>NZ_BMSE01000008.1 GCF_014648995.1 Streptomyces massasporeus | reverse complement strand
CGAAGGCGAGGCCGGGGCCGCGGGGGTCCGCGAGAGCGAAGGCGAGGCCGGGGCCGCGGGGTCCGCGAGAGCGAAGGCGAGGCCGGGGCCGCGGGGTCCGCGAGAGCGAAGGCGAGGCCGGGGCCGGGGAAGCCCGGGGAGGACGGGCCGGGGAAGCCCGCGCTCCCGGCGCCGGGCGGAACCGGACACAATCGAGGCATGGCAACCGATCTTCACGAGCTGCTGAGGTCACTGCGGGTCTGGGACCCGAAGGTCACGGACCTGCCCTCCTTCGAGCCGGCCACGGCCCCGGCCGCTCCCCTGCCCCTGTTCGCCGAGTGGTTCGCGGCGGCGGTGGCGGCCGGCCAGACCGAGCCGCACACCATGTCGCTGGCGACCTCCGACGAGTCGGGCCTGCCCGACGTGCGGATCGTGATGCTGCACGGCGCGGACGCCGACGGCTGGTCCTTCGCGTCCCACGCCGGCAGCCGCAAGGGGCGGCACCTCACCGGCCGCCCGTATGCCGCGCTCGGCTTCTACTGGCCGGTGCTGGGCCGCCAGGTCCGGGTGCGCGGCCCGGTGACGGCGGCGCCGTCCGAGGACGCGCAGGGCGACCTGCACGCCCGCTCGACGGGCGCGCTGGCGGCGGCGCTGACCGGGCGGCAGAGCGAGGTCCTGCCGTCCCTGGACGACCTGGCCCGGGCCTCGGAGTCGGCGTGGGAGCGGGCGTCGCGGGAGCCGGAGGCACCCGTGCCGTCCTGGACGCTGTACCGGCTGCGGGCCGAGGAGGTGGAGTTCTTCCAGGGCGACGAGCGACGCCGACACGTCCGGCTCCGCTACCGGCGGGACGGGGAGGAGTGGTCGCGGGAGCTGCTGTGGCCGTGAGGGGCGGGGTCCAAGGGCCGGGTCTGGGCGGCTACTTGGCTTCGGCCTAAGGGTGACCTCGTCCCAGCTGATGCCACTCGTGACCACACCCGTCGGCGCAGAACCGCTCCCGTCGGCGCGCATCCGCCGACCCCAGGACGTGGATCAGCAGACGAAACGCTTTGACACGTTCGTGCGGCGGCCGCAGGGCAGCGATCTTTCCCATCTGCACGTCGATGCGTCCTGCCAGGATCAACACCGCCGGGGTGTGGGTGGGTCGGAGCCCGGAACGCCGGATGCCTTCCAGGGCGTCTTCACCGGAGGCGCGGGCCTGTACGCAGAAGTGGCAGAGCAGCCGCAGCACAGCAGCTTGCTCGTCCTCGTCCAAGCCTTCGAACCAGTCGACCCCGCGGGCCGTCGGGCGCAGGCCCTGCGCGAGCTCGTTGAGCAGCACAGTGGGATCGTCCACGGGCCGCCCCACCTCCTTCCACGTGAAGTCGCGCACGTCTTCTACGTGAAGTCGTGCACGTCGAAGTCCGCCACCGGCCGGTAGCCGATGCGCTGGTAGAGGCCGTTGCTGGTCGGGTTGTCCAGGTCGGTGAAGAGGAGGACCTCGGCCACGCCGGAGGCCAGGGCGGCGCGGCTGACCTCGGTCGTCGCGGCGCCCGCGTAGCCGCGGCCGCGGAGGTGGGGCGGGGTGTAGACCGGGGCGACGCGGACCTGGCCGGCGACCTGGGGGCCGGTGCCGGCCATGGCGACCGGTGTGCCGTCGGGGGTTTTCCACAAGGTGATGCCGCCGCTGTCGATGCGGGCGTCCGCCCACTCGGCGGAGTCGCGGACGGTGCCCAGGCCGACGGACGCGCTGAACTCGTCGTGCCAGCGCCGGAGAAGCTCGCGGTCGGCCTCGACGGCGATCCGGGGGCCGCCGGGTGGGAGGGGCCCCGGCTCGGTCAGGGTGCCGAGCCGGTAGAGCCGCTGGCGCCGGCGGAGGACGGCCGGGGCGCCCGTGTGCCGCTGCCAGGCCTCGGCGAAGGCGGCCGCGGTGTCGCACTCCGCGTTCACCCCGGGCAGGCGCCGGCCGAGGGCGGCCAGGCGCGCGGCCAGGGCGTCGGCGTCCTCGGGAGTGACGGCGGTGAGGTTCAGCCAGTGCGGCGGGGTGCGGAAGAAGGCCGCCCGGACCTCTCCCGCCCGTTCCAGTACGCCGAACTCCGGTGCCCCGTCGCCGTACACGCACCGGCCGCGGGTGCGCAGGGTCTCCGTGACCGTCAGCGGCACGGTGTGCAGCGCCGGCCGGGAGCGCAGGAAGGCTCCCGAGCGGGTCAGGAACTCGCCGAGGTCATGGGTGAGGTGCCAGCCGCCCGCACCGGGATGGGGATCGGTGTCGGTTTCGGTGTCAACTCCGGTTCCGGTGTCCATGGTTCATCGTGCCGTGTGCCGCCGCCCGGGCACCCCTCATTTTTGGGCGGCCCCCCGTCCGCTCACTTGCCGCTGTCCTCGGCCAGCGTGTGCGCCACCAGCGCGTTGGCGTGGCCGTGGCCCAGACCGTGTTCGGTCTTGAGCCAGGTGACGAGCTCCATGTGCCGGGTCAGCGGCGAGGTGCGGATGAGCTCCTGCCAGTGGGCGATCGGTCGGCCGTACTTCTTCTCGATGGAGGGGAAGTAGGCGGCGGGGCCCTTCACGGGTGCGGTCATCTCGGCCGGTCCCTTCACTTCTCGGCGGTGCAGCTGCGGTCGCGCTGCGGTTGCCGGGTATGACCGGCGGGGCCGGGCGGACTGATCGCCCAGCTGACGTGACTCGCGTCACACCGACCCGTTCCGCCCTTCTCGCGGACCCGTCGGCTCCGGGTCCGTGGCCAGGCGGGCGTGCAGATGGGCGTCCCGGAACGCGTCGTGCCGCTCCTCCTGGAAGATCGCACCGCGCAGGGTGCCCTCGTACGAGAACCCGCACCTCTCGGCGATCCGGCACGACGCGTCGTGACCGACCGCGTGGTCCAGCTCCAGCCGGTGCATTCCGAGTTCCGTCAGCGCCCAGTGGGCGGTGAGCAGCAGGGCCCGGGTGGCGACGCCCTGGCCGCGTGCCTCGGGCAGGACCCAGTAGCCGACGCGGGCGACCTTCAGGTGGTACTTGATCTCGTTGACCCCTATGTGCCCCAGCGGCGCGTCGGTGCGGGCGTCCGCGACACGGAACGACACCGACGTCCCCTCCAGGGCACTCTGCGCCCGCGCCAGCAGCGACTCCCGCGCACTGGCCCGGTCCGTGACCAGCCGCAGCGGGGTGTTCCAGCGCCGGAACTCCGGATCGCGCAGCCCCCGAAGCCACGTGTCGACGTCGGCACCGGATCCGGCGTCCCAGGGGCGCAGGCGGAGACCGTGGCCGTGGAGATCCGGGTGGGGGCCGGTCAGGGACTGGTCACGTATGGGGGCCATGGGTCCCATTCAAACCCGTGGTTCCCGGAAACCGGCCTCCCGTGCGCCAAGGACAGGGCAAGAAGTGGGTGGTTACACCGGCGTCCCCGGGAACGCCGGCATCCCCGGGAGGACCGGAGCCACCGGGGGCTCCGGCGCCCTCGTGAACACCGGCACCCCCTCCCGGAACGCCACCACCAGCTCCGCCCCACCCGACAGGCCCGCACCCCCGCTCGCGAGCGTCGTCGACGACGACTCCCCGGCCCCCACGATCTCCGTCATCATCCGCGGTCCCTCGGCGAGTTCGACCACAGCGGCGACATAGGGGACGCGGTCCGGGAACGGCGGAAGGTCGTTGCGGTGCACGACGGACCAGGTGTAGAGCGTGGCGCGGCCGCTCGCCGTCTCCCAGGTGACGTCCTCGCTCCAGCAGTGGGGGCAGAACTCGCGCGGGTAGTGGTGGGCCCGGCCGCAGTCCCCGCAGCGGCGGATCAGCAGCCGGCCCTCGGCGGCGGCGTCCCAGTACGTCCGCGTGAAGGCGTCGGGCTCGGGCCGGTCGAAGCGGTGGCCGGTCACAGGAACAGCCCGAACGCGCTGTCCAGCGACCACGCCTGCCAGGACATCCCGAACAGCGCGACCACCGACATCAGCGCCATCATCGAGTTCTGCCCCTGCTCGGCGACGTCGTGCACCATCAGCGTGAAGTACAGCGCGTTGAGGAGGAACCCGCCGACCAGGGCGATCGGGGTGAGGAAGCCGGTGATCAGGCCCAGTCCGAGCGCCAGTTCCGCGTAGACGACGACGTACGCCATCACGCGCGGATGCGGCGCCACGGCCGCGTCGAAGCCCGAACGCACGGCCTTCCAGCGGTGCTCGGCGGCTATGGAGGCCGCCCAGGTGATGCCGGTGCCCCGCTCGAACCAGGCCTCGCGGTCCTTGTGCCGCCAGCTCTCCAGCCACCACAGCCCGAGCCCGATCCGCAGCACGGCCAGCCATTGCGCCCCGGTGAGCCAGATCGCGTCCATGCAATCTGACGGTACGTCAGATCTGCGGATGCGCAAGGGCCGGCGAGAGGCCGACTCCGTGCCCCGAACAAGGACCACCCCCGACCTTCGTTCGACCAGGAACGATCACCGCCCCGCCACAACCAGGCCCGCTACGCCACGAGCCCCACCCGCTCCTCCTACAGGCGTGATCAATCCGAAACCAATTCCGGTCTTGACCGAGACCCATCAAGCGGTCCCGTGATTACGCTCGCGCTCATGGCCGACTCCACACCCCCCACACACGCCTCCGCACAGCCCCCACCCGACCGCCCCGTCTACGTCATCGGCGGCGGCCCCGGCGGGCTCTCCGTGGCGTACGCGCTGCGCGCCCGGGGCATACGGGCCGTCGTCCTGGAGAAGTCCGACCGGGTCGGGGCGTCCTGGCGCCGTCACTACGACCGGCTGCACCTGCACACCACCCGCCGCCTCTCGGCCCTGCCCGGGCTGCCGATGCCGCGCCGGTTCGGGCGGTGGGTGTCCCGGGACAACGTGGTGCGGTACCTGGAGAAGTACGCCGAGCACCACCGCCTGGAGATCGTCACCGGCGTCGAGGTGTCCCGCGTCGAGCGCACCCCCGACGGTGCGGGCTGGCTGCTGCACGCCACCGGCGGCCGGGAGCTGACCGGCGCGGCGGTGGTCGTCGCCACCGGCTACAACCACACCCCGCGGCTGCCGGACTGGCCCGGCCGCGCCGACTTCACGGGCGAGCTCCTGCACGCCGGCGAGTACCGCAACGGCAAGCCCTACGCCGGCCGGGACGTCCTCGTGGTCGGTGTCGGCAACACCGGCGCGGAGATCGCCGTCGACCTGGTGGAGAGCGGCGCCGCGCGGGTCCGGCTCGCCGTGCGCACCGTCCCCCACATCGTGCGCCGTTCGACGGCCGGCTGGGCCGCCCAGTACAGCGGCGTCCTGGTCCGCCGGCTGCCGGTCGGCCTGGTCGACCGGATCTCCCGGTTGCAGGCCAGGGTGGCCGTGCCCGACCTGTCGGCCCACGGGCTGCCGCGTCCCGACACCGGGCTGTACACGCGGGTGAAGCAGGGGGCCATCCCGGTGCAGGACGTCGGCCTGATCGACGCCGTGCGCAAGGGCGGGGTGGAGGTCGTGGCGGCCGTGGAGTGCTTCGAGGACGGCGGCAAGATCGCCCTCGCCGACGGCACCCGGATCTCCCCGGACGTGGTGATCGCCGCCACGGGGTACGTCCGCGCCCTGGAGGGCCTGGTCGGCCACCTCGACGTCCTCGACGACCGCGGAAGGCCCGTCACCCACGGCCCCCGGACCCCGAAGACCGCTCCCGGCCTGTACTTCACCGGCTTCACCAACCCGATCAGCGGCAATCTCCGCGAGATGGCACTCGACGCGGTGAAGATCGCGAAGGCCGTCGCGAGGAGCGGTTCGGGGAGCGTGTCACGCCTGCCGGGCTGAGCCCTCGCCCCGACGGGGGGACGACCCGCGCCGGTCCACTCGACAACTTCACTCGCTCACACCGTTCCTGACGTCGCATCAGTTCAGTAATCTGACAGAGCGTCAGTTAGCGGCTGTCTCACAGGAGCGGGCGGAAACGATGCTTGGATCGACCCACGGCACCCTCACCACCGACTCCCGCCGGACCCGGGCCATCGCCTGTGGCGAGCGGTCCGGGCCTGCCGTCCACGGCAGGCCCGCCCAGGCGGGCGACCTGGATGTCAGCGGACGGCCGCTGCACTCCGGCGTACCCGATCTGGACCGCTTCTTCCGCCCCCGGTCCGTCGCCGTGGTCGGCGCCTCGGACGCCGAGGGCCGCCCGAACACCGGCATCACACGGCAACTGGCCGACTGGGCCGAGCGGGTCGGCGCCACGCTGTACCCGGTCCACCCCAGCCGGCCGTCCGTGTTCGGCATCCCCTGCTTCCCTTCCGTCGCCGGCCTGCCCGAGCAGGTCGACCTGGCCGTGGTGCTGGTCGGCGACCCCGTCCCGGTGATCGAGGAACTGGCCGAGGCCAAGGCGCGGTTCGCGGTCGTCTTCGCGTCCGGGTTCGCCGAGACCGGGCCGGAGGGCGAGGCCGCCCAGCGGCGACTGGCCGCAGCCGTGGAGCAGTCCGGGCTGCGGCTGCTCGGGCCCAATACCAACCTCAACGCCTTCGAGCGGTTCCGCGACGACCTGGAAGGGCCGGCGATCGCGTTGATCACCCAGTCCGGCCACCAGGGCCGCCCCGTCTTCGCCCTCCAGGAACTCGGCATCCGCCTCTCCCACTGGGCGCCCACCGGCAACGAGGCCGACCTGGAGAGCGCCGACTTCCTCTCCTACTTCGCCGAGCAGCCCGAGGTCGGCGCCATCGCCTGCTACCTCGAAGGGCTGAAGGACGGCCGCTCCTTCCTTCTCGCCGCCGACCGGGCCGCCCGGCGCGGTGTGCCGGTCGTCGCCGTCAAGGTGGGCCGCACCGAGACCGGCGCCCGCACGGCCGCCTCCCACACCGGCAAACTGACCGGCGCGGACGCCGTGGTGGACGCGGCGCTACGCCAGTACGGCGTGATCCGGGTCGACGGACTCGACGAACTCCAGGACACCGCAGCCCTGTTGGCCCGGGCCCGCCCGCCGCGCGCCGACGGCGTCGTCGTCTACTCCATCTCCGGCGGCACGGGCGCACACGTCGCCGACCTGGCGACCGGGATGGGCCTGAGCCTGCCGGTCCTGTCCGAGGCCAAGCAGGCCGAGCTGCACCAGTGGATACCCGAGTACCTGAGCGTCGCCAACCCGGTCGACAACGGCGGGCATCCGGTCGGGGACGAACGCGGCCGGAAGATCATCGACGCGATCCTCGACGACCCGGAGGTGGGCGTGCTGATCTGCCCGGTCACCGGGCCGTTCCCCCCGCTCAGCGACCGGCTCGTGCGGGACCTGGTGGACGCGGCCGAGCAGACCGACAAGCTGGTCTGCGTGGTGTGGGGTTCACCGGTCGGCACCGAACCCGCCTACCGCGAGGTCCTGCTCGGCTCCTCCCGCGTGGCCACCTTCCGCACGGTCGGCAACTGCCTCACCGCCGTGCGCGCCCACCTCGCCCACCACCGCTTCGCCGCCGCCTACCGCTCCCCCTTCGACGAGGCCCCGCGCACCCCCTCGCCGTCCTACCGCAAGGCGCAGGCCCTGATGCAGCCCGGGCGGCAGCTGAGCGAGCACGCGGCGAAGCAGCTGCTGCGGGCGTACGGCATCCGTGTACCGCGCGAGCAGTTGGTGACCAGTGCGGCGGCGGCCGTCCGCGCGGCCGGGCTCGTGGGCTACCCGGTGGTGATGAAGGCCTCCGGCGCCCGGATCGCGCACAAGACCGAACTGGGCCTGGTGAAGATCGGGCTGACCTCGGCCAGCCAGGTCCGCGACGCCTACCGGGAGCTGACCGACATCGCCCGCTACGAGGACGTCGCCCTGGACGGCGTCCTGGTCTGCCAGATGGTGGAGCAGGGCGTGGAGATGGTCGTCGGTGTCGCCCACGACGACCTGTTCGGCCCGACCGTGACCGTCGGGCTCGGCGGCGTGCTCGTCGAGGTGCTGCGCGACACGGCCGTAGGGGTGCCGCCCTTCGGGGAGGAGCAGGCGCGGGACATGCTCACCGGGCTGCGCGGTCGGGCCCTGCTCGACGGGGTCCGGGGGCGGCCGGCGGCGGATCTGGACGCGCTGGTGGAGGTCGTCCTGCGCGTGCAGCGCATGGCCCTGGAACTCGGGGACCAGCTCGCGGAGCTGGACGTCAACCCGCTGATGGTGCTGCCGCAGGGGCAGGGCGCCGTGGCGCTGGACGCGCTGGCGGTGTGCCGCTGATGACCGGGGCCGCGGTTCTGCACACGACCGGCAACCACATCCTCTCCGTCACGCTCAACCGGCCCGAGAGCCTCAACGCCCTCACGCCCGGGCAGCGCGAGGACATCATCGGGCTGCTGTCGGAGGCCTCCGCGGCGGCGGAGGTACGGGCCGTGGTGATCACGGGGACGGGCCGCGGCTTCTGCGCCGGGGCGGACCTCCGGGCGGCGGGCACTCCCGGCGAACGCCTCGCCGGCGACGTGGCCCGCACCCTGCGCACCGGCGCCCAGCGGCTGATCGCCGCCGTGCTCGACTGCGAGAAGCCGGTGATCGCGGCCGTGAACGGCACGGCGGCCGGACTCGGCGCGCATCTGGCGTTCGCCTGCGATCTGGTCCTCGCGGCCGAATCGGCCCGGTTCATCGAGGTGTTCGTACGGCGCGGGCTGGTCCCCGACGGGGGCGGCGCCTACCTCCTCCCGCGGCTCGTCGGCCCGCAGCGCGCGAAGGAGCTGATGTTCTTCGGCGACGCGCTCGGCGCGGTGGACGCCGAGCGCCTCGGGCTGGTCAACCGGGTCGTCAGGGACGAGGAGCTGGAGAAGACGGCGCGCGCCTGGGCCGAGCGTCTCGCCTCCGGCCCGACCCGCGCTCTCGCCCTGACCAAGCAGCTCGTCAACGCCTCCCTCGACACCGACCGCACCGCCGCCTTCGCCGCCGAGGCCGCCGCACAGGAGATCAACATGACGACGGCGGACGCGCGGGAAGGCGTACGGAGCTTCGTGGAACGGCGGAGCCCGGAGTACCGGGGCCACTGACCGTTCCCGGCCGCTTCCCCCCCCGTTCCTTCCCCTCCCCGCCTCTTCCTGCTCTGCTCCTACCCTCCCCCCTCTTCCCGCCCTGTTCCTGCCCCTCCCCGCCCCTTCCTATCTGACACTACGTCAGTTTCAATGCTGGATGTGATGGGACAAGCAGGGATGGCGGAAGCAGCCGTCCGCTACCTCAGGTCGGTCCGCGCCACCGCCCCGGAGCCCGTCGACGCGCTGCCGCGCCCCGAACTGCGGTGCGTCGGCGCCGACGAGCGCGCATCCCTCGACCCCCGGGAGTTCCGCCGGGTCCTGGGGAACTTCGCGACAGGCGTGGCCGTCGTCACGGCCCCCGCCGCCACGGCCGGAGAACCTCCCGCCGGCTTCGCCTGCCAGTCCTTCAGCTCCCTCTCCCTCGACCCTCCCCTGGTCGCCTTCATGGTCGGCCGGACCTCGACGACCTGGCCGCGGATCGCCCGCGCCGGAGTGTTCTGTGTGAACGTCCTGGGCTCCGGCCAGGGCGAGTTGTGCCGCGCCTTCGCGGTGAGCGGCGCGGACAAGTTCGCGGGCGTGGCGTACGACACGGCGCCGGTGTCGGGCTCGCCGCGGCTGACGGGCGCCGTGGCGTGGATCGACTGCGCGATCCACGCCGTGCACACCGGCGGCGACCACCTCATCGTGGTGGGCCGGGTGAACGCCCTCGGCGCGGAGGACGCCGACGGCCCGCTCCTCTTCCACCGGGGGCGCTTCGCCCGGCTGGCGCCGCCGTAGCGCTCACACCGCCGTCAGCCGCCACAGTGACGTGACCTCGGCGGATCGCGCGGCATGGAGTGGATCGCCGGTGTCCCGTACGCGGGAGTGGCGCGGACGGGTGTCCAGCCGGTCGGCGACGCGCAGGCCCGCCGCCGCGATGGCGGCCGGCAACGCGCCCCGGTCGCGCAGCCCGAGCCGTTCGGCGAGGTCGGACAGGACGAGCCAGCCCTCGCCGCCGGGTTCCAGCCGGCCGGCGAGCCCGCTCAGGAAGCCCTGGAGCATCGCACCGCCCGCGTCGTAGACGCCGAGGTCGAGGTCGGAGGCGGGCCGGGCGGGGAGCCAGGGCGGGTTGCAGAGGACGAGGCCGGCACGGCCGTCGGGGTACAGGCCGGGCCCGGTGACGCGGACGGTGCCCACGAGCCCCAGCCGCCGTACGTTCGCCCGGGCGCACTCCCGTGCCCGGGCGCCGACATCGGTGGCGACCACCTGCCCGACCCCGCGCCGGGCCAGCACGGCGGCCAGCACTCCGGTGCCCGTGCCCAGGTCGAACGCCGTACGCACCGTCCCGCCGCCCGGCAGGGGCGCCCGTGCGACGAGGTCGACGTACTCGCTCCTGGTCGGCGCGAACACCCCGTAGTGCGGGTGGATCCGCGCGCCGAGCGCCGGAACGGCAACGCCCTTCTCCCGCCACTCCCGGGCGCCGATCACCCCCAGCAGCTCGGTGAGAGCGACGGCGACAGGACCGCCGGACGGGGGCCCGTAGGCCTCGTCGCACGCCCGGCGTACATCGGGCGCGCGGCGCAGCGCCAAGGTGTGGTCGGCCTCCAGCAGGACGAGCAACTTGCCGAGTACGCGCGCCCGGTGGGCGCGGTACCGGCGGTGTGCGTGAAACGCCTCGGCCGGGCGTCCCGGCACTTCGGGCGCGCTGTGGCCGACGCGGCGGTCCATGGCACGCAGCAGCTGACGGGCGTTGTGGAAATCCCCGCGCCACAGCAACGCGGTGCCCTCACAGGCGAGTCGGTGGGCGACGGCGGCCGGCATCAGGTCGTCGGCGACGACGACCCGGCGGGGCAGGGGCAGCCCGGACTCAGAGTGCCAGCGGGCGGAACGGGGTCGAGCCTCGACCCAGTGGATCGTGGACACGGCAGACTCCTCGGAAGGTCGAACATGAGCGAACGCGCGAAGTCACGACGATCACGTCACCGAGGACCATGCCGAGTGTCATCACGTCACCTTTCGAGGCAGTGCGGTGGCAACGGCCAGAATAGGCCGACCAGCCGGAGCGTCGCGGCGGATCGGGGAGGCAGAGCCATGAACACCGAGGACAGCGCCCGGGAACCGGCCGAGCACGTCCGCTTCGCCGCCTACCTGGTCGAGCTGGATCAGGTCGCCGACGCGGACGAGAGCGCGCTGGTCGGGGGTGTTCTCGCCGACCCGGATCCTGTGATGGCCGGGGCCGCCGTGGTGCGGCACCTCGACCGCCGGGCCGCAGAGCTCTTTCCCACGCCCCTCTGGGAGGAGTGGGCCGAGGCCATGGCCCGGCTGATGATCGGCCATCCCTTCCCGGTGCGGCGCCTTCAGGAGTGGTCCCTGTTCCGGGCGGTCGCGCTCGGGCTGCCCTGGCACCGGGACGACCTGCTCGGGGCGTCCGACTGGCTCCAGCTGAAGGCCGCTGACGGAACGAACCCCGAGGCCCTCCAGGTCCTCGCCGAGAGCGGCCGGACCAAGCGGATCCGCAACGCCGCCCGGACGGGCCTCGGGCGGCTGGGCACGGGCAGAACCCCAAGGGCCGAACTCCGGTGACCGGCCCGGGCTCGGGCCAGGTGACCGGCCCGGCTCAGGCCACCGCCATCTCGCCCCCCGCCCTCCGCCGGATCACCAGCGCCATCAGCGCCGCCGCCGCGCACAGCGCCCCGGAGGCGTACCAGACCACGTCGTACGACCCGAAGGCGTCCCGCGCGACACCGCCGAGGAAGGCGACGACGGCCGCCCCGACCTGGTGGGAGGCGAGGACCCAGCCGAAGACGATCGCGCTGTCCTCGCCGTACTGCTCGCGGCACAGGGCGAGGGTGGGCGGGACGGTGGCGACCCAGTCGAGGCCGTAGAAGACGATGAAGAAGATCATCGGGGGGTGGACCGCGGGGCCGAGCAGGAGCGGCAGGAACATCAGGGACACGCCCCGCAGCGCGTAGTACACCGCCAGCAGGCGGCGCGGCTCGAAGCGGTCCGTGAACCAGCCGGAGGCGATCGTGCCGACGACGTCGAAGACGCCGATGACGGCGAGCAGGGACGCGGCGGCCTGGACGGGCATGTGGTGGTCGTGGGCCGCGGGGATGAAGTGGGTCTGGATCAGGCCGTTGGTGGAGGCGCCGCAGATCGCGAAGGTGCCGGCGAGCAGCCAGAACGGGCCGGTGCGCACGGCGGACAGCAGCACGGTCACGGCCCGGCGGGCGGCGCCGGGGACGGGCGGCGGCTTGGGCACGAACTCGGCGGCTCCGTACGGCTTCTGGCCCACGTCGGCCGGGTGGTCGTGCAGCAGGAGCCACACGAACGGGACGACCGCGAGCGCGGCGAGCGCGACCGTCACGGCCGCCGGGCGCCAGTCGTACCGCTCGATGATCCAGGACAGCAGGGGCAGGAAGATCAGCTGGCCGGACGCCGAGGCGGCGGTGAGGATGCCGCTGACCAGGCCGCGTCGTGCGGTGAACCAGCGGTTGGTGACGGTCGCGGCGAAGGCCAGCGCCATGGAGCCGGAGCCGAGCCCGACGAGCAGGCCCCAGTACAACATCAGCTGCCAGGCGGCGGTCATCCACACGGTGAGCCAGGAGCCGGCCGCGATCACGGTCAGGGCGACCGCGACGACCTTTCGGATGCCGAAGCGGTCCATCAGGGCCGCCGCGAACGGGGCCGTCAGACCGTACAGCGCCAGGTTCACCGAGACGGCGGCGCCGATCGTGCCGCGCGACCAGCCGAACTCGTCGTGCAGCGGATCGATGAGCAGGCCCGGCACGGACCGGAAGGCGGCGGCGCCGATGATCGTCACGAAGGTGACGGCGGCGACGAACCAGGCGCGGTGCACCCGCACACGGGTCGGCTTCGGCGGCTGCTGGACGGCCGCCGCTTCGGTTGTCTGGGTCACGACATAGAGCTTCCGATCCGCGGCGCGCTCCATCGAGTGGCCCGAAGGACAGCATTCGTTAGGATCAGGCCATGAGCCGTGAGCCGGAGTTCCGCCCGCACCGGGTCGTCGTCCTCGCCCTCGACGGCCTGCTCCCCTTCGAGCTGGGCATCCCGCACCGCATCTTCGGCCGCCCCCGGGACGCCCGGGGGCGCCTGCTGTACGACGTCGTCACCTGCTCGGTCCGCCCGCCGGGCCCGGTGCGGACCGACGCCGACTTCGCCATCCAGGTCGAGCACGGCCCCGAGGCCCTGGCCACCGCCGACACCGTGATCATCCCGGCGTCGTACGAACTCGGCCCGGTCTTCGAGCAGGGCGTACTCACCGGGGAACTGGCCGCCGCCCTCGCCCACATCCGCCCGGGCACCCGGCTCGCGGCGATCTGCATCGGCGTCTACGTCCTCGCCGCCGCCGGTCTCCTGGACGGCCGCCCCGCCACCACGCACTGGGCCGACGCCGACCGTCTCCAGCATCTCTTCCCGCATGTCGAGGTCGACCCCGACGTCCTGTTCATCGACGACGGCGACGTCCTGACCTCCGCCGGCGTAGCGGCGGGCATCGACCTGTGCCTGCACATGGTGCGCCGCGACCACGGCACGGCGGTCGCCAACGAGGTGGCCCGCCGCACGGTCGTCCCGCCGCACCGCGACGGCGGTCAGGCCCAGTACATCCACCGGCCGGTACCCGACCCGCAGCAGGCGACCACGACGTCGGCCCGCGCCTGGGCCCTGGGCCGTCTCCACGAGCCGATCCAGCTGCGCGACATGGCCGCCCAGGAGTCCATGTCGGTGCGCACCTTCACCCGCCGCTTCCGCGAGGAGACCGGTGTCAGCCCAGGCCAGTGGCTCACCCAGCAGCGCGTGGAACGGGCCCGCCACCTCCTGGAGTCCACCGACCGCTCCGTCGACCAGGTCGCCCGGGACGCGGGCTTCGGCACGGCCCAGTCGATGCGCCAGCACCTCCAGTCGGCCCTCGGTGTCACACCCACCGCCTACCGGCGCACGTTCCGGGCGGAGAACGACACCGCCGCCGTCAGAAGGTGAGCACCGCCCGCGCCACCCGGCCCGCCTCCGCGTCCGCCGCCGCCTCCTCGAACTCCTCGACCGGGTAGGTCCGGGTGACCAGTTCGTCGAGCAGGAGGCGCCCCTGGCGGTACAGGCCGGCGTACAGGGCGATGTCCCGCTGAGGGCGGGAGGAGCCGTAGCGGCAGCCCAGGATGGCCTTGTCGAGGTACATCGAGGAGACGCGGAAGGACGCCTCGGCGGTGGCGGGCGGGACGCCGAGCAGGATCGCCTGGCCGTGCCGGTCCAGGGCGTCGATCGCCTGCCGGATCAGCTCCACGCGGCCGACGCACTCGAAGGCGTGGTCCACGCCCGTGGGCAGCAGGTCGCGCACGCCCCCGGCCGAGGTGAGGAAGTCGGTCGCACCGAACCGGCGCGCCATCTCCTCCTTCGCCGGGTTGGCGTCGACGGCCACGATCCGCCCGGCGCCCGCGAGCCGCGCCCCCTGGAGCACGTTCAGGCCGATACCGCCCGCCCCGATGACCAGGACGCTGTCGCCGCGGTCCACCCGCGCCCGGTTCAGTACGGCGCCCACCCCGGTCAGCACCCCGCATCCGATGAGCGCCGCCGAGGTCATCGGGATGTCGTCGGGGATCGGGACCGCCTGGACGGCCTTGACGACCGTGCGCTCCGCGAACGCCGAGTTGGACGCGAACTGGTGCACCGGCGCGCCCTCGTGGCCGAACGGCCGGCCCGGGCGCCCGATGGCCTGCCGGCACATGGTCGGCCTGCCCCGGTCGCACTCCGCGCACGTGCCGCAGTTCGCCAGGGTGGACAGCGCCACAGGGTCACCGGGCGCGACATGGGTGACGCCCCCACCCACCGCCTCCACGACACCGGCCCCCTCATGGCCCAGCACCACGGGCACGGGGAAGGGGATGGTCCCGTCCACCACCGACAGATCGCTGTGGCACAGCCCGGCCGCCGAGATCGCCACCCGCACCTCGCCCGGCCCCGGCTCCCGCACCTCCAGGTCCGTCACGACCCGGACCTGCTTCCCGTCGAAGATCACGCCTCGCATCACACGGCCCCCTTGGGCTCCCTGGGCAGGCCGAGCACCCGCTCGGCGATGATCGTGCGCTGGATCTGGTCCGAGCCGCCGTAGATCGTGTCGGCCCGCGAGAAGAGGAACAGGTGCTGCGCGGCGTCCAGTTCGTACGGTGCCGAGGCCGACCAGTCGGCGGGGCCCACCCCCGCCGCCGCACCCCGCACCAGCACCGCCAGCTCGCCGAGCCGCTGATGCCAGCCGGCCCACAGCAGCTTGGTCACGCTCGGGGCACCCGCGTCACCAAAACCCCCCAGCGTGCGCAGGGCGTTCCAGCGCATCGTCCGCAGCTCGGCCCACTGACGCACGAGCCGCTCCCGTACGACCGGGTCGTGCACCGCGCCCGACGCCACGGCCGCCCGCACCACAGCGCCCAGTTCCTCGGCGAACCCGATCTGCTGGGCCAGCGTGGACACCCCGCGTTCGAAGCCGAGCAGACTCATGGCGACGCGCCAGCCGTCGCCCTCGCCGCCGACGACGTGCTCGGCGTGCGCGCCGTCGAAGAAGACCTCGTTGAAGTCGCTGGTGCCGGTCATCTGGCGGATGGGGCGGACCTCGATCCGGCCGGGCTGGTCCATGGGGACGAGCAGGAAGGTCAGCCCGTGGTGCCGCACCGAGCCGGGCTCGGTCCTGGCCAGCACGAAACACCAGTCCGCCTCGCGGGCGAGCGACGTCCAGATCTTCTGCCCGGTCACCCGGTACGTACGGCCGTCCGGCTCGCGCACGGCCGCGGTACGGACACCGGCCAGGTCCGATCCGGCGCCGGGTTCGCTGTAGCCCTGGCACCAGAGTTCCGCACCGGCGGCGATCGGGGGCAGGAACCGCGCCTTCTGCTCGTCGGTGCCGTGGGCGAGGAGCGTGGGCGCCAGCAGGTTTTCCCCGATGTGCCCGGACCGCGCCGGCGCCCCCGACCGCGCGTACTCCTCGGCCCAGACGACCTGCTGGGTGAGGGTGGCCCTGCGATTCCCGTAGCCGTCCTCCCCCCACCCGAGCCCGATCCACCCGGCGGCACCGAGGGTGTGTTCCCAAGTGCGGCGGTCGGCAGCGCCGCTGACGTGCGAAGCCAGCCAGTCACGAGCTTCGCTGCGGAACGCATCGTGCTCCGGGCCGAAGTCGAAGTCCATCAGGGTTCTCCTCTCGATGCCGCAGGGGCGGATTGCCCAGGGGCGCGGGGAACTGCGCGACCAGCCACGACGAAACCCACACCCGCCGTGAAGCCCGAACCCCCGAGCTACTGGGCGTTCGGCCGCTCCCCCCGAGCCGCAGCCCTCTCCATCCCCGCCACCCGCTCCAGCAACGGCATCGGATCCACCCCCACCGACCCGGGCAGGAACTCCGCTATCCGTTCCACCGTCCACCCGCCGGAGGCATACGCCGCCCGCAGCTCCCGCGGCTGAGCCCATACCGCGATCTTCTCCCCGGCGACCGTGTACACCTGCCCGGTGATCCCCTCCCGGGAGGCCGCGTCGGACAGCAGGTACACCACCAGCGCGGCGACGTCCTCCGGCTCCCCGATCTCCGCCAGTTCCATCGGCACCCCCGCCGACATCCGGGTCCGCGCGACCGGCGCCACCGCGTTCGCGGTCACCCCGTACTTGTGCAGCCCGAGCGCCGCGCTGCGCACCAGCGAGATGATCCCGCCCTTCGCCGCGCTGTAGTTGGCCTGCGACACCGACCCCTGGTGGTTGCCGCTGGTGAAGCCGATCAGCGTCCCGGCCCGCTGCCCGCGCATCACCGCGGAGGCCGCCCGGAACACCGTGAACGTGCCCTTCAGATGCGTCGCGACGACCGGGTCCCACTCCTCCTCGGTCATGTTGAACAGCATCCGCTCGCGCAGGATCCCGGCCACGCAGACGACCCCGTCCAGCCGCCCGTACGACTCCAGCGCCACGTCCACGACCCGCTGCCCGCCCGCCATCGTGGAGATGTCGTCGGCGACGGCCACCGCTTCCCCGCCCGCCGCCTCGATCTCCTTGACGACGGCCTGGGCGATCTCGCTCGTCGGTGAGGCTCCGTCGACCGCGACGCCGTAGTCGTTGACCACGACCTTCGCGCCCTCGGCCGCCGCCGCGAGTGCGACCGCCCGGCCGATGCCCCGCCCTGCCCCGGTGACGGCGACGACCTTGCCTGCCAAGAAGTTCCCCACGCCCGGCCCCTTCCCGTCCCACGGTTTCTGACGGACCGTTAGATTCTCGATGCCCGAATTCTACGACCCGTCAGATACGGGAACACAAGCCCCGGGGAGGACTCATGTCGCTGCCGGACGCGTTCCACGACATCGCCAAGCGCGTGAACAACTGGGGCCGTTGGGGAACCGACGACGAGGTCGGCACCCTGAACCTGATCACCGACGAGGTCGTCAGGCAGGCCGCGGCCACCGTCCGCACCGGCCATCGCGTCCCACTGGCACTGCCTCTCCAGCAGGACGGCGTGCAGACCGGCATGATCCCCGGCCGGGTCGATCCCCTGCACGCCATGGTGCAGATCAACCAGGAGATCTTCGGCCCCGGCACGGTCGCGTGCAGCGACGACATCGTGACCATGGGGCTCCAGGCGGCCACCCACTGGGACGCCCTGTCCCATGTCTCGCACTCGGGCCGGCTCTACAACGGCCGCCCGGCGCACACCGTCACCCCGCACGGCGGCGCCGGGTTCAGCGGTATCGGCACGGTCCGGCACGTCGTCTCGCGCGGGGTGCTGCTGGACGTCGCCCGGGCCCGGGGCACGGACCGGCTCGACGGTGGGTACGCCGTCACGCCCGAGGACCTGGACGCCGCCGAGGAACTGGCCGGCACACGGGTGCGGGCCGGTGACGTCGTGCTCGTACGCACCGGACAGATCCAGGCCTGCCTGGCCGGGGACCGGCACGGCTACGCGTATCCGTCACCGGGGCTGTCGATCCGCACGCCGGAGTGGTTCCACGCGCGCGATGTGGCAGCGGTCGCCAACGACACCCTGACCTTCGAGGTGTTCCCGCCGGAGGTGGCGGATCTCTGGCTGCCCGTGCACGCCCTCCACCTCGTGGAGATGGGCATGCCCCAGGGGCAGAACTGGAATCTCGAAAAGTTGTCCACAGCCTGTGGAGAAGCGGGCCGCTATGTGTTCCTGCTGACGGCGACCCCCGAACCGTTCACCGGGGCGACCGGCTCTCCGGTGGCGCCCGTCGCCGTCCTGTAGGCCGGGCCGGGCCGCCACCCGCTGAAGCTGGATGGCGGCGCCGCGCTGCTCGCCCCGAGCACGCCAGCGCGCGCCGCCACCCGACTTCGGCGCTCCCGCCCCGACTCCCTGGCCCTGAAGGGAGCCGACGCCGAATCACGACTCACACTCGACGAGGGCTGCCGTCCACCGAAGCCCTCGTCGTCCCCTCACGGCGAATCGCTGACCACAAGCGTGAGCAACCAGTCACGACGCGTCAACACCCGTTCGGCGATATGTCACTCATGCGGCTTTTGCCGTAGGCGCGCACGGAAGCACGTCCCGGCGCATCGCCGCATCCCCCGAGGGAACCTGCCGACCCGCCGTGCATCCGTGCCCCGGCCCCGCCGCACGAACCCGCGGCACGTGCCGTCGTCCTCCACGCCCGGGCAGGCGCGGACCGCGGTCGGCGGTCTCGGCGGCCGGCGGCGCTACACAGCCTCGTACGCCAGCCCCTCGTAGGCCGCCCCGCCACCGTAGGCCGTCACGCCGCCCCCGCACGACGCCGTGAGGTCGCGGGACTTCGCACACCGGTCCAGTTCGCACCAGATGCGCTTGCCGGTTGCCTCGACGCTCCAGCCCCAGCGGTCGGCGAGCCCGTCGACGAGCGCCAGCCCCCGGCCGCCGGTCGCTTCGTCACCGGCGCACCGGGGCACGGGGGCCCGGCCGCTGCGGTCCGCGACCTCGAGACGGACCGTGGCCTCCTCCGTCACCACGTGCGGCAGCGAAAGCCGCAGGACCGCGGGACGGCCGGTGTGCACCACGGCGTTGGTGACGAGCTCGGAGACGAGCAGGATCAGCGTCTCGGCGAGGGGTTCGTCGGCCTGTATGCCGGACCCGGCCAGGCGGGAGCGGGCCCACCGCCGGGCACGCCCCACTTCTGCGGGGTCGGGCCGGATCTCCAGCTGCACTTGAAGCACCTGCACCGCTCACACCATCCGAACCGGCGGACACTTAGGCTCGCGCCTCACGAGGGCCACGATCGTAGCCATTTTCTGCATGGCCAGAACAACGGCCGGGACAAGGATCACGGAACGTGAATCCCTTGTGGGACAGCATGGTTGACGTACAGTCACGCCAACAAGCGCTTCGGGCATATTCCAGCGCGAAGGAGTACCCGTGCGGCATACTGTGCGACGCTCGCCGCGGGCAGTCGAACAGGCGGCGACACGGGGTCGCACTGCGCTCGGAGCCACTCGCATTTGACACAAGGTACCGGAGCGCGCAATCGACTCCAGGCCGTAACGAGTCACACTGAGGACACAAGCCGATATCAACGCTCCGTGATTCCGGTATGCCACGATCCGCGACATCTCCGGGAGCGCGTACGGCGATAGCGCAGCCAGACGGCCCGTCAGGCCGAGTCGGCCGACAAAGCCGCGGCGAGAGCTTCCTCACTCTCCGTGACACCGCCCGCACGCTGGGTTCGAACCCATGCGCGTTTCAGATGCAGATGGACCTCGGACTCCCAGGTGAAGCCCATGCCGCCGTGCACCTGGAGACAGTCGCGGGCGCCGCGCACGGCGGCCTCGTCGGCGAGGATCCGGGCCGCCGCGATGTCGGCCGGGTCGGCCGTGACGGCGGCCGCGTACACCGCGGCGCGGGCCGTCTCCGCCCGGACCAAGATCCCCGCGCACAGGTGCGCCACGGCCTGGAAGGCCCCGACGGGCCGGCCGAACTGTTCGCGCGCCCGGGCGTGTTGCGCCGCGAGTTCGCAGACGCGGCCGGCCGTGCCGAGTTGCTCGGCGGCGGTGAGGAGGACGGCGACGGGGTCGGGGGCGGCCCGCCCGGCAGGCACCCGGTGCAGGGGCGTCAGCGGGTCGAGCGAACGCAGCGGCACGGCCCCGGTGGGGTCCCCGCGTACGACGTCCGCCTCGCCCAGCCACTCCACGAGCCCGCCGTCCACGGCCGCCACCACCGTCGCCCCGGTGGCCGCACCCGGTACGGCACCTGCCGCGAGGTGGGTGGCGACGAGCGGCCCGGGCACCAGCGCCCGCCCCGTCTCCTCGAACAACAACACCGCCTCCGGCAAGCCGAGTCCGACCCCGCCGTCCGCCTCCGGCATCCGCAGCGCGAAGAACCCGAGGTCCCCGAGGGCCCGCCACAACGCCCGGTCGAGCCGCGGCGATCCGGCCGTTCGACGGGTCCCCGCGGCGCCCCCGTCCGCCTCGGCACCGCGTACTGGCCGGCCACCGGCCCCGGCACGACCCGACCGTTCGCCACCGGCCCCGGACACGCCCGCCCGCTCCCCGGCTGACGCGGAACCACTCGCCCCGCCTCCACCCGTCCCGGAACCGACCGTCCCGTCACCGCCCGCACCGCCACCGCCGCTTTCGGAAGAGCCGGCCCCCACCCCGCGACGGCCCGTCCCCTCACTCTCCGTGCCGCCCTCCACCCCGGCAGCACAAACGGCCGCCCGCAGCGCGGCCGCGTCGAACCGGCGGGCCAGTGCCTCGCGCAACCCGTCCCGCAGGGCCCGCTGGTCGTCCGTCAGGCGGAACCGCACGGCGCCTCACCGTCCCTTCGGCAGGCCGAGGATGCGCTCGGCGATGATGCTGTGCTGCACCTGCGAGGTGCCGGCCGCGATGGTGTACGACAGGGAGCTCAGTCGTTCGAGGGCCCAGGGCCGGTCCAGGTCGAGGCAGTCGGGGCCCAGCACCTGCGCGGCGGCGTCGTAGAGCTCCTGGCGGGCGTGCGAGTAGCGGAGCTTGAAGACCGAACCGCCGGCGCCCGGTACCCCGCCCGATGCCTCCGCCGCGCTGACGTTCCACTGGGTGAGCCGCCACAGCGCCCGGAACTCGGCGTCGAGCCTGCCCAGTCGGCGCCTGAGGGCCGAGTCGTCCCACCGGCCGTTCTTGCGGGCCTCGACGGCCAGTTCGCCAAGCACGCGCCGGCAGGCGACGACCTCGCCGACGAAGGCCGTGCCCCGCTCGAAGGACAGCGTCACCATGGTGACGCGCCAGCCGTCGTTCTCGTCCCCGACCCGGTTCGCCACCGGCACCCGCACCTCGTCGAGGAAGACCTCGGCGAACTCGGCCGACCCGGCGAGCGTGCGCAGCGGCCGTACGGTGACGCCGGGCGCGTCCATGGGCAGGGCGAGCCAGGTGATGCCCCGGTGCTTGGGCGCCCCGGGGTCGGTGCGGACCAACAGCTCGCACCAGTCGGCGACTTCCGCGTGGGAGGTCCAGATCTTGGAGCCGGTCACCACGTAGGCGTCGCCGTCGCGCCGCGCGCGCGTGCGCAGGGCCGCGAGGTCGGATCCGGCGCCCGGTTCGCTGAAGCCCTGGCACCAGACCTCCTCGCCGCGCAGGATCGGCGGCAGCCAGCGTGCCCGCTGGTCGGCCGTGCCCTCGGCGGCGATGGTCGGACCGGCGTGCAGCAGGCCCACGAAGTTGGCACCCACGTAGGGCGCGCCAGCCCTCTCGGTCTCCTCCAGGAAGATCAGGCGAACGCTCGGTGTGCCGTCCCAGTGGACGTCGGCGTATCCGGCGTCGTGGAGCCGGCGCTGCCAGCCGAGGTCGTAGGCCCGCCGCCCCGGCCAGTCGTCGGGGGACGGCTTGGGCGGGAGGGCGGGAAGCACTCTCGCGAGCCAGTCCCGCAGGCGGGCCCGGAAGTCCTCCTCCTCGGGCGTGTACGACAGGTCCATCGGCGGGCCTCAGCGGTCCCGGTCCAGGTCGAGGTCGAGCATCCGGATGGCGTTGCCCCGCATCAGCTTGTACACCGTCTCGTCGTCGAGGCCCTTGACGTGGTCGAGGGCGACCTCCTTGGTGTGCGGGAAGGTCGAGTCGACGTGCGGGTAGTCGGTCTCGAAGGTGGCGTTGTCGCGGCCGACCACGTCCAGCGACGCCACCCCGTGCTTGTCGCGGAAGAAGCAGCAGAACATCTGCCGGTAGTAGTACGTCGACGGCGGCTCGGGGATCGTGTCGCGCACCCCGCCCCAGGCACGGTGCTCCTCCCACACGTCGTCGGCGCGCTCCAGGGCGTACGGGACCCAGCCCATCTGCCCTTCGGAGTAGGCGAGTTTGAGGCGCGGAAAGCGCACCAGGACCCCGCTGAAGAGGAAGTCCATCATCGAGGCCATGGCGTTGTTGAAGCTGAGGGAGGCCTGGACGGCGGGCGGCGCGTCCGGTGAGGCGGCGGGCATCTGGGAACTGCTGCCGATGTGCATGTTGACGACCGTCCCGGTCTCCTGGCAGACCGCGAAGAACGGGTCCCAGTAGCCGGAGTGGATGGACGGCAGCCCGAGATGCGTGGGGATCTCGGAGAAGGTCACGGCCTTCACCCCGCGCGCGGCGTTGCGGTGGATCTCCTCGACCGCCAGGCCGACGTCCCACAGCGGGATCAGGCACAGCGGGATGAGCCGCCCGCCGCTGTCGCCGCACCACTCCTCGACCATCCAGTCGTTGTAGGCGCGCACACAGGCGAGGGCGACCTCCTTGTCGTGCGCCTCGGCGAAGGTCTGCCCGCAGAAGCGGGGGAAGGACGGGAAGCAGAGGGACGCCTCGACATGGTTGAGGTCCATGTCCTCCAGGCGGGCCTTCGGGTCCCAGCAGCCGCGTCGCATCTCCTCGCGGGTGATGCCCTCCAGGGTCATCTGGTCGCGGTCGAAGCCGACGGCGGCGATGTTGCGCTTGTACGGGAACTTCAGGTCCTCGTAGATCCACCAGTCGGTGGGCTGGCCGTCCGGGTCCATGGTGATCCGGTACTTACCGCCGATGTAGGCGAGTTCACCGATCCCGGCGGTCAGCGCCCTCGGGCCGCGCTCGCGGTACTTGGCCGGCAGCCAGGTGTCGAAGAGGTGGGCGGGCTCGATCACGTGGTCGTCGACGCTGATGATGCGGGGCAGTTCGGTCGCCATGGGTCCCCTCCGCCGGACGGTACTTATCTGATGCAGCGTCAGATAGCATCCCACCTGACGACCCGTCAGCCAAGCAGCACGCCGAGGAGCAGGGGGCAGCCGTGAACGACACTCCGCACGCCCTGAGTTCGTCCCGCACCCTGTGGGAGCTGGTCACCCGCCGTGCCGCCCTCACGCCCGACCGCCCGCTCTTCCTCCAGGACGACCGGACGCTGACCTTCGAGGCGCTGCGCGCCCGTGCCGAGCGGGTCGCGGCCGGGCTGTACGGCATGGGCGTACGCCCCGGCACGGTGGTCGCCTGGCAGTTGCCCACCCGTATCGAGACGGCCGTGCTGTCCTTCGCCCTGGCCCGGCTCGGCGCCGTGCAGACCCCGGTGATCCCCTTCTACCGGGACCGCGAGGTCGGCTTCGCGCTGCGCGAGTCGAGGGCCGAGTTCTTCGCGGTGCCGGGCACCTGGCGCGGCTTCGACCACACGGAGATGGCCCGGCGGCTCGGCGCGAAGGGCGTCTTCCAGGCCTACGACGACCTGCCCGAGGGCGATCCGTCCGTGCTGCCGCCCCCGCCCTCCGACGGCACCGCCGTCCGCTGGATCTACTGGACGTCCGGCACGACCTCCGACCCCAAGGGCGTGCTGCACACGGACCGTTCCCTCCTAGCGGGCGGCTCCTGCCTGGCGCACGCGCTGCGCCCCTCGGCGCAGGACGTGGGCTCGATCGCCTTCCCCTACGCCCACATCGGCGGGCCCGACTACACGGTGATGCTGCTGCTCTACGGCTTCCCGGCGGCGTTGTTCGAGCAGTTCGCGCTGCCGGAGGCGCTGGCGGCGTACCGCGCGCACGGGGTGACCATGGCGGGCGGGTCGACGGCGTTCTACTCGATGTTCCTGGCGGAGCAGCGCAAGCGGCCGGGTCAGCCCGTGGTGCCGACGCTGCGGCTGCTGGCGGGCGGCGGGGCGCCCAGGCCGCCGGAGCTGTACCACGCCGTCGTGCGCGAGATGGGTGTGCAACTCACCCACGGGTACGGCATGACCGAGGTGCCGATGATCACCATGGGGGATCCGGACGACGGCCCCGAGCTGCTGGCGACGACGGAGGGGCGTCCGCCGCAGGGCATGGAGATCCGGATCGTGGACGGGGAGGTGCGGCTGCGCGGGGAGGCGGTGTGCCGCGGGTACCTGGATCCGGGGCAGACGGCGCAGGCCTTCGACGAGGACGGGTTCCTGCGTACCGGTGACCTCGGGCGGCTCACGGAGACCGGGCACCTGGTCCTCACCGGCCGGTTGAAGGACGTGATCATCCGCAAGGGCGAGAACATCTCGGCCCAGGAGATCGAGGACCTGCTGCACCGGCATCCGGCGGTCGGGGACGTGGCGGTGATCGGCCTGCCGGACGCGGCGCGCGGCGAGCTGGTGTGCGCGGTGGTGGAACAGCCGCCGGGGGCCGAGGCCTTGGCGCTCGCGGACGTCACCGCCTTCCTGCGCACCGAGGGACTGTCGGTGCACAAGCTGCCGGAGCGGCTGGAGGTGGTGGACGCCCTTCCGCGGGGCGAGACCCTGCGGAAGGTGCTGAAGTACAAGCTCCGCGAGCGCTACGCGGGTACGTGACCCACAGCGGGCCGGCCCCCAGGGGCGCGGGGAACCGCGCGAACAACCACCGACAGCCCACCGCCGCCCGCCCGGAACAACCCCCACGGCGAAGGGGCGCCGGCATCCCGCATCCGGCGGGCGCGGACGCGTGGCCCTACTCGGGCACGGTGAAGTAGCGGGCGAAGGCCGGGACGACCTCGGACTCGCCGACCTTGCCGTCGCCGTCCTCGTCGAGCGCGGCGGCGGCCGGGCCCGCGAGGTCCTCGGGGACGCCGAGGCACTTCAGGACGCGGCCGGCCTCCTCGGTCGTCGCGGCGCCGTCACCGTCGGTGTCGGCGACGTCCAGGGCCGCGTGCAGGAAGGGGCGGGCGATCTCGGCGAACCGGTCGGGGTTGTCACGCAGGCGCTTGACCGCGCCGTTGACGAACTCCTCGCGCGTGATGCGCTGGTCGCCGTCGCGGTCCGCAATCCCGGCCATGCCCTGCCAGAAGGCCTCTGCGCCGCCGTACAGGGCCTGTCCCTTGTCGGAGCGGGCCGCCACCGCGAACTCCGTGAGCAGCGCCTTGACCGCGCCGTAGAAGTCCTCGCGGTCGATGTAGCCGTTGCCGTCCTGGTCGAAGGTGGCGAACCGGGCGGCGATCCTGCGCTCGTACTCGCTGCTGACCATGTCTTCTTCAGGCCGCCTTACGTCGGGTGGGGTGCGTTTCGGTCGGAGCGTACGACGGGGGGCGCCGTTCGGGCGCGGGAAAGCGTCACTTGTGCCAAGACCGGGGGAATTCCGGGACAACGGCGTGTCGGAACGACAACACTCGGTCTACCGTGCGTCGTCGGACCGTCACGCGGACAGGGGTTCGCCCTCGTCGCCGAGGGCCGCGTCCACGTCGCCGTACACGTCGAACAGCCTGCGCACGCCCAGCGCGCCGAGGACCCGGTTGACATGGGAGCCGTCTGCGGCGCCGCGGGCGGGCAGCACGAGGCGCAGCCGGCCCTGGCAGGAGCGGATCAGCCGGCGGGCCGCGATGAGCACGCCGACGCCGCTGGAGTCGCAGAAGAACACCTCGGACAGATCCAGGACGAGACAGTGATGCCCCTCGGCCACCACGTCGTGCACGCGCTGACGCAGCACCGGTGACGTCACCAGATCCAGTTCGCCGGACACCTGGAGCACGGCCCACTCGCCCTGCTCGCCGCCGGTCACTTTGAAGGTCACCACCACGCCCTTCGATCGCCAAACCGGAAGCAGACCCTACGCTTCCTTGCAGCGCGGCTGCCCAGCGGCAGTTCCCTGAAACACAACCCGAAAAACGGATCCCCCGCGGAAGAGGCTTGTTTTCGTCGAGTTCGATCCTGTTCGATCCTCTTCAGTCAGGCCTGATCCCAGGGCCATGGGGTAGGCGCGAGCCCAAAGGCAACCGGTGCGAGGGCCGGTGGTCCTCTACCACCTACGGCCGGTCAGGGGGCGCACATTGCCACAAAGGGGCGTGCGCCACCGGACGTGCCGACTACATTCGAGGAGACGTCGGGCACAGGCTGGACAGAGCACGGGCGCGGGACACGAGCAGGGGGTGAGGGGGCCGCATGGCGAAAAAGGACGTACCGCCTCGCTGGGACCGCAAGATGCAGCAGCGGCTCGCCCGCGGGGAGGCCGCCGCCCTCGGTGAGCTCTACGACCGGTTCGCCTCCCTCGTGCACGGCCTCGCCCACCGCGTCCTCGGCGACGAGCGCGCCGCCGACGGCATCACCCGCGAGGTCTTCATCCACGTCTGGGAACACCCCGACTCCTACGACCCCAGGCAGGGCCCGCTGCGCACCTGGGTCGCCACGCTGACGCACCGGCTCGCCGTGCAGCGGCTGCGCGCCACCGAGACCGCCGCCCTCGCCCGCGAAGGCTCCGGCACCACCGAGGAACTGGAGCACAAGGTGCGCCGCGCCTCGGTCGCCGCCCGCGCCGACTACATCGTGCAGTCCATGCCCGTACCGCTGCGCTCGGCCCTGGAGCGGGCCTACTTCCAGCGCCGCGACTACCGCCAGACCGCCGCCGACCTCGGCATCACCGAGGACGAGGCCCGCCGCCGCCTGCGCCTGGGCCTGCAACTGCTCTCCACCGCCCACGACACCGAGGCACCGGGCACACCGCCCGGGTACGGGGGTGCGGTGTGAACGGGCCGGACCGGTTCGAGGCGTACGACGGCGACGAGGGGGAGAACGACCACAAGGGGAAGGGCAACACCCGGGACGAAAGCGGCATTCGGGATGAAGGTGGCGAGGGTGGGCGCGGTACCGGCACGCCCGGTGACGCCCCGGAACGCGGGCGCCCGCCGCGGATACCCATGCCCCGGGCCTCCGTCGAGGACAGCGGACTGCCGCTGCCCGCGCCCGCGGACCCCGGCGACACCGCACCGCCGCCCGCCCCGCCCGTCTTCGAGCACCCCGTGCTGAAGGCGCTGCTCGGCGCCTGGGCGCTGGCCGCGTGCTCGGCCGAGGAAGCCACGGCTGTCGAGGAGCACCTCGGCGCGTGCGGCTCCTGCGCCGACGAGGCCCGGCGGCTGCGCGAGGCGGTCGGGCTGCTGCAACGCCCCGAGAGCCTCGACCTGGACCCGGGGCTGCGCACCCGCGTCCTGAACACCTGCCTGGAGCGGCGCCCGCCGCGCATCCCGGTTCCGGACTGGGCCGCCGCCTACGACGCCGAGACCGCGCGCCTGGACGCCCTGCTGCAGGACTTCGGCGACGCCGAGTGGCACGCGCCGGTACGGCTGCGCTGGTTCCGGTCCGACGAGTCGACGAGCCGCCGCACCACCGTCGCCGGGGTCATCGCGCACCTGCTCAGCGTCGACGGCCTGGTGGCGGTGGCGCTCGGCCTGGACGACCCGCTGGGCGACGTCCCGTCCCGGCAGCCGACGCCGGCGGCCCGCACCGAGGCCCTCTGGCGCGCCTCCCACTTCCCGCCGACCCGGTTCGTCCGCGCGCCCTGGCGCGAGCAGAGCCACAACCTCGTGCGCACGGTGTCCTTCACGGGCGGCGGCGCCGGGAAGATGCCGGTGTCGTACGGCGACTTCGAGCTGCCCCTGCACGACGCGATGCTCGACCGCGCCTTCGAGTGCTGGGTGCACGCGGAGGACATCGCCGTCGCGGTCGACTACCCCTACGACCCGCCCTCGCCGCGCCATCTGCACCGCATGATCGACCTCGCGGCCCGGATGCTGCCGACGGCCCTGGCCCATCGCCGCCGGGCCGGGCTCGCGTCCCCCGCCCCTCACCGGCATCTGGTCGCGGCGGGCGAACCGGGCCGCAGCCTCCGGCTGGAGATCGAGGGCTCGGGCGGCGGCGAGTGGCTGATCCCGCTGGACTCCCCCGCGGCGAAGGGCTCCGCCGAGCACGAGGTGGCCCACGTGGCCCTGGACGGCGTCGAGTTCTGCCGCCTGGCCGCCGGCCACGTCCCTCCGCAGGAGGCGGCGGCAGGCCAGGTGGGAGACAGAGAGGCGATCAGAGACGTCCTGTTCGCGGCGGCTTCCCTGAGCAGGATGTAGACCGACCTCAGGGGCACTCCCGAGGGGCGCGGGGAACTGCGCGACAAGCCATGGACAACCCGCACCCGCCACGAAACGGGACCCCCGAGCTCCTAGGCGAAAATCACAGTCCGCCGCCCGTTGAGCAGAATCCTCCGCTCGGCATGCCACTTCACACCCCGGGCCAGCGCCTGGCACTCCACATCACGCCCGATCGCGACAAGCCCCTCGGGCGTCACGTCGTGCCCGACCCGCTCGACCTCCTGCTCGATGATCGGCCCCTCGTCGAGATCAGCCGTCACATAGTGCGCGGTGGCCCCGATCAGCTTCACACCCCGCGCATGAGCCTGGTGATACGGCTTCGCGCCCTTGAAGCTCGGCAGGAACGAGTGGTGGATGTTGATGATCCGCCCGGACAGCGCCTTGCAGAGGTCGTCCGACAGCACCTGCATGTACCGCGCGAGCACGACCAGCTCGACACCCTCCTCGCGCACGATGTCGAGCAGCCGCCCCTCCGCCTCGGACTTCGTGTCCTTCGTCACCGGAATGTGGTGGAAGGGGATGTTGTACGACTTCACCAACTCGGCGAAGTCCGTGTGGTTCGACACCACTCCGGCGATCTCCACCGGCAGCGCCCCGGTCCGCGCCCGGAACAGCAGGTCGTTCAGGCAGTGCCCGAACTTGCTGACCATGAGCAGGATGCGCATCTTCTGGTCGGCCCGGTTGATCTGCCAGTCCATCTGGAACGAGTCACCGATCGCCGCGAAGCTGGCGCGCAGCTTCTCCACGGTCACCGGGGCGTCCGCGGAGAAGTGGACCCGCATGAAGAACAGTCCCGTGTCGTGGTCGCCGAACTGCTGGCTGTCCTCGATGTTGCAACCGGTCATGAACAGATAGCTCGACACGGCGTGCACGATGCCTTTCCTGTCCGGGCAGGAAAGGGTGAGGACGTACTGGTCGGCCGGGACCGCGGCGCTGGAGGACTGCTCGTTCATGCAGGACAGGTTCCCACAAGGAACGACACCCCCGGCAATCGTCCCGCAGGGCGGACCGCACCGCGAAGCCGCTAGGCGGACCTGGTCATGATCCGCAGCACTTCCAGGCTGCGCGGCGCCGCGTCCGGCTCCTCGCCGTCACTCGTCGCGAGCTGCACGTGCGCGTCCCGGGCCGCCTGGACCGCCTCCGGCCACGCCTCGTGCTCGAGGTACGCGGCGACCGGCGCGTCCGGCCCGACCTGGTGCATGATCCGCAGCACCCGCAGCACCGCGCTGTCGACCAGGGCGGCCTCCTGCGCGTCGCGGAAGATCGTGCCGACGTACTTCTCGGCGGACCAGTGGTCCAGCCAGGTGTCCTCGACCAGCCGGTACACCGCGTCGGTCACGTCGCCGAAGCCGTCCACACCGGCCAGCCAGACGTCCCGCTGGAACCCGGGATCGGAGAGCATGTGCAGCGCCGAGCGCACGTTGCTGCGCCAGCGCCACCACGGCATGTCGTTGACAGGCATGCCGCCCATGGTGGATGAGCGACGGCCACGACGGGAAGAGTTCTCCGAAGCTTGCACGGTCATCGATCGTACGTTCCCCTCCACATCGGTTACATCAGCCCCCGTAATTCACCTGTGCGTCACCACGTGTTGACCCGAGATCACTCACGGGTTAGCCGTGTGACGGAATCGTGCGGACCCATGACCGGCAGGCGACGCACCCGCAGCACATTCCTCCCCGGCCTCCTCACCCGTCACGCCAGAAACGGCGTCCTCTCCGCGGGCACGGCGGTCGCGTGCGCGTCCCTCCTCGCCGGTTGCGGGGTCGTCCCCGGCACCACGGGGGATGCCGGGGACGACACCATCACCGTGATGACCTGGGCCCCGCAGGACACCAAGGCCACGAACAAGCCCGGCATGCCCGCCTTCGCCCAGGCCTACGCCCGCTGGATCAACGCCGCGGGCGGGATCAACGGCCGCAAGCTCAACGTGCTGACCTGCAACGACCACAACGACAGCGTGGACGCCGCGAAGTGCGCCCGGCGGGCCGCCAAGGAGAACGCGGTCGCGGTCGTCGGATCCTACAGCCAGTACGCGGACTCCTTCTTCCCGTCGCTGGAGGGGGCCGGCATCCCCTACATAGGCGGCTACGGCATCACCAACGCCGAGTTCACCAGCCCACTGTCCTACCCCGTCAACGGCGGCCAGCCCGCGCTGCTCGCCGGTCTCGGCAGCGCACTCGCCGGTTGCGGGCCCGTCGCGCTGATCCGGCCCGACACCATCGCGGGCGACCAGCTGCCCCCGCTGCTCGACTCCGGGCTGAAGGCCGGCGGGCACCGCGCCTCGACCGACCAGCGGGCGGCGGAGGACGCCACCGAGTACGACGGCCAGGCCGAGCGGGCGCTGAGCACGACGACCCGCGGCGCGGCCGACGACGGGTGTGTGGTGCCCGCGCTGGGGGATCGCAACGGCACCTTCATGGACTCCTTCCGGCGGGCCCGCGAGGACTACCCCGAGGTGCGGACGGCCACCGTGCTGGGCAGCGTCGACCAGACGGTGATCGACGCGACCGGCGGCGCGTCGGGACCCTACGAGGGCTCGTACATCACCGGCTGGTACCCGGTGGCGAGCGATCCGCGCTGGGACGGCATGAAGCGGGTGATCCGGGAGCAGGCCTTCGGCGACAACCGCATCGACCCCGCGGACGCCGGAGTGCAGACCACGTGGATCGCCTACACGGTGTTCCGGCAGATCGTCGAGTCGCTCGGGGACGGCGAGGTGAGCGCCGACACGGTGGCGGAGGCCCTGGACGACGGCCTGGAGGTCGGCACGGGCGGGCTCACGCCGACGCTGCGCTGGCGGTTCCAGGACAAGCTCGCCGCGGTGGGCTTCCCCCGCCTGGTCAACGCGAACGTGACCCTTCAGGTGGTGCGGGACGGACGGCTGGTGTCGGCGCGCAAGGGCTTCGTCGACACGACGAAGACCCTGCAGGACGCCGACGTGAACTACTGAGCGTCCCCGCCCGCCGGCTCGTCCCTCCCGTGTGAGTCCACGGCCCGCTCGGGCCGTCCCGTCACAGCTGGGTCGGCTGGCGCTCGGTCAGGCCGTACTTCTTCGCGATCCCGTTCCACAGCCCGGCCGCCTTCGCCTTCTCGGTGCTGGCGACGCCGCTGGCCCGGTTGCCGGCCTGGGTCTGGTTGGTGGCGCGGGCCTGGCCCTTCTTGCAGCCCTTCTTGCCGGCGGTCTGGTCGGCCCAGGCCGCGTAGTGGTTGTCGGCCGAGGCGGAGGCCTGCCAGGCCTTGGTGAGGGCGGTGGTCAGCGCGGCGTGGTCGGGCAGCTGGTCGACCTCGATGCCGGAGAGCCGGGTGACCAGCTGGTTGCGCTGCTTGGCCGCGTCGCGCAGGTCCTTGGCGGCCTTGGGGAGGTTGTCGCAGCCCTTGACGTCGGCGACCGCGTTGATCACGGTGCTGCGGCTGTTGCCGCTGTCGGCGAGCAGCTTGTCCAGCTCGACCGCCTGGGCCCGGGCGGGGTCGGCGGACGGGGAGGCGGAGCCGTCCGTAGCGGGTGCGGAGGCGGCCACGGTCTTCTTGTCGCCGCTGTCGTCGTCACCGCCGCCTCCGCCGGCGGCGAGCAGCGCGCCCGCGCCGACGCCGAGGACGGCGATGCCGATGCCGACGGCGGCGATGACGGGCACGCGCGAGCCGCTACGGCCGCCGCGCGACCGGCCGCCGCCGGCGGGCGGGGCGTGGGAGGGCTGGGGAGCACCGTACGAGGTCTGGGGCTGCGGCTGCTCGATGCGGGGCATCTGCTGGGTGGCACCGGCCGGGCTCTCGGCGCCCTGGTCGCTGCGGAAGAGGTTGTCGAACTCGGCGGGCGGCTGCTTGTCCCCGCCGGGCACCGGCGGTATGTACTGCGTCGCCTCGGCGTCCGGGTGGGCGGCGGGCGGCAGCGGTCCGGCTCCCGCCCCGGTGCGGGGCCCGGTCCCGAGGAAACGCGTCGCCTCGGGGTCCTCCCCCGCGGGCATCTCGGGCGGCAGGGCCCCCGGGGTCACCGGGGGTATGTACTGGGTCGCGCCCTCGTCGGCGGACGGCGCGACGGACGGCAGATACTGCGTGGCCGCGGCGGCCGCGTCCCCCGTGACAGGCGGTATGTACTGAGTCGCCCCCTCGTCGGCCGCCGGGGGCAGGGAGGCACCTCCGGCGGACCCGTAGCCGGCCGAGGCCGGCGGCAGTCCACCGCCGTACGCACCGGAAGCCGGCGGCAGGCCGCCCCCGTACGCATCGGCGCCCGGCTGCTGCGGGACTCCCCCGCCCGGGGCGCCGTACGCGCCGGCGGCGGGCGGCAGACCGGCCCCCTGCGGATACCCGTACCCGGAGCCACCCTGCGTCGGCTGGGCACTCCCGGCTGCGGCGCCGTAGGCACCGGCGGCCGGCCCCTGCGGATACCCGTACCCGGAGCCTGCCTGCGCCTGGCCGCCCCCGGCGGGGGGTCCGTACCCGGCGGCGGAGTGCGGCGGCTGCCCGGGCGCGGGGGTGCCGGAACCCTCGGGAGGCAGCGGGGCCGCGCCGCTGGGGGTGCTGTACGGGTCGTACCCGGCGGCGCCCGCGGGCGGTTGGCCCGTGCCGTAGGGGTCGGGGTGCGCGGGTGTGCCGGCATAGGGGCCCGGGGACGGGGTGCCCTCCGGGGGGAGCGCTCCCGAGGGGTGCGCGTCCCACGCGGGCTGCTCCGGCGTGCTCCACTGCTCGGGCTGCGACTGCCAGGTCTGGCCCGGCGCGGGCGGGGTCTGCTGCCGGTCGGGGCCCCACGGCTGGCCCCAGGTCTGGCCTTCCGCGGGGGCCGAGGCCTGCGGCCCGGCCGTCGACGGCGGGGCGGGCCGGCGGCCGGGGGCGTCGGCGGGTCCGCCCGTCATGCCCGGCAGCAGGGGTTCGCCACCGTCCGAGGGCAGCACGATGCCTTCGCGCGCGGGGCGCGCCGAGGGCTCCTCGCCCTGTCCACTCTGCGTCACCGGGACTCCTACTAATGGGGGACCTTGTGAATCGTCGGGTCACGCTACCGGGTCCCCAGAGCCCCGTGCCACGCAGCACAGGGCGCGACCTCATGCCCTGTGAGCGCGGTAACACCACCGGCTCACGGCGCGCTGTTCATGTCACCTCCTGCGCGCCGAGCCGCCGTTTGCCGCACGTTCACGCATCCGCAGACCCCGTGTTCACGCCGCCGCCTGCAGGTCGAGCCGCGCCCCGAACTCCCTCACCACCGCCTCGTCCCGGTACGGCTCCAGCCGCTGCTGGAAGTCCTCCAGGTACTCGGCGCCCCGGTTGGAGCGCAGCCCCTCCAGCAGTTCCACGGCCTTCATGCCTGTGGCGCACGCCTCTTCGATCTCGCGCTGCTGCACCTGCGCCGTGGCCAAGAGCACATATCCGATGGCCCGGCGGCGCGCCCGCGTCTCGGGGTGCCCGGCCAGCGACTCCTGCGCGCACCGGGCCGCCGCCTCGGCCTGCCCGAGATCCCGGTGGCAGTGCGCCAACTCGTCGGCCAGATACGCCTCGTCGAAGTGCGCGATCCACACCGGGTCGTCCCCGGCGGCCGGGTCGGCCGCCTCCAGGGCGCTCACCGCGCGCCCTGCCGAGGACTGGGCGGCGCGCACGTCGCCCATGAGGGCGTGCCCGCGCGCCTCCGCCGCGAGGAACATGGACTCCGCCCGCGGCGACACGCGCCCCCGCGCCCCCTCCTGCGCCGCCCGCGCCAACTGCGCGATCTCCCGCGGGTTTCCGAGCTGCGCGGCGAGATGGCTCATGGAGGCGGCGAGGACGTATCCGCCGTAGCCGCGGTCCCCGGCGGCCTGCGCCAGGCGCAGCGCCTGGATGTAGTAGCGCTGGGCCAGGCCGGGTTGCCCCGTGTCGACGGCCATGTACCCGGCGAGCTCCGTGAGCCGGGCCACCGCGGCGAACAGGTCCCGCCCGACCGCCTCCCGGTAGGAACCCGCCAGCAGCCCCGAGACCACGCTGTTGAGGTAGTGCACGACGACCGGCCGCACATGCCCGCTGCCGTACTGGTGGTCGAGGTCCACCAGCGCCTGCGTCATGGCCTGGACCGCCTGCACGTCGGACTGCCCCACCCGCGGCCCCGCCGTGCGCGACACCTGCGCGTCGGGCGAGGAGATCAGCCAGTCGCGGCTGGGCTCGACCAGCGCGGACGCGGCGACGGAGGAGCCGGACAGGAAGTCCCGCCGCCCCACGTCGCTGCGCCACAGCTCGCAGACCTGCTCGATGGCCCCCAGTACCGTCGGCGAGAACTGCAGGCCCACGCCCGAGGCGAGGTTCTTGCCGTTGGCCATGCCGATCTCGTCGATCGTGACCGTACGGCCGAGTTTGCGGCCCAGGGCCTCGGCGATGATCGCCGGGGCCCGGCCCCGTGGCTGCTGCCCGCGCAGCCATCGCGCCACCGACGTCTTGTCGTAGCGCAGGTCGAGGCCGTGCTCGGCACCGCACATGTTGACCCGGCGGGCCAGGCCGGCGTTGGAGCATCCGGCTTCCTGGATGAGCGCCTGGAGCCGTTCGTTCGGCTGCCTGGCGACGAGCGGCCTTGCGGCCATGGCGTACCCCCTGTGGCTGCGGTGCCTGCCCACGCACCGAGTTGACGTGTCTTCCGCGGCCGAACCCCTCACGTCCCAGCGAAAAGATCCGGCCGTGAAGATCAATGCCCCGCCGACCAGGCGAAAATGCGAGGCATGTGAGGAATGCCGGGGTAACGGCTGTTGCCGGCCCCACTCGTGGCTACCCAGCTCCGGCCACGGTTCCTCCTGCGCGCCCCCGCACATGCACCCATGCGCCCCGGGAACAGGGGCGATGCTCTCCCCCGCGCACGCGGGCGGGCGTAACCCCTGGTGACGACCAGAGTTGTGTTCATCGTGGAAGAGACGATCGCCGGCACCGAAGCCGCTCAGATCCCGAAGCAGCGCGGGGAATCGCTGCTGGAGACCGCTGTTCGCTACGCCGAGGAGCGCCACTGGGACGTGTTCCCCGGCACCTGGCTGGAAGCCGTCGACGGGAGTCAGCGCTGCTCCTGCGGTGACGCGGCGTGTCCGGCGCCGGGGTCGCACCCGGCGCGTCCGGACTGGGCGACGCAGGCGACGGGCAGTGCGACGGTCGCACGGCGGATGTGGCAGAAGCAGCCGACCGCGTCGATCCTGCTGCCGACGGGGCGGACGTTCGACGCGCTCTCCGTGCCGGAGACGGCCGGGTTCCTCGCGCTGGCCCGGATGGAGCGGATGGAGCTGACGCTCGGGCCGGTGACGCTCACGCCGGATCGGCGGATGGAGTTCTTCGTGCTGCCGGGGGCCGGGGTGAAGGTGCCCGACCTGGTGCGGAAGCTGGGGTGGTCGGTGTCGTCGCTGGATCTGACGGTGCTGGGTGAGGGGGCGTATGTGGCTGCGCCGCCTACGCGGTTCGGGTCCCGGGGGGCTGTGCAGTGGGCCTGCCGGCCGACTCCGGCGAATCGGTGGCTGCCGGATGCGGAGGAGTTGATCTCGCCGTTGGCGTATGCGTGCGGGCGGGATCGGTAGCGCCTGATCGTCTGCGTGGTTCCTCGTCGTCGGCGGCTTCGGGTCGTGTGTGGTTGATCGCGCAGTTCCCCGCGCCCCTGAGCGCGATCCCCCACCGTAGGGTGCAAGGTGACGGAGGGAGGCGCGGTGGGATCCAGCGCTGTGCGTGTGCGGGGGCTCTGGAAGCGGTTCGGGCAGCAGGTCGCTGTTGCCGGGGTCGATCTCGAGTTGCCCGCGGGCAAGTTCATCGGGCTCGTCGGGCCGAACGGGGCCGGGAAGACCACCACCTTGTCGATGGTGACCGGGCTGCTCCGGCCCGACCACGGAACCGTCGAGGTGGTCGGGCACGACGTGTGGCGGGACCCCGTCGAGGTGAAGGCCCGGATCGGGGTGCTGCCGGAGGGGCTGCGGCTGTTCGAGCGGCTGTCGGGGCGGGAACTGCTGGCGTACACGGGGCGGTTGCGCGGGCTGCCCGGTGCCGAGGTCGACAAGCGGGCCACGCAGCTCCTCGACGTCCTCGACCTGGCCGGCGCCCAGCACAAGCTGGTCGTCGACTACTCGACCGGCATGCGCAAGAAGATCGGGCTCGCCACCGCTCTCCTCCACAATCCCGAAGTGCTGTTCCTGGACGAGCCGTTCGAGGGAGTCGACCCCGTCTCCGCGCAGACCATCCGGGGCGTCCTGGAGCGGTACACGGCCTCGGGCGCCACGGTCGTGTTCTCTTCCCACGTCATGGAACTCGTCGAGTCGTTGTGCGACTGGGTCGCCGTCATGGCCGCCGGGCGGATCCGCGCCACCGGCACGCTCGCCGAGGTGCGCGGGGACGCACCGTCGTTGCAGCGGGCGTTCCTCGAACTCGTCGGCGCCCAGAGCCGGGACGCCGGGTCCGACCTGGACTGGCTGGGCGGCGGGTCGCGGTGAGCGCCCCCGCGATCACCCCGGTCTTCGTACGGCTGAAGCTGTCGCTGCTGCGCAACGGGCTGCGGCAGTCCGGCGGGCGGAAGGCCGCCTACATCACCTCGGCCGTCTTCGCCCTGCTCTTCGCCGCGCTCCAGCTGATCGGCCTGATCGCGCTGCGCGGGCACGCGCACGCCGAGTCGGTGGTCGTGCTGGCGGTGGCGGTGCTGGGGCTCGGCTGGGCGGTGATGCCGCTGTTCTTCCCCAGCGGTGACGAGACCCTGGACCCGACCCGGCTGGTGATGCTGCCGCTGCGGCCCCGGCCGCTGGTGCGGGCGCTGCTCACGGCCTCGCTGGTGGGCATCGGGCCGTTGTTCACGCTGTGTCTGCTGGTCGGTTCCGTGATCGCGGTGGCGCGGGGCGGGGCGGCGTTCGCCGTCGGTGCCGTCGCCGTCGTCCTCGCGCTGCTGGTGTGCGTGGCCCTCGCGCGGGCCGTCGCCGCCGCCAACGTACGGCTGCTGACCAGCCGCAAGGGGCGGGACCTCGCGGTGCTCAGCGGGCTCGTCATCGCCATCGGGGCGCAGATCGTCAACTTCGGCGCGCAACGGCTCGGGGCGTCCGGGCTGGGCGAGCTCGACCCGGCGGCCGAGGTGCTCCAGTGGGTGCCGCCCGCGTCGGCGATCGGGGCCGTGCACGCGGTGAGCGAGGGCTCGTACGGTCGGGCCGTCGCGCAACTGGCGCTGAGCGCGGGTGCGCTGGTGGCGCTGCTCGCGCTCTGGTCGCGGCATCTGACGCGGCTGATGACCTCGCCCGACGGCTCCACCCTGCCGAGCGCCGAGTCGGCCGCGAAGGAGCGCTCGTCGACCGGGCTCGCGCGGCTGCTGCCCGCGGGCCGTACGGGCACGGTCATGGACCGCAGCCTGCGGTACGTGTGGCGCGATCCGAAGACCAAGGCCGCCTGGGTGACGTCGCTGGCCATCGGGCTGATCGTGCCGGTGTTCAACGCCTGGCAGGGCACCGGGTCGGTGTACTTCGCGTGCTTCGCCGCCGGGATGCTCGGCATCCAGATGTACAACCAGTTCGGGCAGGACACCTCGGCGTTCTGGATGGTCGCGATGACGATCTCCTCGGCGCGTGACGCCTACGTCGAACTGCGCGCCCGGGCGTACGCCCTGCTGCTGATCACGCTGCCGTACGCCACGCTCGTGACGGTTGTGACGACGGCCATGCTGGGCGACTGGCGGCGGCTGCCCGAGGCTCTGGGGCTGTCCTTCGCGCTGCTCGGCGCGATGCTCGCGACCGGGGCGTGGACGTCTGCCCGCTTCCCCTACTCCATCCCGCAGGAGGGTTACAAGAACGTCGCCCCCGGGCAGACCGGGCTCGCCTGGATCTCCATCTTCGGCGGGATGATGGCGGCCGCCCTGCTGTGCGCGCCCGTCATCGCGCTCACGATCTGGCTGAACGTGAGCGCGGACGGCGACGACTGGACGTGGCTGCTGCTGCCGGCGGGCACGGCCTACGGGGCGGTGCTCACGGCGGCGGGGCTGAAACTGGCCGCTCCGCGGACGGCCCGGCGGCTGCCGGAGATCCTGGCCGCGGTCAGCAAGGGGTGACACCGGCCTCCGGAGGCCGGAGACGGTCAGCAACTGAGCCGGCCTGCAAAAAAGCCGGAGGCGGTCGGCAAGGGCTCGGCAGGCCCGCAAAGACCGGAGGCGGTCGGCAAGGGCTCGGCAGGCCCGCAAAGACCGGAGGCGGTCGGCAAGGGCTCGGCAGGCCCGCAAAGACCGGAGACGGTCAGCAAGGGCTGAGCCGGCCTCCGGAGGCCGGAGGCGGTGAGCGAGGGGCTGACACCGGCCCCGGGAGCCGGTGTCAGCTGTCGCCCAGCGAGTCCAGGAACGGTTCGATGGCGGCGCGCCAGGCCTCCGGCTGGTCGTAGTGCACCAGGTGGCCGGCGTCGGCGACCTCCGCGTACTGGCCGCGGGGCAGGACCCGGACCATCTCCTGGGCCTCGGCGCGGCCCAGCTCGCCGTCCAGGCCGCGCAGGACCAGGGTGGGGCAGCGGACCTGGGTCAGCTCCTCCCAGTGCGCGTCGTAGACCCATGTCTCGCGGGAGCGGAGCATCTGCTCCGGTTCGAAGACCGGACGCCAGCCGTCCGGGGACTCGGCCATCACCTCGGCGTAGAACTCACCGCGGGCCGGATTGGGCCGCTCCACCCAGGGGTCGTCCTCGCCGAACCACTTGCGGACGTCGGCGAGGGTGGCGAAGGGCAGCGGCCAGGACTCGAACCACTGGCCCCACTCGCGCTGGGAGGCGGCGCCGAGCGCGGACGCCCGCATGTCGCAGATGATCAGCCCGCGCACCAGGTCGGGACGCTTGGCGGCGAGCTGCCAGGCGGTCAGCGCGCCCATGGCGTGGCCGATGAGGACGACCGGGGCGAGGCCCAGCTGCTCCAGGGCGGCCTCGGCGTCGTCGACGTAGGCGTCCCGCGTGAAGGAGCCCTGCGGGGGTTTGTCACTGCGGCCGTGGCCGCGCTGATCGAGGGCGACCGCGCGGTAGCGCGCGGAGAGCCAGCGGGCGGTGGACGCCCAGTGCGACGCGCGGCCCATGAGGCCGTGCAGTAACAGCACGCTCGGGGAGCCCTCCGGTGCGGTGTGCCCGGCGTGCGCCCCCTGGCCGTCCTGCGCCGGATCGGTCTTGGGCGGGTCGCCGAACTCCCAGGCCGCCAGGCGTACGCCGCCCGTCCCGGTCACGTCGATGCGTCGCGCCATGTCCTGGCACCCCCCAAGCTTCGCGCGGACCACGGCTCCCTCGAGCCGTCCGGTCCTGTGAACCGTGTTCTGCCTGCTGTGCCTTCTGCCGTGCTGGTTGCCGTGTCCGTCGGTGCAAGTGTGCCGTGCGCCGCCCGCAGACTATCGAATGCGCATTCGAGATTCGGGTTTCTGCGGACAACACCCCTCGTTCGAGTGACCCCTCCCGGGGATTGATCGCCGCCGCCGAGGGGAGATCTTCAGCGGGGGGCGGACCGCTCGGGGAAACCGGTCCGCGGGGAATGACCCTGAGAGCTCGGGGCTCCGGGTCAGCACAGGGGAGGACAGGCCCCGGCGCCACACGGCGCCGGGGCCCTCCACATCTCCGCGGCACATCCTCCCGCCCCCTCCCCGGCCGGCGACATCGCTGTCGAGCCGCGGCCCAGAGCCCCTCAGGTCATATGCCTCACGCGACAGCGTCGCACGGGAAGCGTACGGGCGCTGCCATTCGGCGGACTGGATCCCGGATTCGGTCCGGATCACGCCAAGAGACCACCGACGCCACAACGGCCGCACGTGCAGCTGGAGTTGGCGTATGCCCCGGCGCGACAGGCGGTGGGCTCAGGGCTTGGCGACGAACACGTGGGAGGCGACGTCCGACTCCAGCTCGGCCGCCTCGCCGCCGCTGCCCACCAGCACCCCGCCCGCCGACTCGGTCACGCTCACCACCGAGCCGGGCTGCACGCCCGCCCGCCGCAGCGTGTACATCAGCTGCGCGTCCGTCTGGATCGGCTCGCCGATCCGGCGCACCACGACCGTCTTGCCCTCGGCGCCGGGGTCGAGGCTGGCCAGCGACACCATGCCCTCGTCCAGGAACGGGTCCGCGCCGTCCTTCTCGCCGAGCTCCTCGAGACCCGGGATCGGGTTGCCGTACGGCGACTCCGTCGGATGCCGCAGCAGCTCCAGGACGCGGCGCTCCACGGCCTCGCTCATCACGTGCTCCCAGCGGCACGCCTCCGCGTGGACCTGCTCCCATTCCAGGCCGATCACGTCGACGAGCAGACACTCGGCAAGGCGGTGCTTGCGCATCACCCGCGTGGCCAGCCGGCGGCCCTCGTCGGTCAGCTCCAGATGCCGGTCGCTGGCGACGGACACCAGGCCGTCACGCTCCATCCGCGCCACGGTCTGGCTGACGGTCGGCCCGCTCTGGTCCAACCGCTCGGCGATACGGGCGCGCATGGGGACCACACCCTCTTCCTCCAGCTCGAGGATGGTGCGGAGATACATCTCCGTGGTGTCGATCAGTCCGGACATACGTGCCCCTCGAATGAGATCTGCCGGAGGCTGGACGGCTCACCGGCGTGTGCGCTGGCCCTGCACCCAATTCTGCCGGATACCACCGACAACCGGGCCTCGGGAGGGAAAGCCGGGGATTACCCGGCCGGGCGCAAGGGTACGGACTTCCCTTTCGGCGACTTCCCCGGGCTCGGCGCGCGGCGCCCACGGCCGTATTGACACCGCACTGGTCCAGACCGCACCGTGATGCGCGACACAAGCCGCCCAGGCCAGCCCGAAGGGACCCCGTATGAGCGACCGCGTGCCGGCCGGCCAGTTCCTCGACGCCGCGATCGGCCTGCTGCGGCGGCTCCGCGACGAGGAGGCCGACAGCATCGCCGCGGCCGGCACACTCCTCGCCGACACCGTCGCGGACGGGGGCCGGCTCTTCGCCTTCGGCGCCGGGCACTCCTCCCTCGCCGCGCAGGACCTCGTCTACCGCGCCGGCGGTCTCGCGCTGATGAACCTCCTCGTCGTACCGGGCGTCGTCGGCGTCGACGTCATGCCCGCGCCGCTCGGCTCCGCCCTGGAGCGCGTCGACGGCCTCGCGAGCGCCGTCCTCGACAGCTCCCCGCTCCGCGACGGCGACGCCCTGCTGATCATCTCCCTGTCGGGGCGCAACGCCCTGCCCGTGGAGATGGCCATGAACGCCCGCGCCCTGGGCGTGAAGGTCATCGGCGTGACCTCGGTGGCCTACGCCTCGCAGACGAAGTCCCGGCACGCCTCCGGCACGTATCTGAAGGACCACTGCGACCTCGTCCTCGACTCGAAGATCGCGGTCGGCGACGCGGAACTCACCCACGACGACATCCCGGCCCCCTTCGCCCCCGCCTCCACGGTCGTCACCTCGGCCCTGCTCCAGGCCGTCATGGCGACGACGGCCACCACCCTCGCCGACCGCGGCATCGAACCGCCGCTGCTGCGCTCCGGAAACGTCGACGGCGGCCACGACTGGAACACCCGGGTGATGGAGCAGTACCGCGACCGGATCTTCTACCGGCACTGAGCGGGCCGGTGCCGCGACGGACCGGCCTCCCACAGCTCGGCGAGGAGTACGGCGGGGCGGTGCCGCGAGGCCCGGCCCCTCACACCTCGTCCGACAGCCTCGCCAGATCCAGCGACGCCGCGATCCGTACCGCCACGTCCTCCGCGTACATCGCGTCGGACCGCTCGAAGGCGCTGCGGCCCGCGCCCCGCAGGAACGTCACGGCCCCCAGGGTGCGGCCCCGGCTGCGCAGCACCGCGCACAGGGCGTGCACCGCGTCCGGGGGCCACTGGCGGGCCAGGGCCCACTCACGGGCCGCCTCGGGCGGGGCCCCGCCCGCGCTCGCCCGCAGCGCTCCCACGCGCTCCACGCACTGCAGGGCCGGATGCCCCTCGGCGTAGCGGACGGGCAGGCCCGCCAGGTCGGCCAGCTTGCTCGGGCCCGGTGCGCCGGACGGCGTGGCGGCCACCCGGACCAGCCGGACGGGCCCCTCGGCCTGCGTGTCGGTGAGCGCGCCGCCGACGACCCGGTCGATCACCGCGTGGTCGGCGAAACCGGCCAGGGCGAAATCCAGGTGGACCGTGGCCGCCTCCGCCGGGTCCTCGCACTCGGCCGCGGCCCGCGACGCGCGGTGCAGCTGCTGCGTACGGAACCGCAGCAGGGACGCCTCCTGCTCGGCCTGCTTGGCCTCCGTCACGTCCTGGAACAGCCAGCCCACACCCAGCGGCACCGGTTCTTCCGCGAGCGGTGAGGCCAGCCGCAGGAAGCCGCTGCGCCAGCACCGCCGCTTCTCGCCCTCCGTCGCGCGCACGGTCACCCACACCTCGGCGGGCGCGGGCGGCGCGCCCTCCGCCAGCACATGCTGCAGCGCGCTCTCCAGTTCCTCCACGCCCTGTGACAGGAGCTCGCCGAGCGGCCGCCCCAGCACCGACGTTCGGCCCGTGCCCAGCGCCCGGGCCGCGTGCGCGTTCACCACCGCCGGCCGCAGATCCACGTCCACCAGGACGACACCCCAGCTGGCGTCCTCGAACAGCGCCTCGCTCAGCGCGATCGAACGCTCCAGGTCGATCTGCGCGTGCACCTCGCTGAACGCGCAGTACACCCCCGCCGGTTTTCCGTCGGGCCCGCGCACCGCGGCCGACTGCGTCCGCACGAGCACCCGCCCGCCGTCCTTGGTCAGCAGGGCGAACTCGTGCACCTGCCGCCCGGGCGCGTGCATGACCGACAGCAGCCGCCCCTCGATCTCCTCGGCGTCCGCGGCGCGCACGGCCCACCCGGCCAGACCGCGCCGCCCCACGGCCTCGTCCGCGCTCCACCCGAGGATCCGCTCGGCCTCGCGGTTCCAGTGCGTCACGACCCCGTCGGCGTCGAACGCGCACAGCGCCGCGTCCATCCCGTCCAGCAAAGCGGCAAGCAGATCCGAACCATCCGAGTTCTCCCGCTCGGGCTCGTCCGGCCCCAGCTCGTCGGTGGTCCCACTACGCCGGGAAGCACTCACCTGGACCCCCTGCAGGCTGCGTCCGCACGTCCGGCACGTCGGTTCGCTCCTTGCCATCATTCAACTGGAACGTGACCCAGCGCACACCGAGTTCCCACAACATTGAGGGAATCGTTGTACGGCGGCAATCCCCACGTCAACGCCACGGAGGCCCCCCGGCCGGACAGATCATCAGCCGATCGTCGACGTCAGTCGATCAACGGCAGGGCCCCGGCGCCGCTCCCCCGCCGCGCGTACACCTCGATCTCGATCTTCATACGGGGGTCCGCCAGCCCGCACACCAACATCGTCGCGGCCGGCCGTACCTCCCCGAAGCACGCGCGCAGCACCGGCCAGCACGGCTCGAAGTCCTCCCGCTCCGGCAGCAGGTACCGCACCCGCACGACGTCCGCGAACGAACACCCGGCCTCCTTCAGCGCGGCCCCGATGTTCCGCAGACACTGCTCGGCCTGCTCCACCACGTCGTCGGAGATCGTCATGTCCGCGTAATCGAACCCGGTCGTCCCCGACACGTGCACCCAGTCCCCGTCCACGACGGCCCGGGCGTACCCGATCCGCTCCTCGAACACCGAACCGCTGAGAATCGCCTGCCGCTGCGTCATGGAGTCAAGGTCTCAAAAAATGGGTTGATCCGAGGCCGAACGGTTCCTAGGGTTGCAAGCACTTCAGAAGGGAGGTGGTTCGGCAGATGTATGGATACCGGACGGAAGAGGTGGCTGCGGGCTAGCGGCCCGTCACCACACTCAGTGCGGTGCCGAGCCAGCGCGTGAGCGTACGCGCAGCCGGCCCAATCTCAGGCAGTCACCCGACCCGCGAGTCGCCGGTACGTCCGGCCGGCTCCTCCTCAGGGAGGAACCAGACTCGCGGGTCGTCTGCGTTTCTGCGGCTTCCCGGGGGCGATGACGGTGGGTACGTGGCGCGAGGACCGGATCGGGAGCGCCCTGCGGGGCGAGAACCCGGCCGTGATGCGGCGGCTGGAGTCCGGGTTCGCGGTGATCGGGGATGTGCAGTTCCTGCCCGGCTACTCGGTGCTGCTGACCGATGATCCCGCGGTGCAGCGGTTGTCCGAGCTGCCGCGGAGCGGGCGGCTGGCCTTCCTGGCCGACATGGACCGGCTGGGGGAAGCCGTCGAGCGGGCCTGCGGGCAGGTGGAGTCAGGATTCCGGAGGGTCAATCTGGAGATCCTCGGGAACGCCGACGGGTTCCTGCACGCGCATGTGTGGCCGCGCTACGACTGGGAGCCCGAGGAGCTCGTGCGGCTGCCCGTGTGGCTCTATCCGCGACAGCGGTGGAGCGAGGAGCGGTACGCGCTCGGGCCCCGGCACGAACGGCTGCGCGAGGCCATCGGCGAGGAGCTTGACCGGCTCGCGGGGTGAGCATGCGGACGGCCTCACCCGGAGGTGGGTGAGGCCGCGTGGCGCGGGCGGGTCAGTGGGCGATGTCCTCGTAGCCCTCGATCTCCCGGGGGTTGCGGGTGCCCGGGCCGACGTAGCGGGCCGAGGGGCGGACCAGGCGGCCCGTGCGCTTCTGCTCCAGGATGTGGGCGGACCAGCCGGCGGTGCGGGCGCAGGTGAACATGGACGTGAACATGTGGGCCGGGACCTCGGCGAAGTCCAGGACGATGGCCGCCCAGAACTCGACGTTCGTGGCGAGGACACGGTCGGGGCGGCGGGCGTGGAGCTCCGCGAGGGCCGCCTTCTCCAGGGCCTCGGCGACCTCGAAGCGGGGGGCTCCCAGCTCGCGGGCCGTGCGGCGCAGGACCCTCGCCCTCGGGTCCTCGGCACGGTAGACGCGGTGCCCGAAGCCCATGAGGCGCTCGCCCTTGTCGAGCGCGTTCTTGACGTAGGCCTCCGCGTCGCCCGTGCGCTCGATCTCCTCGATCATGCCGAGGACGCGCGAGGGGGCGCCGCCGTGCAGCGGGCCGGACATCGCGCCCACGGCGCCGGAGAGCGCCGCCGCCACGTCCGCGCCGGTCGAGGCGATGACCCTCGCCGTGAAGGTGGACGCGTTCATGCCGTGCTCCGCGGCGCTCGTCCAGTAGGCGTCCACCGCCGCCACGTGCTTGGGGTCCGGCTCGCCGCGCCAGCGGATCATGAAGCGCTCCACGACGGACTGCGCCTTGTCGATCTCCCGCTGCGGAACCATGGGCAGGCCCTGGCCGCGGGCGGACTGGGCGACGTAGGAGAGCGCCATGACGGCCGCCCGGGCCAGGTCCGCGCGGGCCTGCTCGGCGTCGATGTCGAGGAGGGGTTTGAGGCCCCAGACGGGCGCGAGCATGGCCAGGGCGGACTGGACGTCCACGCGGATGTCGCCGGAGTGCACGGGGATGGGGAACGGCTCGGCGGGCGGCAGCCCGGGGTTGAAGGCGCCGTCGACGAGCAGGCCCCAGACGTTGCCGAAGGAGACGTGGCCGACCAGGTCCTCGATGTCGACGCCCCGGTACCGGAGTGCGCCGCCCTCCTTGTCCGGTTCGGCGATCTCCGTCTCGAACGCGACGACTCCCTCGAGCCCGGGTACGAAGTCGGACATCAGGCGGCTCCTCGTGATGTAAGTGACAGATGGTGTGATGTGGGGTGGGGCGAACGAACCATGTGTCAGTCAGCTTGCGAAGCGGGCGGCCGTCCGGAGGATCCACGGTCGTCTGCGCGACTCGCGGTCCTGGCCGGTCTCCCCCTGTGATGCCCCGAACGGTCGGCCGTCACCCAACCGATACGGCACGGAAACGATATCCCCGAGTGCCACATTTGGGGAGGGTTCACGGCACTCAGTGCCACGCAGTGACGAAGGACACCGTCCGTACGGCAAGATGACCGGGTGACCGACCGCGACGACGTCCCCTTCGATCTGGCCTCGATGCGCAAGCAGTACCGGGCCGAGGGGCTCTCCGAGACCGCGCTGGCCGCCTCGCCCGTCGAGCAGTTCGCGCGCTGGTTCAAGCAGGCCGCGACGGACGGCGGGCTGTTCGAGCCGAACGCCATGATCGTCTCGACGGCCGACGCCGAGGGGCGGACGAGTGCCCGTACGGTGCTGCTGAAGCACTTCGACGAGCAGGGCTTCGTCTTCTACACGAACTACGACTCCCGCAAGGCCCATGACCTGGCGGAGAACCCGTACGTCTCGCTGCTGTTCCCCTGGCACCCGATGGCCCGGCAGGTCATCGTGTCCGGGGTCGCCCGGCGCACGGGCCGGGACGAGACGGCCGCGTACTTCCGCACCCGGCCGCACGGCTCGCAGCTGGGGGCGTGGGCCAGTGCCCAGTCCTCGGTGATCTCCACCCGCGCCGACATCGACACCGCGTACGCGGAGCTCGCGGCCCGCTACCCGGAGGGCGAGCAGGTGCCGGTGCCCCCGCACTGGGGCGGCTTCAGGGTGGCCCCGCAGACGGTGGAGTTCTGGCAGGGCCGCGAGAACCGGCTGCACGACCGGTTGCGGTACGTGGAGCAGGCGGACGGCAGCTGGCGGGTGGAGCGGCTCAGTCCGTGAGGCTCAGATGCCGATGAGCCGGACTCGGTCGCCGCACAGCCGCGCCATGTCGTCGACGTCGGACGTCAGCACGGCCACGGGGCCCGGCTGCCGCAGTGCCACCTCGGCGACGGTCGCGTCGATCGCGTACTTGTGGCCGTGCAGCCCGGCGGCCTTCAGCAGTTCCGCGGACGCTTTCGCGGCGCCCTCGGTCACCGGCTCGACCTTGACGCGGGAGAGCGCCCACTGCAGACGGGGCATGTTCACGCGCGCATGACTGCCTTCCACGATGGTGTTGGCGCCGATGACGAAATCGGCGCCCATGGCGTGGAGAACCTGGAACATCGCCAGGATCTTGCGATCCTGGGCGATCCAGGCGGAGAGCCCCTGAGAGTCCAGGACAACCGTCTCGACGTGCTCCATCACGCCGCGCTCGCCGATCCACCGGCATCCGCAGTGCCGAAGATCCTGGAGCGGGCCTCGGCCAGCTCCTCCTCGGTGAACGCCCCGTGCTCCTCCTGGTGACGCATCAGGTCTGCGCCGAGCAACTGATGCCGCAGCTGGCGTGCCACCGCCTCGGCGACGTAGCCGGAGACGTTGTCGGTGAGCTTCCTGAGTTCGGCGACCTGGTCTGTCGGCAGTGTCACCGTGATGCGCGTCGTGTCCGCCATGCTTCGAGCATACCGCGGTATGCACACTCCGCGTCCGTGCTGCCACCAGCCCCTCAGCCCAGCGACTCCTCCAGCAGCCCCGCCCACTGCGCGACCACCCGTTCCCGGCGGGCCGCGTCGTCCGTGAGGAGGTTGGCGAGGCCCAGGCCGCGGGCCATGTCGAGGAGGCCCTGGACGGTTTCGCGCACGCCGGGGACGGATTCGTCGGCGGACAGCAGGTCGACGGCTATGCGGTGGGTCTCGCGGCCGACGCGGGATTCGAGTTCGGTGACGCGGGGCCGGAGCTGCTCCTCGTTGGAGGCGGCGACCCAGAGGTGGAGGGCGGCGCGGAACAGCGGCCCGGTGTAGAGGTCGACCAGGGCGGCGACGACGGCGTGGCGGTCTCCGGCCGCGCCGTCGGGGAACAGGTCGCGCAGGGCCGTGGAGCGTTCCTCGGCGACGTACTCGACGGCCGCCGTGAAGAGGTCCTCGCGGGTCGGGAAGTGGTGCTGGGCGGCGCCGCGGGAGACGCCGGCGCGTTCGGCGACCACGGAGACGGTGGACCCCGCCCAGCCGTGTTCGGCGAGGCAGGACACGGCGGCTTCGAGGAGCCGCTGCCGGGTGGCCCGGCTGCGGTCCTGCTTGGGGACTCTCTCCGCACGGTCGACCGTGCTCACACCACCCATGCCGGATCCCGTCGTTCGAGGAAGGCCGTCATCCCCTCGCGCGCCTGCGGGGAGGAGAACAGCCGGGCCGAGAGCGCGGTCAGGTCGGCGGCGTCCCGGTCGAAGGCTTCCAGCACCCTAGCCGTGAGCAGCCGTTTCGTCTCGGTCAGGGCGTCGGGGGCGGATCTGCGCAGGCCTTCGAGGATGGGGTCCAGGGCCGTGTCGACGTCGTCCGCCCAGGTGGTGAGCAGGCCTGTCGCCTGCGCTTCCGCCGCGTCGAAGCGTTCGCCGGTGAGGTAGTGGCGGGCCAGGGCGCGCAGGTTCGTGCGGGGCAGGATCGGCAGGGAGATCACGGCCGGGGCGACCCCGATGCGCACCTCCGTGAAGGCGAAGGTGGCGTCCGTTGCGGCGGCGGCGATGTCGCAGGCGGCCAGGAGGCCGAGGCCGCCCGCGCGGACGTGGCCGGTGACCCGGGCGACGACCGGTTTGGGCAGCTCGATGATCTGCCGCAGCAGTGCGACCAGCGCCTCGGGCGGGGGCGGGTCCTTGAGGTCGGCTCCCGCGCTGAACGTGTTGCCGGTGTGCGTGAGGACGACCGCGCGGACGCCGGGGTCCTTGCCGGCGTCGGTGAGCGCGTCGGCCAGTTCGCCGACCAGGGCCGCCGAGAGGGCGTTGCGGTTGTGCGGCGAGTCGAGGGACAGGGTCTCCACGGCACGCGCGCGGGTACGGGCGATCAGCGTCATGCGCTCTCCCTGAGCTGTCGGCGGAGGATCTTGCCGGAGGCCGCGCGGGGGACGCCGACGATGAAGGTGACGTGGCGGATCCGCTTGTAGGGGGCCACGCGCTCGGCGACGTACATCATGATCTCCGCCTCGGTGAGCTCCCCGGCGGACGGCTGGCGGACGACGTAGGCGTGCGGGACCTCGTTGCCGTCGGCGTCGTACCTGCCGATGACGGCGGCGTCGGCGATGCCCGGGTGGGTCAGGAGCAGGGCCTCCAGCTCGGCGGGCGCCACCTGGAAGCCCTTGTACTTGATGAGTTCCTTGACGCGGTCGACGACGAACAGCCAGCCGTCCCCGTCCACATGGCCCACGTCGCCGGTGTGCAGCCAGCCGTCGGGGTCGATCATCGCGGTGGTGGCGTCGGGGCGGCCGAGGTAGCCCTTCATGATCTGGGGGCCGCGGATGAGGATCTCGCCGGATTCGCCGGCCGGGAGGTCCTTGCCGGGGTCGTCGAGGGAGACGACGCGCATCTCGGTGCCGGCGATGAGCTTGCCGACGGTGCCGGGCGGGGCGTCGTTCATGGCGTCCAGGGGGACGACGTGCGTGCCGGGCGAGAGTTCGGTCATGCCGTAGGCCTGGCCGACGGGCGGCAGGCCGAGGCGCCGGGAGCAGGCGGCTGCGAGGCGGGCGTCCAGGGGTGCGGCGGCGCTGATGATGTACCGCAGGGACGACAGGTCGTACTGGGCGACGGCCGGGTGCTTGGCGAGGGCCAGGACGATCGGCGGGGCCACGTACAGGGCCGTGATGCGGTGGTTCTGGACGGCCGCGAGGAACTGCTCCAGGTCGAAGCGGGGCAGGACGACGACGGTGGCGCCCTGCCGCAGGGGCGCGTTCATCAGGGCGGTGAGGCCGTAGATGTGGAAGAAGGGCAGGACCGCCAGGACACGGTCTCCCGGGCCGGCCGGGACCGCCGGGTGGAGCTGGGCGAGGTTGGTGGCGATCTGCCGGTGCGTGAGCATCACGCCCTTGGGGATGCCGGTGGTCCCGGAGGAGTACGGCAGGGCCGCGACGTCCTCGGCCGGGTCGATGGCGATCTGCGGCTCGGGGGCCGCCGAGGCGAGCATGTCGATCAGGGAGCGGTGGCCGCTCGCGCTGTCGCACACGAATATCTCGCGTATGCCGCCCGCGAGTTCGGCGGCCCGGCGGGCGACGTCCAGCAGCGGTGACACGGTGACGATCCAGCGGGCTCCCGAGTCCCGCAGTTGCTTGGCGAACTCGTCGGCGGTGGCGAGCGGGTGCACGGTGGTGACGGTGGCGCCCGCGCGCGTGGCCGCGTAGAAGGCGGTCGGGAAGGCGATGGTGTTGGGGCTGTGCAGGGCGAGGACGTCACCCTTGCGGACACCGGCCTCGGCGAGGGCGGCGGCGACGCGCCGGTGGAACCGGTCCACCTGCTCGTACGAGAGGGTGGTGCCGTCGGTGCCGTCGATCAGGGCCGGGGTGTCGCCGAACTCGGCGGCCCGGGCCAGGACCGCGTCGTGGATGGGCAGGTCGACGGGCGGGACGTCTGCGTACTCGCTGCGGAACATGGCCGGTTCCTCCTCGCGGCGCGGGCCGTCTCAGTACGACTTGGGCAGGCCCAGGGTCTGGTGGGAGACGTAGTTGAGAATCATCTCCCGGCTCACCGGGGCAATACGAGCCACGCGCGCGGCCGTTATGAGCCGGGCCAGGCCGTACTCGCGGGTGAGGCCGTTGCCGCCGAGGGTGTGCACGGCCTGGTCGACCGCCTTCACACAGGCCTCCCCGGCCGCGTACTTGGCCATGTTGGCGGCCTCTCCGGCGCCCATGTCGTCGCCCGCGTCGTAGAGGGCGGCGGCCTTCTGCATCATCAGGCGGGCGAGTTCGAGGTCGATGTGCGCCTGGGCCAGGGGGTGGGCGATGGCCTGGTGGGCGCCGATGGGGGTGTTCCAGACGGTGCGGTCGCGGGCGTACTCGACGGCCTTGGCGAGGGCGTGGCGGCCCATGCCGATCGCGAAGGCGGCGGTCATGATGCGTTCGGGGTTGAGCCCGGCGAAGAGCTGGAGGAGTCCCGCGTCCTCGTCGCCGACCAAGGCGTCGGCGGGCAGCCGTACGTCGTCCAGGACCAGTTCGAACTGCTTCTCCGCGGCGTTGAGTTCCATGTCGATGGGGCGGCGGGTGAAGCCGGGGGTGTCGCGCGGGACGATGAACAGGCACGGCTTGAGGCGGCCGGTGCGGGCGTCCTCGGTGCGGCCGACGATGAGGGTCGCGTCGGCGATGTCCACGCCGGAGACGAAGACCTTGCGGCCGGTGAGGAGCCAGCCGCCGGTGTCCTGGTCGCGGCGGGCCGTGGTGGTGATGCGGTGGCTGTTGGAGCCGGCGTCGGGTTCGGTGATGCCGAAGGCCATGAGGCGGGTGCCGTCGGCCAGGGCGGGAAGCCACTGAGCCTTCTGGGCGTCCGTGCCGAAGCGGGCGATCACCGTGCCGCAGATGGCCGGGGAGACGATCATCATCAGCAGGGGGCAGCCTGCTGCGCCGAGTTCTTCGAGGACGAGGGAGAGTTCGGTGATGCCGCCGCCTCCACCGCCGTATGCCTCCGGCAGGTTGACGCTGATGTAGCCCAGTTTGGCGGCCTCGGACCAGAGGTCAGGGGTGCTGAAGTCACGGCCGTGGCGTTTGCCCAGGGCGGAGACTGCTTCTCGAAGGGCCTTGTGGTCTTCGGTGTCCATGGGTCGTCCTTTCGGGTGCGGGAGCGTTGTGGCTTGTCGCGCAGTTCCCCGCGCCCCTAAGGGGTCTCTTTCACCACCGCCAGGAGCGTGCCCGGGTCCACCTGTTGGCCGGGTACGGCGTGCAGCTCGGTCAGCGTTCCCGTCACCGGGGCCGTGATCTTGTGCTGCATCTTCATCGCCTCCAGCCAAAGAAGGGGCTCGCCCGCCTTGACCGGTGTTCCTGCCGTGAGGCCGTCGGCGACGCGGACGACGGTGCCCGGCATGGGGGCCAGGAGGGAGCCGGGGGCGTGCTGGGTGGTGGGGTCGGGGAAGCGGGGCAGGGCGGTCAGGGCCGTGGTGTTGACGTAGACCTGGTCGCCGTGGCGGGCGACCTCGTACGTCCGCCGCACCCCGTCCACGTCGAGGATCACGAGCCGCGCGTCGGCGTGCACCACCCGCACCCCGTCCGCCTCCAGGCCCCTGCTGCCGTGCCGGTAGCGGGCCTCGTGCTCCTCGCCCGCCATCAGGTACCGCTTGGTCTGCGGCTGGGAGGGGACGTTGCGCCAGCCGCCGAAGCGGGAGCGGCCGTGGGCGTCGGCGAGGGCGGCGGCGAGCGGGGCGTGCGGGTCGGGGGCCGGTTCGGTCAGTGCGGGCAGGTGGCGGTCGTAGAAGCCGGTGTCCATGCGGGCAGCGGTGAACTCCGGGTGGCGCAGGGAGCGGACCAGGAGGTCGCGGTTGGTGACGGGGCCGTGGATCACCGCGCGGTCGAGGGCGGCGGCCAGCTTGCGGATCGCCTCGGCGCGGGTGGGGGCGTGGGCGACGACCTTGGCGAGCATGGGGTCGTAGTGGACGCCGATGTCGTCGCCGTCCGCGTAGCCGGTGTCCAGGCGCACGGCGTCGGGGACGGCGAGGCGGTGCAGTCGGCCGGTCTGCGGTGCCCAGTTGCTGGCCGGGTCCTCGGCGTAGAGGCGGGCCTCGACGGCGTGCCCGCGCGCCCGCGGGGGGTCCTCCGCAAGGGCGTGGCCCTCGGCGATGCGGATCTGCTCGGCGACGAGATCGATCCCGAACACGGCCTCCGTCACGGGGTGTTCCACCTGGAGGCGGGTGTTCATCTCAAGGAAGTGCGCCCGCTCGCCCGCGACGAGGAACTCCACGGTTCCGGCGCCGACGTACCCCACCGCGCGGGCGGCCCGGACGGCGAGGGCGCGGACCTCCGCGTCGAGTGCGGCGGACAGGCCGGGCGCCGGGGCCTCCTCGATCACCTTCTGGTGACGGCGCTGGAGGGAGCAGTCGCGGGTGCCGAGCGCCCACACCGTGCCGTGCGTGTCGGCGAGCACCTGCACCTCGACGTGCCGGCCGCCCTCCACGTACGGCTCGACGAAGACCTCGCCGTCGCCGAAGGCGCTCGCGGCCTCGGCCCGGGCGGCGGCCAACTCGGCGTCCAGGTCCGCCAGGTGCCGTACGACGCGCATGCCGCGGCCGCCGCCGCCCGCCGCCGCCTTCACCAGCACCGGCAGGTCGGCCTCGGTGACCTCCCGCAGGGGCTCGATGCCCAGCAGCTCCTTGGCGCGCGTCTTGGACGCCATCGCCTCGATCGCCTCCGGGGGCGGCCCGATCCACACCAGACCTGCGTCCCGGACGTCCCGCGCGAAGCCGGCGTTCTCGGAGAGGAAGCCGTAACCGGGGTGCACGGCGTCGGCGCCGGCGGCGAGGGCGGCCTTCACGATCAGGTCGCCGCGCAGATAGGTGTCGGCGGGCGCCGACCCCGGCAGCCGTACGGCGGTGTCGGCCACGCGCGCGTGGAGGGCGTGTGCGTCGGCGTCCGAGTGCACGGCGACCGTCCGGATTCCCGCCTCACGGCAGGTGCGGACGACACGGCAGGCGATCTCGCCCCGGTTCGCGACAAGAACTGAAGTGATCATGGGCCTCACATCCGGAAGACGCCGAAGCCGCCGCGGGCGCCCTCGTAGGGGGCGGTGTGGATCGCGGACAGGCACAGGCCGAGGACGGTGCGGGTGTCGCGCGGGTCGATGACGCCGTCGTCGTAGAGCCGCCCGGACAGGAACATCGGCAGCGACTCGGACTCGATCTGCTGCTCCACCATGGCGCGCAGCGCGGCGTCCGCCTCGTCGTAGGGCTGCCCCTTCGCGGCGGCCGACTGGCGGGCGACGATCGACAGCACGCCGGCGAGCTGCTGCGGGCCCATGACGGCGGACTTGGCGCTGGGCCAGGCGAAGAGGAAGCGGGGGTCGTAGGCGCGGCCGCACATGCCGTAGTGGCCGGCGCCGTAGGAGGCGCCCATGAGGACGGAGAGATGGGGCACGCGGCTGTTGCTGACCGCGTTGATCATCATCGCGCCGTGTTTGATGATGCCGCCCTGCTCGTACTCCCTGCCGACCATGTAGCCGGTGGTGTTGTGCAGGAAGAGCAGGGGGATGTCGCGCTGGTTGGCGAGCTGGATGAACTGGGCGGCCTTCTGCGACTCCTCGCTGAACAGGACGCCCCGGGCGTTGGCGAGGATGCCGACGGGGTAGCCGTGCAGGGCGGCCCAGCCGGTGGTCAGGCTCGTCCCGTACAGCGGTTTGAACTCGTCGAAGTCGGAGGCGTCGACGATCCGGGCGATGACCTCGCGCGGGTCGAAGGGGCTCTTGAGGTCGCCGGGGACGACGCCCAGCAGCTCCTCCGGGTCGTACTTGGGCGGTTCTGCGGGCCCTGGATCCTCGTACGCCTTGCGGTGGTTGAGGCGGGCGACCACGCGGCGGGCCTGCCGGAGCGCGTCCGGTTCGTCGACGGCGAAGTAGTCGGCGAGACCCGAGGTGCGGGCGTGCATCTCGGCGCCGCCCAGGGACTCGTCGTCGCTCTCCTCCCCGGTCGCCATCTTCACCAGCGGCGGGCCGCCGAGGAAGACCTTCGCCCGCTCCTTGACCATGATCACGTGGTCGGACATGCCGGGGATGTAGGCGCCGCCGGCGGTGGAGTTGCCGAAGACGACCGCGACGGTCGGGATGCCGGCGGCGGACAGCCGGGTGAGGTCGCGGAAGATGGCGCCGCCGGGGATGAAGATCTCCTTCTGCGACGGCAGGTCGGCGCCTCCCGACTCGACCAGGCTGATGCAGGGCAGCCGGTTGGCGAGGGCGATGTCGTTGGCGCGCAGGGCCTTCTTCAGCGACCAGGGGTTGCTCGCTCCGCCGCGTACGGTCGGGTCGTTGGCGGTGATCAGGCACTCCACGCCCTCCACCACCCCGATCCCGGTGACGAGGGACGCCCCGACGGTGTGGTCGCTGCCCCAGGCGGCCAGCGGGGACAGCTCCAGGAACGGCGTGTCGGGGTCGAGGAGCAGCTCGATGCGCTCACGGGCGAGGAGCTTGCCGCGCTTCCGGTGCCGTGCGACGTACTTCTCGCCGCCGCCCGCGAGGGCCTTGGCGTGCTCGGCGTTCAGTGCGGCGAGCTTGGCGAGCATCTCCTCGCGGTTGGCCCGGTGCTCGGCGCCGGTGGGGTCGAGCGCGGAGGTCAGGACGGTCACAGGAGGGCCTCCGGTATCTCCAGGTGGCGGGAGCGCAGCCATTCGCCGAGGGCCTTGGCCTGCGGATCGAAGCGGTGTTGCGCGGCGACGCCGGCGCCGAGGATCCCCTCGACGACGAAGTTGAGGGCGCGCAGGTTCGGCAGCACGTGCCGTACGACGGTCAGTTCGCGGCTTTCGGGGATGAGCTCCCGGAACCGGTCGGCGGTCAGCTCGTGCGCGAGCCACCGCCAGGCGTCGTCCGTGCGCGCCCACACCCCGACGTTGGCGTTGCCGCCCTTGTCCCCGCTGCGGGCTCCCGCGACGAGCCCGAGAGGGGCGCGACGGGTGGGCCCGGGCTCCGGCGGCTGAGGCAGGGACGGCTGCGGCACCGCGTCGAGTACGGCCGTGTCGTGGGCCGGTGGCACGGGGATCCGGCGCCCGTCGTGGAGGACGGCCACATGGTCGGCGGAACCATGGGGGACGTACACATCCTCGAACACCCCATAGGGCGAGCCCTTTCCGGGTGGGGCCAGCACATGGAAGCCGGGGTAACTGGCCAGCGCCAGCTCCACGGCCGCCCCGCTCAGCGCCCGCCCGACGGCCCCCTGGTCGGGGTCCCGTACGACGAGCCGCAGCAACGCGCTCGCCGTCTCCTCGGTCGGGGCGTCGGAGCGGTCGGTGCGGGCCAGCTCCCAGCGCACGTCGGCGACCTTGCCGAGGGCCGGTTCCAGCTGGTCCCGCACCAGGGCGGCCTTGGCCTCGATGTCGAGCCCGGTGAGCACGAAGACGACCTCGTTGCGGAAGCCGCCGAGCCGGTTGAGCCCGACCTTGAGGGTGGGCGGCGGCGCCTCCCCGCGCACGCCCTCGATCCGCACCCGGTCGGGCCCGTCCTGGCTCAGCCGTACGGTGTCCAGCCGGGCGGTGACGTCCGGCCCCGCGTACCGGGCACCCGCCGTCTCGTACAGCAGCTGCGCGGTGACCGTGCCGACGTCGACGAAGCCGCCGGTGCCGGGGTGCTTGGTGATGACGCAGCCGCCGTCCTCGTGCAGCTCGGCGAGCGGGAAGCCGGGGCGGCGGGCGTCGCCGTCCCGGAAGAAGGCGTAGTTGCCGCCGGTGGCCTGTGCCCCGCACTCCAGGACGTGCCCGGCGACCACGGCGCCCGCGAGCCGGTCGTACTCCGTTTCGCTCCACCCGAAGTGTGCGGCGGCGGGCCCGGTGACCAGGGCCGCGTCCGTCACCCGCCCGGTGACGACGACGTCGGCGCCCGCCCGCAGGCACTGCGTGATGCCGAAGCCGCCGAGGTAGGCGTGGGCGGCGAGGGAGCCCGGGTGGGCGGCGGTGAGGTCGTCGCCCGCCACATGGGCGACACGTACGGGAATGCCCAGCCGGTCGGCCAACCGCCGTACGGCGTCCGCGAGTCCGGCCGGGTTGAGCCCGCCCGCGTTGGTGACGATCCTGACGCCCCGCTCGTGCGCGAGCCCGAGGCACTCCTCCAACTGCCGCAGGAAGGTGCGGGCGTATCCGGCGGCGGGGTCCTTCAGGCGGTCCCGGCCGAGGATCAGCATGGTCAGTTCGGCGAGGTAGTCGCCGGTGAGGACGTCGAGTTCGCCGCCGGTGAGCATCTCGCGCATCGCGTCGAAGCGGTCGCCGTAGAAGCCGGAGGCGTTGCCTATGCGCAGGGTCACGAGGCGGACTCCTTCGGCGGGCGTCCGCCGCCCGGCGGCCCGGCGAAGGCCTGCGCGATGTCCAGCCAGCGGTCGGCGTCGGGGCCGTCGGCGCGCAGCGCGAGGTCGGTGCGGTGGGCGCGCTGGGTGACCAGCAGGCAGAAGTCGAGGGCGGTCCCGGTGAGGCGCTGCGCGGCGTCCTCGGGGCCGTACGTCCACAGGTCGCCGGAGGGGGCGCGCAGTTCGACGCGGAAGGGGTCGGCGGGCGGGGTGAGGCCGTGCACGCCGAAGGCGAAGTCACGGGTCCGTACCCCGAGCCAGGCCACATGCCGCAGCCGGTCGCTGGGTGGGCTCACCACACCCAGGGCGTCGGCCACGTCCTGCCCGTGGGCCCAGGTCTCCATCAGCCGGGCCGTCGCCATGGAGGGGGCCGACATGGGCGGGCCGTACCAGGGGAAGCGCGCCCCGGGCGGGGCGGCCCGCAGAGCCTCCTCCAGTGCGGCGCGGCCGCCGCGCCACCGGGCGAGCAGCTCGCCGGGCGGGAGTTGCGCGCCCTCCTCGGCGCCCTCGTCCACGAAGGAGCCGGGCGCGGCGAGGGCCTTCTCGACCAGGGCGTGGAAGCCGTCGGGGTCCGTGACGGCGAGCAGGGCCGAGCGGTCCGTCCAGGCGAGATGGGCGATCTGGTGGGCCACGGTCCAGCCGGGCGCGGGGGTCGCGAGCGACCAGCGCCGCGGGGGCAACCCGGCCACGAGGCGGTCGAGTTCCTCGCTCTCCTCACGCAGATCGTCGATCACGGACGTCGGATCGGACACGGGGCGCTCCCCTCGGGGCACGACGGTGTGCGGGGTGGTGCGGGGTGCTGAGGAGCATGGCAGCGGCACCGGAAACAATCAAGCGTGCTTGCATGAAACTGTTGCGGTGGCCGGAAGCGTGCTCTTCGGCGGCGAGATCAATACACTCTGGCTCGCCGCTCGTTCCATTGGTCACGCGTCGGGGGAGACACAAGAATGAGCACCTGGAACCCGGGCGGGCAGCCGCCGCACGGCCCGAACGGTCCGCAGCCGTATCCGCCGCAGCCAGGGCCCTATCCGCCCTCGCCCGGGCCGTACGCGCCGCCGGGAGGCGGGTATCCGCCCGGTGGGTATCCGCCCCAGGTGCCGCCGCCCGGGGGTGGCCATCCGCCCCATGTGCCCCACCCCTACATGCCCCACCCGGTGCCCCCGCCGCCGCCCGGCCCCGTCGCGCGGCTGCGGCGGCGGATCGGGCCCATCCACACCGCGCGCCGGGTGTTCAGGCCGTCCCGGCCGGACCTCGTCGAGGACGCGTTCGTCGCCCGCATGCAGAAGATCCGCACGCTGGTGGGACTGGCCGCGGTGGTGTGGGTGTCGGTGAGCTACAAGGTCAGCAGTTCCCTGCGGGACGTCGCCGACGATCGTCTCGACCAGTCGTGGCACAGCGTGCTGGTGCTGTCGGTGACGTTCCCGGTGGTCGTGGGCGTCCTGCTGGCGCTGACCGCACCGTCGGCCCGGCGGGACCTGCTGCGCCGGGCCGCGAAGCCGTTCGGTGCGATGGTGGCCCTGATCGCCGCGGTCTTCGTGTTCCCGCTGATGGTCCTCACCGGCTTCGTCGAGGGGCGGTTCGCCACCAACCCGGCGATGACGGTGGTCACCTGGGTGGTCGTCGTGCTCGTCCTGGTGTGGGTGCTGCCGTTCATCGCCTGGGGCGTCGGCCTGGCGCTGCTGCATGTGTTCCGCACGGCCGACATCCACCAGACCATGCCGCCGCTGCTCGCCATGACACTGGTGTGGGAGATGACGCTGATCGACCTGTTCACCGGGGCGTACGCGGGTGTGCCGGGGCCGGTGCGGGCGGTGTTCATGCTCGGGGCACCGCTGTCGGTGACCGCGGTGGGGCTGTGGGAGCTGCGGCGGCTGCGGGCGCACTACGGCGTCAGCGTGCGCGGGATGCTGGTGCGTTAGCGCCTCCCCGGCCGACGGGCCCCGGCTTCCGCCGCTGCCACGGGCCCGACCGCCGCGGCGCGTTCAGACGGCCTTGTCCGCCTCTCGCGCCGCCTCCTCCAGCCGCTGCCGATGGGCCTCCCACATGGCCCGGTCGCCCGGGGGCATGCTGTCCTTGCCCTGCGTCAGGCCCACCGACCCGTCGATGAGTTCGCGCACGATGTCGGCGTGGCCCGCGTGCCGGCTGGTGTCGGCGATCACGCGCACCAGGAGGTGGTGCAGCGTGGTCTCCCGGCGCTCCTCGGGCCACCAGGGCACGCGACCGGTCGCGTCCAGCGGCAACGCCGCGATCGTGCCGTTCGCGTGCTCCCACGCCCGGCGGTAGAGCCCGGCGATGTCCTCGCGCGACTCGTCGGGGGTGGCCCACATGTCGGCGTTGTCGTCGGCGTCCTGCGTGTACCACCAGGGCGGTGGGTTCTGGTCGAAGTACGGCCGGCCGAAGGTGTCGCCGAAGTATCCGAGCTCCACTCCCGCGGCGTGCTTGACCAGCCCCAGCAGATTGGTGCCGGTCGGTGTCAGGGGGCGCCGGATGTCGTACTCGGAGAGCCCTTCGAGCTTCCACAGCAGGGCGTCACGAGCGTCCTGGAGGTAGCGGAGGAGGTCGGCCTTGGGGTCCGGTGCGGTCATGCGGGCAGTCTGGCACCCGGCACTGACAACGGGGCCGGGCCGAACAAGGGCACTTCCCTCGCCGGGCCGAACGAGGACCGCTTCCCTCGCCGGGAAGGACAGCGGCCGCTTCCCACCCGGCCGCTCAGCCCTCCAGGCCCGTGCTCTCCAGCGCCGCCCGCTTCTTGCGGCCGCGGCCCACCTGGGTGCGCACCGCGCCCATGCTCGCCGCGACGACGAGGGCGATCGCGGCGGCCTCGGCGGTGCTGAGTGCCTGGTCGAGGATGAGGAAGCCGGCCGTCGCGGCGATGGCCGGTTCGAGGCTCATCAGGATCGCGAAGGTGGAGGCGGGCAGGCGGCGCAGGGCGAGGAGTTCGAGGGTGTAGGGCAGCACGGAGGAGAGCAGGGCGACCGCCGCGCCCAGGCCCAGCGTCACCGGGTCGAGCAGCTTCGTCCCCGACTCGGCGATGCCCAGGGGCAGGAACAGCACCGCCCCGACGGCCATGGCCAGGGCCAGCCCGTCCGCCTGCGGGAAGCGGCGGCCCGTACGGGCGCTGAAGACGATGTAGGCAGCCCACATGGCGCCCGCGCCCAGGGCGAAGGCCGCTCCTGTGGGGTCGAGCCCGCTGAAGCCTCCCCCGCCGAGGAGGAACACCCCGGCGAGAGCGAGCGCCGCCCAGACGAGGTTGATCGCGCGGCGGGAGGCGAAGACCGAGAGGGCGAGCGGGCCGAGCACCTCGAGCGTGACCGCGGGGCCCAGTGGGATGCGCGCGACGGCCTGGTAGAAGAGGCCGTTCATCGCGGCCATGGTGATGCCGAAGACGACGACCGTGCCCCAGTCGGTGCGCGAGTGGCCGCGCAGGCGCGGGCGGCAGACCAGGAGCAGCACGACGGCCGCGACCAGCAGGCGCAGGGCGACCACCCCGAGGGCGCCCGCCCTGGGCATCAGCGTCACGGCCAAGGCGCCGCCGAACTGCACGGAGATCCCGCCCGCGAGCACCAGGCCCACGGGCCCGAGGGATCCGAGACGGCCGGGACCACCCGCCGGGGAGGGCGCGGTGGCTGTCGCTGACTGGGGCGTGGTGCTGGCGGGGGTGGTCACGGGCGGTCCTGTGCTCGTCGGCTCCGGGTGCGGGCTGTGTGTACACCGGCCTGCACTCCGCGTACACCCCGATGCACTTGCCAGTCCAGAGTAATGGACTCGGTCAGGTGCGTGAAGCCATTTTGCCGCTGTCTTGGTCGGTGAGACGCCGGAGCCCGCCGGGTGCCCTTCTCAGCGCCGGGCGAGGTAGAGCTGGAACGCCTTGTGGAGCAGCCGGTTGAGCGGGTAGTCCCACTCGCCGAGGTACTCCACGGCCTCGCCGCCGGTACCCACCTTGAAGCGGAGCAGGCCCAGCAGGTGACTGGACTCCTCCAGGGTGTCGGTGATGCCGCGCAGGTCGTAGACGGCGGCGCCGAGTTCGTGCGCGTCGGTCATCATGCGCCACTGCACGGCGCTGCTCGGCTGGACCTCGCGGCGGCGGGCGGTGGAGGCGCCGTAGGAGTACCAGACGTGGTCGCCGACGGTCAGCATGGTGGCCGCGGCGAGCACCTCGCCGTCGTGGTAGGCGAGGTAGAGCCGCATCCGGTCGGGGTGTTCGGCCGTGAGCGCGCTCCACATGCGCTGGAAGTACGGCAGTGGGCGGGGGATGAACCGGTCCCGTTCGGCGGTCTCGCAGTACAGCTCGTGGAAGGCCGGCAGGTCCTCCAGGTCGCCGCGCACGACCTTCACCCCGGCCTTCTCCGCCTTCTTGATGTTGCGGCGCCACTGCTGGTTCAGGCCGTTGTGGACGTCCTCCAGCGACCGGCCCGCGAACGGCACCTGGAAGACGTACCGGGGCTGGCCCGCGGCGAAGCCGTCCTCGCCGGAGGCCTCGGACTGCCGCCAGCCCATGCGGCGCAGACCGTCCGCGACCTGGCCGGCGCGCGGTTCGTACGACGTCGCCTTCACGTCGCGCAGTCGCCGGGCGGCCGGGTCGGCGATCGCCGCCTTGACCGCGTCCGCGCTCCAGCGGCGCACCACGACCGGCGGGCCCATCCGCACGGCGAAGGCGCCGCGTCGTCTCAGGTGCGCGAGCATCGGCTCCAGCAGGCGGTCGAGGCCGGGCTTGTGCCAGTCGAGGAGCGGGCCCTCGGGCAGGTACGCGAGGTAGCGCGGCAGCCCGGGCACCCGGGGGCCGGGCAGGGGGCGCAGCAGCACCAGTCCGGCGCCGACGAGCTGCCCGGCGTCGTCGAACCAGCCGAGGCTCTCCGCCTGCCAGTCGGGCTTCACCTCGCCCCAGGAGGGGACCTGGGTGTGGCTGGCGGAGGGGCGGGCCGTGACGAACGCGAGGTGCTCGTCACGGGTGATCGGCTGGACGCGGACGCTCATGCGCGGGCTCCTTCGAGCAGCGGCCCTCGGCGGGCGGAGACTGGTGCCGCGAGCCTAGGAGCGGCCACGTCCCTCACCCGGCTCAGACACTCGGATCCGCCCGTCCCGTGGCCCGAACGCCTCACGTCCCGTCGTGCCCGGGGTCCCCGTCCAGGGCCTCGGCCAGCACCTCCGCCAGGTGCCTGCCCCGCACGCCCGCCAGCTGCTCCAGTTGGGTGCGGCAGGAATAGCCGTCCGCCAGGACCACCGTGCCGTCCGGGGCGTCCCGTACGGAGGGCAGGAGCTGCTCCTCCGCGCATGCGGCGGACACCTCGTAGTGGCCCCTCTCGAAGCCGAAGTTCCCCGCGAGGCCGCAGCAGCCGCCGCTCAGTTCGCCGGTGAGCAGGGCCGCGTCCCGCAGCCGGCGGTCTGCGGCGTCGCCGAGCACCGCGTGCTGGTGGCAGTGGGTCTGCCCGGTCACCGGGCGGTCGACGCGCGGCGGTGTCCAGCCGGGTGCGTGGCGCTCCAGCGTCTCCGCGAAGGTGAGGACCTTCGCGGAGAGCCGGGCCGCGCGCGGGTCGTCGTGCAGCAGCTCGGGTACGTCCGTGCGCAGGGCGGCGGCGCAGCTCGGCTCCAGGACGACGACCGGGGCGTCGGTCTCCAGGACCGGTTCCATCAGGTCGAGCGTGCGGCGCATGACGGCCCGGGCCCGGTCCAGCTGCCCCGTCGACACGTACGTCAGCCCGCAGCAGACCCGGCCCTGGCCGCGCAGCAGGGACAGCGGGTCGAGGGCGACCGTCCTGCCGTCGCCCACCGGTGGCTTCTCCAGGCGCAGCGTCGGCGGCAACGCCACCCGCAGCCCGGCCGCCTCCAGCACCCGCACGGCGGCCCGCCCCACGCCCGGCGAGAGGTGCTCGGTGAAGGTGTCGGGCCACAGCACGACCAGGTCGCCCTGTGCGGTGGGGCCCTCCGCGGAAGAGCCGGATGCCCTGCGCCCCTCCCACCACCGGCTGAACGTCCGCGTCGCCAGCCGTGGGATCTCCCGCTCGGGCGCGAGACCGCCCAGCCGTTTCGCCGCCCGGGCCAGGGGCGGTAGCGCGGACAGCGCGTTGACCAGCCGTGCCGTGTGCGTACGGGACACCGCGCGCAGCCACACCGGCAACCGTCCCAGGGCGTGGTGCGCGGCGGGCCGGCGCCGGCCCGCGTAGTGCTGGTGCAGGAACTCCGCCTTGTACGTGGCCATGTCGACCCCGACCGGGCAGTCCGACCGGCAGCCTTTGCAGGACAGGCACAGGTCCAAGGCGTCCCGGACCTCCTCCGAGCGCCAGCCGTCCGTCACCACCTCACCGGCGAGCATCTCGTGCAGCAGCCGGGCCCGCCCGCGCGTGGAGTGCTCCTCCGCGCCGGTCGCCCGGAAGGACGGGCACATGACGCCCGAGCCGGACACCGAGGTCGTACGGCACTTGGCGACGCCCACGCAGCGCCGCACCGCCGCCGAGAAGTCGCCGCCGTCCGAGGGGTAGCCGAAGGCCACGTCGACCGGCTCGCGGGGCAGGACGGAAAAGCGCAGGCCGCTGTCCAGGGGCGCGGGGCGGACGAGCATCCCGGGGTTGAGCAGGTCGTCCGGGTCCCACGCGCCCTTGACCCGCTCGAACAGGCCGACCATCTCGGAGCCGTACATCCTCGGCAGCAGCTCCGCCCGTGCCTGCCCGTCCCCGTGCTCCCCGGACAGCGACCCGCCGTGCGCCACCACCAGCTCCGCGAGCTCCTCCGAGAAGCGGCGGAAGCGGGCGACGCCGGGGGCCGTCAGCAGGTCGAAGTCGATCCGGACGTGGATGCAGCCGTCCCCGAAGTGCCCGTACGGCGTGCCGCGCAGCCCGTGCGCCGTCATCAGCGCCCGGAAGTCCCGCAGATACGCCCCGAGCCGGGCGGGCGGCACCGCGCAGTCCTCCCAGCCCGGCCACGCCTCGGTCCCGTCGGGCATGCGCGTCGCCGTACCGCTCGCGTCCTCCCGGATCCGCCACAGCGCCCGCTGCCCGGCCGGGTCGGTGACCACGAGCGCGTCCAGGACGTCGGCGGCCCGCACGATCGCCTCCGCACGCGCGCGTGCCTCCCCCGCCGACTCCCCGCCGGTCTCCACGAACAGCCAGGCCCCGCCCCGCGGCAGTTCGGCCGTGGACGGCACCAGGTCCGCCGCCATGCCCTCCACCGTGAGCGGCCCGAAGGGCAGCAGCCCGGCCGCAGCCTCGGCCGCCGCGCTCTCGTCGGCGTACGCCAGCACGGCCAGCGCACGCGCGCGTGGCGCCTCGACGAGGCGTACGACGGCCTCCGTCAGGACGCCGAGCGTGCCCTCCGAGCCGCAGAAGGAGCGGGCCACGTCGGCGCCGTTCTCCGGCAGCAGGGCGTCCAGCGCGTAACCGGAGATGCGACGGGGCAGCTCCGGGAAGCCGGTGCGCAGCCGGGCGAGTTCCCCCTCGGCCAGTTCTCGCAGTCCGTCCGGTGCCCCGGCCCAGTCCCGCCCGAGCCGCAGCCGCCCGCCCCGCGCGGTGACGACGTCCAGTTCCCGCACGCTGTCCGCGGTCGTGCCCCACGCCACCGAGTGCGAGCCGCACGAGTTGTTGCCGATCATGCCGCCGAGCGTGCAGCGGCTGTGCGTGGACGGGTCGGGCCCGAAGCGCAGCCCGTGCGGGGCGGCGGCCTCCTGGAGCCGGTCCAGCACCAGCCCCGGCTGCACCACGGCCGTGCGCGCCTCGGGGTCCAGGGCGACCAGCCGGTTCATGTGCCGGGTGAAGTCCAGGACGACACCGGTGCCGGTGGCCTGCCCGGCGATGGAGGTGCCTCCGCCGCGGGCGACCACGGGCACGCCTCGCTCCCGGCACACCGCGAGCACCGCCGCGACGTCGTCGGCGTCACGCGGAGCGACCACGCCGACCGGGACCCGCCGGTAGTTGGACGCGTCCATGGTCGTCAGCGCCCGGGACGTGACGTCGAACCCGACCTCGCCCCGGACGACGGCACGCAGCCGTGCTTCGAGATCCGTCATGCGTCCAGGATGCATCCGGTCACTGACGGTGACCCCCTAGCCCTTGACCGCGGAGCTCGCCACGCCCTCGACGAACCAGCGCTGGAAGAACGCGAAGACGATCAGCACGGGCAGCACCAGCAGCACTCCGAAGGCGAGGATCTGGCCCCAGTCCGGCGGCTGCTGGCCCTGGAAGACGCTCATCTCCAGCGGCAGGGGGCGCACGGACGGGTCGGACACCATCAGCACCGGCCACAGGAAGGAGCCCCACTGGATGAGGAAGGTGAGGATCGCGACCGAGGCGAACACCGGCCTGGACATCGGCACGATGATCGCGAAGAAGGTGCGCCAGGGACCCGCCCCGTCCAGCCGGGCCGCCTCCTCGATGCTCGTGGGGATCTTCTTGAAGAACGTGTGGAACTGGTAGATCGCGAAGGCGTTGGCGACGAACGGCAGCGCCTGGATGAGCAGCGTGTTGCGCTGGCCGTTGAACATGTAGAACAGCGGCACCGCCACCGACTCGAACGGGATCAGCATCAGCAGCAGGACCAGGGTGAACACCGCGTTCTGCCCGCGCCACTTCAGCCGTGTCAGCCCGTAGGCCGCCATCGAGTTGACGATCAGCCCGCCCGTCACCACCACGAACGACAGCAGCACCGACACGCCCATGAACTGCCAGAAGTAGCCGGTGCTGTCGGAGTTCAGGCTGTCGAGGACGGCGGTGTAGTTGTCGAAGGAGAGGTGGGTGGGCAGGAAGCCGGACAGGCCGTTCAGGACCTCGTCGGACGGCTTGAGGCTGCCGAGGAAAAGGTAGAGCGCGGGGAGGGCGAAGACGAACGCCAGGACGCTCAGGACGGTGTAGTCGAGGACGCGGCGCACGGGCGTACGGGTCATGGCCATGGGTGGGTCAGTCCTCGTTGTCGGGCCGGACGACGCGGCGCTGGACGATGGTCAGGGCGACGACGATCAGGAAGAACACCACCGTGACGGCCGAGGCCTGGCCGATGTCGTTCTGGTCGAAGGCGGTGGTGACGGCCTGGTACATCACCGTGCGGGTGGCGTCCTCGTCCAGGCCGCCGCCGCGGATGAGGACGTACACCTGGTCGAAGACCCGGAAGGACAGCACCGAGGTCAGCATCGCGACGAACACCAGGGTGCCGCGGATGCCGGGCAGGGTGACGTGCCGGAACTGCTGCCAGCGCGAGGCCCGGTCCAGCTCGGAGGCCTCGTAGAGCTCGCCCGGGATCTGCTGGAGGCCGGCGAGCAGGATGACCATCTGGAAGCCGACGCCCTGCCACACCGACAGCACGATGATCGAGCCCATCGCGGTGAGGCCGTCGCCGAGCCAGTCGAAGGCGCCCCAGTTGCCGAAAGTCACCGTGTCCAGCAGGGAGTTGAGCAGGCCCTGCTCGCTGCGGGCGAGGATCAGCCGCCAGATCACGGCGACCAGCGCCATGGGGAAGACCACCGGCATGAAGAAGAAGGACCGGAACAGGCCGATCGCCTTCAGCTTGCGGTTCAGCAGGATCGCCAGCGCCAGCGCAAGACCCGTCTGGAGCGGTACGACGACGACGGCGAAGGTCAGGTTGTTCAGCAGCGCCCGCAGGAACGGGCCGGACAGGTCGGGGTCGGTGAACAGCCGCCGGTAGTGCTCCACGCCGAAGAAGGCGGGCTCCAGCGGCGAGCCGAGGCGGACGTTGTAGAAGGAGAGCACCACGGCGTAGCCGAACGGGATGCCGACGAAGGCGATCAGCCCGACGACGGCCGGGGCGGACATCAGCAGCCCGTGCAGCCGGTCACGGTTGCCGCGCGCGGGACGCGGGGGCTTGGCGGGGGGTGCGGACGAGACGGCCTGCGCCCGGTCTGGGCCCGCGGCCTGCGCGGATTCCACGGTTTTCACGACAGGGGTCCTCTTCCCGGCGGGGCGGGCCCGGCCGGCACGCGGGCCGCGCTGTCGCGGCGCCACGTCACCGACGGCCCGCCCGGGCCGATGCGTCCTGCGGGTTACGGGATCTCGTAGCCGGCGTTGTCGGTGAAGTCCCGGTCGATGGCCCGGGCGGCCTTCCGCAGGGCTTCCCCGGGGTCGGCGCCGCCGTAGATCGAGTTGAGGGCCGTGTTGAACTTGGCCGTGACGGTGGGGTATCCGGCGGTCACCGGGCGGGTGACGGCGACGCAGGAGGAGGTGATGTCGCTGTCGCCGCACGGCTTGGCCAGCTGGTCGGCGAAGAGCTGGAGCGGGCCGCCCTTCTTGTACAGCTCGCTCTTGGCGAGGGCCGACTTGGTGGCGGGCACCGCGCCGTTTGCCTTCGTCATGGCGCCGACGTTGGTGTCATTCAGCAGGTAGTCCAGGAAGGTTCCGGCGGCCTTGCCGTTCTCGCTGTCGGCGCCGATGCCCCAGGCCCACGAACCCTGGCCGGTCTTGGGACCGCTGCCGAAGTCCGGCAGCGGCAGCACGGCGAGGTCGTCACCGAGGGCCTCGCTGTAGGCGGGGTAGTTCCAGTGGCCGACCCAGCTCAGCGCCACCTTGCCCTTGGCGAAGGCGTTGCCGTCGGTGTTGGGGTCGACGTAGGGCTTCCAGGACTGGAAGGTCTTCATCGCGGAGACGGTCTTCGGGCTGTCGAGGGCGCCCTCGGCCTTGCCGTCCTTCAGCAGGCCGCCGCCGGCCGACCAGACGATCGGGGAGAAGCCGAAGGTTCCCCATTCGGAGGCCAGGCCGTACTGCTCCGAGAGGTCGAGGACCTTGCCGTCGGCGTCCTTGCCCTTCAGCGCCTTCAGGGCCTTGCCGAACTCCTCGGCCGTCCAGGCGTCGTCCACACTCTTCGGGTAGGTCACGCCGGCCGCGTCCAGCAGCTTCTTGTTGGCGTACATGCCGAGCCCGGCGTCGAACATGCCCAGGCCGTAGTGCTTGCCGTCGATCTCGCCCTGCGCCTTGATCGCGTCCGTGACGTTGCCGAGGGTCTTGGCGGAGACGTGGCCGTCGACCGGGGCGAGCTTGCTGTTGTAGACGAAGTTCGCCATCGTCGGGCCGTCGAACTCCAGCACGTCCGGCAGTTCGGAGGCGTCGGTGGCGGTGATGGTCTTCGTGTAGTCCTTCTCCGGTATGAGCTTCAGCTCGGCCTTGACGTCGCTCTGCGAGGAGTTGAAGGACTTCACCGCGTTCTGCAGCGCGGTCGCCTCGCTCGCCTGGCCCTGGTGGGCCCAGACGCTGATGGTGCCCTTTCCGCTGCCCTCCTCGGCGGAGGTGTCGCTGCCGCCGCTCCCGCCGCCACAGGCGGCCAGCGCGGCCAGCGGCAGCAGGGCGAGGGCCGTCAGGCCCGTACGACGGTGTCTTCCGTGGCCGGTGATCATGGTGGTGCCTCCGAGCGGGGTGTGCGGTGGGTGCGCGGACGGTGGGGAGGGGCCGGGGGGAGGAGAGGGAGCCGGGGAGGGGGCGGGTTACCGCTGACGGCCGGTGTGCGGCGGGGCGGTGGTCTCGCGGAGGATGAAGCGGATGGGCATCTCGACGGGGCGCGGCGGCCCGGCGTCCGGCTCGTCGAGCTGCGCGAGCAGCAGCCGGGCCGCCTCCCGGCCCTGGGCCGCGACCGGCTGGGCCACGGTGGTCAGCCCGACCACCTCGGACAGCTCGTGATCGTCGAAGCCGACCACGGACACGTCCTCCGGGACCCGCAGCCGGTGCCGGCGCAGGGCGCGCAGGGCGCCCATCGCCATCTCGTCGGACTGGGCGAACACGGCGGTGGGCGGCTGACGCAGCGCCAGCAGTTCGGTCATGGCCCGCTCACCGCCCTCGACCGTGTAACCGCCGTCCGCCTCCAGGGCGCGGTCGGGCTCGATCCCGGAGTCGGTGAGCACGTCCAGGTAGCCCTGCCGGCGGTCGAGGGGCGTGGTCCAGTGCAGCGGCTCGCTGGCGCCGGAGATCATGCCGATCCGCCGGTGTCCGAGGTTGACCAGGTGCCGTACGGCGCTCTCCGCGCCGCCCCGGTCGTCGATGCCGACCACCGTGAAGCCGGGCCGGGCGCCGCCGACCGTGGTCGCCAGCGGCACGGCCAGGGACCGCAGGGCGGCGGCCTCCTCCGGGTCCGGGATCAGCAGGGACAGCACGGCGTCGACCCGCTTGCGGATCGGCAGCTTGGTGAAGAAGCGCTTGCGGGCCTCGGGTGAGCCGAGGTTGTACAGCAGGACGTCGTAGCCGGCGGCGCTGAAGACCTTCTCGGCGGCGTCCAGCACGGTGCCGAAGAACCAGCGGCCGACGTACGGGACGACGACGCCGATGGTGTAGGTGCGTCCGCTGGCCAGGCTGGAGGCCGAGCGCGAGGCGGTGTAGCCCAGGTCGGCTGCGGCCGCGACGATCCGGGCCCGCATCTCCTCCGACACGCCGGGACGGCCGCGCAGGGCGCGGGACACGGTGGACGCCGAGACTCCGGTGGCCTCGGCGACATCGGTGATGCTGACCGTCACGGGACGCTCCTAGATCGGGTGCACGCCGTGTGCTCGGGGTCGTCCGGAACACATCGGCGTGTGAGGGAGTGACGAGACCGTAAACCCGCTCCTGTGGTTGCGCAAGCGTTTGCGTTCGGATTTACTTCGGCTGATTCTCAGAGGAACTCGCCCCAGCAAGATCACAGCGCACGCGTTTGAGTGCCGCTGTCGGCAGACAGGACCTGTCCATGCGATACGCGCCGCCCGGCCTCTGCGTGAACGACTTCGACCTCCTGCGCCACGCGGACGGCACCTACACCGCACTGCACCTCCAGGGCCCGTGGACGGACGAGTTCGACCACCTGCGCATGGAGACCTCCTACGGCCGGGCCACCTCCACCGACCTGGTCCACTGGGAACCGCAGGGCACGGCCTTCGGCAACGGCCTGCCGGGCCGCTTCGACCAGCAGGCGGTGTGGACCATGCACGCCTTCCCGCACGGCACCGGCATGGCGATGCTCTACACCGCCGTCTCCGGACTCACCCCGGGCGGCTGGCCCCTGCAGTCGGTCGGCCTGGCCCGCTCCGAGCGCACCGACGGCACCGGCTGGCGCCGCCACGGCACCGGGCCGGTCGTCGAGGCGGACGGGCGCTGGTACCGCACGGGCGAACGCATGGGCTGGCGCGACCCCTTCGTCGTACGCGACGACGAGTCCGACGGCTGGGTCATGCTGGTCTGCGCAGCCGACGCCGCCCTGCCGGTCGAGGTCGGCGGGTGCGTCGCCTGGGCGACCTCCGACGACCTGGAGCACTGGACGGTCCACCCGCCGCTCGTCTCCCCCGGCGACGTCGACGAGTTCGAGTGCCCGGTCCTGGAACGCCTCGACGACGGCGGCTGGCTGCTGCTCGGCTCCATCGGCGCCACCCGGGGCTTCGAGGCGTGGACCGCTCCGCGCCTGCGCGGCCCGTGGACCCGCCGCGGCCCGCTCGGCCCGACGGGCGCGTACGCGCCGCGCGTCGTCACCGCCCCCGACGGCTCCCGCGTCGTGCTGCACACCACCCCGCGCCGCGTCGGCCTGACCGACACCGGCGACCGCTGTCGCGGCATGCTCGCCCAGCCCAAGTCCCTCGTCGTACCGCGGGACGCGGCGCCCCGCCTGGAGTGGTGGCCCGGCCTGGACCCCTGGCTCGGCGAGGAGACGTACGACGCCCCTCTGCACGCGGTCGGTGACGTCGACCTCTCAGCACGCACCGAAGTCACCCTGCGCACGCATGTCTCCGACGGGGACCGGCCCGCGCTCACCGTCGCCTGCGACGGCAAGAACCTCCGGGTCACCGGCCCCGACGGCACTCCGCTCGGCGAGACCCTCCTGCCGGAACCCGCGGCCTCACTGCGCATCCTCACCGTCGGGGAGTACGTCGAGGTCTACGCCGACGGCGTCTTCGTCCTCACCACCCTGTGCTACTCCGGCCGCCCCGCACCCTGGACGGCCGTCACCGAGGCCGGGGTCCGGCCCGTCGCCGTGCGCCCCCTCCGGCTGCCGGACCCGCACCGCGACGACGCCTCGGCCGTCTGGCCCGGCCCGGCCCGGCACTGACCCGTCCACTTCCCGTCTCACCCGACGGACGACGTTTCGCCCACGTTTCTGGAAACGGCTACGCTCCCCTGCGTGGCTGAGATCCGGATTCCCTCTGACATCAAGCCCGCGGACGGACGTTTCGGCGCGGGTCCCTCCAAGGTGCGGACGGAGGCGCTGGACGCCCTCGCCGCGACCGGCACCTCTCTCATGGGCACCTCCCACCGTCAGGCTCCCGTCAAGAACCTGGTCGGCCAGGTGCGCGAGGGCATCAGCGAGCTGTTCCAGCTCCCCGACGGCTACGAGGTGATCCTCGGCAACGGCGGCTCGACCGCGTTCTGGGACGTCGCGACGCACGGCCTGATCGAGAACAAGTCGCAGCACCTGAACTTCGGCGAGTTCTCCTCGAAGTTCGCCAAGGCCGCCAAGCTGGCCCCCTGGCTGGCCGAGCCGACCGTCATCGCCTCGGACCCGGGCACCCACCCCGAGGCGGTCGCCGAGGCGGGCGTGGACGTCTACGCGTTCACCCACAACGAGACCTCGACCGGTGTCGCCATGCCGATCAAGCGCGTGGCCGGTGCCGACGAGGGCGCCCTGGTGCTCGTGGACGCCACCTCCGGCGCCGGCGGCCTGCCCGTCGACGTCAGCGAGACCGACGTCTACTACTTCGCCCCGCAGAAGTCCTTCGCCTCCGACGGCGGCCTGTGGATCGGCGTGTTCTCCCCGGCCGCGATCGAGCGCGCGGAGCGCATCCACGCGTCCGGCCGCCACGTCCCGGAGTTCTTCTCGCTGCCGACGGCGATCGACAACTCCCGCAAGAACCAGACGTACAACACCCCGGCGCTGGCCACCCTCTTCCTGCTGAACCAGCAGCTGGAGTGGATCAACGGCCAGGGCGGCCTGGACTGGTCGGTCCGGCGCACCGCCACCTCCGCCCGCACGCTCTACGGCTGGGCCGAGGACATCAAGTACGCCAACCCGTTCGTCACCGACCCGGCCAAGCGCTCGCAGGTCATCGGCACGATCGACTTCACGGACGAGGTCGACGCCGCCGCCGTCGCCAAGGTGCTGCGCGCCAACGGCATCGTCGACACCGAGCCCTACCGCAAGCTCGGCCGCAACCAGCTGCGCGTCGCGATGTTCCCGGCGATCGACCCGGCGGACGTCGAGGCGCTCACGAAGTGCGTCGACTACGTGATCGAGAAGCTCTGACCTTCTCGCACACGACGTGAGTGTCGAGGGCGTCCCGCTCGTGCGGGGCGCCCTCTTCCGCGCTCAAGCCGGCATCGAGCGCGCCACCCGGAACCCCACGTCGTCGATCCGGAACGTCGGATGGCTCCGGCGGCGCACCGAGGCGCGACAGCTCCAGTGCTCGTCGGACCAGCCGCCGCCGCGCAGCACCCGGTAGGTGCCGTAGACCTCGGCGTCGTAGAGGTCCCAGCACCAGTCCCAGACGTTGCCGAGCATGTCGTACAGGCCCCAGGCGTTGGGCAGTCGGCCGCCCACGGGGTGGACGCGGTCGTCCGCGTTGCCGCGGTACCAGGCGATCTCGTCGAGCGGGCCGTAGCGAGGGCCGGTACTGCCGGCGCGGCAGGCGTGTTCCCACTCGGCCTCGGTGGGCAGCCGGTAGCCGTCGGCGGAGGTGTCCCAGTCGGCGCTCCCGGCGCCGGGCCGCTCCTCGTACGCGAGGGTCAGGCCCTCGCGCCGGGACAGGGTGTTGCAGAACCGGATCGCGTCCCACCAGGACACGCCCTCGACGGGCAGCCGGCCGCCCCGGGCCGTGCTCGGGCGCTCACCGGTGACCTGGGCGTACCACTCCTGCGTGACCGGGAACGCCGACATCCGGAACGACGCGACCTCCACCGCCCAACTGCGTTGCGTCCGCCGGTCGGTCAGCGTGACGCGTCCCGCCGGGACGGCCACCATCTCGTCGTCCGCCATGTCATCCCCCATGACCGGACAGCTTAGGAGGGCGCCCGGTGAACATCACCGGACGCCCCCCTGTCGTCCCGTCAGGCCCGGGTCACCGAAACGCTCAGCGTCCGGACCCCAGGATCCCGCGCAGGCTGTCGCCGACCGCCGCGACGGCCGGCTGCGTCGCGCCCGCCGCCTTCTGCGCCGCCGGCTGCGGCTTGGGGTCGGCGGTCTTCTTGCACACCGCGTCCGCCACACCGCTGCCGTGCGGGACCTTGCCGTTGGTGAGGTACGTCGCGAGGTGCTTGTCGAGGCAGGCGTTGCCGCTGAGCGTGATGCCGTGGTTGCCGCCGCCCTGCTCCACGACCAGGCTGGAGCCCTTCAGCAGGCGGTGCATGGTGACGCCGCCCTGGTAGGGCGTGGCCGCGTCGTCCGTCGCCTGGAACAGCAGCACCGGCGGGAGCTTGCTGTTGGCGACGTTCACCGGCTTCAGCGTCTTCGTCGGCCAGAACGCGCACGGCGCGTTGTACCAGGCGTTGTTCCACGCCATGAACGGAGCCTTCTCGTACACCGCCCAGTTGTCCTTGCGCCACTGCTTCCAGTCGCGCGGCCAGGACGCGTCACGGCACTGCACGGCGGTGTAGACGCTGTAGCCGTTGTCACCGGAGGCGTCGATCGCCGCGATGTTGTCGTAGGCCTTGACCAGCGCGGCCGTGTCGTGGTTGTTGACGTACGCCGCGAACGTCTGGGCGAGCGTGGGCCAGTAGGCGTTGTTGTAGCCGCCCGGTATGAAGATGTCCTCCAGCTCGGAGGCGCCCACCTTGCCGCCGGCCGGCTTCTTGGCCAGGGCCGCCCGCATGGCGTACCACTTGGCCTCGATCTTCTTCGGGTTCGTGCCGAGCTTGTACGTGGAGTCGTACGTGGCGATCCACGCCATGAGGGCCTTGTGGCGCTTGTCGAACGCGTAGTCCTGCTGGATGTTGTCGTCGTACCAGACACCGGTCGGGTCGACGATCGAGTCCAGCACGAGGCGCCGCACCCGCTCGGGGAACAGCTTGGCGTAGACGGCGCCGAGGTAGGTGCCGTACGAGTAGCCGAAGTAGTTGATCTTCGACGCGCCGAGGGCCTTGCGGATCGAGTCCATGTCCTTCACGGCGCTGACCGTGTCGATGTACGGCAGGACGTCCGCGTACTTCGTGCCGCAGGCCTTGGCGAAGGCCTTGGCGCGCGCGAGGTTGGCCTTCTCCAGCGCCGGGGTGCTCGGCACGGAGTCGGGGCGCACGGGGTCGAAGTGGCCCGGCTTGCAGTCCAGGGCGGGCTGGCTCTTGCCCACTCCGCGCGGGTCGAAGCCGATGACGTCGTACTGGGCGGCGACGGCCTTGGGCAGGGAGGACGCGACGAACTCGGCCAGCGACAGACCGCTGCCGCCCGGGCCGCCGGGGTTGACGAGCAGCGGGCCCTGGGACTTCGACGCGGTGTGCGGCACGCGGGAGAGAGCCAGCGTGATCTGCTTCCCTCGCGGCTTCGCGTAGTCGAGCGGCACCTTGACCGAGCCGCACTGGAGCGTCGGGGTGTCGTCCGTCCCGCACTTCTTCCAGGTGACCTTCGCCGCGGCGGTCGTCAGGGCCGTGTTCGCGGAGTGTGGCGCGCTGGCGTTGGCGGGGACGGCGGTGAGGGTCCCGGCCAGGACGACCGTGGCGCCGCACAGTACGGCTGCGCTTCTTCTCATGGAGTTCTCTCGCAACGGTGAGGGGGGTCAGGCCCGCGAGTGACGCGGGCCGTGCCGCATCGTCGCGGAAGAGCGCACCGCGTATGTACGAATTCGAGCAAGACTTGACCAAATCGAGGCACAGCCAGCTCTCAGGAAGCCCTTAAAAACGGGGTGTTCCGGCAATTCCGGACACACGTCCCGGCCACGTGGGCCGGACAGTCGGTCAGGCGGGCTGAACCGTCGGTCAGGCGGGCCGGACAGGTGGGGCGCCCGGCGAGCACCGGGCGCCCCACCTCACTCCGTGCTCACGCAGCCGTGCAACTCACGCTCGGCACAGCCCCGCCCCCGGGCGCGCCGCCCAGGCCGAAGCTCGCCGAACCGCCCACCGGCACACTCCCGTTGTGTGCCGCGTTCACCGCCGTGACGGTCGCCCCGCTCTGGGTGTGCGAGGCGTTCCACATGTTCGTGACCTTCTGGGATCCGCTCCAGGTCCAGGTCACCTTCCAGGACTTCAGGGGAACATTCCCCGCGTTGGTCACCTTCACCTCGGCGTTGAAGCCGCCGCCCCAATCGCTGCCGACGGTGTAGGCGGCGGTGCAGGCGGCGTTCCCGCCCCCCGGATCACCGGGGCCGCCCGGACCGGGACCGCCGGCATCGAAGCCCGGGGCCTTGATGGACGCCAGGTACCCGTCCTTCGCCGTGTCGACCGTCTGCCAGTCGTCCTTCAGGATGCCGCCCGTGTCGCCGGAGTTGGGGTTCCAGGACCAGAACGTCCAGTGGAAGCTGTCGGCACCGTACGCCGACGTCGAGCGCAGGTACCGCACCAGCTCGGCCAGCCACTTCTGGTCCACCGACGGCTGGAGGGTCGTACCGAACTCGCCGAGCCACACCGGGGCGATGTTCTGCTTGAAGACGTAGCCCCAGTACTTGTCCCAGATCCCCGGCATGTTGGCGGGGAAGGAGGGGTCCGAGAACCAGGACTGCTGCGCCACCGAGGTCGCGTAGTCGTGCGCCGAGTACACCAGCCGGTTGGCGACGTCCAGCTGAACCGGGTACTGGGCCACACCCGTGAGGTTGCCGCCCCACCAGCCGTTCACGCCGTTGTGCGACTGCACGCCCTCGACCATGATCAGCAGCTCGGGGTTGGCGGACAGCACGGCGTTGCCCGCGCGCTGGGCGGCCAGGCGCCAGTCGCGGGAGGTGTCGCCGCAGCCCCAGCAGGCGGGGTCGTGGGGTTCGTTGTGCAGGTCGATGCCGACCACGGTGGAGTTGCCCTTGTAACGCGTCGCCAGGGCCTTGAGGTTGGTGATCCACGTCGACTCGGGCACCGACGCCGTGTACCAGAGCGCCGACTGGCCCGCCGCGTCCGGGCGGTGCCGGTCCAGGACGATCTTGAGGCCGGACTGCCCGGCGTAGGCGACGATCCTGTCCAGGACCTGGAGGGACGTCAGCCCGCGCAGGTCCGTGTTCTTGCCGTCGGTGTTGATGCTGTCCGGCATGGTGCCGGGCTTGAGGATGTCGTCGCTGTAGGGCATGCGGATGGTGTTGTAGCCCAGCGACTTCATCTGGTCGATCATGCTCTTGTAGTCGCGGGCCCACAGGCCGTGGACGACGTGGTTGGCGGTCTCGAAGCCGAACCAGTTGATGCCGGCGATACGGACGGGCTGTCCGGCCGCGTCCAGGATCTGCCGGCCGCTGGTGTGCCAGTAGCCGCCACCGGCGGCCTCGGCGGCGGCATCGGCCCGTGCCGACTGCACGCCCGCCAGCGGTAACAGGAGCGCCGCGGCGACACACAGCGCTCTGCGCAGAGTGCGGAACATGGGCTGCTTCCTCTCGGGTTCCTCGTGGGTTCCCCGTGGGTTCCTCTCGGGGAGGGGGAAGCACGGCACCCGGAACCGAATGGGAGCGCTCCCATCATGCCGCGCACCTCCCAGAGAACTGACGCAACATGAGCACGTCAAGACTCTGGGAGGTGCGCAACCGCTCGCGACCGTTATCGGCTCAGCTTCTTGAACCGCCGCACGGCCAGCGGCAGGAAGATCACCGTCAGGATCACCGGCCACACTCCGGCCATCAGCAACGCGTGCTGTTCCACCCAGGTGTCGCCGTTGACCGGGTTGCCGAACAGTTCACGGGTCGCCGCCGCCGTGGACGAGATCGGGTTCCAGACCGCCACCCACCCCAGCCAGTCGGGCATCAGCTGCGGAGCGACGAAGATGCTGGAGATCATCGTCAGCGGGAAGGCGACCGCGAACAGGCCGCCCGCCGCCTCCGGGTTGGGCACCAGCAGGCCGAGCCACACGCCGATCCAGATCAGCGCGAACCGCAGCCAGAGCAGCAGCCCGAACGCCCCGAGGAAGCCCATGCCGCCGTCCGGACGCCAGCCCATGGCCAGCGCGGTGAGCATCATGATCGCCAACTCGGCGCAGGCGACGATCAGGTCGGTGACCCCGCGCCCGGCCACCACGGCCGAGGAAGCCATCGGCATGGAGCGGAAGCGGTCGATGACGCCCTTGGTGGAGTCGTAGACCACGACGGTCGCCGTGTTGATGAACCCGAACGCCATGGTCATCACGAACATGCCCGGCATCAGGAAGTCCTTGTAGTCCCCGCCGCCCGGCACCTTCATCGCGCTGCCGAAGACATAGCCGTACATCAGCACGGAGAGGATCGGGAAGCCCAGCTGCCAGGCGATGTTGACCGGCTGGCGCTGGTAGTGGGTCAGGCCGCGGCGGACGATGTTCCAGCAGTCGGCGAGCAGCCAGTACGTGCCGCTCCGCGAGCCCGGAGTGCTCAGGTCGGTGACGCTCATGCCGCGGACTCCTTCTCGGTGCGGTGTCCGGTCAGGCGCAGGAACACGTCGTCGAGGCTCGGCCTGCGCAGCCCGATGTCCTCGACGCGGACGCCCTCGTCCTGGAGGGTCCGTGCGACCTCGGTGAGGGCGGTGACCCGGTCCGTGACCGGCGCCTGCACCCGCAACTCCGTCTCGTCCGCCTCGGGTTCACCGTCCGTGACCCGGGCGACGACCTTCACCACCCGTGGGATCTCGGACCGCTCGGCCACCACGACCTCGATGCGGTCGCCGCCGACCAGGTTCTTCAGGCCGTCCGGGGTGTCGTCGGCGATGGACCGGCCCTGGTCGATGACGGTGATGCGCGAGGCCAGCTTGTCGGCCTCCTCCAGGTACTGGGTGGTCAGCAGCACGGTCGTGCCGCTCGCCACCAACGCCCGGACGGATTCCCAGACTTCACCCCGGCTGCGGGGGTCGAGACCGGTCGTCGGCTCGTCGAGGAAGAGGACGGCCGGGGCGAGGATCATCGACGCGGCGAGGTCGAGGCGGCGCCGCATGCCGCCGCTGTACTTGCCGACGCCCGTGTCGCCGGCGTCGGTCAGGTCGAACTGCTCCAGCAGCTCGGTCGCCCGGAGCCGGGCCCGCTTGCCGCCCAGATGGAAGAGGCGACCGAACATCTCCAGGTTCTGCCGGCCGGTGAGCACCTCGTCGACCGCCGCGTACTGGCCGGTGAGGCCGATCCGGGCCCGCACCTCGCGTGCCTGCCGGGCGATGTCGAGGCCGGCGACCGTCGCGCTGCCCCCGTCCAGCCGGATCAGCGTGGACAGGATGCGGACGGCGGTGGTCTTGCCCGCCCCGTTCGGCCCGAGCAGGCCGTGCACCGTGCCCTCGCGCACCTCCAGGTCGAAGCCGTCGAGGGCGCGTTTCTCGCCGTACCTCTTCTCCAGCGCCTCGGCCCGCACCGCGTATCCGTCCATGCCGTCCCCTCCCGTGCGTCCGCGCCACCTCGGCACCGAACTGAGTACAGCGTACCCGATTACGCGTACGCCGTACCCAGTTTTTGGACGGGCGCCTTAAGCTGGCTCCATGACGAGCGGTACGAGTGGCACGGGCGGTACGGAGACCAGCGGCAGCGGCGACATCGCCCGCACCCTGGAGCTGCTGTGGGAGACCGGCCGCCGCCCCAGCCGGGGCCCCAAACCGACCCTGACGCTGGACCGGATCGTGGAAGCGGCCATCCAGGTGGCGGACACCGAGGGGCTGGAGAAACTCTCCATGCGCCGCGTCGCCGCGGAGCTCGGCACCGGCACCATGTCGCTGTACCGGTACGTGCCCGGCAAGGGCGAGCTGCTCGACCTGATGCTGGACCGGGTGCAGCGCCCCTCCGAGAACCCGGCCGACCTGGGTGAAGGCGGCTGGCGGGCGGCCCTGGAGGCACTGGGCCGTGCCACCCTCGCCCTCTACCGCCGCCACCCCTGGCTGCTCCAGGTCAACCAGACCCGCCCGATCCTCGGCCCGAGCGCCCTCGACGGCATGGAGAAGGTCCTCACCCTGATCCGCCGCCCGATGGGGCTGACCGACCCCGAACTGGTCTCCGTGATCGTCATGATCGACGGATACGTCGTCGGGGCCGCGCGCACGCAGCTGTACCAGCAGGAGGCGGAGCGCCGGACGGGCCTGACGGACGCCGAGTTCTGGCAGGCGCAGGTTCCGGCCCTGGAGAAGGCCATGGCCTCGGGCCGCTACCCGGTGATGGCGTCCCTCTCCGAGGACGCCTTCGGCGCGGAGTTCGACCACTTCGAGTTCGGATTGCAGCGCCTCCTGGACGGGTTGGAGGTGCTGGTGGCCCGCAGGGCCTAGAAGCACCCCGCAGTCACGCCCGGGCCGGGCCGTTGGGGCCGGAGACGGCACCGAGCCGGGCGAGGCCGGCCAGTACGTCGGTGCAGGTCCAGTACTCGACGAACCTGCCGCCGCAGACGCGCAGGATGTCGTGGCCGCTGAACTCGACCGGGGTGCCGGCCGGGGCCGTGGCGTGCTCCAGGCCGCCCGTATAGCGTGCGCGCAGTGTCCAGCGCGCCGCGATCAGGTCGCCCTGGACGATCGGCCCGACATCCACCGTGAGGGCGACGTCGTCGAACACCGCCATGGTCTGCTCGATCTCGGGAAGCAGCCGGGCCGAACCCGTCACCGCCTCCGAGTCACTGCCGTCGGGCCGCGCCTGGTGCACGACGAAGCCGGGATCGAGGATCTCGTCGGCCCGGCTGAAGTCGCCGCGCCACAGCGCGGCCCAGTGGCCGTACAGCTCGCTCATCCGCTCGATGGAGAGGGTGCTCACGATGCGTCCCTTCGAGGAGTAGTATCTGCGTCACGCAGTATCTGCGCAACGCAGTGAATTGAAGGGCGGATGCCGAGTGGTGTCAATCGAGAATCGCGAGGGTCTGCTCGCGGCGGTCACCGTGGCCGCAAGGCGGCAGCACGCCGCGTACACCCTCTTCAACCAGGCCATGGCCGACCGGCTGGGACTGCATCCGACGGATCTGCAGTGCGTGAGCCTGCTCGGCCTCGAACCCGAGCCGCTCACCACGGGCGAGATCGCCGAACTGACCGGTCTCACCTCGGGGTCGGCCACTCGGCTCGTCGACAGGCTGGAGCGGGCGGGGCTGGTCGAGAGGAGGCCCGACGCGCATGACCGCAGAAGGACCCGCGTCTCGCTCACCGCCCGGCGCTCACCGGAGACCGAGGCCGCGTGGGAGGCCCCCGGCAGCGCCTTCGCCGACCTGCTCGCCGAGTTCACCGATGAGGAACTCGCGGTGATCGAGCGCTACTTGCGCCACTCCACCCGGGTGGGATCCGCACAGGCCGCACGGCTGCGTGAGCGGTAGCCCGGGACTCCCTGCCCCGGGCCGGTCTCGCGGAGGGGGGTGCCCACCCCGCCGCGGGGCGCTAGCCCCGCCGCCTCATCCCCCGTACCCCCAGGACGACCACCAGCAGAACACCCGCGACGATCGCGCCCGTCTTGAGATTGCCCGTCAGCCCGTCTCCCCCGCTCTCGGTCGCCGCCGAACTCCCGCTGCCGGAGGAGGAATCGGAGCCTCCGCCACCGGGAGCGTCCTGGGGTTCCACCGGGCTGTCGGCACCCTCGGCGCCGTACATCAGCTTCTTGCCGTCCGCGGTGTACGTGACGGACTCGCCCTGCCCGAGGAACGGCACCCCGAGGCGTTCCTTCTTCTTGATCTTCCCGCCGTTCCAGTCGTACGCGATCGCGCCGAAGTAGCTGCGTACGACGAGGTGTTCGCCGCCCGGGGAGAGCGTGGCGTCGGTGGCCTCCAGGTCGGGGACCGCGGCGACCGGGCGGAAGACGTTCGAGCCGGACGGGGAGAGCTCCGCCGGGCCCTCGAAGAGGTGCCCGCCCTTCTCGTTCTTGTCGACGATGTAGACGCGGCCGGTCTTCGGGTGCACCACGAGGGACTCGGCGTCGCGCGCGCCGTCGGAGTACTTCACGACGTACTGCGTGGCCTTGATCGTCTGGTCGCGCAGGTTCTTCGGCTCGGGCAACCGGTAGATCCAGACGTACGGCCAGGTGCCGCCGAGGTTGTCGCCGATGTCCCCGACGTAGATCTGGTTGTCCGGCCCGATGGAGATGGCCTCGACGTCGCGTGGGCTGCCGACGCCGGACATCGTGATCGTGGCGACCGTCTCGCCCGTCGAGCTGTCGACGGCGTAGAGGTACGCCCCGTCGTCGCTGTCGTTGTGCGTCCAGTAGATGCCGGGGTGCTGCCGCGAGGCCGCCAGGCCGCTGGACTCGGTGATGCGCGGGTCCTTGATCGTGAACTTCTCGTCGCCGTCGGCGGCGGAGGCGGGTACGGCGAGGGCACCCGTGAGGAGGGCCGCGGCGAGAAGGGCGAACGGTCTGCGCATGCCCCAAGCCTGCCATCCGGCTCGGCGGTTCACCGGCGTAACGGATCACTGGGACGGCGGCAGGACGTGGGGCGTGTCCCGGCTCACACCCCGTCGGCCGTCGAGATCGTTCATCATGAGCGGATGCTCAGGTTCATGCCCGTCGGTGACTCCATGACGATCGGGAGCACGGGCGAACACACATGGCGCTACCGGTTGTGGCAGCACCTGTGCCGTTCCTACGCCGGTCCCTGCACGCTCGTCGGCCCGCGCGAGACGCTCTACGACAAGCTCGCCGACGCCCCGGTGTCGTACGCCTACGCCGAACCGGACTTCCCGCGCTCCCACCTGGCCGGCTGGGGCGAGGGCTGGCAGCACATGGCGCCGCTGATCGGCGACGCGGTGCGGTCCTGCCGCGCGGACGTGCTGCTGGTCTCCCTGGGCCTGATCGACCTGGGCTTCTACACGAACGCCGAGCAGACCGCCGAGAACGTCCGGGCTTTCACGGCCGAGGCCCGGGCGGCGAACCGCCGGGTGAGGATGGTGTGGCTGCCGGTCACCCCGAACGTGCGCGCCCAGTCGGACGCGGCCTTCGCCGGTGAGGTCACCCGCTTCAACGAACTCCTCGCCAAGACGGCGGCCGACCTCGACGAACCCGGCTCCCCCGTCCTCCTGGCCTCACCCCCGCCCTCGTACGACGTCGCCACCGACACCTACGACGGCACCCACCCCAACGCCAGCGGCGAGCACAAGATCGCGGCCGCCTTCGCGGCGGCGATGCACCAGGGTTGGGACCTGGCCGGCCCCTACGCGGAGTAGCTCTCCTCGATTCCTCGGACCAGGTGCTCCGCACAGGGCCGGACATCGAGGTCGTCCCACCGCTCGTCCTCGTCCCCGAGGTAGACGGCCCGGGCGCGGGCCAGGACGGGCCGGTGCGCGGCGGGCAACCGGTCGGCGGCCCACTCGGCGGCGGCGTCCTTCGACCGGATGCCGCCGGTCACGAGGGTGCTCCACACCCGGGCGAGCGTGAGCAGCACGTTCCGGGTGTCCGTCGCCAGCTCGCCCATGAGCTCCGGCACCCCGGCCACGATCGCCCGCCGGAGGTCGGCGGCCGGCACGGGGTCCAGCAGCTCGGCGGGCCGGGGGCCGAGCAGCGGGGCGTCGGCCAGCAGCGCCATCGTGAGCACGGGGGCGAGATCGGGGTTCGGCCCCGGGGCCGGGGTCGCCCCGCGCTCGAAGTCCTCCCGCAGCCACTCCCCGTACAGGAACTCGCACGCGGGCGGGTACCGCCAGGGCCGCACGTCGCCCTGCACGACGACGGTCAGCTCGACGGGCCGCAGCCCCTCTCCGACCCCGGACGCCTTGAGCAACTCGTCGACGAGGAAACGGCGTTGTTCCGGACTCGTCGGCTCCCGCACGACGGCAAGGACGTCCACGTCACTGTGCGGGCGCAGGCCGCCGAGGGTGGCGGAACCATGCAGACAGACACCGAGGAGGGAGTCGCCGAGGGCGGCCCGGAGGAGCCGGACGAGGTGGCCGGTGTCCGGCTGTTGCGGCATGTGCGCTCACCCCTCGTGGTCGCCGTGCGTCTCGTTGTACAGCGCGGCTGCCCGTTCCGCAGCCCGGATTCGACACGCGCTTGCCTGGAGCGCACTTCAAGACGTTGGCTGGGAACCATGAAGTACACGCAGCTCGGACGCACGGGACTCAAGGTCAGCCGGCTCGTCCTCGGCACCATGAACTTCGGACCGCAGACCGACGAGGCCGACAGCCACGCCATCATGGACGCGGCGCTGGACGCGGGCATCAACTTCTTCGACACCGCCAACGTCTACGGCTGGGGCGAGAACAAGGGCCGTACCGAAAGCATCATCGGCAACTGGTTCGCGAAGGGCGAGGGACGGCGCGACAAGGTCGTCCTCGCCACCAAGGTGTACGGCAACATGGGCTCCGACGGCCCGGCCTGGCCCAACCACGACAAGCTCTCCGCGCTCAACATTCGGCGGGCCGTGGACGCCAGCCTGAAGCGGCTCCAGACGGACCACATCGACGTCTACCAGTTCCACCACGTCGACCGGGACACCCCCTTCGACGAGATCTGGCAGGCGATCGACGTCCTGGTCCAGCAGGGCAAGATCCTCTACGTCGGATCGTCGAACTTCCCCGGCTACAAGATCGCCCAGGCGAACGAGATCGCCGCCCGGCGCGGCGGAACCATCGGCCTGGTCAGCGAGCAGTGCCTGTACAACCTCGCCGAGCGGCGCGCCGAGATGGAGGTCGTCCCGGCCGCGCAGGAGTACGGGCTGGGCGTCATCCCGTGGTCGCCGCTGCACGGCGGTCTGCTGGGCGGTGTCCTCAAGAAGGAGGTCGAGGGCGGCCGCCGCGCCTCCGGCCGCGCGGCCGACGCGCTCAACGACCCCGCCACCCGCGCGCAGATCCAGTCCTACGAGGACCTGCTCGACAAGCACGGCGTCGAGCCCGGCGAGGCCGCCCTGGCCTGGCTGCTCACCCGCCCCGGCGTGACCGGCCCGATCGTCGGCCCGCGCACCGCCGAGCAGCTCGCCTCCGCCGTCCGCGCCTCCGAGCTGGACCTCTCCGAGGACCTCCTGACCGCCCTGGACGAGATCTTCCCGGGCCCGGGGCCGTCCCCGGAGGCCTTCGCCTGGTAGTCGCGGGTGGGCCGGCGCCCCTTCTTCCGGGGGCGCGGGGCTGTGTCGATGCCGGCAGTTCTCCGGTCGCCCTGAAGGGGCGCGGGGAACTGCGCGACCAGCCCCCACCGGCCCGCACCCGAAGAGCAACCGGGGAAGCCGTCCGCGATCCCCCCGCCGCCCTACCTCCCGAGCACGGAAGCCAAGGCGACGACGAGAAACATCAGCACGAGCACACCGGCCATGATCCGGTTGCGGGTTTTCGGGTCCACGGCACCGAGCCTAACCGGCGCCGCCGAGAGGCCAGCGCCCGACCGCCTCGTACCGGGGCTGCTCCCCCGGCACCCCCGAGGTCGGCAGATTGCTCCGCACCAGCGCCAGCTCGTCCACCGTCCAGGTCCGGCCCGTGAACCCCGCGAGGGCGTCCAGGAAGGGCCGCACATCCCCTGCGGCCCGGTTCCGCGCCACGGTCAGATGGGCCTTGTACCGCCGGTGCTCCCCCATCGGCACCCCCGCCTTGCGCGCAGCCGCCTCGGCCCGCTCGGCCAGCAGCCGGAGGGTCGCCAGGTCCCCCTCGGCCCCGGCCCACAGCGCCTTCCCGTGCCCGAACTGCCCGCCTCCCCGCACGGCCAGCGAGAACGGCTCGGTACGGCGCGCGGCCCGCTCCAGCCGCTCCGACAGCGCGGGGACGAGCCCGTCGTCGACCTCGCCGTAGAAGGCGAGCGTGAAGTGCCAGCCGGGCCGGCCGGTCCAGCGCATACCGTCGGCGCCGGGCTGCCGGCGCAACTCGTCGACCACGGCGCCGAGTTCACGGCACACCTCGTCCGGGGGCAGCAGGGCGGCGAAGAGTCTCATGGGGCCAGCCTGGCACCATGGGGCGATGCGGATCACCATCCGGGACGGCGGGCCCGACGACATTCCCGCGATACTCGGCATGCTCGACAGCTGTGTGGAGTGGCTGGTCTCCCAGGGGCGCACGGGGCAGTGGGGGACGCGGCCCCTGTCGCAGAGCCCGAAGACGGTGGAGTCGGTCCGCCGGTACATGGCGGAGGGCAGCGTGTACATGGCCGACGCCGACGGCGTCCCCGCCGGCACCCTCACCCTGACCGACTCCGCGGGCGCCTACCTCTCCCACCTCCCCCAGCCCGGCGAACCCGAGCGCTACATCCACTGGCTCGCCTCCGACCGCCGCTTCAAGGGGCACGGCGTGGGCAGCGCCCTGCTCACCCACGCCGCCGAGGAAACCCGCCGCGCCGGGATCTCCCTCCTGCGCGTCGACTGCTACGCCGGCGACGACGGCAAGCTCGTCCGCTACTACGAGTCCAACGGCTTCACCCGCACCGCGGCCTTCACGGTCGGCGAGAACGACTGGCCGGGGCAGTTGCTGGCCCGGAGGGTCTAGGCGGCCTCCGGCCCCGGGCGTGTCCTGGTCACCGTGCGTATCGTTGTACTGCGCGGCCGGCTCCATCCGCGGGTGCGGCCGGGGAGGAGCGCCACGATGACCGTCCTTGCAGACAGGATCGAGATGGCCGACAGCAGCGGTGAACTCACCCTCGACACGATGTTCGAGTGGGTGGAGACGATGCCGGTCCCCGAGGGCTACAAGGTAGAGATCGTCGGGGGGAACATCTTCATGGCGCCTCAGCGGGACACCCACTGGGACATCATCGCGGACATCTACGACCAGCTGCGCAGCAAGTATCCACGCAAGCGCGTGAAGTCCGACGTCCGTGTCGACTACCCGGGCCACCTCAACGGCTTCGCCTCCGACGTCACCGTGATGGCGGAGGGCTCGGCGAAGAACGACAAGGGCGTGTGGCGCTACCAGGACGTCGAGTTCGTAGCCGAGGTGATCTCCAGGAAGACCGGCGCCAACGACTACGGCCCCAAGAAGGACGCGTACGCCGCCGCCGGCGTGCCGGTGTACCTGATCGTGGATCCGTACACCGGCCGCTGGCATCTGCACACCAAGCCCAAGGACGGCGAGTACCGGGGCGAGCTGAGCCTGGACTTCGGGGACGAGATCGACCTGACGGGGACCGTGGTCGGGCTCGTCCTCGAGACCGGCGAGTTCCCCCGGGACTGACGGCGTCCCTACGCCGCCGGAGCCAGCGCCTCCTGTTGCTCCCGGGGCACGAACCGCACCCGGGGATGCCCGCCGTGCCAGCCCACCGACAGGCGCAGGTTGCCGACCCGGGCCAGGATCAGGCCGATGACGGCCGCGGCGAGTGCCGCCACCGCGCCGCCGGCCGCGAGGCCGACCCGCGCGCCGTACGTGTCGGTGATCCAGCCGACGATCGGGGCGCCGACCGGCGAGCCGCCGAGGAAGATCATCATGTAGAGGGCCATGACCCGGCCGCGCATGGCGGGGTCCGTGGACATCTGGATGCTGGTGTTCGTGGTGACGTTGACCGTCATGCCGAACAGCCCCAGCGGGACCATGAGCAGGGCGAACATCCACAGCGTGGGGGTCGTCGCCGCCACGATCTCCAGAGCGCCGAAGGCCATGGCCGCCACGATCAGCAGCCGCAGCCGGGCCGTGCCCCGCCGCGCCGCGAGCAGCGCGCCCGCGACCGAGCCGACCGCCATCAGCGTGTTGAACATGCTGTACGCGCCCGCTCCCGCGTGGAACACGTCGTCCGCGAACGCCGACAGGTACACGGGGAAGTTGAAGGCGAACGTGCCGACGAAGCCGACCAGGACGATCGGCCAGATCAGCTCCGGGCGGCCGGTGACGTACCGCACGCCCTCCCGCAGCTGCCCCTTGCCGCGCGGGGCGCGCTCCACGACGTGCAGCTCACGGGCGCGCATCAGCAGCAGTCCGGTGAGCGGCGCGATGAAGGACAGGCCGTTGAAGAGGAAGGCGTAGCCGGTGCCGACGCCGGTGATGAGCAGACCCGCGACGGCGGGGCCGACCAGGCGGGCGGACTGGAAGTTCGCCGAGTTGAGGCTGACGGCGTTCTGCAGCTGCCCCGGGCCGACCAGCTCGGAGACGAAGGACTGCCGGGCCGGGTTGTCCACGACGGTGGCGAGACCGACCGCGAACGCGGCGACGTACACGTGCCACACCTGGACGTGCCCGGTGAGGGTGAGGACGGCCAGGGCGATCGCCGTGAGCGCCATCGAGGACTGCGTCACGAGCAGCGTGGGCCGCTTGCGCAGCCGGTCGACGAGGACACCGCCGTAGAGGCCGAAGAGCAGCATCGGCAGGAACTGGAGGGCGGTGGTGATGCCGACGGCGGCGGAGGAGCCGGTGAGGCTGAGCACCAGCCAGTCCTGGGCGATGCGCTGCATCCAGGTGCCGATGTTGGAGACGACCTGCCCCATGAAGAACAGGCGGTAGTTCCGCACGGTGAGGGAGGAGAACATCGAGGACTTGCGGGCGGGCCGGGCGGCGGGTGCGTCGGAGGCGGGCGGGGAATCGTGGGGATCAGGTGCGGGGGCGGAAGTTGCTCCGGGTCCCGAACTCAAATGTGTCGCCTCCTTGCAACGGCCTTCTTACAGATGCGCGAGCTTCTCCAGCACGGGGGCGGCGGCGCGCAGTTTCGCCCACTCGTCCTCGTCGAGGTTCTCCACCAGCGTCGCCAGGAACGCGTTCCGCTTGGCGCGGCTCTCCTCGAGCATGGCCTCGGCCTGCTCGGTGCGTGTGACGACCTTCTGGCGCCGGTCCTCGGGGTGCGGCTCCAGCCGGACCAGCCCCTTGGCCTCCAGCAGCGCCACGATGCGGGTCATCGACGGCGGCTGGACGTGCTCCTTGCGGGCGAGCTCGCCCGGCGTGGCCCTGCCGCACAGCGACAGGGTGCCCAGCACCGACATCTCGGTGGGGCTGAGCGATTCGTCGACCCGCTGGTGCTTGAGCCGACGGGACAGCCGCATCACTGCGGATCGGAGGGAGTTCACGGCGGCTACGTCGTCGCCATGGCTGAGGTCCGGCATGTTCTTTAGCGTAACTCATTACTCTCGCTAAAGACCAGCGGGAACGCGCAGGAACGGCCGTGACGCCCGCCACTGAACCGTGACATCACTCATATGGGTGACACGGTGGCGGAACACGCCCCGCCGCACCGAACGGTGCCGCGACCCTCATGGCCATGGGGACCAGCGTGCTCAGCCTGCGAATAGACCACGACCTGCTCGAACGGCTCAGGCACCATGCCGCGAAAAGGGGAATGAGCGTCCAGGACTATGTCGTCCGGACGCTCATTCGAGATGACTTCGACCAGCGGTTCCAGGCCGCGGTGGAGGAGACGGAGAGGTTCTACGGGTCACCCGACTCCGGTGACGAGGATCAGGTCAGACCCAGCGCCGGCATCAGGTAGTAGAAGGCGAACACCGCCGACACCACGTACATCGCCCCCGGCACCTCCCGGCCCCGCCCGGCCGCCAGCCGCAGCACCACGAAGGTGATGAAGCCCATGCCGATGCCGTTGGTGATCGAGTAGGTGAACGGCATCATCAGCATCGTCACGAAGGCCGGGACGGCGATCGTGTAGTCCGCCCAGTCGATCTCCTTGACCGACCCGGCCATGATCAGGAAGCCGACCGCGACCAGCGCGGGCGTGGCCGCCTGGGACGGGACCATCGTGGCGACCGGCGTCAGGAAGAGGGCGACGGCGAAGAGGCCACCGGTGACGACGTTCGCCAGACCGGTCCGGGCACCCTCGCCGACACCCGCCGTGGACTCGACGAAGGCGGTCGTCGCGGAGGAGGAGCTGGCGCCACCGGCGGCGACCGCGAGGCCGTCCACGAACAGCACCCGGTTGATGCCGGGCATCTGCCCCTCGCCGTCGGTCAGCTTCGCCTCGTCGGAGACGCCCATGATCGTGCCCATCGCGTCGAAGAAGCACGACAGCAGCACGGTGAAGACGAAGAGCACACCGGTGAGCATGCCGACCTTGCCGAAGCCGCCGAACAGGCTGACCTGCCCGATCAGCCCGAAGTCGGGGCTCGCGACCGGGTTGCCGGGCCACTTGGGCGTGGTCAGGCCCCAGCTCGGCACCTTGGCCACCGCGTTGATGATCACCGCGAGGGCCGTCATGGCGACGATCGAGATCAGGATCGCGCCGGAGACCTTGCGCACGATCAGCGCGAGAGTCAGCAGGACGCCCAGGACGAAGACGAGGACCGGCCAGCCGTTGAGGTGACCGTCGCCGCCCAGCTGGAGCGGGACGGTGGTCTGGGCGGCGTCCGGGATCCGGGAGACGAAGCCCGCGTCCACGAGCCCGATCAGCATGATGAACAGGCCGATACCGATGGAGATGGCCTTGCGCAGCCCGTAGGGCACGGCGTTCATGACGCGCTCGCGCAGTCCGGTGGCGACCAGCAGCATGACCACGAACCCGGCGAGGACCACCATGCCCATCGCGTCCGGCCAGGACATGCGCGGGGCGAGCTGGAGGGCGACGACGGAGTTCACGCCGAGACCGGCGGCCAGCGCGATCGGGACGTTGCCGATGACGCCCATGAGGAGGGTGGTCAGTGCGGCGGTGAGGGCCGTCGCGGTGACCAGCTGCCCGTTGTCGAGCTGGTGACCGTACATGTCCTTGGCACTGCCGAGGATGATCGGGTTCAGCACGATGATGTAGGCCATCGCGAAGAAGGTGGCGAGACCGCCGCGGACCTCACGGGGCAGGGTGCTGCCCCGCTCGGAGATGCGGAAGAAGCGGTCGAGTGCGCCGTTCGTGGGCCCGGCTCCCGGCTGCTGAGGGGCGGGGACCTTGGCAGGAGCCGAGGAGGACATGTGTTTGGTGTTTCCTACGAAGAGAAGTGGTCAGACACAAACCGTTTCAGTATGAACATATAAGGCCCCGGTCGGCCATCTCCGCGCGTAGACCTGATCGCCTCGTAAGCTGTCCCCATGGCGAAGTGGACCCCCAGGCACGAGGCGCCGGAGCCCCTTGAGGGCCCCGTGGTCGCCACCATCACCGGCGGCACCATCCTGTGGTTCGTCCTCTTCCTGGTCCAGCTCCCCTTCTACGGCTGGTTCGACGACCACGGCCACACCTGGTGGGTGTGGACCTGCCTGGCCGGCGGCGGGCTGGGACTGATCGGCATCTGGTACGTCCGCAAGCGCGACGCCGCGATCAAACGGGCGGAGACCGCCGAGGACCTGTCGGCGACCCCCTCGGCCGAATAGGCCCCCCGGGGGGCCCACGGCACCTTCCTGCCTGCTCTCCGGCGAGACACGCCCCCACCGCCTCCCTACGCTCGTATAAGGCGGCGAAACGCTCGAAAACCGTCGGCGCGAAACCGCCGTCCGACCGGTGAGGAGCGCAGCGATGACGATGCAGAACAGCGTGACCGAGGCCGACCGCGCCCTGAAGACCAAGCACCGGGCGATGTGGGCCCAGGGCGACTACCCCTCCCTGGCCGCCGAGGTCATCCCCGAGCTGGGAGCGGTCCTGGTCGAGGCGTGCGGGGTGCGCTCCGGCGAGCGGGTGCTGGACGTGGCCGCCGGCTCCGGGAACGCCGCGATCCCGGCGGCCCTGGCCGGCGCTGACGTGGTGGCCTCCGACCTGACACCGGAGCTGTTCGAGGCCGGCCGGGCGGTGGCCGAGAAGCAGGGGGCGCACCTCACCTGGCAGGAGGGCGACGCCGAGGCCCTGCCGTTCGGCGACGGCGAGTTCGACACCGTGCTGTCCTGCGTCGGCGTCATGTTCGCCCCGCACCACCAGCAGGCCGCCGATGAACTCGTCCGGGTCTGCCGTCCCGGCGGCACCATCGGGCTGCTGAGCTGGACGCCCCAGGGCTTCATCGGCCGGATGTTCGCCGCGATGAAGCCCTACGCGCCCCCGCCCCCGCCCGGCGCGCAGCCGCCCCCGCTGTGGGGCGACGAGGACCATGTGCGCGCCCTCCTCGGCGACCGGGTCACGGACGTCCGCGCCGAGCGCCGCACGGTCCGGGTCGACCGCTTCGGGACGCCCGAGGCGTTCCGCGACTACTTCAAGGAGCGCTACGGACCGACGATCACCGTCTACAAGCTGATCGCCGACGACCCCGAGCGCACCGCCGCCCTGGACGCCGCCCTGGTCGACCTCGCCCGCGACGGCGACCTGGGCACGGGCCCCGGCGGGACGGCCCTGGAGTGGGAGTACCTGCTGCTCACCGCCCGCCGGGCGGGATGACACCGGGACGTGGCACCGGGGTCCGACGGCGTACAACTGCCGTACGACCACGGCACGAAGTCCGTCCTTCCCAGGTCGGATCTTCGCCGCATTCAGCGGGTGAAGCGGCAAATCCGCACGTACCGTCGAATGCATGACGCATCTCGACGCGGGTGCCCGGCCCGACTCCGCGCGGCCGGCGACGGTCACCTCCCGCGAGACCGGCCTGACCGCCGCTCAGGTCGCCGAACGGGTGGAGCGCGGCCAGGTCAACGACGTGCCGGTGCGCAGCAGCCGGTCCACCGTCGAGATCGTCCGTGCGAACGTCTTCACCCGCTTCAACGCGATCATCGGCGTGTTGTGGCTGATCATGCTGGTGGTCGCGCCGATCCAGGACAGCCTGTTCGGGTTCGTGATCCTCGCCAACACCGGCATCGGCATCGTCCAGGAGTGGCGGGCGAAGAAGACGCTGGACTCGCTCGCGCTGATCGGCGAGGTCAGGCCGACCGTGCGCCGCGACGGGGCGGCCGGGCAGGTCAGCACGTCCGAGATCGTGCTGGACGACCTGATCGAGATCGGGCCCGGGGACAAGGTCGTCGTCGACGGTGTCTGCGTCGAGGCGGACGGCCTGGAGATCGACGAGTCGCTGCTCACCGGAGAGGCCGACCCGGTCGTCAAACACCCCGGCGACCACGTCATGTCGGGCAGCTTCGTGGTGGCGGGCGGCGGGGCCTTCCAGGCGACGAAGGTCGGCCGTGAGGCCTACGCCGCCCAGCTCGCCGAGGAGGCCTCGCGCTTCACCCTCGTCCAGTCGGAGCTGCGGTCGGGCATCTCCACCATCCTCAAGTACGTCACGTGGATGATGGTCCCGACCGCGATCGGGCTGATCATCAGCCAGCTGGTCGTGAAGGAGAACGCCTTCGACGACTCCGTCGCCCGCACCGTCGGCGGCATCGTCCCGATGGTCCCCGAGGGGCTGGTCCTGCTCACCTCGGTCGCCTTCGCCATCGGCGTGATCCGCCTGGGCCGCAAGCAGTGCCTGGTGCAGGAGCTGCCCGCCATCGAGGGACTCGCCCGCGTCGACACGGTCTGCCTCGACAAGACCGGCACCCTCACCGAGGGCGGCATGGACGTCACCGAGCTGCGCCCGCTCCAGGGCACCGACGAGACCTACGTACGGCAGGTGCTCGGCGCGCTCGGCGAGTCGGACCCGCGGCCGAACGCGTCCCTGAAGGCGATCATCGACGCCTACCCCGCCGTCGACGGCTGGCGCTGCACCGAGGCCCTGCCGTTCTCCTCCGCCCGCAAGTACAGCGGTGCCGTGTTCAGCGAGGGCGACGGGCAGACCGGCCGGTGGCTGCTGGGCGCGCCCGACGTGCTGCTCGCGGACGACGATCCGGCCCTGGCCGAGACCGGCCGGCTGAACGAGCAGGGCCTCAGGGTGCTGCTGCTGGCGCGGGTCGCGCGGGACCTGGACGATCCGGAGGTGACGCAGGGGGCGAAGCCCACCGCCCTGGTCGTGCTGGAGCAGCGGCTGCGGCCGGACGCCGCGGACACACTGCGCTACTTCGCCGACCAGAACGTCCGGGCCAAGGTCATCTCCGGCGACAACGCGGTGTCGGTAGGGGCGGTCGCCGCCAAGCTCGGGCTGTCCGGCACCACCGTGGACGCGCGGCGGCTGCCCGCCGAGCAGGACGGCATGGCCGACGCGCTCGACGGCGGCACGGTGTTCGGGCGGGTCACCCCGCAGCAGAAGCGGAACATGGTGGGCGCGCTGCAGGCCCGCGGGCACACGGTCGCCATGACGGGTGACGGGGTGAACGACGTCCTCGCCCTGAAGGACGCCGACATCGGCGTGGCGATGGGCTCCGGTTCGGAGGCGACCCGGGCGGTGGCGCAGATCGTGCTGCTGAACAACAGCTTCGCGACGCTGCCGTCGGTGGTCGCCGAGGGGCGGCGGGTCATCGGCAACATCACGCGGGTGGCGACGCTGTTCCTCGTCAAGACGGTCTACTCGGTGCTGCTGGCCGTCCTGGTGGTCTGCTCGCAGGTGGAGTACCCGTTCCTGCCGCGCCACCTGACCCTGCTGTCGACGCTGACCATCGGCATCCCGGCCTTCTTCCTCGCACTCGCGCCCAACAAGGAGCGCGCGAAGCCCCATTTCGTCCGGCGGGTCATGCGGTACGCGATCCCGGGCGGGGTCGTGGCGGCGGCGGCGACCTTCGCGACGTATCTGATCGCCCGGGAGCACTACACGGGTGCGGGGGCGCTGGACGCGGAGACCAGCGCGGCGACGCTCACGCTGTTCCTGATCTCGATGTGGGTGCTGGCGATCATCGCCAGGCCCTATACGTGGTGGCGGATCGCCCTGGTCGCCGCCATGGCGGGGGCGTTCCTGCTGGTGCTGGTCGTGCCGTGGCTGCAGCACTTCTTCGCGCTGAAGCTGGTGGGGATGACGATGCCCTGGATCGCGGTCGGCATCGCGGCGGTGGCGGCGGCCGCCCTGGAACTCCTGTGGAGGTGGATCGACCGCCGCGTGCCCGCTTAGGGGGCCTCGGCCCTACCGGACGTCGACGTAGTCGCCCGTGGCGTTGACGGCCGGGGTGGTCGTCGTGCCGGCGAAGCTGAAGCGCCAGTAGCCGTCGTACTGGGCGGTGGCCGTGGCCTTCACGTTGCCGTACTGGTCGGACGTCACCGTCTTGACCGTGGTGTACGTGCTGCTGCCCGCCTTGCGGAACTGGAGCTTGACCGGCTGGTTGGTGTAGCCGTGGTAGGCGTTGTCCTCCCAGTTGGCGCGGGACAGCTTGCCGGTGGAGGTGACGGTCTTGCCCTTGGTGACGGGCTCGGGGCCGGCGTTGACGGTCAGCTTGGAGTAGCGCTGCACCCTGGTGGTGCCCAGGCCGCCCTGCATCTTCTCGGCGTCGTCGCTGGTGACGGCGAGGGCGCCGGCGCCCCAGGTACCGGCGTCGGAGTTGAACAGGTCGCCGTCGGCGGGGTGGACGGCGATGACGCCCTTGCAGGTGAGGACCGTCGTCGAGGCGGCGGTGCAAGTGGCAGGGTCGTCGCTGATCAGGACGTTGTCCGCGGCGTCGAGCGAGGAGCCGTGGTAGATCAGCGGGCCGGTGGCGAAGGTGTCGGAGCCGGTGTCGAGGTCCGCGGGGTGGGTCACGGTGAAGGTGACCGGCACGCTCACCACGTTGGTGGTGCCGACGACTATGTTCTTGCCGCTGTTCACCTTCACGTCGGAGAAGGTGACGTCGAGGGTCGACGCGGTGGTGCCCGTGGCCGCGTCGGCGGTGGCGGAGCTGAAGGCCTGCTTGCCGGACGGGACGTCAGCGGCCTGCGCGGCCGGGACGACGAGGGCGGAGAGGGCCAGGGCGCCGGCGACGGCGGCCACGGTGGCTCGCATGTGCATGTGTTTCCCCAGGGGGAGAAGTGATCGCGGAGTCTGTTGACTCACGCGATCAGATCCACCGGCCCCGGGCGGGGTTGTAGGGCAGGGCCCGGGTTTTGCCGTCTCGTCCGCAACGTTTGACGCACGCATGGCATATGCCCGGTGCACGGACGATGCCGCCGGCCCCGGCATGGCTCCGGGACCGGCGGTGTCGTAGCCGCTGGGGCGGGATTACTTCACGTCGACGAAGTCACCCGTGGCGTTGACCGCCGGGGTGGTCGTGGTGCCCGCGAAGGAATAGCGGAAGTAGCCGTCCGCCGAGGCCTTGACGGTGGTCTTCAGCTCGCCCGTGGAGTTGGACTTGATGGTCTTCACCGTGGTGTAGGTGCTGGAGCTCTTCTTGCGGTACTGCAGCTTCACCGACTGGTTGGTGTAGCCGTGGTACTTGTTGTCGTCCCAGTTGGCGCGGGACAGCTTGCCGGTGACCGTGATGGTCTTGCCCTTCTTCACCGGCTCGGGCGAGGCGTTGACCGTCAGCTTCGAGTAGCGCTGGAGCTTGAAGGAGTTCGTCGGGTCCTTCACCGCGACACCGACGTTGTCCAGGTTCGGGTTCTCGGGGTCCTCGCCGTTGAACGCGACCGCGAACGCGGCCGCCTTCCAGGAGCCGGCGTCCTCGTTCAGCAGCGCGAACGGGTCGATGGCGACGGTGGCCTTGCAGCTCGCGACGGTCGCGGACGAGTCCGTGCAGGTCGCGTCGTTGCTGTCGAAGAAGAAGACCGAGTCCTCGAACGAGGCACCGCGGTACAGCTCGACGCCCGCGAAGAAGTCCGCGGCGTGGATGTTCACTTCCTTGCCGTGGGTCAGCGTGAAGGACACGGGGACCTTGACCACGTTGGTGGTGCCGACGGCGATGTTCTTGCCGTTGTTGACCTTGACCGAGGAGAAGGTCGCGTTCAGCGCGATCGGCGCGCCGTCCACGGCACCGACGAAGGCCGAACGGCCGGAGTCGGCGTGGACGACCTCGCTGGCGGCGGCGATGTCCGCGGGAACCTTCGGCTCCGCGGCCTGCGCGGCCGGCACGGCGAGGGCGGAGAGGGCCAGGGCGCCGGTGACGGCGGCCACGGTGGCTCGGATACGCATGCGTTCTCCAGGTGGAGAGGGGCCCCGGTGCTCGTCGTCGGCTCTCGGGGCCCAAGTGATCGTGGAGTCTGTTGACTCACGTGATCAGATTCCTCAGCCATGCGTATGGTTGTACGACGAGTGAAAAATGTGTGCGGAATTTTTCACGAGCGATCGCACGTCGCCGTCGACTCGGTCGCACGTCACCGCCGGCTCAGTCGAACCACCGGTCCCGCGCCAGTTCCTCGGTCCGGGACGGGTCCTCCAGGAGCGCCGCCACCTCGAACCGCCGCGGCCACTGCCCCGCCGCCCAGGCGAGCCCCGCGGCGACGCCCTCCAGGGTGGCGGCGTGCAGGACACCGTCGTCGGTGAGCCGCCAGTCGATCTCCACGCCGTCGACGACGAGTTCCTCGTGCTCGACGTAGAAGGACGGGGTGCTCCGGCCGAGCAGCACCCGCACCGGCTCGGGCACGTCGTGCTCGGCGCCCTCGGAGGTGACCTCCCCGGTGACGGACTCGCTCAGCCGCCGCACCTGGAACAGTTCGGCCAGATCGGCGGCGCGGGACGGCCGTACGGGAAGCAGCGGGACGCCCTCGGTGAACGGCAGCAGGTCGGGCGAGTCGCACACCACGGCGTCGGCCGCGTCCACGACCTCCACCCGGCCGTCGGTGACGGCCCGCAGGTCGTCCGGCAGGGTCACCTGCTCGGGGTCCAGCTCGGCCAACGACCCGTACAGGGCGTGCAGCTGAGCGCCCGTCACCTCGCGCTCGGGGTCGGCGAGCCGCTCCAGCAGCTCGGCGGCGCCGCCGGGCTCGTCCAGCAGCGCGGCGACGGACGTCCGCACGCCCAGCGCCCGCAGCACCTGCTCGTCCTCGAACCCGGTCGCGTCGGCCTCGTCGTAGAGCCCGCGCAGCAGCGCATCGCCGCCGGCGGCCCGCAGGCCGGCCGGGCGGCGGCCGTCGAGCACCGGGTTCCCGCGCAGCCACCAGGCGGTGTACGGCCGGACGACCTCGTGCGTCCCGTCCGGCAGCAGGATCCGCACGGGCTGCACGATGGCGTCCCTGAGCGGCGGCCGGGACAGCAGCGTCAGCGCCTGCGCCCACTTGCCCTCGTCGACGAGGTCCAGATCCCGTACGGCGACGATCTCGGTGGCGACCGGCGGCACCGGGCTGTCCGGGAAGCGGTCGAGGATGTCCTCGCACCACACGTCGACGGCGTCCAGCAGGCCCGCGTCGTCGGGCTCGGCGAAGTCCCCCTCGCGGGGCTCCAGTTCGTCCGGGTCGAGGACGACGTCGGTGGCGCGGACGATCGCGAAGTTCACCAGGACACCGCAGGCGGCCAGCGGCTGTTCGCCCCACTTGCCGGCCAGCTCGGCGTCCACGGCGGCGAGTTCACCCTCGCGCATGACCTGGGCGAAGGGGCTGCCGGGGTAGACGAGTTCGCAGGCCGGGGCCGGTTCGCCGTCCTCGTCGGGCAGGGCGAGCGCGCCGAGCCAGGGCTCGTCACCGGGCTCCAGGCCGGCGTCCCGCACGAGCGCGAGCACGGTGTCGGCCAGTTCGTCGGCGTCGAGGATGTCCTCCTCCCAGTTCACGGCGCCCTCGTCGTCCAGGGACGCGGCGACGGCGGCCCGGACCTGCGGGGTGGTGAGGACGGCCCGGGGTGTCGCGGGCAGCGCGCCGAGCTTCTCCAGGATCGGGTGGGCGGCGTCCGGGTGGGCGACCTTCAGTCCGAGCCGGGCCAGCACCTCGGGGTCGATCCCGGCGGCCTCCGCGCCGGGCAGCAGGATCTGCCGGGGCCCGATGGTCGTCCGGCCGTCGGCGAGCGGGACCGGGAGTCCCGACAAGCGGTCCGGGTCGATCCCGGCCAGGCTGTCGTAGAGCCGCCGCCACCAGCCGGGTTCCTTCTCCAGCCCGGCGAGGCGGTCGATCGCGTCGGTCAGCGGGACGCGGGCGACGCCCAGGGTCCGCAGCTCGGCGCGGCGCTCCAGCCCGGCGGGCAGCAGCGTGGGCAGCACCTCGGCGAGCACCCGCACGGTGTCCGCGCCCGCGCCCTCGACGATCTCGGCGTCCCGGGGCCGCAGGGCCTCGGGCAGGTCGTCGCCCTCGCGCGGGGGCAGCGCGGGCGGCAGGAAGGAGGTCCGCGGCAGCCGGTCCAGGATCGCCTGGCGCAGGGCGCCGTCCAGCTCGCCCTTGCCGAGCGGGCCGGGCACCAGGCCGATGATCCCGGAGGTCACCGGCCGCCAGTCGCCGAGGAGTTCGGTGTAGGCGTCGGCGGCGCGCTGGACGAGGAAGTCGGTCAGCGGGCCGGGGGCGGCGTGCCGGCGGGTGGAGTCCAGCGGGAACGAGGCGATGAGCAGCGCGGGGACGCCGAGCGGTTCGTCGCTCGGGGTGGGGGCGTGCACGACCGCGCTGGTGCGGGGCCGGGCGGGGCTGCCGTCGCTGTCCACGGGGACGGCCCAGGTGACGGACCAGTGGGGCCGCAGCCGCTCCTCGACGGGCCGGTCGGTGAGGAGGTCGGGGGTGAGGGGGCCGTGGGCAGCCGCGGTGCGCCAGTGGGTGACGCCGTGGACGGAGTCGTCGACGACGGTGAAGGCACCGTCGGTACGGCGGGTGAGGGTCCGCGGGTTCTCCCCGTTGATCTCGACGACGAGCTCTTCGAGTCCGGGGAGGGTGAGCAGCAGGGCGTCGTCGACGGCCCGCAGCAGCCGCTCGGCGAGGTCGGCGGCGGCCGCGTCCCGCAGCGGCAGGATGACGGCGGTGTCGTACGGGGCGGGTGCGGTGCCCTCGGCGGCGTACGGGAGGCGCAGCAACGGTACGTGTCCGTCCCGGCGCCGCACCTCGTCCCCGAGGCCGGGGCTGTGCCGGGCGGTCTCGGCGGCCAGTGCCCTGGCCTCGGCGAGCGACCAGCGCACACCGCCGTGCCGGCCGACGACGGCGGGCTCGTCGGTGACGGAGAGGACGGCGGCGAAGCCGACACCGAACCGACCCACGGAGGACGTGTCGCGCGGGTCCCTCTTGGCCGAGGCGCGCAGCGTGGACAGGGACTCCACTCCGGCGGCGTCCAGTGGGGCGCCGGTGTTGGCGGCGACGAGCACCCCGTCGCGCAGGGTGAGCCGGAGCCGTCCCGGCACTGCGGCCCGGGCCGCCGCGTCGGCGGCGTTCTGGGCGAGCTCCACGACGAGCCGGTCACGGTAACCGCCGAGGACCAGGTCCTCCTCGGCGTTGGCGTCCTCGCGGAACCGGGCGGGGCTGGTGGCCCAGGCGTCGAGGACACCGCGCCGCAGGCGGGCGGTACCGAACGGATCGGCCCCCTCGGCGGCGGGCCGCACGAACTTGCTGCTCACGTTCCGTTCCTTCTCCTCGTGGACGTGAGGACGAAGGTACCGCCTGAGAAGCACCCACCGTGCGCCCGCCCGGCGCGGGCCACCGGGACGCGGGGTCGCCCTCTCCGGGCGGAGTGCCGTCGACTCGACGGCACAGGCCCCCGTTCGAGCGCGCCCTCGACGACGCAGCGGCGCACGGCACTGGGTCCGAGCGGCCCCCGATGACTCAGCAGCGCAAGGGACCCCGTGCCGGGCCCACGACCGGCGGCTCGGCCGGGCGGGAACCCCTACCCGGTCGGACCGCCGGTGGCACGACCGGGCGCAGGCACTGTAGCCAGGCGGACCGCGGGTGGCACGGACTGCCGCGAGCCCGTAGCCAGGCAGACCGCCGGTGGCACGACCGGGCGCAGGCACTGTAGCCAGGCCGACCGCCACCGACTCGGCAGCACACCCCGTGCCGGGCCGACCACCGGTCGCTCAGCCAGGCACAGAACCCGGAGCCAAACCGCACGCCAACGACGCCGGGCTGAGGGCCCGGAGCCAAACCGCACGCCAACGACTCGGCCGCGCACAGCACCCCGGGCCGGGCAGGCCGCGCCCGGCTACGAGTGGCCCAGTTCCTCCGTGTCCGCGTCCGCCGTCGGGGTCACCGAGCCGGAGTCCGAGGACGGGCGCAGGGGGAACGGGTCGACGCGGGTCTCGTCGATGACCGGGGCGGGCGGCTGGGGCGGGCGGGGCATGACCGCGGCCTCGGAGTGGCCGCCGCAGCCGTAGGCGAGGGAGACCAGGCGGCCGTCGGCCGGGGAGAACTCGTTGGCGCAGGCGCCGAAGGCCTGGCCGAGGGAGCCGCCGATGGGGACGAGGAAGCCGCAGCTGACGCAGGCGGCGGGAGCCGACTGGGCCATGGGCGTCTTGGGGCCGAACGCCTCCTCCCAGCGGTCGGCCGCGGTGTGCAGGCCGTAGCGGGACAGGACGCGGGCCCGGCGCATGCCCAGTTCCTCGGCGATCGCCGGGATCGAACCGCGCAGGGGGGCGACCGTGAAGCCGGACGAGGGGCCCGTGGTGAGGTCCGCGTCCTCCGCCTCCACGAGGTCGGCCATCTCGTGCGACACGGGAACGTTCGGCGCCGGCTCGTCCTCGCCCGTGTAGCCCGGCTCCAGCCGCAGGTCCTCGGCGTCGGTGGGCAGCAGGTCGCCCGGCCCCATGTCGCCGGGCCGCAGCCGCTCGCTCCACGGCACCCACTCGGGCGCCAGCACCGCGTCCGGGCCGGGCAGCAGCGCGGCCTCGTCCACCGTGACGATCTTCGCCCGGGACGCCCGGGCCACCGTCACGGCCCAGCGCCAGCCCCGGTACCCGAGCTCCAGGCACTGGAAGAAGTGCGTGACGACGCGGTCCCCCTCGGAGACCAGCCCCACGTGCTCGCCGACGATGCCCGGCGCGGCGGCCTCCTCGGCTGCGGCGCGGGCGAGGTCGACGGCCTCGGCGCACAGACGGTCAGGGGTGCGGCTTCGCGTTGTCGCTGCGCTCACAGGTATCGCTTCTCTCCATACGCCGTCTCACGAGTGCGCCACTCCCAGCGCGGGGGCGGACGGAGCGGACCGGGGGACCGCGTCGACATCCTTCATCCATTTTGCGGGATGGCTGAGATACGCACGCTACCCTTCCGCCCCACTTCGCGTACACCGACGGTCCTGTTGCACCGCCCACCCGACCCCGGACCGCCCCCCGGACAGTCACCCCACAGGCCCTATACAAGCGGTAATGGCACTACCCACAGCCTTATCGGGGCACTATGACGTCGTGGCAGCCGCGAAGACACCCCCGGGCGCCACCGGGACCGGTGGGTCGAAAGGGGGCAAGGGAAGCAGCCGACTGAACGGACCGGGCCGTCTGGGCGGCTCCTTCCGTGCGGTCGGCCGTGCCCTGCACTTCCCCGTGACCGGCACGGCCCGCGGCATCCGCAAGGCCACCCACGCGCACGGCGCCGGCGAGTCCGGCCTCGGCAAGCTGATCGAACTGCACGGCGTGAACGGCGCCGGAGACATGATGATCACCGTCGCCCTCGCGTCGACCGTGTTCTTCTCCGTGCCGACCGACGAGGCCCGGGGCCGGGTCGCGCTGTACCTCGCCATCACCATGGCGCCCTTCACCCTCCTCGCGCCGGTGGTCGGCCCCCTCCTCGACCGCGTCCCGCACGGCCGCCGCGCGGCGATGGCCTGCGCGATGCTCGCCCGGGCGCTGCTCGCGATCGTCCTGTCCGGCGCGGTCGTCACCGGGGGCCTGGAGCTGTATCCGGCCGCGCTGGGCGTCCTGGTGTCCTCGAAGGCGTACGGCGTGGTCAGAAGCGCCGTCGTGCCCCGGCTGCTGCCACCGCGTTTCTCCCTGGTGAAGGCCAACTCGCGCGTCACCCTCGGCGGGCTCCTCGCCACCGGCATCGCCGCGCCGGTCGGCGCCGGGCTCCAGCAGATCGGACCGCGCTGGCCCCTCATCGGCGCCTTCGTGATCTTCGTGGCGGGAACATTCCTGTCGTTCAGGCTGCCGCCGAAGGTCGACTCCGCCAAGGGCGAGGACCGCGCACTGCTGGCGGCGGACGAGCAGCACCTGCACGGCCCGCACCGGCAGCCCGTCAAGCGCCCCGGGCTGCGCACGGTCGGCCCGGCCGTCACCCACGCCCTGGCCGCCAACGCCGCCATCCGCTGCCTGACCGGGTTCCTGATCTTCTTCCTGGCGTTCCTGCTGCGCGAGCACCCGGTCTCCGGCCAGAGCGCCGCCGTGTCGCTGGGGATAGTGGGCGTGTCGGCGGGGGTGGGCAACGCGCTCGGCACGGCCGTCGGGGCGTGGCTGCGGTCCCGGGCGCCGGAGATCATCATCGTGACGGTCGTGGCGTGCGTGGCGGGCGCGGCGATCACGGCGGCGGCGTTCTTCGGCGCGGTGCTGGTGGCCGGTCTGGCCGCGATCGCCGGGTTCGCGCAGGCCCTGGCCAAGCTGTCGCTGGACGCGCTGATCCAGCGGGACGTGCCCGAGAGCGTCCGTACGTCGGCCTTCGCCCGTTCCGAGACGCTGCTGCAGATGTCGTGGGTGCTGGGCGGGGCGATCGGCATCGTGATGCCGCTCAACGGACCGGCCGGGCTTGCGGTGGGCGCCGCGATCGTCGGCGTCGGGTGGCTGACGACCGTGCGGGGGCTGATCGGCTCGTCCCGGCGCGGGGGCTCGGGGCGGGCGCGTGTCGCGTAGGGCCGACTTCTGGTGGATCTCCGGTAGGGCCCTTCTGATGGATCTCCGGGGGAGCCGTACCCCGCGTGGGCGGTGCGACCCGCGCGCCCTATAGCCTTCGCCCATGAACACGTTGCAATCCGTTGTGCGACGCCGCCGCGCCGTCGCCGTCGCCGGCGTCGTATCCGCCGGACTGCTCGTCCTGTCGGCCTGTGACAAGCCGACGCCGATGGCCACGGTCACCGTGGGCAGCGACTCGGTGAACTCCGAGGCCACCTGCGGCGGCGAGGGCGACGCCCTGAAGCCGTCCGATCTCGCCGGGTGCCTGAAGGACAAGGGCATCAAGAGCATCTCCGTCGACCCCGACGAGACGGTGCGCTTCGGTGTCGACCCCGAGATCGCCGACAACGGCTGGACGATCCTGATGAACGGTCAGCCGCTGACCGACTCCAGCACGAAGACCTACCGCACGATTCCGGGCAGCGTGTTCTTCAACGCCCAGTACGGCGCGCAGGGCAACTCGACGCTGGTCTCCATCAAGGAAGGCGACAAGGACACCTCGGGGCTCTGGAACTTCAAGCTCAAGAAGGACGCCTGATCGCTGCCGCTGGGCTCGGCCGGATTCTTGTGGCCACCGCAGTCTCCGTGGAGAGGGACGCGGTGGCTGCGGGCCTCGGGATGTCGTCCCTGGGGCCCGATGACGCGGTGCTCGGCGCTGTCGGCCGTGCCCACCCGTTCCGCCCCAGCGGAACGACTGCCCACGGCGGTGACGGGCGCTCGCTCGAGGTGATCGCCGCCGGTGTCGGACCCGCGCTCGCCGCCGCCTCCACCGCCTCCGCGCTCACCGCCGCCGCCCTGAGGGGCACGCCCTACGGCCTGGTCGTGTCGGCCGGGATCGGGGGCGGGTTCCAGCCCGAGGCGCCCGTGGGGTCGCTCGTGGTCGCCGACGAGATCGTCGCGGCCGATCTGGGGGCCGAGACCGAGGACGGGTTCCTGCCGGTGACCGAGCTCGGGTTCGGGACCGTCAGGCACGAGCCGCCGGCGGGTCTCGTCCGGCGGGTCGCCGAGAGCGCCGGGGCGAGGGCCGGGGCCGTGCTCACGGTGTCGACCGTGACCGGGACGGCCGTCCGGGCCGCCGCGCTGCGGGAGCGGCACCCCACCGCCCTCGCCGAGGCCATGGAGGGCTTCGGCGTCGCCGAGGCCGCCGCCGCGCAGGGGGTGCCCGTGCTGGAGATCCGGGCGATCTCCAATCCCGTCGGGCCGCGTGACCGCGCCGCATGGCGGATCGGCGACGCTCTGGCAGCCTTGACCGAGGGGTTCGGGAAGCTCGCGCCCGTACTGGAGAGTTGGAACCGGCATGACAGTTGAGCTGCAGATCGCGTACTCGCCCTGCCCGAACGACACGTTCGTCTTCGACGCCCTCGCCCACGACCGCGTCCCCGGCGCCCCCGCCCTCGACGTCACCTTCGCCGACATCGATATCACCAACGGCATGGCCGAGCGCGGCGAGTTCGACGTGCTGAAGGTGTCGTACGCCGTGCTGCCCTACGTCCTCGACGACTACGCGCTGCTGCCCTGCGGGGGCGCGCTGGGGCGGGGCTGCGGGCCGCTGGTGCTGACGCGGGAGGCCGATGTCGACCTCACCGGGCGGACCGTCGCGGTGCCCAGTGAGAGGTCGACCGCCTACCTGCTGTTCCGGCTGTGGGCCGCGGACACCGTGGCGGACGGGGTCGGCGAGATCGTCGTCATGCCGTTCCACGAGATCATGCCGGCCGTGCGGGACGGCAAGGTCGACGCGGGGCTCGTGATCCACGAGGCGCGCTTCACGTACCGGAACTACGGGCTGCACAAGCTCGCCGACATGGGCGAGCACTGGGAGCACACCACGGGGCTGCCGATCCCGCTGGGCGCGATCATCGCCAAGCGGTCGCTGGGCGAGCAGAAGCTGCGGCTGCTGGCCGACTCGATCCGCACGTCCGTGCGCGCCGCCTGGGACGATCCCGAGGCGTCCCGGCCGTACGTCATGGAGCACGCCCAGGAGATGGACCCGGCCGTCGCCGACCAGCACATCGGGCTGTACGTCAACGAGTTCACCGCGGACCTCGGCGAGGACGGCTACGCGGCCGTGCGCGGGCTGCTGACACGTGCGGCGGCCGAGGGACTCGTACCGCCCCTCGGCCCGGACGCGCTGCGCTTTCCCTGAGTCCCCTTCCTCGGGCCTCAGACGTCCAGCTGGTCGGCGACCGCGCGCAGCAGGCCGGCGATCTTCTTGCCGGCGGTCTTCTCGGGGTAGCGGCCGCGCTCCAGCATCGGCGTGATGTTCTCCAGGAGGGTCGTCAGGTCCTGGACGATGGAGGCCAGCTCGTCCGGCTTCTTGCGGGTCGCGGCGGCGACGGACGGGGTCGGGTCCAGAATCGTCAGGGACAGCGCCTGGTCGCCGCGCTGCCCGGCGACGACGCCGAACTCCACGCGCTGACCCGGCTTGAGCGTCTCGACTCCGGCGGGGAGGACCGAGGAATGGACGAAGACGTCACCGCCGTCGTCGCGGGAGAGAAAGCCGAAGCCCTTCTCGCTGTTGAACCACTTGACCTTGCCGGTAGGCACGTCTGTCCTCGTCCTCGTACTCGTCGGAAAACTGCTTCTGGAAACGGCTCTTGATAGCACTCGGGCGGGTCGTACGGACCCGCCGGTACCCAGGCTAATGCTCTTGCAGCCGGTGACAAGACGTCACCCGGTTGTTCCTTCGCGCTGGGAACTACCCTGGTCGGGTGCGTGACAAAACCCAAACGAATTCCGCCGCTCCCGGCGACCGCCTGGTCCGTGCCGGAGCCGTCGTCTTCTTCATCGGTGCGCTGGCCACACTGGTCACGGTCGCCCCGCTGTTCCTCGGGACGACTCCCTTTCCGACGTACATGTTCGGATTGAGCATGCTCATGGCCGTCGGATTTTTGATGGCCGGTGCGGGAGTGCTGCGTTCCGTGGCGGCGGGCCGCCGTCAGGCGCGCGCGGGACGGTAGTCCGAAAGCCACCGCGGGAATTCGGTCAGATCGGCGAGGACGACGTCCGCGCCCGCCGCGCGCAGTTCCTCTTCGGGGCACGGCCCGGTGGCCACGGCGACCGAGAGCGCCCCGGCGGTCCGGGCGCCGCGGACGTCCCCGACGTGGTCGCCGACGTAGACGCCCGCGTCGTGCTCGCGCAGGGCCTCCGCCTTCTGCTCGGCCCACAGGTCGCCGATGACGGCGTCGGGCTCGATGCCCAGGTGGGCGAGGTGCAACTTGGCGTTGGGCTCGTACTTGGCGGTGACGACTATCGCGCGTCCGCCGGCCTCCCGTACGGCCGCGATGGCCTCCCGGGCACCGGTCATCGCCGGCGTCGCGGTGATGGCGATGGCCGGGTACATCGCCCGGTACAGGTCCGCCATGGCCGCGACCTCCTCGGCCGGGAACCAGTTGATCAGCTCCTCGGCCAGCGGCGGCCCGAGCCGCGTGACCGTCAGGTCGGCGTCGATGTACGTGCCCGTGCGCTCCGACAGCGCCTGGTAGCAGGCGCGGATGCCGGGCCGGGAGTCGATGAGGGTCATGTCGAGGTCGAAGCCGACGGTGAGCGCGGGCGGGGTCATGAAGGCCATATGGGCCATTGTGCCCAGAGGGTGTGAACGACAGGCGTCCGGCTGTGGCGGCCCTAGCGCGAGCGCTGTGAGCGCCACACCAGGAACAGGGCCGACGCCACCGCCGCGCCCCTGACCACCCACGGCCAGGTCTCCGCCACCGCGGCGTTCATGTGGCCCTCGGCGATCGGGTCGCCCCAGCGGCCGTTCATCCGGCCCCACAGCCAGACCAGGCCCCCCACCACGGAGAGGCTCGGCAGGATGACGACCGCCCACTTCGTCTCGGTCTGGGTCAGGCGGCGGGAGGCGTAGGCGATGAGCCAGCCGAGCAGGAGGACGAACCAGTTGCCGAGCACGGCACCGGCGACGAGGAGGCCCGCGGCGATCAGGAGGAGCGGGTTGCTCCAGTTCGTGCTGGGCAGGCGCGGGAGCCGGCGGCCGCCCTTCTCGGTCACCTCGGCCGTCTCGACGACCGGGGCGGTGTCCCCGGCGTCCGGCTTCTCCTTCTCCGGCTTGCGCGGCGCCGGCGGCTTCAGCAGGTCCGGCACCTCCACGCCGCCCACGAACCCCGGCACCTCGTCGCCCACGCCGAAGGGGCTGCTGTCGACCCGCCACCAGTCCGGCTGGAGCGCGCCGTCGCCGAGCTCGTGCCCGGCGGCCAGGTGCGGCGGGGCCGGGCCGTCGGAGGGCGCGGGGTGCGGTTCCCCGGCGGACCGGGCCGGCCGGGGACGCGGTACGACGCGCCGCATGACGCCCTTCGCCCGCTCCTCCGGCTCGGCCTCGCGCTGCACGGGGACGGAGGCGGGGGCGGCGCCGTGCGGCTCACCGCCCGTACCGTCCGCCGCCGCGGTCACGACGTCGTCGGGGCTGCCCAGGCGGGTCAGGATGCGGCGGACGGCGGCGGGCGAGTCGACGGTGGCCTTCGCGCGGCGCTTGTCGATCTCGTTGCGCAGGTCCGCGACCAGACGCATACGGGTGGCCGACGACAACTGCCGCTGCTGGGCCACGTCGCCGACGCGGCTCAGATACTCGTAAACGACCTGGTCGCTCTCAATCCCCACGAAGTCCCCTCCGGGGCGGGTGCGTTGCGTGACGCCGTCGCACGACGGTACCGCGAGTGCCCGCGAAGCGGCCAAAACCCCGTCCCGCGTTCGGGGAGGGAGCCCCGGCCGCGGCCCCGCACAGTCGGCCCGGCCGCCGGGGCCGACCCGCTACCGTGGACCGGATGAGCACCGAGGACAGGCCCCCGGCCCCCCGCTCCCTCGCGGAAGCGCTCCGCGCGCGGGGCGACGCTTCGCTGGGCGCGCTCCTGCGCAGCCGCCCGGATCTCATCACGCCCGTCCCCACCGACCTCACCCAGCTCGCGACCCGGGCCGGCACCCGCGCCTCGGTCGTGCGGGCGCTGGAGCGGCTTGACCGGTTCGCGCTCCAGACGGCGGAGGCGCTGGCCGTGGCGGCGGACCCGGCGGCGTACGGCGAACTGCTCGGGCTCATGGCCGGGGACGACGCGGACCCGGCCGTCGTCGCCGCGCTGCCGCACGCCGTGGACCTGCTACGCGAGCAGGCCCTGGTGTGGGGCGGCGACGACCGGCTGCGGCTGGTGCGCACGGCGCGTGAGCTGCTGGCGCCCTCGCCGCAGCACCCCTCGCCGACCGGACTCGGCCCGACGGTCCAGGAGGCCACCGCCGGGATGTCGCCGGGCCGGATCCAGGAGATCGTCACGGCCGCCGGACTGGCGTCGACGCACGACTCGGTCTCCGCGGTGACCGCCCTGGCCGGGCTGTTCACGGACCGGGCCCGGATGGCCGCGCTGCTCGCCGACGCCCCGGCCGACTCCCTCGACGTGCTGGAACGCCTGGTGTGGGGGCCGCCGTACGGGCAGGTCACGGCCGATCCGGCGCCCCGGCTGCGCTGGCTGCTGGACCGCGGACTGCTGCTGCCGACGGCCCCCGGGACGGTCGTCCTGCCGCGCGAGGTCGCCCTGCATCTGCGGCGGGGCCTGGCGCACCGGGCGCCCGAGCCCGTGCCGCCGGCCGTGGAGACGGCGGCCGTTCACCGTCCACAGGTTGTGGACAGCGCGGCGGCCGGACAGGCGTACACCGCGCTCGCGACCGTCGAGGAGCTGCTGAAGGACTGGGACGAGGGCGGGCCCGCGGTGCTGCGGGCCGGTGGGCTCAGCGTGCGCGACCTGAAGCGGACGGCCGTCGCGCTGGACGTGCCCGAGCCGGTCGCCGCGTTCTGGGTGGAACTGGCGTACGCGGCGGGCCTGATCGCCTCGGACGGCGAGGCCGACGAGCGGTACGCGGCGACCCCGGCGTACGACGAGTGGCGGGAACTCCCGGCCGCCGAGCGCTGGTCGCTGCTGGTCACGGCCTGGCTCGCGGCGACCCGCACGGCCGGTCTGGTGGGTGGGCGGGACGCGAAGGACCGTACGTTGTCGGCGCTCGGGCCGGGCCTGGACCGCTCGGCCGCGCCCGAGGTACGGCACCGGGTGCTGGCGCTGCTGGCCGGGCTGCCGGAGGGCGCCGCGCCGGCCGCCGGTTCGGTGCTGGCCCGGCTGCGGTGGGAGCGGCCCCTGCGCGGCGACCGGCGCGAGGACGATCTGCGCGGCCGGCTCGCCGAGTGGGCGCTGTCCGAGGCGGAGCAGCTGGGCGTCACGGGCCGGGGCGCGCTGTCGGCGCAGGGCCGGGCCCTGCTGGGCGCGCCCGCGGCTCCCGCGCCGGGCCCGGAAGCGGAACCCTCCGGGCCGGGGGACAAGCTGCCCGTCCACCACCATCACCGCCCCACCCCGCTCACCGCCCTCTCCCCCGCCGAACAGGCCGTGGCCTCCGCCGCCGCGGCCCGGCTGCTCGCGCCGCTGCTGCCCGAGCCGCTGGACCACGTGCTGCTCCAGGCCGACCTGACGGCGGTGGCGCCCGGCCCCCTGCAACGGCCGCTCGCGGACATGCTGGGCGTGCTGGCGGACGTCGAGTCCAAGGGCGGGGCGACGGTCTACCGGTTCACGCCCGGCTCGGTGCGGCGGGCGCTGGACGCCGGGCAGGCCGCCTCCGATCTGCACGCCTTCCTCGCCGCGCACTCCCGCACGCCGGTGCCGCAGCCGCTCGCGTACCTGATCGACGACGTGGCCCGGCGGCACGGCCACCTCCGGGTCGGCGCGGCCTCGGCGTACGTGCGCTGCGACGACGACGCGGTGCTCAGCGAGATCCTCGCCGACAAGCGGGCCGCCGGGCTGGGGCTGCGCCGGCTCGCCCCGACCGTGCTGGCCGCGCAGGCCGATCCGGCCGGGCTCCTGGAAGGCCTGCGGGCGTTGGGGTTCGCGCCGGCCGCCGAGTCCGCCGAGGGCGATGTGCTGATCACCCGCGCCCTGGCCCACCGCACCCCGCCGCGCACCGCGCCCGAGCCGGTCCCGGACGGCCCGCCGGTCCCCGACGACACCCTCCTCGCGGCCGCGCTGCGCGCCATCCGGGCCGGCGACCTCGCCTCCACCACCCCGCGCAAGCCCGGCGCGGCCCCGGCGGCCAACGGCGAGCTGCCCCGCACCGGTGCCGCCGAGACCCTCGCCACCATGCAGGCCGCCGTCCTCACCGGCGAGGCCCTGTGGATCGGCTACGTCAACGCCGAGGGCGCCGCCAGCCAGCGGGTCATCGCCCCGATCCGCGTCGAGGGCGGCTTCGTCACGGCGTACGACCACACCGCGGACGAGGTCCGCACGTATCCGCTGCACCGGATCACCGGGGTCGCGGAGCTCGCCGACGACGAGGGCTGACGGCCCCGCGCGGGCCGCGTCACCCGTTCGGGTGCGCGCGGGCGTTCATGCACGCCACGCCGGGAATGTCCCACGCTCGGGCGACCTTCCCGGGCGTGCCGCGTCACGCCGTGTGCGCGGGGGCAGCCACCGGGTGTCCTGTGAGCCGCTCCGAAAGGAAACCCCCCATGCGCGCTGTCCGCCGAGTCGCCGCCGTCCTCGTCACCGCCGCCCTGATGACGTTCGGCGGGCTCGCCACCCCGGCCTCCGCGGTGAGCATCGACGTCGCCGGCCTCGTCCTGGAGACACCGCAGATCTGATCCGCTTCCGCGCGCTCCGCGTGCCGGTCCGGGCGTCCCCCGGGCCGGCACGCGGCGGTGCGGTGTCGCCGTCCCCCCGATGTCAGTCTCCGAAAGGCCCTGCCGTTCCCATGCGTGAGAACCTGCCCGCCGCCGCTCTCTGTGCCGTCGTGCTCGTGGGGGCGCTCGCGCCCTCCGCCGCCGCGGCCCCCGCGCTGCCGCTGCCCCTGCCGGTCGCCGCCGTGGAGCCGCTGGTCACCGAGGGGGTCACCGTCGAAGGGCCGCTGGTCCAGAACGTCAGTCTGCCCACGTTGAAGTAGCGCGGCGCGTCCGGTAGCTGTCGCCGTCCAGCCGCACGAGGTCGGCGTGATGGGCGAGCCGGTCCGTCAGCGCCGGGGCGGACGGGCCGAAGACCTCGTCCCAGCGGCCGAGCGGCCGGCCGCTGGTCACGATCAGCGAGGCCCGCTCGTAGCGGTGGGCGACGAGCTGGAAGAACAGGCCCGCCGTCGCCGGGTCGAGGGGCGTGTAGCCGACCTCGTCGACGATCAGGAGGGGGTGATCGTCGAGCGCGGTCAGCTCCGCGTCGAGCCGGCCGGCGGCCCGGGCGTCCGCGAGCCGGGCGGCCCACTCGGCGGCGGTCGCGAACAGCACCCGGTGCCCGGCCTGGCAGGCGCGGACGCCCAGGGCGACGGCCAGGTGGGTCTTGCCGGTGCCGGGCGGGCCGACGAAGACGACGTTGCGCCGGGCGGTGACGAAGTCCGCCTTGCCGAGCCGCGCCACGGCCTCCCGGTCGAAGCCCCGGGGGTGCTGCTCGTCGAAGTCCTCCAGCAGCTTGCGCGCGGGGAACCCGGCGGCGCGGATCCGGGCCTCGGCGTCGGCGTCCGCGTCGCTCTGCCGCGGGAGGGCGGGCGCGGCGGCCGGGGTCTCGGGGTCCGGCTTCTCCTGCTGCCGCTCGTGCTCCTGTGGGCGGGCGGCCTGGGCTGCCGGTGTGGCCGGTGAACGGTCGGCGTGCGCGCGGTCCGTGTGGGCGACCATCGGGCCCGACATGTAGGCGAGGATCGCCGCCGAGGCGATGAACGCCATGTGGATCACCGTCCCCCACAGCAGGGCGTGGTGGGAGGTGTGGTGGACGTCCACGAACATCTGGAGCAGGTGCACGGAGGAGATGCCCACGATCGCCGTGGCGAGCTTGACCTTCAGTACGTTGGAGTTGACGTGTGAGAGCCATTCGGGCTGGTCACGGTGGCCCTGGAGGCCGATGCGCGAGACGAACGTCTCGTAGCCGCCGACGATCACCATGATCAGCAGGTTGGCGATCATGACGACGTCGACCAGCTTGAGCACCGCGAGCATCACGTACGTCTCGGTGGCGTGCCCGCTCACGCACATCAGGATTAAGGTCCACAGCTCCTTGAAGAACTTGTAGACGTAGACGCCTTGGGCGGCCACCAGCCCGAAGTACAGCGGGGCCTGGAGCCAGCGGGTGGCGAACAGGGCGTATCCGAGCGTGGTGGTCGTCGGGTTCTGCACCTTCGCCATTCTTCGGGGCCGCGATGGAAAAACTGAATTCACACCACACGTTGGGATGAATAGGCATTCAGTACGACCGGACGCGCAGATCACACCACCCGACCCGGTCGATCAGGCACACTGGACGTTTGGCCGAGGCGTCGCGCTGTCGAGCCGTCCGAGTCCTTCGGCCACAGAAAGGGTGCCGCGCGTGAATGGTCCGCTGATCGTCCAGTCCGACAAGACCCTGCTCCTGGAAGTCGACCACGAGCAGGCCGACGACTGCCGCCGGTCCATCGCCCCGTTCGCGGAACTGGAGCGGGCGCCGGAGCACATCCACACCTACCGCGTGACCCCGCTGGGCCTGTGGAACGCCCGAGCGGCGGGTCATGACGCCGAGCAGGTCGTGGACGCGCTCGTGCAGTACAGCCGCTACCCCGTGCCGCACGCGCTGCTCGTCGACATCGCCGAGACGATGGACCGCTACGGACGCCTCACGCTGTCCAAGCACCCGGCGCACGGCCTGGTGCTGACCACCACCGACCGCCCGGTGCTGGAGGAGATCCTCCGGTCGAAGCGGATCACGCCCCTGGTGGGCGCCCGCATCGACCCGGACACGGTCGTGGTGCATCCCTCCGAGCGCGGGCAGATCAAGCAGACCCTGCTGAAGCTGGGCTGGCCGGCCGAGGACCTCGCCGGGTACGTCGACGGCGAGGCGCACGAGATCGAGCTGGCCGAGGACGGCTGGGCGCTCCGGCCGTACCAGAAGCAGGCCGTGGAGAACTTCTGGCACGGCGGGTCGGGTGTCGTCGTCCTGCCCTGCGGCGCCGGGAAGACGCTGGTCGGGGCCGGTTCGATGGCCCAGGCGAAGTCGACCACCCTCATCCTCGTCACGAACACCGTCTCCGCCCGGCAGTGGAAGCACGAGCTGGTGAAGCGGACCTCGCTCACCGAGGAGGAGATCGGCGAGTACAGCGGGACGAAGAAGGAGATCCGGCCCGTCACGATCGCCACGTACCAGGTGCTGACGACCCGGCGGAAGGGCGTCTACCCGCACCTGGAGCTGTTCGACTCGCGGGACTGGGGGCTGATCGTCTACGACGAGGTGCATCTGCTGCCCGCGCCGGTCTTCAAGTTCACCGCCGACCTCCAGGCGCGGCGGCGGCTCGGCCTGACCGCCACCCTGGTGCGCGAGGACGGCCGGGAGTCGGACGTGTTCTCCCTGATCGGCCCCAAGCGGTTCGACGCGCCGTGGAAGGAGATCGAGGCGCAGGGCTACATCGCGCCCGCCGACTGCGTGGAGGTCCGGGTCAATCTGACGGACTCCGAGCGGCTCGCGTACGCCACGGCCGAGGCGGAGGAGAAGTACCGGTTCTGTGCGACGACGGCGACCAAGCGGAAGGTCACGGAGGCCATCGTCCGCCGCTTCGCCGGGCAGCAGATCCTCGTCATCGGGCAGTACATCGACCAGCTCGACGAGCTGGGTGAGCACCTCGGGGCGCCCGTGATCAAGGGTGAGACGTCGAACGCGCAGCGGGAGAAGCTCTTCGACGCCTTCCGGGAGGGCGAGATCAGCGTGCTCGTCGTGTCCAAGGTCGCGAACTTCTCGATCGACCTGCCGGAGGCGACGGTCGCCATCCAGGTCTCGGGCACCTTCGGCTCCCGGCAGGAGGAGGCCCAGCGCCTCGGCCGGGTCCTGCGCCCCAAGGCCGACGGCCACCAGGCGCACTTCTACTCGGTGGTCGCCCGCGACACGATCGACCAGGACTTCGCCGCCCACCGACAGCGGTTCCTGGCGGAGCAGGGGTACGCGTACCGGATCATGGACGCGGACGAGCTGCTGACGGAGAGCTGACGCTGGGGGCCGGCCCGCCCGCTCGCGGCGGACCGGGCCACCTCACGTGCGGCGGACCACGCCTTCTCACTTGCGGCGGACCACGCCGACTTCCTCTCCGTACTGACCGAGTACGACCACGTCGAAGGCGGCGCCCACGAAGACCTTGACGGCGCGCAGGGCATCGCCGAGGCGGTGGCTGTGACTGCCGGCCACGGCGGTGGCGCCGGGCGGGCGGCCCGGTGCCGGGGCGGGGTGGATGGTTGCTGCGCTCATGTCTCCATGGTGCGTTTTCGACCGTAAAGACTGCGTCGGTCTCCGGACCGAACTGTGCGGCGGTCCGCGTACGCCTGTGGGGCGACCCGCTCCCCTCAGGGAGGAGGGCCCTGTCCCCTAGGGGACGGGAAAGGAGGCGGCGGAAAACCGTTCGCGGCCGGTGCCCCCGCTCGTCTAAGATCTCCGCTCTTGCCCGCCTCCCTAGCGGAGTGCCGCCGACCGGACGGAAACCGGACGGCATCTACCGCCCACTCTTCAGCAGGTCCCTCCGGAGGCACCCCCTTGTCCACGCCCGTCGACGACCCGCTCTCGCGTGAGCGCTCCCACCTCTCCGCGTCCCGTTCCGCCCTGCGTGCCATGCGCGAGGACGTCGAAGCCCTCGACATCACCGACGTCACCGCGAACTGGGTCAACGCCGAGGTGCTGGCCCGGCAGATCGAGGAGCGCATCAAGGCGCTCGCGGACCTCAGCGACACCCCGCTGTTCTTCGGCCGGCTCGACTACCTGCACGCGCCGGGCGCCGAGCAGGCCGAGGGGGCGGACGGGGAGCGCTTCTACATCGGACGCCGGCACGTGCACGACCACGACGGCGACCCCATGGTCATCGACTGGCGCGCGCCGGTCTCGCAGCCGTTCTACCGGGCCTCCAAGAAGGACCCGATGGACGTCGCGCTGCGCCGCCGCTTCGGCTACACCCGCGGCGACATCACGGCCTACGAGGACGAGCACCTGTCGGACCCGGCCGAGGCCTCCCGGACCAGCAAGCTGCTCCAGCAGGAGATCGAACGGCCGCGCGTCGGCCCGATGCGGGACATCGTCGCGACGATCCAGCCCGAGCAGGACGAGATCGTCCGCTCCGGCCTGTCCGGCACGGTGTGCGTGCAAGGGGGCCCCGGCACCGGGAAGACCGCCGTCGGCCTGCACCGGGTCGCCTACCTCCTCTACGCCCACCGCGAGCGGCTCGCGCGTACCGGCACGCTGGTCATCGGGCCGAACCGGTCCTTCCTGCACTACATCGAACAAGTGCTGCCCGCACTGGGCGAGTTGGCCGTGCAGCAGGCGACCGTCGACGACCTCGTCGCCCACGTCGAGATCAAGGGCACGGACGATGCGACGGCCGCCGTCGTCAAGGGCGACGCCCGGCTGGCGCGGGTGCTGCGCCGGGCCCTCTACGCGCACGTCACGATGCCGACCGAGCCGGTCGTGGTCGTGCGCGGCTCCCGCCGCTGGCGGATCCCGGCGTACGAACTGGAGGAGCTCGTCCGCGAGTTGCTCGACCGGGACATCCGCTACGGCGCCGCCCGCGAGGCCCTGCCGCAGCGCATCGCGCACGCCGTGCTGGTGCAGATGGAGCGGTCGGGTGAAGCGCCGGACGACCGGGTGCAGGACGCGGTGGCCCGCAACAGCGCGGTCAAGGCGGCGGTGAAGGCGGTCTGGCCGGCGGTCGACCCGGCGAAGCTGGTGCTGCGGCTGCTGTCGGACGCGGAGTTCCTCGCCGTCCACGCCGAGGGGATCCTCGACGAGGACGAGCAGAAGGCGATCCTCTGGGCGAAGCCGGCGCGCAGCGTGAAGTCGGCCAAGTGGTCGGCGGCGGACGCCGTGCTGATCGACGAGGCGACGGATCTGATCCAGCGCACGCACTCCCTCGGGCACGTCGTCCTCGACGAGGCGCAGGACCTCTCCCCCATGCAGTACCGGGCGGTCGGCCGCCGCTGCACCACCGGCAGCGCGACGGTCCTCGGCGACCTGGCGCAGGGCACGACGCCGTGGGCGACCCGGGGCTGGCAGGAGGCGCTGACGCATCTGGGCAAGCCGGAGGCGCTGGTGGAGGAGCTGACGGCCGGTTTCCGTGTCCCGACGGACGTCATCACCTACGCTTCCCGGCTGCTCCCGCACATCGCCCCGGGCCTCACCCCGGTGGCGTCGATCCGCGAGAACCCGGGCCACTTCGAGGTCCGGCCGGTCTCCGGCCCGAAGGACGTGGTCGAGGCGTGCGGCGAGCTGCTGCGCCACGAGGGCTCGACGGGCCTGATCGCGGCGGACGCCCGCGTCCCGGAGCTGGCCGAGGCCCTCGAGCAGGCCGGGATCCCGTACCTCGGCCCCGGCGAGGAAACCACCCAGGACACCCGCCTGACCCTGGTCCCGGCGTCCCTCGCGAAGGGCCTGGAGTACGACTACGTGGTCCTGGACGAACCCCGGGCGGTGGTCGACGGCGAACCGGACGAACGGACGGGCCTGCGACGTCTGTATGTGGCGCTGACGCGAGCTGTGTCGGGCCTGATCGTCACGCACGCCGCCGGGCTGCCGCCGCAGTTGGCGTCGACCACCCTTCACTGAAGCATCGGGCCTGTACAGCGGGCATCACTGGCGGTGATGCCCGCGGGCGTGGCCCCTCAGCGCCGAGCAGGCGCTCCTGCGCTCAGGTCGCGACCAGGCCGCCGTCGGCGGTGAGCACCGCGCCGGTGATGTAACCGGCCCTGTCGGAGGCCAGGAACACCACGGCTTCGGCGATCTCCTCGGGCTCGCCGGCGCGGCCGAGCGGTGTGCTCCGGCTGAACGCCTCGAACATATCGCCCACCGTGTCGACGGCCATGTCGGTCCGGATCGGGCCGGGCGCCACGGAGTTGACACGAACGCCCGCCGCGCCGAACTCGACGGCCCACGACCGGGTCAGCGCGTCCATCGCGGCCTTGGAGGCGTTGTAGACGGAGCCGACCGGGGTGCCGATCTGCGCGGCGACCGACGACACGTTGACGATCGCGCCCTTCTTCCTGGTCACCATGGCCGGCGCGAGCGCGGCCGTCAGGAAGTAGGACGCACGAACGTTGATGTCGAACACCTGCTCGTAGCTGTCGAGCGACTGCTCAGGGGTCGACGAGAACGGGAAGACGCCCGCGTTGTTCACCAGGATGTCCACCTCGCCGACCTCCTCGGCGAGCTTGCGGACGTCGTCGATGTTCGCGACGTCCGCGACGACGAAGTGGCCCGTCCCGCCCGCCTGCTCGATCAGCTCGACGGTCTCCTTGCCGAGCTCGGCCCTGCGCCCCGTCACGTAGACGGTGGCACCCGCCTCCGCGAGCTTGACCGCGATCGCGCGGCCGATCCCCGACGTGGCGCCGGTGACGAGTGCCTTCTTGTCCTGCAGTTCGTTGGTTGACATGTCTGCAAACGTGGCGGCGCCAGATCGTCGGAGCATAACTTCCGGATATACGGCCTGGTCAGATCGCGCGGACATCGAAATGAATCAGGTGGTCAGGGCCAGTGTGCGCAGCCTGAAGTAGAGGCGCACGAAGTGCGGCAGCCGGTAGCGGCCGATTACGAGCGGCTCGATCAGATGCACGCCAGTGAGCGACTCCAGCACCATCTCGATCTCGCCGGGGTCGGCCCCGGACATGTCCGCCGCATGGCGGCTGTCGATCACCTCGGCGTCCTGGCGCGCGAAGCACGTGAGCATGTGCCGTTCCGGATCGCTCAGTTGCTCCTCGGCCGCGATCAACGGGCCGAACATCGCAGCGCAGTCGGAGGGGATCACGCCGTCGAGCTTGCTCTCCCGCTCCATTTGCAGCAGGACCATCCCGATCGTCCAGTGCGGACGCGAGCTGAGCTTGCCGCCCATCACCCTGATCGGGCCGGGCAGGCGCGAGAGGCGTTCCAGCAGCACCTCGGCCTGCCCGGGTTCCGCGTCCGCGCGCACCGGGCCGAGGACCTTGCGGAAGAAGTCCCGTGCCTCCCGCTCGGCCAGCCCGGCGGTCTTCAGCCAGGTCACCCCCGGCAGCTCGTTCAACCGGCGGACACTCGTGAGAATCATCGCCGAGCCGGGCGTGGCGAGATCGCGTACGGCCGCCGCGTCCTGCACGTCGTCGACCACGACGAGGAAACGCTTGCCCCGCGCCTTCTCCCGCCACAGTGCGGCTTTGTCGCCGACGGGGTTCTCCACGCCGACCGCGCGCAACAGCTCGCCGGCGACGTCCCCGCCCCTGACGAAGATCTGACCGTCCGGGAAGCGGCCCTTGACGAGGTGGCCGATCCGGGTGGCCAGCGCGGTCTTGCCGCTGCCCCGCATACCGGTGATGCCCACCGTGCCCGGCACCGTCCGGAGAGCCAGCGCGATCTCCTCGGCACGGCCGGTGAAGTCGACCAGATCCGGGAGCAGTTGCTCCGGTCTGCGCGGCGGGGTGAGGTCGCCCTTGAGGATCCGCGCGTGGACCTCGCGCAGCTCCGGCCCTGGTTCGAGGCCGAGTTCCTCGTCGAGGAGTGCGCGCGCCCGGTGGAAGTGGTCGAGTGCTTCGCCCTGCCTGCCCTCCAGGTAGAGCGCGCGCATCAGGAGAGCGCGCGGTCGTTCCCTGAGCGGGAAGGCGGCGACGTGCTTCTGCAGCTCCAGCACGTCGAGTTCACGTTCGAGGCAGTCCTCCCGCGCCTTGAGCCGGTAGTCGCCGAGCCGCACCCGTTGCGCGTCGAAGTAGGCACTCCGGAGGCCTTCCAGGGGCTCTCCGCCGCAATCGTCGACGATCTCCGCGCGGACCGTGTACCCCCCGTCCCTGGACTTCAGGTTCAGCTCCGGAAGGGTCTTGCGGATCTTGTACACGTACGTCCGCAACGCCATCACCGCGCTCGGCGTCGGGTCGTCCCAGACCATGCCGATCAACTGGTCGTTGCTCAGCCGGATGCCGTTGTTCAGCAGCAACGCCGCCAGCACTGCCCGCTGCTGGCGCGGCCCCAGATCGATCTCCTCTTCGTCGTGCCAGGCTCGTACCGGACCCATCAGTGAGAAGCGCAGGCTCATGCAACGGCCCAACGCACGGGCACGTCCCCTGCTTCCCCGTAGGGGCGGGGGCCGGGGACGTTCAGACGGCGTCCAGGGCGGCCCGCCACCGTGCGACGGCATCCGCCGACACCGGTGCCTCCCAGCCCTCCGGCCGAGCCGCCCCGCCGATGTGGAAGCCGTCGACCCCGGCCGTCAGCAGCGTCGGCACGTGGTCGAGCCGGAGCCCGCCCCCCACCAGGAGATGCTGCTCGTACCCCGGCTGTCCCTGCCGGGCCGCCTCCGCGAGCAGCACGCCGAGCCCGTCGTCGACCCCACCCGAGGCCCCAGCCGTCAGGTACGTGTCCAACCCCGGCATCCCGTCCAGCTGCTTGCGCAGGGCGTCCCGGTCCGCGGCCCGGTCGATGGCCCGGTGGAAGGTCCAGGGGCAACCGTCCAGGACGGCCACCACCCGCTCCACGGCCGCCAGATCGACCACACCCCCGGCGTCGAGGAACCCCAGCACGAACTCCTGCGCCCCGGCCTCCCGCAGCTCACCGGCCACCCGCACCAGCCGGTCGACGTCCCCGGCCGCGAACCCGTCCGCCAGACGGATCATCACCCGCAGGGAGATGTCGACCGCACGCCGGATCCCGGCGACGGTGGCGGCCGACGGAGTGAGCCCGTCGGCCGCCATGTCGCTGACCAGCTCGAGGCGGTCCGCGCCTCCCGCCTGGGCGGCGACCGCGTCCTCGACGCCGAGGGCGATCACCTCCAGGACTGCACGCTTGCTCATGGGGCCCCTTCGTCGGCACGGCGTCGGCGTACGGACGCCTGACGGTTGCGACAGGTCTAGTCCAATCAAGACTACGCTGCCCACTCCCGCCGGATCCCAAGCCCCCGGGCCCCTTCGCCCGCGTCAGCCGAAGATGTTCAGCTCCTTCGCCTCCACCCCGGCCAGCTCGAACGCCGGCACCCCGTCGACCGGCCGTCCCGTGTACAGCCGTACGAGCGTCGGCCCGTCCCCGATGAAGCGGCCCGGGGGCCGTTCCCCGCCGCTCTCCCCCAGCCGCAGCGGTTCGTCCAGGTCGTCGAGGTCGGCGTGCAGCGCCACATGCCCCCGCTCGCGGGTGATCCGCGCGAGCAGCGCGAGCGCGTCCGGCAGCCCGGCCCCGCCGTACGCCCCCGGCTCCCCGAGGGCCTCACGCACGTCACCGGCGTGCACCCACTCCCCGAGGGCGAGACCGTCCAGCTTCCCGCCGGCCCCGGCGATCACGGGCCCGGCCGCGCCCATCCCCCGCTCCAGCTCGTCGACGACCTGCGCGTCGCTCCAGCCGGCCCGCTCGGCGATGTCCCGGTCGTTGCACTCGGGCGAGAACACGCCCTCCTCGAACCGGCCCTCCACCGCCCGTGTGAGCGCGGCCGAGCAGTGCGCCAGCACGTCCCGCACCGTCCAGCCCGGACACGCGGCGACGGGCCGCGCGAAATCCTCCCCGGCCCGGCCCCGCAGCAGCGGGATCAGCGCCTCACGCTCGATCGTCAGCAGCCGCCCGGGCTGCTCGGGGTCCCGTACGTCAGGAACATCAGCAGGAGTCGTCATGCCCCCACGCTAGGCGCCCGACCCCGCCCAGCGGGAGAATGCCCCCATGTTCGACCTCGACTCCCTGCGCACCCGCTTCGCCCGCACCCTGGAAGCGGCCCGGGGCCCGGCCGGCGGCCCGGACCCCGCGCCGTACGCCGACGCCCTGCTCACCCGCTGGCAGGAGCCGCAGCGCCGCTACCACACGGTCGAGCACCTCACGGCGGTCCTGGACCGCGTCGACGAACTGGAGCGGTACGCGCGCGACCCGGACGTGGTCCGGCTGGCCGCCTGGTTCCACGACGCGGTCTACCTGCCCGACCGCTCCGAGAACGAGGAGCGCTCGGCCCGCCTCGCCGAACGCGCCCTCGCGGAAGCCGGCGTGCCGGACGCGAAGACCGCCGAGGTGGCCCGCCTGGTCCGCCTCACCGTCACCCACGACGCGGCCGACGACGACCCCGACGGCCAGGTCCTGTGCGACGCCGACCTCGCGATCCTCGCCTCCCCCCCGTCGGCGTACGCCGCCTACACCACGGCCGTCCGCGAGGAGTACCACTTCGTCCCCAGCGACGCCTTCCGCGAGGGCCGCGCGACGATCCTGCGCCAACTGCTCGACCTCCCACGCCTGTTCCGAACGCCCCACGGCACCGCCGAGTGGGAGGCCACGGCCCGCTACAACCTCACCGCCGAGCTGGAAATGCTGTCGCCCCCGCCCCACGACCCCTCGTAGCCTGCCCCCCATGTGGACAACGGGTGCGGAACAGGTGGAGCAGGCCGTCGCCGAGTGCGTGGGGCTGTTGGGGGCGGTCGCCGACCGGGGCTGGGAAGGGGTGCGGGCCGGGCGGCTGGAGTGGGACTGCCGGCGGACGGCGGTGCACATCGCCGAGGATCTCATCGCGTACGCGGGGCAGCTGGCGGGGCGGGAGCAGGACGGGTACTCGCCGTTCGAGCTGTCGATGGAGGAGGACACGGGCAACGCGGACGTACTGCGGGTGATCGGCACGACGGGGGCCCTGCTCGCGGCCGCGATCCGTACCGCCCCGCGGCACGTACGGGCCTTCCATCCGTATCCGTTCCGCAGCGCGAACCGCGAGGGGTTCGCCGCGATGGGCGTGGTCGAGGTGCTGCTGCACACGCACGACATCGCCGAGGGGCTGGGCGTGCCGTACGAACCGGCGCCCGAGCTGTGCGACTTCGTGCTCACCCGGATCTTCCCGCACGTCCAGCCGGGACCGACCCCGTGGCCGACCCTGCTGTGGGCCACCGGCCGCGGGGAGCCGGCCGGCCGCGCCCCGCTCACCGAGTGGCGCTGGAACAACAACCTGGTGATCGACGCCGAGCGGATCACGCTCCAGGGCATCACCCCGGCCGCGGCCATCGATCTGTCCACGGTCGGCGACGGCGGTTTCGAGTGGATCGAGGGCGGCCCGATCGAGGGCACCCGGGTCGGCGCCGGGCTGGTGTACAAGCAGTACGAGGACGGGGTCCACCGGCCGGAGTGGGGCATGTACGTGCTGGTCCGGCGCGGGGACGAGCGCGCGATCGGCGCCATGGGCTTCCACAGCGTCCCGGACGAGGCGGGCCGGGTCGAGGTCGGCTACGACCTGGTCGACGGCGCCCGCGGCCACGGCTACGCCACCGAGGCGCTGCGCGCGCTGTCGTCCTGGGCGCTGGGCCGGCCGGAGGTCCGGACCGTGGTCGCGAACGTCGAGCGGGACAACCTGCCCTCGCAGAACGTGCTCGCGCGGGCCGGTTTCACCCAGGTCGCCGAGGACCCCGAGCAGCTGGCCTACGAGCTGCGCGAACCCGGCGAGGGATAGCGTCCCTTGGGCCGCCGCAGCCCCGCCGCGTGCAGCAGCCGCACCACCTCGCGGCTGCTGACCTCGACGGCCCCGGCCCGCACCGCGTCGGCGTACCGGCGGTCGGGGATGTCGTAGTGGTCGCGTTCGAAGGCCCGGCGGGGGACGCCGAGGCCGGCGGCGAAGGTGTGCAGTTCCTCGTAGGAGACGTCGCTGACGAGGTGGGACCACAGGCGGCCGTGGCCGGGCCAGGTCGGCGGGTCGATGTAGATCGTCACGCGGGCCTCACGAGGACGCCGGTCCGCCGATGGCCTCGCCCAGCGATCCCACGGCGGCGACCTTCACGCCCGCCTCGCTGCACACCCAGTGCGGGTCGGGCCCCAACTCCGGCTCCACATCGAGGGCGTGCGGCTCGCCCGCGCCGCACACCGGGCACAGCGGCCAGCGGCCGTACCGCTCCAGCAGGGAGTCCTGGACGTCCTGCGCGACCAGGCCGGCCACGTACCGGGCACCCTCGGGCCACTGCTCGACCCACCACCGCCGCTGCTTGACGGACTCCTCGACCAGAGAGACGACATCCGCTTCGGCGACGCGTCCCGCGACGAGGTCGGCCAGCACGAGGGCGCGCGCGGCGTGCAGCGCCTGCTCCAGGGGGCTGATGGGATCCATGCACCCATTGTGCGCACTCTTGACCCCGCTGCCGCCCCGAAAATATCTTTCAATCGTGACCCGAGACGTGAAGGAAATTTTCGCCCGCGAGCGTGGCGGTCCCTCGGGCGCGAGCGGCGCCCCGCCCGCCCCGGCCGCCCTCGCGGCCAAGGTCCGCACCCTGGGCCCGTCGATGACGCGTTCCATGCAGCGCGTCGCCGAGGCCGTCGCGGGCGACCCGGCCGGCTGCGCGGCCCTCACGGTCACCGGCCTCGCCGAACTCACCGGCACCAGCGAGGCGACCGTCGTACGCACCGCCCGCCTGCTGGGCTATCCGGGTTACCGGGACCTGCGCCTGGCCCTCGCCGGCCTCGCCGCGCAGCAGCAGTCGGGCCGCGCCCCCGCGATCACCACGGACATCGCGGTGGACGACCCGATCGCCGACGTGGTCGCCAAGCTCGCCTACGACGAGCAGCAGACCCTCGCCGACACCGCCGCCGGCCTCGACACCGTCCAACTGGGCGCGGCCGTCACCGCCCTGACCGCGGCCCGCCGCACCGATGTGTACGGCGTCGGGGCGTCCGGCCTGGTCGCCCAGGACCTCACGCAGAAGCTGCTGCGCATAGGCATGCTCGCGCACGCCCACAGCGACCCGCACCTCGCCGTCACCAACGCCGTGCAGCTGCGCGCGGGCGACGTCGCGATCGCCATCACGCACTCCGGGTCGACCGGGGACGTCATCGAGCCCCTGCGGGTCGCCTTCGAGCGCGGGGCGACGACGGTGGCGATCACCGGCCGTCCGAACGGCCCGGTCACGCAGTACGCCGATCACATCCTCACCACGTCCACCGCACGCGAGAGCGAGCTGCGTCCGGCGGCCATGTCGTCCCGGACCGGTCAGCTCCTCGTGGTGGACTGCCTGTTCGTGGGGGTGGCGCAGCGGACGTACGAGAAGGCGGCGCCCGCGCTGTCGGCGTCGTACGAGGCGCTGGCCCACCGGCACCGTTCCTGAGGCAGCCGCCCCGCCCAGCACCGGAAAGACACGGAAAGAGCCGTTCATGACCTCCACCTCCCACCCCCGTGACCTCAGGACCGAGCTGGAGTCCCTGACCACCGAGGCCTTCCGGCCGGAGCTCGCGGACATCGACCGGCTGCCCACCCTCGACATCGCCCGGCTGATGAACGGCGAGGACGCCACCGTGGCCGGGGCGGTCGCGGCCCGGCTGCCGCAGATCGCCGCCGCGATCGACGCCGTCGCCGAGCGGATGACCCGGGGCGGGCGTCTGGTCTACGCGGGCGCGGGCACGGCGGGCCGGCTGGGCATCCTGGACGCCTCGGAGTGCCCGCCCACGTTCAACACCGACCCCTCCCGGGTCGTCGGCCTGATCGCGGGCGGCCCGGACGCCGTGGTCACCTCGGTCGAGGGCGCGGAGGACTCCCGGGACCTGGCGAGGGCCGACCTGGGCGCCCTCGCCCTGACCCCCGACGACACGGTGGTCGGCATCTCCGCCTCCGGCCGCACCCCGTACGCCATCGGCGCGGTCGAGCACGCCCGGGCCCGCGGCTGCCTCACCATCGGCCTCGCCTGCAACCCCGGCAGCCCGCTCGCGGCCGCCGCCGACCACGGCATCGAGATCGTCGTGGGGCCCGAACTGCTCACCGGTTCCACCCGCCTGAAGTCCGGCACGGCGCAGAAGCTCGTCCTCAACATGCTGTCGACGATCACGATGATCCGGCTGGGCAAGACCTACGGGAACCTGATGGTCGACGTCCGCGCCTCGAACGACAAGCTCCGCGCCCGCTCCCACCGCATCGTCGCGCTCGCCACCGGCGCCGCCGACGAGGACATCGAGCGGGCCCTGACCGCCACGGACGGCGAGGTCAAGAACGCCATCCTGACGATCCTGGCCGACGTGGACGGCCCGACGGCGGCCAGACTCCTGACGGAGTCCGACGGTCACCTGCGGGCGGCCCTGGCTGCGGTCGGCTGACTCACCGGTCCCTACGGCGCTGACCGCCGTAGAAGGTGCCACCGGCGAGGAGCAGGGTCAGTCCGGCGGTGACGGCGAGCGTGATCTCCGTGGTGTTCCGCTGATCGGGACTGTCGGGCAGCCTCGGGTCGAGCAACCCGAGAGGATCCTCGCGGATCTCGACGCGGTCTCCGGGCTCGGCCTGGCCGAAGCAGTTCTCCTGCTGGGACACCTCGTACGTGCTGCGGTCCCCGCCGAGCTCCCGGACCGTGCAGAACATGTCCGGCCCGCGCCGCTGGTCCCGGTCGGCCACCCGCGTCACCACGGCGTCGACGGGCTCTCCCACCGTCGTCATGTACGCCTCGTACACGGCGGGCCCGGCGAACAGCATCAACGCGAACCCGCCGAAGGAGACGAGCGTCGCCGCCCCCGCCCGGTGCCAGACTCCGCCGATGACCCACGCGGCGACCGCGATGACCGCCATGACGACGACGACCCCGAGCCAGGTCACCCACTGCCCGATCGCGGAACCGAGCAGCAGCAGGGCGGGCACGAGCACGGCCCACGACACGGAACCGACTGCCTTGCGGCCACCGGACAGACCCGCCCGCGGGGCCGCCTCACCGGCACCATCGGCCGCCACAGCCGCCTCGGACGCACCCATGTCCGCGATCCCCCTGCCAGCCGCCCGTTCGATTGCGCCCGCCACGATATACAACGGGCGCGAGGCCTCAACTCACTGGAACCGAGCGACGTACTCGGCGAACGGCTCGATGCCCACCCCTGCGCGCAGCTCGTCCACACGGTCGGGCTCGGCACAGGGCCAGGGGATCGGGCTGCCGTCGTCCCCCACTCCGGCGACCTGGGTGCCGTAGACCTGCTCCCGCCCCTCGTTGACGAGCGTGCGGTCCCGTAGGAACGCCAGCTCACGAGCGCCGGCCGCGTCCGCCTCCACGGCCTGTTCCAGCAGCCGCAGGGCCCGTCGCTGCACGTCCAGCTGCCGGTCGGCGTGCTGGGCGACGAGCCAGGCGGCCCGGGCGGCGTCCTCTCCGACGAGGTCGGCGGTGGGCCAGCCGACCTCGTCCATGATCTCGCCGAGCCGGTCTGCGTGCCGGGCGGTGAGCCGCCGCCAGGCGAGCTGCTCGGCCGGGTCGTCACTGTGGGCGGCTCCGGAGACGGCCATCTCATGGTCGGCGGCGGCCATGGCCGTCAGTTCGCCGCCGAGCGCCGCAAGATCGCGGGTCACAGTCAACTCCTCTGCTGCTCAAGCTGGTTGACAGAACCCTAAAGTCGCATGAGACCCGAAAAGATCATTCCGGAGTACGGTGACACGAGGCCGTCGCAGCCGGAATACTGGATCTACACCCACTCAGGCGGTGAGTTCGGCGATCACCCGCTGCCCCTCGCCGAGGCGCTCGGCCTGTTCTTCCGTCGCCTTGTCCGCCAGGGCGTTGACCGCCGCGTTGAACCGCTCCATCGAGGTGGGGCGGTCCGGGCCGAGGACGTACTCCTTGAGGACCCGGCGCTCGGGTGCCATCGGGTCGTGCCCCGGGGCGCGCACCGAGTCGAGGATCTCCGGCAGCCGGGTGCAGGCCCGGTCGAGGAGGTAGGCGCCCCCGGCGGTGGTGTACGCCGCCCGGAACTCCTCGTCGGGCAGGTCGCCGGCGTTGGTCAGGACATACGGCTTGAGGCTCGCCACGAAGTCCGCGACCACGGAGGAGACGTCGCTGACGAGGATGTCGGCCTGGTCGAAGCACGCGTACAGCGTCGGCAGTTGCTTGACGATCACCTGGTGCCCGAGCGGGCCCCGGCTCTCCCAGAACAGCCGGTGCCACTCGGCGCGCAGCTCGTGCCACTCGGCCTCTCCGTCCAGGCCGGACGGGCGGGCCTCGCGGGTCTGCTGGGCGTCGTCGCCGGCGAGCCGCCCGGACAGTTCACCGAGCCGCTCCTGGATCTCCGCGAGTCGCGGACGGACGGCGGCGATCGCCGCCTCGGTCTCCTGGGCGCCGCGCCGCTCGTTGTCGGCGCGCAGCAGCTCCCGGATGGCCCGGTCCGCCTCGGCCGCCGCGGGGGAGCGCTTGCCGGTGAGGGGATGCGGTTTGTAGAGGACCCGTACGTTCTCCGCGAGCAACTTCTCGATCAGCGGCACGCCCATCGGGATCAGGGACGTGTGGCAGTCGTCGTCGCTCCAGCCTTCCCAGGTCGGCGCGTACAGCACGGTCGGCAGCGGGCCCGGCACATGGTCGGCGTGCAGCCGGATCGGTGACAGCTGCGGGCGGCCCACCTCGACGATCGCCGAGTCGCTGATCGCGTGCCGCACCCGCTGGTAGCGGTCGCGCCCGGCCCGCCCGGCCACCCAGATCTCGTCGTACACCTTGCTCACCCGGTTGCTGCTGGCGAGCTTGTCGCTGTCGCCGTGCCCGATGAAGACGTGCTTGGCCTCGGCGACGCGCAGCATGTGCACGTTCTTGCCCGCGTTGCCCGGGTAGAGCACGACCCGCAGCTCGGGCAGCTCCAGCTGTGCCACGTCGTCGGCCTTCGGCACGCACAGGACCGGGATCGACGTACGGCTCAGGAAGCGGAACGAGGCCCGCTCCCGGAGGATGATCAACGGCCGCCGGTCGAGCTGCTCCAGCGTCTCGATCCACATGTTGACCTGGTACATGAAGTCCCGGGACACGGCCGCGAAACTGAAGTACAGCGCCACCTCCGGCCGGTATCCGGCCAGTTGCCGGTTGACCTCGGCGATCGCCTCGTCCCCCGACGGCATCCGGCGGGCCCGGCGAAGCTGTCCGAGCAGCGCCACCACGGCCGCGACCGCGAGCCCGGCGGTGAGCGCGAAACCGATGCCCGCGGGCTGCCACGCCCCGGCCACCAGCGCGGCGAGCAGGCCCGCGTGGGCGGGCAGGTCCAGGTGCAGCAGCTTGCGCAGGAAACGCCGGTAGAGGAGAGCGGGGGGCGACTTCGGGATGCCCGCCCCGCTCATGTCGAGGTTGCGCACCACCACCGGCAGCGTGCGCCGCCGCCGGATGGCGTGGTGCACCGCCGTGAACAGGATCACCAGGGTGAAGTGGGCGGCGAACACGGCCAGCGCGGCCACCAGCACCGCGCCCGGCGCGTCCATCCGCTCGGCCAGCGCGAGCAGCATCACCGTCCGCACGGCGAACCGCATCGTGCGGGTCAGCTGCAACGCGGCCAGCCGCCGCACGAAGGCCTGGGAGCGGGTGTGCAGCACCTCGTCCGCGGCGTACGTCACGGCCGAGGCCGCGGCGAAGCCCCACAGCGAGGGGAGCAGCGCGAACACGGGCAGGGCGGCGAAGCCGGCGGCGAACAGGAACACGAGAAGAAGGTCGGTCTTCCCGCGCACACGCAGGACACCGCACAGCCAACGGAACGTCATAAGACAGGATTCCTCTGGGGAAAGGATGTGATTTCCGGAGTGGCGTGCGGTGGGGCGAACGCCGGCGTATGCGCGATACGCCTGTTCGACGGTGGTGAAGGGCGAATGGTTGTACATCCACCGTTGGCCATTACTTCACCGTGACTTCAACTCCCGGTTGACCTGCCGCACGCGCGCCCGCAGCGTCTCGCCCACGGGCAGCGAGCGCAGTACGTCGGTGAGGTGCTCGGCCGTCCGCACGTTGCACCGCCCCAGATCGACCAGCGCGAACGGCTCGTCGCTCGCGCCGGTCACGGGATCGACGCCCAGCGACGGCAGCACGACCCCGACCCCGGCGAGGGCGTCCCGCAGCGATTGCACGATCTCTTCGGTCGAACGCACCGTTCCTACCTCCACGCTGAGTTTGCGGTTCACCACACAGCGTGGCCGACACGTCCCTAACCTGGCCAGATACGGCGGTCCAACAACCCGATCCGTACGACAGGGAGTTGCCCATGCCCGGTTCCAGGGACCTCGACCCGTCCTCCTCCCCTCGGGCCCTCCTGGGCGCCGAACTCCGCCACGCCCGCGAGAAGGCCGGCCTCAGCCAGGAGGACCTGGGCCAACGGCTGTTCGTGAGCGGCTCGTTCATCGGGCAGTTGGAGGCGGGGACGCGGAGGTTGCAGCGGGAGTATGCGCGGTTGCTGGACGAGGAGTTGGGGACGGGGGATTTCTTCCAGCGGAACTGCGGGGCGGCGGCGAAGTCGAAGTACCGCGAGCACTTCGCGGAAGCAGCAGAGGTGGAGACGCAAGCCGCGGCCATCAGGGAGTACACATCGATGCTGATTCCCGGACTGCTCCAGACACCCGCCTACGCACGAGCCGTCAGCCGCGCTTACCAGCCCTCAGCGGCAGAAGAGGCCATCGAGGCGCTGGTGACAGGCCGGATGGAGCGGGCGCGGATCCTCCGCGATCCAACACAGCCTCTGTTGTGGACGGTGATTGACGAGGCCGCACTGCGCCGCGCGACGGGCGGGCCGGCGGTGATGGCGGGGGCACTACGCCACCTCATCGGCTTGATCCGCCGGAACCGCGTCATCGTTCAGGTGCTGCCGTTCGACGCAGGGGCTCACCCGGGGATGCAGGGGTGCGTCAGGGTGATGGACTTCGACGACGCCCCTCCGCTCGCCTACCTGGAAGGGGTCGACACCGGACAACTGGAGGACGACCCCGCCACCGTCGCACGCTACCGGCTCTACTTCGAGCTCCTCACGGCCTCGGCGCTCTCGCCTGAGAAGTCTCTGGCCCTCCTCGAGGCGATGGCGCAGGATTACGACCATGAGGAACACGCCTGAGTGGTACAAGTCCAGTTACAGCGGCGGCACCGGCGACAACTGCCTGGAAGTCACCCAGGCATTCCCGGATGTCGTCCCCGTCCGCGACTCCAAGACCCCCCACGGCCCGAAGCTCGTGTTCCGGGCCGCCGCCTGGTCCGCTTTCGTCGAGAACCTCAAGGACGAGACGGCCTGAGCTTCGGGACCCGGGCTTCGAGCTCTCTTTTCAAGGATTGGGTGGAGGGCCTCAACCCACCCTCCCACCCGGCGAGTTGACGCGACGCATCCGTTTTACCACGGACAGTCACCTACCTCTAACGTTCCTGGACAAGCAACAGCCCCCGCCCGGTGCACCAACACCTGCGGGGGCTTAACCATCGAGATCGAAAGACGTCGATCCCATGGCTGACGCCAACTTTAGTGCTGCCTCCCCGTCCGCGCACCCCATGGCCAACCCGGGCTACGGAAAACGTACGACCCCCGGCCAACTCCCCGGCACGAACCACGCCTTCGCCCACCTCCCACCCCGCGAAGCCGCCATCGCCGCCTACCTGGACCGGCTCCCCGACAGCGCGGACATCTCCGTAAAGACGCTGGCCAATCAGCTCCCCTACGGACAGTGCGCCCTGGGCACGGCCCTCAACCGCATCCGCGCCCGTCCTGTCCCTCTCCCAGACCGACTGCGCGACCCTCGCCCCACTCGTGACGGACTGGTTCGCACGGGCGCCTCGGAGGACGACGTACTGCGTGCACTCACAGCCGGCCTGCCGACGCCCGTCCACCACGCCGCAGCCCTGGTCCGAAACCGCCTGACCAGCAAACTTCCACCCCCACCCGCTCCACGCCCGCCCCTACGGGTCCTGGAGTGCGCGAACTGCGGCGCCCCGGGCCGCCCGGAAACCCTGCCGGGGGGCCGTTGCAGCGCCTGCCGGGGCGAACGCGCCCCCGCGCAATCCGCCGCACCCCTTTCCGCCCCCACGGTCCACGCCCACGCGGCCGGGATCTGCGCGGCGATGTCCCGGCGACGCCACGACTACGCCGACTGAGGACAATGGACTCATGAACCACGCCCAGCTGACCGCCCTCGGCCGCGCCCTCCGGCTCCTCGGGGAGCACGGGGAGGCCCTGTCCGCCGACACCCCGGACGCCAAGCTGCACGAGGTCAAGGCCGACCTGAAGCGTGCGCTGGACCTGCTGGAGGACAGCGTCACCACGGCCGCGCCCAGTACCCGCTGCCCCGAGCACCCGAACGGCCCGGTCGACGAAGCCGCCCCCGATCTGTGCCTGCTGTGCGAGACGCGGCGCCGGGCCGCCCGCCGGAACGAGTTCAACGGACCCGCCCCGCAGCAGCCGCAGGCCGAACCCGCACCGTCCCGCTACGGCGTGCGCGGCGACCGTCCCCAGCCCCAGCAGCGCTGGCTGGCGGAGCTGTGGAACGGCCAGGCCTGGCAGCTGTGCGGCACCCCGCGCCGGGACCGGCGCGAGGCCGAACTCTTCATCAACGCCCAGCGCAAGGCTCCCCGGGCCGCCATGGCGTACCGGCTGGTCCACGAGTTCACCGACTACGAGGTGCTGCGGGTGTGGGGGACGCCGGTGCGGGTGGACATCGAGCCCATGGGCAACCTGTAGCGGCCCGGACTCACAGCAGCGGCAGGGGCAGGAACTCGTAGCCCTCCCACAGCCGCCGCGACCGCTCCTCCGGGTACGCCCGCACCTCCGGCTCCGCGTCCAGCACCTGCACCAGCCGCTCGGCGTCGTCGTACGCCGGCCAGCCCGGGTCGCCCGTCCTCGCGAAGGACGTCCAGGACGCGCGGAAGCGGGACGACAGCGCGAGGGCCTCGGCGGACGGCTCCGCGCCCGCGAACAGCAGAAGCCCCAGGTCCGCCCCGTACGTGCCGAACAGCAGCGGGATGTCCAGGCCGTGGCAGGCACCGAGCGCGCCGTTGCCGGGGGCCGGCCAGGTCAGTTCGTAGACGTGCGCGCTGCCGCCGCCCGCGCGCTGCGCCTCGGCCAGGTGCAGGGAGGGCATGTTGAACAGCCAGTCCGTCTGGACGCGTTCGTAGAGCTCGCTCGGGGAGGCGTCGGGGAAGGCGTCGCGGTACGCCTGTTCACCGCCGGGGGCGAAGAGGCTCAGGGCCGAGGCCGCCCGCTCGTCGGAGATCTGGCCGAGTTGGCCGGACATGGCGATGAAGAGGCGGTACTCGTCGCGGTTGTGGCCGACGAGGAGGTCGATGTCCTTGGCCGAACCCGACCTCAGCGCCTGCCAGGGGCTCGTCGGCAGCACCTCGCCGTCGACCACCGGGGAGAAGGGCGTGACCGTGGGCGCCGCCTGGCCCCAGCGGTCGATGCGCTGGAGCATCTTGGCGCTCAGCGTCTCGCCCGCCGACGTCAGCCGGTGCGGGGCGATCGTCGAGAGGTCGGCGACGGTGGGGCGCAGGCCCAGCTCGGCGGCGAGGGCGGTGCCGATGTCCCGGGCGAGCGCGTCGGAGAAGAACGTCCCCGGCACGCTCTGGGCGATCGCCCGCCGGAACAGCCCGGCCGCGCGGGGCATGGAGAGCAGTGAGGCGACCGAGCCGGCGCCCGCGGACTCCCCGGAGAGCGTGACCTGGTCGGGATCGCCGCCGAACGCCTCGACGTTGTCCCGCACCCACTCCAGGGCGGCCACCTGGTCGAGCAGTGCGCGGTTGGCGGGAGCGCCTTCGATGAACGCGAAACCCTCCATGCCCAGCCGGTAGTTGAGGGACACGACCACCACGTCGCCGTCGGCGGCGATGCGCCGGGCGTCGTAGCCGGGGCTGCCGGAGTGGCCGAGCTTGTAGGCGCCGCCGTAGATCCACACCATGACCGGCCGGCGGGCCGCCGGGTCGGGCTCGGGCGTCCAGACGTTGACCGTGAGCCACTCGTCGCCCTCGGGAAGATCGAGCAGGCCCGGGCCGCCCAGGTTGCCGAGGTCCTGCGGGGGCGGCGGGCCGAAGGCGTAGGCGTCGCGTATGCCGTCCCAGGGCTGGGCGGGGCGTGGGGCCTGGAAGCGGGCCTCGCCCACCGGGGGCGCCGCGAACGGGATACCGCGGAAGACCGCGAGCCCCGCCTCCCTCCGGCCCCGGACCGCACCGGCGGTGGTGCGCACCACCGGTCCGGGCTGCCCTGCGGAACCGTCGTGCGGCGGGCGGGACTCGGTCGTCGTCATCTGGATCTCCTCACCCGGTGCCGGTGAACAGGCGCTCAGTCAGTGTCCTTGACTGACGCAAGCAGATCCAGGGCCTCAGGTGACGGAGGTCAGCTGAGGGACTTCAGCGACGCCGGGTTGTAGGGCGCCAGCTCCTCCACGCGGCCGTCGAGCACCTTCCGGGCCCACTCGGGGTCCTGGAGCAGCGCGCGGCCGACGGCGACCATGTCGAACTCGTCGCGCTCGAAACGGTCCAGGAGGTTGTCGAGGTCGCCGATCTCGGCGCCCTGGCCCTGGAAGGCCTTGATGAAGTCGCCGTTCAGGCCGACCGAGCCGACGGTGATGGTGGGCTTGCCGGTCAGCTTCTTGGTCCAGCCGGCCAGGTTGAGGTCCGAGTCGTCGAACTCGGGCACCCAGTAACGGCGGGTGGAGGCGTGGAAGGCATCGACACCGGCCGCCGCGAGCGGGGCCAGGATGGCCTCCAGCTCCTCGGGCGTCTCGGCGAGGCGGGCGTCGTAGGCCTCCTGCTTCCACTGGGAGTAGCGGAAGATGACGGGGAAGTCGGCGGAGACGGTCTCGCGGACGGCCGCGACGATCTCCTCCGAGAGCTTGGCGCGGGCGACCCGGTCGCCGCCGTAGGCGTCGGTGCGGCGGTTGGTGCCCTCCCAGAGGAACTGGTCGAGCAGGTAGCCGTGGGCGCCGTGGATCTCCACGCCGTCGAAACCGATGCGCTCGGCCGCGGCGGCGGCCTCGGCGAACGAGCCGATGACGGCGTCGATGTCAGCCTGGGTCATGGCCTTGCCGGTGGGCTCCGTCGCGCCGATGCGCAGGCCGGAGGGACCGACGGCGGGGGCGTCGGCGACGGGGGGCTCGCCCTGGTTGCGGACCATGCCGATGTGCCACAGCTGGGGCACGATCGTGCCGCCCGCGGCGTGCACCGCCTCGGCGACCTTCGCCCAGCCCGCGAGCTGCTCCTCGCCGTGGAAGCGCGGCACGCGGTCGCTCTGCCCGGCCGAGTCGTGGCCGACGTAGGTGCCCTCGGTGACGATCAGGCCGACTCCGGCGGCGGCGCGGCGGGCGTAGTACGAGACGACGTCGTCGCCGGGCACGCCGCCCGGGGAGAACATGCGGGTCATCGGCGCCATCGCGATCCGGTTCGGAACGGTCAGGCCGCCCAGCGAGACGGGCCGGGACAGGATTTCGGCGGCGCGGGATGCGGAGGCGGCGACAGTCACGTGGGGGGCTCCCTTGGGGGTACCGGATGGTATGTGCATACGCATAGGACACATGGTTCAACCACCCGGCCCGGCCGCGGCATCCCGTCCTCGCTGTGATCCCGGACACGCGAGGGGCCCGGACAGGCGAGAGGGCGCACCCCGGACCCTCCCGACGGCGCGCCCCCGGACACGCCCGAGGGCGGCACCCCCTGTCGGAACAGGAAGTGCCGCCCTCGGTAAGACCGTTGATCAACCCTGAGGTCGATCAGAAGTCCATGTCACCGCCCGGCATGCCGCCACCGGCGGGCGCGGCGGCCTTCTCCGGCTTGTCGGCGATGACGGCCTCGGTGGTGAGGAACAGCGCGGCGATGGAGGCGGCGTTCTGCAGGGCAGAGCGGGTCACCTTCGCCGGGTCGATGATGCCCTCGGCGATCATGTCGACGTACTCACCGGTCGCGGCGTTCAGGCCGTGACCGACGGGCAGGTTGCGCACCTTCTCGACGATGACGCCACCCTCGAGACCACCGTTGACGGCGATCTGCTTGAGCGGGGCCTCCAGGGCCAGCTTCACGGCGTTGGCGCCGGTCTGCTCGTCACCCTGCAGGTCCAGCTTCTCGAAGACCGAGGAGGCCTGCAGCAGGGCCACGCCACCACCGGCGACGATGCCCTCCTCGACGGCCGCCTTGGCGTTGCGCACGGCGTCCTCGATGCGGTGCTTGCGCTCCTTGAGCTCCACCTCGGTGGCGGCACCGGCCTTGATGACCGCGACACCGCCGGCGAGCTTCGCCAGGCGCTCCTGCAGCTTCTCGCGGTCGTAGTCCGAGTCGCTGTTCTCGATCTCGGCGCGGATCTGGTTGACCCGGCCGGCGACCTGGTCGGCGGAGCCGGCGCCGTCGACGATGGTGGTCTCGTCCTTGGTGATGACGACCTTGCGGGCCTTGCCCAGCAGGTCGATCGTGGCGTTCTCCAGCTTGAGGCCGACCTCCTCGGAGATCACCTCGCCGCCGGTGAGGATGCCGATGTCCTGCAGCATCGCCTTGCGGCGGTCGCCGAAGCCCGGGGCCTTGACGGCGACGGACTTGAAGGTGCCGCGGATCTTGTTGACGACCAGGGTCGACAGGGCCTCGCCCTCGACGTCCTCGGCGATGATCAGCAGCGGCTTGCCGGACTGCATGACCTTCTCGAGGAGCGGCAGCAGGTCCTTGACGTTGCTGATCTTCGAGTTCGCGATCAGGATGTACGGGTCGTCGAGGACGGCCTCCATACGCTCCATGTCGGTGGCGAAGTACGCCGAGATGTAGCCCTTGTCGAAGCGCATACCCTCGGTGAGCTCCAGCTCCAGACCGAAGGTCTGGGACTCCTCGACGGTGATGACGCCTTCCTTGCCGACCTTGTCCATGGCCTCGGCGATGAGCTCGCCGATCTGGGTGTCGGCGGCGGAGATGGAGGCCGTGGAAGCGATCTGCTCCTTGGTCTCGACATCCTTCGCCTGCTCCAGCAGGGCGGCGGAGACGGCCTCGACGGCGCGCTCGATACCGCGCTTGAGGGCCATCGGGTTGGCGCCGGCGGCTACGTTGCGCAGACCCTCCTTGACCAGGGCCTGGGCGAGAACGGTCGCGGTGGTCGTACCGTCACCGGCGACGTCGTCCGTCTTCTTGGCGACTTCCTTGACCAGCTCGGCGCCGATCTTCTCGTACGGGTCCTCGAGCTCGATCTCCTTGGCGATGGAGACACCATCGTTGGTGATCGTGGGCGCGCCCCACTTCTTCTCGAGGACGACGTTGCGGCCCTTGGGGCCGAGCGTCACCTTGACGGCGTCCGCGAGCTGGTTCATGCCGCGCTCGAGGCCGCGCCGCGCCTCCTCGTCGAACGCGATGATCTTGGCCATGTGAAGTGGTCCCTCCAGGACTGGGGGTGATTACTTCGGACCGCGCCCGCGCCCGCGACGGACGGCTCGCCAGCCTTGTGGTTCCTTCCCACCCGGCCTGCGGGCCTCACCGACCCGGTCCTTACGTTGTCACTCTCACCTTCAGAGTGCTAACGCAATGATTAGCACTCGACCCCCGAGAGTGCAAGGCGCGCTCGCGTAGCGAGTGCTCGTTGAGGGGTGGTGGTCGGGTGACGGGCGGGCGCAAGCGCCTCCCGGGGATCGGGCGGGGGCGTCAGCCGCCCGCGAACACCGTCCCGCAGGCTGTTCGAACAGGCCGAAGGGCCCGCACCCCGGGGGGTACGGGCCCTTCTGAGAAGACCGGTCGCGTGAGCGTTGGTCGTGGTGCGCGTTCAGGCAGCGACGCGAACCATGTCGGCCTGCGGTCCCTTCTGGCCCTGCGAGATCTCGAACTCGACCCGCTGGCCCTCTTCAAGGGTGCGGTAGCCGTCCATCTGAATCGCGCTGTAGTGGACGAAAACATCCGCACCACCGTCGACCGCGATGAAGCCGTACCCCTTCTCCGCGTTGAACCACTTGACGGTGCCCTGAGCCATGCCTAACTCCCCTATTACTGGCCCTTGCACAGATCCACACTTCGTGAACCCGGGTCAGACCTCACCCCCCACGGTTGGGGGCGTGCGCCGGAACGCGTCGACCGCGGCTGAATGTATCTGTCCAACTGCCGTCTGCAACAGGTCAATCGGACGAGAATTCTGGACGCGCCGGGTCCGGAATGTGGGGAGAATTCGCCCGAATTCAGGGCAAGTCGGGCCACACAAAGGGAACAAAAGCCGCAAAAGATGCGCACACTTTGGCTACATCTTGTCGGGCTCGCAGCGGGAATTCAGGGTTCCGATCAGGGGATCAGGACCGCGTTCCCCAACTGTACCGCGCTCAATCACGCAGAATTGCCCCCTCCGCTTCTCTCACGGAGGGGGCAATTCGATGAACTCTCAGTGACGGCCGTTACCGAAGGTAATAACGGGCCACTCGACCGGTTCAGCCGCCGGCGACGGCGGGAATGATCGACACACCGGCACCGTCCGGCGTGGCCGTCTCCAGACCCTGCTCGAACCGCACGTCGTCGTCGTTGACGTACACGTTGACGAACCGGCGCAGCTTGCCCTGGTCGTCCAGCACCCGGGCGGCGATCCCGGTGTGGTTCTTCTCCAGGTCAGCGATGACCTCGCCGAGGGTCCCACCATCGGCGGACACCTCAGCCTGACCACCGGTGTAGGTACGCAGGATGGTGGGGATGCGAACGGTGACGCTCATGACCTTCAAACCTCCGGTTGGGTATCGCCCTCAGGGGCGCGGGGAACTGCGCGACCAGCCCCCGCGGGCCCGCAGCGAACAACGACGCTCAGACGAGCCCGGCCTCACGGAACGACTCCAGGCTCGGACGAATGGTCGCCGTGAGCCCGGTCCCCGCCACCGCATCCAGCGTCTTCAGCCCATCACCCGTGTTCAGCACGACGATCGACTTCGACGGGTCGAGCAGCCCGTTCTCAAGCAGCTTCTTCGTCACGCCGACCGTCACACCACCGGCGGTCTCCGCGAACACACCCTCGGTCCGCGCGAGCAACTTGATCGCGTCCACGACCTGCTCGTCGTTCACGTCCTCCACCGCACCACCGGTCCGCCGCGCGATGTCCAGCACGTACGGCCCGTCCGCCGGGTTGCCGATGGCGAGGGACTTGGCGATGGTGTTCGGCTTCTGCGGGCGGACGACGTCGTGCCCGGCCTTGTAGGCGACGGACACCGGCGAGCAGCCCTCGGCCTGCGCACCGAAGATCTTGTACGGCTTGTCCTCGACCAGCCCGAGCTTGATCAGCTCCTGAAGACCCTTGTCGATCTTCGTCAGCTGCGAGCCGGAGGCGATCGGCACCACCAGCTGGTCCGGCAGCTGCCAGCCGAGCTGCTCGCAGATCTCGTACGCGAGGGTCTTGGAGCCCTCCGCGTAGTACGGCCGGAGGTTGACGTTGACGAAGCCCCAGCCCTCACCCGCCGGGTCGCCGATCAGCTCGGAGCAGAAGCGGTTCACGTCGTCGTAGTTGCCCTCGATGCCGACGAGCTCGCCGCCGTAGACCGCGGCCATGACGACCTTGCCCTGCTCCAGGTCGTGCGGGATGAACACGCAGGAGCGGAAGCCGGCGCGGGCCGCGGCGGCGCCCACCGCACCGGCGAGGTTGCCGGTGGAGGAGCAGGAGAGCGTGGTGAAGCCGAAGGCGCGGGCGGCCTCCAGGGCCTGGGCGACGACGCGGTCCTTGAAGGAGTGCGTCGGGTTGCCGGAGTCGTCCTTCACGAACAGCTTGCCGGCGTCGACGCCCAGCTCGCGCGCGAGGTTGTCGGCCTTGACGAGCTTGGTCCAGCCGGGGTTGATGTTCGGCTTGTCCGCCACGTCGGCCGGGACCGGCAGCAGCGGGGCGTAGCGCCAGATGTTCGCGGGTCCCGCTTCGATGCGCTTGCGGAGCTCTTCGGTTTCGTAGGCCGAGAAGTCGTAGGCGATCTCCAGCGGGCCGAAACACTCCTGGCACGCGAAGACCGGGCCGAGGGGCACGCGGTGACCGCACTCGCGGCAGCTCAGCGCGGCGGCGGGGCCGAGGTCTACGGTGGATTCAGTGGTGCTTGCAACAGTCTGCGCAGCCATGTGAGGCGAGGCCCTTTCTCCTCATCTTCCTCACGACGCATCTCGCCGTGAGACGGATTTGGCACCTTCCCGAGCCGGGAGCCTCGCGCCTGTGGTCGACAGTGACCTACGAGTACCGACTGGAGGGTTGCCGGGGCTTCATCGGGCCGTTTCCCTCTGCCCCTCTGGATGAGCTGTATGTGGTTGTAGGCGGCGGGTGACCCCGGACATGCGATGGTCATCCGCCTTGTTCAAGACTGTAACCGACGACCAGGACAGTTGAGATAGTCGTCCGAACCGCGAGATGACTGTACCTGTCAGCCGCTACCGCGGCGGGCAGTCCGTCCCGCCGAGAGTACGCAGAGGAGCCGCCACGGTGCTGGAAGAAGTCGAGCGCTGGCTGAGCACCCGTTCCTGGTCAGCGAACGAACGCCCCCTCCACCAGATGCTCGCCGCGAAGCAGCGCACGGGCCAGACGGTCAGCGTGGTGCTGCCCGCGCTGAACGAGGAGGCGACGGTCGGGGACATCGCCTCCGTCATCCGCCACGACCTGATGCGGCAGGTGCCGCTCGTCGACGAGCTGGTCGTCGTCGACTCGGGCTCGACCGACCGCACGTCCGAGGTGGCCGCCGCCGCGGGTGCGCGGGTGGTGCACCGGGACGCGATACTCCCGCGCCTGCCCGCCGTGCCCGGCAAGGGCGAGGTGCTGTGGCGCTCACTGCTCGTCACCCGCGGGGACATCGTCTGCTTCGTCGACGCCGACCTCAGGGACTTCTCGTCCGACTTCGTCTCCGGGATCGTCGGCCCGCTGCTCACGGACCCGGACGTGGACCTGGTGAAGGCCATGTACGACCGTCCCCTCGCCGGCGCTGCGGGGCAGGGCGGCCGGGTCACCGAGATGATGGCGCGCCCGCTGCTCAACATGCACTGGCCGCAGCTGGCCGGCTTCGTCCAGCCGCTCGGCGGCGAGTACGCGGCCCGCCGCTCCCTGCTGGAGCAGCTGCCGTTCCCCGTCGGATACGGCGTGGAGCTGGGCATGCTGGTCGACGCCCTGCACCTGGCGGGCCTGGACGCCCTCGCCCAGGTGGACGTGGGGGTGCGCAAGCACCGGCACCAGGACGGGCAGGCGCTGGGCCGGATGGCCGCCGCGATCTACCGCACGGCCCAGCTGCGGCTGGCCCGCGGGCATCTGATCCGGCCGTCCCTGACGCAGTTCGAGCGGGGCGAGGACGGCTTCGAGCCGCGGACGTACTCCGTGGACACCGAGGAGCGTCCGCCGATGGTGGACATCGCCGAGTACCAGGCGCGGAGAGCGGCCTGACCGGGGCGGCTTTCGGCCGGACTCGGCAGATCCGCACGTTTGAGCGTTGGGGGGCCGGGCTAGGTTGAGGCTTATGGCTTCGACGAACGGTGCTGCGCAGGTGCTGGTGGCCTCCAACCGGGGTCCCGTCTCGTACACGGTGGGCGAGGACGGTTCGCTGGAGGCCAAACGGGGCGGCGGCGGGCTGGTCTCCGGGCTCTCCGCGATCGGCTCCGACGCGGACGCGCTGTGGGTGTGCTCGGCGCTGTCCGACGGCGACCGGGAGGCGGTCCGGCGCGGAATGGTAGGGGCGGGGCCGGAGGCCCCTCCGCAGAGGGGTGGCGGCGGGCGACGGGCGGGAGAGGACGGCGTGCGGATGCTGGACATCCCGGCCGACGTGCACGCCGACGCGTACAACGGCATCGCCAACTCGGTCTTGTGGTTCGTGCACCACATGCTCTACCAGACGCCGCTGGAGCCGGTCTTCGACGCGGAGTTCCGGCGGCAGTGGGCGTCCTACGAGGCGTACAACCGGGCGTTCGCTCAGGCGCTGGCCGAGGAGGCGGCGCAGGGCGCGGCGGTGGTGGTGCAGGACTACCACCTGACGCTGGTGCCGGGCATGCTCCGCGAGCTGCGGCCCGACCTGCGCATCGGGCACTTCTCGCACACGCCGTGGGCGCCGCCCGAGTACTTCCGGATGCTGCCGGACGACGTGGCCGGGCAGGTGCTGCGCGGCATGCTCGGCGCGGACCGCCTCGGCTTCCTCACCGAGCGCTGGGCGGAGGCGTTCACCGAGTGCGCCGAGCGGTTCGCGGGCGGGCTCGGCGGCACCAGGGTCGGGGTGCACGGCCTCGGCGCCGACGCGGACTTCCTCCGCAAGCGGGCGCACGAGGCGGACGTCGAGGAGCGGATGGCCGCGCTGCGGCAGGAGATCGGCGAGGGCCGCCGCACCATCGTCCGGGTCGACCGCACCGAACTGTCCAAGAACATCGTGCGCGGCCTGCTGGCCTACCGCCGGCTGCTGGAGGCGCACGCCGAGTGGCGCGAGCGGGTGGTGCACGTCGCCTTCGCCTATCCCTCCCGGCAGGACCTCGCGGTGTACCGGGACTACACGGCCGAGGTGCAGCGGCTCGCCGACGAGATCAACGCCGAGTACGGGACGCCCGGGTGGACCCCGGTCCTGCTCAACCTCAAGGACGACTTCGCCCGCTCGCTGGCCGCCTACCGGCTGGCCGACGTGGCCCTCGTCAACCCCATCCGCGACGGCATGAACCTCGTCGCCAAGGAGGTCCCGGTGGTCTCCGACGCGGGCTGCGCGCTGGTGCTGTCGCGGGAGGCCGGGGCGCACGAGGAGCTGGGCGAGGACGCGATCACGGTGAACCCCTACGACGTCACGGGCACGGCGGCGGCCCTGCACGAGGCCCTGTCGATGCGCCCGGAGGAACGCGCCGAACGCAGCAAGCGCCTGGCCGCGGCGGCGACGGCACTGCCACCGGCGCAGTGGTTCGTCGACCAGCTCGACGCGCTGAGGGGCTGAGGGCCGAATGAGCAGCCTTCCCATCCCCGCCACGAAGGCCGGGCAGGACGGCCTCGACGCCCTCCTCGCGCAGCCCGGCAAGGCACTGATCGGGCTCGACTTCGACGGGACGCTCGCGCCGATCGTGGCCGATCCGGAGCTGGCCCGGGCCCATCCCCGGGCGCTGTCCGCGCTGGCCGCCCTCGCGCCGAAGGTGGCCGCCGTGGCGGTGATCACCGGCCGGCCGGCCGAGGTCGCGGTGCGCAACGGCGGCTTCGCGGACGTGCCGGGTCTGGAGCACCTCGTCGTCCTCGGGCACTACGGCGCCGAGCGGTGGGACGCCCGCAGCGGCAAGGTCACCGCGCCCGAGCCGCACCCCGGCGTCGCGGCCGTACGCGCCGAGCTGCCCGGGTTGCTCGACGGCAGCGGGACCTGGGTCGAGGAGAAGGGCCGGGCGGTGGCCGTGCACACCCGCCGGGCCGCCGACCCGCAGGCCGCCTTCGACGCCCTGCGCGAGCCGCTCACCGACCTGGCGGCCCGGCACGGCCTGATCGTCGAGCCCGGCCGCATGGTCCTCGAACTGCGCCCGCCCGGCATGGACAAGGGCGTCGCCCTGAGCGGGTTCGCCCGCGAGATCGACGCCGGATCGGTGCTCTACGCCGGCGACGACCTGGGCGACCTGCCCGCCTACTCCGCCGTCGACACCCTCCGCACGACCGGCACCCCGGGCCTGCTGGTGTGCAGCGGCAGCGACGAGGTGACCGAACTCAGAGAGCGGGCGGACCTGGTGGTGGACGGCCCGGAGGGGGTCGTGGAGCTGCTGGCCGCGCTGGCGCATCGGATCGGCTAGAGGGTCGCTCCCTCAGGGGCGCGGGGAACTGCGCGAACAACCACGACGCACCCGCACCCCGCGACGGCGAGAAGCCCCCCGCCCCTCACCGCTCGGACCGACGCCGCTCCCGAACACGCCGCAACCGATTCACCGTCACAGGATCATGCGCCAACGCCCGAGCGTCATCCAGCAGGGCGTTGAGCAGCTGGTAGTAGCGAACAGGCGCGAGGTCCAGCTCCTCACGTATCGCCCGCTCCTTCGCACCGGGCCCGGAGAAGCCCCGGCGTTCGAGCGCGAGAATGTCCCACTCCCTGCGCCCGAGCCCCTGCTCACCCGTGTCCTCGTCCATGCACGGCACCGTAACGCCTGCCACCGACAGCGGAGCTACTCCGCGCTCTCCGCCCGGACCGCCGCCGCCTGGAGGTGGCCGAGTACGCCCGAGGGGCTGCCGCCGGGCGCGACGGCCTTGCCGATCTGCTGCTTGACCTGGGAACTGACGTCGGCCCAGGACGTTTTGCCGACCGGGTAGAGCTCGGAGGCCAGCAGCTCCTCCAGGAACGGCCTGAGGTGCCGGTCCTCGTCGGAGGCGGCCATCGTGCCGGACGCGGAGGAGGTGACCGGCAGCAGGTCGTACTCGCGGGAGAAGGCCAGCACGTTCTTCTCGCTGTAGACGAAGTCGAGGAAGTCGCCCACCTGGTCGCGGTGGCCGTTCTTGCGGAACGCCGTCATCCAGTCCGAGACGCCGAGGGTGGACCTGCTGGGGCCCTCCTTGCCCGGCGTGGGCACCATCCCGTACTTGACGCCGTTCTTCGCGGCGATCTTCATCAGCGAGGGGTGGCCGTTGAGCATCCCGACCTGGCCCTTGGCGAAGGCGGCGAACGCCGCGGCCCGGTTCAGCTCGCCGGGCGCGACCGGCCCGGTCAGGTCCTTGCCGACCAGGTCCTCCTTCAGCCAGGAGAAGGTGTCGATGTTCTCCGGGGAGTCGAGGCCGTAGCTGTCGACGCCGTCGGTGTAGCCGCCCCCGCCGCTGAGCATCCACTGCATGGTCTCGGCCTGCGCCTCCTCGGGGCCGAGGGGCAGCGCGTACGGGTACTTCACGCCCTTCGCCTTGAGCGCCTCGGCGTCCGCGGCCAGGTCGTCCCAGGACTCGGGCGCGCTGATGCCGGCCTTGGCGAAGAGGGTCTTGTTGTAGAAGAGCACGCGGGTGGAGGCGGCGAACGGCAGCCCGTACTGCACGCCCTTCACCTGGCCCGCGGAGGCCAACTGCCCCACGAAGTCGGCCTGCGTGCGTATGGAGAGCAGGTCGTCGGCCTTGTAGAGCTGGTCCTGGGCGGCGTAGTCGGCGTACGCGCCGATCTGCGCCATGTCCGGCGGGTCACCGGCGGCGACCATCTCCCTGACCTTGCGGTCGACGTCGTTCCAGGAGTAGACGCTGACGTCGACCTTGACGTCAGGGTGGTCGGCCTCGTACTCCTCGACGAGCTTGTCCCAGTACTTCTTCGAGCTGTTGGCCGCGCTGTCGCCGTAGTCGGCGGCGACCAGTTTCAGGGTCACGTCGGCCGATCCGCCCGTGACGCCGCAGCCGCCGAGGACCGCCGTCATGCCCAGTGCGGACACCACCGCGATCGTTCCTGCCATCCGCCGACGCTGCACCGCTGCTCTTCCCCAACCCCGGCGTCACCGCCGCCGAAACATTTCGATATGCGGAACAAGGTCTACACCACGTGAGTGGACTAGACCTCTTGCGGGTCCCCGGGTCACACTGTTCTCCGTGAGACATGTCATCGCCCTCGACGTGGGCGGCACCGGAATGAAGGCCGCGCTGGCCGGGCCGGGGGGCGAGGTACTGCACCGGGCCCGCCGGGCCACCGGACGCGCCCAGGGACCGGACGCCGTCGTCGCGGGCATCCTCGACTTCGCTGCCGAGCTGCGCGCGTACGGCGCCGAGCGCTTCGGCACGCCCGCGTCCGCCGCGGGTGTGGCCGTCCCCGGCATCGTCGACGAGGCGCACGGCGTCGCCGTCTACGCGGCCAACCTCGGCTGGCGCGACGTCCCGCTGCGCGACCTGCTGGCGGAGCGGCTCGGCGCGCCGGTCGTCCTCGGCCACGACGTGCGCACCGGCGGCCTCGCCGAGGGGCGGGTCGGCGCGGGCCGGGGCGCGGACCGGTTCCTGTTCGTGGCGCTGGGCACCGGCATCGCGGGCGCCATCGGCGTCGACGGCCGGGTCGAGGCGGGCGCGCACGGCTTCGCGGGCGAGATCGGCCACATCGTCGTACGCCCCGGCGGGGCCCCCTGCCCGTGCGGGCAGCACGGCTGCCTGGAGCGCTTCGCCTCGGCGGCGGCCGTGAGCGAGGCCTGGGCCGCGGCCTCGGGCGACCCGGACGCGGACGCGGCGGACTGCGCGAAGGCGGTGGACTCCGGAGACCCGAGGGCCGGGGTGGTCTGGCAGGAGGCGGTCGACGCCCTGGCCGACGGCCTGGTCACTGCCCTGACGTTGCTGGATCCCCGCATTCTGATCATCGGTGGTGGCCTGGCGGAAGCGGGGGAAACCCTGTTCACACCCCTGCGGGAAGCGATCCGCGCTCGCATCACCTTCCAGAAGCAGCCGTCGATCGTCCCCGCGGCGCTGGGTGACGCAGCCGGATGCCTGGGCGCGGGCCTGCTCGCATGGGATCTCCTCGACCACACCGACCGCATGGAGGTAACCCCCTGATGACCGACGCCTCAGGGGCGCGGGGAACTGCGCGACAAGCCCCAACGCACCCGCACCCCGCAACGGCCGGACACCCCACGGTCCTGACCGGCGCGACCGTGGTCCTCCCGACCGAAACCGTCCACAACGGCCAGGTAGCCATCGACGGCACCCGCATCACCCGGTCGGCACCGGAAAACGCCCAGGTCATCAACGCATCCGGCCACTACGTCATCCCCGGCTTCGTCGACCTGCACAACCACGGCGGCGGCGGAGCCTCCTTCACCTCCGGCTCGGTCGACGACATCCTCAAGGGCATCCACACCCACCGCCTGCACGGCACGACCACCCTGGTCGCCTCCACCGTCACCGGCGACATGGACTCCCTCACCCACCGCGCGGGCCTGCTGAGCGAACTCGCCGAGCAGGGCGAGATCGCCGGCGTCCACTTCGAGGGCCCGTTCATCTCCCCCTGCCGCAAGGGCGCGCACTCCGAAGCCCTCCTGCGCGACCCCCACCCCGCGGAGGTCCGCAAGCTCGTCGACGCGGCCCGGGGCCGGGCGAAGATGCTCACGCTGGCCACCGAACTGCCCGGCGGCCTGGACTCCGTACGCCTCCTCGCCGACCACGGCGTGATCGCGGCGATCGGCCACACGGACGCCACCTACGAGCAGACGGTGGAGGCCATCGACGCGGGTGCCACGGTCGCCACGCACCTCTTCAACGCGATGCCGCCGCTCGGCCACCGCTCCCCCGGCCCGATCACCGCGCTGCTGGAGGACGAGCGGATCACGGTCGAGCTGATCAACGACGGCACGCACCTCCACCCCGCCGCGCTGCAACTGGCGTTCCATCACGCGGGCGCCGGCCGGGTCGCGTTCATCACGGACGCGATGGACGCGGCCGGTTTCGGCGACGGCCGCTACTGGCTGGGCCCCCTGGAGGTGGAGGTCGCGGACGGCGTGGCCCGGTTGGTGGATGACGGCACGATCGCCGGCTCGACCCTCACCCAGGACCGTGCGTTCAAGCGGGCAGTCACGGTCGACGGCCTCTCCGTCGAGGACGCGGTGACGGCCCTGTCCGCCAACCCGGCCCGCCTGCTCGGCATGGCCGACACGATCGGCTCACTGGAGCCCGGAAAGTACGCCGACCTGCTGATCCTGGACTCCGCGTACGAGTTGAAGGGCGTCATGCGCCGGGGCGAATGGGTGGTCCCTCCCCAACTGGGCTGATCTATCCCGCAGTCGAGAGACGGTGGCCGACTCCAGGACTGGGCCGACCGCCGTCTCTTTGGCATGATCAGGGAACGTTCACGGCAACAAGCGCGTCTGGGGAGGCCAGCCCGGTGATCCTCACGGTCACGCTGAACACCGCTCTCGACATCACCTACCGCGTACGGTCCCTCCGGCCGCACGCCTCCCACCGCGTCTCCGAGGTGACGGAACGCCCCGGCGGCAAGGGCGTCAACGTGGCCCGGGTCCTCGCGGCCCTCGGGCACGAGGTGACGGTGACGGGGTTCACGGGCGGGGCGACGGGCCGGGTCGTGCGGGAGAAGCTCGCGGCGGTGCCGGGTGTGGTGGACGCGCTGGTCCCGGTGTCGGGCGCGACCCGCCGCACGGTCGCCGTGGTCGACGAGCGCACCGGCGACACGACGCAGCTGAACGAACCGGGCCCGATGATCACGCCCACGGAGTGGTCCGCCTTCCAGGAGGCCTACGAGGACCTGCTCCCCTCCGCCTCCGCGGTGGCCCTGTGCGGCAGCCTGCCGCCGGGCGTCCCGGTGGGCGCGTACGCGGGCCTGGTCCGCACGGCCCGCTCCTTCGCGGTCCCGGTCCTCCTGGACACCAGCGGCGAACCCCTGCGCCGGGGCGTCGCGGCCCGCCCCGACATCATCAAGCCGAACGCCGACGAACTGGCGGAACTCACCGGCTCCCACGACCCACTCCGCGCGACCCAGGACGCCCGCCGCCGAGGCGCGGGCGCGGTCGTGGCGTCCCTCGGCCCGCAGGGCCTCCTGGCCCTCACCCGAGACGGCCGCTGGCGAGCCACCCCACCCGCCCACACCCGCGGCAACCCCACCGGCGCCGGTGACGCCGCGGTAGCTGGCCTGCTGTCAGGCCTGGTGGACCGCCTCCCCTGGCCCGCCCGCCTGACCCGAGCCACCGCACTGTCCGCGGCGACGGTCCTGGCACCCGTGGCAGGCGAGTTCGACCGGGCGACGTACGAGGAATTGCTGGGACGGGTGTCGATGATCAGCGCGGCGCCGGCGTCGTAAGAGCTGTGCACCCTCGCTGAGTAGGCCTGCCATGCGGTTTGGCCGAGAAACGCCCCCTCCCCCCATCTCAGCGGGAGGATTAGATGATCATTCGTTCGGTGCATGACCGGCACCGAAAGATGCAAGGGGAATCTCATATGAGCATGCTCAAGAAAAGCCTGATGACGGGGGCTGTGGTCGGTGCACTGCTGTCCGGCGCTTTCGCCACACCGGCTGCGGCGGCTGATCCCAAGACCTGCCCGCAAGGGAAGGTCTGCGGATGGTCGGGCAAGAACAGGACTGGGACCAGGACCGTCCTGTCTGTGACACCCGGCTGCGATACCTTCAAGACTGCCCGGTCCGTCTCGAACCAGACGTCTTACAGCATCGAGTTCTGGCACATCACCCCCGGCACCGGCTGCGGAGTCGGCACCAAGCTGCTCACTCTGAGGCCGCACACCTACTCGGACGACACCCGTGGCACCGTCACCGGGATTGCAGTCTACGGAAGTTAGTGTCGCGTAGCCCGAGCCTCACAGGGACGGTCCGCCGATGTGTACCGGCGGACCGTTCAGCTGTCCGAGTCCTACTGCACCCAGAGTTGGTCGAGAACTGCGTCACACTGATTGCCCTCGTTGCAGGCGAGCTCGATCGTGTTGGTGCCCTTGGTCAGGGTGATCGGAGCCCAGGAGGTCTGCCACCCCTTGTCCCAGTCGCCCTTCGGTGAGCCGATGAAATTCTTCAGGCCCATGGGCTGGGTGTTCGCCTTGCCATTCACCATCAGCGTCGCATTGGCGTCGACTCCCGGAACGCTGTAGCGGGCGTAGAGCCGGTAGTCGCCGGCCTCCTCGATGCCGTTGATCGTCCAGGTCACCTTGGCTCCGACATGGTTGAAGCCCGTCACATAGACGCCGCCGTCGGCCTTCGAGCCCTTGAAGTCCGACGCGGTCGAAACGCCCGGCCCGAGCCGCAACGCCTTCGCGTCGGTCTCCGGCAGGTCGACCTTGCTCCCACCGCCCTTGCTTTTCGAAGGGCTCGGCTTCGACTCCTGGGACTGGGTCGGGTCGGTGCCCACCTCGTCGGACGCGTCGTCCTTGTCCTTGTCGCCGCCCAGCATGGCCACGCCGATGCCGATGACGACCGCGGCCACCACCGCGATCGCACCGATCAGCAGGCCCTTGTGGTTCGGGCCGCGGCCACCCCGGCCGCCACCGCCACCGGTCGGTATCTGCTGCTGGGCGGTGGTGGCACCGCCGGGCAGCGTCTCCGGTGCGGCGTAGTGCGCGTTCGGCTGGCTGTAGGTGCCCTGCTGCGGGACCTGGCCGTACGGCGCCGTCTGGGCGTGCTGCGGCTGCTGGCCGTACTGGCGCGTGCCGACCGCTCGCACCCGGTTGACCGAGTTCGGGTAGCCGTAGCCCCCGGACGGCGGCTGGGCTCCGTTGGCCTGCCCGTCGGCGTAGAGATAGCCGAACGGGTCGTCGTCCTCGGGCGTGCTCGCGCCGTTGTTGCCGGGCGTCATCCCTTGGTCTCCTCAGTCAGGTGCGGTGCATGCGGTACACGGGTGAGTAAGCGAGCCTACCCGCTCCCAGAGACCCAAACGGGTGACTCAGACCGCATCAACTCACTGACCTGGGCTTCACCCGGCGCGTCTGTGTTGTTTGGGACGAGATCGTTTCTCGACGTACATCCGCTCGTCAGCGGATTTCAACACTTCGTCCGCCGTCATTCCACAGTGTGCCCATCCGATGCCGAAGCTGGCGCCCACCCGGACGGCCCGCCCCTCGGCACGGATGGGCTGGATGATCTCGTTGCGGAGCCGGACCGCGAGGTCCTGCGCGTCGGCCCGGCCGAGCCCGTCGGCCAGGATGACGAATTCGTCACCCCCGAGCCGGGCGACCGTGTCCCCGTCGCGGACGCCGCCGCTCAGCCGCCGGGCCACCTCGATGAGAACCGCGTCACCCGCGTTGTGCCCGAACCGGTCGTTGATCGACTTGAAGCCGTCGAGGTCGCAGAAGAGCACGGCGAGGCCCTTGGTGCCGTCGTCGTGATTCCCGTCCGGGGCGACGGTGTGCACATGGTGGTCGTAGGCGTCGTACGGCTCGGCGCCCTGCCGGAAGTCGAAGCCGGGCCCGACCACGTCGAAGGCGGGATGGCCGTAGGCCGCGTCGATGGATTCCACGGCGGCGTGCGGGGATGACGCGCGTTGACAGAGCCGGGACGACAGGCGGGAGCGCAGCTCCGCGGAGTTCGGCAGGCCGGTGAGCGAGTCGTGCGAGGCGCGGTGGGCGAGCTGGAGCTCGCGGCGCTTGCGCTCCTCGATGTCCTCGACGTGGGTGAGCAGGAAGCGCGGCCCGTCGGCGGCGTCCGCGACGACGCTGTTGCGCAGCGACACCCACACGTACGTGCCGTCGCGGCGGCCGAGGCGGAGCTCCGCGCGCCCGCCCTCCGCCGAGGTACGCAGCAGGGTGCCTATGTCCTCGGGGTGGACCAGGTCGGAGAAGGAGTAGCGGCGCATCGCGGACGCGGGGCGGCCCAGCAGCCGGCACAGCGCGTCGTTCGTGCGCAGGATCCGGCCGTGCTGGTCGCCGCCCATCTCGGCGATGGCCATGCCGGACGGCGCGTACTCGAAGGCCTGCCTGAAGCTTTCCTCGCTGGCGCGCAGTGCCTGTTGCTCGCGCTCCAGCCGGACGAGGGCGCGCTGCATGTTGGCACGCAGCCGGGCGTTGCTGATCGCGATGGCGGCCTGGAAGGCGTACATCTGGAGCGCCTCGCGGCCCCAGGCGCCGGGCCTGCGGCCGTTGCGCGGCCGGTCCACGGAGAGCACGCCGATCAGTTCGCCGCACGTCCCGCTGCCCTTCGGGGCGGGCGCGTACATGGGGGCGAAGAGGCGGTCGGCCGGGTGCCACTCGTCCTCGAAACGGGGGGCGGGGCCGTCGGTGTACCACTGCGGGACGTCGTCGTCGTCGAGGACCCAGCCCTCGGTGTGCGGTATGAACACCAGGTCGCCCCAGTGTTCGCCCATGCCGAGGCGGCGTTCCCAGGACTCGCGCGAGCCGACCCGGCCGGTGATGAGGGCCTCGGCGGCGGGGTTCCCGGCGAAGGCGGCGACGACGAGGTCGCCGTCCGGCCGTACGAGGTTCACGCACGCCAGCTCGTACCCGAGGGCCGCGACGACGCCCTCCGCGACGGTCTGCAGTGTGTCCGCCAGGCTCCGGGCCGTGTTCATGTCGGCCATGACCTGGTGCAGTTGTCGCAGGGACGCAAGACGGACGTAGGGCTCCGACTCGGTCTCCATGCTCGCCCTCCCCCCGAGTACTCGCAGCGATTCAAGGGTTCTCGTCGGCGTATCGCCCTGGCAGCTTCCCCGCCACTGAATCACAGCGCGCTGCTCACTCGGTACACAGGGTCAACAATTCCTGCCCCTTGTGACTCAAGTCACAGGCAAACCTGAACAATTGAGAGGAGTTTCTGCGTTCTTCACGTGCTCTACCGAACGCAAACTTTGTCGGGTTGCGCACACGTATTTCCCTGGTGACCGCCGGGAGACCGCGGATGTCCGTGGCGATGTCCGGCGCGATGTCCGGCGCGATGTCCGTCGCGATGTCCGTCGCGAGTCCTAGGACCGTGATCGGGCGGGAGCCCGATGCGGGGCGCGCGGGACGGAGATTAGCGTCTCGGGTGTGCCGAACACTCCCGCTGCCACGTCCCCGATCATTCCGTCGCCCGCCTCCGGGCATGCTGAGGGGGTGAGCAACGACGAGTTCCGCGCCGCCATGTCCCGGCTGGCCTCGGGCGTGGTCCTGGTGACCGCTCAAGAGCCGCCGCTCGACCCGGACGACGCCACGGCGCCGGGCGGCGAGGACGTGGGCATGACGGCCACGGCCTTCATGTCGGTGTCCCTGGATCCGCCCCTGGTGCTGGTGAGCCTGCGCGAGGGCTCCCGCATGGACGAGCTGCTGGAGGAGCAGGACCTGTGGGCGGTCTCGGTCCTCTCCGAGAGCCAGCGGCACATCGCGGGCCGTTTCGCGATGAAGGGCCGCGTCAGCGACCGGCTGCTGTTCGCGGACATCCCGTACACGCGCGGCGAGTACACCGGCTCCCCGCTGGTCGGCGGCGCCCTGGCCGTCCTGGAGTGCCGCACCGAGCAGCGGGTGGCCGCCGGTGACCACACCCTGGTCATCGGCCGGGTCCTGACCGCCTCCGTCCCCAGCGCGGAGGGCGGCCCGCTGACGTACTTCCGCGGCAGGTACCGGAAGTTGGGCTGAGGAAACCGTTGGCCGGGCGCCGAGCCGCCCGCCTAGGGTGCGCCCATGACGACGCCCGGAGTGCGCCCATGACCACGCCCATGGTCCGCCCATGACGACGACCGGCCCGCGCCTCGAAGAGATCACCCCCGCGAATCTCGACGCCGCCCTCGGCATCCACGTCCGCCCCGACCAGGAACACGCGGTCGCCCCGGTCGTGAAGTCGCTCGCCGAGGCCTATGTCCATCCCGGCGTCGCCTGGCCCCGCCTGATCGTCGACGGCGACCGGCCGGTCGGCTTCCTCATGGCCTGCCTCGACATCGACTGGTACGAGGACGGCAGCGTCCGCCGCTCGGGCCTGTGGCGGCTGAACATCGCGGCCGAGGAGCAGGGCAAGGGCTACGGCCGCTTCGCCGTCGAGGCCGTGGCGGCCGAACTGCGCCGGCGCGGCAGCAAGGAGCTCTACGTCACCTGGCACCCGGGGCCCAACGGCCCGGAGCGGTTCTACCTGGGCCTGGGCTTCCGCCCGAACGGGGAGACCTCCGGAGGCCAGACCGTGGGCGTGCTGGAGCTGGGCCGGCGACGCCGCGGAGAGCCGCCAGTAGGCCCCTAACCCCAGTTCCGCGGGGAGCGCCCCTGCTTCGTCTCCGAGCGCTGCTTCTTCTCCCGCAGCCGACGCTCGTTGATGCCCCGGGGAATCCGGGTGGGCTTGCGGGGCTTGGGCGGGGGCGCGGTGGCCTCGGCCAGCAGCGCGGTGAGACGGACGGCGGCGGTCTCGCGGTTGCGCCACTGGGAGCGGTGCTCGGAGGACCGCACGGTGACGACCCCGTCGACCAGGCGACCGGCGAGCCGCTCCAGGGCCCGCTGCTTCCACACCGCGGGCAGTGCCTCGGTCTTCGCCAGGTCGAAGCTCAGCTCGACCTTCGAGTCGCTGGTGTTGACGTGCTGCCCGCCCGGCCCCGACGACCGCGAGAAACGCCACATGAGCTCGGCCTCGGGCAGGGAGACGGAGCCGCGGATGACGTGGGAACCGGACATGCCGTCCATGTTCCCGCTTCTGTCCCGTCCACGTCACCCGAATAATCGCGAGTAAAGAAAGTAAAGGAGCTGGAACCTCGCGTACCCCTCTCCACGTTCATGGGGGTAGCTGTAGCTTCTTTGCCGTACGTAAACGAGGGAAGGGACTCCCAACAATGGCTGTAAGCCTGTCCAAGGGTGGCAACGTCTCGCTCACCAAGGAGGCTCCGGGCCTGACCGACGTCACCGTGGGCCTCGGCTGGGACGTCCGCACCACCACCGGCACGGACTTCGACCTCGACGCCTCCGCGATCGCGGTCAACACGCAGGGCAAGGTCTACTCGGACGCCCACTTCGTCTTCTTCAACAACAAGCAGACGCCGGACAACACGATCGTCCACACCGGCGACAACCGCACGGGCGAGGGCGCCGGCGACGACGAGGCGATCAACGTCAACCTCGCCGCCCTCCCGGCCGACATCGACAAGATCGTCTTCCCGGTCTCGATCTACGACGCGGAGAACCGCTCGCAGAACTTCGGCCAGGTGCGCAACGCCTACATCCGCATCGTCAACCAGGCCGGCGGCGCGGAGATCGCCCGCTACGACCTGTCGGAGGACGCGGCGACGGAGACGGCCATGGTCTTCGGCGAGCTCTACCGCAACGGCGCGGAGTGGAAGTTCCGCGCGGTCGGCCAGGGCTACGCCTCGGGCCTGGTCGGCATCGCCCAGGACTTCGGCGTCAACGTCTGACGGACACCTGAGCGTTTCGCGGGGAGCCCCCCGGGCCGGACGACCGGCCCGGGGGGCTTCGCCTCACCGGGCGCGAGGAACTGCGACGCCCGGGGGCTCCGCCCTCAGGGGGCGCGGGAAACTGCGACGCCCGGGGGCTCCGCCCTCAGGGGGCGCGAGGAACTGCGACGCCCGGGGGCTCCGCCCTCAGGGGGCGCGAGGAACTGCGACGCCCGGGGGGGGCTCCGCCCTCAGGTGGCGCGAGGAACTGCGACGCCCGGGGGGGGCTCCGCCCTCAGGTGGCGCGAGGAACTGCGACGCCCGGGGGGCTCCGCCCTCAGGGGCGCGGGGAACTGCGCGACAAGCCACACCCCACCCGCACCGGACAAAACCCCGAGCCCCTACGGCGCATCGAAGCCCTCTCCTCCAGGGATACGTCTCCCCCATGAGCCTCGACCCCCTGCCCGCGGGCCCTCTGGCCGATTCCCTCCTCGCGGAGCTGACCGCCCTCTACGCCTCCAACTCCGCGTTCCACCGCCTCACCGGCGACTTCCCCGACCCGGAGGACGTGCGCCCCGAGCAGGTGGCGGCCGCCCTGGCGCAGGAATGGGAACCACCCGGCACCGAGATCCTGCTCGGCCGCAGCCTCGGCCGCCTGACCGGCATCGCCGTCACCCTCGCCCACCACCCCGACCCCGCCGACCCGGACCCCTGGATCGGCCTGCTGATGGTGGACGCGAGCCTGCACGGCCAGGGCCACGGCCGCCGCCTGGCCGCACTCGTGGAGGACCGCTTCCGCGCGGCCGGCCGCACCGCCGTCCGCCTGGCCGTCCTGGCGAACAACCCCAAGGCCCTGGCCTTCTGGACCGCCCTCGGCTACGAGGTCGTCGACCATCGTGAGGACCAGCAGATGGGGCGCCCCTGCGCGGTCCTGCGCAAGGAACTGACCGGGCCGTGAGGCCTCAGGGCTGCTCCGGCTTCCCCTCCCCGTACAGCCAGTCGTCCCAGATGCCCTCCAGGTCCGTCCCGGGCGCCCGCTTCTCCACGTAGGCCGTGAAGTCGGCGGTGTCGGCGTTGCCGTGCCGGTACCTGGCCGCCCACCCCCGCAGGATCGAGAAGAACCGGTCGTCCCCGACGGCCTGCCGCACCTTCTGCAGCACCATGGCCCCCCGCCAGTACACGGGCGGGTCCGAGATCTGCCCGGCGCTCGGCGGGTCCGCCGGCGGGAACTCCCAGATCTCCTCCCCGGCCTCCTCCGTGTCGAAGTGGGCCCCGGAGTACACCGCGTCGAACGTCTCCTGCGCGCTGTCCCCGCCGTGGTCCTCGTCCCACAGCCACTCCGCGTAGGTCGCGAACCCCTCGTTGAGCCACATGTCCCGCCAGCTCTCGGGCGTGACGGAGTCGCCGTACCACTGGTGGGCGAGCTCATGGGCGAGCAGCGTGATGTCGGGGGCGCCGGGGAAGACCGGCCGGGTCTGGGTCTCCAGGGCGTAGCCGACGGAGGCCGCGCTGTCGACGATCGCGCCGGTGGAGGAGAAGGGGTACGCCCCGAACCTCCGCTCCGACCACCGCAGCACCTCCGGGATCCGCCCGAGCACGGGCCGGCTCGCCGCCGCCTCGGCCGGGTCGACGGCCGTGTACAGGGGCAGGTCCCCGGCTCTGGAGCGGCTGATGTCGAAGCGGCCGATCGCGAGGGTGGCGAGGTAGCTCGCCATCGGCTCCCCGCTGTGCCACACGAACGTCGTTCGGCCCCGCGCGGTCCGCTCGCTGCGCAACTCCCCGTTGGAAACGGCCTGCAGCCCCTTGGGCACGGTCACCGCGAGGTCGTAGGCCGCCTTGTCGGAGGGGTGGTGGTTGCCGGGGAACCACGCCATCGACCCCGTCGGCTCGCCGAGCGCGAGCACCCCGTCCGTGGTGCGCAGCCAGCCCTCCTGGGAGCCGTCCGGGTCGGTGACGGTCTCGGGCGTTCCGGAGTAGCGGACGGTCACACGGAACGTCTCGTCCCGGTCGATGTCGCCGTGCGGCCGGACGGTGAGCTCCTGCCCGGCGCGGTTCCAGCGGGCGGTCTCGCCGCCGACGGCGACCTTCTCGACCTCCATGCCGAGCAGGTCGAGGTTGAACGCGGAGAGGTCCTTCTCCGCGCGGGCGGTGAGGGTGGCCGTGCCGGTGAGGTGGCGGGCGTCGGGGTCGTAGGCGAGGCGCAGACCGTAGTGGGTGACGTCGTAGCCGCCGTTGCCGGCCTTCGGGAAGTACGGGTCGCGGACGCCGGAGCCGCCCGGGGTGCCGTGCACGCCGCCGCCGCACGCGCTGAGGACGAGCGCGCCGGCGAGCAGGGAGGCTGCGGGCAGCGTGGGGACAAGACGTACAGATCGGGCCACGCTCGTGATCCTACGATCGCGTGACACCATCACCTCCGTGCTCGACATCGGCTACGCCCTCTCCAACCGCTTCCCCGACCCGCCGCAGACGGATTACCGCCGGGCGGACGTCCGGGCGCTGCGGCACGACCTGTTCTGCGGGGACGTCTATCTGGCGGACACCAAGACGGATCACGAGGTGTCCACAGCCTGGGGATGGGTGCCGGTGCTCGACTTCGCGTGGGCGCTGTGCGACATCGTGGAGCGCATCGACCGGGATCCGGCGGGCTCGCGGGCGTCCCGGCCGCAGCGGGCGGAACTGGACTTCACCGAGTCGACGGACCGGATGCTGTTCGAGCGCCGCTTCGGCTGGGTGGACATCGAGGCGGACTGGATGCGCGCGGAGGAGCCCGCGCTCACCGTCTCCCACAGCGAACTGCGCCGCGAGTCACGGGACTTCCTGCACGACCTGATCGCCGACCTCACCGACCTCCACGACGACCTCGCGGAGAACCCGGCGATCTGGACCCTCCAGGCCCGCTTTCCCAGACTCCCCTGACCGGCCCCGGCGACCCTCGATGACACCATCACCTGTGATCGGTACCTGACACGGGGAGAAGAAGGACCATGGCACAGGGGCGCGTGACCTACGGGATGAACTACAAGGTCAGTCCACCGGCCGTCGTCAGCGGTGAAGGGCCGGTTCAGGGCACGTCCGTCCGGCTCTTCCGTGACCCCGACGGTCCCGCTTCGGACCGGCTCCGTTCGCTGCGGGCCTTCCATCTGCGCGCCGAGGACTGGACACCCCTCGCCCGCGTGGTCACCGAGCAGGCTCTGGGCTCACGGCTGAGCGGGCGCCCAGCGGTGTACCAGGTGCTGGATCACCACGGTGCGCCACTCGGGCGGATCACTCTGCGGCGCCGCCGTGCCTTCCGCTGGGGCCGCAAGCGCTGGACGGTGGAACCGGTCGCCGGCCCGGTGCTGCGGGGGCACGAGGGCCGACTGGTGTCGTGGTTGCTGTGGTGGCCGCTGGGGTTGCCGGTCTACCTGCTGTTCCTGGTCCTGGCGCTCATGGCGGAGATCGACGACGGATTCCGCCCGCCGCGACGCATCATCTGGCGCGACACCTCACGCCGTGTCCATCTCGTCTTCCGCGCGGTGGCCGAGGACTACCAGGTGCTGAGGCAGGACCTGGATCCGCGCCTGGTCAACGCCCTCATCGGGCTGCACCAGTCCTACGACTGCCCGGAGCAGGCGGGATCGGAGGGCTGGTACGGGAGGTGAGAAACACCGTCAGCCCTCCACCCTGATCCCCCACTGCGCGGCCAGCACCGGTGCCAGGTCCAGGAGTTGAGCCGTGCTGATCACCGCCCCCGACAGCCGGTCCAGCCCGCGGGTGATCTCCAGGGACGCGGCGCCGCGCAGGTCGACGTCCGTGAGGGTCGCCGCGTGCAGGTCGGCGCCCTTCACGGCGCAGTCGACGAACTCCACGCGCTCCAGGCGGGCGCCGCCGAAGTCCGGCTCGACCAGGACGCAGCCCTCGAAGACGACGTCCCTGAGCCGGGCCGTGCGCAGGTTCAGATAGTCGATCTTGCCGCCGCGGATCAGCACCCGCTCCAGCACCGCCCCATGCAACTGCGGCCCGCCGAGCCGGGCATCGGTCAGCTCCACGTCGCGCAGGGTCGCCTCGGCGAGGTCGGTCCCGACGCCGCGGACGCCGGTGAGGGTGGAGTCCAGGACGCGGGCGTGCCGCAGCCGGGTCTCGTCCAGCGCGCAGCCCGTCAGGGCGCAGTCCATGAAACGGGCGCCCGACCCGTCCTGCCCGGAGAAGTCGGCCTCCCGGAAGTCCAGCCCGTCGTAGTCCCCGTCCGGCTCCAGCCCGCCGCCCTCGTACGGCTCCAGCTCCGGCAGCCGCACCTCCGGTCGCCGCGCGCCCTTCACACCCGTACCGCCCGCCGCTCTCCTCGCCATGTCCCCATGCTGCACCCCGCCACTGACAACCGGCCCTGACCTGCACGGACACCGGTGATGTCACATTCCGGTGCCGTCATCCGGTCGTACTCACAGAAGGCGACCCCGACCCGAGGGAGATCCCCAGCCATGCACCGCATCACCGTCATCGGCGGCGGCCTCGCCGGACTGACCGCGGCCATCACCGCCGCCGAGGCGGGCGCCAAGGTCACCATCCACGAGGCCCATCACACCCTCGGCGGCCGGGCGCGCACCGCCGACGGCCCCTACCGCACCAACGAGGGCCCGCACGCCCTCTACAACGGCGGCCCGCACTGGGCCTGGCTCAAGCAGCGCGACCTCATCGGCCCGCTCGCCCCGCTCCCGCCCCTGGAGGCCGCCCGGCTCCGGCTGCGGCACCAGGGCGTGCTGCGCCGCACCCCGCCCTTCGCGATGCTGAAGCTGCTGCGCCGGACGGGCCGTCAGGCGCCCGTGGACGCCGACTTCCTGACCTGGGCGACGGACATCGCGGGCGAGGAAGGGGCCCGGGCCGCCGCCCACTACTCGGCGGTCGCCCTGTTCCACCACGACCCCGGATCCCTGTCGGCCGCGTTCGTGCAGGAGCGGCTGCGCCGCGCCACCAAGCTGCCGCCCGAGGCGCACTACCCGCGCGGCGGCTGGGCGAGCCTCGTCGACCGGATGGCCGCCCGCGCCTGGAACCTGGGCGTTCGGATGGAGACGCTGTCCCGCGTCGACACGCTCCCCACGGACACGCCCGTCGTCGTCGCCACCTCCCTCGACGCCGCCCGCCGCCTGCTCGGCGACGACTCCCTGACCTGGCCGAGCGGCCGTACCGCCCTCGTCGACCTGGCCGTACGCACCCGGCGCGGGGACGCCTTCGTCGTCTCCGACCTGGACGCGCCCGGCTGGCTGGAGCGGTTCACCGCCCAGGACCGCGGCCTCGCCCCGGCCGGCGAGCAGTTGATCCAGGGTCAGATCCCCCTCGCCCCGCACGAGTCCAAGGCCGACGGCACCGCCCGTGCCGAGCAGCTGCTCGACCTGGGCTTCCCCGGCTGGCGCGAGCGCGTCACCTGGCGGCGCGAGTCGGTGGCGAGCGGCCGTACGGGCGCGGTCGATCCGCCCGGCACCAGCTGGCGCGACCGGCCGGCCGTGGACCGGGGCGACGGGGTCTACCTCGCCGGCGACCAGGTCGCGGCCCCCGGTGTGTTGTCGGAGGTGTCCTTCAACAGCGCCCTGACGGCGGTCTCGCTGGCCCTCGGACGACGCGAGCTTGACCTCAAGCAAGCTTGAGGTTGAAGGCTGGTCGCATCGCACGCCCGACCGGAAGACACCGAACGCCCGACCAGAGGAGTCGCCATGCACGCCATCCGGCTGCACGCCTTCGGCCCGCCCGAGAACCTCACCCACGAGCGGGTCGAGGACCCCCGGCCGGGCCCCGGCCAGGTCCGCATCGCCGTACGGGCGGCGGGCGTCCACCTCCTCGACGCCGCCCTGCGCGAGGGCATGAGGGGCGGCCCGGCGGCCGAGCCGACTCCGCTGCCCACCATCCCCGGCCGCGAGGTCGCCGGGGTCGTCGAGTCCCTGGGCGAGGGCGTCGCCGGCGACTGGCTCGGCAAGAGGGTCGTCGCCCACCTCGGCTTCGTCCCCGGCGGGTACGCCGAACTGGCCGTCACCGAGGCCGTGCGCCTGCACGAGATCCCCGGCAACCTGGACTTCGCCGAGGCAGTCGCCATGATCGGCACGGGCCGTACGGCGATGGGCATCCTCCAGTTCGCCGAGCTCGGCCCCGACTCGGTGGTGATCGTCCCGGCCGCGGCCGGAGGCATCGGCACCCTTCTCGTGCAGTACGCCAAGAACGCCGGCGCGACCGTCGTGGGCCTCGCGGGCGGGCCGGAGAAGACCGCGCGCGTCGAGGCGGGCGGCGCCGATCTCGCCGTCGACTACAAGGACCCCGCCTGGCCCGCGAAGGTGCGTGCGCATCTCGGCGGCCGGGCCGCGACCGTCGTCTTCGACGGCGTCGGCGGCGACATCGCCCGCGAGGCCGTCGGCCTCCTCGGCCCCGGCGGCAAGCACATCGTCTTCGGCTGGTCCGGCGAGGGCATCCGGGACGGCGAGCCCTACCTCGTCGACGGCGTCTCCGAGCAGGTCCTCGGCCCGGTGATGCTGGGGAAGGCCGGCGGTCCCGACCCCGTCCGCACCCTCGAACTGCGCGCCCTCGCCGAGGCCGCCGCCGGCCGGCTCACCCCAGCCGTGCAGCGCTTCCCGCTCGCCGAGGCCGCGGCCGCGCACCGCGCGCTGGAGACCCGCGGCACGGTCGGAAAGGTGGTTCTGGAGCCATGACCCGACGCCCCACCAGCGGCGACGAATCCGCGGATGCAGGCCGCCCGGATCCATGGTCTTCTGACGAGATGAGTGTCACCCGGACAGGCGAACAGGGCCCTCCCGTGGACACCGACCCGCGCCGCTGGTGGGGCCTGGTCGTCATCGCCCTGGCCCAGCTCATGGTCGTCCTCGACGCGACCATCGTGAACATCGCCCTCCCCTCCGCACAGCGCGACCTCGGCATGTCCGACGGCAACCGGCAGTGGGTGATCACCGCCTACACCCTCGCCTTCGGCGGGCTGCTCCTGCTGGGCGGCCGGATCGCCGACCTGGTGGGCCGCAAACGGACCTTCGTCATCGGGCTGATCGGCTTCGCCGCCGCCTCCGCGCTCGGCGGCGCCGCCACCAACGCCGGCATGCTCTTCGGCGCCCGCGCGCTCCAGGGCGCCTTCGCCGCCGTCCTGGCCCCCTCCGCGCTGTCCCTGCTGACCACGACGTTCACCGACCCCAAGGAGCGCGGCAAGGCCTTCGGCATCTACGGCGCCCTGGCCGGCAGCGGCGCCGCGATCGGCTTCATGGTCGGCGGACTGCTCACCGAGTACCTGGACTGGCGCTGGTGCCTCTACGTCAACGTGCCCATCGCGATCGTCGCCGTGTTCGGCGCCCTCGCCCTGCTGCACGACCGCCCCGGCCACGCCGGCGCCCGCCTCGACGTCCCCGGCGTCCTGCTCGGCTGCGGCGGCCTCGTCGCGATCGTCTACGGCTTCAGCGAGGCCGAGTCCCGGGGCTGGAGCGACCCGATGGTGCTGTCGCTGTTCGCCGCCGGCATCGTGCTGCTCGCGGTGTTCGTGTGGTGGCAGTCCCGGGCGCCCAGCCCGCTGCTGCCGCTGCACATCATCCGCGACCGCAACCGCGCAGGCTGCTTCCTGACCATGGCGCTGGCCGTGATCGGCATGTTCGGCCTGTTCCTGTTCATGACGTACTACCTCCAGGCCGTCCTCGCCTACTCCCCCGTCAAGACGGGCCTGGCCTTCCTGCCCCTCACCGGCGCGATCATCATCGGCTCGACCCAGATCTCCGCCCGGCTCCTCCAGCGCGTGCCGCCGCGCATGCTGATGGTCCCCGGCATGGTCCTGGCCGCGACCGGCATGGTCCTCCTCACCCAGATCACGACGCACTCCTCCTACGCCTCCGAGATCCTGCCCGCCCTGCTGCTGCTCGGCCTCGGCATGGGCCTGACGTTCATGCCGGTCTTCGCCACCGCCACCGCGGGCGTCGCCCCGCAGGACTCGGGCGTGACCTCCGCGACGGTCAACACCTCGCAGCAGGTCGGCGGCTCCATCGGCACGGCCCTCCTCAACACCATCGCGACGACCAGCACCGCCACGTACGTCACCGCCCACCTCACCGACCCGTCCGACCGCACCCGGGTGATGCGGGAGGGCGTCGTCCACGGCTACACCGTCGCCATCTGGTGGGCCGCCGGCATCATGCTGCTGGCCGGGCTCATCGCGGGCCTGATGGTGACGAAGAAGGCCCCGAAACACGGCACCCCGGCGGCCACGCCGATGCCGGAACCGGTGGCCTGAGGGGCGGGGAGCCGGGGAGCCGGGGAACCGAGGAGCCGGGGAACCGGGGAACCGGGGAACCGGGGCGAAATTCGCATGCCCCACCCCGCGCGCCCCACTACCGTGCCGGGAGTGATCGACATTCCCCGGGAACTGGCGGCATCACAGGCGAAGTTCAACGGCGAGGCGGGCCGCGCCTTCATCGCCGGGCTGCCCGATCGGACGGCCCGCTTCCTCGACCACTGGGACCTGAAGCCCGACGGCCCCCCGATGCACGGCGTCTCCGCCCTGGTCGTCCCGGTCGTCCGGACCGCCGACGGCACCCCGGCGGTCCTCAAGCTCCAGATCCTCGACGAGGAGAGCGAGGGCGAACCGGTCGCGCTGCGGGTCTGGAACGGCGACGGAGCCGTCCGCCTCCTCGACCTCGACGAGCCCACCGGCACCATGCTGCTGGAGCGCCTCGACGAGACCCGCATGCTGTCCCACCTGCCGGACCCCCACCAGGCCGTGGTCACCATCGCCGAGCTCCTGGCCCACCTCACGTCCTTCCCGGCCCCGCCCGGCATGCGCCGCCTCGGCGACATCGCGCAGGGCATGCTCGACCGGACCCCCTGGGCCCTCGCCCGCATCCCCGACCCCGAGGCCCGCCGTCTGGTCGCCGACTGCGCGGCCGCCGTACGCGAGGTCGTGGACGACCCGGGCGACCGCCTCCTCCACTGGGACCTCCACGACGAGAACGTCCTGGCCACCACCCGCGCCCCCTGGCTGGCGATCGACCCCAAGCCCCTCGCCGGCGACCCCGGCTTCGAACTGTGGCCGGCCCTCGACAACCGCTACGACCCCGACGACATCCTCTGGCGCTTCGACGCCATGACCGACGTCCTCGCCCTGGACCGCCCCCGAGCCCACGCCTGGACCCTGGCCCGCCTCCTCCAGAACACCCTGTGGGACATCGAGGACGCCCGCCCCGTCGACGACGAACAGCTGGAGATCGCCCGACGGCTCCGCGGCCACGTGCGTTGAACTGTGCCGCCGCTCCTCCGACGCGCCCCGGCGTCGCCACCACGCGAACTGAACGACAAAACCCCAGGTCGGACCACTTCCGACCTGGGGTTTCAGCAGAGCCCCCTGTCGGATTCGAACCGACGACCTACGCATTACAAGTTGTCGGATCTCGTTCTGCGGGCGTCCACTCAAGTCCAGGAGCCGGGCGTCGAACCTGCTCACGGCCCCTGCCGGAGCTGGGTGGACGTCTATGGACGAGTTTGGATCGAGGGCGGTTTGAGACCAAGAATGAGCCCACGGCTGCTTACGCAAAGCAGTAGGTCCAGGGCAGCCCATCGTCAGGTCGCGTGGCTTGGTAGCTCCTCGGCCGAGGCGTCAGGGCAGGTGGGCGCGGGTTGGTGGTTCGGCTCATCGGGTGGGGGGTCTCGTCCTATGCTGAGCTTCTTGTCCGTTGATGCGTGGGGGTGTTGTCGTGTTGGTCGAGGGACTGATCGCGGTGGCTGCGGCCGGTGGCGGGGCGATCGTGCAGGCGGCGGGGACAGACGCGTGGGCCGGGATTCGTAGCGGTGTCGCGCGGATCCTCGGTCGTGGCGAAGCAGGGCGGGAGCAGGCCGAGCTGGAGCGGCTCGAGCAGACCCGGGCCGAGCTGGAGGCGGCCGGCGACGGAGCCGGGTCGGAGCGGGTGCAGACCGTCTTGGCGACCCGCTGGCAGACCCGCCTGGAGATGCTCCTCGAGCAACTCCCAGATGAGGAGCGGCAGCAGGTAGCCGCTGAGCTGCAGTTTCTGGTCCAGCAGGCGCGAGACCACGCCCCGGCGAACACGACACACAACGACTTCAGCAACGCGACGTTCACCGACAGCCAGGTTCTGGGAAGCGGCACGCAGAACAACACGATCAACCGGTAGCTGTACGGGCGGCAGGCATGGGGGCAAAGAAGACGTCCGGCAAGCGCAAGAGCAGCGGGAAGAAGGACAAACGTCCCCGGCTGGGACAACGCACCGGTAGCAGTTTCGCGGGGGCGTCCTTCGAGCGCAGCCAGGTGCTCGGTAGCGGAACACAGACCACGAAGATCAATGTGCAGGCGTACGCGGCAGTGCCGACCGCATTGAACTCTCTGCCGGGGTTGCCACAGGAGTTCACCGGTCGCGACGACGAGATCGCCAAGATCCTGTCCATCCTCGATCCCGGGATCGGTTCGGGTGCGGCGGTCGGGTCGGTCGCGGGGCTGCCGGGTGTGGGCAAGACCACCCTCGCCCATGCCGTGGGGCATGCCGCGCTCGATAAGGGCTGGTTCACCGCGGTGCAGATGGTGAACCTGCGCGGCTACGACCCGACCCCGGTCCCGCCGGAGGACGCCCTGGAGGCGCTACTGCGAGCCCTTGGCGTCGCGGCGGAACACATCCCGCCCACGCTGGACGAGCGGGAGGGGCTGTACCGGTCCCAACTCGATGCTCTGGCGCGGGAGGAGCAGCGGGTTCTGATCCTGGCGGACAACGCCTCGACCTCGGACCAGGTCCGGCCGCTGCTGCCGGCCCGTCACCACGCCGTGCTGGTGACCTCGCGACACACCCTGCCAGGCCTCGGCGCCCGCCTGTTCAACCTTCACCCTCTCCAGCCAGATGCCGCCGTCGACCTCTTGCACCAGCGGCTGGAGGTCGCCGACCCCGACGACCGGCGGGTGGAGGACGAGCCCGCGGCCGCAGAGGAACTCGCTGCGCTCTGCGGCTACCTGCCCCTGGCGCTGCAGATCGCCGCCGCTCTCCTCGCCGACGATCCCGACCAGCCGTTGTCCGAGCGTGTGCGGATGCTCACGGACGCCGGCACCCGCCTCGGCGGCCTGGACGACGGTGAACGCAACCTGCGCGCCGTCTTCGACGAATGCCTCACTCGCCTCTCCCATCAGGAGGCCGACCTCTACCGCCTCCTGGGGCTCCACCCTGGCCCGGACATCTCCACCCCCGCCGTCGCAGCCCTTACCGGCCAGCCAGCCGACAAGATCACTCCGGTGCTGCGACAGCTCGTCCGAGCACGCCTGCTCGCCCAGAACAGCGAGGCGCGCGACCGCTGGTCCATGCACGACCTCCTGCGCGTCCACGCCCAGGAACTGGCCCGCATCGCCATGGACCGTGGACGAGTTCCCCGCCGACGGTACGAACAGGCCCGAACCCGACTCACTGACCACTACGTCCGCCATGCCGAAGCGGCCGACACCCACTTCCGACTCCCCGGCGAAGCCGTGTCGACGCTGTTCTCCGGACGGGAGCAGGCGCTGGCGTGGTTCGACGCCGAACGCGAGAACCTCCTCGCCGCAACCCAAACCTATGCCGGCACTCAGACGGCCGTGGATCTAGGGTTCTCCCTCGGTCGCTACCTGGAATGGCGACGGCGACACCAGGACATGGTGACCGTCAGCGCCCACGCACTCGAAGCGTGCCAGGCACTCGGTGACGCTTTGAATCTAGCTGGCGCCTGGAGCAACCTCGGCTCTGCACTCGTCAAACTCAAGCGCTACACCGAAGCGCACGATGCCCACCAAACCGCCCTCGACCTCTTCAAGCAGACCAGCGACACCCACAGCGAAGCCACTGCCTGGAATGGTCTCGGCATCGCGCTCTCGGGGCTCAAGCGCTATACCGATGCGCACGACGCCTACCAAACCGCCCTCAACCTCTCTAAGCAGATCGGCGACACCAACGGGCAAGCCAGGGACTGGAGCAACCTCGGCACCGCGCTCCAGGAGCTCAAGCGCCACGCTGAGGCGCGTGAGGCCTACCAAACCGCCCTCGACCTCTTCAAACAGGTCGAGGACACCCACAGGCAAGCCATCGCCTGGAGCAACCTCGGCACCGCGCTCCAGAAGCTCAAGTGCCACACCGAAGCGCGTGAGGCCTACCAAACCGCCCTCGACCTCTTCAAGCAGACCAGCGACACCCACAGTCAAGCCAGGGCCTGGAAGGGTCTCGGCAGCGCACTCCAGGAGCTCAAGCGCCATACCGAAGCACGTGAGGCCTACCAAACCGCCCTCGACCTCTTCAAGCAGACCAGCGACACCCACAGCGAAGCCACTGCCTGGAATGATCTCGGCACCGCACTCGCGGGGCTCGACCTCTACACCGATGCGCGCGACGCCCATCAAACCGCCCTCGACCTCTTCAAGCAGACCGACGACACTCACGGGCAAGCCATCGTCTGGAATAACCTCGGCACCGACCATCGAGGCCTGAAGCGATACGCGGAGGCGATCGCAGCCGGTGAGAAAGCGGTTGCCATGCTGGCGCACGAAGACGACTGGGCGCTTACCGGCGAAGCATGGGCCGAGTTCGCCACCACCCTGAACGCATCCGGTGCCGACCCGTCCCGGGTTAGGGCGGCATGGGAACAGTCCGCCGCCGCCTACACTCGCGCCGGCGACGACGAAGCAGCAGCCGCATCCCGAGCGAATGCCGAGTTCCCACCAGACGCTGGACCATAGGTCCCGCCGTCACACCCGTTGACAACCACTGACGGCGAAACCCCAGGTCGGACCACAACCGACCTGAGGGTTCAAGGGATCCCCCTGTCGACTTCGAACCGACGACCTACGCGAAACGTTTAGCGGAGGTGCCAGGGACGCTCGCCTGACCAGGCGGCGCGGGAGCGGGGGTGCGCGAGTCGTTTAACGCTTCCCATGGTCGCCGGTCGCTACGGGGCGCCGTAAAGCATTGCATTGCATTGCATTGCGCGGTCCGTTAATGGCTTACGATGCAGTTGCCCCCTCGCAAGCCTTAAGAGACGAGGAAGGGCCCGACGCTGGTGGTGCAGCGTCAGGCCCCAGAGGGTGCAGATCACGAGCCCGGCCGGCCATCATTCGGTCGGGCTCGTTCCCTGAGCCCACCGGCGGGTCCACGCTCTCTCATCACGACGAGAGGTACTGCACCACTTCCTTGATGACCACCACGATCACTGGCACCCAGTCCACTACCGCCTGCCTGAACGACAGGCGGCGTCCACACCGCGTGCAGCGATCGTCGGGGAATTGCTCCTCGGCCACCTAGCGCCTCTCCCTTCCATCCCGGAGTGACCCTGAGTACAACCCAGGGGTTCGCCTCTAATAGCGAACGGGTCTGCGGGACTTCGAGGAGGAAGAACCAGGCCTAAGCATAAGCAGGTTGGGCTCCGAAAAAGAGCCAGAAGGCCGCACACCAGTTAACGCCACCATGACCTGCGATCATGATCGATTTGCTCGGGGAATTTGCTTCAGCGCAACCATTGTTGCCATAGAGTGGGTTTGATTAGGGCTAACTAGGGCCAACTCGCCGCTAGTCATTAGCGCTGCAAAGCACTAACGCAGACAGCGAAACCCCTAGTTTCCCGAGGTCGCGCTTGAGGCAGGGGACTCCGCCGCCCAGCCAGTCCAGGGCGGCCTGGAGTGCCCGAGAGACGCCAGAGGAACACGCCACGGCCCTTCGACTGCGGCACCATTTGCCTAACATATTCATCACGCAGCCCCACCAAGGCGACGCCATATGACGCAGATCACTTTGCAGAGGGCTGCTCATCCTGCATGCACGAACTGAAGGTTGTCGGCCTCCGCAGGGAGGCGACGCACGTGGGACTCTTGGGACCGTGAACCAGCAGAGGGGAGAGCGGGTGTCGCAGCAGGCCAACCCTCGGGGGACCTTCCTGATAATCGCCGACACGTTGAAGGCGTGGATTAATGCGGACCCTGAGGTGACGGAGCTCCCTTCCCTGGCCGAGATCATGAGCCATTACAACGTCTCGCGTGGGGTCGCGCTCCGCGCGTTCGCCGTGCTGAAGCAGGAGGGAGTGGCCGAACCGTTCCCGGGCGGGCGGTGGCGCATCGTGCGGGCGAGCCAGCAGGTCGACCGGCGCCCGCTCGATCAGCGGACAGCGGACATCATCAGGGCTGACGGACTAGAAGCGGGACAACCATTTCCCAGCGCCTCCGTGCTAGCCGAACGCTTCGGGGTCTCCCGTCCCACGATCACCAAAGCACTGGAGAAGTTGGAGGCCGCCGGTGTGCTGGCCGGGGGCGGACAGGGCAAGGTGCGGACGGTCCGCGCTGTGCCGACGCGAGAGGAGCGTTCGTAGCTTGCCGAAGTTGGCTGAGTGGGCCTATCCCCTGGCTGAGTCACTGCTCGCCGAGCCGCTGCCGCGGCGGTGGAAGCACTGCCTCGGAGTCGCCGAGAGGGCCCGCACAATCGCACTCGTTCTCGACCAGGACGCCGATCTGCTGGAGGCCGCCGCGGTCCTGCATGACATCGGCTACGCGCCAGACCTGGCCAAGACCGGTTTCCACCCGCTGGACGGGGCCCGCTACCTCCGAGACGTGGCTGGCGCCGACAACCGGGTCATCAACCTGGTCGCCCACCACTCCTGCGCCTGGATGGAGCGGAAGCGCGCGGCATGCGCGAGGAGCTGGAGGTCGAGTTCCCCCGCGAGAGCGCGCACCTGAACGACGCGCTCTGCTACTGCGACATGAACACCACGCCGGACGGCACGTCCACGAACCCGATCGACCGGATCAACGAGATCGCCGGACGGTAGGGGCCCGACAGCCTGATCGGGCAGTTCATCCGCCGTGCCGAGCCCGAGATCCTGGCCTGCACGTCCCGCGTGCTCGAACGCGTCGCCGCGGCCAAGCGTCAGCCGATGTAGGGAGCCGTGCGCGCCCGATCCATGGCGTGCTCGATCCGGAGCCGCATTGTGGGGTGCACGTCCAGCGTCGTCAGGTCCGCGGGGTCGACCCAGCGGACCTGAGTCGTCTCGTTGCTCGTACGGAGTTCGCCGCCGACCGGCCGCGCGCGGAAGCAGATGCTGAACTGCTGGCGCACCTCGCCGTCGTCGTACTGCATCACGTGTCCGGGGTCTGTGTAGACCCCGGACACGTTGACGACTTCCGCCTCGATCCCGGTCTCTTCCCAGACCTCACGCACAACGGTGTCGCTGATCGACTCCCCCACGTCGTGACCGCCACCGGGCAGCGCCCAGCGCCCGTTGTCGGAGCGCTGGATCATCAATACCTGGCCCGCGTCGTTCTGCACGAACGCGACGACGGACGGCACGACCGAGTTGGCCGGCGGCGCGTCCGGGTCGTGCAGGTAGTCGATACGTCCCATGCTCAGACTCCCGTGATGTCGCGTTTGGTTACTGCCCTGGCGCCTTCCCAGGTCTGCTGAACGCTATTGGCGAAGGTGTCGAACAGGCCGCCTCCTGGGAGCCGCCGCAGGTGGAACACGGGCGCCATGTAGGCGCCGATCCCGTACACGTGTGTGTTGGCCAACATCTCGTCATCAGCGCGGTAGATCGAGTTGTAGAGCACCGTGTCGTGTGCCCGCGCCGTTCCTGACCGGTCCACAGGGCGCCGGCAAGTCCACCGGCGGGCGGATGCTCGTGCGGATCATCGAGGGCATGAGCGGCGACCTGCGCCGCGCCCCCAAGGACGAGGAGAACCTGATCGCAGCTGTGGCCGCGGGATGGGTCACCGCCTTGGACAACCTCTCCCACATGACCCCGGACCTGTCGGACGCGATGTGCTGCATCGTCACCGGCGCCGAGAACGTCAAACGCGCCCTGTACACCGACGGGGACGTGGTCCGCGCCCGCTACCGCCGCCCCATGCTGCTGACCGGCATCGACGTCGGCGTCATCCGCCCCGACCTCGCCGAACGCCTCCTGCCCCTGCGCCTAGAACGCCCACGCGTGCGGCGCACAGAGGCGGAGCTGTGGGCGGAGTACGCCGAGGCCCTGCCGGCCATTCTCGGATCCCTGCTCGACCTCACGGTCAAGGTCCGTGCGGCTGAGGCAGAGACCCCCACCGATCTGCGGATGGCGGACTTCGCGCACCTGTGCGCGCAGCTCGACGCCGCGACCGGCCTGGGAGCCCTCGCCGCCTACCGGCGCAGCCTCGACGACCTCAACGACGACGTGATCGAGGGCGACCTGCTCGCGCAGACCGTCCTCAAGCACGCCGAAACCATCGAACCGGGCGGGGAGCAGCGCATGACCTCTACCGAGTGGCTGCACTGTCTCAGTCGCCTCTACAGCGGCGACGAACTGCGTGCGCTGCCCAAGGGGTGGCCGACCACGGGCAAGGTCCTCTCCGACCGGCTCAAGCGCCTCCAACCCACGCTTGCCGCTCGCGGCGTCCTGATCGAGTCGGGCCGCACCAGCGAGGGCCCGCTACCTCGAAATGACCCACCTGCAGGCGCCGCCGCCACACGAGGAGAAGCGGATGTTCTGAGCCCGCCCTGTGCCCCCGTACGGTCCCCGGACAAGCAAGAAGAGCACCACCGGCCTGGCGTGCTCTTCTTGCGGTTCGGCGACTGCCGCCCTGCGATATTCGCGCCGCGCAGCGGCTCGCTCTTCACGCTTGAAGCGGCACCGGCACCACAACAGACACCGCCCCTCTCTCTTGTCCCAAGGGGAGGAACCCTGCGTCATCTGCGTCACGCGGGCCGAGAAACCGCCCCTGACCTGCGACTGGAGGCATGACGCTGATGGCAGCGTCTGCGTCATCCTGCGTCATCTGCGTCACCCGATGACGCGGCCCATGACGCCCCAGCGATGCACCCTCACTCCACTGCGTCACACAAAGCCGCAGGTTAGAAGCCCGGATGACGCTGATGACGCAATGACGCAGAAATCCGCACTTCGGACAGACACGAGACCTGAGAGCGCCCAAGACCCTCCCGCCTAGGAGGCACCCCGGATGACCACGGCGACCGCCGCCCCCGTCGACCGACTCCTGTACAAGCCCGAGGAAGCTGCGGAAGCGCTCGCCATCGGCCGATCCACCGTCTACGAGCTGATGGCCGAAGGCGCCCTGAAGTACATCAAGTTGGGCCGCACTCGCAGGATCCGGCGAACGGACCTCGAGGAGTACGTGGCGAACCTCGCCCCTCTGCCCAACTGACCCCAGCACGCCCTGAGGCGCCCCGAGCACTCTGCTCGGGGCGCCTCCCGCATGGAGGAGCACATGAGCCCCCGCAAGCCCAACATGGAATCGACCATCTACTTCGGTGCGGACGGTTGGTGGCACGGACGCGTCACGATGGGCGTGAAGAACGCCGCAGCCCCGACCGCCGGCACCGCCGCGCCAAGACCAAGGCCGAGGTACGCCGCAAGGTCCGGGAGCTGGAGCGGCTGCGCGACCAGGGCCGCGCGACCACCGCGGGGCGGAAGCCCACCGTCGCGCAGTGGATGGAGACCTACCTCACCGACATCGCGAGCCTGAAGCTCAAGCCGCGCTCGCTCGATGACTACTGGTCGAAGACCCGGAACGACATCGTCCCCGGCGTCGGTCAGCACCGCATCGACAAGTTGCAGCCCGAGCACCTGGAGCGGATGTACCGGGCCATGCTCGACGCCGGCCACGCTCCCTCGCACGTCGTGAAGGTGCACCGCATCCTGTCCCGGGCCCTGAAGATCGCCCACCGGCGCCGCATCATCGGCGAGAACGTGGCCACGCTCGTGGACCCGCCGAGCATCGACGAGATCGAGGCCAATCCCTTCACCAAGGAGGAGACCAAGGCCTTCCTGGAGGCCGCGTCGAAGCGGCCCACGTTCATGCGGTGGATCGTCGGTGTCGGCATGGGGTTCCGGCAGGGTGAGACGCTCGGCCTGCGCTGGTCGTACGTCGACCTGGAGGCGGAGCTGTTCCGTCCCGAGTGGCAGCTGCAGCGCCTCACGTGGCGGCACGGCTGCGCCGACCCGCACGCCTGCACCGCTTCGTGCCGTGCCCCGCCGGATGCGCCCGGCACAAGAGCTACAAGCGCGGCTGCCCGAAGCCGTGCCCCAAGGCATGCACGAGGCACGCGAGCGCCTGCCCGCAGCCAAAGGGGGGGTCTCGTCTTCACCCGCCCCAAGACCAAGAAGAGCCGGAACGCCGTCCCGATCCCGCCCGTCTTCATTCCGTTCCTGCACGAGCACAAGGCCGAGCAAGAGGAGCTGCGGGCCGCCGCCGGCGAGCTGTGGCAGGAGCACGACGTCGTGTTCTCACGGCCGGACGGACGCCCGTTCGACCCGCGCGCCGAGTACGAGGAATTCAAGGAGCTGCTCAAGGAGGCCGGGATCGATGACCGCCGCCTCTACGACGGGAGCCGCCACACCGCCGGCACCATCCTCAACGAGCTGGGCGTGGACATGCCCACGATCATGGAGATCCTCCGCCACACCCAGATCAGCCAGACCCGGCGGTACGTGAAGGGCCGGTCACACCTGTCCAAGGACGCCATGCGGCGCATGGGCGAGTTCTTCGTGCCCGCGCCCGCCGCCCCCACGGATCCGGGCCCCACTGAGACCAGAACTGAGACCGCCGACACCCGCGCGGCCCGCGCCCGGCGCCGTCGCCGCATCCGCTGACGACAAAACCCCAGGTCGGACCACTTCCGACCTGGGGTTTCAGCAGAGCCCCCTGTCGGATTCGAACCGACGACCTACGCATTACAAGTGCGTTGCTCTGGCCAGCTGAGCTAAGGAGGCGGGTGCCGTGTGGCGCGTTGCCGCGCGGGAGGGCGGCTCCACTGTACACAGAGCCCGTTACGCCGAGCCACGAAGTTCCGTTGCCGTAGGCCACGGCCGTCGCAGCGTGCCATGCAGCCGTGACGTGCCGCTTCGAAAATTTCCGCGAAGTTCACAGGCCCGGAACTACTGACAGACGTGTGAACGCCAGGTACCGTCCTGAGCCAGTTCACACGCGTGGACTACACCACAACGGAACACCCGTCGTGGCACCGCCTTCCTACTCGGATCGTCCGGCACGTTCCTGCCGGTAGAAGGGGTTCATTCACCATGGCCACTGTCTCGTTCGACAAGGCGACCCGGATCTACCCGGGTTCCACCAAGCCCGCCGTCGACGCGCTGGAGATCGACATCGAGGACGGCGAGTTCCTCGTCCTCGTCGGCCCTTCCGGCTGCGGAAAGTCCACCTCGCTCCGCATGCTCGCGGGGCTCGAGGACGTCAACGGCGGCGCCATCCGCATCGGTGACCGCGACGTCACGCACCTGCCGCCCAAGGACCGGGACATCGCCATGGTGTTCCAGAACTACGCGCTCTACCCGCACATGACCGTCGCCGACAACATGGGCTTCGCGCTCAAGATCGCCGGCGTCAACAAGGCGGAGATCCGGCAGAAGGTCGAGGAGGCCGCGAAGATCCTCGACCTCACCGACTACCTGGACCGCAAGCCGAAGGCGCTCTCCGGCGGTCAGCGCCAGCGTGTCGCCATGGGCCGCGCCATCGTGCGTGAACCCCAGGTGTTCCTCATGGACGAGCCGCTGTCCAACCTGGACGCCAAGCTCCGTGTGTCCACGCGTACGCAGATCGCCTCGCTCCAGCGCCGCCTGGGCATCACCACCGTCTACGTCACCCACGACCAGGTCGAGGCCATGACGATGGGCGACCGCGTGGCGGTCCTCAAGGACGGTCTGCTCCAGCAGATCGACACCCCGCGCAACATGTACGACAAGCCCGCCAACCTCTTCGTGGCCGGCTTCATCGGCTCCCCGGCGATGAACCTCGTCGAGGTGCCGATCACCGACGGCGGCGTGAAGTTCGGCAAGTCGGTCGTACCGGTGCAGCGCGACGCGATCGCCGCCGCCACCGACAAGACCGTCACCGTCGGCGTCCGCCCCGAGCACTTCGAGGTGGCCGGCGCGGACGCCGAGCTGGGCCTCGCGGTCACGGTGAACGTCGTCGAGGAGCTCGGCGCCGACGCGTACGTCTACGGCACCGCCAAGGTCGGCGACGACTCCAAGGACCTCGTCGTCCGCGTCAGCGGCCGTGACGTCCCGGAGAAGGGCAGCCAGCTGCACGTCGTGCCCCGCTCCGGCGAGACCCACGTCTTCTCGACGTCGACCGGTGCGCGCCTGTCCGACTGATCAACCAGAAAACGCACAACCCCGGGTGAATCACCGAGGTTGACGACGAGGGCCCCGCAGCGTGCTGCGGGGCCCTCGTCGTTGTCGACAAATACCCCGGCAGACCGGACGTTTCGAGCTGTGTGCGTCAACCCCTTACCCGGAAAGTGGCACTCTCTCATCCCCCGAACCGGTGACTAAATGTCTACAAACCATTACCGGGCGCTACCCTCACACGCGTGAAGCACTCCATGAACCAACAGACGCGACGCGGCCGGGGCCCCGCCCGCCGGATCGGCCGCACCCTCGCATTCGTCCTGCCCGTCGTCCTGGTGCTCTCCGGGACCCTCGCGGTCACCCGAGTCAACTGGTCGGGGAACTCCACCGACCCGGTGCTCACCGCCGCGGACACCTCCCTGAGTTCCCCACGGGTCGCCAAGCGCGCCCCCCAGGACATCCTGCGCGACAAGCTGCTGACCGAACTGCAGGAGGAGGACCCGGGCGTCGCCCTCACCCACCTCCAGCAGGCCGTCAACGGCCGCCCGTCGCTGGCGAAGCACTGCGCGTCCATCGCGCGCGCCCTCGGCCAGGCCGCCGTCCGCGTCTACGGCCCCACCCGCGCCCAGTCCTACGCGCGCCCGGTCTGCGACACCGCCTTCGCCACCGGCGTCGCCGCCGCGCACAGCTGAGCGCACCGCCCTGCCGACGGGTGGGAAGTCCATTACGGCTGACGTGAGATCCGTCGTCGGCCGCTGTCCCGGGCGGGACGCCACGTACAGTTCGTGTCCATGAGCGATCCGAGCGCTGCGTCCCGCCCCGTTCAAGCCGTCGTTCTGGCCGGTGGCCAGGGCTCCCGGCTGCGTCCGTACACCGACGACCGGCCCAAGCCGATGGTCGAGATCCCCGGGACGGGGACGCCGATCATCGGCCATCAGCTGTCCTGGCTCGCCGACGAGGGCGTGACGGACGTCGTGGTCTCCTGCGGCCATCTCGCCGAGGTGCTGCAGAAGTGGCTGCAGACGGCCGAGTTGCCCGTCTCCGTCACGACGGTCGTCGAGCCCGAGCCGCTCGGACGCGGCGGCGGGCTCAAGTACGCCGCGGCGCATCTCCCTCACCCCGACCAGCCCTGGTACGCGACCAACGGGGACATCTGGACGCGGTTCTCGCTGCGGGACATGGCCGATTTCCATGCCGAGCGCGATGCCGTCGCGACGCTGGCGCTGGCGCGGCCCAGGCTGCCGTGGGGGGCGGTGCAGACCGACGGGTTCGGGCGTATCACCGACTTCATCGAGGCGCCGCCGTCGACGTTCGAGATCAACGCCGGCGTGTACGTCTTCTCCCCCGAGTTCGCCGGGCTGTTGCCGCACCGGGGCGACCATGAGCGGACGACGTTTCCCCATCTGGCCCGTGAGCGGCGGCTGGCCGGGTTCACGATTCCCCAGGGGTCGTACTGGCGGGCCATCGACACGGCGAAGGATCTGACGGAGGCGGCGAAGGAACTGGCGGCGTTGGGGCGTTAGCCGGGTGCGGTGTGCGGTGTGCTTCGGCTGCGGGTTCGTTGTGGTTGCTCGCGCGCAGTTCCCCGCGCCCCTGAAGGGCGTCTGGCCCCCCGGCGTCGAGAAGTGCCCTCGGCATCGCGTGCGACCGCGGGCCCGTCGTGGTTGCTCGCGCAGTTCCCCCCGCCCCTGAAGGACGTCTGGCCCCCAGGCGTCGAGAAGTGCTCACCGCGCCCGTGAAGGGCGTCTGGCTCCCGGGCGTCGAGAGGTGTTCACCGCGTCGCTGAGGGGCGGCCGGCCGCTGCTGTGGAAAGGCCCCGCACCTTTCGGTGCGGGGCCTTCTGGTGTGCTGGTCGGGGCTAGCCCAGGAGGCCGCCCACCAAGCCCGGGCGGCCCGTGGAGGACGAGCCTCCGGTGCCCGAGCCGCCCGTCGAGCCCGAGCCGCCCGTCGCCGTGCCGCCGGAGGTGGGGCCGGTCGTGGTGCTCGGCGCCTGGTTCTCCGGGGTGGACTGCTGGGGCGGGGCCTGGCCCGCGGTGCCCTGGGTCTGGCTCGGGGAGCCACCGGTGACCGTGCCGGTGTCGCGCGTGGCGCCCGGCCTGGTCGTGGTGCCCGCGCTGGGGCTCGCCGAGCCGGCCGTGGCGCCCTGCGTGGGCGAGGAGGAGGCCGACGGGGTCCGCTTCTCCTGTCGCTTGCCGGGCTCGCCCGGGAGCGGGGAGCCGGGGAGCTCGTTGCGCGGGGCCTCGCCGGGGCCCGGGACGACGACCCGGTCGGCGTCGCGGACGGCGCCGCCGAGCAGCGAGCCGACGAGCAGAGTGATGCCGGTGGCGATGGCGGTGACGAGGGCGCCGCGGCGCAGCACGTAGCGGCGCAGGTCCCAGATGTCGGCGCGGGGGCCGAGCCGGCGCCAGGCGCTGCCGGCGAGGCGGCCGTCGACGGAGTAGACGGGGGCGCCGGCGATGATCAGCGGCGACCAGGCGGCGAGGTAGATGATGTCGGGGGTCTCGTAGGCGGGGACGCTCTTCCAGCTGACCGTGACCAGCAGCGCGGCCGACAGCAAGGCGCCCAGACAGGCGGCGACGCGCTGCCAGCAGCCCAGCACCGTCAGGACGCCGACGATGACCTGCGCGAAGGCGATGACCAGACCGGCGCCGACCGGATGCTCGAGGGCGAACTGGCGCAGCGGCTCGGCGACTTCCCACGGATGCAGCGTGTTGAGCCACTTGACCATGGAGCCGCGCTTGCCGCCTTCGAAGTAGACGGGGTCGCACAGCTTGCCCATGCCGGCGTAGATCGAGATGAAGCCGAGGAAGACGCGCAGCGGGAGCAGGACGACGCCGAGGTTCATCCGGCGGCCCGGGTAGTAGGCGTGCCGGGCCGGGTCGTCGCCGTGCCGCTTGGCCCGGCGGCCGGCGTCGTCCGCGTCGGTGGCGGAGTCCTCGAACTCACCGTCCGCGTAGGCCGGTTCGTCGTAGGCACTGCCGACGGTACGCATGGGCGGCAGCAGCCGGGTGCCGTCGGCGGACTCGTGAGTGCGCTGGGGGCCGACGACCGGGGTCTCGACGGTCTGGGCGAGGTCCTCCCCGTAGCCGTCGCCACCGTAACCGTCGCCGCCGTAGCCCGCGCCCGGGTAGCCCGGGCGGTCGTAGCCCGGTCCCACGCGGGAGATGACCTGGGTGGCTCCGGTGTCGGAGGCGGACTCCTCGGCGTGGCGGACGCTCTCGTGCCGCACGGCCTGCAGGAGCCGGTGCGCGCCGGTGTCGTCGGGGGCGGATCTGCCGCTCCAGACGACGGGCCGGCGGCGGGCGGTGGCCCCGTCCGCCTCGCCCCCCGCCTGGGGGATGCGGGCGGTGTCCTCGGTGGCGGTCAGATGCCGTGCGACCCGGGGGGACTGGACGCGACGCGTCGATACGCCCAACTGCACGCGGAAACTCGCGTGATTGACGATGACCTGCGCCGGGTCGCTCGGCACCTTCACCATGCTCAGCGCGGGAGCGTCGTCGAGTCCCGACGAGCGGTCCCCCGTGGGTGTGCGGGGTGTTCTGGTGTCCACACTCATCTAACCGAGTGACGTCGCGTTAGGACACTGCTTTGACCCGCCGGATCTGTCCGGACCCCGTCAAGCTTGTCCTCCTCGCCCCGATGACACCGGAATTACCCCGTACGGGTGAAGTTCCGGACGCCTGTTCAGCTGCGTCGGCGAGCCGCCTCGTACAGCACGATCCCCGCCGCCACACCGGCGTTGAGCGACTCGGCGCCACCCGGCATCGGGATCCGCACCCGGTGGTCGCAGGTCTCCCCGACCAGCCGGGACAGCCCCTTGCCCTCGCTGCCGACGACGATGACGACGGGGCCGTCCAGCGCCGGAAGCTCGCCGACCTCGGACTCGCCGTCGGCGGCCAGGCCGACGACCGTGATGCCGGCCTTCTTGTAGGCCTCGAGCGCCCGGGTGAGGTTGGTGGCGCGGGCGACCGGGGTGCGGGCCGCCGTACCGGCGGACGTCTTCCAGGCACCGGCCGTCATGCCGGCCGCGCGGCGCTCGGGGACGACCACGCCGTGCCCGCCGAAGGCGGAGACGGAGCGGACGACCGCGCCGAGGTTGCGCGGGTCGGTGACGCCGTCGAGGGCGACGATCAGCGGGTCCACCCCGTCGTCGTAGGCGGCGGACGCCAGGTCCTCGGGGTGGGCGTACTCGTACGGCGGAACCTGGAGGACCAGGCCCTGGTGGTTGAGACCGTTGGTCATCCGGTCCAGCTCGGGACGCGGGGCCTCCATGAGGTTGATGCCGCCGCGCTCGGCGGCGACCTGGAGGGCCTCGCGCACCCGCTCGTCGTTGTCGATGAACTGCTGGACGTAGAGGGTGGAGGCCGGGACGCCCTCGCGCAGCGCCTCCAGGACCGGGTTGCGCCCGACGACCAGCTCGGACGTGCCCTTGCCGCCGCGGCCGCGCACGGTGGGCCGGCGCACGGCCTGCTTCGCCTTGGCGTTGGCGACGCGGTTCTTCTTGTGCCCCTTGCGCATCTCGGCGGGCGGGGTGGGGCCCTTGCCTTCCAGGCCCCGGCGCCGCTGGCCGCCACTGCCGACCTGCGCGCCCTTCTTGCCGGACATGCGGCGGTTGTTCGCGGCCATTGAGCTACTCGTCTCCGTGAGGTGATGCGTACGTACGACTGCGTCCGTACGGCTGTGTATGTCTGTTCCGTCTATGCAGTGTGCCGCCCGGAGGCCCGGGCGGCACAGTCGGTCAGCCCGTGGGGCTCGTCTCAGCGCGGACCGAGGCTCCAGCGCGGTCCCTGCGGGCCGTCCTCGATGACCAGGCCGGACTGGCCGAGCTGGTCGCGGATGGCGTCCGCGGTGGGCCAGTCCTTGCGGGCCCGGGCGGCCTCGCGCTGGTCGAGGACCATGCGGACGAGCGTGTCGACCACGCCGTGCAGGTCCTCGCCCCGGTCGCCCTCACCGGCCCACTGCGCGTCGAGCGGGTCGAGGCCGAGCACGCCGAGCATCGCGCGGACCTCGGCGAGCCGGGCCACGGCAGCTTCCTTGTCGTCGGCGGCCAGCGCGCTGTTGCCCTGCCGGACCGTGGTGTGCACCACGGCGAGCGCCTGCGGCACACCCAGGTCGTCGTCCATGGCCTCGGCGAAGGCGAGCGGCACCTCGGGGGCGGGCTCGACGACGCCGGCCTTCTCCACCACGCGCTGCACGAAGCCCTCGATCCGCGCGAACGCCGACTCGGCCTCGCGCAACGCCTCCTCGCTGTACTCGATCATCGACCGGTAGTGCGGGGTGCCGAGGTAGTAGCGCAGCACGATGGGACGCCAGCGCTTGACCATCTCGCTGACCAGGACCGAGTTGCCGAGCGACTTGGACATCTTCTCGCCGCTCATGGTGACCCAGGCGTTGTGCACCCAGTACCGGGCGAACTCGTCGCCGTAGGCCTTGGCCTGCGCGATCTCGTTCTCGTGGTGCGGGAAGACCAGGTCCAGGCCGCCGCCGTGGATGTCGAAGGCGGTCCCGAGGTACTTGTGCGCCATCGCCGAGCACTCCAGGTGCCAGCCCGGGCGACCACGCCCGAACGGCGTCTCCCAGCTCGGTTCCCCGGGCTTCTCCGCCTTCCACATGGCGAAGTCACGCGGGTCGCGCTTGCCGGTGATGCCCTCCTCGGCGGGCTGCCGCATCTCGTCGAGGTCCTGCCGGGACAGCTCCAGATAGGAGGGCCAGGAGCGGACGTCGAAGTAGACGCTGCCGTCGGCCTCGTAGGCGTGCCCGCGCTCGATGAGGCCGCGCATCATCTCGACCATCTCGGTGATGTGGCCGGTGGCACGCGGCTCGTAGGTGGGCGGCAGGCAACCGAGCACGGTGTAGCCGTCGTTGAAGGCGCGCTCGTTCTCGTAGCCGATGGCCCACCAGGGGCGGTCCTGCTCGCCGGCCTTCCAGATGATCTTGTCGTCGATGTCCGTCACGTTCCGCACGAACGTGACGTCGTAGCCGCGGTACTCGAACCAGCGGCGCATGATGTCGAAGTTCAGCCCGGAACGGATGTGCCCGATGTGCGGGGCGGCCTGCACGGTGGCACCGCACAGGTAGATCGAGACGCAACCCGGCTGGAGCGGGGAGAAGTCACGGATCTGCCGGGCGCTGGTGTCGTACAGGCGAATAGTCACCACTCCAGGGTAGTGGGCCCCGGGGTGTGCATCAGGACCTTCACCCCGGGGGCGCACATATTCGTGACATTGGCAATGGGAACGCCCCGGGCCCTTGTCTTCAGCCGGTGCGCACGACCAGTGCGGTGGCCACCGCCATCAGCCCTTCCTCCCGGCCGGGGAAGCCCAGGCCGTCCGTCGTCGCGCCCGACACCGACACCGGGGCCCCGGCCGCCTCCGACAGGAGTTTCTGGGCCTCGTCCCGGCGCTTGCCGATCTTCGGGCGGGGGCCCACCACCTGTACGGCGATGTTGCCGATCCGGAAGCCCGCCTCGCGCACGATGCGCGCGGCCTCGGTGAGGAGGGTGACTCCGGAGGCGCCCGACCACTCGGGACGGCCCGTGCCGAAGTGCTGTCCGAGGTCGCCGAGACCCGCGGCGGAGAAGAGGGCGTTGCAGGCGGCGTGGGCGACGACGTCCGCGTCGGAGTGTCCGGCCAGGCCCGGGCCCGCGTCCTCCCACTTCAGGCCGGCGCACCACAGCTCGCGGCCCTCCTCGAAGGCGTGGATGTCGGTGCCGATGCCGACCTGGGGCAGAACAGGCTGGTCAGAAGCCATCGTTGAGCCTCCTGCGGGCCAGGACCGCCTCCGCGAGGACCAGGTCCAGGGGGCGGGTGACCTTGAAGGCCTCCTCGTGTCCGGGGACGGCCACGACGGTGAGGCCGAGCTGCTCGACCATGCCGGCGTCGTCGGTGACCTCGCCGGTCACCGTCTCGTGCGCCCGCACCAGCGTGGCCCGGTCGAAGCCCTGCGGGGTCTGCACCGCCCGCAGCAGCGAGCGCTCCGGCGTGGCGACGACCGGCTCCGGCTCGCCGGGGGTGCCGGCGGGCTCGACCTGCTTGACGGTGTCGGCCAGCGGCAGCGCCGGCACCACGGCCGGTGCGCCGTCCCGTACGGCCTCGATCACGGCGTCGACCGTGTCCACCGGCACCAGCGGCCGGGCCGCGTCGTGGACCAAGACGATGTCGTGGCCGGGCGGGAGGGCGTCGAGGCCGAGCTTCACGGACTCCTGGCGGCTGCGCCCGCCCGGGACGACGAGGAAGTCCGTCCGCTCGGGCAGCGCGTGCGCGTCGAGCAGCGTCTTGACCTCGGCGGCGCCGTCGGGCGGGGCCACGACGACGACCAGGGAGACGGCGCGGGAGGCGGCCATCGCCCGGACCGCGTGGATCAGCATGGGGGTGCCGCCCAGCGCGCGGAGTGCCTTGGGGGCGCCCGGGCCGAGCCGTACACCCCGGCCGGCGGCCGGGATCACGGCCGCCGTACGGGCCGTGGAGGGGCCTGCGGGCGGCGAGGGACGCGAATCGTCAGACATCGGTTCCTGTCAGGTTTGTGTGCTGGCCTGGCGTGGGTATGGCCTGGAGGAGTGCCGGGCGCGACGCGCTCGACCGGACCCTTCCGTGACGCCGGTCGAGCCGGCTGCCCGGGCCCGGCACGCCAGACAAACAACCGGGGCGTGAGTGATAACACATCCCGGGGTGACGGTGCATCGGCATCGGGGTACGAACATGCCGCAGCGCCCGGCGACAAGGAATTCGTCATCGGGCACCGCGGCATTTCGATGTGCAGGCGCGCGCTTGATCAGCAGCCTTGATCAGCATCAGCCTTGATCAGCACAGCGCTGAGCGACCGGGCTTCGCCTCAGGAGGCGAGAACCTCGTCGAGCAGAGCTTCGGCCTTGTCCTCGTTGGTGTTCTCCGCGAGGGCCAGCTCGCTCACCAGGATCTGGCGGGCCTTGGCGAGCATGCGCTTCTCACCGGCGGAGAGTCCACGCTCACGCTCACGACGCCACAGGTCACGCACCACTTCCGCGACCTTGATGACATCGCCCGAGGCGAGCTTCTCCAGGTTTGCCTTGTATCGACGGGACCAGTTCGTGGGCTCCTCGGCGTACGGCGCGCGCAGCACCTCGAAGACCCGGTCCAGCCCGTCCTGACCGACCACATCACGCACGCCGACGAACTCCGCATTGTCCGCTGGCACACGTACCGTCAGGTCGCCCTGGGCGACCTTCAGCACCAAGTAGGTCTTGTCCACGCCTTTGATCTGGCGAGTTTCGATAGCCTCGATCAGCGCGGCCCCGTGATGGGGATAGACCACGGTGTCGCCAACCTTGAACGTCATGTGACAGGTACCCCTTCCGTGGCTATCCAGGGTAACACGGAAACTGCGGGTTCTGAATGGCGTTTTCGCAGGTCAGGGCATATCTCGGGGCTTGACAACTCCAACAGGAACGTGCTTCGGACAGGGAGTGGAAGAAGGTATTCGCAGGTGGGAGCGGCTCTCCGGGGTGAGCGAAACGCGTACGTTACACGCATCCCGAGCATCCCCCAGAAGGCCGAACATCCCCATATGTCCGGTTCCGTATGATCGACTTCCGCTACTCCGTTCGGAGGCCCGAGCCGGGTTCCGGTCGAATCCGGAATTGATCACCAGCCGCCCCGGCGGGCCGCCGATGATCAATTTCGAGGTACTCCGCGCATTCCTTCACGGAACATTTGCGGTACTGCCCGGGGCTCTTAGCGGTACTGCCCGGGGCTCTTATGTGAATGCCGGACGAGCACCGCGTCAATGTGACCCGGGAGTCATGTGTGACTCAGGTGGGATCGCCGGTGACGGGGGGTCGGGTGCGGCCGGACCAGGACGGCTCGGTAACCTAAGGCCCGCTGACAGACACTTAGGGCGGCTTTTCCGGCCGCTCCGCTCGAGTCAAGGAGTTGCCGCCGCCGTGAGCAGCAGCCTTCGACGCGGTGCCCTCGCCGCCGTCGTCACCGCGTTCTCGATCGCCTCGCTCGCCGCGTGCGGCGCCGGCAACAACGCTCAGACCCTGGAGATCCAGCCGGACAACGCGGCCACGAGCGTCGGCGACATCAAGGTCCAGAACGCCATCGTCATCACGCAGCCCGACCTCGAGTCGACGGGCCCGGCCGCGGTCTCCGCGACCCTGTTCAACTCCGGCAAGAGCGCCGAGACGCTGGAGTCCATCACTCTCCCCGGCACCGGCAAGACCGCCGAGCTCAAGCCCGCCAAGGGCGGCAGCCTCAGCATCCCGCCTGGTGGCTCGCTGATCCTGGGCGGCAAGGACAACGCCACGGCGATGCTGCCGAGCAGCCGTGAGGCAGTGCAGGACGGCAACGCCCAGAAGGTCACCTTCACCTTCAGCAAGACGGGTGCCGTGAGCCTGCGCGCGTTCGTCGTCCCCGCCGAGCACTACTTCAAGGAGTGGGGCCCGTCCGAGGTCCCGGCCGCGCCGGGTGCGTCGTCGTCCCCGTCCGGGTCGCCGTCCGGTTCCCCGGCCGAGGGTGCCTCGGGCGCGCCGGAGAGCCCCGCGGGCGGTGAGACGCCGGGTGGCCACGAGGCGTCCGGCACGCCGAGCGACGCGGCCTCGGCGAGCGCGGGCGCCGGCCACTGAGCCGGTCCTGGAACGAATGGCACGAAGGGCGGGACCTCCCCGAGGGGAGGTCCCGCCCTTCGTTCTGTTCTGCCGTCGTGCGCGGCCGGTCTACGGCTCGAACTTGTAGCCGAGGCCGCGGACCGTCACCAGGTAGCGCGGGGCCCCCGGGTCCGGCTCGATCTTGGCGCGCAGCCGCTTGACGTGGACGTCGAGGGTCTTGGTGTCACCGACGTAGTCGGCACCCCAGACGCGGTCGATGAGCTGCATGCGGGTCAGGACGCGGCCGGCGTTGCGCAGCAGCATCTCCAGCAGGTCGAACTCCTTCAGCGGCAGGTCGATCTTGGTGCCGCCGACGGTGACCACGTGCCGGTCGACGTCCATGCGGACCGGACCGGCCTCCAGGGCCGCCGGGGTGACCTCCTCGGGCTCGCCGCGGCGGCGCAGCACCGCACGGATGCGCGCGACCAGCTCGCGCGAGGAGAACGGCTTGGTGACGTAGTCGTCGGCTCCTATCTCCAGCCCGACGACCTTGTCGATCTCACTGTCCTTGGCGGTCACCATGATGACGGGGACGTTGGAACGGCCACGCAGCTGGCGGCACACCTCGGTGCCCGGCAGGCCGGGCAGCATCAGGTCGAGGAGGACGAGGTCGGCGCCGTTGCGCTCGAACTCATCGAGTCCGTCGGGCCCGGTGGTCGCGACGGCGACCTCGAAGCCCTCCTTGCGGAGCATGTACGACAGGGCGTCGGAGAAGGACTCCTCGTCCTCGACGACGAGCACTCGGGTCACGGAAGGACCTCCGGGGCGGGAAGCGTTTCGTACGCGGTTGATTCGGGGGATGTGGGGGTGGACCGCCCGGCCTCCTCGTCGAGGCCCGCGCCTCCTGCGCGCTCGTGTCGGGCGGTCTGCTGATGTGCGCGGTCGCGGGCCGCACCGGCCTCCGGCAGCCGCAGGGTGAAGGTGGAGCCCTGGCCTTCGGCGCTCCACACCGCGACCTCCCCGCCGTGCGAGGCGGCCACGTGCTTCACGATCGCCAGCCCCAGTCCCGTACCGCCGGTGGCACGGGAGCGGGCCGGGTCGACGCGGTAGAAGCGCTCGAAGATGCGCTCCTTGTCCTTGTCGGAGATGCCGATGCCCTGGTCGGTGACGGCGATCTCGATGTGGTCCCCGCCGGGCGCGTTCACACTGCGGGCCGCAATGCCGACGCGGGTGCGGGCGGGCGAGTAGTTGACCGCGTTCTCGACGAGGTTGCCGAGGGCGGCGGCGAGCTGGCCGCGGTTTCCCCAGACGCGCAGGTCTGCGGCCCCGCCCGCGGCCATGGTGATCTGTTTGGCGCCGGCCTGGTGCCGGCAGCGGTCGACGGCCTCGGCGACGAGCTCGTCGACGCGGACCGGCTCGGCGTCCTCCAGCGGGTCGTCGTTCTGCACCCGTGAGAGGTCGATGAGCTCCTGCACCAGGCTGGTCAGCCGGGTGGCCTCGATCTGCATGCGTCCGGCGAACCGCTCGACGGCCTCGGGGTCGTCGGACGCGTCCATCACAGCCTCGGAGAGCAGCGAGAGGGCGCCCACCGGCGTCTTCAGCTCGTGGCTCACGTTGGCGACGAAGTCGCGCCGGACCGCCTCGATGCGGCGGGCCTCGGTCAGGTCCTCCACGAGCAGCAGCACCAGCCGGGAGCCGAGCGGCGCGACCCGCGCGGAGACGGCCAGGGCCTCTCCGCGTCCGGTGCCGCGCCGTGGCAGATCGAGCTCGACCTGGCGTATCTCGCCGTCCCGGCGGGTGTCCCTGGCCATCTGCAGCATCGGCTCGACGGCGAGCTTGCCGCCGCGGACCAGGCCGAGGGCGTACGCCGCCGAGCTGGCCTTGACCACGGCGTCCGCCTCGTCGAGGACGACGGCGGACGACCTGAGGACCGACAGGACGGTGTCCACGCCCGGCGGGAGCACCGCGTCGGTGTGCAGGGAGCTACGGGTGGGGCGCTTCTGCTCGCGCTCACTCCACCGGAACGCCAGCACGGCGATGACACCGGTGAGCACCCCGGCGATCGCTGCCGCTGCGGCAACCGCCGCGTTCACGTCCATGCACCCAGGTTAGGCATGGCTCGGGCACCCTCCACAGCCGTCGGGGTGCGAGCTCGAACACTCGTCGCCCAGAGTTCACCTTGGAGCCAGTATTGGTTCATTTGGGATGACGGAAACGGACGCGTACGGGGCGGAACGTGGGAGCGTGGGGTTCGGACCGTTGGTAATACGACGGTCGTACCGCCGGTTGTTCGGTGGGCCCCGGCTTGTTCGGCGGGCCCCGGCCCGATGAACCCCCGACACAGACGCACGAGAGGGAAAGCCTGATGCGGGACGCGTACCACGAGGAACTGGACTCGATAAGCGACAGTCTGGTGGAGATGGCCCGGCTGGTCGGGTCGGCGATCGGGCGCGCCACGACCGCCATGCTCGACTCCGATCTGAAGCTGGCCGAGGCCGTCATCGAGGCCGACCAGAAGGTCGACGAGCTCCAGCACGACCTGGAGGCCCGGGCCATAGCCCTGCTGGCGCGGCAGCAGCCGGTGGCGACGGACCTGCGCATCGTCGTCACGTCGCTGCGGATGTCGGCCGACCTGGAGCGCTCGGGCGACCTCGCCCAGCACGTGGCGAAGCTCGCGCGCCTGCGCTACCCGGACCGCGCGGTCCCGAGCGACCTGCACGCCACCATCCTGGAGATGGGCCAGCTCGCGCAGCGCCTGATGGCGAAGGCCGCCGAGGTGATCGTCACCAAGGACGTCGACCTGGCGCTCCAGCTGGAGCAGGACGACGACGAGATGGACCTGCTGCACCGCACCCTCTTCCAGCACCTGATGGACGACCGCTGGAAGCACGGCATCGAGACGGCCGTGGACGTCACGCTGCTCGGCCGCTACTACGAGCGGTTCGCCGACCACGCGGTGTCGGTCGCCAAGCGTGTGGTGTACCTGGTGACGGGTGAGCACGCGGACGAGCTCCAGACGGACGCGCAGCCGGAGATCCAGGCGGTTTCGGGGGCCGAGAGCGCCTGACGGGGCCGTGCCGGGCGCCGGCCGGGGCGGGAGCAGGGCGCCGACCCGGGGGCGGGTGCCGGGGGCGGGTGCCGGGGGCGGGTGCCGGGGGCGGGTGCCGGGGGCGGACAGGGATCGGCTGGGGCGCGTGGGCGCCTCAGTGCGCCGTTGATGCGCCCAGCGGAACGGGCATCCAATGGGCACAGGCACCAGCCTCGAGGAGGGACCCATGGCCGAATCCCCCAGTACGACGCCCGACCCCGCCCGGCAGCGCGAGACCGAGCAGCCCGTCGAGATCAGGAGCCTTCCCCTGATCGCCGCGTGCGGCTGCGGCTCGGGCTGCGGCTGCGGTTGCCAGTCGGGCAGCCCCTGCCAGTGCGGCTGACGCCGACGCGTTGTCGTACGACCTGGAGTTCGTACGACCCGCAGGGCCCGGCGGTCTCGCCGGGCCCTGCGGCGTGGGGTCGCCCCCGTGGCCGTACGGGCGGAGCATGGGAGGGAGGCAAGGCGACGCCGGCCGGCGCCGTGCCGGGAAGGAGACGCGCGGCATGCCCAAGTTCATGGATGTCCATCGCGGCATGAAAGGCATCACGGAGGAACAGCTCCGTGAAGCCCACAACGCGGACCTCGCCATAGAGAAGGACGAGCAGGTCCACTTCGAGATGGCCTGGGCGGACCCGGAGTCCGGCCACGTCTACTGTCTCTCCGAGGCACCCTCGGCCGAAGCGGTCCAGCGCATTCACGAGCGGGCCGGGCACATGGCGGACGAGGTGCACCCTGTGCCGTTGTCCGTCAAGTGACCTGTGACCGTCGAGTGACCTGCCGCGTGCGGCCCGTCAGCGGCGCCGGTCGGCGTTGAGGCGGGCCGCCTGGCGGGTCAGATAGTCGCGTTCGGCGAGGTGGGGAGCCTTGCGGGCCGCCTCGGAGTACAGACGGGCGGCCGTTTCCGGGTCGCCGTCGCGCTCGTGGAGGTACGCCGCCACGGCGGTGTGACGGGGCAGCGAGTCGTCCAGCGCCGCGAGCGCCGCCAGTCCCGCGCGCGGTCCGTCGGCCTCGCCCACGGCCACCGCGCGGTTGAGCCGGACGACCGGGTTGTCCGTCAGGCGCAGCAGTTCGTCGTACCACTCCACGATCTGCACCCAGTCGGTCTCCTCGGCGGTGAACGCGTCGGCGTGCAGCGCCGCGATGGCGGCCTGGGCCTGGAACTCGCCCAGCCGGTCGCGGGCGAGTGCCGCCTGCAGGATCCCGATGCCCTCGGCGATGGCCGCGGTGTCCCACCGGCTGCGGTCCTGCTCGGCGAGCGGCACCAGACTGCCGTCGGGCGCGGTACGGCCGGCGCGCCGAGCGTGGTGGAGCAGCATGAGCGCCAGCAGCCCCGCCACCTCGGGGTGGTCGATCGTGCCCGCGAGCTGCCGGGTGAGCCGGATGGCCTCGGCGGAGAGGTCGACGTCGCCGGAGTAGCCCTCGTTGAAGACCAGGTAGAGGACGCGCAGCACGGTCGCGACATCGCCGGGCTGGTCGAACCGCACGCCGGAGACGGTGCGCTTGGCACGGCTGATGCGCTGCGCCATGGTCGCCTCGGGCACCAGGTAGGCGTCAGCGATCTGCCGCGTGGTGAGCCCGCCGACGGCGCGCAGCGTGAGCGCGACCGCCGACGAGGGCGTCAATGAGGGGTGGGCGCACAGGAAATAGAGCTGGAGGGTGTCGTCCACGTCGGGCATGGGCCCGGGCGCCGGCTCCTCGTCGACCAGGTCCTCACGCCGGCGGCGGGCACTGTCCGCCCGCGCCTGGTCGAGGAACTTGCGCCAGGCCGCGGTGACCAGCCAGCCCTTCGCGTCCCGGGGAGGGTCGGCCGGCCACACGCGGAGCGCCTCGATCAGTGCGTCCTGCACGGCGTCCTCGGCCGCCGCGAAGTCGGCTCCGCGGCGGACGAGGATCGTGAGCACGCTCGGGGTGAGGCTGCGCAGCAGTGCCTCATCCATGGACGGAGCACTCCGGGATGGTGGGCGGCGCGGTCAGGAACGGACGCACCTCCAGCCACTCGTGGATCGGCTTCCCGCCCGCGCCGGGAGCGGCGGACAGCTCCCCCGCGAGCTCGACGGCCCGCTCGTGGTTGTCGACGTCGATGATCATCCAGCCGGCGATGAGATCCTTGGTCTCGGCGAACGGGCCGTCGGTGACCGGCGGGCGCCCCTCACCGTCGTACCGGACCCATGAGCCCTCGGGGGCCAGCGCCTGACCGTCGACGAACTCGCCGGTCTTCTCCAGCCGGGCCGCGAAGTCGTTCATGTACTGGATGTGCGCGGAGATCTCCTCCGGCGTCCACTGGTCCATGGGCACGTCGTTGACCGCTGCCGGGGCGCCGCGGTAGTGCTTCAGAAGCAGGTACTTGGCCATCGTCTTCTCCTCGGTCCTGTGCGACCCATCCTGGCCGCCTTCACCCCGGGGACGGAGCCGGACGCGGGTTCTCGACATCGCCGCCGAACTTTTTTCTCAGAAGTTTTCGCTCACTGCCCGACGCGGCCGTCGATGCGTTCGCGCAGGAGGTCGGCGTGGCCGCAGTGCCGTGCGTACTCGGCGATCTGCGCGACCAGGAGGTCGCGGAGCTGGATCTGTCCGCCGGGTTCGGGGCCGAAGTCCGAGTGGCCGGCGTTGCGGGTGGCGAGGTCGGCGATGCCGGCCAGGTAGCGGTCGGTGCGCTCGGCCTCGGTACGCCATTGCCGCCAGGCCGCGTCCACGACCGCCGGGTCGGCGACCGCGCCGTTGAAGTCGCCGTCCCGGTCCTCCGCCGTGCGGTACAGCTTCGGCGCGTCCTCTCCGGCCATCACCCGGCGGACGTGCCGCTCCTCCTCGGTCAGGTGCCGCACCAGCCCGAGCAGGGACATCGTCGACGGCGGGACGGACCGCCTGGCCATCTGCTCGGCGTCCAGGCCCGCGCACTTCATCTCCAGGGTGAGCCGGTAGCTGCGCAGGTTGTCGAGGAGGATGCCGCGTTCGTCGTCGGGCTGGGCGTCGGTCTCGCGGGGGTCGTCCTCGGGGTCGACCCACATGTCGGGGTAGACGGTCGCCCGCGTCCACCGCGTCGTGTCCGAGGCTTCCGCCATCACTGCTTCGCCGGGGTGTTCACCTGAGACCATGCGGGCATGGTGGACCGGGGGGAGCGGGGGCGCCACCGAATATCGGACTGGCGGGTCACACGTCGCGTGAATCTGGGCAGCGGGCGCCTACCGGGGTCTGCTCCGCGAAAGCGACCGGTTCCCGAGGGGGACGCAACCACCGAGGACGCGACTCCTCGTCCAGGACGCTCGGCCAGTCCTCATGTCCCGCGCCAAAGGGACAACGGGATGATCTTGAAACCCTGAGCGCCGGGCCCGTCCCGCATTTCAGAGGGACACCTACGCTGTTCTGCCAGCGTCAGAACACCGGCCGGACCGGGCTCGACGATCACTACAGTCCCGTCTCATGACGCCGATTACGACGCGCACGGTCGAGTACCCGGCCGACGGTTTGACGATGATCGGGTACCTCGCGCTCCCGGCCGGTGTCGACCGCCGGCCCGCAGTGCTGCTCGGACCAGAGGGCATGGGGCTCAGCGACGTCGAGCGCCGCCGGGCCGATGCTCTCGCCGAGCTGGGGTATGTAGCGCTGGCCTTCGACCTTCACGGCGGGCGCTATCTGGGTGACCCCGAGGAGATGCTGGCGCGTTGTATGCCACTACTCGCTGATCCCGACCGGATGCGGCGCATCGGCCACGCGGCACTCGACGAGTTGCGCACCGAGCCCCGGACCGACCCCGACCGGATCGCCGCCATCGGCTACGGCACCGGGGGCGCCATCGCGCTGGAACTCGGGCGAGGCGGCGTCAACCTGCGCGCGATCGGGACAGTCAACGCGACTACCACGGGCCGACCGGGCGAGGCAGCGCGCATCCGCTGCCCGGTGTGGGCCGGGGTCGGATCGGAAGACCCGATCATGCCGCCCGCGCAACGAAACGCGTTCACCGCTGAGATGCAGGCCGCGGGCGTCGACTGGCGCCTCGCGATCTATGGCGGCGCCTTGCACGCCTTCCACCACCCGCCGGTCGACCACCCCGTGGTCCCCGGTGTCGGCTACCACCCACAGCACGCGCAGCGAGCCTGGCGCGACGTCGTCGACCTGCTCGCCGAGTGCCTGCCCGTGACGGAGGACCTGGGGGCATGACCCAGGCAGGCATGGATCTGTGACGAGGCATCGACGCCGAAGCGGTCCTCGCCCCAGCCGGATGGGCGCCGCCCATATGCTGCATCGGCTCGATCGAGCCGACACCGCCGTGCGACACCGGGCCAACGCCGGCGCTCGTCGTGGTGGGCCGATACCCGGTCGAGGAGGACGAGTCGTGACCGCGCCCGTCGGCAAGGCCGCGCCCCCGCTGGACGTCGAGACGCCGCGCGCCTGCGCGGACCGGCTCCTCGCGCACGACAATGCGGCGTCGGCGCCGGACCGATTGGAGACGCTCACGCGCCAGCTGCACGGCCATCTCATGCCGGCTGTCCCCTAGGTCGAGACGGCGGCGCTGGCTCTGCCCGAGGACAACGTGGCGCGGGCGTGTGCGCTCTCCTGCGTCGGGGAGGCCCGCCTGCGGTTGGGCGCCGAGCCCGGCCGCGTTCTGTCTGCCGCGGCCCGGACCACTCACGCGCAACGCCTTGGCCGTTCCGTCCGCACGCTCTGCGACCACGAGAGTGAGGACCATCAGTGCCCTGACGCCCCCGAGCGAGCCGCCTACGTCCGCATGCTGCTGCACTGCTCCGGGTGCCGGGACTGCCGGATCGTGGATGACAACGGCGAGGCCGTCGGCGACTGCGTGACCGGCGACCGGCTCTACGAGGAGTACCGGCAGGCCCGGCGCGGTCTCGTCCTCGGGAATGGCCTCTGAGGGACCAGAGACGGCCCCAGCCCCACCAAGAAGCCCCCGCCCCGCGAAGAAACCGCAGTTCGGGGGCTTACTGGCGTCGAGTTACTTCTTCTTGCCCTGGGTCTGGCGGGCCCGCTTTTCGCCCCTGGTCAGCGAGCTGCGCATCTCAAGTGACCTGCGGTTGACCCGTCGTTGTTGGTCGTTGTTGGTCGACCGCTGTCGACCTCGGAGGGCCCAGAGAGGGCCCAGCGGTGTCGCCCTGGACTCTCAGCCACGAAGAAGAGCAGCCATCTGATCCATAGGCGTGTTCACCCTGGATGGGCGACCCACCAACCAGCCCTTGAGCGCCGACAATCCACTGGGCTCAGCCCACCTCTCTCAAACTACGCGACCCCAGGGTCCGACTCTCGAAGAGCTTAAAGTCGTCACGCCGCACCTTCGTGAGTTGCCTCGACGCCCACACGCCGAGGCACTCACGTGGCGCTACAGGGAATGGCAGTCGCATGCTGGCCGGCAGGAGTAGCTAGGCACGACTGGTGCGGAGTATTCCTGCGCTACAGGCGCCACACCCGATCCAAAGCGTCGGTCGCCAGGAAAAGTGACCTCGCCTCAATCTGGGCATCAGATGGAGAATCGCTACCGCTCGCTTCCCACGAGGCGAGTTCCCGATCGAAAAACGCACTCCCTGCCTTGAGTTTCGCAGCCTTAACCGACAGCGGAGCGTCCCCAAGGACAGAGTTAAGGCGTTCGGTGAGTAGCGTTAGATTGCCAATCGAGTAGACCGGATCGTTGTATTTCGATGAGGCATTCGATTGTGGCTTGATGTGCTCAATCGACCACGTCGTGAGATTCTGACCCGCTGGCAGCAAGTTTTCTCGCTTCGCGAACGACATCAGTACGTAAGCGATGAAAATCTTACGAGATCGGAGTTTCTGCTTCTGGGTGAGCTGAAGTGAGGGCGCATAGAACAGAGAGCAGAACTCTTTTAGCGCTCTCGCGCGATCGGGCAGACTTGCGCGAAGTTTCTCTTTCAAATCCGTGATGGCCAACGCGACATCGGCGACAGACTTTGCACTCTCCAAGCGAACGGCGAAGCGATTATACCGACCTCGCGTGCCGCCCGTGGAGCCGCCATTCGTTAGTGCGGTGTATTGGAAATGGAAAGCTTCGACGAGTCTTAGGGCTTCGATGACCTGCGCCGGCTTGATGAATTTCGTCTCTCGGAACTTGCGGGCTACGGCGAGGATCGTAGAGTTTGCCACTGAGACATTGAAGATTGCGAGTGCGCGAACACTGTCAACGAAGTCCGGGAGTGCGAAGGCGTTACGCATTCCGTTGACTTTTGGCTGGACCTGCACACTCTCGTCCTCTAGCCACGCATAGTTTTCCGCATCTCGTTCGAGTTCCTCCAGATAGGAGACGTGCGCGGCTGGATTGCCGACCACCATGTGGCTAATCTTCTTAAAGAGTTCAGGTTCCCTCACTGCCTCACGTCGCGAATTCCATGACTGCCAAATGAACCTATCGACAACATCTGCGTTCACACGCCCTAGCTGAACGCGGTCGACTAGCCGGTCCCAGCGGTCTGCGACCGCTTTTCGATCGTCGGCGCCTGTGGCTCCGCCGCGAATCAGTAGGTTCTTGACGAGGTCGGACAGCCGCAAGTCTGCCCCGCGCGTATTCAACGTCTCGAAGACCAGGAATCCGTCTTCTTCAGACGCCAATTCAACCTGGATTACACGCGCCTTCAAGGCGTTTGATCGAATTCCTTTAAGGCGTTCGACCTGTTCGCTCGGAGTCAACCCCTTTATCGCGGCGAGAATCTTCTCCTCAAAGAAGGATCGCGCCTCTCCGATTCGTGTAGCGCTCCCATTCCACTTTTCCCCCGATGGAATGGCGTTCGGTTTCTGAATCTTTTCGTAGAACATAGGTTCAGGTCGACGCAAGACCGGATGGCTCTTGCCATCATCGTCCTCGATCATCAGGTACTTCTGAGTGGCCGTCGCCTGACTGGTGGCCGTATTCGTGTCAAAATCATCGACGTTATCGTACTTATCGGCCACTTCTCTGAGTGTGTCGCGAACAACCGATAGTAGGATTGTACTCGTGGTCAACCTTTGTTGGCCGTCGATAATTGAGTACGTATCGTTGAAAAGAGCTCTTTTCTCGCTGACCCATGTCACCGTAGAGCCAAAGAAGAAATCCCCGTTTGCCAAGATTACATCGTTCCAGAAATCGCTGAGCTGCTCCTGAGTCCAGCTGTAAGGTCGCTGAAAATTGGGAACTTCGTACAGAAACTCTCGGAAGCAATTCTGGATGGTCTTCGTCTGGCTCTTAATTGGAATCAGATCAATGCTAGAAGTTGACTCTGTCATTCCGACCCCCACACCTCGCCACGAAATGCGTCAACGTGAACGGTAGCGCAAGCCCAAGGGTCCACGCTGAAAAACGGGCCCCCAGACCCGGCCGACGGCCCTGGTCAGAGGCGTGCGCACCCCAATTGAACTGCGGCCGGGCCGTCGTTGTGGTCGTCGTCGGTCGACCTCGGAGGGCCCAGAGGGGCCCACGGAGGGCCCGGCAATGTCACCCTGGGCCTCACTCATGAAGAGGAGCAGCCCCCGCCCAGCTTGGGAGTGTCGTCGGTGAAACCGTGCTCCGCAGGACGTGTCGGGCGCTGAGCAAGCCAGCCAGACACCCGAGGGCCGCCGTTCACGGCCGCTCCCTCAACGACTGTCCGAACATGCTCGAAGCCCTGCCGAAGGTAGTACGCCTGAAGCCCCTCATTGGTCGTCCACGCATCGAGACGGAGCCATTTGGCTCCGGCCTGATAAGCCCGATCCCCTGCCCAGTCGAGCAGGCGCCCCCCGACGTTCGCCCCGGCATGCGTGCGCGCCACAGTGAGCTTGTTGATAAACAGGGAGGGCTCTGCGAGTTCCTGCTCTGTCCAGAGTCCTGCCTCTGCATCAGGAGTCAGAGTGATGGTCCCGACCGTCGCATCGTCGTCCACAACCATGAAGACGGTTCCTGCCTCGATGGTCTCCAGCAGCTTGTCAGCGGGATAGGGGCGTCGCCACTGGTCGGTGCCGAGGCGGGAAAGCCAGGCTGCGGCCTCCTCGCGGAAGGCCAGCAGCCTGGAGACGTCGTCCGGGCGGGCGGGGATAATTCTCACTGAGGCTCGTTCTCGCTTCGGGCGGTCAGGTCGCCGATCTCGTAGTTCATCCGGTTCAGATCACCCCGGAACGTCGTGATGGTGCATCGGATGGGCCGCTCTGCCGAGTAGCCCGTCCGCGTCCAGAGCAGCACTGGCACGCCGGCTCCGATCTCCAACAACCGTGCCTCCTCCGGGGTCGGCATCCGCGCGGCGATCTCGTCGAAGTACCCCACCTGCTCAATGCCGCGCGCAGCGAGATACCGCGTGGTGCCTTCCTCTATGTCTCCGGGCTCAGCCAAACGCGGCGAGCCGTCGACCAGCCACGACGGATAGTAGGTGGCCTGAGTCGACCAAGGAACGTCGTCCACATAGCGATGACAAAACCGCAATACAGCCTTCGTACCTGCGGTGACCTTGAGCCGGTCGGCGATCTCCTCTGAGGCCGGCAGCATCTCAACACGGAACGTCTGATGCGGCCGACGCCCCGCGCTGGTCACGTTGGTGTTGTACGCGTCGCCGTTCTGCGGGAAGTTCAGGTTCTCGAACTTCGACGCGTTCAGCTCGAACACCTCGTGTGACTTGACCTCGTAGCCGAGTCCCTGGCTGGACGAGATCAGACCCTCACTGACCAGCAGACTCAGACCGTTCCTGACGGTGTTCCGGGACGCGTCGAACCGCTGCTGAAGCTCACTCTCCGAGGGCAGCCGCGCGCCTGGCGGGAAGTCGCCATTGGCGATCTCTCGGCGCAGGACGTCGGCCACCTGGCGGTACTTCGGTTGCTTGTTCATGACCCCATCATGACGCACTCGCCCCACTTGTTGGTACAGGCAGCCTCTAACCCCTTGACGCCCCACCATCCAGCGGTGCAACATCACTGCATCAGCTTGTACCAACAAGCTGAGCAGGTGGTGCAACACCATTGAGTGCGCCCGCTTGCGCTGATGGCGTCCGGAGGAAAGCCCCTGGTCAAGGGGGTGAGTACGAAGGCAACGCTCGTTCCTTGACAACTAAATGGGGATCACGCCGCCTCTCCTCGGCCAAGTAGGCGGCCACACGGGTCTCCCGTGTGAGGCACAGCGCAACTCAATCCCGCAGCGCTTCGCTGCGGCCGGTTGCCTCCGCTGCTCGTCTCGTACGAGCAGCGCTGAGGGGAGCCGGATCTACCGACTTCAACGGCGCGCGGCCCCGGTGCTCGAACACCGGGGCCGCTGTTCGGGCCGTCCACCTGGAAGGACACACGACCCAATGGATCACATCGTCACTGTTCAGGACGCTGTTACCGCGTTCGCCGACTTCATGGAGCCGACGGACGCCGAGCTGGACGCGATCGAGCGGGAGATGCCGGTCATCCTGGCCGGCGTCGAGCTGTTGGACGCGCAGATCATCACCATGGACCGCACCCCCACCGAGCTGGACGTCCGGCGGATCCGCCGCCGGTTGCTCACCGCGCTGGCGCACCAGGCCACGGACGCGCACCGGGGCGGCGCGGCGTGAGCGGCCAGAAGAGTGCGCGGGAGTTCGCCGCGCAGATGTCCATGCGTCAGGGCCGGTGGCGTCTGTACGTGGCCTTGATGAACACCACCGAGCAGTGGCCCGAGCACCGGTTCGGGCGCTCGATCCCAACGTTCACGGACCGTACGAACGCGCTCAGCGTGCTCGGCTTCGAGCCGGTGCCGGGCGCTGAGTGGACGTGGACCGAGGACAGCGAGATCCCCGACGACCCCGCCTCCCCGGTCGTTCTGATCGCTGCGATCCGGGTCCGTTCGTGGTCGGGGGTGAGCGCGTGAACGGCGTTCAGATCCGTTCAGCAGAGCGGGCGCTGTCGGCCGGGACGTGGTTGATCGTCGGGGGCGCGATGCTCTATTCGATCCTCACGGTCACGCCGCTCGCCTCCGCCCACACCCCCGACCGGTGGGACTGGACCGCCCCGATCCTTCCCCTGGTGGTGGATGCGGCCGTGGTCATCGTGGTCCGGCTTGACGCGGTGCTCGCCCGGCTCGGGGGCAACGGCGGACGGTGGCCGATCGCGCTGCGGTGGATGACCGGCTGCATGACGCTCGCCCTCAACGTGGCCGACTCCGCGCTGAAGAACGACCTGGTGGGCGTGGCTGTGCACGCGGTCGCGCCGCTGCTGCTGATCGTCACGGCAGAGACCGGACTGGCCTACCGGCGCGCGATCACTGCCGCCGTGCTGGCGCTGGAGGCCAAGCGGGAGGCAGAGCGGGAAGCCCGCGAGCGCGCCGCGATCGAGCGGCGTGACGAGGCTGCCCGGCGGGAGCGCGAGGAGCGCGAGCACGCGGCGGCGCTGGCGCGTGAACAGCGTGAGCACGAAGCCCGCATGGCCCGTGAACAGAGCGAGCGGGAGGCCGCCGCGCGGCGGGAGGAACGAGAGCGTGAGCAGGCTCGGGAGCGTGCTGAGCGCGAGCAGCGTGAACGCTCCGAGCGTGAGCGTGAACAGCGTGAGCGCGAGCGTGAACGCCGTGAGCGGGAGGCCGCCGAACGCACGGAACGCGAGCAGCGTAAGCGTGCCGAGCGGGAGCGCCATGAACGGCAGGAGCGGGAGGAGCGGGCCGCGCGTGAACGCGCCGCGCTGCTGTCCGCCGGTCCTGCCACGGACAAGCTGCCCGAGGACGACGCGCGCGCCATCGTGGCCGCCGCCCGTGCCGAGGGCCTGTCGGTGCGGACCGCTGCCGAACTGTGCGGCTGGTCAGTGGGCTGGGTCTCGACCCGCTACGCCGAACTGCGCGGGCCCGTCAACGGCGTGCCGGTCGATCTCGCCGGCACGGGCCACTGATGGCCACCGCACCCGTGAGTGCCTGCGTTCCCTGCGCCGACTCCAACTGACCTGGGAGGTCCCCGGTGGACTCCGACAACCTGCCCGTGCCCGGCGTCGTCCGCCTCCCGGACGGCCGTTACGTCTACAACGACACCCCCGCCAACATCGTCCCGATGGCTGACCCGCAGCAGTGGGCGCCGACGGTGATTCAGCACATCCACCACGCGCCGCCGGACCGCACGGTGCAGCGTCTCGCGCTCGGTTCCGGCGTCGGGGCCGGCGCGGTGGCCGCCGGGGTCTACTTCGGCCCGCTGCTCGTCGGCGTGCTCACCGCCATCGCCGCGAACTTGGCGATTCTCGCGCTGCTGGCCGCTGTCATGACGTGGGGCGTGGTCACGGTCGTCCGCTCGGTGGGTGGCGGTGACGGCAAGGCCGCCGCCAAGCGCGTGCGTCGAAAGGGGCGTTGATCCGAAACCCGTAGGTGGCCCGCAGAGCGTTCGACCCCCCTCGCGTGTGGGTCCAGACCCCCGGGGCCGTGAACGGCGTTTCAGGGCCTCGCCAGGGGGTTGCACGGCCCTGTTTTCCGCCGCCCTACGCGCGCGTGCGCGTAGGGCCCCACCCCTCCCCATCGCTCAACTCTGCAACTTCGCAGGTCACAGGCGGTTGCAGGGGTTCAACCGGGGTTGTCGACGCAACCGACAGCACCGCCCCTGCAACTCGGGCGGGCCGGTGACGCCACGCAACGGCGCACCGGCCCTCATCCACGGTCTTGGAGGACCCTTTCGTGGACTGGAAACAAGCATGGTCGACCACCGCCAACACCACCAACAGCGCGTTGGATTCGCTCGCACCCGTCTGTGTGCCGTTCGCGGTCCGCTGGGATCTTGAGGCGGACCGGCGGGACAAGCTGCGCACCCCGGAGCACTTGAAGGCGCTCATGGCGGCGCAGAAGGAGCACAACGCCGCGCGCTCCACGAGCGCCACCGCCAAGTCGCAGCAACTCACCGCGCGCGCCGCGTCGAACAATCCGTTCGCGGCGGGCCGCCGGGCGGCGCGGGTGGCGAGCAAGGCAGCCGCGCGGCACGAGCGCGACACCCGCGCCAAGCTCAAGGCCGCTCGGGTGAACTACCCGAGCACGCTCAAAGCTCGGGCGATTCAGGCGCACGCGGTGCACGCCGTGCCCACGGTCATCACGTCCGTGGTGATGTCCGCCTCGAACCTGACGCTGTGGCCGGCCGCCGCCTCGGCCGCGCTGATCGGGGCGAACGTGGCCGGTCTCGCGCTCGGTCGGCGCAAGCTGCGGGTGCCGGTCGATGAGTCCGTCACGGTGGAAGAGCGTCAGCTCATGGAACGTCTGGACCCGTCCTACTGGGTGGAGCACGCCCCGGACCGTGGCCTGTCCGGCACGGTGACCACACCCCCGGCCATGGAGCCGGGCGGCATCCGCTGTGAGATCCGGCTGGACGGGACGTGGACCGTCAAGACGCTCGCGGACAAGGCCGACTCGGTGCGTGCTCTGCTCGGTGCCCGCACCGCCCTGCGCATACGGATCACCTCAGCCTCGCGCGGCGGCTGGGCTGTCCTCACGTTGGCGACGCGGTCGGCAGCCGCGGGCGTTTCCTCGCTGTGGACTCCGGACCGCATCCCGTCCGATGCGATGGCGATGAGCCTCGGTCTGGACACCGAGACCGGTGACGAGGTTCTGATCCCGTTCGATGAGCGGCTGTTGGTGTCCGGCGCGTCCGGCACCGGCAAGTCCTGGTCGTTCCGTCCGCTGATGGCGACCGCGCACCTGCGCGGTGACCTGCTGCTCATCGATGGCAAGGGCGAAGAGGCCACCGTCTGGGAGCACGCGTGCCGCGTCGCCGTGGAGAGCGACGAGATCACGGCCGGTGTGGACGACGCGCACGCCGAGATGACCCGCCGCAAGGTGGACATGAAGCAGCGCGGGATCAGCGTGTGGGACGGCCGTCAGCTCACCGTGGTCGTGGATGAGGGGCAGGTGATCCTGGCCCTGATCTCCAAGGACAAGGAGCGGCTGCAGCGGCTGATTGAGCTGTCCTCGCTCGGTCGCTCGCGCGGTGTCGTTCTGTGGTGGGCGACGCAGTACCCGCTCACCGATGGCGGGGCCCCGGGCGTGCACAAGCTGATCGCACCCAACCTCCTGACGCGGTTCTCGCTGCGGGTGGCCGGCACGACACAGGCGCAGGTCGCGCTGGATGACTGTGCGCACTACGCCCCGCACCAGATCCCCGAGGGCCGTGAGTACCGGGGGCACGGCTACCTCAAGGGCTACGGGCCGCGCATGCTCCGCACCTGGACCCTGGACGACGCGGGCGTCCGCAAGCTGCCCAAGTCCATCTGGACCCCGGACCAGTCGTCCAGCGGGCAGTCGTCGCGACCGCTGCACCTGGTCAAGGAGACGGCCGCACCGTCCGGGGCGCTGAGCAACCGGGACAAGGTGCTGGCCGCCGTACAGGCCGGAGCCCGGACGGCGAGGGACGTGGTCGACCGGACCGGCCTGAACAAGGGCACCGTCTCCCGCGAAATCCGAGCCCTGACCGCCGACGGATCGGTGCACCGGACCGTCGATGGCCGGCTCCTGCCCGGCCAGCAAGCGGCCTGACCACCCCCGACGCACGAAACGGCGGCCCCAATCCGACCAAGAGCCGGGGCCGCCGCCAATCCAGCCCGCTTACACCGAACTGGAGACCTCCAGCATGACCCAACCGACCGACATTCGGCGAGACCACCTCGCTACCGCTCTCTCCCTCGCAGCCTGGGGAGTGCCTCCGCTCCCGTTACGAGCGGGCAAGGTGCCGTTCGGGAACTGCCCGGCCTGCGCCAAGAACGTCTGTGGTGGCCGGCCGAACATGAAGGCCCCCGGCCCCTGCGCCTGCCCGAACCCGTGCCACGGATGGGCCGCCGCCACCACCGACCCAACCGTCATCAACTCGACGCCGTGGGCGCGGGCGTGGCGGGAAGCGGCGGGCGTGGCCTACCACCCCGGCGGCGCTGGCCTCACCGTCGTGGACCTGGACAACCCGGCCGCCATCACCTGGGCCCGTGCCACGCTGCCCTCCACTCGGACCGTGTCGACGACCCGAGGCGAGCACTGGCTCTACATGGGGACGATGCAGTCGGCCAACGCCGTACGCCCCGGCGTGGACATCAAGTCGTCCATGCAGTACGCCCGTTGGCTTGGGCCCGGTACCGGCACCATGACTGCCCTCCCGGACGTGGTTCGCGCGCTGATCGTGAAGGAGCCGGCCCCGGCCCGTCCGGCGTCCGTCACGGTGCCCACACCGGCCGGTGGCGGGGCGTGTCCGCACCGCACGCCGACCTACTTGGACCGTGGCATTGCCATGGCGGAGCAGCGCATCGCCGAGGCCCGGGAGGCAGTGCACGCCACCGTCTACCGCACGTTTCTCGCGGTGCTGTCCACGCACGGTCGGTGCGGCTGCCTCACCGACGCCCACACCACGCGCCTGTTCACCGCCGCGCAGGCCAAGGGCGAGACCGCGCGGCACTGCACCGACGCGTGGACCAACGCCCTGACCACGTTGGGACTGAGCCATGTCTGAGGACGACAAGACGCCCGCCCGTGAGGTCATCGCGGACTACGCGCAGGAGCACTTCCGCTACTTCCGCACCGCCGACGGGACCGTGTACGCGCAGAAGAAGGGCCACCCCGTGGCCCGCCCGATCCGTTCCCAAGGCACGACGGGCAGCCACCGGCAGGAACTCATGGTTGGCCTGTTCAGGGACGGGATCGGCGTCTTCAACGGATCCGCGCTCAAGGAGGCGTTGGACTTGATCGAAGCGCTCGCGCTCACGGAGGACGTCCAGCCCGTGCACATCCGCGTCGCCCCCGGATTCGACGGGGCAACGTGGCTGGACCTGGGCCGCGACGACGGACAATCGGTCCGCATCCACCCATCGGGCTGGGACGTCCTCACCCCCGACCCGCGCGAGGTGTGCTGGCGACGCACGCAGCTCACGGGGGAACTGCCCCTGCCGGCCAAGGACACCGACGGCAAGGGCATCGACCTGCTGATGCGACTGTGCAACTTCGCCAACGCCGAGACCGAATGCCTGGCCATCGCGTGGCTGATCGGCTGCCTCGGCCCGTCCGTGCCGGTCCCCGCGCCGTTCCTCACCGGCCCGCAGGGCGCGGGCAAGTCCACAGGGGGGCGGATGCTCGTGCGGATCATCGAGGGTATGAGCGGTGACCTTCGCCGGGCGCCCAAGGACGAGGAGAACCTGATTGCGGCGGTGGCGGCCGGATGGGTCACCGCGCTGGACAACCTCTCCCACATGACCCCGGACCTGTCCGACGCGATGTGCTGCATCGTCACAGGAGCCGAGAGCGTCAAGCGGGCCCTGTTCACCGACGGCGACGTGTTCCGCGTCGGTTACCGCCGGCCCCTGCTCCTGACCGGTATCGACGTCGGCGTCATCCGACCCGACCTCGCGGAACGGCTTCTGCCCCTGCGCTTGGAGCGGCCCCGCGTCCGGCGCACCGAGGCCGAACTGTGGGCTGACTACGCGGAAGTCCTGCCCGTCGTGCTTGGCTCGCTCCTGGACCTCACGGTCAAGGTGCGCGCCATGGAAGCGGAGACTCCCACTGACCTGCGGATGGCGGACTTCGCGCACCTGTGCGCGCAGTTCGACGCCGCGACCGGCCTCGGGGCGCTGCCCGCGTACCGGGCGAGTCTGGACGACCTGAACGACGACGTCATTGAGGGTGACCTCCTCGCGCAGACCGTCCTTCTGCATGCCGACACCATCGAGCCCGGCGGCGCGCAGCAGATGACGTCCACCGAGTGGTTGTCCTGCCTCAGCCGTCTCTACGCGGGCGAGGACTGCCGTCCCCTGCCCAAGGGCTGGCCGACCACCGGCAAAGTCCTCTCCGACCGGCTCAAGCGCCTCCAACCGACTCTGGCGGCCCGGGGCGTCCTCATCGATTCGGGCCGCACCAAGGCTGGCCGCTACCTCGAAATGACCCGAACAGTCGTCCTGACCCTGCCTCCACACGAGCAGACGCGGGCGTTCTGACCCGCGATCCGCACGCTCAAGCGAACAGCAAGAGGAGCACGTGCTCCTCTTGCTGTTCGGCGGAACGCCGCCCCAAGGTCGTGCCGCGCAGCGGCTCCTTCTTCGCTCTGTAAGGCGCACCGAACTACTACAGGCAGCCCCTTCTTTGTCCTAAGTAGGAAGACGCTGCGTCACCTGCGTCACCCGGGCCGGGAAACGGCCGCTGACCTGCGCCGACAGCGGTGACGCAGACGGCTGGCTCTGCGTCATCCTGCGTCACCTGCGTCACCCGGTGACGCAACCGGTGACGCAAGGGTGACGCAGCCTCGATCCGTAGCGTCACCAAAAACCGCAGGTCAGAGCCCTAAATGACGCAGATGACGCGGTGACGCAGAAATCCACACCTCGGACACACACCACGTCCGAGGCACCCCCCAAGCCAATGCGACTCAACTTCTGAGGACCCCATGAGCCGAACTCGTTCCGCTCAACCCGATCCCCACGCCACCCTCCGCAGCGGTCTCCCCGACCGGTACCTCACTCCCGACGACATCGCCGAGATCTTCGGCGTCCCCCTCGAAACCGTCTACCAGTGGCGCAGGAAGCGCACCGGTCCTCCCGGCTTCCGCGTCGGCAAGCACGTCCGCTACGACCCCGCCGAAGTGGGGGCCTACGTCGCTCAGCTCAAGAACGTCGACCGCGTCGCGGCCTGACACAACCTCGCACACCGCCAGGGGTGGCCGTTGAACGGCCACCCCTGATCCATGCTGAGAAGGGACTCCGCCTCCAATGGCAGGCAGCATCCAAGACCGCTGGTTCAAGACCGAGACCGACGCCAACGGCAAGACCATCCGCGTCAAGACCGAGCGCTACGGGACCGGCCTGCGCTACCGGGCCCGCTACTTCGCGCCCGACGGGAAGCGCAAGGGCAAGTCCTTCCCCGACGGACAGAAGCGGCTCGCTGAGCAGTGGCTGAGCAAAGTCACGGCGGACGTGGCCCGGGGCGACTACATCGACCCGAACGCGTCCCGGACGTCGTTTCAGGAGTTCGCTGAAGGCTGGCTCGCGAGCCAGAGCGGAGACCCGAACACCCGCGCGTCGATGCAGTCCCAGCTCAAGCTGCACGCCTTCCCGCGCATCGGGTCGCGGCCCCTGGGATCCTTCCAGCCCAGCCACATCCGAGAGTTCGTGACGCAACTCGAAGCGTCCGGCATGTCCGGCGCGTACGCCCGTGTGATCTTCTCCAACGTCCGGGCCGTGCTCTCTGCGGCCCTAGAGGACGGCTACCTTCGGCGGAATCCGTGCAACTCGCGCACGGTGACGCTCCCCGAGATGGGCATGCGCAGGGTCGTCCCGTGGGAGCCGGGCCGCGTCTTCGCCATGCGGGCCGCCATGGTCGAACGCTTCCGGCCCATGGTGGACATGGGCGCCGGCTGTGGCCTACGGCAAGGCGAAGTCCTGGGACTGTCAGTGGATGAGCTGGACTTCGACAGCGGCACCTTGCACGTGGTGCAGCAGCTCAAGCTCAGCCTGAGCAAGGCCGTGTTCGCGCCCCCGAAGGGCGGCAAGCTCCGTGACGTCCCTCTGCCCGATCCCGTGGCGGAAGCGCTCAAGGAGCACATCAAGCGGTTCCCGCCCGTTGAGATCACGCTGCCTTGGATGCGGGCGAACGGCCAGCCCGTGACCAAGCGTCTGATCTTCACCGGGCCCAACGGTGGCCACGTCTGGCGTACCTCGCTGAATGAGGACCACTGGAAACCCGCTCTGGCGTCCGTGGGCGTCATCCCGAAGGCCAAGAGCCGAGAGCACTCTGCCGCGCGGGAACACGGCATGCACGCCTTGAGGCACTTCTACGCGTCGGTGCTGCTGGACGCGGGCGAGAGCATCAAGGCTGTCAGCGAGTACCTCGGACACTCCGACCCGGGACTCACGCTGAAGGTGTACGCGCACCTCATGCCGAGCAGCCGGGACCGGGCCCGGAAGGCACTCGGTCAAGCACTCCGCCCGCCGCAGGACCCGCCGCGCTGAGGTCCCACAGAGGGCCCTGGCCGTGAAAACGCCCCCGCCCCGCGCCGTATGCGCAGGTCGGGGGCATGATCACGGGCTCTACTTCTTCTTGCCCTGGTTCTTGACCGCCTCGATGGCCGCTGCCGCCGCCTCGGGGTCCAGGTAGGTGCCGCCCGGGTTCAAGGGCTTGAAGTCGGCGTCGAGCTCGTAGGAGAGCGGGATGCCCGTGGGGATGTTGAGGCCCGCGATGTCCGCGTCGGAGATGCCGTCCAGGTGCTTGACCAGGGCGCGGAGCGAGTTGCCGTGGGCCGCGACCAGGACCGTGCGGCCGGTCAGCAGGTCGGGGACGATCGCGTCGAACCAGTACGGGAGCATGCGGACGACGACGTCCTTCAGGCACTCCGTGCGCGGGCGCAGCTCCGGCGGGAGGGTCGCGTAGCGCGGGTCGGAGAACTGGGAGTACTCGGCGTCGATGTCGAGCGCCGGGGGCGGGGTGTCGTAGGACCGGCGCCACAGCATGAACTGCTCCTCGCCGAACTCGGCGAGCGTCTGGGCCTTGTCCTTGCCCTGGAGGGCGCCGTAGTGGCGCTCGTTGAGGCGCCAGCTGCGGTGGACGGGGATCCAGTGGCGGTCCGCGGCCTCCAGGGCCAGCTGCGCCGTGCGGATCGCGCGCTTCTGGAGGGACGTGTGGACCACGTCGGGCAGGAGATCGGCGTCCTTCAGGAGCTCGCCACCGCGGACTGCCTCCTTCTCGCCCTTCTCGTTCAGATTGACGTCCACCCAGCCGGTGAACAGGTTCTTCGCGTTCCACTCGCTCTCGCCGTGGCGGAGGAGGATCAGCTTGTACGGTGCGTCGGCCATGCCTCAGAGCGTAATCCACGCTTTCGCCCGTTCGTGTGGCTGCCCGGCAGGCGGACGTTTGACCGGATCTGTTAATCGAGTGGCCCCTGGCAACCGACGGTTTGTAATGTGCGCATGCGGTCGGCGCTGCTTACGGGCGTCGTGAGCGCCCCTTGTCCGGCGCCGCCGACATCCTTTTTGCCTCCGGGGGGATCCATGCCGTACGCCCTGCGTGCCCGACGCGCCGTCCGGGAGACGGTCTCCGGTCTCCCCCGTGAGTTCTGGTGGCTGTGGACCAGCACGCTGGTCAACCGGCTCGGCGCCTTCGTCGCCACGTTCATGGCGCTGTACCTGACCCTCGACCGCGGCTACTCCGCCACGTACGCCGGTCTCGTCGCCGCGCTGCACGGGCTCGGCGGGGTGGTCTCCTCGCTGGGCGGCGGGGTGATGACCGACCGGCTGGGCCGGCGGCCGACCCTGTTGATCGCGCAGTCCTCGACCGCCGCGACCGTGGCGCTGCTGGGGTTCGTGCGCGACCCGGTGGCCATCGCCGGCGTCGCCTTCCTCGTCGGCATGGCCAGCAACGCCTCGCGGCCCGCCGTGCAGGCGATGATGGCCGACATCGTCCGGCCCGAGGACCGTATCCGCGCCTTCTCCCTCAACTACTGGGCCATCAACCTCGGCTTCGCCGTGTCCTCCATGGCCGCCGGGTTCATCGCCGAGGTCAGCTACCGCGCCGGGTTCCTGATCGAGGCGGGGATGACGATGGTCTGCGCGGTCCTCGTCTTCCTGCGGCTGCCGGAGTCCAAGCACACCGCGACCGTGACGGACGCGGCGCCCCGGGACGGCTCCGTGAGCCTGCGCACCGTCCTGCGCGACGGGCCGTTCATGAGCGTCGTCGGGCTGTCCTTCCTCGTCGCGCTGATCTTCCAGCAGGGGGCGGTGGGGCTGCCGGTGGCGATGGGCGAGGCCGGTTTCACCCCGGCCGAGTACGGCATGGCCATCGCCGTCAACGGCGTGCTGATCGTCGTCCTCCAGATCCCGGTCACCCGCTTCATCGAGCACCGGGATCCCCGCCGGCTGCTGGTCGTCTCGTCCGTCCTCGCGGGGTACGGCTTCGCGCTCACCGCCTTCGCGGGGTCGTTGGGGGTCATCGCGCTCACGGTGTGCGTGTGGACGCTGGCGGAGATCGTCAACGCGCCGACGCAGACGAGTCTCGTCGTACGGCTGTCCCCGGTGCACGGGCGCGGGCGCTACCAGGGCATGTACACGATGTCCTGGTCCGTGGCCGCCCTCGTCGCTCCGCTGTTGTCCGGGTTCGTCATCGACCGGTTCGGGGCGGAGTGGCTGTGGGGATCGTGCGCGGTGGTCGGGACGGTGGCCGGGGTGGGGTACGCCGTGTTGATGCGGCGGGTGTCCTCGGGGGGAGAGGCGGAGGAGGGGGCGGAGAAGCCTGACGCAGTGGTGCCTGCGTCGGCGGCCGGGGTGAGCGAGGAGACGCGGAGCAGCGGGGCGATGTGACCGACCCCGGGCACCGGGCCCATCGGGACCGACCCCAGGAGTTCGGCCCGTCGTAACAGACCACACGTGGCCGGTCCGTCACATCGGCAGGGAGTACAGCCGTACCCGCCCCGCAGGCAGGCGCGCGGTGTCGCGCAGCGGCGTCACCATCGTGCACAACGGCATGGTCACCAGAGCGGAGCCGGGCTGCTCGACGAGCACCTCCGTGTCGAGCGGGTGCCATCCGAGGCGCTGGTACAGCGGCACGAGGGGCGGCCGGCAGAACAGGAGCGCGTGCGCGGGGCCCTGCGTACGTGCGTGGTCGAGGGCCGCCGCCAGCACGAGCCGGGCCAGGCCCCGCCCCCGTACGTCGGGCGCCACGGCCACCCCGCCCACTCCCATGACCTCCGTCTCCACGTCCCCGATCGCGACCGGCAGCCGCAGCAGACCGGCGTGTGCCACCAGTCGGCCGTCGAGCCGGACACCGAAGTGGTCCTCCTTGGGGAGCCATGTCAGACCAGTCCCGGCAACGCCGAAGGGGTCGTCGCCGGTACCGAGGATCTCCTCCAGGTCGGCCTTCGTGTAGCGGGCGAGCCGCGTGACGGTCGGGGCCGCGGAGGGCTGGTTCGCAGACATACCGGAATGATGATCCAGCCCACCGAAACCATGCTCCTTGGGTGCGCGGCCGGCGCTGGCAGGTCTCCTCCTGGCCATCGACGAAGCCCGACCGTCGGTTGGGTCCCGGACGACTTCTCCGGGCCGCCCCCGGACAGATCGGGGATGCAACCATTCCCTGCGGAGCTGGAACCCCCGGAAGCCGGCCGCGCGAGGAGGACCATAGGCCCCGGCACTGACAACGGGGCTCCGGGCGTCGAGGCGCCCCCGTCCCGGGGCGGCCCCGCTACCCGTCCATGAAGCCGAGCTCCGTGTCCGGACGGCACTGCGGGCAGGCCTTGACCCCGTCGGCGAGGGCGCGCCGGGCGTGATCGCGGTCGACGCCCTTGCCGCGCCGGCCCGCGTTCCAGCAGCCGCCGACATGGACGTACACCGCTTCCTGGCCGGTCAGGCCGCGCTCGATCACCCAGTCCGGTGCGGGCGGCCGGGCGAGGAGGCCGCGGCGGTGTTCGGCCTGGCGGCGTTCCTCGTCCGCGATCCATCGGCGGGTGCGTGCCAGGTCGCGCTCCTGCACGCGCTCCAGGAAGCGGAGCAGCGCGAGCCGCGACTCTGGGTCGTTCATGCGTTCGATTCTAGGATCAGGTTCGCCGTACTCCCACCCCGGAGCCCGTCGGACCCGGCCCCCGGCTCGTCGGTCCCCCGGGCCCCCGATGCCCAAGGCCCGTCGCGCACCGCGCAGCACGTCGGCGCCGGTGGTGCGCGGAGGCTACCTCCGAGGTAATCGACGTTCCTCGGGCGGCCCGGCAAGGTGGGTCCCATGACGCCCACCGCCACCGCCGAAGCCACCCGCGCCACCGTCCGCAGGTTCCTCGAACTCCGCCTCGCCGGTGACACCGAGGGGCTCACGGCCCTGTTCGCCGACACCGTCGACTGGATGCTCGCCGAGAACCCCGTCGTGCCCTGGATCCGGCCCCGGTCCACCGCCGCCGAGTGCGCGGCGCAGGCCGGTGACCTGGCCCGCTACACCGTCCCCGAGGACGCCCGCGCGTCCGTGGACACGATCCTCGTCGACGGGAAGGACGCCGTGCTGACGGGGGAGGTCTCCGGGACCGTCCGGGCGACGGGCAAGTCCTTCTCGGGGCCCTTCGCGCTGCGGCTCACCGTCGAGGACGGGCGCATCACCCGCCACCACCTGTACGAGAACAGCGTGTCGATCGCCGCGGCCTGCACAACTTGAAGCCCACCGCACACGTCACGAGGGCCATGGAGTCCCAGGCCGTCACCCGCTGACGCCACCCGTCACGACCCGGACGTACTGCCGCCCGTCCTCGTCCCGTACGACCACGCCCAGCCGTAGCAGTTCCCCGCGCAACTCCCGGGCCTCCTCGGCGTGGTCCTCGTCCTTGCGGGCCTGGGCGCGGGCCCGCAGCAGGGCGTTCGCGCCCGGGGGCAGGCCGGGAGTGCCGGGGACCCAGCGGCGGAACTCGGCGCGGTGCGGGTCCTGTTCGGCCCAGGTGTGGCCGTGTGCGGTGAGGGCGTCCGCGAGGCGCTGCCAGTTCAGGCCGCAGTGCTCGCGGGCCAGTTCGAGACCGTCCGGGCCGAGCAGCACGAGCTGCTTGCCGTCGCGGAAGAACACGGAGATCTCCTCGCGGCCGAACTCCTGGGCGCTGTCCCGGACCGTCAGGGTCACGTGGGTGTCGGCGACGCGGACGGACAGCGACTCGTGGACCGCCGTGAAGCCGAGCAGCAGACCGCCGAGGACGCCCACCGTGATCGTGCCGAGGGTGAGGACGGGCTCCGGGACCGAGGTCAGCAGTTCGGCCGGACCTTCGAGCGGCGCCCAGGGCAAGGCCAGGAGCAGACGTGCGAGGACGGGGAGCAGGGCGCCGGCCACGGCACCGCAGGCGACGCAGAAGAGCACCAGGGCCCGGGCCGACTCGGCGAGTTCGGTGGCTCCGCCCGCCCGCGGCCGGGGGGTCTTGCGCATGGGAACGTTCCTGGCTTCCTCCATGGCACGAGTCTCTTCGGGAGCCGTCCGCCCTGTCGTCGGCCGTTGGTCTACGGACCCGCGACTTTGGTCGCCCTCCCGCTCCGGCGAACGCCCCGCCCCGCCCGGCTCACGGATGCATCCGCGCCCCCTTCACCACCTTGTCCACCGCGTTCCTCGGGCCGTACACGGCGAGCCCCACGAGGTCCAGGTCCGCGGTCGGCACGGCGCGTACGGCGGCGCGGTTGTCGCGGTCGTTGCCCGTGGCGAAGAGGTCGGAGGTGAAGACCGCGCGGGGCAGGGCGCGGGAGAGGGCACGGGCATGGGCGGTGGTCAGGGTTTCCTTGGTGGCCTCGAAGACCATGACCGGCTGGCGGAACATGGGGAGGTAGGGCACGCCGTCCGCGTCCTCGTACGGCTCGCCGATCACCTCGGGAAGCTGCGTTCCCAGACCGCTGACCAGGAACGACGTCACATTGAGGCGCTGCCACGGCTCCAGGTCGGCGCGCAGCAGTACGGCGATCTTCGTGTCGAAGCGGATCGGCTCCGGGGAGGCTTCGGTGTCCATGGTCCGAGCGTGCCCGGCAGCCCTCGCCGGGGTCTTGTACGTTCTTTGCATGGCCTCCGAGTCCTCCCGGGCCGTCTCCGAGTCCTCCCGGATCGCCTCCGAGCCCTCCCGGATCGTCTCCGAGCCCTCCCGGATCGCCTCCGAGCCCTCCCGGATCGTCTCCGCCTGGCGGCCCGCCGTCGAAGGTGTCGTCGAGGTCTTCCACGCGCGGTTCACCGAGTACGCGTATCCGATGCACGTCCACGACGCCTGGACGCTGCTGATCGTCGACACCGGCGCCGTACGGTACGACCTCGACCGGCACGAGCACGGCACCCCGCACGACACCGTGTCGCTGCTGCCGCCGCACGTGCCGCACAACGGCTCCCCCGTCACCCCGGAGGGCTTCCGCAAGCGGGTGCTGTACCTGGACGGCACGCATCTCGGGGACGAGTTCATCGGGGCGGCCGTCGACCGGCCCGATCTGCGTGATCCGCTGCTGCGGCGCCGGGTGGGGCAGTTGCACGGCGCGCTGGGGCGGCCCGGTGAGGAACTGGAGGCCGAGAGCAGGCTGTTGTTCGTCGGGGAGCGGTTGCGCGGGCACCTGCGCGGCGACCCCGCTTCCCCGCGGCCGGCCGATCCCGTCCTCGCGCGGCGCCTGCGCGAGTTGCTGGACGAGCGGATCGTCGAGGGCGTCGCCCTGCGGGAGGCCGCCGGGCTGCTCGGCGCCCATCCCGCCCATCTCGTACGGGCGTTCAGCGCGGCCTACGGCATCGCCCCGCACCAGTACCTGACGTCCCTGCGCGTGGGACGCGCCCGGCGGCTGCTCCTGGAGGGGCGCTCACCGGGCGATACGGCGGTGGCGGCCGGGTTCTACGACCAGTCGCACCTCACCCGGCACTTCCGCAGGCTGGTGGGGGTGCCGCCGGGGCGCTACAAGGCGGGTTAGCGCTCGGGGCGCTGAGTGAGGTGGGCGAACGCGTCCAGGTTGCGGGTCGATTCCCCCCGCGACACCCGCCACGCGTACTCCTTGCGGATCGCCGAGGCGAAGCCCAGCTCCAGCAGGGTGTTGAAGGCGCCGTCGGAGGCCTCCAGGACCTGGCCGAGCAGCCGGTCGAGCTCGTCGGGGGTGACGGAGGGCAGGGAGAGACGGCCGGTGACGTAGACGTCGCCGTGCTGGTCGACGGCGTAACTCACGCCGTAGAGCTTGAGGTTGCGTTCCAGCAGCCAGCGGTGGACGCCCTGCTCGTTCTCGTCGGGGTGGCGGATGACGAAGGCGTTGAGCGACAGGGAGTGGCGGCCGATGATCAGGGAGACGGTCGTCTTGAGCTTGCGGGTGCCGGGGAGCTGCGCGACGTAGGTGCCGGGCTGGGGGCTCTCCCACTCCAGGTCGGCGTCCTTCAGCGCTCCCTCGACGACCTGTGCCGCGCGCTGTTCCTGATCGGTTTCACCCATGCAGCGAGCGTACGCGACGGCGGTGCGCCTGCATGGCGGCCGTGTAGACGTCTGCGGTGGCGGCGGCCGCCGTGTCCCAGCCGAAGGACTGGGCGTGCCGGGCGGCCTGTCCGCCGAGCCGGGCCGTCAGGTGCGGGTCGTCGGCGAAGTCGCCCAGCACGCGCGCGTAGTCGGCCGGATCGTGCCCGCGGACGAGGAAGCCGGTGTGCCCGTCGCGCACGGCGACCGGCAGGCCGCCGACCGACGCCGCGAGCACCGGGGTGCCGGCCGCCTGCGCCTCTACGGCGACCAGGCCGAAGGACTCGCTGTAGGAGGGCATGACCAGTACGGAGGCGGCGCGGAACCAGTCCGCGAGCTGCTCCTGGCCGACCGGCGGGCGGAACCGTACGACGTCCGCGACGCCGAGGCGCGCGGCCAGCTTCTGAAGACCCTCGGGCTTGGCGAGGCCACTGCCGGAGGGGCCACCGACGACGGGCACGAGGATGCGTGAGCGCAGTTCGGGGCGTTCGTCGAGGAGGACGGCGACGGCGCGCAGCAGCACGTCGGGGGCCTTCAGGGGCTGGATGCGGCCCGCGAAGAGCGGGATCAGCGCGTCCTGGGGCAGACCGAGGCGGGCCCGGGCGGCGGCGCGGCCGTCGGCGGGCGAGAAGCGGCTGAGGTTCACGCCGGGGTGGACCACGGCGACCTTGTCCGTCTCGGCCGCGTAGTGCCGTACGAGTTCGTCGGCCTCTTCGGTGGTGTTGGCGATCAGACGGTCGGCGGCGGAGACGATCTGGGTCTCACCGATGACGCGGGCGGCCGGTTCGGGGCTGTCGCCGTCGGCCAGGTTGGCGTTCTTGACCTTGGCCATGGTGTGCATGGCGTGCACCAGGGGCACGCCCCAGCGCTGTGCGGCGAGCCAGCCGACGTGGCCGGAGAGCCAGTAGTGGGAGTGGACCAGGTCGTAGTGGCCGGGGCGGTGGTGGGCCCAGGCCTGCATCACGCCGTGGGTGAAGGCGCACAGCTGGGCGGGGAGGTCCTCCTTGTTGAGGCCCTCGTAGGGCCCGGCGTCGACGTGCCGGACGAGGACGCCCGGGGCCAGCTCGACGGTCGGCGGGAGGGCTGCCGCGGTCGCGCGCGTGAAGATCTCGACCTCGATGCCGTGCGCGGCGAGGCGCTGGGCGAGCTCCACGATGTAGACGTTCATGCCGCCGGCGTCGCCGGTGCCCGGCTGGTGGAGCGGGGAGGTGTGCACGGAGAGCATGGCGACGCGGCGGGGCCTGCGGTGCAGCCGCAGGCGCGCGGACGACGACGCGGAGCGCCGACCGAGCCTGCCGATGTACTGGCTCACGTGGCGTTCCTCCTCGCCTCGGGCATGCCTCTCGCAGGGCGCACGATGCCCTCCGACGGGGTCCAACACCGGAGGGAGGTGCTCCATTTCCGGATTCGGGAGTTTTACCGAATCATTACCGCCTGTCGCTCAACCGTTCGAGGCGTGGAGGGGCGGGTCCTCCGGCCGCCGCCGGGGATTCACCGGCGGGGAGATCCACCGGCCGGGAGGACCAGCCGGGGATTCGCACGGTCTCGCGTGCGGCTCCCCGGCGAGTCACCGCGCCGACGAGTCTCCGCGCCCCACGCTGTCGGAAGGAGTGACGGGACGAGCGGGAAGAGGGTGGCGCGTGATGAAACTGGTGGTGCAGGAGTTTCTGTCGCTCGACGGTGTCTCCCAGGGGCCGGGCGCCCCGGACGAGGACACCAGTGACGGCTTCGAGCGGGGCGGCTGGTTCGTTCCGTATCTGGACGAGGAGTTCGAACGGCTGGCCGGCAGCTGGCTCGGCGAGGCGGACGCGCTGCTGTTCGGCCGCCGGACGTACACGAGCTTCGCCCGGGACTGGCCGGCGATGACCGGCCATCCCCTCGCCGGGATCATGAACAGCCTGCCGAAGTACGTCGCCTCCCACAGTTTGGCCGAGGCCGGGTGGAGCCCGACCACGATCCTGTCCGGCGACGTCCCCGCCCAGGTCGCCGAGCTGAAGCGGCAGCCCGGGCGGGAGCTCCAGATCCACGGCAGCGCCCGCCTCGCCCAGTCCCTGCTGGCCGCCGGGCTCGTCGACACGCTCCGGCTGGCGATCGCGCCGGTCGTGGTCGGCCAGGGGCGGCGGCTCTTCCCGGACGGCGGTGCCCCCGCGGGGCTGCGGCTGACCGGCCAACGGACGACGCCGGGCGGTCTGTCGGTGCACGTCTTCGAGTCGGCGGGGGCGCCCGGGTTCGGGACGTACGGGGGCGGGGCGTAGCGGCCGAGGCACGCAAAAAGGCGAGGCGGCAGGCCCCCGGGGTCTCTACCCTCACCGGCATGACAGGCCCACGGCACCACCCCGCACCGCCGCCTCCGCCCGAGGAGTTCCTCCCCTGCCCGTGCTGCGGCCACCAGACCCTCGGCGAGCTGTGGGCCTACGAGATCTGCCCGGTCTGCTACTGGGAGGAGGACCCCTTCCAGCTCCGCCACCCCACGTCCGGCGGCGGCCCCAACCACGGGCTGAGCCTGATCGAGGCACAGGCCGACTTCCGGCGGATCGGCGCGGTCACCGAGGAGATGCGGCGCCACGTACGGCCACCACGGGACGACGAGCCGATCGACCCGGGCTTCCGGCCCGCAGACCCGGACCGGGACCCGTTCGAGCAGGGTCCGTCCCACGACCCGATGCCCGGCGACCTCACCACCCTCTACTACTGGCGCCCCACCTACTGGCGGCGGCACCTCGCGCCCTGACAGCGCCGACGGCCGCTTAACCTCGTACGCATGACACCCCGCGCAGCCACCCGCCCCTTCGGCACGGTGACGCGCGGGACGACCAACCCCAACCGGCTGCGCCGCATGGACCGCTGGATCGCGGCCACGCACGGCGCCGAGCTGCGCCGCGCCGCCGACCCGGTGGCGGTGGACCTCGGGTACGGCGCCGCCCCCTGGACGGCTGTGGAGCTGCTCCAGCGCCTGCGCACCGTCGCGCCACGCGCGCGTGTCGTGGGCGTCGAGATCGAACCGGCCCGGGTCGCGGCGGCCCTGCCCTACGCACGGGCGGGGCTCGTCTTCCGGCACGGCGGCTTCGAGATCCCGATTCCCCAGCGGCCCCTGCTCGTCCGCGCGGCGAACGTGCTGCGGCAGTACGACGAGGGCGAGGTCGCGGCGGTGTGGGAGCGGCTGTGCACGCGGCTCGCCCCGGCCGACCCGGCGACCGGGTCGCGCGGCGGGCTGCTGGTCGAGGGGACCTGCGACGAGATCGGACGCCGCCACGTGTGGGTCGCGCTCGGCCCGGAGGGACCGCGCACGGTCACCTTCGCGACCCGGCTGGGCTCCTTGGAGCGCCCCTCGGACCTGGCCGAACGCCTGCCGAAGGCGCTCATCCACCGCAACGTCCCGGGTGAGCCGGTGCACGCCTTCCTGCGCGACTTCGACCGCGCTTGGGCCGCCGCCGCGCCCTACGCCTCCTACGGCGCCCGCCAGCGCTGGATCCGGGCGGTGCGGGACCTGACGGCGGACTGGCCGGTGACGGACGGGCCGGTGCGGTGGCGGCAGGGGGAAGTGACGGTGCGGTGGGAGGCGTTGGCTCCGGGCACCTGAGCTCTCGGGACCGGTCAGGGACCTGGACGAAGGAACCGGACATGACCCGGACGACGAACCGGTCAGGGCCCGTTGGAACGATCTCTTTGAGTCGTTCGTCACACAGACGGGGAGATCGTATTGCCGGGGGCATACCGCCGAGGGGGTGGCGGGAAGTACTACCCCTGTCGCTTTCCGAGACGACATGGCAGCATCCCCAGGCGAACCACAAGTTACTGACGGTTAATCAGTTTGGGGGCTGAGGTATGGGAACGGGCAAGCGTGGCCTGATCGCGACGGCGGTGGCCGTGGTCTGCGCGGTCACGGTGCTGGCCGCACCGGGCACGGCGTTCGCGAACCCCACCCCCTCACCCACCCCCAGCGCGGGACAGACCCTCGCGCCCGCCAAGGACCTCGAGGCCGTCCGTAAGAAGCTCGACAAGCTCTACCGCGCCGCGGCCCGCGCCACCGACGAGTACAACGCCGCCGACGAGAAGGCGGACAAACAGTCCACCCAGGTCGTCGAACTGGCCAAGAAGATCGTCAAGGGCCAGGAGAAGCTCAGGAAGCTGAAGGACCGCGCGGGCGCCGCGGCCGCCGCCCAGTACCGCGGGGGCGGACTGCCCCCCGAGGCCCACCTGGTGCTGAGCGACGATCCGCAGGACTTCCTCGACGGCGCGGGCCGGGTCCGCGAGGGTCACCACGCGACCAAGGGTCTGCTCGGCGAACTGACCCGCACCCAGGAGGACTTGGAGCAGTACGCCAAGGACGCCTCCGCGCAGCTGAAGAAGCTGGAGGCGGGCCGCAAGGCCAAGGCCGCCGCGCAGAAGAAGATCGAGAAGCAGATCGCGCAGGCGGAGAAGCTCGAGTCGGCGCTGCAGAAGGAGGAGCAGGACCGCCTCGCCGAGCTGGAGAAGGAGGCCGCGAACAAGGCGCAGACCGCCTGGCTCGACTCCGGCATCCTGAACGAGATCAACGGAAAGGCCTCGGCGCAGGGCAAGAAGGCCGTGAAGTACGCCACGGCCCAGATCGGCAAGCCGTACCAGTGGGGCGCCGAGGGCCCGAGGACCTACGACTGCTCGGGGCTGACGTCACAGGCCTGGATTTCCGCCGGTCGCGGCATCCCGCGCACCTCGCAGGAGCAGTGGAAGCAGCTGCGGCACATCGACGTCCAGGACATGCGGCCCGGCGACCTCATCATCTACTTCGGCGACGCCAGCCATGTCGCGATGTACATCGGCGACGGGGCGATCGTGCACGCCCCGCGCCCCGGCCGGACCGTGACGATCGCGGGGGCGGGATCCATGCCCATCCTCGGGGTGGTCCGCCCGGACCCCGGCACCGGCGCCAACTGAGCGCGGACGGCGACCGGACGGCGGCACACCGAATATCGGACACCCGCGGTGACCTGGCCCACGTGACCCACTGCACGCTCCGCCCACTGCACACCGTGCGCTGACGTGACGTTCGTCATCCCCGCAGCATCTCCGAGCTGTCCAACTGCGGGGCATATCGCGGCATATGACACGGGCCGGTGGCGCGGCGGCGTGGCTCACACCATTCCAATGCGGCGCCGACACCCGCTATGGTCCCGCTCGGTGGGTCGAGGTCCCTCGCCCCACCATGCCCTCGGGGGGAGGGAAGGAACCCAAGACGATGCCCGTACCCATACCGCGGCAGAGAGCGATCCCGGCCGTGGAGAGTGGTCAGGCGCAGGCCGCGTCCCCGCGCGGCGGCTCGGCCGAGGAGTCCGTGAAGGACGCCTCACCCGTGGGCCGCACGCCGGACACCGCCGGGAACACCACGAACAAGGTGGAGAACAACACCGCCCACACCAACCTGACGCTGCTGCTGATCGAGGACGACCCGGCCGGTTCGCCGATCGTGCCGGACATGCTCGACCAGGCAGGCAAGCCGATCCGCGTCCGCACGGCCCGCAACCTGACGGAGGCCGGGCGGCTGCTGACCGACGACGTCCACTGCATCCTGCTGGACCTGGCGCTGCCCGCGCCGGGCCACGCGGACTCCGAGGACGAGCTCGCCGTGCTCAAGCACGTGCTGGAGCTCGCGCCCCGGCACGCCGTCCTGGCGCTGACCGCGTCCGGCGACGCCGAGCGCGGCGCCGAGGCGGTGCGGGTGGGCGCCCAGGACTATCTCTTCCGCGACGAGCTGGACGGCAGGCTGCTGAGCCGCGCGATCCGCTACGCGGTGGAGCGCAAGCGCTCCGAGTCGGCCGAGCGCCGCCTCGCCGAGGGCCGGCTGCGCGCGCAGGAGAACCGCCGCCTGGAGCGCGGCCTGCTGCCGACGCCGCTGCTGGAGGGCTCCCCGCTGCGGTTCGCCGCCCGCTACCGCCCCGGCCGCTCGCGCGCGCTGCTCGGCGGTGACTTCTACGACGTCGTCCGCACGCCGGACGGCACCGTGCACGCCATGATCGGCGACGTCTGCGGCCACGGCCCGGACGAGGCCGCCCTCGGTGTGGAGCTGCGGATCGCGTGGCGCGCGCTGACCCTGGCGGGCCTGTGCGGCGACCAGCTGCTGGGCACGCTGCAGCAGGTGCTGGAGCACGAGCGGGCCGACGACGAGATCTTCGCGACCCTGTGCACGGTGGACATCGCGCCGGACGGCCGCCGCGCCGGGCTCTGCCTGGCGGGCCACCCGTCGCCGCTGCTGGCCCGCCCCGGCAAACCGGCGCGCCTGCTGCCGTACGACAACAACGGACCGGCCCTCGGGCTGCTGCCCGGCGCCCGCTGGCCGCGGATGCAGGTGGAGCTGGGGGCCGAGTGGAGCCTGATGCTCTACACCGACGGCCTGATCGAGGGCCACATCGGCCAGGGCCGGGAGCGGCTCGGCCAGGACGGCATGACGGAGATGGTCCGCCGCCAGTTCGCCGAGGGCCTGCGGGGCGAGCAGCTGCTGCGGGCGGCGGTGAACGAGGTGCGCGAGCTCAACGGTGGCGAGCTGACGGACGACGTGGCGGTACTGCTGCTGGACCGGGTGCCGTAGGTCGGCCGGAGGCCGGGGGCGGGCCGAACGCCCGGAACGAGACAGAGAGCCGAAAGCCGCGAAGCCCCCGGCGAAAGCCGAAGGCCCCCGGGGGCGAAGGCCCGGGAGCGAGATCCGAAGGCCGGGGGCGAGAGCGCGCGGCCCCCGCTGGCGGCCTGGGCCGAGAGTCTTGGCCGGCTCTTACCGGCCGCCGTTCCACGGGCCGTACGGGCCGTCGCTGCTGGAGCCGCGGTTGCTGCGGCCGCCGCCCGGGAGCGCGCGGATCGCGGGCCGTACGTCGACCATGTACACGATCGTCGCGATGAGGCCGATGATCGGCAGGAACGACAGGATCGGGAAGAGCAGGTTCACCACGAAAGCGATCCCGAGGATGATCAGCCAGAAGGGCTTGGTCTTCTTGTCGGCCGCGCGGTAGGCGTCCTCCCGGCGCACCGCCGCGTCGAACAGCGCGAAGCCGCTGAAAACGATCAGGGCCATGCTCAGAAGCCACATAAACCCTGCGAAGCCCTGCATCAGCACAACGTCCACCACCTGACTCGGCTCGTCCTACGCCGTCACCGTACCCGTACAACGGGCCGGACACCCCCAGGGTGCCCGGCCCGTGTGATCGCTCCGCCGCCCTACTTCGCGGGCGGGGTGGTCTTCTTCGCGGTGGTGGGCTTGCGCACCGGGGCCTTCTTGGCCGCGGGGGCCTTCTTCGCCGGGGCGGCGGCGGCCGGCTTGGCCGGCTCCTCCTTGACCTCGACCGGCTGCGGCTTCGGCTTCGGCTCGACGGCCACGGCCAGCTCCTCGACGCCCTCGGCGACGTCCTCGATGCTGTCGGCGGCCTCGCCGCGCCAGGTGCGCACGGCCTGCTCACCGTGCTCGGCGACCTTCTCGTAGGTCTCGCGGGCCTTGACGGCGTACTCGGCGGCCACGCCGACGCCGCGCAGCGCGAAGTCCTGGGCGTTCTCGCCGAACTTCTTCAGGTCCGCGTCGAGGTTGCTGCCGAGCTTCTTGAAGTCGGAGTCGAGGGAGCCGATGAACGCCGTGACCTTGGTCTGAAGGGTCTCCTGCGTCTCCTTGACGCGGGCGGAGGCCTCCTTGGCCCGGGCGGACGCCTTCTCCTGGACCGCCTTGGTGTCGGTGTTGCGCACGGCTTCGATCCGCGCGGGGGCCTCGGAGCGCAGCTGCTCCACCAGGGCCGGCACCTTCTTGGCCTGCTGAAGGGCGAGGTCGGCGGTGCCTGCGGCGAAGTAGAGCGGCGTCGGGTCGCTGAAGGTCTTGCGCAGGTCGTCGGTGATGGCCATGGTGATGGTCCTCCCGGATTCTGTCTCGCTTGAGGGTTCGGCTGAGGGTTGTGTGATCCGCGGCGGGCGGCCCATGCCCTGGTCCGGCTCAGCCGGCCGTCTGCTGCGGATCGGTGTCGCTGCCGCCGGTGCTCTTGCGGGTCCGGCGGGTGGCGGTCGTACCACCGTCGTTCGTGCTGTCGCTCTTGCCGGCGCCCTTGCCGGCGGTCTTACGGCTACGGCGCCGGGCGGGCTGACCACCGTCGGCCGACCCGGTCGGCGATATCTCGATACCGACGTCGGCGTCGGGAGCATCCCCGTTCACGCTCACCGCACCGTCACCGGTGACGACACCGACGACGCCCGCGCCGCGGGGGCCGTCTTCGGCGCTCGGGACATCGATGCCGTCGCCGATCCCGAACCCGTTCTCCTTGCGGAAGGACTCGTAGATCTGCAGCAGCACCTGCTTCTGCCGCTCGTTCAGCGTCGGGTCGGCGAGGATGACGGCCCGCGTCTCCACCTCGTCCCGGTCCCGCTCGGCGTCGAGGATGCCGGCCCGGACGTACAACGTCTCGGCGGAGATCCGCAGCGCCTTGGCGACCTGTTGCAGCACCTCCGCGCTCGGCTTGCGCAGCCCGCGCTCGATCTGGCTCAGATACGGATTGGACACCCCGGCGGCATCGGCGAGCTGCCGCAACGAGAGCTGCGCAGTGCGCCGCTGCTCGCGCAGATAGTCACCGAGATTGCCGACGTTGAGCGATGCCATGCCTCCACAGTGCAGCACTCCGCTAACTATTGCAAGCACCTGCTTGCAATAGTGCGCCACACCACGTGGCCGGTCACGGCAGTCGTGTCCCGTCTCCGTGTAGTTGAGGCAGTCCCGGTCTTTGTGAGGCATCTGGTCACACGTCTCGCTCAATCTCGGGCATTCGGTGCGGTGTCTCGGTCAACCTGAGGCAGCGATTCGCTCTGCCTTCTACGGTCGTTACGGCTGGTCAGCGCGCCGAGTGGGGGTGGCTGGTGGAGGCAGGTGACTTCTGGCTGGAGTACGTCGACAGCCGGGGCGAGTCACAAGGTGGGCCGCTTGAGGTGGTGTGGCCTATCTGCTTCGAGGCTGTCGGGCAGGTTCGGGTGTTTCCGTCGCGCCGGGGGCAGCGTCATTTCCCCGGCTGATACTGGGCTGCGACCAGCGCCGAATTGGTGGGTTACGAGTCGTGGGTGGAGCTGAGCCACCTGATGCGGCTGGATGCCGACCCGGAGGTGATCGGGGTGCCTTCCCAGCCGTTTCGGCTGTCATGGCGGTCCGGCGGCGGGCGTCGGCGGATCAGGCACACGCCGAACTATTTCGTACGCCGTCGGGACGGCAGGGCGGTGGTCCTGGACGTGCGTCCGGATGAGCTGGTCGAGCCGGAGGACGCGGCGAAGTTCACGGCTACGGCAGTGGCCTGCGCCCGAGTCGGCTGGAGCTACAAGCGGGTCGGGGTGATCGATCCAGTGCAGGCAGCGAATCTGCGCTGGCTGTCGGGCTATCGGCATCCGCGGATACGGCGTGAGCTGGTGGCGGAGTGTCTGCGGGCGGCGTTCACCCAGCCGCAAGGCTTGCTTGCCGGGGTCCGGGCGGTCGGAGATCCGATCGCCGTACTGCCGGTGCTCTTCCATCTGCGCTGGCGCCGGGAGCTGGCCGTGGATCTGGTCGGCGAGCGGCTGTCGGCGGCGACGGTGGTGCATCCGGCACCCGTCGCGGCGAGGGAGGTGGGGAGCGATGCCAGCACGTCCGCGGCTTCTGTCGCTGGGTGACCGGGTCCGCTACGAAGGTCGTGAGCACAGCGTCGTCGCTCTGCACGGGACGGCGGTGCGGCTGGTCGATGATGCCCAGGCCGCGAGCGTCGTGCTGCTGGGCCATCTGCTGGCCTCCGAGGGATTCGCCGTGCTCGGCACAGGTCCGTCCCGCCCGCCGCTGCCGGAAGAAGGGGTGCTGAATGGCCTGCCCTAGGAGGAGGCGGAGCGGGTGAGGTGGTGGCAGCGGCACCTGACCGAGCTGATGACCGGCCGCCCGGATGCTGATCCCGGCATGCCGGTGAGGGCCGAGTACGACCCGGACGTGCGCTCGGTGCGCCAGCGGGAGCTGGCCAAACTCGCCGAACTTCTGGAGGCCGGCGAGGAGGTGGCCTTGAGTACCCTGCAGCGGCTACGCACCCGTTTCGAGCGGGAGGGGGTGGCGGGGCTGGTGGACAGGCGGCTGGTCAAGCCCGCCACGGGGACGGGCCGGGCCGATCCGCGAGTGGTGGCGGCGATCGAGAAGGTCGTCAGCAGTCGGACCGATGAGGCGACCGTGTCCGCGCAGGTACTGCGGCGCCAGGTCGAACGTCTGCTGGCGGACGAGCACGGCACCGGGACGGTGGCGATGCCGTCGCGGGCCGCCTTTTACCGGCTGCTTCGGGCGGTCTCGACGGGGCGGCATCTGCTGGGCTCGGCCCGCACGCGCCGTTCAGATCGACCTCTCCCACGCTCCAGAAGTCGTCCGCGCCCAGCGCCTCCTCGACCGGCTGGAACGCCGGCACGGGACGTTCGCTCTGGGAACCACCTACCGCCACTGCGAGCGCTTCTGGAGAGAGATCGACCGACGGGCACTGGTGCGCGGCGACCGGGACTCCGTGCTCGCACGCATCTACCGGCCCGGCTCCAAGACCCTCCCGGACCGCTTCGACCTCATCCGATCGCAGCGCTTCCACCGGGCCGCCAACTACCCCCAAGTCGCCAGGTTCACGAAACTACTCATCTCCCTCGCACAGCGACCGGAGACCGAACGCAAAGTCGCGCACCTCACCGACACCACCCAAATCGAGTTCGAGCAAGCCTTCCGCCTGGACCACCGCCCCCGAGGCATCACGCTCCCGTGGCTCCGCAACGGCCTTGTCGGCCTGGTGGAAGTCGTCGCAGATCTGACGCACGACGGTGAACCCGAAGACGCCTCACCTGACTGACCGTCACGAAGGATCCGCGTCGTGATCGATGAGGGACACCCCGGATGCCAGAGCACGGGCAACGTCGGCGAAGTACTGCTCGTCAGCACCAGGGGCAAGACCGAGAGGGACGCCCTGGCCGAGGCCGACAAACAGCGCCCTGAGCGCTGTGGTCAGGCGTTGTGCCTGTTGCGACGTCACGACGCTTCCGTTGTGCGACCTCCCGGTGAACAGCGCGACCAGATGGTTCTCCTGCGCCCGGATGGAAGTGGCGAGCTGGGCTCCCAGCTCTGGGTGATGCAGGGCCATGTCCAGCAAGGTGATCTGGAGCGACAGGCGAGACAGCGCGTCCGGGGCGTCACAACTGCGCCGGTAGTACCGGGCAAAGGCGTCGACCGCCTCCAGCAGATCAAGCCCAGCGGGAACCGCCTGCTCGATCTCCTCGTAGTACGGCCGCAGGTAGTCGGCGACCAGGGCGACCACCAGGCCGTTCTTGCTCCCGAACAGTGAGTAGATGGCGCCGGTGGTCAGGTCGGCGCGTTCGGCGATCTCCTCAAGCCTGGCCCGGTATCCGTCCCGGGAAACGACCTGGAACGCGGCGTCCAGCAAGGCGCGGCGGTTGCGTTCCTTGGCCTCCGCTCTAGTCATTCTCATAGTTTGATTATTGCCGTAATCTCATTACGGAACCAGTCGGGACGACCTTGAGGAGGACGCTCATGGCCCAGGCCGTGGCACCGCGGGTGACCCGCCAGACGGTGGGCGCCATCGCCGACGGCGCCTTCAAGGTGTTGCTCGCCGCTGCCTACATCGCCGGCGCCGCCCCGCTCGGCCGGTTACTCGGCACGCCGACCTGGCTGATGGTCGTCTCAGGCATGGCCCTGCTGATCGGCGGCGGCATCGAGATCAGATACACGCGCAGCCGGTCGTTGCGCACCTACACGCAGCTCATGATTGCCTACGACAGTGGCTGGGTGTTGGCGGCCTTGATCGGCCTTCTGATGGCGCGACAGGGCAGCAGCGCCGGGGGTGAAGTCTGGATGGGGTACCAGACAGCAGCCCCCATCGTGTTCGCCGCACTGCTGGTCGCCGCTGCCCCCATGCAGGCAGGCCACACGGATCTCGGCACCCGGGCCATATCTCTCACTAGAACGATCTATCAAGAAAAGTGCGACCGAGCCGGAGGCAGCGCCATGCCCGAGATCGAGTTGAGCGCAGGGACGATCGACTACGAGGACACGGGCGGTGACGGCCCCGTCGTGGTCCTGGCTCACGGCCTCGGCTTCGACGAGTCGGTGTGGAGCGAGGTCGTCTCCGACCTCCGGCCCGACTTCCGTGTGCTGGTCCCCGTACTCCCGATCGGCAGCCACCGGCGGCCGATGCAGCCGGACGCCGACCTGTCCGCGCACGGCATCGCGTCGCTTCTGGCCGAGTTCATGGACTGCCTGGACCTCCAGGATGTCACCCTCGTCCAGAACGACACCGGAACGGCTCAACTCCTTGTCGGCGTACGAGACCATCGCATCGCCCGGCTCGTCCTCACCTCCTGCGAGGCCCTGGACAACTACCCACCGGGCATTCAGGGCAGAACACTCCACCGGGCCAGCAAGATTCCCGGCGGCCTCTTCCTCCTCCTCCAGTCCTTCCGCTTCCCGGCCCTGGCTCGCATGCAGACGTCACTCGGCGGGATGGCGAAGAAGCGGCTCCCGAAGGAGCTGATCGCCCGCTGGTACGGCCCACTGCTGAGCAGCCGCGACATCCGGCGCGACTTCGCCAAGTTCTGCCGCAGCGCGGACCCGGACTGCTACCTGAAGGCCGCTGCGAGCCTGCCTTCTTTCACTCGCCCAGCACTGGTCGCCTGGGGCGCCGAGGACCGCATGATGCCGCCCGCCACGGGGCGTCGTCTCGCGGAGCTGCTGCCGAACGCCCGCTACGTGGAGATACCCGACGCCCGCACCCTCGTCCAGTTCGACAACCCGGTCGGCCTCACCGCGGAGCTCCGCCACTTCGTCAAGGAACACCCGCTGCCCGGGGAGAGCTGAGCGGGGGCGTCGAGGCCGAGCCAGCCACATGCCATCCAGCGCGGGGACCTGAGATGAGCAGGTCTGGAGGAACACGGCGAGCGCGGGTGGGAATTTCAAAGAGCGCCAACAGGATTGAGCGAGCCAGCCAATCCGCCCCGTCTCGCTCAAACTGAGGCACTCCAGGTCAGGCACTCACGCTGCCTCATCTTGAGCGAGACCGGACAAGTCGGTCGACCAGCCCGTCGATGTAGTCCGGGGTGAGCGGGACCATGCCGAACAAGGCGCGGATATACATCGGGGCCAGGATGTGGTCCAGCACCTCGGACGCGTCGAGTGCGCGCTCGCCGCGGTCGCGGGCGCGATCGAGCATGGACTGCAGTTGCCGGGTGCGTTCGGCGCGGAGGTCGGCGCCGGCTTGCAGCCCCTGCTGACCGCTGCTCGACAGGGCGACGGCCAGGTGCAGCACCGCCGGGCCGTCGGGTCCGGTGATCTCGCGGGCCACTTGGGCCGCGTAGGTGCGCAGGTCACCGGCGAGGCTCCCGGTGTCGGGCATCGGCGACTGCGCGTTGAGGCGGGTGAGCGCCACGTCGGTGAGCAGGGTTTCCAGGTCGCCCCACCTGCGGTAGATGCTGCTGTCGGCTACGCCCGCGCGGGCTGCGACATCGCCGACGGTGAAGTTGCCGTAGCCGCGCTCACTGATCAGGCCGGTGACGGCCTGATGCACCTGCGCGCCGACGCGGGCGCTGCGCCCGCCGGGCCGCCGGGCTCGCTGTCGCTCGTTCATGCCACCACCTTAACGCAGTCAGTACTTGCGTTTGCGAGACGATCCTCCCTATAGCCGCCCTAACGCAGTCGCTGACTGCTTTAGAGCGCTCAGGTGTATCACCACCCGCGTCGACCGCGACCGGGCGTAACCAACGATTGAGGGGCATCCCATAGCTGCATCGCATGCGACCGCAGGCAGTCGATCGAACCGGACCGTGCTGCTCACGGTGTCCTGCCTAGGCCAATTCATGGTCCTGCTCGACAACACGATCGTCGGAGCGGCACTGCCCGATATGCAGCACCGGCTGCACACTCAGCTGACCGGACTGCAATGGATCGTCGACGCGTACGTACTGCTGGTCGCCATGCTGCTGCTGTCGGGCGGTGTCTTCGCCGACCGATTCGGCCGCAAGCGGGTGTACCTGACCGGCGTGGCGGTGTTCACCGCCGCGTCGCTGCTGTGCGGCCTCGCGCCCTCGCTCGGCTGGCTGGTCGCCGGCCGGGTGCTGCAAGGCATCGGGGCCGCGGCGCTGAGCCCTGCCTCGCTCGCCCTGCTCGCCGCCGCCCATCCCGTGCCGCAGGAACGAATCAAGGCGATCGGGCTGTGGGCCGGACTCAGCGGAATCGGTCTGGCCGCAGGCCCCGTGGCCGGCGGCGTGCTCACACAAGCCTTCGGCTGGCCCGCCATCTTCCTGGTCAATCTGCCCATCGGCGTGGTCCTGCTGCTGGCCGGCCTGCGCTACCTCGGCGAGTCCCGCAACCCGAGCGCAGCGGCGATCGACATCCCGGGCACGGTGCTGTCCGTTCTGGCGGTGGGGGTACTGACCTATGGGTTGATCGAGGGGGGTACCCGCGGCTGGACCTCACCGATGATCCTGGGCAGCTTCGTCGCCGCGGGGATCCTCCTCGCCGCCTTCGTCGCCGTCGAAGCCCGTCGTTCCGCCCCGATGCTGCCGCTGCGGCTGTTCGGGCAGCGCCTGTTCACCGTGTCCAACACCGCCATGGTCGTGGTGGGGTTCGCGCTCATGGGCTCGTCGTTCTTCTTCTCCCAGTTCTTCGTGTACGTCCAGGGCAGCTCAATCCTGCGCGCCGGCCTGCAGACCCTGCCGGTATCCCTCGCCATGGTGATCGTCAGCCCGTACGCGGGCCGACTCGCCGCCCGGTACGGCTTCCGAATCGTGGTCACCACCGGCCTGGCCCTGGCCGGCCTGGGACTGCTGGCGCTCGGCATTGTGCATGCCGACACCGGCTACGGCAACGTGTGGTGGCGGCTGGGGCTCGTCGGCATCGGCTTCGCACTGGCCATATCCCCACTGACAGGCGCGGCCATCCAAGCGGTCAGCCCGCAGGAAGGCGGCCTCGCCTCAGGCATCAGCAGCACCACCCGGCAGATCGGTGCGGTGCTCGGCGTGGCGGTGCTCGGGGGCATCGTCCGCACCCGACAATCCGGCGGCGCCTCCTTCGAGACCGGCCTCAACAGCGCTTTCCTCGCTGCCGGCGCCATCAGTGTGGCCACCGCCGTGGTCACCGGCCTGTGGCTGACGAGGTCCAAGCCCTCGGAAGGCTCCGCGGCGCCGCGACGTTCCACTGATCCAGGCGTGGTCACTGCCTCGAACGAGGCATCCGTGAACAGCCGTTGACAAGAACGACCGCCTCGGCCGGGCGGAGCGGCTGCGGGACCCATGCCCACAGTCAGCTGGGACAGGACACACGGCGTCCCGCTCGAAGCGCGTGGCCGGGCTGCCCGGTTGACCCGCCTGGTTCAGCCCTGGAGGGTGGCGAGCCAGTCGGTCAGCAGGCTGTTGACCTCCTCGGGGCGTTCCTGCTGGATCCAGTGGCCGCAGCCGTCCAGGATGTGGGAGGCGGACAGGGCGGGGAGGGTGGTGGGGAAGGCGTCGATGGCGTCGGCCATCCAGGTGGTGGAGGCGTCCAGCGCGCCGCCGATGAACAAGGCGGGCTGTGTGATCGGGGCTCCGCGGTAGGGAGCGAGGTCTTCCCAGTCGCGGTCCATGGTGCGGTAGCGGTTGAGGGCGCCGGTCAGACCGGTGCGCTCGAATTCCCCGGCGTAGACGTCGAGGTCCTCCTCGCTCAACCAGGCCGGGAGCTGTCCGGCGGGAAAGCGGTCGCGCATCCGACCGCCCGGGGCGAGGAAGTGCGGGTCAGGGTCGCCCTCGGCCGGCATGGTGTCCGCGGACAGGGCCGCGTAGAAGCCCGCGAGCCAGCCCCGGACATCGGGCTCGATCTCCGCCTCGGCGCGGCCGGGCTGTTGGAAGTAGGAGACGTAGAACTCCCGTTCGGGTCCGCCGACCCGGCCGAAGACCTCGGAGGGTCGCGGGCCGCCGGGCGGCGCGTACGGGACGCTCAGCAAGCCGACCGCGCGAAAGACTGCGGGGTGGATCAGGGCGGAGGCGGCGGCGATGTTGGAGCCCCAGTCGTGGCCGACGACCACCGCGCCGTCCTCGCCGAGGGCGCGCACGACGGCGACGGTGTCGTCCACCAGGTCGAGCATGCGGTAGGCATCGGTCGCCGCGGGCTTGGAGGAGCGGCCGTAGCCGCGTACGTCCATCGCCACCGCCCGGTACCCGGCCGCGGCGAGGGCCGGGAGCTGACAACGCCAGGAGTACCAGGACTCGGGGAAGCCGTGCACGAGCAGGATCAACGGCCCGCGGCCCTGCTCGACCAAGTGCAGGCGCCCGGCCGGGGCCTCGACGATGCGGTGGCGGAGTGCGGCGGTCGACTCGGATCGCATGGGCGGCTTCTCCTCGGTTCGCGGGCGGTCGGCAGGTACCCATGGATCATGCGGCGCGGCGGCCACCGACGCGATCGACGTTGCCGATCCGGCAACTCACAGGCCAGGTCGGGGTGCTCGGCGGTAAGCCTGCTGAAGGAGCAGTGGTGACAGGCCGTGACTCGTTCGGTGACGACGATGCTGCTTCGTTCGGTCTCCTCGCCCCGTCACCCGGCCAGGAACGAGTGGAGGTCGGCCACCGCGAGGGCCTGTTCGGCCTCGTACGCCTCGAAGGTGCTCACGCGTCGAAAGCCGAGGCGGGCGGCCAGGTCGAGGGAGCGGGTGTTGGCCGTCTGGGTCACGATCAGGACCGGCTGGTCGGGCAGTTCGGAGGCGGCGGCGCGCAACGCGGCGGTGGCTGCCTCAAAGGCCAGTCCCGTGCCCCAGGCGGGGCGGCGCAGGACGTAGGTCAGTTCCAGTTCCCCGCCCTCCTCGGTGACGTGTCCGGGGAGGGCGGCCGGGCGTCGGTGGATCAGGAGCGTCCCGACGAGGTCGTCGGTCGTCCGGTCGGCGATGACGAACGTGCCGGGCTTGTCGGTGACGTGCGCGACGCCCATCGTGTCGAAGTACTGCTCGACCGCGGCCACCGGCCTCGGGCCCCCGAGGTGTAACCGGACCTGGGGATCGGTCTGCAGCTCGATGAATCCGGCACGGTCGGCGTCGTGCGCCTTGCGCAGCCGGAGCCGGGGCGTGGTGATCTCCGTGGCGGAGAGGGTGGGTGAGGCGACCACCGAGGCCGGGGGATTCGGTGTGTTCTGTTCGTTTCGTGTGTTGGACGGGGTCATGGATCCCATCCTGACCGAGTCGGCCCCGTCGGCCGGGGCTTCGTTGCCCGGGGCCGGCCGACCGCCTCATTCAGGCTCGACGAGACCCCCGACGATGCAGAAGGGATGCCCGGCCGGGTCCGTGAGGACGCGCCACCTTCCCGCGTTCGGCTGATGTTCCGGTTTGCCGGCGCCCAGTCTCAGCAGTCGCCGCTCCGTCTCGTCCAGATCCGCGACCCGGAAACAGCAGTGCAGCTGCTGGGGAACGGCGGGGTCGGGCCAGCTGGGCGGCCGGTGGCCGTCGATCCGCTGGAAGGCGAGGGAGAGGCCGTTCTCATCCTCCAGCGCGGCGAAGTCGGCGTCCGACTTCGGGTGCAGCTCCAGGCCGGTGGCCTGCTGGTAGAACGCCGCCAGGGCGAGCGGGTCGGCACAGTCCAGGGTGATCGCGCTCAACTTCATCCGGCGAGCACCTCCTGGCAGTCCGACCAGGCGGGTCGGCTCAGCAGGGAACGGACGCGGGTGAAGAGGCTGAGGAGGTCGGGGCCCCACCGGTCACGGAAGGCGGGGTCGAGGCGAGCGAGGTCGATCTCGTTGGCGGCGGACAACTCGGCGAAGTCCCGCCGCGCCTGCGGCTCGGGGGTATGGCGCAAGCCGGTGAACCGGTCGTGGAAGGGTCCATCAGCCTCCGCGAGCGTCGGATAGGTGGCCCCGCGATCGCACGAGGCGTACAGATACACCAGAGCCTCGGCCTCGGCGCCGACCGCCGACGCGAGTTCGTCACGGCGGTCCAGGGGCAGCAGGGCGTCCGGAAAGCCGTCGGTGCCGTAGAACGCGTGGCACAGACCCGCCAGTTGGAGGGCCGGGCGGGCTCCCCACTCGGCGAGTTGCCTCTGCACCCGCGTGAGGTGGGCGAGGAGGGTGCCGCCCGGATGGGCGATGTCCGCCGCGCCGAGCCCGCTCAGGAGGGCGACGGCCGGTCCGGACTCGGCAAGGGAAGCAGGCACGGGGGCGGGGTCCTTCCGGCAGAGGTCGAGGGCGGCACCATCAAATCGGTGGACGGACCGGTCCGGCCATCGGTTTCATCCCTGTCATGACGACTTCGCGGCAAGTCCTGATCCGGTCTGCCGCCCGGAACAACGCCGAGTGGTGTGCGGCGATGTGCCGGGCGCACGGGGTGGCGGGCGAGTTCGGGGCCGAGGCCTGGGCCGCGGCCGTGCGGACGCCGCTCTACTACCCCGACGCCGTGACGCTGGAGCCGGAGACCGGCCGGGACGCGCTCGTGGCGCGGATCGACACGGCCTCGCCCGGCGCCTCGGTCAAGGACAGTTTCGCCGACCTGGAGTTGACGGCAGCCGGGTTCCAGGTGCTGTTCGAGGCACAGTGGGTCCACCGGCCGGCCGGGGCGCCCATCCCGTCATCCGATCTCGCGTGGGATGTGGTGGGCGACCCGGACACCCTGCGTGCTTGGGCACTGGCCTGGGATGACGGGGCCGGACACGCAGAGCTGTTCCGGCCCGGGCTGCTCGCCGACCCGGAGACCTTCGTGATCCTGGCGCGGCCCGGCCACGGCTCCGACGGCCGCGTGGTCGCCGGAGCCGTGGCGACCCGCAGTGAGCATGTCGTCGGCGTCTCCAACGTCTTCGGGCGGGAGGACGGACCCGACGCGGCCTGGCCGGTCGTTCTGCATGCACTCACCCACCTCTTTCCCACCCTGCCCGTAGTCGGCTACGAGCAGGGTGACGATCTGAGGGTCGCCCTCCGGCACGGCTTCGAGCCGATCGGCCCGTTGCGGGTGTGGACACACGGCGGGTGACCCTCTCAGGCGTCCTCGGTGTCCGGCCCGGGCAGGCGCATTCCCCGGGACTCGGCGACCCGCAGGGCGTCGCTCAGGCACTCGGCGAGACGGATGCCGGCGAAACGGATCTCCCTGTGCGGGGAGGCCGGGTCGTCCAGCACCTTGCGGGCGTGACCGAGCACGTCGGCGCCAGTGGCGAGCTGGACGGCTTCCAAGTCGTCGGCGAGACGGGAGAGGTGGCTGCCGTTGTGGTCGGTCACCAGGTAACAGGGGTTGCCGTCGGGAGACGACCAGGGCAGGAGCCTGGGTGGCGGCGTGACGTGTGTCCGACCGGTGAGGGGTTCCATCAGGCGGCCACCTCCCGCGCGCCGATCAGATGCTGGTCGAGATCGATCCCGAAGTCGGCGGCGAGCACGAGGGCCAGGCGACGGCGTTCCTGGAGAACGGCTTCCTGTTCGTGGGCGGCGAGGTAGGGGCGGACGAGGGAGGAAGCGGCTCCGTCGAGAGGACTGTGCAGGCCGTACGGGGAGCGGTGGCGGGGGAGCTGCGGCTGCTGGGGGGCGGAGGGGCAGCTGACGAGGGTGAGGTGCACGTGGGGGAAGAGGTGACGGCGGGGGTGGCACCGCCGCCGTTTCCCGGTGCCGGGGGCGAAGAGGAGGCGCAGCCAGTGGAGGGCGCGGGGGATAAGGTCGTGCATGTCGACGCTCCTTGATCAGCGTTGGCCATGCCCCGGGAGGTCTAGTCCACCTCGCCGGGGTCTTTCCGTCTTCGACGCTACACCTGGATACAGCCCTCTACATACAAGTACAGAGGGATCCACACGATCGGGCAGATCGCTACCGCTCTACGTTGGACGTATGAGCGATACCGAAGCGTCGAAGCCCACTCTGGACCCGATGAGCGCGAGACCGCTCTACGTGCAGTTGGCCGACGTCATCGCCGGGAAGATCGCATCCGGTGAACTGGCACCGGACAGGCCCATCCCTTCCGAGAATCACCTCGCCGACGAGTACGGTGTGGCACGACTGACCGCGCGACGGGCCGCACAGGAACTCCGCGAGCGCGGCCTGATCGTCACCGTGCGAGGGAAGGGTTCCTTCGTCGTCGAACGACCGGTCGGCGACGCCCCCGAAGAAGCCGAACAGAACGGCTGACAACCCCACCCCACCAGGTCCGTTCCGCTACTCCGGCTTGTACGCCAGGAACGTACCCCCCTGCCTCTTCACCCCTCCGTCCGGTTCCTGCACCACCCGCGTCGTGACCACCAGCCCCGCCCGGTGCAGCAGTTCCGCGATCCGGTCCGGCGGCAGCAGGTGGGACTCGTAGGACACCGGATGGTCGCCGTACGCGCGCGTGGGGCGCAGGTGATCGCCGTTGCCCACATGGCCGGCCAGCATCAGCCGGCCGCCGGGCGCGAGGGTGCGGTGAAACTCGGCGAAGACGGTCGGCAGCCACTGCGGCGGGGTGTGGTGGGTCGTGTAGTACGCGAGGATGCCGCCGAGTTCGCCGTCGGCGATGTCCAGCGCGGTCATCGAGCCGACGGTGAAGCGGAGTTCTGGATACGCCGTCCGGGCCAGCTCGATCATCCTCGGCGACACGTCCACGCCGAACACCGGTACCCCCAGAGCGGCCAGGTGCGCCGTCACCTTGCCCGGACCGCAGCCCAGGTCGGCGACCGGCCCGAGAGGCGCCGCCAGTTCGGCGAAGGCGGCCAACATCGCGCGGGACACCGGGTCCAACTCGGCCGGTTCCTTGACGAGTCGGGTGTAGTCGGCGGCGACGGTGTCGTAGGACTCGCGGATGGCTACGAGGTGGGAAGGCTCGGTCATGCCACGAAGGTAGGTGATGGCACTGACACGCCTCGTACTCCGACGCCAGTACGCCGACTTACTCCCGCTGCAAGACGCCCGCACCACCCCTCCCCCGGCACGGTGACAGCGTGAAGCCGAAGCCGAAACTCAACCGCCGATCCCGCCGCGCCGCGCTCGTCGTGCACGTCACCGTCTCCGCCTGCTGGCTCGGGCTGACGCTCGGGCTGCTCGCGCTCGGGATCTCCGCGGCCACCACCGGATCCCCCGCGACCGTGGAGGCCTCCGTCCGGGCCATGAAGCTCTTCGCCGACTGGCTCCTGCTCCCCGTCGCGTTCCTCACGCTCCTCAGCGGCCTGCTGCTGTCGCTGGGCACGAAGTGGGGCCTGGCCCGGCACCGGTGGGTGTACACGAAGTTCTGGCTGACCCTCGCCACCACCACCGCCACGGTCTTCGCGCTGCGCCCCGGCGTGAACTCCGCGGTCACGGCCGTCGCCGCGGGCGGACCGCTGCCCGACGCAGGGGACGTGCTCTTCGGGCCGGTCGTGTCGCTGTCCGCCTACGTCTTCATGACGGTGATCTCCGTCCTCAAGCCCTGGGGGAAAACCCGCCGCGGCCGCGAAAGGTCACAGTCATTTGCCTAAAAGCTTTAGGCAGGGGCACGCTCTCTTCAGGTAGAAGGGAGAACCCTCATGGCACGCGTAGGACTCACGCCCGAGCGTCTGACCGAGGCCGGCGCCGAGCTCGCCGACGAGGTCGGCTTCGAGCAGGTCACCGTCTCGGCACTCGCCCGGCGGTTCGACGTCAAGGTCGCGAGCCTGTACTCGCACGTGCGGAACTCCCACGACCTGAAGACGAGGATCGCCCTGCTGGCCCTCGCGGAACTCGCCGACCGGGCCGCCGAGGCCCTGGCCGGACGAGCCGGCAAGGACGCCCTGTCCGCCCTCGCGAACGTGTACCGCGACTACGCCCGGGAACACCCGGGCCGCTACGCCGCGGCCCAACTGCGGCTCGACCCGCAGACGGCGGCCGCGAGCGCCGGTGTCCGGCACGCGCAGATGACCCGGGCGCTGCTGCGCGGCTACGACCTGACGGAGCCGGACCAGACCCACGCGGTCCGGCTGCTCGGCAGCGTCTTCCACGGCTACGTCAGCCTGGAGCTCGGCGGCGGTTTCAGCCACAGCGCCCCGGACACCGAGGAGACCTGGGCCCGGATCCTCGACGCCCTCGACACGCTGCTGCGGAACTGGCCCGCGGCCCCTACCGACCCCCGAGGCTGACACCCATGCACACCGAGCACGACTGGATCACCACGCCCGTCACGGCGGACCTGCTGCGCGGCGCCCTCGACCTGGAGCGCACCGAGCACGGCCTGCTCCCCCACCGGCTGCCCGCCCGGGCCCGCGCGCAGAACACCAGCCCGCAGCTGTCGATGGCCGAGTCCCAGCCCTCGGGCGTGCGCCTGGCGCTGCGCACCGCCGCGACCGCCATCGAGCTGGACACGCTGCGCACCAAGCGCGAGTACACCGGCTTCCCGCCGCGCCCGGACGGGCTGTACGACCTCCTCGTCGACGGCGTCCCGGCCGGCCAGGCCGCCGGGACCGACGGCAACGTCCTCACCGTCGACCTCGCCACCTGGGAGGGCGAGGTCACGCCCGGCCCGGTCGGCACGATCCGTTTCACGGGCCTGCCCGCGCGGGACAAGGACGTCGAGATCTGGCTGCCGCACAACGAGACCACCGAGCTGGTCGCCCTGCGCACGGACGCTCCCGTCACGCCCGCCCCGGACCGGGGCCGCAGGGTGTGGCTGCACCACGGCAGCTCGATCAGCCATGGCTCGGACGCCGCGAGCCCCACGGCCATCTGGCCCGCGATCGCCGCACTGCGGGGCGGGGCGGAGCTGGTCAACCTCGGCTTCGGCGGCAGCGCGATGCTCGACCCGTTCACCGCGCGCGCCATGCGGGACACCCCGGCCGACCTGATCAGCGTCAAGACGGGCATCAACCTCGTCAACCAGGACGCGATGCACCTGCGCACCTTCGGCCCCGCCGTGCACGGCTTCCTCGACACGATCCGCGACGGGCACCCGGACACCCCGCTGCTGCTCGTCTCCCCCATCCACTGCGCCATCCACGAGGACACGCCCGGGCCCACCGCCCCCGACAGGGACGAGATGAGCAAGGGCCGGATGGTCTTCGCCGCCATGGGCGACCCGGCGCAGACGGCCGCGGGCAAGCTCACGCTCACCGTCATCCGCGAGGAACTGGCCCGCATCGTCGAGCAGCGCGCCGCCGACGACCCGAACCTGCACTACCTCGACGGCCTCGACCTCTACGGCGCGAAGGACGCCGCCGCCCACCCCCTGCCCGACCACATCCACCCGGACGCGGCCACCCACCGCCACATCGGCGACCGCTTCCACGAACTGGCCTTCACCAACGGAGGGCCCTTCGCCGCGGCGTAGCGACCGGCAGACCGAGACCGGTCGTAGCGATCGACCGGCCGGCCCAGACCGGTCGGTCAGTCCTCGTAAGCCTGATCCTCGAAGCCCTGGTCCGCGAGGATCCCGGCGATGCGGGTGCGGTGGGCCGACTCCCAGTCGTCCAGGGACTGAGCGGCCTCCTTCGCCAGCTTCGCCCGGGCCGCCGCCAGCACTTCCTCGCGGCGGGCCCCGGGCACGACCACGACGCCCTCCTCGTCGGCGACGACGGTGTCGCCCGCGTCGACGGCGACCCCGCCGCAGCGCACCCGCTCGTTCAGCGGTGTGGCGGCCGACTTGGCGCCCGGGATGGGGATGACACCGCGTGCGAACACCGGGAAGCGCATGTCCCGGACCTCGGCGAGGTCGCGGATCAACCCGTCGGCGACGAACGCGGTGATGCCCCGGCGCCGGGCGACGGCGCAGACGTTGCCGCCGGCCAGGGCGTAGTCCAGGTCGCCCGACTCCACGACGACGACCGAGCCGGGGCCGGCCCGGTGGATCGCGGCGTGCAGCATCAGGTTGTCGCCGGGCGGGCACCGTACGGTGAAGGCGGGTCCGGCCACCCGGGGCACCGGTTCCCACAGCGGCCGGATCCCGATGTCCATGACCTGCTCGCGGCCCAGCAGATCGGCCAGCGTGGTCGTGGGTATGTCCGTGAACGCGTCGACGTCAGCCATGGCACGGGACCCTAGCCGTCAAAAAGGTTTCCTAGAAAGGCAGTTCCCTCCCCCGCACCACCTCCAGCCGTGACACCGCCCGGGTCAGCACCACGTACAGCCGGTGCAGGCCCCGTTCCTCCGCCTCGGCGATCGCCGCCGGCTCGACGGCCACGACATGGTCGTACTCCAGGCCCTTGACCACGCTCGCCGGCACCAGGGCGACCCGCGCGCCGAGTTCGTCCGGGCCCGCCGCCGCGATGCCGGCCGCCTCCAGGGCCGCCCGCACCCGGGGGACGTCCGCGTCCGCCGCGACGATCCCGATCGAGCCCTCCCGCCCCAGCGCGTCCCGTACGGCCGCCACGACCGCCCCGGGCACGCCGTCGACGGTGGTCTCCCGCATCCGCAACTCCCCGTCCCCGCGGAGCGATCGGGCCGGCGGTACATCCACGTCGAGACGCTCCAGCAGCCGGTTGGCGAGCCCGACGACGGCCTGCGGCACCCGGAACCCGGTGGTCAGGGCGACCTCGGCCGCGTCCGGTTTCCCCAGGTGCGCGAGGACCGTACGCCAGGACCGCGCCGCCCACGGCGTCGTCCCCTGCGCCAGATCGCCCAGCACCGTCAGCGAACCGAAGCGGGCCCGGCGGGCGATGGCCCGGCACTCCATCGGGGACAGGTCCTGCGCCTCGTCGACGACGACGTGCCCGTACCCCTCCGGATGCCCGATGAGCCCGGCCACCTCGTCGAGCAGCACCAGATCGGCGGCCGACCAGCACGCCGACTTCCACGACCGGGGCGGCCGCTCCCACAGCAGCGCCCGCTGCTCACCGGCGTCGAGCAGCCCCTCGGCGGCCGCCGCCAACACCTTCTCGTCGCCGAGCAGTTCGGCCACGACCTCCTCCGGCCGCACCCGCGGCCACACGGCATCGACGTACGCCGACACCGGCCGCGCCCGCTCGACCCGCCGCACCCAGGCGTTCGGCGGCGGCCCGGCCCGCCGCTCGACCTGTTCGCGCAGAGACCGCACGATCCGCGCCCGCACCCGCTCCCGCCCGACCCCGTAGGGCGGTTCCTCCTCCCGCACCTCGGCCACGATCCGCGCGAGCTCTCCCGCCGGCACCCGCCACCGGTAGGCCCCGTCCGGCAGGGCGATCTCCGCGCCGCTGCCCTCGGCGCGCACGCGCGCGTACAGCGCCCGCCGCAGCACCTCGGCCATCCGGGCGTCGTGCTTCACGACCGCGGCCGGCTCCTCGTCCGCGCCCCGGACCGGGCACCGGGCGATCTCCTCCGCCAGCGTCGACTGCCGCACGCCGGTCTCGCCGAGGGCGGGAAGCACCTCCGCGATGTACGACAGGAAGGTGCGGTTGGGTCCGAGGATCAGCAGGCCGCCGCGCCGGATGCGCTGCGGGTGCGTGTAGAGCAGATACGCGGCCCGGTGCAGCCCGACGGCGGTCTTGCCGGTGCCCGGCGCGCCCTGCACGCACACCGACAGCGCCAGGTCCCCCCGGACGAGGTCGTCCTGCTCGGGCTGGATCGTCGCGGCGATGTCCCGCATGGGCCCGACCCGGGGCCGCTCGATCTCCCGGGCGACGATCTCGCTGTCGCGCGACTCCCCCTGCTCCAGGTGCTCGTCCTCCAGGCCGGTGAGATCCCCGGAGTCGCCCCGGCTGCCGGGTGCCCACCCGAACCGCCTGCGCACCACCACGCCCTGCGGGTCCCGGGCCGACGCCTGGTAGAAGGCGCGTGAGACGGGCGCACGCCAGTCGACGACCAGGGGCGGTTCGGCCGGGTGCTCGGAGATCCGCAGCCGCCCGATGTGCAGCGTGCCGTCCCCTCCCTCCAGCGCCCCGAAGAACAACGGCCCCTCGGGCAGCTCCCGCAGCGCCTTCGCCCGGCTGCGCAGCTGGTATCCGAGGACTTCGGCATCGGCCCCGGACGCGGACACGTCCTCCCCGATGACGACCTGTTCACCGGCGCCCTCGACCATCGCGGCGAGGGCGGTCCGGCAGCGCTCGTGATGGGCGCGTTCCCGGTCGAGGACGTACTGGAGGGCAGGCTCGGTCGAGGTCATTCCACCGAGCGTACGCGAAAACGTAACCGAGTTAAATAAATTACCGAGTCTCTCCACGAAGGCGCGGCGGCAGCCCGGCCGCGAGCCACCCGAACGCCCGCTGCGCCGCCGCGACCGCGTCCGGCCGCACGTCCGCCACCCGCTCCCCCGCCGCGATCCGCCGCCAGTTCTCCAGCGCGAGCACCCGCAGCACGGCCATGATCTGCCCGGCCGCCAGCCGCGCGTCCAGATCACCCCCGAGCACCTCGGCCAGCGCGGCCTCCGACCGCTCCTGGTGCGTGTGCGCCCGGGCGACCAGGGAGGGCGTCCCGTAGAGCAGGGCGTGAAAGGCGAGCACGTCAGGATGGTCGCTGAGCCCGGTCACCGGGTCCTCCCGCTCCAGCCCCGTCACGAAATGCCGCCGCAGCGCCTCCACGGCCGTCCCCTCGGCCCCCGCCACCACCCGGGCGGCCTCCCCCTCGTGATCGGCGATCCGGTACAGCACCAGATCCTCCTTGGCCGGGAAGTACCGGAACAACGTCGGCTTCGAGATCTCGGCCGCCGCCGCCACCTCCGCGACGGACACCGCGTCGAACCCCTTCTCCATGAAGAGCCGAACGGCGATGTCCGACACGGTCTCGTACATTCGCCGCTTCTTACGCTCACGCAGGCCGGGGTCGCTCATGAGGGGGAGCCTACGCAGGGGCGGCGTCAGGCCAGGGCGCGGGCGAGGTAGGGGTTGGCCGTGGAGCGCACCGGGAGGCCGAGGGAGCCCGTGGCGACGGCCAGCGTCACCGCGTAGGAGTCCACCGCCCGCCGGACGTTCGGAGCGTCCAGGCCCGCGCCGGTCACGATGCGGTCCAGGTCGACGTAGGCGGACCGCACGATCTCCAGCCCGCGGTACATCCGCCAGTCCTTGCGCCAGTCGCGGGTGTACTCGGCGGGCAGCAGGCGCTCCCAGCGACGGAACATCCGGTCCCTGATCTCCGGCCGGGTAGGGGTGAGGTGCATGTGCCGTACGAGGTCGTAGAGGGGGTCGCCGACGACGGCCATCTCCCAGTCGATGATGGTCAGCGCCAGCCGGTCGTCGCGGCGTACGAGGTTCCACGGGTTCAGGTCACCGTGCAGGAGCGCGGGCTCCCGGTGGCTCACCTCGTGCCGGGAGAGGATCAGCTGCAGCCGGTCCGCGTCGGGCAGCCCGAGGTGCCGGGCCAGCTGCTGGGACTCCTTCGGCAGGTCCCGTACCAGGGCGACCAGCTGGTCCCGCAGCCAGCGGTGGAAAGCGCCCTCGCCGGCGGTCGGGTCCACCTGCCGGTACCTGACGTGCGTCAGGGCGCACAGCTGGTCCACCAGACCGTCCGCCTCGTGCGGCAGCAGGCCGTGGACGGGGTGGCTGGGGGGCCGGTCGACGTCCCGCGGCCCGACGTAGGTGTGGAGGGCGATGGTGTCGCCCTGGTAGGTCTCGCCCAGGGCGAGCACCCGCGGCGCGGCCACCCCGACGGACGACTCCTCGATCGCCCGCAGCACGGCGTGCTCGCTGAGGAAGCCACGCTCCCGCCGGCACACCTCGGGCAGCTTCCGCCGGACGACCACGGGCGGGTCGACACCCGGCACCGTCACCACCGTGTTCAGGTGGGCGGTCCCCTTGAAGACCCTCCCCGCGGGAGCGGCCCCCTCCGCCAGCAGGGCCTCCCGCACCGCGGCGGGCGGGAAGTCGGGGCGCTCCGGAACGCGCCGGTCGGGCCGCCACTCGAACGCCTTCGCGATCCACGCCCGGCCGCTGATGTCCCCGTTCATCCGCGACACCAGCCACCGGAACAGGGCCCGCCGGATCTCGCCCTCGCGCGGCACCCTGGTGAGCCGCAGCGGTTCCGCCGCCGCCTCCAGGGCCCTGCGCACCTCGGCCGTCGCCTCGTCCAGGCTCGTCTGCGTGAACGATTCCTCGAGGGACCGGGCGGCCCGCATCACGTCCGGGAACACCGACTGCGCCCGCTCGAACGCCAGATAGTGCCGCAGATCCTTGGCCAGTCCGTTGACGGCGGCCGGACGGACCTCCTGCATGGCCTCGCCCCAGGAGTCGACCACCTCGGCCCACTGGTCGGCCGGGTACCGCATGCGGACGAGGTGGGTCGCGAGGTCGTGCAGCGGGTCGCCGTAGGTGGCGAGCTCCCAGTCGACACAGATGAGGGGCGGGTCGCCCGCGTACGACACGATCACGTTGTCGCGGTGCAGGTCGGCGTGGAGCAGGCTGTAGGGCCGCCGGGCCATCGCGGGCACCCGTCCGGCCAGCCCGGCGAGTGCGTCCTCCGGAATGCCCAGCGCCGCGAACAGCCCGCCGAACCTCTCGCGGTTGGGCCGTCTGACCTGCTGGTCCGCCAGGTGCACCAGGGTCCGCAGGAAGCCCTGGCTGTCCGTGTCGTTGCGGGGCCAGACGGCCGGCAGGGCGGGCAGCGCGCCACGCCGCACCTGGGCCATACGGGCGAGCAGCCCCGCCAGTGCCTTGATGAGCAGGGTGTCGACCGGTTTGCCGTTGTCGCAGACGCTGGAAAGGGGCACGCCCTCGACGAAGCTGTGGATCGCGAAATCGTCCCGCTTGAGCAGACATTGCGGCGCGTGCGGCAGGACGCCCCGGACGGCGGCGAGGATGTCGGCCTCGTTCTGCCAGGTCCTGATGACCACGGGCAGCGCGTCCGGACGCCGGACCCGGACGGTCACCGACGTCCCCGCCTCACCGCCGATCATCCGGGCCATGCCCGGGGTCAGCGGAAGGACGTAGTTGCGGTTGTGGTGGCCGCTGGTCTCCTGCCCCAGCTCGGCGGCGAGTTTCACGAAGGCCCGGTAGGTGGCGTCGTGCGAGGCGCGCTCCCCGAGAAGAGGACGGGGACGAGGAGGTGCGCCCACTGGCCGCTCCGGAAGGACGAGAAGGGAGGAGGGTATGGCAAACGGTAGGTTCGCGGCCGACGCCGCGCATGGCAGAGTGAGCCATTACGGGTGAATGCCACCCATCAGCATGAGACTGCGTGAACTCGTTCGGTGATGGCCGGTTGGCCTCGTCCCATACGAGCGGGGCGCGGGAACGACTCAAACCTTGCGCGGTGCCGGAATGCTACACCCGGCCACCAGGCGTCTCCTCCCGTCTCCGCAGCGCGTTTCCGTCACTGCGGCAGCTCCGACAACCACTTCCAGACGGAGTCGTACCACGTGCGCATGGTGTCCACGAAGATGCTGCCGGCCGACTCCGGGTCGCCGTCCCGCACGTGATGGGTCAGCGTGGCGCCGAGGCCCAGGACGTCCAGTGCCCGCACCTGGTATCCGTCGTCGAGGACCAGCGGCCTCTCGACCACGTTGTACAGGCCGTGGAGCACCTCGCTCCCGTTGATCACGTACAGCTTGAAGGTCGGGGTGAGGGGGGCGTGCCGGATCTCCAGCTCCACGGACGGGACCAGCTTCTCCGCCTCCAGGCCCCGCAGCACCTGGCGCAGGGACTCGGTGCTGCGCTGGGTGATGGTGCGGAAGCGGTCCCGCAGCCGCGGGGCGTCCTCCTCCTTCAGGGCCCGGGGGTAAGGCAACTCCAGCGACTCTGAGGGCAGGAGCATGCGCAGGGCGATCCGCTCGGGCGCGATGACGCCGGCGCGGATCCGCTCGGCCTGCAAGCGGATGTGGACGTCCAGCGACTCGGAGGTCAACGTGTAGACGTCCAGGGTGACTTCGGGCTGCTCGAACGCCTCGCTGATGAGGGGCCCCAGGGTCATCGGCCGCCGGGAGCGAGTGGCCCGGGCCGTCTCGGACTGGATGCGCTGATTCTTGATGACCAGAGCCTTGGCACCCTGCCGGTTCTCGATCCAGCCCTCGTTGCCGAGTTCCTGGATGACCCGCTGCACCGTGTCCCTGGACACACCGAACTCCGCTGCGAGGACCCGTTGCGAGGGCAGCGTGACACCCAGACCGTACGTCCCGTCGGCCATCCGGGTCCGCAGCTCCTCGGCCACGCGCCGGAACTCCTTGCCGTCACCACTCCGTCTGGCAGTCACACGACGTACGTACCGCTGCGGGCCGACAAGCAAACAAGTCGCTCTCAGGCAGGACGGCCTGCAACTTGCCGGTTAAGGGATCAAGTTGACCGGGCATGCCTGGTTCAAGCAGGCAACCAGGCAAGTATCCCGGCCAGTTGTCCGACCCCGAGGACCGGCAGAAGGCGGTTTCCTGATGAGTCAGTTGCTCCCGGCGGTTCGCTTACGCGCGCAGCAGGTCCAAGAGCGGTTCCAGGGACACGAGGACCGCGTCGGCCCCGGCGTCCCTCAGGATCTTGGCCTTGCGTTCGTTACGCGCGTAGCCCAGGAACGGCACTCCCGCCCGGCCCGCCGCCTCGTGGTCGGAGGGAGTGTCGCCGATCATGAGGGCCTCCCCCGGCGCCGCCCCCATCGCCCGCAGCGCCCGGTTCAGACAGTGCGGGTCCGGCTTCAGGTGCCGGAGTTCCTGGGTGCGGCCGTAGACGTGGGGGGCGAAGCAGTCGGCGAGGCCGCGTCCCGCGAGGTACGTGCGGACCACCCGTGGCGAGTTGTTCGTGGTGATCGCCAGGCGGGATCCCACCGCGGTCCAGGTGCGGATCAGCGGATCGGCGTACGGGGTCGGCATCGCCGAGGTCGCGGCCCGCAGCTCCTCCTGGGTGAGGCGTTCCTCCAGCTCGGCGACGAGGTCGCTGCCGGGGTGCCGGCGGTCCACGGCGCGCAGGACCACATGCGGGTCGAGCGACTCGCGCTCGGTCTCCGTGAGCAGGCCGTGCAGACCGCGGCCCTCCAGCCAGGACACCAGGTCGCCCGCCACCCGCTCCGCCGAGTGCCCGGCGAACAGGCGGCAGATGGGCCCGTCGAAGTCCCACAGCACGACACGGGCACGTTCGATCCGATCGCGGAGTCGGTTCGGATCGTTCTCGGTCGTGATGTGCACCGCACCAGTCTGCTTCGTATCAGAAGTCACTAGGAGAGTGTCAGGTCCGAGGTGATGGTTTCCCAGAGGGCGTTGAACCACTTCTGGGATTCCTTCACGAACGCCGCGTCCCGGCGGCCCGTCCGCTTCACGAAGGAGAAGAGAAGGGACTGGGAGCCGAGGACGTCGTACATGTCCAGGGTCTGGCTGCCCCACTCCTCCGCACGCCTGGTCAGCATGTAGTAGCCGATCAGGGCCTCCTCCTCGTTGAGGAGGTACAGCTTCACCGGCGGGGTGAACGGCAGCGCGCGGAACGTGACGTGGACGTCGATGCCGTGCGTCGAGCGCAGCGCCTTCAGGTTGTGCTGGAGGACCTGCCCCTGGGCGTTGCGCATCGCCAGCCAGCGCTGGTGGACCGGGTTGTCGTCGCCGTGGGCCTCGACCGGGACCGGAAAGGCCAGCTCGATGTCCCGGGAGGGGACCAGGATGCGGACGTCGATCGACTCGGGATGGATGCGGCCCTCGTGGATCAGGCGCAGCGGCTCGCCGATGGCGACCATCAGCGTCTCCGCGGTGTGGCAGACCACGTCGATGCGCACGTGCGGCGTCGAGAAGGCCTCCGTCAGACGGGGGGCCAGCCCCACCATCGTCGGCTGGGGCTCCCCCCGGACCGGCTCCGGGGCCGCGATCCGCGGTGGGCTGCCCTTGCTGACGTTGGTGAGGAGGCCGTCCTCCTGGAGGACGCGCAGAGCCTGGCGGACGGCGCCGCGCTCCACGCCGAACTCCTCCGCCAGTTCGGCCTGGGTGGGCAGGCGGTCCCCCGGCTTGAGCTCACCGGCTCGGATGCGTTGCCGCAGGATGTCGGCGATCTCCTGGGGCGAGGACCTTCTGCTGCCGTTCACTGCCACGTTCTCCGCCACGCTCTCCTGGGTCACGACCAAACGCTACAACTCTGATCCATCTGACGGGAGTTGCTTGAAAGTTGTTTATGACTAGGGACCAAGTGGGGACAACTTAATCAGAGTTGGTTGCCAACTTCTCGGAGTTGGTGGAAGTTTTGCTTCCGGACTTCCGAAGGGGGAACACCGATGCCCGCCCTCGCTCTCCTCTCCGCCGCCTTCGTCGTCGCCTTCGAACAGCTCGTCCAGTGGAAGTACGGTCCGGCCGGCCTCGTCGGTCTGATCCTTCTCACCGTGGGCGTCAAGGCCAAGAGCCCGGCCGTCAGCTCCGCGGGAGCCGTCGTGCTCGCGCTGCTGATGACGGGGCCCACCCGATGAACCACCGCACCGCCCCGGAACGACCCGTGGGAGACGATCAGCTCGTGAGCACCAGCTCCGAACTGATCGTCTCCCACAGTGCGTTGAACCACAGGTGCGACTGCTCCACGAACGTCGTGTCGCGCAGCCCGGCGCCCTGCTCGAAGGAGAACAGCATGGACCGGGTGCCCTGGGCGTCGTACAACGCCGGCTGTTCGTGCTCGGCCTCGGCCTCCCGGCGCGTCAGCGTGTAGTACGCGAACAGCGCCTCCGTGCCGTTGAGCAGGTACAGCTTCACCGGCGGGGTGAAGGGCAGCGCCCGGAACGTGACGTGCACGTCGATGCCGTGGGTGGCGCGCAGGGCCAGCAGGTTGTGCTGGAGGACCTGCCCCTGGGCGTTGCGCATCGCCAGCCACCGGTCGTGCACCCAGTCGTCGCCGCCCCCCTCGACCGGAACCGGGAAGGCCAGGTCGATGTCCCGGCTGGGCAGCAGCACCCGGACGTCGACCTTGGCCGGTTTCAGCCGTCCGGCGTGGATCTGGCGCAGCGGCTCGCCGATGGCGAGCGTGAGGGAGATGGACGTCAGGCACACGGCGTCGATCTCGACGTGCTCCGCGCCGAACGCCGCCGCTATCCGGGGAGCGAGGGCCACCGTCGTGGGCAGCGGAGGAGCTTCCGGGCCGGTCAGCGGTCCGACGGGGTCGAGGGCGACGGTCGCCGGACTGCCCTTGGACATGTTGGTGAGCAGCCGCTCGGACTGCAGGATGCGCAGCGCCTGCCGCACCGCCCCGCGCTCGACACCGAACTCGTGGGCCAGCTGAGCCTGGGTGGGCATGCGCGCACCCGGCCGCAGCGCCCCTGACCTGATCCGGGCGCGCAGCTCGTCGGCCACCTCGTGATGTGTTCTCTGTGGCCGTTGCGACCTCTTCCGCCCATTGACGGAGTCGTGTTCCGGGTCCACCACTGCACAGTACAACTTCCCGCCATCTTTAGGCAGTTCAGGGAAAGGTGGTTATGAGCCGCGTCCAAGCGGAGATAAGTACAGTGAAGTTGGTCACCAACTTCGGGCACATGGTCAGACCTTCAGGAGGTTGGCCACCCGCCAGGGACTCCCTCCCGGAGGGGAGCCGGGAGTCCCGCCCGGCCTGCACGGCCGCACGACAACCACAACAGAACAGCTCGCTACGGATGCGGGTCCCAGCACACCGGCAGGAGGGAGCGGCTCAGAACATGTCCGGGCACCAAGGCCGCCTGGACGTACGCAGCAGGGCGTCGGCCTTCCGGGCGGCGCCCGCTCGTTCTTCGCCCACCCGGCCCAGCGCCGCCAGCCGCACCGCCGACTCGTCCCCGAGCCACAGCGCCCCCAACTCGCCCAGCCCCAGTGCGAGTTCCGCGCTCTCGGTGGTCGGCGTACAGGACGCCCCCTCGGGCGAGGCCTCCAGCCGGTAGCGCCCGCCGGTCAACCCGTCCACACCGGCGACCTCCAGCACCAGCGCCCCCGTGCCCCCGTACGTCCGCGCCTCCAGTGCCCGTTGGACGTCCAGGACGCGCACCCACAGCCAGTCCGCCAGCGAGGTGATCCTCGCCGCCCGCGGGTCGGGCAGGAAGTGCGGGAGCAGGTCGTCGGGCGCCCGCCGGCCGCTCTTCACCTTCACGACCCAGTCGACGGAGCAGACGTACTCCCACAGCGCGCGTTCCGCGGCCGGTGTCACTCCGATGAGCCACCGCACGGTCGCCGTGTTCAACGGCTGCTTGGCGTCACCCCAGTTGTCGTCCACCTCGTACACGGCCATGCCCTCGACCTCGCCGGACGCCGAGCGGTACACGGCGTAGAAGGGCGGCTTCCACGACGGGTCCCACGGCAGGATTCCGGTGTTCATCCTCCACCACATGTCGTCGCGGTCGATGGCGCCGGGCACGCCGCGGCGGAGCCGCTCGTGCAGCTCGGGGCCGAGCTTGCGGACGTCCTCGCCCTCCACCAGGTCGACCCGCCCGCCGTCCGCCGGGCCCGCCCAGCGGGCGTCGAGGCCTGCGCGCGGCACGTCGACCGTCCACTCCGCCGTCCAGGTCGCCGGCCCGAAGCCGTAGCGGCCGTAGATCGGGTACTCGGCGGCGATCAGCGTCGCGGCCACGTCCCCGCGCTCCTTCGCGGCCGCCAGGTCCCGCGCCATCATGCGGCTGAGTAGCCCGCGGCGGCGGTGGGTGGCGGTGACGGTGACCCCCGAGATCGCGTCGGCCGGGACGCTCGCGCCGCCCACGGCCGTGAGCTCCTGGTCGAAGGACCGGAACGTCGCCACACACCTGCCGCGATCGAAGGCTCCGAGGTAGCGGCCCTCCACGAACCGCTCGCGCCGGCCCTCGACCTCCTCGTCGGTCAGAGGGGCCGCCCGCAGGAAGCCGGTGTTCACGGCACGCAGCCAGTCGGCGAACTCGGATTCGGCGATCGGGCGTACGTCGATGTCGTCGGCGCGGGGTATGGGGGTCATGAACTCACGCTAGGCGGAGGGCCGGTCGGTGTCGCGTAAATTTCCGACCGCCGGCCCTCCCCCAGCGCGTCCCGCCCCGGGACGGCTCAGACCAGCAGGTCGTCGACCTGCGCCTCCCCCTCGCGGTAGCGGCGCGCGATCTCCGCGCTGCACTCGTCGGCCGTGCGCTGGAGCCGCTGGCGGCGCCGGGAGACCTGCTGCTCGTGACGCTCGAGCCGCCCCATCGCCGCGTTCAGCTCCAGGTCCGTGCGCGCGCCCAGGTCGGACAGTTCCACCTCGGCGAGCATCTCGGCGGCCAGCCGCCGGTACTCCTCGCCCTGCGGGGTGCCCAGGGTGACATGGCGTGCCGAGGAGCGGTGCCGCGCCGGGGAGTCCCGCAGGATCTCCGCCAGCCGCTCCACCACCGAGGTCTCCTCGGACACCGCGACGGAGGCGTCGCCCGCCGGCGTACGCCGGTCCACCTCCGCGCGCAGGATGTCGATCCGCCCCTGGAGCAGCCGCCGCAGATAGCTGAGGTCGGCCTCGTCACGCCGGACCTCGCGGCGCAGCGTGCGCAGCTCGGGCAGGCTCAGCGCGGGCATCTCCGGTCCGGAGGCGTCCGAGGGCAGCCGCGGGCTGTCCGTGCGCTGTGTGGGCGGCCGGTGGTATTCCGACGCGCCCATCCCCGTGTACGTCGACCAGACAGCCGCCTGCTGCTGTCCGGTGCTTGATGTGCTCATGTGCCTCAACCGTCCCCTCGACCGGTGTGTGCAAGCATCGTGCCACCCCAAGTGGCCGCTATGGGAACGAGTGCCCCCGATAGACCCCAGATGGGCGGTATAGCAGCAAAATACGTCCGTGCAGGGGCTGTTGGCGCCCGCGCAAACCACCCTTTCGGTGCATCCGCCGACCAGCCGCGGCGCCGATGTCACCGCCCTGCATGATGGACGTATGCGAGCAGTGGTGCAGAGGGTGGACGGCGCGAGCGTCGTCGTGGACGGCGAGACCGTGGGCGCGATCGAGGGCGAGGGACTGTGCGTCCTCGTCGGCGTCACCCACGAGGACACCAAGGAGAAGGCGGCCCAGCTGGCCCGCAAACTCTGGTCGATCCGCATGCTGCACGACGAGAAGTCGTGCAGCGACATCGACGCCCCGCTCCTGGTGATCAGCCAGTTCACCCTCTACGGCGACGCCCGCAAGGGCCGCCGCCCCACCTGGAACGCCGCCGCCCCCGGCGACGTGGCCGAACCCCTCGTCGACGAGGTCGTCGCGCAGTTGCGCTCCCTGGGCGCGACGGTGGCCACGGGCCGCTTCGGGGCGGCGATGCGCGTATCACTGACGAACGACGGCCCGTTCACCGTGCAGATCGAAATCTGACCCGAAAGATCTACAAGCCTCCGGGCCGAAGATCCACCCGGAGGGTCTACGGCTCGACGACGACTTCCTGGGCCGCCGCCGTGTCCCCCGCCACCAGCGGGGCGTCCACCGCCACGTTCCGCTTCACCAGGGCGAGGGCGACCGGGCCCAGCTCGTGGTGACGGGCGGACGTGGTGACGAAGCCGACCTTGCGGCCGTCGGGGCCGTCGTCCGCGAGCCGGAGCTCCGTCCCGGCCACGGGCAGATGGACCTCGCTGCCGTCGAGGTGCAGGAAGACCAGCCGGCGCGGCGGCTTGCCCAGGTTCTGCACCCGGGCGACCGTCTCCTGCCCCCGGTAGCAGCCCTTCTGCAGATGCACCGCCGAGCCGATCCAGCCCAGCTCGTGCGGGATGGTGCGGTGGTCGGTCTCGAAACCGAGCCGGGGCCGGTACTGCTCCACGCGCAGCGCCTCGTAGGCGAGGATCCCGGCGGGCGGCCCGACCTGCGCCGCGTACGCCTCCAGGTCGGCGCGCGGCAGGAACAGGTCCCGGCCGTGCGGCGTCTCCCGTACGACGACGCCGTCGGGGACCGGGGCGATGGAGCCGGCCGGGAGGTGCACGACCGCGATGTCGGCCGTGCGGTCGGCGACCTCGACCCTGTAGAAGAACTTCATCGACTCCAGGTAGGCGATCAGCGCCTCCTGGGTGCCCGGCTCCACATGGGCCCAGACCGTCGCGCCGTCGTCCACGAGGTACAGGGCGTGCTCGATGTGGCCGTTCGCGGAGAGGATCAGCGCCTCGGTCGCCCGGCCCGCCGGGAGGTCGCTGACGTGCTGGGTGAGCAGCAGGTGCAGCCAGGCGAGCCGGTCCTCGCCGGTGACGGCGACGACCCCCCGGTGCGAGAGGTCCACGAATCCGGTGCCATCGGCGAGGGCGCGCTGCTCACGGAACAGATCGCCGTAGTGGGCGGCGACACCTTCGTCCACACCCTCGGCGGGGACGGCGCCGGGCAGGGTCAGCAGGGGGCTCTTCATATCCGTAAGCCTACGACTCGGTATGTGAAGCCTTGAGCGTGCAGTCCTCGCACCGGCCGAAGATCGCGAAGTGCTTCATGTCGGTGTCGAACCCGAAGGTCTGCCGCAGCTTGGCGGTGAACTCCGCGGCCACGGAGATGTCCGCCTCGATCACGTTCTGGCAGTCCCGGCAGACCAGGTGGATGTGGTGGTGCCGGTCGGCGAGGTGGTACGTCGGCGCCCCGTGCCCCAGATGCGCGTGGCTGACCAGACCGAGCTCCTCCAGGAGCTCCAGCGTCCGGTACACCGTCGAAATGTTGACCCCCGACGCCGTCTTCCTCACTTCCACGAGGATGTCGTCGGGGGTCGCGTGCTCAAGGGTGTCCACGGCTTCGAGCACGAGTTGCCGCTGCGGGGTCAGCCGGTAGCCGCGCTGCCGCAGATCGCTCTTCCAGTCGGTGCTCACCACACCCAAGAGTCTAGGACCACTCGCGTGCGACCGGTCGAGGAAGGCGTGCGCTCACTTGAAGAAGGCGATGCCGTCGTCCGGCATGTCGTCGGGCAGGGCCTTGGCCCAGCGCTCGACCTCCTCCGGGGTGACGACCTTCTTCAGGTGGGCCGACATGTAGGGGCGCAGCTCGACCTCGGGGGTCTGCTTCTCGCCGACCCACATCAGGTCGCTCTTGACGTAGCCGTACAGCCGCTTGCCGCCGGTGTAGGGCTGGGAGGCGGCCGTGCGGGCCACCGCGTCCGTCACGAGGTCGATCTGCGGCTTCTTGTCGGCCAGCTCGCCGTACCAGATCTCGATGACGCCGTCGTCGCGGGTCATCGTCACCTCGACCTTGCGGGCGCCGTCGATCCGCCAGTAGCCGTGCTCGGACTCCAGGGGGCGGACCTTGTTGCCGTCCTTGTCCAGGACCCAGCTGTGGGACTGGTACTCCAGGAAGTCCCGGCCGTCGTGGGTGAAGGTGACCTCCTGCCCGAAGTTGCACTTCTCGGAGCCGGGGAAGTCGTGCACGCCCGCGCCCGCCCAGGTGCCGAGCAGGAAGGCGAGCGGGACGAGGTCCTTGTGGAGGTCGGACGGGATCTCGATCATGGGAACTTCCTAGACGGGGGTCAGCGCTGGCCCTGGTACAGCTTCTTCACGGTCAGTCCGGCGAAGGCGAGGACGCCGACGGCGACCAGGACCAACAGGATTTCGAAGAAGATCTCCACGGGGTGCTCCTTGAGCGGGGGTGCGAATGGGTGCACAGGGCCGGAGGCCAGCTTACGCGGGCCCCTTCGGCACTTCGATTCCGGACTAGGCTTCCGGCTATGGCGAAGAAGCTGGTGATCAAGGTGACGGCGGGGGCCGACGCCCCCGAGCGGTGCTCTCAGGCGTTCACGGTGGCGGCGGTGGCCGTGGCCAGCGGTGTCGACGTCTCCCTGTGGCTGACCGGCGAGTCCGCCTGGTTCGCGCTGCCGGGCCGCGCCGCCGAGTTCGAGCTGCCGCACGCCGCTCCCCTGCCCGACCTGCTGGACTCCCTCCTGACGGCCGGCCGCGTCACCCTGTGCACGCAGTGCGCGGCGCGCCGCGAGATCACGGAGCAGGACGTCCTGAAGGGCGTCCGCATCGCCGGTGCGCAGGTCTTCGTCCAGGAGGCGATGGCGGACGAGACGCAGGCGCTCGTCTACTGAGACTCCGTGTACAGGCAGAACGGGTGCCCTGCCGGATCCAGCAGCACCCGGACATCGTCCTGCGGCTGGTACCCGGCGAGCCGCGCCCCGGCGGCGACGGCCCGCGCGGTCTCCCGCTCCAGGTCGTCGACCTCGATGTCGAGGTGCACCATCATCCGCGGCCGGTCCGGCTCGCTCGGCCAGACCGGCGGCCGGTAGCCGGGTTCCGTCTGGAAGGACAGCCCCGTGCCGCCGCCGGGCGGCCGGATGTGGACCCAGTCGGGGCCGTCCTCGTCCCGCCAGACGCCCCAGCCGGGCAGCAGCCGCAGATAGAAGAGCGCGAGCTCCCGGGCGTTCGGGGCGTCCAGGACCGCCGCTGTCAGTCTCATGGGGCGCGGATACCCCGGGGGGCGGGGAGGACGCCGGTCAGCATGGGCGGACGGGGCGGGGTGGACGCCGGTCAGCGCGGGCGCTTCTTGCCGTCCAGCTCGTCCCACCACTCGTCGGACTTGGGGTCCCCGGACGGGTCGTCCCACCACCGGTCCTCCGGCCCGCGCCGGTTCGCGACCATGGCCGCGACGGGCGGGATGACCATGGCGACGACACACATCCCGACGGCGACGGGAACGGACCACAGCCGCACGACACCCCAGGCCAGCACGAAGAGGCCGATGCAGAGGCCCATCATCGCGAAGTACGTATGACGCCGGCGTGCGTACATACGTCCAGCGTAGGGGGTTTCTGACGGATCTCCGCGGAGGAAGGAGCGGCGTTCGGTGCGTGCTCTCGGCGTGCCGGGCGGAAGGTCTCGTAGCGGAGCTACTAGGCCTTTTGCCCGGTGCGGCGAGAGTGCGGGCCGGGCGTCGCGACGCCGCGGAGATCCGTCAGGAACCCCCTGGGTCCGGGCAGGCCGAAGGGCCGCACCCCAGGCGTCCAACCCGCGGGGTGCGGCCCTTCGAAATCCGGTCGCCGTCAGACGGCGATCGCGACCTCCGCCAGGCCGCCCTGCTGGGCGACGACCGTGCGGTCGGCGGTGGCGCCGGGCACGAGGGCACGGACGGTCCAGGTGCCCTCGGCCGCGTAGAAGCGGAACTGTCCGGTCGCCGAGGTCGGCACCTCGGCCGTGAACTCGCCGGTCGAGTCCAGCAGACGGACGTAACCCACCACGGGCTCGCCGTCCTTGGTCACCTGACCCTGGATGGTGGTCTCACCGGGCTTGATCGTCGAGGCGTCGGGGCCGCCGGCCTTCGCACCGCACATGTCGTACTCCTGAAGTCTGGAAAGGTCGGTCGGGATGGCTTACTTGTTGGCGCCGAGCTCGATCGGCACGCCCACGAGGGAGCCGTACTCGGTCCAGGAGCCGTCGTAGTTCTTGACGTTCTCCACGCCGAGGAGCTCGTGCAGCACGAACCAGGTCAGCGCGGAGCGCTCACCGATGCGGCAGTAGGCGATGGTGTCCTTGGCCAGGTCGACGCTCTCCTCGGCGTAGAGCTCCTTGAGCTCGTCGTCCGACTTGAAGGTGCCGTCGTCGTTGGCGTTCTTGGACCACGGGATGTTGCGGGCGGACGGGACGTGACCCGGGCGCTGGGACTGCTCCTGCGGCAGGTGGGCCGGGGCGAGCAGCTTGCCGGAGAACTCGTCGGGCGAGCGCACGTCGACGAGGTTCTGCGAACCGATCGCGGCCACGACGTCGTCGCGGAAGGCGCGGATGGACGTGTCCTGGGCCTTGGCCTTGTAGTCCGTCTTCGGACGCTCCGGCACCTCGTCGCCGGCGACGAGCTCGCGGGCGTCGAGCTCCCACTTCTTGCGGCCGCCGTCGAGCAGCTTGACGCTGTCGTGGCCGTACAGCTTGAAGTACCAGTAGGCGTAGGAGGCGAACCAGTTGTTGTTGCCGCCGTAGAGGACCACGGTGTGGTCGTTGCCGATGCCCTTGTCGGACAGGAGCTTCTCGAAGCCCTCCTGGTCGACGAAGTCACGGCGGACCGGGTCCTGGAGGTCCTGGGTCCAGTCGATCCGGATGGCGTTGCGGATGTGGTTCTTCTCGTAGGCGGACGTGTCCTCGTCCACCTCGACGATGGCGATGGTCGGGTCGTCCAGGTGCTCCTGGAGCCAGTCGGCGTCAACCAGGACGTCGTTGCGGCTCATACTTCTTCTCCTCCGGGGCAGTTACGGCGGGGCGTGCGAGGTCTGCAGGGCGCGCCCTTGAGGCAGGGCGGCGCACGGGTGCCCGTGATGCGGGGCTGCGGGGATGCGCGCGCCGGCGCGACTGCCGACGCGATCGCTCAGAAGGTGCGACAGAGCATGGCGGCGACGCGGCACAGGTCTACTGCCCGCCGCTTCGTGAGATCCGCCTGTCGCTTCATACCGTCGATCGTAGGGACGGTCGGGCGGGCGTGTCACCGGTGTGTCGCATGCTGAGACGAGACAATCCGCCATATGGGATCGAGAGGCTGCCAGGGCGCTCACCGCGCGGCATCCGGCCGACCGTATCCCCCGTCACATCTACGCTGCGGACATCGCCGTCTCGCCCACCGGACAGCGCAGGTCGGATCCGCCGAGCGACTGCCTACCCGGCCAGGCGGACGTCGGAACCCTTCACCGTGATCTCGACGCCGTCCGGGGCGGCCTGGACGGTGTCCAGCTTGATGCCGCCGGGCAGTCCGTCGATCTTCTGCTGGAAGTCGGTGATCGCCCGGACGCGGTTCTCGGCGATGTCGACGCCGCCGAACTTGGGCAGGCCGTCGGCGTGCACGCGGACGGTGCCGTTGTCCACCTTCACCGAGCTGAGCACGGAGACCGGCTCCGGGAGCTTGGTCCCGAGGACCGTGGCCTCGACGGTGACCTTGATCTTGCCGTTGCCGCCGTCGGAGAGGCCGATGACGTTGGCGGTGACGCCCGGGGCGACCTGGGTGGGCTCGGACTTCGCGGTCTTCAGCAGCTCGTCGTAGGCGATGGTCGCGGTGCCGGTGGCGGTGGAGGCGGTGGCGGAGCTGTAGTCGCCGGAGAACTCGACGCCCTTCATGTCGGCCTGGAGGTCGTCGATACGGATCTTCTGGCCGCCGTTGCCCGCGGCGGCCTCGTAGTCCTTGATGCCGACCTCGATGTCGTCCAGGGAACCGCCGGCGACCTGGGTGAGGAACGGGAAGCCCTTGATCGACACGTCGGGCGTCGCCGACAGGTTCTCCGTCGTCTTCAGCCGGTCGGCGGCCTCGTCCTCGGCGAAGTTGACCGCGACGCGGTCGGCGATCACGAAGAGCCCGCCCAGGATCACGACGAAGATCAGCAGTATTCGCAGTGCGCGCATGCGGTGTGTCCCCCACCCAGTCGGTCGGACGCGGTGCCTGACGACCGGGTGGCCGTCCCTTGCGTGAGAGTAACCCCGCGGGGAAGGGGGACCGGAGGATTGTTGATCATCTGTGACAGGGCGAGCGGCGCGGCGTCCCGCCCTGTCCGATCTACGCCAGCGCCCTGCCCAGGACGTACACCGCCGGGGCCGCAGCGGCCAGCGGCAGGGCCACGCCCGCCGTGAAGTGGACGAAGCGGGACGGGTAGTCGTAGCTCGCGACCCGGTGGCCGATCAGGGCGCAGACGGCGGCGCCCGCGCCGAGGAGGGCGCCCGACGTGCCGAGGTCCGTGACCGAGCCCATCGCGATGCCCGCACCCGCCGCGGCGATCAGGGACACCACCACCGAGGCCGGGGTCGGCAGCGGCAGCGCGCGGGCCAGGACGGCGACCGCCACCGCCACCGCGCCGACCGTGACCGCCTCCGCGGCGGCCGCGAGGTAGCCGCCGGCCACGATCGCCAGCGCCGAGGCCGCGACCGTCGCCATCAGGCCGTACATCCGCTCGTCCGGGTCGGCGTGCGACCGCAGCTGCAGGACCAGCGCGAGCAGCACCCACACCCCGATCGTGCCGAGGATCGCCGACGGCGAGCGGCCCGAGACCAGCAGCGCCGCGTCGGCGGCCAGCGCGCCCGCGAAGCCCAGAGCGATGCCCTGCCGGGCCGGCCACATGCCGTTCAGCCGGAACCAGCCCGCCGCGGTGACGGCCTGGAGGATCACCAGCGGCACGAGCAGCGCGTACGTCCCGACCGCCGCGGCACCGGCCAGCAGCAGCCCGAGCAGCGCCGTCAGCGCGGCCGGCTGCATGCCGGGCTCGATGATCGGGGAGCGCCCCTCCGCGCGGGCCCGCTGCGCGTCGGTGACGCGCGCGTTCCCGCCGACGGTGGCCGGGCCGTAGCCGGTGGCGTCGGTCGCGGCCGGGGCAGCAGGTTCCTGCGGCGGCCGGGGACCCTGGAGCGGCCGGGGCGACTGCGGTGTCAGGATCGCCGTCTCCGGATCCGGCGCCTGCGCGGACACCGCCCGGTGGTTCTGCGTCTCCCAGGTCTGCCCCTGCCACTGCTGCGTGTACTGCTGAGCGGCGTGCGGGTCCTCGTACCCCTGGTACCCCTGCCCGGGCCACGCCTGCGGCTGCTGCCCGTAGGGGTCGTAGTGCTGGTTCGGCTGGTTCGGCTGGTTGGTCATCGCTCATCCTCCTGCGAACGGCGGGAGCACCTCGACCGTGCCGCCGTCGGCCAGCCGTACCGTCTCATGTCCGCGGGTGCCCACGGGGTCGCCGTCCACCAGGAACGAGCACCGGCGCAGGACGCGCTCGAGCTCGCCGGGGTGCCGTTCACGCACTCCGTCGAGCGCCTCGGCGAGGGTGGCCGCCTCGTACGGCTCCTCGGCCACCCCGGCCGCGGCCTTGGCGGCGGCCCAGTAGCGCACCGTGACCTTTGGCATCTGCTTCCTCAATGAATTCGGCGGTGAACCCCGTCAGGCTAGCCCGCCCGGCCCGCGACCCAGTCCCCGATCCGGGCCAGCAACTCGTCGCCGGCCGCGTGCTCGGCGTGCCCCATCCCCGGCTCCAGCCACAGTTCCCCCTGGTCACCGGCGGCAGCGGCCAGCATCCGCGGGTGGTCGACGGGAAAGTAGCCGTCGGCCTCGCCGTGCACGATCAGCAGCGGGGTGGGGGCGATCCTCGGCACCGCCTCCACCGGGGAGAGCGGGACCGGGTCCCAGTCCCGGTGGTGGATGCGCGTCCCGAAGCCGTACCGGCCGACGATCCGCCCCTCCGGCCGCGTCACCATCCAGTGCAGCCGCCGCATCGGGGCGGTCCCCCGGTAGTACCAGCGGGCCGGGGCACTGACCGAGACCACCGCGTCGGTCTCACGGGGGTGCAGCGCCGCGTGCCGCAGCACGACCGAGCCGCCCATCGAGAACCCGACCGTCCCCACGTTCGCGTGCCCGAGTTCCCGCGCCCACCGCACCGCCGCCACCAGGTCGAGCACCTCCCGGTCCCCGACCGTGGACCGCCCGCCGGAGGCGCCGTGGCCCCGGAAGGAGAACGTGACGACCGCCCCGTAACGGGCGAAGGCCTGCGCCACCCTTCGTACATGTGGCCGGTCCACGGCCCCGGTGAAGCCGTGGGCGACGACGAACACGGGATGACCGGAAGGCGTCCGCGAGGCGTCGTATACAGCGGTACCCGGGTCGTACACGGCGTCGATCGTCACCCCGTCGGCCGTACGCAGAAACGTCCTCGAAGGATTCCGCGCAGGCGTTCCCCCGGGCGTCTCGGAGTGTGGACGATCGGTGGAACGCGCCACATGACCTGCCGGACGAGAGCTCATGTGGGCTATTCTGCTGGGCAGAGGACTCGGGCAGCGTTGCCCCCGGGTCCTTTTGTGCTTTCGGAAGCGTTGTATACGAAGCGGGAAACCGCAGGTGTACGGGGCCTTCGGGATCGCAGACAGAGCGGTGCTGTACCAACAAGCGTCCTCGCAGGGACCGAGGAGGAACCAGACGTATGAGTTCTCTGCTGCTCCTGACCAACGCCCTCCAGCCGTCGACGGAGGTGCTTCCCGCCCTCGGCCTGCTCCTGCACAACGTGCGTGTGGCCCCCGCGGAGGGACCCGCCCTCGTCGACACCCCCGGCGCCGACGTCATCCTCATCGACGGCCGGCGCGATCTGCCGCAGGTGCGCAGCCTCTGTCAGCTGCTGCGCTCCACCGGGCCGGGCTGCCCGCTCGTCCTCGTCGTCACCGAGGGCGGCCTCGCCGCCGTCACCGCGGACTGGGGCATCGACGACGTCCTGCTCGACACCGCCGGCCCGGCCGAGGTCGAGGCGCGACTGCGGCTGGCCATGGGGCGTCAGCAGATCGTCAGCGACGACTCCCCGATGGAGATCCGCAACGGCGACCTGTCGGTCGACGAGGCGACGTACTCGGCCAAGCTCAAGGGCCGCGTCCTCGACCTCACCTTCAAGGAGTTCGAGCTCCTGAAGTACCTCGCACAGCACCCCGGCCGCGTCTTCACCCGCGCCCAGCTGCTCCAGGAGGTCTGGGGCTACGACTACTTCGGCGGTACGCGCACGGTCGACGTGCACGTACGGCGGCTGCGCGCCAAGCTCGGCCCCGAGCACGAGTCGCTGATCGGCACCGTCCGGAACGTCGGTTATCGATTCGTTACGCCGGAGAAGCCGGAGAAGATGGAGCGCGCCGCCGAGGAGGCGAAGGCCAAGGCGGCCAAGGCGAATCCGGACACCGAGGACAAGTCGGCCGCCCTGGACGCGGCTGAGGCTCGCGCGAAGGCGTAAAGAGGCGTATTGCGCCGCCGACCTGGGCATCGCTTCCCGCACGGGGTGCCCCGGACGGCGGTCGGCATATCGTACGGAACCTCCTTTACGCCCTGCCCAGAGCCGGTATATCCGCGTAGACTCCGCGCGTGGCCAAGGTGACTCGGGATGATGTGGCGCGGCTGGCAGGGACTTCCACTGCCGTGGTCAGCTATGTCATCAACAACGGACCCCGGCCGGTCGCCCCGGCCACGCGCGAGCGTGTCCTCGCCGCGATCAAGGAACTGGGGTACCGGCCCGACCGGGTGGCCCAGGCCATGGCGTCCCGGCGCACGGACCTCATAGGCCTGATCATCCCGGACGCCCGCCAGCCCTTCTTCGGGGAGATGGCGCACGCGGTCGAGCAGGCCGCCTCCGAGCGCGGAAAGATGGTCCTCGTCGGCAACACCGACTACGTCGGCGAACGCGAGGTCCACTACCTGCGCGCCTTCCTGGGGATGCGGGTCTCCGGACTCATCCTCGTCAGCCACGCGCTCAACGACCTGGCCGCCGCCGAGATCGAGGCCTGGGACGCCCGGGTCGTGCTGCTGCACGAACGACCCGAGGCCATCGACGACGTCGCCGTCACCACGGACGACCTGGGCGGCGCCGAGCTCGCCGTCCGGCACCTGCTGGAGCACGGCCACGAGTACGTCGCCTGTATGGGCGGCATAGCCGAGACCCCCGCGGTCGGCGACCCGGTCTCCGACCACGTCGAGGGCTGGCGCCGCGCGATGGCCGAGGCCGGGATCTCCACGGAGGGCCGCCTCTTCGAAGCCCTCTACAGCCGCTACGACGCCTACCAGGCCGCCCTGAAGATCCTCTCCGGCCCCGAGCGCCCGCCGGCGATCTTCTGCTCCACCGACGACCAGGCGATCGGCCTGCTGCGCGCGGCGCGCGAACTGCGCATCGACGTCCCCGGCGAGCTGGCGGTGGCCGGCTTCGACGACATCAAGGAGGCGGCGCTCACGGACCCGCCCCTCACGACGATCGCGTCCGACCGCCCTGCGATGGCCCGGGCGGCGGTGGACCTCGTCCTCGATGACGGGCTGCGGGTCGCGGGGGCCCGTCGGGAGCGGCTGAAGGTGTTCCCGTCGCGGTTGGTGACCCGGCAGTCCTGCGGCTGCGCGTAGCCGCCGGGGGTTGAGGCGGCCAGCCTCTTTATATCGGGCATACGAGGTTCTGTCGGGCTTCTCAGGGAGCACTCAGGAAGCTCTCATGGTCGGGCGACAAGCTCTGTTCCATGACCGAGAGCTTCCACCGCAGTGGCGAGTACGAGAACCCTTACGAGGGTCAGCAGCAGGCCCCGGTGAACCCCGAGTGGCCGCCCCCGCCGGCGTACGCCCCGGCGCATGCTCCGCATCCGAAGAAGCGCGGCCGTGGCCCCCTCGCCCTGATCGCCGCCGTGGCGATCGTGGCGGCGGCGATAGGCGGCGGCACCGCCTACGGCATCCAGGAACTGACCGGCAACGACACCGTCGCCTCCAGCTCCACCAGCACCAACGTGGTCCCCTCCAGCCAGAAGGGCACCGTGGCCGGCGTCGCGAAGGCCGTCAGCCCGAGCATCGTCGAGATCAGCGCCAACTCCAGCGCCGGGTCCTCCACCGGCTCCGGCGTGATCATCACCAGCGGCGGCGAGATCGTCACCAACAACCACGTCGTCGCCGGCGCCTCGCAGATCAAGGCGACGACCAGCGACGGCACGTCGTACACCGCGAAGGTCGTCGGCACCGACAGCAAGAAGGACCTGGCGCTGATCAAGCTGGAGAACGCCTCCGGCCTGAAGGCCGCCACGCTCGGCGATTCGGCCGGGATACAGGTCGGCGACCAGGTCGTGGCCATCGGCTCCCCCGAGGGCCTGTCCGGCACCGTCACCAGCGGCATCATCTCGGCCCTCGACCGCGACGTCACCGTCCCGACCGAGGAGGACCAGGGCCAGAGCCAGCAGTGGGGGCAGGGCCAGGGTCAGGGCGACCAATGGCCGTTCGAGTTCGGCGGGCGCCAGTTCAACGGCGACACCGGCAACGACACGACGACGTACAAGGCGCTCCAGACCGACGCGTCCCTCAACCCGGGCAACTCCGGCGGCGCGCTGATCGACATGAGCGGCAACATCATCGGGATCAACTCCGCGATGTACTCGCCGACCAGCCAGGCCTCCTCGTCCTCCGACGCGGGCAGCGTCGGCCTGGGCTTCGCCATCCCGATCAACACCGTCAAGGCCGACCTCGCGAAGCTGCGCGCGGGGGCGACCGACTGAGCCCGGGCAACCGACAGCGAGGAGTACGGCCATGATCGAGCAGGTTGTGCACACCGAGCCGGGCGGGGACCCGGCGGCGATCGGCCTGGCCCTGGCGGTGGCGTCCGCCCTGCACGCGCCGACGGGCCGGGCGGCGGAGATGCCACCGGCCGCGGCGACCCGCAGGACGAGCCGCGCCGGGAAGGCCCGGCGCCGGGCGCTGCGGGGCTGACGTTCCCGCCGGCTCGCGCCCGCGCCGTGCGACGCTGAGAGCGTCAGAGCACCCCCGTCCCCCTTCACCCCCGAGGACCCCCGACCCATGAGCCCCGCAGACGGCGACCGTGACCCGCAGCGCATCCTGATCGTCGACGACGAGCCGGCCGTACGCGAAGCACTCCAGCGCAGCCTCGCGTTCGAGGGGTACGGGACCGAGGTCGCCGTCGACGGTGCCGACGCGCTCGACAAGGCGGCGGCCTACCGGCCCGACCTGGTCGTCCTCGACATCCAGATGCCGCGCATGGACGGTCTGACGGCGGCGCGCCGCATCCGCGCCACGGGCGACACCACGCCGATCCTGATGCTCACAGCCCGTGACACCGTCGGCGACCGCGTCACCGGCCTCGACGCGGGCGCCGACGACTACCTGGTCAAGCCCTTCGAACTCGACGAACTCTTCGCCCGCATCCGCGCGCTGCTGCGCCGCAGCTCCTACGCGGCGGCCGTGGGCGCGGCCGACCCGGCCGACGAGGACGCGCTCACCTTCGCCGACTTGCGCATGGACCTCGCGACGCGGGAGGTCACGCGGGGCGGGCGCCAGGTGGAGCTGACCCGCACGGAGTTCACGCTCCTGGAGATGTTCATGGCACACCCGCGCCAGGTCCTCACCCGCGAGCAGATCCTCAAGGCCGTCTGGGGCTTCGACTTCGAGCCGTCGTCGAACTCCCTCGACGTGTACGTCATGTACCTGCGGCGCAAGACCGAGGCGGGCGGCGAGCCGCGGCTCGTCCACACGGTGCGGGGTGTCGGATACGTGCTGCGGCAGGGCGGCGCGGAGTGAGTTCCTGGATGCGCAGGGCCGTACGGCGCTTCCGCTCCCTGCCGATCCGCTCCCGACTGGCGCTGCTGGTGGCGGCGGCGGTGGCGTTCGCGGTGGCGGCGGTGTCGGTGACCTGCTGGTTCATCGTGCAGGGGAAGTTGTACGACGAGATCGACAACGACCTGAAGTCGTCGGTCGGACCGCTGCGTTCGGGAGAGTTCCAGGAACTCACGGACAGCTGCCGTCAGACGCCTTCGGACTCGCTGGGCATGGGGGCACGGCCCAAGACCTACGGACAGCTGGTCCACGCCGACGGCAAGGTGTGTCTCTTCCCGACGTCCACAGCCCAGGTGCGCGTCACCGGCGACGACAAGGCCGTGGCCAAGGACCCCGACCCGGGCCAGGGCCACATCCGCGACGGCACGGACGACGAGGGCAACAAGCTGCGGGTCCTGACGACGGCGGTCGTCATCAAGGACGGGCCTCTGACCCAGGGTGTGGCCGCCGACTACTCCCTGGTCATCGCCCTGCCGCTGAAGGGAACCCAGTCCACGCTCAACGAGCTGGCCCTGATCCTCCTCCTGGTCTCCGGCGTCGGAGTGCTCGGCGCCGGAGCCGCCGGCCTGGCCGTCGCCCGGGCCGGGCTGCGCCCCGTGGACAAGCTGACCGACGCCGTCGAGCACGTGGCGCGCACCGAGGATCTGAACATCCGCATCCCCGTGGAGGACGACAGCGAGGACGAGATCGCCCGCCTGTCCCGCTCCTTCAACTCGATGACGTCGGCCCTGGCCAGCTCCCGGGAACTCCAGCAGCAGCTGATCGCGGACGCGGGCCACGAGTTGCGCACGCCTCTGACGTCCCTCCGCACCAACATCGAACTCCTCACCCGCAGCGAGGAAACGGGCCGCCCCATCCCCGAGGCGGACCGCAAGGCGCTGCTCGCGTCGGTGAAGGCACAGATGACGGAACTGGCCGCGCTCATCGGCGACCTCCAGGAACTGTCCCGCCCGGACACGGGCCAGCACGCGGGCCGGACGCAGATCGTCGCCTGGCAGGACACGGTCGAGTCGGCGCTGCGGCGGGCCCGGCTGCGGGGCCCGGAACTCACGATCACGGCGGATGTCCAGCCGTGGTTCGTCCGGGCGGAACCCTCCGCCCTGGAGCGGGCGGTGGTCAACATCCTCGACAACGCGGTGAAGTTCAGCCCGGGGGGCGGCGCGGTCGAGGTCCGCCTGATCGACGGCGTCCTCACGGTCCGCGACCACGGCCCGGGCATCCCCGCCGACGAACTCCCTTACGTCTTCGACCGCTTCTGGCGCTCCCCGAGCGCACGGGCACTGCCCGGATCGGGCCTGGGCCTGTCGATCGTGGCGCGTACGGTGCAGCAGGCCGGGGGCGAGGTCTCCTTGTCCCGGGCGGAGGGCGGCGGCACGATGGCGACGGTGCGACTGCCGGGGGCGGCTGTGCCGCCGCCCGAGGATCTGCCCTCGGCCTGATGGAGAGCGCGGGCCCCAACCGGGCTCAGTGGAAGCCGAGCATGCCTGGTGAGTCGATGTCGACGGTGACCACGCCGGGCGGATACTGCCGTTCGCGGTCCGTGAGCAGGATCGACATCCCTGTGAATTCAGCGCGCGGCAGGGCGCAGTACAGAGCGTGGCAGTTGTCCGGGCCACCGTAGCCGTCCCGGATCATGGTGCCGACGGTGACGGAGGCGGCCGTGTTGAAGCTGTCGACCACGACCGACGAGAAGTCGAGGACCCGCTGCGCAGCTCCCTCGTCCTGCGACTCCGCCTGCATGAGGCACAGGGCGGGGATCCGCAGAAGGTCGCCGGGGGTGCGTGCCATGTTCCCGGCGAGGAGGTTCAGCGTCTTGTGCCCCTGTGCAAGAGCCAGGGTGGCGCCGGTGTCCAGAATGATCACGCGGCGGCACCCCGCGCCGCACGGACCTTCTCCGCAGCGATGCGGTAGATGTTGCCGAGGATGTCAGGCGCCTCGTCGAACTCGACATCGCTGATGTCCACGCCGATCGTCTCCCGCACAACGCGGCGGTCCGCGGCGATCCGCTCGGCGACCTGCTCGGCTGTGGGCTGCTCAAGGGCGAGCTGCTCAACGAGCTGCCCCAGGGTCATCCCACGTTCTTTCGCAACCTGAGCGAGATGGTCGCGGGCCTGCCGTGACACCTGGATCGTCGTATTCTCTGCCATAGTCTCACCATAGCTGCGCCACAACCCTAGGGGGTCGGCTTGCTCCCGTTTTCACCCGCGAGTGCGGGTCGACCCCTCAGTCCTGACGCCGGCCAGGAACGCCCCCCAGCAACCTGCGGCGAACACGAGTACCGGGCCGTCGGGCCGCTTGCTGTCGCGGACCGGGACTATGCCGGGGTGGCCGTCGGCGACCTCCAGGCAGTTGTTGGCCCCGCCGTCGCTGTAGGTCGACTTGCGCCAGACGGCAGTGGTGAGATCGAGGGTGGGCATCATGATCCGTGCTCCTCCAGTACGTCCCTGATGAACGCCAGCGAGTCCGACGGGGACAACGCCAGATCCCTCAACCGATCGCAGGACAAGCAGTGGTCCAGGACTTCCTCCGGATCGTCCATCAACAGGCCAAAGCTATGACCCTCCGCGTAGGCCACTGCGCTGCTGTCCTTCTGCCACAGCAGCGTCAGAGACCCCTTGCCCATGAGGTGGTGGACTCCGGCAGAGAACGGGAGCACCTGGATGTTGATGTTCGGCTGCTGCGCGACGGCTTCGATGCGTAGCAGCTGCCCCTTCCAGGTATCCGGGCTTGCCGAGGGGCGACGCAATGCCGACTCGTCGATGAGGAACCGGGCGTCGGGTGCCGGATCCTTACTCAGCAGAAGCTGCCGCCCCATACGCGCGGCCACCTGTTCCTCGACTTCCTCGTCCCTGCCAGGTGTTGCCTGAGGGCCAGACAACACCTCCCGGGCGAACTCCTCCGTCTGCAGCAGTCCAGGCACGTTCGGTGTGTACACCCGCAGGAGACGCGCTGTCGCCTCCAGCGCCATGTACCGCTTGTACTTGTCCTTGAAGACGTCGTACCGGGCGATCTTCCAGTGGCGGACCAGCAGGTCACCGCACCCGTAGTAGCTGTCAAGGTCCTCCATGACGGCCAGCTTGGACAGTCGCTCGCCCGACTCCAGGCGACTCAAGTAGCTCTTGTCGTAGCCGGTGTCCTCGGCCAACTGCCCCAGTGACTTGCCCTCCTTCTCCCGCAGGAACCTCAGCGTCCGCCCCAGAACGGCCTGCGCCTGCGCCTGCTCGCCGCCGGACTCTGCGAGTCACTCCTGCTCACCCTCGTGCGACTCCTGCTGCCCGCCCGAGGGCGGCATCGAGCAGCCGCGCCGCCGACCCTGCGGCCACTTTCCCCACGCCCCCTCCTCGTGGAGCCCCTCGTCATGGACACCCCCCTGGTCCGCCCATACCTCCAGTCCCTTGAGGTCCACGCATGAGGCTGCTCCCCTGGACCGGCGTCGACGGCAAACCCTGTTACCTCTCCACCGACGACCCCGGCAGCCTGCTCTCCCGGCTCGCCGACGACGTCGAGGCCGCTCAGCTCGCATCCGCCGAGACCGTACTCGCCGGCGCCAGAGCCGTACTGCACGACCCCAAGGCCGGTGAACGCGCCGTGCGTTTCGCGCAGACGAGGGCCGTGGAGTCCCTGGGAGACGTGCTGCGGGTTGCGGTCAGTCGTAGCAGCGACACCCGATAAAGCGGGACATGACTCCCGGCCGGCTGTCAATGTCCTGTCATACCCATCAGTAGCGCACACTCCTGCCTCTGTTCTGACATCTTCATCGCCGTCACAGAACGACAAGCAGGAGTGAGCCAACCCCCATGCGTCTCATTCGCAAGTCAACTCTCAGGAAATGCGGCGCTGTTGCCGCAACCACCGCCCTCGCCATCACCGGTCTGCTCTCCGCCGCGGGGGCCGCCGCCGCCGGTCCCGCCGGGGCCACCAACATCCGGGGTGTGGATCCCGGGGACACCGACCGGATGATCGAGCGGCTCTGCGGTCAGGAGACGAGCCTGACGGGCGTGTACGGCGCCCTCAACGTCGACACCGGTGAGTTCAAGACCCAGGACGAGTACCTGCGGGACGTCTTCGGGCTGTGGAAGCCCGCCGGGCCGTGGGAGCTGTTCCGCGGCTGGTGCGGCTACGCCGAGGCCTCGACCTGGTCGATCAAGGGCGACACCGTCCGCACGTCCCGGTGGATAGGCAACAAGGGCTCCGCCGATGACAAGGAGACCTTCGTCAGCAGCTACAGCACCAAGACGTTCGCGAAGAAGAGCGTCGGCGGCTCCATCAGCCTCTCCCTCGCCAAGAGCATCTTCAGCGGAACGGTGGGCGGCAGCGCCGGCTACGAGTGGGGCTGGGAGAAGGAGTCCAGGTTCGAGACCCGGAGCGAGAAGACCATTCCGCCCTGCCGGCAGGTGGCCGTCACCTGGACGCCGTACCAGCGCGTGGTGCGCGTCAACCCGATCTTCCACGTCGAGGACTACCAGTGGGACAAGGGGGACGGGGAGCGGACCGTGCACAGCTGGCGGGACCGGGGCTACCAGACCGTCTACTCCCACGGGTACTACATCGACGGGATCTCCGACAAGCTCCTGCCGAGCGGCCAGCCGGACGGCCGTGAGGACAAGATCGAGGAGAAGCTCGACCCCAAGTCCTGCGCGACGTAGGGCAGATACCCGGCAACCTTTCCGTGTGGGGCGACGACTGATCGGCGGTCATTCCCCCACACGGAACGGATCGCCGCATGAGTGAGCCGCGCAGCACAGCCCAGCACCGCCGTCGCAGAAGCCGTACCGCCCTGGCGGTCGGGGTCCCCCTGGCCCTGACCGCCGCCGGCACCTTCGCCTACGGCACCGACCTCGGCGTCCTCGGCAGCAGTGTCCAGCAGGCCTCCGCCGCCGCCCCCGCCTGGGCAGCCGACACCGCCGACGGGTTCGCCTCCGTCAACTCCCTCGGGCAGAACGGGACGTACGGCGGGCGGGGCGGGAAGACCGTCACCGTCAAAACGCTCGCCGATCTGGAGAAGTACGCGACCGCGGCAGAGCCCTACGTCATCGTCGTCGCCGGAACCATCACGATGAATCCGGTCGGCAAAGAGATCAAGGTCAAGTCCGACAAGACCATCGTGGGGCAGGGAACCGCCGGGCACATCGTCGGCGGCGGCTTCTTCCTCGGCCAGGGCGTGCACAACGTGATCATCCGGAACCTGACCATCCGGGACGCGTACCAGGGCATCTGGAACGACAAGGATCATGATTTCGACGCGATCCAGATGGACGGCGCCCATCACGTGTGGATCGATCACAACGACCTGCGGCACATGGCCGACGGGCTCATCGACGTCCGCAAGGACTCGACGAACGTCACCGTCTCCTGGAACAAGCTGAGCGACAACAACAAGACCTTCGGCATCGGCTGGACCGAGAACGTCAAGACCGACATCACGATCCACCACAACTGGATCCGCGAGACCGAGCAGCGCAACCCCTCCACGGACAACGCCGCGCACGCTCACCTCTACAACAACTTCCTGGAGGACGCCCCGAACACGAGCATCGGCTCGTCGTACGGGAACTACTCGCGCGGCTCGACCAAGATGGTCCTGGAGAACTCCTGCTTCCAGGGCATCAAGAACCCGGTGATCAAGGACAGCGGCGCCACGATCGTGCAGCGCGGCAACGTCTTCTCCGGCACCAGCGGGCGCAACGAGAGCGGTGGGAGCGCCTTCGACCCGAAGGCGTACTACTCCTACAGCCTCGACAAGGCCGCCGATCTGCCGTCCATCCTGAAGGCCGGTGTCGGGCCGCGTGGTTCGATCGGGACCACCGCCGTCTCCACCAGGGCCGCGGCCGCCACCACCCTCACCGTCGCCCAGGACGGCAGCGGCCAGTACCGCACCGTGCAGGCCGCGGTGAACGCCGTACCGGCGAACAACCCCTCGCGCGTCGTGATCGCCGTGAAGCCGGGGACGTACCGGGAACTGGTGAAGGTGCCCTCCAACAAGCCGCACGTCACCATCCAGGGCACCGGCGGCAGCCGCAAGGACACGACGATCGTCTACAACAACGCGGCCGGTACGCCCAAGCCCGGGGGCGGCACCTACGGCACGGGCGGCAGCGCCACCGTCGCCGTCGAGGCCGACGACTTCCAGGCGCGCAACCTGACCATCTCCAACGACTTCGACGAGAAGGCCAACCAGTCCCTCGACGGGCACCAGGCCGTCGCCCTGCGGACCGCGGCCGACAAGGTGTTCCTGGACGGGATCATCGTCAGCGGGGACCAGGACACGCTGCTGCTCGACACCGCCGCCAAGGACAAGCTCGGGCGGGTCTACGTCAGCAACTCCTACGTCATCGGGAACGTCGACTTCATCTTCGGGCGGGCCACGGCCGTCGTCGACAAGTCCGTCATCACGCTGAAGAAGCGCTGGAACGGCACGTCGGCCGGGTACATCGCCGCGCCCAGCACCGCGGCGAACCGCAAGGGCTTCCTGATCGCCAACTCCACGGTGAACGGCGATGTGTCGGCCGGGAGCTTCTACCTCGGCCGGCCCTGGCACGCCGGCGGGGACGCGTCCCTCGACCCGCAGACCACCGTCCGCAACACCAGCCTGAGCAACGCGATCAAGTCGGCCCCGTGGACCGACATGAGCGGGTTCTCCTGGAAGGACGACCGGTTCGCGGAGTACAAGAACTCCGGCGCGGGTGCGGGGTCGGCGAGCTCGGACCGGCCGCATCTGACCGACGCGCAGGCCGCGAACCAGGAGGTCGGGGACTGGCTCGCGGGCTGGACGCCTTCGGCGTCCTGAAAGGCTCCCTTCCGGGTCCGGCTGACGAGCGGCGCCGGACCCGGAAGGGTCACCATCGTGATCCCGTGGGGGCTCTTACCGGTTCCTACTGCTTCCAGGCGTAGTGCAGCCGGTCCAGACCGCTCTGGTTGTTCACCGTGAGGCTGAGGTGCGTGCCCGTGCCCTGGAGCGTGGTGAGCGAGTACGTGTCACCGTTGCGCAGGCCGGGCCAGTAGACCGAGCCCAGGCCCAGCTCCCGGATCGTGTCGGTCGCGGCCTGGATGTACGCGATCTCGTTGGAGGTGCCCGCCGGGCCGTTGTAGTCCAGACCGGTGGTCATGGAGGCGCCGAACTCGTCGAGGATCGTGCGTGAGGCGCAGTCGCCTATGCGGCTCTTGAAGTCGGCCTTCCACTGGTCGACGCTGGTCCAGTCGGTGTGCCAGAAGCCGTAGTTGTGCAGGGCCAGGCGCGTGCCCTTCAGGCGCGGGTCGGCGCAGACCGGCTTGACGTCCTCGCTGTACTTGTAGCCGCCGATCAGGATCCGGTCGCGGGGCACGTTGCCGTGGGTGCTCACCCACTTCGCGGCGATGTCCGTCCACTCCTGGGCGGTGTAGCCGAACGGCTCGTTCATCGGCTCGAAGTACACCTTGGAGTTGCGGGCGTAGGCGGAGGTGATCCGCGCCCACATCCGGTCCCAGGACGCCTGGTCGTCGATCTTGCCGTCCTTGGCGTTGTCGGCCTCCCAGTAGCCCAGGATGACCTTGAAGCCCTTGGCGGTGGCGGCGTCGATCGCTCCCCGGTACGACTTCCAGAACGGGCCGTTCACGGAGGTCGGGTTGACCGGGAGACGGACGGTGTTGGCGCCCAGCTTGGAGAATCCGCCGATGATCGCCTTGGACTTGGCGTAGGTGGTGGCGTAGCTGTCGGCGGTGGACAGGCCCGAGGGCACGACCGCGTCGTGGGCGTAGTTGTCGCGCGGGTCGGCCCAGTTGACGCCCTTGAAGTCGCTGACGGGCGGCGGGGTGGCGGGACGGTGGGCGGGAGAGGCGGCCGCGGGGGAGGCGAGCGCTCCACCGAATGCCGTGACGCAGGCCAGCAGCGCCCCCACGCAAGCTGTCCCGCGATGGTTCTTTTGAGACACGACATCCCCTTCTGAGCATGTGCGAAGGTGAGCGGCCCGCAGTCGGACCGCCCAGTGGAGCACGAAACTAGAAGGAGACTCGAACAGAGGTCAACACATCTGCACACAAAGTTTCAGCCACGACGGGGCCGTCGGGGCGTTCAGGAGGACTTCTCCCCGTCCGAGGACGACGACGACATGTCCTCCAGGTTCTTGCGGGCCTTGTCCGAGAGCTGCTTCTTCCCGGCCAGCACCTCGCGGTAGTACTGCGCCCCTCCGACCTGGCCCATCGGGAAGTCCTGCTCGAACTCCTCCGCCTCGTGGTAAGGGTCGCCCTGCTTGGTCAGCGCACTGCGCATGGCCTTGCCGGCCCCCGGGAACCTGCGCTCCTCGGACTGGGTCATGATCCCGTAGAGCATGGTGGCGGCTCGCCGTTGGGTCGCGTCCATGCTGGCGAGAATCTCCTCGTCCAGTTCCGTGCCGTTGCGCGCGGCCTGCGCCACCAGCGGCAGGTGCTCGGCGTCGAGGGCCTTGACCAGTTCGTCGTAGGTGGTTCCGAGGCTCTCGCTCCCCGGGTGCTGGTGCTTCACGTTCGACGTGATGTACGGGCCGGCGCCCCGCCCCTTGTTCACCGTGTAGGCGCCGAAGGGGCTGTCGGCCTGCCCGAGGGTGGGCGCCGCCTGACCTCGCTTCTCCGCCCGCGCGTTGGCCCGCCGCAACCGGCTCAGCCCGTCCATGGGCTTCTCCTCGGCCGGGCCCTCGCCGTTGTCGCCACCCCGGGGCATGCGCTGCACGGCCACGAAGGCGGCGTTGCCGGCGCTGCCCTGGAGGGCCCGGGCCGCGTCCGGGGTCATCCGCCCTCCGGCCGCCAGCCGGGCCGCCCGCGGGTCGGCCTCGTGCGGCCGCAGCGGGGGCCGGTGCGCGTGCCCGTCCCGCGCGTCCGCCTCCGATTCCTGGGACCGGCCCTGCCTACGCATCCGCATCACCCTCATCTCGGTCCGGTACGCCGCCATTGTCCGGGCGCCCCGGATCCCGGACAGCGGCCGCGAGGACAGACTTTCGGGCAAGCCCGGCCGCTCGGGAGGCAGGGGCATGACTGAGCAGCTCACGGGCGGGGGCGGTCTGAGCAGCTCGCGGGCCGGGCCTGCCTGAGCCGTTGCGGGCAGGGGACGGCCCGAGCACCTCGCGGGTCGGCCGGGCCCCCTCGGGGAGTCACCGCCCGACCGTCAGCCCCGACCCCGACACCCGCACCCGGATGCCGTCCTCCTCCACCCGTACGTCCCGCAACCGCACGTTGCCCTGGTCCGGCTCGGGCAGTTCGAACGCCAGGGACAGCCGGTCGGCCAGGACCGGGCGGGTCAGGCCCGACAGGGAGTCGAGCAGGTTGGGGTCCAGGCCCAGACGGCGCATGACGTCGGGGTTCTCCAGGGCCAGGTCGATGAGGTTGAGGCCGGCGGCCTGGCGGGCGAAACGCGGGGAGCCGGTCAGCTCGGCGAGCTTGCCGTCGTCGGCCAGCGCCTCGCGCACGGTCGCCTCGGGCACGCCCATTCGCTGCACGATGGCCGGCACCGACAGCAGCGCCTTGGCCTTGCGGGTCTCCCGGGCGAGGTCGGCGGTGCCCTTGGGCGTCAGGTGCAGTCCCTCCGAGGGGCGGGTGCCGGGGCGGTAGGTGGCCAGATCGCCGATGTCCAGGCGCATCTTGCCGATCTCGGTGGCGATCCCCCGCTCGCCCTGCCGCTGGATCCGGGCCTCGGCGCGCAGCCGCAGGTTGTGCCCGGCGACCGGCAGGGTGCCGTTCGCCCGGACCCGGTCGCGGCCCTCGCCGGTGAACGTCACCTGGGAGGCGCCGAGTTCGCGGTTGAGGTCGGCGAAGGTGAGCTGGACGTCCCCGTCGAAGCGGGGGACGTGGGCGCCGCGCACGGAGGTGAGACCGTCGGCGTTCAGCGTCACGTCGTGGGCCGTGGCCGACACCTTGGCCAGGGAGACCCGGTCGGCGGCGACGTCCGGGACGGTCACCTTCACCGAGTCCAGCCGCTTGTCGGCGAGTTGGGTGAGGAAGGGGAAGCCGCCGATCTCCACCTCGGGCGCCGCGGCCAGGTCGAGGCGGTCCTTGAGGGTGTCGGCGGCCCGGTGCTCGGCGTACAGCACGGCCCAGCGGTCGCCGAGCCCGGCGAACGAGGTGAGGACGACCAGGCCGACCACCGCCTTCACCGCGAGCGGCAAGCCAGCGAATCGATTCTTCCTGCGCCGCTTGCCGCCGCGGCGGTGGTCCGGCGGGGCCCAGGCGTCCTCGGCGCCCGCATCGCGTTCCTCAGTGAGGAACTCATCCAGAGGGGTCTCCTCCAGAGGCCCGTCATCGAGGGCGGCGAGCTCCTCGTACGGGTTCGGACGGGGATGCGCATCTAGGTGGTGGGGGGTACGCATCGATCCATCCGATCATGCGTACCTCCCCCACCCGCAACCTGAACCCCGGGTATGCGACCTACTTCACGATGGTGATGCGGTCCGCCTTCGGCGGGGCGATCGGGTTGCCGGCCGAGGAGTTGGCCGTCAGGTACTGCTCCAGCGCGGTCAGGTCGTCGGCGCCGACGACGTCGTTCGTGCCCTGGCCGAGGGTCGGGAAGCCGTCGCCACCGCCCGCGAGGAAGCTGTTCGTCGCGACGCGGTAGGTGGCCGCCGGGTCGATGGCCGCACCGTTCAGCTTGATGCTGTCCGTGACCACGCGGTCGGCGCCGGACTTGGTGAGGTCCAGCGTGTAGGTCAGGCCGGACGAGACCTGGAGGACCTTCGGGGCCGCCGCGTTCGGGCCGGACACCTGCTCCTTGAGCGCCTGGATGACCTGCGCGCCCGTGAAGTCCTGGAGGTTCACGGTGTTCGCGAACGGCTGGACCGTGAAGCCCTCGGCGTAGGTGACGACGCCGTCGCCCTCACCGGCCTTGGCCAAGTAGGTCAGCGGGGCGCGGATACCGCCCGGGTTCATCAGCGCCAGGTCGGTCTCCGGGTCGAGCTGCTTGCCGTGGGCGAGCTGCGCGTCGGCGATGAGGTCGCCGAGCGGGGACTCGCTGCCGGTGTTGCCGATGTCGCCGGAGATGTAGCCGATCGGCTTGTTGCCGATGGGCGCGGCCAGGGTGTTCCACTTGCTGATCAGCTCGGTCATGTCGGGCGCCTTGGGGACGTCCCGGGTGACCACGCGGTTCGCGGACTTGACCGCCGTACGGGCGATGTCGCCGGTCCTGCGGTCGTAGGTCAGCGTGGTGTCGGTGTAGAGGCGGCCGAAGGACGCGGCCGAGGTGACCATGCGGGGCTTGCCCGCCGGGTCGGCGATGCTGCACACGTACGCGTTGTGGGTGTGGCCGGTGACCAGCGCGTCCACCTGCGGCGTGACGTTCTTGGCGATGTCGACGATCGGGCCGGAGACGCCGTCGCCCGCGCCCGGGGAGTCACAGTCGTAGTTGTACGACGTCGACGCCGGGAAGCCGCCCTCGTGGATGAGGGCGACGATCGACTTCACGCCCTGCTTCTGCAGCACCTTGGCGTACTTGTTGATCGTCTCGACCTCGTCCTTGAAGGACAGGCCCTTGACGCCCTCGGCGGAGACGATGCCCGGGGTGCCCTCCAGGGTCACTCCGATGAAACCGACCTTGACGCCGTTCTTCTTCCACACCCAGTAGGGCTTGAGGATCGGCTTCTTCGTCTTCTCGTCGAGGACGTTGGCGGCCAGGTAGGGGAAGTCGGCACCCTTGAACTTCTTGTCCGCGTAGCAGCCGTCCTTCGGGTGGCAGCCGCCGTTCTGCAGACGGGCCAGCTCCTTGGCGCCCTCGTCGAACTCGTGGTTGCCGACGGAGGTGACGTCGAGGTCGAGCTTGTTCAGCGCCTCGATGGTCGGCTCGTCGTGGAACAGCCCCGAGATCAGCGGGGAGGCGCCGACCATGTCGCCGCCGGCCGCCGTGATGGAGTACTTCTCGCCCTTGCGGGCCTGCCGCAGATGCGTGGCGAGGTACTCGACACCACCGGCGTCGATGGTCTTCGTCGTGCCGTCGGGCTGCGTCTCGGTGACCCGGCCGGAGGAACCGGCGGGCGGCTCCAGGTTGCCGTGCAGGTCGTTGAACGACAGCAGTTGCACGTCCTGGTAGCGGCCGTGCCCGTGCCCGCCCTTGCGGTGCTCCTCGCCGGCGCTGGCCGAACCGGGCAGCGCCGCGGCGGCCAGCGCGCCGACGGTGACGACACCGGCGGTGAGAGCGACGAAACGGTTCGTACGACGTCTGCGGCGCTCCTGGTGCGCCGAAGCCGGTGAAGTGGCTGGCATACGCCCCCCTGTGGGTCTGCTGTCGGTTCTGTTCGGACGGTGTTGCCGTCCGGCGCAGCCTAGAGTCAACGCGCGTAGCGCGACAGGTGTTTCGTGGTTACATCCTGGTTGCTTCTTTGCCGCCGATTTGCCGGTGGCGCCCCGTACCCTCGTACGCATGACCAGCGACGACACCGTACGGCCCGGACGCCCCCGCTCGATCGAGACCCTTGCCGCGCTCTCCGCCGAGCAGACCGAGGCCGTACTCGGACTGCTCGACGAGGCGGCCGGGACCGACGGGCAGCAGGCGGTGTCCGAACAGGGCCGGTTGCAGTTGCGCGGCGGGGAGCGGGAGGGCGTGTCCCATCTGCTGCTGACCGCCGGCGGGGAACTTGTCGGTTATGCCCAGCTGGAGGACACGGACCTGGTGGAGCCGCCGGCCGCCGAGCTGGTCGTGCACCCCGGGCACCGCGGGCACGGGCACGGGCGGGCGCTCGGCTCGGCGCTGCTGGCGGCCTCCGGCAAGCGGCTGCGGGTGTGGGCGCACGGCGGGCACTCCGCCGCCCGACATCTCGCACAGGTCCTCGGCCTGACCCTCTTCCGTGAACTGCGCCAGATGCGGCGGTCGTTGACCGACTTCGACGCACCCGAGCCGGTGCTCCCCGAGGGCGTCACGGTCCGCGCCTTCGTCCCCGGCAAGGACGACGCGGCCTGGCTCGCGGTGAACGCCGCCGCCTTCGCCCACCACCCCGAGCAGGGTTCCCTCACCCAGCGCGACCTCGACGACCGCAAGGCCGAGCCGTGGTTCGACCCCGAGGGCTTCTTCCTCGCCTTCCGCGGCGACGAACTCGTGGGCTTCCACTGGACCAAGGTGCACGCCGAGGAGGGCCTGGGCGAGGTCTACGTCCTCGGCGTCGGCCCCGGCGCGCAGGGCGGCGGCCTCGGCAAGTCCCTGACCACGATCGGGCTGCGGCACCTGGCGGGGCGGGGGCTGCCGACGGCGATGCTGTACGTCGACGCCGACAACAAGGCGGCGGTGTCGGTGTACGAGCGGCTGGGGTTCACCACGCACGAGGTCGACCTGATGTACCGGACGGAGACGTGAGCTCTCCCACGGTGCCGGGCCTGTGCGTCCGCCCGGCCGCCGCATCCGACCTCGCCGCCCTGGTCCGGCTCCGCGACGACGCCGCACGCTGGATGCTGGCCCGTGGCATCACCGGGCAGTGGCGGCCGGGGGAGCTGGACGAGGAGCACTTCCGCCGGGTCATGGCGCACGGCGAGGTCTGGCTGGCGGAGACCGGCGGGCGCCTGGCCGGTGCCTGGGAGCTGTGGTGGGAGGACGAGGACGCCTGGGGCCCGCAGCCGCCGGTGGCCGGGTACGTGCACCGGCTGATGGTGGACCGGGGCGCCGCCGTGCCCGGGACGGGGCGGGCGCTGCTGACGGCCGCGGAGCACCGCGTGGCCGAGGCGGGACGGACCTGGATGCGTCTGGACTGCCTGGCGGGCAACGCACAGCTCAACGCCTACTACGTGGACGCCGGTTACCGGGTCGTGGGCCGCAAGGAGGGCAAGCCGCAGCCGGGTGGGCAGCCCAAGTCCTTCACGCTGCTGGAGAAGCGGGTCGGGTAGGGCCCTGCTGCCCTTCGGGGGTCTGCCCTTCGAGGACTCCCCGCGGGGGTTCCGCCCACGACGGCCGCCAGAGCTCGCCCTCCGGCGGGCGCGGCCGGGTGGCCACCAGGTAGTCGTGGAGCGCCCTCAGGCCGGGGTGCGGGTCGTCCGTGCGCCGGAGCAGCGAGTGCGGATAGACCGGGACCGGGTCCACGAGCGGGACGAGCCGCAGGTCGTGGGCGACCGGCCAGACGTGCGGGGTCCGTTCGCTGAGGAAGGTGGCCACGGTCGGGGAGCCCGCGATCGTGTCGAGCAGCGCTTCGAGGCCGAAGTTGGGCCCGATGGTGTCGATGGCCGGCCCGAAGGCCGCTGCGAGTTCCTCGTAGTAGGCGTGCCATTCGGTCCCGGGGACGTTGCCCGGCATCCAGATGCGGTGCCCGGCGAGCTGCGCGGTCGTCACCGAGCGGGCCCGGGCGAACGGGTGGCCCGGGCCGACGCAGAGCTGCAGCGGCTCGTCGAGGACCGGGGTGGCCGTGATGCCGTCGGGGAGCCGCTGCCCGGGCATGGTGACGGCACGGAAGGTGGCGTCGACGGCCCCGTCCCGCAGGGCCGTCACGGCGGTCTCCACGTCGAACAGCGTGACGACGTCCAGCGCGATCTCCGGGTGCGCCCGGTGGAAGTGCTGCACCAGCCCGCCGGTGGCGGCCCGGCGCCCCACGACGTCGACCCGCAGCGCCCGGTCCCCGGGCCGCACGGCGGCCGTCGCCCGGTCCTCGGCCTGGAGCAGGACCCGGGCGTGCGGCAGCAGTGCCTGTCCGTCGATGGTGAGCTCCGCGCCCCTCGGCGTGCGGACCAGCAGCCGCACTCCGAGGTCCTTCTCCAGCGCGGCGATCCGCTTGGACACGGCCTGCTGGGTGAGGGCCAGATCCACTGCGGCCTTCTGGAACTGCCCGGAGTCGGCGATCGCCACGAAGGCGCGTACGGCTTTGAGGTCCACGAAGGGCAGCCTAGCCGCACAACATGCGGTTGTCAGACGGCCCGGAACGCTCGGCTCATGAGGCAGGGTGCGGCCCGGCGCACCATCATCGGACGCCCGGTGCACAACCATCGGATGTGCACCGGACCTCCGCTAGAACCGGACCCGCCGCCGCAACGGTTCCACCGCGCACACCGCGCCCAGGATCACGGCCCCGGCCAGCACCACGCCCCACCGGTCGTGGGCCGCGGCCCACCGTTCGTCCTCCACCGGCACGAACAGCGCCCAGCGCCCGGGCCAGAACAGCATCACCAGGACGGCCGTGGTCAGCAGCCCGCCCGCGACCGGCAGTCCGGGCCGGGCGACCTCGGTGAAGCGCACGCCGGCCGCCGCGCCGGTCACCGCCAGGACGCAGGCGGCCCCGGCTTCGAGCGTGATGTCGCCGACCGGGGGCCGTACGCCCGGCGGCACGAGCAGCAGGGCTGCCGTCCACCAGGCCGCCGCGGCCGGGGCGGCCAGGGCGACGCGCAGGGCGATCCGGACCGGGCGCGGGGTCGGCACGGCGGCGGTGGTGTGCCGGGCCGGGTCGTCGAGGAGGAAGGCCAGGCCCACCGCGAAGGCGAGGATCGCGGCCCGCAGCAGGTACGCGGAGAGCCGTTCCGCGCTCTCGCCGGTCCGGGTCAGCGCGGTGAGCAGCAGTCCGGCCACCCCGGCCATGCCCACCACCCCCCACGGCAGCGTCCGGTGGACGGGGAGCACCAGCTGCCGGGTCAGAGGCACTTGTCCTCCCCGTCGGGCGCGGGCAGGTCCAGCAGCGCGGCGGCCCGGGCCGCGGTGACCTTCGGCGCGGTCAGTTCGCGCCACCGGTCCTTGACCCGTGCGCCGGCCTCGCCCCGGGGCAGGTCGAGCAGGGCGCGCAGCACCTCGGTCTGGGCCGCGGTCATGGACAGCCCGTCCGTGGGCTGGAGCACCAGGGCGGAGCCGGTGATGCTGTCGTCGAGCCGGACCCGGCGCAGCGCGTCGAGGGGCTCGGACGCCCAGCCCACGGCCAGCCACATGAGGGGGATGATGCGGGCGTCGCAGATCGAGGTCGCCGCCTTCTCGTCGCCCGCGATCAGCACACCGGCCACGGCGGCGGAGAACTCGGGGACGCGGTTGCCGCCCCACTGGGTGCCCACCGTCACCTCGTGCGGACGCTCCAGCGGCGTCAGCGCGCCGTCGCCGGAGAGGCCGTAGCGCGCCTCGACCCGCTGCCGTACGACGACGTCCTGCTCGTGGGCGCCGCCGCCGGCCAGGGAGCGGACCCGGTCCACCACCGCGGCCCAGTCCCCGACCCGTGGCCCCCACTCGGGGAACGCGCAGTAGGTGGAGCCGTCCCGGCGGACACAGGACTGCACCTGCTCGGGGTGCACGGTGGCGCGTTCGCGTGCCTTGACCAGCTGGGGGGAGTCGCCGCCCGACTGGGCCACTCCGCCGACCAGCGTCATGGCGAGCGCTCCGGCGGTACCGGCCAGGACGGCCGGCTTGCGGCCGCCGGCGACCAGGACCGCCACCAGGCCCAGGGTCAGGGCCAGTCCGGCGAGGTACAGGGCGTGCCAGCCGGCGGGCCGGCCCATCAGATCGGAGGGCAGGGTGTTGCTCGTGGCCTCCACGACGGCCGGCAGCAACCAGCGGCTCGCGTCGTCGCTCGTGCCCGAGAAGAAGGCGAACAGGAAGAGCCCGAACACGACCAGCAGCGGGGCCGCGATGACCGACCTCACCAGCCCGGCCATGAGCAGCCCGGCCAGCCCCGACAGCAGCACGGTCAGCGGACCCACGAGCAGTTCGCCCACCGACCCCTGCCCGATCGCCCCGGGCCGCAGCGCCTCCCAGCCGAACTGCCCGGCCACGCACACGGCGGTGACCAGGGCTGCGGCCACGACCGACAGGGCGTGGGCGACCGTACGGCACCAGTGCGGGAGCAGCAGCACCGCGAAGTGCCGCTCAGTGTCGTGCCGTCGGGAGCGCAGTGCGGCCTGGTTGACGGACAGCAGGACCGCGAGGCCGACCAGCATCGGGGCGTTCTGGGTGGCGCGGTCGGCGTCCTGGAGGGCCGGGTAGTCGCCCCAGGCCCTGCCGGCGCGCCACACGGTCCACCCGAGGTACACGGCGAAGGCGAGCAGCACCGGAATCCGGGTCAGCAGCCGGCGGGACTCGAACAGGGCCAGGGCGAGCACGGCCTTGGAGGGCCCGCCGGGCTCGTTCCGTATCCCGGGTGCGAGCGGCTTCTCCACGACCGTGGTCATGCCGCCACCTCCGCTCCGGCGTCGTCGAGCGTGAGCAGGTAGCCGTCCTCCAGGGTGGGTTCGAGCAGTTCGGCGCCGGGTGGCGGGGCCCCCACGTTGCGGAAGGTCCCGGTGCCGGTGCGCCACCCCGCCTTGGCGCCCGGGTCCCGCTCGGTGCTGCTCCACACGCGCCCGGCGGCCCGCGCGGTCAGCTCGGCCGGAGTGCCCTCGAACCGCACCCGGCCGGCGGCCATGACGATCACGCGGTGGCAGAGCATCGCCACGTCCTCGGTCTGGTGGGTGGACAGCAGGACCGTCCGCCCCTCCCCCGCTCCGGCGATCAACTCCCGGAACCTCATGCGCTGTTCGGGGTCCAGTCCCACGGTCGGCTCGTCGAGGACCAGGAACCCGGGCTCACCGACCAGGGCGGCCCCCAGGGCGACGCGCTGCCGCATCCCGCCGGACAGCTTGCGGATCCGCTTGCCCCGCACGTCCGCCAGGCCGACCTCGTCGAGCACCCGGCGCACCTCCCGGTGCCGGACGCCCCGGTCGGTCATCTCCTTCAGGATCGCCACGTAGTCGACGAACTCGAAGGCGGTGAAATCCGGGTGGAAGCCCGGCGTCTGCGGCAGGTAGCCCAGCCGGCGCCGCACCTCCTGCCGGCCGCGGGCGGTGCCCGGGTCGTGCCCGAGGACGGTGAAGGCCCCCCGGTCGGCGGGCAGGGCCGTGGCGAGCACCCGCAGCAGCGTGGTCTTGCCGGCGCCGTTGGGGCCGAGCAGCCCGGTGACGCCTGGGGTCAGCCGCAGCGACACGTCGTCGAGGGCCCGGGTGCCGCCGTAGCGGAGGCTCAGCCCGGAGGCGGACACGGTCGGGGTCATACGGCACGTCCCTGGAAGAGGTCGAATCGGTCACGGAGGAGGAAGAGCAGCCCGGCGGCGAGCGCGGCGACCACCGCCGCCACGCCCTGCCCCGCCACGGTGAACGGCGCGAGCGGCACGTCCGCCCCCGTCCGCAGCACGTCGGCGGTCAGCAGCAGTCCGACCCACGCCCCGCCCACGAGGGACGGCGCGAGGACGGGCCCCAGCCGGGGCGTCAGCGCGAGCCCGGTCGCGGTGAGCGCCAGCGCGGGCAGCAGCCAGGCCAGGCCGCGCAGGCCGTAGGCGGGCAGGGCGAGGGTCGCCAGCCCGTTCAGCCCCAGCACCACACCCAGCACGGCCACCGTCCGGATCATCAGCAGCCGGAACCCGTGCATCGGCGCGACGACGGTCATCTCGTACGTCGGATCCAGCGCGGGTCCGTACGACAACGCCACCCCCGCCAGCGGCAGCAGCGGCGCGAGGGCCAGGAACAGCGTGGGGAACTCCCCGCCGCGCACGGCGTGCCCGGCCCCCACGCTCAGGAGCAGCACGGCGACGACGGCCCCGAGCCAGGACCGGCGCAGCACGGGCGTCGCCGCCAGCAGCCGCGCGGTGTGCCCGGCCACCCCGATCCGCACCAGCAGCCGCTCCAGAAGCCCCGTCCGGGGTGCGTCCAGCTCGGCGTCGAGCCGGTCCCATCCGGCGTCGAGGACGACCGGGTCGCTGACCTCGGCCAATGCACCGCGACACCGGGCGCAGGAGGTCAGATGCGCGTCGGCGGACCAGAGCACAGGGGCTTCCAACTCCCCTCGTGCGTAGGCGCGCAGATCCTCCTCGGACACGTGCCAGCTCATGCCAACGCCTCCCGCAACTGCTTGCGGGCCCGCATGGCCCGCGTCTTGACCGTCCCCGGCGGAATCCCGAGCAGCACGGCCGCCTCACGGGTCGTCAGCCCGTCGATGACGGTCGCCTGCAGCACCGCCCGCAGCTCCGGCGACAGCCGGACCAGGGCTCCGGCGAGGTCCCCGTGCTCCACCCCCGCGAGCACGCGTTCCTCCGCCGACACCTCGTCCCGGTGCCGCAACCGCGTCAGGGCCTGCCGCAGCCGCCCGCGCGCCCCGTCGCCCCGCAGCGCGTCCACCAGCCGCCGCGACCCGATGCGCCACAACCATCCGGCCGCGTCGGGGGCATGCCCCTCCTGGCGGTGGCGGGCGGTGCCGCGCCACACCGCGAGGAACGTCTCCTGCACGACGTCGTCGACGACCCCGAGGTCGGCGCACCGTCCCCGCAACCGGGCCCGGAGCCAGGGCGCGTAGCGCCGGTACAGCTCCTCGAAGGCGCGCCGGTCGGCGTCCGCGGCTATGGCCCGCAGCAGCTCCCCGTCGCTTCTCGTATCGCTCACGTCTCCTCATCGGACGGCCCGGGTCGAACGGTTCACGAAAGCACGGTTGACTTTTCGGCCCTCCTTCCACCACCCTTTCACTACTCAATTAGTGAAAGGGTGGTTCAAGCAGTGGTCGAGTACCGCATCGACCGGCGCAGCGGTGTGGCCACCTACGTCCAGATCGTCCAGCAGACCAAACAGGCCCTGCGCCTGGGCCTGCTGGAGCCGGGCGACAGGCTCCCCACCGCCCGCGAGGTCGTGGAGGCCACCGCCATCAACCCGAACACGGTCCTCAAGGCCTACCGGGAGCTGGAGCGCGAGGGCCTGGTCGAGGCCCGCCGGGGACTGGGCACGTTCGTCCGCAAGTCCCTGAGCACCGCCCCCGCCGACTCCCCGCTCCGCGCGGAACTGGACGCCTGGGCGGTCCGGGCGCGCGAGGCCGGTCTGGAGCGCGAGGACGTGGCCGCCCTCTTCACTTCCGTACTCGACGCGCACTTCGCAGAATCCAAGGGGGACGCATGACGGACACCGCCATCGAGGCGGCGGGGCTGGGCAGGAGGTTCCGGCGACGCCGCGGGCCGGCCCTGGACGGCTGCGCCTTCCGGCTCCCCGCGGGCAGCGTCTGCGCCCTCACCGGCCCGAACGGCGCCGGCAAGTCCACCCTGCTCGCCCTGGCGGCCGGGCTGCTCCGCCCCACCGAGGGCACCATCACCGTGCTCGGCACCACCCCGGCCGCGGCCCGCGAGCGGCTCGCCCACGTCGCCCAGAACAAGCCCCTGCACCCCCAGCTCACCGTCGCCGGCACCCTGCGGCTGGGCCGCGACCTCAACCCCCGCCGCTGGGACGCCCGGGCCGCCGAGCGGATCGTCGCCGAGGGCGACCTCGACCCGGACACGAAGATCCGCGCGCTCTCCGGCGGCCAGCGCACCCGCGTCGCACTCGCCCTCGCCCTCGGCAAACGCCCCGAACTGCTGCTCCTGGACGAGCCGATGGCCGACCTCGACCCGCTCGCCCGCCACCAGCTGACGGCCACGCTGATGGCCGACGCCGCCGACCGCGGCACCACGGTTGTCATGTCCTCGCATGTCGTGGCGGAGCTGGAGGGCTCCTGCGACCACCTGCTGCTGCTCGGCTCGGGCCGCGTCCGGCTCGCCGGGCCGCTGGACGACCTGCTCGCCGCGCACACCCTGGTCACGGGCCGGGCGGGCGACGCCCTGGACCCGCACACCGTGGTCGAGTCCCGCACCACCGGCCGCCAGCTGACCGCGATGGTCCGTCCCGCGGGCCCCCTCGGCGACGTCCTCCAGGGCGACCGGCCCTCCCTGGAGGAGGTCGTCCTGGCCCACCTGCGCTCCCCCGACGCCCCGCCGCTGCTGCTCGATGCGCGGGAGGCCGCCGTATGACCACGACGACCACCAGGGCACGCGCCGCCGTCCGGCCCGTATCGCCGCCGCGCGGCCTGCTCCTGGCCCTGCTCCGGCTGCACCGCACGGCGCTGTGGTTCTGGCTGGGACTGGTGGCGGTGGCCGCCGCGGCGCTGCTGTGGGCGCTCGGGCCGGGAGCGGACGCCGCCTGGGCCGAGTACCGGGGGATGGGATGCGACGGGGGCGCCCCGGACCTGGGCTGCGACCTGCCGGGCCCCGCCTTCTTCCGGTACGAGACGACCGTCACGGTCGTCATCGGGATCCTCTTCCTCCTCCCGACGCTCACCGCGGCCTGGGCCGGCGGCTCCCTCATCGGCCGCGAACTGGAGAGCGGCACCGCCCAGTTCGCCTGGACCCAGTCGGTCACGCCGGCCCGCTGGCTGGCCGCCAAGCTCGCCGTCCCGGCCCTGCTGCTCGTGCCGGGCACCCTGGCGATCACCCTGCTGCACCGCACGCTGTGGACGTCGGACCACCATCTGATGCGCGTCCTGGCCTGGCGCGCCTGGTACGACGACGGCGTCTTCGAGGCCAACGGCGTGCTCGCCACCGCCCACGCCCTGGCCGCTCTGGCCCTCGGCGTCCTGTCCGGCGTGCTCCTGCGCCGCGCGCTGCCCGCCCTCGGCGTCGCGGTCGCGGCCATGGCCTCCCTGACCTCCGTCCTCGACGACCTGCGCCCGCACCTGTGGCCGACCCCGCCCGGGACGCCCTCGCTGATGCACAAGCACCCCGCGTCCCACTTCTGGCCCCTCCAGCTCGTCGAGACCGGCATCGTCATGGCCGTCGCCGCCCTGGCGACCGCGACCGCGTTCCTCGTCCTGCGCCGCCGCACGGGAGCCGCCGTATGACCGCCCTCGCCACCGCCGCCGCCCCTGACACCCGGCCGGGCGGCCTGCTGCGGGCCGTCGGCAGGACGCACCGCACCGCCCTCGTCCTGTCGCTGCTGGCCCTGGCCGCCGCCGCGGTCGCGCTGATCTGGCTGCACTCCCTCGGGGACGAGGCCCGGGCGGGGATGAGCGCCTGCTCCACACCCCCCACCGCCGGGCTCCCCTCCTGTGCGGCAGTCGATGCGATCACCGCCGACGAGACGTACCGGAACGGCATCTTCGGACTCGCGACGGCCCTGTCCTGGGTCATGTTCCCCGTGGCCGCCTGGGCGGGCGGCGCCCTGATCGGGCGCGAACTGGAGAACGGCACCGCCCAGCTGGCCTGGACCCAGTCGGTCACCCCGGTCCGCTGGCTGGCCGTGAAGCTGGCCGCCCCGGCCGCCCTGCTCACGGTCGGCACCGGCGGACTCCTGCTGCTGAACGACTGGGCGCGCGGGGACGGCAATCCCAACCTGGTCGGCGACTGGTACTACCCGGACACGTTCGTCTCGACGGGCCCGGTGGCCGTGGCCTACGCCCTGGCCGGTCTCGCCCTCGGCGCGCTGGCCGGACTCGTGTGGCGCCGTGCCCTGCCGGCCACGGGCGTGTCCCTCGCCGCCTCCCTGGTCCTCCACGGCGTCATGGAGCGCTACCGGGAGAACCTCTGGCCGGCCGTCACGCGCACCGAGGCCGGCGCCCTCGAACTGCCCCGCTCGGCCTTCCAGGTCGCCTGGTCCGACGTGCCCCGCGGCGGCGTCCCGCTCACCCGCGCGACCTTCCACCCCGAGTCACACTTCTGGCCGCTCCAGTACGTGGAAACCGGCCTCCTGCTGGCCGTGGCCGGCACCGCGACGGCCGCCGCCTTCCTCCTCCTGGCCCGCCGCCTCCCCTGAACCCGGTCCGCGCGTCCTTCCACGGGGGGATGGACGCGCGGCCCGCCCCTTGGGGACACTCCCGGAGCACACGGCCCGCCCGTCGGGCACACTCCGGGGGCGTACAGCCCGCCCACCAGGCACACTCCGGGCCTACAGCCCGCCCACCGGGCACACTCCGGGGCGTACGGCGTCGCCGAGCGCCGTCCACAGCCTGTGGGCAACCGCGCCGGCCCCTCACCCGGCCCCGTGGACGCCCGCGAGCCGCTCCCCGATATCCCGCACGTCATGTCTCCGTAACCATCGATTCAGACGAGCTTGCGAAGCTCGGCCAATGAATCCCGCCGTGCCAGAGCCTTCCCCGCCCCGTGAGGGTCCCGAGGGAAACGGGAGCACTCATGTGACACCCCCGCTCCCGCCCGCGCTGTCCGACGCGCCCGTGATGCTCGCGGCGCGGAAGAATGGGTCCATGAGCCAGCCGAACACCCAGGCACAGGTCCAGCACGCGCAGCCCTCCGTGGGCTCCATCGCAGCCCACCGCCCGCACACGGTGGCGGCGGCGGTCTCCGATCTGGAACCGGACATCGACGCCGACCTCGACGCCTACGAGGAGTCGCCGTACGACGGGCCCCAGCTGCCCCAGGGGCGTTTCCTCGACCGGGAGCGCAGTTGGCTCGCGTTCAACGAGCGCGTGCTGGAACTCGCCGAGGACCCGAACACGCCCCTGCTGGAGCGGGCCAACTTCCTCGCGATCTTCGCCAGCAACCTGGACGAGTTCTTCATGGTCCGGGTGGCCGGTCTGAAGCGCCGCATCGCCACCGGCGTGGCCACCCGCTCCGCCTCCGGCCTCCAGCCCCGCGAGGTGCTGGAGATGATCTGGGCCCGCTCGCGCGAACTCATGGCCCGGCACGCCGCCTGCTACCACGAGGACGTCGCCCCCGCACTCGCGGAGGAGGGCATCCACCTGGTCCGCTGGAACGAGCTGCAGGAGAAGGAGCAGGCCCGCCTGTTCACCCTGTTCCGGCACCAGATCTTCCCCGTGCTGACCCCGCTGGCGGTCGACCCGGCGCATCCCTTCCCGTACATCTCCGGCCTGTCCCTGAACCTGGCCGTCGTCGTACGGAACCCGGTCACGGGCCACAAGCACTTCGCCCGGGTGAAGGTGCCGCCGCTGCTGTCCCGCTTCCTGGAAAGCTCCCCGGGCCGCTACGTCCCCATCGAGGACGTCATCGCCGCCCACCTGGAGGAGCTCTTCCCGGGCATGGAGGTCCTGGAGCACCACGCCTTCCGCCTCACCCGCAACGAAGACCTGGAGGTCGAGGAGGACGACGCGGAGAACCTTCTCCAGGCCCTGGAGAAGGAGCTCATGCGGCGCCGCTTCGGGCCGCCGGTGCGCCTGGAGGTCGAGGAGTCCATCGACCGCGAGGTCCTGGACCTGCTGGTGCGCGAGCTGAAGATCAGCGAGGCCGAGGTGTACCCGCTGCCGGGCCCGCTGGACCTCACGGGCCTGTTCCGCATCGCGTCCCTGGACCGGCCGGAGCTGAAATACCGCAAGTTCGTCGCCGGCACCCACCGCGACCTCGCCGAGGTCGAGTCGGCGTCCGCGCCGGACATCTTCGCCGCGCTGCGCGAGCGGGACGTGCTGCTGCACCACCCGTACGACTCGTTCTCCACCTCCGTCCAGGCCTTCCTGGAGCAGGCGGCGGGCGACCCGGACGTCCTCGCGATCAAGCAGACCCTGTACCGGACCTCCGGCGACTCCCCGATAGTCGACGCGCTCATCGAGGCCGCCGAGTCCGGCAAGCAGGTCCTGGTCCTGGTCGAGATCAAGGCCCGCTTCGACGAGCACGCCAACATCAAGTGGGCGCGCAAGCTGGAGGAGGCCGGCTGCCACGTGGTCTACGGCCTGGTGGGCCTGAAGACCCACTGCAAGCTGTCGCTGGTGGTCCGCCAGGAGGGCGAGACGCTCCGCCGCTACAGCCACGTCGGCACCGGCAACTACCACCCGAAGACGGCCCGCCTCTACGAGGACCTCGGCCTGCTCACGGCCGACCCCCAGGTCGGCGCGGACCTCTCGGACCTCTTCAACCGCCTCTCCGGCTACTCGCGCCGGGAGACCTACCGCCGTCTCCTGGTCGCCCCCAAGTCGCTGCGCGACGGCCTGGTCTCGCGGATCGCCAAGGAGGTCCAGCACCACCGTGCGGGGCGCCCCGCGCACGTCCGCATCAAGGTCAACTCGATGGTCGACGAGGCCGTCATCGACGCCTGCTACCGCGCGTCCCAGGCGGGGGTGCCGGTGGACATCTGGGTGCGCGGCATCTGCGCGGTGCGCCCGGGCGTGGCCGGCCTGTCGGAGAACATCCGGGTCCGCTCGATCCTCGGCCGCTTCCTGGAGCACTCCCGGGTGTTCGGCTTCGGCAACGGCGGCGAGCCCGAGGTGTGGATCGGCAGCGCCGACATGATGCACCGCAACCTCGACCGCCGGATAGAGGCCCTGGTCCGGGTCACCGACCCGGCCCACCGGGCAGCCCTGAACCGGCTGTTGGAGACCGGCATGTCCGACTCCACCGCCTCCTGGCACCTCGGCCCGGACGGCGACTGGACCCGGCATGCGACCGACGCGGACGGACAGCCCCTGCGCAACGTCCAGGAGATGCTCATAGACGCCCGGAGGCGCCGGCGTGGCACAGCAACACCTTGACCCGACGGATCCCCGATCCCGGCACGCCGGGGCCGTCCCCACCGGTGACGTCCTCGCGGGCTATCTGCGGGCCCAGGCCACGGAGTTCCTCCGAGCGCTGCGCCTGCACCGGGAGACGGGGTCGGGGGCGAACGGCTCGGAGGGGTCCGCCGAGGCGGCCCGTGCCCTGCGCCGCTCGGCCCGGCGCATCAGCGCCGGCCTGCACACCTTCCAGTCCCTCCTCGACTCGGACTGGTGCGAGGCGATGCGCCCCGAACTGGCGTGGGTGTCGGGGACGTTGGCGATGGAGCACGCGTACACGACCCGTCTGGAGCGCCTGTTGACGGCACTGCACCGCCTGTCGGGGTCGACGGCGCTGCCGGGGCAGACGGCCGGTGCCGTCGCCGCCGGCCGCGCGGACGCTCCGGCGGGCACGCGCGCCGACCCGGCTGCGGGCGGTCGTGCCGCCCCGGCCGCGTCCGTCCCGCAGCGAGCGGCATCCCGCGACGCGGGGCTGCGCAACCCGCCGGCAACGGCCGCGGCACCGGAACGCGGCAACCTCACGGTCGGAGCGGCGAAGGCGGGCGCCCTGCTGGACCGCCAGCTGACCCTCGCCCGCACCCGGGCCCACTCCACGGCCCTGCAGGCCCTGGGCAGCAGTCGTTTCCACGCCGTCGCGGACAAGGTCGCCGTCCTGGCCAGCGAGGTCCCGCTCACCAGGGCGGCCGGCAGCACCGACCTGCGCCCTCTCGCCGCCGCCGCCCAGGGCCGGCTCACCGACGCCGTGACCGCCCTCCCCCTCGTCACCGCGGGAAGCCCGTACAACGCCGCGGCCCTCGTCCACGGCCTGTCCCCGGACACGGTCCCGCACCCGCAGGACGCCCCGTGGCACCAGGTCCGCCTGCTGCTGCGCCTGCACCGCTACGCGCGCGAGGCCGTCAGCGGCCCCAAGGGCAACGCCGTGGTCGACCTGCGCCTGCTCTCCGCGGGCCGGGCCCTGAACCGGCACCGGGACGCCTCGGAGGCGGCGGCAGCGGCGGCCCAGGCGGCCCGCACCCCGCGCATCGCCCCGGCCACGGCGTACGCCCTCGGCGTGCTCCACGCCGACCAGCGGCACGAGGTGGAGGCGGCGCGCTTCGCGTTCCAGCAGTGCTGGCAGAAGGAGACCGTCCGCACGTCATGACCGGCCGGCCCGGCATGTCCGGCCACGGCACCAGGAGGCGGTGAAACCCGGTGAGCACCCCCAAGGACACCACCGTTCAGGCGGCGGGCTGCGTCCTGTGGCGCCACTCCCCCACCACCGGCGAGCCCGAGCTCTGCCTCGTGCACCGGCCGAAATACGACGACTGGTCGTGGCCGAAGGGGAAACTGAAGCGCGGCGAGGCGGCACTCGACGGCGCACTGCGCGAGGTCACGGAGGAGACGGGCTGCCGGGCCGAGCCCGGGCCCGAGCTGTCGACCCTGCGCTATGCGGCGGGCGGCCGCCCGAAGCGGGTCCGCTACTGGGCGGCCGAGGCCGTGTCCTGCGCGTTCTCCCCGACGGACGAGGTGGACCGGGTCCTGTGGCTGACTCCCGCCGCCGCCCGCGACCGTCTCACCCAGCCCCACGACCGGCCGCTGGTCGACGAGCTGCTCGCCGTTCTGCACCTCCCGCGGACGGCCCGCTGACCGGACGGTCCCCATTCGTCCGCAAAAGCGGAATGCCGACGTGCTCTCCCCGTAAGCATTCCGTGACCTCACCAGGCCTTAGGCAGGGGTTCACCCCTCGTTCATGTGCGGCCATCGGCGCCTTCACCTGATCTGCCTAATTTCAGCCTTACCGACGCGTGCCGCGCCTGCTGAGTGCGACCGCGTCCGCGTCACTCAGACTTCGCACGCCGCCGATCAGGACGGCGGCTCCTGGAAGGAACTCAAGTGAAGCTTCAGCGCATGAACCGGCGGGCCCTCGCTCTCGGTGCTCTCGCCGTCTCCGGCGCCCTGGCCCTCACGGCGTGCGGCTCCGACGACACCGGCGGCAACAGCAACGGCGGTGATTCCTCCAACGCCGCCGCGCCGAGCAACGTCAAGTGCGACGACGCCAAGGGTCAGCTGCTGGCCGACGGCTCGTCCGCGCAGAAGAACGCGATCGACGCCTGGGTGAAGCAGTTCACCTCCGCCTGCCAGGGCGTCCAGATCAACTACAAGGGCGGCGGCTCCGGCGCCGGTGTCACCGCGTTCACGCAGGGCCAGGTCGCCTTCGCCGGCTCCGACTCCGCGCTGAAGCCCGACGAGGTCACCGCCTCCAAGAAGGTCTGCACCGGCGGCCAGGGCATCGACCTGCCGATGGTCGGCGGCCCGATCGCGGTCGGCTACAACGTGAGCGGCGTGGACAACCTCGTCCTGGACGCCCCGACCCTGGCGAAGATCTTCAACAACAAGATCACCAACTGGAACGACCCGGCGATCAAGAAGCTGAACCCCGACGCGAAGCTCCCGGACCTCAAGATCCAGGCCTTCCACCGCTCGGACGACTCCGGCACCACGGACAACTTCACCAAGTACCTGATCGCCACCTCCAAGAGCGACTGGCCCTACGACGGCGGCAAGACCTGGCAGGCCAAGGGCGGCCAGTCCGCCTCCGGCTCCTCCGGCGTCGCCCAGCAGGTGAAGCAGACCAACGGCGCCATCGGCTACTTCGAGCTGTCGTACGCCAAGGACGGCCTGAAGACGGTCGACCTCGACACGGGCGCCGCACAGCCGGTCAAGGCCACCGTCGAGAACGCCACCAAGGCGATCTCCGAGGCCAAGGTCGTCGGCACGGGCAAGGACCTCTCCCTGGAGCTGAACTACGGCACCAAGGCCGAGGGCGCCTACCCGATGGTCCTCGTCACCTACGAGATCGTCTGCGACAAGGGCAACAAGTCCGACACCCTGCCCGGCACCAAGGCGTTCCTGCGCTACATCGCCTCCGAGGACGGCCAGAAGATCCTCTCGGAGAACGACTACGCCCCGATCCCCGCCGACATCATCTCCCAGGTCCGCACCACCATCGAGGGCCTGAGCTGACCCGAGTGCGGCCCGGCCCCCTCCCCGGGGCCGGGCCGCACCGTCCGGTGCACCGCCGCCAGTGGCCGTACCTCGCGTACGGCTCCGCAGACCGGAGAACCTGATGGGCACACCCACACAGATAACAGACGCTCCTCCCCCCGCTCCGCAGCCGGCCGTCGACAAGCGCGCCGTGCGCGGGGCCACCCGGCCCGGAGACCGCATCTTCCTCGGTCTCTCCCGCGGCTCCGGCATCCTGCTGCTGGTGATCATGGCCGCGATCGCGGTCTTCCTCACCTACCGCGCCTCCCTCGCGATCAGCAAGGACCAGGGCAACTTCCTCACGACCTTCCAGTGGGACACCAACCTCGTCCCGCCGAACTTCGGCATCGCCGTCCTCGCCTTCGGCACGGTCGTCTCCTCGATCGTCGCCATGGTCATCGCGGTCCCGGTCGCCGTCGCCATCGCGCTGTTCCTCACGCACTACGCCCCGCGCCGGCTGCGCGGCCCCATCGCGTACGTGATCGACCTGCTCGCCGCCGTGCCGTCCATCGTCTACGGCCTCTGGGGCGCCCTCGTCCTCGTGCCGCACATGAACGGCCTCTTCGGCTGGCTGAACGACTACCTCGGCTGGACCGGCATCTTCTCCTGGGAGGGCGGCGCCCCCCGCTCGATGCTGACCGTCGGGATCCTGCTCGCGATCATGATCCTGCCGATCATCACCAACGTGAGCCGCGAGGTCTTCCGCCAGGTCCCGCAGATGCACGAGGAGGCGGCCCTGGCGCTCGGCGCCACCCGCTGGGAGGTGATCCGCATGGCGGTCATCCCCTTCGGCCGCTCCGGCGTCATCTCCGCGTCGATGCTCGGCCTCGGCCGCGCCCTCGGCGAGACCATGGCCGTCGCGACCGTGCTCTCCCCGACCTTCGACATCCAGGCCAGCCTGCTCGACCCGGGCGGCGGCACGTTCGCCCAGAACATCGCCAGCAAGTTCGGTGAGGCCACCGAGTTCGGCCGCGACGCGCTGATCGCCTCCGGTCTGGTCCTGTTCGTCATCACCCTGCTGGTCAACGGCGCGGCCCGCGCGATCATCGCCCGCCGCAAGGAGTACTCGGGGGCCAACGCATGAGCACCGCAACCCTGACCCCCAAGGGCCCCAGCACCCTGCGCGGCGCCCGCCTGCCCAAGTGGTCCCCGTATGCCATCGCCGCCGGTTCGATCGCCCTCGCGGTCGGCATCGGCCTGGCCGGCGGCCTGCACAGCCGCGTCCAGTGGGGCCTGATCGCCGCGATCCTCTACGTCGTCGGCACGTACGCCATCGCCGCGGCCGTGGAGGGCAAGCGGCAGGCGAAGGACCGCATCGCGACCTCCTTCGTCTGGGTCGCCTTCCTGCTCGCCGTCGTCCCGCTCGCCTCGCTGATCTGGTCGACCGTCGTGCGCGGCGTGAAGGTCCTCGACGTCTACTTCCTGACGCACTCCATGGGCGTCGTCGCCGACACCGAGCCCGGCGGCGGCATCTACCACGCCATCCTCGGCACCCTGGAGCAGGTCGGACTCGCCACGGTGATCGCCGCGCCGATCGGCGTGCTCACCGCGATCTACCTCGTCGAGTACGGCCGGGGCAACCTCTCCAAGGCCATCACGTTCTTCGTCGACGTCATGACCGGCATCCCGTCGATCGTCGCGGGTCTGTTCATCCTCAGCCTCATGCTGATGTTCGACATGCAGCCCTTCGGCTTCGCCGGCTCGCTGGCCCTGGCCATCCTGATGATGCCGGTCGTCGTCCGCTCCACGGAGGAGATGCTCAAGCTCGTCCCGAACGAGCTGCGCGAGGCCTCCCTGGCGCTCGGCGTCCCCAAGTGGCGCACCATCCTGAAGGTGGTCCTGCCGACCTCCATCGGCGGCATCACCACGGGCATCATGCTCTCGATCGCCCGCATCACCGGCGAGACCGCCCCGGTCCTGCTGCTGGTGTGGGGCAACGCGTTCATCAACGCCAACCCCTTCGAGGGGGCGCAGGCCTCGCTGCCGCTGTACATCTACCAGCAGTACGCGAACAGCGCGGGCTCCGGTGCGGCGTACGACCGCGCCTGGGCGGCGTCGCTCACCCTGATCGCCTTCGTGATGCTCCTGAACCTGGTGGCCCGCGGGATCGCCCGCTGGAAGGCCCCGAAGACCGGTCGCTGACGCGACAACCTGCGGTTACCGCCGCGCGGGGCCACAGCGACCCCCCAGACTTTTGGAAGTGAAGTAGTCATGGCCAAGCGAATCGACGTAAGCGGACTGACCGCCTACTACGGCTCCCACAAGGCGATCGAGGACATCTCGATGACCGTCGAGCCGCGCTCGGTGACAGCGTTCATCGGCCCCTCCGGCTGCGGCAAGTCGACGTTCCTGCGCACGCTGAACCGCATGCACGAGGTGACCTCGGGCGGCCGCGTCGAGGGCAAGGTGCTCCTCGACGACGAGGACCTCTACGGCACGGGCATCGACCCGGTGTCGGTCCGCCGTGAGGTCGGCATGGTGTTCCAGCGTCCGAACCCGTTCCCGACGATGTCGATCTTCGACAACGTGGCGGCGGGGCTGCGGCTGAACGGCAACTACAAGAAGAGCGAGCTGGCGGACATCGTCGAGCGCTCCCTCAAGGGCGCGAACCTCTGGAACGAGGTCAAGGACCGCCTGAACAAGCCCGGCTCGGGCCTGTCCGGTGGCCAGCAGCAGCGTCTGTGCATCGCGCGGGCGATCGCGGTCGAGCCGAACGTCCTGCTCATGGACGAGCCCTGCTCGGCGCTCGACCCGATCTCCACGCTCGCGATCGAGGACCTGATCGGCGAGCTCAAGGAGCGCTTCACGATCGTCATCGTGACGCACAACATGCAGCAGGCGGCCCGCGTCTCCGACCGCACGGCGTTCTTCAACCTGGCTGCGGTCGGCCAGCCCGGCAAGCTCATCGAGATCGACGACACGGAGCGCATCTTCTCCAACCCGTCGGTCCAGGCCACGGAGGACTACATCTCCGGCCGCTTCGGCTGATCCAGCCCGCCGAGTCTCCTCGCGGTGCTGCATGGCGGTGCCACCGCGAGGCCGAAAAGGGCCCGCCCCTCTCCCAGGGGCGGGCCTTTTCGCGTACTACTCCGCCCAGCTGCGGGCATGCGTGCCGCTAGGGGCGATGGGGGTCCCCCCTGCTCGAGCGGAGCCGAGAGCTTGGGGGAGGGTGGGCGCAGCGGCACCCCGCTCCGCCGGGCTGCGGACCCACCCGGCCTCAGCAGAGACTCGCTGAGCTACAGAAACGCCAGATTCACGATCCCGAAGGACGCCGCAGCCACGATCGCCGCGGCCGGCATCGTGATGAACCACCCCAGGATGATGTTCTTGGCGACACCCCACCGCACCGCGTTCACCCGCTTCGTCGCGCCGACGCCCATGATCGCGGAGGTGATCACATGCGTCGTGGAGATCGGCGCCTTGAACAGGAACGCCGAGGTGAACATGATCGACGCGCCCGTCGCCTCCGCCGCGAAGCCCTGCGGCGGATCCAGCTCGATGATCTTCCGCCCCAGCGTCCGCATGATCCGCCATCCACCGGCGTACGTGCCCAGCGACAGCATCACCGCGCAGGCGATCTTGACCCACACCGGGATCGGATCGCCGTAGTCCTCGACATCGGCGATGACCAGCGCCATCACCACGATGCCCATGGTCTTCTGCGCGTCCTGCAGACCGTGCCCCAGCGCCATGCCGGCCGCCGAGACGGTCTGCGCTATGCGGAAGCCCCTCTTGGCCTTGTGCGGGTTGGCCTTCCGGAAGATCCACATGATCGCGGTCATCACCAGATAGCCGGCCACCAGACCGACCACCGGGGAGATGAACATGGGGATGACGACCTTCTCCAGCACCCCGCTCCAGTAGACGGTCGTCCCGCCGGCCAGAGCCGCGCCGACCATCCCGCCGAACAGCGCGTGCGAAGAGGAGGACGGCAGCCCGAAGTACCAGGTGATGAGGTTCCAGACGATGGCACCCACCAGCGCGGCGAAGAGGATCCCCATCCCCTTCGACCCGGTCGGTGTCTGGATCAGGCCCTCGCTGACGGTCTTGGCGACCCCGGAGCCCATGAACGCACCGGCGAGGTTCATCACCGCGGCCATGGCCAGGGCGGCCCGCGGCGTCAGCGCCCGCGTCGAGACGGACGTGGCGATCGCGTTCGCGGAATCGTGAAAGCCGTTGGTGTACGTGAAGAAGAGCGCGACCCCGATGGTCACGACCAGAGCAAGGGTGTCCATGAAGGGCTCAGGACTCCTTGACGGCGATGGTCTCCACCGTGTTCGCCACGTGCTCGAAGGCGTCCGCCGCTTCCTCCAGCACATCCACGATCTGCTTGAGCTTCAGCACGTCCATGGCGTCGTACTTGCCGTTGAAGAGGTGCGCCAGCAGCTTGCGGTGGATCTGGTCGGCCTGGTTCTCCAGCCGGTTGACCTCGATCCAGTACTCGGTGAGGTTCTCCATGGTGCGCAGGTGCGGCATCGCTTCGGCCGTCAGCTCGGCAGCACGCGCCAGGACCTCGATCTGCTGCTCGACGCCCTTGGGCAGTTCCTCGACGTTGTAGAGGACGACCAGGTCGACGGCCTCCTCCATGAAGTCCATGATGTCGTCGAGGGACGACGCGAGGGAGTAGATGTCCTCGCGGTCGAACGGCGTGATGAAGGAGGAGTTCAGCTGGTGGAAGATCGCGTGCGTGGCGTCGTCACCTGCGTGTTCCGCTGCCCGCATACGCTCTGCGATCTCGGCCCGGGCGGGTGAGTCCGCCCCGAGCAGTTCCATCAGGAGCTTCGAGCCCGTGACGATGTTGTCCGCGGAGGCGGCGAACATGTCGTAGAAGCTCGTCTCCCTGGGGGTCAGACGAAAGCGCACGTGGGGTCCTCGGGGTGCTTCGGTTTCGGTCAGGCTGATGCTAGGCGCAACATCCGGCCACGGCTATCGGGCCGCCCACCAGTGTCACCCATCGGGCACGGTGATGAGCACGGGGGCGGTTCCCAGGGCCGTATACCCGGCAAAGTTCGGTACCATATACCCACCAGGGGTATATGTCGGCCCACTGCTCACCAGGAGGAAGCGATGACGGACGTGACCGACGCAACAGATGTCGCACATGTCACCACCGGCACCGCCGACACCACCGGTGCGGACGGGGCGGCCGATCACGACCACGGCGTGCACGGGTACCACAAGCAGAAGGACGAACACCTCAAGCGGCTGCGCCGTATCGAGGGCCAGATCCGCGGCCTGCAGCGCATGGTCGACGAGGACGTCTACTGCATCGACATACTCACGCAGGTCTCCGCCTCCACCAAGGCCCTGCAGTCCTTCGCCCTCCAGCTGCTCGAGGAGCACCTGCGGCACTGCGTGGCGGACGCTGCCCTCAAGGGGGGCGACGAGATCGACGCGAAGGTGAAGGAGGCGACCCAGGCGATCGCCCGCATGCTGCGGACGTGAGCCGGGTCCCGCGTCAGCGTCTGGAGGAGTCCCGCTCCTCGGCCACTTTCAGCACCTCGTCGATGCTCTCCAGGCTGAGCCGTTCCTGGGCGGCCGAGGCCGCGATGATCAGCTCTCCGCACAGCTCGATCTCGGCGAGGGCCACGTGGTCCTGAACTGCCGTACCGCCGACCGGAGCCACGTGCATCACCTCATCTCTGCCGTTACCGACTTCCTAGAGTAGGGAGCGGCCTACACACCGCGCATGGCACGGACGGGCTAGTTCACGCCGGTCATTCCTCGGCGATCTTGCCCGCGTAGATGTCCTCGGTCCGGGGCAACCGTACGCGCACCGAGGCCCCGAAATCGTAGAGCAGCGTGGTCGAGGCGACGGCGACAGGGCTCTTCTGCTGCCCGTTCAGGAAGCTGAAGCGGTGCCTGACCTTGCGGATGCGTCCCTCGTCGTCGAGGTAGGCGTCGAACGGCACCTCGGCGGTGGCGAACCCCCCGGCCGCCGCCTCCAGGGGACCCTTGTTCCCCTCGGTGGCCCGCCGGGCCGCGTCACCCAGGTGCGCCGTCCCCCGGTAGTGCCGCACCCCGGTTCCCGCGACCTCCGTCCTGCCCACGTACGTCGCCGTCCGCGTCCCGAGCAGCACCTCGGCCGCCGTGAACGGATCGGTGGCCCCGCCGGTGACGAGGTTCCCGTCGGACAGGGTCCGCGTGTCCACCCGCACCCACTTGTCGGCCGGTACACCGGCGCCCCGGTTCTTCATGAACAGCGCACCCGGCGCGAGGAGTTCGGTGATCGGCCGGCGCTCGGCGACCCCCGCGGGATCCTGCGGCAGCAGCACCTTCAGCCGCCCCATCCGCTTGCGGTAGTCGTACACCCCGGCGCCCCGGATGGTCACCCGGGTCCCGCCGGCGGCCATCTCCATCGACGTACGGGCCTTCGAACTCCCCGCGCCGATCAGCCGGTCGGCCGCCTTCCGCAACGTGACGACCGAGTCCCCGCCTCGGGAGTCGCCGGCGACCGCGTCACCCCCGGAGCACCCCGCGGCACCCAGCCCCGCCCCCGCCAGGAGCCCGGCCGCGACGACCGCCGCGCCCGCCCGCCTGTGCCGCCGTTCCCGCTGCCGCCCAGTCATCGCCTGCCTACCCCCAGCCGGTACGTCCGTCACGGGCCCCCTCGTTGTTCCGGTTAACGACGGGTTTGTGCCCCCGTCACGCGAGCTCGTGCCGACCGGCACGCGAACCCTTTACCTGCGCTGGGTAACGTTGTCGGTGTGGCGCAGCAGGACGGGCTGGAAACTCCCCCCAACCTCCCGGAACACCGCACGACGACCATGGAGAAGGGCCATTTCTGCATGGCCCACTGCATCTGCGGCTGGCGCGGTCCGGCCCGAAGAGCGAGAAGCCAGGCGCGCACGGACGCGGAGAAGCACGCGACGGCTTGAGACCCGTGACGGACGCCGATCGGTCGCCGCCGGTCCGGTGGAACCCCCACACCGGTGGAACCCCCACCCCCCGTCGCTCCGTCTCCCAGGGCGGAACCACCGGGAGGCCCCATGGAACGGCGCACGATCCTCACAGCCGGCACGGCGGCGGTCGCCGCGGCCGCGACCCCCTTCACCACCGCCTGCACACAGTCGGGCACCCGCTCCGGGGCCGCGGCCACCAACGCCGCGCACACCACCACGTCGAGATCCACCGCCGCCGGCTGGTCCGCCCTGGCCCGTGACCTCGACGGCCCCCTGATACGCCCGGGCGACGCCAACTGGCCCGCGGCCCGGCAGCTCTACAACACCCGCTTCGACAACCTGAAGCCCGCCGCGGTCGCGTACGTGTCCCACCCGGACGACATCCGCACCACCCTGGCCTACGCCCGCGCCCACGCCCTGCGCGTGGCGATCCGCAACGGCGGCCACTCCTACGCCGGCTGGTCCTCGGGCGACGGCCGTCTGATCGTCGACGTCTCGAAGCTCAACCGCGTCCGGGCCTCCGGCACCACCGCGGTGGTCGGCGCCGGCGCCAAACTCATCGACGTCTACCGCGCCCTCGCCGCGAAGGGCGTCACGATCCCCGCCGGTTCCTGTCCGACGGTCGGCGTCTCGGGCCTCACCCTCGGCGGCGGCCACGGCGTGGTCTCCCGGGCCTACGGCCTGACCTGCGACAGCCTCACCCGGGCCACGCTGATCACCGCGGACGGCAAGCAGCTCACGGCCGACGCCCGCGAGAACAAGGACCTCTTCTGGGCCCTGCGCGGCGCGGGCAACGGCAACTTCGGCGTGGTCACGGAGCTGCACTTCAAGACCCACCCGGCCCCGCAGGGCGTCTCGGCGTACCTGTCCTGGCCCTGGTCGAAGGCGGCCGCGGTGGTGAAGGCCTGGCAGGAATGGGGCCCGTCACAGCCCGACGAGATCTGGTCGTCCCTGCACCTGGCGAGCGCGGCGGGCGGTACTCCGACGGTCTCGGTCGCGGCGTTCTCCCTCGGCACCTACGGCGAACTCAAGAACGCCGTCGACCGCCTGGCCGACCGCGTCGGCGCCCCGGCCCGCAGCGTCTCCCTGAAGCGCCGCTCGTACGAGGAGTCGATGGAGGTGTACGCGGGCTGCTCGTCGTTCCCGACGGACGCGCAGTGCCATCTGCCCGGCGCGACCCCGGGCCGCTCCCCGAAGGGTGCGCTGGGCCGTGAGACGTACGCGGCGGCGTCGGACTTCTTCGACCGGTCCCTCTCCACGGCCGGCATCCGCACGCTGCTGTCCCAGATGGCTTCGGTGCGCGGCGGCTCGGGCAGCATCGCGCTGACCGCCCTCGGCGGAGCGGTCAACCGCGTCTCCCCCACGGCCACGGCGTTCGTCCATCGCCGCTCGCGGATGCTGGCCCAGTACATCGGGGCGTGGCGGGCCGGCACGAGCGGTGCGACGTCCCGCGACTGGCTGGCCTCGGCCCACAAGGCCATGCGCCCGTACGCCTCGGGGGCGGCCTACCAGAACTACACGGACCCGACGCTGACCGACTGGCGCAAGGCGTACTACGGAGACGCGGCGACCCGCCTGGCCAAGCTGAAGAAGCAGTACGACCCCAACCGCTTCTTCACGTATCCCCAGGCGCTGTAGGGGGGTTGTCCCCGGGGGCGCGGCGCGGGCGCTGTAGGCGCGGGGTTGTCCCCGGGGGGGCCGAGCGCTGTAGGCGGCTTGCGCCGTCGCGCCCGCCGGCCGTCGCGCTAGGCGGCGAGGTCCCGCTCCGAGGTCCGCTCGCTGCGGGTCTCGGGGATCACCGCGTCGTCCCGTTCCGCCCGCCCTCTGCCGCGCACGAGCCATCCCACCCGCGGCGAGCGCTCAACGGCCTTCACCACGGGCGTCAGCAGGGCCATGGCGAGCGGCGACAGCAGCAGCGCCACGGCCGTCCCCAGCGCGAACCCGCCCACGACGTCGGTCGGGTAGTGCACGCCCATGTAGACGCGGATGAACCCGCCGAACAACGCCAGCACGAGCGCGACGAGCCCGAACTTGCGGTGTGCGACGAACAGGCCGACGGCCATCGCCATGACGATCGTCGCGTGGTCGCTGACGAACGAGTAGTCGGTCTTGCCCTGGACGAGCACCTCGAGCCCCTGGTGGTCCAGGAACGGCCGGGGCCGCTCCACGAAACCCCGTATGGGCACGTTCACCAGCACGGCGATCCCGGCGGCCAACGGCGCCCAGACCAAAGCCGCGACGGTGGACGCCGCGTCCTCGTCGCCCCGGCGCCGCACGGACCACCAGCACCACACCACGAGCAGGACGATGGCGAGCAGCAGCCCGTACTCACCGACGTACTCCATGACGCGGTCGAACCAACCCGGCGCGTCCTTGGCCAGGCCATTGATGTCGTACAGCAGGTCGACGTCGGGGTTCGACCCGGAATCGGCGAGTCCAGCCATGGTGCTGCGGCCCCTTCGTCGTCTCTCCCGGCGCACCTGTGCGTGCGCCGCTCCTGCCACCCCCGTGGTTGTAGATCCGCTTCCGCCGCACGCGTGCATGACACGTGCCGAATGAACGTCTGCTCGGCTACGTCAACAGGAACGCATGGTCCCCGTCGATACGTTCCACACTCCACCGAATGATCACGCAGACGTTATCGAAGAGAGACACGTCTTCGCAGCTCAGGGGGTGGGTTCACACACGGTTCACACCGTCGTGGGCAGTGCTTTCGCGCCATCTTCGGTGACGCGGGTGGCTCCGAAGTAGTCGGGGGTGTCGATCGGGTCGAATCGGATGACGGCACCGGTCCGGGGCGCGTCGATCATGTACCCGCCTCCGACATAAATGCCGACATGCCGGATGGCACGGGAATTGGTCAGGTCGTCCGAGAAGAACACCAGGTCGCCGGGGAGCAGTTCGTCCCGCGAGGGGTGCGGACCGGCGTTGTACTGGTCGTTGGCGACACGCGGGAGCTTGATGCCCACGGTCTCGTAGGCGGCCTGGGTCAGTCCCGAGCAGTCGAAGCGTCCGCCCTGCTCAGCGGTGCCGGTGCCGCCCCAGAGGTAGGGCGTGCCCAGCTTCTTCTGCGCGTACTCGATGGCGGCGGCGGCCTGCCCGGAGGGATCGACCCGCCCGACCGGCGCCGCGAAGCTCTCCGAGAGCGTCGTGATCCGCTTCACGTAGTTGCGGGTCTCGCTGTACGGCGGCACGCCCCCGTACTTGATCACCGCGTACGCCCCCGCGTTGTAGGCGGCCAGCATGTTTTCGGTCGCATTCCCGCCAACCTTCTTCACGTACGACGCGAGTTCGCAGTCGTACGAGGCGGCCGAGGGAATCGCGTCCTTCGGGTCCCACACGTCACGGTCGCCGTCGCCGTCGCCGTCGATGCCGTGACTGGCCCAGGTGCCGGGGATGAACTGCGCTATCCCCTGCGCGGCGGCGTGGCTCTGCGCCCTGGGGTTGAAGCCGCTCTCCTGGTAGAGCTGAGCGGCGAGCAGGGCCGGGCTGATGGCGGGGCAGAGGTTGCCCCACTTCGCCACGAGGGACGCGTACGCGGCGGGCACCGACCCCTTGGCCAGCGATTTCGCCCCACCGCCCACGCCGTTGACCAGGTTCCCCGCGACGAGGTAGACCCCGACGACGAGCAGCATCACGAAGGCCAGGGCGGAGCTGATGGCGACACCCGCCACGATCCATGCCTTACGCACCGTCAACCGCCCCTCACCGCCCAGGAGTCCGTTGGTCAGTGTAGAGGCGGCCGGCACGCCCGGGAATGATCAAAGGGAGGAGAGTCGGGGGCGGACGGAGGAACGGGGCACGGCACGTGCGGCACGGCGAGGGCACGACGGCTCCGGCCGGCGCACGGGGTCGCGGCGCGTCACGGGTACCCCGCCGCCCGCCGGTACAGCCGCCGGGCCTCCGCGCCGAGGACCACGCTGTAGGAGACCCCGGGGGTCGTCCCGCCCTGATCGTGCCCGCCGAGGACCCCGACGACCTCCCCGTCCCCGTTCACCCAGGGGCTGCCGCTCGTACCCCCGCTGAAGCCGGGGCACGCGACGCGCTGCTGGGTGCGGCCGAGCGCGGACGGCGTGTCGGTGCAGCTGACGGGCGTCTCGCGGGCGTCGGGGTACCCGGTGACGGTCACTCCGGTGGCCCCCGTGGCCGTACCGGTCACGAACCGGTTCCCGCCGACGACGTCCTGGACCTCCCTGCCGCCGCGCGGCGCGAGCACGGCGAATCCCACGTCACTGTCCTCGTGCCGCCCCTCGACCCACCCGCGGGGCAGGAACCGCCGCCGCACCTTCCACTCCCCGTGGAGCGCACGCCCGTCCCGGTAACCCGGCACGAACACCAGCCCTCCGTCGCCGCCCAGACAGTGCGCCGCGGTGACGATCAGATCCCGGTGCGGCGCGTCCACCACGGACGCCGTGCAGAAGTGCCCTCCCCTCGCGGCCCGCAGGAGCACCCCGACCCGGGCGTCGCGCACGGTGACGGTCACACCGAAGGGCCCGGCCCCGTCGTCGGCGGTCGCGGTGATGAGGCCGACGAGGACCACGGCCACGGACAGGACACGCTTCACCGGAACGACTGTGCCGGACGAAGGTGAGAGGAACGTCAGACAGCGGTCTGTTCATCGGACGCCGCCTTCCCGTCCAGCACCCGCCTGTCCCTCAGGCACCCGCCTCTGCGTCAGGCACCCGCCTCTGCGTCAGGCGCCCGTCTCTGCGTCAGGCACCCGCTTCCTCGTCAGCCGCCGACCTCCTCGTCAGACGCCTGCCTCTTCGTCCCGCGACAGCGGGAAGTGCGCCCCCGTCAGCTCCTCCGAGACCCGCCACAGCCGCCGGGCGGTCAGCGGGTCCCCGGCCGCGCGGGAGCGGCCCACCAGGGTCGGCTTGCCGCGCATCTCACCCAGGCCGTCGGGACCCACGTAGCTCGCCCCGGGGAGGTCCTCGGTGGCGGCGTAGAGCGTGGGGAGGGCGCCCGCGCGGTCGTCCTGTGCGAAGAACCTGTTGCCGAAACGGATGAAGGCGCGCACCGCCGGATTGGCCACGTGGGCCTGCAGGTTGGTCGCCGCGATGCCGGGGTGGGCGGCCAGGGCGCGGACCGGGGACCCCGACTCGGTGAGCCGGCGCTGGAGTTCCAGGGTGAACAGGAGGTTGGCGAGCTTGGACTGGGCGTAGGCGCGCTGCGGGGTGTAGTTCGCCGCCATGTCCAGGTCGTCGAAGCCGATCCTCGCGCCGCCCCAGCGGTGGGCGCCCGAGGAGACCGTGACGACGCGGCCGGTGATGTGCGGCAGCAGCAGGTTCGTCAGGGCGAAGTGCCCGAGATGGTTCGTGCCGAACTGCATCTCGAAGCCGTCCTTGGTGCGCTGCCTGGGGAGCATCATGACGCCGGCGTTGTTGACGAGAAGGTGCAGCGGCTCCTGCCAGGCGTCGGCGAACGCCCGCACGGAGGCCAGGTCCGCCAGGTCCAGCGGGCGCACCTCGGTGCTGCCCGGCACGGTCGCCGCCGCGGCCCGCCCGCGCTCGGTGTCCCGCACGGCGAGGACGACGTGCGCCCCCGCCCGGGCCAGCGCGTGGGTCGCGGTGAGACCGATGCCGCTGTTGGCGCCGGTGACGACGACGGTCCGCCCGTCGAGGCCCGGGAGGCGGTCCGCACTCCACGTCTCGCTGCTCTGTGTCTTCGTCTTCTCAGCCATGCCCCGAATGTAGGCGGTGCCAACAATGCTGTCAATGACAACAATGATGTCATCGCCAACATCGGGATACGATGGTCCGCATGCCAGCAAGCCGCCCCACCCAGGAGAGCCGCCCCTACCACCACGGGGATCTGCGCTCCACCCTGCTCGCCGGTGCGGAGCGCACCCTGCGGGAGAAGGGGACCGGCGCGCTCTCGCTGCGCGAACTGGCCCGGGAGGCGGGGGTGAGCCACGCCGCGCCCGGCCGCCACTTCAAGGACAAGCAGGCCCTGCTCAACGCCCTGGCACTGGTCGGCTACGACCGTCTGGGCCAGGCCCTGGAGGGCGCCGACGACCCCACCCTCCCGCTGGAGAAGCGGCTCACCGCGCTGGCCCGGGCCTATCTCGCCTTCTCGATCGACAACGCCGAGCTGCTGGAGCTCATGTACGCCCGCAAGCACGAGCCCGACGCCTCCGAGCAGCTGGCCGCGGCCGTCGACAGGACGGTCGGCTCCCTGGAGCGGGTCATCGCCGACGCCCAGGAGCGCGGCGAGATCATCGCGGGCGACCCGCAGTACCTCACCCTGGTGACCGGAGCCACCCTCCAGGGCATCGCCTCCTTCGCGGCGGGCGGCATGCTCGCCCCCGAGGCGGCCCTCGACGGCACCGAGGAGTTCGTCCACCTCCTCCTGCACGGCCTCAAGCCCCGCTGATTCCGGGCCCCTCGGTCAAGCCGCCACCATCGCCCGGCCATCGAGCCGTCAGCGATCGGTAAGCCCCACGCCCCCTTCGGTAAGGCGGAAGTCAGGATTCCGATCACCGTCTTGTTGTCACGTACTCAACAAGCGATCGTCGTCGCGGGTCGCCGCCCCCGCCGGGAAACGCACCGGCGGTTCCCCCACCCGCAGGCCTCTGCCCACCACTGCCAGGAGGCTGTACCTTGCGCACGACACCCCCCAACCCCCTCACCATCCGCCGCAGATGGCGCCGCATCGCGTCCGCCGTCACCGCCACCACCGCACTCCTCCTCACCGGCCTCACCACCGCCGCCCAGGCCCAGGCCGCGGACACGAGCAGCTCCAAGGTCACCTGGACCCGCTCCTGCGCCCTGCCCCGCCACCCGGGCGAGATGGCCTGCAACGCCCTGCGCGTCACAGGCGGCCGCACCGCCTTCCAGCAGCAGCACGGCATCACGGCCAGGGCCGCCGAGGCCTCCTCCCCCTCCGGCTACGGCCCGACCGACCTCCGCAACGCCTACGGCCTCACCTCCGCCGCCGCGAACAACGGCTCCGGCCGGACCATCGCCATCGTCGACGCCTACGACGACCCGAACGCCGAGTCCGACCTCGCCGCCTACCGCTCGCACTACGGCCTGCCCGCCTGCACCACCGCGAACGGCTGCTTCAAGAAGGTCAGCCAGACCGGCTCCACCACCGCCCTGCCCACCGCCGACAGCGGCTGGGCCGGCGAGATATCCCTCGACCTCGACATGGCGAGCGCCATCTGCCCGAACTGCCACATCACCCTCGTCGAGGCGAAGTCGGCCTCCATGGCCAACCTCGGCACCGCCGTCAACGAGGCCGTCTCCCTGGGCGCCAAGTACGTCTCCAACAGCTACGGCGGCGGCGAGTCCTCCTCCGACGCGACGTACGACTCCACCTACTTCAACCACCCGGGCGTCGCCATCACCGTCAGCGCGGGCGACGCGGGCTACGGCGCCGAGTACCCGGCGGCGTCCAAGTACGTGACGGCCGTCGGCGGCACCAGCCTCTCCACCTCCTCCACCACCCGCGGCTGGACCGAGAGCGTCTGGCGGACCAGCAGCACCGAAGGCACCGGCTCCGGTTGCTCCGCCTACGACGCCAAGCCCGCCTGGCAGACCGACACCGGCTGCGCCAAGCGCATGATCGCCGACGTCTCGGCCGTCGCCGACCCGGCGACCGGCGTCTCCGTCTACGACACCTACGGCGCCGACGGCCAGGGCTGGGCCACCTACGGCGGCACCAGCGCCTCCGCCCCGATCATCGCGAGCGTCTACGCCCTCGCCGGCACCCCGTCCACCGGCTCCTACCCCGCCACGTTCCCCTACGCGAACACCTCCGCCCTGAACGACGTCACCAGCGGCAGCAACGGCAGCTGCGCCACCAGCTACTTCTGCACCGCCCGGACGGGCTACGACGGCCCGACCGGTCTGGGCACTCCGGAGGGACTCGGCGCCTTCACCGGCTGACGCCTCCCACCCGGTGACAGACCGTCACCAGGGAACGCCGTCCGGGGCTGTGGGGGCCCGGAGACGGCCGGGGAACACAGGGGCCGCGGCAACCCAGCCGCGGCCCCTACGCCGTGCCGGGTAGCCTTCACCCGGAGAACACCGGCGCGACCACTCACCCGACCAGCCGTCAGAAACAGCCCCCAAAGGTGAGAAAGGTCGCAAGAGGGCACAACGACGGAACCGCATCCCAGGTTCCGCTCAGGCCTCATTGCCCGGCGTTACCCGCCGTGATACACAGAGTGACCATACGATCCTTCGTACACCGCTCGTCGCCACCCCTAGGGGCCGGAGCGGAACGGTGGCAAGGTATTCGTACGAAACCCGCCAATCAATGACGCCAAGTCGACATACGACAGCATCATTGTCGGCGAGAATGAGGCCTGACCTCTGCACGACCGCAGAGGGCGCGGAACTACCCAACAGGGGCGGTGACTTACATGCTCTTTGCGGCCGACAAGGGAGACATCAACACCATCATCGGTGGGATCGCTCCGGACTGGGGCCCCTTCGGCAGCCTGGGCAACGAGGCGAAGGTGATGATCGAGGTCGTGATGGCGGTGGCCATCCTGCTCTGCCTCGGCATCGCCATCTGGGGCGCCGCCAAGCAGCGCATCGGCGCCACCGCACTGCGCGACACCTTCAGCGCGGAGCAGGGCAAGGGCCTCATCATCGCGGGCCTGACGGGAGTCTTCATCATCGGCTCACTCGGGACGCTGTTCACCATCGTGTACGGCATGGCCGTGTAGCCCGGGCACCATCCGCCCGGCCGGGCACGCCCGGCTCCCCCTCCATCCCACCCGCCCGTCGTGCCCACCGGCTGAGGTTGCGTTTCCCTGATGTCGAGTCACCACACCGCGCCCGCGCGGGAACCAGCACGGCTACCGTCGTACGAGGAGTATGAGAAGTACGACCGGTACGAAGTGTTTCCGCACGACGTCGAGGGGGCGTACGCGGCATGAGTCTCGGTGACGACCACGAGTCCTCCGGTGGCTACGGCGGCACGGGCCAGACCCGCACCCGCCTGCCCGACTCCGGCGACGCCTTCGGCGACCCCCGCCGCCGCTCCTCGTCCCGCAGCCTGGTCACCGTGGTCGGCGTGGTGGTCCTCCTGATCGCAGCGATCGCCTTCGCGAACCGGGGGGACGGCGACGCCGAGAGCAGTGGCTCGGGCAGCGACAAGGCCGAGAGCTCGGCGACGGCGCCCACCGGGGAACAACCGGTGAAGTCGAAGACCGGCGACATCGCCACCGGCTACGCCCACACCGAGCAGGGTGCTCAGTCCGCAGCCACCAATTACGGCATCGCCCTCGGGTCGGCCGACATGTACAACCTCGAAAAGCGGCACGCGATCGTCAACACCGTGTACGCACCCGACGTGGCCACCTCCCAGCTCCCCGAGTTCGATCAGGTGTACTCGAAGGAGAGCTTCCTCGAGAAGCTCGGCCTCACCAAGGACGGTTCCGCGCCCAGCGGCCAGACCTTCGTCTCGCGCGTCGTCCCGGTCGGCACCAAAGTCACCTCGTACAACGACACCACCGCCTCGGTCGCACTCTGGTACACCTCCCTCTTCGGCCTGTCGGGAGAGGGCTCCAGGAACCCCGTGACCGAGAGTTGGTACACCACGACCTACCAGCTGAAGTGGGTCGATGGTGACTGGAAGGTCACCGGCTTCACCCAGAAGGACGGCCCGGTCCCGGTCGGGCGCGACCAAAGAGCCTCCACCGCGGAGGACATGAGCAAGGCCGTCGAGGAGTACGGAGGGTTCACCTATGCCCGTTAGGCATCACGTACTCAAACTCGGCGCCGCGGTCGCGGCGGTGCAGACAGCCACGATCCTGCTGGCCACTCGGGCCTTCGCCGCCCCCACTCCGTCTCCGTCACCCAGCAACAACGCCTGCGACCTCCTCAGGGGCGAGGCCCGCGAGATCTGCGAAGGCGACACCGGCAGCGCCGGAGGCGGTGGCGGAACCTCCCGCCTCGACCCCACCTCCACCCTCGACCCCCTCTCCTCCCTCGCCAAGGGCTGCGCCGACGCCGCCTCCTGGACCGTCGACAAGCTCAGCGAGGCCGTGAAGGAGACCGCCAACGTCGACTTCACGAACCCCAAGTTCCTCCAGCAGTACGCGGTCGTCTTCGCCGCCTCGACGATCCTCACGCTCCTGCTGTGGCTCCTGGCCGTCGCCAAGCGAGCCGTCCGCGGCGTGCCCCTGACCACCGCCCTGTCCGAAGCCATCGGCTTCCTCTGGCTGACCGTCCTGGCCTCCGCCTTCACCCCCCTGATCCTCTACACCGTCGTCTCCGCCACCGACGGCGTCACCGAGGTCCTCGCCAAAGCCACCGGCGACCAGACCGACGCGTTCTTCGGCACCTTCTCCGAGGCCCTCAAGAAGGGCGAGGACATCGGCGGCGGCCCGATCATGCTGATCGTGGTCTCCCTGGTCAGCATCCTCGCCGCCGGCGTCCTCTGGCTGGAGCTCGTCATCAGGGCCGCGCTCCTCTACGTCGGCGCCCTCCTCGGCACCGTCGTCTACGCCGGCCTCGTCGACAAGAACCTGTGGGGCCACGTCCGCCGCTGGGCCGGCATCATGATCGCGGTCATCCTCATCAAACCGGTGATCGTCATCGTCCTCGGCCTCGCCGGCGCACTCTCCGCGGACGACGGCCCGAACGCCTTCTCCGCCGTCGTCTCCGGCCTCGCCATCATCCTGCTCGCCATCTTCGCCAGCGCGATGATCTACCGCTTCGTCCCCGGCTTCGGCGACGAGATCGCCGGCTCCCGCAACAACCGCCTCATGCAGGGCGCCGAGAGCAAGGCCGCGGCCGTCATCAGCTCCCCGGCGTCCCTCGTCGCGCAGGGCATCAAGACCCACAGCACCCGCGCCGACAACAACGGCGGAGGCAGCCAGTCCTCCGCCCCCCGCCCCAGCAACCCCGCCTCCGGCGGAGTCGCCGCGCACAGCGCGCGCCCCTCGAACGGCGGCGGCGGATCTGTCCCCTCCGCCGCACCCGCCCCCCGTTCGAGCAGCCCCGTCAACACTCCCCACGCCAGCAACACCCGCAACAGCAGTACCAACCGCACGGGAGGTGAAGGGCGTTGACGACCGAGTCCCACGTGTCCCATCCGGTCACGCCCCGCCGGACATATCTGATCGGCCGCGCCCGGCCGAACGCGATCATCGGCCGCAACCGCGAGACCGGCGAGATCGCCCTGATCGTCGTGGGCGCGTTCCTCGGCATGATGTGCGGACTCCTCGTCCCGGTGCTGAGCCTGCGCATCGTGCTGCTCGCCGGCTTCCCGATGCTCGCGCTGTCCGCGGTCTACGTGCCGTACAAGCACCGCACGTTCTACAAGTGGTTCGAGATCAACCGCAGCTACAAGCGGACCCTGAAACAGGGCACCGCCTACCGCTCCGCCGTCATCGAGGCCGGCACCCGGCTCGACGGCCGCGAGGTCGAGATCGGCCCGCCCCCCGGCATCGGCCGCATCACCTGGCTGGCCGCCCCCTTCGGCCCCGACGAGATCGCCGTGCTCCTGCACGCCGACCGCAAGACCGTCACCGCCGCCATCGAGATCGAGGGCCCCGGCGTCGGCCTGCGCGACAGCGAGGACCAGGAAGCCCTCGTCGACCGCTTCGGCACCCTGCTCAAGCACGTCGCCAACGGCGACGGCTTCGTCACCCGCATCCAGATGCTGGCCCGCACCCTCCCGGCCGACCCGGACGCCCACGCCAAGGACGTCGCCGTCCGCGGCGACGAAAAGGCCCTGCCCTGGCTCCAGGAGTCCTACGACCAGCTCCAGTCGATGGTGTCCACCAGCAGCGAGCAGCACCGCGCCTACCTCGTCGCCTGCATGCACTACACGCGCGACCTCGCCGCCGAGGCGGGCGCCATGGCCCGCGCCGCCCGCGCCCACGGCGGCAAGGTCGACCGGGACGCCGGACTCGCCGTCGTCATGGCCCGCGAGCTCACCGACATCTGCTCGCGCCTCCAGGAAGCCGACATCCGCGTACGGCAGCCGCTCGGTCAGGGACGGCTGGCCTCGCTGATCCACTCCATGTACGACCCGGACCATCCGATCGACCACATCCAGGCGATGACCAAGCGCAACGCCTGGCCGGCCGAACTGGACGCCATGGAGCCCACCTACCTCCAGGCCAAGACCCGCGAGTCCTCCACCCGCGCCCCCTGGTGCCACGCCACGGCCTGGGTGAAGGAATGGCCGATGACCCCCGTCGGCGTCAACTTCCTCGCCCCGCTGCTCGTCCACACCCCGGACGTCATCCGCACGGTCGCCGTCACCATGGACCTCGAACCCACCGAGGTCGCCATCGAGCGCATGCTCACCGAGAAGACCAACGACGAGGCCGAGGCGTCCCGCGCCGCCAAGATGAACCGCACCGTCGACCCCCGCGACATCGCCGCGCACTCCCGCCTCGACCAGCGCGGCGAGGACCTCGCCAGCGGCGCCGCCGGCGTCAACCTCGTCGGCTACATCACCGTCTCCTCCCGCAACCCCGACGCCCTCGCCCGCGACAAGCGGACGATAAGGGCCTCCGCGGGCAAGTCGTACCTCAAGCTGGAATGGTGCGACCGCGAGCACCACCGCGCCTTCGTGAACACCCTTCCCTTCGCCACCGGCATTCGGAGGTAGGACCTGATGCGGGACCCGCTGTCCGTCCTCACCGACGCCTTCACCTCCTTCCTCTTCGGCAAGGTCGAGACGACCAGGCTCCCGGTGCGCACGTCCACGGGCCAGGCCCAGGCGGTCTACCTCCCGACCGCCGCCCCCGGCCTCGGCGACTCCGGCGTCATCATCGGCCGCGAGGTGTACTCCGGAAAGGGCTACATCTACGACCCCTTCCAGCTCTACGGCCAGCAACTCCCCGCCCCCCACTGGCTGGTCCTCGGCGAGTCCGGCAACGGCAAGTCGGCGCTGGAGAAGACGTACGTCCTGCGCCAGCTCCGCTTCCGCGACCGCCAGGTCGTCGTCCTGGACGCCCAGGGCGAGGACGGCGTCGGCGAGTGGAACCTCATCGCGCAGGAGCTGGGCATAACTCCCATCCGCCTGGACCCGACAGCGGCCCTGGACATGGGAATCCGCCTCAACCCGCTCGACCCCGCGATCACCACCACGGGCCAGCTCGCGCTGCTCCGGACGATCATCGAGGTGGCGATGGGGCACGGCCTCGACGAACGCTCCGGCTTCGCCCTCAAGGTCGCCCACGCCTACGTCAACGAGACCATCGTCGACCGCCAGCCGGTCCTGACCGACATCGTCGAGCAGCTGCGCCACCCCGAACCCGAGTCCGCCGAGGCGATGAACGTCGCCATAGACGACGTACGGGCCTGGGGCCTCGACGTTGCCCTGGTCCTGGACCGCCTGGTCGACGGTGACCTGCGCGGCATGTTCGACGGCCCCACCACGGTCGGCATCGACCTGGACGCCCCGCTCATCGTCTTCGACCTGTCCCACATCGACCGCAACTCCATCGCCATGCCCATCCTCATGGCGATCGTCGGCGTGTGGCTGGAGCACACCTGGATCCGCCCCGACCGGAAGAAGCGCATCTTCCTGGTCGAAGAGGCCTGGCACATCATCAACAGCCCCTTCGTCGCCCAGCTGTTCCAGCGCCTGCTGAAGTTCGGCCGACGCCTGGGCCTGTCCTTCGTAGCGGTCGTCCACCACCTCTCCGACGTCGTCGACGGCGCGGCGGCGAAGGAGGCCGCGGCGATCCTGAAGATGGCGTCGACCAGGACGATCTACGCCCAGAAGGCGGACGAGGCGAGGGCGACGGGCCGCGTCCTGGGCCTCCCCCGCTGGGCGGTGGAGATCATCCCGACGCTCACCCCCGGCATCGCCGTCTGGGACGTCAACGGCAACGTCCAGGTCGTCAAACACCTGGTCACGGAGACCGAACGCCCCCTGGTCTTCACCGACCGCGCGATGACCCAGTCCTCCGCCGACCTCGCGGACGACGCCCTGCGCGCCGCCGAACTCGAGGCGGAGGAACGCGCCGCGGCCTTCGTGGAGCACCACCTGGGCGACTCCGAATCGACGGTGGCGTAGGCACAGGGGAGGACGCGTGAGACCGGACGACCGTCACGACCGGCGGGCCGGCCAGGGAGGCATCCCCGACGGCCTGCTGGTCGGCGTACTGGCGTTCCTCCTCGGCATGACCGTGCTGGCGTGGACGGCCACGGGCCTGGCCGCCCTGTTCGCTCACGGCTCCTGGCCCTCCGGCGTCACCTTCGCCCGGACGCCGCTCGCCATGCGCGGCCTCATCGCCCAGCCCCACGACATCCCCGGCGCCTGGCCCGACACACCGCCCGGCGAACTCTCCGGCTACGGCCTGTTCTGGGGCCTGTTCATCGGCCAGCTGATGATCCTGGTCGTCCTGACGGTGTTCGTCATGGGCACCCTGGCCCGGTGGCGGGCCGTCCGCGCCAGGAACCGGGAGCGAAGGGCGACGGCGGCGGAGGAACCGACGGTGTCCGGCACACCGGCCCGGGGAGCCACCACGTACGAGGCACAGGCACCCGTGCAGCACGAGGTCCCGGCCCCGGGGCAGCACCACGGATCCCCCTCGACGCAACACGAGGTCACGCCCTCGGCGCAGAGCCACGGCTCCACCGCGACGCAGCACGAGGTCCCGACCCCGCGCCGCTCGCCCACCGACCCCGCGAGCCCTCTGGCCTCCACGACGAGCCCCCTGGACTCCACCGCGAGCCCGGCCGGCTCCCCCCCGCCGGCGATCATCCCCGCGACTCCGGCACCTCTGTGCGGGCAGGAACGGGTGAGCAGGTGGGAAAAGATCCTCGTAGCCCCAAAGGAAACCCGCCACACCACCGCCGCCCAGGCCGTACGCGACGCGGAAGGCCCGGCCCTCATCGTCACGTCGAACCCCCTCCTCTGGCAGGACACCAAGGACGCCAGAGCCAAGCTGGGCCCCACCCACCTCTACGACCCCACCCACCTCTGCGACACCCCGTCCCGCCTCCACTGGTCCCCCACCACCGGCTGCGAGGACAAGGACACGGCATCCCGGCGGGCCACGGCCCTCCTCACCCCCGTACGCCCCACCGCCAAACTCGACCAGGCCCTCACCGACACGGCCACCACACTCCTGCGCAGCTACCTGCACGCCGCGGCGATCGACGGCCGCACCATCCGCCACGTCCACCGCTGGTCCCAGGGCACCCAGATCCAGGACGCCGTACGCATCCTCCGCACCAACCCCAAGGCCGCCCCCGGCTCCGCGGGTGAACTCGAGGGCGCCCTCACGGCCCATCCCGAACGCCGCGACATGGCCCAGCAGTTGACCACCCGCGCCCTCGCGGCCCTCTCCACGGTCAATATCCGCGAGGCCTGCACTCCCAACCGAACTGATGCCCTCGCCTTGGATTCCTTCGTCCACGAAGGGGGCACGCTTTATGTGGTGGGGGAATCCATCGAGGACCCCAGGACGAACCCGGGCGCCATGCCCCTCCTGACGGCCCTCGTCTCAAGCGTGGTCGAGCGCGGCCGGCACATGGCCGAACGGTCATCGGCCGGTCGCCTCGACCCACCAATGACGCTCGTCCTGGACGACGTCGCGGCCGTGGCCCCGCTTCCCCAACTCCCGGAGCTGCTGGCCACCGGAGCGGACCGGGGCATGCCGACCCTGGCCCTGCTCCGGTCCCGCGAACAGGGCCGCGCCCGCTGGCCGCACGACGAACTGCCGGTCCAGTAGCCCGGGGGGCCGGTGTGCCGGCCCGTCACTCCCGCTCGAGGACGAACTCCAACTCCCGCTCCCCCGCGTCCCCCAACGGCACGATCACGCCACTCGGCAGGAATCCCGCCCGCCGGTAGAACCGCTGCGCCCGCCCGTTCTCCTCGTGCACGATGAGCCGCACCCGCTCCAGACCCTGCGCCCACGACCACTCCAAGGCAGCGTCGAACAGCACCTCGGTCAGCCCGCTCCCGCGCTCCTCGGGCCGTACGAACACACCGACCACATGCCCCTGCTTCCGCTCCACCGGAAACCCGGCCCAGTCGGTCGTCCCGGGCTCCTCCACGAGCACGGTCAGCGTCCCCACCCACCGCCCGTCCGGCCCCTCGGCGATGATCTGCTGCGCCTTGTCCGCCCCTTCGGCGGCCCCCGCGGTCCGCTCCTGCCAGAAGGCATCCGGTCTGGCGGCGGCCTCCTCGTACGTCTCCAGGAAGGCCAGGTGCGCCACCGGATCCCGCAGCGCCGCGAGCCGCAGCTCCTTCGCCGCGACCCACTCGCCGGCACGGACGGACCGGATCACATAGCTCATACGGCCACGGTAGTACCCGGGTACGACACCCCTCACCCCGATTACCCCGCCGGTCCGACGCCCGCCGCCCCCGCACACGCGAGCATCGAGGCATGCCGACGGCACACGACCCGACCCAGCGCCACGACGACGTGGACTCCGCCGCCCGCCACCGCCAAGACGCGTGCCGCCCGGCACCGGATCCCACACGATGGACCCCGTGACGGACAACCGGGCGCCGGAGCCCCTCACCGAATACGCCCAGCGCCTCACCCACCGGGTGCGCGCCTTCGACCGACGCCGCCCCCTCCTGTGGGACCTGCCCTTCACCGGCTTCTGGGTGACAGCCGCCCTGATCGACTACACCGGCGGCGGCTGGCGCAACAACGCCCACCAGCTCGACGTCCCCGGCTGGCTGCTCCTCACCCTGAGCCTCGGCCTCTCGGTCCCACTCCTCTGGCGCCGCACCCACCCCGGAACGGCCCTGGCCGCCATGGCTCCCTTCGCCCTCGCCAACTCCTGGACCGGCGCCGCCCTCCAGGCAGCCCTGCTCCAGCTGGTCCTCGTCTACCACCTCGCCCTGCGCCGCCCCCTGCGCGACCTGTGGTGGACGACGGCCCTGGTGATCGGCCCGGTCCTCCTCTCGGCTTTCCGCCAGGGAGAGGGCACCTGGGACCAGCAGATCGGCTCACACCTCATGTCCATCACCGTGGCCGTCCTCATCGGCGTCACGGTCCGCACCCGCCGCACCTACACCGAGGCCCTGGAGGACCGCGCCCGCCGCCTGGAGACCGAACGCGACCAGCAGGCCCAGCTCGCGACGGCGGCCGAACGCGCCCGCATCGCCCGCGAGATGCACGACATCATCGGCCACAACCTCTCCGTCATCACGGGCCTGGCCGACGGCGGCCGCTACGCCGCCGCCAAGTCCCCCGAACGCGCCGCCCAGGCCCTCGACGCCATCGCCACCACCAGCCGCCAGGCCCTCACCGAACTCCGCCGCCTCCTCGACGTCCTGCGCGAGGAAGAGAAGCAACAAGCCGACCTCACCCCCCAGCCCGGCCTCGCCGACCTCGACCCGCTCCTCGACGGCGTACGCTCCGCAGGCCTCCCCGTCAGCACCACCACCCATGGCAGCCCGAGCCTCCCCCCGGGCCGCCAGCTCACCGTCTACCGCGTCATCCAGGAAGCCCTCACCAACACCCTGAAGCACGGCGGCCCCGACGCCACCGCCCGGATAGAGCTCTCCTACGAGGAGAAGGCCGCGGTCACCGTCACGATCACGGACACCGGCACCGGAAGCGCCACCGACGGGACCTCCCGGGGTGGCCGCGGGCTACCCGGAATGCGCGAGCGAACCGCCCTGTACGGCGGCACACTTGAGGCCGGCCCTCGCCCCCACCCGGAGCAGGGCTGGCGCGTCCGCCTAAGTCTCCCGGAGGAATCCCCGCAGTGACCACGGTCCTGATAGCCGACGACCAGCCCCTCCAGCGCTTCGGATCCCGCATGTTGCTGGAGAGCCAGGACGACATGACGGTCGTCGGCGAGGCGGCGAACGGCAGCGAAGCAGTCCGCATGGCCGCTGAGCTCCATCCCGATGTCGTCGTCATGGACATCCGCATGCCCGGCCTCGACGGCATCGAGGCGACCCGCCGCATCACCGCCGCCGGCGACCGCACCCGCATCCTGATCGTCACCACCTTCGACCTGGACGAGTACGCCTACGCCGGCCTCCGCGCGGGCGCCTCGGGATTCCTGGTCAAGGACGCCCAGCCCGAGGAACTCCTGGCCGGCATCCGCGCGGTCGCCACAGGCGACGCGGTCGTCGCCCCCAGCCTGACCCGCCGCCTCCTGGACGCCTACGTCCACCACCTCCCGGCCGACCCCACCGCGCAGGACGGGACGTCAGAGGACGCCCGCCTCACGTCCCTCACCGACCGGGAACGCGAGATCCTCACGGTCATCGGCCAGGGCTGGACGAACACGGAGATCGCCACACGTCTCCACCTGGCCGAGTCGACGGTGAAGACGCACGTGGGCCGCATTCTGGCGAAGACGGGCTCTCGGGACCGCATTCAGGCGGTCATTCTGGCGTACGACACGAAACTGGTGCAGCCGTCCTGAATGAATTGGGGCCCAATGGGGTCCAAACGCAGAAAACCCCCGCATCCGAAGATGCGGGGGTTTTCCCAAAAATTGTTCGGCGGC
>NZ_BMSE01000007.1 GCF_014648995.1 Streptomyces massasporeus | reverse complement strand
CTGCCACTTCGCCTACGACGACGAAGAGACCTGCATCGCCGAGGTCCGCTACCTCCTCTCCCTCCTCCCGCGCAACAACCGCGAGGCACCCCCCGCCGCGCCCTGCGCCGACCCCGCAGACCGGCGCTGTACGCGCCTGCGCGACCTGGTCCCGCTCGACGGCAGCCGCCCCTACGACATGCGCGAGGTCATCGCCGAGATCGTCGACGACGGCGAGCACATGGAGGTCCACGAGCGCTGGGCCACCAGCGTCATCACCACTCTCGCCCGGCTCGGCGGCCAGGTCACCGGCATCGTCGCCAGCCAGCCCAGCTCGCTCGCCGGCGTCCTCGACATCCACTCCTCCGAGAAGGCCGCCCGCTTCGTGCAACTCTGCGACGCCTTCTCGATCCCCCTGGTCACCCTCGTCGACGTCCCCGGCTTTCTGCCCGGCGTCGACCAGGAACACGGCGGCATCATCCGCCACGGCGCCAAGCTGCTCTACGCGTACTGCAACGCCACCGTCCCCCGGGTCCAGGTCATCCTGCGCAAGGCGTACGGCGGCGCCTACATCGTCATGGACTCCCGTTCCATCGGCGCCGACCTCTCCCTCGCCTGGCCCGCCAACGAGATCGCCGTCATGGGCGCCGAAGGAGCCGCGAACGTGGTCTTCCGGCGCCGCATCCAGGCCGCCGACGACCCCGACGCCATGCGCCGGCAACTGGTCAAGGAGTACAAGTCCGAGCTGATGCACCCCTACTACGCGGCCGAACGCGGCCTGGTCGACGACGTCATCGACCCCGCCGACACCCGCTCCGCGCTCATCGCCTCCCTGGCGATGCTGCGCACCAAGCACGCCGACCTGCCCACCCGCAAGCACGGCAACCCCCCGATGTGAGGAGCCCCCATGGCCCGCACCTCTCACACCCCTTCCGCCCCGCCCTTCGAAGGCCCCCTCGGCCCCGCCCTGTTCCGGGTCGTCGGCGGCAGCCCCACCCCCGAGGAAGTCGCCGCCGTCGCCGCGCTCCTCACCGCACTCGCCACGGCGCCCGCCGAGTCCGCCGCCGAGACGGCCTCCGGCACCGAGGACGCCCTCGAACAGGCGCCCGCCCGCTGGCACTGCCCCGCCGCCCCGCCCCCCTCGTCCTGGCGGGCCCGCGCCTGATCACCCGCTGGCAGCTTGCTGCCGCCGCCGTTGCGGCCCTGCCCAACGCCTTGTTACTCAGTCAGAAAGCGGCGAAACCGGCCGTACAGGTACGGCTGCGGCCGGAGTCGGGAGGCAGCGGTGCTTCAGGTGGTGTTCCGGATCCTGGGCCCGCTGGACATCAGCGCCGAGGGACGGCCCATGGCCCTGCAGGGCGCCCGGCAGCGCACCATCATGTCGATGCTGCTGCTGGCCCCGGGGCGGGTCGTCTCCGTCGACACGCTCGCCGACGCCGTCTGGCACGGCGAACCCCCCGCCACCGCCCGCAACCAGATCGCCATCTGCGTCTCCGCCCTGCGCAAGACCCTCAAGACCGCGTTCGGCATCGACGGCGTCCTCGTCACCAGCCACCCCGGCTACATGCTCTTCCCCGGCGAACACCGCATCGACGCAGTCGAGTTCGAGGAACGCGCCGCCGAGGGACGGGTCGCCGCCCGCCGCGGCGACCTCGAGGAGGCCCGCGCCCACTTCGAGGAGGCCCTCGCCATGTGGCGCGGGCCCGCCCTGGAGGGCGTCACCGCCGAACGCGTCGAGGCCGAGGCGGCCCGCCTGAGCGAACTGCGCCTCGACGTGTACGAACAGCTCACCGCCGTACGCCTGGAACTCGGCCAGCACGGCGAACTCGTCGCCGAACTCGCCCGGTTCGTCCGTGAGAACCCGCTGCGCGAACAGGCCGTCGCCCAGCTGATGCTGGCCCAGTACCGCTGCGGACGCCGCGCCGAGGCCCTGGAGACCTACCGCGAGGGGCAGCGGCTGTTCGCCGAGGAACTGGGCATCGACCCCGGCCCCGCCCTGCGGGAACTGCACGAGGAGATCCTCGCCGACGCCCCGACCCTGGTAGCGCCCCCCGACCAGGTGACCCTCGCGCCGGCCACCATCGTGCCCGCCCATCTGCCGCCCGCCCCGGCCTCCTTCACCGGGCGCCGCGACGAACTCGCCACCCTTGACCGGCTCCTGGACCACCTCGACGGCGCGGCTCTCCCGGTCGGCTCCATCACCGGCACCGGCGGCGTCGGCAAGACCGCGCTCGCCGTCCACTGGTCCCACCAAGTGCACGCCCGCTTCCCCGACGGGCAGCTCTTCGCCGACATGCGCGGCTACGACGAGGAGGAGGCCCCGCGCAAACCGAGCGCCGTCCTCGACCGCTTCCTGCGCGCCCTCGGCGTGCCCGGCCCGCAGATTCCCGCCGAACAGGTCGAACGCACCGCCCTGTTCCGCAGCGTCCTCGACGGCCGGCGGGTGCTGATCGTCCTCGACAACGCCCGCTCCTTCGCGCAGATCCGCCCGCTGCTGCCCGGCACCTCCCGCTGTTGCGTCCTGGTCACCAGCCGCGACAGCATGGGCGGCGCCATGGCCGGCGACTACGCCTTCGTCCCCCTCCAGCTCGGCTCGCTCGAACAGGACGAGTCGATCACCCTGCTGTCCCGGGTCGCGGGCGACGACCGGTTCGGCGCCGACCCGGTGGGCGCGGCCCGGCTCAGCGAGCTGTGCGACCGGCTGCCGCTGGCGCTGCGGATCGCCGCCGCCCGGCTCGCGGCCAAACCCCACTGGTCGGTACGGACCCTGGTGTCCCGCCTGGAGGACCAGCACCGCAGACTCGACGAACTCAGCATCGACTCCCGCGGTGTCCGGGCCGGCCTGCGGCTCAGCTACCGCGGCCTGCCCGCCGACACCGCCCGCATGTTCCGGCTGCTCGGCTGGCTCAGCGTCCCCGAGTTCTCCTCGTGGACCGGCGCCGCGCTGCTGGGCCTCGACCCCGTCGACGCCGAGGACCTCATCGAACAGCTCGTCGACGCCCAGCTGCTGGAACCCGTCAGCGTCGGCGTCGGCCACGTCCGCTACCGCTTCCAGGACCTGCTGCGGCTGTTCGCCCGCGAACGCGCCGCCGAGGAGGACTCCGACGACGACCGGCGCGCGGCCGTGCGCGGCGCCGGCGGCAGCTGGCTCGCCCTCGCCCGGGAGGCCCACCGCAGGATGTACGGCGGCGACTACGCCGTGATCCACGGCCCCGCCGCTCTGCGGGAACTGCCCGCCCACCTCGTGGACAGCCTGCTGGAGGACCCCATGGGCTGGTTCGAGACCGAGCGGCTCGCCCTCACCGCCCTGGTCGACCAGCTGGCCCGGGAGGACGAGTCCGCCCACGCCTGGGACCTGGCCGTCACCGCTGTCACCCTCTTCCAGAACCGCAACTACCTGGAGGACTGGCGGGACTGTGCCGAGGCCGCGCTGACGGCGGCCGTGCGCACCGGCGACCGGCTGGGCGAGGCGGCCCTGCTGCAGTCCCTCGGCACCCTGGAGATCATCCAGTGGGACTTCGGCTCCGCCCATGCACGCCTGGAGCCGGCCCTGCGCCTGTTCGAGGAGCTGGGCCGGCCCGAGGGCCGTGCGCTCGTGCTGCGCAATCTGGCTCTGTGCGCCCGTCATCAGACGGAACCGGACCGTGCGCACGAGCTGTGCCGCGACGCTCTGGAGATCTTCCGCGAGGTCGGCGACCACTACGCGGAGGCCCATGTGTTGGGCCTGCTCGCGCAGATCGAACTGGAACGGGGTGACGCCCGGGCGAGCCTGCTGCTGTCGTCGGAGGCGGTGGCCAAGAGCCGGGGCCTCGGCGCGGTGCGCGGCGAGGCGCAGAGCACCGTACGGCTGGCCGAGGCGCTCGTGCAGCAGGGAGAGGGGGAACGGGCCGAGGCGGCCTGCCGCCACGCCCTGGATCTGGTGCTCGCCAGCGGTGACCGGCGGGGTGAGGCGCATGTGCTGCGCGCGCTGGGGGAGGCACTGTGGTGCCAGGAGAAGCTGAGCGAGGCACAGACCGTGCTGCGTGACGCGGTACGGGCGGCCGAGCAGGTGCCGGACCGGTACGTCCAGGCACGGGCGGCCGTCGTCCTCGGCTGTGTGTTGATGCAGTGCTCGGACCGGGCGGGCGCCGCGGTCAGCCTGCGCATGGCGGACGAGTTGTTCGTCGAGGTCGGGGTGCGGCAGTGGCGGGAGCGGGTGCAGCAGCTGCTGGTGGCGCTCGGGGAAGACGAACCGGCCGACACACGCCTGCTGTTCGCCCTCGCCCGCCCCTGACCAGGCCCCGCCGCCGGCCGCTCAGGTCCACGGGTCGTCCTGGGCCGAGGCGGGGGCGGACGTCCACGGGTCGTCGGCGGCGCTCTTCGGCGCGGGGGTCCAGGGATCGTCGGTCGTGTCGGCGGGCGCCGAGGTCCAGGGATCGTCCCCCGGCGCCGCGGCCCGCACCGACGTCCACGGGTCGTCCGCCGTGATTCCGGGCGCCCCCTGGCCCGCCAGCGGCGCCAGGCCCTGGGCCGCGCCGAGCGTGCCGACCGCGGCGAGGGCGAGCACGGCGCCGGCCGCGAGACGGCCCACCGGAGCGGTCGCGGCGGTCTTCCTGGCGGTGTGGAAGAAGCGGTGCATCGGGTCCTCCTGGGATCGGGGGGCGTTCTCAAAGCGGTTGCCCGGGGGTACGCCGAGAACGCTAGGCAGTCCCCTTTTTCCGGCGGTTTCGAAGCTCTTTCGCCGCCCCGAAATCGATCCGAGGGCGAGGAAAAACCGCAGGTCAGTAGCTTTTCGCGGTAGACGGCCCGGAACCGGACGCGGGCCCGCGCAGCTGCGGAGGACCGCATGGAGTTCAGGATTCTCGGCCCCGTGTCCGCCGAACGCGACGGGCGGTCCGTACCCCTCGACGGCGCCAAACAGCGCGCCACCCTGGCCGCGTTGCTCCTCGCGCGGGGCCGGCTCGTCACGGACGAACGGCTCACCACCCTGCTCTGGGGCTGGGACCCGCCCACCACCAGCACCCGCCAGCTCTACACCTACGTGTCCCGGCTGCGCACCCGGCTCGGCCCCGGACACGGCCTGACCCGCCACGTCAGCGGCTACCGCATGGATCCGCAGGACGCCGTCCTCGACTGGCAAACCTTCCTGGAACTCGCCGAAGCGGGCCGCGCCGACCTGCGCGCCGGACGCTTCGCCGACGCCGAACGGCGCCTCGCCGAAGCCCTCGCCCTGTGGCACGGCCCGGCCCTCGGCGACGTCACCGATGAACTCGCCGGGACGGAGGGCCCCCGCCTGGAGGAAGCCCGTCTCACCGCCCTCGAGGACCACACCGAGGCGGCCCTGGCCCTCGGCCACCACCACGACCTCGTCCCCGCCCTCACCGGCCACGTCCACCACCACCCGCTGCGCGAGCGGCTGCGCGGCCAGCTGATGACCGCCCTGTACCGCTGCGGCCGCCGGGCCGACGCCCTCACCACCTACGAGAACACCCGCCGCCTCCTCGCCGACGACCTCGGCATCGACCCGGGCCCGGCCCTCCGCACCCTCCACCACCACATCCTCACCACGACCCTCCCCGCTCCCCCGGCCGAGGACCGCCCAACGCCCCCACTCCACACACCGCGACCGAGGCCCACCACGAACACCCAGAGCTCGACGGACGGTCAGACACCCCTGACAGGTCGGCCCTCGGTGGGACGGAGCACCGCGACGGTTCAGCCCCTCGGGTTCACCCAACTCCCTCCGGCCGACTGGCCGTCAGCGACCGGTCAGGCATCCCCGGCAGGTCGGATCCCCGGAATCGCCCGGCCCGCCGCCGGTGAGTTCGCCGTGGCCGGCCAGGCCCTCGCGTACGTCCAGGACACCGCGGTGCCCACCCTGCCTGCGCCCGCCACCACCCCCGCCCCGCCCCGCAGCGCGGCTCACCCCGATGCGTCGGCTCTCCTGCCGTCTGCACCTGGTGACTTCACCGGGCGGGAGGCCGAGATCGACGAGGTGGCCGGCGCGCTGCGGGCCCGGTACGACGTCGTGGTCACGGGTGCGCCCGGCAGCGGGACGTCCGCGCTCGCCCTGCGCGTCGCCGAACTGTGCCGCGAGGACTTCCCCGACGGCCGGCTGTACGCCGATCTGCGCACCGACGACGGCCGTGGACGGGACGCCCACGAGATCCTCGGCTGGTTCCTGCGCGCGCTGGGGATTGCCGCCGACCGGCTGCCCGGGACCGCCGACGAACGGGCGCGGCTCTACCGCGCGCAGATCGCCCGACGGCGCGTCCTGATCGTCCTCGACAACGCCGCGGACGACACCCAGGTACGCCCGCTCCTGCCCGGCGGCGGCCCGAGCCGCACCCTCGTCACCGGCACCCACGCCGCACTCGCCTCGCTCGAGGCGGTCCGGCTCGTCCGGCTCGGGCCCATGGCCCCGGCGGAGGCGGCACAGCTCCTCGCCGCGCAGGCAGGCACCGCACGCCTGGCCGCCGAACCCGAGGCGACCCTGCGCGTGGCCGAGTTCTGCGACCGGCTGCCGCTCGCGCTGCGGATCGCCGGCGCACGCCTCGCCGCCCGGCCGCACTGGCCCGTCGCCCGCCTCGCCGACCGGCTCGCTCCGGAGGAGCACCGCCTCGACGAACTGCGCATCGGCGCCCTCGACATCACCACCGGGCTGCGCACCGCGCTCGCCGGGCTCCCGGCGCGCGTGTCCGAGGCCCTGCGCGTCCTCGCGGCGGCCGGCCTGCCCCGGCTCACCGCGCGGGACGCCGCCGCGCTGCTCGACCTCACTGCGCGCGACGCGGAGGACGTCCTGGACCAGCTCACCGACGCCCACCTCGCCACGGCGACGGCCTTGCACGACGACGAACTCTGCTACCGACTGCCGCCGCTGGTCCACCTGTACGCCCTGCGGCAGTGCTCGCACGCCCGGCCCGACCGCGAGCCGACCCTGACCTGACCGCCCTTGCCCTGCTCCCCCCGCCCGGTGGCGGCCGTCCTCTCGGACCGGCCGCCACCGGGCTGCACCGCGTCGCGGCTCAGCCGCAGCCGCCCGCATGCCCCTCGTCGAGCCCGTACGTGGCTGTATAGCCGTTCTCCTCGGCCCCTCTCAGCGCCAGCTCGTTCAGCGCGTCCACATAGGCGGCCAGCAGATCCGCCCACGGCGTTCCGGCGTCCCGCAGCAGCAGCTCCTGCTCCGTCGCCGCGGAATTCTCGATCTGCGTCAGAAATTCCAGAGGATGCTGGACCTGAGACGGGTGGTTCAGTTCGTCGTGCATTCTCTCCTCCTGTTGTTTTCGGGTCCCTCTCAGGTCCCGCACCAACAGATTCGAGGAGCTCGCTGTACGCATTCACCGGCCCGTCCGTACGCGTCGATACACGCCGGTGCAGGACAATACAGCCCCGATACAGAGTGCATACAGACCGGCTGCACATCGCCCGGGGAAAGGCGTCGAGAATTGCCTCATGGAAAGCCTGGAGATCGTGATCGCCGGCGGCACGCTCGCCGCCTGGACCGCCGCCGCACGGCTCGCCGCCACCTTCGGGCGCGCCCTCGGCGTCACGGTGCTGGAACCTCCGCGGCAGACCCCTGCCCCGACCGGGGAAGAGCAGGTCGTAACCCTCGCACCGCAGGTGCAGCGGGACCTCTTCGACCGCCTGGGCGTTCCCGAGGACACCTGGATGCGCGCCTGCACGGCGTCCTTCACGCTCGCCGTGCGCTACGTCAACTGGCGCGCCGGCGGGCCCGCGGCACGCACCCCTCGCCCCCTCCCCGGCCATTCACCGGACCGGTTCGACCTGCCTTTCGCGGCGCTGCCCGAATGCGAGGAATTCCCGCTCTCCGAATTCTGGCGGCTGCGCCGCAGCACCGGCGAGACCGTGGAGCCGTTCGACCGCGCGTGTTTTCGTGAGCCGCCGCTTCTCGACGCCCGCAGGTCGCCGCGCTGGATGGACGGCCGGGTGGCCGTTCCTTACGGCTGGCACGCCGACGCGGAACTCCTCACCCGATTCCTGCGCGAGACGGCCGTCCGGCAATTCGGCGTACGGACCGTGTACGGCACCGTGCGCAGTGCCGAGCGGCACGCCGACGGCGGAATCACCGCCCTGCGCACCGCTGACGACACCCGGCTGGCGGGCGACCTCTTCCTGGACTGCACCGGCCCGGCGAGCCTCCTGCTGAGGGGCCTGCTCCACGAACCCGTCCCCGAGCCGCCCGGCGGCCTCCTCGCCGACCGCATCCTGACCGTCAGCGTGCCCCGCCCCGACGACAGCGCCGGCGACGGCATCGAACCGTTCGGCACGGCCACCGCCCTGCCCCACGGCTGGGCCTGGCACCGTCCCCTGCCCGGCCGCATCGGCGCCGGACTGGTCCACGGGAGCGCCTGGACGGACGACGAGCAGGCCGTGCGCACGCTCTGCGCGCTGTGGGGCCTGCGGCCCGGCGAGGCCGACGTCCACTTCCACCCGCGGCCTGCCGGGGCCGCACGCCGCGCCTGGGTGCACAACTGCGTGGCGCTCGGCGCGGCCGCCGGCGGCACCGACCCGCTCGCCGACCCCGGCCTCACCGACGTACTGCGCCACCTCGACCGTCTGGTCAGGGACTTCCCCGACCGCGACCACCTCGGCGCGTCCGCGGACCGCTTCAACCGGGCGGCCCGCCAGGACCACGCAGCGGCCGACGACCTGGCCGGGCTCCTCTACCGGTCCGCCCCCCGCGCCGACACCGCGTTCTGGCGAGCCCACCGCGAGCTCCCCATGTCCGACACCCTGTCGGCCTGCCTGGAGGGTCATCGCGCCGGGCTGGCCCCCGAACCCCCCGAGCTGCCCCTGCGCACCCTGCTGACCGCCCTGGACCCTCAGGGCGCCCCGCCCCCGGCGGCCCTGCGGCACCGCACGACGGCCCGCCGGACCGCCGACGCCCACTTCGCCAGGATCCGCCGCCAGCAGCGCATCCTCCTGGAAACCCTCCCGACCGCCGAGACGTACCTCCACCGCCTGCACACCCGCCCCCCGCTGGCCGCGCCCCCGGCCCTGGCCGGCGCGTGACCGGCACTCGGTCCGCCCGTCGGCTCTGGGGTTGACCGGCGGGCAGAGACTCCCGCCCGGCGCGTGCGGCGGCTCAGATGTCCCGGCAGAGAACGGGTGGCCCTGTGACCTGGCGCGCTGGGCGGGTTCGCGGTGTTGAACTGCACAGATAGCCTTTCGGTTGTTTCACATCCGTACTCCTTGACGCAGCCGGAAGTCCCAGAAAAGTCCCAGGGAACCGGCACTTCCGACGGCCACTGTTTCGGCTTTGGGCAGGGGAGAGGACGCAAGCAGTCGAAGTGCGGTACTCCACGGCGGCTGGTAACAGACGACGGTGGCCGACATCCCGCTGCAGTGATGTCCACCTCGCACTAAGGCTGTGAGAGTGCGTCGGTGCTGCCTTCAGGGATGCCGATGACCTCGACAGTCACCCCTCGTGCCGCCAGCGCTTTTGCGGTCTGCGCAATGGTGATCTGAGAGAAGCCGAAGACGGAGTCCGGGGTCAGGCTCGTGCGGTTCTTGAGGAGCATCGCGAGGACGATTCGCTTGGGCGTGTAGTCATCAGGAAGCAGGCGTGCGCCTCGACTCAGTCGGGCCACCTTGGCGGTGAACTCGCTGCGGACCCGGGCGGACTCCTGGAGCAGTTCCACCGCGACCCTGGCCTGGCTGAACAGGTGGCTCAGCGGCCCGGAACCGCCTGCCCGCTTGACGAGGATCAGGGTGTCGTCCGGCGTGAGCAGGTCGCAGATCTCGACCTGGTCTCTGGGCCGGAGAGGGTTGACGACATTCTTTGTGTCGAGGCAGAGCCAGCGGGGCTGGCCGTCAGCCACCGCGCTGTTGTACTCCTCGGCCACTCTGTTGTTGTAGGTGTTCTCCGACTCGCCTTCTTCCCAGGAGGGCAGGGAGACGGAAGGCAGAGGAGAGAACAGCGCCCGCACCGTGGCCCGGCACTCTTCGACATAGGCGGCCCCGGCCTCGTACCACTCGCCGTCCATCAGGAAGAACCGTCTGGAGCCGAGGGATACGCCGGTCTCCAGCCAGGTCAGCGCGCTGGTGACGGCGAGCGTGTCGGCGGCCCCCCTCCGGCGGCCCCTGGCCAGGGTCACCGTCCCTTCGCGCAGTGCCTTCAGGCGCCGGCCGGGCGGTGCGAGCCGGGCCCGGGTGAGCACGTATCCGAGGTCGAAGTCGTCCGAGAGCAGGGCTCCGTTGTCGCTGTTGATCTGAGTCATGTACGTGGTGGCCTCCGCGTATGCCGTGTGATGTTCGGAGGGGACACAGACCGAGAAGCTTCCCTCGTCCGGCTGGCCGAGACGGTCGTCCAGGGTTTCGTGGAGGGTGTCGAGGGTCGTCGGGTCGCTCACCGGGACGATGTGGTCGACGAACTCCAACTCCGGGTGCGGGATGTCCTCGCGGCAGATCCTGGCGATGGCCCGCAGGTCGGAGAGCAGGGCCTCGGGTTCGATTCCGAGGGCGATCCGCAGCCCACAGCCGCCTTGGGCGCTCACGGCTTTGCCGAGGCTGTACCGCGACCGGGTGAGCGGCAGGTTGTCGAGGTATCCGCCCAGGCTGCGCACGATGCGCGAGTGGTCGCGAATACCCAGCAGCGGGACCGAGGCGCCGCCCGGAACCAGGGAGATGTCCGTGCGTGCTTGCCCGAGAGATCTCGACACGGCTCCGCGGATCAAGTTCGGGTCCATCTGCCGGATGGCGAACGAGAGACCGAAACGCTTGTCCTTGAGGTGCTCGGGGATCAACCGGTACCCCTGGTCGCAACCGATGGCGTACACCACGCCGTCGACTGCGAGCAGCAGTACGGCTGCGGTGCGGCGGACGCTCTCGTTGACCACGATGCCCGTGGTGCGTGACATGGGCTCGCACCACGGGGCCTCGGTGCGTTCCATCCCACAGGTGATGTACACAGCCGGGACCCCGAGTGCCTCCGGTAAATGTGGATCCGCACCGAGGCTGTCCAGAAGGGCGGCGTCAAGGGCGTCCAGCATGGCTTCGCTGGTGGGGGCGACGCCAGGCAGCCGGTAAACGGTGCGTACTTCGGTGTGCGAGGGCATGGCGAGGCTCCGTGGGTCAGGAGGAATCGAGTACACACAGTAGAGAAACATCTGGCTGTGTACGTTGTCAACAGAGTTCTTTCTGGAATGGGAGTGGCGGTCCGTGTACGCTGGGGTTATGACGGACAACGCCGTTCCATCGGTCGGCCCCCTGGTCACCGGCGCCGAGATCGCCCGGCTGGCCGGAGTCACCCGGGCCGCTGTCTCCAACTGGCGTCGGCGCTACGACGACTTCCCCGCGCCGGCCGGAGGTGCCGCGAACAGTCCGCTCTACGCGCTCACCGAGGTTCAGGAATGGCTGGACCGGCAGCGCAAGGGCCAGGAGGTGTCGCCCGAGGTCGAGTTGTGGCAGGCCATGCGGGCCGCGTACGGGGAACAGATGGTCTCGGGTCTGGCGCAGGTCGCCGCGGCTCTGTCCGGGCAGCCCGGACCAGGGCTGCCGGACGACGTCGCCACCCGCGTACGGGCGCTCGCCCGAACCGGGCCGTCCGTCGACCTTGTGAACGGACTTACTGACCGGTTTATGGACTCCGCTCGGCGGGCTGGGTCCGATCAGGTGACCCCTGAACGCGTAGTGCGTGCCGTCCGCCACTTCGCCCCCGAACTGCCTTCCAGCGCCACGGTCTTCGACCCTGCCTGCGGAATCGGGGTGCTCCTCCTGTCTGTCGCCTCCGATGCCGGGACGCGTTGCTACGGACAGGAGGTGGATGACGACAGCGCTCGCTTCGCACAGCTCCGCGCCGACCTCCTGGGCCGCTCCGGCGTGCGCATCGTGGCAGGCGATTCACTGCGTGCGGACGTATGGCCGGACCTCAGGGCGGATCTGGTCGTCTGTGATCCTCCGGCCGGTGTGACCGAGTGGGGGCGGGAGGAGTTGTTGCTCGACTCCCGCTGGGACCTCGGTACCCCGTCCAAGGCCGAGGGGGAGCTCGCCTGGCTCCAGCACGCCTACGCCCACACCGCGCCCGGCGGCCACGTCCTCATGGTGATGCCGGCCTCGGTCGCCTACCGCAAGGCCGGCCGCCGCATTCGGTCGGAACTCGTCCGCCGGGGCATCGTGCGCCGAGTGATCGCGCTGCCGCCGGGGACGGCGACCTCGCACGCCCTGCCTGTGCACCTGTGGTGTCTCCAGCGTCCCGAGAGCACGGAAGGGGTGGACACGCACCACACCGTGAGCATGGTCGACCTGACGGAGAACCCGCCCGACGGGGATCTGGAACCACGCCCCGACCAGGTTGCCGACGTGCCCCTGATCGAACTCCTCGACGACACCGTCGACCTGACGCCCGGGAGCCATCTCCGTTCCCGTCACCGCGATTACCCCGCTGAATACGTTGCCCTGCGCAAGGAGTTGGAGGACCAGATCCGGCGACTCGCCGCCCTTCTGCCCGAACTCGCGACGGGCGGCGGTCCGGGCTCGCTGGACGGCGCCACCACCAGCGTCGCGGATCTGGCCCGCGCCGGGCTCGTGGCGTACGAGGGTCCGGAGCCCGTCTCGGCCAGCGAGCAGCTCGACACGGACTATCTGCAAGGGTTCCTGCGCAGCTCGGCCAACGCCCGCAGGTCCACGAGCGCGAGCGGGACCTACCGCTTCGACGGCAGGGGCTCACGTATCCCCCGTATGGGCATCGACGAGCAGCGTCGGTACGGCGCGGCCTTCCGTGCCCTGTCCGCGTTCGAGGAGGGCATGCGCAAGGTCGACGAGCTGAGCCGACAGCTCGCCGAGGTCGCCCGTGACGGTCTGGCCACGGGCGCCCTGGCACCGGAGGAATGAGTCGGTTCGCCGGTCAGTCGACGGGCGGGAGGAAGGTGCTCACGGTCCCGCTCCACGTCACCTTCAGCGTTTCGCGAGCGCGTGTGCAGGCGACGAAAAGCAGGCAGCGCTCGCGGAGCAGATCGGCGTCATGCTGGAGTGGGTCCGCCTCACGCGGGGTGATCTCATGGGCGAACGGGACGGTGCCCTCGGCGACACCGAGCACCGACACCGCACGGAACTCCAGTCCCTTCATCGCGTGCATCGTCGCCAGCCGTACGCCCTCGGACCCTTGCGTGACCTGCCCTTTGACCCGGAGCACCGGAATCCCCGCGGCCTTCAGCTTCTCCTCGGCCGCGTCCAGGGCGAGGTTGAAGCGCGCGCACACACCGATCTCGTGCGGCGCGAAACCCTCGGCGACCAGGGCACGCACCCGCTCCACCAGCGCCTCCGTCTCCTCCTGCCGGGTGGCATACCCCCGCACCCGGGGGCGGCCGCCGTGGAGCAGCGAGCGGTACCCGGCCAGCGAGTCCGTCCCCTCACCCTCGAGCGCGTCGACGGTGACGGGCGCGAGGAGGCGGGCAGACCAGGTCAGGATCTCTTCCGTGGAGCGGTAGTTGACGCGCAACCGGAAACTGCGACCGGCCGTGGTGATGCCCAACGAGCCGAGCGACACCCGGGAGTCGTAGATCCGCTGATGTGGGTCACCGGTGATGAACAGGTCGTCGGGGCCGGGGGAGACGGCGGCACGCAGCACCCGCCACTGCGCGGGGTGCAGGTCCTGTGCCTCGTCCACGACGACATGGGCGTACGGCGCCGGCCCGTCGGCTAGGAGTTCCGCGGCACGGGCGCAGATGCCCAGGTGCGTGGTCTCGCCGCGGTCGCGCAGGAACTGCTCGAACCGTTCAACGCCCCTCCACACCTCCCGGCGGCGCGCGGCGCCGAGACCGGTGCCGCGGCCGCGGCGGCTCGCGGCGAGGTAGGCGTCAACATCCCGGAGGTTCTGGCCGAGGACGACATGCCGGTACTCCTGGGCCAGGAAACGGGCGGTGAACGGCAGATCCAGCTGCTTGACCACCTTCTCCCACAACTGCCGCTGCTCCCGGTCCCCGATCGGCTTGGGCGCGGTCACCGAGTGGGTGCGCACGACGCCGTTGGCACAGGCGTCGACCGTCGTCACATCCACCCGTGCCAGCAGCTTCTCGTCCTCGTCGAGGAGCAGGCCGAGCATCTCGCGCAGTCCGGCGGCGAGCGCGTTCGTGTACGTGGTGAGCAGGATACGGCCGTCCTCGGAGCGGCCGAGCAGATGCTTGACCCGGTGCAGCGCGGCCACCGTCTTGCCCGTGCCGGGGCCCCCGGTGACCTGCACGGGGCCGCCGTACGACGTGCGGTAGGCGACGCGCCGCTGGGAGGGATGCAGGAAGACGCGCCAGGCCGCGAACGGCTTCGCCAGCATCTCCTCCAACTCCCGCGGCCCGGTGACCAGTCGGATGCGGGCGGACGTGTTGGTGATCACCGTGGCCAGGTCCTCGACCGGTTCGGCGGGCGCGTCGGCGGGGCGCCGTACGGCCACGACGTCCCGGTAGACCTCTTCCGGGCTGAAGCCCTCGGCGAGGTACTGGAGCACCTCCAGCTGGTCCTCCGGCAACAGCGTGGCGAAGGCCTCCAGTTGGGCCTTGTCCACCAACGATCGTGCGGCGCGCAGGACTTGGTCGTCGATGCCGAGATCGCGCAGCGTGCCGTCGGAGACGTCCGCGAACAGCAGCCGGGGAGCCGTGCGCGCGGCCGTCTCGTACAGCGGTGTCAGCTCGTCCAGGGCGACGGCGTTGCGCACTTCCAGGGCGCGCGTCGCGGAGTTCGCGCTGTACAGGCGCTTCGCCGCCCAGGTGTAGGCGTCGTCGTGCGGCAGGACATTGACCAGGAGGAACATGTCACTGCCGTCGTCGGGGGCAAGAACGACGCCACGCCAGAAGTCGGTGATGCGGATCGTCCGCATCCGCGGGTCACGGGCGTTCTGGACGGACTCCAGGTGCAGCCCCTTGTCGGCGTTGAGTTCGGCCGCGCTCATGGCCTGGAACTTCGCCATGGCTTTGCGTACTCCGGCCCGGACCGGCTTCTCCAGGGCGTCGTAGCCGTCCCAGAAACTCTGGGCGAAGGCGAGCCGAGGCATCAGGTCACTTCCCTTCTTCCGGACGCCAGGTGTGCGGCGATCTCCCGGAAAGCGGTGAGGAGTTGTTCCGGCTCGCGGGAGAGATCGAGGCTGTGCTGATAAAGCCGCACGGCCGTTCCGCGCACCTCGTGGTAGCGCAAGGGCTGCCGTCCGGCCGCGTACACCAAGTGGGCCTCGCGCAGACCGAGCACCGTGGCGTACGCGAGGGCCTGGTACAGGTCGGCGTTGAGGAGCCCGTCGGCCATCTCCACCTTGTACTTGGCGTCGACGACGGCGAGCGGGGTACGACCGTCACCGGTGCGGACGACCAGGTCGGGGCGCATGCCCACCCGACCCGCGACGTCGAGGTGATGGGGGTCCTGGAGGCGCGCGGTCAGACCATGCTCCCTGAGCGCCTCGCGCAGGCCGACGGTCACGAAGTCCTCGAACAGCTTGTTCATGTCGAGCAGGAAGCCGTCCACGGCGAGTGGGTCGGCCCCGGCCGGCCGGTGCTCCGGCGAGGTGCCCCGCAAGACCGCTTCCGCGAGCCGAAGCGCGGGCTGGTAGCGGGAGTTGAGGCGCGACGGCTGCCACCGCGGCAGTGCCTGCCCCCGTATCAACGGCATCGCGTCGGCCAGCCGCACACGCTGATGAGCGAGGCGTCGCCGGACGACACCGGGAACACCCGGCAGCCGCAGCAACCGCTCGGTGGCGGCGCGCAGGATGCGGTTCTCGGCGGTGTCGGCGGTGTACGCGTCGTAGGCGATCTCCACGGGCGGCGTACGGCCGAAGTGCCGCCGGATCTGCTCGGCCTCACGCAGCCTTCCGCGCACGACCAGCGCGGTCTCCTCGACCTCCCGGTAGCCCTGGAGGACACCCTGCCGCAGGGCCCCGTCGATCTGCCGCTCCACGGCATGGGCGAGGGCGGGCACGACATCGTCGTAGGCGCCGGTGTCCACGGTGCCCTCGCTGCTGTCGCGCCAAGCGCGGGCGGGGTCGAGGCTGAACCCGAGGAGGAAGAACAACCGGCTCACCGGGGTCTTGGGCATGATCCGTACCACCTGGCCGCCGGCTGTGCGCACCGCGCCGACGCGGCTGCCCGCCCGCAGCAGCCAGTGCCCGCCACGGCCGGGATCGGGGGTCGCGCTCTGCAGGATCCCGGAGGCGGCCAGGGCGCGCCCGGCCTCGGTGTCCAGCGCGACGGAGACGGCGGGTCCGTACTCGCGCAGCGACACCTCGGGCAGGGGCAGTGTCACGGGCGCCGCTCGCGCAGTGCGTCGAGGCCGTAGCGGGCGGCGACGTCGAGGCCCTCGCCGTAGTGGTGCTCCTCCAGCAGCGGCAGGATCTTCGTGCGCCACGTCCGTTCGAGGCCGCCGTTGCGGTACACGCCCGGCTTCATCAGGTACGACGGTCCGATGGCGAAGTCGCCGTCGTCGATACGGGCGTTGAGGGCGTCGAGCAGCCGGGCGGGCTCCAGGTCCCTGCCCTCGCGCTTCAGCCAGCGGGCGAGCAGCCCGGCGGTCGGCTCGGTGCGCGGGGACAGCTCCACGAACGCGAAGCGGCGCCGCATCGCCGCGTCCACGAGGGCGATCGACCGGTCGGCGGTGTTCATCGTGCCGATCACGAAGAGGTTGGGCGGCAGCGCGAAGTCGTCCCCCGAGTAGGTGAGTCGGACCGACTTCGTCCGGTACTCCAGGAGGAAGTACAGCTCGCCGAAGACCTTCGCCAGATTGGCGCGGTTGATCTCGTCGATGATCAGGAAGTGCGGGATGTGCCGGTTGCCGTCGCGGGAGGCGAGATCGGCGAGCTCCCGGAGCGGGCCGGCCGTCAGCCGGAAGGCCACCTCCCGCGTCTCGGGGTCCTCCACGGGCCGGAACCCCTCGAAGAAGTCCTCATAGGCGTACGAGGGGTGGAACTGCACGATCTTGACCTGTTCCGGGCCGCCGCCGAGGTACTCGGCCAGCTTCATCGCCAGGTACGTCTTGCCGGTGCCCGGGGGGCCGTAGAGCACCAACTGCCGTTCATCGATGAGCAGTTCCCGCATCTCGTCCAGCCAGGCGCGGTCATGGACGAAGAGCTCGGCGGCGAGTTCTGCGGTGATGTCCGGCAGGGTCAGCTCCCGGGGCGTCGGCGACCGCTCCCCGGTGGTGTCGACCGCTCCCGGGGCCGCGAGATCCCCCGGTCCGGCGAGCACGTCCAGGGCGTCCAGGACACCGGTCAGGTCGACGACATCATGCTGAACGGACAACTTCTGCTGCAGTTCCTCCGGCAGTTCCTCGTAGGCGTGGCTCTTCGTGCGCCAGGCTACGGTCCTGCGCAGATTGGACAGGCCGTCCGGTGACGAGGCCTGCACGGCGTCGCCGGTGAGCCGTCCGGTGTGAAGCCGACCGTCGCTGATGGTGGCCACGGTGTCGCCGATCCGCATCTGGGTCAGGAAGGCGTGCAGCTCGTCGACGAGACCCCGCTTCTGGTTGTACGAGGCCGCTCCCTCGTACCCGTCCTCCACGAAGCGGCGCAGCGTGCTCTTGGTCGGGTCGGTCTCCTCAAGGGGCGGCAGATGCGCGGCCGGCAGCGAGACGAGCCCTTCCTGGAGCCACAACTGCCGCACCAGGTTGTGCCCGGAGACGTTGGAGCCGCGGACCAGCCATGCCTTGCGCGGGGCACGCCAGCCGGTGGAGAGGTAGTCGGCGAGCGGATGGCCTTCCGCGGTGCGCCAGGACTCCGGGCCGGAGGCGTCGTAGCCGTACACGAGCGCGGCGGCGGCCGAGGAGGAGTTGCACTCGATGTCCCGGGCCGCCCTCCACCGTTGCTGGTCCTTCGGCAGGCCGGGGTCGGCCGTCTCGTCGACGAGGCCGCCGCTCGCGCGCAGATCCGCGCGGTTGCGGCGGGCGTGGTCGCCGAGCCCGGGCCAGGCCTCGGCGGCCACCAGGGAACCCTCCCGCAGCAGGAACTTGTGCGTGCCGTTGCCGCCGAACTCGGCCAGCAGGTGCCCGCGCGCCTCACCTCCCTTGGGGAGCTTGATGCGGAACTCGGGAGTGCCGGGGAGGAGTTCGGGCTGGGACACGGATGACCTTCCGGGAGTCGCGAGGCCTGCACCGACGGTCACACCCTACCTGTTGACGCCGTCAAACGACCTCTCTCGAGTGTAAACAAATCCAGATGATGCGTTGACGTTGTAAACGTGCCGGGTCTAGAGTGCTGGTTGTGCTCGGCCGACCCCTAGCCGGAGGTCCGGGCGCTCTAACGCTCAAGTGGGGGGCACTATGGGTGGGGAGCCGACGGCTGAGGCCAGACGGCGCACGATCGAGGCGGAGTTGCCGTCGGTCATCGAAAGACTGAAGGGCTGTGCGTCTCGTGCGGGCGTGGTCAGCCAACGGGCCTTCGTGCTGGAGGCGGACCGGCTCGGGTTGAGGACCGATGAACAGCGGCGAAGACTTTGTGGTGAGCTGGCCGCCGCAGGCGTTCACGTGAAGCCCGCGAATGGGCCCGCGCCTGTCGTCGATATTGAGGTGCCGACTGCGCCTCCGGCGGCAAAGGTGTCTGCCCCACCGACCCTCTCCGCTGAACCAGGGCTCGTCGCAACCGAGGCAGCCAGACGCCTGGCCCAGGCCCGGCGCATGCTGGCCCGCTACACCGACGCCAACGGCACCGTCAGCAGGCTCGCCCACGATGGAGTGGTACGACTCCACGGACTGAGCCCAGACGAAGCGCGCGAGCTGACCGCCGACTTCCCGATCACTCGACCTGGAACGCTCCGCGTGCAAGTCGAACCTGCGGAGCGTCGTGATGTCCGCTCCGGCGCGCCCGCACTGGCGCCGACGTTCCGGGCCGCACCGGTGAGGCCGCCGATCGGCCGGACGAATGCCCTGGTTGCTTCTTCTGCCGAGGAAGTCGGACTCGCCGACGCCGTTCGCGCCGCCCGAGCTGTACTGGAGGAAGACCGGTGGCGCCAGGACGCGGCCACAGTGGTGCTGAAGGCGGACGAGGAGGTCGGCCTCGCCCTTCTGCTCCGTGGCGGTACCGGCCCCCTCGCGCGCGCCGTTCCGGAGAGCGAGATCTCGGCGCTGCCTCGCGACAGCGAGCGACGGCGCGCTTACGAGTGCCTTGTTCTGCATAATCAGCACCTCGTGCGGAGGATCGCACAGGGCCACCGGGGACGCGGACTGGACATTGAGGACCTCGTCCAGCACGGAAGTATCGGACTGCTGAGTGCGGTCCGCGGATTCGACGCCGGCAGAGGCAACAAGTTCTCGACCTACGCGACTTCGTGTATACAACACGCCATCGTCCGGGCCATCGCCGACGAAGGCCCCCTGGTCCGGCTTCCCTCGGACCTCCGCGAAAAGGTCAGGAAGGTCGCCCAGGCCGAGCGCAAGCTCTCGGCTGAAGGTCGCGCCACGACGGTCGACAACGTGGCCTACGCCAGCGGTCTCACCTTCGCTGAAGTGGAGGAAGCGCGCGGGATCAAACAGCCCGCCGGACGGGCTGGCCGGCGACGGCCTCGCGCTCGATGACCTGACTCCGACGGAGCCACTGCTGCCGCCCCCTTCCGACCTCCGACTCTGATCCGAAGGACCCCGCACATGGACCCGCGCCAAGAGCTGGTCGACTACCTCACCCGCCAGCTCGTCGGCCCAGTCGGCGGTGACGGCGAGGTGCTCGACGCGCCGCCGGACCGGCAGTACCTGATGGGCACGCTCTACCCGCAACAGGCCGACCGCCGACGCCGGCTCGATCTCGCCGCCGACGACCCCGAGGCGCCCGGTGCCGAGCAGGACGCCCCCGACGTGGACCCGGCCACCGATCCCGTGCCCGAGACCAACAGCTGGCTGCCCGCGTCCCTCGGCATCAGCTTCTACACCGATGCCGTGAACGTCGAGGTCAGCTGTGCCGCCGCCCGCTACGAGACGCAGCGCAACGAGCCCGGGCGCGGCCGACGCTGGCAGCGCATCCCCCTCCCGCCCGAGGCCCACACGATCGGCCCCGACCGGGAGGAGGTGCCCGTCTTCGAAGGCCGCGCCAAGATCCGGCTGACCCGCCGCTCCTACGGCGCGGGCACCCTCCTCACCGTGGCCCTGGTCAACGAGAAGCATCACGACGGTGCCGACGACAAGGCGCCGGACTGGGACGACATGCTGTTCCAGTGCCGGCTCAGCGTCCGCCCCGCCGACGGCGCCGTGCTGCCGTATCCCAGTGTGCGGCTCGCCAGCCGCGATCCCGAGGAACGCGAACTGCGCCTCCAGTACCGGCATGTCGTCACCCACGCGGTCGGTCACGGCTGCGCCGTCCGCGAGGACCACGGCGCACACGGTGGTGTCGAACTCCTCACCTGTGAAGCTCTGCCCCGGGCCGAAGTACCCACCGTCCGGGCCGGCGGCCCGCTCGACGCCCCCGCGCTCACGATCTCCCACCTGGCCGACCCAGCCGTCGGCAGGGACCAACTCCGGGACGAGCTAGCCGAGTTCGCCGCCAGCTACCACGCCTGGTACGTGGGCCAGCGCTCGGTCGAGGTACCGGATTGGGGACGGGAGGCAGCCGAGCGGATCCTAGCCCGCGTCCGCCAGGCCGTCACCCGCATCGAGGCCGGCGTGCGCACCTTGTGCGACCCCGATCGCCCCGAACTCCTCGACGCCTTCCGCATCGCCCAGCGCGCCATGCTGCTGCAGATGCGGCATTCCGCCCCCGACCAGGCCGGGCAGAGACGGCTCCGCTCCAATGCCGTGGCCCTCGACCCGCCCGTCGACCTCAGAGCCACCTGGCGCCCCTTCCAGCTCGCCTTCTTCCTCCTCGCCCTCGACGGCGTCGCCGATCCCGGCCACCAGGACCGCGACACCACCGACCTGATCTGGTTCCCCACCGGTGGTGGCAAGACCGAGGCCTATCTGCTCCTGGCGGCCTTCACCATCGCCCTGCGTCGGATCCGCGGCGAGGGCGGCGGGACCACTGTGATCAGCCGCTACACGCTCAGCCTGCTCACCACCCAGCAGTTCCAGCGCGCCGCCACCACGATCTGCGCCCTGGAGCACCTCCGCCGCACCGAACCCGGACTCGGCCTCGGCGGTGAACCCATCACCATCGGCCTGTGGGTCGGTGACACCACCACCCCGAACAAGTTCGAGGCGGCCAAAGTCGCCTTCGACGAGCAGCGCGCGGCCAGCCACCCCGAGGACGTCTTCATCCTCGATCGCTGCCCATGGTGTGGCACCCGCATCCTGCCACCCACCTGGTCCAGCGTCCGCTCCGACTACGGAGTCCGCGCCGAGGCCGACGAGTTCGCCTTCCACTGCACCCGCGACGAGTGCGCCTTCCACGACGTCCTGCCCGTCGCCGTCGTCGACCAGCACCTCTACGAGGATCCGCCCACGTTCGTCCTCGGCACCGTCGACAAGTTCGCCCGGCTCGCCTGGGAGCCCGACTCCGGCCGCCTCTTCGGCGCGGGCACCGGCCACCGGCCCCCGTCCCTGATCATCCAGGACGAGCTGCACCTGCTCACCGGACCGCTCGGCACCACGGTCGGCCTCTACGAGGCGGCCGTCTTGGAGCTCTGCACCGACTCCGACGGCCGCCCGCCCAAGATCGTCGCCGCCACGGCCACCATCCGACGTTCCGCCGAACAGGTCCGCGCCCTGCACCACCAGGACGTCCAGCTCTTTCCGCCGTCCGGACTCGACGCCCGCGACAGCTTCTTCGCAGTCCCCGACACCGGCAGCCCCGGCCGCCTCTACCTCGGTGTCATGGCACAGGGCCACACCGCGGGCCGCGGCGCCGTCGCCACCACCGCGGCCATGCTCCAGGGCGTTCACCAGCTCCCCGAGGAACACCGCGACGCCTACTGGACCCTGGTCGCCTACCACCACAGCCTGCGCGAGCTCGGCCGTACCGTCACCGCGGCCGGTGACGACATCCCCGCCCAGCTCCGGGGACTTGACGAGGGCGTCGGCGTACGCGCGCTCGGCGACGGCGACGTACAGGAGCTGACCAGCAACCTGCCGCGCGCCGAGCAGCCCATCCTCCTCGACCGCCTCGAACAGCCCTGGAGGGACCCCCGGTCGGTGTCGTTCCTGCCGTGCACCAACATGCTCTCCGTCGGCATCGACGTGAAGCGGCTCGCGTACATGCTCATGCAGGGCCAGCCCAAGACCACCGCCGAGTACATCCAGGCCACCAGCCGCGTCGGCCGTCACCGGGTGCCCGGACTCGTCGTCACCTACTTCAACGCCACACGCCCGCGCGACCGATCCCACTACGAGACCTTCATGGACTACCACCGGGCGCTCTACCGCTACGTCGAACCCGCCAGCGTCACTCCCTGGTCGCTGCCCGCCCGCCGCCGCGCCCTGCACGCCGCGCTGGTCATCCTGGTCCGCCACCGGCTCGGCCTGGCCGCCGAGAACCGGGCCGGACGCATCACCGACCACAAGGAGGAGGCGGGGCGGATCGCCGACACCTTGGCCGAGCGTGCCGCGACCGCCGAGTACGGAGCCGCGGGAGCCGACACCGTACGCGCCGATGTACGGGCCGAACTCGGCTACCTCCTGGACGACTGGTACCGGCAGGCCGGCGCCGCCGCAGCCGAGGGCAAGGACCTCTACTACCGCAGCCAGGGCAAGGGCCAGCACAACCTGCTCAAGGTGTTCGAGCAGCGCTACGGCCTGTGGGAGACCCTCAACTCGATGCGCAGCGTGGACCGCGAGTGCCAGATCACCGTGACGGGAGCAGGAAAGTGAAGCACAAACTCCGGGTCCGTCAGGCGCAGACCGTGCTGCCGTTCGGCGTGGGCGCGGTACTCGACGTCCAGGGCGAGTCGTTCGTCGCCGCCGGAATCGAGCGGTGGCCGGACCTCAAGACTCCCGTTCCCTCCGAACGCCTCGCCACCCGCCTCGGCGTCAGGGGCTTCTACGCCGCGCCCCACACCCTCAACGACCGCTACGACAAGACCGATCGTCCCGGCGTCCCCTATGTGCGCTTCCCCGGCTGGCTGTTCTGCGGCTCCTGCCGGGCCATGGTCCGCTTTCTGCGCGAGCACGAGAAGCCGGGCGAGCCGCCCGTCTGCACGTCCTGCGCCGCGGCACCCCGGCTCACCCCGATGCGGTTCGTCCGTATCTGCCCGGACGGACACCTCGACGACGTCGACTGGTGGTACTGGGCCCACTCCAAGCTCGCGCCCGAACTGCGGGACTCCTGCTCCGAGTCGAAGGACGCCTGGAACGCGCGTCGGCTCAGCTTCCGTGTCGCCGACCGTGCCTCCGGACTCGAAGCGCTCTCGGTGCGCTGCGACGCGATCAGGGAGGGCGGGAAGCCCTGCGGCGCCGAGCGCGACCTGCTCGACGTCCTCGGTCCCCAGACCGGACGCTGCTCGGGCCGCAACCCCTGGCAGCACTGGGACGCGAGGGTTTCCTGCGGCCACCAGGTGCACAACGTGCAGCGCACCGCCGGAAACGTGTACTACCCGGTCGTCTACTCGGCCCTCGACATCCCCCAGACCGCCGAAGCCCCGCGCGCGGAGCGGAACCTGGCCGAATCCGTCCTCGGTCACGACTACTGGCCGCTCATGCTCAAAGCGCTCGGCAAGCCCAGGGCCGACAACCTCCGCGACATGATCAAGGAGGACACCGAGGCCCCGGACAGTCTCATCGACCAGCTCGTCGCAGAGGCCACAGGTGCCCCCGCGCAGCCGTCCCCCGACCGGCAGGAGTTCGGAAAGTCCGGGAAGGTCGACCTGAGCCGCGACGAGTGGTATGCCTTCGACGCCGTGCAACTCCCAGAAGCGACATCGGAGTTCGCCATCCGCCGTGGCGGACTCGGCCTCGACGGCGAGAAGGAGGAACCCTGGGCCACCCTCGACGCGCACATCGGCGGCATCGTCCTGGCCGACCGCCTGCGTGAGGTCCGCGCCCTGACCGGCTTCCGCCGCCACTCCCCGGGCGGCACCCTCGTCCCCGCCGACACCACCGGCCGTCTGCGCTGGCTCCCCGCGACCGAGGTCTACGGCGAAGGCATCGTCCTTACCCTCGACGAACAGCGCCTCAGCGCCTGGGAGAACGACCCGCGCGTGCAGGCCCACGTCCTGGGTGTCCGTACGGACCTCGACGCGTCGTTCCGCGACGAACAGCTCGCCGAGACGACCGGCAGCGAACTCTCGCCCCGCTTCCTGCTCCTGCACACCGTCGCGCACCTGCTCATCCGCCAGCTGTCCTTCGACTCCGGCTACACCACCGCCAGCCTGCGCGAACGCGTCTACGGCCGCCCCGAGTACGGCCAGCACGGACTGCTGATCTACACGGCCGCCGGTGACGCGGAAGGCACCCTCGGCGGCCTGGTCCGGCAGGGCGAGGCACCGCTCTTCGCCGAGACGCTCATCCGCATGCTGGAGGCGGCCGCCTGGTGTTCCGCCGACCCGCTGTGTGCCGAGCACACCGGCCAGGGCTTCGGCAACCTCAACCGGGCCGCCTGCCATGCCTGCACGCTGCTGCCGGAGACCAGCTGCCAGACCGGCAACACCCTGCTCGACCGTGCCCTGGTCGTCGGCTCCGCCCGCGTACCCGGCTACTTCACCGACATCCTCACCGCGAGCCGCGAGTCCGCCGCCGCCATCGTCCAGGGATGACACCCATGACCACCGCGAACACCCCTGTCCTGCACCCGGACCTCACCTCCGCCCAGCGCGACTGCCTGGACTCCCTGCCGCTGACCGGCAACCACGTCGTCAGCGGCCCGCCCGGCAGCGGCAAGAGCCTGCTCGCCGCGCACCGCGCCGTCCACCTCTCGCTCACGGGCCGCCCCACCTTCCTGATCTCGCGCTCCAACCTGTTGCGCCAGCTCCTGCGCGGAACCCTCCAGGGCCTCACCGTCCCCGGCGCGCCCGTCGATGCCGCCACCGGACACACCTGGATCCATCGCCACTTCGGCCATGACGCACCGCGCGCCGAGGACGGCTGGTTCGACTGGACCGAACTCACCCGCCGAGCTGCCGCCACCCTCGGCGAGGACGATGCGGCGACCCCTCATCTCGTCATCGACGAGGGCCAGGACCTGCCGCAGGGCTTCTACCGCCTGGTACGCCTTGCCGCTGCCTCCGTCACGATCTTCGCCGACGAGTGCCAGCGCCTCACCGAGACGAACTCCACCCTGGCCGAGATCACCGACGCCCTCGGCCGTTCCACGGCGCGGGTCGAGATCACCGGGAACCATCGGAACACCCGCGAGATCGCCTCCCTGGCGGAACACTTCCGCACGGGCGGTTCCCGCCCAGAAATCCCCCTCCGCAGCGGGGCGCTGCCCGTGGTCCGCCACTATGCCGCCGTCAAGGACCTCGCCGACGACATCGCGACCATGGCCGGCCGACAGCCGCGGCAGCGCATCGGCGTGATCGTCAACCACCTGCCCACCGCCGCCGATCTGATGCGGCGCCTCGAACGGGCCGGACTCGCCCATGAGCCTCAGCTCTACAGCTCGGCGGCTTCCTCCGGCCGCTACCGCGACCTCGACCTTGCCCGCCCGGGTGTCGTACTCGTCCATCGAGCCAGTGCCAAGGGCCTTGACTTCGACACCGTCGTCATCGCCGACGCGGAGTCCGACTCCGCCGACGACCCCACGTCTGCGACCCTGCGCATGGCGTACTACGTGATGATCACCCGGGCGCGGGAGCGGCTGGTGCTGGGTTGGCAGGGAAGCCGACTGCCGCGGCACCTGGAGGGGCTGGAGGGGTGGGTGCGAACGCGGTGATGGCGCGTCACCCGGCCGTCAGCCGTACTGCGCCCGAGCAGCCGGCGTCGGGCCTCTTCCCGGAGCTCGTCGGACATGGGAGCGCCGCGCCGCTCGGTGAGGAGCGCGCGGAAGCCGCCCAGGCGTCCTCGTTCAGGACATGCTCCCATGCCGTCGCCTCTAGGAGCCGTACTGGATGCATGGACGCGACGACCACTGCCCCCCCGCGCCGAGGTGCTGCGGGACCGCTACCGCAGTCGGCTGCCCGAGCGCCTGCAGGAGCTGGCCGGCCCCGTCGAGGGCACCGTCGACCTGCCGCTTCACATCGTCTGGTCAGGGCGGACGAGCTACAGCCTGGACCGCCCCAAGTCCCGCATGACGCTCTACCGGACCGTTCTCGCCGAGGGCCTGCGTGATGACCTGGCGACCTTCCTTCACCACCGGCTGCTCACCGAGCAGTGGCCCGTTCTGCGTCGCTTGGTCAGCCCCTACATCCGCGAGGTCTGGGAGGACGCCTTCCCCGAGCTCCCTCGCACCGCTCCGGCTGACGCGACCGCTGCGTGAAGCTCACCCCGCTCCACGAGCGTCTTCTCTCCGACATCCTCGACCTCGGCTCCCCCTACCCTCTGGTCCTCACGGGTGGATACGCTGTGCAGGGCCCACGGCCTGGTCGAACGTTTCAGCCGCGATCTCGACGTCGCCACCGAGAACCCCGCCCCGATGGACGAGATCGTCGCCTCCCTCACAGCAGGTCTCGTAGCGCGCGGATGGCGGACCACGCATGTCCAGACCGACCCGCTCAGCGGACGGTTCCTCGTCACCGACCCGGCCACTGGCGAGGAGTGCGAGGTCGACGTCCTCAAAGAGGCGTTCTGGGCCCCACCCGCCCAGACCCCCTACGGCCCGGTCCTCTCTCTCGACGACGTGATCGGCACCAAGGTCCGCCCCTCGCCGACCGCGGCACCGTCCGCGACCTCATCGACGTCCAGGCTGCCTCCCGCCACCGGTCCACAGCCGACCTGGAATCTCTCGGCCGCCGCCGTGCCCACGACGAGTTCAGCCTTGAAGACCTCTGTGACCGGCTGACCGGTGCGGACTGGTACGAGGACGAGGACTATGCCGCGTACGGGCTCACCTCTCGGCAGATCGAAGAACTCAAGACGTGGGCGCTGGAGTGGGCGGAGGACCTGGGGGCGCGGGTCCACGACGACAACGCCTGACAGTGGCGACGCCTTCCCGGCCTCAGCGAAGCGTTCTGAGGGATACCCGACGGAGATCGTCTCGCTTTACGTCCATCCGATATTCACTCCCAGGTGATATCGGGCCATGTCGTTCAGTGCTGCGGTTTCATCTGGCTCGCGGAATGGGGCCGCTGGTAGGTGATCGCGGCCAAGAGGGCCGACCCCATGCACGACGTCGTCGTATGCCGATGAGATGGCACAGCCGATGAACAGGTCAGTGGCTTCGTCGAGAGTAAGGTGCTTGGCGGGCCATCCGTATACTCCATCGTTGATTACTTTCAGCGGCGGGAAGAACCACCATGGGTAGTCAGGAGCTTCTGGGTCCAGCAGGCGATATCCGTCAATGTCGATCAACAAGGAGCCGAAGTGAGATATTGATCTGATATCCGCGTGTCGCTCTCTGTGAAGTCGGTCGGCTGAGAGAAGTGGGATACCCATCATCCTTCGCGCAAGGGAGCGTTTAGGGTCCGCGATGTCACGCAGGTCCGAGTCCTCGGTCAGTTGGCAATCGATCGACCCCATGCGGACATCGGTCTCTCGAGTGACCGTGCTGAAGAAGTCGCTGACGTGGCCGATCGTGGGCCGTGTGCTGACTGCCTCCGAATGCTTGTAGTTGTGCCCCTCTGCCATTTCTGCCGCGGCGAAGAGGAATCGGTATGGTGGGTAGAGCTCGCGCCAGTCAATGGTGCGCACGCCGTTGTGCAGGCCAGGCAATGGTGGGTTCAAGGCGAAGTCGATGAGGGTCAGTACTTCAGAATGAGAGAGACTTCGGCCGGCCATGGCTTCTGCGAGGCGGTAAGGTGCCCCGTATTCTCCTCTCCGGTTGATTTCCCACATTCTCTGTAGTCCTCGATCCATGATCTTCGGATAAGGACCACGGAAGAGATACCCCTCGTCCAATAGGCCTGCGCACTCAAAGAGGAGCCGTGTAGTGATCGGCTCGTCGCCTCCAAGGAGGGGTTCGAAACTGTGCACGTGTGCGTAGTCTTCACTCCCCATGGACAACATTCCTCGTCCTGCCCATTGGCTCCAGGTCGTGTGCAAAGCCAAGGTCAGTGAGTCTTGCATTGCTTCCCGGTCTATTTTCGACCAGTTGAGAGGCTCGAAGCCCAGGAGGATCGAGTAGGCACGGTGCAGGGAAAGCCATGTGAGGCAGTCGTCGGTTATTTCGCTTCCGAGTGAGTAGGCGCTTGCTCTCTGGTTCCAGGCGAAGAGGGGAATGCCGTCGTTGCGACGCGTCTCGAAAGTGGCTCGGTCGTTACCGTCGAGGTTGCGGATGGAATAGTCGGCCAGTGAGTCTCGGGCAGCGCGGAGAAACGTGAGAAGCACGCCAATGGTGGATCCGTGGAATCGGGCCCAGTGGCTCGTCTCGTGCGCATGGACTAAGTTCCACGACATGAGTGACGTGACTAGGTCGTTCGGATTGTCGCGCATGTTTTCGTGGAATAGGAGCTGGCTTCTTAGATTTAGTTGAGCGCCGGTCGCACTATGCAGGGTCGGAGAGTTCATCGGGAATCCTGTTCTATGCTTCAGCTACTCGCCATTTTCGTTTTCGATTGGCTCGACGGATTCCACGGAGCCGCGGTCACGGGCTCGGTCAATGAGAGCTCGGATCGCGTCGTACAGGCCGTTGGTGGCAACTCCTGCCGCTACAGAGATGGCGATTTCCGCCCACTGTCCGTGATGCAGTGAACTGCTCTGTGTCTCTCGGTGTGTGACTTCGACCGTGCAATGCCGGCTCAGTTCTGGGGATTCCCGGATCTCTTCCGCCAGGAGTTGCAGGTTGGCCGCCCCGCCTCGGTACATCAGCTTGATCATGAGGGGAGCATACGAGGCGTGCGGATGGCGAGTCGGAGGATCGCGAAAGCCGGTGGACGGGCGATCCGGGCGACTCGGCCGATTTGGTGCGGCTTCGCAGTGTGGCCTCGGGTGTGACGGCTCACCGGCCGACGTACTCGCCCTTGAGTGGCTGTGCGGGCGCCCTCAGGCTGGACAGCTCAGTTCGGCCCGCACGGTCTTGCCACTGGGTGGGTAGGGGACGCAGTCCCAGTGGTCGACGATCGCGGCTACGAGGGCGAGGCCGCGTCCGTTGGTGTGGAGTGCCGTGTCGGAAGCGGCGGCGGTCGCGGGACGGGGCTGCGGGCCTCTGTCGCCGCGTGCATCGGTGACGTCGATGCGGAGGCGGCCGGCCGGGGCGTCGAACACGAGGGTCAGCCGGAAGCTACGACCCGGCAGGCGCCCGTGGAGTACGGCGTTCGCGGCGAGCTCCGCGACGACGATCTCGGCACGCTCCGTGAGGTCCGGCGGGGCGTCCCAGGACCGCAGTTGGCTCACACCGAGCAGCCGGGCGAGGCGCGCGCCGCGCGGGGTCGACGAGAGAAGCTGCGTGAAGGTGAGCGAGGGCGTGGCGAGTTGGGGCGGTGGTTGGTTCATGGAGCCAGCGTGGCGGGAGTGTGGGGGCTGTTGCGAGCCTGGCGCCCCGTACGCGGAGTCAGCGTACGGGCACGCAGGGTGGACAGTACGTCTCTTCTGACGTCACGCTGAGTGGTGATCGTGTGCGGGCCCGTGGGGCTGGAGAGAGGGGCGGCGGATGGACATCGTCGAGGCGGATGCGGTGGCGGCTGTGGGGGTTGGGGCCGCCCGGACGAGTCCGGCGGGGGAGTGGGAGCGGGAACCTCATCCGTCCGACAGTCTGCGTACGTTCGGGGCGGTCGTCCAGGCGTTGCGGGAACATGCGGGGCTGAGCCGGGAAGAGCTTGCTGCGATCGTCCAGTACTCCAAACACACCGTGGAATCGGTGGAGTTGGGGCGTCGGATGCCGGACGAGGGGTTCGTGGAACGGGCGGAGGGGGCGACCGGCAACACGGGTGCGTTGCGGAGGGCTGCGCGTCATTTGAGCCGGGGGGAGGTGGGGCTGGCGGCGTGGTTCCGGCGGTGGGCTCGGCTGGAGCGGGAGGCGGTGAGTCTGTGTACGTATGAGTGTCGGCTGGTGCCGGGGTTGTTGCAGTCGGAGGCGTATGCGCGGGCAGTGTTTGAGGGGACGATTCCGCTGCGGACGGATGGGCAGCTGGAGGAGCAGCTGGCTGCGCGGATGGGGCGACAGGAGATGATGCGGGAACGGCCGACCGTGCCGTTCAGCTTCATTGTCGAGGAGCATGTCTTCCGGCGGCGGTTCGGGGACGCGGGGGCGATGCGTGAGCTGTTCGACCATGTGCTGGAGCGGAGCGCTCCGCGCAATGTGACACTGCAAGTGGTGCCGCTGGATGCAGGGTTGCACGCGTGTCTGGATGGGCCCGTGCAGGTTCTGGAGACTCCGGAGGGGCGGCGGCTCGGCTACTCGGAGGGGCAGAAGAACGGGCGGCTCATCTCCGACTCGAAAGAGGTGAGTGTGCTCTGCCAGCGCTATGAAACACTGCGCTCGCAGGCCCTGAACCCGACGGAATCGCGGGGCCTGCTGGAGCGACTGCGAGGAGAGCTATGAGCAGCGGTACGACGGAACTCGCCTGGTTCAAGTCCAGCTACAGCGGCAGCGAGGGCGACAGTTGCGTGGAGATCGCTCTCGCCGAGCAGGCCGTCTACGTACGGGACTCCAAGGACGTGAGCCGCCGGCCCTTTGCGGTTGGCCGTGAGGGCTGGCGGTCGTTCGTACGGTTCGTGGACCACGCCTGAGCGGAGTGGTGCACGCCCTGGTGGCGCTTTGATCAGGCGCCACCGCAGCACTTACGGGGCGTCGGCCTGGGTGTCGTCGTCCTCGTCGTCGGTCGCCAGCGCGGCCGGTAGCGGCAGGCCGTACTTCTCGCACAGGAAGCGGGTCTGGCAGTACCGCTGGGCGTCGGCGGCCACCCTGCCGAGGATCGCGGCATTCATGCCCGCACCGACGAGAATCCCCACGAACGGCACGACCTTGGCGACGTTCTGTACCGGCACCCTGGAGCCGGCCGGGCCGAGCTGCTGCATCAGCTTCTCCAGGGCGGCCACGAGGCGATGGTCCTGGCGGAGTTTCTGCGACCAGTTGACGCGTCCCTTGAGGGCGTGCGCTGCCCGTGCTGTGTCGCGCAAGGGCTCGGCCTTGGCCGCCTGGGCCATGAAGGACCGGCGTACCAGGCGCTGGATGAAGAGCTGCTCGTCGGGGTCCTTGGCGTCGTAGCCGTAGGAGTACGCGATCCGCGAGGCGATCGACGTGCTCAGTACCTGGACGACGAGGATGTCCGCCGTCATCGCGGCGGGGATACCGGCGACGGGTACCAACGCCAGCACGCCCATGGCGCCGCCTTCGAAGGCCCCTGCGGTGCGCCACTTGAGGGTGTTGCGGGTCAGCAGCCGGTCGCAGAACTTGAGTTCCTGCTTCCGTAGTTCGGTGAAGCTTTCGAGTTCGAGACCCTGTTTGCGGGCGAGCTTCACGACGTTATTCGGGTCGTTGAGCTCCCTGGCCGACTCGTTGACGAGGTCAAGCAACGCCGCAGCGCCCGCGAGCGCCGGTCGCAGGGCCTTGTCGGCGACCGCGTCGCCCGCGCGCCGTATGGGCTCCGAGACAGCGTCCGGGACGGCGTCCGCGACCCGTCTGGTGGCCTTTCCGGCGGCCTCGCCGGTGCGACTCAGCGCTGTGCTCGCCCAGGTCGGCAGGCCGCGGCGGTTGTTGCGGCGCTGCCAGTGGTCGTTGAGCGTGGCCCATACCTGCTCGTCGTACTTGCTCATCGCGGGTATGCCGTCGAGGAGGTGGTCGGCGTGCGTGTTCATCGCGATTCTCCGGTTCGACTGTGATGGCTGGGGCCACGATGGGCTGGCCGTCGGCGCGTGGGTCAAGCCGCAGTGTGGAGGCTGCGGTGTGCTGTACGGGTTCAGGTGGCGGTTAGCTCCTGGAGTGGGCCCGCTCCAGGCTGATCTGCTCAATGGAGTGACGTGCTGTCAGGCGGGATGCCTGGGGCCCTGGCCGGGGGGCGGCGTGAGGGTGGAGCGGTAGGTGCCGGACTCGCCCTCAGTGAGGGGGTTCTCCAGGGTGAGGCCGGCGGCGGCCATGCGGTCGTACTCGGCGAGGATCAGGTTCTTGGTGCGGTACTCGCCGTGGGCCTTGATGTCGTTGTCGCGGGTGACGTTGAAGGTGTCCAGGATGTACGCCGTGTCGTCACGGGTGATGCCGTAGAGGTGGAAGAAGAGAGCGTCCAGTTCGGCGCGGATGACGGCTCGGCGGGCTGGGTCCCAGCGGAAGGGAGTGCCGGTGTCGTTCAGGTCGCGGGCGAAGGGAGCCATGTCGTGAGAGGTGTAGGTGAGTTCCAGTGCCCGCCGAGTGATGAAGGGGGCGTGGGGCGCGAGCTGTTTCGGAGTTGGTACGGGAGTTTGCTCAGATGTGCCCTGCGGAATGCTGGGTTGGCTTAGTGCGTTGCGAAGGGTGTAGTCGTAAACGAAGGAATTGTAGACAGTGAGAAGCAGGGATAGACGGCGTGCCTCAGGGCCTGCGGAGATAATCCAGCCGTAAGAAGCTGCGCCCCAGGGGATGAGGGCAGAGATTGCTGTCCGATCATCAGTGCTCCGAGCCACCCGGCGATGGCCGAGGAGCGCAGATTGGCAAGCAAAAGTGCGGCGTGCCAGTCGATCCCTTACTGCTTCAGGGGACACCCAATACTGCGGCTGCACCTGTGAGTGAGGATCGGTGAGGTCGCCGACGGTGATTGCACGTTCTCCTGTGGCGTCTGCATAGCGGTGTGTGAACTGATGGCCCATTCGGCCCTCGTATAGCGGGATGAGGCGCTCCTCGCCACGGGCCAAGGAGTTGCCATCCAGGTGCCAGCCGTCTTTTAGGAGGTCGTCGAGGGTTTCGTCATTACGTGCATCGGGACGGAAAAGATGGGAATCATGCGACATGTTGAACAGGCCCTGCATGAAAGACACGCCCCATGGATTGCCGTTCAGCTCGTCGGACTTTTTGACGAGGACTGGAACTCGCCGATATATAGCAAGTGTGATCTCGGCGTCGCGACGGGAGCGAAAGACCGGGCAGGTTCCGGTGTTGGGGTTGAGGAGAGAAATTTCCTCAGGGGTGAGGGTGAAAACCTTGTCTGGATCTTTGAGCTCGGCCGGGTCGTGGATGAAGAAGGAGAAGTGTGCGGATGGTTCCCGCAGCGCGTTGCCGGTGAGGGACAGCACGCAGAACTTAATACGAGAGTCAACTGCGGGGAACAGCCCGCTACGGTTCTCAAAGTCGAACAGTGCAGTTAGAGACCCTGCTGATACAAGGTCCTTGAAGAAGTACTGTGTACGAGCATCCGTCGCGATGCCGGTTGGCACGACGACGCCCGTACGGCCTCGATCGGCGGTCAGGATGCGGTCAGCCTCAGCGAACAGTGCGTAGAGGTTGAGGTTACCCTGGCCCGTCAAGGGATAGCGGCCCGAATTGCGAAGGAAGTGGCTTTCGCCGAGTACTTTGCGTTTTGCGGCCTCGTGTTCGTTATAAAGGTCGACGGTGTCGGGGTCGTTCTTAAGTGCCTCAATTTTCTTCTGGCGGGCAGCGGTGTTGCTGGTGGCCGCGATATTCGGCGCTCGTACTGCGAAGAACTCGGTCTCGGGCAAGTTCACGCTGTCCCATGGCGGATTCCCCACCACCGCGTCGAACCCCCCGGCCCACCCTGTCCCCCGCTGAACCCCAACCCCCGACTCCGGAACGGAAAAGACCTCCGGAAACTCCAAGTGCCAGTGAAAGAAGCTGTACTGATCCCGCAGCCGCAGAATGCACTCGTGCGTGTCATCCGGAACCGCAGACTGATCCCGCCCCCGCAACGCCCGAAACACCTGATCGGTAGGCGCCTCCGGCGCACCCTCCTGCTTGGGCCACACAAACGCGGCGCACCACGCGTCGGCAGCATGCAAGTCCTGCACATACGCGGCCGACTCGGTGTAAGCCTGATAAGCGGACTCCTGCGCCCGAACCTGCTCCAGAAGATCTGCGGGCGCCGCAACAATACGCGCGAGCTCGGCGGCGTATCGCTCGTTGCCCGGCAACGCATCCGTATCGAACAGCAGCTCGTCCTGCCCGCCTCGCTGAGCCTTGTTCCGCTTGACGAGCCCCGCCGCGTACTTCCGATCGTCCCCCTCGATCGGTTTGAACGCCTCATCCGGAACCCCGTCCGCCAACAACTTCGGCGTCGCGCCGATCAAGCCGTTCCCCTGCTTCACATGGGCGTCCAGGAACCCGAGCGGCTTGCCCGGCTCCATCGCCTCGATCCACAGGGACACCTTGGCCAGCTCCACGGCCATGGGGTTGAGGTCGACACCGTAGATGCACCGCGCCACGACCTCATGCAACGCATGCCGCATCGCATCGACCGTCGGCTCAGGGTTCCGCTCCCGCACCGACGCCACCCGCTTGGCAATACGCCGAGCCGATGCGACAAGGAAGTGCCCCGACCCACAAGCAGGGTCACACACCGTCAGTGAAAGCAGCTCGGCCACGATGTCATCCGCCGGATCGGGACGCCCAGCCTCAGCGGCCCGCTCCTCGCCCCGCTTGACCGCATCGTCTATCACCGGGTCCAGCGTCGTATCCAGCAAGCACTCGATCAGCGACGAGGGCGTGTAGTAACTCCCCGTGGTCTTACGGCTGTTCCCCGCCACCTCGATCAACTCGAACGACCGATCCGTGGCCGAGTGCTTCGGCTCCAGCTCCAGCAGGGACTCGTACACCGAGCCCAACTCCTCGGCATCCAGATGCCGATAGTCAACGGCCCGCCACCGCCGCGCCCCCACATCGCGCACCTGCGCCAGGTGCCGAACCGCCGCGAGCAGCGACTCGTTGGACAACTTCAGTCCGTCGAGCGGCGCATCGGCCTCCTTGGGGGAGAACAGCCCGCCAAGCCCAGGCAGCCCCAGCTCCGGCCGGCCCCCCTCCGTCCCCAGCGCGTCAAGAACGATCCGCAGCGCCTCGTACTGATCACCATGAGCCGTCCCCTGACGCCGCCGCGCCCGCTCCCGCAACCGCGCCGACGAGAAGTACCGCTCGTACGCCTCCCGCTGCCGCTCGCCGGCGGCCGGGTCGAGCAGGGCCCCACGGTCCTCCGCGACGAACACGAACAGCAGCCGATAGACCAGCCGCAGCAACGCATCCCGAAGCGCCTTCGGATCGACGTCCTCCCGCAGCCGGACATTCTCCGGGTGCCGAAGGAACCCGGTCCCGAGCACCGTCAGCGCGTTCTGCACCCCCAGCCGCAGCTGATCCAGGGCCCGCGCCCCCGAAGTGACCGCCTCCGTGCGCCACTTCTCCAGCCAGCACCCCGAAGGCGCCGCCCCTTCCGGCACCGCGAACCGGGACGCGTGCAGCAGGCTGTACAGCAGCACGAACTCGCTGAACAGCTCACCGTCGAACAGTGCCTCCAAGTCGAACTCGACGTAGGCAGCCGTAGAGAAAGACGACGAGTCGCGCAGCAGACGCAGACGCCGGCCATTGGTGAGGACCGCCCACAGGTGGGCCTCCGTACGGTTCAGGCAGTCCTGAAGCATGGACTGCGCAGGGACCTGACCCGCCGCCGGGCGCTTGTCCAACTCCTCGTTCCAGGGGATCAGGTGGACGAGCGCCGGACCGTGCCGGTGCGACACCGGGAACCGCTTCTCCGCATCCGAGTCGGCCGGGATACCCCCCTCCCCGACCTCCGTCAGCGCACCGAAGTCCAGCTTCCGGAAGAGCTGGGCGAGCCAGTCGGTACCGGCGCGGCCCGTCGGGTCGGCGGCAGGGGCCCCGGTGTTCGGGTCCGAGGGCAGGGCCTTGCGCAGATCGCGCCAGAGCGGCTTGAGGTACTCCCAGGCGCGTTCGGCCTCGTCGCGCACCGGCACGGACGCGGGCAGGCCGTAGTCGGCGGACTTGGTGCCCGGCAGGTTCCGCGCCTCGGCGATGCGCAGCAGCATGTCGGCGGGGAGCAGCCCGCCGACCGTGGTGACGGCGGTGAAGGCCAGGGCGGTGCGGGTGGCGGTGACGGGCATCAGGCTTCGGCTCCGGACACAGTAGAAGCGGGCTGCTGCGGCAGGTAGACGTACACACCGAGGACGTCGGCGGGCTCCTGCGGGACGACCTTCAGGCCGCGGACGATCTCCTCGTTGGCCTTGCGCACGCGGCGGTGCGAGGCGTCGAGTTCGGCGGCCAGGCTCGTGCCGTACTCCGTGAGATGCCCGGCGAGATCCGGCAGGCCGTCCAGCGCGCGGCCGATCTGGTTGCGGGCGAGCTGCTCGTGGGTGTTGGCACTGGCCCGCGCGGCCAGCAGCGCGGCGGCCGCCTCATCGTCCAGCCAGCGGGCACGCGACGGCATCCCCTCGTAGGCGAGCAATCGGGCGTCCTCCGCGACCAGTTGCCGTTCGCCGGTGCGGGACGGCAGCGTGAGGTGGAAGCGGTAGCGGACCAGCAGAAGCGTGGTCCGGATCGTCACCGCGTCCGTCGTCACCACACCGCAGCGGCGGGCCGGACGAGGCCCCGGCGTGTTCGCGTCCAGCGCCGAGTCCAGGACGTACGAGGCGATCGCGCCGATCGCCGGGTCGGTGCGGACCAGCGCGGCCTCGCCCCGGCCGACCGCCGGTGTCGTACGGAACGGGATCTCCCGGTCCTCCTCGATCAGCCGCCCGCCGAGGGTGGCGGCGAGCGCGTCACGCAAGCCGGCCGGGGCGCCACCGGCCTGGGCGGTGAAGTCCCCGCTCCCGTCACGCGGGTCGCGCACCAGCGCGTCCAGGTCGCGCAGTGCCTCCAGGGCGAAGTCGCGCACCTCGTCGGCGCCGCCGAGCGCGGCCCGTACGGCGGCGACCTCGCGGGCCACCTCCTCCGGGTGGATGCTGCGCTGGGCGTACTTGGACTGGGAGGTCTTCTCCCGCTCGGCGGCCGAGGACCACTCGCGCTCGATACGCTCGAAGGACTCCTGGTGGCTGTCGAGCTCGAACAGGCTCTCCTGGCTGCCCTGACGGCCGTGCAGCAGCAGCCACTCGACCACGGCGTCCGTCACCCCGGAAGCCGTCTCGTCGGGGACGGAGACCGAGATGCCCAGGTCCTTCTTGATCTGCCGGTGCTTGGCGAACAGCACCTCCAGGACCTTGCCGTCGATGCCGTTGTCCTCGCCGAACATGGTGATGACCCGGACCTGGTCGCGCTTCTGGCCGTACCGGTCGACGCGGCCCTCGCGCTGGTCGTGGCGGGTCGGGTTCCAGGCCAGGTCGTAGTGGACGACGGCGTCGAAGTGGTGCTGGAGGTTGACGCCCTCGGAGAGGCAGTCGGTGGCGATCAGCACGCGGCGGACGGCCGGATCGCCCGCCTCCTCGGCGGATTCGGCGGCGAGCTGCTCGATGCGCTCCAGACGCTGCTGCGGGGAGAGCGTGCCGGTCACCGCGGCGATCTTCGTCTTCTTGCCGAGCTTGCCCTCCAGTTGGGTGGCCAGGTACTCGGCGGTCGGGATGTAACGGCAGAAGACGATCGGGTGGTAGCCCTCGGCGATCAGGCTCTTCAGGTGCTTGGTGAGCGCCTTCAGCTTCGCGTCCTCCGCCGGGCCCACCAACTCCGCGGCTCGCTGGGAGAGTTCGAGCAGCCTTGCACCCGCCTCTTCCGACTCAGCGGCGCCCGGAGCGACGTCCATGCCCTCCAGACGGTCGTTCTCGGCGGAGTCCGCGGCGACCGGGGCACCCAGCACGTCCGCCTCCTGCGCGGTGCGGGCGGCGGCGGACTCCGAGCGGGTCTTCAGGGTCTGGGCGGCGGCGGCCGGGGAGGAGACCATCGAGCGCAGCAGCGCGATCACCGACCACCAGGCGACCCGGGCTTCCCGCCTGCCCTGCTCGCCGGCCGCCTGGACGCGGTCCCTGGCGTAGGCGATGGCGTCGTCGAGCAGCGCCCGGTAGGCGGGGCTGAGCTTGTACGGCTCGTCCTTCGTCCAGCGGTCGGACGGGAACGCGGTCCGCTCGGCCAGGGAGTCGTCGCTGAGGCCGTCCTCCTTGGTGAGGTAGGTGCGGACGTCGGCGCGCTTGCGGGCCACGAAGTACTCGGCGAGCTTCGCCCGCCCCGCCGGGGTCTCCAGGTTCAGCGTCGCGAGCTCCGGCCGCACCAGGCCGAGCAGGTTGCGGAACGCGGACTCCTTGCCGGAGTGCGGGGTCGCGGTCAGCAGCAGCAGGTGGCGGTCGGCGTCGGCGGAGATCCGGCGCAGCAGCTCGTAACGGAGCTGGTGGGACGAGGACGAGGCGGTGCCCTGTCCGGCGTCGTCGGCGGCCACGCAGCTGTGGGCCTCGTCGACGATCACCAGGTCGGGGCAGTTGCGTACGAAGTCCTCGCGGTGCCGGGTCGACTTGATGAAGTCCGTCGAGATGATCGTGTACGGGTGCTTGTCGAACAGGGACTGGCCCAGCTCCAGGCCGCGTTCGAGACGCGTCACCGTGGAGGCCAGGACCAGCTCGGCGTCGATGCCGAACTTCTCCCGCAGCTCACCCTGCCACTGCTCGGCCAGCGCGGGGGAGCACAGCACCGCCAGCCGGGTCGCCTCGCCCTGCGCGAGCAGCTCCTTGGCGATCAGGCCGGCCTCGACCGTCTTGCCGATGCCGACGTCGTCCGAGATCAGCAGCCGCACCGTGCGCTGCCGCAGCGCCATCAGCAGCGGAACCAGCTGGTAGGCCCTGGGCTCCACCGCGATCGACGCCAGCGAACGGAAGGGGCCCGCACCCGACCGGAACCCGATGCGCAGCGCCGTGCGCAGCAGACCGGCGGCTCGCTGGTCGCCCAGGTCGGTCGGGCTCGGCGCCGCGAACTCGGCCGGCCGTACGTCCTCGAAGGCGGGGAAGACGGCCGCGATGTCGTCCTCGCTCCCGCCCAGCGGGCGCAGCACCAGCATGTCGGAGGCGCTCTCGGGCAGGACCACCCATTCCCGGCCACGGGCGGCGACCAGGGAGCCGGCTGTGTACGTGAGGCTCATGAGATGTCTCGGTTCCTAATGGTGGTGAAGGTCGTGAAGGCCGGGAGCCGCTGAGACGAACAACGGAGGTGGTGCGGTCAACGGAGGTGGAAGTAAAGGGCGTTGGTGTCCGCGATGGTGTCCCAGTCGGCGTCCGTCGGGAAGCGCACGACGTCCCAGCCGGCGTCCTCCAGGCGATACCCGGCCTCGATGTCGCGGGTGGAGTCGGGGGCGCGGCCCGGGAGGTCGACGAACACGGCGAGGTTGGCGCCGTCCAGCCGGAAGACGAGGTCCGGGCAGGCCCCGGCCTCCGGGACGAGGACTTCCACCTCGTCGGGCAGCCGGTAGCCCTTCGCCCTCAGCCAGCCGAGCAGATCGCCCTGCGCGACCAGGGCCGCCAGATCCGCCTCGACCGGGGTCGGCGAGGTGCTCGCGGGGGCCAGCCTGCGGAACCGTTCGCTGCGGGACTCGCCGCGGTCCTCGCGCTCGGTGCGGGCCTCGGACAGCCGCAGCAGCAGCGGCTTTGCCGCGTGCCGGCTCAGCTGGCGGTGGTGTGTCTGGTTGCCGTAGGTCAGCAGACAGGCGTAGCAGCCGCGGGCGCACCTCTCGCCGTCCGCCGGCCCGCCCTCGTCCTCGCCCGTGTCCGGGTCGAAGTGGCAGATCTCCAGGGCGGTCTTCGCGGCCTTGGCGAGGGCGTCCTTCTCGTGCTGGATCCGGCGCAGCACACCGGCGCCGCCCTCGGCGGCCTCCGTGAACAGCATGCGGCGGCGCGGACCCGAGTCCGGCGGGAGCAGCTCCGCGGTCAGCTCGGAGTCCTCCAGCTCGAACGCCGCCTCGATGCCCCGCTCCAGCGCGTACAGGAACGACCACGCCACCGGCTCGGGCAGCGGCTCGTCCAGGGTGACCACGAGAATGTTGCGACGGTCCTCCACGAAGGGCAGGACCCGCTTCTTACGGCGCTTCTCGTTGCCGTCCTCGTCGACCACCGGCATACCGGTGCCCTCGATGGCGTCGGCGGCGGCCCGGTCGTTGAGCCAGCGGCCATCGCCCAGGTCCAGCCAGTAGCCGTCCGGCTCGTCCTCCTTGTCGCGGACGCGGCCGAGGTTGGTGATGCGCACGGTCGCGGAGTCGCCGTAGTCCAGGTCGAGAACGGGCGCCCCGTCGCCGTCGGTGACATGCGAGGTGAGGCGTCCCTTGCGGGCGCCGTGGTCCTGGAAGGCGTACGAGGTCTCCAGCCGGAAACCGGCCCGGCGGCGCTCCTCCTCGTCGGAGGAGATCCGCTCGCGCGGCGTGGTGTACACGGTGTGCAGGTGAAGCAGGCCGGTGCGCTTGCCGCGCAGCTCCTCCTTGCACATGTCGCACTGGTCGAGGCCTGGTTTGACGACGTAGTGGTAGCCGCAGCCGTCGCAGCGTCGGGCCTCCGCCGTCGCCAGCTCGCCCGAGGCGTCCGGCGGCAGCTGCACCCGCGTGACCTGGTAGCGGGCGCCCTCGTGGTAGATGAGCGCACCGGGGCCGAACTCGCGGATCGCGAGGAACCGGGGGCGTTGCAGATAGTCGCCGTCGGCATTGCGGCGGTTGCCGGAGCGCGGGATGTACGCGGCCAGCGGCAGCCGCGGGAAGCTGTAGCCCGGCAGGAAGCCCTCGGACGCCAGATAGCGGTACGGGTTGAAGTCGCTCATCACCGACTTGCTGTCGGTGGAGCGGTTCAGCAGCAGGTTTGTCTGGGTCTCGGCCTCCCGGCGGCGGCTGCGCGCCCGGCTCTGCTCGCCCTGCGTGAGGGTGTGGTCGACGACCCGCTTGTTCTGCTCGTACTGGTCGATGACGGCGGCCCGGAACAGCTGGCGCCACCGGTCGAAGGCGGCGTCGAACTCCTGCGGGGCCCGCTCGATCCGGTCCTCGATCCACTCGTCGTACCACCAGGTGGTCGACTCGAAGTCCGCGATCAGCGGGGCGAGGACGGTACGGGCGGTGGCTGCCGCGCGTCTGCGGGCGTCCTCGTCCAGGGACCGGTTGAGGATCTCGGAGCGGAGCGGGAGCGGCATCTGCGGATCGGGGCGGTCGCCCCCGTCCGGGTCGTAGGCGACATCGACGACCTCCGGAATCGCGATGCCGAGCTGCATCTCCGTCTCCGCCAGCCAGACGCCCTGCAGATGCGAGCGGACCAGATCCTCGTTGGCCAGGTCGAGGCGGGGCGGAGCCACCTGGCCCGCCACCATCTTCTGGGAGTCGCGGAAGTAGTACTGGTCGTGGCTGTTGCCCGTCGCGCAGTACGTGGTCACCAGCGCGGGCTGACCGGAACGGCCCGCGCGGCCCGAGCGCTGCGCGTAGTTCGCCGGGGTCGGCGGCACATTGCGCATCATCACGGCGTTGAGCGAGGAGATGTCCACGCCCAGCTCCATCGTCGGCGAGCAGTACAGGAGCGGCAGTTCGGCCTTGCGGAACTGCTCCTCGCGCTCCAGCCGGTCCTCCGGGAGAACCTGGGCGGTGTGCTCGCGTGCGTACAGACCGGCCAGTTCGGCGGCCGCGGTGCGGTACAGGTCGCGGAAGAAGGGGTTGACGCGCGGGCCCTCGCCACTGCTGTAGGTGCGCGCGAGCGGGTCGACCGCGCCGCGTTCACCGTTCCCGGCCCGCCAGATCAGCGCCGCGGCCGACACCCGGTAACCAGTGCGCTTCTGCGCCGCACGGCGCCGGTAGGCAGGGCCGGAGAGCTCGGGGGTCGCGTCCACCTCGCGCACGAGGTCGGCGTCGACCAGTACCTTCAACAGGTCCTCGATGACGCCCTGGACGTCGTCCAGGGGCACCGACTGCTCGCGCAGCTCGGGCATGTTCCGCCGCAGGTACTTGCCGAACTTGCCACGGGCCGACAGGAACAGCGCGGAGCGCTCCATACCCGGCCGCGAGCCGTACGGATAGGCGGTTCCGACAGTCGGGCGGTCGCTCTCGCTCAGCACCCACGCCCCGGTCAGCCGCTCCTCGCTCGCCCGCTGCAGGGTGTCGAAGTCGTCGCGGAAGTACTGGACGTCGATGGCCAGGGCCCGACGCATGAAATCGAGCAGAGTACGGGCGATCTCCTCGCGCAGCGCCGGATCGGCGTCCCGCAGCACGGCGTGCGTGGACTGCCAGCGCTCGTCGGCGGCGGCGAGCCAGCCCAGGTCCTCGTAGTCGATCCTGAGCAGCCCCGTCTGTTCCAGGTTCGGCATCGTGATACGCCAGCCGCGCTCCAGGTCGCGGTAGAGGCGGTACCCGACGACGTCCCGGAAGGCCTTCACGGCCCGGCGCTCCATGGCCGGGGTCAGGTTCGCGACGTCCGTGAACTCGGCGGGCGTCAGACCCATCACCTCGGTGACGGCCTCGGCGAGGTCGTCGTGGCTGAGGCCCTCCTCACCGGCCCGCACCGCGGCCTGGTACAGGGCGCCCCGCAACTGGGTCACCTGGGCGAAGTCGTTGAAGTGCCCGGCCTGCAGCGAGGCATCCTGCCGGTTGTCGACGAAGGTCAGGAGCTTGCGCGCCTCCTTGCCCAGGCTCTCCTCCGGGACCGCCCGCAGGGACTTCACGATCGACGCGGAGATCAGCGAGGTCGCCGAGGAACGCCCCTCCTGGTCCAGGGTAGCCAGCTTGGCGAAGTCCCGGCCGCGCGTCTGCTCGTAGGAGACCTGGCAGTGCACACAGAACAGGAACGGTGCCGGGACGAACGCCGCCACCAGCCCCTCACCCGACTCATGGCCGTAGGCGTCCACGACGACCCGCTTGGGCACCCGGGGCCGGTAGGACTTCTTGACGACCGTCACACCCTGCGCGTCCGACTCCAGCCAGGACTCCGGCAACCGCCGGTCGTCCACGGCCTTCTGCGGATCGGCCGGCCACTCGTAGTCCTCACCCGGCATGCCCAGGTACAGGCAGCCCTCGCCCGCCCGGCCCCCCGAGGCGGAAGTGTCGCGGCGCGGCTCGTACCGGAATACGCCGTCCTCCTCCGTCCGCCAGACCGTCAGGTACTCCTGGCCGCACTCACGGCAGAACGCCAGCGGGAACAGCGGCTTGCCGTCGCTGTCCGGCTGCTCCAGCTGGTAGGTGCGGGTCAGCGGCCGGGTCAGCGGATCCTCGAGCGTGGTGAAGACGGTGTCGCCCTTGGAGAGGAACTGGTGCAGCCGGAACGCGAACAGCGGCCGCTCGGTCACCGGATGCTTGGCCTGCGCGCCCGCCTCCAGGGTCGTCCGGATCGCCTCCCGCACGGTCTCCTCGGGCACCCCGGACGCCGCGGCCAGCTCGGCCGCCGCCTCCTCGACGGTGCCCGGGGCGCAGCGCCGCAGCCGTTCCGTGCCTTCCTTGCGCTCCAGACCGAACCGGGACTCCACCCAGCGGGCCAGCGGGTCCTTCGTCAGCGCGTCGTACGAGCGGGGCGCCGCTGGCACCCGAAGCCGCTCGGCGGGCACGTTCTCGGGGGTATCTTCGGTCGCCCGGACCAGGGTCTCGCCGATGACCCGCTTCGGCAGCACCGTCGTACCGAACAACCGGCCTGCGACCCTCGCCACCTCACGCTGCTGGTCCTCCCAGGAGCCCTCGGTGGACATGGTCGCCGAGGTGCCGATGCACTGCAGGGTCGCGGACGCGCGGCAGGCCTCACGCACGCGGCGGATCAGGAACGCCACGTCCGCGCCCTGCCGGCCGCGATAGGTGTGCAACTCGTCGAAGACGAGGAACTGCAGCCCTTCGGCCATGCGGATCAGGCTGGACCGGTCGTCCGGCCGGGTCAGCATCAGCTCCAGCATCACGTAGTTGGTCAGCAGGATGTCCGGAGGGTTCTTGCGCAGTTCCCGACGGTCCTCCTTGGACTCCTGACCGGTATAGCGGGCGAAGGTGACCGGCTCCCGGCCCTTTCCGAAGCCGTGGCGCAGGTACTTCTCCAACTCGCCCAACTGCGAGTTGGCCAGCGCGTTCATCGGGTAGACGACGATCGCCCGCACCCGGCGAGCCGCATCGGGGCCGGTCGCCTGACGTTCCTTCAGCACCCGGTCCACGATCGGGACGATGTACGACAGCGACTTGCCGGAACCGGTGCCCGTGGTGAGCACGTAGGAGTCGCCCGCCTGTGCGGCCTCGATCGCCTGCCGCTGATGAAGGTGGAAGGTCAGCGGACGCCCGTCGGGGCGGGGCGAGCTCTCCTTCTTGTCGGCCTGGAAGATCTCCGCGCACCTCGGGTGGAGCACGCCGTCCCGCACGAGATCGGTGACCTGACCGCCGTCCGCGAAGAACGGGTTCAGCGACAACCAGGGGTCGGGCCACTGGGACTTCGCCGCCAGATCGTCCTCGACGAAGCCGGCGATACGGGCGTCCCGGATCACCGTCGCGCTCCTGGTGAAGCTCTCGTACTCGCTGATCAGATCGGAGTGGATACCGAAGACGTCCATCGCCTCGGGCAGCCGGGGCGCTCTGCGCGGCACGGGCGTGGGTGCGGCCGGGGTGGGCCGGGGGAGGAGGGCGCGCAGTCGCGCCACCGGGTCCATGACCTGCCAGTGCGGAGCCAGCAGGGCGGCCGTGTCGTCCGGTGCGAAGGCGAGCGGGACCAGCGTCTCGCGGACCGAGGCAGCGTTGTCGGGCCGGAGCTCGGCGTCCTTCTCCAAGAGGCGCTCCACCAGCCGGACCAGCTCGGCGGGCAGATCCGGGCGCACCAGGGTCAGCCGCGGCGGCCGCTCGTGCTGATGCTGTTCGGAGAGCTCGTAGGGGGTTCTCGCGGAGAACGGCGGCCGCCCTATCAGCAGTTCGTACAGGATGCAGCCGAGCGCGTAGAGATCGGCCGACGCGGAGACCCGCTCGGCACGGAACTGCTCGGGCGCCATGTAGCGGGCCGTGCCGACGCTGACTCCCGTACTGGTCAGCCGCGTCTGGTCGGGATCGTCCACGACCGAACCCATACCGAAGTCGAGGACCTTGACGGTGCCGTCGCGGGTGAGCATCGCATTGGCCGGCTTCAGATCGCGGTGGACCACCCCCGCGGTGTGCGCGGCGGCAAGACCGGCGGCGAGCTGCGCCCCGAGCGCGGCGACCCAGGAGACCGGCAGCTGGGGTTCTTCGTTGATGAGGTCGGCGAGCGGATGGCCGTCCAGCAACTCCATGGCCAGATAGGGCAGTCCGCTGCCGTCCGGAGCCTCGTCCACACCGCCGTCGATCAGCAGGGTGAGGTTCGGGTGCCCCTGGGAGAGCATGCGCATGATCCGCACTTCGCGGCGGAAGCGGTCGATCTCCTGGCCGGACCCCGAGGTGTCGACGGCGATGCCGGTCCGACTCCGCAGCACGGTTTTCACGGCGACCTGCCGGTGCGGGGAGTCCGCGGCGGCCTGAAGGTCCTCGGCGCGGTGTACCTCGCCCATGTTTCCGCGGCCCAGGATCCCCGTGACCCGGAAGCGTCCGCCGACCGTCCCCAGGCTCACTGGCCCTCCCCGTCTCACCCGTCGTATACAAGGTGGGTACATCCCGTGGGGAGCGTATACCTTCACCTGTTGACGAGCATCCCATCTTCACGTTGACACTGTCAACGGGTGATGCGGGCGCGGTGTACGCGGCAGGCCGTGGCGCTCACCGGATGCGCCGGAGGCTGATCGGGCCGCCTCCTCGGCAACGAGTTCTGGCACCGGCTTCTTTCGGCCACGTACGGCCTGGTCGTGATGCCTCCCGCTCGACAGAGTGCTACACCTCGTACGATCACCTTGCGTATGTGACGTGAGAGGCCGCAGCGACGGGGTGGGGGTAGTACGGCATGGGCACACCAGGCTCAGCGGCGGGGCAGGGAAACGGTCCCGATGTGCGCGTGTCCCGGGACAACCTCACCAAACTCGCCGAGGACCTCGATGACATGCAGGACCACCTGGACAGACAGGTCCGACGCATGGACGCGATCGTCGACCGCGTGGAGGCGGGCTGGCGTGGCCCGGCCGGGGCCGCGTACCGCGCGTTCCACCGGGCCGCCGCTGAGGACGCCGTACGCATCAGGGACGTCATGCGTCACCTGGAGCAGGCCGTTCGCCTGAGTCGTGACGGTTTCACGGAGAAGGAACTGGATGTGCTCCAGCAGATGCGCAGCGTCCGGGTGGACGTCAACAGCGAGGTCGACCGGCTGTCCACCCCTAACCCGGACACGGGGACCGGCAGCGCGCCAGACGGTCGGCGCAGCAGTCTCGACTCGTTCTGACGCCGCGGCCGGCCTTACAGCGCAGTTCCGAACACGAAACGGGGATTCATGACGACCGGGCCGTCGTATGACGACCACATCACCGTGTCCCTCGCCGGTCTCCGCGAACTCGCCGGCGAATTGGAGGACATCCTCAAGAAGTTGAACGACAGGCTCGACGATCTCTACGACCGTGCTGTCCCGGTCGTGCTGTCCTGGGAAGGCGAGGCCCGCGAAGTCTTCGTCGACAAACTCGACGATTGGGGCCGCTCGGCGCAGGACCTGCAGGCGGCGCAGAAGTGGCTTCACGCCTGTGCGACCACCTCTCACGTCAATTACACGGCCGCACATCAGGCCGTGCTGCGGGGCTGGGGTGCGCCCTGATGGCCGGCACACAGCCGGGTGCGCAAGCGCCCGGAGGACAGAACGGCACCATCGATGTCAAGCCGTCCGACCTCCACCGGGTGTCGGCGGGGGTCGCCGCCCAGCAGACGCCGATGGACAAGGGCGCTAAGACCCTTATGGACGAGCTGAACAAGTACCCGGACGCCGGCGGTTACGGAACCGCTCCGCAGGCGTTCGCGACCTCGTACATCAAAGTGGGCAACCGCTTCCTCGAGGTGTGGGCCAAGAGTGTCGTGAGTATCGGCGGAGTGGCGGTCGGCTTCACCACGACGGCCAACAACTACGCGACGGCGGAGGCGGCCAACGATCCCTCCGGGCGAACGAGGGCGGTCACTCAGCCATCGCCGCAGGTGATCGACAGAGCTCCGGCCTACGGCCCCGTACCCAACCTCAAGTGGGGTGATGACGACGGGGGCGACGACATCATCCGCACCCTCCTGGAGTGGGTGCCGGAGCCCGTCCGCGAGGTCCTGCGCCCCATCGTGAAACACGCCTTCCGTATGGGGAAGGTCGCAGAGGTCTACCCTTACCCGCAGCAGCACTATCTCAGTTCGCTGTCCCAGGCGTGGATGGCGACGACCTCGACGCTGTCGATGTCCGAGACCGCGCTGACCGGACACATCAGCAGCATCACGAAGCAGAGCAACAGCGAATGGCACGACGCCATGCGGCAGTTCTGCAGCGCTCTGTGGGGGACGACCGCGTGGGGCACGAGCCGTGAAGGCTACGAGTGGAAGCACGACTCGGCCTCGTCGCAGACCTCCTCGCACCCAGTGATGACGGTGCTGTTCGACACCGCCCAGAAGGTCGGCGACCTGCTGTACGACTTCGCCGAAGCAGCCGTCTACCTCAATCGCGAGGTGTGGGACGTCTACGTGGACGCGATCCGGGAGGCGATCCCCAAGGTGGAGGTGAACCTCAAGGACGGTGTCGGGATGGACGACGTCAAGGGCCTCCTCAAGGGTGTGGTGAAGGGGGTCGCCAAGGGAGCGGGACAGCTCGGCGCGGGCATCGTCCTCAACCTCGACACCGGTCGGCTCAACGCGATCGTCACCGAATACAACCGGCGGGTCAACGCGCTGGTGCCTCGTCTCGATGCGCTGGTAAGACCGTTGGACGAGGCATATCGCAGTGCGCCGACCTTCCACGCCGAAGAGGCGCGCGCGCAGGCGTTCGGCGCCCGGGCACTGAACGAGTTCAGGACCGAGCACACATACACGGTCCCGGGAGAGGATCCCAAGAACCATTTCTATCCACTGGACCTGGCCGGCCAGGAAGGCATTCATGGGAGCCACGGTGTCGACAAGCACATCGGGCTCAGCGACGACCAGCTGAAGCAGCGCCTGCGGGACCAGGGGAACGCCCCGTCGGCCTCCACGTACAAGGATCTGGCGTCCGCGCAGCGTCTGACGCAGGGGGCACTCGACGACATCAACAACGCCCAGCGCGTCGAGGACTGGATCAAGAGGGTGGAGAGGCGGATGGCCAACAACCCGAACTGGAACCCCGACAACTCCAAACTGGACCCGGCTCTCAAACTCACCGTGAGCGAGGTGACCGGTCGCACCGTGGAACGCGGTGACTACACCTCGCACGGTATGAACGCCTCGGCAAGCGAGGTGCATTCCGTGCAGGTCGCCCTGAAGTACAAGAGGGGTATTGACCCGCCCTTCGTCGTCGTCACCTCGTACCCTGTCAGTCCTTAGTAGATCGTAAGGTTCGTTCGTGGTTCATGTTCGTGGCAATGAAGACGGTGACAGCTTGGTAGTGCACACCACACGTCTCTTCATCGACGGTCCGATGAGGAGGGTCCTGGAGCTCGCCGCCGCGGTGCGGGACTCCGAGGGAACGCTTTCACTCGAGGCCGAACTTCGGCGTTTCATCAGGACCACGCACGCAACCGTTGCGACGGAGTGGGTGTGTCCCGTCGAAACCGTGACCGCGCTGCTCGACCATGTCGCCGGTCTCTGCGCCGAAGACGCGGAAGCCGCGCCGCAGGAGTTCCATGACCTCCTGGAACGAGCCGGCGCCGGAACGGACGCCGCCGCGTACCTGCACTCGCTGGCGAGCACGATCCGGACCCTGGCCCAGAACTCGCAGGCCGATTACGACGAGCTCCCGTTGTCCCGTTGGGAAGTCGACGTCAGATTTCCCCGGCTCTCCGGGTTCGGGGTCAACTGGGTGTACGACGGGGAATACGCGACCCTTCAGGATTCCCTTCAGGCCGCGGTCGATTCCGAGCATCCCTACTGCGGCGAGTTCCTCGCCCCGCTCGCAGCCGAGGCCCAGTCCGCCCTCGTGCTCTTCCCGGGGGAGCAGGCAATGGAGGACCGCCTGTCCCCCGTCGTCGAGTGGGCGACCCCCCAGGCGCTGCGTCTCCTCCTCCAGGCCGTCGACGACCACATGCAGCGGGAGCACACCGCCCCGTCATGACCCCAAACACTTCAGAGGTCCTCTCCGCCATGCCGTCCCGGAACCGGTCCGCCACCTACCCCGACCGAGAGACCGCCCAGTGGGCCACGCAGCAGGTCGTCACCGCCAACGAGCAGCTCATCCACCGCTGGCTCGCCCAGGGCACGCGGCCCCGGCTGACCATCGAGGCGTCCTGGCCTACGCGGCCCGACCCCATCGGCCGGGTGCTGTTGCAGGCGATGATGCTGGCGGGGCGGGAGCCCGTCGACGTGCGTGCCGCGCGCGTCGTGCTCAGGCGGGACGTGTCAGCCCCGCACGGCTTCGTCGTCCATGCCACGTTCCCCGTCTATCTCTAGCGCATCCGCCGCTGGTCATCCATGAAAGTCTTTCCCCGTGCCCCTGAGCCCCCTCGAACACGACCGCCGTTACGGCGAACTGGACCAAGTGATCCGTGCCTATGCCGGGCAGTCGGCGGACGACACGCCGGACGCACCCGGCCAAGCCTTGACGGCCTACCTCCGGCAAACGTGGCACACCCGTCCCTGGGCTCTTGCTGTCGCCGAGCGGCAGGTGCGGGAGTACGCCGAGAACCCGCCCGGACGGCTGAGGCAGCGGCTGGGCGAGTTCTACGCCATCCCCGACGTGGGCCTGCCCGAGGGAGAAGTGCAGGAGTGGCTGCACACGATCGGTGCCCACATCAGGCGCAGCATCGAGAAGGGTGAGGTGCCGCCGCCCGCTGTGCCCGTCACCCACTGGGAGTGGCACGCCCGGTTCCCGGAGCTCGGTCAGTTCCTCGGCGGGTGGTTCTCGCAGGACATGCCCGACGAGTTCGAGGACCATGACGCGGCCGTCGCCGACTACCGGACCTCCACCGACCCGCAACTCGTCGCCCGCCTCGTCGGCGAGCTTCACGAATTCCTCGCCCTCAGTCTCGACGAGTCCGACTGTGCCCTGGCTGTCGCAGAACTGGGCATGGAGGTCGACCCCCCGGCCCCGTACGCCCCGAGCGGCTGGCTCGCCCACCTCGCCGACCGGCTCGCCCAGCCGAGCGCGGCGTACAGGCCGTCGCCGCGGGCCGGGCAGGAGTAGCCGAGACTCTGCCGGCACGCAGGTCGGGTCGTGGGCGCGTTCTGCCGGACCCTTTCAGACGCGCAGCAGTGCAGGTCGAAATGAGCCCGGCAGCCTCACCGCTCAGATGTCCCGGAACGTCTCGATCTGCGCCCCCACCGAGTTCAGCCGCTCCGCCAGCTCCTCGTAACCCCGGTTGATGACGTACACGTTGCGCAGCACCGACGTGCCCTCGGCCGCCATCATCGCCAGCAGGACGACCACCGCCGGGCGCAGCGCCGGCGGGCACATCATCTCGGCGGCGCGCCAGCGGGTCGGGCCCTCGACCAGGACGCGGTGGGGGTCGAGGAGCTGGAGCCGGCCGCCGAGGCGGTTCAGGTCGGTCAGGTAGATGGCGCGGTTGTCGTAGACCCAGTCGTGGATGAGGGACTGGCCCTGGGCGACCGCCGCGATGGCCGCGAAGAACGGGACGTTGTCGATGTTCAGGCCGGGGAACGGCATGGGGTGGATCTTGTCGATCGGCGCCTCCAGCTTGGAGGGCCGGACGGTGAGGTCCACCAGCCGGGTGCGGCCGTTGTCGGCGAAGTACTCGGGCGTGCGGTCGTGGTCGAGGCCCATCTCCTCGAGGACCGCCAGCTCGATCTCCAGGAACTCGATCGGCACCCGGCGCACCGTCAGCTCCGACTCGGTGACCACGGCCGCCGCGACCAGGCTCATCGCCTCGACCGGGTCCTCGGAGGGGGAGTAGTCCACGTCGACGTCGATGGTGGGCACACCGTGCACGGTGAGGGTGGTGGTGCCGACGCCGTCGACCTTGACGCCGAGCGCCTCGAGGAAGAAGCAGAGGTCCTGGACCATGTAGTTGGACGAGGCGTTGCGGATGACGGTGATGCCGTCGTGCCGGGCGGCCGCGAGCAGCGCGTTCTCGGTCACCGTGTCGCCGCGCTCGGTCAGGACGATCGGACGGTCGGGGCTGACCGCGCGGTCCACCTGGGCGTGGTACTGGCCCTCGGTGGCGGCGATGTCCAGGCCGAACCGGCGCAGCGCGATCATGTGCGGCTCGATGGTGCGCGTACCGAGGTCGCAGCCGCCCGCGTACGGCAGCTTGAACGAGTCCATGCGGTGCAGCAGCGGGCCGAGGAACATGATGATGGAGCGGGTGCGGCGGGCCGCGTCCGCGTCGATCGCCTCCAGGTCGAGCTCGGCCGACGGCACGATCTCCAGGTCGACACCGTCGTTGATCCACCGGGTGCGCACACCGATGGAGCCGAGCACCTCGAGGAGGCGGTACACCTCCTCGATGCGGGCGACGCGGCGCAGCACCGTGCGCCCCTCGTTGAGCAGTGAGGCGCACAGCAGTGCCACGCACGCGTTCTTGCTCGTCTTCACGTCGATGGCACCGGACAGCCGGCGCCCGCCGACCACGCGCAGATGCATCGGACCGGCGTAGCCGAGGGACACGATCTCGCTGTCGAGGGCCTCCCCGATGCGCGCGATCATCTCAAGGCTGATGTTCTGGTTGCCCCGCTCGATCCGGTTGACGGCGCTCTGGCTGGTGCCGAGCGCCTCCGCCAGCTGCGACTGAGTCCAGCCCCGGTGCTGCCGGGCGTCACGGATGAGCTTGCCGATGCGTACGAGGTAGTCGTCTGCCATGGGACTGAGGTTATCTCAGATATGAGATGTCACCCGACCGGGGGGTCCGAACGGGTGACGGGACGTCAAGCCCGCCCGGTGGGCTCAGTGTCGACGCGCTTTCGTGGTGCGCCGCCATCCGAAAGGTCCGGGCAGATCCATCGATGTCGTACGACGTCCTGTGCTGCTGCGGGTGTAGCGCGGGCCGTTCTTTCCGCCGCCGGTGGTGATGGACCAGGAGCGCTTGTTGATGTTCAGACGCACCCCCGGAAGGATCCGGAAACTCTTGCGGAACGTGAGCGGCATGCCTGTCTCCTCCTCCGTCGTACGTGGGTACCCGGTTCGGATACCCCGGAAAAGGGCGCGCATGACCGCACGGGCGGACGCCGGGGCATGACCATCCGGCGCTCGTGTACTAGAGTTATCTCGACATCGAGATATCTGCCGAGAGAGCACTCCAGCCGCCACCCCGGTAAGGGTTACCTAACTTAGCCTTACCTTAGCGGATCGGCCAAGATGCCGTGGCGGCAGGATCGTGGTGGTACGCGCACATCAATGAAGGAGACTGTCGTGTCGGCGAACAGCTTCGACGCCCGCAGCACGCTGCAGGTGGGCGACGAGTCGTACGAGATCTTCCGGCTGGACAAGGTGGAGGGCTCGGCTCGCCTGCCCTACAGCCTCAAGGTCCTGCTGGAGAACCTGCTCCGCACGGAGGACGGCGCGAACATCACCGCCGACCACATCCGTGCCCTCGGCGGATGGGACTCGCAGGCCCAGCCCAGCCAGGAGATCCAGTTCACGCCGGCCCGCGTGATCATGCAGGACTTCACCGGCGTTCCCTGTGTCGTGGACCTCGCGACCATGCGTGAGGCCGTGAAGGAGCTGGGCGGCGACCCGGCGAAGATCAACCCGCTGGCGCCGGCCGAGCTGGTCATCGACCACTCCGTCATCGCCGACAAGTTCGGCACGAACGACGCCTTCAAGCAGAACGTCGACCTGGAGTACGGCCGCAACAAGGAGCGCTACCAGTTCCTGCGCTGGGGCCAGACCGCCTTCGACGAGTTCAAGGTCGTCCCGCCCGGCACCGGCATCGTCCACCAGGTGAACATCGAGCACCTGGCCCGTGTCGTGATGGTCCGCGACGGCAAGGCCTACCCGGACACCCTGGTCGGCACCGACTCGCACACCACCATGGTCAACGGCCTCGGCGTGCTCGGCTGGGGCGTCGGCGGCATCGAGGCCGAGGCCGCCATGCTCGGCCAGCCGGTCTCCATGCTCATCCCGCGCGTCGTCGGCTTCAAGCTGACCGGTGAGCTCCAGGCCGGCACCACCGCCACCGACCTCGTCCTCACGATCACCGAGATGCTGCGCAAGCACGGCGTCGTCGGCAAGTTCGTCGAGTTCTACGGCGAGGGCGTCGCCGCCACCTCGCTGGCCAACCGCGCCACCATCGGCAACATGTCGCCGGAGTTCGGCTCCACCGCCGCGATCTTCCCGATCGACGACGAGACCATCAACTACATGCGGCTCACCGGCCGCAGCGAGCAGCAGCTCGCGCTGGTCGAGGCCTACGCCAAGGAGCAGGGCCTCTGGCTCGACCCGGCCGCCGAGCCCGACTTCTCCGAGAAGCTCGAGCTCGACCTGGCGACGGTCGTCCCGTCCATCGCCGGCCCGAAGCGCCCGCAGGACCGCATCGTCCTCGCGAACGCCGCCGAGCAGTTCAAGACGGACGTACGCAACTACGTCGACACCGTGGACGAGGCCGGCCAGGAGTCCTTCCCGGCCTCCGACGCCCCGGCCGTCGCGCCGAACGGCGCGCCGTCCAACCCGGTCACCGTGACGGCCCCCGACGGCACGTCGTACGAGATCGACCACGGCGCGGTGACGGTCGCGGCCATCACGTCCTGCACCAACACCTCCAACCCGTACGTCATGGTCGCCGCCGCGCTGGTGGCCAAGAAGGCGGTGGAGAAGGGCCTGACCCGCAAGCCCTGGGTCAAGACCACCCTCGCCCCGGGCTCCAAGGTCGTCACCGACTACTTCGAGAAGGCGGGCCTGACCCCCTACCTCGACAAGGTCGGCTTCAACCTCGTCGGCTACGGCTGCACCACCTGCATCGGCAACTCCGGCCCGCTGCCGGAGGAGGTCTCCAAGGCCGTCAACGACCACGACCTCGCGGTCACCTCGGTCCTCTCCGGCAACCGGAACTTCGAGGGCCGTATCAACCCCGACGTCAAGATGAACTACCTGGCGTCCCCGCCGCTGGTCGTGGCCTACGCGCTCGCCGGCTCCATGAAGGTCGACATCACCCGGGACGCCCTGGGCGCCGACCAGGACGGCAACCCGGTCTTCCTGAAGGACATCTGGCCCTCCGAGGCCGAGGTGAACGACGTGGTCGCCAACGCCATCGGCGAGGACATGTTCGCCAAGTCCTACGCGGACGTCTTCGCGGGCGACGCCCAGTGGCAGGCGCTGCCGATCCCGACCGGCAACACCTTCGAGTGGGACGCCGAGTCCACCTACGTCCGCAAGCCCCCGTACTTCGAGGGCATGGCCCACGAGCCGGCCCCGGTCGAGAACATCTCCGGCGCCCGCGTGCTCGCCAAGCTGGGCGACTCGGTCACCACCGACCACATCTCCCCGGCCGGCGCCATCAAGGCCGACACCCCGGCCGGCAAGTACCTCACCGAGCACGGTGTGGAGCGTCGTGACTTCAACTCCTACGGCTCGCGCCGAGGCAACCACGAGGTCATGATCCGCGGCACGTTCGCCAACATCCGCCTGCGCAACCAGATCGCGCCGGGCACCGAGGGCGGCTACACCCGCGACTTCACCCAGGCCGACGCGCCGGTGTCGTTCATCTACGACGCCTCGCAGAACTACCAGGCCGCCGGCATCCCGCTGGTCGTCCTGGCCGGCAAGGAGTACGGCTCCGGCTCGTCCCGCGACTGGGCCGCCAAGGGCACCGCGCTCCTCGGCGTCAAGGCCGTCATCGCCGAGTCCTACGAGCGCATCCACCGCTCGAACCTCATCGGCATGGGCGTGCTCCCGCTCCAGTTCCCGGAGGGCCAGTCGGCCGCGTCCCTCGGCCTCACCGGTGAGGAGACCTTCGACTTCACCGGCGTCGAGGAGCTCAACAACGGCACCACCCCGCGCACGGTGAAGGTCACCACCGACACCGGCGTCGAGTTCGACGCGGTCGTCCGCATCGACACCCCCGGCGAGGCGGACTACTACCGCAACGGCGGCATCATGCAGTACGTGCTGCGCAGCCTGATCCGCAAGTAAGCGGACCGCCACGGCAGTTCGAGGGCCGCGTTCCCGGGTGACCGGGGGCGCGGCCCGCGCCGTTCACTCGTCGCGTTGTGGGCGGGTCACCCGCCCCGGTACTTCGCCGCCGCGGCCTGGGCCAGGTCCTGGGACTTGTCCAGGGCCGCGTCCACCGACTGCTGCCCGGCGATGGCCGCGGCGATCTGTTCGGAGACCGCCGTCCCCAGCACGGCGAACTCGGGGATGCCCAGGAAGCCGATGCCGTCGTAGGGGCGGGGGCCGACGCCCGGGTTCTTCGGGTCGGCGGAGTCCGTCGCCGCCGTGAACTCCTGCCGGTACCAGGCACCGGCGGCCTGCTGGTACTCGGGCTTCTCGTAGAGCGACATGCGGTTACCGGCGGGCGCCGAGGTCCAGCCCACCTCCTGGCCGACCAGCTCCTGGAACTCCTTGGAGGAGGCCCAGGAGATGAACTCCCAGGCGGCGTCCTTGTGCTCGGACGCCTGCTGGATACCCCAGGCCCAGGTCCACAGCCAGCCGGCCTTGTCGGTCCTGTCGTGCGGGGCGGGGACGTAGCCCACCTTGCCCTTGACCGAGGAGCTGTCGGCCTCGATCGACGAGGCCAGCGACGTGGCGTCGTACATCATGGCGCACTTGCCCTCGACGAAGCGGTCCAGGATCTCCAGCACGCCCATCCGCTCGGCGCCGGGCTGGCCGTGGGTGCGGAGCAGGTCGACGTAGAACCCGACGGCCTTCTTGAACTCCGGTGAGGTCAGACGGGCGTTCCAGTCCATGTCGTACCAGGCGCCGCCGAAGGTGTTGACGACCGTGTTGATCGGGGCGAGGTTCTGGCCCCAGCCGGGCAGGCCACGCAGGCAGATGCCGCTCGCGCCCTCGGAGCCGTCGACCCGGGCCGCGAGGTCGGCGACCTGTTCCCAGGTCGGGTCCGGCGGCATGGTCAGCCCGTCCTTGCGGAAGAGGTCCTTGCGGTACATCAGGAAGGAGCCCTCGCCGTAGAAGGGTTCGGCGTAGAGCTTGCCGTCCTCCCCGGTCAGCGAGGACGCCAGGTTCGGGAAGACGTCGCCCTGGTCGAAGTCCGCGTCGGCCTTCACATAGGAGTCCAGCGGGGCTAGCCAGCCGTTGTCCGCGTAGATCGGCACCTCGTACGCGCTGACGCTCGCCACGTCGTAGGTGCCGGCCTGGGTGGCGAACTCGCGGTTCATCTTCTCCCGCGCCTCGTTCTCCGGCAGCAGCGTGTAGTCGACGGTGATGCCGGTCTCCGCCGTGAAGTGCTTCTTGGTGAGCTTCTTGAGGGTCTGGATCTGCGGCACGTCCGTCGCGAGCACACTGAGGTCGGCCTGCTCCTCGCCGCCGGACAGATCGGCGTCGCCGCACCCGGCGAGGACCAGACCGGCGGCGGCCGTGAGGGCCACGGCCGCCTGGGTGAGGCGGCTGCGTTTCATGACATCTCGGCCCTTACCCACCTTTGCCATTTGTTAGGCATTTCGTATGAAATGGAATCTTGGGTGAATTTCGGTGTGTCTGCGCTCAAGGTCGGCCGCGTCCGGGCTCAAGGTCGGCCGCGTCTGGCCTGAGCGCGCCGCGACAGCGCGTCGGCCGCCACGGCGGCCAGCAGCACCCCACCGGTGATCATGAACTGCACGGCGTCCTGGACCCCCAGCAGCCCCATGCCCGAGGCGATCGACTGGATGACCACCACACCGAGCAGCACCGACCAGGGCGAGCCCCGCCCGCCGAACAGACTCGTCCCGCCGATGACGGCCGCCGCGATCGCGTTGATCAGCAGCATCCCCGAACCGGCGGCACGCGCCGTCGTGGGGCTCGCCGAGGTCAGCCCCGACGCCACGAACAGCCCGCCGAACGCGGCCAGCGTCCCCGACACCATGAACATGGCGACCCGCACCCGCTCCACCCCGATGCCGGCCCGCCGCGCCGCCTCGACCCCGCCGCCGAGCGCGTACACCCGCCGCCCGTAGCGGGTGCGGCGCAGCACGTAGTCCGAGACGACCAGGATCACCAGGAAGATCAGCAGCGCGAGCGGCAGTCCCTGGAACCGGTTGAGGGTGTGGGCCCCGGCGAAGGCGACCACCGCGAGGAGACCGGTGCGCAACCAGATCTCGCCCCCGGGCCGGTAGGGCATCCCGGTCGCCAGGTGGCGGCTCCGCCGGCGGCGGGCGGCCAGGAAGTACCCGCCCGTGCCGAGCGTCGCGACCGCGTACGCCGCGAGGTCGCTGCCGAAGTGCCGGCTGGTCAGTGAGGCGACCAGGCCCTCCTCGTCGATGTTGATCGTGCCGCTCGCCCCCAGCAGGTAGAGCGTCAGGCCGTTCCAGATCAGCAGCCCGGCCAGCGTCACCACGAACGCGGGCACGCCGAGCCAGGCGTGGAAGAACCCGTGGAAGGCGCCCACCGCCGTGCCCGCGGCCACCGCCACGATCACCGCCAGCCACTCCGGCACCCCTTGGTTCACGTTCAGCACGGCGAACGCCGCCCCCGCCAGGCCGCTGACCGAGCCGACCGACAGATCGATCTCCCGGATCAGCAGCACGAACACGATGCCGACGGCGACCAGCCCGGTCCCGACGATGTCCACGCTGAGGTTGGACAGGTTGCGCGGCGAGAGGAACTTGTCGTCCAGCCCCTGGAAGACGATCCAGATCACGATCAGACCGGCGATGACCAGCAGCGGCCCCCGCTCGCCGTCGCGCACACCACCGCGGAGGTCCCGGACGTACTCCCGCACGCTGTCCTGCCAGCCGTGGGCGGCGCGTCGCTCGCGGGTGGTGGTGACCGGCCCGGCACTGCCCGGCCCGGCGGGCCCGCCGTCCCCGTGCGGCCCGCCGCGGCTCACGGCCACGCCTCCTCGCCGCCCTTCGAACGGTGGGCCACGGCGTTGTCCGCCGCCCCGGTGACCGAGGAGATGATCTGCTCCTGGGTCACGGTGCTCACGTCGAACAGACCGTTGTTGCGGCCCAGCCGCAGCACGGCGACCCGGTCAGCGACGGCCTTGATGTCGCCCATGTTGTGACTGATGAGGATGATCGCCATCCCGCGGTCGCGCACGCCCTCGATCAGGTCGAGCAGATGACTGGTCTGCTCCACCCCCAGGGCGGCGGTCGGCTCGTCGAGCAGCAACACCTTGGGCGCGCCCATCAGCGAGCGGGAGATCGCCACGGCCTGCCGCTGCCCGGCCGACAGCGCGGCGACCGGCATCCGCACGTCGGGGATGCGGATCGACAGGGCGCGCATCAGATCGCGGGCCCGGCGCTCCATCTCGACCTCGTCGAGGACGCCCACCCGGTCGATCTCGCGGCCGAGGAAGAGATTGCCGACGACGTCCAGGTTGTCGCACATGGCGAGGTCCTGGTAGACGGTCGCGATGCCCAGGGCGTGGGCGTCGTGCGGGCGCTTGACCTGCACCGGGCGCCCCTCCCACTCGATGATGCCCCGGTCGGCGGGGCTGACTCCGGAGATCACCTTGACCAGCGTGGACTTGCCTGCTCCGTTGTCGCCCGCCAGGGCCACGACCTCCCCGGCCCGGACCTGGAGGTCGACGTCCACGAGCGCCTGGACGCCGCCGAAGCGCTTGGTGATGCCGCGCAACGCCAGTACGGGGGGATGAGCCACGGTAACCACCTCGCTCACCGGGTGAGCCCGGCCCGGTCGCAGGCCGGGCGGAGCTTGGGGGTGCAGATCTGGTCGATCGTGTAGACGCCGTCCCGCACGAGCGTCCGGCCGATCGTCTCGCGCGTCACGGCGGTCGGGGTGAGCAGGATCGCCGGGACGTCCTCGGTCGTGGGGCTGTCCACCTTCGTCGTGACCAGGGCGTCGATGTCGTTGCCGCGCGCCAGGGCGACGGCCATCGCGGCGGCCGCCTCGGTCTCCAGCTGGAACGGCTTGTAGACGGTCATGTACTGCTCGCCCTTGACGATGCGCTGCACGGCGTCGAGGTCGGCGTCCTGCCCGGTGACCGGGGGCAGCGGCGAGACACGGGCGCTCTTGAGGGCCGAGACGACACCGGCCGCGATCGAGTCGTTGGCCGCGAGCACCCCGTCGATCCGGCTCGGGCCGAGGTCGCTGATCGCGGCGGACATGTGGTCGTGCGCGTTCTCCGTGCGCCACCCCAGGGTCTTGTACGACTTCAGGATCCGCACCTCGTCCTGGAGGACGGACCGGGCTCCGCCCTCGTACCAGGCTGCGTTGGGGCTGGAGGGGTCGCCGTTCATCATGACGACACCGCCGCCGTCGGCCCGGGCCCCCATGCCCTCCAGGAGCGCCTGGCCCTGGAGCCTGCCGACCTGGGCGCCGTCGAAACTGACGAAGCCCGAGATCGGCCCCTCGGCGAGCCGGTCGTAGGCGACGACCGGGATGCCCTCGCGCTGTGCCGCGCGGACCGACGAGCGCAGGGCCTTGGGGTCGACGACGTCCAGCATCAGGACCGAGACCCCCCGGGTGATCATGGAGGTCATCTGCTGCCGCTGGCTCGCCGCGTCGTTCTCGGCGTTGGCGTACACGACCGTGCACTCGGCGCACAGCTCCTTCACCCGCTTCTCGATCAGCGGCTTGTCGGACTTCTCCCAGCGGGGCACGGCCCGGCTCGGCAGCAGCAGCCCGATGGTCAGCTCACCCTCGCCCTCCCCGCCGTTGTCGGTACACCCGGCGAGGGAGACGGCCAGGAGGACCGCCAGCAGTCCGGCGACGCCGCGCAGGCCGACGCCACGCATCAGGGACCTCCCTCGTGGGTCCGGGCCCGGCGCGAGGACGGGGGAGGGTCCTCGACGCCGTCGCCGATGTGCTCCATGGCCCGGTCGAGCCCCACGGCCTGCTCGCCCCTGCGGCCAGCCTCCCGCTCGCCGTTGCGGCCCGGCGCTCGCTCGCGGTCGGGGTCGGGGTCCGTGGCGCGGTCGTCGTCGCGGTCGGCAGCTGAGCCGCTGTCGGGGTCCGTGGCGCGGTCGTCGTCGCGGTCGGCAGCTGAGCCGCTGTCGCGGTCCGTGGCGCGGTCGTCGGCGCGGTCCGCTGCTGATCCGCCGTCGCGGTCCGCCGCCCGGTCGTCGTCACGGTGCCGGCCCTGGTCGCGGGCCCTGCGGCGGTCCCGGTTCCGGCCCAGCCCCCAGCTCCGGTCGCGGCCCAGGCCCCAGCCGCGGCCCGGCTTACGCTCCTCTTCCGGCTCAGGCACCTCGTCCGGCTCCTCGCCGTCCTCCGTCTCCCGTTCCGAGCGGGTGACGACGATCTCGCTCCACACCTGCTTGCCGCCGCCCACCGGCACCGACCCCCAGGCCGCCGACACGGCCTCGACCAGGAAAAGCCCCCGGCCGCCCGTCGACTCCCAGTCCACGACCACCGGCTTGGCCGGCGCCCGGGGCGAGGAGTCGCTCACGGTCACCCGCAGCCGGTCCGCCGCCAGGGTCAGCTCCACCCGGACCGCGCCCTGCGTGTGCACCAGCGCGTTGGTGACCAGCTCCGACACCACCAGCAGGACGGTGTCGGCCTCGTCCGCGATGCCCCACGAACGCAGCGTGCGCGCACTGAACCTGCGGGCGTGCATCACCGCGTCCGGCAGCCGCCAGACCACCCAGCCCGCCCGCACCGGCCGTACCCGCATCCCGTCGTAGCGCAGCAGCAGGATCGCCACGTCGTCCTCACGGCGCCCGTCCTCGCCGAGCAGCGCGTCGGCCATCCGCCCGGGGTCGGCGGGATCGGCCGCGGCGAGCGCCAGACGGACGAGCCGCATGCCCTCGTCCACCTGGAGATCCGCCGACTCGACCAGGCCGTCCGTCACCAGCGCGAGCACCGAGCCCGGGGCGAGCGCCAGTGCCGTGAGCGGGAACTCCGCGTCCGCCAGGACACCCAGGGGGAGCCCGCCCTCGACGGCGATCTCCGCGGTGCTGCCGTCGGGATGCCGTACGAGCGGGGCCAAATGCCCGGCCCGGACGAACAGCGCGTTGCCCTCCTCCATGTCGAGCTCGACGTAGCAGCAGGTGGCGAACAGGTCCGTCTCCATGCCGACGAGCAGCCGGTTGGCGTGCGCGACGACCACGTCCGGCGGATGCCCCTCGACGGCGTAGGCCCTGACCGCCGTACGCATCTGGCCCATGATCGTCGCGGCCCCGGCGCTGTGCCCCTGCACATCCCCGATGACCAGGGCCACCTTGCTCTCCGACAGCGCGATCACGTCGTACCAGTCGCCGCCCACCTGGAGCCCGCGCCGGGCCGGCAGATAGCGGGCCACCGCGGTGCCCCCGGGCAGCCGGGGGAGCCGGCGGGGCAGCAGGCTGCGCTGGAGCATCGTCGCGAGTTCCTGCTCGGCGTCGTAGGCGTGCGCGCGCTTCAGGGCCTGCCCGACGAGCCCCGCGGTCGCGGTCAGCAGGGCCCGCTCCTCGGGGGCGAACTCGTGCGGGGTGTCCCAGCCGACCAGGCACACCCCCGCCACCCCGCTCTTGGCCGGCAGCGGCAGCACCGCCAGACCGCCGGGGCCGATCCCCGCGAGCCCGGCCTCCAGCACGGAACCCGCCGGCCACAGGCTCATCCGCCCGTCCCGCAGCGCCGCCTGGAGTGTGGGCAGGGCGGTGACCGGCGCGTCGGGCCACTCCGAGCGCCACTCGCGCCGCCACAGCTCCGGCCAGGCACCGGCACTCGGCGGATCGAGCACGGTGACCGCCAGCCGGTCCTCCAGCAGTTCGGCGAGTGCCACCCGGTCGGCACCCAGCGGCTCGCGCAGCGCGGCGACCACCACACGGCTGACGTCTCGCACGGTCGTGGCGTCGTCGAGCGCGGCCGTCAGCCACTGGATCCGGGCGACGTCGCTGGCGCTGCGGCGCAGCACCGGCGCCGCGCTCACCACGCCCAGCACCCGCTCAGGGGTGCCGTCGGGCCTCTTCAGCACGCGGCAGTTCAGCCGCAGCCAGCACAGTTCCCCGGTCGGCCGGCGGATCCGGAACTCCATTTCACGGCGGCCCGGGGTCTGCGCGGACGGCTCGATGACCGACATCAGCGCGGGGACGTCCTCCGGGACGCTGCAGGAGAGCAGGGTGTCGGTCTTGCCGTCGAAACCGCCCTCGGGGATGCCGACGAGCTCGAGGAGGGCCGGATCCGTCTCGACCAGCCCGGTGCCGGGCGACAGGGCGAAGGAGCCGACCCCCATGGCGCGCAGGGCCGAATCCAGCAGTGGTGCGGGCGCCGACCGGTCGGCCTCGCCGCGCAGCCGCTCGGCGACGGCTTCGGCGTAGCGCTCCAGGAACTCCCGCTGTTCGGCGCCGAACCCTTCGCCGGCCTCTCCCACCACGACGAGACAGCCCAGCCACCCGCCCGCGGCCCCCAGCGGCAGCGCTCCCAGCGGGACGGCTGCGGCCGCGGCTTCCCCTCGCCCGGGAAGCACCACACCCGCGAGCCACACGGCCCGCCCGCGCAGAAACGCCTCGACGACGGCCGGACAACCGTCCCCCGAGCCGGTCGGGCCCGACGGCACCGAGGTGGGAGCGTCGTGCGGAGCGGCAGGTGAGTCCGCCCCGGGGGAGGCGCTCGGCCCCGCGCCCGGAGCTCCCGCGGAATCCGAGACCGCCACCCGCCCCGGCAACTGATACCGCTGCCCGGACTCGGCCCCGGCCGACTCCACCAGGCAGAGCTCCGCGCCGTCCTCACTGCGCACGTACACCGCCGCCAGCGTCACCCCGGCGAACGCCAGCAGCCGCGCTCGCGCGGCCGTCTCCGGAGCGGGACGAGGCGGATCGGTGCCCCCGTTCCCCGGCGCCCGAAGACCGGGGACCGCGGCCCGGGCATCGCCGTGATGGGGCATGTCCGCATCCACCTCCCGTCCATGCCGCAGCCACCGGCAGGTGGGAGTCCCCGGAACTCAGGCGACGACGACGCGGGCACGGGACCGGCGGCGCGGGGTCGCGCCTCCCATGGCGGATCCACGCCGCTCATGAGCGGCAGGGCACCCAACAACAGCTTCGCACACCTGGATATCAGCGACATATGGGACGCCCCGGCCGGCTCGGCCGACGTCTCCGACGGGTTCCGATCACGCACCCCGGCGAGCCGGGACGCCGCTCGGCCGAACTGACGCGGCACGGCCCAACCCGCACGAAGATCGAGATCACCACGCCACCGTCACCGCCGGCCGACGAGACCGCCCAGCTCGCCGACCTTCATCAGGCGGCCCAGGGCCAGGTATCCCGCCGCCAGCACGGCCGTCCCCGCGGCAAGACTCACCGCGGTGGGCCAGATGCCCGTACCCAGCGAGGCGGTGCAGGCCCGTGCGGTGCCCCAGGCGGGCCCCGCGGCGAGAGCGGCAGCGCACAGCAGCTTCGTGTACGTGCGCCGAAGCTCCCCGTCGTCGAGGCGGCCGCCCAGCCTCCCGCGCAACCGCCGCGCCGTGACGGTCAACCCGGCCAGGTACGACAGGGCGTAGGCGCCGGCCATGCCGGTCACGGCCCAGCGCGCCGGCAGCAGCAGGTGGCAGACGGTGACCAGCGCGATGTTCACGGTGGCGATCCACGTGGCCATGAAGAACGGGGTGCGGGTGTCCTCGAAGGCGTAGAAGCCCCGCAGGAGGAGGTACTGCGCCGAGAACGGGATCAGCCCGAGCCCGAACACCTGGAGCATCTGCCCCAGCGGCCGGGCGGTGGCGGCGTCGGCCGCGCCGTGGGCGAACAGCAGCGTCGAGATCCAGGGGCCCAGTGCCAGGAAGAGGAAGCCGGCCGGGACGATGACGACACCGGAGGCGCGAAGCGCCCGTGAGAGATCGGCACGCAGCTCGGGGACCCGGCCCTCGGCGGCGGCCCTGCTCATCCGCGGCAACAGGGCGGTCACCAGGGAGACGGTCACCATCGACTGCGGCAGCATCCAGATGGTCTGGGCGTACATGTAGGCCGTGTATCCGGCACCGGCATCCGGCAGGGCCTGGTCCGCGGCGTTGGCGAGGTTCGTCACCACGGTCAGCGCGACCTGATTGACCAGGACGAACAGCAGTGTCCACTTCGCGGCATGGACGCTCTTGCCCAGGCCGGTTCCCCGCCAGTCGAAGCGCGGCCGGAACCGGAAGCCCGTGGCGCGCACGAAAGGGATCAGCGCGAGGGCCTGCACCGCGATCCCGGCCGTCGTCCCCAGACCCAGCAGCCGCACCTGCGCCGCGGTGATGTCCTCCACCCGGTCCGGGACCGTCATCAGCCCCAGATACGCGCCGAACATGCCGACCAGCACGATGTTGTTCAGCACGGGCGTCCACATCATCGCGCCGAACTTCTCCCGGGCGTTGAGCACTTGCCCCAGGATGCCGAACAGGCCGTAGAAGAAGACCTGCGGCAGGAGGAACCGGGCGAAGACCACGGTCAGTTCGAACGCCTCGTGGCTGTCCGCGGTGTCGCGCATGTACAGGCCCACGATCTGCGGCGCGGCCCACACGGCCAGTGCCGTCCCCGCGGCCAGCACGCACAGCACGAGCGTCACCAGCCGTTGCTCGTAGGCCCGTCCGCCGTCGGAGTCGGTGGCCCGTGCCCGGACCAGTTGCGGCACCAGCACGGCGTTGAGCGCGCCGCCGATCACCAAGGTGTACAGACTGGTCGGCACGGTGTTCGCCGTGTTGTACGTGCTCGCCAGCAGCCCTGTGCCCAGTGCCGCCCCCTGAAGCACCTGCCGGATCAGCCCCGACGCCCGGGACACCACCGTGCCCAGTGCCATCAGCAGGGCGGAGCGGGCCGGCCCGGCCTTCTCCGCCGTGCCGTTCCGCGCCGGCTGTCGCCCGCTGGTCCGCTCGCTCATGGCCGCCGACTCGGCCGCGGCCTTCGCCCCCTCCATCATGGCGGCCAACCTATGCGCTCAAGATCCGGAAGGGGTAGGAGGCCGGTGATCTCCGGCCGGATACGGCCGTACGGCACGACGGGCCCGGTGATCGCCGATTTCGGCTCACCGGGCCCGCCCCGTACGGCGGTTCAGCCCACCCGGCAGGGCGGACTGCTCGTGCTTTCAGCCCCCGAACCGGAGACGACGTAGCCGAACGTCGTGCTCTTGCCCGGGGCCAGGGAGCCGTTCCAGTTGGCGTTGTGGACCATCACCGCCTGGCCGTTGTAGGTCGCGCTGCCGCTCCACAGGCTGTCGACCTTCTGGCCCGCCGGGAGCGTCCAGTCGACCATCCAGCCGAGCATCGGGACGGTGCCGGTGTTGGTGACGGTCACCTCGGACTGGTAGCCGCCGTTCCAGGTGCCGGTCGTCCTGCGGGTGGCCGTGCAGGTGCCGGGCACCGGCTCGGACGGGTTGCCCGGCTCCTTGATGCCGGTCACCTCGCCGTTGCCGCCGTCGAAGACGACGTCGGAGCAGGAGTAGAAGGTCTCCTGGCTGTCGGAGCGCTGCCAGACCATGTAGATGATGTGGCGGCCCGACTTGGCGGCCGGGAGCTTGCCGGTCCAGGAGTAGTTGGCCTCGACCGTCCCCGGGGAGCCGTTCAGCGGCGGGTGGTCGACCGAGAGGAAGGGCTGGGCCTCCATGTCGTTCCAGGTGAGCGTCTTGGTCGGGTCGAAGCCGTCCTTGGTGATGTAGACGTAGAACCAACCCGGGTGCGCCGCCCAGGCGTTGTACGAGAAGTCGACCGTCGCTCCCGAGGTGAGATGGGTCAGCGGCCAGTCCTTGCTGGGCGTGTTGAACCCGGTGAAGTTGGTGTTGCCGCCGCTGCACAGCTCGCCGTCCGGCACGAAGCCCCGGGTGCGGCCGGCGCCGTCCGAGCGAAGCACCGAGAACCAGTTGTAGAACGGCGTGGTGCCGCTGACCTGCTGCGCGCCGCGGCACGCGGGGTTGACCGGCTTGATCTCACCAGTGTCGGTCAGCCCGTCCTGCCAGCACAGGAACGTGCGGCTGCCGGGCTTCATGGGGGTGCCGTGCGCTTCCGCCTCCCCACCGGCCGTCATGACCAGGCCGAGGGCCGGGACGGTGACGAGGAGGGAGAGCAGCACGAGGAAGAGGGCTCTGGCCCGGGTGGGGAGCGCTAATCGGGGCATCGTGGATCCTCCCGGCTTGCTTGTCAGGATCATGACAGCATCATCCGTTCGTGGGGGTGTCGGGCCTGCGGATGCGTGTGCCTGGATGCGCGGGATGGGAGCGACTCGAGGGCGGGTTCCGGTCCACCGTTATGGGAGCGCTCCCACCCCGCCTGTTGCGGAAGTTAGCGCTCGGCGGCAGAGAAGTAAACGGCTCGGGCGAAAGGGTGGGGGCCGGGGAAGCGGCGACCGGTGACGACGACCCGCCTGCCGGGTGGTGCCGGGCCCGTTCGGGTGGCGCCCGCGCGCGCGGGCGTCGAGGTGATCGCAGACTTCGGATACGTGGACGGCTCGTCAAGTGGAAAGCAGGAGGCGGTCATGGCGTGCATGCCGACCGAGGACGTGGAATTTCACGACGCGATCAAGGAGGTCTTCCGCAGGTATCCGGAGGCGCAGGGCAAGTACGCGCTGGCCAGTCTCGACCTGGAAAACGAGATGAAGATCAACTTCGATGAGAAGGTCGGAGTCTCCCGGATCGAAGGCGACAAGATCATCACCGAATTCAAGGACCGGAAATCGGTGATCAGAATGCAGATCTGTCTGAAGTGGAACTTCGACTACACCGAATGTCTTCACTGGAAAGAGGCGGAGGAGTAATCGGCGGTCATCGTCCGCGATCTGCCCAAGAGGCAGCAGGTCGGCGCAAGTTGACTTTACCTTCCCTTTGCGGTTGGCTGCGGATCCGACCATCATGATCCGGGGGGATCCACGTGAACCGCACACTTCGTGCAGCCGTCTGCTCCGTCGCCGTCGGCGGTCTCGCGCTCGGCCTCAGCTCCTGCTCCGAGGCGGTCGACCAGGTCGACAAGGCGGTGAACGAGACGTACGAGGTCACCTACGAGGTCACGGGGAAGAACATCGACTCGATCGACTTCCACGGCGGCGGTGGCAAGGCCATGGAGCCGAAGATCGAGTCGGTGTCGAAGCCGGAGCTGCCCTGGAAGAAGACGGTTACGCTGCGCGGCATCATGCCCGCGGCCGTCATGCCGGTCGCCACGGACCCCGAAGGCGCCCAGGTCACCTGCAAGATCACCTACAAGGGCAGGGTGCTCGAGGAGCAGAGTGCCGAGGGCCTGGTGACCGCCGGCGGTTGCACCGCGGAGTCCCCGATCACGGAGTGACGGCCCGGGGCCTCGTGGTCTCGGGCGCCTCACGGTCTCGGGTGCCTCGCGGGCCCCGGGCGCGTAACGACCCAGGACGCCCCGCCGTAGGGCCGACACGCCCCGGACGGCTACCGCGAACCCCTGCCGACGTCACTCGCCTCGTCCAACACCCTTCGCAGCCACTCCAGTTGCCGCCGCACCTGTACCGCCTCACCCCCCTCGTGCCCGTTGAACGGATACGCGTGGATCTCCTTGTGCGGGTCCGTGCCGGTCAGTTCTGCATAGCGGTTGAAGGCGGCGTACACCCCGCTCGGCGGACACACCGTGTCGCGCAGCCCCACCCCGAAGTGCGCCGGGGCCTGCGCCCGCCGGGCGAAGGAGACACCCTCGACGTAGGAGAGGGTGCGACAGGCCGCGTCCTCGGCGCCCCGGTGGACGGCGAGGTAGGCGGCGATCTCGCCGTACGGGCCCGCGTCGGTGAGGTCCAGGGCACGCCGGATGCCGCACAGAAGCGGGGCGGTGACCAGGACGGCCGTCAGGTCCGGGACGAGCCCCGCGACCGCCAGGGCCAGCCCGCCGCCCTGGCTGTTGCCGACCGCCGCGGTCCGCTGCGGATCGACGCCGGGCAGCGCCCGTACCGCCGCGACCGCGCGCACCGCGTCCGTGATCAGGCGCCGGTAGTGGTAGTCCTCGGCGGCGAGCAGCCCCCGCACCGCCGGCCCGGGGCCGCCCGGCGCGGCGGTGTGCGGATCGGGTGTGTCACCGCCGCACCCGTACTGGTCGCCCTGGCCGCGGTTGTCCATGAGCAGATGCGCGTACCCGGCGTTGACCCACGTCAGGCGCTCGTGCGGAAGGCCGCGTCCGCGCCCGTACCCGGCGAACTCGACCACGGCAGGGAGGAGTTCGCCGGGTCGTCCCGAGCCGTGCGGTGACGCCGAGACCCCGGCAGGCGGCAGCTCACCTGGTCCGCCCACCCCCGCGGGCCGGCTGAACCACGCCCGTACCGGGTCACCCCCGAAGCCCCGGAACGTCACGTCCCAGGTCCGCGTCAGCCGGAGACCCGTCTCCACCGGCCGCACCGACACCAGCGGGTCCGTCTCCCCGGCCGCCTTCAGGGTGTTCCGCCAGAACGCGTCGAAGTCGGCGGGCTCCTCGATGTGCGGGCGGTGGCGCTCCAGTTCTGGCAGAGGCAGGTCGAACGCGGGCACGGCGACACCTCGCAGGAGTCGGTGGTCATCCAGAAACTTGCGGGGGGGGGTAGGGGCATGTGGCTCAGGGGGCATACCCAGCTCAGGCGGTGTTCCAACGTGCCCCAGGTGTCCCGTACGAGTGCCGCAGTACCCATTGACAGCGCTTTCTGGTGCCCTTAGGTTGCCGCGAAGTTACCGGTAGAAGCTCGAAAGTTTCGGTTCCGCGTCCCATGCCCACGGGAGGCCCGAGCAATGAGCACGTCCACCACATCGGCCCCGCCGGGCACCCAGGACCAGCCCCCGGCCCGGGCCGCCCCACGGCGCGGCAAGCGGGCGAACGCCCGGACCGGTTGGCGGCGGGCGCTGCGCCGCGACTGGCAGTTGTACTCGCTGGCGATCCTGCCGCTGCTGTTCTTCCTGGTCTTCCGCTATCTGCCGATGATCGGCAACATCATCGCCTTCCGGCGCTTCGAGCCCGGCGGTTCGCTCTTCGGCGAGGAATGGGTGGGGCTGCGCTATGTGCGGATGTTCCTCAGCGATCCCACCTTCTGGCAGGTGTTCCGCAACACCCTCTGGCTGGGCGGACTCACCCTCGTCTTCTGCTTCCCGATCCCCATCGTGCTGGCGCTGCTGCTGAACGAGGTGCGCCGGCGTTCCCTGAAGCGGTTCGTGCAGTCGGTGTCGTACCTCCCGCACTTCCTGTCGATCGTGATCGTCGCGGGCATCACCCTGCAGATGCTGGCGAGCGACGGCCCGGTCAACCACGTCCTCGGCCTGCTCGGCCACGACCCGGTCCGCTTCGTCCAGGAACCGGAGTGGTTCCGCGCCCTCTACGTCGGCTCGGAGGTCTGGCAGACCGCCGGCTGGGGCACGATCCTCTACCTCGCCGCGCTCACCACGATCGACGAGGACCTGTACGAGGCCGCCCGCATCGACGGCGCCAACCGCTGGCAGCAGATCTGGCACGTCACCCTGCCCGGCATCCGCCCCACCATGATCACGCTGCTGATCCTCAACGTCGGCACGTTCATGGCGGTCGGCTTCGAGAAGGTGCTGCTGCTGTACAACCCGCTGACGTATCCGACCGCGGACGTGATCTCGACGTACGTCTACCGCTCCGGCGTCGAGTCCAACAGCTTCAGCTACGCCGCTGCCATCGGGCTGTTCGAGGCGATCATCGGCCTGGTCCTCATCACGTCCGCCAACCAGCTCTCACGCCGCACAGTGGGGACGAGCCTGTGGTGAAGCCGAGCCGCGCGTACCGGGTCTTCCAGGGCGTCAACGGGGTGGTCCTCACGCTCGTCGTGCTGGTCACCCTCTACCCGTTCGTCAACATCCTCGCGCGGTCCTTCAGCGGGGAGCGGCAGATCCGGGCCGGTGAGGTGACCCTGCTGCCCAAGGGCTTCAACCTCACCACGTACGAGATCGTGTTCCAGGACGCGATGTTCTGGCGGAACTACGGCAACACCGTGCTCTACACGGTCGTGGCGACGGCGGTCGCCATGGTCCTGACGACCTGTTACGCCTACGTCCTGTCGAAGAAGCACCTCAAGGGCCGTGGCCTGCTCGTCGGCATCGCCGTGTTCACCATGTTCTTCACCGGCGGCCTGATCCCGAACTACATCCTGGTCACCAGCCTCGGCCTGAAGAACAGCGTGTGGGCGATCGCCCTGCCCAACGCGATCAGCGTCTTCAACCTGCTCGTGATGAAGGCCTTCTTCGAGAACCTGCCGACGGAGCTGGAGGAGGCCGCGCAGATCGACGGCCTGAGCACCTACGGCGTCCTGCTGAGGATCGTCCTGCCCCTGTCCAAGGCGGTCGTGGCGACGATGGTGCTGTTCTACTCGGTGTCCTTCTGGAACTCCTGGTTCAGCGCGTTCCTCTACATGGACCGGACCGAGCTGATGCCGGTCACGGTCTACCTCCGCAACCTCATCCAGGGCGCCACCGGCGGCGGCAACGCCGGTGCCGGAACCGAGCAGCTCAGCCAGGTCGGCGCGAACATCCAGTCGGTGACCATCGTCCTCACCGCTCTGCCCATCCTCTGCGTGTACCCGTTCGTCCAGCGCTACTTCGTCTCGGGCGTGATGCTCGGCGCGGTCAAGGGCTGACCGCCGCACTTTTCCTCAACTGACTTACGGAACAAGGGAGTTCCCGTGAAGAACGCAGGACAGCTGTCGCGGCGCCAGATGCTCGCCGCGGCCGGCTTCATCGGTCTCGCCACGATCACCGGCTGCGGCGGCGGGGACGACGGCGGCGACGGCAAGGACCTGTCGAAGAAGCAGGACGGGGCCATGAAGAACTACCGGGCCGGCCAGCGGTTCAAGGCGTCCCGGCCGCTGTCCTTCTCGGTGCTGCACAACAACAACCCGGTGTATCCGATGAAGAACGGCTGGCTGTTCTGGAAGGAGGTCACCAAGCGCACCGGGATCACCCTCAAGCCCCTCGACGTCCCGCTGGCCGACTACGAGAAGAAGCGCAGCGTCCTCATCGGCTCGGGCGACGCCCCCTTCATCATCCCCAAGACGTACCACCCCGGCGAGGTCGCCTTCGTGTCCTCGGGGGCGATCCTGCCGGTCAGCGAGTACGTCGACCTGATGCCCAACTTCCGCGACAAGGTGAGGAAGTGGAAGCTGGAGCCCGAGCTGGACTCCATCCGCCAGTCCGACGGCAAGTACTACCTCCTGCCGGGCCTGCACGAGAAGCCCAGGTCCGGCTACTCCCTGTCCTTCCGCACGGACATCCTCGCCAAGCACGGACTCACCCTGCCCACGACGTGGGACGAGGTGTACGACGTCCTCAAGGCGCTCAAGGCGGAGTACCCGGACAAGTACCCGTGGACCGACCGCTGGAGCACCAACACCCCGTTCCCCTGCGGAGCGCTGTTCCAGTACCTCGGTCAGGCCTACGGGGTGAAGGCCGGCTGGGCGTACGACAACATCAGCTTCGACACCAAGGCGCAGACGTTCGTCTTCACCGCCGCCCAGGACGCCTACCGGGACATGGTCGAGTATCTGCGCGGACTGGTCTCCGAGAAGCTCCTGGACCCGGAGAGCTTCACCCAGCAGGACGACCAGGCCGTGCAGAAGCTCCTCGCGGAGAAGTCGTACGCGATCAGCGCCAACCCCCAGGAGCTGGTGCAGAACTACCGCTACAACCTGTCCAAGCAGGTCAAGGGCTCGAAGATCGAGATGGTCCCGGTGCCCCTCGGCCCGGCCGGGCCGGTCCTGCTGAGCGGTATCCGGCTGGAGAACGGCGTCATGATCTCCAGCAAGGCCCTCAAGAGCGACACCTTCGTCGCGATGATGCAGTTCGTGGACTGGCTGTGGTACTCCGACGAGGGCCAGAAGTTCTGCAAGTGGGGCGTGGAGGGAGTCACTTACACCGAGTCCGGATCCGCGTACACGCTGGAGCCCGGAATCTCCCTCATGGGATCCGACCCGGACGCCCCGAAGGACCTCCAGAAGGACTACGGCTTCTTCAACGGCGTGTTCACCTACGGCGGCAGCTGGGAGCTGGTCTCCTCCAACTTCAGCCCGGACGAGAAGAAGTTCCAGGACGTGATGTCCGAGCGCAAGGAACTCCCCGTCGACCCGGCGCACCCGCTCCAGTCCTTCGAGCAGGAGCAGGCGACGCTCTGGGACACCCCGCTCAAGGACACCGCCATCCAGAACACCCTCCGGTTCGTCCTCGGCAAGCGCCCGATGTCCGACTGGAACGCCCATGTCGCCGAGCTGAAGTCGAAGAACATGCAGCAACTCGTCGACCTGCACAACAAGGCGTACGAGCGGTTCAGGAAGGAGAACGGATGACCCCCGGCGGCCGAACGGCGACCGTTCGGCCGGAAGGGCCCCACAGGAGTGCCGCGCGCACCTCCGGCTTCGGCACCGGCCCCCTCTCCCGCGCCTCCGCCCTCATCCACACCCTCCTGACCGTCGAAGCACTGCTCCTCCTCGCCGCCTCCCCGGGCCTGGCCGGACTGCTCCTGCTCGGCCCCGACCCGGCGAACCTCCCCCTCGCGGCCCTGTGCCTGCTGCCCCTCGGACCGGCCCTGTCCGCCGCGCTCTACGCCCTCCACCACCGCAGCCGCGACCTCACCGAACTGCACCCGGCCCGCGCCTACCTGCGCGGCTGGCGGCTCAACGCCGGACCGGCACTGAAGCTGTGGACACCCCTGCTGGCCTGGCTGACGGTCATCGCCTTCACCCTCACGCACTTCTCCGCCACCGGCCTGCCCGGCTGGTGGGCACTGCTGCTCGGGGTGATCGGCGTGGGATCCCTCCTCTGGGGCGCGCACGCCCTCGTCCTCACCTCCCTCTTCGCCTTCCGGGCCCGGGACACCGCCCGCCTCGCCGCCCGCTTCCTGTTCCGGCACGGCCGCGCCACCCTCGCCGCCGCCTCCCTGCTGGTCCTGACGGCCACGTCGGCCGGCCTGCTGACCGAGGCCCTGCCCGCCCTGCTGGCAGCCCCGCTGCTGCTGTCCCTGCTGCACGGCAGCCGGACCGTGATCGGCGAGACGCGGAAGGACTTCACCGCATGACGCACAAGATCCGCTACGGCGGCGACTACAACCCCGAGCAGTGGCCGCGGCAGGTCTGGGACGAGGACCACCGGCTGTTCACCCGGGCCGGCATCGACACGCTCACCGTCGGCGTCTTCACCTGGTCCGTCACCCAACCGGCCGTGGACACCTACGACTTCACGGTCCTGGACCGCATCCTCGACGGGGCCGCCGCCGAGGGACGCCGGGTCTGCCTGGCCACCGGAACCGCCGCCCTCCCGCCCTGGCTCGCGACGGGACACCCCGAGGTCAACCGCACTGACTTCGAGGGCCGCCGGCACCGCTACGGCCAGCGCCACAACTTCTGCCCCAGCTCACCGGCGTACCGCGAGCACGCCACCGCGTTCGTCTCGCGCCTCGCCGAACGGTACGCCGGCCACCCGGCCCTGCTCGCCTGGCACGTCAACAACGAGTACGGCGGCACCTGTTACTGCGACCTGTGCGCCCAGGCGTTCCGGGACTGGCTGCGAGACCGGCACGGCACCCTCGACGCCCTCAACGACGCCTGGTGGACCACCTTCTGGTCCCACCGCTACACCGGCTGGGACCAGATCCAGCCGCCGAACGCCCTCACCGAACACTGGCGCGGCCCCGACCACACCGCCTTCCAGGGCATCACCCTCGACTGGTTCCGCTTCACCACGGACGCCCTCCTCGGCTGCTTCCTGGCCGAGAAGGAGGTGATCCGCGCCCACGACCCCGACACGCCCGTCACCACCAACCTCATGGGCCTCTACCGCCCCCTCGACTACCACCGCTGGGCGCCCCACCTGGACTTCGCCTCCTGGGACAACTACCCGCCCCTCGACGCCCCGCCGACCCGGCCCGCCCTCGCCCACGACCTGATGCGCGGACTGAAGGACGGCGCCCCCTTCTGGCTGATGGAGCAGACCCCCTCGACGACGGCCTGCCGGGACGTCAACCCGCTCCGGCGGCCCGGCGAACTCCGCCTCGCCACCTTCCAGGCCGTCGCCCACGGCGCCGACGCCGCCCTCTACTTCCAGATGCGCGCCTCCCGCGGCGCCTGCGAGAAGTACCACGGGGCCGTCATCGGCCACGCGGGCCGCGACGACACCCGCGTCTTCCGCGAGGTCGCCGAACTGGGACGGGAGCTGGAGCTCCTGGGCGACCGGACGCTCGGCGCCCGCACCCCGGCCCGCACCGCCCTCCTCTTCGACTGGGACAGCTGGTGGGCCCTGGAGATCTCCGACGGCCCCTCCCGGCTGGTCACGTACCCGGACGTGGTCCACGCCTACTACCGGGCCGCCCGCGAGGCCGGCGCCGACGTCGACGTCGTCCCGCAGACCGCCGACCTCACGCCCTACGACGTGGTCCTCGCGCCCGCCCTGCACCTGGTCAAGGGCGACCTCGCCACCCGCCTGGAAGCCGTGGCCGCCCGCGGCGGCACGGTCCTGGCGACCTTCCTCTCCGGCCGCGTCGACGAGCACGACCGCGCCTTTCTCACCGACGTCCCCGGCCCCCTCGCCCCCCTCATGGGCGTCCGCGTCGACGAATGGGACGCCCGGCCGCCGGAGTTCGCCCAGCCCGTGCCCGAACTGGGCACCGAGGCCCGCCTCGTCTTCGAGATCGTGCTCCCGCGCGGCGCGGAACCGGTCGCCACCTACGGCACCGACTTCTACGCGGGCACCCCGGCCGTCACCCGCAACCGGTACGGCGACGGCGAGGGCTGGTACATCGCCACCGCCCTCGACCAGCCGGGCGTCGACGAGGTCGTCCGCCGGATCCTGACCCGCCACGACCTGCTCGGCCCGTACGCGGACCACCCGGCGGTGGAGACGGCCACCCGTGTCGCCCCGGACGGCACCCGTCTGCTCTTCCTCCTCAACCACTCCCCGGAACCGGCCCACCTGACCGCCCACACCACCGCCACCGACCTGCTCACCGGCAAGCGGGTGGACCAGGGCGAACCCCTGGTCCTCGACCCCTTCGGCGTGGCGATCCTTCAGTAGATGCGCCGGCCCCGCCCGTCCGGCACCCCGGACTTGCGGAGGAAGTAGCTGTTGACCTGGTCGCGCCACTCGCGGGCGCTGCGGAGCTGCTCCTCGTAGCGCTCAGCCACCCGGGCGTGGCGCGCCGGGTCCACCAGGCCGGCCAGCGCATCCCACACCGCCCGGGCCTCCTCCACCTCCTCGACACCCTCGAAGTGGGTGTCGTAGATGTGCTGGATCACGGTCTTCCCGCTCGTCAGCACATGTCCGTACGGCACGTGGTGGAAGAACAGCAGCAGCTCGTCCGGGCAGGTGTCCGGCGACTCGTACAGCTCGGCCCACGGCGTGCCGTACTGCCCGGCGTAGCCGGTGCCGCTCGCCGCACTGCGGTCGACGCCGATGCCCTCCCGGTCGGCGAAGTGGTACGTCCCCCACGGGCTGTACTCGTAGCCGTCCACGCTCGGCCCGTAATGGTGCCCAGGCTGAACCATGAAACCCACGCCCAGGGGAGCGGTGTACTTCTCGTACGTCCGCCACGAACCGTCGAGCACGGAGTGCAGCCCACCGGTGAGCTCCTCCGGGGCGTCCGGGAAGCCGAGCCCGATCCACTCGTCGAGCACCGCGCCCGGCTCGGCGTCCGGCTGCCAGGCCAGCCGCCCGAAGGTGTAGAGGTTGGCCTGCGCCAGCGGATGCCCCGTCCAGAACGGGTCGTCACCGACGTTCGACACGGCCACGAGTCCGCCCCGGGCGAGGCCGCCGACACCGGTGTCCTCGGGCCGGAACCGCAGCACCTCGCTCCACATCGGCCCCAGCCAGCACACGTGCCGCTGCTGTCCGGTGTACTCCTGGGTGACCTGCAGCTCCACCGCGAGGCGGGTCCGGGGCATGGCCCCGAGCAGCGGCGACACCGGCTCCCGGACCTGGAAGTCCATCGGCCCGTGCTTCACCTGGAGCACGGCGTCGGCCGCGAACTCCCCGTCCAGCAGCACGAAATGGTCGTACGCGGCCCGGGCCCGGTCCGTCGTGCGGTCCCGCCAGTCCTGGCGGTGGTCGTAGACGAACGCCCGCCAGTGCACGGTACCGCCGAACGGTTCCAGCGCCGCCGCCAGCAGGTTCGCGCCCTCGGCGTGACTGCGGCCGTACGCGAACGGCCCCGGCTGCCCCTCCGAGTCGGCCTTCACCACGTACCCGCCGAAGTCGGGGATCGCCTCGTACACCCGCCGGGTCGCCTCCGCCCACCAGTCGCGCACGGACTCGTCCAGCGGATCGGCCGTGGGCAGTCCGCCGAGCGTGATCGGCGCGGCGAAGGAGACCGACAGGTGGGTGCGGATGCCGTAGGGGCGCAACGCCGCGGCGATCTCGGCGACTTCACCGATGCGGTCGGTCAGCAGACGCGCCTCGGTCGCGTGCACATTGACGTTGTTCACGGAGATCGCGTTGATCCCGCACGCCGCGAGCAGCCTGCCGTACGCCCGCACACGGTCGAGTTCGCGCCGCGCCCTCCCGTCCTGCCAGAACAGCGAGCCGCCCGCGTACCCGCGCTCCACCTGGCCCATGACCGGGTGGACGGCCACGTTGTCCCAGTGGTCCAGCATGCGCAGGGCGAGCGCGGGGCGGTGGATCTCCCGCGCCCACGCGCCGGTGAAGGCCGCCTCCCCGCGCCGGACGACGTGGAACAGTCCGTAGAGCAGCCCGCGTCCACCGGAGGCGGTGACGGTCGTCGTGCCGTCCTCACGCGCGAAGGCGAAGCCCTCGTCGCCGAGGTCGTCGCCGCCGAGGTCGAGCACCAGGTCGTACGCGCCGTCGGGCACGGCGTCCCGTACGACCCGACCCCCGAACCGCCGGCAGGCCTCGGCCACCTCCCCGTGCACCGTCTCCACCAGCGGACCCGATCCCCGGATCAGGGTCCGCCGGCCGCCGACCGCCCGGAAGGCGGCAGGCGGCAGCCAGGCCGGGTCGACACCCTCGGGCAGGACGGGCACGGAATGCGGCATCGGACCCCCGACTCGGTTGCTCAGGAGAGCAGTTCGACCTCCGCCAGGGTTGCCTCGCCGTCGAGAACCAGGCGGTACCTCTCGTACGTACCCGGCGACCTCACGGAGAACGCGCGGGTCTGCCGGTCCCAGGCGAAGGACTCCCCGGAGCGCCGGTCCAGCGTCCGCCAGATGGTGCCGTCGGAGGAGCCCTGGAGCGTCCATCCGGCCGGGGCCTTCGCCCGGTCCGCCGACGAGGTCAGCGTGTACTGGACCGCCTCGGCGCCCTTCTGGACCGGCAGGTCCACGGAGGTCACCGAGGCGTCCGTCGCCGACGTGTCGTCGAACAGGGCGCCGTCACCCTTCAGCACGTCCGCACGGGGCGTCGGCACCTCGTCGTCCCGGGTGATCGACACGGGCGCGGCGTTCTCGCCCGTGCCCCAGGACGACGGCCGTGAGCCCATGGCGAACTCCAGGACACCGCCCTTGGCGATCAGCGAGTGGGGCAGCGAGGTCTTCGTCCAGGTCCGGCCGTTGACCTTCAGCCCCTGCACGTAGACGTTCTTCGCGCTGTTCCGCGGCGCCTTCACCACCAGCTCGCGCCCGTTCTCCAGGTGCACGGTCGCCTTGGTGAACAGGGGTGAGCCGATCGCGTACTCGCCGCTGCCCATCACCAGCGGGTAGAAGCCGAGCGAGGAGAACAGGAACCAGGCCGACTGCTCGCCGTTGTCCTCGTCACCGTGGTAGCCCTGCCCGATCTCGCTGCCCGTGTACAGCCGGGAGAGCACCTCGCGGACGTTCTTCTGTGCCTTCCAGGGCTGCCCGGCCGCGTCGTACATGTAGATCGCGTGGTGGGCGACCTGGTTGGAGTGCCCGTACATGCCCATCCGGACATCGCGCGCCTCGGTCATCTCGTGGATGACACCGCCGTACGAGCCGACGAACTGGGGGGAGGCCGTCTCCGGCGTGGAGAAGTAGTCGTCGAGCTTGTCTCCCAATCCCTTCCGGCCGCCGTACAGGTTCGCCAGACCCCGGCTGTCCTGCGGGGCGGTGAAGGCATAGCCGTACCCGTTGGTCTCGGTGTAGTCGTGGCCCCACACGCGCGGGTCGTACTTCGAGGACTCCACCCGCCAGTCACCCTTGGCGTTCCGGCCCTGGAAGAACCCGGCCTTCGCGTCGAAGAGGTTCACATAGTCCCGGGCGCGGTTCAGGAAGTACTCCGACTCCTCCTTGTAGCGCCGCTCGCCGGTCTCCTCGTAGAGCTTCCGGCCCATACGGGAGATGCCGTAGTCGTTGAGGTACCCCTCCAGCGCCCAGGAGAGGCCCTCGTGGGTCTCGGTGCTGGTGTAGCCGAGGAAGGGGGAGGTGGCCATGCCCTTGCGGCCGACGCCCGAGTTCGGCGGCACGACCGTGGCGTTCTTCACCGCCGCCTCGTAGGCCGCCTTCGCGTCGAAGTCGACGCCCTTGACGTACGCGTCCGCGAACGCCACGTCCGACGAGGTGCCCGTCATGAGGTCCGCGTACCCGGGGGAGGACCAGCGCGAGGTCCAGCCGCCGTCCTTGTACTGCTGCACGAACCCGTCGACCAGCTCACCCGCCCGGGACGGAGTGAGGAACGAGTACGCCGGCCAGGTCGTCCGGTAGGTGTCCCAGAACCCGTTGTTCACGTACACCTCGCCGTCGACGATCTTCGCGCCGGTGTGCGTCGGGGTGTCCGGGTTCGGCATGGGGGAGAAGGGCGAGGCGTACTTGTGCCTGCCGCCGACCTTCTCGAAGCCGGAGTTCGGGTACAGGTAGAGCCGGTACAGGCTGGAGTACAGCGTCGTCAGCTGGTCGGGGGTCGCGCCCTCGACCTCCACCTTGCCGAGCAGCCGGTCCCACTGCCGCTGGGCGCTCTTCTTGACGGCCTCGAACGACCTGCCCTCCGGGATCTCCTGGCGGAGGTTGTCCTTCGCCTGGTCGAGGCTGATCAGCGAGGTCGCCAGGCGCAGGGTGACGGTCCGGTCGTCGGCCTTGAAGCGCAGATAGCCCTTCACGCCGGCCGACGAACCCTCACTCACCGGCTTGTCGAACTCGCCGTAGACGAACAGCCGGGTCGCCCCCGTCGACAGCCCGGACTTCACGTCCGAGTAGCCGGTGACGACCCCGTTCTCCTTGTCCAGGGTCAGCCCCGCCTGGTCGGTCACGTTGTCGAAGAGGACGCTCGCGTCGTCGCCGGGGTAGGTGAAGCGCAGCGCCGCTGCATGGTCCGTCGGCGCCATCTCGGCTTTCAGCCCGTTCTCGAACCGCACTCCGTAGTAGTACGGCCGCGCGGTCTCGTTCTCGTGCCGGAAGGCCAGCTCCCGGGCCTCCCGGCCCAGCTCCGGAGTGCCGGAGGCGAGGGACGGCATCACCTGGAAGGTCTGCCGGTCGCCCATCCAGGGACTCGGCTCGTGGCTCGCGCTGAACGCCTGGATCGTCGGCAGGTTGTCCGCGTTGTTCGCACGTGCGTAGTCGTACAGCCAGCTCAGCGAGCCCGCGTTGGTCACCGGCGTCCAGAAGTTGAAGCCGTGCGGCACCGCCGTCGCCGGGAAGTTGTTGCCCCGGGAGAAGCCGCCGCTGGAGTTGGTGCCCCGGGTCGTCACCGCGTAGTCCGACAGATGCGCCTTCGGCCGCTCGGGGGCGACGGACTCGATGCTCACGTCGTCCAGCCAGCCCCGGAACTTCGCCGGGCCCTTGGGGGAGTCGTAGGCCACCAGGATCCGGTCCACGGTCTTCCCGGCCGCGACCGAGCCGATCCGCGAGGCCACGTTGTTCCACTGGTTGACGTAGAGGATCTTCGCCGCGCCCTGCCCCTGCGGGGTCAGCGGGAAGCCGTGCTGGTCGGTGGCGCGCAGGTCGCTCAGGTGGGTGCCGTCGGTGAAGGCGAGGTCGACGGAGACGTTCGTCGCGTCGTAGTCGAGGTCACCGTCCGCCATGGACGGGAAGACGCGGTAGGCCAGCCGCGTGTTCCGGCCGACGGCCACGTTCACGTCGAAGACCTTGTTGTACGAGTACGCCCGGCCCTCGGCGGTGTGCCGGCCGGCGTAACGCAGAGCGCGCTTTCCGGTGAACCCGGCGCCCGCCTTCGCGGTGGGGGAGCCGCTGGGGCCGCGGTCGACGAGCGAGAGCATGTCCTGCGGGACGGGCCCGTCGGCGCCGCCCGTGGACAGCTGGACGTCGGCGAGCTGGAGGATGTCGCCGCCGTTGTTCCCGGTGACGTCCAGCCGGAAGTGCCGGTACTCACCGGGTTCGGCGAGGTCGTACGTCTTCGTCTGGAAACGCTCGGAGAAGGCCTCGCCGGAGCGGGTGTCGAGCGTCTTCCACTCCTTCCCGTCGGCGGAGCCCTTCAGGGTCCAGTCCTTCGGGTCGCGCTCATCGTGATCATTGGCCGACGTCAGCGCGTAACGCGCGAGTCTGACTGGTTTGTCCAGGTCGAACTCGACCCAGCCGGTGGGCTCGAAGGTGAGCCACTTGGTGCTCGGCTCGCCGTCGACCAGGTTCTCCTTCACCTCGCCGCCGCCCGTGTTCTCGGCGCCGGCCCGGACGTCGGTGACCTGGTCGGTCACATTGCCCGGTATGCCGCTGCTGTAGCCGCCGTCGACTCCCGAGGCCCGTTTGCCGCCGTCGGGGGTGGTGTCGACCGTGTTCAGCCAGTCCGGAACCGGGTCGTCCGCCTCGAACGAGGACGCGAACTCCCGGTCGGGGCTCTCGGGGGCTTCGGGCCGTGCGACCGCAACGCCCTGTGAACTCAGGGCCAATGCGAAGGCGGTCGCCGACACGACCGCCGAACCCCATCTGTGCCGAGCTTTCCGCTGCATCAACGGGTACCCTCCCTGCGCAGTGGACAACGTTGTCACCTTCGATGCGCAAGGACCAGTAGTTGCCCAAGTGGCCGGGAGTGTCAAGGGTGTTGCCTGTGGCATTCGGGCGTGGTGACCGGGATATTTCCGGCGGAGCACCCACAGGTCACTCATACTTCCGCGAGGTCTCAACTCGGATAAGACCCACGGCCAACCCTGTGTTCGATGTTGATCCGCTGGCGGGAAGTGGACTATACCTGTCGCACGCTTCACCCGATCCGCACATCACCACCCGCACTTTCCTGCACGACCCAGCTTGACCCGATCGCGGTGCCGGGAAGGATCCGGTTCACCGCCTGAGTCCTGGAGAAGGCGAGGACTTGAGCATGGGATCCACTTCCGCCGAGAACCACGGCACCGAAGGTGTCGGCCGCCGTGATCTGATCAAAAGGTCTGCTGCGCTCGGGCTGATCTCCGTCCCCACCATGAGTTTCCTGTCCGCCTGCGCCAGCAGCGGCGGCGACGACAGTGGCGACAAGGCCAAGGCCGGCAAGAAGACCGCGAAGAACCCGCTCGCCGTCAACGACACGGCCGGCATGGAATTCGTCCTGTTCGACGGCGGCTTCGGCAAGGAGTACGCCGAGGACGCCGTGAAGATCTACGAGAAGAACTTCCCCAAGGTGAAGGTGAAGTTCTCCGCCACCCAGAAGATCCAGTCCACGCTCCAGCCCCGCTTCAACCAGGGCACCCCGCCGGACCTCATCGACAACTCCGGCGCCGAGCAGATGGACATGGGCGTCCTGGTCGGCAAGAACCAGCTCACCGACCTCACCCCGCTGCTCGACGCGCCCTCCTACGACGACCCGAACAAGAAGGTCCGCGACACGCTGCGCCCCGGCATCGTGGAGATGGGCCAGTTCGACGGCGAGAAGGTCTGGATCCTGTACTACGCCTACACGGTGTACGGCGTCTGGTACTCGCAGAAGGCCCTGGACTCGCTCGACGAGCAGTACCCGGAGACCTGGGACCAGATGCTCGCGGTCTGCGCGAAGGCCAAGAAGAAGGGCATGGCGGGCTGGACATATGCGGGCAAATACCCGTACTACATCCCCTTCTCGCTCTACCCGATGATCGGCAAGGTCGGCGGCCGCGAGGTCCTCGACGCGATCGACAACCTGGAGCCGAACGCCTGGAAGCACCCGGCCGTCAAGGCCTGCTTCGAGGCGTACTACGAGCTCTACAAGAAGGGCTACGTCCTCAAGGGCACCCCGGGCCTGGACCACATCCAGTCGCAGACCGCCTGGGCCGAGGGCAAGGCGCTGTTCATCCCGAACGGCTCCTGGGTGGAGAACGAGTCGGCCAACGTCATCCCCGACGACTTCAACCTGGCCGTCTCCGCGCCCACCGGCCTCGACTCCTCCGACAAGATGCCCTTCGGCACCATCTGGGCCTCAGGCGGCGAGCCCTTCATCGTCCCGGCCAAGGCCAAGAACGCGGCCGGCGGCATGGAGCAGCTGCGCATCATGCTCAGTGAGGCGTCGTCCAAGAACTTCACCGGCAAGGTGAAATCACTGACCGCGTACAACGGCGGCACCGACGGCATCTCCCTCACCCCCGGCCTCACATCCGGCGTCGCGGCACTGGACAAGGCGGGCGAGAACGTGGTGAATCCCCGTCTGCAGGACTGGTACGTGCAGTTGCAGAAGGAGAAGATCGGTGTGTCCGGTCTGGGCGAGATGATGGCCGGCCGCCTCACCCCGGCCGAGGCCATCAAGAAGATCCAGGGCTTCGCCGACGAGGCGGCCAAGGACGACTCCATCAAGCACTACAAGCACCAGTAACAGCAACGGAAACCCAATTTCCGCAACGGCACCGGAGTGGCGATGCAGCACGGCAAGTACCGGTTCATCGTGGGCTTCCTAGCGCTGCCCCTGGGACTGTACGCGCTCTTCGTGGTCTGGCCGTTCATCCAGTCCATCTACTACTCGTTCACGGACTGGACCGGCCTGAGCCCCGAATTCAAGATGGTCGGTTTCGACAACTACAGCCGGATGCTCGACGACGACATCTTCTGGAAGTCGTTGCAGCACAGCCTGCTGTTCGCCCTCCTGCTGCCGGTGGTGACGATCGGCCTCGCGCTGTTCTTCGCCTTCATGATCAACGTAGGCGGCAGAAAACGGAGAAACGGGCCCGTCATCACCGGCGTCCGCGGCTCCGGTTTCTACAAAATCGTCTACTTCTTCCCGCAGGTCCTCTCGATCGCCATCGTCGCGCTGCTGTTCGCGTTCGCGTACAACCCGGACAGCGGCGCGATCAACTCACTCCTGCGCGGCATCGGCCTGGGCGACGTCCAGCCCCTCTGGCTGGGCGACCCCGATCTGGCCCTCTGGGCGGTGATGGGGGTCCTCGTCTGGTCCACGGTCGGCTTCTTCGTGGTCCTCTTCTCCGCGGGCATGGCCTCCATCCCGGCGGAGATGTACGAGGCCGCGCTCCTGGACGGCGCGAACCGCGTCACCACGTTCTTCCGGGTCACCCTGCCCCTCCTGTGGGACACGGTGCAGTCCGGCTGGGTCTACATGGGCATCCTCGCCCTGGGCGCCGAGTCGTTCGCGGTCGTGCAGATCATGACGACCGGGCCGGGCGGTCCCGACTACTCGACCACCGTCATGGTCCTGTACGTGTACCAGAAGGCGTTCCGTGACGGGCAGGCCGCCTACGCCACCACCATCGGTGTCGCCCTGCTCGTCGTCACGCTGGCCTTCGCCGCCGTGGTGATGCGGCTGGGCCGTCGCGAGCGGCTGGAGTACTGACCGATGAAGACGACCGAAACCCCCGCGCCGCTGCCTGCCGAGTCCGGCGCACCGATCACCAAGACGGACGTCCCGCCGCCCGCGCCCCCCAAGGAGAAGAAAGAGGGCACCGTCCTCAACGTCTTCTCCCACGGAGTCCTGGTCATCTGGGCGTTCATGGTGGTCCTGCCGCTGCTCTGGGCGGTCATGACGTCCTTCAAGGACGACCGCTCCATCTTCAGCTCCCCCTGGTCGCTCCCGGACTCCCTGCACTTCGACAACTGGTCGCGGGCGTGGACCCAGGCCAACATGAGCGACTACTTCCTCAACACGGTCCTCGTGGTCGGCGGTTCGCTCATCGGAACGCTGGTCCTGGGCTCCATGGCGGCCTACGTCCTGGCCCGTTTCGACTTCCCGGGCAACCGCTTCATCTACTTCCTGTTCATCGGCGGCATGAGCTTCCCGATCATGCTCGCCCTGGTCCCGCTGTTCTACGTCGTGAACAACATGGGCCTGCTGAACACCATCCACGGCCTGATCCTGGTCTACATCGCCTACTCGCTGCCGTTCACGGTGTTCTTCCTCACGGCGTTCTTCCGCACCCTGCCGACGTCGATCGCCGAAGCGGCCTTCGTGGACGGCGCGTCCCACAGCCGCACGTTCTTCCAGATCATGCTGCCCATGGCCAAGCCGGGCCTGATCAGCGTCGGCATCTTCAACTTCCTGGGCCAGTGGAACCAGTACATGCTCCCCACGGTCCTCAACACCGACCCCGACAAGCGGGTCCTCACCCAGGGCCTGGTCCAGCTGGCGGTCAGCCAGGGCTACAAGGGCGACTGGTCGGGCCTCTTCGCGGGCCTCGTGATGGCGATGCTGCCGGTGCTGGCGGCGTACATCATCTTCCAGCGACAGGTGGTGCAGGGGCTGACGGCGGGTGCGCTGAAGTAGCGCAGCCGAGCCACGTGGCCGGGTGCTCGGCGTTTCTGCTGAGGCCGGGGTGGGTCCGCAGCCCGGCGTAGCGGGGTGCCGCTGCGCCCACCCGTGCCGCCCTTAGCGGCACGCATGCCCGCAGCTGGGGCGCTGCACGACGCTCCCGCACCCGCCGTCGTGCGTAAGGGGTCGTGTCGGGGGGTGTCCGCCCGCAGCGGTTGGCGCGTCAACGCCAGTCAGTCGGTATCGAGGTCCATCGCGCCGTTCCGAGGACGGACACCCCCCGGCGCGGCCCCGACCCACCCCCCACGCGAAGGCGAAACGAACGCGCACCCCCACCACCCGGCGTCACGCGAAGCCCTCGCGTAGCCGTCCGCGACGACACGCACACACCCCGGAATCAGTTCAACCTCTTGACGGGAGGCAACCCGAACGGCTCAGCTTAGAGTTCACTAGTTGGACATAGACGGGGTCTCATCGAAGCGGCCCCGCGCGCAGGAGGTCGTCGTGGAGACTCCGGGGTCGCAGTCATCGCTGCACCGAGCCAACCTGGAGCGGGTCGTACGAGCCGTGCGCCTGGCGGGCTCCCTCACCCAGGCCGAGATCGCCCGGACGACGGGTCTGTCCGCCGCGACGGTCTCCAACATCGTCCGGGAGTTGAAGGACGGCGGCACCGTCGAGGTCACACCGACCTCCGCCGGCGGCCGCCGTGCCCGCAGCGTGTCGCTGAGCGGCGACGCCGGCATCGTCATCGGCGTCGACTTCGGTCACACCCACCTCCGCGTCGCCATCGGCAACCTTGCCCACCAGGTCCTCGCCGAGGAGTCGGAGCCCCTGGACGTGGACGCCTCGTCCACCCAGGGCTTCGACCGCGCGGAACAGCTGGTCACCCGCCTGATCGAAGCCACCGGCGTGGACCGCTCCAAGATCGCCGGCGTCGGCCTCGGCGTCCCCGGCCCCATCGACGTCGAGTCCGGCACCCTCGGGTCGACCGCCATCCTCCCCGGCTGGACCGGCACCAAGCCCGCCGAGGAGCTGCGCGGCCGCCTCGGCGTCCCCGTGCACGTGGACAACGACGCCAACCTCGGCGCCCTCGGCGAGATGGTCTGGGGCAGCGGCCGAGGCGTCCGCGACCTGGCGTACATCAAGGTCGCGAGCGGTGTCGGCGCCGGTCTGGTGATCGACGGCAAGATCTACCGGGGACCCGGCGGCACCGCCGGAGAAATCGGACATATTACACTCGACGAATCCGGCCCGGTCTGCCGTTGCGGAAACCGCGGCTGCCTGGAGACCTTCGCGGCCGCGCGCTACGTGCTCCCGCTCCTCCAGTCCAGTCACGGCACCGATCTGACCATGGAGGGCGTCGTACGGCTCGCGCGGGACGGAGACCCGGGCTGTCGTCGGGTGATCGCCGACGTCGGCCGCCACATCGGCAGTGGAGTGGCCAACCTCTGCAATCTGCTGAACCCGAGCCGCGTGGTCCTCGGTGGTGATCTCGCCGAGGCCGGTGAGCTGGTCCTCGGGCCGATCCGGGAGTCTGTCGGCCGCTATGCCATCCCCAGTGCGGCACGCCAGTTGTCCGTTCTCCCCGGTGCCCTCGGCGGCCGTGCGGAGGTGCTCGGAGCGCTCGCCCTCGCCCTCAGCGAAATGGGCGATTCGACCCTTTTGGACGGCACCGCTCCCGGTGCACTCCAGGCAGTCACCCCTGCCTTCACTTAGAGAACGGATGGCACCGTTGCCATCTCGTTAAGGATTTACTTCTTGACGTCGCACGTGTGGCCGAGTTGACTTCCAGCCACCTCGGCCGCAATGTCGCGGCCTCGTCAGGGAGGTTTCTGAAGTGAACACGCGTATGCGTCGCGCCGCTGTTGCTATTGCCGCCGGTGCGATGGCCGTTTCGCTTGCTGCCTGTGGCAGCGCCAAGGAGTCGGGTGACAACGCCGACTCCACCGGGTCCGCCAAGAAGGGCAACGACATCAAGGTCGGCCTGCTTCTTCCGGAGAACGCGACCGCCCGTTACGAGAAGTTCGACCGGGTGCTCATCGAGAAGAAGGTCAAGGAACTCACCAACGGCAAGGGCGAGGTCGTCTACGCCAACGCCAAGCAGGACGCCAGCACGCAGAACCAGCAGGTCGACACGATGGTGACCAACAAGGTCGACGTGCTGATCGTGGACGCGGTGGACTCCAAGGCCATCGCCGGCTCGGTGAAGAAGGCCAAGGACGCGGGCATCCCCGTCGTCGCCTACGACCGCCTGGCCGAGGGCCCGATCGACGCCTACACCTCGTTCGACAACGTCACCGTCGGCAAGACCCAGGGCGAGGCCCTGCTGAAGGCGCTGGGCGACAAGGCCAAGGACGGCCAGATCGTCATGATGAACGGGTCCTCCACCGACCCCAACGCCGCCCAGTTCAAGCAGGGCGCCCACGACGTGCTCGACGGCAAGGTGAAGGTCGGCCGCGAGTACGACACCAAGGAGTGGAAGCCGGAGAACGCCAACTCCAACATGGAGGGCGCCATCTCCGCCCTCGGCAAGGACAAGATCGTCGGCGTCTACTCCGCCAACGACGGCATGGCGGGCGGCATCATCACCGCCCTGAAGGCCGCCGGCATCGCCGACATCCCCGTCACCGGCCAGGACGCCGAACTCGCGGGTGTGCAGCGCATCGTGACCGGTGAGCAGTACATGAGCGTCTACAAGCCCTACCCGCAGGAGGCGGACGTCGCGGCCGAGATGGCCGTCGCCCTCGCCCAGGGCAAGTCGCTCGACTCGATCGCCAAGGACAAGGTCGACAGCCCGACCACCAAGGCCATCCCGTCCGTCCTCGTCCCGGTCGTCTCGCTGACGAAGGACAACATCAACGACACCGTCATCAAGGACGGCATCTACACCGTCAACGAGATCTGCACGGGCAAGTACAAGGCCGCCTGCGACAAGATCGGTCTCAAGTAAGCAGCCGCCAAGTCCCCTGAGGGGCACGGGAGCCCGCACCGGGCTCCCGTGACTCCGTGCGGGGACCGGTTGCCCCCGAGTTCCTCCGGCGCCCCGCCACATCAGCCCCGCAAGCTCCGCGGGGCGCCGGACGGATCACCCCTTCCACACTTCTGCACAACCTCCCGCCGGGTCAGGCGGCGAAGGAGATGGTTCACGTGTCCGCTACGCCCGTGCTGGCGTTGCGCGGGGTCTCCAAGCGATTCGGTGCCGTTCAGGCGCTCACCGACGTAGAGCTTGAGGTCCACGCCGGTGAGGTGGTCGCCCTGGTCGGCGACAACGGAGCCGGAAAGTCCACGCTGGTCAAGACGATCGCCGGCGTGCACCCCATCGATGAGGGCGTCATCGAATGGGACGGCAGGTCCGTCCAGATCAACAAGCCGCACGACGCCCAGAACCTGGGCATCGCGACCGTCTACCAGGACCTCGCGCTCTGCGACAACATCGACGTCGTCGGCAACCTCTACCTGGGCCGGGAGATCCGCAAGCGCGGCATCCTGGACGAGGTGGAGATGGAGCGCCGCTCCCGCGAGCTGCTCGACACGCTGTCGATCCGCATCCCCAGCGTGCGCATCCCGATCGCCTCGCTCTCCGGCGGTCAGCGCCAGACCGTGGCCATCGCCCGTTCCATGCTCGGCGAGCCCAAGCTGGTCATCCTCGACGAGCCCACCGCCGCCCTCGGTGTCGAGCAGACCGCTCAGGTCCTCGACCTGGTCGAGCGGCTGCGCGAGCGCGGCCACGCCGTGATCCTCATCAGCCACAACATGGCCGATGTGAAGGCCGTCGCGGACAAGGTCGCCGTGCTGCGCCTCGGGCGCAACAACGGCGTCTTCGAGGTCAAGTCGACCTCGCAGGAAGAGATCATCTCCGCCATCACCGGCGCCACCGACAACGCCGTGACCCGCCGTGCGGCGCGCACGAACGGGGAGGTTTCCAAGTGAGCATCGACAAGACCTCCGCGGCTCCGGACGACCACGTCGTGGAGAACCCCGAGGCGGCCAAGGCGGCCGTCACGGTGGTCGACCCCCGGCTGCTGGTCCGCGAGCAGGGCCTCAAGGGCTACGTCACCGAGTTCAAGCGGAAGATGAAGTCCGGTGACCTGGGCTCCATCCCGGTCGTCATCGGCCTGGCGATCATCTGGCTCATCTTCACGAGCCTGAACTCCAACTTCCTCACCGCGGGCAACCTGTCCGACATGTCCGTCGCCATGGTCGGTACGGGCATGATCGCCGTCGGCATCGTGTTCGTGCTGCTGCTCGGCGAGATCGACCTGTCGGTCGGCTCGGTGTCCGGTGTGGCGGGTGCGTCGTTCGCGGTGCTGAACGTCACCAACGGCATGAACGAGTGGCTCGCCTTCGTGCTGGCCATCCTCACCGGCACGGTCGCCGGCGTGCTGCACGGCTTCTTCTTCGCGAAGATCGGTGTCCCCGCGTTCGCCGTCACCCTGGCCGGCCTGCTGTTCTGGAACGGCTTCATGCTCCAGATCCTGGGCGACAACGGCACCATCAACCTCGACCCGGACGGGGTCGTGGCCAAGCTGACCAGCTACTACTTCTCCGATGTGGCCGCCGCGTACGCGCTGGCCGCGGTGGTGACCGCCGGGTTCTTCCTCAGCTCCTTCTTCGGCAACCGGCGCCGCGAGGCCGCGGGTGTGCCGTCGAGGCCGCTGAGTGAGACCATCGTGCGGACGGTGCTGCTGGCGGTGCTCGCCTTCACCGTCGCCATCGTCTTCAACCAGTACAAGGGCCTGCCGCTCGCCGTGGTGATCTTCATCGCGGTGCTGCTGGTGACGGACTTCGTGCTGCGCCGCACGTCCTACGGCCGGAAGGTGTTCGCGCTCGGCGGCAGCGTCGAGGCGTCCCGCCGGGCCGGTATCAACGTGGAGATGGTCCGGATCTCGGTGTTCGCGATCTCCGGCACCTTCGCCGCGGTGGGCGGCCTGTTCATCGCCTCCAAGATCGCCGCGGCCAACCAGGGCGCCGGTGGCGGTGACCTGCTGATGAACGCGATCGCCGCGGCGGTGATCGGCGGCACGTCGCTGTTCGGCGGCCGTGGACGCACCTGGAACGCCCTGCTCGGTGTGCTGGTGATCGTGTCCATCCAGTACGGCCTCGCGCTCGAGGGCATCGCCTCCCCGGTGCAGTACATGATCACCGGTGGTGTGCTGTTGGCCACGGTCGTCATCGACGCCGTCACCCGCAAGACGCAGAAGACGGCCGGGCGCGCGTAACGCCCGAGAACCCGCCTGTGCCCGGTACCTCCCAGGTACCGGGCACAGCTGTGTCGTGGGTGTGGCACAAGATGGGTACAGCCGAACGCGTGACGTACGACGCAAGGCCACGGCGCCGCCCGCAAAGGCGGAACATTAGACTCGACAAGCCCGGCAACAGCTCTACTGCAAGGAGGCACGGGTGCCGCTGCTGACCCGTATCAGGGGACCGCGCGATCTGGACCGGCTCAACCTGGAGGAGCTGAACCAGCTGGCGGAGGAGATCCGGAGCTTCCTTGTCGAAGCGGTCTCCAAGACCGGCGGTCACCTCGGCCCCAACCTCGGCGTGGTGGAGCTCACCATCGCCCTGCACCGGGTCTTCGACTCGCCCCGGGACAAGGTGCTCTGGGACACCGGCCACCAGTCCTACGTCCACAAGCTGCTCACCGGCCGCCAGGACTTCTCGAAGCTGAAGATGAAGGGCGGCCTGTCCGGCTACCCCTCGCAAGGAGAGTCCGAGCACGACGTCATCGAGAACTCGCACGCCTCGACCGTCCTCGGCTGGGCCGACGGCATCGCCAAGGCCAACCAGATCCTCGAGCGCGACGACCATGTCGTGGCCGTGATCGGTGACGGCGCGCTGACCGGCGGCATGGCCTGGGAGGCCCTGAACAACATCGCCGACGCCAAGGACCGCCCGCTCGTCATCGTCGTCAACGACAACGAGCGCTCCTACGCGCCGACCATCGGCGGCCTCGCCAACCACCTCGCGACGCTGCGGACGACGGACGGCTACGAGCGCTTCCTCGCCCGCACCAAGGAGGTCCTGGAGCGCACCCCCGTGGTCGGCCAGGCGCTCTACGACACCCTGCACGGCGCCAAGAAGGGCCTGAAGGACTTCATCGCCCCGCAGGGCATGTTCGAGGACCTCGGCCTGAAGTACGTCGGCCCGATCGACGGGCACGACCTGGAGGCCCTGGAGTCCGCGCTCGCCAAGGCCAAGCGGTTCGGCGGGCCGGTCATCGTGCACTGCCTCACGGAGAAGGGCCGCGGCTACCAGCCCGCCCTCCAGGACGAGGCGGACCGCTTCCACGCCGTCGGCAAGATCCACCCCGACACGGGCCTGCCGATCGCCAGCTCCGGCGCCGACTGGACCTCCGTCTTCGGCGAGGAGATGGTCAAGCTCGGCGAGGAGCGCGAGGACATCGTGGCCATCACGGCCGCCATGCTCCAGCCCGTGGGCCTGGACAAGTTCGCCAAGCGCTTCCCCAAACGGGTCTACGACGTCGGCATCGCCGAGCAGCACGGCGCCGTCTCCGCGGCCGGCCTGGCCACGGGCGGCGTGCACCCGGTGTTCGCCGTCTACGCCACGTTCCTCAACCGCGCCTTCGACCAGGTGCTGATGGACGTGGCCCTGCACAAGTGCGGCGTCACCTTCGTGCTCGACCGGGCCGGGGTCACCGGCACCGACGGTGCCTCCCACAACGGCATGTGGGACATGTCGATCCTCCAGGTCGTACCCGGACTGCGGCTGGCCGCACCGCGTGACGCCGACCAGGTCCGTGCCCAGCTGCGGGAGGCCGTCGCCGTCGACGACGCGCCGACCGTGGTCCGCTTCTCCAAGGGCGCCGTCGGCCCCGCCGTGCCCGCCGTGCGGCGCGTCGGCGGCATGGACGTCCTGCGCGAGCCGGGTACCGACCGGCCGGACGTCCTGCTGGTCTCCGTCGGCGCCCTCGCGCCGATGTGCCTGGAGATCGCCGGCCTGCTCGACAAGCAGGGCATCTCCACGACCGTCGTCGACCCGCGCTGGGTCAAGCCCGTCGACGAGGCCATGGCCCCGCTCGCCGAGCAGCACCGCGTGGTCGTCACCGTGGAGGACAACAGCCGGGTCGGTGGTGTCGGCTCGGCGATCGCGCAGGCGCTGCGTGACGCGGGTGTGGACGTGCCGCTGCGCGACTTCGGCATCCCGCCGCGCTTCCTCGACCACGCCTCGCGTGCCGAGGTCCTGGCCGAGATCGGTCTCACCGCGCCGGACATCGCCCGGCAGGTGACCGGACTGGTCGCCAAGCTGGACGGACGCTTCGAACGCGGTGCCGCGGATGCCGTGGAGTCGGTGGAGAGCGCGCGCGACTGACACGGCCGATGCGGCCGCACGGCCGAACGGGTTCGAAATGGGCCGGTTTCCCCACCATGAGGGTGGTGTAACCGGCCCATTGGCGTGAATCCGTCCGTGCCGGGGCATACGGATGGTGCCACCTCTCGATCATGTCGAGGACGACAAGCGTGGGAGGTACCCCGTGAGCAGTACCCTCTTCCGGACGAAGAAGGTCGAGCAGTCCATCCTCGACACCGAGGAACCAGAGCACGCGCTCAAGAAGTCCTTGTCCGCGCTGGATCTGACCGTCTTCGGCGTCGGTGTGATCATCGGTACCGGCATCTTCGTACTCACCGGCACGGTCGCCAAGGACAACGCCGGGCCCGCGACGGCTCTGGCGTTCGTGGCGGCCGGCGTCGCCTGTGCGCTGGCCGCGCTCTGTTACGCCGAGTTCGCCTCCACGGTTCCGGTCGCCGGGTCCGCCTACACGTTCTCGTACGCCTCCCTCGGAGAACTGCCCGCCTGGATCATCGGCTGGGACCTGGTCCTGGAGTTCGCGCTGGGGACGGCGGTGGTGGCCGTCGGCTGGTCCGGCTACATCCAGTCGCTCCTGGAGAACGCGGGCTGGACGATGCCCGCGGCCCTGGGCAGCCGGGAGGGCGCCGACATCTTCGGCTTCGACATCCTCGCCGCCGCGCTCGTCCTCGTCCTCACCGCCATCCTCGTGATCGGCATGAAGCTGTCCGCCCGGATCACGTCGGTCGTCGTCGCCATCAAGGTGACGGTCGTCCTCGTGGTGATCGTCGCGGGTGCGTTCCTCATCGAGGGGAAGAACTACGACCCGTTCATCCCGAAGGAGAAGCCGGTGGAGGCGGGGGCGAGCCTCGACTCCCCACTGATCCAGTTGATGTTCGGCTGGGCGCCCTCCAACTTCGGCGTGATGGGCATCTTCACCGCCGCCTCGGTCGTGTTCTTCGCCTTCATCGGCTTCGACGTCGTGGCCACGGCCGCGGAGGAGACCAAGAACCCGCAGCGCGACATGCCGCGCGGCATCCTCGGCTCCCTCGTGATCTGCACGACGCTGTACGTCCTCGTGTCGATCGTCGTCACCGGCATGCAGCACTACAGCCAGCTGTCGGTCGACGCGCCGCTGGCCGACGCGTTCAAGGCGACGGGACATCCGTGGTTCGCGGGCTTCATCAGCTTCGGCGCCGCGGTCGGCCTGACGACGGTGTGCATGATTCTTCTGCTGGGGCAGACCCGGGTGTTCTTCGCGATGAGCCGGGACGGGCTGCTGCCGCGGTTCTTCTCGCACGTTCACCCGCGGTTCAAGACGCCGCACCGGCCGACGATCCTGCTCGGTGTGATCATCGCGGTCCTCGCCGGGTTCACGCCGCTGACGGAGCTGGCGGCGCTGGTGAACATCGGCACGCTGTTCGCGTTCGTGGTCGTCGCCATCGGTGTGATCATCCTGCGCAAGAGCCGCCCCGACCTGCCCCGGTCCTTCCGCACGCCGTGGGTGCCGGTCATCCCGATCCTGTCGGTGTGCGCTTCCCTGTGGCTGATGATCAACCTGCCCGCCGAGACGTGGGTCCGCTTCGCCATCTGGATGGCCGCCGGCTTCCTCGTCTACTTCCTGTACGGCCGTAATCACAGCCTTCTCGCACGCCGCGAAGCGGGCGAGGAGCAGCCGAGCGCGGGCGGCGGCACGGCTTAGGCTCCGCCTGACCGTTGGGTGTGGGTCGGGGCCGCGCCGGGGGGGGTGTCCGTCCTCGGAACGGCGCGATGGGGTCGGACGCCGACTGACTGTCCGTTGACGCGCCAACCGCTGCGGGCGGACACCCCCCGACACGACCCCTTACGTGGTCCGGCGGGTGCGGGAGCGTCGTGGCCCGCCCAGCTGCGGGCATGCGGGCCGCCCCCGCTGCGGGCATGCGTGCCGCTGGGGGCGATGGGGGAGGGTGGGCGCAGCGGCACCCCGCTACGCCGGGCTGCGGACCCACCCGGCCCCAGCACCGCCGCCGAGTACTCCACTACGCCCGCTGCGGACCCACCCGGCCCGAGCGGCAACAGGGCACCCTACGGACGAACAGATCGCGGTCCCGCCACGTCCGCCCCCAGCTCCGCGACCCGCCTCCGCAGCTCCCGGTCCGCCGTGATCACCAGGACGGGACGGTCACCGGCCGAGGCCACCACCTCGACGATGTGGTCGTCTCCGCTGCCCGCGGCGGACGACACCCGTACCCCGGGCACGGACTCCACGCCGCGCGCCGCCCCCTCCACGACCAGGACGATCTCCACCGGGCCGGAGACGGCCGGAACCCCCTCCGACGCCAACCGGTCACGCAACCGCTCCGCCGCGCCCCGACGGTCCCGCCACCACCCGTCCGGCACCGAACCGACGACGTTCGCCGCGTCGACGACGACCAGGACAGGCACGGTGGCGTTCATGTGGCCAGGGTCGCACGGGAGATGGGCGCGAGGCAGGGGTGGGCGGGCGCACCGGGCCCGGTCGGCCGCATAAAGTGAACACGTGAACGGCGACTGGCTCATCCGCGGCCGCGACGGCCGCCTCACTGTCTATCTGCCCTCCGGCGACGCCGTCCTGTGCCGTGCGGAACGCGGCCCGGCGGGCCCCTGGGAGGACGCTCCGCGCATCGTCGGCGGCAGCCAGAAGCTGCACCCGGGCGCGGCGGTCGGCCAGGGCCGCGACGGTTACGCGCACCTGGCCGCCTGGCGGCCCACCGTGTCGGGGGAGTCGGGGCTCGTGCACTCCACGCACTTCCGGCCCGGGCTCGCGGCCCTGGACTGGGTCCCGATCGGGCACCCGGACCAGAAGGGCGACCGGACGGGCGCGCCGGCCGTCGCCGTCGACGGCGTGGGGCGCGGCTACGTCTTCGTCCGGAACAAGGGCGGCGGGGTGAGCCTGCGCAACCAGAAGGTCAAGGGCGGCTGGGGTGGCTGGCTGGACCTGGGAGGGCATGACGTCGAGGGGGAGCCGACCGCCGTGGCGGCGGAGTCCGGGCTCGTGGAGGTGTACGCCTGCGTGCCCGGCGGGATCCTGCGCTGGCGACAGGAGGGGGACGGGAAGAAGCCGGTGCAAGCCGAAGGCGTCGATGTCCCCGTCCGTCCGGGGACCCTGCGCGCGCTCGCCACGTCCGCCGAGCACACCACCCTGTTCTTCACGAACCTGTCCGGAGACCTGTGCGCCTGGCGTCCCGGTGAGAAACCGGTGACCCTGCTGGCGTCGGCCGGGCCGGGGCCGGTCTCCGCGGTGCGGTGTGTCATCGAGGGGCACGACTGCACCGTGCTCGCGCAGCGGTCGGCGAGTGGCCGGGTCGCCTTCGCCGCGTATCCGACCGAGCGGGAGTCGGCCGGTGCCTGGTGGACCGAGTCCGGGCCCCAGCTGCCCGCCGACGCCATGGTGTCGGTGGCGCTCGACGAGCACGACGAGGTCGTCGCCGCCTCCCTCTCGCCGTCGACCGGGACCGTGCTGCTCACCCGCCGCAAGGACGAGCCGGGGCTCGCGCTGGAGGCCTGGCGGGAGATCTGACCGCCTTCAAGAAGCGGAACTGATCCCTTCATCTTGAGGCTCTTGACGCACCAGACACATGAGATGTGTCAAGGGTTGTACAGATGTGTGCGTGACAAGGCGCACCTAGGGTGAACATGGTCAAAAAGTGAAGGTCTTGTTAACCTCCTCGGACTTGTTCGATTTTGCTCGGGGGGCCGGTTGCTACTGCGTCTGGCCGACGCCGTGGCAACGGGGTTGGGGATGAATTCGTGAGCAGATCCTCCACGGTGGATCTTGTCGTTGTCGGACTCGGTTACGTGGGGCTGCCGTTGGCCAGGTCCGCAGCCGCCGCGGGCCTGAAGGTGGTCGGTCTCGACCGCAGCCGACGGGTGGTCGAGGGACTGAACGCCGGCCGTTCGCATGTCGACGACATCTCCGACGCCGACGTGCGCGCCATGCGCGAGCAGGGCTTCGAGGCCGTCGACCGGGCCGACGTGATCGCCGGCGCCGCCGCGGTCGTGGTGTGCGTTCCCACGCCGCTCACCGAGCACGGCGCCCCGGACCTCGGTGCGGTGCACGCCGCCGTGGACGACATCGCCGCCCACCTCAGCGCCGGCACGCTCGTGGTCCTGGAGTCGACGACGTACCCGGGCACGACCGACGAGGTCGTCCGGCCGCGTCTGGAGGCCGGGGGCCTGCGCGTCGGCATCGACTTCCACCTCGCCTTCTCGCCCGAGCGCATCGACCCGGGCAACCCCTCCTTCGGCCTGGAGAACACCCCCAAGGTCGTCGGCGGCATCACGGCCGACTGCACCAAGGCCGCCCGCGCCCTCTACGAGCGGTTCGTGAACCGGGTCGTCGAGGCCAAGGGCACCCGCGAGGCCGAGATGGCCAAGCTGCTGGAGAACACGTACCGGCACGTCAACATCGCGCTCGTCAACGAGATGTCGATGTTCTGCCGCGAGATCGGCGTCGATCTGTGGGACGCCATCCGGTGTGCTTCCACGAAGCCGTTCGGGTTCGCGCCGTTCTACCCGGGTCCCGGCGTCGGCGGGCACTGCATTCCGATCGACCCCAACTACCTGTCGTACAAGGTACGTTCGCTGGGCATCCCGTTCCGGTTCGTGGAGCTGGCGCAGGAGATCAACCAGCGCATGCCCGTGCACGTGGTGAACCGGGCCGCCGATCTGCTCAACGACCAGGGCAAGGCCGTGCGCGGCTCCCGGGTCCTGCTGCTCGGCGTGACCTACAAGCCGGACATCTCCGACCAGCGCGAGAGCCCGGCCCTGGCCGTCGCGGAGAACCTCCTCGCACGCGGTGCCGAGCTCGTCTACTTCGACCCGCGGGTCGAGGACTGGCGCGTCGCCGGTGCGCCCGTCGAGCGGGCCGAGGACTACCTCGCCGCCGCCGAGGCCGCCGACCTGACGATCCTGCTCCAGCCGCACCGCGAGATAGACCTCGACGAGCTGGCCGACCGCGCCCGGGCGCTCTTCGACACCCGGGGCAAATCCGCCGACCACCCGCGGGTGGTCAAGCTGTGACTGCCGACGATACGTACATACCGGGAGCCGTCGACTCCGGTGGCCGTCGGGCCCACCGCAAGCGACGGCACCTGAAGGTCTCGTACTTCGTCTTCCTGGGCCTCGCCGCACTGATCGCCACCCGGCTCGACGCCGGTTCCCTGCACCTGTACTCCATGGGTGCCATGGGCCTGCTGGCCCTGAAGATGTTCGGCGCCCTCTTCTACCGTCCGGCCAAGGCCGGGCGGGAGGAGCTGGAGTACCTGGAGAACGCCTGGGTCACCGCGGTCATCCCGATCTACAACGAGGACCCGGTGATGTTCGAGCAGGGCATGCGCAGCCTCCTCGCGCAGAGCCGCCTGCCGAACGAGATCCACATCATCGACGACGCCAGCGCCAACGACTCCGGCATCCGGGCCGCGAAGAAGATGCGCCGGGAGTTCGAGGCCAAGGGCGTCAAGTACACCGTCAGCGTCCAGCCCGAGAACAAGGGCAAGCGCGAGGCGCTGGCGCTGGGCTTCGAGGCGGCGCCCTACTCCGACATCTTCCTGTGCGTCGACTCGGACACCGTGCTGTCCCGGGACACCGTGCGCGAGCTGCTGCTGCCGCTGGCCGACGAGAAGATCATGGCCTCCACCGGCATGGTGCTGGCGCTCAACCACGACAGCAACATCTTCACCCGCCTCCAGGACCTGCGCTACGGCAACTCGTTCCTGTTCGAGCGGGCCGCCTACTCGCGGCTGAAGTCGGTGCTGTGCTGCTGCGGCGCGCTCTCCGCGTACCGCGGCACGCTGGTGCGCAAATACCTGCCGGACTTCCTCAACCAGCAGTTCCTGGGCAAGCCGGCCGTCTTCGGTGACGACCGCCGCATGACCAACTACTGCCTGATGGAGGGCCAGGTCGTCTTCCAGGAGACCGCCGTCGGCTACACGGCGGTCCCCGAGAAGCTGCCGCACTTCCTGCGCCAGCAGGTGCGCTGGAACAAGTCCTTCTTCCGCGAGTCGCTCTGGGCGTTCCGGCACCAGAAGAAGTACCGGCCGGCCTTCTGGCTGACCTGCATGGAACTCGCCCTGTGGCTGGTCTTCGGCTCGGCGATGTTCTACTCGATGGTCATCCTGCCCATCATGAAGCCCCAGCAGTTCGTCAACCACATCGGCGACTACCTGGTCTTCATGGTGCTGATGGGCTATCTGCGCAATGTGCGCTACCTCGACTTCCCGCGGCGCGGGATGGGCTTCATCAAGCGTTTCGGCATGTTCCTGCTCGCGCCGATCTACGGCGTGATCCAGCTGACGCTGCTGACCCCGCTGCGGTTCTACGCCCTGTTCACCCTCCACAAGGGCAGTTGGGGCACCCGCCAGGGCGGCGTCGAGGTGTCCGTGGCCGGAGATCACGAGAGCGATGTGACGGAGATCTTCGAGGAAGAGGACCCGTACTCCGACAAGAAGGTCACCGAGACGCTCCAGTTGATGCGTCTGGAGGGCGTGGCGCTGCGCACCAGGCCCCGCCCGACGGGCGGCATCCCCTCCCAGCCGCAGCCGATCCCCGGCTATGACGAGGAGCACCACGCGGGCGTCCCGCAGCAGCGCGTGAGCTGGGGGTCGCCGGCCCCGGCCGGTCAGCAGCAGTGGCAGGGCGGGCACCCCGGTCACCAGGACCCGTACCAGCAGCAGTACCCGGGGCAGGGCTACGGGCAGGGCGGATATCCGCCCCAGGACCCGTCGTGGCAGCAGGGCCAGGGACAGGGCCAGGGGTACGGGCAGGGCGGCTGGTAGAGCCGCGGGAGAACGAAGAGAGGGGCGGCCGGGGGGCCGCCCCTCTCTTGTGTGTCCGGGCCGGACGTCCGGGCCTCAGGTGTAGGAGGCCATGGCCTCCTCGACCGTCAGCACCGGGATGTCCCGGTCGTCGATCGCCTTCATCAGCGTCTCCAGACCCGCCTTGCCGATCTCGGTGCTCGTCGCGGGGGCGCCGTCGACGACCTTGTGCAGGCAGAGGATCAGCCAGTCGCCGCTGTTGACGCACCGGTCGAGCCGGCCGCCCGCGCCCGTCAGCTTCGACAGAGCCGTACCGCCGATCCCCGTACCGTCGTTGATGCCCGTCAGCGCCTTGAGGCGGTACGGCATCGCCGGCGCGAACGACTCGATCGTCTCGGAGATGATCGACCGGGCCGTGGTGAAGTGCCGGCTCGCGATCTGGTCGACCGGGACCCCGTCGGAGGTCTTCTGGAACGCGCCGTGCGGATAGGCGAAGTGCTCGCTGGTGAAGCCGTTGGACACCAGCCACTCGCGCAGCTTGCGGAAGTCGTCGTCGGCCTGCTCGGCGGTCAGCTTGGGGTAGCTGGCCGTGTGGACGGCGTTCGCGTACGAGTGGCCCCCCATCTCCCAGCCGGAGAAGTCCTGCATCGAGCGCATCTGGTCGAGCGTCAGGAAGCTGCCCGTACCGATGGCGTCGGCGATGTTGTAGACCGTGCCGGGGAAGCCGAAGCGGTCCATGACCGGCCGGGCCAGGTCGTGGATCGACTTGTGGGAGTCGTCGAAGGTGATGGAGACGACGCCCTTGGGGAAGACCGAGACGGTGTCCGGTATCAGCTCGACGGCCTGCAGCCGGTAGGTCACCGGACCGCCCGCGTCGTCGTACACGGCGAACGACATGTCGGTGAAGCCGGTCTTCGTGGACGGCTTGCCGTCGGCGCCGATGGAGTACGTGCCCGCCGCCGCGGCCACATCCGCCCACTGGAGGTGGACGGTCACCCACTCCCCGGACTGGACGTAGTTCGCGGACGTCTTGGAGTGGACGTGGTGCGTCCAGGCGAAGTGGTTCGCGAGGGAACCGCTGCCCAGGTAGAAGACGAGCTTGGCCAGGTTCGTCACGTCGTCGACGCGGAAGACCAGCCGGATCATCTTGCCCGTCAGGCTCATCGCCGGCAGGCCCGTCTTGCGGACGTAACTCTGCTTGCCGGTGCCGCCCGTGGTCACCCGGACCGACTGGGTGCCGCGCACGAAGACGGACTTGTCGTTCGCCTCGGCCGACGCGGTGCCCGCGCCCCCGGGCGTCCAGCCGTGGCCGGACTGGAACTGCTGGGACCACGTCGCCCGGCGGTACTTGGGGCGGCGGCCGGAGGGGGCGTAGAGGGGAGGCGTGGTGAGGCCCCCGATGCCTCCCGCGGCGACCGGGGCCGCGGCGGGCTGCGCCACCACCTTGCCCAGCCACGCGCCGCCGCCGGCCATGGCGACGCCTCCCGTACCGCCCATCAGCAGCGCGGAGCGCCTGCTCACCACCGGTTTGTCCTCCGTTGCCTCGGCAGCGTGCCTGTGGGCGCCGGACCGCCTTTTCCTCACCGGGACTCCCGAACCGTGTCGAAGTAGTTCATGCCCTCATCGGTGAAGCCGTCGACAGCGGACTGCACCTGCTTCGCCGAGAGGGTGTCGTTCGCGTTGTAGTAGAGCCAGTCCACCTTCATGTCCCAGGCGCGGTCGCCCTTGAACGGCAGATCGATGAACCAGTGGTTGAAGTTCACGGACATGTCCGCGCGAGGGGCGTACTTTCCGCTGCTGAGAAAGACCTTCTTGCCGTCGAGCCAGTAGGCGACGACGCCGTCCTTCACCCGGATCAGCACGGTGTGCCAGGTGTCGAGGCTCTTGTTCGTGGTCTTGTAGACCCGGTCGTTCGTCTTGTGGTCGAACCAGGTCACGGTGTCGAGCTTGGGACCGGGCCTGCCCCAGCCGCCGTTCGGCAGGTACTCGTTGTCCAGCTCGCTGTACTTCGAGCCCGTGCCGCCGATGGTGTAGAAGGTCTGGTTGACGTGGTCGCCGGAGTCCCCGGTGGCCGGCTCGTCGCTGAAGTGGATCCGGGCCGCGTAGGTGCCGTCGCGGAACTTGCTCGCGGCCGTGCCGAGGCTCGCCTGCTTCGTCCCGGCCTTGGTGCCGTCCGTGCTCGCCCGCAGGTTGAGCACCTGGCCGTCGGCGTGGGAGCCCTCGGCGGTGGGGAAGCTGACGCCGCTCGCGGACCAGGTGTTCTCGACGCCCGGGCCGCCCTTGCTGGTGCGGACCAGCCAGCCGTGCTTGAACAGGGCCGGGTCTTTGGGGCCCTGGTAGGTGAAGTCGTCGAACAGCACCCCGGCCGGAGGGGCCGGGACGGGGGCGGGTGCCGAAGCCTTCGCCGCCGCCTTCTTGTCGTCGCTCGCCTTGGTGCCGTCCGGCTCCTCGCCCCAGGCGAGGACGCCCCGCTTGTAGGCGGTGACCTTCTCCGCCTCCTTGTAGCTGGTCATCTCCGCGTCGAAGGAGCGGTCGTCGGACTGCTTCAGCTTCTTGTGGTCGGTGCGGAACAGCTGGAGGTCGATGCCCTTGCTGTTGGCGCCGGGCTTCAGGCTGCCCGCGGCGGCCGTGAACCGGACCTCCAGATAGTGGTCGGCGGTGTCGGTGGCCTTGTCCATCGCGACGACCCGCCCGGCCACGTTCGAGCAGCCGAAGACGACGTTGACACAGTTGAATGCGTACGAGGAGGCGCCCGCCGCGCCGTCGGCCGTGAACCAGTACCGGAGCGTCACATCGCTCAACGGCACTGACTTGTCCGTGTCGTTGAAGACCTCGAACGACGGCTTGGCCGCCGTGGCCGTCGCCGGGGTGTCGGTCCGGTAGCGGATCTTCAGCTCGGGCGGATCCGGGTTCGCCGCCTTCCACACGGGATACAGCGCCGTGCCGCCTGCGGCGACCACCGCCACGAGGAGCAGGAGCCTGATCTTGGGCCAGACCCGGCGTCGGGGTGTTCGGCGACGAGGGGACGCCACGCAGGACTCCTTCGAGGACACCCGGCGGTCTGGGGTGGAGACCGTCAGAGTCAGGTAAACAATGGTCGGATTGTGTGAGGATCCTATCTGTGGCGGCATGCAGAAAGGGGGGCGGGTGCACGGATTGTTACCGTACGCCCCACCCCCCTCAGGGGTAACGCGTTACGCCGGGACGCTCGCGACGCCCTGCGCCAGGAACCTCTTGCCGTTCACGCGCTCGGAGACACCCTCGCGGTCCAGGTACGGCGTGATGCCGCCCAGGTGGAAGGGCCAGCCGGCGCCCGTGATGAGGCACAGGTCGATGTCCTGCGCCTCGGCGACGACGCCCTCGTCGAGCATGATGCCGATCTCCTGCGCCACCGCGTCGAGCACGCGGTCGCGGACCTGCTCCTCCGTCAGGACGGTGTCGCCCTGCTTCAGCAGCGCGGCGACCTCGGGGTCCAGCTCCGGCTTGCCGGAGTCGTAGACGTAGAAGCCGCGCTTGCCCGCCTTGACGACGGCCGCGAGGTTCGGGGAGACGGTGAAGCGGTCCGGGAAGGCCCGGTTGAGGGTCTCCGAGACGTGCAGACCGATCGCGGGGCCGACCAGCTCCAGCAGGACCAGCGGCGACATCGGCAGACCGAGCGGCTCGACGCCCTTCTCGGCGACCTCGACGGGGGTGCCCTCGTCGATGATGTTCTGGATCTCGCCCATGAAGCGGGTCAGGATGCGGTTCACGACGAACGCCGGGGCGTCCTTGGTGAGGACCGCGGTCTTCTTCAGCTTCTTGGCGACGGCGAAGGCCGTGGCCAGGGAGGCGTCGTCGGTCTTCTCGCCGCGCACGATCTCCAGGAGCGGGAGGACCGCGACCGGGTTGAAGAAGTGGAAGCCCACGACCCGCTCGGGGTTCTTGAGCTTCGACGCCATCTCGGAGACCGACAGCGAGGAGGTGTTCGTCGCGAAGATGGCGTGCGCCGGGGCGACCGCCTCCACCTCCGCGAACACCTGCTGCTTGACGCCGATCTCCTCGAAGACCGCCTCGATGACGAAGTCGGCGTCCGAGAAGCCCTCGGCCTTGTCCAGCACACCGGACACCAGCGCCTTGAGGCGGTTGGCCTTGTCCTGGTTGATGCGGCCCTTGCCGAGCAGCTTGTCGATCTCGGCGTGGACGTAGCCCACACCCTTGTCGACGCGCTCCTGGTCGATGTCGGTCAGCACGACCGGCACCTCCAGGCGGCGCAGGAAGAGCAGCGCGAGCTGGCTGGCCATCAGACCGGCGCCGACGACACCGACCTTGGTGACCGGGCGGGCCAGGTTCTTGTCCGGGGCGCCGGCCGGGCGCTTGCCACGCTTCTGCACCAGGTTGAAGGCGTAGATGCCGGAGCGCAGTTCGCCGCCCATGATGAGGTCGGCGAGGGCCTTGTCCTCGGCGTCGAAGCCCTGCTGGAGGTCGCCGTTCTTGGCGGCGGCGATGATGTCCAGGGCGCGGTAGGCGGCCGGGGCGGCGCCGTGCACCTTGGAGTCCGCGATGAAGCGGCCCTTGGCGACGGCCTGGTCCCAGGCCTCGCCGCGGTCGATGACCGGGCGCTCGATCTCCAGCTCGCCCTTGAGGACGGCCGCGGTCCAGATCAGCGACTGCTCCAGGAAGTCCGCGCCCTCGAAGATCGCGTCGGCGATGCCGAGCTCGAAGACCTGCTTGCCCTTGAGCTGCTTGTTCTGGTTGAGGCTGTTCTCGATGATCACCGAGACGGCCTTCTCGGGGCCGATCAGGTTCGGCAGCAGGGCGCAGCCGCCCCAGCCCGGGACCAGACCGAGGAAGACCTCGGGCAGCGAGAACGCCGGGAGGGCCGCGGAGACGGTCCGGTAGGTGCAGTGCAGACCGACCTCGACACCGCCGCCCATCGCGGCGCCGTTGTAGTACGCGAAGGTCGGCACGGCCAGCTCGGACAGCCGCTTGAAGACCTCGTGGCCGCCCTTGCCGATGGCGAGGGCGTGCTCGTACTCCTTGAGGATCTCCACGCCCTTGAGGTCGGCACCGACCGCGAAGATGAACGGCTTGCCGGTGAGGCCGACGCCGACGATCTCGCCGTCCGCCGCCTCCTTCTCGACCTGGTCGATGGCGGCGTTCAGGTTCGCCAGCGAGGCCGGGCCGAAGGTGGTCGGCTTGGTGTGGTCGTGGCCGTTGTCCAGGGTGATCAGGGCGAAGCGCCCGGCACCGAGGGGGAGGTCGAAGTGGCGTACGTGCGCACTCGTGACGACCTCGTCCGGGAACAGCTCGGAAGCCTGCTTGAGAAGCTCGGCGGTGGTGCTCACTTGTCCCCCTCGAAGTGCGGGTTCTCCCAGATGACCGTCGCGCCCATGCCGAAGCCGACGCACATGGTGGTCAGGCCGTAGCGGACGTGCGGCTGCTCCTCGAACTGGCGGGCCAGCTGCGTCATCAGGCGGACGCCGGAGGAGGCCAGCGGGTGGCCGAACGCGATGGCGCCGCCGTACTGGTTGACGCGCTCGTCGTCGTCGGCGATGCCGTAGTGGTCCAGGAAGGCGAGGACCTGGACGGCGAACGCCTCGTTGATCTCGAACAGTCCGATGTCGGAGATCGACAGACCTGCCTGGGCCAGCGCCTTCTCCGTCGCCGGGATCGGGCCGTAGCCCATGACCTCCGGCTCCACGCCCGCGAAGGAGTAGGAGACCAGGCGCATCTTCACGGGGAGGTCGTGCTCCCGCGCGAAGTCCTCGGAGGCGATGAGCGAGGCGGTGGCGCCGTCGTTCAGGCCGGCCGCGTTACCGGCGGTGACCCGGCCGTGCACACGGAACGGGGTCTTCAGGCCGGAGAGGTTCTCCAGGGTCGTGCCCGGGCGCATCGGCTCGTCGGCGGTGACCAGGCCCCAGCCCGTCTCACCGGCCTCGGGGGAGGTGCGGCGTACCGAGACCGGCACCAGGTCGGCCTGGATCTTGCCGTTGGCGTACGCCTTGGCGGCCTTCTCCTGGGAGCGCACGGCGTACTCGTCGGCGCGCTGCTTGGTGATCTGCGGGTAGCGGTCGTGCAGGTTCTCCGCGGTCATGCCCATGAACAGGGCCGACTCGTCGACCAGCTTCTCCGAGACGAACCGCGGGTTCGGGTCGACGCCCTCGCCCATGGGGTGGCGGCCCATGTGCTCGACACCGCCGGCGATGGCGATGTCGTAGGCGCCGAAGGCGACGGAACCGGCGACCGCGGTGACGGCGGTCAGGGCGCCGGCGCACATGCGGTCGATGGAGTAGCCCGGCACGGACTGCGGGAGACCCGCGAGGATCCCGGCGGTGCGGCCGATGGTCAGGCCCTGGTCACCGATCTGCGTGGTCGCGGCGATGGCGACCTCGTCGATCTTCTTCGGGTCGAGTCCGGGGTTGCGGCGCAGCAGCTCCCGGATCGCCTTCACGACGAGGTCGTCGGCACGGGTCTCGTGGTAGATGCCCTTCGGGCCCGCCTTGCCGAACGGGGTGCGGACGCCGTCGACGAAGACGACGTCCCTGACGGTACGAGGCACGATGGCTCTCCTCCAGGGTCAGGATCTGCATTGCTGCTGCGATGCGCTGAGCGCGCGCTCAGGCCCATGCTACTTATGAGTAACGTAGCTGCACAGTCCTGACAGGGGGAGCGGTGAAGGTCACACCTTCGGCGGTGCCGTGGACCCCCGCGGCGTCAGCACAGGGGTCGGCACCGGGTGTGACCCGCCCTCACCCCCGGTGATCACCGAGAACAACGTCCGGGCCACCTCCGCCCCGAACCCGTGCACGTCATGACTCATCGCCGACAGCGTCGGATGCGTCAGCCGGCACAGCTGCGAGTCGTCCCAGGCCAGCAGCGACACGTCCTCCGGCACCCGAAGCCCCATCTCCGCCGCCACCGACAGCCCCGCCACCGCCATGATGTCGTTGTCGTACACGATCGCGGTCGGCCGGTCGGCCGGTGCCGCGGTCAGCAGCGACCGGGTCGCCCGCGCCCCCGCGTCCCCCGAGAAGTCCGTGGCCACCTGCCACGCCCCGGCCAGCGCGAGTGCCCCCGCCGCCTCGTCGAACGCCGCCGTCCGGATCGACGTGTGCCCGAGGTCCGCCGCCCCGCCGACCCGGGCGATCCGCCGGTGACCGAGCGCGGCCAGATACCGCACCGCCTCCGTCACGGCCGTGGCGTCGTCCGTCCACACCGAGGTGAGCCCCCCGGTCAGCGAGGGGTGCCCGACGGCGACCACCGGCATCCCGAGCCGCTCCGTCATGGCGACCCGCGGATCGTCCGCGCGGAAGTCGACGAGGATCGACCCGCCGATCTGCCGCCCCCGCCACCACGCCTCCTGGACGCCCACTTCCTCGTCCATGTTCCGTACGAGCCGCAGCAGCAGCGAGCTGGAATGCTCGGCCAGCACGCTCTCCACGCCGGAGACGAACTCCATGTACCAGGGCTCGAGGCCGAGCACCCGCGCCGGACGGCACACGGCGAGACCGACCACGTCCACCCGCGATCCGGCCAGCGTCCGCGCCGTGAGGCTCGGCGACCAGCCCAGCTCCCGCGCCGCGAGGAAGATCCGGTCCCGGGTGGCCTCCGACAGCCCGGGCTTGTGGTTGAAGGCGAGGGACACGGCACCCTTGGACACGCCGGCGCGCGCGGCGACGTCCTTGATGGTGACGCGAGGGGTCGGCGTTGCCGTCATCGGGTGGGCTCCACGCAGTACAGGGCCGAACGAGCAGTCTCCGCGTCCGGAGTCTTCCAGCCGCGCACCCCGATGGTCACCTCTTCGCCCGGCAGCAGTGTGACCAGCCCTCGGTCGGCCCGCGCCCCCGGCTCCATCCGGTCGGCCTGGAGCAGCAGGTCCCGGACCAGGGTGCGGGCTCTCACCGTGATCCCGCCCGGAGCGAGCGTGACCTCGAACCGCGGGGCCGGGTAGGGGACTTCACGGTCCGGTACGGGGAAGTGCAGCGCCCGCAGCCCCTCCGCCTCCGCGCCGGCGTCCGCGTCCGCGACCAGGAACTCCTTCGGCCCGACGGGCGTCAGCTCGCGCGGCACGTCCACCCGGGCCACGCTCCGGGCCCCGGCCGCCAGCTCCACATCCGCCTGCCCCAGCACCTCGCCCTCGACGGACATCCGCCGCAGGGTCAGCGCCCCCGTCCAGTCCTCGGCCGCCTGGTTCACGGCGGCCAGCACCAGCCGGCCGTCCCGCTCCCGGAACGTCAGCAACCGGTCCGCGTACAGCCGCCGCAGCTCGTGGTACAGCGGCTTCTCCCGGCCGTCCCCGTCGATCGCCGCCCAGGACGTCACCGGCCAGCAGTCGTTGAGCTGCCAGACGATCGTGCCCGCGCACACCGGCCAGTGGGAGCGCCAGTGCTCGATCCCGGCGGCGACCGCCCGCGCCTGGTTGAGCTGCATCAGGTAGTGCCAGCGGTCGAAGTCCCCGTCCGGCACGGCGAAATGCCGCTCGAGTCCCCGCTCCAGCTTGCCGTTGCCGTCGTCCGCCTTCTGGTGGTGCAGCATGCCGGGGGAGTCCGGCGCGAGCTCCTCCCCGGGCAGCGCCCGGCGCAGCGTGGTGTACGCGGGCGGCGCCTGCCAGCCGAACTCGGCGACGAACCGCGGCACGCTCAGCCGGTAGTCCGCGTAGTCCTCCCGGTTCCACACCTCCCACGAGTGGTGGGTGCCGTGCGCCGGGTCGTTCGGGTGGTGCTCCCAGGACCCGGACCACGGGCTGCCCGCCGTGTACGGCCGGGTCGGGTCCAACTCGGCCACCACCCGCGGCAGCACGCCCAGGTAGTAGCCCTCCCCCCAGGAGTCCCCGGCCAGCCGCGGCTCCCACTCCCAGTCCCGGAAGCCCCACAGGTTCTCGTTGTTGCCGTTCCACAGCACGAGCGACGGATGCGGCATCAGCCGTACGACGTTCTCCCGCGCCTCGGCCTCCACCTCGCCGCGCAGCGGCTGCTCCTCCGGATAGGCGGCGCAGGCGAACGGGAAGTCCTGCCAGACCAGCAGGCCCAGCTCGTCGCAGGCGTCGTAGAAGTCCTCGCTCTCGTAGATCCCGCCGCCCCAGATCCGGACGAGATCGACGCCCGCGCCGGCCGCCTGCTCCAGCCGCTCCCGGTAGCGCTCGCGGGTGATCCGGGACGGGAAGACGTCGTCGGGGATCCAGTTGACGCCCCGGGCGAAGAGCCGCTCGCCGTTGACGACGAGGGTGAAGCCGGTGCCGTGCGCATCGGGCCGCCGGTCCAGCTCCACGGTCCGGAAGCCGACCCGCCGCCGCCACACGTCCAGCGCGTCCTCGCCGTGCAGAAGCTTCAACTCGACGTCGTACAGCGGCTGTTCGCCGTACCCGCGCGGCCACCACAGCCGCGCGTCCGGCACTCGCAGCCGTACGGTCCCGCCCGCCCCCTCGATCTCCGCCCGCGCCCGCACCCCCGCGACGGTCGCCTCCACGGCGAGCGGTGCCTCGACGCGGGTCCGCTCGACGTCGACGGCCAGCTCGACGACGCCCGTGCCGTCCTCGACGGTGACCAGCGGGCGCACCCGGGCGATCCGGGCCGTCGACCAGTGCTCCAGGCGCACCGGCCGCCAGATCCCGGCCGTCACCAGGGTCGGCCCCCAGTCCCAGCCGAAGGAGCAGGCCATCTTGCGCAGGTACTGGTAGGGCTCGGCGTAGGCGGCGGGCCGTTCGCCGACCCGGCCCCGCACCGCCTCGGCCTCCGCGTAGGCGGAGACGAACCGCACGGACAGCCGCCCGGACAGGCCCGTCACGTCGAACCGGTACGAGCGGTGCATGTTGCGCACCGTCCCCAGCAGCCGCCCGTCCAGGGAGATCTCGGCGACGGTGTCGAGCCCGTCGAAGACCAGGTCGGTCTGCTCCTGCCCCCACGGGCCGCCGAGCTGCCGCTCGTACGTCCAGTCCCGGCGCCCCACCCACGCCACCTCGGTCTCGCCCAGGCCGAGGAACGGGTCCGGAATCACCCCGGCGGCCATCAGGTCGGTGTGCACGCACCCCGGCACGACGGCGGGCAGCGTGTCCGAGTCGTGGCGCAGGATCCATCCCTCGCCGAGCGGTGTCGCCTCCAGCATGCGCACTCCCTTAACCGGTCCAGTGAAGAGTCGAGTGACGGTTTCGCATCGTTGGCGGGATTGGGACTTTACCGGTTGAGTGCGCGCTGCCAGAGTTCCGAACCAGCCATACCGCACGTGCTCGTCCGTCCCGAGTTCCCCTCCGCGAACGGAGCTGATGCACATGAACCGCCGTACCCTCCTCGCCCTCGCCGTGGGCGCGGCCCTGCTGGCGTCCGGCTGCACCGGCACCGGAGGCTCCTCGAAGGGCGCCGACGCCGAGGCGCCCGACGATCCCTCCACAGTCGACGGGACCATCACCGTCCTCACTCACCGGACCGACCTCGTGCAGGACGGGACGATGAAGAAGTACGCCGCCGAGTTCAACAAGACGTATCCGAAGGTGAAGGTCGAGTTCGACGGCATCACCGACTACGAGGGCGAAGTCAAGATCCGTATGAACACGGAGAACTACGGCGACGTCCTCATGATCCCCGCGGTGATCGAGAAGAAGGACTACCCGAAGTTCTTCGCCTCCCTGGGCAGCAAGGAGGAGCGGAGCGAGAAGTACCGCTTCACCGACTACACGGCCGTCGGCGGCAAGGTCTACGGCCAGAGCCCGCTCGGCGCGGTCCCGGGGTTCATCTACAACAAGAAGGTGTGGAAAGAGGCCGGAGTCACCGACTGGCCCACGACCCCGGACGAGTTCCTCGCCGGCCTCAAGGCGGTCAAGTCGAAGACCGACGCGGTCCCCTACTACACCAACTTCAAGGACGGCTGGCCGCTCAGCCAGTGGACGGGAGTCAGGGGCTCGGTCAGCTGCGACGAGCAGGCCACCACCAGGTGGGCCGAGGGCAACCCCTGGGCCGAGGGCGGCGAACTGCGCGTGGCGGACCGTCTGCTGTACGACATCGTGCACGAGGGGCTCGTCGAGAAGGACCCGACCACCACCAACTGGGAGGCGTCCAAACCCAGGCTGGCCAAGGGCGAGATCGCCACCATGTGGCTCGGCTCCTGGGCGGTCATCCAGATGCAGGGCGCGGCGAAGCAGGCCGGCACCGACCCGGACGACATCGGGTTCATGCCCTTCCCCGCCCAGAAGGACGGCACCTTCTGCGCGGTGACGTCGCCCGACTACAACCAGGCCGTCAACATCCACTCCTCGCACAAGGGGGCCGCCCGCGCCTGGATCGACTGGTTCACCGACAAGTCCGGCTACGCGCAGGACAACCTGGCGCTGTCCCCGCTCAAGGACGCCCCGCTGCCCGACATGCTGAAGCCGTACGAGGAGGCGGGCGTCAAGCTCCTCGACCTCGACGACAGCAAGGGCGCCGAGCTGAAGACCATCGAGAACCAGTCCGAGGTCGGCATCAGCAAGCCGGACTACCGCAAGGAACTCGTCGACATGGCCCGCGGCGCCAGGAAGGGCGACCCGGACGACTTTCTGGACGGCCTCGGCGAGAAGTGGACCGAGACCCAGAAGTCGCTGGGGTACTGATGACGGGCACGACCGAGACGGCGGCCGTCAAGGCGGCCGCGGGGGCGGCCACCGCCCCGGCACCCGCCCCGCGCCCGGCACGCCTGTGGCGCGGGGCCACCCCCTGGCTCTTCCTGCTCGCCCCGCTCGCCCTCCTGATCGTCTTCACCTACGCGCCGATCGCCAACATGGTCGCGTACAGCTTCACCGACTGGGACGGGGTGAGCCCCGAGCTGCGCTGGACGGGCACCGAGAACTACGCCGAACTCTTCACGCGCCCGGAGCTGTTCGAGGTCTTCTGGGTCAGCGGCTACTACCTGGCGGCGTCGGTGATCCAGATCGTGGCCGCGCTCTACTTCGCCACGATCCTCAGCTTCAACGTCCGCTTCCGGAACTTCTTCAAGGGCGTGCTGTTCTTCCCGTACCTGATCAACGGCGTGGCGATCGGGTTCGTCTTCCTCTACTTCTTCCAGGACGGCGGCACCCTCGACTCCGTGCTGAGCCTGCTTGGCGTGCAGACGGACCGCGCCTGGCTGGGCACCCCGACGTCGGCGAACACCTCTCTGGCCGCCGTCTCCGTCTGGCGCTACCTGGGCCTGAACTTCGTCCTCTTCCTCGGCGCGATCCAGTCGATCCCCGGGGAACTGTACGAGGCGGCCGAGCTGGACGGCGCGAACCGCTGGCACCAGTTCCGCCACATCATCGCGCCGGGCATCAAGCCGGTCCTGTCCCTCACCGTGATCCTCTCGATCTCGGGCTCCCTGTCGGTCTTCGAGATCCCGTACATCATGACCGGCGGCGCGACCGGCACCGAGACGTTCGTCATCCAGACCGTGAAGCTGGCATTCCAGTTCAACAAGACGGGACTCGCCTCGGCGGCCGCGGTCGTACTGCTGCTGATCGTCCTGGCGGTGACCTGGGTGCAGCGGCGCCTCGCCCCCGACGACAAGGTGGACCTCGTATGACACGCCGCGCGGTGACCCGCGTCCTCGTGTATCTGTCGCTGATCGCGGCGACCGCGGTGGTCCTGCTCCCGCTGGCCGCCGTGTTCCTGACCTCGCTGAAGACCGAGAAGGAGATGGCGGCAGGCAGCGGAGCGCTCGCGCTGCCCGGCGACCCGTTCAACTTCGACAACTACGTGACGGCGTTCCAGGACGGCCGCATGCTCTCGGCGTTCGCCAACACCGCGATCATCCTGGTCGTCGCCATCGGCGGCACGGTCCTCATCGGTTCGATGACGGCCTACGCCATCGACCGCTTCCGGTTCCGCTTCCGTACGTCGGTGCTGGCCCTGTTCCTGGTCGCCGCGCTGGTCCCCGGCGTGACCACCCAGGTGGCCACCTTCCAGATCGTCAACAGCTTCGGCATGTTCGACAGCCTCTGGGCACCGATCGCCCTCTACATGGGCACCGACATCGTCTCGATCTACATCTTCCTGCAGTTCGTCCGCTCGATCCCGGTCTCCCTGGACGAGTCGGCCCGCATCGACGGCGCCAACGCCTTCACGGTCTACCGCAAGGTCATCTTCCCGCTGCTGAAACCGGCGATCGCGACGGTGGTGATCGTGAAGGGGATCACCGTCTACAACGACTTCTACATCCCCTTCCTCTACATGCCCTCCGAAGATCTTGGCGTGATCTCGACGTCGCTGTTCCGCTTCAAGGGGCCGTTCGGCGCCCACTGGGAGACGATCTCGGCAGGGGCGATCCTGGTGATCGTCCCCACCCTGGCCGTCTTCCTGTTCCTCCAGCGGTTCATCTACAACGGTTTCACCCGGGGGGCCACGAAGTAGCCGCCCTTCTTTCAGGGGCGCGGGGAACTGCGCGAACAGCCACATGCGACCCGCGGCCGCCGGACGACGCGAAGCCCTACGGCGCCTTGGCGGACAACGCGGTCACCAGCACCGGCGTCACCTGCTCCACCTGCCACGGACGTGCCCCGTGCCCGGCCAGCGCCGCCCCGACGGACTCCGCGTCCACCACCGCCGGCGGCTCCCAGCACACCCGTCGCACGGTGTCCGGCGTGATCAGATTCTCCTGCGGCATGCTCAGCCGCTCGGCCAGCGCCGACACCCCGGCCCGGGCCGCGGACAACCGCGCCGCGGCCACGGGGTCCTTGTCGGCCCAGGCGCGCGGCGGCGGAGGCCCGGTCACCGACTGGCCGGGCTGCGGCAGCTGCGCCTCGCTCAGCCCCTTGGCCCGATCCACCGCCGCCTGCCACTGCTCCAGCTGCCGCTTGCCCACGCGGTGGCCGAAACCGTTCAGCGCGGCCAGGGCGTGCACATTGGCCGGAAGCGCCAGCGCGGCCTCCACGATGGCCGCGTCCCCGAGCACCTTGCCCGGCGACACGTCCCGGCGCTGCGCGATCCGGTCCCGGGTCTGCCACAGCTCCCGTACGACGGCCAGCTGCCGCCGCCTGCGTACCTTGTGCATGCCGGACGTGCGCCGCCACGGGTCCTTGCGGGGCTCGGGTGGCGGAGCCGAGGCGATCGCGTCGAACTCCTGGCGGGCCCAGTCCAGCTTGCCCTGCCGGTCCAGCTCCTTCTCCAGCGCGTCGCGCAGGTCGACGAGCAGCTCGACGTCCAGCGCCGCGTAGCGCAGCCAGGGCTCGGGCAGCGGCCGGGTCGACCAGTCGACGGCGGAGTGCCCCTTCTCCAGGACGAAGCCCAGCACGCTCTCGACCATCGCGCCGAGGCCGACCCGGGGGAACCCGGCGAGCCGCCCGGCCAGCTCCGTGTCGAACAGCCGCGTCGGCACCATGCCTATCTCGCGCAGGCACGGCAGGTCCTGGGTGGCGGCGTGCAGCACCCACTCGACGCCGGACAGGGCATCGCCGAGGGCGGACAGGTCGGGGCAGGCCACGGGGTCGATGAGGGCCGTTCCGGCGCCCTCGCGGCGCAGCTGCACGAGGTAGGCACGCTGCCCGTAGCGGTAGCCGGACGCGCGCTCGGCGTCGACGGCGACGGGCCCGGACCCCGCCTCGAAGGCGGCGATCACCCGGGCCAGGGCGGTCTCGTCCGCGATGACGGGCGGAATGCCCTCACGCGGCTCCAGCAAAGGGATCGGCGCCTCCGTAGCAGAAGATCCGCCGTCGTCCGGAGGGGCGCCTCCGGTGGTTCGCAGTGAGCTGTCTGCTGCGGTGTCGTGGGCGTCGGTCACCTGTCAAGGGTATCCATGTATGGACAGCGCCCGCCGACGGAACGTTCCGTCGACGGGCGCCCGAGGGTCGCAAACCAGTCATGTCGGGGAAGCGGCGGGTTCACGAACCGTGTGTGACGTGAACGGGGTCGACGGCCGACCCCGTTCACGTGAATGAATGATCACGAAGGGTCACGGCGGATCGGGTCAGTGGATGATCCCGGTCCGCAGCGCCACCGCGACCATGCCGGCACGGTCGCCCGTGCCGAGCTTGCGGGCGATGCGGGCGAGGTGGCTCTTGACGGTCAGGGCGGACAGGCCCATCGAGACGCCGATCGCCTTGTTCGACTGGCCTTCCGCGACCAGCCGCAGCACCTCGACCTCGCGGCCGGACAGTTCGCGGTAGCCGCCCGGGTGGCTCGGGGCACCCGGGGGGCGGCGGTGCAGTCGCGCGGCGGCGGCGCCGATGGGGGCGGCGCCCGGCCGGGTGGGGAGCCCGACGTTGGTACGGGTGCCGGTGACGACGTAACCCTTCACTCCGCCGGCGAGTGCGTTGCGCACGGCGCCGATGTCGTCGGCGGCGGAGAGGGCGAGCCCGTTGGGCCAGCCCGCGGCGCGGGTCTCCGACAGCAGGGTGAGGCCGGAGCCGTCCGGCAGGTGGACGTCGGCGACACAGATGTCGCGGGGGTTGCCGATGCGGGGACGAGCCTCCGCGATGGACGAGGCCTCGATGACGTCGCGCACACCGAGCGCCCACAGATGGCGGGTGACGGTGGAACGGACGCGCGGGTCGGCCACGACCACCATGGCGGTCGGCTTGTTCGGGCGGTAGGCGACCAGGCTTGCGGGCTGCTCGAGGAGAACGGACACCAGGCCTCCTGGGGGGCGGGACGGGGCCGGCTCGCGGGGGTGAAGCCGGGACGAACCGTGCTTTCAAGGTCACAGTCGTCTTCGGCACCGAACCCGTCCGCCTTTAGAGAATGATCACGATTCGGTGATAACAATCCGTGCAATTCGGACACGCGGTCGATCATTCGAAGGCCGGACAGTTCCGGTCTGCGTCGGTACGCGGTCGAAAGTGGCCGTATCGACAAAGTGATTCGGCCAAGAGGGGTACTCAGGTGTGATCGTCGACCGGACATGGTTGACCGCCCCGCACAAGGTCGATCAGTGCGGGGCGGTCGGGGGTCGATCAGGGGGTTCGATCAGCGGGACTGCGGTCCTCGCCGCTGGGGGAGGGTCACGACGGACGCGTCCCCGGGGCCGGCCGGGGGCAGCCCCGCGATCTGGGCCAGCAGATCGCACCAGGCCGCCAGATGCGCGGCCGTGTCCGGGGCTCCGCCCAGGCCCTCGCGCGGCGTCCACGACGCACGGATCTCGATCTGCGAGGCGGCCGGGCGCGCGGACAGCCCGCCGAAGTAGTGGGAGCTTGCGCGTGTGACGGTGCCGCTCGGCTCCCCGTACGTCAGCCCGCGCGTCTGCAGGGCACCGGTCAGCCAGGACCAGCACACCTCCGGCAGCAGCGGGTCCGCCGCCATCTCCGGCTCCAGCTCCGCGCGCACCAGCGTCACCAGCCGGAAGGTGCCCTGCCAGGCGTCGTGCCCGGCCGGGTCGTGCAGCAGCACCAGCCGGCCGTCGGCCAGGTCCTGGTCGCCGTCGACGACCGCGGCCTCCAGCGCGTAGCTGTGAGGAGCGAGGCGCCTCGGCGGGGGCGTCGGCTCGACCTCGATCTGGGGCCGCAGCCGCGCCGCCTTGAGCGCGTCGACAGCGGCCCGGAAGGCCGGCGGGGCGGAGTCCGCCTCCCGCCGGTCGTTCTCGGTGTCCTTCGCTTCGTCCATTCCGCCAGCGCCGTCCGACAGTCGTCCCTGAGCCGCAGCCATGCGGGAAGATTACGGGGACCGGAGCCCGGGTGCCGGGCTAGACACCCCGCACCTCTCCAGGGGCTGAATAGTGCCGTCCGACGGCGTGCGAAACTTGGCCCGTGAGTGCCAACGACGCCCCCCGGGTCCAGCAGCCGTCCGCCCCGCACGACTCCGCCTTCCTCAAGGCCTGCCGGCGCGAGCCCGTGCCGCACACGCCGGTGTGGTTCATGCGGCAGGCCGGGCGCTCACTGCCGGAGTACCGCAAGGTGCGCGAGGGCATCCCGATGCTCGAGTCCTGCATGCGTCCGGAACTGGTCACCGAGATCACGCTCCAGCCGGTGCGCCGGCACGGCGTGGACGCGGCGATCTACTTCAGCGACATCGTCGTCCCGCTCAAGGCCATCGGCATCGACCTCGACATCAAGCCCGGCGTCGGCCCGGTCGTCGAGCGCCCGATCCGCACCCGCGAGGACCTCGCGCAGCTGCGCGACCTCACCCCCGAGGACGTCTCCTACGTCACCGAGGCCATCGGCCTGCTCACCCGCGAGCTCGGCGCCACGCCCCTCATCGGCTTCGCCGGCGCGCCCTTCACCCTCGCCAGCTACCTGGTCGAGGGCGGCCCGTCACGCACGTACGAGAACGCCAAGGCCATGATGTACGGCGACCCCGAGCTGTGGGCCGACCTGCTCGACCGCCTCGCGGACATCACCGCCGCGTTCCTGAAGGTGCAGATCGAGGCGGGTGCCTCGGCGGTCCAGCTGTTCGACTCCTGGGCCGGTGCGCTGGCTCCCGTCGACTACCGGCGTTCGGTGCTGCCGGCGTCGGCGAAGGTCTTCGAGGCCGTGGCCGGGTACGGCGTGCCGCGCATCCACTTCGGTGTCGGCACCGGCGAGCTGCTGGGTCTCATGGGCGAGGCCGGCGCGGACGTCGTCGGCGTCGACTGGCGCGTCCCGATGGACGAGGCCGCCCGCCGCGTCGGCCCCGGCAAGGCGCTCCAGGGCAACCTCGACCCGACCGTGCTGTTCGCCTCGACGGAGGCCGTCGAGGCGAAGACCCTGGAGGTCCTGGACTCGGCGAAGGACCTCGAGGGCCACATCTTCAACCTCGGCCACGGCGTCATGCCGTCCACGGACCCGGACGCGCTGACGCGGCTCGTGGAGCACGTGCACACGCAGACCGCGCGCTGACGCGGGGTCCGATCGGCCGGTCCGCTGAACGCGGCCGCACGCGCGTGCGTATGTCTCGGCAACCGCCCGCGGCGCGGGGAAGGCGGGTCGCGGGGCCGACGTGAGGAACAGGCGATGAACGACCGAGTTACTCCCGCGATGCACGCACTGCCCGACGGTGAGGCGGAGCTGACGCTGGTGGTGCGGCTGCCCTGGGAGGACGTGGCCCGCCTGGGTCAGGAGGCGGGGCGGCTGGCCACGCAGTTGCGGCGGCCCGTGACGCTGGAGGAGGCGGTGAGCCACCGGTTGCGGTCGACCCGGGTGGCTTCGCACGCGAAGCCGGCGGGGGAGCAGCCGCCGGCGGTGACGGCCGCTCCGGCGTCGGTGTCGTCGTTGCCGTCCCGGCCACCGGCGGAGCAGGCGCGGCAGGCGATCGACCGGATCAACGGTACGGCTGGGACGGCATAGGCCGTTTCGCCGGAGGGGTGCGGGGACGTCGGCAGGTGCGGGCCCGTTGTGGTTTCTCGCGCAGTTCCCCGCGCCGAGGCCCCTGAGGGCGCGGCCCCGCCCCACCTCACACGGAACCGCGCACCTTCGCCGCCGCCTTGCGGGCCGCCACCAGGACCGGGTCCCAGACCGGGGAGAACGGTGGGGCGTAGCCGAGGTCCAGGGCCGTCATCTGTTCCACCGTCATGCCTGCCGTGAGGGCGACCGCCGCGATGTCGACGCGTTTGCCCGCGCCCTCCCGGCCGACGATCTGGACACCGAGGAGGCGGCCCGTGCGGTGCTCGGCGAGCATCTTGACCGTCATGGCGGAGGCGTTCGGGTAGTAGCCCGCACGGCTGGTCGACTCGATGGTGACCGCCTCGAAGCGCAGGCCCACCCGGTGGGCGTCCTTCTCCCGCAGGCCCGTGCGGGCGATCTCCAGGTCGCAGACCTTGCTGACCGCCGTGCCGACCACGCCCGGGAAGGTCGCGTAGCCGCCGCCGACGTTGGTCCCGATGACCTGGCCGTGCTTGTTGGCGTGGGTGCCGAGCGGGACGTGCCGCTCCTGGCCCGAGACCAGGTCGAGGACCTCGACGCAGTCGCCGCCGGACCAGATGTCCTCGTGGCCGCGCACCCGCATCGAGCGGTCCGTGAGGAGACCGCCGTGCGAGCCGAGGGGGAGGCCGGCGGCCTTCGCGAGGGCCGTCTCGGGGCGGACGCCGATGCCGAGCACGACGACATCCGCGGGGAACTCGCGGTCCTCGGTGACCACCGCCCGCACCGCTCCGTCCTCGCCGGTCAGGATCTTCGTGACCTCGGCGTCGTTCACCATCGTGATGCCCAGGCCCTCCATGGCCTCGTGCACCAGACGGCCCATGTCGGGGTCGAGGGTCGACATGGGCTCGCTGCCCCGGTTGACGACCGTCACCTCGTAACCGCGCTTGATCAGCGCCTCGGCCATCTCCACGCCGATGTAACCGGCCCCGACGACCACCGCGCGGCGGCCCCGCGTGCCCTCCAGCGTGTCGAGGAGCGCCTGCCCGTCGTCCAGCGTCTGCACGCCGTGCACCCCGGCCGCGTCGGCCCCGGGCATGTCCGGCCGGATCGGCCGGGCGCCGGTCGCGATCACGAGTCGGTCGTACGACGTCCAGGACTCCTCGCCGGACTCCAGGTCACGCGCGCGTACCCGCTGCCCGTCGGGGTCGAGTTCCGTGACCTCGGTGCGCAGCCGCAGGTCGATGTCCCGGGCACGGTGCTCCTCGGGGGTGCGGGCGATGAGCCGGTCGCGTTCGCTGACGTCGCCGCCGACCCAGTAAGGGATGCCGCACGCCGAGTACGACGTGAAGTGGCCCCGTTCGAACGCCACGATCTCCAGCTCGTCGGGGCCCCTCAAACGGCGGGCCTGCGACGCCGCGGACATGCCCGCGGCGTCGCCGCCGACGACGACCAGTCGCTCCCGTGCACGGCTCATGTTCATGCGAACACGCTACGGGAGCAGGGCATTTCAGTCCCGCTCACCCGGGGTCCGCGGCTGCGTCGCCTCCGGGGCCGGACGGGCCGTCGGCAGCGGACCCAGCGCGGTCGCCGTGGGCGCGGGAGCGGGGCGGCGCGGCAGGCGAGGGCGTACGACGCGCAGCCACAGCAGGACGATCAGTGCGGCCACCGCCGCGAACGGCAGGACCGCGCCGAGGGCGACGGCGAGCCAGCGCAGCATCGTCACGAAGGCGCTCCAGCCGCCCGCGAGCGCGTCCACGAAGCCCGGGTCGTCGTCCTCGGCCGCCTTCTTCACCGGGGTCTCGGACAGCGACAGGGTGATGGTGGCCAGGCTGGCGCGGTCCTTCAGGGACTTCTGCCGGGCGAGCAGCGACTCCAGGTCGGCCTGGCGGGTGCTCAGTTCGCCCTCCAGGGTCACCACGTCGCTGAGCTTCGTGGCCCGGTCCATCAGTTCGCGGATCCGGGCCACGCTCGCGCGCTGCGTGGTGATGCGGCTCTCCACGTCCACGACCTGGTCGGTGACGTCCTCGGCCTTCGCGCTGCGGTCGAGGAGCTTGCCGGAGCCCTCCAGCTCGGCGAGGACCTCGTCGTACTTCTCGACGGGCACGCGCAGCACGACCCGGGTGCGCTCATGGCCCTCGGCGTCCCGGGTGGTCGTCTCGTTTCCGACGTAGCCGCCCGCGTTCTCCACGCCGGTGCGGGCCTGGTCCAGGGCCTTCGGGACGTCCTTGACCTGCACGGTCAGGGAGGCCGTGCGGATGATGTGGCTCGCGGCGAGCTTCGGCGGCGCCGTGGCCTTGGCGCCGCTGCCGGTGCCGCCGGGGGCGGCCTCGCCCGAGACGCCCTTGTCGTCCGCCCCGTGGTCGGCGGCGGCATTGCTGCCGCCCGAGGCGTCGTCCCCGGCGCTGCACCCCGTGAGTGCGAGGGCGGCGGCCAGCAGGAGCGCGGCCAGGGCCGGGGCGGGGCGTCGTACGGATCGTCGTGTGCGCATGCGGGCATCCCCCGGGGGTCGATTCTGCTGACGCTTCTTCGACGCCCGGACGGCGCCGATCGTTTGGTCCGGGACGGTTCCGATGCGGTCACGGTCGGGACTCGTGGCGGACACCGGGGCGCGGCGGCGCTGTCGGTGGGGTCTGAGAGGCTGGGGGCATGCGCGAAGTTCAAGGGCAGGTCGTCGTCATCGGGGCGGGCATCGCGGGACTGGCCGCCGCACACCGGCTGCTGGAGCGCGGGGCGCGGGTGACCGTGCTGGAGGCGTCCGACCGGGTCGGCGGCAAGCTGCTGCCCGGGGAGGTCGCGGGTGCGCGCGTGGACCTCGGCGCCGAGTCGATGCTGGCCCGCCGCCCCGAGGCGGTGGCGCTGGCACGCGCGGTGGGCCTCGCCGACCGCCTGCAGCCCCCCGCGACCGCCACGGCCTCGCTCTGGACCCGCGGCACCCTGCGCCCCTTCCCCAAGGGGCATGTGATGGGCGTGCCCGGCACCGCGTCGGCCCTGGCCGGTGTGCTGTCCGAGGAGGGCCTCGCCCGCATCGAGCGGGACGCCGAGCTGCCCCGCACCGAGGTCGGCGACGACGTGGCGGTGGGGGAGTACGTGGCGGAGCGCCTCGGCCGCGAGGTCGTCGACCGCCTGCTGGAGCCCATGCTGGGCGGGGTGTACGCGGGCGACGCGTACCGCATCTCCATGCGTTCGGCCGTCCCGCAGCTCTTCCAGGTGGCCCGGACCCACACCTCCCTGACGGAAGGGGTCCGCGAGCTCCAGGCCAAGGCGGCCGCCGCGCAGCAGACCGGCCCGGTGTTCATGGGCATCCGGGGCGGCATCGGCACCCTGCCCCTCGCGGTGGCCGACTCGGTCCGGGCACGCGGGGGCGAGATCCTCACCCGGACGCCGGTGACGGAGCTGCGTCGCACGCCCGAGGGCGGCTGGCAGGTCGGCTCCGGTGAGCGCGAGTGGCGCGCGGACGCCGTGGTCGTCGCCGCCCCCGCTCCGGTCGCCGCCCGGCTGCTGCGCGCCGAGACCCCCGGGGCCGCCGCCGAGCTCGACGCCGTCGAGTACGCCTCCATGGCCCTGGTCACCCTCGCCTACCGCCGCGACGAGACGGCCCTGCCCGACGGCAGCGGCTTCCTCGTGCCGCCGGTCGACGGGCGCACCATCAAGGCGTCCACGTTCGCCTCGCAGAAATGGGGCTGGATCGCCGACGACAACCCGGACCTGGTCGTCCTGCGCACCTCCGTCGGACGGTACGGCGAGACGGAGATCCTCCAGCGCGACGACCGCGAGCTGGTCGAGGTCTCCCGGCACGACCTGAAGGCGGCGACCGGCCTGGACGCCACGCCCGTCGCCACCCGGGTCACCCGCTGGGACGGCGGCCTGCCCCAGTACCCCGTCGGCCATCACGCCCGCGTCGCCCGCATCCGCGAGCACATCGCCCGGCTCCCCGGCCTCGCCGTCTGCGGCGCCCCGTACGACGGCGTCGGCATCCCGGCCTGCATCGCCAGTGCGTACGCGGCCGTGGACCAGATCCACGGCGACGCGGGCGGTGTGGAGGAGCTCACCGCCCACCCGGTGCAGAGCCTGCACGGCGGAGCGGGAGAATGAGAGGCATGAGTGACGACGCCTCCACCACGGCCTCCAGCGCCGCGCCCGACCGCATCGCGAACAAGGGCAAGCTGGCCAAGGACCTCAACGAGGTCATCCGTTACACGCTCTGGTCCGTCTTCAAGCTGAAGGACGTCCTCCCCGAGGACCGCGCCGGGTACGCCGACGAGGTCCAGGAGCTGTTCGACCAGCTCGCCGCCAAGGACGTGACCGTCCGCGGCACCTACGACGTCTCGGGCCTGCGCGCCGACGCCGACCTCATGATCTGGTGGCACGCGGAGACCAGCGACGCGCTGCAGGAGGCGTACAACCTCTTCCGCCGGACGAAGCTGGGCCGCGCCCTGGAGCCCGTCTGGTCGAACATGGCGCTGCACCGCCCCGCCGAGTTCAACCGCTCGCACATCCCGGCGTTCCTCGCCGACGAGACGCCCCGCAACTACGTGAGCGTCTATCCCTTCGTGCGGTCCTACGACTGGTACCTGCTGCCCGACGAGGACCGCCGCCGCATGCTCGCCGACCACGGCAAGATGGCCCGCGGCTACCCGGACGTGCGCGCCAACACCGTCGCCTCGTTCTCCCTCGGCGACTACGAGTGGCTCCTCGCCTTCGAGGCCGACGAGCTGTACCGCATCGTCGACCTCATGCGTCACCTGCGCGCCTCGGAGGCCCGTATGCACGTCCGCGAGGAGGTGCCGTTCTACACGGGCCGCCGCAAGGACATCGCCGAGCTGGTCGCCTCTCTGGCCTGATCAGCGGATGTGTCCCCCGGCCCCGGCCGCCCGGTCCGGGGCCGTCGGCTTCGGCTCGGCGTGCGGGGCGCACCGCGCGCTGCGTCCCGGCAGCCGGCCCTCCAGCAGATACGCCTCCAGGTGCCCGTTGACGCAGGCGTTCTGGCCGCCCACCAGCCCGTGGGCGCCCGCGTCCCGCTCCGTCACCAGCACCGAGCCCGCCAGGCGGTCGTGGAGTGCGAGGGCGCCGTCGTACGGCGTGGCGGCGTCCCGCTCGGCGGCCAGGATCAGGGTCGGCGGCAGCTCGCCCGGCCCGGCGCCGACGTCGAGCGGCCGCTGCCGGGGCGCCCGCCAGTAGGCGCACGGCAGGTTCGTCCACACGTTGTCCCAGGTCTCGAAGGGCGCAACCCGTGCGAGCCGGGTGTTGTCCCGGTCCCACACCTTCCAGTCCGTGGGCCAGGGGGCGTCGTTGCACTCGACGGTCACATAGACCGCGCGGGAGTTCTCCGCCTCGGCCGCAGCTTCCGGGTGCTGCTCCATCTGCTCGATCAGGGGCTTCGCATCACCCTTGAGGTACGCCGACAGCGCGTGCGCGCGGTGCGGCCACTGGTCGTCGTAGTAGCCGGCCTGCAAGAACGCCCCGTGCAACTGCCCCGGCCCGACCTTCCCGCCCGCCGGCTCGGCGGCCAGCCTCGCGCTCGCCCGCTCGTAACTGCGCAGCACCTCCCGCTCCGTCGCGCCCAGCCGGTACACGTCGTCGTGCCGGGCGATCCACTGCCGGACGTCCCGCCAGCGGTCTTCGAACGCCGCCGACTGGGCGAGGTTGTTGCGGTACCAGATCCGCCCGGGGCCGGGGTGGACCACCGAGTCGAACACCATCCGCCGTACGTGCGCGGGGAACAGCGTCGCGTACAGGGCGCCGAAGTAGGTGCCGTACGACGAGCCCATGAAGGTCAGCCGCTCCTCGCCGAGTGCGGCGCGCAGCACGTCGAGGTCGCGGGCGTTGTTCAGCGAGTGGTAGTGCCGCAGCGCACCGCCGTTCCGCTCGGCGCAACCCCGCGCGTACGCCTTCGCCTTCGCGATGCGCTCCCTCTTGTACGCCTCCGAGGGGTGGGCCGGCGCCTGCGAGGGCCCGGTGAGGAACTGCTTCGGGTCCTTGCACGACAGCGGTGCCGAACGGCCGACCCCGCGCGGAGCGTAGCCGACGAGGTCGTACGCGGCGGCGATCCGCTTCCACTCGGGGAGCAGGCCGATGAGCGGGAAGTACAGGCCGGTGGCACCGGGACCGCCCGGGTTGTGGACGAGGGCGCCTTGCCGGAGGACCGTGTGCTTGTCGTTCTGCGGGTCCTTCCGCGTGGCTTGGGCCCTGCTGACGGAGAGCTCGATCTGCCGACCGTCCGGGCGGGCGTAGTCCAGCGGGACGCTCACCGTGCCGCACTGCATGCGGCCCGGCAGGTCCTGCGCGTCGGGGCACGGGCCGAAGTCGACACCGGCCGCCTTCGCGCGCGCGGCGGCCACGGCGGTGCCGCGCCGCTCGGCCGCGCCCGTCCGGTCCTCGGCGTCCGGGGCCCCGGTGAGGGCGCTCAGCAGCAAGGACCCGGCGGCCGAGTAGAGGAGGGCGGCTCTCATCGCGTATCCCTTCGGTGCACGGTGGCGACGAAAGGGATGTTTCGTGCGGGCGGAGGGGAAGGCAAGCACCGTCGGCCGGTGTCGGGCCCCGTGCCCCCGAGCGCCCCCGGCCGGTCAGTCGTGCGACTCGCGGTGCGCGAACGCGGCGCGCAGGTCCGGTTCGCCGATCGCGCGCACGCCCCGTACGGCCACCGAGGTGAGGTACGTACGGTCGTCGGCGGCGCCGTCCGCGGTGTGGGTCAGCGCGCCGAGCAGCCGCTGGCCGGCCGGGGAGGCCCAGCGCGAGTAGGGGTGGATCTCGATCCGGGCGACGGCCAGGCAGCTCAGGGTCAGGGCGAGCGGCAGCGCGAACCACAGGGCGACCAGGTGCCGGGGCATGTCCGGCGGAAGCGGCGTCAGCAGCGCGGCCACGCCCAGCCCGAGGACGGCGACGGCCGCGACGCGCACCTGCCGGACGGCCGTGGCGACCGTCGTGCGGGCACTGTCCGGCACCGCGAGCCCCGCGCGCACCAGCCCCTCGGCGATCCCGCGCACCGGGTCCGCCGCGGCGGCCGTGGCCCGCACCGGCGCGATACGGCACTGTCCTTCGGGACCGATGGCCCCTATCACCGACCGCTCCATCTCGTCCCGCCCGCGCGGGTCGACGACCGTCGCCCAGCCGGTGTGGGCCAGGAGCAGCCGGCGCTGGCGGGCCATGGCGACCAGGGTCACGTCGGCGACCCGCCGGGGGCCGCCGGAGAGGAACGCCGCCTCGTACAGCGTGAGTTCACGCCCCCGGCCGGTGCCCGCGTCCACGGCCGCCGCGCGCACGGCGGCCAGACACAGGCGGGTGCACGCCGTGCCGGCCACGGCCCAGGCCGCCAGCAGGAAAAGAACCCAGAGCATATGTTGTTTGTATGTGACACGGTCCCGAAAACACCATGCCTCGTTCACAATCCGGACGGAGTGTTGCCGGTACGTGACGTTCCGTTTCAGTCCGGTGGCGGGCTGTAGGCGGGCGGCGGGAGCGTGTAGTCCGGCGAGGGTGACGAAGGCGGCGGCGCGACCGTCCCCGGGTCGGCGGCCGGGGGAGCACTGCCGCCGGCCAGGTCGCGGGCCACGGCGTCGAAGTCGACGTAACCCGTGGCCTCCAGAACCTTGATGTGGTCGAGGACGGTCGTGTTGGCGTCGTCGGCGAGCTCGCGCACCAGGGAGTTGCGGGTGCTCGCGCGGACCTGGGCGACGACCGGGAACACCTTGCCGTGAGCCAGCCGCAGGATGGTGGCGAACTCGCGGTCGTAGTCCTCGCCCTGTGCCCCATCGAGCCGGTCCAGCCATTGTTTCTGCTGCTCGCTGGGCTCGTCGGGCAGGGTGAGGCCGAGCCGGGCGGCGACGTCGCGGACCCGCTCGTCCAGGAACCGGTGCCCCTCGACGAGGTGCCGGCCCGCCGTCCGGACGGCCGGCGTGGTCCCCTTCGACTGCGCCTGCCGCCCCGCCGGCAGCTCCCACAGCCCGGCCAGCCGGACCTTCGTGAGGAAGTCCTGGTCGAGCGCGGAGAGCGGGCCGTGGCTCGTCTGCAGGGTGTGGGCGCTCGGTACGGTCGGCGCGGGCTCCGGCTGGTCCGTGTACGACCAGAGCGGGAAGACCAGCGCGGCGAGCGTCGCCGCCAGGCACGTGACGATGAGCCCTGTGCCGCTGAAGACGCCTCGGCCCTTGACGGGGGGTCGCGGTCGCATGGTGGTGCCTCCTGATACGGCACCGCACGCCAGTGCGCTCCGGGTGCCGGGTTGACATGTTACTTCCGGGTCTAGGCCAACTGCCGTACAGGGAGGAATGGTTGATTCGGGGGTGAGCAGGGACAAATACGGGACACGGGATGAGGGACGTACTGGTGTGAAGAGGAAGAATTCATCCCTCATGCCTCGCACGTCATCCGGGTGTCAGCCCCGGCACACTCGGGCGCCGCACGCCCGGGGCGGGGCGACTAGCCCACCTGGGTCCTCTGAGCCGCCCGGACGCCGTCGCGGCGGTGTGCCCCGTGGCCGCCGCCCGCCGGATGGGCCATGTTGCTGACCGTCGAGCCGATCGGGCTCCGGCCGGACGTGAAGGAGGCCCCGCGGTGGGTGAGCTGTACATCGACGGCGAGTGGACACAGGCGGCGGCCGGTGGCCGGCGCGAGGTGGTCAACCCCTACGACGCCTCGGTCGTCACCACAGTCGACGAGGCCGACGCCGCCGACGTCGACCGCGCCGTGCGCGCAGCCCGGCGCGCCTTCGCCGAGGAGGACTGGGCGAACGCCCCCTCCCGCCGCCGCGCCGACCTGCTGATGCGCGTCCACGACCTGCTGCTGCGCGACCGCGAGGACATCGCCCGCACCGAGACGCTCGACACCGGCAAGACGCTCACCGAGGCCCGGATCGACGTGGAGGACGTGGCGAACGCCTTCCGCTACTTCGCCGAACTCGCAGGCAAGGACGGCGGCCGGGTCGTCGACGTCGGCCCGGACGTCCTCAGCCGGGTCGTCTACCAGCCGATCGGCGTGTGCGCGCTCATCGCCCCGTGGAACTACCCGCTGCTCCAGGCCTCCTGGAAGGTCGCCCCGGCGCTGGCCGCCGGCAACACCTTCGTCCTCAAGCCCAGCGAGACCACCCCGCTCACCACCATCACCATGATCCGGCTCATCGAGGAGGCCGGCGCCCCGCCCGGCGTCGCCAACCTCGTGCTCGGCTCCGGGGCGACCGTGGGCGCGGCCCTGACCGGCCACCCCGACGTCGACATGGTCTCCTTCACCGGCGGCCTGAACACCGGCCGGGCCATCATGGCCGCCGCCGCCGAGGGGCCCCGGAACATCGCCCTGGAACTGGGCGGCAAGAACCCCAACATCGTCTTCGCCGACGCCGACTTCGACGCCGCCGTCGACTACGCCCTCGACGCCGCCTTCCTGCACTCCGGGCAGGTCTGCTCGGCCGGTTCGCGCCTGCTCGTCGAGGACTCCCTGCACGACCGGTTCGTCGAGGCCTACGCCGAGCGCGCCCGGGCGATCCGGCTCGGCAACGGCCTGGAGGAGGGCACCGAGAGCGGCCCGCTCAGCTCCGCCGAGCACCGCGAGAAGGTCGAGGGCTACATCGCCGTCGCCAAGGAGGAAGGCGCCCGGCTCGTCACCGGAGGCACCCGCCCCGACGACCCCGCCCTCGCCGGCGGCTTCTTCCTGCTGCCGACGATCTTCGCCGACTGCGACCGGTCCATGCGCATCGTCCAGGAGGAGGTCTTCGGCCCGGTCGTCACCGTCGAACGCTTCCGCACCGAGGACGAGGCGGTGGAACTGGCCAACGACACCCGCTACGGCCTCGCCGGCGGCGTGTGGACCTCGGATGCGAGCCGTGCCCAGCGCGTCGCCCAGCGGCTGCGGCACGGCACCGTGTGGATCAACGACTTCCACCCCTACGTACCGCAGGCCGAGTGGGGCGGCTTCGGCCGCTCCGGCGTCGGACGCGAGCTCGGCCCCACGGGGCTGCGCGAATACCAGGAGGCCAAGCACATCTACCAGAACCTCGCCCCCGCCCCCTCCGGCTGGTTCAAGGGCTGACCGGACACACCCCCACCGTCCGCCCGTGGCACGACGACCACCGAAGAAAGGCATCCCATGGCCACCACCCCCGCGCACGGCGCCGAGTCCGCCTATGACTACGTCATCGTCGGCGGCGGCACCGCCGGCTGTGTGCTCGCCGCCCGGCTCAGCGAGGACCCCGACTGCCGCGTCTGCGTCGTCGAGGGCGGCCCCAGCGATGTCGGCGACGAGCGCATCCTGCGCCTGCGCAACTGGATCAACCTGCTCGGCTCGGAGTTCGACTACGGCTACACCACCGTCGAGCAGCCGCGCGGCAACTCGCACATCCTGCACTCCCGGGCCCGGGTGCTCGGCGGCTGCTCCTCGCACAACACCCTGATCAGCTTCCTGCCGCTGCCGCAGGACCTCGACGACTGGGTGAGCCACGGCTGCTCCGGCTGGGACCCGGCGACGATCCTGCCCTACCGCGACCGGCTGCTCACGCAGATCGTCCCGGTGGCCGAGGCCGACCGCAACCCCATCGCCAAGGACTTCGTCACCGCGGCCTCCCGGGCCCTCGGCGTCCCCGTCGTCGACGACTTCAACGCCGAACCCTTCGCCGACGGCACCGGGTTCTTCTCGCTGGCCTACCAGCCGGAGGGCAACCTGCGCTCCTCCGCGTCCGTCGCCTACCTCCACCCGGTCATGGACCGGCCCAACCTCACGCTCCTCCTGGAGACCTGGGCGCACCGGCTGCTCACCGACGACGCGGGGCGGCTGACCCGGGTCGCCGTCCGCGGGGCCGACGGGCAACCCGCCACCGTGCGCGCCGAACGCGAACTCCTGCTGTGCGCCGGCGCCATCGACACCCCCCGCCTGCTGATGCTCTCCGGCATCGGCCCGGCCGACGACCTGCGCGCCCTGGGCATCGACGTACGGGCCGACCTGCCCGGCGTCGGGGAGAACCTGCTGGACCACCCCGAGTCCGTGATCGTCTGGGAGACCGACGGCCCGCTGCCGCCCAACTCCGCGATGGACTCCGACGCCGGCCTGTTCCTGCGCCGCGACAAGGGCCGGCCGCGTCCCGACCTGATGTTCCACTTCTACCAGGTGCCGTTCACCGTCAACACCGAACGCCTGGGCTACCCCGTACCGCAGCACGGGGTGTGCATGACGCCGAACGTGCCGCGGGCCCGCTCCACCGGCCGCATGTGGCTGCGCAGCGCCGACCCCGCCGAGCACCCGGCCCTGGACTTCCGGTACTTCACCGACCCCGAGGGCCACGACGAGCGCACCATCGTCGACGGCCTCAAGGTGGCCCGCGAGGTCGCCGCGACCGATCCGCTGCGCGACTGGCTCGTCCGCGAGGTCGCGCCCGGCCCGGACGTCGTCTCCGACGCCGACCTGTCGGAGTACGGCCGCCGCGTGGCACACACCGTCTACCACCCGGCCGGCACCTGCCGGATGGGCGCGGCGGACGACCCGGCGGCCGTCTGCGACCCCGAGTTGAGACTGCGCGGCTTCGAGGGCGTGCGGATCGTCGACGCGTCGGTGTTCCCGACGATGCCCACGATCAACCCGATGGTGACCGTGCTGCTCGCCGCCGAGCGGGCCGCCGACCTGATCACCGGAGACCGGAGGTCCCAGCAGTGACCGGTACGCAGCCCCCAGCGCCGGCGTCCGGCGTGCCCTCCGGGGAGCCGGGCTCCGAGTTCCGCAAGGACATGGGCCCCTGGGCCAACTTCGCCCTCGGCTTCACCTACCTCTCCCCGGTGGTGGGCACCTACACGCTCTTCGGCATCGCGATCGCCGACGGCGGACCGCCGATGATCTGGGCGTTCCTGGTCGCCGGCTGCGGCCAGTTCCTCGTCGCGCTGATCTTCGGCGAGATCGTCGCCCAGTACCCGATCGCGGGCGGTGTCTACCCCTGGGCCCGGCGGCTGTGGGGCAAGCGCTGGGCGTGGATGACCGGCTGGGTGTACATGTGGGCGCTGCTGGTGACCATCACCTCCGTCGCCTACGGCGCCGGCCCCTACATCGCCATCCTCTTCGGCTTCAGAGCCACCGTGCACACCACCGTGCTGTGCACCGCCGTGCTCATCGTCGTCGCCATCCTCATCAACTACATGGGCACCAAGGCACTGTCGGCGGCGGCGCTCATCGGTTTCGCCGGCGAGCTCATCGGCGCCCTCGTCGTCGGCGTCTACCTGCTGGCCACCCACCGTCACCACGGCCTCGGCGTCATCTTCGACACCTACGGCGTCGAGGGAGACGGCTCCTACCTGCCGGCGTTCCTGGCAGCCGGCATCATCGGCCTCTACCAGTACTACGGCTTCGAGGCGTGCGGCGACACCGCCGAGGAGGTCGCCCACCCGGGCCGGGTCATCCCCCGCGCGATGCGCCGCACCATCTACATCGGCGGCGCGGCGGCCACGTTCACCTGCATGTCACTGCTGCTGTCGGTCACGGACTTCAACGCGATCATCTCGGGCGAGCAGGCCGACCCGGTGGTGGACGTGCTGTACGACGCCATGGGCGAGACCGGGGCGAGGCTGGTGATGGCCGTGGTGCTGATCTCCTTCCTGTCCTGCACGATCAGCCTCCAGGCCGCGGCCGGGCGGCTCATCTACTCCTACGCCCGGGACGAGATGATCGTCGGATACCGGCTGCTGCGGCGGTTCGTCCACGCCCGTGCGGTGCCGAGCTGGGCGCTGTTCGTGTCCGCGGTGGTGCCGCTGATCATCGCCTTCGCCTCACTGCTCTCCGAGGACGCCCTCACCAACATCGTCTCGTTCGCGATCCTCGGCATCTACGGCTCGTTCCAGATGGTGGTCCTGGCCGCGCTGCGCGCCCGGCTCAAGGGCTGGAAACCGACGGGGGAGTTCACCCTGGGCCGCTGGGGCCTGACGGTGAACATCGCCGCGCTGGCCTACGGCATCCTCGCCATCATCAACATCTGCTGGGCCCGCAGCCCGGAGAAGTCCTGGTGGGAGAACTGGATCGTCCTGTTGTGCGGCGGCGTGGTGCTGGGGACGGGCCTGATCTACATGTTCACGACGCACCACTACGGCCGGGGTGAGGCGCCGGCGGGTGACGCCGTGCCGGAGAAGAAGACCGGTTCGATGTCCGGTGATTCTCCTCCCCGGCAGACGTGAGACGAGGAGCGAGGGGCCCGGGATCCGGGCCCCTCGGCCGTCAACGCCGTGACAGGGCCCTGCGCGTGGCGTGGGCCAGCCGGCGGACGGACCGCCGGGAACGCGGCTTCGGGCCCGACCGCTCCAGCCACCACTCCCGCAGCTCCCGCCGCGCCCGCGTGTCCCCGGGGCGCCCGGTGGACAGCAGGTGCTCGGCGAAGGTGAGGGCGTCACGCCGGTAGCCGTCGGTCATCGGGTGGGTCTGGGCGTAACCGAGGAACGCCGTGCGGTACTCCTCCCCGAGGATCACCGGCAGTTCGGGGGCGACCTTCGCCACGACGTCCGCCCGCTTGGCGGCGAGCGCCCGCGCCTGCACACCGACCCGCGCCCGGTCGAACCCCTCGGGCACGGGCGTCCCCGCGACCAGCGCCGACAGCAGCGCCGCCTGCGCCAGCCCGAGCCGCTGCCGGGCCTCGTCGGCACCCTCTTGAGGGGGCAGGCCGAAGGCGCCCCGTGTCGCCCCGGCCGCCCCGGTCTCATCGCCCCGCCGTGCGGCTCCGGCCCCTGCCGGTGCCTGGCCCCGGGCACCCCGGGCGCCCTCCCGCCGCGTGGCCCGGACCCCGACGGACGGCTCACCGTCCCCGCCCCGGGCCTCGCTCGGCAGTCCGAGGGCGGCAGCCCCGAGCAGTTCACCGTCGCCGCCGCGGGTGGGCTCCTGCCGTGCGGCGCCCGCCTCCCCGAACAGCCCGGCCCCGACGCCCTCGGGCTCCGTCCGCCGCGCGGCAGTCGCACCGGCGGCCGAGCGGAGTTCCGTCTTCACGCGTTCGACGGCTCCGGCCTCCAGTGCCCGGCGGATCGCGCTCAGCTCGTTCTCCAGCTCCGCCGGTTCCGGGAAGTTCTCGTCCCGTTCCAGGAGGACACCCGGAGGCGAGACGCGGGAGGCGAGGTCCGTGAGGATGTCCAGGACCGGCCGGGGGACCGGGTGGGCGTGGCTGTCGTGCCAGACGCCGTCGCGTTCGACACCGCCCGCGACATGGACGTAGGCGATGGCCTCCAACGGGAGCTCCGCGAGGGCCTTGGAGGGGTCCTCGCCGCGGTTGACGTGGTTGGTGTGCAGGTTGGCGACGTCGATGAGGAGGCGGACACCCGTGCGGTCGGCGAGGTCGTAGAGGAACTGGCCCTCCGTCATCTCCTCGCCCGGCCAGCAGATCAGCGCGGCGATGTTCTCGACGGCCAGCGGCACCGGCAGCGCGTCCTGCGCGATCCGTACGTTCTCGCACAGGACGTCCAGGGCGTCCCGGGTCCGCGGGACGGGCAGCAGATGGCCCGCCTCCAGGTGCGGGGACGCCGTCAGCGGCCCGCCCGCCCGTACGAACGCGATGTGCTCGGTGACCAGCGGGGAGCCCAGCGCCTCGGCGCGCTCGGCCAGCGTGGTCAGCCGTCCCGCGTCGGGCCGGTCCGCGCCCCCGAGGCCGAGCGAGACGCCGTGCGGCACCACGGTGACGCCGCGCTCGCGCAGCCGACGCAGCGAGTCGGGCAGATGGCCGGGGCAGACGTTCTCGGCCACCGCCTCGACCCAGTCGATCCCCGGCATCCGCTCCACGGCGTCCGCGATCTCCGGCCGCCACCCGATGCCCGTCCCCAGTCGCTCCATCGTCCCCTCCTCCACCCGACCCGTTCCTCGAACGTGAGGGGGGTATGGCCCAGCCGCCGGCGCCCGAACCGCGCCCCGCCCTCCTTCAGAGCAACATTTGAGGTTTGCGGGTCCCGCTCCCCGCCCCCACCGACGGACGTACAAAGGTCGTGTCTCGCCCCTATTCGGCATAGACCGGACCCATGCCCGAAGGCAGCGAGCAGCCCCGCCACCCCGCGCGCAAGCGGGAACCGGAATCGGGGCCGGCCGGTCTGCGCCGGCTGCGGATCGGGGCCGGAGCCCTGCTCGTGGCGGCCGGTACGGCCTACTTCCTGCTGCCGCTGGAAGGGCTCGGCGCCGACCGGCCCTGGCTCGGCTGGCCGCTGTTCGTGATCTGCCTGGCGCTCGTCGCCGCGCTGCTGCTGCGCCACGTGCGCGACATCGTGCTGGAGAGGCCGCAGGCCCGCTCGGGCATCATGATCTCGATGCTGATGTGCCTGGCCGTGCTGGTCTTCTCGTCCGGCTACTACGCACTCGCCCGGCAGCCGGGCCAGTTCACCGGCCTGCACACCCGGGTCGACGCGCTGTACTTCACCGTCGTCACGCTGGCGACCGTCGGCTACGGCGACATCACCCCGCGCGGACAGGAGGCCCGGTTGGTGACCGTCGCTCAGGTCGTGTACACGTTCGTCTTCCTCACGGCGGCGGCCACCGCGCTGACCCGCCGGCTGCACAGCGTGGTCGCCGAGCGCGACCGGCGCCCGCCGCCGTCCTGACCGGCCGGGGGAGGTGCTACACCGGGCGTGAGGAGCGGTAGTTGAACACCGACCAGAGGACGAACAGGCCGGTCACGATCATGATGATCGACCAGAACGGCTGGTACGGCAGCCAGAGGAAGTTCGCGATCAGCGCCAGACCGACCACGATCGCGCTCGCGACCCGGGCCCAGTCGGCTCCGGTGAACAGGCCGAGCCCGGCCACCACCACGAGCACGCCGACGATCACATGGATCCAGCCCCACGCGGTCAGGTCGAACGCGAAGGAGTACTGGCCGAAGCTCGTGTACACCTCGTCGCCGGCGATCGCCGCGATGCCCTGGAGCACGGCGAAGAGGCCGTAGACGACCATCAGGACACCCCCGAGGACGAGCCCCCCGGCCGCCCACGGGTCGCCGGAACCACCTGAACCGGAGCCGCCGGGCGTCCGGTCGCCGGGGGCCGGCGGGGCGGGGGGAGGGGGCGCGGCGCTGGTCATGGCTGCCTCCTGGGTCGGGTGGCTGGTAACCCCACTGGAGCACTCACCCGGGACCGGCGCGCCCGCGGCTACTGCGAACGGGTGGACGCCGCGCGGCCGGACCCGTGCGGCTCCCGGCGCAGCACCGGGTGGTCCGCGACGACCGTGCACGAGCCGGGCGCGATCTCCGTGAACCCCGCGTCGCGCACCAACGGAAGCCCGATGCCGGTCAGTTCGGACCAGCGGGCCGCCTCGGCCGTCCGGACGGCGAGCGGGAACCCCGCGTCGCGCCAGGCGGTCCGCTCCTCGTCGGACAGCTCCCACCAGGCCAGTTGTGCGGCGTGCCCGGCCTGGGCCATGGCCTTGCCGGCCGACATGCCGAGGTCGGGGTTCAGCCACAGCACTGGGGCGGTGGGGTCCGCGTCCACCGGCGGCTCCGGGTCGTCGAGATCGGTGCCGGACACCTGGAGCCTGGCCAGGTCCTTGGGCCAGCCGTCCAGCGGGACGGGCGGGAAGACCCGCACCTCGGCCGACTTGCCGGTGACCGTGATGCCGGGCAGCGCCTCGGCACGCCGCCACTCCGCGCCCCGTGCCCGCCGCACCACCTTGCGGATCCGGGCGTCCTGCCAGTCCCGCATCGCCCCGGCCCACTCGCCCTCGCCGGCCGACCGCTCGTCGGCCAGGATCGTCAGCACGGCCCGAGCGGACGTCTCCAGCGCGTCCGTGCGCGCCGGCGGCTCCGTCTTCTCGATCCGCACGACCAGCGGCAGCACGAACTGCGGTGCCTCGTCGCGCGCCGAGGGTTCGGACCGGAAGGGACTGTCGCTCACGGGCGTCGGGTCTTCGCTCACGAAACCCAGTGTGCCAGCCGGGAGATCGTGCAGGATGGCCGCATGCGACCCGACCTGTGCCTGCGCGACGCGGGCCGCCGCTACGGACTGCGGGGGCCCTGGGTGCTGCGCGGTGTCGACCTGACGGTGGCTCCGGGACGGCTCGTCCGCATCGAGGGCGCCAACGGCAGTGGCAAGTCCACGCTGCTGCGGCTGCTCGCCGGCATCGACGCCCTCAGCGAGGGCCGCGTCACCGGCCGGCCGCGCACGGCGTACGTCCCCGAGCGGTTCCCGCCGGCCCTGCCCTTCACCGCCGCCGGCTACCTCACCCACCTCGGCACCGTGCACGGCCTGCCCCGGGCGACGGCCGCCCGGGCCGCCGGGGAATGGCTGGAGCGCCTCGGCGCCGCCGCGTACGCCGAGACGCCGATGGCCCGGCTGTCGAAGGGCAGCAGCCAGAAGGTCGCGGTCGCCCAGGCCCTGCTGGGGGAGCCCGAGCTGCTGGTGCTGGACGAGGCGTGGACCGGTCTGGACACCGCGGCCCGCGCCGAGCTGGAGCGCGCGGTCGCCGAACGCACGGCGGCCGGCGGATCCGTGGTCTTCGTCGACCACGACCCGCGCCGCCTCGCGGGCCTGCCCGACGCGACGTACGCCGTGCGCGATGCGGGCGTCGTCCGGCAGGAGCCCTCGCGGGCTCCGGACGCGTCCGGTCCGCACGTGCTCGTCGAGGTGCAGGGCCCGCCGGACGGACGGCTGCCCGAGGACGTGCGCCGGACGGTCACCTCGGCGGAGGAGACCGGGCCGGGCCGCTACCGCCTCCGCGTCCCCGCCCCGCACTCCGACGTCCTGCTCCGCACCCTGCTGACGGCCCGCCCGCCCTGGCACGTGGTGAGCGTGACACCGCGGACCGCGGCCCCGGGACGGCACGGATGACCACACACAGGAGCCGCCGGTGACCGCCCTGATGCGCTACCACGCCGCCCTGCTGCTGAGGTCGCAGCGCTGGCTGCCCCCGTTTCTGCTCTACGCGGCCTTCCTCGCGATCAGCATCCAGGCCGGGCAGCCGGTGCTCGACTCCCTCGGGTACACGGCCGCCGCCCTGCTGCCCGTCGCCGCCTGGCTGGCGCGCGTCTGCGTCACGGGCGAACCCGACGCCGCCCGTGGCTGTGTGGCCGCGGCCGCAGGGCCCGGGCGAGCTCATGTGGCCTGTCTGCTGGTCGCCCTTGCCGGTGCGACGGCCCTCGGCACGCTCGCGATCCTGGTGGTGACGCTGCTCAGCGACCCGGTCGCCTCGGACCACAGCACCCGGGTGCCGCTCGCCGCCGCCTGCGGGGCAGGGCTGCTCGCCGCCCTGGCCTGCGCCCTGCTCGGCACGGCCGTCGGGGCGCTCACCAGCAGGCCCCTGCTGCGGTCGCCGGGCCGGGCCGTCCTCGCCCTGCTGCTCGCGGCGCTGCTGTCCCTGGTGGCCACCGGCTCACCCGCCCAGGCGGCCGTGCAGGGCCTGGTGACCGGCTCGCAGCGGGGCACCGTCCCGCTGCCGCTGCTGCCCCTGGCCGCCGCGGCCCTGGTCATGGCCGCAGCGCTGGCCCTGGCCGGTGCGCTGGCCTCCCGCAGATCACCCTGAACAGGCGGTGCGCTGCGCCTCCTGCCACTCGCAGACGGGGCAGAGCGTGATGCCCTTGTACGACTCGGGGTGCTCCGTCGGCTCCCGGCACAGCACGCACTCCGCGTACGGCGGCCCGTCCGCCACGGGCGGCCTGGTCGCGTCGATCAGGCAGTAGTCGTCGTCGCTCATACGTCCAGCGTAGGTCCGGGGCGAGCCGTCAGAGGTCCCGCTGTTCCAGGGGTTTGGTCGCCGGGCCCTGGATCACCTTGCCGTCGGTGTCGAAGCGGGAGCCGTGGCAGGGGCACTCCCAGGCACGTTCGGCGGCGTTGAAGTCGACCAGGCAGCCCAGGTGGGTGCAGCGGGCGGAGACGGCGTGGAGGCCGCCGTCCTCGTCCCGGTACACCGCGACCCGGTGGCCGTCGGCCCGGACCACGGCGCCCTCGCCGGGCGGCAGGGACTCCACCGGCGGGGAGGGCCGCAGCCGGTCGCCCACGAAGTGCCCGGCGACCTTGGCCTGCGTCTTGAGCAACGCAGGCGCCTCACGCACCGCGGTCTTCAGCCGGCGCGGGTCGTACAGCCCGCTCCACTCGCACTCCTCGCCCGTGATCTGCGCGGTCAGCAGCCGGCCGGCCATGATGCCGCCGGTCATGCCCCAGCCGCCGAAGCCGGTGGCCACGTACGCGTGCCGGGCGCCGGGGTGCAGCGGGCCGACCATCGGCACGGTGTCCGTGGGCTCGGTGTCCTGGGTGGCCCACCGGTGGGTGACCTCCAGGTCCGGGAAGTGGCCGGTGGCCCAGGCGGTGAGGCGTTCGAGACGGGCCCGCGGGTCGGAGGTGCCCGGAGTGAAGTGCTCACCGGTGACGATGAGCAGCCGCCGGTCGCCCTCGAGGGGCGCGGTGCGCACCGAGCGGGTGTCCTCGTCGGGCGTGATGAACATGCCGTCCGGGTCCTGGCCGGCGGGGATCGTCCCGGCGACGACCAGTTCGCGGCGCGTGGACAGACGGGCGAACAGCAGGGCCCGGTCGAAGATCGGGTAGTGCGTCGCGACGACGACGTCCCGGGCCCGGACGGTCGCCCCGGTCGCGGTCGACAGCCTGCACGGCTCGCCCTCGTCCAGGCCCAGGACGGTGGTGTTCTCGAAGATCCGCCCGCCGCGTTCGACCAGGTCGGCGGCGAGGGCCAGCAGGTACTTGCGCGGATGGAACTGGGCCTGCCCGGTGACCTCGACGGCGCCCGCCACGGGGAAGGGCAGCCCGGTCTCCGTCACGAACGAGGCGGGCAGCCCGGCCTCGGCCGCGGCCTCCGCCTCGGCGCGCAGTTGCGCCACCCGGCCCGGGTCGCGCGCGTAGGTGTAGGCGCTCCTCGTCTCCCACTCGCAGTCGACGCCCAGTTCCTCCGCGATCCGGGCCGCGTGCCCGATCGCCTCGGACTGGGAACGGGCGTAGAGCCGAGCGCCCTCGGGGCCGCGGGTGCGCCGCAGCTTGTCGTAGACGAGCGTGTGCAGCGCGGTGACCTTGGCGGTGGTGTGCCCGGTGACGCCGGCCGCGACCCGTCCGGCCTCCAGCACGGCCACGCTCCGCCCGGCGCGCGTCAGCTCCCACGCCGTGCTCAGGCCGGCGATCCCGGCGCCGATCACGGCCACGTCGACGCCCAGATCCCCGTCCAGTGCCGGGTGGTGGCCGTCCGGTGCGGTCTCGAGCCAGTATGAGCTGCTGACCTGCTGTTCTTCGCCCATGGCCGGCGAGTACCCCCGTGCGTGCGCTTCAGTGTCGGGCGGGTCGCTTTACAGCGGGGGCGGGCATGGCTAACGTACAACCAAATGGTTGTAGATGAACTGAGCGACGCGACGGTGGACCGGCTGTTCCACGCCCTGGCCGACACCACGCGCCGGGACATACTGCGCCGCTGCGTGCGCGGGGAGCTGTCCGTGTCCCGGCTGGCCGAGGCCTACCCGATGAGCTTCGCCGCGGTGCAGAAGCACGTCGCGGTGCTGGAGCGGGCGGGTCTGGTCACCAAGCGGCGCAGCGGACGGGAGCAGCTCGTGCGCACCGACCCCGACGCGGTGGGCCGTGCGCGCCAGGCCCTGGACGAACTCGAGTCGGCGTGGCGCGGGCGGGTGGACCGGATGGCCCGGCTCCTCGCCGAGGACCCCGGAACCGACGAGAACGACACGACGGAAGGACCCGAGCGATGAGTGTCACCAGTGTCGACAAGGACCTCGACAGCCTCACCCTCACCCTGATCGCCGACTTCGCCGCCCCGGTCGAGCGGGTGTGGCGGCTGTGGGCCGACCCCCGGCAGCTGGAGCGCTGGTGGGGCCCGCCGACCTACCCGGCGACCGTGGAGCAGCACGACCTCACCCCCGGCGGAGAGGTCACCTACTTCATGACCGGCCCGGAGGGCGACCGGCACCGTGGCTGGTGGCGGATCACCTCGGTCAGCGAGCCGACGGCCCTGGAGTTCACCGACGGCTTCGCCGACGACGACGGCAAGCCCAAGGACGACATGCCGACCATGTCCGTGGCGGTGCGGCTCAGCGCGCGCGACGGCGGCACGCGCATGGAGATGCGCTCCCTGTTCGACTCCCGCGAACAGATGGAGCAGATGGTCTCCATGGGCATGGAGGAGGGCCTGAAGGAGGCCGTCGGCCAGATCGACGCCCTGCTGGCCGCCTGACGGAGCGCTCAGGACTGCCCCGCCAGCCGTTCCCGGCACTGGCGTCGAACCGGGTCAGGTCGACCGGCTCACCCACCGGGAGGCGCAGCCGGTCCCGCAGCGAGGTGCTCTCCTCGTGTGTCACCGGGTCCTTGTGTGCCGCCGGGCCCCCACGCGGTCCGGTGCCGCGGTGGTCCGGCGGGGCGCCGGGTGTCGCACCCGGCGCCCCGGTCCGGAGTGCCGGCTACCGGCGCCAGGGGCCCGTCACCGCGAACGTGGTGCCGGGCGTGTAGCAGTTGACGTACATCGTGTCGCCGTCCGGCGAGAAGGTCACCCCGGCGAACTCACCCCACTCGGGCTCCTCGGGGGTGCCGATGTTCTGCCGGTTGCGGGCCATCGCGTAGACCTGGCCGCGCCTGGTGACGCCGAAGACGTGCTGGGCACCGTTGCCGTCCTCGCAGACCATGAGGCCGCCGCTGGGCGCCAGACAGATGTTGTCCGGCGACTCACCCGGCAGCTGCACATCGGTGTCCGGGCCGAAGACGATCACCAGGGTGAGCCGGCGGCGCTCCGGGTCGTAGCGCCAGACCTGCCCGAAGTGGTCGGCGGCGGAACCGTCCGACCGGCGCGCGAAGGACGACACGAAGTACACCGAACGGCCGCCCCAGTAGCAGCCCTCCAGCTTCTGCGCGTGCGTGATGCCCTTGCGGCCGAAGTCCTGGAACCGGATCGGCGTCTGCGCGGCCTGCGGATCCGGGACGTCGACCCACTCGATGTGGTCGAACTCGGCGCCGACGTCCTGGATGGACGACAGGTCCGGCACGCCGGGCACGCGCATGGCCTGGAGCCGCCCGCCCGCGCGCAGCGAACCCCTGCCGCCCAGCGGCCGGTCCGGCAGGAAGCGGTAGAAGAGCCCGAAGGGCTTCTCGAAGGCGTCCTCGGTCTCGTACACCACGCCCCGCCGTGGGTCGACGGCGATCGCCTCGTGCGCGAAACGGCCCATGGCGGTCAGCGGCACGGCCCCGGTGCGGTGCGGGTCGGCCGGGTCGACCTCGAAGATGAAGCCGTGGTCCTTGGTGTAGCCGTTGGTGCCGGCCTTGTCCTCGGTCTCCTCGCAGGTCAGCCAGGTGTCCCAAGGAGTGGGCCCGCCCGCGCAGTTCACGGCCGTGCCGGCGATTCCGACGCGCTCCGACTGCACCCTGTTGCGGGAGTCCAGCGTCAGCGCCGTACAGCCGCCCTTGCCGGCCGGATCGTAGGTGAGGCCCTCGACGGTGGGGACCGGGACCCTGCCGTCGGCGCGGTTCTCGTGGTTGCGGACCAGGTGGACCCGGCCGCCTCTGCCCGGGAAGGCCGACATGCCGTCGTGGTTGGAGGGCACTTTGCCCTCCCCGGAACGGAGTTGGTCCCCTTCGCGGGAGAGGATCCGGTAGCCGAACCCTTCCGGCAGGTCGAGGACGCCCTTCGGGTCGGGGACGAGCGGGCCGTAGCCGGTGCGGCCCATGCCCTGTGCGGCGGCGGTACCGGTGAAGAGTTCGGACAGGGCGCCGGAGAACGCGATCCCGACGCCCAGGGCGCCCGTTCCGGCGAGCATCTGACGTCGTGTGGCGGAGCGACCGGATTCGGTCATGGGGAAACCTTCCTGCTGGCGGACAGGAACTGTGATCCCGCTGTGTCTATCACCTGGTGCGGGCAGCGGGAACCACGCGCGTAGCGCGGGTCACTGCTCCACCGCGCGCCGCAACTGCTCCATGGCCTCTCCGGCCTGCTCAGTGAGGTCGACGGCGCGCTCCCCGATCTCCGCGCGCTCCGTGGTCCCCGCGTGTCCCGGCACCTCCTCGTGGCCCGGGGTCTGCGCGTGTCCCGAGCTCTCCGCGGGAGGCGGCTGCGCGCCCCGCTCCAGGAACCGCAGGAGTTCCACCGGAATGGGCAGGACGAGGGTCGAGTTCTTCTCCGCCGCCACCGCCATGACGGTCTGCAGCAGCCGGAGCTGGAGCGCCGAGGGCGTGTCGGCCATCTGGCGGGCGGCCTGGGCCAGCTTCTTGGAGGCCTGGTACTCGGCGTCGGCGTTGATGAGCCGGGCCCGCCGCTCCCGGTCGGCCTCGGCCTGGCGGGCCATGGAGCGCTTCATGGTGTCCGGCAGGGAGACGTCCTTGATCTCCACGCGGTCGATGGTCACGCCCCACTCCACGGCAGGGCTGTCGATCATGAGCTCCAGGCCCTGGTTCAGCTTCTCGCGATTGGACAGCAGATCGTCCAGCTCGCTCTTGCCGATGATCGAGCGCAGCGAGGTCTGGGCCATCTGCGAGACGGCGAAGCGGTAGTCCTCGACGTTGACGATCGCGGCCGCCGGGTCCACGACCTTGAAGTACACCACCGCGTCGACCCGCACGGTCACGTTGTCGCGGGTGATGCCCTCCTGGGCGGGCACGGGCATGGTCACGATCTGCATGTTGACCTTGCGGAGCCGCTCCACCCCCGGAACGATCAGATTGAAGCCGGGCCGCCGCACGTCCCCGTGCACGCGCCCGAGCCGGAAGACGAGCCCCCGCTCGTACTGCTTGACGACCCGCGCCGCGGAGGCCAGATACACCAGCGCACCGGCCCCGACCGCGGCCACCACGCCGACCACCTCTTCGACCATGTCGACCTCCCCGTTCAGAGGTCCGAATTCGTCTGCTTCTGTAACGATATGCCTGAACCGGGACGAGGGGCCATGCCCGGTGCCCGGGCCGGAACGGGGGCGGACACACGTGGTCCGGGGCGCGCCGGCTGCGCGCCCCGGACCCATGCCCGGGTGACCCGGTCGGACGGCTAGCCGGTGGTGACCTTCTCCGCCGGGGCCTCCTCGGGTTCCGTGACCTTCACCGGCTCCGTACCCGTCGCGCTGTGGCGGGTGGCCCAGTTCTCCAGGGCCGTGCGGCAGGCGTGGTCGAGGTGGTGCAGGCCCGAGAGGTCAAGCTCGACCGGGCGGTCCTGCGGCAGGCTCTCCAGGCTGTCGAGGATCTTCGGCAGCCGCAGGAAGGTCGCGTTGCCGGACAGGTAGGCCTGGATCGGGCCGGCGCCCTTGTCGATGATCTCGAGCTTGATGTGCGAGGCCTCCCAGGCGGTCTTGACGACCGACAGGGCCAGACCGATGAGCACGCCCTCGAACATGTTCACCGCGACGATCGACACGGCGGTGACGACCAGGATGACCGCCTCGCCCCGGTGCTCCTTCCACAGCGGCACGATCTTGGCGAACGGGATCAGCTTCCAGCCCGCGTGGACCAGGATGCCGGCGAGAGCGGGCAGCGGGATCAGGGCCAGCGTGGACGGGAGCAGCGCGGCGAACAGCAGGAGCCACACACCGTGCATCACCCGGGACGCCTTGGTCTTGGCGCCCGCGCTGACGTTGGCGGAGCTGCGGACGATGACCGCGGTCATCGGCAGCGCGCCGAGCACACCGCAGATGGTGTTGCCCGCGCCCTGCGCCATGAGCTCCTTGTCGTACTGGGTGCGCGGGCCGTCGTGCAGCCGGTCCACCGCGGCGGCGCTGAACAGGCTCTCGGCGGAGGCGATCAGGGTGAAGGCGACGATCGTGCCGATGATGCCGATGCCCACGCTGCCGAAGGCGTCCAGGCCGGGCGGCTGGATGGAGTCCAGCAGGCCCTTCACCTCGACCGTGGCGACCGGCAGGTCGAAGACGGCGTTGGCCGCGATCGCCAGGATCACCGCGGCGAGCGCGCCGGGTACGGCCTGTGCCTTCTTCGGCAGCTTCTTCCACAGCACCATCACCGCGATGGTGGCCGCGCCGAGCGCGAGGGAGGTGAGCGCCGCCGTGCTGCCGGCCGCGTCGACGGCGGCACCGGGCAGACCCAGGATCTTGTCGATGCCGGAGGCGGGTGCCTTCAGTCCGGCCGTCGCATACAGCTGGCCGGCTATGAGGACCAGGCCGATTCCGGCCAGCATGCCCTCGACGACCGAGACGGATATCGCGCGGAACCAGCGGCCGAGCTTCAGCGCGCCCATGACGAGCTGGAGCAGACCGGCGGCCAGCACGATGACGCCGAGCGCGGGCAGCCCGTAGGTGTCGACGGCCTCGAAGACCAGCACGGTCAGGCCGGCGGCCGGCCCGGACACCTGCAGGCTGCTGCCCGGCAGGAATCCGGTGATGAGTCCGCCCACGATGCCGGTGACCAGGCCGAGTTCGGCCGGGACTCCGGAGGCGACGGCCACGCCCACGCACAGCGGGAGCGCGACCAGGAACACGACGAGCGAGGCAGTGAAGTCCTGCCTGAGGTAAGGGAACTTGGTCATGGTGCCCCTCACAGCTTCTCGAAGGAGTCGGTGTCCGCGCGGTGTTCGCGCACGATGCCGGTGTGCACTTCGTAGAACCAGGCGTGCAGGCCGAGCCGCCCTTCCGCCAGCCGGCGTTCGATGCAGGGGTACGACCGCAGGCGCAGGACCTGGGCAAGGGCGTGGTTCTGCACGGCCTCGGCGACGGTCGGGTCGGCGGGGTCCGAGCACGCGGGCTCGTCGGCGGCGCGTGCGAGCCAGTCGCGCACCGCCGGTACGGCGGCGAGGTCGTCGCCGCGTACCACCGCGCCCACGGCGCCGCAGTGCGAGTGGCCGCAGACCACGATCTCCTTGACGCCGAGGACTTCCACGGCGTACTCGATCGTGGCCGCCTCCGACGTGGGGTGCTCGAAGGAGTGCGGGGGAACGACGTTGCCCGCGGTGCGCAGCTCGAAGAGCTCGCCGGGACGGGCGCCCGTGATCAGGGCCGGGACGACCCTGGAGTCGGAGCAGGTGATGAACAGGACGTCGGGGGACTGGCCCTCGGCGAGGTGGGCGAACTCCTCAGGGCGCTGTCCGAAGCTGCGGGCGTTGTCGATGAGGGGTTGCATGAGTGTGGTGACTCCTCCTGGCGCGCAGTGGGGGCGCGTCGGACGGGCATGACAGGGGTGGGGGGAACTGGCGTACCGCTCAGCAGCGGAAGACCTGCAGGGCTGCCGGCGTGTGCGACGTCGAGGATCTCGACGCGTGGTGGTGCGCGGAGCCGGGTCTGACCGGTTCGGGCACCGCCGGCCGGAGGTCCCTCCGCAGGGGCCGCTCCGGCGCCGAGGGCGCGGAGTCGGCGGTGTGGGACCGGTCGCGGGTCCGCAGAGGACCGGTCGGGTCCCCGTGGTGTCCGGCGCGGCAGGTGGCCGTCTCGTCGCGCAGAGCCTTCCCGGAGGACTTGTGTCCGGGACGTGAGGACGTGCCCGAGGGCTTTGTTCCGGGCTGAGCCTTGGCCTTGACTTGACCGTGTGTATGCGCGGTTGCGAAGGACGCGGTCGGTGCGAAGAGCTGGAGGGCGAGCAGAGCGGTGGCGAGGACCGCAACGACGGTCCATGCCGTCCTGCCTCGGTACATGCGCCCCCCTCCCGGTGATTTCATGCGTCTAGCGCGGACCAACACTTGGTCAATGACTGGTCAAGAAACACGTTAACCCTGCAAGGTCGTTTGCAGGGTTAACTTAACGTTTCAAGCTGAAGAGAGCCTGAAAAGCGCAGGTGGGATGGCTTGAACAAGCCCTGGCCATCGGGTCGTTGGCGCGGTAATGGAGTTGTGGTTACCGGGGGTCCACGAGCTTGCCCGCGTCGCGGGCCAGCGCGGTGAGCCGGGAGATGGCCCGGAAGTACTTCTTTCGATAGCCGCCGTTCAGCATCTCGTCACTGAACAGCTGGTCGAAGGGCAGGCCCGAGGCCAGCACGGGCACCTCACGGTCGTAGAGCCGGTCCGCGAGGACGACGAGCCTGAGGGCCGTCGACTGGTCCGGAACCGGCCGCACACCCGTGAGGCAGACGGCCTTGATGCCGTCGGTCAGAGCGCCGTACCGGCTGGGGTGGACCCGGGCCAGATGCTCCAGGAGGGGCGAGAACGCGTCGAGGGAGGCGCCCTCGGTGGCATGCGCGGCGTCGGTGACCTGTTCGTCGGAGTACGGCGCCGGCGCCTCGGGCAGGCCGCGGTGACGGTAGTCCTCGCCGTCGATGCGCAAGGCTCGGAAGTGGGCCGACAGGCCCTGGATCTCGCGCAGGAAGTCGGCCGAGGCGAACCGGCCCTCGCCGAGCTTGCCGGGCAGCGTGTTGGAGGTGGCGGCGAGCGCCACGCCCGCGTCGACCAGCTTGCCGAGCAGCGTGGAGACCAGGACGGTGTCGCCCGGGTCGTCGAGCTCGAACTCGTCGATGCACAGCAGGCGGTGGCCGGACAGGGTCCGGACGGTCTGCTGGAAGCCGAGTGCGCCGACCAGGTTGGTCAGCTCCACGAACGTGCCGAACGCCTTCAGCTCGGGCTCGGCCGGGGTCGCGTGCCACAGGGACGCCAGCAGGTGCGTCTTGCCGACGCCGTACCCGCCGTCGAGGTAGACGCCGCGCGGGCCCGCGGGGGTCTTCTTCGGCGCCTTGCCGAAGCCGAACAGCCGCCGCTTGCCGGATCCCGCGGCCCCGCCCGGGCCGAGGCCCGCCGCGAAGCCCTCCAGGACCCGGACGGCCTCCGTCTGGCTGGGCTGGTTCGGGTCGGGGATGTACGTGCTGAAGCGGACCGAGTCGAACCGCGGCGGCGGCACCATCTCGGCGACCAGCCGGTCCGCGGGGACATGCGGCTCACGGGCGCACAGGGACAGCGGGGCCGGGTCGGTTATGGGGCCGGATCCGGAGGGGGCCAGGGGAGAAGACACGGTTCACCATGCTACGGCGCGTGGAACACTGCACGGCATGCGACGTCTGTTCCCTGTGACCGATGAAACAGCAGCTCCGGCGCCGGGTGGCGGGTCCGGTGAGGGCGCCGGGCGGGAGTGGAGCCTGGCGGAGCTGGCCGCCGCGTACGCCTATCCCGGGCCGGGGCCCGGCGGGCCGGTGCCGTGGCTGCGCGCCAACATGGTGTCCACGCTGGACGGGGCCGCCCAGCACGACGGCCGTTCGCAGCCCATCTCCAGCGCCACCGACATGCGGATCTTCGGCACGCTGCGGGCGCTCGCGGACGTCGTGGTCGTCGGCGCGGAGACGGTACGCAAGGAGGGGTACCGGCCGGCCCGCGCGCGGGAGGACTTCGCGGCGATGCGTCAGGCGGCCGGGCAGCAGCCCGCGCCCGCGATCGCGGTGGTCACCGCCAGTCTCGACCTGGACTTCTCGCTCCCGCTGTTCACCTCGCCCCTGGTGCCCACCCTGCTCCTCACGGGTGCCGCGGCCGCCCCGGACCGCATCGCCGCCGCGGAGAAGACGGGTGCCAGGGTGGTGACCGCCGGGGACGGCATCGGCGTCGACCCCGCCCGTGCCGTCCGGGCCCTCGCCGACCTCGGCCACACCCGGCTGCTCACCGAGGGCGGCCCGCGGCTGCTCGGGCAGATGGTCGCGGCGGGCGTGCTCGACGAGCTGTGCCTGACGGTCTCCCCGATGCTCACCGCGGGCGAGGCGCAGCGCATCGCCGGGGGGCCGGCCGTCACGGTCCCGCACCGCTTCGGGCTGATGTCGATGCTGGAGGAGGACGGCTTCCTGTTCACGCGATACGGGCGGGTCCGGGAGGCGTACTGAAACGCCGGACGCGGGGTAGGAGGTGTCGGCGGTCGGGGAGTCCGGCCGGCCGGTTCGTCCGGATGCGCGGCTGAACCTCACTGTCAGTCCGTTCATCATCCGAATATGCCGTTCCGTTCGGTTTTCGGAGGGCACACTGGATCCGGCAGTACCCGTGCGAACACGGGGCAGGATGGTTTCCGCAGGCCCCGTGCGGCCCGCGGAGGAGTGGGGGCCACGGGCCCCCGGAGCAGAAGGGGCGCCTGGTGTTCACAAGCGTTTTGATGATCGAGAAGGCGCTGACGTCGGCCGACGTGGAGTTCGTCACCACCTTGCACGGCGAGGAGCAGGTCTCCTTCCAGGTGCTGCTCCAGCCGCGCGGTGAGCAGGCGGACCGCCTGCTGCGGGCCATCGACGACGTGGCGCTCGGCGAGCTCGACGAGGCCGTGCGCGAGGGGGAGACGCCGGAGGGGGAGGAGGCTCTGAGCGTGGGGCAGCGGGCGCTGGAGGTCTCACTCGCCGCGTTGCGCACCTCGGGCAGTCCCGCCGAGGGACGGCTGATCGAGGACCATCCGCTGGACGCGCTGAAGTCCCTGGTGGAGGAAGCCGGGGCGGACGAGGTCATCGTGCTGACCGATCCCCACTACGTGGAGGAGTTCTTCCACCGCGACTGGGCATCCCGGGCCCGGCACAAGGTGGGGGTGCCGGTGCTGAAGCTGTTCTCGCACAGCAAGGCCTAGGAGCGCGGTCTGCGGGTCTGCGGGCCTGGCGCGGCCCTGCGCGCTCCTGAAATAGGGTGGGGGCGCTCACTCTCGTCACCCGAACTTGGAGACACGCATGGCAGCCGGCCTTCCTCCCGCCATGGACCGACCGCACTTCATCGGGATCGGTGGGGCCGGCATGTCGGGGATCGCGAAGATCCTCGCGCAGCGCGGTGCCGTCGTGGCGGGCAGTGACGCCAAGGAGTCGGCCACGGCCGAGGCGCTGCGGGCGCTGGGGGCGACCGTGCACATCGGGCACGCCGCGGAGCACCTCGCCGACGACGCCAGCTGTGTGGTGGTGTCGTCGGCGATCCGGCAGGACAACCCCGAGCTGGCCCGCGCGGCCGAGCTCGGCATCCCCGTCGTGCACCGGTCCGACGCGCTCGCCGCCCTGATGGACGGGCTGCGCCCGATCGCCGTCGCCGGTACGCACGGCAAGACGACCACGACGTCGATGCTGGCCGTGTCGCTGAGCGAGCTGGACCTGAAGCCCTCGTACGCGATCGGCGGCGACCTGGACGCGCCCGGCTCCAACGCGCTGCACGGCGAGGGCGAGATCTTCGTCGCCGAGGCCGACGAGTCGGACCGCAGCTTCCACAAGTACGCCCCCGAGGTCGCCATCGTCCTCAACGTCGAGCTCGACCACCACGCCAACTACGCGTCGATGGACGAGATCTACGCGTCGTTCGAGACGTTCGTGGACCGGATCACCGACGGCGGCACGCTGGTGATCGCCGCCGACCACGAGGGCGCCCGGGAACTGACCCGCCGCGTCCGGGCACGCGACGTGACCGTGGTGACGTACGGCGAGTCCGACGACGCCGACGTGCGCGTCCTGTCGGTCGTGCCGCAGGGTCTCAAGAGCGAGGTCACCGTGGTGCTGGAGGGGCAGGAGCTGACCTTCACGGTCTCCGTCCCCGGCCGGCACTACGCGCACAACGCGGTCGCCGCGCTGGCGGCGGGCGTGGCCCTCGGGGTCCCGGCGGCCGACCTGGCCCCGGCGATCGCCGCGTACACGGGCGTGAAGCGGCGGCTCCAGCTGAAGGGCGAGGCCGCGGGCGTCCAGGTCATCGACTCCTACGCGCACCACCCCACCGAGATGACCGCCGACCTGGAGGCCATGCGCGCCGCGGCCGGTGACGCCCGGATCCTGGTCGTCTTCCAGCCCCACCTCTTCTCGCGGACCCAGGAGCTCGGCAAGGAGATGGGGCAGTCCCTCGCCCTCGCGGACGCCTCCGTCGTGCTGGACATCTACCCGGCGCGCGAGGACCCGATCCCCGGCGTCACGAGCGAGCTGATCATCGAGGCGGCCCGGGCCGCGGGCGCCGAGGTGACGCCGGTGCGCGACAAGGCGGACGTCCCGTCGGTCGTCGCGGGAATGGCGAAGCCGGGTGACCTCGTTCTCACCATGGGAGCGGGCGACGTCACCGACCTCGGCCCGCACATCCTGGACCGTCTGTCGAACTGAGGGGCTGGAGTCTCATGCCGTACGACGTGGAGAAGCCGGACGAGCAGTGGCGCGCGGAACTGACCCCGGGCGAGTACGCGGTCCTGCGGCAGGCGGCCACCGAGCCGGCCTTCACCGGCGAGTACACCGACACCAAGACCCGGGGCGTCTACTCCTGCCGCGCCTGCGGCGCGGACCTGTTCACCTCGGACACCAAGTTCGAGTCCCACTGCGGCTGGCCGTCCTTCTTCGACCCCAAGGACACCGACGCGGTGGAACTGATCGAGGACCGGTCGCACGGCATGGTGCGGGTCGAGGTGCGGTGCGCCCGGTGCGGCTCGCACCTCGGGCACGTCTTCGAGGGCGAGGGGTACCCGACGCCCACGGACCAGCGGTACTGCATCAACTCGATCGCGGTGCGGCTCACGCCCGACGCGAACTGAGCGGGTCCGGGTTTTCCTCCGGGCGGACGGCCCGGAGGAAAACCCTGATCCGCTCGCGGCGTTCCTCGTCTGCGAGGAGGTCCGAGTCCAGCAGACCGGTCGCGGAGTCCGCGCACCGCGTGCAGACCGCTGTGAGCCGCTCACCCAGCGTCACACGCTCCCCGCCCGTGGTGGACCGCATCCTCGTACGCACCGCCGCCGCGTGCCGGTAGAGCGCGGCGACATGCTGCTCGCGGGCGCCCACGTTGCCCGAGTCGTCCGCGCACACCCGCCCCAGGTCCTCGGCGACCGAACGCGCGGCGCTCACCGGGTCCAGTCCGCTCCGGTCCTTGGCCAGGACCGCCTTCACGACCAGCGTGCGACGGTCCCTCACGGTGTCGGCATCCGTCTCCGCGCCGCGCTCTTCCGGTGAGGGCCGCGCTCAGCGGCGGATCCGGCACTCCGTCTGTGTGAGGCGCTTCGTGTCCCCCGCGGTGCGCCTGCACAGCTCGTGCGTGTCGGAGGTGCCGTCTTCGCTGCGGCGGACCTCCTTGAGGACGATGCTGTGCCCGGTGCGGTCGCCGTACAGCGGGGCGCCGGTGAAGTCGATGGTGCCGGTGGCCATGCCCTCGATCTTGACGCTGCGCAGGTTCACCCAGGTCGAGGCACGGCTCTGCGGCCGGTCGCCCCGGGTGGCCGCCCAGAACAGGGCACGCGTCGCGTCATGGGCGAGGGCGGTCTGGCCGCTGGCCAGGGCGGGGCTGTCGTAGCGCAGGCGGTGGTCCCGCAGTCCGGGCAGGTGCTTGGCGGCGTCCAGGTAGAAGGCCGTTCCGGTGGCAGCCTTGCGCAGCTCCGCGAGGGCCGCGTGGTACAGCGTGACCTTCGGCGCGACGGACTGGCCACCGCCGGCGAAGTCGGCCTTGGACAGGTCGTCGCCGGTGAGGATGGCCAGCGGCCTCCCGGCGCACCCCGGTTCGGTGCCCAGCTGGGTCATCAGGGGATCGATGTCCTCCACCCGGCCCGCGAAGTAGATGACGGAGGGGACCCGGCTGCCCCGGCAGATCTCCTGGGCGTGCGAGCGGAGTTCGGGTTTGCCGCCGGTCAGGGTGTAGCGGCGCTGAGGGAGCGAGGTGAAGCCCTGTCTTCGCAGCATCTCCTGGCCGTAGCGCGCCTGTTCGTCGGTGTAGAGGTCGTCGGTCTTCGCCGTGTCGCGGGCCAGGACGAGGGCGTGCTGCCGCCGGTCCGGGGTGCGCAACTGGGCGGCGATCAGTCCGAGTTGCCGGGTCTGCCACTCGTCCGTGGCGGCCAGGCTGAACCAGTTGGCGAACTCGCGGGGCAGATAGGTCGCGGAGTTCGTGCCCGAGACGACCGGCAGGCCGGCCTCCATCAGGGTGCGGGTCGTCGCCCGGCTCGACTTCAGGTCGCGGCCGGTGCCGACGACCCCCACCACGGTCGGGTCGTGGGCGGCGTACGCGGCGATCGACTCGGCCATCTCCTCCTGGTGACCCAGGTCCACACCGCCGTTGGCGATCAGGACGCGCAGCTTCACGCTGGAGTTCTCGTTGATGACGGCCTGGGCCAGATACACGCCGGCCAGTTCCTCGGCGCCCTTCACGAGGGAGGAACCGGCCGAGGTGTCGGCGCTGAGCGGCCCGGCGTAGACGACGGTGACGTACGTGCCGGCGTGGCCGTCGAGGACCTTCGCGTTCTGCCGGGCGATGCGGTCCTCCAGGTCGGCCACCGTCCAGGGCGTCTCGTCGTCGGCCGTGAGCGCCTTGACGTCGTCGCCGGGCTCGGGCGCGGGCAGCCAGTCGGCGAACCGGAGTCCGTCCGTCGCTATGCCGATGCACTCGGTGCGGCCGTCGGGTGCCTGCTCGCGCCGGGTGTCCCGGTTGGCGGTCAGCACGGACGCCGAGCAGTACCGGTCGTGCAGGGCGTCGGCCCGCATCACGGTGGCCGCGGACAGCAGGGCGATCACCAGGACCAGGCTGTGCAGGGCCCACACCAGCCGGGCGAGCGTCGGCCGGGCGGAGGCCCGCAGATGGTGGCGGCCCTCCTCGAGGGGACCCAACTGGTCGTGCGGCAGCGGGATCTTCATCGCCCACGGCAGGACGGACCGCTCCTGGCTGGGCGACTGTTCGGCGCGCAGGTTGCGGCCCCACTCCCGGTACCAGGTGCGCAGCCGCACACCGAACGTGGGCGGCGTCGCGTCCGGGGCGGGCACCGTCTGGACGACACTGCGCTCCAGGCGCGGCACGTCCTGCGTGCGCACCGCCGCGACCACGAGCAGCGGGTCGAGTTCACTGCGCCGGCTGCGGACGTCGCTGACGGCCCGGATCAGCTCGATTCCGCCGTTGCGGTCGTCCGCGTGGGGCAGGAACAGCATCGGCGGGCGCGGCCGTTTGAAGCCGCGCAGGTCCCAGCTCCAGCGCCGGTGGTTGTCCCGCAGGTCCTCGCGCAGCGCCAGCACGCACAGCTGGAGGTGGAAGTCGCCGCCCGCCCTGAGCGCCTCGGCCACGTCGTAGGCGCGTGCCGCGATCGCCTTCCAGGAGCGCACCGGCCGCAGCAGCGACACCTCGGTGGACTCCTCCTGGTCCGCCGCCCTCAGGAAGGTCGTCGTCAGGAACCAGCGGCTCTCGCGGCGCAGCCACAGGAAGATCGGCGCCCGCCCCGGCAGGGCGTAGTTGAGCACGGTCAGCAGCAGCAGGAAGACGAGACCGGCGCCGACCGCGACGTACCACTCGCTGCGGGCCAGCAGCGCGGCGAGCACGGTCACGAGGCTCGCCGGGAGGATGTGGGCCATGTCGAACAGCGGCAGGCCGGAGCGCCAGCGCGCGGCGTTCTTCGGCCGCCAGCGCTGCTGCGCCAGCTCGTCCAGCAGTCGCCGATGCTGGTCCTGCCCGGCCTCGGGGCTGCCCGGGGCGGGCGAAGGCCAGCTGTCGCCGAGTGCCGTGACCGCGTCGTCGATGGCGTGCACCAGCCGCAGCCGGGGGAACGCGTAGCGCCGGTAGAGCGCCTTCGGGCCGCCCCACTTGCGCGGGTCGCTCAGCGCCCGCACCAGGGCCGCGGCCCGGCGCACCTCCGTGGAGCCCTCGTAGGCGTCCTGGACCACCGCGCAGCGCGTGCCGTGCGCCTCCTGGCCCGCGTGCAGCTGCCGGACCAGCCCGGCCACCGCGTCGTCGTCCCGGCTCTCCTGCGCGTGCACGACGAACACCGGCATCGGCGGTTCGGTGCTCCTGCGGAAGTCCTGGATGAGGATCTCGAGCTGGTTCTGCAGATGGCGCCCGGCGTCGCTCTCCGGCATGCCGTCATGGCCCCCAGGGCAGTCCGGCGGCGTGCGTTCGGCGTTCACCATGGGTAACCCCCGTTAACCTTCGGCGACCTACGAGGTTAACCGCTGCGGATGTTGTGGGAGTGGGTGACGCGCGAACTCTTGTTCCGCCCCGGTCATTGACGCTGCCCTGCCGGATCCCCACACTGGCCTGACTGCGTAGTCAAGCAAGCCCTTTCCCTCACTGAGGGATGGGTGACTGCGTAGTCCATGCCGCCGTCCGCCACGCCCGGGGGAGCCCTCATGACGACGACCGGAGCCGCCGGCGGGCGGCGTCGCCGCGGGCCCGGGATGACGGAGGTCGCCCGGGCAGCCGGGGTGTCGCAGAAGACCGTGTCGCGGGTCGTCAACGGCGAACCGCACGTCAGTCCCGAGGTGCGCGACCGCGTGCTGAGGGCCGTCCGCGACCTCGACTACCGCCCCAACACCGCGGCACGCGCCCTGCTCCTGGGCCGCTACCGGCGTATCGGCGTGGTCTCGCTGGGCAGTTCGCTCTACGGCCCCTCCACCCTGCTCATCGCCCTGGAGCGGGCCATGCAGCGGGCCGGGTACTCCGTTGCCCTGGCCGGCACCCTGGAGGGGCAGAGCATCTCGGTCGCCGTGGACGCGCTGCTGGAGCAGGGCGTGGACGGGATCGTGCTGTCCGAGCCGATCGACGACGGCACCCCGCTGCGGCTCACCGCGCACGTGCCCGTGGTCAGCCTCGGGGAGGGCGTCGAACTCGCGCCCGGTGCCGGGACCGTGGTCGGCGCCGACGGCGTCGCGGCCGCCCGGCTCGCCACCGAACACCTGCTGTCCCTCGGCCACCGCACCGTCTGGCACATACCCGGCCCGCAGGACTGGTGGGCCGCCCGCGACCGGCTGCGCGGCTGGCGCGAGGCCCTCGCCGCCGCCGGGGCCCCCGAGCCGCCGCTGCCGTCACCGGGCGACTGGAGCCCGGACTCCGGATACGCCGCCGGCCGGCAGCTCGCCCGGCTCGCCGATGTCACGGCGGTGTTCGTCGCCAACGACGACATGGCCATCGGCGCCCTGCACGCGTTCGCCGACGCCGGCCGCGCCGTACCCGGTGACGTGAGCGTCGTCGGTTACGACGACATCCCCGCGGCCGCCCACCTCTTCCCGCCGCTGACCACCGTCCGGCAGAACTTCGCCGCCGTCGCCGACCGCGCCGTCGACGTCCTGATCGCCCTGATCGAGGGCCGCCCCGCACCGGCCGGACCGGCCGGACGGGCGGTCGAGCTGACCGTACGGGCCTCCACCGGGCCGGTACGCGACCCGGACCCCGCGCACCCCCGCCCGTAGCCGCGCCCATCCACGTGAGGAGTCACGTGTCGTACCCCCCGGCAGCACCCGCCCCACCGACCCGCCGCGCCCTGCTGCGCGGCGCCCTCGGCCTCGGCACGGCCGCCGCCCTCTCCGCCTGCGGCGGCGGCAGCACCACGCTCCGCACCTCCGGCGACGTCACCCTCGGCCTGTGGACCCACGACCCGGGCTACGAGACGTTCTTCGAGAAGGGCATCCCGGACGCCGACCGCACCGGCGACTTCCGCTACCACCTGAAGGTCACCCGCGCCGGCGCCCCCGACATCGTCACCAAGCTGCTCGCCCAGGCCGTCGCCGGACGCGGAACACCCGACCTCGTCGGCTTCGAGATCGGCAGCTTCCCCCGCATGCTGCGCGGCGACATCGCCGAGCGGCTGCTGCACGACTTCACCCCCGACATCGAGGCCGTGCCCGGGCTGAAGGAGGACCTGCTGCCGGCCCGCACCGCCCCCTTCAGCCGGGACGGCCGCGTCTACGCCTTCGACTCGGACACCCCGATGGTCGTGTACTTCCACCGCCGGGACCTCTTCGAGAAGTACGGCCTGCCCGAGTCCATGGCGACCTGGGAGGAGTTCGCCGAGGCCGGTGCACGGGTGCACCGGGACCACGGGGCGTCGATGTGCGTCGTCTCCACGGTGGGCAGCGACCCGGGCCAGGTCGTGCAGTCCTTCCAGATGCTGCTCTACCAGCGCGGCGGCGCCTTCTTCGACGCCGACGGCGCGCTGGTCCTGGACTCGCCGGAGGCCGAGGAGGTGCTGCGGTTCCTCTGCGAGGGGCTGCGCAGCGGTTTCGTCGTCGAGGTCTCCGACTACTACGGCGCCGGTATGCAGACCGCGCTGAAGGCCGGCCGGGTCATCGGACTGCCCATGGCCATCTGGTACAAGAACTACGGCCTGGTGACCAACGTGCCCGAGCAGAAGGGCAGATGGCGGGTGCGGGCGCTGCCGCGGTTCGCGGGCGGCGGCGGGGTGACCGCCGCGCTCGGCGGCACGGGGTTCGGCGTCGTGGAGGACAAGGCCAACACCCGGGCGGCGACGGAGTTCCTCTTCAGGACCTGGCTCACGCACGAGGGGCAGGTGCGGCGGTTCACCGAGACCGGGTATCTGCCCACGCGGCGGTCGGTGTACGAGGATGCGCGGCTGGGTGCGTACGAGGACGACTTCTGCGGGGGGCAGCGGCTGTTCGGGCTGTACCGGTCGCTGCTGCCGGATGTTCCGCCGTTTCATCAGAGCCCCGACCAGTCGATTCTCTACGACGTGCTCGGGGGGAATCTGCTGCGGGCGTATCACGGGGATCTGTCGCCACGTCAGGCGCTGAAGCAGACGGCTGCGGATTTTCGTGATCAGGCGGGGCGGTGAGTCGTGTGCGGCGCCGCTGTGGCTTGTCGCGCCCACGCGGCGGAGCCGCACATCGACATTGCCCCGCGCCCCTCGATGCCCGCTGCCGGACTCGGCGTATGAGGAGTAGCCCACTATGACCACCACCGTTGCCGGGCCGCCCGGCGCTGCCCGCGCGCGCAGCGCCCCGAAAGAGGAGGAACGGCGCCCCCGCCGGTCCTGGGCGCCCTACCTCTTCATCTCGCCCTTCTATCTCCTCTACGCCCTGTTCATGCTGGTCCCCGTCGGTGTCTCGGTGTGGCTGAGTCTCACCGAGTGGGTCGGGCTCGGGGCACCCCGCTGGGTGGGGCTGCGCAACTACCGGCTGCTCGCCACCGACATCAGCTTCCACCGGGCTCTCGGCAACACCGCCGTGTTCGTGCTGGTCGCCGTCTGTCTGGTCGTCCCGCTCGCCCTGCTCATCGCCCAGGCGCTCAACACCCGGGGGCTGCGCGTGCGCGACCTGTGGCGGACCGCCTACTTCGTGCCGATCGTGGTGTCGCCGATCCTCGTCGCGCTCGTCTTCGGGCTGGTCTTCGACCGGCAGTTCGGGCTCGCCAACGCGGTGCTGCGCGCCCTGTTCGGCTCCGGCGGTGTCGACTGGCTCGGCGATCCGGACCTGGCCAGGGTGAGCATCGCCCTGGTCATGCTGTGGCGCTGGACCGGCTACCTCACCGTCTTCTTCCTCGCCGGGCTCCAGAACGTGCCCCGGGAGCTGTACGAGGCCGCCGCCCTCGACGGTGCGGGCAGGCTGCGCACGTTCACCACCGTCACCCTGCCGGCGCTGAAGCCGGTGACGGCGTTCGTCGTCGTCACCTCCTTCATCTGCGCGGCCCAGATCTTCGAGGAGCCGTATCTGCTCACCGGCGGCGGACCGGCCGAGTCCACCCTCTCGGTGACCATGTTCATCTACCGGGCCGCCTTCCAGCGCCAGCAGTTCGGCTACGCGGCGGCCGCCGCCGTGGTGCTGTTCGTCCTCGTCTTCGGTATCAGCCGGCTCGTCAACCGTCTCCTCGGCATCGGGAGGGCCGCATCGTGACACGCGCCCGCCTGCCGCTCTACGCCTTCCTGATCCTGCTGCTCGTGGGGTTCCTCGCCCCGCTGGTGTGGGCGCTGAGCGGCTCGTTCAAACCGCGCGGCGAGATCTTCGGCTACCCGCCGGAACTTCTCCCGGACCCCTTCACCCTGGACAACTACCGCACCCTGCTCACCGAGCAGTCCTTCGGCCGCTGGTTCCTGATGAGCACGGTCGTCGCCGTCGTCGCCACGGTCGTGTCCGTCTTCGTGTGCGCGCTCGCCGGCTACGGCTTCGCCAAGTTCCGCTTCGCGGGGAAGCAGCTGCTGTTCAACGTCATGTTCAGCTCGCTGTCGATACCGTTCGCGGTGATCCTCGTGCCGCTGTTCGTGATCCTGGTGAAGACCGGGCTCGGCAGCCCCTGGTTCGCGCTGATCGTGCCGTGGGTGGCGCCCGCGTTCGGGATCTTCATGATGCAGCAGTACATCGTGCAGTCCATCCCGGACTCTGTGCTGGAGGCCGCCCGGATCGACGGGGCGAGCGAGTTCGGCGTCTTCCGGACCATCGTGCTGCCCCTGCTGCGGCCCTCGCTGGGAGCACTCGGCGTCTGGCAGTTCCTGCAGAGCTACAACAGCTTCCTGTGGCCGCTGGTGCTGGTGTCCGACAGCTCCCAGTACACCCTGCCGCTGGGCCTGCAGACCCTGTTCGTGTCGGAGCAGCGGCAGTACGACCTCGTGCTCGCCGGAGCGGTCCTCGCCGTCCTGCCCGCCGTGGCCCTCTTCGTGCTGCTGCGCAAGCAGCTCCTCGAAGGGCTCTCCACGGGCGCGGTCAAGGGCTGACGTCCCATCAATCCCTCTGGAGAAGAGACATGTTCGAGCTGCCCCGGCGCGTGCTGTTCGGTGCCGCCTACTACCACGAGTACCAGCCGTACGACCGCCTCAAGGACGACCTCGACCTGATGGCCGAGGCCCGCTTCACCGTCATCCGGGTCGGGGAGTCCGTCTGGTCCACCTGGGAACCCGAGAACGGGCGTTTCGACCTCGACTGGCTCCAGCCGGTCCTGGACGGCGCCCACGAGCGGGGCATCTCCGTGATCCTCGGGACGCCGACGTACGCGGTGCCGCCCTGGCTGGCCCGCCAGTACCCGGAGATCGCGGGCGAGTCCCGCACGGGTGAGCGCATCGGCTGGGGCGCCCGGCAGGAGGTCGACTTCACGCACCCCGCGTTCCGCTTCCACGCCGAGCGGATCATCCGCAAGGTCGCCGAACGCCACGCGAGCCACCCGGCGGTCATCGGCTGGCAGGTCGACAACGAACCCGGCCTGCACCTCTTCCACAACCACGGCGTCTTCCAGCGCTTCACCGACGAACTGCGCGCGCGGTACGGCGACGTGGAGACCCTCAACCGTGCATGGGGCCTGGTCTACTGGTCGCACCGGCTGTCCACCTGGGCCGACCTGTGGACCCCGGACGGCAACGCCCAGCCGCAGTACGACCTGGCCTGGCGGCGCTTCCAGGCCCGGCTCGTCACGGAGTTCATAGCCTGGCAGGCGGACATCGTGCGCGAGTACGCCCGTCCCGGCCAGTTCGTCACGACGTGCATCTCCTACGACCGCCAGGGCGTCGAGGACGACAGGCTCACCGACCGCCTCGACGTCACCGCGGGCAACCCGTACTACACGATGCAGGACGCCCTCGCGCTGCCGGACACCGGCGCCGGCGGGCAGCACTGGACGACCAACGGCACCTGGGCGCTGTACCGCAGCGCCGACCGCATGTACTCCTCCCGCCAGGAGCCCTTTCTGGTCACCGAGACCGACGCGCAGGCCATCGGCGGGCCGTGGGACAACCGCCCCGCCTACGACGGCCAGTGGCGCCAGGCGGCCTGGGCGCTGATCTCCCGCGGCGCCTCGATGATCGAGTACTGGCACTGGCACACCCTGCACTTCGGCGCCGAGACCTACTGGGGCGGGATCCTCCCGCACAACGGCCGCCCGGGCCGCGTCTACCGCGAACTGGCAGCACTGGGCGAGGAGTTGGAACAGGCGGGCGACCTCGTCTCGGCCCTCACCCCGGACGCCGACGTGGCCTTCCTCTACGACGGCCCCAGCAAGTGGGCGCTCCAGGGCCAGCCGCCGCTGGCCGACGCCGACGGCGGCCCGGACGGGAGGTCGTACGAGAGGATCTTCGACGCGTTCTACCGGGGGGCCTTCGACGCCGGGCTCCAGGCCCGCGTCCTGCACCCCGGGCAGCTCCCGGACGCCGAGCTGCCGCCCCTGCTGGTCGTCCCCGCCTACTACGCCGCCGACGACACCGTCCTCGACCGGCTGCGCGCCCACGCCGAGGCCGGCGGCCATCTCGTCCTCGGACCCCGCACCGGCTACGGCGACACCGAGGCCCGGGCCCGCACCGACCTCCAGCCGGGCCGGCTGGCCGAGGCGGCCGGGGTGACGTACGACGAGTTCAGCAACCTGCGCGACCCGCTGCCCGTCACCGGCACGGACCTGCTCCCCCTCCCGCCGGGCGCGCACGCCCTGCACTGGGCGGACGGGCTGTCGCCGCGGGGCGCCGAGACCCTGGCGGCGTACGAGCACCCGCACTTCGGCCGCTGGCCCGCCGCCACCACGCACCGCCACGGCGCGGGACGCATCACCTACGTGGGCACCGTGCCCGACCCCGCTTTCGCCCGGGCGCTGTTCGACCGGTACGCCCCGGACGGTGCCTGGCGTCCCGCCCACCCGAGCGTCACGGCGACCTCGGCGACCGCCCGGGACGGCCGCCGCGTGCGCTTCCTGCACAACTGGTCGTGGGAGGAGGTGTCCGTACCGGTGCCGGCGGCCCTGCGGGACGCGCTGTCGGACGCCGTGTACGCCGACGCGGTGCCGCTCGGACCGTGGGACGTCAAGGTGCTGCGGGAGGAGTAGTCCGAGCAACCATCCTTCCGGCCCGGGGAGTTCCGGCCGCCGGTTCGCTGGGCATCGTGTCAGGGGCGTGGGCCGCGCCGTCCCGGAGGGGGAGCGGGCGGGCCGTGCCGTCCGGGCGAAGGGATGAGAAGCCATGACGTCACCGCTGCCCTCGGGAGAAACGCTGCCGCAACCGGTGCTGAACCCGCCGGCGTCGGTCGCGGTGTTCCTGGTCGCCACGATCGAACCCGGCGGGGAAGGCGCCGTACGGGAGGTGCTGGAAGCGCTGGCGGGCCTGGTGCGGTCCGTCGGCTTCCCCAGCCCCGACGGCGGGCTGGGCTGCGTCGCCGGGGTCGGGTCCCGGGCCTGGGGCCGGCTGTTCGGCGGTCCGCGGCCCGCCGAGCTGCACCCGTTCCGCGAACTGGCCGGGCCCCGGCACCACGCGCCGTCCACCCCCGGCGACCTGTTCCTGCACATCAGGGCCGCCCGCACCGACCTGTGCTTCGCGCTGGCCGCCGAGCTGGTGCGGCGGCTGCGCGGCGCCGTCACCGTGCGGGACGAGACGCAGGCCTTCTCCTACTTCGACTCGCGCAACCTGCTCGGCTTCGTCGACGGCACCGAGAACCCGGTCGGGCAGGCGGCGGCGGACGCGGCGCTGGTCGGGGAGGAGGATCCCGCCTTCCGGGGCGGCAGTTACGCGCTGGTGCAGAAGTACCTGCACGACGTGGACGCGTGGGACGCCCTCGCCGTCGAGGCGCAGGAGAAGGTGATAGGCCGCACCAAGCTCACCAACCTGGAACTGGACGCGCCCGGTTCGCACAAGGACGTCAACACCGTCCTCGGCTCCGACGGCGCGGAGCAGAGGATACTGCGGTCGGCGATGCCGTTCGGCAGGCCCGGGCACGGGGAGTTCGGCACGTACTTCGTGGCCTACGCGCGCACGCCTGGCATTCCCGAGACGATGCTGCGCAAGATGTTCCTGGGCGGGCCGGGCTCGGGCCCCGATCCGCTGCTGGACTACTCGCGCGCGGTCACCGGAAGCCTGTTCTTCGTACCGCCGTCGGGCTTCCTGGAAGACCTGCCGGACAGCTGACCGGCGCCACCGGCTCACGCCGCCGCGACCCCACCCGCCCCCGCCGCCGGAAATCCGGCACTGCGCAGCACCCGCCGGTCCGCGTCCACCGCGAACACCTCGCAGTTCTCGCGGGCGGCCGCCCATCCGGCGCCCTCCCTGCCGAGGGCGAACGCCGCCGTCGCGACCGCGTCCGCCTCCGTCAGGGTCGGGGCCACCACCGTCATGCTGAGCAGGCCGGTCGCGGGGCGGCCGGAGCGGCCGTCGAGGATGTGGTCGCCGCGTTCGTAGCGGGCGGAGGTCGCCACGGCCCGGTCCGTGACGTCCAGGACCGTGCAGAGCCGGTCGGCGTGCTCGGGATGGCGTACGCCCACGCGCCAGGGGCCGCCGGAGGCGATCACGTCGCCGCCGGCGTTGAGGCAGAAGCGCGTCGCACCGGCCGCCGAGAGCAGGTCCGCTCCCTTCTGCACCGACCAGCCCTTCACCACCGCGCAGGGGTCGAGGCGGCGGCCCGGGAGGCGGACGTCGAAGGCGCCCCCGGTCGCGATCCGGTACTCCTCGCACAGGTCCAGGACCTCACGGAGCCCCTGACTCGGAGCGCGCACCTCGCCCCGGTCCAGCCGGGACACCTCGCTGTCGGGGCGGAACGGGCTGAACCGCGCGTCGACCTCGCGCAGCCAGGCGAACAGGTCGTCCACCGGTGTCCCGGGGAAGTCCTCGTCGTCGATCCGCACCGACACCGGGAACCCCATGACGTGCTCGACGCGGCCCATGCCCCTCAGCCCCTCGCGTCGATGGCGGCCTGGAGCGACTCCTTGTAGCCGTCGCTGGTGACGGTCGCGCCGGACACCGTGTCGATGTCGGCGCTCTGCGCCTGCAGCGTCTCCTCGATGAGCCGGGGCACGGCGGCCGTGGTCTGCGGGTGGTCCGGCTGCCGCAGCATCCGCACCGAGGCGATCCTGTCGCCGTCGAACGTGACCTCGACCTGCACCGGCCCCTTCTCGGTGTCGACGGTGGACCCCGACACCACCGTGGAGGTGGTGCCGCCCGACGACGACACCGAGGGGGTCGAGGCAGGCGCCGTGGCGGCCGACGCCGACCCTGTGTCGTGCGACGGGGCGTAGCGCCAGAGCGGGATCAGGCCCGCGACGCTCAGGACGAGGACGGGCAGGGCTCGTTTCACGACGGTCTCCTCGTCATCCGGCCAGGCTGAAGCGTTCGAAGTGGGTCTGCGGTCCCGGCACGCCCAGCTCGCGCAGGCTGCCGAGGACGGCGTTCATCATCGGCGGCGGACCGCACAGGTAGACGTCCCGGTCGGCGATGTCCGGCACCAGCCGGGCCAGCTCCCGCGGCGCCAGCCGGTCGGGCACGGCCGGGCCGGTGACCAGATGCAGTTCGGCGCCCCGGGCGAGCGCGAGGTCGCGCAGTTCGTCGTGGAGGACGGCGTCCCGGTCCGTGGACACCCGGTGGATCACGACCGCGTGGCCGTGCAGTTCCTCCAGCAGGGCCCGGATCGGTGTGACACCGACGCCACCGGCGATGAGCACGGCGTCGGGGCGGGTGCGGTGCAGGGTGGTGAAGGCGCCGTAGGGGCCCTCGGCGAACACGCGCGTGCCGACCTTCAGGTGCCGCAGGGCCGCGCTGCCGTCACCGGCCCGCTTGGCGGTCAGGCGGAGGGTGCGGCCGTCGGGCGCGGCGGACAGGGAGAACGGGTTCGCCTGCCACCAGCGGTCCTTCGTCAGGAACCGCCACAGGAAGAACTGCCCGGCCCGGGCGGGCAGCCGGTCCAGGTCGCGGCCCGTGATGTAGACCGACACGACGTCGTCGCTCTCGGGCACGACCGCCGTCACCCGGAGCCGGTGACGGAGGTTGCGCCGCAGCGGCAGCACCAGCCGGCCCGCGCACACCGAGGCCAGGGCCATGCCCCACACGCCGTACCAGTACGCGGTCGCCACCGGGGACGAGGCGAACGTCGTCCCCGCGGCGACCTGGTGCGTGAACGCCAGCACCACCGCCACGTAGGTGTACAGGTGGATGAAGTGCCAGGTCTCGTACGCCAGCCGGCGCCGGGCGTAGCGGGCCGAGACCGCGCCGACCACGAGGATGATCGCCAGGGCGACGATCGCCCGCAGCACGCCCTCGACGGTCTCGGCGAGGTCCACCAGCTGGTTCACCGGGTCCAGCGACGAGGACCGGGCGTAGCCGAAGACGATGAACACGGCGTGCGACAGCAGCAGCCACAGCACCGAGAAGCCGGTCCAGCGGTGGAAGGACGTCAGCCGGTCCATGCCGATCCGCCGGTCGAACCACGGCAGCCGCGCCACCAGCAGCAGCTGGAACGCCATGAGCAGCGCCGCGTACAGGCCGGTCAGCCGGCCCAGCACGATCAGCGCGTTCGAGGCGAAGCCCGCCTGCGCGAAGAACACGGCCACCACGACGGCGTTCGCCAGCAGCACCGCGTACAGGCCGGTGCGGCCCACCACGGAGGGGCGCACGCCCGGGCGGGTCGCCACGGGGGGTTGTCGGAGGGTCGTCACGGTCGGCAGCTCCTTGATCGGCTCCTGGGACACCGAGCTTGGCGCGGGGGAGCTGTCGGGAAGCTGTCGCTCGACTTTCGAGTTTTTATCGATCCCGCGGCGAGGAGGCACGCGGCTATGGCGGCACGGGACCCGTGCAGCACTATGAGCTCGTGGAAAAAGTACGACTTCTCGTCGTCGACGACGACCCGCCCATCGCCGATCTCGTCGCGACCGTCGCCCGCTACGAGGGCTGGGAGGCGGTCACGGCGTACACCGGTGAGGACGCACTGAAGCGGGCCGCCGCGTTCCACCCGGACATCGTGGTGCTGGACCTGATGCTGCCCGGCGTGGACGGCTTCGGCGTCCTGGACCGGCTGCGCGCCTCCGGCACGATGGTGCCGGTGGTGTTCCTCACCGCGCGCGACGGCGTCGCCGACCGGGTCGCCGGCCTCACCCGGGGCGGCGACGACTACCTGGTCAAGCCGTTCGCCGTGGAGGAGTTGATGGCCCGGCTGCGGACCGTGCTGCGGCGCAGCGCCGGCCCCGCCTTCCAGCGGTCCGTGCTCCGGGTCGGCGACCTCACGATGGACGAGGACACCCGGGAGGTGCGGCGCGGCGCGAGGCTGCTGTCGCTGACCCCGACCGAGTACGAGGTGCTGCGCTACCTCATGCGCAAGTCGCCCACCGTGCTCACCAAGGCGCAGATCCTCGACCACGTGTGGGAGTACGGCTTCGGCGGCCGCTCCAACGTCGTCGAGCTGGTCGTCAGCCGGCTGCGCCGCAAGCTCGACGAGACCGACGACGGCGGCGCGCCCCTGATCCACACCGTGCGCGGCTTCGGGTACGTGCTGCGGCAGGCCGCCGAGTGATCGCCCGGCTGCGCCGGGCCTACCGCCGCATGCGGCTCGGCACCCGGCTGGCCCTCGGCCTCGGCGCCCTGTCCCTGGTCGTGTTCGCCGTCGTCGGCACGGCCCTGACCACGTACATGCGGGACTACCTGTCGGCCCAGCTCGACACCCAGCTCGCCCAGGCCCAGATCGCCCAGTCCAAGAGCATCGCGGACTACGGCACCCTCTCGGGCAAGAAGTACTACAGCTGGTTCTACGCCGTGTACGACGTGTCGGACGGCACGCCCGAGCTCCGCAGGCCCGAGGACCCGGCCGACCTGCCCAAGGACGTCGACGACTTCACCTCCCTGGCCCGGGCGCAGACCGCTGCGCACACCGAACTCCTGCGCACCGAGCACCTCAGGGGCGCGGGCTCCTACCGGCTGCGCGCCTGCCAGGTCGAGCCCGGCGTGGTCCTGGTCAGTGCCGCGCCGCTGGAGGACATCGAGGACACGGTCGGGCAACTGATCACGATCCAGGTCGTCACCTTCGCCCTCGCGCTGCTCGCCCTGGTCGTCTTCGGCCGGCGGATGCTGCGCCGCGGCCTGAAGCCGCTCAGCGACATGGCGTCCACCGCGCACGGCATCGCCTCGCACGACCTGACCGAGTCGGCGGCCCGGCTGCCGCTGCGCGCCGACGGCCGGGACGGCGGGCCCGAGGTGGACGAACTGCGCACCGCCTTCAACACGATGCTGGAGCACATCGACGACTCCCTCGCCGTGCGCGCCGAGGCCGAGCAGCGGCTGCGCCGCTTCGTCGCCGACGCCTCGCACGAACTGCGCACCCCGCTGATGTCGGTGCGCGGTTACGCCGACCTCTTCCAGTACGCCGCCGCGAACGCCCCCGAGGAACGCGACCGGCACCTGGCCCGGCTGCGCGCCGAGGCCGCCCGCATGGGCATCCTCCTGGACGACCTGCTGCTGCTCGCCCGGCTGGACGCGGCTCAGGTGGAGGCGCCGCTGCGGTTGCAGGACGCCGACCTGGTGGAGCTGGTGGGCCAGGCCGCGGACGCCTTCCGCGCGGGCCGCCCGGACCATCCGCTGACGGTCCTCGCGGGTCCGGGGCCGGTGCCGCTGCCGATGGACCCGTTGCGCATCCGGCAGGTCGTCGACAACCTCCTGACCAACGCCGCGGTGCACACCCCGGCCGGCACGAAGGTGTCGGTGGAGGTGGCCGTCGCGCCCGGCGCCGCCGAGGTGCGGGTCGCCGACACCGGGCCGGGCATCCCGCCGGACGACCGCGACCGGGTCTTCGACCGCTTCTACCGCGTCGACAAGGCCCGCAGCCGCGACCGCGGCGGCAGCGGGCTCGGTCTCGCGGTCGCCCAGTCGCTGGTCCGCGCCCACGGCGGCCGCATCGAGCTGACCAGCACGCCGGGAGCGACGGTGTTCACCGTGCGCCTGCCCGTGAAGGACGCACGCCCTGCGGACCGGTGAAAGGCGCCCTCTAGAATCGTCCGGAAACAGCCCGTACGACCATGGCCAACGCTTCCGCCAACCCGAAGGGCTCCGGCGCCTTGATACGGATCGAATCAGTCACCAAGCGCTATCCGGACGGCACGGTGGCTGTCGACCGGTTGTCCCTGGAAATACCCGACCGCTCGATCACCGTCCTCGTCGGACCCTCGGGCTGCGGCAAGACGACCACCCTGCGGATGATCAACAGGATGGTCGAACCGAGTGAGGGAACGATCCTCCTCGACGGCGAGGACATCCAGCGCCGCCCCGTCACCACCCTGCGCCGGTCCATGGGTTACGTCATCCAGAACGCCGGCCTCTTCCAGCACCGCACGATCCTCGACAACATCGCCACCGTGCCCCGCGTACTCGGCTGGGGCAAGCAGAAGGCCCGGGCCCGGGCGGCCGAGCTGATGGAGCGCGTCGGCCTCGACGCCGCACTCGCCAAGCGGTACCCGTACCAGCTCTCCGGCGGCCAGCAGCAGCGCGTCGGCGTGGCCCGGGCACTCGCCGCCGACCCGCCCGTACTGCTCATGGACGAACCGTTCTCCGCGGTCGACCCGGTGGTGCGCAAGGGACTCCAGGACGAACTGCTGCGCATCCAGGACGAGTTGGGCAAGACCATCGTCTTCGTCACCCACGACATCGACGAGGCGATCAAACTCGGCACGATGGTCGCCGTGATGCGCGAGGGCGGTCACCTCGCCCAGTACGCGCCCCCGGCCGAGCTGCTGTCCAACCCCGCCGACGCCTTCGTCGAGGACTTCCTCGGAGCCGACCGAGGCATCCGGCGGCTGTCGTTCTTCCCCTCCGCCGAACTCCCGCTGACGACCGGCCCGGTGATCCCGGTGGACGCCACCGCCGAGCAGATCACCGCCGCGGGCGCCGCCTGGCTCCTGGTGACCGACGCCGGGGGACGGCCCCTCGGCTGGGCCGAGCCGGACGACCTGACGGCGGGCGACATCGACCCCGGCCGGCTCCGGCCGCACGGCCGGCCCTTCGTCCCCGGCACCGACTCCCTGCGGGCCGCCCTCGACTGCGCCGTGCTCTCCCCGTCCGGCTGGGCCGTCGCGGTGGACGACAGCGGCCGGGTGACCGGTGTGGTCGCGCAGCAGACCATCGGCGAGGCCATCCGCAGCGCCCATGCCGCCGGCCACGCCGACGTGGCCGAGGTCGCGTCGTGAACGGCTTCTTCGACATCCCGAGCGACCTCCAGCACAGCTACGCCGGCCTGATCGGACTGCATCTGCGCGAGGCCCTGCTGCCCGTCCTGGCCGGGCTGCTGCTCGCCCTGCCGCTCGCCCAGCTCTGTGTCCGCTTCCGCTGGCTGTACCCGCCGGTGCTCGGCGCGACCACCATCCTCTACGCCGTCCCGTCGCTGGCCTTCTTCGTGGTCCTCATCGACTACACCGGGCAGACCGAGCTGACCGTGATGATCCCCTTGGCCGTGTACAGCCTCGTGGTGCTCGTCCCGGCCATCGTCGACGGGGTGCGGTCCGTGCCGCAGGAGACCCTGGCCGCGGCCACCGCCATGGGCTTCGGACCCGTACGCCGTTACGCGCAGGTGCAGTTGCCGATCGCCGTGCCCGCCATCATCGCCGGGCTCCGGGTCGCCACCGTCTCCAGCATCTCCCTGGTCAGCGTCGGCACCCTCATCGGCAACCAGGGCGCCCTCGGCAACCTGCTCGCCGACGCGCAGAAGTACGACCGCCCCGAGCTGGCCGTGAACTCCGTGATCACGACGGCCGTCCTGGCCATCCTGTGCGACGCCCTGCTGGTGCTGCTCCGCGTCGTGCTGACCCCGTGGATGCCCAACGGCACCCGCAGGCGCCCCAAGCCGAGCACGCGGCAGCAGCTGCCCGCCCCCCAGGACGTGACCCGGTGAACGTACTGAACTTCGTCAACGCCTTCTTCAGCGACAGCGCCCACTGGCACGGCTACGACGGCATTCCGCAACGCCTGCTCGAACACGTCCAGTACTCGGCCCTGGCCCTGGCCCTCGCCGCCGCCATCGGCCTGCCCGTCGGCCTGCTCACCGGGCACACCGGGAAGGGCGGCAACACCCTCGCGTTCATCGCCACCGCCGCCCGCGCGCTGCCCAGTTTCGGCCTGCTGGTGCTGATCGTCATCATGATGGGCTTCGGCCTGCTGCCCGTGATGATCCCCCTCGTCATCCTGGCCGTACCGCCGATCCTGGTGACCACCTACGAGGCCGTCCGCACCGTCGACCCCTCCCCGGTGGACGCCGCGCGCGGCATGGGCATGCACGAGTCGCGGATCCTCTTCCAGGTCGAACTGCCGGTCGCGCTGCCGCTGATCCTGAGCGGTCTGCGCTCGGCGGCCATCCAGATCGTGTCGACGGCCACCATCGCCGCGTACGTCAGCCTGGGCGGCCTCGGCCGGTACATCGTCGACGGGCTCTACCAGCGGAACTACGAGAAGGTGGTCGGCGGCGCCACCCTGGTGGCCGTCCTTGCCCTCGTCACGCTGGCGCTGTTCTGGGTGGCGGGCCGGGTGGCCGTGTCGCCGGGAGTGCGCAGACGCTGAGACCGCACTGACGCCGAGACCCGGCGCCGGGTCTGTGACAAACCGTGACCAGCACGCTCTTGACTGATCACAAAGCAGCTGGATTGGATCGTTGAATGACTTTCACCGCAAAGAGCAGCAGGTCCAGGACGAGGCACACCAGCGCGGCGGCCGTCGCGCTCACCGCCGCTGCGGCGCTGCTCGCGGGCTGTTCGTCCGGCGACTCCTCCGACAACCCCCTGGCCGGCGAGAAGGCGAAGGCCGGCACCGTCGTCGTCGGCTCCAACAACTTCGCCGAGAGCACCCTGCTCGCCGACATCTACGGCGAGGCACTCAAGGCCAAGGGCCTCAAGGTCTCGTACAAGCACAACATAGGCAGCCGTGAGACGACCTACGGGCTGATGAAGAACGGCTCCGTCACCGTGCTGCCGGAGTACAACGGTTCGCTGCTGGCCTACCTGGACCCCAAGGCCGAGCAGAAGTCCGCCGAGGCGGTGAACGCGGCCGTCAAGGCCAAGCTGGACAAGAAGCTGACCCTGCTCCAGTCGTCGCCGGCCGAGGACAAGGACTCGGTCAGCGTCAACGCCGAGACCGCGAAGAAGTACAAGCTCACCTCCTCCTCCACCCTCGCGGACCTCAAGGAGGCCGCCCCGGACCTGGTGATCGGCGGTTCCCCCGAGTTCCAGACCCGGCAGCAGGGCCTCAAGGGCCTGAAGTCCGTGTACGGCCTGGAGTTCAAGTCCTTCAAGGCCCTCGACGCGGGCGGCCCGCTGACCCAGGCGGCGCTGACCAGGAACACCGTCCAGGCCGCGGACATCTTCACCACGGACCCGACCATCGTGAAGGAGAAGTTCGTCGTCCTGAAGGACCCGGAGAACCTCTTCGGGTTCGCCAACGTGACGCCGCTGGTCAACAAGAGCGGACTCCCGCAGAAGGGCGTCGACGCACTCGACGCGGTCTCCGCCAAGCTGGACACCAAGACGCTCCTGGAACTCGACGCGCAGGTGCAGCTGGAGAAGAAGGACCCGCTGGACGTGGCGACGGCGTGGCTGAAGTCGGCGGGCCTGAACTGACGGGCCGCTGACCACCGTACCCGGGCGGCGGGAACCGCCCGGGCCGGTACTCCCGGCGGCCGGCCCCTACGCCTGCACCGCCGACCCGATCAGCTGGTCGATCAGGGCGATCAGCACGTCCCGGCACGACTCCCGGTCCCGGGCGTCGCACAACAGCACCCGCACGTGCTCCGGCACCGCGAGCGCCTCCCGGATGTCCTCCGGCGGGTACGGGTGTTCGCCGTGGAAGCCGTTGACCCCGACGACGAACGGGATGCCCCGGCGCTCGAAGAAGTCGATCGCCGCGAAGCTGGACTCGGGCCGGCGGACATCGACCAGGACCACCGCGCCGAGCGCGCCGAGCGCCAGGTCGTTCCACATGAACCAGAACCGCTGCTGCCCCGGCGTGCCGAACAGGTAGAGCACCAGTTCCCGGCTGATGGTGATCCGGCCGAAGTCCAGGGCCACGGTGGTGGCCCGCTTCTCCTCGATGCCGTCGAGGTCGTCGACCCCCAGACCGGCCATGGTCAGGGGTTCCTCGGTGCGCAGCGGGACGATCTCGCTGACCGACCCGACCATGGTGGTCTTGCCGACGCCGAAGCCCCCGGCGATGAGGATCTTGACCGTGTCGGGTGCCGAAGACGCGTCAGTGGCAAGGTCAGAGCCGGCCAAGGCCGTCCCTCACTTTCTGCAGCAGGTCCAGGTCCGGAGTGGTGCGGGAGACGAGGCGCGGCGGGCGGACGGTGATGCGGCCCGCCTCCAGCAGGTCGCACAGCAGGATGACGACCACACTCACCGGCAGGTCGAGCCGGGCGGCCAGCTCCGCCACGGCGAGCGGCTCCGCGCACAGCCGGAGGATCCGGGAGTGCTCGGGCTGGCACCGGGCCGCCGTGACGGGCTGCGGATCGACCGCCGTGACCGTCGAGATGAGCGTGAAGTCGGCGCGGCTGGGCCGGGTCCGGCCGCCGGTCAGAGCGAACGGCCTGACGAGCCGCCCCGCCGCATCACCTACGTCCACCTCACACGCCGGGATCGACGACGGGGCCGGCCATGCCCCGCGGTGCCGCGCTCAGGTGCTCGCCGATCTTCTTGACCAGCATGTTCATCTGGTACGCCACCACCCCGACGTCCGCGCCCGGCCCGGTCAGCACGACCAGATGCGCACCGGGACCGGCGGAGGTCAGGATCAGATAGCTGTTGGCCATCTCGATGAGCGCCTGGCGCACCGGACCGCCCCGGAAGTCCATGCTGACGCCCTTGCTGAGGCTCATCAGCCCGGACGCGGTCGCCGCGAGCCGCTCGGCGTCGTCGCGCAGGAAGCCGGTGGACTTGCTGACCACCAGGCCGTCCTCGGAGAGCACCACGGCCTGGTTCACGTCGGCGACGCGCTCCACGAGACCGGTCAGCAGCTGGTCGAGCTGGGTGTGCGTGGCGGGGATGGGGCGTGTCATGGGGGTGTCCTTCGTCAGCGGTCGGCGGGCGGAGTCGAGGGGACGGGGCCGGCGGCCTGCCGGGGTACGGCGGCCACCTCCTCGCCGTGGGGCGGCTCGGCGTCGTCGTCACGGGCCCGGAGCGTGCCGCGCTGGAAGCCGGCCAGGGAGGACGCGGCGGCCTCCGCGGTGAAGTCGTCGAGCGAGCCGTCGTCCTCGGCGGGTGCGGACTCCTCGCGCAACTCCTCCACCAGGCTGGTCTGCGGCACCCGGCGGGGGAGCGGGGCGAGACCGTCCCGGCGGGGGACGACCTCGCGCGGGGCGGACGGGACGGCGGAGGCGGTGCGGGCCGTGACGAGGGGCCGGGGCTCGCGGGCGGACCCGGCGGCGCGTACGCCTTCCCCGTCGGTTCCCCCTCCGGTCGTCCCCCGCGCGTCGGCGGGCTGCGGCGACCCGCCCGGCTCGGCGTCCCGCGCACCCCGTCCGTCCACCGCCACCAGCCCGTCCTCCGGGGTGTCACCGTCCTTCGCCCCGCCGTCCCCGCTCTCCCGCACCACGATCTCGTGCGGGATCAGCACGATCGCCGTGGTCCCGCCGTACGGCGACGAGCGCAGGGTGACGGCGATGCTGTGCCGGTGGGCCAACTGGGCGATCACGAACATGCCGAGGCGCAGGTCGTCGGCGAGCGCCACCACGTCGAACTGCGGGGGCACCGCCAGCTGTTCGTTGAAGGACGCGTAGTCCTCCTCCGACATGCCGAGGCCGCGGTCCTCGACCTCGACGGCCAGGCCCTTGGCCACCATCCCGGCCCGTACCGTGACGGGGCTCGGGGCGGGGGAGTAGGCGGTCGCGTTGTCGATGAGCTCGGCCAGCAGGTGGATGACGTCGGCGACCGCGGGCGGCGCGACGTACACCTCCTCCTCGGTGAGCACCTCCACCCGCTGGTACTCGGCGACCTCCCCGACCGCGCTGCGCAGGATGTCCATGAGGGCGACCGGCTCGGCCCAGCTGCGGCCGGGCCGTTCACCGCTGACGATGACGAGGTTCTCCTCGTAGCGGCGCAACTGGCTGGCCGTGGAGTCCAGTTCGTACAGGCCCTTGAGGATGTCGGGGTCGGTGTGCTCGCGCTCCAGCGTGTCGAGCTTGCTCAGCTGGAGGTTGACCAGGTTCTGGCTCTGCCGGGCTATGCCCAGGATGATCTTCTGGAAGCCGCGCCGGGTGTCGGCGAGTTCGACCGCGGTGTGCACGGCCGTGCGCTGGGCGGTGTTGAACGCCCGGGCCACCTGGCCGAGTTCGTCGTGGCCGTAGTCCAGCTCGGGCGTCGCCGACTCCGGGTCGACCGTCTCGCCCCGGTCCAGCCGTGCCACCACGTCGGGCAGCCGCTCCTGCGCGAGGCTGACGGCGGCCCGGCGCAGACCGCGCAGCCGCCGGGACAGCGAGCGGGTGATGCGCCACGACATGCCCACGCACAGCAGCAGCGCGAGCAGCCCGCCGGCGCTCAGCAGCGCCGCCTTGAGCAGCAGGGCGTCAGCCTTGTCGGCACTGCGCTCCAGCAGCCCCGCCGTCTGCCGCTCGATGAGGCCCGTGTACTGCTGGGACAGCGTGTCCATGGCGGCGGACCACTGCTTCTGCGCGTCCGGCAGGGCGATCCGGTCGGCGGAGGCGCTCGCGTTGCGCGAGGCGAGCACCTGGTCCTCGACGGACTGCAGCGTCTGCCACTCGCGGCTCGCCAGGATCCGCTCGGTCTGCGCCTTGGCGTCGCCCGTCAGCTGCGGCACGACCTGGTCCTGGACCAGCCAGCGCCGGGTGTTCACCAGCTCCGTGAACTGCGTCCACGCCTTGTCGTCCAGGTGCCCGGTCGGCCAGGCCAGCGTCAGTTGCGCATCCTCCCGGGACACCAGCTCCGCCGCGTGCTCGAGACCGACCAGCGGACCGGCCTGCGAGGTGAGGTCACCGTCGTCGACCTGGGACAGCTCCTGGAAGGCGTGGATCTGGTCGTCGATGATCGACGAGTACTGGTCCAGCGCCTGCTGCGCGGTGATGTCGGTCGGGTTGTCCACCTGGTCCCGGTAGTACTCCAGGCTGCCCACCGAGCCCAGCACCGAGTACAGCCGGTCGGATATGCGGGAGGGCGCCTTCTCGATCGCGTCCGCCTGCCCGACCAGCTTGGCGACCGCCTTGTCGGTCTGTGCGCGCTGCGTGTCGAGGGCGGCCCGCGAGCCCTTCGGAGTGGCCAGCCAGGCGGCCGACAGGCTGCGCTCCCGCTGCAGCGCCAGCGTCGCGTCGGTGCCCATGGCACCGGTCGACCGGCTGAGGTCCGTCTGGTCGCGCAGCCTGAGGCCCTCCGAGAACATCTGGATCGTCGTCACGCCCCACATCGCGGCGAGGGTGACGCTGGGCACGAGGGCCAGGAGCACCAGGGAGAGGCGTATGGAACCGAGACGGCGCCGGGCACCTGTCCGTCGAGACATCGTCGTCCTAGGGCGATCAGCGGGGGGTGAGGAGCGGGGAGGCGGAGCGGTCGGGGGGTGTGGGGGACGGGCGCGGGGGTGGTGCCGTCCCCGGCACGGCACATGGGATGGGCAGGATGTTATCCGTACAAGTGGGGGTGCGGACCGGGCCTGACCGAATCTTTGGCGACACCGTCACAGGAAGCGTCCGGTCACCGGGTTCCGGCGGCCGCGAACCGCGCCACGGCCGACACGTTCGACCTCGTCACGAAGGCGGGTCCGGTGAGCACCGGAGCCGTTCCGCCGCCGCTGACGTTGCCGTTGGTCCGGTACAGCCACAGGGCGTCCACCGCGAGGTAGCCCTGCAGATACGGCTGCTGGTCCACGGCGAACTGCACGTCGCCGTCCCTGACCGCCTCGACCAGGTCCTTGTTCAGGTCGAAGGTGGCGACCTTCGCCCGGCTGCCGGACTGCCGCACGGCCTCGACCGCGCTCAGCGCGAACTGGGCGCCGTTGGTGACGACCTCGTCGATGCTCGAGTCCTGCCGCAGCCGGGAGGCGATCGTGGCGGTCACCGCGTCCGGGTCGGTGCCGTCCACGTACAGGTTGTCGGTGTCGCCGCGGAAGGTCTTGCGCACCCCCGCGCAGCGGGCCTCCAGCGCGACGTTGCCCCGCTCGTGCACCACGCACAGGGCGTGCTCGGCCTTGAGGCCGTCCAGCTTGTCGCCGACGGCGCGGCCCGCGACGGACTCGTCCTGGCCGAAGTACTCCAGGAGCCCGGTCGGGCGCCAGGCGTCGATGCCGGAGTTGAGCCCGACGACGGGAATGCCGGCCGCCTTGGCCTGGGCGACCGGACCGCGCATCGCCGCCGGCTTGGCCAGGGTCACCGCGATGCCGTCGGCCTTGGCGCGGACCGCGTCCCGCACCAGATCGGCCTGCGCGGCCGGGTCCGCGTCACCGACGTACGTCAGGTCGACGCCGTCCTTGGCGGCCGCCGCCTCGGCGCCCCTGCGCACCAGGTCCCAGAAGGCGTCGCCCTGGCCGCCGTGCGTCACCAGGGTGACCTTCATCCCGCCGCCGGACCCGCCCGCCGCGTCCGCCGCGTCGTCGGCGGCCCCGAACACGGAGCAGCCGGACACCAACAGGCACAGGGCAAAGGCCAGCGCCGCGACACGGGTGCGTCTCACGGAGGTGTGCGGCGGGGGAGGAGTGTTCATGAGGGGCGGACCTCGCTGTGCGGCCGAGCAAGAGCAGGGTGAGAGTGCAGGCGGGGCCGCAGGGTGCACCGGACGCATGACTCTCGCTGGCCCGGAGCCAACCGTGTGTGACCACCGGTCGTCAAGTGAGCAGCCACATGCCGTGAGTTGACGCTGCCGCATCGTGATGATCTGTCCGGCCGGTCGAACGGCGGGTGGCTGCGGATGCTCTCACCTCGACTTTCCATACCGTCCGTGCGGTTCGGCCACTCCGAACGGGACCGGCCTGACGGCGGAGGGAATCGCTTGCTGTTGAGCCCTTCGGGCCCGCCTGGACTGGGGCGGCGCGCCGCCCCAGCCCGTCAGCCCGTCAGAACCGGCAGCGACCGATGGCCGTGCGAGATGAAGGAGTCCACCGGCGGCAGCTTTTCCCCCGGCACGGCGAGAGCCAGGCCGGGGAACCGTTCGAAGAGCGCGGGCAGGGCCACCCGTGCCTCCAGCCGGCCGAGCGGGGCGCCCAGGCAATGGTGGACGCCGTAGCCGAAGGCCAGATGATCCTTCGAAGCCCGGGTGACGTCGAAGACGGCGGCGTCCGGGCCGTGCTGCTCCGGGTCGCGTCCTGCGGCGGCGTACGCGGCGAGGATCGCCTCTCCCTTGCGGATCACCGCGCCGTCCGGCCCGCCCAGTTCACCGAGGGGCAGGTCCTCGACCGCGTACCGCAGCGGCAGGCTGGCCACCGGCGCCTCGGCCCGCAGCGTCTCCTCGACGACGTCGTCCCAGGAGGCCTGCCCACCGAGGACGTGCGCGAGCTGGGCGGGGTGGCCGAGCAGCGCGTGGACGGCGTTGTCGAGCAGGTTGACCGTCGTCTCGTGACCGGCGCTGATGACCAGCATCAGCGTGTCGAGCAGCTCCTGCTCGCTGAGCCGTGTGCCGCCGCCCTCCTCGCGGGCCGAGATCAGCGCGGAGGTCAGGTCGTCACCGGGCGCCGCCCGTTTCGCGGCGACCAGTTCGCCGAGGACGGCGTAGAACCGGGCGTAGATGTCGGCGACCTCGGCCGGGTCGGCCGAGGTGTGGAAGACGCCGTCCACCACGGCCCGCAGCTCGGCGCCCAACTCCTCCGGCAGCCCGAGCAGTTCGCCGATGACCTGGATGGGCAGCGGATAGCAGAACTCCTCCCGCAGATCGACCGCGTGGCCGTCGGCCCCCGCCTTGGCGACGCGGTCGAGGAGCGCCGCGGTGATCTCCTCGATCCGAGGGCGCAGCGCGGCGGTGCGGCGGGCGGTGAATGCCTTGGAGACGAGGGTGCGCAGGCGTTTGTGCTCGGTGCCGTACGCCGTGAACATGTTCCGCACCGCGACCCAGGTGTACAGCGGCCAGTCCGGTGAGACCTCGCCGTCGATCCAGCGCTGCCAGTGCCGGCGTGGGTCCTTCGACACCCGCGGGTCGGTGAGCAGCCGCTTCAGAAGCGGTGCGCTGCTGACCGCCCAGGCCGGGACACCGTGGGGGAGTTCGACGGGGGTGACGGGTCCGCGCTCACGGATCCGTGCGGCCTCGCCGTGGATGTCGCGGCCGGTCGGGTCGATCACGATCGGGCGGCTGAACTCCATCGGACTCTCCCTGGGCTGACGGCTGTTCGCGGACTGCGCGTACGCCCGGCGGGGCGGGGGCGCGACACGTCCAGCCAAGTGGCCGCGGCCGGGCCGCGCCAGGGGGTCGAGGGGTACTGGCCTGATTCAGGCGGTCCGGCCGGCCTCCCGCTCCAGCGGCTGTGGAACGGCCTTGGCGGCCTGGGCCTCATTCCGGCGCCGCCTGCGGCTGACGCGGGGTTCCTGGTCCGGGAGCCAGCCGAAGGCGAGGCAGCTGCCGACCACGCCCAGGAGCAGGCCGATGAAGAAACCGCCCAGGTTGGAGGTCAGCCAAGTGCCCAGGGAGACCAGTACCCCGATGACCGAGTAGAACAGGCGCTGGGCGGGGTTGAAGAGGATCAGCACGCCGCACAGCAGCATCACGACCGGCAGCAGATAGCCGGCCAGACCCTGCATGCCGACGTGCAGGATGACGTCCAGCGACGCCTTCAGCGTGAGCAGGACCTCGACCCCGCCGAGGGCGAGCAGCAGCCCGCCCCAGAACGGACGGCCGGCCCGCCACTGTCGGAAGGCGGGCCGGACTCCCTCGCGCGGACCGCGCGGCATCAGCAACCCGATCCGCTGAAGCCCAGCTTCAGACCCGGCAGCTTGAACACGCCGGCGGTCGTGGCGTAGTTGGTCTGCCGCAGGTTGGCGATGTGCACGGTGTCGGACTGCTGGCTGAACACGCCCTTCGGTCCGCGGCCGTTCGGCCCGGCCTTGTCGAGCGTGCTGGCGTCGTTGCCGATCTCGATGTTGTTGAACGCGGCATCGCCGGTCAGCTCGGTCGAGTCGGTCGTCAGGTCGCTGGCGCGGACCTTCTGCGATCCCTCACCCGCCCTGATGACCAGGTTCGTGCCGCCCAGGTCCACGCTCTGGCACAGCTTGGAGAGCGTGGCGTTCTTGATGACGGAGGTGACGACCAGCACCTGACCGCCGGTGTCACCCGCGTTGGGGCTGCCCTCGGCCATCTCGTCCAGGCCGCCGAACTGTGCGAAGCCGGTGCCGTCCAGCTCGGTCGCGGTGACCGTGAACGGCATGCCGGAGATGGCGAACTGCACGCCCAGCGCTCCTTGGGCGGTGAGGACGGCGAGGCCCGCGGCGGCCAGGGTGGCCGGCACCGCCATCACCGCGGCCCGGCGTGCCCGGACCCGCCCGCGTCGCGCGGGAGCGGCACTGGCGTCCGGGGCGGCGGCGCCGTCCGGTCTTTCGGGGGTGTGCTCGGCGGAGGAGGTCATGTCGGCTCCAGGTGCATGTCGGTGCGGATCGGACTTCGGTGGCACGTTGCCCTGGCGCGGACATCGACCGCGTGCGTACGTCTCCCGCAACTCCCGGCGGTTGCAAGGGCTTTCTCGTTACGCCGCAGTAGCCATCGGTGAAGTTACCGGCGGTTACATGAAGGGTCAAGGGAAGTGTGAACAAAGGGTGTTCATTGTGCGCCGCTGGTGAGTCGCCACTCTCCCGAAAGGCTCAGCTCGCGCACAACTCCCTTGCGAAGCCTTGACGTTGACGGAGGCGCAGGTCTACAACTCTCCTCGTCCCACCGGATCCGTGGCGCCGGATCCGCCACGCGGCACGTCCACGTGTCCCGGACCCGCCCGTCCCGGTACGGGTATCTCGTCGCCCGGTGCGCCCGCACGGGCTTTCCACGCCCGAGTCCCCCCCGCGCGGCATGGCCGCCTTCCCCGGAGCCGTGCCACCAGCCACCCCCCGCCCGGCCCGGCCGGAGGCCCCTTCCCGTGTGAGCCTCCGGCCGGTTCCGGCCTGCCGTTGCCGGCCCGTCACGTACGGAGAAGGCGTGACGAGCCGGCGACGGCGGACGCCCGGCGCACCCCCCACCCCCTCACCCCCCCCGCTATGGAAAGAGGTACACCCGCATGCGTACGCGCACCCTCCTCACCCTCACCGTCGCCGTCGCCGCCCTGGGCCTCGCCGCCCCTGCCTCCGCGGCCGACACCCCCGTCCTGACCACCACCGACGGCGCGGCCGTCGCGGTCGGCGACGTCCTCGACGCGTCCCTGGCGAGCGGCACCGCCGCCACCTTCTACTCCAGCGCGACCGGCACCAGCGGCATCTCCTGCACCACGTCGGCGTTCTCCGCCACCGTCACCGACAACCCGGCCGCCCCCGGCACCGCCACCGAGACCCTGACCAAGCACAGTTTCGACACCAGCGGCTGTACCACCAACGTCGTCGGGGTGCTCGGCGTCAGCGGCATCACCGTCGACAACCTGCCCTACACCACCAGCGTGTCCTCCGGCGGCACCGTCTCCGTGACCCCGGCGGCGGGCTCCACCGTCCAGTCCACGGTCAAGCTGCGCACCCTGCTCGGCACCATCACCTGCGTCTACCAGGCCCCCGGCCTGAGCGGCACGGCGAGCAACGCCGACAACAGCATCTCCTTCGCCAACCAGCAGTTCACCAAGGTGTCCGGCTCGTCGCTCTGCTTCGCCAACGCCTTCTTCACCGCCAAGTACGCCCCGGTGACCAAGGGCGGCCTCGCCGTCAACGTCAACTAGTCGCTGAAGCGCGGTAGTTCAACGTCGCCGTAGTCGTACGGCCAGGGCGGCGCCGCCGGTGAGCAACAGCACCGCCGCGGCGCCGCCCGCCAGCACGGGCGCGGACGGGCCGGAGGCCGGACCGGACGTACTGGCCAGGGGCGTCTCGTCGCCACCCCGAGGCCGCGGGCCGGGGGAGTCGTCCACGGCAGCGCTCGCCGCCGGCTCCTCCTTCTCCGCCTCGGCCTTCTGCCCGGGCTTCTTCTGCTCGGGCTCCTTCTCCTTCTTCCGCTCGGGCTCCTTCTCCTCGGGCTGCTCCTGCTTCGCCTCCGGGAACACCACGTCCGAGCACGAGTAATAGGTGTCCGGCGTGCTGCTGTTCTGCCAGACCGTGTACAGCACATGCCGACCGCTCCGGTCGGACGGCAGCGTGATCCGGATCCGGTACGCGCCGCCCGTCAGGGCCGGGTCCGTCACCGTGGCGAACGGCTTCTCTGGCAGGTCGGACCAGTTCAGTGGCCCCGCCGGGTCGTAGCCGGGCTTCGTCAGATACATCCGGAACGTGCCGGTGTGCGGGATCGTCGAGACGTACCGCATCGTCAGCGTCGTGCCGGGCGTCATCCGGGTCGACGGCCAGTCGGCGCGGGCGAGATCGAGGCCGCGGTAGGCGGGCAGCCCCCCGCTGCACAGCTTCCCGTCCGGGACGACCTCCCGGTCCCGGCCGTCGACGTTCGCCACCCGCAGGTTGTCCCACGCCGTGAAGGGCGCGCCGTTCGCGCCGACGGCCGCACGGCACGCGGCTGTGCCCGCGCGCTCACCTCCCTCCGGGGAACAGGCCACCACCCGGCTCACCGGGTCCGTCGGGGCCCCGTGCGCCCGCGCCGGCCCCGCCGCCCACAGCGGCAGCAGCACGGGGGTCACGAGGGCGGCCGCGAGTGCGGCGCGGTGTGCGGTCGTACGGGGCATCCGGCTGCTCTCCTCGGCCCGGGGCGGCACGTTCGGTAGTGCAGTACGGGAAATCGGCCCGACGCGTTCATCACGCCACGACCTGCTCGAAAAGGGGCCATTGAGCGCTCAACTGCCCACCATAGAGGGTGCCGTTCCAGCCGGATCGAGGGTTTCCCCCGTATCCCGCTGACCTTCCCTTTGCCTATCGTTCGAGCACTGCTGACCCACAGGTAACCCCGGAAGGGTCCGCTTCTGCCCCACGCCTGGCCGGCCATCGCGTCGCTCTTCGCTTTTCGAACCACCCCCCTGCGCTTCGACGACGAAGCGAGTCCACCGCCGCTCCGTGCAGCCCGGAGTCCGGCCACGAAAGGCAACGACCGTGCGTACCTCCCCAGAGCTCAGACGGAAGCTGATATCCGTCGCCGCAGTCTCCGCCGCCCTGCTGACCGCGGTCCCCGCCTCGGTCGCCGTCGCCCAGGAGGCCGCCCCCCGCCCGGCCGCCGTGCCGGCCGCGCAGACCGAAGCCGCCCCCGGCATCCAGGCCGAGCGCCTCATCGTCGGCTACAAGTCCGGCGCCACCGAGGCCAAGTCCAACAAGGCGGCGGCCGCCGACGCCGAGTCCAAGGCCGAGAAGACCGGCGAGGACGTCGACTTCCAGCGCCGCCTCGGCACCGGCGCCGCCCTCGTCGAGCTGGGCACCAACCCCACCCGTGCCTCCGTCTCCGACGTCGTCGCCCAGTACAAGGCCGACCCGCAGGTCGCCTACGTCGTCCCGGACCGCCTGAACAAGCCGACGGCCGTCACCCCGAACGACACCGAGTACAGCAAGCAGTGGGACCTGTTCGAGTCGACCGCGGGCATGAACGTCCCCGGCGCCTGGGACACCACCACCGGCAGCGGCGTGACCGTCGCCGTCATCGACACCGGCTACGTCACCCACTCCGACCTGGCCGCGAACATCGTCGGCGGCTACGACTTCATCTCCGACACCGCCGTCTCCGTCGACGGCAACGGCCGTGACAGCAACCCGGCCGACCCGGGCGACTGGTACAACGACAACGAGTGCGGCCAGGGCATCGCCGCCTCCGGCTCCTCCTGGCACGGCACCCACGTGGCCGGCACCATCGCCGCCGCCACCAACAACGGCAAGGGTGTCGCCGGTATCGCCTACGGCGCGAAGATCTCCCCGGTCCGCGTCCTCGGCAAGTGCGGCGGCTACGACTCCGACATCATCGACGCCATCACCTGGGCGTCCGGCGGCACCGTCTCCGGCGTGCCCGCCAACACCAACGTCGCCAAGGTCATCAACATGAGCCTCGGCGGGGGCGGCGCCTGCTCCACCGCGACCCAGAGCGCCATCAACGGCGCCGTGAACCGCGGCACCTCGGTCGTCGTCGCGGCCGGCAACGAGAACCAGAACGTTTCCAACGCCTCCCCGGCGAACTGCAACAACGTCATCGCGGTCGCCGCGACCAACCGCGCCGGCAGCCGGGCCTCCTACTCCAACTACGGCTCGCTCGTCGACATCGCCGCCCCCGGCGGTGAGACCCGCACCTCCACCGCCAACGGCATCCTCTCCACGCTGAACTCCGGCACGAAGACGCCGTCGAGCGAGAACTACGCCTACTACCAGGGCACCAGCATGGCCACCCCGCACGTCGCGGGCCTCGCCGCCCTGATGAAGTCGGCCAACTCCGCCCTCACCCCGGCGCAGATCGAGTCGGCCATCAAGGCCAACGCCCGTGCCCTGCCCGGCACCTGCTCGGGCGGCTGCGGCGCGGGCCTCGCGGACGCCGCCAAGGCGGTCCAGGCCGTGAAGGGCGGCACGTCCACCGGCACGACGTTCTCCAGCACCGCCGCCGTCGCCATCCCGGACAACGGCGCCGCGATCGAGTCGCCGATCAGCGTCACCGGCCGCAGCGGCAACGCCCCCTCGGCCCTCCAGGTCGGCGTCGACATCACCCACACCTACCGTGGCGACCTCGTCATCGACCTGGTCGCGCCGGACGGGTCGACGTACCGCCTGAAGTCCGCCGCGTCGGACTCCGCCGACAACGTGAACACCACCTACACGGTGAACGCCTCCGGCGAGGCGGCCAAAGGCACCTGGAAGCTGCGCGTCCAGGACACCGCGGCCCAGGACACGGGCACGCTCAACGGCTGGAAGCTGACCTTCTGATCCTCCTTCGGGAACGCTGAACGAGGCAGGCCACAAGACGGGCGGGCCGGCCGGTGCGGATGGGGCACCGGCCGGCCCGCCTTTACGTCTGGCCCCACATCCCCCACAGTTAGATACCGAACGCGCTGTTTTCTTTCACCAGTCGCGCTTGTTATGCCGGATGTGCACCCGCACTCCGGCACACTGGTGTGATGAGCGCCGTCTCAGGGTGAGTTATCGTGTACGGGGGGTAAAAACAAACGGCATGACCCGTTCATTTCCGTCCCGGGAGAGTTCAGCCGATGGCGAGGCAGTTGCGAGCCGAGCAGACCCGCTCGACGATCATCACGGCCGCCGCTGACCTGTTCGACCGTCGCGGCTACGAATCGACCAGTCTCAGCGACATCGTGGAACACGCGCACGTCACCAAGGGCGCCCTGTACTTCCACTTCGCGGCGAAGGAGGATCTCGCCCACGCGATCCTCGAACTCCAGTCGCACACCGCCCGCCGGCTGGCGACGGAGACCGACAACCGCGGCCACACCTCCTTCGAGGCCCTGATGCGCCTCACGTTCGGCATCACCCGCATGTCCGTCGAGGATCCGGTGCTGCGGGCCGGCCTGCGGCTCGCCACCGGCGGGATCCGGCCACGGCCGCCCCTGAGCCACCCGTTCACCGAGTGGCTGGACATCGTCACGGCCCGGCTCGTCGGCGCGGTCAAGGAGTCCGACGTCCACCCGGACATCGATATCGACGTCGTGGCCCACTCGTTGGTCTGCTTCTTCGTCGGCACCCGCGTCGTGGGCCGCTCCCGCGAGCCGGTCGCACGCCAGCCCCGCCGGACGGCCGAGATGTGGAACATACTCATCCGCGGCCTGGTCCCGGTGACCCGCCGGGCCCGCTATCTGAGCCTGGCGGCGCGTCTGGAGCGGGAGATCGCCCCCGTGTGACCGGAGAGCGGGCGGCTCGGCCCGTGCGAGGGGCACGCGCGTTACGGTGTGGCCCATGCCCGACACCCCCTCCGCGCCCCTGCTCCTCGGCAACCAGCCGGGCTCCTTCCCCCACAGTGTGCTGGCCGAGCGGCACCCCGCGATCATCAAGCAGGTCCGCGAGGCCTTCCCGTACGAACCCGCGCAGCACCGCGCCCTGGACGAACTGCTCGCCGAGTGCACCGAGGGCGAGATCGAGCCCCTCCCCGCCGATGCGCACGACCGGGACCTCTGGGAGACCTGGGGGCTGCGCGAATACACCGGCCTCTCCTGGTTCGACGTGCCGTGGCTCTGGTCCGAGAGCTGGTTCTACCGCCGACTGCTCCAGGCCGTGGGCTACTTCGGCCCGGGCCCCTGGCAGGGCCTCGACCCCTTCCGCCCCTTCAAGCTCGCCGAACTCGACTCCGCCGAGACCGGCGAGGAACTCGCCGCCCTCGACGACCTCGCCGCCCGGCCCGCCGCCGAACAGGCCCAGGCCCTGCTGCACGGCTCACTCTGGGGCAACCGGGCCGACCTCGGCTTCCGCCTCTCCGCCGAAGGCGCACGGGCCGCGGACGCCGCGCCCGGCCTGGTCGCCGACGACAGCGACCGGCTCTGGTCCCTGCTCGACACCACCGGGCCGGGGACCGGCACTCTGTGCCTGGTCGCCGACAACGCGGGCCGCGAACTCGTCCCCGACCTCCTCCTCATCGCCCACCTCCTGCGCGGCGGCCGCATCGGACGGGCGGTCCTGCACGTCAAGCCGTACCCCTACTACGTCTCCGACGCCACCACCGCCGACGTCGTCGACGCCCTGCGCCGGCTGACCGGCGCCGGGGGAGCGGCCGCCGCGTACGGCGGGCAGCTGTGGTCCGCCCTCGCCGACGGCCGCCTCACACTGCGCGCCCACCCCTTCTCCAGCGCCCCGCTGCCCTACGAGGAGATGCCCGGCGACCTGCGCGCCGCGTTCGCCTCGGCCACCCTCACGATCGTGAAGGGTGACCTCAACTACCGCCGCCTGGTCGGCGACCGGCTGTGGGCCCCGACCACGCCGTTCGCCGACGTCACCGCCCACTTCCCCGGCCCGGTCGCCGCCCTGCGCACCCTGAAGTCCGACGTGATCACCGGCCTCGACGCGCAGACCGAGGCCGCCTTGGACGCGACGGAGGGCCGGCGCTGGCGCACCAGCGGTACGCACGCGCTGATCCAGGTGAGGGTCCCCGGCTAGGGCAAGTCATCCCCACCACGCCTGCGTTCACGTTCGATTCACGCGATGGTGTGATCATGTCCCGCCCCGCGGATGCCGCCGCGGGGCGCCGGGTAGGGCCCGGCCATGACGCAGCCGTTCGAACTCCCGCACTTCTACCTGCCGCACCCCGCGCGGCTGAACCCGCATGTCGACGAGGCCCGGGCCCATTCGACCGCGTGGGCGCGCGAGATGGGCATGCTGGAGGGCTCCGGCGTCTGGGAGCAAACCGACCTGGACGCGCACGACTACGGCCTGCTGTGCGCCTACACCCACCCCGACTGCGACGGCCCCGCCCTGTCCCTCATCACCGACTGGTACGTGTGGGTCTTCTTCTTCGACGACCACTTCCTCGAGATGTACAAGCGCAACCCGGACCGCATCGCCGGCAAGGCGCACCTGGACCGGCTGCCGCTGTTCATGCCGCTGGACCTGTCGGCGCCCGTGCCGGAGCCGCAGAACCCGGTCGAGGCGGGCCTCGCCGACCTGTGGGCGCGCACGGTGCCGGTGATGTCCGAGGGCTGGCGCCGCCGCTTCGCCGTGGCCACCGAGCACCTCCTCAACGAGTCGATGTGGGAGCTGTCCAACATCAACGAGGGGCGGATCGCCAACCCCGTCGAGTACATCGAGATGCGCCGCAAGGTCGGCGGCGCCCCCTGGTCCGCGGGGCTCGTGGAGTACGCGACCGCCGAAGTGCCCACCGCCGTCGCCGGGACCAGGCCGCTCAGGGTGCTGATGGAGACGTTCTCCGACGCCGTGCACCTGCGCAACGACCTGTTCTCCTACCAGCGCGAGGTCGAGGACGAGGGGGAGAACAGCAACGGCGTACTCGTCCTGGAGACCTTCTTCGGCTGCACCACCCAGGAGGCCGCCGACACCGTCAACGACGTCCTCACCTCCCGTCTCCACCAGTTCGAGCACACGGCGTTCACGGAAGTGCCCGCGGTGGCCCTGGAGAAGGGGCTCAGGCCGGACGAGATCGCGGCCGTGGCGGCGTACACGAAGGGACTGCAGGACTGGCAGTCCGGCGGCCACGAATGGCATCTGCGCTCCAGCCGCTACATGAACGAGAACGCGGTGCGCGGCGGGAGCCCCTGGCCGGGATGCACCGGCATCGGCACCTCGGCCGCCGACGTGCGCGCCCTGCTCGCGACGGCCGGAGCCATGGGGGCACCTCCCACGCCTTCAGGGCAGTGGGGGAGGCTGCGCTCCCACACGCACGTGCCGTACCAGAAGGTCGGGCCGTCGCGGATCCCCGACATCCGCATGCCGTTCCCGCTTCAGCTCAGCCCGCACGTGGACAGCGCCCGCCGCCGTCTGCGCGACTGGACGGAGCGCATGGGCATCCTCGCCGAGGGCGTCTGGGACGAGGACAAGCTCCGCGCCTACGACCTCGCCCTCTGCTCGGCCGGCCTCGACCCGGACGCCACACCCGAGGCCCTCGACCTCAGCGCGCAGTGGCTCGCCTGGGGCACCTACGGCGACGACTACTACCCCCTGGTCTACGGCCGCCGCCGCGATCTCGCCGCCGCCCGGCTGACCACGGCCCGCCTGTCCGACTGCATGCCGCTCGACGGCGCTCCGCCGCTCCCGGCCAACGCCATGGAGCGCGGTCTGGTCGACCTGTGGGTGCGCACCACCGCGGAGATGACGCCCGAGGCGCGGCACACGCTCAAGCACGCGGTGAACGTCATGACCGAGAGCTGGGTGTGGGAGCTGTCCAACCAGTTCCACCACCGCGTGCCCGACCCGGTCGACTACCTGGAGATGCGCAGGGCGACCTTCGGCTCCGAGCTCACCCTGAGCCTGTGCCGGATGGGACACGGCCCGGCCGTCCCGCCCGAGGTCTACCGCAGCGGCCCGGTCCGCTCCCTGGAGAACGCGGCGATGGACTTCGCGTGCCTCGTCAACGACGTCTTCTCGTACCAGAAGGAGATCGAGTTCGAGGGCGAGATCCACAACGCGATCCTCGTCGTGCAGACCTTCTTCGGCTGCGACTACCCGACCGGGCTCGGCATCGTGCACGACCTGATGAGTCAGCGCATGCGCCAGTTCGAGCATGTCGTCGAGCACGAACTGCCCGTCCTGTACGACGACTTCCAGCTCCCGAAGCAGGCGCGCGCCGCGATGGCGACGTACGTGGCGGACCTGCGGAACTGGATGTCCGGCATCCTCCACTGGCACCGCTCGGTGGACCGCTACAAGGCCGAGTGGCTGTCCCGCCGCACCCACGGCTTCCTCCCGGACCGCCCACCGGCCGCGCCCGTCCTCGCGCTGCGCTGAAGGGGCGATTTCCAGACGCCCTCGGCTACACCGTCGCCGAGGGCAGCCACGAGCACGTCATGGGGACGTTCGACGGTGCGCACGGCCGGTTCATGTACCACTGCCATCTGCTGGAGCACGAGGACATGGGCATGATGCGGTCGTTCGTCGTGATGCCCGCGCAGGTGCTGAGGTTCGACCACGGCGGGGCGCACGGGGGTCACGGGGAGGGCCACACCGGCTGATCCCTGACCGCGCCGGGCCCCGGTCAGTCTCACTCGTTCGTGGCTCGTCGGCCGACGGTGCGCCGGGTAGAGCACCTGCCGTGATCGTTCCGGGATCCGCCGGAGGCGATCGGCACCATCCGGAGGCGAGCCATGGAACAGACCGCGCTGCGACCCAAGCCGATGCCGGGACGGGAACCCGAGGGGGCCGCGCCGGTGACGGGGCCCGGCCCGTCGCGGCCCCGTCCGCACGCCGCGCGGCGACGTGGGCGGCGGCTCCTGAACGTCCTGCTCGCCGGGTTCGCCGGTGCGGTCCTGGTGCTCTCCGGGATCGGCCTCGGGGCGATGGGCACCGCGGTGCTCGGCAAGGGCGGGCGCTTCGACCCGCGAGGGTGGCAGCACACGCCCTCGCCGCCCGGCCCCACGCCCGCCGCCGCGGCACCCTCCGAGCCCGCCGCCGCGACGCTAGGGGTGCAGGTCATGGACGCCCGGAAGCCGGGGGCCGTGGTCGTGGGACTGCACGTCCCCGGGCCGGCGCAGGCCGCCGGTCTGGTGCGCGGCGACGTCCTCCTGGCCTTCGGCGCGACCCGGATCGACACCGCCGCCGATCTCGTCAGGGCCGTCGCCCGCGCCCGCCCGGGCTCCGAGGTCAGGCTGACGGTCCGCCACCGCAGCGGCGGCTACGAGCAGCTGACCCTCGTACCGGCCTTCGCCGCGTGAGGCGCGCCCTCACCGCACGACGCGGAAGTGGCTGGTGAGCCGCCCCGAGTCGTCCAGGACGTGGAAGGCGAGCCCGGGCGGCGCCTCCCGGTCGGCGATCTGTTCGCCCTCCCAGGGCAGCCGCAGCGTCCACGTCACCCCGGGCCCGACGACCAGGGGCCGCCCCGCGAACGAGGTGGCGGCGGGGGTGTGGGCGTGGCCGGTGACCAGCCCGGCGATCTCGGGCCGGCGGGCCAGCAGGTCCGCCAGCCGGCCGGGGTGCCGCAGCGCGTAGGAGTCGGGCAGCGGGTGGTGCAGCGCCACCGGCGGGTGGTGGAAGGCGAGCAGGGCCGGAAGGCCGCCGTCGAGTGCGTCGAGGGTCGTCTCGATCCAGTCATGGGTCTCCTCGTCCAGCTCCCCGTCGTCGCTGCCGGGGATGCTGGAGTCGCACATGAGCACCGCGCCGTCGTCGAAGACCTGCACGCTGTTGACCGGCCCCTCGCCCCCGGGCCGGTCCAGCAGCGCCTTGCGGTAGGGCGTACGGCTGTCGTGGTTGCCCGGGCAGGTCAGCACCGGGAACGGGGCGTCGCCGGTGCGCAGCCCCAGGATGCGGGCGGCCTCCTCGTACTCCGGCTCGGTGCCGTGGTCCGCGATGTCCCCGGTCACCAGCAGCGCGTCCACGTGGCCCGGCAGCTCCCACAGCCGGTCGCGCACCCGCTCGGCGCGCTCCGTCGCCCGCGCGCTCCCGTCCAGATGCAGATCACTGATGTGTGCGAGTACCAGCACCGCCGTACGCCCCCTCGGCCGACTGTCTAATGGAAGAGTCGCATCTAAGCATTAGACATATCGCTTGGGCAATCCGCTGCCGTCAGGCAGGTTGCCGGGGTGAATGCCCGCAGACGGCTCGCGCCGCCCCCTCCGGCCGGGCAGGATGCTGCCCGTAGCCCCTTCGCCCGTCCTGGGAGGCCCGGATGACCGGAAGCACGGCCGCGCCCTTCACCGCCGACGACTACCGGGCCCGCATGGAGCGCGCTGCGCGTACGGCCGCCGACGCCGGTCTCGCGGGCCTGCTGGTGGCTCCCGGCCCGGACCTGGTGTGGCTCACCGGCTACACACCCCCGGCGGTCACCGAGCGGCTCACCCTGCTGGTCCTCGCCGCCGGGCAGGACCCCGTCCTCGTCGTCCCCGCCCTGGAGGCCCCGGACGCGCACCGCGCCGCCGGCGCGGCCGCCCTGACCCTGCGCGACTGGACCGACGGCAAGGACCCCTACGCCGCCACCGCCGACCTCCTCGACGCCTCGGGCCGGTTCGGCATCAGCGACAACGCCTGGGCCCTGCACCTGCTGGCCCTCCAGCAGGCCATGCCCGGCAGCTCCCACGCCTCGCTCACCGAGGCCCTGCCGATGCTGCGCGCCGTCAAGGACGCGGCCGAGCTGGACCTCATGGCCGCCGCCGGAGCCGCCGCCGACGCCACGTTCGAGGAGATCCGTAACGTCCCCTTCGCCGGGCGACCGGAGTCCGAGGTGGCCGCGGACCTCGACCGGCTGCTGCGCCGGCACGGCCACGAGCAGGTCGACTTCACCATCGTCGCCTCGGGCCCGAACGGCGCCAACCCGCACCACGAGGCGGGCGACCGGGTCATCGCCCGCGGCGACATGGTCGTCCTCGACTTCGGCGGACTGCGGGACGGCTACGGCTCCGACACCTCCCGCACGGTCCACGTCGGCGAGCCCACCGACGAGGAGCGGCGCGTGCACGACATCGTGCGCGAGGCCCAGGAGGCCGGCTTCCGCGCGGTGCGGCCCGGCGCCGCCTGCCAGGACGTCGACCGGGCCGCCCGCGAGGTCATCGCCGCCGCCGGCTACGGCGAGTACTTCATCCACCGCACCGGACACGGCATCGGCGTCACCACCCACGAGCCGCCGTACATGATCGAGGGCGAGGAGCGGCCCCTCGTGCCCGGCATGTGCTTCTCCGTGGAACCCGGCATCTACCTGCCCGGCCGGTTCGGCGTCCGCATCGAGGACATCGTCACCGTCACCGAGGACGGCGGACGGCGCCTGAACACCACCGCGCGCGAGCTGGTCATAGTGGAGTGAGGTTCCGATGTCCCCAGCTCGCCTCCCGAACGGCAACGGCGCGACCATGACCCAGGCACCCACACCCACCGCGGACACCGTCCGCCGGCTGGTCCTGTCCCTCCTCAAGGACGCCAAGGAAGGCAAGAACGGCAAGGACTCCAAGGGCGCCGAGGGCACCCGGGAGGGCCGCGGCGGCAAGGAGCCCCGGACGGGCCGGAGCGGCTCCGGCCCCGACGTCCGGCCCGCCACCCCGGGCGCCGAACCCGTCACCTGGTGGGTCGGCACCCGCCACGTGCTGCGCCTCGCCCCCGACCGCGAGGCCACCCTGCGCCAGCGCCGCGAACTGCGCCTGCGCGACCTCGTCCGCCCGCACGTCCCGGCGGCGGTGCCCGCCAGCGTCGCGCACGGCGAGTGGGCCCCCGGGCTGAGCTACACGCTGGACACCAAGGTGCCCGGCGGCTCGGGGGAGGAGCACGACGTGTCCGCCGTCGGCGAGGCCGACCTCGCCGCGCTCCTCACGGGTCTGCGCGAGGTGCCGGTCCGGCAGGCCGAGACGCTCGGCGTGCCGCGCGCCGCGCCGCGCTCCCTGGAGGCACTGCGCCGGGCCGCCGTACGCGCCGCCGAACACCTCGCCGCAGCCGACGAGTTCGACGCCACACGCCTGAACCAGCTCACCCCGCAAGCCGCGTCCCAGCTCGCCGCCCAGCCCGCCTCGGCGGTCCTCACCCACCACACCCTCACGGGCGGGCATCTCGTGGTCAGCGCCGACGGCCGGGTGCGCGGCGTGCTCGGCTGGGCGGGCGCGGTCGTCGGCGACCCGGCCGAGGACATCGCGGGCCTCGCGCTCGCCGTCGGCTCACCCGCCGCCGTACGCGCCGCCACCCTCGCCGGCTACGGCGCCCGCCCCTGCCTGCGCGGCCTGTGGCTCGCCCGTTGCGACACCGTCGTCCACCTCGCCGAGGACCTCACCGGCAAGGACGCCACCCTGCTGCGGACCCGGCTGCGCCGCGCGTGGGAGCCGATCCTGCTGGAACGGGTGACGGACCTGGGGGACGCGGACGACGCCCTGTAGCGGACCGGGCGGCGCCCTCGCGTGCGGCTGTCCTCCCGCCCATGAAGCGCACCGCAGCGGCCGTGTCCCTGCCGGCCGCCGCCGCCCTCACGTGCCTGGCCGGCTGCACCGGCGCCGCCTCGCCCTCGACGCCGGCGCGACGACGTCCCCGGCCCGGCAGCAGACCCCGGAACAGCGCCTCACCGGGCGCACCGGCAGGGGCCGACCTCGGCCCCTGCCGGTGCGCCCGCACGGTGAAGCCGAGGGAGCAGCCCTGCACGGCGTCGGCGAGGAGAGTGTCCATCGCCGTCACGCCCGACGGCTGCACGCCCTGCGTCCGGTCCGCACCACCGCCGTACGTCACGGCGACGTCATCGCCGTCTGCACCGCGGTGGGCGGCGCCCGCATCGCGAGCCCCACGGTCCTCACGCCCGTGATCGAGGCGCAGGACGCGAAACTGGGCTGACGCCCCGAGCCGCTCAGCCCTGGGCGAGCACCACGGCCGACTCCCCGGGCAGCCGCACCGCCCCGTCCGCCCCGGGCTCGTCCACCGGCTCCCACGCGGCCAGCACGCGCGCGTGGGGCACGCCGAGCGGCAGCACGGCCGGCTCGGCGGCCAGGTTCACCGCCACCAGGACGTCCCCGCGCCGGAAGGCGATCCAGCGGCGCTCCTCGTCGAAGGCCACCTTGGTGTCGGCGAGGTCGGGGTCGGTCAGGTCCGGCTGCTCGTGGCGCAGGGCGAGCAGCTGCCGGTACCAGGCCAGCACGCGCGCGTGGGGCTCGCGTTCCGGCTCGGACCAGTCGAGGCAGGAGCGGTCCCGGGTCGCCGGGTCCTGCGGGTCGGGCACGTCCTCCTCCTTCCAGCCGTGCGCGGCGAACTCCCGCCGCCTGCCCCGCCGTACGGCGTCAGCGAGCTCCGGGTCGGTGTGGTCGGTGAAGAACTGCCAGGGCGTGCCCGCCGCCCACTCCTCGCCCATGAAGAGCATCGGTGTGAAGGGCGCCGTCAGGATCAGCGTGGCCGCGCACGCCAGCAGACCGGGGGAGAGAAGGGCCGAAAGCCGGTCCCCCTGGGCGCGGTTGCCGACCTGGTCGTGGGTCTGGCCGTAGCCGAGCAGCCGGTGCCCGGCCACCCGCGCGCGGTCCAGCGGGCGCCCGTGGTGGCGCTCCCGGAAGCTGGAGTACGACCCGTCGTGGAAGTAGCCGCCCGTCAGGGTCTTGGCGAGCCCGCCGAGCCGAGCGCGCGCGAAGTCGGCGTAGTAGCCCTGCGACTCGCCGGTCAGCGTGGTGTGCAGGGCGTGGTGGAAGTCGTCGTTCCACTGCGCGTGCAGCCCGAGGCCGCCCTCCGCGCGGGAGGTGATGAGCCGCGGATCGTTCAGGTCCGACTCGGCGACCAGGAACAGCGGCCGGTCCGTCTCGGCGGCCAGGGCGTCCACGGCCTGAGACAGCTCCTCCAGGAAGTGGTAGGCGCGCGTGTCCACCAGCGCGTGCACCGCGTCCAGGCGCAGCCCGTCGATCCGGTAGTCGCGCAGCCAGGCCAGCGCGCTGCCGATCAGGAACGCGCGCACCTCGTCCGAGCCCGGCGCGTCCAGATTGACCGCGGCGCCCCAGGGCGTGTGGTGGGTGTCCGTGAGGTACGGGCCGAAGACGGGCAGGTAGTTGCCGGACGGCCCGAAGTGGTTGTGCACCACGTCGAGCACCACGCCCAGGCCGAGTTCGTGCGCCCGGTCGACGAAGCGTTTCAGCGCCTCGGGGCCGCCGTACGGCTCGTGCACCGCCCACAGCGAGACACCCTCGTAACCCCAGCCGTGCGTGCCCGGGAAGGGGCACAGGGGCATCAGCTGCACATGCGTGACGCCGAGTTCGGCGAGATGGCCGAGCCGCTCGGCGGCCGCGTCCAGGGTGCCCTCGGGCGTGTACGTCCCCACGTGCAGCTCGTACAGCACCGCTCCGGCCAGCGGTCGCCCCCGCCACCGCGCGCGCCACGCGTACCGCTCGTGGTCGACGACCGCGCTCAGCCCGTCCGGGCCGTCCGGCTGCCGCCGCGAGCGCGGATCGGGCAGCACGGTCCCGTCGTCCACCGCGAAGCCGTAGCGGGATCCCTCGCGCGCTTCGGCCTCGCCCCGCCACCATCCCGCCCGTTCCGGATCACGCTCCAACGCGTGTGTGACGTCGTCGCACCGGAGCGTCACACGGCCGGCCTGTGGTGCCCACACCTCGAACTGCACGGACGGTTCCCCTTCGTCTGCTCACCGTGATGTAGCCCGTCCATGGTGCGTCAAAAGAGATCAATCCGCTGGTGCATCCACCCATTTGCGGCGGGTCTACCCGGGTACGCGCGCGGGGCGGCCGATTTCCCGTTTTCTGGACAGCCCGGCCGCGCTGCCCGACAATCACCAGCGTGACGTCGTCCTTCGAGTTCAACACGTTCCCCGCGCGGCTCTCCGACGCGGAGCGGGACCGGGTGCTGAAGGTGCTGCGGGACGGCGTCGCCGTGGGCCGCCTCTCCCACGACACGTTCGTCCGCCGCATGGAGCTGGCGCTCGCCGCCCGCGGCCCGGACGAACTCGCCGCGCTCACCGCCGACCTGCGCACGGAGAGCCGCCTCTCGCGCCTGGTGTTCGGCACCGTCGAGGCCGTCTCCGGATTCTCCGTACGGCTGCGCAGGGCCTGGCAGGCCGAGCGACTGCCCAAGCTGCAACTGCCCCATCCGTCGCACGGCCATCCGCTGCGCATAGGCCGCGATCCCGCCAGCGGACTGCGCCTCAACCACGAGACGGTCTCCCGCGTGCACGCCGAACTCCGTCACCAGGGTGGCATGTGGGTCCTGCGCGACCTCGGCTCCACCAACGGCACGACGGTGAACGGCAGGCGCGTCGTCGGCGCCGCCGTCGTCCGGGAGGGCGACCAGGTGGGCTTCGGCCGGATGACGTTCCGGCTGTCGGACGGCTGACCGGAAACGGAGCCACGCCTCACCTCTGGCCTGGGGCTTACCGAATGTCGGTCCCGGGGGATTGGCCGAAATCGCATTGCGGTTCACGGTGTTGACGTACCCCTGAAGTCGTGACTGACTGTGCGTACGCCATCTACACCTGGTGAACCGACGGCACCGCATGGGGGAGGTGTGCCCTGCCGCCCCTGCTGCGCTACCCGACCGTCGACGAACTGGGCGCCCGGGCCGCCGCCCTCGTCGCCCGCCACCCCCGCGACGCCCGGCTGCGCCGGGTCGGCACCTCGCGCGCGGGCACCCCCCTGTGGCTGCTCTCCGTCGGCCACGGCAGCCGCCAGGCCCTGGTCGTCGCCGGCCCCCACGCCAACGAACCGGTGGGCGGCGCCACCGTGCTCCGCCTGGCCGAGCGGGCCCTGGCCGACCCGCGGCTCACCGAGGGCGCGGACGCCACCTGGAACCTGCTGCTGTGCCTCGACCCGGACGGCTCGCGCCGCAACGAGGGCTGGCTGCCCGGCCCCTACACGCTCGGCCGGTACGTCCGCCACTTCTTCCGTCCCGGCTTCCTGGAGCAGCCCGAGTGGCTGCCCGACGGCGCGGCCGGCGCCGCCCTGCCGGAGACCCGCGCCCTGCTCGACCTCCAGGACGAACTGCGCCCGTTCCTCCAGTGCTCCCTGCACGGCGTCGACATCGGCGGCGGCTTCGTGGAACTCACCCACGACCTGCCCGGCCTCGACCGGCGCCTGGCCCACATCGCCGCCCGGCTCGGCATCCCCCGCGAACTCGGCGCGTACGACGCCCTGTACTGGCCCGGCCTCGGACCCGCCGTCTACCGGATCCCGCCGCCGCGCCGGGCCGATCTGGTCGCGGCCATGACGGAGGCCGCCGTCGAGTCCACGTGGTACCACCCCTACCGGCACGGCACCGTCACCGCGGTCGTCGAGGCACCCATGTGGGGCGTGACGGCCGTGGCGGACGGCTCCCCGCCCGCGGACCGGGACGCCGTGCTCCGGGCCGTCAGCCGCACCCTGCGCCACGACACGGACCTCCTGCGGCACCTGCTGGCCCGGATCCGGCCGCACCTCGCCACCGTGCCCGACGCGGCCCGCCTGCTCGCCCCGGTCGACGACTACCTCCTGGTCTGCCCCGGCCTCGCCGACGCCTGGGACCCCGACACCGGCGACAGCCCGGGCCACCCCCTCCCGGCCCTGAGCACCGCCCACCTGGTCGCCCTGCGCATCTCCGGGCGCCGGCTCGCGCTGCGTACGGCGGGACTGCTGCACCAGCTCGTCCGGGCCGCCGGCCGCGACCCGGGCGGGGTACTGCCGGACCTGGACCGCCTGATCGACGAGTGGTGCGCCGAGTACCGCGACGGCTGCGGAGCGCGCTGGATCCCGGTGGCCCGCCAGGCGGAGTACCAGGCCCGGGTGGTGCTCGCCGCGTTCGAGCTGGCGGGGCGGCACACGCGCGCGTGCTCCGGTTCGGGTTCGGCTCCGGGCGGGCCGGTGCCGCTGCAACGGGACTGAGGCACGGGGCCGACGCACGCGGAGGACCCGCAGGGCTGAGACACGCGGCCGACCCACAGGGCTGATACGCAGGACTCAGACGCGGAGCCGGCTACGACGCCCTCTCGCGCGCGTGCAGCGCCGCCGCGACGACCGTGCGGGACTGGTGCTCCACCTGGTGTTCCAAGGGCACCCAGCGGGCGCGGAACCGTTCCGCGAAGGCGTCGCTCCAGGTCGAGACGAGCTTCTCGAGCTGTTTCGCCGCAGCGTCGTCGGTCCCGCGCAGCACCCGCAGCAGCATGGCCGCCGCCCGCAGCGGCACACGGCGCGCGAACGCGTCCACGCTGCCGACGTACGCCCGGGTGCGGTCGGCGGGCGGCGTGTGGAGCAGGTCCGAGGCCAGGCCCGGCACCAGCTCCAGCCCCCACCGGGCGGCCCGCAGCAACGGCCCGTCCAGGTCCGCCAGCCGGGGCAGCACGCCGTCGAGCACGCGCGACACCTCCAGCGCGTCCCGTTGCAGCCGGCGCGCCAGCAGGCCGATCGCCGCCGCCGGAGCCGGATGCGGAGCCGGGTCGTCGACCAGGTCGCTCGCCCACATCGGCACCTCGACGACCGCGGTCAGCCCGCCGTACCGGTGGGCGTGGTACCAGGTGCTGTGCCGCGCGTCGTCCGGCAGGCTCGGGTACGCCGGCCCGATCCCCGGTGCCGGCATCACATGGACGCCCGGCCCGGAGGCGGGCCAGCCCGCGGCGTCCGACGCCCCGGTCTCCACCGGGATGTGCAGCTCGGCCGCGGACTTGGCGAACGGCTCGGCGAGCCCCGGCACGTCCCTCGTCAGCTGCACCCAACTGCCGCCCAGATCCGTGCCGTGCAGGGTGACCTGCAGATACGGGCGCAGTTCGTCGATGACGCCCGTCAGGGCCCGGGTCTCGGGCGGCAGCCGGTCCGGCGGCAGCACGGACGGCGCCCACTCGGGCTGCTCCGGGCCCGCCGGCCGGAAGAAGCCGAGGTGGTAGTCGAAGAGGCTGCGCGGTGCCGGCGTGACGTGCAGGCTCGCCCCGTCGGGGTCCGCGCACAGCAGGAAGTGCCAGGAGATGCCGTCACGCAACTCCCGCTGCTCCAGGACCCGCCGGGCGACCGCGAGCAGGGTGCAGGAGCCGGTCGGCTCGTTGGCGTGGGCGCCGGCGACCACCAGTACCGCACGGCGGGCCCGGCCCACGGACAGCAGGTGCAAAGGCCTGCCCGCGCGTGAGGCACCCACCTGCCGCAGGGTGCACACACCGGGGCGCTGAGCGGTCAACGCCCGGGCAGCAGAAACCTGTTCGGTCACCGTCGGGTAGCGCAGCTCCGGCAGGACACTCACCCCCGTCACATCCGCCCGAGTTCGCCATCGCAGTACCCCACGGCCATGGTGCGGTGTCAAGGGCGCGACCGGGTCGTCCCCGGGGGGCGCCCGGAAGCACGGCCCCGCCGCCTACTGCTGGTGCAGCCCCCGCCCCGCCAGAGTGAGGAACACCTCGCCGACCGCCTCGGACAGGGTCGGGTGCGGGTGGATGTGCCGGGCCACGTCGGACGGCTCCGCGTCCCAGCCGACGACCAGCTGGTTCTCGGCGATCATCTCCGACACGTGCGGACCCACCAGGTGCACGCCGAGCACCCGCCCGCCGGCCTCGGTGACGACCTTCACCATTCCGCCCTGCCCGTGCACCATGCCCTTCGCCACCGCCGTCAGCGGCATGGAGTTCGCCTCCACCTCGTACCCCCGCGCGCGTGCCTCGGCCTCGCTCAGCCCGACGGCCGCCGTCTGCGGCGACGAGTACGTGACCCGGGGTACGGCCGCATAGTCCACGGGCGCGGACGGCAGGCCCGCCAGCGTCTCGGCCACCAGCAGTCCTTCCGCGAACGACGCGTGGGCCAGACCGGGCGACGGCGGCGGCAGCAGGTCACCCACCACGTGAATGCCGGGCACAGCCGTCTCCAGCCGGTCCCAGTCGGCCGGTGCGACGAACCCACGCGCGTCCGTGGCGAGCCCCGCGGCGGCCAGGTCCAGGCCGTCGGTGACCGGGGCCCGCCCGATTGCCACCAGCAGCCTTTCGGTCTCCACCGTGACGGTCTCGCCCCGGGCGCCGCGCACGCGGGCCCGCATCCCGTTGGTGAGGACCTCGGCGTCCAGCAGGCGGGCGCCGGCCCGGACGTCGATGCCACGCTTCTTCAGGCCCCGGGCGAGATGCCGGCCCACCTCCGCGTCCTCCAGCGGCACAATCCTGTCGGCGGCCTCGACCAGGGTGACCTCGGCGCCCAGGGAGCGGTGGAACGAGGCGTACTCCACGCCGATCGCGCCGCCCCCGAGCACCAGCACCGACGCCGGGAGCCCGGGGGCGAAGAGGGCGTCGTCGCTCGTCACGACGCGCCGTCCGTCCGGCTCGAGCCCCGGGAGCGTGCGCGGCCGTGAGCCGGTGGCCAGAACCAGCCCGCGGCGCGCGGAGAGTTCGTGCACGCCGGGTTCGCCGTGATGGCCCGTGCGTCCGCCCAGGTCCGTCACCCGCACCGAGCGCGGCCCCGTGAGCCGCGCGTGCCCCGCGAGCACCCGCACCCCAGCACGCGCCAGATGCGCCTGAACCCCCCGGTGGTTGCGGGCCACGATGTCGTCGCGGGTGGCCACCAGGGCGGACCAGTCGACGGCGTCCAGGGTCGCCTTCACACCCCAGCGTTCGCGGGCCTCGGCGATGCCGTCGACGAGTTCGGCCGCGTGCAGCATCGCCTTGCTGGGGATGCAGCCGCGGTGCAGGCACGTCCCGCCGACCTTGTCCCGCTCGACGAGCACGACCTCGAGGCCGAGGGCCGCGGCGCGCAGGGCGGTGCTGTAGCCGCCCGTGCCGCCGCCGATGACGATGACGTCCGGTGAGTCCATGGCCCCAGCTTCCGCCCGGCCCTTGCTATGCGTCCAAGGCAATGTTCTTGTGGAATCGATGCAGGACGCTTATGGGGGAGGGGCCGTGAGCCTGCGGCAGATGGAGTACTTCCTGACCGTCGTCGAGGAGGCGTCCTTCACGCGCGCGGCGGAGCTCCTGCACGTCTCGCAGCCCGCGCTCTCCCACCAGATCAAGGCCCTGGAACGGTCCGTCGGCGGGGACCTCCTGGAGCGCCTGCCGCGGGGGGTGCGCCTGACGCCGATGGGGCGCGCCTTCCGGTCGCACGCGGAGCTCGCCGTGCGCAGTGCCGCGCAGGCCCGCCGCGCCGCCCGCGCCGCAGCCGGGGCCGAGGGCGGCGAACTCCACATCGCCGCTGTCCACTCCGTCGCGGTCGGCGTCCTCCCGGACGTCTTCGCGCGCTGGCGCGCCGCCCACCCGCGTGTGCTGCTGCACCTCCACGAGTACGCCACCTCCGAGGCATTGGAGGAGCAGGTCGAGCGGGGCACCGCCGACCTGGCCGTCGGCCCGGCGCCCGATGGCTGGCCGGGGACCGTCGTGCCGGTCGGCGAGGAGGACATCGTCCTCGTGGTTCCCTTCGACGACCGCTTTGCGGGCCGGGTGACCGTGACGCTGCCGGAGCTGGCCGACCGCCCATGGGTGCGCTGCGCCATGGAGCCTGTCGTCCACGGCGAGCGCTTTCTCGACTGGGCGTGCGGCCGCGCGGGCTTCACCCCGCGCACCGCCGTGTTCACCGAGCACACCTCGACGGCGGTACGGATGGCCGCGGCCGGTGTCGGCGTCTGCGCGGCGCCCGCCCACCTCGTCCGCGACGCGGTCGGCGGGGGCTGCGTCGTCCTCACCCCCGACCCGGCCTGGAGGCGCACCCTGACGGTCTTCTCGCGCCTGCCGCCGACCGGCGCCGCGGAGCGGTTCGTTGACCTGCTGCGGACGGCCTGGCCGCGCCCGCGAGCTCCTCTGCCGGCCTACGAGGATTGCCCCGAGGAGGGTTCCGCGGTCGCCTGACCTCAGTCGCCCACCCTCTCCAGCAACGCCACCGGCCGCCCCCCGAACAGCTCCGCCACGCGCGCGTGGCTCGTGAACTCCCGTCCCGGTTCCAGCGCGTCGGCCCAGCGGCCCGGTGGCAGCGGCAGGCGCGTGTCCCCCCAGCCGCCCGCCTCCGCGAGCCGCAGGGACAGGCGGGTCACCGCCGTCAGCACCTCGCCGGAGCGGACGAACGCCAGGCAGTGCTGAGCCGCCGGTCCCTCGGCCGGCAGCGCCTGGTACGTCGCCGTGTCGCCGAAGGCGCCGGGCCGCCGGGCCCGCAGCCCCAGCGCCGCCTTCGTCACCGCCGCCTTCTCCCCGGAGGTGCCGTCGGACTCCGCGGGCGGGAAGTCCACCGCCCGCCGGTTGTCCGGGTCGACCAGCGCCCGGTACTCGGCCTCCGTGCCCTGGTAGACGTCCGGGACGCCCGGCATCGTCAGCTGCACCAGGGCCGTGCCCAGCACATTGGCCCGGATGTGGGGCGCCAGCGACTCCCGGAACGCGGCGACCCGCTCACCCGGCGCCCCGCACGGCCCGGCCGCCACGAACCGCTCCACCGCCTCCTCGTACGGCGGCTCCTGCTCGGTCCAGCTGGTGTACAGGCCCGCCTCACGCACGTGCTTCAGCAGCGCCCCCTGCGCCCGCTCCCGCACGCCGGAGGCCGGGCCCAGGCCGAACACCGTCTGCCAGGCCGCCCACGCCAGCTGCGCGTCCGGCACTCCCTCCCCGGTGCGGGTCACCTCCGCGAGCACGTCCGCCCAGCGGTCCGGGCACTCGGTGAGCACGTGCAGCGCCGCCCGGACGTCCGCACTGCGCTTGGTGTCGTGCGTGGTGGCCACCGTGCCGGTCACCGGCCAGTCGCGCTGCACGCGCGCGCAGTACGCGTGGAACTCCTCCGGCGACAACGCGGGAGCCCCCGGATTCCCGCCCACCTCGGTCGCCGACAGCAGCGGCACGTACCGGTAGAACGCCGTGTCCTCCACGGACTTGGCCCGCAGCGCCGACGAGGTCTGCGCGAACCGCGTCCGGAACTCCAGCTGCGCCGGCCCGTCGCCGTACCGCCCCAGCACCAGGTCCCGTACGACGTCCACCGCCCCGGCCTCCTCGGGCACGGCGAAGGCCTGCCGGGCCTCGGCGGCGGCCTCCTCGGTGACCACGGACGCCGCGTCGGCGGACTCGTAGGGCCGGTAGACCTCCATCCGTACGAGGAGCTCCTGGAGCGCCGTGCGCAGCGCCCAGGGGGCGCGGTCGCGCAGGGCGGGTTCCGGGGAGGAGGCGCACAGCCGGCTCGCCACCCGGGTCAGCCGGTCGGTCTCGGTGGCCAGCTCGTGCGTGAGGACCTTGTACGCCGCACGCCGCACCGTCGCCTCCCACTGCCCGCCCCGGTCCGTCTGCGGGGCCGCGAAGCGCCGGTACTGCCCCAGCAGCTCCCCGAACCCGGCGGGGTCCGTGAAGACCCCGTCCACGTGCCGCAGGGCGTCGTACCCGGTGGTTCCCGCCACGGGCCAGGACGCCGGCAGGTGCTCACCGTCGGCCAGGATCTTCTCCACGACCGTCCAGCGGCCCCCGGTCGCCTCGTGCAGCCTGGCGAGGTAGCCGTCGGGATCCGCGAGCCCGTCGGGGTGGTCGATGCGCAGCCCGTCGATCACGCCCTCGTGCAGCAGCTTGAGGATCTTGGCGTGGGTGGCCTCGAAGACCTCCGGGTCCTCCACCCGCACCCCGATGAGCTCCGAGATGCTGAAGAACCGCCGGTAGTTGAGCTCGGTCCGGGCCAGCCGCCACCACACCGGGCGGTACCACTGCGCGTCCAGCAGATGCGGCAGCGGCAGGTCCTCGGTGCCCTCGCGCAGCGGCAGGACGTGGTCGTAGTAGCGCAGCACGTCACCGTCGACGCGCAGCTCGTCGAGCACCTCGCCCAGCGGCCCGCCGAGGACCGGCAGCAGCACCTGGCCGTCCTGCGCCTCCCAGTCGATGTCGAACCACCGGGCGTACGGCGACTTCGGTCCCTCGCGCAGCACCTCCCACAGGGCGCGGTTGTGGCGCGGGGCCATGGCCATGTGGTTCGGGACGATGTCCACCACCAGGCCGAGCCCGTGCTCGCGCGCGGTGCGCGCCAGCGCCCGCAGCCCCTCCTCGCCGCCCAGTTCCTCGCGCACGCGCGCGTGGTCGACGACGTCGTAGCCGTGAGTCGAGCCCGGCACGGCCTCCAGGACGGGGGACAGATGCAGGTGCGAGACGCCGAGCGAGGCCAGGTACGGCACGACGGCCGCGGCTGCTCCGAACGGGAACTCGGGCTGCAGCTGCAGCCGGTACGTGGCCGTGGGCACCACCGGGTCAAGTCGCTCAGGTGTCATGGAACGTACGTACCCGCCCCGCCGCCGTTCGTGTCATCCCCCGCGCCAGCTGCGTCGCGCGTCGCCCGGACGAGTGGCTTCCGGGCGACGCGCACGCGCCGAGCGGTCAGACGGGCCGCTGGAGCACCGTCATGCTGCGGTCCGGCAGGGTCAGCCGGTCCCCGGCCTGCACCTTCGGGCCGGTCTCCGAGGGCACGCCGGTCGGGAGGGCCGTGTCGACCACGACCTCCCACTGCCGCCCGTGATTGACCGGAACCACGAACTCCAGCGGCTTGGGCGAGGCGTTGAACATCAGCAGGAACGAGTCGTCGCTGATGCGCTCCCCGCGTGCGCCCGGCTCGGAGATCGCGTTGCCGTTGAGGAACACGGTCAGCGCCGACGCCTGCGCCGAGTCCCAGTCCCGCTGGGTCATCTCCCGGCCGTCCGGGGTGAACCAGGCGATGTCGGACAGGTCGTCGTGGGTGCCCTCCACGGGCCGGCCGTGGAAGAAGCGCCGTCGGCGGAAGACCGGGTGGTTGCGGCGCAGCCACACCATCGCGCGCGTGAAGCCCAGCAGCTCCTTGCTCGGCCCGCCGCGCACGTCCCCGTCCTTCGCGTCCCCGCCCTCCGGATCCCCGTCCTGCGCGTCCTCCTCCTGCGGCCACTCGACCCAGGCCAGCTCGTTGTCCTGGCAGTAGGCGTTGTTGTTGCCGCGCTGGGTGCGGGCGAACTCGTCGCCGTGGCTGATCATGGGCACGCCCTGGGACAGCATCAGCGTCGCGATGAAGTTCCGCATCTGCCGGGCGCGCAGCCTCAGCACGTCCGGGTCGTCGGTCTCGCCCTCGGCCCCGCAGTTCCAGGACCGGTTGTGGCTCTCGCCGTCCCGGTTGTCCTCGCCGTTGGCCTCGTTGTGCTTGTCGTTGTAGGCCACCAGGTCGTGCAGCGGGAAGCCGTCGTGGCAGGTCACGAAGTTGATCGAGGCCAGCGGGCGGCGCCCGTCGTCCTGGTACAGGTCGGACGAGCCGGTCAGCCGCGAGGCGAACTCCGCGAGGGTGCGCTGCTCGCCCCGCCACAGGTCGCGCACGGTGTCCCGGTACTTGCCGTTCCACTCGGTCCACAGCGGCGGGAAGTTGCCCACCTGGTAGCCGCCCTCGCCCACGTCCCACGGCTCGGCGATCAGCTTCACCTGAGAGACCACCGGGTCCTGCTGCACCAGGTCGAAGAACGACGACAGCCGGTCCACCTCGTGGAACTGCCGGGCCAGCGTCGCGGCCAGGTCGAAGCGGAACCCGTCGACGTGCATGTCCGTCACCCAGTACCGCAGCGAGTCCATGATCAGCTGGAGCACGTGCGGGGACCTCATGAGCAGGGAGTTCCCGGTCCCGGTCGTGTCCATGTAGTAGCGGGGGTCGTCGGTGAGCCGGTAGTAGCGCGAGTTGTCCAGGCCCTTGAAGGACAGCGTCGGGCCCAGGTGGTTGCCCTCGGCGGTGTGGTTGTAGACCACGTCGAGGATCACCTCGATCCCGGCCTCGTGCAGCGCCTTGACCGCCGACTTGAACTCCAGCACCTGCTGACCCCGGTCGCCCCAGGACGCGTAGGCGTTGTGCGGGGCGAAGAAGCCGATGGTGTTGTAGCCCCAGTAGTTGTTCAGGCCCATGTCGACCAGGCGGTGATCGTTCACGAACTGGTGGACGGGCATCAGCTCCAGGGCGGTGACCCCGAGCTCGGTGAGGTGCTCGATGATCGCCGGGTGCGCGAGGGCCGCATACGTGCCGCGCAGCTCCTCCGGGAGGCCCGGGTGCCGCATGGTGAGGCCCTTGACGTGGGCCTCGTAGATCACCGTGTGGTGGTACTCGGTGCGCGGGCGCCGGTCGTCGCCCCAGTCGAAGTAGGGGTTGACCACGACCGACGTCATGGTGTGCGGCGCCGAGTCGAGATCGTTGCGCCGGTCGGGATCGTCGAAGTGGTAGCCGTAGACCTCCTCGCCCCAGCGGATCGAACCGCTGATCGCACGCGCGTACGGGTCGAGCAGCAGCTTCGCGGAGTTGCAGCGCAGCCCGCGCTCGGGCGCGTACGGGCCGTGCACGCGGAACCCGTACCGCTGCCCCGGCATGATGCCGGGCACGTACGCGTGCCGCACGAACGCGTCGCTCTCGCGGAGCTCGACCGCCGTCTCCGAGCCGTCGTCGTGCAGCAGACACAGCTCTACTCGGTCCGCGGCCTCCGTGAAGACCGCGAAATTGGTACCGGCGCCGTCGTACGTGGCACCGAGTGGATACGCCTCGCCAGGCCAGACCTGCATGGATACGACTCTTTCAGGTGTGCGGCGCCGGTGGGGACGCCTTGGTCCCGAGTCTCCCCGAAAGTGAGGGAACCTCCTATGACTTATCTCCCTCTTACCGAGTGACCAGTGCATACGCGGTATGCCAATCCATTGGGGCAATCACATACTCCCGGGGCTGTGGGGGAGTAGGGGGAAAGACGTGCGCAAGACAGTGCACCGCCACCTGGGGAAGGTGGTGGCCGGTACCGCCATCGCGGTGGCCGGGACCGCCGTGATGGTGGCGGTGACCCTGCCGGGCACGGCGGGGGCGGACGACAGCGGGACCCGGGCGGGGCAGGCCGTCCCGAAGGAGGCCGGCGCGGCGGCGGGCGCGGGCGGCCGGGCCGTGTCGCCGGGCGTCGTGGAGGCGGCCCCTGCCGAGGGGCACAAGGGCGAGGGCCGTGACCCGCTGACCGACGACGAGCTGAAGCGGGTCGAGAAGGTCGCCCTCAGCAAGCAGCTGTTCCGCAGCAGTGAGAGCGTCGACGGGGACCGCGGCCCGCAGCGGCTCGGCGTCGACCTCGCCGAACCCGAGGCCGACGAGGTCGGCAGGCCGGACGCGCCCCGGCGCGCCGACGTGACGTTCTACGACTACCGGGACGACACTCTCGTGACCCGGACCGTCGATCTCGGCACCGGCGAGGTGGTGCACAGCGACACCCAGCACGGCGTCCAGCCGCCGCTGAGCCGCGCCGAGAAGGCCGAGGCGGCCGCCCTCCTGATCGCCGACCCGCTGGGCTCGGGCCTGAAGGCGGACTACGAGGACGCCACCGGCAAGGCGCTCACCGGCCCGGACCAGCTCCAGCTCAGCGGCGCCGTCTACCGCGCAGCGCCGGGTGCCCAGCCCGCCGTGCTCGACCGGTGCGGGGAGCACCGCTGCGTCCGGCTGTTCCCGAAGGTCAAGAACGGTCCGTGGGTCGACGCCCGGTCCCTGGTGATCGACCTGAGCGCCCGCAAGGTCGCCCGGCTCGACCGCTGACCCGCCCTCCTCGCTCACCCGTCCACCTCGCTCCTCCTCGTCAGGGAGTCATCTCGTCATGCGCGTGAACAGCAACACCAGGGCCCGCACCCGGGCCGCCGTGGGCCTGACCGTGGCCGCGCTGGCCGCGGGCGCCACGGCCGGCGCGGGACCGGCCACCGCCCAGCCGAAGGCCGCCCCCGCCGCCCCCGCGGCCGCCGAGTGCAGCACCGCCTACCGCATCGAGCAGAAGCTCTCCACCGGCACCACCTGGCGGATGTGCTGGCGCTACGACGGCAAGGCCGGCCTCGTGCTGGAGAACATCTCGTACCAGCCCAAGGGCGAACCCAAACAGATCAAGGTCCTCAACAGCGCCCGCCTCGGTCAGATCCACGTCCCGTACGACGACGGCAACATCGAGTACGACGACCTCACCGGCTTCGACTTCGCCCAGGGCCTGATGAACCTGGCGCCGGGCGAGTGCCCCGGCGGCACCATCAAGACGGTCAAGGTCCCGGACTCCTGGAACGAGGACCCGAACGTCAAGGGCCTGTGCACCACCACCCGCTCCCGCGGCCACGCCTACCGCATGCAGGGCGACACCGCGAACAAGGTCTTCCAGACCGAGGGCAAGGACCTCCTCGTCTACACGGTCAACCAGGTCGGCTGGTACGAGTACATGACCGAATGGCGCTTCCAGGACGACGGCACCATCACCATGAACGTCGGCGCCACCGGCAGCCTCTCCTGGGACGACTACGACGCCGGCGACGGCCGCGGCTGGCCCATCGGCAAGGGCGCGAGCGCCAAGGCCACCAGCCACAGCCACAACGCCTTCTGGCGGCTCGACTTCGCCCTGGACGGCTCCACCAAGAACAAGGTCGAGCAGTACGACTCCACCGTCAGCGCGCCCACCCGGGGCCAGCGCGCCCCCACCACCAAGACCACCCGCACCAAGGTGACCAAGGAACTGGCCGGCGACAGCAAGGCCTACCGCTGGTGGCGCATGGTCAGCGCGACCGGCAAGAACAAGGACGGACACGCGCGCTCCTACGAGATCGTCCCCGGACCCACGACCAAGTACCCGGGCCGCAGCTACACCAAGCACGACCTGTACGTCACGCAGTACAACAAGTGCGAGCTGTTCGCCAGCCACAACCCCGGCAACTGCGGGGCCGGAGCCGGTAAATCCGTGGACGAGTGGGTCAACGGCCAGGCCCTGACCCACCCGGTGGTCTGGATGAACATCGGCTTCCACCACATAGCCCGGGACGAGGACCAGCAGCCCATGCCCGTCCACTGGCAGGGCTTCTCCATCGCCCCGCGCGACGTCACCGCTATGAATCCGCTCACTCCGGCCGAGCTCGGCTGGCAGAACGGGCACTGGCGGCCCCGGAGTTGAGAACTACCCTGCCCATCCGGCTGCACCGCCGACCGCTCCCGGAGTACCCTTCCTTGATCGTTGACAAGGGGAGTGCTCGGGGGAGCGGAAGGCGGTGCGCGGGTGGGCTCGGGAGGGCTGGAGCTGCCCCCTGGTGACGAGGGTCACGAGGGGAACTCCACTGACGTCCCGACCGGTGCCGTGTCCCTGGCGCGGCCGATGGACGCGACGGGCTCGATCGGCCCGGAGCTGGACTGGGACGCCGACGCCTGGCGCGAGGTGCGCACCCGCGCCCAGCGGGCCGGCCGCGCCTACATCTGGCTGAACCTCGTCGAGCAGCGGCTGCGGGCGGTCGTCGCCGCCGTGCTGCGGCCCGTCTACGAACCCGTGCACGGCGAGGACTGGGTGGTGGCCGCCGCCGGGCCGGCCGGCCAGGAGTGGGTGCAGCGCGCGGTCGCGGTCCGCGAGGTCAGCCGCCGCAAGGGCTATCTGCTCGACCCGGCCGACGACAACGTGCTCTCCTTCCTCACCCTGCCGCAGCTGCGCGAGCTGATGGTGCAGCACTGGCCCTGCTTCGAGCCGTACTTCGACGACCGCCGGGACGTCGAGCTCGCCCTGGACGAGCTGGAGGTCACCCGGAACGTCGTCTCCCGCAACCGCGCCCTGTCCGAGGCCGTGCTGAACCAGGCCGAGCGGGCCTCGGCCCGGCTGCTGGAGATGCTCGGCGCGGGCGGTGACGTGCCCTCGGCGCGCAGGCTGCCCGTCGACGCGGTCGAGGACCTGGTCGGTGACCGGTACGCCGACGTGGTCGCCGTCCACCCGGACCGGGTGCGGCTGATGCGGCAGTTCCCGGCCGAGGACATCTTCGGCGGCGCCCGCCGTCTCGACGCCATCGGCATCGGCCTCAACCTGCTCGTGCAGAACTTCTCCGGCCGGCGCCTGGTGCGGCTGGCCGAGTCCGGCTGCCGGGTGCGGCTGCTGTTCCTCAACCCGGCCTCCAGCGCGGTCAAGCGCCGCGAGCGGGAGCTCGGCATCAGGCGCGGCGAGCTCAGCCGGGCCGTCGAGATGAACATCCTGCACATGCGCCGGGTGCGGGCCCGGCTGCGCGACCCGGCTGCCTTCGAGATCCAGGTCTTCGACGAGACGCCCCGCTTCACGGCGTACCTGGTGGACGGCGACGGTGCGGACGGCATCGCGGTCGTGCAGAGCTATCTGCGCCGCACCCGGGGCATGGAAGCACCGGTGTTCGTGCTGCGCAACGGCAGCAAGGTGGTTAAGTCGGGCGAGGCGGACGAAAGCGGCCTGTTCCCCACGTACCGCGAGGAGTTCGAGGTGATGTGGGCGGATTCGCGGCCGGTGTCCTGAACTGTGCCCCGGTGAGCGGTGGTTCTCCGGTCCGCTGCCGGGGCTGAGCGGAACGACGGCGGGGGTAAGCGGAGCGCGGTCCTTCGATTGTCAGTGGTGCATGGGAAGGTGGAGACCACTGGGGGAACGCACCACAAGAAGGGGGACCGCCCATGGGCTGGCACCGGGAGCTGCTGGTCGGCTTCGACCTGGAGACGACGGGCACGGATCCGCGCGAGGCGCGCATCGTCACGGGGGCCGTGATCGAGGTCAGGGACGGGGAGCCGATCGGGCGCCGGGAGTGGCTGGCCGACCCGGGAGTGCCGATCCCCGAGGACGCGGTGGCGGTGCACGGCATCAGCAATGAGCGCGCGGCGGCCGAGGGCGGACCGGCCGACCAGGTGGCGGACGCCCTGGCCGACGTCCTCACCTCCTACTGGAAGACGGGCGTGCCGGTCGTCGCCTACAACGCGACCTTCGACCTCACCCTGCTCTCCGCGGAGTTGCGGCGCCACGGACTGCCGTCCCTGCGCGATCGCCTGGGCGGCGTGGACCCGGCGCCGGTCATCGACCCCTACACCATCGACCGCTGGGTCGACCGCTACCGCCGCGGCAAACGCAACCTCGAAGCGGTCTGCGCCGAGTACGGCGTCGTCCTCGACACCGCCCATGACGCCATGGCCGACGCCCTGGCGGCGGCCCGGCTGGCCGGGGCGATAGCCGACCGCCACCCCAAGATCGCCATGCTCGGCCCGGCGGCCCTGCACCACCGCCAGATCGAGTGGTACGCGCAGTGGGCGGCGGACTTCCAGAGCTTCCTGCGCGGCAAGGGCGATCCGACCGCCTCCATCGACGGGACGTGGCCTCTGCGGGAGTTGGCGGACGAACCGGTCTGAGCCGGCGTCAGGCGGGCCGGTCGCTCAGAACGGATACCACCGCACGGTCTCGTCCCCGTCCCTCAGCGACCGCACCCGCCGCTCGAACTCGGCCAGTGCCTTCGGGTTGCTGGGCGCGTGCTGGGCGACCCAGGCGCAACTTGCCGTCTCCCGGGCCCCGCGCAGCACACCGCAGCCGGCCCATCCGCGTACGTCCCATCCGTAGGTCTCCGTGAACGAGGCGTACGCCTCGTCCGGCAACCCGTACCGGTCGTGTGACAGTGCCATCACCACGAGATCGTGCTCGCGCAGGTCCGCGGACACCGTCTCCAGATCCACCAGCACGGGCCCGTCGGGTCCGACGTGCACATTGCGCGGCAGCGCGTCCCCGTGGATCGGCCCCGGCGGCAGGTGTGGTGTGAGCGCGGCGGCCCGAGCGGCGAACCCGTCCCGCCGCTCGCGCAGATAGGCCGCGTCCGCGGGATCGATCGCATCCCCCGCGAGCCGCAGCCACCGCTCCACCCCGCCCAGCAGATCGCGGGCCGGGAGTGCGAAGGGAGGCAGGGCAGTGGCATGCACGACCCGCAGCAGTTCGGCCAAATCCCGCGGCTCGGCGGGCCGCACGGCGTCCGGCAGCCGATGCCACACCGTCACCGGATGCCCGTCGACCAGCAGCGCCTTCGGCTCGGCCGCACGCACCGCCGGCACGCCCGCCTCGGCGAGCCACACCGCGATGTCCAGTTCGCGGCGCGCCCGGTCCAGGAGTTCGGCGTCACGGCCGACCTTGACGACCAGGTCACCGGCGGCGAACACCGCGTTCTCGCCCAGGGCGAGCAGTCGCGCCTCCCGGACCGCACCGGGCGGCAGCACCCCTGCCGCGGCCAGTACGTCCCGCGCCCGTGCCTCGTCCATCGTCCGCCTCCGTCGTCCGTGCTTCGACCGTCGGGTTCCGGCCATCCACCGGCCAGTGTCGCATCGGCACAGGTCGGGCGGCGTACGCGGTGCCTTGACGAGGCACACGGCCTTCACGAGCATGACCAGGCCGGCCGAGCGTGCAAAGGGGCTGATTCCGTGACAACGGTGACCGAGGCTTCTCCCCCTTCGCCCCCTTCGCCACCGCCGAGAAAGGCCGGCCGCAGACCCGGCGGTGGGCGGCCCCGCCCCGCCGCCGGCCACGGGGCCTGGTTCCTGGTGCTGCCCGCTCTGATCCCGATCCTCGTCCTCAGCGTCGGACCCCTGCTGTACGGGATCCTGCTGGCCTTCACCGACGCCCAGTCGGGCCGCACCGCACCCACGCAGTGGATCGGCGCCCTCAACTTCCGGGACCTGCTGCACGACACGCTGTTCTGGGAGTCGTTCCGGATCGGGCTGGTGTGGGCGGTCGGCGTCACCGTGCCGCAGTTCCTCCTGGCGCTGGGCCTCGCCCTGCTGCTCAACCAGGACCTGCGGCTGCGCTGGCTGGCCCGTGCGCTGGCGATCATCCCGTGGGCCATGCCCGAGGTCGTCGTCGGCATCATGTGGCGGCTCGTCTACAACCCCGACGCGGGCATCCTCAACGAGACCCTGCGCGACGTCGGTCTGGGCGGCGGCCGGGACTGGCTCAGCGGACTGGCGACGGCGCTGCCCGCCGTGATCCTCGTCGGGGTCTGGGCGGGCATGCCCCAGACGACGGTGGCGCTGCTCGCCGGGCTGCAGAACACCCCGCGCGAACTGCACGAGGCGGCGGCGGTCGACGGCGCGGGCGCCTGGCGCCGCTTCCGCACGGTCACCTGGCCCGCCCTGAAACCCATCGCCCTCGCCATCACCGCCCTCAATTTCATCTGGAACTTCAACTCCTTCGCCCTGGTCTACGTGCTGACCAGCGGCGGCCCCGGCGGCCGGACCCGGCTGCCGATGCTCTTCGCCTACGAAGAGGCCTTCCGCTACGGACAGTTCGGCTACGCGGCGGCGATGGGCTGCGTGATGGTGGCCGTGATCTCGATCGCCCTGGCCGTCTTCCTCGCCGGCCGGCTCAGGGGAGGTGACGACGCATGAGGACCAGCACACCGGCCCGCGCCGGCCAGTACATCGCGCTGCTCGCGTACCTCGTCTTCCTCGCCTTCCCGTTCCTCTGGCTGGTCTCCACCGCGTTCAAGCCGCCGCGCGAGCTCGGCAGCCTGCACCCGACCTGGATCCCGGAGGACCCCACCCTCGCCAACTTCCGGCAGGCCTTCGACGAACAGCCGCTGCTGCACGCCGCCCTCAACTCCCTGCTCGCGGCGCTGGGAGCGGCGGTCGTGGCCGTGCTGATCGCGACGCCGATGGCCTACGTCGTCGCCCGCCGCCGCACCCGGCTCGCGAAGGCCGTGACGGGGTGGGTGGTGGTCAGCCAGGCCTTCCCGTTCGTCCTGCTGATCATCCCGCTGTTCCTCGTGCTGAAGAACCTCCGCCTGATCAACTCCGTGCCGGGTCTGGTGCTGGTGTACGTGGTGTGGGCGCTGCCCTTCGCGCTGTGGATGCTCGCCGGGTACGTACGGGCCGTGCCGCCCGAACTGGAGGAGGCCGCGGCGGTCGACGGGGCGGGCCGGGTGCGGACGCTGGTGTCGGTGACCGCGCCGCTGCTCGCGCCGGGCATCGTGGCGACCGCGCTGTTCGCGTTCATCACCGCGTGGAACGAGTTCTTCTTCGCGCTGGTGCTCCTCAAGACCCCCGAGAAACAGACGCTCCCCGTGGTCCTCACCCACTTCATCGGCGCCGAGGGCGTCGCCGACCTCGGCCCGCTCGCGGCGGCGGCGTTCCTCGCGACACTGCCCTCACTCGTCGTCTTCGCGCTCATCCAGCGGCGGATCACGGGCGGCATGCTCACCGGGGCGGTGAAGAGCTGATGCGCACCCGCCTGCTCGCCCTGGTCCTCCTGCTGCTGCTCGCGGGCTGCTCCTCCGGCGGCACCCGCGACGACGGCCGGATCACCCTGCGCTTTCAGTCCCTCGCCTGGCAGGAGGAGTCCGTCGAGGCCAACAAGCGCCTGGTGAAGGAGTGGAACGCCACCCACCCGGACGTCCGGGTGGAGTACGTCCAGGGCTCCTGGGACAGCGTCCACGACCAGCTCCTCACCGCCTTCGAGGGCGGCGAGGCACCCGACATCATCCACGACGCCTCCGACGACCTCGCGGACTTCGCCTACGGCGGCTACCTCGCCGATCTCACCGGCCTGCTGCCCGCGAGGCTGAAGTCGGACATCCCGCGGCGCAGTTGGGAGGCCACGACCTTCGGGGACGGCGTCTACGGCGTGCCGTTCCTCCAGGAACCCCGCGTGCTCATCGCCAACGCGACGTGGCTGCGGAAGTCCGGCGTACGGATCCCGACCCCCGAGAAGCCCTGGAGCTGGGCCGAGTTCCGCCGGATCACCGAACGTCTCGGCGGCCGGGGGACGTACGGCGTGGCCTGGCCGCTGAAGGAACCCGTCTCCGCGACGCTCAACCTCTCCCTGTCGGCGGGCGGGCGGCTCTTCCACCGGGGTGCGGACGGCAAGGTGACGGTGCGGTTCCAGGCGGCCGACCAGGTGGTGCCGCGCACCGTCCACGCCCAGGCGAACACCGACCGCAGTGCCTCGCCCACGACCCTGGGCAGTGGCGGTTCCGACACGCTGCCCGGCTTCTTCGCGGGCCGGTACGCGATGGTCCCGCTCGGCTTCTCCTACCGTCAGCAGATCGTCCAGCAGGCCCCGAAGGGCTTCGACTGGCAGGTGCTGCCCGCCCCGGCGGGGGACGCCGGACTCACCCAGGGCGTCAGCCCGCAGACCCTCTCCATCGCCGAGGACTGCCCGCACAAGAAGGAGGCCGCGGAGTTCCTCGACTTCTTCCTCAGGCCGCCGAACATGGTCCGCCTCGCCCTCGGCGACTGGATGCTGCCCACCGGCACCGAAGCGCTGAAGGACCCCGCCCTGCACCGGACGAAGGACGGCTGGGCCACCGGCACGGCCCTCGCCGGGCACCTGAGACCGGCACCGGCCCAGTCCGTCCGCGGCTACCCCGAGTGGAAGGACAAGGTCGCCACCCCCGCGCTCCAGGAGTACTACAGCGGAGCGATCGGCATCGACGAGCTGCGCCGACGGCTGGAGGAGGACGGCAACCTGGTGCTGGCGCGCTACCAGCGCTGACGAGCATGTTGCACGAGACGTCTCGTCTCGCGTAGGGTCGGCGCATGACCAGTCGCGCCCACATCGCCATGTTCTCCATCGCCGCCCACGGCCACGTGAACCCGAGCCTGGAGGTGATCCGCGAGCTCGTGGCACGCGGCCACCGGGTGACCTACGCGATCCCGCCCGTCTTCGCGGACAAGGTCGCGGACACCGGCGCCGAGGTGAAGCCCTGGAACTCGACGCTGCCCTCCCCCGACGACGACCCGGAGGCGTGGGGGAGCACCCTGCTGGACAACGTGGAGCCGTTCCTCGCCGACGCGATCCAGGCCCTCCCGCAGCTGATCGAGGCCTACGAGGGCGACGAACCGGACCTCGTGCTGCACGACATCGCCAGCTACCCGGGCCGGGTCCTCGCCCACCGCTGGGGCGTCCCCGCGGTCTCCCTCTCGCCGGCCATGGTCGCCTGGGAGGGGTACGAGGAGGAGGTCGCCCGGCCCATGTGGGAGGAGCCGAAGAAGACCGAACGGGGCCGCGCCTACTACGCCCGCTTCCAGGCCTGGCTCGAGGGGAACGGGATCACGCAGCACCCCGACGACTTCGGGGGCCGGCCCGACCGCTCGATCGTCCTGCTCCCCAAGGCGCTCCAGCCGAACGCGGACCGTGTCGACGAGCGCGTGTACTCCTTCGTCGGCGCCTGCCAGGGCGACCGCACGGCCGAGGGCGACTGGCGGCGCCCGGCAGCCGCCGAGAAGGTCGCGCTCGTGTCCCTCGGGTCGGCCTTCACCAAGCAGCCCGGCTTCTACCGGGAGTGCGTCAAGGCGTTCGGCGACCTGCCGGGCTGGCACCTGGTGCTCTCGGTCGGCAAGCACGTCGACCCGGCCGAGTTCGCGGACGTCCCGGCCAACGTCGAGGTGCGCTCCTGGGTGCCGCAGCCGGCGATCCTGAAGCAGGCCGACCTGTTCGTCACGCACGCCGGCGCCGGCGGCAGCCAGGAGGGCCTGGCCACCGCGACGCCTATGATCGCCGTACCGCAGGCCGTGGACCAGTTCGGCAACGCGGAGATGCTCCAGGGCCTGGGCGTCGCCCGCCGGATCTCCACGGAGGAGGCGACCGCGGAGACCCTGCGCGCGGCGGCCCTCGCCCTGGCCGGCGACCCGGAGGTGGCCCGCCGCCTGAAGGAACTCCAGGCGCAGACGGCCCAGGAGGGCGGCACCAGCCGCGCGGCCGACCTCATCGAGGCCGAACTGGCCGCGGCCCGGGCCTAGGTCGTGTCCGCAAAGTCCCGCCTGCCCCGCGACGCCTGGCACGCTCCCCCAAGCTCTCGACTCCGCTCGAGCAGGGGGCACCCCCACTCGCCGTACCGGACGAAGCCCCAAGTACATCCAGTACGAGGAACTCCGCCCGGCACGCCGAGAGCACGCACCAGACGCCGCGGGGCCCGCCCTCCGGGCGAACGACGGGACTATGCGGACACGGCCTAGGACCGCCGTTGTCGCGTCAGGCCGTCGTCACACCGCGACGGCCTGGCGGGTCAGGGTCAGGCGGGCGTTGTCGAGCGTGGCGTCCATGCGCGCCGACTGGCCCTTGGTGAACATGAACATCGCGGCGTCGTCCGTGTAGTCCATGTAGTTCATGAACATGTCGCCGTCCGGTCCGTTGCCGCACGTCACGTGGGGGAAGGCGGGCGAACCGGCGTTCGCGCCGCCCTGGTTGGGGGTGTCCGCCACGAAGTCGCTGCCGCTGCACCCCTCGTCGTCGTCACCCCAGATGTGGCGCAGGTTCAGCCAGTGCCCGATCTCGTGCACGGCCGTGCGGCCGCCGTCGAACGGGGCCGTGGCGGTGCCGGTGGTCCCGAGGGCGGTGTGCGTGACGACCACGCCGTCCGTGGAGGCGGCGCCGCCCGGGAACTGGGCGTAGCCCAGCAGTCCGCGGCGCAGCCGGCAGACCCAGAGGTTCAGGTAGATGTCCGCGGGCCAGGCGTCCTGGCCGCCGCTCAGGCTGAACTTGACCAGGTCGTCGGTGCCCCAGTCGTCGACCGCGCTCTCGGTGCGCGTGATGCCGTCCGTGGGGCGGCCCAACGGGTCGGTCCGGGCGAGGTGGAACTGCAGGCGCGCGTCCGCCACCAGGTCCTGCCAGACCGCGGGCACCTTGCTCACGTCCGGGTTGCTCGCGCGGAAGTCCTGGTTGAGGACGTCGATCTGACTGTGGATCTGGGCGTCGCTCACGTTCTGTTCGGGGTTGCTGTGCACGACGTGCACGACGACGGGGATGTCGATCAGGCCCTGCCGGGCGGTGACCTGCTCCATCGACTCGTAGGCGAACGCGGTGTTCTCGATCAGGGCCCGGTTCTCGGCGTACTCCGGGTTCAGGGTGAGGAGTCTGCGGTGCACCTCCATGGCGCCGCACCAGCGGCTGTAGTCGGGCGAGGTGGCGCGAAGGAATGCCTGCGCATCGGACATGGCGTGCCCTTCGAGGGAGCGGGATGGTGCCGCGCACGCGGCTGCGGAACTGCGCGTCTGAAACGCGTCGCGAGGGCCGGGCGACGTCGGGCGGAGCGGTCGGTTGCCCGTACCTTCCGAACCCATACACTGATAATTCTAGGCACCTTGGTGCAAGAGAGACAATACGGACGGCGTTGCACGAGTGAGGTGGCCGGGTCATGCGAGAGCCCCCGTCGGACCTGTTCCGTTCCTGGTTCCACTCCTACGAGGAGGACCACGAGGACGTGCGGGTCTACCGGCCGGACGACTTCCCCTTCCCGCCCGCGCGCGGCCGCCGCGGCATGGAGTTCGCACCCGACGGCGGCTTCGTCGACCACCCGCTGGGACACGGTGACGCCCCCGGCGCCGTACCCGGCCGCTGGCGGCTCGTGTCGGACCGTCACCTCGTGCTCTCCTTCGGCGGCGCCCGCCCGGACCGGGAGCTGGAGATCGTGCGCTGCGACGAGCGGGTGCTCCAGGTGCGGCGGCTGGTGTAGGGCCCGTTCGTGAACCTGGCCCATCCCAAGTTGAACGAGGAACCATACGGTTGAGTCGTCAATTTCATGCCGTCTCGGGTGACTTGCCACCCCGCTCTGAGCAGCGGAAACTGTAAGTGATGACGTAGAGCCCACCGCCACTCCGACTCTGCGCCGCCCCGACGGACGAACAAGGGGGTGACCCGGTGGAGAACGAACTGCACATCCTCCTCACCGAAGAGGACGCGGAAGCCGAGCGCGTCGCGGAGCTGACCGGCTATCTGCGCGAGGAACTGCTCGATCTCGACGTGGACGACGTCACCACGCTCCCCGATGGCGAGGCCCCGCCCGGAACGCGGGCCGTGGACGTCACCCAGATCGGTGCCCTGCTGGTGACCCTGGGCAGCTCGGCGACCGCCCTGAACCAGGTGATGACCGTGATCCGGTCGTGGATGGGCCGTCGCCGTGACACCCACCCGTCCTTGCACCTGCGGATGGGGGACGACGTCCTGGAGGTGTCCGAGGCGACCGACGATCAGGTCACGGAGGCGTTCAAGATCTTCGTCGAGCGCCATTCCAGAGCCGGAGCCGAGACATGACGGATTCCAGACACGCGCTGATCATCGCAAACGACCGGTACGCCGACCAAGGGCTCAAGAAGCTCGAGGCGCCCGCCCAGGACGCCGTGGCTCTCGAACGGGTGCTGCACGACCCGCAGATCGGCGACTTCGAGGTCGAGGTCGTGCACAACGCCTCGGCCGACCTCATGCGCAGGCGCATCCAGGGCTTCTTCAACGACCGCCGCCGCGCCGACACGCTGCTGCTGCACTTCTCCTGCCACGGCCTCAAGAGCGAGTCCGGCGAGCTGTACTTCGCCGCGAGCGACACCGAGCCCCCGCTGCTGGCCGCCACGGCTGTCGCCTCCCAGTTCGTCCGCGGTTGCATGTCCGGCACCCGGGCGGGCCGCAGCGTCCTGTTCCTCGACTGCTGCTACGGCGGCGCCTTCTCCCGTGGCTCGGCCTCCGTGCGCGCCTCGGGAGAGGTCAACGTCCTGGAGTCGTTCGCGAAGGACGAGCCGGCCAGCGGTCGGGGCTGGGCCGTCATCACCGCGTCCGACTCCATGGAGTACTCCTTCGAGGGCAACGAACTCGCCGAGAACTCCGCGCCGCGGCCCTCGGTGTTCACGCACGCGGTGGTCGAAGGCCTGGAGACCGGCGAGGCCGACCTCGACGCGGACGGCAACGTCTCCCTCGACGACCTGTACGAGTACGTCTACCGACACGTACGGGAGCAGAACCCCCACCAGACACCGAAGAAGGCGGCGGAGCTGCAAGGGGAGTTGCATCTGGCACACAGCCGGCGCGGCGGCATCAAGATCGTCGCCATACCCTCGCCGTCCGCCCTGCGGGCGGCCCTGCACAGCGACGACTTCCTGACCCGGCAGGGCGCCGTCACGGAGTTGTGCCATCGACTGCAGCGCCCCGAACTGCCCGTGGCGGAAGGGGCGCGTCAGCACCTGGGCGAGGTCGCCCACGACGAAGTCCAGCCGCTCGCCGATCTGGCGGCCGGCGCCCTGAGCGAGATCCGCCTGGCGCCCTCCCCGGACCGCCTGGACTTCGGCCGGATACCGAGGGGCTCGACGCCTCCCAAGCAGTCCGTGATTATGCAGGGCCCACCGCTGGCCCGGCACTGCGTGGTCCAGCCCAAACAGCCGTGGCTGCGGGTCGATCCGACCAGGAACGGTATGGAGGTCCACGTCGACACGACCGCCACGGGGCGCCTCTCCGGCGACATCGCGCTGAAGGGCGTGGCCGACGAGTCCGTGATCCACGTCGAGGCGGAGGTGACCCCGGCGGACGGTGCCCCGAAGCCCGAACCGCACGTCTCGGACGACTCCACAACGCCGAAGCCCCGGCCGGAAGACAAGCGGCGCACGGTGGTCATCGATTCCTCGCGCATCCCGTCCAAGCCCGAGGAGCCGCCCAAGACCGCGGAACAGCAGAAGCGAACGGACGGGACGACCCCGTCCCGGCGCGCTCCCGCCCTTGCCGGTGCCGCCCTCGCCCTCGCCGTCACGGCGCTCGCCATGCTCTTCATGACCATCCAGCGGGGAGTGGTGGCCGTCGTGGCGCGGGCCGACGCAGGGGTGACCGGCAACGTCGAGGACAACATCCGCGAGCACGGAGCGCTCACGCCGCTCATCGTGTGTCTGATCACCGGTGCGGCAGCCCTGGTCGCCGGCGCGTTCGCCCGGCACGATCTCGGCGCGCGGCGGGAGCACTACACCAAGCAGGCGGCGAGCGGTACGCAGACACTGACCTCGGTCGCCAAGGGGCTGGCGATCCCCACGCTGGTCCTGGCCGTCCTCGCGGGCATCGCCTACCTGGTGGGCAGCGCTCAGTGGTGACCGCCTGACGCTGCGCCGGAGCGGGGTCGGCATTCCGGAACAGCTGCTGGGCGGCAGGGCATGGAAGGGCCCGTCGGTTGCCCCGGCAACCGACGGGCCCTTCCACGCCCCCGCGGCGATCAGACCTTGAGGGGTTCGCCCTCGTCGTCACGCGCCGCCGGTGCGGCGACCGCCTGCGGCGTCTCGTCGTGCGTGAGGTCCGGCAGCCGGTGCAGCCACTTCGGCAGATACCAGTTGCGCTCGCCGAGCAGCGCCATCACGGCCGGCAGCAGCACACCACGGATGATCGTCGCGTCGATGAGCACCGCCGCCGCGAGGCCGACGCCCATCTGCTTCATGGACTGCATGGACAGTGTTCCGAAGATCGCGAACACGGCGACCATGATGACCGCGGCACTGGTGACCACCCCGGCCGTGGTGACCACGCCGTGCCGGATCGCGTCCTTCGTCGCCAGGCCCCGCAGCCGCGCCTCGCGGATCCGGGAGACCACGAACACGTGGTAGTCCATCGACAGGCCGAACAGGATCACGAAGAGGAACAGCGGCAGCCAGGTGATGATCGCGCCGACGCCCTCCGCGCCCACCAGGGACGCGCCCCAGCCGTGCTGGAAGACCGCGACGAGAATGCCGTACGCGGCGCCCACCGACAGCAGGTTCAGCACGATCGACGTGACCGCGATGGTCAGCGAACGGAACGACAGCAGCATCAGGACGAAGGCGAAGACCACGACGAACGCGAACACCGGGACGACGGCGCCCGCCAGCTGGTCGTTGAAGTCCTTCGACCCGGCCACCTGCCCGGTGATGGGCGCCTCGAGACCGTCGACCTTGCCGAGCGTGGCCGGACGCACCTCGTCCCGCAGCAGGTCCAGGCTCGCGCCCGCCTTGTCCTGGTCGGAACCGCCCACGAGCGGGACGTAGACGAACGCGACGTTCTTCGCGTCGTGCAGCTTGATCTCCACCGGGCCCCGCGAGGCGCCCGAACTGATCGCCCGCTCACGGAAGTCGGCGAGCGCGGACTTCACCTCCGGCGCGTTGATGTCGTGCGCCTTGACGATCACCTCGGCCGGCTCGGAACCGCCCGGGAAGGCGTCGTTGAGCCGGTTGTACGTCTGCACGATGGGCAGCGAGTCGCCGAACTCCTGGTCCAGGGTCAGCTGTTGGGTCTTCATGCCGAGCGCGGGAGCCGTGATGGCCAGCAGCGCACCGGCCGCCACGACGACGGCGACCACCGGCTTGGCCAGGACGCGCCGCAGGACGGCCGTCCAGAACCGGCTGTCCTGAGTGCCGCCGCTCCGCTTGCGCCGCCGCAGGAACGGCAGACGGCCCTTCTCGACGCGCTCGCCCAGCAGCGACAGCAGCGCGGGCAGCACGGTCACGGACCCCACCATGGCCACGGCCACCACCATCAGCGAGGCCAGGCCCATCGCCTCGAACTCGGCGAGCCCGGTGAACAGCATGCCCGCCATCGCCACGCACACCGTGACACCCGAGACCACGATCGCCCGGCCACTGGTCGCGGCGGCGATCCGCAGGGCCGTCTGCGCGTCCCGGCCGGCCTCGCGCTCCTCGCGCTCGCGGCGCAGGTAGAACAGGCAGTAGTCGACGCCGACGGCCAGACCGACCAGCAGCATCACGGAGTTCGCGGTGTCGCTCATCGGCATGACGTGGCTGACGACGCCCATCAGACCCATCGTCGCCATGATCGCGGTGATCGCCAGCAGCACCGGCAGCAGCGCCGCGACGAGCGCGCCGAAGGCGATGAGCAGAATGCCGAGGGCCACCGGCACCGCGGAGTACTCGGCCTTCTTGAAGTCGTCGCCGAACGCGTCGTCGAACGTCTTCATCATGCTGGCGCCGCCGATCTCCTCGATCCGCAGCGACTCGTGATCCTGCTGGACGCCCTCGACGGCCTTCAGCACCGGTTCGACCCGCTCACCGGCGGTGTCCGACTCGCCGCGCATGTCGAATTGCACGAGCGCGCTGCGGCCGTCCTTCGAGATCGTCTTCGTCTCGTACGGCGAGGTCACGTGGGTGACCCGGCCGGTCCCCTCGACGGCCCGCACGACCGCGTCCACGGCGTCCCGGAACTCGGGGTCCGTCGCCTTCAGGTCACCACCGCCCCTGGCCTGGATCAGCACGGTCTCACCGGCCGGCTCGTCGATGCCGGCGTCCTCGACGATCCGCGCCGCGGTGTGCGTCTCGCCCTTCAGCTGGTCGCTGTCCTTGACGTCGACCCGGCCGGCGGCCGAACCGAGCCCCATCGCCAGGACGACGAACAGCACCCAGATGCCGACGGCAGCCCATCGGTGCCGGGCGCTCCAGCCGCCGGCCCGGGCGGCGAGGCCCCGCACCCGTATGTCTCCGTTCCCCATGACGGGCTTGCCCCCTCGTGATGCGGTGGCGGCCCCCTGCCGCCCCCTTTCGCTTCGAAGGTATGGGCTGGATAAAGCCATCTCGTCGTGCTGCCCGGTGACGTGGGGGAGCCGGAACTCATCCCCATGGAGCGAGCCCTCTCCCCACTGGGGAGGACCTCCACGGACCGTGGTCCCTTACACCTATCGCCGGACATGTCCGGCTCCCCGGGTGTGTGGATCCTGGGTAAACGGTTGTGCGCCGCATTGACCGGTGAGTAATTTACGGGGCCGGGCAGCTGCCCGCGGCGGACGTCGTGCCCACCCCCACGGGGCACGACGGCCGCCTTATCGTGAGCGGATGACGACGACATACGCGGCCCTGCTGCGCGGCATCAACGTGGGCGGCAGCAGGAAGGTCCCCATGGCCGACCTGCGCACGCTCCTGGCGGACCTCGGCCTCGACGACGTCCGCACGTACCTGCAGAGCGGCCAGGCGGTGTTCGCCTCCGGCCACGGCGACGAGGAGTCGCTGGCCGGTGAGATCGCGCGGGCCATCGAGAAGCACTTCGGCTTCGGCGTCGACGTGATCGTGCGCGATCACGCCTATCTGCGGGCGATCGCCGACGCCTGCCCGTTCCCGGCCGCCGACCTGGAGCCCAAGCAGCTCCACGTCACCTACTTCTCCACCCCCGTCACCCCCGACCGCTTCGCGGAGATCGACCAGGGGGTCTACCTCCCCGAGGAGTTCCGCCTCGGCGACCGGGCGCTGTACCTGTACGCCCCGAACGGCCTGGGCCGCTCCAAGCTGGCCGAGCACCTGTCGAAACCGCGTATCAACAAGGGCGTGATCGCCACCACCCGCAACTGGAACACGGTCGTCAAGCTCGTGGAGATGACCGGTGCCTGAGCACAACCCGGCCGTCGAGTCCGCGATGGAGGGCGAACTCGCCCTGCTCACCCCGAAGGTCCGCCGCTCGCCCGACCGGGTCGGGGCGCTGCTGCACCCCGACTTCCACGAGTTCGGCGCCTCCGGCCGGCACTGGAGCCGGGCCGCCATCATCGCCTCCCTGGCCGCGACCACCGAGACCGGCGCCCGGCCCGTCGCCGTCTCCGCCCTCAGAGGCGTACAGCTCGCCCCGGACCTGGTCCACCTCACCTACGACACCGAGTACGACGGCAGCCGCGCACACCGCAGTTCGCTGTGGCGGCGCACGGAGGGCCGCTGGCTGCTCTACTTCCACCAGGCGACCCCGTTCAGCGAACGGGCAAAGTGACCCGGCGGTCCCCCAGGTAGGGCGTGTACGACGTGATCTCGGCCGGCACGGTCAGCCGCGGGTCCGCGAAGAGCCGCTGCCGGTCGTCCGGGGAGCGGGCGGCGGCGACCGCGTCGGCCGCCGCGAGGGCGTCCTCGGTGAGGGGCGTGCCCATGCGGAGCCAGGGCTCCCAGCCGTCCCAGGGGAGCAGCTCCACGCCGTTCAGCGCGGCCAGGTCGCGCAGCACGTTCCCGTGCACGAACCACAGGCCCCGGAGCTTTTCGACGGAGCTCAGCCCGCACGTCTCGGGGTCCACGCGCCCCCGGCGGCAGGCCTGCCAGACGTCACCGGCCACCAGGAAGGCGTCTCGTGGCACGTCCATCGGGTCGAACGGCACGTCGTACCCGCTGTGGATCTGCGCGTCGGCCAGCCGCCGGACGCCGTCCGGGGCGAGGTACTCCGTGACCCAGTGGTCCTCGTACCAGCCGTCGGCCAGGTAGGTGGCGAACCCGCAGCGCAGACGCGCCGGCGTCCCCGTGGCCCGCAGCAGCGAGCACAGCAGGAGCGAGAAGTCCCGGTGTCCCCACGAACCTCCCGCCGGGCGCCCGGTGTTCTTCGGTGAGGGGCGTGCTCCCGCGCTCCCGCAGGATCCGCAGTATCCGCAGGATCTCCGTGACGTACCGGGACTCGGCGTCGTGGTGCAGCCGCTCCTCGGGCACGTCATACCCGAACAGCCCGCCCTCGCCGCGGTGGATGACCAGGCCCTTGACCAGCGCGGCCAGCCGGCGCGGTGCGCGGGGCAGCCCGCTCGTGTCGAAGTCCCCGGGATCGCTGTACGGCGTCTGCCGCGAAAAGAAGTCCTCGTCCATGCCAGGACCCTCGGCCCTGCCCCCGGGGCAAGGTCAACCTGCCGGCCGTTCGCCTGAACACCGCCGCCGCCCCCTGCGTACCTAGGGACGGACGGCACGAGAACGGAGTCTCGCGAGAGGAATCGCACGGCCACCGACAGGAGCCCGCAGTCATGAGCGACACGAACCTCGTCTACGCCTACGCGGTCCTGCGCCGCACCCCCGAGGCCGCTGCGGCCGCGGCCCACCTGCGCGGTGTCGCGGGGGAGCCGATCCACCTGGTCGACCCGGCGGTCACCAGCCCGCCGCTCGCCTTCGCCGTCGGCCACGTCCCGCCCGCCGACTACGACGACGCTCCCCTCCAGGCCCACCTCGACGACCTGGACTGGCTGGAGTCCACGGTCCGCTCCCATCACGCCGTGGTGGCCGCCCTGGTGGCCTCCGGCGCCGCCGTGCTGCCCCTGCGCCTCGCCACCGTCTACCGCGACGAGGACACCGCCCGGCAGGCCCTCGACACCCGCCGCGGCTACTTCCTCTCCCTGCTCGACCGCCTCACGGGCCACGTCGAACTCGGCGTCAAGCTCTACGCCGCCCCGGACATCACCCCGCCCGAGGCCGACACCGACCCCGAGCAGGACCCGGTCACGGGCCTCGGCGTCGGGCGCGCCTACCAGGTGATCCGCCGCCGCAGACAGCGCAGGAACGAGGAGGCCTGGCGTACGGTCGTCCAAGCGGCCGCCCGCCTCACCGAAACGGCCGGGACCCTCGCCGTCGACCGCGTCACCCACACCCCCGAACGCGGCAGCCTGGCGGGCACGGCCCCCGGCACCAACATCGGCAACGACGCCTACCTCGTCCCGAAGGACCGGGTCACCGCGTTCCGCACGGGCATCCTCACGGCCGCCCAGGGCGTCCCCGGCCTCCGCGTGGAGGTCACCGGCCCGTGGGCCCCGTACTCCTTCGCCCTCCAGCCGGAACCGCGCGAGGAGACGGCGGCGTGACCCGTCAGGCGCTCACGGCCGCCGGCAGCGGCATCCGGGCCGCCTCGTACCGCTGAAGCACCACCCGCGCCACCTCCGGCGCCGGTCCCAGGACATCCGCCAGGACGTCCGCCTCGGCCGCGCCCCGGGCGATGCGGTCCGGGAGGAAGCCGGGGGCCAGGACGTACGGGGAGACGGCGACCCGGGAGCAGCCGAGTGCGCGGAGTTCGCGGACCGCGTCCTGCGTGCGGGGGAGGGATGCGGAGGCGAACGCAGGCCGCACGGCGCACCAACCGGTGTGCCGCCACTCCCGCGCGATTTCTGCGATCACTGCGATCGCCTCCGGGTCGGTGGATCCCGCCGAGGCCAGGACGACCCCGGTCGAGGACTTGTCGGCGGGGGTCAGGCCCGCCTCGTACAGGCGCCGTTCCAGCGCTGCCATGAGCAGCGGGGAGGGGCCCAGGACGTCCGCCTGGTGGATGCGCAGCTGCGGGGGCGCGTCCGCGAGGACCGCGGGGATGTCCGCCTTCGCGTGGAACGCCCGGGTGAGGAGGAGGGGCAGGGCGACGACGTCGCGGACGCCCTGCACCGCCAGGGACTCCAGGACCCCCTGTACCGAGGGGACGTTGAAGTCCAGGAAGCCCGTCTCCACCCGTACGTCGGGGCGCGTCGCGCGCACCCGGCGCACCAGGGCGTGCACCGTCGCGGCATGGCGCGGGTCGCGGCTGCCGTGGGCGATGACGAGGAGGACGGGCTTGTTGGTCATGGGACTCAGTTCTTCACCAGCAGGCCGCGGCTGCGCAGCACCCACCGCTCCAGCGGGCTGAAGATCAGCAGGTCGATGGCGATGCCGACGATCAGGATGAGCAGGATCGCCTCGAACACCATGGCCATGTCGCTGGCGTTGCGGCCGTTCTCCAGCAACTGGCCGAGGCCGACGCCGAGGTCGGGGAAGGACGCGATGATCTCGGCGGCCATCAGGGAGCGCCAGGAGAAGGCCCAGCCCTGCTTCAGACCCGCCACGTAGCCGGGCAGGGCGGCGGGCAGGACGATGTGCCAGGTGCCCTTCAGGCCCGTGGCGCCGAGCGTGCGGCCCGCGCGCAGGAACAGCGGGGGCACCTGGTCGACGCCGGAGACCAGACCGTTGGCGATCGACGGGACCGCGCCGAGCAGGATCACCGCGTACATCATCGAGTTGTTCAGGCCCAGCCAGATCACCGCCGGCGGCACCCAGGCGACCGACGGCAGGGACTGCAGGCCCGACAGGATCGGGCCGAGCGCCGCGCGGATGAACTTCACGCGGGCCACGATCAGGCCCAGCGGCGTGCCGATCAGCAGGGCGAAGAGGAACCCGAGCAGACCGCGCGAGACGCTGGTCCAGATGTAGCCGAGCAACTCGCCCTGGAGCCACGCGGTCTGGACGACGTCCCACACCGCGGACGGCGCGGGCAGCTTCGTCGGGTCGTCGACGACCTTGAACGAGACGAGTGCCTGCCAGACCGCCAGCACCAGCGCGACGGCGAGGACGGGTGGCAGGATCTTCTCGGTGAAAGTCTGCCGGAACGGGGTCCGGCCCGTCTGCCGCGTCTCCAACGCGTCGAGGCCCGCCTCCAGCCCGGCGAGATCGTTGCCGTCCTTGGCGACGGTCGTCGAATCAGTGCTGGCCATGACGGCGGATCTCCCCACGCAGTTCTTCGGTGATCTCGACGGACAGTTCCGCCACGGCGGTGTCCTCGATGCGACGCGGATGCGGGATGCCGACCGTCCACTCACGCGCGATGCGCCCGGGACGGGACGACAGCAGCACCACGCGCTGCGCGAGCCGCACCGCTTCACGCACGTTGTGCGTGACGAACAGGACGGACACCTGCGTCTCGCGCCAGATGCGGGTCAGCTCGTCGTGCAGCACGTCCCGCGTGATGGCGTCCAGCGCCGCGAACGGCTCGTCCATCAGCAGCAGCTTGCTCTCCTGCGCGAGCGCCCGGGCCAGCGCGACGCGCTGGCGCATGCCGCCCGACAGTTCGTGCACCCGCTTGCCGTACGCGCCCTTCAGCCGCACCAGTTCGAGCAGCTCCTCGGCACGCTCCCGGCGCTCGGCCTTCGGCACGCCCCGCAACTTCAGGGCGAGTTCGATGTTCTTGCCCGCGGTCAGCCACGGGAACAGCGCGTGCTCCTGGAACATCAGCGCCGGACGGCCGTCCGTGGCGATCTCGCCGGCGCTGGGGCGGTCCAGGCCCGCCACCAGGTTGAGCAGCGTGGACTTGCCGCAGCCCGAGGCCCCCAGGAGGGTGACGAACTCTCCGGGCGCGACGTCGAGGGTGATGTCGTCCAGGACGAGCTGCTGTCCGGCGGGGCCCGCGAACGACTTCGACACGTGCTCGATCCGGGCGGCGTGCGTGGCCGACTCGGTGCCGTCGGCGGCCTTGGCGAGGGTCGTGGCCATGGTCGTCACCTCCTGGGAACTCTTCATGCGGATGCGGGCTTACTTCGCGCCGAGACCGGCGTCGTCGACCGCGGGCTCGCCCTCGGCCTTGAGGACCTTGTTCAGCGGCGCGAGGTCGTAGATGCCCTTCAGGTCCGGCTTCTGCAGCAGGCCCGCCTTCACCGCGTGCTCCGCCTCGGTGTTGAGGGTGGAGGCCAGCGGGTCGTCGGTGAACCGGATCGACTTCCACGCCGGGTCCAGCACATCGGCCGGCAGCGCCTTGCCGGAGTCCGTCTCCAGCTGCTTGTTCGCCGCCGCCTTCGCCGCGTCCGGGTTGGCGTTGATCCACTTGTTGGTCTCGACCGAGCCCTTGAGCACGGCCTCGACGACCTTCGGGTGCTCCTTCAGGAAGTCCTGACGCACGATGATGTTCGTGATCACGAACTTCTTGTCCGGCCACAGCGTCGACTCGTCGAGCAGCACCTTGCCGCCCTCGGCGACCAGCTTCGACGCCGTCGGCTCCGGCACCCACGCGCCGTCGATCGACCCGGACTTGTAGGCGTCCGGGGTGACCTTGTTGTCGCTGCGGACGACCGTGACGTCACCCTTGCCGCTCTGCGGGTCGACCTTCCAGCCCTGCTCCGCGGCCCAGTTGAGGAACGCCACGTCCTGCGTGTTGCCGAGCTGCGGGGTCGCGATCCGCTTGCCCTTGACGTCCTTCAGCGACTTGATCTTGTCCGGGTTCACCACGAGCTTCACGCCGCCGGAGGCCGATCCGCCGATGATGCGCAGGTTCTTGCCGGCGGACTTGGTGTAGCCGTTGATGGCGGGGGAGGGGCCGATCCAGCCGATGTCGATGGACTTGGAGTTGAGCGCCTCGATCTCCGAGGGACCGGCGTTGAAGATGGCCGGCTTGACCTCGGTGGCGCCGAGCGCCTTCTGGAAGATGCCCTTCTGCACACCCACCAGCGCGGTGCCATGGGTCAGGTTGCCGAAGTAGCCGATCTTGACGGAGTCGAGTCCGTCGATCTTCTTCGCCCCGGCGGCGACCTTGGCGGCACCGTCGTCGTCCTTGGCCTCGGAGCCGTAACCGCAGGCGGCCAGCGTGAGCAGGGGAAGTGCGGCGATGACCGCGAGACTGCGGCGAAGAGCGGAGGAAGCAGGCACGGGAGGTGGTCCTCTCGGAGGCCCGGCGGTCACGGTCTCTCAGGTCGTGGCCGGGAGGTCGGCAGGTTTTCGTCTACGGCGGTGGGGGGTGAGGGCGCGCAGGCAGTGCGCGTACGTCAGCGCACACATCGCGCCACTCCGCCCTGCCCGCTGCCGAGAGCACCGCTGCCGACGCGGCCGCCCTCCTTGGCGAACATCGAGTAGAAGTCGGGGGAGTTCATGTCAGAAGTCCCACCCGTCGTCCTCGGACTCGTCCTTGACCGGCTCGGGGGCCGCGAAGGACTCGCCGACCATGCCGGCGGTGAGGGTGGTGCCGTCGTTCGGGTCGATCAGGATGAACGAGCCGGTGCGGCGGGAGTCGGCGTAGGAGTCGACCGGCAGCGGCTCGGCGGTACGGATCTTCACCCGGCCGATGTCGTTGGCGACGAGCTGTCCCGGGTGCGGGTGCAGGGACAGGTCGTCGAGCGTGAGGCGGGACGGGATGTCCTTGACGATCGCCTTGACCGTGCGGGTGCCGTGCTTGAGCAGCACCCGGTGCCCCACCGTCAGCGGGGCGTCGGCGACATGGCAGACGGTCGCCTCGATGTCCTGCGTGGTCGCGGGCGCGTCCTTGCTCGGCACGATCAGGTCGCCGCGCGAGATGTCGATGTCGTCCTCCAGCAGGAGGGTCACCGACTGCGTCGTCCAGGCGACGTCGACCGGCTCGCCCAGCAGGTCGATGCCGGAGATCTTCGAGGCCCGGCCCGACGGCAGCACCGTGACGGACTCGCCGACGTGGAAGGAACCCGCCGCGATCTGACCGGCGTAACCCCGGTAGTCCGGGTGGTCCGGGCCCTGGGGCCGGATCACGTACTGCACGGGCAGCCTTGCGTGGCAGTGGCGCAGATCGTGCGCGACCGGGACCGTCTCCAGGTGCTCCAGCACGGTCGGGCCGCCGTACCAGTCCATGTTGGCGGAGGGCTCCACCACGTTGTCGCCGACGAGCGCCGAGATCGGGATCGCGGTGACCTCGGGGACGCCCAGCTCGGTCGCGTACGCCGTGAACTCCTCGGCGATGGCGGCGAACACCTTCTCCTCGTAGCCGGCGAGGTCCATCTTGTTGACCGCGAGGACCACGTGCGGCACGCGCAGCAGGGCGGCGATGGCCGCGTGCCGGCGGGTCTGCTCGACCACGCCGTTGCGGGCGTCGACCAGGATCACCGTCAGCTCGGCGGTGGAGGCGCCGGTGACCATGTTCCGCGTGTACTGCACGTGGCCGGGGGTGTCGGCGAGGATGAACCGCCGCCGGGGCGTGGCGAAGTAGCGGTACGCCACGTCGATCGTGATGCCCTGCTCCCGCTCGGCCCGCAGGCCGTCCGTCAGCAGCGCGAGGTCCGGCGCCTCCTGGCCGCGGCTCGCCGAGACGCGCTCCACGGCCTCCAGCTGGTCGGTGAGGACCGACTTGGAGTCGTGCAGCAGCCGCCCGACGAGGGTGGACTTGCCGTCGTCGACGGAACCGGCGGTGGCGAACCGCAGAAGCGTCGTTTCCGCGAGTTCCTCGGTGGTGATGGTGCTCATCTCTAGAAGTACCCCTCGCGCTTGCGGTCTTCCATCGCGGCCTCGGACATCTTGTCGTCGGCGCGGGTGGCGCCGCGCTCGGTGAGCCGGGAGGCGGCGATCTCCACGATCACCTTCTCGATCGTGTCGGCGTCGGAGTCCACCGCGCCGGTGCAGGACATGTCACCCACGGTCCGGTACCGCACGAGCCGCTTCTCGACGGTCTCGCCGTCCTTCGGCCCGCCCCACTCGCCGGCGGTCAGCCACATGCCGCTGCGGGAGAAGACCTCGCGCTCGTGCGCGTAGTAGATCTGCGGCAGCTCGATGCCCTCGCGGGCGATGTACTGCCACACGTCCAGCTCGGTCCAGTTGGACAGCGGGAACACACGGACGTGCTCACCGGGCGCGTGCCGGCCGTTGTACAGGTTCCACAGCTCCGGGCGCTGCCGGCGCGGGTCCCACTGGGAGAACTCGTCGCGCAGGGAGAACACCCGCTCCTTGGCCCGGGCCTTCTCCTCGTCGCGGCGGCCGCCGCCGAAGACCGCGTCGAACCGCTCCTGCTGGATCTTCTCGGTCAACGGCAGCGTCTGCAGCGGGTTGCGGGTGCCGTCCGGGCGCTCCTTGAGCACCCCGCGGTCGATGTAGTCCTGCACGGAGGCGACGTGCAGCCGCAGCCCGTGCTTCTCGACCGTGCGGTCGCGGTAGTCGAGGACCTCGGGGAAGTTGTGCCCGGTGTCCACGTGCAGCAGCGAGAACGGCACCGACGCCGGCCGGAAGGCCTTCAGCGCCAGGTGCAGCATGACGATGGAGTCCTTGCCGCCGGAGAAGAGGATCACCGGCCGCTCGAACTCGCCCGCCACCTCGCGGAAGATGTGCACCGCCTCGGACTCGAGGGCGTCGAGGTGCGACAGCGCGTACGGGCTGCCGGTCTCCTCGGAAACGGTGGCGACGGTCGTCATGCCAGTCCCCTTTCGGTCAGCAGGGCGAACACGGAAGCCGCGGACTCCTGCACGGTCTGGTTCTGCGACTCGATGCGCAGATCGGGCGACTCGGGGGCCTCGTAGGGGTCGTCGACCCCGGTGAGCCCGGTGAGCTCACCGGCGGCCTGCTTGGCGTACAGACCCTTCACGTCCCGCTCGCTGCACACCTCGACGGGCGTCGCGACATGCACCTCGACGTACGCGGTGCCGTTCGCTTGGTGGCGCTTGCGCACCGCCTCCCGGCTGTCCTGGTAGGGCGCGATGACCGGGACGAGGGCCAGCACGCCGTTGCGTGCGAGCAGTTCGGCGACGAAGCCGATGCGCTGCACGTTGGTGTGCCGGTCCTCGCGGCTGAAGCCGAGGCCCGCCGAGAGGAACTCGCGGATCTCGTCGCCGTCGAGCACCTCGACCCGGTGGCCCTCCTCGCGGAGCCGGCCGGCCAGTTCGTGGGCGATCGTGGTCTTGCCGGCGCTCGGCAGACCCGTGAGCCAGACGGTGGCTCCGGTCGTCACGTCACTCTCCTGAATCGTCGTCGTCATCCGTGCAGTCCGCACTCGGTCTTGCTCCGGCCCGCCCAGCGCCCGGCGCGCGCGTCATCGCCCTCCAGGACGCGGCGGGTGCAGGGGGCGCAGCCGACGGACGCGTAGCCGTCCATCAGCAGCGGGTTCGTCAGGACGCCGTGCTCGGTGACGTACGCGTCCACGTCGTCCTGGGTCCAGCGGGCGATCGGCGAGATCTTGACCTTCTGCCGCTTCTCGTCCCAGCCGACCACCGGGGTGTTCGCCCGGGTCGGGGACTCGTCGCGCCGCAGACCGGTCGCCCAGGCCCGGTAGTCCTTCAGGCCCTGCTCCAGCGGCTGCACCTTGCGCAGCTTGCAGCACAGGTCGGGGTCGCGGTCGTGCAGTTTCGGTCCGTACTGCGCGTCCTGCTCGGCGACGCTCTGGCGCGGGGTGAGCGTGATGAGGTTGACGTCCATCACGGCCTCGACCGCGTCGCGGGTGCCGATGGTCTCCTCGAAGTGGTAGCCGGTGTCGAGGAAGACCACGTCGACGCCCGGCATGGCGCGGGCGGCGAGGTGGGCGACCACCGCGTCCTCCATCGAGGAGGTCACGCAGAACTGCTTGCCGAACGTCTTCGCCGCCCACTGGAGGATCTCCAGCGCGGAGGCGTCCTCGAGATCGCGGCCCGCCTGCTCGGCGAGCTGCTTCAGGTCCTCGGTGGTGCGCTCTTCCTGAGCGGTCGTCATATCTGTGCCCCTCCGGAATCGGATCGCTTCAGTCCCTGAGCCAGCAGCCCGAGGAACTTCAGCTGAAAGGCCCGGTTGCACGCCGCGCATTCCCACGCGCCGTGCCTGCCCTCCGCGGCCTCGCTCGGACGCAGGTCCTCGTCGCCGCAGTAGGGGCAGTAGAACGGTGCCGCGCGCTCGCTCACGACAGGGCCTCCTCGCCGGCCCGCGCCGCCCAGGTGGCGAACCGCTCGCCGTCCTCGCGCTCGGCCTGGAACCGCTTCAGGACGCGCTCGATGTAGTCCGGCAGTTCGTCGGAGGTGACCTTCAACCCGCGCACCTTGCGGCCGAAGCCGGCCTCCAGGCCCAGGGCGCCGCCCAGGTGCACCTGGTAGCCCTCGACCTGCTCACCCTGGTCGTTGAGCATGAGCTGGCCCTTGAGACCGATGTCCGCGACCTGGATACGGGCGCAGGCGTTCGGGCAGCCGTTGAGGTTGATGGTGAGCGGCTCGTCGAAGTCCGGCAGGCGGCGCTCCAGTTCGTCGATCAGCTGCGAACCGCGCTGCTTGGTCTCGACGATCGCCAGCTTGCAGAACTCGATGCCGGTGCAGGCCATGGTGCCGCGCCGGAACGAGGAGGGCCGGGCGGTCAGGTCGAGCGCCTCGAGGCCCTCGACGAGCGACTCGACCTGGTTCTCCTCGACGTCGAGGACGATCATCTTCTGCTCGACGGTGGTGCGCACCCGGCCCGAGCCGTGGGCCTCCGCGAGGTCGGCGATCTTCGTGATCGTCGCGCCGTCGACGCGTCCCACGCGCGGGGCGAAGCCGACGTAGAACCGGCCGTCCCTCTGCCGGTGCACACCGATGTGGTCGCGCCACAGCTGGGACGGCTGCTCGGGGGCCGGGCCGTCGGTCAGCTTGCGCTTCAGGTACTCGTCCTCCAGCACCTGCCGGAACTTCTCCGGGCCCCAGTCGGCGACGAGGAACTTCAGCCGGGCGCGGTTGCGCAGCCGGCGGTAGCCGTAGTCGCGGAAGATCGAGATGACGCCCTCGTAGACGTCCGGCACCTCGTCGATCGACACCCAGGTGCCCAGGCGTACGCCCAGCTTGGGGTTGGTGGACAGGCCGCCGCCGACCCACACGTCGAAGCCGGGACCGTGCTCGGGGTGGACGACACCGACGAACGCGACGTCGTTGATCTCGTGCACCACGTCCAGCACCGGCGAGCCCGAGATCGCGGTCTTGAACTTCCGGGGGAGGTTCGAGTACGCCGGGTTGTTCAGGACCCGGCGCTTCATCTCCTCCAGGGCCGGTGTGGCGTCGATGATCTCGTCCTCGGCGATGCCCGCCACCGGGGAGCCGATCATCACACGCGGGGTGTCGCCGCAGGCGGTGACCGTCGACAGGCCCACGCCCTCCAGCCGGTTCCAGATCTCGGGCACGTCCTCGATCCGGATCCAGTGGTACTGGACGTTCTGCCGGTCCGTGATGTCGGCGGTGCCGCGCGCGAACTCCTGCGAGATCTCACCGATGACCCGCAGCTGCCGCGTGGTCAGCGCCCCGCCGTCGATCCGGACGCGCAGCATGAAGTACTCGTCGTCCAGCTCCTCCGGCTCCAGGACGGCCGTCTTGCCGCCGTCGATACCGGGCTTGCGCTGGGTGTACAGACCCCACCAGCGCATGCGGCCACGCAGGTCGTTCGGGTCGATCGAGTCGAAGCCCCGCTTGGAGTAGATCGTCTCAATGCGTGTCCGCACATTGAGACCATCGTCGTCCTTCTTGAACTGCTCGTTGCCGTTCAGTGGGGTGTGGTGCCCCACGGCCCACTGACCCTCACCGCGGTGACGGCTCACCTTGCGGCGGGGAGTCGCGGCAGCAGGGTTCTGCGGGGTGGCGGCCATGGTTGATACGTCCTTCGGGACAGGCGAAAATGCGGCTCTGACCTGCGCATGCGTGCGCATGGGCATAGGGCGCGTCATTGCGCAGGGGTGAGGCAGGAAAGGAAGATGTCGGGCGTGGGCTGAGTACGCTCAGTGCGCCGGACAGATGGCGCTGGACATGCGGCCGAGGTCGACGTGCCGCCGACTCACCAAGGCAATTCCAGTTCCAGACATGACGGAAGCGTGTCACGGCGATCTGGACACAGTCCAGCTTCGTCCAAGATGCGGACACCCTTGTCTCGCAGAGCAAGACAAGGGTGTTGTTGGTCACATCACGTGCGTCCTAGGTGTCCGTCCAGGTCAGACGGGGAACGCCCCAGGCCACGGTCCCGGAGCGGCGGCGTCCGCCTCCTCCTCGACCTTGGTGTCGAACAGCTTGAAGCCCCGCCGCTGGTAGTTGTCCATCGCGTGCTCGCCGTCCTTGCTGCAGGTGTGCAGCCAGACCCGCTTCGTCGGGGTCAGCCCCGCCCACCGGTCGGCGAGGTCCCAGGCCCGGGCCGCGCCGTACGACAGCAGGTGCCCGCCGATGCGCCGGCCCCGGAAGGCGGGCAGCAGCCCGAAGTAGACGATCTCCACCACCGCGTCGTCCTGCGCCTCCAGCTCCACGTACCCGGCGGGCGTGCCCCGGTCGTACGCCACCCACGTCTCCACGCCGGGCCGCTCCAGGTGCTCCACCCACCGCGCGTACGACCAGCCGAGCCGGTCCGTCCAGCGGATGTCGCCGCCCACCGACGCGTACAGGAACCGGCTGAACTCGGGCGAGGGCACCTCGGAGCGCACGACCCGGACGTCCCCGTCCGGCGCGACGGCCGGCAGCAGGTCGGTCGGGGCGGTCTGCTCCAGGGACCAGGTGGTCACGGCGATGGTGGTCATACGGGCCAGAAAATCATCTGACCACCTGGTCTGTCGATCGGCCCCGGGCCGTGCGCGGGGCTCCGGTCAGTCCAGCGCCCGGTCGATCGACGTCAGCGGCAGCGCGAACAGCATCCGCCCCGACTGGGACCAGACCTCGCCGGTCGCCTCCCAGTAGGACAGGGAACCCGACCCGCCGCTCCAGCAGTGCCGTGTCCCGTCCGTGCCGCACTCCGTGGCCCCCGCGCCCTCGGTGTCCTGGCGCCACAGCGTCCCGTGCCCGCCCGGGCTGCCCGCCGCGCGGTCCAGGTACCAGCCCGAGCGGTGGGCCAGCACACCCCGCACGTCGGCCGTCTTCGTCTCGTAGGCCTCGACCGGCGCCGCCTCGCCGGAGAAGTCGGTGGTGAGCAGACCGGTCCGGGCCGGATCCCGGCTCAGCGCGTAACGCCACAGTCGGGTGTGCCGGTCACCGTCCGCGGGCACCCACTCGCTCGCGACCAGACTGTCGGGGGAGGTGCTGCGGTCCAGGGAGATGGTGGCCGGGCGGGACGTGTCGTCCCCGCGGGGCAGGGTGTACGAGCCGACGGCGGGCAGCACGAACCGGTGACCGTGCGCGGCCCAGCCGCCCCGGACCCGGCCGACCGCGTCGGACTCGACGGTGGCGCGCTGGATGCGGTCCATGTCGTACACGTACAACGCGTCCCGGTCGCCCTCGCGGGTCGTCACCAGCAGCTTGTCCTGGTACCAGACCATGCCGGACAGCGGGGAGACCAGCCCCCGGTAGTCCCGCCCGCCGTCCACCGGCACGGCCAGCAGGGCCCAGGTGTAGCGCAGCGCGCCGGGGTCGTTCGCGTCGACGAAGGCGACCTTGGCCAGCCCCTGCTCGGGGGCCGGGCCGTCCATGGAGCCGCCCGCGGCGCCCCGGGTCCAGCCGGAGAGGATCACGCGGTTGCCGCCCCAGAGGCCGTCGTCGTCCGCGTCGCCCGAGGTCGTGACCGCGCCGGCCCGCCAGCCCTGGGTGTCGGAGCCACCGAAGCAGTACGCGCGCGTGGCCGCCGGCTCCACCGGCAGGCTGTGCTTCTCCGCCGTCGAGCAGCCGCCCGCGTTCCGCAGCGGCAGATCGGCGCCCTCCAGGACCGCGCCGACGCCGACGGGGCGGCCCATCTTCGACGCGAGCCGGTCCAGCCACCGCCCGGGCACCCGGTGCTCGGCCAGCGGCAGCCGCCCCGCCTCGTCGGACGCGGCGACCGGCTTCAGAGCCCCGGGGGCGTCGGCGACGGTGGCCTGCGAGGCGCTGATCAGAGTGGCGGCGGCGGTGAGCGCGAGGGCCGTCCCGGCCAGGGTCGCGCGCAGCGCCCTGCCCCGCCTGCGCCGCCGGTGTCTGCCGCGATGCTTCATAACGTCCTCCCGAGACGGACCAACTGCTCCTGTTGATCCGCACGTTGACGGAGGAGCAGGTGGGGCGGTCCGTAGAGGGATGCTACGGCAGGCAAGGGGGTCGGCGGACGAAGACCCCGCAAATATGCGAAAGATGCACCCCTCGGGGCGGCTTGTACACCACGCGCCGTGAACCTCAGGGCGTTGCCGGGGACCTGCGCTGCCTGCTCACCGCCGGTGCGCTCGAGTGCGGCAGCAGATCCCGCGGGTCGTCCGGAAGCAGCACCTCGACCTCGGCCGCCTCGGCGAACCGGTACGGCCGGTGCTCCAGGAACGCCCCCAGATACCGCCGCACCCGCGACATCTCGGCACGCACCGTCACCGTGCGGGCCGGGTCGCCGAACACGTCCCCGGCCAGGCCCGAGGCGCTGCGGCCGGAGCGGTGGACCGCCAGGAGGTACAGCAACTCCGCGTGCCGGGGACTCAGTTCCCGGGTCCAGGAGCCCGCCCCGCCGAGCACCTCCACCGACCAGCGCCGCGCCTGCCTGAGGTCCAGCACGATCCTGGCCGGGCCGCGCCGGCCCGGCTCGTCGTCGGCCACCCGCAACAGCCAGCCCCCGGCCAGCGGCTCCACCGAGCACAGCCCGAGCGCCGGCAGCCATCTCGGCCCCGCCGACAGCGACTTCGGCAGCGCCACGCGCCGCGCGTACGGCATCCCGCCGACCGCGGCGGTCCAGCCGTCCGGGTCGACCACCAGGGCACGGCCGCCGAGCCGGGCCAGCACCGGCGCCGCCACCGCCCGCAGCCGCTCCAGCGACTCCGTGTGCATCTCCCGCAGCCGGGCCTCGGCGAGTTTGGCCACCGAACCGACCCAGGAGAGCGTGGCCGGGTGCATCGTCTCCAGCGGGCCGCTCACGTCCACCACGCCGAGCAGCCGGCCGTCCCGCGGATCCGTCAGCGGAGCGCCCGCACAGGTCCAGCCGGCCTGGGAGCGCACGAAGTGCTCGGAGGCGAAGACCTGCACGGGCCGGCGCACCACCGCCGGGGTGCCCAGACCGTTCGTGCCGACGACGTCCTCACGCCAGTCCGCGCCGAGTTCGAAGCCCAGCCCGTCCGCCCTGCGCAGCACCGGCGGACTGCCCTCGCGCCACAGCACCCGGCCGTCCTCGTCGGCCACGACCATGATGTGGTGCGCCACGTCCGCCGCCGCCAGCAGCCCCTCCCTCAGCACCGGCAGCACATGGCGCAATACCGACGTCTCGCGCCGCCGCTGCACCTCCTCGCGGGGGAGCGGATCCGCCCGGACGTCGTGGTCGGGATCGACACCGCTGCGCATCATCCGCTCCCAGGACCGCTCGATCACCGGACGCGGCGCCACCGGAGCGGGCTGCCCCGCCAGCCGGGCGGAACGGACCTGGCTGAGGACCCGGGCCGCACGCGTGCTGTCCACGGCGGCCAAGTGCGTGACGTCCATCCGCGTGCGCCCCCCGGAGTCGCTTTTGACTGTGCGTCTCATAGTGCCGTCTGCCCCGCCGGTGCGTGCACAGTCCGCACACAGTCAGCAGCAAGTTGCAACCCCCTGCAACCCTGGTGGACGGCCCGGCCGTGTCCGAAACTTGAGCGGCGCCGTCCCGAGCGGCGTTCAGTGGCTCGAACGGGCCAGTGCTGCGGGGGTGGTGCCGTGTCGGCGCAGCACCACCCTCGCTTTTCACGCACGCGGAACAGCGGACCGGTTCAGGACACCGGACGCGCCCGTTCCACCACCGACGCCAGGTCCAGCGTGTGCGGCAGCGTCCCGAACGCCGCGCCCGCGTCGCTGCCCAGCCGCCCCGCGCAGAACGCGTCGGCGACCTGCGGTGGCGCGAAACGCACCAGCAGCGAACCCTGGAGCACCAGCGCGAGCCGCTCCGTCAGCCGCCGCGCCCGCCCCTCCACACCCTCCAGGTCGGCCAGTTCGGTCAGGAGGTTCTTGATGGCCGCGTCGAGACGGTGATCGGCGCCGCGCGCCTGCCCGACCTCCCGCAGATACGCGTCCAGCGCGCCCGGCTCCCGCTGCAACGCCCGCAGCACGTCCAGCGCCTGCACATTGCCCGCGCCCTCCCAGACCGAGTTCAGCGGCGACTCGCGCACCAGCCGCGGCATCTGGGATTCCTCCACGTACCCGTTGCCGCCGAGACACTCCGCCGCCTCTACGGCAACGGGCGGGCACCGCTTGGTCACCCAGTACTTGGCGGCAGGCACCGCGATCCGCAGCAGCGCCCGCTCCTGCTCCCCGCCGTCGTCCCAGGCGGCTGCGAGCCGCAGCGCCAGGGTCGTCGCCGCCTCCGACTCCAGCGCCAGATCGGCCAGCACGTTGCGCATCAGTGGCTTGTCGACGAGCTTCCCGCCGAACGCCTCGCGGTACGTGCAGTGGTGCACCGCCTGCGCCACGGCCTGCCGCATCAGCCCGGCCGAGCCGAGCACGCAGTCGAGCCGGGTCGCCGCGACCATCTCGATGATGGTGCGCACCCCGCGCCCCTCCTCGCCGACCCGGCGCGCCCACGTCCCGTCGAACTCGACCTCGCTCGAGGCGTTCGACCGGTTGCCGAGCTTGTCCTTGAGCCGCTGGATCCGGAACACGTTGCGCGCGCCGTCCCCGAGCACCCGCGGCACCAGGAAGCAGGTCAGCCCGCCCGGAGCCTGCGCCAGCACCAGGAAACCGTCGGACATCGGCGCCGAGCAGAACCACTTGTGCCCGGTCAGCTCGTACGTCCCGTCCTCCGCGAGGGGCCGCGCCGCCGTGGTGTTCGCCCGGACGTCGCTGCCGCCCTGCTTCTCCGTCATGCCCATCCCGAACAGCGCCCCGGCCTTGAGGTGCGCGGGCCGCAGCTCACGGTCGTAGATCATGGACGTCAGCCGCGGCTCCCACTCGGCGGCCAGGTCCGGGTCGGTGCGCAGGGCGGGCACCGCCGCGTGCGTCATCGACAGCGGGCAGCCGTTGCCGGCCTCGACCTGTGTCCACACCAGGAAGGCGGCGGCCCGCCGCACATGCCCGGCCGGCCGGTCCCACGCGGCCGTCAGACCCGCCGAGACGCCCTTGCCGAGCAGCCGGTGCCAGGAGGGATGGAACTCGACCTCGTCCACGCGGTTGCCGTACCGGTCGTGCGTGAGCAGCCGCGGCGGGTTCTCGTTGGCCAGCCTCCCCCACTCCTGCACCTGCGCCGAGCCGGAGGTCCGGCCGAGTGCCGCCAGCTCGCCGAGGACCTCCTCGCGCAGGTCCGGTTCCAGATGCCGCTCGACCGCGGCGGCCAGGGCCCGGTCGGCGGAGAAGACGTCGTACCCGACCAGCGGCGGGACCTGGTTCGTCACGGTGTGGGTGCTGCCTGCCATGGTGCGAACGTACCCCGGGGTAGCACCTTGGCACCCGGTGAACCCGGACCGGTCCGCGAAGACCCGGCCTGTGGGTGAGTGGGGCAGGGCACGACGGATACCGTTAGGGGGTGCAGCCAGCAAGTGAAACCCCCGACACGCCCTCCGGGCGCCTCCACCGGGCGCGGGCCCTCTACCGGAACGTCTCCAAACGCAGGACCGCCTGGCTGTTGGTCAAGGACACCGTCAACTCCTGCGTCGAGTACCGCATCCTCGGCCTCGCGGCCGAGGCCGCGTTCTTCACTCTGCTGTCGGTTCCGCCGCTGCTGCTGAGCATGATCGGACTGCTCGGCTACGTCGACGCCTGGACCGGCGCCGACACCATCCAGAGCCTCCAGACCAACCTCCTGGAGGCCTCCCGCACGGTCCTGTCCGACCAGGGCGTCCGCGAGATCGCCCAGCCGATCCTGCACGACGTGATGAAGGGCGGCAGGCCCGACGTCATCTCCATCGGCTTCCTGTTCGCCCTGTGGTCGGGCTCCCGCGCGGTGAACGTCTTCATCGACACCATCACCGTGATGTACGGCCTGGACGGCGTCCGGGGCATCGTCAAGACCCGTCTGATGGCCTTCCTGCTGTTCATCGTGGCCCTGCTGATCGGCTCGGTCGCGCTGCCGCTGATGGTGGCGGGGCCGGACGCCGTGGTGCGGATCGTGCCGTGGTCGACGACGGTCGTCCAGGTCCTCTACTGGCCCACGGTGATCCTCCTGTCGATCGCCTTCCTGACGACGCTGTACCACGTGTCCGTGCCGGTCCGCTCCCCGTGGATCGAGGACGTGCCCGGCGCGCTGGTCGCCCTCGGCATGTGGGTGCTCGGCAGCTTCCTGCTGCGGATCTACCTGACCAGCACGGTCGAGGGCCCCACGATCTACGGCTCCCTCGCCGCGCCCGTCGCGGTGCTGCTGTGGATCGGTGTGTCCGCGTTCGCCGTGCTCGTCGGGGCCGCGGTGAACGCCGCCATCGACCGGGTCTGGCCGGCCGCCGCCACGGCCGCGGCCCGCGAGGCCAACGAGCGGCTGCGGCAGGCGCAGGTCGCCGAGTACGTGGCCCGCGCCACGGCCACGGGCGAAGGCGACCCGGACATGCCCTCCGAGTTCCCGGAACGCTGGTCCCGCTTCCTGCCGCCGGAGGACGTGTCGGCCCGCCTGCGCACCCACGTGAAGAGCACCCACGTCAAGAACAGCCACGTCAAGAACACCCACGTGAAGAGCACGCAGGTCAACGGGGAAGGGCAGCCCCCCGAGGAGAAGTGACGGACGCCGCGATCTCCCCTTTCAGGCCTTCCAGGTCCCCGCCGCGGCCTCCTCGCGCACGAAGTCGCCGAAGTCCCGGGGCGCACGGCCCAGGACCTCCCGCACGCCGTTCGACAGGTGCGCGTTGCGGCCGTCGAGGAGCGTGTCGAAGATCGCCGTCATGCCCGCCACCTCCTCCGGCGGCACACCGAAACCGACCAGCGCCTCTCCGTAGTCCCGCGTCGAGACGGCCCGGTACGCCAGCGGCCGCCCCGTCGCCCCGGCGATCTCCGCGACCGCCTCCCCGAAGGTCAGCAGCCGCGCCCCGGAGAGCGTGAGGGTCCGCCCCACGTACTGGTCGCCGGACGTCAGCGCGGCCACCACCACGTCCGCGATGTCCCGCACGTCGAGGAACGGCTCCCGCACCTCGTCGGCCGGGAAGACCAGCTCACCGCGCTCCCGCAGCTCCGCCACCAGCGGCCCCTCGCTGAAGTTCTGCGCGAACCACGCGGCCCGTACGACCGTCCAGTCCGACCCCGAGGCGTGCAGTGCCTCCTCGGTGGGCAGGGCCTGGTCCTCGCCCCGCGCGGACAGCAGCACCAGCCGCCGCACCCCGAGACCGACCGCCTCCCGCGCGAGCGCGCCGACCGCTTCGGCGGCGCCCGGGGCGCCGACGTCCGAGGGGTGGGCGAGATACGCCGCGTCGGCGCCGCGCAGGGTGTCCGCCCAGGTCGAGCGGTCCCACCAGTCGAAGCCCGTCGCCCGCGACGCCGCCCGCACCGTGAGCCCGGCCGCCTCCGCGGCCCGCGCCACCCGGCTCCCGGTACGCCCCGAGGCGCCCGTCACCACCACCGTCATGCCGCCCTGTGTGTTCCGTGCCGCGTTCTGTGTCGTGTTGTCCGCCGTGTTCGTCATGCCGTCGAGTCAACTGCCGTACGCCGCACGGAACCATCGCTGAACGGCTCATTCCCATACGATCGCGTCTACGCTGGCCGCATGGACCCGCCCCCACGCTCGAACACGCTCACGCGGGGGGACCCCCTTGCCGGTCTGCTGGAGGGGCCCCGCGCCCGGGGTGCGTTCATGATCAGGGCCTGCTTCGACCCGCCGTGGGCGGTCCGCATCGAGGACCGGGCCCCGCTCACCGTGATGCTCGTCGTCCGCGGCGAGGCCTGGATCGTGCCCGACCGGGGCGAGAGGGCGCGGCTCACGGTAGGAGACCTCGCCATCGCCCGCGGCCCGGACCCGTACACGTGCGCCGACGCCCCCGGCACGGAACCGCAGGCGGTGATCCTGCCGCACCAGGAGTGCCGCTACCCCGACGGACGGCCCCTCAACGGCTCCATGGACCTGGGGGTGCGCACCTGGGGCGACCGGCTCGACGGCGACACCGTGATGCTGATCGGCACCTACCCGATGCAGGGCGAGGTCGGCGGACGGCTGCTGGACGCCCTGCCGCCCCTGCTCACCCTCACGTCCGACGTGTGGGACTGCCCGCTCACGCCCTACCTCACCGAGGAGATCACCCGCGACCAGCCGGGGCAGGAGGTCGTCCTGGACCGGCTGCTGGACCTGCTGGTCATCGCGGCGCTGAGGGCCTGGTTCGCCCGCCCGGAGGCGGAGGCACCGGCCTGGTACCGGGCCCTGGCCGACCCCGTCGTCGGCGGTGTCCTGCGCCTGCTCCAGGACGACCCGGCCCACCCCTGGACCGTCGCCACGCTCGCCGCGAAGGCCGGAGTGTCCCGGGCGGCGCTGGCCCGCCGCTTCACCGGCCTGGTGGGCGAGCCCCCGATGAGCTACCTCACCGGCTGGCGCCTCGCCCTCGCCGCCGACCGCCTGCGCGACTCCACCGACACCCTCGACGCGGTGGCGCGCAGGGTGGGCTACGGCAGCGCGTTTGCCCTGTCGACGGCGTTCAAGCGGGTGTACGGGGTGAGCCCGGTGGAGTATCGGGGGCGGGTGGCGTAGGGGCGGGCACGGGGGCCCTTGCCTGGTGTGGGGTCGGCGCGAGTGCTTGGTGCTTGGTGCCTGGTGTCGGGTGCCTGGTGCCTGGTGCCTGGTGCCTGGGTGCCCAGTGCCTGTTGCCGGCCTGGTGCCCAGTGCCTGTTGCCGGCCTGGTGCCCAGTGCCTGTTGCCGGCCTGGTGCCTGTCGCCGGGGCGGTCCTCGTGCCTGCTGTCGGGCCGGCCGCCGGGCGGGCCCTCGTGCCTGCGCTGTCCGGCCGGCCCCGTGCCTGTCGCCCGCCCGCGGCGTAGCGTGGCCCACGTGTACGTGGAGCGGGCGTCACGGCTGCCCGGGGCGGTCGTGTGGACCAACACCCCGTCCCGGCCCGGGGTGGGGCGGGTCCTGCCCGACGGGTGCATGGATCTGCTCTGGCACGACGGGCGGCTGATGGTCGCCGGGCCCGACACCCGCGCGTACCTCCCGGGCGGGGGGAGCGGCCCCTGGGCCGGAGTCCGCTTCTACCCGGGCACGGCACCCGCGCTGCTGGGCGTGCCGGCGCACGAGCTGCGCGACCGGCGCGTCGAGCTCACGGACCTGTGGCCGGTCTCGCGGGTGCGGCGCCTGGCCGACCGGGTGAACGCGGCCCCCGACCCGGCGAGCGGCCTGGAGGAGCTGGCGCTGCGGCAGGCCGCCGGTGTCGAACCCCCGGATCCGCTGCTCCGGCAGGTCGTCACCGCCCTGGACGCCGGCCGTCCCGTCGCCGCCACCGCCGATGAACTCGGTCTCGGAGCACGCCAGTTGCACCGCCGCTCGCTGTCCGCCTTCGGCTACGGCCCCAAGACCCTGGCCCGCATCCTCCGGCTACGGCGCGCCCTCGAACTGGCCCGGGCCGGTGTGCCCTTCGCGCAGACGGCCACCCGGGCCGGTTATGCCGACCAGGCCCATCTGGCCCGCGACGTGAGGGAGTTGGCGGGGCTGCCGCTGGGGGAGCTACTCGGCGGTGGTGGCTAGCGGCGCGTACAGGTCCACTCCGTTGCCGTCCGGGTCGTGGACGACGGCGTACCGCTGCCCCCAGAAGGCGTCCCACGGCTTGAGCTCGCCGTGGTACCCCGAGCCGACCAGTTCCCCGTACAGCGCGTCCACCTCCTCCGGCCCGTCGCAGCGCAGGGCCAGCGAGGCCCGGCCCCCGCCCACGGGCGGCTGCCACTCGGGCAGGAAGGAGAGGACCGTCTCCTCGGTGTCGAACATCAGCCGCAGCCCGCCGGGCAGTCCGGCCTCGGTGTGCGGCTGGTCCTCGGCACCGTCCGGGAAGGCGAACCCGAGCCGGCGGTAGAACGTGACGGATGCGGCCATGTCGGAGACGACCAGGCCGATGGCATCGAATCGTGCAGTCATGGGGCCACCGTAGGCAGGCCCGCGACGCCCGGTCTTGAACGAATCGGACACCTGAGCCGGCGCCGAAGCGGACACCGAAGCGCACCCCCGGTCCGGACGCGACGGGCGAAATTTTCGGTCGCCGCAGCGGCATCCCCCACGGCCTCCCGTGTCCTGGGTTCGTATGCCATGGCACCTCGACTGCTCGTCCACACCCGCACCATCGGCTACCGGCGCGACTCCATCCCGGCCGGTATCGCCGCCCTGCGCACGCTCGGGGACTTCGAGGTCCACGCCACCGAGGACCCGGCGGCCCTCGAACAGTCCCTGGACGACCACGCGGCCGTGGTGTTCCTCTCCACCAGCGGCGAGATCCTCACCCCGGCCGGGAGGGAGCGGCTCGCCGCGTACGTGGAGGCGGGCGGCGGCTTCGTGGGCGTGCACGCGGCGGCCTGCACGGAGTACGACTGGCCGTACTACGGCGAACTGCTGGGCGCGCGGTTCGCCCGCCACCCGCTCCACCAGCCCGGCAAGGCCGTCGTCGAGGACCACGACCATCCGGCGACCCGACGCCTGCCCGCCGTCTGGGAGTTCACCGACGAGTGGTACGACTTCCACACCAACCCCCGCGGCAGCGTCCGTGTCCTGGCCACCGCCGACGAGTCCTCCTACGAGGGCGGTGGCATGGGCGCCGACCACCCCCTGGTCTGGTGCCGCGACCACGGCCGGGGCCGCGTTTACTGCACGGCCCTCGGCCACGCCCGCGAGGCCTACGAGGATCCGGCCTTCCGCGCCCACCTCCTGGGCGGCATCACCTGGGCCGCCCGGCTTCCGTCGGCCCGAGCCTCGCGCGGACACCCTCGCCGCGCCCACCACCGCCGGCCACCCGACCCGGGCGGGCCCCGGGCGACCCGCCCCCGGGTGGGACGCCCGCCGTCCCGCGCGTGAACCGACCCTGGGCGGTCCGGGTCCGCGGGCAGGGCTCGCCGGGAGTGCCGTCCGCCCATGACGCTGTGCGGGCCAGACGAGACGAGCCGCCCCAGGGGAAACCCGCCGGGGGACGGCGGTTCGGAAAGGACAACCGCATGAGCATGCGCAATCGGGCCGTGGCGATGGTGACGACGGCCGTGATGCTGGGGGCCGGGGGGACCGGCATCGCCCTGGCGCCGGCGGCGAGCGCCGCGCCCGCCTACTTCGGCATCGACGGCAAGGGCGCCGTCACCAACGACTGGGAGGACGAGGAGAACCTCGGCGTCGACGCCTACGCCAGGGGCAACGCCATCGCCCTGTGGGAGACGGTGCTGTGGGCCGACGGCGCCGAGTGGGAGGACGACGAGGGCGAGTGGCAGCCCTTCAGGAAGAGCCGGATCGACGGATCGTTCGGGCCGGAGACCGAGTCGGCGACGCAGTGGTGGCAGAGCCGGCACAACCTCCCCGAGACCGACGGCACCGTCGACAGCGAGAGCTGGGACTTCGCCCAGACCCGGCTGCAGAGCCTGCCGGGCAACATCGTCCAGTACAAGGGCCTCGTGCGGAACGTCAACTTCAAGCGCGTGGGCGGCAAGTACCAGGTGAAGCTGAAGAACGTGGGGCCGTGGAAGTACGCCCACTACCGCACGCTCGGCTGAGCGACACCGTCGCCGGGGAGCGGAGGGCCGTGGGCCGTCACGGTCACCCGCTCCCCACCGGCAGCACCCACAGCAACCCGGCCAGCAGCACCACGATGACCCCGAACGACACCAGGGCCGCCGCCCGCCAACGCCGGTACTCGGCACCGGGCGGCCGCTCGTCCGTCATCGGCTCCGCCGGCCCGGCCGCCACCGCCGCCCCGTTCGGCCATGCCTGGTCGGCCAGATCCCACAGCGCCAGCAGCCGGGCCTGCTCCGCCCCCGCCATCCGGCACAGCGCCTGCACCGCTCCCCGCGGCGGCTGCTTCGCCCCGCTGAGATACCGCTGCCACGACGACTTGCTGTAGGCGGTCCGCCGGGCCAGCTCGGCGAGGCTCAGACCCGTACGGTCCTTCAGCGCCCGCAGCTGCTCGACCAGGTGCCGCGCCTCCCTCGGCAGTACGTCCGGAAGCGGCCGCCAGCGTGTCATGGTCGTCCCCCCACTGCTCGCCGCCGCCCCGCCCCCGGGCACCGGCCCCTCTCCACCGCATCGTTCGACGCCGGCCCGTCCCGGCCAGTTCCCCCCAATGGCGGGCGCGCGGCGCGCACGAGGGGTGTGCGGCGGACACCCGCACGACCACGGACCGGCGCCCGCACGCCGGTTTCCGTTCACTGGGGGCGACTCGACGGGGGGAGGGCGACGCACTGACGGAGAGGGCGACTCGACGGGGGAGAGGGCCACGCACCGAGGGAGGGGGCAACCGCTGTGGCGTCGGCCGGGAGCACCCCCTGGGCGCTATGCGGGCGGCGGCGCCGTGCTCGCCCGCTCCACCAGCCGCGTCGACAGCTCCGTCCGCGTACTCTCCGGGTGATGGCCGTCCATCATGCGCAGCAGCGACCGCAGGGCCGTCGCGGCCATCTCGGACAGCGGCTGGCGCACGGTGGTCAGCGCGGGGGAGGCCCAGCGCGCCTCGGGCAGATCGTCGAAGCCCACCACACTGAAGTCGTCCGGAACCCTCAACCCCCTTTCGGCCAGGGTCTCGTAGACCCCCAGCGCCATCCGGTCCGAGCAGACGAAGACGGCGGTCGGCGGCTCGGGCAGATCGAGGAGCTCCAGCATGCGGCGGTGGGCCACGCTCTCGTCGAATCCGGCGTGCCGGACGTACTCGGCGCGGTGCCGGACCCCGGCCGACGCCAGCGCCGAGCGGTACCCGGCGACCCGGGCGCTGCTGCACATCGTGCGCCGGGGACCGGCGATGACGGCGACCCGCTCGTGGCCCAGGGACAGCAGGTGCTCCGTGGCCGTCAGCCCGCCCTGCCAGTTCGCCGCCCCCACCGAGACGACGCCCTCCGGCGGTTCCTGCACCGGGTCGATCATCACGAACGGGATGCGGTGCTGCTCCAGCCACGCGTACTGCGAGTCGCTCAGCTCGGCCAGGTTGAACAGGACCCCGGAGGAACCCCGGGCGACCAGCTTGTCCAGCCAGCCGCGTTCCGGGCGGCCGACCCGGGAGCGGATCAGCGCCGCCGACACCACGACCTCCAGGCCCGCGTCGTGCGCCGCCTCCTCCACACCGTGCAGCACCGCCCCCGACCAGGAGCTCTCCAGCGAATGCACGACCAGGTCGACCAGCCGGGGTGCCTTCGCCGCGTCGAACCGGGGTCTGCGCACGTACCCGAGCCGGTCGAGCGCCTCGGTCACGCGGCGGCGGGTCTCGGGTGCCACGTCCTCACGGCCGTTGACGACCTTCGACGCGGTCGGCACCGACACCCCCGCCTCGCGCGCCACGACCGCCAGTGTCGGACCGGCCGCCACGCTCGCACTCGCCGTACGGACCATCGGGGAACCCACCTCTCCGGCCCGCCCGTGGGCCGTGGAAAGTTTCGACCAGCGCTGCCCACGGCGGTCACGAGGTCCGGCCGGGCAGAAAGCGCTTCCTACTTTAGGTGCGGCGCAGGACGGCGGGAAGGGAAAGTGAATTCACCGCTTCACGCCGGTCAAAACTTTCGAAACCCCGAACAGTCGCCTCACCCGGGTGCGCAGGTCAGTCGAAACCCGGTGAAGTCCGCCGTGAACGCCGCGTCCACGAGGTCCCTGGCGTGGATCGCCGCCATCGCCCCGGTGAACCGCAGCCGGGAGCCGTGGTCGTCGGACAGCCGGCTGAAGTCCAGCGCCGGCCCGACCGCCGTCCGTACCCCCTCGTGCAGGTACCAGAAGCGGGCGTCGGCCCCTTCGGCCGTCACCCCCAGCGTCACCGGCCCGTCCACCGGCACGTCGACGACGGCGACCTGTCGCACGCCGTCCTCGTCGCGCTCGACGAGGCTGAACACCGTACGCCCGCCCGCGGTGCCTCCCCACTGCTGTCCGCGCTGCGGCTCGCCCTCCGGCTCCGCCCACGTCAGGTCCAGGGCGAGATACGCCTCCGGGTTGTACCAGAGCAGCAGCCCGGCCGCCTGTGTGAAGGTGACCGGCCGTGCCTCCACGGTGACTTCGGCCTCCGCGCGGTGCTCGGTGATGCGCTGGGCCAGCAGGCCGGCCGCCCAACGGGACTCCGGCCCGTGCCGGCCGCGCAGCCGGATCCACCCGGGCCGGGCCGTCGTATCGGCCCAGGACGGGCCAGGCGGCTCGCGCAGGGAGCTCCACGGCCAGGACAGATCCTCCGGCTGCGGTACGGCTGCCGGCGGGTGCGGGTGCGGGTGCGGGTGCGGGTGCGGGTGCGGGTGAGGATGCGGGTGGGGACGGGGATGCGGGTGGGAACGGGGGTGCGACCGCGTCGGTACGTCGACCTCGATCTCGGGGTGCCACCCGCCCTGCCGCAGCCGGGGCCAGCCCTCCGCATCCCAGACCACCGCCTGGATCGCTGTCTCCCGGCCGAGCGTGCAGCGCCGCCCCTTCGGCGTGTGAAGCGGACGGGCCGTCAGATGGCCGAGCAGCCATTGCCCTTCGGGCGTTTCCACCAGCTCGCCGTGCCCCGCCTTCTGCAACGGCACCGCCGGATCGTCCCGGGTCGTCAGCAGCGGCCGTTCGTCGAGTTCGTAGGGCCCCGTCAGCTCCTGGGCGCGAGCCACCCGTACCCCGTGCTCCCAGCCCGTGCCGCCCTCCGCGAGCACCAGGTAGTACCAGCCGTCGCGCCGCAGCAGTTTCGGCCCCTCGATCAGCCGGTCGTGCCGGAGCAACAGGTGCGTGTCGCCGACGGGTTCCAGCGTGTCCCGGTCCAGCTCCGTCACGACGATCCCCGCGAACCGCTCACCCCCCGGCCGGTGGTCGTTCTGCAGGTTCAGCAGCCACAGCCGGCCGTCCTCGTGGAAGAGGGCCGGGTCGAACCCGTGGCTCGCGACCCGGCGCGGGGCGCTCCACCCGCCCTCGACGGAGGCGGCCGTCGCGACGTACGTGTCGAGGTCGAAGTACGGCGTGCCGACCGAGCGCACGACGGTGTACGTCACCCAGAACCGTTCCCCGTCCCAGCTCAGCGACGGAGCCCAGATGCCGCCCGAGTCGGGCACCCCGGCCAGCGAGTTCCCGGGGGCCGCCCCCTGGACGTGGCCCGCGTACTCCCAGTGGGCCAGGTCCCGCGAGCGATGCAGCGGGATCGTCGGGAACCACTCGAAGGAACTGGTCGCCAAGTAGTACCAGTCGCCGACCCGGACCAGCGACGGGTCGGGCGCGAAGCCGCGGAGGACGGGGTTGTGCAGGACGGTCACGCGAGGGCTCCCGGAGCGTTGGTCACCTGGGAGCCGCGGGGAGTCAGGGTCACCTGCGGCCCCCAGGAATCAGGGGGTACGACGAAGGACGGCCACGAGGGCGCCGTACGCCGGATGAGTGGCGCCGAGCGCCACTTGAGGGCGCCCGTCACTTGAGGGCGCCGAGCGTCACGCCGGTCCGCCAGTAGCGGCGCATCGCGACCATCATGATCGCCATCGGGACGATGGACAGCAGGGCTCCGGTCAGCACCAGGCCCGTCAGGTCGATGCCGGACTCAAGCCGTGTGCCGGTCCAGTTGTAGAGGCCGAGGTTGAGTGTCCAGTTCTCCTTGCCGCGCAGCACGGTCAGCGGCAGGAAGAAGGCGTTCCAGGTGTTCACGAAGGCCAGCAGGAACACCGTCGCGCCCCCCGTCGTCATCATCCGCAGCACGATGCTGCAGAAGATCCGCAGCTCACCGGCACCGTCGATGCGTGCCGCCTCCAGCAGCTCGTAGGGGATCGTCGCCTCGGTGTACACCTTGGCCAGGTACACGCTGAAGGGGTTGATCAGGCAGGGGATCAGCATCGCCCACGGCGTGTCCACCATGCCGGTCGCGGAAAACAGCAGATACAGCGGCAGCGTCAGCAGCGCGATCGGAATCAGGAACGAGCCCACGACACACGCGAAGATCGCGTTACGGCCGGGGAAGTCGAACCGGGCCAGTCCGTAACCGGTGGCGAGCGCGATCAGCGTCCCGCCGAGGGAGCCGACGCCCGCGTACAGGAACGAGTTGGCCGTCCACCGCAGGAAAATGCCGTCTTGGTATGTGAACACCTGATGCAGGTTGTCCCAGAGATGCCAGCCCGAGAACCACAGGCCGTTGCTCTGGTACAGCGCCGTACGGTCCTTCGTCGCCGCGACGATCAGCCACCACACCGGGAACAGGCTGTAGGCACTGGCCAGCACCAGGCCGACCAGGAGGAAGCGCTGGCCGCCCCGCCCGCGGGAGGCCGGGTCGGGCTGGGACAGGCGCCGGACACCACGGACTTCGGGCCGCTCGGTGGTCCGCTCGGTCAGCGTCATCAGTCGGCCTCCTTCGAGGTGAGCCGGTAGAAGAGGAAGGAGGCGAGGCCCAGGATCAGGGCGAGCAGCACCGACAGGGCAGCCGCGTAGTTGTAGTTGCCCGCGTTGAACGCCTGGTTGTAGATGATCATGATCGGAGTGAAGCTGTCGCTCACCGTCTGAGGCGTGATGTTCCGGAACAGCGCCGGCTCATTGAAGATCTGCAGCATCTGGATGATCGACAGCAGACCCGTCAGGACCAGCGCCCCGCGCACGAACGGGATCTTGATGCTGCGCGCGATCCGCAGCTCGGAGGCGCCGTCCAGCCGGGCCGCCTCGAACAGCTCCCGCGGCACACCTTGCAGCGCCGAGTAGATGATCACCATGTTGTAGCCGATGCCGTGCCAGGTCAGTAGGTTGCCGATGGACGGCCACACCATCGACGGCGCGAAGAAGTTCCAGTCGAAACCGAGGGCCTTGCCGATCGCGGTGAGCGGGCCGACATCGGGGCTGTAGAGGTTGACCCACACGATCGCCGCGACCACGCCCGGGATCATGTACGGCACCAGCAGCACGATCCGGAACCGGCTCGCCACGCGGGACGTCAGCGCGTCCAGGAACAGCGCCAGCAACAGGCTGATCAGCAGCATCAGCGGGATCTGGACACAGGCGAAGAGCACCACCCGCAGGATGGAGTTCATGAACGCCGAGTCCGTCAGTCCCTGACCGTAGTTGTCCAGCCCGACGAACTCCGTCGTCGCGCCGCCGAGGCCGAGCCCGGACTGCCTCTCCGTGAACAGCGACTCGTAGACGGCGTAGCCGATCGGGAGCAGATACAGAAACACGAAGCCGAGCTGGAAGGGCACCGTGAAGGCGGCGCCCTTCCAGCGCATGGAGCGAATCATCGAATGCCTCAGCCCTTGACGCTGATACCGCGGGACTTCAGGTCCTTGACCGTCCACTCCTGCATGTGCGCGAGCAGGTCGGTGACCTTCTCCTGCTTGTTGACGACCTTGGCCCAACCCGCCTGCAACTCCGTGAACATCGCGGTCCAGTTCGGCCCGAAGGTCCAGTCCGTGGTCACCGTCCCCAGGCTGTCCGTCACGACCTTCTGCGCCGGCTGGTAGTTCTTCCCGAGCAGCTTCTGCGAGATCGACTCACCGACGTAGGAACCGCTGTCCTTCAGTGCCGGCATCACGCCGTTGCCGGTTTCCGGGCTCGCCATCGTTTTGACCGCGTCCTGGTCCGTCGACATCCACAGCGCCGCCTGAGCCGCCTGCTTCTGGTCCTTGCACTGCTTGGTCACCAGCGTCACGCTGCCGGTCAGGTTCGTGCCGGCCGGCGTCTTCGCCGCCTCGCCCTCATACGTCGGCCAGGGCGCCAGCGCCCAGTCGCCGAAGGACTTGGTGAAGTTCTGCACCATGCCCGCCATCTGCCAGGTGGAGATCTGCCGGGTCGCCGTGGCACCACCGTCGTAACTGCGCTGCACGGCCGCGTAGTCGGCGAAGGACAGCTTGGCGTTCAGGTCGTTGTCGATGATCTCCTGGATCACCTTCGCGGCCTTGAGGGTGCCCTCGTCCTGGAAGTCCACCTTCCAGGCATTGCCGTCGATGGCGTACCAGTGCGCCCCGGCCTGCATCGCGAGCACCTCCAGGGTGCTCGGGTCCTCACCGGCGTAGTTGGTGATCTTGATGTTGTGCTTCTTCAGCTCCTTGCCCGCCGTGATGAAGTCGTCCCAGGTGGCCGGGGCCGTCAGGCCGTACTTCTTGAAGATGTCCGTGCGGTAGATCGTGAACTGGGGCGCCGAGCTGGTGGGCACGCCGTAGAGCTTGCCCTGCACCTGCGCGCTCGCCCAGGCGCCGGTGTTGAACTCGCCCTTCTCACCCTCGACGTACTGCGTGATGTCGGCGAGCGCGCCCTGCGACACCCAGCTCGTCACGTACTCGGCGGTGTTCTGCACCAGGCAGGGGGCGTTGCCCGCCTTCACCGCGTTGGTCAGCTGCTTCTGCATGGTCAGCTGGTCAGTGACCTTCGTGTACTTCAGCTGGACGTCCTGGTGCGAGGCGTTGAACGCCTTGACGACCGCCTCCTGGCCGTTGGCCCAGCCCCAGAAGGGGAGCGTGACCGGGCCGGAGTCCGACGCGGCGTCGTCACCCGAGCCGGATCCGCCGCAGGCGGAGAGCAGACCTGTCAGCGCGATACCCGCGACAGCGGCGGAGGCGAACCTTCTCCGGGGGCTGGTGAAGTTCATCTGACCGTGATCCTTCGGAATAGGGCGTTCTCGGAACGACTCGAATGACACGAGTGACTCAAAACGAGAGGACGGGGGCGGCTCGGGGGGGCGTCGGCCAGGAACGGCGACCGGAAAGCGTCGGCTCGCGGTTGCGGGGGGTTCGGCCAAGCGGAAGCTGTAGTAAGCGGTTGCTGGGACGGTAGGCGGACGGGTCTGCTCATAGCAAGAGGTGTGCGGCGATTTGTTTCGGCGGATGGTCCGGTGGGTTAGCGCTGGGTGCACGGGGCGTGGTGCGGCCGTGCGTACGGATACCCGCAGGTCAGAGGAATCACCGGCGCGTCACGCCGAGGTTCGGCGGGCATGGCGATGAGGGCCGGGGTGGGCCGTAAAGTCTCGGGAAAACGGTTACGTAACGAACTCTCATGGCGACTGACCGCGCGATGCGGGCTGCCTGCGGTCCGGGTTGCCAGTCGCATGGTGCGGGTCACCCGCCATGCGGTGCGGGTTGCCAGCCGCATGGTGCGGGCTGCCTGTCACACGGTCCGGGCCGGTCCGGGTCACCTGTCACACGGTGCAGGTTCCCAGCCACACGGTGCGGGTCGCCCGCCACGCGGTGGGGTCGCCCGCCACGCGGTGGGGCCGCCTGCCGACCGTATGGTGCGGGCCGCCTGTCACACGGTCCAAGTCACTTGTCACGCGGTCCGGGCCGGTCCGGGTCACCTGTCGCATGGTGCGGGTCGCCCGCCGCGCGGTGCGGGTGGCCAACCACGCGGGGTATGCCGGGGGGTGCCTAACCGCGTGGCGCCGGTGGCTGGACCGAGTTGCGGACCACGACATGGGTGCCCAGCACCAGATGGTCGCCGTCGGCGCTCTTGCGGCCGCCCGAACCACCCTCGCGCCGGTCGGCCACGGCCCGCAGCGCGACCCGGCCCATCTCCTCGTACGGCACGTGCACGGTGGTGAGTTGGGGCGTGAGCTGCGAGGCCAGCGGGATGTCGTCGTAGCCGACGATCGACACGTCCTCGGGTACCCGCAGGCCCGCCGAGCGCAGCGCCTGCATGGCGCCCGCGGCGACCACGTCCGTCCCGGCGAGCACCGCGGTGAAGTCCGGCGTCTCGTGCAGGGCCGCCTCGACGGCCTCGTACCCGTGCTCGTAGTCGTACCGGCCGTGCCGCACCAGCCCCGGGTCGAACGGCATCCCGTACGCCTGGAAAGCCCGCTGGGCGCCCCGCAACCGGGCCTGGGCGGTGGTCAGTTCGGCATGACCCGGCAGGACGAGGACGCGGCGATGGCCGGCGGAGAGCAGATGGCTGGCCATCGCGTAGGCGCCGCCCTCGTTGTCGTAGTCGACGGTCGTCGCCGGGACGTCGCCCTCCAGCGGGGGCCGGCCCACCAGGACCAGGTGCGAGCCGGCCGCGTCCAGGGAACGGGCGAAGCGGGCCATGCGCAGCTGGTACTCGTCGTAGTCGTAGGCGCCGCCGAGCAGGATCACGGCGGCCACGCCCTGCTGGCGCATGAGGTTCACCAGCGCCAGTTCCCGCTCGGGGTCGTCGCCGGTCGTGCCGACCAGGGAGAGCCAGCCGCGCAGGGTGGCGGCGCCCTCGACGCCCTTCGCGACATGGGCGAAAGCAGCGCCGGTGATGTTGTTGATGAGGATCGCCACCGTCGGGGTGCCGCCGCCGGCCAGCGAACGAGCATGGGCGTTGGTGACGTAGTCCAGGTCCCGGACCACCTTCATCACCCGGCGGCGCAGTTCCTCCGACACCGGGTAGTTGCCGGACAGCACCCGCGAGACGCTGGCCACGGAGACGCCCGCGCGCTCCGCGACATCACGGATGGTCGCCCGGCCGGCGTCACTCGTCGTCGCCTTGCGCTGACTCACCCTTGCGGCTCCTTCATGTAGTGACCCGGTCCGCAGCGGCCCGCTGCGGTCGGTTGGTGCGGTCCGGCCGGGGGTGGGCCGGGGTGGGTGTGGGGTGTCCGGGTGCCGGGTGGTGCCGGGTGGTGCGGTCCGGCCGGTGGAGGTATGGACCCGGACCATGCGCACCGATCCGACGCGAACCGGCCCGCGGAGCCCATGGACCCTTCGGATCCACGGACCCGTCGAGTCAATGGATGCGTTCGAGCCGATGGACCCGCCGAACCGACAACTGCGTTCGAGCCGACGGACCCGTTCGAGCCGATCACACCGGCGGTCGAGGCCACCGGTGCGAAAACCGTATCCCATCGTTACGCCAGGCTGGAGGGCCTGTGGACAACCGTCCGGAGGGCCTGTGGACAACGGGCGCGCGGCCCACCGCCCCCGGGTCACGCCACCCGGGCCAGATCCGTGCGCCGCACCTCGTGGAGCGGCGGTGCGCCCGCCGCCAGGCGCTCGAGTTCCTCGACGACGATGCGGCCGAGCCGCTCCAGTTCGTTGCCGAGCGAGCCGGCGATGTGCGGGGTGAGGAACACGTTGGGCAGGTGGTACAGCGGCGATCCGGCGGGCAGCGGTTCCGGGTCGGTGACGTCCAGCACCGCGTTCAGCCGGCCGGACACGAGCTCGTCGGTGAGCGCCGCGTGGTCGACCAGGGCGCCGCGGGCGGTGTTGACGAGCACGCCGCCGTCCCGGACCAGGGCGAGCCGGTCGCGGTCGAGCATGTGATGGGTCGCGGGGATGTCGGGGGCGTGCAGGCTCACGATGTCGCTGTGTCTGAGCAGGTCCTCCAGCGACAGCGACTCGGCACCGAGGGCGGCTGCCTCGGCGGGGCTCACGTAGGGGTCGTGCAGCAGGACGGTGAGGTCGAACGGCCGTAGCAGCTCCAGCAGCCGGCGGCCCACGCGCGAGGCGCCGATGACGCCGACGCGACGGCCGAGGTTCCCGGTCGCCGCCGTGTCGGCGGGGCCGGGGTAGGTGTGGGTCCGGCGGAAGCGCTCGCGGTGGCCGAAGGTGTCCTTTCCCAGCAGCAGGATCATCGCGAGCGTGTACTCGGCGACCGGCAGGGCGTTGCCCGTCACTGCGCTGGACACCGTGACCCCGCGTTCCCACAGGGCCTCGCCGACCAGGGAACGGACGGAGCCGGCCGCGTGCAGCACGGCGTCGAGCTTCGGGGCGGCCGTGAGAGCACCGGCGTCGAGATGAGGGCAGCCCCAGCCGGTGATCAGCACGTCGGTGGAGGCCAGGGCGGCGGCGCCGGCCGGATCGGCGAAGTCCCGCACCACCAACCCGGGATCGATGTCGGCCGTGCGCCTCAGCCGCTCCATCAGCGGCGGAGGGAAGAGCAGCGGGAGGTGCACCGGGTCCATCGCGAACACGGCCCGCGGCAGCTGAGGGCTGGGCATGACTCTCCTGGAGCAGGGGATGGAAACAGTTTCAGAAAGCGCCTTCTACCGTAGATCCGTCGGGAAGCGATGGTCAATCGCCCGGTTGGTGCGAGCTTTTGAGGGGCCGGGCCACGGTGACTCCGGAGTGGTAGCCACGGTGTGCGTCTGTTTCCGGAAATCGATTACTACTGTTTCGGTGGCGAAGGGGCAGTCCCAGGTGGGCCGTCAGTGGTGCTACGCAGGGACAAAGGCCCTGGCAGCAACCGGTTCCCGACTCATACTCTTTTCGAAAATCGCCCAGGCCCTTGACGTGCCATCCCGGCCGGAAGAAGCTCTGCCCACGCACAACAACCGGTTGCTATGCGTTCCTCTTCGGTCGACTTCCCGACCCCTGACCGGTATTTCGAACGGCAAGAGCAGGAGGTGGTGCGTTCATGCACCCACGTGCTGGTACTTCCCTGGGCCGTGCTGGTGCTTCCCTGAGCCGCCGCCGATTCCTCGCCCTCTCGGCAGCCGGTGCCGCGACCGGCGCGGCGTCACTGAGCGGCTGCGCGATGCGCGTCTCCAGCGGTGTCAGCGGCGACGGCGAGACCGTCACGGTGATGGCCAAGCCCGATGACATCTCCCCGGAGCTGATCCGGCAGGCCCAGAAGGACATCGGCGTCAAGATCGTCACGGTGCGGTACGACATCACCAAACTCATCGGCATGATGACCAACGGCGCCCCGCCCGACCTGGTGCGCGGCGTCGGCGCCACCGACGCGCCCTACTTCGCGGCACGCGACGTGATGGAGGACCTGGACCCCTACTTCGCCCGCAGCGGCGTCCTCACCTCCAGCGACCTCGACCCGGTCAACGACCTGTGGCGCTACGACGGCCGGACCCAGGGCAAGGGCCCCCGCTACGGCATGGCGAAGGACTTCTCGCAGGACTCCATGTTCTGGTACAACACCGCCCTCTTCGACACGGCGGGCGTCGACTACCCGCCGGAGACCGAGCCGGTCACCTACGAGGAGTGGCTGGAGAGCGCCGAGCGGCTCACCCGGCGCAGGAACGGCCAGACGATCGTTTTCGGCGGCAGTTACCAGGGCGTGCTCACCCCCAACCTGCTGGCGAGCCTGACCGCGTCCGCCGGAGGCAGTCTCTTCAGCGACGACTTCTCCCGGATCGACTTCACCACCCCCGAGGCCCGCAAGGCCCTGGCTTGGTACGTCGAGTACGGCCGGAGCAGGGTCGGGCCGAGCATCGTCCAGCCCGACCCCAACGCCTGGGACGGCCCCACCTACCAGGCGCACCGGATGGCCATGTCCAACTCGGGCTACTGGCTCGGCGGCCTGATCAACACCGACAAGAAGCTGGCGCCCCTCTCGCGCCTCGCCCCGGCCCCGCTCTTCGCGGGCGGCCGCCGGGTCAGCCCCTGCCAGGCGGGCACCGGGTTCTGGATGCCGAAGAGGGCGCGGAACAAGGACGCCGCCTGGCGGGTCTTCGAATGGTTCTTCGGCGAGGGGCCGGCCAAGGCCCGCGCCTCCGGCGGCTGGGGCATCCCCACCCTGAAGTCCCTGCGCTCGCTGATGCCCGCCCAGGAGGACTACCAGAAGCGGGTGCTGAAGGTGCAGAACGCCGAGCTGAAGCACTTCTCGGTGATCGCCTTCACGCCCTACGCCTCGGCGGACTCGCTCTACGCCCTCTTCAACCAGGAGGCACCGGCCGCGATGAACGGCCACCTGTCCGTAGACACCCTCGCGGGCCGCCTGAACTCCGTCATGAACGAGCAGCTGAAGCGCGGTAAGGAGCAGGTGGGATGACGGTCGACCAGATATCCGTCACGGGCAGGCCCGGAACGGACGCGAGCACCGCCCGCACGACACCGGCCGCACGGCCCCGGATCTCCATGACCGGCCGCAGGCATCGCGCTTTCTACCTGTTCACTGCGCCGTGGATCACCGGCTTCCTGCTGCTGACCGTCGTGCCGATGGCGTACGCGCTGTGGCTGAGCTTCACCACGTACGACGGCATCTCGCCGCACTGGCGCTATGTCGGCCTCGGTAACTACAGCGAGCTGTTCTCCGATCCGCAGACCTGGAAGTCCCTGGGCCGTACGGGCCTGTTCGCGATCACCTCGGTGCCGTTGTCGATCCTCGCGGGGCTCGGACTGGCCGTCCTGGTCAACCGGCCGATCAAAGCGCGCGGGCTGTTCCGCACCCTGCTCTATCTGCCGGCTGTGGTGCCGCCGGTCGGCGCCGGCCTCACCTTCAAGGCGCTCTTCGACCAGAACTCCGGTGCCGCGAACGGTGCCCTCACCCTCTTCGGCTTCGACGCGCTCGGCTGGCTCGCCGACCCCTACGCCCGCTACGTGCTGCTGATGAGCGTGTTGTGGGCCGCCGGAAACGTCATGATCATCTCGCTGGCAGGGCTTCAGGACGTGCCTCGCGAACTGCACGAGGCCGCCCGGATCGACGGGGCGAGCGCCTGGCGGACCTTTCGCAGCATCACCGTGCCGCTGCTGTCGCCGGTGCTGCTCTTCCAGACGGTCACCGGTGTGATCGCGTCCGTGCAGACCATCATGCCGCTGCTGCTGACCCCGGACGGCACCACCGCGGGCGTCACCGCGCTGCCGCAGTCCAACTACCTCTACATGATGCACGTGTTCTCGCAGTACTTCGCGCTCGGCCGCTACGGCTACGCGTCCGCACTGCTGTGGGTGCTCTTCGTCCTGATCCTCATCGCCACCGGGCTCATCTTCAGGTTCACGTCCGGCGTGGTGTTCTACAACGTCGACCCGGAGGCGAAGAAGTGACCGCCACCAGAGTGACCCCCGAGCCCGCGCCCCGGGTGCGGATACGCGTCGACCGGCTGGTCCTCTACACGGTCCTCGTCGCCGTCACCGGCCTGTTCATCGGCCCCTTCGGCTGGCTGGTCCTCAGCGGCCTGAAGACCCCGGCGGAACTGGCCGCCTCACCCGTGCACTGGCTGCCCGCCCACGTCCAGTGGCACAACTTCGCGGACGCCTTCAACCTGATCGACTTCCTCGGCTACGCCCGCAACTCCCTGGTCATCGCTCTCATCTACGCCACCCTCGTCACCCTCAGCTCCGCCTGGGTCGGCTTCGGCTTCGCCCGGCTGGAGGCTCCCGGAAAGAAGACGCTGTTCGGCGTCCTCATCGGTTCGATGATGCTGCCGCAGATGATCACGCTGCTGCCGACCTACCTGATCTTCGCGAAGCTCGGCATGGTCGACACATACTGGCCGTGGGTGCTGTGGGGTCTGGCCGCAGCCCCCTATCTCGTCTTCCTCTTCCGTCAGTTCTTCGCCGGACTGCCCCGGGAGCTGGAGGAGGCCGCGATCGTCGACGGCTGCGGTTACGGCACCATTTTCTGGCGGATTTTCCTGCCCCAGTCCTGGCCGGTGCTGTCCGCGAGCTTCGTGATCGCCTTCACCTGGTCCTGGGGCGACTACATCGCCCCCCAGCTGCTGCTCTCCACCGACCGGTCCACCCTCGCGGTGGCGGTCATGTCCACCTACGTCACCTCCGCGGGCACCCCCGTGGCCAATCTCCAGGCCACCGCCTCCGTGATGTACGTCGTGCCGATCCTGCTGATCTTCCTGATCGCCCAGCGCGGCTTCGTCGCCGGGATGTCCACCTCCGGCCTCAAGTAGCCCTGCACTTCACCCTGTTCATTGCTCGCAAGGAGTCGCAGATGTCCCCGTCCCTGTCCCGCCGCAACGCCCTCCAGGCCGCCGGTGCCACCGTCCTCGCCGCCGGGCTCTCCAACCTGACGGCGACCGCCGCCCGGGCCGACGAGGCCGCCGTCGCCCCGAAGCTGGTGGCCTACCCCCGCCCGTCCGCCATGCCGACCAACACCAGCTTCAAGGTGCGGGTGCGCACCGCCCCCGACGGCGAGTGGCAGACGCTGGACATCTGGCGGCCCCAGCTCGGGGAGATCAACCCGACCACCGGCTCCAGCAAGATCTACAACTCGTCTCTGGCGTACTTCGACTTCCAGGGATCCGTCGAGGTCGAGGTCACCTACCTCAAGGGCGGCACCACCAAGGTCCGGGTGAGACCGGACTCCTACGGCATCAAGCCCGAAGTGGGGGGAGACACCCTGCGCTTCACGCTGGACCGGCCGCGCAACGTCGTCGTGCAGATCAACGACGACATCTTCGACTGTCTCCACCTGTTCGCCCGCGCGATCGAGAAGAAGAGGCCCGCGCAGGACGACCCGAACGTCCTCTACTACGGGCCGGGCGTCCACACCACCGCCGACGGCTATCTGAACGTCCCCTCGGGCAAGACCGTGTACCTCGACGGCGGCGCCGTCCTCAAGGCGACGGTCGTCTTCCGCAACGTGGAGCACGCGGGGATCGCCGGCCGTGGTGTGCTCGCCGGGACCGCGGCCGGCGGCGCCCTCGTCGAGAGCTCGCGGAACATCTCCATCGGCGCCGTCACCGTGCTCAACCCGAACGGCTACGCCGTCCAGCTCGGCGAGGCCACCGGCGTCACCATCAAGGGCCTCGGCTCCTTCAGCTCCAAGGGCTGGGGCGACGGCATCGACGTCTTCTGCTCCAGCAACGTCGTCATCGACGGCGTCTTCATGCGCAACTCCGACGACTGCATCGCCATCTACACCCACCGCTGGGAGTACTACGGCGACACCACGAACATCACCGTCCGCAACTCCACCCTGTGGGCGGACGTCGCGCACCCCATCAACGTCGGGACGCACGGCAACAGCGACAACCCCGAGGTGCTGAAGAACCTCACCTTCAAGAACCTCGACATCTGCGACCACCGCGAGCCCCAGATGGGCTACCAGGGCTGCATCGCCCTCAACCCGGGCGACAGCAACCTCATCAAGAACGTCAAGGTGGACGACGTCCGCGTCGAGGACTTCCGCTGGGGCCAGCTCATCCACATGCGGGTCATGTACAACACGAAGTACAACACCTCGGTCGGCCGCGGCATCCAGGGCGTCTACGTCAAGGACCTCTCCTACACGGGCAAGCCGCTCGCCACCTGCCTGCTGCTCGGCTATGACGCCAAGCACGCCATCAAGGACGTCACGTTCGAGAACCTCGTGGTCAACGGCACGGTCATCGCCGACTCGATGAAGAAGCCGACCTGGTACCTCACCACCGACACCATCCCGATGCACGCCAACGAGCACGTGCTGAACCTGAAGTTCCTCACCACCGCCGAGGCGGCCGCCGCGTCATGAGCACCGACCCCACGCACACGCACCCCGTGAGCACCAGCCTCATGAGACCCACCGCACCGAGCCGCCGCGGCTTCCTGGGCGGTGCCGCAGCCCTGCTGCTGGCGTCGGGCGCGAGCGGACTGCTCGTCCCCGGCACGGCCCGGGCCGTCGGCCGGGACGTCACGGCACCACGCGCCTTCACGCACCCCGGCCTGCTGCACAGCGCCGCCGACCTGGCCCGGATGAAGGCCGCCGTCGCCGCCAAGGAAACCCCGATCTACGACGGCTACCTCGCCCTGGCCGCCCACGCGCGCTCGAAGGCGACGTACACCGTCCAGAACACCGGCCAGATCACCACCTGGGGCCGCGGCCCCACCAACTTCCAGAACCAGGCCGTCGCCGACTCGGCCGCCGCCTACCAGACCGCGCTCATGTGGTGCATCACCGGCGAGCGCGTCTACGCGGACAAGTCCCGGGACATCCTCAACGCCTGGTCCGTCTCCCTCACCGCCATCACCGGAGCGGACGGGCCACTCGGCGCCGGACTGCAGGCCTTCAAGTTCGTCAACGCGGCCGAGTTGCTCCAGTACACCGGTTACGACGGCTGGGCGAAGGAGGACGTCGCGCGCTGCAAGGAATCGTTTCTGCGCGTCTGGTATCCCGCCATCTCCGGCTACATGCTCTACGCCAACGGCAACTGGGACCTGACCTCCGTCCAGACGATCCTCGCCATCGGCGTGTTCTGCGAGGAGCCCACCCTTTTCGAGGACGCGCTGCGCTTCGCCGCCGCCGGGGCCGGCAACGGCAGCGTCCCGCACCGCATCGTCACGGACGCCGGACAGGGGCAGGAGTCCGGGCGCGACCAGGGCCACGAGCAACTCGCGGTCGGCCTGCTCACGGACGCCGCGCAGGTCGCCTGGAACCAGGGCGTCGACCTGTACGCCTTCGACGGAAACCGGCTGCTGAAGAACATCGAGTACGCCGCCCGCTACAACCTCGGCGGCGACGTCCCCTTCGTGCCCGACCTGGACCGCACCGGCAAGTACATCAAGACGTACGTCTCGGCGGTCGGGCGCGGCACGCTGCCCCCGATCTACGAGATGGCGTACGCGCACTACGCGGGCGTGCGCGGCCTGGAAGCGCCGTACACCAAGGCGGCCGTCTTCCGCGGCAGCGGCGGCGCCCGCGTCGTGGAGGGCAGCAACGACGACCTGCCCAGCTGGGGCACCCTCACCTTCGCCGGTACGAGGGCCCCGTCGCCGTCCGTGCCCACGGCTCCGGCCGGCGTCACGGCGGTCGGCGGCGACAGGTCCGTCACGCTGGCCTGGCTGCCCTCGGCATGGGCCGATTCGTACACCGTCCTGCGGGCCGCCGGCGCCGACGGGCCGTACGAGAAGCTCGCGACCGGTGTCACCGAGCCGACGTACACCGACGACCGGGCCCGCTCCGGACGCACGTCCTACTACACGGTCGTAGCGAGCAACTCCCATGGCAAGAGCGAAAGTTCCGCCTGGGCGGCTGCGGTCCCGGGGCTTCCCGGCCCCTGGTCCACCCGGGACGTCGGTGACGTGAAGATCCCAGGCTCGGCCCTCTTCGACGGGGAGCGGTTCGTGCTGGAGGCGTCCGGCACTGCCGACACCCAGCGGCTGGTGCACCTGCCCCTGCGCGGCGACGGCACGGTCACGGCCCGGATCGTGTGGCCGCTCAGCTCCCAGTACTCCAAGATCGGTGTCACCGTGCGGGCCGCCCTGGACGCGGACGCCGCCCATGCGGCCATGCTGATCCAGGGTCTGCCGCCGCACACCTGGAGCGGGGTGTGGAGCGTACGGGCGAAGACCGGGGGAGCGGTCCGGGGCACCGGCAGCACCCCCGTGCCGCCGTCGCAGCAGCAGACCCTCACCACCGGCGCCGCCTTCCCGATCTCCTCCCTCGGCGGCCTCCCCGAATCGGCGACCCCGCTTCAGGCCCCGTACGTCGAGGGCGCGGGCGACGGTTACCGGCTGCGCATGCCCTACTGGGTCCGGGTGACCCGCCGGGGCGACCGCTGCACCGGGGCCATCTCCCCGGACGGCGTCCGCTGGACCGAAGTCGGCACCAGCAAGGTCGAGTTGGGAAGGACGGCCCACGTCGGTCTCACTCTCACCTCCTGCCTCGGCGTCGACGAGGACTACGCCGAGACCGGCACCGGCGCCTTCGACAACGTCAGCGTCATCTCCCGCACGGGCGGCGACATCTGGTCCGTGCCGCGCCCGGCCCGGGCCGCGACCGACCTGCGGGCCACTCAGGGCGCCGACGCCGTCGAGCTGGCCTGGACCGACCCGGACCTGTCGGCCCGCTACACGGTGCTGCGCTCCACCTCCGCGAAGGGGCCGTTCGCGACCCTCGCGACCGGCATCGGACCCGTGGGCTTCGGCACCCGCATCCGCTACGCCGACGCGACGGGCAGGCCCGGTACGACGTACCACTACGCCGTGGCGAAGACGAGCTGCGCCGGACGCGGCCCGCGGTCGGCTCCGGCGAAGGCGGCCATGCCGACGCCCGGCACGCCGCAACTCACCTCGCCCACCCTGGCGTTCGCGAACAGGGGCGCCCCCTTCCAGCACCTCCTGCGCGCCACGCACCAGCCCGTCCGCTTCACCGCCAAGGGGCTGCCCGACGGACTGCGCCTCGACCGGCGCACCGGCCTGATCTCCGGAAAACCCACCCGCACCGGCGAGTTCACCGTCACCACCACCGCGGGCAACGCCGCCGGAGACGCCACCGCCACGCTCACCCTCACGGTCGGCACCCCGCCGCCCGCGCCCTGGAGCCACGGCGACCTGGGCGACGTCATCCTCGACGACCGCGCCCACGGCACCCTCGGCGTGGTCGCCGTCCAGACCCCCGGCAGCACCGCCCACGCGGACGGGACCTTCGTGGTGCGGGGCGCCGGGACCGACCTCACCGTCAACAACCAGGGCATGACGGGTCAGTTCGTACGACGGCCCGTCAGCGGCGACTGCGAGGTCACCGCCCGCATGGTCTCCCGCGCCGGAGCCACCGGCGACCGGGTCGGCCTGCTCATGGCCAAGTCCCTGTCGCCGTTCGACCAGGCGGCCGGGGCGATCGTCACCGGCGGCACGGGCGCCCAGCTGATGCTGCGCCCGACCGTCGCCGGAAAGTCCACGTTCACCGGCAACGCGGCGGTCACCGCCCCCTGCCTGCTGCGGCTGAAGCGCACCGGGACGCACTTCACCGCATCCGCCTCGACCGACGACGGCGCCACCTGGACCCCCCTCGCCGAGGGAGACATCCCCGGCTTTGGTGACGCCCCCTATTACGTGGGCCTCGTGGTCTGCTCCCGCGACCCCCTGGCCCGCAGCACCACCGAGTTCGACGAGGTGAGCATCACCCCCGTGTAGTCCTCCACCGATGGGAGACCCCACCCATGAGCCGCACTTCCCCCCACACGCACCACGAGGGCGGCCAGGTGAGCCGCCGCGGTCTGCTCAAGACCGCCGGCGGCCTCACCGCGGCCCTCGCCCTCGGCGCCACGGCCACGGCCACCACGGCCGGTGCCGCACCTGCCACCTTCACCCACCCCGGCATGCTCCACAACGCCGGCGACATCAACCGCGCCAAGGTCAGGGTCGCCGCGGGCGACGACCCCTGGCTGTCCGGCTGGAACAAGCTGACCGCCAACTCCCACTCCCAGTCCACCTGGACACCCCGTGCCACGGCGACGATCATCCGCGGCGGCACCGGGGAGAACTACCCGCAGCTCTACAACGACATCGCGGCCGGCTACCAGAACGCGCTGCGCTGGCGGGTGGGCGGCACCGAGGTCAACGCCCAGTGCGCCGCCACCATCCTCAACGCCTGGTCACGCACCCTCACCACGGTCACCGGCAACGCCGACCGGTTCCTCGCCGCCGGCCTCTACGGCTGGCAGTTCGCGAACGCCTGCGAACTCATGCGGGGCTACCCCGGGTTCGACCTCGCCGCCGCCCAGGAGATGCTGGTCAGAGTCTTCTACCCGCTCAACAACCAGTTCCTCACCGGCCACAACGATGCCTGCATCACCAACTACTGGGCCAACTGGGACCTGTGCAACATGGCCTCGGTCATGGCCATCGGGATCCTCACCGACAACGCCGCCAAGTACGACCAGGCCGTCACCTACTTCAAGTCCGGTGCGGGAAACGGTTCCATCCAGCACGCCGTCCCGTTCCTGTACAGCAACGTCGAGGGCTACGACCTCGGGCAGTGGCAGGAGTCCGGCCGCGACCAGGGCCACACCGTCATGGGCATGGGCCAGATGGGCGCCCTCTGCGAGATGGCCTGGAACCAGGGCGACGACCTCTACTCGTACGACGGCCGCCGCTTCATGAAGGCCGCCCAGTACGTCGCCAAGTACAACCTGAACATGAACGTGCCGTTCACCACCTACACCTGGGGCACCGGCCAGAACTGCGCCCAGCAGTCGCAGACCGTGCCCGGCGCCACCTCCCGCGGCCAGGTACGCCCGGTGTGGGCGATGCTCCACTACCACTACGGGCGTCGGCTGCTCCTCGACGACAAGTACATCTCCCAGATGTGCTTCTCCGTCGCCCCCGAGGGCGGAGGAGGTGACTACGGCACCACCAGCGGCGGATTCGACCAGCTCGGGTTCGGCACGCTGATGTACGCGAAGTAACCGTGTACGTCGGGTAACTGAACACGGCGCGTGACTGTGCACGCAACGTAACCGCGTACCCCGAACGGCCCTCACATCCGCTCGTGCGCCGGAATACCGGAACACAATGAGTTGCTCTGATCTTCACGGTGCACGAGCGCGGTGAGGAGGCTGGTGGACGCATGACGGCAGACCAGGCAGACCCCGTGGTGAGCACGCCCCATGGTGCCCTCCGGGGCCGGTACGAGCGCGGTGTCGCGGTCTTCCGCGGCATCCCGTACGCGGCCCGGCCCTTCGGCCCCCGCCGCTTCCGCCCGCCCGTGCCCCTGCCGCCCTGGGACGGCGTCCGCGACGCCGGCACCTTCGGCCCCACCCCGCCGAAACCGCCGTACTCCGACGCCTTCGCCCACTACCTGTCCGACCCGGTCGTGCCCGGTGACGACTGCCTCAACCTCAACGTCTGGACCCCGCAGCCCGGCCCCGGAGCCCGTCTCCCCGTCCTCGTCTGGCTCCACGGCGGCGCCCTGACCAGGGGCTCTTCGGCCGTACCCGTGTACGACGGGCATGCCTTCGCCCGCGACGGCGTGGTCTGTGTATCCATCAACTACCGGTTGGGCGTCGAGGGCTACGGACTGTTCCCGGACACGCCCCCGAACCCCGGCCTGCGCGACCAGATCGCCGCCCTGACCTGGGTCCACGAGTCGATCGAGGCCTTCGGCGGCGACCCCGGCCGCATCACCCTCTTCGGCCAGTCCGCCGGGGCGATCAGCGTCGGCGCCCTCATCGCCGCACCGCAGACCCAGGGGCTGGTCCGCCGGGCCGTCCTGCAGAGCGGGCCGCCCGAGGCGTCCGAGCGGGCCAAGGTACGGCGCATGGTCCGCCGGATGGCCTCCCGGCTGAAGATCCCGGCCACCGCCGAGGCCTTCGCCGCCGTCGACCGCGACCTGCTGCTGCGCACCCAGGCCGAGGTCGGCAAGCTGAGCAGCCCGGTGGTCGGCGGTCCCGCGTTCGGCCTCGTCATCGACGGCGACGTCGTCCCCCGCGACCCGCTGGAGGCCCTCACGGACGGCGGCGCGGCCCCCGGCGTCGAACTGCTGCTGGGCTGGACCCGCGACGAGTACCGGCTCTGGCTGGTGCCGGGCGGACTACTGGAGCGCGTCGACCGCCTCGGAGCCGTCGCCCTCGCGGGAGCCATGGCCCGCTGCCACTGCGGCAGCGAGGTCCCGCGCGGCTACCGCACCCTGCACCCCGAGGCCGGTACCGCGGAGATCGTCGGACAGCTCGTCACCGACCACCTGCTCCGCATCCCCCTGCACCACCTGGCAGACGCCCGCACCGAACCGTCGTACGTCTACGAGTTCGCCTGGCCCTCGAACCTGCCCGACCTCGGCTCCTGCCACGCGCTGGAGCTGGGCTTCGTCTTCGACACCGGAGACGTCGCCGAGTCCCGGAAACTGGCGGGGGAGGGCGCGCCGCAGAAACTGGCGGACGCCATGCACAGGGCCTGGGTGCGGTTCGCCACGGACGGCGACCCGGGCTGGGAACGCTGGGACGACGCGCACCCGGTGCGGGTGTTCGGGGACCGCGCGCCGGACGCCGGGAACGGGGTCGCCTACACCGCCCACGGCCCCCGGGACCGCGAACTCGCCCTCTGGAAGGCCGACGCCCTCATGCCTCCGGACCCCGCACCCACGGTGGTCCCGGCCGACGTCTCGCCCACCCGCAGCGCCGAACTGCGGTCAGCCGTACGGCGACTCCGCCGCTCCGGCGCCCTGCGACGCCACTGACGGGACACGCACCGGTGGGGCCGCCGGGGTCGCACCAACGAGCTCGTGCACGGTAGGCGGTGAGACGTCGCGAGCTTCGGTGCGGCCCGGATTCACGTCTGCCGTGTCGGCTTCAGGTCCACGGTCTGCTGGTGGGACAGCAAGCCGGCGATTGCTTGGATGGTGTCGCTCATATGCTCGCGGCGGCCGAGGTGGCGGGCCAGGGCCCGCCAGTTCTTCAGATGGGCGATGCCGTGCTCGATCCGGATACGGCGTGTGGAGTGTGCCTTGCGCTGGCGCTCGTACATCTCCTTGTACCAGTCGGGGGCGTTCTTCTTGAACTTGCGGTGCGGTGGTGTCATCACCCGGCCGCCGGTCTGGGCGCCCAGGCCCTGGTAGCCGGCATCGGCGAGGATCTCGACTGCGGGCCCGTCGGCCAGGAGCCTGACCAGCCCTAACTGGCGGGCTTGGGTGATATCCGCGCAGCTTGCGGGCCGTGCTGGGCTGCACCACAGCACGCGGCCTTCGCCGTCCGTGACGACCATGGACTTGACGGCGTTCTGCTTGTTCTTGCCGGAGATGAACGTGTCCCGGTCCCTGCGTCCGGCGGCCGGGCGGCGAACCCGGATCTCGGTGCCGTCGACGATGCCGGTCGTTCCGCTCGGGCCGAGATGCTCGACGACCTCGGCCAGAGACCGCAGCCGCACGTCGGGGCTGACGGTGCATCCTCGCTCGGCGAGCAGGGGCCGCACCTCACCGACGGCCCGGGTGATGGTGGAGCGGTCCACTCCGAACCAGCAGGCCAGCACGTCATGGGTGACCCCGTGACGAAGATGGACGAGCGTGGCCAGGAGCCGGTCGACGAACACCAGCCGGTGCTTCGCGCCGGCGCCCACAGCCCGCTTCCGCGGTCGAGCGGCAAGCCTCGCTTGGTGACGCTCCTGCCACAACGGGCCGATCTCCTCGACGACTTCAGCAATCACTCCGGCAGTCAGGCCCGTGATCCGTCGATTGCTGATGATCACCGCACGAGTCGAGTTCCCCACCACCTGACCATGATCAACCATCCAGGCTCGGCGTCTCACCGCCTACCGTGCACGAGCTCGTTAGGGTCCGTCTTCAAACAGATCTTGCCCAAAGCAGGCACGAGGCCAGGGAGACCGCTGCTTCATAGAGCGACTCTGTCGGGAAGCTTGAGGTTCGGGGTCATTTGCCCTGCCTCCACCACAGAGGCCGGGGCAGTCCTCGTTTGTCGAGGTACTGCTGGAACGCCGTGGGCGGGCGCGGGGGCCGCCATTCGATCGCCGGGCACTGAGACGGCCATGGCCCACCACGGGCCGGGGGTGCTGGACTAGCACTTCCTGGTCGACGGGCGCGGCAGGTTCCGGCGCGCACCGAGCGCGATGGCCGGCCGCCGTCGCGGGTGCGGATCGAGGCCGCCCGCGCCAGTCAACCATTTCCATAACCTATGAATATAAAAATGCTATGCTTCGAGTGTGAGTCGTCAAGACACCGCTCCTGGCGTGTCCGCCGCCATCGGGGAAGCCCTCTACGGCCTGGCCACCAGGGCCGCGAGACGCCTGCCCCGGGACATGAGCCTGACGTCCGCCGCGACCCTGGCCACCCTGGACCGGACCGGCCCGCGGCGCATCACCGATCTGGCCGCGGTCGAGGGCGTCACTCAGCCAGCGATGACCGCCCTGGTCCGGGTGATGGAGGAGTCCGGCCTGGTCGAGCGGCGGGGCGCGTCCGACAAGCGGGTCACGCTGGTGTGCCTGACCGAGGTCGGCGCCTCCTATGTGCGGACGCGGCGCCAGGCGGGCGTCCACGCGTTCGAGCGGTTGATCGGCGAGCTCACCGGCGACGAGGTCGAGGCGCTGGTGGCAGCCCTTCCGGCGCTGAAGCATCTGGCAGAGCTCGAAAGCCAGGACCGCGAAGGGCCGAAGCAGTGACCGGGCAGCCGGTCGGCGGGGCCACGGTGAAGGCGTTCCCGGCGGCGCGTTCCGAGGCGCGGCTGCTGGTCCCCGCCCTGATGTTCATCGCTCTGGTCGTGGCGGCGGTCGCCAGCCTCGGAGCGCCGCTCATCACCAGCGTGGCGACCTCGTTCCACGTCTCGCTCGGCAGCGCGCAGTGGACGCTGACCGTCGCGCTGCTCAGCGGCGCCGTCGCCACGCCGGTCCTGGGCCGGCTCGGAGCCGGCCCGCACCGGCGGGCCACGATCCTCGCCACGCTGGCGGTCGTGGTCGCCGGCAGCGCGCTCACCGTGCTGCCGCTGCCGTTCGCGTGGCTGCTGGCCGGCAGGGCGGCCCAGGGCGTCGGGCTCGGGCTGACGGCGCTGATGATGGGCGTGGCCAGGGACCACCTCCCCGAGGAGCGCAGCGCGGCCGTGATCGCCCTGATCTCGGTGGTCTCGATCATCGGGGCCGGCGTCGGCTACCCGCTGGCCGCACTGCTCGCCGAGTTCGGCGGGGTACGGGCCGCCTACGGCCTCGGCCTGGTCGTCACCGCCGCCGCCCTCCTGACCGCGTGGCGCTCCATGCCCGAAGCCCCCGAAGGCCGCTCCGCCCACGTGGACGTGGCAGGCGCGGTCGTCCTGGCCGCTGCGCTGCTCCTGGTGCTGTTCCTCGCCGGCGAACGGAATCTGTGGAGCCGGCACCTCGCCGTGGCGGCGGGCCTCGCCGTCGTCGCGGTGGTGCTGCTCTGCGTCTGCGCCGTCATCGAGCTGCGCAGCACGACGCCCCTGGTCGATGTGCGGGCGGTGCGGCACCCGGCGGTCGCCGGGGCGAACCTCGCCATGTTCGTCGGCGGGATCGGCATGTACCTCCTGCTCACGCTCATCACCCGGTACGCGCAGACGCCGCATGGCGCCGGCTACGGCTTCGGGCTGACGACCTTCGTCGCCGGGCTGGTCCTCATCCCGTTCTCGGTGCTGGGGTTCATCGCCGGCAAGCTCACGCCGCGGGTCCGGACGCGGATCACCGACCCCCTGCTCCTGGCCGGCAGCGCCGTCGTGGTCGGCGGCGGGTTCGCCCTGTTCGCGGCGGCCCGGTCGGACCTGGCCGAACTCTTCGTGGCGATGGGCGTGCTCGGCTTCGGCGTCGGTGGCTTCTCGGCCGCGATGCCCGGCGTCATCCTGGCCGTCACCCCCAAGAGCGAGACGTCGAGCGCCATGAGCTTCAACTACGTCGTCCGCAGCGTCGGATACTCCCTGGGCAGCGCCATCGGCGGCCTGATCCTCGCCGCGGGCACCGACCCCGGCCACCTCTTCCCCGACGACAACGCCTACACCACCGCGGCGCTGGTCGGCATCGGCGCCATGGCGATCACGACGCTGACAAGCCTCGCTCTCGCGCGCCGACGCCCGTCCGAGACCAACCCGTAAGAGCTCGCGCAGATAGGTGGTATGGCGAGCTCTGCAGCAAGGCGGGCACCGGTCCCGATGAACATAGAGTCGCGACACTCTGTGACCACTGGAGAGACTGTGCCCGCCCTGCCGTCACGGCCGTCAGTCCGCCGCCTTGGGCCGCCAACCGGAGGCCCAATCATCGAGCTGGGCGAGGGATTCTCGAAGGGTCCTGCCCTGTTCAGTGAGCAGGTACCCCTCTCCGGCGTTCTCGACGAGGTCGGCCTGTCCAAGCTCGCGAAGCCTGTCTGCCAGGACGCTTGATGAGACGCCGCCGCATCGTTGCTGGAGCTGGCGGAAGGTCGGAGATGAGCCGTCTCGCAGCTCCCATAGGACCCGCAGCGCCCAGCGTCGGCCCAAGAGGTCCAGGAGCGCCATGATCGGGCGCCCCGTGTGCGAGCCGCGGACCCGGCGGCCTGGTAGTGGTGTTGGTCCTGTCATCTGCTTCCCTTTCCGAAGCGTCAATGTTAGCGTCTCGCTATGCCTCTGAAATCGAAGCAATCGCCGCATTGAACCGCTCTCGTCGCCCCATGGCGAGGGAGTCAGCGAGGCCCTTGAGCTCCTCGATCATTCACCCATCCGGCTGTTCCGGGTGTGGGCCCGCCGGCCCGAGCTCGCCCGCTCCATCGCGGGCTGGGGAAGTTACTACTTCTCTCGGCGCTCCGCTCGTGGGCCGTGCACGTCGCGTGCTTCGCCGAGAAGGCGGGACTCGACGCGGCGCAGCTCGCGTCCCTCGCGGATGGAAGGCCGACGGACGACTGCTGGCACACCACCGATCGTGCCGTGCTCGAAGCGGTCGACGAGCTCCATGCGACCTTTGACTTATCCGACGGCACCTGGGCGAACCTGGTCGCTGTCGCCGATGAAGATGCCGCACTCGATCTGGTCTTGGTCTGCGGTTGGCGCCACGCCATTTCGTTCGCCGTCAGGGTGCTCCGCCTGCCCCTTGAGCCCGGCACCGAGCCGATCTCCGCACATTTATCTAAGTCAGATGCACTCATCCCAACACTGGAGGTTCCCATGCCCAAGGGCTACTGGGTCAGCGTCTACCGCACCATTTCCGACCCTGAGAAGCTGGCTGCTTACAACAAGCTGGCCCGTCTGGCCGTCGAGCCCTGGGGTGGCCGGACCCTCGTCCGTGGCGGTCGGGTCGTGGCGTATGACGCCGGAATCGCCGAGCGCACCGTCCTGGTCGAGTTCGACAGCATCGAGCAGGCCGTCGCGGCGCGCGAGAGTCCGGCCTACCAGGAGGCGCTGGTCGCCCTCTCCGACGGCGTCGAGCGCGACTTCCGCATCGTCGAAGGCATCGACTGACCGAGGTCCAGTCGGATCTTCACTGAAGGCTCACAGAGCTCCATAAGGTTCGACTCGCCGAGGTGCTGTGCAACGGCAGCTACACCCTCACCCCGCTCGGCCACGACGTCCGCGAGGCCGGCGTTATGTCACCGAGTGGTCGCAGCGGTGGGCTGCCGAGCTTGCCGACGCCCCGCCCACTGCCGCCGAGGGTGCCAGCGCAACCGGTTCTGACAGCGGTCCGCGCGCGGGACACCTCAGATTTTCGGCCCTTAACCACAGGACTGGAGACCACGGACCATGACAAAGTTCCCCTCACAGGCGGCGCGAACCGCCGTCGCCGCTGCCCTGGCCGAGGATGAGTCGGGCCAGGACATCACCACCGCGTGGAGCGTTCCCGAAGGCATGGCGGCCGTGGCCGAGATCCGCGCCCGGCAATGCGGCATCGCCGGCGGTCTCCCCGTGGTCGCCGAGGTCTTCGCCCAGGTCGACCCCGAGGTCACAGTGGAAGCGCTCGTCCCCGACGGCGCCCGGCTGACCGGCGACGATGTCCTGGTGCGCCTGTCCGGCTCGGCGCGCAGCCTGATTACCGGGGAGCGTACGGCGCTGAACTTCCTGCAGCGCATGTGCGGCATCGCGACGCTCACCGACCGCTACGTCCAGGCCGTGGCCGGGACCGAGGCGCGCATCCTGGACACCCGCAAGACGGCGCCGGGCCTGCGCGCCCTGGACAAGTACGCGGTGACTGTCGGCGGCGGCCGCAACCACCGGCTCAACCTCGCGGCGTTGGTGCTGCTCAAGGAGAACCACATCGCCGCGGCAGGCGGCGTGCCCACCGCGATCGACGCGGTCCGGCGCGGGATGGCGCGCACCGGGCAGAAGGTGGAGACCGATGTGGAGGTGCAGACCGTGGCGCAGGCCGTTGAGGCCCTCGATGCCGGGGCCCGCTGGATCATGCTCGACAACATGCCGGTGGCCGACATCGAAATGGTCGTGAAAATCCGGGCCGAGCGTGCCGACGCCTCCCGGATCCTGCTGGAAGCCTCGGGCACCGTCCGTCTGGACAGCGTCCGCGCCATCGCCGAGACGGGAGTCGACCTCATCTCGGTCGGCGCGTTGACGCACAGCGCGCCCGCGCTGGACCTGACGATGCTGCTGACGACCGACCCGGTGCCATGCCCGAGGTAGTGGTCATCGACGCGTGTCAGCGGCAGGGCCGGGGCGGCAGCCCGACCGCTGTTCGCGACGAAGCGTCGTTCACCGACGAGGAGCGATGCCGCATTCCCGGGGAACTGGGCACTTCGCACGCCGTCTTCATCCGTGCCACCGGAGTTGAGCGCGGCCGTCCCTCGTACTCGCTCCGGTTCTTCACCGCCGAAGGCGAACTGCCTGCCTGCGGCCACGGCACCGTCGCGGCCCTGGCGCTGCTCGCCATACGCGAAGGCGGCAGCGACCACCACGCCGTGCTGTGTACGACGAGCCGCAGCTTCGAAGGCTGGGCGATCCGAAACCGCGACAGCGTCGTTCGACCCGGGCCCTGTGAAGCAGCACGTCGCCCAGGCACCCGAGCTAGGGGCGGTCACAGCCGGCCTCGTCCTGGCTGACGAAGCAGTCGTCGGCAACGCCTGCGTGGCCTCGAATGGGCGGCCGAGGCTTCTCCTGCCAGTCCGAACGCGCGCCGCGTCGTGCTGGCCGGCTGGTACCGCACCAATAGCTACCTGGCCAATGGACTCCTCCTGGAAGAGGAACTCTGGGGCGCCAGCTTCCCGGGCCGGTGACCGCACTCCGCACATGCTCGGCCGTTGACCAGTGTTCCGGGACAGCTTTTCGGACGGGCTGGAAACAGTGATCTCGAGGAAGGCATTCATGCGTGCCATGCGGTTCGGAAGGTTCGGTGGCCCGGAGGTCCTGGAGGAGGCCGATGTGCCCGATCCGTCGGCGGGGCCGGGCCAGACTCTGGTCCAGGTGGAGGCCGCAGGTGTCAACTTCGGCGACATCAAGCAGATCGCGGGCGAACACACCGACGGTCCGTACGCCCCCCAAGGTCCGCTGCCCCGTATTCCCGGCATGGAGGTTGTCGGCAGGACCGAAGCCGGCCAACGAGTCCTCGGCTACGTTCCGCAGGGCGGTTACGCCGCCAAGACGGTGGTCGCCGACCGTCACCTGGTCGCGTTGCCGCCGGGGGTGGGTGCGGGCGAGGCGTTGGCAGTTCTCGTACAGGGGCTGACGGCGTGGCATCTGCTGCGGTCGGTCGCGCGTATCAGGCCCGGTGAGAGCGTGGTGGTCCATGCCGCCGCGGGCGGGACGGGCAGTCTCCTGGTCCAGCTGGCCCGGGAGTTCGGGGCGGGACGGATCATCGCCACGGCGTCGTCCGACGAGAAGCGGGCCTTTGCTCTCGAACTCGGCGCGGACGCGGCGATCGACGGCGACGCAGCTGGCTATCGAGAGAGGGTCCTCGACGCCAACCACGGGCATCCGGTCGACATCGTCCTGGACGCCATCGGCGGCCCCGTCCTCGACGCCGCCCTGGACACACTCGGATACCTCGGCCGACTGGTGACCTACGGCGTCTCGTCCCGGCAGACAGCCTCAGCGATTGCGCCGAGCCGACTGGCGGTGGACAGCATCACTGCCGCCGGCTTCTGGGTCATCCCGCTCATCGTCAGGAACGGAGCCGGCGGTGCGGAGCTGGTGGAGCTGCTCGACCTCACGGCGCGGCACCGCCTGCGCCCCCTGGTCGGTGCGGAGTACGACCTGGCGCGGGCCCGTGACGCGCACGAGGACCTTCTTGGCCGCCGTACGAAGGGGAAGCTAATCCTCCGCCCTTGAAGATGAACGCCCGCCTTGCCACCGGACGGCCCCACGGTCGGCCCGCGCCGTCACTCGCTGGCGTCTCACCCGCCCCGACGCCTTGCAGCACTCCACCTCAAAGATCATCGGATGGTGAATCATGATGAGGTGATACGCCGTCATGAACTCACCGATCAGGAGTGGGAGTTACTCATTCCGCTGATACCACGGGCTGCCACGGGGCGTCCGCGCGTGGAGGACCGGCAGGTCATCAACGGGATGGTCTGCAAGATCCGGACCGGGATCTCCTGGCGTGACCTGCCGGAGTGTTACGGCCCGTGGAAGACGGTGTACACCCGCTTCCGCCGCTACGCCTTGGACGGCGTGTTCGTCCGAGCCTTGCAGCACATGCAGGCCGAGGCGGACGAGGCCGGCGATATCGACTGGCTAGTCCAGATCGACTCCACCATCGTCCGCGCTCACCAGCACGCCGCCGCCACGGGGCGGAAAAGGGGGCTGCACCATCAGGGCGAACCGGACGATCACGCCCTCGGCCGATCCCGCGGAGGACTGACCACCAAAGTCCACCTCGCCTGTGACGGCAAAGGCCGACCGCTCGCGATCCTGGTGACGCCAGGACAACGCCACGACGGCATCTGCGCACGTCCGCTCCTGGAACGCATCCGAGTTCCCCGGACCGGACCGGGCCGACCACGCTGCCGTCCCGACCAGGTCGTGGCCGACAAGGCCTACAGCTCCCGCGGCTTCCGTTCCTACCTGCGTAAACGCGGCATCGCATGCACCGTCCCGGAGAAGAACGACCAGCAACGTCACAGGTTGAGCCGCGGCCGCAACGGCGGCAGACCAACAGCATTCGACCGGGAGAACTACCGCCGACGCAACGTGATCGAACGCTGCTTCAACCGCCTCAAGAGCTTCCGAGGCATCGCCACCCGATACGAACCGCCGCCTCATACGAAGCGGCGGTCACACTCGCGTCATTCCTGCTCTGGGCAAGATCTGTTTGAAGACGGACCCTAGTGCGACCCCGGCGGCCCCACCGAGTCCCTCACCACCACATGCGTGCCCAGCAGCAGGTGTTCGTCCGGGGCGCCCGGGGTGCGTTCCAGGGCCGTGCGGACGGCGAGACGGCCGAGTTCCTCGTAGGGGACGTGGACGGTCGTCAGGGCGGGGTGCAGGTCGCGGGCGAACGGGATGTCGTCGTAGCCGGCGAGGGAGACGTCGCCGGGCACCGTCAGGCCCGCCTCGTGCAGCGCGGTGAGGGCGCCCGCCGCGACCATGTCCGTGGCCGCCACCACCGCGCTGAACTCCAGACCGTCCTCGATCGCCTGCCGCATCAGCCGGTGACCGGCGTCCCGGGTGAAGTCGCCGTGCAGGACGAGGGACGGGTCGGGGGTGAGGCCACGGGCCCGGTGTGCGGCGAGGTAACCGCGTTCACGGCCCAGGGCCGTGGTGTGGTCCGCCCGGCCGCCGAGGTACAGCACCCGCCGGTGGCCCTGCGCGAGCACATGCGCGACCAGGGTGTGGGCGCCGCCCTCGTTGTCGTACTCGATGACCGTCACCGGGGCGCCCGGGTCCAGCGGCGGCCGGCCGCAGAGGACCAGGCGGGAGCCGGCCGAGGCCAGGGAGTCGGCCATGCGGTGGGTGCGTTCGCGGTACTCGGGGGTGTCGGCCGTGCCGCCGACCAGGATCACCGCGGCCGCCCGCTGCGCCCGCATCATCTCGACGAACTCCAGCTCGTGGCGGACGTCGCCCTCCGTGCTGCACACCAGGCAGAGATGGCCGAGCCGGGTCGCCTCGCGCTCCACGCCGTGGGCCATGAGCGCGAACGACGGGCCGGTGATGTCCTCCAGGACGAACGCGAGGGTGGGCGTGCCGGCCCCGGCGATCGCCTTCGCCCGGGCATCGGCCACGTAGTCCAGGTCGCGGACCGCCCGCAGCACGCTCCCGCGGGTCGCCGCGCTCACCGGATACACCCCGCCCAGCACCCGGGACACCGTCGACGCGGAGACCCCCGCGCGCGCCGCCACGTCCCGGATGGTGCTGCGGCTCGCGTCCCCGCTCTTCCTCGTCATGCCTGCCTCGTCTCTCCGGGCGCCGGTCCGCGCCCACCCCCTCGGGAACTGCGGCAACGCCGTAGCAACCGGTTCCCATGACGGAGGCTAGCAGTGGAGAGGGGAGCGCAGGAGGGGTGTGCGCGCACTGCCGGGAAGGCTCGCGGTGTCCTGGGGTTACGCCGCTCCCAGGGCCCCCGCGATGCCCGCGATGCCGTCCGGCCCCACCCTGCAGCAACCGCCGATCAGCCGGGCCCCCGCCTGCTGCCAGCCCTTCACCTGGCCGGTGGTGAAGGTGGAGCGGCCGGCCCAGGCGCGCGCCTCGGCGTCCCAGGTCTCGCCGCTGTTGGGGTAGACGACGACCGGCTTGCCGGTGACGCGCGCAGCCGTCGCCGCCGCGGCCTCCACGTCCTGCGGCGCACAGCAGTTCACCCCGACCGCGATCACCTCGTCCGCCTCCGCGGCCAGGGCGAAGGCCTCCTCCAGCGGCTGCCCGGCCCGGGTGCGGTCACCGGCGACGGAGTACGTCAGCCAGGCCGGCACCCCGAGCCCGCGCACCGCCCGCAGCAGGGCCGCGGCCTCGTCGGCGTCCGGGACCGTCTCCAGCGCCAGGACGTCGGGCCGGGCCGCGGCCAGCACCTCCAGGCGCGGCCGGTGGAAACGTTCCAGCTCGTCCACGCTCAGCCCGTAGCGGCCCCGGTACTCCGAGCCGTCCGCGAGCATCGCCCCGTACGGACCGGCCGACGCCGCCACCCACAGGGGCCGCGAGACGCCCGCCCGCCGGGCCGCCTCCCGGGCCGACTCCACGCTCAGCGCCATGAGTTCGGCCGCCCGGTCGCGGCTGATCCCGCGCTTGGCGAACCCCTCGAACGTGGCCTGGTAACTGGCGGTGATCGCCACGTCCGCTCCCGCCCGGAAGTAGGCGAGGTGCGCCTCGGTCACCGCCTCCGGCTGTTCGGCGAGCAACCGCGCCGACCACAGCTCGTCGCTCAGGTCGTGCCCGGCCGACTCGAGCTGGTTGGACATGCCGCCGTCGAGGACGACCGTCCCGGCGGCGAGGGCTTCGGCGAGGGTGAGGGTGCTGGTCATGCCGACGACGGTAGTCGAGAACCGGCGGCGGACCCCAGCCGAGTGTGTCCAGTGTATGAACAGGTCGACCAACATATGGGACGGCGGGTTACGATCACGGCCCTCCCCTCCGCTCGTACAGGAACGCCCATGACCGTCCCCCGCCCCGCCGGAGCCGCCGAACCCACCGGCCCCGAGTCCTCCGAGCCGGCCACGGCCGCCGAACCCACCGGCCCCGAACTCTCCGAGCGGGCCACGGCCGCCGACACAGTCCCGGCCCCGGCCGTCGCCGCTGCCCCGGCCACGGCCGCCGACACAGTCCCGGCCCCGGCCGTCGCCGCTGCCCCGGCCGTCTCCGGAGCCCCGGCCCCCCGCCGCACCTTCGGTCTCGCCGCCGCCACGGCCCTCGTCATGGGCAACATCATCGGCGGCGGCATCTTCGCCCTGCCCGCCACCGTCGCCCCCTACGGCACGATCAGCCTGCTCGCCTTCCTCGTGCTCTCGGTCGGCGCCGTGCTGCTCGCGCTGCTCTTCGGCAAGCTCGCGCGGCGCAGCCCCGTCACCGGTGGCCTGTACGTCTACCCGCGGGACGCCTTCGGCGAGTTCGCCGGGTTCCTGTCGGCCTGGTCGTACTGGACGATGTGCTGGGTCAGCATCGCCGCCCTGGCCGTCGCGGTCGTCGGCTACGTCGACGTCCTGATACCCCTGCACGGCAACCACGTCCTCCAGGCCCTCGTCGCGATGGCCGCCCTCTGGCTGCCCGCCGCGGCGAACTTCGCGGGCACGCGCTGGGTCGGCGCGGTGCAGGTCGTCTCCACGATCCTGAAGTTCGTCCCGCTGCTCCTGCTCGCGACGATCGGCCTGTTCTTCGTCGACGCCGACAACTTCGGACCCTTCAACGCCTCCGGCCAGAGCGTCTCCGGCGCGCTCGCCGCCTCCGCCGCGCTGCTGCTGTACAGCTTCCTCGGCGTCGAGTCGGCCGCGGTCAGCGCGGGCGAGGTCCGCGACCCCGAGCGCACGGTCGGCCGGGCGAGCGTCCTCGGTACCCTGGCCTCCGCCCTCGTCTACGTCCTCGGCACCATCGCCGTCTTCGGGCTGGTCCCGCACGACCGGCTCGTCGACTCGGGCGCCCCCTTCGCCGACGCCGTGAACGCGATCACCGGCGGCGGCTGGGGCGGCACCGCCATCGCCCTGGTCGCGGTCGCCTCGATCACCGGCTGCCTCAACGGCTGGATCCTCATGGCCGCGCAGATGCCGTACGCCGCCGCTCGCGACGGCCTCTTCCCCGCGCCCTTCGCACGCCTCGGCAAGGGCGGCGTCCCCGGCTTCGGGGTGTGGGCCTGCGCGGTCCTCGGCAGCCTCCTCATCGCCCTCAACTACACGGCCGGCCCGGACACCACCTTCCGCGTCCTCGTCCTGATCACCACGTTCACCGGCTGCGTGCCGTACCTGCTGTCGGCGGCGGCCCAGCTGTACTGGCTGGCCCGTGGCACCCGCGAGGGCGTCCGCCCCGCGGGCCTCGCCCGGGACCTGACGGTCGCGGTCCTCTCGTTCGGCTTCTCGTTCTGGCTGATCGCCGGTGCCGGGTACGCGGCCGTGTACCAGGGCGTGCTGTTCCTGTTCGCCGGAATCCCGGTGTACGTGTGGCTGCGGGGACGCAAGGACACGGCTCAGGCGGCGGCATAGCATCGGGGGATGCCCGAGGTCGCTGCAGCGCATGCCGAAGTACGTGAGGTCCTGGGAGTTCCTGCGGACCGGGTGGTGTTCGAGCCGCTCACCCACAACCCGTGGAACGGCGTCACGGCCGGGGTGTGGCGGGTCACCGGCGGCGACCGCTCCGCCGTCCTGAAGGTCCTGACGCGGACGAAGGAGACCGCCGCCGGCTGGTCGGCGTCCAACGATCCGCGCCACTGGAACTTCTGGCGCCGCGAGGCGTACGTCTACCGGTCCGGCCTCGCCCAGGTCTGGCAGCGGCACGGCATCCGCGCACCCCGGCTGCTGGAGTGCGCCGAACGCCCCGACGGGGACGTGGCGTTGTGGCTGGAGGACGTGCCGGGCGAACCGGCGACCTCCTGGTCCCTGGCCCGCCATGCCGACCACGCCCACCGCTTGGGCATGGCACAGGGCGCCGTGGGCGCGGGGGAGGACACCCCGTGGCTCTCGCGGCGCTTCCTGCGGGACTACACAGCGGGGAAGACGACGGGCGAGGCCCTGCTCGACACCGACGAGGCGTGGCAACACCCCCTGATCCGAAGGCACTTCCCGCCCGGCCTGCGCGAGGACATGGTCCGCCTCCACCTCGACCGCGAGTGGTTCCTCACGGTCATGGAGTCGCTGCCCCGCGCCCTCTGCCACCTCGACCACTGGCCGGCGAACCTCCGCTCGGACGGTCCCGGCGACGGCGTCCTGCTCGACTGGGCGTTCACCGGCGACGGCGCCCTCGGCGAGGACCTCGGCAACTACCTCCCGGACTGCGTCTTCGACCTGTTCGTCCCCGCCGCCGACCTGCCGGGCCTGGCCAAAGCAGCCTACGACGCCTACGTGCAGGGCCTGCGCGAGAGCGGCTGGCGCGGCGACGAAGACCTCGTACGACTCGGCGTGTGCGCCTCCGCCGTCAAGTACGACTGGCTCACCGCGCTGATGCTGGCGCGGGCGGACGAAGAGCCGGTGGCCTACGGCGGCGAGGGCACCGTCTCGGCCGAACTCCGTTACCGGGAACGGGGACTGGCCCTGGCGTACCTGGCCGAATGGGCCGCCGAGGCACGGCTGCTGGCTCCCCGGCTCGGGTTTCCCGAAGCCCCCACCGGCCGCTGACCCGCTGATCGCTGAACCGCCGCACCCCGAACCCCTGCACCACCGTACGGAACGGAGGGTCATGGCCCGAGTCGTCGAGTTGTCGTACTACCCCGTCAAGGGCTGCGCCGGTACGTCGGTGCGCGAGGCGCTGCTGACCCCGGCGGGACTGGCGCACGACCGCAGCTTCATGGTGGTCGGCGAGGAGGGCGTGTACCGGACGCAGCGCCGGGATCCGCTGCTGGCCGTCATCCGACCCCTCGTCACCCCCGACGGCGGCCATCTCACGCTCACCGCGCCCGAGGCCAAGCCTCTCCACCTCCGGGTGGACACCTCCGGTACCCGGCAGAAAGTGGATTTGTTCGGAACCGCTTACCAGGGCATCGACCAGGGCGACGAGGCGGCGGACTGGCTCTCGGACGTGCTCGGCGTACCGAGCCGGCTGGTGCGGACCCCGCCGGAACACGACCGGGTGACCGACGGCCTGACACCCGGCACCTCCGGTTACGCCGACAGCTGTGCCCTGCACGTCCTCTCCCGTTCCACCCTCGACCTCCTCGACACCAGGATGACCGCCCGGGGCGCCCAGCCCCTCCCCGTCGACCGCTTCCGCCCCAACCTCGTCGTCGACGGCTGGGACGACCCCCACACGGAGGACCGCGCGCACCGCCTGCGCATCGGCACCACGGAACTGGGCTACGCCAAGCTCGCCATCCGCTGCGCGGTCACCCTGGTCGACCAGCACGCCGGCACCCGGGCGGGCCCGGAGCCCCTGCGCACCCTCGCCGGTTACCGCCGGGCCACCCAGGGCGGCGTCGCCTTCGGCACGAAGTACGCGGTACTCCGGCCCGGCAAGGTGGCGGTGGGGGACGAGGTGGAGGTCACGGTGTGGGGCGAGTCCGAGCTGTGAGGATCGGCCGGGTCACCGCCGCGCGCGGCCCGCATGCCGCCCGCCCCGCCGGTGGCCCCGGCCCCGTCGCGTCGCCACCGGTACCGCGAGGCTGATGACCAGGGCGGAGCCGAGGGCGTAGGGCCACCAGCCGAAGCCGAGGTGCTGGGCGGCGCCGGCGCTGCGGGGGGCCACGGCGGAGGGCGCGGAGGGGGTGGGGGACGGGCGGGGAGCGCGGGCGGCCGTCAGGACGACGTCGTTGCCGTCGCCGCCCCGGTAGGTGAGGCGGTAGGCGATGCCGGCCAGTTTCAGGCGGGCGCCCTCCTTCAGGCCGGTGAAGGTTCCCGACGTTCGGGCCCTGCCCCTGTGGTCCAGCACGGTGATCTCGGGGGTGCCCCGAGGCGCGGACGACACGTCGAGGTCCCCGGCCAGCCGGACGCGGCCCGTCACGGTCAGCGGCTCGTTCCGCAGGACCAGTGAGCCCTTCGGGCTCTGCGTGTAGGGGCCGTTGACGGTGAGGCCCGTTGTGACCGTGCCGTCGTTGGTGACCGCGCCGCTCACCGTGCCCTGGCCGGTCAGCGTCGTCGCCACCCGAAGACCCGTCCGGCCCGCGTCCAGCCTCGCGCCGGCCGAGGTGAGCCGGATCGTCCTGCTGTGGGTGAGGGTGGCTCCGCCGCGCAGCGCCAGCGTGCCCGTCGAGACCGTGGTCGGTCCGGTGTACGTCACCGCCCCGCCCGTCAGGGTCGCGGTGGCGGTGCCCGACTGGGTGAGGGAGCCGCTGCCGGCGACGCGGGAGAGGGTGACGGGCCTGTTGGTGTTGCGCAGGACGAGGGCGCCGTTGTTGACGAGCCGGTAGTGGCTGCCGCCCGTGTACAGGCCGCCGTCGCCGCCCCGCTTGCCGCTGCCGAGGCGCAGGACCGCGCCCTTCTCCACCGTCGTGGAGCCGTCGTAGTACTGGACGGCGGCGAAGGTCACGTCGTTGCCGGGTGTGCCCGCGATGACGACGTCGCCGGCGCCGGGGGCGGACAGGGTGTCGTGGAATCTGCCGCCGCCGATGGGGGCGCCGAGCGTCACCGGGCCGTTGTAGTCGAAGGTCAGCCGGGAACGCTCGCGGGCCGCCAGCAGGTTGATGTAAACGGTCTCCGCCGTACCCGGCATGAAGATCCGATCGGTCGTGCCGTCGCCCCACCGGACGTGGGCGCCCTTGATGTTGGTTCCCCGCTTGTTGACGTTCTTGTGGGCGGGCGTCCAGTTGAGGGCCGGGTCGCTGAGCGACGGGTCGGTGTCGCCGCCCCGGTCCGACCAGCTGTACTGGCCGGTCAGGACCACCTCGCCGCCCGGCCGGGACTGGACGTTGATGTCGCTGCCGTACGCGCGCTGGTAGAAGTCCATGCCCATCGTGACGGTCCGGCCCAGCGGGGTGTCCACCGTCCAGGTGCCCTGATTGAGGATCTTGCGGACGCGGGGCAGCGAGGTCGCGTACTCGGGGCGCCCGGCGTTCGCCTGCGTGCCGTTGTCGATCACCCCGGAGAAGGAGTGGGTGCCCGGCAGGTCCCACGTGCCCCACAGGAATCTGGGCTGTGTGATCAGGCCCGAGCCGCTGATGGTGCCCAGGGTGTAGGCGCTCCTGAGGGAGAGGCGGAGGGTGCCGTCGACCCGGATGTTGTCCTGGTTGAGGCGGAACGCCGGGGTGTCGTACGGGAAGTGGCCGATCAGGCCGGTCGTGCCGCCGTCGCCGTACTGGAGCGTCGCGCCGCGCTCGACGGTGACCGCCGGGGGGTCGGGACGGGTGACCGTGACGTAGGGGTGGTTGCCGCCCGCCGTCCGCACCCGTTGCCGCTGCCGGGCCCGGGGGAGCGTGAAGTCGCTGTCCCTGGTGAGGACGAGCGTCCCGTTGCCGCGCACCGTGAGCGTGCCCTCGCCGCGGAACACGCCGTCGTACGTCGTCGTCCCGGGCGGCACGGTGACGACCGTGTCGCCGCCGAGCGTCACGTCCCGGTCGGCCAGCACGTCGGCCGTGACGTCCCGGGCGCCGGCGGCCGCCGCCGGGGGAGCGGTGACCAGGGACGCGACCGCCGCGAGGACGCCCGCGGCCGCTGCAGTGGTGTGGATCAGGCTGCGCACATGTCCGGAGACGGCCCATGCCTGCGCCGATAACAGAAAAGTGGCGCTCGCTGTTTCCGATCGAGGCGAGCGCATTCGTCGCCGAGGCGTGCGCATCCGTCACCTAGCCCGGGCGGACTCGTCACCCAGCCGGGCGGACTCGTCGCCGAGCCCGGCGGATTCGTCACCGGGCCGGGCGGGTTCGTCCCGTCAGACCCGTTGACCTCCACGTGTCACCCCCTTACCTTTTCGGCGTTCGTAATGACAGATGGTGTTCGAGATGTCAGACGTCGCATCCGACGACGACACCGTGTGTCCTCCAGTGAGAGGCAGGCCCCACCGCATGAGCCGCGACCGCGACCACGCTCTGCCCGAACCCCCCAGCCGCAGAATGCTGTTGAAGGGCGCCGCAGCCGCCGGCGCCTTCGCCGCCGTCCCCGCCCTCCCCGGCGTCGCCGAGGCGGCGCCCCGGGGAGAAACCGCTGCCGCAACGACCGCCGGGCACCCGAAGCCGGCCCCCTTCGTGAACCCCCTCGTCCGCAACCGTGCCGATCCGCACATCAACCGGCACAAGGACGGTTTCTACTACTTCACCGCCACCGCCCCCGAGTACGACCGCATCATCCTGCGCCGCTCCCGCACCCTGCGCGGCCTCGGCACGGCGGACGAGTCCGTCATCTGGCGCGCCCACGCCACCGGCCCCATGGGCGCCCACATCTGGGCGCCCGAACTGCACCGCATCGGCGGCAAGTGGTACATCTACTTCGCCTCCGCCCCCGCCGAGGACGTCTGGGCGATCCGCATATGGGTGCTGGAGAACGCCCACCCCAACCCCTTCAAGGGCACCTGGGTGGAGAAGGGCCAGGTCAAAACGGCGTGGGAAACCTTCTCCCTGGACGCCACGACCTTCACCCACCGGGGCAAGCGCTACCTCGCCTGGGCCCAGCACGAGCCCGGACTGGACAACAACACCGGCATCTTCCTCTCGGAGATGGCCGACCCGTGGACCCTGAAGGGCCCGCAGGTGCGACTCTCCACCCCGGAGTACGACTGGGAGTGCATCGGCTTCAAGGTCAACGAGGGCCCGTACGTCCTCAAACGCAACGGCCGCCTCTTCATGACGTACTCGGCCAGCGCCACCGACTTCAACTACTGCATGGGCCTGCTGACCGCCGACGCCGACAGCCACCTCCTGGATCCCCTGAGCTGGACCAAGTCGCCGACCCCGGTCTTCACGAGCAACGACACGACCAAGCAGTACGGCCCCGGCCACAACTGTTTCACCGTCGCCGAGGACGGCCGCACCGACGTCCTCGTCTACCACGCCCGCCAGTACAAGCACATCAACGGGGACCCGCTGAACGACCCCAACCGCCACACCCGCGTCCAGAAGCTCGGCTGGAAGCGCGACGGCACCCCCGACTTCGGCGTCCCCGTCGCCGACACGCAGGCGGCAGGTGAATGACATGAGACGTGCGTACGCCGCCCTTCTCGCCCTGTGCCTCGGACTGTTCGGCGCCCTTGCCACCGCCGGCCCCGCCCAGGCCGCACCCCAGAAGATCACCAACGGCACCCAGTTCACGGACACCTCCGGCAACCCCGTCCACGCGCACGGCGGCGGAGTGCTGAAGGTCGGCAGCTACTACTACTGGTTCGGTGAGCACCGCAACGCCGACAACACCTTCCGGTACGTCGACGCCTACCGCTCGAGCGACCTGAAGAACTGGGAGTTCCGCAACCACGTCCTCACCGAGGCCAGTGACCCGGAGCTCGCGACCGCCAACATCGAGCGGCCGAAGGTCATGTACAACGCCTCCACCGGCAAGTTCGTGATGTGGATGCACAAGGAGAACGGCACCGACTACAGCGAGGCCCGCGCCGCCGTGGCCGTCTCCGACACCGTCGACGGCGACTACACCTGGAAGGGCAGCTTCCGGCCGCTCGGCCAGCACATGTCCCGCGACATCACGGTCTTCGTCGACACGGACGGCGCCGGCTACATGATCTCCGCCGCCCGCGAGAACTACGACCTCCAGATCTACCGGCTCACCGCCGACTACACCGGCATCGCGAGCCTGGTCGCCAACCCCTGGCCCGGCGGCCACCGCGAGGCCCCGGCGCTGTTCAAGCGGGGCGGCGTGTACTTCATGCTGACCTCGGGCGCCACGGGCTGGAACCCCAACCAGCAGCAGTACGCCACCGCCACCAGCATCGCCGGCCCCTGGTCGGCCATGAAGAACGTCGGCGACTCGACGGCGTACGGCTCGCAGACCGCTTTCGTGCTGCCCGTGCAAGGCACCTCGGGTACCTCGTACCTCTACCTGGGCGACCGGTGGGGCAACTCCTTCGACGGGACGGTCAACGACTCCCGGTACGTGTGGCTGCCGCTGACCTTCTCCAACGCGACCACGATGTCCATGTCCTGGTCACCCGAGGTCACGGTCGACACGGCCGCCGGGTCCGTCACCGGTACCGCCGCCACGTACAACACGCTGATCGCCCGCCACTCCTCCAAGTGCGCGGACGTCACGAGCCAGTCGCTCTGGGCGGGCGCGCAGATCAAGCAGTACGACTGCAACGGCGGCGGCAACCAGAAGTACTGGTTCAAGTCCGTCGGAAGCGGTTACTACCAGCTGATGGTCAGGAACAGCAGCCTGTGCGTGCAGGAGAACGCGAGCACGGTCACGCAGGAGAACTGCAACTCCTCCGCGACGAACCAGCAGTGGTCGCTGACCACCACCGGTTCGTACGTGAACGTCACGTCCCGCGCGAGCGGCGAGTGCCTCGACGTGAACGGCGCGTCCACCGCCAACGGTGCCGCGCTCATCACGTACACGTGCAACGGAGGCACCAACCAGCAGTGGACGCGCGGAACATGACGACCCGGGCGGTCCGGACGACGCTCAGGCCAGCAGGTCGATCGCGTCGACGGCCGTCCCCGCGCTGAGGAACCCGCTCGCCCCCGACCCGCTCACCACGTCGATCCTGAGCACGTTGTACTGACTCGTGTCCGTCCTCCAGGCGGACGCCGGGACGCTGTACGTGAACGTGTGGTTGTTGCCCCGGTAGGAACCGTTGGTCAGCGACCGGGTGTCCGGCTGGGTGGGCGGGGCGGGGATCGCCGAGGTCCAGGCGTCGTTGACGGTGACCTGGGGCCGGCCGTTGGCGTACGCCGTCGTCACCCCGATGCGCAGGGTGTGCGCGGCGGCCGCCTGGGCCCCCGTCAGCTTGAAGTACACCAGGATCCCGCTGTTGACGTCCTTCCAGAGGTAGCAGGGGAAGGCCGCCGTCTCGCCGTTGCCGACGACCACGTTCCCGGTCCAGGACGCGGCCCGTACGTCGGACGGATGCGCGTACGTCATCAGGTCCGCGTTCTTGAACCCGCCCGGCGTGCCGTTCCAGTCGCCGATTCGCCAGATCGCGGCCGCGTTCGACGGGTCGTTGGAGGACGGGATCGCGATCGTGTTCAGGGTCGTCGTGCCGCCCGCGGACACGCTCACCGACGTGGTGTACACCGCCAGCTCGCCCTTGTACACGGTCAGCGTGTACGTGCCCGGCAGCACACCGGAAAGGGAGAACCAGCCGTCCGAGGAACGCGCCGGACCCCAGTACTGCGCCGACGGGTTGGCGAGCCCGACGGTGTACGGGTACGCCGTGTTCCGCCCGGAGATCCCGACGCCCGACACCTTGCCCCGCCCGCTCGCCGGCACGTACCCCGCGATGCCGAGCGAGTCGGCCCAGGGCGTCGTCAGCGTGCCCGCGTACAGTGCCGAGGAGGGCGCCCCGCCGTCCGTGAAGGCGATGACGTACGGCCCCTGGAGGCCGAAGCGCTGCGCCTCGGTCTGGTTCTGGCCGTAGTGGAGGATCTCGTAGAGACCCCCGCCGTCCGCGCTCTGGTGGCGCAGCAGGGAGCGGTAGAAGGGGCCGCCGGCGGCCTTCTCGTGGTTGCTGCGCACCATCCACAGGCCGACGCCGCCGGCGGACCAGCCGATGTGGTCGTAGTCCATGACGCGCAGCTTGGAGTAGTGCTTGGAGCGGGTCTGGCCGTCGGACTTCCGGAAGACGTCCGAGGCCTCGATGGTGGTGGGCGCGTAGGTGTAGGAGTCGGGCTCGTCGTTGAGGAAGGCGCCCTTTCGCACCCGCACGATGTACCGGCTCGCCGTGACGGACGTGTCGGCCTTGTTCGTCCACAGGTAGACGTTGTTCTCGCCGCCGCGGGCCGCGTAGTAGTGCCTCAGCGTGCCGTGCGTGACGGAGATCAGGATCGTCGTACCGGACTGCTTGATGCTCACGGTGGAGGCGCCGAGGCCGGACTCGATGTGCGAGTTCATGCCGCCGTAGCCCTGGTACTCCGTGCCCCGGTAGACCAGGGAGGTCAAGTCGCCGGTGGACTTGGCGACCTTGAAGACGAGCTGGGCGCCGGTGTCGACGACGTAGTTCGCGCCGTCGTCGGTCCAGCCGAAACCGGCGGCGTGCGCCGGGCGGGCGAGGGCCGCGCCGACGGCACCGGCCGTGGCGGCGAGGACGACCGCGCGGCGGCCGACCGGTCTGTTCGTGGCTCCGGGCATGGGGGGTGCCTCCTGCGAAAGGTGGGGGGAGTGCGGTGGGAGCGAGGGTGACAGTTGAATCGATTTCGCGAAAGGGCTTTCACTCATCCCTCGCCGCAGATCTGGTGAATGCTGTTCGAGGTCTAGAAAGCGCTTGTCCAGAGGGGTACGGTCCCCCTCCAGGTCTTGTCATGTGCCGGGAGGAGCCTGGAGTGAGACGATTCAGCATCGCCGTCGTCGCGGCGGTGACCCTGGGGACCACGTTGTCGTCCGTACCCGCCCACGCGGACGCGAGGAGCGGGGGCCGGGGCCTCGCCCACTGCGCCGCCGGCACCTGTCACTTCGACGTCCCGCCGGGCACGTACGACGTACGGGTCACCCTCGGCGGCAAGGCGGCGTCCAGCACGAGCGTCACCGGTGAGAGCCGCCGCTCCCTGCTCCCCGAGACGGCCGCACCGGCCGGACAACGCGTCACCCGCAGTTTCACGGTGAACGTCCGCACCCCCGAGGGCGAGCCCACCGGCCCCGAGGGAACCACCGGCCTCGACCTGAGGATCGGCGGGACCGCCCCGGCCCTCGCCGGGATCGAGGTCAAGCGGGCCCGGCACGCCCGCCAGATCTTCCTGGTCGGCGACTCCACCGTCTGCGACCAGCCCGGCGACCCCTACTCCGGCTGGGGCCAGCAACTGCCGCAGTACCTCCGCGAGGGCGTGTCCGTCGCCAACTACGCCGATTCCGGGGAGAGTACGGTCACGTATCTGGGGAACCCGCAGCTGTGGGCCACCGTACGGCCCCTGATCCGCCCCGGTGATGCGGTCCTGGTCCAGCTCGCCCACAACGACAAGAGCACGGACGAGGCCACCTACCGGGCCAACCTGGAAGCCCTGGTCGCGGGCGTCCGGGAGCGGGGCGGACAGCCGGTCCTTGTCACTCCCATCGTGCGGCGCTGGTTCAACCCCGACGGCACGCTGAACAACGGGACCGCGCTTCTGGTCAACGGCCTCGGTGTCGACCACCCGGCCGTCATCCGCTCGGTAGCCGCTGCGCGGGACGTCCCGCTGATCGACCTCACGGCGAAGACCAAGGCGCTGGTGGAGTTCCTCGGGGTGGAAGGCTCCAAGGCGCTCTACCTCACCAACGAGGCGCGGGACAACACGCACACGTCGGTGCGCGGTGCGACGGCCTACGCGGGCCTCGTCCGCGACGAACTCGTCACCCTGCATCTGGTGCCGAAGGGCACGGTGCGGGTGGGATAGACCCCTGGGGCGCCCCGACCGGAACCGGGGCGCTCCAGGTCTGATCCGTATCCACCGGCCCGAGCACGAAAGACATCCGATGCAGCTGCCCCCCGCCGACCGCACGACGTCCCCGTTCACCGGCTACACCCGCGCCCACTGGGAGGCGGCGGCCGACTCCCTGCTGGCCGCGGTCGAGCCGTACACGACCGAGGACCGCGCGCTGTACCACCTGCCCGGCGACCGGGCCAGTTGGTCGGGCCGCCTCTCCGACGGCCTCGAGGGCTACGCCCGCACCCTGATTCTCGCCGCGTTCCGCCGCGACGAGAAGGCCCTGGAACGCTATGCGACCGGCCTCGCCACCGGCGTCTCGGGCGTCTGGCCCCGCATCGAGGACCGCAGCCAGCCCCTGGTGGAGGCGGCCTCCATCGCCCTGGCCCTCCGCCTCACGCGGGACCTGCTCTGGGACCGCCTGGACGACGGCGTACGCCAGCGGACGGCCGCGTGGCTGGGCGACGCCCTCACGGCCGAGCCCTGGCCCTGCAACTGGGAGCTGTTCCCGGTCACCGTGGGCGGCTTCCTCGCCGAAATCGGTTACGAGCCGGACGCCTCCCGCGCGGCGATCGACCGCGGCCTGGAACGCATCGAGCAGTGGTACGTCGGCGAGGGCTGGTACACCGACGGCGACGGCCGCAAGTACGACTACTACAACGGCTGGGCGATGCACCTCTACCCGGTGCTGCACGCCTGGCTGGACAAGGACGAGCGCCTGCTGGCGCTGTACGGCGACCGCCTCTCCCGGCACCTCTCGGACTACGCCCGCCTGTTCGGCGGCGACGGCGCCCCCATGCACCAAGGCCGGTCTCTGACCTACCGCTTCGCCACGACGGCCCCGCTGTGGCTGGGCGCGCTGACCGGCCGTACGCCCCTGCTGCCCGGCGAGACCCGGCGGCTGGCCTCGGGCGCGCTGAAGTACTTCCTGGACCGGGGCGCGGTGGACGATCGGGGCCTGCTCTCCCTCGGCTGGCACGGCTCCGACGAGTCCGTCCTGCAGGGCTATTCGGGCCCGGCCTCCCCGTACTGGGCGAGCAAGGGTTTCCTGGGCCTGCTCCTGCCCGCGGACCACGAGGTCTGGACGGCGCCGGAGGAGGCGGCCCCCGCCGAACGCGCGGACCGCGTCACCCCTGTCGGGCCGCCCAACTGGCTTGTGCAGTCCACCCGTTCCGACGGTGTGGTCCGCCTCCACAACCACGGCAGCGAGGACGTCCGCTACGACCCGTACTACACGCGGCTGGCGTACTCCACGGTGACGACGCCCTCGGACGCGTACGACAACAGCGTCCTGGTCGCCGGCGACCCGAGCCGTACCGGCATCGAACCGCTGGGCGTGGGCGAGGGCTGGGCGGCGTCCCGGCACACCGCCGGCGGGGGAGCGCGGGTGACGAGCGTGGTGCTGGCGCGAGGAGCGGTGGAGGTGCGGGCGCATCTGGTCGAGGGGGCGGCGCCGGGAACGGCGGTCCGGATGACCGGGTGGAGCGCACCGGACGGTGCCCGGGCCGAACTGCTGCCCGCCGTCGGCCTCGACGACGACCTCACCGGCGTCACCACCGGGGACACCACCCTGTTCGTCGCCCTGGCCCGGCTCACCGCCGAGGCCGACCCCGGCCCGCTGGCGGAAACGGTCGCCGTAACCGCTTCCGGGGAGGGCGAGCTGTCGGTTCGCTGGAGCGGGGGGCCTGACGTACGCGTCCGGCTGGACGGGTCCGGCGTGCACGTCGACTGAGGTCTGCCGCCCTCCGACCGCCCTCGGACCGCGCTCCGTCTGCTTCTCCGGTTCGCCGGCGTCCGCCGTACTTCGGTCCGCGCCGAAGCGAGCCGGGCCTAGCGTGGCGGCATGACCGCAGATCCGCAGCAGAAGCCGTCCGGCCCGGCGGCAGCCGCCACCGACTTCGCCGGCCTGCACCACGCCGGGAAGCCCCTGCTCCTGCCCAACGCCTGGGACCATGCGTCCGCCCGGGCCCTTTCGGGGCGGGGGTTCCGCGCGATCGGGACGACGAGCCTGGGTGTCGCCGCGGCCGCCGGTCTCCCCGACGGGGCGGCGGCGACCCGGGAGGAGACGCTGCGGCTGGCCATGGCCCTGGGGCCCGAGCCGTTCCTGCTGTCCGTCGACGCGGAAGGCGGATTCAGCGACGACCTGGACGAAGTGGCGCGGTTCGCCCAGGAGTTGTACGCCGTCGGAGCCGTCGGCATCAACCTCGAGGACGGACTCGGACCGGCCGCCCGCCACGCGGCGAAGATCGCGGCGGTCAAGCGGGCCGCTCCCGGCCTGTTCGTCAACGCCCGCACCGACACCCACTGGCTGGGCGACGGCGACGGCACCCTCGCACGCCTCGACGCCTACCGACAGGCGGGCGCGGACGGGGTGTTCGTGCCCGGCCTCACCGACCTGCACGCCATCGAGGCCCTGGTACGCCACCTGGACGTGCCCCTCAACGTCCTCTACTCACCCGGCGGCCCGACCGTCCCCCACCTCGCCGACGTAGGTGTCAGCCGCATCAGTCTCGGCTCGCTGCTGTACCGGCGGGCGCTGGGCGCGGCCCTGGAAGCGGTTGCGGACCTCAGCGCGGGCCGCACACCGACGGGGCGGACACCGTCGTACGACGAGGTGGCGGGGCTCGCTTCGCCGGGTCGCGGGCCCGGCCAGGGGCATCCACGGGGGGTGATCTAGCCGACGGCCGCACGCATCGTGGCCGCGGTGGCCGCATCCGCCGGGAAGAACGTCTCGATGGCGATCTCGTCCAGGGTGACGTCCCGGGGCGAACCGAACACCGTCGTGGTGTACAGCAGAGCGAGTTCACCGAACTCGGTCGACAGCCGCAGCGGAACCACGAGGTCGTCCTGCCATCCGGTCGAGGAGTCCTCTCCCGTGTCCCCTTCGGGCACGGGGTAGCTCTCCAGCTCCGCGAGCAGGTCCGCCAGGCCGGCGGCCGAGGTCCGGTCCAGTTGGCGGCGGACCCGGCGCAGCACATGCGCACGCCACTGCGTGAGGTTCCGGATCCGTCCGGCCAGGCCGTCGGGGTGCAGGGTCGCCTTCAGCACGTTGAACGGCGGCCCGGCGGGCTCCACCGCCACGTCTCCGAGAAACAGCCCCATGGCCCGGTTCGCGGCCAGCAACTCCCAGCGCACGTTGACGGCGAGGGCCGGGTTCGGCTCGTGCCCGGCCAGGACGGCCTCCACCGCGTGACGTGCCGCGCCCAGATCGGCCAGCGCGCGCTCGCCGTGCACCGGGGCGAACCCGGCGGCCAGGTAGAGCGCGTTGCGTTCCCGCAGCGGTACGTCCAGCTCGTCGCACAGCCGCCGGATCATGTCCCGGCTCGGGTTGGCGCGGCCGGTCTCGATGCAGCTCAGATGCCGGGTGGACAGCTCGGCGGCGAGCGACACGTCGAGCTGGGAGCGGCGGCGACGCTCGCGCCAGCGCCGCACCAGCGCCCCGACCGGCTCGGTGGTGGTCGTCATGGGCTCCAGGCTGCCCGGCCGCGCGTAGGGCGGCAATGACCTCGCAGGTCATCGACAGCCCGCAGCGTCGGCCGCAGAGTCGGAAGCCGGAAACACGACGCGCCGCGAGGCGCCCGACGAAAGGGACACCAACCATGACCGAGACGACAGTGCCGACCGAGCCCCTCACCGAGCACCGGCTCGACCGGTACGTGCGGTTCTGGAACGCCGGCACCGAGCAGGAGCAGCGCGAACTCGCCGCCGCCACCTTCACCGACGGCGTCGAGTACCGCGCGGAGATCGGCGTCCTCAGCGGGGCACAGGCGTTGATGGACTTCCGGAACCGGTTCGTCGCCCACATGGGCCCGGCCGCACTGCGCCTGCGGGAGCGGCCCCAGATCCACCACCAGCGCGCGAGGCTCCGGTGGCAGATCCTCACCGAGGACGGCGACGGCGCGCCCTTCGCCACCGGGACCGATGTGATCCACCTCGACGAGGACGGCCGGATCACCTCCGTCACCGCCTTCCTCGACCGAGCCCCCGCGGGCTTCGACCCCGGGGCGCACCACTAGGGCGGCCCCCGGGCGCGTCCCGCTCAGGGGGTGTCGAGCGCGGCGACCAGCAGGGACACGGCGGCGAGGTCGGGCACGGTGCGCAGGCAGGTCACGGTCTGGCGGGCCGCGAACTCACGCTGTTCGGCGGTCACGGCGGGGTCGACGGAGGTCTCGGCCTGCACGTGGACGTAGTTCAGGGCCGTGGCGAAGAGCATCGAGAAGGACTCCGGGCCGGTGAGGACGGCTCGGCCACCGGCCTCGCGGTAGGCCCGGGCCAGGCGCCGCGCGGAGGCGATGTCCACGTCGTTGCCGCCGGACCAGACGAAGAGGGCGCGTGCGAACTCCCGTTCCGCACAGACAGGTCCGGCGTTGTCCCAGTCGAGGAGGACCGGCCCGTCCCGGCCGACCAGGACGTTCTGGGGCTGGAGGTCGAGGTGTGAGGTCACCAGGCCGCCGGGCGCCGACGGGGTCACCCAGTGGGCCAGTGGAGGCGCGGTCGTGGCGATGAACCGGTCCAGTTCCTCCGACCACGGCAGGCCGGCGTCGCGCACCTTCTTGAGGACGTCCTCCCAGTCGGCGTCGTCGGGGCACCGCTCGTACCAGTCGACCGGGGCCTCGACGGCCCCTTCACCGGCCTGGTGGAGCAGGGCCATGGTCCGGCCGAACCAGTCCAGGACGTCGGGATCGCCGGGGTCCGCCCGGTCGCCGTCGATCCAGTCGTACAGCTTCACCCAGGTTCCGCCGCCCGGGGAGTCGAGGCGGGAGACGTGCGCGCCGTGCCGGTCGGGGTGGAGCCGGGGCGAGGCGATGCCCAGGGCGGCCGCGGAATCCCGTAACGCCGCCTCGCGCGCGACCTGGGCCGGGTCGCATCCGAAGAGGAGTTCCTTCACGGCGTACGAGCAACCGTTTCCGGAGAGTTTCCAGATCTGGCCGAGGGCGCCCCGGGTGACGGGCGTCAGGACCCAGGGGCCGCTGCCGAGGGAGTGCATCTCGGCTATGGCACCGGCGGTGTCGTCGGATCGGGCGTGATCAGCCATCGGATGTCCTCTTCTCACTGGTTCTCACTGGGCCAGTTCCGCAGCAGCACGTGCAGGGCGTCGATCGCCCTGTCCCACGAGACCTGCACGTCACGGGGTGCGCCGAAGGCGCCGCTGGACTCCAGGGCGCAGTAGCCGTGGAAGGTGCTGCGCAGCAGGCGTACGGCGTCGGTGAGGTCGGGTTCCTCCAGGCCGTAGGCGCGGAGCATGCCGTAGGTGACGTCGGCCGTGCGGCGCATCGCGGGGGAGTCGGTGACGAGCTCCGGGTCGATCCGGAGCTGTGTCGCCGCGTACCGGCCCGGGTGCTCCAGGGCGTAGGCCCGGTAGGCGGCGGCGAAGGCGGCCAGCGTGTCCCTGCCGGGCGCCCGGCCCTCGACCGCCTCCGCGATCCGGTCGATCATCTCGCCGCCGGCGAGGAGGGCCATCCGGATCCGCAGGTCCCGCAGACTCCGGACGTGGGTGTACAGACTCGCGTCCTTCACCCCGAAGCGACGGGCCAGGGCGGAGAGGGTGACACCCTCGAACCCGGCCTCGTCGGCGAGATCGGCCGCGGCCGCGACGAGGCGCTCGGGGGTGAGACCGGCTCTGGGCATGGGGGTTCGGGGTCACCTCTCGAAGAGGGGCCGTGTCGTCGGTCAGGGCCCACGGGAGCTGGGAGCGATCGTAGCCGCCGGTGAGGGCGTGCGGACGCCGTACCTCACCGCTCACGCCGCACGGGTCCGGCCTCACGGGTCACACCCCACCGGTCACGCCGCACGGGTCCGGCCTCACGGGTCACACCCCACCGCCACCAGCTCCTGCGCGCGTCGGCCCCCGGCCCCCCCCTCGTGAGGTTGCCGTCGGTGCGCCCCGCTCAGCGGATCGGCGCGTACACCACCCCCAGCTTGTCCAGCTCGTCGCCCGCGCGGCCCGTGAAGCCCACGATCTGCCGGCCGGAGGGGGCCGTGAAGGTCCTCGCGTCGGACGTGGCCGTGCCGGCGGACAGGGTGCGGTCGCGGTCCGTCGTGAACGAAGCCGAGAACAGACGTGTACGGCCGTCCTTCTGACCTTGCGTCAGCTTGACCGAGGTCAGGTGCTCACCCGCAGCCAGGGTCAGGGAGGCCGCGGTGCCGCCCGTGCCGCCGTGGGTGAGGGTCGTACCGCCGTCGTGGGTGAGGGACACGGCGTCCAGGCGGGTGCCGCCGCGCAGGGTGAGCGTGCGCGGGGACGGGACGGACGGCAGGTCGTCCGCGTCGTTGAAGGCAGTGCCGTGCGGGCCGCCGAAGAAGTCGCTCGCGCGCAGCGACGGATCGAGCGTGTAGGAGAAGTCGACCGCGTGCGGGAAGTGGTCGGAGAGGTTGCCGCCGGCCGGGTCCAGGAAGGACGCCCACGCGTTGCTGTAACGGGTCGCGTTCAGGCTCAGCAGTCTGCTGCCGCGGTAGAGGACTTTGTCCACGACCTCGCAGTCGTCCGGCGGTGCCGTGGTGGGGCAGACGAGAGCGGCACCGCCCTGGGCCGGGGGCGTCCCGCCCTTCACCCGCTGGACCCATGCGTCGGTCAGGCCGTTCTCGCTCACGAGCGTGCGGATGTTGTCGCCGGAGCGCGTGTACCGCGTGTTCGTGTCGCCCATGACGATCACCGCGTTGCCGGACGAGTTCGCCTGGATGAAGTCGGAGAGCTGCTCGACGTTGGCACGGCGGGCGGCGAGCGCGTCGTCGGTGTCGTCCGCGTTGGTGTGCACGTTGTAGAGGTCCAGGAAGACGCCCTCGGCGAGCCGGACCCGCGTCAGGGAAAAGCCCTTCGGGGTGAGGCAGTTGGTGCCGGTGCACTTGTTCCACTTCACGCGCTGGAAGTCTTCGAAGGGATGGTCCGAGAGGGTGTTGAGGCCATCTCCGAACGGGACGCCGCCGCTGGTCGCGGTGCGGTGAGCGTGGTCGTCGCCCGCGTACAGGGCGGCGTGGTAGTTGAAGTCCTCCTGCACGTTGACGATGTCGTACGCCCCGAGGCGCGGCGAGATCAGCGGGGTGTTCTTCGCGGGGTTGCCGGAGCTCAGGCCCTCGGGGAGGCCTGCGACGTTGTAGGTGAGGACGCTGAAGGAGCCGGAGTCCGCGGCGACGGCGGGTGTCGCGCTGGTGGTGGCCAGGCCCGTGACGGTCAGGGCGGCGGCCACGACGGTGCCGATCAGTCTCTTCATGGGGGGTGTCTCCGGTCGGAGAGGCGGGGGGAAGAAAGGTGAACGGTGCTCAGGTTCGAGGGCAACGCCCTTGGTGCGCAAGGGGAACAGCGCGAACAGTGGGAGACGTCCTGGCGTCAGGAGTGACGCAGGAGGTCCAGATCCGCGCCCCAGGCGTCGAGGACCCCGCCGTGTCCGGCATCGCGCGCCGCCCCCTCGATCCCGGCGAAGAGCGCGCGCTGGGTGGACGGGTCGCCGTCGCCCAGGATGCGTCGCAGGACCGGCAGGAACCGGTCCGCGCTCCATCGGAGGTCGCCCAGCGGTTGCCGTTCCAGTTCCCAGCGCAGGTACTTGTTGTACGGCCGGACGCGGCGGTGCAGGGCGAACAGCACCTCCAGGGCGTGGGGGACGGTCTCGGCGGCGTCCAGGTGGCCGAGGCCGTCGCGGCCGTCGCGGTAGCTCTTCAGGGAGCGGTAGGCCTGGTTGACGTAAGCGTCGAGCCGGCCGGCGGCGGCGTCCCGGGCCTCGTCGGCGCCGAGGGTCCGCTTCTCGTCGAGGATCCGGGCGACGGTGCCGTCGAGCCGGTCGAGCAGTACCTCGGCGTGGACGTAGGAGTAACGCGCGAAGTGGTCGGGCCGACCGGGCATGCCGCGCACGCGGAACTCCGCCAGCTCGATGACCACGAGGTCGAGATGGGCGGAGCGGAACCAGTCCAGCCCGGCGAGCTCGGAGGCGTGCCGGTCCCGGAGGATCACGTGCAGGTCGTGGTCGGAGTGGCCGGTCGGCATGCCCTCGTGGACCCGTGAGCCGCTGAGGACCAGCCCCGCGACCGCGGGATCCTCGGCTCAAACCGACCACGCAGGTCCAGTGGCCAGCGCGCGGGTGGGGCCACGGCGTGCAGCGCGGCAAGCAGTTCTCCCCACTGCTGCGGCAAGGACGTCTGCGGCATGTCCTCGGCCTCGGTGCCGGGCAGGACCTCCTCCAACACCATCGCCCCGGCCGCCGCGTCGGCAGACAATACGGTCGGCACCGACCCGACAGCGCGAACACGCGCAGCATCTCCAGCTGCTTGGACAACAGTGCCCGATCCGGACTGAGCTTGAGAACCGCCGGCGTGCCGTCAGGCCATTGACAGCGCAAGACGACAGAGGAAGCTCCACTCTCGAACAGCTCACCGAGCACGAAACCCCACCGCGCGGCCAGACGAGCAGCGAGGTCCGGAACCTCAGCGAGCCAACCCTCTGTCTCGGGGCCGAATCGACCGACCAACCGAGCACGGACCTCTTCCATGTTCACCCCGGCAGCTTGCACCCCAAACCTCCGCCGTGCACACGCATATCGACAGAAGCGGATCTGGTCGGCCAGGCCGTCCGAACCGACGTGATATCGCCGTCATGGAGACCGGAGTCAAGACCTCCCCAGGCCAGCCCCACGGCCCACCAGTTACGGAACGTCACAGATCGTCGGTCGTGACACAGCTTCTGGGCTTGTTCTTCAAGATCGGAGTCGGTTTCGTTCGATGATGCCCTCGGCCCGTTTCACCGTTTTGTTCACGTCGCAGCGGGTGGCGGGCCGTCGGTTCTTCGAGCCGAGCGGCCGTCCCGGCCCGGCCGTGAGGGTTTGGGGGCACGGGCGGGGCAGGTGAGGTGCGGGCGGAGCATCCTCGTAGCGGTCCAGCAGGACCAGCCCATCGGCCAGCTACTGGGCAATTTGCCCCGAGCGGGCGTGTGCGCAGCCGCGCCGAGCCTCGGGTCACGGCCGGGTAGATCTTCAAAGCCGGTAAGTGGATGCGGGCATAGGACCCGGTCATGAACCGGCCGGAAGACGAGATCGAAGACGCGATCAAGGCCGCCGCCCGCTGACATCGTGAACGCCACCTTCGTCGACATCTTCAAGGCCCGGGCAGCAGCCAGGGCAGATGCCTCTGATCAACAAGTGTCGTTCGCTGCACAGAAGTCGACGTGAGGACACCGCTCGGGTCAGCATGTCGGACCTTGCCTCAGCTATGGCTAAAAATGATCAAATTGCGATGCTATGCATGCGCTTCCTGTGCTTGCATGACGTCAACGCGGCCGGGGGAGAGGCGAGTTGTACGCGTGACCCCTGCTGCCGACGACCAACACCGGGGGTGCAACTTGACATTCGCCAACAGCAAGCTGATCGCCACGGCGGCGACCCTGACCATCGCTGCCGCAGGCACGATCGCTGCTTCCGCTCCCTCAGGCCGGGCCAGCGGAAGTAACGAGATCATCGTCACCACCAGCTCTATAACGTCTGACTTCAGCGCCAACAACTTCAAGAGCGCGGCGGCCGCGCAGCGGGCGGGCGAGCCGGCCGGGTACTGCAAGCAGCCCAACCCCATGACCACTGCGGTCAACCGCACCATGGACTGCTACAGCGCGCCCGTGCAGGTCGACGTTAAGAAGAACGGCCGGACGGTGGGTACGGCCAAGTTCACCGCATGGCACGAGATCCACTTGAACCTCAAGAGCGTCAAGTGGTCTGAGAAGATCACTGTCAGCAAAGCGGCCATCACCGGCAACGCCAAGGGCATCCTCACCACCTTCCACCCCTCCTGCGGCTCCGGCTGCCAGGTCCGCGCAGGCGGCGGACTGGCCTCGCCGTTCACCCTGAACGGCTCCGCCCACACCGGATCGGCCAGCCACACCTTCACCGTCAGCAGGGGGCACCCGCGCTCCAGCCACACCCGCTACGAGTTCGACTTCAAGAAGCCCGGCTACACCGGTGGTGAAGCCGCCTACGTCGGCTCCACCTACCGCTGCGACGACGAGGACCGTCAGTACGGCGCAGGCTGCGTGTACCCAACCCGCATCTCCGTCGAGAAGGACTGGACCAAACTGTCCGACATGGCGAACCTGCCTGGGATCGGCGACAACATCCGAAAGGTCCAGCGCGCCGGCCTCCACATTGGTCGCCCCGGCTCCACCGTTCCGCTCACCCGGGCCACCAAGGCCAAAGCCGAAGAAAACCGCAAGGAAGTCTGCGGCCCCAGCGTCAGGCCCAAGCCGGGCGACATCTGGTGGACCGTCGACCCCAGCGACGACGGCACCAAGCCCTCCTGTGACGAGTACCCGTTTGCCGAGACCACGCAGGGCGGCAACACTTACAACCCGCCCAACCGATCCATCAAGTGGGTGCCGCTGAAGGAGAACCGCCAGCAGGGCGGCATCCTGCGAACCTTCTTCGGTCGCTACCACCTCCTGCCCGGAGACAAGTTCTACGTGCAGGCCGGCCAGTAGCACCGCACACCGGCACTGGCAGGCCCTCACGCCGTGCGGCGCGAGGGCCTGCCCCCGTGACAGAGGAAAGCAATGCCCATGGCAGAGATCCGGCCGGTGAACGAGTACACCGGAATGGCCACACTGAGCCACGCCTTCTACGTGGTGGACATGGGAGAACCCGAGGGCATCGCACTGCCCTCCATGACCTCCGAAACTCGGATCACCGCCACCGAAAGCGACAGCTGCCTCACCATCACCGCAGGATCAAGCGAGTGGGACCCCGTCAAGATCAGCTTCCTTATCTACGACCAGGAGCCGGAACCACTGGCTGGGGAGTGGAGGCACATCGAGGCCTTCACCTGCACCGCGACCGACGCCCCGGCCAGTTTCACGACAGGAACAGACCCCGACGACATGTTCCAGGACCCACCGCCAGAGGAACTGTTCCACAGGCCCGGCCTCGAACCGCCCTACCACTGGACCGGACGCCTGCTCATCGCATCGCGCGAAGCAGAGGAGCACGTCCTCCAGTTCTGGCCGCTGTAGAACGTCACCCACGGCTGAACACCGACCGGACGTCAACTCCGCCGAGACAGGGCCGCTCCTTTCGTAGCACTTCTCCTCAATCACTGCCACAGAACCGCCCACTCACCGGGTGTTGTCAACAGGAGGGGGAAGTCATGCCGGACCCGAAGGCCGGAGGCCCCATTGCGGAGCCACGAAGAAGGTAACGGGGGGCTCCTTCGTCGGCACCGTCGCCTTCGCCCGGTCCGTGATCGGCTGAACCGGTCCGGGCAAACAGCGCCATGGGCTGGGTCGCGGGCCGGTTCGCCCGGGTCGAACCGCGGCTGAAAGCCGGGCGGTTTGATGCTGGGCCTTCTGTCGGACCTGCCGCGTAAGAACTGCTGGACGATCGCGGAAGGGGCCGGGGAGACTAGCTCGCACTGCATGCTGCAGCATCTGCTGTGCCGGCCGTCTGGGATACTGACAGCGTCACGTGCGCGAGCACGTCGTCGAGCACATCTCTGACGAGGCCGCGGTCCTGGTGGTCGACGAGACCGGCGAGGTGAAGAAGGGCACTCACTCGTTCGGGGGCCAGCGTCAAACAGCGCAGTCAACGAGTTGACAGCCTTAGCTTGCTTTTTAACCTCAGGCGGCGGTGGTCAGGCTGTGTTCCCAGGTGAGTAGGTCGTAGGTCCGGCCCTTGTCGGTGACGGTCTCGGGGGCCGAGCTGGACGGGTGGAAGCCGGCCGATCGTGCGACGGCGATGCTGGGCTGGTTGTCAGGTTCGATCTCAAGGATCACCTTCGGCAGGGGAAGGGTGGTGTGTGTGAACTCGGTCATCGTTCGAAGAGCGCGCACTGCCAGCCGTTGCCCCCGGTGGGCGGCGCCGACGATGTATCCGATGTTGCCGGTGGCACGGTTGAGCAGGACTTCTCCCAGTGCCTGGTGTCCATCGGTGGTGATGGCCAGGTGGATCCGGTTGTTGTCCCGTCGGACCCGTTCTGCGCTGTGCAGGTAGCGCAGTGCGGCGTCCTGGCCGAACGGTGACTCCAACGGGGTCCGGTATGCGACATCGGGGTCGTCGAACAGCTGTTGCATGACGGCGAGGTCATCGCTCGTCCATTCGCGAAGCACGAGGCCGTGAGCGGCGAGCTGGAGAGGTTGCGTGTCCATGAGGACATCATTCTGTTCTGAGGCCGCCGTTGCGGTCGGGCCTCGAACAATACGCCGAACATGATCGCCCGTACGGGGATTTCGCGGACGTGAACACGGCCTTCGACTGATCCCGTGCTCCGACCAAATCAATGACCGGTACGGCACCGTGCAGGCTCGCTGGGACCGCATCCATCCGAGGCTGACCACCCGTTCCGCGTGGATTGCCCATGAGGGCGAACTTCCCCACATCGAGGGCACGTTGATCCGTCTCCAGGTTGATCACCTGCCCGGTGGACAGGAGCCGCTGCCCGTGTGGCTGTGGTCCTCCAGTACCGGCATGACCGGCGAGGACGTCGACCTGCGCTGGCAGGTCTTCCTGCGCAGATTCGACCTGGAGCACACCTTCCGCATGATCAAGCAAACACTCGGCTGGACCCGCCCGAAGCTGCGGACCCCAGAGGCCGCGGACCGGTGGACATGGTTCGTGATCGTCGCCCACACTCAGCTCCGCCTCACCCGCGAGGCCGCCGCCGACCTCCGCCGCCCCTGGGAGAAACCGGCCGAGCCCGCCCGGCTCACCCCGGCGCGGGTCCGTCGGGGGTTTCGGAGCCTCCGCCCGCACCTGCACTGCCCAGCCCGCGCACCGAAACCCTCAACACCCGGACCGAGCAGGCCGCTTGGCTCCAGGAACCGGCATCACGCTACTCTCCACGACGTGGGCAAAACGGCCCGACGCCCCGAGACCATCGCCGAACGTAATCGCCTCAAAGCTCGCAAAGGTTGAATGACAAGCTTAGAAGCCGTATCTCAACCGATTGTGGAACGCCTGGATCGAACAGGTTTCCTGGTCGGGTGACTTATCGGCGATAACCGCATGAAGGCCGGGCGAGCGCCCGCTTGTGATCGTTGCGAGATGAGTTGAGGGGGCTTTCGGTTCAGGTCGCGGTTGGCCTGACGGGCCCTGCTCGCTCGATTCTGAGGAGAGTAAGTGCCCACTCTGATCAACGCTGTTGATGTCCGGCCGCGCGTGTACTACAGGACCATCCAGATCGGCCCCATCCTCTTCGAACAAGCCCCGGCGGGGGACGATATTGTTCAGATCCCCGGGGAAGGCTGGAGTCTTACCTCCAGCGACAACGATTTCTACCCTTTAGTGCGTTTAGAAGTGTGGGACGGGCCTGCTCCCCAACCATCAGGCTCGTGGGAATATGAACGGGCTTTCCATGCTCCGATGACAGATCGCCTCGAGGTGGTCGACTTGCATGGCGTCTGCCACGGCGAGATTCAGCTGCGGCCGGGGCATTATCACCTGCGTTTGCTCTGCCGAGGGCGAGATCATGTTGAGGCTTCGCTGGCACTCGATCCCTTCCCGCCTGAAGGGCCGCATGAGGACCCCCTTGAGGCATGGGTAGTCCAGATTTGGCCTCATGTCGACTGAGGAGCCGCCCCTCAACCGATCTTGGAATGTGTGGATCGAACAGAGTTCCTGGTCGGGTGATCTTCCGGCGATACGCGTATGAAGGCAGGGCCTCCCGTAGCTCGGGGGTGCGACCCCAGTCCGAGCGGTTCCCGGAGGCCCTGTTGCCGTCGTTGTACGCGCCCCAGCCCGTTGAGTTCAACTCGCCTGCTGTGTCGTGTGATTGCCCCGCGCACGTGTACGGCAACGCGGCCGATCATCACGAGCGGGTGCGCCGGTATCCGTCGGACCTGACGGACGCGGAGTGGGCGGAGGTCCGGCCATCGTTGCCGGTGCCAGTCTGGCTTCAGGGGTGGGGCGGATGGCCCGAGGGCTACTGCCACCGCCAGCTGCTGGACGCGGTCCGCTACCTGGTCGCGGGCGGGATCTCCTGGCGGGAAGTGTCTGTGGACTTCCCCGATTGGGGCGGGGTTTACGCCTTCTTCCGCCGCTGGCGCGAGTACGGACTGATCGCCGAGTTACACGACTGGCTGCGCGGGAAGGTCCGTGAACGCGAGGGTCGCGAGGCCGAGCCCACGGCCGCTGTCATCGACGCGCAGTCGGTGCGGGCCGCCGCGACGGTGCGGGCCGCCGCGACGGTGCCGGCCTCCTCACGCGGCTACGACGGCGGGAAGAAGGTGCCGGGCCGCAAACGGCACATCGTGACCGACACCCTCGGTCTGCTCTTGGTCGTCGCGGTCACCGCCGCGAACATCGGCGACCGCGACGCCGCGGCGGACCTGCAGAGACGGCTGCGCCGCCTGCACCGCGACATCACCCTCGTCTGGGCAGACGGCGGCTGGTGGGGTTCTTCGCCCCCGTGCTGAGCAAGCTGGTGAAGAGACGCCCAGCGGTCCCGCGGTCGCGACCGCTGCCCGGCGCGGACTGGAACGCAAAAACCGGCTGCTGCGCGCACCGTGGCCGACGGCCGCCCAGGAAGCACCCGCCGAAGCTACGCCCAGCACTGAGCGAGCTGGACGAAGTTCTGCGCCGTCTCCGGAGTGCCCGTGATTGCCGTCATCCCGGGCATGCTGGTGACGTTCGTCGAGTGACTGTGGACCCAGCCCGGCGGAAGGAAGGGGACGTGCACCGCGCCGTCGACCATTGACCGGCGGATCTCCGGCACCGTGGTGACCGCCCGCGCCAAACACGGCGTGCGGCTGGGGGACGGCAAGGAGAAGGGGGAGACCCGCGGCCGGGGCCACGACCCGCCGCTGATCGTGGATCACCTGGTGAAGATCAGCGCCGTCTGCCCCGACAACCTCAGGGACATCCGCGACCGAGCCCTGGTGCTCATGCACTTCGCCGTCGCCGGCTTCCAGCACGAACTCGCCCTTCAACCGGGTCCGCGACTCGGCGGCATCAAGGCTGACCTGCGCGTGTCCAAGGTGCGCGCCCCGTGGCGTCCCGGTCCCCTACGGCTCCCAGCCCTCGATCTGCCAGAAGAGGGCCTGACAGGCGTGGAAGGAGGCCGCCGGCCTCACCGACCCGGACGGCTACGCCTGCCGTCGCCTGCACAACCGCTGGAACACCGTGATGGAGGGCGGCGGACTGCAGCCCGAGTCCATCGGTGACATCGTCACCCGCGTCGACAACCGCTACCCGGCAGGTCGCCAGCGGCGGAGCCGATTCGGGGGGCCCACCGAGACCGCACCAGCATCATCGGTGTCTGGTTTCGGCGAGGTCCGAGTCGTCAAATGACCTGTGCGTGGACGGTTGGAGCCGTATCTGGTCTGCACACCGTGATGACGGGCAGCAAACCCGCGGGGATCTAGCTCAGGGGGTGGTGATGGCATCCCAGAACTTTGTAAGCGCCGCTGTGGTTTCCTCCGGGCGATGGACATTCGGTGAGTGTCCGCCTCCGGGCAACGCGATGAGTTGTGCCGACAGAGCGTCGGCCATCTTCGCTACGCCTTCCGGAACCCAAGTGAGGTCGGGTGAGCCCGAAACGACGGCCTTGGGGAGGTCGATCGCCGCCAGGGCTGCCGTGTGGTCAGGCTCGGTAAGCAAGTGCTCGGCAGCTGCCTTGACGTGGCTGCGGTCATTGGCGAGCCAACGAGTCCGCATAAACGATCGAACGTCATCCGGCACTGTGGCGTCGTGGCCCCCCAGAAAGGGCCAGATCTCTTCTGGAGCCATTGAGTCAAGTACTGAGAGCAATAGCCGCAGCCGTTCGCGCTGTTGAGCGGACACTTCCGCCGGGCCAAAGTTCATGAGTGTCAGAGACCGCCAGAGGGACGGGTCTCCCTGAGTGTGCAGAACGGCAACCCGCGCCAAGAGACCGCCGTATGAATGGCCCACGAGGTGGACTGGCCCATCACCGACAGCCTCAACGACGGCAGTGAGGTCTTGAGCGAGCTCCTCCCTCGCATACGTTGCAGGGGGATGGATCCCACCCGTTTCGTACTGCCCTCGACCATCGATGGTGACAACACGGTAACCAGCTCGGCTCACCGGCGGCAGCATGGGCAGGAAGTCCTCCTTGCTGCCCATGAAGCCGGGAACCATGAGGGCAGTGCCCATGTGGGGTACAGAGCTCTCGGGTGCCATGTCGAGAGCAGCGAACGTGCCGCGACTGGTGACGAGGGATCGAGCACGGGCGCTAGATGGGACCGTCAGAGTGAGCAGTTGACTCATAGACGAACAGCATAGAGGGCCTCCCTGGTGCCCTTGTGCTCTGCTTGGAAGCAGAGGCCAACGGGCAGCTCTGATTACTCAACAGGCGTTCGAGCCTCCGTGCGAGCGTTCGGGCTGGTGCGTTGCCCAGGGAGTTCTTTAGTCGGCTTGCGCAGGTGCCAACCCCCGAAGATGCCGATCACCTTCCAGATCCAGCTCTCTCGTTCGCGCTGGCCCTGCCGACGATTTTCCCAGGAAAGAACCGGTCGCCCATAGACCTCGGTAGTAAGCGCGTTGATGTCCTTCTCTAAATCCTGCAGATGAAGTCCGATGCGCTGGATCCCCTTATTGCTGTCCCGAAGGTAGAGGGCCGAACCCAAAACAACCAGCGCCACGATGAGCCACCGCCACCAGCCTAGATTCCCGCCCAGCGTCGCGGCAATCGCGGTCAGCGCGGCGGCATACCCAGTCATCTGCTGCCGAGCAGCGATCCTTTGGATGATCTCAGTACGAAGCGTCTCGTACTCCTGCATCCGCAGGTCGATGACGGCGCGCGCTCGCTCGTGCTCTTCCAGTGCCATCAGGGGTCCCCTCCCAGCGTCCGACGGTGTTCCTATCCGGCCGGGCCATCCGAGCGGATCGCACCGGTGTTCCTGCGACGGTTCCTGCCGCTCGAGTCTGCAACCGAAGTCTTCCGCCGAGAGGTAGCTGCCCAATCCGATTTGAGCTAATTCTGCGCTTTGACGCACCAAGTCACCGGCTAGCTACCAGTGCTGACCATGCGAAGGTCCTGGCTACTCGCCGAATGGGCCTTGCCGAGACCTCGGTTACGGGGGGCGTCCAGCCGTCTGGGGTTGTCGGGGGCGTGGATGGGTCGCCAGAAGGTGCGGAGGTCCGTCGCGGAAGATGTCGGTCCGTACCGCGGCGAGGACGAGGCCTCCGGGCGGGGCAGTTGAGCCTAGTTGTCCGGTGACTGTGCAGGGCGTCGATCCGATCGTCGACGCTGGCCGGGCCGGCGTCGTTCAGACGAACAGCGGACGGGGGAGAGTCGGCTGGTACTCGGTCGAAGGGAGCCTGGTCATCGGGGAGTGCGGTTGCGGCACGTTCCACCGCCTAGTCGTCACGGGGAGAGACGCTGGTCGCGTCTGGTTCGACGATCCTGACTGGGGCGGCCTGACGCGGGGGCCGGACTTCCGAGACTGGTACTTGGCATGGCTGGCTACGCCCTGACTCGGTCGGTGCACCTCCGTGGACGAGACGCGTTCGCCGCCGATGGATCGGGGGAGCGAGGACGGAAGTAGGGCCGTGCGGCCGTCACCCTCATCGCCCGGAACAACCTCGCCTTCTGGCGGGGGGTGGGGGGCAAACGCCCGCGGTGCGGGTCCGTTCCGCGGCGGCTGCGGTGTCCGGGACACCGCGGGAGAGATCAGCTCACGGTGCGGACGCTACCCGCCCGTGCCGCCCGCCGGTACCGCTTTTCGCCCACGGCCGTAGGGTTGCCGTGCATCGGCGACGGGGGAGGTTGCATGACGCACGGGGCGGCACGGCGCGCTGATGAACCCGGCGGCGAGTCCGGCGGCAAGCCCGGCCGAGGGCCCTCGGAAGCCGCCGCCGACGACGGCTCACGCGGCGCCCGCCCGCTGTGGCGGCAGCGCGACTTCGGGATCTTCTGGGCCGCCCAGACCCTCTCCGTGCTCGGCGACTCGTTCGCGCTGATCGCCCTGCCCCTGCTGGTCCTGGAGGCCACCGGCTCGGTCGCCCGGATGGGGCTGCTGACCGCGGTGGGCGGGGCGGCATCCGTCGTGGCGGCGGTGTTCGCCGGGGCGGTCGTGGACCGGGTGGACCGGCGCCGGCTGCTCATCGCCTGCGATCTGGTGCGCATGGGGCTGTACGGGGTGATCCCGGTGGTGTGGCTGTTCGGGCCGCAGATCTGGCTGCTGTACGCGGTGCTGCCGCTGTGCGAGGCCGTCGGCATGCTGTTCGCGGTCGGCTACGTGACGGGCGTGCGCGCACTGGTCGGTACCGGGCAACTCACGGAGGCCAACGGGCGGTTGAACGCGACAGCCGCCGCGGCGGGTGTCCTCGGGCCGCTGTGCGCGGGGCTGGTCGCCGCGTGGTCCGGCCCGGCCGCGGCCGTCGGCGTGGACGCGGCCAGTTTCGGGGTGTCGGCCATGTGCCTGTTCTTCGTACGGTTCCGCTCCCGCACTCCGGACGAACGGCCGGGCAGGCGCACCGGACTGTGGCAGGACCTCCGCACCGGCATCGCCTTCCTCCACGGCCACCCCGTGCTGCGCTCGCTCACCGTCCTGCTGTTCGTCTTCAGCTTCCTCACCCTCGGCCTCAACGACCTGGTCATCTACCACCTCAAGTACGACCTCGGGCACGACGACGGCACCGTCGGCACCGTCATGGCGGCCGGTGCGCTCGGCACCATCGCCGGCGCCCTGCTCGTGGCCAGGATCCGCCGCCGCCTCGGCTTCGGGCCGACGTGGACCTGCTCGGTCGCGGGCTGCGGCCTCGCGTTCGCCGGTCTCGGCTGGGCCCGGGACGTGCCGGTCGTCGCGGCCCTGAGCGCCGTCTTCCTCGCCTGTGCCGCCATGGGAGGAACCTGCTCGATGTCGCTCCGCCAGGAGGTGACCCCGGAACACCTCCTGGGCCGGGTCACCTCCGCGTTCTGGACCCTCCACTACGCGGCGGCCCCCGTCGGCGCCGCCGTCCTCACCTGGGCCGCCGAGGAACAGGGCACAGCTCCGGTCGCCCTGGCGGCCGGAGCGACGTGCGTCCTGCTCGCGGCGACGGCCCTGCTCACCCCGATCCGCGGGGCGGGCCGGCCCTGACCCGGCCGGGACTCACCCGCGATCGCGGTCGCAGCCGTCCCGCAGCGCGGCCAGCGCGTCCCAGGCCGCCCCGGGCTCCTCCCGGGCAAAGACCACCGGGGCGAAGTCGGGCCCGAACACGACGTATCCCTCCGCCAGGAACGACAGGGCGCCCCACTCCTCCCGCCGGTGGGCCCGGGCCAGCACCCGCTCGCAGGGTGCGCACACGATCCACGGAACGAGCACCGCCCGGGCGAGCGGGTGCTCCGGCAGGACGAATCCGGCGGGCCGCGTCTCCTCCGCCCCGTCCTGGAGCACACGCAGCCGACCTGCCTCCTCGCCGACGTGGGGCAGGGCGGCGATCCGTGCGCCGAGCCAGTCCCACTCGCCCCACTGCTCGGCCATCACGGCGAGCTCGGCGCGGGCCGCCCCCTCGACGCCCGCGCCCTGCCCGAGCAGCCGCTCGACCAGCAGCTCCAGACCGGCCTCCTGCTCGCCGATGTCCCAGCACGCCTGGACCTCCTCGCGGTCGCCCGCCGCCGACAGCAGCCCGGCCAGCCGGCTCCACACGACGGCCTCGGCGGCGTACTCCTGCGCGCTCATCCGTTGATCCCGGTGTAGTGCCGCAGGCTCCACTTCCACAGCACCCGCGCCGCCAGGTACGCCAGCAGCCCGAGCAGCGGTGAGGCCGCCGCGAGCCAGTACGGGACTCCCGTCGAGTGGCCGTGGCCCGTGAGGACCGCTGCCGGGAAGTAGGCGACGAACGCGAGCGGAAGGCCGAAGGTGAGGAATCCGCCCACCGCCTTGGGCAGGACGTTCAGGGGGTAGCTGCCGAAGGTGCCGAGGAGTTCCTCCAGCCAGCGGCCCCACATGTCGGCGGCCGGGAAGCGCAGGGACGCACTGGCCACGACCGTGAACAGGGCCGCCTCCAGCAGCATGCCGCCGAGAACGGCCGCGACCAGGTACGTGATCCGGCCCGTCGTCCAGTCCAGGTCGCTGCGGGAGAGCGCCCCCACCATCAGGCCGGCCGCCACCGTCAGGTCCCCGATGGCGTTGGTCGGGAAGAACGCCAGCTGTATCTGGCGGTGGACCGGCATCGGACGCATCAGGTAGATGTCGATGCGGCCTTCCTGGATCTGCCGGCCGGCCCAGTGCATGCGTCCCAGGAACAGCACGAACAGCCCGTGCGCCAGCATCCGCGTCGCCGGGATCAGCAGCACGTCGGAGCTGTCCCAGCCGCCCATCCCGGCGAACCGCGACAGCAGTACCGTCGCGAACACGATCACCGACACCTGCCAGATCGCGCCGATCGCGATCATCAGCAGGAACTCGGTGCGGTACTCCATCTGCGCGCGGAAGTTGAGCGCCGTCACGCGCCACACGATCCGCAGAGCCTTCAACGACATCTCAGCCTCCCTGCGAGATCACGCGCCGGGCGGCCCGCCGCCACAGGAACCGGGTGAACAGAGCCAGCGCCACGACCCACGCGGCCTGCACGGAGAGCTGGAACGCCGCGTCGGACAACGGGATCCGGCCCACGTACAGCGACAACGGCACGCTCAGCGTGGCCTGGAAGGGGAGGAACGCGCTCATCGTCACGAACCAGTCCGGGAAGAACCACAGCGGCGCGTACACCCCGGACAGCAGGTTCTGCGCGAACAGCAGGATGAGCATCGCCGCGGTGTTGCGGACCGTCCAGAAGCACAACTGGTCGAGCATCAGCATGACGTAGTACAGAACCCATTGGCCGAGCAGCATGCTGAGCACGAACACCCCGGCCACCGCGGGCGATCCGGGCGGCTCGACGACACCGGCGGCCAGGCAGATCAGGTATCCCGTCAGCGCCCACGCCAGCCCGTACAGCTGCTCTCCGGCCGCCCGCAGGGCGTAGTAGCGCTGCGGCGGCAGCGGGCGCAGGTACCAGTACACGATGGTGCCGAAGTGCATGTGCTGCAGGACCGTGTCCCGGCCCGCGTACTGGTCCAGCTCCCGCAGCCGGGACGCCAGTACGGCCAGCACGGCGTACGTGACGGCCTGGTCGCGGCTCAGCCCCGCGGTCGTGCCGGACTGCGCGTACAGGCCCCTCCACAGCGACCAGACCAGCACCACCTGCACGGCCAGCCGCAGGGCGACGGCGGTCATCCGGGGCGGTGCGTTCAGCTCGCCGAGCGGGGTGACCCGGGCGGCGCGCCAGGCGTGGGGCACGGCCACGTCAGACCTCCCCGGCGTGCGCGTACGCGGCCCGCATCACGTCCTCGAGGTCCGCCTCGTCCAGGGCGATGTCCGTCACCTCGAACCGCTCGATCACCGCCTTCAGCGCCTGCTGGACGGTGGGCGCGTCCGGCCCGCCGGGGCCGAGGACGACCTGTCCGCCGGTGTGCCGCAGCAGCGTGGTGCCCGGCGGCGGGACGACCTCGGCGTGCGGATCCGCCAGCGTGGCCCGCACCTGCCAGGTCGAGCCGAACTTCCGGCGGATCTCGTCGAGCGAGCCGTCCAGCATCAGCCGGCCGTGGTTGACCAGCACCACCCGCTCGGCGAGCCGCTCGACCTCCGTCATGTCGTGCGTGGTCAGCAGCACCGTACGGCCGCGCTGCTCCACCTGGTGCCGCAGGAACTCCCGCACCTGCTCCTTCACCACCACGTCCATGCCGATGGTCGGCTCGTCCAGGAACACCACCGGCGGATCGTGCAGCAGGGCGGCGGCCAGATCGCTGCGCACCCGCTGGCCCAGCGAGAGGTGGCGGACCCGGGTGTCCCAGAACGACGACAGCTCCAGGATCTCGTCGAACTCCGCGAGCCGGGCGGCGTGTTCGGCCCTGGGCACCTCGTAGATGTCCCGCAGGATCGCGAACGACTCGCGCACCGGCAGGTCCCACCACAGCTGGGTGCGCTGCCCGAACACCGCGCCCACGTTGCGGGCGTTGCGTTCCCGCTCCCGGTACGGCACCACGCCCGCGACCCGGGCCTCGCCCGACGTGGGGGTGAGGATGCCGGTGAGGATCTTGATGGTGGTGGACTTGCCGGCGCCGTTCGGGCCGAGCAGGGCGAGGAGTTCACCCGCGGCCACGTCGAAGGTGATGTCGGAGACGGCGTGCTTGGCCACCCGCTCGGGGTTGACCAGGGAACGGACGGCGCCCGTGAAGCCGGGGCGGCGGACGGTGGTGTGGAAGGTACGGGACAGCCCGCGGACCTCGATGGCGACACTCAACGGACCCACCAACTCCCTTGTGGTGAACGCAGCGACGGCCGGTCGGCACGAGGGCCGACCGGCCGCGGATGACATCCCGACACTCTCGAAATGTCGATCAATCAGTCAATCGATTAATCGTCTTTCTTACCTGGTGGTCGAGAACACGAACGAGAACTCCGCCGGCTCCGCCTTCAGGAAGTACTGCGGCAGCGGACCCGGGCCGCAGGACTGCGAGCCGATGCCGTGCTGCCCGTGGTCGAGGTTGACCCACACCGTGTCGCCGGCCGTGAGGTCGGTGCGGTGCCGGGCCGCGTCCAGCTGCTCGGTCGTCCAGCGCCGCGCCGTGAACCAGAACTCCGGGTCACCCTCGATCCTGAGCCCGCCGAGCTCCACCCAGCGGACGTCGGCCCGGGCACCGTTCTCCTGCGGACGGACGTACGGCGTCTGCAGCCCGTCCACCGTCGACTGCCAGCGGCCGACCATGGACGCCTTGCCGGTGTCCGGGTACGCCTCGCCGGGACCGCCGCCGAACCACTCCACCCGGTCCGCCTCCGCCAGCCCGAAGCGGACACCGAGCCGGGGCAGCGGCACCGTCCAGTCGCCCTGAGGCGTCACGGACACGGTCAGCCGCAGCCGCTCGCCGTCGGACGTCCAGCGGTACACCGTGTCCAGACCCACCTCGCGGGCGGCGGGCGCCACCCGGGTCCGGACGGTCAGCGCGTCGTCGCCCGCCTCGACCGAGACCAGGCGGTGCCGCATCCGGTGCAGGCCGAGCGTGCGCCACAGCGTCCCGTAGCGGGTGTCGGTCTGCCACTCGGCGCCGTCGTCGTTGTCGGTCGGCGCCCGCCACACGTCCAGCCGCGGCGTCGCGCCGACCTCCACGTCGCCGATCGAGAGCAGCGCACCGGTGCGGGCGTCGAAATCGGCCGGGCCGAGGGTGATCCGGCCCCCGTCCGGCACGGGCCGGTCGGTCGCCGGGAAGGACGGCAGCGGCCGTGCCCCCACGGCGAACTGGCCCCAGGCCACCACGTGCCCCTTCGCGGCCCAGGACGTGTCGTCCGCGAGCAGCGCCCGCACCGTCCACTGCCGCTCGCCGCCCCGGCCGTCCACGGGCGGCTCCGGCAGCTTCACCTCGGCGCTCTCGCCCGGCGCGAGCGCCGGCACCGCGAGCGAGCCCGACTCGACGGTCTCCCCGTCCACCTGGCACGACCACTCGAAGGCCAGGGCCGACAGGTCCGCGAAGTCCTGCTTGTTGGTGACGTGCACGATGCCGTTGGCGCCTCCCCCAAGCTCTCGGCTTCGCTCGAGCAGGGGGGACCCCCAGCCCTCGATGCGGACCGGCTCGATGACCTTCTTGTACTCGATCAGGCCCGGCGACGGCGTCCGGTCCGGGAAGACCAGCCCGTCGCACACGAAGTTGCCGTCGTGCAGCTCCTCGCCGAAGTCACCGCCGTAGGCGTAGCCCAGCTCGGCGTGCCGGACGCCGTGGTCGATCCACTCCCAGACGAAGGCGCCCTGGAGCCGCTCGTACTTCTCGAACAGCTCCTGGTAGTCGGCGAGTCCGCCCGGGCCGTTGCCCATCGCGTGCGCGTACTCGCACTGGATGAAGGGCAGCTCGCGGCGCCTGTGCGTGCCGCCGTCGAGCTGCTGCCCGATCTTCTCGACCTCGTCGTGGAAGGCGTACATCCGCGAGTACACGTCCGTGTCGCGGCAGTTCCAGTCGCCCTCGTAGTGCACCAGCCGCTCGGGGTCGCGGCCGTGGATCCACTCGGCCATGGCGGTGAGCCCGCGGCCGGTGCCGGCCTCGTTGCCCAGCGACCAGAACACGATCGACGGGTGGTTCTTGTCCCGCTCGACCATGCGCGCCGCGCGGTCCAGCAGGGCCGGGGTCCAGCGGTCGTCGTCGACCGGGTTGTCCCGCCAGTCCTGCTCGGTGAAGCCGTGGGTCTCCAGGTCGCACTCGTCGATGACCCACAGCCCGTACTCGTCGCACAGGTCCAGGAAGGCCGGGTGCGGCGGGTAGTGCGAGGTGCGCACGGCGTTGAGGTTGTGCCGCTTCATCAGCAGCACGTCCTCGCGCATGGTCTCCAGGTCGAGCGCGCGGCCGTGCTCGGGGTGCCACTCGTGCCGGTTGACGCCCTTGAAGAGGACGGCCTTTCCGTTGACCTTGATCAGCCCGTCCTCGAGGACGACCGTACGGAAACCGATCCGCAGCGGCACCCGCTCCCCGTCCGTGACCAGCACACCGTCGTAGAGCTTCGGCGTCTCGGCGGTCCACGGCCGGACCGCGACCGTCACCGGCTCGCCGGTCGCGACATCGATGTCCAGGGCCGGCACGCTCACCCGGCCGTCGACGTCGGAGTCGACGCGCAGGGTGCCCTCACCGGTGGTGTGGTCGTAGGAGGCGTGCACGAAGAAGTCGCCGGCGCCGCCGGACGGACGGTGCAGCAGCGTCACGTCACGGAAGATGCCCGGCAGCCACCACTGGTCCTGGTCCTCCAGGTACGACCCCGCCGACCACTGGTGCACGCGCACGGCGAGCACGTTGGAGCCCGGCTTCAGCAACTCGCCGACCGTGAACTCGTGCGCGAGGCGGGAGCCCTTGAACTCGCCGAGCTCCGTGCCGTTCAGCCAGACGCGGGCGCAGGACTCGACCCCGTCGAAGCGCAGCACCGCCCCGCCGTCCGACGGCCAGTCGGACGGCAGATCGAAGACGCGCAGGTGGTCACCGGTGGGGTTCTCCGTCGGGACGTACGGCGGGTCCACCGGGAAGGGGTAGAGGTGGTTGGTGTAGATCGGGGAACCGAACGCCCCGTCGCCCTGGAGGACCCAGTGCCCGGGGACCGTGACCTCGGCCCAGTTCCCGGCGTCGTAGCCCTCCTCGGCGAACGAGTCGTCCTCGGCGCCGGCGGTGGCCGAGAGCCGGAAACGCCAGCTGCCGTTCAGCGACAGGGACCGCGCGTCCGAGGACGCGTACCAGGCGCGGGGCGGCAGGGCCCCGCTGCCCGGGGAGACGTCCTCGACGTAGTCGACGGATGGGGTCGTGCGGAAAGACATCGGTCTCCTAGCTCAGCCCTTGATGCCGGTCTGTGCGATCCCCTGCACCAGCCAGCGCTGGAGGAAGAGGAAGACGAAGATCAGGGGCAGGATCGAGATGGCGGTGGCCATGAAGATCAGGTGGTAGTTGACGGTCTGGTTCGTCATATACGACGACAGCGCCACCTGGACTGTCCAGGCACTCGGATCCTGTCCGATGACCAGGGGCCACAGGAAGGCGTTCCAGCCGTTGATGAAGGTGATCGTGGCGATGGCCGCGAAGAAGTTCAGCGAGTTCGGTACGACGATCCGCCAGTACGCGCCCCAGTAGCCGAGCCCGTCCACCCGCGCCGCCTCCTCGAGCTCCTTCGGGAACCCCAGGAAGTACTGCCGGAACAGGAAGCAGGTGAAACCACTGAAGAGGCCCGGGATGATCAGACCCCGGTAACTGTCGACCCAGCCGAGGGACGAGACCAGCACGAAGCTCGGCACGAAAGTGACGGCCGTGGGAACCATCAGGGTCACCAGGACGGCGTAGAACACCTTGTTGGCGTGCTTGTACGGGATGCGGGCGAGACCGTATCCGGCCATCGAGCAGATCAGCAGGATGCCCGCCGTGTGGAGGACGGCGACGACCACGGAGTTCCACAGGGACTGCGCGAAGTCGACGGTGACGTCGTCGAACGGCTCGGTGATGTTGCCCCACTGGATGGACGTGGGGAACCACTTCCAGGTCTCGCCCGTGATCTCCGGGTCCGTCATCAGCGCGTTGCGGACGATCAGGTAGAAGGGGATCAGGAAGAGGAGGGCGGCGACGCCGGTCGCGATGTACAGACCGGTGCTGCCCATGACGCCGCCGCCGCGCTTGGCCTTGGCCGGCTTCGTCGCCTTGGTGATGTCGGGTGCCGTGGTGGTCACTTGGACTCCTCACCCCTTCCGAAGCCCATGATCTTGCCCTGGAGCAGGGTGACGACGCAGATGAGCAGGGTCAGTACGACCGCGCCCGCGCTGCCCGCGCCGTAGTTCTGGTTCTGGCCGAGGGCCATCTTGTAGAGCTCGACGAGCGGGGGCTGGCCCCAGGTGGCCTTGCCGAGCAGGTTGAAGAACTCGTCGAAGGCCTGGTACGCGGCGACCAGCAGGAGCAGGATCACCGCGGTGGAGGTGGCCCTGAGCTGGGGCAGGGTGATGTGCCGGAAGGTCTGCCAGCCCGGCTTGGCGCCGTCGATGGAGGCGGCCTCGTACAGCTCCCGCGGGATGTTCTGCAGCGCCGCGATGAACAGGATCATGTAGAAGCCCGACTGGAGCCAGAGGCGGACGGTCACGATGACCAGCCAGTACCAGGGCGGGTCGGGGTTGGCCAGCCAGGCGATGTTGTCGACGCCGAACCAGCCGAGGACGGTGTTGGCCAGACCGAAGCGGACGCCGTTGAAGATGGACATCTTCCAGATCAGCGCGGCGGCGACGTAGCTGACCGCGGTCGGCAGGAAGAACACCGACCGGAAGAACGCCCGCATGAACCGCAGCCGGTTGACCAGCAACGCCAGGCCCAGCGAGAGGGCCCAGGTGGCGGGCACGATGAACGCGGCGAACACGGTGAACGTGACCAGCGAGTTCCGGAAGTTCGTGTCCGTGAGGATCTGCTTGTAGTTGTCGAAGCCGACGAACTCGCTCGGCGTGACGGTGAAGCGTGCCTCGAAGAAGCTGAGCCAGATGCTCCAGCCGATCGGCACGAAGACGAAGATCACCAGGCCGATCAGGAACGGCCCGGTGAAGAGCCAGAAGTTGAAGGTGCTGCTCGCCCTCAGGCCCCGCCGCGGCCGAGGCCGGGAGACCTTGGCCGGGGCGGGCTGGGCGACCCCGCGCGTGGTGGTGGTCGACATGTCGAGATCCGTCCGGTGGTCTATCCGAAGAGCTTCTTGAGTTCGGCGTTGACCTTCTTCTCGCAGGCGTCGAGCTGGGCCTTCGGGTCACCGTCCTTGCGGATGGTGTTGGCGATCACGTCCCAGAACGCGGCGATCATGGCCTGCGTCCAGCCGATGTTGTCGAAGTGACCGAACTCGTTGAAGAGCTTGACGCCCTCGGCCGGCAGGCCGGACTTCAGCTTGCTCGCGGACTGGGCGAGCGAGGTGCGCGGCGGGATGTGGAAGCCGTAGGAGGTGGCGAAGTCCTCCTGGTACTTCTTCTGGTCGATCCACAGCCACTTCACGTATTCCTTGGCCGCCTCGACGTTCTTGCTCTTGGCGTTGACGAACATCGACCAGCCGCCGTTGTAGACCGACTGCCTGCCGGCCGAACCGACCTTCGGGAAGGGGAAGATGCCGATGTCGTCGCCGAGCGCCTTCTGCATGGCCGGCATGGCCCACATGCCGCACCACTGGATCGCCGTCAGGCCCTGGATGAAGGCCGAGGGATCCCACGAGTCGGCGGGGGCGTCGAGAAGCAGGTTGCCGCTGGTGAACAGGCCACGCAGCTGCTTGAGACCCTCGGCGACGGCGTCGGTGTTGAAGGCGGGCTTGTTGTCCGCGGTGAGCGTGTCGGCGCCGGCCGACCAGATCAGCGGGCGGTCGATCGAGGTCAGGTCGTTGCCGAGGAAGATGCCCTTGACCTTGCTGGTGGTCAGCTTGTCGGCGGCCTCGATCAGCTCTTCCAGCGTGGTCGGCACCTCGACTCCGGCCTTCTTGAACAGCGAGGGCCGGTAGAAGAGGAACTGCGGGTCGTCGATCATCCGGACGCCGTATATCTTGCCGTCGACCGTGTGCGACTTGATGTCGGCCTGGTTGAAGTCGTCCTTGACCGGCTCGATGATGTCGGTCAGGTCCGCCACCTGGCCGCTCTTGACGAGCTGGATCTGCGGGTGGAACTCGAAGACGTCCGGCGCGTTCTTGGTGAGCAGCGCGGCGAAGAGCTTCTGCTCGTAGTTGTTGCCGGTGATCCACTGCGTGGTGACGTCGGCGTCCTTGTAGTCCTTCGCGTACCGCTTCACGGCCTGCTCGACGCCGGCCTCGCCGTACGCGTGGAAGTACTGGACCAGGCCGTCGCCCGAACCTCCGCTGCCCCGTCCGGTGTTGCTGCCGCACGCGGCGAGTCCGCCGGCGGCGGCCAGGCCCATCGCGGCCCGCAGTACGTTTCGGCGGTCCCAGTTCATGTTGCTCGATGCCGACATGCTGACGTCCTTGTCTCGAGTGCGGCTGCGGCTCTGCGGCTCACTGCCTGATGGCTCACGGCCCGGGGGCTCGCGCCAGATGGCTCAAAGAGAGGTGCGGTGCGGGACGCTAGAGCTTCGGCTAAGGCTTCGGCAAGGGGTTGGACGAAGTCTGTACGAAGCGTTGTGTCCGGTTCGTGATTTCGAACGCGTGGGGGGTGCGGAGGAGTTGGTTCCGCCGCTACGAAGGTGTGGTGGTACGGCTCCTCATGGGGGCGGCGCGTTTGCCGTTCTTCTGCCCGACGGTCTGGAGGGCGCCTTCGAGCGCGAACGTGGCCGCGCCCAGGCACACCGGGTCGGTGGGGATCGGGGAGAGGACGACTTCGGTGGCGGCCAGCGGCCGTGGCAGCGCGTGCCGGGTCACGGCCTCGCGCACCTCGTGCAGCAGCGGCTCGCCCAGGGTGCGGGCGACCCAGCTGCTCAGCACGACGATCTCGGGGTTGAACAGGTTGACCAGGTCCGCGACGCCGGCGCCCAGGTAGCGGGCGGTCTCGTGGACGACCCGGCGCGCCACGGGGTCGTCCGCCGCGACCCCGCGGGCCAGGGCGTCGATGGTCGCCGTCTGGTCCTCGTCGTGCAACAGCGGGCTGTCGGGGCTGAGTTCGCGCAGGTTCAGCATGATGCCGCGCGCGCCGACGTACGCCTCGACACAGCCGTGGTCGCCGCACCGGCACAGTCGTCCGTCCAGCACCATCGTGGTGTGGCCCCACTCGCCGGCGCTGTTGCTGACCCCACGGTGCAGTCCGCCGCCCAGGACGAGACCGGCGCCCACGCCGGTGCCGAGGTTGACCACCACGGCGTTCCCGTGCCCACGCGCGGCCCCGAACCACAGCTCGGCGACCGCGCTGGCGCGCAGCGGGTTGTCCAGGTACAGCGGGTAGGCGATGTGCTCGGTGAGCAGCTCGAGGAGCGGTACGTCGTGCCAGTCCCAGTTGGGCGCGTACTCCGAGGTGCCGGTCGCGCGGTCCACCTGCCCCGGCACGCTGACGCCGACCCCGAGCACCCGGGCGCCCTCGATGCCGGCCTGGGTGACCACCGAGCCGACGGCGGTGGCCACATGGCCCACCACCTGCTCGGGCAGGCTCTCGCTGGGCCGGACGTCCTCCTCGGCGCGGGCCAGCACGTTCAGCCCGAGGTCGAACAGCTCGACGTGGACGTACGTCTCGGCGATGTCGACGCCGATCAGCGCGCCGCCCGAGCTGTTGACCGCGACCAGGCCCCGGGGGCGGCCGCCCGCCGAGTCCTCGAAGCCGACCTCGGTGATCATGCGGAGGTCGAGCAGCTCGCCGACGAGGGTGGCGACCGTGGCGAGACTGAGGCCGGTGGCCGCAGCCAGCTCCTGCCGGGACGTGGGTGACTCCGCGATGATCTGGCGCAGCACCTCGTAGCGGTTCGCGGTGCGGATGTCACGTGATGTGCGCTTCACCGGGGTGCCCCATTCCTTCCCAGACCGGCCGGGCCGGTTCGACGTCGGCACCGGCGCGGCGCAAGGCTATGGTCTGCCGGGACTTTCGACAAGGGGTTTGGAAAGGGGCTTTATAAAGTGCCCGCCTGCTGAGGGCCGGTGGTGGCCGGGTGTGGCCTGCCCATGATGCCTCAGTGCGGGTGTGTCAGTCCCCGGTGGCTCGGTCCGCGTCCTCGGCGGGGGTGCCCGTGGGGGGCGCCGCCGCCTCGCCGGGACTGCTCGCGCCGGCGACCGCGGCGGCCAGCTGTCGCTGCACCTGCTCCGGCAGCGTCGTGCCGCGCACGGTGCCCACCAAGTCCTGGGCCAGGTGGTGCAGCTTGGTGTTGGTGTTCTGGGAGGTCCTGACCAGGACGCTCCAGGCCGCCTCGGGGCTCAGGCTGAAGGAGGCCATCAGGATGCCGCGGGCCAGGTCGATGGTGGGCCGGGTCTGCATGGCGCGGCGCAGCTGGGTGACTTCGGCGCGGAGGTCCTGGCCGTCCTCGTCCGGCGGGTCCGAGGCGGGCGCGGCCGGGGGCGGGGCGCTCTCGGGCCGGCCGGAATCCGCGAACAGCTCCCGCGCGCCGGTCAGGTCGAGCAGGCGCTCGACCGCGATGCCACAGGACTGGATGGTGACCGTCTTGCCCTCGTCGGCAGCGCGGGTGCGCAGATCCAGCAGCGCGTTGAGGCCGGAGCAGTCGCAGAAGCCGACCGCGTCCAGGCGCAGGTCGAGGCCGGTGCCGGACAGGGTGAGCATGTCGTACAGCTCGGGGAGCAACCGCCGGCTGCCCAGGTCCAGCTCGCCCCACATGGTCACGGTCATGCGGTCGCCGTCCGGGACGACGTCCATGGTCGCCATGCAGGGCGGGATCGCCGCCGGCGCACTGTCGACCGCCGTGGGTGCGGCGTGTTCCTGTGGGTGAGACCGCGCAGAGTACGCAGGCTCCGGCATGGCCCTGTTCTCCCTTGCTCCGTTCGCCTTGCCTCCGCTTCCAGCGTTGCCTCTCTACCCCACACCCGTCAACCGATACATGAAACGAAGTACGTGTTTTTGGGTGCGTGAATGTTCTGTCGCTAGAGTTGGGGCATGGATGGAGTGCCCGAGCCACACACCGGATGGACGTTCCTCACCAACCATGCCCGCGTGCTGGCCGCCATTGCCGACAATCACAGTGCTCGGATCCGGGACATCGCGGCCCACTGCCGGCTCACGGAGCGAGCCGTGCAGAAGATCATCGCCGACCTGGAGCAGGACGGATACCTCTCCCACACCCGGGAGGGGCGCACCAACACGTACCGGATCGACCCCGGCAAGGTGCTGCGCCACCCGGCCGAGGCGGGCCTGACCGTGGCTGCCCTGATGTCCCTGCTCGTCAAGGACGAGGCGGCCCGCGTCACGACCTCCGCGACCCGGGGCCTCCCGCGCGCGGCGACCTGACCGGCGGGGCACGCGGGCAGTCCCTGCCCCGGCGCATGCATTCCCCGGCACGGGTGTGGGCGGCCCCTGGTCCCGTGCGGGCGGTTGCCGTCCCGGCTCGGGCAGTCCTGCCTCTGGTGCGTGGTTCCGGCTTCGGTGTGGGTGTTTCCCGGCACGGGTGTGGGCGGCCCCTGGTCCCGTGCGGGCGGTTGCCGCTCCGGCTCGGGCAGTCCTGCCTCCGGTGTGTGGTCCCGGCTTCGGTGTGGGTGTTTCCCGGCGCGGGTGTGGGCGGCCCCTGGTCCCGTGCGGGCGGTTGCCGTCCCGGCTCGGGCAGTCCTGCCTCCGGTGTGTGGTTCCGGCTTCGGTGTGGGTGTTTCCCGGCGCGGGTGTGGGCGGCCCCTGGTCCCGTGCGGGCAGTCGCCGCCCCGGCTCGGGCTGCCCCCGCCCCATTGCGGGCAGCACCTGCCCTCAGCGAGGGCGACTCCCGCCCCCCTTGGTGCGGGCAGTCCCCGCTCTCAGTGCGGCAGCAGCCCCCGCCCCCTCTCGCGTACGCCTACGCTTCCGTCCCCGCCAGCACCCCTCGTACGAAGGCGTTGGCGAACTTGCCCCGCGGGTCCAGCTCCTGTGTCAGCGACCGGAAGTCGCCGAGTCGCGGGTACAGCCCGGCCAGGGCGGTCGCGGGCACGGTGAACACCTTCCCCCAGTGCGGGCGCGCCCCGAAGGGCTCCAGCGCCTCCTCGACCCGCCGGACCACCGGCAGTACCGCCTCCGTGTCCTCGACCCACGTGAAGTGCGCCGCGACGGTGTCCCGGCCGTGGGAGGGGCTGAGCCACTGGTCGTCACCGGCGACCGTGCGCACCTCGCAGGTCTGCAGGACGGGCGCGATGGTTTCCCGGATCGCGTCGAGCGCGTGCAGCATCTCCACCGCGTGCCCGCGCGGCAGCAGGTACTCCGACTGCAGCTCCGCCCCGCTGCTCGGGACGAACTCCGCCCGGAAGTGCGGCAGTCGCTGGTGCCACGGCCCCGGCACGCCGAACTGCTCGGTGCAGTTGACCGCAGGCATGCCCGGTACCGGGTGCATCTTCTCCGTGGCGGGAGCGGCCCAGGGGAAGGCGGGCAGCGGCTGGTCGGTGCGCCGCTTGAGCCACACCTGCCGGAAGCCCGGCTCACGCCAGTCGGTGAACAGACTGACGCTGTACCCCGTGGCCATCACCGTCTCGAACACCCCGGAGTCCAAGCCCTCCAGCGGCAGTTCGGTGAACACGTGCTGCTCGACCTCGTAGGCCGGCTCCAGGTCCAGGGTGAGTGCGGTGACGACCCCCAGCGCGCCGAGTGACGTGACGGCCCCGCCGAACCGCTCCTCTCCTCGCCCTATGGTCAGCGCCGAGCCGTCCGCCGTGACCAGCTCCACCTCGCGCACGGACACCGACAGCGGCCCGTTGAGCACCCCCGAACCGTGGGTACCGGTCGCCACCGACCCGGCCACCGAGATGTGCGGCAGGGACGCCATGTTGTGCAGCGCGAGCCCCTGCCCGTGCACCCGGCGGGCCAGTTCCGCGTAGCGCACGCCGCCGCCGACCCGGACCGTGCGGGCCGCCGTGTCGACGTCCACCTCCGGGGGCAGGTCGGCCAGCGACAGCAGGACGCCCTCGGGGCCCGGTTCGGCGATCTCGTTGAACGAGTGCCCGCTGCCCAGCACCCGCACCCGGTCGCCGTCCGCGACGAGCGCCCGCAGCGCGGTGAGCGACCCGGGCCGGTGCAGTTCCTTGGCCGCGTAGGTGATGTTGCCCGCCCAGTTGGTCACGGTCCCGTTCATCGCGTCGTCCTTCCCCGAGACAGCGGGGACCGGGAAGCCCCCGGCCGGAACCTACCCCGGCCCGATGTCCGTTGCCGCCGCCGCCCGGCCGGGCCTACCGTGGAGAGGTTGTAGAGAGCGGTTTCTATCTCCTCAGCCTCCCCATGTGCCGCCGAGCCGGAAGGTCACCTCCTTGAGTCAGCGCCCCCAGGCACTGTTCGCCATGACCGCAGAGAACGTGCCGCAGGTCTTCCCGCCCGAGGTGCTGGCACGCCTGCGCACGTCCGTGGACATCGATCCGGACCTCGTGGCCGAGGACTTCACCGACCCGCGCGTCCTCGACGCGCTGGCCCGGACCGAGATCCTGGTGACCGGCTGGGGCTGCCCCCGGCTCGACGAGACGGTTCTCGCCGCCGCTCCCCGGCTGCGGGCGGTGCTGCACTCGGCCGGCTCCGTGAAGTCCTTCGCCACCCCCGGCATCAGGGAGCGCGGCATCGCCGTCTCCTCGGCGGCCGTCGCCAACGCACTGCCGGTCGCCGAGTACACCCTCGCCATGATCCTGCTCGCCGGGAAGGACGTCCTCGCCGCCCGCGACCGGATGCGCACGGCCCGAACCTCCACCGGCTGGGGCGTCATCCCCGGCATCGGCAACCACGGCCGCCGGGTCGGCGTCATCGGCGCCTCCCGCATCGGCCGCCGCGTCCTGCAACTGCTGCGCCCCTTCGACCTGCGGCCGGTCCTCGCCGACCCGTACGTCGACGAACGGCAGGCCGCGGCGCTCGGCGTCCCCCTGCTGCCCCTGGATGAACTGCTGCGCACGTCCGACGTCGTCACCGTCCACGCCCCCGAGACGCCCGAGACGCACCACATGATCGGCCGCCGCGAGCTGGCCCTGATGCCCGACGGCGCCGTGCTGATCAACACCGCGCGCGGCCCGCTCGTCGACCACGACGCCCTGGTGGCGGAACTGCGCGCCGGGCGCCTGACCGCGATCCTCGACGTCACCGACCCGGAGCCGCTCCCCGCAGACTCCCCGCTCTACGACCTTCCCGGCGCGTTCGTCACCCCGCACCTCGCGGGCTCCCAGGGCAACGAGCTGGCACGGCTCGGCCTGGCGGTCGCGGAAGAGGCGGAGCGGCTGCTGGCCGGGGAGGAGCCGGCGTACGCGGTCGACTGGGCGGCGCTGGCCCGCGAAGCCTGACAGCACCCGGCAATACGCCACGAACGGGGCATTCTCCCGTCTCGGGGGGACCCGGTACCCGCCCCGCACACCCATGGGCATACCGTGAGGAGTCGTACGTCCGAACCGGGAGGAGACACGGGATGGGCAGCCGAACCGCGCTGGTCGAGGATCTGATGGAGCGGTTCCCGCACGTGCCGCGGGAAGCCGTCTTCAAGGAGGACCTGCTCCGCGGCGGCGTCGCCTTCGACCCGTCCGCGCTCAGCGACAACGAGGGCGGCGAGGTCAAGCCGAAGTCGTACTTCATCTTCTCCTTCGACCACGGCACCCTGCCCGAGCTGGGCGAGGCGGCGCTGCGCCGGCCGCCCGAGGAGATCATCCTCACCGGCGGCCCCTACGACCTGCGCCGCACCGTCGTCTCGGTCCGGGTGAACCCGTCCTCGCCGTACCGCGTCGCGGCGAACGACGACGGCGTGCTCGGCCTGTACCTCGACGGCAAGAGGATCTCCGACGTCGGGGTGCCGCCGATGCCCGAGTACTACCGGCACACCCTCGCCAACGGGAAGTCGGTCATGGAGGTCGCCCCGACCATCCAGTGGGGCTACCTGATCTACCTGACCGCGTTCCGCGTGTGCCAGTACTTCGGTGCCAAGGAGGAGTGCCAGTACTGCGACATCAACCACAACTGGCGCCAGCACAAGGCGGCGGGCCGCCCGTACACGGGCGTGAAGGACGTCGACGAGGTCCTCGAGGCGCTCGAGATCATCAACAGGTACGACACCGCGAAGGTGTCCACCGCGTACACGCTCACCGGTGGAGCGATCACGTCGAAGGTCCAGGGCCTGGACGAGGCGGACTTCTACGGGCGGTACGCCAAGGCCATCGAGGAGCACTTCCCGGGCCGCTGGATCGGCAAGGTCGTCGCCCAGGCCCTCCCGCGCGACGACGTCCAGCGGTTCAAGGACTACGGCGTGCAGATCTACCACCCCAACTACGAGGTCTGGGACGAGTACCTCTTCAAGATGTTCTGCCCGGGCAAGGAGCGGTACGTCGGCCGCGACGTGTGGCACAAGCGCATCCTGGACTCGGCCGAGGTGTTCGGGGCGCGCAACGTCATTCCCAACTTCGTGGCGGGCGTGGAGATGGCCGAGCCCTTCGGTTTCAAGACGGTCGACGAGGCCATCGACTCCACCACCGAGGGCCTGCGGTTCTTCATGTCGCACGGCATCACGCCCCGCTTCACCACCTGGTGCCCGGAGCCCACGACGCCGCTCGGCAAGGCCAACCCGCAGGGCGCGCCGCTGGAGTACCACATCCGCCTGCTCCAGGCCTACCGGCAGACCATGGAGGACTTCGGCCTCTCCTCGCCTCCCGGCTACGGCCCGCCCGGCGCCGGCAACGCGGTCTTCTCGGTCAGCTCCTTCATGGACAGCCTCCCGGCCGACGAACCCACCGCCGTTTGATAACACTTCGATGACGTCGTGCCTTTTCGCGGCACGGCATTGAGTCGCCTGGCGGCCGCACCCGTATGACACTCCGAGCGTGGAGTCATGGGGTGCGGCCGTCCTGTCGTGATATCTGAACAGGGCGCTTGTCAGTTGTGTGGGAGGCGTGAAAAGCTCTCCCCCTGCCGCGAGGTTCCCCCCAACTCCAATGCCGATGTGGTGAGTTGACCTCGCTTGTGGATGCAGGAGACTCATGCCCGACCTGCCGACCCCTCAGGACGCCACCGAGGCCGCGCTGTTCTCCGAGTGCTGGGACGCCGTCCTCGCCTACGCGGACCTGTGCACCTCCGGTTCCACGGCCGCCGCGCAACTCGGCCGCGAGGCGTTCGCACACGGCATACGCGAGGCCCGCGCCGCCGGCACCGGCCCGGTCCGCGGCACCGCCCGCCGCCCGGCCCGGCTGCCCCGCATACCCCTGCTGCTGACCTCCGTACGCACCACGGCAGCGGCCTGGGAGGAGCAGGGGCAGGGCCACAAACTCGACCCCGACCTGCGCCTGTGGCTCAACTCGGACAAGGCCGCCCGCTACACCGGCCCGCCCCTGCAGCGCCCGCTCGCGCTGCGCGGCCTGCGCGATCTGCAGCAGGCGGACGCGGAACTGCTGTGGTTCACCGAGGTGGAGGCGCTGCCGCTGTCCCTGGTCGCCCGCCGTCTCGGCCTCGACCCGGCCGGCGCCGCCGAGGAACTCCAGCAGGTGCGCACCCTGTTCCGGGACCGCTGCCACCGCAACCACCTCGACACACCGATGGACGCACAGTGCCGCAGCTACGCCCGGCTGCTGGACGCCGTCACCCGCTCCTCCGCCGCCGAGACCCCCGGCGACCTCTCCCGGCACCTCGCCACCTGCGTGCAGTGCGCCGAGGCCGCCGCCTGCCTGCGCCTGCACGGCGGCTCCCTGCCCGGGGCGCTGGCCGGCGGGGTGATCGGCTGGGGCGGCCTCGCCTACCTGGAGCGCCGCCGCCGCGCCGCCGAGGTGCGGCTCGGCGCGGGCCGCCCCGGCTCGGCGGACCAGGCGGCCGGTGAACCGGAGGACGGCGAGCAGAAGGCGCGCGTCGCCCGCAACGGCCTCCTCGTCGCCGCGGTCCTGGTGTCCGTACTGGCCCTCGGCGTCTCACTGATGCCCTTCGGCGGCGCAGGCGACGACCTCGGCGCGCCCGGCGGCGCCGACCGCCAGCCGGTGGCCGATCCCGCTCCGCCCCTGCCGTCCGCCCCGTCCCTGCCGCCGGCCACCTCCAAGCCGGCCGAACGGACCACCCAGGGCACGAAGCAGCCGGAGAAGCCCGGCAAACCGGAGGACAGGAACCGCCACACCGAACCGCAGGGCACCTCCTCGCCCACCGACCGCACCGATCCGGACGAGACCGGGGACCCCGTCTGCCGGGTCGAGTACGACCTGGTCAACCAGTGGCCCGACGGCTTCCAGGCCACCGTGACCGTCACCAGCGCCGAATCCCTCGACTCCTGGCGCGTCGCCTGGTCCTTCCGGGACGGCCAGAAGGTCGGCCAGATGTGGGACGCCTCCGTCTCCCAGGACGGCTCCCGCGTCACCGCCACCGCCGCCGACTACAACAAGTCGGTCCCCGCCGGCGGCGACCTGGCCTTCGGTTTCCTCGCCTCCTGGCACGGCAAGAACTCCCCGCCGTACGACTTCGAGGTGAACGGGCACGCCTGCGCGATGGGCAGTTGACGCACCATCTGTCGTCACGCCGCGAGCGGCACCTGCTCGCCCTCTTCCACATTCTGGTATCGAGCCCAGATCTGGTTCAGCTCATGCTGGTAGTAGAGCGGGAACAGCACGGCCACGATGTAGAGGATGAGGCCGATCCAGGGATTGCAGCTCCGTTCCATCCCGGCCGACTGCTGCATGCGGGCAACGCGCAGACCGGTGTTGTAGACCGACACGAAGGGGGGAACGATGATCAGCCAGCCGACGGTGACGGCCACTACGGCCAGCGCCGGGTTGACCTCGATCCGTGAATCGAATTCCCGGGCTTCGCGATTCACTTTGTAGTACCAGACCAGGTGGTAGATGCCCAGTGTGATCAGCGGCCAGACCAGCCACACGAGAAAGATATTGCGGGTTTTGCCTGCGCGACCTGACATGCTGCACCTCCCGTCATTCCAGTGCACCACGCCCGGCCACCACGTGCGCGTCGTGCACGAGGGGCGGTGAGGAGCCGTCCCCGCCGGTCCCGCGGGGGTGGGGTGACGGCCCCGCGAGGGTGGGTTAAATTCCGTGGCGCCCGAGAGGCGCACGCCTCTAAGGTGGGGGCGAATCGCGCGGCGGCCTGTTGCTGCCGCCGTCGGCTGTGTGACGTGCAGGAGGTGTGATCGATGGCTGTCTCTGAGATGGGCGCTGCCCGCATCCGGAAGTTCATCAAGTCCACCTCCGTGGCCTCCGGCTGACCTCCTCCTCTCAGCGCCTTCGAGCGCCGTGCCGGGGCCACCCTTGTGAAGGGTCACCCCTTGTCTTTCTCTTCTCTTTCGGGTTCGTCCTCGTCTGCCTCGCATCCGCTCGAGCCGTACGGCTGGGACGCGGGCTGGGAGGCCGAGTTCGCCCCGTACGAGGCCGAAGGCCTGCTCCCGGGCCGGGTCGTACGGGTCGACCGCGGGCAGTGTGACGTCGTCACCGCCGACGGGCCGCTGCGGGCCGACACCGCGTTCGTCACCCCGCACGACCCCCTGCGGGTCGTGTGCACCGGCGACTGGGTCGCCGTCGAACCCGGCGGGAACCCGCGCTACGTCCGCACCTGCCTGCCGCGCCGCACCGCCTTCGTCCGCTCCACCTCCTCGCAGCGGTCCGAGGGGCAGATCCTCGCGGCCAACGTCGACCACGCCGTCATCGCCGTGTCCCTCGCGGTCGAGCTGGACCTCGGCCGCATCGAGCGCTTCCTCGCGCTCGCCTGGGAATCCGGGGCCCAGCCCGTCGTCGTCCTCACCAAGGCCGACCTCGTGCCGGACGCCGTGACCCGCGCGTACCTCGTCCAGGACGTGGAGACGAGCGCGCCCGGCGTGCCGGTCGTGCCCGTCAGCTCCGTCGACGGGGACGGGCTCGACGTGGTCGCCGCGCTCGTCGGCGGGGGTACGTCCGTGCTGCTCGGACAGTCCGGCGCGGGCAAGTCGACCCTCGCCAACGCGCTGCTCGGCGAGGACGTCATGACCGTCCAGGCCACCCGCGACGTCGACGGCAAGGGCCGCCACACCACGACCACGCGCAACCTGCTCGCCCTGCCCGGCGGGGGCGTCCTGATCGACACTCCCGGACTGCGCGGCGTCGGACTCTGGGACGCCGGGACGGGCGTCGGGCAGGTGTTCTCCGAGATCGAGGAACTGGCCGAGCGCTGCCGCTTCCACGACTGCGCCCACGAGGCGGAGCCGGGGTGTGCCGTGCTGGCCGCCATCGACAGCGGCGGCCTGCCGGAGCGGCGCCTGGAGAGCTACCGCAAGCTGCTGCGGGAGAACCAGCGCATCGTCGCCAAGACCGACGCCCGCCTCCGCGCCGAGATCCGCAAGGACTGGAAGCGGAAGGGGGCGATGGGGAGGGCCGCGATGGAGGCGAAGCGGGGCGCGCACCGGCGCGCGTAGCCGCTTCGTGCTGCGGCGCCGGCCCGCGGCGCGTGCTCGCGCCCGCGCGCCGGGCCGCGCCGCGCTGTCGGGCTCGTGCCGCACCGTCGGGCCTGCGGCGGGCTCGTTGTCCGGTGGCGGTACCCGCATCGCGCCCCGTCAGGGGCGCGGGGAACTGCGGCGACCACGACGGGCCCGCAGCGGGCCAATCACAGAACCCGGCGCACGAGAAACCTGGGTCAGCACCTCGGCCCGGGTCGTCGCCGCCCGGCAGCGCCGCCCCGCACCCCCGATCGCGGTGTCCGATTTCCGCCAGCGGCCCGTCGGGCGACGGCGGAGACTGTAGCTGTGACAGACCAGGGAACGGACGAGGACACCAGGTACGGGGCCGTGCGCAGCCGTGACGCCCGTTTCGACGGCGTGTTCTTCTTCGCCGTCGAGACGACCGGCATCTACTGCCGGCCGAGCTGCCCCGCGGTCACCCCCAAGCGGGCCAACGTACGGTTCTTCACCACGGCCGCCGCCGCGCAGGGCTCGGGCTTCCGGGCCTGCCGGCGGTGCCGACCGGACGCCGTACCCGGCTCCGCCGAGTGGAACGTCCGCGCCGACGTGGTGGGCCGGGCCGTGCGGCTGATCGCCGACGGCGTGGTCGACCGGGAAGGCGTCGCCGGGCTCGCCGGACGCCTCGGCTACAGCGCCCGGCAGGTGCAGCGGCAGCTCACCGCCGAGCTCGGCGCCGGGCCGGTCGCCCTCGCCCGGGCCCAGCGGGCCCACACCGCACGCGTCCTCGTGCAGACCACCGGGCTCCCGATCACCGAGATCGCGTTCGCGTCGGGCTTCGCCAGCGTGCGCCAGTTCAACGACACGATCCGGGCGGTGTACGCGTCGACCCCGAGCGAGCTGCGCGCCGCCGCGCCGAAGCACGGCCGGGGCCGCCGTACGGCCACCCCGAACGCCGGCATCCCGCTCCGGCTCGCCCACCGCGGCCCCTACCGGGCCGGACCCGTCTTCGACCTGCTCGAACACGAGGCCGTACCCGGCATCGAAGAGGTCAGCGGCCCGCCCGGTGCCCGCACCTACCGGCGCACCCTCCGCCTCCCCTACGGCACCGGCATCGTCGCCGTCGACGAACGCCCCGGCACCACCAGGACCGGACTCGGCGCCCACCCGGGCGGCTGGCTCGACGCCCGGCTGCACCTCACCGACCCGCGCGACCTGACCACCGCCGTCCAGCGGCTGCGGCGCCTCTTCGACCTGGACGCCGACCCCTACGCCGTCGACGAGCGCCTCGCCGCCGACCCGCGGCTCGCCCCCTTGGTCGCCGCCCGGCCCGGACTGCGCTCGCCGGGCACCGCCGACCCGGAGGAACTCGCGGTGCGCGCACTGACCGGCCGCACGGAGGCGGAACGGCTCGTACGCCGCTACGGCAAGGCCCTCGACGCCTCCTGCGGCAGCCTCACCCACCTCTTCCCCGAGCCCGCCGTGCTCGCGGGCGCCGAGCCCGGCGGTACCCTCGGCGCGCTCACCGCCGCCCTGGCAGACCACGCCGTACGCCTGGACCCGGGCGCCGACCGGGACGACGCGCAGGACGCTCTGCTGGCCGTGCCCGGCCTGGACGCCCGTACGGTGGCCGAGATCCGCACCCGCGCCCTCGGCGACCCGGACGTGGCCCCGCCCGGCCTGGACGTCCCCGACAGCTGGCGCCCCTGGCGCTCGTACGCACTGAACCACCTGCGCGCAGCAGGGGAGTGGGAGTCCCGATGACCTGCCCGATCTACTGGACGAGTGTGCCCGGTCCCCTCGGGCCGCTGCTCCTCACCGCCGTCCCGACCGGCGAGCTGACCTCGCTGTCGGTGCCCGGACAGAAGGGCGGACGCGAGGTGCGGGAGGAGTGGCGGCGCGACCCCGGGCCCTTCCGGGAGGCCGAGGAGCAGCTCGCCGCCTACTTCGCCGGGGAACTGAAGGAGTTCCGCCTGGCGTGGCGCACCGAGGGCACCGCCTTCCGCGAGAAGGTCTGGGCCGCGCTGGACGACATCCCCTACGGCTCGACCACGACCTACGGCGAGATCGCCGCGCGCATCGGGGCGCCCCGGGCGGCCGTGCGGGCCGTCGGCGGTGCGATCGGTGCGAATCCGCTGCTGGTGGTCCGCCCGTGTCACCGGGTGATCGGAGCGGACGGCGCACTGACCGGATACGCGGGAGGCCTGGACCGCAAGGTACGGCTGCTGACGCACGAGGGTGTCCTCCCCGCCTGACGTCCCGCCCTGCTTTCCTCCTGAGGGATGCCGGCTCAGCCCCAGACGACCGCGCCCACCCAGGCCGCCGCGATCAGCTGGCAGGTGAACAGTTCGGCCAGGATGCTGGTGCCGCCCGCGCGCATGACCGTGCGCAGGGCGGCGACCGCGTCGGCGTGACGGCCGAGACGGGACCGTTCGAAGAGGTAGACACCGGCGAGGAATCCCGGGATGGCGCCGAGGACGGGGACCAGGACGAAGCCGAGGACGGATCCGGTGCCTGCGCAGGCCAGCATGCGGCGGGTGGTGCGGTTCATCCGCAGCCGCCGGGGCGGCAGCGCCCAGCGGACGGCCTGGGAGACCAGCAGCAGGACCGTGGCCCCGACCAGCACCCACCATGCGACGGGCTGCGGATCCGTCAGCGCCCACCACATGACCGCGGCCCACACCAGCAACGATCCCGGCATGGCGGGCAGCAGCACTCCGCACAGCCCGAGCAGGATGACCAGCCCGACCAGCAGGAGGTCCCACACTCCCATCTGACCAGACTGCCGGAACACCGGAGAACACGCAGGTCAGGAGCGTGGCCGGGCCTCAGACCCGCAGGTCAGCCGCTCGCGCCCCGCCGGGCCCCGGATTTCGGATGACCGTTCTACGGCTCACCCGACGTGCCGATCACCTGCCCTTGGCCGGCCGGTTTTTTCCACAAGCCCCGTTTTCATCCGGCTCGTGCGGTGGACAATTACGGGCATGAGCCAGCAGGGGGGAAGGCCCACCGGTCGCGAGGACGACTGGTGGAGGGAGTTGTACGACGGCTCCACCGACGACACGGGCCCCACACCGGCACGGGATTCCCTGGACGACCGGTTCGCGTCGGCGTCGGGGGCGGTGGGGGACGGGGCGGAGGCGCGGACCGGCTCCTCGGACCGGCCGGCGGCGCGGCACCCCGGCGCGGAGCCGGTGGTCCCGGCACCCCGGACCGGAGCCGATGACCTCCCGGCCACGCCCCGCCCGAGCACCCGGGCCCCGCAACGCGCCCCCTGGGAGCCACCACCGCCCCGGCCCACCGGGCCCATGAGCTTCCCCCCGACCGCACCGAAACCGCAGGGCCGCCCGGAGCCGACCCGTTCCGGGGGCCAGCCGGGCAGCGCGTCTCCGGGCGCGGCCGGGACCCGTCCGCCCACGGCTGAGCGGGCGGACGGCCCGCCCCCGCCCACAGCGGCCCCGCGTCCGTCCTCGGATGAGCGGCCGGGCAGTGCGGCGCCGGCCGGGGCGGGCTCTGATCGGCCCTCGGGGGAGCGGACCGGCGGCACGCCACCGCCCACCTCCACCCCGCCCCCGCCCACAGTCGCCCCGCCTCCGCCTTCGGAGCGCCCGGGGCAGTCCCCGGCCCCGGCGTTCCCCGCCTCCGGGACGCCCCCGGTTCCCCCGCCCCCCAAGGCCCCTCCCGCCGGGCCGGACCCGGAGGCGCACCCGGCCACGGCGTCGGGGCCCCTCGCCAGTCCCGCCCCACCGGCCACCGCCGCCGAGTCCTATGACGCCGCGCCCCCCGCTCCGACCGACCGGCCGCCCGTACCGCCGCGCCCCGCCGAGCCGCCGTCCACGGACTCACGCACCGCGGGTCCCCGCACCACGGAGCCGCCTGCCGCCGGGCCCGGGCCGGTATCGCCGCCCCCCGTCGGCACTCCGCCCCCCACGAACCCCTCTGCCGACCAGGACGACCCCCGGATCGAGCGCCCCGCCCCCACGCCCCGGCCGCGTGGTCATGTGGGCACCCGGCCGCCCACGTACGACGCCGAACCCACCGCTCTCCCGGCCGCCGACCCGGACGACCTCGACGATCTCGTGGCGGACACGGTGCTGGACGGGGCCCGGTACGGGGCCTGTACGCTGCGGGCCGTTTCCGTACGGGGGGACTCCGCGCGGTATCGGGGTGAGCCCCGCAGGGACTCGCTGCTCACCGCCCGGTTCGGTACGGGCGAGCACGCGCTGCTGCTGGTGGCGATGGCGACCGGGGCCCGGGCCACACCGGGTGCGCACCGCGCCGCCGCCGAGGCCTGTCACTGGATCGGACGGGCCGTAGGACGCAGCCACGCGCGCCTGGTCGAGGACATAAGGGACGGCCGCCGCGGCGACCTGAAGTCCGGGCTGCACCGGCTCACCGACCGCAGCCTCGGCAAGCTCCGGGCCAGCGCCTCCGAGCAGGGCGTCGACCCCGAGGAGTACGCGGCGAGCCTGCGCTGTCTGCTGCTGTCGGCCGACCCCGGGTGCCGCACGCGGGTGTTCTTCGGGGTCGGACCGGGCGGACTGTTCCGGTTGCGGGAGGGGGAGTGGCAGGACATCGAACCGCAGGTCGCAGACATCAAGGGCGACCCCGTCGTGGGCTTCGGCTCACCGCCCTCCGAGACCCCCGAGGGCGACCGGCTCACCATGGACCTGGGCATCCCGACCCCGCCCAGCCCGTACGAACCCGCCCCGGAGCCGCCCCGCGAACCGTTCCGCTTCCGGACCTCCGTCGCCCGCCCGGGTGACACGCTCCTGATGTGCAGCGGCGGCCTCGCCGAGCCCCTGCGCGGTGAGCCCGAACTGGGCGAGTACCTCGCCGAGCGGTGGTCCCGCCCCGAACCGCCCGGCCTCGCCGCGTTCCTCGCCGACTCCCAAGTACGGGTCAAGGGTTATGCGGACGACCGTACGGCCGCCGCGGTATGGGAGGCGTGAGCGCGATCGGTGTGACTTGATGGAACCCGGAGGGATCCCAGGAGACCGAAGGGGCAGACGAGAACCATGGCCAAACAGAACGTCGCGGAACAGTTCGTCGACATCCTGACCCGTGCCGGAGTCAAACGTCTCTACGGAGTCGTCGGCGACAGCCTCAACCCGGTCGTCGACGCCGTCCGCCGCAACTCCGCCATCGACTGGATCCACGTCCGGCACGAGGAGACCGCCGCCTTCGCCGCCAGTGCCGAGGCGCAGATCACCGGCGGACTCGCCGCCTGTGCCGGCTCCTGCGGTCCCGGCAACCTCCACCTCATCAACGGCCTCTACGACGCCCACCGCTCCATGGCCCCGGTCCTCGCCCTCGCCTCGCACATCCCGTCCAGCGAGATCGGCCTCGGCTTCTTCCAGGAGACCCACCCCGACCGGCTGTTCACCGAGTGCAGCCACTACAGCGAGATGATCTCCAGCCCGGAGCAGATGCCGCGGCTGCTACAGACGGCCATCCAGAACGCCGTCGGACGCAGCGGCGTCAGCGTCGTCACCCTGCCCGGCGACATCGCCGACCGGCCCGCCCCGGAGAAGGCCGCCGAGACCGCCCTCGTCACCTCCCGCCCGACGGTCCGCCCGGGCGACGCCGAGATCGACCGGCTCGTCGAGATGATCGACGAGGCCGGCAAGGTCACCCTCTTCTGCGGCAGCGGCACCGCCGGCGCGCACGCCGAGGTCATGGAGTTCGCCGGGAAGATCAAGTCCCCGGTCGGGCACGCCCTGCGCGGCAAGGAATGGATCCAGTACGACAACCCCTTCGACGTCGGCATGAGCGGCCTGCTCGGCTACGGCGCCGCCTACGAGGCCACCCACGAGTGCGATTTGCTGATCCTGCTCGGCACCGACTTCCCCTACAACGCCTTCCTCCCCGACGACGTCAAGATCGTGCAGGTCGACATCCGACCCGAACACCTCGGCCGCCGCTCGAAGCTGGACCTCGCGGTGTGGGGCGACGTACGGGAGACGCTGCGCTGTCTGATCCCGCGGGTGAAGGAGAAGAAGAACCGCCGCTTCCTCGACCGGATGCTGAAGAAGCACGCCGACGCGCTGGAGGGGGTGGTGAAGGCCTACACCCGCAAGGTCGAGAAGCACACGCCGATCCACCCCGAGTACGTGGCGTCCGTGCTCGACGAAGTCGCCTCCGACGACGCCGTGTTCACCGTCGACACCGGCATGTGCAACGTCTGGGCCGCCCGCTACATCTCGCCCAACGGCCGCCGCCGCGTCATCGGTTCGTTCTCCCACGGCTCGATGGCCAACGCCCTGCCGATGGCGATCGGCGCGCAGTTCACCGACCGCAAGCGCCAGGTCGTGTCGATGTCCGGCGACGGCGGGTTCTCCATGCTGATGGGCGACTTCCTGACGCTGGTGCAGTACGACCTGCCGGTCAAGGTCGTCCTCTTCAACAACTCCTCCCTCGGCATGGTCGAGTTGGAGATGCTGGTCGCCGGGCTGCCCTCGTACGGCACGGCCAACAAGAACCCCGACTTCGCGGCCGTCGCCCGGGCCTGCGGCGCCTACGGCGTGCGCGTCGAGAAGCCCAAGGACCTCGCCGGCGCCCTGAAGGACGCCTTCAAGCACAAGGGGCCGGCCCTCGTCGACGTCGTCACCGACCCCAACGCGCTGTCCATCCCGCCGAAGATCAAGGCAGAGATGGTGACCGGATTCGCCCTGTCCGCCTCGAAGATGGTGCTGGACGGCGGAGTCGGCCGGATGCTGCAGATGGCCCGCTCCAACCTGCGCAACGTGCCCCGCTTCTAGCTGTAGGGCACCCACGCGCGTGCGGAGGTCTCGTACACGTAGCGGGACAGCCCCTTGATGCCGCTGGTCCGGAACGGGCGGCCGTGGTCATCGATCCGGACCGTGCCCGTGCGGCCCTGCGAGGACCAGTCCAGCTCCAGGTACCAGCGGCAGTCGCACCCCTGGGTCCTGGCGTTGACCAGCAGCACCTCGGGATCCCGCGCGGAGACGCGGTACGGCATGCGCACCGCCGGGATCGGCGTGCCCGCGTCGCTCCCGGCGACCGCACGGGCGATGGGGCGGTCCTTGTCCAGGTTCACGTCGAAGGAGCGTGGCGTGATCGAGCCGCCGCAGCCCCGGTCCATGGCGTAGGCGTTGCCCTGCGCCGGGGCTGTCCGCCCCACCACGCGTACGCGCAGAGCCTCCAGTACGACGGCCGTGTCGGTTCGGCCCTGCACGGTCAGCTCCACGAGCGTCTCGCCGCCGTGCACCGCGTTCTGCGATGCGGCCCAGACCCCCGCGTCCTGCGGGACGGGCGGCGGTGCCACCTGCGCGGGGGGCCTGGCGATGACGTAGTCGTGAGCGCAGCCGAGCTCCCAGGCCTGGGAGTTGGCCGACCAGGTGAGGGGCGGGGCGGTGGCGGAGCCGCCGGTGGGCGGGGTGGTGCGGGGGGAGGGCGACGGGGAGGGCTTCGGCTGCTTCGGGGTGGCGGAGGGAGCGGACCGCCGGGGGGTCGCGGAGCCGCCGCTCGGAGTGGGGGAGGCGCCGCGCCGGTCCGGTGCCTTGGTCTCCGTCATGGCTGAGGGGGCCGGGCCGGCCGCGTCGGCCCGGTCGCGGGCGGGCGTACGCCGCCCGTCCGGCAGCGCGGCGAGACTCCCGAGTGCCGCGAGCACCACGCAGGCGGCGGCCAGTCCGACCGCGACGCGTCTGCGGCGGTACCAGGGCCGACGGGGGAGCGGCGGGTCTTCCTCAGGGTCGTCCGCAGGGCCGTCCGCCGCGTCGGACACCGAGTCGTCCACCGGGGCGGATACCGGACCGTTCGTCAGGCCGTCGACGGCGTCCGGTGCTTGCTCCGGTTCGTCCGCCCCGGCGGCGACCTCGCCCCCCTGCGCCGTACCGGACGTATCGGCCGTGCCCGCCGTCCGGGGCCGCTGCCGGGCCGCCACCGCCAGGAGCCAGCGGCGGTGCAGCTCCAGACGTTCCTCCGGGGACGCCCCGCACAGGGCGGCGAAGCGCTCCACGGGCGCGAAGTCGACGGGGACGGCCTCGCCCGCGCAGTAGCGGTGCAGGGTCGAGGTGTTCATGGCCAGACGCCGGGCCAATGAACCGTAACTGCGGTCCGTGCGCTCCTTCAGCGTCCTCAGCAGCGCCGCGAACTCCCCGACGTCGTCGACGTCGCTGTGTGCCGACACCGTTCCCCCCGTCCTCGTAGGTCCGACCCGGCCCGGAACGGCATCCCAGGCACCCCATGTACCTGCACGTCAGACGGGCTGGGATGGTTCCACCGTGCCCGATCGAATGCCGGCTGTTGCGCCCGCCCGGTGTGACCGCTGATGCTTTTGGTGTCGCACCGAGCAGGTCCGGGCCGACCAGCCGGCCTCGCGGCGGCATCCGGCATCCATGCCTTCGGCATTCATCCACGCACTCATCCACGGGGGAACACCCATGCCCAAGCACATCCGAGCGAGCGCGCTCACCGCACTCACCGTCGCCGCCCTCGCGGCGGGCACCGTCCTCACGGCACCGGCTGCCGGCGCCGCGCCGAAGGCCGCCGCTCCCAAGTTCCTGTCGGCGTCCCAGCTGCCGCCGCACCCGACCTCGGCCTGGACGGCCGGCCCGGTCACCGAAGGGTTCCCGGAGGGACTCGGCTCCTGCGTGAGCACGGAGGGCGTGCCCTCCTACGACTACCGGCACCGGGAGTTCCGGACCGACCTCGACACCGGCGCCGTGCAGCTGACCGTCGTGGCGGACACAGCCGCCCTGGCCAAGGCCCTGGCGAAGCACTACGACGACCTGATCCGCACCTGCGCCGACCGCATCGAGCAGAACGACCCCGACGTCGAGGCCGAGGGCCGGGACTACGGCACCCTGCCCGTCGAGGAGGGCGCCCGCGTCCGCGGCCTGCACACCGAGACGTCCTGGGGTGCCACGGACATCTCGCTGCTGTCCGTCGGGCGGGACGGCAGGACCGTCACCGTCGTGCAGTGGGGCCAGATGGGCGACTTCGGCGACGCTCCCGTGGCCGCCTTCAAGAAGACGACGACCACCGCCGTCAACAAGCTGTACTGACCGCGCCCGACGGAAGACCGGGGCCGTCCTCCCGCTACGGGGGTGGGGGAGGACGGCCCCGTACCGGTCTCGGCGGATGTCAAGACCGTCGTACTTCGGCCAACTTCACCGGAGCGCCGTGCACGGGCACCCGTCGCCCCTGCCCTTCACCGTGTACGCAGGGATCGGCAGCCGGCCATCGGCCCATCGTCCGATCTCCGGCGGTCAGGATCCACTCGCGGACACTGACCGGCTACCCTCTTGTCCCCCTCTCCCTCACCGTCGTACCGCTCGGCGGCCCGCCGCCCGGGCCGCCCGTCCCGTTCCGGTGGCCGAACACCCGGTCGTTGACAATTCGACATGACTGCCGCGTTCCCGTTGGGGCATGGATCCCCGTGAACGTGTTCGAGCAGGAGGGGAACCGAACATCGGCGCGCGGGCGGGGGTCATGGAGAGGCAGGCACGACGAGGCGGTCCCATAGCGATCGGGAGCTTCTCGACGAGGACGGTGGAGGACGGGGCCGACGACATCACGGAGCAGGATTCGGCACCGCAGTTGAAGCGCAGACTCGGGCGGGCGGACCTGCGGGCCGTCCCGGAAGCCCGCAGGGCCCTGCGGGAACTGCTCGGGCAGTGGGGGAAGCACGGGCAGTCGGACGTGGCGGAACTGCTCACCAGTGAACTCGTCACCAACGCGATCGTCCACACCGACCACGACGCGGTCCTGACGGCCACCGTCGGCCCCCACGGACTGCGGGTGGAGGTACGGGACTTCGTGGCCCGCAGGCCCCGTCTGCGCGTCCCGGTCGCCGACGAGGGGACGAACGGCAGGGGCCTGCTCCTGGTGCAGTCCCTCGCGGACGCCTGGGGGGTCCGGCCGCACGGCGTGGGCAAGGCCGTCTGGTTCGAACTGGAGGCGGAGGCGGCGTGAACGCCGAGGGGGCGCGGCCCGCAGGCCACGCCCCCTCGCTGCTTCCCTCCGGCTCGGCTAACCGAACTGCTGCTCGAGGTCCTTGAGCTTGCGCTCCAGGGAGTCCAGCCGCGGCAGTGCCATGGTGTCGTCCTCCGCGGTGAGGTCGACCGTCACGGGGTCAGCTCCTTTGCGCATCGGCTGGAGGGAGGGACGCGAGCGCGCGGGCAGGGGCTCCGGCGCCGATATGGCAGGCTCCGCGGTGACCTGCGAGGAGCCGCGCTCCACCTGCACCTCCAGCTGGCGTCCGCCACCCCGGCCGAAGTGGCCGCGGTGACCGCGGCTGATCGCCTTCAGCTGGGCCCGCTCCACGCGCTGCTGGTCGCGCCGCCGCTGCCGGGTCTCTTCCTTCTTGCGCCGGTCGTCGCGCACCTCGTCGACGGCCTCGTCCAGGCTGCGCACACCCTCGAGGAGCATCAGCGACCAGGCGCGGTAGGTCTCCCTCGGGGCCCGCAGCCAGCGCACCATACGGATCTGCGGCAGCGGGCGGGGCACCAGGCCCTGCTCCCGCAGGGCGGCCCGGCGGGTCTGCTTCAGCGCGCGGTCGAAGAGGACCGCCGCCGACAGGGACATGCCCGCGAAGAAGTGGGGGGCACCCGCGTGCCCGATGCCCCGGGGCGCGTGCACCCAGTTGAACCAGGCCGCGGCGAAGGCGAACGTCCAGACCAGTATCCGGGAGCCGAGCGCCGCATCACCGTGGCTGGCCTCGCGCACCGCGAGGACGGAACAGAACATCGCCGCGCCGTCCAGGCCGAACGGGACGAGGTACTGCCAGCCGCCGGAGAGCCCGAGGTTCTGCTCGCCGAAGCCGACCAGTCCGTGGAAGGAGAGGAGGGCGGCGACGGCCGCACAGCAGAACAGGAGGAGGTAAGAGAGGGTGCCGTAGAGGGCTTCCTTGCGTCTGCGGCGTTCCTCGCTGCGCTCCCAGGAGTCGTCCGCGCTCGTGTCCTTGACCGAGGAGCGCTTGCCGCGCGCGAGCACCGCCACCGCCGCCAGCATGCCCAGGAGAAGCACGGCGCCCGGAAGCAGCCAGTTCAGCGATATGTCGGTCAGTCTCATCTGGGTGGTCCCTTGCATTGGGATAGGGCGTAACGCCCGCCATAGTGGCCCAATCCCATCGGCCCTCAGGGGGTTTCGGGGCAAGAGGCCGCCAAGGAAGTGCAAGGGAATGCCCAGGGCGGCGTTCTGCTCGAACTGCCGCTTGAGGGGCGGGAGTTGAGTTCGAACAAGACTACCCGTACGAGTGGTTACCCGGAAAGTTCCCGTGACGCGTGAGGATGATGTGAATCGCCTGTGGGCGTGCGGGTGTCCGGTTTCGCGATGATCTTACGGGACGGCGGGGGCCGGATCCGTCCCCGCCGGAGCTCAACCGGCCGTTGCCAGAAGCTTGGTGACACGGTCCGTGTCGCAGGTGCGTGGGCAGGTGGCGCAGGTGTCCTCGGGGCGGAGTGTGTAGAACATGCAGCAGCTCGCGCGGTCCCGGGTGAGCAGGGGCTCGCCGCCGGGGCCGGCCAGTTCCCGGAACGCCGCCGTGCCGACGTACGGCTTGGTCGCGCCCGGCAGGAGCAGCTCCAGCTCGCGCATCGCGCGCCGCTCCTCGATCTCGCCGAGCAGCTGGGCGATGTACCAGACCCCTTCGACGATCTCGTCGGTCGCCATGCCCCACAGGGCGCGTCCGCGGCGCCGCATCCGGGGGCCGAAACCGGTCAGCACCGGCTCCAGGTGCTCGGCGACCGCCGACCGCACCTCCGCCCGCAGCGCCTCCTCGTCGGGGACGACCCGGGCGCCGGGCAGCGCGGCCGCCTCGTCGCCGGGCAGGCAGGCGAAGCCGGCGGGGCGGACGGCGAGGCGTCCGAGGGCGTGGCCCGCGGCGGTGCGGTCGTACGAGACGTGCGTCACGGGGTAGCGGGGGACGCGGCGGTGCAGGAACCACGGCACGGTGATCAGGAGGCAGGCGGGCCAGGCGTAGCGGTGCAGGCCGAAGGTGGCGACGACGTCGGGGCGGGCCTGGCGGCCGTAGTCCCGTTCGATCTGGTCCACGTCCCACGCGAGGAAGCGGTCGAGGGCGGGGCCCGCGGCCGCGAGGTCGGCGGCCGTGGTCCAGCCGCCGCCGCGCGGGGTCTCGGCGCCGGCGCTCAGCTCGGTGACCGCCAGCCCCGGGAGGACCTCGGCCAGGCGGGTGTAGGCGCCGGAGACGGCCGAAACGGGCGCAGGCATGTGATCACCGATCCGTCGGATGAAACGGGGCTCTTGAAGGTAAGCCTAACCTTACTCAAGATCTCCGGAAATTGAACGGGGATGTGAACTGGGGGCCGGGGCGCTTATGGTGCTTGACGGACGAGTAACAACCCGCCGCAATGACGCCAAGTACCGATACGTCCGGAGGAGGACCTGTGAGACAGGGAGCGCAGGGCTCCGCGGACCCGGGGGCTCCATGGGCGGCGGCGGGTCGGGCCGGGTCGGGTGTGCCCTCCGGGCGAGGGCAGGAGCAGGGCCAAGCGCGAGCGCAGGCGCGGGTGCCGCAGCAGGGCGGTGCGGTGCGGGGGGAGCACACGCACAGTGAGCCGCCCGTGCCGGTTGTGCCGGTCGTCCCGGTTGTTCCGCGGGTTCGGCCGGTGGTCCAGCGGGCCTCTGTGCGGGGGCAGATTCTGGACGCTCTGCGGGCCGCGCTGGTGGCGGGAGATCTACGGCCCGGTGAGGTGTACTCGGCGCCGGTGCTGGGCGAGCGGTTCGGGGTGTCGGCGACGCCGGTCCGGGAGGCCATGCAGCAACTGGCCCTCGAGGGGGCCGTCGAGGTCGTGCCGAACCGTGGTTTCCGGGTGGTCGAGCGGGGCGTGCGGCAACTGGCGGAGCTGGCCGAGGTCCGGGCGCTGATCGAGGTCCCGGTGATGCTGCGGCTGGCCCGTACCGTGCCCGCCGAGCGCTGGGCCGAACTGCGGCCTCTCGCCGAGGCGACGGTCCGCGCGGCGTCCTCCGGCTGCCGCGCGACCTATGCGGAGTCCGACCGGGGGTTCCACCGGGCCATGCTGTCCCTCTCGGGCAACGAGCAGCTGGTCCAGATCGCGGAGGACCTGCACCGCAGGGCGCAGTGGCCGCTGGTCGGGGGTGGGCCGGGGATCCGGGGGCGGGCCGATCTGGTCGCGGACGCGCACGAGCACACGGCGTTGCTGGACGCGTTGGTCGCACGGGACCTGGATGTGGTGCGGGCGCTGGTGGGCGAGCACTTCGCGGGCGCGGCCGCTGCCGGCTGAGTGACGGTGCCTGCGCCTTCTCGCCGGGTGGGGTGCGCGTTCGTATCGCCTGCGCCGAGTGGTGGGTCGGGTCCGCGCCGGGGGGTGTCCGTCCTCGGAACGGCGCGATGGGGTGCCACACCGACTGACTCCCCGTTGACGCGCCAACCGCTGCGGGCGGACACCCCCCGACACGGCCCCTTCTCGCCGTACGCGGCTGCGGGAGCGTCCCGCCCCAGCTGCGGGCATGCGTGCCGCTAGGTGTATTGATCACGAGCGTTGTTGACAGTCGCAGGGCTTGATCATGGCGAAGACCTCCGGT
>NZ_BMSE01000006.1 GCF_014648995.1 Streptomyces massasporeus | reverse complement strand
AAGGCCGCACAGGAGACGACCGAGCCGAAGGCCGCCACCAAGGCCCCGGCCACGAAGAAGGCAGCCGAGCCGAAGGCCGCAGCCGAGGCGGCCGCCCCCGAACCCGCGGCCGCCGACGGCGACCAGGCCCCACAGGGGCCACCCGCACCCGACGACGAGAGCAGCACGGGTGGTGCGGGCGGGAACAAGACGGCCGAAGGCGAAGCCGAGGCCAAGCCCACGGCGAAGCGGAAGGCCACACCCAAGGCCAAGACCACCACGGGGACGAAGTCCAAGACGGCCCCCGAACCCGCAACCGCCAACGAAGCCACGGCCGCCAACGAAGCCACGGCCGACGCCACAGCCGGCGGTACGGACAGCGACGCGAACAAGACGGCCGAAGGCGAAGCCGAGACCGGCCCCGCCCTCCCCCTCGCCCGCGTCAAGACGCGCGCCCCCGGCCTCACCACTGCCTACAAGGCCGCCACCACCACCCTCGACTCCCACAACCTCACCGGCACCCGCGCCAAGGTCTACCTCGTCCTCGACCGCTCCGCCTCCATGCGCCCGTACTACAAGGACGGCTCCGCCCAGGCCCTCGCCGAGCAGACCCTCGCCCTCGCCGCCCACCTCGACCCCGAGGCCACCGTCCCGGTCGTCTTCTTCTCCACCGAACTCGACGGCACCGGCGAGATCACCCTCACCGACCACGAGAACAAGATCGACGACCTGCACGCCGGCCTCGGCCGCATGGGCCGCACCAGCTACCACGCAGCCGTGGAAGCCGTCCTCGCCCACCACGACAAGACCGCGCCGGACCCGACCACCCCCGCCCTCGTCGTCTTCCAGACCGACGGCGCCCCGGACGCGAAGACCCCGGCCACCCAGGCCCTCACGGACGCCGCCAAGACCCACCCCACCGTCTTCTTCTCCTTCGTCGCCTTCGGAGACCCGGAGAACAAGGCCTTCGACTACCTCCGCAAGCTCAAGACGCCCAACACGTCCCACTTCCTCGCCGGCGAAACCCCCCGCGAGCTCACGGACAAGGAGCTCTACGAGGGCGTACTGGCGACCTGGCGCCCGTAGGGCTCCGGCCCCACCGGCACCACCCACCCGCCCCACCCCACGCCGCCCGCGTCCCACCCCGCAAAAGGGGAGGCGGGCGGCGTACCCATGTCAGCTACGATTTCAAGGTTCCGTAGACGACCGAGACCACGAGATCGTCACCCCACGTAGCGACTTGGGAGCAGCCCGCGATGGCTCGACACCTCATCACCAGCGCCCTTCCGTACATCAACGGGATCAAGCACCTGGGCAACATGGTGGGGTCCATGCTCCCGGCGGACGTCTACTCCCGGTACCTGCGCCAGCGGGGCCACGAGGTCCTCTACATCTGCGCGACGGACGAGCACGGCACCCCCGCGGAGCTCGCCGCCAAGGAGCAGGGCGTCCCCGTGGACGCGTTCTGCACGGACGCGCACCACCAGCAGAAGGCGATCTACGACGGCTTCAACCTGGCCTTCGACTATTTCGGCCGCAGCTCCTCCCCGCAGAACCACGAGATCACGCAGGAGATCGCCCGCGAGCTGAAGGCGAACGGCTTCATCGAGGAGCGTTCGATCCGCCAGGTGTACTCGATCGCCGACGGCCGCTTCCTGCCCGACCGCTACATCATCGGCACCTGCCCGCACTGCGGCTACGACAAGGCCCGCGGCGACCAGTGCGAGAACTGCACGCGCGTGCTGGACCCGACCGACCTCATCGACGCCCGCTCCGCGATCAGCAGCAGCAGCAACCTGGAGGTCCGCGAGACCAAGCACCTCTTCCTCCTCCAGTCGGCGCTCGCCGGCGAGGTCGAGGCGTGGGTCGACGAGCGCGCCGACAACTGGCCCGTCCTCGCGTCCTCCATCGCCCGCAAGTGGCTGACGGAGGGCCTGCACGACCGCGCGATCACCCGTGACCTGGACTGGGGCGTCCCGGTCCCCGCCGACACCTGGCCGGACCTCGCCGCGGAGGGCAAGGTCTTCTACGTCTGGTTCGACGCCCCGATCGAGTACATCGGCGCGACGAAGGAGTGGGCGGACCAGGACCCGGCCAACCGCGACTGGCGCTCGTGGTGGTGGGAGTCGGACGCCGACGTCCACTACACGCAGTTCATGGGCAAGGACAACGTCCCCTTCCACAGCGTGATGTTCCCGGCGACGCTGCTGGGCACCCGCGCCCCGTGGAAGAAGGTCGACGTCATCAAGGCCTTCAACTGGCTGAACTACTACGGCGGCAAGTTCTCCACGTCCCAGCGCCGAGGCGTCTTCACGCACGACGCCCTCGACATCCTGCCGGCCGACTACTGGCGCTACTTCATGATGGCGAACGCCCCCGAGTCGGACGACTCGTCGTTCACCTGGGAGCACTTCACCGCCACGGTGAACAAGGACCTGGCCGACACCCTCGGAAACTTCGTCAACCGTGTCCTGTCCTTCTCCAAGAAGCGCTTCGGCGAGGAGGTCCCGGCGGGCGCCGAGCCCGGCGACGCGGAGGCGAAGCTGGGCGAGGAGATCGCCCGCCTGCTCGCGGAGTACGAGTCCCAGATGGAGGCCATCCAGTTCCGCAAGGCCGCGGCCGCGCTGCGCGCCCTGTGGTCGGCGGGCAACTCCTACCTGGAGGAGAAGGCCCCCTGGCTGGAGATCAAGACCAACCCCGAGGGCGCCGCGCTCACCCTGCGTACGGCGATGAACCTGATCCACCTCTACGCCGTGGTCTCCGAGCCGTTCATCCCGACGTCGGCGCGGAAGATGCGTGAGGCGTTCTCCCTGGAGAACGACACCGCGACCTGGGTCACCCCGGACGAGGCCCGCTCCCTGGCCTCCGTCCCCGCGGGCACCCCGTTCACCATCCCGCCGGTCCTGTTCGCCAAGCTCACGGACGAGGACCTGGAGTCGTACAAGGAGCGCTTCGGCGGCGAGTCGGCGTAACCCCCCGCCCCGCACCCGCCCCTAGGGGGATCTCCTCCTGGGGGCGGTCCCGTTTCCGGGCCGCTGTTCCTAAGATGACCGAGGGACACAGCCAACAAAGTGGGGGGACACCGATGGCACTGTTCGGCAACGCACACACCGTGAACCCGCAGTCGGCCCAGCAGGACTACGCCCGCCTCCTCGGCCACGGCGAGCAGGTCCACGCCGCGTTCCTGCTGATCCGCGACACCATCCTCTTCACCGACCGCCGACTGATCCTGATCGACAAGCAGGGCATCACCGGCAAGAAGGTCGAGTACCACTCGGTCCCCTACCGCAGCATCACCCACTTCGCGGTGGAGACGGCCGGCACCTTCGACCTGGACGCCGAACTGAAGATCTGGATCTCCGGCACCCCGACCCCCATCGAGAAGACCTTCACGAAGGGCGTCGACATCTACGAGGTCCAGGCCATCCTGACCCAGTTCGTGGCGGGGTAATCCGGAACATCGGGTGGAAGAACGGCCCTTGGGTATACGTTCGCTGACAGCTGGTCAGACAGGTGGGGGCGATGGGGGAACCGGGGGAAGCACGTCAGAGCACGGACACTGACACGGTCACGGTCCGTAATGAGTTCGCGCTGGAGCGCTATCGCTACGTGCTGCAGCAGATCCATGCCGTGAACGAGAACGCCCACCGGTTCCTCGCCATCTACCAGACCCTCGCCACCGCTCTCGTCACCGCGGCCCTCGCCCTCTTCGTCGGCTACCGCAAGTGGGACCTGGCGGCGGCCACCGCCCGTGGCGGAGTGATCGGCCTGCTTGCACTGGTCACGATGGTGGCCGCCTTCACCGGCACGCTGATCGTCGTGGGGGCGCTCGCCTGGCTCGACTACCGCCATGAGGAGTGCGACATCACCGACGAGGTCGTGGGGCCCGGCTTCCGGAAGCGCCCCCGCCCCGGCAACCTCCTGCGCTGGTACGAAACGTACGTCCTGCTCTTCATCCTCGTGTCGGTGACCACCATGTGGGTGCTCGCCGCATCATTCCTCCTGCCTGCTATGAGGTGACTTCACCCGGTGGCCGAGCTCGACTACACCAGCACGACTCTCTGGCAGAGCACCCTTGCCGGGCGGCCGGGCCCCGATGCCCACTCCGAGCAGCGGGAACGGCTGCGCACGTCGTACGCGGAGCTGCGCAAGAAGGCGGCCGTCCTCCTCGAGGAGAACGCCCGAAGCATGCCCGACTTCACCGTGCACGACATCAGCCACGTGGACGCTCTCTGGGAGACGGCCGACCTGGTCTGCGGTACCGAGGTGGCGCTGAATCCCGCCGAGGCCTATGTGCTGGGCAGCGCCTTCGTGCTGCACGACGCGGCGATGGGAGCGGCCGCGTACGGAACGACCGTGCCCGAGGCGCTCGGTGAGAAGCGGTGGCTCGATCTCGTATCGGTCGCCTACTACCACCGGGAGGGCTGCTGGCCAGACCGGGAGGAGCTGGACGCGCCCCCCGCCGAGATCGCCGAAGCCTGCGTGGCGACCGCGATTCGCGACACCCACGCTGCACAGGCCAAGCGGTTGGTGGACCAGCCGTGGCGGTCCACCACCGGCAATGAAATCTTCCTCATCGAGGGAGTTCAGCTGCGGGAGTGGTACGGCCCGCTGATCGGCGAGCTGGCGGCCAGCCACTGGTGGCCCGTGGACCGCCTCGCCGGGGAGTTCCGGCACTCGATCGGCTCCCTGCCCTGGCAGCCCAGCGAGTGGACCATCGAACCGCTCAAGCTGGCCTGCATCCTGCGGCTCGCAGACGCCACCCAGGTCGACAGCCGACGCGCACCCGGCTTTCTGTTCTCCCTGCGCAGACCGCAGGGGCTTTCCCGCGAACACTGGCGGTTTCAGGAACACATCAGCCGTCCCTACCGGAAAGGCGACCGGGTCACCTATAGCTCCCTGCGCCCCTTTCCCCCACAGGACGCCACCGCCTGGTGGCTGGCCCTCGAATATCTGCGAGGCATCGACCGGGAGCTGAAGGCCGTCGACGCCCTCCTGCACGACCTCGGCCGGGATCGGCTCGCCGCGCGTGCGGTCGCCGGTGTCGACTCCCCGGAACGCTTCGCGGAGCTGTTCCGCGTGCAGGAGTGGCGCCCCATCGACGCGACCGTCAAGGTCTCCGACATTCCCGCGCTGGTCGGCACGCTCGGCGGACAGCAGTTGTACGGGGACATGCCCGAGGTCGCCGTACGGGAACTGATCCAGAACGCTCAGGACGCGGTGTTGGCCCGGCAGACACTGCAGCCCGACTTTCCGCTCGGTCGGGTCGAGATCCGTCTGACCAAAACAGACGGCGACTGGTACCTGGAAGTCCGCGACTACGGCACAGGAATGGACGAGGAGACTCTCGTCCACGGGCTGCTCGACTTCGGCACAAGCGGCTGGAGCTCCACCAGCGTCCGTAACCGGCTTCCCGGCCTTGCAGACGGCGGCTTCGAGCCCAGTGGCCGCTTCGGCATCGGCTTCTTCTCCGTCTTCCTTCTCGGCGACCAGGTGGAACTGATCACCCGCCGCTACGACGCATCTCTCGTCGACGCCAGGCGCCTCACCTTCGACGGGCCCTCCAGCCGTCCGCTGCTCACGCCCTACACCGGACAGGGCTGGGTACCGGAAGGTACGACCGTACGCGTGAAATTGAGGAAGAGCCCTTACGAACTCCAGGGACTTTTCAACCGGACCGACGACGAACGGCTGTACCAGCTCGCTCAGCGCCTGGTCCTGGAAAATGCGGTGCCCGTCCACACGTGGGAGCCGGGGGCGGCCGATCCCGAGATCCTTCCACCGTTCTCCCTGGCCACCGGGTCGCCGGACGAAGTGTTCGACCGCCTGTATCCGCCCCAGGCAGCGAAGTGGCGCGCCGGCGAGGAGAAACTGCGCCTCCAGATGCGCGACGACTTCGTCAGCAGGGCCACCGAGTTGCGGGACGGCAAAGGACGGCGCATCGGGCTCGCCATGCTGTGGAACAACATGCACTACCAGAGTCGGCGCGACTTCTGGGGCACCGTCACGGTCAACGGCTTCCTTGCCGACACCTCGGTCTCGTTCGCCGGTTACCTCGCCGGGCAGCCGAGCCGGGCCTCAAGGGACAAGGCGGCGTTGGTCGCCACCCGGGACCAGATGCGGCAGTGGATGCGCACCCAGGAACAACGGCTCCGCGACACCGGACATTTCGACGATTCACTCCAGCTCGAGCTGGCCTTCATCCTGCACAACGCCTTCAACCCGCTCGCTGGCGACGTCGCCTTCGCTCTGACGTCACAGGGGGTGCTGCGCCTGTCCGAAGTACCCGAGTGGGCAGGACGACACAGCGAGATCTTCCTCGCCTTCGGCTGGCCCGTCACCTGGCGGACGCGTCCGCCGGAGCTCAACCACCCGCTGTCCGGGCAGCGGCTTCAGCTTCCCGACAACTGCATCTTCATCTGCCAGATCAGCTCCACCCCACCGCTGTCCCTTGTCTTCCCGGCCGCCGCCAATCGGGACACCGCGTACGAGTTCGCCCGCGACCACGCAACACCCACCTGGCAGAAACAGTGGTGGCGCACGTCGGGCGACCTGTACGGCCTGTTCCTCCGCACCCTGTGCAAGACCTGGTCTTGCACGCTCGAGTCCCTGTTGGCCCCCGTGGAACAGCGCGACTGGTCGGACATCATCCATCTTGAGGACGAAACCCTCGGCCCCGTTTCCGGGTACCTCCTCCGGCGGCCGTCGACCACGTGATGTGAACGTTTCTGCAGCTCTCGAAAGAGCGAACGCAGTCCGATCCCCGAATTCACCGCCCGTCGACAGACTTAGCTTGCGCTCATGGTCACATCAACCCATGAGACCTCGCACCGGATCTTCCAGGACCATCCGGAGGTTCTCACTCCCGCTTTCAAGGCGCTGGGGTTGCCACCGCCCGCGAAAGCGATTATCGAGGCCCTTACCCCCGACGCCACTGAGGTCAAGCCGCTGGAACGCCGCGTCGACACGGTGCTGAAGGTCGAACCGTCCGACGGAGACGCCTTCCTGATCGCCATCGAGGCTCAGACCGCTCGATCCCATGACAAGGGGTCGAGCTGGTCCTACTACGTGGCGTACCTGCACGCGAAGTTCCGCCTGCCGGTCCTGCTCGTCGCGGTCTGCCGTAACCGGCAGACCGCGGACTGGGCAGCAGGCCCCTTCCAGAGCCGCGTCGGAACCTGGACGACTCAGGCAACGCGCCCCTTCGTGCTGGGCCCGGACAACGTTCCCGAGATCGCCGACGAGTCCGTGGTGGCCCGGGAGCCGGCGTTGGCCACCTTCTCGGCGATCGTGCATAGCGAGAGCGAAAAGGCCCCCGCCATACTGGACATGGTGGCCCGCGGCATGCGGTCGTTCGACAGGGCAACAGCGAAATACTGGTGTGAATGGCTGGAAGTCGAGCTGGAGAACACTCCGGTCCGGGAGACATGGAGAGAGCTGGAGAAGATGGTCGCCACTTACTTCCCGGGCAGGGGAACCCTCTTCGAGGAGACGTACCTCGAAGGCAAAGCCGCAGGCAGGGCTGAAGGAAAGGCCGAAGGCCAGGCGGAGGACCGCGTCGCTCTGATCCTGCGCGTCCTGGAGAAGCGCGGCATCGGCATCCCCCAGGACACCCGCGACCGCATCTCCACCTGCACCGACCTCGACACCCTCACCCTCTGGTTCGATCGCTCCCTGACGGCCACCGCAGCGGAGGACCTGTTCGCCGACGCCTGATCGGCCGGCAACGGCAAGGACCCGCCCCCTTCACAAGGAGCGGGCCTCACGCCTGAGTCGGGGTGGGTCAGCGGGCCTCGCCCACGGCCGGCTTGCCCGTCACCGCCGCGATCTCCCCGCCCCCCGAGCCCGTCCGTTCACCGCGATGCGTGTGCCGCACGAACGCCACCCCCAGCACCGCCAGGATCGACGCCGCCGACAGCGTGTACAGGCCCCCGTTCGTGCTGCCCGTCGTGTCCTTCAGGTAGCCGAAGAGCGTGGGGGAGACGAATCCGCCCAGGTTTCCCAGGGAGTTGACCAGGGCGAGACCCGGTGCCGCGATCTTCAGGTCGAGGCCCGACTGGGCCATCGGCCAGAACAGGGTGGCCGCGCACTTGCCGCCGACCGCGGCCAGCGTCAGGGCGGCGAGGCCGAACCAGGGGGAGCCGAGCGTGGCGAGGAAGGTGCCGGTGGCGGACAGGACCAGGGCGATCGCCAGGTAGGGGCGGCGGTCCGGGGCGCGGTCCGTGAAGTGGCTCATCGTGTACATCGCGATCACCGCGCAGATCCAGGGGATCGCCGACAGCAGCCCGATCTGGAACGGCGACAGCCCGCCGATCTCCTCCACCAGACTCGGCAGCCAGAACGTGATCGCGTAGCCGGTGAGGGCCATCGCGAAGAAGACCGAGGTCAGGACCGCCACCTGAGGGTGGAAGATCAGCTTCATGCGGGACACCGACGGCGCCCGGTCGCGTACCTCCTTGTCCCGCGCCACCGCCTCGCTCAGCGCGTCCTTCTCCTCCTGCGTGAGCCACTTCGCGTCCTGGATGCGGGAGACCAGGAAGAACCCGGCGATGAAGCCGACCAGGATGGAGAAGGCACCCTCCAGGGCGAACATCCAGCGCCAGCCCGCGATGCCACCCGCGCCGTGCAGTTCGAGGAGCGCGCCCGTGATCGGGCCCGTCACGATGTACGCCGTCGCCGAGCCGCCCAGGAAGATCGCGCTCGCCCGGCCCCGGCTGGAGTCCGGCAGCCACTGGGTGAAGTAGAGCAGCACACCGGGGAAGAAGCCGGCCTCCGCGACGCCGAGCAGGAAGCGCAGTCCGTAGAACATCCACACGTTGTGGATGAAGCACATCGCCACGATCACCAGACCCCAGGTGATCATGATGCGGGTCAGCCAGACCCGGGCGCCGAACCGCTCCAGCCACATGTTGCTCGGGACTTCGAACAGCGCGTACCCGATGAAGAACAGGCCCGCGCCGAGCCCGTAGGCGGTGGCGCTGACTCCGACGTCGGCCCGCAGTTCGTCCTGGACGAAGCCCACGTTCGTCCGGTCCATCTGGTTGACCAGCAGCATCAGGACCAGGATCGGCAGCATGCGGCGCAGGAACTTGCCCACCGCCCGTTGCTCGGCCTCGGGTATCACTGTTGCGGCGTCTGACATCGTTGTCTCCCTTGCTGTACACGTACATGAACAGCAATCACGTACGCGTTCTCGAAGGGACCTTATGGAGGCCCGCCTTCCGGGTCAACGGGTTGAGTGGAAGTCCATGTATGTGAATGTGGGGCGGACGTCATGTATACGTCCGCCCCACCCGTATCCCTCAGCCCGCGGACGCCGTGGCCGATGCGCCCGGCTGGACGGAGCCCCCCGTGCCGTCCTGCGTGGCCTCGGGGTCGACTCCCATGGTGAGCGTGGCGGTGACGCCCTTCGCGATGGCGCCCTTCTTGTACTTCAGCTTCAGCAGACCGCCCTCGGTGCCGTTGCCCGGGTAGATGGTGTCGTCGTCGAGGGTGGTGCGGGTCGTGGTGTTGGTGGAGTACGGCGCGACCTCGGCCGTGGCCAGCACGGACGCCTCGTCGAAGAAGAGCTGCCCGGTGTGGCAGGTCGTGCCGCCCTCGTAGCCCGCGTCGGTCCAGGTGCCGTTCACATGCACCTTGGTGTGGATGTGAACGCAACGCCCCTGGTACCAGCCGGGGAAGACCGTGCGGAACACGACCTCACCCTTCTTGTCCGTCCGCCAGGTGCCCCGCAGGTAACGCTCGTCATCGGTGGGCTCTTCATGCCCTCCACCGCCACCGCCGCCTCCCGGAGGCGCACCCGTGGGGGTCCCGGTCGGCATCCCGGAGGGCGCACCGGAGGGAGGCGTACCGCCACCGCCCCCTCCACCGCCCCCACTGCCCATCGACTCGTACCCGGAGTACACGCCCAGCGCATTGCAGTGCCAGATGTCGACGGCGGCGTTCGCGAGCGGCTTGCAGGTGTCGGAGTCGATCACCCTCAGACGCAAGGTGAGCGGAATGCCCTCCTGGTCCTCGGTGACGTCCCGGCGGAGCTTGTCCGCGTCGATGTAGTAGGGGCCTTCGGTCGTCTCGGAGGTCAGCTTGTAGCAGGCCTCGCCCGAGGTTCCGGCCGTGTTCCCCTTGCCCGCCGTCGTCTCCTCGCCGGCGAAGGCGCCCGCGGCGAACGCACCGCCGACACCGACCGCCACCACCGCACCGGCGCCCGCGGCGACCACCTTGCGGCGTGTCAGATCCCGTTTGTGCTTCGGCCCTTGGGCCGTCTCCTGTCCCGTCATGGGAAGGGAAGCTAGGGAGCGCGGCTGTCAGGAGCCTGGGTGAGAGCTGGGTAAGAGCCCTGGACGCGAAAGTGGCTCGGAACCGGCGACGGTTCCGAGCCACTCACGGCAGATCGACTACTTCGGCTGCGGCTTGCGCACCGACAGGTGCAGTTCCTTCAGCCGGGCCTCCTCCAGCTCCGTCGGCGCGCCCATCATCAGGTCCTGGGCGTTGCCGTTGAGCGGGAAGGCGATGGTCTCGCGGATGTTGGGCTCGTCGGCGAGCAGCATGACGATGCGGTCGACGCCCGGGGCGATGCCGCCGTGCGGCGGGGCGCCGAAGCGGAAGGCGCGCAGCATGCCCGCGAACTTCTCCTCGACGGTCTCGCGGTCGTACCCGGCGATCTCGAAGGCCTTGAGCATGATCTCCGGCTCGTGGTTCCGGATCGCGCCGGAGGACAGCTCGACACCGTTGCAGACGATGTCGTACTGCCAGCCGAGGATGTCCAGCGGGTCCTGGGTCTCCAGGGCCTCCAGGCCGCCCTGCGGCATGGAGAACGGGTTGTGCGAGAAGTCGATCGCGCCCGTCTCCTCGTCCTTCTCGTACATCGGGAAGTCGACGATCCAGCAGAACCGGAAGACGCCCTCCTCGAAGTGCCCGGCACGCTTGGCGGCCTCGACCCGGACCGCGCCCATGATCTTGGAGACCTCGTCGAACTCGCCCGCGCCGAAGAACACGGCGTGACCGGCGGCCAGGGACAGGCGCTTGGTCAGCTCGGCGACGTTCTCCTCGGTGAGGAACTTCGCGATCGGGCCGGACAGCGAGCCGTCCTCGGCGACGCGGACCCAGGCCAGGCCCTTGGCGCCCTGCGAGACGGCGTAGTCACCGAGCTGGTCGAAGAACTTGCGGGGCTGCGCCGAGACGTCCGGCACCGGCAGGGCACGCACGTGCTTGCCGGCGAACGCCTTGAACTCCGAGCCCTCGAAGATGTCGGTGATGTCGACGAGTTCGAGCTGGGCGCGCAGGTCGGGCTTGTCCGAGCCGTACTTCAGCATCGCCTCGCGGAACGGGATCCGCGGGAACGGCGAGGTGACGTGGCGGCCGCCGCCGAACTCCTCGAAGAGCTCGGTCATGAGCTTCTCGACGGGCTGGAAGACGTCCTCCTGCTCGACGAAGCTCATCTCGACGTCGAGCTGGTAGAACTCGCCCGGCGAGCGGTCGGCGCGGGCGTCCTCGTCGCGGAAGCAGGGCGCGATCTGGAAGTAGCGGTCGAAGCCGGAGATCATCAGCAGCTGCTTGAACTGCTGCGGCGCCTGGGGCAGGGCGTAGAACTTGCCCGGGTTCAGACGGGAGGGGACGACGAAGTCGCGGGCGCCCTCGGGGGACGTCGCGGACAGGATCGGCGTCGCCATCTCGTTGAAGCCCAGCGCCGTCATCTTGTGGCGGATCGCCGAGATGACCGACGTGCGCAGCAGGATGTTGCGGTGCATGCGCTCGCGGCGCAGGTCGAGGAAGCGGTACTCCAGGCGCCGCTCCTCGTTGACCCCGTCCTCGGTGTTGATCGTGAACGGCAGCGGGGCGGCCGCGCCGAGCAGCTCGACCTCGCCGACCTCGACCTCGATCTCACCGGTCGGCAGCTCGGGGTTGATGTTCTCCGTGCCCCGGGAGACGACCTTGCCGTCGACACGGACGGTCGACTCCTTGGAGACCTTGTCGAGGGCCTCGTAGGCGGGGGTGCCGGGACGGGCCACGAGCTGCGTGATGCCGTAGTGATCGCGCAGATCGATGAAGAGGATGCCGCCCAGGTCGCGCCGATTGTGCAGCCAGCCACTCAGCCGGACGTCGCTGCCGACGTCAGAGGAGCGGAGCTCGCCGCAGGTGTGGGACCTGTACCGATGCATCGTCGTTCATCCAGTCTTCGCTGATCGGGGTCTGTGTTTCACGTGAAACTCGTCCCCAGCGTACCGGGCAGGCGAAGTCCGGCTCTCCACAGTTATGGATCGGGCGCGCGGTGGTTGTCGATCGAAGCACGCGGTGGTCGTTGATGGAGCACGCCGCAGTCGGTCGTCGAACACGCACGCGCTCGCCGTCGTTCGGGCACACGTCCGCTATCGGTGGCAGCGTTCGACGGCCTCTTCTTAAAGTAGGGCAATGCGCACTGGCGAGCCTCTGCCCGCCGTGGGGGAGGCCCTCGCCGCCCTCGCGACCGGCCTGTGGCACTGGGACACCGCCACCGGGCTGGTCACGGTCGATGCCGAGGCGGCCCGGTTGCTCGGGCTGCCCGCCGAGCAGGTCAGCCTCACGGAGGCCCAGGCCCGGGCCCGGCTGCACCCGGTCGACTGGAACGAGATCACCGGCGTGATCCAGCTGGCCGTGGCCGAGGGCACCCTCGCCGAGGTCCGGATCCGGATCATGGACGAGCTGGGCCGGGTCGTCCGGGTCGTCCGCAGCCGTTCCAAGCCGTCCTTCGACCGGGCCCGTAAGGCGTACCGGTTGATCGGCACGCTCCAGGAGGTCACCGAGCCGACGCCGGGCACCCCGGCCGGGCGCAGCGCGGTCACCGGCGACTGGCGGCGCTCACGGGAGGCGTTCCTGCTGGACGCGGGCCGGGCCCTGGCGGAGGCGCGCTCCACCCAGGAGGTCCTGCGGGTCACGGCGAATCTGTCGATGCCCGGGTTCTCGCCTGACGGGCTGGCGGTGTTCGGGATCTCGGGCGATCGCCTGACGATCATCGGCCACCACGGGCAGCAGCGGGGCACCGAGAGCCCCTTCTCGGACATGCCGCTGGACACGGACTACCCGGCCGCCGAGGTGGTGCGGACGGGCCGGGCCGTCTATCTGTCCTCCGCCGAGCACTACAAGGCCCGCTACCCGCTGACCTGGCCGCTCGCCGAGCGCTTCGGCCGCCGCTCCTGGGCGTTCCTGCCGCTGACCGTGGCCGGGCGGACGATGGGCGCGTGGATGGCGGCGTTCACCTACCCGGTCGCGTTCACCCCGGACGAGCGGTCCGTGCTGGCGACGGTGGCGCGGATGCTGGCGCAGGCCCTGACCCGGGCGGGCGTGGCCGAGAGCGAACGGGCCCTGACCGACGGACTCCAGCGCACGATGCTGCCGAGGCTCGGACCGCAGCGCATCCCGGGCATGAGCGTCGCCGCCCGCTACGTCCCGACGGGCGGCGGGCTCCAGGTCGGCGGCGACTGGTACGACGTGATCCCCCTGCCCAGCGGACGGTTCGCGCTGGTCATCGGTGACGTCCAGGGCCACGACGTGCGGGCGGCGGGGCTGATGGGCCAGCTGCGGATCGCCCTGCGGGCCTATGCCTCGGAGGGCCACCGGCCGGACGCGGTGCTGTCGCGCGCCTCCCGCTTCCTGCACGGCATCGGCGACGAGGACCCGACCGACGAGCGCTTCGCGACCTGCGTCTACGTCGAGGTCGACCCGGCGACGGGGGTGCTGGACATCGCCCGTGCCGGGCATCCGGACCCGGCGATCCGGATGGCCGACGGCACGGTGCTGACGCGGCCGACCTCGGGCGGTCTGCCGCTGGGTATCGACCCGGACGCCGACTACCCCACGACCCGGCTCGCTCTGGAGCCCGGCGAGACGATGTTGATCTGCACGGACGGCCTGCTGGAGACCGGCGGCCACGACCTCGATTCCGGCTGGCGGCGGCTGCGCGGGATTTTGGAGGATCACAAGGGCGATCTGGAGGAACTCGCCGACACCCTGGTGCAGGCCGTGCACGGGCCGTCCTCGCACCACACCACCGGCCCGCTGGCGGACCGCCGCGAGGACGACATCGCGATGCTGCTGCTGAGCCGGGAGGGCGGGGGCTGCGGCTGCGGTGACGCGATGACCGTACGGCCGCCGGTGCGGCGCTCGGTGCTGACCGTCGCGCAGGCCGAGCCCGAGCGGGTCGCGGTCGCCCGGCAGCAGCTGCGCGAGCTGCTGCACGACTGGGCCTCGCCCGACCAGGTCGACTCGGCGGTGCTGCTGCTGTCCGAGCTGCTGACGAACGTCCTCGTGCACACCGACCACGACGCGCTGCTGGTCGCCGAGATCACGGGCGAGGTGGGCGGGCGGCGGCTGCGGATAGAGGTCACGGACGCCGGCGACGATCTGCCGCACCGGCGCAGACCAGGGGAGCTGGCGTCCTCCGGCCGCGGCCTGGTGCTGATCGAACTGCTCGCGCACGCCTGGGGCGTCGACCCGCGCGGCGAGGGTAAGAGCATCTGGTTCGAGCTCTACGAGTCCGTGAACGGCTCGGGCGACGGCTCCTGGTCGCCGTAGCGGTCACGACGCACGAGAGACGGTGGCTCCTGGTTGCCGCGACCGTCACAGCTCCTGTGCCGGCGACGGCTCCTGGTCGCCGTAGCGGGTGCGCAGTTCCTGGACGATGCCGAAGGCCGCCGCGGTGAGGGGGACCGCGAGGAGCATGCCGAGCACTCCGGCGACGGAGGCACCGGCCGTGATCGTCACCATCACCACCGCCGGGTGCATCTGCACGGTCCGGCTCTGGATCATCGGCTGGAGGACGTGCCCCTCCAGCACCTGCACCGCCAAGACCACGCCGAGCGCCCACAGCGCGATGACGAACCCCCGGTCGGCGAGGGCGACCAGCACGGCCACCGCTCCCGAGAGGAAGGCGCCCAGGTAGGGGATGTAGGCGCCGACAAAGACCAGCGCGCCCAGCCCGGCCGCGCCGGGCACGTCCAGGACCAGCAGCCCCACGGTGATGCAGAGCGCGTCGATGAGGGCGATGAAGGTCGTGCCGCGCATGAACCCCTCGACGGCCCTCAGCGCCCGCCGCGCCATGGCCTCCAGGGTGTCGGCCGCACCCCGGGGCGACAGGGAGCGCAGCGTCCCGGCGGCCTTGTCGGAGTCGCGCAGGAAGAAGAAGACGAGCAGCAGCGCGAGGACGGCCATGGCGATGGACTCGCCGACCACGCTGACCCCGCTGATCACGCCGGAGGCGGCCGTACCGCCGAACTTGCCCAGCAGTTCACGGGCGTTGGAGGCGAGGTCGTCCAGCGAGGTGCCGGCCGCGCCGAAGTGCTCGGAGACCCCGCGGGCGGCCTGCTTGAGCGAGGCGACGATCTCGTCTCCGGTGTCGATGAGCGCGGCGACCACGATGTACACGGCCCCGCCGACCACGGCGACCACCGCGACACAGGTGAGCCCGGCCGCGACCGACCGGTGGACCCCGGCCTTCACGAGCCGCCGGTGCAGCGGCCCGAGCAGCGCCGTTCCGAGCAGGGCGAGCAGCACGGGCACGACGGCGGTCCGGAACTCCACGACCAGCCGGATCCCGACGTAGACGACCCCGGCGACCAGCAGCAGCACGGCACACCAGGCGGCGAAGCGCCGGACGGGGACGGGGAGGAGCGGGGTGGGGGCCTGCACATCCCCACCCGACCACGCCCCGGGCGGGCCGTCCCGTCAGGGAGGCCCGCCAGGGTGACGGGGCGTCAGCCGCCCCGGTGCGGAACCAGTCCCCGCAGGACTGACGCCCCGTGCGGAACCAGTCCCCGCAGGACTGACGCCCCGGTGCGACGTCAGTCCTGCGGACCGCTCGCGGTCATTCCGTGCACCGCCGGGACCGTGCCCAGGCGGCCCTTCTGGAAGTCCTCGAAGGCCTGCATGAGTTCGTCCTTGGTGTTCATGACGAACGGGCCGTAGTGGGCCATGGGCTCACGGATGGGCTGTCCGCCGAGCAGGACGACCTCCAGATCCGGGGTGTGGGAGTCCTGCTTCTCGTCCGCGCGGACGGTCAGCGAGGAACCCGCGCCGAAGACGGCCGTCTGGCCCGTGTGGACCGGGCGGCGGTCGGGTCCGACGCTGCCGCGGCCGGCCAGGACGTACGCCAGCCCGTTGAAGTCCTCGCGCCACGGCAGCGTGAGCTCCGCACCCGGGGCGATGGTCGCGTGGACCATCGTGATGGGGGTGTGGGTGATGCCGGGGCCCGCGTGCCCGTCCAGCTCACCGGCGATGACCCGCAGCAGCGCGCCGCCGTCGGGGGTGCTGAGCAGCTGGACCGAGCCGCCGCGGATGTCCTGGTAGCGCGGGGCCATCATCTTGTCCTTGGCCGGGAGGTTCACCCACAGCTGGAGGCCGTGGAAGAGCCCGCCGGAGACGACGAGATGCTCGGGTGGGGCCTCGATGTGCAGCAGGCCCGAGCCCGCGGTCATCCACTGGGTGTCCCCGTTGGTGATGGTGCCGCCACCGCCGTTGGAGTCCTGGTGGTCGAAGATCCCGTCGATGTTCCTCCTCGTGTACGCCCAGTTTAGTTGAGCGTTGAACTTTCTGCCACCCCAAACAGAGAAAACCGGGAAGGCATTCCCGACCCGGGGGACGGCGCAGCGAACCACGGGAGACCGGCACGGCGGAAGGCCGTCACCCCGTTGCGGGGTGACGGCCCTCGGCGTCCGGGGCAGGTCAGGCGACCAGCTCACGCTCCTCGCGCCCCGCCCCGGCGGGCCCGGACGTGCGGTCCCGCATCACCAGCGTGGCCACGACCGCCGCGGCCAGGACACCCACCGCGCTGATCGTGAAGGTCGTCGACATCGAGGCGGCGAAGGCCTCCCGGGCCGCCCGCACCAGCCCCGCGTCCCCGCCGGCGACGGCCAGCGCCCCGCCGATGGACTCGCGGGCCTGCTCGGGGGCGCCGGCCGGCATCTCGTCCGTGTAGCCGCTGGAGAGCAGGGAGCCGAGGATCGCGATGCCGAGGGCGGTGCCGGACTGCTGGATGGTGTCGTTGAGGGCCGAGCCGACGCCCGCCTTGTCCTCCGGGATGGTGCCCATCAGCGCGGCCACCGCGGCCGGCATGGCCAGACCGGCCCCCAGCCCCAGGATCCCCAGCGCCACCGCCGGGACCGTGAACCCGCTGTCGGCGGTGAGCGTGGTCAGCAGCCCGAAGGACGCGACCATCAGCAGCATCCCGCCGAGGATGACGAACCGGTTGCCGAACTTCACGGCGAGCTGCGCCCCGGCCGTGTTGCCGGCCAGCGCGGCGACGGCCAGCGGCAGGAAGGCCAGACCGGCCTTGACGGCGGACCAGCCGAGCACGAACTGGAGGTACTGGGTCAGCACCAGCAGCAGTCCGGCGTTGCCGATCTGGACGAGTGCCAGGGAGAGCGAACCCCCGCTGAAGTTGCGGTGCTTGAAGAGGACCAGCGGGACCATCGGCGCGGGAGTCACGTTCTGCCAGATCACGAAGCCGGCCAGGGCGAGCACCGCGACGGCCAGGACGACGAGGGAGCGGCCCTCGAACGCGCCGTGCTGCGGAATCTCGATGATCCACCACACCAGGGCCGTCATGCCCACCGCCGACAGCACCGCGCCCAGCGGGTCCGGCTTCTGCCAGGGCGCCTTCGACTCCGGCATCAGCAGCACACCGGCCAGCAGGGCCAGGCCGACGATCGGGACGTTGATCAGGAAGATGGCCTGCCAGGCGAAGTGGTCGATGAGTACGCCGCCGAGCACCGGACTGCCGACCAGGCCCAGCATCGACACCGAACCCCATGCGGCCATCGCCTTGGGCCGCTCGTCCTCGTCGAAGACGGTGATGAGGATCGACAGGGTCGAGGGCATGATCAGCGCCCCGCCGACGCCCATGGCGATCCGCACCGCGATCAGCTCACCCGGCGTGGAACAGAACACCGCCCCCAGCGAGGCCGCCCCGAAGAGCAGCAGCCCGATCAGCATCACCTTGCGGCGCCCGAACCGGTCCCCCAGGCTCCCCGAGGTCAGCAGCAGCCCGGCGAAGACCAGGGTGTAGGAGTCGAGGATCCACTGCATGTCCTGGGCGCTCGCGCCGAGGTCCTCGGTCAGCGCGGGCACCGCCACCGTCAGCGCCATGTTGTCGACGACGAGCACCAGCGTGCTCAGGCACAGCACGATCAGGATCCACCATCGGCGTGGATTGCGAGCGTCCATGTCGTTTCCCCTCCCACGAACTTCCTGCGAACACCGTTCCTTCGATGCGCACACTGTACGCATGGCGGAACAGTGTGCGCAACCCTTGAGATCTGTACGCTGATTGCGCACGCTGTTCGCACGCAGAGGTTCACCAGGAGGACTCCGATGAGCAGGACGAAGGACAAGAACCCCATCCCGTCCGTATGGACCCGCGAGCAGCGCCGTACCGACCAGCCCGCGCTCAGCCGGGACGCGATCGTCCGCGAGGCGATCGCCATGCTCGACGCCGAGGGGATCGAGGCGCTCAGCATGCGCAAGCTCGGTGCCCGGCTGAACGCCGGCGCGACCTCGCTCTACCGGCACGTCGCCACGAAGGACGAACTGATGGAGCTCGCGGTGGACGAGGTCGCCGCCGAGATCCACGTCCCGCGGGCCGGCGGCCCCGACTGGCGCGCGGCGGTGACCGAGGCGGCCGGGTCCTTCCGCACGACGGCGCTACGGCACCCCTGGCTGACCCTGGTCCTCGGGCAGGCCGGACTCGCCTACCTCGGACCGAACTACATGAACTTCTCGGAGCGGCTGGCGGCCCTGTTCACCGCCGCGGGATTCCCGGAGCCGAGCCGGGCGATCGACGCCGTCTTCTCGTACGTCATCGGCATGAGCACGACCGAGGCCGCGTGGCTCACCACCGTCGCCCGCTCCGGCGAGAGCGAGTCGGAGTTCGTCGCCCGGCTGCTGCCCGCGGCCCAGCGGGCCTCGGCCGGCTACGACCACTTGGCGGCCGCCGGGCCCGAGACCTCCGCGCAGGCCTCCGACCCCGCGAAACTGCGCGACGACAAGTTCGCCTACGGCCTCGAGGTCGTCCTGGACGGCCTGGCGCTGCGCCTGCCGAAGTGACTACGGCCGGGGCTCGGCCGCCGTACATCCGGCGGTGTCAGCCGCCATACATCCGGCGCATCGCGAACTCGACCATCTGCTCCACGGCCTTCGCGTCGAACACCATGCGGTGCTCGCCCTCCATGTCGAGGACGAAGCCGTAGCCGGTCGGCAGCAGGTCCAGCACCTCGGCGCCGGTGATCACGAAGTACTTGGACTCCTTGCCCGCGTACCGGCGCAGCTCCTTGAGCGTGCTGAACATCGGGATCACCGGCTGCTGGGTGTTGTGCAGGGCCAGGAAACCGGGGTTGTCGCCGCGCGGGCAGTAGACCTTCGACGTCGCGAAGACCTGCTGGAAGTCCTCGGCGGCCATCTGCCCGGTGGTGAAGGCGCGCACCGCGTCCGTGAGGGAGGGCGGGGACGGCTCGGGGTACAGCGGCGGCTGCTGCCCGTACCCGCCGGACATCGGCTGCTGCGGAGGGGCGTACTGCCCTTGCGGGCCCGCTGTCTGGTCGTAGCCGTACATGAGCGCAAGCGTACCGAGCGCGGACGGGCCGGCGGGCCGGTACGCCCGTCCCGGCAAACCGACAGCGACTCGACAGCGCCCGCTCTGTGGATCGCCGGGGCGGCGGCTCGTAGCGTCGTGTCATGAACGGACGCCATGACGAGGGCCTTCCCGAGCACGGCGGAGGCCTCTCCCACGACCTCCCCGTCCTCGCCCGCCGGCGGATGATCCGGCTGATGGCGGGCGCGAGCCTGATCCCGCTGGTGGGCTGTACACCGGAAGGGAAGACCCCGGCGGCCCCCTCCTCCTCGTCCGCGGGGTGCGCGGAGATCCCCGAGGAGACGGCCGGCCCCTACCCCGGCGACGGCTCGAACGGCGTGAACGTCCTGAAGGAGAGCGGGGTCGTCCGCAGCGACATCACCCGCAGCTTCGGCGACTCCGCGGGTGGCACGGCCGACGGCGTCCCCCTGACGATCACGCTCACGGTGGTGGACGCGGCCTCCGGCTGCGGGATGCCGAAGCGGGGCGCCGCCGTCTACCTCTGGCACTGCGACCGGGAGGGCGCCTACTCCCTCTACTCCGAGGGTGTCACCGACGAGAACTACCTGCGGGGCGTGCAGGAGACGGACGACGAGGGCCGGGTCACCTTCCGGAGCGTCTTCCCCGGCTGCTACCCGGGCCGCTGGCCGCACGTCCACTTCGAGGTCTACGGCAGCCTGGCGGACGCCACCGCGGCCACGTCGATCACGAACACCTCGCAGCTCGCCTTTCCGGAGGACGTCTGCGACACCGTCTACGCCACCGACGGCTACGACGCGAGCGTGCGGAACCTGAGCGTCCTCTCGCTGGAGGACGACGGGATCTTCCGTGACGGCCACGACCGGCAGCTGGCGGCGATGAAGGGGAGTACGGGGGACGGCTACACCGCGGCACTGACCGTTCCGGTGTGACCTGTCACAGATGACGGATCGGGGTTGCTTCTTATTACCGACGGGTAGCATCATCGTAGCTACTTGTTGGTACGTGAACTAGCGCGAGGATCCAGTGCCTCGCCGATCTCTCTACGGAGCCGGGAGCCGTCACCATGGGGCACTACAAGTCGAATCTCCGCGACATCGAGTTCAACCTCTTCGAGGTACTCGGGCGCGACAAGGTGTACGGCACCGGTCCGTTCGAGGAGATGGACGTCGAGACCGCGAAGAGCATCCTGGAGGAGATGACGCGCCTCTCGGAGAACGAGCTGGCCGAGTCCTTCATCGACGCCGACCGCAACCCGCCGGTCTTCGACCCTCAGACCAACACCGCGCCGGTCCCCGCGTCCTTCAAGAAGAGCTACCAGGCCTTCATGGACTCCGAGTACTGGCGCCTGGGCCTGCCCGAGGAGATCGGCGGCACCACCTCGCCCCGCTCCCTGATCTGGGCCTACGCCGAGCTGATCCTGGGCGCCAACCCGGCCGTGTGGATGTACTCCTCGGGCCCGGCCTTCGCCGGCATCCTCTTCGAGGAGGGCAACGAGGTCCAGAAGCACATAGCCACGTTCGCCACGGAGAAGCAGTGGGGCTCCACGATGGTGCTCACCGAGCCCGACGCGGGCTCCGACGTGGGCGCCGGCCGCACCAAGGCCGTGCAGCAGGAGGACGGCTCCTGGCACATCGAGGGCGTGAAGCGCTTCATCACGTCCGGTGAGCACGACATGTCGGAGAACATCCTCCACTACGTGCTGGCCCGCCCCGAGGGCGCCGGCCCCGGCACCAAGGGCCTGTCCCTCTTCCTCGTCCCGAAGTACCTCTTCGACTTCGAGACCGGCGAGCTGGGCGAGCGCAACGGCGTCTACGCCACGAACGTCGAGCACAAGATGGGCCTCAAGGCCTCCAACACCTGCGAGATGACCTTCGGCGACCAGCACCCCGCCAAGGGCTGGCTGATCGGCGACAAGCACGACGGCATCCGCCAGATGTTCCGCATCATCGAGTTCGCCCGCATGATGGTCGGCACGAAGGCCATCTCCACGCTGTCGACGGGCTACCTGAACGCACTGGAGTACGCCAAGGAGCGCGTCCAGGGCCCCGACCTGGCGAACTTCATGGACAAGACCGCGCCCAAGGTCACCGTCACCCACCACCCCGACGTGCGCCGCTCGCTCATGACGCAGAAGGCGTACGCGGAGGGCATGCGCGCCCTGGTGCTCTACACGGCCTCCGTCCAGGACGAGATCCAGATCAAGGAAGCCGCGGGCGAGGACGTCTCCGCCCTGGAGGCCCTGAACGACCTGCTCCTGCCCATCGTCAAGGGCTACGGCTCCGAGAAGGGCTACGAGCAGCTCGCCCAGTCGCTCCAGACCTTCGGCGGCTCCGGCTTCCTCCAGGAGTACCCGATCGAGCAGTACATCCGGGACTCCAAGATCGACACCCTCTACGAGGGCACCACGGCCATCCAGGGCCAGGACTTCTTCTTCCGGAAGATCGTCCGCAACCAGGGCGCCGCGCTGAACTCCCTCGCCGAGGACATCAAGAAGTTCCTGGCGCTCGGCACGGGCGGCGAGGAGCTCGCCGGTGCCCGCGAGCACCTCGCCAAGGCCGCCGTCGAGCTGGAGGCCATCGTCGGCCTGATGCTCACCGACCTCGCCGCCACCGAGCAGGACGTCAAGAACATCTACAAGGTGGGCCTCAACACCACCCGCCTGCTGATGGCCTCCGGTGACGTCGTCGTCGGCTACCTGCTGCTCAAGGGCGCCTCCGTCGCCGCCGAGAAGCTCGAGACGGCCTCCGCCAAGGACAAGGCCTTCTACACCGGCAAGATCGCCGCCGCGAAGTTCTTCGCCGCGAACGTCCTGCCGGGCGTCACCCTGGCCCGCAAGGTCTCCGAGGGCGTCGAGCTGGACCTGATGGAGCTGGACGAGGCCGCGTTCTAGATCCCTCACGTCCTCTGTCCGAGGGCCTGTTCCCCTACGCCGGGAACGGGCCCTCGTCCGTCGTTAAGGTGAACCCATGACCGAACCAGCCCGCTTCGACCGCGGCCACACCGACGACCTCATGACCTTCCTGGCGGCGAGCCCCACGCCGTACCACGCCGTGGCCACAGCCGCCGAGCGACTGGAGAAGGCCGGCTTCAAGCAGGTCGCCGAGACGGACGCGTGGGACGGGACGAGCGGCGGCAAGTACGTGCTGCGCGGCGGCGCGATCGTCGCCTGGTACGTGCCGGAGGGCGCCGCACCCCACACGCCGTTCCGGATCGTCGGCGCCCACACCGACTCCCCCAACCTGCGCGTCAAGCCGCTCCCCGACACCGGGGCGCACGGCTGGCGCCAGGTGGCCGTGGAGATCTACGGCGGACCGCTGCTCAACTCCTGGCTGGACCGCGATCTCGGCATCGCGGGCCGGCTGACCCTGCGCGACGGCTCGACGCGCCTGGTGAACGTGGACCGGCCGCTGCTGCGCGTCCCGCAGCTCGCCATCCACCTCGACCGCTCGGTGACGGCCGACGGCCTCAAGCTCGACAAGCAGCGGCACATGCAGCCGGTCTGGGGCCTCGGCCGCGACGTCCGCGACGGCGACCTGATCGCCTTCCTGGAGGAGACGGCCGGCATCCCCGCGGGGGAGGTCACCGGCTGGGACCTGATGACGCACTCCGTGGAACCGCCCGCCTACCTGGGCCGCGACCGCGAGCTGCTGGCCGGCCCGCGCATGGACAACCTGCTGTCGGTGCACGCCGGCACCGCCGCCCTCGCGGCCGTCGCCTCCTCCTCGTCGCAGCCGGCCTCCATCCCGGTCCTGGCCGCCTTCGACCACGAGGAGAACGGCTCCCAGTCGGACACCGGCGCGGACGGGCCGCTGCTCGGCAACGTGCTGGAACGCTCGGTGTTCGCCCGCGGCGGCTCCTACGAGGACCGCGCCCGCGCCTTCGCCGGCACCGTCTGTCTGTCCTCCGACACGGGCCACGCGGTCCACCCCAACTACGCGGAGCGGCACGACCCGACGCACCACCCCCGCGTCAACGGCGGCCCGATCCTCAAGGTCAACGTCAACAACCGCTACGCCACGGACGGTTCGGGACGGGCGGAGTTCACGGCGGCCTGCGAGGCGGCCGACGTGCCCTTCCAGTCGTTCGTCTCCAACAACTCCATGCCCTGCGGCACCACGATCGGCCCGATCACCGCCGCGCGGCACGGCATCAAGACCGTCGACATCGGCGTGGCCATCCTGTCGATGCACAGCGTGCGCGAACTGTGCGGCGCCGACGACCCGTTCCTCCTCGCGGGCGCCCTGACCGCGTTCCTGGAGAGGTAGAACGGGCCGTCACCGCATGGGTGTTCCCTTCAGGGGTACTCGGTGTTCCGGGACCGGAACGACCGGACCGTACAGGGAGGCGACACACATGGGCCTCGGCGGATGCATCATCCTCATCGCCGTGGGAGCCATCCTCACGTTCGCGACCGACTGGGACATGCAGGGGGTCAACCTCGACCTCGTCGGCATCATCCTGATGATCGTCGGACTGATCGGCGTCACCACGTTCAGCAGCATCGCCAGGCGCCGGCGCGTGGTGGTGCCCCCGACGACGCCCGGTGTCGTCGAGGACCCGGCGGTCCACCACCGCCGTGACGGCTACAGCGACGGATACGGCGTGTGACGCCCGGGATTCTCAGGCGTCCATCCCGGCCAGCACCAGTGGAAGCCGGTCCGTCCCCGCTTCGGTGAGACGGACGGGCACGCCCCAGTCCTGCTGGTGGACATGGCAGGCCGGGTACTCGTTCTCCGGGTCGTCGTCGCAGGAGGCGGCCATCGCGGACACGTGCAGCACACCCTCCGGTACGGCGGGGTCGAGTTCGAGGGCGCGGGACAGGTCCGTCCCCGCGCCCTCGCCGCCGCGCAGCAGCTCCGGCGGCGTGGACGAGACGAGCAGACGGGTCGAAGGGCCGTACCGGGTGTCCAGCTTCTGGCCTGCCGGGGCCTGGAAGATCACGTCCAACCGGAGCTGCCCGGGGGCGACTTCGGTGGCCTCCCGCTGCGTGCGGTGAGCGACCTCGGGCACCTTCACCGCCTCCTCCGGCAGCCTCAGCCGCGTCAGACGGTGGCGGGCCGACTCGACGACCACGATGTCGTCGCCGGCGAGCACCGCGTCGCTGGGCTCGCGCAGGTCCGTGGCGAGGGTCGTCACCTCGCCGGTCGCCGGGTCGTAGCGCCGCAGGGCGTGGTTGTAGGTGTCGCTGACCGCGACCGAACCGTCCGGCAGGGCCGTGACGCCCAGCGGGTGCTGGAGCAGGGCCTGTCCGGCGGCGCCGTCGCGGTGGCCGAAGTCGAACAGGCCGGTGCCGACGGCGGTGTGCACGGAACCGTCCGGCTCGACCCAGCGCAGGGCGGACGTCTCCGAGTCGGCGAGCCAGAGCCGCTCGGGTGTGGCGGCCAGCCCGGACGGCTGCGCGAACCAGGCCTCGCCGGCCGGCCCGTCGACGAGCCCCTCGTTGGTCGTCCCGGCCGTGACCGAGACCGTCCCGTCCTGCGGGTCGTACGCCCACAGCTGGTGGACACCGGCCATGGCGATCCAGACCTTGCCCTGCCACCGGGCGACGTCCCACGGGGAGGACAGGTCGACCTCGCGGGCCGGACCCGAGGTGGGTGAGCCCTGCCACCACTGCCGGCCCGTACCGGCGAGGGTGGTGACCTCACCGGTGGCGAGGTCCAGCCGCCGCAGGGCGTGATTGACGGTGTCGGCGACGACGACGGAGCCGTCGTCCAGCAGGGCGAGTCCCTGCGGTTCGCTGAAGGCGGCGGTGTCACCGGTCCCGTCCGTGAAGCCGCGCTCCCCCGACCCGACCCTGCGCACCACGCTCTCGCCGTCCCCGGCGAGCTCGACCAGCTGATGCCGGGTGGTGTCGCTCACCAGGAAGTTCCCGGACGGCAGCGACAGGGCCTTGCCCGGGAACCGCAGCACCGTCGGCTCCGGCTCCGGCGCCACGTACGGCCCGTCGCCCCGCCGCAGGGTCCCCTTCGCCGAGTGCTCCGCCTCCAGCTCCCCGACCAGCCGCTCGATGGCGTGCACATGCCCCTCACCGGCGTGCTGCGCGACGACGTACCCCTCGGGATCGATCACGACCAGTGTCGGCCAGGCCCGCACGGCGTACTGCTTCCAGGTGGCGAGCTCCGGGTCGTCCAGCACCGGATGCTCCACCCCGTACCGCTCCACGGCATCGACGACCGCCTGATGCTCCGCCTCGTGCACGAACTTCGGCGAGTGCACCCCGATGACGACGACCGTGTCCCGGTGCTTCTCCTCCAGCTCACGCAGCTCGTCGAGGACGTGCAGGCAGTTCACGCAACAGAAGGTCCAGAAATCAAGGATGACGATCCGGCCGCGGAACTCCACGAGGCCGGGTTCCTCGTCACCGGTGTTGATCCAGCCGCCCTTGCCGATGAGCTCGGGGGCGCGGACACGTGCGCGCTGTGCCATGGCTCCAGCCAATCACACCTGTCGCAGGCTCCTCCGTACGATCCTTCGGCGAAGCCTCTAGGCCAGCGCGTGCCCCGTCGTGGCGTCCACGTGGTCCGGGACCGCCTCGTGACGGTCGCCGACCGTGAAGGTGCCGGTGGGTTCGAACATGAGGATCGTCGTGGGGACCGGGGCGTACGGCTTGTGTTCGGTGCCGCGCGGAACCGTGAAGACGCTGCCCTTCGGCAGGACGACCGTGCGCTCGCCCGCCGCCTCGCGCAGGCCGATGTGGAATTCGCCGTCGAGGACGAGGAAGAACTCGTCGGTGTGGTCGTGGACGTGCCAGACGTGCTCGCCCTCGACCTTGGCGACGCGGACGTCGTAGTCGTTGACGGCGGTGACGATGCGGGGACTCCACTGCTCGGAGAAGGAGGCCAGAGCGTGGGCGAGGGAGACGGGTTCCTTGGTCATGAGGGAATCCTGCGGGGTTCCGCCCGTCCCGCACGAGTGCTAGGAATCGCACATGCCGCAAGGATCCTCGCAGGCGCAGTCTGCGCACCGGGTCGCCGTGATCGTCGACGAGGGCACCAACCCCTTCGAGGTCGGCGTGGCCACCGAGCTGTTCGGGCTGCCTCGACCCGAGCTGGGTCTGCCGGGGCCGTTGTACGAGGTGACGTTGTGCGGGCCCACCCCGGAGGTCCGGATGAACCACGGCTTCTTCACGCTCACCGGCCTCCCGGGCCTGGACACGGTGGACCGAACGGACACGCTTCTCGTGCCTGGCCGGCCGGACAACGTCGTACCGCGCGGCCCCGACGTGCTCGACGCGATCCGGCGCGCACACACGCGAGGCGCCCGGGTCGTGAGCTTCTGCACCGGCACCTTCGCTCTCGCCGAGGCCGGGCTGCTGGACGGGAGGCGGGCATCGACGCACTGGCGCTGGGCGGACTCGTTCCGCCGGCTGCACCCGAAGGTACTGCTGGAGCCGGACGTGCTGTTCGTGGACGAGGGCGACATCCTCACGGCCGCCGGCAGCGCGGCGGCGCTCGATCTCGGGCTCTACATCTGGCGGCGTGATCACGGCGCGGAGATCGCCAACCACGTCTCCCGTCGGCTGGTGTTCGCCGCGCACCGGGACGGCGGGCAGCGGCAGTTCGTGGAGCGGCCGGTGCCGGAGGTCCGGGACGAGTCGCTGGCCCCGCTGCTGGCATGGGCGCAGGAGCGGCTGGGCGATCCGCTGACGGTGGCGGACCTGGCCGCACGCGCGCGTGTCAGCCCCGCCACGCTGCACCGGCGCTTCCGCGCCCAGCTCGGGACGACCCCGCTCGCGTGGCTCACGGGGGAGCGCGTGGCGCTGGCCTGCCGGCTGATCGAGCGGGGCGAGGAGCGGCTGGACGTGGTGGCGGCCCGGAGCGGGCTCGGTACGGCCGCCAACCTGCGCACGCGCCTGCGGCGGGCGACCGGCCTCAGCCCGTCGGCCTACAGACGGCGTTTCGGACCGGGCGGCGGGGAAGCCCTGGTGTCATGAGATTCCTCGTGTACGACCGGCTCCTCGGCTTCGGTGACGACTACTGGATCGAGGACGAGCACGGCAGCAAGGTGTTCCTCGTCGACGGCAAGGCCCTGCGGCTGCGGGACACCTGGGAACTGAAGGACACCCAGGGGCGCGTCCTCGTCGACATCCACCAGAAGATGCTCGCCCTGCGCGACACCATGGTGCTCCAGCGGAGCGGGGAGCCGCTGGCGACGATCCGCCGCAAGCGGCTGTCGCTGCTGCGCAACCACTACCGGGTGTCCCTGGCCGACGGCAACGAGCTGGACGTCAGCGGCAAGATCCTCGACCGGGAGTTCGCCGTCGAGTACGACGGGGAGCTGCTCGCGGTGATCTCCCGGCGGCGGCTGACCGTACGGGACACCTACGGTGTGGACGTCGTCCGCGAGGACGCGGATCCGGCGCTGCTGATCGCGGTGGCCGTGTGTGTGATCCACCTGGCGGAGAAGGAACGGGAGGACTGAGAGCGCCGGTCAGGGCCTGCGCGGCGGCCGGAGTCCCAGCATCCGGTCCTTCAGCGCCGGGAACTGCTCCCGGGTCGCCGCGACCTTCCCCGGGTCGAACTCCACCGTGAGGACCTCCTCGCCGGCACCGGCCTGAGCCAGCACCTCGCCCCACGGGTCGACCACGATCGAGTGACCTGCCTGGGGAACTCCGGCGTGCGTCCCGGCCGTTGCGCAGGCGAGGAGGAACGACTGGTTCTCGACGGCCCGTGCCTGGGCCAGCAGCGTCCAGTGGGACCGGCGGCGCTCCGGCCAGCCCGCCGACACCACGAGCGTCTCGGCACCGGCGTCGACGAGACCGCGGAAGAGCTCGGGGAAGCGGAGGTCGTAGCAGGTGGACAGGCCCAGGGTCGTCTCGGGCAGACGCACCGTCACCAGTTCCGTGCCCGCGCCCATCAGCACGGCCTCGCCCTTGTCGAAGCCGAAGCGGTGGATCTTGCGGTAGGCGGCGGCCAGATCCCCAGAGGGGGAGAAGACGAGGGAGGTGTTGTAGAGCGGTCCGTCAGGGTCGCGTTCCGGGATGGAACCGGCGTGCAGCCACACACCCGCGTCGCTCGCGGCCTTCGCCATCGCCTCGTACGTCGGCCCCTCGAGCGGCTCGGCCTCGCGCCCGAACTCCTCGTAGGCGAAGGCACCCGTGGTCCACAGCTCCGGCAGGACGACGAGGTCGGCCCCGGCCTGCTCACGGACCGACGCCGCCACGCGTCGGCGGCGCGCTTCGACCGATTCGTCCTCGTTTACGGCGATCTGGATCACAGAGGCGCGCACACTACCACCGTCCTGGCATTCGAGCCGTCCACTCGGGCCTACGATCGTCACACGAAAGCACTGCCGGGGTGCCTCACAGCAGCGTAACTTAGCTCGCAAGACGCCCGCCGACAGCCGCCACCTCCCACTGGCAACGCCGCCACCACCTGCCCGTGACCGAACCGCCGAGGGGTCCCGTTCCGTGAGTCTGCATCCCACCCTCCAGCCCTACGCCGACGCCTGGACCCACTCCATCGAAGCGATATCCGAGCTGCTCCAGCCGCTCCCGGAGGCCGAGTGGAACCGGCGGACGCCGTGCCCGGGGTGGTCGGTGCGGGACGTGGTCTCCCATGTCATCGGCCTGGACTGCGAGATGCTCGGCGACCCGCGGCCCATCCACAGCCTCCCGCGCGACCTCTTCCACGTCACCAACGAGCACCAGCGCTACATGGAGATGCAGGTCGACGTCCGCCGCCACCACACGGCGCCGGAGATGACCTCCGAGCTCGAGTACGTGATCATCCGCCGCAACCGGCAGCTGCGGAACGAGTCGCGCGACCCGGGCACGAAGGTGCGGGGGCCGCTCGGCAGCGAGCTCACCCTCGAGGAGTCGATGCGGCGGCACGCGTTCGACGTGTGGGTGCACGAGCAGGACCTGCGCACGGCCCTCGGCCGGCCCGGCAACCTCGACTCCCCCGGCGCGCTGGTCGCCCGTGACGTGCTGCTCGGCGAACTCCCCCGCGTGGTCGCCGAGGACGCGCAGGCGCCGCGCAGTTCGGCGATCGTCTTCGACGTGCACGGGCCCGTGGAGTTCCTGCGCACGATCCGCGTCGACATCCAGGGCCGCGGCACCCTGGAAACGGCTCCGGCCCTCGGTCCCGCCGCGACCCTCACGCTCGACTGGGAGACGTACGTCCGCCTGGCCTGCGGCCGCGTGACCGCGGAGTCGGTGTCCGACCGGCTGAAGACGGAGGGCGACCCGGACCTGACGGCGGCGATCCTCAACCACTTCAGGGTGACGCAGTAGGGACGACTCGACCCAGCTGCGGGCATGCGCAGCCGCCCCTCTGCGGGCATGCGAGCCGCCCAGGGCGGCGCCCGTCCCAAGGAGAGCGGCACCCCGCGACGCCGGGCTGCGGACCCACCCGGCCCCAGCGCCCACCTCCAGGGCCCGAAAACCCCATGCCGTCGCCCCACCCCGGCCCCTACCGTCCTGGGCATGACCACACCACCCCACCGCACCCGCCTCACCTTCCACGGCCCGCTCTCCGAGACCCGCGCAGACGCCCTCGTACGCCGCCTCACCCGCCACCACCCCACGACGGTCCTGGACATCGGCTGCGGCTCGGGCGAGCTGATGCTCCGCGTCCTGGCCACCGCGCCGGAGGCGACCGGCACCGGCATCGACCTGGACACCGACGACCTGGCCCGAGGACGCAAGGCCGCCGCTGACCGCGGACTGGCGTCCCGAGCCCGCTTCCTGGAGGAGTCCGCCACCGGAACCACCCGCGGCCCCGCCGACCTCGTGCTGTGCGTGGGGTCGAGCCAGGCCCTCGGCGACCGGCTCCCCGAGGCGCTCGGAGAACTCCGCCGCCTGGTCACCGACCACGGCCGCGTCCTGCTGGGCGAGGGCTTCTGGCAGCGCACCCCGACCCCCGACGAACTGTCCCGCATGTGGCCGGACGCGGCCGTCACCGACCACCACGACCTCGCGACGCTCATCGACCTGGCGATCGAGGCCCGGTTCCGGCCGGAGTGGACGGAGACCGCGAGCCTCGACGAGTGGGAGGAGTTCGAGTCGGGGTACCTCGCGGACACCGAGGTGTGGCTCGCCGAGCACCCCCGTCACCCCTTGGCGGAGGAGACACGGCAGCGCGTCGACCGGCACCGCGCCCGGTGGCTCGCCTACCGCGGCGTCCTCGGCCTCGCGTACCTCACCCTCGTGCCGACCGCCTGACGGACGTCACGCGGGCACGTGCACCGTCTCCACCCGGCTGGCCACCAGCCGCTCCCGTTCCCGCCGTGCCGCCTGCCCGCGCAGCCGCAGGATCTGGGAGACGCCGACGGCCTGGAGGACGAACACCACCGAGAAGGCCAGGGAGTAGTCGTCGCCGGTGGCGTCCAGGAGCACACCGATCGCGAACAGCGTGGTCATGGAGGCGACGAAGCCGCCCATGTTGGTGATGCCGGAGGCGGTGCCCTGCCGTTCGGGCGGGTTGGCCGGGCGGGCGAAGTCGAAGCCGATCATCGACGCGGGTCCGCAGGCCCCGAGCACCGCGCACAGCACGATCAGCAGCCACATCGGGGCGTGCGGGCCCGGGTAGGCGAGCGTCACCGCCCAGAGGACCGCCGTCGTGCCGACCGTGCCGAGGGCGAGCGGCAGCCGCGCGCCGTGGTGCCGGGCGACGATCTGGCCGTAGACCAGGCCGACCACCATGTTCGACAGGACGACGAGCGTGAGGAGTTCGCCGGCCACCGCACGGGACAGCCCCTGTGCCTCGACGAGGAACGGCAGGCCCCACAGCAGCAGGAACACCATCGCCGGGAACTGGGTGGTGAAGTGCACCCAGAGGCCGAGCCGGGTCCCGGGCTCCCGCCAGGAGGCGGCGATCTGCCGTCGTACGTAGGCCGCGCCCTGGTGCGGGAGGGGCTCGGGCTCGTGGCCCTCCGGATGGTCCTTGAGGAACAGCAGCACCAGGACGAGCACCACGGCACCGGCCGCCGCGCTGCCGGCGAACGCCGCCGTCCAGCCGATGCCGTGCAGCAGCCGGGCCAGGACGAGCGTGGAGACCAGGTTGCCCGCCATGCCGACCAGGCCCGCGAACTGGGCGACCAGCGGACCGCGGCGGGCCGGGAACCAACGGCTGCCGAGGCGCAGCACGCTGATGAACGTGAGGGCGTCACCACAGCCGAGCAGCGCCCGGGAGGCGAGGGCGGTGCCGTACGAGGGGGAGAAGGCGAAGCCCAGCTGTCCGGCGGTGAACAGGACCGCGCCGAGCGCCAGCACCTTCTTGGTGCCGAGCCGGTCGACCAGCAGACCGACGGGGATCTGCATGCCCGCGTAGACCAGCAGCTGGAGGATGGAGAAGGTGGAGAGGGCGGAGGCGTTCACGTGGAAGCGGTCGGCGGCGTCGAGGCCGGCCACGCCCAGGGACGTGCGGAAGATGACCGCGACGAAGTAGACGGAGACGCCCGTGCCCCAGACGGCCAGGGCGCGGCGGCCGCCGGGCGGGTCGCCGGGTATCGCGACGGCGCTCATCGGACCTCCCCCCGGGCCAGGTGGGAGAACCAGCCGATGTGCCGGTGGACGAGGCCGACGGCCGTCTCCGCGTCGTGGGAGCGCAGCGCTTCGAGGATCTCCTCGTGCTCGGCGAGGGTTTTGGCGATGCGGTCCGGGTGGGAGTGCATGACGGCGACGCCCATCCGCAACTGGCGGTCGCGCAGCTGGTCGTAGAGGCGGGAGAGGATCTCGTTGCCGCCGCTGCGGACGATCTCGGCGTGGAAGCAGCGGTCGGTGACGGCGGCCCCGGCGAGGTCCCCGGCGGCGGCCTGCTTCTTCTGCCGGGCCAGCAGCTCCTCCAGGCGCTCGATGAGCCCGGCGGGCGCGGGTACGGCCTTGCGCGCCGCGTGCTCCTCGACGAGCAGCCGGGTCTCGACGACGTCGGCGATCTCCTGCGCGGAGACGGGCAGGACGAGGGCGCCCTTCTTCGGGTAGAGCCGGATCAGCCCTTCGACCTCCAGCCGGAGCAGCGCCTCGCGGACCGGTGTGCGGGAGACGCCCACGGCTTCGGCGAGCTCGCCCTCGGTGAGGAGGGTGCCGCCCTCGTAGCGGCGCTCCAGGACGCCCTGTTTGACATGGGCGTAGACGCGATCGGCGGCGGGCGGTTGCTTCACGGCCAAGGTCATGCGGACAGCATAGATACAACAGGTACGCATGAAGAGATACGTCCAGTATGCGGACTTGTATGTCACACATCTGTGGCAAAGCGGGGGTCCGGCTCGGCAACAGCACAACCTCGTGTGCTAGTTACGAGTCAGACACGTGCGGCCCCTTTCCCCTCGTCCTAACTCGGCCGCACCGTTGGGGCATTCGACGCAATCGGGGTACTTCAGTTGATAACCGGCATTAAGGGCACTCGTCTCCGCAGAGCCGCGGCCGTCGCCGTCACCACCGGCGCCATGCTCGCGACCGGTGCCCTCACCGTCGCGCCGGCGCAGGCCGCCTCGGCGCCCTCCATCGCCGCCAAGGGCGGCTACGTGATGAACAACGCGACCGGCAAGTCGCTCTACACCAAGGCGGCCGACACCCGCCGCTCGACCGGTTCGACCACCAAGATCATGACCGCACTGGTGGTGCTGAAGCAGTCGAACCTGAACATGGACAGCAAGGTCACGATCCAGAAGGCGTACAGCGACTACATCGTCGACAACAACTACGCGTCCAACGCGAAGCTGATCGTCGGCGACAAGGTCACCGTCCGCCAGCTGCTGTACGGGCTGATGCTGCCGTCCGGCTGCGACGCCGCGTACGCGCTCGCCGACAAGTTCGGCTCGGGCTCGACGCGTTCGGCGCGCGTGAAGTCGTTCATCGGCAAGATGAACACCACCGCCAAGAGCCTGGGTCTGAAGAACACCCACTTCGACTCGTTCGACGGCATCGGCCACGGCGCCAACTACTCGACGCCGCGCGACCTGACGAAGCTCGCCAGCGCCGCGATGAAGAACTCCTCGTTCCGCACGGTCGTCAAGACGAAGAAGTACACGGCGAAGACGACCACCAAGTCCGGCGGCACGCGGACGATGGCGCCGTGGGAGAACACCAACCCGCTGCTCGGCAGCTACAGCGGCGCGATCGGCGTGAAGACCGGATCCGGCCCGGAGGCGAAGTACTGCCTGGTCTTCGCCGCCACCCGCAGCGGCAAGACGGTCATCGGCACGGTGCTCGCCTCGACCGGCCTGGACGCCCGCAAGTCGGACGCCACGAAGCTGCTCAACTACGGCTTCAGCAGGTAGGACGCGAGCAGGACGACCAAGGGGGCTCCGCCGCGCACCGCGGCGGAGCCCCCTTCGTCGTACGACGGCCGGACGGGGGTCGTACGATGGTCATACAGTGATCATGCGACGGTGCGCTGACGGCGCTCCAGGGCCCGGGCCGCCTTGCGCCGCCCGCCCGACAGCACGTTCACCGGGGAGCCCGCACCCGCGCCCGGCTCCAGCTGCCATCCGCGGATCCGCGCCGCGACCCGGACCAGCCTCTCGTCACCCGGCTGTACGTCGACGCCGAACAGCGACTCGTCGGGCGTACGGTCGTCGCCGCCCCAGCGGACCACGCCGTCGAGCTCGACGAGGATGTCGCGGATCACGACCTCCTGCTGCGGGAAGAAGCCGCCCCGGGCGCCGCGCGGGTAGGAGCCGGGCCGGATCCGCACGGCCGTGCCGGACGCCAGATTGGACTCGGGCCCGCTCCTGGCGAGGCCGGCGGGGGCGTGCCATCCGACGACGTCGCCCCGGCGCAGCGCGTCGACCTCGTAGTGGAACCGGCGCACCAGGTGGACGAGGACGGTCTCCACGTCGCCCAACCGCACGGCGACGCCCTGGAGCGGAGTGCCGGGGACGGGGCGGGTGTAGACGGTGCCGCCGTCGTCGGCGACGTTCTCCATCTCCCAGCCGTTGTGGGAGCGCGAGCCCGCCAGCACGCGCCGGGTCCGGTCCTGCGCGCTGCGCAGGGCGTCCCGTACGCGGGCCGGGATGGGGTTGTTCGCGTCGGCGTACGCCTGGGACAGGAAATGGGACAGGGGCAGGGCGGCGACGCCCACGGCACCGCCGACGGCGGCGATCCGGCCGAGCAGCGCACGGCGGGACAGGACGCGGCGGTGCGCGGCGCCGGGCGCCGGTGATCTGCGGGGCACGCGGGGGAGGTTGAGCTTCAACGGAGTCTCTTCCTGAAGTTCTCGGCGCACACGCACTCAGGCGTTGCGCACGATGCTGTTGTACTTCTCGAAGATCTGGTAGACGGCCATGCTCTGGTGCGTCTGGGACTCCACGTCGGGGTCCCAGGCCCGGTAGCGGCGCAGGAGTTCGGTGATCTCGAACTCGGCGAGGTCGAGGCGCATGGACCGCGGGGTGATGACGCGGTCGCCGGGGGGCAGTTGGCCGCCGGGCCTGCCCCGGGTGCCCCACAGGTGGATCAGGGCCGCGGTGCGCACACTGAACGCGTTGTCCTTGTTCAGCTGCTGCCACACCGTCCACAGGTCGGCGTCCTTGGCCGGGTCGCGGTGCTCGCCGGTGGCGAAGCCCCAGCCGATGCAGTGGTTCCAGGCCTGGATGGCGTCGCTCGCGCTGATCTCGCCGATGCCGGTGTGCGAGTCCCGGACGGAGCCGGAGCCCGTGAGGTGGTGGTCGGCCACCTGCCGGTCGGTGGACTGGCCGGCGAGGTCGTGGTCGCGCATGGCCCAGTAGACGGCCGTCTGGATCAGCGCCTTGCGCATGGTGTACGTCGTCGACAGCTCGGTGATCAGCCCGTCCTGGTCCTGGATCGCCGCGACGGCCTGCGCGTTGGTGTAGAGCCGTGCGTCGCTGCCGATGCCTCCGGCGTCCGGGCGGCCGATCGACTGCATGTAACGCGAGAGGTCGGCCCGCAGCGCGGGGACCTGGCGCGCGTCGAGGGCGACGTCCGGGACGGCGGGCCGCGGCCGGTCGAACGCGCCCTGCCCGGTGTCCCGCCCCGAGGCGATGTCGGCGTCGATGTCGAGCTGCCCGTCACCGGAGCCGAGGGTGCGGATGGCGAACTGGTCGTAGGCCCAGTCCCGCGGCAGCGGGTGCCCGGCGTTGCCCTCGAAGCCCGCGGACAGGTCGGCGACGAAGCTCGCGGTCGAGTAGCCGGCCGCCCCGACCCGCGCGCACACCTCGCGGGACCCGTAGACGCCGATCTCGTACGGGTGGCCGGAGTCCGCCATCGCCTCCTTGACGCCCTTGAAGTGCGGCAGGACGTTCGTGGTGATCTCGGCGTCGATCGCGTCGAAGTCGACGGCGAAGAAGATCCGGGCCCCGCGGCGGAAACCGTGGTCGCGGGCGGCGTTGACCGCCGCGTACCCGGCGGTCCGCCCGGCGACGTAGTCGAAGTCCGAGGCGTCGTTGTTGACGGTCTGATAGATCGGGAAGCAGCGCAGCCCCTGCTGGGCGATGATGGCGAGCTCGCCCGGCTGGATGGCCTTCTCCGGCAGGGAGGTGGCGCTCGGGTTGGTGAGGTACCGGCCGACATACGCGATCCCGGCCGCCTTGAGCGATGCCGCCCGGGCCGGGGTGACCTTCGCGATGGTGTCGCAGGCCTTGGCGGGGCGGGACTGGTCGCCGAAGGACGCGAGCAGGGAGGCGAAGGTGGCGAAGTCGCCCTCTCCCGTGGCCGGGAGCGCGACGAAGGTCTGGAAGGCCCGGACGGCGGCGGCGAGGGAGGAGTCGAAGGCGTCGGTGAGGGCCGCGGGCCGCCGGCCCAGGACCATCCCGGCGGAGAACAGCTGGACGAAGACGCCCTTGTCGCCCTGCTTCACCGGATGCGACTTCAGGCCCGACTGGGTACCGGGCCCGAAGGTGCCGTTGGCGGTGCCGTCCGCCATGCCCAGCTCGTACTGCACGCCGAACAGGAGCGCTTTGACGGTGTCCCTGGACACCAGCCCGTCGCAGGCGGTGGCGTAGAAGTCCTGCCGGCTCAGGTAACGGCCGTTGAGCCACTGCTGGACGGCCCTGGCCTGTCCGGTGCCCGAGGCGGCGGGGACGTACGCGTCCCTCGTCAGCAGCGCCTTGACCAGCTTGGGCGTCAGACCGGTGCCCGGCAGGACCTGTTCGACGCCCATGTCGGTCTTCAGCCGGGTGACGGCCGCCCGCACCCGGGTGCCGTAGGTGCCGTCGAGGTCGCCGCCGTCGTAGCCCTTGCAGTACAGGCCGGACTGGAGGATGCGGCAGAAGTCGGGCGAGGGGACGGTGTCCGCGTCGAGCTCGGGGTACTTGGCCGTCAGGGTGCCGAGCGTGGTGGGGCCGAAACTGTCGGAGAGCGCTGTGATGCCCAGCTCGTACTGCAGGGCACGGGTCAGTGCGTACATGGTCGCCCAGTCGGCCTCGCCGCTCTCCTGCACGGTCGTGCCGATACGGCTGCCGTAGACGGAGTTCACGAACCTCTGGGCCTTGAGCACCATCGCGTCGCGCATGAAGAGTGATCGTATGTCCGGTGAAACCGCTTACTGTGGGGTACTCGGGCAGATCCCGGGCGCTTCTTGTGCTCCTCGCACCACCGGCGGTTAACCCTGCGGGCAGACGCCGGCGGCCCCCCGCCCGCAGGGGCAGGGGGCCGCCGCAGTCGGCTCACGCCCAGGTGATCAGGCGCTTCGGCTGCTCCAGGATCGCCGCCACGTCGGCCAGCACCTTCGAGCCCAGCTCGCCGTCGACCAGGCGGTGGTCGAACGACAGCGCCAGGGTGGTGACCTGACGGGGCTTCACCTTGCCCTTGTGGACCCAGGGCTGCGGCTTGATCGCGCCGACCGCGAGGATCGCGGACTCGCCCGGATTGAGGATCGGCGTGCCCGTGTCGACGCCGAAGACGCCGACGTTGGTGATCGTCACCGTGCCGCCCTGCATCGCCGCCGGGGACGTCTTGCCGTCCCTGGCCGTCGACACCAGCTCGCCCAGCGACTCGGCCAGCTGCGGCAGCGTCTTGGCGTGCGCGTCCTTGATGTTCGGCACGATCAGACCGCGCGGGGTCGCGGCCGCGATGCCCAGGTTCACATAGTGCTTGACCACGATCTCCTGAGCGGCCTCGTCCCAGGACGCGTTGACGTCCGGGTTGCGGCGGATCGCGACCAGCAGCGCCTTGGCGATCAGCAGCAGGGGGTTCACGCGCAGGCCCGCGAACTCCTTGTCCGCCTTCAGCTCCTCGACCAGCTTCATCGTGCGCGTGACGTCGACCGTCACGAACTCGGTGACATGCGGCGCGGTGAACGCCGAGCCGACCATCGCCGCCGCCGTCGCCTTGCGGACACCCTTGACCGGGATGCGGGTCTCGCGCGCGGTGTCGTAGGACGCCGGGACCGCGGCCGGGGCGGACGCGACCGACGGCTCGGGGGCCGGCGGGACGGCGGCGGCGACCGCCGCGTGCACGTCCTCGCGGGTGATGATGCCGTCCGGGCCGGTCGGGACGACCGTCGTCAGGTCGACGCCCAGGTCCTTGGCCAGCTTGCGGACGGGGGGCTTGGCCAGCGGGCGGTCCGGGCCGGCCGGGGCGGCCTGAGCCGCGGCGGAGGCCGGCTCCGGGGCCGTCGGCGCGTGGCCGTTCAGCTCCGTCCGGATCGCCGTCGAGGCCTGCTGGACCGGGACCTCCGGGCCCTTGCGGGGGCGGCGGCGGGTGGACGAGGTCGCCACCCCGTAGCCCACCAGGACCGGCTGGCGGCCCGAGCCCACGGCCTTCGGCTCCTCGGCGGGCGCGGCCGCCGCGGGCTGCGCGGCGGCGGGCTGCGCGGCGGCGGGCTGCGCGGCGGATGGCGCGGGTGCGGCGCTGCCGCCGCCCACGTCCACCGAGATGATCGCCGTGCCCACGTCGACCGTGGTGCCCTCGGGGAAGTGCAGGTCCCGGACCACGCCGTCGTACGGGATGGGCAGCTCGACGGCCGCCTTCGCCGTCTCGACCTCGCAGACCACCTGGCCGTCGGTGACCGTGTCACCGGGCTGGACGTACCACTTGAGGATCTCGGCCTCGGTGAGTCCCTCGCCCACGTCGGGCATCTTGAACTCGCGCACGGACGCTTCCGTCATCGTCGTCACGACCCTCTCCTCAGTACGCCAGCGAGCGGTCGACGGCGTCCAGTACCCGGTCCAGGTTCGGCAGGTACTCCTCCTCAAGGCGGGCCGGCGGGTACGGCGCGTGGTAGCCGCCGACCCGGAGCACCGGGGCCTCCAGGTGGTAGAAGCTGCGCTCCGTGATCCGCGCGGCGATCTCCGCGCCCGACCCGAAGAACACCGGGGCCTCGTGGACGACGACCAGGCGGCGCGTCTTCTCCACCGAGGCCTGGATCGAGTCGAAGTCGATCGGGGAGACCGAGCGCAGGTCCAGGACCTCCAGGTTCTTGCCCTCCTCGGCGGCCGCGTCGGCGACCTCCTGGCAGAGCTTCACCATCGGGCCGTAGGCGGCCAGGGTCAGGTCGGTGCCCTCGCGGACCACCTGGGCCTTGTGCAGCGGACCCGGGATCGCCTCCGCGTTGACCTCGCCCTTGTCCCAGTAGCGGCGCTTGGGTTCGAAGAAGATCACCGGGTCGTCGCTCTGGATGGCCTGCTGCATCATCCAGTACGCGTCCGACGCGTTCGACGGGCTGACCACCTTCAGGCCCGCCACGTGCGCGAAGAGCGACTCGGGGGACTCCGAGTGGTGCTCGACCGCGCCGATGCCGCCGCCGTAGGGGATGCGCACGACGACCGGGAGCTTGACCTTGCCCAGCGAGCGGGCATGCATCTTCGCGAGCTGCGTGACGATCTGGTCGTACGCCGGGAAGACGAAGCCGTCGAACTGGATCTCCACCACCGGGCGGTAGCCGCGCAGGGCCAGGCCGATCGCCGTGCCGACGATGCCCGACTCGGCGAGCGGGGTGTCGATGACGCGGCTCTCGCCGAAGTCCTTCTGCAGGCCGTCCGTCACCCGGAAGACGCCGCCGAGCTTGCCGACGTCCTCGCCCATGATCAGGACCTTGGGGTCGGACTCCAGGGCGCGGCGCAGCGACTCGTTGATCGCTTTGGCCAGTGCCATCTTGTCGGCCATCTCAGTTACCCCCCTCGTCGGCGAACGACGCCTGGTACGCGGCGAACTGGGCGCGCTCCTCGTCGACGAGCGCGTGTCCGTCCGCGTAGGCGTTCTCGAAGATCGCGAAGTGGTCCGGGTCCGGCATGGCACGGACCGCCTCGCGCACTCGTTTGCCCAACGCCTCGGACTCGGCCTCCAGTTCCGCGAAGAATCCCTCGTCCGCGTGGTTTGAGGCCTCCAGGTACCGGCGCAGGCGCAGGATCGGGTCCTTGGCCTCCCAGGCCTGGCGCTCCTCGTCGCCCCGGTAGCGGGTCGGGTCGTCGGAGGTGGTGTGGGCGCCCATGCGGTAGGTGAACGCCTCGACGAGGGTCGGGCCCTCGCCGCCGCGGGCCCGCTCCAGGGCCCACCGGGTGACCGCGAGGACACCGAGCACGTCGTTGCCGTCCACCCGGACGCCCGGGAAGCCGAAGCCCTGGGCGCGCTGGTAGATCGGCACGCGGGACTGCTTCTCGGTCGGCTCGGAGATGGCCCACTGGTTGTTCTGGCAGAAGAACACGACCGGGGCGTTGTAGACCGCGGAGAAGGTGAAGGACTCGGCCACGTCGCCCTGGCTGGAGGCGCCGTCGCCGAAGTACGCGATCACCGCGCTGTCGGCGCCATCCTTGGCGACGCCCATCGCGTAGCCGGTGGCGTGCAGCGTCTGGGAGCCGATGACGATCGTGTACAGCTGGAAGTTGTTGCTGTTGGGGTCCCAGCCGCCGTTGTTCACCCCGCGGAACATGCCCAGCAGGTTGGCCGGGTCGACGCCGCGGCACCAGGCCACGCCGTGCTCGCGGTAGGTCGGGAAGACGTAGTCGTCCTCCCGGGTGGCCCGGCCCGACCCGATCTGGGCGGCCTCCTGGCCGAGCAGCGACGCCCACAGGCCCAGCTCGCCCTGGCGCTGCAGGGAGGTGGCCTCGGCGTCGAAGCGACGGGTGAGCACCATGTCGCGGTAGAGGCCGCGGAGCTCTTCCGGGGTGATGCCGGCGACGTACTTGTCGTACTCGGCGTTCTTGACGCGCTTGCCCTCGGGCGTCAGCAGCTGCACGAGCTGGGGCTCGGTGCCGGCGTCCTTCTTGGCGGTCGTGCGGGTGCGCTTGGTGCCGGTGGTGCCGGCCTTGCTTCCGGCGCTGCGTCGCGGTGTGCGCGCGGCAGTGCTCTCCACGGTCACGTGTGCTCCTCCGTCGGTCCGACCCCCGGGGTTGCCGGTAGGCCAGTGCGGCTCACCTGTTCTCGGCCCACGGGACACGGGGTGGGTGCCACTCGGCCGGGAACAGGCGTGACAGGTGCCCCGGCGAGCGCCCTGCAGAAAGCACGTTACCCAGTGCGCCACATTTCTGTGAAACCCTCTCTGACCTGCGATTTTGCTTGGATATCCAAGTAAATCGGGAAGGCGGTGAAGGGGCCCTGGTCACAGCCTTGCAGGAGGCCGGAGCAACCGCACGTTAACCCGGTGACCCAGGTCACGGGAAGAGTCCACTTTTCGGCGCGCCCAAAACGGCACGCGCGTGCGGGTCCCGTTCCCGGGCCCCACACGCGCGTGGATCATGCCTGTGAGCTGGGGGAGGTCAGCCTTCGCCGCCGCCCGCGCCTCCGACGACGCCCTCCGTGGTGCCACCGTCGACACCGCCCGTGTCGCCGGTCGGCGTGCCCGGGTCCGTGGGCTCCTCGTCCGTCGGCTCGCCGGTCGGCTCCGCCGTGGTCGGCTCGCCCGTCGGCTCGCCGGTGGGCGTCTGCGGAGCGCTCTGCGACGGGGTGTAGGAGGGCGAGTAGGACGGCGTCCAGTTGCCGTTTCCGTTGCCCGTGCCGGTGCCGTCGTCCGTGGACGTGTCGGTCGGCTCGCCGGTGTCCTCGTCGCTCGGCGTCTCGCTGGGCGTCTTCTTCTCGGTCGTCTGCGAGGTGGTCGGCGACTGCTTCTTGCTCGGGTCGTCCGTGCCGCCGCCGGTGTTCTGCAGGGCGAGCGCGACGCCCGCGGCGACGGCGATCACCGCGAGCACGGCCAGGATCCACAGCTTGCCGCGGCCGCTGCCCTTGTTGCCGTGGCCCTCGAAGCCGCCGTCGTCCCCGCCGCCGTAGCCGCCGGGCAGGATTGGTGAGGGGATCTGCGTGGTACCGGAGGCGTCCCCGGGGTGGCCCATCACGGCCGTGCCGGCGAAGCCGCCCGACGGGGTGTGCCGGCCGTCGTGCATGTCGACCGGGCCGGTGTTCCAGGTGCCGGTGTGGCCGCCCTGGTCGTAGAGCATCTGGAGCGCGTACTGGACCAGCCCGCGCATCTCCTCGGCCGTCTGGAAGCGGTCGTCGGGCTCCTTGGCGAGGGAGCGCATGACCAGGCCGTCCAGCTCCGGCGGGCAGGCGTCGGACGCCTCGGACGGGGGCGTCGGGATGTCCTGGACGTGCTGGTAGACCACGGACAGCGGGGTCTCGCCGGTGAACGGCGGGCGCAGCGAGAGGAGTTCGTAGAGCAGGCAGCCCGTGGCGTACAGGTCGGAGCGGTGGTCGACGGCCTTGCCGAGGGCCTGCTCGGGGGAGAGGTACTGCGGGGTGCCCATGACCATGCCGGTCTGCGTCATCGTGGTGGACGCGCCGTGCAGGGCGCGGGCGATGCCGAAGTCCATCACCTTCACGGCGCCGTTGTGCGTGATGATGACGTTGGCGGGCTTGATGTCGCGGTGCACGATGCCGTGCTGGTGCGAGTAGGCGAGCGCCTCCAGGACGCCCGAGACGATGATCAGCGCCTGCTCGGGGCCGGGGGCCTCCGCGTTCAGCAGCAGGTCGCGGATGGTGCGGCCCTCGACGATCTCCATGACGATGTACGGCACGGACTGGCCGCCGACGAAGTCCTCGCCGGAGTCGTACACGGCGACGATCGAGTGGTGGTTGAGACCGGCCACCGACTGGGCCTCGCGCGTGAAGCGCGCCTTGGACACCGGGTCCTCGGCGAGGTCGGAGCGGAGCAGCTTGACCGCGACGGTGCGTCCGAGACGGACGTCCTCGGCTGCGAACACCTCGGCCATGCCGCCCCGGCCGAGTCTGCGGGTCAGCCGGTACCGGCCGTCCCCGACCAGCCCGCCGTTACCCCAGAGCTCCGGCGCGTCCGACATGCCGCCGCCAGACGCCTCGGGGTCGGACGGGCCCTGAGCGGCCTGCTGCTGTGCCATCAGTCCTCGCCGTCGTTTCTGCCCGCGGTGCGCGCGGTGTTGTTACGGTCTCCGTCGGCCACGCTACAGCCTCCGCGCAAGCCTCCGGTCCGGGAAGGGGCACCGGGACCGGCACGAGACGGACCGGCCATGAAACCTTCACTCCTTACTGTCGTGCAAATTCCGTGTGCCGGCCGTACGCCCCCTGTAACGCTTCCGCGACGCTTCTTTCGCGTACGGTCACGGAACGGGCACCGAGCTTGACGTGTCGGTGCCCTGGGGCAGACTTGGCCGGGAATGGCGGTTTGGATCAACGACGGATCAGCGACAGTCGGCGGCGCCTGCAGGGGCTACGGGGGACAGGGAACATGAGCCAGGACGGCGCACAGGGCCAGTACACGGGGCGGGCGCTCGCCAGTGGCCGCTATCAGTTGCGCGACCTCCTCGGCCAGGGCGGCATGGCCTCGGTGCACCTCGCGTACGACAGCGTGCTCGACCGGCAGGTCGCCATCAAGACACTTCACACGGACCTCGGACGGGAACAGGCCTTCCGCGAGCGGTTCCGCCGCGAGGCCCAGTCCGTGGCCAAGCTCACGCACACCAACATCGTGTCGGTCTTCGACACCGGCGAGGACACCCTCGACGGCATGACGACGCCGTACATCGTCATGGAGTACGTCGAGGGCCGCCCGCTCGGCTCGGTGCTCGACGAGGACGTGCGGCAGCAGGGCGCGATGCCGGCCGACAAGGCGCTGAAGATCACGGCGGACGTGCTGGCCGCGCTGGAGATCAGCCACGAGATGGGCCTGGTCCACCGCGACATCAAGCCGGGCAACGTGATGATGACCAAGCGGGCCGTGGTCAAGGTCATGGACTTCGGCATCGCCCGCGCCATGCAGTCCGGCGTGACGTCGATGACACAGACCGGCATGGTCGTCGGCACCCCGCAGTACCTCTCGCCGGAGCAGGCCCTCGGCCGCGGTGTGGACGCCCGCTCCGACCTGTACTCGGTCGGCATCATGCTGTTCCAACTGGTCACCGGGCGGCTGCCGTTCGAGGCGGACTCGCCGCTGGCCATCGCGTACGCGCACGTGCAGGAGGAGCCGCCGGTTCCGTCCTCGATCAACCGCTCGCTGCCCCCGGCCGTGGACGCGCTGATCGCCCGTGCGCTGAAGAAGAACCCGAACGAGCGTTTCCCCAGTGCCGAGGCCATGCGCGACGAATGCCTGCGGGTGGCGGCGTCCTTCAACGCCGCGCCGCCGAGCATCGTGCCGGGCACCCAGGCCCCGAGCGGCGCGGGCGTCGGCTCGGCCGTGTTCCCGCCGGTCGACCAGGCGACCCCGACGCCGTCGGGCCCGGTCCAGACGCCGTACCAGCCGACCCCGCCCCCGAACCCGTACGGCACGCCCGCCCCGACGGGGCCGTCCCCGGCGTACGGCTATCCGCAGCAGGGCGGCTACCAGACGCCGTCCCCGGCGGCGTACTCCCCGCAGCCCGGCCCGTCGACGCCGCCGCCGTACAACCTGACGCCCCAGACCGCGGTGGCCTCCTCCGGCGGCGGCAGGAACAACAAGCCGGTGATCATCGGCTCGATCATCGTGTCGGTCGTCGCCGTCGGCGGCCTCGTCACAGCACTGCTGCTGAACGGCGGCGGCGAGGACGACAAGGGCGGCGGCGGCAGCAGCGCGAGTGCGTCGGCCTCCGCGGAGAAGAAGCCCGGCTACCGCGGGCCGGACACCACGAAGACGATCGACACCGAGGAGTGCACGGAGCCGCAGGAGTCGTACAACGACCCCGACAAGATCCGGATCCCGGACTTCAAGTTCAAGAACATCAAGTCGGTCAAGGCCTGTCTCCAGGCGGCCGGCTGGGAACTGAACGAGAAGAAGGTCGACGAGAACACCTACGGCGACGGCACGGTCATGAACCAGTTCCCGTCCGCCGACACGGACGTCGACCCGGAGGACATGCCCGAGATCGAGCTCAGCGTCTCGACGGGCAACCCGCCCTCCTGACGTCCCCGGACGCACAGGGGCCCGGCAGCGTCGGCTGCCGGGCCCTTCGTTCTGTGCGGACTGCGGACATCCGCGGGTCGTGGCCTGCGGACGTCTCCAGGTGCGGCCTGCGGACGACTACAGGTAGGGGCCGCCCGTCCGGCCGCCCGGGTGCTGCTCGTCGAGGCCGTCACCGACCCCCGGCGGGAGGGCGCGGCGCATCTGCTCCAGCTGGGCGCGGGCCGCCATCTGCTGGGCGAACAGCGTCGTCTGGATCCCGTGGAAGAGCCCCTCCAGCCACCCGACCAGCTGGGCCTGCGCGATGCGCAGCTCCGAGTCGCTGGGGGTCGCCTCGTCCGTGAAGGGCAAGGAGAGCCGCTCCAGCTCCTCGACCAGCTCGGGCGCCAGACCGTCCTCCAGCTCCTTCACCGAGCTGGCGTGGATGTCCTTGAGCCGCACCCGGCTGGCCTCGTCCAGGGGAGCCGCGCGCACTTCCTCCAGCAGCTGCTTGATCATGCTGCCGATCCGCATGACCTTCGCGGGCTGCTCCACCTGTTCCGTGACCGGGGTCTCGCGGGAGTCCTCGTCTCCGCTGCCGCCACCGAGCGCCATGCCGTCCTGGCCCACGACCAGGATCTGCGGGTTCTCCGGCGACCTTTCGTTCCTCGGCATCTCCATGCCGCCATTCTCTCGCACGCCTGCACCTCACCTCCGTGGTGCCCCCCAGGGAGGTTGATCCACCACGCCGGAGGAGACGAGTCGGTCAGGCTTCGGGTTGCTCCCCGTCGGGCGGTTCCTCCTCGCGGGTGAAACGGAGCAGGCGGGCCTCGCAGTGGTCCAGCCAGCGGACCTCGGCCTCGGCCTGGAAGACGAGCTGCTCCAGGACGAGCAGCCGGGCCATCTCCTCGGGGTGCTCCGGCGCGCGGGCCAGGGCCTCGGCACGCTGCCGCACATGGTCGTGCAGGGCCCGCGCCACGTGCCGCCGCTGTGCCTCGACGACCTCCCGTACGTCGACGCCGTCCGCGCCGAGTGCCATCACCAGCTTGATCGCCAGCTCGTCGCGCGGCGGGTCGGCCCGTTCGACGGGGCGGTCGTACCAGGCACGGAGCTCGGCCCGGCCGGCCTCGGTGAGCGCGTACAGCGTCCGCCCGGCGGCGTCGACGTCGTCCTGGGCGACCATGCCGTCCCGTTCCAGGCGGCCGAGCGTCGTGTAGACCTGCCCGATGTTCAGCGGCCAGATGCCGCCGGTGCGGGTCACGAAGTCGGTGCGCAGACGGGAGCCGTAGCGGGGGCCGGCCGCCAGGAGGGCCAGCAGCCCGTGACGTATCGACATAACCGGATTGTGCAGCGATTCCGCCCCGTCGGCCGAACCCGGAGTGCCGGGATCCGGGGGCGGTGTGAGGCTGATTGCCTGGATATGACCGAACTTGCCGTATCTGCCCCACCGGGCAGGCGGCGGGAGGGGGTCACCCACGTGACTCCATGGCTACGCGCACTGCGGGCGGCGGGACTGGTGCTCGCCCTGGGGGCCGGCGCGGTCGTCTCACCCTACGGTTCCGTCCCGTCCCACGGGGCTGCCCTCGCGTACGACGAGGAGGGGGCGGCAGAGGAGGGGACGGCGGCGGAGGGGGCGGCGGAGGAGGGGGCGGCGGACGAGGACACGGGGTCCGGACACACCACGGCCCGGACGCCCAAGCCCACCCTGTCGGCCCCTACGCGTCCGACGGCACCGTCGTCCCGGTCCACCCCGTCCCCCCGGGCAGCGGGGTCGTCCCGGCCCGCTCCGCCGCCCCTGGCGGCCCCGTCGGCACGGGCGGCTTCGTCGACCCCGTCCGCGGTGGCGGCCCCTTCCGCCGCCGATGAGCCCTCGCGGGCCGGGAGCCGGCCCGGGGAGGGCCGGGTGCGGCCGGGACGGCCGGAGGACGCCGGGGAGAAGCCGGGCGTCGCGGACGCCACGGCCGTCCCGGAGGAGCCGTGGGAGACCGCCCCCGAGCCCTCCGCCCCGGCGGAGCAGCCCGTCCGAGAGGCGGCGACAGCCGAGCGCCCCACCGGCCAGGTCCTGCGCATCCTGCCCCTGGGCAGCGGCCTGCTCCTGATCGGCCTGGGCCTGGCCTTCTTCGCGCTGCGGCTGCGGCGGGTCTAGGGGCGGGGTCGGGCGTTTGCGGTGGTGGTGAGGCCGCCGCCGTGAGCCACCTGCCTCCGGGGCGGGTCGGGCGCTTCGCCGAGGACGGTGAGGTCATCGCCGGGCAGGGCGGGCGCTTCGCGGTGCGCCGGGCTGGCGCCGCGGGCCGTCTGCCGCCGAGGCAGGTCAAGGGCTTCGCCAACCGCGGTGGGACTGCCGCCCGCCGTGAGCCGCGCCTCCCGCCGGGGCGGTGTTGCTGCCGCCGGCCGGGGGCGCCGCGCTGCCCGGCTGGTGGTGGTGTCGGCGCCGGGGGAGGCCTGCACCGGGCTGCGGCCCCCGCCGGATCGCAGCGAGCCCGGGGGCGAGGTCCTGCCGATGTCGGGCTGCCCCGGGCCCGCCGCACCCCGGCCGGAACGGGGTGCAGCCGCCCCGGCCAGAAGGGTGCAGCCGGCCCGGCCCGGCCAGGAGGGTGCGGCCGGCCCGGCCAGAAGGGTCAGGCGGTGTTCGGGGCGATCAGGAGGACCTTGCCGACGTGGCCGCTCTCCTCCACCACGCGGTGCGCGGCGGCGGCCTCCGGCATCGGGAGCTCGCGGTCGACGACCGGGCGCAGGTGGCCGCCGGTGAACAGCGGCCAGACGTGTTCGCGGACGGCGGCGACGATGGCCGCCTTCTCCTCCAGGGGGCGGGCGCGCAGGGACGTCGCGCTGATGGCGGCGCGCTTGGCCAGCAGGGCGCCGATGTTCAGCTCGCCCTTCACGCCGCCCTGCATGCCGATGATCGCGAGCCGGCCGTTGACGGCCAGGGCCTTGACGTTGCGCTCCAGGTACTTGGCGCCCATGTTGTCGAGGATGACATCGGCCCCGGCGCCGTCCGTCGCCTTCCTGACCTCCTCGACGAAGTCCTGCTCGCGGTAGTTGACCAGGATGTCGGCGCCCAGCTCGGCGCACCGCTGGAGCTTCTCCTTCGTACCGGCCGTCACGGCCACCCGCGCACCCACCGCCTTGGCGAGCTGGATGGCCATGGTGCCGATGCCGCTGGAGCCGCCGTGCACGAGGAGCGTCTCGCCGGGCCGCAGGTGGGCAACCATGAAGACGTTCGACCAGACGGTGCAGGCCACCTCGGGCAGCGCCGCGGCCTGCGTCAGGCCGACCCCGTCGGGCACCGGCAGCAGCTGCCCGGCCGGCACGGCCACCTTCTCGGCGTAACCGCCGCCGGAGAGCAGCGCGCACACCTCGTCGCCGACGTTCCAGCCCGGGACGCCGGTGCCGATCGCGGCGATCCGTCCGGAGCACTCCAGGCCGGGATAGGGGGACGCTCCGGGCGGGGGTTCGTAGAAGCCCTGCCGCTGCAGGATGTCGGCCCGGTTGACGGCACCGGCCGCCACCTCGACCAGGACCTCGCCCTCGCCGGGCACGGGGTCCGGGACCTCGTCCCAGACCAGCGCCTCGGGCCCACCAGGTTCGGGAATCGTGATCGCATGCATGCAAGGGACCGTACCCCTCGGTCCCCGGACGGAGTCCCCTCCGTCCCCGGGCCCCCGCCCCCTACGCCATTGGTCCGGTCCCGGCGAAAATCCGTGTGCGTCACCGATGAGTTTGCGCGACGGTAAAGGTCTCCCCATGCGTAGCCCAAGCACGCGGAAGGACCCGAAGCATGAGCACGCAGATGTCCGGCCTGGCGATCGAGACAGCGGGCCTGGTGAAAACGTTCGGCGAGACGAGGGCCGTCGACGGCGTCGACCTGTCCGTGCCCGCGGGCACGGTGTACGGCGTCCTCGGCCCGAACGGCGCCGGCAAGACCACCACCGTGAAGATGCTCGCCACACTCCTGCGGCCGGACGGCGGCGAAGCGCATGTCTTCGGCCACGACATCGTCCGCGAGGCGGACGAGGTGCGCGGCCGGGTGAGCCTCACCGGCCAGTACGCCTCGGTCGACGAGGACCTCACCGGCACCGAGAACCTGGTCCTGCTGGGCCGGCTGCTCGGCCACCACAAGAAGGCCGCCCGTGAGCGCGCCGCCCAGCTCCTGGAGGCCTTCGGCCTTTCGGAGGCCGCCGCGAAGCAGGTCAAGCACTACTCGGGCGGCATGCGGCGCCGTATCGACATCGCCGCGTCCATCCTCAACACCCCCGACCTGCTGTTCCTCGACGAGCCGACCACCGGCCTGGACCCGCGCAGCCGCAACCAGGTCTGGGAGATCGTGCGGGCCGTGGTCGCCCAGGGCACCACGGTGCTACTGACCACGCAGTATCTGGACGAGGCCGATCAGCTGGCGTCCCGGATCGCCGTCATCGACCGCGGCAGAGTGATCGCCGAGGGCACCAAGGGCGAGCTGAAGTCGTCCGTCGGGGCCGGGTCCGTGCATCTGCGGCTGCGCGATCCCGACCAGCGCGACCTCGCGGCCGAGCTGCTGCGCCGCGCCCTGGAAGCGAAGGTGCAGCCGGAGCCCGACCCGGTGGCCCTCACCGCCCGCCTCGGTACGGCGGCGAGCGACGACTCCGCGGCCGAGCAGGCCTCCCGCGCCCTGGGCGCGCTGGCCAGCGCCGGGATCACCGTGGACAACTTCTCGCTGGGCCAGCCCAGCCTGGACGAGGTGTTCCTCGCCCTCACCGGCCACGACACGCACGACTCCTCCGACCGCTCCGACGACCCGAAGGACGAGGTGGCGGCATGAGCACCGCGACGACCACCGAGAGCAAGGAGCTCGCCCCGGTCAGCGCCGAGTCGCTCGCCGCCCTGCTCGTCACCAAGGAGCGGCCGCCGCGGCCCAGCGCGTGGTCGGCCTCGATGACCTTCGGCTGGCGGGCCATCCTCAAGATCAAGCACGTGCCGGAGCAGCTCTTCGACGTCACGGCGTTCCCGATCATGATGGTGCTGATGTACACGTACCTGTTCGGCGGGGCGTTGGCCGGCTCGCCGGAGGAGTACATCCAGTTCCTGCTGCCGGGCATCCTCGTGATGTCGGTCGTGATGATCACGATGTACACGGGTGTCTCCGTGAACACCGACATCGAGAAGGGCGTCTTCGACCGGTTCCGCAGCCTGCCGATCTGGCGGCCGTCGACGATGGTCGGCTATCTGCTCGGTGACGCCCTTCGGTACACCATCGCCTCGATCGTGATGCTCACCGTCGGCATCATCCTCGGCTACCGGCCGGACGGCGGGGTAGCCGGTGTGCTCGCCGGGATCGCCCTGCTGGTGGCCTTCTCGTTCGCCTTCTCGTGGATCTGGACGATGTTCGGGCTGATGCTGCGCACCGAGAAGTCGGTGATGGGCGTCAGCATGATGGTGATCTTCCCGCTCACGTTCCTGTCCAACGTGTTCGTGGACCCGACGACCATGCCGGGCTGGCTGCAGGCGTTCGTGAACAACAGCCCCATCACGCATCTGGCGTCGGCGGTGCGCGGCCTGATGGGCGGGGACTGGCCGGCCGACGAGGTCGCCTGGTCGCTGGGCTGGGCGGCGCTGTTCGTGCTGGTCTTCGGGCCCGTCACGATGCGGCTCTACAACCGGAAGTAGCCCTGGATCGCCGCGCTTTCGGCCGGCCGTCGCGCACCGTACGGGTGCGGGGCGGCCGGCCGTTCGCTGACGCTCGTCAGTTCGGGGCGGCCGGCCGTTCGCTGCGCTCGTCAGTTGTTGCGGGGCATGGGCGGCATCGGGCGGATGTCCGGCGCGACCTGGGTGGCCGGGGTCTTCCGCACGATCGTGATGAGCCGGTCCGTCAGCTCCAGCCTCCCGACGGACGGGTCGTCGTAGCCGAGGACCCGGTGGCCGCGTATGACGCTGACGACCAGGTCGGCGACCTCCCGAGGCGTCTTGCCCACCTCGGCCTTGACGACCGGCCGTTCGACGATGTCGAGGCCGCTGCCCTGCTGGATGAGGTCCTCCATGACCATGCCGGCGGAGGGGCTGAGCACGGACAGGCCCAGCAGCCGGCCGGCGGCGCTGGCGCTGGTGACGACCGCGTCGGCGCCCGACTGCTTGAGCAGCGGCGCGTTCTCCTCCTCCCGCACCGTGGCCACGATCTTCGCCCCGCGGTTGAGCTGGCGGGCCGTCAGCGCCACCAGGACCGCGGTGTCGTCGCGCTGGGTCGCGATGATGATCTGGCGCGCCTTGTGCACCTCGGCCTGCTTCAGCACCTCGCTGCGAGTCGCGTCCCCGACGATGCCGGCGTAGCCCTCGGCGGTCGCGGCTTCGATCACCTTGGCACTGGGGTCGACCACGACGACCTGTTCCTTCTTCAGACCCGTCGCGCAGACGGTCCGGATCGCCGACCTGCCCTTCGTGCCAAAGCCGATGACGACGGTGTGATCGCGCAACGTGGACCTCCAGCGGGTCAGCCGCCACTCCTCCCGGGTGCGTTCGGTGAGGGCTTCGAGGGTGGTACCGACCAGGATGATCAGGAACAGCACGCGCAGGGGCGTGACGACGAGGATGTTCGTGAGCCGGGCACTCTCGCTCGCCGGGGTGATGTCACCGTAGCCGGTGGTCGAGAGCGTGACGGTGGCGTAGTAGAACGCGTCGAGGAGGCTGAGGCCGCCGCCCGCGTTGTCGTTGTAGCCGTCGCGGTCGGCGTAGACGATCAGCGCGGTCAGCACGAGGACGAACAGCGCCATGGAGAGGCGCTTGGCGACCTGGCGGATCGGGTGCTCCACCACTTTCCTCGGAAGCTTCACCCGATAGGTCACCAGATGCTCGTCGGCCTGGCGGGCGATCACGTCCTGGCCCGGAAGTTTCACGTGAAACACACCCCGATTCCTGCGGACGCCCAGGGCAGGTCGAGCAGTTCCGCCTCCTGCCCGGGACGTGCGCCGCCCGGCGGCACGACGGCCAGCGCGTCGGCCGCCGCGATGCCGCGCAGCATCGCGGGGCCGTTGTAATGCAGCGGCACGGCCTCGTCGCCGCGCAGGACGACGGGGACGAGCCGGGTGTCGTGCGGGTGCCCGTGCACGGCGTCCCGGAGCGGCATCGTGTACGGCTCCGGGGCAGGGCGGGCCGCGAGGATCCGCAGCAGCGGCTCGGCGAGCGTCAGCAGCCCGGAGACGGCGGCGAGCGGGTTGCCCGGCAGGCCGACGAGGTGCTGGGCCGGCCTGGTGCGGGCCAGCAGCATGGGGTGGCCCGGGCGCACCTTGACGCCGTCCACGAGGAGTTCGGCGCCGATCCGGCGCAGGGTGGGGTGGACGTGGTCGAGGGGACCCGCCGCGGTGCCACCGGTGGTGAGGATGACGTCGGCGTCGGAGGCGGTGACGGCCTGGTGCAGGGCGTCGGCGTCGTCGCGGATGCGCCGGACGGCGGTGACCTCGGCGCCGAGCGCCCGCAGCCAGGGCGGCAGCATGGGGCCGAGCGCGTCCCGGATCAGGCCGTCGTGCGGCAGACCCTGGGTGAGCAACTCGTCTCCGAGGACCAGGACTTCGGCGCGGGCGCGGGGGACCGCGGTGACGGCGTCGTAGCCGGCCGCCGCCGCGAGCCCGAGGACGGCCGGGGTGACGAGGGTGCCGACGGCGAGAAGCTGGTCGCCGGTGCGGCACTCCTGGCCGCGCGGGCGGATGTCCTGGCCGGGGACGACGTCCCGGGTCGCGTACAGGCGGCCCTTGTCGTCGGTGCGGCCGTGCTCGCTGCGCAGGACCGCGGTGGTGTCCGGGGGGATGCGGGCGCCGGTGGCGATCCGGACGGCCTCGCCGTCGGTGAGGGACGGGGGCGCGGCGTGGCCGGCGAGGACGCCCTCGTCCCGCACGTGCCAGGGGGCGGGGCCGCAGACCGCCCAGCCGTCCATCGCGGACGTGTCGAAGGAGGGGAGGTCGGTGAGGGCGTCGAGCGGGGCGGCGAGGGTCAGACCGAGGGCGGTGTCGAGGGGCGCCGAGACGGGCTCGCGACGGGCCGCCCGGGCGGCGTCACGGCCGGTGCGTTCGGCGAGGGCCCTGGCCTCGGGCCAGGGGGTGGCGCGGTGGCGGGTGTCGGGCCGGGCGGAGGGGTCGGGCCGGTGGGCGCTGCCGGTCTCACCTCCCTCACTGCGTGCCGCGGGGTCGGGCAGGTGATCGCCGTTGCTGTTCCTCACGAGGGCGAGCACCTCCTCGACGTCGAGGTCCTCGGCGTCCTCACCGGCACGGGCGCCGTGCGGGGTCATCCGGCGTCCGGGCGGGTGTCAGGGGTGGCGTCGGGGGCGAGATCGCCCGGAGACGGCTGCGGGCCGTCGCCGGACGGTTGCGTCCCAGTGCCTGACGGCTGCGGCCCACTGCCCGACGGCTGCGGTCCGTCGCCCGACGGCTCGGCCTCGGAGGTGCTCTCCTGCGCCCAGCGGGCGGCGAGGGCCACGGCCTTGCGGGCGGCCTCCGCGACCGCCTCGGGGCCGCCGCCGGCCTGCGCGGCCGCGTAGCCGACGAGGAAGGTGGTCAGCGGCGCCGCGGGCCGGGCCACACCGTGGGCGGCGTCGCGAGCGAGGTCGAGCAGGCCGTGGGTGTCGACATCGAGGTCGATCCCCAGTTCGTCCTTGACGGCGGAAATCCATTCATCCAACACGTGCCCATGCTCCCTGATACGTGCCCTGGCGGTGGCGATGTCGTCCCAGGTGTCGCAGTCGAAGGACGCGACGGGGTCGGAGATGCGGGTGAGGTCCAGCTCGGCGGTGAGACGCCGCAGGGGGAGACCGGCGAGAGCGCCGTGCCGTCCGGCGAGGAGCGCGAGCTCCTCACGCAGCCGCGGCGCGCGGTAGGCGGCCACGAGCGGCTGGTCACGGCCGCCGGGGTCGGTCAGCAGCACGCCGTCGCGGCCGCCCGCCCGCAGCGCGCCCAGCAGGCGGCCCACGGTCGGCTCCTGAAGGAACGGCAGGTCGGCGGAGAGCACCACGACGTGCTCGGCCGTGGTGTGGCGGAGCCCGGCGTCGAGCGCGGCGAGCGGTCCACCACCGGGCGGGTCCTCGCGGGCCCAGGTCACGGGCCGAGCGGTGGGCCGGGGCGCGGCGACGACGACGGTGGTGCGAGCGGTGGCGCAGGCCGCGAGCACCCGGTCGAGCAGGGGCCGTCCGCCCACCCGCACGCCGGGTTTGTCCGTGCCGCCCAGGCGCCGGGAGGCGCCGCCCGCGAGTACGACGGCGTCGTACCGGGCGGGGCCTGACCCGTGCGCGGGGCCAGTGGCGGCGCCGGGTTCACCGGGGGGCTCGTAGGCGGTCACCCCCCGAGTATGCGTGCCCCCGCGATCACACGGAACGCGGGGGAAGCGACGCGATCACGAGCACCAGCTCGGACGAGGAACGGGAATCACAGCGTCCGCAGCAGCACCGCCGGTTGTTCCACGCAGTCCGCCACGTACCGCAGGAAGCCGCCCGCCACGCCCCCGTCGCACACCCGGTGGTCGAACGTGAGCGAGAGCTGCACGACCTGCCGCACCGCCAGCTCGCCCTCGTGCACCCACGGCTTGGGGACGATGCGTCCGACGCCGAGCATGGCGGCCTCGGGGTGGTTGATGATCGGGGTGGAGCCGTCGACGCCGAAAACGCCGTAGTTGTTCAACGTGAAGGTGCCGCCGGTGAGTTCGCCCGGTGTCAGCGTCCCCGTGCGGCCCGCCTCGGTCAGCCGCGCGAACTCGGCGGTCAGCGACTCGGCGTCCCGCACGTGCGCGTCCCGCACGACAGGGACGACGAGGCCCCGGTCGGTATGCGCCGCGAAGCCCAGGTGCACGTGGTCGAACCGGACGACCTCCCTGGCCTCCGTGTCCACCGTGGAGTTGAGCTCGGGGAAGCGGGTGAGGGCCGCGGTGCAGATCCTGGCCAGCAGGGCCAGGAGGGAGATCTTCGGACCGCCGGCCGCGTTCATGGCCGCGCGCGCCCGCATCAGCTCCGTGGCGTCGGCGTCCACCCAGCAGGTGGCGTCCGGGATCTCGCGGCGACTGCGCGCCAGCTTGTCGGCGACGGCGCCCCGGATTCCCTTGAGCGGGGTGCGGATCTCGCCGGGGGCCGCCGGCGCCGAGGACCGGGACGCGAGGGCCGGACTCGGTGCCTGCGGCACACGCGGGTGCTGCTCGGCCGCCGGTGCCGCCGTGGCGCCCTGGACCGATGCACGCAGGGCGTACTCGACGTCCGCACGCAGGATCAGCCCGTCGGGGCCGGACCCGGTCAGCTCCCGCAGGTCCAGGCCGTTCTGCCGGGCCAGCCGGCGCACCAGGGGCGAGATCACGGGGACGGGACCGTCGTCCGCCCCGGGGCCGCCGGCCTGCCCGTTCACCGATGCCGGGGGCTCGCCCGCCTGCGTGGCCACTGCGGCCGCGGGGCCTGCGGCGGCCTGCGCCTGCACCGGCTCCGCGGCGGCACCGGTCGGCCCGGCTGCCGCGGACGCGCCGGACACCGGCCGCTCCTGCCGTACCCGGCGGCGCCGCGCGGGCGCCTCGGAGGTGCCGTATCCGACCAGGACGTTGCCCGACCCCTCGGAGGCGGTGCCACCGGAGCCGGAGGCGGAAGCGGGCCGCTCCCCCACCGCCACCGTGATCAGCGGCGCCCCGACGGGCAGTTCCGTGCCCTCCTCGCCGAAGCGGGCCGTGACCACACCGCCGTAGGGGCACGGCACCTCGACCATCGCCTTGGCCGTCTCGACCTCGACGACCGGCTGGTCGATGGTGACGAGGTCTCCGACCTCGACAAGCCACCGTACGATCTCCGCCTCGGTGAGCCCCTCCCCGAGGTCGGGCAGCTTGAATTCCAGGCTGTGCATACCAGAAGCGTGTGCCATCAGCTCTCGGCCTCCCACTGCAGGCGCCCCACGGCGTCCAGGATCCGGTCCACACCGGGCAGGTGGTGGCGCTCCAGCATCGGCGGCGGGTACGGGACGTCGAACCCGGCCACACGCAGCACCGGCGCCTCCAGGTGGTGGAAGCAGCGCTCCGTGACCCGGGCCGCGATCTCCCCGCCCGGGCCCCCGAAGGAACCCGACTCGTGGACGACGACCGCGCGTCCCGTCCGCCGCACCGAGGCGCACACCGTCTCGTCGTCGAACGGCACCAGGGAGCGCAGGTCGACGACTTCGAGGTCCCAGCCCTCGGCCCGGGCCGCCTCGGCCGCCTCCATGCAGACGGGTACGGACGGCCCGTACGTGATGAGCGTGGCGCTCCGGCCCGGGCGCCGCACCACCGCGCGGCCGATCGGTTCAACGGGCGTCGGCTCCTCGGGGTTCCAGGAGTCCTTCGACCAGTACAGCCGCTTCGGCTCCAGGACGACGACCGGGTCGTCGGAGGCGATGGCGGCGCGCATCAGCCCGTAGGCGTCGGCGACCGTGGCGGGCGTGACCACATGGAGCCCCGGAGTCGCCATGTAGTACGCCTCGGAGGAGTCGCTGTGGTGCTCGACGCCGCCGATGCCGCCGCCGTAGGGGACGCGGATGGTGATCGGCAGGGGCATCCTGCCGCGGGTGCGGTTGCGCGTGCGGGCCACGTGCGAGATGAGCTGCTCGAACGCCGGGTAGGCGAACGCGTCGAACTGCATCTCCACGACCGGGCGCAGGCCGTACATCGCCATGCCGACGGCGGTGCCGAGGATGCCGGCCTCGGCGAGCGGGGTGTCCGTGCAGCGGTCCTCGCCGAACTCCTTGGCGAGGCCGTCGGTGACGCGGAAGACGCCGCCGAGGGTGCCGACGTCCTCGCCCATGACGTGCACGGCGGGGTCGGCGGCCATGGCGTCGCGCAGCGCGCGCGTGAGGGCCTGCGCCATGGTGGCCGGCTTGACGGCGACGGTGGTCATCGGTGCGTGCCCCCCTCGGTGTCGGCTTCGGCCTCCAGCTCGGCCCGCAGCTGGTCCTGCTGCTCGCGCAGGTGCGGGGTGGGCTCGGCGTAGACGTGGGTGAACAGGTCCATCGGGTCCAGGACCGGGTCCTGGTTCATCTGCTCGCGCAGGGCCGCCGCCATGGTCTCGGCGTCCTGGCGGGCGGCCTCGATGCCGGCCTCGTCGAGCAGGCCGCGCGCGGTCAGCTCGTGCTCCAGCAGCCGGATCGGGTCGTGCTCGCGCCAGGTCTCGACCTCGGCGTCGCCGCGGTAGCGGGTCGCGTCGTCGGCGTTGGTGTGGGCGTCGACGCGGTACGTGATCGCCTCGACCAGCGTGGGACCGCCGCCCGCGCGGGCGTGGCGTACGGCGTCGGAGAGCACCTCGTGCACGGCGGCTGCGTCGTTGCCGTCGACCAGGCGGCCGGGCATGCCGTAGCCGACGGCCTTGTGGGCCAGCGACGGGGCCGCGGTCTGCTTGGCCAGCGGTACGGAGATCGCGAAGCCGTTGTTCTGCACGAAGAAGACGACCGGGGCCTGCCAGACGGCGGCGAAGTTCAGCGCCTCGTGGAAGTCGCCCTCGCTGGTGCCGCCGTCGCCGACCATGGCCAGCGCGACCACGTCGTCGCCCTTGAGGCGGGCGGCGTGGGCGAGACCGACGGCGTGCGGCAGCTGCGTGGCGAGCGGGGTGCACAGGGGGGCGACCCGGTGCTCGTAGGGGTCGTAGCCGGTGTGCCAGTCGCCGCGCAGCAGGGTGAGCGCCTCGACGGGATCCACGCCGCGGGCCACCACGGCGAGGGTGTCGCGGTAACTCGGGAAGAGCCAGTCCTGCTCCTTCAGCACCAGCGCGGCGGCGACCTCGCAGGCCTCCTGGCCGGTGGTGGAGGGGTAGACCGCGAGACGGCCCTGCTTGGTGAGGGCGGTGGCCTGCGCGTTGTAGCGGCGGCCCTTCACCAGCTGCGCGTACAGCGTCCTCAGCAGCTCGGGGTCGGCCTTCGCGGCCGCCTCGGTGCCGAGGACGCGGTACGGCTCGGCGTCGGGCAGCAGCGGCGCGGGATCCGTCCGGGGCTGCCAGGCGGGCGGCGGGGTCGGCTTGTACGCGCCCCGCTGCTCCATGACCGTCATGACGGCACCTCCTCGTGGGAGCGGCTCGAAGAGGCGCGTCGGCTGTGACCCGCCTCACCTACCGATTGTTCGGTCGACGGCACAATTTGGCTATGGGTGGCCTCAGGCTGTGGACAAACGGTTCTCCACAGCCTGTGATGGACGCAGTACGTCCATGGCAGAGAGGCGGGGGCGGGTGGCATCTGAACAAATGGCCGAGAGCCAGGACGACAGCGGTGTGCTTCCGCCGCCGCGGCCCCTGGACGCCATCGATCAGGACATCCTGCGCATGCTCCAGGCGGACGGCCGCGCCTCGATACGGTCCGTCGCCGACCGGGTCCACGTCTCGCGCGCCAACGCCTACGCCCGTATCAACCGGCTCGTCGAGGACGGCGTCATCCGCGGCTTCGGCGCCCGCGTCAACCACGAGCGGGCAGGTCAGGGCACGTCCGCGTACATCACGCTGAAGATCGTGCAGAACTCCTGGCGCACGGTGCGCAAGGAGCTCAGACAGCTGCCCGGCGCCTCCCACATCGCCCTGGTGGGCGGCGATTTCGACGTGCTGCTGCTGGTGCACGTGTCCGACAACCGGGCGCTGCGCGAGCTGGTGCTGACCCGGCTCCAGGCGATCCCGCAGGTGCTCAGCACGCGCACGCTGCTGGTGTTCGAGGAGGAGGACCTGGAGCCGCAGGGCTAGAGGTCAGGGGCGGGTGTCAGGCGGCTTTGCGCAGGCCCCCGAAGGCCAGCTGCACCACCGCGTCGGCCACCTCGCGCTCGTTCATGCCGCGGCCGTCCGGCCGGTACCACTCGACGATCGAGTTGATCATGCCGAAGACCAGTCGGGTCACCAGCCGCACCTCTATGTCGGCGCGCACGTCCCCGTCCGCGGCGGCCGCCTTGAGCAGGTCGGCGACCCGGTGGTCGAAGTCGCGGCGCCGATCCAGGGCCCACCGCTCGGTGTCGGTGTTGCCGCGCACGCGCAGCAGCAGCGTCACGTAGGGCAGTTCGGCGATGAGCACCTCGACCATGCGCCGGACGACGTACTCCAGGCGGTCCGAGGCGCGCCCCACGCGCGCGTGCTCCTCGTCGAGGATCCCGAAGAGGCCGTCCAGGGCCCGGCTCACGGCCCGGCGCAGCAGCTCCTCCTTGCCGGCGACGTGGTGATAGATCGACGACTTGGAGATGCCGGCCGCCTTGGAGAGGTGCTCCATGGAGGTGCCGTCGTAGCCACGCTCGTTGAACACCTGGACGGCGACGGACAGCAGCGTGTCCGGGGTGTAGGTGTCGCGCTTGGCGGTGGTCATGAGGTGCCCTCCCGCGAGTCGGAGGCGTGGGCGTGGCGGTACAGGGCCAGGGAGGGCGCGTAGCGGCCCGAGGGATCGCGCCGGTGCAGGTCGTCCAGGAGCACGTAGGCCCAGGTGCGGCCGAGGCGGCGGCTCCACTCGAAGGGGCCCAGGGGGTAGTTGACGCCGAGGCGCATCGCGGTGTCGATGTCCTCCTCGGTGGCCACGCCCTTGGCGACCGCGTCGTGCGCGAGGTCGATGATGCGCGCGACCGTGCGGGCGACGATCATGCCGGGGACGTCGCCGATGACGCTGACCCGCTTGCCGAGCGCCTGGAAGAGGCCGATGGCCTCGGCGAGGACCTGTGGGGAGGTTTCCTGGGAGGCGGACAGGGCGATCCGGCCGGCCGTGCGGTAGTCCAGGGCGAGGTCGAAGTAGACGAAGTCCCGGTACTCCACGGCGGTCTGCCCGTCGGCGAGGACGAGCCGGCCGCCGCTCGGGAGGAGCAGACACGCCCCCTGGTCGTCGTCGTCGCTGTCGTCACGGACCGGAATGCCCGCCTCGCGGATCAGCTCGAGCAGTTCGGACGCCGGGCCCAGGTCGCCCTCGGCGACGACGTACGCGGGCGGCTGCCGCTTCTCGGCGGTGTCCGGCTCGGGTCGCTCGGCGCCCTCCCCGTGGTCGTACCAGCCGTGGCCCGTCTTGCGGCCGAGCCGGCCGGACTCGACCAGGCGCCGCTGGGCGAGGGACGGCGTGAAGCGCACGTCCTGGAAGAAGGACTGCCAGACCGACTGCGTGACGGACTCGTTGACGTCCTGGCCGATCAGGTCGGTCAGCTCGAAGGCGCCCATCCGGAAGCCGCCCGACTCGCGCAGCACGGCGTCGATGGTGGCCGGGTCGGCGACCTGCGCCTCGTGGACCGCGAAGGCCTCGGCGTAGAAGGGCCGGGCGATGCGGTTGACGATGAAGCCGGGGGTGTCCGCGCAGGCGACGGGTGTCTTGCCCCAGGCGCGGGCGGTCTCGTACGCGCGCGTGGCCGACGAGACGTCCGTGGCGAACCCGGAGACGACCTCGACCAGCGGCAGCAGCGGCGCGGGGTTGAAGAAGTGCAGGCCGACGAACCGGCCGGGGTTGCGCAGGGCGCCGCCGATGGCGGTGACGGACAGCGACGAGGTGTTGGTGGCGAGCAGGCAGTCGTCGGCGACGATGCCTTCCAGCGCGCGGAACAGGTCTTGTTTGACGTCCAGCCGCTCCAGGACGGCCTCGATGACGAGGGCGCAGTCGGCGAGCTCGGGGAGGTCCTCGGCGGGCAGCAACCGGGCGCGGGCGGCGTCCCGGTCGGCGTCGCTGAGCCGCTCCTTCTCGACGAGCCGGTCCAGGCGGGCACCGATCGCGTCTGCCGCCTCCCGGGCCCGCCCGGGGAGGGTGTCGTACAGCCGTACGGGATGGCCCGCGACCAGCGCGACCTGGGCGATTCCCTGGCCCATGGTGCCGGTGCCGACGACGGCCACGGGGCTGCTGAGGTCGAGTGCTGTCATGTGCGCGATCCTCCCGCACGGGGTTTTCCACAGATGCGGCGGACCCCCTTGAACCGACCGATCGTTCGGTTACTCTAGCTCTGTCCGAGTGTTCCTGCCCAGGTTTCTGCCCAGGTCATGAACTCGACGAAGAGTTCTTGAGACGAGGAGATGGTCACCCATGACCGCCGCACTCTCGGCGCACGAGCTGATCGCCCGGCACCGGTCCACCCTCGACCAGGCGCTGGAAGTGATCCGCACGCGCGCCTACTGGTCCCCGCACCCCGAGCACCCCAAGGCCTACGGGGAGAACGGCAGCCTGGACGCGGCGGCGGGCAAGGCCGCCTTCGACGCCCTGCTCGGCTCCCGCCTCGACCTCGGCCAGCCGGGCACGGACGACTGGGTGGGCGGCGAGACGTCCCCGTACGGCGTCGACCTGGGCGTGACGTACCCGCACGCGGACCTCGACGTGCTGCTGCCCGCCATGAAGGCCGGTCAGCGGGCCTGGCGGGACGCGGGCGCCGAGCAGCGCGCCGTGGTCTGCCTGGAGATCCTCAAGCGCATCAGCGACCGGACGCACGAGTTCGCGCACGCGGTCATGCACACCTCCGGCCAGGCGTTCATGATGGCGTTCCAGGCGGGCGGGCCGCACGCGCAGGACCGCGGCCTGGAGGCGGTGGCCTACGCCTACGTCGAGCAGGTGCGCACGCCCGACAACGCAGAGTGGACCAAGCCCCAGGGCAAGCGCGATCCGCTGGCCATGAACAAGCAGTTCACGCCGGTCCCGCGGGGCATCGCCCTGATGATCGGCTGCAACACCTTCCCGACGTGGAACGGCTACCCGGGCCTGTTCGCCTCCCTCGCCACCGGCAACGCGGTCCTGGTCAAGCCCCACCCGCGCGCGGTGCTGCCGCTCGCCCTCACCGTGCAGGTCGCGCGCGAGGTGCTCGCGGAGACCGGCTTCGACCCGAACCTGGTCGCCCTGGCCGCCGAACGCCCCGGCGAGGGCATCGCCAAGACCCTCGCGCTGCGCCCCGAGATCCGGATCATCGACTACACGGGCTCGACCGAGTTCGGCGACTGGCTGGAGGCCAACGCCCGCCAGGCGCAGGTCTACACGGAGAAGGCCGGCGTCAACACCGTCGTCGTCCACTCCACGTCCGACTACAAGGGCATGCTCTCCAACCTGGCGTTCTCGCTGTCCCTGTACAGCGGCCAGATGTGCACGACCCCGCAGAACCTCCTCGTCCCCCGCGAGGGCATCTCCACGGACCAGGGCCCCAAGTCCTACGACGAGGTCGTCGCGGACCTCGCCAAGTCCGTCGACGGGCTGCTCGGCGACGACGCCCGGGCCAACGCCCTGCTCGGGGCGATCGTCAACCCGGACGTGAAGGCCCGGCTGGAGGCCGCGGCGGGCCTGGGCGAGGTCGCCCTGGCCTCCCGCGAGATCACCAACCCGGACTTCCCGGGGGCGGTCGTCCGTACGCCGGTGATCGTGAAGCTGGACGGGGCCAAGCCGGACGACGAGGCCGCCTACATGAGCGAGTGCTTCGGCCCGGTGTCCTTCGCCGTCGCGGTCGACTCGGCCGCGGACGCGGCGGAGCTGCTGCGGCGGACCGTCCGCGAGAAGGGCGCGATGACCGTCGGGGCGTACACGACCGACCCGGAGGTCGAACAGGCCGTGCAGGAGGTCTGCCTGGAGGAGGCGGCGCAGCTGTCGCTGAACCTCACGGGTGGGGTGTACGTGAACCAGACGGCCGCGTTCTCCGACTTCCACGGGTCCGGAGGCAATCCGGCGGCCAGTGCGGCGTTGTGCGACGGGGCGTTCGTGGCCAACCGGTTCCGGGTGGTCGAGGTGCGGCGCGACGCGTAGCTGGGGCTCGGGGGTGCCCAGGAGCTCGGGGGCTCTCCTCGGCGCGCGGGTGCCGATGCGTTGTGGTTACTCGCGCAGTTCCCCGCGCCCCTGACGGGGCGCTTCTAAAGGGGTGCTCCGAAACTCCAGTGGTACAGGGTCATCGCCACGCTGGTCGCCAAGTTGTAGCTGCTGACCTGGGGGCGCATGGGGAGGGACAGCAAGTGGTCCGCACGCGCGCGTAGTTCCGTGGACAGGCCGGTGCGCTCGGAGCCGAAGGCGAGGACGGCGTCGTCCGGGAGTTTGACGCTCCGGATGTCGTCGCCCTCCGGGTCCAGGGCGAACAACGGGCCCGGCGGCAGTTCCTCGGCGGCCAGCCGCTCCACCGTCGTCGCGTAGTGCAGTCCCGCCCCGCCCCGCACGACCGTCGGGTGCCAGGGGTCGACCGTCCCGGTCGTCACCACACCGGTCGCCCCGAAACCGGCGGCCAGGCGGATCACCGCTCCCGCGTTGCCCAGGTTGCGCGGGTTGTCGAGGACCACGACCGGGGCCGTGCGGGGCATGCGCGCCAGCTTCTCCAGGTTGGAGGCGCGGGCCGGCCTTTCGGCCAGGGCGGCCACGGCGGTGGGGTGCGGGCGCGGCACGAACGACGCGTACGTCGCGTGCGGCACCTCCGTCAGCAGCCCGGCCAGCGCGTCCCGTACGTCCGGGGCCAGCTCGTCGGCGAGGGCGAGGGCGGCCGCCCGGTCGGCGGTGACCGCCACCGGCACCTCGGCGCCGAAGCGCAGCGCGTGCTTGAGCGCGTGGAACCCGTCGAGCAGGACGGTGTCGCCGGCGAGCCGGTGCCAGACGGTCACGGGGTCGGTCATGCCCCGAAGCCTACGTGCGTGGCCTCGGAGCTCCCCTCGGTGCGCTGCCCGGGCAGGGGCGTACGCCCCCCGCCCCCGCGCCGGAGCCGGTCACGCGCGCCTGCCGCCAGGTCGCCCAGGCGGCGCAGGAAGCCCGTCGGCAGGAACACCGCGTCCGCCGCGATCATCGCCAGCGAGAAGAACGGCAGCCCCAGGACCACGGCGATCACGGCGTGCTCGGTGATCATCACTGCCAGCAGGACGTTCTTCACCCGCCGGTTGAACAGGGTGAACGGGAAGGCGACCTGCACCAGGACCGTCCCGTAGGTCACCAGCATCACCATCGTGCCGCTGGCCGACAGCAGGTCGGCAAGGGCCGGCCAGGGCGAGAAGTACTCCAGGTGGAGCGGGTAGTAGACCGCGGTGCCGTCCTGCCAGCGCGATCCCTGGATCTTGTACCAGCCGGCCGTCGCGTAGATCAGACACGCCTCGGCCATGATCACGAGCAGGGCGCCGTTGTGCACGACGTTGGCGATCACGTCCAGCATGATCCGCGGCTCACCGGTCCCGGCCCGGCGCCCGACCAGCCACCACAGGGCCTGCACGACCCACACCGTCCACAGCAGTGCCGGTATCAGCCAGTCGCCCTGCATCCGGCCGACCAGGGTGCCCGCGACCAGCACGAACCCGAGCACGCCCCACAGGGCCGGGCCGGTCCGGTCCGTGACCCGCTCGCCGCGCGCGCGTGCCGCCCTCTGCCGCACGGCCCGCCGGGCGTCCAGCGACCACACCCGGGCGCACCGCGTGAACACCAGGTAGATCGACATCAGGTGCAGCACGTTGTCGCCGCCGTCGCCCATGAAGACGCTGCGGTTCTGCAGCGACAGCACGCCGACCATGAACAGCACCGACATGGTGCGGGTGCGCCAGCCCAGCATCAGCAGTGCGGCGGAGAGGACCGCCAGCGCGTAGACGATCTCGAACCAGACCCGGCCGTCCGACCACATCAGGACGGTGAACGAGCCGTTGGACCCGACCAGCTGCTGCGCGAGATCCCAGCTCCAGGGGCCGTCGGGACCGTAGAGCTCGTGGCGGTGGGGGAGCTCACGGAGCAGGAACAGCAGCCAGGTGGCGCTGAAGCCGATGCGGATGACGGCCGTCTGGTAGGGGCCGAGGGCCGCCTCGGTGACGCGGGCGATACCGCCCGAGACGGCCAGCGAGAAGCGGTTCACCGCACGCCTCCCCGGGCCTCGTCCTGCGGGACCCTCCACCACGGCAGCTCCCGGTACGACGGTGTCGTGGAGACCTTCTCCCGGCTCCACTCGGGCGGCGGCACGTTGCTGGTCCGGGAGCGCACCTGCACCCGCTCGATCACCCCGGAACTCCCGGTCGCGGCCCGCACCGCGTCGTCGCGGTCGAGGCGCAGCACCATGATCCGGCGCAGATACGACTCCGAGAGCGAGCCGCGCAGGCCCACCGGGCGGTTCTCGCTGTCGTGCGTGGCGACGAAGAAGTCCCAGGCGCGGCGCAGCTCGTTCTGCTGGGTGTGGCTGGGCAGCAGGTTGCCGTCGATGGCGCCGCCGTCCTCGGCGGACAGGTCGTACCAGCCGGTGGTCAGCGTCATGCCGTCCGGCCCCCGGACCCCGGCACGGACCTGGATCGAGATGTTCTGCTGGAGCGGGTTCGGCGCGAACAGCTTCCAGTTCTGCTCGAACTCCGGATAGATCCAGTCGTCCACGGCCTCGCCGTGCGCCCGGGTGACCGTGTTCGCCGGCGCGACATGCAGGAACGTCATCCCGATGTGCACGCACACGCCGATGGCGACGACCGCGAGCGCCAGGGCGACCCCGACCTGATAGCGGGGGGAGAGCGCGGCGATGCCGGTACGGGGTTCACCCGGCGGGTACGGCTCGGGCGGTGCGAGCGACGCGACCGGCTCAGGCGGTGCGAGCGACGCGACCGGCTCAGGCGGTGCGAGCGACGCGACCGGCTCGGGCGGTGCGAGCGACGCGACCGGCTCCTGCTCAGGCCCCGGCTGCACGTCCGGCTCGGGCGGCCCGGGGGGCACGTCCGGCTCGGTCGAGTCCGCCGGGGCGCCCCGCTGCGCGGGCGGGGCCGGGCGGCGAGGCGCGTTGGGGCCGTGCCGGGCGTTCGAGCCCTCGTCGTACGCGTCCATTCCGCCCCGTTCCACGATCCCGGTCCGTCGTTCCGTCCGCCCGGCCGTGAGGGCGTCGTACCGCCCGCGCAGCCTGCGCGGCGTCGGCACGGGCACGGTACTCAGGACACCCACCCGGGCACAGCCCCTGTCCGCAGGTCCCGCCGTGGCCGTCGCCACACCACGGAGGCCGACCGTACGGCGAGTGCGACCGTCCGAGAGCCGCGGTCCCCCTGGTCCACAGGGGCCCACGCAGGTTATCCACAGGACGCCCCGGCCGGTCGTCCGCAGGAGTGACACCCTACGGCGCCCGCCCGTACACCCATTCCCTTCTTCTAGAACCTGTTCTATCTTGACGCCCCGTCAGCTCAACGGGATCCGCCGGAAGGACAGGCACCGTGGACTTCACCTTCAGCGAGGAGCAGCAAGCGGCGTCCGAGGCGGCGAAGGGCGTGTTCGCCGGCGTCGCACCCGACGCCGTGCCCAGTCCGGCCATGACCCCGGGCGCCGTGGCCGAGACCTGCGACCGCGCCCTGTGGGCCAGGCTCGCCGACGCGGACCTGCTGAGCCTGCTGCTCGACGCCCGGTACGGCGGTGCCGGTCTGGACGCCATCGCTCTCTGCCTGGTGCTGCGGGAGTCGGCGAAGGTCCTGGCCAGGGTGCCCCTGCTGGAGAGCTGCGCGGCGGCGGCGGCCGTCCAGGCCCACGGCGGTGAAGAGGCGAAGGCGGACCTGCTCGCCCGGGCCGGCCGGGGCGAGATCGTCCTGACCGTCGCCGGGCACGGCCGCACCGGCCACGACCCGGCCGAACAGGCCGTGACCGCCCGGCAGGACGGCGGGACCTGGGTGCTGGACGGGGTGCAGACGGCCGTGCCCTGGGCCTACGACGCCGACGTCACCCTCGTCCCCGCGCACACCGAAACCGGCCGGACCGTGCTCGCCCTGGTGCCGCGCGGGCACGAGGGCGCCGTCCTCGCGGAGCAGTTCTCCACCAGCGGCGAGCGCCTCGGGGAGCTGCGGCTGGAGTCGGCACGGCTGCCCGCCCGGGACGTCATCGACACCCACGGGGCGTGGGAGTGGCTGCGGGACCTGCTGACCACCGGGACGTGTGCGCTGGCGCTCGGACTCGGGGAGCGCGTGCTGCGGATGACCGGGGAGTACACGGCCGAGCGGGAGCAGTTCGGGTTCCCGATCGCGACCTTCCAGGCCGTCGCCGTGCAGGCCGCCGACCGCTACATCGACCTGCGCGCGATGGAGGCCACGCTGTGGCAGGCCGCGTGGCGGATCGCCTCCGGGGCACCGGGCCCGCTGCCCGCCGCCGGGGACGTGGCCGTGGCCAAGATCTGGGCGGCGGAGGGCGTACGCCGGGTCGTGCAGACCGCGCAGCACCTGCACGGCGGGTTCGGCGCCGACGTCGACTACCCCCTGCACCGCTACCACGCCTGGGCCAAGCACCTGGAGCTGTCACTCGGCCCGGCCGCGGCCCACGAAGAAGCCCTGGGCGACCTGCTGGCGGCCCACCCACTGGCCTGACCAGGCATGAAGCGCCGGTTCTTCGGACGCCCGGCTAGAGGACGAACCCCTGCTGCCCGTCGTCCGTCACCACGGGACGGCCCACCGCCTCCCACACCTGCATGCCGCCGTCGACGTTCACGGCGTCGACGCCCTGCTGGGCCAGGTACATCGTGACCTGGGCGGACCGGCCGCCGGAACGGCAGATCACATGGACCCGGCCGTCCTGCGGGGCGGCCTCGGTCAGCTCGCCGTACCGGGCGACGAACTCGCTGATGGGGATGTGCAGCGCCCCTTCGGCGTGACCGGCCTTCCACTCGTCGTCCTCCCGGACGTCCAGCAGGAAGTCACCGTCCTTGAGGTCCGCGACCGCGACCGTGGGCACACCAGCTCCAAAACTCATGCGTCCGACGCTACCCGAACCGTCCGGGCCCGGGCGCGGCTCAGCCCTGGCCCCCGCCGTCGCCCTGGCCCTGGCTCCGGCCTTCTCCCTCGCCGAGCAGCGCGGCCAGCTCCGTCTCCCGTTCGGAGACCTGGGCGAGCAGACCCCGCCCGATCTCGTCGAGGAGCCGGTCCGGGTCGTCCGGGGCGAGCTGGAGCATGTGGCCGATGGCGCTGTCCTCCAGTTCCCTGGCGAGCAGGCCGAGCAGCTCCTTGCGCTGGGCGAGCCATTCGAGGCGGGCGTAGAGCTCCTCGGCGCGGCTCGGGCCCCGCTTCAGCTCGGGCCCCTTCGCCCACTCCGCGGCGAGCTCACGCAGCTCCGCCTCGTCGCCCCGGGCGTAGGCGGCGTTGACGCGCGTGATGAACTCCTCGCGCCGCCGGCGCTCCTTCTCCTCCTGCGCCAGGTCCGGGTGGGCCTTGCGGGCGAGGTCCCGGTAGAGCTTGCGGGCCTCCTCGCTGGGGCGGACCCGCTGCGGGGGCCGCACCGGCTGGTCGGTGAGCATCGCGGAGGCCTCCGGGAACAGGCCGTCGCCGTCCATCCAGCCGTGCAGCAGTTCCTCCACGCCCGGGATGGGGGCGAGCCGCGCCCGGGCCTCGTCCGCCCGCTGCCGGTCCGCGGGGTCGCCGCTGCGGGCCGCTCTGGCCTCCAGGATGCGGGCGTCCAGCTCCTCGAGCCGGGCGTAGAGCGGGCCGAGCTTCTGTTCGTGCAGCCGGGAGAAGTTCTCGACCTCGACGCGGAAGGTCTCCACCGCGATCTCGTACTCGATCAACGCCTGCTCGGCGGCCCGCACGGCCCGCTCCAGCCGCGCCTCGGGCCGTGCGGCGTCGTCGCCGTCCTGCTCAGCTTCCGGGGTCGTCACCCGACCAGCCTAGGTGACGAACCGACGGCGCCCGCGCCCCGGAGGCCAGGACCGGGGAGCGGCCCATCCGGGGCTGCCGGACGGCCCGAGCAGCCCTACACCCCCATCTCCGCCGCGACCTTCCCCGCCCGCACCCCCGCCAGCAGCTCCGCATGATCCGCCTCGGTCCGGTCCGCGTAGGCCACGGCGAAGTCCGCCATCGCCTCGTCCAGCTCCTCGTTCTTCCCGCAGTACCCGGCGATGAGCCGCGGATCGGCGCTGTGGGCGTGTGCGCGGGCCAGGAGCGCACCGGTCATGCGGCCGTAGTCGTCCATCTGGTCGGCGGCCAGGGCGGCCGGGTCGACGCTGCCCTTGCGGTTGCGGAACTGGCGGACCTGGAAGGGAAGCCCGTCGACCGTCGTCCAGCCCAACAGGTTGTCGCTGACGACCTGCATCCGCTTCTGGCCCAGCACGACCCGACGGCCCTCGTGACCGGCCTGAGGCGCCTCGAAACCGGCCGTCACCAGATGCGGCACGAGGGCCGACGCCCGCGCCTCCTTCACCTGGAGCACCAGCGGCTCGCCCCGGTGGTCCAGAAGCAGCACGACGTAGGAGCGGGTGCCGACACTGCCCGTGCCGACGACGCGGAAGGCCACGTCCTGCACCGCGTGCCGGGCGAGGAGCGGCAGGCGGTCCTCCTGGAGGGTGCCGACGTACTCCTCCAGGGAGGCGGCCACCGCGGCGGCCTCCGCGTCCGGGACGCGCCGCAGGACCGGCGGGGCGTCGACGAACCGGCGTCCGCCGTCCTCGGTGACCTCGGTCGACTTGGCCGCGAAGCGGCCGCTGGTGTTGTGGCGGGCCTTCTCGGAGACGCGCTCCAGCGTGCCGAGCAGATCATGGGCGTCCGTGTGGGAGACGAGTTCCTCGTCCGCGATGGCGTTCCACGCGTCCAGCACCGGGAGCTTGGCCAGGAGCCGCATGGTCCTGCGGTACGCGCCCGCCGCGTCGTACGCCGCCTTGCGGCACTGGTCCTCGTCGGCGCCGGCGACCCGGCCCGCGAGCACCAGGGAGGCCGCGAGACGCTTGAGGTCCCACTCCCAGGGGCCGAACACCGTTTCGTCGAAGTCGTTCAGGTCGATGACCAGGCCGCCGCGCGCGTCCCCGTACAGGCCGAAATTGGCCGCGTGGGCGTCGCCGCAGAGCTGGGCCCGGATTCTGGTCATGGGCGTGCGCGCCAGGTCGTAGGCCATGAGGCCCGCCGAGCCGCGCAGGAAGGCGAACGGGGTGGCGGCCATGCGGCCGACCCGGATCGGGGTCAGCTCGGGCAGCCGTCCGCGGCCCGACTCCTCGACGGCGCTCACCGCGTCGGGCCGGGACGCGTCCAGGTCGAGCGTGGCGTGGGCGCTGCGCGGGATCCGCTTGCGCAGGGCCTTGCCCTCGTCCTTGGGCGAGCCCTCGGCCGGCCACTCGGCGAAGCCACGCACCCGGGGCAGCCGGCGCCGGGCCTCTTCCTTCGCCATGGCCCCGCCCTCGCCTTGAGCTCCAGCCCTGGTCATCCCGACCGCCTCCCCCGCACGCGCACGAACATCAACTCGTTCCGACCGTACAACCGGCGGCCGAAACGCGTCAGACCCTGTGGACAACTCCACAGCTGTGGACAATTCGTGCCGGGTCCGCAGGGCAGCGGCGGGCTACGCACCCGAGGGCACGGTGGCCTCCTCCGAAACCGCCGCCGCGTCCTCCTCCGTCCCCACCTGCGCCAGCAGCCGCTCGGCCCGGTCCACGGAGACGTCGAGCCGGGCCAGCACCGCCGGAACGGTGATGCTGGGCAGGAAATGCTCGAACAGCACGACGACCCGGCGCTCCAGATCCTGCCGCTGGCAGCGCAGCTGGGACAGCAGCTGCACCCCGGAGAAGCTGCCGACCAGCAGCTCCGCCGTCTCCGCCACGTCGACGTGCTGCAACAGCTCGCCCCGGGTCTTCGCCTCGCCCAGCACCTGCGTGTTCTGGTCGATCCACATCCGGAAGGCCGGGGTGCGGTCGAGGTCCATGGCTCCCTGGTCGAGGGCGAGCCCCACGCTGGCCCGCACCAGCGGTTCGGATCGCAGCCGGCGGGCCATCACCAGACCGGAGTCGACGAGCTCCTGGAGCCTGGTGGACTGCGGCGGGAGCGCGATCGCGAGCTGCTCCTCGAACACCCCCACCGCCAGCTCCTCCTTGGAGCCGAAGTGGAAGTACAACGCGCCCTTGGTGACGCCTGCCCGGTCCAGGATCTCGCCGATGGTCGCCGAGGTGTAGCCGCGTTCGTCGAAGACGGCCGCCGCCGCCTCCAGGATGGTCCGCCGGGTGCGGATCGCGCGCTCCTGTCGCGCCATCGGGTGCCTCCTGATCTCCGTCGATCCCTGTGAAGTCGCTGTGTGGCGAGGGCGCGAGGGCCAGTCCCAGCGGCTTGGCTCACCCTTTGAAAAAAACCGGTTCGTCCGTATCTTAGTCAGGCGTCGATCGCGGCCAGGCAGCCGATCCTGGGGGTTCTCATGCCGCAGACAGGGCCTTTAAGCGCACTCACGGACGATCAGACCGGACGCGGGGGCCGTCCGGCAAACGGAACCGCTACGACCGTCGAGAACACGCCACAGACCACCGTGCCCCCAGAGGCGGCACCACCACGACCCACCACCGGAGAACCCACCCCGTCGGCCACCGCCACTGCCGAAGCCGCCCCGCCCGCCGAAGCCCCCAAGCGCCACTCCCACACCACCGTCACCAAGGAACTCGCCCATCGCACCACCGAGACGGACGTCTTCCCCGCCCGGTGGGTCCGAATCTCCGGCACCCGTTTCCGCTTCACCGCGCACTGGCCGGCCGCCCATCCCTTCTTCGGCCCCGTGGACGGCCGCCACCAGGACCCGATGGTCGTGGGCGAAACGTTGCGGCAGGCCTCCATGGTGCTGGCGCACGCCGAGTTCGGCGCCCCGGCCGACACGCACTTCGTCATGTGGGACCTGACGGTCCACGTCGACCCGTCCGCGCTCCTGCTGGCCGACGCCGCCGAGCCGGTCGAGTTCGACGTCGTGTGCTCCGAGGTGCGCCGCCGCGGCCGCGGGCTGCACAGCATGCGCACCACGATGGAGTTCCGCCGCGCGGGGCGGCTCGTCGCCCGCGGCACCGGCAGCACCGGCTGCACCTCCCCGCGTGCCTACCGCCGCCTGCGGGCGGGCAGGTTGAACGCCCCGGACACCCCGGTGCCACTGCTGCCCGGCATATCCCCGCAGACCGCGGGACGGACCCGCGCCGAGGACGTCGTCCTCGCCCCCGCGGACCGCCCCGGTGTCTGGCACCTGCGCGTCGACACCGGCCACCCGGTGCTCTTCCCACGGCCCAACGACCACGTCCCCGGCATGGTCCTGTTCGAGGCGGCCCGCCAGGCCGCGACCGCCGCGTCCGGCCTGCGCCCCTTCCTGCCGATCACGATGACGGCCGGCTTCACCCGGTACGCCGAGCTGCACAGCCCCTGCCGGATCGAGACCGAGATCCACGACGAGCGCCCCGGGGAGGTGACCGTACGGGTGTCGGGGCGGCAGGACGGTGAGCCGGTCTTCACCGCCGCCCTGACCGCCGCCCGGCCGGCGCGGGTACGGTCCCTGTCGTGACGGTCAAGATTCTGATCACGGGCGCGAGCGGCTTCGTCGGCAGTCGCGTCGCCGCCACGGCACAGCGTCAACCGGACGCCCACGTACGCCTGTTGTCCCGGCACGCACCGCACGGACCCGAGTACGTCCACGGCGACCTCTGCGCCCCGCCCTCCCTGCGCGGCGTCTGCGCCGACACCGACGTCCTGGTGCACTGCGCCGCGCGGATCGGCGGCGACGCCGAGACCGCCGAGGCGGTCAACGACCACGGCACCCGTGCCCTGGTCGAGGAGGCCGTGCGCGCCGGAGTGCGCCGGATCGTGTACGTGAGCACGGCCGCCGTCCACGGCCGGGGCCCCTTCCGCGGCGTGGGCCCCGGGGAGGTGCCGATCGCGCCCGCGTCGCCCACCAGCCGTACCCGGGCCGCCGCCGAACGGTACGTCCTCGACGCGGGCGGCCTGGTGCTGCGCCCGCACCTCGTGTACGGCGAGGGCGACCGCTGGGTGATACCCGGCCTGGTGTGGCTGATGAAGGAACTGTCGGCCACCACCCTGACCGGCTGCGAGGCGCTCCAGTCGATGATCGACGTCGATTCCCTGGGCCGTGCGGTGGTGGCCGCCGCGCTCTCCCCGGCGCCCGGCGGCGGCGTGCACCATGTCCATCATCCCGAGCCGGTGGCGGTCCCCGACCTGCTGGCTTCCGTGGGACGGGAGTTGGAGGAGCCCGGCGGCGGGGCACCCGTGGACGTCGCCACCGCCCTGGCCCGGGCCGCCGGGGCACCCCTCGCCCTGCATCACCTCGGCATCCTCACGGTCGACCACTGGTTCGTGGACGACGCGTTCTGGAAGGACTTCGACTGCTCGCCCGGCGAGGGGTTCGCGGCCGCGTTCCGCCGCGCGGCGCCCTGGTACCGCGCGTTCCTCCAGGGCCGGAGAGTCTCCTGACCTCCTAAGCCTCCGCCGCCTCGGCCTCCGCTTCCCCCGCCTCCGTCTCCGCTTCCCCCGCCTGCGTCTCCGTCTCCGTCTCAGTTTTCTCCGACGCCTCCGGGCGCGGGCCGCCGCCCGGATCCCGGCCGTGCAGCAGCACCGGCAGCTCCTCGTGGCCGGTGGAGATGATGGACCGCAGCCGCTTCGGCGGACGCGACGGATCGGCCAGGGCCAGCCGCGGGAAGCGCGCGAACAGCGACGTCAGGGCCACGGTGGCCTCGGCCATGGCCAGGGGCCGGCCCAGGCAGTGGTGCACGCCGTGGCCGAAGGACACGTGGTCGCGACTGGTGACACGTGTGACGTCGAAGCGTTCGGCGTCCGGCCCGTGCCGCTCGGGGTCGCGCCCGGCGCCCGCAAAGGAGACCACGAGCGGGTCGCCCTTCGGGATGGTCAGGCCCGGCTCGATCTCGATGTCCTCGACGGCGTAGCGCAGACCCGACATGGCGCCCGGCGCCTCGAAGCGCAGCGACTCCTCCAGGGCGTCCTCCCAGGTCACCCGCCCGGAGCGGACGAGGTCGAGCTGGTCGGGGTGGGCGAGCAGGCTGTGCACGGTGTTGTCGATGAGGTTGACGGTCGTCTCGAACCCGGCGGTGAGCAGCAGGATCAGGTTGTCCATCAACTCCTGTTCGCCGATGCTGCCTTCGTCGTGCGCGGCGATGAGCGCCGTCGTCAGGTCGTCGGCCGGGTGCTCGCGCTTGTACCGGAGGAACGCGGTCAGCGTGCCGTAGAGGTCGACGGCGTTGGCCTGGGCGTCCTCCAGTGAGATCGCCGTGTCGAAGAAGCGGCTGATGATGCGGTAGAGGGCCGCGCGCGGCCCGTCCTCGCCGGGCGGTACACCGAAGAGCTCGCACACCACCTCGTGCGGGACGGGCGCCGCGAACGCCGCCCGCAGATCGACGACTTCGCCCTCGGGGAGACGCTCCAGGGCGTCCAGTGCCTGGTCGACGATCTCCTGGACGCGCGGCAGCAGCGCGTCGACGCGGCGTTTGGTGAAGGCGGCGGCCATCGGCTTGCGCAGCCGGCTGTGGTCGGAGCCGTAGGCGGTGACCATGTTGCGCACCGAGACCCAGATGGCGAGCGGCCAGGTGCGGGAGATGTCCCCGTTGATCCAGGCCGGCCAGTGCTGGTAGGCGTCCTTGCTCGTCTCGGGGCCGGCCAGGAGCCGCTTGTTCAGCTCCAGGCCGGTGATCCACCACGCCCGTACACCGCCGGGGAGTTCGACCTCCACGGCCGGGCCCTGGGCACGGATCCGGGACATCTCGCCGTAGAGGTCCTGACCGGTCGGGTCGATCGACAGGAAGGGGCAGGCCTGCTGTGCCATGACTCATCGCTCCTTGGTCCGGAGGCTGGGGGACCATCGTGCGATCCGCAGGGCGAAAAAACTTGGCAACCGGTTTGTTTTGGCCATGGCTTCACCCATGGTCGGCCGGCCACGTGTGGCTACCGCACTGCGAGCCCCACCCGGCCCGCCTCCGCCTGAACGCCCGGCCCGGCCGGCCCACTTCCCGCCGATCCGCTCCCCGCAGGCCCGCTTCCCGCAGGTTCACTCCCCGCCGCTTCACTCCCCGCCGGATCCAGCGTCCCGGCCAGGCACGGCGCCGCCAGGCACGGCAGCAGCAGCTGCCACAGGTCGGTCAGCGAGGGCCGGGCGAGCCAGCCGTCGTCCTCGCGGGCCAGCACCTCGATGCCGGTCGTGGCGGCCAGGACGACGGCGCTGGTGCGCTGCGGCGTCACCCCGGCGGCGAGTTCACCCCCGCGCTCCGCATCTGCCAGCAGCCCCTGCACGCACTCCCACCATTCCCGGCGCAGGTCCCGCACCCGCCCGGCGATCTGCTCGGCGTTCAGCCGCAGCCCGGCCCGGACCACGACGTCGGCGCAGAGCAGCCGGGCGACGTGGTGGGTGACGTCCACCAGGCGTTGCAGGGCGCTGCCCTCACCGTCGCGGTGACCGGCCGCGGCCTCGCGCAGGGCTTGTTCGGCCGCGTACTCGACGGCCTCGGCGACGGCGGCCTTGTTGGCGAAGTGGAAGTGCAGCGCGCCGGAACTGACACCGGCTCCCGCGCTGATCTCCGCCAGGCTGGCCCGGACGAATCCGCGGGCCTCGAACTGTTCGGCCGCCGACCGGATCAGCGCGAGACGGGTCCGGACGGCCCGGTCCTGTTTGGTCACCCGTGGCTCCCCTGCAGGGCTCTGATGGCGACGCAATGAAACCAACTCGCTCGTTTTTATACAACGCGTCGACGACCCGACGGCCTTGGGCGCGTCCTCAAGCCCGCAGGTACGCCAGCACGGCCAGCACCCGGCGGTGGGTCGCGTCCGCCGGCGGCAGGTCCAGCTTGGTGAGGATGCCGGAGACGTGTTTGCCCACGGCCGCCTCGGAGACGACGAGTTCGCGGGCGATCGCGCTGTTGGACCTGCCCTCGGCGATCAGCGCCAGCACCTCACGCTCGCGCGGGGTGAGCCGCTCCAGCGGATCGCGGCGGCGGCGCAGCAACTGCCGTACGACCTCGGGGTCGACGACCGTGCCGCCGTCCGCCACCCTGCCGAGCGCCTCGACGAACTCCTCGACCTGGCCGACGCGGTCCTTGAGCAGATAGCCGACGCCCGTGCCGTCGCCGGAGTCCAGCAGCTCGGCGGCGTACCGGCGCTGCACGTACTGGCTGAGGACCAGCACGGGCAGCGTGGGCCGCTCCCCGCGCAGCCGCACGGCCGCGTGCAGCCCCTCGTCCTGGAAGCCGGGCGGCATGCGCACGTCCGTGACGACCACGTCCGGGTCGTGCTCCCCGACGGCCGCGACCAGGGCCTCGGCGTCCCCCACGGCCGCGACGACCTCGTGCCCGCAGCGCCCGAGCAGTGCGACCAGCCCGTCCCGCAGCAGGACGCTGTCCTCCGCCAGGACGACCCGCAGCGGCCGCTCAACTCGCAGGGTCACAAGGGATCTCCACACGCAGCAGGGTCGGTCCGCCGGGCGGACTGGACAGGGAGAGTCTGCCATCGAGCACCGACACCCGGTCCGCGAGTCCGGTCAGTCCGCTGCCCTGCCCGGCCCGTGCGCCACCGCACCCGTCGTCGCGTATCCGCAGCAGCAGCCGCCCGTCGCGGTGCCCGCCGCTCACCTCGGCGCGGCTCGCGCCGCTGTGCCGGCCCACGTTGGCGAGCGCCTCGCACACCACGAAGTACGCGGCGGCCTCGACCGCCGGGGAGAGCCGGCCGGGCAGCTCCAGGTCGACGTCCACGGGCACGGCCGAACGGTCCGCGGCGTCGGCGACGGCGGCTTCGAGGCCGTAGTCGGCGAGGACCTTGGGGTGGATGCCGTGGATGAGCTCGCGCAGTTCCGCGAGGGCCGTGCCCGCCTCCTGCTGCGCCTTGGCGAGCTGGTCGGCGAGCGGGCCGGGCGGGGCGTCGAGACGGGCCAGCCCGAGTGTCATCGTCAGGGCGACGAGCCGCTGCTGCGCCCCGTCGTGCAGATCGCGTTCGATACGCCGCCGCTCCGCCTCGAAGGCGTCCACCAACCGCACCCGCGATCGGGCCAGTTCGACCACCCTGGCTCCCAGGTCGGCCTCCCGCGGCGCGACCAGCAGCCGCGCCAGCCCGGCCCGGGCCCCGGCCAGCACACCCAGCAGGTAGACACCCAGGACGAGCAGGACCAGCCCGAGGACGGCCCACCCGACGGCAGCCGGCCAGGTCGAGACCAGCCACACCTTGAGGACCTTCGCGTCGCCGAGGACGGCCAGGAGCAGCGGAGTCGCCACCACGGAGAGCGGCCCCAGCAGGAAGACGGCGAACGCGAGGGCGTCGACCGGCCACAACAGCCCCGCGAACAGCAGGGCATGACCCAGCTCGCGCCAGGTGGCCCGCTCCCGCAGCCGCGTCGACAGCCAGGCCCGCAGCCCCGGCTCACCGGGCGACCGGTGCGGGTCCGACGCCGGCTCCGCGTCGACCAGCCGCAGCCGGAACCGCTCCAGTGCCGCCACCGGAATGCCCGCCAGGGCCGTCCCGAGCAGCACCGGAAGCCCCACCAGCGCGAGCGCGAGCACCCCGCCGGCCGTCGCCGAGAGCACGATTCCGACGAGCACGACGGCACCGGTGACCGCGCCGGTGAGCAGGTAACACGCCGACCGCCACGGCCACGCCGACAGCAGGTAGCCGGGGCGGGACAGGGCCTGCCACACGTTGCGAGGGTGCATGGGGATCACCGTAGAAGCCGCCCGGGGCCCCGGCCATGGGCGCAGACCGAGGCCGGGGGGTATGCCTGGCCCTACCCCAGGTCTAGGTCCCGCCGCACTGCGCCGGCCCGCCCCCGCCCGGTTTCGTTGGGGCGACACCGACCCAGGCGACACCGACACCGACACCGGGGGACCCCATGACACAGGACAGGCCCATGACACAGGACAGGCCCATGACACACGACGCCGTCCAGTTGGACTCGGTCACCAGGACCTACGGACGCGTGAGGGCACTCGACGAGGTATCGCTCGCGTTCCCCACCGGGACCTTCACCGCCGTCATGGGCCCCTCCGGCTCCGGCAAGTCGACCCTGCTCCAGTGCGCGGCCGGTCTGGACCGGCCCACCTCCGGGTCGGTCACCGTGGGCGGCACCGAACTGACCGGGCTCGGCGAGCGGCGGCTGACCCTGCTGCGGCGCGAGCGCGTCGGGTTCGTCTTCCAGGCGTTCAACCTGCTGCCCTCGCTGACCGCCGAGCAGAACGTGGCGCTGCCCCTGCGCCTGGCTGGCCGCCGCGTCCCCTCCGCCCGGGTGCGCGAGGCGCTCGGGCAGGTCGGTCTCGCCGACCGGGCCCGGCACAGACCGTCCGAGCTCTCCGGCGGTCAGCAGCAACGCGTCGCCCTGGCCCGTGCGTTGATCACCCGGCCCGACGTGCTGTTCGGCGACGAACCGACCGGCGCCCTGGACACCCGGACCGGCCGCGAGGTGCTCGGGCTGCTGCGCGGCATGGTCGACCGTGAGGGCCAGACGGTCGTCATGGTCACGCACGACCCGGTGGCCGCGGCGTACGCCGACCGTGTGGTCTTCCTCGTCGACGGCCGTGTGAGCGGGGAGCTGACCGGCGCCGGCGCCGACACCATCGCCACGCGCATGACCCGTCTGGAGGCTGTGCCGTGCTGAGCGTCACCCTGCGCACGCTGCGCATCCGCTGGGCCGGCTTCACCGGCAGCTTCGTGGCGCTCTCTCTCGGCGTGGCACTGCTCACCGTGATGGGCCTGGCCCTGGCCTCGACGGCCGACGCCCCGGAGCGCGGCCCCGAACGCTTCGCCGCCGCGCCGGTCGTGGTCAAGGGCCAGGACACCCTGCGCGTACCGACCCCGGTCGGCGCCCGCGAGTCCCCGTTCGCCCACCCGCGCCCCGTACCGGCCGCGACCGTCGCCCGGCTGCGGACGCTGGGCCCGGTCGTCGAGGACCGCTCGTTCCCCGTCCGGGCGGCAGGCGGCCCCGCGGACCTGGTCGGGCACCCCTGGTCCACCGCCGCGTTCGCCCCCTACGAGCTCGCCACCGGCCGGGCACCCCGCGCGTCCGGCGAGGTCGTCGTCACCGGCGACTGGGCGCGCCCGGGCCGGAAGGTGCGCACCGACAAAGGCTCGGTGCACGTCGTCGGCACGCTCACCGCACGCGGCTTCGAGAACGCCGTGTTCTTCACCGACGCCCACGCGGCCCGACTGGCCCCCTCCGTCGCCCAGTTCGTCGTGCGGGCCGACCCGGCGTCCGTGCGGGAGGCGGTGGGCGGCGGCGTCCAGGTGCTCACCGGCGACGCCCGCCGCCTCGCCGACGCCGACCCCGGCCGGGACGGTGAGGTGCTCACCGCGATGAACGCCCTGTTCGGCACCGCCGGCGGCGTCACCGCCTTCGTGTCGGTCTTCGTCGTGGCGTCGACCTTCGCCTTCGCGGTCGCCCAGCGCCGCCGGGAGTTCGCCCTGCTGCGCACCGCCGGGGCGACCCCGGCCCAGATTCGCCGGAGCGTCCTCGCCGAGGCCCTCGCCGTCGGCACCCTCGCCTCGGCCGCCGGCTGCGTGCTCGGCTCCCACGGGGCGCCGTTGCTGGCCGCCCGCGTGGCCGACGAGGGTCTCGCCCCGGTCTGGTTCACCATCGGCGAGCACACCTGGCCGTACCACGCGGCCTTCTGGACGGGCCTGCTCGTCGCCCTGTGCGGAGCGACCGCGGCCTCCTGGCGGGCCGGCCGCACCGCCCCCACCGAGGCCCTGCGCGAGGCGGCGGCCGACAAGGGGCCCCTGACCCGGGGACGCCTGCTCTGCGGCGTGGCCCTCCTGCTCGCCGCCGCCGTGACCCTGGCCCTGTCCCTCACCGCGGACCCGTCCGACCTGCTCCACCGCAAGACGTACATCATCCGCCCGATGCTGCTGATCACCGCGACGGCCCTGCTCGCGCCCCTCGTGCTGCGGCCCCTGACCCGCCTGCTGAGCTGCTTCCCGTCGGCCGTCGGCATGCTGGTCCGTGAGAACACGGCCACCGGAGTACGCCGCACCGCCGCACTCGCGGCCCCCGTCCTCGTCACGGTCGCGCTCGCCGGTTCACTCCTCGGCGCCACGGCGACCCTGAACGACGCGAAGACCACCGAGACGAGCGACCGCACCACCGCCGCCTTCGTCGTCACCCCGGCCGCCGGAACGGCCTTCGACACCGCCGCCCTGCACCGGCTGGGCGCGGTACCGGGCGCGCGGATCTCACCGACGTCGTCGACGGCCGTGCACCTCCTGGAGGACGGCGTGGCCCTGATCCGCTCCGAGGCCCGCGCCGCGACCCCCGGCGCCCTGGCCGCCACCACCCACCTGCCACTCACCGCCGGCAGGCTGGGCGACCTCGACGACGACTCGATCGTCGTCAACGAGGAGTGGCACCGGCACCGGGTGGGCGACCGGGTCCGGGTGTGGCTCGGCGACGGGACACCGCGCACCCTCCGCATCGCCGCGGTGATGCCCACCGGCACCGGCGGCAACGGCGTCTACGTCACCCCGCGCAACGCCCCCGGAGCCGGAGTCGACCGCGTGGACGTGGCCCTCGAGAAGGGCACGGACCCGGGCCCCGTCGCCACCGCCCTGCGCAGGGCGATCGGCCCGGGAGGCGGCGAGGTCCTCACCCGGGACGCATGGATCCGGGCCACGCACCCCGAAACCAACCGCACCACCCGGCTCGGCCTCCTCCTGGTCCTCGGCATCGCCCTGCTCTACACGGGCATCTCCGTGGCCAACACCACGGTCATGGCGGCCGCCGACCGGCTCCGCGACCTGGCCGTGCTGCGGCTGGCCGGAGCCACCCGGTGGCAGGTGCTGCGGCTGACCGCGGCCGAGGCCCTGACGGCCGTCGCGGCCGGAGCGCTCCTCGGCCTGCTGGTCACCGGCGTCAACCTGGCCGGGATGTGGGGAGCCCTCGCTCTGCTGTCGGTCCGGCCCACCCTCACCCTCCCGTGGCAGGCCCTCGGCACGACGGCGCTCGCCTGCGCGCTCCTGGCCGTGGTCTGCGCGACGGCACCCGCCGCCCTCACCCTGCGCCGCCGCCCGGCGGACCTCGCCGGGATCCGCGCATAGCCCTCCGGACCGGGTCGATCTCATCATGAGACCAGCCGGGACAAGCCGCCTACAGTGGGGCCATGAGACGGACCTCGTTCGGCAACTGGCCCTGCTCGATCGCCCGCACCGCCGACATCCTGGGCGACGCCTGGACCCTGCTGGTCCTGCGCGAGGTCTTCTACGGCGAATCCCGCTTCGACGGCTTCATCGGCACGCTCGGCATCGCCCGCAACACCCTCACCGACCGGCTGCGGCGCCTGGAGGCCGAGGGCCTGCTGCGGCGGCACGTCTACCAGCGGGACCCCGTCCGCCACGAGTACCTGCCCACGGACAAGGGCCGCGACTTCTTCGGTGTGCTCGCCGCGATCAACGCCTGGGGCGACCGCTGGCTGGCCGGCGAGGAGGGCGCCCCGGTGGTCCTGCGCCACACGCCCTGCGACCACGACACCGAGGCCCGGGTCGTCTGCTCCGCCTGCGGCGAGCCCCTGCAGCAGCGGGACATGACCGCCCGGACCGGACCGGGCTACCCGGCCCGCCTGCTCGACGACCCGGTCGTACGGGAACGCTTCGCCCCGGGGCGGACGCTCGGCGACGGCCCGCCCGACCAGGCCTGAGAGCTTCCTCACACGGCGGGAATCCAGGCCGGGCCCGAGAGAAGCGCCACATCCATCAACACGAAGAACGGGCGGCATCTGATCGATGCCGCCCGTTCCGACGGTGCGCGAGGGGGGAGTTGAACCCCCACGCCCTTGCGGGCACTGGAACCTGAATCCAGCGCGTCTGCCTATTCCGCCACCCGCGCATTGGGTGTGTCCTGGGTGCCTGCCCCTTGGGGCGTGGCGCCTTCCGACACCCAGAACATTAGCACGCTGGAAGGGGTGGGTTCACATCCCTTATCCCCGCAGGCAGACCCCCCACCGAACCTTCGATGCCCATGCCACGTATCAACCCGTAGCGGTTCACGTATCAACCTCGTACCGGTACCCGCCGTCTCCGCAGGAGGGGGTCGGGGTCCACAGTCAGGTGCGGGACACTGGTCTTCAGCCGCCTCTACGATCCTTGCAGGCATACCGGAGGCGGTTACGCGCAGCAGTACCACCGGAGGAGTTCGAAGAGGAGCTCCACAGGGAACGTCGTCATGCGTCGACACCCGTCGGCGGGGCTGACAGGGGGAACCAGCCGATCGAGCGGCGCGTGGATACGATCAGTAAGCAGTACCAGCAGTACCCGGCAAGCGGCCCGCAGGGCAGTACACAGGACGGCAGCCAAGGAGGAGGTGCCCCATGGGAGTCCTGAAGAAGTTCGAGCAACGTCTCGAAGGTCTGGTCAACGGCACCTTCGCCAAGGTGTTCAAGTCCGAGGTCCAGCCCGTGGAGATCGCGGGAGCGCTCCAGCGCGAGTGCGACAACAACGCCACCATCTGGAACCGCGACCGGACGGTCGTGCCCAACGACTTCATCGTCGAGCTGAGCACTCCTGACTTCGAGCGGCTCAGCCCCTACTCCGGCCAGCTCGGCGACGAGCTCGCCGGCATGGTGCGCGACTACGCCAAGCAGCAGCGCTACACCTTCATGGGCCCGATCAAGGTGCACCTGGAGAAGGCGGACGACCTCGACACCGGCCTGTACCGGGTGCGCAGCCGCACGCTCGCCTCCTCCAGCAGCCAGCAGGGCGGCCCCGGAGGCGGCGGCGCCGCACCCGCCGCCCCGCAGGGCGGACGCCCCGGTGGTTACGGCTACCCGCCGTCCGCGGCGCCCTCCGGCGCCCCGCCCATGCCGTCCGCGCCGCCGCCCGGCGGCCGTCCCGGCGGCTACGGCTACCCGCCCGCCGCCAGCGGCCAGCGGCCCCCGGCCGCCCCGGCCGCCGGCGGACGCACCCGCCACTGGATCGAGATCAACGGCACCCGCCACCAGATCTCCCGCTCGACCCTGGTGATGGGCCGCAGCACCGACGCCGACGTGCGGATCGACGACCCCGGCGTCTCCCGCCGGCACTGCGAGATCCGGACCGGAACGCCCTCGACGATCCAGGATCTCGGATCCACCAACGGCATCGTGGTGGACGGGCAGCACACCACCCGCGCTACGCTCCGCGACGGCTCGCGGATCGTCGTGGGCAGCACCACCATCATTTACCGGCAAGCCGAAGGGTGAAGCGGGGGCAATGTCAGAGCTGACCCTCACGGTCATGCGGCTGGGTTTCCTGGCCGTACTGTGGCTGTTCGTGATCGTGGCCGTGCAGGTCATCCGCAGCGACCTGTTCGGTACGCGTGTCACGCAGCGCGGTTCGCGCCGCGAGGCAGGCAGGCAGCAGCAGGCCGCCGCCGCCCGCCAGGCGCCGCCGCAGCAGCGCCAGCAGCCCGCCGGAGGCCGGCGCGGCCGTAACGCCCCCACCAAGCTGGTCGTGACCGAGGGCACCCTCACCGGCACCACGGTCGCGCTCCAGGGCCAGACCATCACCCTGGGCCGGGCGCACGACTCGACGATCGTGCTGGACGACGACTACGCCTCCAGCCGCCATGCCAGGATCTACCCGGACCGCGACGGCCAGTGGATCGTCGAGGACCTCGGCTCCACCAACGGCACGTACCTGGACCGGTCCCGGCTGACGACTCCCACACCGATTGCGCTGGGCGCGCCGATCCGCATCGGCAAGACCGTCATCGAGCTGCGGAAGTAGTGCTACATCATGGATAGGCGCGAGCGGAGCGAGCACGCAGTGGCGGGCCCCACCCCGGCCCCCCGCGCGCTCCCGACCGGAGGGTGGGCAGTGTGGCTCGACACGACCGGCTGTACCCGGAGCCGACAGGCGAGGTGCGCATGAGTCTGTCACTGCGCTTCGCGGCCGGATCGCACAAGGGCATGATCCGGGAGGGCAACGAGGACTCCGGTTACGCCGGCCCGCGCCTGCTCGCCATCGCCGACGGCATGGGCGGCGCGGCGGCCGGTGAGGTCGCCTCCTCCGAGGCCATCTCCACCATCGTCGCCCTCGACGACGACGTCCCCGGCTCCGACGTCCTCACCTCGCTCGGCACGGCGGTACAGCGCGCCAACGACCAGCTGCGCTCGATGGTCGAGGACGACCCCCAGCTGGAGGGCATGGGCACCACCCTGACCGCCCTGCTGTGGACGGGCCAGCGCCTCGGCCTGGTGCACGTCGGCGACTCGCGCGCGTACCTGCTCCGCGACGGCGTCCTCACGCAGATCACCCAGGACCACACCTGGGTGCAGCGCCTGGTCGACGAGGGCCGGATCACCGAGGAGGAGGCGACCACGCACCCGCAGCGCTCGCTGCTGATGCGCGCCCTCGGATCCGGCGACCACGTCGAGCCGGACCTGTCCATCCGCGAGGTCCGCGCCGGCGACCGCTACCTGATCTGCTCCGACGGCCTGTCCGGCGTGGTGTCCCACCAGACCCTTGAGGACACCCTCGCCAGCTACCAGGGCCCCCAGGAGACCGTCCAGAACCTCATCGAGCTGGCGCTGCGCGGCGGCGGCCCGGACAACATCACGGTCATCATCGCCGACGTCCTCGACCTCGACACCGGCGACACCCTCGCGGGGCAGCTGTCCGACACCCCCGTCGTGGTCGGCGCCGTCGCCGAGAACCAGCACCAGCTGCACGACAACGGCATCATGCAGACCCCCGCCGGCCGCGCCTCCGGGCTCGGCCGCCAGGGGCACGGCCGGGGCGGCGGGGGCGGCGAGTTCGGCCCGCCCGGATCCGGCGACACCACCGGCTACATCCCGGCGGCCGGCTTCGACTACGGCGACGACGACTTCACCAAGCCCCGCAAGAAGGGCCGGTGGCTGAAGAGATCCCTCTACGGCGCCCTCGCGCTGGCCGTCATCGGCGGCGGCCTGTACTGCGGATACCGCTGGACGCAGACCCAGTACTACGTCGGCACCGAGGAGCAGCACGTCGCGCTGTACCGGGGCATCAGCCAGGACCTGGCCTGGGTCTCGCTCTCGAAGGTCCAGAAGGACCACCCCGAGATCGAACTCAAGTACCTGCCGCCCTACCAGCAGAAGCTGGTCGAGGCGACGATCCCCGAGGGCGGACTGAAGGACGCCCAGGCGAAGATCCAGGAACTGTCGGTGCAGGCCTCCGCGTGCAAGAAGGAGGCGCAGCGGCGCGACGCCGAGAGCAAGAACAACTCCAAGACCGGCGAAGGCGAGGCCGGGGGCACCACGGGAACCACTCCCGCCTCCTTCACGTCCAAGGCCACACCGACGCCGAACCCGTCCAGCCCGTCGGGTTCACCGTCGGCCCCGGAGAAGTCCACGCCCCCGACCACGACCGCACCCACTCCCAGCCCCGGCCCCAGCCTCTCGGAGGAAGAGCAGAAGGTCGTCTCGCTGTGCGGTAAGCAGTAGCCGTGAGAGGCCCTGTCACACGATGAGCGGTACGAATACGTCGCACTCGCCGACGAACCACACGTCCACGATCGGCGCCATCGGCGCGCCGAGCCGGCGCAACACCGAGCTCGCGCTGCTGGTGTTCGCCGTCGTCATCCCGGTGTTCGCCTACGCCAACGTCGGCCTGGCGCTCCACGACTCGGTGCCGCCGGGCCTGCTGAGCTACGGGCTCGGGCTCGGCCTGCTCGCGGGCGTCGGGCATCTCGTCGTCCGGAAGTTCGCGCCGTACGCCGACCCCCTGATGCTGCCGCTGGCCACCCTGCTGAACGGGCTCGGACTGGTAGCCATCTGGCGCCTGGACCAGTCCGAACTGCTCCAGTCCATCCAACAGGCCGGCACCGCGGCACCCCGCCAGTTGCTGTACACCGCGTTGGGCATGGCTCTGTTCGTAGCCGTGATGATCTTCCTCAAAGACCACCGCACCCTGCAGCGCTACACCTACATCTCCATGGCCGGCGCTCTGTTCCTGCTGCTGCTCCCGCTGGTGCCGGGTCTCGGCAAGAACATCTACGGCGCCAAAATCTGGATCCAGGTCGGCTCCTTCTCCATCCAGCCCGGCGAATTCGCCAAGATCGTCCTCGCGATCTTCTTCGCCGGCTACCTGATGGTGAAGCGCGACGCGCTCGCACTGGCCAGCCGCCGGTTCATGGGCCTTTACCTACCCCGAGGCCGCGACCTCGGCCCCATCCTGGTCGTCTGGATGGTGTCGATCCTCATCCTGGTCTTCGAGACCGACCTCGGCACCTCGCTGCTGTTCTTCGGCATGTTCGTGATCATGCTGTACGTCGCCACCGAGCGGACCAGCTGGATCGTCTTCGGTCTGATGATGTCCGCCGTCGGCGCCGTCGGCGTGGCCAGCTTCGAGCCTCATATCCAGCAGCGCGTCGACGCCTGGCTCGACCCGATGCGTGAGTTCACACTCTCCCGCGCCAACCAGCCCGGTCACTCCGAGCAGGCCATGCAGGCGCTGTGGTCTTTCGGCTCCGGCGGCACGCTCGGCACGGGCTGGGGCCAAGGCCACTCCGAACTCATCCGCTTCGCCGCGAACTCCGACTTCATCCTCGCCACCTTCGGCGAGGAACTCGGTCTCGCCGGCCTCATGGCCCTACTCATGCTCTACGCCTTGATCGTGGAACGCGGGGTGCGCACCGCCCTCGCAGCCCGCGACCCGTTCGGCAAACTGCTCGCCATCGGCCTGTCAGGCGCCTTCGCCCTCCAGGTCTTCGTCGTCGCCGGCGGCGTCATGGGCCTCATCCCGCTCACGGGTATGACGATGCCCTTCCTTGCCTACGGAGGCTCCTCGGTCATCGCCAACTGGGCTCTGATCGGCATCCTCCTTCGCATCAGCGACACCGCCCGCAGACCAGCACCCGCCGCTCCCGCCAACCCAGACGCCGAGATGACCCAGGTGGTCCGACCGTGAACAAGCCACTGCGCCGAATCGCGATCTTCTGCGGCCTCCTCATCCTCACTCTGCTCATCCGCGACAACTGGATCCAGTACGTCCAGGCCGAAGAGCTTCGGACCGACAAGAACAACCGCCGCGTCATCATCGCGCGCTACGCCTCCCCTCGCGGCGACATCATCGTCAACGGGAAGCCGATCACCGGTTCCGCCGAGACCTCGGGCAGCGACTTCAAGTTCAAGCGCACCTACAAGGACGGCCCCATGTGGGCGCCGGTCACCGGCTACGCCTCGCAGGCCTTCGGCGCCAGCCAGATCGAGAACCTCGAGGACGGCATCCTCACCGGCAACGACGACCGGCTGTTCTTCCGCAACACGCTCGACATGCTCACGGGCAAGAAGCAGCAGGGCGGCAACGTCGTCACGACGCTGAACGCCGCCGCGCAGAAGGCGGCGTACAACGGCCTGAAGCGGCAGGGGGGCAAGGGCTCCGTCGTCGCCCTGGATCCGTCCACGGGCAAGATCCTCGCGCTCGCCTCCTACCCGTCCTACGACCCCTCCTCCTTCGCGGGCAACTCCACGTCGAAGGACGGCGGGGCCTGGAACAAGCTGCAGAAGAAGAACAACCCGGACGACCCGATGCTCAACCGGGCGCTGCGCGAGACCTACCCGCCCGGCTCCACCTTCAAGGTGGTCACCGCGGCCGCGGCGCTGGAGGACGGTCTGTACACGTCCGCCGACGCCAAAACGGACTCGCCGGACCCGTGGATCATGAAGGGCACCACCACCAAACTGCCCAACGAGGGCAACATCCCCTGCGAGAACGCGACACTGCGGGTGGCCCTCCAGTACTCCTGCAACACCGTCTTCGGCAAGATCGGCTCGGACCTCGGCAACGACAAGATGCTGGACATGGCCAAGAAGTTCGGCTTCGACGAGGAGCAGTTCACGCCGGTCCGCGCCAATGCCTCGGTCTTCTCCGACAAGATGAACCCCTCGCAGACCGCGCTGTCGTCCATCGGCCAGTTCAACACCGCCGCGACCCCGCTGCAGATGGCCATGGTCGCCTCGGCCGTCGCCAACGACGGCAAGCTGATGAAGCCCTACATGGTGGACGAGCTCCAGTCGCCCGGTGTCGACCCGATCGAGAAGACCGACCCCGAGGAGCTGAGCCAGCCGCTGTCGGCGGAGAACGCCCAGATCCTCCAGTCGATGATGGAGACGGTCGTCGACAAGGGCACCGGCTCCAACGCCAAGATCGACGGCGTCAAGGTGGGCGGCAAGACCGGTACCGCCCAGCACGGCGTCGACAACAGCGAGAACCCCTACGCGTGGTTCATCTCCTACGCCAAGGACGAGGACGGCAGCTCCCCGGTCGCCGTCGCGGTCGTCGTCGAGGACGACAACGCCGTCCGTGACGACATCTCCGGTGGCGGCCTCGCGGCCCCGATCGCGCGGAACGTGATGGAGGCGGTCATCAAAAGCAAGAAGTGACCCCGCTCACGCCTGCTTCACATCGGTGCACGTTGCGATACCGGTCCTGTATCGGCTGACGGGCTTGGCCAGGTCACACAAAGCGAGCCGGGTACGGTAGGCCCGGACGGCAGCCTCCGACCGTACAAGCGTGCCGGTCGGGACCGACGGAGAGGGCTGGTAGGTAGCTATGGAAGAGCCGCGTCGCCTCGGCGGCCGGTACGAACTGGGCCAGGTGCTCGGGCGTGGTGGCATGGCGGAGGTCTACCTCGCGCATGACACCCGCCTCGGCCGCACCGTGGCGGTGAAGACGCTGCGCGCGGATCTCGCGCGTGACCCTTCCTTCCAGGCCCGGTTCCGCCGGGAGGCCCAGTCGGCCGCCTCGCTCAACCATCCCGCGATCGTCGCGGTCTACGACACGGGCGAGGACTACATCGACAACGTGTCGATCCCGTACATCGTCATGGAGTACGTGGACGGCTCGACGCTGCGTGAACTGCTGCACTCCGGCCGCAAGCTCCTGCCGGAGCGTGCCATGGAGATGACCATCGGCATCCTCCAGGCCCTGGAGTACTCCCACCGCGCCGGCATCGTCCACCGCGACATCAAGCCGGCGAACGTCATGCTGACGCGCAACGGCCAGGTCAAGGTCATGGACTTCGGCATCGCCCGCGCCATGGGCGACTCCGGCATGACGATGACACAGACCTCCGCGGTCATCGGCACCGCCCAGTACCTCTCACCGGAGCAGGCCAAGGGCGAGCAGGTCGACGCCCGGTCCGACCTGTACTCGACCGGCTGTCTGCTCTACGAGCTGCTGACCGTCCGTCCGCCGTTCGTCGGCGACTCCCCGGTGGCCGTGGCCTACCAGCACGTCCGCGAGGAACCGCAGTCCCCGAGCGTCTTCGACCCCGAGATCACGCCCGAGATGGACGCGATCGTGCTGAAGGCGCTCGTCAAGGACCCGGACTACCGCTACCAGTCGGCCGACGAGATGCGCGCCGACATCGAGGCCTGCCTGGACGGCCAGCCGGTCGCAGCGACGGCCGCGATGGGCGCGGTGGGCTACGGCGGCTACCCCGACGACCAGCCGACCACGGCCCTGCGCGCCGACTCCGGCGCCGGCGCCACGTCCATGCTGCCCCCGATGAACCCGGACGACGGCGGCTACGGCTACGACGACCGCCCCGACCGACGCCGCGGGCAGCAGCGCAAGTCCAACACCTCCACGATCCTGCTGGTGGTGGCCGGCATCCTGGTCCTGGTCGGCGCGATCCTGATCGGCCGGTGGGCGTTCAGCGGCGACGGAGGCGTGGGCAACAACTCGCTCGAAGCGCCCAACTTCGTCGGCGAGACGAAGAGGAGCGCCCAGCAGCTGGCCAAGAATTCCGACCTGGAACTGACCTTCTCCAGCAAGCCCTGTGAAGACCAGATCAAGGGCAAGATCTGCTCCCAGGACCCCAAGGCCGGGGTGCAGGTCAACAAGGGCGACACCATCTCCCTGGTCGTGTCGACCGGGGCGCCGAAGGTGACGGTCCCCAGCGTGACCGGCCTGAGCCTCGACGAGGCGAAGGAGAAGCTGGAGGGCGACCGGTACCAGTTCGACGTCCAGACGGAGACTCGGGAGTCACCGGAGGACCCGGGCACCGTGCTGGAGCAGGACCCGAGCACGGGCGACGAAGTCGAGAAGGGCTCCACGATCACCCTGACCATCGCCAAGGCGACGGAGAAGTCCACCGTCCCGGACGTGCTCGGCCAGAGTTGTGACCAGGCCAAGGCGCAGATGACGGCCAACAACCTGGTCGGCAACTGCACCGAGGTGGAGACCGACGACGACAGCCAGGTCGGCAAGGTCATCCAGACCACACCGCAGGCGGGCACGTCGGCCGAGAAGAACTCGTCGGTCAACATCCAGATCGGCAAGAAGAAGCAGCAGCAGAAGGTCAAGGTCCCGCAGGTCGTCGGCCAGACGGTCGGCCAGGCCAAGCAGATCCTCGCGCAGCAGGGCTTCACCAACATCCAGTTCGCGGGCGGCAGCGACCAGAGCGACAACGCCCTCGTGGCCGGCCAGAACCCGGGCCCGAACCAGGAGGTCGACGACCCGGCGGCCACGACGATCACCCTCCAGACCGTCGGCGTCGGAGGCAACAACAACGGCGGCAACGGCAACGGCGGCATCTTCGGCGGCCTCAACGGCAGCGAGGACGACTGACCCCGCCCACCACACCGTCACACCACAGAGCCCCCGGCCCCCAGAGGCCGGGGGCTCTGATTTTCACGACCGAGGACATCCCCGAAAAGGCGTGCGTCCATCGATCGTGTCTTCATATGTCCCGACTCGTTCACCGGGTGGGGTGGGGCATCGGAACCCCGCCCCGGCCACACGAGCCGAAGGGCAGAACGTGATCAACGAAACGGCCTTGCTGGAATCACCGACCCTGCGCGGCAGCGTGCTCGCCCGCACGGACGTACTCGACAGGGTCAAAACACTGTCGCTGCTGCCGGACGAGATGCATGTGACGACCGCGATGGTGGCGTCGTACTTCTCCGTGACGGTGGAAGTCATCCGTGCTCTTGTGCACGACCACCGTGCGGAACTCGAAGCGAGCGGATACCGAGTTCTGACCGGGACGGAACTGAGTGACTTCAAGCAACTCAGTGGAATCCAGTCACGCACCCGCTCCCTCGCCCTCTTCCCCCGACGCGCCGTCCTCAACATCGCCATGCTGCTCCGAGACAGCGAAGTCGCACGTCAGGTGCGTGTGTACCTCCTCGACACGGAGTACCGGGCACGCACACAGCCTGTGGAAAACCCCACCCCGATGGACGCCGCCTCCCTCGACGCCCGCATCGACCAGCGCATCACCCACGTCCTAGGGACGACCGTCGTCCCCCTGTTCAACGCGCTGATCGAAACGTCGGGCGAGCACCGGCGAGAGCTCATCGCCCTACGGGCAGGCGTCCAGCGCATCGAGAAGCGGCTCCGACAGCACCACACCCGGCTACAGCGGCTGGAAAGCCCCAAGGAGAACCGCCCCCTCGCCGGCGTCATGGCCGCCATGGACGCCATGAACGGGCGCGAGTTCGAAGAACACGTCGCCGAGCTGCTCCGCCGCGACGGCTGCACCGACGTCGTCGTGCAAGGCGGCGGAAGGGACCGGGGCATCGACATCACCGCGCTCACAGCCGACGGGCGGCGCATCGTCGTCCAATGCAAGAGGTTCGCGCCCCACCTCTCCATCACCAGCCCCGAGATCCAGAAGTTCCTCGGGGCGGCCAAGGTGCTGCACGACTCCGAGGTGGCCCTGTTCGTGGCGACCTGCCCCTTCACCCGCGACGCCCTCAACATCGCAGCCGAGAGCGGCATCACCGCCGTACATCGCGGGCTGCTGGAGGAATGGAGTGCCGGGGCGGCCCTGACCGTCCTGGAATGACGGCCCGGCCGTGACAAAGGCCCGAAGCCGCAAGAGAAAGTTGCGGCTTCGGGCCTCCGTCATGCTACCGGCCGGTCTCCCCCAAGGAGCACAGTCAGCCCAGTTCCTTCGGCGGTGTCCGCTCGCTGTCCACCTTCTCCACCCGCTCCAGCTCGCCCCACACGACGTACCGGTACGTGCTCGTGTACACCGGCGTGCAGGTCGTCAGGGTGATGTAGTGGCCCGGCTTCTTCCTGCCGGACTCCTTCGGGACCTGGGAGAGGACCTTGACGTTGAACTTCGACGTCTCGGGGAGGATGTCGTAGACCTTGTAGACGAACCACTTGTCCTTCGTCTCGAAGACGATGGGGTCGCCCTTCTTGATCTTGTCGATGTTGTGGAACTTGGCCCCGTGGCCGTCGCGGTGGGCGGCGAGGGAGAAGTTGCCGTCCTTGCCCGACATCGGCAGGGTCGCCTTGACCGGGTCGGTGTAGTAGCCGGCGACACCGTCGTTGAGGATCTTGTTCGACGTGCCCTTCTCGACCAGGACCTCGCCGTTCCTCATCGCGGGAACGTGCAGGAAGCCGATGCCGTTCTTGGTGTCCAGCGCGCCGGGGCCGCCCCGGCCGTGCGCCCAGTCCTCACGGACCTTGTCGGCCTGCTTGCCGGCCGCACGGTCGGCGACCACGTTCGTCCACCACAACGAGTAGACGACGAACAGGCCGAGGACCAGTCCCGCGGTGATGAGGAGTTCCCCGAAGAAGCTGACCGCCATGGCGATCGGGCCGGGCCTGCGACGTGCCGCAGGCGGCCGGGACGCCCCGCCGGTGTGCTTCTCGTGGTCGGTGTCGGTGGTCGCTGCCACTGGTTCATCTGCCCTTAACTGACGAGCGCATCCGGCTTGCCCTTGCTGCGCGGCCGTTCCTCGACCATCTTGCCCCAGACGATCATCCGGTACTTGCTGGTGAACTCCGGCGTGCACGTGGTCAGCGTGATGTAGCGGCCGGGCTTGGTGAATCCGGAGCCCGTGGGCACCGGATTCAGAACGCTCGTGTTGCTCGGCGACGTCACCGGCAGGATCGACGCCATCTTGTAGACGAAATACTCGTCCTGCGTCTCCACGACGATCGGGTCGCCCGGAGCGAGCTTGTTGATGTACCGGAACGGCTCTCCGTGGGTGTTGCGGTGACCCGCGAGCCCGAAGTTCCCGCTCTTGTCGCCGGGCATCGCCGTCTTCAGCGCGCCCTCGGCGTAGTGGCCGACCATGCCCCGGTCGAGCACGCCCTTGCTGCTGGTGCCCTCGGCGATCGGGACGACCACGTCCAGCTTCGGAATGTGCAGGATGGCGAAACCCTGCCCCGGTTCGAACGCCCCGGGGTTGCGCTTGCCGCTCGCCCAGTCGTTCTGGAGGCTGCTGGCCTCCTGGCCGGCCTGGGCGTGCGCCCGGACGTTCGTCCACCACAGCTGGTAGGTGACGAACAGCAGCATCAGCACGCCAGTGGTGATGAACACCTCTCCTATCGCCCGGCTCGCGACGACCGCCGCGCCGGGCTTGCGCGCCCGCGCCTGCCGCCGCGCCTCGACCCGCGACAGCGGCGCCCGCGACGGGCTGCCCGTGCCGGTGCCACGGCCGGCGTGGGCGGCATGGGAGCCCGACGGGGTGTCCGACGCGCCGCCATGGCGTCCGTGACGACGCTTGGCGGCCTTCCTGCGGGCCGCGCGCCCACCGTGGGCGGGCCCGTCCTGCCGCGAGGCGGAAGAGCCCGCAGAGCCCGTTGTGGAGCCGCCGGTCTCCGGCGGTGGATCCGGGATCCGCAGCGCCACCGTCTCCTCGTCGGCGGGCGGCAGATACGTCTCCTCCGGGACGGGTTCGTACGACGCGTACGGCTGCTGCGGCTGCGACTGCGGGGACACACCGTACGTCTCCCCGCCCGACCACTCCTCGAACGCACCCCGCGCCCCGTACGACTGCTGCCCGTACGAGGTGTCGGACTCGCGCTCGGGGCGCAGGGCGGTCACGCCGAGGCCCTGCCCACCACCGGGGCGAGCCCGGCCGACCTCGCCACGGCACCCTGGTCGCCGCACTCCACCAGCCAGTTGGCCAGCATCCGGTGCCCGTGCTCGGTCAGCACCGACTCGGGGTGGAACTGCACACCCTCGACCGGAAGTTCGCGGTGCCTCAGGCCCATCACGATGCCGTCGTGCGTGCGGGCCGTGACCTCCAGCTCCGCCGGGACCGTGGCGGGCTCGGCGGCCAGCGAGTGGTAGCGCGTCGCCGTGAAGGGGGAGGGCAGACCGGCGAAGACTCCGCCGCCGCCGTGCTCGACCAGTGAGGTCTTGCCGTGCAGCAGCTCGGGCGCCCGGTCCACCACACCGCCGTACGCCACCTGCATCGACTGCATGCCGAGGCAGACGCCGAAGACCGGGACCCCCGTGCCGGCGCAGTGCCGGACCATGTCGACGCAGACACCGGCCTGCTCGGGCGTGCCGGGCCCCGGGGAGAGCAGGACCCCGTCGAAGCCGTCCTGGGCGTGCGCCGTCGACACCTCGTCATTGCGCAGGACCTCGCACTCGGCCCCGAGCTGGTAGAGGTACTGGACCAGGTTGAAGACGAAGCTGTCGTAGTTGTCGACGACGAGAATGCGCGCGCTCACTGGTTGTCCACCGTCACATCGTTGAAGGGCAGCAGCGGTTCCGCCCACGGGAAGACGTACTGGAAGAGGACGTAGACCACGGCCACGACCAGGACGAGTGAGATCACTGCCTTCACCCACGTGTTCCCCGGCAGATGCCGCCAGATCCAGCCGTACATGCCGTCCCTTCCGTCGTACCACGGCACCAGACCCACGCCGTACAGCCACCAGACTAACGGCGCAGCGCCTCCGGTTTCCCTGCCTCCACGGGCTGGGTGGAGTCCAGGTGCGCCCAGACGATCAGACGGTGACTGTGTCCCCACTCCGGTTCGCACGTGGTCAGCGTCAGATACCGGCCCGGACGCGTATACCCGGATGTACGTGGGACAGGGTCGATCACCTCGATGTCCGAGGGCACTGTTTTGTACGGTCCTTTGTCGATCCGATACGTGAACCAGGTCGTGCCGTCGGTCAGCACCACCGCGTCACCCCGCCTGAGCTCGGGGAAGTCCTTGAACGGGTCCCCGTACGTGCGGCGGTGGCCGGCGACCGCGAAGTTCCCCCTCTGCCCGAGCTGGGCCGTCTCGGCGTAGTGGCCGAGGCCCTTCTTCAGGGTGCCGGTGGCGGTGCCTTCGAGCACCGGCTTGTTCCACGTGAAACCAAGCCGCGGGATGTACATGATCCCGAAAGGCCTGCCCTTGGCGTAGGGCGCGGGTTTCGCCGGGCCCACAGGGGAGCCGGCAGCCGGCGGACGGGGCTTGGACCACTCCTTCCGGAGCAGGTCGATCTGGTCGTCCATGACGCCGTCGGCCCGCACGCCGGTCCAGAAGAGCACGTAGACGACGAACAGCACGATCAGGCTGCCGACGGTGATGCACAGTTCGCTGACGGTCCTGACGATCACGCGCACCGGCAGCTCCCCCGGTCCGGCTACTGCTCCACGGGCTTCGCGTAATGCAGATCCACTGTGCCCGAGTAGCCGGGCAGAGTCACCGGGCCGTTCTCCTCGACTTTCCAGCCGAGCCCGTAGACGTTGACGTAGACCATGTAGTTCTGGATCGCCGGGGAGGCCGCGAGCGCCTTCTGCAGCTTGCCCGGGTCACCGACCGCCGTGATCTTGTACGGCGGTGAGTAGACGCGGCCCTGGAGGATCAGGGTGTTGCCCACGCAGCGCACGGCACTGGTGGAGATCAGCCGCTGGTCCATGACCTTGATCCCCTTGGCCCCGCCCTGCCACATCGCGTTCACCACGGCCTGGAGGTCCTGCTGGTGGATGACCAGGTAGTCGGGCTGCGGCTCGGGGTAGCCGGGGAGCTTGGCGGTGGCGTCCGGCGGGGCGTCGTTCAGAGTGACCGTGAGCGAGTCGCCCTTGAGCTTCTGCGTCCCCGCGCGCTTCTCCAGGGCCGTGAGCTTGTCGTCCTCCGCCTTGGTGCTGCCGTCGTCGCGCTCGGCGAGGGCCTCTATGTCCTGGCGCAGGGTGCCGTTGGTCTCGTCCAGCTCGCCATTCTCCCGGCTGCGCTCGTGGATGAGGTCGGACAGCTTCAGCAGCGAGCTGTCCGTGCGGATGTTGGTGCCCTTGGCGGTATCGAAGCTGGTGAAGAAGATGAGCCCCGCGAGAGCGAACACTGCCGCCGTGAGGATGCGCACGGGCCGAAAACGGCGCACGCGCTCAGGGGTGGATCCCGTCCCGGGGGAGTCGGCAGAATTGCTCAACGTACCCTTATCTCCTTCGGCGCGGCGGAAGCACTACGCTAACGGACGCCCGGGGGAGCAAATCGGAGTCCCCTCACGCTGCCCCGAGACCGACCCAGTTACCTGCGCGGCCACGCAGCGCATCGACAGGAGAGACCCTCGTGCCGAAGTCACGTATCCGCAAGAAGGCCGATTACACGCCGCCGCCTGCCAAGCAGACGACCGCCATCAAGCTGAGCAACCGTGCCTGGGTCGCGCCGGTCATGCTGGCCATGTTCCTCATCGGCCTGGCCTGGATCGTCGTCTTCTACGTCACCGACGGATCGCTGCCCATCGACTCTCTGGGCAACTGGAACATCGTGGTGGGCTTCGGCTTCATCGCCGCCGGGTTCGGTGTCTCGACCCAGTGGAAGTAGCGGCCACGACCCGGTGAACGCAGCTCTGCCCAGGGTTGTTCGCTGAGTTATCCACAGCGGTTTTCCACATGGGGATAATGAAGACGATCTGTGGATAACCCGCTGGACGTTGACGCCGGTATGACGGAAGTACCGGTCTTCGAAAACTTGTTCGCCCCCTGTCCGACCTGCGGAAACTCAGGTCAGTGACAGGGGGCACATGTGTTCCCGCACCGTATGCACAAGATCCGACACCCGCTGTGGACAACGCCTGGTCAGGCGAGCTGCGCCGTCCTCAGAACGGTCATGAGCACGACCACACCCAGGACCAGGGCGCAGGCGCCGTACTGAACCAGTGCGCGGCGCTCCCGCGGGGCGTGGACCATGGCGTATCCGACGACGACACCGGCGACCAGGCCGCCGATGTGGGCCTGCCAGGAGATGTTGAACCCCGGGCTGAAGGTGAAGATCAGGTTGATCACCAGCAGCGCGATGATCGGCCGCATGTCGTAGTTGAGCCGGCGCATCAACACGGCCGTGGCACCGAACAGGCCGAAGATCGCGCCGGAGGCGCCCAGGGTGGCCGTGCTCGGGGACGCCAGCAGGTAGGCGAGTGCGCTGCCCGCGAGGCCGGAGATGAAGTAGAGCGCGAGATAGCGGACGCGCCCGAGGGCCGCTTCCAGCGGGCCGCCGAGCCACCACAGGCTGAGCATGTTGAACGCGATGTGCCAGGGCTCCTGGTGCGTGAACATCGACGTCACCATGCGGTACCACTCGCCTCCCGCCACGCCCTGGGTGGGCGTGAAGGGCGCGGGCGGCCAGGCGCCGAGCAGGACGATGTCGGTCAGGAGTGACTCGTGGACCTGGACGGCGATGAACACGGCCAGGTTGATCCCGATGAGGATCTTGGTCAGCAGCCGGGGGTCGGCTGCGATGGAGCCGCCCGCGATCGTCCGGGGCATGGCGGCCGTGGACGAGTGGCCCGTGCCGGAACCGGTGCGGACGCACTCGGGGCAATGGAAGCCGACGGAGGCGTTGACCATGCACTCGGGGCAGATCGGGCGTTCGCAGCGCGTGCAGCGGATGCCCGTTTCACGATCTGGGTGGCGGTAGCACATGGGGACGCTGTGGGCGTCCTGCGGGCTGCCCGCAGCCTGGTCGTCCATGGTCTCCCCTAGGTCGTGTGAGAAAAGCCCGCCCCGCCCATCCTTACGGATGAGCGGGGCGATTGGTTCCCTGCGGGAGCCGTCGCACTCAGCGGGTCTCGATGACGACCGACTCGATGACCACGTCGTTCAGCGGCCGGTCGGTGCGCGGGTTCGTCTGGGTCGTGGCGATGGTGTCCACGACCTTCTGGCTGGCCGCGTCGGTGACCTCGCCGAAGATGGTGTGCTTGCGGTTCAGCCACGCCGTCGGGGAGACGGTGACGAAGAACTGGGAGCCGTTGGTGCCCGGTCCGGCGTTGGCCATCGCCAGCAGGTAGGGCTTGTCGAAGCGCAGGTCAGGGTGGAACTCGTCCTCGAACTGGTAGCCGGGACCGCCGGTGCCGTTGCCCAGCGGGTCACCGCCCTGGATCATGAAGCCACTGATCACCCGGTGGAAGACCGTGCCGTCGTAGAGCTTGTCCGTGGACTTCTCGCCCGTCTCCGGGTGGGTCCACTCCCGCTCGCCCTGGGCGAGCTCGACGAAGTTCTTGACCGTCTTGGGCGCGTGGTTCGGCAGAAGCCGGACTTCGATGTCGCCGTGATTGGTCTTCAGGGTGGCGTAGAGCTGCTCAGCCACGATCTGCCTTCCGTTGTCTTTCCGTGACCCCCTGATCCTCGCACGGACCGGCCCTCGCGTCGTCCGGCCTCGGTGCGGCGGGGGGAAACCCTCGGCGGGTGTCCGTGGAAAATCCGGCCAGTAGTCCCGGGGCGGGGGCGCTGGGCGGCGATCCGTGGCATTGTCGACGACAAGCTCCTGTTGCCCCCTATTCATCCGCTATTGCACGTGATCGGCTCCGGATGCCGACTTGTGTGACCCGGATGCCCTTCCGCGCATGCCTGGTCGTGCGCCAGGAGGCATGATCCGTAAAAGGGTGGAAAGTCGAAATACCGTACGCCACCGAGGAGGAGGAACCCGTGACCCGCATCGACAGCGTGCGCGCCGCGACTGGTTCGGCGAAGGACAGCGTGCTGCACGCCGCGGAAGTGGTGGCGCCCTACGCCGACACGGCCAAGGACAGGGCCGCGCACTACGCACACGAGGCACGCGTACGGCTAGCGCCCAAGGTGACGCAGGCCGCAGGGCAGGCGCGTGTCCAGTACGGCACTCTGGTGCAGCCGTATCTGGAGCAGGCCCGCACGCATGTGCCGCCGAAGGTCGACCAGGCCGCCCAGGAAGCCGCCGAACGCACCCGTAAGGCCGCCCGCCAGGCGGCGGAGTTCTCCAGGCCGAGGATCGAGCAGGCGGTGGCCGCGGCCGTGCCCGTCACGGCCGAGGCCGCGGCGCGGAGTACGGCCGCCATGGCCGCGCTGCGCGGCCAGGTCACGTCCAAGGAGATCCAGAAGTTGGTCCGCAAGCACGAGCGGCGGGCCAAGGCCGGTAAGGCCATGAAGACGCTGGTGATCCTGGGCGCCGTGGCGGGTGGTGCTTTCGCCGCGTGGAAGTGGTGGGACAAGCAGGCCAACCCGGACTGGCTGGTGGAGCCGCCGGCGGCGACGGAGGTCCCGGAGTCGGGGCATCTGTCGACCGTGGACGGCACGGGCCCGTCGGTCCTGGACCCGGAGGTCGAGGCCAAGCAGGCCGAGGACGAGGCCGCCGGGCGCGACGACCGTTCCTGAGGGCGCACCGGATTCAACAGCACGGCGGGGCGGGAGACTTGAGGGTCTCCCGCCCCGCCGTGCTGTTTCACGTGAAACACCGGCAGCCCGCAGCCGCCCCCGTGCGCGAAAAATGCCCCCCGAGACCGCGTTTCCGCAGTTCGGAGGGCATTTCCGGAAGTGGAGCCTAGGGGAGTCGAACCCCTGACATCTGCCATGCAAAGACAGCGCTCTACCAACTGAGCTAAGGCCCCGTAAGGGGACGTCCGACCGGATGAGCCGCATCCCGGCGGGCGTCGGAGACCAGAGTACCGGGTCACCCCCGTGGTTCCGCAAAAAGATTGGGGGTCCCCGTCGCCGACCACTCTCCGTAAGATGCTCGGCGTGGTTCGCTACCGCGAACCGCCGTACATGGGGAAGCGATGGGGAGACGCAATGGACGCCGCACAGCAGGAAGCGACCGCAAGAGCGCGGGAACTGCAGCGGAACTGGTACGGGGAGCCGCTGGGGGCGCTCTTCCGTAGGCTCATCGACGATCTTGGTCTCAACCAGGCTCGTCTCGCGGGGGTTCTGGGACTGTCCGCACCGATGCTGTCGCAGCTGATGAGCGGTCAGCGGGCGAAGATCGGCAACCCGGCTGTCGTGCAGCGGGTGCAGCTGCTGCAGGACCTGGCGGGGCAGGTCGCGGACGGCAGCGTGAGCGCCGCCGAGGCCACCGAGCGCATGGAGGAGATCAAGAAGTCACAAGGGGGGTCGGTGCTCAGCAACACCACTCAGACGACGAGCAGTTCGGGAGCGCCCACGGTCAAGCGGGTCGTCCGTGAGATCCAGTCGCTGCTGCGGTCGGTCGCGGCGGCGGGCGACATCATCGACGCCGCCGACACTCTCGCCCCGAGCCATCCGGAACTGGCAGAGTTCCTCCGGGTCTACGGCGCCGGCCGCACCTCGGACGCCGTCACGCACTACCAGTCCCACCAGAACTGATCCCACCGTCCGGCGCCGAAGGGGGTTCGGCAGCGGGCTGCGGGTGAGGTGACGGGGGACGCGTCGCGGACGGGCGGGCACGAGGGGGCGTGTTCCGTACGGGGGACCGGTCGACGCGAGGGGGATGTACCGCTCATCGAAGGACTCGGGGGAGTCGGGGGGATGCCCGCGATCCAGGGGATTCAGGGGATTCAGGGGGCCGTTTCGCTTGTCGGGGAGTCGTAGCGCTCACCGAGGGGGAAGCAAGGGGGGAAGCCGCAGGGGGAGGAGCGACGTACAGCCATGGGTGAGGTCTTCGCCGGCCGGTACGAACTGGTCGACCCGATCGGACGCGGAGGGGTCGGCGCCGTCTGGCGCGCCTGGGACCACCGCCGCCGTCGCTACGTGGCCGCCAAGGTCCTGCTCCAGAGCGACGCGCACTCGCTGCTGCGCTTCGTCCGGGAACAGGCCCTGCGGATCGACCACCCCCATGTACTGGCCCCCACCAGCTGGGCCGCCGACGACGACAAGGTCCTGTTCACCATGGATCTGGTCGCGGGCGGATCCCTGGTCCATCTCGTCGGGGACTACGGTCCCCTCCCTCCGGCCTTCGTCTGCACCCTGCTCGACCAGTTGCTGGCGGGCCTGGCCGCGGTGCACGCGGAGGGCGTCGTGCACCGTGACGTGAAACCCGCCAACGTGCTGCTGGAGGCCACCGGCACGGGCCGGCCGCGGCTGCGGCTGTCCGACTTCGGCATCGCGATGCGGCTGGGCGAGCCCCGCCTTACGGAGACCAACCTCGTCGTCGGGACGCCCGGTTATCTCGCGCCCGAGCAGATGATGGGCGCCGAACCGGACTTCCCCGCCGACCTGTTCGCGGTAGGGCTGGTCGCGTTGTATCTGCTGGAGGGTGCCAAGCCGGACAGCAAGGCGCTCATCCAGTACTTCGCCGAGCACGGGACGCCCGGTGCGCCCAAGGGCATCCCGGAGCCGCTGTGGCAGGTGGTGGCCATGTTGCTCCAGCCGGATCCGGAGGCGCGGTTCCGTACGGCCACGGGGGCACGCAAGGCCCTCGCCGCCGCCACGGAGCTCCTGCCGGACCCGGGTCCGGACGACGAGCTGATCGAGATCTTCGATCAACTCGGCCCGCTTCCAAGGGGGTTCGCCCCCGAGGGGCCGTTGGAGAGAGCGAAGGGGCTGGGGCCGAGGCAGGAGCCGCCCAGCTCCTCGGGGGCCGGAGAGGAGCGGTCCCGGCAGGGAGACGGCGGGGGCGAGCTCTCGGTGTCCGGCGGGCAGCACGCCGAGCCTTGGCAGCAAGGCGCCGAGGCGGTGCCGACCGACCCGCGACGCGCCACCGGCCCCGACTCCGCCCCGTTGCCCTCGATGTCGGACACCGGCAGCTTCCATCTGCCGCCTCCGCAGGCCACCGTCACGTCGTCGCCCATGCCCGGGCCGGCCGGGCCGGCTCCGTATCAGCAGGCGCCCGTCTCCCCCCACGATCCGACGCACCGGCTGTCCCCCGCCCAGCCACTCCCGCCGGTGTACTCCGGCCCGCCCCTGCCCCCTGCGGAGCGGTACCGCGCGGACGCCTCCACGGCCTCGTACACCGCGCAGAGCCCGCAGGCCCCATCGGTCGGCCAGACGCCGTCACGGCACCGGGCACAGCGGCGTTCCCACGCAGGGCCTCCGGCCAAGGTGGCGGTGCCGCTGCTGCTCCTCGCACTGGCCTGTTACGCGGTGGGCTTCTGGGCCCTCACCCGCATCTGAGGGGTCCTGCGCCAGACCAGGGTCCGCCTACGTTGTGGTCCTCCGCCTGGCCATTACTGTCCAGACCCCGAGCCCCACGAGCAGGGCGCTCCCGGTGCCGATGCCGCCCACGGCGAGCGCCCTCATGGCGGTGTCGTCGCCCGCGGCCACACCCTCCGCGGCCGCCTCACGGTCCTCGTCCGAGACCTCGAAGACGCCCTTGGGCACGGACTCCCCCGCGTACTCGGGCCCGCTCCGGGGCTCCCCGCTCGTGCGGACGCGCAGGGTCATCACGAACGGCCCGTCCCCGAAGGTGTCCGCGACGGCCTCCGAGAGGTGTGCGACGAGGTAGTAGGAACCGGCGAAGCGCAGCGCGCTGACCTGTGCGGTGGCGGCGTAGCGGTTGGCGTGGTCGACCGGTGGCAGAGGAGGCAGGCTCCCGGACTTCTGATCCCCGTCGTAGCCGACCCCCACGTCGGCGACACGGCCGCGTGCGGGGTTGTAGAGATCCAGGTCGAGCGCGTCGGACGTGTAGCCGGTGCCGCCGGAGTCCGAGCTGCCGAGCTCCGCGGTGACGGACGGCTGCTGCCCCCAGTCGACCGGCACCTCGTAGAAGAGGGTCTGGCCGGGCCGGATGTCGTCCCGCCAGACTCCCTGGTCGACGGGGGTCGCCCCGCTGAATCCCGCGCCGCCCTTCCGGCGCTCGGGCTCTCCCTGGAGCGGCTGGGGCGTGGCGGAGTTCCATGCCTCGGGCGCGCTGGTCGCCCCGGTCTTCGCTTCCCCGGGTTCGGTCATCGCGACGAGTTCCAGATCCCAGGCGTTCGGCGAGGAGCCCTCACCGTCGGGGTCGGCGCGCTCCACGGACACGAAGTAGGCACCGGCCTTCCGGCACAGCGGCCTGCCGGTCTCGCGCTTGCCCCAGGCCGCGATGGGGTGGGGGCTGCGTGCGGCTCCGAAAGTCGCGGTGTCGTCGGAGCAGGTGGTGCCCTCGGCGTCCTGCACGGTCACCTTGACCCCGTCGATGACGGAGACCGTGCTGCCGGGGGAGGGGACGGCGGTGACGGAGACGTACGCGTTCGACGCGGCGTCGAGGTCGAGGCGGTAGCTGACCTTGCCGCTGCTCGGCAGGGAGCTCCTGTAGGTCCCGCCGGGCTGCAGCAGGGCGGCGTCTCCGGTGCTTCGCGCTCCCTCGACGCTCTGCGCGCCGTCGGCGAAGGCGTACGGGCTCGGTGTGCCGACGGCCTCTCCGGCTGCGGCGGCCTGTCCCGGCACCACGGCCGCTGTCGCCCCCAGCACCACCGCCGCGGCGCCGACGCGCACGGCCACCGCCGGACGGCGGCGCCACGCCCCTGCGCGCAGCCCCCACGCCGTACGACACCGTCCCGTACGACACCGACCCCTCACGCGCCACCCCTCACCGTCGCCGGTCACGAAGCCGTGCCACCGTGGCCCATCCTGCCGCGCCGGCCGGGTTCACGACCGGCCCTCGGCACACAAAACCCCGACCGCGAGGCGGCCGGGGTGTGCTTGGTCTGGGTTGTCGTGACTCACGAACCCGTGGGCACGGAGTCAGTCGCCTCCGTCCACAGATCCTGCTCGGCGCGATCCGCCTGGATCTGGCGGTACACGAGGAGCCCGCCGATGGCGGCCAGTGCGACCAGGAGAAGCTTCTTCACCGCGCGACCTCGTCTTTCGTTGACGTAGGGGACCTCTGGCGCCCGACTATACACACCGACCGATACCGATCGGTGACCTGAGTCGGCCCTCAACTCCCGTCCCGGTGACCGGGATAGAAGCGGAATACACCGCTCCGATCGGAGGGTGATCACACCCCGACGGACGGTTACTTTGACCTCCCTTATCCGCTCTCCTTACGTTTTCGCCACTCTTGAGGCCATCCGGGTGGTGTTCATCTGAACATCGACGCGCCACGGGCGTAGGTCCACCACTTCTCGGCCCTCATACACATCATGAGGAAAGTACGCAAATCGCCCAACCCGAAAGTGAGGGGCCATGGCCCGGAACAAGGTCATGAAGGTGTGGACCGCCATCGTCACCGCATTCATCGCGCTGTGCACGGCGCTCGGACTCGTCACCACGACCGCCGCCGCGGCCGTACCGCAGGCCGAGCAGAAGAGCAACAGCAACGGCGCGAGCATCCCGCAGCAGCGGACGGCGGCACCGGCGACGTTCCCCAGGTCCTCCCCCAGGGCCCTGCCCCCCACGATGAAGCAGCGCATCCGAGCCGAGGCCCACGGCAAGACCCCCCGTTGCCGGCACCGTTCGCCCGCGGACACGGTGTCCTCCCCCGGCACCGACTGCACCGACGAGGACCCCGACGCGGACCATCTCACGCCCCTGAAGCGCTGAACCCCGGAACACCACCCAAGCGATCTGCGTACAAAGCCCGGCAGCTCGACAGAGCGGCCGGGCTTACGCATGTCCTGATCCACGGACCGGGCCCTGGATCAGGACATGCCCAGTGGGCCGTCTCGACACAAAGCCACACGCCACCGTGCGGTGCTCGCGGTGGCAGACCCCTATGCCCCCGTGCGGTCGCCACGCGAGCCCTGGCACGGATCGCCATCGCTTGACCGGGGACCGAAGCCATGTCGCACGGTTCGGCTGATGTCAGCCATGCATGCCAAAGACCCCCAGCCGGTATCGACTGAGGGTCTTTTCGCTGGTGGGGCTAACAGGATTTGAACCTGTGGCCTCATCCTTATCAGGGATGCGCTCTAACCAACTGAGCTATAGCCCCGCCGCGCTCTGCGGTGTGTCCCGCGCGCTGACTCCTGAAGATTAGCGCACGACACGGGCAGTCCCAAAATCGGTTGTCGGGGCACCGTCAGGGCAACGACAGAGGTGATGTCACTCGTCCTCGGCGAGGGTCAGCTCGACACCGCCCACGAAGCCCGCGGACAGGTTGTAGATGAACGCGCCGAGCGTCGCGAGGGCGGTCGCCAGGACCACGTCGATGACCGCGATGATCGACGTGAACATCAGGACGTTGGGCAGCGACAGGAAGGCCTGCAGGTCGAAGCCGTTGGACTCGTTAGAGCCGGTGGCCTCCGAGATCGTGCCGCCGACCGTCGAGAAGACGCCCATCGCGTCCATGACCATCCACAGCACGGCGGACGCGACGATCGTGCAGATGCCCAGGGCGATGGAGAGCAGGAAGCTGACCTTCATCACCGACCACGGGTCGGCCTTCGCCACCCGCAGCCGCGCCTTGCGGACGCGCGGAGTGGTGCGCGCCCCCGTACGAGGACGCCGCACGGCGCCGGCAGCGGCGCCCCCGGCCGCCGCCTGCTGCGCCGGGTAGGCCTGCGGCGGGTGGTACGGCCCGGCCTGCTGCTGTGCCTGCCGCTCGCCGGGCAGGGGCGAGGCCGTGCCCGGCTCCTGCGCGGCCGGCTGCGGCTGCGCGTCGGGGGCGGACGGGCCCGTGCCGGGCTTCTTCTTCTGGGTCTGCGGACCTCGGGTGTCCGTCACAGTTCCCCCCTGTGATTCTTGCGCGTCAGGCGACGGCGTGTCCTTGGTCGGGGACTTGATCGCCTTCAGGTTGGTCGTGTGCGGGTCCGCCGCACGCGCGGCGGAGCCACGACCGCCGTCGTCCGCTTCCGTACCCCTCGAGGTTCCGGCCGGTCCGGCGCCCGTGGCTCCGCTCACGCTGACTCACTCCTCGTGCCTACTCGGCCGAGGGCGCCTCACCCTCGTCCGTGCCGGTGGTCACGGCGCCTTCGGCGGTCTCGTCGACGACCACGTCGCCGTCGACCTCCTCCGCCTCGCGCCCCGCCTCGGCGTTGCGAGCGATGCCCACGACGGCATCGCGCTTGCCCAGATTGATCAGTTGGACGCCCATGGTGTCACGGCCGGTTTCCCTGATCTCGTTGACTCGCGTACGAATCACACCGCCCGACAGCGTGATGGCGAGGATCTCGTCGGTCTCCTCGACCACCAGCGCGCCGACGAGGGATCCACGGTCCTCGACGATCTTGGCGGCCTTGATGCCGAGGCCACCGCGACCCTGGACGCGGTACTCGTCGACGTTGGTCCGCTTCGCGTACCCGCCGTCTGTGGCAGTGAACACGAACGTACCGGGTCGAACAACATTCATCGAGAGCAGCTCGTCTCCCTCGCGGAAGCTCATGCCCTTGACACCTGAGGTGGCACGGCCCATGGGCCGCAGGGTGTCGTCCGATGCAGTGAACCTGATCGATTGCGCCTTCTTGCTGATCAGAAGCAGATCATCGTCCGCCGAGACCAGCTCGGCTCCGATCAGTTCGTCGTCCGAACCGTCCTGACCCTCGCGAAGGTTGATGGCGATCACACCACCGGAACGGGGCGAATCGTAATCCTTCAGAGGCGTCTTCTTCACAAGTCCGGCCTTGGTGGCGAGCACGAGGTAGGGAACCGCCTCGTAGTCGCGGATCGCCAGGATCTCGGCGATCGCCTCGTCCGGCTGGAAGGCGAGCAGGTTCGCGACATGCTGACCACGCGCGTCCCGGCCGGCGTCGGGCAGCTCGTAGCCCTTCACGCGGTAGACGCGGCCCTTGTTGGTGAAGAACAGCAGCCAGTGGTGCGTGGTGGACACGAAGAAGTGGTCGACGATGTCGTCTTCCTTGAGCTTCGTGCCGCGCACGCCCTTGCCGCCGCGCTTCTGGGCGCGGTAGTCGTCGGTCTTGGTGCGCTTGATGTAGCCGCCCCGGGTGACCGTGACGACGATGTCCTCCTCGGCGATCAGGTCCTCGATGGACATGTCGCCCTCGTAGGGGATCAGCGTCGTCTTGCGGTCGTCGCCGAACTTCTCGACGATCGCGGCCAGTTCGGCGCTGACGATGCCGCGCTGGCGGACCGGGGAGGCGAGGATCTCGTTGTACTCGTTGATCTTCGCCTGGAGTTCGTCGTGCTCCTGGACGATCTTCTGGCGCTCCAGGGCGGCCAGTCGGCGCAGCTGCATCTCGAGGATGGCGTTGGCCTGGATCTCGTCGATCTCCAGCAGGCTCATCAGGCCGCCGCGGGCGATCTCGACGGTGTCGCTGCGCCGGATCAGCGCGATGACCTCGTCGATGGCGTCCAGGGCCTTCAGCAGACCGCGCAGGATGTGCGCCCGCTCCTCGGCCTTGCGCAGCCGGAAGCGCGTACGGCGGACGATGACCTCGATCTGGTGCGTCACCCAGTGGCGGATGAACGCGTCGAGCGAGAGCGTGCGCGGCACGCCGTCCACCAGCGCCAGCATGTTGGCGCCGAAGTTCGTCTGCAGGTCGGTGTGCTTGTAGAGGTTGTTCAGCACGACCTTGGCGACCGCGTCCCGCTTGAGCACGATGACCAGGCGCTGGCCCGTGCGCGAGGAGGTCTCGTCACGGACGTCCGCGATGCCGCCGATCTTGCCGTCCTTCACGAGGTCGGCGATCTTCTGGGCGAGGTTGTCCGGGTTGACCTGGTACGGAAGCTCCGTGACCACCAGGCACTGGCGGTTCTGGATCTCCTCGACCTCGACGACCGCGCGCATGGTGATGGAGCCGCGGCCGGTACGGTACGCCTCCTCGATGCCCCGGCGGCCGACGACGAGCGCGCCGGTCGGGAAGTCCGGGCCCTTGATGCGCTCGATGAGCGCGTCCAGCAGCTCCTCGTGGGAGGCCTCGGGGTTCTCCAGGTACCACTGGGCGCCGGCCGCGACCTCGCGCAGGTTGTGCGGCGGGATGTTGGTGGCCATGCCGACCGCGATACCGGCCGAGCCGTTGATCAGCAGGTTCGGGAAGCGGGCCGGCAGGACGGTCGGCTCCTGGGAGCGGCCGTCGTAGTTGTCCGTGAAGTCGACGGTCTCCTCGTCGATGTCGCGGACCATCTCCATCGACAGCGGCGCCATCTTGCACTCGGTGTACCGCATGGCCGCGGCCGGGTCGTTGCCCGGGGAGCCGAAGTTGCCGTTGGAGTCGACGAGCGGCATGCGCATCGACCACGGCTGCGCGAGGCGGACCAGCGCGTCGTAGATGGAGGAGTCGCCGTGCGGGTGGTAGTTGCCCATGACGTCGCCGACGACGCGGGCGCACTTGTAGAAGCCGCGCTCGGGGCGGTAGCCGCCGTCGTACATGGCGTACAGGACGCGCCGGTGGACGGGCTTGAGGCCGTCACGGACGTCCGGCAGCGCACGCGAGACGATGACGGACATCGCGTAGTCGAGATACGAGCGCTGCATCTCCGTCTCGAGCCCGACGGGCTCGACGCGCATGGCCAGGGCGTCACCCTCGGGCGTCGTCACGGGAGTGTTCTCGTCGGTCATTGCTGGTGAAGATCCTTCCTGATGCGGTCAGCTGAGACCGACTCAGATGTCGAGGAAGCGGACGTCCTTGGCGTTGCGCTGGATGAACGCGCGGCGGGCCTCGACGTCCTCGCCCATGAGGACCGAGAACAGGTCGTCGGCCTGGGCGGCGTCGTCGAGGGTGACCTGGCCGAGGACGCGGTGCTCCTGGTCCATGGTCGTGATGCGCAGTTCCTCGGCGTTCATCTCACCGAGACCCTTGAAGCGCTGCACCGAGTCGTCCTTGATGCGCTTGCCCGCGTTGCGGCCCATCTCGATCAGGGCGTCGCGCTCGCGGTCGGAGTACGCGTACTCGAAGTCGTCCTTGCCCCACTTGATCTTGTAGAGCGGCGGGCGGGAGAGGTACACGTGCCCGGCCTCGACCAGGGGCCGCATGAAGCGGAACAGGAAGGTCAGCAGCAGGGTGTTGATGTGCTGGCCGTCGACGTCGGCGTCGGCCATCAAGATGATCTTGTGATAGCGCAGCTTCTCGATGTCGAAGTCCTCGTGGACTCCGGTACCGAAGGCCGAGATCAGCGCCTGGATCTCCTGGTTCTGCAGGATCTTGTCGATCCGCGCCTTCTCGACGTTGAGGATCTTGCCGCGGATCGGGAGGATCGCCTGGTACTGCGGGTTGCGGCCGGACTTGGCCGAGCCGCCGGCGGAGTCACCCTCGACGATGAAGATCTCGCACTTGGTGGGGTCGTTCGACTGGCAGTCGGAGAGCTTGCCCGGCAGGGACGCGGTCTCCAGCAGGCCCTTGCGCCGGGTGAGGTCACGGGCCTTGCGGGCCGCCACGCGCGCGGTGGCCGCCTGGATGCCCTTGCGGATGATGTCCGCGGCCTCGTTCGGGTTGCGGTCCAGCCAGTCCGTGAGGTGCTCGTAGACGACCTTCTGCACGAAGGTCTTGACCTCGGTGTTGCCCAGCTTGGTCTTGGTCTGGCCCTCGAACTGGGGCTCGCTCAGCTTGACCGAGATGATCGCCGTCAGACCCTCGCGGATGTCGTCACCCGTGAGGTTGTCGTCCTTCTCGCGCAGCAGCCTCTTGTCGCGCGCGTACTTGTTGATCAGCGAGGTCAGCGCGGAGCGGAAGCCCTCTTCGTGCGTACCGCCCTCGTGGGTGTGGATGATGTTGGCGAACGAGTACACACCCTCGGTGTAGCCGCCGTTCCACTGCATCGCGACCTCGAGGGACAGGCTCTTGTCCTTGTCCTCGGCCTCGAGGTCGATCACGGTGGGGTGCACCAGGTCTCCCTTGCGGGAGTTGAGGTACGTCACGAAGTCGACGATGCCGCCCTCGTAGTGGTACGAGACGCTCTTGACCTCGTGCTTCTCGTCCTCGCCCGCCTCGTCCGCGCCGGCGGTGGCCTTCGCCGACTCGCGCTCGTCGGTGAGGTTGATGCGCAGGCCCTTGTTGAGGAACGCCATCTCCTGGAAGCGCCGCGACAGCGTCTCGAAGGAGTAGTCGGTGGTCTCGAAGATGTCCGGGTCGGCCCAGAAGGTGACCGAGGTGCCGTGCTCGTCCGTGGCCTCGTGCTTGGCGAGCGGGGCCGTGGGGACGCCCAACTTGTAGTCCTGCGTCCAGCGGTGGCCGTCGGTCTTGACCTCCACCGCGACCCTGGTGGACAGGGCGTTGACGACGGAGACACCCACGCCGTGCAGACCGCCGGAGACCGCGTAGCCGCCGCCGCCGAACTTGCCGCCCGCGTGCAGGACCGTCAGCACGACCTCGAGGGCCGGCTTGCCCTCGGAGGGGACGATGCCGACCGGGATGCCACGGCCGTTGTCGACGACCCGCACGCCACCGTCGGCGAGGATCGTGACGTCGATGGTGTCCGCGTGCCCGGCGAGCGCCTCGTCGACGGAGTTGTCGACGACCTCCTGCACCAGGTGGTGGAGTCCGCGCTCACCGGTCGAGCCGATGTACATACCGGGTCGCTTGCGGACCGCGTCCAGACCCTCGAGGACGGTGATGGCGCTGGCGTCGTACGAGGCGGTCACCTCGCCGTTCGACGAGGTGACCGCGCCGGTGGTGCCGGCGTCGGTGGACGGAATGTTCTCGTTGGGGTTGCCGGAATCGGCCACGAAGCGCCCTTTCTGGCACAGCACGAGCCAGGCTCGTCGGCGGGTTGCCGGAGCGGCTGCGGCATGTTGCGTTGGTAAGCCTTGATCAGCGTTGCTCAGCTTTTCCCGGACGGTCCCCAGCGAGTGGGGCGGGATTGCTTCCAGTCTACCGGTAGCACTGACACTGATGGGGGTTTGCCGGTACCTGAGTCCGCATGTGCCGCCCTCGACGGGTCTTGTCCGACTCCCGATATACGGATGGGGGCTCCAAGAGGCTCACAGAGGCACTCAGCGCTTCCGGCCGTCAACCCTTGGCTACTTCGGAGTCAGGTCGCGATTCGCAACCGTGTGCGGGCACACGACGAAGGGGCCGCCGACGCTCCGGAAGAGCGGACGGAAGCCCTTGATGTGATGTCAGTCACGTACTGTCGACGGGCGGGAAACCGGTGGAGATCAGCCGTAGGTATCGCCCGGACCGGTACTGCCGGGGGCACGCAGCGGGCCGTAGCGGCGGGCCGGGCCACCGGGGCCCTGCACCTTGATCAGCGTCACCCTGCCGTGGCCCAGGTCCTCGTTGAGGCGCGCGACCAGCGTGGGCGCGAGCAGCCGGAGGTTGGTCGCCCAGGCCGTCGAGTCGCAGCGCACGGTCAGGACGCGCTCGTCCTCGTCGTACTTCTCCGGCACACAGTGCTTGGCGACGTCCTCGCCGACGATCTGCGGCCAGCGGCCCATCACACCGCCCACCGCGGCCGGCGCCTCCCAGCCGCGTTCGGTGATCAGCCGGTTGATCGCGGAGCCGAGCGCCATGGGGTCGCGCCCGTCAGCGCGCGCGCCGGAGCGCAGACCGCCGCGGCGCGCCTGCTTCTTCTGCTGCGCCGCGTCCCCGCGCGCGCGTGCGGCGTCCTTGGCGGCGCGCAGCGCCACGCGCGCGAGGTCGACGCCGGAAGGCCCGGGGGGCCTGGCGGGCTCGGGGGACTTGGCGGGCTCGGGGGCGCCGCCGGATGTGTTCTCCGTCATACGCGCTCGACCGTCCCCTCGGACACGGCGAACCGCGTCCCGGACAGCACATGCGGTACGTCGTCGTCGACCGCGGCCGTCACCAGGACCTGCTCGCCGGGCGCGACCAGCTCGGCGAGGCGCTCCCGGCGACGGGTGTCCAGCTCGGCGAAGACGTCGTCGAGCACCAGCACCGGCTCGTTGCCCTCCGCCCTGAGGAGGTCGTACGAGGCCAGGCGCAGCGCCAGCGCGTAGGACCAGGACTCGCCGTGGGAGGCGTAGCCCTTGGCGGGGAGCTGTCCGAGCTTGAGCTGCAGGTCGTCGCGGTGCGGGCCGATCAGGGTGACGCCGCGCTCGATCTCCTGCTTGCGGGCCTCGGCGAGCGCGGCCATCAGCTGCTCGAAGAGGTCCTCGCGGGTCTGCGCCTCGCCCGGCGCGGACGGCTTGTACTCCAGCGCGATCGGGCCGCCGCCGGGAGCGAGTTGCTCGTACGCCTTGTCGGCCAGCGGCTGGATCGTGGCGATCAGGTCCAGGCGCTGGGCGAGCAACTCGGCGCCCGCGCGCGCGAGATGCTGGTCCCACACGTCCAGGGTGGACATGTCCATGGTGCGACCGCCGTGCCGACGGGCCAGCGCCGCCGACTTCAGCAGGGTGTTGCGCTGCTTGAGGACCCGGTCGTAGTCGGAACGGACCCCGGCCATGCGCGGGGAGCGCGCGGTGATCAGCTCGTCGAGGAAGCGCCGCCGCTCACCGGGGTCGCCCTTGACCAGCGCGAGATCCTCGGGCGCGAACAGCACGGTCCGCACGATCCCCAGCACGTCACGCGGCCTGACCTGCGAGGACCTGTTGATCCGGGCCCGGTTGGCGCGCCCCGGATTCAGCTCCAGCTCGACCAGCTGCTGCCGATCGCCCTGCCGGACCTGGGCCCGGATGATCGCGCGCTCGGCGCCCATGCGGACCAGGGGGGCATCGGAGGAGACCCGGTGGCTGCCGAGGGTGGCGAGATAGCCGACGGCCTCGACGAGGTTGGTCTTGCCCTGCCCGTTCGGCCCGACGAAGGCCGTCACCCCGGGGTCGAGCGGGACCTCGACCCGGGGGTACGAGCGGAAGTCGGCCAGCGACAGATGCGTGACGTGCATGGTCGTTCGCCGACCTCCCTCGGTACTCGGTTACTTCTTCTCGACCGCGTGGCCGCCGAACTGGTTCCGCAGCGCCGCGATCATCTTCATCTGGGGGGAGTCCTCCTGGCGGGAGGAGAACCGCGCGAACAGCGACGCGGTGATCGCCGGCAGCGGCACCGCGTTGTCGATGGCCGCTTCCACGGTCCAGCGTCCCTCGCCGGAGTCCTGTGCATAACCCCGGAGCTCGTCGAGGTGCTCGTCCCCGTCGAGCGCGTTGACCGCGAGGTCGAGCAGCCAGGAGCGGATGACCGTGCCCTCCTGCCAGGAGCGGAAGACCTCCCGGACGTCGGTCACGGAGTCGACCTTCTCCAGGAGCTCCCAGCCCTCGGCGTAGGCCTGCATCATCGCGTACTCGATGCCGTTGTGGACCATCTTCGCGAAGTGGCCCGCGCCGACCTTGCCGGCGTGCACCGAGCCGGAGTCGCCCTCCGGCTTGAGCGCGTCGAAGACCGGCTGCACCTTGGCGACGTTCTCCTTGTCGCCGCCGTACATCAGCGCGTAGCCGTTCTCCAGGCCCCAGACGCCGCCGGAGACACCGCAGTCGACGAAGCCGATGCCCTTGGCCGCCAGCTCCTCGGCGTGCTTCTCGTCGTCGGTCCAGCGGGAGTTGCCGCCGTCCACGACGACGTCGCCGGGCTCCAGCAGCTCGGCGAGTTGGTCGATCGTGGTCTGCGTGGCCTCACCGGCCGGGACCATCACCCAGATCACGCGCGGGCCGCTGAGCTTGCCCACAAGCTCTTCCAGGCTGTGGACATCGGCGAGGTCCGGGTTGCGGTCGTATCCGAGGACGGTGTGACCTGCGCGGCGGATCCGCTCGCGCATGTTGCCGCCCATCTTGCCGAGGCCGACGAGACCGAGCTCCATCAGTTGTGTTCCTTAGGTTCTGCGACGTGGCGTGGCGGCACGTGCGTACCGCGAGGCACTTTCGTACCCGCGTCCGAGCCTAAACCCGGACGCTCGCGCACATCTGTGGGCATACGCGCTCAGTCGTACGCCCTCACCTGCAGGTTTGTCCTCAGCCTGTGGACAACCGCTGGCGATCCTCCGCGTCTCACCGGCCCTCGAGCGGGCTCAGCCGCTGAGGCGCACCGGCATGATCAGGTACTTGTAAGCCTCGTCCGCCTCGGCGTCCAGCGCCGGCTTGCCACTGAGCAGCGCGGGCTTGGTGGACGTCGTGAACGACAGCTGGGCCACCGGGGAGTCGATGGCGCTCAGGCCGTCCAGCAGGAACGTCGGGTTGAAGGCGATCGAGATGTCGTCGCCCTCGAGCTGGGCGTCAACCCTTTCCACAGCCTGTGCGTCGTCGCTGGAACCGGCCTCCAGGATGAGCACGCCCTGCTCGAAGCTGAGCCGCACCGGGGTGTTGCGCTCGGCGACCAGGGCCACGCGCTTGACGGCCTCCACGAAGGGGGCGGTCTCGATGACGGCGACGCTGTTGAACTCCGTCGGGAACAGCGTGCGGTACTTCGGGAGGTCGCCCTCCAGCAGGCGGGTCGTCGTACGGCGACCCGCGCCCTCGAAACCGATCAGGCCCTCGCCGGAGCCCGAGCCGGACAGCGCCAGGATCACCTGGTCGCCGCTGGTCAGGGCCTTGGCGGTGTCCAGGAGCGTCTTGGCGGGCACCAGGGCGACGGCCGAGGCGTCGGGGTTCTCCGGCTTCCACAGGAACTCGCGGACCGCGAAGCGGTAGCGGTCGGTGGACGCCAGCGTGACGGTGTCGCCCTCGATCTCGATGCGGACACCGGTGAGGACGGGCAGCGTGTCGTCACGGCCGGCCGCGATGGCGACCTGGGAGGCGGCGGAGGCGAAGACCTCGCCGGGGACCGTGCCCGTCGCGTTCGGCATCTGGGGCAGGGCCGGGTACTCCTCCACAGGCAGGGTGTGGAGTGTGAACCGGGACGAGCCGCAGACCACGGTCGCCCGTACACCGTCTGTGGAAATCTCCACCGGCCGGTTCGGCAGTGCGCGGCAGATGTCCGCGAGCAGGCGGCCGGAGACCAGGACCGTGCCCTCCTCGTCGACCTCGGCCTCCACGGACACCCGTGCGGAGACCTCGTAGTCGAAGCTGGACAGGCTCAGCTGGCCTTCCTCGGCCTTCAGCAGCAGGCCGGCGAGGACAGGCGCCGGCGGACGGGCCGGGAGGCTGCGTGCCGCCCAGGCCACTGCCTCCGCGAGTACGTCGCGTTCCACCCGGATCTTCACTGTTGCCGCCTCCTGCTGTTGCCGGCGCTTCTCGCTCTGCCTGGCCCTCGTCGTCTGTCTCGGTGTCGACGGTCCCTGTGAGGGGGAGGACACCGGGGACCAGTCTGACGCACGGCACTGACAGTAGGTGCCTCTCGGGGTCAAGTCGTGACGAGGGGCGGTCGGGCACCGAAGAGCGAGTTGTGCACAGGGCCCCCTTCGAAACGGATTCCCAGCTCTCTCTAGTCGGGAGTAGTAGTAGGGGCTGTGGATACCGTGGATAACCTCGTTTGCCCAGCTCAGGGCGGGAATTTTGTCCACGGGTCCTGTGGGTGGAGGCGGTGGACAACCGGGCGTATCTGTGGAGAACAGAAAGTTCTGCACACGCCGTGCACAGGGTGAGGCGAGTTCTCCCCAGCGTCGTCCCCAGCTTTACCCACCTTTCCCACAGCCCAACCCGGCACCTTCGTGTGACGCCTTTCACTCGACCCGGTGAGGAGGCGCGTCGTGTTGCCGAACAGTGGACAGGCATGTGGAGAAGCGACCGATCGCTGGGGACAACTGCCCCCAGCCTGTGGGTGGCCGGTGGACAACTCGGTGCACAGCCTGTGGATCATCTCGTCGTCCACAGTCTGTGGAGATCCTTCGTCCACGAATCCACAACCACCTGAGCTGGTCTGATGGTCTTTCAACAAGGGCTGCTGTGGACACGATCTGGACAACTCCCCGGTCCCCAGGATGTGGACGGCAGAAAGTCCCCGAATCTGTGGAGGGAGGCCGTAACCCGGCGATTAATCGAACAGCGGGTTGCGGTGGGGGTGCGGCGGGGTGCGCGCGGCGGGAGCCGGTGAGGGGGCTCGGCGGCCCGGAATCCGCGCCGCACGGCTGCTGCGGCGACCGGAACAGGGCGCGTGGCACAGCACCGCAGTGGCCGCAGTGGCCGCAGTGGCCGCAGTGGCCGCAGTGGGCCTCAGCGAGCCTCTGCGATCTCCGCACAAGAAGAAGGGCGCTCCCGGAGAGTTCCGGGAGCGCCCTCAGCAGCGTTCTGCGGCGTGCGGCCGACGCCGTCAGCCGTTCTTGATGCGGTTGGTCAGCTCCGTGACCTGGTTGTAGATGGAGCGGCGCTCGGCCATGAGATTGCGGATCTTGCGGTCCGCGTGCATGACCGTGGTGTGGTCGCGGCCGCCGAACAGCGCGCCGATCTTCGGCAGCGACAGGTCCGTCAGCTCGCGGCACAGGTACATGGCGATCTGTCGGGCCGTGACGAGGGCGCGGCCGCGCGAGGTGCCGCACAGGTCCTCGACGGTCAGCCCGAAGTAGTCCGCCGTCGCGCCCATGATGGCCGTCGACGTGATCTCGGGGGCAGAGTCATCGCCACCGGGGATGAGGTCCTTGAGGACGATCTCCGTCAGCCCCAGGTCCACCGGCTGCCGGTTGAGTGAGGCGAACGCCGTGACCCGGATCAGCGCGCCCTCCAGCTCACGGATGTTGCGCGAGATCCGGGACGCGATGAACTCCAGAACCTCTGGCGGCGCGTTCAGCTGCTCCTGCACCGCCTTCTTGCGGAGGATCGCGATCCGCGTCTCCAGCTCCGGCGGCTGGACGTCCGTGATCAGACCCCATTCGAAACGGTTTCGCAGCCGGTCCTCCAGCGTCACCAGCTGCTTCGGCGGCCGGTCGGAGGACAGCACGATCTGCTTGTTGGCGTTGTGGAGCGTGTTGAAGGTGTGGAAGAACTCCTCCTGCGTCGACTCCTTGTCCGCGAGGAACTGGATGTCGTCGACGAGCAGGATGTCCATCTCGCGGTACCGCTTGCGGAAGCTGTCGCCCTTGCCGTCGCGGATGGAGTTGATGAACTCGTTGGTGAACTCCTCCGAGCTCACGTACCGCACCCGCGTGCCCGGGTAGAGGCTGCGCGCGTAGTGCCCGATCGCGTGCAGCAGGTGCGTCTTGCCGAGCCCGGACTCCCCGTAGATGAACAGGGGGTTGTACGCCTTCGCCGGCGCCTCGGCCACAGCGACCGCGGCCGCGTGCGCGAAGCGGTTGGAGGCACCGATGACGAACGTGTCGAAGAGGTACTTCGGGTTCAGACGCGCGGTGGGTTCGCCCGGGCCGGTCGCCGGCGCGGGCTGCGCGGCCAGCGGGCCGGGGGCTCCGGTCGTCGGCAGGTTGGGGCCGACCGGGCCGCCCCGGTGGACGTGGCCGGAGCCGGCCGGCGGCTCGGGCTCCCGGCGCACCGGGTCGCGCTGATCGTAATCGCCGCGCGACGTTTCGTAGTCGGGACGCTGCTGCTCGTAGGAGGGGCGCTCCATGGGCTGTGGGCGGTAGTCCTGCGAAGGGGAGCCGTAGGCGTCCTGGGAGGGCGGGCCGTAGGAGTCCGAGGAGCCGTACGAGTCCTGCGAGCCGTACGAGTCCTGCCCGGGTGACGCGTACGGGTCACGCTCGGGAAAGCCGAGGCGCTGCTGCTGCCAGCCGTACTCGTCCTGCTGTTTGGGCCGCGGCCAGGCGCCGGGCTCGGGGCGCTGGTACTCGGACGGGTACGCGGGACGGGCGGTGGGGAGTTGATCTGCGCGCGTAGGCGGAAGCTGGTCGCCGCGCGTAGGAGGAAGCTGGTCACCGGCCGGACCGGGCAGCTGGTCGGCGCGGTGGCGGCCGTACCCCTCGTACCCGTCACGGTCCTGGCGGTCATAGGGGTCGCGTTCCGGACGGTCGTATCCGTCGCGTTCCTGCCGGTCGTACTTGTCGCGCTCGGGACGGTCGTATCCGTCGCGCTCGGGACGGTCATATCCGTCACGGTCCGGACGGTCGTAACCCTCCCGGTTCTGGCGCGCGGCCGGGAGCTCGGGCTCCTCGTAGCGCTGCTGGGCGCGGGCCGGGGGCGCCGGCGGGGCGGGGGGCTCGCCCGCGGAGTCGTCGACGGTGATCGCGATCCGGATCGGGCGGCCGCACTCGCGGCTCAGCGTCTCGCTGACGATCGGCGCCAGCCGGCCCTCAAGTACGCCCTTCGCGAATTCGTTCGGTACGGCGAGCAGAGCGGTGTCCGCGACCAGCGCGAGCGGCTGACAGCGCCGGATCCAGTGTTCGTCCTTCCCCTCGACCCCTTGGACGCGGCCCTCCCCAAGGAGCTGCTCCAATACGCGTGGCCACACTGCGGCAAGATCGGCAGGTACGTCAGCCACAGGGCACGCTCTCTCACAGGTCCCACGAACGTGTGGTTCTGGGACGGCTCGGGATGTAAATCGGGTGGGGCAGGGATAAGGGAACGAATCGGAGTTCCGTCACGGTAGTCAGGGCGGCCGGTACGGTTCAAGTTGTTGTCCCCAGCCTGTGGACAAGTGTCTCCCGGCGACTCCTGGTTTGACCGGATGGCGTAGCCGCGCGTACCGTAACCAGGTCGAGTTGTCGATGGCTGCTGCCGCCTGCCTCCGATGGGCACAGATCATTTGGGTGATCGGTCAGCGGTGCACTCGGGCGTAACTGCGAGCTACTCGTGGGCGCACGGTGACAGCCAGGACGGCACCCCGCAACTACCGATTTCTTCTGGAGCCCCCGAGTGAGCAAGCGCACCTTCCAGCCGAACAACCGTCGTCGCGCGAAGACCCACGGCTTCCGCCTGCGGATGCGTACCCGTGCCGGTCGCGCGATTCTCGCGAACCGCCGCAGCAAGGGTCGCGCCAGCCTGTCCGCCTGATCCTGATCAGGTCATGACGTCGTGCTGCCTACCGAGCATCGGCTGAGGCGGCGCGAGGACTTCGCGACCGCGGTACGACGAGGACGCCGGGCCGGACGCCCGCTCCTCGTCGTCCACCTACGTAGCGGTTCCACGGACCCGCACGCGCCTGGGGAGAGCGCTCCCCCGACGCGTGCGGGTTTCGTCGTGAGCAAGGCAGTGGGTGGCGCGGTCGTGCGGAACAAAGTGAAGCGCAGGCTTCGCCACCTGATGCGGGAGCGAGTCGCCCAGCTGCCCCCCGGTAGCCTGGTAGTCGTACGAGCGCTGCCCGGATCGGGCGACGCCGACCATGCACAGCTGGCCCGAGACCTGGATGCCGCTCTCCAGCGGTTGCTGGGAGGGGGCGCGCGATGAAGTACCCGCTGCTGGCTCTGATCAAGCTCTACCAGTGGACGATCAGTCCGCTGCTCGGGCCGGTCTGCAAGTACTACCCGTCGTGCTCCCACTACGGCTTCACGGCCATCGACCGGCATGGTGCCATCAAGGGAACGGCGCTCACGGCCTGGCGCATCCTGCGGTGCAATCCGTGGTCGCTGGGCGGTGTGGACCATGTCCCGCCGCGCAAGCGCCCGCGGTGGCACGAAATGCTGCGTAACGCGTGGCGGGCACGCAAGGGCGGGCCCTCCGCCGCCGGACCGGCCACCGAAGGACAGGCTTCTCCCACAAGTCCGTCCAGTCCTTCGGGCCCGGCCGCAGAGACACCGTCCCATGCCCAAGGAGCATGATTAGTGGACACGATTGCCAGCCTCTTCAGCTTTATCACCACACCCGTCTCCTGGGTCATCGTCCAGTTCCACTCGGTGTACGGCGCCATCTTCGGCCCCGACACCGGCTGGGCCTGGGGCCTGTCGATCGTGTCCCTGGTGATCCTGATCCGTATCTGCCTCATCCCGCTCTTCGTGAAGCAGATCAAGTCGACTCGGGCCATGCAGACGCTGCAGCCCGAGATGAAGAAGATCCAAGAGCGCTACAAGAACGACAAGCAGCGTCAGTCCGAAGAGATGATGAAGCTGTACAAGGAGACGGGCACCAACCCGCTCTCCTCGTGCCTTCCCATCCTGGCGCAGTCCCCGTTCTTCTTCGCCCTGTACCACGTGCTCAACAGCATCGCGACGGGCGACACCATCGGTGTGATCAACCAGAGCCTGCTGCAGAGCGCGCAGAAGGCGCACATCGTCGGGGCTCCGCTGGCCGCGAAGTTCACCGACAGCGCGTCGAAGGTGGAAGCACTCGGTGCCTCCCTCACCGACGTCCGTGTGGTCACCGCCATCATGATCGTTCTGATGTCGGCGTCGCAGTTCTTCACCCAGCGCCAGCTGATGACGAAGAACGTCGACACCACGGTGAAGACCCCGTTCATGCAGCAGCAGAAGATGCTGATGTACGTCTTCCCGGTCATGTTCGCCGTCTTCGGCATCAACTTCCCGGTCGGTGTCCTCGTCTACTGGCTGACCACCAACGTGTGGACCATGGGCCAGCAGATGTACGTGATCCACAACAACCCGACCCCGGGTTCCAAGGCTCAGGCCTCGTACCTCGACCGCCTGACCAAGCACGTCGCGCAGCACAACAAGGTCAGCAAGCGCCGCGACCGGGCCATCGTCAAGGCGATCGTCGCCAAGGGCCGCGACCGCAACGAGTTCGAGCGCAAGTTCATCAACGGCCTGAGCAAGGCCGGCCTCGCCGCCCAGGCCGACGGCACCGTGATCAAGAGCGACGCCGCAGCCACGGCCCAGGCCGAGGACGGCACGCCGACCACCGGCGGCGGTACCCCGAAGCGTCAGCAGCCCAAGCGGCAGAGCAAGTCGCAGCGGCAGCACGGCGCAGTCGGCGGCGCCAAGGCGGCCGGTGAGACCGACGAGCCGAAGACGTCGCTGACCAAGTCCGACGAGCCCGAGGACGCCAAGCCCGCCGCCGCTGCCAAGAAGGGCGGCGCGAAGCCCGCCGGCGGTACCCGCAGCAAGGCCCAGTCCGGACAGCGCAAGGGCCCGCAGCGGCCCAAGTCCCCGTCCAAGAAGTAAGAAGGAGTCCATCCCGTGACGGAAGGCACCACCTCCGCCGCTGCCGAGGGTGCAGACACCCTGACTCGCCTGGAGCAGGAAGGCGAGATCGCGGCGGACTACCTGGAGGGTCTGCTCGACATCGCCGATCTCGACGGCGACATCGACATGGACGTCGAGGCCGACCGTGCCTCCGTCTCGATCATCAGCGACTCGGGCGGCCGTGACCTGCAGAAGCTGGTCGGCCGTGACGGCGAGGTACTGGAGGCGCTCCAGGAGCTCACCCGTCTGGCCGTGCACCGGGAGACCGGCGACCGCAGCCGTCTGATGCTCGACATCGCGGGGTACCGGGCACAGAAGCGCTCGGAGCTGTCCGAGCTGGGCGCCAAGGCCGCCGCGGAGGCCAAGAGCAGCGGCGAGGCCGTGAAGCTGAAGCCGATGTCGCCCTTCGAGCGCAAGGTCGTGCACGATGCGGTCAAGGCCGCGGGCCTGCGCAGCGAGTCCGAGGGCGAGGAGCCGCAGCGCTTCGTCGTCGTGCTGCCCGCCTGATCGGCCTCTACGTTCCCCGGCCCCGTCTGTTGAGCAGGCGGGGCCGAACTTTGTCAGCCTGATAGTTCTGGTGGTTCTGGTGTCGGCGCCGGGTGCGCTGACGCGGTACGGAAGGACGGTCCCCCGTGACGGAGGCAGCGGAGCTTCCCCCCGCGCCCGAGCAGGCGCGAGAGGTGTTCGGTGATCGCTTCGCGGATGCGGTGCGGTACGCCGAGCTGCTCGCTGAGGCCGGCGTGCAGCGCGGCCTCATCGGCCCGCGTGAGGTGCCTCGCCTGTGGGAGCGGCATCTGTTGAACTGTGCGGTGCTCTCCGAGGTCGTGCCCGACGGCGTGACGGTGTGCGATGTCGGCTCGGGCGCCGGTCTCCCCGGCATTCCGCTGGCGCTGGTCCGCACCGACCTGAAGATCACGCTCCTGGAGCCGCTGCTGCGGCGCACCAACTTCCTCACCGAGGTCGTGGAACTGCTCGGCCTCGATCATGTGACCGTGGTGCGCGGGCGGGCCGAGGAGGTCATGGGGAAGATCCAGCCCGTCCACGTGGTGACGGCCCGAGCCGTCGCGCCGCTCGACCGGCTCGCCACCTGGGGCATTCCGCTGCTGCGACCGTACGGGGAGATGCTCGCGCTCAAGGGAGACACGGCCGAGGAGGAGCTGAAGAGCGCTTCGGTGGCGCTGAGCAAGCTGGGTGCGGTGGAGACGTCCATCCTGCAGGTGGGTGAGGGCGTGGTGGACCCGTTGTCCACCGTCGTGCGGGTCGAGGTTGGGGAGAGCCCTGGCGGTGTGCGCTTCGCTGCGAAGCGGGCCAAGGCGGCGCGCACAGGGCGGACGCGTCGTCGGCGCTGATCCGTCCTGACGACGAGACGTACTCCACACAAGCTGCCAAATCGATGCATGCCGGAGTGTCGCGACAGTCCGGCCATGGCTGCTGTGCATCGTGTTTCACGTGAAACGTCGCTCACTGCTGCACGGCATCATCAGTCGTGGCCGCGCTGCGGCCGAACCCCGCGACCGAAAGCCTCTTGGTTCACTCGATGAGGGACCCGAGGTATCCACAGAGGTGGATTTCTCCACAGAACGCCAGGCCTCACTGGTTCACGACCCCGAAGACATGGGAGGCTCTGTTCATTGCGAGCCTGAAGTCGAGGAGAGTGAATCCTTGCGGTCCGACGCCAACATCGCGGGACCGATGACCGATCCGGTCCCCGGTCCCCGTACCGAGTCGATGGGGGCGGATGTTTCACGTGAAACACCGCCTCCGATGGACGACACTCCCATCGGTCGTGCTGCCCAACTGGCAGTGGAGGCTCTGGGCCGTGCCGGCGAGGGCTTGCCACGGCCCGAGCAGACCCGAATCATCGTGGTCGCCAACCAGAAGGGTGGTGTGGGCAAGACGACGACGACCGTCAACCTTGCCGCATCACTGGCGCTGCACGGTGGCCGGGTCCTCGTGGTCGACCTCGACCCGCAGGGCAATGCGTCCACCGCACTGGGCATCGACCACCACGCCGAAGTCCCGTCCATCTACGACGTGTTGGTGGAGAGCCGACCTCTCTCCGAAGTCGTCCAGCCGGTTCCCGATGTCGAGGGCCTCTTCTGCGCCCCTGCCACGATCGATCTCGCCGGTGCGGAGATCGAGCTGGTGTCCCTCGTGGCACGGGAGAGCAGGCTGCAGCGCGCGATCCAGGCGTACGAGCAGCCGCTGGACTACATCCTCATCGACTGCCCGCCCTCACTCGGTCTCCTGACAGTCAACGCACTCGTGGCGGGCCAGGAAGTTCTGATCCCCATCCAGTGCGAGTACTACGCGCTGGAGGGCCTCGGGCAGCTGCTGCGTAACGTCGATCTCGTGCGGGGGCACCTCAACCCCGCCCTGCATGTATCGACCATCCTGCTCACCATGTACGACGGCCGGACGCGCCTCGCGTCCCAGGTCGCTGAAGAGGTGCGCACCCACTTCGGCGACGAGGTGCTGCGCACGAGCATCCCCCGCTCTGTCCGTATCTCGGAGGCTCCGAGCTATGGGCAGACGGTCTTGACCTACGATCCAGGATCGAGTGGTGCCCTCTCCTACCTTGAGGCGGCACGCGAGATCGCGCTGAAGGGCGTCGGCATCAGCTATGACGCCACGCACGCCCATATCGGCGCACAGCAGAACGACCCGAGCATGGTGGAGGGCATTCAGTGAGCGAGCGACGGAGGGGGCTGGGCCGTGGTCTCGGCGCACTGATCCCTGCCGCACCGACGGAGAAGTCGGTGGCCCAGGCCGCGGCGGGGAACGCTGCTTCCACGTCCCCGGCGGCAGTGCCTGTGCTGCCGAGCGATCGTGGGGTGGCTGCGGCGAAGGTAGCGACCCTGCCGAATGTTTCACGTGAAACAGAGGAGCCGGCGCAGCCGAGCGCTTCTGCCACGCCTGCGGCACCCATCGGCGCGCACTTCGCCGAGATCCCCCTCGACTTCATCACGCCGAACCCGCGTCAGCCTCGTGATGTCTTCGACGAGGACGCGCTGTCCGAGCTCATTACCTCCATCAAGGAAGTAGGGCTCCTTCAGCCGGTCGTTGTACGGCAGGTGGGTGTCGACCGCTACGAGCTCATCATGGGTGAGCGTCGCTGGCGGGCCTGCCGCGAGGCGGGGCTGGAGGCGATCCCGGCGATCGTGCGGGCCACCGAGGACGAGAAGCTCCTCCTGGACGCACTGCTGGAGAACCTGCACCGTGCACAGCTGAACCCGCTGGAAGAGGCTGCCGCCTACGACCAGTTGCTGAGGGACTTCAACTGCACGCACGACCAGCTGGCGGACCGCATCGGCCGGTCCCGCCCGCAGGTTTCCAATACCTTGCGTCTGCTGAAGCTCTCGCCGGCCGTGCAGCGCCGGGTCGCCGCCGGGGTTCTCTCCGCCGGCCACGCACGGGCGCTGCTCTCCGTCGAGGACTCGGAGGAGCAGGATCGGCTGGCTCACCGCATCGTGGCCGAGGGCCTCTCGGTGCGAGCCGTCGAGGAGATCGTGACCCTGATGGGGTCGCGGCCTCAGAAGGCTCAGAAGCCCAAGGGCCCGCGTGCCGGTGCCCGGGTTTCGCCGGCCCTGTCCGACCTCGCCACGCGGCTCTCGGACCGCTTCGAGACGCGGGTGAAGGTCGACCTGGGTCAGAAGAAGGGAAAGATCACCGTCGAGTTCGCCTCGATGGAGGATCTTGAGCGGATCCTCGGCTCACTCGCTCCTGGCGAGGGGCCGGTCCTGCAGAACAGCCTCTCGGAGGGCGACTCCGAAGAGAGCGAGTCCTGAGCCTCCGGCATGGAGCCTCTGCTGTGCAGGGAGACAGAGCGGGCCGTGTCCGGTGTGTGCCGGAACGTGGCTCGCTCTTTCCTTTCTGCCGGTATCGATGGAATCGCATCGTGGATACGATGCGTCAGGTACGGCGCAACCACTCTGCAGCACCTCTGAAAGGGAGGCAGGGGCCATGCGAACCATGAGCCGCACCGGACTGGTGAGCGCCGGTTTGGGGCTGGGAGCGGTCGGTGGGTTCATCGGCAGTCTCCTCAGGGAACGGAGCGCTCTGACAGCCGCCCGCGACGCGGTGGCGGGCGAAGGAAGCGAGGATCAGCCTTCATGGGCCGCCGGCTCGTACCGCTCACGCTGGACAACCTCCAGGACCTTCCCAAGCGTTGTCGCTCGTGTGTCTTCTGGGAGCTCGACCCAGTCAGCGGTGAGGCCGCGGTAAAGGAGGGCACGTCCGCTCCGGAGAAGGAAGCCTGGATCTCAGCGGTTCTGCTGGACTGGGGGTCCTGCGGCCGGGTCGTGTACGTCGACGACGTGCCGGTGGGCTACGTGCTCTACGCCCCACCCGCCTACGTCCCCCGCTCCACGGCGTTTCCCACGAGCCCCGTCTCGCCTGACGCGGTGCAGTTGATGACCGCGTTCATCGTGCCCGGCTACCAGGGGCAGGGGCTGGGCAGAGTGATGGTTCAGACGGTCGCCAAGGATCTGCTGCGGCGTGGATTCAAGGCGATCGAGGCCTTTGGAGACGCGCGCTGGAAGGAACCGGCCTGCGTGTTGCCCGCCGACCATCTTCTGGCGGTTGGCTTCAAGACGGTCCGCCAGCATCCCACTCATCCGCGGCTGAGGCTGGAACTGAGGTCGACGCTCTCCTGGAAGGAAGACGTCGAGATGGCCCTGGACCGGCTCCTGGGAGCCGTGCAGAAGGAGCCGGCGCTGCGGCCGCTGTGAGCAGACAAACGAATGGGCCAACCCTTCCGGGTTGGCCCATTCGTGTTTCACGTGAAACATGCACCGTCGGTGTGACGCTGCAGCCGATTCACTCGGCGATGAACTCCTCGAGGTCGCGAACGATCGCGGCCTTCGGCTTCGCGCCCACGATGGTCTTGGCGACCTCGCCACCCTGGTAGACGTTCAGGGTCGGGATGGACATGACGCCGTACTTGGCGGCCGTACCCGGGTTCTCGTCAATGTTCAGCTTGACGATCTCGATCTTGTCGCCGTACTCGGCGGCGATCGCCTCAAGGGAGGGAGCGATCTGGCGGCACGGACCGCACCAGGCGGCCCAGAAGTCCACCAGAACAGGCTTGTCGCTCTTGAGGACGTCCGTCTCGAAGGAGTCGTCGGTCACATTCTTCAGGGTGCCGGCCACGGCGGGCTCCTTAACTGGTTGGTGCGTGGGGCGGGTAGGGAGAGGTCAGACGGAGGTCTTCTCGGGCTCGGGCTGCTCCTCGTCCGCCAGGGCGGCGAGGTAGCGCTCGGCGTCGAGAGCTGCGGAGCAGCCGGTCCCGGCCGCGGTGATCGCCTGACGGTAGGTGTGGTCGACCACGTCGCCGGCGCCGAAGACACCGGTCAGGTTCGTGCGCGTCGACGGCGCTTCCACCTTCAGGTAGCCCTCTTCGTCCAGGTCGAGCTGGCCCTTGAAGAGCTCGGTGCGCGGGTCGTGGCCGATGGCGATGAAGAGTCCGGTCACCGGCAGGTCCGAGATCTCACCGGTCTTGAGGTTGCGCAGCTTCAGACCGGAGAGCTTCGGGTCGCCCTGGATCTCGGCGACCTCGCTGTCCCACACGAAGGAGATCTTCGGGTCGGCGAAGGCGCGCTCCTGCATGGCCTTGGAGGCGCGCAGGGTGTCGCGGCGGTGGACGATGGTCACCGACTTGGCGAACCGCGAGAGGAAGGTGGCTTCCTCCATCGCGGTGTCGCCACCACCGATCACGGCGATGTCCTGGTCCTTGAAGAAGAACCCGTCACAGGTGGCGCACCAGGACACACCGCGGCCCGACAGGGCGTCCTCGTTCGGCAGTCCGAGCTTGCGGTGCTGCGAGCCGGTGGCGACGATGACGGCCTTCGCCCGGTGCACGGTGCCGGCCGTGTCCGTGACGGTCTTGATCTCACCGCTCAGGTCGACGGTCACGATGTCGTCCGGGACGAGCTCGGCTCCGAAGCGCTCCGACTGGGCGCGCATGTTGTCCATGAGCTCGGGGCCCATGATGCCGTCCTGGAAGCCCGGGAAGTTCTCGACCTCGGTGGTGTTCATGAGCGCACCACCCGCGGTGACGGCGCCCTCGAACACCAGTGGCTTCAGCGACGCGCGCGCGGTGTAGAGCGCCGCCGTGTAGCCGGCGGGCCCGGAGCCGATGATGATCACGTTACGGACGTCGCTCACGGCTTGTTTCCTCGTCTCTGGACTGCGTCGGTCGAGCGGTGGGAGTTCTCTATGACCTCTCACCCCACCCAACGGATCCTAAGGGGCGCGCATTCCCACTGTGTCCGGGCACACGGAGATGCGGGCGCCCCGCGGTGACCCCACAGGGCTAAGACGAAGCGTCCGCTCAGGCCGATGGGTAGGTGCGCTCTAGGAGCACTGTGCCGGCGGCGGTGGGCGCCTTGTGATCCACACAGGTCGCGTCGACGATGTAGGCGGTGACCTTAGTGGCGTCGGCGGCGTCGGGAAGCAGCACGAGCATGGCCTTCTTGCCTTGATAGGTGCCGTTCTCGGCGGCCAGGGCCGCGTCGTCGCGCCCGATGCCGTCGCGGACGCAGCCGGGCACCACGACCTCCTTGGCGAGCTTCGGCTGATTGGTGCCGGGAGCCGTCGCCGCGCCGAAGGGGGTGCGGGATCCGCCGCCCTTGGTCTTGTTCTCGGCCAGGAGACCGGTGACCTGCTCCGGCAGCTTCCCTTCGGAGAAGGTGTCCGCCGCCGTGGTCTGCCGTTCGCCTTCCGCTCCGGTGGGAGGCTTGTTGTCGCCGAGCGACGTCAGCAGGACCGATCCCAGCCCCAAGGCGGCCACCGTGAAGACGGTCCCCAGGACGGCGATCCTGCGGCGTCCGTAGCGGGTGCGGCTCTTACGGCCCGGACCGGTGGTGGAGGAGCGGGGACGGCCGACAGGCCGGTCGGGGGGCGTCGATGTTTCACGTGAAACATGCGTATCGCCGTCGTCAGAGGCGGAACCGGGAACGCTCACCGGCTCCGGACTCTCTGCGGCCTCCGGTCCTGCGGCGGTCAGCAGGGCCTCGGCGGCGAGAGCGGCATCGATGCGGCCGGCGACGTCGGCGGGCATGCGAGGCGGGCCCGGCAGTGTGCCGAGCAACCCGCGGATCTCCTCCAGGGAGGCGTAGACGTTCGCACAGAGTTCGCAGTCGTCCAGGTGCCGGCGCAGCTCGGTGGTCCGGGCCGGTGGGAGGAGACCCTCGGCGAGGTCGGAGATCTCCGCGACGTCCGGGTGCCCGGCCATGTCTGTCGTCGACGTCACGCTCGTCCACCTCCGCCCTTCACTGCAGCTGAGTCGCTCGGTCCTGTGTCCGGGGGGTCCGTTCGGCGTTGCCCCGCTGCGGGTGGGACGGTCGGCCCCTGCGTCCGGTTCCGTTCTCCGCCCGGGTTCTTGTCCTCACCGCTGTTGTCAGGCCTCAGGTGGGTGAGCAGCGGCAGGAGTCTGGCCCTTCCGCGCGCACATCTGCTCTTCACCGTGCCGGTCGGCACGTCGAGAATGCGGGCGGCCTCCGCGACCGGGTAGCCCTGCATGTCCACAAGGACGAGGGCGGCGCGCTGGTCTGCGGGCAGGGTTCCCAGGGCTTCGATGAGCTGCCGGTGGAGATCGTTGCGCTCGGCGGGGGCCGAGGCCGACTCGTGCGGCTCCAGCAGCTGCTCAAGGCGCTCGGTGTCGTCGACGGGTGAGGTCTTCCGAGAGGCCGCCTTGCGGGCGCGGTCCAGGCAGGCGTTCACCGTGATCCGGTGCAGCCACGTCGTGACGGCCGACTGGCCCCGGAAGGTGTGGGCGGCCCGGTAGGCGGAGACCAGCGCGTCCTGGACGGCGTCGGCGGCTTCCTCGCGGTCGCCCAGGGTGCGCAGGGCGACGGCCCAGAGGCGGTCACGATGACGGCGTACCAATTCGGCGAAGGCTTCCGGGTCGCCTCCCACATGAAGGCGGATCAGTTGGGCATCGGTCGCCGGTGAGCTGTTCTGGTGCTCTACCTGCACGTCCCCTCCCCGTTCCGCTCTGAGTGTTCCATTGAATCCTGCGGGCCGGTGGGATGTAAACGCGCCTCAGCGAACCCGAGGCGGGTCCCGGAACGCTGTGACAGACACAGCACCTCCCATTGGCCTGATCATGATCATGAGCTCTCTGCTGGTCACATAATTGATGCGTCATGTTCTTTCGGCACACAACAGGCAACAGGAGAAGCTGGTGAAGAAGTTGAGTAGGCGTCGAGCTGCCGCTATGGGGACGGTCGTGTCGACCATCGCGGGAGCGGTCATTTTTGCGGGATCCGGAACGGCTCAGGCTGCGACCACGTGTCCAGGGAGTCGAATTGACCGGCTTTCCTTTGACACAGGGTGGGTGGATCTCTACTACAGCAATGGCACCAACTGCGTGATCACCACATCACGGACCCCTGGAGTCAAGTTGCGGATGATAGCTCAGCTTGAGGTGCTCGGCGGGACCAAGAAGACGGACTCTGGGTACTACTCCTACCACGCCGGCCCGGTGAGCCTGTATGCCAATGGGGCGTGCGTGCGCTTCCTCGGCCAGGTGGGGACCACCGGTGACAATTCCGACTGGGGTCACTGCGGCTGATCCTTGCGTCCGGTTCGGAGCCTGAACTTCGAACCGGACGCGCTTGCGGTGCAGCTGGAGCGCTCTCAGCCGCGCACTTGAATTTCTGAGATACCTCCTCGGAAGCGGTCCGCGGAGCCGTCGGCCGGAAGTTCCGTGATGTGGATGAGGACGTAACGCGTCTTGACCGGCTTCTTCAGCGTGACCTTGAGGTCGGAACCCACAGTCGACAATTCGGTGATTTCCTCGGAGAAATCACTCAGAGATGACGGATCGGAAATATCGGCACCGGCGGCGAGAACCTGTGCTGTCTGCCCGCTTCGGTACATGGAAATATCGAGACGGGACACGTCTGTAACCTTGCCGAGGTCCAGGATCAGCCCGCTGCCGTCCTTGCGCTGCGGCAGATTCCCGAAGTTGGGGTACCCCCGGTACTCCGGCGTGATCCACGCGGTGTCCGCCTGGCCGTCGACGGCGAGCTGGACCTCGTCCTCCTGTATGCCGGAACCGCCCGGGGCGAACTCCCGCACGCTGTCGATCGGGATCTGCTTCAGCGGTGCGACCGGCTTGTTGCCGCCGTCCCCGTCGTTCGTCTGCGTCTGGCCCGGGTCCTCGTTCTTGCCGCCCTGGTCCATCAGCGCGTCCGCCAGCTGCCAGCTGCCGAGGCCCAGTGCGGCGATCAGGAGCGCGGAGACGGCCCACTTCAGGGCCTTGCCCGTGCGGCTCTGGAGCGGGGGCGGCGGAGTCGGGACCGGCTGGGTGACGCCGGGACGCGGGGTCTGACGGCCGTACGTGCCCTGCTGGTACGTCGTGCGCTGGTACTCGGGCGGGGCGGTGAACGCCGGCTCCGGCGGGCGGATGCGGGGCATCTCGCCGATCGCCTTCACCAGCTCCTCCGGCGTGGTGCACGGCGACTCGTGCCGGGACGCGGTGGCGCCGTCGTTGACGAGCGCGCGCATGGAGAGCTCGGACAGCCCGCGGTGCACACCGGCCCGCACCTGGTCGGGCGCGATCAGGCCGATGTCCTTCGGCAGGCCCGACAGGCCGTAGGCGTCGCTCTCGTACGGCCAGCGCTGGGTGAGCGCCGCGTACAGCAGGGCACCGATGGCCTCGGTGTCCGTGCGCTGCGGTGTGTCGGACGAGACGCCGCGCAGGGCGGCGTTGACGGCGAGGCCGCGGATGCGCCACTGGCCGGTCGAGGCACGGAGCACGGCGTTGGGGTTCAGCCGCAGATGGGCGAGGCCCTCACGATGGGCGGCGGCCATGGCGGAGGAGACCTGACTGACCATCTGGTAGGCGTCGTAGGGCTCCAGGGGCCCGGAGGCGAGGAGCGTGGTCAGTTCCGTCGCGTCGGGAAGCCATTCGTGCACGACGTAGACGACGTCGTTCTCCTCCACCGCGTCCAGCACCTGGACGAAGCGTGGGTCACCCAGGAGGGCGGACGAGCGGGCGGCCGCCAGGACGGAACGGGCCCGTGAGTGGTCGGCGGGCAGGATGTGCACCCCGACAGCACGGCGGAGCTTCTCGTCCACGGCACGCCAACTGCTGAAACCGTCCAGACGGGTGACGCACTCCTCGAGGCGGTAGCGTCTGGCGAGTTTGTGACCACTGTGCAGTTCGGGCGGCGAGGTCGTTCCGGCACCGTCGGTCCTGGTGCTCTCCTGTACCTCGTCGCTGTCCGTGTCCCGCTCCCGGTTCTTGGCCACCCCGTCGGCCGTGGACTGGTCCGCCTGTGCGGTCAGCGACGTCTCGTCGCTGTTGTCTGCCACGTCGACGGCAGCCGTACTCCGTTCCGCCACCGTCGTTCCTGCCTCCCCATCCATTACGCGCCGGGCCGGCGTCCCATGCATGCCGCCCGACGCCGAAACCAATTGTGCCCACAGTCCGCCGCTATGCACGACACGCGGTGGCTGACGATGGTTGTGCGCCTACCCCCCGACTCAGCGTCCCAGGCGTCCGCGGACCATGCCGACCAGCGAGTTGAGTTCCTCGATGCGCATGCGGCGGGCGGCGACGAAGAAGATCCCGAGTAGTACGACGCCGCCGGCCAGGACCGCGGCGAGCGAGCCGGCCGGGCCCTGGCCGAGCGAGTGGCCGATGCCGTAGCAGGCCGCGCCGCTGAGCAGGGCGGCCGGAACCGACGCGATGCACAGCCGGGCGTAAGTCCGCAGGACGCGGGCGCCGTCGAGGTCCCCGCCGAGCCGCTTGCTCAGCCGGCGCCAGGCGACGCCGACGCCGATCGCGTAGGCCAGGCCGTACGAGGCGGCCATGCCGACCACGGCCCAGCGGGACGGGATGACGAAGTAGCAGATCGCCGAGGCGCCCGCGTTGACCGCGGCCACGATGACCGTGTTGTAGAAGGGAGTTCGGGTGTCCTCGTAGGCGTAGAAGGCACGCAGGACCACGTACTGCACGGAGTACGGGATCAGGCCGAGTCCGAACGCCATGAGCATGAAGCCCATGTTGGTGGCCTCGCTGGTGCCCGAGGAGCCGAACATCAGGGTGCACATCGGGATGCCGAGGGAGAGGAACCCGAACGCGATCGGCACGATCGCCACCGCCGTGGTGCGCAGGCCCTGGGAGATGTCGTCGCGGACGGCGCCTCCGTCGCCCTCGGCCGCCGAGCGCGACAGGCGCGGCAGCAGGGCGGCCATGAGGGAGACCGTGATGATGGCCTGCGGCAGGCCCCAGATCAGCTGTGCGTTGGCGTAGGCGGCGAAGCCGGTGCCGTCCACCGGCGAGGCCTTGCCCGCCGCGGTGGACAGCTGGATGACGATCATGGCGCCGGCCTGGTTGGCGAGGACGAACAGCACCGTCCACTTGGCCAGTGTGACGGCCTTGCCGAGCCCCTGGCCCTTCCAGTCGAAGCGCAGCCGCAGCCGGAAGCCGGTCTCGCGCAGGTAGGGGATCATCGCGAGCGCCTGGACCACGAGGCCGAGCAGGATGCCGATGCCGAGCAGGCGCTGGCCCTCCGGCGGGATGTTCGCGGCCTTCATCCCGGAGTCGGCCGCGGTGCCGTAGACGTAGATGAACATGCCCAGCGTCACGATGATGACGATGTTGTTCAGGACCGGGGTCCACATCATCGCGCCGAACTTGCCGCGGGCGTTGAGGATCTGGCCCATCACCACGTGGATGCCCATGAAGAAGATGGTGGGCAGGAAGTACTGGGCGAAGGTGACGGCGACCTCGTTCGCGGCCGGGTCGCTCGCCACCGGGTCCGACAGCACGCGGATCAGGAGCGGTGCGCCGAGGACGGAGAGGGCGGTGAGTCCGCCCAGCGTCACGATGACCAGGGTGAGCAGGCGGTTGGCGTACGCCTCGCCGCCGTCGTCGTCCTGCTTCATGGCGCGCACGAGCTGCGGTACGAAGACGGAGTTGAGACCACCGCCGACGGTGAGGATGTAGATCATCGTCGGCAGCTGGTAGGCGACCTGGAAGGTGTCACCGAGGAGGCCGACGCCCAGCGCCGACACGATCAGCGCGGAGCGGATGAAGCCGGTGAGGCGGGAGACCATCGTGCCCGCTGCCATCACGGCGCTGGACTTCATCAGGCCCGCGGCGCGGCCGCCCTTCTTGGGGGCGGATGCGGCGGCGGGCTCGGGGGCCGGCGTCTCGTCCACGACGGGCGGTACCGCCGCGGTCCGGCCGGGCTCCGCGTACTGCTCCGCGTACTGACCCTGCGGTGCGTACGGGCCCTGTGCCATCTGCCCCGGGGCCGGGGACGGGCCTGGGACCGACGGCGACTCGTACGACGGGTGACCGCTGCCCTGCTGCTGGTCCCGGAAGAGGTGCGCGAACGCGTCCGGCTCCTGGCGGGGCTCGCCGGCCTGGGAGACGAGGTCGTCCACGCCGACGAACTGGGTGGTGCGGGGGTCGTCGCCGTACGGCAGATGCCGCGTGGGGCCCTCCGGCTCTGGTGCGGGTGTCTGCGCCCACACCTGCGGGTCGGGCGCGTACGGCGACTGCGGCGGCTGACCGTACAGCTGCTGCTGCGGCTGGTACGTGCCGGGAGCGGGCGGCGGGTGCGCGGAGCGGTCGTAGAGCGCCTCACCGACCGGGTCCTGGGTGGAGAGGTCCTGTGCCCGGTAGGGGTCCTGGCCGTAGGCGTCCTGGAGGTAGATGTCCGCGGGTGGCTGCGGCGGCACCTGGCCGTGCTCGGGCGGTGAACCCTCGGGCCCGCCCGCGTCGGGGTAGCCCGAGTTGCCCGCGGCACGGCCGCGGTCACCGTCGTACGGCGCGTTCATGCTTACCCCACCTCATCGTCCCGGGCCCACCGGCCACGATTTCTCAACGGTCCACTCTCTCACCCGTCCCGGACGGGTCGGCGCTTTCCGCTGCGGTGTCCGGGGCCGGGTCACTCGGCTGCTCGGAGGCATCTGCCCCTGAGCCGGGCCCGGCCTCCTCCTTGAGACGTGCGCCGGAGGGCTCCGGGTTCTGCGGAGCGTCTTCCCGGTCGTGCGGGCCGTCGGTCTCGCCGTCCGTCTCGACGGTGTCGTCCTCGGCTGCCTCACGGGCGGCGGCGCGCTTGCGATGGGTGTACATCCGGAAGCCCGCGAGGACCAGGAGCAGGACGCCACCGCCGATGACCAGCATCACCGTGGGCGTGACCTCGGTGACCTTCACGTCGAAGGTGACCGGGGCGCCGTACTTCTGGCCGTCCTCCGTGTACAGCTGGGCGACGACTTCCGCGCGGCCGTTGGCGTTGGCCGACGTGGTGAACTTCACCGACTGGGCGTGGCCGCCGTTGACGGTGACGGGCTGCTCCTCGTAGGCGTCTCCGCCGATCTTGAGGCGCGTGGGGTTCTTCGACGTGAGCCGCAGCTCCAGGTGCTCGACACCCTGGACCAGGTTGTTCTGCACGGTCACGGGGATCGTGGCACTGCGGCCGGAGAGCTTGGTCTCCGACTTCTGGATCAGCTTGACCCCGTCGATGAGCCCGTTGAGGTACGACTCGATGCCATCGCGGTATCCCACCGCCGCGATGCCCCGGCCGCGCCATGACGTGGACATCTCTCGGTTCATGGCCCGCCCGAACGGGGTCACCACCCGGGACTGGCGGGTGAGGATCACCTTGAACTTGTCGAGCTTGCCCTGGGTCCGGGCGATCTGCTCGAAGGCGGCCCGCGGCAGCTCTTGCTTGCCCAGCGAGGAGGGGTAGGCGGAGGCCGACGGCACCTTCGTGTTGGCCGCCGGGTCGGGCTTGGCCTTCGCGGCGGCTGTGAGGTCCTGCGACTCGGACCAGTTCCCGTCCTGGAGGGTTCCCAGAGCTTCTGCCATGGCCTGTGCCTGGCTCACGGACGGCATGCGCTGCGGGGCGACGACGACGCTGCGCTGCTTGCCGGTCTGCAGGCCGAGCGTGAGGCTCTGCGCCAGGAAACGCTGTACGGCGAGCGTAGAGGCGGAGGCCCTGGTCAGGTTGCCCTGGAAGGCCGTCGACATCCGGGAGTCCGCGACGACGGCCGTGGTGCCGCCGCCGATGGGCCGGGCCGCGGAGGGCGTGTACGACAGGTTGTCCTGGAGGCTGTCGCTGCGGGTGATCACCTTGTCGGCGCCCGCGGATGTGGCGACCTTCACGATCGACGGGTCGACGGCGCCGTCCACCGGCCAGACGAAGTCCGTGGACGGTTTCACGTGGAGGATCGTGTCGACCGTCTTGTCGGCGACGTCGGTGGCCTCCTTGAGGTGGCCCAGGGAGCCGGTGACGTTCGTGCCGTTGTGCGCGAGGGAGGCCAGGTCCGGGTCGCCGAAGGGCAGGGCGGCCACCTCGTTGCCCGTGACCGCCTGCTGGAGCTCGGCCAGCCAGTGCTTGGCGACCTCCTGGTTCTTGCCGGGCGTGGTGCTGCCGTCCGCGGCGCGGACCTGGTAGCTCCGCGTCATCGCGTCGACGGACGCCAGCAGGTCCGGGTCGACCACCCACGTGACGTCGAGGCCCTTGCCCAGCGACACCATCTGGTCGAGGCGGCCGCCCGGCGAGATCTCCTCGGCGAGCTCGTCATCACGGAAGACCGGTGTCTGCTGCTCGTTCGACCCCGTCTCGGCTGCCATGTGGGCGCTGGAGACGAGCGGCCACAGGAAGGTGGTCTTCGTCTTGGTGCCGGCTTCCTCCGGCTGCCACGGCAGGAACGTGCGCTGGACGCCGAGGACCTGGTCCCAGGGCTGCGCCGAGGTCTCCCCGGAGAGCGAGACGGCCAGCTGGTAGACGCCGTCACGGCCGAGATCGAGCTTGTCGGCCGGTACGGAGATGCTGAAGGGCTCCGCGACGCCGGGGGTGAGAGCGGAGTACTTCTCGGTGTACTTGCCGCCGACCTTCTCGCCGGAGGGTCCCTGGAGATCGTCGCTCTTCTTGGCGAGGGTGTCGATCGACGAGCGGGTCTCGAGAGGGGGACCCACCTGGAGGTCTACATGCGCGCCGGTGACGGTCTGCTTGCCGTTGTTCGTCACCGTGCCCGACACGGTGACCGTGTCGCCCTCGGAGGGGGCGCTGGGGGTGAGCGAGTCGACGGCGACCGATACCGAGCCCGCGCCGGCGGCAGCCTGCAGGGACTCCTGCCCGGCCGCGTCCGCCGGCGTCGCGGCGGGCAACTGGAGGAGTCCGGCCAGCAGCGGCGCGCCGGTGAGCAGTGCCCCGGTGCGCCGCAGCCAGCGGCGGGCAGGTGAGGCACTGGTCCTCTGGAAGTCTGCCGCCTCGGCCACGCGCTCGTCCGTCCCTCGTCGTCGTCAGTGGTCGTCGGAATGTGCGTCCACGCATGGTAACGATGCGCGCTGAGGGGAAGTGCCGCGGTCCGCCCCACAAGATCGCGGGGCGGACTCCGTGCTGCCCGGTATATGACTCTATGTGCGGGAGCAGCTCTTTACGGCTCAGGAGCTGCGCTTGTGCGCCCATGACGGACGTGTCCCCATGCATCTGCATGGGGAATGGCGTGCGGAATAGGAGGAGCTCGCGGTGGCCCGGGCCACGTACCCTCTTCTGTTGTGCCGAACGCCAACGAAGAAACGTCCAGTGCCCTGAGCCAGGTGCAGCACCGCGCGGTGAGTGAACTGTTGCGGGTCGCTCCTGTCGCCGACGACCTCGCCCGCCGCTTCCAGGAGGCCGGGTTCTCACTCGCCCTCGTCGGCGGCTCGGTACGGGACGCGCTGCTGGGCCGGCTCGGCAACGACCTGGATTTCACGACCGACGCCCGCCCCGAGGACGTCCTCAAGATCGTGCGCCCGTGGGCAGACGCCGTCTGGGAGGTCGGAATCGCCTTCGGCACGGTCGGTGCCCACAAGGACGGCTACCAGATCGAGGTGACCACCTACCGCTCCGAGGCCTACGACCGCACCTCGCGCAAGCCCGAGGTGTCGTACGGGGACTCCATCGAGGAGGATCTCGTCCGCCGTGACTTCACGGTGAACGCGATGGCGGTGGCCCTGCCGGAGAAGGAGTTCGTCGACCCGCACGGGGGGCTCGAGGACCTCGCGGCGCGTGTGCTGCGTACTCCCGGCACGCCGGAAGAGTCGTTCTCGGACGACCCCCTGCGGATGATGAGGGCCGCGCGCTTCGCGGCTCAGCTCGGTTTCGAGGTCGCCCCCGAGGTCGTCACGGCGATGACGGAGATGGCTGGGCGCATCGAGATCGTCTCGGCGGAGCGGGTGCGGGACGAGCTGAACAAGCTGCTCCTCTCCCAGCAGCCGCGCACGGGCCTGACGCTGCTCGTCGAGACGGGCCTCGCCGAACGCGTGATGCCCGAGCTGCCGGCTCTGCGCTTGGAGCGTGACGAGCACCACCGGCACAAGGACGTCTACGACCACTCGCTGATCGTCCTGGAGCAGGCGATGGCCCTGGAGGAGGACGGCCCAGACCTCACCCTGCGCCTTGCCGCTCTCCTACACGACATCGGCAAGCCGCGCACCCGTCGATTCGAGAAGGACGGCCGGGTCTCGTTCCACCATCACGAGGTGGTCGGGGCGAAGATGACCAAGAAGCGCATGACGGCTCTGAAGTACTCCAACGAGCTGGTGAAGGACGTCTCACGTCTGGTCGAACTCCACCTGCGCTTCCACGGCTACGGCACCGGTGAGTGGACGGACTCGGCGGTCCGCCGCTACGTCCGTGACGCCGGTCCGCTCCTGAACCGCCTCCACAAGCTGACCCGCTCGGACTGCACGACGCGCAACAAGCGCAAGGCGGCGGCTCTGTCGCGTGCCTACGACGGGCTGGAGGAGCGGATCGCCAAGCTGCAGGAGCAGGAGGAGCTGGACTCGATCCGTCCGGACCTCGACGGCAACCAGATCATGGAAATCCTCGGTGTGGGTCCCGGCCCGGCCATCGGCCGCGCCTACCAGCACATGCTGGAGATGCGCCTGGAGAACGGGCCGATGGAGCATGACGCTGCGGTGGCCGCTCTCAAGGAGTGGTGGGCCGGGCAGGAGAGCTGAGGCTGTGAAACGAGGTCATGTTTCACGTGAAACATGACCCCCTTTGCGGCCAGGCGTCCTGGCGGAGACAGACCGAGGGGCGGTGTTTCACGTGAAACACCGCCCCTCGTCACGTCTGCCTACTTCTTGTAGTCCTTCAGGCAGAGCAGGAAGTCCTTGCCGTCACCGCTCTCGGTGTACGTGTACTGGAAGTCCTTGGCCTCGGCCTCGCACTTGCTGGAGGCCAGCGTCTGCGTGAGGTACGAGCCCTCGATCTTGGCCAGCACCTTGTACTGGGCCTTCGCGTCGCTGCACTCGACGACCTCGAGGTCCGGGTTGTTGTCGCTGGTGCTGCCGCGGTGCATGCAGTCGCCGACAGCCGCCGTGTTGGCGTCGTCCCGGCTGGTCACGTAGCCGACGATGGCTATGGTCGCCACGGCTATGACGACCGCGATGTTCTTGATCGTCTTGAAGCTGAGCTTGCGGCCGGACGGCTGCGGGGGAACCGGAGCGTACGGAGCGGCGCCCTGGGGCGGGAAGCCGGGCTGTCCGGGCTGCTGGGGGTAGCCGCCTTGGGGCGGGACCGGAGCCTGGGGTGCAGCCGCGGGCTGGCCCTGTGCGAATGGATTGCCCTGGGGCGGCGGAGTAGTCACTTGGGGGTCCCCCTAGAACATGGTGAGTGACGCGAACATGTCGCGAGATAAGACCCACGTAAGGTAGCGGTCCGCACTGACAACGCAGTAGCCAGAAGTGGCTCTGTGTCATTGATGTGACACTTACTGGCGGCCAAAACGGGCCATAGCTACAGCTACTGCCGCGTAGATAACGGCGATCGTGATCACCAGCGGGACGGACCGGCCGTCCGGCGGCAGCATCACGGCGGCCACGGCGGCCGCGCCGACGAAGGAAACGTTGAAGAGGACGTCGTAAACCGAGAAGATCCGGCCACGGAACCCGTCCTCGACGGAAGACTGGACGATGGTGTCCGTGGCGATCTTCGCGCCCTGGGTGGTGAGCCCCAGGACGAAGGCCGCGGCCAGCAGCGGAGCGGTGGCGAACGGCAGTCCGAGCGCGGGCTCCAGCAGCGCCGCGGCTCCCGCGCACACGACGATCCAGCGGCCCGGTCCGAGCCGCCCCGCGCTCCAAGGGGTCACCACGGCAGCCGCGAAGAACCCGGCGCCGGAGAAGCCCAACGCCAGTCCCAGCAGGGCGAGTCCGTCGTCCGCGGTCGAGGTGAGCGCGTACCGGCACAGCATCAGCAGCATGACCAGCAGGGCGCCGTAGCAGAACCGCATCAGCGACATCGCCGCGAGCGCCCAGGCGGCCTCCCGGCGCTGCGGCGCGGCCAGGTGACGCACGCCCGCCGCCAGGTCGCGGGCGGTGCCCGTGAGAGCCGTTCCGATCTCCTCGCGTGGCAAGGGCCGGTCAGGGCCGAGGAGTTCCCGCGCCATGCTCAGCGATGCGAGCGCGGCGCACAGATACAGCCCGGCTCCCACGAGCACCACCGCGGCGTCCGAGTCCGCCACCGCCAGGCGCACGACGAAGGCGAGTCCGCCGCCCGCGGTCGCGGCCAGCGTCCCGGCCGTCGGGGAGAGGGAGTTGGCGATGACCAAACGGTCGGCGTCGACCACACGCGGAAGGGCGGCGGAAAGGCCGGACAGGACGAAGCGGTTGACGGCGGTGACACACAGGGCCGAGACGTAGAAGAGCCAGTCGGGTGCCGGACTGAGGATCAGCAGGGCCGTCACAAGGGCCAGCAGAGCACGCAACAGGCTGCCGAACAGCAGGACCTGACGGCGCCTCCAGCGGTCCAGCAGAACGCCGGCGAAGGGGCCGACGAGGGAGTACGGGAGCAGCAGCACGGCCATCGCGGAGGCGACACCGGCCGCCGAGGTCTCCTTCTCCGGCGAGAAGACCACGTACGCGGCGAGCGCGACCTGGTAGACGCCGTCGGCACCCTGGGACAGCAGACGTACGGCGAGCAGGCGCCGGAAGCCCTGGAAGCGCAACAGGACGCGCAGGTCACGGACGACGGCCATGGGGCCCAGCCTCACATACGGGGAGGGTCCCCGGGTCGTACGACCCGGGGACCCTCACAGCCCTGGCAGGAGCGACTGGTTGCGGCGCCTCAGCGCTCGACCTCACCCTTGATGAACTTCTCGACGTTCTCGCGGGCCTCGTCGTCGAAGTACTGCACGGGCGGGGACTTCATGAAGTAGCTCGACGCGGAGAGGATCGGACCACCGATGCCGCGGTCCTTGGCGATCTTCGCGGCGCGCAGGGCGTCGATGATGACGCCGGCGGAGTTCGGGGAGTCCCAGACCTCGAGCTTGTACTCCAGGTTCAGCGGGACGTCACCGAAGGCACGGCCCTCGAGGCGGACGTAGGCCCACTTGCGGTCGTCCAGCCAGGCGACGTAGTCGGACGGGCCGATGTGAACGTTGCCCTCGCCCAGCTCGCGGTCGCGGATCTGGGAGGTGACGGCCTGCGTCTTGGAGATCTTCTTCGACTCGAGGCGGTCGCGCTCGAGCATGTTCTTGAAGTCCATGTTGCCGCCGACGTTCAGCTGCATCGTGCGGTCCAGGACGACGCCCCGGTCCTCGAACAGCTTCGCCATCACACGGTGCGTGATGGTGGCGCCCACCTGGGACTTGATGTCGTCACCGACGATCGGGACGCCCGCCGCGGTGAACTTGTCCGCCCACTCCTTGGTGCCGGCGATGAAGACCGGAAGGGCGTTGACGAAGGCGACCTTGGCGTCGATGGCGCACTGCGCGTAGTACTTCGCCGCGTCCTCGGAGCCGACGGGCAGGTAGCAGACGAGGACGTCGACCTGCCGGTCCTTGAGGACCTGGACGATGTCGGCCGGCTCCTCGGCGGACTCCTCGATGGTCTCGCGGTAGTACTTGCCGAGACCGTCGAGGGTGTGGCCGCGCTGCACCGTGACACCCGTGCTGGGGACGTCGCAGATCTTGATGGTGTTGTTCTCGGAGGCGCCGATGGCGTCCGCCAGGTCGAGACCGACCTTCTTGGCGTCCACGTCGAACGCGGCGACGAACTCGACGTCGCTGACGTGGTAGTCGCCGAACTGGACGTGCATCAGGCCCGGCACCCTGGACGCCGGGTCGGCGTCCTTGTAGTACTCGACTCCCTGCACCAGCGATGCGGCGCAGTTGCCCACACCGACGATGGCTACGCGAACCGAACCCATGGCGGTTGCTCCCTGTGTGTACGAGTGAGGCCCTGAGTGGGCTCTCACGTGGCGGTGTCGTCGGGCGTATCCGGCCGGGGGTCGTCCCCCGGCCGGGGCAGGACGCCCGACGCTCCAGATGTGGTGTCACGCGATGCGGGCTCTCCTGAGGCCGGACCCTTGAGGTCCCGCCCCGCCCGCTCGCTCTCGATGAGCTCGTTCAGCCAGCGCACCTCACGCTCCACGGACTCCATTCCGTGGCGCTGGAGCTCGAGCGTGTAGTCGTCGAGGCGCTCCCGGGTCCGGGCCAGGGACGCGCTCATCTTCTCCAGCCGCTCCTCCAGCCGGCTGCGGCGACCTTCCAACACGCGCATGCGGACATCGCGTGAGGTCTGTCCGAAGAAGGCGAAACGGGCCGCGAAGGTTTCGTCCTCGTACGCGTCGGGCCCCGTCTGCGAGAGCAGCTGCTCGAAGTGCTCCTTACCCTCCGCCGTCAACCGGTAGACGATCTTGGCGCGGCGCCCCGCGAGGGGGGCGGCGAGGGCTTCCTCGGGGGTACTCCCGGGTTCCTCGATCAACCAGCCGTTGGCGACCAGCGTCTTGAGGCAGGGGTAGAGCGTCCCGTAGCTGAACGCACGGAAGACGCCCAGCGACGTGTTGAGCCGTTTACGCAGCTCATAGCCGTGCATCGGAGACTCGCGGAGCAGGCCGAGTACGGCGAACTCGAGGATCCCGGAACGCCGGCTCATCGTCGCCTCCTCTCGCCGCGGTGCGCATGTATCGGTCCGATGTGTCGGACCGATGTGTCGAGCTGATGTATCGACTCGATACATCACGACGATAGAACGGCCTTCCGGATGCGACAAGAGGGGGCCCGGTGACCGGGATCACATCACCGATTCATCGGACACGAGTTGCCTGATTTGAGGTGAACTTCGGGGCTCGGCAGGTTTTGGTGGTGCGTAGTCTGTGCGCCATGCACATCACCGGGAACCGAGTGACGCCTGAGAGCGTCGTCGTCTTCGGTGCAGTACGGGTGCATGCGGGACCGATGAATGCGGAGCCGACCGCATCCGTACTTCGGGGGGACCGGAAACTAGCCGCCGTTTCCAGGCGCGCAGGGGTGCGCCTGCCCGAGGAGTAGTCGTTCGATGAGCGAGCACCGTCGCAAACCGCCGCAGCCGCAGGGAGGCGGACGTGCCGCGGCCCGACGCGGCCAGTCCGGCTCGTCCCCCGGCCGCCGTGCGGCACCGCGAGGCGCCACCGGGTCTCCGTCCGACTCCTATGGGTCGGACGCTTTCGACTCAGGGGGTGAGGAGCGTCAGTACGGCGGCCGTGCCGAGGCCCGCCGTGCTGCGCAGAGAAGTACGGGGGGCAGCCGCCGCAGAGCGGCCGAACCGACTCGAGGTGGCCGGCGTGCCGCCCCCGGCGGGCCGAACGGGCCCGGCCGGGGCAGAGGCCGCGCCGCCGCTGTTCCCGACAAGAACCGGCTGATCGACTATCCGCGGGCCGGCAAGTACGGCTGGCAGCGCTGGATGCCGTCGTGGAAGCTCGTCTCCGGCCTGTGCATCGGCTTCTTCGGCAGCCTGGTGGCCGTGGCGGGCATCGGCTACGCCATGGTGGGCGTTCCCAACGAGGAGAACGCGGCCGCGCTGTCGCAGAACAACGTCTACTACTGGGCCGACGGCAGCCAGATGGTCGCGGCGGGCAGCGGGCAGAACCGGCAGAACGTCACGATCGACCGGATCCCCAAGGCCATGCAGTGGGCGGTGATCTCCGCCGAGAACAAGAGCTTCTACCAGGACAAGGGCGTCGACCCCATGGGCATCGCCCGGGCCCTGGCGAACATGGCCCGCGGCGGTAACACGCAGGGCGGTTCGACGATCACTCAGCAGTTCGTCAAGAACACCTACCTGAGCCAGGAACAGTCGCTCAGCCGTAAGTTCAAGGAGATGTTCATCTCCATCAAGGTGGGCACGAAGGTCTCCAAGCCGGTGATCCTCCAGGGCTACCTGAACACCTCGTACTACGGCCGCGGCGCGTACGGCATCCAGGCCGCCGCCCAGGCCTATTACGGCAAGGAAGCAAAGGACCTCCAGCCGAGCGAGTGTGCCTTCCTTGCCGCTCTTCTGAAGGGGCCGACGTACTACGACCCCGCGGGTAATGACGGCATCGACAAGACGGCGACCAGCGAGGCCAACACCAAGCGTTCCAAGGCCCGTTGGGGCTGGATCCTCGAGCAGATGCACAACGACAAGAGGATCACGGACAAGCAGTACCAGGACGCGATCAAGAAGTACCCCATGCCTCAGGACCGCAAGGCGTCCAAGGGCATGACCGGCCAGATCGGCTACCTGGTGGACACGGCCAAGAAGTACGTCCTGAACCACTCCAACATCTCCGAGAAGCAGTTCGACCTGGGCGGCTACCAGATCAAGACGACCTTCAAGAAGGCCAACGTCGAGGCGCTGGCGAAGGCCGTCAAGAAGGTCGAGAAGGAGAAGCTCGACCCGAAGAACCGTGAGCTGGACAAGCACGTCCAGTTCGGCGCGGCCTCGGTGAAGCCCAAGGACGGCGCCATCGTCGCGCTCTACGGCGGCGCGGGGTACGAGAACGGCCACTTCAACAACAACGCTGACACCTCGGGTGTCCCCGTCGGTTCGACGTGGAAGCCGTTCGTGCTCGCCGCCGCGATGGAGCACGGCACTTATCGGAGCGAGGGAGCCGGGGTCTCGCCCCTGAGTAAGTACAACGGCAACGACCATCTCAAGGTCAGGAACAACGACGGCACCTATGTCCTGAAGAAGGACAACACCCCGTTCTTCCAGGAGAACGAGAGTGACCACCCGTGGGGGTACATCTCCCTGCGCAAGGCGATGGAGCAGTCGGTCAACACGCCGTTCGTGCAGCTCGGCATGGACGTGGGGATGAGGAACGTGCGGGATGTGGCCGAGAAGTCCGGCATCCTGGACGCGAGCTTCGCCACGCTCAACCCGTCGTTCGCGCTCGGTACGTCGACCCCCAGCGCGATCCGTATGGCCGACGCCTACGCGACGTTCGCCGCATCGGGTAAGCAGGCCGCCCCGTACTCGGTGACCAGCGTCAAGTTCAACGGCCGGGGGGTCGAGGGCTTCGAGAAGCCGAGGATCACGCAGGCCATGCCCGAGAAGGTGGCCAACAACGTCACCGACACTCTGGAGAACGTCATCCAGAACGGTACGGGTAAGAACGCGCTGGCCCTGGGTCGTACGGCGGCCGGCAAGACCGGTACCACGGACGAGAACAAGTCCGCCTGGTTCGTCGGCTACACCCAGCAGCTGTCGACCTCGGTCGCGATGTTCCGCGAGGATCCCAAGAGCGCCAAGCTGCTCTCCATGAACGGCACGGCGGGGGAGGAGTCCATCCACGGTGGTGACACTCCCACGCAGGTGTGGACCGAGTACATGAAGGCGGCACTGAAGGGCGTGACCGACATCGGCTTCCCGGACGCCGAGAAGATCGGCGTGATCCAGGACGAGCTGGGTGCTCCGTCGCCGAAGCCGACGCCCAGCGTGGAGCCCAGCGAGACCGTGACCGAGTCGCCGAGCCCCACGCCCACGGAGAGCTCGAGTCCGTCGCCCACGCCGAGCAACACCTGTGGGTTCTTCGGATGCGAGAACGACGGTGGCACGGAGAACGGTGGCACGGAGAACGGCGGGACCGACGGAGGCGTGTCCTCCCCGCCCGCACCGACCGACACAACCGAGAACGGCGGCAACACCAGAGGCAACGGCAACGGCAACGGAGGCATCTTCGGAGGCCCCGAGGGATAGCCGCAGTCAGATCGCCCGGCTTGGGTGTTTCACGTGAAACGCGAAGGTGTTTCACGTGAAACAAGGGCCGCCGTCCCCCTTCGGGTGCGGCGGCCCTCGGCGTATTGCCAGACTCGTACGGCAGGATGTGCGGCATGGCCAGTGCAGAATCGACGCAAGCGAGCGTCCATGAGCGGGAGCCGGTGCGGCCGACCAAGGAGGACGAGGTCGCCGCAGCCGGCAGCGAGCTGATCGGCGGTCCGCTCGGGCGGCGTGCCCTGCTCGGGTCGTCCTGGTGGACTCCCGTGCGGGTGATCGCGCTGGTGGCGATCGGCATGTTCGCCCTCGGCCTGGTCCAGAAGGCGCCCTGCTATGACGGCGACTGGTTCTTCGGCGCCAGCTCCCAGTACACGCACGCGTGCTACTCCGACATCCCCCACCTCTACCAGGGGCGGGGCTTCGCTGATGGGCTCGTGCCGTACTTCGACCGGCTTCCCGGCGACATGCAGTATCTGGAGTACCCGGTGCTCACCGGTGTCTTCATGGAAGTCGCCTCCTGGCTCACGCCCGGCAGCGGCACCATCCAGTACCAGGAGCAGTGGTACTGGATGGTCAACGCCGGAATGCTCATGGTGTGTGCGGCGGTCATCGTCGTCTGCGTGACCCGCACCCACGCCCGGCGTCCCTGGGACGGCCTGCTGGTCGCCCTGGCGCCTGCCGCAGCGCTGACGGCGACCATCAACTGGGACCTGCTCGCCGTGGCTCTGACGGCGGCGGCGATGCTGATGTGGTCACGTGGCCGTTCCCTCGCGTTCGGCGTCCTGCTGGGGCTGGCCACGGCCGCCAAGCTCTACCCCTTCCTGCTCCTCGGGCCGCTGATGGTGCTGTGCTGGCGCGCGGGCAGGTGGCGGGAGTTCGGTACGGCTCTGGGCGGCGCCATCGTCGCCTGGGTCGTCGTGAACGGGCCGGTGATGCTCTTCGCCTTCGAGGGCTGGTCGAAGTTCTACACGTTCAGCCAGGAGCGGGGCGTCGACTTCGGCTCCTTCTGGCTGATCATGGCCCAGAACTCGGACGATCCGCTCAGCACCGACACCGTGAACACACTGGCCACGCTGCTGATGCTGGTGTGCTGTGCGGCCGTCGCGGCGCTCGCACTGATCGCCCCGCGCCGCCCACGCTTCGCCCAGCTCGCCTTTCTGATCGTCGCGGCGTTCATCCTCACCAACAAGGTCTACTCGCCGCAGTACGTCCTGTGGCTGGTGCCGCTGGCCGCTCTCGCCCGGCCGAAGTGGCGGGACTTCCTGATCTGGCAGGCCTGCGAGGTGGCGTACTTCCTGGGGATCTGGCTGTACCTCGCGTACACGACCAGTGGAGACGCCCACAAGGGGCTGCCCACCGACGGCTACCACTGGGCCATCGGCCTGCATCTGCTCGGGACGCTGTACCTGTGCGTGATGGTCGTGCGCGACATCTTCATGCCGGACCGGGATCCGGTGCGGCGTTCCGGCGACGACGACCCCTCGGGCGGAGTGCTCGACGGCGCCGAGGACGTCTTCGTTCTCGGTCCGGCGGCCCGCCCCCGGAAGCACGTGGCCGATGCCCAGTTCGACGGGCCGCCGGTCGAGTGGGGCAAGCCGGGCCCCACGGGTGGTTCGCTCTGAGCGAACGGCGCGCGAGGTCGTAGCCGGGAACGCCGAAGGCCGTACACGGGACACCGTGTACGGCCTTCTTGCTGCGCTGCGAGGGTGCGCGTCGCGCGACGGTCAGCGGTCCATGATCCGGTCGAACTGCGTGGTGGTGTGCCGCAGATGGGCCACCAGCTCATCGCCGACCTTCGGCTCGGGCGCGTCCGCCGGCACGAACAGGATCGAGACCTGCATGTGCGGCGGCTCCGCGAACCAGCGCTGCTTGCCGCCCCAGACGAACGGAGAAAGGTTCCGGTTCACCGTCGCGAGGCCGGCGCGGGCGACGCCCTTGGCGCGCGGCATGACGCCGTGCAGTGCCTTGGGGGCCTCCAGACCCACTCCGTGCGACGTACCGCCCGCCACGACCACCAGGAAGCCGTCGGAGGCCGCCTTCTGCTGCCGGTAGCCGAAACGGTCGCCCTTGGCGACACGCGTGACGTCCAGGACCGCGCCGCGGTACTCGGTGGCGTCGTGGTCCCCCAGCCACAGGCGCGTGCCGATACGGGCACGGAAGCGGGTCTGCGGGAACTGCTGCTGGAGTCGGGCGAGTTCCTCGGCCTTGAGGTGGCTGACGAACATGGTGTGCAGGGGCAGCCGGGCGGCACGCAGCCGGTCCATCCAGCCGATGACCTCCTCGACGGCGTCCGAGCCGTCGGTGCGGTCCAGCGGCAGGTGGATGGCGAAGCCCTCCAGGCGGACGTTCTCGATGGCGGCGTGCAGCTGCGCCAGGTCCTGCTCGCTGATGCCATGGCGCTTCATCGAGGACATCACCTCGATCACCACACGGGCACCGACCAGGCCGTACACACCGTCTATCGACGACACCGAGCGGATGACCCGGTCCGGCAGCGGCACCGGCTCCTCGCCCCGCCGGTAGGGCGTCAGCACCAGCAGGTCCCCGCCGAACCAGTCCTTGATCCGGGCGGCCTCGTACGTGGTTCCGACGGCGAGGACGTCCGAGCCCAGCCGTGTGGCCTCCTCCGCCAGCCGCTCGTGCCCGAAGCCGTAGCCGTTGCCCTTGCAGACCGGTACGAGGCCCGGGAACTGCTCCTGCACGTGCTTGTGGTGCGCACGCCAGCGCGCGGTGTCGACGTAGAGCGTGAGCGCCATGGCCGGACCTGGAACCTTTCTCGCGGTGCCGTGAATCGGCGGTTGCCGTGTGTCAGAGGTATAGAAGCACTGAACGGGACATCAGCGGCGCGACATGTAGATGTCGAGCGCCTTGTGCAGCAGCTTGTTCAGCGGGAAGTCCCACTCGCCGAGGTACTCGGCCGCCTGGCCGCCGGTACCCACCTTGAACTGGATCAGACCGAAGAGGTGGTCGGTCTCGTCCAGCGAGTCGGAGATGCCGCGCAGGTCGTAGACGGTGGCGCCGAGCGCGTAGGCGTCGCGCAGCATCCGCCACTGCATCGCGTTCGAGGGGCGGACCTCACGGCCGATGTTGTCGGAGGCGCCGTAGGAGTACCAGACGTGCCCGCCGACGATCAGCATGGTCGCGGCCGACAGGTTCACGCCGTTGTGCCGGGCGAAGTACAGCCGCATGCGATTGGGGTCCTCGGTGTTGAGGGCCGTCCACATGCGCTGGAAGTACGACAGCGGGCGCGGCCGGAAGTGGTCGCGCACGGCCGTGATCTCGTAGAGCCGCTGCCATTCCTCGAGGTCCTGGTAGCCGCCCTGGACGACCTCGACACCGGCCTTCTCGGCCTTCTTGATGTTGCGGCGCCACAGCTGGTTGAAGTTCTTGTGGACCTCTTCCAGGGAGCGGTTCGCCAGCGGCACCTGGTACACGTAGCGGGGCTGGACGTCGCCGAAGCCGGCGCCGCCGTCCTCGCCCTGCTGCCAGCCCATGCGGCGCAGCTTGTCGGCGACCTCGAAGGCGCGCGGCTCGATGTGGTCGGCCTCGATGTCGCGCAGGCGCTTGACGTCGGGGTTCTGGATGCCCGCCTTGATGGAGGGGGCCTCCCAGCGCCGGATGATCACCGGCGGGCCCATCTTCACGGAGAAGGCGCCCTGCTGCTTCAGGTGCGCCAGCATCGGCTCGATCCAGTCCTGCAGATTCGGCGCGAACCAGTTGATGACCGGGCCCTCGGGCAGGTAGGCGAGGTAGCGCTTGATCTTGGGAAGTTGCCGGTAGAGGACCAGACCGGCACCGACCATCTCGCCCGTGCGGTCGTCGAACCAGCCGAGGTTCTCGGAGCGCCACTCCGCCTTGACGTCAGCCCAGGCCGGGACCTGCATGTGGCTCGCCGAGGGCAGGCTCTGGATGTAGGCCAGATGCTGCTCGCGACTGATGGTCCTCAGGGTCAGGCTCATTTCGGGGCGCTCCTCGGGCTGGTGTGTCCCCATGGGTACAGGGGCTCCGGCTCTCGCGCGAAGCCTACTGCGCCTGGGAAGCGCGCCGGTTGGGCGTACCTGACCTTCGCCCCGGCCCGAGGTCGGCCGGGGCGTGACCCGGTGTTCAGATGAGGGGTGCCCTGGCGTCAGCCGATGAGACCGCCGTGCGCCATGCCCAGGAAGAACCCGACGCCCGATGCGCCCAAGCCGAGGATCAGGCCGAAGCGCTCCCGGGTCGTCACCGAGATCCACTGGCCGTACGCGCCCGTGAGGATGCCCACGAGACCGGCCCAGGAGCTGAGCAGATGCAGGTCCTCGTCGATGATCGCCGAGAGGAACGAGGTGAGGCCCAGCACCAGGGTCACCGCGAGCAGCGCGTCCTGGAGGGGATGGGGCTTGCCGTCCGAGGCGAAGAGGCCGCCGGCGGTGTTGGGTCGCAATGCCTGTGCCATAGGGCACCTCCTGCGAAAGTCGGCGCATCGTAGCGCCATACACACCCGATGTGTACAGATTGGCTGCCCTGGCGGCCGGATTTCAACCGCAAGCCGCTGTGCGGGTACTCTGTACCGTCCGCACCGGTGTCTGTCCACGTCATGGCAGGGGCTTCTCGCCAGAAACCCCGACTGTCAGTGGTGGCCGATACCGTTGCTACGCATCACAACCCTCCTGCCACGGAACGACCGTGGCCGCTGAGTCCAAAGGAGGTGGGTTCCACATGCGTCACTACGAGGTGATGGTCATCCTCGACCCCGAGGTCGAGGAGCGCGCTGTCTCTCCGCTGATCGAGAACTTCCTCTCTGTCGTCCGTGACGGCGGCGGAAAGGTCGAGAAGGTCGACACCTGGGGCCGTCGTCGTCTCGCGTACGAGATCAAGAAGAAGCCCGAGGGCATCTACTCGGTCATCGACCTGCAGGCCGAGCCTGCGGTCGTCAAGGAGCTCGACCGCCAGATGAACCTGAACGAGTCGGTCCTCCGGACCAAGGTCCTCCGCCCCGAGACCCACTGAGCTTCCCAGCTCAGCTGATCCCGGGATTCGAGTAGCAAGCAGCCAGAGCAAACCCGCCGAGAGGTTCCCCCATGGCAGGCGAGACCGTCATCACGGTCGTCGGCAATCTTGTCGACGACCCCGAGCTGCGCTTCACCCCCTCCGGTGCGGCGGTCGCGAAGTTCCGTGTCGCGTCCACCCCCCGCACCTTCGACCGCCAGACGAACGAGTGGAAGGACGGCGAGAGCCTGTTCCTGACCTGCTCGGTCTGGCGTCAGGCGGCGGAGAACGTCGCCGAGTCGCTCCAGCGAGGCATGCGCGTCATCGTGCAGGGCCGGCTGAAGCAGCGGTCCTACGAGGACCGTGAGGGTGTCAAGCGCACGGTCTACGAGCTGGACGTCGAGGAAGTCGGCGCCAGCCTGCGCAACGCCACGGCCAAGGTCACCAAGACCACCGGCCGCGGTGGCCAGGGCGGCCAGGGTGGTTACGGCGGCGGTGGCGGTGGCGGCCAGGGTGGCGGCGGCTGGGGCGGCGGCCCCGGTGGCGGCCAGCAGGGCGGCGGCGCTCCCGCCGACGACCCGTGGGCGACAGGCGCTCCCGCCGGTGGCAACCAGGGCGGTAGCGGCGGCTGGGGTGGAAACTCCGGCGGCGGCGGCGGTGGCGGCGGCTACTCGGACGAGCCCCCCTTCTAGGGGCGGGTTCGCACTCACACTTCTTGATCACACAGGAGAAACACCATGGCTAAGCCGCCTGTGCGCAAGCCGAAGAAGAAGGTCTGCGCATTCTGCAAGGACAAGGTCACGTACGTGGACTACAAGGACACGAACATGCTGCGGAAGTTCATTTCCGACCGCGGCAAGATCCGTGCCCGCCGCGTGACCGGCAACTGCACGCAGCACCAGCGTGACGTCGCCACGGCTGTGAAGAACAGCCGTGAGATGGCGCTGCTGCCCTACACCTCCACCGCGCGATAAGGGAAGGGTGACCGACTCATGAAGATCATCCTCACCCACGAGGTCTCCGGCCTCGGTGCCGCGGGCGATGTCGTCGACGTCAAGGACGGTTACGCTCGCAACTACCTGATCCCGCGGAAGTTCGCTATCCGCTGGACCAAGGGTGGCGAGAAGGACGTCGAGCAGATCCGTCGGGCTCGCAAGATCCACGAGATCCAGACCATCGAGCAGGCCAACGCTGTGAAGGCCCAGCTCGAGGGTGTCAAGGTCCGTCTGGCCGTTCGCTCCGGCGACGCCGGTCGTCTCTTCGGTTCCGTCACGCCGGCCGACGTCGCTTCCGCGATCAAGGCCTCCGGTGGCCCCGAGGTCGACAAGCGCCGCATCGAGCTCGGCTCGCCGATCAAGACGCTGGGCGCTCACGAGACGTCCGTGCGTCTGCACCCCGAGGTTGCCGCCAAGGTCAACATCGAGGTCGTCGCGGCCTGAGTGCCGCGTCTGCTGCAGCAGTAAGCGAAGGGGCCGCACCCTGGAGGGTGCGGCCCCTTTCGTGTCCGTTGGGCGCCTGCATACCGAGGGGCGTCCTTGTTTCACGTGAAACGCCGCGTTCGTGGAGCGCGCCGTGTTTCACGTGAAACAGGCAGCGTTTCACGTGAAACGGTCAGCGGGTCGCGCCTGTGACGATCCAGCGCCCCGAACGTGCACGGATCCACAGCGTCAGCATCCGCACGGTCATCATCAGCGTCATCGTCGCCCAGAGGGCAGTGAGCCCACCGCCCAGTACGGGGACCAGCAAGGCCACCGGCGTGAACACCGCCAGCGTGAGCAGCATGGCCCAGGCGAGGTACGGACCGTCACCGGCGCCCATCAGGACTCCGTCCAGCACGAAGACGATGCCGGAGATCGGCTGGGAGAGGGCGACGATGATCAGGGCGGGCAGCGCCACATCCTTGACCCACGGGTCACTGGTGAACAGCGGCAGGAATGCTGGTCGGGTGATGACCACCAGTACGCCGAGGACGACCCCGACGGCGATGCCCCACTCCACCATGCGCCGGCACGCGTCCCGGGCGCCCTGGGAGTCACCGGCTCCGAGGTACCGACCGATGATGGCCTGCCCCGCGATGGCGATGGCGTCGAGGGCGAAGGCCAGCAGGTTCCACAGGGAGAGGATGATCTGGTGGGCGGCGATGTCGGCGTCCCCGAGGCGGGCGGCGACCGCCGTGGCGATCATCAGGATCGCCCGCAGGGAGAGGGTGCGCACCAGCAGAGGCACACCGGCTTGTGCAGACGCCCTGATCCCGGCGGCATCCGGGCGCAGCGAGGCGCCGTGCTTTCGCGCTCCTCGCAGAACGACCGCGAGGTAGACCGCGGCCATGCCGCACTGGGCGATGACGGTGCCCCACGCGGAACCGGTGATCCCCAGACCGGCGCCGTAGACAAGCCCGGCGTTGAGGGCGCCGTTGGCGACGAAGCCGGCGATGGCGACGTAGAGCGGGGTCTTTGTGTCTTGCAGGCCGCGCAGGACGCCGGTCGCCGCGAGGACGACGAGCATGGCCGGTATGCCGAGCACGGAGATACGCAGATACGTGATCGCGTAGGGGGTTGCCGCGTCCGAGGCGCCGAAGAGGTCCACGAGGTGGGGTGCCGTCGGCAGTGCGACGGCGGCGACGGCGGCGCCGAGGAGCAGAGCCAGCCAAATACCGTCCATGCCTTGTCGGATGGCGGCTTGCAGGTCGCCCGCTCCGACACGACGGGCAACCGCCGCTGTTGTGGCGTAGGCGAGGAAGACGAAGACGCTCACGGCGGTCATCAGCAGGGCCGAGGCGATGCCGAGGCCGGCGAGTTGGGCCGTGCCCAGATGGCCGACGATGGCGGTGTCGGTCATGAGGAAGAGGGGCTCGGCGACGAGGGCGCCGAAGGCCGGAAGGGCCAGTGCGACGATCTCGCGGTCGTGCTGTCTCCGGCCGGCTCGGCGGCGCACGGGGGCCTGTGTCATGTGCACCAATCTAATCGTCCACAGGTAAGAGATGCAAAGCTTTTACGACCCTTACGTTCCGTCCTGGGGTGCGCACTGCTGTGCACTGTTCGAGGCGATCTTGGTCCGGTTGGGGAAGTTTTTCTTCTGCACAGCCCGTGGACGGCGAAGTCGCAGGTCAGGATGGTTCCTCTCGGGAAGGGCGTCGCTTGTTCACAGGCCTGTCCACCGGGTCGTGCACAGGTTTCGCGGAGTTCTCCACAGCATCTGGGCCGTCGTCCACATGGCCTGTGGATAACCAGATTGGCTGACGGTGCCGAGGGGCCTACGGTAGTCCGGCGCCCGCTCCGTCCGCCGGTTCTCGAAACGCTACAAAACCGGCGCGTGCCAACCGGAGTTGGGCCTCTTATTTGTCAGTGCCGTGCCGTAGAACAGAGGGGCACGGCTAGGTCTGCTTCGGCGGACGGGAGGAGGTGGCTCGGTGAGCATTTCCGAGCCCTTGGACGACCCGTGGGCCGACAGCGGGCCCAGCGATCGTCTACCCGCTTCCCGTCGGCGGGGTGACGGAGCCCGGGGCCGCGACGAACAGCACGAGCGCGGCAGGGACAACGGGGCGTGGGACGGCGGATCGGCCCCGTCGTTCGAGCGGGTTCCCCCGCAGGACATCGACGCCGAGCAGTCCGTCCTCGGCGGCATGCTCCTGTCCAAGGACGCCATCGCCGACGTCGTCGAGATCCTCAAGGGCCACGACTTCTACAAACCGGCCCACGAGACGATCTACCAGGCCGTTCTCGACGTCTACGCCAAGGGCGAGCCGGCCGACCCCATCACGATCGCGGCCGAGCTCACCAAGCGCGGCGAGATCAACAAGGTCGGCGGGGCCTCGTACCTGCACACCCTCGTCCAGACGGTGCCCACGGCGGCCAACGCGGCGTACTACGCGGAGATCGTCCACGAGCGGGCCGTCCTGCGCCGCCTGGTCGAGGCCGGAACCCGCATCACGCAGATGGGATACGCGGCCGACGACGACGTCGACGAGATCGTCAACCGTGCCCAGGCAGAGGTCTACGCGGTCACCGAGCAGCGCACGAGCGAGGACTACCTGCCGCTCGGCGACATCATGGAGGGCGCGCTCGACGAGATCGAGGCCATCGGCTCGCGCAGCGGCGAGATGACCGGCGTGCCCACCGGGTTCACCGACTTCGACTCGCTCACCAACGGTCTGCACCCCGGGCAGATGATCGTCATCGCGGCCCGTCCCGCCATGGGCAAGTCGACGCTGGCCCTGGACTTCGCCCGGGCCGCGTCGATCAAGCACAACCTACCCAGCGTCATCTTCTCCCTGGAGATGGGGCGCAACGAGATCGCGATGCGTTTGCTGTCCGCAGAGGCCCGCGTCGCCCTTCACCACATGCGGTCCGGCACCATGACGGACGACGACTGGACACGTCTGGCGCGCCGGATGCCCGAGGTCTCGTCCGCACCCCTCTACATCGACGACTCTCCGAACCTGTCGATGATGGAGATCCGTGCGAAGTGCCGTCGGCTGAAGCAGCGCAACGACATCCGGCTCGTGATCATCGACTATCTCCAGTTGATGCAGGCCGGGGGCTCCAAGCGCTCCGAGAGCCGTCAGCAGGAGGTCTCGGACATGTCCCGGAACCTCAAGCTCCTGGCCAAGGAGCTGGAGGTTCCGGTGATCGCGCTCTCCCAGCTCAACCGTGGTCCCGAGCAGCGCACGGACAAGAAGCCGATGGTGTCCGACCTGCGTGAGTCGGGCTCCATCGAGCAGGACGCCGACATGGTGATCCTTCTGCACCGCGAGGACGCGTACGAGAAGGAGTCGCCCCGCGCGGGCGAGGCGGACATCATCGTGGGCAAGCACCGAAACGGCCCGACGGCGACGATCACCGTCGCCTTCCAGGGCCACTACTCGCGGTTCGTGGACATGGCGCAGACCTGATCCGCCCCGACCTCACCGGCCCTGCCCCCGAATGTGCTCGACGAGGGGATGTCGGGCCAGGTGGACTGGGCCCATGACGACATCTCAGGGAGAACTGCTTCCCGGCACGCGTCGCGCTCTGCTGCACCGTATCGCCGTCGCACAGGCCGAAGGGCGGGCCCCATCGCTCGTCGCGGCCGTCGTGCGGGACGGGACGACGGTGTGGACCGGCGCACGGACCTCGGTGGACGGGCACGCGCCGGACGAGAACGTGCAGTACAGGATCGGTTCGATCACCAAGACCTTCACGGCTGTTCTCGTGCTGCGGCTGCGCGACGAGGGCGCACTGGATCTCGGGGACCCACTCGAGAAGCATCTGCCGGGCACCGGTGTGGGGGAGGCGACCGTCGCCGAGCTCCTCGCGCACACAGGCGGGCTGGCGGCCGAGACGCCGGGGCCCTGGTGGGAGCGCAGTCCCGGATCCCTGCGGCCCGAGCTCGCCGACGTGCTGGGCGAGCGGCCTCTGCTGACCTCGCCGGGCCGCCGGTTCCACTACTCGAACCCGGGCTATGCCCTGCTCGGCGCGCTCATCGAGAAGCTCCGCGGGGCTCCCTGGGAGGACGTGCTTCGGCGTGAAGTACTCGAACCCCTGGGGCTGCATCGCACGAGCACACGACCGCAGGCACCCCATGCGGGCGGCTGGGCCGTTCATCCCTGGGCCGATGTGATGCTTCCCGAACCCACCGAGGATCTGGGTCGCATGGCTCCGGCAGGTCAACTCTGGTCGACGACGGGTGACTTGGCGCGGTTCGCGGTCTTCCTGGTCAACGGCGACGAGCGGGTGCTGAGTGCCGAGTCGCTGCGGGAAATGAGGACACCGGCCGCGCCTCACGAGGCGGCGGACGTGGCGAGCGGCTACGCCTACTGCCTGGGCATGGAGATCCGGCGACGGAACGGACGGTCCCTCGTCGGACACACCGGTTCGCTGCCCGGTTTCCTCGCGTGCCTCATGATCAGCGTCGAGGACGACGTTGCGGCGATCGCCCTGGCCAACTCCACGTCGGGACCGCTGCTGTTCTCCGTGGCCGCCGACCTGGTCCGTATCGTCGCCGAGGCGGAGCCGCGTATCCCGGCACCGTGGAAGCCGCTGCGTGAGGTCGACCCGTCGTTGCTGGAGCTGACGGGGCAGTGGTACTGGGGGACGCACGCCTTCGCGCTGCGGCTGACGGCCGACGGGCTGGTCTCGCTCGGGCCGCTGACCGGCGCCGGCCGTCGCTCGCGGTTCCGCCCGAACGGTGACGGCGCATGGACGGGACTGGAGGGCTACTACGCCGGCGAGCTCCTGAAGGCCGTACGGCGGCCGGACGGGTCCGTGAGTCATCTGGACCTCGGCTCGTTCGTATTCACGCGTCAGCCGTACGACGAGGGGGCTCCTGTGCCGGGTGGTGTCGATCCCGAGGGATGGCGCGGCATCAGTTAGGTGGTGAGATGCGTGGGCGCCCTGTTTCACGTGAAACAGGGCGCCCACGCACACCAGTCACAACTGGAGTTTGAAGCCTGTGTGGGAGGCCGTGAACCCGAGCCGCTCGTAGAAGCGGTGAGCGTCGGCGCGGGTCTTGTCGGAGGTCAGCTGGACCAACTGGCACCCCTGGCCCCGGGATTCTTCGATCGCCCACTCGATGAGCTCGGTTCCCAGGCCGCTGCCGCGCTCGTCCGCGTGGATGCGCACCCCTTCGACGATCGACCTGGTCGCGCCGCGTCGGGAGAGTCCGGGAACGATCGTGAGCTGGAGCGTGCCGACGACCCTGCCCTCCCTGACCGCCACCACCAGGCGCTGGTTCGGGTCGGCGCTGAGCCGCTCCAGCGCGGACAGGTACGGGGCGAGGTCGTCCGGTGACTCGCGCTGTGCGCCCAGTGGGTCGTCCGCGAGCATTCCGACGATCGCCGGCACGTCGTCAGCGACGGCGGCACGTATTTCAAGATCTCCCATGGCCGCACCCTACGCAGAGACAGTCGCGTGCGGAGAGGTGATCACGCAGGGGCGTGTTCTAGGCGGGCACCGGAGCCTTCAGTGTCTCCACGACCCGGACCAGAGGGGCCAGCTCGGGGTTCTTCGCCGCTTCGTCGAGGGCCTCGCGCAGGGCGGCGTCATTGGTCGGCCGGGCCGCTTCCAGCAGCTCAAGACCTGCCGCGGTGACGTTCGTGTAGATGCCCCGGCGGTCGGTGGGGCACAGGTAGCGCTCCAGGAGACCGCGGTCTTCCAGCCGGGTGACCAGGCGTGTGGTGGCGCTCTGACTGAGGACGACCGCGTCGGCGACCTGCTTCATCTGCAGATGCCCGCCGTCTCCGTCGTGCTGCCTGCTCAGCACATCCAGCAGGGAGTACTCCCGCGCGCTGAGGTCGTGCCCGGCCTGCAGGGCGCGCTCGATGTGGGCCTCGATCCTCCCGTGGAGCAGGGAGAGGGCGCACCAGCTCTGGGCGAGAGCGGTGAGCGCGGGGTCCGTCGCTGTCATTGGCGTTTCCTCCGTCCCGGAGCGGCTGCCACCCAGGATAGAGCACGACCGCAATTGACGGCGGTTGCCTATAGCCCGCGTGTGCAACTATTGTGGACGCACGCAAAGCGCTCCTGCAATCGTCTGGGAAGGTAACCCCTCCATGCCTCTCGCGCTTCTGGCCCTCGCGATCGGGGCCTTCGGGATCGGAACGACGGAATTCGTGATCATGGGCTTGCTGCCCGAGGTCGCCGGCGACTACGGGGTCTCCATCCCCACGGCCGGATACCTGGTGACCGGCTACGCGCTCGGCGTCATGTTCGGCGCCCCGCTGATGACCGTGCTCGGCACCAAGATCTCCCGCAAGCGGATGCTGATGCTGCTGATGGGCCTGTTCATCGTCGGCAACCTGCTCTCGGCATTCGCCCCGGCCTTCTCCGTCATGCTGATCGGGCGGATTGTCGCCTCGCTGGCCCACGGCGCCTTCTTCGGCATCGGCTCGGTCGTCGCGGCCGACCTCGTCGCCCCGGACAAGAGGGCCGGAGCCATCGCGATGATGTTCACCGGTCTGACCGTCGCCAACGTGGTGGGCGTTCCGCTGGGCACGCTGGTCGGGCAGTCCGTCGGCTGGCGGGTGACCTTCGGCCTCGTCGCCGCCCTCGGTGTCATCGGTCTGGCCGGCATCGCCCGGCTCGTCCCCGACATGCCCAAGCCCGAGGGCGTGCACCTGCGGCACGAGCTGGCCGCGTTCAAGAACGTGCAGGTCCTGCTCGCGATGGCCATGACCGTCCTCGGCTTCGGCGGAGTCTTCGCGGCCATCACCTACATCGCGCCGATGATGACCCACGTCGCAGGCTTCGCGGACGGCTCCGTCACCTGGCTGCTGGTCCTCTTCGGCCTCGGCATGGTCGGCGGCAACCTCGTCGGCGGCAAGTTCGCCGACCGTGCCCTGATGCCCATGCTGTACGTCTCCCTGGGCGCCCTGGCCGTCGTCCTGGCGCTGTTCACCCTCACCGCCCACGACAAGCTGCTGTCGGCGATCACCGTCGTGCTGATCGGCGCCCTGGGCTTCGCCACCGTCCCGCCGCTCCAGAAGCGGGTCCTCGACCAGGCGCACGGTGCCCCGACGCTGGCCTCCGCCGTGAACATCGGCGCCTTCAACCTCGGCAACGCGCTGTCCGCATGGCTCGGCGGCCTCGTGATCGCGGCCGGCCTCGGCTACACCGCCCCCAACTGGGTCGGTGCCGCCCTGGCAGCCGGGGCACTGGTCCTGGCGCTGCTCTCGGCCGCCCTGGAGCGTCGTGCCGCTGGCTCCAGCACCGTCGTCACGGGGTCCGCGCCGGCCGAGCGGCGGGCCGCTGCCCACCACTGAGCAACCGGATCGCCCGACGCACCCCACGATCCGGCCCTACCAGCAAGTCCTCCAGGAGAACCCCCTCATGAGCACCACCACCGCTGTCGCCCCGCTGTCCACCCAGGACGCTGACGCCCTCGTCACCGCTGCCCACCGTGCCGCGGAGGCCGCAGGCGTCACCGTCAGCGTCACCGTCCTGGACGCGGGCGGCCATCTGCTCGCCTTCCGGCGGGACGACCGCGCCGTACTGATCTCCGGCGAGACCAGCACCCGCAAGGCCTACACGGCCCACCAGCTGAACGCGCCCACTGCCGACCTGGTCGACGCGGTACAGCCCGGTGGTCTCTTCCACACGCTGCCGACCGCGCTCGACCGCCCCCTGCTGTTCATCGCGGGCGGTGTGCCGGTGCAACGCGATGGCCGCCTGATCGGCGCGATCGGCGTCGGCGGCGGTGCCCCGGAGCAGGACCACGGCTTTGCCACGGCCGCCGTGGAGGCCCTCGCCTGACCGGGCTCTTTCAGCGCGAGGCCCCTCAGTGCGGCGACGCCGGCTCCCCGATCCCGGGGAGCCGGCGTCGCCGTATCGAGACGCGTCAGCCCGCCGCGACCGTGACCGGCGCGAACCGCCGGGTCCAGTCTCCGGGCAGCTCGGTGATTCCGTACGACATCACCGAGTTGAAGGCGACGGACTCCAGGCCGCGGTCCTTCACCCACGCGAGGAGCTCCTCGTGGCGCACGTCGATGTCGGTGCGCAGGGGGCGGTCGGTGTGGGCGGCGAGGGAGGCGATCAGCGCTTGGGCCACCGGCGTGTCGCGTGCGATGAGCGGGCCGACGACGTGGGTGTCCATGTTGGGCCAGGCGGCCGCGTACCCGATGATCCGCCCGCCCTCCTCGGCCACCCGCAACTGATCGGCGAAAGCGGGGAGTCGGGTGACGATGTGCGTGCGGTCGGCCCCGAACACCTGCTCGTCGAGGCGGAGGATCGCGGTGAGGTCCTCGGCAGTGGCGGCCCGGGTGGCGACCCTCGGCTCCGGTCCACCGGGAGTGAAACGCCCGGTGACCATCTCGGCCCGTCCGGTGACCTTGAACCCCAGTTCCTCGTAGAGGGGGCGGCCGTTCGGCGTCGCGTGCAGGGTGAGGGGCGTGGTGCCCCTGGCGGAGACGACGTGACGCATCAGGCGACGTCCCACACCCTGCCGTGCGTGCCGTCCGGCGACCAGGACCATGCCGATCGCGGCGAGGGAGGGGTTCTGGGGCCCGTACTCGGTGACGACGCAGGCGCTCACGAGACCGCCGTCGGGGTCATCGATGCCGTAGCCCGTCCCGGCCGTGAGGAGGAAGCCCCACTTGTGCTCCTCCCGTGGCCACCCCCGGTCCTCGGACAAGTCGGCGCAGGCGGCTTGATCGCGGAGCGTCAAACGGCGGATGGGCAATGAGACAAGGGAAGGAGTCGACACGCAGGTCAGGCTGTCTGACCCGGGCCCCTGGCGTCCACCTCTTTCAGAGGAGTCATGCGAGCTTTTGGCCAGTTGTCACCGCCCGCACACGTCGCGGACCACCGCTGCGTGTTTCACGTGAAACACGTGAGAACACCGGATGTCCGATCGAGGCGTTGAACGGGGTCTTCTTGTCCAATATTTGACGGACTTGAAGATTCGCCGCGTGCCCGTATTCGTGACGAGGAGAGGGGGGACTTGTGTGCGAGGCGGTGGCCGGTAGGGTCGACTCCGGTTCGCATCCGGGATGGGACGCCCCGCCCCGTGTGGGCCGAGCGCAGGGCAAAGCAGCCTAACGGGACGGAGAGATCGAAGACCCGCGTTTCCGGGTATGCGACGGAAACGTCCTGACGAGTGGGAAGCTCGATGAGAGTTACTGCGGCCAATGTCACACTCTCGCCTTACTTGTCCGTACGGAGCCGTAATACGGGTTGAATGTGGCCGCATTGGCCGCGACAAGGATGGGAACGCAGACCGTCCACGGGGGAAAGCAGGCACCTTCCGACTGGGGAAGTGCGCAGACCGACCGAAAGATGCTCGAGGCGAGGCACACCATGGACGCTCCGACCACCACGTCGGCCGACAACGGCACTTCTGGCGGCGGGGGCGGCTGGTTCACACCCCGCAAGAACCCGACGACGGCGCCGGACAGCGACGCCGGAACCGCAGACAGGCCGGCAGAAGGGCGTCGACCGGCCGCGATACGCCCGGTGGGCAGGCCCGGGGCCGCCCCGGAAGCACCGGCGGACGACACCCCCACGGCCCCCGCCGGCGCGAGCACCGGTGCGCCGGACCAAGGGCGTGAAGCTCCGGAGTCGATACCCCGGTCCGCCCCTCCCGCCGCACAGCACGCCCCGACCCCCGCGGCATCGAGCCTTGCCACCGACACGTCGCCGGGCCCCGTACCGACAGCGCTCACCCCGACGCCCTTCGCCTCCACCGTGGCTCCGCCGCCCACGACTGCCGCCGAGGAGCATGTTCCCGCCCAGCGGCCCGACCCGGTGCCGCCCGCAGAAGAGGCCACCCCCACGCCGGCCGAAGCGGGGTCCCCGGACGCTGTCCTCATTCGCCGCGCCATGGCCGAGGTCGCCCCGGTCTCCGACAAGGTGACGTCGTACTTCTACGCCCTGCTCTTCGTCCGCCACCCCGATCTGCGGTCGCTGTTCCCGGCCGCGATGGACACCCAGCGGGACCGGCTGCTCAGGGCGCTGCTCACGGCCGCCGAACACATCGACAACAAGGACGTCCTCGTCGACTACCTGCAGAACCTCGGCCGGGGCCACCGGAAGTACGGCACCCGGGCCGAGCACTATCCGGCCGTCGGCGAGTGCCTGATCGGCGCACTGAGCAAGTACGCCGCCGGGGTCTGGAACCCTGAGATGGAGGCGGCCTGGGTCCGCGCCTACACCACGATCTCCCAGGTCATGATCGACGCGGCGGCCGCGGACGCACTGCGCGCCCCGGCCTGGTGGTACGCCGAGATCGTCACGCACGACATGAGAACTCCGGACGTCGCGGTCGTCACCGTCCGACCCGACCAGCCGTACCCCTTCCTCGCCGGGCAGTACACCAGCCTGGAGACGCCCTGGTGGCCCCGGATCTGGCGGCACTACTCCTTCGCCTCGGCGCCCCGCTCCGACGGTCTGCTGTCGTTCCACGTGAAGGCCGTCCCGGCGGGCTGGGTCTCCAACGCCCTGGTGCACCGCGCCCGCCCCGGCGACATCATCCGGCTCGGTCCGCCCGCGGGTTCCATGACTGTGGACCACACCACCGACAGCGGCCTGCTCTGCGTGGGCGGTGGCACGGGCATAGCGCCCATCAAGGCCTTGGTGGAGGACGTCGCCGAGCACGGCGAACGCAGGTCCGTCGAGGTCTTCTACGGGGCCCGCACCGACCACGACCTGTACGACATCGACACCATGCTCCGCCTCCAGCAGACCCATCCGTGGCTCTCGGTCAGAGCGATCATCGACCAGCAGGCGAACCAGCAGTTGCCGGACGCCGTACGCGCCTACGGGCCGTGGAACGAGTTCGACGCCTACCTCTCGGGCCCGCCCGGGATGATCCGCAGCGGTGTGAACGCCCTGCGGGACAGCGGCATCCCGTCGGACCGCATACGGCACGACTCCGTAGAGGAACTGGTCGCTGCCGGAAGCTGACCCGCGTCTCAGCCCAGGTCGGGCGCATGCATCGCCAGGACGCCCTCGATGTTGCCGTCCAGGTAGTGCCGCAGCGACAGCGGGACGAGATGGACGGACGCGATCCCGACCCGGGTGAAGGGCACGCGCACGATCTCGTACTCGCCGACCGGCGCGTCGACTTCGGGGCCGTGGCGCAGGGACGGGTCCATGGACTCCAGACGGCAGACGAAGAAGTGCTGCACCTTCACGCCGGTCGCGCCGCCGTCCTCCCCGATGTGCTCCATGGTGTCCACGAAGCAGGGCACCACATCGGTGATCTTCGCGCCGAGTTCCTCGTACACCTCGCGGTGCAGGGCGTCGACGACGGTCGAGTCGCTGGGTTCGACTCCACCGCCAGGGGTGATCCAGTAGGGATCCACACCCGGCTTGGTGCGCTTGATCAGGATCAGGTCGGCACCGTCCAGCAGAATGGCGCGGGCGGTGCGCTTGACCACGGGTCGGACGGTCATGAGTGAAATGTGGCCCGGCTGGTTCCACGTGAAACATCGCGAAATGTCACCGGCCGAGCTCCCAGAGTGAAGTGCGCTCCCGAGCGCCCCGGCCGGTCGGTCGAAGCCGCCCCTGAGGGCCCCTGCGCGAGTCGGCCGAGGTCGCGCCTTGGGGGCCTCAGCACCAGTCGCCCCCAGCCACGCCTGGGGGCCTCAGCACCAGTCGGCCGAAGCCTGCTGCAACCACTCGTGAGCCCGCGCGATATGGGGCATGGCGAGCGTCCCGGTGCGGACCACCAGGAAGTACGTGCGCAGCGGTGGCACGGCCGGTTCGTACAGGGCGACGACATCGCCCCGCTCCAGCGCCGCGGCGCAGAGGTAGCGGGGCAGAACCGCCAGCCCGGCGCCCGCGACCACGCAGGTCAGGACCGCACGCAGGTCGGGGACGATCACGGTGCCCGGGACGGCCGGAGGCGAGTCGAAGACGGAGGCCCAGTAGCGGGAGACGAACGGCAGCGACTCGTGCACCTCCACCACAGGCATCTTCTCGAGGGCCGGTTCCGGCCTGCGGTCCGGCTCACCGGTGCCGGTCTGCTCGGCCCAGCGCGGGGCGGCGACCAGGACGTGCTCCTCGTCGCAGAGCGCAGTCGCCGTGAGCAGGGCGCCGCGCGGCTGGGCCGTACTGATGGCCAGATCATGATGCCCGGCGGAGAGCCCCTCCAGTGTTTCCTCGGCGGTCCCGAAGGACGCGCGCAAGGCGAAGCCCTGTCCGTCCTCGCCGGTCAGCTCGGTGAGGGCGGGCAGGGCTCGTTCTGCCGTGAACTCCGGTGGACCTGCGAGGTGCAGCGTCCGTAAGGAGGAGTCGACGTCGAGGCCGGTCTCGGTGATCTCCACCAGGGCGTCGAGATGGGGTGCGGCCTTGTGAGCGAGTTCGTCGCCGATGCTCGTCGGGGTCACGCCTCGGGCCTGTCGCAGGAACAGGGGGCGGCCCAGCTGCCGCTCCAGCGTCCGTATCTGCGAGGTGACGGCAGGTTGGGAGAGACCGAGCAGTGCGGCGGCGCGGGTGAAGGAGCCGGCCCGGTGCACGGTCACGAAGGTCCGCAGCAAGGCCAGATCCACCGCACACACTCCCTCTTCGGCCCCCGCTCCGGTACCCGGCCGCGCTCAACTATAAATAAGTCGATAGGTCTCTGTCGCTACTGTGATTGGACACTGACAGAGAGTCAACTAGCCTTGGTCGCGCGGTTCTTGCGCGCGGAACCGGGGGACGGTCCGAGCCACGAGGGGGGAGGCTCGGACCGTCCGTGACGATGGTCAGGCGGTCGACGTGTCCAGCGCCCGCAGCACATCCGCCACCAGGTCCTCCGGATCCTCGGCACCGACCGACAGGCGGATGAAGCCCTCCGGCACCGCGTCCCCGCCCCAGCGTCCACGCCGTTCGGCGGTGGACCGCACCCCGCCGAAGCTCGTCGCGTCGTCCACGAGCCGCAGCGCGTCGAGGAAGCGGTCGGCACGCTCGCGTGTGGGCAGCGTGAACGACACCACGCACCCGAAGCGCCGCATCTGGCGCGCGGCGATCTCGTGCGAGGGGTCGTCGGGAAGCCCCGGGTATCGCAGTCCCGTCACCTCGGGCCGCTCGCGCAGCGCCTCGGCGACCGCCAGGGCCGTTGCGCTCTGCCGGTCGACCCGCATCTGGAGCGTCGCGATCGACCGGTGCGCGAGCCAGGCCTCCATGGGCCCGGGAATCGCGCCGACGATCTTGCGCCAGCGACGCACGGCGGCCATGGCCTCGGCGTTCCGGCCGACGACATAGCCCAGGAGGACGTCACCGTGACCGGTGAGCTGCTTGGTGCCACTGGCCACCGAGAAGTCGGCGCCGAGCTCCAGCGGACGCTGGCCGAGCGGTGTAGCGAGGGTGTTGTCGACGGCCACCAGGGCACCACGCGCGTGTGCCGCATCGGCGAGCCGCCTGATGTCGCACACGTCGAGCCCGGGGTTCGACGGGGTCTCGATCCACAGCAGCCGTGCACCGTCGAGGACGTCCAGCTGGGCGTCGCCGCCCGTCGGCGCGGTGCGCACCTCGATGCCGTACGCCTCCAGCTGCGCGCGGACCAGCGGCAGCGCCTGGTAGCCGTCGTCGGGCAGGACGCACACGTCGCCGGTGCGCAGCTGGGAGAAGAGCACCGCCGAGATCGCGGCCATGCCGGAGGCGAAGACGAGCGTCTCGACACCGTCCTCGCCGGGCGCCTCCAGCTCCCCGACGGCGTGTTCCAGCAGCGTCCAGGTCGGGTTCTCGTCGCGGCCGTAGGTGTAAGGGCCGGTCGGGTCTCCCGGCAGGTGGAAGTGGGCGGCGAACACCGGGCCGGGCAGCGTGGGCTCGTGCTTGACCGGCTCGGGCAGCCCGGCCCGCACCGCGCGCGTACCGTCTCCGCCGCCCACGGCCGACTGGCCCGCGGCGCCCGCCACCTCGTCAGCGGCGCCCGCCACCTTGTCCGCGGCGCCCCTTGCGGAATCCCTCATGCCGCCTGTCCCTCCACGTCCTCGCGCACTGCGGCGAGCAGACCGACGCTCGCCGCCTCCACCATCTCAAGACACTCCTCGAAGCCGTCCATGCCCCCGTAGTAGGGGTCCGGTACGTCGAGGTCGTCGCCGGCGGCGGGGTCGTACGAGCGCAGCAGCCGCACCTTCTCCGCGTCCTCCTCCGTCGGCGCGAGCCGGCGCAGGGCCCCGAGGTGGCCGGAGTCGAGGGCGATCACCAGGTCGAGGCGGGAGAACCAGGACGACCGGAACTGCCGGGCCGTGTGGCCGCCGTCATAGCCGTTGTCCTCCAGGACGGCCACCGTACGCGGGTCGGCCCCGTCGCCCTCGTGCCAGCCACCCGTGCCGGCGCTGTCGACCTCCACCAGCTCGTCGAGACCCGCCTCCGCCACCCGCGCGCGGAAGACGATCTCGGCCATCGGGGAACGGCAGATGTTGCCCGTGCAGACGAAGCAGACCCGGTACGTCATGTCCGCTCAGTCCCCGTCGGGCAGCACGACGTGCAGCGCCCAGGAGACGACCGAGATGATCAGACCGCCCACGACGGCCGTCCAGAAGCCCTCCACGTGGAAGCTCAGGTCGAGGTTGTCCGCCAGCCACGAGGTGAGCAGCAGCATCAGCGCGTTGACGACCAGCGTGAACAGACCGAGCGTCAATATCAGCAGTGGCAGGCTCAGGAGCTTGACGACCGGCTTGACCAGAAAGTTCACCAGACCGAAGAGCAGCGCCACGATGAGCAGGGTGCCGATCTCCTTGCCCGTGCTGTCGCCGGTCAGGGTGATCTTGTCGAGCAGCCACACGGCGACCGCCAGGGCGCCCGCGTTGGCGATCGTCTTGACTAGGAAATTCATCATGTGTCTGATCGTGGCAGACCTGATCGGACGCGGGCACAAGAGGCAGGGGCGGACAAGGCGATGAAGGCATTCCGGCTGGATGAACTGGAGGCGGAGCGCGCCGCCAACGAAGGCGCCTACCTGCAGTTTCTGCGGGAGCAGAACATGTCGGTCGGCTTGTACGCCCTCGACGCGGGCGAGCAGGATCCACAGAAGCCGCACAATCAGGACGAGGTCTACTTCATCGTGAGCGGCCGTGCGGCGATCACCGTCGGTCTGGAGACGACCCAGGTGGCGCGCGGCAGCGTGATCTACGTGCCGGCGGGCGTCGCCCACAAGTTCCACCACATCACCGAGGACCTGAGGGTGCTGGTGGTGTTCTCTCCGCCCGAGAGGTGACGGGCCGCCTCAGGGTTCCCTAGGGGTTCGGTCAGGGGAGGACAAGGGGTGCGAGGCGCCCGTTCGACCCCCTCCCGGACCTAGCATCGAGTGCAGGACATCAGAGATCCAGAAGGACCGACAGGACCCGGCACTCGAACGGGCGGAGAGGTAAGGACGAGGGCGATGCGAGAGATCTTCACGGGGCTGCCGTGGTGGGTGAAGTGGATCGCGGTGCCGGTCATCGCCCTGGTCGTGTTCGGCGGGCTGATCGCCAGTGTGGTCGGGTTCGTCATCGGACTGCTCTTCAAGGTGCTGGTCTTCGTGGCGCTGGTCGGCGGACTGATCTACGTCGTACGGAAGTTCACGTCGAGTTCCTCGTCGCGCAGCGACTGGTGAGACGCGTGGGAAACCGGTGGGGGTAGCGGGAAACGCCTGGAATCACCGGTTCCCTCGGGCGAGGGAAGTTTTCCGGCGGGGCCGTCTGTACGCGGTGACAGGCGAATAGAGTCCGGAACTCGACGCGGGGACTTCCCCGCGAGCGGCATTCACCCCCACCCGTGTTCCTCCGCACGGGCTGCCCCCTCGCGCTTCGGGAGAGCCCCCTTGGTCCCGGCTGACACCGCCCCCGTCCACCTCCGTACCGTCCCCGCGCAACCTCGCTCGGCGGCACCTTCCGGGCCACCACCCTCCTCCGCACCACCGCCTCCGCCGACTCTCATCGGATCCGTGCAGCGCGCGATGCGCCTGCTGGAGACCGTCGCCGGGCACGAGTACGGTGCTCCCGCCAAGCAACTGGCCCGCGAGACCGGGCTGGCACTGCCCACCACGTACCACCTGTTGCGCACGCTCGTGCACGAGGGCTATCTGCGCCGGGACAAGGGCCTGTTCTTCCTCGGTGCGGCCGCCGAGCGGCTGAGCAGCAGCGGAGCGCGGCAGAAACGTCGCAGCACGGTCGTCGACGCGCTCGCCCACTGGCGGGACGTCCTGGGCGTGCCCGTGTACTACGCGGTCTACCGCGAGGGCGAGATCGAGGTCATGTGCGTCTCCGACAGTCCGGGCACCCCGGCGGTCGAGGAGTGGGCCGACTTCCGGGAGACCGGGCACGCGCACGCCATCGGCCAGTGCCTGCTGTCCCAGCTGGACGAGGAGGCCCGCCGGGACCACCTCGACCGCTACCCGGTGCAGCCCCTCACGCCGTACACGGTGCGCGACAACCACAGCCTGCTCCGGCGCCTGGAGCGGATCCGGCGCATGGAACCGGTGACCGAGCGTCAGGAGTACGCCCTGGGCACGGTCTGCGCCGCGATTCCGCTCACGCTCGGCACCACGGCAGCGACGATGGCGATCTCACTCCCCGCACACCAGGCCGATCGGTTGCTGCCCGCGGCCCGGCAGTTGCAGGCCGAGATCGGGGCACGGCTCGGCTCGCTCGCGCTCTGTATCAGTATGTGAAAACTCACTCCTTGTGATCTGCTGTGTACGTTCAGCAAGATTCCACCAAGTGTCAGAGGTTCGTTCCCGGCCAGTCACGGCGAATGACGGGGTTATCGATGCGCGAGTCCGTACAAGCAGAGGTCATGATGAGCTTTCTCGTGTCCGAGGAGCTCTCCTTCCGCATTCCGGTGGAGCTGCGCTATGAGTCCAGTGATCCCTATGCCGTTCGGCTGACGTTCCATTTGCCCGGTGATGCCCCAGTTACATGGGCTTTCGGGCGGGAGTTGCTGATCGACGGTGTGGGCCGGCCGTGCGGGGAGGGCGATGTGCGGGTCACGCCCGTCGACCCCGACGCGCTGGGCGAGGTGTTGATCCGGCTTCAGGTGGGCAGTGACCAGGCGTTGTTCCGGTCGTCGACGGCACCGCTCGTCGCTTTTCTCGACCGCACGGACAAGCTGGTGCCGCTGGGACAGGAGGGCTCGCTCGCCGACTTCGACGCGCACCTCGACGAGGCGCTGGACCGCATCCTCGCCGAGCAGGGCGCTGGTTGAGACATGGGCCCGGCGGCACGGTGGAGTAACGCTTCACCGGATGCCGCCGAACCGTGCAGGAACGCTTCTTCCTGCGATCTTCGTATGACCGGGCGATCTTCTCGCGGGTTGGGCGACCTCAGCGCTTGCGGCGCCGGCCCCTTCCCCCGCGCGCGGTGACGGCAGAGGCTTCCACAGCCGGCTCCGTGCCGGGGCGGTCGGCGGAGACCACCAGCGCCGCCAGAGCCGTGGTGACCGGCACCGAGGCGACCAGGCCGATCGAACCGACCAGCGTGCGCACGATCTCCTCCGCGACCAGCTCGCTGTTGGCGACCGTCCCCACACTGCTCTGCGCGATCGAGAACAGCAGCAGGAGCGGCAGCGCGGCACCCGCGTAGGCGAGGACGAGCGTGTTGACGACCGAGGCGATGTGGTCGCGGCCGATCCGGATGCCCGCGCGGTAGAGCCCGCGCCAGCCCATCGAGGGGTTGGCCTCGTGCAGCTCCCAGACCGCCGAGGTCTGCGTGACCGTCACGTCGTCGAGCACGCCCAGCGAGCCGATGATGACGCCGGCGAGCAGCAGACCGCTCATGTCGATCGTCGGGTAGAGGCCGTGGATCAGCCCGGTGTTGTCGTCGGTGTTGCCGGTCAGGGCCGCCCAGTCGATGAACACCGAGCCGAGGACGCCGATCAGCAGCAGCGAGATGAGGGTGCCCAGCACGGCCACCGATGTCCGGGCGGACAGGCCGTGGCACAGGTACAGGGCGATGAGCATGATGGCGCTGGCGCCCACCACGGCCACGACGAGCGGGTTCGAGCCCTCCAGGATCGCCGGCAGGATGAAGAAGTTCAGCACCATGAAGCTGATCGCCAGCGCGACCAGGGCCATGACGCCCCGCAGCCGTCCGACGACCACGACGGCGATCGCGAAGATGCCGGCCAGCAGCCCCATGGGCAGACGGCGGTTGATGTCGGTGACCGAGTACTGCAGGTCCTTCGGCGCCGAGGGCTCGTAGGCGACCACGACCTCCTGGCCCTCGTGCAGCTGGCGGGACTGGTCGGGCTGGACGATCTCGGTGAACGTGCGGCCCTTGTCGTCGCCGCTGTCGACCCGGATCGTCGCCCGCTTGCAGGTGCCCTTCTCCTGCTGCACCGCGGAGGAACCCTCGGCGGTGGAGGTGTCGCCGGTTGGCGGGACGCCCGAAGCGCCGGCCTCCTTGCAGCTCACCTCGACCACCTTGGTGACCGTGGCGTCCTGAGTCTGCCGGTCGAAGCCGACGCCGGTGCGCTCGTGCGACGGAGCGCCGCCCGGCCACAGCACGGCGAGACCGACCAGGACCGCCGCGGCGAACGGGATCAGGATCGCCGCGATGACCTTGCGCAGATGCCGGGAGACGGGCGTGGCCGGACCGTGGTTGTGGCTGTGGGAGTGCCCGTGCCCGCCACCCGGGGCGGGACCGGGTCCGTTCCCGTCACCCGGGGCGGGACCGGGTCCGTGCCCGTGTCCGTCGTCCCCGCCGTGACCGTGTCCGTCGCCCCCGCCGTGACCGTGCCCGCCACCTCCACGGGGCCCTGAACCGTACCCGCCACCGGGGCCCTGGCCGGGCCCCTGCCCACCGGCGGGACCGCCAGAGCCACCGTGGCCACCGGACGGCCCGGCACCCTGGCCTCCGCCGGAGTCCGGCCCGTACTCACCACCGGAGCCGGGACCGAAACCCGCGTCACGCCCGTACCCCAGCCCGGGGCTCTGCCCTCTGCTCGGCCCGTGCCCGGCCGGGGCGGCGAAATCATGGCCGTCACCACGGTCGTTGCCGCTTCCGGCGCCGGATCCGCGGGGCGGCTCGGGCGGTGGGTAGGGGGGACGCTGCGTCGTGGTCACCGCCCGATCATCGCAAGAACGAGGGGGGCCCTCTGTTCACCGCGCCAGAATTGCCGCTAGCGTGGAGGCACCTTTTGTACACGCGGGAGCTCGGAGCACCGGGCTGAGAGGGCGCTGACCTCCGTCCCAGCGATGTTTCACATGAAACATCGCCGGACTCGAGTGATGTTTCACACGAAACGTCGCCGGACGGAAATCGCTGCGTCGACCGCCGAACCTGTTACCGGGTAATGCCGGCGTAGGGAGTAGGTCTCATGACCAGCAAGGACGCACGCACGCCTGCCTCCGTTCAGGACGAGAAGTCCGAGGAGGCCGGGAAGTCCATCGGCTGGCACAAGGCGTATGTCGAGGGCACCCGCCCCGACCTGCGCGTGCCGGTCCGTCAGGTGCACCTCACCAACGGCCAGTCGGTCACGCTGTACGACACGTCGGGCCCGTACACCGATCCGCTCGTCGACACCGACGTCCGCAGGGGACTGTCGCCGCTGCGCGAGAACTGGATCATCGCCCGCGGCGACACCGAGGAGTACGCGGGCCGTCCCGTCCGTCCCGAGGACGACGGCATCAAGCACACCTCGCCCCGGGGCGGCCTGCGCAACCTGGACGCGGTCTTCCCTGGCCGGCCGCGCCAGCCGCGACGCGGTAGGACCGGACAGGCGGTCACGCAACTCGCGTACGCCCGCCGCGGCGAGATCACCCCCGAGATGGAGTACGTCGCCATCCGGGAGAACGTGGCGCCGGAGGTCGTGCGGGACGAGATCGCAGCGGGCCGGGCCGTGCTGCCGGCCAACGTCAACCACCCGGAGATCGAGCCGATGATCATCGGCAAGCGGTTCCTGGTGAAGGTCAACGCCAACATCGGCAACTCGGCGGTGACGTCCTCCATCGAGGAGGAGGTCGAGAAGATGACCTGGGCGACCCGCTGGGGCGCCGACACGGTCATGGACCTGTCCACCGGCCGCAACATCCACACCACGCGCGAGTGGGTGCTGCGCAACTCCCCCGTCCCCATCGGCACCGTGCCGCTCTACCAGGCTCTGGAGAAGGTCGACGGCCGGGCGGAGGAGCTGACCTGGGAGATCTACAAGGACACGGTCATCGAACAGGCCGAGCAGGGCGTGGACTACATGACGGTCCACGCGGGTGTGCGCCTGGCGTACGTGCCGCTGACGGCGAACCGCAAGACCGGCATCGTCTCCCGCGGCGGCTCGATCATGGCCGCCTGGTGCCTCGCGCACCACAAGGAGTCATTCCTGTACGAGAACTTCGAGGAGCTCTGCGAGATCCTCGCCGCGTACGACGTCACCTACTCGCTCGGGGACGGCCTCCGGCCCGGATCGATCGCGGACGCCAACGACGAGGCGCAGTTCGCGGAACTGCGCACCCTCGGGGAACTCAACCGGATCGCGAAGCGTTTCAACGTACAGACCATGATCGAGGGCCCGGGCCACGTCCCGATGCACAAGATCAAGGAGAACATCGACCTTCAGCAGGAGATCTGCGATGAAGCTCCGTTCTATACGCTCGGCCCGCTGACCACGGACGTCGCACCGGCGTACGACCACATCACCTCCGGCATCGGTGCCGCGATGATCGCCTGGTGGGGCACGGCGATGCTGTGTTACGTCACGCCCAAGGAGCACCTGGGCCTGCCGAACCGTGACGATGTCAAGACCGGCGTCATCACGTACAAGATCGCCGCCCACGCAGCCGACCTCGCCAAGGGGCACCCGGGTGCGCAGGAGTGGGACGACGCGCTGTCCGACGCCCGTTTCGAGTTCCGGTGGGAGGACCAGTTCAACCTGGCCCTCGACCCGGACACGGCACGGGAGTTCCACGACGAGACCCTGCCTGCCGAGCCGGCCAAGACGGCTCACTTCTGCTCGATGTGCGGTCCCAAGTTCTGCAGCATGAAGATTAGCCAAAGCATCACAGAGCGGTTCGGTGGCGCGACGGCTGAGGGGGCGGCGGCTGAGGAGGTCGCCGAGGGGATGCTCCAGAAGTCGAAGGAGTTCGCGGCGAGCGGTAACCGGGTGTACTTGCCAATCGCAGAGTGACACGCAGGAAGGCGCCGTTCCGGGATGGCTCCGGTTCCCGGGACGGTGCTTTGTCGCGTGGGCCATGGGAGGAGCGACAGGGCTACTGAGGAAGTCGCGAGGCTTGACGCCAGACGCGCGAAGGTACTGAGCGTGAATGAGGCTTTGTGGCGTGCTCCTGATCCCTAGGCGGTTGCTGGCGAGTACCGCGGCGTCCTGGGCAAAGCCAGGCCCGCGCCGTTGTAGTAATAGCGGCCGGCAATATAGATGCCGGGCGGTTATGGCGGTGTGGCGAGCTATGCGTCGAGACCGAGCTCATCGAGAGCCTGCTGACTGAGAGTGGCCCACTGAGTCATGCCTATCTCGGCGTATAGGTCCCTTGCTGCGCGGAAGTTTTCGTTGGCCTCGTCGTACTGGTCTTGTGCTTGGTGGATGTCGCCTAGGCCTTTGGTGGCGTTGGCTTGGCCGCGGCGGTTGCCGATGCTTTCGTAGATGGTCAGGGCGGTCTGGTAGGCGGTGGCTGCTTCGTCGTACCGGCCCTGCGCCTGGTGGATGTCGCCCAGGCCCTGGGTGGCATCGGCTTGGCCGAGGCGGTCGCCGATGCTCTTGTAGATGGTCAGGGCGGTCTGGTAGGCGGTGGCTGCCTCGTCGTACCGGCCCTGCACCTGGTGGATGTCGCCCACGCGGCAGGTGGCGTCCGCATGGCTAACCGATTCGGGGGCTGTGGTGGTAAGGACGGCCTGGAAGAGTTGCTCGGCTTCGATGTACCGGTCGTCGAGGTAAAGAGACGTGCCGAGAGCCCATAGGAACTCGGGGGTTCCCGGCCAGTTGTCTGTGAGGGCTGTGCGTGCGGCGGCCTGGAGTTCCTGTGCGTGTGTGTGGAGCCACTGGCGCGGGCGGCGTATTTTCTGGTCACAGTCAGCCCCGTTGAATGCATCCACAGCCAGATCGAGTCCAGTGTGCAGATGGTCATAGAGACGCTGCCTGCTGGCGCGTTCCTCGCCTTGCGTAGCGTGGTGCGCAGCTGTCTTGTGGGCGTACGTGAGGCTGAGGTCGTGGAGGCTGTAGCGGCCATTCTTGCGGATCAGCAGTTGTTCGATCTCCGTCAGCCGGACCTCTACTTCATGTTCGGGGCGCTGAGCCATGGCTGCCAGGGAGCCGGGGCTGAAATCGGGGCCTGGGTGCCAGGCGCAGTGATGGATCAGGCTACGTAGGTCGGCGTCGAGAGCCGTGTAGGCCGCGGTGAAGGCGGCGCGTTCGGCGTCATCGAGGCTGGGGAAGGCAGCGTAGCGGTCTGGGCCGGTCAGGGAGGCAAGGACAGCGGCTGGGGAGGCGCCGCGCAGCAGGGAGGTGCCGATCGGGCCCAATGCCAGGGGCTTGTGGTTGATGCGCTCGGCAATCTCACCGAGATGGCTCGTGTCTTGGGGAATGCCCATCTTGTGCCAGGCGGCGATGCAATCGTCGGCAGGCAGCGGTGGCAGTTCGCAACGCCAGTGGGCGTTCAGCTCGGGCAGTTCGGAGCGACTGGAGATCACGACCATGCAGGGTGAGTCGGCGGAGGGCAGTAGAGGGCCCAGTTGCCTGGCGTCGCGGGCGTTGTCCAGCAGGAGCAGTACGGGACGGTGTTTCAGGAACAGGCGCCAGGTTTCGGTGCGTGCAGTCACGTCTGCGGGGATGTGCTCGGGGCCGTAACCCATGTGATGGAGTTGCTCGGCGATGACCATGTGAGGGTCACGGGGTTGCTCGTTGGGTGTCCAGCCGCGCAGGTCGACCTCCAGACAGCCGCCGGGGTAATGACGCGCCATGCGGGCGGCTGCGGCCCGGAGCAGCTCGGTTTTGCCCTGGCCGCCGCGCCCGTGCACGACGCACAAAGCGGCGGGCTGCCCTGCCATTTGCTCCAGTGCCGCGATCTGATCTTGGCGGCCGGTGAAGTACCGGCTGGTCGGATAGACGGTGTGCACAGGGGCGCGGGTGGTGTGGCCTGGGGTGTGTGGGGTGTGAGCGCGGTTGGCGGCAAGAGGGATGCGGTGGCCGCTGTCACGGGTGCTCATCCGGGGCACTGGCACCTGATGGCCCTCTACCGTACGACGCGCTAGTCGCCCACATAGGGCCTCGTGGATGTCGGCCATGGTGAGCGCAGACAAGTGCTCTCCGCGTCGTCCGTCGGACATTTCGCCGTCTAGGCCGTCGCGAAGGATGTGGATCAGTTCCCGTGTGAAGAGGCTTCCGTCGGGCAGACACAAGGAGCGCTCGGTTTCGGCGGCCGAAGTCAACACGCAGGCGCCGCTGATCTCGAAATCCGGCGAGGCCATACTGCCTGGCTGCCCGTCCATGTGCAGAGCAGCACCGCTGAAACAGCAGTCCACGATGACGACCTTGTGCCGGGCTGGGGAGTGGGCCACGATGGCCCGTATCTCGTCATAAGCCACCGAGCGGTGTGGCCGGTCCGACCGCGAAGCTTCGGTGCCCAGCAACAGGCTTCGGCCGTCACGGCCGAAGTGCCCATGGCCGGCGTAGTACACGACCAGCAGTTCACGCGCGTGGTCCGCAGCGTCCTGCACGGCGTCCAGCAGATCCTGCGGTGTGCTGTTGGCAGGCACCGCCACACAGTGTTCGCCGGAAAAACCGCCCGCGTCATCCGCGATCAGTAGATCCCGCAGGGCAGGTACGTTGTGGCGTACCCCGTCCAGGTTGGCAAGATGCTGGTAGGCATGGACGCCGAACAGCACGGCGCGGGATCCGGATTGGTCCAGCGTCATTCCGACGTTCCGGAGTCGGAGCTGTCACCGTCCAAACGGCGCAGCAGATCAGCCAGTTCTTCCGGGGACAGATGGCCGATGTCGACCGTGCTGTTCCCATGGACCATGGTCCGCGCACCGCTGGTCGGCCCTGTTGGCCTTGTGGTGCGCCACGTGGCGTAGGCCACGGCAAAGCTCGCAATGTTCGTGGCGTTGCCGAGAACCACATCCAGTGCTTCCAGCACCCCCATGGTCGGCCCATCGCCGGTCATCGGCTCAACCGGAAGCCCGGCTGCCTCCGGGTCACGGCTTAGCCATGAACGAAGATCCGTCAGCGCCTGTTCATCGCCCTCGGCTAACACTCGGATGCGCATATCCCACCGTTTTCGACCTGTATCGCTTCCCCGTAATGTGCTCAGGGTAGCGGCGACTCGACGCTCAGGAACCGGATCGCCAGGATGAAGTCCAAAGCGCCGATCAGCCGTGCCCAACGGCCGTTGTTGCGATGCTCGAGAGATGCGCGACCCAACCGCCTCATCGCCACATGTGACTCGTGTCTGATGTCGTCGAGCATGAAGATCTCGCAGGACATCCGTCGTGAACACGGCGGCACCCGGAACGAGATCGAGGAGGGCATGGCCCTGAAGTCGAAGGAGTTCGCGGCGAGCGGGAACCGTGTGTACCTGCCCATCGCGGACTGACCCGGCCGCGCACAGGCTCGGGGGCCGTTGGTCCCCCGGCCTGTGGGTCCGTCCACTCGGGTCCGCCCACGCTCGGGTCGGCCCACTCGGATGCGCCCCCTCGGACGGGCTCGACGGGTGCTACTCCGGCTGGTGCTCCGGACCTCCGAAGTCCGGGCTGCTGTAGTCCGGACTGCTGAAGCTGGGGCGTGAGCCGCGGTCGCCGTCGTCCGGGCTGGTGAATCCCGGGCGGTCGTAGCCGAGGTGGGGCATGCGGCTGACCGGCGTCGACGACGGCGTGTGGTGCAGCGCGGCGGCCGCGCCGGGGTCGACGAGTGCCTCCCGCAGGAAGGGCAGGATGCCGCGTTCCAGCAGGGCCTCGTGCCAGGCCTCCTTGGCCTGGGCCACCTCGCCCCGCAGTTCGCCGTACGACCCGCCTTCGGCCGTGGGCTTGTTGCGCAGGGCGGTGAGCAGCAGCCCCACGGCGGCGACGAGGATCGCGACCGCGGTCACCGCGCCGAACACCCAGCCCGTGGTGAGCATGGTCCGGGCGAACCCCTGCTCGGGGTCGAGCATCCGCAGGATGTAGCCGACGAGCAGGAAGATCGCCGCGGCGGTTCCGGCCAGGACGGGTGCGAGCACGGCGACGACGGCGACGGCGCCCGCGCCGGCGGTCTCGGCGACCCCTCCCACGGTCGCGGCGAGCCCCGAGGCGCCCGTACCCGGTTCGGAGGAACCGGATTCACGCAGGGCCGGTGATCCGGCCGACGCCGGTTGACGCAGTTCGTCGCGGACCTTGACGTAGTGCTGGTACTCGGTCGACGCGGCTGCCGTGATGAGTGCGGTGGCGTTCAGCGCCATGGTGCGCAGCTGTTCGGGGTTGAGGCGCTGTCCTACAGCGGCCAGTTCCGGACGGTGTGGTGCGGAGCGCAGCGCCTCATCGAGGATCCGCTCGTATTCCTGGCGGTCCTCGCTCAGCAGGTGCTGCGGAACGCTGTTCATGTGCATCCCCCGATGCTCCGTAGGGCTTGGGGCTCGGCATGCTGACGAGCCGTCGGGCAGAAACGGAGGGGAGCCTGCTACGGATAAGCCGATGGTAGAGCGGCGACGGTATGCGGTGACAGGGGGTTTACCGAAATTGGCCCCTCACCGGCCCGGTCCTCCGACCGGGAGCGCCTGCCCGGTGAACGTTCACGTATCCAGCGGCAGTTGCTGGACCAGCAGCTTTCCGGCCATGGTCACGCCGCCGTCCATGGCGATGGCGAGTCCGTCGGCGTAGACGTGCGGTCCCTCGATCACGGGGTCGCGGTTGTCCTCGTCGTCCTCGGAGCCGACTTCGCCCAGCAGATACGGAATCGGGCTGTGCCCGTGAACGATGCGGGCGCCGCCGTACGTATCGAGCAGGGAGCGCACGGCGTCGGCGCCACCCTCGTCGCGGAAGGAGAACCGCTTGGTGAACTTGCGGAACAGGTCCCAGACCTCGTCCGCGTCGTTGCGGGTGATCGTCTCGCGGACGGTGTCGTTGACCTCTTCGATGGAGCGGCCGTAGTCGAGGTAGGCGGTGGTGTCGGAGTGGACGAGCAGGTGGCCGTCGACCTCCTCGACGGCGTCCAGGCGGGACATCCACTGCAGGTGGTGGTCCTGGAGGCGGTCCATGTCGGTCTTCTGGCCGCCGTTGAGCAGCCAGGCCGCCTGGAAGGTGGCGGTGCCCGCGCCGGAGTTGACGGGGGTGTCGCCGAACCGCTTCGCGCCCAGCAGCAGCAGCTCGTGGTTGCCCATGAGCGCCTTGCAGTAGCCGCCGGCCGCGGCGGCCTCGGCGGACAGCCGCATCACCAGGTCGATGACGCCGATGCCGTCGGGGCCGCGGTCGGTGAAGTCGCCGAGGAACCACAGCCGGGCGGTGCCTGCGCACCAGCTGCCGGCGGCGTCGAGCAGGCCCTTCTCCTGGAGGGCCGACACCAGCTGGTCGAGGTAGCCGTGCACGTCACCCACGACGTACAGCGGGCCCTGCCCGGTGGAGGCCTGCGGGGCGGCGGTCTCGGGGTCCACGGTCACCTGGACAGTGTCACCCCGGTTGACGACGGGAAGGTCGCGCTGGGTCGGCGTGTACCCCTCGGGGTAGGTCTCCTCGGGGGGCGGGGCGACCTCGCCGGGGTGGACGCTGTGAATGTGCGGACCGGCCTCGTGGACGTACGCGGGCACCCGGAAGTCGCGCAACGTCGCCGTCCGCTCCACCTCGGGTCCCTGACCGGCCCCCTGAGTCATCGACCCCTCCACCATCGCGCCGCATTGCACCGCATCGGACTGCCTGGTCGTAGCGGCCCGCGGGTGTCGTGGGCCCATCATAGGAATGCGGATCGCGCCATGTGATGACCCAGGGGTGGTGAATCAGAGCAAGAGTCCAGTTCGCCGCGGCTTTCGCCCCGATTGCGCCGGGCTTTGACCACCGTGTGACCGTCCTCGCTCTTCTTCTCTTCGCGAGAACGATCCCTTCTCTCCGGGGGACCGGCCCTGTTTCTCCCCAGGAGTACGACCTTCCATTGACTCGGGTGCGGGCCTGAAGGACCGCACCCGGGGGCCTACGTCCCCTCGGGTGACCGCGGCGGGCTGACCGTCGTGCGCGGCGGGCGTCGCTGGGACGAGGTGCGCACGATCAGCTCCGTCGGTATCACCTGCTCCACCGGGTGGTCGGAGTCCACTCCCTCGATGGCATCGATGAGGAGCTGGACCACCGCCGTGCCGATGCGGCGCGGTTTCAGGGAGAGCGTGGTGATGGGCGGCTCTGTGTTGGCGTACACCGTGGACTCGCTGCAGCAGACCAGCAGCAGGTCCTCGGGGACGCGCAGGCCGTAGCGGCGGGCGGCGGCGAGCAGGTCGGTGCCGTTCGGGTCGAACAGTCCGTAGACCGCGTCGGGCCGGTCGGGCCGGGCGAGGAGCCGGTCGGCGGCGACGGCGCCCGCGCAGGGATCGTGCGCCGGGTAGGCCTCGTACACCGGATCCTGGCCGACGCGCTCGCACCAGCGCAGGTACGCGGTGGTCGACAGGTGGGTGTACGTGTCCGTGGTCGTGCCGGTCAGCAGGCCGATGCGGCGGGCGCCGGCGTCGGCCAGGTGGTCGAGGATGCCGAGGACGGCGGCCTCGTGGTCGTTGTCGACCCAGGCCGTGACCGGCAGCGCACCGGCCGGCCGGCCGTCGGAGACGACCGGCAGTCCTTGCCGGACGAGTTCGCTGACGACCGGGTCCTGGTCGGAGGGGTCGATGACGACCGTGCCGTCCAGGGCGACGTTCGACCACACGTCGTGGCGGGACGTCGCGGGCAGGATGACGAGGGCGTAGCCGCGGGCGAGCGCGGCGGAGGTGGCGGCCCGCGCCATCTCGGCGAAGTACGCGAACTCCGTGAAGGTGAAAGGTTCATCCCCGTACGTGGTCACGGTCAGGCCGATGAGTCCCGACTTGCCGGTACGAAGGGTCCGGGCCGCGGCCGAGGGCCGGTAGCCCAGCCGGTCGGCGACTTCCCGGACATGGCGCCGGGTGGTGTCCGGGAGCCGACCCTTGCCGTTGAGGGCGTCGGAGACGGTCGTGATGGAGACTCCGGCGGCGGCGGCCACGTCTCTGATGCCGGCCCGACCCGGCCGACTGCCTCGCCGTGAGGTTTCCGCGCGGCTCACCTGGTGCTTCCCTGCTGCTGTCATGGCGAGCCGATAGTAGGGCTCTTGCGGTGGGGTAGTGCGGACGCATATGCACACGTTGACAGGCACGTTTCTGCATGATCATTTAACCCCAATTGCTTGGGAAACCAAGGGTGTTGAGCGCTCTCAAGCCAGTACGTGTCTTGTCGGCACGCACAGGCCTGTCGAGGGGGTGATGTTGCGAAGAGGTCTCAACTCACCTGCACGGGGGATGCGCGCCACGGCGTGCACCACCGGCGCATAGATATATGTGCAGCGCGCCCCCGGATTCGTACGCCTTGGTGTGGTGATGCCCCTGATGCCGGTGGGACGGACGAGGTCGGAGCCGGCCGCTGGGTCGTGGCTATACGCAGCGGCGCTGAATCCTCATAAGGTGAGCAGTATTGGATGTCGGCGGCGGTCATGGGCCGCCGGTCTTCACGAGGAGGACTGCGGTGAGCGAGACGAGCCCCAAGCTGCGCGCCGAGCTGGAGGGGATCCCCACCTACAAACCGGGCAAGCCCGCCGCGGCAGGTGGTCCGGTGGCCTACAAGCTGTCCTCCAACGAGAACCCGTATCCGCCGCTGCCGGGCGTGATGGAGAGCGTGACGGCGGCGGCCGGCAACTTCAACCGCTACCCGGACATGGCCTGCACGGGGCTGATGAACGAGCTGTCCGAGCGGTTCGGAGTGCCCCTCTCCCATCTGGCCACCGGCACCGGTTCGGTCGGCGTCGCCCAGCAGCTGATCCAGGCCACCGCAGGCCCCGGTGACGAGGTCATGTACGCCTGGCGGTCCTTCGAGGCGTACCCGATCATCACGCAGATCAGCGGCGCGACGTCGGTCCAGGTGCCGCTGACGCCCGGGGATGTGCACGACCTCGACGCGATGGCAGACGCGATCACCGACCGCACGCGCCTGATCTTCGTCTGCAACCCCAACAACCCGACCGGCACGGTGGTACGGCGGGCGGAGCTGGAGCGCTTCCTCGACCGGGTCCCGAGCGATGTGCTGGTGGTCCTCGACGAGGCCTACCGCGAGTTCATCCGCGACCCCGAGGTGCCGGACGGCCGTGAGATCTACCGCGACCGGCCCAACGTCTGCGTCCTGCGGACCTTCTCCAAGGCGTACGGCCTCGCCGGCCTGCGCGTCGGTTTCGCCATCGCCCACGAACCGGTGGCCGCGGCGCTGCGCAAGACGGCGGTGCCGTTCGGCGTGAGCCAGCTCGCGCAGGAGGCGGCGATCGCCTCACTGCGGGCCGAGGACGAACTGTTCGGCCGGGTCGGCTCGCTGGTGTGCGAGCGCACGCGCGTGGTCGACGGGCTGCGCTCGCAGGGCTGGACGGTGCCCGAGACCCAGGCCAACTTCGTGTGGCTGCGGCTGGGGGAGCGCACGGTCGCGTTCGCGCAGGCGTGCGAGCAGGCGGGTGTGGTGATCCGGCCGTTCCCGGGCGAGGGTGTGCGGGTGACGGTCGGGGAGGCCGAGGCGAACGACATCTTCCTGAAGGTGTCGGAAGGGTTCCGCAAGGAGCTGTAGAGCTCAGGCAGTTGCGGTGGAGGGCCCGCGAGGAGCGGTGAGGCTCCGCAGGAAGCGGCAGGGCTCCGCAGCCAGGTCAGGCGTCCAGGAGTTCCACGCGCACAGGGTCGCCGTCCCGCACGGTCGCAAGCAGGCCCGGGTCGCCGTCGAGGCGGCCCAGGACATTGCACGGGCCGGCGAGGCGGCACTCGTCGCCCCGTGAGATCGGCGTGGGTCCGTAGGGGAGGGCGAGGGCGTCGCCGTCGGTCCAGAAGGCGAGGGTGCCCGGCTCTACGACCTCCCGGGCGCCTGTTTCACGTGAAACCGACACCCCCGTGTCGAAGTACACCTCCTCGCCCCAGGTGCGGGCGGTGGAGACGAGGGGCAGCGCCTTGACCAGGGCCTGGCTGGTTGGAGTGTCGTCGAGCGACGCGTCGAGATGGCCCGCGGGCCAGGAGATCCGTATCTGAACCGATGTCGGTGTCTGCATGCCGTTGATTCAACAATATGTTGAAGTTCGGGCCAAGAGGTCGATTGTGACGGGGGAGACAGGGGGGCCCCCTCCAGGGCTCGAAAGTCCGTGCTGCATAATGGCTTGTGAATGTGAACGCTTTCACAAGCGTAGGTAAGGAGCGGCGACGTGGACCTGGCTCTGGCGCCGGAGACCCTGGCGCGATGGCAGTTCGGCATCACCACCGTCTACCACTTTCTGTTCGTCCCCCTGACGATCTCGCTGGCCGCGCTCACGGCCGGTCTGCAGACGGCCTGGGTGCGGACGGAGAAGGAGAAGTACCTCCAGGCGACGAAGTTCTGGGGCAAGCTCTTCCTGATCAACATCGCGATGGGCGTGGTCACCGGCATCGTGCAGGAGTTCCAGTTCGGCATGAACTGGTCCGACTACTCGCGCTTCGTCGGTGACGTCTTCGGTGCGCCGCTGGCCTTCGAGGCCCTGATCGCCTTCTTCTTCGAGTCGACCTTCATCGGTCTGTGGATCTTCGGCTGGGACAAGCTGCCGAAGAAGATCCATCTGGCCTGTATATGGATGGTCTCGATCGGCACGATCCTGTCGGCCTACTTCATCCTCGCGGCCAACTCCTGGATGCAGCACCCGGTGGGCTACAAGATCAACGAGGCGAAGGGCCGGGCCGAGCTCACCGACTTCTGGCTGGTGCTCACCCAGAACACCGCGCTGGCCCAGGTCTTCCACACGCTCACCGCGGCGTTCCTGACCGGCGGCGCCTTCATGGTCGGCATCGCCGCCTTCCACCTGGTCCGCAAGAAGCACGTCCCCGTGATGAAGACCTCGCTGCGGCTGGGCCTGGTCACCGTCGTGATCGGCGGTCTCCTCACCGCGATCAGCGGCGATGTGCTCGGCAAGATCATGTACCAGCAGCAGCCCATGAAGATGGCCGCGGCCGAGGCGCTGTGGGACGGCGAGAAGCCGGCCCCCTTCTCGATCTTCGCCGTCGGCGACGTCGACAAGGGCCACAACAAGGTCGCCATCGAGATCCCCGGCCTGCTCTCCTTCCTCGCGAAGGACGACTTCACCTCGTACGTGCCCGGCATCAACGACGTCAACAAGGCCGAGCAGGAGAAGTACGGGCCCGGCGACTACCGGCCCAACATCCCCGTGGCCTACTGGGGCTTCCGGTGGATGATCGGCTTCGGCATGACGTCGTTCGCCATCGGCCTGGCCGGGCTCTGGCTGACCCGCAAGAAGTTCATGCTGCCGCAGCACCTGAGGGTGGGCGACGACGAAGTGCCGCATCTCGTGCTGCTGCCGAAGAAGGCGCTCGGCCCGACCCTCACCAAGTGGTACTGGCGCATCGCGATCCTCACCCTGGGCTTCCCACTGATCGCCAGCTCCTGGGGCTGGATCTTCACCGAGATGGGCCGCCAGCCGTGGGTGGTCTACGGCCTCTTCCAGACCCGCGACGCGGTCTCCCCCGGTGTCTCCCAGGCCGAGGTCATCACCTCGATGGTCGTCTTCACCACGCTGTACGCGATCCTCGCCGTCATCGAGGTCAAGCTGCTGGTCAAGTACGTCAAGGCGGGCCCGCCGGAGCTCACCGAGGCCGACCTCAACCCGCCCACGAAGATCGGCGGCGACTCCCGTGACGCCGACAAGCCGATGGCCTTCTCGTACTAGGCCGAGGGAGCTGCACAGTCATGGAACTGCACGACGTCTGGTTCGTCCTGATCGCCGTCCTGTGGACCGGCTACTTCTTCCTGGAGGGCTTCGACTTCGGGGTCGGGGTGCTCACGAAGCTGCTCGCCCGCAACCGGCCCGAGAAGCGGGTGCTGATCAACACCATCGGACCCGTCTGGGACGGCAACGAGGTGTGGCTGCTCTCGGCGGGCGGCGCGACCTTCGCCGCCTTCCCCGAGTGGTACGCGACGCTCTTCTCCGGCTTCTACCTGCCCCTGCTGCTCATCCTGGTCTGCCTGATCGTCCGCGGTGTGGCCTTCGAGTACCGGGTGAAGCGGCCCGAGGAGAACTGGCAGCGCAACTGGGAGACGGCGATCTTCTGGGCCTCGCTGCTGCCCGCGTTCCTGTGGGGAGTGGCCTTCGCCAACATCGTGCGGGGTGTGAAGATCGACCAGGACTTCAACTACGCCGGCGGCGTCCTGGATCTGCTCAACCCGTACGCGCTGCTGGGCGGTCTGGTCACGCTGTCGCTGTTCACCTTCCACGGGACGGTGTTCGTCGGGCTCAAGACCGTCGGGGAGATCCGGGAGCGGGCGCGGAAGCTGGCGCTGCGCGTCGGGCTGGTGACCGCCCTGCTGGCGCTCGCCTTCCTGCTGTGGACACAGTCCGACCGGGGTGACGGTGCGTCGCTCGTGGCGATGGTCGTGGCCGTGGCATCGCTCCTCGTGGCCCTGGTCGCGGCCCGGTCCGGGCGTGAGGGCTGGGCGTTCGCGTGGTCGGGACTCACCATCGTGGCCGCGGTGGCGATGCTCTTCCTGACGCTGTTCCCGAACGTCATGCCGTCGACGCTGAACCCGGACTGGAGCCTGACGGTCACCAACGCCTCGTCCAGCCCGTACACGCTGAAGATCATGACCTGGTGTGCCGGGATCGCCACCCCGGTCGTCCTGCTCTACCAGGGCTGGACGTACTGGGTGTTCCGCAAGCGGATCGGTACGCAGCACATCGCCGAGACCGTGCACTGAGGTGTGTTTCACGTGAAACCAATCGATCCGCGTCTGCTCCGGTACGCCCGTGCCACCCGGGTCTTCCTGGTGGCGGTCGTGGCCCTGGGAGCCGTAGGGGCGGGGCTGGTCATCGCGCAGGCGATGCTCATCGCCGAGGTGGTGGTCGGAGCGTTCCAGCACCGCATGGCGGTGTCCGACCTCGGCACTCCCCTGCTGCTGTTGGCCGCCGTCGCGGTCGGACGGGCGCTGGTCGGCTGGCTCACGGAGCTCGCCGCGCACCGTGCCAGCGCGGCCGTGAAGTCCGAGCTGCGGGGACGGCTGCTGGAGCGTTCCGCCGAGCTGGGGCCGGGCTGGCTGAGCGGGCAGCGGACCGGTTCGCTGGTCGCCCTGGCCACCCGGGGCGTCGACGCCCTCGACGACTACTTCTCGCGGTACCTGCCGCAGTTGGGTCTCGCGGTGGTCGTGCCGGTGGCGGTCCTGGCGCGGATCGTCACCGAGGACTGGGTGTCGGCGGCCATCATCGTCGGCACCCTGCCGCTCATCCCGGTCTTCATGGTGCTGATCGGCTGGGCGACCCAGTCCCGGATGGACCGTCAGTGGCGGCTGCTGTCGCGGCTGTCCGGGCACTTCCTGGACGTCGTCGCCGGGCTGCCGACGCTGAAGGTCTTCGGGCGGGCCAAGGCGCAGGCCGAGTCCATCCGACGCATCACCGGCGAGTACCGGCAGGCGACCATGCGGACCCTGCGGATCGCCTTCATCTCCTCCTTCGCCCTGGAACTGCTCGCGACGATCTCGGTGGCGCTGGTCGCCGTGACGATCGGCATGCGGCTGGTGCACGGCGAGATGGACCTGTACGTCGGCCTCGTCATCCTGGTCCTCGCGCCCGAGGCGTATCTGCCGTTGCGCCAGGTCGGGGCGCAGTACCACGCGGCGGCGGAGGGGCTCGCCGCCGCCGAGGAGATCTTCGAGGTCCTGGAGACACCCGTCCCGGCGTCCGGATCCGCGGCCGTACCGGAGGGTGCGCTGTCGTTCGAGGGCGTGACCGTCCGGTACCCGGGGCGGTCGACGGACGCCGTCTCGAACGTGTCCTTCGGTGTCGAGCCCGGGGAGACCGTCGCGCTGGTGGGGCCGAGCGGCGCCGGCAAGTCGACGCTGCTGAGCGTCCTGCTGGGGTTCGTGCGCCCGGCCGAGGGTCGGGTGCGGGTCGGGGAGGTCGACCTCGCCGATGCCGACCTCCAGCAGTGGCGCTCCCGGATCGCGTGGGTGCCGCAGCGCCCGCATCTGTACGCCGGGACGATCGCCGAGAACGTACGGCTGGCGCGGCCCGGCGCCGACGACGACTCCGTACGGCGGGCTCTGCGGGACGCCGGGGCACTGGACTTCGTCGACGCGCTGCCCGAGGGCGTCGACACCGCGCTCGGCGAGGACGGCGCGGGCCTGTCCGCCGGGCAGCGGCAGCGGCTCGCGCTGGCCAGGGCGTTCCTCGCGGACCGGCCCGTGCTGCTGCTCGACGAACCGACGGCGGCGCTGGACGGGGCCACCGAGGCCGAGGTCGTGGCCGCGGTGCGGCGCCTCGCGGCCGGACGGACGGTCCTGCTGGTGGTGCACCGGCCGGCGCTGCTGGAGGTCGCGGACCGGGTGGTGCGGCTCGAGGAGCCCGAGCCCTCCGCTGCCTTGCCCGCGGCGCCCGCCGTGGCCCGGGGGGCCGGGACGCGGTCCGACGAGATCGAGCTGCGCGCTCCGGCTGAGCCCGTCGAAGAGCAGGCCTCAGGCGATGTCCTCGCACGCGTCCGCGCCATGTCCGGCGCCCGGCGAGGACGCCTGGGACTCGCGCTGCTGCTCGGGAGCCTCGCGCTGGGGAGTGCCGTGGGGCTCATGGCCACCTCCGGGTGGCTGATCTCGCGGGCCTCGCAGCACCCGCCCGTGCTGTATTTGATGATGGCCGTCACCGCCACGCGGGCGTTCGGGATCGGGCGTGCCGTCTTCCGGTACGCCGAGCGGTTGGTGTCGCACGACGCCGTGCTGCGGATGCTGGCGGACACCCGGGTCGCGGTGTTCCGCAGGCTGGAGCGGCTGGCGCCGGCCGGGCTGCGCCGGGTCCGCCGGGGGGATCTGCTCTCCCGGCTGGTCGCGGACGTGGACGCGCTGCAGGACTACTGGCTGCGGTGGCTGCTGCCGGCCGGGGCGGCCGTCGTCGTGTCGGCCGCGTCGGTCGGCTTCACGGCATGGCTGCTGCCCGAGGCCGGGGCGGTGCTCGCGACCGGGCTCCTGGCGGCGGGGATCGGCGTGCCGTTGATCACCGGCGCGGTGGCCCGGCGGGCCGAACACAGGCTGGCGCCCGCCCGCGGCGTGCTCGCGACGCGGGTGACCGACCTGCTCACCGGCACCGCGGAACTGACCGTTGCCGGTGCGCTGCCCGCGCGGGCCGCCCGGACGCGCGAGGCCGACGGGGTACTCACCCGGGTCGCCTCGCGTGCCGCCACCGCCACGGCCCTGGGCGACGGCCTCACCGCGCTGATCTCCGGACTGACCGTCACGGCCGCCGCCCTGGTCGGCGCGCAGGCGGTCGCCGCCGGGCGGCTCGACGGCGTGACCATGGCCGTCGTCGTCCTCACCCCGCTCGCCGCCTTCGAGGCCGTGCTCGGGCTGCCGCTCGCCGTGCAGTACCGGCAGCGCGTGCGCCGGAGCGCGGAGCGGGTGTACGAAGTGCTGGACGCCCCGGAGCCCGTGCGGGAGCCGGAGCGGCCCCGGCAGGCGCCCGCGTCGCCGTTCCCGCTCGTCGTCGCGGGGCTGACCGCCCGGCACGCCGGGCAGGGCCGGGACGCGCTCGCCGGGCTCGACCTGACCCTCGAGGAGGGTCGCCGGATCGCCGTGGTCGGCCCTTCCGGCTCCGGCAAGACCACGCTCGCGCAGGTGCTGCTGCGGTTCCTGGACGCTCAGGAGGGCTCGTACACGCTGGCGGGTGTGGACGCGTACGGGCTGCGCAGCGACGACGTCCGGGGCCTCGTCGGGCTGTGTGCGCAGGACGCGCACCTCTTCGACAGCTCGCTGCGCGAGAACCTGCTGCTCGCCCGGAAGGACGCCGGCGAGGAGCACCTGCGCGCCGCGCTCGGCCGCGCCCGGCTGCTGGACTGGGCCGACAGCCTGCCTGACGGACTCGACACGCTCGTCGGCGAACACGGGGCGCGGCTGTCGGGAGGGCAGCGGCAGAGGCTGGCGCTGGCCCGGGCACTCCTCGCCGACTTCCCCGTCCTGGTGCTGGACGAGCCCGCCGAACACCTCGACCTGCCGACCGCCGACGCGCTCACCGCCGATCTGCTGGCCGCCACCACGGGCCGCACGACGCTGCTCATCACGCACCGGCTGGCGGGCCTCGAAGCGGTCGACGAGGTGATCGTGCTGGACGAGGGACGGGTGGTGCAGCGCGGACCGTACGCCGAGCTGCTGGCGGCGGACGGGCAGCTGCGGGGGATGGCGGAGCGGGAGGCGGCGGCGGAGTCGCTGGTGGGGGCGCGGTAGGCCCTCGACCCCGGCGCCTTGACCTCTGCGCCCTTGACCCTGGCGCCTTGAACTCGGTGTCATCGCCTCTGCGCCCTTGACCCCGGCGCCTTGACCTCCGTGCCCTCGACCTCGGCGCCTTGGCCCCGGCGCCCTCGACCCCGGCGCCCTCGCCTCGGCGCTCTCGGCCGGCGGTCGGAGACGGTGCGCACTGGGCCGTTCGGCGCAGCCGGTCCCCCGGCCGTACGACGTGAACAGGACCGGGTCGGCAGTGTTGGGCGACGATCGCTGACATGCGCTCATATCGCCGTCATCGGCTGCTCGTTCCGGTCCTGCTGTGCGCGCTGGCCGTGCTCGCGGCGCGGCCGACGGCGGCCGGCAAGGACCCCGGGAGCGACACCGGCACCGGCATCGGCCCGGCCACCGGCCTCAGCGCCGAGGTCGTGCGGCTGTACGAGGAGGCCGCGGTGGCGACGCAGCAGTACGAGGCCGGGCGCAAGGAGGCCGAGGGCCAGCGGGCCGAAGCCCAGAGGGCGGAGGCCCTCCTGGACGCGCAGCGGCGGCACATCGCCGCCCTGCACGAGGATCTGGGCCGGATCGCGCGGGCGCAGTACCGCAGCAGTGGGGGGCTGCCGGTGGCCGCCCACATGATCCTGGCCGACAGTCCCGAGGGCCTGATGCGAGGTCAGCACGCCTTCTCGCAGGCGGATCTCGCGGTGAACAACGCGATCTCCAAGAACAAGCGGGCCGAGGCCCGGCTCGCGGCGGACGAGGCCAGGGCCGCGGCCCAGTGGCAGGCGCTGGAGAAGCGCAACGTCCAACTCGCCGCTCTGAAGACGGACATCGAGCAGAAGCTGGAGACGGCCCGCTCGGAGCTCCAGGGACAGGCGGACGCGGCGGTCGCTGCCGGTGCGTGCCGCGGGGCCGTCCGGCTGGACCAGCCGGAGACGGGCTTCACCGACGGCGACTGGGTCGCGCCGGTCGAGACGTACGAACTGTCGGCGTCCTACGGCAGTGGCGGTGCGCGGTGGTCGAACCGGCACACCGGTCAGGACTTCGCGGTACCGATCGGCACTCCGGTGCGGGCGGTGGGGGCCGGACGGGTCGTGAAGGTGTCCTGCGGCGGTCCCTTCGGCATGGAGATCGTGCTCAAGCACGCAGGCGGCTACTACACGCAGTACGCCCATCTCGCTTCCATGGCGGTCGACCAGGGAGAGCGCGTCAGCCCCGGGCAGTGGATCGGCCAGTCGGGCACCACGGGCAACTCCACCGGGCCGCACCTGCACTTCGAGGCCCGGGTCACACCGGAGTCGGGCTCGGCGGTGAACCCGGTGTCGTGGCTGTCGGCGCGCGGGGTGTCCCTCTGAGACACCCCGGCCGCGGCGGCTACGGCAGTTCCGTCAGCAACTGCTCGATCACGACGGCCACCCCGTCGTCGTTGTTCGCGACCGTCCGGCCCGAGGCGGCGGCGATCACGTCCGGGTGCGCGTTGCCCATCGCGTACGACCGGCCCGCCCAGGTCAGCATCTCCACGTCGTTCGGCATGTCGCCGAAGGCCACGACCTGCTCGTGCGAGATGCCGCGCTCGGCACAGCACAGGGCGAGGGTGCTGGCCTTCGACACCCCGGGGCCGCTGATCTCGAGCAGGGCACTGGGGCTGGAGCGGGTGACGTTGGCGCGATCGCCGATGGCGAGGCGGGCCACGGTCAGGAAGGCGTCGGGGTCGATCTCGGGGTGGTAGGCGAGGATTTTCAGCACCGGCTCCGCGGCGGCCGGATGGTCCGGGCCCAGCAGCTCCTCGGCCGGGGCGAGGCTGTCCGGTATCTCCATGTGGAGCTTCGGGTAAGCCGGCTCCTGGTAGAAGCCGTAGGTCTGCTCCACCGCGTACACCGTGCCCGGCGCCGCGTCGCGCAGCAGCCGTACGGCGTCCAGGGCGTTCTCCCGGGCCAGCTCCCGCACCTTCACGAACCGGTGGGCGCCGGGTCCGCCGTGCAGGTCGACCACGGCGGCGCCGTTGCCGCAGATCGCCAGGCCGTGGCCGTGCACGTGGTCGCTGACGACGTCCATCCAGCGGGCCGGGCGGCCCGTGACGAAGAAGACCTCGACGCCCGCCTCCTCGGCGGCGGCCAGCGCGGCGACGGTGCGCGGCGACACCGACTTGTCGTCGCGCAGCAGGGTGCCGTCGAGGTCGGTGGCGATCAGCCGCGGCGGGAGGGTCTCGGCCGCGGTCTCGGGCTGTCGGGTCGCTGAGGTCACCCGGCCATTGTCCCGCACATGCCCGCACGGGCGTGCAGGGCTCCGCACAGGTGAGTGGATACCGCCCTCACCAGGAGCCCTCGCCAGGGGTTCTTCACCAGGAGCCCTCACCAGAGGCCCCCGGCACATCCCTCCACGCTCAGCGCAGCTGCGCCGGCGCCTCCATCGCGATCTGCTCGAAGACCTTCTGATCGGCTGCGAACGGCGAGTCGGGGATCGGCCAGTGGATCACGATCTCTGTGAAGCCCAGCTCCACATGCCGCCCGGCGAAGTCCACGAACGCGTTCAGGGACTGGAGCGGGGCGACACGGTCCGGCGTAAAGCCGGTGAGCAGGACCCGGTCGAGGTCGGTCATGTCCCGCCCGACCTCGGCGCAGATGTCGTCGAGCCTCTCCGCCTGGCCGCGAATGGCCTGAATCGACTGTCCGGGCGTGCCGTTCTCGTACAGCTTGGGGTCGCCGGTGGTCACCCACGCCTGCCCGAACCGGGCGGCGAGCCGCATCCCTCGCGGCCCGGTGGCGGCCACCGCGAACGGCAGCCTGGGGCGCTGCACACAGCCGGGGATGTTCCGCGCCTCGTGGGCGGAGTAGAAGTCACCCTCGTAGGAGACGGCGTCCTCGCTGAGCAGGCGGTCGAGCAGCGGAACGAATTCGGCGAAGCGGTCGGCACGCTCGCGCGGCGTCCACGGTTCCTGGCCGAGCGCGGTGGCGTCGAAGCCGGAGCCGCCCGCGCCGATCCCCAGCGTGACCCGCCCACCGGAGATGTCGTCGAGGGAGATCAGCTCCTTGGCGAGGGTCACGGGGTGCCGGAAGTTCGGCGAGGTCACCAGGGTGCCGAGCCGCAGCCGGTCGGTGACGCCCGCGGCCGCCGTGAGGGTCGGTACAGCGCCGAACCACGGGCCGTCCCGGAAGGTGCGCCAGGACAGGTGGTCGTAGGTGTACGCGGTGTGGAAGCCGAGCTGCTCGGCGCGCGTCCAGGCCGAACGGCCACCTTCGTGCCAGCGGCGGTACGGGAGGATCACGGTGCTCAGACGCAGACTCATGGCATCGAGCGTAAGGGAGCGCCGAGGGTGCCCTGTGTTTCACGTGAAACAGTCACCGTGCGCGGTCGGCCGGATGCGGCAGGTCAGTGCCCCTCGGGGAAGCGCAGATACCGGGCCGGGACGGCTTCGGTCAGCCACACCCCGTTCGCGCTCACGTGGAAGACATGGCCGTCGCGGTGCATGGCGTCCGCGTCCACCGTCAGCACGACCGGCCGGCCCCGGCGGGCGCCGACACGGGTCGCCGTCTCCTGGTCGGGCGAGAGGTGCACGGCGTGCCGGTTCATCGGACGGAGCCCCTCGGCCCGGATGGCGCTGAGACTGCGAGCGACGGTGCCGTGGTAGAGGCGGACGGGCGGGGTGGCCGGCGCCAGCCCGAGGTCGACCTCCACGCTGTGGCCCTGGCTGGCGCGGATCCGGGTGCCTTCGACGGCGAAACGCCGCTTGTCGTTGGTGGCGACGACCTGGTCCAGTTCGTCGCGGGTGAATCGGAAGCCGTGGGCGGTGGCCGCGGCGATCAGCGTGTCGATCTCGACCCAGCCGGCCTCGTCGAGCGTGAGCCCGATGCGCTCCGGCTGGTGGCGCAGATGCTTCGACAGGTACTTCGACACCTTCACGGTGCGTCTCTCGTCCATCCCACCAGAGTGCGTGAGAGACGGGAATCACGCGATCGAGTTTCACTTCCGAGGTTTGGTCCACAACCAAGTGTGGTTATCCACAGGGGAATTGGCGGTTCTGTGGACAACTGGCGCTCACTCCACGGGTTTTGGGCCCTCGGCCTCACACCGGCGGCACGCCCTCAGTTCCACGCCCTCGCCCTCATACCGGCGGCTTCACCCGCGCGAGGCCCCTCAGCGCCCCTGGCGCCCACCGCGACAGCCAGCGCGCACCCCGCGCCTCCGGAGTCACCGGCACCACCGCCTCGTTGCGCGTCACCGCCCGCATGATCGCGCGGGCGACCTTCTCCGGCGGATAGTTCCGCAGCCCGTACAGGCGGGCGGTGCGCTTCTGCAGCCGCTTCTCCTCCAGGGCGTCGACCCCGGCGAAACGCGCCGTCGACGTGATGGCGGTGTTCACGATGCCCGGGCACACCGCCGTCACGCCGATCCCCTGCCCGGCGAGCTCCGCCCGCAGGCATTCGCTGAGCATCAGCACGGCCGCCTTGGAGGTGCTGTACGCGGGCAGCGCCCGGGACGGCTGGTACGCCGCGGCCGACGCCACGTTGACGATGTGGCCGCCCTGCCCGCGCTCGGCCATCCGCCGGCCGAAGAGCCGGCAGCCGTGGATGACCCCCCACAGATTGACGTCGAGGACCTTCTTCCAGTCCTCCGGTGTGGTGTCGAAGAAGGAGCCGGACAGCCCGATCCCGGCGTTGTTCACGAGGACGTCCACCACTCCGTACTCCGTGGTGACCTTGTCGGCGAGCTTCTCCATGGCCTGTTCGTCGGAGACGTCGGCCGTCTCCGCCCAGGCGTCGGTGGCGCCCAGCAGGCGGGACGACTCGGCGGTGCGAGCCGCGGCCTCCGCGTTCCGGTCGACGGCCACCACCCGCGCACCGGCCTCGGCGAACGCGAGCGCCGTCGCCCGCCCGATACCGCTGCCCGCCCCGGTGACCAGCACGAGCTGCCCGCCGAACCGCTCGGCGTGCTCCCCGTTCACCGGCGCCGGGGACCGCCCGCTCTCGACAGACGTCACGAACTCCTCGATCCAGGAGGCCAGCCGGTCCGGGCGGGTCCGCGGGATCCAGTGCCCTGCCTGGATCGTCCTGCGGGTCAACTGCGGAACCCACTGCTCCAGTTCGTCGTGGAGCCGCTCCGAGAGGAACCGGTCCTCCAGGGGCGTGACGATCTGCACGGGCGCGTGGGCGTGCGCGTCCGTGCGCGGCGCGCGCAGCCGGGGCCGGACGTTGTCCCGGTACAACCAGGCCCCATGCGCCGCGTCCGACGGCAGGGACGCGGTGGGGTAGTCGCCCCGGGGCACCTTCTCGACGCGCTCCAGCACCCGCGGCCAGCGCTTGCCGAGCGGGCCACGCCAGGCCAGCTCGGGCAGGACGGGCGTGTGCAGCAGGTACACGTACCAGGACCGGGCGCCCTGCCCGAGGAGCTGCCCGACCCGGCGCGGGGTGGGCCGCTGCACCCGCTTGCCGATCCAGTGGCCGAAGTGGTCGAGGGACGGCCCGGACATCGAGGTGAAGGAGGCGATGCGTCCCTCGGTACGCCGGACGGTGGTGAACTCCCAGGCCTGCACCGAACCCCAGTCGTGCCCGACCAGGTGCACCGGCGCGTCCGGACTCACCGCGTCCGCGACGGCCAGGAAGTCGTCCGTCAGCTTCTCCAGCGTGAACCCGCCCCGCAGCGGCCGCGGGGCCGTCGACCGGCCGTGGCCGCGGACGTCGTACGCCACGACGTGGAAGCGTCCGGCGAGCCGCTCGGCGACCTCGGACCACACCTCCTTGCTGTCGGGGTAGCCATGGACCAGGACGACCGTGGGCCGCCCGGGATCCCCCATCTCGGCCACGCACAGCTCGACTTCGCCGGTCCGCACCCTGCGCTCGCGCGCACCCGTCAGCAACGTCATCCGGCGAATCTGGCAGTTGTTAGAGAGTTCGTCAATAGGGCGCTGCCCCGGCCCCCACCCCGCGTGGTAACTCTCGAGAACCAGCTCCCCTAGGGGCCCGTAATACTCAGGGCTGATCCGAAGACAGCTCTGCGGAGTGATGCCCGCCACGCGCCCGGCCCCTAACTTCGAAGGGTGACTGTGATCGCGACCGAAAGCCTGAGCAAGCGGTTCCCCCGGGTGACCGCGCTTGACCGGCTCTCCGTGGACGTCGGACCCGGTGTGACCGGACTCGTCGGAGCCAACGGAGCCGGCAAGTCCACACTGATCAAGATCCTGCTGGGTCTGTCCCCCGCCACCGAGGGCCGCGCCGAAGTGCTCGGTCTCGACGTCGCCACCAAGGGCGGCGCCATCCGCGAGCGGGTCGGCTACATGCCCGAGCACGACTGCCTGCCGCCGGACGTCTCGGCCACCGAGTTCGTCGTCCACATGGCGCGCATGTCCGGTCTGCCGCCCACGGCAGCGCGCGAGCGCACGGCCGACACCCTGCGCCACGTCGGGCTGTACGAGGAGCGCTACCGCCCCATCGGCGGCTACTCGACCGGCATGAAGCAGCGCGTCAAACTCGCGCAGGCCCTCGTCCACGACCCTCAGCTGGTCCTCCTGGACGAGCCCACCAACGGCCTCGACCCGGTCGGCCGCGACGAGATGCTCGGCCTCATCCGCCGGATCCACACCGACTTCGGCATCTCGGTCCTGGTCACCTCCCACCTGCTGGGCGAACTGGAGCGCACCTGCGACCACGTCGTCGTCATCGACGGCGGCAAACTCCTGCGCTCCAGCTCCACCACGGACTTCACACAGATCACCACCACCCTCGCGATCGAGGTCACGGACACCGACGAGCACCCGGACGGCACCCGCGCGGTCCGCGAGGCGCTGCATGCGCGCGGGGTGAGCGTCGAGGACGGCAGCGGCCTGCCGGGCGCCGGCCACGTCCTGCTGCTCACCGCGCAGGGTGAGGAGACATACGACGTGGTCCGGGACGTGATCGCGGACCTCGGACTCGGCCTGGTGCGCATGGAGCAGCGCCGGCACCACATCTCCGAGGTCTTCACCAGCACCGACGAGCGCGAGCAGCGGAAGGAGGCGGTCGGCCATGGCGGTTGAGCACTCCACGGGGACAGCCGCCCCGGCACCGGGTGACCAGACCCGCATCCACAACATCGGCTACCGCAAGTACGACGGTCCCCGCCTCGGCCGCGCCTACGCCCGGCGCTCCCTGTACTCGCAGTCCCTGCGCGGCTCCTACGGCCTCGGCCGCTCGGTGAAGTCCAAGGTGCTGCCGATGCTGCTCTTCGTGGTGATGTGCGTGCCCGCGGCCATCATGGTCGCCGTCGCGGTCGCCACCAAGGCCAACGCCCTGCCCGTCGACTACACGCGCTACGCGATCATCATGCAGGCGGTCATCAGCCTCTACGTCGCCTCGCAGGCACCCCAGTCCGTCTCACGCGACCTGCGCTTCAAGACGGTGCCGCTGTACTTCTCGCGGCCCATCGAGACCGCCGACTACGTCCGTGCCAAGTTCGCGGCGCTGGCCTCGGCACTCTTCATCCTCACCGCCGGCCCCCTGCTCCTGCTCTACGTGGGTGCGCTGCTGGCCAAGCTCGACTTCGCCGACCAGACCAAGGGATTCGCACAGGGACTCGTCTCGGTGGCACTGCTCTCACTGCTCTTCGCCGGCATCGGCCTCGTCATCGCGTCCTTCACCCCGCGCCGCGGCTTCGGTATCGCGGCCGTGATCGCCGTGCTGACCATCACCTACGGCGCGGTCTCCACCCTCCAGGCCATCGCCGACGCGCAGGGCAGCGGCGACGCCGTGCCGTGGATCGGGCTGTTCTCCCCGATCACGATCATTGACGGTGTGCAGTCCGCGTTCCTGGGCGCGACGTCCGCCTCCCCCAGCGGGGTGGGCCCGAGCACCGCCGAGGGCGTCGTCTACGTCGTCGTCGCCCTGGGCCTGATCGCGGCGAGCTACGGCCTCCTGATGCGCCGCTACAAGAAGGTGGGACTGTGACCACGCTCAACATCGACCACGTCTCTCGCTGGTTCGGCAACGTGGTCGCCGTCAACGACATCACGATGACCATCGGCCCCGGCGTCACGGGCCTGCTCGGCCCCAACGGCGCCGGAAAGTCCACCCTCATCAACATGATGGGCGGCTTCCTGGCCCCCTCCACCGGCACGGTCACCCTCGACGGCCAGGCCGTGTGGCGCAACGAGCAGATCTACAAGCACATCGGCGTCGTTCCCGAGCGGGAGGCGATGTACGACTTCCTCACCGGCAAGGAGTTCGTCCTCGCCAACGCCGAACTCCACGGCCTGGGTGCCAAGGCGGCGCAGAAGGCCCTGGCCACGGTCGAGATGGAGTACGCGCAGGACCGTAAGATCCAGACGTACTCCAAGGGCATGCGCCAGCGCGTGAAGATGGCGAGCGCTCTGGTCCACGACCCGTCGCTGCTGCTGCTCGACGAGCCCTTCAACGGCATGGACCCCCGTCAGCGCATGCAGCTGATGGACCTGCTGCGCCGCATGGGCGATGAGGGCCGCACGGTGCTGTTCTCGTCCCACATCCTCGAAGAGGTCGAGCAACTCGCCTGGCACATCGAGGTCGTCGTCGCCGGCCGGCACGCCGCCAGCGGTGACTTCCGCAAGATCCGCCGCCTGATGACCGACCGGCCGCACCGCTACCTGGTGCGTTCCAGCGACGACCGCGCCCTCGCGGCCGCGCTGATCGCCGACCCGTCGACGGCCGGCATCGAGGTCGACCTCGCCGAGGGCGCGCTGCGCATCCAGGCCGTCGACTTCGGCCGCTTCACGGCCCTGCTGCCGCGAGTGGCCAGGGACCACGGCATCCGGCTGCTCACGGTCTCGCCGTCCGACGAGTCCCTCGAGTCCGTCTTCTCGTACCTCGTCGCGGCGTAGGAGGCCCTGATGTACGACCCCACAGTCGCCCGGCTCACGTACCGGGCCCTGCTCGGCCGGCGCCGGGCCCTCATTCTCGGCGCCCTGCCGATGCTGCTGATCGTGATCGCCGTGGCGGTGCGCGGCCTGGCCGGGGCGGACGACCAGACCGCGGCCGACCTGCTGGGCGGCCTCGCCCTCGCCACGATGGTGCCGATCATCGGCGTCATCGCCGGAACGGGCGCGATCGGGCCGGAGATCGACGACGGCTCGGTGGTGTACCTGCTGTCGAAGCCGATCAAGCGGCCGACGATCATCTTCACCAAGCTGATCGTCGCGGTCGCGGTGACCATGGTGTTCTCCGCGGTGCCGACGCTCATCGCCGGCTTCATCCTGAACGGCAACGGCCAGCAGGTCGCCGTCGCCTACACGGTGGCCGCGTTGGTCGCGTCCATCGCCTACGCGGCCCTGTTCCTGCTGCTCGGCACGGTCTCACGGCACGCGGTGGTGTTCGGTCTCGTCTACGCGCTGGTCTGGGAGGCCCTGTTCGGCTCCCTGGTGCCCGGTGCGCGCACGCTGAGCGTCCAGCAGTGGTCGCTGGCGGTGGCCCAGAAGGTCTCCGGAGGGGACCTGGTCTCCTCGGACGTGGGTCTGACCACGGCGACGGTGCTGCTGCTGGCCGTCACGGTGCTGGCCACCTGGTTCGCCGGACAGAAGCTGCGCTCCCTCACCCTCGCCGGCGAGGAGTGACGTGCCCCGGCCCTGACGGAGGCTTCACCTCTGTCAGGGCACACTGGGCGAATCAGATGTAGGGGAATCGCACGGGAGTTGGACGACTGGGAGGACGGGGATGGCGGACGAGAGGGCTCAGGACGAGACCCGGGACGACCTCGACGGGGTCGTCCTGGACGAGGACTTCATACGCTCCGCCGGGACCACCGAGCCGTCCGCCCGTGCCCGGATGCTCGCCGCGCAGTGGCGCCGTGAGGAACCGGAGCCGCAGCCCTGGCGCTCCGACGAGCCGCCCGCGGGCTGGTTCTTCAGCAAGGTCCGGCGGCGCAGGTGGCGCAGGAAGTAGCCGGCCGCACCGCCGGACCGGCAGCCGATTTAATCAGTGGCGTCCAATTCGCCCGGCGGGCACAGTGGTTGTCATCACGGCCGGGCGGAGAGCCCGGCGCCGCGTTCTGGGAGAGGAGCGGGACGATGTCCATGCACGGCAGTACGTCCAGCTCCCTTCAGGGCAGCCCGCGGCGGGATCCGGAGTAGCCACTACCCCTCCGTCGAACCCGCCCCACACGGGGAGCTGCCCGGGGCGGCCGCTTCGAGCACGCGAATCGCACATCGCGTGGGCCGCCCACCCGGAGGATTGGCCGAGTGGTAAGGCACCGGTTTGCTAAACCGTGGTCGGGTCGAAAGGCCCGCGCACGTTCGATCCGTGCATCCTCCGCCGAGCACCATCGAGCCCTGAGTACCGGGCCTCGAGTACCAGCCTTGAGTATCAGGCTCCGGCCACCGGACCCGACGCTCAGCCCAGCAACCGCTCCAGCACCACCGCGATGCCGTCCTCGTCATGGGAGGACGTCACCTCGTCGGCCACCGCCTTCAGTTCCTCGTGGGCGTCCGCCATGGCGACGCCGTAGGAGGCCCAGGCGAACATCGGTATGTCGTTGGGCATGTCGCCGAAGGCGATCGTGTCCGCCGCCTTCATCCCGAGCCGGCGGGCCGCCAGGGACAGGCCCGTCGCCTTGGACAGGCCCAGGGGGAGGAGCTCGACGATGCCCTCGCCCGCCATCGTGACCGTGACGAAACCGCCGGCGGTCCGCGTGGCCGCCTCGCACAGCTCGTCGTCCGACAGGGTCGGGTGCTGGATGTACAGCTTGTTCAGGGGCGCGGTCCACAGGTCCGACGCGTTTGTGAAGGGCGTGGCGGGCAGGGTGCCCTGGACCGCGTAGCCCGGGCCGACCAGCACCTCGCCGTCGAGGCCGTCGCGGCTCGCCGCCAGGTACAGCGGGCCGACCTCCGCCTCGATCTTGGCCAGCGCCACCCCGGCCAGCTGCCGGTCCAGCGTCACCGATGTGAGCAGGCGGTGCGCGCCGGCGTCGTAGACCTGCGCGCCCTGGCCGCAGACGGCCAGGCCCTGGTAGCCGAGGTCGTCGAGGATGTGCCGGGTCCACGGGACCGCACGGCCGGTGACGACGATGTGCGCGGCGCCCGCCGCGGTGGCCGCGGCGAGCGCGTCACGGGTGCGCTGCGACACCGTGTCGTCGGAGCGCAGCAGCGTCCCGTCGAGATCGGTGGCGACGAGCCGGTACGGGAAGCCGCCCGGGGAAGCCGTGTCGCTCACTTGGCCACCGGCTCCAGGACCTCCCGGCCGCCCAGGTACGGGCGCAGCACCTCGGGCACGCGCACCGAGCCGTCGGCCTGCTGGTGGTTCTCCAGGATCGCCACGATCGTGCGGGGAACGGCGCACAGCGTGCCGTTGAGCGTGGCCAGCGGCTTGACCTGCTTGCCGTCACGGACGCGGATCGACAGGCGGCGGGACTGGAACTCGGTGCAGTCCGAGGTCGAGGTCAGCTCGCGGTACTTGCCCTGGGTCGGGATCCACGCCTCGCAGTCGAACTTGCGGGAGGCCGAGGCGCCCAGGTCGGCGCTCGCCACGTCGATCACGCGGTACGGCAGCTCCAGCGAGGTCAGCCACTGCTTCTCCCACTCCAGCAGGCGCTGGTGCTCGGCCTGCGAGTCCTCGGGAGCGACGTAGGAGAACATCTCGACCTTGTCGAACTGGTGCACGCGGAAGATGCCCCGGGTGTCCTTGCCGTGCGAGCCGGCCTCGCGGCGGAAGCAGGGCGAGAAGCCCGCGTAGCGCAGGGGCAGGCGGTCGGCGTCGAGGATCTCGTCCATGTGGTACGCCGCGAGCGGCACCTCGGACGTGCCGACCAGGTAGAGGTCGTCGTCGGCGAGGTGGTAGACGTCCTGGGCCGCCTGGCCCAGGAAGCCGGTGCCCGCCATGGACTGCGGACGCACCAGCGCGGGGGTCAGCATCGGGGTGAATCCGGCCGCGGTGGCCTGCGCCATCGCCGCGTTCACCAGGGCGAGCTCCAGGAGGGCGCCCACGCCGGTCAGGAAGTAGAAGCGCGAGCCGGAGACCTTGGCGCCCCGCTCGACGTCGATCGCGCCGAGGATCTGGCCGAGCGCCAGGTGGTCCTTGGGCTCGAAGCCCTCGGCGGCGAAGTCGCGGATCGTGCCGTGCTTCTCGAGGGTGACGAAGTCCTCCTCGCCGCCCACGGGCACGTCCGGGTGGACGAGGTTGCCGAGCCTCTGGAGCAGCTCCTGGGTCTCGGTCGCGGCGGCGTCCCGCTCGGCGTCGGCCGCCTTGACGTCGGCGGCGAGCTGGCCCGCCTTCTTCAGCAGCTCGGACTTCTCGTCGCCGGCCGCCTTGGGGATGAGCTTGCCGAGCGCCTTCTGCTCGGCGCGCAGCTCGTCGAAGCGGACGCCGGACGACCTGCGCCTCTCGTCGGCAGACAGGAGGGCGTCGACGAGCGCGACGTCCTCTCCACGGGCGCGCTGCGACGCGCGCACACGGTCGGGGTCCTCACGGAGCAGGCGAAGGTCAATCACGCGCCCAAGGCTACCGGTGCGGGGTGACCGCCCACGACTCACTATTCCGATAGCGACTTACGTACCGTTATGAGGGAATTGCGCACAGTGTCAATAAAGGAGATGCCTCTCCCCGGAACGAGGCATCCGACGGACGCCGCCTTGACTCGAATCCCTTGCGGGAGCCGGGACTTGGGCTTCGGTTGTCCACAGGGATCCACACCCTGGCAAAAGTTATCCACAGGCTGTGTGCAAGATCTGTGGACTTCGGAATTGATCACTCCAGGCAGCTCGACCACCCCATGAATTCCCTCCGCAAACCCGCTCTACCCTCACTTTCGAGTGGAAAGAGGTCACCCCGAAGAGTTATGGAAGGGGAAACGGTGGACGAAGGGTGACCTGCCCGGTGATGGACGCATCGGGGGGCTGTAGAGCGATTTGTCGACTGACTCACGCTTCGTTGTCGACTTGTCCCCAGGTCGAGAAGCGGACCTGTGGATAACTTCTGTGGATAACGACTATCAGCAGGTACGACGGGCCGGGGAACAGGCTCGGAACCCGGTCAGAAACGCCCGTCCTGGCACCGCGCGACCCAGTCCGCCGCCCCCGCGAACTCCTCGTCGGAGGTCCCCAGCCGCGGCGGCTGCACGTCCCCCGGCCGCAGGTCCGCGCGCGGGTAGGAGCCGAGGTAGCGCACCTGGAGACAGATCCGCTTCAGGCCCATCAGGGCGTCGGCCATCCGGCGGTCGGAGATGTGGCCCTCGGCGTCGATGCAGAAGCAGTAGTTGCCGATGCCCGCGCCGGTGGGCCGGGACTGGAGCAGCATCAGGTTGATGCCGCGGGTGGCGAACTCGCCGAGCAGGTCGCGCAGGCCGCCGGGGTGGTCGTCGCGCTGCCACAGCACGATCGAGGTCTTGTCCGCGCCGGTCGGCGCGGCGGGCCGGGCCGGACGGCCCACCAGCACGAACCGCGTCTGGGCGTTCTCCGCGTCGTGGATCCCGGTCTCCAGGGCCTCCAGGCCGTAGCGGGCGGCCGCGAACTCACCCGCGAAGGCCGCGTCGTACTGGCCCTCCTGGACCAGGCGGGCGGCGTCCGCGTTCGAGGCGGCGGACTCCCAGTGGGCGTCCGGGAGGTGCTTCTTCAGCCAGTTGCGCACCTGCGGCTGCGCGGCCGGGTGGGCCGAGACGGTCTTGATGTCCGACAGCTTCGTGCCCGGGCGGACCAGCAGCGCGAAGGTGATCGACAGCAGCACCTCGCGGTAGATCATCAGCGGCGCGCCGGCGACCAGCTCGTCGAGGGTGGTGGTGATGCCGCCCTCGACGGAGTTCTCGATCGGCACGAACGCGGCCTCGGCCTCGCCGGCGCGTACCGCGTCGAGCGCGGACTGGACCGACACGTACGGGATCAGCTCCCGGGTGGCGGCCTCGGGAAGCGTGCGCAGGGCGACTTCGGTGAACGTGCCCTCAGGACCGAGATACGCATAGCTCGCTGGCATGACCTCACCCTAATGGGCCCGCGGAAGCGCTATCCCCCACAAGCCCGTACAGGGGTGAACTCTCACCCCTCCAGCAACTTCTGCCCCACGTACTCGCCCTCCGCCGCCCCGCCCGGCACCGCGAACAGTCCGCTCGACTCGTGGCGGATGAACTGCGACAGGGCGTCGCCGCGGTCGAGCTTGCGCTGCACCGGCACGAACCCGCGCAGGGGATCGGCCTGCCAGCAGACGAAGAGCAGGCCCGCGTCGGGCACCCCGTCGGCGTCGATGCCGTCATGGAAGGAGAACGGGCGGCGGAGCATGGCCGCGCCGCCGTTCTGGTCGGGCCGGGTGATGCGGGCGTGGGCGTTGATCGGGACCACCAGGTTGCCCTTGGCGTCCGTCTTCTCCAGGTCCATCGCGGTCGTCTCCGTGCCCCCGGACAGCGCCGCCCCGTCGGACTTGCGGCGCCCGATCACGTCCTCCTGCGCCTTGACGGAGAGCTTCTCCCAGTCGTCGAGGAGCATGCGGATCCGGCGCACGACGGCGTAGGAGCCGTTCGCCATCCAGGCCGGTTCGGCCTTCTCGGGGACGAAGATGCGCTGGTCGAAGTCGCTCTCGCCCGGCTTCGGGTTGCGGGTGCCGTCGATCTGGCCCATGAGGTTGCGGGCCGTCATGGGGTGAGTGGTGGCGCCCGGGGAGCGGTTGAAGCCGTTCATCTGCCAGCGGACCCTGGCCGCCCGGCCCGCGTCCTTCTGGATCGCGCGCAGGGCGTGGAAGGCGACCAGGGCGTCGTTGGCGCCGATCTGCACCCACAGATCGCCGTTGCTGCGGTTCTTGTCGAGGTGGTCGGAGGAGAACTCGGGCAGCGGGTCCAGCGCGGTGGGGCGTTGCTTCTCCAGTCCCGTCCGGGCGAAGAAGCTGTGACCGAAGCCGAAGGTGAGCGTCAGCGAGGAGGGGCCGGCGTCGCGGGCCACGTCGGTGTCGTCGTGGCCGCCCGGCTCGCCTGCCATCAGCCGCCGGGCCGTCTCCGACCAGCGGCGGAGCAGGGCCGCGGCCTCCTTGCGGCCGGCGCCCGCCGCCAGGTCGAAGGCCACGAGGTGGCCGCGTGCCTGGAGGCCGTCGGTGATGCCGGGCTGATGTTTCCCGTGAAACATCGCCCGGTCCGTGCCGAGCGAGGTGAGCGGAGCGGCCGCCTCGGAGGGGGCGGCGGCGTAGCCCACGGCGGCACCCGCCGTGCCGAGGACGAGCCCGGTGGCACCCGCGGTGCCGAGCAGCCGTCGCCGTGAGAAGCCCTCGTGGGCGGGGGCCGCGTCGCTCTGCGCCGTGGTGGCCTCGGGGGTGCGGGCCTTCGGAAGGGACTGGTCAGGCATGGTCGTTCAGCCGATCTGCGCGTTCTTGGAGACGGTCACCTCGTCGATGTCGGAGGTCCGCACGGTCACGTCGACCTGCCAGTCCCCGGCCATGGGGATCTGCACTCCGTTCGCCGACCAGTGTCCGGTGGCGATGTGGTCGGGGACGACGGGCAGGGGCCCGATGTCCTTGGCTTTCAGGGTGAACTCGACCTTCACCTCGGGGATGTCGAAGGCCCGGCCGTTGGGGCGTTCCACGTAGACGTGCATCTCGTTGCCGCCCACGCGGGCGGGGTCGACGTCGATGGTGACGATGCCCTTGCCGTCCTCGCCGCCGGTGTCGAACGGCATGTTCAGGGTCAGCGCCCCGGACGCGCCCTCGTCGGCGGAGGAGGACGCGGAGGCCGCGGTGGCCGCCTTGGCCTCCTGCTCGGTGCGTCCCGGCTCGGTCTGCGTCAGGACGGTGGTCACGGCGAGCAAGACGACCGCGATACCGGCCTCGGCCAGCACGGAGCGGCGCAGCCCGAAGCGGTTGGGGTCCGCGTCCCGCATCCGCTTCCGCTGGGCCGCGTCCCGGGCGGCCTGCTGCCGGGCGAGCTGCGCGGCGCGTTCGGAGTCGGCGGGCTCGGAGTCGGCGGGCTCGGGGCGGGCGGGCTCGGTGCCGGGCTGCTCGTCGGTGTCGAGGCCGGTATCGCCCTCGCCCTCCGCAGGGGCGTCCCCGTCGCCGACGACCGCGGTCTCCCCGGCGCCGGCGACCGCGGTCTCCCCGGTGCCGTCCGCCCTCGCGCCGACCCGCTCCTTCTCCCGTACCGCCGATGCCTCCACCGGCACCGTCTCCGCCAGTCGCCCCGTCCAGCGGCGCGAGATCCACGCGACGCCGACCAGGACGACCACGAGGGCGATCTTCGCCAGGAGGAGCTGGCCGTAACGGGTGTCGGTGAAGGCCGACCAGGAGCCGAGCTGGCGCCAGGACTGGTACGTCCCGGTCGCGATCAGGGCGAGGACGCTACCGAAGGCGACCTGGGAGAAGCGGTGTACGGCCGGTGCGTCGACGGGCGTGTCGGCGGGCGCGCGGTACAAGGCGACCAGCAGCGCGCCCAGCCCGCCGAGCCAGGCGGCGACGGCCAGCAGATGCAGCACGTCGACCGGCATGGCGATGCCCGCCTGGAGGCCGACCGAGGCGTGCTCGGACATCGCCCAGCTCGCGGCGAGCCCGGCCGCCACCACGATGCCGCCGATCGAGAGCCCGAAGGTCAGGTCCCGCTTCTCCTCGGCGTCCTCACGCTTGTCGTACGCGCCGAACAGCACGGCGATGAAGAGCGCCGCCGCGGCGAGCAGCAGCAGCCGGGACACCAGGGCCGCACCGCTCTTGGTCTGCAGCACCTGCCCGAGCAGGGACAGGTCGAAGATGTCGGAGACCTTCCCGGAGCCCGTGAAGGAGCCGCGCAGAAGCAGCAGGGCGAGGGTCGACGCGGTGAGCGCGACCCATCCGGAGACGACGAACCGTTGCACGGGCCGCACCCCGGAACCGCGCCGCCAGCAGGCGAGCACGAAGGCGGCACCACCGGCCATCACGATGAACCCGGCATACGACACATACCGTCCGAAGCCGTACAGCCATCCCACGACCCCGTCGTCGGTCGACTGCCCGGAGACCGACACGGACGTCTTGGAAGGGGCGCCGATGGAGAAGGTGTAGGCGCCGGCGACGGGGTGGCTGTCCGCCGAGACGACCTGGTAGGCCACCGTGTACGTGCCGTCGGGCAGGCCCGAGTGCAGGGGCACGGCGTACGTCGTGCCGCTGACGGTGGCCGGTTTGGCCGTATCGACGCGCTTGCCCTCGGGGTCGAGCACGCGCAGCGAGTCGTCGGACAACGCGACCTGTTCGGAGAAGGTGAGCGTGATCCGGGCCGGGGCCTTGTCGACCACCGCCCCCTGCCCGGGGTCGCTGCCGGTCACCGCGGCGTGCGCGGAGGCCGGGCCGGCTCCGGCGAGGAGTGCGCAGGCCGCGGCCAGGAGCAGCAGCACCACTGTCCGGACGCGGGGGGCGATGGTCTGCGTCACAGGGGTCCCTCCCTCAGTGTCCGGTCTTCGGGGTGTAGGTCGCCGGCTTCACCGGCATCTCGACCTTCATGGGGCCGGAGTGGGCGAAGTGCAGTTCGACGGAGACCGTCTGACCTTCCTTCGGCTTGCTCTTCAGCTGTTCGAACATCAGGTGGTCGCCGCCGCTCTTCAGCTCCAGCCGGCCGCCCGCGGGGATCTTGAGGCTCTTGACCTCCTGCATCGCCCCGTCGACGGTCTCGTGCACGGTGACCTGCCCGGCGATGTCGCTGGTGACCGAGGTCAGCTCATCGGGGGCACCGCCCTTGTTGGTGACGGTGAGGAAGCCGGCCGCCATGTCGTCGGACACCGGCTGCGGCATGTACGCGGTACCGGCGGAGAGTTCCGCCTTCGCGGAGCCGCTGTCGCCGGAGTCGCCCGAGTCCGAGCCGCCGCAGCCCGCCAGGGCCAGCGCTCCGGCTAGGGCCAGGGCCGCCGGCCCGAGCCGCCGCCTCACGGGTTCTCCCCCTTGATGATCTTGGGGAGGTCCTTGATGTAGTCGTCGACCTTGGCGTTCTCGCCGTAGAGCACATAGCCGCCGTCGGTCTTAGGGGAGAACGCGATGACCTGGGTGCCGTGCTCGGAGATGAGCTTGCCATTCTTGTCCTTCCGCGTCGGCTCGATGCTGATGCCGAGGGTGCGGGCGCCGGCCTGGATGGTCGCGAAGTCGCCGGTGAGACCGACGAACTCGGTGTCGATGCCCTTGAGCCACTTGCCGAGCTCGGCCGAGGTGTCGCGCTTGGGGTCGGTGGTGACGAACACCACGCGCAGCTCGTCCTGTTCGGCCTCGGGCAGCTGCTTCTTGGCGACGGCGATGTTGTTCATCGTCAGCGGGCAGACGTCAGGGCAGTGGGTGTAGCCGAAGTAGATCAGCGTGGGCTTGCCCGCGGTCTCCTTGCGGAGGTCGTACTTCTTGCCCTGCGTGTCGGTGAGGACCAGGTCCGGCTTCTCGAACGGCTTGTCGAGGACGGTGGCGGCCTTGTCGGTGCCGGCCTCCTCCGACACCACGGCGACGGGCTTGTTGCTGTCGTCGCCGCTGCCGCAGGCGGTCAGGGTCAGGGAGGCGGCGGCGAGGAGTGCGGCCGCGGCGAAGGTTTTGGTGCGCATAGAAAAATGTCCCAGATGTCGGTGACCCGGCGCGCACCGGGAGCCTCCGCAGGGGGCGGGGATCCGGTGCGCGCCGTCAACGGAAGCGGCCTCAGGCGTTGGACCGCCGGCGCCCGGCGAGCACGCCGTAGGCGACGCCCGCGGCGCCGACCACGATGCCGACGATGCCCAGCACGCGGGCGGTGGTGTCGGTGCCGTCGGAGGAGGCGGAGTCGTCGGCGGTGTGCGTGGAGGCCTTCTCGGCCGACTTGGCGTCGGAGTCGTCATCGGCCGCCGCGCCGTGGTGCCCGTCCTCGGAGGCGGCGGACAGCTCCAGCACCGGGGCCGGGTTGTCGGGCTCCTCCTTGCCCTTCTGCGGGACCTCGATCCAGCGGACGACCTCCTTGTTGGAGTACGTCTGCAGGGCCTTGAAGGCCAGCTGGTCGGTGTCCTCGGGGAGCTGGCCGACGGAGAGCGGGAACTTCTCGAAGTAGCCGGGCTCGATCCCCTTGCCGTCGGCGGTCCAGGTGACCTTGCTGACGGCCTCGGTGATCTTCTCGCCGTGCATCTCCAGCGGCTTGGCCAGCTTGGACTTGGTGACCTCGATCTTCCAGCCGGGCATGGGCTCCGGCATGACGGAGGCGAGCGGGTGGTCGGTGGGGAAGTTGACCTCGATCTTGGTGGTCGAGGCGTCGTCGCGCTCGTTGGGGACCTTGAAGTCGATGACCGCGTAGCCGCCCTTGGCGGCCGTGCCCTCGGGCTGCACGGAGACGTGCGCGAAGGCGGGGGCGGACAGGGCGAGAACGGTGACACCGGCGGCGGCACCGGCCGCGACGATTCGGGAAGCCTTCATGGAAGGAGCACTCCGCTGTGAGTCGGTCTGGATGAGGAAGGAGGGATGCGCGCCCACGCGCGTGCCGCACGACGGCGGCCCCTCCTCCGCGGGATCCAGGAATCCGGAGCTCCGAAAAGGAGGTCCCGGGGCATCCGAGGAGAGCGGAAGTGGTGGTGGTCGCGTCGTGTCAGGCGGCGAGGGCGAGTGCGGCTGCGGAAGCCGGGGTGGCCGGCGGACCGCGCCGGATCACCGAGTGCTGGAGTGCCATGGTGCGCGGCATCGGGGGCGCGGGCCGAGCGGTGTGCGCCGGGCGCGGGTGGGCCTCCGGGGCTCCCGGAAGTCCGGCGCGCAGGGCGCGTACCAGCGCGAGAGCGGCCCGCAGGGAGCGCACCAGCGCTCCCTCGGCGACTCCCTGCGCCGACAGTTCGGTGAGACGCAGCAGCGCCAGGTCGCCGTGGCGCAGCAGCCAGCCGGCGGCGAGCGCCGCGAGGAGGTGTCCGAGCAGCATCGGCAGGGACGGCCACAGCGAGGCGGCGGAACCGGGCAAGGCGTCCGCGGCCAGATGCGTGTGGGTCCCGGATGGCGGCTGGATCCGGGCGTCGGCGAGGATCTTCTGCGCCTGCACCGGGCTGATCGCCGCCGCCGTCGTGCCGCACACGAATTGCGCGGCCTGCCGGACCAGCGCGGCGTCGCTCCCGCCCGCGGGCACCGAGGACGTGACGGCGGCCGTACCGTGCTGGCCGAGGCCGAACAGGGTGTGCAGCACCGTCTGACCGGCCGCGAGCAGCACCGTGATCCCCGCCAGCGAGCGCACGCGCCCGGCGAGCGGAGCCGCCACAGCGGCCACCCCGAGGAACCCGGCGCCCAGCGTCCACAGCGGGATGCCGTCGCAGGAGGCGAGTGCGTGACCTGCCCCGGCCAGCACGACACAGACCGCGGCGAACACCGCGGCCCGCAGGATCCGGAGCGAGTGTCCGGAGCGCGTCGCGCGCGCGTAGGGGGCAGTCATGGCGGGCTCATCATCGCACTGGCCCCGTACGCCCCGTGCGGCAGGTCCACAAGATGCCGTACGACCGGAACGTCACGCTCTGGCCCCGCGCGCCCCTGGATGCGCCGAAGTCTGCCCCCACATACACCGATCAGGACCAGCACGCATCCGCCGTATGGGCGGCGTCACGTCAACTTCACGCTTACACAGGGGCACGGAGGGCAATACGTAACGGTATGTCGAGCCGCAGCCAGGAGGCTGGAGCATGAGCATCTGGTGGTCACTCCATCTGCGGCGCGAAGCTGCGAGCGTGCCGCTCGCCCGCCGCCTGCTGATCGGCACGATGGAGACCGCGGGCGTCGACCCCGACATCTCCTACGACCTTTCCGTCGCCCTCAGCGAGGCGTGCGCGAACGCCGTGGAGCACGGCGGGGACACGGGGCGCGGCCCCGGCTCGGAGGCGTACCGGGTCACCGCGTACCTCGACGGCGAGAAGTGCCGGATCGAGGTCGCCGATGCCGGCCCGGGCTTCCCCGCGGCGTCCGCCGGCCGGCCCCGCCCGCCGATCCGCCCCGCGCACTCCGACGCGGAGAACGGCAGGGGGCTGGGCCTCATCGAGGAGCTCGCCGACCACGTCCACATCGGTAACAAGCCGGGCCGGGGCGGAGCCGTGGTGAGCTTCGACAAGGTCCTGAAGTGGCGTTCCGGCGCACCGCTGATGGCGGTCTGACTTCTCCGGCGGGGCGGTGTTTCACGTGAAACGCCGCCCGTGACCGGCTGGGTGAAGCACTGGCTGCGAGCGGCCGTGTGGATCACCGCCCGTGACCGGTCGCCCTAAAGCGCGCCCCAGTCCAGCGTCGTACGCGCCAGCCCCGCCACCTCCGTCAGCAGAGCCAGCCGCGCCGCCCGGACCGCCGGGTCGGGGTCCATCACCAGTACCTCGTCGAAGAACACGCCGATCGCGTCGACCAGCGGGGCGGAGACCTCGATCAGCGCGCCGAGATCGTCCTCGCGACCCTGCAACGCCTGGTGTACGGCCTGCGCGCTCCCGGCGAGACGCAGTTCGGCGGGGGCGGTCAGCAGCGACGCGTCCGCCGCCTCGACACCCCCCTCGGGCAGGATGCGCACCACTCGCTGGAACGCGGCAGCGAGCGCCTCGAACGCCTCGCTTCCGACATGCCGCTCCAGCGTGGCCAGCGTGCGATCGCCATGGGCGGGCCGGTCGGCCCAGACCAGGACGGCCTGGACGAGCCGGTGCTCGTGCCCGGCGTCCGTGAGCTGCTGCTCATAGCGCCGGGTGATGAGCTCGGCGGCCTCGGCGACCCGCTCGGCGGGCACCTCGACGCCCTGCGCGGCATACCGAACGGCCGCCGCGCGCAGTCCCTCGCTCACTCGCACGCCGGCCACGGCGGGCAGGCTCCGCAGCACGTTGAGCAGCCCGATCGCGGCCCGGCGCACCCCGTACGGGTCGGAGCTCCCGGTGGGTGCGGCGCCGATCAGGAACATGCCCGTCACCAGGTCGAACCGGTCGGCGAGGGACAGCACGGCCCCCGCGTCACCGGCGGGCAGGGCGCCACCGGCGGACCGGGGCAGCTCCATCTCGGCCAGCGCCCGGGCGACCTCCGGGGACTCACCGGCCCGGCGGGCGTACTCCTCCGCCATGACCCCGGCCAGCCCGGAGAACTCGATCACCATCTGCGAGGCCAGGTCGAACTTGGCCAGCGCACCGGCCCGCCGAACGACCTCCACCGACTCCTCCGGGAGCCCGGCCCGTCCGGCCAGGTCCTGGGCGAGGGAGGCGAGCCGGACGGCGCGGTCGGCGACCGTGCCCAGCCGGTCCTCGAAGGTCAGCTTGTCCAGCCGCCGCCGGAACTCCTCCGGCGCCACCTTCAGGTCCGCCCGCCAGAAGAACGCGGCGTCCTCGTAACGGGCCCGCAGCACGGCCTCGTTGCCCGCCCGCACCACGTCGTCGTCGCACAGGGCGTTGGCGAAGGTCACGAAGTGCGGCATGAGCCGCTCGCCGTCCAGCACCGGCAGATAGCGCTGGTGCTTGCGCATCACGGTGGTCAGGACGCTCGCGGGCAGTTCGAGGTAGCGCTCGTCGAACGACCCCCGCACGGCGTACGGGAACTCCAGGATGTCGGTGATCTCGTCGATCAGCCCGGCCTGGCCCTCGACGTCGATGCGCCCGCCCACCTCGGCGGCGGCCTCCAGGGCCCCACGCACGACCGCGCCGCGCCGGGCGTCCCGGTCGAGCAGGATGCCGTGCATGTGCAGGAAGTGCGGGTAGCCCTCGGCCGATGTCACCCGGACCTCCGGGTAGGGGGCCTGCCGCTGCACCCGCGTGGTGTCGCCGGCCGACAGCGAGGAGACCACCACGGGCAGGGGAGTACGGCCCAGCAACGCGAGCAGCCAGCGCACGGGACGCGAGAACGACAGCCCGGGGTCGCTCCAGCGCATGTTGCGCCCGGCCCGCAGCCCGGAGACGACCTCGGCCAGCAGATCGCTGAGCACCTCGACGGCCGGGCGGCCCTCCTCGTGCCGGGTCAGGGCCACGTACTCGACCCCGTTTGCCTCGACGATCCGCACGTCCGTCGGTTCGGCGCCCTGGCTGCGGGCGAAGCCCTGCAACGCGGGGGTGGGAGCGCCGTCCTTGAAGGCGGCGGCGACCTTCGGCCCGCGCACGGTCTTCATGGTGTCCCGCTCGCGCGGCTGCACACCGTCGACGGTGATCACGATCCGGCGCGGGGTGGCCAGCACGTTGATCGCGCCATGCCCCAGCCGGGTCGCGGCGAGCTTGGCGGTGACCGACTCACGCACCGCTTCGGTGGTCGCGGGGACGTCGGCGTAGGGCAGCTCCTCCACGCCGATCTCGAAGAGCAGCGTCTCGACGCCGGGCACCTTGGGCAGCGTGGCCCGCTCGGCCGGAGCGGGCGCCGCCGCCCGCCCGAGCGGATGCTCCAGCGCGGCCCGCCGCCGCTCCCACAGCTTGGCCGTCTCGTGGGTCAGGCCCCGCATCAGCGAGAACGCCTTGGCCCGCTCGGTGGTGCTGATCGCACCGCGCGCGTCGAGCACGTTGAAGGTGTGGCTGCACTTGAGCACGTAGGTGTATGCGGGGACCGGCAGCTCCAGGTCCAGCAGGCGCCGGGCCTCGGCCGCGTACGACTCGAACAGCCGGTGGTTGGTGTCGATGTCGGCGTCGTCGAGGTAGTAGCGGCTCATCTCGTACTCGTTCTGCCCGAACACCTCGCCGTAGGTGATGCCCGGCGCGTACGCGATGTCCTTGAAGTGGGACACGCCCTGGAGGTTCATCAGGATGCGTTCGAGGCCGTATGTGATCTCCACCGACACCGGGTCCAGGGCGACGCCGCCGACCTGCTGGAAGTAGGTGAACTGGGTGATCTCCATGCCGTCCAGCCAGACCTCCCAGCCCAGCCCCCAGGCGCCGAGGGCGGGCGAGGCCCAGTTGTCCTCGACGAACCGCACGTCGTGCGCGTTCAGGTCGACGCCCAGGGCGCGCAGGCTGCCCAGGTAGAGCTCCTGCGGGTTGCCCGGGTCGGGCTTGAGGATCACCTGGAACTGGGTGTGGGTCTGGAGCCGGTTGGGGTTCTCGCCGTAGCGCGAGTCGTCCGGCCGTACGCTCGGCTCCACGTAGGCGACGCTCCACGGCTCGGGACCGAGCACCCGCAGCGCCGTGGCCGGGTTGGCCGTACCGGCTCCGACCTCGGTGTTCAGCGGCTGCGTGATCATGCAGCCGTTGTCGCTCCAGTACTTCTGGAGGGTGAGGATGGCGTCCTGCATGGTCAGCGCCGTCGATACGTTCTTCATGATGATCGCGCCTGTTCCCCGAGTCGGACCGGCAAGGTCGGCCATGATCTCATACGTCAACTACCGCTGACCTGCTGTTTCTTGACCGACCGGTCGGACGCGTGTGGGGACGGGCCGCCGCGCCCCTTCGGGGCGCGACCCCCAGCCGACCCCCAGGGGGGCGATACACAGGGGGCCCACAGCCGGGACCCATCCGTCTGATGGGTGGCACCCCTACATTCCCGTCCCATGACGGGAACGCAGTACGGGAACGGCGGTGAGGACGAGGCACTCGCGCAGACCGCCGTCGACGCCCTGGTCGGCCAGCTGGCCCTGGCGCCCAAGCCGGGGCTGCCCGACCCGCGGGAGCGCACAGCCCGGGATCACAGCGCCCTGCGGTGGTCCGCCAGGGCCCTGCTCCCCGGCCTTACCGCGATGGCCGCCGCAGCCCGCCGTACGGGCGAGCCCGGTTCCCGCCTCCGTACGGACCTGGGCGCGATCGGCCGCTCCACGGAACACACGGTGGCGTTGGCGGGCGGTGGCCATCGAGGCGCGCTGTGGACACTCGGGCTGCTGGTGGCGGCAGCGGCACTGCGACCGGGAGCCGGACCGGCCGACACCACGGCCCTGGCCAAACAGCTGGCCGCCCACCCGGACCGCCGCGCCCCGCGCCGCCCCTCGCGCGGCTCCACGGTGTCGGCCCGCTACGGCGCGGCCGGCGCGAGGGGAGAGGCCAGGGCGGGATTCCCGCACGTCCGCCGCGCCCTGACCGCCCTCACCACGGCCCGCGGTCAGGGCGCCACCGAGCCCCAGGCCCGGCTGGACGCCCTGCTCACGGTGATGTCCACGCTCCAGGACACCGAGCTGCTCTACACGGCGGGGCCGATGGGCCTGCGGCAGGTCCAGGCGGGAGCGCGCGGTGTGCTGGAGGCGGGCGGTACGTCAACGGAGCGGGGCGCGGCAGCGCTGCGAGCCCTGGACACGAACCTGACGTCCCACGCATGGGCTCCAAGGGGGAGCGGGGCGCTCCTCACCGGCGCCCTGTTCTTGGACGCCCTGAGTTCTTAGGGGTGCGGGGCTCAGTCACTGTGCGGCTCCGCCGCGAGGGCGCGACGAGCCACAGATCACCCGCACCCGAACCTCAGCCCTTGAGCGACGCCATCCACGCCTCGACTTCATCCGAACGCCGAGGCAGCGCCGCACTCAGATTCCGGTTCCCGTCCTCCGTCACGAGGATGTCGTCCTCGATCCGGACCCCGATGCCCCGGTACTCCTCCGGCACCGTCAGGTCGTCGGCCTGGAAGTACAGCCCGGGCTCCACGGTCAGGCACATCCCCGGCTCCAGCGTGCCGTCGACATACGCCTCGACCCGCGCGGCAGCGCAGTCGTGCACGTCCATGCCGAGCATGTGCCCGGTGCCGTGCAGCGTCCAGCGCCGCTGCAGCCCGAGCTCCAGCACCCGCTCCACGGGCCCCTCGACGAGACCCCACTCGACGAGCTTCTCGGCCAGCACCCGCTGCGCGGCGTCGTGGAAGTCGCGGTACTTCGCGCCGGGCTTCACCGCCGCGATCCCGGCCTCCTGGGCCTCGTACACGGCGTCGTAGATCTTGCGCTGAAGATCGCTGAACCGTCCGTTGATCGGCAGCGTGCGCGTCACGTCGGCCGTGTAGTACGTGTGCGTCTCCACACCCGCGTCGAGCAGCAGCAGCTCGCCCGAGCGGACCGCTCCGTCGTTGCGCACCCAGTGCAGCGTGCACGCGTGCGGCCCGGCTGCGGCGATCGTGCCGTAGCCGACGTCGTTGCCCTCGACGCGCGCGCGGAGGAAGAACGTGCCCTCGATGTACCGCTCGGAGGTCGCCTCGGCCTTGTCGAGGACCTTCACCACGTCCTCGAAGCCGCGCACGGTCGAGTCGACCGCCTTCTGCAGCTCGCCGACCTCGAACTCGTCCTTGACCAGGCGCGCCTCGGAGAGGAAGACCCGCAGCTCCTCGTCGCGCTCGGCGGTGACCTTGTCGGTCAGGGCCGTCTCGATGCCGGCGTCGTAGCCGCGCACGACCCGCACCGGCCCGGTGGCCTCGCGCAGGGCCCCGGCCAGCTCGCGCACGTCGGAGGCGGGGATGCCGTACAGCGTCCCGGCCTCGGTGAGGGAGTGCCGGCGGCCGACCCACAGTTCGCCCTGGCCGTCCAGCCAGAACTCGCCGTTCTCCCGGTCGGAACGCGGCAGGAGGTAGATCGTCGCCTCGTGGCCCTCACCCTTGGGCTCCAGGACCAGGACGCCGTCCTCCGTCTGGTTGCCGGTGAGGTAGGCGTACTCGACGGAGGCGCGGAAGGCGTACTCGGTGTCGTTCGAGCGGGTCTTCAGGTTGCCCGCGGGGATCACCAGACGCTCACCCGGGAAGCGCGCGGAGAGCGCGGCCCGGCGGGCGGCGGTCTCGGCGGCCTGGGGGATGGGCTCGAGGTCGCGCAGCTCGGTGTCGGCCCAGCCGCTCTTCATGTTCTCGGCAAGCTCGTCGGACACGCCGGGGTACAGTCCGTTCTTCCGCTGCTTGATCGGCTCTTCGCTCTCGTCCGGGGTCTCCGGGATGAGCTCCTCCGCCACGGTCATCCTCCTCGATACGGCACTGGACCGTCCTCCACTGTACGGCGGCGCGGAAGCGGCCCCGGGGCGATGACGAGGAGCGTTACTCGAATCGCACCGCCAGCAGGACGACGTCCTCCGCGCCCTCCGCCGCGTCCAGCCCGTCCGGCAGCACGCTTCGCAGGACGTGGTCGGCGATCGCGCCGGGGTCGCCGCGCAGGGCCCGGGGCACGGAGGCCGCCGCCGTGTGCAGCCGGGCGAAGGCGCGGTCGGTGGCCTCGCCGGTGCGGTGCAGCAGCCCGTCGGTGTAGAGCAGAACCGTCTCTCCGGGTTCGGCGAGGATCTCCACGCTCGGCGCCTCCCAGCAGGCGAGCATGCCCAGCGGGGCGGAGACGGACGTCTCGACGAACTCGGTGCGGCGCTGTCCGATCAGCAGTGGCGGGCTGTGGCCGGCACCGGCCAGCGTGATCTTGCGCGCGGCCGGTTCGCAGTAGCCGAACAGGGCGGTGGCCGAGCGGGCCGGTTCGGTCAGCCGCAGCAGCAGCTCCAGGTCGGACAGGACCGCGACCGGGTCCTCCCCCTCCATCACGGCGTAGGCGCGCAGCGACGCCCGCAGGCGTCCCATCGCGGCGACGGCGCTGGGACCCGAGCCGGTGACGGATCCCACGGCGAGGCCGAGGGCGGCGTCGGGCAGCGGCAGGGCGTCGTACCAGTCGCCTCCGCCGCGCGGGCCGGTGCGGTGCCGGGCGGCGAGCTGGACGCCGGCGACCCGGGGCAGCCGCGCGGGCAGCAGCTCGTCGGACATCGTGGCCATGGACGTACGCGTGCGTTCCAGTTCGAGGAGCCGGGCCAGGTGCTCGGCGGCGTAGCGCACGTAGAGGCCGGCGAGGTGGCGCTGCCGCTCGCCCGGTTCGGCGGGCTCGTCGTAGAGCCACACGGCGGCGCCGAGGCGGCCGGCGGTGTCGGTGGCCAGGGGGAGGGCGTAGCTGGCGGCGTAGCCGAGGCGGGCGGCGACCTCGCGGTGGCGGGGGTCGAGCCCCTCTTCCGCGAACAGATCGGGCACGGCGATGCCGCCCTCGCCGCCCGGCAGGCCTTCGAGGATCCGGCCGTAGGACAGGGCGCTGCGCGGCACCGTCTCGATGTGGCCGAGGTCGGCGCGGGCGAGACCCAGGCCGATGGTGGTGTCCGGGCCCAGCCCGTCGCCCGGTTCGAGGACGACGAGGCCGCGCCGGGCACCCACCAGGGCGGCGCCGGCCCTCAGCAGTTCCTGGAGCGCCTCGTCGAGCGTGGTCGTGCGGGCCAGGCGTTCGGTGAGCTCGTGCAGGGTAGTGAGGTCGGAGACCCAGCCGGCGAGGCGGTCCTGGAGCACCGCGCCGGGAGGGGCCGGGGGAGGTGCGGGGGTGGCCGGGGACGAACCCGCCGCCACGGGCGCGACAGTGTGTGCGGGCGCCGGAACCGTTGAATCGATTCCAGCCACTTTCGGAGGGTGCGGAGCGTTCATGGCGTCCGGCCTTCCAACCGGTACGTACTGCTCAAAAGCATCGCAAACCCCCATGTCATTCTGCGTCGCTAGCAGTGTCTCCACATGTACACGCACTCGTGAGGAGATGTCCAGCATTGTCCTGCCGGGATTCCTGGTGTCCGTGAGGTGCGAGGGAACAACTCCCCTTCCTCTTGCGGAAATGCAAAGTTGGCTTAAAACTGCCTCAGGGGACGGCTTATTGCGGTCGACTGGGCTTGCTCGACGGAGCGTCACAACGGTCGTGATGGGTACGTACTCGGTAAAGGCCAGGGGTGGTTGGGAACCACCCGGAACCTGGTGACGGAACCGGGCGTCCTATCCACCGACGACCGTGCCCCATCCTCCCGTGGCGGAGGCGGAGAGAAATACGCGCGACGGCAAACGCCATACTTCGCCACCCCTGCGCCACGCCCGTGCTTTCGACAGACGCAGTATGGGCGGTACGGCCGCGGAGGCAGCCCAAAGCTCGACCCATAGGGGTTCCCCTTGCTTCAAGCAGGGGTGTGATGCGCCAACAGGTACGCACAGTGAAGTGATCGACACATGATGTGACGTGGACCACGGTGTTGCCAGGCGTGCAACGGAAAGGAACGAGCGCTCATGCGCGAGATCCTCGGAAGGCGACGCAGGCTCTTGTCCCAGCGCAGCGACGGGAAGCCTGAGCTGATCGACGCGGCCCTGACCTATGCGACGCAGTGGCGGTGGCCCGTACTCCCGGGCGTGGCGGCGGACCCGCAGGGGCACTCCCGCTGCAGCTGCCCCGACCCCGACTGCACGGTGCCCGCGGCGCACCCCTTCGACCCCGGCCTCCTCGCGGCCACCACCGACGGACGCATGGTGCGCTGGTGGTGGGGCAACCGGCCGACGGCGCCGATCGTCCTGGCCACCGGCGGCCACGCCCCCTGCGCGGTCTCCCTGCCGGCCCTGCCGGCCGCCCGCGCCCTCAAGGCGCTCGACCAGATGGGCATGCGGCTCGGCCCGGTCGTCGCCTCCCCCGCCCGCTGGGCGATCCTCGTGAAGCCGTACTCCATGGAGCAGCTCGGCGAACTGCTCTACGCCAAGGACTTCGTGCCCGGCTCCCTCCGCTTCCACAGCGAGGGCGGGTACCTGGCCCTGCCCCCGTCCGAGACCGGTGGTGGCGAGATCCGCTGGGAGCGCGCCCCGCTGCCCGGCTCGGCCTCCCCGTGGGTGCCCGATGTCGAGGCCGTGGTGGACGCCGTGGTCGAAGCCCTCACTCGTACGGGTGTGAGCGCGCCCGAGTTCTAGGGCTGTCGGGCGCGCCGGGCCCGGTGCCGGCCCCGGCGCGTTAAGTTCCGGAACCATGCGGCGACACGCCCGGGGCCGCTCCCGGGACTCCCGAAAGACCAGATTCCTCGCCCTGGCGGGCGTCGTGGCGGCGTGCGCGATCGCACTGCCGCTGGCGGCGGCGTCCGCGGGGTCCAGCGGTTCCGCGGGGCCCAAAGGCGCGGCGGGTTCCAAGAGGGCTGTGGGTTCGGCGGGTTCCAAGGGAGCCGTGGGTTCGGTGGGTGCTGCGGATTCGATGGGTGCCGACGCCCGCGCGTCCGGTTCCGGTGCCCCACGGCCTTCCGCGCGCGCCGACGACAAGGCGCCCGGGGCCCCGGAGCCCTCCGCCGTCGCCGCGCTCCCCGCGCTCGGCCAGGGACTGTCGACCGCCGTGCGGTGCGGCCCCGAACTCACCTCCCCCGACGGCATCGAGGCGCAGACCTGTGTGGTGACGCAGGGTGCCCAGACCTGGGCGCGGACCTACTACCGCAATGCGACGGGCGAGCCGCTGGACGCCGTGCTGAGCCTGATGGGTCCTGATGACCGGAACGTGCGCATGACGTGCGCCGTGGGGGCGGAGGACGAGCCGGGGACCTGTGAGACGCCCCGGGAGCCCGCACGTGGGAATCCGGCGGCGTACACGGCCGTCGCGGAGTTCGCCGAGCGGGGCGGGCTGGGGCCGCTGCTGCTGCGCTCGGGGAGCAACTCACCTGTGGGAACGGGCAGTTGACGAACTACTGCGTTCGGTGAACGGAAGCGGAGACGCAAAGACCCGGTTGCTGGCGACGGGGGATGCACCAGCAACCGGGCTACAGGAACGGTAACAAGAGATCGGCGGTTCGCAAATTCGAACTCGCCTTTCCAGTCACCGACTGGCTTGTCCCCGACGGGAGTTGTGATCCGTCGAGGGCGCGACACCCCGGCCGGCCGGTGGTCCGGCCGACCGGGTGCCGAGGCGGGCGTCAGCTGAGCGTGACCTGCCGGTTGGTGAGGCCGCCGCGGGCTCGGCGCTCGTCCGGGGTGAGCGGCGCGTCCGTCGCCAGGGCGGTGGCGAGGCGCTCGGCGAACTCCGCCGCCGGCTTCTCGACGTCCTCGGCCGTGACCCCGCTGGGCAGGTCCCACACCGGCACCGTGAGTCCGTGAGCGCGGAAGGAGCCCACCAGGCGGGTGCCCTCGCCGAGGCTGGAGCGGCCCGCGGCGTGCAGCCGCGCGAGCGCGTCCAGAAGCAGCTCCTCGGCGTGCGGCATGACCCACCGCAGATGGTTCTTCTCCGGCGTCTCGCACCAGTACGCGGCGTCCACGCCCTGGAGCTTGACGGTCGGGATGGCCGCGGCGTTGGCCCGCTCCAGGGAGGCGGTCACGTCGGGCGTGGCGTTCTCCGGGTCCGGCACCCAGAACTCGAAGCCGCTGTGCACTTCTGGCTCGAACGCGCCCTCGGGGGCGAGCAGGTCCTGCAGCCGCGGGCTGTCGGCCGGGGCGCGGCGACCCTGGACGGGCGTGCCCGGCTTGGCTTCCAGGGCGCGCTGGAGGGTGTCGGCGAGGTCGCGGCTGATGTCGCCGGACGAGGTGTCGTTCTGCAGGCCGATCAGGACCGAGCCGTCGTCGCGGCGCAGCGCCGGCCAGGCCATGGGGAGGACCGTGGCCAGGGTGACCGCCGGGACGCCCTCGGGCAGGCCGTCCTTGAGGGTCAGCTCGACCGTGGCCGCCGGGACCAGCTCGCGCAGGGCCACCCAGTCGCACTCGCCGGGCAGGCCCTCGAAGGGGCGGTGCACCAGCTCGGTCGCGGCGTGCGAGGCCGCCCGGCCGTGGCAGGCCTTGTAGCGGCGGCCGCTGCCGCAGGGGCAGGGTTCACGAGCGCCGACGACCGGAACGTCTCCATCGGCACCTGCGGTGCGGGCTCCGCCCGTGGTCTGCGGGCGCTTGGCCTTCGTCTGGGGTCGCTTCTTGGCCATCGATGGGTCTCCCGGTTACGGCTCGTCTCGTACGGTCGCGAGCCTAGCCGTTCGTGCCCGGGGCGACGGGGTCCTGTGGACAACACTCGGTCCAGCGCGGCGTACGCGCTCGGTCCGTGCCGTTCTCGGTCCGTGGTGTTCTCAGCGCCTGTGGTTCTGAACCGCGTGGTTCTGAGCCCTCGTGGTTCTGAGCCCTCGTGGTTCTGAACCGCGTGGTTCTCAGTCCATGTCGTCGAAGGCGTCCGCGAAGTCGAGCCCGGGTATCTGGGAGACCGCGGGGGCGATGACGCGCGTGGCGAAGTCGTCGCGGCGGTGGCCCGCGTCCGGGTCGTGGACGTCGTCGTGGACGATGACCCACACGGTGACCTCGCCGCGGATGTCGTCCCGCACGCCCCAGTCGTCGGCGAGCGCGGTGATGATGTTCAGCCCGCGGCCGCCGTGCGCCGTGACCGACGGGGTCGCGGGGGCGGGGCGGGTCGGGCCGCCGCCGTCCGTGACCTCGACGACGAGCCGGCCGGCCGGTTCCACGCGCCATGCGGCACGGACATCACCGTCACCGGCGAGCGCGTCGCCCAGCGGCCTGCCGTGCTTGCACGCGTTGCTCAAAAGTTCGGAAAGGATCAGTACGGCGTCGTCGATGACCGATTCCGCGACTCCACCTCTGCGCAGCTGTGTACGCATCCGGTGTCGCGCTTCCCCCACGCCCGCAGGGCCATGGGGTACGGCCATGCTCGACGACGTGGGCACCTCCTGTGCCACCACCAACGCCACCCCCGAGACCTCCTTCGCCCCACGCCACGGTGTGGATGCCCCATTGGCCTGTACCGGAAACCGGCCAATCCACGTCCGGTGACGCATTCACCATGAGCGAATACGGACCGAACGCGCCGGAGCACTCCCTGTAATCGCATGGCTGGAATTCATCGGTGTGGCCGAGAAGGGAGGATCCCGCCCGTCGAGGCGCGGGGTCAAGAGGTGTGCGTGGTTCTGGTGTGACTTGAGAGGTTGGGCGCGCGGGAGCCGGACGTCAGCGGCCGAGCTGGTCCAGCACCGCGCGCGGGCGGTTGGTGATGATGGCGTCGACGCCCAGTCCGACGCAGTGGTCCACGTCCCCGGGCTCGTTCACGGTCCACACGTGCACCTGGTGTCCGGCCTGCTTCAGGCGCTCGATGTACGTGGGGTGGTTGCGCACGATCCGGATGGAGGGCCCGGCGATCCGTACGCCCGGGGGCAGCCGTCCGTCGCGCAGCCGGGGTGAGAGGAACTGCGTCAGATAGACCGTCGGAAGGGTCGGCGAGGCGGCACGCACGCGGTGCAGTGAGCGGGCGGAGAAGCTCATGACCCGTACCTGTGACTCCTCCGCGGAGGCCGGGGCGTCGAGGCCGAACCGCCTCAGCAGGACCAGCAGCCGGTCCTCGACCTGGCCCGCCCAGCGTGTGGGGTGCTTGGTCTCGATGGCCAGTTCCACACGGCGCCCGGCGTCGGCGACGAGTTCCAGCAGCCGTTCCAGGGTGAGGACGGAGGTCGCCTCGCGGTCCTCCGGACGGTGCTCCCAGTCGGGTTCCTCGTCGCGTCCCTTCCAGGCCTCGCCCGTCTTCCAGGAGCCGAAGTCCAGAGCGGCGAGGTCGGCGAGCTCCAGCGCGGAGACCGCTCCGCGGCCGTTGGACGTACGGTTGATCCGGCGGTCGTGTACACACACCAGGTGGCCGTCGGCGGTGAGGCGCACATCGCATTCGAGGGCGTCAGCGCCGTCCTCGATCGCCTTGGTGTACGCGGCCAGGGTGTGTTCCGGGGCGTCCTCGGAGGCTCCGCGGTGGGCGACGACTTGAATCACGTGCTGTCGTGCGTGGGTCACCGCGTCATGGTGCCACCGAGTGCGGGTACGCGTCCGGTCGGACGGACTCGACGGTGGGACAGGTCCGGACGGAGGCATTGGGATTGCATCCTTTTCGCCGGTAATGACCTATATAAAGAATGGCTGCGGACGCACAGGCACCGCTTATGGTGCTCTGACGGCCTGTGGGAAAAGCTGACGGCATACAAAGGGACAAGCACAACTGCAGCGCGCCGGACCCGTCGACCGGCGTGGAAAAGCGTGACCGAGTGCGACCCGGAAAACAGCCGTGGATCTAGGAGAGAAGCTGTGAGCACCGAGAACGAGGGCACCGCGGTACCCCCCGCCCCGTCCGCACCCCCCGTGCCGGTGGACGCTCCCGCTGCTCCGGCGCCCCAGGCACAGGCCCCCCAGGGGCCGTACGGGCAGGACGCCCAGGGGCAGGCCCCCCAGGGGCAGGGCGCATCCGGTGACGCCGGCCACCCCGGCGCCTCCTCTTCCGCCCCCGACCCGTCCTGGCCCCCGCCCCCGCCGCCGACCGCCCCCTACGGCGACGGCGGTTCCGGGTCCGGCCCGGGCGGCTGGGGCTCGTCGTACCAGCAGCCGGCGCCGAAGTCCGGCCGCGGTCGCGGTGGCCTGGTCGCCGCGGTCCTGGTGGCCGCCCTGGTGGCGGGCGGCCTCGGAGGCGGGCTCGGCTATGTGCTGGCGAAGGACAACGACGAGAGCACCGGCTCGACGACGGTCTCGGCCTCCGCGAACGGCGGTGACGTCAAGCGCGACCCGGGCACGACCGCGGGTGTCGCCGCCAAGGCGCTGCCGAGCACGGTCACGATCGAGGCCGAGAGCACCAGCGGCGAGGGCGGCACCGGCACGGGCTTCGTCTTCGACAAGCAGGGCCACATCGTCACCAACAACCACGTGGTGGCGGACGCGGTGGACGGCGGCAAGCTCACGGCGACCTTCCCGACCGGCAAGAAGTACGACGCCGAGGTCGTCGGTCACGCGCAGGGCTACGACGTGGCGGTCATCAAGCTCAAGGACGCCCCCTCCGACCTGAAGCCGCTCACCCTCGGCGACTCGGACAAGGTGGCCGTCGGCGACTCGACCATCGCGATCGGCGCCCCGTTCGGCCTGTCCGACACGGTGACGACGGGCATCATCAGCGCCAAGAACCGCCCGGTGGCCTCCAGCGACGGCAGCGGCAGCCAGGCGTCGTACATGAGCGCCCTGCAGACCGACGCCTCGATCAACCCGGGCAACTCCGGCGGTCCGCTGCTGGACGCGCAGGGCAATGTCATCGGCATCAACTCCGCGATCCAGTCCACCGGCAACGGCGGCTTCGGCACCGGTCAGTCGGGCTCGATCGGCCTGGGCTTCGCCATCCCGATCAACCAGGCCAAGTACGTGGCCCAGGAGCTGATCAAGAACGGCAAGCCGGTGTACGCGAAGATCGGCGCGTCCGTCTCCCTGGACGACAGCTCCGAGGGCGCGCAGATCACCGACCAGGGCGCGGGCGGCGCGGCACCGGTCGAGCCGGGCGGCCCGGCCGCCAAGGCGGGCCTCAAGCCGGGCGACGTCATCACCAAGCTCGACGACCGGGTGATCGACTCCGGCCCCACGCTGATCGGCGAGATCTGGACCCACCAGCCCGGTGACAAGGTCACGATCACCTACGAGCGCGGCGGCAAGCAGCACACGGTCGACGTCACGCTCGGCTCCCGCGTCGGCGACAACTGACCCCCACCCGCCCGCACCGACCCGTTACCCTTGTCCCCGCGCCGCCGATCACGGCCGGCGCGGGGAGGCGTGCCCGAGCGGCCGAAGGGAACGGTCTTGAAAACCGTCGTGGCAGCGATGTCACCGTGGGTTCAAATCCCACCGCCTCCGCGCAGGTCATAGATGTGGCAGTACGGAAGGGGCGCCTCTCGCCGAGAGGCGCCCCTTACGCGTGGGGCAACGGCGGCGGGCTCTGCGCCGTCTTCAGGCGTGAGCCCCCCCCACGACGCCAGGAGTGCCATGACGAACACCAAGGCCCGGACCGCCGCGATGATCACCCCCGTCGGGCAGGAGGCCCAGGACGAGGCGAGAGGGCTGGCGCGGGACGGGCGGGCGGGCAGGGCCGTGCGGCGGTTGCGCAAGGACTCGTGGCTCAAGCGGGGACCGGCTCGGGAGGCCCTGGAGTTGCTGGTCGACGGGCAGGAGCTGCCCACGAGCAGCGGTCAGGCGCTGGAGGCCCTGCGTCGGCTCGATGCTCCACTGGTCGGGGAGCTGACCGCGCTGCTCGACAGCGGCCGGCAGATCGCCGCGGTCAAGCTGCTGCGCGAGCGGACCGGGATCGACCTGGCCGGCGGCTATCACCTCGTCGTGGAACTGGGCAGCCGGCCGGGCACGCCCTGAGCACTACGATCACCAGGGCGTGCCGGTCGGAGAAGGGTGGGTGAGCGTCGCCGTGAGTCGGCGCATCGTCGTCGTCACCGCCGTGCACGGCCCCCATGCCCGGTTCCTGCCGGAGGCCTACGCGTCGTTGTGCGCGCAGCGGCTTCCCGAGGACTGGGAGTGGCACTGGGTCGTGCAGGAGGACGGGGAGAGCAAGGACGTCGGGCCGTACGTGCCGAGGGACGCTCGTGTGACGTTCCGGCAGGGGCGGGCCGGGGGGCCCGGCGTCGCGAGGACCATGGCGCTGGCCCACGGGGACGGGGCGTACGTGAAGGTCCTCGACGCCGACGACCAGTTGGCGCCGGGCGTGCTCACGCGGGATCTCGCCGTGCTGGAAGGGGACCCGGACCTCGGATGGGCCACGTCCCGGGTGCTCGACCTCCTGCCCGACGGGTCGACCGTCGGGTTCCCGGGCGATCCGGACCAGGGGCCGATCGAGCGCGGGGCGGTGCTCGCGCACTGGAAGGCGAACGGCTTCCTCGCGCCGGTGCATCCCGCCTCGCTGTTCGTGCGACGGGAGTTGCTGCTCGCCCTGGGCGGCTGGATGGCGCTGCCCGCCTCGGAGGACACGGGGCTGTTGCTGGCGCTGAACGCGGTGAGCCGGGGCTGGTTCTCGGGGGAGGTGGGCCTGCTGTACCGGAAGTGGGACGGGCAGGTGACCGGCCAGGCGGCCCATGTGGACCGGGCCGAGCGCGAGGTACGGATGGCTGTCGTGGAGGCCAGGGCCAGGGCGCTGTCCCGACTTCGGTGGGGGGCCTCGGCCGCTCTATGAGAGCAGCTCGGTCTGCGCCGTGGCCGTCGGCGTCAGGTCGTGGCGGGTGTAGTACTCCGTGCCCAGCAGCCGTTCCCGCTCGGGCGCGGGGAGGGCGGCGACGAGGCCCGGCGCGGCTCCCCGCGTCACCTCCGTGCGGTGGGCCAGGATCGCCGCGACCTTCCGGTCCAGCCAGGGGGTGACGTCGACGGTGGCGGTGACGCGTTCACCGGGGACCGTGCGCAGGGCCTTCCCGACGGCGACGAGGTGTCCGCCCCATGCCTCGACCGCCGCGTGGGGGTGCGTGGACAGGTACAGGGCGCTCGGCTGCCAGGGCTTTCCCGCGTCCGGATAGAGGCGTTCCAGGCCGGCGGCATGGACCGCGAGCGCGGTCACGCGGTGGGTGTGCACATGGTCCTCGTGGCCGGTCGGGCCGCCGTGGGCGTCATGGGTGACGACGATCTCCGGGCGGAAGTCCCGGAGGTGTGCGACCAGTTCCCCCACCGTCTGGTCCAGCGGGGCGGCGCACCAGGGGGGGCCTGCCTTGAGCCGAGTGCGGGACCCGGGAGTCGGCGTAGCCCAGCATGCGCGGGGTGCCCGCGCCCAGGATGCGGAGCGCCTCGGCCAGTTCCGCGGCGCGCTGGGTGTCCGCCGACCAGGTCGCCGTGACGACCGCCGTGCGCGCACCCTCGGACGCGTGACGGGCGAGGACACCGCCCGCCGACAGGGACTCGTCGTCGGGATGGGCGAAGACCGCGAGCAGGCTCGGTGTCGGCATCCGTACTCGCTACGGCCTGTCCGGTGCCGGTGGCGGTGCCTGGGTGATGCTGATCGCCTGGCTCGGGCACTTCTCGACCGCCTCCAGGACCGACGGGTCCTCGCCCGTCTCCTCGCCCGTCTCCTCGCGGCCCGGGCGGACGACGCCGAAGCCGTCGACGAAGTCGAAGACCGCCGGGGCCCGGTGGGCGCACTCGGCGGAGCCGTAGCAGAGGTCGCGGTCCACGAAGACCCTCATGCCCCTTTGTCCCCCTCCTGACGGCATCGGGGCCAGGAACGCCATGGCCGTCGGGAGTTGACTGCCCAGTGGGACGCGGCCTGAACCGGGCCGGTCACCGCGTGCCTCCGGCGGTCGCCAGCCAGTGGGCGACCCGTCGTACGGCGGCCTCGTCGAGTCGTTCGACCAGGGCCTGGACGGTCGTGTCGTCCTCGGGGGAGAGGTCGTAGAGGCCCGCCTTGGTCAGGCCGGCCATGAGGACCTGGTGGCGGCGGCCGGTCATCCGTTCCGCCAGCTTGGCCGGTTCGCCGGGGGAGCGCTCGGGGGCGGGCTCGGGAATCAGCTCGGGAATGGGCTGAGAAGTGGTGGTCCGGTGCTGCGGGGTGTCGAAGCGGTGCCATGCGCCGTCCCTCGGTCCCCAGAGGGCGACCGTCACCTCGTCGCCCCGTGCGCGCAGGGTCTGGGTCATCTCGCCGAGGGCGTACAGCACGGGCGTGCGGTGGGGCGATTGCGCGGCCGTCCGCCAGGAGCCCGTGGCCGGACGGTAGAACATCGCGACCCAGCGCGGAGCACCCTGCGGTCGTGGGCTCTCGGGACGTGACTCCACTGCGCTCACCCCTGTACATCGCTCCAAAAGCGGTACGGCAGGGCGACCATAGCTGACGGGTCGTCAGTTATCCAGGGTCGGTCGACCGGGTTCGTCGGTGCGAGAACAGGGTCCGCCGGGGTGGCGGAGCGGGACCTGTCGGGGTTGCGGGGCGGGGTCCGCCGAGGAGGCTCACCACGTCGTCCGGCACCGGTCCCTCCCCTCGTGGGGACCGGTACCGAACGGTGGAGCTGCCGTCGTCCGACTCGGACGGAAGCTGACCGGATGGGTGCTCTGCTGCGTCCGGATCCTGCCATTTCCGGCCACGGAGGAGGAGGTTCCGGCACCTGGCGGACGGTATTGCCGCAGGTCAGCCATATAGAGTGAGTTTTCCGGTCCGGACGTCCAGGCGTGGAAGTAAGGAGCTGAGACCTTGAGTTCCGACTCGGGGGCACGCACCGCCTTCGCGGAACGCCTCGCACTGCTGTACAAGGAAGCCGGAAACCCTCCCCTCAAGCGGGTGTCCGAGGCGGTCGTCCGGCTTCAGCGCGTCGACGAACGCGGTCGGCCCGTGCGGGTGTCCGCCCAGCGCATCAGCGACTGGCGCCGGGCCCGGAACGTGCCCGCCCAGTTCCCCGCCCTGGCTGCGGTGCTGCACGTGCTGATCCCCGACGCGCGGCGCTCGCGGCCGACTCCGGTCTCCCCCGGTCTGTACGACCTCGGCCAGTGGCAGCGGCTGTGGGAGAGCGCGGTGGCCGACCCGGTCGGCGAGCGTCCCGCGGGGTCCGCGTCCGCCGCCGAGGACGGGCAGCGGTCCGCGGACGAGACCGCGTCCGCGCCCGGCGGGGTGTGCCCGTACCGGGGGCTGGCCTCCTACCGACGCGAGGACGCCCGGTGGTTCTTCGGCCGGGAGCGGAGCACGGACGCGCTCGTCACCCAGCTGGGGGCCGTCGCGGGGGCCGGCGGGCTGGTCATGCTCGTGGGCGCGTCGGGGGCGGGGAAGTCCTCGCTGCTGAACGCCGGTCTGGTGCCCGCCCTGCGGGAGGGCGCGCTGCGAGGTGACGACGGCGACGGCGATGGGAGCGGCCATGGGAACGCCGACGGGGGCGGGCGGGCGCGAGAGGTCGTGCAGCTCGTACCGGGCGGCGATCCGCTGGCGGAACTGAGCCGGTGCATCCCCGAGCTGGCGGCCGTCGTCCCGGCCTCGATCCCGACCGGGAAAGCCCCGGCGCGGCCCGAGGCAGTGGGATCCGACGCCACCCCCGCAGAGCGACCCGGATCTTCCGGGGCCTCCCTCGCGGAGCGACCCCGGCCTTCCCCCACGGAGCGTCCGGGGCCCTCCCCCACAGGCGACCTAGCCCCGCAGCAGCCCGGACACCCAACCGCCCCGGAACCCGACGCCCCTCCCTCCACCAACGAGTCGCCCTTCACCACCGTCCCGCCCTCCCCCGAAGCCGTCCGCGTCGCCGTCTCCGCCTGGGCCCGACGCGTGGACCCCTCCGGAGCCCGGCCGGTCGTCATCGTGGACCAGTTCGAGGAGACGTTCACCCTCTGCCCCGACGAGGCGGACCGGCGTACCTTCGTCGAGGTCCTGCACGCCGCCTGCTCGCCCCCCGGCCCAGGCGAACCGGCCCCGGCGATCGTGGTGCTGGGCATACGCGCCGACTTCTACGACCGCTGCCTGCGGTACCCCGAGCTGGCCGACGCGCTCCAGCACCGGCACATGGTGCTCGGGCCGCTGACCACCACGGAACTGCGCGAGGCGGTGACCGGCCCGGCCAAGGCCGTCGGCCTGGAGCTGGAACCGGGGCTCGCGGAGCTGATCGTCCGGGAGGTCAGCACCGACGGCCCACGCGGGGCGCACGACGCCGGCGTGCTGCCGCTGCTCTCGCACGCCCTGCTCGCCACCTGGCAGCGACGGAAGGCGGGCCGGCTCACGCTGGCCGGCTACCGCGCGGCCGGTGGCATCCAGGGCGCGGTCGCGGCGACCGCCGAACGGGCCTGGACCGGCCTCGACCCGGCCGCGCGCACCGCGGCCCGGCTGCTCCTGCTCCGCCTGGTCCGGCTGGGCGAGGACACCCAGGCCACGCGCCGCCGCGGGACCCGGCGTCAGCTGGCCGAGGAGTCGACCGACCCGGGCAAGACAGAGGAGTCCCTCGAAGCGCTGGTCCGCGCCCGGCTGGTGACGCTCGACGCGGAGACCGTGGAGATCACCCACGAGGCGCTGCTGCACGCCTGGCCGCGCCTGCGCGACTGGATCGACGAGGACCGGCAGGGCAATCTGCTGCGCCAGCGCCTGGAGGAGGACGGCCGGGCCTGGGAGGAGTCGAACCGCGACGCCTCACTGCTCTACCGGGGCTCCCGGCTGGAGCAGGCCCACGGCTGGGCGAGGAGCGCCGGGGACACGTTCCTGACCCGCAGCGCCGTGGAGTTCCTGGCCGCGTCGGTGCGGCTGCGCAGGCGGATCATCTGGATCAGCCGGGGCGCGGTGGCGACGCTCGTCGTCCTGGCGATGGTGGCCGTCGGGTCGGCCGTCGTCGCCTGGAAGCAGCGGGACGAGGCCGTCTTCGAGCAGGTGCTCGCGCAGTCCGACCGAGTGCAGGACACCGATCCGTCGCTGTCCGCGCAGCTCGACCTGGTCGCGCACGGTCTGCGGCCGGACGACAAGGGCGCGAACAGCCGCCTGATCTCCATCGTGAACGCCCCGCTCTCCACGCCCCTCAGCGGCCACACGGGCGCCGTCTACCTCACGACCTTCAGCCCGAACGGACGGATCCTGGCCACCGCCAGCTACGACCGGACCGTGCGCCTGTGGGACGTCGCCGACCCCAAGCGCCCCAAGCCGCTCGGCAAGCCCCTGACCGGACACACGAGCTGGGTGAGCAGCGCGGTCTTCAGCCCGGACGGCCGGACGCTCGCCAGCGCCTCCGACGACGGCACCGTACGGCTGTGGGACGTGTCCGACCCCGGGCACCCGAAGTCGCTGGGCAAGCCTCTGACCGGGCATGACGGCACGATCTACCTGATCGCCTTCAGCCCGGACGGGCGCACGCTGGCCTCCGCGGGCGACGACCACACCGTCCGGCTGTGGAGCACGGCCGACCCGCGCCGGCCGCGGGCCCTGGGCGAGCCCCTGACCGGGCACACGGCCGCCGTGCGCTCGGTGGCGTTCGGCCCGGACGGGCGGACGCTGGCCGCGGGGGGCGACGACGGCACGATCCGGCTGTGGGACGTCTCCGACCCCGGGCGCCCGGTTCCCGCCGGGACGCCGCTGACCGGGCACACGGCCACCGTGCACTCCGTGGCCTTCGGCCCCGACGGCCGCACCCTCGCCAGCGGCAGCGCGGACGGCACCGTACAGCTGTGGAACATGGCCGGCCCCGGCCGCCCGGCCGCGATCGGCGCGCCGCTGACCGGTCACACCGGTCCGGTCTGGTCGGTGGCCTTCAGCCCCGACGGGAACATGCTCGCCGCGGCCAGCGCGGACAGCACCGCGAGCCTGTGGAAGGTCAGCGACCCGGAGTACCCGTCGCAGGTCGGCGGGCCCCTCGCGGGCAGCAGCGGCGAGATGTACGCGCTCGGCTTCAGCCCCGACGGGCGCACCCTCGCCACCGGGGCGGGGGACAACAAGGTCCGTCTGTGGTCGCTGCCGACGTCGGACATGACCGGGCGGACCGGGGTGTTCCGGCCGGACGGGCGGCTGCTCGCGACGGCGGCGCGGGACGGGCGGATCCGGCTGTGGGACGTGCGCAGGCCCGGCAGGCCGGTGCGGCTGGGCGAGCCGTTCCGCCCGGGCAAGGGCGACGTGCGCTCCCTGGAGTTCTCCCCGGACGGCCGCACCCTCGCGGTCGTGACGGGCGACCGGGTGGTCGAGCTGTGGAATCTCGGCGACCCCGAACGCCCGGTCCGCCACGGCTCTCCCGCCCCCCTGCACATCCGGTACGCCGACCCCCTGGCCTTCAGCCCGGACGGGCAGGTCCTGGCCACCGCCTACGACGACCGCACCATCCAGCTGTGGAACGTGGGTGACCCGGCCCGCCCGCGCCCGCTCGGCAAGCCCCTCGCCGGCCACAAGGGCTATGTCAACCACCTCGTGTTCAGCCCGGACGGCAGGACGCTCGCCAGCGGCAGCGCGGACGGCACGATCCGGCTGTGGAACGTGACCGCCCCCGGCCGGACGGCCCTGATCGGGAAGCCGCTGCGAGGTCACCTCGGAGCGGTCAACGCGCTCGCCTACAGCCGCGACGGCCGCACGCTGGCCAGCGCCGGTGACGACAACTCGGTCCGCCTGTGGGACATCTCGGACCCCGCCGAGGCCTCCCAGCAGGCGCGGCTCACGGGCCACACGGAGGCGGTCGTGTCGCTGACGTTCAGCCGGGACGGCCGCACCCTGGCCAGTGGCGGCAACGACAGCACCGTCCGGCTGTGGAACGTCTCCGACCCCTCGCACGCCACCGCGATCGGCCAGTCGATGAGCCCCAACTCCAAGACCGGCACCTTCCTGGCCTTCAGCCCGAACAGCCACATGCTGGGGGTGTCGAGCGGCGCGGACACCATCCGGCTCTGGAATCTCGACGTCGGCACGGCCGTGCGCCGCATCTGCTCGATGACCCGGGGTGTGCTGACGCAGGACACCTGGCGGGAGTACCTGCCCCGGCTCTCCTACGATCCGCCGTGCGACAGCTGACGAGAGCGTCGCGCCCAACGGGTCCGGCAATCAGGGCAGTTGCGTGATACGAGTCACAACCAGGCCTTCGGGACGGCCAGTCGGCTCGTGGTGGGCAAGCGCTTGTTACCCTTGGCCATAGCTCGACCGCTGGTGCATCCCCCGTCGCCAGCGGTCGAGCCTTTTTCAACGCCCTGTTCGGTGCCGGCCGAGGCGCGTCTCTCAGCGCAGGTCGAGGCGCATCAGGATCCGGGGATGACCGGCCAGGACCGACGTCGTGTCCGCCGCGTGGACGAAGCCGGCGCGCTCGAAGTTCTTCCGCAGACCCGCGTAGGCCATCGTCAGGTCGACCTTGGCGTCGCCGTTGTCCAGGGGATACGCCTCGATCACCGGCGCGCCCCGGTCCCGGGCGAACTCGACGGCGCCGGCGATGAGGGCGTGCGAGATGCCCTGCTTGCGGTGGCCGGGGCGGACCCGGACGCACCAGAGCGACCACACCGGCAGGTCGTCGACGTGCGGGATCTTGCGGTTGCGGGCGAACGAGGTGTCCGCACGCGGTGCGACGGCGGCCCAGCCGACCGGTTCGTCACCGTCGTGGGCGAGCACGCCCGGGGGCGGCTCCGCGCGGCACAGCTCGGCGACGTACTCGCCGCGGGCCGGGCCGCGCAGTTCGTTGTTGAGCCGGGAGGGGATCCGGTAGCTCAGGCACCAGCAGACGTTGGCCCCGGGCGACTTCGGCCCGAGCACGGCACGGACGTCCTCGAAGTCCCCGGCCGGCCGGACGACGATGCTCATGCCCCCACGATGCCACGCACGGGGCGGTCGCGCCCCGGGAGACGGGGCCCGACCGGGCCGAACGCGTTCACCGCGTCTCGCCCTGTGCGGACGCCGCCCGCAGCAGCCGCAGTTGGCCGATCTCGGCCACGTTCTTCATCAGCTCCGCGTTCACCCAGGCCAGCATGTGGGCGACGGTGTACTCGGGGTCGTCCGGCAAGGGGAACGAGGCCGCGGCGTCCAGGTCCGGGTCGGTGAGGCCGTCCAGGACCTTGAGCCACTCGGTGCGCAGGCCGCGCAGCCACTCCACCGTGGGGGCGCCCTCGCCGGGCCAGGCGATGTCCTCGCGGTCGCGGGGCGGGTGGCCCCGGACGTGGTCGAGGGCGACGCTCCACCACCATCCGAGGTGCCAGCTCACCCAGCCGAGGGTGGGGACGGGCACCGGGTCGGGTTCGGTGTCCGCCCAGTCCGGGACCCAGGTGCCGTCGGATCCCCGGCGCATCGTCCAGCAGTGCGCCGCGGGCTCCCACAGGAAGTCCTCCGGCTCCAGCCGCTCCAGGTGGTACTCGAACAGCGACCAGGTCAACTCGAACTGGCGGCGCAGCAGTTCCGTACGGGAAGCGCTCATCGGACGACCCTACGCACGCGCCGGGGCGTCCCGGGCCAGAACCGGCCAGTCGAGGTCGCGCAGCGCGGGCTCGGCGTCGCAGTCCGAGGGCAGGCGCGGCGTGGACTGGAACCAGACGACGGTCAGGCGCGAGCGGTAGGCGACCGGGTCGCGGGCCGGGTCCAGGGCCGCGGAGTGGAACGTGCCGAGGCAGGCCACGGCGGGCAGCACCTCGACCGGTCCGAGGCCGCCCGCGTACTGGTCGGGGTACTCGCGCCGGGGCGGGACGAGGTGCACCGGTGTGCCCGGGCGGGACCGCTCGGCGGCCCGCAGGAGGTCCCGGATCCGCAGGTCGTTCAGTGGCTTGCAGGGGTAGCCGTCCTGGAGGTCGCCGTAGGTCGAGGAGAAGTGCAGCTCGGCGAGGTCCACCGGGCGGCCGGAGGCCAGAACGAGGCGGGCGAGGGCCAGGGCGGGTGTTCTCGCGTGGTGGGGCGCCGGGGCCGGCGATGGTGCGTGGTGGTGCATCGACGTCTTCCGGTGGGGGTCATGGGCGGGGCCTTGCTCACGGCCGGTGCCCCGTCAGCCGTGCCGCCGAGGCGATGGTCGTCCGGGCCTCCCGCTCGGACAGGCCGGTGTGGAGCGCCGCGTCGACCAGGGGGGTCACGAGCGCCGCGCCGATGCCGTCCTCGTAGGCGCGGCAGGCCGCCCAGAACAGGCGGGTGTTGCGCTGGCCCTCGTGCGCGGCCAGGACGAACTGGACCAGGCCCTGGCCGTGCCCGCCGGCCGCCGTGGACACCGGGTGGTGGGCGCGCGGTGGCGGGAGCAGCAGCCGCAGCAGGGACCGGGGGCAGGGGGCGGGGGCGAGGTGCGCGGTGCCGGGGGCGGCGGCGTACACACCCTGGCCCGCGCGGGAGCCGGGGCCGACCAGGTAGCCGCCCGCACCCCGGATGTCGATGCCGGGGGCGAGCCGGCCCGCCGAGTTGGGGACGACCACCTCGGGCGGGCCGCTCAGCCACAGGTGCCGCCCGCCGGAGGGGGTCACGACGACCACGGTCGGCGGGATCGTGAACAGGTGCCGCAGCGCCAGCTCGCGCAGGGCGGCCGAGGAGTCCGTGCCGGTCTTCACGTCCAGGTCGAGGCCGATCAGATGGTGCGGGGGCAGCCCGCAGGCGATGCCGTAGCCGGTCGCCCGGGGCGCGGCGGCGAACAGCTCGCGGATGCGGTCCGGGTCGCTGGAGGCGTCGTAGACCCCGTGCCCGAGTCGACCGCACGCGCCGTGGCAGGGGGAGGGGGCGGGGTCGTCGCGGTGCGGGGAACGCAGTGCCGGGAGCTTGGAGCGGGACAGGGGGATGACGGCCAGTCCGCGTTCGGCGGCTGACAGGGCGTGTGCGAGGGCCAGCGTCGTGGCCTGCCGGTCGGTGGTGGCCATGACTCTAGTTTCGTACGTACGTTCGAAAAAGGAAAGGGGAATCGGGTACGACGCGCCGGGGCCGGGCGGCGGCCGGGGAAGGTGCTGGAACGCTTCGTCCCTTGCGGCACCCGGGTTCGAACGCCCCCTTTCGCTCCCGTCCGGTACGGAAGTGACGGGTAGGGGTTTATCGACATGTCCTCACGCTTGCGTGCGAATAGTGGCTTCCGGGGTGGTTCGCCGGGGATTCGGTGGGCAACTCTGGACTCGCGACGTCGAGCAACGGACCAGGGCGGTCGGCCAACTCCCCTGGTGACAGCAGTACTTCACGCACGTCCTGGAGGGACAAGAAATATGGCAAGCATCCGTACCGTCCGCGTCATCGCAGCCGTCTCCGCCCTTCCGCTCGCAGTCGCCCTCTTCGCCGGTGTCGCGACGGCGGACAACGGCGCCTTCGCGGACAACGGATCCATCGCGTCCGTCACGGAGGACGAGCAGGGCCTCCTCGGCAGCGGCGTCGGCGGCGACAACTTCGGCAACGCGGCCACCACCCAGCAGCAGGCCGTCGGTGACGGCGCCTTGAACCAGAGCAACACCGCCCAGGTCAACGGCACGGAGCCCACGGCCGTCATCCAGGGCAACGACAACACCGCCGTCAGCTTCACCCCCCTGTGGTGGTGAGCTGAGCGGGCCGGTGCGGCGGCGCCGGCCCGGGTGTCGTGGGGATGCGCTTCGTGGGGGTCACAAACGTCTGAGCGGCGGTACTCCGGTACCGCCGCTCAGGCGTTTTCGCGTCTGCGGGGTCTTGACGCGCCCGCGTATCTGACGGACAGTCAGAAACCGTGAGTGGTGAGCCGGAGGTCCACGAGGAGTTCGAGGCGCGCCTGAAGGCCTACGAGGGCCGGCCGGCCGCCGCCACCGGGGTCGGCCGCGACCCGGTCAACGAGCCGATGATCAGGCACTGGTGCGAGGCCATGGGCGACACCAGCCCCGCGTACACGGGACCGGACGCCGTCGCGCCGCCCACCATGCTCCAGGCGTGGACGATGGCCGGCCTCACCCGCCGCCCGGAACGCACGGCCGCCTACGACGAACTCCTCACCCTGCTCGACGAGTCGGGCCACGACGCGGTCGTCGCCACCGACTGCGAACAGGAGTATCTGCGCCCGCTGCGTCCGGGCGACGAGATCACGTTCGACTCGGTGATCGAGTCGGTGTCCGGCCGCAAGACCACGAAGCTCGGGGCGGGTTACTTCATCACGACCCGCACCGACGTCCGCGCGGGCGGCGAGCCGGCCGGCACCCACCGTTTCCGCATCCTCAAGTACGCCCCCGCACACCGGCCTTCGAAACCGGCCGAACGCCGCCCCCGCCCCGTCGTCAACCGCGACAACTCAGGCTTCTGGGAGGGCGTCGCCCGCCACGCGCTCCTCATCCAGCGCTGCACCGCCTGCACCACCCTGCGTTTCCCCTGGCTGCCGGGCTGCACCAGCTGCGGCTCCCCCGACTGGGACACCGTCGAGGCGCGCGGCGAGGGCACCGTCCACTCCTACGTCGTCATGCACCACCCGCCCTTCCCGGCCTTCGAACCGCCGTACGCGGTAGGGCTGATCGAGCTCGCCGAGGGGGTGCGGATCGTCAGCAACGTGGTGGGCGTGCCGTACGACAAGGTGCGGATCGGCATGCCGGTGCGGCTGGAGTTCCGGCGCTACGACGACGAACTGGTGCTGCCCGTCTTCCAGGGGGTGACACCGTGAAGCCCGGCGACCGGCTCCCGCCGCTGGAGATCCCCATCACCCGCACCCTGATCGTCGCCGGGGCGATCGCCTCCCGCGACTACCAGGACGTCCACCACGACCCGGACCTGGCGCGGCAGAAGGGCTCCCCCGACATCTTCATGAACATCCTGACGACCAACGGCCTGGTCGGCCGCTACATCACCGACCACTTCGGCCCGCGGGCGGAGCTGCGCCGGGTCGCCATCCGGCTCGGCGCGCCCAACCACCCCGGCGACACGATGGTGCTGACCGGCACGGTCGAGGAGGTCGACGGTGACACGGCGACCGTCCGGGTCGTCGGCGCGAACGGCCTCGGCGAGCACGTCACCGGCACCGTGACGGTGAGGGTCCCGGTATGAGTCTCGCAGGGCGGGACGGACTCGGCGGGCGCGCGGCCGTCGTCGGTGTGGGTGCCACCGCGTTCTCCAAGGACTCGGGCCGCAGCGAACTGCGCCTCGCCGTCGAGGCGGTGCGGGCGGCCCTCGCGGACGCGGGGCTGACCCCCGCCGACGTCGACGGAATGGTCACCTTCACCATGGACACCAGCCCCGAGATCACCGTCGCCCAGGCGGCGGGCATCGGGGAGCTCTCCTTCTTCTCCCGGATCCACTACGGCGGCGGCGCGGCCTGCGCCACCGTCCAGCAGGCCGCCCTGGCGATCGCCGCGGGCGTGGCCGACGTGGTCGTCTGCTACCGGGCGTTCAACGAGCGCTCGGGCCGCCGTTTCGGCTCCGGGGTGCGGCACCGGGAACCCTCGGCGGAGGGCGCGGCCCTCGGCTGGTCGCTGCCGTTCGGCCTGCTCACCCCGGCCTCCTGGGTGGCGATGGCCGCCCAGCGCTACCTGCACACCTACGGGCTGACCCCGGAGGCGTTCGGGCACGTGGCGGTCGTCGACCGGAAGTACGCGGCGACCAACCCGGCGGCCCACTTCCACGGCCGCCCCATCACCCTCGCCGACCACGCCGCCTCGCGCTGGATCGTCGAACCGCTGCGGCTGCTGGACTGCTGCCAGGAGACGGACGGCGGCCAGGCCCTCGTCGTCACCTCCGTCGAACGGGCCCGCGACCTGCCCCACCCGCCCGCCGTGATCGCCGCGGCGGCCCAGGGCGCCGGACGCGCCCAAGAGCAGATGACGAGCTTCTACCGCGACGACCTGACCGGCCTGCCCGAGGCGGCGGTCGTCGCCCGGCAGCTGTGGCGCACCTCGGGTCTCGCCCCGGCCGACATCGACGTCGGGATCCTCTACGACCACTTCACGCCGTTCGTGCTGACGCAGCTGGAGGAGTTCGGCTTCTGCGGCCCCGGAGAGGCGGCGGACTTCGTGGCCGAGGAGCACCTGCCCCTCAACACGCACGGCGGGCAGCTGGGGGAGGCGTACCTGCACGGCATGAACGGCATCGCGGAGGCCGTCCGGCAGATCAGGGGCACCGCGGCGAATCAGGTGCCCGGAGCGGAGCGGGTCCTGGTGACGGCGGGGACGGGCGTACCCACGTCGGGACTCGTCCTCACCGCCGACCCGCAGGGGTGAACCCGCAGTACCCCGGGGCCGGCGCTCCACCTGTAGGAGGTGCAGCGGGCCCTACCCCTACAACCTGAGGGGGACCCCGCTTCGGGACCTGCGGCCGATCCGCTCGCGGTGCTCCCGCTCATAGCGTTGAGCCATGACCACACTCGTCTGCACGAGCGCTTCGAAGGCGGCCGGACCAGCGGCGCAGACCCTTCCCTACCCGTCGTTCTCGTCGTACGTCAGGGCCCGCCAGCCGGTGCTGCTGCGTACCGCCCGCTCGCTCACCGGCAACCCGAGCGACGCGGAGGACCTGCTGCAGACCGCCCTCACCAAGACGTACGTCGCCTGGGAGCGCATCGAGGACCACCGTGCCCTCGACGGCTATGTGCGTCGGGCCCTGCTGAACACCCGGACCTCGCAGTGGCGCAAGCGCAAGGTCGACGAGTTCGCCTGCGAGGAGCTGCCCGAGCCGGACCCGGTTCCGGGCGGTGACGACCCGGCCGAGCAGCAGGCACTGCGTGACGCGATGTGGCGGGCGATCATGCGGCTGCCCGCCCGGCAGCGGGCGATGGTGGTCCTCAGGTACTACGAGGACCTCAGCGAGGTGCAGACGGCCGAGGTGCTCGGCGTTTCGGTGGGTACGGTGAAGTCGGCCGTCTCCCGGGCGCTCGGCAAGCTCCGCGAGGACGCTGAGCTGGGGCTCGTCCGCCAGTGAAAAGCCGTTCCGCCCGGCTGTGAGCTGTTCCTCCGGCATGGCGTGATGTGATCGATCGCCCGGTCCTAGTGACATACCGCGCGGTATGTGCGCAGAATCAGCGCAACCTTTACCACCGCGTAGGCAATGTCGCCCCGGGAGGACGCCGTGCTGAGCACGATGCAGGACGTACCGCTGCTGATCTCGAGGATCCTGACCCACGGGTCGACGATCCACGGGACATCGCAGGTGACCACCTGGACCGGCGAGGACGAGCCGCACCGCCGCTCCTTCGCGGAGATCGGCGCCCGCGCGGCCCAGCTGGCCCACGCGCTGCGGGAGGACCTCGGCGTCACCGGCGACGAGCGCGTCGCGACCCTCGCCTGGAACAACGCGGAGCATGTCGAGGCCTACTTCGCGATCCCGTCCATGGGCGCGGTCCTGCACACCCTGAACCTCCGCCTCCCGCCCGAGCAGCTCGCCTGGATCGTCAACCACGCCGCCGACCGCGTGATCATCGCCAACGGTTCGCTCCTGCCCCTGCTCGCCCCGCTGCTGCCGCACCTCAAGCCGGTCGAGCACGTGGTCGTCACGGGCCCCGGAGACCGCTCCCTCCTCGCCGACGCGGCCGTCGGTCACATCCACGTTCACGAGTACGAGGACCTGATCGCCGGCAAGCCGACCTCGTACGACTGGCCCGAGCTGGACGAACGCCAGGCCGCCGCCATGTGCTACACCTCCGGCACCACCGGCGACCCCAAGGGCGTGGTCTACAGCCACCGCTCCATCTACCTGCACTCCATGCAGGTCAACATGGCCCAGTCGATGGGCCTGACCGACGAGGACACCTCGCTGGTCGTGGTCCCCCAGTTCCACGTGAACGCCTGGGGCCTGCCGCACGCGACCTTCATGACCGGCGTGAACATGCTGATGCCGGACCGCTTCCTCCAGCCGGCCCCCCTCGCCGCCATGATCGAGGGCGAGCGGCCGACCCACGCCGCCGCCGTCCCCACCATCTGGCAGGGCCTGCTCGCCGAACTGACGGCGAACCCCCGCGACGTCTCCTCCCTCGGCCAGGTCACCATCGGCGGCTCGGCCTGTCCGCCCGCGCTGATGGAGGCCTTCGACAAGCTGGGCATGCGGGTCTGCCACGCCTGGGGCATGACGGAGACGTCCCCGCTCGGCACCATCGCCCGTCCGCCGGCCGGTGTGACCGGCACGGAGGAGGAGTTCGCCTACCGCCTCACCCAGGGCCGCTTCCCGGCCGGCGTCGAGGCCCGCCTGACCGGCCCCGGCGGCGAACGCCTCCCCTGGGACGGCGAGTCCGCCGGTGAGCTGGAGGTGCGCGGCCCCTGGATCGCGGGCGCCTACTACAACGGCCCCGACGCCGAACCGCTGCGTCCCGCCGACAAGTTCAGCGAGGACGGCTGGCTCAAGACCGGCGACGTCGGCACCATCTCCGCCGACGGCTTCCTCACCCTCACCGACCGCGCCAAGGACGTCATCAAGTCCGGCGGCGAGTGGATCTCGTCGGTGGAGCTGGAGAACGCGCTGATGTCCCACCCGGACGTCGCCGAGGCGGCCGTCGTGGCCGTCCCCGACGAAAAGTGGGGCGAGCGCCCCCTGGCCACGGTCGTCCTCAAGGAGGGCTCCACCGCCACCTTCGAGACCCTGCGCGCCTTCCTCGCCGACGAGGGCCACATCGCCAAGTGGCAGCTCCCGGAGCGCTGGACGGTCATCGCGGCGGTCCCGAAGACGAGCGTAGGAAAGTTCGACAAGAAGGTGCTGCGCAGGCAGTACGCCCAGGGGGAGCTGGACGTCACGTCCCTCGGCTGACGGGCCGGCCAGAGGAGCCCCCGGCTGGGTCCGGGGGCTCTTTCGTATCCGCACGCCGGGCACGCGCGTGCCGCAGGACTGCTTCACCGCCGTATGGAGGTCAGCCCCCACCCCAGCACCAGCCACACACCCGCGACCGCGCACACCCCGCCCCACCCGAAGTGGCTGAAGGCAACCCCCGCGAGAGCCGAGGCCGCCGCGCCGCCCGCGAAACCGGCGACCACGTAGGCGGTGTTGGCCGTGGCGGGGGTGGAGGTCGCCGTCAGGGCGAGGGTCTGGTTGGCGACGTGGGAGGCCACCAGCGCGGCGTGCACGGCGATCGCGGCGGCGAACAGCGCCCCCAGCACGTGCCCGCCCAGCCAGAAGAGCGGTACGGACACGGCGGCGATCAGATAGGCCGACCGCACGACCCGCGCCGCCCCGAACCGGTCCACCAGTCCGCCCGCCAGCGGCGCCACCGCACTCGCGGTCAGGCCGAACAGGCCGAACAGCCCGGCGGTCGCGGTGGACAGCCCGTACTCCGGCCCGGTCAGCAGCAGGGCCAGCGAGGTCCACAGTGCGCTCCACGCACCGAACATCCCGGCCTGCCGGACGCACGCCCGCCACAGCTCCGGCGAGCCCCGCAGCACCGACGGCAGCGCGACGAGCCCCGCGAACAGCGGGCCTTCCCGGCGCCGCCGCGACGGCAGGACCAGCGCGGTCGCGAGCCCCAGGGCGAGGGTGAGCACGGCCGCGCCGGCGAACACCCAGCGCCAGCCGAAGGCCTGCCCGGCCAGTCCGCCCAGCACCCGGGCCCCGACGATGCCGGTGAAGAGCCCCGCGATGACCGCCGCGACATGCCGGGCACGCCGCTCGGCGGGAGCCCGCTCGGCCACCAGGGGGACGAGCAGCTGGGGGATGACGGTCGCCGCAGAGGCGACGAACATCGCGACCGCGAGGGCGGCTGCGCCCGGGGCGGCCGCACTGGCCCCGAGCGCGAGAGCGGTGACGAGCGTGAGTCCGGCGACCAGCCGGCGCCGGTTCGCACTGTCGCCGAGCGGGGCGAAGAACAGCAGCCCGACCGCGTAGCCGAGCTGGGCGACCGAGGCGATCCAGGCGATGGCCGAGGGCGCCGAGCCGAAGTCCCGGGCCATGAGCGGGAGCAGCGGCGCGGCGAGGTAGATGTTGGCGGCGGTGACCGCGCTGCACACGGCGAGCAGGGTGAGGAAGAGCCCGGGGGCGGGCTCACGGGACTGCCGCACCGGGGTCGTGGCCCGGGCGGGGGCGGTGGTGGTCGCTGATGGCATGGGAGGGGACTCCTTGGAGTCGGCTCTAGCAACTAACTGGTTGGTTGGCTGGTGAGGGAACAGTCTGAGCCGCCCCTCCATTCCCTGTCAACCAAACAGTTGGTTACCCTGGCGCGCTACCCTCTCCCCCATGGCAGCAAGGGACCCCGAGGCCACCAAGGCCCGGATCTTCGAGGCGGCGGTCGCCGAGTTCGCCCGGCACGGCATCGCCGGCGCCCGCATCGACCGCATCGCCGGCGAGGCGAAGGCGAACAAGCAGCTCATCTACGCCTACTTCGGCAACAAGGCCGAGCTGTTCGCGATCGTCCTCGAGAAGAAGATGCTCCACCTCGCCGAGGCCGTCCCCGTCGACCCGGACGACATCGAGAGCTGGATCGACCGCCTGATGGACTACCACGCCGCCCACCCGGAGCTGCTGCGCCTGCTCTTCTGGGAGGGCCTGGAGTACGGCAGCACCGAACTGCCCCACGAGTCCGACCGCCAGGAGCACTACGCCCGCAAGGTCGCCGCCCTCCGGGAGGGGCAGCGGCGCGGAGCCGTCACGGACGCGATCCCGGCGGCCGACCTGCTGTTCCTGCTGACCGCCCTGGCCAACTGGACCGCCGTCGTCCCGCAGATGCGGCGCATCCTCGTCGGCGAGGGGGAGCCGGACCGGGACCGCCTGCGCGCGTCCGTGAAGGAGGCGGCACGCCGGCTGACGGCACGCTAGCCCACCCGGACGGCAGGCCAGGGGCGGCTGGTTGGTGCCGTGGCCGGCCAGGGGTCGCTAGTTGGTGCCGATCCGGCTGAGCAGTTCGACGATCCTGGTCTGCACCTCGGGGCTGGTGGACCGCTCCGCGAGGAACAGCACCGTTTCCCCGGAGGCCAGCCGCGGCAGGTCGGCCTGGTCGACGGCGGCGGTGTAGACGACGAGCGGGGTGCGGTTGAGCTGCCCGTTCGCCCGCAGCCAGTCGACGATCCCGGCGAACCCCTCCTGCCGCCGTTGCACCTGCAGCAGGTCCATCACGACCAGGTTCGGCCGGAACTGCCCCGCCAGCGTCACCGCGTCCGCGTCACTCGCGGCCCGCGCGACCTGCATCCCGCGCCGCTCCAGCGTCGCCGTCAGCGCCAGCGCGATCTCCGCGTGCTCCTCGATCAGCAGCACCCGCGGCGGGTGCTGCTCAGTGTCGCGCGGTGCCAGCGCCTTCAGCAGCACGGCGGGATCGGCGCCGTACGCCGCGTCCCGCGAGGCCTGGCCGAGCCCGGCCGTGACGAGGACGGGCACCTCGGCGGCCACGGCGGCCTGTCGCAGCGACTGCAGCGCCGTACGCGTGATCGGCCCGGTCAGCGGGTCGACGAACAGCGCGGCGGGGAAGGCCGCGATCTGCGCGTCGACCTCCTCACGCGAGTTCACGATCACCGGCCGGTAGCCGCGGTCGCTCAGCGCCTGCTGGGTGCTGACGTCCGGCGCCGGCCACACCAGCAGCCGCCGCGGGTTGTCCAGCGGCTCGGGCGGCAACTCGTCGTCCATCGGCTGCGGCCGCGGCGGATCGGCCACCTCGACGGCCCCACCGGGCCCGTCCAGCGGCTCGGGCCCCTCGGCGGCGTTCTCGTCCGGTGCGCCTATGGCGTACGACCGTCCGCCACCCTCGGTCAGATGCGCGAGGCGCGACTGACCGGCGAGGGACGGCTGCGCCGGGACCGGTGCGGTGGCCGGGGCGGGGATCTGCGTGGCGACGGGCGGCGGCGTGTGCTCGGCGCCCGGATGCGGGCGCGCGCCCTGCTCCGGACGGGGCGCCTGGTCGGCCGGACGCGGCTGCCCCTGCTCGGAGCGGGCCGCCTGGTCCGTACGCGTCGCCGGGTCGGGCGGCGTGCCCAGCTTGCGGCGCCGGCCCGATCCGCCCGGCTGGTGCGGGGGAGGCGTCGCCGACTGCTGCGGGACGGAATGCGGGACGGGCATGGCCGACGGCTGCTGCACCTGGGCCGCCTGCCGGGTGAACGGCACGCCCTGGCCCAGCGTGCGCACGCTGATCGCCCGCCCCTGCGTCGAGTTCGGATCGACGGGGGGCGCCGCGGCCTCCGCGGGCAGCGGCTGAGCCGCCCGCGGCGCGCCTTCCGGCGGCAGCGGGGTGCCCGGGGCGGGGGTGTTCTGCTGCACGGGCCGGGGCGGCGTGCCGTTGGGCGGCGCGGGGTGCGCGGCACCGGCCCCGGACGTCTCGTCGGCGGCGGGCCAGGGCTGGGCCGCGGGGGTGCCGCCGGGCGGCGGGGTTCCGTGGGTGTTCACGCCCTGGGCGTTCGTGTCCTGAGCAGGCGTGCCCTGGGGCGGGGTGCCCTGCCCGGGTGCGGCCTCCGCGGGGAGCGGCCGGCCGGCGGACTGCTGCTGAACCGGTGCGGCGATGCCCTGCTGCGGCAAGGTCTGGGCCGGGGCGGGAGGCTGGAGACCCTGCCCCGGGAGAGCGGCCTGCACACTCTGCCCGAGCCCGCCCTGAGCGGGGACGGACACACCCTGCGGTGCGGCCACCTGAGGGGCGTTCCCCTGCGGAGGAACGGTGTTGCCCTGCGGAGGCACCGTGTTCCCCTGCGCGGCAATCGGCACGCCCTGCGGCGGCACGGCGGTACCCGGCGCGACGGGGGGAGCGGCCACACCGGCCTGGACCGGCACGCCCTGCGGCGGCACGGCCTGCGCGGGAGCGGCGGATGCGGATGCGGCAGGTGCAGAACCCGCAGGAACGGGACCGGCTGCCGGTGCGGCACCGGGAGGCACAGGACCGGCTGCGGGTACGGCGCCCGGGGGCACGGGGCCCACCTGGCCGGCACTCCCCGGCACCTGCGCTCCGGCCGCCTCCGTCGCCTCGGCCGGATGCGGGGCCGCGACGGCCCGTCGCCGACGACCGGTCGGCGCGCTGGTCGGATGCGGCTGCGGCGGCGTGTGGTCGGCGGACTGGTCGTGCGGAACGGCGTCGTGCCGGCCCTCCTCGACCGCACCCGCACCGGCAGCAACCGCTCCGGGAACAGCCGTTCCGGGAACAGCCACGGCCCCCTGCCCCTGAGGGGGCACCACACCCGGAGCACCCGCGGGACCGCCGGGACCACCGGCGACCTGCTGCCCCTGCCCGGCCTGAGCCTCCTGCTGAGCAGGGGTCGGGGCCTGGGCCCGGGCCTGGGCCGGAGCCTGATCGGCCTCGGCCGGCGGCAGCGCGAACACCGGACGCGGCCCGGCGGCGGCCTCCTGCGCGGCCGCGGCCCGCTCATTGGCGGCGGCCAGCGCACGCCGCCGACGCCCGGTCGGCTGCTGGGCCTGCCCCTGATCCGCGTCGGCCGAACCAGCGGCCTCACCACCGGAGGGCGCCGCGGGCAGCGCCGGCGGCAGCGCGGCCTGCTCACCGGGTTCACGCCGGGCGCGCCGCCCGGACGGCCCGGGCACACCCTGCGGCGGTACGGTCCCGCCCAGCCCCGTGTTCGAGGCGGCGGCACCCGCCGCATGCTCGGCGGCCGTCACCACGGCCCCCTCGGCCACACCCTGGACGGCACTGCCGACGCCGTCCGCACCGGCGTTCTCGGCCGCGCGCCGCCGCCGCCCGGTGCCGCCCGACGCGGAGTCCTCACCGGACGCCTGCGCCGGCAGGGCCGCCTGCTCCCCGCCGGCCCGGCGCCTGCGCCGCCCGGTGGGCACGGCCCCGTCGGCTGTGGCACCACCGGGCGCGTCGGCTCCGGGACCACCGGCCCCGTCGCCCGCACCGCCCGTGACGTCGCCGTCGAGGAAGGCGTCGGTGGTGGCTCGACGTGCCCGGCGCCGCCCTCCACCGGAGGTCTGATCCGCGGGTTCGACGAGGGCGAGCGCGGCGGAGTCGTCCACCGGCTGGGCGGCGACGGCTCCGGCCCCGCCCCCGATCGGCACCTCGAGGACGTAGGCGCTCCCGCTCATCCCCGGCACGTCATGCGTCTGCAGCACACCGCCGTGGGCCCGGACGATCCCGCGCACGATCGGCTCGTGCACGGTGTCGCCACCGGCGTACGGCCCGCGCACCTCGATGCGTACGACCTCGCCGCGCTGCGCCGCCGCCACGACGACGGTGTTGTCCAGATAACCGCCCGCCGACACGGGCGTGTTGCCGGTCGCGTCGACCCCCGCGACGTCGGCGACGAGATGCGCGAGGGCGGTCGCGAGCAGCCGGGGATCGACCTCGGCCTCGATGGGCGGCGCGTGCACGGCGAACTGCACCCGCCCGGGCCCGATCAGCTCGACGGCCCCGTCGACCCCGGCGGCGACGACGGCGTCCAGCATCACCTTCGTACGGGAGACGCTCTCACTGCCGGTGTCGAGCCGCTGGTACCCGAGGACGTTGTCGATCAGCGTCGTGATGCGCGAGTAGCCGGCCGACAGGTGGTGCAGCACCTGGTTGGCCTCGGGCCACAGTTGCCCGGCGTCGTCGGCGGCCAGGGCGGCCAGCTCGCGGCGCAGTTCCTCCAGGGGTCCGCGCAGCGACCGGCCGAGCAGGGTCAGCAACTGCTCGTGCCGGGCGGCGAGCGCCTCGAACCGGTCCTTCTCGCGCTCCCCGAGCGCGGCGTAGCGGTCCTCGTTCGCGGCGAGTTCCTCGGCGTGCCGCTCGGTCAGCTCCTCCAGCTCGGTGACGTGCTGCTGGCGCAGCGCGGTGAGCTCGGAGGCGTGCTCCTCGGCGATCCGCTCCAGTTCCTCGGCGTGCCGCTTCTCCGCGGCCTCCTTCTCCTCGACGACGGCGTCGTACGGCCGCCGGTCGGTGAAGGTCATCACGGCACCGACGAGCTGGTCGCCGTCGCGCACGGGCGCGGTCGTCAGGTCGACCGGCACCTTGCCGCCGTCCTTGGAGTACAGCACCTGCCCGCGCACCCGGTGCTTGCGCCCGGAGCGCAGGGTGTCGGCGAGCGGCGAGTCCTCGTAGGGGAAGGGCGAGCCGTCGGCGCGCGAGTGCAGGACGAGGTTGTGCAGTTCGCGTCCGCCGAGGTCGCTGGCCCGGAATCCCAGTATCTGGGCGGCGGCCGGGTTGACGAGCACGATGCGCCCGTCGGTGTCCGTCCCGACGACGCCCTCGGACGCGGCCCGCAGGATCATCTCGGTCTGCCGCTGGGACCGGGCGAGCTCGGCCTCGGTGTCCACGGTCCCGGACAGGTCGCGCACGACGAGCATGAGCAGCTCGTCGCCGGTGTAGCCGTAACCGTCGTAGGCCTGCTGGCCGTTCTCGAGATTCGCACTGGTGACCTCGACGGGGAACTCGGTCCCGTCGGTCCTGCGCGCGATCATCCGGGTGGGCTTGGTCCGGGCGTGCGGATCGAGGTGCTCCGGCCGGCGCATGGAGCCGGGGATGAGCTTGGAGTCGAACTGCGGCAGCAGATCGAGCAGCCCACGCCCCACCAGAGCGGTGCCCGGAGTCTCGAAGGCCTCCAGGGCGATGGTGTTGGCGTTGACGACCGTGCCGTTGGCGTTGACCAGCACCAACGCGTCAGGAAGGGCGTCCAGTATGGCTGCGAGGCGAGCAGCGCCTCGGGATGGCCTGCTGCTCACGAGACGCTTCCTCCCTGTTACCGCACCTTGCCGACCGCTCGGGCCATCTTGCCAACCGTCCCGCGGCGTGTCACGCGAGGGAGTCTAAGGGCTGCGGTTGCGCTCGCGACGCCGGATGAGAGCGAGGTCGCACGAGGAAGTGACCCCGAACTGACGACCGAGTAACCGTCAAACGCCCGCCCTCCTGCGACGACGTCGCGGGACCTTCGCGGGACCTTTACGACGACGGCGTTTCTGTACCTTTTGGCCGGACTGGCGTGATGGGGGCGGAGAGTGGCGCAAATGGGGTGGGGGGGGCGGGGTGTGCCGGGGGTTGGGGGGCCGGGCCGGGCTGGGTGCGGAGTGTCTGGGTGCTGGGTGCTGGGTGCTGGGTGCTGGGTGCCGGGTGCGGGTGTCCGGGTGCGGGTGTCCGGGTGCGGGTGTCCGGGTGCGGGGCGCCGGCCCACGGGTCGACGCCCCACCGGCCCGACGCCCCACCGGCTCGAGGTGCCACCGGCTCGAGGTGCCACCGGCTCGACGCCCCGACGCCCCGACGCCCCGACGCCCCGAGGCCGCGACGCCGCGGCTCGGCGCCCGGGCGGCCCGCTCAGGCCTTGGCGCCCCGGTCGCCCCCCACCCTCGGCAGAAGCGGCACGAGCCGGTCCCAGCGGGAGATCTGGCAGCCGTCGCGGCGGTCGTACGTGGCGTCGACGGGTCGTCCGGCCCAGGTTCCCGTGACGTGCGCGGTGGCCGGCCCGCCGTACTGCATGGTGCAGAAGCCGCCCTCCGGCGCGGGCGCGAAGACGTCCTGGCCCCACCGCGTGTCCCGCTCCAGTGCGGCGCAGGCGCCGCTGGGGTCGGGGTGGCTGCCGCCGACGGGTTCGCAGTAGAGCTCGAAGGTTCCGTCGGCCCCGTCGCCGGCGTTCCGCACGGTGACGGTGAGGTGATCGCGGTCCGGACCGCCTCCGGGCCGGATCGAGGACAGCAGGTCGGCCCCGCCGGCCTGGGCATACGCGGCCGGGGGCGCCGCGGTCAGCGACCCGGCGGCGGCGACGGAGGCGGCGGCACCGACGAGGAGGCGCCGCAGGACGGGGCGGGCGGTGGCCCGGGGAGTGGCACGCATCATGCCCTGCCTAACGCGGCGCGGCCCCGGATGTTGCGCGCGCCCGCCCGGGCGGGGACCCGCAGGGGCCTGACAAGGGCTTTGCCCTGCGCCCTGCCCGCCTAGTACCGTGGGGGTCGATTGGTGACAGCACGCTCGACTGTGTCATCATCGGCACGCACCGCTCGCGCTCGCGCGGGAGTGATGCTGGAGGCGTCGCCTAGTCCGGTCTATGGCGCCGCACTGCTAATGCGGTTTGGGCCTTAAAGCCCATCGAGGGTTCAAATCCCTCCGCCTCCGCACTCGATCACGAAGCCCCGGTCATCCGACCGGGGCTTCGTTGTCGTCGCATCCCCCGAAGTGCGGCCTGAAGTGCCGTTTCCGCAGCTCACAAGGGGTGCGGCTAACGGATTTCACATGGCGGCGGCAGTCATGTAATGTTCTTCCTGTCGCCGCGAGCGAGCCGGAAGGCCCGAGAGCGGCGAAAAAACAGAACAAGCACTCGTAGCTTAACGGATAGAGCATCTGACTACGGATCAGAAGGTTGCAGGTTCGAATCCTGCCGAGTGCACAGCAGACCAGAGGCCCTGTGGATCACTCCACAGGGCCTCTGGCTTATGCCTTGACGGCAGCGTTTGACGGCCACCGCATCAGAAGGCGCGGAGTGCTCTTGCTGCGCACCGCTTGAAGAAGCAGGGAATTCTGTGCGCGACCGGAGCGTGGGTCTCAGACGGTCGCGGCCAGCCAGCCGATGGTTTCGGTGGTGTGCTTCCCATCGCTCTTGGTGGCGCCGGCGTACACCTCGTTCAGGCGGATCAGGAAGCCCGTGTTGGTGACGTCATGGACGCGGATCCCCGGCGTCTCCGGGCCGTTGAAGGTCTGGGTCAGCGGGAGGACGACGACGTTGGCACCCGCCGGGAACGGGGTGGGGAACGTGACGCGTGTGAAGGTCGAGGTGTTACCGCCGCTCGTCTCGATCGGGTTGTCAGACCTCAGGTCGATCTTGCCGGTCTGGATGAAGCTCATCGTCGACTTCCTTCGGAGTGGGGGGTGATTGCTCGACCGCCCTCGGCAGCCGACGGGAGCCTTGTCACGAAATCGGCACCGTATGCCGAAGTCCCGCAAACGAGTGAGCGCCTTTCGGACAGCGGGAGACCATGGGCTTCCTGGCTGGTCAACAGGCCAAGGGCGTCTGGACAGCTACGAGGACACCGGCCGCGCCGCCGTCATCGTCCGGATCCTTGCCGTCACCCCTCAGTGCGTCCCCGACGCGGTCGAAGGCGCACCGCTGGGAGTAGAGCCGTACGAAGGTGTAGATGTCCATGGTCACGCGAATCGAGCCTGTGGCCCAGGACTTCCATGATCATGCGGGCGTCGGCGCCCTGTTCGTGGAGTAGCGAGGCGCACGTGTGGCGCAGGTCGTAGAAGCGGACCTTGCGGACGCCGGCGCGGACGCACAACGCCTCGAAGGAGCGGTTCAGGTTGCGCGGCTCGATGGGGGTGCCGTTCTTCGTGGGGAATCAAGGCCCTGGGCCGTCCCCTTCCAGTTCGAGCCAGCGGCGCCTTCCGGTCGGTGAGCTGCTGGGCGCGCTGAGCGCGAAGCGCAGTCACGCACACGGACGGCAGGGCCACGCGGCGGGCCGAGGGCTGAGTCTTCGGCGCGACGATCAGCAGCTCGCCACCGACCCGCTGTGGAGCTTGCCGGAGGTGAAGAAGCCTTACGGCGTGCTGGAGGGCGGCCCGCAGGAGCACCAGCAGGAAGCGCACGGTTCGGTTACGCACGCCCTCCCAACGGCCGTCTTTTCGCTGGTAGATGGTGCCCTCGTTGGTGGCGTTCTTCTTCGGCTCGGCCAGCAGGCGGCTTCCTGTTCGATGCGGAGGGAACAGTGGGGGCGCCCCACAAGGGACACCCCCACGAGTCGGTTGGAGTGGATGGCCTTGGACGGCGAGCTGTGGTCCGCCCGCCGCTCATCTCGGGTGGGAAGACGCCGGAGGTTGGCTGCGACGGTGCGCTGGGCTCAGGTGACGTATCGGGTTGCCGGTGGGTATCCAGCGCGGTTCTCGCCCTCCAAATAAGTGAGAACGGCTGCCGGCCCCGTTTTCGCAGGATCCGAGATGCTGACGCAGCTTCGCCCCGTGTCCTTCACGCTGGGGGATCGCGATTTCGGGTGACGTTTCTCAGTCGCCCGTACGGGGGAGAGCAGGCAACGCCATCCTGCCCATTAGTCATCATTAAGCATTTCGCTATTGGTTGGTCAATTTCGGCGAAGGTCCTCGGGGTAACCGGAAATCGATTGCTTCCTCGAATAATATGCCACCGTCAGAACCGCCGAAGAAGGCATCACCCCTCACAGGAATTGGCCCCTCGATGACACTGAATATCCCTGGTGCGTCACGATGGCGCTCCATGTCGCTTTTGATCACTGCGGTTGTGGCTGCGGTGATCGCAGCTGCTGTGGTCGCGATGTCGCCGACACGCGCAGAAGCCGTTGCCACGCCTGTTCCTCTGGGTACGGCAGGCAATTTCGGAGTACTGGCGGGTTCGACAGTCACCAACACCGGCCCGACGACGGTCGAGCGAAACGTCGGGGTGAGTCCGGGTACGGCGGTCGTGGGGTTCCCGCCCGGCGCAGTGGTGCCGCCCGGAACTATTCACGCTGCCAACTCCGTGGCCCTTCAGGCTCAGAACGATCTGACCACGGCGTACAACCAGGCCGCCGGGCAGGCGCCTGACGTCACGTACACCGGAGATCCCGTTGAGCTCGGTGGCCAGACGCTGGTTCCGGGCGTCTACAAGGTGCCCGTCAGCGCTCAGCTCACCGGCACCCTCACCCTGAACGGCCAGGGCAACCCCAACGCCGTCTGGGTGTTCCAGGTCGGTTCGACGCTGACGACAGCCTCCGCGAGCGAGGTGCTTTTCACCAACGGCGCCAACCCGTGCAATGTGTACTGGCAGATCGGCAGCTCGGCCACTCTCGGTACCGGCACCAGGTTCGTGGGCAACGTCCTCGCCTTGAGCTCGATCACTGCCAACACGAATACGACCGTCAACGGCCGGCTGCTGGCCCGCAACGGCGCCGTGACGCTGGACTCCAACACGATTTTCCAGGGTGAATGCGGGACCAGCCCGACGGGTACCGCTTCGCCGACTCCGACGGGCACTGCTTCGCCGACTCCGACGGGCACTGCTTCGCCGACTCCGACGGGCACTGCTTCGCCGACCCCCACGGGCACTGCCTCGCCGACCCCCACGGGTACCGCTTCGCCGACCCCCACGGGCACTGCTTCGCCGACTCCGACGGGCACTGCTTCGCCGACCCCGACGGGTACCGCTTCGCCGACTCCGACGGGTACCGCTTCGCCGACCCCGACGGGTACCGCTTCACCCACCGCAACTGCCAGCCCCACGGACGGCGGCCACCACGAGGGGAACGGCCACCACGATGAGGGCAAGAAGCACGAGGGGAACGACCACCACGATGAGGGCAAGAAGCACGAGGGGAACGACCACCACGATGAGGGCAAGAAGCACGAGGGGAACGGCCACCACGACGAGGGCAAGAAGCACGATGAGCACGACAGCCATGGCTGGGCAGACGTACCGTCGTGGTCCGGGCGGTAGCTGACCTGGCCATGTGCCTAGGAGGGATTGCCTGACTTCTCGTGTGGGAGCCAGTGCAGCAAACGGCGCGCGGCGGATCGCCATTCGATTCCGTCGCGCGCCGTAGGCCGTTCTGGGGGCGTGAGACCCGGACCGCTTCTTCGACCCTTGTCGGCGTGTGGTCCTGGGTGGATCAAGCAGGGAGCCCCTCCCCCTTTCGGCCGAAGGGGCCGCACGCTTTCTCGGGTATTCGGGTGATAAGGATGATAATCCGCGACTCGGCGGGGGAAGTATGAGACTGCCGAGCCTTCGCCGATTGCATCGGCGTCCACCCGCGTCAAGGAGACAGAAAAATGCGTCGAAGCGCCAGCGTGCTCATCGCATCAGCGGCTCTTGTTACTGTTCTTGGATCCCCGGCAATCGCCGACGATCAAGTCATCGCTCTGATTCCCGTTAACTTGGAAAATACTACTAGCATTCTGAACAACCCGAGCGTTGCGAACAACCCCAGCGTTCTGAACAACCCGAGCGTTCTGAACAACCCCAGCGTTCTGAACAACGCTGACGTTCTGGATGACAACGCTGACGTTGACTGACCCAGCGTTACAGGTCGGTGCCCTCGGCTTCGTCGGGGGCACCGCAGCATCAACGAATGGACCAGGTTGCAGGTTCGAATCCTGCCGAGTGCACACAGATCAAAGGCCCCCGGGATCATCCCGGGGGCCTTTGGCGTCAACCGAACTGAGGGGAGTCGCCCCGCTGCCCGGCCGTGATCACGACGGGCAAGGGCTTCTGCACGCCCAACGACTTCTCGACCGTCAACTCCACCGCGACTCGCGCCAGTTCGCATTACGATCACGTGGCCGCTGCTGAGCAGGACATCGCGAGGGGACACGGGCGTGAGGAGAACAGAGGACCACGGAGGCCGCCGGTGGGGCGGGGGCACAGCGGCATTGGTTGTCGCCACGGTGCTGCTTCCGCTGGTCGCGGGGTGTGGCGGGGGACAGGACGACTCCGGCCCCGACGCCAAGGGCACCACGGCCACCGCCGGTCGGCAGGGTGGGTCCAAGGATGCGGACCGAGGGAGCGGGGCCTTCCCGGACAGAGGTGTGATCGTCACCGCCTCGTGTTCCGTACCCGCGAGCAATCCGGCCGCCGTGACGGTCACGGGCTGGGATCCGACTACGTGGAAACGGACCGTCTCCCGGACCTTCACCGTCCCGGCCGAGGCCGTGGTCGCGGAGGCCGACGATGTCGCCTCCCCGCTCGTGGAACTGTGCGCTGACAACTTCCCCGGCGTCGGCACGTCCGAGGACGGGCCGCGCGCTGTCGCCACCACCCGGCTGCGGCAACTCTTCGACAAGGACTTCTCCCGGATGGCCGTCGTCCTCATCGATCGAGAGACCGAGGCGACAGGGGTGGGCTACGTCGACACCAAGGGCAAGCTGACCAAGCTGTCCGGTGAACAGAGCGACGACTTCGACGACACGCCCAAAGAGGAGAACGCCGTCTTCGCCCAGGACGGCAGTGCTGTCTGGTTCACCGAGACCGACTCCTCGGATCGTGTGCGGATCGCCAGCCGTTCCGTCGCGGGGGATCACGCGGTGACCGAACAGGCAGGCGGTGATGGCGATTACATGGACGAGGCCGGCCTTGCGCTCGCGGGTGACCCGGCGCGCGGGCTCTTCGGCAAGGAAGTCCGGGTCAGTCCCGACGGGCGTAAGGCGACGGCCTTCATCACCTGGCAGGGCTACAACGTGGCCGACGTGCCACAGCGCAGTGCGCTGCTCAAGGTCGGCGGTGTGAAGGCAGCCGGGATTCCCTCCGACGCCGACTGCCGGCCCTACGGCTGGGTCGACGACAGGACCGTGCTGTGCGGCCCCCGACTCGGCGCGGCCAAGGACCCGAAGCGGAAGAACTCCTTCTGGACGCTCGACACTTCTCGGCTCGACGGCACGGCGGATCTCCCGAAGGGTGCCCTGGGTGATCCGATCATCCCGGCGACGGATCGGAAGAACACAGTGCGGGCCATGTCGCAGAACGGCAAGCAGATGATCTTCGCCTCGCTCCAGGGCACGCGGCTCGAGTGCTTCGTCTCCGCCATCACTCCCGGCGCAACCCCGAAGAAGATCACAGCAGGGGGTGCGGACAGGGCGCTGAGCGTGGGTGACGTCCTGGAGTGGCGGTAGGGGCCGCGACGCTTACGACGTTCGCCGGTCTTGGTCGCACGACGGTATGCGGTGACCGCAGCGGCGACGGTTGCCATGGCGGGACGCTCGGGGGAAGGGGACGCTGGAGGCGGGGGCAATGTGATGGAGAGGTGCTCCATGGCTCAGCCCAGCCCGGACCACAAGGCGCGCCAGCCGTTCCTCGCCCGACCCGGCGTCCGCCGCTTCGCGCCGTTCGTTCTGATCACCGCGGTCGCCCTGATCTTCATCTTCGAGAACCGCTCGGACATCGAGATCCGCCTTCTCGTGCCGATCGTGACCATGCCGCTGTGGGGAGCCCTTCTGATCGCCTGGGCGCTCGGCATGCTCGCCTGTGTCTTCACCGTGCGCCGACGGGCGAGCCGGCACTCACGTCAGCCCAAGTAGTGACGGTGGCCCCGGTTCAGTCGGGGCGGCAGTGCTCCTCCAGGTAGGTCGCCGCCAGTGTGCTCGCGCGAGTGAACCAGTCGTGCAGGACCGCGATCTCGTCCGGGGAGTAGTCCGCGAAGAGGTGGGTGAGGCGGGCGTAGTACGGCTCGTAGACCTCTCGGACGCGGGCGACCGCGTCGGGCTGGGCCGCCACGCGGATGCGGCGGCGGTCCTCGGGGTCGGGGCGGCGGGTGATGTAGCCGGCGCGCTCCAGGCGGTTGAGGATGCCGGTGACCGCGCCGGTCGTGACATGGACGCGGGCCGCCAGGTCACCTGCCGTGGGGAGGTTCTCGCCGGCCTCGATGACGTAGGCGAAGCAGGTGAGGTCCGTCACACTCAGGCCCACCTGCTGGGCGATCTCGTGCTGTCCGACCAGGTGGGTCGCGATGAGCTGGTCCATCGCCGACAGCGCCTGCTCCGGTGTGGCGGCCGGACGAGGCTTGGCTTGCATTCCCAGATCCCTTAGTTCGTGAGATGTTTGGGCTGTAAAAGTCTTAGCAGATGAGGGGTTCGGGCTCGGAGTCCTCGGGTGCGAGGGAGTGACACGTGAGTGCACATCAGTATGACCACGGGCACACGGTTGCGGGCTGGGTCGGATTCGGCATCGCCACCGTCGGGGCCGGGGTGGCGGGGCTGGGGGTCTGCACCGTCTCCGCCGCGCTGATCGCGGGCGGGGTGGCGATCGGGGTCGTGAGTCTGCTCGTCACGTGGGCCCTGCATCTCTCCGGATGGGGCAAGGGGCCGGGCGTGCGGCCCCGGGCGGAGTGGGGATGGCGGGTGCGGGACTCGGCGGCGCCGGGCGGGCACGCGGAGTGCCTCGGGTGCCGGCTGGCCGGACGGGGGCGGCGGCGTGGCGCGGGTGCGGTGGAGCCGGTCATGCCGGCTCAGCGCGAGAGCGAGCCGGAAACCGTGGCCGCCGCCGGGGCAGACTCCGTGCGCTGAGGCCGCTCCCCACCGGCCACCCCACACCGGCCACACCCCCGTTGTCAGTGGTGCCCCCTACTCTCGGCAGAGATGGCACAGGCATGGAAGTGCTCGGGGCTGCGGTGGTCGGCGGATGGTCCCGTGCTGGTGTGGGACGGCGGGCGGCGCAGCGCGCTGACCTGGGGGAAACGCGTCGCCTTCGCGGTCGCGGAAGGGGGCGTGCGCACCTGCGTGGGGGCTCGGGGGCACGCGTGCCCCGTGGGTGCGGCCGTGCCGGGGCGGAGTACGGGGGCGCGGTGCGAGGAATGCGCGCGGCTGGACCGGGCGCACTCCGTGGCGGCGGACACCATCGCCGACGACCCACGGCCGTACCACGTCTATCTGGCGTGGTTCGGGCCCGGCATGGTCAAGGTCGGGATCACCGCCGAGGAGCGGGGCTCCGCCCGGCTGCTCGAGCAGGGCGCCGTCTGCTTCAGCTGGCTCGGCGTCGGTCCTCTCATGGCCGCGCGGCGTATGGAGGAGCTGCTCAGGGCCGCCCTGCGGGTGCCCGACCGCATTCCGTACGCCGAGAAGCGGGCGGTTCGGGCCGCGCTGCCGGAGACCGCCGCGGACCGGGCCCGTGAGGTCACCGAACTGCATGGCAGGGCGGTGCGGCTTCCCGCCTGGCCGGAGTCGCTCGTGCGGGAACCGCTGCGGGTCGTCGATCACGTGGGGGTGTTCGGGCTGGCGGACGCGCCCGTCGCCGTGGGCGGCGTGAGCGAACTCGTCGCCGGGGGCGTGGTCGGCGGAGAGCTGGTCGCGGCCGCCGGGCCCGATCTGCATCTGGCCACCGGGGGCGGGGTCGTGGTGCTCGACACGCGGCTGATGACCGGGTGGGGGCTGGTTCCCGCCGCGGGAGACGAACTGACCGTGCCAGTGCGGCAGTTCAGGGACGCGGCAGGCGTGCAGGACGGCTTGTTCTGACCCGCGGGGCCTTCCCAGGTGTTCCCTGAGAGGCACCTGTGTGTTTCTCAGGGAAATCACAGGTTGTCGAAAGCATGCTCTCAGAGGTCCTCGACATCGTGTTCACATGACCACGACCTCGCCCCAGGGGCGCACCGAACTGCTGAGGCCGGACGGGAGCCCCGTCCGCGTGCTTGTGGTGGACGACGAGCTGTCGATCACCGAGCTGCTGTCCATGGCCCTGCGCTACGAGGGGTGGCAGATCCGGAGTGCCGGTGACGGCACGGGTGCGATCCAGACCGCCCGCGACTTCCGGCCCGACGCCGTCGTCCTCGACATGATGCTGCCCGACATGGACGGGCTGGCCGTGCTCGGGCGGCTGCGCCGGGAACTGCCGGACGTGCCGGTGCTGTTCCTCACCGCCAAGGACGCCGTCGAGGACCGGATCGCCGGGCTGACGGCGGGCGGGGACGACTACGTCACCAAGCCCTTCAGTCTGGAGGAGGTCGTGGCGCGGCTGCGCGGGCTGATACGCCGCTCCGGCGCCGCCGACCGGCGCTCGGACTCCATGCTGGTCGTCGGCGACCTCACCCTCGACGAGGACAGCCACGAGGTGACCCGGGCCGGGGACGACATCCACCTGACCGCGACCGAGTTCGAGCTGCTGCGGTTCCTGATGCGCAACCCGCGGCGCGTGCTCAGCAAGGCGCAGATCCTCGACCGGGTGTGGTCGTACGACTTCGGCGGCCAGGCCAACGTCGTCGAGCTCTACATCTCCTATCTACGACGGAAGATCGACGCCGGACGCGAGCCGATGATCCACACGCGGCGCGGTGCCGGGTACCTGATCAAGCCCGCGGTGTCATGAGCGGACGACGACGGCCGCGTACGCAGCAGCGGGCAGGCGGGCAGCGACTGGGCAAGCCGCGCACACTGCGGACGCGGCTCGTCGTCGCGTCCGTGGTGCTGATCGCGGTGGTGTGCGCGGTGATCGGGACGGTGACGACGCTGGCGCTCAGGTCCCACCTGTACGAGCAGTTGGACGGCCAGGTCGAGGACACCGGCAAGCGCCTGTCGGGACCCATGAAGCCCGGGGGCGGAGACGACGCCGACGCGACGGACCGGATCACCGGCTTCATCAAGGGACCGGCGCAGCCCGGGACCGTCGCCGCCGAGGTCGGCGCAGACGGCAGCGTCACTCAGGGGGTCCTCGCCGAAGACTCCGAGGAGAACGGCCCCTTCCAGCGGAACACGCCCATCGACCTCACCGACGAACAGAAGGCCGCCCTCGCCGAGGTGCCGGTCACGGGCACGCACACCGTCGAGATTCCCGGCCTCGGCGAGTACCGCGTGCAGTACGTCAACGGACTCGACGGCGGCACCTACTACGTCGCCCTGCCCACCGAGTCGGTCACCACCACCATCAGCACCCTCGTCATCGTCGAGGTCAGCGTCACCGGCGCCGGACTGGTCGCCGCCGCCATCGCCGGTTCCGTCCTCATCGGCGTGGCGACCCGCCCCCTGCGTCGCGTCGCCGCCACCGCCACCCGGGTGTCCGAACTGCCCCTGCACACCGGCGAGGTGAACCTCAGCGAGCGGGTCCCCGACTCCGAGACCGACCCGCACACCGAGGTCGGGCAGGTCGGCGCCGCGCTGAACCGGATGCTCGACCACGTCCACGGGGCGCTGCACGCACGGCAGCAGAGCGAGACCCGCGTCAGACAGTTCGTCGCCGACGCCAGCCACGAGCTGCGCACGCCCCTTGCCTCCATCCGCGGCTACGCCGAGCTCACCCGGCGCGGCAGGGAGCAGGTCGGGCCCGACACCCGGCACGCCCTGGGCCGGATCGAGTCCGAGGCCGGCCGGATGACCCTCCTCGTCGAGGATCTGCTGCTGCTCGCCCGGCTCGACGCCGGGCGGCCGCTCCAGTTCGAGCAGACCGACCTCGTCCCTCTCGTCGTGGACACCATCAGCGACGCCCGGGCGGCCGGCCAGGACCACAACTGGCGGCTCGACCTGCCCGACGAGCCCGCGCTCGTGTCGGCGGACGCGGCCCGGCTGCAACAGGTCCTCGTCAACCTCCTCGGCAACGCGCGCAGTCACACGCCACCCGGTACGACCGTCACCGCCCGCGTCCAGCGGCGCGGACCCTGGCTGTGCGTGGACGTCGAGGACGACGGGCAGGGCATCCCGGCCGAGTTGCTGCCGCACGTCTTCGAACGGTTCGCGCGGGGCGACTCCGCGCGTTCCCGCGCCCACGGCTCGACCGGTCTCGGTCTCGCCATCGTGCAGGCCGTGGCGACCGCGCACGGCGGTGCCGTGACCGTCGACAGCGTGCCCGGGCGGACCGTGTTCACGGTGCACCTGCCCGCGCTGCCGCCCGAGCCACAGCCGGACATGAGCTGGCAGCCGCACTCACAGGCACGCCACAGCGTCACCACATGGGCACAACAGGGCGCCTGACGAGAGTCGGTTCCATGCGAACCGACTCTTCTCCCGGCACCCTGCCGGCGCGGGAGCACCTCCCGGCCGCACCAGCCGGTACGCCTGTCCTGGACGTAGTGATCCCCGTCTACAACGAGGAGAAGGACCTCCAGCCGTGCGTCCGCAGACTGCACGAGCACCTCGACCGGACGTTCCCGTACGCGTTCCGCATCACGATCGCGGACAACGCCTCCACGGACACCACCCCGCAGGTGGCCGGGCGGCTGGCGGCGGAGATCCCCGAGGTCACGACCTACCGCCTGGAGCAGAAGGGGCGCGGCCGGGCCCTGCGGGCCGTCTGGTCGGCCTCGGACGCCCCGGTCCTCGCCTACATGGACGTGGACCTGTCCACCGACCTCAACGCCCTGCTCCCGCTGGTGGCGCCGCTGATCTCCGGCCACTCGGACCTCGCGATCGGCTCCCGGCTGGCCCGTAGTTCGCGGGTGGTGCGCGGCCCCAAGCGCGAGTTCATCAGCCGGGCCTACAACCTGATCCTGCGCGGCTCGCTCCAGGCGCGGTTCTCCGACGCCCAGTGCGGCTTCAAGGCGATCCGCCGGGACGTGGCGCAGGTGCTGCTGCCGCTCGTCGAGGACACCGGCTGGTTCTTCGACACCGAGATGCTGGTGCTCGCCGAGCGCGCCGGGCTGCGGATCCACGAGGTGCCGGTCGACTGGGTCGACGACCCCGACTCGACCGTGCACATCGTCAGGACCGCGACCGAGGACCTCAAGGGCGTGTGGCGGGTCGGCAAAGCCCTGGCCACCGGTTCGCTGCCGCTGGACCGGATCGCCCGGCCGTTCGGCGACGACCCGCGCGACCGTGACATCAAGGACGTGCCCAAGGGACTCGCCCGCCAGCTGGTCGGATTCTGCGTGGTCGGCGCCCTGTCCACCCTCTTCTACCTGCTGCTCTACAGCGGCTTCCGGGTCTTCTCCGGTTCCCAGATCGCCAACGCCCTCGCCCTGCTGGTCTCGGCGGTCGCCAACACCGCGGCCAACCGGCGGCTCACCTTCGGGGTGCGCGGGCGTGGCGGGGCCGTACGGCACCAGGCGCAGGGCCTGGTCGTCTTCGGCATCGGACTCGCCCTGACCAGCGGCTCGCTCGCGGCGCTCAACGCGGCCACGTCCGAGCCCGCGCACTCCACGGAACTGGCGGTGCTCATCGCTGCCAACCTCGCGGCGACCGTGCTGCGCTTCCTGCTCTTCCGGGCGTGGGTCTTCCCGGACCGGCGCGAGGACGACTCGCCGGCGCCCGCCCCGTACGACACCGCCCCGTACGACACCACGCCATACGACGCGGCCCCGCACGGCACCGCCCCCTTCCACGCCGGTCAAACCCCGTACGACACCGCCCCCTTCCGCGCCGGTGCAGCCGCGGACGGCACCTGGCCGGACGCCACCCTGCAGCTGCTGCCGGTGCGCCCGCACGACTCCGATTCGAGGGACCCGCGATGACCGTCCACTTCGACCAGCCGACCACCGGCAGAGACACGGGCCCCGGAAACCGGACCCGCCCCCCGGCCCCCGCACCGGCCGAAGCCTCCGGTGCCTCCGGCGCCACCGAGCGGCCCTTCGTGCAACGGCTCGGGCGCGGCCGCCCCGAGGACCCCCGCTGGGCCCGCCCGGCCTTCCTCGCCCTGCTGCTGGCGACGGCCGTCCTCTACCTCTACAACCTGAGCGCCTCCGGCTACGCCAACTCCTTCTACTCGGCGGCCGTACAGGCCGGCAGCCAGTCCTGGAAGGCGTTCTTCTTCGGCTCGCTCGACGCGGCCAACGCCATCACCGTCGACAAGCCCCCGGCCGCCCTGTGGCCCATGGCCCTCTCCGTGCGGCTCTTCGGCCTCAGCTCCTGGGCGATCCTCGCGCCCGAGGTCCTCATGGGCGTCGGCACGGTGGCCGTCGTGTACGCGGCCGTGCGCCGCCGGTTCAGCCCCGCGGCCGGTCTGATCGCGGGTGCGGTGCTCGCGCTCACCCCCGTCGCGGCGCTGATGTTCCGCTTCAACAACCCGGACGCGATGCTGGCGCTGCTGATGGCGGCGGCCTGCTGGTTCGTCATCCGCGCCCTGGAGGACGGCCGCACGAAGTGGCTGCTGTGGGCCGGTGCCGCGATCGGCTTCGCCTTCCTCGCCAAGACGCTCCAGGCCTTCCTGATCCTGCCGCCGCTCGCCCTCGTGTACGGCGTCTGCGCCCCGGTGACGGTGAGGAAGCGCATCGGTCAGCTCGCCGCGGGTCTCGCCGCGATCGTCGTCTCCGGCGGCTGGTGGGTCGCGATCGTCGAGCTGTGGCCCGCGTCCTCCCGCCCGTACATCGGCGGCTCGCAGAACAACAGCTTCCTGAACCTGACCTTCGGCTACAACGGCCTGGGCCGCCTCAACGGCGACGAGACCGGCAGCGTCGGCGGCGGTGGCCGGGGCGGCAACGGCGGTGGAGCCTGGGGCGAGACCGGCTGGGACCGGCTGTTCAGTTCCTCCATCGGCGGCCAGATCTCCTGGCTGATCCCGGCCGCGCTGATCCTGCTCGTCGCGGGCCTGGTGGCCACGCGCAAGAACCGCCGGACCTCCGCGACCCGGGGCGCGTTCCTGGTGTGGGGCGGCGCGCTGCTCACCACGATGCTGGTCTTCAGCTACATGCAGGGCATCTTCCACGAGTACTACACGGTCGCCCTCGCCCCCTACATCGCACCGCTGGTCGGTATGGGCGCGGCGCTGCTCTGGGAGAAGCGGGACAAGGCGTGGGCGTCGCTGACCCTGGCGGCCGCCATGACCGCGACCGCGGCCTGGGGGTACGTCCTGCTCAACCGCTCCTCCGACTACCTGCTCTGGCTCAAGTGGCTGGTCCTGGTCGGCGGTCTGACGGCGGCCCTCGGCCTGATCTTCGCCGGCCGGCTGGGACGCCGGCTGGCCCTGGGAGCGGCCGGGCTGGGCCTCGTCGCCGCGCTGGCCGGTCCGGCGGCGTACACCCTCACCACCGTGAACGAGGGGCACACCGGCTCGATCGTCACGGCGGGCCCGGCGGTCGCGGGCGGCCGAGGCGGCCCGGGCGGCGGCGGCGCTCCCGGCGGAGGCGGCTTCCCGGGCGGAGGCCAGAACCAGCAGGGCCGGAACCAGCAGAACGGCAACGGCAACGCCCAGGGGCAGCAGGGCAACGGCTTCCCCGGCGGCGGCCAGAACCAGCAGGGCCAGGGCCAGAACCAGCCGAACGGCGACGGCGGCCGGATGGGCGGCATGGGCGGCGGCGGTGGCGTCGGCGGCCTGCTCAACGGCGCCAGCGTCAGCTCCGAGGCCAAGAAGCTGCTGGAGACCGACGCCGACCAGTACACCTGGGCCGCCGCGGCCATCGGCGCCCAGAACGCGGCCAGTTACCAGCTGTCCACCGGCGACCCGGTGATGGCCATCGGCGGCTTCAACGGGACCGACCCGTCCCCGACCCTGGCCCAGTTCAAGAAGTACGTGGCGGACGGAAAGATCCACTACTTCATCGCCTCGGGCAGCATGGGCGGCATGGGCGGCAGCAGCGACGGCGCCTCCTCCCAGATCACGTCCTGGATCGAGGCCACCTTCAAGAAGGTCACGGTCGGTTCGACCACGTTCTACGACCTCACGCAGAAGGCGAGCGGCTGACAGGACCTGACCGGACCTGGCCGGACGAAGGGCGGTGGCCGAAAAGCCACCGCCCTTCGCCGTCCCCGCCGAAACTGCGTTGTACGCCGTATAGGAACTGTTCTACGGTGTACAGCATGACGACGTCCCCCCAGGAAACGGCCCTGCCGCACACCGCACCGGGCGGCCACCCCCAGCGCTGGCTGATCCTCGGTGTCATCTGCCTCGCGCAGCTCACCGTGCTGCTCGACAACACGATCCTCAACGTGGCCATCCCCTCGCTCACCCGCGAGATGAACGCCTCGACCGCCGACATCCAGTGGATGATGAACGCGTACGCGCTGGTGCAGTCCGGCCTGCTGCTCACCGCCGGGAACGCCGCCGACCGCTACGGCCGCAAGCTGCTGCTGATGTCCGGTCTCGCGATCTTCGGCCTGGGCTCGCTCGCGGCCGGACTGTCCCAGAGCCCGGGCCAGCTGATCGCGGCACGGGCGGGCATGGGCGTCGGCGGGGCGCTGCTGATGACCACCATCCTCGCCGTGGTCGTGCAGATCTTCGACGACCAGGAGCGCGTGAAGGCCATCGCGCTCTGGTCGACGGTCAGTTCGCTCGGTTTCGCGGCCGGACCCCTGATCGGCGGCGTGATGCTGAACCACTTCTGGTGGGGCGCGATCTTCCTGATCAACATTCCGGTCGCCCTGCTCGGCCTGGTCGCGGTCGCCGCGCTGGTGCCGGAGTCCAAGCACAAGGCCGGGGACCGGCCCGACCTGGTCGGCGCGGTGCTGTCGACCATCGGCATGACGGCCGTGGTGTACGCGATCATCACCGGGCCCGAGCACGGCTGGACCTCCGCGCAGGTCCTGGTCTCGGCGTTGATCGGCGTGGTCGTGCTCGGCCTGTTCGTGCTGTGGGAGCTGCGGACCGAGCACCCGATGCTCGACATGCACTTCTTCCGCAACCAGAAGTTCGTGGGCGCGGTCGCCGGCGCGATCCTCGTGGCGTTCGGCATGACGGGGTCGCTGTTCCTGCTCACGCAGCACCTCCAGTTCGTGCTTGGGTACGAGCCGCTGGACGCCGGGCTGCGGACGGCGCCGTTGGCGCTGACCGTCGTCGCGCTCAACTTCACGGGGGTCGGGGCGAAGCTGGTGCTGAAGGCGGGGACGCCGGCGGCGATCGCGCTCGGCATGACCCTGGTGTCCGCCGGGCTCGCGGCGATCGCGCTGCTCGGGGGCCACGGGTACGAAGGCATGCTGCTCGGGCTGATCGTTATGGGCGCGGGTGTGGCCCTGTCCATGCCGGCGATGGCCAACGCGATCATGGGCGCGATACCGCCGGAGAAGGCGGGCGTCGGAGCGGGGATCAACGGCACGCTCGCGGAGTTCGGCAACGGGCTGGGTGTCGCCGTCCTCGGAGCCGTGCTCAACTCCCGGTTCGCGTCGCTGGTCGCCGTGTCCGCGGCGTCGTTGCCGGCGGCGCTGGCGGCGGCGGACTCGGCCGAGGAGAAGGCCAGGATCTCCGACGCGTTCGCCTCCGGGCTGGAGACCAGTCAGCTGGTGGGTGCGGTTGCCGTGCTGGCCGGTGGACTGGTCGCGGCGGCGTTGCTTCGACGTGCTGAGCGGGCAGAGTCCGCCTAGGAGGTCGGGCGGCTGGGGCGGTGGGCGGCTGCGGACCGTTGTGGTCGATCGCGCCCACGCGGCGGAGCCGCACAATGAGACGGCCCCGCGCCCCTCGAGGGCGCCTAGCATGATCGGCAATAAGAGGTCGAGGAAGGTGCGCCATGGCGAAGGCAGCCGAGAAGGCCGCGCGGTCCAGCGTCTGGCTGGACGGCAAGGCGCACCGGCGGCGCGGTGGCGGGCAGCCCTCGGGACTGGACCGGGACCGGATCATCGAGGTCACCGTGCGGCTGCTGGACGCCGAGGGCCTGGCCAAGTTCTCCATGCGAAGGCTCGCCGGCGAGCTGAACGTCACGGCGATGTCCGTCTACTGGTACGTCGACACCAAGGACGACCTGCTCGAACTGGCCCTGGACGCGGCCATGGGCGAGATGGCCCTGCCCGATCCGGAGACCGCCGACGCGGACTGGCGCGACCAGATGCGGGCGCTGGCCCTTGAGTACCGGACCCTGCTGGTGCGTCACCCCTGGGTGTCCGCGCTGGTCGGCACCTTCCTCAACATCGGCCCGAACAACCTGGCCTTCTCCAGGGTCGTACAGCGCGTCATGCGCAGGACGGGGCTGCCCGCGAAACGGCTGACGAGCGGGATCTCGGCCGTCTTCCAGTTCGTCTACGGCTACGGCACGCTCGAGGGCCACCTCTCCACCCGGTCCGCCGCCGCCGGCATGACCATGGACGAGTATTTCCAGGACGCCGTGAGCACGGTGACCGAGGCCCCGCAGGCCGCGGACGTCATGCGGGAGTCGCGGAAGCTCATGGAGGCGCGCGGCGGCGACACGGTCGCCGAGATGCTGGAGCGCGACTTCGAGTTCGCGCTGGAACTGCTGATCGCCGGCATCGAGGCGATGGTCGCCCGCGAGGGCGGAGCCCCCGGTGAGGAGGAAACCCCAGGGGAGGAAGAAGCCCCAGGGGAGGAAGCCCCAGGGGAGGAAGAGGCCTCCGGGGAGGCAGAAGCCCCCGGGGAGAGCTGACCTACTCCCCTTCCACCAGCCGCGCCGGGAACCCCCCGGTCGCCACCGGCCCCCACCGCTCCGGCGTGATCCGGATGATCGACTTGCCCTGCTTGAGCATGGCCGCGCGGTACTCGTCCCAGTCGGGGTGCTCCCCGGCGATGTTCCGGTAGTACTCCACGAGCGGTTCGACGGAGTCGGGGGAGTCGATGATCTCGGCCGTGCCGTCGATCTGCACCCAGGGGCCGTTCCAGTCGTCGCTGAGCACGAGCAGGCTCACGCGCGGGTCCCGCTTGGCGTTGCGGGTCTTGGCGCGCTCCGGGTAGGTGGAGACCACGATCCGGCCGGAGTCGTCGACACCGCAGGTCAGCGGGGAGCCCTGGGGACCGCCGTCGGTCCGCCGGGTCAGCAGGATCGCGTGGTGCCGGGGGCGTACGAAGTCGAGCAACTCGTCCAGGGAGACGCGGGTGTTCGTCGCGATGTTCGGTGCCATGTGCCGCAGCCTACGACGCCAGGGCCTCGGCGAGGTTGTCGTACACGGGGACGTCCCGGCGCAGGCCCGTCACCTCCAGGACGCGGCTCGTGGTCCCCTCCGGCCGGGCCACCAGGCGCACCGCTGCCCCGGGGCGCAGCCGACGCCGTACGTCGTTGATGAGGCGGATGCCCTGGGAATCCATGAAGGAGGTCGTGGACAGGTCGAGGACGAGGACCTCCAGCCGGTCCCCACGGGCGCGGACCGCGGACATGAGGACGGGCAGCAGCTCCGCCGCGTTGCAGAAGTCGATCTCGGCGGGCATCGTGAGGTGGACGCGGCCGGGGAGGTCGCGCGGTTCTGTGGGAATCGTGAAGAAGGTCACGGCACTCACCTGGCAGACGTTCGTCCGGATTCCGGTAAGGCCGCTTCCTGACCCGTGGTGCCATTCCACCATGCGGTGGGCCGGTGGCGGAAGCGTCCGTGGCGGCGTCGGCCGGGCGTCACTTGGAGGCAACCGAGCAGTTAGAGTGCTGTCCGTCCTGTGCTCGCAGTCGGGAATGTGCTGCGGAGCTCTCCTGCGCACGGCCGTTGGCCGTGCATGCCGAAGAGGTTCGTGGTGGCTGCGTCCGAGTTTCCTGATTTGCCCCGTTTCCCGGTCGGCTCCGAGCTGGCCGAAGCGCTGACGGTGGCGTCGCAGCAACTGCACGAGACCCTCACACCGCACAGCACGCTGCGCACCGCGGTCCGGCTGGCCGTGCATCTCATGCCGGGCGCCGAGCACGCCGGCATCTCCGTGATCGAGCGCGGCAACAAGATCCGCACGCTCGCCTGGACCGACGAGGTCGTGCGCTCCGCCGAGTCCCGGTACACCGGCCGCGAACAGCACGGAATGTGGGACCAGTTGTGGAACAACCCGGTCGCGCGGATAACGGACAGCGAGGCGGACGACGGCTGGGACGTGCTGGCGGCCCTGGGCCTGCGCTCGGCGCTGTCGCTGAGGCTGCGCGCCGACCGGCGCCGGCTGACCGTCCTCACCGCCTACGCGCGCAAACCGGGCGCCTTCGACGAAGAGGCCACGCGTGTCGGCCGGCTGTTCAGCGCGCACGTCAGCATCGCCCTGGACTCCGCGACCGTGCGCGAGCAGCTCACCGAGGCCATGCACACCAGGGACCTGATCGGCCAGGCCACCGGCATCCTCATGGAACGCCAGGGCATCGACGCGACCGCGGCCTTCGAGAGCCTGGTGCGCGCCTCCCAGCGGGAGAACGTGAAACTGCGCGATCTCGCCCGCCGGATCGTGGGTGCGCCCAACACCACCTGACGTGAGCTGAATTACGTCGGTGGCGTGTCCGGCCGGTGACGGGATACCCGTACGGTCATGAGCTCCGAGACGTCCGACACGCTGGACCAGGCGATGGTGCGCAGCAGTGGTCTCGACACCCTGCTGCGCGATCTGACCGACCGCGCGGTGCAGGAAGTGCCCGGCGCCGAGGCGTGCAGCATCACCGTGCGCCGCGCCGGCCGGCTGCTCACCCTGGCAGGCAGCGACGGCATGCCCAGCGGCCTGGACCTGCGGCAGTACGAGAACGGCTCGGGGCCCTGCGTCGACGCGGCCGAGACCGGCGAGGAGCAGTACGCCCCGGATCTGGCCGAGGAGTCGCGCTGGCCCTCGTACACGGAGTACGCGCTGTCCGTGGGCGTCCGCTGCGTGCTGGCGGTGCCGGTCGCCGTCGAGGGCGAGAGCGGCGCCGCGATCAACTTCTACGGGGCGCGGGCCGGAGCGCTGGGCACGGGCCGGGACGCGGCCCGTGCCTTCGCGGCCCGGTCCGGTGACGCGATCGACGTGGCGCTGCGGATCGAGCGCCGGCGCCAGTCGGCGGCCGATGTGCGCACCGCGCTGCTCTCCCGCAGCGTCATCGACCAGGCGATCGGCATCCTGATGGCCCGGGAGCGGATCGACGCGCGGATCGCGCTGGAGCGGCTGCGCCGGGCGTCGCAGGACCGGAACGTCAAGCTCCGGGACCTGTGCGGCCAGTTGGTGGCGAGAGTGTCCGCCCCGGACTCACGCCGCGGGAAGTGACTCTCCCTGTACGGCCTGGATGTCCAGCTCCACCTTGAGCGTCGTGCCGATGGCGGCGATGCCGGCCTGCAGGACCTGGTTGTAGTTCATCGCGAAGTCCTCGCGGTGCAGCTCGGTCGTGGCGCGGAACGCCGCCCGGGTGCCGCCCCACGGGTCCGGGCCCGTGCCGAGGTAGGCCAGGTCCAGGTCCACGGGCCGGACGACGCCGTGCATGCCCAGCTCGCCGTGGACGGTCCACCGGTCGGACCCGGTCGCCGTCAGCCCCGTCGACCGGAAGGTGATCTCCGGGAACCGCTCGACGTCCAGGAAGTCCGGCGACTTCAGGTGCCCGTCGCGCATGCCGTTGCCGGTGTCGACGGACGCGGCCCGGATCACCGCCTCCACACGCGACTTGGTGACGTCGTCCGGGGCGATCTCGATCGAGCCGGAGAACTCCGTGAACCGGCCGTGCACGCTGGAGATGCCCAGGTGCTGGGCCACGGCGGCCACGCTGGAGTGCACCGGGTCGACGGTCCACGGCCCGGGCGGCGGCAGCTCGGTGCCGCCCTGCCGCGCCAGCGTCACCGAGCCGACCTCGGCCCGCCCGCTCGCGGTCACGATGACGCTGGAGGCCGCGGGCGCATAACCCACCGCCGTGACGATGACGGTGTACGCCCCCGGCTCCATCGGCGTCGCGTCCCGTACGGCGCCCTCCGCATCGGCCTCGGCCCGCAGCACCTGCGCTCCGGTCATGTCCGCCACCGTGACGACCGCGTGCGACACGGCCCATCCGTCCCGGGTACGGATCCTCGCGGTCAGTCCCATCTCAACTACTCCTCGATAAGAAACCGGCCCGCGACAGGGGGCGCACCTCCGCTCAGAGCGCGCCCACCTGTCACGGGCCGGGGTCGTTGCTACTCGCCGGGGTGGGCGAGTTCGATGTCGTGGGCGTCGGTGCCGGCACCCGTGACCGTCAGCGCGGTGGCCACCGGCGGGTAGCCCGTGGCGATGACCGTGTACTCGCCGCCGTCCAGGTCGGTGAAGGCGTACGCCCCGTCCGTCCCGGTCGTGGCCGAGCCGACGACGTTGCCCGCCTGGTCGACCAGCGTCACCCGGGCGTCGGCCAGCGGGCCGTGCGGGGCGCGGACGACACCCTGCACGCGGGCACCCGCGTCCAGGTCGATCTCGACCCGGGTGACCCCGGTGCCACCCACCTCGACGGGCAGGGCGCGCGGCCGGTACCCGGCGGCGTTCACCGCGACGGTCACCGCCCCCGGCACCAGCTCGGCGAAGGAGAACTCGCCCTGCTCACCCGTCGTCCCGTTGGCCAGCAGGTCACCGCGCACATCGGTCACGATGACCATCGCGTCCTTCACCGGCGCCCCGCTCTCGGCGGCCCGCACCAGGCCGGTCAGCCCGCTCGTGCCGCTGAGCAGGATGTCGTAGGCGACCGGCTCGCCGTTCACCACGACCGTGGACGCCTGCGGCTGGAAGCCGTCGGCGGAGGCGATCAGCACGTACGAACCGGAGCCCGGGGCGTCCACCGCGTACGAACCGTCGGCCTGCGCCACGGACCGGCCCAGCTGACGCCCGGCCAGCGAGATCAGCGTGACGGCGGCCTGCGGCACGGGTGCGGACTCGTTCCCGCGGACGAAACCGCGGACCGGAACACCACCGGAGGCGTCCTCGGCACGCACCGCCGTGGCGACGGCGGCGAGCCGCTGCGTCCCCTCGGGCCCGGTCCCGTCGGCGGCCTCGGTCTCGGCCACGGCCCAGCTCGGCACGGCCTTCTCCGCCTCGGCGGCGTCGACGGCGACTTCGGCCGGAACCACGGCCGGCGTCTCCGTGTCGGCGGCCTGCGCCAGCCCGCCCTTCGTCTTCAACGGGACCTCCTTGATGAACAGCGCCACCAGCAGCGCGAGCAGCGCCATCGGGGCCGAGTAGAGGAACACGTCCGCAACACCGTGGCCGTAGGCGCTCTCCACGACGGTGCGGATCGGGGCGGGCATCGCGCTCAGGTCGGGGATGTTGCCCTCACCCGTGCCGGCGTGGCCGAGGGCCGCGCCCTTCGGGCCGAGGTCGGTCAGGCCGTCCTTGACGTAGTCGGTGATCCGGGTGCCGAGGACCGCGCCCAGGGCGGAGACGCCCACCGCACCGCCGAGGGACCGGAAGAAGGTCACCGTGGAGCTGGCGGCACCCAGGTCGCCCGGCTCCACCTGGTTCTGCGTGCACAGCACCAGGTTCTGCATCATCATGCCGATGCCGAGACCCAGCAGCGCCATGAAGATCGCTATGTGCCAGTACTCGGTGTCGTACCGGATCGTGCCCAGCAGGCCGAGGCCCGCGGTCACCAGCACACCGCCGCCGATCAGCCACGCCTTCCAGCGCCCGGTCCGGGTGATGACCTGGCCGGAGACGGTGGAGGAGACGAACAGACCCGCGATCATCGGGATCGTCATGACACCGGACATCGTCGGCGACTTGCCACGGGCCAGCTGGAAGTACTGGCTGAAGAAGACGGTCCCGGCGAACATCGCGACACCGACGAACAGGGAGGCCACGGAGGCCAGCGTGATGGTGCGGTTGCGGAACAGCCGCAGCGGGATGATCGGCTCGCTCGCCTTCGCCTCGACGAGGACGAACAGGGCGAGCAGCGCCAGCGAACCGCCGACCATGGCGTACGTCTGCCAGGACACCCAGTCGTACTTGTCACCGGCGAAGGTGACCCAGACCAGCAGCAGGCAGACGGCCGCCGTGATGAAGAAGGCGCCGGCCCAGTCGACCTTGACCTTCCGCTTGACCACGGGCAGGTGCAGGGTCTTCTGGAGCACGATCAGGGCGATCACGGCGAAGGGCACGCCGACGTAGAAGCACCAGCGCCAGCCGAGCCAGTCGGTGTCGGTGATGACACCGCCGACCAGCGGGCCGCCGACCATGGCGGTGGCGAAGGTGGCGCCGAGGTAGCCGTTGTACCGGCCGCGCTCACGCGGCGAGATCATCGCCGCCATGATGATCTGGGCCAGCGCGGACAGACCGCCCATGCCGATGCCCTGGACCGCGCGGAACGTGATGAGCATGCCCGGGTTCTGGGACATGCCGGCCGCCGCCGAACCGAGCACGAAGATGACCAGCGCGAACTGGATCAGCAGCTTCTTGGAGAACAGGTCGGCGAGCTTGCCCCACAGCGGGGTGGAGGCGGTCATCGTCAGCAGGGACGCGGTGACGACCCAGGTGTAGGCGCTCTGGCCGCCACCGAGGTCGCTGATGATCCGGGGCAGGGCGTTGGAGACGATCGTCGACGACAGGATCGCGACGAACATGCCGAGCAGAAGGCCGGTGAGGGCCTCCATGATCTGCCGGTGCGTCATCGGAGCGCCGTCGCCGGAGGAGCCGTGGGAGCCTCCCCCGTGCTTGGCATGAGCCCGCACACCGGCTGGTGTGGTCGTTGCCATGGGCTTCCTTTTCTTACGTGCTTGCGGGTGTACGGGTGGTCTGGTCGAAAGCGGCCGGCGCGGCCCGGGTCCCGGGCCGGCAGTCGAAGCTCTCCCTCAGCCGCGCCATGAGGCTGGTGAGCTGGCCGACCTCTTCGTCGGTCCAGTCGCTCAGGCGCTCGGCGAGGACCTCGGTGGTCCGCCGGGACAGCTCGTCGAGCTGTGTGTGGCCCGCGGGCGTGAGGCGCAGGATGCGTGAGCGTTTGTCCGCGGGGTCGGGGGAGCGTTCGATCCAGCCCCGGTCCACGACGTGCGCGACGTGGCGGCTGGTGACCGACATGTCCACCGCCAGCAGCTCGGCGAGCTTGCTCATGCGCATGTCGCCGTGGCGGCCCAGCAGGGTCAGCACGGCCGCCGACCCGCCGGGGCACTCGGCCGGCATGATCCGCCCGAGCTCCCGCTTCACGGCGCCGAAGGCGCTGAACTGGCGGACCAGCTCTTCGTACTGCGCCTTTTCGGCCATGACACCTCCCGCTTTCGTTGCTTAGGGCAACCATAGGAGCTGTTGGTTGCTGCAGGCAAATAAAAGAGGGGGGTGCAGGTATAAAAAGTTGGCAAAGGCAAGTATTGCGGGAGTAAACGCGCTGGTGATGAGCTCGGCGGTACGGGTCACCCGGACCCAAACGGAACCCCAACCCCCACTTGGGGAGCCCCGCCGTTTTCGCTAGGGTCTCGGGCCATGGCTAACAACCAGGCCCCGCAGGGCAATCACGACCCCGCCGGCAGTACCCAGATGTTCCGCGCGTTCGTCGACGAGGCCCCGCAGGGCCGTCAGGCAGCGGCCTCGACCAGCAGCGGCCCGCGCATCGGCGTCATCCTCGGCGTGATCGCCGCGGTAGCGATCGTCGCGGCGGTGGCCTGGCTGGCACTGGCGTAACACACGCGGCTGCCGTCGGTGTCCGGCACGGGACGTGGCGGCTGAGGCCGGGTGGTTCCGCGACCCTGGGCAGCGGGGTGCTCGGCGTCGATGCTGAGGCCAGGTGGGCCCGCAGCCCGGCGGAGCGGGGTGCCGCCGCGCCCACCCGTGCCGCCCCAAGCGGCACGCATGCCCGCAGCTAGGCGCCTGCGCATACCCGCAGCGGGGGCGGCTCGCAGCCCGGCGGAGCGGGCGCTCGCAGCTGGGACAGCCGGCGCAGCGCGCACGCGGGACAAGCCCGCACCCGCGCGCATACGGCGCAAGCCACGACGCTCCCGCAGCCGCCGTCGTACGCAAGGGGCCGTGTCGGGGGGTGTCCGCCCGCAGCGGTTGGCGCGTCAACGGACGGTTAGTCGGTATCCGACCTCATCGCGCCGTTCCGAGGACGGACACCCCCCGACACGGCCCCGACCCACCACCGGCGTCAGGCGGCGAAGCGAAGGCGCACCCCCACGGCCGGAGGCACAGGCAAACGGCGCGGCCCCAACGACCGCGCCCCCAGCCCTCCGTCAGGACTCCGTCAGTCCGAGATCAGGCCTTCCCGGAGCTGCGCCAGCGTCCGGGTCAGCAGCCGGGAGACGTGCATCTGCGAGATGCCGACCTCCTCGCCGATCTGCGACTGCGTCATGTTCGCGAAGAAGCGGAGCATGATGATCCGCCGCTCCCGAGGCGGCAGCTTCGCCAGCAGCGGCTTCAGGGACTCCCGGTACTCCACGCCCTCCAGCGCGGTGTCCTCGTACCCCAGCCGATCCGCCAGCGATCCCTCGCCACCGTCGTCCTCCGGCGCCGGCGAGTCCAGGGAGGACGCGGTGTACGCGTTCCCCACCGCCAGCCCGTCGACGACGTCCTCCTCGGACACCCCGAGCACAGCGGCCAGTTCGGTCACCGTCGGCGACCGGTCCAGCTTCTGCGAGAGCTCGTCACTCGCCTTGGTCAGCGCGAGCCGCAGCTCCTGCAGCCGGCGCGGCACCCGCACCGACCACGACGTGTCCCGGAAGAACCGCTTGATCTCCCCGACCACCGTCGGCATCGCGAACGTCGGGAACTCCACGCCCCGTTCGCAGTCGAACCGGTCGATCGCCTTGATCAGCCCGATCGTGCCGACCTGGACGATGTCCTCCATCGGCTCGTTCCGGGACCGGAACCGCGCGGCGGCGTACCGCACCAGCGGGAGATTGAGCTCGATGAGCGTGTCACGGACGTACGCACGCTCGGGGCTGTCCTCGTCGAGCGCGGCCAGCCGCAGGAACAGGGAGCGGGACAGGGTGCGGGTGTCGATGGCGCCCGCAGCCGGAAGGACCGGGACGGGCTCGGCCGGGAGGGCCGGTGCGTCATCGATGGGGCCGAGTGAGTCGAGAGCATGGGGAGCTGTCTCGCTCTCCGCGAGCGTGAGCACCTTCGAGCTGCCCTGTTCTACGGACATGCCACCCCCTTTGGGTCGCGGGACGGTCGTGGCGAACGCCCCCGCCTGAGGAACGCAGCCTTCACCTGAATACCGGAGCCGAAGCTCCGGCAAACGCGCTTCCCGCAGAATGTCACATGTCGGCAACACGCTGTAGTGACATGTCGACATCTGAGACGCGAATCCGCCCTGCAAACAAGGGGTCTGACGGCTTATCGGCTCTCAACTGTCGGGAACGGCCCTGATGAGCGATTCCCTCCCCGAGGTGACCTCTCGCTCACGTTTGCGGTTACGCGTCGATACGGTTCGCAGACCGCAATCTCTGGAAACTACGCGCGAGTAGCCGCGATACGTGCATCTGCGAAACACCGAGCTCCGCACTGATCTGAGACTGCGTGAGATTGCTGTAGTACCGCAGCAGCAGGATCCGCTGCTCCCGCTCGGGCAGCTGGACGAGCAGGTGCCGTACGAGGTCCCGGTGCTCCACGCCGTCCAGCGCGGGATCCTCGTAGCCGAGCCGGTCCAGCAGCCCCGGCAGCCCGTCGCCCTCCTGGGCGGCCTCCAGGGAGGTCGCGTGGTACGACCGCCCGGCCTCGATGCAGGACAGCACCTCGTCCTCCGTGATGCGCAGCCGCTCGGCGATCTCCGAGGTCGTCGGGGTCCGCCCGAAGGAGGTCGTCAGGTCCTCCGTCGCGCTGTTCACCTGCACCCACAGCTCGTGCAGCCGGCGCGGTACATGCACGGTGCGGACGTTGTCGCGGAAGTACCGCTTGATCTCGCCGACGACCGTCGGCATCGCGAACGTCGGGAACTGCACGCCCCGGTCCGGGTCGAAGCGGTCGATGGCGTTGATGAGCCCGATGGTGCCGACCTGGACGACGTCCTCCATCGGTTCATTGCGGGAGCGGAACCGGGCGGCGGCGTAGCGCACGAGCGGGAGGTTGGCCTCGATGAGCGCCCCACGTACGCGGTCGTGCTCCGGCGTGCCCGGCTGGAGCTCCTTGAGCTCCGCGAAGAGGACCTGCGTGAGCGCCCGGGTGTCGGCACCACGGCTGCTCCGCTGGGGGGCGGCCGGAGCGGCCGGAGCGGCTTCCGTGGGCGCGGCCTGAGCAGGGGCTACTTGAGGAGCCGGTGCTGGAGGGGACGGTGCCTGAGGTGCGGTACTGGCCAGCACGGTCAACTCCACCTCGTCATCGTCAACTCATCCGTCGACTCTTCCATCAAAAGCGGTCATAGCATCACAAGACATGTGCACTGTGTGCAAGCACCCCATAACTACGTGTTGAGGGATGAACACCGCACAAATCAACTCACGCAACACAAGAGCCCCCTGTCGCAGCGACAGGGGGCCGGGAGCGGCGGGGTTCGGAACGGTCAGAACTCGTAGTCCGCGATCACCCACGTGGCGAACTCGCGCCACAGCGCGACCCCCGCCTGGTGGTCGGGGTGCTCCACGTACCGCCGCAGCGCGTCCGCGTCGTCGCAGGCCGAGTTGATGGCGAAGTCGTATGCGATGGGACGGTCGCTGACGTTCCAGCCGAGCTCCCAGAAGCGGAGCTCCGGGATCTTGTCGCCGAGCGCGCGGAAGGCCTCGACACCCTTCACGACCCGGGGGTCGTCGCGGTCGACGCCCTCGTTGAGCTTGAAGAGCACCAGGTGGCGGATCATCACTTTCCTCCGTTGGCGACCCACGTGGCGAAGTCGCCGAGGGCCTTGGCCGCGTCCGAAATGCCCTGGAAGCCTATCTGGACGTAGTCGGCCGCCTTGGCCGGGTCCGTGATGATCACGTACAGCGCGAAGACCACGAGGGCGTAGACGGCGACCTTCTTCGCGTTCACCGCCATCGCGGCCTCCCCTGTCACTGGTGTCCCATGCAGCGCACATGATCGCACGAAGGGCCGATCACACGAAGGGGCTGATCGCACGAAGGGCCCCGTCTGACGACGGGGCCCTTCTCAAGCGGTAGCGGAGGGATTTGAACCCTCGGTGACTTGCGCCACACTCGCTTTCGAGGCGAGCTCCTTCGGCCGCTCGGACACGCTACCGAGGGAGACCTTACAGCAAGGTGCCGCGTGCTTTGAAATCGGTATTCAGCGACCGCGGAAGAAGGCGGTGAGCAGTCCCGCGCACTCCTCGGCCAGCACACCCTCGATCACCTCGGGGCGGTGGTTGAGCCGCCGGTCGCGGACGAGGTCCCAGAGCGATCCGGCCGCGCCGGCCTTCTCGTCGCGGGCGCCGTAGACGAGCCGGTCGACGCGGGACTGCTGGATTGCGCCGGCGCACATCGTGCAGGGCTCCAGGGTCACCACGAGGGTGCAGCCGGCGAGCCGCCACGCGCCGAGGGCGGCCGCGGCCCGCCGCAGGGCGAGGAGCTCGGCGTGGGCCGTCGGATCGCCGCCGGCCTCGCGTTCGTTGTGCCCGGCCGCGAGCACGGTCGTGCCGTCGGGCGCCAGGACGACGGCGCCGACGGGCACGTCCCCGCCCCGGACGGCCTCGGCGGCCTCGTCCAGGGCGAGCCGCATCGCGGACCGCCAGGGATCCCGGACGGGATCCGGCGGACTCGCGGGGCCCTGGTCCTGCGAACCCGCGGGGCCCTGGTCCGGCGGCCCCGCGGGAACGGGATCCTCCGGACTCGCGGGGCCCTGGTCCGGCGGCCCCGCGGGGGCCTGATCCTGCGAACCCGGGGGAACGGGATCCGGCGGGCCCGCGGCGGCACGACCGGTCAGCGGACGGTCTCCAGGGTCTCCGAGGCGCCCAGGGACTCGGCGATCTCGGTGACGGCGTCCGTCGACATCAGGCGCAGTTCCTTCTCGCTCACGCCGAGGTCGTCCAGGATCAGGGCGTCGCCGACCGGGCCGTGCGGCACGTCGGCGGCCCCGGCGATCCCGGCACCGGCCTCGGCATCGTCGTCGTCCTCGTCGGATTCACCCTCCTCGGTGCCGTCGAGGTCGAGGGCGTCGAGGACGTCCCCGTCGTCCGGATCGCGGCCGAGCAGCTCGTCGGTGAGGAGGATCTCGCCGTAGCTGCTGCGGGCAGCGGCGGCGGCGTCCGAGACGTAGATGCGAGGGTCCTCCTCGCCGTCCACGCGGACCACGCCGAACCAGGCGTCCTCCTGCTCGATGAGCACGAGCACCGTGTCCTCGTCGGGGGAGGCTTCACGGGCCAGGTCGGCCAGATCCGACAGGGTTTCCACATCGTCGAGCTCCGTGTCGCTCGCTTCCCACCCGTCTTCGGTGCGCGCGAGCAGTGCGGCGAAGTACACCGTGACTCTCCCACTGGTCATAGGCGTGCCGGTTGGGGGTCCCCCCGGCGGAGGTTACGGGCGGGGAGTGCTCGTCCGAGCCCCACCCACTCGGAATCGTGGCAGAAACAAGGCGTTCAGGGGACGTCTTCGGCTCCCTGTGTTGGGCAGTTCTGTTCGCACGCCCGTTGCCGCCACCTGCGGATCGTACGCGGCTTTACCCCGCTCCACGCGCGGTCAACCGCGACAACCTCCGCGCGGTTCGTGATCTTTGCCGGAGGTTTCCTCACGCGTTTGCTACCAGCGGAAGGTGCGCATGCGCATGGCGTGGCGCAGCCGGGCCGTCTTGGCACGGCGCGGCTGCACGCGGTCGCGCAGCTCCCGGGCCTCGGCCAGATCGCGCAGGAACCGGGCGCGACGCCGGCGGCGCTCGGCGTCGGACTCGTCGGTCCCGTCCGTCTGGTCGGGATCCGCTCCTGCCCGCGGCCATATGCGCGGCGACGGATCATTTCGGAAATCCCGGTCGGGCATCTGGTTCACCACCCCCAGTCCGTCCTTCCCACTTTCCCCCGGACGGGCGGTTTGACGCCAGCGTTCGGGTGACGGCCGGACGGCGGCCTTGCCGTGCGGTCCGGGGCACCCCGCCCGGTTAATGTTGTGGACATGCGCCTCCACGTCGTCGACCACCCGCTGGTCGCCCACAAACTCACCACGCTGCGCGACCAGCGCACCGACTCCGCGACCTTCCGCCGTCTCGCCGACGAGCTGGTCACCCTGCTCGCCTACGAGGCCACGCGTGACGTGCGCACCGAACAGGTCGACATCCAGACGCCGGTCGAGCGGACCACGGGCGTCAAGCTGTCGCACCCGCGGCCGCTGGTGGTGCCGATCCTGCGGGCCGGGCTCGGCATGCTGGACGGCATGGTCCGGCTGCTGCCGACCGCCGAGGTGGGCTTCCTCGGCATGATCCGCAACGAGGAGACGCTGGAGGCCTCCACGTACGCGACGCGGATGCCGGAGGACCTGTCGGGGCGTCAGGTGTACGTGCTCGACCCGATGCTCGCCACCGGCGGCACGCTGGTCGCGGCCATCCGTGAGCTGATCCGGCGCGGCGCCGACGACGTGACCGCCGTGGTGCTGCTGGCCGCCCCCGAGGGCGTCGAAATCATGGAGCGCGAGCTGGCCGGCACGCCGGTGACGGTCGTGACCGCCTCGGTCGACGAGCGGCTGAACGAGCACGGCTACATCGTGCCGGGCCTCGGAGACGCGGGGGACCGGATGTACGGGGCCGCCGAGTAGGACCCGGGGGCCTGGCGACAGGCCCTAGCAGCCCTTCTTCGTCGTGGGCGCCGGTTCGGGCCTGGCCAGCTTGGTCAGCGCCCGGTCGGCGTCCTGCTGTTTGGCCAGCTCCTTGAAGCCGTCCCCGATGACGAGGTCGACGGCAGCGCCCTTGCGGGCCGCCTCGGTGCGCCGTTCGGCGCCCGGGAGCTGGGTGCCGAGCACGGGCAGCGCGGTGTCGAGGGCGGTGGCGGGGCCGAGGAGCAGGCCGGTGCCCTTGACCTTCTTGTCGTACTGCTTGGTCGCGTTGCCCACGTCGCCGATCTTGAAGCCGCGCTTCTTCAGCTCGTCGGCGGTCTTCTTCGCCAGGCCGCCGCGGGTGGTGGCGTTGAGTACGTTGACGGTGATCGTGCGCGGCTCGGGCAAGGCCTTGGCGCTGGGCGAGGGGCTCGCCTTGGTCTTGACGCCGCAGTCCGTGCCGTCACCGGCCGCCGAAGCCTTTCTGCCGCCGCCGGTGAAGACGTCGATGAGCTGCAGCGTGCCCCACCCGCCCACGCCGAGGACGACGACGGACGCGACGGTCAGGCCGACGAGCCTGCCGCGCCGCCGGGGCCCGCGCATCCGGGGGTACTTGTTGCCCGTGATGCGGTACTTGCCGCCCATGCCGGGGGGAGTCAGCATGCTCATGAGCGCAGCGTAGTGCGCCCGGGCGACGATGCCTACTAGATGATCATTCGACGTCGCCCAGCGGAACCCGAAAGGGCCAACCCGCGACGGGCGGGGATCAGTCGAGCTCGAGCACGCGCGCGTGCAGCACCTGACGCTGCTGGAGTGCCGCCCGCACCGCGCGGTGCAGCCCGTCCTCCAGGTACAGGTCGCCCTGCCACTTCACGACGTGCGCGAAGAGGTCGCCGTAGAACGTGGAGTCCTCGGCGAGCAGTGTTTCCAGATCGAGCTGACCCTTGGTCGTCACGAGCTGATCGAGGCGGACCGGGCGCGGCGCGACGTCCGCCCACTGCCGGGTGCTTTCCCGGCCGTGGTCGGGGTACGGCCGGCCGTTTCCGATGCGCTTGAAGATCACACGGAAAGCCTACCGGTCAAGACCTTCCGGGCGCAGCCATGGCGAGCGAGTGCGACGCTGAAAAAATCAATACAAGGCGGTACGAACCCGGAACAGGTGCGTGAATATGCCGGATCGCGAGACCATCCCGTCGGCGCCCGCTCCGGAAGTGTCCGAGCGTGCCGCCGCCCTCCCCCAGGACGCGTTGCGGATCGCCTCCGGCTACGCGTTCACCGGCCCGGCCCTGCACCTGGGCGCCCTGCTGTGGGACGGGCAGTGCCTGCCGGACGCGCAGATCCGGGTGCCGTTGGCGATGCTCAACCGCCACGGCCTGGTCGCGGGCGCCACCGGCACCGGCAAGACCAAGACGCTCCAGCTGATCGCCGAGCAGTTGTCCGCCCAGGGCGTGCCCGTCTTCCTCGCCGACATCAAGGGCGATCTCTCCGGGATCGCCGCGCCGGGCCGCCAGGACGCCCGGGTCGACGGCCGGGCCGCGGACGTCCACCAGAGCTGGACGGCGACGGGCTTCCCGACCGAGTATTACGCCCTCGGCGGCATCGGGCGCGGCATTCCCGTCCGGGCGACGGTCACCGGGTTCGGCCCGGTGCTGTTGTCCAAGGTGCTGCGGCTGAACCGGACCCAGGAGCAGTCCCTCGCGCTGATCTTCCACTACGCCGACAGCAAGGGCCTGGAGCTGATCGACCTGAAGGACCTCAGGGCGGTCGTGACGTTCCTGACCTCGGACGAGGGCCGGCCGGAGCTGAAGACGATCGGTGGTCTGTCGGCCGCCACGGCCGGGGTGATCCTGCGGTCCCTGACGGCCTTCGAGGCGCAGGGCGCGTCCGATTTCTTCGGCGAGCCGGAGTTCGACACGACCGAGTTGCTGCGGACGGGTGAGGACGGACGCGGCACCGTCTCCGTCCTGGAGCTGAGCGCCGTACAGGACAGGCCGCAGTTGTTCTCGACCTTCCTGATGTGGCTGCTCGCCGACCTCTTCCACGATCTGCCCGAGCTCGGCGACGTCGACAAGCCGCGGCTGGTGTTCTTTCTCGATGAGGCGCACCTGCTCTTCGACGACGCCTCCGAGGCGTTCCTGGAGTCGATCACGCAGACCGTGCGCCTGATTCGCTCGAAAGGGGTCGGCGTCTTCTTCGTGACGCAGACCCCGAAGGACGTACCCGCCGACGTCCTCGCTCAGCTCGGCAACCGGGTGCAGCACGCGCTGCGGGCCTTCACCCCCGACGATCAGAAGGCCCTGAACGCCACGGTGAAGACCTTCCCGAAGTCGCCCTACGACCTCGAAGAGGTGCTGACCAACCTGGGGACGGGCGAGGCGGTCGTGACGGTGCTCAGCGAGAAGGGCGCGCCGACGCCGGTCGCGGCGACCCGGCTGCGGGCGCCCGAGTCGCTGATGGGCCCGCTCGGGCAGGACGCCCTGGAGCGGGCTGTCGCGGAGTCCCCGCTGTACGAGCGGTACGCGCAGGCCGTGGACCGGGAGTCGGCGTACGAGCGCCTGGAGCGCGGGCGCGGCGCGAAGGGTCCCGACGAGATGCGGGACGCCGCTCCCCGGGAACCCCGGGAACCCCGGGAAGCGGAACAGCCGTCCGCTGTGGAGCAGGTGGTCGGGAGCGGGGTGTTCCAGTCGCTGGCCCGGTCGGTGGGGACGCAGATCGGGCGGGAGATCACGAGGTCGCTGTTCGGCACGGCCCGGCGATCGGGACGGCGGAGGCGGTAGGCGGGGGGCGTTCAGGAAACGGGGGCGCGCGGCCGCCCGGGGCCGTCGGGCCGAGGGCGCCCCCAGGTCGGCGGAGGTGTCAGGCCGACGGATCCCTTGGGCCGGCGGTGGCGTCAGGCCGGCGGGTCCTGCGGTCGCCCGAGCCCTCGGGCCTCGGATTCTCGGGTTGGCGGGGTTCTGAGGTCGGCGGATCCCCCTGGGTCGGCGGTGGCGTCAGGTCGGCGGAGGTGTCAGGTCGGCGGATCCCTTGGGCCGGCGGTGGCGTCAGGCCGGCGGCTCCTGCGGTCGCCCGAGCCCTCGGGCCTTGGATTCTCGGGTTGGCGGGGCTCTGAGGTCGGCGGAGCTCTCAGGCCGGCGGAGCCTCAGGTCGGCGGTGGCGTCAGGCCGGCGGGTCCTCCGGTCGCCCAAGCCCTCAAGCCTCGGATTCCCCGGGGCGCCGGGTCGCCGGGTCCTCAGGCCGTCCGAGTGCTCAGGCGGCGGGGGCCTCAGGCCGCCCTAGCCCTCAAGACCTCGAATTCTTCAGACCGGCGGAGGCGTCGGTGTGCCTCCGCCGGGTGTGTGTTGTCAGCCGCGGTCCCCTCTCCCTCCCTTCGGGGGCTGCTGCGGCTTCCGCGTGTCGGGACCGGGGTGGGGCTTGGGAGTGCTGCGGGCGGCCTCCGCGCGCAGGAGGGCGCGCAGGACGGCGTACGGGTCTTGAAGCATGGCTGGGTTCCTCGTCGTTCCTCGTCGTGCTGGTTCCGTGCGGGACGGACGGACCGGGGCGGGGGCCGGTCCTGTCAGCAGCGCAGGACCTCGGAACGCAGGGGGCGAGGGTCGAGCCGCGGGCTCGGCGGTACGGGAACCGGGCGCTGTGCGGTGGAAAGCGGCCCGGGGCTCGGGAGCGGGGCCGGGCTCAGCGGGACGGCGGTGCGGCGGGCGGTCCGGGCCGGTGGGCGCAGGGCGGTGTCGAGGAGGTCGCACTCGACGCTGGTGCTCTCACCGGAGACACCCGCCGTCCACCCCGTGTGGGCTTCCGCGTGCGCGCCCGGCACGAGCAGGGCGAGCAGCAGGACGAGCACCCGCAGCCAGGCGTGTCGACGCGGGCTGCGGGGGACCGGCTGCGGTGCGGGGGTCACGGGAGGTCACTCCCCGCCGCGGCCACGCCGTTCATCCCGGCGGCTGCGAGATCCGCCCGCCCGGCCCATGCCGGTGTCCGGGTCGCGGTGGTTCTCCGCGGAGGGCTCCGGGCCGTGCGGGTCCGAAGGCCAGGGGTCCTGCGGGCCGGGCCGTGCGGTCCGTTCACGGGGGTCGGCGGCCCGGGGCGCCTGCGGGTCGTACGGCCAGTGGTCCGGAGGCACGGGCGGCGTGTGGCCGTGCCGTTCGTGCTGGTCACGGGAGTGGGGGCCGTTCGGGCCCGGACCCTGCCGGACAGGGGGTTCCAGGCCCAGGGGCGCGCGGTCGCGGTCGGTGTCGTGCTCCCGGCCCCGGGGGGAGCCGCTCGGTGGCTCGGCCATGGTTCATGCTCGGCCCCGGCCCGAGGGGCTCGCCACCCGGGCCGGGCCAGGCGGACGACGGGCGCCAGGCCACGGACAGGGCCGTGCGGACAGGGCCGTGCAAACAGGCCGTGCGGACAGGGCCGTGCAAACAGGCCGTGCGGACAGGGCCGAGCAAATAGGCCGTGCGGACAGGGCCGAGCAGACAGGCCAAGCGGGCAGGGCCGAGCAGACAGGGCCGTGCAAACAGGCCGAGCAGACAGGGCCGAGCAAACAGGCCGAGCGGTCACGGCCCGGCGGTCACGGCCTAGGCTCCGGAGGCCTTCGCCGCCTTGGCCGCCGCCTTCATCTCCTGCTTGTGCGCCCTGACCTTGACCAGGGACTCGGGTCCGGTGATGTCGGCGACCGAGCGGAACGAGTCCGGGTCGCCGTAGGAGCCCGCCGCCTCCCGCCAGCCCGTGGGCCGGACCCCGAGCTGCTTGCCGAGCAGGGCGAGGAAGATCTGGGCCTTCTGCTTGCCGAAGCCGGGCAGTTCCGCGAGCCGCTTCAGCAGGTCCTTGCCGGTGGCGACGTCCTTCCAGACGGCCTCGGCGTCACCGTCGTAGTGCTCGACGAGGTACTGGCACAGCTGCTGGATCCGCTTGGCCATGGAGCCCGGGTAGCGGTGCACCGCAGGCTTCTGCGAGAGCAGCGCGGCGAACGCCTCCGGCTCGTGCGCGGCGATCTCGTGCGCGTCCAGGTCGTCCCTGCCGAGCCGCTGGGCGATCGTCGCCGGGCCCTTGAACGCCCACTCCATGGGGACCTGCTGGTCCAGCAGCATGCCGACCAGCGCGGCGAGCGGGCTGCGGCCGAGCAGCGCGTCGGCCTCGGGATCCTGAGCGAGGTGAAGAGTGACGTCCATGCCCCGATCATCCCCCGGGGCGGGCCCGCCCGCTGCTCAGGTGGCCCGCCAGTAGCCCAGCGCGTGCACCCGCTGCTTGGGCAGGCCCAGTTCCTTGCGGACGTACGCCGTCAGGGCCCGGGTCGTCACCGTGTCGCAGGCGATCCAGACGTAGGGGTCGGCCGTGCCCTGGAGCAGGGCGGGCAGGTCCGACTTCACGCGGTCGACCAGGTGGGCGCCGGAGTCCTGGCGCGGCACCTTGCGCAGCTCGTGCCGGTCCGGGTCGGTGCGGAACGGCAGGCCGTCGTCGCCGCCCTCGAACCAGACGGTGGCCGGGGCGGAACCCAGGGCGTCCAGGAGGGAGTTGATGGCCGGCAGCGAGGCCGGGTCGCCGACGGCGAAGACGTGCGAGGGCGCGGGGTCCGGGTGGTCGAAGCCGGTGCCCTGGACGGTCGCCTCGATGGTGTCGCCCGGCTTCGCCGCCCTGGCCCAGTCGCTGGCGCACCCCTCGTGCAGGGCGAACTCCAGGCCGAAGGTGCCGGCCCCGGCGTCCGGGTCGACCAGGGTGTAGGCCCGCTGGTGCGGCTTGCCCGCGTTGTCGAACCACAGCCGTACCCACATCGTGGGGTGCACTCCGGTGGCGGCCAGCAGACCGCCGTCGGTGAAGCGCAGCCGCCGGTAGTCCGGGGTGACCTCCTCGACGTCCGTCACCGTGAACTCGAAGTCCTTGCCGCGCATCAGTTTGAGGACCGCGCCCTCCCAACCCCGCCCCTGCCCCATCGCTTTTCCGCCCCTTCGCGTACGATTCCGGCCACAGCTTTGACTTAGGCAAGCCTAACCTAAAGAAAAGAGGGGGCACAGCGTGGCCACCGAGATCTACCGTGACGCCTGGGGCATTCCGCATCTGCGCGCGGGCAGCGCGGCCGAACTCGCCCATGCGCAGGGCCTCGTCACCGCCCGCGACCGGGCCTGGCAGCTGGAGATCGAGCGCCACCGGGCGCAGGGCACCTCGGCGTCCTTCCTCGGCGCCGGCGCCCTGGCCTGGGACCGGTTCGCGAGACGGGCCAGAGTCGACGACACCGCGAGACGCTGCTTCGCGGACCTGGAGAGAGGGGACCCCGGGACGGCGCGGTGGGTGCGCGCGTACGTCGACGGGGTCAACGAGGGCCTGGCCGACAGCACCGCCCCCGAGTTCGCCCGCACCGGTCTCGCCCCGGGCCGCTGGGAACCCTGGACCCCGCTCGGCGTCTGGCTCGCCACCCACATCCTCTTCGCCGGGTTCCCGGCCAAGCTCTGGCGCGAGCAGGTCGCCGCGCACCTGGACGCGGACGCCATCGGCCTCTTCGCCACCGACGGCCCCGGCACCTCCGGCAGCAACGGCTGGCTGGTCGGCGGTGAGCGGACGGTCACCGGGCAGGCGGTCATCGCCGGCGACCCCCACCGCTGGATCGAGGACCCGGGCGTCTACCAGCAGATCCACCTGTCCTGCCCCGAGTTCGACGTCGTGGGCCTGGCCGTCCCCGGCGTCCCCGGCATCGCCCACTTCGGGCACACCGGCTCGGTCGCCTGGGCCATCACCAACGCCATGGCCGACTACCAGGACCTCTACCGGGAGCGGCTGCGGCGCACCGGCGCCGGGGTGGAGGCCCTCGGCCCGGACGGGGTCTGGCGGCGGGCCTCCCGGCACACGGAGACGATCGAGGTGGCGGGCGAGGAGCCGGTCGAGGTCGAGGTCATCGAGACCGGCCGGGGCCCGGTGATCATCGGCGGCCCCGAGGGCATCGACGGCGATCCGACGGACCTGGCGTACGACGGAGGGCGGGTCGATCCCGCAGATCCCGCCGATTCCGTCGTTCCCGCAGATCCCGCCGATTCCGTCGATCCCACAGATCCCGTCGTTCCCGCAGATCCCGCCGCCGCCCTCGCCCCGCCCGTGGCCATCAGCCTGCGCTACCCGCCCCGCGTCACCGGCGACCTCGGCTTCGGCGCGCTGCTGCCGTTGCTGCGGGCCCGCCGGGTGGCCGATGTGGACCGGGCCTTCGACCGCTGGGCCGAGCCGGTCAACGTCGTCCAGGCGGCCGACACCGAGGGCGGTGTCCTGCACCGCGTGGCCGGGCGCGTGCCGGTGCGCGCCGAGGCCAATTCCCTCCGGGTGGTGCCCGCCTGGGAGCCCGGCCACGCATGGCAGGGCTGGCATGTGCCGCCGCGCGTCGGGCTCACCGACGGCGTCGCCGTCATGGCCAACCAGCGCGGCCCGGCCGAACCCCTCGGCGTCGAGTTCGCCCCGCCGCACCGCGCCGACCGCATCGCAGCGCTGCTCGCGGGCAAGGAGCGCTGGTCCGCCGCCGACATGCCCGCCCTCCACACGGACACCCATCTGGCCTCCGCCTCACCCCTCCTGGACCACCTCGACACCCTCGACGACCTCACCCCCGAGGCCGCCGCCCTCCGGGACCGACTCCGCGGCTGGGACCGCCGCATGGACGCCGGCAGCGCCGACGCGGCCCTCTACGCGGCCGTGCGCGGAGCGGTCGTACGGCGGCTCGCGGCGCACCCGGCGTTCGCCGCGCTCACCACACCGCCGGCGTACCCGGAGGTGTTCCAGCCCTGGCTCGCCCTCACCCCCCGGGTCGGCTTCGCCCTCGAACACCTGCTGCGGGCCGAGGACCTGTACGGAATCGACCGCCCGGCGGCCGTCCGTGCCGCCGTCGAGGAGGTGGCCCTGCGCCCGCCGGCCGGTGTCTGGGGTGACACCCACCGCCTCGCCCCCTGGCGGGACCTTGAGCCGGAGCAGCCGTACGACGAGCCGGGGCTGTCCGGCGACCACGACTGCGTGCTGTGCACCTCCGGCGTGCCGGGCCTCACCGACCGCGCCGCCCGGGGCCCGGCCGCCCGCTACGTCTGGGATCTGGCCCGGCGCGAGGACAGCCGCTGGGTGGTCCCGCTCGGCGCCTCGGGCGTCCCCGGCTCGCCCCACCACCGCGACCAGCTGCCGCTCTGGCTCGCGGGAGACCTCGTCCCGGTCGTCACCGACTGGACCCGGCTGAAGAAGGAAACCGATGTCTGACCCGTACGCCTCCCGCACGCCCGTCCACACGCAGGTGATCGACGGCTTCGGCACCGTCCGCGTCCTGCCGCTCGACCCCGGGGCCGACTCCGCGGTGATCCACCAGTGGGTCCGTGAGGACCGGGCCGCCTTCTGGGGCATGACCGAACTGACCGAACAGCAGGTCGCCGGTATCTACGCCCACATGGCCACGCTCGACACCCACCACGCCCACCTCGTCGTCCGGGACGGCGAACCGGTCGCGCTCCTCCAGACCTACGAGCCGGAGGCCGACCGGGTGAGCGAGTGCTACGACGTCCGCCCCGGCGACATCGGCGTCCACCTGCTCCTCGCCCCCGCCGGACCGGGCGGCGCCCGACCCGGATGGACCGCGCGGCTGGTGGCGGCCATCGCCGGATACGTCCTGCTCGGCCTGGACCGTCGACGGGTCGTGGTCGACCCGGACGTGCGCAACGAGAAGGCCGTCGCCCGTTTCCTCAAGCTCGGTTTCGCCGCCGGGCCGGTGGTGGTGCTGCCGGAGATCGACCTCCCGGACGTGTACCTGCCGGAGAAGAAGGCCCAGCTCGCCTTCCTCGACCGGGAGATACTGTTCCCCGCGTGACCCCAGAGGACCTCATCGCCCACTACGGCCTCGAACCGATCCCGCGCGAGGGCGGCCTGTTCCGCCAGACCTGGGCCGGTCCCGAACGCCCCGACGGCAGGCCGGAGGGCACGGCGATCGTCGCGCTCCTGACAGCGGGCGACTTCTCCGCCCTCCACCGCCTGCCGACGGACGAGATCTGGCACTTCTACCGGGGCGACCCCCTGGAGCTCCTTCTGCTCGCCCCGGACGGCAGCACGAGGACGGTGGTCCTCGGGCCGGACATCCTCGACGGCCAGCACGTCCAGTTCACGGTCCCGGCGGGCACGTGGATGGGCGGCAGGGTGCGCGGGGCCGGGCAGTGGACCCTGTTCGGCTGCACGATGGCGCCCGGCTTCACGTTCGACGGTTATGAGCACGGGGACGCCGCGGAGCTGACGGCCCGCTATCCGGCGGTGGCCGACGAGATCGCGGGGCTGTGCAGGCCCGGCTCCTGAACCCGGTGAGTACTGCACCCTTCCAGCGCGCTGAGCACGAGATCTCTCGAGCCCGGTGAGCACTACACCGATCCGGTCCGTACTTCACTCGTAGCCGTACAGCCCGACCCCGGAGACCCACGTGGACCAACGGCGGAACGAGGATCGCAATGTCGGACATCCCCGGCGATTCCAAGCCTTGGTGCTGCTCGGCACCGTGCTGGTACTGCTCCTCGCCGGAGCAGCCCCCGCCTCCGCCCACGCCGCCCTCCGCGACACCGACCCCGACGACGGATCCGTCGTCAAGCAGGCCCCCCGCCACGTCACCCTGACCTTCACCGAGTCCGTGGGCCTGCTCGACGACTCCTTCCGGGTCTTCGGCCCCGACCAGCGGCGGGTCCACACCGACGAGGCCACGCACGCGGACGGCCGCTCCGACACGGCCCGGGTCGGGCTGCCCGGCAAGCTCGCCCAGGGCACGTACACGGTGGCCTGGCGCGTCGTCTCCGCCGACAGCCACCCCGTCTCCGGCGCCTTCAGCTTCTCCGTGGGGAAACCGTCCGCGACCACGGGGCAGATCGACACGGGCCCCGTCGAGGACCCGCTCACCGGTGGCCTCCACGACGCCGCCCGCTACCTCGCCTACCTCGCCGCCGCGCTGCTCGTCGGCCTGGCCGCGTTCGCGCTGCTGTGCCGGCCCGGGGACACGTCCCCCCTGCGCAGGCCGCTGGTGGCCGCCTGGTGGACGCTGCTGGGCTCGACGGCCGTCCTGCTCCTGCTGCGCGCCCCCTACGAGACGGGCACGGGCCCGGCCGCCGCCTTCGACTCCGCCGCCCTCGGCCGCACGCTGACCGGCCGCCCGGGCGAGGCCCTGCTCGCCCGGCTGGTCGTCCTCCTGCTGACCGCCGTCTTCCTGATCCGGCTGTCCAGGCGCCGTGGCCCCGAGGAGCGGCCCGCCGCCCTGGCGATCGGCACGGCGCTGGCCGCGGCCCTGGCCCTGACCTGGGCGGCGGCCGAGCACGCCTCCGCCGGGATCCAGGTGCCGCTGGCGATGGCGTCGTCCGTGCTGCACCTGCTGGCGACCGGCGTCTGGCTCGGCGGCCTCGTGGCGCTGCTGCTGACCCTGCGCCGCTCGGCCGGCGACGACCTGCTGGAGGTCGTGCCCCGCTTCTCGCGGATCGCCTTCGCCTCGGTGATCGTCCTGGCCGTCACGGGCCTCTACCAGTCCTGGCGCGGCCTCGGCTCCCTCTCCGCGCTGACCGGCACGTCGTACGGCCGTCTGCTGCTCGCCAAACTCGCGGGTGTGTTCGTGCTGTTGCTGGTGGCGGGGTACTCGCGGCGCTGGACGCGGCGGATCGCGGCACCGGCGGCCGTCACCCGGGCCGCCGTCCACGAGCGGGTTCCGCAGCCGGTCGGCGCACCCGCACTCCACCAGGAACCCGAGGAGCTCCAGGAACCCGAGCAAGCCCGGGAATCCGACGAACCCCGGGAGCCCCGGGACTCCGAGACGCCCGGCGCATCGGCCGAGGAGCCCCCCGCGTCCGACGCGGGTCAGGAGACCCGGCGCCTGCTGCGCCGGTCCGTCCTCGTGGAAGTCGCCGTCGCCGCCGTCGTGCTGATGATCACGACCTTGCTCACGGGAACCCTCCCGGGCCGCGCCCAGGCCGAGGCGGCCCAGCAGGCCCCGGCGGGCGCGCTGCCGCCCACGACCCAGGCAACGGTGCCTTTCGACACGGGCGGGGGAGGCGTGACCGGACGCGGCACGGTGCAGGTCACCCTGGATCCGGCCCGGGTCGGCGAGAACGGCATCCAGGCCGTGGTCTACGGCTCCGACACGGGTCTGGTCGTCGTCCCCGAGGTCCGCATCACCTTCACCCTGCCCTCCCGGAAGGTCGGCCCGATCGACGCCGAACTCACCGACCAGGGTGGCTACTGGGGCACCAACTCCGTCAACCTGCCGCTCCCCGGGAACTGGACGATGAAGACGACCGTGCGGGTGTCGGACGTGGACCAGGTGTCGGTGGAGCGGAAGGTGCGGATCGCGCCCTAGGCAGCCGCGCCGCCACGGGCTGTACCCCGTCGAGGAGCCGTGTCATGGTCTCGGCGGCGCGGACGGCGGCGTCACCGCAGCAGTTGTTGAACAGGACGTGGACCTGCTCGGTCCGCTCGGCCAGCCGGCGCACGCGGGGCAGCCACTCGGCGAGTTCGTCCTCGTCGTAGGCATGCCGGAACCGGTCCTCCTTGCTGCCGGTGCCCCACGCGGTGCTGCGCCCGTGGAACCGGACCACCGAGAGCCGGGGTGCGGTCACGGGAGTGACGGGCGGGACGGAGGAGGGCAGCGTCTGCGTCATGTCGACGGCGACCGCGGCCATGCCGTGCCGGGTCAGCAGCGCGTCGGTCGCCTCGTCCTGCCCCGGCTCCCACCAGGAGGGGTGCCGGAACTCGACGGCGACGGGCCAGCCCTCGGTCCGCTCCGCGCACTCCCGGAGGAACGCCTCCGCCCGCTGCCCGGGTCGGAACCAGGGCGGGAACTGGAACAGCACGCTCCCGAGCTTCCCGGCTGCCCTCAGCGGCTCGATCCCGGCCGCGAACCGCGCCCACACCTTGTCGAGCACCGCCGGGTCCCGGTGGTCGGCCCGCAACCCGTCCGGCATCACCGCCGCCCGGGTGGGATGCCCGGTGAGCAGCGAGAACGCCTTCACGTCGAACACGAACCCGTCCGGTGTGCGCTCGGCCCACAACCGGCTGTTCCGCTCGCCCGGCAGCGCGTAGTACGAGGCGTCGACCTCGACCACACCGAACCGCTCGGCGTAGTGCCGTAACCGCCCCTCGGCGTCCCGCCGCCCCGGCGGGTACCAGCCGCTGCCGACCAGGGCCCGGTCGGTCCAGGAACACGTGCCCACGAGGATCTGACCCATGGGGGAGCGGTTACCCGGGCCCGGCGGCGGCAGGCTCCGCTTCTCGGCCGGGGGCGTCACGGTGATACCCGTCGCATTCGGGGTAACCAGGTGATAATTGTGCAAATCCGGTGCTACGGCTGATTCTCCCCGAGAGTGAGATGACCGATCATGGAGCAGCCCGTCACCGTCGGCCGGACCGGCCGGTCGTTCGGCGAAGAACCCGAGGTCCTCGAAGCCCTCGTCGACGCATCCCTCACGGCCCGTGTCACCCTCGACGAACACGGCACCGTGACCGGCTGGAACGCGGGCGCCGAGCGGCTCCTCGGGTACGCGGCCGAGCAGCTGACCGGCCGCCGTGCCGCGGATCTGCTGGCCGAGCCGATCCCGGTGCGGGGCGGTCTGCCCACGCTCGCCGGGCTGCCCCGCTGGAACGGCGACGTGGCGCTCCGGCACCGTGACGGCCGGAAACTGACGGTCGGGATCCTCGCCCACCACAGGCCGCCCGGCGCCGGTACCCCCGCCTGGCTCATCGTCTCCGCCCTGACCGACCGGCAGCCACCGGCCGGCCTCGACGAGTCCCTCGTGAGCTGGAGCTTCGCCCAGTCCCCGTGCTGCGCCCAGGCGATCTACGACACCCGGCTGCGGCTGCGCCGGGCCAACGCCGACATGGAACGGTCCGCGGCGCTCACCGAGGAGGAGATGCGGGGCCTGCGCGTGTCCGAGATCATCGACCACGACGCCGGCCTGCGGGCGGAACGCAGCATGGCCCGGGTCCTGCGCACCGGCGAGCCGGAGTACCAGGAGAACTACCTGCGCGCGCCCGGCGAGAACCATGAGCACGCCTGGTCGGTCTTCATCTCCGCCCTGCGCGACCACGAGGACACCATCCGGGGCGTCTGCCTCTCGGCGCACGACATGACCGAGCAGTTCTGGGCCCGCAAGCGCCTCCAGCTGATCGCCGAGGCCGGCCGGCGCATCGGCAGCACGCTCGACGTGACGCGCACGGCCCAGGAGCTCGCGGACGTGACCGTCCCGGTCCTGGCCGACTTCGTCAGCGTCGACCTGCTGGCCGCGCTGGACGACGCGCCCGAGCCGCCCGCGCCGGTGGTTCCGGCGGACGGGCCGCTGCTGCTGCGCCGGGCCGCGCTGCGGTCGGTGACCCCGGGCGCCCCGGAGTCGGTCGTGGCAGCCGGCGCGGTGGACTCCTACCCCCCGGGCTCGATGCCCTTCGAGAGCCTGCGCACCGGACGCCCCGCCCTGCACGAGGTGACCGACCCGGCGTTCACCGCCTGGCTCGCCCGCGACCCGGCCCGCGCCGCCCGGGTCCGGGGGTTCGGCATCCACTCCGTGATGGCCGTGCCGCTGGCCGCCCGCGGCACCACCCTGGGCGTCGCCTTCTTCGTCCGGCACCGCAACCAGGAGGCCTTCCAGCACGACGACCTGGTCCTGGCCGGGGAGTTCGCCGCCCGGGCCGCGGTCAGCATCGACAACGCCCGCCGCTACACCCGCGAGCGGGCCACCGCGGTCACCCTCCAGCGCAGCCTGCTGCCGCAGCGGCTGCCCCGGCAGGCGGCCGTCGAGGTCGCCTCCCGTTACCTCCCGGCGGGCCCCCACGCCGGCGTCGGCGGGGACTGGTTCGACGTCATCCCCCTCTCGGGCGCGCGGGTGGCCCTGGTCGTCGGAGACGTGGTCGGCCACGGTCTGGTCGCGTCGGCGACCATGGGGCGGCTGCGCACGGCGGTCCGCACACTGGCCGACATCGACCTGCCCTGCGACGAACTGCTCACCCACCTCGACGACCTGGTCGCCCGCCTGAACACCGAGGAGGAGAGCGACACCGAGGGCAGGGACGCAGGTTCCGCCGAGACCTCGAGCGACGTCGGGGCCACCTGCCTGTACGCCGTCTACGACCCCGTGACGCGGCGCTGCTGCTTCGCCACGGCCGGGCATCCCGTACCGGCGGTGGTGAGCCCCGACGGCACCGTCGACCTCGTCGGCCTCCCGGCCGCGCCCCCGCTGGGCGTGAGCGGCTTGCCGTACGAGGCCACCGAGGTGGTCCTCCCCGAGGGCAGCCTGCTCGCCCTCTACACCAACGGCCTGGTCGAGACGCCCGACCGGGACCTCGACACCGGCGTCCACCGGCTGCGGGAGGCCCTGACCCGCCCGGCGGCCTCGCTGGACGCCCTGTGCGACACGGTCATCACCGACCTGCTGCCGCAGCGCCCGGCCGACGACGTGGCCCTGCTCATCGCCCGCACCCGTGCGCTCGACGCGCGGCAGGTCGCCACCTGGGCGGTGCCGGCCGACCCGGCCGCGGTCGCGCAGACCCGCAAGGACGTGGTGGAGCAACTGGAGCGCTGGGGGCTCTCCGACGCGGTGTTCGTCACGGAACTGGTCGTCAGCGAGCTCGTCACCAACGCCATCCGGCACGCCGAGCCGCCGGTCCAGCTCCGGCTGATCCACGACTCGACCCTGATCTGCGAGGTCTCCGACGGCGGCAACACCGCTCCTCACCTGCGGCGCGCCCGCACCTACGACGAGGGCGGCCGCGGTCTGCTCCTCGTCGCCCAGCTGACCGAGCGCTGGGGCACCCGCCAGAGCGCGGCGGGCAAGACCATCTGGGCGGAACAGACCCTGACCCCCGCGTGAGGAGCCCACCGGCCATGACCACACCCGCGTCGCACCGGGCCGCCCGCGCCCCCGTCCAGCAGGCCGCCGTGCTGCTCGGCCTGGTCTTCCTCGTGATCGGCGTGCTGGGTTTCATCCCCGGTGTCACCACCGACTACGGCTCGCTGGAGTTCGCCTCGCACGAGTCGGGCGCCGAACTGTTCGGCCTGTTCCAGGTGTCGATCCTGCACAACCTCGTGCACCTGGCCTACGGCCTCGCGGGTCTGATCCTCGCGGGCACGGCCGCCGGGGCGTACTCGTACCTGCTGGTCGGCGGCGCCGTCTACCTGGTGCTGTGGGTGTACGGCCTGTCGGTCGGCCATGACAGCGACGCCAACTTCGTGCCGCTGAACACCGCGGACGACTGGCTCCACTGCGTCCTGGGCGTTGCCATGATCGGCCTGGCCCTGGTCCTCAGCCGGCGCGAGACGCCCACCGACGCACGGTAAGGATCACCGAGGACGGCATGCAGACCTTCCTGCCCTACCCCGACTTCCGCACCACGGCCCTGGCCCTCGACCGCCGCCGGCTCGGCAAACAACGCGTCGAGGCGCTGCAGGTCCTGCGCGGCCTGGTCGTCCCCGGCTACGGGTGGCGCCGCCACCCGGCCGTGAAGATGTGGCTCGGCTACGAGGAGGCGCTGGTCCGCTACGGCCTGGAGGTCTGCCGTGTCTGGCGCGAACAGGGCCACCAGGACACCTGCGCGGCGACGCTGGTGGCCGATCTGGCGGCGACCCGCCCCCACGCCCCGATCCGCGACCAGCACCTGCTGGCCGCCGAGGGCGAACTTCCGCCCTGGCTCGGCGACGACCCCTTCCACGAGAGCCACCGCTCGGCCCTGGTCCGCAAGGACCCCGAGACCTACGCGACCCTCTTCCCGGACGTCCCCGACGATCTGCCGTACGTCTGGCCGACGTCGGACCGCCCGGGCGGGCAGCCGTCCCGGAACTGACGGGCTGCCGCTTCGAATCCCTGGGGGACTAGGCAGCCCTGCGGCGCGCCGGACGTCCGGACGGGGCGGGATGCTCCATCACGTCGTCGAGCGGGAAGGTTTCGTCCTCCCCGAAGTCCGGGGCCTGGAAGGGGTTGGTCGCCGGAGTCGGCGACGCCGCGCGGGAGCGTCTGGTCTGCCCTTCCACGGCGGAGAACAGCGAAGTCGGTTCGATGAGAGGTCTCTTTTCGTTACTGGCCCAGTTCAGGGCCAGGCGTGCCCTGACCGGGCACGGAGGTCCTACAGCTTGGTCATCTTGGCGTACGGGCTCAGGATCCGCATTTGCGCCGAACCGAAGTCCACGAGCGCGGCGATCCCGTCCTCGATGCCGATGACCCGGCCGAGCCCGTACATGTCGTGCGTGACCTGGTCACCCACGGCGAAGTGCTTGGGAGCGGGGGCGACCGGAGCCTTGAAGGGGCTGGTAGGCAAATGACGCTTGGGAGCAGCAGGCTTTGTCATTGGCCTCAGTATGCGCCTACTGACGCCCTTCGCGCTGCGGCTGTCCACGTCCAGTGCCCGAACCGAGACGTAAGAGAAGCGTTGCCGGGGCCTTGCGCCGGTTCTTGCACTGGCTCGAAAAATCGAACACATGATTGAATTCGGCCATGCGAACGTTTCCCGACGACCTCGTCCGGGCGCAACAGGAGTGGAGTGCCACCTACCGGCAGCTCGCCGACCGGCCCGGCCGCACCGACCTGCGCCGGCGTCTGTTGCGGCTGTCGGCTCAGGCGTTCTTCCACCCCTACTGGCAGCGGCGACGGCCCAGCCCGGCGGCGTGGTGGGAGCTGCGTGAGCTGGGGCGGGCGGCCGCGGACGTACGTGAGCGGCTGCACCGGTGACGCGCCGGCCTGCGGGACCGTACGTCCCGGATGATCCTGAAGGTATGGCCGGACCGATTCGCGTGATCGTGCACCCACCGTCGCCCTCGGGCGGCCGCCGCGTGCGCGTGGACGGCGAGATCCTCGGTCTCGCCCACGACGTGACCGATGTCGCGGAGTTCCTCCGCCGGGCGGGGCTGGAGATCGACCCCGCGGACGTGGCGGAGGTTCCGTGGATCGACTGGCGTGGCGTGGGGCCCGAGCACTGGGGTCCGCAGGCGGGCGGCTGACCTGCCGCGAGCCGTTCCACGGGCGGTGCCTCGGAGTGCGCTCACGGCCGGTGAACGGGACATTGGTCCCGTGGCCTTGTGGATGACGTGGGACCTGGAAGGGGTCGGAACAGCTTCGCAGTCCGTGGAGGGCGTGGAAGAGGCCGCCACGTGGCTGATCGACTCGACGGAGCGCTCCAGGCGCGTCTTCGACGCCGAGTGGCAGTGGGAGCGGCTCATGGACTCGGCGCTGCGGGTGCGCGAGGCGATGCTCGACGAGGGGCGCCGGACCCTGGAACGCGGTGCGCCGTGGGAGTCGACGGATGAGGGCGTGAAAATACGCCTCACCCCGCGGGGCTCATGAGGATGTCCAAGCCGTCACATCGCGTCAAAATATCCTTATCTACTCCTTTGTTCCTTTTCTCTTGTGCCATTGCCGCATCGGAGGGCACCCATGAAGGACCTCAAGTTCGAGCAGAAGCGTTCGCTGACACGCCAGGAGGCCGCCGACCAGCTCACGGCACTCGCAGACGCGCTGAGGGAGGGTGGGGACGCCGAGCTGGAGCTGGGTCCCGGAACCCTGGGCCTGCGCATCCCCGACGACCTGCACAGCGAGCTGGAGGTCGAGATCGGCGATGGGGAGATCGAGCTGGAGATCGAACTGAAGTGGACGACCGCACCGACGCGGGCGGCACGTTCTCGGACCGAGGCACCGGCGGAGAAGCCCAAGCGGGAGAGCGCGCCGGCTGCAGCGTCCCGAAGCGCCAGGAGGTCCGGCAAGACCGGGGGGACGGGGTCCGGCAAGACCGGGAGCGCCAAGCGGACCGCTGCGAAATCCTCCTGAACCAGGAAACGCCAGAGGGCCGGACCACTTTCGCGGTCAGGCCCTCTGGGCTGGCGGAGGGTGTTCCGACCTGGGGTGCAGCGGGTGGTGGCTGGACTCCTGGACGGTGCTGGACGGGGGCGAACGGGACCAGAACTGTGACGCCGCACTGCCTCATCGCGCCACAGGCACGGCGGTGAAGGGTGCGAAGGCGGTGGAGGTCAGGCCGCCGGCGAGGGCGCGGACGCGGTCTTCGCCCCACCGACGGGTGAGGGCGGCGAAGGCGGGCTGGTAGGAGGGCTGGCCATGGCCACGGCGGCCATGAGCCAGGCGGCGGTGAAGACCGCGAGGTTGGGTGCGTAGGCGATGGACAGGACGGCGACGACGCCCTGGACGGTGCCGGTGGTCATAACGGCGCGAGCGGCTCGACGGTCGAGGATGCGTCCGACGGGGATGCCGGTGAGGGCGGAGGCCAAGAGCCCGCCCGGGAAGGCGGCGGTGGTGGCGGTCGCCGACCAGCCCTCGGATGCGGTGATCTACGGATTCAGCACGGGGAAGGCGTATGGGACGATTCCCCAGCCGGTGATCTGGCCAGAAAGACCGGGGTGCGCCTGCGCGTCAGCCGGCCAGCTTGTTCATCTTGCGGATCTGCTTGTCGAAGACCTGGGCCGGAGCGAGGCGGCGCAGTACGCGTGCGCGTCCGGCCAGGGGGCCGGCGGTATAGCGCGGCTTCGGCTTGGGGTCGGTCACTGCCGCGACGATCGCCTTGGCGACGACGGCGGGAGCGTCGCCGTCCCTGACGGCCTCCGCCATCACGCGGTCGACGGTCTGTCGCTGCTTCGCGTACGCGTGCAGGGGGGTGTCGGGCTTCGCGCTGTTGGTCTCGAATCCGGTCCTGGTGTAGGCGGGTTCGACGATGAGCGCCCGGACACCGTGGTCACGGATCTCGTGGTCCAGGGACTCGGTGTAGCCCTCGATCGCGTGCTTGGAGGCGGCGTAGGCGGCCATGTAGGGCTGGGGCAGGAACCCGAGCACAGACGAGATGTTGATGATGCGCCCGCGTCGCTGGGCGCGCATGTGCGGCAGGACCTCGTTCACCATGCGCATGACCCCGAAGACATTGGTGTCGAACATGCCCTGGGCCTGCGCGAGGGAGGTTTCCTCGGCCGCGCCCATCGAGCCGACGCCGGCGTTGTTGACCAGGACGTCGATCCGCCCGAACCGCTCGCTCACCTCCTGGACCACCGCGGTGACCGAGGTTTCGCTGACCACGTCGAGGTCGAGGAACGTCACACCGCCGAGCGGGGTGACGCGTGAGGTGTCGCGGCCTGTTCCGACCACGTCGAAACCCGCCGCGACCAGTGCGAGCGCGGTTTCCTTGCCTATGCCGGAGGACGCACCCGTTACGAGTGCCACCGGCCGATCTGTCGTCATCAGTACTCCTGCGCGTCGAGAAACCGATCGGTTTCCATCACTGTAAACCGATCGGTTTCCGTATGCAAGCTCAGACGGGCAGAATGACGGCATGGACAGGATCAGCGCGCCGGAGAGGCGGGAGTGCGTCATTCGCGCGGCGGTCGCCGAATTCGCGCTCAGGGGCTACTACGGCACGTCCACCGCGGCGATCGCCAAGCGCGTCGGCGTCGCGCAGCCGTATCTCTTCCGGCTCTTCCCGGGCAAGAAGGCGATCTTCGTCGCCGCCTTGATGCGGAGCGTGGAAGACACTCGCCTGGCTTTCGAGAGGGCGGCCGAGGGTGTGGAGGGCGGCGAGCGGGCGTTCCCTGCCATGGCGGACGCCTACGCGCAGCTGATCTCGACGCGTCCCGAAACGCTCCTGATGCAGATGCAGGGATACGCCGTCGTGGCGGCCGCCGAGGCGCAGGGTGACGACTTGATCGGTGAGGTTGTCCGGGCCGGCTGGTCAAGGATCTGGGAAACCGTGCACCTGTCGCTGGGCGCCGATGCCGACCGCACGGCGAGCTTCTTCGCCTGCGGCATGCTCGGCAACACGCTTGCGGCCATGGGGCTCCCCCCGAGCGCCGGGCGGTGACGGGGCGTTCTGGAAGGGCGACGGGTCAGTGCATGCCTGCTGCGTCGAGCAGGGTGGTCACCGTGGGCGCGATGAGCCCCGTCAGTTTGTCCGCTCCGATCCCCGCGCGGGCGCTGGCGCCGTCGAAGACCAGGCTGAGCTGCCGGGCCAGCAGGTCGGGATCGCTTGCCCCGCCCTGCTCGGCCTCGGCGCGGAAGAAGGCGGTCAGGTTCGCCTTGACCTGATGGGCGACCCGGCTCGCGGGGTGATTCTGATCCTTGAGCTCGATCTGGACAGCCAGATATTGGCAGCCTCGGAACTCGGGCGCACCCGCCTGCCGTTCCACCTGCTCGAAGACGTGCATGATTCGCTCGCGAGGTGAACGACGGTCGTCCGCCGCGGGCAGGAGTGTCGCCACGTAGGCGGAGGTGCGCTGCTCGAGGCTCGCCGCCAGCAGTTCGTCCTTGCTCTCGAACAGCTGGTACATGGAGCGCTTCGACACCCCTGCCGCCTTGCACAGGGCCTCGACGCCGATACCGACACCGTCTCGGTAGGTGAGCGTGGCCGCCGCATTCAGCAGCCGCTCTCGGGGGCTGGGCTTCGCCTCGGTGGTCATGCTGCGAGGTTAACTCGATTTCAACAGGTTGGAGACTGATCGGTTTTCAGTGTGGAGTCCGGGCGGAGGCTCGGCGACGGCCTGGGGAAACGCCGTCGCCGAGGCCTGGGGGGCGCCTGTCGTCCCCGGCGACGCGCACACATCGGGGCCACTCCGAGTAATGACCCCGTCCTGGGGTGCGGGGGCGCTCTCCGCTAGGCCGGGACCGTGGTCTTCTCGGGCGTCGTCTCCACCGGGATGCGATGCAGCCCCTTGCGGTCGTACCACCCCAGTACGCCGAAGCCGAACAGTGCGGCCGCCACGAGGCCGGCGGCCATCATGACCCAGCCTCGGGTCAGACCCGCGTCGCCCTGGGCGTCGTAGTAGAGGATCGAGCGGATGCCGCCGGTGATCTGCCGCAGGGGCTCGAACTCGGCGAGGAAGCGGTAGAAGCCGGGCAGTGCCTCGATGGGGGTGGTGGCCCCGGCCGTGGGTACCGCCATTCCGACGAAGACCAGCGTGGCCACCAGCATGCCTGGCGTGCCGAAGACGGCGAGGAGAGTGAGCGCGCCGATCCCGGTGACGGCGATGGCGCACACCGAGAACAGCCACAGCAGGGGCAGGTGGGCGGCGTCCATGCCCATGATGCCGACCGCGCCGGCCATGACCAGGGTGCCCATCAGCAGGGACAGGCCGGTCATGAGGGTGCTGCTGATGGCGAGGGTCTGTATGCGGGTGGCCCGGATCAGCGGGCGGTGCAGGCGCAGCGGGCCCATGTCGTTGTGGGTGTAGCCGAGGGCGTGGTCGACCTGGCCGCTGATGACGTTGGCGGAGAGCATGCCGACGACCACGAGGGTGAGTGCGTAGTAGAAGGCCGTCAGGCCCAGGCCGCTGTGCGGGTCGAGGGGGTGGCCGTCCTGGACCGTGACGGCGGCCGGGTCGGTGAGCAGGACGCGTGCCGCCGTGGGCAGCTTCGCCTGCGCCGTCCCGATCTGGGCGGTCAGCTCCTTGCCCACCTGGAGCGAGGCGTTCTCGGCCGCCTGGGTCGTCGCCGTCCGGGCCAGGCCGGAGCCAAGGCTGCCGGCGGACTGGTTGGTCAGCACCGTCAGTGTCGGGCGGGCCGGGGTTCCGGCGCGCGCGGTGCCGGTCAGTGCGGTGGCGGAGGAGGTGAAGTCGGCCGGGACGACGAGCGCGCCGAACAGCTTCCCCTGGCCGAGTTCCTCCTTCATCTCCTTCTCGTCCAGCACCTTCCAGTCGATCTTGTCCCCGTCCGCGGTGGACTTCTTGATCGACTCGGTGATCCCCGCCCCGAGGTTGACCTGCTTGCCGCCGACGGCGGTTCCCTTGTCGGCGTTGACCAGGCCGACGGGCAGTTTGGTCAGGTGGTCTGCCGGATCGATGTTCGCGCCGACGTAGAAGACGGTGAACAGCAGCGCGAGTACGCCCGTGATGACGCCGTTCGCGATCCACAGAGGCTTGGCGCGCAGGACGCGGAAGGGGGGAATGCCACTCATCACGTACGTGTCTCTCGGTCGGGGGACGCGGAACGTTTCGCCGGGGGCTGCCAGCCACCGGTGACTTCCTTGACGGGCTTGTGGGGGAAGCGACGCCGGGCGTACTCCTGTGCGTGCGAGCCTGGCAGGACGTACAGGGTTTCCCTCTTGTCCTGGAGCGGGCGCAGCACGGTGTCCATGAACGACTTGCGGTCGTCCAGGTAGAGGCCCAGGACGTCCTCGCCCGCGGGGCAGACTGCGAGGCAGTAGCCGGACTTGTAGCCGGGGGGTGAGGACAGGCTCTGCCACATGGAGGCGCTCTCGGAATCGGTGACCCGGGAGCGGTAGTCGGCGGCGTCCTCGCTGTCGGCCACGGTCTGCGCCCAGTCGGTGAATCCGCTCATGAACTCGCGGTAGTTGTGCGTGGTGCAGGCCAGCGCGTCGAATGCCCCGTCCTTGCTGATGGCGCCGACCGGGCAGGCCGCGACGCACAACTTGCAGTCGATGCAGGGGTTGTAGTCCAGCGCCTGCCCGTACTCGCTCACCTCGGCGTCCACCAGGACGGTGACCAGCAGGACGAAGCTGCCGAACTTCGGGTGGATGACGTTGCGGTGCAGGCCCATCACGCCGAGTCCGGCGGCCACCGCGACCGTCTTGTGCGCCACCACCCAGATCCGCTCACGGGGAAAGCGGTCCATCTCCTGGGGGAAGCCGACGGAGGGATTGAGGGCGCGGTAACCGGCGTCCTGGAGCGCCTGGGTGACGCTGCGGGCGGCGTGGTTGGCCTGTTCGTCGGCCTGGTGGAACTCCTGGTTGGCCACGCTGCGGGCCGGGGAGCGGCAGTTGTCGCGGTTCATCCGCACCGCCATCGCGATCAGGGTGCGCGTGCCGGGCAGCGCGGACTGTACGTGCTCGCGCTCGCCGGCCAGATCGGGGTGATCCAGGCCGACCGCGGCCGCGTCGTCCGCGCCGGCCGCCAGGCACAGTTCGCGCAGCCAGGCCGCGTCGATCACCGCCGGCGGGCTCGTGACGTCACCGGCCCCGCGCCGGGCGAGTACGGCCTGTACCGACGGATGGGCGGCCAGCTTGGCCGGAAGCCTGGGACCCGTCGGTCGCCCCTCGGTGTTGCGCGCGGCAGTCATCGGCGCTCCTGTTGATTCGGGTTCGAGACTCGCCCTCACAGCGAGAAACCGATCAGTTTCACCACCGTAAACCGATCGGTTTCCCCGTGCAAGCCCGAGCTGCGAACCACCCCCGATCTGCCCTGCGGAGCGGCCGGTGGTCGTGGCCCAGGAGGTGAGGAGGAGGCGCGGGGCGTTGTGGGAGGGGGTGCCTGGTTCGGCGGTCCAGACCACGAGCCGCTGCACGGGGGCGTCGGCGCAGGGCAGGGCATCCCACTCGAGGGTGAGGTCGCCTGCGATCTGGTTGGCCATCCCTGCGCCCTCCAGGAACACGAGCCGGAAGCTGCACGGGCTGGAGATCGTCATGGCGGTCGGCCATTGCGGCCTCCACCGCCCCATGACTTCCGGCGTGCTCGCGACGGGCCCGCCTTGTGGACCGGGGCTCGACTGAGACCACACACACGTCGAAGGGCCCCACCGCAAGCGGTGGGGCCCTTCGACATCGTGCCCGGTGAGGCACTGGCGGAGGATACGAGATTCGAACTCGTGAGGGGTTGCCCCCAACACGCTTTCCAAATGTTCGTCTGGGGGGTTCGGAGCGGGACGGGGGCGTTCTGACCTGGGGTGGAGTAGGCCACCGGACGGATGGTGGACGGCGCCGGACGGCGACGAATGAGACCACAACTGAGACCAGGGCGCCGGTCATACTCGCTTGACGACGATCGATTCCGGAACCAGCTTCTCCAGGTCGTCCACGTCCGATGTGAAGATGGTGACCTGCCCTTTCTGCTGTCGGGCGATGATGGCGAGCACCGCGTCGATCGCGTACTTGTGGCCGTGAAGCTTGGCGTCGGACAGGAGTCGGCGGGCCTGGCGGGCCTCGTCCTTCCCGACGTCGGCGACTTCGAGCCGGGAGAGCACCCAGTCCCAGCGCTGCTCGGTGGTTCTGCCGTCGTACGCCTCCACCAGCGTCATGGGCGAAGTGACTACTTCGGCTTCGCCCCGTGCTGCGAGATCGAGCCAGGCGATCATCTTCCGGTCGCCACGCACAGCGAGGGACAGGGCTTCGCAGTCGAGTACGAAGGCGCGCAGTGGCCGCGGCCCGTGCTCACTGGCTCGCTTGGTCACGCGGCCTCTCCGGCGTTGTGTCCTCCGGCGGTGAGGCGACGCTCGTGCTCGGCGTCGAGATCTTCCAGCTCCGAGAGTGCTGCCGCGCGCTCGTCCTCGGTGACCGCGCCGTGTTCGTCCTGCAGCCAGTCGACCAGTTCCAGCAGTCGGTCCCGATCGCGCTTGAATCGCAACGCTTCGGCGACGTACGCCGAAAGCCCCCGCTCAGCCGCCTCGGCGCGGATCTCGTCCAGGAGATCTTCGGGGATCGTCACCGTTACTTTCTTGGTTGCCATACAAGTCACCATACTCTTGGTGTGAATGCCCCTACCAGATTGCCGTGACCTGTAGGGCAAGGAGGCCAATGGCCAATCCGTGAGCCCTGCCCATGCGTGATCGCCGGCCTGTACCGCTTCACTCGGCCACCGTGTGCAGTTCACTCTCATCAGCGCATGCTGCGTCGGATGAGGATGGTTGTCCTTCGCGGTGGTGAGCCTCCTGCCGTTGACGGAACGACAGGAGGAGAGTCCATGTCCCTGCTGCCTTCGGCAGACGTCTTCAGGTCGATCGAGCTAAAGGTTCCGCAGCTGCTCGGTGGACAGTTGGTCTGTCCACATGTACCCGGGGAGAGATGTTCGGTTGGCGAGCACCTCACGCTCTCGGAGGCGAAGGAAGCGGCGGCACGGGATGCCGCTGATGCTGCTGTGCGGGATGCGCTGTGGCGGTGCGTGGGGCGCGATGCCCGAAGCGACGTGCCGAACTTGGCTCAGCGTGGCCAGTTGCTCGCGTTGTACTTCATCATCCCCTACCTGCGGAAGTCGGCCGCTCGAGTCTCAAGGAGGCTCTGCGTCGATGTCGCAGAGGTGAGGTCAGCCATGCTCGTCGGCGCGTTGTACGGGCTGGCACTGGCCGCTGAAGCCGACGACGTCCGTGATGAGGTCATCCGGGCTGCCAATGCCGCCGGCTGGGCGGTGGAGCGGTCTGATCCGGCCGAGCGTACGACGGATCCGCGCAGCCTTGTCGACCGTGCGAGCGTCCTTGACGACGACTACTCGCCCATCCGCAACGAGTCGGACATCCAGGCCGTCGGTGAGGTGGACTCTTTGCTGGGGGAGCGCATCAGCGGCGAACGCATGGGCGCTACCTTGCACCGCCTCGGGCTCTTGGCCGCGTTCCTCGCCTCGGGTGCGGGGCAGGTGCCCGGGGGTGAGTCCGACGAACTCGACGGACGGCAGAAGGAAGCCGAGTGAACCCGAGCGCAAGGCGACTGTCGCAGTGGCTGGGCGAGCCAATGCCCCTCCGCAAGGTGGCAGATCTCCTCGGGGTCGACGCCGCGAAGGCGTGCGGACTGGTGAGGGCGGGCCGCTTCCCCTGCCGTGTCACGAAGGAGAAGGGGAAGTACGTAGTCCTTCCCGCCGATGTGTTGGTGGCCATGGGGCTCGATGATCCGATCGTGCGGATCGTCGACCTGCTGGCCGGAGCCGAGTTCGCGAGGAGATGGGACTGAGGGCTGGCCGTCGCCGGGCCGAGTGCGACATCGGAGGGCAGGCCGCGCGAACGTCCCACCCTCCGGGGTGACGCCGGCATGGAACGGGTTGGTAGGGCGCATGTGGATGGTCGGTGCGCTGCTGATCCGTCGAGCGGCTCCGCGTCGGCGGCTTCGGTCGCACGAAAACCCCCGATAGCGCGGATGGTGACGTCCAACAGGAACGTCTGTTGTCCCGGCCTTTGTCCAGCGCATCGCCGGCCGCCACCGTTCACCGCCGTACGCGCCCCCCTCTGACCTGCTCCCTGAGTCCCCACGAACGCCCCCGGACGGCCGCGCGGTTGGGGTAGTTCAGACAAAAGCCCAGGCCATACCTGGTGGTACTGGGTGGCTCAGAACCGCCGGGAGCCGGATGGTTCTGCGGTTCTCTCTCCTCTACAAGGAGGGAACCGCCTGATCCGTTCCCCACTGCACCGAATCGGGACCGACGAGAAGCGAAGGAGCAAGATCATGTACGACTGCGAGGGGTGCGGACGGTCCCGGCAGGGGTTGTTCTTCGGCTCCGGGATCGGAGCAGCGAAGTGGTGGTGCCGGCGCTGCCAGAGCACCGATCAGAAGGAACTGATCAGCTCTCTGGATGACCACGCCCGGGGCGTGCTCAACCGTGACGCCGACGGCGTGCACTGGCCCTACGGCCCGAACATCTACGTCCAGATGCGCGCGGACCTGTTGGACTGGGCGGACCGGCACGACCTCAAGAGTGGCGACACGGGGTGTTCGTCCGGGCTCCACTGGCTCGACAGGGGCCGCTGCGCCAAGAGGGAATGCCAAGGCAGACCGGGGTTCTACGACCACACGACCACGTGGCTTTCGCGGACCACCGGCAGGCCCGCTCTGGTGTTCAACCAGCCGTACAGGCAGGTGGACCCGGCCGAGGTTTGGGATTACATCAGCGAGTACCCGTCTCTCACGGCCGAGGTCGAGCCGGAGAGTTGGTACGGCGCAGGTACCAGCGGTGTCTACATCTGGAATGACGGCAACCGTTCCGTGGCTGTTCGGTCGCCCCGTTAACCGCGCATCGAAGGGTTCCACCTCACGGTGGGCCCCTTCGGGATCGTGCCCGGTGAGGCACTGGCGGAGGAGTGACTATCACTACTGGAAGCGACTTCTGGAAGACGCGGAGGGTTCGGAACGCCCGGCTGCACGACGCTCGGCCCACGGCCGCCACCGTGCGCATGCTGCTCGGTGTCCCGGACCGGTCATCGATCAGATCATGGGGTGGGAGCCTGGCACCTCCGCAAGCATGCGGGCGAGGACCTCCACGTGCCGGACGCCATGCTCAAGGACGTGGCCCGGAAGATCGCCGAAGCCATCTGGAGACCCCGGACACACCCCCTGTGGACAAGAACCAGGACAACGAGGGCTGAGAACCGGCGAAGGGCCCCACCGCAAGCGGTGGGGCCCTTCGACATCGTGCCCGGTGAGGCACTGGCGGAGGATACGAGATTCGAACTCGTGAGGGGTTGCCCCCAACACGCTTTCCAAGCGTGCGCCCTAGGCCTCTAGGCGAATCCTCCGCCGCAAACAATACAAGACGTTGAGGAGTGCTCGCGAACTCGTTCCCGCCTCCGACATCAGGTAGCCTTGGCGCAGCCCCTCACGCGGCGTTATCTGACTGAACTCCCCCAGGGCCGGAAGGCAGCAAGGGTAGGTTGGCTCTGGCGGGTGCGTGGGGGGCGTCTGCGTTCCGGGGCGGGATCTGCCGGCCGGGCCCGGGCCGGGCCCGATGTCACTGGGCGCCTATAACCTCGTATGCGTGTCGTCTCTCGCTCTGTACCGCCGCTACCGCCCGGAGACCTTCGCCGAGGTCATCGGGCAGGAGCATGTCACCGACCCGCTGCAGCAGGCGCTGCGGAACAACCGGGTCAACCACGCGTACCTGTTCAGCGGGCCGCGCGGCTGCGGCAAGACGACCAGCGCCCGCATCCTCGCGCGCTGCCTGAACTGCGAGCAGGGGCCCACGCCGACACCCTGCGGGGAGTGCCAGTCCTGCCAGGACCTCGCACGCAACGGCCCCGGTTCCATCGACGTCATCGAGATCGACGCCGCTTCGCACGGAGGCGTGGACGACGCCCGTGACCTGCGCGAGAAGGCCTTCTTCGGGCCCGCCCGCAGCCGGTACAAGATCTACATCATCGACGAGGCCCACATGGTCACGTCGGCCGGCTTCAACGCGCTGCTGAAGGTCGTCGAGGAGCCGCCGGAGCATCTCAAGTTCATCTTCGCGACCACCGAGCCCGAGAAGGTCATCGGGACGATCCGGTCCCGGACCCACCACTACCCCTTCCGGCTCGTGCCCCCCGGCACCCTCCGGGAGTACCTCGGGCAGGTCTGCCAGAAGGAGACCATCCCCGTCGCGGAGGGCGTGCTCCCGCTCGTCGTGCGCGCCGGCGGCGGGTCCGTGCGTGACTCCATGTCCGTCATGGACCAGCTCCTGGCCGGCGCCGCGGCCAACGGTGTGACATACGCCATGGCCACCGCCCTGCTCGGGTACACCGACGGCTCCCTGCTCGACTCCGTCGTCGAGGCCTTCGCCACCGGCGACGGAGCCGCGGCCTTCGAGGTCGTCGACCGCGTGATCGAGGGCGGGAACGACCCCCGGCGTTTCGTCGCCGACCTCCTGGAGCGGCTGCGCGACCTGGTGATCCTCGCCGCCGTCCCGGACGCGGCCGAGAAGGGGCTCATCGACGCCCCCGCCGATGTGATCGAGCGCATGCAGGCCCAGGCCGGCACCTTCGGCCCCGCCGAGCTGGGCCGCGCCGCCGACCTCGTCAACGAGGGCCTGACCGAGATGCGCGGCGCCCACTCGCCCCGTCTCCAGCTCGAGCTGATCTGCGCCCGCGTGCTGCTCCCCGCGGCCTACGGCGACGAGCGGTCCGTCATGGCGCGCCTCGACCGGATCGAGCGCGGCGTGAACTACTCCGCGGGTCCCGTCGGCATGCCCGCCGCGGGATACGTACCCGGGCCGGAAGGCCATGGGGGAGCGGCTGCCGCTCCCGTCCAGGCGGGCGGCGGCGGTGCGGTGCCACCGGGCGGCGGTCCGGCCGCGGCCCGCGCTGCCGTCCGTTCGTCCGGGGCAGGAGGATCAGGAGCACCGGGCAACGCAGGAGCACCGGGCGACGGCGGTGCCGCGCCCGGCCCCGGTGGCGTCGGCCCTGCTCCGGCCGCGGCCGACTCGGCCCCTCCGGCGACGGGCCAGGGTGCGCCGCAGCCCGCACCGGGCCAGGGTGCGACGCCGACGACACCGGCCGCGCCCCCGGCTCATGCCCCTGCCCCCGGCTCCCAGGCCGGACCTGGTGCCCCAGGAGGTCCCGGCGCCCCCACCGAGGCCCCGGCTGCCTCCCCCCCGGCCCCGGGCGGCCAGCCCCAGTCCGCCCCGGCCGCCTCCGCCCCTGGCGCCTGGCCCACCGCCGCCTCCGCCGGCAGCGGTGGCCGTCGCCCCGGCGGCTGGCCCACGGCCACCCCGGGCGCGTCGGCCTCGAACACCTCACCGGCGAACACCCCGCCGACGAGCACCCCCGCCCCCAGCACTCCACCGACGGCCCAGTCCCCGGCTCCGGCCGCCCCGGCCCCCGCCCCCACTGCCTCGGGCGGCGGCGGTGGCCTTGACCCCCGCATGCTCTGGCCGAACATCCTGGAGGCGGTCAAGAACCGCCGCCGCTTCACCTGGATCCTGCTCAGCCAGAACGCCCAGGTGGCCGGCTTCGACGGCACGACCCTCCAGCTCGGCTTCGTGAACGCGGGCGCGCGGGACAACTTCCTGAGCAGCGGCAGCGAGGACGTGCTGCGGCAGGCGCTTGGCGAGCAGTTCAACGTGCAGTGGAAGATCGAGGCGATCGTCGACCCCTCGGGCGGCTCCGCACCCCCGGCGCCGGGCGGCCCCTCCGGGTTCGGAGGCGGCGGTGGCGGCTACAACCCCGGCGGTGGCGGCGGATACGGCGCGGGCGGCGGTACGGCCACGGCCCAGCGCCCCGCCCCGCCCCAGTCGGCACCCCCGGCCACCCCCGCCCAGCAGTCGAGCAGCCCCGCCCCGGCCTCCACCCCGGCCCCGGCACCGACCGCATCCGTCCCCCAGCCCTCCGCCCCACCGCCGCGCCACGTCTCGGTCGAGGAGGACATCCCCGAGGACGACGACCCCGACCTCGACGAGTCGGCCCTCTCCGGCCAGGAGCTGATCGTCCGGGAGCTGGGGGCGACGGTGGTCGAGGAGTTCACGAACGAATAGCCGGGTCTCGCCTGCGCGGCCCGAGGAACACGCGGCTCGAGGAACACGCGGCCCGAGGAACACGCACCCCGAGGAACACGCACCCCGAGGAACACGGGCCCGCCTTGGAGGAACATCCAGCTCAAGATCCCCCCTCCCTTCGGAAGCCCGCACAAAGGGAACCCGGAGTCTCCCGTTAGGCTGACCCCGTGAAGGTCCTCGTCATCGGCAGCGGCGCCCGCGAACACGCCCTGTGCCACTCCCTGTCCCACGACCCCGATGTCACCGCGCTGTACTGCGCCCCCGGCAACGCCGGCATCGCCGAGGTCGCCGAGCTGCACCAGGTCGACGCCTCGGACGGCGCCGCGGTCACCGAGCTGGCCACCCGCCTCGGCGCGGAGCTCGTGGTCGTCGGCCCGGAGGCCCCGCTGGTCGCCGGTGTCGCCGACGCCGTGCGCGACGCGGGCATCCCCGTCTTCGGCCCGTCCGGGCAGGCGGCGCAGCTCGAGGGCTCCAAGGCCTTCGCGAAGGACGTCATGGCGGCGGCCGAGGTGCCCACGGCCCGCTCGTACGTCTGCACGACACCGGAGGAGGCCGACGCGGCCCTCGACGCCTTCGGCGCTCCGTACGTCGTCAAGGACGACGGGCTCGCCGCCGGCAAGGGCGTCGTCGTCACCGACGACCTCGAAGCGGCCCGGGCCCACGCGGCGGCCTGCGAGCGCGTGGTCATCGAGGAGTACCTCGACGGCCCCGAGGTCTCCCTGTTCGCCGTCACCGACGGCGAGACGGTCGTACCCCTTCAGCCCGCGCAGGACTTCAAGCGCGCCCTGGACGGCGACGAGGGCCCCAACACCGGCGGCATGGGCGCGTACTCCCCGCTGCCGTGGGCCGACCCGAAGCTGGTCGACGAGGTGCTGCAGACGGTGCTGCATCCGACCGTGGACGAGATGCAGCGCCGTGGCACGCCGTTCTCCGGCCTGCTCTATGCCGGCCTGGCGATCACTTCGCGCGGTGTCCGCGTGATCGAGTTCAACGCCCGGTTCGGCGACCCCGAGACCCAGGTCGTGCTGGCCCGGCTGAGGACGCCCCTGGCCGGCCTGCTGATGGCCGCCGCCACCGGCAACCTCGCCCACCTGGAGCCGCTGCGCTGGAGCGACGAGGCGGCCGTCACCGTGGTCGTCGCCTCGCACAACTATCCCGGCACCCCGCGCACCGGCGACCCGATCACCGGACTCGACGAGGTCGCCGCCCAGGACGCCCCGCACGCGTACGTGCTGCACGCCGGCACCAGGCAGGAAGGCGACGCCGTGGTCAGCGCGGGCGGCCGCGTCCTGTCCGTGACGGCCACCGGCAAGGACCTCACCGAGGCCCGCGACCGCGCCTACACGGCCGTCGGCCGCATCCGTCTCGACGGCTCCCAGCACCGCACGGACATCGCCGCGAAGGCGGCGGGAGCGTAAAGGCCGCTCTCTCGTCGCGGCCGGGGCGGGGAAACCACCCCGCCGCCGATGAACCCCCCAGGCCCCGGATCCGTCTCAGGATCCGGGGCCTGTTCTACGCGAAGGGGCGAGGGCCGTATGCGAGAGGCGGGAGCCCGACGCACGTTTTCCGTCATCCACCTCTCCCCAAAGCCATTCCATCGAGTGACCGATGCCCTATCCGGCTGACGGGGGGCGGAGCCCCAACTAGGGTGCGGCGCAAGCGTTCCGGCACTTGGCCCACCGGCATTGCGATGTCAGTGACGGGTGCCACAGTGGGGGAGTGAGCAAGGGCAGCGTCGGGTCTACGGGGAGGGGGTGAGGTCGGTCGTGACCGGAATGGGTGTGGAGGCAGGCGCGCAGGCCGCGCGAGCACGGGCACTGGCCGTGCTGCGCATCCGCAGCCGTGCCCTGGCCGTCGCCCTGCTGCCGGCCGCCGTCGCCGTGATCCTGCTCGCGGGTACGGTCGGCGACCGGCTCGAGGGCCCCGTCTGGGACGCGGCCCGCTGGGTGCTGACGCCGTTCGCGGTCCTCGTGCTGCTGGCCGCCGCAGGGATCGCCCTGGTCGTCGCCCGGGCCCGGCCCGCCATGAGCCCGACCGTCCCGGTCACCGAGGAGGCGGCCCCCGACCTGTACCGGATGGTCCGCGACCTCGCCGACCGCCTCGACGTCCCCGCGCCCTCCGCGATAGCGCTCACCCCGGACTGCGACAGCTGGCTGGAGGACCGCACCCACCCGGCCCACGCACCGCCCCCGGCCGAGGAGCACCGCGACATCGCGGGAGCGGGCAAGCAGGCGCACCGCCGGCATCCCGTGGCACCCGTCCTGGTCATCGGCTCCCCGTTCCTGTGGTGGATGCGGGTCGGCGAGCTGCGCGCGGTCCTCGCCCCGGTCATCGCCGGTACGGGCCCCTCGGCCCACCCGGACATAGCCGCGGCCCGCCGTTTCGTCCGGGGCCTGGACGCCGCGGTGGCCGTGGCCTCGGAGCCCCGGCGCGACCCGGTGTCGCGGGCGGTGCTCGCCGGGGTCGGGTGGGTCGCCCGGCTGCTGCTGCGCAGCTGCCGGGTCCATGCCGCCGAGCTGGAGCGGGGCGTGGCGGCCGCGGCGGCGGAGCGTGCACAGGCTGTGGATTACGGGCTGCGGATCGTCGCCCAGGAGCAGGTGGGCCTGGCGTACGCGGGCTGGGACCGGCTGCTGACCCGGGTCGCACTGCCCGCCTGGCGGATGGGCCGCTGGCCGTCCCGGCTGGACGCCGGTGTGGTCGCGGCGCTCACGGAGCTGTCCCGGCGCGACCGCCTGGCCGAGGGATTCGCGTCCCGGCTCGGCGAGCGGCCCGCCTGCGATCTTCTGGAGGAGCCGGGCACGGTCGACGAGGCCGCCTCCCTCCTCGCCGCGCGCCTGTTCCACGGCGGCCCCGCCGGGCCCGGCCCCGACTGGTCGCCGGTGGACTGGAGCGCGTACCCGGACGAGGTCGTGGACCGCAAGTGGCGCCTCGACGCGGCTCGCCTGCACCGCGTCCTGGACGCGATGGGCGTCCGCCCCGCCACCGGCCCCACGGCTCCCGCGACCGCCGCCCCGACCCTGTCCCGCGTCCTCGACCACCTCACGGACACGAGCCCGGCGTGGACGGCCGGGAACACCGGAGCGACCGGTCCCGCAGCGGGCTCCACCGGCCCCGGGCCGGACACCGCGCCGTCCGAAGCCGCCGGTCCGCCCCCCGGCAGACCGGACCCCCTCGACGACGAGGACCTCGCCGGTACGACGGTCCCCAGCGCCACCCTCGCCGCCCGCCTCAGCGCCGAACTGGCCCGCGAGGAGGCCGCCCCCTCCCCCGCGGCCCCCTCCCCCGCCTCCCCGTCCCCGACCCCCGACCCCGCGGCCCTCTGGGACGACCGGGCCCTCCCCCTCTTCCCCCTCCAGCTCCCGCGCACGGCCAGGGAGCTGCTCGCCGACCACCTCACCGCGATGGTCTGCTGCGCCGCGATGGACACCGCCGGTGCGACCCCGGGCCTCGACTGGCTGGACGGCCCCACCCTCCTGATCGACGGTGAGCGCACGGCCGACCTGGCGCCCAAGGTCCTCACCCTCATCGAGGACGGCGACGCAACGCCCCTGCGGGTCTGGCTGTCCCAGCTCGGCATACGCCCGGAGAAGCCGGTCCGTCTCGGCTGAACACCGGAGCGCGAGCTTCCGGTTCTGGCCAATTCAAAACGAACAGTGACGAAGTGCGCGCGTTATGTGATGTGCTTGGACCGTTCGCGTGCATGGCAAGGGCTTGCGACATACGACAAGCACATAGGCACACCGCGTCGCACGGACCGCGTAACGCCGCACGCATCGCAGAGCACCGCACACACCACACGCACCGCACGCACCGCACGGGCAGGCACCACCACGGGGGCACAGGGGAGGGGAAGCAACCATGGGCTCGGAGCAGATCCGCCGCTGGGAGTCGGGAGCGCTGGCGCACGCCGTGACGGATCCCTTCGGGCAGGGCCCCGTTCCGTGGCTGCGGGGCAACGTGACGTACTTCGACGACTCGGGCCAGGTCGTCCCCTGGTACGTGGACCAGGACGCGCCCCACCCGTCGAAGAAGGGCAGCCGTGCGAGCGGCCCCCGCGCGGCCGACGACGTCAACCGCCAGATCAAGGGCTTCACCTCCACCGGTGCGGTCGCGCCCGGCGAGGCCATCGACTTCCACATCACCGTCGACCCGCCGCAGCAGTTCGCCGTCGACATCTACCGCATCGGCCACTACGGCGGTGACGGCGCCGCGAAGATCACCACCAGCCCGCGGCTGTCCGGCATCGTCCAGCCCGCGCCGCTCGCCGCGGACCGTACGGTCTCCTGCCACCACTGGTGGCTGTCCTGGCGCCTCCAGGTCCCCTCGTACTGGAACATCGGCGCGTACGTCGCCGTCCTCACCACCGCCGACGGCTACCGCTCCCACGTCCCCTTCACCGTCCGCCACGACCAGCCCGCCGACCTGCTGCTCGTGCTGCCCGACGTCACCTGGCAGGCGTACAACCTCTACCCGGAGGACGGCCGCACCGGCGCCAGCCTCTACCACGCCTGGGACGAGAAGGGCCGGCTGCTGGGCGAGTCGGAGGCGGCCACCACGGTCTCCTTCGACCGTCCGTACGCGGGCGCGGGCCTGCCCCTGCACGTCGGCCACGCCTACGACTTCATCCGCTGGGCCGAGCGCTACGGCTACGACGTCGCCTACGCCGACGCCAGCGACCTGCACGCGGGCCGCGTCGACCCCACGCACTACCGCGGCCTGGTCTTCCCGGGCCACGACGAGTACTGGTCGGCCGCCATGCGCGCCACCGTGGAGCGCGGCCGTGACGCCGGCACCTCGCTGGTCTTCCTCTCCGCCAACTCCATGTACTGGCAGGTGGAGCTGGGCCCCTCCCCGTCCGGCGTGCCCGACCGGCTGCTGACCTGCCGCAAGCGCCGGGGCCCGGGCAAGCCGGTGCTGTGGCGGGAGATCGACCGGGCGGAGCAGCAGCTCATGGGCATCCAGTACGCCGGGCCCGTCCCCGAGCCGCACCCGCTGATCGTGCGCAACGCCGGGCACTGGCTGTGGGAGGCGACCGGGGCGCACGAGGGTGACGAAGTCGAGAACCTGGTGGCGGGCGAGGCCGACCGCTACTTCCCGCGCACCCCGCTGCCCGAGCACGAGGAGCGCATGCTGCTCGCCCACTCCCCGTACACCGACAAGGAGGGCGTCGCGCGCCACCAGGAGACGTCCTTGTACCGCGCTCCGTCCGGCGCCTGGGTCTTCGCATCCGGAACGTTCGCCTGGTCCCCGGCCCTGGACCGCCCCGGCCACGTCGACAGCCGTGTCCAGCGGGCCACGGCCAATCTCCTGGACCGCATCTGCAAACGCGACTGACCCACTGTCCGTGATCAGGCTCGGATACGGGAGAATCGAGCCACTTGGACAGAACCACGGGGAGGCACCGTGTCCGGATTCGTCGAAAAGCCCGAGCCGATCCAGGTTCCGGGCCTGGTACATCTGCACACCGGCAAGGTGCGCGAGCTGTACCGGAACGAGGCGGGCGACCTCGTGATGGTCGCCAGCGACCGCATGTCGGCCTACGACTGGGTGCTGCCGACCGAGATCCCCGACAAGGGCCGGATCCTCACGCAGCTGTCCCTGTGGTGGTTCGAGCGGCTCGCCGACCTGGTCCCGAACCACGTGCTGAGCACGGAACTGCCCGACGGCGCCCCCGCCGACTGGGCGGGCCGCACGCTGATCTGCAAGTCCTTGCAGATGGTCCCGGTCGAGTGCGTGGCCCGCGGCTACCTCACCGGCTCGGGCCTCGCCGAGTACAACGAGACCCGCACGGTCTGCGGTCTCGCCCTGCCGGAGGGCCTCACCGACGGCAGTGAACTGCCCGCCCCGATCTTCACCCCGGCCACCAAGGCCGCCGTCGGCGAGCACGACGAGAACGTCTCCTACGAGGAGGTCGCCCGCCAGGTCGGCGCGGACACCGCGGCCCGACTGCGCCAGGCGACCCTCGCCGTCTACTCCCGGGGCCGGGACATCGCCCGGGAGCGGGGCATCATCCTCGCCGACACGAAGTTCGAGTTCGGCTTCGACGGCGACGACCTGGTCCTCGCCGACGAGGTCCTCACCGCGGACTCCTCCCGCTTCTGGCCGGCCGACCAGTGGCAGCCGGGCCGTGCGCAGCCCTCGTACGACAAGCAGTTCGTCCGGGACTGGCTGACCTCGGCGGAGTCCGGCTGGGACCGCAAGAGCGAGCAGCCCCCGCCGGCCCTGCCCCAGCAGGTCGTCGACGCCACCCGCGCCAAGTACGTGGAGGCGTACGAGCGCCTGACCGGCACGAGCTGGTCGTAGGACACGAAGAAGCCCCCCGGCGGAACCGGGGGGCTTCTTCGATGGAGCGAACGACGAGGTTCGAACTCGCGACCTCAACCTTGGCAAGGTTGCGCTCTACCAACTGAGCTACGTTCGCATGCGCCGTGGCGCGAGAACCACTATACCCAACCTCGCTCCCGCGCGAGCCGTACCGCCGCATGCCGGTTCTCCGCACCGAGCTTCGAGACGGCCGACGACAGATAGTTCCGCACGGTCCCCTGCGACAGCGCGGCCCGCTCGGCGATCTCCGCGACGGGCGCACCGTCGGCGGCGAGTTCCAGGACCTCGGCCTCCCGCGCCGTCAGCGGCGAGTCCCCGGCGGCGATCGCGTCGGCGGCCAACTCCGGGTCGACGTAACGGTTCCCGGCGTACACCGTCCGGATGAGCTCCGCGAGCCGCTGTGCGCTCACGGTCTTCGGCACGAACCCGCGCACCCCGGCCGCCAGAGCCCGCTTCAGATGCCCGGGCCGTCCGTGGCTGGTCACGATGAGCACCTTGCAGCCGGGCAGTTCGGTCCGCAGGGATGTGGCGACCTTCACACCGTCGGCTCCGGGCATCTGGAGATCCAGCACGGCGACATCGGGTTGGTGCGCCCGGGCCATCGCCAGCGCCTCGGGCCCGGTGGCCGCCTCGGCGACGACGACGAGGTCGTCCTCCAGCGACAGCAGCGCGGCGAGCGCCCCCCGGATGAGGTGCTCGTCGTCGGCGAGCAGCAGCCGCACGGGTTCCACGGCCGTCACGGCGTGACCTCACTCACAGAAAGCGCGGCGACGGCGGCCGGGACGGCGCCGGCGGGGCCGGGCTGTGACGGCAGCGGAATCTCCGCCGTCAGCCGGAACAGTCCTTGTCCCGCGGGCCCGGCCTCGAGGGTCCCGTCGATCTCCGCCAGCCGTTCCCGCAGCCCGGCGAGCCCCGAGCCGGACGGTCCCTTCCCGGACTCGGTCCCCGCCTCGCTCACCCCGTCGTTCTCCACGGACAACACCACCCGCCCCTCCAGCACCTGCAATCGCACCGCACATCGCCGCGCGTCCCCGTGCCGCAGGACGTTCGTCGCGGCCTCCCGCATCACCCACCCCAGGGCGGACTGCACCGCCGCGGGCAGCACGGCCGCCGTCGCCCCGCCGACCGTGCAGTCGATCCCGGCCGCCGCCAGCACCCCTTGCGCTCCGGCGAGTTCCGAGCCGAGGTCGGCCTCCCGGTAGCCGCGCACGACCTCCCGTACCTCCCGCTGCGACTCGTGCGCGAGCCGCTGCACCTCGACCATCTGCGTCACGGCCTCGGGCCGCCCCCGTTGGGCCAGCTGCACGGCCAGCTCGCTCTTCAGTGCGATCACGGCGAGGTTGCGCCCCATGACGTCGTGCAGATCCCGCCCGAACCTCAGCCGCTCCTCGGCGACGGCGAGCCGGGCCCGGGTCTCGCGGGCCTCGTCGAGCTCGAAGACGGAATTGAGCAGCCACACCGAGAAGACGGCCGTGAAGGCGATGAACACGCCGCCGATCAGCACGATCAGCGCCGTGAAGAGCGCCGTGAGCACGGGGGCGCCGAGCGTGAACGCCATGACCCAGGTGCCCGCCGCGAAGCCGCCCGCGATGCCGAACGCGCGCCGCCGGGAGCGGACGCCGAGCGCGATGATGCCGGGACCGAAGATCAGGATCACTCCGAAGACGCCACCGGCGGCGGTGTCGACGCCCTCGCGGTCCGGCCCGAGCTCGGCGAGTCCGATCGCGGCGGCGGCGATCGCGGCGGTGACGGCGGCCAGCGTCCACATCAGTCCGGTGGGCTGGGGCCTGCGGCCACGGGTCCAGTCGATCGCCCGGGAGACGGTCACGAAGCCGAGGCCGGCGTGCACGGCCACCACCAGCATCGCGGCTCCACCCAGCCGCGGCCCGAGCGGGGCCACGGACGTGAGCCCGACGGAGAAGAACTCCATCACCGCGAAGAAGTGGAACGACCACCGCGTGTACGACTCCACCTTCTCCGGCGTGGTCTTGTGCCGCCACCACCTGCCCGGCGTGCGCATGCGCCCCGTCACTCCCCTTCGGTCAACGCCGCGGTTCCCAGCGGAACCACCGCCGTACAGCAAACACCGCGATGAGGATCCAGGCCATGGCGGTCGCGAGAGCGCCCAGCGCCTCGTACGCGGAGAGGTCCCCGGTCCAGCCGCCGCGCACCAGCGTGATGACGGGCGTCAGCGGCAGCAGTTCGAGCACGGAGGCCACCCGGTCCGGGAACAGTTCCAGCGGTGCGAACATGCCGGAGCCGATCATCGAGACCATCAGCAGCGGCATGGGCGTGACCTGGGCGCTCTCGCCGGTCCGGGTGAAACTCGCGGTGGCCGCGGCGAGGGCTGCGCTCATCACGAGCCCCAACAGCAGCCCCAGGACGACCAGATGCGGCGCCGACGGCGCGGACAGGTCCATCAGAACGGCACACCCCACCACCAGCAGCAGGCACTGCGCGAGCCCGGTGAGGACCGCCGGCAGTGACGTGCCGGCCAGGATCTCGACGTCCCGCAGCTCGCCGGTGCGCAACCGCTTGAGTACGAGCTCCTCACGCCGCACGACGAACGCGCCGACGAGCACGGAGTAGACGGCGAACAGCAGGGAGAAGCCGACCGCGGCGGGCAGCACCAGGGTGCCGGTGCTCAGCCCCGCCCCGGCGAGGTCCATGTCCTCGGACGCCGCCCGCACGCTGACCGGCATCACCAGCGGCACGAACAGCGCCGCGAAGAGCGCGCCCCTGGTCCGCCCGAGCAGGGTCAGTTCGGCGCGGGCCAGAGCGGTCATCCGGCTCACTGGGGTCGTCGTCGCCGCCGGGCGGGGCGTCGTGTGCGTCGCGCTCATGCCGCGTACTCCTTCGTCGTCATGCCCATGGCCTGCTGCCCGGAGGCGTCCTTGGCGATCCCGAGGAACGCCTCCTCCAGGGAGGCCGAGCGCACGTCCAGACGGCGCAGCTCGACCCGGGCCTGCGCGGCCCACATCAGCAGGCCGGTGGCGGACCGCTGGAGTTCATGGGTGCGCAGCCGGACGATCCGGCCGTCGGTCTCGTGGCCGGTCACGCCCAGTTCGCCGAGCGGCGGGAGATCGCCGACGAAGTAGCCGTCGGGCAGTTCGAAGGAGATCCGCGACGGCTCCGCGGCGGTCACCTCGGCCGGGGTGCCGGTGGTGGCGATCCGGCCCTCGTGCATGATCGCCAGCCGGTCGGCGAGGTTCTCGGCCTCTTCCAGGTAGTGCGTGGTCAGCAGCACGGTCGTCCCGCCGTCGCGCAACGCGCTGACCAACTCCCAGGTGGCCCGGCGGCCTTCGGCGTCCAGCCCGGTGGACGGCTCGTCGAGGAAGAGCACCTCGGGGTCGCCGAGCAGGGCGAGGGCCAGGTCGAGGCGGCGCCGCTGGCCGCCGGACAGCTGCTTGACCCGGGTGCCGGCCTTCGCCTCCAGGCCGACCAGGGCCAGTACCTCCGCCGGCGGCCGGGCCCCGCTCACGCATCCCGCCCACATCCGCGCGGTCTCGGCGACGGTGAGCTCGGAGGGGAAGCCGCCCTCCTGGAGCATCACGCCGGTGCGGGGCCGTACGGCGGCCCGGTCGGCGTAGGGGTCGTGCCCGAGGACCCTTACCCGTCCGCCGGCCGGCCGCGCGAGTCCCTCCAGGAGCTCGACGGTCGAGGTCTTGCCCGCGCCGTTGGTGCCGAGCAGCGCGAAGATCTCCCCGCGCCGGACGGAAAAGCTGATTCCGCGTACCGCCTCGAACCCGCCCCCGTACACACGTCGCAGGTCAGTGACCTCAATCACGTGTTCGTGTCCGTTGGTTTCCATGCTCCAAGCGTCCCGGCCGTACGGGCCCGCAAGCAGTGCGCGCTGTCATCACTCGGCATGACAAATGTCAGAAGCGGGGAGCAGCACACGAAGAAGCCCCGGTCCTGAAGGACCGGGGCTTCTTTCCCGAGCGGACGACGAGGTTCGAACTCGCGACCTCAACCTTGGCAAGGTTGCGCTCTACCAACTGAGCTACGTCCGCATGTGCTCCCGATCAGCTTTCACTGACCGGTGCGGGCACCAGCCTACCTGATCCTCCCCCAAGCTCTCGACAAGCTCGAGCAGGGGGTACCCCCATGAGTGTCCGGTACGGCGATGCAGAGCGGGTGACAGGAATCGCACACTGCGCCTTCCCCCTGGAAGGGGGATGTTCTACTACTGAACTACACCCGCATGTTTCCGTGAGCTGGGCCTTTCGGCCTCGCCCCTCGGCGTGCTCCAGACTCTAGCTGATCAGCCGGGGTGCTGCGCAAGTCGGTTGCCGCGAGGGGCGGGTGGACGGGCGCCGGTCCGGGCCCGACGGCCGTCACTGCGCGGCGGTGAACGCCTCGTAGACCTTCTTGGGGATGCGCCCGCGCGCGGGGACCTCCATCTTGTTGGCCTGGGCCCAGGCGCGCACGGCCGACGGGTCGGGGGCGACCTCCGTCTGCCGGTAGGCCTTGCCCGAGCGGGACCGCTTGCGGCCGGCTTCCACGTAGGGCGCGAGCGCCTTCCGCAGTTCTCCGGCGTTGACTTCGCTCAGGTCGATCTCGTACGACGTGCCGTCCAGTCCGAAGGCGATCGTTTCCGTCGCTTCCGAGCCGTCGATGTCGTCAAAGAGAGTGACCACGACCTTCTGCGCCACGAATATCGGTCCCTTCATGCGGCACTATGCCAATTCATTTGTACAGTGCCCGGCAATACATTGTGAAGTCCGACTAAATCCTTCTGCGTGTCCAAAAGCAAGAAGGGAGCGGAGCGACTTCGTTGGAAGGGTGGCGGCGGGAGACGGGCGGGCGCAATAGTTCCCGGGTGTCGATCCGGAATCCTTCCCGAAAATTTCGTGTGTGGGTCCGTCGATGCCGGATCGTGATGCCGGTCACGTAGTTTCCTACAAGTCAACGCGCGTAGAAATTTTGTGCGGGTAGTCTGAAGGGACCTGCTCAGCACCACACACCGGGAGTGCCAGTGGCACGCGTCGTAGTCGACGTCATGCTCAAGCCGGAGATCCTCGACCCCCAGGGCCAGGCGGTGCAGCGCGCACTGCCGCGGCTGGGTTTCGACGGGATCTCGGACGTCCGCCAGGGAAAGCGTTTCGAACTGGAAGTTGACGGGCCGGTCGACGAGGCCGCCCTCGCCCGCATTCATGATCTTGCGGAGTCCTTCCTCGCGAACACCGTGATCGAGGACTTCTCGATCCGGGTCGAGGAAGTCGCGGAGGCCGCGAAGTGACCGCTCGTATTGGCGTCGTCACTTTTCCCGGCAGCCTGGACGACCGTGACACACAGCGCGCGATCCGCGTCGCGGGCGCCGAGCCGGTCGCCCTGTGGCACAAGGACAAGGACCTCAAGCAGGTCGACGCCGTGGTGCTGTGCGGCGGCTTCTCCTACGGCGACTATCTGCGCGCCGGGGCCATCGCCCGCTTCTCGCCGGTGATGGAGCCCCTGCTGGAGCAGGCGAAGGCCGGTCTGCCGGTGCTCGGCATCTGCAACGGCTTCCAGATCCTCACCGAGGCCCACCTGCTGCCGGGCACGATGCTCCGCAACGACCACCTGCACTTCATCTGCCGCGACCAGAAGCTGCGGGTGGAGAACGCCGGGACCGCCTGGACCACCGACTACTCGGCCGGCCAGGAGATCCACATCCCGCTGAAGAACAACGACGGGCAGTACGTCGCCGACGCGTACACGCTCGACAAGCTGGAGGCCGAGGGCCGTGTCGCCTTCCGGTACCTCGACTTCAACCCCAACGGCTCGCAGCGGGACATCGCCGGCGTCAGCAACGAGGCCGGAAACGTGGTCGGCCTCATGCCGCACCCCGAGCACGCCGTCGAGCCGCTGATCGGCACCGGCCGCACCGACGGCCTCCCGTTCTTCACCTCGATCCTCAAGAAGCTGGTCAACGCATGAGCCGGACGCCTCTGGACACGGTCGAGCACGCGGCCGCGACCCCCGACGTCGAGCTGCCCTGGGCCGAACTGGGCCTGAAGAAGGACGAGTACGAGCGGGTCGTGGAGATCCTCGGCCGCCGGCCCACCGGGGCCGAGCTCGCCATGTACTCGGTGATGTGGTCGGAGCACTGCTCGTACAAGAGCAGCAAGGTGCACCTGCGCCAGTTCGGCGAGAAGGCCCCCGAGTCCGACGCCATGCTCGTCGGCATCGGCGAGAACGCCGGTGTCGTGGACGTCGGCCAGGGCTACGCGGTCACCTTCAAGGTCGAGTCGCACAACCACCCGTCGTACGTCGAGCCCTACCAGGGCGCGGCCACCGGTGTCGGCGGCATCGTCCGCGACATCATCGCCATGGGCGCCCGCCCGGTCGCGGTCGTCGACCCGCTGCGCTTCGGCGCCGCCGACCACCCCGACACCAAGCGCGTCCTGCCGGGTGTCGTCGCGGGCATCGGCGGCTACGGCAACTGCCTGGGCCTGCCCAACATCGGCGGCGAGGTCGTCTTCGACGCCTGCTACCAGGGCAACCCGCTGGTCAACGCCGGTGCCATCGGCGTCATGCGGCACGAGGACATCCACCTCGCGAAGGCGTCCGGCGCGGGCAACAAGGTCATCCTCTACGGGGCCCGGACCGGCGGCGACGGCATCGGCGGCGCCTCGATCCTGGCCTCCGAGACCTTCGACGACGCCAAGCCCTCGAAGCGCCCGGCCGTCCAGGTCGGCGACCCCTTCCAGGAGAAGCTCCTCATCGAGTGCACCCTGGAGGCCTTCCAGGAGAAGCTGGTCGTCGGCATCCAGGACCTCGGCGCCGCGGGTCTGTCCTGCGCCACCTCCGAGCTCGCCTCCAACGGCTCCGGCGGCATGCGCGTCACCCTGGACGACGTCCCCCTGCGCGACTCCACGCTCTCGCCCGAGGAAATCCTCATGAGCGAGTCGCAGGAGCGCATGTGCGCGGTCGTCGAGCCGGAGAAGGTCGACCGCTTCCTGGAGATCTGCGAGAAGTGGGACGTCATCGCCACCGTCATCGGCGAGGTGACCGACGGCGACCGCCTCGAGATCTACTGGCACGGTGGCAAGATCGTCGACGTCGACCCGCGCACGGTCGCGCACGAGGGCCCGGTCTACGAGCGCCCGTACGCCCGCCCGTCCTGGCAGGACGAGCTCCAGGCCGACGACGCGAACAAGCTGCCCCGGCCGGCGACCTCCGAGGAGCTGAAGGACCAGGTACTGAAGCTGGTCGGCTCCCCGAACCAGGCCTCCAAGTCCTGGATCACCAGCCAGTACGACCACTTCGTGCAGGGCAACACCGTCCTCGCTCAGCCCGAGGACTCCGGCATGATCCGGATCGACGAGGAGACCGGCCTCGGCGTCGCCATCGCCACGGACGGCAACGGCCGGTATGCCAAGCTCGACCCGTACCACGGCGCCCAGCTGGCCCTGGCGGAGGCGTACCGCAACGTCGCCACCACCGGCGCCAAGCCGCTCGCCGTCTCCGACTGCCTGAACTTCGGCTCGCCCGAGGACCCGGCGGTGATGTGGCAGTTCGCGGAGGCCGTGCGCGGTCTGGCGGACGCCTGCCAGCAGCTCGGCACCCCGGTGACCGGCGGCAACGTCTCGCTCTACAACCAGACGGGCGAGGCGGCCATCCACCCCACCCCGGTCGTCGCGGTCCTGGGCGTCATCGACGACGTGGCCCGCCGCACGCCCGTCGCCTTCCAGGAGGAGGGCCAGCTGCTCTACCTCCTCGGCGACACGCGTGAGGAGTTCGGCGGCTCGGCCTGGTCCCAGGTGGTTCACGACCACCTCGGCGGCCTGCCCCCGAAGGTCGACCTGGAGCGTGAGCGCCTGCTGGCCGAGATTCTGATCTCCGCCTCCCGCGACGGCATGATCGACTCCGCGCACGACCTGTCCGACGGCGGTCTGATCCAGGCGGTCGTCGAGTCGGCGCTGCTGGGGCAGAAGGGCGCCCGCCTGATCGTCCCGGACGGTCTGGACGCCTTCACCTTCCTCTTCTCCGAGTCGGCCGGCCGCGCCGTCGTGGCCGTGCCGCGCTCCGAAGAGGTCCGCTTCAACGACATGTGCGGTGCGCGGGGCCTCCCGGTCACCCGCATCGGTGTCGTCGACGGTGACGTCGTGGACGTCCAGGGCGAGTTCGCCCTCACGCTGTCCGAGCTGCGCGAGACGCACGAGAGCACGATCCCGGCGCTGCTGAAGTAGGCAACCGCTCCGAAGCCCCCGCCCGGTCCGCCGGGCGGGGGCTTCGCCGTGCCCGGGGCGGACAGGCCGGACTCCCTCTTGCACGAGATTACGTAGTTCCGTAATCTCGGAATCGTGGAACTCGAACAACGCGTCGCCGACCTGGAGCGCCGCCTCGCCGCCCTGGAAGGCGCCCAGCACACCGCCCCCCACATCGACGGGAGCGACTTCTGGGCCCTGAACGGACTGCGGGAACAGCTGACCGAGGCAGGTGAAGCGGGCGGCGGTGTCCTCTACACCGGCTCCGTGCGCCTGCCGACGGGCGAGGAGTACGCCTGGCAGATGACCGCCCTCACCCAGGACCTGCTGGAGGGCGACTGGACCTCGGCCGCGGAGTCGTTCGCCGCACTCGGCCACCCGGTCCGGATCCGCCTGCTGCGCGAGATCCTCGGCGGCCGGCGCACCGCCGCCGAACTCGCCGAGCTGGACGAGGTCGGCACAACCGGCCAGATCTACCACCACCTGCGCCAGCTCACCGCCACGGGCTGGCTGCACACGACCGGCCGGGGCCGTCACGAGGTGCCGCCGGGGCGGGTCGTACCGCTGCTGACGGCGCTGACGACCACCCGCCCGTAAAGGAACTCGGAGGGGACAGGATGTCCGCACGCAAGCTCGGCATGGTGGCCTACCGCGTTCTGTGGCTGGTCTTCTTCGGCCTGATCGCCGCCGATCTCTGCTTCGGCCTGTCCGTGGTTCCCTGGTGGGGGAACTTCGCGCCGGCGGTCCTGGCGTACGCCGTCATCATGCTGGTGAACCGCTGGGGCGGTGCCCCGGACCGGCCGAGCGTGGCCCGCGAGCCCGTCGAGGTCGCTCCTCCCGTCACCGGCCGCTGGTCCGCGCTGAACAGCCCGGCCGACCGCACCCCCAGCCACGGGGTGCACAGTTACGGCCAGACCTTCGCCATCGACATCCTCGCCGAGCCCGAGCCGGGGGCCCGTCCGGCCTTCGGTTGGCTCTGGCCCCTCGCCCGCCGCCCCCAGGCCTTCCCGGCCTACGGAGCCCCCCTCCTGGCGGTCGCCGACGCCACGGTCGTGCGAGCGGAAGACCGGCAGCGCGACCACCTCAGCCGGACCTCCCTGCCGGGGCTGCTGTACCTGATGCTTCCCGAGGGCATGGTGCGGGAGGTCGCGGGCGTCAGCCGCATCCTCGGCAACCACCTCGTCCTCGACCTCGGCGACGGCACCCACGCCGCCTACGCCCACCTCCAGCGCGGCTCCCTCACCGTCCGCGAGGGCGACCGGGTGCGGGCCGGACAGGTTCTGGCCCGCTGCGGCAACTCCGGCAACTCCTCCGAGCCGCACCTGCACTTCCAGCTGATGGACGGCCCGGACCCGGACGCGGCCCGGGGGGTCCCCTTCACCTGGCGGGGCATCGGCGTGCCCCGCAACGGGGAGACCTTCGAGGCGCCCCCGTCTGTCACAGCCCCCACTTAGGCTGACCCCCATGCCACCGGCCAAGAAGCGCACCCGCAGCTACGACCCCGCCAAGATCCGCACGGCGGTGCTCGCCCAGTTCGGGAACGTACGGGCCGCTGCCGCCGGACTCACCCCCGAGCAGCTCGCCCTGCCCACCCGGCTGAGCGACTGGACCGTCCGGGACCTGGTGGCCCACGCCGGGATGAGCCTCGCGGCGGTCTCCCGTCTGACCGGCCTGCCGGAGCCGGCCAAACAGGACGGCACGCTGCTCGACTGGCCCGCCGCGATCGTGGCCGACGCCCCGGACATCGCCGCCCATGCCCGCGAGCTGGCCGAGAGACACCCCGACCCGGCCGCCCACCTCGCGGCCGTCGAGGAGCGCTTCACCGCCGACCTCGCCGCCCACCCCGGCACCCGGCTGCTCGCCACCAGCGCCGGCGCCCTGCCCCTCGCCGACTACCTCGTCACCCGCACCGTCGAACTCGTCGTCCACACCGACGACCTCAACGCCGCCGTCCCCGGCCTGGACATCCCCTACGACCGCCAGGCCCTGGCCGCCTGCACCCGGCTGCTGGCCGACGCGCTCGCCGCCAAGGCACCCGGCGGTTCGACGGAGGTGAGGGTGCCGCCGTACGCGGTGGTGCAGTGCGTCCAGGGGCCGAGGCACACACGGGGCACCCCGCCCAACGTCGTCGAGACGGATCCACTGACCTGGATCCGGCTGGCGACTGGGCGGCTGACCTGGGCCGAGGCACTCCGGGACGCCAAGGTCAGCGCGAGCGGGGAGCGCGCGGACCTGTCGGCCCTCCTGCCGCTGATGGCCTGAGCGTCTGCCGCCCGTCCGCCTGATTGCTCATGGCATAAGAAGGAATCCCCGCCGTAAGGGGAACCGATCCCCCCGGGTCACCCGTCGAAGTGGCATGGACAGGCAGAAGCAGCGCATGACCCTGACGGCCGCCGCCATGCTCGTCCCGCTCATGGCGGCCTGCGGCAGCGAGAAGGCGGACGGCGGCAGCGGCTCGGTCGGTGCCGACAAGCCGGTCACCGGTGTGCGGTGGAGCGTGGACAGCGTCACCGCGGACGGCAGGACGCAGAAGGCCCCCACCGGCGCCCACGTGACCATCGACAAGGGCCGGGCCGAGGGCAGCCTCGGCTGCAACAACTTCAGCGCCGAGGCCACCGTCGACGGCGACCGCGTCCGGCTGGGCAAGACCAGGTCCACCGAGATGGCCTGCGAGAACAAGCCCATGGAGTTCGAGACGACCCTCGCGCGGGCCTTCTCCGACCAGGAGCTGAAGGCGAAGGTGGACGACGACCGCCTCACCCTCACCACCGCCGGGGGCGACACCGTCCACCTGACCAGGGCCAAGGACGCCCCGCTGGCCGGCACCAAGTGGACCGTCACGACCCCGAACGCCGACGGCCGGGCCCACCTCACCTTCGACGAGAAGAAGGGCACGGTCTCCGGCAGCCTCGGCTGCAACAAGGTGAACGCAAAGGCCACGGTCCGCGACGGCCATATCACCGTCGGCCCCCCGGCCACGACCCGAATGATGTGCGAAGACTCACTCATGGACGGCGAGAAGACGCTGCTGCGACTTTTCGACGGGAAGCTGAAGTACGGAGTCGATCACCAAACCCTCACGCTGACCAGCGAAAACGGTACGAGTGTGCGAGCGGTCGCCGAGCGGTGATCCACCGGAAAGTCCGGTATCCCCAATTCGGACCAGTGGTCGACCTCGCCTACACTCGGTGGCGTGCCACGTGGTGACGGACGACTCAACCACGACCTGCTCCCCGGTGAGAAGGGCCCCCAGGACGCTTGCGGCGTCTTCGGTGTCTGGGCTCCGGGCGAAGAGGTCGCCAAGCTCACGTACTTCGGGCTCTACGCCCTCCAGCATCGAGGCCAGGAATCCGCGGGAATCGCGGTCAGCAACGGCTCACAGATCCTCGTCTTCAAGGACATGGGCCTGGTTTCCCAGGTCTTCGACGAGACCTCCCTCGGTTCGCTCCAGGGTCACATCGCGGTCGGTCACGCCCGCTATTCGACCACCGGTGCCTCCGTCTGGGAGAACGCCCAGCCGACCTTCCGCGCGACCGGACACGGATCCATCGCGCTCGGCCACAACGGCAATCTCGTCAACACCGCCCAGCTCGCCGAGATGGTCGCCGACCTGCCCAAGCAGGACGGCGGACGCACCCCGCGCGTCGCGGCGACCAACGACACCGACCTGCTCACCGCGCTCCTCGCGGCCCAGGTCGACGAGGACGGCAAGCCGCTGACCATCGAGGAGGCCGCTCACACGGTCCTCCCGAAGGTCCGGGGTGCCTTCTCGCTCGTCTTCATGGACGAGCACACCCTGTACGCGGCCCGGGACCCGCAGGGCATCCGCCCGCTGGTCCTCGGCCGGCTGGAGCGCGGCTGGGTCGTCGCCTCCGAGTCCGCCGCCCTCGACATCTGCGGCGCCGCTTACGTCCGGGAGATCGAGCCGGGCGAGTTCGTCGCCATCGACGAGAACGGCCTGCGGACCTCCCGATTCGCGGACGCGAAGCCCAAGGGCTGTGTCTTCGAGTACGTGTACCTGGCCCGCCCGGACACCGACATCGCCGGCCGGAACGTGTACCTCTCCCGCGTGGAGATGGGCCGCAAGCTCGCCAAGGAAGCGCCCGTCGAGGCCGACCTGGTGATAGCGACCCCGGAATCGGGCACGCCCGCGGCGATCGGCTACGCGGAGGCCTCCGGCATCCCGTTCGGCGCCGGCCTCGTCAAGAACGCGTACGTCGGCCGGACGTTCATCCAGCCCTCGCAGACCATCCGCCAGCTGGGCATCCGCCTGAAGCTGAACCCGCTGAAGGAAGTCATCAAGGGCAAGCGCCTGGTCGTCGTCGACGACTCGATCGTGCGCGGCAACACCCAGCGGGCCCTGGTCCGCATGCTCCGCGAGGCGGGCGCGGCCGAGGTCCACATCCGGATCTCCTCGCCGCCCGTGAAGTGGCCCTGCTTCTTCGGCATCGACTTCGCCACCCGCGCCGAGCTCATCGCCAACGGCATGACGATCGAAGAGATCGGCACCTCCCTGGGCGCCGACTCCCTGGCCTACATCTCCATCGACGGCATGATCGAGGCGACCACCATCGCCAAGCCGAACCTGTGCCGCGCCTGCTTCGACGGCGAGTACCCGATGGAGCTCCCGGACCCCGAGCTGCTCGGCAAGCAGCTGCTGGAGACGGAGCTGGCCGCCGGCCCGGCCGCCACGGCCGCCGCCGACGCGATCCGCCGCCCGTAGACGGCCCGTAACACCTGCCGTACGACACGAAGGTTCTGCTTAGCCATGTCTGAGAAACCCATTGCCGAGGGCGGCGCCAGCTACGCAGCCGCGGGCGTCGACATCGAAGCCGGCGACCGCGCCGTCGAACTGATGAAGGAGTGGGTGAAGAAGGCCCAGCGCCCCGAGGTCCTCGGCGGCCTCGGCGGCTTCGCCGGCCTCTTCGACGCCTCCGCCCTGAAGAACTACGAGCGGCCCCTGCTCGCCTCCGCCACGGACGGCGTCGGCACCAAGGTCGACATCGCCCGCCAGCTGGGCGTCTACGACAGCATCGGCCACGACCTGGTCGCCATGGTCATGGACGACATCGTGGTCTGCGGCGCCGAGCCGCTGTTCATGACCGACTACATCTGCGTCGGCAAGGTCCACCCCGAGCGGGTCGCCGCCATCGTCAAGGGCATCGCCGAGGGCTGTGTGCTCGCCGGCTGCGCCCTGGTCGGCGGCGAGACGGCCGAGCACCCGGGCCTGCTGGGCGAGGACGACTTCGACGTCGCCGGCGCCGGTACGGGCGTCGTGGAGGCCGACCGGCTGCTCGGCGCGGATCGCATCCGGACGGGTGACGCGGTGATCGCCATGGCGTCCTCCGGTCTTCACTCGAACGGGTACTCCCTCGTCCGCCACGTCCTGCTGAACCAGGCGGGCCTGGCGCTGGACGCGCACATCGAGGAGCTCGGCCGCACCCTCGGCGAGGAGCTCCTGGAGCCGACGAAGATCTACTCGCTGGACTGCCTGGCCCTGATGCGCACCACCGAGGTGCACGCCTTCAGTCACATCACGGGCGGCGGCCTCGCGGCCAACCTCGCCCGGGTCGTCCCGGACGAGCTGCACGCGATCGTGGACCGCTCCACCTGGACCCCGGCCCCGATCTTCGACCTGGTCGGCCGCACGGGCAGCGTCGAGCGCCTGGAGCTCGAGAAGACCCTGAACATGGGCGTCGGCATGATCGCGATCGTGCCGCAGGAGTCCGTGGACGTGGCCCTGACGACGCTGGCCGACCGCGGCGTGGACGCCTGGGTGGCCGGAGAGATCACGGACCGGGGCGAGCACCCCACCGGTGCCGCCCTGATCGGTGACTACGCGAGCTGAGACACGGGGTCATGGCCCTGCAGGCAGCACAGAACCCGGTCGGTGACCTTCAGTCACCGACCGGGTAAGTGCTCAGTGCAGGGTCAAGCGCCGCGACGATGCTGCGAGGACTGGTCGTCCTCGTCGTCGTCGTCCTCATAGAGGTCGGCGTACCGTGCGTACAGGTCGTCGTCCTGATCATCGTCCTCGATCGGCGGCGCGCCGTTAGGCGGCTGCGGATTCGAAGGCGATGCACCCAGCTCCTCGGCCAGGCGTGAGAGGTCAGTCCCACCGCTGTTGTACTTCAGCTGGCGGGCGACCTTCGTCTGCTTGGCCTTGGCCCGGCCGCGCCCCATGGCTCGACCCCCTCAACGACGGGGCTCGACGGCCCCAGAGTCTTGACACGCGTTCATGGTCCGGCACGGACTCTCCGCGGAGAGACCGGTCCGTAGGGCTTCCACGGTACCTGAGCCCGCGCCCATACGGTACGTCGCCCGCATGACGTGCCCGCGCCCAGGACCTTCGAGGCGCCCCGTCCTCGCTGGTCAACCGCGATTTTAACCACTTATCGACGGTCGACCCGCCGGTAGAAGTGAGAGTTCTCTCTAACTGCCCACCGGCGGGTACCGGCCAAACGTACGACACTGCGGGGATCAGTCCCGCACCGCCCCGGCCTCAGCGCCCCCGGCGGGCCAGGGTCGCGTCGTGCATCCGCTGCTCGGCGATCCGGTCGGCCGCGGCAGCCGGCGGAATACCGTCCTCCTTCGCACGTGCGAATATGGCCAGCGTGGTGTCGAAGATCTTCGACGCCTTCGCCTTGCACCGGTCGAAGTCGAAGCCGTGCAGCTCGTCCGCGACCTGGATGACACCGCCGGCGTTCACCACGTAGTCCGGCGCGTAGAGGATCCCGCGGTCGGCGAGGTCCTTCTCCACGCCCGGGTGGGCGAGCTGGTTGTTGGCGGCGCCGCAGACCACCTTGGCGGTGAGCGCGGGGACGGTGTCGTCGTTCAGGGCACCGCCGAGCGCGCACGGGGCGTAGATGTCGAGGCCCTCGGCGCGGATCAGGGTCGCGGTGTCGGCGACGGCCGTCACGCCCGTCGGGTGCGCCGCGAGGATCCGCCCCACGGCCTCCTCGCGCACGTCGGTGATGACGACCTCGGCGCCCTCGGCCCGCAGGTGCTCCACCAGGTGGTGGCCGACCTTGCCGACGCCGGCGATGCCGACCCGCTTCCCACGCAGCGAGGGGTCGCCCCACAGGTGCTGAGCGGAGGCCCGCATGCCCTGGTAGACGCCGTAGGCGGTGAGGACGGAGGAGTCCCCGGCGCCGCCGTTCTCCGGCGAGCGGCCGGTCGTCCAGCGGCACTCGCGGGCCACGACGTCCATGTCGGCGACATACGTGCCGACGTCGCAGGCGGTGACGTAGCGGCCGCCGAGGGAGGCGACGAACCGGCCGTAGGCGAGGAGCAGCTCCTCGCTCTTGATCTGGTCCGGGTCGCCGATGATCACGGCCTTGCCGCCGCCGTGGTCGAGACCGGCCATGGCGTTCTTGTACGACATCCCGCGGGCGAGGTTCAGCGCGTCGGCGACGGCCTCGGCCTCGTTCGCGTACGGGTAGAAGCGCGTACCGCCGAGCGCGGGGCCCAGGGCGGTGGAGTGGAGGGCGATGACGGCCTTGAGGCCGCTCGCACGGTCCTGGCAGAGCACGACTTGCTCATGACCGCCCTGGTCCGAGTGGAACAGGGTGTGCAGTACATCAGCAGGTGCGCCGGTTACGTCGGTCACTGTGGTGACTCCTGAGTAGGTGCGGCGGGTGGAGACCAGCTCCCGTGGGGGTCCCCCCGCGCTTTTGGCTGTGGGGGAGGGTGGCGGGGACTGTTGAGCATGAGATTAGAGCCTGGCGGGCCCGCCGACCGCACCGTGCACAGGATCACCTCCGACCGGAGTACACCCGTGCGACGATTTGCATAGATTTCCCGCGCGATCGTGAGTGGTTCCGCAGGTTTTCACGGCGGTGCGCGGGGGAGGGAGCAGGCGTGCCCAAGGTGACCTCGGTGATCGTCCCCTACGCGACCTACCTGCGCGTGTACGAACCGCTGGCCGCCTTCCCCGAGCCGGAGCGCAGCCAGTGGGCCCGCTACGCCCGCCGCACGGACCGCCCCTCGTACCAGGACGAACTCCGCCGGGCCCTCGCCGACTTGGCCCCCACCCCGCCGGTCCCGGTGCCGGTGCACGAGAGCGACGACGCCTTCGTCCTCGACGTGGACGGCGTCGTCTGCGTCTGTCCCTGGCGCACCCGGCTGCGCGGCTGGCTGGCCCTGGACGAGCTCTCCGAGGAGCTCCCCCCGCCGGTCATGGACGCGGTCCTGCCGCCGGTACTGCGGCGTCAGGCGGCCCAGGACTACGAGCGCTGGCTGACGATCAACCCGGACGCCCGGCCGTGGATCCGGACGGCCACCTGGCAGGTGCCGATCAACTGGTTCGTGCTGGTCTCCGACGAGGAGCGCGAGTACGACAAGGGCGCGTCCGACGACAGCCCGCCCGTGCTGCGCTACCGCACTCCCATGGTCCAGGCCCGGCGGCGGGTGGCCCGGGGCCTGCGCGCCCTGCGGGAGGCGAGGAACGAAGGACCCCTGATCGACGGCCTGATGGACGTCGGCCGCTGGCTGGAGGAGTTCCACCCGCGCTCGCTCGTGGAGCTGGACTACGGCGGCCTGGTGCACGTGGTGCCGGCCGGGACGCTGGAGGACGACCACTCCGCGGCGGACGTGGCCGCGGGCATCGCCGCGCTGCGCCGGGGCGACGGGGCCGGTGCGGGGGAGGCGTACGCCCGGCTCGTGGAGCGGTGGCGTTCCGTACGGAATCTGCGGTCGGCCAACTGACGCCTGACCTTGATGTCCGTACAGACCGCTCGCATTCGGTCACGAACTGACGTTTGACGAACCGCCCGATTTGGGGTTTCGTCCTCGCACCGAGTTCCTGAAGCGGGCTGTGCGTCTCCTGAGACTTCGTCAACAAGGGACGTAGGGCCCGATCCGGGCAGACCTCTCAAGTAGGCCAAGCGTGACGGACTACACGTACGAGGCTCTTGCGTCCCTTGCCCCTCCTCATGCCAAAATAGGACAAGGAGTCCGGGGAGGACTCCTTCCGTCCTGTAGTGCTGCACTATGGGCGGAATCTCAGCATTGCACGCTTTGGGGGGTCTGGTGACTTCCTGATCACCCTGTGACTGATCGTCACAGCGGTGTGACTGTCCGCTATGGCATGGTCCATCGGCTTCCGTCGCTGATGAACACCTGGAGGGGCAATTCCATCGGTTTGGCCGACGCGGCTGGACAGATGGTGTAGTTGTAGTGCCGAGGACAAGCCGTTCGTCCTATAACCGACTCGACTCGCGTCCGCCATTTCGGGCAACGCGGGTCAAGGTGCAGAATTTAGAGGAAAGAACCGAGAAGGTTCGGTTCTCCCGAGGAGGCCGCTCATGACCGCTCGCACCCCTGATGCCGAGCCGCTGCTGACCCCGGCTGAGGTCGCCACCATGTTCCGTGTCGACCCCAAGACGGTCACGCGGTGGGCGAAGGCCGGCAAGCTCACGTCGATCCGCACGCTCGGCGGGCATCGGCGCTACCGCGAGGCCGAGGTCCGCGCTCTGCTCGCGGGCATCCCGCAGCAGCGCAGCGAGGCCTGAACAACTGAATAACCGGGCAAACCGGCTGGTTCCCCCAACCGGCCGCGGCGTCCGGACCACTGCTCCAAGCGACGCGGGATCCTGCCCCAACAGGCCCCACGCCCAAGCCAGTCAGAGCTTTGCAGGCATACAACAGGGTGCGTCGTAGATCGCGCTGGACTCCGCCGGGTCCAGCGCGATCTTTTTTGTGCGCCCGGGGTGGGTCTGTCGCACCTGCTGTGAGCGGCCTTGTAGGAGCCTGGGGAGGGGTGTCGGATCGTCTGTGTGCGGCACCCCGGACAGAGTGCAATTGCACATATTAAATTGACCCTTTGTAGGCGGGGCGTAAGTACCGCACTTTCCAAAACTCATGCGGTGACACCCGTCACATACCGAGCGGCTTGTTAGCTCCGCCACGGGTGCGGTAGAGAAGCCTCCGGCTCCAGCAGCCCCTACCCTGACGGGTGTTGAGGCCGCTCGTGGATCATGCGGGCGCCGGGCTCTCGTCCTCCCTTGCCGGAGCCTCGACCTGAGGCGCACGCGGCGCCGACTCCATCGCCAGCCTCAGCAGGCGATGGCAGATCGGGCAGTGCCGCGTGAGGTGCCGGTACGACGACGCGGCCGACAGGTGCGCGCGGAGCAGCGCCCGCGTCTCGTGCCTGGTCGCTGTCGCCATACGCCACCTCCTGAAGGCCGCACGGGGAACGGCCCTGGTTCTGGGGTACCGACGGAATGAGGGGCCGTCAAGACGGCGTGTGGGGGCCCGAGGGGCTTACGACGAGGTCAGGGCATGCAAAAGAGCCCGGATCCAAAGATCCGGGCTCTCGTGATGCGGTCCTGACGGGATTTGAACCCGCGGCCTCCACCTTGACAGGGTGGCGAGCACTCCAAACTGCTCCACAGGACCAGGTTTCGCGGCGCCATTCGTGCGTTGCGCTGCGAGAAGAGACTGTACAGGAGGGTGAGGCCCTGGTCGAACTCACCCTGTGTACGGGTGCCGTTACGGCGCCGCCGCGTCGATCGCCTTCACGATCCGCTTGTCGGAGACGGGGTACGCCGTGCCCAACGCGTGGGCGAAGTAGCTGACCCGCAGCTCCTCGATCATCCAGCGGATGTCCAGGACCGACGACGGCACCGGCCGGCCCTGCGGCAGCTGCTCCAGGAGCCAGGCGTACTCGTCCTGCATCTCGTGGACCTTCTGCATCCGCGTGGTGTCCCGCTGGACGTTCGTCGGCATCTGCTGCAGACGCCGGTCGGCGGCCACCAGGTAACGCATCAGGTCCGGCATGCGCCGCAGCCCCGCCTCCGTCACGAAGCCCGGCTTCACGAGGGCGTCCAGCTGTGCCCGCACGTCCTGGAGGTTCGGCAGCAGCGCGGGGCTGCGCACGGCCTTCAGACGGCGCTCACAGGCCTGCCAGGCGGCCAGGACCTGCTGCACCTGTCCCACCGCGCGGACGGTCGTGTCGACGATCTCGGCGCGCACCTTGTCGTACAGCTTCCGGTACGACTCCTCCTCCCACGCCGGCCCGCCGAAGTCGCCGATCAGCTTGTCCGCGGCGGCCATCGCGCAGTCGTCGAACAGGCCCTGGATGGAGCCGTGCGGATTCGCGGACAGCGCCAGCTTCTGCGCGTTCGTCAGCTTCTGCGAGGCGAACTTCGCCGGGTTCACCGGGATGTTGCGCAGGATCAGCCGCCGCGTGCCCTTCCACATGGCCCGCGCCTGCTCCGCCTCCGTGTCGAAGAGGCGCACGGAGACCGTGTCGCCGTCGTCGACCAGTGCGGGGTACGCCTTCACCGGCTGACCGGCCCGGCGGGTCTCGAAGACGCGGGTGAGCGTGCCGATCGTCCAGTCGCTCAGGCCCGAGCGCTCCAGGGACTCGCCGCCGGAGCGCTCGGCGGTCGCCGCGGCCGCCTGGGAGAGGGCCTTGCGGGCCTTCGGGCGCAGCCTGAGCTTCAGCGCCTCCAGGTCCTTGTCCTCGGCCAGTTTGCGGCGCCGTTCGTCGACGATCCGGAACGTGACCTTCAAGTGGTCGGGGACCTTGGACAGGTCGAAGTCGTCCGCCTCGAAGGGCACGCCGACCATGAGCCTCAGCTCGCGCGTCATGGTCGCGGTGAGGGGCTCCTGGAGAGGGACGGCCCGGTCCAGGAACCGCTTGGCGAAGTTCGGCGCCGGGACGTAGTTCCGCCGGATCGGCTTGGGCAGGGACCGGATCAGCTCCGTCACCAGCTCCTCGCGCAGGCCCGGGATCTGCCAGTCGAAGCCCTCGTCCGTGACCTGGTTGAGGACCTGCAGCGGGATGTGGACGGTCACGCCGTCGGCGTCCGCGCCCGGCTCGAACTGGTACGTCACCCGGAACTTCAGGTTCCCCTGCCGCCACGAGTCCGGGTAGTCGGCCTTGCTGACCTCACCCGCCTTCTCGTTGATGAGCATCTCGCGCTCGAAGTCGAGGAAGTCGGGCTGCTCGTGCCGCTTGTGCTTCCACCAGGAGTCGAAGTGGGCACCGGAGACGACGTGCTCGGGGATCCGCTGGTCGTAGAAGTCGAACAGCGTCTCGTCGTCGACCAGGATGTCCCGGCGCCGGGCCCGGTGCTCCAGCTCCTCGACCTCGGTGAGGAGACGGCGGTTGTCCGAGAAGAACTTGTGGTGCGTACGCCAGTCGCCCTCGACCAGCGCGTTCCGGACGAACAGCTCGCGGCTGATCTCCGGGTCGATCCGCCCGTAGTTGACCTTCCGCTGCGCCACGATCGGCACGCCGTAGAGCGTGACCTTCTCGTACGCCATCACCGCGGCCTGGTCCTTCTCCCAGTGCGGCTCGCTGTAGGTGCGCTTGAGGAGGTGCGCGGCGAGGGGCTCGACCCACTCGGGCTCGATCTTCGCGTTGACGCGGGCCCAGAGGCGGGACGTCTCGACGAGCTCGGCCGACATCACGAAACGCGGGGGCTTCTTGAAGAGGGCCGAACCGGGGAAGATCGCGAACTTCGCGTTCCGCGCCCCCAGGTACTCGTTCTTCGCCGTGCTCCTCCCGCCCTCCCCTCCGGCGTCCTTCACGTCCTTCATGCCGATGTGCGACAACAGGCCGGCCAGGAGGGAGAGATGGATGCGGTCGTCCGGGGCGTCGTCCTCATTGAGGTGGATGCCCATCTGCTTCGCGACCGTGCGCAACTGCGTATAGATGTCCTGCCATTCGCGGATGCGAAGAAAGTTGAGGTACTCCTGCTTGCACATCCGGCGGAACGAGGACGAGCCCCGCTCCTTCTGCTGCTCGCGGAGATAGCGCCAGAGGTTGAGGTAGGCCAGGAAGTCGCTGGTCTCGTCCTTGAAGCGGGCGTGCTGCTGGTCGGCCTGGGCCTGCTTGTCGGCGGGGCGTTCGCGCGGATCCTGGATGGACAGCGCGGCGGCTATGACCATGACCTCGCGCACACAGCCGTTCTTGTCCGCCTCCAGGACCATTCGGGCCAGCCGGGGGTCGACGGGCAGCTGGGCCAGCTTGCGGCCGGTGTCCGTGAGCCGCTTGCGGGAGTCCTGCTGCGCCGGGTCGAGGGCGTTCAGCTCCTGGAGCAGCTGCACACCGTCGCGGATGTTGCGGTGGTCCGGCGGGTCGATGAAGGGGAACTTCTCGATGTCGCCGAGACCGGCCGCGGTCATCTGCAGGATGACGGAGGCAAGGTTCGTCCGGAGGATCTCCGCGTCCGTGAACTCCGGCCGGGCCTCGAAGTCGTCCTCGCTGTACAGCCGGATGCAGACGCCGTCCGACGTACGGCCGCAGCGGCCCTTGCGCTGGTTGGCGCTGGCCTGCGACACCGGTTCGATGGGCAGCCGCTGGACCTTGGTGCGATGGCTGTAGCGCGAGATCCGCGCGAAGCCCGGGTCGATGACGTACTTGATGCCCGGCACGGTCAGGGAGGTCTCGGCGACGTTCGTGGCCAGAACGATCCTGCGGCCGGTGTGCGGCTGGAAGACGCGGTGCTGCTCCGCATGGGAGAGCCGGGCGTAGAGCGGCAGGATCTCCGTGAAGCGGTAGTTCTTCTTGGTGAGCGCGTCCGCCGTGTCCCTGATCTCCCGCTCACCGGAGAGGAAGACGAGGATGTCGCCCTTCCCCTCTTTCTGGAGCTCCTCCACGGCATCGGAGATCGCGGTGATCTGGTCGCGGTCGGCGTCGTCGCCGTCCTCCTCCAGCAGCGGCCGGTAGCGGACCTCCACGGGATACGTACGACCGCTGACCTCGACGATCGGGGCGTCGCCGAAATGCCGCGAGAAGCGCTCGGGGTCGATGGTGGCCGACGTGATGACGACCTTGAGGTCCGGACGCTTCGGCAGCAACTGCGCGAGATAGCCCAGCAGGAAGTCGATGTTGAGGGACCGCTCGTGGGCCTCGTCGATGATGATCGTGTCGTAGGCACGCAGCTCGCGGTCGGTCTGGATCTCGGCGAGCAGGATGCCGTCCGTCATGAGCTTGACGAAGGTCGCGTCCTGGTTCACCTGGTCGGTGAACCGGACCTTCCAGCCGACGGCCTCGCCGAGCGGTGTGTCCAGCTCCTCGGCGACGCGCTCGGCGACCGTGCGGGCGGCGATCCTGCGGGGCTGGGTGTGCCCGATCATGCCCCGTACGCCGCGCCCCAGCTCCAGACAGATCTTCGGGATCTGCGTCGTCTTGCCGGAGCCGGTCTCACCGGCGACGATCACGACCTGGTGGTCGCGGATGGCGTCGGCGATCTCGTCCTTCTTTTGGCTGACGGGCAGCTGCTCGGGGTAGGTGACCTCGGGCACGAGGGCGCGCCGGCCGGCCATCCGTTCCTCGGCCTTGCCGACCTCCGCCTCGATCTCGGCGAGCACGGCGGCCCGCGCCTCCGGCTTACGGATCTTGCGCGCACCTTCGAGCCTGCGCCCGAGCCGGTGCGCATCGCGCAGGGACAACTCGGTCAGGCGGGGGGCGAGGGCGCCGAGGGCGGGGGCAGGGTGCGTAGACATACGGGATCCAGGATCTCATCCCCCGCAAAACAGAGGCGAACGGATTTCGACCAGACCACGTAAGCGCCATTCGAGCGCTTGCCCGAACGATCATTCGATCGAGTGTCCGGAGATCGATCACCTGACCGCAGCTCTGACCTCGCCCTAGATTCCTCGACGTGAAGCTCGTGATCCGCGTCAAACTCCTGCCGACCCCCGAACAGGCATCGGCACTACAGGCGACCCTCCACGCCTGCAACGCGGCAGCCAATCACGTCTCCCACACCGCCTTCACCACCGGAATCAAACGCAACCGCGAACTACGCGCCCTGACCTACACCCAGGTCAAGACCCGTTGGTCCCTCGGCGCCCAGGCCGCCCAGCACGTCATCAAGAAGACCGCCGACGCCTACGCGGCCCTCACCGGCAACCTCAAAGCCGGAAACCTCGGCAAACCCGGCTCCAAACGCTTCCGCAAAGCCACCGAAAAGCCCATCGCCTTCCGACCCCAAGGCGCCCAGCCCTACGACGACCGCATGCTGTCCTGGCAGATGCCGCAACGCACCGTCTCCATCTGGACCGTGGCCGGACGCATGAAACGCCTCGCCTTCACGGGAGAGGAAACGCAACTCCTCCTCCTCGCCCACCACCGTCAGGGCGAGTCCGACCTGACCAGCCACAACGGTCACTGGTACCTCCTGGCCACAGTCGACCTCCCAGAAAGCCCCACCACCCCGGACCCCCGGGAATTCATCGGTATCGACCTCGGCATCACCAACATCGCCACCACCTCCACCGGCCACCGGCACAGCGGCCGACGCCTCAACCGCAGCAGACAGAACGACCGACGCAATCGAGACAACCTCGCCAGAAAGCAGACCCGGTCCGCCAAACGGCGAGCCAAACGCCGCGCCGGAAGAGAAGCCCGGCGTACCCGCGACATCAACCACAAGATCAGCAAAAACATCGTGACGGAGGCCCAACGCACCGGTCGCGGCATCGCCCTGGAAGACCTGGGCGGCATCCGCGAACGGGCACGGCTGAAGAAGCCCCAACGCGTCACGATCCACTCCTGGGCCTTCGCCCAGCTCGGCGCCTTCATCGCATACAAGGCGCGCAGGGCCGGAGTGCCGGTGGTACACGTCCACCCGGCCTACACCAGCCAGGAGTGCTCCCGCTGCCATCACATCGACAAGAGAAACCGGCCGGCACAGGCCGTGTTCTCGTGCAGGAACTGCGGCTTCGTTGAGCACGCGGACCTGAATGCGTCCCACGTCATCGCCGGTCGCGGCTGGTGGATGTGGGTCTGCGGGGCCGAGTCACAGGTCCCTGCTCTCGCGCTGATCGCGTAGGGCTGGATGCGCCGCGGCCGTCGAAGCCATCGACGGGGCGAGCTGCGAGCTGGAGAGCTTCATCTCTCCGGTAGCGGACGCGGACGCTCGTACACTCGGGCGCGATCACGGGCATACAACAAGGCCCCGATCCGAGGATCGGGGCCTTAGCTGTGGCTGGGGCCGGGGTCGAACCGGCGACCTTCCGATTTTCAGTCGGACGCTCGTACCAACTGAGCTACCCAGCCAAGAGGTTTCACGTGAAACCTCAGCGGTCCTGACGGGATTTGAACCCGCGGCCTCCACCTTGACAGGGTGGCGAGCACTCCAAACTGCTCCACAGGACCAAGCTTTGTACGACAGTGTCGCACAGGGTGGTGCGTGCCCCCAACGGGATTCGAACCCGTGCTACCGCCTTGAAAGGGCGGCGTCCTAGGCCGCTAGACGATGAGGGCTATCGGCCCGCCTGTGCGCTTCGCAGCGCGTCGGGGACGTGAGAAGCATATGGGATGGCGGGAGCTATCGCCAAAACGGTTTAGGGGGAGGGTGAGGAAGTGCCCTCGGACGGGGTGCTGGGGGACTGGCTCGCGCCGGGCTGGTTCTCCTTCGGGAGGTGACGGCTGACCTCGGCCGTCGTGAGGCCCAGGCCGCCCAGTTCGATCTCGTCCCAGGCCTGGAGGTGGCGGGTGTCGCGGTCGAAGTAGAGGATCGATGCCTCGATGGGGTCGGGGTGCTTGCCCTCGATGGCGCGCAGGCCGCTGCCGCCGGTGGAACCCTCGATGCGGAGCCGGGTGCCGTACGGCAGGTCCTCCATCTCGTCGTGGTGGAGGTGGCCGGCCAGGACGAGGGGGACCTCGCCGTCGACCTCGCGGGCGGCGGAGGGCTCGTGGGCGACGGCGACGTCCACCGGGGTGCCCGCGGTGCTCTGGTCGCGCAGGGCCGTGGCCAGGCGGGCGCCGGCCAGTTTCTGGGACTGCTCGGCGCCGACCCGCTGCGAGCGGTCGGGGGTGAACTGGGGGTCGCCGATGCCCGCGAAGCGCAGGCCCTTGATCGTCTGCGCCTTTCCGTCGTCCAGGACATGGACGTTCTTCAGGTCTTCCATGTAGCGCTGGGTGATCATCGAGTCGTGATTGCCGCGGACCCAGACGTAGGGGGCCCCGAGGTCCTCGATGGGGTCCAGGAAGCCGTTCTCGGCGGCGGTGCCGTGGTCCATCGTGTCGCCGGAGTCGACGATGACGTCGACCTTGTACTGCTCAACGAGCGAGGCGATGATCTTCCAGCTCGCCGGGTTGAGGTGGATGTCGGAGACGTGCAGGACGCGGATCGTGGAGGGGTCGGGCGCGTAGGCGGGGAGCGTCGAGGTGGCGTCGTAGAGCTTGGTCACGTTGGTGACCAGGCGGGCCAACTCCTTCTGGTAGACGTCGAATTCCGTGACGATGCTGCGCGCGTTGCCGACCAGGGAGGGGGCCGAGGTGAGCAGGCCGGAGAACTTGGGTTCCAGGACGGAGTCGGGGCGCCAGGTGGCGTATGCGGTGCCGCCCGAGGCCGCGAGCAGGGTGAGGGCGAGGCCGCCGGCGGCCAGGGCGCGGCGCGGGCGGCGGTAGACGGCGAGGCCGAGCGCGGTGGCGCCGGCGACGACGGCGACACCGGAGCGCACGGCCAGGTCGAGGGTGCCGCGGCCGACGTCCTCGGCGACCTCGTCCTGGAGCCCTGAGAGGCGTTCGGGGTGGTCCACGAGGGCCTGGGAGCGGTCGGGGTCGAGCTGGTCGACGTTGACGTCCAGGCGGACGGGTGCGATGTGGCTGTCCAGCTGGAGGGCGCCCAGCGGCGAGATGTTGATCTTGGTGCCGCCGGTGAAGGAGGGGCGCAGGGTCATGGTGGTGTTCATGGGGCCGACCGGGACCCGGACGTCGCCCACGACCAGCAGTCCCAGCCAGGCGCCGAGGACGACCACGGCCACGAGTCCCACCGCACGGGTCCACGGGTGTGGCTGCGCCACGAGCTCGATCGTGGTGGGTGTCTGGCGGGAGCGATATCGGCGGGCCAGGGCGCTCGGGGCCTTGCGGATCGGGTTCAGGACACTCAGGACTGCGGCGGGGACGCGGGCCATTGATCCCGTATGCCCAAGTCCGGGGCCGGATATGCGGCGCCGTACGGCTCTCGTACGGCGGGGTCGTGGCCGACAATGGGCCTGTGCTGGAGATGACGCGTGAGGAGTTCGAGGAGCTGGTCGCGGAGGCGCTCGACCGGATTCCGCCGGAGTTGACGCGACTGATGGACAACGTCGCGGTGTTCGTGGAGGACGAGCCGCCGTCGGACGATCCCGAGCTGCTCGGGCTGTACGAGGGGACGCCGCTGACCGACCGGGGTGAGTGGTACGCCGGTGTGCTGCCCGACCGGATCACCGTCTACCGGAATCCGACGTTGCGGATGTGCGAGTCGCGGGAGGACGTCGTCGCGGAGACGGAGATCACCGTCGTGCACGAGATCGCCCACCACTTCGGTATCGACGACGCGCGCCTTCACGCCCTGGGTTACGGCTGACCGGGTTGTGAATGCGGGGCGCGTGTCCTCTTGTGGGCGGCGGGAGTTGGAGGTGTTGACTCCATCACCCTTTCCGGAGGTGGCCCCGTGCGCCCCTTGTACGTACCCGTCCGACTGGCCGCCACGGTCGTGGCGGTCGCCGCTGCCGCCGGCTGCATGAGTGTCGGCGACGACACGGGTGGGAGCGTCAAGCCGTCGCACTCCGCCGGGCAACGGGGCGGTGAGGCGCCCGACGGCGGGCCCGCGGTGTCGGGCGGCGGCGCCGGGTTCGGTGCGGCCGGGGCCGGTGGCGAGCGGGGGCGCGGCAAGGGCGGGAAGGGCAGGAAGGGCAAGGGCGGCCGGGCGGTGGAGTCGGCCTCCCCCGAGGCGGCGCCGAGCGCTGACGCGAGCCCGACCGTGCCGGGGCGTGACAGGCCGGGAAGGCCGGCGCGTCCCACGCCGAAGCCGCCGGCCCCGCCGACGCCCACCCGCACGGCCGAACCGGAGCCCACGCCGACGCCGCAGGAGCCGACGACGTCACCGGAGCCGACGCCGGAGCCGTCGTCGTCGGCGCACGAGCCGCCCGGGCCTCAGCTCGCGCAGCGGGAGCCGGCGCCGGAGGCGGGGGCACCGGCGTAGGGCTGTGGGGATGCGCTGGCGGGGTGGCGGGTCGTGGGCATGCGTGGGCGGGGTGGCGGGTCGTGGGGATGCGCCGGAGGGGCGGGAAGATTTTCTTCGGGGGCGGGAACAATGGTGGCCGGAGGGTGGTTGGGTCCATCGGGATGCCGTCCGGTCGTCGGACGGTGGCCCGCTGTCGCCTGGACAGTCCGGTTTGCCTTGAGGGGCCCGGGGTGCGTATGGTGGCAGATCGTTTGATCCCATCTTGCCCGGCGCCACTGCAGAGCGCGCCGTGTGGCGCGTACTCTCCCTTGCCGTGGTGGACCGCATTGAGGCGGTCGTATTGCGAATCGCGAATCACGGAGTTGACGGGCGCGTGCCGACTGAGACTCCGGAAGGTTTCGCATTCGCATGTCCATTGCCAGTACTGATCACGTCGTCGTGCCCGAGAACGAGGCAGCCGAGGACGCCCCCGAGGTCACGTTCGCGGACCTCGGTCTCCCCGAAGGCGTTGTGCGCAAGCTCGCGCAGAACGGCGTGACCACCCCCTTCCCGATCCAGGCCGCGACCATCCCGGACGCCCTGGCCGGCAAGGACATCCTCGGCCGTGGCCGCACGGGCTCCGGCAAGACCCTGTCGTTCGGTCTGCCGACCTTGGCGCGTCTCGCCGGCGGCCGCACCGAGAAGCACAAGCCGCGCGCGGTCATCCTCACCCCGACCCGCGAGCTCGCGATGCAGGTCGCGGACGCCCTCCAGCCGTACGGCGACGTCGTCGGCCTGAAGATGAAGGTCGTCTGCGGCGGTACGTCGATGGGCAACCAGATCTACGCCCTGGAGCGCGGCGTCGACGTCCTCGTCGCCACCCCGGGCCGGCTGCGCGACATCATCAACCGTGGCGCCTGCTCCCTGGAGAACGTCGAGGTCGCCGTCCTCGACGAGGCCGACCAGATGTCCGACCTGGGCTTCCTGCCCGAGGTCACCGAGCTGCTCGACCAGGTCCCGGCCGGCGGCCAGCGCATGCTGTTCTCGGCCACGATGGAGAACGAGATCTCCACGCTGGTCAAGCGCTACCTGAGCAACCCGGTCACGCACGAGGTCGACAGCGCCCAGGGCAACGTCACGACCATGTCGCACCACATCCTCATCGTGAAGCCCAAGGACAAGGCGCCGGTCACCGCCGCGATCGCGTCCCGCAAGGGCCGCACGATCATCTTCGTCCGCACCCAGCTGGGCGCCGACCGCATCGCCGAGCAGCTGTGCGACTCGGGTGTGAAGGCCGACGCGCTGCACGGCGGTATGACGCAGGGCGCGCGCACCCGCGTGCTGGAGGACTTCAAGAAGGGCTACGTCAACGCGCTCGTCGCGACCGACGTCGCCGCCCGCGGTATCCACGTCGACGGCATCGACCTGGTGCTGAACGTGGACCCGGCCGGGGATCACAAGGACTACCTGCACCGGTCCGGCCGTACCGCGCGTGCGGGCCGCTCCGGCACCGTCGTCTCGCTGTCCCTGCCGCACCAGCGGCGTCAGATCTTCCGGCTGATGGAGGACGCGGGCGTCGACGCCTCGCGCCACATCATCCAGGGCGCCGGCGCCTTCGACCCGGAGGTCGCCGAGATCACCGGTGCCCGGTCGATGACCGAGGTCCAGGCCGAGTCCGTGGGTAACGCCGCGCAGCAGGCCGAGCGTGAGGTCGCCTCGCTCACCAAGGAGCTGGAGCGGGCGCAGCGGCGTGCGAACGAGCTGCGCGAGGAGGCCGACCGCCTGGTCGCCCGGATCGCCCGCGAGCAGGGTGAGGACCCCGAGGCCGCGGTGGCCGAGGCCCAGGCCGCGGTGGCGGCCGCGGCGGCCGAGGTGTCCGTGCCCGAGCAGCCGGCGGCGCAGGACGTCGACCGGGACGACCGTGGCGGGCGTTCGTACGAGCGTCGTGACGACAACCGCGGTGGCGGTTTCCGCCGCGATGACCGTCGTGACGACCGTGGCGGCCGTTCTTTCGAGCGTCGTGACGACCGTGGTGGCCGTGGTTTCGAGCGTCGTGACGACAACCGTGGTGGCGGTTTCCGCCGCGATGACCGTCGTGACGACCGTGGCGGCCGTTCTTTCGAGCGTCGTGACGACCGTGGTGGCCGTGGTTTCGAGCGTCGTGACGACAACCGTGGTGGTGGCTTCCGCCGCGACGAGCGTCGTGACGACCGTGGCGGCCGTTCTTTCGAGCGTCGTGACGACCGTGGTGGCCGTGGTTTCGAGCGTCGTGACGACAACCGTGGTGGTGGCTTCCGTCGTGACGACCGTCCGGGCCGTTCCTTCGAGCGCCGTGACGAGCGCGGTGGGCACCGTGGCAGTGACCGCCCCTTCAACCGTGACCGTCAGGGTGACCGCCCCGGCTTCCGCTCCTCCGGTCACGACCGCCCCTCCGGCCGTCGTGACGACCACCGCGGCGGTGGTTCGTTCCAGCGTCGCGACGACAAGCCGCGCTGGAAGCGCAACGGCTGACATCAGTGCATGAGAGCGCCGTGGCTCCGCCCCAACGGGCGGGCCACGGCGCTCCGTCGTTGCGGCGGGCGCTCCGGGGCGCGCGCGGACCCGCCCGAACCGGTCGGTCCGTGGCCCTCATCGGCCCTGTTCGTCCCTTTGGCAGGGCCGGGAGACCGATACCCGATCGGAGACTCGGCATCGTCCGGCTATGCTCGTGGGGGCAACATCGCCTGGGCCCTTAGCTCAATTGGCAGAGCAGTGGACTTTTAATCCATTGGTTGTGGGTTCGAGTCCCACAGGGCCTACAAGGAAGCCCCGGTTCGGATCGTCTCCGGACCGGGGCTCTTGTCGTTGTCGGGGGCGGGTCAGCCGGTGGTCAGCATCCCCGACCGCAGGCGGGCCACCGTGCGGGAGATGAGCCGGGAGACGTGCATCTGCGAGATGCCGAGCCGGGCGCCGATCTCCGCCTGGGTCAGCTCCTCCACGAAGCGCAGGTGCAGGATGAGGCGCTGGCGTTCGTCGAGTTCGGCGACCAGCGGGGCCAGGGCGTGGAAGTCCTCGACGAGTTCGAGGGCCGGGTCCTCCTCGCCGATGAACTCCGACAGCGTCGTCTCGCTCTCGTCCGGGTCGCCGGTGACCGTCGCGTCGAGGGAGGACGACAGGTAGCCGTTGGCGGCGATCTGGGCCTCGACGACCTCTTCCTCCGACAGGTTCATCAGCGCCGCCAGTTCGGCCACCTTCGGCGCGCGGCCGAGGCGGGAGGCCAGCTCCTCGGTGGCCTTGGCGAGTTCCGTACGGGCTTCCTGAAGGCGGCGCGGCACGTGCACGGCCCAGGACGTGTCACGGAAGAACCGCTTGATCTCGCCGATGATGTACGGCACCGCGAAGCTGGTGAACTGCACCTCGCGGGAGACCTCGAAGCGGTCGATGGCCTTGATCAGCCCGATGACGCCGACCTGGACGATGTCCTCCATCGACTGGCCGCTGGTGCGGAACCGGCGGGCCGCGAAGCGCACCAGCGACATGTTCATCTCGATGAGCGTGTTGCGGGCGTACTGGTATTCGGGCGTGCCCTCCTCGAGCACGGCGAGCCGGTCGAGGAACTGTCCGGTCAGCCCGCGCGCGTCCTGCGGGGCGAGCTTCTGGGGCTCGGCGATCTGCGGCAGTTCCTCACCGGTGCAGGTGGCGGAATCCGTCGTCGTGCCGATGCGCATGGTCGCCGTCACGGGCCCTCCCTCTCGTTCCGGCCCGCTCCGATCCCCCGACAGGCCACCTCCAGCGCCGTTACCCGCGCTCGCCCCGGTCATGCCCCGCATATGCCCCGGCGAGATGTAGACCACAGTCGGCGCAGGTCGAGGCGGTGTCGGGGTACCCGGACCGGTACTGCGACGGTACGAGCAGGGAGGGCGGGCGGTGGAGTGCGGGAGAGAAGACCGAGGGGCTCACGGAACGGACAGTTGTCGTTTGACAACTATAGGTGGAGGGCAACAGCCTAGGCGTGCCGAACGTGCCCGGGGAAGAGACCGGAAGGAACGACTCCGTGCGGGGCGGCGGGTAATTCAGGCAGTCCGGGTACCGGACGAGCGGGAGTCTTCGGAGTCGTCGTGTATCTGGGCCGCCGCCGCGTCGCAGAACGCCTCCAGCCCCTGCAGCAGCGCGACCCGCTTCGCCGCGGGCATCTGGTCGAGCACCGCGCGCAGCGCCTGCTCCCGGCGCATCCGCAGGTCGGCCAGGAAGGCGCGGCCCCGGCCGCTGAGGTGCAGGCGGACCTCGCGCCGGTCGGACGGGCTCACCTCGCGCTCGACGAACCCGGCCGCCTGCAGCCGGTCGCACAGCCGGCTGGTCGAGGGCGGTGTGGAGGCCAGGGAGTCGGCGAGCGTGCGCAGGTTGATGTCCTCGTGGTGTTCGAGGATGAGCAGCACCCGCAACTGGGACGCGGAGGCCGGCGCGGTCGAGGCCCGGCCCCACAGGACTTCCAGCAACTCCGCGGCCGTGGAGGTCACACGGGCGACCTCTGCTGGCTCTGGGCGGGGTCGGAGGGAAGTCACAGTCACACTCTCGCAGGCGCCGGGATGGCCGTCAGCGTACTAGGCGTGAGCTGAACCGCCCGGGACCCGTTTCCCGGCCCGTGGACAAGAACCCGTTTCGAGGACGCCTCGGCGTCCCACCGAGGATGGTGAACAGACGACCGTGACCACGATCACGAGCAGATTCGTGGCCGCCGAGCGCGCCCTGCGCACGGCGGCCCCCCATCAACTGCTGGACGCGGTCCGTCGTGTACTGACCGATCAGTACGCGGCGGACTCCGTCGAGCTCTTCCTGGCCGACTACGGACTGACGGTGCTTCAGCCCGTGTCCGTGCTGCCGCACACCCTCCAGCCGGTGTCCGTGCACAACAGCCCGGCGGGCCGGGCCTTCGGCGCGCAGCAGCCGTACGTGGAGGCCCTCTCGGGCGACCTCGTGCGGGCCCACCTGCCCGTCACCGTGCGCGGCGACCGGCTCGGCGTGCTGACCGTGACCCTGCCCGGCGGCGAGCACGCCGAGGACTGCCTGGGCGAGCTGGCCGAGATCGCCGAGGTGCTCGGGCACGAGGTCTTCGTGGCCGAGCGGGACACCGACCTGTACCTCCAGGCCCGCCGCCGGGACCGGCTCACGCTCGCCGCAGAGATGCAGTGGCAGCTGCTGCCGGGCCGCTCCTGCGCCCGCCCCGAGTACGAGCTGGGCGCGCAGCTGGAACCGGCGTACGCGATCTTCGGCGACAACTTCGACTGGTCCGCCTCGGCCGACCGGCTCAGCCTCTACGTCACCAACGGCATGGGCGAGGGCATCGAGGCCTCCCTGCTGACGAACCTGGCGATCAACGCCCTGCGCAACGCGCGCCGGGCCGGACTGTCCATCGACGACCAGGCGGCCCTGGCCGACCAGGCGGTGTACGCCCACTACCGGGGCCGCTGCTACCTCTCGGTGCTGATGCTCGACTTCGACCTGGCCACCGGGCGGGTCCGCGCGGTGGACGCCGGGTCGCCGCAGATGCTGCGGCTGCGCCGGGGCGGGGTGGAGCGGGTGCCCTTCGACGCCCAGCTGCCGCTCGGCATGTTCGAGGAGACCGACTACGTGGTCCAGGAGTTCGACGTGGAGCCGGGCGACCGGCTGGTCTTCGTCAGCGACGGGGTCTACGACGTCGCTTCCCCGGGCGGCGAGGCCTACGGGGACGCCGCTCTGGCCAGGGCGATCCAGTCGACCCGGCTGCTGCCGGCCGCCGAGGTGCCCCGGGCCATCCTGCGTGAACTGACGGGTCACCGCGGCCGGTCGACCCCGGACGACGACGCCCTCGTGGTGTGTCTGGACTGGCGTGGCCGGTGAGGGACGGGGAAGGCGCAGGTCTGGGGCGCCCGTGGGCAGTTGTTTGATGGTGCCGTACACCGGCACTAATGTTTGTCATACGGCAAGTAATGGCTGAGGCGTCGTCGCGCGACCTCGGTCCGGCCCGTGCAAGGGAGCGATGCAAGTGTCGGTGTCGGAAGAGAACGCGGAACAGGAGCCGGCCGCATACCAGGTGAGTGCCTTCCTGGAGCGGCGTCGGGAGCAGATCGCCCAGCGGTGGGCGGACGCCGCGCTGTTCCGCACGGTCTTCACCGTGTCCCGGGACGAGGCGGTGGAGGCGGGCAGGGCCGTGACGGCGGCGCTGGCGGCGGTGGCGGCCGCCGGGCGGATCGACGACATCCGGGCGTCCGGGTTCGCGTCCGTGCGCGACCAGTTGGGGCGGATGGCGGCCTCCCGCGCCCGTACGGGCATCGACCCGGACGGCGTCGCCTCCGAGGTGGCCGCGCTGCGCGAGCCGGTGACCGAGCTGCTGCGCGCCGAGTTCCCCGAGCCCTACGCCCCCGAGGCCCAGGAGGCCGTGGTGGCGCTGACCGTGCTGATGGGCACGCTGCGCCTGGTCGTGATGGAGACGACCCTCAGCGCGGGCGAGGAGCTGATCGCCCGGCAGCGCGAGCAGCTGCACGAGGTGGCGACCCCGGTGATCAAGCTGTGGGACAGCACCGTTGCCGTACCGCTGATCGGCACGCTGGACAGTGCGCGCAGCCAGGTGGTCATGGAGAGCCTGCTGGACGCGATCGTCGCCGAGCGTGCCCGGTACGCGATCCTCGACATCACCGGCGTGCCCACGGTCGACTCGCTGGTCGCCCAGCACCTGATGAAGACCGTGGCGGCGGCGCGGCTGATGGGCGCCGAGTGCATCGTGTCCGGCATCCGGCCCGCGATCGCGCAGACCATCGTCCACCTGGGCATCGACCTCGGCACGGTGCTCACCCGCTCGAGCCTGGCGGACGCGCTCGCCTACGCGCTGAGCGAGCAGGGGGTCGAGATCGCACCGCTGCGGGCGGCCGGCGCGGCGGCGGACGCGGGCACGCGGTGACCGCCTTCGCGGGACATGGGCCCGCGGGCGGGCACGGCTTCACCGTGCCGGTCCTCCAGCTGGGCGATGTCCTGCTGGTCACCCTCCAGGGGGAGTTGCACGACGGGATGGCGGAGCAGCTCCAGCAGGACATCACGACCCGGATCTCGGACAGCCGGGTGAGCGGGGTCGTGATCGACATCTCCGGCGTGGAGATCGTCGACTCCTTCCTCGGCAGGGTCCTCGCCGAGATCGCCGCCGGGGCCAAGCTGCTGGCGGCCCGTACGGTACTGGCCGGGATGCGCCCGGCGGTGGCGATCACCCTGGTCGAGCTGGGGCTCACCCTGCCCGGCCTGCGGACCGCCCTGGACGTCGAACGTGCCATGGAGCTGCTGGGCGTGACCACGCGCCGGGGCGAGGGGAGTCCGTGATGCAGGCTTCCCGCCATGCCGGTCCGGCCAGCCTGCCGATCGGCTCGGACGCCGATCTGGCGTGGGTGCGGCAGCAGGTCCGGCAGGCAGCCGCCGAGCTCGGGTTCGGGCTGGTGCAGCAGACCAAGCTCGTCACCGCGGCGAGCGAGCTGGCCCGCAACACCCTCGTCCACGGCGGGGGCGGCCATGTGCGGATCACTCCGTTGGACGCCGGGTCGTCGCACGGGCTGCGGCTGGACTTCGTCGACACCGGGCCCGGCATCCGGGACCTGGACCAGGCGCTGACCGACGGCTACACCAGCGGCGGCGGGCTCGGGCTGGGCCTGAGCGGAGCCAAGCGGCTGGTGCAGGAGTTCGAGGTGGACAGCCGGCCCGGTGAGGGGACCACCGTCACCGTCACCGCCTGGGCCACCGTCGTACCGCCTTCGCGGACGGTGCCGTGATGAGCAGGGTCTGGGACGTGCCGGTGGACGACTCGACCCGGGTGCGGGACGTGCGAGTGGCGGTCGAGGAGGCCAGCGCCTGCGCCGCCCTGCCCTCGAGCCGCACCGCCACCGCCGCGCTCGTGGCGACGGAGCTGGCCACCAACCTGCTGCGGCACGCGGACGGCGGGCGCATCCTGATCAACCTCGTCGAGCGGGGGCACGACGACGGCCGCCGGGCGGCCGTGCAACTCGTCTCGCTCGACCACGGCCCCGGCATCCCGGACGTCGCGGCGGCGATGCGCGACGGCTACACCACGACCGTCGCCGCCTCGCTCGGCGCCGGGCTCGGCACGTGCCGGCGCATAGCGAACGACTTCGACCTGCACAGCGCGCCCGGCCGGGGCACCGTCGTGATGGCCCGGATCGGTCACGAGCCCGCCGTCCGCAACCAGGGGCCGCCCCCGCCGGGTCCGCGCGCCGGGGGCGTCAACGTCCCCCTCGGCCGGGCCGAGTACTCCGGGGACGCCTGGGGCCGGGTGCGCGGCGGCGACCGTCTGACCCTGCTGCTCGCCGACGGGCTGGGGCACGGTGCGAAGGCCGCCGAGGCCTCGGGCCTGGCGGTGAAGGAGCTGCGCGGCCTGTCCGAGCTGCCGCCCGCCGAGATCCTGCGGAGTCTGGGCCGGGCTCTGCGGCCCACCCGGGGCGCGGCCGTCGCCGTCGCCCAACTGGATATGGCTGCGGGACAGTTGAGCTTCGCCGGGATCGGCAACGTCGGCGCCCGGCTGCGGACCGACGGCACGTGGAAAGCGCTGCTGTCCCACCCCGGCATCGTGGGCGCGCAGGCCCCGGCCTCCGTGCCCGTGCAGAGCGTTCCCTGGCACGCGGACAGCCTGCTGGTCCTGCACAGCGACGGCCTGCCCAGCCGCTGGACACCGCCCGACGACGGCGTGCTGCCGGGCTGCGACCCGGCGGTGGCGGCCGCGGTCGTGCTCCGGGACGCGGGCAGCGCGGCCCGGCCGGTCCGGGACGACACCTGCGTGGCGGTCCTGACCGCCGGCGGCGTGAGCCGCCACGGCTCGGGGACGTGAGGGGCCGGGGGGAAGAAGGGGCGGGCGGAGAGGGGCCGGGCAGAGGAGGTCCGGGCAGAGAGGGTCCGGGCCGAGAGGGTCCGGGCGCGCGGCACCCCGTCGCCTTATGTCACCGCCCCTTCGCCCCGCCGGTGTCGGACGCCGTGTTCCGGGCCGCCAGGAAACCCCGCAACCCCCTGCTCAGCGCCTCCCGTTCGGCCGGTTCCATCGCGGTCAGTGCCGCGGCCAGGGCCTGGGCACGGCGGCCGGCGACGTCGCTCAGGACGTGCTGTCCGTGTGTCGTGAGCCATAGTTGGACCTCCCGGCGGGTGTCCGGGTGCGGGGCCCGTTCCAGCAGGCCGGCCGCGGCCAGGCGGTCGCAGAGGCGGCTGGCCGTGGGGAGGCCGATGTCCAGACCGTCCGCAAGGCCCGTCAGGTTCAGGCCGGGCGCCGCCTGCACGGTGCGCAACGCCCGCAACTGGTGCAGGGACAGGCGCAGGGACGCCTCCTGCGCGGCGATCGACCACAGCGCCGTCAGGCTCTCCACGGCATCGGCGATCTGCGATGCGACGGCCTCCGGGCCGTCGCCCGGGCCCCTCGCCCGGTGGTTGCCGGGGCCGCCGAGATCGGTCACGAAACGGTCACTTCCATAAAGCTCCGGGTACTGATGAGGTCGCCCTCTTTCAAAGGCTGTACCCGATGAACCGAGGGGCAAGCAACCCGGTTCGGAGCCCGGCCGGACCGGGGGCGGCTCAGCCGGCGCTGAGCTCCGTCAGTGCGGCGAGCGGCAGCGTGTGCTGCGTCTGGAGGACCTTCGCGCGCAGGTAGCGGACGTTGTGGGCGGTGGTGAAGACACCCGTGGGGATCCGGTCGCGGACGTCGACGCCCAGGGTCCGCAACTGGTCGGCCTTGTCAGGGTTGTTGGAGAGCAGGTCCAGTTCGCCGATGCCCAGGGCCCTGAGCATCTGGGCCGCGGCCGTGTAGTCGCGGGCGTCCTCGGGCAGCCCGAGTGCCGCGTTCGCCTCGTATGTGTCGAGCCCCTCGTCCTGGAGGGCGTACGCGTCGAGCTTGTTGTAGAGGCCGATGCCCCGGCCCTCCTGGCGGAGGTAGAGGAGCACGCCGCCGCGCTCGGCGATGCTCTCGACCGCCTCGCGCAGCTGCGGGCCGCAGTCACAGCGGGCCGAGCCGAACACGTCCCCGGTCAGGCACTCGGAGTGCAGTCGCACCAGCGGGACCGGGCCGGGTTCGCCGAGGACCACGGCGACGTGCTCCCGGCCGTCGGCCAGCCCGTGGAAGGTGACGAGCTCGGCGTCGGCCTCGTAGCCGTCGTGGAAGCGCAGCGGGACCCGGACGCGGGAGCGCGGGGTGGCGATGACGGCGGGGGTGTCGGGCATGCGGGGCCTCCGGGTTCCGTTCCTGTTCGGCTGCACAGCCGTAGTGCTTCAGATTTGAAGCAGATCCACGATCGGAACCCTACTCGTGCTTTAAATTTGAAGCAATGAGAATCCGACTCTGCGTGATGCGCGTCACGAACAGGACGACGACGACCTCCGCCGCCACGGCACGTCGTCCGCCGCCGGCCGGGTCCCGTCCTCCTGGAGCCCCTGTGCGATCGCCGCGGAGATCTCCTCCAGCTGCCCCACCTGCTCCTCGCTGAGCCGGTCGAACAGGAAGCCCCGCACGGTCTCGACATGCCCGGGCGCCGCCCGCTCCAGCACGGCGAACCCCTCGTCCGTCAGCGCCGCGATGCTGCCGCGCTTGTCGTAGCGGCAGGCCTCGCGCCGCAGCATCCCGTCCTTCTCCAGCCGCGTGACCGCGTACGTCAGCCGGCTGCGCGTGATCTTCAGCCGCTCGGCGAGATCGGTCATGCGCAGCCGCCGTTCCGGGGACTCCGACAGGACCGACAGGATGGAGTAGTACAGGTGCGGCATGCCGGCGTCCTGCTGGAGCTGCCGGTCGATCGCGTCCTCCAGGAGCAGCGAGGCGGCGATGTAGGCGCGCCAGGCGCGCTGCTCATCGGGGCTGAGCCAGCGAGTCGTCATGCCGCCAGTGTAGTTTTGTTTCAAACTTGAACCAAGGCCTGTCCCGTCCCCCCGTCCCGACCAGCCGCGGAGCACCGATGCCTCACCCGTACGTCCTGCTGTCCGCCGCCGTCTCCCTCGACGGCTACCTGGACGACACCGGACCCGACCGGTTGCTCCTGTCCAGCCCGGCCGACTTCGACCGGGTCGACGAGGTCCGGGCCTCCGTCGACGCGATTCTGATCGGCGCCGGCACCATCCGCGCCGACAACCCGCGGCTGCTGGTGAACTCGGAGAAGCGCCGGGCCGCCCGCACGGCCGCGGGCAAGCCCGAGTACCCCCTCAAGGTCACGGTCAGCGGCTCCGGCGACCTCGACCCGGACGCCCGCTTCTGGCACGCCGGCGGGGAGAAGGTCCTCTACACCACCGACCAGGGCGCAGAACGCGCCCGCGCCCTGGGCCTGGCCACGGACGTCGTCCCGCTCGGCGCCGACCTCGACTGGCGGCGGCTGCTCACGCACCTGCACGACGTCCGGGGTGTAGGGCGGCTCATGGTCGAGGGCGGCGGCCTGATCCACACCCAGCTCCTCACCCAGGGCCTCGCCGACGAACTCCAGCTGGTCCTCGCCCCGCTCTTCGTGGGCGACCCCCGGGCCCCCCGTCTCTTCGGCCCCGGCGGCTACCAGGGTGGCCGGCTCCGGCTGCTGGAGTCGCGGCAGATCGAGGACGTCGTCCTGATGCGCTACGAGCCGACCGCCCCGGGCACCGGCCGGCTCCCCACCGCCGCCGACCACCACTGGCTGGCCCTCGCCTGCGAACTGGCCCAGTGCTGCCCGCCGTCGGACACGGCGTTCAGTGTGGGCGCGCTCGTGGTCGCCGCCGACGGCACGGAACTGGCCCGCGGCCACTCCCGCGAGGCCGGCGACCCGGTCGTGCACGCCGAGGAGGCGGCCCTCGCCAAGCTCGACCCGGCCGACCCGCGCCTGCCCGGCGCGACGGTGTACAGCAGCCTGGAGCCGTGCGCCCGCCGCGCCTCACGCCCCGCTCCCTGCGCCCGGCTGATCCTCGACGCGGGCGTACGGCGGGTCGTCACGGCCTGGCGCGAGCCGGACACCTTCGTGGCCGACGCCGACGGCAGCGGCCTCCTCGCGGCCGAGGGGGTGGAGGTCGTCGTCCTCCCGGAACACGAGGAGCGGGCCAAGGCCCCGAACCGTCATCTGGAGGAGCGGGCCAAGGCCCCGAACCGGCCTCTGCCGGGCTGAGCGCGGCCCGGTCGGTGGGTGTGCGCGAGTGGTCCCGCGGATGGCGTACACTGGTGACACAACGACGCGGGGTGGAGCAGCTCGGTAGCTCGCTGGGCTCATAACCCAGAGGTCGCAGGTTCAAATCCTGTCCCCGCTACTGAAGGCCGAGGGCCGGAATCCGAAAGGGTTCCGGCCCTCGGTGCGTTCCCCGGCACCTGATCACGTTCGGTGAGCGAACCACCCCGTTCCGCATAACAACTGACACACCGTCAAAACCCGTCAGTCACTTGCGCCGCGGCCAACTCGCCCGATTTAAGCCGGTCATGGCAGGTAAGTCCGCGCGAAAAAGGTTAATGATCAAGTGGAATCGCTGGAATACCCCTCGCGCCTCCATTAACGTTCGATAACGCAGCGCGGTCGTCCCAGCCGTCACAGAAGGCGGCTCCGTGCGCACGCGCCGAATCCCGAAAGGGAACCGGGGAACCACCACTTGGGGTGAATCGGGCGAATACCACCGTGGAAGCACGGCAGGTATACGCGCGTAGGAGACCTTCCTGCTCCGAACCCGTCAGCTAACCCGGTAGGCGAGAAGGAAGGAAAGGAGTACGCCCACGTGGCGTCCAACCGGCCTGCCCCCGCGGCCCCGTACGCGCCGAAGCGCGAGAACGACACCTTCGGCTTCGGCGGTCAGCGCACCGACGAGGGCCCGTTCCAGGAGTGGAACCCCACCGAGGAGTCCATCCGTCCCGTCCGTGGCCGGCATCGCGTCACCAAGCAGCGCGGCGGAGGTCTCGCCCGCAGCTCCACCGTCCTGGGCGTCGGCGTCATAGCCGCCGTGGGCGCCGGCGGCATGGCCAGTGCCCAGACCGGCAAGCCCCCGGTGTCCATCTCCGTGCCGGACCTGCCCTCGGTGGGTTCCCTCATCTCGGACGACGACACCCCCGAAGGTTCCGCCACCCCGCTCAGCAGCCTCGGCACCGCCACCGCGGACACCGCGAAGGGCACCTCCGGCGCCCGCGCCGGCGCCGGTGACGCGCTGCGTGCCCGGATCATGGCGCAGGTCGAGCACCAGCAGGAACAGATCGAGACCAAGGCCGCCGAGGACGCCGCGGCCGCCGCAGAGAAGGCGGCCAAGGACGCGGTCGCCAAGGCGGAGAAGGAAGCCAAGGCCAAGGCCGCCGAAGCCAAGCGGAAGGCCGAGGAAGAGGCGAAGAAGAAGGCCGAGGCCGAGCGGCTCGCCGCCCTCGCCAAGCAGTTCACGCTGCCGACCTCCTCGTACACCCTCACCTCGACGTTCGGCCAGGCCGGCGCCTACTGGTCCTCCGGCTACCACACCGGCCTGGACTTCGCCGCCCCCACGGGCACGCCGATCAAGGCCGTGCACAGCGGCACCATCACCGAGGCGGGCTGGAACGGCTCCTACGGCTACAAGACCGTCCTCACCCTCGATGACGGCACCGAGATCTGGTACGCGCACCAGTCCTCCATCGGCGTCAGCGTCGGGCAGAAGGTCAGCACCGGCGACGTCATCGGCCGCGTGGGCGCCACCGGCAACGTGACCGGGGCGCACCTGCACCTCGAGGTCCACTCCGGTGGCTCCGCCAGTGGCATCGACCCGATGGCCTGGCTGCGGGGCAAGGGACTGACTCCGTAGACAGTGCACGTTCGTTGAAGCATCGGCGGCCCTGACGACGACCCCCCGACGTCAGGGCCGCCGGCTGTGTGGTGTGGCATGGCGTCGTGTGGCGTGGCGTGGTGTTTACGGGAGTTTTGCGTCCGTTGCGGAATGAGGCGTTCCTGCGCGGTCGTTGACACCGAGCATGACGTCTCTTCGTAAGCTCGGCACTTCCGACCTCGAGGTCTTCCCGCTCGCCCTCGGCGGCAACGTGTTCGGCTGGACCGCCGATCAGGACCGTTCGTTCGCCGTCCTCGACGCCTACACCGCCGCCGGCGGCAACTTCGTCGACACGGCCGACGTCTACTCGGCGTGGGTCGACGGCAACCAGGGCGGTGAGTCCGAGACCATCCTCGGCACGTGGCTCGAGGCACGCGGCAACCGCTCCGACGTCGTCGTCGCCACGAAGGTCAGCCAGCACCCCGACTTCCAGGGCCTGTCCGCCGCCAACATCAAGGCCGCCGCCGACGCCTCCCTGCGGCGCCTGCGCACCGACTACATCGACCTGTACTACACGCACTTCGACCAGCCCGACGTGCCCGTCGAGGAGATCATCGGCGCGCTCGACGAACTTGTGAAGGCCGGCAAGGTGCGGCACATCGCCGCCTCCAACATCTCCGCCGAGCGGCTCCGGGCGTCCCTGGAGTTCTCCGACCGCGAGGGCCTCGCCCGGTACGTCGCCCTCCAGCCGCACTACAACCTGGTCTCCCGTGACACGTACGAGGGCGAGCTGCAGGACCTCGCCGAGCGGGCCGGCCTCGCGGCCGTTCCGTACTACGCGCTCGCGTCCGGCTTCCTCACGGGCAAGTACCGGCCCGGTACGGAGGTCGAGAGCGCGCGGGCGGGTGGCGCCGCCAAGCATCTGGAGACCGAGCGGGGGCGGCGGGTTCTCGACGCCCTCGACGAGGTCGCCGGAGCGCACGACGCTCCCGTCGCCACCGTGGCCCTCGCCTGGCTCGCCGCCCGGCCGACCGTGGCGGCGCCGATCGCCTCCGCGCGGACGGTGGAGCAGCTGCCCGCGCTGCTCGGCGTCGGGGAGCTGACGCTCTCGGAGGCCGAGGTGGAACGGCTCACGGAGGCCTCGGCCTGAGCGGCGCCCAGGAGCTCTAGGAGCGGTAGGGGTTGTACGCGGCGGAGCGGTAGGGGTTGTACGCGGGGTACGGCGCCGGCTGGTGGCCGTACCCCGCCGGCTGGTGGCCGTACCCGTACACCCCGTAGACCGGCCAGGGCGGGGCCGTCACCGGGACCGGAGGGGCGGTGATCCGGCCCGCGTGGTTCAGAGCGGGGCGGGCCACCTCCCGGCGCCGCCACAGTTCGCCGAGCAGTTCCCGCTCCCGTACGGCGAAGTCCGCCCCGGGGCTGCCCCGCCGGGCCCGGTGCCGCAGGAATGCCAGGGACGTCGCGTACGCCTCGTACCGGGCCACCTCCCGGGCCGCCGCCCTGCCCGCGTGCCGGCGGGCGTACTGCCGGGCGATCCGGCGGGCCCGCATCGAGCCGAGCGCGTACGGCTCGGTCGGGGTCAGCCAGCCGGCCACGGCGTAGGCCGGAAGCTCCGCCCGTACGGTCTTCAGCTCCCGCTGCCGCGTCCAGATCACGAGCCACGTCAGCAGCCCGAAGATGGGCACCATGAACGCCGCGTACACGGCGAAGAACCCGTACTCGCCGAAGGCCGACGAGCCGTTCCACATCGCGTGCATCCCCATCGCGAGCAGCAGCCCGCCGAGCGGGAAGGCGGCACGGCGCAGCGGCCGGCGGTCCACCGAGAGCGCGGCGATGCCGAAGCCGATGCCGGTGAGGACCGTGAACAGCGGGTGCGCGAACGGCGACATGATGATGCGCACGAAGAAGGTCGCCGCAGTCACCGAGGCGATGCCGCTGCCGCCCGTGAGCTGGTCGGTGCCGAAGGCCGTGCCGAGGTAGAGGATGTTCTCGGTGAACGCGAAGCCGGTGGCCGTCACGCCGGCTATGACGACCCCGTCGACGATGCCGGTGAAGTCGCGGCGCCGGAAGAGGAAGACCAGAAGGACGGCCGCCGCCTTGGCCGACTCCTCGACCACCGGCGCTATCACCGTCGCGCCGAGGGTGTCCGCGCTGGACGGGTCCGCCGTCGCCGTCGCTATCCATCTCGTCGCGAAGCTGTTGGCGACGATCGCTATCAGCGCCGCCGCGCAGGCGCCCCAGGCGAAGCAGAAGATCAGGTTCCGCCAGGGGCCGGGCTCCACCCGGTCCAGCCAGCGGAACGCGGCTATCAGCAGGGGCACCGGGAGGACGGCCAGCCCCAGCCCGACCAGGAACCCTTCCGTGCCGGTCTCCTCGCGGACCAGGGCGAGGATGACCAGGCCGGATATCGCGAGGAGCGTGCTCAGCGCGCCGTAGCGCACCCAGGCGCGGTGCCACCAGTGGGCGTGCCGCGAGGAGCCGGCTGTGCCCGAGTCGGCGAAGGGTGCGCCGTCGGTGGGACCGACGGGGTACGACGGATGAGGGGGGCTGGTGGCCACGGCATTGACCCTAACGACGGATGGGCGCTGTCCGCAGGCGGGAGAGGTGCCAGGGGTGGTCAGGCGCCGGCGGGGGGCTGGTCCACGTGCTGTACGCGGCGGAAGAGGAGGTCGTTCACGACATGTCCCTTGTCCAGTCCCTGGCCCTCGAAACGGGTCAGCGGACGGAAGTCGGGGCGCGGCGCGAAACCACCGTCCGCCTGCGTGTTCTCGAAGTCTGGGTGTGCCGTGAGGACCTCGAGCATCTGCTCCGCGTACGGCTCCCAGTCGGTGGCGCAGTGGACGATCCCGCCGGGTCTGATGCGGGTGGCGGCCAGGGTCAGGAAGTCGGGCTGGATGATCCTGCGCTTGTGGTGCCGCTTCTTGGGCCAGGGGTCCGGGAAGTAGACGCGGAGGCCGCCGAGGGAGTCCGGGGCGAGCATCTCGCGCAGGAGGATGATCGCGTCGCCGTTGCCGACGCGGATGTTGGACAGGCCGTTGCGGTCGGCGAGGTTGAGCAGGTTGCCCTGGCCGGGGGTGTGGACGTCGACGGCCAGGATGTTCGTGGCCGGGTCGGCGGCGGCCATCTGGGCGGTGGCCTCGCCCATGCCGAAGCCGATCTCCAGGACGACGGGGTTGTCGTTGCCGAACAGCTCGGGCAGGTCGAGGGTCCGGCTGCCGTCGATGTCGAGGCCCCACTTGGGCCACAGGCGCTGTAGCGCGTCCGCTTGGCCGGCGGTGACGCGGCTGCGGCGGGGCTGGAAACTCCGGATGCGCCGCTCGAAGTGCGACCCGGCGGGGTCGGCCTTAGGCCCGTCGGGGAAACGCGGCTCGCCCTTGGCCCGGGTACCCCGGACGGAGACACCCGGGGTGTGCGGGTGCGGGTGCGGGTGCGGCTCCGGGACCGGGTGCGGGTTCGGAGCCGGGTGCGGGTTCGGGGCTTCGGGGGTGTTCGCGGAGTCAGACACAGTGCCCCTGATTTTACGGCTGAGGTGCTTCGCCTGACGCCGGTGGTGGGTCGGGGCCGCGCCGGGGGGTCTCCGTCCTCGGAACGGCGCGATGGACCTTCATACCGACTGACTGGCGTTGACGCGCCAACCGCTGCGGGCGGACACCCCCCGACACGACCCCTTGCGTACGACGGCGGGTGCGGGAGCGTCGTGGCGCACCCCAGCCGCGGGCACGCGACGCTCAGCTGCGAGCCGCCCCCGCTGCGGGCATGCGTGCCGCTGGGGGCGATGGGGGTCCCCCCTGCTCGAGCGGAGCCGAGAGCTTGGGGGAGGGTGGGCGCAGCGGCACCCCGTTCCGCCGGGCTGCGGACCCACCCGGCCTCGGCCCCGGCGCCGAGCACCCCGCTACGCCGCGTCGCGGACCCACTCGGCGCCAGCAGGAACGGCCCGCAGACCCCTACAGCGCGCGCAGTGCTCTGCGGGCCACTTCCCGGCCGATCGGCAGGGACGCCGTGGCCGCGGGGGACGGTGCGTTGAGGACGTGGACGGTTCTGGCGCCCTCGCGGATCAGGAAGTCGTCGACCAGGGTTCCGTCACGGAGAACCGCCTGTGCGCGCACACCCGCGGCCGTCGGGACCAGGTCGTCCTCGGACACCCCGGGCAGCAGCCGGCCCACCGCGTCCGTGAACGCCGTCTTGGACAGGGACCGGCGCAGCTCACCCGCCCCGTACCGCCAGTGCCGGCGGGCTATCTGCCAGGAGCCGGGCCAGGCCAGGGTCGAGCCCAGCTCGCGCAGGCGGACCGTGCCCCACCCGTACCCCTCGCGGGCCAGGGCCGGCACCGCGTTGGGCCCCACATGGACACCCCCGTCGATGCCCCGCGTGAGATGCACCCCGAGGAACGGGAACGCCGGATCGGGCACGGGGTAGACCAGGCCGCGCACGAGCTCCGGCCGGGCCAGCTCGTAGTACTCGCCCCGGAACGGCACGATCCGCATGCCCGGGTCGTCCCCGGTGAGCCGGGCGACCTCGTCGCACTGCAGACCCGCGCAGTTCACCAGGACCCGCCCGCGTACGACGTCGCCCGCGGCCGTGAGCACGGCGACCCCCCGCTCGGGACGCCGGTCGACGCGCACGACCCGCGTGCCGTAGCGGATCTCCGCGCCCGAGCCGTGGGCCAGCTGGCGGGCGACCGCGACGAAGTCGCAGATGCCCGTCGTGCCGACGTGTATCGCGGCGAGCCCGCGCACCTCCGGCTCGTACTCCGCGATCTGGGGGCCGCCCAGCTCCCGCACCGGGATGCCGTTCTCCCGGCCTCGCTGCACGAGCGCGTGCAGGCGGGGCAGCTCCGCGCGGTCCGTGGCGACGATCAGCTTGCCGGTGACCGCATGCGGGATGCCGTACTCGGTGCAGAACTTGACCATCTCCGCGGCGCCCCGCACCGCGTAGCGCGCCTTGAGGGAGCCGGGGCGGTAGTAGATACCGCTGTGGATGACGCCGCTGTTGCGGCCGGTCTGGTGGCGGGCCGGGCCCGGTTCCTTCTCCAGGACGGTGACACGTGTGCCCGGTGCGGCGCGTGTGATCGCGTACGCCGTCGACAGGCCGACGATGCCGCCGCCGATCACCAGCACGTCACAGTCGTATGTGATCCGCACTCGCACCACCTCCCGCTTCGATAGTGCACTGCGCCACTGACAATGCCTTCAAACGCGGGCCGGGCCGCATGACTGTTCTGGGTTTACGCCGGGGTCATCAGCAGCGGCCGTGCGCGCTCCCGGAGCTCCACCACCCGGGGCTCGTCGCCGTACGGCTCCAGGCGGTGCAGGAGATCCTTCACGTACTCGGTGGTGCGGGCCGAGGAGATCCGCCCTGCGACCTCCACCGCCCGCACCCCCTGCTCGCACGCCGCGTCCAGGTTCCCCGACTCCAGTTCCGCGACCGCCGAGACGACCAGGCGCAGGCCGTGCGAGCGGACGAACTCCTCGGTCGGCTTCGACAGGGCCTGCTCGGTGAAGCGGCGGACCTGGCGGGGCGCCTTGAGGTCGCGGTAGCACTCGGCGGCGTCGGCGGCGAAACGGTCGTAGGAATAGAAGCCGAGCCAGCTCGGGTCGTTGTCGCCGGGGCGGGCGCGCTCCAGCCAGCTCTCGGCCGCCTTCAGTGCGCCGCCGGCCGCCGGGGCGTCGTTCGCGCGAGCGTGCGCGCGTGCCTCGACGAGGCGGAAGAAGCTCATGGTGCGGGCCGTCGCCAGTCCGCGGTTGCGTTCCAGGGCGGCCTGGGCGAGGTCCACGCCCTCGTCGCCGAAGCCGCGGTAGGTGGCCTGGAGGGACATGGAGGCCAGCACGTAGCCCCCGAGGGGGACGTCGGCCGCCGCCCGGGCCAGGCGCAGGGCCTGGATGTAGTAGCGCTGGGCCGCTTCCTGCTGGCCCGTGTCGAAGGCCATCCAGCCCGCCAGCCGCGTGAGTTCGGCGGAGGCGCCGAAGAGGGCCCGGCCGACCTCGTCGGAGTACGAGCCGAGCAGCAGCGGGGCGGCCTCCACCCGTAAGCACTCGGGGACCATGGACGAACGCCAGTCGCCGCCACCGTACTTGGAGTCCCAGCGCCGCGCGTCCTCGGCGGCCTCCCGCAGCTTCTGCACATCGCTGTGGCCGACTTTGAGCGGTGCGCCGGAGCCCTCGCCGGGGCCCACGTCACGCGCGACCGAACTGTCGGCCGGGGTTATCAGCCATCGTGAGGCGGGCGTTGCGTATGCGCTCACCGCGAACGATCCGGCCAGCGACTGCCAGATGCCTCCGGAACCGGCCCGGCGGCCGGCGAGGTCGAGGCGGTAGAGGTCGGTCGCGGACCTGACCGCCTGACCGACGTCCCGCGGGAAGGCGAGGCCGACTTCGGGTGCGGGGTCCGCGTCCGCCAGGCCGATCTCGTGCAGCGGCACCGGGCGGCCGAGTTTCTGGCCGATGGCGGCGGCGATGAGGTGCGGGGCGGCACCCTGGGGCACCATGCCCTTCGACACCCAGCGCGCCACCGACGTCTTGTCGTAGCGAAGCGTCAGACCGCGCTGGGCGCCGAGGTCGTTGACACGCCGCGCGAGGCCTGCGTTGCTGATTCCCGCGAGGGCGAGAACGGCGCCGAGTTTCTCGTTCGGCCCGCGTTGCTCCCTGGACATGAGCCACCCCTCGACACAGACGGCTGCCGGCACTGGCATAACCACGCGGCATTCGTAAACCCAGCGTAGTTCGCCGCATCCCAAGCGTTAAGGGGCATTGTTCCGGTTGGCGGGATTGTGGTCCGTACTGAAGTGCGGTTCAGATACGGGCTGTTGCGACGTGCTCCCACTGTGTGGCCGTGCGCCCGCCCGTGCGCTCTTCTCCGGCCATCGCGGGAGCGGTTCCATGGTCATTGCGTGGGTCGGCCCGCTGTACTGGATCCAGTGGGCTGGGGGATACCGCCGCCTACATCCCCGCGGGCGGCGGAACGGTCCGGGAGGCGTGCTCCGTCTCCCGGACTGCGCGACCGGGTGGCAGCGTGCCGAGTCTGTACGGAGCGTGTTCGAAGCTGTACGCGTCACGCCGATTTGGCTGAAAATCAGCCCTGCCGATCGCGGGGTATCAAGCCTCCTACCACGGCACTTGAGGGCGCGTCGGGTGTGATTGGGGCGCGTTTCGGGGGCGCATTCGCGTCGCAGTCGTACTGCAGACATGTCGCTGGCGTGCCTTGATTCTTGGCCGACTGTTCGCTGCTCCGTGGGTCTTCTTGCTTCTGAGGCCGTCCTGTTCGGTGGCTCGTTCGGTGCTTCCCCGGTGCTTCGCTCGGTGCTTCGTTCGTCTCTTCGGCCGTCCTGGCGTCCGTCCCTTCAGTCGGTGTCTTGTCCGCCCGTGTTCGCGGGCGGTGTGCGGGTGTTCGGGGGGTTCGGGGCGGTGTGGGTGGCTCCGCCGGGGCGCATTCGGCGGAGCGCAAGCGGCGTCGGCACCCTCTGGAACGCTTCCTTCATGGCAGCATGGTGAACCGGTTCGTACGGTGCACTGGTTGTCCACAGCCTGTGGAGGCGGCGATGCGGTGGTTGGTGGGATGGAGCAGCACCGCCGCGGGAGCCGTCGCTGCCGGTTCGGCGGGGGCGACCGGCAGCGAGGGCGAGACGCTGCACCCGGTGGGGTCCCAACTCCTGTGGGGTGATCCCGATCCGCTGTGGGCGGTCGGCGACTGGCGCCCCGACGAGGTGCGGGTCGTGAAGGCCGACGACCGGACCAGGATCGCCGTCCTCGGCATCTGCGGCGCCACCGACGAACAACTGCGCGTCGCGCTGTTCGCCGCGCGTGGTGGGGCACTTCGGCATCTGACCGCCTGGTCGGGCAGCTACACCGCGATCGTCCAGGTCGGCAGGCGGATCACCGTCTGCGGCGACCTCGCGGGCGCACGGCCGGTGTTCCACACGCCCTGGGCCGGCGGTACGGCGTACGCGACCGCCGCGCTGCCGCTGGCCGACCTCATCGAGGCCAACCTCGACTTCGGGCATCTCGCCGCGCTGCTGGCCGCTCCGGACGTGCCCGCCGCGCTGCACGACTCCACGCCGTACGACGGCGTGAAGCGCATTCCGCCCGGGCATGCCCTCATCCTGCGCGCCGGGGCGCGCGAGATCGCCGGGTACGAGCCGGTCGCCTCACTGGCCGTCGCGGCGCCCCCGGCCGATCCCGACAGCGCGGTCGACGCGGTGCGCGACGCGCTCGTGGAAGCCGTACGGACGCGGCTGTCCGCTCCGCGGCACGTCCCGGGGATGGACATAGACCCGGGCCCCGTGCCCGGCATGGGACCCGCCGAGCGACGGGCCGCCCGCGGGATGCCGGTGCCGGGGATCGGCGCGGACCTGTCCGGCGGGCCGGCCTCCGGGGCGCTGGCGCTGCTGGCCGCTGGGCTCCCCGGGATGCCGGGCACGGTGCTGGGGCACGGCACGGGCGCGGGGGAGCGGCTGCTGGCCGTCACGTTCAACGACCTCGCCGTAGGAGGGCGGGAGGCCGAACTGGAGCGGGCGGGCGCGCTGGCGGCGAACCCGCGGCTCCACCACGTCGTCGTGGCGGGCGGCGAGGAGACCCTCCCCTACGCCGACCTGGACGGGCCGCTGACCGACGAACCCGGGCCGTGCCTGGTGTCGGCGGCACGGCATCGCGCCCGGCTGGCGGCGGGCAGTGCGGACCACTTCACGGGGTACGGGGCGCGGCAGGTGCTGGACGCCCATCCCGCGCGGCTCGCCGACCTGCTGATGGACCGCCGGCGGCGGCATCTCGTACGGCCGGTCGCCGCGCTGGCCAAGGCCGACGGGTCGGTGCTGGTGCCCGCGCGCGTGTACGCGGCGGCGCGGCGGCTCTCCCGTACGCCGTACCGGTCGGGGCTCGAGTCCCTCGCCGAGCGCCTCCTCGACCCTCGCTCCGACGACGGCCTCGACGCGCCCGGGGGTGCGCTGGACGCCTCGCTCGCCGCGCTGACCTGGGGCAGACCCGGGCCGGCCGCGCGCTGGCTGACCGGTGAGGCACTCGCTGAAGTATCGGTTCGCCTTCAGGCGGCGACACACCGGTCGGAGCTGGTGGGGCCGGGGCAGCGGCCGGGTGACTTCCGCGCGCGTGCGGCGCTGGCGCGGCACGCGGCGGACCTGCGGGTGCTGGAGCAGGCGGCGGAGGTCCGCTTCCAGCGGCTGCACGCGCCGTTCCTCGACAACCAGGTCGTCCGGGCGGCTCGGGCGCTGCCCGAGGCGCTGCGGGTGCGGCCGGGGGCGCGGGCGGCGATCCTGCGTACGGTGCTGGAAGGGGCCGGTGTCCGGGAGTTGCCGCCCGGCTGGGGTGCCCCGACCCAGGCGACCGCGGCGGCCGCGGAGCGGACGGGGCTGCGTGTGGCGGCGGACTCTCTGGTCTCCCTGTTCGACACCCCGTTGCTGGCGGAGGCCGGTCTGGTCGAGGCCCGCGTGGTCCGCAAGGCGCTGCGCGGCGCGGCGGCGGGTGAACCCCTGCCCCTGGACGGCCTCGCGGACCTGGTCTCCCTGGAGCTGTGGCTGCGCCGCCTGCTGTCCCGCCGCGGCACATGCTGGACGGGCACGCCCGCCAGGCAGCGAGCGGTACCGGCGGGGATCGCTCCGCAGCGGGGGGCGTTGGGGGCGGGGGCCGGTGGGGGGCGGCGGGTGTAGCGGTGGATCGGTGGGTGCGGGTACGCGTCCGCTTCGCCTTCGCGTGGGCGCCAACCGCTGCGGGCCCGCTTAGCTGCGGGCATGCGTGCCGCTGGGGGCGATGGGGGTCCCCCCTGCTCGAGCGGAGCCGAGAGCTTGGGGGAGGGTGGGCGCAGCGGCACCCCGTTCCGCCGGGCTGCGGACCCACCCGGCCCCAGCACCGAGGCAACGGCACCCCAGAGCCGGGTCGCGGACCCACCCGCCCCCAGTACCAACGCAGCAGCACCCCCCCAACGCCGGGTCGCGGACCCACCCGCCCCCAGGCCAGCCACAACCCCGCGCACCCGCCCACGAGCCCCCGAGCAACGCCCGGCACGGAAAACCCCCCGGCCCTCGCGCCGACCCCGGCGACAATGACCCCGTGCGGTACAGAATCCTGGGCGTCACCACGGCAGAGGACGAGCACGGCTCAGTCGTACCCGTCGGCGGACCACGGCTCCGTGCCCTGCTCACCGCCCTCGCCCTGCGCCCCTCCCGCGTCACCACCCCCCAGACGCTGATCGACGAGGTCTGGCCGGAGGAGCCTCCCCAGGACGCCCCCGCCGCGCTCCAGGCCCTCGTCGGCCGCCTCCGCAGGACCCTCGGCAAGGACGCCGTCACCTCCGAGACGGGCGGCTACCGACTCGCGGCGGGCCGGGACGACATCGACCTCTTCGTCTTCGAACGGCTCGTCCAGCAGGGCACCGACGCCCTCACCGGCAACGACCCCGCCCTGGCGGAGCACCACCTCGACGCCGCCCTCGCCCTCTGGCACGGGCCCGCCCTCGCCGACCTCCCCGACCGCTCCGCCGCCACCCGCCCGGAGGCGATGCGCCTGGAGGCGACCCGGGCCAGGGCAGAGGCCCGGCTACGGCTCGGCCGCGCACTGGACGTCGTACCGGAACTGCGGGAACTGACGGCCGTACACCCGTACGACGAGCCGCTGCACGCGCTCCTCATCCGCGCCCTGCGCGACACCGGCCGGGACGCCGACGCCCTCGCCGCGTACGAAACCGCCCGCCGGGCCCTGGCCGAAGGCCTCGGCACCGACCCCGGGCCCCGGCTGCGCGCCCTCCACGCCGGACTGCTCGACCCCGCCCCGCCGGAGGAGAAGCCGCCGCCCGCTCCGCCGGAGCGCGAGCGCATACCGCCCGGCACCATTCGGCCCCGTCTGACCTCCTTCGTCGGCCGGGAACCCGAGATCGACGCCATCCGTTCCGAGATGCACAGGGCCCGTCTCGTCACCCTCACCGGACCGGGCGGCTCCGGAAAGACCCGTCTCGCCGAGGAAGCCGCCGCCGGGCTCCCGCAGGCACGGCTGGCCGAGCTCGCCCCGCTCGACCGCCCGGAGGCGGTGCCGGGAGCGGTGGTCAGTGCGCTCGGTCTGCGCGAGACCGTGCTGCTGACCAGCGAGCACACCGCCGTGCAGGACGACCCCGTCGGCCTGCTCGTCGAGTTCTGCGCGCCGCGCAGCCTCGTTCTGATCCTTGACAACTGCGAGCACGTCATCGGCGCCGCCGCGCACCTCGCGGAGACCCTGCTGACCCGTTGCCCGGGGCTCACGATCCTGGCCACCAGCCGTGAACCCCTGGGGGTTCCGGGTGAGTTGGTGCGTCCGGTCGAGCCCCTGCGCCCGGACCACGCCCGCCGGCTGTTCGCGGAGCGGGCCGCGGCCGTCCGTCCCGACGCGGACGCCGTGCTCCGCGACGAGCGGGCGGTGGCGGAGATCTGCCGGCGGCTGGACGGGCTGCCGCTCGCCATCGAACTGGCGGCAGCCCGGCTCCGGCTGCTCACCCCCCGGCAGATCGCCGACCGGCTCGACGACCGCTTCCGCCTCCTCACCTCCGGGAGTCGTACGGTCCTGCCCCGCCAGCAGACCTTGCGCGCCGTCGTCGACTGGTCGTGGGACCTGCTCGACGACGCCGAGCGGACGATCCTGCGTGAGGTGTCGGTGTTCGCGGGCGGCTGGGACCTGGAGGCGGCCGAGGCCGTGTGCTCCGGGCCCGCCGCCGAGCTGATCGGGGCCCTCGTCGACAAGTCCCTCGTCGTGGCGGCCCCCGACGCGGACGACTCCGGCATGCGCTACCGGCTGCTGGAGACCATCCACGAGTACGCCGTCGAGCGCGCCGCCGACGCCCCGCGGCTGCGCACCGAGGCCGAGGTCCGGCACCGCGCGTGGGCGCGTGCGCTCGCCGAGCGGGCCGATCCGCTGCTGCGCTCCGCCGGGCAACTGCCGTGGATCTCCCGCCTGGAGACCGAGCTGGACAACATCCGCGCCGCCCTCGAACGGGCCCTCACCGCCGGGGACGAGGAGACCGCCGCCGCCCTCGCCCTGGCCATGGGCTGGTTCTGGTGGCTGCGCAACTACCGCCACGAGGGCATGGAGTGGCTCGAGCGGACGCTGCGACTGGGCGCGGCCCTGGACGCCGGAGGGCGAAAAGCGCCCGGCCACATCGAGCACTTCCTCACCGCGCCGGACGGGGAGACGGGGCATCCGCTGCACGCCCTGCGGATGGATGTCCGCATGCTGCATCTGTTCTTCATGACCGAGGCCGAGTCCATGGAGACGATCGTCGACGAGCAACGGCCGTACATGGAACGGGTGTGGGCCCACTTCGAGGGTGGCGGCCCGCACGCGGCCCGCATCCCGGGGCTCGTCTGCCCGATCCTCTCCTCCTTCCTGGGCGACCAGAGCGAGGTCCGGGCCGTCCTGGACGCGGCCGTCGCCAACTGCCGTGCGTACGGGGGCGACTGGGAGCTCTCCGTCGCGCTGATGTTCCGCGCGCACACGGTCGTCGATGGACCCGGTGGCCTGGAGGGCGTCGACGACGACCTCGCCGAGTTGCGAGTCCTCAGCCGCCGCGCGGGCGACCGCTGGCTGCGCGCCCAGGTGTGCAGCGCGGTCGGCGAGGCCGCCATGGCGCGCAGCCGCTTCGAGGACGCCAAGGGGGAGTACGAGGAGGCGCTGCGGCTCGCCTACGAGGTGGGCGCCTACGCCGAGTCGCCGTTCCTCATCGCCCGGCTCGCCGAGATCGCCTACCGCGCGGGAGACCGGGCGGCCGCGACGGCGTCCCTGGACGAGGCCACGGCCGCCGCCGAACGGTACGGCGTGCGGGACTCCAAGGCGTACGTCCTGCTGATGCGCACCCAGATGGCGTTCGAGGACGGGGACACCGGCCGGGCGCGTGCGTGGTGCGACGAGGCCCGCGCGAACACCGCACCCGGCCCACCGCCACCCCAGTTCGCGGTGATGCTGCTCCTGCTCGACGCCATGATCACCGCGAGGGAGTCCGGCTCCCGGTCCGCCCTGCCCAAGCTGACCGGCGCCCTGCGCGAGGCCGTGGAGAAGCGGTGCTCGGACGTGATCCGGGCCACGGTCGTGGACGGCGCGGCCGGGCTGCTGGCCGATCTCGGCGACTTCCCGCGCGCGGCCCGGCTGCTCGGCACCGCCGAGCACTTGCGAGCCGGCCGCCCGCGCTCCCTGCCCGAGCGTGCCCCGGTCGAACGGGCCGAGGCCGCTGCTCGCACTGCCCTGGGAGACGCCCGGTGCGACGCCGAGCACGCCCGGGGCGCGGCCCTCACCGCGGACGACGTCCTGCGCGAGCTGGACGAGGCGCGCGGTGCTTACGCCGGCGGCCTGGTGACGTGAACCGTCGTACCCCCAACAGGCCTAGCCGCAGGTGAACCTGGACTCTGCCCAGTCCACCGGCATCAGGTTGTCGAGGGCGCTGCGGGGTTCCACCACCAGCCGGACCGTGCTGCGCCCGGCGAGGTTCACATGGACGGCCACGGCCGGGTCGCCGCCCTCGACCAGCGGGGACCGCCACAGCCGGGCCCCGTCGGCGTAGACCGAGAAGTACACCTTGCCGAGCCTCAGCGTCATGTCGTCCACCCCCACGAGCGCGTCGTACGACGAGCAGGAGCGGTTGAGGTCGATGGTGACGGACGAGCGGCCGTGCACGGTGACGCCGTGGGCGTAGCGCTGGTCGCCGACCGACAGGCCGGAGCGCTTCCAGACCCAGCTGCTCGAACCGATCCGCATCTCGGGCTTCGTGCCGTCGCCGCTGATGTCGTACGACAGTTCGCTCCACTGGTAGACGGCCGGGGCGGGAGGCGGGGGCGGCGGGGGAGTGGGCGTCGGTGTGGGGGCGGGGGGTGGTGTCGGTTTCGGGGGCTCGGGTGGGGGAGCGGGCTTTCGGGGCGGGGTGGGGGTAGGGTCCTGGTCCGGGGCCGGACTGGTCCTGGAGCTCGGTGTCGGCACGGGTGTCTCGGCGCGCGCGGGCATGATCCCCGGCGGGCGCGGACCCGGGTCCGGGTCCGGGTCCTGCCGTGAGGGTGGGGGTGGGGGCGTGGGCTCACCGGGTCGCACCACCGACGACGGCTTGGGGGACGAAGGAGCGGTTCCGGCCTCCTCCTTCGGCTTCTCGTTGCCGGCCAGGGCCATCACCACCGCGGCCACCACCCCGACGGCGACCACACCGGCCGCGATACCGGCCTTCAACGGCGCGCCGAGCCCCTCGGAGGCCGCCGCACCACCCCCGCCTCCGGCCCCTCCGGCCGATCCGCCGCCCGTCGCTGCCGAACCGCCCGCCGAGGCCGCCCCACCGGTCGTGCCTCCCGTCGCCGCTGCCGCCCCCGCCGCACCGGCCGCTCCCGCGCCCCCGGCGATGAGCCCGGCCGCCTTCGCATACCCGGCGGCCCCGAACCAGCCGATGACCGCGACCGGCACGACCGCCGGGATACCGCCGGCCACTTCTTCGATCTGCAGCGCGGCCAGCCGGCACTTCGCGCACTCCTCCAGGTGCTTGCGCAGCCCCCGCTCGGCCCGGGTGCGCAGCCGCCCGCGGGCATACGTGCCGAGCTGGTCGGCGTAGCGGGCGCACTCCTCGTCGGCGGTGAGCGTGGCGCTGACGTGGGCTTGGAGGTAGGCCTGCTTGAGGCCCTCGCGGGCCCGGCTGGCGAGCACGCGTGTGCCGTTGGCGTCGAGCCCGAACAGCGTCGCGACCTCGCTGGGCGACTCGTCCTCGATCTCGGTGTGCCACAGCACGGCCTGCCAGCGCTCCGGCAGTGACCGGAAGGCCCGCATGGCCATGGACTGCTCGGCCTCGTGCATCGCCCGTACGTCTGCGCCGAGTTCGAGCGTGTCGTCGTCGGACACGTCGGATCCGCGTGCGGACCGGGCGGCGAACACGGCGAAGTCGTCGACGAGTTGCTCGCGCCGCGCCGACCGTGTCCAGGAGGCGGCGACGCGCCGGACGGAGGTGAGCAGGTACGCGCGCACCGCGTGCGCGGGCCCCGCGCCGCCGCGTACCGCCTGGAGCATGCGGGCGAAGACCTCGGCGGTCAGGTCCTCCGCGGTGTGGGCGTCCCGGCAGCAGGTGCGGGCGTACCGGCGCACGGCCTGCGCATGGCGCCGGTACAGCTCCTCGTACGCCGTGTCGTCGCCCGCGCGCATGCGGTCGATGAGGTCGGCGTCGGACGGCGGCATCTCGCGCGGCGGCGGCAGGACGCTGTCCGCGTGCCAGTCGCGCTGGGCCGGGACCGAGCCGTCGGCGGGGTGACCGCCGGGCGGCACGCTCGCGCGTCCGCCCTGGCTCGGCACCTTCGGCGGCACCGGGCCGCCGGCCGTGGCGTCGCCGCTCCCGCCGCCGCTCGACTCGTCCCGCCCGTCACCGCTCATCGCGGAAAGCCCCCGCCAGCCGCCCAACCCGTCCAGACCACCGGGTCAGCGTGCCATATTGGCATTTGGTCAGAACCCCATAGTTCGGACGATCACTCATCCGTGGGGATTCGCCACATGGCAGTACTAGCCGTCACCCATTCGGGGAAGGCTCCTCTTTCGCTCCGGGCGGCTCCGGGCGGGGAGGGCTCCCTGTTCTCGCTGCGGCGGGGAAGGCTCCCCTTCTCGCTGCGGGCGGGGAGGCTCGCTCCCCATTCCGCGCAGGGCCGGGACGTCCCGCCCGAGCCCTGGGGCCCACCCGGCCCGGGCCTGTTCGCCCCGAGCCGCGGGCCCCGAGCCCCGGTGGGTCACGCCGGTCGCGAGCGCAGCCCCTCCAGCAGGATGTCCAGCAGCCGGGCCGACGCGGCCGCCTGCTGAGCGGCGTCCGGCAGTGAGGGCGCGGCTGTGGCGATCACCAGCAGCACGTCCGACACCGACACGTCCGCCCGCAGCTCACCGGCCGCACGCGCCCGGTCCACGAGCTGGCCCACGACCTCGAGCAGCGCCGACGTCCCGGCGTCGTCCTCGGCCCCGACCGCCGGTACCGAGGCGACCGCGACGGGCTGGTCCGGCACCAGCCGCAGCTCCGTCGTGCCCGGCTGGGTCCGCTGCTGCGGCACCCGCGGCCCTGAGGCACCGTCCTCGACCGAGACCCGCAGCACCTGCGGCGGCAGCAGCCGCCCGGCGCCGGAGGCCACCGACGTCCGCAGGAAGCGCGACAGCGCCGACCACGGCTCGTCCTCCTGCCCGAGCGCCGCACGCGCCTGGTCGGTCAGCCGGGAGGTCTCCTCCTCGGCTATCCGCCGCACCAGGACGTCCTTGCTCGGGAACCGCCGGTACACCGTGCCCACACCGACGCGCGCACGCCGCGCCACGTCCTCCATCGGCGCGCCGTACCCCAGCTCGCCGAAGACCTCGCGCGCCGCACGCAGCACGTGCTCCAGATTGCGCTGTGCGTCCACGCGCAGCGGCGTCGTCCGCGACGTGTCGCGTCCGTTGCCCGCCGCGCTCATCGTCATGCCGCCCGCCGCGAGTGCGGACGCGGGCGACCAATGAGAGTCCTGAACATGCATAAGCATTCCCCCGGTAATGACGTCTCCCCCCGGAGACACTCCCCGCCATTCGATACCGGAGCGAGGGAACGGCCCGGTCCCGCGGCCCGCCCGTCGCGGACCCCGGTGAGCACATCCCCCTACACCCCGTCGACACACGAACATAGTTGAGAGGGAGTCAATTCAGAAGGGGCAGGTTCCGCACGGAGCGCCCACCGATCGGAGTACGGGCCGCATACGTCCCGAATGTGCCCCCGCACGCCCCCCGCACCACCCCTCCTGACCTGCATCTATGTGCACAAGGTCGGTATTCCGGCCAACTCCGCGCGCCGTCCCGCTCCGGTCACACAATTCGTCGAGGCTGTGGACAAACGCAAGCGACGGGTGCGTCATGGGGTGGTGAAGGAACGTGCGCGCATTCTCGTTGTCGGTGGCGGCTACGTCGGGATGTACACGGCCCTGCGCCTGCAGCGCAGACTGAAACGGGAACTGGACCGGGGCGAGGTCGAGATCACCGTCGTCACCCCCGACCCGTACATGACCTACCAGCCCTTCCTCCCCGAGGCCGCCGCCGGCGCGATCTCGCCGCGCCACGTCGTCGTACCGCTGCGCCGCGTCCTCGACCGGTGCCGGATCCTGATCGGCGAGGTCACCGCCGTCGACCACGCCAAACGCACCGCCACCGTCACCACCCTCGCCACCGAGGAGGAGGGCACGGGCGGACAGCGGCTCTCCTACGACCAGCTCGTCCTCGCCCCCGGTTCCGTCTCGCGCACCCTGCCGGTCCCCGGCCTCGCCGACCACGGCATCGGCTTCAAGACGGTCGAGGAGGCCATCGGCCTGCGCAACCACGTCATCGAGCAGATGGACATCGCCTCCTCCACCCGCGACCCCGCGATCCGCGACGCGGCCCTCACCTTCGTCTTCGTCGGTGGCGGCTTCGCGGGCGTGGAGGCACTCGGCGAACTGGAGGACATGGCCCGCTACGCCGCGCGGTACTACCACAACGTCCAGCCCGAGGACATGAAGTGGATCCTCGTCGAGGCCTCGGACCGGATCCTGCCCGAGGTCGGCGAGGAGATGGGCCGCTACACCGTCACCGAGCTGCGCCGCCGCAACATCGACGTGCGCCTGGAGACCCGCCTCGAATCCTGCGCCGACCGGGTCGCCGTCCTCAGCGACGGCGCCCGCTTCCCCACCCGTACGGTCGTCTGGACGGCCGGCGTGAAACCCCACCCGGTGCTCGCCGCCACCGACCTGCCCCGCAACGGTCGTGGACGCCTCACCTGCACGCCGGAGTTGTCGGTCGACGGCACCACGCACGCGTGGGCCGCGGGAGACGCGGCCGCCGTCCCCGACGTCACCGCCGAGGAGCAGGGCCGCGAGTGCGCCCCCAACGCCCAGCACGCCGTCCGCCAGGCCAAGGTCCTCGCCGACAACATCGTCCACTCCCTGCGCGGCGAACCCCTTGAGACATACGAACACGCCTACGTCGGCTCGGTCGCCTCCCTGGGCCTGCACAAGGGCGTCGCCCATGTGTACGGGCGCAAGCTCAAGGGCTACCCCGCCTGGTTCATGCACCGCGCCTACCACCTCAGCCGCGTGCCCACCTTCAACCGCAAGGCGCGCGTGCTCGCCGAATGGGCGCTGGCCGGCCTGTTCAAACGGGAGATCGTCTCCCTGGGTTCACTCGAACACCCCCGGGCGGAGTTCGAACTCGCGGCCGGTGGAAAGCCTTCTCTGGACCCCCCGCACAACCCGAAGGGGTCGTCCTGACCGGACCCAGGAACTCCATCGGCCGGCCCGGCGTCTGACGGATGTCGGTCCGGTCCGCGCACTGCCAGACTGGTCCACCACCGCGGGCATGCCACCACTCGCCCCGGTGCGGGCCCCCCGGGGCCCCGGCCGGTTCCGGTGCCGGCCGCCGACCACTACACGAGGCAAGGATTCGTGAACTTCACGCGCTGGAGCGCCCGGCTCCCCGGAACGCAGCGCCGCGCCGCAGCGCGGACCGAGCAGACGGCCTCCCCGGACCGGCGGGGGGAAGGCTCCGTACCCGCCGCCCGTGCCGAACGACCGACCGACGAGTCACCCTCCGTACCCGCCGTCGACGAACTGCGGGTGCGTGAGGTACTCGACCGCGTCCCCTCCCTCGTCGCCCTGGTCCACGGCCCCGACCACCGCATCGCCTACGTCAACGACGCCTACACGACCGCCTTCGGCGTACGCCCCCTGGGCGAGCGCGCCCGCGAGGCGCTCCCCGAGCTGGACGCCCTCGGCCTGTTCCCCCTCCTGGACCAGGTCCAGCGCAGCGGCAAACCGCGCACGGTCAAGTCCCGCAAGGCTCCCGACGGCCGCTCCTACACCTTCACCTGCATCCCGGTCGCCCAGGGCGACGGCAAGGGCGGCAGCGACGGTCGCGGCGTCCTCGTCTTCGCCACCGACGTCACCGACCACGCCGAAGCCGCCGAACGCCTGCGCGCCAGCGAACGCCGCCAGCGCGAAACGGCGGTCACCCTCCAGCGCTCCCTGCTCCCCCAGGAGCTCGAGCAGCCGGACGACCTGCGCATCGCCGCCACCTACCACCCCGGCGGCACCGAAGCCGCGGTCGGCGGCGACTGGTACGACGTCATCACCCTGGGCGGCGGCCGCACGGCCCTGGTCATCGGCGACGTCATGGGCCGGGGCGTCCGCGCCGCGGCGGTCATGGGCCAGCTCCGCACGGCGGTCCGCGCCTACGCCCGCCTCGACCTCCCCCCGCACGAGGTCCTCCAGCTTCTGGACGGCCTGGCCGCCGAGATCGACGCCAACCAGATCGCCACGTGCGCGTACGCCATCCACGACCCGAACGAGGGCAAGCTGGTCTACTCCTCGGCCGGCCACCTGCCGATCCTCGTCCGCGACGAGAACGGCACGGTCCTGCGCGCCGACGAACCCACGGGCCCCCCGCTCGGAACCGGCGGCTGGATGCACGCCTCGGGCTCGATCCCCCTCGCCCCCGGCTCCACGGCCGTCCTCTACACGGACGGCCTGGTGGAGCGCCGCGACGCGGACCTGGACGAGGGCATCGCCGCCCTGGAGCGCGCCCTGGCCGGCGCCACAGGAACACCCCAGGTCGTCTGCGACCGCCTGGTCCGCTCCGCCGGCGTAACCCCCGACCACGACGACGACGTGGCCGTCCTGGTCCTCCAGCACCCCGCCCGCACGGGAGCGGACGGCGAGCTCTTCCGCAACGCCGCCCTGGAACTCCTGGGCGGCGTGGAAGCGGCCCCCCGCGCGCGTGCCTTCGCCTCCGGCGTCCTGACCAGCTGGCGCTTCCCCGCCGACCTGCACGACCTGGGAGTCCTGGCCACCAGCGAACTGGTCGCCAACTCCCTCCAGCACGGCACCCCGCCGATGAGACTGCGCCTGCGCCGTACGGACAGACGGCTGATCATCGAGGTCACCGACGGCGACGACCACCTCCCCAGACGCCGCCGTGCGGAACCGGGCGACGAATCGGGCCGCGGCATCGCCATCGTCGCCACGATCGCCTCGAACTGGGGCTGCCGCCGCACACCCGGCGGCGGCAAGGCGGTCTGGTGCGAGTTCGCACTGCCCCGCACCCAGACCACCTAGGTGTGCTGACCGGACGACAGGCCCTGGACGGGAACGGGATCAGACGTCCGCGGAAACGGGCGCCCCACCCCGTGCCACGACCCGGCTCTTGCCGATCCACGGCTGATCCTGCACATCGGTCAGCTGCCGCCCCAACCGCACGGCCAGGACGGTGATCCCCAGCGAGAACACCAGGAACGCCACGATGTACGGCGCGTGCAGGGAAGCCCCCAGCGGCCCGCCCACCGCCGGCCCGACGGCCAGCGCGAGCTGCTTGACCAGGGCGAACGCGGAGTTGTACTGCCCCGCCATCCCCTCCGGCGCAAGATCCGCGACCAGCGGGGCCACCGTCGGCGACAGCATCGCCTCGCCGAGCCCGAACAGCGCGTACGTCGAGACGAACGCGGCCGTCGCCATCTCCTGGCTCCCGTGCCCGAGCCCCGCGTACCCGGCGACGGCCCACGCCACGGCCCAGATCAGTCCGACAGCGGCGATCACCCGCGACCGCCGGCGCCGCTCCACGAACCGCAGCACGGCGAACTGCGCGACGACGATCATCAGCGTGTTGGCGGCGAGTGCGGTCCCCAGCGCGGACGTCGAGATCCCGGCGGCCTCGACCCCGTACGCACTGAGCCCCGACTCGAACTGCCCGTAGCAGGCGAAGAACAGCACGAAGCCCAGCACGCACAGCTGCACCATGGCCCGATTGCCCATCAGCTGCTTCCAGCTGCCCCGGCCCGAGGCCTGGGGAGCGCCCTCGATCCGCGGCGCGTGCGGCAGCCGCACGGTCACCATCACCACGACCAGCAGCAGGAACATCGCCGCCTCGATCGCGAAGAGCAGGGTGAAGGAGGCGGCGCTGGTGGTGTCGACCAGATGCCCGCCGATCAGGCCACCGACGCCGAGCCCCAGGTTCTGCAGGAAGAACTGCATGGCGAAGGCACGCGACCGCGTGTCCGCCGACGAGCAGTCGACGATCATCGTCGCGAGCGCCGGCTGCATCACGGCCTGCCCGGCCCCCAGCAAGGACGCCGACACCAGCACGGCCGCCGCGCTGCTCGCGATCCCCAGACTGAGCGCGCCCGCAGCGGCGGTGACCAGGGCGGTGAGCAACACAGGCAGCGGACCCCGCCGGACGATGGCCCGCCCGGCGAACGGCAGCACGACCAGCGCTGCCACGGCGAAGACGGCGAGTACGAGACCCGCCGTCATGGCCCCCAGCCCTCGCACCTGCGCCACGTAGACGTACAGGTACGGGACCGTGAAGCCGAGCCCGAACGCGCTGAGTGCGTTACCCACGTGAATGCGGCGCATCGCTGCGCCCATCGCCCTGGTCACGTTCACCTCTCTCACAAGTTAGGAGTGAAGACTTCGAAGCTAAAGTTCGAAGCTAAAGAGTACATACCCAAGGACTTCAAGGCAAAGAACGACCGTGCGATACTGCGCACATGGGTGACACCCCCGGCCCCAGCGAGCCGACCCTCGAAGAGCAGATCGCCGCGTACCAGCGCGAGTTCCAGGACCTCGACCCCCAGGTCGAGCAGATCGTCTCGGCCCTCTCCCGCCTGAACCGCCGCATGAACGTCGCCTACGGCCGTCAGACCTCGACCCTCGGCATCAGCAACACGGAGTGGGAGGTCCTCAAGGCCCTCGTCCTCTCCGGTGCTCCCTACCGACTGGGCCCCAGCGACCTCGCCAAGCGCCTCGGCCTCACCCCGGCCGCGATGACCCACCGGATCGACCGCATGGTCGCCGAGTCTTTGGTGACCCGTGAGCGAGACGAGTCCAACCGCGTACGAGTCATCGTGGAACTGACATCCGAGGGGCGAGAGAAGTGGCTGGAGGCGATGCGCCTGGCGTCGGTCTTCGAGGAGGACCTGCTCCAGGACCTGACCCCCGACGAGCGCACGGCGCTGGGCGAAGTGCTCACGCGTCTGCTCCGGCGGGTCGAGGACGCCCAGCCGGACGCCGGCGGACGCCTCACCGACCTGGAGTGACGCCAGGACCGAAAAGACCTTGACAGGGGCGGCTTGACAGCCCCCTGGCGGATCCGTAGAGTTCTTCGGGTTGCCGCGGGGCCGTAACGGTTCTTCGGCAGCACTTCCGCCGCAGCAGCGGCACCCAAACCACCAGCTCGACCTCCCGACAGGGTTGATTTCGGCACGCCCGAATTCAATTCGAATTGGGACTCGACGACCGATCGACTCCACACCGGCTTCGATTTGGGAATCGCCGAGAGGGCGCGCTAAGGTTAGGGACGTCGGAACGGCCCAACAGCCGCAAAGACAAACCCCGCTGACCGGGGATCAGGCCCGAAA
>NZ_BMSE01000005.1 GCF_014648995.1 Streptomyces massasporeus | reverse complement strand
GCGGAACGTGCCGTGGGGCTGCTCGGGGGTGCCCTCCGAGCGCGGGAAGAACTCGTACCACGAGCCGTACAGGGCCCGCTCACGCTCCACGAGGAGCGGCAGGGGCTCACTGCTGGTGACCAGGTCCCGCAACGGATGCCGCTCCAGGACCGCGTCCACCTCCGGCGTCAGCGCCGCCGCCAGACGAGCCGCCGCGGGACGGTCCTCGTCCCGCAGGGCGTCGACGGCGGTGAGGATCACGTCGCGCAGTCCCTCCTCCTCGGGCACGCCCGCGGCCGCCCGCTCGTACAGACGCGCGCCCTCCTCGAGGACGACGTCCGTGTCCATGCCCGCCGGGATCTTGATCTCGGCGTGGTGACGCCAGGTACCGACCGGGTCCCCCCATGCCTCGACGGTGAACGTCCACAGGCCGGGTTCCCCGGCGGTGACCGTCGCACCCCACCGGTCCGTCCCCGGGGCGAGCTCGCGCATCGGCGTCCACGGGCCCGGACGGCCCTCGGCATCCTTCAGGACGGCGTTGGCGGCGACCGCGTCGTGCCCCTCCCGGAACACGGTCGCCGAGATCTCGAAGGTCTCGCCGGTGACGGCCTTGGCCGGCCGGCGGCCCCGCAGGACCACCGGGCGGACATCCAGTACGGGTATGCGCCCCACCGCGGTCGCGTCGTGATCGGGTGGTGGTGGCGAGGCCGGTTGACCGGCGACGGCCGGGCGCGCGGGGCGTGCCTCGCCGCCGGGTGCGTGCGCCCCGGTCGTGCGGCGGTTGGGGGGTGCTGGCGAATGGTGCTTGGCGGGCATGACCGCTCCTGTCCGCGTCAACGTGGGTAGGCGGATGTCTGTGGGGAGGTGGGTCCTGCGTGGTGCTCCTGAGAGGGGTACCCGCAGGAGCCTTCCCACCCTATTCGGGTGAGCAATCCGGCACTTTGTTAACTACTCACGCGTATGTCGACACACAAGACCGGCCTCGTCCGCGACGGACGAGGCCGGCCCCCTGGCATGGCTGCTCCTTCGCCCTATGCGCGCGGCACCCGCAGTAATTTGTCCGGCGAACCGATACCCCGGCCGGAGACCTTCCCGGCCGCCGCCGTGGTGGTCAGGACCGCCCCGACCTGGGCCGGAGTCGCTTTCGGATGATCGGCCAAATAGAGCGCGGCCGCGCCGGCGGCGTGCGGGGACGCCATCGACGTACCCGAAAAGGTGGACCGCGCCGTGTCGCTCGCGGCGGACGCGGAGGTGATTTCGACGCCCGGGGCGAACAGATCGAGGGCCGGACCGTGGTTGGAGAAGGCCGGTTTTGTATCCCCGCGGTCGGTCGCGCCGACCGTGACGGCCTGTTTGACGCCGCCCGGGGAGTACAGGCCGGCCGGCCTGCCGTCGTTGCCCGCGGCGACCGTGTAGGTGACGCCGGAGGCGATGGAGGCGCGCACGGCGGCGTCCAGCCGGTCGTTGCGCGGGCCACCCAGGCTGAGGTTGGCGACCGCGGGCTTCCTCGCGTGCCGGGTCACCCAGTCGATCCCGGCGATCACCCGGGCCGTGGTGCCCCCGCCCGCGGCGTCGAGGACGCGCACGGAGACGATCCGGGCCCGCTTCGCGACGCCGAAGGACGTTCCGGCGACCGTACCGGCGACGTGCGTGCCGTGGCCGTTGGCGTCCGAGGCGACCCGGTCGTTCCCCACGAAGTCCCAGCCGTGGCTCGCCCGGCCGGCGAAGTCCTCGTGGGTGGTCCGGACGCCGGTGTCGATCACGTACACCGTCACCCCCGCGCCGGCCGACCGGGGCCAGGTGTAGCTCCGGTCCAGCGGCGGCTTCCGCTGGTCGAGCCGGTCGAGCCCCCACGACGGCGGGTTCTGCTGGGTGCCGTCGAGCCGCACGCGGGTGTCCTGGACGACCGAGGCGACCCGGGGGTCGGCGGCCAGCCGCGCGGCCTGTCTCCCGCCCGCCCGCACCGCGTAGCCGTTCAGGACCGTGCCGTAGGTGTGGCTGATCTCCGCCCCGTACTCTTCGGCGAGGCCTTTTCCGGCCGCCGACCGGGCCTGCGTGCCCTCCTCCAGTGTCACCAGGTAACTTCCGTGCACGGAGCCGGGTGATCCGGCACCGAGTATCCGCCCCTCCGGTACGGCGTGCGCGGGCAGGGTGGTGGCCGAAAACGCCGCGGCGCAGATCGCCGCCGTCAGGCCCCCCGCCCGGCGCAGACGCCGCTCGCGCGTCCGAGCCATGGTCCGAGTTCCCCTCCTCGACTCGGCGTACGGCTGCCGCGCGGAGCCGCGTGCGGCGGGCGCGGGCCGGTACGCCAGAGGCAGCCTCTCGTGACGTGTGAAGCACCACAAGGACGCCTATGGGTGCGGAATCGGCCATATCCGTGAATGGTGCTGTTCAGGCCGATCGGGGGGCGGGTGGCGGAGCTCCAGCGGCGGGGGCGCCGACGCCGGTACTGTCGTAGGAGACGTCGTCGAAGCCCTGCGAAATCCAGCGAACGCGCCGAGGTGGAACCCGTGAAGGCGATCCGTCGATTCACCGTCCGACCCGTTCTCCCCGAACCCCTCCGGCCGCTCAGCGATCTGGCCCGCAACCTGCGCTGGTCGTGGCACGCGGAGACCCGTGACCTGTTCCGGTCGGTCGACCCCGAGCGGTGGGCCGCCTCGGGCGGCGACCCCGTCCGGCTGCTCGGCAGCGTGCCGCCCGCGCGGCTGGCGGAGCTCGCCGGGGACCGCCCGTTCCTGCGTCGCCTCGCCGCGGTCGCGGGCGATCTGCACGACTACACGACCGGCGAGCGCTGGTACCAGACCCAGCCCGAGGAACTGCCCGCCGCGATCGCCTACTTCTCGCCCGAGTTCGGCATCACGGCCGCCCTGCCCCAGTACTCCGGCGGCCTCGGCATCCTGGCCGGCGACCACCTCAAGGCGGCCAGCGACCTCGGCGTCCCGCTGATCGGCGTCGGCCTGCTCTACCGGCACGGCTACTTCCGCCAGACCCTCTCCCGGGACGGCTGGCAGCAGGAGCACTACCCGGTCCTCGACCCGAACGAGCTGCCCGTCGTCCAGCTGGAGGAGCCCGACGGCACCCCCGCCCAGGTCGCCCTCGCCCTGCCCGGCGGCAGGCAGCTGCACGCCCGGATCTGGCTGGCGCAGGTCGGCCGGGTCCCGCTGCTGATGCTGGACTCCGACGTCGAGGAGAACGACCTCGGCGAGCGCGGCGTGACCGACCGGCTCTACGGCGGCGGCAGTGAGCACCGGCTGCTCCAGGAGATGCTCCTCGGCATAGGAGGTGTCCGGGCGGTACGGACGTACTGCCGGCTGACCGGCCACCCCGCGCCGGAGGTGTTCCACACCAACGAGGGGCACGCCGGGTTCCTCGGCCTGGAGCGCATCGCCGAACTCTGCGCCGACGCGCTGGACTTCGACTCCGCGCTGGAGTCGGTGCGCGCCGGGACCGTCTTCACCACCCATACGCCCGTCCCGGCCGGCATCGACCGCTTCGACCGCGAGCTGGTCGCCCGCCACTTCGGCCCCGACGCCGAGCTGCCCCGCATCGACGTCGACCGCATTCTGCGGCTCGGCATGGAGACCTACCCCGGCGGGGAGCCCAACCTCTTCAACATGGCCGTGATGGGCCTGCGCCTGGCCCAGCGCGCCAACGGGGTCTCCCTGCTGCACGGCAACGTCAGCCGTGAGATGTTCGCCGGCCTGTGGCCCGGTTTCGACGCCGACGAGGTGCCGATCACGTCCGTGACCAACGGGGTGCACGCGCCCACCTGGGTCGCCCCCGAGGTGTTCCGGCTCGGCGCCCGCCAGATCGGCGTCCAGCGCGCCGAGGACGCGCTGACCGTCGGCGGCTCGGACCGCTGGGACACGGTGGCCGACATCCCCGACCAGGACATCTTCGACCTCCGGCGGGTGCTGCGCGAGCAGCTCGTGACCGAGGTGCGCGAGCGGCTGCGGGCCTCCTGGCGGCAGCGCGGCGCGCACACGGCCGAGCTGGGCTGGATCGATGGCGTCCTCGACCCGGACGTCCTCACCATCGGCTTCGCCCGGCGCGTCCCCTCGTACAAGCGCCTGACGCTCATGCTGCGCGACCGGGACCGGCTGATGGACCTGCTGCTGCACCCCGAGCGGCCGGTCCAGATCGTCGTGGCGGGCAAGGCGCACCCGGCGGACGACGGCGGGAAGCGGCTGGTGCAGGAGCTGGTGCGGTTCGCGGACGACCCGCGGGTGCGGCACCGGATCGTGTTCCTGCCGGACTACGGCATGGCGATGGCGCAGAAGCTGTACCCCGGCTGCGACATCTGGCTCAACAACCCGCTCAGGCCGCTGGAGGCCTGCGGCACGTCCGGGATGAAGGCCGCGCTCAACGGCTGTCTCAACCTGTCCGTCCTGGACGGCTGGTGGGACGAGTGGTTCCAGCCCGACTTCGGCTGGGCCATCCCGACGGCGGACGGGGTGGGGACGGATCCCGATCATCGTGACGCCATAGAGGCCGCGGCGCTGTACGACCTGCTGGAGCAGCGGGTGACGCCCCGCTTCTACGAGCGCGGGCGCAGCGGGCTGCCCGACCGGTGGATCGAGATGGTCCGGCACACGCTGAGCCTGCTCGGGCCGAAGGTGCTGGCGGGGCGGATGGTCCGCGAGTACGTCGAGCGGCTCTACGCTCCGGCGGCGCTCGCCCACCGCTCGCTCGTGCCGGACTCGGCGCGGGAGCTCGCCGAGTGGAAGGGGCGGGTGCGGGCGGCCTGGCCGGGCGTCACGGTCGACCATGTGGAGACGTCCGCGGTGGCCGCGCTGGCGGAACTCGGCACGACGCTGGGGCTTCGGGTGCTGGTCGGGCTCGGGGAGCTCGGGCCGGACGACGTGGAGGTGCAGGTCGTCTCGGGGCGGGTGGACGAGGAGGACCGGATCGGTGACGCGACGGTGATTCCCCTGAAGCCGGTGGGCTCCGCCGATCAGGAGGGGCGCTGGGTTTACGAGGGGCCCTTGTCGCTGGATCGCACCGGGCCCTTTGGGTACACGGTGCGGATCCTTCCCGCGCATCGGCTGTTGGCTTCGAGCGCGGAGTTGGGCTTGGTTGCCGGACCCTCTGAGGAACTGGTCGCGGCTGCGGGGTTGCTGATGCGGTGAGTTCGCCGTCTGCGGGCGCGTGGGGGGTGCTCGCGCCCACGCGGCGGAGCCGCGCATCGATACGGCCCCGCGCCCCTAGGTCGGCTCGCCACCCTGCGTCGCGAGGTTCCGCAGGACGTTGCCGCACCTGCGGGCGTACGCGTGCTGGAAACCCCTGGTCGCCGGGCCGCCCGCTTTGGCGTACCACTTGGCCGCCCGGCTGAAGGCGTTCACCGTCAGCCACACCGTGCCGTCTCCCGTCCGGTCCACGATGAACGACTCCTCGCCGGTTTCCGGGTGGCCGGGCAGCGTGCCGTAGGCCCAGCCGGCGCGGCGGGGTTCCTCGACCGTCCAGACCACCCGGCAGGGGGCCTTGATCATGCCGGCGAGGGTGACGGTGACGTCGACGCCGGGGGCGGCTCGTTCCGCGCTCGCGTCGAGGCCGACGCCCATCGACCGGTGCATCTCCCAGGTGAGGACGGCCTCCGAGGCCCGTCGGAAGACCTCCTCGCCCTCGCCGAGGCGGGTGCGGACGTTCATGGAGTGGAAGCCCGGAGGGCAGAAACCCTGGTCACGGGTGGCGCCGACATCGGCGTAGGTGAAGTCCTGCGAATCCGTAGAAGACACGGTCCCAAGAGTAGGGCGGTACCCGGACCCGCTTCGGGTCCGGGTACCGCCCAGGGGCGTGGATCGGTCAGCCGACGTTCACGGCCGACCAGGCGGACGCGACCGCCTTGTACTCGGTGCTGGACGCGCCGTACAGCGCCGAGGCCGCGTTCAGGGTCGCGGTGCGGGCCTGCGCGTACTTGGTCGTCGACGTCATGTACGTCGTCAGCGCCTTGTACCAGATCTGCAGTGCCTTGGTGCGGCCGATGCCGGTGACCGTGGAGCCGTTGGACGTGGGCGAGTTGTAGGTCACGCCGTTGATCGTCTTCGAGCCGCTGCCCTCGGACAGCAGGTAGAAGAAGTGGTTGGCGGGACCGGAGGAGTAGTGGACGTCCACCCCGCCGAGACTGGAGGACCAGCTGTCCTTGGACGCGCCGTCCTTGCTGGGCTTGTCCATGTAGCGCAGCGGGCTGCCGTCGCCGTTGATGTCGATCTCCTCGCCGATGAGGTAGTCACCGACGTCGGAGGAGTTGTTGGCGAAGAACTCGGCGCCCGCTCCGAAGATGTCGGAGGTGGCCTCGTTCAGACCGCCGGACTCGCCGCTGTAGTTCAGGCCCGCCGTGGCCGAGGTCAGGCCGTGGCTCATCTCGTGCGCGGCCACGTCGAGCGAGGTCAGCGGGTTGGTGTTGCCCGAGCCGTCGCCGTAGGTCATGCAGAAGCAACTGTCGGACCAGAAGGCGTTGACGTAGCTGTTGCCGTAGTGGACGCGCGAGTAGGCGGCCTTGCCGTCGTTGCGGATGCCGTTGCGGCCGAAGGCGCTCTTGTAGAAGTCCCAGGTGATCTGGGCGCCGTAGTGCGCGTCGGCGGCGGCGGTCTCGGCGTTGGACGGGTTGCCGGTGCCCCACACGTCGTCGGAGCCGGAGAAGAGGGTGCCGGTGCCGGAGGTGCCGCGGTTGAGGTTGTACGTCTTGTGGCCGCCGCGGGTGCCGTCCGTCAGGTTGTACGTCGACCCGGACTTGGTGGTGCTGAGCGTGACCGAGCCGCTGTAGGTGGTGTTGCCGGTGCCGGTCTCGACGCCCTGGTACTCGTAGAGCTTCTTGCCGGTGGCGGCGTCGGTGACGACGTGCAGTTCGTTCGGGGTGCCGTCCTCCTGGAGACCGCCGACGACGGTCTCGTAGGCGAGGACCGGCTTGCCGCTCGCCGCCCAGATCACCTTGCGGGGAGCCGAACTCGCCTCGGTCTTGGCCGAGCCGGCCGCCTTGGCGAGGGTCACGGCCTGCTTCTCCGCCTTGGCGGCGGTGACCTCGGGCTTGAGCGAGGTGACCTTCAGGGCCGCCTTGGTGGCTCTGGTGACGCCCTTGGCCGCGCCGGACTTCGACTCGTGCACGACGAGGTCGCCGCCGAGGACCGGCAGGCCCGCGTAGGTGCGCTCGTAGCGGGTGTGGACCGAGCCGTCGGCGTCCTTCACGACGTCCCTGACGACCAGCTTCTCCTGGGCGCCGAGGCCTATCTCGTCGGCGGTCTTCGTGGCGTCCGCCTGCTGCTCCTGGATGAGCGCGGTGCGGGCGGGCGCGGAGAGCAGGACCGGGGCGGCGGCGAGAGCAGGCTTGCTCGCGGAGTCCGCGGCGGCGCTGCTGCCGGAGGTCAGGCCGGTGGTGAGCAGGGCGCCGGCGGCGACGGCGGTGGCGATGGCGAGCGTGGCGCGCTTTTGACGCGCGTAGACAGAGGTGGACACACGAGCTCCTCGTTGTGGGGGAAGTGCTTCGGTGCTGTGCGGCGTGGGGGAAGAGTGGCACTGGAGACGCGTACATGTCAGGAGTGGGGCGTGATGTTGGCCGGAACTCGACGGCCAGATGTACGCGAGGGCAGGTGAAACGGACGCCGCCCCGGGGGATTCGAACCCACCGGGGCGGCGCCCTGACTCTGAGGCCCTACGGGCCCGCGGATCTACCGGCCTACGGGAACGTCAGCTTCCAGCTGTTGATGTAGCCGGTGTCGATGGCCGCGTTGTCCTGCACCCGCAGCTTCCACACGCCGTTGGCCACCTCGGAGGAGGCGTTCACCGTGTACGTGGTGTTGATGTTGTCGGCGCTGCCGCCGGTGCCGTACCCCTTCAGCGTGTACGCCGTGCCGTCGGGGGCGACGAGCTCCACCTTGAGGTCACCGATGTAGGTGTGGACGATGTCCACCGCGACCTGGAGGTTGGACGGCGCGTTGCCCGTCCGGCCGGAGACGGTGACCGACGAGGTGACCGCCGCGCCCCGGTCCGGGATCGCCACGTCGGCCGTGTTCTCGAAGGACGTGCCGCCGCCGCCCCCGCCGCCGGAGCGCTCGCCGACGTTGATGCCCGCCCACGCGTCCTGGACCGCCTTGTACTCGGCGCTGTCCGTGCCGTAGAGCTCACCCGTGGCCGCGAGGGTGCCGGTGCGGGCGCCCGCGTAGTTGGTGTTCGAGGTGAACTTCGTGGTGAGCGCGCGGAACCAGATCTTCTCCGCCTTGTCCCGGCCGATGCCGCTGACCGGAAGGCCGTCCGAGGTGGACGAGTTGTACGTGACACCGTTGATGGTCTTGGTGCCGCTGCCCTCGGAGAGCAGATAGAAGAAGTGGTTCGCGGGGCCCGACGAGTAGTGCACGTCGATCGAGCCGATGCCCGAGTACCAGCTGTCCTTGGACGCGCCGTCCTTGCTCGGCTTGTCCATGTAGCGCAGCGGTGAGCCGTCGCCGTTGATGTCGATCTCCTCGCCGATGAGGTAGTCACCGACGTCGGAGGAGTTGTTCGCGTAGAACTCGACCGTTGATCCGAAGATGTCGGAGGTGGCCTCGTTCAGGCCGCCGGACTCGCCGCTGTAGACGAGGCCCGCGGTGTTGGACGTGACGCCGTGGGTCATCTCGTGACCGGCCACGTCGATCGACGTCAGCGGGTGGGTGTTGCCAGAGCCGTCGCCGTAGGTCATGCAGAAGCAGCTGTCGGACCAGAAGGCGTTGACGTAGTTGTTGCCGTAGTGGACCCGGGAGTAGGCGCCGACGCCGTCGCCCTTGATGCCCGAACGGCCGTGCACGTTCTTGTAGTAGTCCCACGTCAGCGCGGCGCCGTAGTGCGCGTCGGCGGCGGCGGTCTCGGCGTTGGACGGGTTGCCGTTGCCCCACACGTCGTCGGGACCGGAGAACAGCGTGCCGGTGCCGGAGGTGCCGCGGTTGAGGTTGTACGTCTTGTGGCCGCCGCGCGCGCCGTCGGTGAGGTTGTACGTCGACCCCGACTGCGTGGTGCCGAGCGTCACCGTGCCGCTGTACATCGTGTTGCCGGTGCCGGTCTCGATGCCCTGGTACTCGTAGAGCTTGGCGCCCGTGGCCGCGTCGGTGACGACGTGCAGCTCGTTAGGGGTGCCGTCCTTCTGGAGGCCGCCGACGACGGTCTCGTAGGCGAGGACCGGCTTGCCGCTCGCGGCCCAGATCACCTTGCGCGGGGCCTTGTCGACGTCGGCGCTCTTGGCGTCGTCCGCCTTCGCGGCGGCCAGCGCCTGCTTCTGCGCCTTGGCGGCGGAGACGGCCGCGGTGGTGGTGGCCGGCTTGATGGCGGCGCGGGTCGCCTTGACGACGGCCTTCGTCGCACCGGACTTGGCGGCCTTGACGACGAGGTCGCCGCCGAGGACGGGCAGGCCGTCGAAGGTGCGCTCGTAGCGGGTGTGGACCGTGCCGTCGGCGTCCTTCACGACGTCACGGACGACCAGCTTCTCCTTGGCGCCGAGACCCAGGTCCCGGGCGGTCTGCGCCTTGCCGGCCTCGGCCTTGCGGATCAGCTCGGCGCGCTGGGCCGGGCTGAGCTTGACCGATTCCGAGCCGGGGGTCGCCTTGCTCGCGGCCGGCGGCGTCTTCTCGGGGGCCGCGACGGCAGTGCCGCCCTGGACGGCGGCGGCCATCAGCGCGGCGACGCCGAAGAGGGCCACGGCCGCGGTGCGGCGGGGGGTGTGGGGAGTGCGTCTGTGGGAGGTGCCTCTTCGCGAGGAACTGCTTCTCAACACTGACTCCTTCTGCGGGACCGGGGGTCGCCCGGCCTGGGGAGGTGGAGGTGTTGCTGTGGGGTTCCTGTGGAGCAGTCGTGGGAAGCGTGGCAGGGGAGCGCGCTTTCTGTCAGGACCGCGTCAAAAGTATGGCCGGAAACGGTTCGTTGTCCGGAAGTTCATGTTCGTTATACGGACACGTCGCTCTTCGGACGCTTCGCTGTCTCCGGGGGGATTCGCTGTGCTGGCCTCGGCGGATTCGCGGTGCGGGCGCTGCGCTGTCCTCGGCCGGATCCGCTTGGGGGGGCGCTGTGCCGTCCTCGGCCAGATCCGCTAGGCGGGCGCTGTGCCGTCCTCGGGCAGATCCCCGTGCCAGGAGTGCCACAGTGCCGCGTAGGCGCCGCCGGCCGCCACCAGCTCGTCGTGCGTGCCGAGTTCGGTCAGCCGGCCGTCCTCCATCACCGCCACGCGGTCGGCGTCGTGCGCGGTGTGCAGCCGGTGCGCCACGGCGATGACGGTGCGCCCCTCGAGGACGGCGGCCAGGGCCCGCTCGGTGTGCCGGGCGGTCGTCGGGTCGAGCAACGCGGTCGCCTCGTCGAGGATCAGCGTGTGCGGGTCCGCCAGCACCACCCGGGCCAGGGCCAGTTGCTGGGCCTGAGAACCGTCGGTACGGCAACCGCCCTGCCCCAGCGGGGTGTCCAGCCCTTGCGGCAGCTTCCGCACCCACGCGTCGGCGCCCACCACCGCCAGCGCGTCCCACAACTCCTCGTCCCCCGCCGACGGTTCGGCGATCCGCAGGTTGTCGCGGACCGACCCGAGGAACACGTGGTGCTCCTGGGTGACCAGGACGACCTGGCGGCGCAGCCGCTCCGGGCCCAGCCCGACGACCGGCACACCGCCGACCGTCACCGAGCCCGCGGTCGGCGCGTCGATGCCCGCCATCAGCCGGCTGAGCGTGGTCTTGCCGGCGCCGGACGGCCCGACCATGGCGAGCCGCTCCCCGGGCCGCACCGTCAGATCGACGCCGCGCAGCACCTCGACGCCTCCGTCGTACGCGTAGCGCACCCCGGTGACGTCGATCCGGTCGCCGTCGGGATCCGGACAGTCGCCCTCGCCGGGGGCCTGCGGGGCCCGGGCGAGCCCCTCCACCCGGGCGAAGGAGGCGCCGCCGGACTGGAGTTGCTCGATCCGCACCAGGACCTCGTCCAGGGGTGCGCTCAGCTGGTGCAGATACAGCGTCGCCGCCACCACCGCTCCGAGGCTCATCGAGCCGGACGCGTGCAGTGCGCCGCCGATCACCAGCACTCCGGCCACCGGGAGGACGTACGACGTCTCCATCACCGGGAAGAACACCGAGCGCAGGAACAGCGTGTAGAAGCGGGTGCGGCGGGAGGCCTCCAGGGCGTCCCGGCTCGCGGCCGTGCGCTGCTCCCGGAGCCCGAAGGCCTCCACCGTGCGTGCCCCGGCTGCCGTCGACGCCACGATCTCCGTTACGTCCGAGGTGGCGGCGCCCTCGGCGAGGTACCCGTCCCGGGCCCGGCGGAGATACCAGCGCAGGGCGATCCAGATCGGCGTCAGCGTCAGCACCGCGAGGGCGCCGAGGAGCGGGTCCATCAGGAACACGGCGACGATGAGGAACAGCGCCTGGACCAGGTTGACCAGCAGGACGGGACCCGCGTCCCGCAGGGTGTTGCCGACCGTCGTCACGTCCGCCGTGCCGCGTGCCGTCAGGTCACCGGTGCCGGCCCGCTCCACCACCGACGCGGGCAGGGTCAGCGCCCGGTCCACGAACCGCTCCCGCACCCGGGCCAGGGTCCGCTCCCCGAAGCGGTGCCCCACGTACCGGGCCCAGCGCGCCAGCAGCACCTGCGCGAGGGCGGACAGCAGCAGGAGCAGGGCCAGCCGGTCCACGGCTGCCGTTCCGTGCCCGGCCCGCACGTCGTCGATCATCCGGCCCAGCAGCCACGGCCCGGCCAGTCCGGCCACGGCCGCGAGCGCGTTCAGGCCGAGGACGACACCGAAGGCGCGGGCGTCGGCCCGGACGAGACCCAGCAGGGCGCGCCGGACGTCGGCCCGTTCGGCGACCGGCAGGTGTGCGCGGTTCATCCCAGGACCTCCTCGGTGTCCCTCGCGACGAGGGCCCGGTAGCCGGGGGTGGTGGCGAGCAGTTCGTGGTGGGTGCCGGTGGCTTCGACCTTGCCGTCCCTGAGGTAATGGACGGTGTCCGTGCGGTCCAGGACGAGGGGGGAGGTGGTGGTCACGACCGTGGTGCGGCCTTCCCTCGCCCTCCTCAGCCGGGCGGCGACGGTGGCTTCGGTGTGGGCGTCCAGGGCCGAGGTGGGCTCGACGGCCAGGAGGATCTCCGGGTCGGTGAGGAGGGCTCTGGCCAGGCGGATGCGTTGGCGTTGGCCGCCGCTGAGGTTGCGGGCCTGGGCGTCCATGGGGGTGTCGAGGCCTTGAGGGAGGGCTTGGACGATGTCTTCTGCGGCGGCTGTGTGGAGCGCCTTTTGGGTTGCCGCGCGGGGTTGTCCGGCGGGGGCGGGGGCGGGTGCGTGGGGGCTTGTCGCGCCCCGCGGCGGAGCCGCAGATCGACACAGCCCCGCGCCCCTTCCGGGCGCGTCCCTGGAGCCGATCATCTGGTGCAGGGGGCCCGCGAACAGGTCCGCCTCGTGGTCGGCCACCAGGATGCGGGCCCGGATCTGGTTCAGGGCGATGTCGTCCAGGCGGGTGTCGCCCCACGTCGCGCCCGACGGGGCGTAGCGGCCCAGGCGGTCCACCACCGTCCTGGCGTCCGCGGGGTGCTCCGCGACCAAGGCTGTCAGGCGCCCCGGCAGGATGCGTACGCCCGACTCGGGGTCGTACAGGGCCGACGGCTCGGACGGGGCGTCCAGGGTCCCCGAGTCGGCCATCGGTTCCAGACGCAGGAACCGTACGACCCGGCGTGCGCACACCACGCCGCGGCTGACCTGGTAGCCGCACTCGACCAGGAAGGCCACCGGCCACACCAGCACCGCCACATAGCCGTAGACGGACACCAACTGGCCCACGGTGATGTCGCCCTGCGCCGCGAGCCGGGCCGCCAGCCACGTCACGACCGCGAGGAACAGGCTCGGCAGGCCGATTCCCAGCGCCTGGACCCAGCTGGTCACCGCCCCCACCCGGTACCCCTGCTCACGCAGCCGCCCCGAGTCCCGCCGGAAGGCGTCCGCCACCAGTTGCCTGCCGCCCAGGCCGGCGAGGACCCGCAGGCCGCCGGCGAGGTCGCCGATCCGCGCGGTCAGCACGCCCTGCCGCTCGCGGTACTCCGCCTCCGACCCCTGCAACCGGCCGAGCAGCGGCCCGACCAGCAGGGCGAGCACCGGAATGCCCAGCAGCACGACCAGCGCGACGACCCCCGAGACCGACACCAGCAGCACGGCGATCACCAGGTACCCGACGACCGCGCCGATCCCGGGCCCCACGACCGTCAGCGACTGGCTGACCGTCTGCACGTCGCCCACGCCGATCGTGACGACCTCCCCGGCGCCCGCCTGCCGCCGCAGCGAGGCGCCGAGCCGCACCGCCTGTCCGACGACCACCTTCACCGTCCGGAAGTTGGCGTCCATGCGGACCCGGGTCATGGTGCGGTGCCGCATGATGCTCAGCCAGGCGTTGAAGCCGCCCACCGCGAACAGCGCGCCGCTCCACAGCGTCAGCGCGCTCATGTCGCCGGGCTCCAGGCCGTCGTCGATCGCCCGGGACATCAGGTACGGCGTCGCCGCCAGCAGCACCATCCACACCGTGCCGAACATCGCCCCCGCGGCGCACCGCCCCGGCTGCCGGGTGACCAGCCACCACAGGTAGCGGGCGCCGCCGCGGTGGTCGGGTGTGCCGGGGTCCTCGTACGCGTCGATCATCCGCCCGCCCTCTGCCGTCGTCGCCCTACGCCAGGCTGTCCCGCCAGGCCCGGTGCAGATCCGCGAACCTGCCGGTGCCCTCGATGAGTTCGGCCGGTCCGCCGTCCTCCACGATCCGTCCGTGCTCCATCACCAGGACCCGGTCCGCGATCTCGACGGTCGACAGCCGGTGTGCGATGACCACCGCCGTACGGCCCTTCAGCACCGTCGTCATGGCCCGCTGCACCGAACGCTCCCCGGGGACGTCCAGCGAGCTGGTCGCCTCGTCGAGGATGAGCACCGCCGGGTCGGCCAACAACGCCCGGGCGAACGCCACCAGTTGCCGCTGCCCGGCGGAGATGCGGCCGCCCCGCTTGCGGACGTCGGTGTCGTAGCCGTCGGGCAGGGTGGTGATGAAGTCGTGTGCGCCGATCTCCTTCGCCGCCTGCTCGATCTCCTCACGGGTGGCGTCCGGGCGGCCGATCGCGATGTTGTCGGCGACCGTCCCGGAGAACAGGAACGCCTCCTGCGTCACCATGACCACCCCGCGCCGCAGCTCGGGCACGGCGAGGTCGCGCAGGTCGACGCCGTCCAGCAGCACGCGGCCGCCGGAGGGGTCGTAGAACCGGGCCAGCAGCTTGGCCAGCGTCGACTTGCCGGCGCCCGTGGAGCCCACGACCGCGACGGTCTGTCCGGCCGGGAGGGTGAGGTCGAACGTGGGCAGCACCTCGCCGCCGGTGCGGTAGCCGAAGCGGACGCCGTCGAAGACCACCGCGCGGCCGGGGTGTTCGCTCTCGAGCGGGGGGAGCTGCCGGGGCGTGGCCGGCTCGGGCACCGACGGGGTCTGGGCGAGCAGTCCGGCGATCTTCTCCAGGGAGGCCGCCGCCGACTGGTAGGAGTTGAGGAACATCCCGAGCCGGTCGATGGGGTCGTACAGCCGTCGCAGGTACAGCACGGCCGCGGCCAGCACACCGAGGGCCAGCGTGCCGTCCGCGACCCGGTAGGCGCCCCACAGCACGATCGCCGCGACCGCCGTGTTGGCGACCAGCCGCGAACCGGTGACGTAGCGGGCCATCTCCAGCAGCGCGTCCCCGTTGGTCCGCTCGTGCCGCCGGTTGAGTGCGCCGAAGTCCGCGTCGCCCGCGGCCTCGCGGCGGAAGGCGCGCACCGGCCGGATGCCGTTCATCGTCTCGACGAACTTGACGATCACGGCCGCGATGGCGGTCGACCGGGCCCGGTACACCCGCCCGGCCCGCCGCTGGTACCACCGCACCAGCGCGTAGAGCGGCACCAGGGACGCCACCGCCACGCCCCCGAGGCCCAGGTCGAGCCAGAGCAGCATCGCCGAGATGTAGACGAAGGACAGGACGACCGTCACGAGTTCCTGGAGGCCCTCGTCCAGCAGTTCCCGCAGCGACTCCACGTCGGTCGTGGAGCGGGAGATGAGCCGGCCCGAGGTGTAGCGCTCGTGGAAGTCGACGCTCAGCGCCTGCGCGTGGCGGAAGATCCGGCCACGCAGGTCCAGCAGCACGTCCTGGCTGACCCGGGCCGCGGCGGCGACGAACGCGAACTGCAGCCCGCCCGCGGCCAGCGCGCACGCCAGATAGCCGACGCCCACCGCGATCAGCGGCCCGTGGTCCTGCGCCCGGAACGCCGGTACGGCACGGTCGATGGCGTACGCCACGAGCAGCGGGCCCGCCTGCACGACCGCCTGCTGGAGCAGCAGCAGGAGCGTCGTGACCGTGACCCGGGCCTTCAGCGGCGCGAGCAGGGAGCGCAGCAGGGCTCCGGTGGCGCCCGGCGGGGTGGGCAGGACGTCCCGGTCGAAGGGGTCGCCCGGGGCGAGGGGCCGGTCGTCGGTCCGGCCGCCGGGTCGGCCGTCCGGTTGGCCGTCGGGCTTGTTGCCGGCCGGTGCGCTGGTGGCCGCCGTCATCGTGCGCCCTCCTCTTCCCCTGACATCAGATGCGCGTACTCGGCGTTCGTACGCAGCAGTTCGTGGTGGGTGCCGACCGCGGCGATCCGGCCGCCGGACAGCAGGGCGACGCGGTCGGCGAGCAGCACGGTCGACGGGCGGTGCGCCACGATCAGGGCGGTGGTGTCCGCGAGGACCTGCCGCAGGGCGGCCTCGACGGCGGCCTCGGTGTGCACGTCCAGGGCCGACAGCGGGTCGTCCAGGACGAGGAACTCCGGCTGCCCCACGACGGCCCGGGCGAGCGCGAGGCGCTGGCGCTGACCCCCGGAGAGGCTGAGGCCCTGCTCGCCCACCTGGGTGTCCGTCCCCTGGGGCAGGGCGTGCACGAAGTCGGCCTGGGCGACGGCGAGCGCCCGCTCCAGGTCGGCTGTTCCAGCGGTGTCCTCCGCCCCCATGAGAACGTTGTCGCCGACCGCGGCCGAGAACAGCGTGGGTTCCTCGAAGGCCACGGCGACCTTGGCGCGCAGCGCGTGTCGGGACAGCTCCGTGATGTCGACGCCGTCGAGCGTGATGCGGCCCGAAGTGAGCTCGTAGAGGCGGGGGATGAGTGCGGTGAGGGTGGTCTTGCCGCTGCCCGTGGCGCCGACCAGGGCCATGGACTCGCCCGGCCGGATGTGCAGGTCGATGTGCTGGAGGACGGGCGGGGTGTCGGCTGGAGCGTCGGGGTAGCGGAAGCGGACGTCGTGGAAGCGCAGGCCCCTGTCCCCGGCGTGCCCGGTGCCGGTGGCGGAGTCTGAGCCGGTGCCGGTGCCCGGGGCGGTGGTGGCGTCCTCCTCCTCCTCGTCCATGACCTCGAAGTACCGCTCCGTCGCCGTCGCCGCCTCCTGGCTCATAGCCAGCAGGAACCCGATCGACTCCACCGGCCACCGCAGCGCCAGCGCCGTCGACAGGAACGCCACCAGCGTCCCCGCCGACAGGGCACCGTCGGCCACCTGGACGACCCCCACCACCAGCGCCGCCCCGATCGCGACCTCCGGCAGCGTCACGATGACGCCCCAGATCGTCGCCAGCAGCCGCGCCTTGCGCAGTTCCGTGCCGCGCAGCGTCTTCGACAGGTCCCGGAACGCCCGCGCCTGGCTGCGGTGCCGACCGAAGCCCTTGATGATGCGGATGCCGAGGACGCTCTCCTCGACGACCGTCGTCAGGTCGCCGACCTGGTCCTGCGCACGCCGGGCCACTTTGGCGTAGCGCTTCTCGAAGACCATGCAGGTGACCATGAGGGGGACGGCGGGCCCGAGGACGACCAGCCCGAGAGTCCAGTCCTGGAGCAGCATGATGACCACGCCCACGACGATCGTCACTCCGTTGACCAGGAGGAACGTCAGCGGGAAGGCGAGGAACTGACGCAGCAGCATCAGGTCCGTCGTCGCCCGGGACAGCAACTGCCCCGAGGCCCAGCGGTCGTGGAAGGCCACCGGCAGCCGCTGGAGGTGCCGGTACAGATCCGCGCGCATGGACGCCTCGACGTGCGAGAGCGGACGGGCCACCAGCAACCGCCGCAGCCCGAACAGCAGGGCCTCCGTGAAGCCGAGCAGCAGCAGGTACAGCGCGCCGAGCCACACCCCGGCCGGGTCCCGGTGGGCGATCGGCCCGTCCACCATCCACTTCAGGACGAGCGGGATCACCAGGCCCACACAGGAGGCGAGTATCGCGACGAACGCGGCACTGGACAGCCGCGCCCGCACGGGCCGCACATACGGCCACAGGCGCAGCAGCGTGCCTACGGTGGAACGGTCCTGGGCGGGGGCGGGTGTCGTGGCCATCAGCAGCGAGCCTACGGATCGCCACTGACACTGCCCACCGAGTTTCCGCCGGACCGGATTCGGTCGTCGGTCCTACGACCTGCATGTTCGACGGGCCGGACGGCGCCGGCGGCCGGGGCCTGCAGCGCCACAGCCGGGGCCCACAGCGCCACCGCCCGGGGTTCGTGCAGCGCTGTCGCCCGGGCCGCACGGCGTCACCGCCCGGGTCGTACCGCCGCATCAGCCGATCGGTTGATGTCCGTTCGAGCGCGACGGCCGATGCGCCGGACTCCGCCTCGCCGGGACCCTTCTTCGTATGCCGACCGCACCTGTCATCGAAGTCACCGAGCTGCGCAAGAGTTACGCGGGCCGTCCCGCCGCCGACGGTGTCTCCTTCGCCGTGGAGGGTGGCCGCCCGGGACACCCCGGCCGGTCTGATCCGCCGCTCGGCGGGCTCCACCGTCGTCAGCTTCACTCCGTCCGCGCCGGGCGATCCTCGGCTAGGAGGGGTAGGGCAGCAGGGTCCGGTCGGTCTTCTCCCAGGCGGACTTCAGCTCGTTCACCAACTCCGGCCGGTCCGGGGCGAGGTCGGCCTGTTCACGCTGGTCATCGGCGAGGTTGTACAGGTGGTCGGTGCCCTTCGCGTCCCGGTAGTACTTCCAGTCGCCGCGCCTGAGCGCCCGGTTGCCCCGCACCCTCCAGAACAGGTCCCGTTCGGGCGGTTCCTCGCCCCGCAGCAGGTACCCGGCGAGGCTGCTGCCGTCCAGTGGATACGCCGGGTCGGGCCGGGCGCCGGCCACCTCCAGCAGGGTCGCGGTCCAGTCGGGGGAGAAGTGCGGCGCGTGACTGACCTGGTGGCCGTCGACGCGGGCGGGCCAGCGCAGTATCGCGGGCACCCGGATGCCGCCCTCCTGGAGGGAGAACTTGCCGCCGCTGAGCGGCCACAGGTACGACCAGCGCTCTCCGCCGTTGTCGCTGGCGAACAGCACGAGGGTGTTCTCCTCCTGTCCCGAGCGGCGCAGCGCGGCGAGCACCTCGCCGACGGCCGCGTCCAGGCTCTGCACCATCTGGGTGTACTTCGCGACCGAGCCGCCGTCGTAGTGGTTCAGCGCCGTGCTGACCTCGGCCCGGCTCGTCGCCGCCCTGATCTTCGCCGCGATCTCGGCGGCGGTCTCCTCGTCGCCCTCGGCGAGCCAGGGCCAGTGCGGGGTGGTGAAGTTGAGGTTGAGCAGCCAGGGGCGGTCGTGGTCCCGGCGTACGTATTCCACGGCCCGCTCGGTGAGGACGGTCGTGTAGTACCTCAGGTCCTTGTACTCGGCGTCGCCCTCGTAGAGGTCGTACTCACCGAGCTGGCCGAGCTTGGAGTAGTACTCCAGCACGCCCCCGAAGTTCCCGAAGAACTCGTCCCAGCCCGACTTGGTGGGGCTGAAGTCGGGCAGCCAGCCGCAGTGCCACTTGCCGATGAGCGCGGTGGCGTAACCCGCCTTCTTCAGCAGGGAGGCGAGGGTCGGGTGGTTCGGGTCCAGGCCCTGGGACCGGTCGGCGATCGGCTCGGCCAGTCCGCCCTTCGTCCGGCCCGGGTAACGGCCCGTGTACAGGCTGAACCGGGTCGGGGAGCAGGTCGAGGAGCCCGAGTAGGCGTCGGTGAAGCGCACCCCCTGGCGGGCCAGCCGGTCCAGGTTCGGCGTGCTGATGTGCGGGGCGCCGTAGGAGGACAGGTCGGCCCAGCCGAGGTCGTCGCCCAGGATGACGAGGACGTTGGGGCGCTGTCCGGAGGCGGCGCCGGGAAGGGCCCGGAAGGGGCGTTCGGTGGCAGCCGCCTCGGCGGCACCAGCCGTACCGGCGACGGCGCCCACGGCGCCACCGCCGACGAGAGCACCGAGGGCACGACGTGATATTTCGGGCATGCGGAGGTCCTGGAGAGTCCGAGAAGGGGTGGGGGGGAGAAGCTGCGGCTCGGCATGGACGCTGCCAGCGGTCCCACGGCGGGGTCAAGAAGATCCCCGCCGCGTTCACGGACCCGCAACGAGCCGCAACAATCCCCGGCGTCACCCTTCCGGCCGACCGGCGAAACGATGCCTCAGCCCGCCACCCGCAGCAGCAGCACCGCCCGGGCCGGCATCGTGATCTCCGTCCCCGCCCGGTGCTCCACGCCCGGCGCCTCCCCCTGCTCCTCCAGGCTCGTGTCGACGACGACCTCGTACCGCTCGGCCCAGGGCGGCCCCGGCAACCGGATGTCCACCGGCCCCTCGCCCGCGTGCAGCACGGCCAGGAAACTGTCGTCGAGGATCTGCTCCCCGCGCTCGTCACGGCCCGGGATGTCCCGGCCGGACAGGTACATGCCCAGCGTGGCGGCGGGCGCGTACCAGTCCTGCTCCGTCATCTCCGTGCCCCGGGACGTGAACCAGGCCAGGTCGCGCAGCCCGTCGGCGGTCTGCGCCCGGCCGGAGAAGAACGCCCGGCGCCGGAGCACCGGGTGCCGGTGGCGCAGCGCTATCAGCCGGGAGGTCAACGCGAACAGGGCCTGCCAGCCGGGATCCTCCAACAGCTCCCAGTCCAGCCAGCTGATCTCGTTGTCCTGGCAGTAGGCGTTGTTGTTGCCGCGCTGGGTGCGGCCCAGTTCGTCGCCCGCGACCAGCATGGGCACTCCCGTCGACAGCAGCAGGGTGGTCAGGAGGTTCCTGAGCTGCCGCCGCCTGAGCGCCCGTACGCCCTCGTCGTCCGTCTCGCCCTCGGCGCCGCCGTTCCAGGCCCGGTTGTCGTCCGTGCCGTCCCGGTTGCCCTCGCCGTTGGCCTCGTTGTGCTTGCGCTCGAAGCTCACCAGGTCGCGCAGGGTGAACCCGTCGTGCGCGGTGATGAAGTTGACGGACGCGTACGGCCTGCGCCCGCCCCAGGCGTACAGGTCGCTGGAGCCCGACAGGCGGTAGCCCATCTCCCGTACGTCCGGCAGCGCGTGCCGCCAGAAGTCCCGCACGGCGTTGCGGTACCGGTCGTTCCACTCCGTCCACAGCGGCGGGAACGCCCCCACCTGGTAGCCGCCCGAGCCCACGTCCCACGGTTCGGCGATCAGTTTCACCCGGCGCAGCACCGGGTCCTGGGCGATGACCGCGAGGAACGGGGAGAGCATGTCGACGTCGTGCATGGAACGGGCCAGTGCCGCCGCCAGATCGAAGCGGAAGCCGTCCACGCCCATCTCGGTCACCCAGTACCGCAGCGAGTCCGTGATCAGCCGCAGCACGTGCGGCTGCACCACGTGCAGGGTGTTGCCGCAGCCGGTGTAGTCGGCGTAGCGGCGGGCGTCGTCCTGGAGGCGGTAGTAGCCGCGGTTGTCGATGCCCTTGAGGGACAGCGTCGGACCCAGTTCGCCCGCCTCCGCGGTGTGGTTGTAGACCACATCGAGGATGACCTCGATCCCGGCCGCGTGCAGGGCGCGCACCATCCGCTTGAACTCGCCGACCTGCTGCCCGGTCGTCCCGGAGGCCGCGTACGCCGCGTGCGGGGCGAAGTAGCCGATGGAGTTGTAGCCCCAGTAGTTCTTCAGGCCTCTGCGCAGCAGGTGGTCCTCGTGGGCGAACTGGTGCACCGGCAGCAGCTCCACCGCTGTCACGCCCAGCTTCACCAGGTGCTCGATCGCCGCCGGGTGCGCGAGGCCGGCGTAGGTGCCGCGCAGCTCCTCGGGGATGCCCGGGTGGAGTTGAGTGAAGCCCTTGACGTGCAGCTCGTAGATCACCGAGTCCGCCCAGGGCGTCTTCGGGCGGCGGTCGTCGGCCCAGTCGTCGTCATCGTGCACGACGACGCCCTTCGGGACGTGCGGCGCCGAGTCCCGGTCGTCGCGCACGGTGTCGGCGACATGCTGCTGCGGCCAGTCGCGGACGTGCCCGTACACCTCAGGCGGCAGGCTGCTGTAATCATTCCCTTCGGCCCCGTCGACCGCCCGCGCGTACGGGTCGAGGAGCAGCTTCGCCGGGTTCCACCGGGCGCCGGTCCACGGGTCCCAGCGGCCGTGCACCCGGTAGCCGTAGCGCTGCCCGGGCAGCACACCGGGGACGAAGCCGTGCCAGATCTCGTGCGTCAGCTCGGCGAGCCGGACCCGCGACTCCCTGCCCGCCTCGTCGAACAGGCACAGCTCGACGCCCTCGGCCCCGCCCGCCCACAACGCGAAGTTGGTGCCCGCCACCCCGTCCGGGCCGACCCGGAACCGGGCGCCCAGCGGCGTCGGCGCACCCGGCCACGCGGGCACGGTGGGCGGCGGCGCGGCCCGTCGTGCGCCGTTCACGGCGGCGGCCTGGCGCCCGTTCCCGGTGGCCTGACGACCGGCCACCGCCTCCTGCTCGGCTGCGCTGGACACCTGTCAGCCTCCCACCGGCTCATGGGACGACGGGGGACAGAGGGGTGCGGCCAGTGCTGCGGCCCGGGTCGCGGCTCCCCTGCGCGTCGTCCTCCCCACTGTTCTGCCCAGAGCGTGGGTCGCACTCACGTTTCCCCGGGGGCGGGCATGGTCGTTTCCCGGGGACACGGCCGGTCGTTGGGCACCGCGTGAGGCACGTACAAGGGCGCGCGCGGCGCGCGAGGGCCGCGCTGGCCGCCGTAGTGACATGGGCAGGGCTCCTCGCCGGGGCCACGGGCTGTACCTCGGACGACGCGGGAGGGATCGCCGGGGCGTTCGGCGCGCCCCCGGCGCCCGAGGACGTCATCAAGGTCTCGCCCGACGACGGCAGCAGGGGAGTGCGCCCCGGGAAGAAGCTGCGGGTGCGCGTGCCCGACGGCCGGCTGGAGAAGGTGAAGGTCGTCAGGTCGCAGGACGCGCAGGAGTCCCCGGTGCCCGGGCATCTCTCCGCCGACGGCCTGACCTGGGAGCCCGACGACGAACGGCTCGCGCTGGCCGCCAAGTACACGATCGACGCCGTGGCCGTGGACGGTGGTGGACGCCGCTCCGCCCGGCACACCACCTTCACCACCTACGTCCCGGAGGAACGCTTCATCGGCTACGTCGCCCCGGAGAACCGCGCCACGGTCGGCACCGGCATGATCGTCTCACTGGAGTTCAACCGGCAGATCGCCGACCGGGCCGCCGTCGAACGCGCGGTCCGGGTCACCGCCCGCCCGGCCGTCGAGATCCGCCCGCACTGGTTCGGCCGGAGCCGCCTCGACTTCCGCCCCGAGGACTACTGGAAACCCGGCACCCAGGTCACCGTCGCCCTGAACCTGCGCGACGTCGAGGGCGCGCCCGGCGTCTACGGCCTCCAGCACAAGACGTTCTCCTTCACCGTGGGCCGCAGCCAGGTCTCCATCGTCGACGCCGCCGCGCACTCCATGGAGGTCCGGCGCGACGGCGAGCCCCTCGCCACCGTGCCCGTCACGGCCGGGGCCCCCGGCAACACCACGTACAACGGCACGATGGTGGTGACCGAGATGCTCGACGTGACCCGGATGAACGGCGCCACGGTCGGCTTCAAGAAGCGCGACGGCAAGGGCGAGTACGACATCCCGGACGTCCCGCACGCCATGCGCCTGACCGATTCCGGGACCTTCCTGCACGGCAACTACTGGGCGCACCCCAGCGTCTTCGGCCGCACCAACGTCAGCCACGGCTGCATCGGACTGCGCGACGTGAAGGGCGGCAGTTCGGACACCCCGGCCGGCTGGTTCTTCGACCGCAGCCTCATCGGGGACGTCGTCGAGGTCGTCAACAGCAATGACAAAAAGGTCTCTCCCGGCAATGGGCTCGGAGGCTGGAATTTGCACTGGAATGCATGGAAGGCGGGCAGTGCGGTGAAGTAGCCCGACAAGGGGGCGGGTTGAGCCGGCGATCTGTTGGGACCGAACAGTGACAATCGCGGGCCGCCGGTGCCGTGCACCCTGTGGTTACTATTCGCCGACGCGCGGGGGATCGCGCGGGGTGCGGGCCTGACCAGGCCCTGGGAGGGGAGAAAGACGTGAACGGGCGACCGATATCGGGGGCGTCGGTTGGGCGCAGGAACGGAATGCTCGCGTCGGCGATCGGCGTGCTGCTCCTCGCCGTGACGGCGTGCGGCGGCGGGGGGACCGGCTCCGGTTCCGGCGAGGGCGACGGCAAGGGCAAGGACTCGGGCGCCGCGCAGAGCAAGCAGTCCGAGGCGGTCGTCGGCATCACCCCCAAGGACGGCGCCAAGTCCGTCGACACGAGCGGTGCGCTGAAGGTGACCGCCGAGAAGGGGAAGCTGACCGAGGTCGAGGTCAAGGACGCCAAGGGCAACAAGGTCGGCGGCGCGATATCCAAGGACGGCGCCAGCTGGACGCCGTCCATCCACCTGGCCGGCGCCACCAAGTACACGGTCCACGCGGTCGCCAAGGACTCCGAGGGCCGCACGGCCGCCGAGGACGCCGGCTTCACCACGCTGACCCCGGAGAACACCTTCACCGGCACCTTCACCCCCGAGGACGGCTCCAAGGTCGGCGTCGGGATGCCGTTCTCCATCCGCTTCGACCGGGGCATCACCAACCCGGAGGACGTCGAGAAGGCAATCCGCATCAAGACGGAGCCGGCCGTCGACGTCGAGGGCCACTGGTTCGGCAACGACCGTCTCGACTTCCGCCCCGAGAAGTACTGGAAGCCCGGCACCAAGGTGACCGTCGACCTGAACCTCGACGGCGTCGAGGGGCGCTCCGGTGTCTACGGCGAGCAGGACAAGACGGTGAAGTTCACCATCGGCCGCAACCAGGTCTCCGTCGTCGACGCCAAGAAGCTCACGATGAAGGTCATGCAGGACGGCAAGACCATCAAGACCATCCCCGTCACCACCGGCCAGCCCGGCATGGAGACCTGGAACGGCCAGATGGTCATCAGCGAGATGCTGACGGTGACCCGGATGAACGGCGAGACGGTCGGCTACGGCGGCGAGTACGACATCAAGGACGTCCCGCACGCCGTCCGCCTGACCACCTCCGGCACCTTCCTGCACGGCAACTACTGGGCGGGCGGCGCCTTCGGCAACTACAACGCCAGCCACGGCTGCATCGGCCTGCGCGACGTGCGCGGCGGCTGGGACAAGAAGGTGCCGGCCGCGTGGTTCTTCAACCACTCGATGATCGGCGACGTGGTGGTCGTCAAGAACTCCGAGGACCGGACCGTCGACCCGGACAACGGGCTGAACGGCTGGAACATGTCCTGGGAGAAGTGGAAGAAGTAGCTCGCCGCTGCTGACAAGAGGGCCCCCGTGCGACGGACCGCACCGGGGCCCTACCCATTGGCCCCCGTGCTGTGCTTGTCCGGGGGCTACCCCCGGATCCCCGGCCGATGTGACCCACCGCACCGCCCCCAATCCTGTTGGCCCCCGTGCTGTGCTTGCCCGGGGGCAACCCCCGGACCCCCGGCCGATGTGACCCACCGCACCGCCCCCAATCCTGTTAGCCCCCGTTAACCTGCTGCCATGACCGTCTCTCTCGAAGTCGCTGAAGGCGTCGGTACGATCCGCCTCGACCGCCCGCCCATGAACGCGCTGGACATCGCCACGCAGGACCGGCTGAAGGAACTGGCCGAGGAGGCCACGCGCCGCGAGGACGTCAGGGCCGTGGTGCTCTACGGCGGCGAGAAGGTGTTCGCGGCCGGCGCGGACATCAAGGAGATGCAGGCGATGGACCACACCGCGATGGTCCTGCGCGCCCGCGCCCTCCAGGACTCGTTCACGGCGGTGGCTCGGATCCCCAAGCCCGTCGTCGCGGCCGTGACGGGGTACGCGCTCGGCGGCGGCTGTGAACTCGCCCTGTGCGCGGACTTCCGCATCGCCGGCGAGAACGCCAAGCTCGGCCAGCCGGAGATCCTGCTCGGCCTGATCCCCGGCGCCGGCGGCACCCAGCGCCTGGCCCGTCTGGTCGGCCCCTCCAAGGCCAAGGACCTCATCTTCACGGGCCGCATGGTGAAGGCCGACGAGGCCCGCGAGATCGGCCTGGTGGACCGGGTCGTCCCCGCCGACGAGGTGTACGCGCAGGCACACGCCTGGGCCGCGAAGCTCGCCCAGGGTCCGGCGCTCGCGCTGCGCGCCGCGAAGGAGTCGATCGACACGGGCCTGGAGACGGACATCGACACCGGCCTCGCGGTCGAACGGAACTGGTTCGCGGGCCTGTTCGCCACCGAGGACCGCGAGCGCGGGATGCGCAGCTTCGTCGAGGAGGGCCCGGGCAAGGCGAAGTTCCTCTGAACATCCCTCCAGGGGCTTGCAATTGACACGGTGTCTGACCCGGGGTCCCTCGATGGGGCGGTTTATGGCAACCTTAAGGCGGCCTTAAGCGTGCTGGAACGGAAGAGTCCGTCGATTGCCCCGGAACAAGACGTTCCGGCAGGTCAGGTGGGGCGCCGGAGGCTCCGATGTGCCACTGGCATATGACGGACGGCCATCGGTTCACCCTCCGTTCCCCGGGGTGTATTCCCCGGGAACGGCCCCGCCGGACGCCCTGGGCGGCCATGATGGGGGCATGGCGGGGCTGGAGGGTATGGAACAGCCGCGGGGGCGCGCACATGCGGCCGCGGCGCGCTGGTCGCCGACCGTCGAGGACGAACACGCGCTGAAGGCGCTCGAGTTGTACGGCAACCCGACGGAGGCAGAGGTTCCACTGCCGTCCCGCCCCGAGTCCGCGGCCACCGCGAGACGCCTCACCCAGGTCGTGGTCCTGCGCCACTGGGGCCTCACCCCCAAGACCACCGAGGACGCGGTCCTGCTCGTCTCCGAACTGGTCGGCAACGCCGTACGCCACACCGGCGCCCGTGTCTTCGGACTGCGCCTGCACCGGCGTCGCGGCTGGATCCGCGTCGAGGTCCGCGACCCCTCCCGCGGGCTGCCGTGCCTGATGCCGGTCCAGGAGATGGACATCAGCGGCCGGGGCCTGTTCCTCGTCGACAAGCTGGCCGACCGCTGGGGGGTCGACCTGCTGCCCCGGGGCAAGACGACCTGGTTCGAGATGCGGGTCGCCGACCGCTGAGCGCGCCCGATGCCTCACCCGGTCGCCGGACGGACGAATCACTGGTTTCCCTCCGAGGTGCCCATTAAATGGTGCAATGCACCGCCATCTCGTCAAGAGTGCCCTGGTCGTGGGTGCCGCCCTCGCCGTCCTCTCCGCCTGCGGCACCGGGGGCGGGGAACGGACCTCCGAGGCGCGCGCCACGAAGGCCGCCGTGCCCGCCCCGCCCGAGAAGAAGCCCGTGAAGGGCCTGCCGGGCATGCCGCCCGTCCTGGACCCCGAGGACGTGTACGCCGCCGACCGCCCCAACAAGCTGTCCCCCGTGGTCAAGGACTTCCCGTCCCGGGTCTACGTCCCCAACACCGAGTCCGACACGGTCACCGTCATCGACCCGAAGACGTACGAGGTCACCGAGACGATCCGGGTGGGTCGGCAGCCCCAGCACGTCGTGCCCTCCTGGGACCTGAAGACGCTCTGGGTCAACAACAACCGCGGCCACACCCTCACCCCGATCGACCCGAAGACCGGCAAGGCGGGCAAGGACGTCGAGGTCCACGACCCCTACAACCTCTACTTCACACCCAACGGCAGGTACGCCGTCGTCATGGCCTCCCTCGACCGCGAGCTGGTCTTCCGCGACCCGCACACCATGAAGGTGAAGAAGACCGTCCCGGTCTCCTGCTACGGCGTCAACCACGCCGACTTCTCCCTCGACGGCCGCTACTTCATCGTCTCCTGCGAGTTCAGCGGCGAACTGCTCAAGGTCGACACCGAGAAGATGGAGGTCGTCGGGCAGCAGCGGCTGCCGTTCGAGGGCGCCATGCCGCAGGACGTGAAGATCTCACCCGACGGCAAGAGGTTCTACATCGCGGACATGATGGCCCACGGCATGTGGGTTCTGAACGGCGACGCGTTCACCGAGCCCGTCCTGATGCCCACCGGCAAGGGCTGCCACGGCCTCTACGTCGGCCGCGACTCCCGCGAGATGTACGTGACCAACCGCGGAGAGGGCACCATCTCGGTCTTCGACTTCACCCAGGGCAGGCTGACCAAGAAGTGGAAGCTGCCCGACGGCGGCAGCCCCGACATGGGGGGCGTCTCCGCCGACGGCAAGGTGCTGTGGCTGTCCGGCCGCTACAACGCCGAGGTGTACGCCGTCGACACCCGCACCGGTATCCAGCTCGCCCGGATCCCGGTCGGCAGCGGCCCGCACGGCCTCGCGGTCTACCCGCAGCCCGGCCGCTACTCGCTCGGCCACACGGGCGTCTTCCGGTGACGCCCGGCTCCCGGGACGAGCAGCACTTCCGAGCCCACCGGCCGGTAACCGGCCGCCTGGAACGCCCGCAGACTGCGGGCGTTCCCCGCCGACACCTGCGCCCACACCGGCGCGCCCCCGGCCAACTGCCGGGCCGCGGACACCAGCCGCCGCCCGACCCCGCGGTGCCGCGCCCCCTCCTCCACCTCGACGGCGACCTCCCAGCGCCCGGCCACCCCGCGGCCCAGCACGAGCACTCCGCCGTCCGCCGTCCACACGCGCACGCCGTCCCGCCGCCGCATCGCGGACACCACGCGCGGATGCCCGAGGTCGTGGACCTCCGTGAGCGCGACCGGTGGCTCCCCGGGCAGCGCGGCACCCGTCAGCAGCACGTCGACCGTGTCGGACGTACGCCCCGTCCGGTCCATCAGGGCCGTCAGGAAACGGGCGTTCATCGTGGCGGCGAGGGCGTCGCACTCGGTGCGGGCGAGGACGCCGCGCACCCAGTCGGGGTCCTCGTCCGTGAAGACGACCGAGTGGGCCGTGAAGGCGAGGACCCCGGCGTCCCGGGCCGAGGGCTGGGGGACGACCGTCGTACCGCCGTCCGCCGACGGGAAGACGCCCCGCGCCGCCGCGTCGAGGATGTCCGCCAGAGTGTCCGTCACCGCCGCGCTCCTTGAGTCTCCACCCGCTGGAGGGTCCAGACTCGCAGGCATGATCGACGACCGCACCGGACTGCTCACCATCGGCGAACTGGCCCGGGTCACGGGACTCACCGTGCGCACCATCCGCTACTGGTCCGACGAGGGCGCCCTGCCCCCGGTGGGCCGGTCCGCGGGCGGATACCGGCTGTACGACGCGGCGTCCGTGGCACGGCTGGAGCTGATCCGCACCCTGCGCGAACTGGGCCTGGGCCTCGCGGACGTCCGCCGGGTCCTGGTCGGTGAGACGACCGTCGCGCAGGTCGCGGCCGCGCACGTGGTCGCGCTGGACGCGCAGATCCGGGCGCTCAAGGTGACCCGTGCGGTGCTGTCGACCGTGGCGAAGCGGGGTTCCGACGCGGAGGAGATGACCCTCGTGAACAGACTGGCACGGCTCTCGGCGGCCGAGCGGCGGCGGATCGTGGAGGACTTCATGGCGGAGATCTTCGAAGGGATCGACACGGCCGACCCGGACATCCGCCGCAGGCTGCGCTTCCCGGCCGCGAAGCTCCCTGACGACCCCACGCCGGAGCAGGTGGACGCATGGGTGGAGCTCGCCGAGCTGATCCAGGACCCCGGCTTTCGCGCGCAGATGCGGCAGATGATCGAGTTCAACGCGGCGGACCGGGGGCCGGACGCCCCGGCGGGTTCGTCCCTGTGGTTCATGAGCCGGCTCGTGTCGCTCGCCGGCGAGGCACGGCAGCGCGGCATCGCTCCGGACGCACCGGAGGCCGACGAGGTCCTCCGGGACCTGCTCGGTGGCATCGACCGGGCCGTCGTACTCGAACGCCTCACGGCGGCCTCCAACATACGGGTCGCCCGCTACCGCGAACTACAGGCCATCGTCAACGGCCTCGACCCCCAGCCGACCTACGACGAGGAGTTCGTCTGGGTGGTCGCCGCGCTGCAGGCCCGCACGGCCGGTTAATCTGACCTGCGTCAGCAGGAAGCACAGCACGAGATGAGGGGCGGATCGGTGGCGGACATCGAGGAAGCACGCAAGCAGTTCGAGCGGATCGATACGGACGGTGACGGATTCATCACCGCTGCCGAGTTCAAGAGCGCCCTGGCCAAGTCGGGTGACTGGAACGTCACCGAGTCGGTCGCCGAGGTCGTCATCAAGACCCGCGACCTGGACGGCGACAAGCAGCTGAGCTTCGACGAGTTCTGGGCCTACCTGAACAAGTAGGCCTCCGGCTCGCCCGAGGGGCACGAAGGGGCCCGGTCCACGATCCTCGGACCGGGCCCCTCGCCATGCCCGGGCGCAGACCCTTCCCGGACCCGGAATAGCCCACCCGCCCCCGAGGTTGACCCTGGTCACCAAGGCTTCACGCGGCGCTGTTCATCTCCGGAAGGACGAGGCGAGGACATGAAGATCGGCATCATCGGAGCGGGCAACATCGGCGGCAACCTGACCCGGCGGCTCACCGCCCTGGGGCACGACGTGGCCGTCGCCAACTCCCGGGGTCCGCACACCCTCAAGGCCCTCGCGGAGGAGACCGGCGCGACGCCCGTGACGGTGGGGGAGGCGGCCCGGGGCGCCGAGATCGTCGTCGTCACCGTTCCGCTGAAGGCGGTCCCGGACCTTCCCTCCGGCCTGCTCGACGGCGCGGCGGACGGCGTAGCGGTCATCGACACCGGCAACTACTACCCGCGGCAGCGCGACGGCAGGATCGCGGAGATCGAGGACGACGGCCTCACCGAGAGCCGCTGGACGGAACGCCGGATCGGCCACCCGGTCGTCAAGGCCTTCAACGGCACCTACGCCCAGGACATCCTGGACCGCCCGCTCCCCGCCGGCGACCCCGGCCGCATGGCCCTCCCGGTGGCCGGTGACGACGAGCCGGCCAAGCGCAAGGTACGGGACCTCATCGACGCCCTCGGCTTCGACACGGTGGACGCGGGCGGCATCGACGACTCCTGGCGCCAGCAGCCCGGCACCCCGGTCTACGGCCTGCGCGGCGGAGTCGAGGCGGTCTCGAAGGCCCTGACGGAGGCGTCCCCGGAGCGCACGCCGGAGTTCAGCGGTTAGGTCAGGCGTCCTCCGCCCACCTCCGCAGCGCCGCCTTGCTCTCGAAGTCGGCCACGTTCTTGTCGAGCGGGTCATCGGTGTACTGGTGGAAACGCCACTTGGCCTTGATGCGGGGCTTGCCCGCGCTCACGTAGTCGGCGATCCACAGGGCGTCGCCCGCATAGGAGGTGGTGTCGACGTTGAGCCAGAAGTGGCGGTTGCAGTAGAGCACCACCTGACTGTTCGGCCGAAGGTCCTTCAGCTTCCTGATGAACAGGTCCTTCTCGGCGTTGCTCGCGTGCGTGCCGTTGCTGGTGTTCTCCCAGTCGACGGCGAGGATGTCGCCCGCCCGCTCGGGGGCCTTGCTCACGAAGTACTCGGCCTGGGCGGTCAGGTTGCCGGGCCACAGGAAGTGGTAGAAGCCGACGACCAGCCCGGCGTCACGGGCTCGTCTGGTCTGGGCGGCGAGTTTCGGGTTGACGTAGGAACGGCCCTCCGTCGCCTTGACGAAGACGAAGGAGAGGCCGTCGGTGCCGTAGGAGGAGGACTGGTAGGCGCTCACGTCGATGCCGCGCAGCATGGGGGCTCCCTCTGGTGCGGGTGGGGCTGAAGTTCCCTCGGGTCAGGGGTTGTTGTTATGCCCCGCGAGGGCGGCCGTACGCCGGGCGTGAGGAGGCTCGCGGCACGGCGGTGGTGAACGCCGGTGGGTTTGGCGGTCGGTTTTCAGGGGGCGGGGGAGCCGGCCGGGGCGCGGGCCGGGTCGTCGGCGACGGCCTCCCGGTCGTCCAGGGAGACGTCCTTGGTCTCCTTGCCGAGCAGGAGCGCGATCAGCGTCAGCACCGCCATCGCCGAGAGGTAGACACCGACCAGCCACGGTGAGCCGTCCCCGGTCTCCCACAGCGCCACCGCGATGAACGGGGCGAGAGCCGCCCCGAGGATCGAGCTGACGTTGTACGAGATGCCGGAGCCGGTGTAGCGCACGCTGGTCGGGAAGAGCTCCGGCAGCAGCGCGCCCATGGGGCCGAAGGTCATGCCCATCAGGGTGAAGCCGAGCACCAGCCACAGCACCACGCCCAGGGTGCCCAGCTCGATCAGCGGCACCCAGACCAGTCCGAAGACCACGATCGCGGCGGTGATCCAGATCAGGGTGGCGCGCCGCCCGTACCGGTCCGCGAGCGGACCGGAGATCAGGGTGAACGCGGCGAAGAACAGCACGCCGAAGATCATCATGAGCACGAACGTCGTGTAGCCGTACCCCAGTCCGGGCACGGCGGCGTCCTTCGCGGCCCGTCCGTAGCTGAGCGAGAACGTGGTCATCAGGTAGAAGAGCACGTAGGTCGCCAGCATGATGAAGGTGCCCAGGACCAGCTGCTTCCCGTGGCTGCGCACCACGGTGACGAGCGGCAGCCGCCGCACCCCGCCGGACTCGCGGGTCCTGGCGAAGACCGCCGACTCGACGAGCCGGGAGCGCACCCACAGGCCGATCGCGACCATCACGGCGGAGAACAGGAACGGGACACGCCAGCCCCAGCTGACGAAGGCCTCCGAGGGCTGCGAGGGGTCGGCACCGGCCGCGGACGGCAGGAGCGCGCCCATGCCCAGGAACAGGCCGTTGCCGATGATGAAGCCGAGCGGGGCGCCCAGCTGCGGGAAGGTGCCGTACAGGGCGCGCTTGCCGCTGGGGGCGTTCTCGGTCGCGACCAGCGCGGCACCGCTCCACTCGCCGCCGAGGGCGAACCCCTGCGCGAGCCGCATCAGCACGAGCAGCGCGGTGGCCAGCCACCCGGCTTGCGCGTAGGTGGGCAGAACACCGATGAGGAACGTGGCGATGCCCATGGTGAGCAGCGAGACGACGAGCGTCTTCTTGCGGCCGAGCCGGTCTCCGAGGTGCCCGAAGACGACGGCGCCGATCGGGCGGGCGACCATCGCGGCGCCGAACACCGCGAAGGACGACAGCAGCGCGGTGGTCGGGTCACTGCTCGGGAAGAACAGCTGGGGGAAGACGAGCACCGCGGCGGTCGCGTAGATGTAGAAGTCGTAGAACTCGATCGTCGTGCCGATGAGGCTGGCGACGAGGACGCGGGACCTCGGGTTGACGGGCGTGGGGGCTGAGCCGGTGGCTGGTGCGGGCATCGTTCGGTCTTTCACGTATGAAACATGGGTGCTACAACGATGTCAGCCGTCTTGATTCCCGGTATGGACGTCTCGCATGGCAAGACGTGCGCCGCCCCGGGCTCAGCACTCGATGATGTTCACCGCCAGCCCGCCCCGGGCCGTCTCCTTGTACTTCACCGACATGTCCGCGCCGGTGTCCTTCATCGTCTTGATGACCTTGTCCAGGGACACCTTGTGGGAGCCGTCGCCGCGCATCGCCATGCGGGCGGCCGTGACGGCCTTGACCGCGGCCATGCCGTTGCGCTCGATGCAGGGGATCTGGACCAGGCCGCCGACCGGGTCGCAGGTGAGGCCGAGGTTGTGCTCCATGCCGATCTCGGCCGCGTTCTCGACCTGCTCGGGCGAGCCGCCGAGGACCTCGGCCAGGGCGCCCGCGGCCATGGAACAGGCGGAGCCGACCTCGCCCTGGCAGCCGACCTCGGCGCCGGAGATGGAGGCGTTCTCCTTGAAGAGCATGCCGATCGCGCCCGCGGCGAGCAGGAAGCGGACCACGCCCTCCTCGTCGGCGCCCGGCACGAAGTTGACGTAGTAGTGCAGGACCGCCGGGATGATGCCGGCGGCGCCGTTGGTGGGGGCGGTGACGACCCGGCCGCCGGCGGCATTCTCCTCGTTGACCGCCATGGCGTAGAGGGTGATCCATTCCATGGCGAGGGCCAGCGGGTCGCCCTCGGAGCGCAGCTTGCGCGCGGTGTTCGCGGCCCGGCGGCGCACCTTGAGGCCGCCCGGCAGGATGCCCTCCTGGGACAGTCCGCGCCCCACGCAGTCCCGCATCACCTGCCAGATCTCCAGCAGGCCCTCGCGGATCTCCTCCTCGGTGCGCCAGGCCCGCTCGTTCTCCAGCATCAGCGCGGAGATGGACAGACCCGTCTCCTCGGTCAGGCGCAGCAGCTCGTCACCCGTGCGGAAGGGGTACTTCAGCACGGTGTCGTCGAGCTTGATGCGGTCGGCGCCGACCGCGTCCTCGTCGACGACGAATCCGCCGCCGACCGAGTAGTACGTCTTCGTCAGCAGTTCGGCGCCCGAGGCGTCGTACGCCCACAGGGTCATGCCGTTGGCGTGGTACGGCAGCGTCTTGCGGCGGTGCAGGACCATGTCGTCGTCGAAGGAGAACGCGATCTCGTGCTCGCCGAGCAGGTTCAGCCGGCCACCGGTCTTGATCGCCTCCACCCGCTCGTCCGCGCTCGACACGTCGACCGTGCGCGGGGAGTCGCCCTCCAGGCCGAGCAGCACCGCCTTGGGCGTGCCGTGGCCGTGGCCGGTCGCGCCCAGCGAGCCGTACAGCTCCGCGCGGACCGAGGCGACGGACCCCAGGAGCTCCTCGTTGCGCAGCCGCCGGACGAACAGGCCGGCCGCCCGCATCGGGCCGACGGTGTGGGAACTGGACGGGCCGATGCCGATCGAGAACAGGTCGAAGACCGAGATGGCCACGGGGGAACTCCTGACTACATGGGTGGTGCAGAGGGGGTGGGCGCCGCGTCCGCTGGTGGCGGGCGCGGCGCCCGAAAGGTTTCTTCGTTACGGGTTCAGACCCGGGTACAGCGGGTGCTTGTCGGCCAGGGCCTTCACCCGGGCCTTGAGGGCCTCCGCGTCGTAGGACGGCTTCAGCGCCTCGGCGATGACGTCCGCGACCTCCGCGAAGTCCTCGGTTCCGAAGCCCCGGGTCGCCAGCGCCGGCGTGCCGATCCGCAGACCGGACGTCACCATCGGCGGACGCGGGTCGTTCGGGATCGCGTTCCGGTTGACCGTGATGCCCACCTCGTGGAGGCGGTCCTCGGCCTGCTGGCCGTCCAGCTCCGAGTGACGCAGGTCGACCAGGACCAGGTGCACGTCCGTGCCGCCGGACAGGACGTCCACACCCACGGCCCGGACGTCGTCCTTCACCAGACGCTCGGCCAGGATGCGGGCACCCTCCAGCGTACGGCGCTGGCGCTCCTTGAAGTCCTCCGAGGCGGCGACCTTGAAGGAGACCGCCTTGGCCGCGATCACATGCTCCAGCGGGCCGCCCTGCTGACCGGGGAAGACGGCGGAGTTGATCTTCTTGGCCAGTTCGGCCGTGGAGAGGATCACACCGCCGCGCGGGCCGCCGAGGGTCTTGTGGGTCGTGGTGGTGACCACGTGCGCGTGCGGCACCGGGTTCGGGTGCAGCCCGGCCGCGACCAGCCCGGCGAAGTGGGCCATGTCGACCATCAGGTACGCGCCGACCTCGTCCGCGATCCGGCGGAACGCGGCGAAGTCCAGCTGCCGCGGGTAGGCGGACCAGCCGGCGACGATCAGCTTCGGCTTGGACTCCTTGGCCAGCCGCTCGACCTCGGCCATGTCGACCCGGCCGTCCTCGCCCACGTGGTAGGCGACGACGTCGTAGAGCTTGCCGGAGAAGTTGATCTTCATGCCGTGGGTCAGGTGCCCGCCGTGCGCGAGGTTCAGACCCATGATGGTGTCGCCCGGCTTGAGCAGCGCGAACATCGCGGCGGCGTTGGCCTGGGCGCCCGAGTGCGGCTGGACGTTGGCGTGCTCGGCGCCGAACAGTTCCTTGATGCGGTCGATCGCGATCTGCTCGACCACGTCGACGTGCTCGCAGCCGCCGTAGTAGCGGCGGCCGGGGTAGCCCTCGGCGTACTTGTTGGTGAGGACCGAGCCCTGCGCCTCCATGACCGCGACCGGAGCGAAGTTCTCCGAGGCGATCATCTCCAGCGTGGACTGCTGGCGGTGCAGCTCGGCGTCGACCGCGGCGGCGACCGCCGGGTCGAGCTCGTGCAGGGGTGTGTTCAGGACGGACATACGACTCCTCAGCCCGCGGAGAACGCGGTGTACTCGTCGGCGGAGAGCAGGTCGCCCGGCTCGTCCGTGACCCGCACCTTGAACAGCCAGCCGCCCTCGAAGGGGGCCGAGTTCACCAGCGCCGGGTCGTTCACGACGTCCTCGTTGACCTCGGTGATCTCACCGGAGACGGGGGAGTACAGGTCGGACACCGACTTGGTCGACTCCAGCTCGCCGCAGGTCTCGCCGGCGGACACGGAGTCACCCACCTCGGGAAGCTGGACGAACACGACATCGCCGAGCGCGTTGGCCGCGTGCTCCGTGATGCCGACCGTCGACACGCCGTCCTCGGCGGCCGACAGCCACTCGTGCTCCTTGCTGTAGCGCAGCTCTTTGGGGTTGCTCATGGCCTGGATTCTCCTGTACGCGCGGGAGTGCTGTGGAAGGGGGGACTGCTGGTGAGCTGGGACGACGGGCACGGGGTCGCTGCCGCGGCCCTTCGGCCAGTGTCTACTTCTGGCGCTTGTAGAACGGCAGCGCCACGACCTCGTACGGCTCGTGACTGCCCCGGATGTCCACACCCACGCCGCTCGTGCCGGGCGCGGCGTGCGCGGGGTCGACGTACGCGATCGCGATCGGCTTGCCGAGGGTGGGGGAGGGGGCGCCGGAGGTGACCTCGCCGATCACCTCGCCGCCGGCGACGACGGCGTACCCGGCGCGCGGGACCCGGCGGCCCTCGGCGATCAGGCCGACCAGGACGCGCGGCGGGTTCTGCTCGGCGCGGGCGGCGGCCTCGCGCAGGGCCTCGCGGCCTACGAAGTCGCCCTCCTTCTCGAACTTCACCACCCGGCCGAGCCCGGCGTCGAAGGGCGTGAGGGAGGTCGTCAGCTCGTGCCCGTACAGCGGCATGCCCGCCTCCAGGCGCAGCGTGTCGCGGCAGGACAGCCCGCACGGGACGAGGCCGACGCCCTCGCCGGCCTTGGTCAGGGCCTGCCACAGCTCGACGGCGTGCTCGGGCTTCACGAAGAGCTCGAAGCCGTCCTCGCCGGTGTAGCCGGTCCGGGCGATCAGGGCCGGGACGCCCGCGACCGTGCCGGGCAGCCCGGCGTAGTACTTCAGGCCGTCGAGGTCGGCGTCGGTCAGGGACTTCAGGATCCCGGGGGACTCGGGACCCTGTACGGCGAGCAGCGCGTAGGCGTCCCGGTCGTCGCGCACCTCGGCGTCGAAGCCCGCGGCGCGCTCGGTCAGCGCGTCCAGCACCACCTGGGCGTTGGAGGCGTTGGCGACGACCATGTACTCGGTCTCGCCCAGCCGGTAGACGATCAGGTCGTCCAGGATGCCGCCGTCGGCCCGGCAGATCATGGTGTAGCGGGCCCGGCCCGGCTTCACGCCGCCGATGTTGCCCACCAGGGCGAAGTCCAGCAGGGCAGCGGCCTGCGGCCCGGTGACGGTGATCTCGCCCATGTGGGAGAGGTCGAAGAGGCCGGCCTTCGTGCGCACGGCGATGTGCTCGTCGCGCTCGGAGCCGTAGCGCAGGGGCATGTCCCAGCCGGCGAAGTCGGTCATCGTCGCACCGAGGACACGATGCAGGGCATCGAGCGCGGTGTGACGGAGTTCTCCTGTACTGCTCACGGTCGGTCGTCTCCAAGGGGCATGACGGGCGAGGGCGTTCCTCCCCATCTGTCATCGGAACCTGAGAGGTTCGCCATGACCGCACGGGTCCATGGCTTGCACCTTGGGTGGAGCCGCATCCCCGTCGAGGACAGGGGGCGGCCCGCTTTTCAGATGTGCCTCGCCCGCGCGGTAACGGGGCCTGAGAGATTCAAGGGAGGGACTTGCTCCTTCGGCGCCCCAGCTCTTGCGGTGCTGGGGACTCTCCCGCGCGGATTCAAACGGCCGGTATGCAGTTGGCGCGCACATCATTGCACGCATCCTTCCGGCGCGGCAGGGGGACCTTTCACAGGGAGTGCACGAGTCCCGCCGCGCCGGGCACAGCGACCTGTAGCAGCCCTGTTGCAGGACGAGAACGTAAATGAGAGGCCTGCCGCATTACCTTCTCTTTACACTCGGCGGGGATGGGACTCCGTACCTGGCCCCAGGGGAGGACGATCACGGTGAACAGGACCACCGCGTACGCGACGACGGGCATCGCGCTGCCCGAGCAGCCGGCCGCCGCTCCGGTCCGGGCGGTCCGCGCCCCGGCGCCGGCGCCGGTCGTCCGCGACCTGCGCGACCGCCCCGGGGGCGGCCCGCACGCGCTGCTGTTCGGCCCCCGCGACCTCGTCGTGGTCACGGGCCTGCCCGGCAGCGGCAAGTCGACGCTGATGCGGCGCGCCGTGCCGGGCCGGCGCATCGACTCCCAGGACACCCGCGACCGCTGGGAGCGCCGCATGCCGCGCGCCCTGCCGTACGCGCTCTACCGCCCGCTCGTCCGCCTCTCCCACTACGCCGGGCTGCGCCGCGCCCTGCGCACCGGGGAGGGCGTCGTCGTGCACGACTGCGGCACCCAGGCCTGGGTCCGCCGCTGGCTCGCCCGCGAGGCCCGCCGCCGGGGCGGCACGCTCCACCTGCTCCTCCTCGACGTCACCCCCGAGCAGGCCCTGGCCGGTCAGCGCGATCGCGGCCGCGGCGTCTCGCGCTACGCGTTCCTGCGCCACCGCGTGGCCGGCAACCGTCTCCTGCGCGCGGTGGAGCGCGGCGACCTCCCCGCCGGCTGCGGCTCGGCCGTCCTCGCCGACCGGGACACGGCGAACACCCTGCACAGAATCGGCTTCACGGGCTGAGCCCGCGCCGTCGTACACCGGTCCTGTTCCCGATGCCCCCGGCGTCCCGTCAGCCGTTAGCCTTTTGAGCCACAGCAGTGGTTCCAGGCAGGCGGTAGGCAGATGGACATCCCGGCGGACTTCTCCGCGGACTTTCCGGCGCAGACGCAGACCCACCCGCACGGCGGTTGGCCCGGCAACGAGCTGGAGGAGGTGCTCTCGGCCTCCCTCGGCGCCGGACCGGCGGCCGGCGGGCGGATCGTCGAGGTGCTCGGCCGGAGCTTCGTGTGGATCCCGCTGCCCAGCGGCGGCGGCCCGCACAGCGGCCCCCTCGACCTGCCCGGCATCGAGATCGACGGCCAGGCGTTCGTGCCGGTGTTCAGCTCCGAGGAGCAGTTCCACCAGGTCGTCGGCTCCCACATGTCGTACACCATCGCGCCCGCCGTGGAGTTCGCCCGCGGCCTGCCCCCGCACGCCGGCATAGCCGTCAACCCGGGCGGTGTGGTGGGCATCCCGCTCCCGCCGCCCGCCGTGGCCGAGCTGTGCCGGGCCGGCCGGACGCCGCTGGACGGTCCCGCGAGCGGCGGCCGGGTCCGCCTCTTCGAGCCCGACTGGCAGGACGACCCGGTGGACTTCCTCGCCGCCGCCTCCGCCGAGTTCGAGGCGACCGGCGTCGTCGTCACCGCCCGCCGCTGCCTCGCCGCGATCGAGACCGCCGACCCGGTGATGTTCGTCGGCGTCGAACTCTCCCAGTGGGAAGGCGACCTGCGCGCCCTCCCTCTGGACGCCCTCACCCGGGCCGTCACCGCGGTCCCGGCCCCCTGGCCGGTCAACCTCGTCCTGCTGGACGTGGCGGAGGACCCGGTGGGCAACTGGATGCGGGACCGGGTCCGGCCCTTTTTCCAGCGGTAGGCCAGTACCCCAGGGGCGCGGGGAACTGCGCGAGAACCACCCACGACCCGCGGCCGCGATACGACCCCAGGCTCCGACCTCTCGCGCGGGCTTAAGCTAGGGCACCGTCGAGGCGTTGTACGAAGGGGCGGTAAAGGTGAGCGCGAGCGGCACGGCCGCGGCCGGACAGGTCGAGCACATGCTGCGCCAGGTCACGCCCGGGCGTTACGACGCCTACGAGGCACTCCTGCGCGCGCTCGCGACCCCGCACAGCGGCCAGATCTGGATGCTCCTGTGGCACGGGCAGGCCGGCTCCCTCGACGCCCAGTACGGAAACATGGACGTCGACGGCTGCGGCTACGCCCCTTGCGTGACCTCCGCGCAGGAGCTCTCCGCCAGCGGCTGGAACCGCTCCTACGAGGTGGTCGACGGAGTCGACGTCGCCCGCGCCCTCTACCCCGACCACTACGGCCTCTGGCTCAACCCGCACGCCCCCGGCGGCGGCGTCGGCATCCCCTGGCTCGACCTGCGCAGAATCGCCACGGGCCTGGACCGCCAGCCCGCCGGCCCCCTGCGGCTGTCCGAACCCGCCATCGAGATCCCGCAGTTCTACGCCCTGCTCGCGCAGAACGCCCACCGCACCCCCGCCGTCCGCTCGCTGCGCCGGGCCTGGGTGCAGCCCGCCCTCGGGGCGCCGTACCTCGCCATCGGACTGGATGTGTACGACACCTCGCCGCCGGCCGTGGACTCCGTGCGCGCGATGATGCAGCAGTCCCTCGGCGCCGTGCCGGACGGGCTTCCCGTGTCGACCGTCGCCATGTCCGACGAACACGACCCGGTGGCCATGTGGCTGCGTGCGAAGGCCCGCCCGTTCTACGACCGCGAGGCCCACGCCACCGCCCCCGTCCAGGCCCCGGTCTCCGGCTACGGATACCCTCCCGCGCAGGGCCGGTACTGACCGGCTCGAAGTCGCCCCCCTGGGCCCCTCTCGCACCACCCCTCGAACGCGACAACCGCTCAGCTCTCCGCGCGTAGATAGGGGCGAAAACCGCCAGGATGTCCTAAAATGCCCCTGTCCTGGTGTGTCCGACCCCCGCTACCCGCTGTCCGGATAACGGAACCCCCCAGACAGCATCACGTTTACGCATCCTTTCATCGCCAAGTCTGGCAACAGATCGCCAAAGCGTTGAAGACTCCCCGCAAGACACGGGCCGGGTCGGTCTTGTGTACGAGACAAACAAAACCGCTACAGCGGCAGCCAGGGGCTCGGCGATCGCCGGCCCGAGAGGGGTCAATCGCACCGTGACCGCACCCATCGAGACCACCGGGGCGGAAGCCGGAGCACAGCCCGAGGCCGTGCTCTCCGGGGTCAAGAAGAGCCAGATCGAGGGGCGCTCGCTCACCCAGATCGCCTGGATGCGCTTCAAGCGGGACAAGGTGGCGATGGCGGGAGGCGTCATCGTCATCCTGCTCGTGCTGATGGCGGTGTTCTCCAAGCCGATCCAGTGGATCTTCAACCTCGATCCCAACAAGTTCAACCAGGACCTCATCGACCCGGCGCTGCTCGCCCCCAAGGGCGGCTGGGGAGGAATGAGTTGGGACCACCCGCTCGGCGTGGACCCCCAGTACGGCCGTGACATGCTCGCCCGCATCATCGACGGCTCCTGGGTCTCCCTCCTGGTCGCGGGCGGCGCCACGCTGCTGTCCGTGTGCATCGGCACCGTGCTCGGTGTCGTCGCCGGCTACTACGGCGGCTGGATCGACAGCGTGATCAGCAGGCTCATGGACACGTTCCTGGCCTTCCCCCTGCTGCTGTTCGCGATCTCGATCTCCGCCTCCGTGCAGGACGGATTCTTCGGCCTCGAAGGCCTGTCCCTGCGCATCAGTGTGCTGATCTTCGTGATCGGCTTCTTCAGCTGGCCGTACATCGGCCGCATCGTGCGCGCCCAGACGATGACCCTGCGCAAGCGGGAGTTCATCGAGGCCGCCACGAGCCTCGGGGCACGCGGCCCGTACGTCCTGTTCCGGGAACTGCTCCCGAACCTCGTCGCGCCGATCCTCGTCTACTCGACGCTGATCATCCCGACGAACATCCTGTTCGAGGCCGCGCTGAGCTTCCTCGGCGTCGGTATCGCTCCGCCGCAGGCTTCCTGGGGCGGCATGCTCAGCAACGCTGTGGATCTCTACACGGCTGATCCGCAGTACATGTTCGTGCCCGGACTGGCGATCTTCATCACCGTCCTGGCCTTCAACCTGCTGGGTGACGGGCTGCGTGACGCCCTCGACCCTCGCAGCAAGTGATCCATCGAATGAGGGGGCTTCCTCAGGTGAAGACGAGAAGGGTGACCGCCGGCGTTGCGTCGGTCCTGGCACTGTCGCTGGGTGCTGCCGCGTGCGGCGGCGGAGGTGACGACAACGACGGGGGAGGCAACGGCAAGAAGGACGCCGCGCTGAACTCGATCGTCAACGCGTCGGACAAGAAGGGAGGGACGGCCACGTACGAGCACTCGGACGTGCCGGACTCCCTCGACCCGGGCAACACGTACTACGGCTGGGTGCAGAACTTCTCCCGTCTCTACGGCCGGACGCTCACCACGTTCAAGCCGGCGGCGGGCAAGGAAGGCCTGGAGGTCGTGCCGGACCTCGCCGAGGGTCTCGGCAAGTCCAGCCCGGACGCCAAGACCTGGACGTACAAGCTGCGTGCGGGTGTGAAGTTCCAGGACGGCACCCCGGTGACGTCCAAGGACGTGAAGTACGCCATCGAGCGCTCCAACTTCGCGCCCGAGGCGCTGTCCAACGGCCCGACGTACTTCAAGGCGTACCTGGAGGGCGGCGACAAGTACAAGGGCCCGTACAAGGACAAGTCCGCCGAGGGCCTGAAGTCCATCGAGACGCCGGACGACCGGACGATCGTCTTCAAGCTGAAGCAGCCGTTCGCCGACTTCGACTACCTGGCGACGTTCTCGCAGACGGCCCCCGTGCCGCAGGCGAAGGACACCGGTGCGAAGTACGTCCAGGCCATCCAGTCCACCGGCCCGTACCAGTTCCAGTCCTACGAGGAGGGTCGCGGCGCCACCCTCGTGCGCAACAAGCAGTGGGACGCCAAGACGGACCCGATCCGCAAGGCCCTGCCGGACAAGATCACGATCAAGTTCAAGGTCAACCCGGTCACGGTCGACAACAACCTGCTCTCCGACAAGATCACGGCTGACGCGGCCGGCACGGGTGTGCAGCCGCAGACCCAGCCGAAGGTGCTGCGCGGCAAGTACGCCAACCAGACGGACAGCTCCTACGCGGGCGCCACGCAGTACATCGCGCTCAACGTGAACGTGAAGCCGTTCGACAACGCCGACTGCCGCAAGGCCGTTCAGTGGGGCCTCGACAAGCAGTCGGTGCTCGACGCCATGGGCGGCTCGCCCAAGGGCGACGTGGCGACCACGCTGCTGCCGCCGTCGGTGAACGGCTACACCAAGTTCGACACCTACGCGACCGACGGTCACAAGGGTGACGTGGCCAAGGCCAAGGCGGCCCTGAAGGCGTGCGGCAAGCCCAACGGCTTCAACACGATCCTGACGGCCCGTTCCGACCGTCCCGCCGAGATCGCCGCGGCGACCGCCATCCAGGCGTCGCTGAAGAAGATCGGCATCAACATCGAGATCAAGCAGTTCCCCTCCGGCAAGTACTTCTCCAACTTCGCCGGTGTCCCGAGCTACGTCCACGACAACAAGCTCGGCATGCTCTCGATGGCGTGGGGCGCCGACTGGCCGACCGGCTACGGCTTCCTCGACCAGATCGTCAACGGTGCGGCCATCAAGCCCTCGGGCGGCAACAACCTGATGGAGCTGGACGACCCGAAGATCAACAAGGCCCTGACGGACGCGATCGCCAACACCGACGACGCGGCCCGCACCAAGGCCTGGGGTGACATCGACAAGATGGTCCTCGACAACGCCTCGGTCGTCCCGCTGGTCTACCGCAAGAACCTGCTGCTCCGGCCGACGTCCGCGACGAACGTCACGGTCACGCAGGCCTACCTCGGCATGTACGACTACCTGCTGATGAGCTCCTCGAAGTAATTCAGCAGGCCGGATCCTTTCGAAAGGCAGGTGAAGGCACCGGGTGGCCGCGGCGGACGACCCCGCCGCGGCCACCCGGGGCCGTACAGCTGTGGCTGCGTACATCCTCCGACGCGTCATGGGCGCAGTGCTGTTGCTGCTGGTGGTCAGCGCAGTCACCTTCGCCATCTTCTTCCTGGTACCCCGCATCGGCGGGCAGACGGCCGACCAGTTGGCCACCCAGTACGTGGGCAAGGACGCGAACCCCGCATCCGTTGCCGCGATCAAGCAGAACCTGGGTCTGGACCAGCCGCTCTACGTCCAGTACTGGGACTTCCTCAAGGGCCTCGTGGTGGGCGCCGACTACAAGTTCGGTCCCGACGCGACGCACTGCAGCGCACCCTGCTTCGGGTACTCCTTCAAGAGCCACATCGAGGTGTGGCCGCAGTTGGAGCAGCGGATCCCCGTCTCCTTCTCGCTGGCCGTCGGTGCGGCCGTGATCTGGCTGGTCACCGGCGTGACGACCGGTGTGATCTCGGCGCTGCGCAAGGGCAAGCCGATCGACCGCTTCTCCATGTTCATCGCGCTCGCCGGCGTCTCGCTGCCGATCTTCTTCACCGGCCAGATCCTGCTCGCGCTCTTCGTCTACGAGATCCCGATCTGGGAGAGCATCGACTACGTCCCGTTCACGGACAACCCGGCCGAATGGGCCTGGCACCTGATGCTGCCCTGGATCAGCCTCGCGTTCCTCTTCTCCGCGCTCTACGCCCGGCTCACCCGGGCGGGCATGCTGGAGACGATGAGCGAGGACTACATCAGAACGGCCAGGGCCAAGGGTCTCAAGGAGACCACGGTCGTGGCCAAGCACGGCCTGCGCTCCGCGCTCACCCCGATCGTCACCATCTTCGGCATGGACTTCGGCACCCTGGTCGGCACCGCGGTGCTCACCGAGACCGTGTTCTCCCTCCAGGGCATCGGTGCCTACTCCGTCCAGGCCATCAAGGACAACGACCTGCCCATCGTGATGGGCGTGACCCTGGTCGCCGCGTTCTTCATCGTCTTCTGCAATCTGATCGTCGACCTGGTGTACGCCGCCATCGACCCCCGGGTGAGGTACTCGTGAGCAAGCTCGACAAAGCCGCGCTCGGCGAACCGGACACCACTGCTCCGTCCGTCCCGGACGACGTGTTCCTGTCCGTCCGTGATCTGCGCATCCACTTCGACACCGACGACGGTCTGGTCAAGTCCGTCGACGGCGTCAGCTTCGACGTGCGCAAGGGCAAGACCCTGGGCATCGTGGGCGAGTCCGGCTCCGGCAAGTCGGTCACCTCGCTCGGCGTGATGGGCCTGCACCGCTCGGCGCGCGCCAAGGTCTCCGGCGAGGTCTGGCTCGACGGCCAGGAGCTGATCGGGGCCGACCCCGACGAGGTGCGGCGGCTGCGCGGCCGGAAGATGGCCATGATCTTCCAGGACCCGCTGTCGGCGATGCACCCCTACTACTCCGTGGGGCAGCAGATCGTCGAGGCGTACCGCGTCCACCACGACGTCAGCAAGAAGGTCGCCCGGCAGCGGGCGGTCGAGATGCTCGACCGGGTCGGCATCCCCGAGCCCGCCAAGCGCGTCGACGGCTACCCGCACGAGTTCTCCGGCGGTATGCGCCAGCGCGCCATGATCGCGATGGCGCTGGTGAACAACCCCGAGCTGCTCATCGCCGACGAGCCGACCACCGCCCTGGACGTCACCGTGCAGGCGCAGATCCTGGACCTGATCCACGATCTGCAGAAGGAGTTCGGCTCCGCGGTCATCATGATCACCCACGACCTGGGTGTGGTCGCCGAGATGGCCGACGACCTGCTGGTCATGTACGGCGGCCGGTGCGTGGAGCGCGGCCCCGCCGAGGACGTGTTCTCCGAGCCCCGCCACCCCTACACCTGGGGCCTGCTCGGCTCGATGCCGCGCATGGACCGCGAGGAGACCGACCGGCTCATCCCGATCAAGGGCGCGCCGCCCTCCCTCATCAACCTCCCGTCCGGCTGCGCCTTCAACCCGCGCTGCCCGTACGCGGACGTCCCGAAGGACAACGTCACCCGCACGGTCCGCCCCGAGCTGACCGAGGTCGGCGGCTCGCACTGGGCCGCCTGCCACATGACGCAGGAGCAGCGGGAGCGTATCTGGACCGAAGAGATTGCGCCGAAGCTGTGAGCGACGACAAAACGGTGAGCACACCGGACACCAGCGGGAGCACCCTCACCAAGGGCACCACCGCCGACGGCGAGGTCCTGCTGAAGGTGACCGGCCTTCAGAAGCACTTCCCGATCCGCAAGGGCCTGCTCCAGCGGCAGACCGGCGCGGTGCGTGCCGTCGACGGCATCGACTTCGAGGTGCGCAAGGGCGAGACCCTCGGCGTCGTAGGCGAGTCGGGCTGCGGCAAGTCCACCATGGGCCGGCTGATCACCCGGCTGCTGGAACCGACCGGCGGCTCGGTCGAGTTCGAGGGCCAGGACATCACGCACCTGAAGACCGGCGAGCTGCGCCCCATGCGCCGCGACGTGCAGATGATCTTCCAGGACCCGTACTCCTCGCTGAACCCCCGCCACACGATCGGCACGATCGTCGGCGCCCCCTTCCGGCTCCAGGGCGTCGAGCCCGAGGGCGGTGTGAAGAAGGAGGTCCAGCGGCTGCTGTCGGTGGTCGGCCTCAACCCCGAGCACTACAACCGCTACCCGCACGAGTTCTCCGGCGGTCAGCGCCAGCGCATCGGTATCGCCCGCGCGCTTGCCCTCAACCCCAAGCTGGTCGTGGCGGACGAGCCGGTCTCCGCGCTGGACGTGTCGATCCAGGCGCAGGTGGTGAACCTGCTGGACGACCTCCAGGAGGAGCTGGGCCTGACGTATGTGATCATCGCGCACGACCTGTCGGTCGTCCGGCACGTCTCGGACCGGATCGCGGTGATGTACCTCGGCAAGATCGTCGAGCTGGCCGAACGCGACCAGCTGTACAAGTCCCCGATGCACCCGTACTCCAAGGCCCTGCTGTCGGCCGTGCCGGTTCCGGACCCGAAGCGCAGGGGCGCCAAGAGCGAGCGCATCCTGCTCAAGGGCGACGTGCCCTCGCCGATCGCCCCGCCGAGCGGCTGCCGCTTCCACACCCGGTGCTGGAAGGCGACGGAGATCTGCAAGACGACCGAGCCGCCGCTCAAGGAGCTGCGGGCCGGGCAGCAGGTCGCCTGCCACCACCCGGAGAACTTCGCGGACCAGCAGCCGCAGGACACCAAGCTGCTGTCGTCGGCGCGCGAGGCGGCCGCGGAGAACAACCTGGAGAAGACCGCGGGGAACGACACCGCGACCGTCGAGAAGTGAGTCACCCCGAGCCCCCGCCCTCGTACGTCAGGGCGGGGGCTCACCCGTGGGTGAAAATGACGGGGTGCTCCAGCAACTCTTCAGCCCGTCCGTCCAGCACACGCTCGACCTGATCGGCATCTTCGTCTTCGCGATCTCCGGCGCCCTGCTGGCCGTGCGGAAGAACTTCGACGTGTTCGGCATGGCCGTCCTCGCCGAGGTCACCGCGCTGGGCGGAGGGCTGTTCCGGGACCTGGTCATCGGGGCCGTACCGCCCGCCGCCTTCACGGACCTGGGGTACTTCCTCACCCCGCTGCTCGCCACCCTCCTGGTCTTCTTCCTGCACCCCCAGGTGGAGCGCATCCAGGTCGCGGTGAACGTCTTCGACGCGGCCGGCCTCGGCCTGTTCTGCGTCGCCGGCACGATCAAGGCGTACGAGTACGGGCTGGGCCTGACCGCCTCGGCCGGACTCGGGCTGACCACCGCCGTGGGCGGCGGTGTCCTGCGGGACGTCCTCGCCAACGAGGTGCCCTCGCTGCTGCGCTGGGACCGCGACCTGTACGCGGTCCCGGCGATCGTCGGCTCCGCGCTGATCGCCCTGTGCATCCGCTACGACGTCGTGAACCCGCTCACCAGCGGTCTCGCGGTGATCACCGCCTTCGTACTGCGCCTGCTCGCGATGCGGTACCACTGGCGAGCTCCGCGGGCGTGGCACCGCCGGTCGACGGTGAGCGAGGAGGAGCAGCCCGTCCTGCCGTGACGGGGCGGGCGCCCATCTCCTGGGTCAGCCACCGGAACACCGGCACCACCTGCGGCCGCCACAGCGCCATGTTGTGGCCGCCCGCGCTCTTCGGGATGTACACGACGTGCACGGTCGTCGGGGCCTTCGCGGTCTGCTCCAGGGCCACGGCGGCCTCGTAGCCGTCGTGCGGCTGGCCGGAGAGGTACAGCGCGATCCGCGGCGGGACGGGAGACCGGCGCAGCATCAGGAAGGGGTTGTTCGCGACGCGCAGGGCGGGGCTCTGCGCGGTGAGGGAGTCGCGTTCGCCGATCGGGTCGTTGTAGCCGGACAGACTGACGGCGGCCCGGTAGCGGTCGGGGTGGGCGACGGCGAGCCGGGCCGCGCAGTGCGCCCCGGCCGAGTAGCCGGCGACGGCCCAGCCCCGCGGGGCGGGCTGGGCACGGAAGGTGTCCGTGACCATCTTCGGCACGTCGACGCTCAGCCAGGTGTCGGCGTTGACGGTGCCCGGGATGTTGGCGCAGCCGGTGTCCACGCCGGCCAGCAGGCTGGTGCGGGGTGCGACCAGGATGAACGGGGCGACCTGCCCGCTGCGCATCAGCGGCAGCAGTTGCTCGTGCGCGCGCAGCGAGCCGAACCATGCCTTCGCCGATCCGGGGTAGCCGGGCAGCAGCTCCACCACCGGGAACCTGTGGTGCCGGTAGGCCGGTTCGCCGTACTGCGGTGGCAGCCAGACGTAGACCTCCGCGTTCACCCCCGACACCCGGCCCCTGAGCTGGGTCACCCGCACTCCTCCGGCCGCGCTCATCCCGGGCCCGGTGGCCGGCTCGAAGGCCTGCCGCACCTTGGGCAGCCGCTCGAGCGCGATCCCGCCGGTGCCGTCGGCGCCGAGATTCGCCGCCTGCTGCACGTGGTCGCCGGTGCCGAGCAGGTCGGCCCAGTTGTCGTACAGGTTGTTGGCGTTGTTGACCAGCGTGAAGACCAGGGCCACGGCCGTCCCCTGGGCGAACAGCAGCATCAGCGCCCGGGCCGCGGCACGCAGGACCCGGGGACCGCGGATGCGCGACCAGAGGACCAGCGGCAGGACGAGGGCGGCGACGGACAGTACGACCAGCGTGCAGAGGAACGGTGTCCCGGTGAGGCTCATGCCCCTGTAGAGGACGCGTCGAGCCCCTGGGTGTACGGACGAGTCGGACACTTACCGAGAAATTGCCCGTGTCTCACCAAGGCATGACCCTGGCCCGGAACAGAAAAGCTACCGCTTAGTAGTTAGTTCTTGTACTGTTCAGCCATGCCAGAAGCAGCCACCGCCCCGGCCGCCCGGGCCACGATCGGCGACAGCGAGTTCGACCGCGACACCGCGCTCACACGCCGCGCGCCGGGCGTCTACGACATCGACCTCTCCGCCGGCTGGACGATCATCAGCGCCGTCAACGGCGGCTACCTGCTGGCCGTCCTGGGCCGCGCCCTCGCGGACGCCCTGCCGCACGCCGACCCCTTCACGATCTCGGCGCACTACCTGACCGCGTCCCAGCCCGGCCCGGCGGTCGTCCGCACGGACGTCGTCCGCACCGGCCGCACCCTGTCGACCGGCCAGGCCTCCCTCTTCCAGTACGACGACGAGGGCCGCGAGGTGGAACGCATCCGCGTCCTCGCCTCCTACGGCGACCTGGACGCCCTGCCCGACGACGTCCGTACGACGGCCCGGCCGCCCGCGATCCCGCCGCTGGGGCACTGCTTCGGCCCGGAGGACGGACCCGCCCCGGTCGACGGCAGCTCGGCCATCGCCGACCGGCTGATGCTCAAGCTCGACCCGTCGACCCTGGGCTGGGCCCTCGGACAGCCCTCCGGCAAGGGCGAGATGCGCGCCTGGTTCGGCCTCGCGGACGGGCGCGACCCCGACCCGCTCTCCCTGCTGCTCGCGGTGGACGCGCTGCCGCCCACCGCCTTCGAGATCGGGCTGAAGGGCTGGGTGCCGACCGTCGAGCTGACCGTGCACGTCCGCTGCCGCCCGGCGCCGGGCCCGCTGCGGGTGTCCATCACCACGCGCAACCTCGCCGGCGGCTTCCTGGAGGAGGACGCCGAGGTGTGGGACAGCGCGGACCGGCTGGTCGCACAGTCGCGGCAGCTGGCGCGGGCCCGCCTGGGCTGAACTTTGCCCGGTTGACAGGCAGGTCACAGGGCGGCCCCAAGGGAGGCCCAAGCGGGGTTGGTTGAGTTCACGCCTCAGGACTTCCTCACCCTCCCTGGAGTTGTTTCTCATGAAGCGTGCGCGTCTCCTTCCCGCCGTGGCCCTGCTGGCGCTCTCGCCCCTGGCCTTGGCGGCCTGCGGGTCGGGTGACTCCTCGTCGTCCTCGAACAGCGGCGGCGGGTCCGGGCAGCAGCAGGCCTGCCAGGCGCCGTCGGGGGCGGCCTCGGGTGCCCCTTCCGGCGCTCCGTCAGGCGCTCCGTCCGGCGTACCCTCCGGGGCTCCCTCGGGTGCCGTTTCCGCGGGAGCCAAGCCCACGGGCACGCCGTCCGGGGCTCCTTCGGGGATGCCCAGCGGCGCGCCGGGAGGCGGGCAGGGCGGCCAGGGCGGTCCCGGTGGGGGCCAGGGCGGCGGCTGCGGCGGCCCGGGCGGCGGCGGTCAGGCCGCGGGCGGGCAGGAGCAGGGGCAGCAGTCGCAGCAGTCACAGAAGGAGCAGTAGGCGTGGTGCAGGCCCGGGTCCGCCCGGGTACGGCAGGGGCGGCGCGTCCGGGTAACGGGCGCGCCGCCCCTGTGCGTTGTCACGAGGGTGGATCCGGCGGCCGGGGGTGTCGATCCAGCCGGTGCTGGCGGCCGAGGGTGTCGATCCAGTCAGTGCCGGCGGCCGAGGGTGTCAATCCAGCCAGTGATGGCGGCCGAGGCCGATCAGCCGCATCTGGCGGGCCGCCAGCTGTGCGACCTGCCGGGTCCGCTCCGGGCGCTCCTCCTCCGGCCCTTCGAGGGCCTCCAGGAACAGCGACGCCGTGCTCAGCATCTGGTCGACATAGAGATGCGCGAGCATCAGCAGGTCGTCCTCGCTCCAGCCCTCGGACACCGGGTCCTTGGCCAGTTCGTCCTTGACCTCCTGGGCGAACCGGGCGAGTTGCTCCCGTATCGCCTCCCGGACCGGCTGAACTCCGCCATGTCGTTCACGGGCGATGAACCGGACATGGGCGGGGTACCCGTCGACGTGACGGGCGATCAGGTCGATGGTGCGTGTGACGCGTTCCTCGCGGTCGCCCGTCGTGGACACCGTCGTCCGGATCATCGGGTGCAGGCTGCCCAGCGCCTCCTCGACCAGGGCCACGCCCAGATCCGCCGTGGAGCGGAAGTGGCGGTAGAAGGCGGTCGGGGCGACACCGACGGCGCGGGTGACCTCGCGCAGTCCCAGACTGCTCAGGCTCTGCTCCTCGAGCAGCGCCAGGGCCGCGTCCAGGAGTGCCTGCCGGGTCTTCTGCTTCTGGGCCTGCCGGATGCCGAGGGTGTGACTCATACCATGCAGTTAACAACTGTTCTCTGGAATTGAAAAGTCATGAGAGGCGTTAGACTGGGAAGTCAGTGAACAACTGTAACTACAACCGTTCACCGAAACCTTGGGGGCTGTTACCCGTGCTGTTCATCGTCGCCGCGCTCCTGCTGCTGGGTGTCGTCCTGGGCACCGTCGCGCACGCGCCGCTCACCTTCTCCGTCGCCGTCGGCGCCGTCATCGCCGTCTGGCTCGGCATCTTCGCGCTCCGCGAGCGCGGTCGCCGGCGCCACACCCAGGCCCACTGACACCGACGCCGTCCACCGTCCCTCCGATCCGACTTCGGGAGTCGATCATCATGCAGCTCACCGCTCCGGCCTCGCGCCGCACCGGTATCCGTGACACCGACGGCATGGCCGTCGCGTCCTTCATCCTCGGCCTGCTCGGCCTGCTCGTGCTCAACCTCTTCCTCGGCCCGATCGCCATCGTGCTGGCGAGCGTCGCCCTGTGGCGCGGCACCGAGCGCCGCGGACGCGCACTGCTGGGCCTGGGCCTGGGCGTCGCCGACCTGCTGGTCCTCGCGGCCTTCATGGAGTTCGACAGCACCATCTCGTGGAGCTTCTGAGCCGTCGTCGGACAACCGTCCGCCGGTACGCCGCGGCCGGGCCCGGGGACGACGGGCCGTCGCCGCGCCGCACGGCGCTTCACGTTCGGCCAGCCTTGATCTGAGGCCCGCCGAAAGGGAGCCGTAGAATCGGGCTCACCATGGCTTACCTCGACCACGCCGCGACCACCCCGATGCTCCCGGAGGCGGCAGAGGCGCTCACCGCCCAGCTGGGTGCCACCGGCAACGCGTCCTCCCTCCACGCATCCGGCAGGCAGGCCCGCCGCACCGTCGAGGAGGCCCGCGAGACCCTCGCCGAAGCCCTCGGCGCCCGCCCCAGCGAGGTCGTCTTCACCTCGGGCGGCACGGAGGCCGACAACCTGGCCGTCAAGGGCCTTTACTGGTCACGTCGCCACGCCGATCCGGCCCGCACCCGCGTCCTCGCCAGTCCCGTCGAGCACCACGCGGTCCTTGACGCCGTGCACTGGCTCGGCGAACACGAGGGCGCCACCATCGAGTACCTGCCGGTCGACTCCCACGGCCGCGTCCACCCGGAGGCCCTGCGTGAGGCGATCGCCCGCAACCCCGACGACGTGGCCCTCGCCACCGTCATGTGGGCGAACAACGAGATCGGGACGATCCTCCCCGTCCGTGAACTCGCCGACGCGGCAGCCGAATTCACCGTCCCGCTGCACGCGGACGCCGTCCAGGCCTTCGGTCAGATCCCCGTGGACTTCGCCGCCTCCGGCCTCGCCGCGATGACCGTCTCCGGCCACAAGATCGGCGGCCCCTACGGCATCGGCGCGCTGATCCTCGGCCGCGAGTACACCCCCGTACCGGTCCTGCACGGCGGCGGCCAGGAGCGCCATGTGCGCTCCGGCACCCTCGACGTGCCCGCCATCGCCTCCTTCGCCGTAGCAGGGCGACTGGCCGCCGAGCAGCGTGAGTGGTTCGCCCGCGAGATCGGCGCCCTGCGTGACGCTCTCGTCAGCGCGGTCCGTTCGGCCGTCCCGGACGCGATCCTCGGCGGCGACCCGGACCCGGAGGGCCGTCTTCCGGCCAATGCGCACTTCACCTTCCCCGGCTGCGAGGGCGACTCCCTGCTGCTCCTGCTCGACGCCCAGGGCATCGAGTGCTCCACCGGCTCCGCCTGCACCGCCGGTGTCGCCCAGCCCAGCCATGTCCTCCTCGCCACCGGCACGGACCCCGACCTGGCCCGCGGCACCCTGCGCTTCTCCCTGGGCCACACCTCCACCGAGGCCGACATAGAGGCCCTGGCGAAGGCCATCGGCCCGGCGGTGGAACGGGCGAGGGCGGCGGGACTGACCTGACCTTGCAGGGGCCGGGTCTGGTCCCGTCGCGAACGGGCCGGTGTCGTCCGCGCCCGTCGGATCAGGCCGGTGTCGTACGCACCCGTCGGACCAGGCGCATGTACTTCTCCCAGTCCCAGTGCCGCCCCGGATCCGTGTGGTCCGTGCCCGGGACCTCCACGTGGCCGATGATGTGCTCGCGGTCGACGGGTATGTCGTAGCGGGCGCAGATCCGGGCCGTCAGACGGGCCGAGGCCTCGTACATCTCGTCCGTGAGGTCCTGCGGGCGGTCCACGAAACCCTCGTGCTCGATGCCGACACTGCGTTCGTTGTAGTCGCGGTTGCCCGCGTGGTAGGCCACGTCCAGCTCGCGGATCATCTGCGTGACATGACCGTCCTGCCGGACGATGTAGTGAGCCGCCGCCCTGTGCCCCGGGTCCTGGAAGGCCTTCACCGCGCTGTCGAAGCTGCCCTGTGTGACGTGCACCACGACCATGTCTATGCCGTAGTCGTCGGGGCGGTCCGCGCGCCGCCAGTTCGCGTCCGACGCCGCCACCCAGCGCGCGCCCGCGTAGTCGACCTCGCCCTCCTTGCGCGGCTTCTCGACGCCCGGAGTGCGCCACCACAGGCGCGCCAGCTCGTCCCGGGCGAGCACGGCGGAGCCCGCCGCGGCCACCGTCCCGCCGATCAGCAGCGCGCGGCGGCCGACCTTCCGGTCGCCGTCCTTCGAAGCCTTCCGCTCTCCCATGTGATCGTCAACGGATACCCGGCGGCCCTGGTTCCCGCGTCCCCGTACCCTGGAAGGGTTATGACTGACACCCCGCAGCGCCCCCGCCCCCTCCGCGTCCTGGCCGCCATGTCCGGCGGAGTCGACTCCGCCGTCGCCGCCGCCCGCGCGGCCGAAGCGGGCCACGACGTGACCGGCGTCCACCTCGCGCTCTCCGCCAACCCCCAATCCTTCCGGACGGGCGCGCGCGGCTGCTGCACCATCGAGGACTCACGCGACGCCCGCCGGGCCGCGGACGTCATCGGCATCCCGTTCTACGTGTGGGACCTCGCCGACCGCTTCCGCGAGGACGTCGTCGAGGACTTCGTCGCCGAGTACGAGGCCGGCCGCACCCCCAACCCGTGCCTGCGCTGCAACGAGAAGATCAAGTTCGCCGCCCTCCTGGACAAGGCGCTGGCGCTGGGCTTCGACGCGGTCTGCACGGGCCACTACGCCCAGGTGATCGTCCGCGAGGACGGCACCCGCGAACTGCACCGCGCCTCCGACATGGCCAAGGACCAGTCGTACGTCCTCGGCGTGCTGGACGACCGGCAGCTCGCCCACGCGATGTTCCCGCTCGGCGACACCCTCACCACCAAGGACGAGATCCGCGCGGAGGCCGAGCGCAGGGGCCTGGCCGTGGCCAAGAAGCCCGACTCGCACGACATCTGCTTCATCGCCGACGGCGACACCCAGGGCTTCCTCGCGGACCGGCTCGGCCGCTCCGAAGGCGACATCGTCGACGAGTCCGGCGCCAAGCTCGGCACGCACGAGGGCGCGTACGGCTTCACCATCGGCCAGCGCAAGGGTCTGCGCATCGGCACCCCCGCCGCCGACGGCAAGCCGCGCTACGTCCTCGACATCTCGCCGGTGGACAACACGGTGACCGTCGGCCCGGCCTCCGCCCTGGACGTCGGCGCCCTGACCGCCGTCAAGCCCCGCTGGTGCGGCGCCGCCCCCACCGGCCCCGGCACCTACACGGCCCAGCTGCGCGCCCACGGCGGCGAGACCGAGGTGACCGCCCACGTCGTCGACGGCACCCTGGAGGTCACCTTCACCGAGCCCGTCCGCGGCGTCGCCCCCGGCCAGGCGATCGTGCTGTACGACGGCACGCGCGTGGTGGGTTCGGCGACGATCGCGTCGACGACCCGGGCGACGGCGGGCGTGGTCTGATCCCGCCGCGGGGCCCGGGACCCGATCCCGCCGCGAGACCCGGAGGCGGGCTCTACGCGCGCGTGGTCCCGCGCCCCGGGCTCAGTCCCGGCTGAAGAACTCCGTCAGCACCGGCGCCAGTACATTCGGCTCCACCATGTGCGTCTGCCCCTGGAGCGTGCGGTACGTGCCCTCGGGGACCGCGTCCGCGATCGCCCGGGCCGCCTCGCGCAGCCAGGCCGGGCTCGCGTCGCCCGCCACCGCCAGGACGGGAACGGCCACCGAGCCCAGCCGGGAGCGCGGGACCCGGCCGTCGCGCATCACGGCGTCGTCGTAGGCGAGGCTCGCGGCCATCGTCTCCATGCCGGCCCACATGGGGGACTGGCGGGCGCCCTGGATCATGCCCTCGGCGAGGCCCGTCAGCCGCAGGAACAGTTCGATCGCGTCCCCACGCCGCCCCTCGCCGAGCGCCTCCGTCAGCCGCTCCGTGTACGCCGCACGCTCCTTGGCGCCCTCCTCGGACATCGCGAACGGCGTCTCGTACACCGCCACGCGCCGTACCGGCAGCCCGCTCGCCGCCGCCTCCAGCGCCAGAGCCCCGCCCGAGGAGATGCCGTACAGGATCGCCTCGCCGCCCACCGCCTCGATCACCGCGGCCAGGTCCTCGACCTCACGTTCCACGGCGTACGGCGCGGTGTCCGCGCTGGCGCCGCGGCCCCGGCGGTCGTACACCACGGCCTGGAAACGCTCCGAGAGCGACACGGCGAGCGGCGCCAGGGTGCCGCCCGTCGACATCGCGCCGCTCACCAGGACGACCGCGGGACCACGGCCGGTGCTCTCGTAGGCGATGCGGGTGCCGTCGCGCGAAAGGGTCTTCTTGTCCATGCTCACGCAGACTGCCGCACGCCGCGGTGTTCATCGGTGAAGCGGGCGGCGCGTCAGCCGATCAGAACACTTCCACTTCGTAGAAGCACAGGTGGTCCTTGATCTCCGCGACGTCCGGCTTGGGGTCCGGATACGCCCAGACGAGGTCCGCCGCGTCCGGCCGCGACCAGTAGGAGGCGGTGCCCTTGAACGGGCAGTACGTCTGCGTACCGGACGGCGTCAGCAGGTCCAGGCGCACGTCCTCGGGCGGGATGTAGTACCGCTCGGGACAGCCCGTCTCGCGCAGCACCAGCGACCGGTCGCTCTCCGCCAGCACCTGCCCGTCGTGCACCACGCGCACGTGCCCGCCGCCGCGTTCGATGGTGATGCGATGCCCTCTGGTCACGATCGCCCCTCCTCGGGTAGCCGACTCCTGAGGTACAGCGCAGGCTGAAGCGGAGTTCTTCCCTCGCCGCAGGAGGCCCCGATGCGCGCCACGGAACCGGCCGGAAACCGCTCCCGTCTGCTCCACCAGGTCCGGTACGCGCTGCGCCACCCGGAGCGGGTGCCCGCGCACGCCCGGCGCGCGGTGCGGGACGCCTGGCTGCGGCTGCGCCACCCCGACCACATCGCCTACTACCGGGCCGTCATGGCCTCGGACGCGGCCCGCAGCACCGAGGCGGCGGTCGGGCACAACCCCTCGCGCGAGCAGTGGGCGCGGATCGGCCGCATGCAGTTCGACTACCTGGTGGGCCACGGCCTGCGGCCGCACCACCGGATGCTGGAGATCGGCTGCGGCAACCTGCGCGCCGGGCGCCTGTTCATCGACCACCTCGACACCGGGCACTACTACGGCATCGACATCTCGCCGCACATCCTGCTCGCCGCCCAGGACACCCTCGTCGCCGAGAGGCTCCAGCCCAAACTGCCCTACCTGGCGCTCGCCGACGACCTCACCTTCGCCTTCCTGCCGGACGCCCACTTCGACGTCGTGCACGCGCACAGCGTCTTCTCGCACTCGCCGCTGCACGTCATCGAGGAGTGCTTCGCCCACGTCGGCCGGATCCTCGCGCCCGGTGGGTTCTTCGACTTCACCTTCGACCGCACCGAGGGCGCGGAGCACCAGGTCCTGCACGAGGACTTCTACTACCGGACGCGGACCCTCACCGAGCTCGCGGCCGAGCACGGCCTGGACGCCCGGTTCATGGACGACTGGGAGCGCCTGCCCCACCGGCAGTCCAAAATGCGGGTCGTGGTCGCGGGGGACCGGGCCCGTACGGTGGGTTCATGAACATCTGTGTCTTCCTGTCCGCCGCCGACCTCGACGAGCGCTACACCCGCCCCGCGCGGGAGTTCGCCACGCTGCTGGGCAAGGGCGGTCACACGCTCGTGTGGGGCGGCTCCGACGTCGGCCTGATGAAGGTGGTCGCCGACGGGGTGCAGGAGGCGGGCGGCCGGCTGGCCGGCGTCTCCGTGCAGTTCCTCGCGGCCAAGGCCCGCCCGGGCGTCGACGAGATGGTCGTCGCCAAGGACCTCGCCGAGCGCAAGAGGCTGCTCCTGGAGAGGGCCGACGCCGTGGTGATCATGGTCGGCGGCACGGGCACGCTCGACGAGGCCACCGAGATCCTTGAACTGAAGAAGCACGGGCACACCGACAAGCCGGTGGTCCTGCTCAACACCGCCGGCTTCTACGACGGTCTCAAGGAGCAGTTCCGCCGCATGGACGCCGAGGGCTTCCTGCCCCGGCCGCTCACCGACCTGGTGTTCTTCGCCGAGGAGCCGGTGGGGGCGATGGCGTATCTGGAGGAGAGCCGGGGCATCGAGTAGGCCGGTGCCGATGCGAGCACGGCGGGAGAGCCGGGGCATCGAGTGACCCGGCCGTGATGCGAGCATGGCGGGCATGGCTACTCATGTGATCACCGGAGCCGGCTCCGGCATCGGCGCGGCCGTGGCCCGCCGCCTGCACGCGCGCGGGGACGAGCTCGTGCTGCACGCGCGCGACGCGGGCCGCGCGAAGGAGCTGGCGGCCGAGTTCCCCGGGGCGCAGACCCTGGTCGGCGACCTCGCCGACCCCGACAGGCTCTCCTGGGCCTTCTCCCACCAGTCGCTGCCGGACCGGGTGGACTCGCTGCTGCACATCGCCGGCGTCGTCGACCTCGGCCCGGTCGGCGAGCTCACCCCGAAGGCCTGGCGCCAGCAGCTCAACGTCAACCTGGTCGCCCCCGCCGAGCTGACCCGCCACTTCCTGCCCCAACTGCGCGCCGCCCGCGGCCACGTGCTCTTCGTCAACTCCGGCGCCGGCCTCAACGCCCACGCCGACTGGTCCGCGTACGCCGCCTCCAAGCACGGTCTGAAGGCGCTCGCCGACTCCCTGCGCCACGAGGAGCACGGCAACGGGGTCCGCGTCACCTCGGTCTACCCCGGCCGCACGGCCAGCCCCATGCAGGCCAAGGTCCACCAGCAGGAGGGCAAGGAGTACGACGCCGCGCGGTGGATCGACCCGGAGTCGGTCGCCACGACGATCGTCATGGCCCTGGATCTCCCCAGGGACGCGGAGGTCAACGACCTGACGGTGCGTCCGGGGGGCTGACCCCGAGAGCCGACCACGGGAGCCGACCCCGGGAGCCGACCCCGGGCCGGGCCCCTGCGTACGCTTCTCCGGTGAGCGAAAACAGCCAGTTCAGGTTCGGCGCGGCCACCGGCGTGGGGTCCATGCCGGGCGGCGACGCCCTAGAGGCCGCCAAAACCGTCACCGGCACCTTCGAGGACTTCCCCTTCCTGCCCGAACTGCCCGCCCGGGGACCCGGCGCGGACATGATCGGGCGGACCGCCGGCATGCTCGTCGAGCTGTACGCGCGCGTGGAGCCCAGCGGATGGCGCCTCGGGGACCGGCCGGGGCGGGACACCAAGCGGGCCCGCTCCTGGCTCGGCGAGGACCTCGACGCGCTGGAGGAGTTCGCGCAGGAGTACGAGGGGCCGCTGAAGGTCCAGGCCGTCGGTCCCTGGACCCTCGCGGCCAACCTGGAGCTGCGGGGCGGCGAGGTGGCGCTCTCCGACCCGGGGGCCTGCCGCGACCTCGCCGCCTCCCTCGCCGAGGGGCTGCGGCTGCATCTTGCCGATGTGCGGCGGCGGATCCCCGGCGCGCAGCTCGTCCTCCAGCTCGACGAGCCGTCCCTCACCGCCGTCCTGCGCGGGCAGGTGAAGAGCGCCAGCGGTTACCGCACCCACCGGGCCGTCGACCGGCAGCTCGTCGAGCAGACGCTGCGCGACCTCGTCGGGACGCACACCGACGGCCCGGTCGTGGTCCATTCCTGCGCTCCCGACGTGCCGTTCGCGCTGCTCCGCCGGGCGGGCGCGGCCGCTGTCTCCTTCGATTTCTCGCTGCTCACCGAGCGTGACGACGAGGCGATCGGAGAGGCCGTGGAGGGCGGCACCCGGCTCTTCACCGGTGTCGTCCCGTCCGCGGAGGGCCCATTGTCAGACCCTGCCGGTAGCGTCATGGGGGTCAGGACGCTGTGGCGCAGGCTGGGGCTGTCTCCGGGGCTTCTCGCGGAGGCGGTCACGGTCACCCCGGCGTGCGGACTCGCGGGGGCCTCCCCGGGGTACGCGCGCACGGCTCTCGCGCACTGCGCCCGGGCGGCGAGATCCCTCGCGGACAACCCAGAGTAACGGGAGGACGACACGGTGGCCGGCGACAAGCAAGCGGAGACGACGACGGTGCCCGCAGAGGCACGGGAGAAGCACGCGCGCCTCGCGGAGCAGATCGAGGAGCACCGCTTCCGCTACTACGTGAAGGACGCTCCCGTCGTCAGCGACGCGGAGTTCGACCAGCTGCTGCGTTCCCTTGAGGCGCTGGAGGAGGAGTACCCGGAGCTGCGCACCCCGGACTCGCCGACCCAGAAGGTCTCCGGCTCCTACGAGACGGAGTTCACGGCGGTCGAGCACCGCCAGCGCATGCTCTCCCTCGACAACACGTTCAACGACGAGGAGATGGCCGCCTGGACGGAGCGCATCGCCAGGGAACTGGGCGAGCAGGACTACCACTTCCTGTGCGAGCTCAAGGTCGACGGCCTCGCGGTGAACCTCACCTACGAGCACGGCCGCCTCACCCGCGCGGCCACCCGCGGCGACGGCCGCACCGGTGAGGACATCACGCCGAACGTGCGGACGATCGCGGAGATCCCCGACCGGCTGGGGGGCGACTCCGTCCCCGACCTCGTGGAGATCCGCGGCGAGGTCTACTTCCCGATGGAGAAGTTCCAGGAGCTCAACGCCCGCCTCGTCGAGGCCGGTGACAAGCCCTTCGCCAACCCGCGCAACGCGGCGGCCGGTTCACTGCGTCAGAAGGACCCGCGCGTCACCGCCACCCGCCCCCTGCACATGGTGGTCCACGGCATCGGCGCCCTGGAGGGCTTCACCGGCCTGACCCGCCTCTCCGAGGCCTACGACCTCCTGAAGTCCTGGGGCCTGCCCACGTCCGGCCACAACCGGGTGGTCGACGGCCTGGACGGCATCCGGGAGTTCATCGCGTACTTCGGCGAGAACCGCCACTCCGTGGAGTGGGAGATCGACGGCGTCGTCGTCAAGCTCGACCAGATCCCCCTTCAGGGCCGCCTCGGCTCCACCTCGCGCGCCCCGCGCTGGGCCATCGCGTACAAGTACGCGCCGGAGGAGGTCAACACCAAGCTCGTCAACATCCGCGTGGGCGTGGGCCGCACCGGCCGGGTCACCCCCTACGCCCAGGTCGAACCGGTCACGGTCGCGGGCTCCGAGGTCGAGTTCGCCACGCTCCACAACCAGGACGTGGTCAAGGCCAAGGGCGTCCTCATCGGGGACACGGTCGTGCTGCGCAAGGCCGGTGACGTCATCCCGGAGATCCTCGGCCCGGTGGCCGACCTGCGCGACGGCAGCGAGCGCGAGTTCGTGATGCCGAGCGAGTGCCCCGAGTGCGGTACGGCGCTGCGGCCGATGAAGGAGGGCGACGTCGACCTCCGCTGCCCGAACGCCCGCACCTGCCCGGCCCAGTTGCGCGAGCGCCTGTTCTACCTGGCGGGCCGCAAGGCGCTGGACATCGAGCACTTCGGCTATGTGGCGGCGGCGGCCCTCACCGCCCCGCTGGAGCCGAAGACCCCGCCGCTGGTCGACGAGGGCGACCTGTTCGACCTCACCATCGAGCAGCTGCTGCCCATCAAGGCGTACGTCCTCGACCCGGACAGCGGGCTGCCCAAGCGCGACCCGAAGACCGGCGAGGAGAAGGTCGCCACGATCTTCGCCAACCAGCAGGGCGAGCCCCGCAAGAACGCGGTCGCCATGCTGGAGAACATCGCGGCGGCCAAGGAGCGCCCGCTCGCCCGGGTCATCACCAGCCTGTCGATCCGTCACGTCGGCCCCGTGGCGGCCGAGGCACTGGCCCGCGAGTTCCGCTCGATCGAGCGCATCGACCAGGCCACCGAGGAGGAGCTGGCGGTCACCGAGGGCGTCGGCCCCACCATCGCCGCCTCCCTGAAGCAGTGGTTCGCCGAGGACTGGCACCGCGACATCATCCGCAAGTGGAAGGCCGCAGGCGTCCGCATGGAGGCCGAGAGCACCGGCGAGGACGAGGGGCCGCGCCCCCTCGAAGGCCTCACCGTCGTCGTCACCGGCACCCTCGACCACTTCACGCGGGACGGCGCCAAGGAGGCGCTGCAGAGCCGCGGAGCGAAGGTGACCGGCTCGGTGTCGAAGAAGACGTCGTTCGTCGTGGTGGGTGACAGCCCCGGGTCGAAGTACGACAAGGCGATGCAGCTGAAGGTTCCGGTCCTGAACGAGGAGGGTTTCGGCGTCCTGCTGGAGCAGGGACCGGACGCGGCGGCCGAAGTCGCCCTTTCGGCCGAGGAGTAGCGGTTGAAGGCCACCCGTTCGGCGCATACCAGATGCATACGGGTGGCCGGGGCGCATTCGGGCAACCGTCGGCGACCGCTGCCCCTGGAAGCCTTCTGCGGCCTACTGTTGAGAGGTGCGCCTGCCGTGCCCAGCTGCGGTCGGGGCATCGTCGTGCTCGCACAGAGCGCGGGGAAGGGTTTTCGGGCGCGGGCCGTTGAGGGTTGTCGGGCACCGGGCCGCGGGGCGTGGGCACCGCCGGCTGTGAGAGGGACGGGAATGGAACCGACCGAGAGCGCCGTGCCGGGCTCACGGCTGCGCCTGCGCCGCATGGCGGTCGCATGGCGTGCAGTCCGTGAGGCCGTGCGGCCGGCGGGGCGTCCGGGTACGGAGGTGCGCGCCGTCGGACAATACACCCCGAACGGACGTGGCAGTGCGGGGCGCGCCGCGGACGGCCCCGGAGCACAGCCGATCACCGACCACACGCCCGGACTCACCGGCGCGGACGACGCGGACGGGGAACGGCACCAGTCCTGGCCGGCGATGCCCGCGGCCGTCGTCGCGGCGGCCGGGTGCGTCCTGGGCGCGGGCTTCTACCGCGCCTTCACCGACGGCCACGCACTCTTCCCGGCGGGCACGGCCGGCTGGTCGCTGGCCGTGCTGACCGGCATCATCGTCGGCCACCTCGTCATGCTGGGCCGCTCCCGCTGGTGGGGCGGCACCGGCTCGGGCGCCGCCCTCACCCTCGCCGTCCTGCTGCTCTACGGCTGGGTTCCGGCCGGCATGGTCAGCCTCACGGTCGTCGTGCTGGTCGGGGTGGCCCGCCGCAACCGCTGGCGCCAAGGCGTGCTGCACGGCGCGGTCGACCTCCTCGGCATCGGAGCCGGCGCGCTCGTGCTGGGCGTCTTCGGCACCGTGCCGTCCGTCGAGTCCCCGGCGGAGCCCGCCGCCTGGACCCTCGCCACCGCACTCCAGGTGGCCCTGGTCGCCGTCGCCTACCTGATGGTCACCCGCGTCCTGCTCTGGTACCTGCACGCCCCGCGCCCCGGACTGCCCACCGTCGCCCGCACCGCCCTGGTCAGACAAGGCCTGGTCGCGGTCGCGCTGCTGGGGATCGCGCCGCTGATCTGCGTGGTCGCCGTGGCCAAGCCGATCCTGCTGCCGCTGTTCTCCATCCCGCTGATCGCCCTGGACTCCACCCTGTGGATCGCCCGGGCCCGGGCGGAGGAACAGCTGCGCGACCCGCTGACCGGTCTGCCCAACCGCCAGTGGCTGCTGGAGCGCATCTGGACCGCTCTGGACGACGCGGAGCGGATCAACGCCCGCGCCGCCCTGATGCTGATCGACCTCGACCGGTTCCGGTCGGTCAACGACACGCTCGGTCATCTCGCCGGTGACCGGCTGCTGCTGCAGATCGCCGACCGGCTGCGGGTGGCGCTGCCGCGCGGCGCGGAGGCCGCCCGGCTCGGCGGGGACGAGTTCGCCGTCTTACTGCCGGTCGCCGACTCCACGACCTCCGCGACCCGGGTCGCCCGCAACCTGGTCGCCGCTCTCAGTTCCCCCCTCGACCTCGACGGCCTCACCCTCGTCCTGGAGGCCAGCGCCGGAGTCGCCGTCTTCCCCGACCACGCCCTGGACGCCGAAGGGCTGCTGCGGCGGGCGGACGTGGCGATGTACCAGGCGAAGCGGGACCGCACCGGCGTCGAGGTCTACGAGTCCAAGCGCGACTCCAACACCCCCGACCGCCTCGGCCTGCTGGGGGATCTGCGCCGCGCCCTCGACGCGCACGAGGTGCATCTGCACTACCAGCCCAAGGTCCGCTTCGACGGGCAGGTGGCGGGCCTGGAGGCCCTGGTCCGCTGGGTGCACCCCGAGCGGGGCAAGGTGCCGCCGGACGAGTTCATAGCGATCGCCGAGTCCTCGGGCCTGATGCCCCACCTCACCGAGTACGTCCTGGAGACGGCGCTCGGCCAGGTCGCGCTCTGGCGGGAACAGGGCCTGTTCGTCCCGGTCGCGGTGAACGTCTCCCCGCGCGATGTGCACACCCCCGGCTTCGCCGGCTCCGTCGCCGCCCGGCTGGCCCGGCACGGCGTCCCGGCGGGAGCGCTCCAACTGGAGATCACGGAGCACGTCCTGCTGGAGGACCCGCAGCGCGCCGCCGACACCCTCAACCAACTGACCGCGCACGGCGTGAAGATGTCCCTCGACGACTTCGGCACGGGCTACTCCTCGCTCGTGCACCTGCGCCGGCTCCCGGTCAGCGAGCTGAAGATCGACCGTTCGTTCGTGGCCCGGCTCGCGGTCGACACCGAGGACGCGGAGATCGTGCGCTGCACGGTCGACCTCGCGCACTCCCTCGGCCTGCTCGTCGTCGCCGAGGGCGTCGAGGACGACGAGACCTGGGAGCGCCTGCGCGACCTCGGCTGCGACGCCGTCCAGGGCTGGCTGGTCGCGGCGGCGATGCCCCCGGAGGAGACCACGGCGTGGCTGCGGGCGCGGGGGCCCCGGGGCTGGCAGCGCCCACGCGCCGCGCTCCCCGCCGCGACGGCCGACGAGTAGGCCGCACCCACCTGTTCCGCTCGCCCGGCCGCTCCACTTCGGTCGAACCTCGAACCCAGGGCTTCGGACTTCGGGCCCGGGGCGAGCGCTCAGCTCGTGCCGGGCGGCACGAAGTGGCCGATCAGCAGCGCCAGGCGCTGCTCGTGTGCCTCCTCGGGCAGCCGGCCGCTGCGCATCAGGGTCACCAGGCCGTGCAGCCCGGCCCAGTACGTCTCCGTCAGCAAGCCCGTGTCCTCGCCGTCGGCCGCGATCGGCAGGACGGCCTGGAGCAGTTCGCCGAAGGCGTCCTGGAGGGCGGGCGGCGCCTCGGGGGTGGCGAAGGGCAGGTCCACGGCGAGCGTGAAGATCACGTCGTAGAGCGCGGGCCGCCGCCGGGCGAAGGCGGTGTACGCGCCGCCCACCGCCGCGAGCGCCTCGCGGGCGCTCCCGGCCGCCGTGCGCGCCGCCCGCATCTCTTCGGCCAGGTCCGCGCAGCCCTGCACCGCCACCGCCGCCATGATCGCGCCCTTGCCCTTGAAGTGGCTGTAGAGGACCGGCTGGCTGTACTCGATCTCCTCGGCGAGCCGGCGCGTGGTCACCGCGTCCCAGCCCTCCGCCTCCGCCAGTTCCCGTGCGGCCGTCACGATCAGCCGCTCGCGCTCCGCTCGTTCGCGCTCCCGGCGCGTCTGGATCGTCATGCCCGAATTCTAGCAGCGCTAGCGTTCCTGTCGACGCTCTGCTAGCTTCGCTCTCATCCCTAGCACTGCTAGAAACTCGGAAATCGGAGAGAGCCATGACCGTGACCGCGTACACCCTGGCCGTCGTGCTCAACCTGTTCTGCCTGTTTCTCGGCTACCGGTTCCTGTTCCAGCCCGCCTCCGCGGCCGCCGGCTACGGCGTCCCGGCCGACCCCGGCGGCGACGCCGGGGCCTACCTGACGATCAAGGGCCTGCGGGACGGCACCCTCGGGCTGGTCGGTCTGGCGCTGCTCGCCTTCGCGGGGGCCGGAGCCGAGGCCTGGTTCATGCTCGCCGTGGCGCTCGTGCCGCTCGGCGACACCCTGATCGTGCTGCGCAACGGCGGCACGAAGGCGGTCGCCTTCGGAATCCACTTCGCCACCGCGGTCGTCGTCCTGGTCATCGCGGGACTGCTCTTCGCGGTCTGAGGGGGCCCGAGAGCCTCCGGGGCGGCAAACCGTTTCACGGGCACGGCCCCCCGCCCCATAGGATTGGGCCAAACCACATTCACTCACCCCAGAGGATCGCTGCATGCCTGGCATCACGCGCGAGGAGGTCGCCCACCTCGCCCGGCTGGCGCGTCTGGAGCTGAAGCCCGAAGAGCTCGAGCACTTCGCGGGACAGCTGGACGACATCATCGGCGCGGTCGCACGCGTCAGTGAGGTCGCCGACCAAGACGTACCGCCGACCTCGCACCCGCTCCCGCTGACGAACGTCATGCGGGCGGACGAGGTCCGTCCGTCGCTCACCCCCGAGCAGGCGCTCTCCGGCGCCCCGGCCCAGGAGCAGCAGCGTTTCAAGGTGCCGCAGATCCTGGGGGAGGACTAACAGCCATGACGGACATCATCAAGCTCACGGCCGCCGAGACCGCTGCGAAGATCGCCTCCGGCGAGCTCACCGCGGTGCAGGTCACCGAGGCCCACCTCGCCCGCATCGAGGCCGTCGACGAGAAGGTGCACGCCTTCCTGCACGTGGACCGCGAGGGCGCCCTCGCCCAGGCCCGCGCCGTGGACGAGAAGCGCGCCAAGGGCGAGAAGCTCGGCCCGCTGGCCGGCGTGCCCCTCGCGCTGAAGGACATCTTCACCACCGAGGGCATCCCGACCACCGTCGGATCGAAGATCCTCGAGGGCTGGATCCCGCCGTACGACGCGACGCTCACCAAGCGGCTCAAGGCCGCCGACGTCGTGATCCTCGGCAAGACCAACATGGACGAGTTCGCCATGGGGTCCTCCACCGAGAACAGCGCCTACGGCCCGACCGGCAACCCCTGGGACCTCACCAAGATCCCCGGCGGCTCCGGTGGCGGTTCGTCCGCCGCGCTCGCCTCCTTCCAGGCCACGCTCGCCATCGGCACCGACACCGGCGGCTCCATCCGCCAGCCGGCCTCCGTCACCGGCACGGTCGGTGTGAAGCCGACGTACGGCGCGGTCTCCCGCTACGGCATGGTCGCCTTCTCCAGCTCCCTCGACCAGGGCGGACCCTGCGCCCGCACGGTCCTGGACGCGGCGCTGCTGCACGAGGTCATCGCCGGGCACGACCCGCTCGACTCGACCTCCATCGACGAGCCCGTCCCGGCGGTCGTCGAGGCCGCCCGCAACGGCAGCGTCGAGGGCATGCGCGTCGGCGTGGTCAAGCAGTTCCGCGGCGAGGGCTACCAGGCCGGCGTCATCCAGCGCTTCGACGAGTCCGTCGAGCTGCTGAAGGAACTGGGCGCCGAGATCGTCGAGCTGGACTGCCCGTCCTTCGACCTGGCGCTGTCGGCGTACTACCTGATCGCGCCCTCGGAGTGCTCCTCCAACCTCGCCCGCTTCGACGGCCTGCGCTACGGCCTGCGGACCGGCGACGACGGCACGCACTCCGCCGAGGAGGTCACCTCCCTCACCCGCGAGGCCGGTTTCGGCCCCGAGGTCAAGCGCCGCATCATGCTGGGCACGTACGCCCTGTCGAGCGGCTACTACGACGCCTACTACGGCAGCGCCCAGAAGGTCCGCACGCTCATCAAGCAGGACTTCGACAAGGCGTTCGAGCAGGTCGACGTGATCGTCTCCCCGACGACCCCGACCACCGCCTTCGCGATCGGCGAGCGCGCCGACGACCCGATGGCGATGTACCTCGCCGACCTGTGCACCATCCCGACCAACCTGGCGGGCAACGCGGCCATGTCGCTGCCGTGCGGTCTCGCCCCGGAGGACAACCTCCCGGTCGGCCTGCAGATCATCGCCCCCGTCATGAAGGACGACCGCCTGTACAAGGTGGGTGCCGCCGTCGAGGCCGCCTTCGTGGAAAAGTGGGGCCACCCGCTGATCGAGGAGGCTCCGTCGCTGTGAGCGCACTGTCCAAGGCCAAGGGCTTCAAGAAGTCCAAGTCCGGTCTGTACATCTCGATGGCCACGTCGGCGTTCGGCGCCGTCGGGGTCTACAAGCAGATCAAGAAGGCCCGCGGAGACAACGACACGCTGCGGCTGCTCGACGCCGTCGTGACCGGAGCCGCGGTCGTCACCAACCTGGCCATTCTCTATCGCGAGCTGAAGCAGCTGGGCGACGACGACGTTCTGCTGGGCTGAGAGGGAAGTACTCACCGTGACCACCACGACCGACCTGGTGTCGTACGAGGACGCACTCGCGTCGTACGACCCCGTCATGGGCCTCGAGGTCCATGTCGAACTCGGCACCAAGACCAAGATGTTCTGCGGCTGCTCGACCGCCCTCGGCCAGGACGCCAACACGCAGACCTGCCCGGTCTGCCTCGGCATGCCCGGCGCTCTCCCGGTCGTCAACGCGACCGGCGTCGAGTCCGCGATCAAGATCGGCCTCGCGCTGAACTGCGAGATCGCCGAGTGGTGCCGCTTCGCCCGGAAGAACTACTTCTATCCGGACATGCCGAAGAACTTCCAGACCTCCCAGTACGACGAGCCCATCGCCTTCAACGGCTACCTCGACGTGCAGCTGGAGGACGGCGAGACCTTCCGCGTGGAGATCGAGCGCGCCCACATGGAGGAGGACACCGGCAAGTCGACGCACGTCGGCGGTGCCACCGGCCGCATCCACGGCGCCTCGCACTCGCTGCTGGACTACAACCGCGCCGGCATCCCCCTCATCGAGATCGTCACCAAGCCGATCGAGGGCGCCGGCGAGCGTGCCCCGGAGGTCGCGCGGGCCTACGTCCGTGAGCTGCGCGAGCTCATCAAGGCGCTCGGCGTCTCCGAGGCCCGTATGGAGATGGGCCAGATGCGCTGCGACGTGAACCTGTCGCTGCGCCCGCACGGCCGGGAGAAGTTCGGCACGCGTTCCGAGACGAAGAACGTCAACTCGCTCCGGTCCGTGGAGCGCGCGGCCCGTTTCGAGATCCAGCGGCACGCGGCCGTGCTGTCCTCGGGCGGCACGATCATCCAGGAGACCCGCCACTTCCACGAGGACACGGGGTCGACGACCTCGGGCCGGGTGAAGGAGGAGGCCGAGGACTACCGGTACTTCCCGGAGCCCGACCTCGTCCCGGTCGCCCCGTCCCGCGCGTGGGTCGAGGAGATCCGGGCCGGGCTGCCCGAACTCCCGCTGGTCCGCCGCAGCCGGCTCCGCGAGGAGTGGGGCGTCTCCGCCACCGACATGCAGGCCATCCTCAACGCCGGTGCGCTGGAGCCCATCGTCGCCACGATCGAGGCCGGGGCCGACGCCGCCTCCGCCCGCAAGTGGTGGATGGGCGAGCTGGCCCGCAGCGCCAACGAGTCGGGCAAGGCGCTCGACGAGCTGGCGATCACGCCGGCGCAGGTCGCCCGGGTCACCGAGCTCGTCGCGAAGGGCGACCTGAACGACAAGCTGGCCCGGCAGGTCATCGAGGGCGTCCTCGCGGGCGAGGGCACCCCGGACGAGGTCGTCGACAAGCGGGGTCTGAAGGTCGTCTCCGACGAGGGCGCCCTCACCACCGCCGTCGAGGAGGCCATCGCCGGCAACCCGGGCGTCGCGGACAAGATCCGCGGCGGCAAGGTGGCCGCGGCCGGTGCACTGGTCGGTGCGGTCATGAAGGCCACCCGCGGCCAGGCAGACGCGGCCCGCGTGAAGGAACTGATCCTGGAGAAGCTGGGCGTCAGCGAGGGCTGACCCCGGCGGACCCGACGAGGGGGGATGCACCGGACCGGTGCATCCCCCCTCGTCACTCACACGCGGCGGCCGACGACGCGGGTGAAGCCCAGGACGTGGTCCACATCGGCGTGCATCAGCTCGACCGACCAGCGGGCCATGTCGGCCATGAAGTCGCTCGTGCTCTCCTCGGCGCAGACCTCGCTCCACAGCAGCCAGTCGCGCCAGCCGTCGTCGAGCCAGTCGGCCGACTCGACCTCGACGGCCCCGCTGCGGGCCCACAGCCGCCGCCACCAGGCGGGGGAGTGGAAGGCCCAGAAGCCGGGATCCTTCTCCCAGTACTCCTTCAGGTGCGCCGGCGGCTCGTCGCCCTCCGGCTCCTCCCGCAGCGCCGGCATCACGACACCGATCCGCCCGCCCGGCTTCAGCAGCCGGGTCAGGGTGGGCAGGTAGAGGTCGTTGGTGCCGAAGTACTGGTAGGCGTCGATCGAGACGATCGCGTCGAAGGTGCCCTCGCCGAACGGCAGGTCATGGGCCTCGGCGAACACGGGCAGGACCCGGTCGGCGACACCCGCCTCGGCGATGCGCCCGGCGTTGTCGTCGGGCTTGATCCACAGGTCGGCGGCGACGACCTGGACGTCGTACTCCTTGGCGAGGAAGATCGACGTCATGGCGCGGCCGCAGCCCAGGTCGAGCACCCGGGAGCCGGGGCTCAGGGTGTCGAGCCCCAGGGCGGGGGCCAGCCACTCCAGCAGCCACAGCGCGTGCGGGCCCATCTGGTTGTCGATGGTCCAGCGGGCGTCGTAGCCGTTGCTGCGGGGGTAGCCGGGGTGGCTCACACGGTCAGTGAGGGGGTCGTTCGAGGTCCGGGAAGTGATGTCCGGCATCGGTGAACGGGCTCCTTGAGTCCTTGAGGGAGAACGGGCATGCGTAGGAGCTCGGTCGGACCGTCAAACAATGCACCTGCTTCGGCCGGGCGGCGGGAGGCCGCGGGCGTTTCTCGGACCGACGGACGCTAACAGCCGGCCCGGCGGCCCCGCACCCGGTTTTCCGCGACCGGCGCGCTACCGTCTCGGCCATGAGTGGACGTCCTGATTCCGACACCGGTCCAGAGACAGCGGACTCGGAGGCGGCAGCCGAGAAGGACGCGTCCCACGCCCTCCTGGACGAGTCCGACGACCTCCTGGAGGACGCGCGCCGGGCCCGCTGGACGGCTGCGGGCACCGGCGCCGCGCTGACGCTGGCCGGTCTCGCCGCGGCGCTGCTCCGCCTCATCCGCTCCGCACCGGCACTCGTCCCGGCCGCGTACGCCGGCGGGGCCGCCGTGTGCGCCGCCGCCGCCGTGCTGGGCTCCCGCGGGCGTACCCGGAGGGCCCTGTGGCTGCTGATCGCGGGTGTGATGGTGATGGCGCTGGGGGACCAGTTCGACTGAGACCGGCCGCTGTGAATAAGCCCACGAAACCGACAAATGATCTCGTTCGTTTGTAAGAGTGGCAGCGCATTGCTCATGCGTTCTTTGCTGGCTGTTCAGTTCATGTACGACTGTTCCCGGTCAAAGATCCACACAAGGCAACCCGGGAGCACGTTTCGTGGCAGCCCTCGCCCGCTGGTGTGTCCAGCGCCGTCTGCTCAGCGTCATGCTGTGGCTCCTCGCGTTCGCGGGTGTCGCCGCGGGTGCCGCCGTCGCCGGCACCACGTACTCGAACGACTACCAGGTCCCCGGTACCGAGTCCGGCCGCGCCACCGAGCTGCTGCACGAGGGCTTCCCGCGGCTCGGCGGCGACAGCGACACCGTCGTCTGGCACACCACGTCCGGCAGCGTCCGCGCCGCCGACGTCGAGCAGACGATGACCCGCACCCTGGACCGGATCGAGAACCTGCCCGGCGTGGCCTCGGTCACCAGCCCCTACGGCGGGCCCGGCGCGGGCCGCGTCAGCGAGGACGGTCACACCGCGTACGCCTCGGTCACCTTCGACGACCAGGCCGAGAACATCGCCAAGAGCGAGGCGCAGGCCGTCGTCGACACCGCGAAGAGCGCCGAGACCGACGGGCTCCGGGTGGAGCTGGGCGGCAGCGCCGTCGCGCTCACCGAGTCCTCCGGCGGGCACGTCGCCGAGATCGTCGGCGTGATCGTCGCCGCCGTGGTGCTGTTCCTCGCCTTCGGCTCGCTCGCCGCGTCCCTGCTGCCCATCGCCACCGCCCTGGTCGGCGTCGGCACCGCCTACGCCGGGATCGTGCTGCTCGGGCACGCCATGACCGTCGCCGACTTCGCCCCCATGCTGGGCATGCTCATCGGGCTGGGCGTCGGCATCGACTACGCGCTGTTCATCGTCACCAGACACCGGCGCGGGCTGAAGCGCGGGCTGTCCGTCACCGAGGCCGCCACGAACGCCGTCGCGACCACCGGACGGGCCGTCGTCTTCGCGGGCGCGACCGTTTGCATCGCCCTGCTCGGCATGCTGATCCTGCGGCTGAGCTTCCTCAACGGCGTCGCCATAGCGGCGAGCCTCACCGTCATCCTCACCGTCGCCGCCTCCGTGACCCTGCTGCCCGCCCTGCTGTCCTTCATAGGCATGCGCGCGCTCAGCCGCCGCGAGCGCCGCCGCCTCGCGGAGCACGGGCCCGAACCCGAGCTGCCCACCGGATTCGCGGCCCGCTGGTCGGCCTTCGTGGAACGCCACCCCAAGGTGCTCGGCGCGGTCGCCCTGGTCGTCATGGGCGTCCTCGCACTGCCCACCTTCTCCCTGCACCTGGGCACCTCCGACCAGGGCAACGGCCCGAAGACCGCCACCACCCGCCAGGCCTACGACCTGCTCGCCGACGGCTTCGGCCCGGGCGTGAACGGCCCGCTCACCCTCGTCACCAAGGTCGACGGAGCCGACGACAAGCTCGCCCTGGACAACCTCGACGGCACCCTGCGCGCCACCGACGGCGTCGCCTCGGTGACCCCCGTGACCTTCGACTCCGGCGGCCACACCGCCTACCTCACCGTCGTCCCGGAGTCCTCCCCGCAGTCGCAGCACACCAGCGACCTCGTCGACCGGCTGCGCGGCGAGGTGCTGCCGCGCGCCGAGTCGGGCACCTCGCTCGATGTGCAGGTGGGCGGCATGACGGCCGGCTACGACGACTTCGCCGACGTCATCGTCTCCAAGCTGCCGGTCTTCGTCGGGGCCGTCATCGGCCTGGGCTGTCTGCTGCTCCTGCTGGCCTTCCGGTCCGTCGGCATCCCGCTGAAGGCCGCCGCGATGAACGTCGCCGCCGTGGCCTCCGCCTTCGGAGTCGTGGTCGCGATCTTCCAGTGGGGCTGGGGCAGCGAACTGCTCGGCCTGGGCAGCGCGGGGCCCATCGAACCCTTCCTGCCCGTGATCATGGTGTCGGTGCTCTTCGGCCTCTCCATGGACTACCAGGTCTTCCTGGTCAGCCGGATGTACGAGGAGTGGCTGGAGACCGGCGACAACCGGCGGGCCGTGCGCGTCGGCCTCGCCGAGACCAGCCGGGTGATCAACTCGGCGGCGGTCATCATGATCTCCGTTTTCCTGGCCTTCGTCCTCAGTGGCGACCGCGTGATCGCCATGTTCGGCATCGCCCTGGCCGCCGCCGTCGCCCTCGACGCGTTCGTCCTGCGCACCCTCCTCGTCCCGGCCCTCATGCACCTGCTCGGCGGCGCCAACTGGTGGCTGCCCCGCTGGCTGGACAAGCGCATGCCGCGCATCAGCATCGAGCCGCCCGAGAGCCGTGCCGCCCATGAGAGGCTGGCCGCCGCGACGGATGCCGAGGTGGCGGACGTCCTGGCGGAGGAGGAGCGGCAGCGGGATGTACGCGATATCCCTGGGTGACGACGCCGAGCTGAGGCCCCTGGAGCCCTGGCACGCCGGGGAGTTCCTGGCGCACCTGGAGCGGGGGCGGGAGTTCATCGGGCAGTACATCCCTTTCGGCACGACCGAGACGGACCTGCTCTCGGCCCGCGCCAAGCTCCAGCGCTACGCCGACATGCGCGCCGCCGACACGGGGTCCCTGCACGGTCTGTGGCTGGAGGGCACACTGGTGGGCGGAGTGCTGTTCCTGAACTTCGACGCGGCGACCGGCAACTGCGAGGTCGGCTGCTGGCTGGAGCCGGCCGCGACGGGCCGGGGTCTGGTCACGCGCGCGATGCGGGTCCTCATCGACTGGGCCGTCGAGCAGCGGGGCATCCACCGCGTCGAGTGGGTCGCCGCCGCCGGCAACCGGCCCAGCCTGAACGTGGCGCGCCGGCTCGGCATGACCCGTGACGGTGTGCGACGCGAGGCACACCCCTATGGTGGCGTACGGCACGATCTCGAAGTCTGGTCGGTGCTGGCGCCCGAGTGGCGCGCCGCACGCGCGCGTGCCGCTCACAACGATCATTAAGAGACTTCTCAGACAGCGACCCTACGGTGCGAGACATGGCTACGAACGCAGTGGACGAGACCGAGGCCACCAAGGCCACGACCGACGAGAAGGCGGTGGACACCACCAAGTCCGACGAGGTGCCCGAGACCGAGGTCCCGGCCGCGGCCGACGACGCGCAGACCAAGGAGGAGGCACCCTCCGGCGTCGGACAGGGCGCCGCCGCCGTCGTCTCCGCCGCACTGGGCGTCGTCTCGCTCACCGGCAGCTGGATCGGCACCGTGGCCTCCGCGCGCCAGAACCTCGTCGGCCAGCTGGAGACGGCGCAGAACGCGGGCGTGGCCCAGCAGATCCAGGCGGTCTACGGCGACGCCTGGCAGACCACCGCCCTGTGGGGCGGCCTGTTCGCGCTGATCGCGCTGGTCGTCGGCGTCGTGACGCTCGCCCGGCCCGCGTTCGGCACGCCGGGCCGGATCCAGGCCCCCTGGATCAAGTCCGTCGCCTGGGCGGGAGTCGCGCTCGGCGTCATCGGCCTGTTCCTGGCCGTCCTCAAGTACACCGGCATCCTGCTCGGACTGCCGTCCGCGAGCTGAGAGCCCGCAGGTCCTGAGGGGTCTTAGGCGGTTCCGTGAGCACCTTACGGAGCGCCTGAGGCCCCTCAGTCGCGTCTAAGGCCCCCCGCGCGGTCGAAGATGCGGAACTCTCCCGATGTGGCGGCCCCACCTGGGAGACGAGAGTGAGGTCATCACGGAGAAACACTCCGTGACCGCCTCTCCTCAAGGACACACCATGTACGAGTACGAGCTCCAGCAGCTGCGCACCAACGACCTCATCCGCCGTGCCGACCACGAGCGCCTGGTCCGCGAAGCCGCCCGGGCCCGCCGCGCGGCCCGCCACGAAGCCGACCAGGACTCCGCCGAGCACGAGAGCCATAGCCGCCGCTTCCGCCGGCCGCGATCCGCCCGGACCGCGTGAACACCGGGGCGGGACCGGCAGCCGGCGTGGCCGTCACAGGAGCAGCGACCGTCGTTCGCACAGGAACGGCGGCCGCTGCTCCGGCCGTTCGACGGAAAACCGGTGCCGTGCCGTCGGACCCGCATGCGATGCTCGGGGCCGTGGAGACCAGGTCCGTGAGCCCCGTGTTCGTCGGCCGTGCCGAGGAACTGGGCACGCTGCACGACGCGCTCGTCCGCGCCTGTGAGGGCGAGCCGCAGGCACTGCTCATCGGCGGGGAGGCCGGAGTCGGCAAGACCCGCCTCGTCGAGGAGTTCGCCGCCGCCGCCCGCCGGCGCGGGGCGGTGGTCGCACTCGGCGGCTGCGTGGAGATCGGCGCCGACGGGCTGCCCTTCGCCCCTTTCTCCACCGCCCTGCGCGCCCTGCGCCGCGAACTCCCCGCCGAGCTGGCCGCCGCGGCCGCCGGCCAGGAGGAGGAACTGGCCCGGCTGCTGCCCGAGCTGGGCGAGTCCAGAGCCGGGCGGCACGACGAGGACGGCATGGCCCGCCTCTTCGAGCTCACCGCACGCCTGCTGGAGCGCGTCACCGCCGAGCACACCGTCGTCCTCGCCCTGGAGGACCTGCACTGGGCCGACGCCTCCACCCGCCACCTCCTCTCCTACCTCCTGCGCACCCTGCGCACCGGCCGCCTCGTCGTCCTCGCCACCTACCGCTCCGACGACATCCACCGCCGCCACCCGCTGCGCCCCCTGCTCGCCGAACTCGACCGGCTCCGCACGATCCGCCGCCTGGAACTCGCCCGCTTCAACCGCGACGAGGTGGGCCGCCAGGTCACCGGGATCCTCGCCCACGAGCCCGAGCCGGACCGGGTCGACGCGATCTTCGAACGCTCCGACGGCAACGCCTTCTTCGTCGAGGAACTCGCCGTCGCCGCCCACGAGGGCTGCCGGACCGGCCTGACCGACTCCCTGCGCGACCTGCTGCTCGTCCGCGTGGAAGGACTGCCGGAGTCCGCCCAGCAGGTCGCCCGCATCGTCGCCGAGGGCGGCTCCACCGTCGAGCACCGGCTGCTGGCAGCCGTCGCCCGGCTCGCCGAGGACGATCTCATCGAGGCGCTGCGGGGCGCCGTGAACGCGAGCATCCTCGCCCCCGCACCCGGCGGCGACGGCTACCGCTTCCGCCACTCCCTGGTCCGCGAGGCCGTCAGCGACGACCTGCTCCCCGGCGAACGCTCCCGCCTCAACCGCCGCTACGCCGAAGCCCTGGAGAGCGACCCGGCCCTCGTCCCCGCCGACCAGCGGGCGACCCGCCTGGCCAGCTACTGGTACCACGCCCACGACGCCGCCAAGGCCCTGCCCGCCGTCCTCGAAGCCTCTGTCGAGGCCCGCCGCCGCCACGCCTACTCCGAGCAACTCCGCCTCCTGGAACGGGCGATGGAACTGTGGGACGCCGCCCCCGACGCCGTCCGCCGGACCCTGCGCCCCGTGGACTACGCCGAGGTCTATCCGCCCTGCGGCTGCGACCCGGCCACCACCGCGCTGCGCTACCTGGATCTGCTGGCCGAGGCGGCCGTCGCCGGACGGCTCTGCGGGGAGCGGGAACGCGCCCTGAAGATCACCAAGCGGGCGCTGCGCCTGCTGGAGGACGACGACGATGCTCCCCCAAGCTCTCAACTGCGTTCGAGCAGGGGGGACCCCCACCGCGCCGCCTGGTTCTGGATCCAGCGCTCCCGGCTGGTGCAGGGACTGGCCCGGGGCGACGGCTGGAAGGAGATCGCCACCGCCCAGGAGCTCGTCCGTGGTCTGCCGCCGTCCGAGGTGCACGCCGAGGTGCTGGCCACGGCCGCCCACTGGTCGATGCTGCACGAACCCGGCCCGGACGCCTTGACCGCCGCCGAACGGGCCGTCGAGTACGCGCGCATGGTCGGCGCCGACGACATCGAGTCCAACGCCCGGCTCACCCTCGGCGGGCTCATGGTCGACGCCGGGCAGATCGACGCCGGGCTCGGCCACATGTACGACGTCAGGGACGAGGTGGTCGCCCGTCGCCTCGCGGCGGTCGTGGGCCGCAGCCATGTGAACCTGCCCTCGGTCCTCGAAGGCGTCGGCCGCTCCGAGGAATCCGTCGGCATCCTGCGCGAGGGCCTGCGGCTCACGGGGACGATGGGCCTGCGGGACGCCGAGGCCTGGGTCTGGAGCAACCTCGCCGAGTCGCTCATCTCCCTCGGCCGCTGGGACGAGGCCGCCGACGCCGCCGCCAACGCCCAGCGGCGGGGCCAGACGGCGGGTCCGCACGGGTCCGGCGCCAACTGCCTGGCCTACCTGGCGCTCGCGCGCGGGCAGGTGCCCGACGCCGCCCGGTATCTGGCCCAGGGCCGCGCCGCCTACGGTCCGCACGACCCCATGCCGCAGCACGACCTGCCGATCTCCTGGCTCACCATCGCGCTCGCCGCCGCCGAGGGCCGCCTGGCCGACGCCCGCGCCGAACTGGCCCGCACCCTGGAATCCGGCTTCCCGCTCGGCACCCAGCGCTACGCCTGGCCGCTGCTGCTCCAGGCGGCCACCGCCGAGGCCGACGCCCGGGCGCTGCCCGCCGCCCGCGACGGCCGCGAGCAGGTCCTGGACGGCATACGCTCCACCGCCAAGCGCCTCACCACCCACGCCCCCGTCTGGCTCGCCCACGAGCAGTGGGTGCGCGCCGAACTCCACCGCGCCGAGGGCCTGAGCACCCCGGACATCTGGTCGGAGGTGGTCACCGCCTTCGAACCCCTGAGCCGGCCCTACGACCTCGCCCGCGTCCGGTACCGCCTGGCCGAGTCCCTGCTGACGTGCTCCGGCGAGGACGAGCGCGAGCGCGTCACGGAACTGCTCCGCCTCGCCCACACCGTCGCCCGCCACCTCGGCGCCCGGCCGCTCGCCGACGCCGCCACCGCACTCGGCCGGCGCGCCCGCCTCCCGCTCACGCCCGCCACGCAACCCGGCCCCGCACCGGCCGACCCCGCCGAGGCCCTCGGCCTCACCAGCCGGGAACGGGACGTCCTGCGCCTGGTCGCCGCCGGCCACACCAACCGCCGCATCGCCCAGGAGCTGTTCATCTCCCCGAAGACCGCGAGTGTGCACGTCTCCAACATCCTGGGGAAGCTCGGCGTCTCCGGGCGGGGCGAGGCGGCGGCGGTGGCGCACCGGCTGGGGCTGTTCCCGGCCGAAATGCTCATGCCCGGTCCGGCGGGCTGAGGCATACGCTGTAAGGGACGCCGCGGATGACGTGAAGCCCGCGGCCCAGGGAGGCACCCGTTGTTCAACATGTTCGAGGAGCTGTTCTCGCCCGGGCGCAAGCACACCCGCGACGAGCAGAACCGCCTGGAACTGACCCGTGAGGACGTCGGGGACGGCGATCCCGGACGCGGACCGATAGATCTCGCGTCCGGAAAGGTCGTCGTACGCCCGCCCGACGAGGAGCAGGACACCCCCGGCAGCTAGGGGGAGTCGCTACGTCACTCGCAGTTCCAGGATCCGGTCGTCCCCGTCCTTCGGGCTGCCCCGGCCGTCCGTGTTGCTGGTCACCAGCCACAGCCGGTCGCCGCCCGCCGGCACCACCGTGCGCAGCCGGCCGTACTCGCCCTCCAGGAAGGCCTGCGGTTCGGCCGAGGCCTCCGTGCCGTTCAGCGGGATGCGCCAGAGCCGCTTGCCGCGCAGGCCCGCCATCCAGATCGAGCCCTCGGCGTAGGCGATGCCGCTGGGGGAGGCCTCGGCCGTCGTCCACTGGTCGATCGGGTTGTGGAACTGCTTGTCGCCGGACCGGCCCTCGGCCTCCGGCCAGCCGTAGTTGTCGCCCGGCTTGATCGCGTTGAGCTCGTCCCAGGTGTCCTGCCCGAACTCCGAGGCGAACAGCCGCTGCTTGCCGTCCCAGGCCAGCCCCTGCACGTTGCGGTGGCCGTACGAGTACACCGGCGAGTCCGGGAAGGGGTTGCCCGGCGCCGGCTCGCCCTCCGGCGTCAGGCGCAGGATCTTGCCGCCCACGGAGTCCTTGTCCTGGGACAGACCGGTGTCGCCGCTCTCGCCCGTGCCCACGTAGAGCATCTTGTCGGGGCCGAACCGGATGCGGCCGCCGTTGTGGATGAAGCCCTTGGGGATGCCCTTGTAGACGGTGTCGGGCGCGCCGAGCTGCTCGCCGGCCGGCTTCTGCTCGTCGTAGATCATGCGGACGATGCGGTTGTCGGAGGCCGAGGTGAAGTAGGCGTAGACCATGTGGTCCGAGGCGTAGTCGGGGGACAGGGCGATCCCGAGGAGGCCGCCCTCGCCGGCCGCCGAGACCCCCGGCACCTCGCCCAGTTCGGTCTTCTTGCCGGTCTTCTCGTCGACGCGGACGATCGTCCCGTCGTCCCGGGAGGAGACGAGCAGGCCACCGCCCGGCAGCGGAGCGAGCCCCCAGGGGGAGTCCAGGCCCTCGGCAACGGTGCGGACCACCTTCACCGAACCCTTGGCCGCAGGCGTCTCCTCGGCGGCCTGCCCCGGCGGCGCGGACGACCCGGGTGCCGTACGGCTCGGGGAGGCGCTCGTCTGCTTGCCGGACGAGCCTCCGCTGTCGGAGGAACAGCCGGCCGTCAGCAGGAGCGCGGCGGCGGCCAGCACGGCCGGGACGGCTCGACGTTGCACGATCATGGTCCCTTCGACGGGGCGGGTCCTCTCCCTGTCATACACCGCTCGCGGCTCCCAGGTTCCCGATCACGGAAACGCCCGACCGGGAAGGACGGGGTTTGCCCGAAACGCACCGGAGGGGGAACCGGGGCTCAGTCCCAGGACCCCTGGGCCGGCGGCAGCCCGGCTATCTCCTTGAGGTCGTCGGGGGTCAGGCGCACCGCCGTCGCGGCCGTGTTCTCCGTGACCCAGCGCTCCTGTTTCGCGCCCGGGACCGGGACGACGTGCGGGCCCTGGGCCAGCACCCACGCGAGGGCCACCTGTCCGGGGGTGACGTCGGTGCCGTGCCGGCGGGCGACGCGGCGCAGGCCCGCGACGACCGGCTGGTTCGCGGCCATCATCTCGGCCGTGAAGCGGGGGTGCCGGGCACGCGGGTCGTCCGCCTCGAAGCCGGCGCCGGGCCGCAGCCTGCCGGTCAGGAAGCCGTTGCCGAGCGGCATCGCGGCGAGGAAACCGACGCCCCGCGTCCGGCACCAGGGCAGCAGGGTCTCCAGCGCCTCCGGCGACCACACCGACAGCTCCGCCTCGACCGCGCTCACCGGGAAGACCTGCTGCACCCGCTCCAGCTGCCGGATCGTCCCGTCGTGCAGCCGGGCCCCGGACCGGCGGCCGGCCCGGGCGCCCACCGCGCACAGGCCCAGCGCCCGTACCTTCCCGGCCTGGACGAGCTCCGCCATCGCGCCCCAGGTCTCCTCGACCGGCACCTCGGGGTCGGCCCGGTGCAGCTGGTAGAGGTCGATGACGTCCGTCTGGAGCCGGCGCAGCGACGCGTCACAGGCGCGCTTCACATACCCGGGGCGGCCGTTGGCGACGATGTGCTGGTCGCCCACGAGCAGCCCGACCTTCGTCGACACGAACGCGTCGGACCGCCGCTCCTTCAACGCCCGCCCCAGCAGCAGCTCGTTGGTGAAGGGGCCGTACATGTCGGCCGTGTCCAGCAGGGACGCACCCAGGTCGAGCGCCCGGTGCACCGCCCTGAGCGACTCGTCGCCGCGCCGCCTCGACGCGCTGTAGGCCCAGCTCATCGGCATGCACCCGAGTCCGACGGCCCCCACCGCGAGCGCCGCCGCGCCGATCGTCCTGCGCTCCACCTGGTCGTGACCCTCCCTGTTCGAGCCACCCCAACCTAACCTCTGCCGTCGCACGCTCCTGACATAGCCTCCAGAGCATGACTGCTGACGTGTGGCTGCCCATCCCGCCGGACGAGATCGAGGGACTCCCCGAGGGCCCGGAGTACCGCTTCTGGAACGGCGCGGAGGAGTTCCCCGCGGACCCGGCCGACTGCGCCTTCTACGTCGTCCCCTACATGAAGCCCAGCCCGCTGTGCGTGCGTCCCCTGGGGCGGATGAGCAACGTGCAGGTCGTGCAGACCCTCTCCGCCGGGATCGACCACGTCGAGCCGGGCCTCGGTCGGCTGCCGGCGGGCGTGCGGCTGTGCAATGCGCGCGGGGTGCACGAGGCCAGCACCGGCGAGCTCACCCTCGCGCTGATCCTGGCCTCGCTGCGCGGGATCCCCGACTTCGTCCGTGCGCAGGACCGGGGGGAGTGGCTCGGAGGGTTCCGTCCGGCGCTCGCCGACAAGAACGTCCTCATCGTGGGGTACGGCTCGATCGGCGAGGCCATCGAGGACCGGCTCGTTCCGTTCGAGGTGGCGCGGGTGGCGCGCGTCGCGCGCTCCGAGCGCACCACGGCGCGCGGTCCGGTGCATCCGCTCACCGAACTCCCCGCGCTGCTGCCGCAGGCGGATGTCGTCATCCTGTCCACCCCGCTCAACGAAACCACCCGTGGCCTGGCCGGAGCCGACTTCCTGTCCCGCATGAAGGACGGCGCGCTCCTCGTCAACGTCGCCCGCGGCCCGGTCGTCGACACCAAGGCCCTGCTCGCCGAGTTGGAGACCGGCCGCATCACCGCCGCCCTCGACGTCACCGACCCGGAGCCGCTGGCGCGCGAACACCCCCTGTGGCGTGCGCCGGGGGTACTCATCAGCCCCCACGTCGGCGGACCCACCTCCGCGTTCCTTCCGCGCGCCAAGCGGCTCCTGGTGGACCAGTTGAACCGTTATGTGAACCGGGAGCCGCTCCGCAACGTGATCCTCACGACGGGTGCATCAACCGGCTGAGAGACCTTCGAGCACCGTCCGCAATCCTTCAGGTGCGGTGGGTACTCATATATCTGTTGATCGTCACGGAGCGTAGAGAACCTATGTCCCTGAGTGACGAGACTGGTGTATCGTCCCGACAGGGGCTGCGCCGGGGACCGTTCGGCGCCGGGGACGGACAGTTCGGACTGTGAGGGGGGCGACAGGCGATGCACGGCCTATGGACGAGCGATCCGACGGGGCGGGACTGCCGGCGGCGACCCGGGCGGACGGCCGCGGGCAGACGCGGTCAGCACGCCGAACACCACGCCGAACACAGCCATCACCGCCGCAGGCCCGGCAGTCGCAGAAGGCATGACCGGCCGGTCCACCGGGGCCCGGGAGCGGCGCGGACCGGGAGGGCCCGGTGAGCGCGCCCCCCACCCCCACGCTGGACGGAGCGCTGCGGGCACAGCCTCCGTCCCCGGGCGCGCTGCTGCCTCGCACGCCGGGTCCCGGCCGCCGGCCGGGCCTGGCCCTCCAACTCGTCCTCGCCCTGGCCTGCTCGGGATACGCCGTCGGTGCCGCGTTCGGCTGGGGTTCGTACGAAGTGGCCCTGTTCATGGGTGACTTCGGGCTGAGCGCCGCAGCCGGCACCGCCGCCGTCTCGTGCTTCCTCTACGCCCGCAGCCGCCGCACCCGCTTTCGGCCCGCCTGGCTGCTGTTCGGCCTCTCCTCGGCCATGGCCTCCCTGGGCAACCTGGTCTGGGGGTGGTACGAGGTGGTCCTCGGACTGCCCGTGCCCAGCCCCAGCTACGCCGACCTGTTCTTCCTCTGCTTCGCGCCCCCCGCGATCGTCGGGCTGCTCGTGCTCGCCAAGCGGCCGGTGACCAAGGCCGGCTGGGTCTGCCTGGGCCTCGACGCCTGGCTGATCGGCGGATCGCTGCTGACGCTGGCCTGGAGCCTCGCCCTCGCCCAGGCCGCGAAGTCCGAAGGGCCCGGCGTGGCGCACATCGCGCTGTCGCTGGCGTACCCCTTGCTCGACATCGCGCTGGTCAGCATGGTGCTCGCCCTGCACTTCCGGCGGTCCGCGGTGAACCGCTCCGCGGTCAACACCGCCATCGGCGCGCTCGCGCTGACCGTGATGTGCGACGCCCTGTTCACCTCGCCGCTCATGCACCACGACTACCGCTCCGGGCAGCTGCTCGACGCGGGCTGGTTCGCGGGCTCGCTGCTCCTGGCGTACGCCCCCTGGGCCGCGCCCCGCGCGGAGGGCGACCGGTCGGGCCCCGACCGGCACGCCGGCACGGGCCGTACCCGGGTGGTCCACGAGCACGTGCCGGGGCAGCGCAGCGGACCCAACCACCAGGCGGCCCTGCCCGGCGCCGAGCACAGCCGGTACCCGGCCGCCCGGCCCATCGCCGGCTCCCTGGCCGCCCTCACGCCGTATCTCGCGGCCGCCGTGTGCACGCTGGGGATCCTCTACAACGTCCTCAACGGCCGCAGTGTCGACCGCGTGGTCCTGCTGACCGGGGGCACGGTGGTGCTCGCGCTCGTCGTGCGCCAGGGGATCATGCTGCTCGACAACATCACCCTCACCCAGGAACTGGCGCAGAAGGAGAACCACTTCCGCTCCCTGGTGCAGGGCTCCAGCGACGTCATCATGATCGCCGCACCCAGCGGCGTCCTGAGGTACGTCTCCCCGGCCGCCGCCGGTGTGTACGGCCGCTCGGCGGAGGAGCTGGTGGGTACGGAACTGGCCAACCTCATCCACCCCGAGGACCTGGGCTGCGTCGTGCACGAGGTGCGCAGGTTCCTCGCCGCCAACCCGGTCGAGGAACCCACCACCCGCATCGAGTGCCGCTTCCGCTCGGGCGACGGGGGCTGGCTGAACGTCGAGTCGACCGTCAACCGCCATCACGGCGGCCTCATCTTCAACAGCCGAGACGTGACCGAACGGGTGCGGCTCCAGGCCCAGTTGCAGCACAACGCCGAGCACGACCCGCTCACGGACCTGCCCAACCGCGCCCTGTTCACCAAGCGCGTCCAGCACGCCCTCTCGGGCCGCCGCGCCTCAGACCGGGGCGTGGCCCTGCGCAACACGGCGGTGCTGTTCATCGACCTCGACGGCTTCAAGGCCGTCAACGACACCATCGGGCACCAGGCCGGGGACGAACTGCTCGTCCAGGCCGCTCGCAGGCTCCAGGACTCCGTCCGGCACGGAGACACCGCCTCCCGGCTCGGCGGCGACGAGTTCGCGGCCCTGATCGCCGGGGACAACACCCGGGACCGGGACGCCCGGGAGCGGCACATACTGGAGCTCGCCGACCGGCTCAGGACGACGCTGTCCCAGCCCTACCTCATCGACGGCAACGATGTCCGTGTCAACGCCTCCATCGGCGTGGCCTTCGCGGAATCCGGCCTCGGTGCCGGCGAACTGCTGCGCAACGCCGACCTGGCCATGTACCGCGCCAAGGCCGGCGGCAAGGGGCGCGTCGAGCTGTACAAGCCGCAGATGCAGCAGGACGTCGTCCGCAAGGCCGAGCTCGCCACCCGCCTGCGGGCCGCCCTGCACGACGGGGAGTTCGCCCTGCTGCACCAGCCGGTGGTGTCCCTGGAGGATGGCCGGATCGCATCGGTGTCCGCGCAAGCGCGCTGGCGCTCCTCGCAAGGGGTGCTCTTCACCCCGGCGGAGTTCCTGCGGGTGGCCGAGGACAGCGACAAGACCGCCGAGCTGGGCCGCTGGATGATCGAGGAGGCCGTCGAGCAGGCCGCCGAGCGGCACGCCACCGGGCTGTCCGTGCCGGTCGTCGTGCGGATGAGCGCCCGCAGGCTGCTGGACCGCTCGATGCCGCTCGGCACGATCGAGGCGCTGCTCACGCGGCACGGGCTGCCGTCCGGGTCGCTGATCATCGAGCTGTCGGACGCCGACCCCAGGGTCTCGCTGGACGAGCTGGAGCGGCGCCTGGGCGCCCTGCGGCGGGTCGGCGTACGGATCGCGCTCGACGGGTTCGGCAGCGGCTACGCGGCGATCACGGCCCTCAGGCGCCTGCCCGTCGACGTCCTGAAGCTCGACCGCGGTCTGGTCGAGGGCGTCGTCGAGTCCGCCCGCCTGCACAAGATCACCAGTGGGCTGCTGCGCATCGCGGGCGACCTCGGGCTGAAGTCCGTGGCCGAGGGAGTGGATCTGCCCGAGCAGGTCGTCGCCCTGCGCGCGATGGGCTGCACGCACGGGCAGGGCATGGCGTTCTCCGGGCCGCTCGACGAGTACCGGCTGCGCCGCGCGCTCGCCGTCGGCCACTATCCGGTGCCGAACGGACCGGCCGAACCGGCGTTAGTGGGCGGCTCCCCGCGGCTGTACAGCTCGGGTGTGTCCGCCGTCATCGGAGGCGGCACGGCCCTGCGCTCACATAATGAGACTCCCGTCCCACCCACTTGACAGTGAGTGCGTGCCGGGGGGAGGGTCAGTGCCATGCGCACCCGAATTCTCGTACTTGGAAGGCGCGTCGGCTGACGCTGAGCCTCGACCGCTCAGCGACCCCACCCGGCGCGCTCCCCTCGCTTGCCTTATGGCACGAGGGGTTTTTTGTTGCACAGGCACCCTTCGTGCAGCAGCCGAATACCGTACAAACCTCGCAAAACACCCTCAGCATCTGAGAAGAGAATGCCGATGACCGAGCAGGCCACCGGGGCCCACCACCCGCAGCCCCGGCCCCGATCCGGAGGACACTCCGCCCCCGAGCAGGTGACGGGCGCGCAGTCCCTCATCCGCTCTCTCGAGGAGGTCGGCGCCGACACGGTATTCGGCATTCCCGGCGGTGCGATCCTCCCGGCCTACGACCCGCTGATGGACTCCACCAGGGTGCGCCACGTCCTGGTCAGGCACGAGCAGGGCGCCGGTCACGCCGCCACCGGCTACGCCCAGGCCACCGGCAAGGTCGGCGTCTGCATGGCCACCTCCGGGCCCGGCGCCACCAACCTGGTCACCCCGATCGCCGACGCGCACATGGACTCCGTGCCGCTGGTCGCGATCACCGGCCAGGTGGCGTCCAAGGCGATCGGCACGGACGCCTTCCAGGAGGCGGACATCGTCGGCATCACCATGCCGATCACCAAGCACAACTTCCTCGTCACCAAGGCCGAGGACATCCCGCGGATCATCGCCCAGGCGTTCCACATCGCCTCCACCGGCCGTCCCGGCCCGGTTCTGGTCGACATCGCCAAGGACGCCCTCCAGGCGAAGACCACCTTCTCCTGGCCGCCCACCATGGACCTGCCCGGCTACCGACCGGTGACCAAGCCGCACGCCAAGCAGATCCGCGAGGCCGCCAAGCTGATCACCGCCGCCAAGCGGCCCGTCCTCTACGTCGGCGGCGGTGTCATCAAGGCACACGCCACCGCCGAGCTCAAGGTCCTCGCCGAGCTCACCGGAGCGCCCGTCACCACCACCCTGATGGCGCTCGGCGCATTCCCCGACAGTCACCCGCTGCACGTGGGAATGCCGGGCATGCACGGTGCGGTCACCGCCGTCACCGCGCTGCAGAAGGCCGACCTGATCGTCGCCCTCGGCGCCCGCTTCGACGACCGCGTCACCGGCAAGCTGGACAGCTTCGCGCCGTTCGCCAAGATCGTCCACGCGGACATCGACCCGGCCGAGATCGGCAAGAACCGCGCCGCCGACGTGCCGATCGTCGGTGACGCCCGCGAGGTCATCGCCGACCTGATCCAGGCCGTCCAGAAGGAGCACAGCGAGGGCCACCAGGGCGACTACAGCGCCTGGTGGAAGGACCTGAGCCGCTGGCGCGACACCTACCCGCTCGGCTACGACCAGCCCGAGGACGGCTCGCTCTCCCCGCAGCACGTCATCGAGCGCATCGGACAGCTCGCTCCCGAGGGCACGATCTTCGCGGCGGGCGTCGGCCAGCACCAGATGTGGGCCGCCCACTTCATCGAGTACGACAAGCCGGCCACCTGGCTGAACTCCGGCGGCGCCGGAACCATGGGCTACGCCGTCCCGGCCGCCATGGGCGCCAAGGCCGGCGCGCCCGAGCGGGCCGTCTGGGCGATCGACGGCGACGGCTGCTTCCAGATGACCAACCAGGAGCTCACCACCTGCGCCCTGAACAACATCCCGATCAAGGTCGCCGTCATCAACAACGGCGCCCTCGGGATGGTCCGCCAGTGGCAGACCCTCTTCTACAACCAGCGGTACTCCAACACCGTGCTGCACTCCGGTCCGGACGACGTGAACCCGGAGGCCCGCGGCACCCGCGTCCCCGACTTCGTGAAGCTGTCGGAGGCCATGGGCTGCTACGCGATCCGCTGCGAATCCCCGGACGACCTCGACAAGGTCATCGAGGAGGCGAACTCGATCAACGACCGCCCGGTCGTCGTCGACTTCATCGTCCACGAGGACGCGATGGTCTGGCCGATGGTCGCCGCCGGCACCTCCAACGACGAGATCATGGCCGCCCGGGACGTCCGCCCCGACTTCGGCGACAACGAAGACGACTGAGCGAGAGAGACGTAAAAGATCATGTCCAAGCACACGCTCTCCGTCCTGGTGGAGAACACCCCCGGCATCCTCGCCCGGATCGCCGCCCTGTTCTCCCGCCGCGGCTTCAACATCGACTCCCTCGCGGTGGGCGTCACCGAGCACCCCGACATCTCCCGCATCACCATCGTCGTCGGCGTGGAGGACCTGCCGCTGGAGCAGGTGACCAAGCAGCTCAACAAGCTCGTCAACGTGCTGAAGATCGTCGAGCTGGAGCCGTCGCAGGCGGTGCAGCGCGAACTCGTCCTGGTGAAGGTGCGCGCCGACAACGAGACGCGCTCCCAGATCGTCGAGATCGTCCAGCTGTTCCGCGCCAAGACCGTCGACGTCTCCCCGGAGGCCGTCACCATCGAGGCCACCGGGTCCGGCGAGAAGCTGACCGCGATGCTCAAGATGCTGGAGCCGTACGGCATCAAGGAGCTCGTCCAGTCCGGCACGATCGCGATCGGCCGTGGCGCACGATCCATCACGGACCGGTCGCTGCGCGCCCTGGACCGGTCGGCGTAAGACCCGAAACGGGCGGTCGGCGCGCCGTCGGCCGCCCGTATTCCGAGACCCTGAGACTTCCCTTCCGCCCCCCGTCATACGGTGGGACGCAACACCTGCACTCCCGAGGAGAGAACCCAAAGTGGCCGAGCTGTTCTACGACGCCGACGCCGACCTGTCCATCATCCAGGGCCGCAAGGTCGCGGTCATCGGGTACGGCAGCCAGGGCCACGCCCACGCGCTGTCGCTCCGTGACTCGGGTGTCGACGTCCGCGTCGGTCTGCACGAGGGCTCCAAGTCCAAGGCCAAGGCCGAGGAGCAGGGCCTGCGCGTGGTGAGCCCGTCCGAGGCCGCCGCCGAGGCCGACGTCATCATGATCCTCGTCCCGGACCCGATCCAGGCCGAGGTCTACGAGAAGCACATCAAGGACAACCTGAAGGACGGCGACGCGCTGTTCTTCGGCCACGGCCTGAACATCCGCTACGGCTTCATCAAGCCCCCGGCCGGCGTCGACGTCTGCATGGTCGCCCCGAAGGGCCCGGGCCACCTGGTCCGCCGCCAGTACGAGGAGGGCCGCGGCGTGCCCTGCATCGCCGCTGTCGAGCAGGACGCCACGGGCAACGGCTTCGCGCTGGCCCTGTCGTACGCGAAGGGCATCGGCGGCACCCGCGCCGGCGTCATCAAGACGACCTTCACCGAGGAGACCGAGACCGACCTGTTCGGTGAGCAGGCTGTGCTCTGCGGTGGCACCGCGGCGCTGGTCAAGGCGGGCTTCGAGACCCTGACCGAGGCCGGCTACCAGCCGGAGATCGCCTACTTCGAGTGCCTGCACGAGCTGAAGCTGATCGTGGACCTCATGTACGAGGGCGGCCTGGAGAAGATGCGCTGGTCGATCTCCGAGACCGCCGAGTGGGGCGACTACGTCACCGGCCCGCGGATCATCACGGACGCCACCAAGGCCGAGATGAAGAAGGTCCTCGCCGAGATCCAGGACGGCACCTTCGCCCAGCAGTGGATGGACGAGTACCACGGCGGCCTGAAGAAGTACAACGAGTACAAGAAGCAGGACTCCGAGCACCTGCTGGAGACCACCGGCAAGGAGCTGCGCAAGCTCATGAGCTGGGTCGACGAGGAGGCGTAAGCCGCCTGCCCGAGGGGCCGGAGCATCCCGCTCCGGCCCCTTCGGCGAACCCCGGGTAACGTCGGGTAGTGAGGCGTTGTCCATCCCGTCCGGCCACGGACGGGTGATCCTTCCGCAGCGGCACAAGACGACGCCCCATGCGCCACTAGACTGCTGCACACATACGCGTCAGGCCCACAGCGTCGTGCGTCTTCCACGCGGCAAGCACCCCTCCACCGCCTGCGGCCGTCGGGACGGCCGTCCGCAGCACTGGACTTGTGAGGACTCACGTGAGCTCGAAACCCGTCGTACTCATCGCTGAAGAGCTGTCGCCCGCCACCGTCGACGCCCTGGGCCCGGACTTCGAGATCCGGCACTGCAACGGCGCGGACCGAGCCGAGCTGCTCCCGGCCATCGCCGATGTGGACGCGATCCTGGTCCGCTCGGCCACCAAGGTCGACGCCGAGGCGATCGCCGCCGCGAACAAGCTGAAGGTCGTCGCACGAGCCGGCGTCGGCCTGGACAACGTGGACGTCTCCGCCGCCACCAAGGCCGGCGTGATGGTCGTCAACGCCCCGACCTCCAACATTGTGACCGCCGCCGAGCTGGCCTGCGGCCTGCTCGTCGCCACCGCCCGCCACATCCCGCAGGCCAACGCCGCGCTGAAGAACGGCGAGTGGAAGCGCAGCAAGTACACGGGCGTGGAGCTGGCCGAGAAGACCCTCGGTGTCGTCGGCCTCGGGCGCATCGGCGCGCTCGTCGCCCAGCGCATGTCCGGGTTCGGCATGAAGGTCGTCGCCTACGACCCCTACATCCAGCCCGCCCGCGCCGCGCAGATGGGCGTCAAGGTGCTGTCGCTGGACGAGCTGCTCGAGGTCTCCGACTTCATCACCGTCCACCTGCCCAAGACCCCCGAGACGGTCGGCCTGATCGGCGACGAGGCGCTGCGCAAGGTCAAGCCGAGCGTGCGGATCGTCAACGCCGCGCGCGGCGGGATCGTCGACGAGGAGGCGCTGTACTCCGCCCTCAAGGAGGGCCGGGTCGCCGGTGCCGGTCTCGACGTGTACGCGAAGGAGCCCTGCACGGACTCCCCGCTGTTCGAGTTCGACCAGGTCGTCTGCACCCCGCACCTGGGCGCCTCCACCGACGAGGCGCAGGAGAAGGCCGGTATCGCCGTCGCCCGCTCCGTGCGGCTCGCGCTCGCCGGTGAGCTCGTGCCGGACGCGGTGAACGTGCAGGGCGGTGTCATCGCCGAGGACGTCAAGCCGGGCCTGCCGCTCGCCGAGCGCCTGGGCCGGATCTTCACCGCGCTCGCCGGTGAGGTCGCCGTCCGTCTCGACGTCGAGGTCTACGGCGAGATCACCCAGCACGACGTGAAGGTGCTGGAGCTGTCCGCGCTCAAGGGTGTCTTCGAGGACGTCGTCGACGAGACGGTCTCCTACGTCAACGCCCCGCTGTTCGCGCAGGAGCGCGGCGTCGAGGTGCGTCTCACCACCAGCTCCGAGGCGACCGAGCACCGCAACGTCGTCACGGTGCGCGGCACCCTCGCCGACGGCGAGGAGGTGTCGGTGTCCGGCACGCTGGCCGGCCCGAAGCACCTCCAGAAGATCGTCGCCGTCGGTGACTACGACGTGGACCTCGCGCTCGCCGACCACATGATCGTGCTGAAGTACGAGGACCGCCCCGGTGTCGTCGGCACGGTGGGCCGCATCCTCGGCGAGGCGGGCCTCAACATCGCCGGCATGCAGGTGTCGCGGGCGGTGGCCGGTGGCGAGGCGCTGGCGGTGCTGACCGTGGACGACACGGTGACCGCGACCGTGCTGGCCGAGGTGGCCGAGGAGATCGGAGCGACCTCGGCTCGCTCCGTCAACCTGGCCTGACATCCCCGGGGGGCTCGCCCCCCGGGAACCCCCGTTCACCCTGAACGGGCTCGTTCTCACACGCCGGACGGGCTGAGCTGATCAGCCTGTCCGGCGTTTTCGCGTACTCGCACCCGCCGCAGGGTGACCGCCGCCGCTGCCGCCGCACCGGCCAGCAGCACCGCGCCCGTGACCGCCGCCGTGTGCATGCCGCTGGTGAAAGCCTCGCGTGCCGCCGTCGCCAGGGCGTCCCCCGCGCGCCCCGGGAGCCGGTCGGCCACGGCCAGGGCGCCGCCCAGGGTCTCGCGGGCCGCGGCGGGTGCCGAGTCCGGGATCTCGTGGCGGTAGACGGCCGTGCCGATGGAGCCGAGGAACGCCATGCTCAGCGCGCCGCCGAACTCCGTGCCGGTCTCCAGCAGGGACGACGCCGCGCCCGCCTTCTCCACCGGCGCCGAGCTCAGCGCCAGGTCGGCCACCTGGGACATGACGGTGACGATGCCGCAGGCCAGCACGGCGCACGCGGCCAGCAGCAGCCACAGGGAGTCGGTGTCGACCAGAGCCAGCATCACGTAGCCGCACGACGAGACCGCGAAGCCTCCGCAGACGACGTACGCGCGAGGAACGCCCCGCTGCACGAGGTGGGCGCCGACCGGGGCCGCGAGTCCGATGGGCACCGACGGCAGCAGGCTCCACAGCGCCGCCTCCAGGGGGCTGTTGTCCAGGACCGACTGGATGTACTGGGTCGTGAAATAGGCCGAGCCCATCATGCCGAAGGCGGCCACGAGGTTGAGGACGACGGCCGGGCTGAAGCCGCGGCCCCGGAACAGCTGAGGCGAGATCAGCGGGGAGGCCGCCGTGCGCTGGCGGTGGACGAACAGCGCGGCGAAGAGCAGACCGACGGTCACCGACATCGCGTACCGCACGTTCCAGCCCTCGGAGGCGAGTTCCTTCAGGCCGTAGATCACGGGGAGCACCGCCGCCATCGACAGGGGGACGCTCAGCAGGTCGAAGCGGCCGGGGTGGGGGTTGCGCGACTCGGGCAGCAGGACCGGGCCGAGCAGCAGGAGCAGCAGCATCGCGGGCAGGTTGACCAGGAAGACCGAGCCCCACCAGAAGTGCTCGACGAGCACCCCGCTCATCACCGAGCCGAGCGCGATGCCGGCCGTCATCACCCCCGACCAGACACCGATCGCCTTGGTGCGCTGCGCGGGGTCGGTGAACATCGTGCGCACGAGCGCCATCGTCGACGGCATCAGCGTCGCGCCGCCGATGCCGAGGACCGCGCGGGCGGCGATGAGAGTCTCGGCGCTGGTGGCGTAGGCCGCGACCAGGGAGGCCGTGCCGAAGGCGGCGGCGCCGATCAGCAGGAGCCTGCGGTGGCCGATGCGGTCGCCGAGCGAGCCCATCGTCATCAGCAGACCGGCCAGCACGAAGCCGTAGATGTCGAAGATCCACAGCTGCTGGGTGGCGCTCGGTTCCAGGTCGGCGCTGATCGCGGGGATCGCGAAGTAGAGGACGGACACGTCCATCGAGACCAGCAGCAGCGGAAGCATCAGCACGCCGAGGGCCGTCCATTCGCGGCGGCCGGCGAGGGCGGGAGGGTGTGGGTTCGTCGTCATGGGCAGGACTGTACGAGTGTATTAAACGCTTGTCTAGTACGTTTGTTTAATACGCTCGTCTGGATCCCGGGGTAAGGTGATGTGCCATGGGACACCGTGAGGATCTGCTCGAGGGCGCCAAGCGCTGCCTGCTGGCGAAGGGCTTCCTGCGCACCACCGCGCGCGACATCGTCAAGGAGTCGGGCACCAACCTGGCGTCGATCGGCTACCACTACGGCTCGAAGGACGCGCTGCTCGCGCAGGCGTACGTCGAGATGGTGGAGGGCATGTCCGACGCGTTCGAGGGGGGCGGTGAACTGCGGGGCGAGCCGGGGTCGTTGGAGCGCTTCGCGGAGGTGTGGGCGAACATCATCGGGACCATGCGCGATCCCGGGTCCATGTGGCGGCTCAGCATGGAGATCGTGGCCATGGGGGACCAGCTGCCGGAGGTGCGGGACCATCTGGCCCGGGCCCAGCGGGAGGCAGCGCGCGGCATCGTGACGCTCTTCCACGGCGGCCCCGAGGAAGACGTGACGGACGAGCGGGTGGACACCCTCGGGTACTTCTACCTGACTCTGATGATGGGCCTCATGGCGCAGTGGACCTTCGATCCGAAGAGCGCCCCGGAGGCCGGGCAGCTCGCCGCGGGGCTGCGTCAGGTGATCGAGGCCGCCGAGGGGAAGTGACGCGTCCCCCTCACCCGGGGGCGTCGACGACCGAGTCGATGGCGGCCGCGGTGTCGGGGGCGGTCCGGGTGCCAGACGCTTCGGGCGCCGATGCCGGCCGCGCCGGCGATGTCGGCGTGCGGGGAGTCGCCGATCACCCAGGCGCCGTCGAGGCCGGCGCCGACGGTGGCGGCAGCGGCGTGGAAGATCTCCGGCGCCGGTTTCTTGTGGCCGACGGCCTCGGAGACGACCCAGCCGTGGACCAGCGCGTCTAGCCCGGTGGTGCGGATCTTCGTCTCCTGTTGCGCGGTACGGCCGTTGGTGACGATCACCAGGGTCCAGCCGGCGGTGAGTGCCCGGGCGAGGGCCCCACGGACCGGGCCGGACAGGACGACGCGGTCGGCCGCACCCCGGTCGAGCAGATCGCGGACGGCGCGCCCGGGCGCCCTCTCGCCGTACCGCGCGTGCACGGCCCGGGCCACCTCGGCGCGGGGCGTGTAGCCACCGGCGTCGACGGTCATCAGCCACTCGGCGTCGTGCGCGGGCAGGGCGTGCTCGGCCAGGAAGTCCGCGACCGCCGCACGGAACGCGGCGTCCCGGTCGACCAGGGTGTTGTCCAGGTCGAGCAGCAGCAGGGGCAGGGGCATGGGCATGGGCGGGCCCGTCCTCACAGTCGGTGAGCCTTCAGGGCCATGTGCAGCAGCAGCCGGTCCTCTCCGTCGTCCAGGTCGAGCCCGGTGAGCTTCTCGATGCGGGACAGCCGGTAGTACAGGGTCTGGCGGTGGATGCCCAGCTCGGCGGCGGCCCGGGCGGCCTGTCCGGCGCAGTCGAGGAAGACCTCGGCGGTCCGGGCGAGTTCGTGGTGGACCGGGGCGAGCAGCGTGCGGGCGACGGGGTCGTGGGCGACCTCCGGGGGCAGGGCCGTGAGCAGGCGGAACGGCCCGATCGACGCCCACTGCGCGACCGGCCCGAACCGCGCCTCGGCCAGTGCCGCCCGGGCGGCCGCCGACGCCTCCGCCCATGCGGTCGCCAGGTCGGCGAGGCCGGTGCGGGGGGTGGCGACACCGGCAGCGGGGCCGGAGTGGGAGGTGGCGCCACCCGCGGCGGGGCTGGAGCGGGGGGTGGCGGCACCGGCGCCGGAGCCGGCTGCGCCAGTTCCGCTCGTGCCCGCTCTGCTCGCCGTGCCTGTTCCGCTCGTGCCCGCTCTGCTCGCCGTGCCTGTTCCGCTCGTGCCCGCTCTGCTCGCCGTGCCTGTTCCGCTCGTGCCCGCTCTGCTTGCCGTGCCTGTTCCACTCGCCGTGCCCGCTGTGCCCGCTGTGCCCGTTGAACCCGCCGGGCCCGGGCCCGTGGAGGATCCATCCGTGCCGCCGGTGGCGTCTGCGCCCCGGCCGCTGCCGCCCGCTCCCCGGGAAGCGGCGCTCGGAGGACCGCTGCCGCCGGCCCCCCGCGCAGCCGCGCTCCCCGCGCCGCTTCCCCCTCGCGCCCGCTCCAGCAGCCGCCCCGCCGCCGTGGTCGCCGGGGTGAGGACGTCAGGGGAGCGCAGGCGGATCAGGAGCGCCAGGCACTGGGCCGTCGCGCCCCACGGCAGCGTGCACAGGGCCGTCGCGCCGGGGACCGCGCGGACCGAGGGGGCGTCGTCCGGATCCGCCGAGGGCCAGGGAGCGACGCACATCAGGGCGTGGAGGCCGTCGGCGCGGGGGCCGAGGGCCGTGCGGAGCTCGGCGACGGCCATGTCGCTCTGCCAGCCGCGCTCGGCCGTGAGGACCGCTCTCAGTTCGCGGCTGAGGTCGGCACCGTGCTGGGCCTCGTCCGCGAGCAGGGCGCCGATGCGGGCCGTGACCCCCATGGCGGCGGTGAGCTGGCGTTCGCTCGGGCCGGGATCGTCGTCCAGGAGCCAGATGTAGCCGTGCACCACGCCCCGGTGGCGGACGGGGAGACAGATCCGGCCCCGGTAGACCCCGGCCTCCGGTGTCGGGGGGATGCGGACCGGGCCCGTCGCCCGGGTGATGCCGAAGCCCTCGAACCACGCCCGGACCGCCGCCGTCGAGCGGCGGGTGAGGATCGAGCGGGTGCGCACCGGGTCCAGGGCCGACGGATCGAGGTCGCCCTCGCTGTCGTAGGCACCGAAGGCGATCAGCTCGAAGTCCCGGTTCTCCAGGGTCGCGGGCGCGCCGAGCAGCTCCGAGATCTCGTCGACCAGCTCCTCGTAGTCGCCCCTGTGTTCCGACGTCACCCGGGCATTGTCGCGCACTTTCCGGACCCCTTCATACATCTGTCTGAGATCTGCGGCACGGATGCGTGACAGCTGTCGATGGCCGACGATCGGAGGGATCCCTAGGTTTCACGGTGGTTCTCCGTGCCGTACCCGACGCGCCATCCGCGAGGGGTCCGGCCTTCACGTTGCTTGTGCTCTGGAGGTGCCCCGTGCTGGGTCCCGTGATTCTCGCCGCGTCCCGCAGCGACCGGATGCGACGCCTGATCTCGGCGGCACCGGTGACCAAGCAGGTCGTCGACCGCTTCATCCCGGGCGAGGACGTCGACGACATCGTCCCCGTCGTCCGGGAGCTCGCCGATCACGGCCTCGAACTGACGATGGACGTCGTCGGCGAGGACATCACCAACCCCGCGCAGGCCGCCGCCGCCCGGGACGCCTACCTGGAGCTCGTCGACCGCCTCAAGCCGCTGGAGCTCGGTACCCGCGCCGAGATGTCGGTGAAGCTGTCGATGTTCGGTCAGGCGCTGGAGGGCGGCCACGAGCTGGCCCTGAGCAACGTCCGCCCGGTTGTCGAGGCCGCTGCCGAGATCGGCACCACGGTCACGCTCGACGCCGAGGACCACACCACCCTCGACTCGATGTTCGCCATCCACGAGGAGCTGCGGAAGGACTTCCCGCAGACCGGCTGCGTCATCCAGGCGTACCTGTTCCGCACCGAGGCCGACGCCCGCCGCCTGGCCGGGAGCGGCAGCCGGGTCCGACTGGTCAAGGGCGCGTACAAGGAGCCCGCGTCGGTCGCGTACCAGGACAAACACGAGATCGACCGGGCATACGTCCGTATTCTGCGGACGTTGATGCAAGGGGAGGGGTACCCGATGATCGGGTCCCACGACCCGCGCCTGATCGCGATCGGCCAGAAACTCGCCCACCAGGCCGGGCGAAAGCTCGACGAGTACGAGTTCCAGATGCTGTACGGCATCCGCACCGACGAGCACCTGCGGCTGGCCGCCGAGGGCCACCGGATGCGCGTGTACACCGCGTACGGCACCGACTGGTACGGCTACTTCATGCGCCGTCTCGCGGAGAAGCCGGCCAACCTGCGCTTCTTCGCCCGTTCGATGCTCACCAAGGGCTGACCGCCCTTCGAGGGGCGAGAGCCCTTGAAGGGCCTGGAGCCCGTCAAGGGCCGAGACCGAATCACCGCTCAGTAAGGAGTTACGGAAAACATGGACGCTGTGACCCAGGTCCCCACCCCCGTCAACGAGCCGGTGCACGGCTACGCCCCCGGCTCGCCCGAGCGCGCCCGGCTGGAGGCCAGGCTGAAGGAGCTGGCCGACAACCCCGTCGACCTGCCCTGCACCATCGGCGGCGAGAAGCGGATGGGCGGCGGCGAGGCCTTCCAGGTCGTCCAGCCGCACAACCACCAGGCCGTGCTCGGCACGTACCGCAACGCCACGCAGGCGGACGCCCAGGACGCCATCGACGCGGCCCTGGCCGCCGCGCCCGCCTGGCGTGCGATGTCCTTCGACGACCGCGCGGCGATCATCCTGCGCGCCGCCGAGCTGCTGTCCGGCCCCTGGCGCGAGACGCTCGCCGCCTCCACCATGCTCGGCCAGTCCAAGACCGCCCAGCAGGCCGAGATCGACACGCCCTGCGAGCTGATCGACTTCTGGCGGTTCAACGTCTCCTACGCCCGCAACCTGCTCGCCGAGCAGCCCCCGGCGAACTCCCCGGGCGTGTGGAACCGCCTGGACCACCGCCCGCTGGAGGGCTTCGTCTACGCGGTCACGCCCTTCAACTTCACCGCGATCGCGGGCAACCTCCCGACGGCCCCCGCCCTGATGGGCAACGTCGTCGTCTGGAAGCCGTCCCCGACGCAGACCCACGCCGCCGTGCTGCTGATGCAGCTGCTGGAGGAGGCCGGTCTGCCCAAGGGCGTCATCAACCTCGTCACCGGCGACGGCATCGAGGTCTCCAAGGTCGCCCTGGAGCACCGCGACCTCGCCGGCATCCACTTCACCGGCTCGACCCCCACCTTCCAGTACCTGTGGAAGACGGTCGGCAACAACATCGAGAAGTACCGCACCTACCCGCGCCTCGTCGGCGAGACCGGCGGCAAGGACTTCCTCGTCGCCCACCCGTCGGCCGACCCGGCGATCCTGAAGACGGCGTTCACCCGCGGTGCCTTCGAGTTCCAGGGCCAGAAGTGCAGCGCCACCTCCCGGGCGTACATCCCCGCCTCGATCTGGAACTCCGGTTTCAAGGAGGAGCTGGCCGCCGAGGTCGACGGCATCAAGATGGGTGACGTCACCGACCTGTCGAACTTCATCGGCGCCGTCATCGACGAGCGTGCCTTCGCCAAGAACAAGGCCGCCATCGACCGCGCCAAGGAGGACGCCTCCTGCACGATCGTCGCGGGCGGCACCTACGACGACTCCGTGGGCTACTTCGTGCGCCCGACCGTCATCGAGTGCACCGACCCGGAGAACGAGGTCTTCCGCACCGAGTACTTCGGCCCGATCATCGCCGTGCACGTCTACGAGGACGACAAGTACGACGAGATGCTGACCCAGATGGAGTCCGTCTCCGACTACGCCCTGACCGGCTCGGTCATCGCGAACGACCGCGCGGCGGCGGCCTACACGGCCGACAAGCTCCGCTACGCGGCCGGCAACTTCTACATCAACGACAAGTCGACCGGCGCCGTCGTCGGCCAGCAGCCCTTCGGCGGCGGCCGCGCCTCCGGCACCAACGACAAGGCCGGCGCCCCTCAGAACCTGATGCGCTGGACCCTGACCCGCGCCATCAAGGAGACGCTGGTCCCGCCGACGGACTACACGTACCCGCACATGGGCTGACACCCCCGAACGAACCGACGGGCCGGGTCGAAAAGACCTGGCCCGTCGGCATGTCCGGAGAAAGACTGGGCCGATGACCATCCGAGTGCGCACCGCCCACACCGCCGATCTGACCCCCGCCGAACTCGACGCCGTACGCGGCCTGCTGGACGCCGCGTTCGAGGGGGACTTCGGTGACGAGGACTGGGATCACGGTCTCGGCGGTGTGCACGCCCTCGTGCACGACGACTCCGGGCTCGCCGCGCACGGGGCGGTCGTGATGCGACGGGTGCGGCACGGCGGGCGGTGGCTGCGGGCCGGGTACGTCGAGAACGTCGCCGTGCGCGCCGACGCCCGTCGCGGTGGCCTCGGCGGGCGGGTCATGGCGGAACTGGAGCGCGTCGTCGACCGCGCCTACGACCTCGGCGCCCTGTCCGCGAGCGACGACGGGGCCCTGCTCTACACCTCCCGCGGCTGGGAGCCGTGGACCGGCCGGGTGCACGCACTCAGCCCGCGGGAGGGCATCGTCCGGCTGCCGGAGGAGGAGGGCAGCACGTACGTCCGCACCGCTCTGGCCGGCTTCCTCGACCCCGCGCACGAGCTGGTCTTCGACTGGCGCGACGGCGACGTGCTCTAGAAAACACCGCAGGTCAGCACGGTGTGACCCAGTCCACCGTCTCAGATAGTAGGAAGTCCGAGTAATTGTGGAGACAGACGCTCCGCGCTCCCTTAGTTTTGTAGGAGCCGAACGTCTCGCTCGACCAAGCGAATGGCGGTCGTGAGCCGGGCCCCGTGCAGGCAACCCCTGCGGCACCGCTCCCCGCCCCCTCCGGCGTCTCGTATACCTCCCTGTGCACTCCGTGCTGTCGAAGGAGTCGATTTCCCATGGCCGAGACGACCGTCCGCCGCCGAGTCCGTCACGTCTCCCGTACGACCGAGTCCGACCGGAAGAACGCCGCCGCCGCGCTCCAGCGCGCCCTCGACCGCAGGGACAACGGCGGATCCAGCGGCCACTGAGCCGCACACCGCATACAGGACCGGGAGCCGCCCGATGAGGCGCGGCGCGGGGTCTCACGCCCCGCGCCGCACCTCGAAGTGGTCGATCCGCTCACCGCTCGACGCCAGCGCCGACACCTTCAGTCTCGGCCTGGCGCCGCTGACCGCCTCCACCGAGAGGAACGAGAAACCGCGGTAGCGCACCCGTGACCACTGCGCCGACTCCGCCTTGGTGTCCCGGGACTTGGTCCACCGGAACGTGCTGACCGGCTCGTGGTCGGCGGCGTTCCCCTCGTAGCTCTCCTTCACGCCGTCGGGGAAGCCGTACAGCTCCTTGCCGCCGCCGCCCGCGGTGACGTACACGATCCCGTCCCGCCGCGGATCCGTCGTCCCGCCGACCGGCACCGGCCGGCCCACCTCGCCGTTCCGGATGGCGTCCGTCCGCTCGTAGACGTGGTTGTGCCCGTTGATCACCAGGTCCACCTCGTGCCGGGCGAACAGCGGCAGCCACTCGGCGCGCACCCCGCCGTCCGAGGCATGCGTGGACGTCGAGTACGCGCAGTGGTGGAAGAAGACGACGACGAAGTCGACGTCCTTCGAGGACCGCAACTCGCCGAGTTTGCCGTCCAGCCACTTCGTCTGCCGCCCCTCCGTGTAACCGAAGTTGGCGGGGATCTCGTACGACACGTCGTTCGCGTCCAGCGCGACCACGCCCACGTTGCCGTACGTGAAGGCGTACACGCCCGGTGCCGTACGCGCGTCGAAGCCGCTGTCCGGCAGGGAGAACCGGGCGAGCTGGCCGCCGTAGCCGTCGGGCGAGTACCAGGCCTCCATGTCGTGGTTGCCGGTCGTCACCATCCACGGCACCGACCTGGCCACGGGCTCGGTCTGCTTGAGGAACCGGTCCCACTGGCTCGCGTCGAAGACGTCCGACTCCTTGCCCTTGCCGGTCGGATCGGCGTAGCAGATGTCGCCGGCGTGCAGATGGAAGGCGGGCTTGCGGCGCAGCAGCGTACGGTCGTTGAGGGCCGCCTCGTCACCGACGCCCTGGTCGCCGAACGCGGTGAACACGAACCGCTCGGGCGGACTCGCCGGGGCCGTGCGGAAGGACGTGACGGTCGACCGGTGCCGTGGAATGGCCGGGTCGAAGCCCTCGTGGCCGACGCCGTAGTAGTACGTCGTGTCAGGGCGCAGGCCGTCCAGCGCGGCGTGCAGGTAGTACTGCTCGACCGCCGCCCGGATGCCTTTCAGCTCCGGGGTGTGCAGGTCGCGCAGCTCCGCCTCGATCTTGCGGCCGAGGTCGTCGGGGCGCAGGCCCACCCGGACGTACGGCTTCTTCACCGCGAGCGGCACCTGCCAGGAGATCCGCATCTGGGTCTTCGGATCGGCGCCGAAGGCCAGATGGCGGCCGAAGGGGGTGACCAGGGAGCCGGGCGCCTGCGACGTGCTCGGCGACGGGCCGCCGGTCGCCGTGGCTCCGGCCTGCCCCGAACGGGAGCCGGAAGCGGAGCAGCCGGTCAGCAGCCCGCTCGCCACCGCGCCCGCCGTCACCAGCGTGCGCCGCCGCGACAGCCGGGTCCGCAGGTACTCGTGCTGCTCCGCCATGCTCATCCGGCCGGCGAGCTCGGGCGGGAGGCCGAAGTGGGGGATCTCCATGGGAAGTGAATGTCCCAGCAGAGGCCAACGGCCGCACCACATACGGGTGAACGGCACCCGACGGACGCGTGCCGTCCCCCGATCGGGTGCCTCCCGACTGTCCGCATCACGGACACCGTGTGTCATCCCATGGGACGAGGAGTAGGGTGCCCGCATGTCTCGCAGCATCAATCTCGCAGTGATTCCCGGTGACGGCATCGGCCAGGAGGTCGTGGCCGAAGGCCTGAAGGTCCTCTCCGCCGTCCTTCCGCAGGATGTGAAGCTGGAGACCGAGGAGTACGACTTCGGCGCCCGGCGCTACCACGCCACCGGTGAGACCCTCACCGACGCCGACCTCGACGCCCTGAAGCGGCACGACGCCATCCTGCTCGGCGCGATCGGCGACCCGTCCGTGCCCTCCGGCGTCCTGGAGCGCGGCTTCCTGCTCAAGCTGCGCTTCGCCTTCGACCACCACGTCAACCTGCGTCCCTCGAAGCTCCTGCCGGGGGTTGCCACCCCGCTCGCGGGCGAGCCGGAGATCGACTTCGTCGTGGTCCGCGAGGGCACCGAGGGCCCGTACACCGGCAACGGCGGCACGATCCGCAAGGGCACCGAGCACGAGGTCGCCACCGAGGTCTCCGTGAACACGGCCTTCGGTGTCGAGCGCGTGGTCCGCGACGCCTTCGCCCGGGCCCAGGCCCGCCCCCGCAAGAAGCTCGCGCTGATCCACAAGAACAACGTGCTGACCTTCGCCGGTCACCTGTGGACGAACGTCTTCAACAAGGTGGCCGAGGAGTTCCCCGAGGTCACCACCGAGTACATGCACGTGGACGCGGCGACGATCTACCTCGTCACGCAGCCCGAGCGCTTCGACGTGATCGTCACCGACAACCTCTTCGGCGACATCGTCACCGACCTCGCCGCGGCCGTCTCCGGCGGCATCGGCGTCGCCGCGAGCGGGAACATCAACCCCTCCGGCGACTTCCCCTCGATGTTCGAGCCCGTGCACGGCTCGGCCCCGGACATCGCAGGCCAGGGCAAGGCCGACCCGACCGCCACCGTGCTGTCCGTCGCGCTGCTCCTGCGTCACCTCGGCTACGAGGCCGAGGCCGCCCGCATCGACGAGGCGGTCGCGGCCGACCTGTCGGAGCGCACCGGCAAGCCCGCCCGCTCCACCTCGGAGATCGGCGACGCACTCGCCGTACGCGTAGCCGGCTGACCCGGCGGGAGGTTTCATGGCACTGCTCACGATCGAGAAGAAGCCGACGGACGACGTCCTGCCCGCCGCGCAACGGGAGGCCATCCTCTCGGACCCCGGATTCGGCCGTCACTTCACGGACCACATGGTGACCATCACCTGGACCACAGGACGCGGTTGGCACGACGGCCGGCTCGTCCCCTTCGGGCCGCTCTCCCTCCATCCCGCGGCCAACGTCCTGCACTACGCCCAGGAGGTCTTCGAAGGGTTGAAGGCCTACCGACTGCCGGACGGCACGACGGCGCTCTTCCGGCCAGAGACGAACGCACGCCGCTTCCAGGACTCGGCGCGGCGCATGGCGATGCCGGAACTCCCGGTCGCCGCCTTCCTCCAGGCCTGCGAGGCGCACCTGCGCCAGGATCGGGCCTGGGTCCCTGAGCACGGCACCGAGAAGTCCCTCTACTTGCGCCCGTTCATGGTGGGAACGGAGCCGGGCCTGGGCATGCGGCCGGCCGACGAGTACCTCTTCGCGCTGATCGCCTCACCCGCGGCGGCCTACTTCGCCGGTGATGTCGAACCCCTTTCGATCTGGGTGTGCGAAGACCGGGTGCGCGCCGCTTCGGGCGGGGTCGGCAACGCCAAGACCGGGGGCAACTACGCCGCATCCCTCCTCGCCCAGACGGAAGCCGCGGCACGAGGCTGCGATCAGGTCGCCTACCTCGACGCCGTGGAGCACAGGTGGGTCGAGGAGCTGGGCGCCATGAACCTGTTCTTCGTGTACGAAGGCCGGGCCGGAGCACCGCCCACGATCGTCACCCCGCCGCTGACCGGGTCGCTGCTCGCGGGCGTCACCCGGGACTCCGTGCTGACGTTGGCCCGAGAGCTCGGCTGGGGGGTGCGCGAGGCCCCGGTGTCCGTCGACCAGTGGCAGGCGGATGCCGCCGAGGGCGCCCTCACCGAGGCCTTCGCCTGCGGCACGGCGGCCGTCCTCACACCGGTCGGCGTGGTGAAGCGGACCGGCGCCGAGTGGATCCATGGCGACGGAGCGCCCGGCAGGGTCACCCTGAAGCTCCGCAGGATGCTGCTGGACATCCAGCGTGGCCTCGCCGGGGACCGGCACGGCTGGGTGCACCGCGTCCACTGACAGCGGTCCGTGTGCCCGAGGCGGCGCTCGCCTCGGGCACACGCACGACCGGCGCAACCGCACGGTCCTCGTCGACGCGGGCCCGCGGGCGTTCCGGTCGGTGCCGGAGCCGCCCGGCGGGGACGGTCAGACCTGCCGGTGGTCGATGCCCAGCAGGCTCGCGGCCGCCCGGAAGTCGGCCGTGTGACGGCCCACCGCGAGGGACCAGTGGTGGCCGACGCCCGTGGCGCTCCAGGCGTCGACCCATTCGCCGGGGTCCCGGCCGAAATCGACCCGGCTGGTGGTGTTGCCGATCTCCAGCAGCGGTCCCGGTACGACGGTGCCCTCGGAGGTGACGAAGGACAGGCTGCCGTCGGCGTCCTGGCCGAGGCCGAGCAGGGTGACGGGGCCGTGCCGGACGTCGAGCTCGACGCTCACGCCCCAGCCGCGTTTGCCGTGGTAGACGCCGAGGCCGCGCAACAGCGGGTCGCGGGCGCCGAGCGCGAGGTGGGCGGGGCCGTCGTGGCCCATCTCCACGACGCCGTCCTCGAAGTTCAAGGCCTGGATCTCGGTGAAGGAGCCTCCGGCACCGACGCTCTGGGAGGCCAACTGGGCGACGGATGTGCGCAGTTCGTACTCGCCGGCCGCGGGCACGCCCCGGGCGGTCAGCAGGGAGGCGCCGAGGATCATGCCGGCGGCGAGTCGCTCGTGCAGTTCGCCGTCGAGCCCGCGGTGGTAGTAGGCGAGGCTGTCGAGTCCGAAGTCCGCGACCAGCCGGTCCAGGGCGACGGACACGGTCGCGCCCCAGGCGAAGTCCTCCTCCACCACGCTCTCGTCGAGGGTGAACACCTGCCGGGCGAGCGCCATCCGCTCCCGGGTCTCCGCCTCCGTCACCTGTTCCACGCGGTGCCGCAGGTCGTCGAACTCCAGGACCTCCACGTGCGAACCGAACGTCGAGGCCAGCAGTGTCGGATCGGTCTGCACGTCGAGCATGCCCGGATAGACGTGCCCCATGAGGCCGTGCCGGCCGTGCCGGAGCGCGGCCCGGATGTGCGCGGCCCGGATCCACTGCTCGATGCGCCCCCAGGCGGATTCCTGGTGCAGCCAGCCCGAGACCGACCGGAAGGGGATGCCTGCACGGCGGAAGACGTTGCCCACCTCGGGGACGGAGCACTGGGCGCAGTAGGCCAGCCAGTCCCCCGTGCCGAAGGTCGCGTGGTCCATCCGCTCCGACGGCTGGAGGTCGATGACCAGGACCGGGGTGTGCGAACGCTGAGCGATCGGCAGCACCATCGAGGAGGTGAGGTACGTGGTCAGGAACAGCACGATCAGGTCGCAGTCGGCCCTGCGCAATTCCTCGGCGGCGCGGGCGCCTTCCCGGGCGTCGGACACGAACCCGGCGTCGGTCACCTCCGCGTCCATCTCCCGGAAGCGGTCGGCGACATGGGCGGCCGACTCCTTCAACCGCGGGAGGAGGCCGGGGAACTGAGGCCAGTACGTGCCGAGTCCGCCGGCGACCAGTCCGATCCGGGTGCGGCGCCGGGTGACCGGGGGGAGCAGGTCGTGCAGGGCGGCGGTCCGTACGGCCGTGCGGTCCGCGGTCGTTGCCATGGTCAGTGCTCCTTGTCGGAGAGGCCGGCGGGCCAGGTGCTGGGGACGCGCAGGTCCACCGCGTCCCGCGCGGGGTTCGCGGATCGCGGGACCAGGACGCGGATGATGAACACGCCCGCGAACGCCGCAGCGGTCATGCAGGCGGTGATCGTCCAGAGCAGGACGGACGGGCTGTGGTCGGCCAGGGCCGGGGTGAAGAACGCCGCGACCGCGAAGACACCCCGGGACAGGGCGTAGGTCAGGCCCTGAGTGGTGGCGCGGGTGTCCGCGGGCAGCGTGAGCTGCGACCACACCTTGTAGTTGGTCTCTCCGGCGAAGGGGTGGGAGAGCTGGTAGAGCACGAAGAAGACGAGCATTCCGACGAGTGCGCCGGCGGTCAGGGACGCGATGACGAAGGCGAGGATCTGCACCACCGCGGCCACGTGGAACAGCCGGTCGCGCCAGGGGCTGTCGGCGACGCGCACGAAGGCGAAGGTGAGCAGCACGCCGACGGGGATGAAGGCCAGGTTGATCCCGGTGGCGAGGCTCTGCGAAGCGTCGCTGACGGTGACGAGCAGATAGGTGCCGAACTGGCCGAAGGTGTTGGCCCCGAGGCCCCAGGTCACGTAGAAGACGAAGGTCGCGGCCATCGGCAGCAGGGCTGCTCGCGTCCACACGCTCTTCAGGGAGATGGCTTCCGGGGCGGCGCCGGTCTCCGTCTCCGGCGGCTCGTAGGGCAGCTTCAGCCGGGACCGCAGGGCCCAGGTGACGAGAGCGGCGACGGCGAGTTGTCCGGTGATGAGCCGGGCTCCGGTCATGCCCGTGGTGGACAGGACGAAGCCGAGGAAGATGGCGACGGCGATGCCCAGCATCCACATGACCTGAGTGAACGCCACGAGTCTCCCCCGGGCCCAGGCGGGCGCGGCGTCCGACACCACGGCCAGTGACGTCGGCAGGTCGGCGCCGGCCGCGAGCCCCGCGACGAGGACGCCGACGAGCAGGGTGATGTCGTCCGGCGCGAGGGTGATGACGAGGGCGCCGATCGCGAAGCAGAAGATGTCCCAGTTGTAGACACGGCGGCGGCCGAAGAGGTCGGCGAGTCGTCCGCCGACGAGGGATCCGACGGCGATGCAGCCGGTGACGATCGCGCTGATCGCCCCGGCCATCCACACGCCCATGTCGTAACTGTCGCGGTAGATGGCCAGGTTGACGGAGATGCTCACGATCAGCCCGGCGTCGAGGTAGGAGGCCATGCCCGACAGGGCGGCGGCCTTCCAGAGCGGTGGAGGGATGGGGCGGGTACCGGCCATGATGCGACTCCGTCGTCTGGTGACATCGCGGTTCCGGGGGCCTGGTCGCAGCGAATATAGGGCGAGAAAAACGTTGCAACAAGGTGTCGCGCACGCATGGGCGACATGACGCCGAAATCCTCGGCCCCGTACGGGGATATGGCGTGGCCGCCCCAGCTCGCCTACGGTGAAAGCGGCCTGAAAAACGTTTCAGGGGAAGGACCGTGTCCGTGATCTCCCCCGAGCTCCGGCGACTGTTCGACGATCCGCCCCGCGACTTCGGCCCCACTCCCCTGTGGTGGTGGTCGGGGGCGAACGTGACCCGCGAGCGACTCGCCTGGCAGGTGCGGGCGTTCGCGGAGGGCGGCGTCCACAACCTGGTCGTCATCAATCTGGCCCCGGCCGGCCCGGCGTTCGGGGCCCGGGCCGACGATCCGGCGTGGTTCGGCGAGGAGTGGTGGGCGCGCTTCACCGACACCTGCGAGATCGCCGCCGAGCTGGGCACGCGGCTGTGGTTCTACGACCAGATCGGGTTCTCCGGGGCCAATGTGCAGGGCGGTGTGACGCGGCGTCATCCCGAGGCCGCCGGACTCGCACTGCGCTGCCGTGACGTGCGCGTCTCTCGGGGTTCGGTCGCCCTGACGGATGCCGAGACGCCGCTGGCCGCGTACTCCCGGCAGGGCCGGCGGCTCGACCTCGACGCGGACGGGCGGACGGCTGCCCCCGACGGAACCGAGGTGCGGCTCGTCACCACCGTCCCGACCGCGTTCGACTACCTGGACCCGCACGCCGTGGGCCTGTTGATGGACACGGTCCACCACGAGTACGACCGCCGCGTGCCGGAGTACCTCGGCAGCGTCATCGCGGGCAGTTTCCAGGACGAACTGCCCGGCACCAACGCCTGGAGCCACCGTTTCGCCGACGAGTTCCGCTCCCGGCGCGGCTACGACCTGCTCGACCACCTGCCGTCCCTGTTCGGCACGGACGCCGGGGTGCCGGAGGGGAAGATCCGCTCCGACTACTACGCGGTCCGCGCTCAGCTGACCGAGGAGGCGCTGTTCCGGCCGCTCGCCGCCTGGCACCGCGAGCGCGGTCTGCTGCTGGGCAGCGACCAGAGCCATCCCGCCCGCGCGGGCTACCCGGCCCAGTCCACACAGATCTACACCGACTACTTCCGCACCCACCGCTGGTACGGCGCCGCGGGCAGCGACCATCACGGCGACGCCAAGGTGCACTCCTCCATGGCCCACCTCCACGGCCACGAGCGCGTGTGGATCGAGGCGTTCCACTCCTCCGGCTGGGGCGGCACGCTGGAGGACACCTACGGCTGGCTGTTGCCGTTCCTGCGCAGCGGCGCCAACCTGTACAACCCGCACGCCAGTTACTTCGGCACCGCGGGCGGCTGGTTCGAGTGGGCGCCGCCGTCCACCGACTGGCGCCAGCCCTACTGGAAGCAGTACCCGGCGTTCTCCCGGGCCGTGGCCCGGATCTGCTCGATCATGTCGTGGGGCGGCTACGCGGCCGATGTGGCGGTGCTGCATCCGACCGCCACCATGCAGGCGCTGATCCCGCTGGACGCGCCGGTCCGGCACTTCGGCGACGGGCGGCTGGGCGACGGCCATGCCGAAGCCGACGAGACTCAGCGCCACTACCTGGACCTGTGCGGCTCCAACAACTGGCTGGGGCCGCACGCCGGCGCCCTTGACCGGCACGGGATCTCCTTCGACGTCGTCGACGACGACTCGGTCCAGCGTGCCGAGGCCACCGACGGCGCCCTGCGGATCATGGGCCTCGCCTACAGGGCGGTACTGCTGCCCTCGGCGAGCGTGCTGGAGGAGGGGACGGCACGGCGGCTGTGCGAACTGCTCGACGCGGGAGGGCGGGTGGTGGTCGTGGGCCGTCCGCCGGGGACGGCCGCGGGCCGGGCCGGTGACGACTCGGTCGTGGCGGCCCTTCTGGCGCATCCCCGGCTGGAGCGGGTGCCCGACCCCGAGGCCGCCGCCGTGGCGGTGGCGGACGCGGCCGGGCACGCGACGGGCGAGGTACCGCTGCTCGTCCGGCGCAAGGGGCACGAGGCGGTGGCACTGGTCACGGCGGCCTTCCCTGAGATCGGCGCGCATCCGCTGCGCCCGCCCGGAACCGCGCCCGAGCCTGCGCGCGACGCGTCCGTCACCGTCCGGGCGTGCGTCGCGGAGGCCGAGGTCTGGAACCCGGCGACCGGCTCCCGCGACCCCGCCCGTGTCACGGTCTCCGGCAACGGTGCCGTGTCGACCATCGAGGTGCCCCTGGACGGCGCCCCGGCGGCCCTGGTCGTCTGGCGGGAGGGCCGTCCGGCTCCGGCACCGGCCCCCTCCGCGAGGAGGACCGCGGTCCGGACGGTCGACGTCTCGTCGGGCTGGCACGGCCGGCTGGTCCCCACGATGGACAACACCTGGGGCGATCTGGCGTTGCCCCCGGGAGCGTCCGTGGCGGAGCCGCAGATCTGGACCATGGAGTGGACCGAGGGCTCGGTGTGGGAGGAGATCCGGGTCACCTACGGCAACCGGGTCCGGGTCCTGCCCCCGGTGTCTCCCGACCGGGCTCCCGAACCGCTGGACTCCGCGGACGCGGAGCGGGTCCTGGCCGGTGAACGGCCCCTCGTGCCACCGGACTCGGACTGGGAGACCGGGGTGTACTCGTCGAGCCGCGGCCTCCCGGACCAGGGCGGACTGCTGGGTACCAAGGGGCTGGTGAACGAGGAGTTCGTACAGGTCCCCGTGCCGGTCGGCGGCACGACCGCCCGGGTCCGGGCGCTCGTGGAGACCCGCCATCGAGGCCTCGCCGAGCTGCACGTCGGCGCGGAGGCGGTCAAGCGGGTGTGGTGGAACGGGCAGCCTCTGGGCCCGTACGACGGCGGCTACCTCGCCTCCGCCCCGGTCACCGTGGCCCGCGACCTCAATGTGCTGGAGTACGAGCTGTCGGACGCCCAGGACCGGCCCTCCACCATCTCGGCAGCCGCCGGCACACCGCTCGGCAGCTTCTTCTGTCTCTCCGGACCGGGCGGGCTCGGCCCCCGGCCACGGTTCATGCGTCCGCCCGACGGGGTCCGGCCCGACGGCCGGGTCGCCTATCGCGGACGGCTCCGGGTGCCGGCCGGACAGGCGCGGGCGGTGCTCGTCGTGGGTGCCGCCTCGGCGGTGACCGTGCTGCTCGACGGGGAGGTGGTGGCACGGCAGGAGAAAGTGGAGTACTACGCGGCGGACTGGGGCACCGTGCCGATGTTCTTCCGCCATGAGCCTCAGCTCGGGGCGGGCGAGCACACGCTGGAGGTCGTGGCCGACACCGCCGATGTCCGGGACGCCGTGTTCGTCGACCTGGTGGCGACCTCCGGGTCCGAGTTCACGTCCCTGGTCAGTGGCGCCGGCTGGGAGGCCGGGACGGGCGCGTGGCGGGGCCGGACCGTCGAGGACACGCGCAGGCGGGGTGAGTTGCAGCACTGTCACGCCGCCGTACGGCCCCACCCGCTGCCGGACACCGCGTGGCTCAACGGGCACCCGCTGCTCGGCGGTGCCGTACGGCCGTTGCGGACCACCGACGACGTCCGGCCGTCGCCGCAGCGCTTCCGGTTCACCGTGCCGGCGGGAACGGTGTCGCTGGATCTGCCGTTGGCGCTGCCCGCGCGGGTGCGGGTCGGGGCAGGAGCGGAACCGGCCCTGTCAGGCGGTCGGCTGACGCTTCGTGAGCCGCTCCCGGCACCCACCCGGGTCGAGGTGGTCACCGAGCCCACGACGGTGCTGCGGGGTGGCTCCGCCTGGCACGGTCCGGTTCGGGTGCGGACCGTGGCGGCGCCGCTGGAACTGGGTGACTGGCGCGAGCAGGGGCTGGGCGGCTGGAGCGGGGGCGTGACCTACGCGCGTGCGGTGGAGGTTCCGCCCGGGCCCGATCCCGTGCTGGATCTCGGGCGGGTGCGGGGCAGCGTGGAGGTGTCGGTCGACGGGGAGTTCGCCGGTGAGGCGTTCTGCGCGCCGTACCGCTTCCCGTTGCGCGGGTCCGCGGGGCGGACCGTCCTGCTGGAGGTGACGGTCCGGGGCACGCTGGCGCCGCATCTCGCGGAGGCCACGCCGACCGCCTGGGCTTTCCCGTCGCAGCTGCCGTCGGGGCTGTGGGGGCCGGTGACGCTGCGGATTCCGTCCTCGTGTTAGCCGTCTGCGGACGGCCGGGTCGAGTCGCGCAGGACGAGGCCCGGGGCGAAGACGCGGGTCTCGTGGAGGTGGTCGGCGCGGGCCTCGATCTCGTCGAGCAGCATCTCCACGGCCGCCCGGCCGAGGTCCTCGACCGGCTGCCGGACCGTGGTCAGGGTCGTCGCCCCGAAGGTCGCGACGTCGAGGTCGCCGTAGCCGACGACCTGCACGTCCTCGGGGATGCGCACCCCCCGCTCGGTCAAGCCCCGGCACAGGCCGGCGGCGAGGAAGTCGTTGGTGCAGAACACCCCGTCGGGCAGGTCCTTCAGCCCGCGGGCGATCTCCGTGCCGTACGCGACGGTCATCCGCTCGGCCACGACCTGGTCGAGCCGGGCCCCGCGGCGGCTGCGAACGGCCTGCCGGGCGCCCTGGTAGCGGTCGGCGCACTGGCGTATGCCGCGCTCGCCGTTGACGACGAGGATGTCGCGGGCCCCGCTGTCGAGGAGGCGCTGTACAGCGATGCGGCCGCCCGCGATGTCGTCGACGGAGGCCGAGCAGCCCTCCCGGTCGGGCATCGCGCGGTCGGCCAGGACGAGCGGGATGCCCCGCTCGCGCAGCCGGGCCAGCCGGCCCGGGTCGGCGCCGAGCGGTACGACGACGACGCCGACCGCCCGCTGCTCGACGAGCATGCTGAAGTAGCCCTGCTCCCGTTCGGGGTCGTCCCCGCTGTGGCACAGGACGAGGGAGTAGCCGTGGTCGTAGGCCGCGTCGGCGGCGCCTCGCGCGATGCGCGCGTAGAAGGAGTTGGTGACGTCGGGCAGGACCAGCCCGATCGCGGAGGAGTGTCCGGTGCGCAGCCCCGCGGCTCCGGGGTGGGGGACGTAGTCGAGCGCGGCGACGGCGACGCGGACGCGCTCGGCGGTCTGGGCGGTGACCCGCTCGGGCCGGTTGAGCACGTTCGACACCGTCGACACCGAGACACCGGCGGCGGCGGCGACGTCCTGGATGCGGGCGGGGCGTGCCGGAACGGCGTCCACCCCCTCGCTGTTGCGGCCGCGCGACCAGGCACGACGATGGCCTTCATGGGCGGCACGAGTATAACGTGACCGGGCGTGGAACGTTTTTCCCCGCCCGGTCCCCGTCGTCCGCCGGTCAGGCGGAGGGTGCACCGCTGAGGACCTCCACGCGGCCGGTGTCGAGCGAGTAGTAGGCGCTGACGACGGCCAGTTCACCCTTCTTCACGAGCGGCGCGAGGTCCTTGTTGGACCGCAGGTCGGCGGCGGTCTGCTTGGTGTGGATCCGGACCATCGCGTCGACGGGATCCGCGTGCTGCCGCTCGACGGTCTCCCGGTAGGCCGGCCGCAGGGCCTCGGCGATCGACTGGAGATTGCCGGGCAGCGGCTTGCGGTCCTTCAGTGCTTCGTACGCCGCCTTGACCGCGCCGCATCGCTGGTGGCCGAGGACCACGACGAGTGGCGTGCCGGACGTCATCGGGCCGTACTCCACGGAACCGACGACGACCGGTCCGACGACCTGCCCGCCGGTGCGCATCACGAACAGGTCGCCGAGGCCCGTGTCGAAGACGAGCTCCGGCGGCACGCGGGAGTCGATGCAGGAGAGGATCACGCCGTACGGGTCCTGCGCCTCGGCGACGAACTCGCGCCGCTTCGGATCGCGGTCGGGGTGCTGGAGTTCGCCGTCCACCCAGCGCTTGTTGCCGTCCATCAGCCGTGCGAAGGCCGACCAGGGGGAGTCCGGTCGCGAGGCCGTCGCGGGAGAGGGCGAGGGCGTGCCCGCCACGGCCTTGCCCGTGCCGGCGGTGTCCTTCGACGAGCAGGCGGTGAGCAGCGCTGCGCCGGCAGCCAGCCCACCCGTGAGTATGGCCCTGCGCTGCGGTGCCTTTGCGGTACCCATGTGGCCGTCCCCTTTCGGTGGCCGCCTCCCTGGTGGGAGGCGGTGATGCCACTCTCGCGGGAGGCCGGTTAGGGCCCGTACAACGCTCGTGCAGCGCAGGAGAAGGACTGATCCAAGACGTGGGACGCGGTCAGGACTGCACCGTGCCGGTCGCCGCACCGCTCGGCGCGGCCGCCGAACCGCTCCCGAAGCGGATCCCCTTGGCCTCCTTGCCGAGTGCGCTCAGCAGGATCACCACGGCCAGGGTGGGCACGATGGTCCACGCCATCGCCGACGGGTACCCGTGGCGCTCGGCGAGGGCCTCCTGGATCGGCAGGTTGAGCGCGGCGATCAGATTGCCCAACTGGTAGGTGACGCCCGGGTAGAAGCCCCGGACGGCGTCCGGGCTCATCTCGGTCAGATGCGCCGGGATGACACCCCACGCGCCCTGCACGCACACCTGCATCAGGAAGGACGACAACATCAGCCGGCCGACGGTGGTGGACAGCACGAAGAACGGCACCACGACCAGGCCCCCGGCCGCCGCGACCATGATCGTCCGACGGCGGCCCAGCCGCTCGGAGTACGCCCCGAGCAGCACCCCGCCGATCATGGCGCCGATGTTGTAGACCACGGCGATCGCGATCGACGTGTTCGCCGACAGGTCGAGACCCTTCTTCACGAAGGTCGGGTAGATGTCCTGGGTGCCGTGCGACATCCAGTTGAAGGCGGTCATCAGCGCGACCAGGTAGACGAAGCGCCGCAGCACCGCCGGATTCCTGAACACCTGGTGTGCCGGTGTGCGGTTGAGCCGGACGCTCTTCTCCCACACCTCGCTCTCCTCCACCCGGCTGCGCACCCACAGCGCGACCAGGGCGGGCAGCAGGCTGAAGGCGAACAGGCCGCGCCAGCCGAAGGCGGGCTCGATGACGAAGAACGCCACGGCGGCCAGCAGGTAGCCCAGCGAGTAGCCGCTCTGCAGCAGGCCGGACCAGAATCCGCGCCGTTCGGCGGGGATCTTCTCCATGGCCAGGGCGGCGCCCAGGCCCCATTCGCCGCCCATGCCGATGCCGTAGAGCAGGCGCAGCACCAGCAGAACCGTGTAGTTGGGCGCGAAGGCGCAGGCGAAGCCGACGATCGAGTAGAAGACCACGTCGACCATGAGGGGGACGCGGCGGCCCCGGCGGTCCGCCCACATGCCGAAGATCAGGGCGCCGATCGGCCGCATCACCAGGGTCGCGGTGGTGAGGAAGGCCATGTCGGTGAGGGAGACATGGAAGTCGTCGGCTATCTCGCTGTAGACGAGCACGACCAGGAAGTAGTCGAACGCGTCCATCGCCCAGCCGAGATAGGCGGCCACGAAGGCGTTGCGCTGGTCCTTGGTCAGACCCGCCGCCTGCCCTTTCACGGTATTCAGCACTGCGGCCTCCCGGAGTTCGCAGCCGAGGCTAGGCACGCGCTGGCGGGAATCGGGCAAAGCGCGGCCCAGTTTTGGACCAAGAGCGCCGGTGGCCCGTCAACGGCGTTCGGGGGGCCGCCTTCCCGGCGCCGCGACACCGCCGGAGGCCGCCGCGTCGATCAGGCGGCGGAAGGTGGAGCACTCCAGGTGGCTCGGCGCGGGGCACGCGGCGGCGTGCCGCAGGGAGTCCCGCAGGACGCCCAGTTCGCGGATCGTGCGGTCCAGTTCGTCCGCCTTGGCGGACAGCATGTCCCGGTCGATGCGCGGCCGCCCGTCCGGCGCGAACATCTGCGCGATCTCGTCGAGCGAGAACCCGGCCGTCCGCCCCAGCGCGATCAGCGCCAGCCGATCCAGCACCCCGGGGTCGTACTGGCGGCGCAGGCCGCGCCGGCCGGTCGAGGAGATCAGCCCCTTCTCCTCGTAGAAGCGCAGCGTCGAGGCGGGCACTCCGGCGCGGTGCGCCACTTCTGCTATGTCCAGATCTGTCATTGTCTTGACCTCAAGTCGACTTGAAGTAGAACGCTGTCATCCCGTCCCGACGAAGACAAGCAGAGGGAGATACGACGATGGATGCCTCACGCAGGTCCTACGACGAGCAGGCCGCCCGCTGGAACGGGCCCGCCGGCCACGCCTGGGTGGATCTCCAAGGGGTGCTGAACGAGATGTTCGGGCCGATCGAGAAGCTGCTCGTCGACGCCGTGTCAGCCGAACACGCGGCCGGTGTGCTGGACGTCGGCTGCGGCACCGGCAGCATCACCCGGGCCGTCGCGCGCAGGACCGGGCACTGCGTGGGTGTCGACATCTCCGGCCCGATGATCGAGGAGGCGCGGGCGCGGGCCGAGCAGGAGGGTGTACCGGCGTCCTTCGTCCAGGCCGACGCGCAGGAGTACGCCTTCGAACCCGCCGCCTTCGACGCCGTCATCTCGCGCTTCGGCGTCATGTTCTTCAGCGACCCCGTGCGGGCCTTCACCAATCTGCGGAGCACGGTGAAGGACGGGGCCGCGCTGCGGTGCGTCGTGTGGCGGGGGCCCGAGGAGAACCCGTTCATGACGACGGCGGAACGCGCCGCGGCCCCCTTCCTGCCGGAGCTTCCCGCCCGCCGGCCGGACCAGCCGGGCCAGTTCGCCTTCGCGGACCCGAAGCGGGTCCACCACATCCTGGCGGAGAGCGGCTGGGCCGGAATCGGCATCGAGCCGGTCGACGTGGTCTGCACCCTGCCAGAGAAGGAACTCGTCACCTACTTCACCCGGCTCGGTCCCCTCGGCACGGTCCTGCCCGACGCCGACGAACGGACCCGGGCGGAGATCATCGAAGTGGTCCGGCCCGCCTTCGACCCGTTCGTGCAGGGCACGGAAGTCCGCTACACAGCGGCCTGCTGGATGGTCTCGGCGCGGGCCTCCCACGCGAAACTTTCGTGAGGTCCGGCCCTCTTTTCCGATCGCGGGCGCCCGGCGCATAGTGAGATCACGATGACGCAGAAGAGAGCCCTGGTGGTCCGAGGCGGCTGGGAAGGACATCAGCCGGTCGAGGCCACGGAACTGTTCCTGCCCTTCCTCCGGGACAACCGATTCACGGTCCGGATCGAGGAGTCGACCGAGATCTACGCGGATGCCGCCGAGATGGCCGGCACGGACCTGGTCGTGCAGTGCGTGACGATGTCGGAGATCACGCGCGACCAGCTGACGGGGCTGAGCTCCGCGGTCGTGGCCGGTACCGGCTTCACCGGCTGGCACGGCGGCATCGCCGACTCGTTTCGCGCCTCCTCGGACTATCTCCACCTGGTGGGCGGCCAGTTCGCCACACACCCCGGCAAGGAACCGTGCGAGCGCCGGGGTGCGGCGGACGACAACTTCCTGCCCCACACCATCGTTCTCACCGAGGCCGGCCGGGAGCACCCGATCACGTCCGGCATCGAGGACTTCGCGCTGGACACCGAGCAGTACTGGGTGCTCCACGACGATCTGATCGACGTCCTGGCCACCACCACGCATCCCGTCCGGCCGTGGCAGCCCTGGCACCGGCCGGTCACCTCACCGGCGGTCTGGACCCGCCGGTGGGGTGCCGGGCGGATCGTGGTGACGACGCCGGGGCACAGCGTCGACGTGCTGGAGAACCCCCAGGTCCGCACCATCATCGAGAGGGGCATGCTGTGGGCGACGCGCACCGCGTCGGAGTCGTAGGGCTCGGCGTCATCTCCCGCGCGTACCTGGACACGCTCGTCGGCCGTCCCGGCGTACGCGTCACCGCGGTCGCCGACCTCGACGCCTCCCGGTCGGCCGCGGCCGCCGCCGAACTGCCCGGCGCCCGGGCCCTGACGGTCGAGGAGCTGCTGAGCAGCCCGGAGGTGGACACGGTCCTGAACCTGACCACGCCGGCCGCCCACGCGGAGATAGCCCTCGGGTCGATCCGGCACGGCAAGAACGTCTACGGGGAGAAGCCCCTGGCCGTGGGCCTGGAGGACGCCCGGGCCGTGCTGGAGGCCGCCGCGAAGGCGGGCACCGGTGTCGGCTGCGCCCCGGACACCGTGCTGGGCACGGGAGTTCAGACCGCGCGGGCGGCGGTGGAGGCCGGGAGCATCGGACGCCCCCAGTTCGCCTCGGCCGTGATGGTCACCCCGGGCCACGAACGCTGGCACCCTCACCCCGACTTCTACTACACGGCAGGCGGTGGTCCGCTGCTGGACATGGGGCCGTACTACCTCTCGTCCCTGGTGCACCTGCTGGGGCCGGTGCGTGCCGTGACCGGGGCGGCCGGGCGGCTGCGCGCCGAGCGCGTGATCGGATCGGGCCCGCGCGCCGGCGAGCGCATACCGGTCGAGGTGGACAGCCATGTCACCGGAGTGCTGGAGCACGTGAGCGGGACGCTGACGACGCTCACGACGAGCTTCGACGGCGTGGCCACCACGGCCGCGCCCATCGAGGTGCACGGCGAGAGCGGCACCCTGTCGGTCCCCGACCCCAACCGCTTCGACGGGGAGGTACGCCTCCACACGCTCGGCGACACCCGCTGGCGCGCCCTTGCGACGTCGGCGGGTTACGCGGACGGCGCGCGCGGCGTCGGCCTGCTCGACTTCCTCACCGCCGACGAGCGGCGGGCGCCGCGCGCGAGCGGTGAACTGGCCCTGCACGTGCTGGAGGCGATGACCGCTCTGCTGCGTTCGGCCGCCGAGGGGCGGCGGATCGAACTGACGACGTCGGCCGAGGTGCCCGCACCCGTGCCCCTGACGGCTGCCGCGCAGTGGCACGGCCGCCCCGACTGAGGTCAGTCCACGGGCCAGGTGTGCGCAGGTGCGTTCATGTGCATGTAGTCCATGTACGTCCTGGTCATCTGCCGCAGTGCCTCGCGGCGGTCGGAGATGCCGGCCTTCTCCAGGTGGTGCACCGTCTCCGCCTGCCACAGGGCGCCGTTGCGGCCGGTGACGCAGCGCTGCTCGATGATGCCCAGCAGGGGCTCGCGCCAGGCGGCGTCCATGCCGGTCAGCTCCAGGCCCTTGTGGGCCAGGGGCAGCAGCCGCCGCAACACCAGTTCCGTGACCGGCACTTCGCCCACGCCGGGCCAGTACAGGCGGGCGTCGATGCCGTCGCGGGCCGCGGTGTGGAGGTTCTCCTCGGCGACCGAGAAGGACATCCGCGTCCACACCGGCCGGTCCTCGTCGACCAGGGCGCGGGTCAGTCCGTAGTAGAAGGCGCCGTTGGCGATGATGTCGGCCACGGTGGGACCGGCGGGCAGCACGCGGTTCTCGATGCGCAGATGCGGGCCGCTGTCGGTGACCGCGTAGATGGGGCGGTTCCAGCGGTAGATCGTGCCGTTGTGCAGGGTCAGCTCGCCCAGCTGGGGAACGCCGCCGCTGTCCAGCTCCTTCTGCGGGTCCTCGTCCTCGCACAGCGGCAGCAGGGCCGGGAAGTAGCGCACGTTCTCCTCGAAGAGGTCGAAGACGCTGGTGATCCAGCGCTCCCCGAACCACACCCGGGGCCGTACGCCCTGGGCCTTGATCTCCTCGGGGCGGGTGTCGGTGGCCTGCTCGAACAGGGGGATGCGGGTCTCGCGCCACAACTCCTTGCCGAACAGGAAGGGCGAGTTCGCCGCGAGGGCGATCTGCACGCCCGCGATGGCCTGGGCCGCGTTCCAGTAGTGCGGGAACTCCTTCGGGGCGACCTGGAGATGGAACTGGGTGCTGGTGCAGGCGGCCTCGGGAGTGATCGTGTCGGCGTACGTCGACAGGCGTTCCACGCCGTCGACCCTGATCCGCAGGTCCTCGCCCCGGGCCGCGAAGATCTGCTCGTTGAGCAGCCGGTAGCGCGGATCGCCGGAGAGGGCGGACCCGCTGACGTCCGACTCGCCCAGGGTCGGCAGGATGCCGACCATGATCAGGTGCGCGCCCACCGCGGCTGCGCGGTCCTCGGCGTGGTTGAGGGCGTCGCGGATCTCCTGCTCCCAGGAGCCGGGGCCGCCTGCCGTGAGCTGCCGGGGCGGGATGTTGATCTCCAGGTTGAAGCGGCCGAGCTCGCTGGACCAGGCGGGGTCGGCGATCGCCTGGAGCACGTCGGTGTTCCGCATCACGGGCAGCCCGGCGTCGTCCACCAGATTGAGCTCGATCTCGAGGCCGACCTGGGGGCGCTCGCTCTCGAAGCCCGACTCGTGGAGCATCCGGGCGAGCACCTCGAGGTCGGTGTGCATCTTCTCCCGGTATCGACGGCGGTCCTCCCGGGTGAACACCAGGGCCGGCACGTCACGTCCCATGTGCCCTCCTGCGCTCCTGCGGCGGCTGCGTCCGCTCCTCGGCGATGGGTCTCGTCCCAGAGTCGCACCTTGTCCCCGCCCCCGCACCCACCTAGCCTGATTTTGTGCCGCAAATAAACAAACCCCGAACGCACAGTGCCGTGCCGGGCAACGGCAACTCCCTGACCCGACTCCGCATCGCCCTCACCGTCTTCTTCGCCCTCGACGGCTTCGTCTTCGCCGGCTGGGTCGTGCGCATCCCCGCCATCAAGGCGCAGACCGGCGCCTCCGCCAGTGCTCTCGGCCTCGCACTCCTGGGCGTCTCCGCCGGGGCCGTCATCACCATGACCCTCACCGGGCGCCTGTGCCGCCGCTACGGGAACCACCAGGTCACCGTCGTCTGCGCGGTGCTGCTCTCCCTCTCCGTCGCCCTGCCCCCGCTGGCCCACTCGGTGCTCGCACTGGGCCTCGTCCTGCTGCTCTTCGGGGCCGCGTACGGCGGGATCAACGTCGCCTTCAACAGCGCGGCCGTCGAACTCGTGGCCGCGCTGCGGCGGCCGGTCATGCCGAGCTTCCACGCGGCCTTCAGCCTGGGCGGCATGGTCGGAGCGGGGCTGGGCGGGCTGGTCGCGGGGGTCCTCTCCCCCACCCGGCACCTGCTGCTGCTCACGCTGGTCGGCCTGCTCGTCACCGCGGCGGTGGGCCCCACCCTCTTGCGGCACGAGCCGCCGACGCCCCCGGAGCGGGACCTTCCCACCGAGGGAGCCCCGCGCCGACTGGACGGCCGCACCCGCGCGCTGGTGATCGTCTTCGGCCTCATCGCGGGGTGCACGGCATACGGCGAGGGGGCGCTGGCTGACTGGGGCGCCCTGCACCTCGAGCAGGACCTGCACGCCTCGGCGGGTGCCGCGGCCGTGGGCTACTCCTGCTTCGCGCTCGCCATGACGGTGGGACGACTGTCCGGCACCATGCTCCTGGAGCGCCTGGGGCAGACCCGGACCGTCGTCGCCGGAGGCACCACAGCGGCGGCCGGCATGCTGCTCGGCGCCCTCGCCCCCTCCCTCTGGGCGGCCCTCCTCGGCTACGCGATCACGGGCATCGGCCTCGCGAACCTCTTCCCCGTGGCCGTGGAACGGGCCGGGGCCCTCGCCGGACCCGACGGCGTCGCCACGGCCTCCACCCTGGGCTACGGGGGCATGCTCCTCGGCCCGCCCGCGATCGGCTTCATGGCGGACTGGTTCTCCCTGCCGGCCGCACTGACCAGCGTGGCGGTCCTGGCCGCGGTGGCGGCGGCCGTCGGAGCCCTGGTGGGGGCGTCCGCGAGGCGGACGGCCGGGGACTGAGAGGAGGGGCACCGCCAGGGGGGATGCCGGTGATCCTGGGTACCCGTGGCCACGCCCGGTGTGATCACCGGGCCGTACACCGCGGACAAGGAGGCAGACCCGTGACCGAACAGCAGCACCCCGGAGAGCAGCACCCGACCCCGGAGTTTCCCTCCCAGGACCAGCCGCACCCGGGCTGGACGGGCCCCATGGACCCGCCCCCGGACCACGGCGAGGACTCCTACCGGGGCAGTGGCCGGCTGACCGGCCGCAAGGCGGTGATCACCGGCGGGGACTCCGGGATCGGCCGCGCGGTCGCCCTGGCGTTCGCCCGTGAGGGAGCCGACGTGCTGTTCACCCATCTGGATGACGAGAAGGACGACGCCGCCGAGACGGCCCGGCTCGTCGAGGAGGCCGGCCGGCGTGCCGTGCCCGTCGCGTGCGACGTACGGGAGGAGGAGAACTGCCGGGCGCTGATCGACCGCGCCGTGGAGGAGTTCGGCCGGATCGACGTCCTCGTGAACAACGCGGCGTACCAGATGTCGCAGCCCGACGGCATCGAGGCGATCACCACCGAGCAGTTCGACCGGGTGCTGCGCACGAACCTGTACGGGATGTTCTGGCTGTGCAAGCTGGCCCTGCCGCACATCCCGGAGGGCGGCAGCATCATCAACTCCACGTCGGTGCAGGCGTACAAGCCCAGTCCGCATCTGCTGGACTATGCGACGACGAAGGGCGCGATCGTCACGTTCACGCAGGGGCTGGCGCAGATGCTGATCGAGAGGGGCATCCGCGTCAACGCGGTGGCGCCGGGCCCGGTGTGGACGCCGCTGATCCCGGCGACCCTGCCGGACACGCAGACGTTCGGCAAGCAGGCCCCCATCGGACGGCCCGCACAGCCTGCCGAGATGGCTCCGGCGTACGTCTTCCTCGCCTCGCAGGAGGCGTCGTACATCACCGCCGAGATCGTCAACGCGACGGGCGGGACGCCGCTGCCGTAGCCCCCGGGGCGGCCGCCGGAAATCCCCCGGCTTCGAGAGCGCTTCATGCGGCAGACTCGGCGCCATGGAGATCGCCGAGTTCCTTCAAGCACTGGAGACGGAAGGCCGGCTGCTGGCAGCGGCCGCCGAGGAGTCCGGGACGGAGGCGAAGGTGCCGACCTGCCCCGAGTGGCAGGTGCGCGATCTGCTGCGGCACACGGGCGCCGTGCACCGCTGGGCCGCCGCCTACGTCGCCGAGCAGGTCACCGAGCGCCGCCCGCTGGTCGAACCCACGGACCTCGACGGCGCGGAGCTCATCGCCTGGTACCGCGACAGCCACCGCCGGCTCGTGGGCACGCTGGCCGGCGCCTCGCCCGACGTGGAGTGCTTCGCCTTCCTGCCCGCGCCGTCCCCGCTGGCCTTCTGGGCCCGTCGGCAGGCGCACGAGACGGCCGTGCACCGGGTCGACGCGGAGTCCGCCCGCGGCGGCGCCCCGACGGAGGTCACCCCCGAGTTCGCGACCGACGGCATCGACGAACTGCTGCGTGGCTTCCACGCCCGTTCCAGGAGCCGCGTACGCACCCCCGAGCCGCGCGTCCTGCGGATCCGCACCGAGGACACCGGCGCGGTGTGGACGCTGCGCCTGTCGCCGGAGCCGCCCGTGACCACGCGGGACGAGGCCGGGGAGGCGGAGTGCGAACTGTCCGCCCCAGCCGGGCAGTTGTACCTGGCGCTGTGGAACCGGTCGCCCCTGCCGAGCGCCACGGGCGACCAGGCACTCGCCACGCTGTGGCGGGAGACGTCGGCGATCTGAGCGGCCACCGACGGACGGTCAGTCGTCGGCGAGCATCCTCGCCAGCACCGCGCGCTGCACGGGAAGAACCTCACCGTGCAGCGCGCGCCCCTTCGCCGTGAGGCAGACCTTCACGCCACGCCGGTCCTCGGAGCACATGCCGCGCTCGACGAGACCCTCCTTCTCCAGCCGGGCGATCAGCCGCGACAGAGCGCTCTGGCTCAGGTGGACCCGCTCGGAGATCTCCTGGACGCGGTAGGACGGCGTGCCCTTCGGCGTCCGGCACCCGGCGAGGACGTCGAGCACCTCGAAGTCGCTGGCGCACAGCCCGTGGCCGTGCAGCGCACGATCGAGCTCGCACTGGGTCCGCGCGTGCAGCGCCAGAATGTCCCGCCAGTGTTCCACGAGCGCCTGCTCGGCCTGCTGAGCCATGCGCCGCACCGTAACAGAGAACCGAGATTGTTGCACCTGAATTAAATGCATTTGCATCTCATGCATACGCATGTACTGTCCCGGGTATGACCTCTCCGCTCATCTCCCCCACGTCCGAGGGGCGTTGGACGCCACGGCTCTGGGGCACCCTGCTCGTGCTCTGCGCCGCGATGTTCCTGGACGCCCTGGACGTGTCCATGGTCGGCGTCGCCCTGCCGTCCATCGGCGCCGACCTCGGCCTGTCGACCTCGGCGCTGCAATGGATCGTCAGCGGCTACATCCTGGGCTACGGCGGTCTGCTGCTGCTCGGTGGACGCGCCGCCGACCTGCTGGGCCGGCGTCAGGTCTTCCTGGTGGCCCTGGGCGTCTTCGCGCTCGCCTCGCTGCTCGGCGGGCTCGTCGACTCGGGTCCGCTGCTCATCGCCAGCCGCTTCATCAAGGGCCTGAGCGCGGCCTTCACCGCCCCCGCCGGCCTGTCGATCATCACCACGACGTTTCCCGAAGGCCCGCTGCGCAACCGCGCCCTGGCCATCTACACCACCTGCGGCGCCACCGGCTACTCGATGGGGCTGGTCTTCTCCGGCCTGCTCACGGAGGCCAGTTGGCGGCTCACCATGCTCCTGCCCGCCCCCATCGCGCTGATCGCCCTGCTCGTGGGCCTGAAGCTGCTGCCGCGCACCGAACGCGAGCGCGGCCAGGGCGGCTACGACGTCCCCGGCGCCATCCTCGGCACCGGCTCGATGCTGCTGCTGGTCTTCACCGTCGTCGAGGCGCCCGAGGTGGGCTGGGGCGCGGCCCGGACCATCCTGTCCTTCGTCGCCGTGGCGGTGCTCCTCGTGGCCTTCGTCGCCGTCGAGCGGCGCAGTCCCAGCCCGCTGATCCGGCTCGGCGTGCTGCGCTCGGGACCGCAGGTGCGGGCCCAGCTGGGCGCGTTGACCTTCGTCGGCAGCTACATCGGCTTCCAGTTCCTGGTCACGCTGTACATGCAGCAGCTGCTCGGCTGGTCCGCGCTGCACACGGCCCTGGCCTTCCTGCCGGCGGGCGCGCTGGTGGCGCTGTCCGCGACCAAGGTCGGCGCCGTCATCGACCGGTTCGGCACCGCCCGGCTGATGGTGCTGGGCTTCGCCCTGATGGTCACCGGGTACGTGCTGTTCCTGCGCATCGACCTCGACCCGGTCTACGCGGCGGTGATCCTGCCGACGATGCTGCTGGTCGGCTCCGGCTTCGCGCTGACCTTCCCGTCGCTCAACGTCCAGGCCACCAACGGTGTCGACGAGCACGAGCAGGGCATGGTCTCCGGGCTGCTCAACACCTCGGTCCAGGTCGGCGGCGCGATCTTCCTCGCCGTGGTGACGGCGGTGGTGACCGCGAACTCCCCCGAGGGGCCCCACCCCTCCCCGCAGGCCGTGCTCGACAGCTACCGGCCCGGCCTGGCCGTCGTGACGCTCGTCGCCCTCATCGGCCTGCTGATCACCCTCACGGGTCTGCGCCCCCGCCGGGACCGGCCGTCCGGGCCGACCGTCGTGGTCGCCAAGTCCACCCCCAAGGAGGCGGAGCGCGTCGCCGTGCGCGACTAGGGGGACGCCTCCGACCGTGCGCCCGGCGGGCTGCCTTGATCGCCGGGCGCACCCCTGTTTGACTCGCCGTATGACCAGTCACGGGGGACGGCGCAGTCAGGCCGAACGCGACGCGATCACCGTCGAGATCGGGTACGCGCTGTGCAGTGCGGCCTTCGCCGCGGCGGTGGTGTTCGGGGCGGTGGCGGGGCCCTCGCTGCTCTTCGACCTGCCGGACACGGCCGAGCGCCTGCTGCTGCGCGCCGGTGTGGTGCTCGCTCCGGTCCTCTTCGTCGCGCGGGTCGTCAGCGTCCTGGTCCGGTTCCGGAGGGCGGATCAGCCCAGCCAGCCCGGCCGCACCAGCCCCGACTCGTAGGCGAGCACGACCAGCTGGGCCCGGTCGCGGGCGCCGAGCTTCACCATCGTGCGACTGACGTGGGTCTTCGCGGTGAGAGGGCTGACGACCAGGCGGCGGGCGATCTCCTCGTTGGACAGGCCGATCCCGACCAGCGCCATCACCTCCCGCTCCCGCTCGGTGAGCCGGGCCAGGGCGCCGGCCGCCGCCGGTTCCTTGGAGCGGGACGCGAACTCGGAGATCAGCCGCCGGGTCACGCCCGGCGACAGCAGCGCGTCGCCCGCGACCACCGCCCGGACGGCGCGCAGGAGTTCCTCCGGCTCGGTGTCCTTGACCAGGAAGCCGGAGGCGCCGGAGCGGATCGCCTCGAAGACGTACTCGTCGAGCTCGAAGGTGGTGAGCATGACGACCCTGACGTCCTCCAGGTGGGGATCGCCGGTGACCTGCCGGGTCGCGGCCAGGCCGTCGAGGGCGGGCATGCGGATGTCCATCAGGACGACGTCGGGGCGCAGTTCGCGGATCCGGCGCACGGCCTCCTCCCCGTCGGCGGCCTCTCCGGCCACCTCGATGTCGGGCTGCGCGTCGAGCAGCGCCCGGAACCCCGCCCTCACCAGGGACTGGTCGTCGGCCAGCAGTACGCGGATCAACGGTCCTCCTGTGTCGGGCTCGTCGGCCCCCCGGTGGATGTGCCGGCCGATGCCGTCAGCGGCAGCACGGCGAGCACCCGGAACCCTCCGTCCGGGCGGGGGCCCGCCTCGATGGTGCCACCCAGGGCCGCGGCCCGCTCCCGCATCCCGGCGAGTCCGTTGCCGCTGCCGCCGGCGTCGTCCCCGGTCGCGGGCCCGTCGTCGTCCACGCGCAGCCGCAGCACGCCCGCACCGGACGCGAGGTGCACGCGCGCGTGCCGCGACCCCGAGTGCCGGACGACGTTCGTCAGGGCCTCCTGGAGGATCCGGAAGGCGGCGAGGTCGGTGCCGGGCGCGAGGCGCGGCGCCTCCCCCTCGACGTCCACCGTGAGGCCCGCGCTCCCGGCCTGCTCCACCAGCTCGGACAGCCGGTCGAGCCCGGGCGCGGGGGCGCGCGGCGCGTCACCGGGGGTGCGCAGGGTGTCGAGCACCTGGCGCACCTCGCCGAGCGCCTCCTTGCTCTGGTCCTTGATCGTGGTGAGGGCCGTGCGGGCCTGCTCGGGGTCGGTGTCGAGGAGCGCGAGGCCGACCCCGGCCTGCACGTTGATGACGGAGATGCTGTGGGCGAGGACGTCGTGCAGCTCCCGCGCGATCCGCAGCCGCTCCTCGTCGGCCCGCCGCCGCGCGGCCTCGGCCCGTTCGGCCCGTTCCCGGACCCACTGTTCGCGCCGGACGCGGAACAGCTCCGACACCGCCGCGATCGCCACCACCCAGGTGGCGACCACGATCTCCTCGCCCCAGGAGGCGGCCAAGTCGCCGGACGGCGGCAGCCACCGGAAGAGCCAGTGCGCCACCAGGACGTGTCCGGCCCAGAGCATGCCCATCGCGGCCCACGCCGCCCGGCGGTGCCCGGCGACGATCGCGCTGAAGCAGGCGAGGGCGACGGTGAAGAGCACCGGCCCGTAGGGATACCCGGCCCCCAGGTAGACCATGACGGCGGCCGCCGTGCCGAACACCACGGCCACCGGATACCGCTTCCGCCACAGCAGCAGCCCGCCGGCCACCAGCAGCAGCGCCCGCGCGAAGAGATCCAGCTCCGCCCGCTCGCCCTGCTGCCCGTGGGCGGCGAAGTTCGACCCGACCAGGACGAACGCGGTCACGAGGACCGTGGACCGCCAGGGCCATCGCGGCTCACGCCCCTCCCACCGGTCCCACCACGCGGGCCCGTGCCGCCACCACCGCGGCGAACCGCCCCGCGCACGCTGCTCGTCCATACCGGCCACGCTAGACGCCACGCTCCCGCGGCCGCGTCACCCCTGCGTGGTGCTCACGCGTACTCCCCGGGAAGTACGCCCGTTCACCGGGCCGGTGGCCTACCGGGAGGCGGGAATCAGCCCGACCCCTCGGGCGAGTTGCCCCACCGCGTGCCGGAAGAACGTCTCCCGGTCCTCCACCACCCGGTTGAACTGGCCGAACAGTTCGAAGCCGACCAGCCCGTAGAGCTGGGCCCAGGCCGCGACGAGTGCCGTCACGACCGCCGGGGGGAGGTCGGGGGCGAGGTCGGCGGCCATGCGTTCGGCCTCCGGGCGGAGCTCGTCCGCCAGCGGGGGCCGGGCGAGCTCCGGGTCCTGGTGGGCGTCGCGGGCGATGCCGATGAGCAGGAGCCCGACGCGGGCGGCGGCCGGGACGGTGGCGTCGGGGGCCGTGTACCCGGGGACGGGCGATCCGTAGATCAGCGCGTACTCGTGCGGATGGTCCAGCGCCCAGCCACGCACCGCCTCGCAGACCGCGATCCAGCGTTCGAAGGGGCCGGCCGCCGGCTCGTGGGCCGCCTCGGCGCTCTCACCGAGGGAGTCGTAGGCGTCGATGATGAGGGTGGTGAGCAGGTCGTCACGGCTGGGGAAGTAGCGGTACAGCGCGGAGGACACCATGCCGAGCTCACGGGCCACGGCCCGCAGCGAGAGCCGGGCGGCGCCCTCCGCCGCGAGTTGTCTGCGGGCCTCGTCCTTGATGGCCGCGGTGACTTCGGTCCTGGCCCGGGCACGGGCGCCGTGTGCGGTGCTCATGCCGAGCAGTCTCCCATGAAAGAAGAGCAGTGCACACAAAAGAGAGCGGTGAACAAATTGGAGAGCAGTGCTCTTGCTCTGGCGCACGGCCTCGTGCAGACTGACACCAGAAAGAGCGAGAGCGGTGCTCACAGAAGAGAGCACCGCTTCGCAGCCACCCGAGGGGGCCCCATGTCCACGCACGTCCAGAAGCCCGGCTGGTTCACCGTCAACGTCTTCAACCGCTTCGTGGCCTGGCTGACCCGCCGCGGCGTCAGCGTCTGGGGCTCCCGCGTCCTCGCCGTCCGCGGCCGCAAGAGCGGCCAGTGGCGCACCACCCCGGTCAACCTGCTGACCCTGGACGGCAAGCAGTACCTGGTCGCACCCCGCGGTCATGTGCAGTGGACGCACAACATGCGCGCCGCGGGCGGCGGCGAACTGCACCTCGGCACGCACGTGGACACCTTCACCGCGGCCGAGGTCGGCGACGACGACAAGACCCCGATCCTGCGCGCCTACCTCAAGCGCTGGAAGGCTGAGGTCGGGGTCTTCTTCAACGGAGTCGGCCCCGACTCCCCGGACGACGAGCTGCGCCGCATCGCCCCGGACCACCCCGTCTTCGAGATCACTCCGACGAGCTGACCTCCGCGGGCGCGGCGGGACGGCGGTCCATCGCGGCCAGGGCACGCTGGGCGATCGGATACGTGCGGACGATCTCGCCCAGCGACGTCGAGCCCTGTGTGATCTCCTTGAACGCCCTCCATGCGGGGCGCAGGCCCGTCAGCGCCGCGTGGAACAGCCCGGGACGGCGCTCGAACGCCGTGAGCAGCCGCTTGCCGACGCTCATCTCCACCCCGAGCCCGGCCTTGACCGCGAACGCGTAGTTGAGAGCCTGCCGGCGCGTGTCCACGGCGTCGTGCGCCTCGGCGATCCGCACCGCCCACTCCCCCGCCAGCCGGCCGGACCGCAGCGCGAAGGAGATGCCCTCGCGGGTCCACGGCTCCAGGAGCCCCGCGGCGTCACCGCACACCAGCACCCGTCCGCGGGAGAGCGGCGAGTCGTCGGCGCGACAGCGGGTCAAGTGGCCCGAGGAGATGCTCGGTTCGAAGCCGGCGAGGCCGAGCCGGCCGATGAACTCCTCCAAGTACCGCTTGGTGGCGGCGCCTTCGCCACGGGCCGAGATCACCCCGACCGTCAGGGTGTCGCCCTTGGGGAAGACCCAGCCGTAACTGCCGGGCATGGGGCCCCAGTCGATGAGCACCCGGCCCTTCCAGTCCTCTGCGACGGTCTCCGGCACCGGGATCTCCGCCTCCAGGCCGAGATCCACCTGGGCGAGCTTGACCCCGACATGCGCCCCTATGCGGCTGGCGCTGCCGTCCGCCCCGACGACGGCCCGGGCGAGCACGACCTCACCGCCCTGGAGGACCACGGCGACCGTGCGCCGGTCCGGCACCGTCGAGCCGTGCTGCTCGACCCGCTGGACCGTGACGCCCGTACGCAGCTCGGCGCCCGCCTTCTGCGCGTGCTCGACGAGTTGCTGGTCGAACTCGGGCCGGTTGATCAGCCCGAAGAGCATCTGCCTGGAACGGCGCGTGCGGGTGAAGCGGCCGTTGTTCGAGAAGGTCACCGCGTGCACCCGGTCCCTGAGCGGCAGCTCGAAGCCGGGCGGCAGGGCGTCGCGCGAGGGGCCGATGATGCCGCCGCCGCAGGTCTTGTACCGCGGCAGCTCGGCCTTCTCCAGCAACAGCACGCGTCTGCCGGCCACTGCCGCCGCGTACGCGGCCGAAGCGCCCGCGGGTCCCGCGCCCACCACGACGACGTCCCACACCTGCCGCGCGTCGTCCGCCGAAGAGTTCTCGCTGCTCACGATGGTCTACTGCTCCCGATCAAGCCGCCTGCCGCTGTCTCCCGCATCCTACGGCGGCGGTCACCGCAGGCCGCTGTGGGAGGATCGGCGGCGTGGGTGGCCCTTACACGGGGCCGCGCCCACACCACACGATCACCGCGTACCGAGAGGTACGCATCCGTACAACGTCGCACCCACGAGGAGCGTGCCCATGTCGTCGAATCCGGTCGCCGAGACCGTCGCCTCGCTGATGCCCAGGGCGAAGGAGGAGCTCGCCGAACTGGTGGCCTTCCAGTCGGTGGCGGACTTCGACCAGTTCCCCAGGAGCGAGAGCGAGGGCGCCGCACGCTGGGTCGCGGACGCGCTCGCCGCCGAGGGTTTCCAGGACGTGGCCCTGCTCGACACCCCCGACGGCACACAGTCGGTCTACGGCTTCCTGCCCGGCCCTCAGGGCGCGAAGACCGTCCTGCTCTACGCCCACTACGACGTGCAGCCGCCGCTGGACGAGGCCGCTTGGACGACCCCGCCGTTCGAGCTGACCGAGCGGGACGGCCGCTGGTACGGGCGCGGGGCCGCCGACTGCAAGGGCGGCCTGATCATGCATCTGCTGGCTCTGCGCGCGCTCAAGGCGAACGGCGGCGTGCCCGTCCACGTGAAGGTGATCGCCGAGGGCTCCGAGGAGATGGGCACGGGCGGCCTGGAGCGGTACGCCGAGGAACACCCGGAGCTGCTGGCGGCGGACACGATCGTGATCGGCGACGCGGGCAACTTCCGGGTCGGCCTGCCGACCGTCACCTCCACCCTGCGCGGCATGACCATGGTGCGCGTCCAGGTCGACACGCTCGCGGGCAACCTCCACTCCGGCCAGTTCGGCGGTGCCGCTCCCGACGCGCTCGCCGCGCTGATCCGCGTGCTGGACTCACTGCGCGCCGAGGACGGCTCGACGACCGTCGAGGGGCTCTCCGGTGACGCGGGCTGGGAGGGGCTCCAGTACGAGGAGGAGCAGTTCCGCCGGGACGCCAAGGTGCTGGACGGCGTCGAGCTGATCGGGTCCGGGACGGTCGCCGACCGCATCTGGGCGCGGCCGGCCGTCACGGTCATCGGCATCGACTGCCCGCCGGTGGTCGGCGCCACCCCGTCCGTGCAGGCGAGCGCCCGTGCGCTGATCAACCTGCGGGTGCCGCCGGGGGTGGACGCGGGCGCGGCGACCAAGCTGCTCCAGGCACACCTGGAGGCGCACACGCCGTGGGGTGCCCGGGTGAGCACCGAGCAGATCGGCGAGGGCCAGCCGTTCCGCGCCGACACCACCAGCCCGGCGTACCAGGCCATGGCGGCCGCGATGGCGGTCGCCTACCCGGGGCAGGAGATGCAGTACGCGGGGCAGGGCGGTTCGATCCCGCTGTGCAACACGCTGGCCGCGCTCTATCCGCGTGCGGAGATCCTGCTGATCGGGCTGAGCGAGCCGGAGGCCCAGATCCACGCGGTGAACGAGAGCGTGTCGCCCGAGGAGCTGGAGCGGCTGTCGGTGGCGGAGGCGCTGTTCCTGCGCACCTACGCGGCGAGCTGACCGCTCTGCCCGCAGCAGAAGGCCCTCGTCCTCGGACGGGGGCCTTCCCTACGGTCGTCCCATGGACGTCATCGAACTGTCCCCCCGCTTGCATCTGTTGCGCTTCCCGGTCGGCCAGGCCTACGTCTGGCGGGACGGCGGCGAACTCACCCTGGTCGACGCGGGGCCGGCCGGTTCCGGTGCCCCGATCGCCGAGGCGGTGACCGCCCTCGGCCGGCATCCCCGGGACGTACGGCGGATCGTGCTCACCCACTTCCACGAGGACCACGCGGGCGGGGCGGGCGAGTTCGCCGCGCTGAGCGGCGCCGAGGTGCTGGTCCACCGGCTCGACGCGCCGTTCGTGCGCGGGGACCTGCCGGGCCCGCCGCCGGTGTTCGAGGACTGGGAGCGGCCGCTGCACGAGCAGGCGGCGAAGCTCCTGCCCGAGGGGGACTTCGCCCGGCCGCCGCGGCTGACCGAGGTGTCCGGCGGTGACGTGCTGGACATCGGCGGCGGGGCGCGGATCGTGCACGTCCCGGGGCACACGCACGGCAGTATCGCGCTCCATCTCCCGGAACACGGGGTGCTGTTCACGGGTGACACGGTCGCCGCGTCACCCGTCGACGGCACGGTCATGCCGGGGGTGTTCAACCTCGACCGCCCGCAGGTCCTCGCGGCCTGCCGGCTCCTGGCCGAACTGGACGCGGACGTGGCCTGCTTCGGCCACGGAGCTCCGGTGACGAGTCGGGCGGGCCGCGCGCTGCGGAACGCGGCGCACGGGTGATCCACCCCGTGGGTGACCCGCCCTAGTCGAGGGCCGGGTCCAGGACGATGTCCTCCTCGCGTGCGGTGACGGACGGGTCCTCGGGGAAGTGACAGGCGGTCAGGTGGCCCGAGGGGCTGCCCTCGACGCGCACCAGTTGCGGCTCCTCCAGGGCGCACTTCTCCTGTGCCTTCCAGCAGCGGGTGCGGAAGCGGCAGCCGGAGGGCGGGTCGATCGGGGAGGGCACGTCTCCGGCGAGCCGGATGCGTTCGCGCCGGTCGACGGCGTCCGGGTCGGCCTCGGGCACGGCGGACAGCAGTGCGTGCGTGTAGGGGTGCCGGGGCCCGGTGTACAGCGACTCCCGCTCGGCGACCTCGACGATCTTGCCGAGGTACATCACGGCGACCCGTTCGGAGAAGTGCCGTACGACGGCGAGGTCGTGGGCGATGAAGACGAACGCGATGCCGAACTCCCGCTGGAGGTCCTGGAGCAGGTTGACGACCTGCGCCTGGATGGAGACGTCCAGCGCGGAGACGGGTTCGTCGGCCACGATCAGCTTGGGTCGCAGGGCCAGGGCGCGGGCGATGCCGATGCGCTGGCGCTGCCCGCCGGAGAACTCGTTCGGGTAGCGGTTGTAGTGCTCGGGGTTGAGCCCGACCGTCTCCAGGAGTTCCTGGGCGCGCTTCTTGTGGCCCTGGGGCGGGTTGATGCCGTTGAGCCGCATCGGCGTCTCGATGATGGTGCCGACGGTGTGCCGGGGGTTCAGCGAGGAGTACGGGTCCTGGAAGATCATCTGGAGGTTGCGGCGGGCCTGACGCATCCGCCCGGGCGGCTGGTGCGTGATGTCCTCGCCGTCGAAGACGACGGAGCCGCCGGTGGGTTCGAGCAGCCGGGTGATCAGTCGGCCCGTGGTCGACTTGCCGCAGCCGGACTCGCCGACCAGGCCGAGCGACTCGCCGGGCGCGACCGAGAAGTCGATGCCGTCGACAGCCCGGACGGCTCCGATCTGCCGCTGGAAGATGATGCCCTGCCGGAGGGGGAAGTGCTTCTGCAGACCGCGTACCTCAAGGAGGTTCTCGCCGGCTGTGCGGTCGGTGCTCTGCCCGGTGAGGGGCTCGGTGGTGCTCACGGCATGGTCCCTTTCGTCCGCCGCCGTCACTGCGCGGCCCGTGCGGCCGCGGGGCCCCGGTCGTCCGGACCGGCCCCGACGCGGATCTCCTGTTTGGCGTCGTCGCTGAGATGGCACGCGGCGAGGTGCCGTTCGCTGCCGGAGACGAGGCGCAGCTCGGGCCGCTCCGCCGGGCAACGGCCCTGAGGCACCCAGCCCTTGTAGGCGCAGCGGGGGTGGAAGGAGCAGCCGTCCGGCAGGTTGATCAGGCTCGGCGGGGTGCCGGGGATCGGGTTGAGCCGCTCGCCGACGTCGCCGCTGAGGTGCGGCATCGACTGCAACAGGCCCCAGGTGTAGGGGTGCTGGGGCTGCTTGAGCACGTCGCGGGTGGTGCCGTACTCGATGCGGCGGCCGCCGTACATCACCAGGATGTCGTCGGCGACGTCGGAGACCACGCCGAGGTCGTGCGTGATGATGACGACGGCCGAGCCGAACTCCTCCTGGAGGTCGCGGATCAGGTCCAGGATCTGCGCCTGGACGGTGACGTCCAGGGCGGTGGTGGGCTCGTCGGCGATCAGCAGCTCCGGGTCGCACACCAGGGACATGGCGATCATGGCGCGCTGGCGCATGCCGCCGGAGAACTGGTGCGGGTAGTCCCTGACCCTGCGCTCGGGCTGCGGGATGCCGACCCGCTTCAGCATCTCCACCGCGCGGTCCCTGGCCTCCTTCTTGGAGACCTTGTGGTGCACCCGGTAGGCCTCGGCGATCTGGGAGCCGACGGTGAAGAAGGGGTGCAGCGCGGAGAGCGGGTCCTGGAAGATCATGGAGACGGTGCGGCCGCGCAGGGCGCGCATCCCGGCTTCGGGCAGGGCGACTAGGTCCCGGCCGTCCAGCCAGATCTCGCCGGACACCTGGGCGCGGGTGCCCTTGTGCAGTCCGAGCAGGGCCAGTGAGGTCACCGACTTGCCGGAGCCGGACTCGCCGACGATGCCGAGGGTCCTGCCCTTCTCCAGGGTGAAGGAGACGCCGTCGACCGACTTGACGAGGCCGTCCTCGGTCGGGAAGTGCACCTTCAGGTCGCGTACGTCGAGGAAGGGTGCGGGCGCGGGTGCGACGTCCGCTGGCTGCGGTGAGGTCGATACGGACACGGGTGTTCCTAAGGACGAAGGAGGGCTCAGGCGAGGCGCACGCGCGGGTCGACGAGGCCGTACACCAGGTCGACGACGACGTTGGCGATGACGACGAACGTCGCGGCGAAGAGCGTGGTGCCGAGGATGACCGGCAGGTCGGAGTTCTGGACGGAGTCGACCGCGAGTTTGCCGATGCCGTTGATGCCGAACACCGACTCGGTGATGACCGCGGAGCCGCCGATCAGGGAGCCGACGTCCATGCCGAAGATGGTGATGATCGGGGTGATGGCGGCGCGCAGTCCGTGCTTGAGGACGACGGTGGCGGCCGGCAGACCCTTGGCGCGAGCGGTGCGCATGTAGTCCTCGGCGAAGACCTCCAGCATGGAGGAGCGGGTGAGCCGGGTGTACATCGCGAGGTAGACGATGACCAGGGTGGTCCACGGCAGGATCAGCCCCTGGAACCAGCCGGCCGGGTCCTCGGTGATCGGCGTGTAGCCGGAGGCCGGCAGGATCTGGAACTTGTCGACGAAGAGGTAGAGCAGCAGCAGACCGATGAAGTAGATCTGCACCGACACGCCGAACAGGGCGACTCCGACCGCGGCCTTGTCGGCGGCCCTGCCCCGGCGTACCGCGGCGACGGTGCCGAGGCCGACGCCCAGGACCAGGAAGGCCACCGCGGCACCGAGGCCGAGGGAGAGGTCCGCCGGAAAGTCCGACAGGAGGGTGGTCAGGACGGGGGTGTCGGTCTGGAAGGAGACGCCGAGGCAGGGCGCGCCGCAGTGGATGCGGACGCTCTGGTCACCGAAGACACGGCCGGCGAACAGCCCCTTGAGGAATTCCCAGTACTGCGTGAGGTAGCTCCGGTCCAGGCCCAGCGAGTGCTTGATCTCCGCGAGGCGCGAGGGCGAACAGGTCTTTCCGCAGGCCAGGAGTGCGGGGTCGGACGGCAGCGCGAAGAAGATGAAGAAGGTGATCGTGGTGATCACCAGCATGATCACGGCCGCTGCCAGCAGGCGTCTGATGAGGTAACGAAACATGGGGTGCCGGGACCTGACGTGAGTGGGATGCCCGCCGGCGGCCGGGGCCGCCGGCGGGGTGCGGTGGAGACGGTTCCGTCAGTGCTTGATGTAGACGTGGACCAGGCTCGGCTCGGCCAGGATCGTGTCGGAGATGACCCCGCCGACCTTGGAGCCGGACATGTCGCTGAAGTTCATGTACATCAGCGGAACCACGGCGGCGTCCTTGAGGATCTGCTCGTCCATCTGCCCGTAGGTGGCGTTGCGCTGGGCGACGTCGGTCATCGTGGCGGCCTTGTCGATCAGGGCGTTGACCTTCGGGTCGTTCAGGTAGGAGAGGTCCTGGTTCGACTGCGGGTTCTTCTTGATCAGCCGGCCGTCGAAGAGGGTGGGCAGCACCGTGGAGGCGTTGGGCCAGTCGGCGATCCAGTCGCCCCAGGTCAGGTCGTACTGGTTCTTCGTGTTGTTGATGGTGCTGAAGTAGTTCGACGCGTCGATCGGGGAGATGTTGACGTGGATGCCGATGTGCTCCAGCGAGGTCTTCACGGCGTCGGCGAAGTGCTCCTCGGTGGGGGTGTTCTCCACAGCGATCGACATGGTGGGCTTCGGGTTGCCCGCCTGCTTCATCAGCTCCTTGGCCTTGGCGAGGTTCCCCGCCGGGTTGGCGCTGTACAGGTTGAACTTCCGGTAGCCGCCGATGCCGGGGCTCAGCATGGTGGTGGCGTAGTCGCCGTAGGCGGAGCCGCCGAAGGCACCGCGCACGGTGGTCTTGTCGATGGCGTACTCGATCGCCTCGCGGACGTGGATGTCCTTGACCCGGGTGGTGTTGATGGCGAGGTAGTTGATGCCCGGCGCGGGAATCTTGTAGTAACGGCTCTTCAGGGACGGGTCGCCCGCGAGCTGAGCCAGGTCGGATCCGGCGATGGGCCACTGCTGGATCGAGGTCTGGGCGGTGCCGGCGTCGGCCTTGATCTGCTGGTCGATGGCGGACTCGTCCTGGCCGAACTTCACGTCGATCCCGTCGACGTTCTGCTGCCGGATCGGGTCGGTCGCCTGGGACCAGTACGTGTTGCGGGTGAGGACGAGTTCCTTGTTCTTGGTGTACGACTTGATCATGTACGGGCCGTCGGACCAGACCTTGGTGTCATAGGTCGAGCCGGTGTCGTGGGCCTTGGGCACGGCGGACCAACCGGTCATCGTGGTGGTCTCGTTGAAGTCGGCCACCGGCTGCTTCAGGTGGAAGACGATCGTGTACCTGTCCGGCGTCCGGATGGAGTCGAGCTGCTTGCCCTGGTAGGGGCCCTTGTAGTCGGAGCCGCCGACGAGCCACTGGGCCGCGTAGGGCGGGCCGCCGTTGATGTCGGAGGAGAAGCCGCGCTCCACGCCGTACTTGACGTCCTGCGCGGTGACCTCGGTGCCGTCCTGGTACTTGACGCCGTGCCTGAGGTGGAAGGTCCAGACGGTGGCGCCCTTGCTCGGCGTTCCGGTGTCGGTGGCCAGGTCACCGACCAGCTTCGGCTTCGAGCCGCTCTCGTCCCAGCCCGTCAGGGTCCGGAGGATCTCCTGGTCCATGCTCTGGCCCTCGGTCGTGTAGACGCGCTGGGGGTCCAGGTGGTCGAAGTCGGCCTTGTTCAGGACGGTGAGGGTGCCGCCCTTTCCGGGGGTGCCGCTGCCGCTGTCGCTGGAGGACCCTCCGCATGCGGTGGCTCCGAGGGCGATCACCACGGCGGTTGCCGCGAGAGCGACCGTACGGGATCTGCGCGTTCTGCGCGTCATGGGGGAAACTCCGTTCTTGCTACGGGCTCGGCGGCCGTTCGTGGGACCGCCGGGCCGAAATCTCGGGGGTGGCTTGTCAGCCGCGCCGGGCTCGGGGGTCCAGGGCGTCCCGGACGCCGTCCCCGAGCAGGTTGAGCGCCAGGACCAGGAGGAGGAGCAGGACGCCGGGCACGAAGAGGTACATCGGATCCTGGAGGAAGAACTGGGAGGCGTCCGACAGCACGGCTCCCCAGTCGGGGTTGGGCGGGATGACACCGACGCCCAGGTACGACAGCGCCGCCTCGGTCGTGATGTTCTGCGGGACGGCGAGCGCGAAGGAGATCAGGATCGGCGCCCACAGGTTGGGCAGCAGCTGGCGGAAGAGGATGTGCCGACGGCCGGCGCTCATCAGCCGCGCGGCGTCGACGAACTCCCGTTCGCGCAGGGACAGTACCTGCCCGCGCACCAGCCGGGCGGTGTACGCCCAGGCGAAGACCGCGATGTTGAGGACCAGGACGAGCAGCCGGAGGTTCTCGTCGGTGCCGCCGTGGGTGTCGGTCTGGAGCGCGTTCTGGATCACCGGGGTGAGCGCGATGATGAACAGCAGCTGGGGAAACGCCAGCATCACGTCCATGATCCGGGACAGCAGGGAATCGACCCAGCCGCCGAAATAGCCGGCGGCGAGCCCGGCCACGACTCCGACCGCGGTGGACAGTACGGCCGAGGCGAATCCCACGTAGAGGGAGGTGCGCAGGCCGTAGACGATGCGGGCGAACAGGTCGTAGCCGGTGCCCGGTTCGACGCCGAGGAGGTGCTCGGCGCTGATACCGCCCAGCGACCCGTAGGGGAAATTGCCCGTGTCCGGATTGATCGCCTTGTTGTCGGGGGTGATCGGTCCCCAGCCGGTCACCGCGGTGAGGACCGGCGCGAGGAGCGCGATCGTGATGAACAGGAGGGTGGCCGCCAGAGCGGCCGTGGTGACCTTGTCCCGCCTGATCCGCCGCCAGGCCATCCGGGCCGGTGGGCGGCCGGCGACAACCGTGCCGCCGGGTCTGGAGTCCTGCGTCGACGGCTCGGTCGGCAGCGCGGTGCCGCCGCCGGTGTCGACCGGCTGGTGTTGCGTGGTCATCGTACGGACATCCCGGATCTGCCCCTGGGGCAAGGAAATTGGGTGGCGGTCGTTGCTTCCGCCATGAGACTCTGCGGACTTTCGCAACGGCGTGCGAGTCCGGTCAAGCCGCGCAGGGGCGAGAAAAGGGATTGTTTGCGGTCATGGAAAAGTGTTGACGAGAGTGGGGAATGCGATTACCCGCCGCGTGAAGGTTCGCGGGAGATTCCTTGGGCAGCGATTGGCCGTGACCCGGGCGCCGTTTCCTTTTGCTTTTCCCTCGAAATCTCCCGCGCCGGGTAAAGGGCGCGCGCGGCGGGCCCGGTGTCAGCCGACCGGCACCCCGGCCTCCAGATAGAGCGCCGCTCCGCGTTCGCGGGCCCGCAGGGCCCAGCGCAGCCGCTCGTAGCGCACCGGGGGCAGCAGGTCGGCGGCCTCCTCCTCGGTGACGAACCGCCAGGCGCGCAGCTCCGGGCCGGGCAGCAGCAGCCTGCCCGCCTCGGCGGAGTGCAGGAGGCCGCCGTCGAAGAGGAGCCGCAGTCCGCCGTACCCGGGGGGTGCGGGGCGCTCCCAGTCGACGACGAGCAGGCTCGGCACCTCGTCGAGGCTGATACCGGTCTCCTCGGCGACCTCGCGGATCCCGGCGCGCGCGGGGGCCTCACCGGGTTCGACGACGCCACCGGGGAACTCCCAGCCGGCCTTGTACGTGGGGTCGACGAGCAGCACCCGGTCCTGCTCGTCGAAGAGGAGCACTCCGGCGGCGACGGTCTCGGCGGTGGGCTCGGGCGTCTGCACGATGTCGCAGACCGGCACGGTACCGCCGGCGACGGCCTCGGCGATCTTGACGGCCGTCTCGTACGGCGTGAGGTCGCTGGTGTCGACGGGGTGGGCGTCGGCGGTGAGCCAGGAGGCGAGAGCGGCCCGGTACGGCTCGATGTGGTCGAAGGACCACTGGCGTATTCGCATGTCGCCGTCGGGGAGGTCGCGCGGGACCTCACGGCCCGCTATGCGCTCCCGCAGTATCGTTTCGGCCGGAGCGAGCAGGATGTGGCTGACCGGGATCCTGCGCGCGGCCAGGCCGCCGAAGATCTCGTCGCGGTACTCCTGGCGCAGCAGGGTCATGGGGACGACGAGGGTCCCGCCGAGCTCGGCGAGCATCGCGGCCGCCGTGTCGATCACGAGCCGTCGCCAGATCGGCAGGTCCTGGAAGTCGCCGACCTCGGCGAGGCGTTTCGGCGGCAGCAGGTGGGCGAGCGCGCCGCCGATGACCTCCGGGTCGAAGAGCGTGCTGTTCGGGATCAGTTCGATCAGTTCCCGTGCGGTGGTGGTCTTCCCCGCACCGAACGCGCCGTTGATCCAGACGACGGTCACAGGTCCCCCTCTTCTGTTGGCCCCCTGAGGCTTGCCCGCTCCACCCTGCCACGGAAACCAGCCGCAGTTGAGGGCGCATGACGACGGCGCCGGCGCCCCCCACGCGGGGGAACGCCGACGCCGTGGGCCGTGGCTGGTCGTCAGCCCCTCTTCGGGGCGGCCTTCTTCTGAGCGCCCTTCTTCTTCTGGACGCCGTCCTTCCTGTCCACGGCCAGGCCGTCCCTGGCGACGGTCTGGTTGAGCGTCTTGAGGGTCTCGTCCACGTTGATGGCGGGGACAGTCTCTCCGATGGCGTGCGACGGAGTGACCGCCGCGACGACGAAGCCGGTGGCCAGGGAGGCGATCGCGAGCATGCTGCGCTTCTTCATGCCCCACTCAACTGCCGGACGGGCTCCAGGGTCACGGCACTGGGCCGTTCGGGGGAAGCGGCGGCTTCACGCGTGGCCGGTTCCCCAGGCGCCGGATCCACCGCCGCGCCATTCGATCAGCCCCGATGCCGCCACGTACGCCTCGTCCGCGTCCTCGATCCCGGCTCGCCGCAGGAACTCGGCGATGTCGAGTGGCCCGTAGGCGATACCGAGGAACTGGTCGTCCACACGGACCCGCCGTCCACCGTCCGCGGCGGGCGGGTAGACCACGACGGGTTTCACGGGCGCCATGGCACCAGGGTGCGCGGGGGCGGCGCCGGGCGCGCGCCGGGATGGGCCGTTCAGCCCGCCTTCCGCGTCGGCCGGAACTCGTGGACGTCGGCGGTGAGGGTGCCGTCCTGCTGCTCGTAGTGCGACAGGGCGAGGCCGAGACCGAAGAAGGTGGGTGCCCACTCACCGACGAAGATGCCCCAGCGGTCGGCACGGGCGACACCGGTGCCTGCTTCCATCTTCCTGGAGCCCATCCAGGCGACGACGCTGAGGCCGATGGAGGCCATGCCGGCCATGTAGGCGTGCTCGCTGCGGACGCCCATCTCGTGCATCTTCTTGATGATCATCAGCGGCTCCGTTCCGTGGGGGATTCAGGAGACGGAGTGCCCTCACCAGATGACGATATTCGTCTGATTTGTCCCCAATGTCCGACATGGGGCTGTCCACCCGGCACGAGGCCGTGAGGAGGGCCCGGAGCACGCCGGGCGGCTCGCCTCACGGCCGTACGGACATCCCTCAGGCACCCACGTAGGCCGCCAGGTGCTCCCCGGTCAGCGTGGAGCGGGCCTCGACGAGGTCGGCCGGGGTGCCCTCGAAGACGATCCGGCCGCCGTCGTGACCCGCACCGGGGCCGAGGTCGATGATCCAGTCGGCGTGCGCCATGACCGCCTGGTGGTGCTCGATGACGATGACCGACTTGCCGGAGTCGACGAGCCGGTCGAGCAGGCCGAGCAGCTGCTCCACGTCCGCCAGGTGCAGACCGGTGGTCGGCTCGTCGAGGACGTAGACGCCGCCCTTGTCGCCCATGTGCGTGGCCAGTTTGAGGCGCTGCCGCTCGCCGCCGGACAGCGTCGTGAGCGGCTGGCCGAGGGTGAGGTAGCCGAGCCCGACGTCCGCGAGCCGCTCCAGGATCTTGTGTGCGGCCGGGGTGCGGGCCTCGCCGCTGCCGAAGAACTCCTCGGCCTCGGCCACGGGCATCGCCAGCACCTCGCTGATGTCGCGGCCGCCGAGGCGGTACTCCAGCACCGACGCCTCGAACCGCCTGCCCTCGCACTCCTCGCACGGAGTGGCGACGCTCTGCATGATCGCCAGGTCGGTGTAGATGACACCGGCGCCGTTGCAGGTGGGGCAGGCGCCCTCGGAGTTGGCGCTGAACAGCGCCGGCTTGACCCCGTTGGCCTTGGCGAAGGCCTTGCGGATCGGGTCGGCCAGACCGGTGTAGGTCGCCGGGTTGCTGCGCCGGGAGCCGCGGATCGGGGTCTGGTCGATCGCGACGACACCCTCTTCGGTGGGGATCGAGCCGTGCACCAGCGAGCTCTTGCCGGAGCCCGCGACACCGGTGATGACGGTGAGGACGCCGAGCGGGATGTCGACGTCGACGCCCTGGAGGTTGTTCGCCGAGGCGCCCCGGATCTCCAGCGCGCCGGTCGGCTTGCGGACCGTCGCCTTGATCTTGGCGCGGTCGTCGAGGTGACGGCCGGTGACGGTGCCGCTGCCCCGTAGCCCTTCCAGGGTGCCCTCGAAGCAGACGGTGCCGCCCGCCGTGCCGGCGCCGGGGCCGAGGTCCACGACGTGGTCCGCGATGGCGATCGTCTCGGGCTTGTGCTCCACGACGAGCACGGTGTTGCCCTTGTCACGCAGGCGCAGCAGCAAGTTGTTCATCCGCTGGATGTCATGGGGGTGCAGGCCGATGGACGGTTCGTCGAAGACGTACGTGACATCCGTGAGCGAGGAGCCGAGGTGGCGGATCATCTTGGTGCGCTGCGCCTCGCCGCCGGAGAGCGTGCCCGAGGCCCGGTCGAGGGAGAGGTAGCCGAGGCCGATCTCCACGAACGAGTCGAGGGTGTGCCGGAGCTTGGTGAGCAGCGGCGCCACCGACGGCTCGTCGAGTCCCCGGACCCACTCCGCGAGGTCCCGGATCTCCATCGCGCAGGCGTCGGCGATGTTCACCTTGCCGATCTTCGAGGAGCGGGCGAGCTCGCTGAGCCGGGTGCCGTCGCAGTCGGGGCACCGGGTGAAGGTGACCGCCCGGTCCACGAAGGCCCGGATGTGCGGCTGCATCGACTCGCGGTCCTTGGAGAGGAAGCTCTTCTGGAGCTTGGGGATCAGCCCCTCGTAGGTGAGGTTGACCCCGTTGATCTTCACCTTGACCGGCTCGCGGTACAGGAAGTCGTGCCGCTCCTTCTTGGTGTACTTGCGGATCGGCTTCTCCTTGTCGAAGAAGCCCGACTCGGCGATCACCCGTACCACCCAGCCGTCACCGGTGTAGGTGGGGATGGTGAACGGGTCCTCGGACAGCGACTTGGAGTCGTCGTAGAGCTGGGTGAGGTCGATGTCGGAGACCGTGCCCCGGCCCTCGCAGTGCGTGCACATGCCGCCGGTGCGGCTGAAGGACACCTTCTCGGTCCTGGTCTTGTCGGCACCGCGGTCCACCGTGAATCCGCCGCTCGCCGAGACCGAGGCGGTGTTGAAGGAGAAGGCGCCGGGCGGGCCGATGTGGGGCGTGCCGAGCCGGCTGAAGAGGATCCGCAGCATCGCGTTGGCGTCGGTGGCGGTGCCGACGGTGGAGCGGGGGTCGGAGCCCATGCGCTGCTGGTCGACGGCGATCGCGGTCGTCAGCCCGTCCAGCACGTCGACCTCGGGCCGGGCCAGGTTCGGCATGAACCCCTGCAGGAAGGCGCTGTAGGTCTCGTTGATCAGCCGCTGCGACTCCGCCGCGATGGTGTCGAACACCAGCGAGCTCTTGCCCGAACCGGAGACGCCGGTGAACACCGTGAGCCGGCGCTTGGGGATCTCGATGCTGACGTCCCTGAGGTTGTTCTCGCGCGCGCCGTGCACGCGGATCACGTCATGGCTGTCGGCAACGTGCGGCCCGGGCGACTGTCTGTCCGTCGTCGTGGCCTTGCTCATGGTGTCTCCATCTGTCGGGCGGGGCTGCCGCGCTCGGACGATCTCGTTCCCCCGCGCCGCTCCCGAGGGGCGGCGCGGGGGGAGGTGCGGTGCGGGGGCTGTTACGACGCCTTGAGCTGCTGGATCCGGACCATGTTGCCCGCGGGGTCGCGGAAGGCGCAGTCGCGGACGCCGTAGGGCTGGTCCACCGGCTCCTGGACCACCTCGGCGTCGCCCGCCTGCACCCGCTCGAAGGTGCCGTCGACGTCGCTGGTGGCCAGGACGATGCCGGCGTAGGTGCCCTTGGCCATCATCTCGGCGATGGTGCGGCGCTCGTCCTCGGTGATGCCGGGGTCGGCGGCCGGCGGGTGCAGCACGATGTTCGTGCCGGGCTGGCCGACGGGGCCGACGGTGATCCAGCGCATGCCCTCGTATCCGACGTCGTTTCTGACCTCGAAGCCGAGGGTGTCGCGGTAGAACGCCAGGGCGGCGTCCGGGTCGTCGTGCGGAAGGAAGCTGGCGTGAATGTGAAGGTCCATGGCCCTCACGCTAGTTTCGGCTCGCGGCGGGCGCTTCTCGATTCCTGACCGGTCTGGTCACCTGCTTCGACACGCACGACGGAATGCCCGCAGTCGCGCGCGCCGCCTCACGCCGGTAGGCACTGGGCGGCATGCCGACCAGCTCGGTGAAACGGGTGCTGAACGTGCCCAGCGACGCGCAGCCGACCTCGAAGCACACCTCGGTGACACTGAGGTCGCCCCGGCGCAGCAGCGCCATCGCGCGCTCGATGCGCCGCGTCATGAGGTAGCTGTACGGAGACTCGCCGTACGCCTGCCGGAACTCGCGACTGAGGTGCCCGGCCGACATGTGCACGCCCCGGGCGAGGGCCTCGACGTCGAGGGGCTTCGCGTACTCCCGGTCGATCCGGTCCTTGACGCGGCGCAGTCGGGCGAGGTCACGCAGGTGCTGCGCCGAGGCGGGTCTGCTGCTCACAAGCGCGATCGTGCCACATCACACGGACATGCGGTCGATGTCCGGCGATACTGACCGGACCGGTCCGTATCACCCCGGGGTCACCGCCGCGTCAGCCCTCGGGCCCCGCGCCCCACCGCAGACTGAACGTTCCTGCCGATTCGGCCGCGCCCCGGCTCACACCCCGGCCGCCGCCGCGTCCGTCCGCTTCGCCAGTGCGGCCGCCGCCGCGCCCACCAGCCCGGCGTCGGTGCCCATCTGGGCCGGTGCCACGGTCAGGTGCCGGACGAAGGACAGCGTCGCGTAGGTGCTCAGGGCCTTGCGCAGGGGGTCGAACAGGACGTCGCCCGCCTTGCCCACTCCCCCGCCGATCACCGCGATGTCCATCTCCACGAGGGTCGCGGTGGCGGCGATCCCGGCGGCCAGGGCCTGGGCGGCCCGCTCGAAGGAGGCGACGGCCACCGGGTCGCCGGACCGGGCGGCGGCGGCCACCGCGGCGGCGGAGGTGTCCCCGTCGGGGCCGGGCAGCCAGCCGTTCTCCAGCGCGCGCCGGGCGATGTTGGGGCCGCTCGCGATGCGCTCCACGCAGCCGTGCGAGCCGCACGGGCACAGATCGCCGTCGAGGTCCACGCTGATGTGGCCGATGTGCCCGGCGTTGCCGGTGGGCCCGGGGTGCAGCCGGCCGCCGAGCACCAGACCGCCGCCGACGCCGGTGGAGACGACCATGCACAGCGCGTTGTCATGGCCGCGGGCGGCGCCCTGCCAGTGCTCGGCCGCCGTGATCGCCACGCCGTCGCCGATCAGCTCGACGGGCAGGTTCCCGGCGGCGGCCCGGACCCGGGCGACGAGCGGGTAGTCGCGCCAGCCGGGCACGTTGACCGGGCTCACCGTGCCCGCGGAGGCGTCCACGGGCCCGGCGCTGCCGATCCCCACGGCCGTGGCACGCCCCCACAGCGGCGACGCGGTGAGCTCGCCGAGCACCTGCTCCACGGCCCGCATCACGGTGTCGCCGTCCTCCCGGGCGGGCGTCGGCCGCTGGGCGCGGGCCAGGATCCGGCCGAGGCCGTCCACCAGAGCGCCGGCGATCTTGGTGCCGCCGATGTCGAGCGCGGCCACGAGGTCGGTGTGCATCAGAGTCGGATCTCCCCGTCGGGCATGCATGAGAAAAACGCCGAGAAAGCCATCAAGCAGGGCAAGCAGCGGACCGGTCCCGTGGCGGTGCACGGGTCCGGAGATTGCGGTGGACAGTCTCCCCCGAGCCTGACAACGTTGTCCAGGCTCTATGCTCGACGCCACATCCTCATACAAACCCAGGATCGACGCACCCCCGTGGACGACAGGACAGGACACCGCACCGTGCCCCAGACCCCCCTCCGATCCGCAACGCGCTACGGCACCCGGCCGACCATGAAGGACGTAGCGGCACGCGCCGGAGTCGGCCTCAAGACGGTCTCCCGTGTCGTGAACGGGGAGCCGGGGGTCACCCCGGAGACGGAGCGGCGGGTCCAGGAGGCGATCGACGCGCTCGGCTTCCGCCGCAACGACAGCGCGCGGGTGCTGCGCAAGGGCCGTACGGCGAGCATCGGCCTGGTCCTGGAGGACCTCGCGGACCCGTTCTACGGCCCCCTGAGCCGGTCGGTCGAGGAGGTGGCCCGCGCGCACGGCGCCCTGCTGATCAACGGCTCCAGCGCGGAGGACCCCGAGCGCGAGCAGGAACTGGTGCTGGCCCTGTGCGCGCGGCGGGTGGACGGGCTGGTGGTGATCCCGGCCGGGGACGACCACCGGTACCTGGAGCCCGAGCTCAAGGCGGGTGTCGCCACGGTGTTCGTGGACCGGCCGGCCGGGCACATCGACGCCGACGTGGTCCTGTCGGACAACTTCGGCGGCGCCCGCGACGGCGTCGCCCACCTCATCGCCCACGGGCACCGCCGGATCGGCTTCATCGGCGACATGCCCCGCATCCACACCGCCGCCGAGCGGCTGCGCGGGTACCGGGTGGCGATGGAGGACGCGGGCATACCGGTGACGGACTCCTGGATGTCCCTCGGCGTCACCGACCCCGAGCGGGTGCGCAGGGCCGCCGAGGAGATGCTGACCGGCCCGGACCCGGTCACGGCGATCTTCGCGGGCAACAACCGCGTGACGGTCACCGTGATCCGGGTGCTCGCCGAGCAGGCCCGCCGTGTCGCCCTGGTCGGCTTCGACGACATCGAGCTCGCCGACCTGCTCCAGCCGGGCGTCACGGTCGTCGCCCAGGACGCCTCGGACATCGGCCGCACCGCGGCGGAACGTCTCTTCCGGCAGCTGGACGGCACCCTCGTCACCCCCGAGCGCATCGAGCTGCCGACCCGGCTGATCACCCGCGGCTCGGGCGAGATCCCGCCGGCGGACTGAGCGGCCCATGGACGACGCCACCGATCGCACGCTGCGGGCACTCGGCCTGGCCGAGGCGCCGCGCGAGCACCCCCTGCTGTATCCGGGTGCGTGGCCCGCGGATTCCGGACTCCTCGACGGGGACCGCTTCCTGCCGCCGGAGCGGCTGGTGTACGAGGACCGCACACCGGTCATCGCCATCGGCTCCAACGGCTGCCCGGGGCAGTTGCGGCACAAGATGACGGAGTTCGGGATCATGTCACCGCTGCCGATGGTGAAGGCACGGGTGACGGGCCTCGACGCGGGTGTCTCCGCGCACGTGAGCCGCATGGGATACGTGTCGGCGTCACCGGTCGGCGCCCCGGGCACCGTGCGGGAGTTGTTCGTCCTGTGGCTCGACGCCGAGCAGCTCGCGGTGATCGACGCGAGCGAGGGCGTGCCGGTGCCGGGCGGCAACTTCGACCGGGCCTGGCTGCCGTCGCCCGACGTCCGGATCGACCTCGCGGACGGCACCCGCCTGCCCGGGGCCTACGCCTACGTCAACCGGCACGGCGTCCTCCACGACGGCACGGGCACTCCGCGCACGCACCCGGGAGAGCGGGAGCTGCTGACCGAGCTCCTCGTCGGGCTGCCGCGGCTGCGGGAGCTGTTCGGTGTCGTGCCCGAGGAGTTCTGCGCGCGGGCACGCGGAGACCGGCGGCTGTGCGAGCGGGGCACCCGGCTGTTCATCGAGGAGAAGCTGGTGACGGCCTCCGGGCTGGAGCGGTACGTGGCCGCGTCGGCGCGGGCTCAGCAGAGCGGGAGCCCGGGGACCGGCGCGTCGTCGTCGCCGCCCTTGATGTAGACGTCGCTGATCCAGACGTCCGTGTTGCCGCTGTCGTCGTCGGTCTTGGCCCACCAGACGTTGGTCCACTGGCCGGAGGTCTCGCGGCGGCCCAGGTTCTGCTGGCAGTAGAAGTAGTTGGTGCCCGCGTTGAGGATGCCGGCCTTGGCGCCGGAGGCGGTGTAGGAGTCGGCGGTCTTCCAGACCTGGCAGTTGTACTTGCCACCGCCGATGGGGTGGCAGACCGGGGCCGGGGTGGTCGAGCCGCCGCCCGTCGTGGCGCCTCCGGAACCGCTGCCGGTGGTGCCGCCGTCCGGCGCCCCCGCGCCCGCGCCGCCGGACGGCTTCCCGGGAGCCGGGGTGGTCGGCCGGCCGGTGGGCTCGGGGTCCTTCTTGTCGGCCGGCTTCTCGGGGGGAGCTGTGCCCTTGTCGTCGCCCTGTCGCGTGGCCCTCGGGGCGTTCGAGCCGTCGTCCGCTCCACCGGGCTCGGAGGACCCGGCCTCCCCGCGGGCCGCGTCGGTCCGCGCGCCGCTCTCCTTGGCTCCGGAGTCGTCGAGGAGGGCGACCGTGGTCCCGGCGGCGGCGAGGACGACGGCGACGGCCGCGGCGGCCATCAGGACGCGCGCCTTGCGGCGGGAGGCGGTGCGGTCGGGGTTCATCGGGGTGGTCGGGGCGGAGGCGCCGGGGGTGGTGCTGCCGGGGTCGAGCGGCCCGAAGCCCTGAGGGCCGGTGCCCGGGTTCTGCGTGCCTGGGCCCGGGTTCTGCGTGCCTGGGCCCGGGTTCTGCGTGCCTGGGCCCGCCGGAGCGGGGTGACCGGGGCCCGGGGCCTGTGCGCCGGGGTCGGTGCGTCCTGGCCCGCCGTGGCCCACGGTCCCCGCCGCCCCCTCGGACGCGCCTGCCGTGCCGAAGCCCGGGGTGTTCGTCCCTTCCTGAGGCCCGGCCGCGCCCTGCTGCGGAGGCCCGAACCCCGGCGGTACCGACGGGACACTGCGTTCCGTCTCCGCGCGCGGGGGTGTGGCCGCCGGACCCCGCAGGGTGGACGTCGGCGTGTCGGTGTCGCCCGTGTCCGCGACCGCCTGGAGCAGTGCACGGGCCTGGTCGGCCTCCGGGCGGGACTCGGGGCGCTTGTCCATCAGCCGTTGGAGGACCGGCCCGAGGGGGCCGGCGCGGCGGGGCTCCGGCAGCGGCTCGGAGACGATCGCGGTGAGCGTGGAGAACGTGGACGTGCGACGGAAGGGCGAGGAGCCCTCGACGGCCGCGTACAGCGCGGCACCCAGGGCCCAGATGTCGGAGGCGGGGCCCGGGTCGGCGCCCTGGGCCCGCTCGGGGGCCAGGTAGTCGAGGGAGCCGACGAGTTCGCCGCTGCGTGTGAGGTGCGTGGCCGAGCCGTCCCCCGGATCGTCCATCGTGGCGATGCCGAAGTCGGTGAGGACGACCCGGCCCGAGCGGTCGAGCAGGATGTTGCCGGGCTTGACGTCCCGGTGCAGGACGCCCGCGCGGTGGGCGGCGGCCAGCGCGTCCATGACCTTCGCGCCGATCCCGGCCGCCTCACCCGGGTCCAGCGTGCCGCGCTCGCGCAGGACGTCGTCCAGGGACGGCCCGTCGACCAGTTCCATGACGATGAGCGGGCGGCCGTCGACCTGGGCGATGTCGTGCACGGCGATGACACCGGGGTGGCGTACCCGGGCCGCCGCACGGGCCTCGCGCTGCATCCGCAGCTGGAGAGCGGCCAGTTCGGGGCCGGCCGCGTCGGTGTAGGTGCGCAGTTCCTTGACCGCGACCTCACGGCCGAGGACCTCGTCGACGGCCTTCCAGACGATGCCCATGCCGCCGCGCCCCAGCGCCGCCGTGACGCGGTAGCGGCCCGCCAGCAGCCGCCCGGCCCCGTCCGTCTGCCCGTGCTCCCCCGTCGACACCGCTGCCCCGTTCCTGTGACCCCACCGGATGCGCCGGCGGACGACTCCGTCGGTGCGTGGCGTACAGACTAAGGGGCGGCGGTGACGGCGAGAGCCGCCGACGACGGCTGTGACAGGGCCGGTACGTGCCGGCGGATCCGGCGTGCGAAAGCCGTCAGGCGGAGGCCGTCAGGTCCCCGCGCCGGGGCGCCGCGAAGCTCTCCAGGTCCGCCCGGGTCAGGCCGGCCAGGCGGGCCACCTCCCCGATGTCCAGGGCGCCGCAGTCCAGGCCCCGCAGCAGGTAGCCGCTGAGGGCCTTGGCGGTGGCGGGTTCGTCCATGACGTCGCCGCCGGTGCGGTTGGCGTAGCGGGACAGTCGGGCGGCGGCCTTCTCGAAGCCCTCGCGGTAGAAGGCGAAGACGGCCGCGTAGCGGGTGGGGATGTGGCCGGGGTGCATGTCCCAGCCCTGGTAGTAGGCGCGGGCCAGGGCGCGGCGGGTGAGGCCGTAGTGCAGGCGCCAGGCGTCGTGGACCTTCGCGGTCGGGCCGACCGGGAGGACGTTGGTCGAGCCGTCCGAGACGCGTACGCCGGTACCGGCCGCCGCGACCTGCATGACGGCCTTGGCGTGGTCCGCCGCGGGGTGGTCGCTGGCCTGATGTGCGGCGGAGACGCCGAGGCAGGCGCTGTAGTCGAAGGTGCCGTAGTGCAGTCCGGTCGCGCGGCCGCCGGCGGCCTGGATCATGCGGGCGACGGTGGCGGTGCCGTCGGCGGCGAGGATGGACTGGCTGGTCTCGATCTGGATCTCGAAGCCGATCCGGCCGGGCTCGAGCCCGTGCGCCTTCTCGAAGGCGTCCAGCAGCCGCGCCATGGCGGTGACCTGCTCGGCGTAGGTCACCTTCGGCAGGGTGAGGACCAGCCCGTCGGGCAGGCCGCCGGCCTCCATCAGGCCGGTGAGGAAGATGTCGAGGGTGCGGATGCCCCGGGCGCGTACGGGCGCTTCCATGCACTTCATGCGGATGCCCATGTAGGGGGCGGCGGTGCCTCCCCCAGCCTCCGGCCGGGAGGTGCCCCCAGCGTAGGCCTCGGCGACGATGCGGGCGGCGCGGGCGGCGGCCTCGTCCTCCTCGGCGTCGGGGCGGTTGCCGTAGCCGTCCTCGAAGTCGACGCGCAGGTCCTCGATCGGCTCGCGCTCCAGCTTCGCGCGCACGCGCGCGTGGACGGGCTCGGCGAGTTCCTCGGAGAGGCCGAGGACGGCGGCGAAGGCCGCGGCGTCCGGGGCGTGCTCGTCGAGGGCGGCGAGGGCCCGGTCGCCCCAGGAGCGGACGGTGTCGGCGGCGAAGACGTCGCCGGGGACGTAGACGGTGTGGACGGGCTGGCGGGTGCCGGGGTCCCCGGGGTAGCGGCGCTCCAGCTCCGCGTCGACGGGCGCGAGGGAGGCGCTGATCTCCTCGCTGACCGCGCCCGCGAGGCTCGTCGCCACCTTCTCCTGCTGGCCCTGACCCATTCCGAGACCCTCCTCTTTTCCGCTTTACGGAATCAACAATCCGTAGAGCGAAGTTATCGGCCGACCTTCGGCCTGGTCAACACCGTCGTGAAGTGGGGTTCCCCATCCTTCACCCTCGGTCACTGCCGACCGGCCCTCATCTTCCGTATTCAGTAGGCAAGCTTCATCCTGACGCGCAAGGGGAGGAGACCACGTGCCGAACGAGGCCGGAGTGACGCGCCGCCACGGGCTCAAGGCGGCGGCCGCCGCCGTCGTCGCAGGACCGCTGCTCACCACCGCGGGCCCCACACAGCCCGCTTCCGCCGGCGAGCACCCGGGCGCCCTGGACGTCATGACGTTCAACGTCCGCTTCGGGACCGTCGTCGACACGACACCGCGCTGGGAGGTGCGCCGACCGGTGATGCGGGAACTGCTGCGCCGCGAGCGACCGCACGTCATCGGCACCCAGGAAGGGCTCTACCGGCAAGTGCGCGCGATCGAGAAGGATCTCGGCGAGCACTACGACTGGATCGGCACCGGACGCGGGGGCGGCAGCAAGGACGAGTTCATGGCGGTCTTCTACGACACGCGCAGACTCCAGCCGATCGAGTTCGATCACTTCTGGCTGTCCGACACCCCGTACACGATCGCCTCGAACACCTGGGGCGCGGACTGGCTGCGCATGGTGACCTGGGTCCGTTTCGTCGATCTCGCCGACGGGGGACGGGAGTTCTACGTCCTCAACACCCACCTGGACAGCGTCAGCCAGTACGCCCGGGAACGCTCGGCGGGACTGATCGGCGAGACGATCACCGGGTGGGACCGGTCGTCACCGGTCATCGTCACCGGCGACTTCAACGCGGCCGCCCACGACAACCGGGTGCACGACCTCATGCTGGACATCGGGCTGGTGGACGCCTGGGACGCGGCGGCCTCGCGGGGTCCGGCGTACGGGACGCACCACGGCTACCGGGCGCCCAGGCCCGGCGGGCGGCGCATCGACTGGATCCTCACCACCCCCGGGGTGACCACGCACCGGGCCGGGATGAACACCTTCAGCAGGGACGGGACGTGGCCGAGCGACCATCTGCCGGTGCAGGCCTCGATGTCCCTGGGATGAGAAGAGCCCCCGTGACCGTTCGCGCGGTCACGGGGGCCTTCCACAGCCGGGGTCGATCAGCCCTTGCGGGTCTTGATCTCCTCGGTGAGGGCCGGGACGACGTCGAAGAGGTCGCCGACGACGCCGTAGTCGACGAGGTCGAAGATCGGGGCCTCGGCGTCCTTGTTGACCGCCACGATGGTCTTCGAGGTCTGCATACCGGCGCGGTGCTGGATCGCGCCGGAGATGCCGTTGGCGATGTACAGCTGCGGCGAGACGGACTTGCCGGTCTGGCCGACCTGGTTGGTGTGCGGGTACCAGCCGGCGTCCACCGCGGCACGCGAGGCACCGACGGCCGCTCCGAGCGAGTCGGCGAGCGCCTCGATGATCGCGAAGTTCTCCGCGCCGTTGACGCCACGGCCACCGGAGACCACGATCGCGGCCTCGGTCAGCTCCGGACGGCCCGTCGACTCACGCGGCGTACGGCCGGTGACCTTGGTGCCGGTGGCCTGAGCGGAGAAGGTCACGGACAGGGCCTCGACCGCACCGGCGGCCGGGGCGGCCTCGACGGCGGCGCTGTTGGGCTTGACCGTGATGACCGGGGTGCCCTTGGAGACACGGGACTTGGTGGTGAAGGACGCGGCGAACACGGACTGCGTGGCCACCGGGCCCTCGTCGCCGGCCTCGAGGTCGACGGCGTCGGTGATGATGCCGGAGCCCAGACGCAGCGCCAGACGGGCGGCGATCTCCTTGCCCTCGGCGGAGGACGGCACCAGCACGGCGGCCGGGGAGACGGCCTCGGCGGCGGCCTGGAGGGCGTCGACCTTCGGTACGACCAGGTAGTCGGCGTACTCGGCGGCCTCGTGGGTGAGGACCTTGACCGCGCCGTGCTCGGCGAGGGCGGCGGCGGTGTCACCGGCGCCGTTGCCCAGCGCGACGGCGACCGGCTCGCCGATGCGGCGGGCCAGGGTCAGCAGCTCCAGGGTGGGCTTGCGGACGGCGCCGTCCACGTGGTCGACGTAGACGAGAACTTCAGCCATGGGACTTCTTCTCTCCTGCTTGCGAAAGATGAGGGGCGGTCGGCGAAGGGGCTCAGATGAACTTCTGGCCCGCGAGGAACTCAGCGAGCTGCTTGCCGCCCTCGCCCTCGTCCTTGACGATCGTGCCCGCGGTGCGGGCCGGGCGCTCGGCCGCGCCGTCGACCTTGGTCCAGGCGCCCTCCAGGCCGACCTCCTCGGCCTCGATGTCGAGGTCGGACAGGTCCCAGGACTCCACCGGCTTCTTCTTGGCCGCCATGATGCCCTTGAAGGACGGGTAACGAGCCTCGCCCGACTGGTCGGTCACGGACACGACCGCCGGGAGGGAGGCCTCCAGGTTCTCGGAGGCGGCGTCGCCGTCGCGGCGGCCCTTGACGGTGCCGTCCTCGACGGAGACCTCGGAGAGCAGGGTGACCTGCGGGACGCCCAGGCGCTCGGCGAGCAGCGCGGGCACGACGCCCATGGTGCCGTCGGTGGAGGCCATGCCGGAGATGACCAGGTCGTAACCGGCCTTCTCGACGGCCTTGGCCAGGACGAGAGAGGTGCCGATGGCGTCGGTGCCGTGGATGTCGTCGTCCTCGACGTGGATCGCCTTGTCGGCACCCATGGACAGCGCCTTGCGCAGGGCGTCCTTGGCGTCCTCGGGGCCCACCGTCAGAACGGTGATCTCCACGTCGTCGTCGGAGTTCTCGGAGATCTGCAGCGCCTGCTCGACCGCGTACTCGTCGAGCTCGGAGAGCAGACCGTCCACGTCGTCCCGGTCGACGGTCAGGTCATCGGCGAAGTGCCGGTCGCCAGTGGCGTCGGGCACGTACTTCACAGTGACAACGATCCTCAAGCTCACGCCGGCTCTCCTACTGCATCGTCATTTCCATGCTGCCTACTTGCAGGCAGCATAGGCGCCTCTAGCGTCCGATCCCGGTCGGGGCGAACCCACGCCCCGAGCGAAATATTACTCGTCAGTACACCTAGTTCGTTCCCGCTAAGCAAGCGCTTTGAACTGTGACCTTCGCAACGCAGCGTAACCGGAACTCGACGGTCACGCAGCCCGGGGGAGGCCCTGCTCAGTCGCGCAGGCGCTGGAATCGTCCCTGGTGGTAGAGGAGGGGACGGCCGGTGCCCGAGGGGTCGCCGTGCACCACCTCGGCGAGCACGATCCGGTGGTCCCCGGCGGGCACGCGCGCCACGACCCGGCCCACCAGCCAGGCCACCACGCCGTCGAGGACCGGGACACCCTCGGGCCCCTCCCGCCAGACGGTGGGCGGGCCGAAGCGGTCCGCGCCGCTGCGGGCGAAGGTGGCGGCGAGCTCCTGCTGGTGCTCGCCGAGGATGTGGACACCGACGTGGTCCGCCGTCGCGATCGCGGGCCAGCTGGAGGCGCCGGTGCCGACGCCGAAGGACAGCAGGGGCGGCTCGGCGGACACGGACGTCAGGGAGGTGGCGGTGAAGCCCACCGGTCCGGCCTCGCCACGAGCGGTGATGACGGCGACTCCCGCCGCGTGCCGCCGGAAGACCGAGCGCAGGAGGTCGGGCGTGGCGAGAAGGTCCGCAGGCATGGGGTCAGGCTGACGATAAATGGTACGCACAGTCAAGTTCGTTCCGTGATGTGGGAGATGACTCACGGGCGGCGTCACACCCGTCACACCGCCTCCCCCAGCGCGGCGATCACGTCGGCCTTGCGCGGCTGACCCGTGGCCCGCCGCACCACGCGGCCGTCGGCGTCGAGAACCAGCACGGTCGGCGTCTTGAGGATGTCCAGCCGCCGCACCAGGTCCAGGTGGGCCTCGGCGTCGATCTCGACATGGGTCACTCCGGGCACCACCGCGGCGACCTCGCCAAGGACCCGCCGGGTCGCCCGGCAGGGCGCGCAGAAGGCACTCGAGAACTGTACGAGCGTGGCCCGCTCGCCGAGTTCCGCACCCAGTTCCGCCGCATCGAGCCGCTTGCCGTCGTCCCGCCCGCGCACCCGCACTCTCCCGCTCCGCCGCCGTTGCAGCACTCCGTAGGCGCTCGCCACCGCGAGCACCACCACGCACACCACCAGTCCGGTCATCACCTGCTGCAAGCGTTCACGAGACCGCAAAGATTCCCGCCCCCTGCGCACGGCCGGGCTGCGGAATGCTTGGTTCCCATGGACATCGATGTGAGGGGGCCGCGCTTCGGCGCGGCCGTCACGGCCGCCGTGCTGGCGGTCGTTCTGGTCACCGGGAGCGCCTGGCTGCTGGCCTGGCAGACGCTGGCGTTCCTGCTCGGCGCGGCGGGCGGGGTCCGGCGCTCCCCCTACGGCCTGCTGTTCGCCAAAGCCGTACGGCCGCGGCTCGGGCCGCCGACGGAGTTCGAGGCGCCCGAACCACCGCGCTTCGCCCAGGCGGTGGGGCTGCTCTTCGCCGGGCTCGGGCTCGTCGGCCTCACCCTGGGACCCGGCTGGCTGGGACTCGCGGCGACCGGCGCCGCGCTCGCCGCCGCCTTCCTCAATGCTGCGTTCGGGTACTGCCTGGGCTGCGAGTTGTACCTGCTCGCGCGGCGGGTGACGGCGCGTGCGGGGTAATGGGGGAGCAAAAGCACGAGGTGGGAACAGTGGGGCGACGTGACGAGAATCTCGCCGCCGACGGGCACGAGGACTGGCTACCCGGCCGTTCTTCGGGCACGATCTGCGACAAGCCGTAAACCTACGGCTGCGTAACTTTTCCACTGGGAATCCCTTCCCAGGCAGAGCAGGAAGGGTCCGACCCGCCCATGGCAGAGCTCGTCTACCGTCCCGTCGTCGGTTTCGCCCGCACGCTGTTCAAGGTGTGGGACCTCAAGATCGACCTCCAGGGTTCGGAGAACATCCCGCGCTCGGGCGGCGCCGTGCTGGTGAGCAATCACATCAGCTACCTGGACTTCGTCTTCGACGGCCTGGCGGCGCTGCCGCAGAAACGTCTCGTGCGTTTCATGGCGAAGGAGTCCGTCTTCCGGCACCGGATCTCCGGCCCGCTGATGCGCGGCATGAAGCACATCCCGGTGGACCGCAAGCAGGGCGAGGCGGCCTACGCGCACGCCCTGGACTCACTGCGGTCGGGTGAGATCGTCGGAGTCTTCCCGGAGGCGACGATCTCGCCGTCCTTCACGCTGAAGAGCTTCAAGTCGGGCGCGGCGCGCCTGGCCCAGGAGGCCGGCGTCCCACTGATCCCGATGGCGGTGTGGGGCACGCAGCGGCTGTGGACCAAGGGCCACCCGCGCAACTTCAAGCGCAGCCACATCCCCATCACGATCCGGGTCGGCGAGGCGATCGAGGCTTCCCGCGACAAGTACGCGGGTGCCATCACGCGCCAGTTGCGGGAGCGCGTCCAGGAGCTCCTGGAGGCCGCTCAGCGCGCCTACCCCGTCCGCCCCAAGGGTCCGGACGACACCTGGTGGATGCCCGCCCACCTCGGCGGCACGGCCCCGACGCCGGAGCAGGTGCGGGCGGCCGAGGCGCACTGACGCCCGTTCGGCCGGGGCTCAGGCCGCGGACTCCGCAGCGCGGACGGCGATGTCCGCTCCCGGGCTGAACTCCGCCAGCAGTCCGGCGAGTTCCTCCGCGGCCGCCGTCACCTCGGCGACCGGCATCGGCGCCAGGCTCTCCAGCAGGAAGACGCCCGACGTCGTCGCCTCGGTGAGCCGGGTACGCGGGCCCTGGCGCCAGTTCCAGCGGCGGCAGGTCACGCCCGCGTCGTCGCACCACACCACTTCGCCCGCGTCGGGGTGCTCGACGGCCTCCTCGCCCGCGGCGACGGTGACGAAGTCCTCCCGCCCCGTGGCGCGGATCAGGCGCATGCCGCCCTCGATGCGGTCGATGTCCTCGCCACCGACGGGGATCAGACGGGCGACGGAGACGGCGTTGTAGAGGTCGACGAGCAGGTTGATGCGGGGCAGCCCGGCGTCCGAGAGGGCCCGCTTGGCCAGCGCCTCCGCCGAGTTGCGGGTCCGGGACGGCTTCGAGCCGAACGCCGTGTAGACCTGGCGCCAGGCGGCCATGTGCGGGTCCTCGTGCGGGGCGAGGCCGTCCAGTCGTGCGGCGAGCCGGCGTGCCGCGTCGTCCAGCAGGGCCGAACCGGCCTCGTTGCTCGGCCCGTTGACCAGCCCGTGCGCCTCGATCGCGACGTGGGTGAAGCCGGGCGCGAGGGCGCGTACGTCGTCGGACACGGTCAGCGTGAGCGTCATGGTCGTTGCCTCAGAGTGCGGTGGGGAGCGTCTGCCACAGGTGCGGCCGGTCGCGAGCCGCCGTGAGGGCGTCCAGCACGACCGGATGCGGTGCTGCATACAGTACCGGGTAGTCCAGTTCATTGGACGCCGGGTCGGGCGTGAAGGCGAGCCGCTCACCGTCGAGGGAGAACCGGGCGTCGACACCGGGCTTGTTGCCCCGGGGGTCCTGCCGGTGCCACGCGCCGTTGAACCGCACGGCGACCAGCCCGTGCACCACGTCGAACTTCTGGTAGCACAGCGCGGTGGGGATGTCCTCGGCCCGCAGCAGGGCGGTCAGCGCGTGAGCCTTGGCGTAACAGATGCCGGTGCGCTGCTCCAGGACGTCGGAGGCGCGCCAGGTGACACGGAGATCACCGGAGTCCTGTGAGTGCGGGATGGTGTCACGCACGAACTCGAAGGCCACCCGCGCATACTCATACGAGTCGGCCACCCCCTCGGCGAGCCTCGCCGCCGTCTCGCGCACAAGCGGGTGGTGGTGGTCGATCGCCTCGTCGGCGGCCAGATAGGCGGAGAGGTCGGGCGTCTGCTGGATCGTCTGCATGCGCGCAGAGCCTAGGGAGAGATCCACTCCCGAGTCAATCGCTTTCCACTTGCTTGTATACCTATGCATTGCGAGAAGAACGGCTGAACACCGCCGCAACCCGTCGCGCCGTCACAACCCTTCCGCCGGGCCACGGGTCTCGGAGCCGCGGACAAGTGACGAGGAGAAGACATGAGACATCTACAGCGCCTGCTCGGAGCGGCGGTCGCCTGTGGCGCACTGGCGGCGGCCGCTGCCGGGACCGGGCCCGCCCACGCCCTGGACCACGAGTTGTGGATCAGCGCGCCGTACGAGACGGTGCTGCCCGGTGCGGACGCGGGCGGCGGCGCGCCGGAACGCAGCCTGGACGTGGCGGTCAGTCGCGATGTCGCCGACGGCCGAGTGCCCGCCGGGCAGCTCACCGTCGACGTGAGCGAGATCGCCGGCTTCGCGCGGGTGTCGTGGCCCGCGAACTGCGAGCCCGAGTCGGAGACCCGGGCGGTCTGCGCCTTCCCGGAGATGCCGGCCGGGACGGACAGCGTGCGGGCGGCCACGTTCGGGCTGCGCGCGCTGCCGGGGGCGGACGTCGGCTCCTCGGGCCAGGTGCGGTATTCGGCCACCGCGGGCGACCTGACGTCCCACCCCGGTGAGACCCGGGTCGGCGTGGGCAACGGACCGGACCTCGGGCTGAGCGAGGCACCCCACCAACGGGACCTCAGGCCGGGCACCGTGACGAGCGTGCGGGCGACGCTGTCCAACAGCGGGAACCGCACCGCGGAGCGCACCCTGCTGTGGCTCGACGCCTCCTACGGGCTGCGCTTCACGGAACGGCACGCGAACTGCGAGTACCGGGAGCACAGCACCGGCACGGGAGCCCTGTGCGTGCTGGACGAGGCGGTGGCACCGGGACAGCGGTTCGCGCTGGACACAGAACTCGGCGTCGGCCGGAAGGCGCTGTACGAGCGGTTCGACCACTCCGTGCAGCCCTACTCGGACGAGGCCCTGGCCGAGGCCCGCGGCGAGTGGACATGGACCCGGGGCACGGGCGCCGAACTGGACCTGCGCCCCGCGGCCGGTGCCAGGGCCTCGGCGGCGGAGCCCGACATCGACCCGCAGGACAACTACGGGTCCGTCATCCTCGACGCCCGCAACACCGCCGACCTGAAGCTCACCGGCAGCCGGGTGCGCGGGGCCGCCGGTGACACGGTGACCGCGAAGATCACCGTGCACAACCGCGGCCCGGCCTGGGTGGCGTCGCTGGGCGCGGGCGCCGCCGTGGCCACCGTGCGGTTCCAGGCCCCGGAGGGCACGACCGTCGGCACCCTGCCGGAGGACCGGTGCTGGACGGCGGAGGACGGCACGTCCCCCACCACGCACTACTGCCGGACGCCGATCCACCTGCACGACAAGGCGTCGTACACGTTCGAGATCCCGCTGCGGATCGACCGTGTGGTGCGCGGGGCGCACACCACCGTCGCCACCATCGACGACGATCCCGAGCTGAGCATCAGGAAGTTCGACCCGGACCTGCGCAACAACAGGACGGAGATCGTCGTCAACCGGTGAGCCCGCGGGTCAGCGGGCCATCTCCTCCTTCAGCGCCGCCACGAACGTGTCCACGTCCTCCTCGGTCGTGTCGAAGGCGCACATCCAGCGGACGTCGCCCGCGGCCTCGTCCCAGAAGTAGAAGCGGAACCGCTTCTGGAGGCGCTCGCTGACGTCGTGGGGCAGCCGGGCGAAGACCGCGTTGGCCTGCACGGGGTAGAGGATCTCCACCCCGTGCACGGCCCGCACGCCCTCGGCGAGGCGCTGGGCCATCTCGTTGGCGTGACCGGCGTTGCGCAGCCACAGGTCCCGGGCGAGCAGGGCCTCCAGCTGCACCGACACGAAGCGCATCTTGGAGGCGAGCTGCATGGACAGCTTGCGCAGGTGCTTCATGTGGCTGACGGCGTCCTGGTTGAGCACCACGACGGCCTCACCGAACAGGGCGCCGTTCTTCGTGCCGCCCAGGGAGAGGATGTCGACGCCGGCGGCGTTGGTGAGCGTCCGCATCGGGACGTTCAGGGTGGCGGCGGCGTTGGCCAGCCGCGAGCCGTCCAGGTGCACCTTCATGCCGTGCGCGTGGGCGTGCTCGCAGATGGCGCGTATCTCGTCCGGCGTGTAGACCGTGCCCAGCTCGGTGGCCTGGGCGATGGAGACGACCTGCGGCATCGCGCGGTGCTCGTCGTCCCAGCCGAACGCCTGCCGGTCGATCAGCTCGGGCGTGAGCTTGCCGTCGGGCGCCGGAACGGTCAGCAGCTTCAGGCCGCCGACCCGCTCCGGTGCGCCGCACTCGTCGACGTTGATGTGCGCGCTCTCCGCACAGATCACCGCGCCCCATCGGTCGGTGACCGCCTGGAGCGCGACGACGTTCGCGCCGGTGCCGTTGAAGACCGGGAACGCCTCGGCCGTGGGCCCGAAGTGGCTGCGGACCACCTGCTGGAGGTTCTCGGTGTAGGCGTCCTCGCCGTAGGCGACCTGGTGCCCGCCGTTGGCCAGGGCCAGGGCGGCGAGGACCTCCGGGTGCGCCCCGGCGTAGTTGTCGCTGGCGAAACCGCGGACCTCGGGGTCGTGATGACGGCGGGCGTCGGTCCTCGGCGGGTTCACGGCTTCTCGGTGAGCCACAGACGTTTTCCGTTCACTTCGGCGGCGGGCTTGTCCCAGACCTCGGTGATGGCCTCGGCCAGGTCCTTGACGTCGGTGAAGCCCGCGAACTTCGCGTTAGGCCGGTCGGCGCGCATCGCGTCGTGGACCAAGGCCTTCACCACCAGGATCGCAGCCGCCGACGTCGGGCCCTCGGTGCCCCCGGCCTTGCGGAAGTAGTCCGCCATGGCCAGCGTCCAGGCCTCGGCCGCCGCCTTGCCGGCCGCATAGGCGGCGTTGCCCGCGGTGGGGTTGCTGGCGCCCGCGGCGCTGATCAGCACGTACCGGCCGCGGTCGCTGCGCTGGAGCCCCTCGTGGAAGGCGAGGGACGTGTGCTGCACCGTGCGGACCAGCAGCATCTCCAGGAAGTCCCAGTCGTCGAGGCTGGTCCGCGTGAAGGTCTCGCTGCCGCGCCAGCCGCCCACGAGGTGGACCAGGCCGTCGACGCGGCCGAAGTCCTTCTCGATGCGGGTGGCCCAGTCGCGGGTGGCCCCCAGGTCCAGCAGATCGACCGTGTCACCGGTGACGGTGGCGCCGCCGGACGCGAAACTCGCCGCGTCGACCGCCTCCGCCAGCCGCTCCGGATCGTTGTCCGAGCCGATGACGGTGGCTCCCGCCTCGGCCAGCCTGAGCAGCGCGGCCCGGCCGGCGGGTCCGCCCGCTCCGGCCACCGCGATCACCGCACCGCTGAGCGCCCCGTTCCCCATGATCCTCGCCTCCTGAGCAGTGTTCCCGGTACGCCGATCGCTCACGCGGCGATCCGCTCGGCGCCGTCCGCCGTGATGCCCTTGGTGGAGGCGATCACGTTCTTCAGCTTCTTGGACAGTGCCTCATAGAACATGCTCAGCGGAAACTCGTCCGGAAGCACGTCATCGACGAGTTTGCGCGGCGGCTGCGTCGTGTCCAGGGCATCGGGGCCCTTGGCCCACTTGGAGCCCGGGTGCGGGGAGAGGTAGGTCGAGACCAGCTCGTACCCGGCGAACCAGTGGACGAGCTTCGGGCGGTCGATGCCGTCCCGGTACAGGTCCTCGATCTCGGCGCACAGCTGGTTGGTGACCTGCGGGGCGCGCTCCCAGTCGATGGTGAGCCTGTTGTCGGTCCAGCGGACGACGTCGTGCTTGTGCAGGTAGGCGAAGAGGAGCTGGCCGCCGAGGCCGTCGTAGTTGCGGACGCGCTCGCCGGTGACGGGGAAGCGGAACATGCGGTCGAAGAGGACCGCGACCTGCACGTCACGGGCCTGCGGGACGCCGTCGGTCTCCAGCTTCACGGCCTCCTTGAAGGCGGTGAGGTCGCAGCGCAGCTCCTCCAGGCCATACATCCAGAACGGCTGGCGCTGCTTGATCATGAACGGGTCGAAGGGCAGGTCGCCGTGGCTGTGGGTGCGGTCGTGGACCATGTCCCACAGGACGAACGCCTCCTCGCAGCGCTTCTGGTCGTGCACCATGGCGGCGACGTCCTCGGGCAGCTCCAGGCTCAGGATGTCGACGGCGGCGTCGGTCACCCGGCGGAAGCGGGCGGCCTCGCGGTCGCAGAAGATGCCGCCCCAGGTGAATCGTTCCGGCGCCTCGCGCACGGCGATGGTCTCGGGGAACAGCACGGCCGAGTTGGTGTCGTAGCCGGCCGTGAAGTCCTCGAACTTGATGCCGCAGAACAGCGGGTTGTCGTAGCGGGTGCGCTCCAGCTCGGCCAGCCAGTCCGGCCAGACCATCCGCAGCACGACCGCCTCGAGGTTGCGGTCCGGGTTGCCGTTCTGCGTGTACATGGGGAAGACGACGAGGTGCTGGAGGCCGTCCGCACGGTTCGCGGCGGGCTGGAAGGCCAGCAGCGAGTCGAGGAAGTCGGGCACCTGGAAGCCGCTGTCGGCCCACCGGGTCAGGTCCTTGACCAGGGCCTCGTGATAGGCGCCGTCGTGCGGGAGCAGCGGGGAGAGCTCCAGGACGGCGTCGGCGACCTGTCGGACCGCGAGCTCGGCGTCGGCCGGGTCGGGCGCGCCCTCGGCGTCGAAGTCGATCGACCCGTCCTTGGACTGCCATGGCCGGATCCGCTCCACGGCATCCTTGAGCACGGGCCATGCCGGGTGCTCCACCACCCTGGCCACGGGAGGAAGACCTTCCTCCGAACCCACCTGCACAAGAATTTCCGTCATGTCCCACCTTCCACGGGAGAATCTCACGTATGCAGACCGTATACACACGAGGTTCCTCCCAGCAAGGGTGAACCCGGGAAATTATCCTGCCCGACCCTCTCCTTCACCGCACTTTTTCCTGTCGGTCATGCTTCTGCCCGGATGCACGGCGACCATGCCCTCACTCTCTGCACAGGGCGGGTCCAGGCGATACGGTCAGGGGGGCCGTCAGGCCCCCAGTGCCGCCTGTCGACGGAAGAGAGTCGCGTCTTGAACTTCCTCACCATCGGTCACCGCGGAATCATGGGTGTGGAACCCGAGAACACCCTCCGGTCCTTCGTCGCCGCCCAGGAGGCGGGACTCGACGCCATCGAACTCGATCTGCACCTGAGCAAGGACGGCGCGCTCGTCGTCATGCACGACACGGATGTGGACCGCACGACCGACGGCACCGGGCCGATCGCCGAGAAGACCCTCGCCGAGCTGCGGGCCCTGGACGCGGGCCGGGGCGAGCGGGTCCCGGTGTTCGAGGAGGTCCTGGAGGCCGTGCAGTCGCCGCTCCAGGCGGAGATCAAGGACAAGCAGGCGGCGCGGGCCCTGGCCGAGGTCATGAACGAGCGCGGGCTGGCCGGCCGGGTGGAGGTGTCCTCGTTCCACGACGAGGCGATCGCCGAGATCAAGCCACTGGTCCCGGGGGTGCGCACCGCTCTGATCGCCAGCCGCTACGGCACTGACATCGTGGACCGCGCCGTCCAGGCCGGCGCCGAGACCGTCTGCCTGAACATCCGGCGGCTCACCCTGGAGATCGTGGAGCGGGCTCGCAAGGCCGATCTGAGGATCATCGGCTGGGTGGTGAACACGCAGGACCAGCTGCGGCTCGTCCGGGCGTTCGGCCTGGACGGCGCGACCACCGACCACCCGGACATCAAGCGCACGGGCCGATTCACGGCCTAGGGCTGGGCGAACTCCTTGACCAGCAGCTCGAACTGCAGGTCGTCGCGCTGCGGGACGCCGAAGCGCTCGTCGCCGTACGGGAACGGGGTCATCCGTCCCGTACGGCGGTAGCCGCGCCGCTCGTACCAGGCGATGAGGTCGTCGCGCACGGAGATCACGGTCATCTGCATCTCCCGCACTCCCCAGGTCGCGCGGGCCTGCCGCTCCGCCTCCGCGATGATCACCTTGCCGAGGCCCGCGCCCTGGAGCAGGGGGCTGACGGCGAACATCCCGAAGTAGGCATGGTCGCCCTGGTGCTCCAGCTGGCAGCAGGCGACGATCCTGCCGTCCCGCTCCACGGCCATGAGCCGGCTGTCGGGCGACTTGATGACCTCCAGCACCCCCTCCGGGTCGGTCCGCTGCCCTTCGAGGATGTCGGCCTCGGTGGTCCACCCGGCCCGGCTGTCGTCGCCCCGGTACGCCGACTCGATCAGCGCGACCAGTTCGTCGACGTCGGCGTCGGTGGCATCGCGGAAGGTCAGTGCGGTGGTGGCGGTCTCCATGGGCGTACGTCTCCGTTTTCCGGCACGGCTCGGGCAGGGATGAGCGTAACGCCGCCACTAAGCTCCGCTGCATGGTGCATGTACTCAGCAGCCGGATCCTGCTCCGCCCCACCGACCCCGAGCGGTCCCGGGCCTTCTACGGTGAGCAGCTCGGCCTCGCCGTCTACCGCGAGTTCGGCACGGGAGCGGAGCGCGGCACGGTCTTCTTCACGGGTGGCGGCTTCCTGGAGGTCTCGGGCCGGGCCGAGACGCCCCCGACGACCGCGGTCCGGCTGTGGCTGCAGGTGGACGACGTGGCCGCGACACAGGAGGAACTGCGGGCGAAGGGCGTGGACATCGTGCGGCCACCGGTCAAGGAGCCCTGGGGGCTGGTCGAGATGTGGATCGCGGATCCGGACGGGACGCCGATCGTGCTGGTGGAGGTGCCGGCGGACCACCCGATGCGCTACCGGCCGGGTATCTGAGCTCGCTCCGGGCGGTGCTCCCACCCTCGGTCGGTGCGGGTGAGTTCGCGAAAGCCCGCCCCGGCCAGGAGGGCGAGCGCGGCACTGTCGGCGGCCGATTCGTAGGCGGCGAGCCGGTCGACGCCGCACAGCCGCAGCCAGTCGGCGGCCCGGGCGAGGAGCCAGTGCTCCGGGCCGGTGCCGTGCTGTGCGGGGTCGATGTGCAGGTTGCCGACGTCGGCGAGACCGGCCGCGCGGGCGTGGCGTTCCGGACGGGCCAGGGCGGTGTCGATCTCGATGTGTCCGAGGGTCCGGCCCTCCGCCCGGGCCGTGAAGCGGGGTCCCGCACTCCCCCGGCGTGCGCTCGGCCGTGACCCCCGGCCGGGGCCCGGCGGCCGGCAGGTCGGACACCCGGGCGAGCAGGATGACCTCGGTGTCCCCGGTGTGCCGGAACCCCGCGCGTTCGTAGAGGGCCCGGATGTGCGGCCAGTTGCGGGGCAGGCCGTAGACGAGCGGGGCGGGCAGGGATCCGTCGGCGTACCGGACCCGGGCGTTCCAGCGGGCGAACCGTCGAGGCACGCCCGCATCAGCAGGTCCGCGGCGAGGTCGGCGTCCGGCCGGAGTGACGCCTCCGGGCGGTGGACGAACCAGTTGATCTCGGCGGCGTCCCGGTAGGTGGCGCCGACCTCGGCGTCCGCCCGGTGGCGCAGCAGGTGGGCCGCGGCGAGGACGTGTCCGCGCTGCTCGGCGACGAGCGTCGTCCGCTCGGCCACCCACGGGTCCGTGACGAACTCGCCGGGCCGCCGCTCCAGGTCGCCCAGGACGGTGTTCACGGAGACGGGGACGCCGGGGACGACGGCCGCCACGTGCAGGTTGACCAGGCCGGTCAGCTGGTCGCGGTCGGTCCGGCGGAAGGGGCGCACCTCGGGCGCGGGCATGGGTACCTCCGGGCAGGGTGAAGGGCGCTGGAGGCCGCCACGCGGTGCGGTACGGGGCGAGAGTACGCCCGGGCCGCGGCGGTACACCAGTGGGTTTCCCCGGATGGCAGGGAGGCCGGGGGGCGGCTTAGCGTGCTGGAGGGGGCCCCGGGGGCCTGTCCCCGCCGCTCGTGGAAGGAACGCCATGAAGCTCGACGCACCGGTGACCGGTGGCCCCTGCTGGACCGAGCTGGGGACCAGCGACCTGGACGCGGCCCGGCGGTTCTACACGCGGCTGTTCGGCTGGCGGCCCGAGACGGACGCGCGTCAGGAGGCCGGCGGCTACACCGTCGCGCACCTCGGGAACGCGGCCGTGGCCGCCCTCGCCCCGCTGTACCAGCCGTCGCAGCCGGTCGCGTGGAACGTGTCGTTCGCGGTGACCGACGCGGACGCCACCGTCCGCGCGGTGTCGGAGGCGGGCGGGACGCTGCTGCTGGGCCCGATGGACGTGTTCGACGTGGGCCGTTTCGCGGTGGCCGCCGATCCGGGCGGTGCCGTGTTCCAGCTGTGGCAGGCGGGGACCTTCCCGGGTGCCGGGCTGTTCAACGCGCCCGGTTCGCTGGGCTGGGTGGAGCTGATGACGCGGGACCCGGAAGGGGCCGTGTCCTTCTACACGCGGGTGTTCGGCTGGACGGTGGCCCCGTCGGACCGCTACACCCAGTTCGGCATCGGCGGCGCGGACTTCGGCGGCATGGTGACGATGGACGAGAAGTTCCCGCCCGAGGTGCCGGCGCACTGGCTGCCGTACTTCGCCGTCGCCGACGTGGACGACACCACCGCCGTCGTCCAGCGGCACGGCACGGTCCTGATGGTGCCCACCTCCGTCCCCGACGGGCCGCGCATCGCGGTGCTCCGGGACCCGCAGAGGGCGATGTTCGGCGTGTACCGGGCGGGCGACGAGGGCTGAGACGGCTGGGGTGCGACACGGGGGGCTGCTGTGACTTGCGCTGAAGTGCGCTCCAGCTCCTAGCGTCCTGCGTACGACCTGCCCGGAGGGGGACGAAGCGTGCGTTACACACTGTTCGGCAAGACCGGTCTGCGCGTGAGCGAGCTGAGCCTCGGCGCCATGACCATCGGGGACGACTGGGGCTGGGGCGCCGGAAAGGAGACCAGCGCCCAAATCCTCGACGCCTACGCGGAGGCCGGCGGCAACTTCGTCGACACCGCCAACAACTACACCGACGGCAGCTCGGAACGGATCCTCGGAGAGCTGCTCGAAGGGCGGCGCGACAGGTTCGTGCTGGCCAGCAAGTACACCTGCGCCATCCGCGACGGCGACGTCAACGCCGCGGGCAACCACCGCAAGAACCTGGTCCAGTCGGTGGAGGCGAGCCTGCGACGGCTGCGCACCGACCGGCTGGACGTGATGTGGGTGCACGCCCGGGACAACTTCACACCCGTCGAGGAGGTCATGCGGGCCCTGGACGACCTCGTCCGCACGGGCAAGGTGCTGTACGTCGGTGTCTCCGACTGGCCCGCCTGGGAGATCGCGCAGGCGAACACCCTGGCGGAGCTGCGGGGCTGGACCGCGTTCGCCGGTTCGCAGCTGCGCTACAGCCTGCTGGAACGGACCCCGGAGCGCGAACTGCTGCCACAGGCCCGGGCGTTCGACCTGGCCGTGCTCGCGTGGGCGCCGCTCGCGGCCGGGAAGCTCACCGGCAAGTACCGCAGGGGCGAGACCGGCCGGCTGGACACCACCGGCGCGGACGCCGACCCGCGCGAGGAGGCAGTGATCAGCGCCGTGCTGGAGGTCGCCGAGCAGGGCGGCTGGAGCCCGGCCCAGGTGGCGCTGGCCTGGTTGCTGGCCCGGCCCGGCAACGTGGTGCCGATCATCGCGGCGACCAGGGAGAGCCAGCTCGCCGACAATCTGGGCAGTGTCGGCGTCCGCCTCGACACGGACGCCCTCGCCCTGCTCGAGGAGGTGAGCGCGGTGCCGCTCGGGTTCCCGCACGACTTCGTCCGCGAGCCCGCCATCACCCGGAACATCTACGGCGACCGCTGGGCGGCCGTCGACGACCGCCGCTCCACGCATCGCCGCACCGTGCACGAGGTGCTGTAACCGGTACGCCGACGCGCCCCGGCCGGTGGCCGGTTCAGGTCCGCAGCACGCCGAGTCGCCCTTCGAGCTGACTGAGCAACTCCCCGAGCAGTGCCGCGAGTTCGCCCTGCTCGGGGCCGTCCAGGCCGGACAGCACGGCGGTCTCGTAGGCGAGCTGGACGGGCAGGATGCCGTCGACCAGGTCACGTCCGGCGTCGGTGAGGCGGAGGTGGACGACCCGGCGATCACGGGTGTCCCCGCGCCGCTCGACCAGACCGCGCTCGGTCAGCTGCTTGAGGCGTTTGGTGACGGCGGCCCCCGAGGAGAAGGTCTCCCGGGCCAGGTCCCCGGGCGTCAGCTCGTGCCCGGTGCGACGCAGCGCACCCAGCAGATCGAACTCGGGCCGGCTGAGTCCCGCCCGGCGCAGCGGAGCGTCCTCGGCCTGCTGCAGCAGCGCGGCACAACGGTTGATCCGCCCGATGATCTCCATCGGCCCGGTGTCGAGCCCGGGCTGCACGGCCTGCCACTGCCGGACGACCGCGGCCACGGTGTCGCCCCGACGGCCATCGCCGGGATCGGCTCCGCCCTGGAGCCCGGCGTCCGGGCCGGCTTCGCCGGTCATGTCGCGAACCGGATGCCCGGCGGCGGTTGCCCGCTCCTCGGCCGAATGCCCGCCGGGAACATCGCCTGTGACGGCCCGGGCGCCGCCGACGGGCTCCCCTCCCGCCGCCGCGTCGGCCGCCCGTCCCTCCGCCACCGGTTCCGCCTCGTCCCCCGGCTGCGGGGGCCGTCCCCCGGCACTCCCCGTGGGCGATGGTCCTTCGGTCGGCGTCATGGCCGTGCGTCCTCCGTTTCGGTGGCCGGGTCCCGGTCCGGGAGCAGGCCCTGGCGTCGGGCCGTCGCGGCGAGCGTACGGTGTCCGGACTGTTCGGCGAGCACGACCCGCTCCTGGGGCAGGGCCCGCTGCCACCATTCACCGGCGGCGGCGTCGGCCGTGGCACGCAGGTCGGACAGGGCGACGGCGAGGCCGCGGCGGGCGGATTCCAGGGCCGCGGGGCCGGAGTCCGGCTCGGCCAGGAGGCGGGCGGCGTGTTCACGGGCCCGGTCGGCGGTGGTCAGCGCGCGTTCGACGCGGTCGCCCGCGCGCCGGTTGGTGACCGCGACGGCGGCGACGAACCCGACCAGCGCGCCGACGACGGTGTCCACGACCCGCTCCGTCATCAGCGTCCCGGCCGCCTGGTATCCGGCGAACTCCGTGATGAGCAGGGCCATGGGCGTCACACAGACGCTGCCGAGCCAGTAGTTCCGGCTGATCAGCACCTCCGCACCGAAGCTGAACGCCAGGCAGCACAGCACGAGCGCCGGCGGGCCCAGGTGCGCGAGCGGCACGACGGCCAGGAAGACGAGCACGCCGACGACGTTGCCCACGACACGCTGGACGGCCCGGGTCCAGGTCAGCGCGATGTTCGCCTGGTACAGCGAGGCGGCGGTGACCAGTGCCCAGTAGGGGCGGCCGATCCCGAGGGCGAGCGAGGCGTAGCCGGCGAGCGCGCAGCCGAGCGCCGTACGTGCCGCGAGCGGGGTCAGCGGGCCCAGCCGCGCCCAGAGGGGCCGGGTCGCGTCCACGCCGAGCAGTTCATCGGCGGCCGCGCGCGGAAGTCCGGCCTCCGGGACGGGGCCGGTGCCGCGCAGCGAGCCCGCCCACGTGCGCAGCCGGCCGGCGTCCGCCTCCGTCGGCGCCGCGAGGGCGACCTCGGCGCGGACGACGAGCCGTTCGAGGGCCCGCCGGGTCCGGGAGGGGGCGCTGGTGGACAGCAGCGACTGCCAGGCGGCCTGCACGGCGGCGTAGCCCGCGGCGCGGGCCCGGGCGTGGCCCTCCCCGGTGCCACCGGTGTCGGCGTACACGGCGGCGGCCTTCAGGGCCGTGGCGGTGGCGCGGCGCTCCGGTCCGTGCGGCCGGACCAGCGCGGGCGCCATGCAGACCAGCCAGGCCCACGCGCCCGTCGCGGCGGCCAGAGCCAGATGGCCGGGCACCTGGGCGAGGGTCTGCGGTGCGAACAGGGAGGCGGAGCTGACGAAGGTGAGGACGACGTTGCCCGGCGGGCCGACCCGGGTGGCGTCGCACAGCACCTTCTGGGCGGCGGCCAGCAGCGCGCCGACGGTGACCAGGACGACGGCGCTGCCGGTGAGCGAGGCCGAGACCAGCGCCACGGCGACCCCGCCGAGCATGCCCAGCACCACCCATCCCAGGACCCGGGCCCGGGCGGCGTAGGGCCGGTTGTGGGCGTACAGGGCGCACAGGGAGCCGGCCATCGCGTACATCACGAGGTCGAGCCGGCCGAGCGCCAGGAGAGTGAACGCGGGCGGGGCGATCGCCGCGACCACGCTCAGCGCGGGCTTGAACCAGATCTCCGAGGGCCTGCCGAGGCGCAGCACACCCGCCAGGGGGAGACGCCGGGCGGGTGGGGTGGAGGGGGTGGGGGGAGTACTGCTCATGACGGCAAGATTAACAGGTGTTTTACCCGTAAAGCACATTCTCTCACCTGGCGTGCTCCGTCGAATGCTCCCCGTGTACATCCTTGCGCTCGCGTGCGCGCCGCATGGCCCGGGCATCGAATGACCGACCGGCGAACGGGGAGGTACGCGTGCACGGACCGGCTTCGTCCGGCTGGCTGCTGGTGGCGCTCTGCGCGGTGACCGGCACCTACTGCCTGGCGCGGATGCGCAGCGGCGCCGAGGAGCAGCGCGGTGCCGCGGGCGGCGAGGCGCTGATGGGATTCGGGATGGCCGCGATGGCCGTCCCAGCGGCGGTGTTCACTCCGCCCGCGTGGGCCTGGCCCCTCTACGCGGCGGTGTTCGGGGCGGCGGGGGTCCACGCGCTGTGGGCGGCGCGTACTGGCCCGCACCATCTCCACCACCTGGTGGGGGCCGCGGCGATGGTCTACATGTCCCTCGTCATGGCCGGCTCCCCCGGACACGCGCACGGTCGGGGCGGATCGGGAGTCCCGCTCCTGACCGGGGCGCTGCTGCTCTACTTCGCCGCCTACGTGCTGCTGACCGGCGTCCGTCTGGTGCCGGTCGCCGCCGTGGCCGGGGGCGGTGTACGAGCCGGATGGGGCGACCGGCCGGAACTGGCGCGCGCCTGCCGTCTGTCCATGGGGATCGCGATGGTGGCGATGCTGCTGACGCTGTGAGCGGGACCGTCCCGCGCCCAACGGATCCGTTGCCTGCGTCACTTTGCCGCCACAAGGCGTACCCCTAGGCGGGGCCGCGCTCATAGGCTGCCCTCATGATGCTCACCGCCGCGCTGTTGCTGCTCGGCGCCGTGACCGCCGTGGTCGCCCCCCGGCTGCTCGCCCGGGCGGACTGGCCGGACCGTGAGCCGGTGGTGGCGCTGTGGGTGTGGCAGTGCGTGGTGGCGGCCGTCCTCGTGTGCTGTGCGCTGTCCATGACGCTCAGTGCGGCGGCGGCCTGGCACGCGGTCGGCGGGCACCTCTTCGCGACGGCCCCGCGCGCGGTCGTGGAGGCCTACGCCCTCGGCACGGCGGGGCCCTGGGCCGCGACCACGGCGGTCGCGCTGGCCGGCGCCGGGCTGTGGAGCGCGGCGATGCTGGTCCACGAGATCGGCGAGGCCCGCGCCCGGCGCCGCCGCCGACGTGCCGATCTGCTGGTCCGGGCCCCGCTGCTGCCGGGCGAGGTGGCCGTCTCCGGCCGGCTCGTCGTCCTGGAGAGCGAGCAGCCCGACGCCTGGTGGCAGCCCGGCACTCCCCCGCAACTGGTGGTGACCACGGCCGCGTTGCTCCGGCTGAAGGGCCGGCAGCTGGACGCGGTGCTCGCCCACGAGCAGGGCCACGCCCGGGCCCGGCACGACTGGCTGCTGAACTGCTCCTCGGCTCTCGCCGGCGGTTTTCCGCAGGTACCGGTGTTCGCCGCGTTCCGCGACGAGATGCACCGCCTGGTCGAACTCGCCGCCGACGACACGGCATCGCGCCGCTTCGGCCGCCTCACGACGGCCCTTGCTCTGGTCGAACTGAACGAGCACCGCGGCGTGTTCGGGCCCTGCCCCACTCCGCAGGCCCATGTCCCGGCCCGGGTGCACCGGTTGCTCACTCCCCCGGACCGGCTGACCGCGGCCCGGCGTCTGCGGCTGACGGCGGCGGCCGCGCTGGTGCCCGTGGTGCCGGTCCTGGTGGCGTTCGTGCCGGGGCTGCGGGCGCTGGGGTAGCCGAAGTGCCCGGGCCTCCCGAGCCTCCCAGCGCGGGGCGCCCGGTCGCCCTCCGGTGGGTCCGGCATGGCCGGAGCATGCCGTCCCGGTGACGGAAGATCTTCCCCGTACTGGATCCGGACCCCCCGGTTCGGCGAGGATCGCTGTATGCACACCTCGTCCGTCGATTCCCCACCCCGTCCGGAGCACCGCGCCACCGCAGGTCTCGCCGGTGTCCTGGCCCTGTGCTCGGTGCTGTTGCTGACCCTCGTCGCGGCGAGATGGAGCCCGTTGATCAGCGCGGACGGGGAGATCTCCGACACCACCCACCGCTGGGCGGTCGACTCGCCGGCCCTCACCCAGGCGTGCCGCATCCTCACGGACTGGGTGTGGGACCCGTGGACGATGCGTCTGCTGTGCGCGGCCGTCGTCGTGTGGCTGGTGGTGCGGTGGGCGGCGCGCTGGACGGCGCTGTGGCTGGCGCTGGCCGTCGCGCTGGGCACGCTGCTGCAGCAGGGCATCAAGGCCGCGGTGGATCGCCCCCGCCCGGTCTGGCCCGATCCCGTCGACTCGGCCCACTACTCGGCGTTCCCGTCGGGCCACGCCATGACCGCCACGGTGGTGTGCGGCCTGCTGCTGTGGCTCCTGCACCGGCACGGCGTCGGCCGGGCCGTGTGGCGTACGGCCGTTGCCGTGGCCGTCGTCTCCGTGGTCGGGGTCGGGCTGACCCGGATCTGGCTCGGTGTCCACTGGCCGTCGGACGTGGTGGGCGGCTGGCTGCTGGGCACGATGGTGGTGGTCCTGGCGGTGTGGGTGCACCGGCGCCGGCAGCCCTGAACCCGTCACCGCCTCACCGGTCTTCGTTCGCGGCGCCCCGCGGCCTCGTAGGATCGCCCCATGACCGCCGTGCTCTTCGACTTCTCCGGAACGCTCTTCCGTGTCGAGTCCACCGACTCCTGGCTGCGGGGCGCCCTGGCCGCGACCGATGTCCGGCTCACCGAGGCCGAGTCGACCGCCGCGGTCCTGGCTCTGGAGGCGGTGGGGGCGCTGCCCGGCGGCGGTGATCCCGCGCGCGTGCCGGAGGAACTCGCGGACGCCTGGCCGATCCGGGACCGCAGCGCCGCCCTGCACCGGGCGGCCTACACCGGTCTCGCCCGGCAGGTGCCGCTGCCCGACCCGGCGCTGCACGACGCGCTGTACGACCGCCACATGACGCCGGCTGCGTGGGCCCCGTACCCGGACGCCGTCGAGGTGCTGCGCGCGTTGCGGGACCGGGGCGTTGCCGTCGGGGTGGTCAGCAACATCGGCTGGGACCTGCGGCCGGTCTTCCGCGCACACGGCCTGGACCCGTACATCGACGCGTACGTCCTGTCGTTCGAGCACGGCGTGCAGAAGCCCGACCCGCGACTGTTCGGCATCGCCTGCGAGGCGCTCGGCGCCGACCCGCGCACCACCCTCATGGTCGGCGACGACCGCCGGGCGGACGGCGGTGCCACCGCTCTGGGATGCGGGGTCCACTTCGTGGACCATCTGCCGGCGGCCGACCGGCCGGACGGGCTGCGGCCGGTCCTGGATCTGGTGAGCTGAGACGGACGCGCCGTCCACGGGGACGGTGAGCCGCTTCGGAAAGTAGCCCAAGGCCACTACCGGGGCCGAGTGCTCGCCCGCCTCGGACGATCCCCCGCGTCGCCCGAGGCAGACGGCATCACCGGCCCAGACCCTGGCAGGTCTTGGCCGGACCCTCTGAGTATAGTTGGCTGGCAGCCAGTCAACACAGGAGTTGCAGCATGTCTCCGCGTAGCGCCTCGGTGAACGAAGAGTTGCGGCGGCGTTCCCGGGAGCGGCTCCTGCAGGCGGCGGTCGAGCTGGTGAGTGAACACGGTTACGACGCGACCACGCTCGGCGACATCGCGGACCGGGCGGGATCGGCCCGGGGCCTGGTGTCGTACTACTTCCCCGGCAAGCGCCAGCTGGTGCAGTCCGCCGTGCACCGGTTGATGCACCGCACGCTGGAGGAGGCACTGGAGCGCGAGCCGCGCACGGAGGACGGCCGGGAGCGGATGGCCCGGGCCATCGACGCGATCCTGGGTCTGGCCCGTGACCGGCCCGTGCTGATGCGCCAGCACATGGCGGGGATCCTGCAGGCCGAGGGCTTCATGCAGTGCCCGGAGCAACGCCGGCTGGCCGAGCTGCTGCGGGACACCATGGCCCGGCACGGGTCGCCGGACGTCGACAGCGACTACCCGATGATGCGCGCTCTGCTGATGGGTTCGGTGTACGCGGCCCTGGTGCCGGGGGCGCCGATGCCGGTGCCGGTGCTGCGCGCCGAGTTGTTCAAGCGCTACCGGCTCGGCTGGGAGCTGGGCCTCCCGCCGGAGACCGGAGCCTGCGGCGGGAGGGGCGACAAGGATCTGTCGCGGTTCTTCGCGACCGGGGCCGCACCGGAGTGCGACCCGGGGGGTCAGTCGAAGTAGTCCGGCTGGGTCTGGACGTTGAGCTCACGCTGGTGGATCCGGCGGGCCGGGTCCGTGCGCCGGTCGTCGATCTTCAGCACGTCGAAGCCCCGGGCGTACTCGTTCGAGTAGATGTAGCCGTTGTAGTAGTACGCGGACCACGAGCCGCCCGACTTGATCGTGTCGGTGGTCAGCGGACCGCGGTCGAAGTAGGCGATCTCCTTCGGCTTGGCCGAGTCGGTGAAGTCCCAGACGGAGACGCCGCCCTGGTACCAGGCCTGGACCATGATGTCCTTGCCCTTGACCGGGATCAGCGAGCCGTTGTGGGCGACGCAGTTCTCGGTGTCCGCCTGGTGGCGGGGGATCTTGAAGTAGCTGCGGAAGACGAGCTTGCGCTTGTCGCCCTTGCCGACGATGTCGTAGATGCCGTCGGCACCGCGGTCCGGGCCGATCTCCGCGTTGCAGGTGGCCGCGCCGCCACCGCCCAGTTCGTCGGTGTAGACGACCTTGTTCGCCTTCTGGTTGAAGGTCGCCGAGTGCCAGAACGCGAAGTTCACGTTGTCCTGCACGCGGTCGATGACCTTCGGGCGTTCCGGGTCCTTGATGGAGAACAGGATCCCGTCGCCCATGCAGGCGCCCGCGGCCAGGTCCTTCGACGGCAGCACGGTGATGTCGTGGCAGCCGGTGGTCTTGGACACGCCCGGGTTGGTGGGTCCGCCCGGGTTGCCGCCGCCGTCCGGCCCCTGACCGGGGAACAGCACGGGGAAGCCCACGACCTCGGCCTTCTCGGGGGCCTTGCGCGGCACCTTGATCACGGAGATGCCGTCGTGCGGCGGCTGGCAGTCGGGGTAGGCGGCGTTCGGCGAGTACGAGGAGACGTACACGTAGACGTTGCGGCGCTCGGGCACCAGCGTGTGGGTGTGCGAGCCGCAGGCGGTCTCGACGGCGGCGACGTACCTCGGGTTGCGCTTGTCGCTGATGTCGAAGACCTTCATGCCCTCCCACGAGGACTTCTCGGTCGCCGGCTGGGTGGTGCTGGAGCAACTGCTGTCGCTGCGCGAGGAGTCGGTGGACAGGAACAGCAGGTCACCGGAGACGGAGATGTCGTTCTGCGAGCCGGGGCACAGCACCTGGGCGACGGTCTTCGGCGCCTTGGGGTTGCTGATGTCGAAGATGCGGAAGCCGTCGTAGTTGCCCGCGAACGCGTACCTGCCCTGGAAGGCGAGGTCCGAGTTCGTGCCCTGGAGCACGTCCTTGGGGACGTGGGCCAGGTGCCGGATGTTGTCGGAGTGGACGATCTCGTCCTGTCCGGGTATGTCGCCGTTGCGGATGGCCTCCCGGACCTCTGCCTGGTCGCTCTTGGAGACCTTCTTCGGCGCGGGCGGCGCGTCCCCCGGGTCGGGGGTGGCCCCTGCCGGTGCCGCCGTGAGGAGCGCGGCCAGCAGCCCGGCGGCGGCAGCGGCAACTCCCAAGCGTCTGCGGCGTGTTCTGCGGTCGTTCAACAGGATCACTGTTTTCCTCCCTGGTTCCGTTCACTGCGGAACGGTTCACGCACCACGCAGTATCGTCTTCGCCATGCACATACCAATAGAGGGCAACAGAATCGCAATGAAGTTTTCCGATCAATGACCCGCGGAAATGTGCGTGTACGTCGTCCGCAACCCGAGGTGCGTCCCAACCCGCTTGCCACAGGAGGTCGTTGTGCTCTTCCGCCGTGCGTCCCGGGCGTCCGCCGTCACGACGGGGCTGGTCGCCCTGGCCGTGCTCGCGGCCGGGGGCTGTGACTCCGGTCCGGACCGGGGGCCGGCCGCCGCGGACGGGCCCGCCGTGATCGCGCCGGGGGAACCCGGCGAGGCCAACCGCACCCTGTCCGCCGAAGAGGCCGCCGACCGGCGCTCGGAGAACGACTCCCCCAACTCGGCCGACGTCTCCTACGTCCGGATGATGATCGAGCACCACGCGCAGGCCCTGGTGATGACCGAACTCACCCCGCAGCGCGCCCAGTCGAAGGGCGTGAAGCGGATCGCCGAGCGCATCGCGGCCGGCCAGAAGCCGGAGATCGAGGCCATGAAGGGCTGGCTGAAGTCGTACGGCAAGCCGCTGAAGGCCGGGCGGCACGAGCACGCCGCGATGCCCGGCATGGCGACGCAGGCGCAGCTGAAGAAGCTCCGCGCGGCCGACGGAAAGGCCTTCGACCACCTCTTCCTGACCCTCATGACGACCCATCACCAGGGTGCGATCACCATGGCCACGGAGGTGAAGGGGCAGGGCAACAACATCCGCGTCGAGGAGATGGCCGACGAAGTGATCGCACAGCAGACGAGCGAGATCACACGGATGCGGAACATGCTCTGATCGCGCTCGGGGCGGACCTCGTCCCGGTTCAGCGCCGGGCGCGGCGCGCCGACAGCAGGCCCGCGTCCCTGGCCTGGCCGATCAGCCTGAGCGACGTACGACGGCTGTGCCCGGTCGCGCCCATCACGGCGAGGACCGGGTCGGCGCCGTCCCGCTGGGCCGCGCGGTACTCCCGCGCCACCAGCAGCCTCCCCTCCGCCCCGCGCGGCCAGGCGGGCCGGGCCCGGCGCCCCTCGCTCCCGCAGCCGTCGGGCCCGGGCCCGGTAGCGCACGCCTCGGCGACCGACTCCTCGATCCAGTCGGCGAGCACCGCCATGTCGTCGAGGGACAGCGGGGGCTGAGCGCGCACCTCCTCGACGCAGACGCATCCGCCGCCCACGACGGCCAGCGCGTCGACCCGGGCGCCGTCCGCGAAAGCCAGCCGGAACTCGAACCAGCGCGTGGCGCCCTCGTTCTCCCGTACTTCCCAGGCGGGGCGCACGGCCACCGCACCGTCCGCCGGAGAGCGATCAGAAAGATTCAGAAAGGATGCTTCCAGCACACACCGAACGTAACCGCATGACCACATTCCCGACAGATCGGACACGCGCCACGGGCGGAGCACTGCACCCTGTCAGCGGAGCCCGGCCGGTGCGATGCTGGATGCGTCAGCGCTCTCCCGAGATCCGCCGGATCCCCCGGGTAAGGAGTTCCCCGTGCTGCGAGTCGCCGTCGTAGGTTCCGGGCCGAGCGGGTGCTACACCGCCCAGAGCCTCGTCCGGCTGGACTCCGAGGTGCGCGTCGACGTCCTGGACCGGCTGCCGTGCCCCTACGGCCTCGTCCGCTACGGCGTGGCACCCGATCACGAGAAGATCAAGTCCCTGCAGAACAACCTGCGCGCGGTCCTGGAGCACGAGCGGGTCCGGTTCCTCGGCGGTGTGCAGATCGGCCCCGGCGGCGTGACCGTCGGCCGGCTGCGGGAGCTGTACCACGCGGTGGTGTACTGCGTGGGCGCCGCCACCGACCGGCATCTGGGCGTCCCCGGGGAGGACCTGCCGGGGAGCTGGTCGGCGACGCAGTTCGTGTCCTGGTACAGCGCCCACCCGGACGCCGAGGACGCCGGTTTCCTGCGGGACGCCCGGTCTGCCGTGGTCATCGGGGTGGGGAACGTCGCCGTGGACGTCACGCGGATGCTGGCCCGGGGACTGGCCGAGCTGACCTCCACCGACATGCCGCAGGCGGCCCTGACCACCCTGGCGGACAGCCGGGTCACCGAGATCCACATGGTGGGCCGGCGCGGCCCGTCCCAGGCCCGGTTCACCACCAAGGAGCTGCGTGAACTGGGCACCCTGCCGGAGACGGACGTGGTCGTGGACCCGGCGGAGCTGGCCCTGGACCCGGGATACACGGACCCGTCCGCGCTGCCCGCCCCGCAGCGCCGCAATATCGAGGTCCTGCGCGGTTGGGCCGGGACTCCCCCGAAGGGCGCCCCGCGCCGCATCCATCTCCGGTTCTTCCTCCGCCCGGCCGAACTGCTCGCCGAGCGGGGCCATGTGGGCGCGGTGTGGTTCGAGCGGACGGTCCCGGACGGCCAGGGCGGCGTGACGGGCACCGGCCGCCATGAGGTCATCGAAGGGCAGCTGGTCCTGCGCTCGGTGGGCTACCGCGGAGTTCCCCTGGAAGGCCTCCCCTTCGACCCGGCCACCGGCACCGTCCCGAACCTGTCCGGGCGGGTCCTGCGCGAGGGTGCCGTCGCCCCGGGTGAGTACGTGGCGGGCTGGATCAAGCGCGGCCCCACGGGCGTCATCGGCACGAACCGCCCCTGCGCGAAGGAGACGGCGACCTCGCTCCTGGAGGACGCGCCGGTCCTCGCTGTGCGGGCCGTGCCCGGCGGCGACCCCCTCCCGGCGCTGCGCGCGGCGGGAGCCGACCCGGTGGAGTGGCCGGGCTGGCAGTCGATCGAGCGGGCGGAGGCGGAACTGGGAGCCTCACTGGGGCGGGGCGTGGTGAAACTCCCGGACTGGCCGTCCCTGTTGAAGGCCGCGGCGGGCAAGGCTCCCTGAGGGCGCTCAGCCACCGAGCCGGGCGGCCTGCCGGGCGGCGGCGTCGAGCAGGGCGTCCAGCAACCCGGGGAACAGCTCGTCCAGGTCGTCCCGCCGCAACCCGTTCATCTTGGCCGTCCCCCGGTACACCTGGCGGATCACCCCGCTCTCCCGCAGCACCCGGAAGTGGTGCGTGGTGGTCGACTTGGTGACGGGCAGATCGAAGTGCGAGCAGGACAACTCGCCCGGCGCACCGGCGAGTTCTCGCACGATCCGCAGCCGCATCGGATCCGAGAGCGCGTGCAGAACGTCCTCCAGCCTGATCTCGCCGGACGCGGGATGCGGCAGGTCACGACTGCTGACGGCGGGGGACGACACGGCGGGCTCCACTTCCTCGGGGACTCCATAGTACGAGAACCATCGTAGTTTGACATCCACCGTACTACGATGCCTATCGTACGAGCCGACATCGGCCCCGTGACGAATGGAGTCCGCCGTGACCGCGCTCTTCGAGCCCTACACCCTGCGCGAGCTGACGATCCCGAACCGCGTGTGGATGCCCCCGATGTGCCAGTACTCGGCGGCGCCGGAGGGCCCGGAGACCGGGGTCCCCACGGACTGGCACTTCGCGCACTACGCCGCCCGTGCCACCGGCGGGACGGGCCTGATCATCGTCGAGGCGACCGCGGTGTCGGCGCAGGGCCGCATCTCCCCCTACGACCTGGGCATCTGGAACGACGCGCAGGTCGAGGCGTTCCGCCGCATCACCCGCTTCCTCACCGCGCAGGGCACGGTGCCGGCGATCCAGCTGGCCCACGCCGGACGCAAGGCGTCGACGGACCGCCCCTGGAAGGGCGGCGCCCCGGTCGGCCCGGACGCCCACGGGTGGGACTCGGTCGCCCCCAGCCCGCTCGCCTTCGACGACAGGCACCCGGCCCCGGCCGAGCTGACCGTCGACCAGATCGAGGACGTGGTCGAGCAGTTCGCGGCCGCGGCCCGTCGCGCGCTCGCCGCGGGTTTCGAGGTGGCCGAGATCCACGGCGCCCACGGCTACCTGATCAACGAGTTCCTCTCCCCGCACTCCAACCACCGCACCGACGCCTACGGCGGCTCGTACGAGAACCGCACCCGCTTCGCCCTTGAAGTCGTCGACGCCGTGCGGGAGGTGTGGCCGGACGACAAGCCGCTGTTCTTCCGCGTCTCGGCGACCGACTGGCTCGAGGACGGCGGCTGGACCGCGGACGACACGGTCCGTTTCGCGGCCGATCTGCGGGCCCACGGCATCGACCTGCTGGACGTCTCCACCGGCGGCAACGCCTCCGGTGTCCGCATCCCCACCGGCCCCGGATACCAGGTGCCCTTCGCCGCCCGGGTGAAGAACGAGACGGCCCTGCCGGTCGCCGCGGTCGGGCTCATCACCGACGTCGAGCAGGCCGAGAAGATCCTGGCCAACGGCGAGGCGGACGCGGTCCTGCTGGGCCGTGAGCTGCTGCGCAACCCCTCGTGGGCGCGGCACGCGGCGCGGGAGCTCGGCGGCGAGGTGCGGGTGCCGGACCAGTACCACCGGTCGGTCTGAACCGACCGTCCGGCCCGGCGCCCGCCCGGGCACGTCAACCGGCCGCGCACGCCGTTCCGTTGAGCGTGAACGCGGCCGGGGCGGCGCTGTTGCCGCCGTGACTCGCCTGGTAGCCGATGCTGACGCTCGCGCCCGGCGCGATGGTGCCGTTGTATGCGGCGTTGGTGGCGGTGACCGGCCCGGACGACGGCGCGTACGTGGCACCCCAGCCGCCCGTGACCGTCTGCCCCGCGGGCAGCGTGAAGCCGAGCTTCCAGCCGTCGACGGCTGTCGTGCCGGTGTTGGTGAGGGTCACGGAGGCGGTCAGGCCGGTGCTCCAGGCGTTCACCGAGGCCGTCACCCTGCAGGCGCCGGGCTGGGGCTGGGGAGCCGGGCCGGAGCCGTCCAGGCCGAAGAAGGTGAGCACGCGGGACGCCATGCCCTGGGCGTAGAGGTTGTGGCCGACGCCCTGGAGGCTGACGGCCTCCACGGGGGCCCGGTCACCCGTGCCGCCGTAGCGGGTCCGGGTCCAGCCGGACTGGGGCGTGTCGGTGGTGGTGGGGGTCTGGCTCACGCCCTGCACATCGGTCCACTGCTTGATCTGCTCCCCGAAGTTGGGGTAGCGCAGGACGTCGTCCTGGGTGCCGTGCCAGATCTGCATCCGGGGCCGGGCACCGGTGTAGCCGGGGTACGCGCCCCGGGCCAGGTCGCCCCACTCCTTCGGGGTGCGGGTCACCGAACCGCCCGAGCAGGCGCTGTTCCACTCGGAGCCGTCGGTGGTGGCGAAGCAGCCGAACGGGACGCCGGAGAAGGCGGCGCCCGCCGCGAACACGTCCGGGTAGTCCCCGAGCAGGACGTTCGTCATCATCGCGCCGGAGGAGATGCCGGTGGCGAAGATCCGGCCGGTGTCCGCGTCGTAGGTCCGGGTGGTCCAGTCGATCATCGATTTGATGCCGACGGGGTCGCTGCCACCGCCTCGGCGCAGGGCCTGGGGTGACGAGACGTCGAAGCACTTGCTGCTGCGGGTGACGGACGGGTAGAGCACGATGAATCCGTAGCGGTCGGCGAGCGTGTCGTACTCGGTGCCGTTGTACATGTCCGGGCCCGAGCCGGTGCACCAGTGCACGGCCACCACGACGGCCGGCTTCGGTGTGACGCTCTCCGGTACGTACAGGTACATGCGCAGGTTGCTGGGGTTCGTGCCGAAGTTCGTGACCTCGGTGAGGGCGGCGGCGGGGACGGCACCCGCGCGGGCGGCACCGCGTGCGGGTTCGCCCGCGGCGGCCGCGGGTGCGTGGAGCGCGGTGGCCGCGAGTAACGGCAGCAGCGCGGCGACGAGCGCGAGGAGCATCGACCGCAGGCGTCTCGGCACCGTGGGGTGGGGGGTGGCAGTCACGTCCGGGTTCCTTCCGTCGTGAGGTGCGGTTCAGGAAGCATCCGTTCGGCATGGTGACATGGACATGGTTTTCATGGAAGCGCTCCCACGCCGACATCACCCTGACCAGGAGCGGCCGAATGTGTTCTGCGCGAGCCGTTGACTAGAAAGCGCTTGCCCCCTACGTTCCGTTCAACAGTGTGACCCGCTGACACGAACGGACCCCTATAGGGGCTCGTATCGGACGGCAGGCTGAACGATGTTCACTCACATGACCCCAGCTCGATGAAGGCACGCCCCCCGACGGGACGCTCGGGCTCCGCGGGAGCCCGAAGCGCCTCCACCCCCACGACAGAAGGAATCGGGACATGACTTCTGCGACACGCCCGCGCGCCCGCAGGCGCGCACTGACCGGCGCACTGGCCACCCTCGGCCTTTCGGTTGGCATGATCATGACTACCAACGCGCCCACCGCGAGCGCCGCGACCTGGCCGACCCCCAACGGCAGCCAGGGCACCTCCTCCACCATCTCCGTGTCCGGCACCAAGGACTACGGGATGAAGCGGTACTACGGCACCGGAGACCTGGCCGGTGACGGCCAGGAGGAGGGTCAGGACCCGATCTTCAAGCTCGCGGACGGCGCCGTACTGAAGAACGTCATCCTCGGCGCCCCCGCGGCCGACGGCATCCACTGCGAGGGCAGCTGCACGCTGCAGAACGTCTGGTGGGAGGACGTCGGCGAGGACGCCGCCACCTTCCGCGGCGGCAACGGCGCGACCTACCAGGTGATCGGCGGCGGAGCGAAGAAGGCCGCGGACAAGGTCTTCCAGCACAACGGCGGCGGCACGCTGACCATCTCCAACTTCGCGGTGCAGGAGTTCAAGACGCTGTACCGCTCGTGCGGGGACTGCTCCACGCAGTACACCCGCAAGGTCAACCTCAACACCGTCGACGTGACCGGCACCGGCTCCACCGCGCGGCTCGTCGGCATCAACGTCAACCGCAACGACGTGGCGACGCTGCGGAACATCACGATCCGCAACGACTCCGGCCGCAAGGTCGTGCCCTGCCAGAAGTACAACAACAACACGGCCGTCGGCTCCGGACCCGACAGCAAGAACTGCCTCTACTCCACCTCGGACGTCACCTACAGGTAGTCCCGGGCAGGTCATCATCCTCCCCCCACGGTGAAGGCGGCCGTGCGGAGCGTCTCTGCGGGCGCTGCGCACGGCCGTCCGCGTCAGGTGCCGCGCACCCGTGCGCGCACCTCCCCGACCAGCTCCCGCTGGTAGTCGGTGTAGGCGGCGCGCAGTCCGGCGCCGGGCCAGTCGGCGGGCAGGAGTCCGGGCGGCAGGACGGGGTCGGCGAGCAGATGCCGTACGACGGCGGCGAAGGCGGTCAGGCGGTCGGCCGGGCGGGGAGCGCCGGCGATGTGGTCGAGCAGGGCCCGGGCCGTGGCGGACCAGGCGTCCAGCGGCCACAGCGTTTCGGCCAATGCGCCCGGGGGCCCGTCGGGGCGGGCGGTGTAGCGCTGGACCACCCGCTCCAGGTCACCGGGCAGGGCGCGGGTCAGGTTGGCGGGGCGGAGCCAGACGCCCTCGCGGAGTTCGGCGAGCCGGAGGGCGCTCAGCCGGGTGCGCAGGTCGGCCCGTTCGGCGGGGCCGCGTCCCGTCGCGGTGACCACGACCATCTCCCAGTCGCCGTCCCACGCGCGCGTGCGCGGGTGCACGGCGTCGTCCTGGCGGCGCTGGCGCTCCAGCAGCCGGTCGCTGAGGCGGTAGCCGCCGTCCGTGCGCCGCAGGTCCCCCGCGGTCACCATCCTGCTGAGCGCGGCCCGCAGGGTCGAGCCGCCGACGTCGAAGCCCTCCACGAGCCGCACCAGTTCCCTGACCGGCAGCTCGGGGGGATGCGTGCCGAGGAGCAGGCTCAGCACGACCGACCGCGCGGACAGCGGACGCAGGTCGAGCGCGCCGGACCGCGCCGGGACGTTCATCGGCATGGTCACGTACTGTACGCGGCGGAATTCAATGTTGCAGGATTGCTGCGGTCGCAGTCACAGTGCAACACTCACGGCATGGTCTCGACACTGGACGAACAGCGGGCGCACGGCGGTGCCGGAACGCACGACGTCACCAACCAGGCCCCGCCCCTCACCCCCTACGACGCCTCCGACGACACGGCCCTGCTGGAGGGGCTGCGGCGGGAGGGCGCCGGGTGGGCCGAGGAGGACCTGCGGCGGCTCGGCCGGCAGGCCGGCAGCGCCCAGGCGCAGGAGTGGGCCGACCTGGCCAACCGGCACGAGCCGGAACTGCGGACGCACGACCGGTACGGCAACCGCGTCGACGAGGTCGAGTTCCACCCCAGCTGGCACCACCTGATGCGCACGGCGATCGGGGAGGGCCTGGCCGCCTCGCCCTGGGCGGACGACCGGCCCGGCGCCCATGTCGTGCGCAGTGCGGGCGGACTGGTGTGGGGGCACACCGAGGCCGGGCACGGCTGTCCGACGTCGATGACCTACGCGGCCGTTCCGGCGCTGCGCAGGCAGCCGGAGCTGGCGAAGCTCTACGAACCGCTGCTGACGAGCCGGGAGTACGACCCCGTCCTCCGGGAGCCCACGGAGAAGCGCGGGCTGCTGGCGGGCATGGGGATGACCGAGAAGCAGGGCGGTTCCGACGTCCGCACGAACACCACGGCGGCCACACCCACGGCCGAGCCCGGGGTGTACACGCTGCGCGGGCACAAGTGGTTCACCTCGGCGCCGATGTGCGACGTGTTCCTGGTGCTGGCGCAGGCACCGGGCGGGCTGTCGTGTTTCCTGGTACCGCGGGTGCTGCCCGACGGGACCCGCAACATGTTCCGCATCCAGCGGTTGAAGGACAAGCTGGGCAACCGGTCCAACGCCTCCTCCGAGCCCGAGTTCGACGGGACGGTGGCCTGGCTGGTCGGGGCGGAGGGCCAGGGCGTGAAGACCATCATCGAGATGGTCAACTGCACGCGGCTGGACTGCGTGATGATGTCGGCCGCGCTGATGCGCAAGTCGCTCGTCGAGGCCGCGCACCATGCGCGCCACCGCAGCGCGTTCGGCGCACGGCTCGTGGACCAGCCGCTGATGCGCAACGTTCTCGCCGATCTGGCGCTGGAGTCGGAGGCCGCCACGACGATCACCCTGCGGCTGGCGGGGGCGGCCGACCGGGCGATCCGCGGGGACGAGGGTGAGGCGGCGTTCCGCCGGATCGCCACCGCCGTCGGCAAGTACTGGGTGACCAAGCGGGGCCCGGCCTTCACCGCGGAGGCCCTGGAGTGCCTCGGCGGCAACGGCTACGTCGAGGACTCGGGCATGCCCCGGCACTACCGGGAGGCACCCCTGCTGTCGATCTGGGAGGGCTCGGGGAACGTCAACGCCCTCGACGTGCTGCGGGCGCTGAGCCGTGAACCGGGCACCGCCGAGGCCCTGTTCGGGGAGCTCGCCCTCGCCCGGGGCGCGGACGCCCGGCTGGACGCGGCCGTGACGCGGCTCAGGACGGGGCTGTCCGCGGCGTCTCCCACGACGGCACGGCGTCTCGTGGAGCAGATGGCGCTGGCCCTCCAGGGCTCCCTCCTCGTGCGGCACGCCCCGCCGGCGGTCGCCGACGCGTTCTGCGCGACGCGGCTCGGGGGCGACTGGGGGCACGCATTCGGGACGCTGCCGGAGTCGGCGGGCCTGGACGCGATCGTGGAGCGGGCGTTGCCCGGCGGCGAGGGCTGAGGCGCGGGGCGGGCTGACGCCGGGCGGCCTCGCGGGCCCCGGGTGGTCGGCGGGGTCGGCGCGCCGGGGCGGGGCCGACTCGAACTCAAGCCATCGTGCGTACAGTTCGCGCACAGTCATCGCCCGATTCCGCTTCGTTGTCAGTGCCGTGGTGCAGACTCCCCGTCAGTTGGCAGTTCGCCTGGGGGAGGACACCGTGTTCAGGGGGATCGACGAGGTCGACTGGGCCTCGCTGCGCCATGCGTACGGCAGCGCGGAGGACGTGCCCGGACTACTGCGGGGACTGGCCTCCGCCGACCCGGCCGAGCGACAGACCGCGCTCGACGGGATGTACGGCGCGGTGCACCACCAGGGCGGGGTCTACGACTCGACACTCGCCTGTGTTCCGTTTCTCCTCGCGCTCGTCGGCCGTGAGGAGGTGCGGGACCGGGCGGAGGTGGTGGAGCTCCTCGTCAGCATCGGTGACATCGACGATGCCCCCGATGGTCCCGCGGCGAGCGCCCGGGACGCCCTGCGAGCGCGTGCCGACGTCTTCGAACGGCTCGCGGGGGACGCGGACCCCGGCGTGCGCCGGGCAGCCGCCGGGGCGCTGGTGCGGTTCCTCGGCCGGCCGGCGCGCGTGCTCGCCCTGGTGCGGGAGCGGATCACCGTGGAGCGGGACGACCGGGTGCTGCTCGCCCTGGCGGAGAGCCTCGGCCTGTTCGCGCGGCGGTACCGCCCGGCCGATGCCGCCCACACCGCCGAGGCGGTGCGCCTGCTGACCGAGCTGAGCGGGCCCCCTCACGGCCCCGGCCTGAGGCTCGCCGCACTCGGGCAGCTCGCGGGGTGTGCCGAGGACCGGCTCCCCGCCGATCTCGTACCGACCGTCGTCCGCCTGCTCAGGGACAGATCCGAGCAGCGAGGGCGGGCGGGGCACCCGTACGAGGGTTCCGGCCCGGACACGCTCGCCGGCCGGCTGCGGCGGCTGCGCCCCTCGGACGAGGAGGGGGCCCGGCTGCTGCGGACCCTGCACTCGGCGCTCGGCAGCCGGGTGCCCGACCGGGTCGCCCTGTTGTGCGGGCAGTTGACCAGCCCGGATCCCCTCGACCGGTGCAACGGTGTGTGGATGTCGGCCGGGCTGATCCGTGAGTGGCGTACCGGCCACGCGGAGCCGGTCGTCCTCATCGGCAACCAACTGGGCGCGAAGGAGGGCCGGTTGCACGACGCTGCGGTCGCCGTCCTGGTGGAGCTCCTCGCGCTGGCCGCGCCCGCCGCCGACCCCCTCCACGCGCTGGTGACGTACCGTCCCGAGCTCCGGATACGGCACGCGGAGCGGGGTGCGCCGGCCCTGGGCGGTCCGCTCAGGGCACTGGCCGGGGCCGGGGACGCGCGGGCCGTGCCGGTGCTGTCGGAGGTGCTGGCCGGCCCGGTCGTCCCGAACGATCTGGGTCTGGTGATACCTCACTTGGGCGGCGCGGCCGTTCCGCTCGCCCCGGCGCTGCGGCGACGGCTCGCCCGCGTGCCGCTCGACGCGTCCGATGTCCGCGAGCGGGCCGTTCCCCTGCTGTCGGCTCTCGCCGCGCTGGGCGACGTCGAGTCCATGCCCGCGGTGCTGCGTCTGCTGCGGGGCATGCCGGACGGTGCGCGGCAGCGCGACGCCGTCACCGCGGCGGCGGTCCGTGCCCTCGGCGTGCTCGGTGGCGCGGCGCGCGAGGCGATACCGGAGCTGCGCGGGCTGCTGGGCACCGACAACGCGGTCGCGGCGGCCGACGCGCTGTGGTCGGTCACGGGCGACGCCGACGCCGTGCTGCCCGTACTGCTGCGGGAGTTGTCGGACACCGGGAGCGGCCAGCGACCCCATGCCGCGGCCGTACTGGGGCGGTTGGGCGCGGCGGCGCGTCCGGCCCTGCCCGGGCTGCGCGAGATGGCCGCCTCCGGCGACGCGTGGGCGCGGGCCACGGCCGTGTGCGCAGTGTGGCGCACGGCCGGGGAACCGGAGGGGTTCCTCCCTGTCCTGCGCTCCGCATGGGTGGAACACCCGCGCACGCGCACAACGATCGCGGAGTGCGTCTCGGCGCTGGGGCCCGCGGGAGCACCCCTGCACGACGTGCTCCGGGCGGAGCTCGCCGCCCCCCGGCGGCATCGCAGCGACTCCGGCGGCCACCGCATAGGCGAGGACCTGGCGTTGCTGCGGATGTGCCGGGAGGCGCTGGCCGGGCAGGGGCACCCGTAGGCCTCACCCTGCCGTACGCCCCCACATCGGGCCGAATCGGGACCACTCCGCGTCCCACTGGTCGATGCGGCGGCGCTCCAGGCGGCGGCGGAGGCCTCGGCCGGCGCCCAGCGGGACGACCGCGGCGCACAGGCCCGACACGCCCCCGATCAGGGAGGCCCGTACGCGGGCCTGGGGCTCGGTGACGGGCCGGGTGACCTGGCGGCCTTCGGGGTCCGTCCACACGGTGACCGGGGCGCCGGCGGCGCTGCCCGCCGGGACCCGCAGCTGGCCGGAGTGCTCGGCGCCGTCCGCGGCGGTCCACCGGGCCGTGGCCCACACCTGCTCGGCCCGGGACACGTGGCCGTTCTCGGAGGCCGTCCCGGGAGCGCGCTCGGCGAGCCGCGCCACGAGCGGGCGCCATTCGGCCCGTTCCCGGGCCAGCCCGTCCTCCACGGAGCGGCTCACCGCCGTCCCGGCCAGCACCCCGACGAAGAGGGTGAGCAGCCACACGCCCAGGACGACCCAGGCCTCCACCCTGTCGGCGCGGCGCTTGAGCGGATTGCGCCGCCAGCGCCACAGCCACACCCTCGGACCACGTAACGCCATCGAAGGCCTCCTCCTCACGAGCCCACGACCATCCCGCCGCTCTCCCCATACGGACGGCGGCGCCTGGATGCTCAGTGCACCTACCCGACGTGACGGTCCCCACGGGCCGGTGCCCTGCGGGGGCGGTCTGCGGGAGGCTGCGCCCACAGCGTCGACACCCCCGCTGACCTGCGCCGGAACTCTTTCCGGAGGTGACTGTCAGTGGTCGGGTGCAGACTGGCCGGTGTTCGGGACGAAGGCGTCAAGGACGACGCCGCGGAGGTGATCGGCATGACCGAGGTACTGCTCGCCGTGGGCACGCGCAAAGGCCTGTTCATCGGGCGCCGGCGAGGTGGTGGCGCCTGGGAGTTCGACGAGAGCCCCTACTTCAACGCGCAGGCCGTGTACTCGGTCGCCATCGACACCCGGACCGGCACCCCGCGGCTGCTGGCGGGCGGCGACAGCGCGCACTGGGGCCCGTCGGTGTTCCACTCCGACGATCTCGGCCGGACCTGGACCGAACCCGCCCGCCCGGCGGTCAAGTTCCCCAAGGACACCGGGGCGTCCTTGGAGCGGGTGTGGCAGCTGCACCCGGCCGCCGCCGAGCCGGACGTGGTGTACGCGGGCACCGAACCGGCCGCGCTGTACCGCTCGGAGGACCGGGGGGAGACGTTCGAGCTGGTCCGGCCGCTGTGGGAGCACCCCACGCGGTCGAAGTGGGTGCCGGGCGGTGGCGGTGAGGGCCTGCACACCGTGCTCACCGACGCGCGCGACCCGAAGGCGGTGACGGTCGCCGTCTCGACCGCCGGCGTGTTCCGCACGCTGGACGGCGGCGCGAGCTGGGCGCCGTCCAACTCGGGTGTCTCGGCGGTGTTCCTGCCCGACCCGAACCCCGAGTTCGGCCAGTGCGTGCACAAGGTCACGCGGGACGGTGCCACCGCGGACCGGCTGTATCTGCAGAACCACTGGGGGGTGTACCGCAGCGACGACGCGGGCGCGCACTGGACGGACATCGGCGAGGGCCTGCCGTCCACGTTCGGCTTCGCGGTGGCGGCGCATCCGCACAGAGGCGACACGGCGTACGTGTTCCCGATCAACGCCGACGCCGACCGGGTCCCGGCCGACCACCGGTGCCGCGTCTACCGGACGGCGGATGCCGGCAAGAGCTGGGAGCCGCTCTCCGCGGGGCTGCCCCAGGAGGACCACTACGGCACGGTGCTGCGCGACGCGATGTGCACGGACGACGCCGACCCGGCGGGCGTGTACTTCGGCAACCGCAACGGCGAGGTGTTCGCGTCGGCGGACGACGGCGACAGCTGGCAGCAGCTCGCCTCGCATCTGCCGGACGTGCTGTGCGTGCGTGCCGCGGTCGTCGGCTGAGGCGCGGACGGGGCAGGGGGGTGAGGGTGCTTACAGGCGTTGGCCACTGGTTGATCGCCGGTGCCCGTACGGCAGTAGGGTGACGCCCGTGGCACCACGACCCTTGCATGAGATCGTCGAAGCGGGCTGGGCGAAGGCCCTGGAACCGGTGGCCGAACGCGTCGCCGCGATGGGGGACTTCCTCCGCGCGGAGATCGCCGCCGGACGCACCTACCTCCCGGCGGGGGCGAACGTCCTGCGGGCCTTCCAGCAGCCCTTCGACGACGTACGCGTCCTGATCGTCGGTCAGGACCCGTACCCGACTCCGGGGCACGCGGTGGGGCTGTCCTTCTCGGTCGCGCCCGAGGTGCGGCCGCTGCCGGGCAGCCTCATCAACATCTACCGCGAGCTGAACGCCGACCTGGGGCTCCCCCAGCCGTCCAACGGCGACCTGACGCCGTGGATGCAGCAGGGCGTACTGCTGCTCAACAGGGCCCTGACCACCGCCCCGCGCAAGCCCGCCGCGCACCGCGGCAAGGGCTGGGAAGAGGTCACAGAGCAGGCGATCCGGGCCCTGGCGGGGCGCGGCAAGCCGCTGGTGTCCATCCTGTGGGGCCGTGACGCCCGCAATCTGCGCCCGCTCCTCGGCGATCTGCCCTCCGTCGAATCCGCCCACCCCTCCCCCATGTCGGCCGACCGGGGCTTCTTCGGCTCCCGTCCGTTCAGCCGGGCCAACGACCTGCTGATCCGCCAGGGCGGCCAACCGGTGGACTGGCGCCTGCCGTGACCGGGGTGTCGGAGGGTTCCGGGTTCCTCGCCGTGGACTCCGGCGGCTCCGGGCTCCGGGCCGTGGTGGGGACCGCCGAGCGCGGTCCGCTCGCCCGGCGGGAATCCAGTGAGCCGGTCCGCACCGGAGAGCGGGGCATCGACCCCGAACACTTCATGGCGCGACTCGTCCCCTTGGTGCGCGCGTTGACCGCCGAGGCGGGGGCGGTGCCGCTGACCACCGTCGTCGTCGGCGCGACCGGGCTGGCCTCGCTGGGGGACGGGCTGCGCGCCGAACTGCCGGGCGCCCTGGCCCGGGAGTGGGGCGTGCGCAGGGTCGCGCTGGCCGCCGACGCCGTGACCGCGTATGTGGGCGCGCTCGGGCCACGCCCCGGTGCCGTGATCGCCGGCGGGACCGGACTGATCGCGATCGGCACCGACCTCACCGGCTGGCGGCGGGCTGACGGCTGGGGGCATCTGCTCGGCGACTGCGGAGGTGGCGCGTGGATCGGGCGGACCGGTCTCGAGGCCGCGCTGCGCGCCCACGACGGGCGTGAGGGCGGCTCTGCCGGGCTGCTGGCCTGCGCCGAGGAGGTGTTCGGGCCCGTGGCGGGGCTGCCCGGCGCGCTGTATCCCCGACCCGACCGGCCGGCCGTGCTCGCCTCCTTCGCGCCCCGCGTGGCCGCCTGCGCGGACGAGGACCCCGTCGCGGCGGGCATCCTGCGTGCGGCCGCCCGGCACATGGCCGACTCCGCGGCGGCCGTGTGCCCCTCCGGCGGCGCGTCGCGCATCGCCGTCACCGGCGGCCTGTTCAAGCTGGGCGAGCCGTTGCTCGGCCCTCTGGACGAGGAACTGAAGCGGCGGCTGCCACAGGTGCAACGGGTTCCGGCCGAAGGTGATCCCCTGCACGGCTCGGTGCGCATGGCGGCCGAACTGAGCGGCGGTTCGCTCATGCTGCCGAGTGACGGGACAATGCTGTCCGTGACCACCCGTTCGGGTGATTGATGCGTTCGCTTCCCATCCGTAAGTAACTCATCAGACAAAACAGGACGGATACCGCTCACCTGCACCCTCCCCGAACAGGGGAACCCGAGAAGCCAGTAACATGCGGCGCCATGAGTTCCCCCACTGGGCCCGCGGATGGCCTGCCTGTACGAATGCCGCGCCCCCGCCAGCCCGGACGGCACCGCCGTCCCGAGCCGCTGGTTGCTCCCGAGGGCGCGCCCGCGCTCGTCCTCGCCGTGCCGGGGACGCCCAGTAGCGCCACGCGCAGCCTCGCCGAGGAGGTCGTGAGCATCGCCCGCTCCGAGCTGCCCGGCCTCGACGCCCGCATCGGTTACCTCGACGGGGACAACGCGGAGTTCCCCTCGCTGCAGGCCGTGCTCGTGCACACCGCCGAGGAGCGCACGGCCCGTTTCGAGCAGGCCCGCGCCGCCGGCATGGACGTCAAGATGCCCGACGGTCCCGTCGCCGTCGTCGTGCCGCTGCTCGCCGGGCCGGACAGCGCGCTGCTGCGCCAGGTCCGCCAGGCCCTCATGGAGAGCCGTGTCGCCGCCGAGCTGACCGATGTCCTCGGTCCGCACCCGCTGCTCGCCGAGGCGCTGCACGTGCGGCTGTCCGAGGCCGGTCTGGCCCGTGCCGACCGCGCCCGGCTGTTCACCGTGGCGACCGCCGCGGACGGCATCGTCCTGGCGTCGGTGGGCGGTGACGAGGCCGTGCAGGCGGCGGGGATCACCGGCATGCTGCTCGCCGCGCGCCTCGCCGTGCCGGTGATGGCCGCGGCGCTGGACCAGGAGGGCTCCATCGCCTCCGTCGCCGAGCAGCTGCGCTCCTCGGGTTCGCAGCAGCTGGCGCTGGCGCCGTATCTGATCGGTCCGGAGATCGAGCCGGGTCTGATCGAGGAGGCCGCGAAGGAGGCGGGCTGCTCCGCCGCCGAGTCGCTCGGCCCCTACCCGGCGATCGGCAAGCTCGCCCTGGCCAAGTACACGACGGCGCTGGGCATCGCGCCGCAGCAGGCGCAGAGCACGCCGGCCCGCTGACGCGAGGCGCTGCGCACGACGCCGAGAAGGCCCGCTCCGGTTCGGAGCGGGCCTTCGCCGTCGGTGGAGGGGGCTCATGGGCTTCCGGGGTCCCGGGCCGGATGCGGGCGCGTTCGGTCCCGCGGCCCCCGGCCCTCAGCTCTCGACCCTCAGCCGAGGACCACGCACGAGGCCGCCGTCACCCGGATCGAGCCGCCTCGTCGCGGGACGCCCGTGAGCGGATCGACCGCGAACCACGTCACGTCGCCGGAGCGCTCGTTGGCGACGTACAGGGAGCCGCCGGAGGCGGTGAGGGCGCGCGGCCAGTGGCCGCCGCAGTGGACCGTGGTGACGAGCCGCAGCTCCTCGCCCTCGGCGCCCTCGACGGCGAGCACGGACAGGACGTCCTCGCCGCGGGTGGCGGTCCAGACGAAGCGGCCGTCGGGCGAGGTGACGATGCCCGAGGGGTAGGCGTCGCGCGCCGGTGCGCCCTTCAGCACCGGGGTCTCGGACAGCGGCGTCAGGACGCCCGACGCGGCGTCCCAGCGGCAGACCGTGACGGACGGGCTCAGTTCGTTGACGACGTACGCCCGCGAGCCGTCCGGGTGGAAGGCGAGGTGGCGCGGTCCCGAGCCGGGGCGCAGAGCGGTCTCCCGGTGCAGGGCCAGGGCGCCGTCCGTCAGCGTACACACCCGTACCGAGTCCGTGCCGAGGTCGACGCTGATGACCCAGCGGCCGCTCGGGTCGGGCTGCACGTGGTGGGCGTGCGGCGCCTGCTGGCGTGGGGTGTGCGGCCCCGCGCCGCTGTGCCGGAGCACGCTGGACGCGGAACGCGCGAGGGCGCCGTCGGGGCGGACGGGGACCGCGGTGACGCTGCCGGAGCCGTAGTTGGCGGTCAGGACGTGGTCGTCGAACAGGCCGAGGTGGGTCGGACCGCTGCCGCCGACCAGCACGGGCCGCCCGGCCGGCATGGGTTTGTCCCCGTCCACCCGGTACGCGGCCACCGCGCCGTCGGCCGTCTCACTGACCGCGTAGAGCGTCCGCCCGTCGGGCGCGAGGGTCAGGTAGGAGGGGTCCTGCACGGCGTTCACGCTGCTCAGCACGGTCAGCGCGCCGCTGCCGGGGTCGACCTCCGCGGTCACGATCCCGGGGCCGCCGGCCGCCGTGAACGACCCGATGTACGCCCGCCGCCCGCCGTCCGCCACCGCTGTCCCCTCTCACCCGCACCGCCCGGAATGACCGCGCAGCCGATCATGCAAGGTCTAGACCAAACGGTCAAGGGTGCTTCGCCCGCCTGGACCCGTGCCGGACGCGGTAGGTACTGGCGGGACGGTTGGCCCGGCCCTCCGGGGCAGGCTCGGGCCATGCCCGGAGCGGCCCGCCAGGGTGCACACCAGCCGGCGGCATGCACACCGGACGGGCCGGCCGGCCACGGGGCGCGCGGGAGTGCCCCACGACCTGACGCCCCAGCGTGCACAGCCCAGCGGTCGAGTCACCCGAAACCCGCCACGGGCCGCGCCGAAGTGCCCCGCCTGGCGCCCCCCAGCACGCGCACAGCCGAGCGGCCGAGTCACCCCAAGCCCGCCACGGGCCGCGCGGGAGTACCCCGCCAGGCGCCCAGCGCGTGCACAACCCAGTGGCCAAGTCACCCGAAACCCGCCACGGGCCGCGCGGAAGTGCCCCGCCTGACGCCCCCCAGCACGCGCACAGCCGAGCGGCCCAGTCACCCCCAGCCCGCCACGGGGCGCGCGGGAGTACCCCGCCAGGCGCCCAGCGCGTGCACAGCCCAGTGGCCGAGTCACCCGAAGCCCGCTGCGGGCCAGGCGGGAGTGCGCCGTCAGGCGCCCCGCCAACCCGCGCAGAGTGCCGGTCGGCTCGGGTCAGAGGTGCTCCACGTCCCCTCCCCGGCCCGACCGTCACACGGCGGGCCGGCGGGCTCCGTCGGCCGGTCCGGGTTCGCCACCGTCTGCGCCCGGGCCTCGCCGAGCGCTTCCGTCAGGCGCCCACCAGAGGCGAGCCCGACGGTGCGCGCAGGGGGCGGGCCAGTTCGGAGAGGGCTCGTTCCAGGCCGTGCAGGTGGGCCAGGGCCGGTTCCGCGTGGGGCGGGCCGTCCGCGTGGACCGCGATGTCCCTGCCCTCGGTCAGGGCCTCGACGGCGGCCTCCACCCGTCCGCAGGCCACGGCCAGACGCGCGTCGTGGGAGGCCTCCGGGTCGGCGGCGACCGCGACCAGGCCGCGGACCTCCCGGGCGCAGTCGTCGAGGAGGGCGAGCACGTGCCGGGCCCGGCGCTTGCGGCCGAGCATCGGGTTCAGCGGGTGCACGAGCGGGGCGACCGAGAGCCGTACCCGGGCGAGGAGCTGCTCCAGCTCCGCCACCCGCGGGGCCGGGTCGGCGTCCGCCGCACCCGCCAGGCGCCGGGCGGTCTCGACGGCGCAGGCGTGCACACAGCCCAGGGCCCGCCGGATCCAGGCGTCGGTGATGCTGTGGGTGGTGACGGGCAGGACGAGGATCACGGCCAGGGCGGCACCGAGCGCCCCGACGCCGGTCTCGGCGAGCCGCAGGGCGAGCAGCCCGGGGCCGAGCACGCCGAGGAGGCCGTAGAGCAGGCCGGCGAGGAGGGTGACCCAGAGCATCATCCAGGTGTAGGACACGGCGGCCGTGTAGAAGATGCCGAAGACGCAGACGGCGGCGAGGGCGGCCGTGACGACCGGGTCGCCGTCCACGGGCACCGCCACGAGCAGGCCGAGGGCGATGCCGATGACCGTGCCGAGCAGCCGCCGGAAGCCGCGGACCAGGGTCTCGCCGCGCGAGGTGGTGTTGACGAAGATCCACCAGGTGGCGCCGACGGCCCAGTACCAGCGCTGCCCGGACACCAGCTGACCCACGACGAGCGCGAAGCCGGCCCCGGCGGTGGCCTGGATCGCCTGCCGGGTGGTGACCCGGGCCAGGCCGGTGCCGCCCGGCGGTACGGGCACGGCGGGCGGCGGCAGGCGGCGTTCGTAGCACCACAGGCCGAAGCGCACCGCGGCGGCGGCGAGGACCGACAGCAGGACCGCGACATACAGCTGGGGCAGCTGGTCGGTGGTGGCGTGCAGGAACTGCGCAACGAAGAAGGTCATGAACGCGAACACGCCGAGGCTGTGCCCGCGCGGTCCCCAGCGGCGCGCGTACACGCCCGCGCCGACCACGGCGAGGAAGGTGAGGTCGCGGGCCACCGGGTGGTCGTGCAGCTCGGCCGCGGCGGTGAGCACGGGCAGGCCGACGGCGGGCAGCAGCGCGGTCGTGACCGCCTGGCCGCGGACCGTGGCGTCGGTGACGGTGAACAGGGCGAGCAGGGCGGCGAGACCGCCGGTGACGGCACCCGCGAGGGAGTGCCCGGCCAGGCCGCACAGAGCGACCGCGAGCGTGATGCCGAGCACGGCCCGCGCGCCGAACCGCAACCTCGTCCGCCCCGGATCCGGAGCCATGAACACCCTCTTCAGCACCGCTTACCGCCCCTCTCGCAACACCGGCCATGAGCACGCGTGACCGCACGCATGAAAAAGGCGCCGCGGGGTCCGCAGCGCCATCGACGCCTCCATATCAGCATCCCGGGGGCCACTGGCTCAACCGGCTCCTTCTAGACTGTGCCATTGGCGCAGCCAGAGGGGTCGGGGGACGGCCGCGGCAGAGCCAACGGACGAGGAGGACGCGTCATGCCCGTGGACGAGCTCGACACCCGCATCCTGCGGTTGCTGCTGGAGCAGCCGCGCACGAGCGTGCGCGAGTACGCCCGGATCCTCGGCGTCGCCCGGGGCACACTCCAGGCCCGGCTCGACCGGTTGGAGCGCGACGGCGTGATCACCGGCACGGCCCCGGCCCTCTCCCCCGCCGCGCTCGGGCATCCGGTCCTGGCGTTCGTGCACATCGAGGTCACCCAGGGGCATCTCGACGAGGTGGGTGACGCGCTGGCGGCGGTGCCGGAGATCGTGGAGGCGTTCTCGATCACGGGGGGCGGGGATCTGCTGGCCCGGGTGGTGGCGCGGGACAACGCACATCTGGAGGACGTCGTCCAGATGCTGATCAGCATGCCCGGGGTGGTGCGCACCCGTACCGAGGTCGCCCTGCGCGAGCGCGTCCCCCACCGGATGCTGCCGCTGGTGGAGTCGATCGGGCGGTCGGCCCGCGGATGATCTTTGAGAGCATGGCCCCATGAGCACGCTCCATGGAATATCGGTCATCTTCGATCTCGACGGAACACTCGTGGACAGCGAGCCGAACTATTACGAGGCGGGCCGGCGGACGCTGGCCGACCACGGCGTCCCGGACTTCACCTGGGCGGACCACGAGCGGTACGTCGGCATCAGCACGCAGGAGACGGTCGCGGACTGGAAGGACCGCTACGACCTGCCCGCCTCGGTGGACGAACTGGTCGCCGCCAAGAACCGCCGCTACCTGGAGCTGGCCCGCGGCGCCACGCGCGCCTACCCGGAGATGCGCACCTTCGTCGAGCTGCTGGCGGCCGAGGGCGCGCCCATGGCCGTGGCGTCGGGTTCCTCCCCCGAGGCCATCGCCGCGGTGCTGACCGGAACCGGACTGGACGCACACCTGCACACCGTGGTCTCCGCCGACGAGGTCGCGCACGGCAAGCCGGCACCGGACGTCTTCCTGGAGGCGGCCCGCAGGCTCGGCGCGGCACCGTCCGACTGCGTCGTGCTGGAGGACGCCGCCCCGGGTGCCGCCGCCGCGCACGCGGCCGGCATGCGGTGCATCGCGATCCCGTACGTCCCGGCACAGGCGGACGCACCGGAGTTCGCCACGGCGGGGCTGCTTCTGCCGGGCGGTCAGGGGGAGTTCACGGCACGGTCCGCGTACGACTGGCTGGCGAACTCGGCCGGCCTTTCCTGAACTCGCCGCTCCCGACCCGTTGACGCTCCCGCGTCCCCTCCCTAGGGTCTGGTCGATCATCCGCACAGCGTTCGAGATATCGACCACTCGATGACCCGTGAGCACCGTGGACCCGTGGAGGAGCACATATGGCACGGCCCCTCTCCAGACGATCCCTTCTCCAGGCGGCGACCGCCGTCGCGGCCGTACCCGCGCTGTCGCAGGCGGCGACGGGGCGGGCCGCGGCGGCTCCGGCCGGCGCCGCTGCCGCCGACGTCCCATCCGCCTGGGCCGTCCGGCCCTTCGGGCTGGAGGACGTGAGCCTCGGGCAGGGTGTCTTCGCCGACAAGCGGAAGCTGATGCTGGATCACGCCCGCGGCTACGACGTGCACCGGCTGCTCCAGGTGTTCCGCGCCAACGCCGGTCTCTCCACGGGCGGGGCGGTCGCGCCGGGCGGCTGGGAGGGGCTGGACGGCGAGGCCAACGGCAATCTGCGGGGCCACTACACCGGCCACTTCCTGACCATGCTGGCGCAGGCGTACCGGAGTACGAAGGAGCAGGTGTTCACCGACCGGATCGCCACCATGGTCGGGGCGCTGACCGAGGTGCGCGCGGCGCTGCGGCGGGATCCGGGGGTGCTGAGCGTCGCGGGGAAGTTCGGGAGCGCGGCAGACCAGGTCCGGGGCTCCTACCAGTACGTGGACCTCCCGGCCGCCGTGCTCGGAGGGGCCTCGGCGGTCACGCTCTCCGCCTGGGTCCGGCCGACGCACGAGGCCGCCTGGGCACGGATCCTCGACTTCGGCAACGGCACGGACCGCTATCTGTACCTGGCCGCCCGCAATCAGGCCGGGGTGCCGCGCTTCGCCGTCACCACGTCGGGCGCCGGCGGCGAGCAGGGCCTCGACGGCACGGCCGCGCTGCCGCTGAACCAGTGGAGCCATCTGGCGGTCACGATCGCGAGCGGCACCGGCATCCTCTACGTCAACGGCACCGCCGTGGCGCGCAACACCGCCATGAGCCTCACCCCGGCGGCCCTCGGCACGCTCAAGAACAACTGGCTGGGCCGCTCGAACTACTCCGGTGACCCGGTCTTCGCGGGCGCCTTCGAGGAGTTCAACGTCTTCTCGCGAGCGCTGACCGCTACCGAGATCACGGAGTTGCAGAGCCACCGGGCCGCCGACGCCTCGACGGGCCGGGGCGATCTGGCGTCGTACGCCTTCGACGAGACGGCCGGCGGGACCTTCGCGGACGGCTCCGGCCGGGGCCTGACCGCCACCCTGCGCCGCACCTGGGGCGGGCCCAGCCACCCCGGGTTCCTCGCGGCGTACCCGGAGACGCAGTTCATCGACCTGGAGTCGAGGACCACCTCCGACTACACCAAGGTGTGGGCGCCGTACTACACCGCGCACAAGATCCTCAGGGGTCTGCTCGACGCGTACAGCGCCACGGACGACGACCGGGCACTCGACCTCGCGTCCGGCATGTGCGACTGGATGCACTCCCGGCTGTCCAAGCTGCCGGAGGCCACGCTCCAGCGCATGTGGGGGATCTTCTCCAGCGGCGAGTTCGGCGGCATCGTCGAGGCGGTCTGTGATCTGCACACGATCACCGGCAAGGCCGAACACCTCGCGCTGGCCAGGCTGTTCGACCTGGACCGGCTGATCGACGCCTGTGCCGCGAACACCGACATCCTCGACGGGCTGCACGCCAACCAGCACATCCCGATCTTCACCGGCTATGCGCGGCTGTACGACGAGACCGGCGAGCAGCGCTACCTCACCTCGGCGAAGAACTTCTGGGACATGGTCGTCCCGCACCGCATGTACGGCATCGGCGGCACCAGCACCGGGGAGTTCTGGAAGGCGCGGGACGTGATCGCGGGCACCCTGAGCGCGACCACCGCCGAGACGTGCTGCGCGTACAACATGCTCAAGCTGAGCCGGACCCTGTTCTTCCACGAGCAGGACCCGAAGTACATGGACTACTACGAGCGGGCCCTGTACAACCAGGTACTCGGCTCCAAGCAGGACAAGCCGGATGCGGAGAAGCCGCTCGTCACGTACTTCATCGGGCTGACGCCCGGTCATGTCCGCGACTACACGCCCAAGCAGGGAACGACCTGCTGCGAGGGCACGGGCATGGAGAGCGCCACGAAGTACCAGGACTCGGTGTACTTCGCGAAGGCCGACGGCGGCGCGCTGTACGTCAACCTGTACAGCGCGTCCACGCTGACCTGGGCGGAGAAGGGCATCACGGTCACGCAGACGACCCGCTTCCCGCAGGAGCAGGGCAGCACGCTGACCCTCGGGGGCAGGAGCGCCTCCTTCACGCTGCGGCTGCGGGTGCCGGCCTGGGCGACCGCCGGGTTCCGGGTGACCGTCAACGGGCGTGCGGTGTCGGGGAGTCCCAAGCCCGGGAGCTACTTCGACGTGTCCCGGGCCTGGCGGGCCGGTGACACCGTCCGCATCGCCATGCCGTTCCGGACGCGGGTGGAGAAGGCGCTGGACGACGCGTCCCTGCAGACCCTGTTCCACGGGCCGGTCAACCTGGTCGCCCGCAGCGCGGCCACCGAGTACCTGAAGGTGGGGCTGCACCGCGACGCCGGGCTTTCCGGCGATCTGTCGCACTCCCTCTCACCGGTGCCGGGCAAGCCGCTGCACTTCACGCTGGACGGGACCGAGTGGGCGCCCTTCGCCGAGGGGACGGAGGATCCGGCGCACGCCTACTTCCGGCGCGCGGAACCGAAGGTCGTGTTCGGAGGCCGGGACTCGGGCGTCGCCAACCCGGCCAAGTCCGGCGGTGCCACGCTGCTGGACGAGATCTGGGCCGGGGCGCCGTTCCGGGACAAGGGGGCGCTGGTGGCGCGGGTGCGGTCCACGGTGGACGCGTGGGTGTCGGCCGGGCTGCTGAGCAGAGCGGACGCGGACAAGGTCGCGGCGACGGCGGAAGCGGTTTCGTACCGGCCCTGAGCGCCTGCCCGGGCCGGGGCGTGTGCGGTGTCCCGGCGGGGCACCGCACACGGCCGAACTTTTTTGCGGCAGGGGTGATTGTTTCGCCCCTGGCATCCGTACCTCTTGGTGTTGGGCCGGTTGACATCCCAGGAGGCACGATGCGCATCTCGCGCAGCACGGCAGGAACCGCGTTCGTGGGCGGTGCGTTGATCCTTACACTGACCGCGCTCGCCTACCCGAGCATGCTGGGCGTGCAGAACGCGGCTTCCGGCCAGGACCGCATCATCGCCAACACCCAGTGGGGTCCGCTGACCGAGGCGGACCGCGACTTCGTGGTGCGGGTGCGCGCGGCCGGACTGTGGGAGTACCCGCTGGGGCAGCTGATCAAGGAGCGGAGCACGTCGCCGGAGATGCAGGAGGTCTCCAAGCATCTGCTCGTGGGCCACGGCCGGCTCGACGCGGGCTGCCGCAAGGTCTCCACGGACCTGGGCATCACCCTGCCGAACGAGGCGTCGCCGCAGCAGCAGCAGTTCGTGGCGACGGCGGAAGGCAGCGCCGGCAAGGAGTTCGACTCCACGGCCGTGACCATCATGCGCGTCGCGCACGGGGGCATCTTCCCGACGATCGCCAAAATCCGGGCGACCACCCGGAACAGCCTCGTGCGGGAGCTCGCCGACACGACGAACGACACCGTTCTCGACCACATCACGATCCTGGAGAAGACCGGCCTGATCAACCAGGAGCAGGTCAGCTTCCAGATCACCGCCCCGCCCAAGCTGCCCCAGGAGCAGACGACACCGCCGCCGCCGCAGCAGGGTGCGCCGGTACGCGTGCTGCCGGTCCCGGAAGACCTCAAGGATTTCCAGACGGTGGCCCCCAATCCGTCCTACGGGGCGCCGTCTCCGTCGGCCGGCTGAGCCGGGTACGGGGTTTCGGGGGCCGCGGTCTCGCCGCGGCTCCCCGTCCTACGAACGGCGGCGGGGCTTGCCGCGCCGGTCGTTCTTGGGGGCGCCGCGCCCGCTCTTCCCGGTGCGCTTCGCCCCGGCGGACCTCCCGGCCACCGACTTTCCGCGCGACGGCGTCCGTCGGGCGCCGCCCCGGTCCGCGTCCGTGGACCCGCCCGGCGCCGGAGGCTGCTGACGGCCCCGGGTGCTGTTGACCGTGCGGCCGCGGACGATGCCGATGAAGTCCTCGATCCGGTCCGTCTTCGCGTCCTCGGGCCAGGCCAGGGCCACGCTCGATTCGGGGGCGTCCTTCAGGGGCCGGTGGGTGAGGTCCTTGCGGTGGTGGAGGCGGGCGAGCGACAGCGGGACGACGAGGACGCCGATGCCCGCCGCGACCAGTTCGACGGCGTCGGCGGTGGTGGCCGGCCGTTCGAGCGCCGGCCGCCCGGGGAGGCTCTCCCAGTCGAGGACGTCGTCGAGGGGGTGCAGCACGATGTCGTCGGCCAGGTCTTCCGGCGCGACCTCGTCGACGGCGGTGACCAGGTGGTCCTTGGGCACGACGACGACCGTCTGCTCGGTGTAGAGGGGGATCGCGCTGAAGACCTCGCGGTCCACGGGCGTACGGACGAGGCCCGCGTCGGCGTCCCCGCCCAGCAGCCGCTCGGCCGCCGCTCCGGGGGGCACCTGCGTGAGGGTCAGGGGGACGTCGGGCTGCCGCTCGTTCCAGATGCGCACCCATTTGTCGGGCATCACGCCGGGGACGTAGGCGAGCCGGAACGAGGGGGTTGCATCCGAGCCTGTCACCTGGCCAGGTTACCGGCCGTGGTCGGAGGTCGTGCACACGCTCGATACGCTGGTCCGCATGACGTCGCACCAGAGCACCCAGACGATGAAGCCCGCGACCGCGGCGAAGAAGCTGGGTGTGTACCTCGAGGCCACACCCGCCGAGTTCCGGGAGGGTGTCGTCTCGCGAGCCGAGCTGAACGAGCTCCAGGCGAACCCGCCGCAGTGGCTGCAGGACCTGCGGCTCAACGGCCCGCACCCCCGGCCCGTGGTCGCCGCGAAGCTCGGCGTCTCCATCGCGGGCCTCGCCCGCGCGGGTGTCACCGAGCCCCTCACCACCGAGCAGATCGAGGCACTGAAGCAGGAAGGGCCCGAGTGGCTGGTGCGGGAGCGCGCCACCCAGGCGGAGGTCCGCAAGGAATCGGCCCGGATCAAGAAGAAGAACGCCGAACGTCAGGCCTGACCCGGGCACCCGCACTTTTCGGACGGCCCCCACCGGATGATCCGGTGGGGGCCGTCGCTGTCTCCTGGGTGCCTCTGGCCGCCGCGTGGCCTCGGTGAAATCTTTCGGCCATGTCTTGACATGGCGAGGAAGCGATCCGTAGCTTGGCCGATCATTTAGATTCGTGAAGGGCGTTCACGAATATGAACGGAGAACCACCCATGCGGGATCGTCGACGCTGCATCGACATGCGGCTCCGCCGCGTGCGCCGCCTGATCGCCACTCTCGCCGTCTCGGGGCTCCTGTTCGGAACGGCCGCCTGCGGCTCGGGTTCCGGCAGCGCCCGGGCCGGCGACCCGAACACCCTGGAGGTGTGGACCCGGAGCGATCCGGAGTCCGCCAAGACCTACGACCGTGTGTTCGCCGCCTTCACCGAGAAGACCGGCATCAAGGTCGATTTCCAGCCGGTCATGAACTTCGACCAGCAGCTGCAGAGCCGCGCGTCCGTCAAGGACCTGCCGGACGTCATGATCAACGACACGGCCCTGATGGGCAGCTACCAGGCCCAGGGCCTGCTCAAGCCGATCACCCCCGCCTCGATATCCGGACATGACGAGATCACCGCCAAGTCCTGGTCGTCCACGGTCGGCCTCGACGGCAGGCATTACGGCATCCCGTACTCCCGGCAGGCCATGACGCTGTTCGTCCGCAAGGACTGGCGCGAGAAACTCGGCCTGCCGCAGCCGAAGACCTGGCAGGACACCCTCGCCCTCGCCCAGGCCTTCGCCACCCGCGACCCCGACGGGGACGGCAGGAAGAACACGTACGGCATGGTCGTCCCGGGCAGCGCCCAGAACGGCTACGTCGCCTGGTGGGGCGCCAGCTATCTGTGGCAGGGCGGCGTGCAGATCCTCCGGAAGGAGGGGCCGGGCTACCGGCCCGCCATGGACTCGGCGGCGGCCCTGCGCACCGTCACCTGGATGAAGAAGCACCTCTTCTGCGGCGACAACGGTGTCATCCAGCCCAGCGCCCTGACCTCGGTCACCGCGAACACCACCAACTTCCAGGACGGCAACGCCGGGATGTACCTCACCGGCCCGTACAACATCTCCACCTTCGACAAGGCGCTCGGCAAGGACAAGTACGAGGTGCTGCCGGCCCCCTCGGGCCCGGCCGGCAACAACGACGTACTGGCCGACGGCGAGAACATCTACTTCGGGGCGAAGACCGGCAAGACGAAGCAGGAGCAGACGCTCGCCGCGTTCCTCGTCTCCCCCGAGGGCCAGGAACTCGCCATGACCGGCGACCACCAGCCCGTCGTGCGCATCCCGGTCAACTCCACCCTCGACGCGGCGAAGGTGCGCCACGACCCCCGCTGGAGCGTGGTGCAGAAGGCATATGAGACCGCCTCCGTGCAGTTCCCCAACGCGCCGAACTTCGCCCCGATCAAACAGGACACCGCCGACGCGCTCAACGCGATCTTCACCTACTGCGGCAGCGACGTCCGCTCCGGCCTGAAGGAGCTCAACGACACCCTCGCCGGTGACCTCAAGGACCAGGAGCTGCTGAAATGACCGCGACCGCGACGACGCCCGGGCCGCGCAGAGCCCGGGTCATCGGCAAGAAGGCCGTACTGCCCTGGCTGTTCCTCGCCCCGGGTCTGCTGCTGGCCCTCGTCTTCAAGTTCCTGCCCATGGGCAAGGGCGTCTGGCTCAGCTTCTTCGACGTGCGGCCCTTCCTCGGCGACAAGTGGGTCGGCCTCGACAACTACACGCGGGTCCTCACCGACCACCGCTTCCAGGACGCCATCGGCCACACCCTGCTCCTCGGCGTCGGGATGTCCCTCGGCGGGATCGTCGTCGGCTCCGCGCTGGCGCTGCTGCTGGAGGGCCAGGCCCGGTCGCTGAAGATCGTCCGTACCGCCGTGTTCCTGCCCGTCGTCACCGCCACCGCGGTGGTCGGCGAGATGTGGCGGCTGATGTACTACCCGACCTCCGACGGCCTGATCAACAGCGGTCTGGGGCTCCTGGGACTCGGGCCCGTGCCCTACCTGGACAATCCCGACACCGCGCTGTGGGCGACGATGGCCATGGGCATCTGGATGCTCGCCCCGTACAACATGGTGATCATCCTCGCCGGGCTGGCGGGCGTGGACCGGTCGCTGTACGAGGCCGCCGCGATGGACGGCGTCTCGCTCTGGCAGCGACTGCGGCACATCACCCTGCCGGCCATCCGGCCCGCCCTCGGCATCGTTCTCACCCTCGCCGCCATCCGCGGACTGCGCGTCTTCACCGAGGTCTACGTGCTCACCGGCGGCGGCCCGGCCGGCTCCACCGACGTGTGGATGACCCGCGCCTACACCCTCGGCTTCACCCGTAACGACATCGGCGGTGCCTCGGCCGCCTCCGTGGTTCTGCTCTGCGTGACGCTGCTGCTCACCGTCACGGTCAACTACCTCCGCAAGAGGGGAGACGTGAGATGAGCGCCCCCGCCATCGACCCCGTCCGGACCCCGGTGACCGCCTCTCCCCCGCGGACGTCCGCCGGGAAGCAGCGCACCACCCCCGCCCGATTCGACACCGCCCTCGGCTGGAGCGACCGGCCGGGCCCCGCCTGGGCGTTGCGCATCCTGCTCTGCCTGCTCGCCCTGGGCGTCTTCGCGGCACCGTTCCTGACGATCTTCTCCGGCTCCTTCAGCGAGAAGGCCAGCGGTTCGACCCTGTCGTTCCTCCCCCACCACCCGACCCTGCTGAACGTCCAGGTGGCGGGCGAGCGGGGCATCTGGGACTACTTCGGCAACTCCCTGGTCATCGCGGGCGGTGGACTGCTGTTGCAGCTCGCCGTGTGCACGCTGGCCGCGTACGCGCTGGCCCGGCACAAGTTCCGCGGCCAGGCGCTGATCCTGACCCTGTTCATGCTGACGATGATGCTCCCGGAGGAGGTCATCGCCATCCCGCTGTCCCTGGTCCTCGGTCATGTGCCGGTGGTCGGCGTCGACCTCAAGGGCACCGTCTGGGGCGTGATCCTGCCGCTCGGTGCCTGGGGCTTCTCCGTGATGCTGCTGACGGAGTTCATGAAGGACATCCCCACCGAGATCGAGGAGGCGGCCCGCATCGACGGCGTCGGCGAGCTGCGCATGCTGTGGCAGGTCGTCCTGCCGCTGTGCAAGCCCGCGCTCGGTGTCGCCGGGGTGCTCGGTTTCATCATGATCTGGGACCAGTACCTGCTGCCCCTGATCGCCGCCAAGGACCCCACCGACTACACGGTCACTGTCGCCCTGTCCATCCTGCGCACCGACCCCGAGGTCGGCTCCGGGGTGGTGCTGGCCGGTGCGGTCATCGCCCTGGTCCCCAGCCTGATCGTCTATCTGCTCCTCCAGCGCTCGCTGGTCACCGGCATCGCCGCCGGGGCCACCAAGGGCTGACAACCCCCCACGTATGAGGGAGACATGAAGTTCCACGGAGTGCTGTTCTTCCCGGTCACGCCGTTCGCGGCGGACGGTTCACTGGACGAGGAACGGCTGGCCCAGCACATCGAGTCGGGTGTCGCCGCGGGCGCGGGAGGTGTGTTCGTCGCCTGCGGCACCGGCGAGTTCCACGCGCTGTCGGCCGAGGAGATCGAGCGGGCCACCCGGGTCGCCGTCGAGACCACGGCCGGACGCGTGCCGGTCCTGGCGGCCGCCGGCGGCCCCAGCCCGGTCGCCCGTGACCAGGCCGCCCGCGTCGAACGCGCGGGTGCCGACGGCATCCTGCTGCTGCCGCCCTACCTCGTCAGCGCCCCGCAGCAGGGCCTCGTGCGCTACGTCGAGGAGGTCATCGCGGCCACGGACCTGCCCGTCGTCTTCTACCAGCGCGGCGCCGCCCGGCTCACCGCGGAGACGGCCGCCGAGATCGCCGCCCTGCCCGGGGTCGTCGGCCTGAAGGACGGCATCGGGGACATCGAGCGGATGCACCGCGTCGTCCGCGCGGTGCGTGCCGTGCCGGGTACGGAGGACTTCCAGTTCTTCAACGGGCTGCCCACCGCCGAGATGACCGCGCCCGCCTACAAGGGCGTCGGCGTGGAGCTGTACTCCTCGGCGGTGTTCGCCTTCGCCCCGGAGATCGCCCTGGCCTTCCACCGGGCGCTCGCGGAGGACGACGACGCCCTGGTCTCCCGGCTCCTCGACGAGTTCTACGGCCCGCTCGTCGCCCTGCGCGACGAGGTCCCCGGGTACGCCGTGTCGCTCGTCAAGGCGGGAGTGACCCTGCGCGGCCTGGACGTCGGCGGCGTACGGGCACCGCTGCTCGATCCGACGCCGGAGCATGTCGCCCGGCTCTCGAGACTCCTCGACCACGGACTGGAGGTGGTCGGCGCATGAGTTCCACGCGTATCCGTGAGCTGATCGTCACCCCGATCGCGTTCGGCGACCCGCCGCTGCTCAACTCCAATGGCGTGCACGAGCCGCTCGCCCTGCGGGTGATCCTCCAACTCGTGCTGGAGGACGGCACGGTGGGGCTCGGGGAGTCCACGGGCGGCACGGTCCGCCTGGATCGGCTGCACGCCGCCGCGAAGGTCGTCGTCGGCCTGGACGTGTTCGACAGCACCGCCGTCACCGCCGCGATCGACGCGGCCCTGCTGCCCACCGTGCCCAGCTCCCACGAGCGCGGCTGGACCACCTCGGCGGTCGAGGTGGCCTGCTTGGACGCGCAGGGCAAGCTGCTCGGCCGACCGGTCAGCGACCTGCTGGGCGGCAAGGTCAGGGACGCGGTGCCGTTCGCCGCGTACCTCTTCTACAAGTGGGCCGAGCACCCCGCGCTCGACGGCCGTGCGGCCATCGGCGACGACTGGGGCGAGGCCCTCGACCCGGCCGGGATCGTCGAGCAGGCCCGGCTGATGCAGGAGCGGTACGGCTTCCGGTCGTTCAAGCTCAAGGGCGGTGTCTTCCCGCCCGACGAGGAGATCGCCGCGATGCGGGCGCTGGCGGAGGCCTTCCCCGGGCAGCCCTTGCGGCTGGACCCGAACGTGGCCTGGACGGTGGAGACGTCGACGTACGTCGCCCGTGAACTCGACGGTGTCCTGGAGTACTTGGAGGACCCCACCAAGAGCATCGAGGGCATGGCGAAGGTGGCGGAGGACTCCCCCATGCCGCTCGCGACGAACATGTGCGTGATCGCCTGGGAGCACCTGAAGCCTGCTGTCGAGCAGAATGCCGTCCAGGTGCTCCTCACCGACCACCACTACTGGGGCGGACTGCGCCGCACCCGTGAACTGGCCGCCGTGTGCGAGGCGTTCGGGCTCGCCCTGTCGATGCACTCCAACTCGCACCTGGGCATCAGTCTCGCCGCGATGACCCATGTCGCCGCGGCCATCCCCAACCTCGACCACTCCTGCGACACGCACTACCCGTGGAACTCCGCGGACGACGTGATCGTCCCCGGCGTGCTGGAGCTGCGCGACGGCGAGGTCAGGGTGCCCACCGGCCCGGGGCTGGGTGTCGAGCTCGACCACGACCAACTGGAGCGCCTGCACCGGAGGTACGTCGACTCCGGGATGCGCGGCCGGGACGACACCGGCTACATGCGGCGGTTCCAGCCGGAGTACGAGCTGAAGCTCCCCCGCTGGTGAAGCGGTGCGCTCCGCCCCTGGCGGGCGGGGCGCACGCGCTCACCCCCTACGACTTGGGCACCTTCAGCCGGTCCCAGGTGACCTTGCCGGGGATGCCGTCGGCGTCCTTGCCGGAGAAGCCCTGCTTCTGCTGCCACAGCGCGTAGGACCGGCGATCGGCCTCGCTCCAGTCGGGGCTGGGCCCCTCCTCGTAGCGGCTGCACCCCTCGGCGACCAGGCGGCGGCCCATCGCCGTGATGATCGGGGAGCGCTGCCCGACGTGGAAGAACCCGGAGCCCGGGAACGGCTCGTGGGACGGCTTGGGGGACGGCTTCGGGTCGGGCGCCGGCTCGGTGCCGCCCCCGGCACCCTTGAGCCGGTCGCGTATGCGCTTGCGCATCCCGTCCATGGTGAAACCGCGCGGGTCGACCTTGCCCGGCTGCCACTCCTTGTGTCCGATGACGGAGCGCTCGGACCAGCCGTGGTGTCGGCAGATCGCGGCGGACACCCGCTCTATGGCCTCCTTCTGCGCCTCGGGCCACGGGTCCCTGCCGTTGCCGAGGTTGATGCACTCGAAGCCGTAGAAGTGCCGGTTGCCGTCGGTGTCGGCCTCGTTGTCGGCGGGCAGCTTCGATTCGTTGATCACGGCGCGCAGGACGTCGCTGTCGCCGAGGCCGGCGTGATTGGCCCGGCCGTTGCCGACCAGATGGACATGCCCCTTCTTGTCGATGACGCCGTGGCACAGCGGGCCGGGGAGGTTGGCGTGGCCGTCGTAGCAGAGGTCCACGGAGGAGGTCGTGCCGGAGGTGACCGTGTGGTGGATCATCACTCCGTTCACCGGGCCCCAGGGGCCCTTGCTGTTGCGGTTGTGGGTGCGCCAGCTGCGGACCTCGTGGACGGTCACGCCCTCGGCCCTCAGGATCTCCACCAGCTTGGACGCGCTCAGGGGCTTGGCCATCAGTTGTCTCCTTCCACGGCGGCTTCCGCCTCCGCTGTGGTCTGCGACCGCCCCTGGGAGGGGTCGGCCTCGGCGGCCTGCTCCTCGCGGCGGGCCTGTTCCTCCGCGGCGAGCGTCGCCTCGTCGGCGGCCGGCATGCTGCTCGCCAGCGGTCCGAAGGCCAGGCGCAGGTCGACCGCGCTGCCCTCGCCCTTGATCAGGGCCAGCGGGGCGAAGTGCCGGGCGATGCCGGCGGGTGCCTGGAGCAGCGGACGGCGGGCCTGGTCGGTCGGCCATTCGACGCTGCCGGTGGCCGTGCGGGCCGGGACGATCCAGTGGTCGCCGGTGCGGTAGGCGCCGCCCCGGGCGAAGTGGACCTCGACGCCGTCCTCCAGGGGCAGCCACTCCCCCTCGGTGACGGGGATGGCCCCGCCCTTCAGCGCCGTGCTGCGGCCCTTGCGCCTCGGGCCGCCCGTGTGGTCCCAGCGGCGCAGGTACGGGTTGAGGTGCGCGAGCCGTCCGACACCCGGGGCGGGTTCGGCGGACAGGCGGACCCGGCGGCCGGGCAGGTCGAGTTCCTCGACGCGCAGCAGCGGCAGGGGCTCCAGTCGGGAGGCGTATGCGGTGTCCACGAACTCCACGTGGTCGCCGACGTCCAGGTCCAGCTTGTCGTCATGGCCGAGGGACGCCAACTGCACCCAGGTACCGTCGAGTTCGTCGACGGAGAAGACGACGGAGCCGTTCTCCCGGGACCACTTGAACGTGGCGTCCTTCGCCTCTCCGCCCTCGTGGACCTCCACCCGGTACAGCTGGTTCTCCGTGCCGCGGTAGCGGGCGTCCGGCCTGACCAGGCACGGGTCGTCGTCCGCGTGGTCGGGGCGCTCGCTGCGGGCGGCGAGCCGGGCCGAAGGGGCCGCCCGGCGCTGCGCCCAGCGGGTGAAGGCGCCCCGCACCGTCTCCTTGGACGGGTCGGTCTCCTCGATCTCCAGCGCGGTGAGGGACAGCGCCAGCACCTGCCAGACGACCTTCACACGGGCGGCGGTGTCGGGCAGGGCCGCGCCGAGGGCGACCTCGCGCAGTGCCGGGTCCTCGGCGGCACTCACCGAGCGCTCCCACACCTGGAGGTAGGCCACGAACGGCGTCCGGGCGGGCGAGGGCAGCCGGTCGCCGGGTTTCTCCGGGTCGCGGAAGCCGTCGGGCTGGTCCCAGTAGGTCCAGTGCGCGGGCTCTTCCGGCGTGGACTCCTCGCTCTCCTCGTCGGTGACGGGCACTGCGGCCGCAGGCCGGTCGGCGTCGCACAGGATGCCGTCGACGTAGTACCGGCCGCCGTGGATCAGGAGGGTGTCGATCTCGTGCTTGCCGCCCACGTACTCGATGCGGAAACCGGCGGCGTCGCGCGGTCCGCCGTGCGGTCCGATCAGGTCGGCGGCGAGGCTGCGGGCCTGGTGGAGCTGGATCGCGGTCTGCTCGTTGAGGTCGGCGTCGAGCTGGACGCGGCCCTGCTGGGCGACGACCGCGGAGTAGTGCCGCTCCGGGCGGAAGGTGGAGCGGGAGAGGTCTGCGTGCATGAAGGGTGTCCCCCTGGTTCAGAAGTGCGGGTTCACGAGGTCGGTGGCGGGTGCGCGCTGCACGCCGTCGGCCGGTGCGCGCCTCACGTCACGAAGAAGATCCCGGCGTCGGTGCCGGCCGGCGTGTACTCGGCGAGCCGGGCCCTGAGGCCGTCCTCGCGCTGCGGCCGGTACAGGTCGTGGAAGACGCCGAGTTCGGCGCCGTCGTCGGCGCCGCGCCGGATCTCCTCGGGGCAGCGGTCCGCGAGCAGCCCGTACCAGGGCGTGCCGTAGCGCTGGGAGGTGAACAGCGGCTTGGTGTCCGGGCAGCGGTGGCGGCGCGGGGTGCGCGAACCGGTGGGGACGTAGGAGTACCGCAGGCAGCCGATGCCGCGCCGGGCCACGTGGAGCCGGCCCGTGAGGACGCTGTTCTCCGCGATCTCCACGGCGTGCGTGTGGATCTCGCCGATGACGGTGGTGCGGTGCAGGTGGAGCACGGCGTGGGCGTGGCGGCAGTCGGGGGCGGAGAGGGCCTCGCGGTCGTCGGCGGTGGCGTCCAGGACGCTGTCGCGGATGTGGATGTCGAGGGTGTCCTCGCTCACCTCGTCGCCGATGACCTCGATGGTGCCGAGGATGCTGTGCTCGATCTGGAGGCACGCGGTGGTGCGGTCCAGGACGATGCTCGGTTCCTCGGGCGAGTGCGGTGCGCACCCGGGCTCCAGCGACCAGCCGGGTACGAGCGTGCTGTGCCGTACGACGACGGCGCCCAGGGCACCGGTGACGTTGATGCCGCGCCCGGCGACGAGCAGTCCGTCGAGCACGATCCGAGGCCGCTCGTGCGGGGCGCAGTCGTCGGACACCGCGCGGATGTTGAGGGCGTCGGGGCGGTTGCTGTACCAGTCGAGCAGCCGGATGACCGGGCGGGTTCCCTCGGCCGCGCGCACCTCGAGCCGGTCGCCGGGGTCGAGGTCGAAGTCCAGCTGCTCCTGGTAGGCGCCGCTGTGGGTGATCTCGACGATGCCGGCGGGGCCGGTGCGGCCGGCCCGGCGGTCGTGCTGCCAGGCCCGGTAGGCGTCCATGATCTGCCGGTGGGGCTGCCCGGGCCCGACCCGGTACACCTCGGCGTCCGGCCGCGGCTGCCGGTCCCGTTCGTACTCGCCGCCGCCCAAGTCGGCGGCGAAGGCGTAGTGGTGGTCGACCCACACGCCCTGCCGGGGCGCCGACCGCGAGCCGAACGCCATCCGGCCCAGCTCCGGGTCGACGGCCACCTGCCCGCGCCGGGGCCGGTAGCGCCAGTCGGACAGGTCGGCGACCACGATGTCGGACGGCGGGACGGGGTTGTCCTCGCCGTCGCGCCGGATGACGAAGCTCTTGCCGGGGCCGTAGTAGTCGAGCAGCCGGTCGTGCAGGAGGCGGCGGGTGATGAACGCCGGGACGTTGTCGACGCCGGCGATGTGCGTCGGCGAAGGCTCCGGGAACGGCTTGGTGACCAGGGGGGTGTCGTTGCCGAGGATCGAGAAGGTGTACAGGTTGCGGGCCCGGTCGATGCAGTAGGCCGGGGTGCGGGTCAGGGCGTACGCCTTCAGCCGCCACACGAACAGGGCGGCACCGGCCGGACTCCAGCCGCCCTGACGGTGCCGGGAGTCGGCGCGGCGGACGTCGACCGTCCGGGCCGTGTTCGCGAAGGGCCCGCCGCCGAGGGCGAGTTCGGCGCCGTCGCGCAGGTCGGTGAGGCGGCCGCGCCGGCCGCGATGGGTGCCGGTGCCGTGCAGCTTCACAGGCTGCGTGTGGGCGACCTGCCGGGACAGTTCGACGGCCCGGGCAGGCCAGGAAGCGACCTGCTCGGACAGTTCCTCCAGCAGGTGCAGGGTGCCCTTGCGGCGGCGGTTCGCGACCGTGGCGGCGACGTCCCGGCGGGGGGCGACGGCCTCGGCGAGGGCGGCCCGGCCGCCGTCGTGCAGGCCGGTGGTGAGGACGCGTTCGTAGCCGGGCAGGGTGCGGTAGCCGACGAGGTCGCCCAGGTACGGCAGCACCCAGGGCGCCGCCGTCTCCACGAACAGGTCCTCGTAGCCCTGCTGGACGCCGTCGCGGACGCGGTCGATCTGCTCGGCGATCACGGCGAGCAGCGCGCGCAGCGGCTCGCCCTCCTCGGCGTCGCGCAGCCGGTGCCGGCGGGGCAGCAGGTCGGCTAGCCCGTCCGGCTCCCGGGGCGCCGCAGGGGCCGGGGTCTCCAACCGGTGGTCCGGGGACATCACTTGACCTCCGTAAGGATCAGGGTGTCCGCGGCGCGGGGCGACAGCAGCGCGAGCTGGGCCGGGCGGATGCCGCGGAAGACGAACACCGACCGGCCCCGGGGCAGGCGCCGGGTGTCGGTGATGTCGGGGTTGAGACGCAGGAGTTCGGCGAGCGGGATCCCGTGCCGGGCGCAGATCTCCGACAGCGTCTCGCCGTCGTCGGCGCGAACCGTGTGGATCTTCTCGTCGTACGCCGCCGGGTGCGCCGGGACGGACGCCCGGGGCGGGCCGGGCCGAGTGAGGAGTGCGGTGAGTTCCTCCGCGGTGGCGGAGGCGGGTACGCCGGTGAAGACGTCGACGTCCACGTAGTCGACGCCGGGCACGGTGTGGGCGGTGGCCAGGACCTCGGAGAGGCGGGCAGGCCGGCCCAGCTCCCGGCCTTCGAAGCCGAGCCGGTGCAACAGGGCCTGCCGCAGCCGGGGTTCGACGTACTGCCAGGCGTGGTCGGGGGCGACCTTCACCTTCGCGGCGATCAGCAGCAGGACCGGTTCACGCCCGTCCACGCGGACCGGGAGGCCGGGGTCGCCGTACTCGGCGAGGGCGCCGCGCAGGGCTGTGAGCGTGTTCGAGTCGGGGGCGATCGGCACGTCGTCCGTGCCGGCGACCGTCACGTGCAGCACGCGCCGCCGCCCGTCGAAGAGTTCGCGTGCGGCGGCCCGGCCGATGCCGGCGCGGGAGCGGGCGAAGTCCTCGAAGTCGGACTCGGACACCAGCCGGTCCAGGGCCGAGACGGCCAGCGGAACCGTACGGCGGGTCAGGCCCGGGCCGTCGGCGTCGGCACCGCCGGTGACCGGGCGCGGGTTGGTGACCGCGGTGACGCCGAGCGGCCGGGTGAGGGGCTGCGTGATCCGGTCCGCCGGCATGTTGGCGGCCTTGCCGGTGCCGAAGCGGTAGCGGGCGCGGATGTTCTCGTGGCCGGAGGGCAGCCGGGCGCCGTGCACGCCGTCGCCGAAGGTCACGGTCGTCCGGCCGTCGGCCGTGGAGCCGGTGATGTAGACCCGCTCGGCCGGGCCGTGTCCGGCGAGGCTGTCGACCTCGTGCCACAGCACCCCGTCCACCCGGACCTCCAGCACGGGGGTGGCGCCGAGGGGGTTGTCGTCGGCGAGCCAGGTCAGCGGGGACTGCCAGAGCGCGAAGGTCTGGTTGACGCGGTCCGAGTCACCGCTGCCGACGGCCTCCTCGCGGCTCTCGCCGTGGGTGGCCTCGACGACGTTGCCGAGGACGCGGACCGTCTCGCGGCGGTAGCGGTGGGCCAGGTCCCCGGTGAGCACGAGCCGGGTGTGGACGTGGTCGCCGGGCAGCCGGGGGTCGACGGCCGGGTCGGCGGAGGCGATGGTCACGATCTCCGTGGCCTCGAGGCCGGCCACCCCCGGGATGTCGCTGCGCTCGCCCGCGACGACGAGCGTACGGCCGGGCCGCAGACCCTCGTACAGCTCGGCGAGTTCGATCTCGTTGCCGTGCACGTCCTCGCCGAGGGGTTCGTCCGCGAGGCGCAGGGGCTCTCCCGCGGCGTGCACGGTGGTGTCGCGGATGTGCGACAGCAGGACGTCGAACTCGTCCAGCCAGGGGTCGGCGAGGGTGAGTTCGGTGCCGCGGCCGGTGATGCCGTAGGTGGTGTACGCGGCCGTGCGGGCGGCCACCACCCGGGTGGTGACGAACGCCAGCTTCGGGTCGCCGGGGACGCCCCCGTCGGCGCCCTTGGCGGGCCGTCGGACGGCCACCCAGCTGCCGACGGTGATGCCGTCGTGCACGGTGTCCAGCTGGAGGGTGCGGCGGTTGACCGGCTCCGGCTTGCTGGCGATGACGACCTCGACGCCCGGCTCGGCGCTGCCCACCGTGTACTTGAGGCTGACCTCGTACTCGCCGTGGGTGAACTGCTCACCGGCCCCCGGCCGGAGGGCGATCTGCTGGGAGGTGCCGTTGTGCACGCCGACGTGGACCAGGCCCTCGTCGTCGGGCCGGGACACGAACAGCGTGCGCTCGGGCAGGCCGGCGGAGAGACGGGCGGTGACGCCGGGTTCCTGGGAGTCGGCGGGCCGCCGGTTGAGCCAGTTCAGGTCGCGGTCCTGGCCGGAGCGCACGGACAGCTCGATCCGGCCGGGTCCGAGCGTGAAGGTGACCGGCTGGGTGACGGGCAGGTTCTCGGCGCGCTGGTCGGAGCTGCTGCCCTCGACGTACTGGAACTCGGCCCGGACCGGCGTCTTGCCGGCCGTGTCGTACACGACCCGCATGGTCGCCAGCACCGCGCCGGTCAGGGGCCAGTCGGCGGTGCGGATGACCCGGCCGCGATCGTCCTGGACCGGCTTGAGCGGTGCCGTGGCGCCGAAGGGGGCCGCGGTGACGCGCAGGGCGAGCAGCTCGCGCAGGAGCTGCGGGGCGCCAGGGGCGGCGGCCGTGCGCCAGGCCGGGTAGAGGCTGCCGAGGCCAGGGTCGAGGGCGGAGAGGAGGCGTGCGGTGTCGGTACCCGGGAGCTGCCGCCCGGTGGTGCCCCGGGGCACGGGGGCGGTGGCGCGCAGGGCTGGTAGTACGGCGCCCAGGGCTTCCAAAGCGGCAGCCCGCGCGTCGCCCCCCAGGGGCGCGGGGAACTGCGCGATCAGCCCAGACGGCGCAGCAGACGGCAGACCACCCACCACCGCACCCTCCGCATCCGCCTGCGCCGGCGCCAACTCCAGAGCCCGCTCCGCGAGTTCGGCAAGCACCGCTTCCAACTGCCCGAACCACGCCGCCACGTCCTCATACGGAGCAGCCAGCACCTGCGCCTCACCCAGACGCGCAAGAGGCTCCGCGAGACGGCCCGCGAGCCGCTCGGGCGTCTTGACCCCGTCCAGGTCGTCACGGAGCGGTTCGAGGACCTGGTCCTCGAAGTCCTCGATCAGCCGGCTGACCGGACGCGGGTTGGGCACCTCCGGCGTGGGCGGCTCCTCCCCCGGCTCTCCCGGCTGAGCGGGCGCAGCCGTCCAGCGGCGTACCTCGTCGACGACCTCCTTCAGGCTCGGCGGCGCCGACTTCGGCAGGGAGATCGCCGTGACGTCGTCGTCCCGGTCGACCCGCGTCCTCGCCACGGGCAGCAGCTTGCGCGCACCGCCCGCGCCCTCCCCGAAGACGAACAGCAACTGATCGCCGGTCCGGAGGGAGAGCCCCGTGCCCTCGACGAACAGCTCCGAACGCTGGTCGAGGTCCTGCGGCGTGACGAGCGAGGGACGGCGGCGGCGGACCTTCAGCTCGTTGAAGTCCCAGCGGGCCGTCAGGTCCCGGGCGGTCTCGAAGGTGAGCGACGCCTCGTCGGCGGACGCGGGCACGCTGTGGCTGCGCGCACCGCGCGGGATCAGCACGTTCTGGGCCTCGGCGCGCGGATCGCGTTCGAGGGTGTACGCCAGGTGTGTGGCGGCGGCGACCCCGGGACGCGGGCGGTGTCCGACGAGCCGGCCGAGCAGCACCAGAGAGCGGTGTTCGTTCGCGGTGCGGATGTAGGCCTCGTCGGCGATCCGCTCGGTGTGGAAGGTGAGCAGGTCGCCGAGGACGGCCGTGGCGTCGAGCAGGCCGATCGCCGGGTCGTCCGGGGTGCGGACGGTGAGGTCGTTCAGCGCCGGGTGGGCGGGCGAGGCGAGCCGGTCGAGCAGGGCGGCCCGGAAGGAGCCGTACGCGCCGACGCGGTAGTCCAGCGCGGTGCGGCCGGGCGCGTTGTGCGGCGGGGCCGGAGCGAGGCGCTCGTCATGGCCGCCGCGGCAGGCACCGCCGCAACCGCACGCGTCGGTCGCGGTGACCGGGTGCGTGTCCGTCATCGGGCACCTCCCAGGGATATCGCCAGCAGGCCGTTCTCCGGCCGGTCCGGGTCGTTGTCGCAGGTGGCGATCTCCAGCGGGCCGAGCCGCAGCACGCCGTCCTCCCTCTCTCCTCGGTCTTGTTCGGACAGCCGCCGCAGCCTCGTGACCTCGACGCTCTCCACTCCGGGCACGGCCGCGGCGGCGGCGACCAGCCGGCTGAGCCGGACCGGTCCGCCGAAGGTCAGCGCGTCGGGGTGGAAGAAGCCGAGCCGCCCGCCCGGCAGCCGTCCGCTGCCCAGCACGCGGTACAACTCGGCGAGGATCTGCCCGTGCTGGTGGCCGGGTTTGGCGCACACGCGCAGGGCGATGTCGAGCGGCACCAGCCGGGCGGGCCCGACCACGAGGTCGTGGCCGATGCGCCGGTACGTCTCCAAGGCCTGGGCGACCGAGTCGAGCAGTTCGCCCGACGGGGCGGCGGTGCCGTACGCGTCGATCGCGATGTGCGCCTCCTGGACGCTGCCCGTCCAGCGGAGCTCGGCCGCCGCCCGCTGCACGCCCGGCAGGGCGCCCGCGAGGGCGGCGTAGTCCTCGGCGGTGACCGCGCGCAGCCGGGTGCGGCGCAGGTCGAGCGGGGCCAACTGACGTACCTGTCCGACGGGTTCGGGCTGGATGCCGCCGGTGGCCGGCAGCGGGTTGCGCACGACGGCGACCGGCGCCGCGCACGCGCCCTGCACGACGAGGTGGTTGATGGCTTCGGCGCCGACGTTGCCGGCCGTGCCGCCGCCGAGCCGGTGGCGCAGCTCCAGTCGGGAGCCGGGTGCGGGTCGCGCGCCGTGACGGCCGTCGCCGAAGCGCAGGGCCAGACGGCCGTCGTCCTCCAGTTCGCCCACGAAGTGCCGGTCGCGGGGGCCGCTGTCGAGCAGATCGCGGCGCGGCACCCAGGTCTCGTCCGTGCCGTGCAGGCGTACGGCGGGGAGAGCCCGGCGCGGGTCCTGGGCGAGGGCGGCCGTCGCGGGTCCGCGCAGCACCGTCTCCTCCGGGTGGAGTCCGGCTGCGTAGGCCGGGCCCCAGGCGTGGGCGACCTCCCAGGCGATGGGGCCGTCGAGCACGGTGCCCGCGCGGGCCCGGGCGGCCAGGATCTCGGCGCGGCGCACCTTGGTGGCGAGCAACTGGTCGCTGCGGTAGAGGAGTTCGCGCAGGGCACGGACCGGATGGGTGCGCAGTTCGAGGCGTTCCAGCACGTCCAGCCCGTAGACGACGGCGAGTTCGGCGATCTCCTGTTCGCCGAGGCCGTCCCGGTCGCGGGCACTGCGCCACAGCTCGACCAGCCGCTGCCGGACCCGGCCCGGGATGGCCGCGATGCGGGCCGCCTGCCCGGCGGCGACGGTGCCGGGGTCGGGGTACGGCACCGCCTGGGTGACGGGTGCGCGGCCGAGGATCGGGCGGAAGCGGGGCGCGATGCCCGGGTAGACCGACTGGGCGAGCAGGGTGCGCAGTGCGGCGGCCTGGGCGTACGCCGTGCCGGGCACGACCTGTTCGTGCCGCTGACCGGCGCTCTCCAGGCCGAGACCCGCACGGTGGGTGGCGGCCTCGCCGACGACGTCGAAGAGCTCGCGGACGTCGTCCGGCACAAGGGCGCGGCCCGAGCCGGCCTTGTCCGTGAGGGCGTTGACCAGACGCGCGGGCGCGTTGCCCTCCTCGGTGTCGTGGCAGCCGAAGGCGGGCCGGTCGCACACGGCGGCGATCGCGGGCACGGGCGGCACGGTGACCGCCTCGGGGAGGCCGGTCAGGGTACGTCCGTGGTCGACGAGGACGACGTTGCCGCGGGCGAGGGTGACGTCCTCCACGGGCAGGCAGTCGCGGCCGGCGCGAGTGGTGAGGCAGAGCGGGAAACGCAGCGCGTCCTCGGCGGCCCAGGTGACCTCCAGCACCGGCTGGTCCTCGATCCGGTCGACGCCGGGCGTGACGGAGGTGAGGCGGACGGCCTGGCGGTGTGCGGGGTCGGCGTCGCCCGGGGTGCCGGTGCGCGGGCCCCTCACCTCCTCCAGGACGAGCACGTCGCCCGGCCGCAGGGCCAGCCGGCGTTCCCGGCACGTCTCGGGGTCCGCCCACGCGTCCCGGAGGGTGGCGGCCGTGGCGCCCCGGGGCAGGGTGCACACCTCGCCGCCCCAGGTCCACAGCCGGATGGCGTTGTGCGCGACCCTCAGCTCCAGCGGGTCGGTGGCGACGACGGGTTCGAAGACCTCCACCGAGCCGCGCTCGTCGAGGTCCCCGAGGTCGGCTTCGTCGATCACGACGCCCGGCTCGGGGCGGTCGTGCGGGTCGAGGCTGCGCACGTCGACGGAGGCGAAGCGGAAGGTGCCCGGGGCGAGCACCTGGTCGTCCGCCGTCTGGAGGGTGACGTACGCGCGGGCGTTGCAGCCGTCGTGCATCGCGTAGTCGATGAGCCGCACGTGGCGGCGCACGGAGACGCGGCGGCGGGCGGTGTCGAGGTAGGCCTCGGTGGCGACGGCGTCCTGCTGGTAGCTGATCTGGTCGCCGGTGTAGGCGAGCAGTTCGACGAGGGTCACGCCCAGGTCGGCGGCGTTGCGCTCGACCCAGTCGGGGGTGGTGAGCGCGAGCCGGTCCAGGAGGAGCTTGCGGATGGTGTCGTAGTCGCGGGCCGTGTAGTCGATGACGGGTGCGGCCGGGAAGGACGGCTCCTCGCCCGGGGCGTCCTTGCAGTCGAAGGGGGTGGGGCAGTCGGGCCCGAAGGCGAACGTGGCGCTGTGGTAGCGCTGGTCGAAGCCGCGGTACGGCTCGGTGCCGGGCCGCCCGTACGGGTCGGTCTCGACGAGCGAGAGCCGGTAGCGGGAGGTGTCGCCGGCGCGGTCGAGCGTGACGTAGAGCCGGTCGTCGAGCTCCGGGTCCTCCTCGCGTTCGACGCTGACGTCGACGGCGGTGATGCCGGTGACGCGGCGGCCGCCGTCGATGCGGACGTTCTCGGGGCCGAGGCCGTGCGGGGCCTTGCCGAGGAAGGTGACGGTGAGCAACAGCCCGCCGTCGTCGGCCTCGACGGTGTCGACGCCGTTCAGCCGGGCGGCCCTCACCTTGCCGCGACGGGACGCGGTGGTGCCGGTGGTCATGCGGCGGCCCTCCCTTCGAAGACGTCGTCGCGCCGGGCGCCGGTGGCCCGGACGGCGTACGACAGGTACACGCGGACGGAGTGGTCCTCGCTGACGATGTCCAGGGCCGTCACCTCGATGAGGTCGCCGAGCCAGCGTTGCAGCGCGGCCTGCACGGACAGTTCGAGCGTGCTGATCAGCTCGGGGCTGCTGGGGGCGAACACCAGGTCCAGCAGCCCGCAGCCGAAGTCGGGGCGCATCACGCGCTCGCCGGGGCTGGTGAACAGCAGCTGCTCGACCAGGTCGTGGACGTGCTCCCCGTGCCGGGCATGGGCGGTGCGGCCGCGGCGGTCGGCGCGGAACGGGAACGCGATGTCGGAGCGGGGCCTGGTGGCCCGGCTGTCGGGGCTCATCGGACGGTGACCTTTCGCTGCGCGGCCTGGACGACGGGGGGTCCCTGCGGGACGAGGGCCGCGCTGAAGCACTGGGCCGCCGAGGTGTCGAGCAGGACGGGAACACCGTCGGCGGTGATGCCGGTGCGGCCGGCGGTCCAGCGGACGGTGACGCACGGCGACGGCACCCGGTCGACGGTGTGCGGGCAGCCGGTCACCACATAGCCGTGCGCGGCCGTGGCGACGGCGGCGCCCGCGACGCGCAGGCCCCCGGCGGGCGGTGTGGCGGCGGTGACGCGGCCGCCGTGCGGGCAGCCGATCACGGCGCCCGCGTCGAGCAGATTCCCGGACACGTTCTGTCTCCCCGTCTATCGCTTCGAGAGCACGGTCAACTGGCCCTCGTTGATGGTCACTTCGCGTCCACGCAGCACGATCTCGGCGCCCGCGCCGGTCGCGATGACCACGGCCTCCTTGGTGATGCGGATGGAGGCGCCGCCCTGGGCCTGGAGGAGGATGCCCTGTTCGGCGCCGGGTGTGTCGTTCATGACGAGCTTGTGCGCCCCCGGCGTCTGCACCACGACCGGCTTGCTCGGCGAGCCGGCCTGGAGTTCGCGGCGCGCGTCGGGCGGCAGCTCGTCGGCGGCCCCGTACCAGCAGCCCGTCCACACCGGGAAGCTCGGATCGCCCTGCTCGAACTCCACCCAGACGCCCGCGCCGGGCGGCGGCACCACGAACTGTCCCGACTGCGGCCCGGTGAACGGCAGGCAGGGCAGCGCCCAGGTGGACGGCTCGTCGCCGAGCACGTCCGGGACCTCGACGGTGACGCGGCCGATGCGCAGGGGGTCGTCGTTGTCGACGACCCGGCCGCGGAACTTGCCGAGGTAGCGATTGCTGGGTGCCGCCATGCTGAACTGCTCCTGTTTTCCGTTGGGCCGGCTCCTAGGGGGAATCCGCTAGGGCCGGACGTAGTCGCTGCGGGCTTCGAGCCCCTCCCGGGAGAGGGTGAAGTTCTGCTGGAACGAGCCCGGCCGCAGGTTGTGCGTGACGGACTTGACGTAGTAGTCGCCGTCGTAGGCGCGCCCGGCGCCCCGTACGCCGACGAGCTGGCGCGGCTGGAGGATGTAGCCGTGCCGGTTGACGTCGAGGGAGCCGGAGCCGGAGACGACGTCGGCGGAGACGGCCGCGCGGGCGAGCAGCTCGGCCTCGGCCTGCTCGCGCTGCTGCTTGGCGGTGCCGGACAGCGTCCTGCGCTTCAGGGCCGGGGTGGGGCGGCGGCCGAGGGGCGGACGCAGCGGGCTGATCGGCGGCTGCGGCAGCAGGGTGGACTGCCGGGTCCCCGGGTCCTGCCAGCGGGCCTGCGGTTCCTCCCGGGCCGTCCCGTCGTAGGCGAACGTCATCTGGTCGACGGTGGAGTGGGCGTCCAGGTTGACGTTGAGCGCGTGCTGGCGGATGCCGAGCCGGACCTCGGGGCCCCAGCGTGCCGACGACTGGCCGGGGTTGGGGCCCGGCTCCAGGTAGAAGGTGTAGCCGTTGGCGCGGGCGAGCTCGGTGACGTACTGGAGGTCGGTGCCGGTCTGGTAGTGCACCCGCAGGTCCTGGTGCGGGGGCTGGGCGACCTTCTCGGTGTAGACGTCGGGCCGGATGCCGTAGTCGGAGTAGCGGCGCAGGATGGCGAGCACTCGCTCGGACGGCGGCAGGTTGGGGTAGCGGGCGGTGCGCTCCTCCAGGTCCATGAGGAGGGTGAGGTCCTCACCGGTGACCGTGAGGGTGGAGTGGCCCGGCCGGTTGCTGGCGCCGACCTCCTGCCGTACGACGAGCCCGTCGAAGAGCACGGCGGGCGTGCCCCGCACGGTGACGGTCACGATCAGCCGGGTCTTCGGGTCGAAGAACCCCTCGGGCAGCAGCCGGCGGCTGATGATGCCGTTCTTGGTGAGGTCGAAGGCGAGCTGGAAGCCGCTGCGTTCGCCCGCGGTGGCGGTGATCTGGGCGGAGAGCAGGGCCTCGGTGACCTCGGCGGGCACGGGACGGGCGAGTTTGGGCCCCATCAGGAGGGTGATGTGGACGGGGCCCTGCCCCACGGGCAGGTCAAACACGCCGGCCCTCCTGCGGGAAGCCGCCGGCGAGGGGGATGTCGATGACGCGCCCGGCCTCGCCGGTCAGCTCCCGCGGATCGAGTACGGGGTTGGCGTCGGCGATCCGCCACCACTGGCCCGGGTCGCCGAAGTACCGCTGGCCGAGCAGGTCGGGGCGCTCCCCGGCGCCGACGGCATGCGGTGCGGCGTCCTGCCCGGCGTCGTCGAGCGGGGGCAGCAACCGGCGCTTGGTGTAACGCACTTCGGTGCCGTCGGGCTGCCGGTGCACCCCGATCTCGGCGTCGTGGTAGCGGCTGGTGCGCGGGTACGGGTGAGCGCCGGGTATGGCGTCCAGGGCGTTCTCGTACGGTTCGATGTCGGCCATGGTGTGGCTCAGCCCCTCCTGATCGATGCGCTCGCGCCCGCCGCCGTGCCGAGGCCGCCGCCGAGCCCCAGGGCGCCGAGGCTGCCGCCCCGGGCCGCGGCGGCCAGCCGCTCCTTCTGCGCGAGGTGTGCCATGTACAGATCGGCGCCGCGGTGCCCGGCGGGCAGGTCGCTGACGGTGAGGATCTTCATCCCGATGCTGAGCGAGGCGCGGATCGGGTTGAGGTTCACGTCGAACGCGGACTCGTTCACGGACAGCTCCGTCAGCCGCACGGGCATGACCCGCTTGCTCCCCCACGTGAACAGCGTCAGCGGCATCTCGATCGGGCTGATCTCGATGGCGCCCTTCTGCGACAGCCTGCTCGCGGCGCGCAGTTGGGCGGTGGTGGGCTGCACGAGCATCTCCAGCGTGGCCAGCTGGGGATGGATCCCGTCGGGCGCGGCGATCTCGAACTGATCGGTCGCGTCGATCTCGGCGGTGAACTTCCAGGTCTCCTGCGCGGGCCCCTTGAGCCGCAACGCCTCGTTCCGGTCCCCACTCCCGGTCCCCCCGCCTCCGGCGTCACCGCCGTCACCGGCCGACTGGGGGCTGACACTGCGTTCGAGGGTGTCCGGGTTGAACTGGAGCACGATGATGCGCTGCGGGGTACCGGTGTCGGGGTTGACGACGACGATGCCGGAGCGGATGGGTTTGGGGATGTCGGCGTAGCGGGTCACGTGCGCTCCCGGAGGCGGGCCTGCAGGTCCGTGTAGTCGTGGTCGGGGAAGAGACGGGGGAAGACGTCGAGCATTTCTCCCAGCTCGTCCCCGAGACCCACGAAGTCGTCGTCCGCGAAGGAGACGTCGCAGAACAGGAACTGCCAGCCGAACGTCCCTTTGGTGAGCGTGAGGGCGTCGAGATAGCGGCAGTGGTCGAGGGCCATCCGGAAGCCGCCCAGGTTGTAGTGGAAGTCGTGGTACCAGATCTCCGGGGTGGGGGTTTCCGGGGTCAGGCGCAGCGCCGCGAAGGCGCCCGTCCCGCTCACCGGGTGATCGTCCAGCACCCTGAACTCCGCGTACCGCTGCCGTTCGTCCTGGGTCATCAGCTCGGTCGCCGTCGGCGGCGCCTCGGTGGCAACCACGGCCGGCAGGTGCACGACGCAGAACTCTCCGGAGAGGCCGTTCTCCGAATCCTCCATGCTCCAGCTGGCCGAGCACTGCTCGAAACGGACGAAGCAGTCCTTGAGCGCGCTGTCCAGGGAGATACCCGTGGACGCGGTGATGGCGGCGAATGCCGCGTCGATGTCCTCACACGCGGGGTCGACGACACCGGGCAGGGCGTCGTACACCTCGAATGCGGATGCCTCTCGCAGTTCGCTCATCATCATCCGCAGTCGTCGTTCTGCGGGGTTCAGGTCGGTCATGGGCTAGCTCCGTTCGTCGGGCGCGGGCGGCGCCGTGGTCAGTAGGAGATCAGTCCTTCGATATGCCGTGCGCGGATCTCCGCCTTGACCGTGCTGAACTCGCCCTGCAACGGACTGCTGGTCGCCTTCAGGTGTTTCTCGAGCCGCGTGGTGAGATCGCCGACGTTTCGGAACCGCCTCTGGCGGGCCAGCTTCCTGATCTCCGCGGCCATCTTGGTCGATGCCTTGAAGTACTTCGAGAACATGCGGTCCTCTTCGCTCTGCCGGTTCACCTCGATGAACTTCGGCAACGGAATGTTCTCGGTGAAGTGGTGCTTGGGCGCCATGGTCGGCGGCCTTTCCTTCCACGTGTTCCCGGACTTGTAGTGGTAGTTCCACCTGGTCATGACGTTCTCCGGGAAGAACTCGTGCGGATTGCTGCGGAACTTGACCCGGACCGTGTACCAGATCGCCTTGCCCGCCGCCGACCTCGCCGTGTTCGCTTCGTCCTCGACGCCGTAGTGGAATCGCGTGTTGATGTCGCCCGGCGCCGGTACGAGGTTCGATCCGGATGCCAGACCGCCCAGCTTGAAGGGCAGGAGGTGCATCTTGACGAAATGGTTCGGGGCCTGGGAAAGGGCTTGGCTCCACCCGACGGGGTTGGGTGGCTTCTTGTTGTGCAAGCCTGCCGGTTGCCCCTTCGGAATGCCCTGTTGCAGGTAGTAGGCCTTGAAGTTCCGTGCCCGCACGTTGTCCACGAACGGCGGGAACACCGCGGGCGGGATGTCGTTGTTGTTGCTGGTGTCGCGTTCTTCGAGGAGGCGGGCGAGTTTGACCATCGCCGCCTGGAGTCGCTTGTACTGCCAGGACCGGATGTTCGTGGGGATCGGACGGCTGCCGTAGTTGGCGGTCGTGTACCGGGGCGACATGCCGTTCTGCATTCCGTCGACGCTCTGAGCCAGTGCGTCCGCCTTGTTGAGGGCGGTCGTCTGGGCGTTCTTCTCGGTACCGGCGGGCATCGTCGCGATGTCCGACTGCCAGTCGGCGAAGAACGCGCTCATCGCCTGCTGCACACTGCGCACCACGAGGTCGGCGCTCTGCGTACGGCCGTTGAACAGCAGGGTGTGCCGCTCGCCGTCGGCCGTGCGGAAGCGCACCTGGGGCAGCGGCGGCGCCTGCTGTTGCCTGGTCTCCTCGCGCCGCCTGTCGTTGTCGCGGCGCCGCTTGCGGTCCCTGTCACGTGTGCGGTCCCGATCGTGCCGGCGCCGCCATCGGTCGCGCAGTCGGCGCAGCCGGTCGTTCAGCCGGTTGCCGAGCCGGCGGCGGGCCTTCCCGTAGAGCTTGCGCGCCGCCCGGCGGGCGCGGTTGACGGCCGCCTTGACCGTCTGGCGGGTGCGCCGGAGCGGGCTGCGGCGAGGCCGGTCACCGGGCTGACGGTCCCGGTCGAGCGAGCGGCGGTCGGGCGTGCTGTCGGTGTCCCGGCGGCGCTCGTCGGGGCGCCGCCTGTCGGCGGTGCGGCGGTCGCCGGGGCGCGTGTCACGGGCGTCGCGGTCACGGCCGTCCCTACGGTCGGCGCCGGGCCGGCGCCGGTCGCGGAGAGTGTCCCGGGCCGGGCCGCTGCGGTCGGTCTCGCGGCGGCGCTCGTCCCTGTCGTCGTCGCGCAGCCTGCGCTCGGCGTCCCGTGCCCGGCGCCTGGCCGCGTTCACCTCGCGGCCCTCCGCGCGGCGTTCGTCGTCGTCCCGGCGCTTCTTCGGGCGGGTGGCGTGCGAGGGGCGCGGCTTCTTGTCCGGGGAGGAGCGCTTGCCGGGGCGGGGCTTGGGCGAGGGCCGGGAGGTCTTGTCGGACGAGGGCTTGCGCGGGGTGGCGCGGTCGGCCGGCTTGTCCGTGTCGGTGTCGTCGTCCTTGGGCCTGTCGTGCTTCGGCTTGTCGTCGTCGGGCTTGCCCGGTGCCTCCGGGCGGTCCGGTCCGGGCTTGTCCTTCTTCGTGCGGAGCTTCTTCATCATGTCGCCGAGCCGGTCGGCGACCTTGCCCATGAAACGGCCCACGCCCTCGACCAGGAACGTGTAGACCAGCTCGAGCAGGGCGACGACACCGGCGGCGACCGCCTTCGCGAACGGCAGCGCACCGTTGCCGCTCTTGACGGACTTGAGGAAGTCCATGAACAGGCCGAAGGCGGCGAGGATCTCGCTGAGGGCGCCCCACGCGGTCTGGAGGGCGTCGATGATCGCCATGACCCAGCCGGCGCCGGGGATGAGCTTGGCGACGACCTTCTCGACGACCATCACGCCGATGATGACCGGGAGTTGGGGAAGGGCCTCGTCCCAGGCCATCTGCGCCATCTGCTCGACCGTGACGCCGCCGGAGATCAGCTCCTGGAAGTCCTCCATGGGGATGCCGATGATCTCCTGGACCTTCTGGTTGAACCAGGCCCGGACGGCGGTCTTGACCTCCTCGAAGAGGTGCTCCTTCGCACCCGTCTCCGCGGCGGCACCGGCCTTGCTGATCCAGTCGCCCGGGTCGGAGACGATGTCGTTGAAGATGGCCGCCCACTCGCCGAGCGCGGCGACGGCCGCGGCGCCGAACTCCAGCGCGCCGACGGTGACCGTCTCGGCGATGTCGACCGCCGCCAGCAGGCCGCCCTCCAGAGCGTCGAGCCCGGCCAGCAGCGCCCCGCACAGGCCGTCCAGGAGCTTGCCCGCGACCTCCTTCAGCGCGTCCGCGGCCTCGTTGACCTTCTGCACGGCCCAGTCACGGGCGCCGTCGATGGTGTTGCGCCACTTGTCGCGCATCGCCGGGTAGTCGGCGAGGAGTTCGTCGCCGAGGGCGATCAGCGCGTCGGCGAAGGTGTTGATCTGGTCGATGACCCAGTTGCGGGCGTCGTCGATGAGCTTGAAGACCTGCTGCTTGAACTTGTCGATGAGGTCGGTGACGACCTGGCGGGCCTTCTCGAACACGCTCTTGATGGCGTTCTTGAGGGTCTCGAAGAACTCCTTCAGCTTCTCGATGGCCTCTTCGAGCCAGTTGTCGGCGTCGTCCTTGCCGTCCTCCTGCTTCTTCTCCGCCTCCTTCTCGGCGCCCGTCTGCTCGTCGTCGATCTTCTTGTTGTCGTCCTCGGTCCGCTTGTCGACGTCCTTGTCGGTGTCCTCCTCCTTCTTCTTGATGTCGTCGCGGACCTTGTCGTACTTCTTGCCCTTCTTGCCGTCGATCTCCGAGACCTTGTCGTCCTGCTCCTTGCGCCACCGGTCCCGGGAGTCGGCGATGTCGGAGCGGCCCTTGTCGCGGGTGTCGGACTGCTTCTTGCCGCTGGCGGTGACCTCCTTCTGGAGGTCCCGGTCGTGCTGCTCGCGGTCGTCGGCCGCCTTCTTGTCCTTGGTCTGCCGCTCCTCGCCCATCTTCTGGCGGCCCTGGGAGAAGCCCGCCTGGATCTGCGGGCCCCGGTCGTGCTCGGCGACCGCGGAGGCCGACTCGATCGGCACGCCGCCGGACACCGAGCGCGTGCCGCCGCCCTTCGCGCCCTTCTTCCCGCCGGCCACCTTGCCGGTCAGGGTCTCCTTGGGCACGTCGGGGTAGATCTGGTCCTCGCCCATCGGGCGGGCGGCGTCCTCGCGCCCCGACCGGTGCAGTTCGTCCTTCCGCTCGTCGAGCTTCCTGCCCTGCTCGTCGGTGCGCTGCGGGTCGGAGTCGTTCTCCAGCGGAAGCCGCGGGGCGTCGCCCACACGTGCGTTCCGCAGACCCTCGTCCTCGGTCGGCAGGCCCAGGATGGAGTCGATCAGGTCGTCGAGCGGCAGGATCTCCTTCAGGAGCTTGCCGAACAGCTGGGCGCCGATGGTGACGGCGATGTCCCACCAGCTCGGCTCCGGTACGTTCGCGCCCGGAACCTCGCCCTGCGGCTTCTGCTCGCCCTTGATCTCGGGCGTCTTGCCCTGGGCCGCGTCCGTACGGGCGACCTTGGCGTTCGTGTACGTGCCCGGGGCCGCCGCCCGCGGGCCGCCGGGGACCGTGCGCGGGGAGCCGGAGGGCCGCTGCATCTTCGGCGGCGCCTTGCGCAGGTTGGTGCGCTCCTTGTCGACCGAGCGGCCGACCGCGCTGTCGACACCCTTGAGCGTCTCCAGGGCCTGGTGCGGCTTGAGCCCCGCGGCCGTCGACAGGCCGGACTCGGGGGTGGCGTTGGAAACGTCCGGGGGCGGGGTCTCCTTCTTGGCCCCGGCCTTGGAGCCGCCGGACGCGGCGGGGCGGCCTCCGCCACCGGCCCGGCCGCCGGAGCGAACGGCTGCGGGCGCCGGGGACTTGCGGCCGCCGCCTCCACCGCCACCACCGCCGCCACGGCGCGACGCGGTCTTCGCGGCCTTTCGTGCCGCCTGGCGCTTGCTGCCGGCCGGGCGCGAGCGCGAGCCCGTGGCACCGCCGGAGCCCGGGGACTCCGCGCTCCGGGAGGTGTTGGTCTTCGCCTCCGGGCCCGCGGCCATGGGTGAAGGCCCGTTGCCCGGTGCCAGTTTCGGCGCGCTCGCTGGTCCCGGCGTGGAGACCTTGTCCGGGCCGCTCGCCGTGCCGGGAGTGGTGGCCGGGCCCTTGCCTTCGGTGGTCTCCTGGCCACCGGCGGTCGTGTCAGGTGCGGGAGACGTGTTCCCCTGGTCACCGGCGGTGTCGCGTGGACCGGTCGACGCGCCGTCGGGCTTGTCGGCCTGCACGTCCTTGCCCCTGCCCTTGTCCGCTCCGGAGTCCCCCTCCTTGCCGCCACTGCGGTCGGGAGCTCCGGCTTCCGGTTTCCGGGCGGCACTCTGGCTCTGGCTCACGCCGTCCGTCCCGGCCCCGGTGCCCGACGGTGAACCGGCGCTCTGCGTACGGGCGTCCTCGTTCGCCTTGGCCAGCCGGTCGGGTGCGGCCGCCTCACCGGACTGCGGCGCCTCGCCCGACGTGGCGCCGTCGGCGGCCCGGGCCTCCTCGTCGCGCCGTCGGGCGTCGGCGTCCTGGGCGCGGTCCTCCGCCTGCTGCCGGTCCCGGTCGCCACCGGCCGCGGCAACGGCACGGGCGGCCCCGGTGTCCGCCCCCGCCGCCTCGGTGGGCCCGTCGGCCTCGGGCCGCTGCCCCGAGCCCGGTCCGAAGGTGACGGCGTCCGAAACCTCGTCACCCGCCGTCGTCTCCTCGGCGGACGACGGAGCGTCCTGACCGGTCCCGGGCCGTTCGTCCTGCCGCGCACCGTCCGACACCGAGGCGACGTCCGTGGAGGGAAGCGGGGGCCGGGGAGCCGTGCCCTTCTGCCGTTCCTCGACGAGGCTCGCGTTCCTGGCCGCGTCGGTGTGCCCGAGGAGGTCGGCTTCCGATGGGGGTGCATCCTCGGAAGCCGGCGCCTCGTCCGTCCGAGCGGGCTCATCAACCTCGTCCTGCTCGGACTCAGGTTCGAGTCCCAACGGCTCGTCGTCGGCGTCCTGTTCGTTGTCCGGGTCGCCCACCGCACGGGCCGGTCCGGTGCCTCCGCCGGTCCGGGACCTCTCGCCGGGCTCTGCTCCGCTGCGGTCGACGGTGCCCGGGGCGGGGGCCCGGCGGCGGGTCGCCTCGGCCGGAGCCTCGTCCTCGCGCCGTTCCTGTTCGCCGGCCTGCTTCTCGGGCTCCTGGGCCGCCTCGTCCTCGGGGCCGCCCTGGTCCTCCTCGGTGTCACGCTCGTCCTGCTTGTCCTGGTCCTGCTGGTCGCGTTCGGTGTCCGAGGTGTCCTTGCGTTCGTCGGCGGCGTCCTCCTCGGCGTCCCGGCCGGAGGCGTCCTTGTCGTCCTGCTGCTCCTGCGAGCGCTCCTGCTCCTCCTCGGTGCCCTTCTGCTGCCGCCCGGCCGCGCCGGCGCCGCCCTGGGCGTTCTCCCGGTCGGCCTCTGCGGAGGCGGACTCGCCGTCCTGGCTCCCGGCCTCCTCTTCCAGGTCGCCGCCGGGCGTGGGCCGGCCGTCCTGCGGTTTCCCGCCGGGCTCGCCGGGCTGGTTCGGCCGTGCGTCCTGTCCGGGGGCGGGCTCGGTCCCGGAGTCCTCGCGAGCGCGCTCCGCCTCGATCTCCTCCGTCGCGCCGGGCAGCGCGTGGGGAGCCACCGCGGCGTCCAGCGGCAGCGGGCCCGCGTCCTGGGTCTCCTCCACGCTCTCCAGGAGCCGGTCCACGACCGGCGCGGGCAGCCGCAGCTCAAGCCGGTCCAGGACACTGTCCTGCACCTCGGGTGCCATGCGGGCGAGTTGGACGCGCACGCGGCCCGACCGGTCCTCCGGGTCGCCGCGCAGCGAACGCAGCAGGCCGCCCGCGATGCGGTCGACGAGGGTCGCCGGGTCCAGCTGCTCCATGCGGCGGCGGTCGGCGTCGGCGGTCGCGTAGCGGAGCCAGCCGGGGGTGGCCTGCCCCTCCTCGACGTCCGGAGCCGCTTCGGCCGCGCCGGGACCCGTGTCGCGCACCAGGTCCTGCGCCGCCGTCTCCGCCTCCCGCTCGATGGCCTGCTGCGGCAGGCTCACCGCGCCCAGTTCCCGTCCGGCCCGCAACGCACCGAGGCCGTGCGGGTTCTGGACGGTGTGCAGGAGCTCGTGGGCGAGCAGTCGGCGGCCCTCGTCCGTGCCGGGCCGGTACGCCCCCTCGCGGAAGAGGATGTCCTGGCCGACGGCGACCGCGTCCGCCCCGAGCAGCTCGGCCAGCCGGCCGGCGTCCCGGCCGGTGTGCAGGCGTACGCGGCTCAGGTCGTGCCCGAGGCGCTCCTCCAGCTCCCGCCGTACGCCCGGGTCGAGCGGCTGGCCCGCGCCGCTGACGATGTCCCTGGGCTCGGGGGCGCGGGACCTGGCCGCCCGTTCCTTGCGCTTGCGGCGGCGCTGCTCGGCGGACTGCTCCGAACGACCGTCCTGGGTACGGGAGTCGCTCACGGGGTCACCTCCCCGCGGCCACTCAGGCCCTCGTGCACGGCACGCGCCAGTTCCTGGCCGAGCCGACGCGCGGACAGCCCGGCGGGCAGCGGCGGCAGGCCGGACAGGACGTCGGCCGTCCACGGTCCGTCGGCGGGCACGCCGCGCTCACGGACCAGCCGGGTCAGCTCGTGTTCGAAGGCGGCCGCCACCCGGTCGGGGTCGGCGCGGAAGCCGTCGAGGACCAGCTCGCCTATGTCCACGCGGATCTCGCGCGGGGCCGGGCCCCCCGCGGTCCCGCCGCTCTGCGTCACACCCATCCGCGGACCTCCGTCGGCGTCAAGGAGCGTTCCAGCTTGAGGTATTCGGTGCGGGCCGCGGCGAGCATGTGCCGCATCTGCAACGCCTCGCCCTCCTCCGCGGCGAGGAACGCCCCGGACAGGGCGATGTTGCGGATCGAGCCGCCCGCCACCGTCAGCCGCGCGAGCAGCTCCGGGTCGATGTCCTTCACCGGCGCCTGCGGCGGCAACACGCGACGCCAGATCTCGGCGCGCTCGTGCTCGGCCGGGAAGGGGAAGTCGACGACGAAACGGATGCGCCGCAGGAAGGCGTTGTCCAGGGCCTTCTTCATGTTGGTGGTGAGGATGGCGAGGCCGCGGTAGGCCTCCATCCGCATGAGCAGGTAGCTGACCTCGAGGTTGGCGTAGCGGTCATGGCTGTCCTTGACCTCGCTGCGCTTGCCGAACAGGGCGTCGGCCTCGTCGAACAGCAGGAGGGCACCGCCGCGTTCGGCGGCGTCGAAGACCCGGCGGAGGTTCTTCTCGGTCTCGCCGATGTACTTGCTGACGACCTGGGAGAGGTCGACGACGAACAGGTCGAGGCCCAGCTCCTTCGCCATCACCTCGGCGGCCAGGGTCTTGCCGGTGCCGGAGCCGCCCGCGAAGAGCGCGGTGACGCCGAGGCCCCGGCGCAGGGTCGCGCCGAAGCCCCACTCCTGGTGCACCACCGACCTCTGCCGTACGTGGGCGACGATCTCGCGCAGCACGCCCGTCTGCCGCTCGTGCAGCACGAGGTCCTTCCACCCGGCCTGCGGTTCGATGCGACGGCCGAGTTCGTCCATGCCGATGCGGGCCTCGTCCATACCGGCCCGCCAGGCGAGACCGGCGGCGTCGAGCTCCTCCTCGTGGGGCAGTTCACGCCGTACGGTCGCGGCGGCGGACCGCACGACGTGCGGCGGCAGCTGGAACTGGGCGATCAGCGACCGCAGTTCGCCCTCCTCCAGGTCGGCGACGTCGCTGAACGCATCGACCCACAGCGCCAGTTGCTCCTCGTCGCCGAGGCCCGGCACGGTCACCCGGGTGCCGTGCGGACGGTCCGTGCGGCGCGGGTCGGCGCTCGAGACGACGACCGGAACGGCGGCCCCGACGAGGAACGCCTCGGTGGCCGCCTGCTGCTCCCGGTCGGGTTCGCCGAACTCCACGAGCAGGGCGGCGGGCAGCAGGATCGCCTCGCGCTGCCACAGCCGGGCGAACCGGTCGCGCTCGGCGGGGTCGACGGGGATGTCCTCGGCGCTCATCGTGTACAGCCCGAGCCCGGCGCGGGCGGCGGCCGCGGCGGCGATGTCGGCGCGACTGCGCAGATCGCCGCCGACGAGTTCGACGAGCAGCGGCGCGTCGGGGCGGGCACCGTCCGTCCAGCCGCCCGCGACCCGGCTCGCGGCCAGGTCGTACGACGGCGGCAGCCGGTCCGGCACGGGAGTGCGGAGCGCCTGGCCGTGCAGCCTGGCGTCCAGGTAGGGCGAGCCGAGGAGGAAGTGCAGGATGCGTTCGTCTAGCCGGAGCCGGGTGGTCGTCAGCCGTGACGCGTCGTCCGGTTCCAGGATCCGCCAGCGCCGCAGCGGCGACACGGGCGGCAGCGCGCTCCAGTGCGGCTCGTCCAGAGCGGCCAGGGCGAGGGAGAACGTCGGGTGGGCCCGCTCCGGGTCGCCGCAGGCGGCGGCGCAGCGCGCGGCGGCGGTGGGCTCCAGCTCCTGCGCGGCCGTGAGCAGGACGAGGTCCCGCTCGAACGCGGTGAGCCCGAAGCAGGCGACCAGCGCGTCGAGGGGGGCGGTGCCGGGGCCGTCTGCGGGCTCGGGCACGGGGGCCGGCGCCTGGTGTTCCTCGGCCTTCGTGCCGCGCAGCGCGTGAGCGTCGACGCGGGCCAGGACACGCCGGATCTCCGCCGTGAGCGTGGTGCCGTCGCCCAGGGCGGCTGCGGTTCCGCTCTGCGCCGCGGCCGTCGCGTGCGTTCCCATGTCCTCACCTGCCCCCGTCGTTCCCATGTGCCTCAGTTCTCCGTGCCCTCACTGCCGTCCGTGTGCGCTGCCCCGTCCCCGTCCTTGTTCCTGGACGCCGGTGGCGTCCGCGCGGACTTGGCGGCCGTCTTCTTCGCGCTCCTGGCCGGCTGTGCCGCCTTACGGTTCCGGGCCGTCTTCGCGGGCGCCTTCGCCTCGGTCCTGGCCACGGCCTTCGTGGGCGGCTCGGCGGGCTGCTCGGCCTCTTTCGAGGGTGGCGGGGCCGGCTCTTCCCGGACCGGGCCGGGTGACGGCACCGGGCCGGGTGACGGCGCTCCCGGCGCCCCGAACGGCAGCACCCGTACCTCCGGCCGTTCCACCGGCTTCGCCGGCACCGGCGTCTCGCGCCCGTCGATGAGGACCAGCACGGCCTGGTAGACGACCGACAGCGCGTACGGCGTCTGGTGCAGCATCCCCCACAGCTTGGACGTCTCGTCGATGTCCATCGCCGTCGGAGTGAACCGCACCCGCTGCACCGCCTCGGCCAGGTCGCTGCCGTTCAAGTGGGGCCGCCGGCCGGCGAGTTCGATGATGTCCCGGGGCAGCACGGGTATCTCGTGCAGGGTGCGCACCACCGAGCCGATCAGCCGCTGCCCGACCAGCTCGGCCTCCTCGCCGTACGCGCTGATCAGGTAGTGCAGGTCGAGCGCGGCGGCAGGCCTGCGGACCAGGGTGCCGTCGGACGCCCGGGTCGGCAGGTCGTTGTTGCGCTGCGAGGTGTTGGGCGTGACCTGATAGAGGAAGACCGTGATGGTCGGTTCGAGCGGCGGGTCCACCGGCGGCCTGCGCGGCTCGACCTTGACCGCGATGTCGATGTCCGGCGGCAGGTTGGCCTCGATCAGCAGGGCGAGGGCCTGGGTGACGTGGGCGAGGGCAAGTGCGTTGCTCATGGCGTCAGTTCCTCGGTCCCTCTCCTCGTCGTCCCGCTTCTCGCAGCCGACCGGCGTGCTTCTCGTCGTTCCGCTTCTCGTCGTACGTCCGCCCGCCGGCGCCCGCTCACTCGCGCCCCCTGGCCAGGTAGTCCGTCAGGCTGACGGTGGCCCCCGGCCGCTCCGTCCGCCGGGGCCGGGGCGTGCCGCCGCCCTGCGGCGCGCCGCCCGCGGTCACCTCCAGCCGTCCGATCTGCACCTGCACGACCCGCTCGGCCGGTCGCCCCGGGCGCCGGGCCGCGACCTGCCGGACGGCGTCCCGGGCGGCCGCCGTGTCCGCCACGCTGGGGAGCAGCGGGGCGGACACGGCGGGGGGAGCGGCGTCCGCACCAGGGGGGGTTGGTGCGGACGCCGCGCTCAGGGGGGCCGCCCCCTCCGGACGGCCTCGGACAGCCGCGCGGCGCGCGGTGTCGGGGACCGGCCGCAGCGCGGGGCGGACCGGTGCGGCGGGACGCAGCAGCGGCTCCCCGGTCTCGTCCCTCCGGGCCGGACGAGTCGCGGGCTCGGCGGGCGCGGGGGCCTGCTCGGTCCGTACGACCGTCCGCTCCCGTTCCGTACGGACGACCTCGCGGGCCGCCGGGCGCGCCGGGTCCGGCCGGGCTCCCGGCGCCGGGGCGGCGACGGGCCACAGCGGCTCGGCGTCGTCCGGGCCCGGTGCGGTGGCCCGGACCGCCTCGGTCCGTTCGAACGGCCCGGCCAGCCGCGGCCGTACCCGCACCACGCCGGGGCGCTGCGCGGCGGGCGCCGCGTGCCGGGCGAGCAGCCGGTCGAGGAAGTCGGGCTCCGGCCGCCCTCGCGAGGTGGACTCAGACATCCGCACACAGCTCCAGGTAGTAGCGGCGCCGCAGCGGGCTGAGCGCCAGGATCTCCGGCTCGCTCCAGCCGTACGCGGTGGCGAGCAGATGGACGTCGAGCAGGAGGTCCCGGGCCCAGGCGTCCAGTTCGGTCCACAGGTAGGAGGCGATGTCCAGCTCGGCGCGGGTGCCCTCCCCGCATTCGGGGCAGGCGACGGTGAGCGTGACGTCGCCGCCAGGGTCGGCCGCCTGGGCCGCCTCGGCGATCCGGCGCTGCACGGCGGCGGGCAGCGCGTCCGCGGACACGGACCGCCCGTCGCGTACGGCGTCGGTCACGCACCTCGCCAGCAGGGCCCGGCGCGGGTCGGCCGCGCCGGCCGCCGCCGTCAGGTCGGCGACGCCGGGCACCCGGAACTCGACCTCCCAGCCGTCCTCGGCGATCCGCACCAGCGGTTCGCCGCGGTCGGCCAGGGTCCGGGCGAACTCCCCGGCGTCCAGCTCGAATTCCATGTCCGCGCCGCACGCCCCGCACTCCAGGCGCACCTGCATCCGCTCGCCGAACAGGGCCCGGCGCAGGGTGAACAGATCCGCCTCGCGCTCCCCCACCGGCAGCTCCAGCAGGCGCTCCCGGTCACCGCCCAGCTCGGGCCGCGCGGCCCCGTGCAGCAGCAGAGCGCGCCCGGCCGGCCCCTGGGCCACCCCGCTCTCCCAGGTGGCCAGGACGTCGGCCGCCCGCGTGATGGCCATGCCTCCCCCAGTACCCGTGTCTCAGCAGTTTCGGGTGCGCCCCCGATGGGGCGCGGGGAACTGCGCGACCAGCCCCCACGAACCGCAGACGAACGACGACCCACCCCCCGCGGCGCGCCCCAGCGGAGCGCTACGCCGGGTTCAGGAACGAGGGTTCCTCCGGCTCCGGCACCTCGTAGTCCCGCTCCCAGCCCTCGCACTCGAGCTTCAGGGACTGGATGGCCACCGCGTTGGCGTTGGCGTCCAGTTCACCGAGGACCTGGTACTCGCTGGGCCAGGTCCGGTACAGCTTGTGGGAGACGGCGACCTGGCCCGCCTCGTTGAGGACCTGGATCACGATGTCCTTGCGGAAGTCCGCGAGGGACACCTCGGAGCCGAGGCCCGCGCCGACCTGCCAGACCTTGTTGGCCCAGCGGTCGAACTCGGGGTCGTGGGTGACGCCGCGTTCCAGGGTGATGCCCTCGAACTCGGAGCGGCCCGGCGACTTGCGCGGGGAGGAGGGGTCGCCTCCGTGCCGGTGCTTGACGACCTCGGTGGTCCGCTTCAGCGGACTGACCTTGCTGATGCCGGCGACCGTCCGACCGTCCCACAGGACCAGGAACTTGAAGTTCTTGTACGGGTCGAAGCGATGGGCGTTGACCGTGAACTCTGCCATCGAAAATGTCCTCAGGGGTTCCTTGGAGCAGTTCCTTCGAGCGTTCCCTAGAGCGCGAACTGCCCTGACGTCTGCTGGATCTTGACGATCACGAACTCGGCCGGGCGGACCGGCGCGATGCCGACCAGGACGTTGACGACGCCGTTCTCGATGTCCTCGGTGGTCGTGGTGTCGCTGTCGCACTTGACGAAGTAGGCCTCGCGGGGCGTGCCGCCCTTGAAGGCGCCCTGGCGGAACAGCGTGTGCAGGTAGGAGGAGGCGGCGAGCCTGATCTGCTGCCACAGGTTCTCGTCGTTGGGCTCGAACACCACCCACTGCAGTCCCCGCTGGAGGCTCTCCTCGACGTGCAGCGCGAGCCGCCGGACGGGCACGTACTTCCACTCGCTGTCGAGGGCGTCGGAGCCCTCCAGGGTGCGGGCGCCCCAGACCACGGGGCCGGTCACCGGGAACGTGCGCAGGCAGTTGACGCCCAGCGGGTTGAGCAGGCCGGTCTCGCGGTCGGTCAGGTCGACCGCGAGCGAGTGCACGCCGGCGAGCCGGGCCTCGGTGCCGGCCGGGGCCTTCCACACGCCGCGCTCGGAGTCCGTACGGGCGATGACGCCCGCGACGGCGCCGGACGGCGGGAAGGAGCGCAGCCGTCCCGTGAGCGGGTCGGTGAGCTTCAGGTGTGGGAAGTACAGGCCGGCGTGGTTGCCGCGCACGGCGTCGAAGGCGGCGAGCCCGGCGCGGGCGGTGTCGACGCTGACCCAGGTGCCGGGCGCGTCGACGAGGAGGAAGATCCGCCGCTCCTGGCACAGGCGCTGGGCGGCGGAGACCACGGTGAGGGCGTCCTCGGTCTTCTCGTACGCCGCGAGTTCGGGCAGCGCGAGCAGGTTGACGTCGGCGACGCCGCGCAGCGCCTGGATGCCGGACTTGTCGGCCTCGGAGCCGATGAGGTCGCGCGGGCCGGGCGCCTCTCCGTCCTCGCCGCCCTCCAGCGGGAAGACGGGCGGGTTGACCGAGGCCTCCAGGCCCAGGTCGTTGGCGCACTCGCCGAGGAAGCGGACGACGTCGTCGGGGTCGGTGGAGCCCGCGACGACCTGGACGCGGCGGCCGAAGGCGGTGACCTCGGCGCCGGCGAAGGCATGCTTGCCGGGCGCGTCGGGCAGGGCGCGCAGCTTGCGCTCCAGCAGCAGCGCCAGCTCGGCGACGGAGGACGGGGACTCGCCGTCGCAGTCGGGGTCGTAGAGGGTGAACTCCCGCTCGACGTCGCCGATCTTGACGGTGAGGTCGACGGCGAGGTCGGGCAGTTCGTGCCCGAACGGCTTGGAGACGGTGCCCGACGGATCGGGCCGGCCCTCGCCGACGACCTCGACGCGGATCAGCCGGGAACCGGCGTTGACGACGGTCTGCACGAACCGGCCGCCGGCCGGGTCGGTCGACAGGCCGGTGAAGCTCTCGCGGGCCTCGCCCTTGGCGTCGAAGACGCGCAGGTTGAAGGTCTCGTCGGGGCAGGGCGTGTCGTGGTCGACGGCGACCCGCAGCCCGTTGCCCCACACGCCGGGTTCCTTGGCGTGCACCGCGAGGACGTCGCACTCGCTGTGGTTCTCGGTGGACTCCAGCGTGACGCAGGCGGCCCGGCCGCTGCCGGCCTTGGCGACCCGGACGATCACGGCGACGGTGCCGCCGTTGCCGAAGAACTGGTGAACGGCGTAGCCGACGGCGCTCTGGGCGCTCAGTCCCCCGAAGCGGCGCTCGAACTCCGTGAAGCTGGTGACGCGCACCGGCTCGTTCAGCGGGCCGCGGCGGGTGTGGCCCACGAAGGCGGTCACCGACGTGGTCAGGGTCGAGATGGTGCGGGTGCTGCTGGGAAGCTCTTCGACGTAGACACCGGGATACGTCGGCTTGGCGGCGCTCACTGCACTCATCGGCATTCCCCCTCCTATCCCTGTCTCGGGCACCCGAGGAAGGCACCAAGAGGCGGTGAGGGAGGGACGTGACAGCCGTGCGCGAGGACTCTGCCCGGACCGGTCGGCGGTGGGCACGCGCACCTCATCAGTTCCCCCGTCATCCCCGTGCGGTTCGGTTCGCACAGGTCAAGCAGCGCGCTTGTGACTCCTGATGTTCAAGTGCTCAACCCACCTTCTTGCGTGTGGAGTTGACCGAACAAGGCGGGTTCTGGCCAGCACGGAGGGAGGTTTCGTGAAGGCAAAGTTCCCGGATCCGCACATCGCGCCCGCGCGCCGCCGTGAACCGGTCCACACCTCCTGCACGCCGAAGGGCCGGCGGCGCGGACGGCATGCCTGCGAGACCCGCATGTCCGGCGGCGCGCCCCGGCGCTCCTCGAGTTCTCCCCGAGTCGCACACACCCTTCGGTGGCCGAATTCCTCGGAGCGGCATGGATGCGCACGAAGTTGATCGCGGCCTTTCGGGCCGCACCTTCGAGTGCCCTCTTTCGACCGGGACATGCCCGACCCAAACGCCAGACCGCGCCACCCCTTCCGACCCGTAGAAATATCTACGAGCATGGCTACGGCCGTGCGGCACGCGGAACCCCGCGGGTCACCGGCCCGTGTTCAGCGCGCGCCCGACCGCGGCGCCGTCGACTGTGCCTGGGGTGGCCATGCAGAGCGTCATGTGGAAGCAAGCCGTCGAGTGGCTCGCCGCAGCCGCCACGGACCCCCAGGAGTGCAAACGGGAGTGGGACTACGGCGCGGGAACGGTGCTCGTGGAGTCCGGGCGGTACTGGGACGTGCTCAGCGTCCCCGACCGGCTCGGCCTGCTCGCGCTGGACCTCCTGTGGCGCGACCCGCGGAAGGTGCCCGGCCCCACCCTGGTGGACTGCGCGGCCCGCAGAGTGGGGTTCTTCCTGCCGCCCGATCCGGTCAGCGAGTGGGTCGGCTTCGGGGTGCGGCACGTGGGCCGGGGCTCGTGGGTCGCCGTGCCGCCGCCGTACCGGCCCGCCGGTCGCCTGGAGTGGCTCGTGCCGCCGGACGGAACCGGCACCCTGCACACCCCGGGCACCCTCGAGACGGCCCTGCGGGAGGCCAGCGGAACCCTCGCGGTGCTGGCGCCGGTCAGCGCGGAGCCGGTGGCGTCGGACGGCTGGTGAGGCGGGCGCCGGACGGAGGCACCGTCGCCGCGGGGGGACGGCCGGGGCCGGGCCGGGTGCCCGCGGCGCCGACCTGGCCCGGGTGCCGGCCGGCGGCGGGGTGGGGAGTGACGGCCGGGTGAGAAGCGGCGGGCGAGTGAGGACTTGGGGCCGGACGGGGGCCGCCGCCGGGGACGACCGGGCCCATGTGCCGGCCGGCGGCCCATGAGGTGACGGCGGTCCAGGTCTCGCTCTCGGCCGGCGCGGCGAAGGAGACCCACTGGCCGTCGCGGTGCTCCGGGACCGTGTGGCCCCGCGCCTCCCACTCGGCGACCAGGGCCGCGTAGATCGGCGGATGTCCCGCGTACCCGCTGGTGAGTTCGGCGTACGAGCGGGGCGCGGCGTCGTTCCCCGGAAGGCGCCGGGCCGTCTCCGTGCTGTCCATGCCAGGGGAACGCGGCGCCGCACACCGGTGGTACGCGTGCCGGGCCCCGTCCGTCGGGTCGAGTGAACCCGTCACCCGTACGGCGGCACGCCGACACCGGACAAACATCCAGTCAGGCGGTCGCCCGTTCAGAGGCGGGGACGGTTCCCGGCCACACGGCGGTTCCAGGCCAACGGGTCGCCCCCGGCGGCCTCATGTCGCCCCTGGCCGTCTCATGCCGCCCCCCGGCCGCCTCATGCGGAACAGTTCTGCCGGGTCCGACGGAGTTCTCGACCGGGACGGGCCCGTCCGGTCAGACTGACCTCACGCCGAGAATCCGGTACGACGGCAGGGAGAGGCCATGTCACAGCGCCCTGACCTCCACCAGCGCAGGGCCGTGCTGGAGCACGAGTGGTCCCGCTGGGTGCCGAGGCTGAGCGTCCCGGGCTCGCGGCCGGGCGGCACCGCGACGCTGCGCCACGAGGTGACCGAGTCCTGGGCGCGCTCGCTGGGCAGCGTGGACCCGGGCCGGGAGAGCGCCCCGGTCACCGACGGCGGCCAGGTGCACCAGCGCTGGACGTCCTCACCGCTGTACCGGCCGGTCTCCGCCCTCGCCGGGGAGCTGCACAGCATCGCCGAGGACGCCGGGTTCGTCACGGCGGTCACCGACGAGTCCGGCACCATCCTGTGGACCTGTGGCGGCCCGACCATGCGCCGCCAGGCGGAGCGCGTCAACTTCGCACCGGGCGGCCGCTGGGACGAGCAGGCCATGGGCACCAACGCGCTGTCCCTCGCCCTGCGCACCGGCCGCCCCAGCTCCGTCTTCTCGGCGGAGCACCTGGTGTCGGCCCTGCACGGCTGGGTCTGCTACTGCGCCCCGGTGCACGGCCGGGACGGCCGCGTCCTCGGCGTACTGGACCTGTCCACGACCTGGGACCAATCACACCCCCTGGCCATGTCGACCGTACGGACACTGGTGTCCAGCATCGAGGCCCGCCTCACCACACAGGAACCCGGTGCGGGACACCTGCGGCTCAGCTGCCTGGGCGTCGAGCGGGCCGTGCGGGACGGACAGCAACTGCACGTGCGTCCACGCCAGTTGGAGATCCTCGTCCTCCTCTCCCTCGAACCCGGGGGCTTCTCCGCGGAACGACTGCACGCAGCCCTGTACGGCGACCGCCCGGTGACGTCGTCGACCTTCAAGGCGGAGATCTCCCACCTGCGCCGCGCGCTGGGCGGCGCGATCTCCCCCCGCCACTACACCCTCACCGACCCCGTGTCCTGCGACGCCGCCGACGTCCTGCGCGCACTGGAGCAGGGCGACACGGACACGGCCCTGCGCCGTTACGGCGGCCCGCTGCTCCCCCGCTCCGAGGCCCCCGGCATCGAGGAGTGGCGCACGCGCATCGAAGTGGCGGTACGCGACGCCGTGCTGGCGAGCACCCGCCCCGAGCACGCCCTGCGCTACGGCGAACGGGCCCCGTACGACGCGGAGGTCCACGAGCACGCGCTGCGGCTGCTCGGCCCGGGCGACACCCGCCGGGCGATCGCGAGGGGCCGGCTCGCGACGGCCCTGCGCGGCTGACGGACGCCGGATCCGTCACTGCGCCAACCTTGCGCCAACCTCCCGGGAGCACAGTGAGGGCGTCCCAACCCGCCCCGCACCGCACTTCACCGAGGAGAGCCGCCATGGTGTACGCGCAGCCAGGAACCGAAGGCAGCATCGTCACCTTCGCCCGCCGCTACGACAACTTCATCGACGGCGACTGGACAGCGCCCGTCGAGGGCCGCTACTTCGAGAACCCGACGCCCGTGACCGGCAAGGCCTTCTGCGAGGTCGCCCGTTCCACGGCGGCCGACGTCGACCTCGCACTGGACGCCGCGCACCGGGCGGCCGACCAGTGGGGCCGCACGTCCACGACGGAACGCGCGAACATCCTCAACAGGATCGCGGACCGCATCGAGCAGAACCTGGAGAAGATCGCGGTCGCCGAGACGTGGGAGAACGGCAAGCCGGTCCGCGAGACCCTGGCCGCCGACATCCCGCTGGCCGTGGACCACTTCCGGTACTTCGCCGGAGTCGTCCGCGCCCAGGAGGGCAGCATCGCGGAGATCGACGCCGACACGGTCGCGTACCACTTCCACGAACCGCTGGGCGTGGTCGGCCAGATCATCCCGTGGAACTTCCCCATCCTCATGGCCACATGGAAGCTCGCCCCCGCGCTGGCCGCGGGCAACTGCGTCGTCATCAAACCGGCCGAGCAGACCCCGGTCAGCCTTCTCTACGTCATCGACCTGATCGCCGACCTGCTCCCGCCGGGCGTGGTCAACGTCGTCAACGGCTTCGGCGTGGAGGCGGGCAAGCCGCTGGCGTCCAGCCCGCGCGTGGCGAAGGTGGCGTTCACGGGTGAGACGACCACCGGCCGCCTGATCATGCAGTACGCGAGCGAGAACATCATCCCCGTCACCCTGGAGCTGGGCGGCAAGAGCCCGAACATCTTCCTGCCCGACGTCATGGCCGCCGACGACGACTTCCTGGACAAGGCGGTCGAGGGCTTCGTGATGTTCGCCCTCAACCAGGGCGAGGTCTGCACCTGCCCGTCGCGCGCCCTGATCCATGCCTCCATCTACGACGACTTCATGGCCCGCTGCGTCGAACGCACCCGGGCCATCGTCGGCGGCGACCCGCTGGACCCGGCCACCATGATCGGCGCGCAGGCGAGCAACGACCAGTACGAGAAGATCCTCTCCTACCTCGACATCGGCAGGAAGGAGGGCGCCGAGGTCGTCACGGGCGGCGGCCCCCGCGCGGTACCGGGCCTGGAGGGCGGCTACTACATCGAGCCGACCATCTTCCGCGGCACCAACGACATGCGGATCTTCCAGGAGGAGATCTTCGGCCCGGTCGTCTCGGTCACGACGTACGACTCGGTCGACGAGGCCCTGAAGACAGCCAACGACACCCTGTACGGCCTCGGCGCCGGCGTCTGGACCCGCGACGGCAACACGGCCTACCGCCTGGGCCGCGAGATCAAGGCGGGCCGCGTCTGGACCAACTGCTACCACGCGTACCCGGCCCACGCGGCGTTCGGCGGCTACAAGAAGTCGGGGATGGGACGCGAGAACCACAAGATGATGCTGGACCACTACCAGCAGACGAAGAATCTGCTGGTGTCCTACTCGGCGAAGAAGCTGGGGTTCTTCTAGAAGGCCCAGGAAGGGGCTCAGCCGCCGCGGCGCACCCGGGCCGCCTTGCGGGCCTCCGCGAGCTTGCGGGCCTCATCGCTCTTGCGGGACGACCTGCCACCGGAGCCGCTCTTCGCGTCCTTGGTGGTGCCCAGGCCGCGGAACGGGGCGTTGTGGTTCTTGGGCCGGCCTGCGGCGGCCCCGCCGTCGAGCGGCTCTCCGGAGGGGGCCTTGGCGCCGGTGATCCGGCTGAGCTCCGCCTCTCCGGACCGTACTTTGGTGACCTTGGGAGTGACGGCGGCGTCGGTCATGACCTGGCTCGTCTCGCGGCGCTGCCCCGGCAGGACGAGTGTCACGACGGTGCCGAAGCGGCCGGCCCGGGCCGTGCGGCCCGCGCGGTGCAGATAGTCCTTCGGGTCGGTGGCCGGGTCGACGTTGACCACGAGGTCGAGGTCGTCGATGTGCAGGCCGCGTGCGGCGACGTTCGTCGCCACCAGCGCGGCGATCTGCCCGTTCTTGAACTGGGCCAGGGTCCGGGTGCGCTGCGGCTGGGACTTCCCGCTGTGCAGCGCGGCGGCGGCCACGCCGCTGGCCCGCAGGTGCCGCGTGAGCTGGTCGACGCCGTGCTTGGTGTCCAGGAAAAGCAGGACGCGGCCGTCCCGGGCGGCGATCTCCGTGGTCACGGCGTACCGGTCGGGGCCGTGCACGACGAAGACGTGGTGCTCGATCGCGGACACCGCACTGGAGGAAGGGTCCACGGAGTGGACGGCGGGGTCGCGCAGGTAGCGCTGCACCAGCTGGTCGACGTCGCGGTCGAGGGTGGCGGAGAACAGCATCCGCTGCCCGTCGGCACGCACCTGGTCCAGGATCTCGGTGACCTGCGGCAGGAAGCCCATGTCACACATCTGGTCGGCCTCGTCCAGGACCGCGATGCGCACCCGTCCCAGTCGGCAGCCCTTGCGTTCGACGAGGTCGTGCAGGCGGCCGGGCGTGGCGACGACGATCTCGGCGCCGTCCCGCAGCGCGGCGGCCTGCCGTCCGATGGACACGCCGCCCACCACGGTCGCGAGCCGCAGCCGCAGGGCCTCGGCGTACGGGGTGAGCGCCTCACCGACCTGCTGCGCGAGCTCCCTGGTGGGCACGAGGACGAGCGCCAGCGGCTCCTTGGGCTGCGCGCGCCGCCCGGCCGTCCGGGCGAGCATCCCCAGGCCGAAGGCGAGCGTCTTGCCGGATCCGGTGCGGCCCCGGCCCAGGACGTCACGGCCCGCGAGCGCGTCCGGCAGCGTCGCCGCCTGGACGGGAAAGGGAACCGTCACACCGTGCTCGTCCAGCGTCCGCAGAATCTCGGCGGGCAGCCCCAGCTGCGCGAAGGACGCCACCGAGGGCGGCGCCGAGTCCTGCGGCCGGGCATCGTCACGTACTGATTCGCTCACTGAAAGCCTTCCTCCGAAGAAACCGAACCGAGGAAGGCGCGGCGGGGACGCGGTCACCGGCCGGTGACACGGAACAGGGCACCGGCGCGGTGAGCGGCAAACAGCCAACGCTAGCACGGGGCGCTGCGCGGGAGATGCGGAGCGAGGAAGGCCCGGGCCGCCGGGACCGGGCTCTGGGGCCCGGTCCCGGCGACTCACCGAGTGCTCCTACTTGCGGTGTCCGACCGTGATGACGCCCTTGGTCTTCGCACCGGTCCTGTTGTCGTACAGGACATCGCCGGTGGACTTCTTCCAGATCTTGATGCGGAAGGTGTCCGGGCCGTCGGTGGCGGTGACCCTGAAGACGTAGCCGCTCTTGCCGCCCACCGTGCCGGTGCCCTGGTAGACGGCCCGGGAGCCGTTCACCACGAGCCAGTCGGAGCCGGTCGAGCGGAAGGTGAGCCGGGCGGGCCCGAAGACGAACGTGGCCTTGCCCGTGGGGACGGTGGCTCCCTTCCGGTACTGGGCGGCCAGGGTGAACGCCGCCTTTCCGGTCAGTCCCGGCCTGCCCGGGTAGGCACCGGCCGGCGAGGTGATCGTGCCGGCTCCGGCGGCGGGTCCGGCGGACCGGTCGTAGACGATCAGTTCCGCGAGGGTGGTGGTGTCCGTGCCCGCGTCGTCGTCGGTGACCGTGACGACCGGGCGGTGGAGGCCCGCATCGTCGTAGACGTGTGCGGCGCGGCAGCCGGAGCCGGTGACCGTGCCTGTCGTCGGCCGGCCGCCGTCCTTCCAGTCGACCTTGCAGGTGTGGCTGTCGGACGTGCCCGGGTCGTCGAAGGACGCGGTGACCACGGCTGCCTTGCCGGCCGGGAGGGGCGCGCCGGGGCCCTTGGCGGACGTGATCGTCGGGGCGGCGTTGGAGACCTTGACGGTGGTGGTGTCGGTGGAGCGCCCGCCGCTCAGGGTCGCCCGGAAGGTGCCGTCGTCAGTGCAGGTGACGGTCGTGCGGGCCGCCGCGGGGTCGTCGACGGTGCACGGGGCGCCGTCCTCGACGGTCCACTGGGGGGTGCCCGCCCCGGAGACGGTGCCGGCGAGGGTGATCGCCTCGCCCTCGGTGCCGGTGGCGTCCGGCCCGGCGTGGACGACGGTGACCGGGTCGATGCCGCCGAGGGTCGGGACGACCTTCTCGATCAGGCCGTCGGATCCGAACTCCAGCTTGTCGACGGTGGTTTCGCGGTGGGTGCCGTCGCCGCCGGGGATGGCGAAGCGGTGGTAGGCGATGTACCAGTCGTCGGTGTTCGGGACGTGGACGACGGAGTGGTGTCCGGGTCCCTTGATGCCCAGGGACAGGTCCTTCTCCAGGATCACGCCCTGCTTGGTCCACGGGCCGGTGGGCGAGGGACCGGTCGCGTAGGCGACACGGTAGTTCTCGTCCCGGGTGTCGTTCTCCGACCACATGAAGTAGTAGGTGCCCTTGCGCTTGATGACGAAGGTGCCCTCGTTGTAGCCGCTCGGGGTGATGTCCGTGACCTTCGCGGTGTCGATCGAGGTCATGTCGTCGCCCAGCGGGACGACGTAGGCGCGGCCGTTGCCCCAGTAGAGGTACTGCTTGCCGTCGTCGTCGGTGAAGACCGCCGGGTCGATCATCTGGCCGCGGAAGTCACCGGCCTTCAGCAGGGGCTTGCCCAGGGCGTCCTTGAAGGGGCCGGTGGGCGAGTCGGAGACGGCCACGCCGATGTTCGCGTCGGCGCAGAAGTAGAAGTAGTACTTCCCGTCCTTCTCGGTCATCGCCGGCGCCCAGGCCCGGCTGTCCGCCCAGCCGACGTCCGGTCCCAGGTCGAGGATGACGCCGTGGTCCTTCCAGTGGACCAGGTCCGTGGACGAGTAGGCCTTGAACTGCGTGCCGCTCCAGCCCTCGAAGCCGTCGGTGGTCGGGTAGATGTAGAAGGTGTCGCCGAAGCGCACGATGTTCGGGTCGGCGTTCAGCCCCGGCAGGACCGGGGTGTTCATGATCAGCGCCGAGACCTTCCAGGTGCGCTTCTTGCCGTCCGACCCGGTGACCTCGTAGGTCACGGGCTTGGTGAAGTCGTGCACGCTGCCGGATGCGGGGCTGACGGTCGCGCCCTCGGCGAGGGTGAACTCCGGTGCCAGCGCGGTGAGATCGGTGCCCGCCTTCATCGGCAGGGTGATCGTGCCGGCCGCGTTGTCGACCAGCGCGTCGACCTTGAGCGCCGGGTGCGTGGCCTTGGCGATGCCCGCCGTGTTGCCGCTCAGTCGCATGACCTCGGTGCCGGTGAGAGCTCGGCCGTAGATGCGGAAGTCGTCGACCTCGCCGCCGAAGTACGGGTCGGCCGCGTAGAGGGACCGGCCGATGTAGCCGCTGTAGTCCTTGGCCGCGCTGTACAGCTCGGACGGCTTGATGGTGGTCGTGGTGCGGGCCGCCTCGATGCCGTCGGCGTAGAGGACCATCGTGCCGGTGGCGCCGTCCAGCGTCACCGTGACGTGCCGCCACTGGCCGGGCGTGAGCTGCGAGCCGGCCGTGAGCTTCGACTCCGCCGACCAACTCGCCTTCGTGATGGCCGAGTAGAGGCTGGATCCGCCGTTGGACGGAGTGGCGAACAGGTACGTGTCGCTGTCGGGGCCGAGCCCGAACAGCCACTGGAAGCCGCTGCCGCCCTTCCACTTGGCGTACGTCGACACCGTCACGCTGCCGGCGTTCTTCAGCACGCCGTTCGGGATCTTCACGTACGGCGAGTCCGAGCCGCCGGACATCTTGAACGAGCCGCCGTCGACACCGGTGCCGAAGTCGGGCGTACGCACATAGGTGCCGTGGTAGCCGTGCCCGCTGGAGTCACGGGCGATGGTGCCGCCTGTCTCGTCGAAGTCGTAGTGCAGGAGCAGGTCGGCGGGGACGTCCGGTCCTTCCTCGGCCACGGTGACCTCGGCCCGGACCGGGATCGCGGTGCCGTCGGGCAGGCTGCCGGTCACGGTGAAGGTGCCGGCCTGGGCGTACTTCGACACCGGTACGTCCTCCCAGGTGACCGCGATGGGACGCTTGACGCCGTCGGCGTACTCGGCGATCACCGTGGCCGGCAGAACGGGGGCGTCGCCGACCCGGGTCTTCACCGACACGTCCTCGACGCTCTTCACGATCTGGTCGGGCTGGTAGGCGCGCAGCAGCCGGTCGTACTCGGCCTGGGTGACCGGGAGCACGGTGCCGTGGCGGGGCTTGGCGGGCAGGTCGTAGCCGGTGGAAGGGGTCCAGCTGCCGGAGTCGAGGTCGGTCGTCTCGAACGGGATGTAGCCGCGGCCGCCGAACTCGTCGAGGAACGCGTACCACTTCTCCTCGGTGTTGGACTTGAACACCAGCGGTCCCTCGGCGGCGTTCATCGCGCCCTTGCCGATGCCCTCGGCGACGGCGGTCCAGGACGGGTTCAGGATCGAGTCGCTCTTCTCCTCGAAGATGAACTTGCTGTTGGGGGTGGAGGAACTGTTGTTCCGCTCGTCCTTGGACAGCCGGTAGTACGTGCCGTCGTGCCGGATCATCGTGGAGTCGATGACCGAGTAGCCGCGGTCGATCCAGACCTTGGGCTCGCTGAAGGTGTAGAAGTCGCGGGTGGTGGCGTACATCATGCGGTTGTACGTGTCGCCGGAGTGGTCGGCGTCGTCGTACAGCTTCGACGCCCAGAAGACGACGTACTCACCGCGCTCGGCGTCGTAGAACGCCTCCGGCGCCCAGGTGTTGCCCGCGCTGTCGGGTGAGACCTTGACCAGGCGCTGGTTCGTCCAGTGCACCAGGTCGGTGGACTCCCAGACCATGATGGACTTGCTGCCGGTGCGCTGGGAGGCGTCCCAGTCGCCGTTGCCGTAGATCCTGAGGTCGGTGGCGATCTGGTAGAACTTGTCGCCCTCCGGGGAGCGGATGATGAACGGGTCGCGCAGGCCCTTCTCGCCCAGCGTGGAGGTGAGGACCGGCTTGCCGTCGTTCAGTTCGCGCCAATACAGCGGGTCGTTGCCCTTGCTGAGGGCGGCGTAGAGCTGTTCGCCGTCGGAGGTGCCCTCGCCGGTGAAGTAGCTGAACATGTAGCCCTTGAGGGGCGCCTCGGCGGGGAGTTCGGGCACCTTGGCCGTCATGACCCGGGTCGCCTTCGCGTCGCCCTTGGTGACGGTGGCGGTCAGTTCGACCGTCGTGGTGCCGTCGCCGTGCGCGGGGCGGTGGACCCCGCCGTCGGCGGAGACGACGTCCGGCTTCGCGGAGGACCAGGTGACGGCCGTGCCGAGGGCACCGCTCCCGGGGAGGGTGAGGTTGCCGCGGGCGTCGTCGAGGTTGTGGACCGTGAGCGCCTCGGCGGCCTGCCGGACGGCGGCCGCGTCGTCGAGTGCGGGCCGGACCGTGACGTCGAAGGTCTTGGTGCCGGTCACGGTGCCCTTCTTCAGGGTCGCCGTGAGCGTGGCGTGGCCGTCGGGTGAGCCGGCCTCGGGGCGGGTCACTTTGCCGCTGTCGGACACCACGGACGGGTTGTCGCTCTTCCAGCTTATGGCGGAGCCGCCCGCGGGGCCGGTCCTCGGCAGGTCCAGATCCGAGGTGACGCCGCTGGTGTCGCCGAGGCCGAGGGCGTCCTTGTCGTCGGCGACGCCCTGCGTGGCGACGGGGAGGGAGAGCTGCTCGACCTCCGAGCCGTCCAGGGCCCTGTCGTACACCCGGAAGTCGCGTATCCGGCCCTTGAAGAGCTTGTCGCCGTCGTAGACGGACTTGCCGATGTAGTTGGCCTTGGTGGTGCCGGAGCCGATGGCGCCGGGCGTGGTGGTGACCGAGGTGTTGCGGCCGACCTCGACGCCGTCCTCGTAGAGCACGCCCGTGGAGCCGGTCTGGGCGTAGGTGACGTGCTTCCACACGCCGCGGGTCAGGTTGTGGGAGTCGGACGGCTTGGTGGTCTGCTCGGTCGACCAGTTGCCCGTCGCGACGGAGGTGCGGAAGGAGTTGCCGGTGGTGAACAGGTAGCCGTTGCCGGTGCCCGCGTTGGTGTTGCCGAAGCCGTAGAGGAAGTAGGGGGTGCTCTGGGCGGAGTCGATCAGCACGTCCATGGAGACGGTGATCGCGTTCATGCCCTTCATGACGTCGTCCGGCACCTTGATGTAGGTGTCCGATCCGTTGAAGGCGAGCCCCTGGCCGGATGCCGACCAGTCCGCGGTGCCGCTGACCGTGCCGTCCCGGCCGTTGCCGGAGGCGTCGGTGGCGGTGCCGCCCGAGGTCGCGTCGAGCTTGTACCAGAGGGCCAGGCCGTCGGTGATGTCCGCGGCTTCGGCCGCCGGGGCCTTGGGGGCCGTCGGTGCCGCGTGTGCGGAAGCGGTGGGTCCGGCGAGGGTGAGCAGCATCGACGCGGCGGTCAGTCCGGCGAGATGGCCCGCCCGGCGTCTCGCTCGGCTGCGAAGTCGTGCGACGTGCGTCATGTCGGGGTTCCCTGCTGAGGCATGGCTGATGACGGACAAGGCGGAACGAAAAAGGACGAGCGGCCGACGAGGCGACGGCAAGTCCTTGCCGTGGGCCTGCCGTTGCACGCAGGTGACGTGTGTGGCGAGAGTCTCAGCGACGCCCGGGGCAGCGTCAAGAGGTTTCGAACAATGTCCGACAGGTCGAACATGCGTGACGAAGCGACCCGGGTCGCCGAGTGCCGTCGGTCAGCGGGGGATTCGCCTCGCGGGCGTATCAGCCCTCCCCCTCGTCGCCACCACGGCCCAGGTGCGGTGCGGGACGTGGACGACCTCGCCGGGGAAACGGTCACGCAGCACCCGTCCGAGGGCCTCGTCGAAGCGCTCCACCTCGTCCGGCGGCAGGCTGGCACCGACCCCGGCACTGGCCCGGATCCGGCCCCGCCACGCCTCGGGCGGGTACGGCACGTCCAGGTCGAAGGAGAAGGTCTCGATGCCGGTGAAGCCCGAGGTGGCCAGGTCGGTCAGCCAGCGGGGGTACAGGCCGGTGCCGCCGCCCAGCGTCCAGGCCGGATTGAAGGTGAGGATCAGCTCCTCGGTCGCCTCGACCACGTTGCCCGGCAGGGGCAGCCAGTCGAAGTGGGCGATGACCACCCGGCCGCCGGGGCGAAGCAGCCGCCGCATCTCGGCCCCGGCCTTCGGCGCGTCGAACCAGTGCCAGCACTGACCTGCCGTCACCAGGTCGTACGACACGTCCGGCAGCCCCGTCGCTTCCGCCGTGCCCACCCGGTAGTCGATCTCCACCCCGGCTTCCCGGTCGAGTTCCCGGGCCTGTTCGAGCAGGGCCCCGCCGGGTCCAGGCCGGTCACCCGCGCCCCCGCCAGCGCGAACAGCCGGGCCAGGGCGCCGGTTCCGGTTCCGACGTCGAGCACGTCCTTGCCGGGGAAGGCGATGCCGTGCCGGTACAGGTGCGAGACGAGCTGAGGGGGGAATCCGGCGCGGTGGCGACCGTAGTCCCGCGCGGTGAGACCGAAGTCCGGACGGAACGAGCCGGTCATGGCGGGTCTCCGTTCTGCCGGGCTGCCACCCGGGCGCAACAACGGTCGTTCATCGGCGCCGGGAAGCCGGGGCTTTCGCGGACGAGGACTGGTAGCTTCTACAGTGTTGTAGAAGCTACCGACGCTTATGGAGTTCTCATGGCCCTGTGGGACCGTCTCAAGGAATCCGCCTCGACGATGCAGACCCAGCTGATCGCGAAGAAGAACGACCTGAAGAGCGGCGCCTTCCGCGACTCCAGTATGGCCATGTGCGCCCTGGTGGCCGCCGCCGACGGCACGGTCGACCCGTCCGAACGGCGGCGCGTCGCCCAGCTCATCGCCACCAACGAGGTGCTGCAGAACTTCCCCGCCGACGACCTGCGCCGCCGCTTCGAGGACAACCTCGACAAGCTGACCGCCGACGTCGACTTCGGCAAGGTGAGCGTCATGCAGGAGATCGCCAAGGCGAAGAGGAAGCCGGCCGAGGCGCGGGCCGTCGTCCAGATCGGCATCGTCATCGGCGGCGCCGACGGCGACTTCGACAAGGACGAGCAAGCGGTGGTCCGCGAGGCGTGCTACGCCCTCGACCTGCCGCCGCACGAGTTCGACCTCTGACCGAGCGGGCCTGGGGGCCAAGGGGCCAAGGGGCCAACGTGATGTTCCCCGGCTGTGTCGAGCGGCAGGGGCGCGGGGATTCGGCCATGCTGGGGCTGTTCGGCGCTGTTTGGTGCTGTTTGGCACTCCCTCCGCACGACAAGGAGCCCCGCATGCCCACGGACCCGCTCGGACGATTCCTGGCAGCTCTGGACCCGGAGCACCGCCAGGCGATCGGCGCCAGGCCGCGCCAGGAGCAGGAGCGCCTCGCGGCGGCCTGGGAACGGGAACTGGAGGCGGACGACGAGCTCGACACCCTCGACGAACTGTCGCCGCCCGCGGCTGAGGCCGAGGCGGCCCGCCGCGTCCTGGAGCGCGAGACCGACTAGGGCCGCGCCGTGGGGCGGTCGGGGCTTTGCGGGCACGGCCCAGGGCGCACCGGCTGCCCCTCCTTCCCGCCCGGACGGCGTGCGGTGCGACTCCTCCCGTCCGCGTAGGCTCAATACCGTGGTGCTGCACAGGACTTGAGGGGCGGGGAGCACGACACGGGACGAGCCGATCCGGCCGGTGCTGGTGCTGGTGCGGGAGCGCGATTGAACGCCCGAGCCGGTCACCGCCCCGACCCTCCCCGTCCGGGCCTCGCACCCCACCTCCGCGATGGCCGCCGCGGCCGTCCGCGCCTGGATCGAGGGCGGGGTGTCCGCGGACCTGGCGTGAGCGTGCCGAGCGGGCCGTCGGGATACCGCCGAGCAGCAGGATTGTCCGTGATCCGTAACAGACGGATCCGCCGGCCGCCTTCCGCCCTCTTGCCGTATGCACGGGCTCCACGGCGACGGCGAAGGAACAGAGGACATGGTGCGAAACGGCGGGCGGGGATGGTACGCCAAGGTGCTGGCGGCGGCGCTCGGGGTGACCGCGGTGGCCGGCCTGAGCTCGTTCTGGAACGCGCAGGTCGGTTCCGGCGATGAGCGATCCGCCCAGGGCGTCGCGGCGCCCCCCGCCCCGTCGCAGGGCCGGAAGACGGCGCCCGTGGCGGCGGGCATCGTGCACGCCTCGGACGCGGGTGCCCGCGGCGTCAACATCACCATCGACGACGGACCGGACCCCGCCTGGACCCCCGAGGTGCTGCGGGTGCTGCGGGACAACGGCGTGAAGGCCACGTTCTGCATGGTGGGCACGCAGGCCCGCGCCCACCCGGACCTGGTCAAGGCGGTGGTGGCGGCCGGGCACCGGCTCTGCGACCACACGGTCTCGCACGACGTCACCATGGACCGCAAGTCCAAGGCCTACCAGTCACAGCAGATCCTGGACGCCGAACGCATGATCACCAAGGCGTCCGGGGGCGTCCGCCCGCTGTACTACCGGGCGCCCGGTGGAGCCTTCACCCCCTACAGCCGTCACCTCGCCGCGTCCCACGGGATGCGCCCGCTGGGCTGGAACATCGACTCCAAGGACTTCGAACGGCCCGGCACGGAGGCCATGGTGGCCACCGTCAAGAACGAGATCTCCAACGGCCCGACCCTGCTCTTCCACGACGCGGGCGGAGACCGCTCGCAGACCGTCGCCGCCCTGCGAGAGGTCCTGCCGTGGCTGAAGGAGCAGGGGTACTCCTTCGGCTTCCCCGTGCGCTAGCCGACGGTTGGTGAGGCGTTCGGCCGGTTTCGGGGTCCCGGCCACCGTGAGGGCCTCGGAGGTGGCGGCCGTGTCCGTGATGTGGAACGCCCGGATCAGCCCTGGGCGCGTCCGTTCCACCACGGCCAGAGCGTGCGTGGTGGTGAGGGGAGGGGCTCCCCGTCCGGGGCGCTGACGGTGGACTTGCGGTGGGCGGGCCGGGTCGTCGCGGATCGGGCGGTCGCGGATCGGGTGGTCGCGGACCGAGTGGTCGCGGGCCTGGTGGGTGGCGGCGCTGCTCGGAACGCCGCGCTCTGCTGCGCCGTCCGCCGGGCCGGTACCGGCCTTCGGGGGAATTGCGGGCCGGTTCCGCTGTCCGACGGCCGGTGGGTGGTACGGGCATGAGGTGTCGACGCCCCCCGATCCACCCGTCTCGGCGCCGCCGGACCTGAACGACGCCGAGTCGCGCGTGCCGGGCGTCTTGCGGACCGCGGCCGCGTACGCGTGGCGGCTCATCGCGGTCGGCATCGTCGTCCGGGTCGCGTTCTCCCTGCTCGGGCAGTTCCACCGGGTCGCCGTGGCCGTCTTCCTCGGTCTGGTCATCACGGCGGTGCTCCGTCCCGCGGCCGGTCTGCTGGCGCGGTTCATGCCCCGGCCGCTCGCGGTCGCCACCGCCCTCATCGGCGGCATCGTCCTCGTCCTCGGGGCGCTGGCCCTGGTGGGTGAGACCGTGGCGGACCAGCGGACCGGTCTTGAGAAGGAGTTCGTGGCGGGGATCGACCGGATCGAGCGTCGGCTGGAGGACCCGCCCTTCCGGCTGCCCCCGGACGCGTTCGACGATCTCCAGTCCCGGATCGGCAAGCTCCTGTCGGACCACCGCTCCACCCTCATCAGTACGGCGCTCAGCGGCGCGAGCAGGCTGGTCGAGGTGCTGACCGTGCTCGCGCTGGCCCTGTTCTGCGCGGTCTTCTTCACGCACTCCGGCGAGAAGCAGTGGCAGTGGCTGTGCGACCAGTTCCCCGAACGGGCCCGGCATCGGGTCGCGGTCGGGGCCGGGGCGGCGTGGCGGACCTTCACCGGGTACACCCACGGCATCCTGCTGGTGGCGGCGACCAACGCGGTCCTCGTGGGCATCGCGCTGTTCGCCCTCGGGGTGCCGCTCGCCGTGCCGTTGGCCCTGCTGGAGTTCATGGCCGCGTTCATCCCCCTGATCGGCTCGCCCATCGCCCTGGCGGTCGCGGCGGTCGTCGCCCTGGCGTCGAAGGGACCGCTCATCGCCCTGGTGGTCATCGCCCTGATCGTGGTCATCGGCCAGATCGAGGGTCACCTCCTGCACCCCATCGTGATGAGCTGGGCCGTCCGTCTGCACCCGGTGGTGGTCGCCCTGGCGGTGGTCGGCGGAGCGGTGGCGGCGGGGGTGATCGGCGCGGTGGTGGCCGTACCGCTGGTGGCGGTGGTGTGGTCCGTGTACCAGGCGCTGCGGGGACCCCAGGGCGAACCGGCCTGAACACCCCCTCCCGCGGTGCCGTGCCGGGTCGGCACCGCGGGAGGGGGAACCGGATCAGGCGCCGCAGTACTGGCGCAGGTACGCGCCGGTCACGGAGGCGTCGGACTTCAGCAGTTCGCGCGGGGTGCCGGTGAAGACGATCTCGCCGCCGTGCTTGCCGCCGTCCGGGCCGAGGTCGACGACCCAGTCGGCCTGCCGGACGACGTCGAGGTTGTGCTCGATGACCACGACGGTGTTGCCGCGGTCCACCAGCCGGTTCAGCAGGGCGACCAGGGTGTCGACGTCCGACATGTGCAGCCCGGTCGTGGGTTCGTCGAGGACGTGGACGGCCCCGGTGCGGTGCAGGTGCGCGACCAGCTTCAGCCGCTGCCGTTCACCGCCGGACAGGGTGCTCAGCGGCTGGCCCAGGGTGAGGTAGCCCAGGCCCACGTCCAGCAGCCCGGCCAGCTTGTCGTGCACCTCGCGCTCGTGGAAGAACGCCACGGCGTCCTCCGCGGACATCTCCAGCACGTCCGCGATGGACCGGCCGCGCAGGGTGTGCGCCAGCACCTCGTCCTTGAACCGCCTGCCCTCACAGGCCTCGCAGCGTGTGCGCACCGGATCCATGTAGGCGAGCTCGGTGACGATCTCACCACGGCCCTTGCACTCGTCGCAGGCGCCCGCCGAGTTGAAGCTGAACAGGGAGACCGGCGTCTTGGTCGCCTTGGCGAACAACTTGCGGATCGCGTCCATCACGTCGAGGTGGCTGGCGGGTGTGGACCGGGAGGACGCCTTGATGGGCGACTGGTCCACGAACACGGCCTCGGGGTACGCGGCCATGAAGGCACCGGCCATCAGGGAGCTCTTGCCCGAGCCCGCCACGCCCGTGACCGCGGTGAGCGTGCCGGTGGGGATGCCCACGGAGACGTTCTTCAGGTTGTGCAGAGCGGCGTTCTCGACGCGCAGTTCACCGTCCGGCTCGCGCACCGGCTCCTTCACCCCGCCGATGGCGCGCAGTCCGGCACCCGTCGGGGTGTCGGCCTGCCGGAGGGACTCGAAGGACCCTTCGAAGACGACCTCGCCGCCGTGCACACCGGCGCCCGGTCCCATGTCGACGACGTGGTCGGCGATGGCGATGACGTCCGGGTCGTGTTCGACGACCAGAATCGTGTTGCCCTTGTCGCGCAGCTCGCGCAGCATGTCGTTGAGCCGGCCCACGTCCCGCGGGTGCAGTCCGGTGCTCGGCTCGTCGAACACATAGGTCATCCCGACGAGGCTGCTGCTGAGGTGGCGTACCGTCTTCAGGCGCTGCGCCTCACCGCCGGACAGGGACGTCGTCGCACGGTCCAGGGACAGATAGCCCAGGCCGACCGTCTCGATCCGCCGCAGTGCGCTGAGGACGCCCTCGGCGATCGCGCCGGCGACCGGGTCCTCGACGCCGCCGAGGACCTCGATCAGGTCGCTGACCTCCATGCGCGCCCAGTCGGCGATGCTGTGGGACCCGGCCCTGGCCTCGAGAGCCGTCGGGTTGAGGCGGGCCCCTTCGCAGGCCGTGCACACGCCCATGGTGATGAACCGCTCGATGTTGGCCCGCCCCCGCTCGCTCAGTGAGCTCAGGTCGCGCTTGAGGTTGGTGCGGGTGAAGCGCGCCACCACTCCTTCGTAGTTGAGGGTGGCCGTGCTGTTCGCGGTGCTCACCGTGACCTTGCCGCCGCTGCCGTACAGCAGCATCTGCCACTCGTCGTCCGTGTAGTCGCTCAGGACTTTGGCGGTGTCGAAGTGGCCCGAGTTGGCGTACTGCTGCCAGTCCATGCTCCCCACCTTGTGGGTGGGGAGCTGGATGGCGCCCTCGTCGAGGGACTTGGAGCGGTCCAGCATGCGGTCCACGTCGACGCGGCGCGCCTGGCCGAGGCCGTCGCACTCGGCGCACATCCCCTGCGGGTCGTTGAACGAGTAGAGGGACGGCGGGTGGTAGGGGGTGGCCAGGCGGGAGAAGAGCACCCGGACGCTGGAGTAGATGTCGGTCATCGTGCCGACCGTGGACCGGGCGTTCCCGCCGACCGGCTTCTGGTCGACGACGACGGGTGAGGTCAGATTGGCGATGACGTCCGCGTGCGGACGCTGGTACTTGGGCAGCTGGTTGCGGATGAACCAGCTGAACGTGCCGTTCAGCTGCCGCTGCGCCTCCACCGCGATGGTGTCGAACACCATCGAGGACTTGCCCGAGCCGGACACACCGGTGAAGACGGTGATCTTGTTCTTGGGCAATCGTAAGGAGACGTCCTTGAGGTTGTTCTCGCGGGCGCCGACGATGACGATGTCGTCTTCTGTGTTTCGCATGCGACGGTGTACCGGAAGGCCTTTCAGTTCACGGGGACGGAGGGTCGGAACGGGTTGAGGACGGTGGGGCCGCCGAGCGCGCTGCGCCGCTCGGGGTCGGTCACCCCGAGCCCTTCGCGCGGCGCGAGGCACAGGACGCCCACCTTGCCGGTGTGCCGGTTGAGCTGGACCCTGCGGGCCGCCTCGCCGACCTCGTCGAGGGCGTGCACCTCGGACAGCACGGGGACGAGCTTGCCGAGGTCGAACAGCCGGTTGCACTCGGCCTGTTCCATGAGGTTGGCGGCGTGACTGCCGACGACGCGCTTGGAGTGCATCCACAGGTAGCGGTTGTCGAACTCGTGCTGGTAGCCGGTGCTGGAGCCGCAGGTGACGACCGTGCCGCCGCGCCTCAGCACGAAGACGGAGAGCCCGAAGGTGGCCCGGCCGACGTAGTCGAAGACGACCGCCGGGTCCTCTCCGACGGCGTTGCGGATGGCGCGTCCGAGCCGTTTGCCCTGGGCGATGATCTCGTCGCCCGTGCCACCGCCGCCCAGTCCGAGCTCCGTACGGTCGAGGACCACGTCGCAGCCGAGGGCGCGCACCGCGCGGGCCTTGTCGGGTGAGCCGACCACGGCGACGGGTATGCCGCCCGCCTGCTTGACCAACTGCACCGCGAAGGCGCCCAGTCCGCCGGCCGCGCCCCAGATCAGCACGACGTCGCCGAGCTTGATCCGGGCGCCCTTGTCGCTGATCAGCATGCGGTAGGAGGTGGCCGCGGTGAGCATGGAGCTCCCGGCCTCCTCCCAGGTGAGATGCCCCGGCTTCGGCAGCAGCTGGCTCGCTTTCACCACGGCGTAGTGGGCGAGGCCGCCGAAGTTGGTCTCGTAGCCCCAGATGCGCTGGGCCGATCCCAGCATGGCGTCACCGTGGGTCGCCGGTTCGTGGTCGTCGACCTGGACGCAACTGACCACGACGTGGTCGCCGGCGCTCCACCGGGCGACGGCGGCCCCGGTGCGCACCACCACGCCCGCCGCGTCCGAGCCGACCACGTGGTAGGGCAGATCGTGACGTGCCGCGAAACCGCCCTGCCGGCCGAGGCGGTTGAGGAAGCCGAAGGTCGGCAGCGGTTCGAAGGTCGCCGACCAGACGGTGTTGTAGTTGACGGCGCTCGCCATCACGGCCACCAGCACCTCGTCCGGGGCCGGTTCGGGCAGGGGCACGTCGTCGACGCGGAGTGTCTTGCGTACGTCCTTGTCATCGACACCGGTGAAGATCCCGGTGTCCTCGACCCGCAGGCAGGCTGCCCGGTAGCTCTTCGGCAAGGGGGTGTTCAGCAGATCGGCGGGCGGCGCGTCCGCCAGCACTGCCGCGCTCAGCTCGTCCACGGGGACCGCTCCTCTCGTCTCACCGAAGCGTCGGCCGCGACCGGCGCGGTGGGGCGCCCGGGTGTCATGCCGCCGGTGCGCCGTCGCCGAGGTAGCGATGCCGTTCGACGTACAGCTCGGAGCTGGACTCGGCCAGTTGCCGCAGCTCCTCCACGTGCTCGCGGAAGCCCGGCCGGGTGACCGCGGCCCGCAGGGCCGGGGCGTTCTCCCAGCGTGCGATGTTCACGTAGCGCTGGGGGTCGTCGACGTCCCGGGACAGGGTGTAGCCGAGGATGCCCGGCTGCACCGTCATGAACTCGGCGACGCGGGCGAACGCCTTCTCGAAGGCGTCCGGATCGCCGGAGACGGTGAACCTGTTGACGAACGTGACGCTTCCCGCGCTGTCGCCCGGAGCGGCCATGGTGGTCTCCTCTGTGGTGGGGAACGCTGAGGTCGAAACGGTGGTCAGTGTCGGGACGCCGTCTCGAGGTCCGGTCGAAGTCCGGCGGACAGCGCGTGCAGGCAGGCGACGAGGCTGCGGGCCTCGACGTTGAGGTAGTGGCTGTGGCACAGCAGTTCGGAGAGCTGCGCCATGGTCACCCAGCGGTAGCCGGGCCGCGGGGCGTCGTGGTCCTCGCCGCTCTCCACGACGAGGTACCGGTTGCGGGCCTGGAAGAACCGCCCTCCTTCCTCGGCGAGAACGGTGTCGAAGCGGATCTGCTCCGGCCGGGCGGACAGCACCTCGTTCAGGTACGGGGGCCGTGCGCGGTCCGGCAGCACGTCGTAGTTGGACGGTGTGCACTGCACGGTGGGCGCGAGTTCGGCGGTGTCGACGAACCCGGGCTGGGCCTTGGCCTGCACGAGCAGTTCCAGGACCCCCTCCCGTTGCCGTACGAGGAAGGCACACACGCCCTGGTCGCACGGCTCGATCAGGGGCTGGGACCAGCTGCGGACCTCCCGTCCTGCCGCCGAGACGGTCACGCCCATCACGCTGAAGAAGGCGCCGTCCTCGTGCACGATCCTGCCGTCGGCGAGCCGCCACCGGTCCACGTCCCGCAGGGGGACGGGGACGACGCGGTCCTCGCTCCCGGAGCGGATTCCGCTCAGCCAGCCGAGCAGCTCCCGGCTCTCCTGCCGGTCCGTGGCCCCCGGCTCGCAGGACCGGACGAGGGCGGCCGTGAACGGGTCCGGGGCGGGCCCGCCGTTCAGGTCCGAGAGGCCGGCGGCGGCGAAGGGCAGGCAGGACAGCACGGTGCGCGCGTCCATGTTCACCAGATCGTCGACGGCCAGGAGCCGGTGCAGCTGACCCAGGGTCAGCCAGCAGAAGCCGTCCAGCGTCTCCAGGTCCTCGGTCACGAGCACCACCATGTTGCGGTTGCGCTTGCGGTAGAACCAGGCCCCCTGTTCGGACTGGCGGACATCGGCCAGCACATGGTGGCGGGACGTGTCGAGGAAGTGGTCGAGGTAGGGCACCCGACTACCGCCGTGCACCCGCGTGAAGTTGCTGCGGGTCGCCTGCACGGTCGGTGACAGTTGCAGCCCGCCGGGGTTGCCCGGCTCGTTCTTGGCCTGCATCAGGAAGTGCAGGACGCCGTCGAACTCCTTGGCGAGGATGCCGAGGACGCCCACTTCCGGCTGGTCGAGGATGGGCTGGCGCCAGCGGCTGACCGGCGCGCCCGGGGTGTGCACCTCCAGTCCGGTCACGGCGTAGAACCGTCCCGATTCGTGGCGCAGGTCGCCGGTGGCCGGGTCGGTGCGCCAGCCGGCGAGCGCGTCCAGGGGTACCACCCCCACCTCCATCGCGAACCGCCGTCCGCAGTCGGTGAACCAAGCGTGGAAGGCGTCCAGGTCCGCGAGGTGACCGGAGGTCGCCAGGGCGGACCGTGCGATCCGCAGGGACGGGGAGTCCCCGGGGGACTCCGGCCGGCGCGCGGCCGACGGGACGGTTGCGGTCAAGGCGGACTCCCGAAAGATGCCTGATGGCCCGACAGGTCGTCCGCCACGGTGGTCACGGCTGCTCGACGATGCCCACAGCGGTGGTCGAACTCGCGGCGCCGGGCGGAAGGGGGCCGGGCGGGCGGGGGATTCCCGCCCGGCCCTGTCCGGGTGCGGTACCGGCCGGCCCGGGTGCCGTCGGTGCCGCTCGCGGCGCGCTGTGTTCGCGCCGTGGTCAGCCGCCGAAGGCGGCCGCGTTCTCCCGCACCCACTGGGCGAAGGTCCGGGCCGGCTTGCCCGTGACCTTCTCCACCGTCGGCAGCACGGTGTAGCCGGCCTCCGGCGGGTTGGTGCGCATCATGATGAAGAACTCGATGTCCTCGTCCGAGTAGCCCTGTTCGCGCCACTGCCCGACGATCTCGTCCTGGGACAGCTCGACATAGCGCACCTCGCGGCCGAGGGCCTCGGCGATGATGCGGACCTTGTCCGGAGGGGTCAGCGCCTCGGGGCCGGTGAGCCAGTACTCCTGGCCCGCGTGGCCGTCCGCGGTCAGGGCGACCGCGGCGACCGCGGCGATGTCCGCCTCGTGCACCATGGCGCTCTTGGCCTCGGCGAACGCCTCGCGGACGACGCCCTCGGAGGTGATGGACTCGGCCCATTCCAGAGCGTTGGACATGAACTCCACCGGCGAGAGGTGGGTCCACTCCAGGCCACTGGCCTCGACCGCCTCCTCCAGCGGGCTCTTCTCCACATCGCCCTTGAGCACCGTCACCCGGCGGACGCCGGCCTTGCGCGCCAGTTCGGCGATCTCCACGCCGTTCGTCAGCGGGGAGAAGTCCTCGCCGTTGAAGCTGATCAGGTGGGCGGCGCTCACTCCGTCGAAGGCCTGGGCCAGGCTGGCGGTGTCCGCCAGGTTCCCGGCGACGGCCTCGGCGCCGGCCGGCAGATCGGCCTTGGCGGGATTGCGGGTCAGGGCGCGCACCTGGTGTCCCGAGGCGAGCAGCTGCTCCACGAGGGGACGTCCGACGTTGCCCGTGGCACCGGCTACGAGAATGGTCATGGGGGGTCTCCTTCCGTCTGGGAGCGACGTTAGGAGCATTCGCGGTCATCTATTGACCGCCATTGATGCGAAACTCTCGCCATGTTGGAAACCTCGGCGCGGCTGCTGCGTCTGCTCGGGCTGATGCAGACACAACGTGACTGGTCAGGGCAGGAATTGTCGGACCGGCTGGGCGTCAGCGCGCGGACCATCCGGCGCGACGTGGACAAGCTGCGCGCGCTGGGCTACCCGATCAACGCCATCGGCGGTGTGGGCGGCGGGTACCAGCTGGGGGCCGGTGCCTCGCTGCCGCCCCTGCTGCTCGACGACGAGGAGGCGGTGGCCGTGGCGGTGGGGCTGCGTACGGCGGCGTCGGGCGCGGTCACGGGCATCGCGGAGACGTCCGTCAGGGCGCTGGCGAAGCTGGACCAGGTACTGCCCTCCCGGCTGCGCCATCAGATCAACACGCTCGGCGCGGCCATGGTCACCATGCCGACGCCGGGCCGCACGATCGACGCGTCGGCGCTGAGCGCGATCGCCTCGGCCGTGCGTGACCGCGAACGGCTCCGGTTCGACTACGTGTCCTACGACGGGGAACGCACGGTGCGTGACGTGGAGCCGTACCGGCTCGTCCACGACGCGCGGCGCTGGTACCTCTTCGCGTGGGACACCCAGCGGTCGGACTGGCGCAGGTTCCGGGTCGACCGGCTGGAGCTCAGGGTGCCGACCGGGCCGCGCTTCAGCCCGCGGCCGTTGCCGACCGAGGATCTGGTGAGCTATCTGTCGACGGGGCGCACCACCGCGCAGTACCGCTACCGGGCCGTGCTGACGATGCGCGGCTCGGCGACGGAGGTGGCCGACGAGGTGCCGACGACGCTGGGCACGGTGGAGCCCATCGACGACGAGTCGTGCGTGCTGCGCATCGGCTCGGACAGCCTGGACCATCTGGCGGTGTGGGTGGCCGCGTTCGGGTTCGACTTCGTGGTGCACGAGCCGGCGGAGCTGGTGGAGCGGTTGCGGACGCTCACCGGGCGGCTGCAGCGGGCGGCCTGGCCGGAGAGCGACGAGTGGGCCGGCCGCGTCCGCGATCCGGCGGCCGAGGGGCGGCCGGCGTGAGGGGTGTCCCCCACGCGGCCGCTCTCGATCAGGCGCGGGCCGGCACCGCGGCGGTCGTCCGGGCCCGCTCCGCCACCGCGCTCTCCGCCTCCCGCAGCGAGACGGCGGCCTTCTCGTGCTCTCCCGGGTCCTGGGAGGTGAACGGGGCGACGGTGTGCGAGGCGGTGATGATCTCCAGGTCGTAGCCGAGGACCTGACCCAGCACGGTCCGCAGGTACGGCGCGCAGTGGTCCATCGCGTGGTCCGGCGAGGCGGGTCCGTAGTCGCCGCCGTACGCCAGGACGACCGTGGCCGGCCGGCCCGCGAGCGGGTTCACGGACGGGTCGAAGGGCAGGGTGCGGCCCATCAGCAGGGACTGGTCCAGCCACGCCTTGAGGTGGGAGGGGATGGTCCAGTTGTGCATGGGCGCGCTGATCAGCAGCGCGTCCGCGGACAGCACCTCCTCGACGAGTTCGTCGTGCAGCGCGGCGGCGGTGCGCTGGGCGTCGGTCTCGGGGGCGTTGAGAAGGGTGTGGACCCCGTCGGCGTCCAGGTGCGGAAGCGGGGTCGCCACCAGATCCCGGTGGGTGATGTCGCCGTCGGGCAGTTCCTTGGCCCAGGTCTCCCGGAAGACACCGGCGAGGCGGCGCGAGACGGAGTAGGGCGAGGGCGAGGAGTCGATGTGCAGCAGGCGGGCCACAGGCCACCTCTCATGAGGATCGGTGAGCGCCCGGGTCCGGCGCTCGGCTGGACGCATGTTCCGGTGCCGCGCTCGAACCCGGTCGGAGTGCCGCTTGCGCCCCGTCCGCCTCACTCACGGACGCCGGTGAACAGCCCGCGGCCGGACAGCACCCCCGGCACGTACTCGGGCCGCAGGCCGGCCTGCCGGAAGGCGTTCTCGTACTGGTCGCGGGTGAAGAGCATCGCCCGGTGGACCTCGGTGACGTACCGGACACCGCCGTCGGGCGAGGCGATCAGGTAGTGGACGCTCATCCGGGACGCGTCGCCGTCCCGGACGGTGTGCGCGACGCGGGCGATGGTGGTGCCGTCCGCGTCGATGACGTCGCTGGAGACCCAGCGGTCGACGTAGGTCTCGGGGAACCACCACGGTTCGACGGCCACCACTCCCCCGGGCACGACGTGCCGGGCGAAGCACCGCAGCGATTGGTGCAGTTCGTCCTCGGAGCCGACGTAGCCGATGGAGGCGAACAGGCAGGTGACGGCGTCGAAGGTGCGGCCGAGGTCGAAGGAGCGCATGTCGCCGGTGTGCAGCGGGACATCGGGCAGGTCGGCACGGGCGATCTCCAGCATGGGCTCCGAGAGGTCGATGCCCTCGGCGTTGCCGATGAGTTCGGTGAACGCCCCGAGGTGCCCGCCCGTGCCGCAGGCGACGTCCAGCACGCTGGAGGCACCGGGCAGCCGCTCGCGGATCTGCTCGGCGACGAGTTCCGCCTCAGCGGCGTAGTCCTTGCCCCGCGCGGTGTGTTGGGCGTGGTAGATCTTGGCCGAGTCGGCGCCGTACATGCTGCCTCCGTTGCCGGGCGGTGAATGTCCTTCTGACTCCCGGCAGACTCCCCGCTCCGCATCGAGCGCCGCTGGAACCCGGCCGGGGCTTGAGCGAGTCGCGATCGAGACGGTCCACGATGCCCTCGGCACGCCGTCGTCCCTCGGTGGGACAGAACCGCACGGGCACCGACCGGCGACGGCCACAGGCAGCGGAAGGAAGGACACCATGTCCGCGAACGGCAGGGTCGTCGTCCTGGGCGGTACGGGTTTCCTCGGGCGGCATGTGTGCGCCGCCCTCGACGAGCGGGGCGTCGAGGTCGTGTCCGTGGCCCGCGGGGCACCGGCCGATCTCCCGCCCTGGCGCTTCCTCGCCCTCGACCTGGTCACGCGGCCCGCGCGCGAACTGGCCCGTGAACTGGCCCTCGAGCTGGGCGAGACGGGGGCCGGGGTCGTGGTCAACGCCGTCGGGAGCATCTGGGGGCGGCGGGACGACCAGATGTGGGAGGCCGCCGCGGTCCCGACGCTGCGACTGCTGGACGCCCTGGAGACGCTGCCCGTGCGTCCGCGGCTGGTCCACCTCGGTTCGGTGCTCGAGTACGGCCGGATGCGGGAGGGCAGTTCCACGACCGCGGTCGCCGAGACCCGGCCGACCAGCGCGTACGGCCGGGCGAAACTCGCCGCGACCCGGGCCGTGCTGGACCGGTTCCACACCGGGGAACTGACCGGGATGGTGCTGCGGATCAGCAACATCGCCGGGCCGGGCAGCCCGGACGTGAGCCTGCTCGGGCAGGTCGCGGGGCAGCTTCTGCAGGCCCGGGGCGGCCCCGCGGTGATCCGGCTCGACCCGCTGCTGGCGCACCGCGACTACGTGGACGTGCGCGATGTCGCCGAGGCCGTGGTGGCCGCGGCGATGTCGCGGCGGACCGGGGAACTGGTCGACATCGGCAGTGGCGAGAGCACCTCCGTGCGGTCGCTGGTCGACCTGCTGATCCAGCGCAGCGGGCTGCCCGCCGTCGTGGAGGAGCACAGCGGGACCGGGAGACAGCACTCCACCGAGACCTGGTCGCGCGTGGACACCGGTCCCGCGTGGCGGTCGCTCGGCTGGCGGCCGCGGAGGCCGCTCACCGACGCGGTGGAGGCCTATTGGCGTGAGTTCACCGAGCGAGAAGACGTCGCGACGCGAAAAGGAGAGCCGTCGGCATGACGACCTATGTGTGGGACTACCTGCCGGAGTACGAGGCGGAGCGCGAGGACCTGCTGGACGCCGTCGAGACGGTGTTCCGCTCGGGCAGGCTGGTGCTCGGGCCGAGTGTGGCGGGTTTCGAGGAGGAGTTCGCCGCCTACCACGGCAGCGCCCATTGCACCGGCGTGGACAACGGCACGAACGCGGTCAAACTCGGGTTGCAGGCACTGGGCGTGGGCCCCGGCGACGAGGTGATCACCGTGTCGAACACGGCGGCACCGACGGTGGTGGCCATCGACGGGGCCGGGGCGACGCCGGTCTTCGTCGACATCCGCGAGGACGACTTCCTGATGGACACGGACCAGGTCGCCGCGGCCGTCACCCCGCGCACCAAGGCCCTGCTTCCCGTGCACCTGTACGGGCAGTGCGTCGACATGGCGCCGCTGCGCGCGCTAGCCGAGCGGCACCGGTTGGTGATCCTGGAGGACTGCGCACAGGCGCACGGTGCCCGGCACCACGGCGAACGCGCCGGCGCGATGGGGGACGCGGCCGCGTTCTCCTTCTACCCCACCAAGGTGCTCGGCGCGTACGGCGACGGCGGGGCGGTGCTCACCTCCGACCCGGACGTCGACGCGGCGCTGCGGCGGCTGCGCTACTACGGCATGGAGAAGACCTACTACGTGGTGCAGACGCCCGGGCACAACAGTCGGCTGGACGAGGTGCAGGCCGAGATCCTGCGCCGCAAGCTGCGCCGGCTGGACGCCTATGTCGCGGGCCGCCGGGCGGTGGCCGACCGGTATCGCGAGGGGCTGGGCGACCTCGCCGAACACGGGCTGCTGCTGCCGTCGGTGACCGAGGGGAACGACCATGTCTACTACGTCTACGTGGTGCGCCACCCCCGCCGTGACGCGATCATCGAGCACGTCAAGCGTCACGACATCGCCCTGAACATCAGCTACCCGTGGCCGGTTCACACCAACGAAGGTTTCCGGCACCTCGGTTACGAGCGCGGCTCGCTGCCCGTGACCGAGCGGCTCGCCGACGAGATCTTCTCGCTGCCGATGTATCCGTCGCTGCCGGCCGGTCTGCAGGACAAGGTGATCTCGGCCGTGCGGGAGGCCGTGCTCAGCGTCTGACCGCTCGCGGCGGCCGCGGACGACGCGATGGTGCCCACCCCCTCGCAGGGGGTGGGCACCATCGTTGGTTCAGGGGTGCCGCAGAAGGCGTCTCAGACCAGGGCCTCGATCGCCTTGACGACCTCGGCGGGAGCCGGCAGCCCGGCGATCTCGTTGGCGAGATCGCGGGCGCGACGCCGGTAGGAGGTGTCGGACAGCATCTTCGAGATGTCCGCGGCCACTTCCTCGGGCGGTTCCTGGTGCGAGGCCAGCGTGTGCGTGGCGCCGTACTCGTCGACCCGTCGCAGCGGAATCGCCGAGGCCAGGATCTCGGGGAGGACGAGCTGCGGCACCCCGGCGCTCAGCAGCGTCATCACGGTGACGCCGCCGCCGTGGTGGACGGCGAGGTCGAGGGTGGGTGCGATCACGTCCAGGGGGACGAATCCGGCCTTGATCTCCGGGTAGGCCTCCCGGATCTGCCCGGCGAGCGGCTCGCCCGTGGCCACGACGACCTCGATGTCACCGGCGTTCAGGAGCGGGTTGTCGAGCAACGGCCGGAAGAAGTCCATACCGAGCGCGGGAATGAAGGCACTGCGCGAGCCGGAGGTGATGAGCACGCGGGGGCGGTCGCCCTTGGTGTACATCCAGGGCTCGAGCGGTATCTGCGGGTTGCCCGCGGTCCAGCGCATGGCCTGGGCGGGTTCGGCGTGGTCGGGTCGCACGCTGGGCGGGGTGATGTCGACGAAGAGGGCCGCGTCGGGGATCGCGTCAAGGCCGAACTGTGCGAGTTCGGGGCGGAGTTCGTCCGTGGCGCCCTGCCAGTCGACCTCGGTGCGGTCGTAGATGGCCCAGGTGTGACGGACGAGGGGAACGCCCAGTTTGTGGGCGACGAGCGGACCGGCCAGGTTGTACTCGCCGCCGATCACCACGTCCGGGCGCCATGCCTCGGCAAGTTCGAGGGTGCCCGCGAGACCGGCCGCGGACAGCCGGGCGAAGCCGCGTCCTCCGAAGTCCATCTCGTCGGCCTCGCCCGTGGGCATGGGCAGCCAGTTGCCTTCCCGGTCCTTGAGCATGGCATCGGCCATGCCCAGGGCGGTCACGCCGCGGGCGGGCAGACCGAGACCGGTGATGAGGTCGAGGTTCTCCTCGGGCGCGGCCACGATGACCTCGTGGCCGGCCGTGCGGGCCGCGGAGGCGAGCGGCACGCTGGCGTGCACGGGCGCGGCACCTCCCCCGGCGACGAACAGGAATCGCATGCTTCTCCTTCGGATCGTCCGGGGGCCGCCGGCCACGGCGGTTGCCGTGGCCGACGGCCCGCCGTTCACTGGCTCACGGCCTTCTTGTAGCGCTGGACGGCCAGCGGCACGAAGATCGCGAGAATCAGCGCCACCCACAGGAACGAGGCGAGGACCGGGTTCTGCAGGGGCCACACTTCGGGTTCGGGCCGGCCGGCCGGGATGTTCCCGAACAGTTGCCGGCACGCCTCGACCACGGCCGAGACGGGGTTCCAGTCCGCGACCACCCGCAGGACACTGGGCAGTCCCTCGCTCGGCACGAACGAGTTGGAGATGAAGGTGAGCGGCAGCAGCACCATGAGCATGGCGTTGCCGAGCACCTCGGGCGACTTCGCCGTCAGACCGATGGCCGCGGTGATCCACGAGGCGGCGTAGGCGAAGAGGAACAGCAGCAGGAAGGCGATCGCCGCGTCGACGACACCGCCCCGGATCCGCCACCCCATCAACAGGCCGGTGAGCGACATCAGCACGATGACCAGCAGGTTGTTGACCGCGTCGCCGTTGGTCCGGCCGACCAGCACCGCCGACTGCGAGATGGGCAGCGAGCGGAAGCGGTCGATCAGTCCCAGCTTCATGTCGTGGGCGATGCCGACGCCGGTGTTCGTCGCGGTCAGCAGCATCGTCTGGGTGAGGATGCCGATGACCATGAACTCGCGGTAGTTGGAGCCGTACACGTCGATCGCGCTGCCGAAGACGAAGCCGAAGAGCAGGGCGAAGGCGATCGGCGCGGCGCTGGCGAAGACGACGATGTCGGGGTTGCGCAGGTTCTTGATGACGTTGCGCTTGGTGAGGGTGACGCCGTCCTCGACGGCCTGGCTCAGGGCGCTCACTTCACTTCCTCCTTCGCCCGGTCGGCGGCCTGTTCGCCGGCCGGCGGGCGTTCGGTGAGGGCGAGGAACACCTCGTCCATGCTGGGCCTGCGCAGCGTGGTGCCGACCAGGCGCACCGGTGAACGGTCCAGCAGCCGCACGCTGTTCACGAGGGCCTCCGGTCCGTCGGCGACGGGCACGATGACCCGGTTGTTCTCCTCGTCGACGGACGTCTCGCCGCCCTGGGCGATGTCGCGCAGCAGGGTGCCGGCCTCGGCCGCGTCCGAGGCGCTGCCCACGGTGATCTCCAGGCGCTCCCCGCCCACCCGGTCCTTCAGTTCGTCGGGGGTGCCCTCGGCGATGACCCTGCCCTGGTCCATCACGGTGATCCGGTCGGCCAGTTGGTCGGCCTCCTCCAGGTACTGGGTGGTGAGCAGCAGCGTGCTGCCGCCGCGCACCAGTTCCGAGATGACGTCCCACATGGCCATCCGGCTGCGTACGTCCAGTCCGGTCGTGGGTTCGTCGAGGAACAGCACCTGGGGTTTGGAGACCACCGCGCAGGCGAGGTCGACCCGGCGGCGCATACCGCCCGAGTAGCCCTTCACCGGCCGGTCGGCGTCCTTGGTCAGGCCGAACCGCTCCAGCAGGTCGTCGGCCCGCTGCCTGCTCGCCGCGGCGCCCAGGTGATACAGCCTGGCCACCATCCGCAGGTTCTCCCGGGCTGTCAGATCCTCGTCCACGGCGGCGTACTGTCCGGACAGGCCGATCAGCCGGCGCAGTTCGGGCGCTTTGGTCAGCACGTCGAGGCCGGCCACCGTGGCCCGGCCGGCGTCCGGCCTGAGCAGGGTCGACAGCACTCGCACTGTCGTGGTCTTGCCCGAGCCGTTGGGGCCCAGCAGTCCGTGGACCGTGCCCTCCCGCACTGTCAGATCGAATCCGTCCAGTGCCGTGTTGGGGCCGAAGCTCCGCCTCAGCCCCTCGGCAACGATCGCGTTCGTCATTGCTCCTCCCTCACCCGCGTGGCGCGAGCTCGCATTGGTGCCCCGACGGCTCCGCCAAGGCGCTCACACCGTAGGACCGATCGCGGACAGCTTTTGTCCGCCGTCGCCGGGTGCCACGGGAAACCGATGTCTTCCGCGGGATCGAGCGGTTCACATTCTTGGCTGAGCGCACTGGACAGCGAGTCGAATAACGCCGGATCCACGGGCGGGCCGAGGCGGGACCGGCGGTTAACTCACCGGCTACTCGTGCCCGCAGGGGGATTTCGGACGAGGCAAACAGAAGGTAATGCAACGATCAAGGAGAAATTCCCGTTCCGGTCCCCTCCGCGGGCGTTGGAAACCGCAAAACATCCGGCGGTCCCGGGGGAAAGCACGTACCGGGCGTCTGCGCAGGGCCAGGTGAACCGGCCACGGTTCGGCGGGGAAAGCGCCTGCTGCCGACCGGGCACACGGGCGGTGCCGCCCGGTCGAGGCGCAATCCAGGCGGTCCATAGCGCGGAGCCGCACCGTGTCGGCACCGTGTCACGGGCGGCGCGGGGCCGCTCGCCGCCCCCGCCGTCCGTGGCCGGTTCCGTCCACCTCTTGCCGCACCAACGGTCCGTCACGGACCGGGAAACGGATGACTGACGATGAGCCGGAGACTCGGTGCCCTCACCCTCGCGGGCGCGCTCGCCCTCGTGCCTCTTCTCCCCTCGGCCGCGGGAGCCGCGGAGACTCCGGCGGCGCCGCCCGCCGGCCCCGTAGCGCAGCTCAAGGCCGCTCCCGTGGGCGTGTGGAACGGCATCGTGACCTTCCCGACCGGGCAGGTCGAGGCGCGGATGTCGCTCCGGCCGAACGGCACGCTGTGCCTGATCGCCCCACCCCCCGGGCCCGACGGGGGCATCGAGGGGCGGGGGACCTGGCACAGCACCGGCCGCAACACCTTCACCTTCACAGTGAAGGAACGGTTCTTCGACGGCGCGGGGACCACCACGGGCTATCTCACTGCCACCCACCGGGCCACCCAGCGCGGTGACCGCTTCACGACGGTGGGCGAGGGGGCGTTCCTCGACGCGGCCGGACACGAGCAGGACTCGTTCTCCGTCACGTCCCAGATGCGCCGCGAGAGCCGTACCGACGCCTGCTGAACCCGTCCGGCCCGAATCGCTCAGGCCGCCGCGGGCCGGTCCCGGAGCAGCGTCCGGGACCGGGTACGCAGCCGGCCGTCCACGCGGACCAGGACGTCCGTGACGGCGTAGGTCGACTCGAACCTGACCTGGCCCTCCTTGTCCGTGAGCGTCACGAGGGAGCCGTAGGCCACCGTCAGGGAGCCGTCCTCGGCCTGCTCCATCCGGTAGTTGTCGTTCCAGTGCCGGACCACGACCTCCCGGTAGCGGGGCAGGGCCGCGCGGGCGTGCTCGAGCAGGGCTCCCCTGCCCTCCAGCTTCTGCCCGCGGTGCACATGGTGCGTGACGCCGTCCTCGGTGAACGTGTCGGCGTATCCGTCGAGGTCCAGCGAGTCCAGCAGGGCCATCTGCCCCGCGTAGAAGCGCAGCACCTCCACGTAGAGCTCGGTGCTCACCGCTGCCATCCGTTGCCCCCCATCCTGGTCATCAGGTGTCCCGTCCCCGCCGGTTGGCCGATGGGAACGCCGCTCGTCTCCTCGTCACGGCCCGCTCCGGGCACCACCGCGGCCGGAACGGCCTCGGCTCGCATCCGCCGCACCGGTGGCGGCGCCTCCAGGTCCAGTTCGGAGCGCAGAACCGCCCGTTGCAGTTTCTGCAGCCGGACCGACGGCTCCACGCCCAGCTCCCGGTTCAGGGTCTGGCGCAGGTTGCGGAACACCTCCAGTGCCTGCGACTGCCGCCCGGCCCGGTAGAGCGAGACCATGTGGTGGGCGCAGAGGTTCTCGTGCATCGGGTGCTTGGCGGTCAGCACGGTGAGTTCGCTGAGCACGGAGTTGTGCCGGCCGAGCCGTATCTCCGCGCCGATCCGGTTGTCCAGAGCGATGAGCCTGCTCTCCTCGAGCCTGGCCACCTCGATGCTCAGAGGCATGCCCACGCGCACATCGGCGAGCGCGTGCCCCTGCCACTGGTCCAGCGCCCGGCCCAGGTGGCGCGAGGCGGCCTCGTAGTCGCCGCGCTCGATGGCCTGGTTGCCGGCGTCCACCAGCTGTTCGTAGACCCACACGTCCACGTCCTCGGCCGCGACGTCGAGCAGATAGCCGTCGAAGCGGGTGACCAGGACATCCTTGGCGCGGGTCGGCGCTCCCGCCGGCAGGGCCGAGTCGATCAGCCTGCGCAGCTGGAGTATGTAGGTCTGCAGTGTGGTCCGGACACTCATCGGCGGGCGGTCACCCCAGAGTTCCTCGATGAGGGCGGGCACCGAGACAATGCGTCCGGCACTCAGAGCCAGCATGGCCAGAACCTGACGAGGCTTCGCGGCGGTTGGTGTCACCGATCGGCCGTTTAAGGTAGCGTTCAGCTCTCCCAGAAGACGTATGCTCACGAATTCCCCCAGTAAAGTGCAGCTCCACGGATGGTCAGACCGCGGGACGGTGCCGAGCACTTGCACGTTTGGCCACGTCCTGGCTCAAGGCGCTGTATGTGGTGGATCAGGCAACCCCCCGTCATTACCTGCGTCAGCGACGACCGTCAGCCTATGTACGCCCTGTCAGCCGGTCAACCAATCGACCTGGGCGGGCAATGCGTCACCGACGATCGGATTCCTTCCTAAAACCGTCCTGGAATATTCATCAGCCAACTCGAATCTGACTCGATCGGCGTGTTACCCAGGACCCTGGTTGACATGCACAGAACAAATCTTCGGGCCCGCATCCGGCCGGTCCGGGTGCGGGCCCCACGCCGTTCGTATACGCGCTCAGTAGTTACCGAGCCCCCCGCAGACATTGAGCGCCTGCGCGGTGATCGACGCGGCGGAGTCCGTCACCAGATAGCCGACCAGCCCCGCCACCTCCTCCGGGGTCGCGTAACGGCCCAGCGGGATCTTGGCGTTGAACCGGTCGAGGACCTCCTGCTCCGTGATGCCCCAGTGGGCCGCGTAACCCTGCCGTACCCGGACCGCCATGGGCGTCTCCACGTAGCCGGGGCACACCGCGTTCACCGTGATGCCGCGCTGCGCCAGTTCGAAGCCCACGGACTTGGTGAAGCCGACGACACCGTGCTTGGACGCCGTGTACGGAGCCGCGTACATGACGCCCTGCTTGCCGGCCGTCGAGGCGATGTTGACGATGCGTCCCCACCCCGCCTCCAGCATGCCACCGGCCCGCAGCACCTCCTTGGTCACCCGGAACACGCTGGTCAGGTTGGTTTCCAGGACGTCCAGCCAGAGGTCCTCGGCCAGCTCGGCGATCTCCCCGCCACCGCCGCGGCCGGCGTTGTTGACGAGGATGTCGATCCGGCCGAAGCGCTCGGTCGCCGCCGCGACCGCGGCACTGATCTGTTCACCGGAGGTGACGTCGCAGGATGTGCCGTCCGCCGTGCAGCCGGCGTCGCGCAGTTCCTCCACGACCTCGGCGACCCTCTTGCCCTCGCGCGCGCAGCCGAAGACGGCGACGCCCTGGCGGGCCAGCGTACGGGCCGTGGCGAGCCCGATCCCGCTGCTGACGCCCGTGATGAAGGCGGTTCGCGCACTGGTCATGTTGTCTCTCCTTCTCGTCGGCACGTCGGCTCGGGCCGACGGCTCGTCTCCGGGCCACCGGTCAGGCGGCGCAGTGCGGCAGTCCGCCGTTGAACTCGGCCATCTCCCGCAGGGAGGCGCCGACATCGACGCGCTCCCCCGGGGCGAGTCCGTCGAGTTCCGCGTAGGCGCGGTGCAGATTGCCCACCAGGCGCTCGGCGTCGACGAGCGCGGCGAACGGCCCGAGGTCCGCGTGCTTGGCCGTCTCCAGGACGGTCCTGCCCTCCCGCCTGCCGTCCTCGGCCAGCCGGCGCAGCCACCGCAGATACGCCTCGGTGGCGTCGAGGACCTCCGGCCCGCCCGCCGGCCCATGGCCGGGGACGACGATCTCCGGTCCCAGACCGCGCAGTTCGGCCAGGGCCCGCAGGGACCCCTCCACGGAACCCATCAGGACGTACGGGGTGACGCCCGACCAGGCGACGTCCCCGGTGAAGAGCACGCCGCGCCGCGGCACCCAGGCGACCACGTCGCTCGCCGTGTGGGCCGGACCCACCCGTGACAGTTCCACCGTCAGTTCGCCCAGCCGCAGCGTGAGCCGGTCGGTGAACGTCGTGTCGGGCAGAGTGAGTTCGGGCTCGCCCCAGTCGACGTCAGGCCAGATGCCGCACAGGGCGAGGCCCGCTTCCGCCATGTCGGCGCGGGTGAGCTCGTGGGCGATCACGGAGGCACGCGGTGCGAACTGGTCGTTGCCGAAGACGTGGTCACCGTGGAAGTGCGTGTTGACCACGGCGTCCGGCCCGCCGGGGACGACCCGCTCCACGGCCTCGCGCAGGCGTCGCGCCCGGGCCCGGGTGGCAGCCGTGTCGATCAGCACCGCCTGACCGCCGGCCGCGATCAGCCCCGCGTTGTTCACGCACCAGCCGCCCGGCAACTGCTCGTAGACATGGACGCCTTCGGCCACTTCGCGCAGGGCCGGGGGCGCCGCCGTCCCGGCGGCCACGCTCAGACCACCTCCGAGAAGCGCTGCAGCGTCTCGCCTGGGCTCGGCCCGTCCAGCGCCTGGAAGATGCGCTCCGCGTCGGGGCCGTGCTTGTCCAGCCGGACGTGCGCGAGTTCGACCCGGGTGCGGCCGGGGCCGGCCGGTGTGAAGACGACCTCGATCTCGCTGGCCCGCTCGTCGTCCGGCACCGACTGCCACCGGCCGTCCACCCGCCAGGTCAGACGCAGCCCGTGCGGGGGGTTCCACTCGAGCACGGTGCCCCAGTCGATCTCGGTGCCCTCCTCGTCCCACTCGTAGTAGCGGCCGCCGGCCTTCGGCTCCATGGCCAGACCGGCCCGGGGCTTCGACAGCAGCACGTGCGAGGGAGGCCACCAGTCCGCCATTCGCTCGGTGAAGACCTCGAAGCAGCGCTGGGGGTCGGCGTCGACCTCGACCCACTTGCGGACATCGGGTACGGAACCGTGCGGCATGAACTCTTCCTTCCGCCGGGTGCAGGAGTGTGCCGCCACCGTCATCGGGCCGCCTCGACCTCGTGTGGAGCACGGCTCGAACCCCCGGGCCCGCTCATCGGCGCGTGGCGCGTTCCAACGCCACTGGACCGTGAGTCGAGGACCGCGGCGCAGGCTGGCGGGCGAGCACGGTCCGTCCGTCCCGAGTGGTGCCGCGTGCGGCACGGAACGACACCGGCCCGCGCCATCCGACTCATCGTCACCGCGAAGGAGCCTCATGGCCCGAAGGGCAGTCATCACCGGAATCGGCGTCGTCGCGCCGGGAGGGATCGGAACCGAACCCTTCTGGCGGCTCCTCGTCGAGGGCAGGACGGCGACCCGTACGATCACGCAGTTCGACGCGAGCGGACACCGCTGCCGCGTCGCCGCCGAGTGCGACTTCGACCCGCTCGCCCTCGGTCTGACCCCGCAGCAGGTACGCCGCACCGACCGGGTCTCCCAGCTCGCCATGGTGGCGGCCGGCGAGGCCCTCGCCGACAGCGGCCTGGAGATCGACGGTGCGCTCGCCGAACGCACCGGCGTGGCCCTCGGCAGCGCCGTGGGCGGCACCACCACCATGGAGCGCGAGTACTCCGTGCTCTCCGAGGGCGGCCGGAACTGGGTCGTGGACCCGTCGTTCGCGGTGCCCCACCTGTACGACTACTTCCTGCCCAGTTCCATCGCCTCCGAGGTCGCCCGCACCACGGGCTCCCTGGGGCCCGCCTCGGTGGTGTCCACCGGCTGCACCTCCGGCATCGACTCCGTGGGCTACGCGGCCGAGCTGATCCGGGACGGCGAGGCCGACGTGATGGTCACCGGCGCGACCGACGCGCCCATCTCGCCCATCACCGTGACCTGCTTCGACGTCATCCGGGCCACGTCCGCGCGCAACGACGACCCGGCCACCGCGTGCCGCCCCTTCGACCGGACCCGCACCGGCCTGATCCTGGGCGAGGGGTCGGCCGTACTGGTCCTGGAGGAGCTGGAGCACGCCCGGCGGCGCGGGGCGACCGTCTACGCGGAGGTGTCCGGGTACGCGGCGCGCTGCAACGCCTACCACATGACCGGACTGACGGCGGAGGGCCGGGAGATGTCCGAGGCGATCGACCTCGCCCTGGCGGACGCCCGGGTCGATCCCGGTGCGGTGGACTACGTCAACGCCCACGGCTCCGGCACCAAGCAGAACGACCGGCACGAGACGGCCGCCGTGAAGCGGAGCCTCGGGCAGCACGCCTACGACACACCGATGAGCGGCATCAAGTCCATGATCGGACACTCCCTCGGCGCGATCGGATCTCTGGAGATCGCCGCGTGTGCCCTGTCCATGAAGCACGGCGTGGTCGTCCCGACGGCCAACCTGCACGAGCCGGATCCCGAGTGCGACCTGGACTACGTGCCGAACACCGCCCGGGAGAAGCGGCTGGACGCGGTGCTCACGGTGGGCAGTGGTTTCGGAGGTTTCCAGAGCGCGATGGTGCTCACGAGTCTGGAGCGGACCGCAGCATGACCAAGGACGTCGTTGTCACGGGTGCGGACGCCGTCGCACCGAACGGAGTCGGCCTGGAGACCTACTGGGCCGCGGCCCTCAAAGGCGTCTCGGCGATCCAGCCCATCAGCCGGTTCGACGCGACCGGCTATCCGGTGCGGCTGGCCGCCGAGATACCCCCGTCCGACGCGGAGAGCACCTTCCCCAGGAAGCTGCTGCCGCAGACCGACCGGCTCACCCAACTGGCCATGATGTGCGCCGACAACGCGCTGGCCGCCGCCGCGGTCGACCCCGCCGACCTCCCCGAGTTCGGCGCCGGGGTGGCCGTCTCCAGCGCCAGCGGCGGTCTGGAGTTCGGCCAGCAGCAGTTGCAGCGGCTGTGGGGCACGGGCTGGGAGTCGGTCAGTCCCTACATGTCGTTCGCCTGGTACTACGCCGTCAACACCGGGCAGATCTCCATCCGCAACGCGCTGCGCGGCCCCAGTGGTGTGGTCGTCTCGGAGCAGGCCGGTGGCCTGGACTCGATCGCCTTCGCCCGCAGGAGGGTCCGCCGCGGGACGCCGGTCATGCTCACCGGCGGATTCGACAGCGTGCTCTGCCCGTACGGCGTCTCGACCGTGTCCGTGGCCACCGGAGTGAGCCACGGGACCGACCCCGAGCGGGCCTACCTGCCGTTCCACTCCTCGTCCTCGGGGTTCGTGCCCGGGGAGGGCGGTGCCGTCCTGGTGCTGGAGTCCCGTGCGTCCGCCGTCGAACGCGGTGCGCCCGTGCTGGGCTCGGTCGCCGGTCACGCGGCCGCCTTCGACCCGGACCCCTCGGGCTCCGGCGGCGACGGGCTGGCGCGGGCCGCGCGCGGTGCGCTGGCGGACGCCGGACTGCCGGCCGGGGCCGTCGACGTGGTGTTCGCCGATGCCGCGGGCAGCCCGGATCTCGACCGGGCCGAGGCGGACGCCCTGACCGGTCTGTTCGGAGCCGGCGGGGTGCCGGTGAGCACGCCCAAGGCGCTGGTGGGACGGCTGATGTCCGGGGGGTCGGCCCTCGACGCGGTCACGGCCCTGCTCAGCATGCGCGACGGGCTCGTCCCGCCCGTGCCCGGCCTCGCGCCCGAGGAGGTGGACCCGCGCATCGACCTGGTGGTCGGAGAGCCTCGCGGTGGGGAGTTCCGCACGGCGCTGGTGCTGGCGCGCGGCCACGGAGGCTTCGCCTCGGCGATGGTGCTCACGGCACCCTGAGCACACAGGCCTGGGGCCCGGCTCGTACGAGCCGGGCCCCAGGCCTGTGCCGGTCCTCGTGTTCGGCTGCCCGCGCCGGAGGGTCAGCGCCGTTTGCCCGTCGGAACGACGTACCGGGTGAACAGCAGCTCCCGGATCACGTCGTCCCCGCCCTCGACCAGACCGACGTAGCGCAGGTCGCGGACCAGCTTCCCGATGGGGTGCTCGTGGGTGTAGCCGAGACCGCCGAACATCTCGGAGCCGATGGTCGCCACCTGCCAGCCGGCCTGGCCGCAGTACATCTTCGCGGCCAGCGCGGAGCGCAACGTGCCCACCCGGTACAGGGCCCCCGCGGCGTCGCCGCCGGCCAGGTAGCCGTCGAACTCCTCGGCGGCCGCGCGGCACTGGTTGCGCATCACGTCGATCAGCATCTCGATCTGGCCGAGCTTTCCGGCGAAGACCGCGTTGCGTGTGAGCGGCGCGCCGTGCACCCGTTTGGACGCCGCGTACTCCATGGCCAGGTCGCGCACCCGGCGGGCCATGCCGATGGCGGTCGCGGCGATGAGGATGCGGCTGGCGTTGAGCCCGATCTCCAGCAGCCGCAGACCGTTCCCGGGCAGGCGGTGATCGGCCGGTACGGCACAGTCGCGCAGACCGACCCGGTAGGTGGCCGAGCCGCGCATGCCGATCATGTTCCAGCGCTGGGTCAGTTCCACGCCCTCGGTGTGCCGGGGCACCAGGACCACGCCGAAGTCGGCGTCGTCGGCGGCGTCCCGGGCGACGACCAGCAGCAGGTCGGCGGCGTCGGTGTTGGTGGAGAAGTACTTGTCACCGGTGACGACCACGCTGTCCCCGGCGCGGCGGCAGGTCGTCGTGATGCGCCCGAGTTCGCTCCCCGCCTCCTCCTCGCTGGCGAGGATGCCGAGGACGCCGCCGTCCCGGGCCAGACGCTCCAGGTGCGGCCTGGCCAGGTCGTCGGCGCCGGAGAGCTGGAGCATGGTGGTGCCGAGCACGGACAGGAAGGAGCCGAAAGCGAAGCCGGCGTCTCCGTAGGACAGTTCCGAGACGATGTCCACGCTGTCACGCAGCGAGACGCCCGGTCCCCCGTACTCGCCGGGGATCCACCAGTTGGCCAGCCCGGCCTCGGCCAGGCGGACCGAGGCCGGGGTGGGAGCGGGCGGGAGGGTGTCGAAGTGGTCCGCCGCCGGGAGGACCTCGGCGTGCACGAACGTCCGTATCCGGTCGAGGATGTCGGCGGCCCGCGTCCCGGTGGCGGGGGACGCGGGGTGCACCGAAGCGGGCGCGGCCACCGTCACGCGGCCTGCGTCAGGCGGCGGTTGAAGATGTCGAGGAAGTCCCCGGGCGTGTCGAGGCCGGAGGCGTCGTCGTCCCCGAGCTTGACCTGGAAGTGCTGTTCCAGCGCGCTCGTCGTGGCGATGACGGCGAGCGAGTCGAAGCCCAGGTCGGCGAGCGGGGTGTCGAGGATGTCGCCGGACAGGTCGATGGTTTCGTCCTCGCCGACGGCGCGCAGCAGGAATCCCTTGAGTTCGTCGATGGTCAGCTCTGCCATGGGGCTCTCCTCGGTGTGTTTCTCGGGTGGTGGGGTGCGGCACGGATCCCGTGGGCGGGCCGTGTGGGTAGGAGCGGATCCGGCCGGATCCGGTCAGCGGGATTCGGCGAATGCGCGGGCCCTGGCCAGCGTGGCCCGGCTGTTGGAGCTCAGGGAGTGCTGTACGGCGTCCCGGGCGGCCTGGAGGGTGGCGGGGGGCGCGGGAAGGGCGGCGATGCCCTCGGGGTCGAGGAGCACCTGGTGGCGGGCGGTGACCCGGACCGTGCCGTCGGCGGCGTCCTCCACCAGCCACTCGCCGTTGTGGGCGCGGAGCACGGGGGGCAGCTTGGTCTGCTTGTAGACGATCTGCCGCTGCGGGAAGCAGACCCGGCCGGAGACGGTGGTGTGCACGGAGCCGTCCGGTGCGCGGGTGTCCATCTCCATGTACTGCAGGCCGGGCTCCTTCTCCCGCAGGTCCAGCCGGACGACGTGCCCGAGTCGGTCCGGCCACTTCGCCGCGTCGTAAAGGAAGCCGTAGACGTCGGCGGCCGAACCGGTGATCACCTCGGTGTCGGAGAAGTCCAGCAACAGGTCCTCCTCGGTCCCGGACCGCTCGGCCGCCAGGCGCAGGTGGTCCAGCTCCGAGACGCTGTTGGTCTCGACGGCCTCGGCGATGCGCGCCAGGGCGGCCGGGTCGTCGCCGACGGCCCGGTAGTGATGGTCGAGGACCACCGTGCAGGCCTTGTCGCCGCGTTCCCGGACCTCCCAGCGGCCGCCCATCGCGGCCACCGGATCGGCGGGCCTGGTCTGTTCGAAGCGCACGCTGCGCGCGGCGGGGTCCAAGCGGCGCCGGGACTCCCAGGTGCGCACCTCGCCGTGGGCCACGGCCCAGATACGGATGTGTTCGTCGCTGTCGTCGCCCCGCGTCCGTTCGGCGCGCACGGTGGGCGGGAAGTACAGCGGCCACAGGCGCACATCGGAGACGACGCGGTACACGGCGTCCGCCGGTGCCTCGATGTCGATCCTGTGCGTCACCTGCGTCGCCTCGGTGTCGCTCATGACGGGCTCTCTCCTCACCATCGGGTGTCGTCGGGCGCGTTGGGGGCCGGGGGTGGTGGGACCAGGCGCTGTGGGGACCGGCGCGCGTGGGGGGGGCGGCGCGTGGGGGGGGGCGGCGCGTGGGGGGGCGGCGCGTGGGGGGGCCAGCGCGTGGGGGCCGGGGACGGTCGCTCGCCGGTCCGGGCGCCGGCGTTCCGCGGCGGGTTCACACGGTCGTCTCCGGTGCGGTGCCGGGGTGTTCGCCGGTCCTCGCGGCGCGCATGTATGCCGCCAGGGCTTCGGGCGTGGGGTTGTTGAGGACCGCCTCGGCCGGCATCCGCAGGCCGGTGGCCGCGTTTAGCCGGTTGCGCAGGTCCACGCTGAGCAGCGAGTCGAAGCCGAGTTCCTTGAAGGAGTCCGTCGGTGCGACGGTCACGGCCTCGGTGTAACCGAGGACTTCGGCTGCCTGGGCGCACACCAAGTCCACGAGGCTTCCCGTCGCGGGGCCATCCGCCCGGGGTGCGCTGTCCGTGGTGGCCGTGGCCGTGGCCGCCGGGCCGGGCCGGGGGGCCTCCCCCAGCCCGCGGAAGAGGGCGGCGGCACGGGTGCCTGGGCGGATCCGCTCGGGCACGGGGCGGAAGACGGTCACCGCGGGCCGCGGCGACGCCATGGCCTCGTCGAGCAGCCGCAGCGCGCTCTCGGTCGTCATGGGCGCGATCCCGATGGCGGCCAGGGCGGCCACGTCCGTGTCCGTCAGGTGGGCCGTCATGCCGGTGCGGTCCTCCCAGAGCCCCCAGGCCACGGAGGTCGCCGTCAGCCCCTGGGTCCGGCGGTGCTGGGCGAGGGAGTCGAGGAAGGCGTTGGCCGCCGCGTAGTTGGCCTGGCCCGGTCCGCCGATGACCCCGACGGCGGAGGAGAACAGCACGAAGGCCGACAGGTCGAGGTCGCGGGTGAGTTCGTGCAGGTGCCAGGCGGCGTGCGCCTTGGGCGCCAGCACCGCGCGCATGCGGGCCGGGGTCATCGCGCCGATCAGCCCGTCGTCGAGCACGCCCGCGGCGTGGAAGACGCTGCCCGGGGCGTACTCCGCGATCACCTTGGCGAGTGCGTTCCGGTCGGTGACGTCGCAGGCCAGGACGTGGACGGTGGCGCCCAGCCCGGCGCATTGCGCGACCAGTTCGCCGGCTCCGGGCGCGGCGGGCCCGCGGCGGCTGAGCAGCACGACCTCGCGGGCGCCGTGGGCCGTGACGAGATGGCGGGTCAGGACCGCGCCCAGGCCGTCGGCGCCGCCGGTGACGAGGACGGGGCGGCCGGTGTCGAGGGCGCGGGGCATGCTGAGGGCGAGCTTGCCGTGCTGCCTGGCCCGGCTGAGCATCCGCAGCGGCCGCTGCCCCGCGCGGACGTCCCAGGTGCGCAGCGGCAGATGGACCAGGGCCCCGGCGCGGAAGAGGGCGATGAGCTCGTCCAGCACCTCGCCGATCCGCTCGGGGGCGACGCCCAGGATGTTGTACGCCTGGTAGGTGACGCCGGGGTACTGCTCCTGGATCCGGCCCTTGTCCCTGATGTCCGTCTTGCCCATCTCGGCGAAGCGTCCGCCGGGGGCCAGCAGGCGCAGTGAGGCGTCGACGGCCTCGTTGGCCAGGGAGTTGAGGACGACGTCCACACCCCGGCCGGCGGTCGCCTCCCGGAACTCGTGCTCGAAGGCGAGGGAGCGGGAGGACGCGATGTGGTCGCCGGGCACACCCCAGTCCCGCAGGATGCCGTGCTTCGCGGGCCCCGCGGTGGTGAAGACGTCGGCGCCGAAATGGCGGGCGAGCTGGAGGGCGGCGAGGCCGACTCCGCCGGTCGCGGTGTGGACGAGCACCGACTCGCCCGGCCGGACGGCGGCGACGTCCACCAGGCACTGGTAGGCGGTGATGAACACGATGGGCACGCTCGCGGCCTGTGCGTCGCTCCAGCCGTCGGGAACGCGCCGGACCATGCGTTCGTCGGCCACGGCGACCGGTCCGAGGGAGCGTTCGAAGACACCGAAGATCCGGTCCCCGGGCGCGACCCGGGTGACGCCGGCACCGACCTCGGTGACCAGGCCGGCGCCCTCGCTGCCCATGGTCTTCTCCGTGGCGACCAGCCCCAGACCCACCGCGATGTCACGGAAGTTGAGGCCCGCCGCCCGCACCTCGACGCGGATCTCCGACGGGCCGAGGGGCCGGGTGGCCTCCGGGTGCGGGATCAGTGCCAGGTTGTCCAGGGTGCCCTTGGCCGTGACGTCGAGTCGCCAGGCGGAGTGGCCCCGCGGTACGGGCAGCCCGTCGTCGGTCGCCGGCCGCAGCCTCGGTACGTGGACCCGGCCCTGGCGGATCGCGGTCTCGGGCTCCGCCAGCGCGAGGGCCGTGGGCAGGACGGCCGCGGAGGCCGGGTCGTCGTCGATGTCGACCAGTTGGAAGGCGCCCGGGTGTTCGGCCTGGGCCGCCCTCACCAGTCCGGCGACGGCGGCTGCCGCCAGGCCCGGCAGGGTTTCGCTCCCGGTGACGTCCAGCGCTCGGCGTGTCACCACGGCCAGGCGGGCCCGGGTGAACCGGTCGTCGCCGAGCCACTGCTGGAGCAGGTCGGTGACCTCTCCCGTCAGTCGCTCCGACGTGGCGGGCAGCGCGGCCCCGGCATCCCGCGGCACCTCCGGGTGGACGACGAGGACGGGCGGGACCGTCGTGGGCAGTGTCTCCAGGTCCGGGAAGTCACGCCCGGCTCCCAGGCCGGGTGCCGCAAGGCTCGCCCAGTCCGGCAGCGGAGGCAGGTCGTCCACGGCCGCCCGCTCCCAGGTGAGTTCGAGGCTCGTGGCGCCGCCGTCCTGACCGGTGGTGCCGGTCAGGGGACGCAGGACGAGCGAGCCCACCGTGGCGGCCGGCCGGCCCTGTTCGTCCGTGCAGAACACCGAGAGACCTGTCTCGCCGGCCGTCGTGCGCACCCGGAGCGTACGGGCCGTGGAGGGCGGCAAGGTGACGTCCCGCCAGGTGAAGGGGACGTTCAGGTCGTCACCGGCGCCGAGGAGCGCGGCGTGCAGGGCGGCGTCGAGCAGGGCAGGGTGTGCGGTGGCGGACACGCCGCCGGGCACGTCCTGGTCGAGGGTCACCTCGGCGTACGTCTCGTTCCCGCGCGTCCAGGCCCGCCGCAGGCCCCGGAAAGCCGGACCGTAGTGGTAGCCGCGCCGGGCCAGCCGGTCGTACGCGTCGGCCGGTTCGACGGGTTCGGCGTCCACCGGCGGCCACGTGCCCGGCGGCGCCTCGGGGGCGGTGCCCTCGGCGGGGGCCAGGACGGCGGTGGCGTGCTCGGTCCAAGTCGTCCCGTCCGGGGCGCGGCCGTGCACCGAGGCGGCGCGGCGGCCCGACGCGTCGGCGGGCTCCAGCATCACGCGGACCTCCACGGCGCCCTGGCCGGGGACGGGCAGCGGCTGCGCGACGGTCAGCTCCTCGATCCGTGGGCAGCCGACGGCGCCTCCCGCCTCCGCGGCCAGGGACAGCAGGGCGGTGGCCGGGACCAGAGCGGTGTCGCGTACGACGTGATCCGTCAGCCAGGGCTGCCGGGCCGGGTCGAAGGCCGCCGACAGGACGGCCCGGCCGTCCGGCAGGGACACGGGCCCACCGGCGGGGGCCGCATGCGCGGGGCCGGCCGGCGGTGCGCCGGTGACCCAGTACCTGCTGCGGCTGAAGACGAAGCCCGGCAGCTCGATCCGGCGGCCCTCCGGCTGGACCGAGGAGAGGTCGGTTGGAACGCCGGAGGCGTGGGCCGCGGCGGCCGAGGAGAGGAACTGGCTGAGCCCGGTCCCCCGGCGGATCGAGCCGATGACCGTGCCCCGCACCCCGGCGGCGTCGAGGATGTCGGTCAGGGCCATGGTGAGAACGGGGTGCGGGCTGATCTCCAGGAACGTGCGGTGCCTGCGCGCGACGAGCCGTTCCACCGCGGTCCTGAAGCGCACCGTGCCGCGCAGGTTGTCGTACCAGTAGGAGGCGTCCAGGACCGTGGGGTCGACGGCCTCGCCGGCCAGAGTGGAGTACACGGGCACGGCGGAGGGGCGTGGGAGGACGCCCGTCAGCTGCCGGGCGAGCGGTTCCCTGAGGACCTCGACGGCCTCGGTGTGGGAGGCATAGTCGACGTCGATGCGGCGGGCGTCGACGTCCCTGCGCGCACACTCCGCGAGGAGCGTGGTGAGCGCCTCCTGGGGCCCGGCGACGACGGTGGCCCTCGGGCCGTTGAGGGCCGCGACGCCGACGCCGGCGGCGCCGTCCACGGCATGGAGCAGGTCCCGGGTCTCGTCGGCGCCCAGCGGAACGGAGACCATGCCGCCGGTGCCTGCGAGGGTGTGCAGGGCCTTGCTGCGCAGGGCGACGATCCGGCAGGCGTCGGCGAGGCTCAGCGCGCCGGCCACGTGGGCGGCGGCGATCTCGCCCTGGGAGTGGCCGACGACGGCCGCCGGGCGGACACCGACGCTCTCCCACAGCCGCGCCAGCGACACCATCACGGCGAACAGGGCGGGCTGTACGACGTCCACCCGCTCGAGCGCCTCCCCGCGCAGCGCGTCCTGGAGCTGCCATCCGCAGTAGGGCAGGAGCGCTTCGGCGCACCCGGCCATGCTGTCGCGGAAGACCTGGGACTCCTCGCACAGCGCGAGCCCCATCTCCCGCCACTGCGAGCCCTGTCCGGGGAAGACGAAGACCGGGCCGGTGGAGTCGCGGCGGGCCTCGCCGCGGAGCACGGTCGGGGACCGGTAGGTGCCCGGGACGGCCGGGACGGTGTCGCCGCGGGCGAGCCGTTCGAGCCCGGCGGAAAGGTCGTGTGCCGTGTCGGCGACCACGGCGGCGCGGTGGGTGAAGCGGGTGCGGCCGCGCAGGACGTGGGCGACGTCCTGCGGGGCGGTGCCGGGAGCCCGGGTCAGGAAGTCGGCCAGCGCGGACGCCTGCAGGCGAAGGGACTCCGGGCCGGGAGCGGACAACGGCCACACAAAGGGGCCTTCGGCCGGCCCGCTCGCGGGTCCGGGTTCGGCGTCGCCCTCCTCCAGGACGAGGTGGGCGTTGGTTCCGCTGATCCCGAACGAGGACACGGCGGCGCGCCGGGGCCGCTCGCCGCGCGGCCAGGGCCGTTCCTCGGTGAGCAGGGCGAGGCCGCTGTTCTCCCAGTCCACGTGAGGGCTGGGACGGTCGCAGTGGAGGGTGGCGGGGAGGACCCCGGCCCGCAGGGCCTGGACCATCTTGATCACGCCGCCGACCCCTGCGGCGGCCTGCGTGTGCCCCAGGTTCGACTTCAGGGAGCCCAGCCACAGCGGGGAGGCGCCGGTGCGTTCGCGGCCGTAGGCCGCCGCCAGGGCCCGCGCCTCGATGGGGTCGCCGAGAGGGGTGCCGGTGCCGTGCGCCTCGACGGCGTCGACGTCCTCGGCCCGCAGGCCGGCCGCGCGCAGGGCGCGGTCGATGACGTCCTGCTGGGCCGTCATGTTCGGGGCGGTGAGCCCGTTGCTGGCGCCGTCCTGGTTGACCGCGCTGCCGCGGATCACGGCGAGGACCCGGTGGCCCCGGGCGACCGCGTCGGAAAGGCGTTCCAGGAGGAGCAGTCCGGCGCCCTCGGACCACGCGGTGCCGTCGGCGTCGGCGGAGAAGGACTTGCACCGCCCGTCCGGGGAGAGGCCGCCCTGGGCGCTGAAGTCGATGAACATGCCCGGGGTGGGCATCACCGCGACGCCTCCGGCCAGGGCCATGTCGCACTCCCCCTGACGCAGCGACTGCGCTGCCAGGTGCAGGGCGACCAGGGACGAGGAGCACGCCGTGTCCACGGTGATGGCGGGGCCGCGCAGCCCGAACCAGTAGGCGATGCGGCCCGAGGCCACGCTCGGGGTGCTGCCGGTGATGCGGTAGCCGCCGGCGCCCTGGTTGTCCTCGTGCAGCCGCGGTCCGTACTCCTGCGCCATGGCGCCGACGAAGACCCCGACGTCGGCGCCGGCGAGCGACTCGCGCCCGAGTCCGGCTCGTTCGAAGGTCTCCCAGGCGACTTCGAGGAGGACGCGCTGCTGCGGGTCCATGCCGGCCGCCTCACGCGGTGCGATGCCGAAGAACTTGGCGTCGAACAGGTCCGCGTCGTGCAGGAACCCGCCGTGTCGCGTGCTGGACGAGGCGGTTGGGTCGGCGGTGGGCCCACCGGTCGCCTCGAGGTCCCAGCCGCGGTTGTCGGGGAACTCGGTGATCGCGTCGCCGCGCGCGGCGACGAGGCGCCAGAGGTCGTCCGGGGTGGTGACGCCCCCGGGGTAGCGGCAGCCCATGGACACGATCGCGATCGCGTCCTGCTCGCCGTGCGGAGAAGCCGGTTCGCGGTTCATGTGTGCAGCAGGCCTTTCGGTCAGAGCGGCGTGTCCGCGCGCAGCGCCTCGATCAGCGAGGCGGGGGTGGGCCGGTCGAAGAGCAGCGTGGTCGGCAGGGAGCGCCCGGTGATCCTGGCGAGGGTGGTGCGCAGGGCCACGGCCATGCGGGAGTCCAGCCCCAGTTCGCTGAAGGAACGGCCCACGTCGAGGTCCGATTCCGGGCCGAGTCCGAGAGCCTGCAGCGTGCTGGTCACCACGAGGTCGAAGGGGTCCCCCCTCCACTGCGGGCCCGCGGCCGCGGGCGGTGGCGGTGTGGTCCGGTCGGCGGTGTCGAGCCAGTGGCGCCGCCGCTGGAACGGGTACGGGGGGAGGTCGACGCGCCGGGCGGGTCCGCCGAGCACCTGTTCCCAGCGCAAGGGGAGGCCGAACACATGGGCGCCCGCGGCGGTTTCGGCGACGTCCGCGGCCTCGTGCCGGGTGGCCATCGGGGCGCTGAAGCGCTCCGTGCCGTGGCCTACGGTCTCCGCGGCGAGGGTGGTCAGCGCCCTGCCCGGCCCGATCTCGACGAAGTAGCGGGCTCCGAGCCGGTGTGCCGTGCCGAGAGCGGGGCCGAACCGCACGGGAGCGCACACGTGGTGGACCCAGTACTCCGGGTCGGCGAAACGGTGGGGTTCCACCGGCTCGCCCGTGACGGTGGAGATGATCGGCGGACCGGAGGGGAGGTTCCAGGTGAGGCCTTCGGCGACGGACCGCAGCCCCTTCTGGACGGGGGCCATGAGCGGGGAGTGCCCGGCGACGGAGACCCGGAGCCGGCGGGTGCGGCGGCCCAGGTCCTCGAAGTGGGCTGCCGCCTTCAGCGCGGCCGATTCCTCGCCGGACAGGACGACGGAACGGGAGCCGTTGACGGCGGCGATTCCGACGAGTCCCGGGGAACGGTCCACCACCCGGCGGGCCTCGTCCTCCTCGGCCTGCACCGCCACCATGACGCCGCCCGGCGGGAGTTCGCCGATCAGCCGGGCCCGGTGGGCGATCAGCGTGGCCGCGTCCTCGAGGGACAGCGCGCCCGTCAGGTGTGCGACCGCGACCTCGCCGAGCGAGTGGCCGATCAGCAGGTCCGGCACGATGCCGAAGGACTCCAGCAGCCGGTGGAGGGCGACCTCGATCGCGAACAGGGCGGGTTGCGCGTGCTCGGTCCGGTCCACCTCCTGGCGTTCCCACATGGCGTCGGCGAGGTCGGCGCCGAGCACCGGTTCGAGCCGTGCGCACGCCTCGTCGAAGACCTGGGCGAACACGGGGAACTCCTTGTACAACCCCTGTCCCATGCCGAAGCGTTGGGCGCCCTGCCCGGCGAACAGGAAGGCGGTGCGGCCCTCACCGCGCGGTCCCTGGACGAGGCCCCCCTCGCCGTCGTCGGGTGAGCCGTCCGCCAGGGCGCGTAGCCGCTGGGCGAGTTCGTCGGGGTGCGAGGCGATCACGCCGGCCCGGTGGCCGAACGCGGTGCGGGCCGTCGCCGCCGTCCAGGCCAGGTCGGCGAGCGGCAGCGCCCGGCCGGGGCCTTCGACCGCCTCGGCGAGGTCGCGGGCCCGCCTCCTGAGGACCGTGGCCGTCGGGCCGGACAGGACGACGGGCACGGCCGAGACGGGAGCGTCCGTGTGCTCGTGACCGGCCGGGGCCGGTGCCTCGCCGAGCACCACATGGCAATTGGTGCCGCCGAGGCCGAAGGAGGAGACACCCGCGATGCGCGGCGCGTCCCCCGCGGGCCAGGCCCGGTGCCGCGCGCACACCTGTACGCGCAGTGCCTCCAGGTCGATGGCCGGGTTGGCGGTACGGAAGTTGAGGCTCGCCGGAAGCCGGCCGTGGAACAGGGCGAGGGCGGTCTTGATGAACCCGGCGATGCCTGCGGCGGCTTCCAGGTGCCCGATGTTGGTCTTGACCGAGCCGACCAGCAGCGGCCGGTCGTCCGGGCGGCCGTCGCCGAGGACGCCGCCCAGTGCGGCGGCCTCGACCGGGTCGCCCAGCGCGGTTCCGGTGCCGTGCAGTTCGACGTAGCCGACCTCGGCGGGTGTGATGCCGGCCTGCCGGCAGGCCGCGGCGAGGACCTCGCGCTGGGCGGCCTCGCTGGGCGCGGTCAGCGCCGTCCGGGCGCCGTCGCTGTTCATCGCCCCGCCCAGCAGGGTGCAGTAGACGCGGTCGCCGTCCGCGAGGGCCCGCTCCAGCGGTTTGAGGACCACGACGCCCGCGCCTTCGCCGCGTACGATGCCGTCGGCCCGGGCGTCGAAGGTGTGGCAGCGTCCGCGGGGTGACAGGGCGCCCAGCGCCTCCACCACCTCGTCGCCCTCGGCGGTGAGGTTGAGCTGCACACCGCCCACCACGGCCGCGTCGCATTCGCCCCGGCGCAGGGCGTGCACGGCCTGGTGCACGGCGGCCAGGGAGGAGGACTGGCCGGTGTCGACGACGAGGCTCGGGCCGGTGAAGCCGTGGAAGTGGGAGAGCCGGTTGGCCAGGAAGGTGCGGCCGGTGCCGGTCATCGTGTAGGTGGAGGGCGGCCCGTCACCGGCACGGCTGAGGAAGGCGTACTCGTCGGAGCCGGCGCCGACGAAGACGCCGACGGGCCCGGTCGACAACTCGCCCGGCGTGGTGCGGGCGTCCTCCAGCGCGTGCCAGGTGAGTTCGAGGAGCAGCCGCTGCTGCGGATCGAGCGCGGCGGCCTCGGGGGCGGGCACGCCAAAGAACTCGGCGTCGAACAGGTCGACGTCCGGCAGGTAGCCGCCGGGGCGGCGACCGGCGCGGATGCCGGTGCCGGGGCCGATGGCGTCCTCACCCGCCAGCAGCAGCCGCCAGAACGCGTCGAGTCCGTCCGCGCCGGGGAACCGGCACGCCATGCCCACCACGGCCACCGGGGCGTCCTGCGCCCCGGCGGTGGGCCGTCCCGGGCGGGTACGCGCGGCCTCCGGCTCCTGGCCGGGCTCGTGTGCGGGGGTCATGGCTTCCTCCCTGTCTCGGCGGGCGTGCGCGGGTGCGGGCCTGTCACCGCGCCGGCGGGTACGGCCGGCCCGGACAGCACGCACCAGGCCTGCTCCACGGACCGGATGTCGGCCTCGTCGCCGCGGGCACGGTCGGGCAGGAGGGGCAGGACCGCGCTGTTCCGGCCGGCGATCGCGCGCTGCCGCCTGGCGAGGGTCGACAGGCTGTTGCCGGGCCCCGCCTCGACGAGCAGGCATCCCGGGTGGTCGTCGAGCACGGCCGTCAGGGTCGGGGCGAAGTGGACGGTCTCGGCGGGCTGCCGGGCCCAGAACTCCGGGTCACGGGCCCGGTCCGGGTCGAGCGGGCCGCGGGTGTAGGCCGAGTAGAGGGGCAGTCGCGGCGCGGCGAGGCGCACGGCGTGCCAGGCGCGGAGCGAGGCGTCCACGGCGGGCGCGACGACGGGGCTGTGGAAGGCCTGGTGGGCGCGGACGTCCTGGCAGACCAGTCCGCGCCCGGTGAGGATCCGTGCCGCCTCGTCCAGCGGGGCGCGCTCGCCCGCGAGCAGCAGCTGCCGGGCGGCGTTCACCGCGGCCAGGTGCACGGTGGGCCCCAGGACGTCGGCGACCTCGTCGACCGAGGCGGCGACCGCGAGCATCCCGCCGGGCGGGGTGTCGGCGAACAGGGCCATGCGGTCGCGCATCAGCCGCATGCCGTCGGCGAATTCCAGGACGCCGGCGAGTGTCGCGGCGACCAGCTCGCCCACGCTGTGCCCGAACAGCGCCGCCGGCCGCAGCCCCTGCTCCAGCAGCATGCGGCCCAGGGCGTGCCCCACCGCGTAGAGCAGGGGCTGCGCCACGGTCACGTCGTCGTACTCGGGTGCCGGTGCGGGGGCGAGCCACTGCTCCCGCAGGCGCGGACCGTCCGGTCCGAGGAGCCGGAACGCCTCGTCCATCCAGGCCGTGAACGTCTCGTCGTGCCCGTGGAGTCCGGCCGCCATCCTCGGGTGCTGCGCGCCCTGACCGGCGAACATCAGGACGACGGGCCTGGCCCGCCCTGCCGTGTCCGGCATCTCCACCCCTTTCCTCGTGTCGAGCCGACGGTCGTTCCCGGGGGTCGAGGCGCGCCGGAGGCCCGTTCGAACCTCGGTGATCCGTCGCGGCTCGAGCCTGCTTCGACACCGCGGACCGACACTCCCCCCTCGGTGGCGGACGGCCGCCGCGGATCCGAGCGGTACACGGGGGAGGACTGTGGACGTCGCGGATGTGTACGTGTCCGGGGTCGGGCTGCATCTGGCCCGGCGCATGCCGGTCGGCGAGGTCGTCGAGCGGGGCATCGCCGACCTGCGGACGGTGCGCCGCTCGGGGATGGTCTCGGTGTGCGTCGGGGAGCGGTCGGGGCCGGAGATGGCCGTGCTGGCCGCCCGGGCCGCCCTGCGTGGGTCGGGGCGGGTGCCGTCCGACATCGGGGTGGTCCTGCACGCGAGCACCTGGTTCCAGGGGCACGACCTCTGGGCGCCGGCGTCGTTTGTGCAGCGCGAGGCGGTGGGCAACGACTGTCTGTCCCTGGAGGTGGGGCAGTTGTCCAACGGCGGCATGGCGGCGATGGAGATGGCCGTGGCCTGGCTGCGGGCGGACACCGACGAAGGTCCGCGCAGTGCGCTGATCACCACCGGGGACCGCTTCTGCCTGCCGGGTTTCGACCGGTGGCACACCGACCCCGGCACGGTCTGCGGGGACGGCGGGACCGCGCTCGTGCTGTCGCGGGGCACGGGTTTCGCCCGGCTGCGCAGCCTGGTGACGGTGTCCGACCCGTCCCTGGAGGCGATGGGCCGCGACGACGACGGCTTCGCCCCGGCGCCGCTGACCGCCCGGGCGCCGATCGGTGTCGCCGCGTCACGGGAGCGGCTGGTCAAGGAGATCGGGCTGACCCGGTTGCTGGATCTTCTCCAGGCGGGTCAGCGGGCCGCGTTCGACCGGGCGTTGGAGGAGGCCGGTGCCAAGGCGTCCGACGTCGCCTGGTTCGTCCTGCCGAACCTCGGACGCCCCAAGATGGACGCCCAGTTCTTCCAGGTGCTGGACATCGACCCCGAGCGCACGACCTGGCTCTGGGGCTCGGGGGTGGGCCACCTGGGAGCCGGTGACCCCTTCGCCGGCCTCGCCCGGCTGGCGGGCACCGGGGCCCTGCGACCGGGGCAGTTGTGCGCGCTGATCAGCGCGGGCGGCGGCTTCGCCTGGTCGGTCGCCGTCCTTGAGGTGACCGCCGAGCCCCCACCGACACCGTCCTTCGAGGAGTGAACGGGTGCCCGCCGCCCTGTCCCGACCGGCCGGGTCCACCACCGCCCTCCGGCTTCATCAACCGTCCTTCCACGCCGATTCCAGTGCCCGCCCCGAGACTTTGAGCCGATCACCGCACGTCCCGCCGACACGGAGGCCCTCCGACGACATGACGACCAGTCACCTCTCTCCGGACGCCCTGAACGGGTTCCGCGGCCGGCGACCCACCTGGTCGCCCGCGCCCTCGGGCGACGGCAGTGAACAGTGCACCGTCGAGGTGCCGCTCGACTACGCCCGGCCCGACGGGCCGCGGATCTCCCTGGCCCTGACCCGCATACGGGCCAAGGACCCGGCCCGGCGCCGCGGCATCCTGCTCGCGCTCAACGGCGGCCCCGGCGGCTACTTCGGCCTGGGCCGGGGCTTCCCCGCGGTCCTGGCCCGCACCCGTCTGCCCGAGGCGTACGACCTGATCGGGTTCGACCCGCGCGGCACCGGCGCGTCCACTCCGCTGACCAGCGAGATCACCCCGCCCAAGGCGCCGTTCGACTCGCGGCTGCCCGACGCCGACTTCCCCCTGCTCGCGGAGGACGCGCGGATCCGCGAGGAGGGCAACCAGCGGCTGGGCGGCGAGGCCCGCCGTCACCACAACACCCCCAACGTCGCACGGGACATGGACGTGATCCGGCAGGTGCTGGGCGAGGAGAAGCTCACCTTCGTCGGCTACACCTACGGCACGTACCTGGGCGCGGTCTACGGCGCCCTCTTCCCCGAGCGGCTCGACCGCTGCGTCCTCGACTCCTGCGTGCACCCGGACTGGTCCTGGCGGGAGCAGTTCATGGCCCAGGGCCGGGCCAACCGGGCCAACGTGGACGCGTGGGCGGCGTGGGTGGCCGACCGCGACGGGGAGTTCCGGCTCGGAGGAACCCGGGAGGCGGTGCTGGCGGCCGTCGAGGAGGCCGCGCGCAACACCGCCGAGCGGGCCGGCACGCAGCTGCGCACCCTCTTCGACGGAGCCATGGGATCGCGCTCGGCGAACCGGGCCCGCTGGGCCGAACTCGGGCATCTCGTACGCGAGTTGCGCGCGGGCGACGCGGCGGTGGCGGGTCGGTGGCTGTCCGACGAGCGGGTGTGGCCCCCGGCCGAGACGGAGGGCACCACACGGTGCGGTGTGCTGGACGCGGTCACCCTGGAGAAGGACTGGCCCACCGACCTCGAGGTCTACTACGAGGACATGCGCCGCTTCCGCGAGAACCACCCCTACGGGTACGGCATGTTGCGCGCCGCGCCGTGGGTGGGCGCCTTCCGTGCCTTCACTCCCCCGCAGCCGCCCGTGCGGCCGACCGGCGAGGGTCTCTCCCCCGGGCTGGTGGTGCACGCCGACGGCGACCCGACCGACCACTACGAGGGCGGGGCCGCGATGGCGAAGCGGCTCGGCTACCGGCTGATCACCGTGGCCGACTCCGGCCAGCACGAGATCTACGGGCTGGGCGGAAATCCCGCGGTGGACGCCCTGGTCGACGCGTACCTCGTCGACGGCGTCGTGCCCGAGGACACCGTGTGCGCGAGCACGGTGCTCCGCCCCGACCTCCCCTCCGACGGCACGCCCGGGGCCACCGGCCGCGCCTGATCCGGACCGGGTCCGACAAGCGAAGGAAGAACCCATGGCACGCGCACTCGTGATCGGCGCAGGCATCGCCGGCACGGTCACCGCGATCGCACTGCAGAAGGCCGGCCTGGATCCGGTCCTCTACGAGGCGTACGACCGGACCGCCGACGGCATCGGCAACTTCGTCAACATCGCTCCGAACGGGATCGACGCCCTGGACAGCATCGGTCTGGGCCATCTCGTGCGCGAGCACGGCTTCGACACCCCCGGGATCGCGTTCTACAGCCACACGGGACGGGCGCTGACCGGCGACGTACGCACCGACCGGCTCGCCGCCGACGGTCAGATCATCCAGACGATCCGGCGCTCGGACCTGTACGTGTCGCTGCGGGACGAGGCCGCGCAGCGCGGGATCCCCATCGAGTACGGCAAGCGGATCGTGGACGCCACCACGGCGGGAGGCACGGTCCGGGCCGTCTTCGCGGACGAGTCGCAGGCCGAGGGCGACCTGCTCGTCGGCGCCGACGGGCTGCGCTCCCAGGTGCGCCGCATCATCGACCCGGCCGCTCCCCTGCCTCGCTACCTCGGCGTGCTCAACGCGTTCGGCTGCGCGCGGGGCTTCCCCGCCGAGGGCCCGCCCGGGGTGATCCGGATGTTCTTCGGCAAGAAGAGCTTCTTCAGCTACACCAAGCACCCCAACGGCGACCTGTGGTGGTTCGCCAACCCGCCCTGCGCCGCCGAGCCCGACGGTGCGCAGCTGAAGGCCCTGCGGCGGGACTGGCGCCGCTATCTGCTGGAGCTGTTCGCCGGTGACCGGACCCCGGCGGCGGCGATCATCGCGGCCACGCCCGATCCCGCGCCACCCTCCCCGACGTACGACCTGCCCCGGGCGCCGCACTGGTTCCGGGAGGGGCTCGTGGTGATCGGGGACGCGGCCCACGCCGTCTCGCCCACCGCGGGCCAGGGCTGTTCGGTCGCCATGGAGGACGCCGTGGTGCTGGCCAAGTGCCTGCGCGACGCGCCCGGCGTCGACCGGGCGTTCGTCACCTACGAGGCGGTGCGGCGCAAGCGCGTCGAGGACATCGTGGCCCAGGGCAAATACAACAACGAGGGCAACATGCGCCGCGGCCCGGCCGGCCGCTTCCTGCGCAACTACTTCATCGCCCGGGCCTTCAAGAACGCCGGTGGCTCCGATCCCACCTGGATGAGCAGCCACCACATCGACTGGCACGCACCGGCCGACGGCGACGGGCGCGGACTGCGGACCTCGTCGTGACCCGTTCAGCAAGCAGAGGAGACACCTGATGACCAGCACCGCGGACGTCTCGGGCGCGCCGGAGACCTTCCCCTTCGTCCGTCCCGGCCCGTTCACCCCTCCCGAGCAGTACGCGGGCATGGTGGCGCAGGGCGTCACTCCGGTGACCCTCGCCAACACCGGTCTGCGCGTCTGGACGGTCACCGGGCACGAGTCGGTGCGCCGGCTGCTGACCGACCCGCGGGTCAGCGCATCACGCAAGCACCCGGGCTTCCCGTTCTACTTCGTGGCACCGCCCGAGGCCCGGACGGAGACCTCCTTCATCGGCTACGACCCGCCCGAGCACACATCCGCGCGCGGCAAGGCGGCCGCGGCGTTCACCTACCAGCGGGTGCAGAAACTGCGCCCGCGCATCCAGGAGATCGTCGACGAGCACGTCGACCGGCTGCTGGCCCTGGCGCCTCCGGTGGACTTCCACCGCCTGTTCTCCCTGTCGCTGCCCACGACGATCATCTGCGACATGCTGGGCATCCCCCAGGGCGACCACGACTTCATCATCGAGCACAGCAACAACATGTTCGGCATCCACAGCACGCCCGAGCAGCGGGTCGCGGCGATCGTGGAGGTCAACGCCTATGTCGAGAAGCTGGTCGAGGTCCGGGAGGCCGAGCCTGGCCAGGACCTGACGAGCCACATCATCGCGGAGTACCGGGCGTCGGGCGAGGAGTACACCCGGCGGGACCTGGTGAACATGGTCCGGATGCTGATGAACGGCGGTCACGAGACCACCGCGAGCATGCTGTCCCTGGGCACGGCGTGCCTGCTGGAGCACCCGGAGCAGCTGGCGGAGCTGATGGCCGACCCGGAGACGCTGATCGGCCCGGCGACCGAGGAACTGCTGCGCATGGTGACCATCGGGGACATCGGGGTGCCCCGGGTCGCCCTGGAGGACATCGAGATCGACGGCACGGTCATCCCGGCCGGCGACGGCATCCTGTGTCTGCTGCTGACGGCCAACCGCGACCCGGAGGTCTTCCCGGAGCCGGAGAAGCTGGACCTGCGCCGTGGCAGCCGCAAGCAGATGGGGTTCGGCTACGGCGCGCACCTGTGCATCGGCGCCGAACTGGCCCGGCTGGAGATGCAGATCGCCTGGACGACGCTGTTCCGGCGCATCCCCACCCTGCGGCTCGCCGTGCCGCTGGACGAGGTGCCCCGCAAGGAGGGCGCCATCGTCTACGGGGTGCGCGAACTGCCCGTCACCTGGGACGTGTGAGGGGCGGCGGGATGCAGCAGGAAGCGTACGGCCCCCAACTGGCGGAGATCTACGAACTCGTCTACGCCGCGCGCGGCAAGGACTACGCCGCCGAGTCGGCCGAGGTGACCGCGCTGATCCGAGGCCGCAGGCCGGACGCCTCGTCACTGCTCGACGTGGCGTGCGGGACCGGCGGCCATCTGAGGTTCTTCCAGGAGCACTTCGCGACCGTGGAGGGACTGGAGCTGTCGGAACCGATGATCGCCCAGGCGGCGGGCCGGCTGCCCGGGATCCCCGTGCACCCGGGCGACATGCGCGACTTCACCCTCGGCCGCCGCTACGACGCGGTCAGCCTGATGTTCAGCTCGATCGGCTACACGCGGTCGGTCGACGAACTGGAGAGCACGCTCGCCAGTCTGGCCCGGCACCTCACCCCGGGCGGGGTGATCGTCCTGGAACCCTGGTACTTCCCGGAGGCGTTCCTGCCCGGCTACATCGCGGACGATCTGGTGCGCACCGAGGACCGGGTCACCGTGCGGGTCTCCCACTCCCAGCGGCACGGGGACGAGGTACCGATCGTCGTGCACTACATCGACGCGCGGAAGGAGGCGGGCATCCGGCACTTCACCGACGTCCACCGCATGCGGCTGTTCACCAGGGAGCAGTACGAGACGGCCTTCGAGAAGGCCGGCTGCTCGGTGGAATACGTGGGTCCGGGGCGGTTCAGCTGCGGTCTGTTCGCCGGCGTACTGAAGTGACACCGACGTGACGCCGGCGCCCTGAGGCGCGGCAGGGGCGAGCGGCCCCCTTCAGGCTTCCGCCTGGAGGGGGCCGTCCGTCGTCGCCGCGGTCCACATGGCGGCGAGGGACTCCGCGAGACCGATGCGGGGGTGCCAGTCGAGCAGCCGCCCGGCGAGCCGGATGTCGGCTCGGGTCCAGGCGCCGCCGAGGCCGGAGACGTCCCGGGTGCGTTCGTCGATCAGGTCGGTGGAGTGCCCGGCCGAGGTGACGAACAGCCGGACCAGGGTGCGCATGTCGGTCGCCCGGCCGCTGCCGATGTTGAGCGCGTGCCCCGTCGCCGGGGCGTGGACGGCCCTGACGACGGCGTCGGCGAGGTCGCGGACGTCGACGAAGTCCCGCCGGGCCCCGGTGAGGACCACCGTCATGGGCTCCCCGGTGCTCAGGGCCCGGCGCAGCATGCCGACCAGCTTGCCGGGGAAACTCGCCGGTGAGGGATGGGGCCCGCAGACGTTGGCCGCCCGCAGCACCAGTCCGTCGGTCCGGCCCGCGCGCACGGCGTCGAGCACGGCCTGCGACCCGGCGAGTTTCGTCAGGGCGTAGGCGCTGCCGGGGCGCGGGGGGATCCGTTCGTCGATGAGCGTCCCCGGAGGGACGTCGCCGTACTCGTGCAGCGTGCCGAGGTGCACGATGCGGGACCGCCAGGGCAGTTCGTCCAGGGCCGTGAGCAGCCGGTGCACGAGGGCGACGTTCACGGCGTCCAGGTCCTCGTCGGCCCGGGCCCAGCCGTCCGTCGCGTTGAGGGCGTCCGTCGCGTTGACGACCGTGTCGATCCGGCGGGCTCTCAGCAGCTCGGTGATGCGCTCCCGGCCGACGTGGGCGAGGTCGAGGGGTTCGAAGGCGTACGGGCGGATGTGGGGCGCCGGGTGGCGGGCGACGACGAGGACGTCGTCGCCGCGGCCGGCCAGGGCGGCGCACACGTGCCGCCCCACCCAGCCCGTTCCGCCGAGGACGGCCACGCGTCGCCGTGGGTCCGCGGGCCGGTGCGGTGTGGTCATGCCGTTCTCCCCGTCCTGCGGGCGGCCGGTGGCCGGCCGCCCGGTTCCCCCTCAGGCGCCGGCGGCGTGCCCGGTGACGAGTTCCTCCAGTACCGGCACGGTGAGCCCCGGGGACGGCTGGCGGGCGATGTCGTCCGCCACGGCCCGGGCCCGGTGCGCGTGCGCGGGGTCGTCCAGCAGCGCGCGGACGGCCTCCAGCATCGACTCGGGTGACAGCTCGGGCGGGTGGATACGGCGTACCGCGCCGAGGTCGGTGAGGCGGGCGATGGCGTCGAGCGGCTTTCCGCGTCCGGGCACCACGACCTGCGGCACACCGTGCACGAGGCACGCCATCATCGTGCCGGGGCCGCCGTGGTGGACAGCGGCGTCGCAGCCCGGCAGCACGGAGGTCAGCGACTGCCAGCCGGTGGCGATGACGCTGTCGGGCAGCTCGCCGAGTTGTCCGACGAGGTGGTCCGCCACCGCGACGACCAGGTCCACGTCCAGCGCTCCGAGCGAGCGGACGATCTGCCCGAGCATCGGGGCGCCGCCGATCTGCGGCTGCACGGACCCGAGGGTGACCAGCAGCCGGGGGCGGGTGCGGGGGCGCAGCACCCACTCGGGCACGGTGCCCGGCTCCCCGTAGGGCACGTAGCGCAGCGGCCTCGTGCCGGGGGCCGGATCACCCAGCAGGGGCGGGCAGTTGTCGAGTATCAAGGCGGGCTCGGGGAGGGCGCCGAGTCCGAGTTCCTTGAGTTCCGGGGCGAGTTCGTCGGCGATCCAGGGGTCGACGGGCAGGTCGCCGGGGCCCACGACGTGCTTGACCCAGGGGATGTCGTGCCGGGCGGCAGCCGCAGCGGCGGCGGCGTAACCGTACGACTCGGCGACGATCAGGTCCGGGCGCCAGCGTTCGACGAGCTGGGCCGTGCCCTCCAGGGTGCGGGCGGCGAGCCGGCCGAAGCCGCGGCCGATGCCCTCGGCCATCTCCTCGTCGGTGTCGGGCACCTGGACGCGCCCGCCGTCCCGGTCCTTGGCCATGACCTCACCCATGTCGAGGGGGCCGTAGACCGGCGCCATGGGCAGGCCGGAGCCGCGGACGGGCCCCTCAAAGCTCTCGGGAGCCGCCACGAGCACCTCGTGGCCTGCCGCGCGCAGCGCCCACGCGAGGGGCACGATCGGGTAGTACAGCGGGTGAGCTGGGCCGGTGGCCACCAGTGTCTTCATGCCCGGGAACGTAGGAGGGCGGGCCGGAATGGCGCTCGAATCCGGCTGGGACGGTCCGGGCGCGCGATCAGGCTCCGGCGCGCGGTGCCGTGAGGGCGTCCTCGAGCTTCAGGCACTCCTCGTAGTCCGGCAGCAGTCCGGCGTCCCGGGCCTGGGCGAGGGTGGGGGCCACCCGGTCCCGTTCGGAGACGATCGGCCGGACGTCCCCGGGCAGCGGCAGACCGAGCTCGGGGTCGAAGAGGGACAGAGCCAGTTCGTTGTCCGGGTCGTATTCGAGGGAGAGGGTGTACGCCATGGCGGTGTCGTCCTGGAGCGCCACGAAGGCGTGTCCGACGCCGACCGGGAAGTACACGGCCCGGAAGCCCACCGGGTCGAGGACGACGGCGTCCGAGCGGCCGAAGGTGGGCGAGCCGAGGCGGAGGTCCACGACGATGTCGAGGGCCTTTCCCCGGACGCAGTACACGTACTTCGCCATGCCGGGCGGGGTGCGGGTGAAGTGCACTCCGCGGACGACACCGCGCCGGGAGAAGCTGCAACTGGTCTGGGCCACGGGGAAGAGCGGCCGGCCGGTCGTGCGGACGAACGCCTCCGACTGGAAGGGCGACACGAACAGCCCCCGGTCGTCCCGGAACACCTCGGGGGTGAAGACGCGCGCACCGGCGACCTCGAGCTCTCTCGATTCCATGGCTGGGGACTGTGGTCCGGCCGCCTCGAAGCGCGCTACAGGTCCGCTCCAGGCAGTCGCCCTATCGCGGTCAGCGGCTGACCGCGATCGAGGCTAGGTTGGCCGGGCGGGACACCGACTGCCCGTCGCCGTGCTCGGCGCGTACACAGGCGAAAGGACGCCATGGCCGAAGTTCTCACGCGCCGGGCCCTCAACCGGGCCACGCTGGAACGCCAGTTGCTGACGGGGCGCACGGACCTGTCCGCCCCTGCCGTCATCGAGCGGCTGGCCGGTCTGCAGGCGCAGGATCCCGATCCGCCCTACATCGGGCTGTGGAGCAGGATCGAGGGCTTCCGGCTGGACGAGCTGACGAAGCTGCTCGAGGAGCGTGCGGTGGTGCGCGCGACCCTGTTCCGGGGGACCCAGCACCTGGTCACGGCGGAGGACTATCTGTGGGTGCGGCCGCTGCTGCAGCCGATGCTGGACCGCTGGCAGAAGGCCGCCTTCGGCAAGCAGACGGCGGGTGTGGACCTGGCCGAGCTCGCCTCCGTGGCCCGGTCGGCCCTCGTCGGCGGCTCGCTCGCGCGGCCGGAGCTCGGCCGGCTGCTGGCGGAACGCTGGCCCGGACGCGACCCGGTCGCTCTGGCCCGCTCGGTGCAGGGGCTGCTCGCGATCGTGCATCCGCCGCCGGACGGCACCTGGGGGCGCCGGGGCACGACGCCGTTCACCCTGGCGGAGGAGTGGCTCGGCCGTCCGCTCGCCGGAGATGCCTCCCGGCGGCAGCTCGTGCTGCGGCATCTCGCCGGATTCGGGCCGGCCACCGTGAAGGACGTCCAGGCATGGAGCGGCACGACGCGGCTGCGGGAGGTCGTCGAGGAGCTGCGGCCGGAGTTGCGTGTGTACCGGGGTGAGGGCGGTGAGGAGCTGTTCGACCTTCCCGGGGCGCCGCTGCCCGACCCGGACACGGTGGTGCCGGTGCGGTTCCTGGCCGCGCTGGACAACGTGGTGCTCGGTCACGCCGACCGCTCCCGGCTGATGACCGACGACCAGCGCCGGCACATCATCGTCGAGGCGGCGGTGCTCGTGGACGGCCGCGTGCGGGCCCTGTGGGTGATCAAGCGGGAGGGGCGAGGCAGGACGACGGCGGTGCTGACCGTGAAGTGCTTCTCCCCGCTGAACCCGCGCGAAGAGGCGGAGGTCACGGCGGAAGGCGAACGCCTGCTGCGATTCGCGGCCGAGGACGCCGAGCGGCACGACATCCGCTTCGTCCCGGTGGCGGACGGCTGAGCCCGCCGGCGCCTGCTCCGGTCTGCGGCAGCAGGCGCCGGCCGCCTCAGCCGTCCGCCAGTTCCATCGCGATGGTCCGCACGTACGCCCCGTACTCCGAGGGACCGATCCGTACGCCCAGCCGGTAGCACTCGTCGCTGTCGATATAGCCCATGCGCAGGGCGACTTCCTCGATGCAGGCGATGCGTACGCCCTGCCGGGCCTCCAGCGTGCCCACGTACTGGCCGGCCTGGAGCAGGGACTCGGGGGTGCCGGTGTCGAGCCAGGCGAAGCCCCGGCCCAGGTTGACGAGCCGGGCCGCGTCCCGTTCCAGGTACCAGCGGTTGACGTCGGTGATCTCCAGTTCGCCGCGTTCCGAGGGCCGGAGGGTGCGCGCGACGTCGATCACGTCGTTGTCGTAGAAGTACAGCCCGGTGATCGCCGTGTTGGAGCGGGGCTTCTCGGGCTTCTCCTCGATCGACAGGAGTCTCCCGTCGGCGTCGACCTCGCCCACGCCGTACCGCTCGGGGTCGTGCACCGGGTAGCCGAACAGCACACAGCCGCGCACGTCCGTGCTGTGCTCGGCCAGGACGGAGTAGAAGTGGTGGCCGTGGAAGATGTTGTCGCCGAGGATCAGGGCGACCGAGTCGTCACCGATGTGGTCGGCGCCGATGACGAACGCGTCGGGCAGGCCCGCGGGCCGGTGCTGGGCCCGGTAGGTGAGGGACAGGCCGAGCTGGGAGCCGTCGCCGAGCAGCCGCTGGTACTGCGGCAGGTCGAACGGCGTGGAGATGACGAGGATGTCCCGGATGCCCGTGAGCATCAGCACGCTGAGCGGGTAGTAGATCATCGGTTTGTCGCCGACCGGTAGCAGCTGCTTGGAGACGCCGAGGGTGAGCGGCCTCAGCCGCGTTCCCGAACCGCCCGCCAGAATGATCCCCTTCACGGGTGTCTCCCGCCCTCCGCTCGCGGTGAAAAGGTACGCCGCTCATTCAGTCACCCGGTATTCGAGGGCGCCTCGACGACGACTCGACAGGGATTCCGCCGACCGGCGGCACCGGAAATTCCAACGGCATCTAGCAGGCGTCTAGTTCCTTTCAAGGAACCCGTCCTAGCGTGCGAGCATGACCACTTGCCGAGTCTGCCGGAGTTCCGTCACCGAGTTCTTCGATTTCGGTCGCCAGCCGCTGTCCGACGCTTTTCGCCGACCCGAGGAGAAGTCGGAGGAGTTCTTCTACCGACTCGCGGTCGGCGTCTGCGAGGAATGCGCCATGGTGCAGCTCATGGAGGAGGTCCCGCGGGAGCGCATGTTCCGTGAGGACTACCCCTACCGCTCGTCCATGTCGTCGGTGATGCGGGAGCACTTCACCACGACCGCGCGTCGACTGCTGGCGAACGAGTGCCAGGGCGAGGACCCCTTCGTGGTCGAGGTCGGGTGCAACGACGGCGCCATGCTGAAGACCGTCGCCGCCGCCGGCGTCCGCCACCTGGGCGTCGACCCCTCGCGCGACGTGGTGGAACTGGCGGCCGCCCAGGGCGTGCGGGTGCGCTTCGACTTCTTCCAGGAGTCCACCGCCCGGGAGATCAGGGCCGCGGAGGGGCCGGCGGACGTCATCTACGCCGCCAACACCATGTGCCACATCCCCTACGTGGACTCGGTGTTCCGAGGCGTGGACGCGCTACTGGCCACGGACGGCGTGTTCGTCTTCGAGGACCCGTATCTCGGCGACATCGTGGAGCGGGCGAGCTTCGACCAGATCTACGACGAGCACTTCTACCTGTTCTCCGCCTCGTCGGTACAGGCTGCGGCCCGGCAGTACGGCTTCGAACTGGTCGACGTGGAGCGGCTCCCGGTGCACGGCGGCGAGGTGCGCTACACCCTGGCCCGCGCGGGCCGCCGGCAGCCGAGCCCGGCCGTGGCCGAGCTGACCGCCGAGGAAGGGCGCCGACAGCTCACGGACAGCACGATCCTCGAACGGTTCGGCATGCAGGTGAAGCGGAACTGCGAGGAGCTGACCGCGCTGCTGCACCGACTGCGCGACGCCGGGCACACCGTCGCCGCGTACGGGGCCACGGCGAAGAGCGCCACAGTGACGAACTACTGCGGCATCGGCCCCGATCTGATCCCCGCGATCTACGACTCGACGGCCGCGAAACAGGGCCGGCTCTCCCCCGGTGCGCACATTCCCGTGAAGCCGATCGAGGAGTTCTCGGCGCCCTACCCTGAATACGCGCTGCTCTTCGCGTGGAATCACGCCGAGGAGATCATCGCCAGGGAGAACGCTTTCCGGGAGCAGGGCGGAAAATGGATCCTCTACGTGCCGGACGTCCGCGTCGTCTGAAAGCGCGAACTGCCATGACCAGAGTGCTCGTCACGGGCGGAGCGGGTTTCATCGGCTCCCATTATGTGCGTACCGTCCTCGGCCCCGGCGGCCCGGGTGACGTCACCGTCACCGTGCTGGACGCCCTCACCTACGCCGGCAACCGGGCGAACCTCGCGCCGGTGGCGGACCATCCGGGGCTGACCTTCGTCCAGGGGGACATCTGTGACACCGAGTTGGTCGACGCGCTGATGCGGGCGCACGACCACGTGGTGCACTTCGCCGCCGAGTCCCATGTCGACCGGTCCATCGACAGCGCGGCGGACTTCGTACGGACGAACGTGACGGGTACGCAGGTCCTGCTGGACGCCGCGCTGCGCCATCGGGTCGGGCCGTTCGTCCACATCTCCACCGACGAGGTCTACGGGTCCATCGACCAAGGCGCGTGGGGCGAAGACTCCCCGGTCCGGCCGAACAGCCCGTACGCGGCGTCCAAGGCGGCCGGGGACCTGCTCGCCCTCGCCCAGCACCGCACGCACGGCCTGGACGTCCGGGTCACCCGCTGCTCCAACAACTACGGCCCGTACCAGTTCCCCGAGAAGCTGATCCCGCTGTTCATCACCCGGCTGCTCGACGGCCGGGAGGCCCCGCTGTACGGCGACGGGGGCAACGTGCGGGACTGGCTGCACGTAGAGGACCATGTCCGGGCCGTGGAACGGGTGCGGACGCGGGGGCGCCCGGGCGGGACCTACAACATCGGCGGCGGTACACCGCTGGCCAACCGCGATCTCGTCGACCGCCTGGTGCGGGCCTGCGGCGCCTCGTGGGAGCAGATCCGCTGGGTCGAGGACCGAAAGGGCCACGACCGGCGCTACTGCGTCGACCACTCCAGGATCACCCGCGAGCTCGGCTACGGACCGACCGTCCCGCTGTCGGCGGGTCTGGCCGAGACGGTGGCGTGGTACCGCGCCAACCGCGCGTGGTGGGAACCGCTCCTGCGCCCCGCGGGCCGCGCCGTGTGACCCCTGCGACCTGCGCCCGAAGGGTGCGCGGGCCGCCGGACGTATCATCGCGCGGTGGGCACTGGGGTGGGGATCGCGGCGCCGTTCGGCCGGCTGCTGCGCGGATTGCGGCAGAGTCGCCGGCTGACGATCGAGGAACTGGCCGAGGCGTCGGGCATCTCGGGGCGGGCCATCGGGGACATGGAGCGGGGCCGGAGCCGGCGTCCGCACCGGGGCACCATCACCGCGCTCGCCCAGGGCCTGGATCTGGACGAGGCGGCGCACGCCGACCTCCTCGCGGCCGCCCGGGCGGCCCGTCCCGGCGCGCGGCCCGCCGAGTTCGCCAGGGCCTCGCCCCACACACTGCCGCGGGGTGTACGGGACTTCGTCGGCCGGCAGGCGGAACTGGCCGTGCTGCGCGCCCTCGCCCACGAGGCCGCCGAGGGGCGAGGGGTCGCGCCGCCGGCGGCCGTGGTGTCGGGTCCGCCCGGCAGTGGCAAGACCTCGCTGGCCGTCCGGCTGGCCGAAGAGCCGGGGTGGCCCTGTCCCGACGGGGCGTTCCTGGTCGACATGCGAGGACTGGACGAGCGGCCGCTGCCGGCGGAGCAGGCCGTGGCCGGGCTGCTGGGCTCGTGGGGCGTCGGGGACGCCGAGCTGGCCCGGCTGACCTCCGAGGAGCGCCTCGCGCGCTTCCACGAGATCGCCGCCGGGCTGCGCGCGGTCCTGGTCCTGGACAACGCGGGCAGCGAGGCCCAGGTCAGACCGCTGCTGCCGCGGGCCGGGCGGCTGCTCGTGGTGGTGACGAGCCGCCGTACGCTCACCGGTCTGGAGGGAGTGCGGCGGGTCGAACTCGGGGCGCTGAGCCCGCAGGAGTCCGCCGCACTGCTGCGTGCCGTCGTGGGCGCCGGGCGGGTGGACGCCGAGCCGGGGGCCGCGGACGTCGTGACCGAACGGTGCGGGCATCTGCCGCTGGCGCTGCGGGTGGCCGCGAACTGGGCCGCCACCCGCACCAACTGGAGCCTCGATCGGCTCGCCGGCCGGCTCGCCGACGAGGACCGCAGGCTGGACGCGCTCAGCGCGGGCGATCTGCGGGTCAACTCCGCCTTCGCGCTGTCCTGTTCCCGCCTCGCGCCCGAGGCCGCCCGGACGTTCCGACTGCTGTCGCTGCTGCCCGGCGGGGACTTCGGCGCGGCCCCGGCCGCCGTGCTCGCGGACGTGCCCCTGGCCGACGCCGAGGACCTTCTGGAGGAACTGCTGGAGGCCGGGCTGCTCATGACGTCTCGTCAGGACCGTTACCGGCTGCACGACCTGCTGCGCCTGTACGCGGCCTCCCGTCGCCGTGCCGAGGAGGGAGAGGAGGCCTCGCGCGCGGCGCGCTCGCGGTTGCGGCACTGGCTGCTGGACACGGCCGTCCTGGCCGGCCGCTGGCACGAGCCGGACTACGGCATGCCACCGGCGGACCCCGGCCGGCTGGTCGCCCTGGACGACCGTGAGCAGGCGGCGCGCTGGATCAAGACCGAGGGCGACACGTGGCTGGCCGCGTTCCGCGAGGCCGCGGCGCACGGCGAGCACGCGCGGGTCGCCGAGGTCGCGGAGGCCATGCACTGGTTCTCCGACCACTGGGTGTCCTGGGGCCACTGGGTGGAGGTCTACGAGCGGGCCGCCGCGGCCGGGGCCGCCCTGGGCGACGCCGCGCTGGAGGCGACCCACCGCAACTACCTCGCCTGGGCGTACTGGGCGTGCGCCCGCCGGCACGACGAGGCGGTGGAGTCGGCCACGACCGCACTGCGTCTCGCCGGGACGGCCGGCGACGTCCGCCAGCAGGCGTGGGCCCACGCCTATCTCGGCTGGCTGCGGGACACCGCCGACGATCTGGCGGCCGCGGCCGACCACTATCACCGGGCGGCGGAGCTGTTCACCGAGGCGGACGACGTCAACGGCTATCTCCAGGTGTCCTGCGGGATGATCCGGGTGCTGCGCGGAGCGGGGCGCGCTCAGGCTGCCGTGGAGACCTGCCGGGGCATCATGGACACGCTCGCGGATCCCCGCCACCGGGACCGGATTCCGTCCAACGTACGGGAGTTCACCGCCCTGTCCGCCGTCTACGCGGTGTCGTTCGTCCATCTCGACGAGGGGCGGTGGGAGGAGGCCGTCGAGGCGCTGCGGTCCATACGCGGGCAGTTCGACGACCGCGGGTGGCACAAGCAGGCGGGCAAGGTCCACCTGCATCTGGCGCATGCGCTGGCCCGGCTCGGCGAACGGGCCGAGGCCGCCGCCGAGTACCAGGCCGTGCTCGCGCTGGAGAGCCGCGTTCCCGCGGACGTGCGGGACGAGGCGCACACCGGCCTCGCCGCGCTGACCGCGGGCCGGCCGGTGCCGCTCGTCCGGTTCGTGCAATGACCGACCCGCTTCAGCCTCTGCGGCCCGTCGTGGACGCGAAGCCCAGCCAGGTGTGCCGGTTGTTCCACCAGCACCAGCCGACCTTGGGGGCGTTGCGGCGCTCGCGGCCGTCCCGGCCGGTGCCGTTGCTGATCCAGATGGCCGGGGTGCGGGCGTCCAGGGTGCCGTTGGGCTTGCGCAGCCGGGAGCCGATGGTCATGAAGCAGAGGTTGCGCTCCAGGGCCTCGGGTTGCTGGAGCACCCAGTGGATGCCCTCGGTGAGCACCAGCGGGGTGCGGTCCTCCTTGGTGAGGGCGGGCAGGGCCTCGTCCGGGGACCAGTTGGACATGTGGTCGCCGCGGTCGATGCCGGAGACCAGGTAGAGCGGTGCGTCGGGCAGTTCGAGGGAACAGGGGGTGAACTCGTCGACGTCGGGCATGTCGACGACGACGAAGCCCGGCTTGCCGTCGCGGCGGAGCAGCGGTGCGAGGGCGGAGGCGGGGGCCCGGTCCGGGTGCACGGCCAGCAGGGCACCGTCGCCGTCGGCACCGGCTGCGGCCTGCGCGGCGAAGGTGCGGATCTCGTCGGCGGGCAGGCCGGCCCTCTCGTGCACCCCCAGCTCGATCAGCCGCTCGGCCTGCGCGCTCAGGTCCGGGAGTGCGGGGAGGACGGTGGACGGGTCGGGCGTGGTGTCGGGCACGATGCTCCTCGGGTGGGCGACATGGGGCGAACTCGAAAGCGGGACGAAGTCTCCCGCCGGGCGACTTCGGACCTGCGCGAACTCATGGGCAACGAGCCGGTCCGCCGGGACGTTCCCGCTCCGCCGTGTACGGTGCCCCCACGCCTGCCCCGTCGCCCGTCCCCTCGCCGTCACCGCCGCCGGTCCCTTCGCCGGACAGCCCGTTGATCTGCCACGCGCGGGGCGTCGTCCCGTAGGCCGCCCGGAAGGCACGGCTGAAGTGGCTGGGGCTCGTGAATCCCCAGCGCCGGGCGACGGCCGCGACCCCGTGCCCCAGGGCCGGAGCGCGCAGCAGATCCCGGCGGCACGCCTCAAGCCGCTGCGTCCGGATCCACTCCCCGACCGTGACGCCCTCCGCCTGGAACAGCTTGTGCAGGTAGCGGACCGACATGAAGTGCGCGGCGGCGATCCCGGGCGGTGCCAGGCCGGGGTCGGCGAGGTGGCGCCGGATGTGGTCCTTGACCCGCACGAGGGTGGCCGCGGCGGTCTCCGGGCCCTGGGGGGTGAAGCGGCCGCTCCGCTCGTTGATCAGCAGCGCCAGCAGGTCGAGCGCCGTGGCGGCGAACTGGCGGCCGGCCAAGGCGTCGAGATGCCCCGCCTCACGTGCCAGGCGCGCGAAGTAGGTCCCCACCAGGGCGGCGCTGCCCTCCCGGCCGGAGAACGCCGTGGCCGTCAGCGCCCGCAGGTCCTCGTCGCGCACCCGGAGATCCTCGCGGGGGAAGTGGAAGGAGGTGAAGCTGAACTCGTCCTGCACCTTCTTGCGGAACAGCCGCGAGGAGTCGGAGAGGGAGAAGTCGCCCGGCCCGATGCGGGCCTGTCTGCCGTCCTGTTCCTTGAATGCGCTGCCCCGCCGCTGCAGGGTCAGGATGAGGAACCGCTTGCCGTCCCGGGCGATCAGCCGCCTGCTGCGCGTCACGACCTGCGGGCCCGCCTGGACCCGCGAGACCTGTAAGGAACCCAGCCGGTGGCTGACGATGCTGCCGGGCGACGGATCGTCCTCCAGGAGTCGTACGTCGAGCGGGATGAAGGTCCGGGACACGGCGTGGTGCCAGCGCTCCCCCCGGTCGGCCGCCGGCAGTGACGCGGTGGATAGGACGACGGACACCTGGACTCCCCCTGGGCATGATCAAGGGCCGGCGGGCGGGATCCGCTGCCGGCCCTGACGATGTCACCATGCCGCCCCGGGGCGGTCCAGGAAGAATCGGGGGAAGAATCGGATCACTTCGCCAGGAAGGCGAGCAGTGCCGCGTTGACCTCCTCCGCGTGGGTCCAGAGCAGACCGTGCGGGGCGCCCTCGATCTCCACGTAGTCCGCCGACGGCAGGGCCTTGCGGAACGGTCGCGCCGTCCCCTCGACGGGCAGGATGCGGTCGCCCGTGCCGTGCAGGATCAGGGCCGGCACGTCGATCGCGGGGATGTCGGCGCGGAAGTCGGTGTACCAGGTCGCGGGCGCGGCGGACGCGGCGAAGAATCCACCGCCCGCGGCGACGTCCCAGCTGTGGCGGACGGCCTCCTCGCTGATCCGGGTGCCGAGGTTCTCGTCGAGGTTGTAGAAGTCCTTGTAGAACTCGGTGTAGTAGGCGTAGCGGTCGGCCTTCACCGCCGCCACGACCCCGTCGAAGAACTCCTTCGGGGCGACCCCGTCCGGGTTGTCGTCGGACTTCAGCAGGCAGGGCTCCAGGGAGGCGAGGAAGGCGACCTTGGCGACCCGGGCCGAGCCGTACCGGGCCACGTAGCGGGCGACCTCGCCGGTGCCCATCGAGAACCCGACGAGGACGGCGTCCCGCAGGTCGAGGGTCTCCATCACGGTGTTCAGGTCGGCCGCGAAGGTGTCGTAGTCGTAGCCGGTCGTCGGCTGGGAGGACTGCCCGAAGCCGCGCCGGTCGTAGGTGATCACGCGGTGTCCCGCCTCGAGCAGGACGGCGGTCTGCCGCTCCCAGGAGTGCCCGTCGAGCGGGAAGCCGTGGATGAGGACGACCGGCTGCCCGGATCCGTGGTCCTCGTAGTACAGGTCGATGGCGGTGGAGTTCTCCTGGCCCACGGTGATGTACGGCATGTGCTGCTTCCTCGTTTCCGAGCGGCTGGTGCAAGGGACCCGGCCACGCTAGGACGGACGCGGAGCCGCCGATTGCCGTACAGCGCACAGGTGGTTGACCGGGGGTGCACAAACGGGCCGGGCATCGACAGGTCCTGGGGCCCGTCAGCGCCGAGTCGAGCGCCCGGAGCTGCTTGCGGCGCTCGAGCAACCGCCGGTTCTCGGACGTGGGTTGCCGCAGGCGTTCATCTGCCGACAGCAAGGCAGGACGGGGAAGCTGACGGTCGATATCCACGAGAAGTGAGCACCTGCCCATGACACCATCGGGGCCATGGAAGGCTTCTTGACACCTGATCAGATGTCCGCCCGCACCTCCCGCGCCCTCGCCGCCGCCGTCGCCGCCGGGCGGGAGCTGGGGCTCGACGTGGGTGACGCGAGGGTCATCTACGACGTGTTCTCGGTCGTGGTGCACCTGGCTCCGTCACCCGTGGTGGTCAGGGTGCCGACCGTGTTGCCCTCGTACACCGACGCCGAGTCCCAGGCCGCCCGGCAGCGGCAGGAGCTGGACGTGGTGGGATGGCTCGCGGATCACGGGCATCCGGTGATCCCGCCGAGTCCGCTCGTGCCCCGGGAGCCCGTGACGCGCGACGGGTTCTCGATGACGTTCTGGCAGTTCGTCGAGCTGGACCAGAGCGCCGAGCCCGACTATGTGCGCCACGCCGGCCTGGTCGCCGACCTGCACGCCGCGCTGCGCGCCTACCCGGGCGAGCTGCCGTTCCTGTCGGCGGCCGAACCGCGGTTCGTCACCGACGGGCTCGCCGTGCTCGAAGGCCGCCCCGATCTCCTGGATCCGGCCGATCTCGACCGGGCGCGGCGCGAGTGGGAGGTACTGGAGCCGGTCGTCGGCTCACGCGCGGGGTTCGAGGCCGTGTTCCCCGGCGTCGGGCTCCAGCCGGTCCACGGGGACGCCCCGGCGGCCAACATCGTCTCCGGGCCGGACGGCGCACTGTACTCCGACTTCGAACTGACCACGCTCGGGCCGGTCGAGTGGGATCTGGCGGCCTTCGGCCCCGAGTGCGAGGCCGCGTACGACGCCGCCGCCGGGCGCCTGGGGCTGCGCCGGCTGGACCAGGACGTGCTGCGGGTCGTCAACGCGGTGGGCATGTCCCGCGCGGTGGCCTGCCTCGCCCTCGCGCCGCAGCTGCCCCTGCTGGTGGACGCGCTGAAGCCGGCCGTCGAGAAGTGGCGGGCGATGCCGTTCGCCGGAGGGCTGGAGGGCTGAGGCCCGCCGCACGTGCGACGGCCGCTCACCCGGGCAGCGGGCGGTCGTCGACGATGTGCTTCATGACGAGGGTGGAGTTGAGGCGCTGCACGCCGGGCAGCCGTGCCAGCTGCTGGTCGTAGAGCTGCTGGAAGGCGCCCAGGTCGGTGGTGGCGACGCGCAGCAGGTAGTCGGGGTCGCCGAACAGGCGCTGGGCCTGGAGCACGTGCGGGACGGCGGCCACGGCCTCTTCGAACGCGGAGACGGTGTCGGCGTCCTCCCAGCGCAGGGTGACGAAGACCAGGGCCTCGAAGTTCAGGCCCACGGCGGCCGGGTCCACCATCGCGCGGTAGCCGCGGATCGCACCCTCGCGTTCGAGATCGCGCAGCCTGCGGTGGCAGGGCGAGACGCTCAGCTGCACGCGTGCGGCCAGCTCGGTGACCGTGAGACGGCCGTCCAGCTGCAGCTCGGTAAGAATTTTCCGGTCCAGGGCATCCATGGAGAAGATTCTGCCCCGGATCCCGCGATCAAGGGGTAAAGAAGGGAACACCTTCGGGCCGATCCGGCCTAGCCTTCCTCTCGCACCACAGCACGTGAGAGGGAACGATCGATGGATACGACCACGCTGGCGGCCTTCCTGGCAGTGGATCTGCTGCTGATATTCACGCCGGGCGCGGACTGGGCCTACGCGATCACGGCGGGCCTGCGGGACCGGTCGGTCGTGCCGGCGGTCGCCGGGCTGGTGGCCGGATACGCGGGGTACACCCTGCTCGCGGTGGCCGGACTGGTGGTGATCGTGGCGAGCTCCGGGACGCTGCTCACCGCGCTCACCGTGGCCGGGGCCGGCTACCTGGTGTGGCTCGGCTGGGGAGTGCTCCGCCGGCCGGCGACCTTGACGGCCTCGGAGGCGGAGGTGGGCACCGAGGGCTCCTCCCGGCTGCGGGTCGTGCTCAGAGGAATCGGGATCAGCGGCCTGAATCCCAAGGCGCTCCTGCTGTACTTCTCCCTGTTCCCGCAGTTCATCGATCCCGCGGGGGCGTGGCCGGTCGCCGGTCAGACCGGTCTGCTCGGCTCGCTGCACATGACCGCGTGCGCCGTCGTCTACCTCACCGTCGGAGTCCTCGCCCGCACGGTCCTGAGGACCAGGCCCTCCGCGGCCCGGGCGGTGACCCGGATCTCCGGTGCGATGATGATCGTCATCGGCGGGTTCCTGCTCGTGGAACGCCTGGCCGGCTGACGGACCCGAGCATCCTGCCCTGTCGAAGGAGCGTACGTGGACGAGCAGCCCCTTCAGGAACAGGCGAGCCCCGGGACGCAGGCACGCGTCCGGGACAGCTTCACCCGCCAGGGCCTGATGGCCCACCTCGGCGCCCGGATCACCCGGATCGCGCCCGGATGTGTCCACATCGAGCTGCCGAGCCGCCCCGAAGTCACCCAGCAGCACGGCTACTTCCACGCGGGCGCGACCAGCGCCGTCGCGGACAGCGCGGGCGGCTACGCGGCCCTCACCCTGTTCCCCGAGGGGGCCGACGTGCTCACCGTCGAGTACAAGATCAACCTCCTGTCACCGGCCGTCGGCGACCACTTGGAGGCGATCGGCACGGTCCTGAAGTCCGGACGGACGCTGACCGTGTGCCGGCTGGAGGTGTTCGGCGTCGAGGACGGCCGGCGGGGGCTCGTCGCGACCGGGCAGCAGACCCTCATCCGTATCGACCGGCCCTGACCGATCCTTGTCGACGTGCCCTCAACGATCCGTCGACCGGCTCTTGCCTCAGCGGAGGATCACCGTGCGGCGGCCCTGGACGAACACCCGGCCCTCGCAGTGCCAGCGCACCGCCCGCGCCAGGGCCGCCGACTCCGCGTCGCGGCCGATGGCGGCGAGGTCCTCGGGCGTGTGGCTGTGGTCGACGTCGATGACCTCCTGGGCGATGATCGGGCCTTCGTCGAGGTCCGCCGTGACGTAGTGGGCGGTCGCGCCGACGAGTTTGACGCCGCGTTCGTGGGCCTGGTGGTAGGGCTTGGCGCCCTTGAAGCTCGGCAGGAACGAGTGGTGGATGTTGATCATCCGGCCGGGCAGCCGGGTGCACAGGTCGTCGGAGAGCACCTGCATGTAGCGCGCCAGGACGACCAGTTCGACGTCGAACGAGTCGACGATGCCGAGAAGCCGGGCCTCGGCCTCCGGCTTGGTCGCGGCGGTGACGGGCACGTGGAAGAACGGGATGCCGTGCCAGGTGACCAGCGCCTCGTGGTCGCGGTGGTTGGAGACCACCGCGACCACGTCGATGGGCAGATCCCCGCTACGGGTACGGAAGAGCAGATCGTTGAGGCAGTGGTCGTAGCGGGACACCATGATCAGTACGCGGCGGCGGGTGCCGACCGGTTCGAGGTGCCAGCGCATGGCGAACGGCGCGGCCACGGCGGTGAATTCACGGCGCAGGAGCTCTGTGGTGTCCTCGCCGCCGGGTGCCGCGAAGCGCACCCGCATGAAGAAGTGGCCGTCCCGGCGGTCACCGAACTGGTGGTTGTCGATGATGTCGCTGCCGTGGTCGAGCAGGAACCGCGAGACGGCGGCGACGATGCCGGGCGATTCGGGGCAGTCGAGGGTGAGGATGTGCTCGGCCGGTTCCATCACGGCACCTCCGGTCGGCTGAACTCGCTCATCGCGTCGACGAGCCAGCGCGCCAGGTAGTCGGCGAACGAGGAGCGCGGCAGCAGCCGGTACGTCGGTGCGTCGTCGACCTGCCAGAGCAGTACGGCGACGGGCCCCACCGTGGTCGACATCGCCCGGCCCGGACCGAAGGCCCGGGGATGCAGGTCGAGCGGGCACCCCTTCTCCAGGACCTGCCGGGCGCTGGGGCCGCTCAGCTCCAGCGTGGTGCGGTTCGCGGAGACGTCCACGACCGACCCCGGATCCGACCCCAGCGCGTCCCGCAATGCGACGGCCTCCGGCTCCCGCGACGCGGCGGCCTCCTCGGGCGGGGAGAGCACGAGCCATTCGTCGGGGCCCAGCCAGAGGATCGTGCGGGGGCCGGACGCGGCGGTGTCACCGCACCGGCGCGGGAGCGGCGCCCCCAGGGCCGTCTCGATCCGGCCGGCCGTCTCGGAGGAGGGGTCGACGCGCAGGTTGACCATGGTGAGGAACGGCAGTTCGGTCAGCGTGACGCCGCGTGCGCCGGTGACGGCGGCCTCCCGCATCCGCTCCTCCAGAGGGGCCAGGGGGCTCCGGCGCAGCGTCTCGGGGCCTGTCTCAGCCATCACGCTTGGTCCCTTCGGGGTCGTAGAGGACGCAGTCGGTCACCTCGACGGGCACCAGGTCCTCGCCCACCGGGGCGAGCAGGGTCTCGCCGATCCTCGCCCGTCCGCCGGAAACGAGGGCGAGGGCGAAGGGGCGGCCGAGTGCCGGGCTGTGGTAGCTGGAGGTGACGTGCCCGAGCATCGGCACCGGCACCGTCTCCAAGCAGACGTCCGGCGCGACGAGTTGGGTGCCCTCGGGGAGCCGGGTCGTGCGGTCGCTCGGGAGCAGGCCGACCAGGTGCTTGCGGTCGGTGCGAGCGGTGTCAACGCGGGAGAAGGACCGCTTGCCGATGAACTCCTTCTGCTTCGACACCACCCAGGACATGCCCGCGTCCTGCGGGGTGACCGTGCCGTCGGTGTCCTGTCCGACGATGATGTAGCCCTTCTCCGCCCGCAGGACGTGCATCGTCTCGGTGCCGTACGGGGTGATGCCGTACGGCTGCCCGGCCTCGTGGACCTGCTCCCAGACGGCCAGGCCGTACCACCCCGCGACGTTGATCTCGTAGGCCAGTTCGCCGGAGAAGGAGATCCGGCAGATGCGTGCCGGGACGCCGCAGGACAGGGTGGTCTCACGGAAGGCCATGAACGGGAACGCCTCGGCGGACAGGTCGACATCGGGCGCGAGCCGGGCCACGACCTCCCGGGACTTCGGGCCGACCACGGCGATCGTCGACCACTGCTCGGTCACCGACGTGCAGTGGACGTCGAGTTCGGGCCACTCGGTCTGGAGCCACTCCTCCAGCCAGTCCAGGACGCCGGCGGCACCGCCCGTCGTGGTGGTCATGAAGTAGCGGTCCTCGTCGAGGCGCAAGGTCACGCCGTCGTCGAAGATCATGCCGTCGGGCTTGCACATGACGCCGTAGCGGGCGGTGCCCGGCTTCAGCTTCTTGAAGGCATTGGTGTAGATCCGGTTGAGGAACTCGCCCGCGTCCGCGCCCCGGATCTCGATCTTGCCGAGGGTGGAGGCGTCCATGAACGCCACGCCCTCGCGGGCCGCGCGGCACTCACGGGCCACGGCGGCGTCCATGTCCTCCCCCGGCCGGGGGTAGTACCGGGGGCGCTTCCACTGCCCGACGTCCTCGAACTCGGCGCCGTGTGCCACGTGCCAGGCGTGCAGGGGCGTGGTCCGCTCCGGGTCGAAGAGGTCGCCGCGTTCCCGCCCGGCCAGGGCGGCGAAGGCGATCGGTGTGTAAGGCGCCCGGTAGGCCGTGGTGCCGATCTCGCCCATCGAGCCCCCGAGGGCCTCGGCGATGACGCCGATCGCGTTGACCCCGGACGTCTTGCCCTGGTCGTTCGCCGTGCCGAGGGACGTGTAGCGCTTGACGTGCTCGACACCGCGCATGCCCGCGCCGGTGGAGCGCCAGACGTCGGCGACGGTGACGTCCCGCTGGAGGTCGACGAAGTGACGGTCCCAGGTGCCGGGTTCGCCGTCGGGGCCGGGGACCAGCCACAGCGCGCGGGTCGGGCCGGCGGGGAGCGGTGCGCCCTCGGGCGGTAGGGCGACCGGGAACCCGGCCTCCGTCGCGGCCACCGCGCCCGCCCGGGCCCCCTCGGCACGGCAGCCGCCGACGTCGTACGTCCCGCGCGCCGCACCGACGACCTGCTGGCCGCGCACGGCACCGTCGGGCACGAAGGCCACCAGCGTCTCGTCCCAGCGCAGCCGGCCCTGCCGCTGGCTGTGCAGATGCACCACCGGACTCCATCCGCCCGAGACGGCGAGCAGGTCGCAGTCGAACCGCTCCGGTGCGCCGGTGAGCCGGCCGTCGGTGTCGAGGGCCCGGACGGTGACACCGGTGAGCCTGTGACCGCCCTCGGTGTCGACCACCGCGCTGCCCGTCAGCACCCGCACCCCCGTGACCCCGGCCACCTCGGCCGCCCGCCGGGACGGTTCGGGCCGCGCGTCCACGACGGCCGCGATGTCGATCCCGGCCGCGTGCAGATCGGCGACCGTGTCGTAGGCGCTGTCGTTGGTTGTGCTCACCACGGCCCGCGATCCGGGCACCACGGCGTACCGGTTGAGGTACGTCCGCACGGCCGAGGAGAGCATCACCCCGGGCCGGTCGTTGCCGGCGAAGACCAGCGGTCGCTCGTGCGCACCGGTCGCCAGCACCACCCGGCGGGCCCGGATGTGCCAGAGCCGCTGGCGTGAGACTCCCTCGGGGGCGGCGGTTCCCAGGTGGTCGGTGCGGCGCTGGAGGGCGAGCACGTAGTTGTCGTCGTAGGAGCCGAAGGCCGTGGTGCGGGGCAGGACGACGACCTCGGGGGCGGCGTCGAGGGCCGCCCGGACAGCGGCGACCCACGCGGTGTCCGAGTACAGCGAACCACCGGGCTCGGGCTGGTCGTCGACGAGGATCACCCGCGCGCCGGACCCGGCGGCGGCCGCGGCGGCCGCGAGTCCCGCAGGTCCCGCGCCGACGACCAGGACGTCGGTGTGGACGTACTTCTTGTCGTGGACCGCGGGGTCGGGTGCCGGGTCGAGCCGGCCCATCCCGGAGAGGGTCGTGGCGGACAGGCCGTCGTACAGCTCGACGGTCGTGGCCGGGAGCATGCCCTCCGAACAGGGGCCGTCCAGCTGTACCAGGGCGTTGGGCTCCTCGACACCCGCGGCGACGATGCCGCGCGGGCGGCCGCGGTAGAGCGACGGGCCGGCCTCGACGCGTCCGTTCGCCAGCATCGCGGAGGCGAGGGTGTCGCCGGGGTGGCCGGTCGACTCCCGTCCGTCGACGGTGAAGCGCAGCACGGTGCCGCGGTCCACGCGGCCCCCCTGCGGGAGCCGGAAGGGCTGGTCGGTCATCGGGTCCCTCCGGGGCGCGGCTCGTCGAGCCGGTAGGTGGTCAGCACCTCGTGGGTGGCGGTGTCGCGCAGGACGTTGAACCAGCGGCGGCAGCCGGTGCCGTGCATCCAGCGTTCGGCGAAGGGGCCCTTGGGGTTGTCGCGGTAGAAGACGTACGCGGCCCACTGCTCGTCGGAGAGGGCGGCCGGGGTCTCGGGGTGGGGGACGTGGGCCTGTCCGCCGTAGTGGTACTCGGTCTCGTCCCGCGGCCCGCACCACGGGCAGGTGATCAGCAGCACGGTGGAGTCCTCCTCAGTGGGCCACGGCCGCTGCGCCGTGTTCGTCGATCAGGGCGCCCGTGGTGAAGCGTTCGAGGGCGAAGGGGGCGTTCAGCGGATGCGGCTCGCCGGTGGCGATGGTGTGCGCGAAGGTCCAGCCGGCGGCCGGGGTGGCCTTGAAACCGCCGGTCCCCCAGCCGCAGTTGACGTACAGACCCTCCACGGGGGTGCGGCCGATGATCGGTGAGGCGTCCGGGGTGACGTCGACGATGCCGCCCCAGGTGCGCAGCACGTGCGCCCGGGCGAAGACGGGGAACAGTTCGACGGCGGCGGCCATCTGCCGCTCGATGACGTGGAAGGAGCCGCGCTGGCCGTAGCCGTTGTAGGAGTCGACGCCCGCGCCCATCACCAGCTCGCCCTTGTGGGCCTGGGACACGTAGACGTGCACGTGGTTCGACATGACGACCGTGGGGTGCACCGGCTCGTGCAGCTCGGAGACCAGCGCCTGGAGCGGGTGGGACTGCACCGGCAGCCGTACGCCCGCCCGTTCGGCCAGCACGCTGCTGTGCCCGGCGGCGGCGAGTCCGACCCGGCCCGCGTGGATGCGGCCCCGGTTGGTGTCGACGCCCACGACCCGGTCGCCGTCCTTGAGGAAGCCGGTGACCTCGCAGCCCTGGATCAGGTCCACGCCCAGCTCGTCGGCGCGGCGGGCCAGCGCCCAGGCGACGTGGTCGTGCTTGGCGATGCCGGCCCGGGGCTGGAAGGTGCCGCCGAGGACCGGATAGCGGGTGCGGGGCGAGACGTTGAGGATGGGGCAGACCTTGGCGACCTGGTCGGGGTCGAGCCACTCGGCGTCGACGCCGTTGAGGCGGTTGGCGTTGGCCCGGCGCATGCCCTCGCGGACGTCCTGGAGGGTGTGGGCGAGGTTGAGGACGCCGCGCTGGCTGAACAGGAAGTCGTAGTCCAGTTCCTCGGGGAGCCGCTCCCACAGCTTGAGCGCGTGCTCGTAGATCGCGGCGCTCTCGTCCCAGAGGTAGTTGGAGCGGATGATCGTGGTGTTGCGGGCCATGTTGCCGCCGGCCAGCCAGCCCTTCTCCAGGACGGCGACCTTGGTGATGCCGTGGTTCTTGGCGAGGTAGTAGGCGGTGGCCAGGCCGTGGCCGCCCGCGCCGACGATGACGACGTCGTAGGAGGAGCGCGGCTCGGGGTTGCGCCAGAGGAATTCCGGGTGCTCCGGGAGCGGTCGGGCGGTCATGCCGGGGCTCCGTCCGGGTAGAGGGGGAAGGCGGCGGCGAGCCTGTCGACCCGTTCGCGCAGTGCGTCGTCCGGCTGTTCGCCCTTCAGGGCCTCGGCGATGATGTCGGCGACCTCCCGGAACTGTGTCGCGCCGAAGCCGCGGGTGGCCAGGGCCGGGGTGCCGATGCGCAGGCCCGACGACACCATCGGGGGGCGTGGGTCGAACGGCACGGCGTTGCGGTTGACGGTGATGCCGATGCGGTGCAGCCGGTCCTCGGCCTGCCGTCCGTCGAGCGCCGAGTGGCGCAGGTCGACGAGGACCAGGTGGACCTCGGTGCCGCCGGTCAGGACGGTGATGCCGGCCTCGGCGACGTCGTCGGCCAGCAGCCGTCCGGCGAGGATGCGGGCGCCGTGCAGGGTGCGCTGCTGGCGTTCCCTGAACTCCTCCCCCGCCGCCACCTTGAACGCCACCGCCTTCGCCGCGATCACGTGCTGGAGCGGCCCGCCCTGCTGGCCCGGGAAGACCGCCGAGTCGATCTTCTTGGCGAGGCCGGCCCGGCTGAGGATCACGCCGCCGCGCGGGCCACCGAGGGTCTTGTGGGTGGTGGTCGTGACGACGTCGGCATACGGCACCGGGTTCGGGTGGAGGCCCGCGGCGACCAGACCGGCGAAGTGCGCCATGTCCACCATGAGGTACGCGCCCACCGCGTCGGCGATCCGCCGGAACGCGGCGAAGTCCAGCTGCCGCGGGTAGGCCGACCAGCCGGCGACGATCATCTTCGGCCGGTGGGTGAGGGCGAGCCGCTCGACCTCCTCCATGTCGACGCGCAGGTCGGACTCGCGCACGTGGTAGGGCACGACGTCGTACAGCTTGCCGGAGTAGTTGATCCGCATGCCGTGGGTCAGGTGACCGCCGTGCGCCAGGTCGAGGCCGAGGATCGTGTCGCCCGGCCGGAGCAGGGCGAACATCGCGGCGGCGTTGGCCTGCGCTCCCGAGTGCGGCTGGACGTTCGCGGCCTCGGCGCCGAACAGCTCCTTCACGCGGTCGACGGCGAGCCGCTCGACGACGTCGACGTGTTCGCAGCCGCCGTAGTAGCGGCGGCCCGGGTAGCCCTCGGCGTACTTGTTGGTGAGGACCGAGCCCTGGGCCTCCAGCACGGCGGCCGGGGCGAAGTTCTCCGAGGCGATCATCTCCAGCGTCGACTGCTGGCGGTGCAGCTCGGCCCGTACCGCGGTGGCGACGTCCGGGTCCAGTTCACTGAGCGGGAGGGCGAGGGGGGGCGCGAGTGTGCTGGTCGACGGGCTGGTTGCCATGGGTGCACCATCCTGGGAGCCAACTAATGCGCAACTGATATATCAGACTGTGCGGTACGGTATGGGAGCTCGCCGGACAGGTCAAGGGGGCATTCATGCAGCAGCTGGCGACCGAGCCCATGAGCGGGGATTCCCGGAGCCCAGAGCCCGGCGGCGAGGAGCTGTCCCTCGCCGAGCGCGCCTACCGCGCCATCCGCGACCGGCTCGTCATGCTCGAGATCCGCCCGGGCGCCCCGATCCACGAGGAGCAGCTCGCGCAGTCCCTCGGCGTGGGGCGGACACCGGTCCGCGAGGCGCTGAAGCGGCTCCAGTACGAGCGCCTGATCACGACCTACCCCCGGCGCGGCACCTTCGCCACCGAGGTCAACATCACCGACCTCGCCCATATCTCCGAGGTGCGCCAGGAGCTCGAACCCCTGGCCGCCGCCCAGGCCGCGCGGCGTGCCACGGTGGCGGACCGGGCGGTTTTGACGGCCCTGCGGCAGGAGCTGGAGCACGCGGATCCCGCCCGGCAGGACGGCGAGCTGATGCGCCTGGATCTCCAGGTCCACCGCGCGGTCTACGCCGCCGCGCACAACCCGTACCTGGAGGACACCCTCGTCCGCCACGACAACCTCGCCACCCGCATCTGGTGCCTGTTCCTCGACCGCCTGTCCGACATGGCGGGACACGTCGAGGAGCACGGGCCGCTGATCGAGGCGATCGTCGCGGGTGAGCCGGAGCGGGCGGCGCGGCTCGCCCGGGGCCACGTCGAGGGGTTCGAGCAGGCGATCCGCGCGGCCATCTGAGCGTTCGCGCTGGTCACCGAGGCGCTTCTCGGCAGACGAGCCCCAACGGGCCGGGAGCGGGACAATCGGGTGCAGGGACTGGTGGGCAGGCCGGGGCGGCACATCCGGAGGCACCGTGCAGGGACGCGTACCGGAGGACTTGGCGTTCGTCGTCGACGCCGGTGGAGTGATCACGGTGTGGAGCGACGGGGCCCGCCGGCTGCTCGGTTACGAACCCGCCGAGCTCGTGGGCAGGCCCGTCGACGACCTGCTCGCCGCCCGTCTCCCGGAGTCCACGCGGCGGCACACGGCCGAGGGCCGGCGATGGGCCGGTGAGGTGGCCCTGCGGCACCGCGACGGCAACCGGGTCGTGGTACGGCTGCAGGGGACACCGCTGCTGGACGCCGAGGGCGGCCGGCTCTGGCTCGTGACCGGCACCGTGCCGGTGTACCCGGGCGCGCGGGAGGAGCACGGGGCCCCGTCCCTGTGGGACCTCACCCTCGCCCAGCTCCCCGTACCGGTGGCGGTCTACGACCGGGACGCCCGGCTGGTGGGCGCCAACGAGATCATGACCGAGGTGATGGGCAGGTCCGAGGAGGAGATGAAGGGCCTGACCCTGTGGGAGATCGAGCCGAACCCGCCCTTCGACACCTACGACCGCCTCCAGCGGGAGGTCCTGCGCACCGGCGAGATGATCTTCCACGAGGAGCACGGCAAGGCCCCGGGCGAGGTCCGGACGCACGCCTGGTCCATGTTCATGTCGCCGCTGAAGGACGAGGCCGGCGTGGTCCAGGGCATGTCGGCGACCGTGTTCGACACGACGGAGCAGTACTGGGCCCGGCGCCGGCTGGCGGTGCTCAACGAGGCCAGTCTGCGCATCGGGAGCACCCTGGACGTGACCCGGACGGCCGAGGAGATGGCGGAGGTGGCCGTCGCCGGGGGATTCGCGGATTTCGTCACCGTGGATCTGCTGGAGTCCGTCGCCCGGGGCGACGAGCCGGGACCGCTGCCGACGCGCACGCCGGCCGTCGTGCGGCGCACCGCCCAGCGATCGGTGCTGGAGGGCTGCCCGGAATCGGTGGTGGCCACGGGCGGCACGATCGGCTACCCGGTGGGGACGTTGCCGCTGCGGGTCCTGGCCGCCGAGCGGGGCGCCCGGCACCGGCCGGGGGATCCGGAGCTGCTGGAGTGGCTCGAGTCCTCCCCCGCCCGCGCCCGGACCGTGACCAGGTACATGATCCACTCGGTGATGATGGTGCCGCTGCGCGCCCGCGGCGTGACCCTGGGCCTGGTGCACTTCCTGCGCCACCGCACCCACGACTCGTTCAGCGAGGACGACCTGCTGCTCGCGGAGGACATCGTCGCCCGGGCCGCGGTCAGCGTGGACAACGCCCGCCGCTTCACCCGGGAAAGCCGCACAGCCCTGGCGCTCCAGCGCAGCCTGCTGCCCGAGCGGCTTCCGGAGCTGGCGGCGATGGACATCGCCTACCGTTATCTGCCCACCGGTGCCGGTGCGGACATCGGCGGCGACTGGTTCGACGTCATCCCGCTGTCCGGCGCGCGCGTGGCCCTGGTCGTGGGCGACGTGGTGGGACACGGCATCCAGGCGTCGGCGACGATGGGCCGGCTGCGGACCGCCGTACGCACGCTCGCCGATGTCGATCTCGCCCCCGACGAGCTCCTCACCCAGCTGGACGACCTGGTCATCCGGCTCGACCGGGAGGAGGGCCCGGAGGTGCGCGGGGCGGAGGAAGCGTCGGGGCAGGTCGGCGCCACCTGTCTGTACGCCGTGTACGACCCGGTGTCCCGCCGCTGCACCATGGCCCGCGCCGGGCATCCGCCGCCCGCGCTGGTCACGCCCGGCGGCGGCGTCCGGTTCGTGGACCTGCCGGCCGGGCCACCGCTGGGCCTGGGTGGCCTGCCGTTCGAGGCCGCCGAGGTGCAGTTGGAGGAGAACAGCCTGCTCGCCCTCTACACCGACGGTCTGATCGAGGCGCCCGGCCACGACATCGAGATCGGGATCTCCCTGCTGCGCCAGGCACTCGGCGGGCCCGTGGTGGCGCTCGAGGAGACCTGCGAGCAGGTGCTGAACACGCTGCTGACCGGCCGGCCCGCCGATGACGACGTCGTACTGATGCTGGCGCGCACGGCCGTGCTCGACGCCGGGAAGGTCCGCACCTGGCAGCTGCCCCCGGACCCCGCGGCCGTGGCCCGGGCCCGCAAGATGGCGGGCGAGCAGTTGGCCGAATGGGGGCTGACGGAGGCGGAGTTCGCCACCGAACTGATCGTCAGCGAGCTGGTCACCAACGCGCTGCGGTACGGCGGCGCCCCCATCGAGCTGCGGCTGATCCGCGACTCGACCCTCATCTGCGAGGTGTCCGACGGCAGCAGCAGCGCCCCGCATCTGCGCCGGGCCCGGGTCTTCGACGAGGGCGGGCGGGGACTGCTGCTCGTCGCCCAGCTCGCCGAACGGTGGGGCAGCCGCCAAACGGCGACGGGCAAGACCATCTGGGCGGAACAGGCCCTGCCGACCGGGGTGTGAGCCGGCACACGCGTGCCGACCGTGTCCGGCTCAGGGCGGGCATGTTCCCCGCCGTCCGGTACGGGCGCGGTGTCCGGAGCGGCATGCCGGCAGGTGGCAGGGGTACTCCGACGATCTTGCAAGCCGGCCTTCGGGCCGTACGTCGTCGGAAGGAGAGCCGTGTCTGACGAGACGGTGAAGAACGTCTTCGTGATCGGGCTCGACGAGGCCAACCTGCCCACGCTCCACCAGGTCCCGGGAGCCGACCAGCTGCGTTTTCACCAGCTGCTGACGATCGAGGAGCTCCAGGTCGGCGAAGTGGACCTGCCCAAGCTGCTCGACAAGGCTCAGGACGTGCTCGACGCGTTCGACGGGAGCATCGACGCGATCGTCGGCTACTGGGACTTCCCGGTCAGCACCCTCGTCCCGATGCTGAGCGAACGTTATGGCACCCGCAGCACCAGCCTGGAGTCGGTCGTCAAGTGCGAGCACAAGTACTGGAGCCGGCTGGAGCAGCAGAAGGCCACCGACAGGCACCCGCCCTTCGGCCAGGTCGACCTGTCGGCCGAGCCTCCACGCCCGCCCGAGAGCGTGAGCTATCCGATGTGGCTCAAGCCGGCCCTCTCGTACTCCTCCGAACTCGCCTTCGGAGTCGGTGACGAAGAGGAGTTCCGCACGGCGGTCGCCGAGATCCGCGACGGCATATCCCGCATCGGCCGCCCCTTCGAGCACGTCCTCGAACGCATCGACCTGCCGCCGGAGATGAACGGCGTGGGAGGCCGGGTCTGTCTCGCGGAGGGGGCCATGTCCGGTGTCCAGGTGGCCGTCGAGGGCTATGTCCACCAGGGCGAGGTGACCGTCTACGGGGTCCTGGACTCCATCCAGTACCCGGACTCCCCCTGCTTCCTGCGCCACCAGTACCCCTCGATGCTGCCGCCCCCGGTCATCGCGCAACTGCACGACGTCAGCGAGCGCGTGATGCGGCAGATCGGCATGGACTCGGCCACCTTCAGCATCGAGTTCTTCTACGACCCGCGGACCCGGGAGATCAACCTGCTGGAGATCAACCCCCGGCACTCCCAGTCGCACGCGGAGCTGTTCCAGTACGTCGACGGCGTGCCCAACCACCACTGCATGGTCCGTCTCGCCCTCGGTGAGGACCCGCACATGCCGCACCGCCAGGGCTCGTACGCGATGGCGGCGAAGTGGTACCACCGCTGGTTCACCGACGGTGTGGTGCGCCGGGTGCCGGGCCCCGAGGAGATCGCCCGCATCGAGCGGGAGACACCCGGGGTGCGCATCGAGGTGATCCCCGCAGAGGGCGACCGGCTCTCGGACCTCCCCGGGCAGGACAGCTACAGCTACGAGCTGGCGCACATCTACACCGGCGGAGCGGACGAGGCGGAGTTGCGGGAGAAGTTCGACCACTGCGTGGCCGCCCTGGGCCTGGCCTTCGAGGACGCCCCGGCCGAGGCCGACGCCACGCGTTAGTGAGGAGCACGTCACTTCCATGCGTTACGTGACAAATTTGCCGTACGAGACGAAGGAAGAAGAGCACGTCACGATCCCGATGTCCGACGGGGTCCGGCTCTCCGCGCACATCTGGCGGCCCACCTCCTCTGACCAGGAGCCGGTCCCGGCGGTACTGGAGTACATCCCGTACCGCAAGCGCGACCTGACGGCCGTACGGGACTCGATCCACCACCCCTACCTCGCCGGGCACGGCTACGCCTGCGTCCGCGTCGACCTGCGCGGAACCGGTGACTCGGAGGGCGTGCTGCGCGACGAGTACCTGGAACGGGAGCAGGCGGATGCCGAGGAGATCCTGGCCTGGCTGGCGGAGCAGCCCTGGTGCGACGGCGGCACGGGCATGATGGGCATCTCCTGGGGCGCGTTCGCCGCACTCCAGGTGGCGGCCCGCCGTCCGCCGTCCCTGAAGGCCATCGCCATCGCCTCGTTCACCGACGACCGGCACGCCGACGACATGCACTACATGGGCGGCGCCCTGCTGTCGGACAACCTGGCCGAGGCGGGCACCATGTTCGCCTACGGCACCTGCCCGCCCGACCCGGCCGTGGTCGGCGAGCGCTGGCGCGAGATGTGGCACGAGCGGCTGGAGAACACCGAGCCGTGGGTGCTGGAGTGGCTGCGCCACCAGCGGCGCGACGACTACTGGCGGCACGCCTCGGTGTGCGAGGACTACACGAGCGTGCGCTGCCCGGTCCTGGCCTCCAGCGGCTGGGCGGACGGCTACTCCAACGCCGTGACCCGGCTGCTGGGGAACCTGGACGTGCCCCGCAAGGGGCTGATCGGGCCCTGGTCGCACAAGTTCCCCCACCTCGGGGAGCCCGGCCCGGCGATCGGCTACCTCCAGGAGCTCGTGCGGTGGTGGGACCACTGGCTCAAGGGCGTCGACAACGGCGTCATGGACGGCCCCATGCTGCTGGCGTGGATGCAGGACAGCGTGCCGCCCTCCACCTCCTACGAGGAGCGGCCGGGCCGCTGGGTCGGCGAGCCGCACTGGCCGTCCCCGCACATCCGGCCCGTCACGCACCCGCTCACCCGGCACACGATCGGAGCCGCGCAGGACGCCACGGCTGCGCCCAGCGAGGGCGGCGCGGCCATGACCGTGCGCTCGCCGCTGTCCGTCGGCCAGTTCGCGGGCAAGTGGGCCTCCTACAACGCTCCCCCGGACCTGCCCTACGACCAGCGGGAGGAGGACGGCGGTTCCCTCGTCTTCGACAGCGAGCCGCTGACCGAGCCGGTGGAGATCCTCGGCTCGCCGAGCGTGGAGCTCGACCTGTCGGTCAGCGAGCCGGTGGCCCTGGTGGCGGCGCGGCTGTCCGACGTGAGCCCCGACGGCGCCGCGACGCGCGTCTCGTACGGCATCCTGAACCTGACCCGCCGTGACAGCACCGAGTCACCCGAGCCGTTGGAGCCGGGCCGGCGCTACCGGGCCACCATCCCGCTCAACGGTGTGGCGCAGGCGTTCCCGCCGGGCCACCGCATCCGGCTGTCCCTGTCGACGTCCTACTGGCCGCTGGCCTGGCCGGCGCCGAAGCCTGCCCTGCTCAGCGTCCACGAGCACTCCAGCACGCTCACCCTGCCGGTGCGGCCGGTGGAGGAGCCGGACGAGGTGCCGTCGTCGCCCTTCGGCGAACCCGAGGGCACTCCCCCGCTCGCCATGACCCAGGTGACGCCCCCGGAGGAGCGCTGGGACGTCAAGCGGGATCTGATCGACTACCGCTCCGAGCTGGACATCGTCAAGGACCGGGGCACGGTCCGCTTCGAGGACATCGGCATGGAGGCCGGCCGCCGCGCCCGCGAGCGCTACACGGCGGTCGCCGACGACTTCACCTCGGTCGGCGGCGAGACCACGTGGACCATGCGGTTCCGGCGGGACGACTGGGACGTACGGGTGGTCACCCACACCCGGCTCACGTGCGACGAGACGGACTTCTTCGTCGACGCGACCCTCGACGCCTACGAGGCCGACCGGCGGGTCTTCTCGCGCACCTGGAACGAGAAGGTCCCCCGCGACCTGCTGTAGTGCGCGTCACCGCAACAGGGCGGCGCACCAGCGGAAGTGCCCGTCGTGCGGGCCCGTGCCGAAGAGGTCGTACGTGATGAGGGCGTAGGCCTTCCGGTAGAGGTCCAGGACCTCTTCGGCATGGCCCAGTTCGCGGGCGAACAGACGGGTCAGCTCGGTGGTGTGGTGTGCGGCGTCGGGTCCGTACATGTCCCAGACGGCGGCCGTGACGGCGGCCTCGAAGGCGGGGTCGCCGGCGGTGGTGCAGAACCCGAAGTCGAGGACGGCGACCGGGTGCCCGGCCTCGTCCAGGTGGATGTTGGGCGGCACCAGGTCGCCGTGGACGACGCTCTCGGGCCGGTCGGGCAACGCCCGCAGCGAGGCGACGGTACGGGACACGACGTCGGCGAGTTGCGGCACGTGCGCGGCGAGGGCGTCCCGGTTGCGGCCGGCGGCCCGTTCCACGAGGGCGGCGAGCGCGTCGCAGAAGCGGGAGTGGCCCTGCCACAGCGGCCGGTCGTCCCCCTGGATCACCAGGCGCCGCATGACGTCGCTGCCCGGCACGGAGGCCAGTGCGCGCAGGACGGTGAGCAGGGCGTCGGTCTCCCGGCGGGGCAGGTCACGGGCGGGCCGCCTGCCGTCTCCGTCGGAGCGCAACGGGCGTCCGCCGAGCTCGCGTTCATAGCTGACGAGCACCCCGCCGTACTCCTCGGCGTCGAGGATCCTCGGCGTGCCGAAGGGCAGGGGGTGCCGGGCGATGTCGGCGTAGAGCCGTCGGGTGAGGTCGAAGTCCTCGGGTGCCCGCCCGGCCCACACCTTCGCGACGGTCCCTTCCCGGAGCCGGTAGACGGTCCCTTCCATGCCGGAGGCGAGCCGCCGGGCGCCGGGGTATCCGCGCCGGGCGAAGTACTGGACCCAGCGGTCGGGCCCGTGCGCGTCGGTCTCGGTCATGCCCGGCATTCAATCAGCGTCCGTGATCGGCTTCCCGGCCGGGCGGCAGGGCCGCGGGACGGTCGTGGATCTCGATCTCGGCGTGCCGGACGAAGTCGTCGACGAGCCGGCCGAACAGCCCGGCCAGCCGTCCCAGGTCCTCGGACGACCAGGCGGCGAGGGTGGCGTCCATGCCCCGGCGGCGCACCTCCCGCATGCGCTCGACCGCGTCCAGGCCCGCCTCGGTGAGCTGGACGCGCTGGGCGCGCCGGTCGTCCGGGTCCGGGACGCGGACGACGTGGCCGGCCTGCTCCAGCTGCCGCAGCTGCCGGGTGACGTGGGACGCCTCCACCGACAGCCGGACGGCGAGGACCCCCGGGCGCAGCGGCTCGCTCTCGGCGATGTGCCGCAGGATCGCCACGGCGGCCCGGTCCAGGGACAGGCCCGACTCCGCCATCAGACGCTCGTGCTGCCGGGAGCGGCCCGCCAGGTAGGTGATCCGGTTGAGGGCTCGCTCGATCTCTACCGTGGCCGACCGGGCGGGATCCTCGCGGTGGTGCGGCGTGGACATGCGACCACCCTAGAGGTGCTTGCCTAAGTTAAGCAATGCGCAAAGTTGCTTGACTTCGGCAATGGACACCTGCTTGCCTAAGTCAAGCAATTTCGCTCCCCCGTCAGCACGGAGTCACGTCCATGTCCCACACCCTTACCCGCCGCCGCCAGACCGGTCCCTCCGCCCCGAGCAGACCGAACGGCGTCGTCGCCGTGCTCGCCCTCGCCGGGATCGTGGTCTCGCTGATGCAGACCCTGGTCATCCCGATCGTTCCCGAGCTGCCGAACTACCTCGACGCCTCCGCGGCGAACGCCGCGTGGGCGGTCACCGCCACCCTGCTGGCCGCCGCCGTCGCCACCCCGGTCGTCGGGCGCCTCGGCGACATGTTCGGCAAGCGCCGCCTGCTCCTGGTCAGCATCGTGCTGCTGGTGTCCGGCTCGGTGGTCTGCGCGCTGAGCGACTCGCTCGTCCCGATGATCGCGGGCCGGACGCTCCAGGGCCTGTCGGCGGCGGTCGTCCCGCTCGGCATCAGCATCATGCGCGACGTGCTGCCCGCCGAGCGGCTCGCCGGCTCCACCGCGCTGATGAGCGCATCCCTGGGCGTGGGCGGCGCGCTCGGACTGCCCGCGGCCGCCTTCATCGCCGACCGCTACGACTGGCACATGCTGTTCTGGATCTCCGCCGTCCTCGGTGTCGTGGCCCTCGCGCTCGTCGGGCTGATCGTGCCCGAGTCGACGGTCCGCACCGGTGGCAGCTTCGACCTGCTCGGCTCCCTCGGCCTGTCCACCGCCCTGGTGTCCCTGCTGCTGGCCGTCTCCAAGGGCGGCGACTGGGGCTGGACCAGCGGCACGACCCTGGGGCTGTTCGCCGGCGCGGCCGTGGTCTTCCTCGCCTGGGGACGGTACGAACTGCGCACCGGCCGGCCGCTGGTGGACCTGCGCACCACCGCCCGCCGCCAGGTGCTGTTCACCAACCTCGCCTCGGTCGCACTCGGCTTCTCGATGTTCGCCATGTCGCTCGTGCTGCCGCAGGTCCTCCAGCTGCCCGAGCAGACCGGCTACGGCCTGGGCAGGTCGATGCTGGCCGTCGGCCTGATCCTGGCGCCGCAGGGGCTGGTCATGATGGCCATGTCCGCCGTGTCCGCGGGCATCACGAGGGCCAAGGGACCGAAGGTCACGCTGATGATCGGCGCTCTCGTCGTGGCCGCCGGGTACGGCCTGAGCATCGTGCTGATGTCCGAGGTCTGGCACATCGTGCTCGTGGCCTGCGTCATCGGCGGCGGTGTCGGCTTCGCCTACGGCGCCATGCCCGCCCTGATCATGAGCGCGGTGCCCGCCTCCGAGACGGCCGCGGCCAACAGCCTCAACACCCTGATGCGTTCGATGGGCACGTCGTTCGCCAGTGCCCTCGCCGGCGTCATCCTGGCGCAGCTGACCACCGACTTCGGCGGCCACGCCCTGCCCTCGGAGAACGGCTTCAAGTCGGTCATGGCCCTCGGCGCCGGCTCGGCCGTCCTCGCCTTCGCGCTCGCCTCCTTCCTTCCGCGCCGGCGAACGGCCGTCGAACCGGCGGAATCCTCCGACGCGCAGGCCTGAACCGCCCTCCTGCCAGCCCCTCCTCCCCCACGCCCCGCCAAAAGAGGTGCCTCCATGTCTCCGTCTCCCTCCGCCGCCAAGTCCGTCGTCGCCGACCTGCTGCTCTGGGCCTTCTTCGGCGCCGGACTGGCCGCCGCCCTGGGCGCCGGTGCCGTCCTCGACGGCACGCAGCAGGGCGTGGCCACGATCGCCGGGTCCGCCGTCGCGCTCGTCACCGGTACGCGTCTCGCCAGGAAGCCGGGGATCTCGGCCTTCCTGGCCAGGCCCGGCACGCTGTGGTTCCTGTTCCTGTTCAACGGCGGTGCGGCCACGGCGATGTACGTCGCCCTGGACGGGGTGAAGGGCACCGCCGCCGCCGCCGCGATGGGCCTGGTCGCGCTCGGCGCGGCGGGCGGGATCGTCGCACGGCGCCGCAGAGTGGCCCATCCGTAGACACGGCCGAGGGCCACCTTCCCGCGTGCGACGTGGGCCAGGACCGCCTCACGTCAGGGAGCCGACCGGACGATGCCGGCCCGCTCCGCTTCCCCACCGGTGGACCAGTTCTTCCACCGCCTGCGCGCCGACTCCGGCCTTCGGGAGTCCGATCCCGCCGGAGCCCCCCACCGCACCTCACCAGGAGATGCCATGTCCGATGTCCTGTCCTGCCCCGTCACCGGTGCCTCCGGGCCGCTGCCCGAGTATCCGCTGCCGCGGGCGGCCGAGTGCCCGCTCGCCCCTGCCCCGGCCACGCAGGAGCTGCGGGCCGAGAATCCGATCACGCGGGTGCGGATCTGGAACGGCAGCACGCCCTGGCTGGTCACCCGGCATGCCGACCAGCGGGCCCTGCTGCCCGACCCGCGTGTCAGCGACGACGACCTCGACCCCGGCTTCCCGTACGTCAACGCGCACCGGGCGGAGATCGCGCCGGTCACACCGCGGCTCATCACCAACACGGACGCCCCGGAGCACACGCGGCTGCGGCGGACCGTCAACGGTCCGTTCGTGGTCAAGCGCATCGAGAAGATGCGGGAGCCGGTCCAGAAGATCGTCGACGAGCTCGTCGACCGGATGCTGGACGGCCCCAACCCGGTCGATCTGCTCCAGGCGTTCGCCCTGCCGGTGCCGTCGCTGGTGATCGCCGAGCTGCTCGGAGTGCCGTACGCGGACCATGACTTCTTCCAGCGCAGCAGCAGCCTGGTGCTGGACGGGGCGGCTCCGCCGGAGGAGGCCCGGCGGGCCGGCGGCGAACTGGCCGCCTACCTCGACGAGTTGCTCAAGCGGAAGACGGCCGACCCGGGCGAGGACGTGCTGTCGGAGATGGCCGGCCGGGTGCGGGCCGGGGAGATGGCGCACACCGAGGCCGTGCACATGGGAGTCGCCATGCTGATCGCCGGTCACGAGACCACGGCGACGATGATCAGCCTCGGCACCATCGCCCTGCTCCAGCACCCCGACCAGCTCGCCCTGCTGCGCGGGAGCGACGACCCGAAGCTGATCGCCAACGCCGTGGACGAGGTGCTGCGTTACCTGTCCATCGTCCAGACCGGCGTGCGCCGGGTCGCCAAGGACGACATCGAGATCGGCGACGTCGTCATCCGCAAGGGCGACGGCATCATCTTCGACCTGCACGCCGCGAACTGGGACCCGGAGGTCTTCCCCGAGGCCGAACGGCTCGACCTCACCCGCCCGGCCCGGATCCACCAGGCATTCGGCTACGGCCCTCACCAGTGCCTGGGCCAGAACCTGGCCCGGCTGGAACTCCAGGTCGTCTACGGCACCCTCTACCGCCGCATCCCCACCCTGCGGCTCGCTGTGCCCGTCGAGGAGCTGGAGTTCGACCACACCGGTACCACCTACGGCGTGCACGGCCTGCCGGTGGCCTGGTGACCCCTCCCACCCCCACTGATCCCCCCACCGAGAGAACCGGGATGACAAGCATGCGTGTGGAACTGGACGTACCGAAGTGCGTGGCGTCGGGCCAGTGCGTGATGGCCGCCCCCGACGTCTTCGACCAGCGCGACGACGACGGCGTCGCGATCCTGCTGGAGGAGACGCCGGGCGAGGACCTGCTCGACGATGTGCGCGAGGCCGTATCCGTCTGCCCGGCCGCGGCGATCCGGCTGGTTGAGCGGTGAGGTGCGTCGTGGTCGTCGGCGCGTCGGCCGCGGGGCTCGCGGCGGCCGAGACGCTCCGCCGGACCGGCTTCGACGGCACACTGGCCCTGGTCGGCGACGAACCCCACGCCCCCTACGACCGGCCCCCGCTGTCCAAGCAGATCCTCTCCGGCGCGTGGACCACCGGGCAGCTCCCGTTGCGCCCGCAGGCCGACCTCGACGCACTCGGCCTCGACCTGCGGCTCGGGACGGCGGCGACGGGCCTCGACCTGACGGACCGTACGGTGCGGCTGGCCGACGGCTCGCACCTGCGCTACGACGGGCTGATCGTGGCCACGGGCGTCCGGCCCCGGCGGCTGCCCGGTGACCGGGGCGCGCATGTGCTGCGCACCCTGGACGACGCCCTCGCGCTGCGCGAGCGGCTGCGCCCCGGCCGCCGTCTGGTCGTGGTGGGCGCCGGGTTCCTCGGTGCCGAGGCCGCCGCGGTGGCCCGGGGGCTGGGCGCGCGGGTGACCCTGCTGGAACCGGCTCCCGTGCCGCTGGCCCACGCCGTCGGCACCGAGGTCGGCCGGCTGCTCAGCTGGACACACCTCGACCACGGCGTGGAACTGCGCACCGGCGTCACCGTGACCGGGATGACCGACGGCGGCGTACGGCTGGCCGGCGGTGAGGTGGTCGAGGCCGACGAGGTCCTGGTCGCCGTCGGTTCGCTCCCCAACACCGAGTGGCTGGCGGACAGCGGACTGCCGGTCGGCGACGGCGTGCTGTGCGACGCGTACTGCCAGGCGGCACCGGGTGTCTACGCGGCCGGTGACGTGGCCCGCTGGGACAACCCGCTGTTCGGGACGTCGATGCGGATCGAGCATCGCACCCACGCCGCCGAGCAGGGCATGGCCGCCGCCCGCAACCTGCTCGCCGCACCGGAGGGCCGCCGGCCGTTCGCGCCGGTGCCCTACTTCTGGTCGGACCAGTACGGCACGAGGATCCAGGCGTACGGCTTCCTGCGCGGACACGACGAAGTCGCCGTTGTGGAAGGGGACTTGGCCGAGCAGCGGTTCGTGGCCGCGTACCGCAGGGGTGACCGGCTGACCGGCGCCCTGGCGATGGGCGTGCCGCCCAGGGCGGTGCGCGCATGGCGGCAGGCCGTCGCCGGCGGAGCGGCCTGGCGGGAGGCGGTGGGGGCCGCGGCGGCCTGATCCGTACGCCCGGCGGGGCGGGAGCGGACAGGTGTACCGCTCCCGCCTTGTGGCCCTCCCCCCTACGGCGGCGGATACTGGGGGACTCGCGATACGGACCGGTCCCCGACCCCACCGGCACCGCCAGGAGGAACTCATGACCGTGCGCACAGGACGTGTCGAACTGACCCCCGCCGCCGAGGACCTGCTGCGGCGGCTGACCGGGACGCACGGGCCGGTGATGTTCCACCAGTCCGGCGGCTGCTGCGACGGCAGCGCCCCGATGTGCTACCCGCGCGGCGAGTTCCGGGTCGGCGCCTCGGACCTCCTGCTGGGGCACGTGGCCGGGGACACCCCGTTCTGGATGAGCGCGGACCAGTTCACGTACTGGTCGCACACCCATCTCACCGTGGACGTGGTCCCCGGCCGGGGCAGCGGCTTCTCCCTGGAGGCCCCGGAGGGCGTCCGCTTCCTGCTCCGCTCCCGCCTCCTCACCGACGAGGAACTGCGCCGCCTCGACTCGGAACCGCCGCTGCCGAACGGGGCCGACCACACCGCCTAGGGTGGGGCCCATGTACACGTCCCGGGTCTCCGGCCATGTCGACGCTCCCCGTGCCGCCGTCTACCGGGCGCTGCTGAGCGCGGAGGCGATCGCGCGCTGGCGGGTGCCGACCGGGATGCGCGCCGAGGTGCACGCGTTCGACGCCCGCGAGGGCGGCGGGTTCCGTATCTCGCTCACCTACGAAGCAGCGGACGCCTCCGGGAAGTCGGCCGCGCACACCGACACCTACCACGGGCACTTCGCGCGGCTCGTGCCGGACGAGCAGGTGGTCGAGGTGCTCGAGTTCGAGACCACCGACCCGGCGCTGGGCGGCGCCATGACGCTGACGACCACGCTCACGGACGCCGAGGGCGGCGGCACCGAGGTCCTCATGGTCCACGAGGGCCTCCCCGACGCCGTGCCCGCCGCCGACAACGAGACGGGCACGCGCATGGCCCTGGCGAACCTGGCCCGGCTCGTCGAGGCCGACGGCCCCTTCTGAACCGACGGCCCCTTCCGAGCGGCGGGGCTACCGGGAGCCGGCGCACACCGACGGCAGCGCCCGACCGAGTCCCTCCAGGTGCAGGGCGTCGAGCCGGTGGGTGTACGCGGACCAGCCGGCGGCCACGGCCAGGCGCGGACCGCACGACGGCACCGCCCGGTCCCGATCCGTCTCGGCCAGCGCGGCCAGCAGTCCGGTGGTGATGCGGTCCAGGGCCGGGCGGACCTCCTTGGCCAGGTCGGGGCGCTCGGTGGGGCGCTCACCCGGGTTCGCGTCCCAGCGGGCGTGGAGACCGCGCTGCACCAGCTTGTTGGCCTCGATCTGGTCCCGGAAGACAGCGGCCACGGCGTCCGGGTCGAGGCCGAGGCCGGCCGCCCGGGACCGGACGTCGGCCAGGATCTGCGCCTCGCGCGCCGGGTCGTCGATCGGCGTGTCCGTGCCGTACTTGGCGGCGGCGACCTTGTCGGCCAGCAGCAGCCGCTGGGCGAACAGGTCGGTCACCGAGGCGAGGCCGTGGGCGGTGGCCGACTGGCGTGCGGGGGCGGGCCGCTGGGTGTCGGCGGTGGCCGGGCCGGCCTGGCTGAGGGCCAGAGTGGCCGCCGTCGCCACTGCGCCGAGAAGGGTGAGAGCGGAACGGAGACGTCGAGGGCGCACCGGGTTGGCCTTTCGTGTGGGGGGCGAGGCAAGCGCCAACCTATCGATCACCCTCGGGGCCCCGGACGGCACCCACCCCGGCACGCACACGCCCCGGTGGCTCATGTCTCGCCGTCCACACCGGTGTTGGCCGGGACGCTCATGACGGAAGCGGGTGCCACGGCGGACCCACCGCCCCCATCTGGACGCCCTCGCGTGGCCTCGCCTAGGGTGCAGCGGCAAGCGCTTTCTAGCCTGCCCATGCCCAGCCCCTCCCCTGTGCGCGCAGCCCCGTCGACGGCCCGTACGTGAGGAACCGTCGCGGGGCCGGCGCGGAAAGGCAGTGCCCGTGCCGCAGAGACCGTCGCTCCCGTCCGTGACCCGCAAGTCCTTCTTACGGGGAATGGCAGCCGCAGGCGCCGCTCCCCTGCTCCCCGTCACCGCCGCCGAGGCCGCTCCCTCGGCCGACCGCACCGGCTTCACCCTGCTCCGGGACGGCACCGCCGTGGACGTGTTCGTGGACGCGGCGGACGACCCCGCCGTCATCCGCGCGGCCGGTGACCTCCAGGCGGACGTGGAGCGGGTCGGCGGCGTCCGCCCGAGGCTCCTGCACACCGTGCCGCGGCGCGCCGAACTCCTGGTCCTGGTGGGGACGATCGGCGCGAGCCCGATGATCGACCGGCTTGTCGCGCAGCGGCGCCTGGACGTCTCCCGGGTGAAGGGCCGCTGGGAGGCGTCCGTCACCCAGGTCGTGGACCGCCCGCTGCCCGGCGTGGGACGTGCCCTGGTCATCGCGGGCAGCGACCGCCGCGGCACGGTCTACGGCGTCTACGACACCTCGGAACGCATCGGCGTCTCGCCCTGGTACTGGTGGGCCGACGTCCCCGTGGCCCGCCGTGACACCGTGACGGTCCCGGCCGGCCCCCTCGTCCGCCCGGAGCCGGCCGTCCGCTACCGGGGCATCTTCATCAACGACGAGCAGAACCTCACCACCTGGTCCCACCGCACCCAGGAGCCGGACAAGAGCATCGGCCCGAAGACCTACGAGCGGGTCTTCGAGCTGCTGCTCCGCCTCAAGGCCAACTACCTCTGGCCCGCGATGCACCCCTACTCCGACTTCTTCAACAAGCACCGCGAGAATCCCGAACTGGCCCAGCGCTACGGCATCGTGGTCGGCTCCAGCCACCCCGAGGCCATGCTGCGCAACGGCGTCCACGAATGGGAGCCGTGGGCCGAGGAGCACCGGGCCGAGGACGGCACGCTCCCCCTCTACGACTACACGGTGAACCCCTCGGTCATCTCCGACTACTGGCGGGCCCGGGCCCGCCAGAACGCCGCCTACGAGAGCAGCTGGACGATCGGCATGCGGGGCCTGCACGACTCCGCGCTGGAGACGAAGTACGCCACCACCGTCCCGGAGAAGGTCGCGGTGATGAACGACATCATCGCCGACCAGCGCCGCATCCTGGCCGAGGAGGTCGGCCCGGCGGCCGAGCCGCAGATCTTCATCCCGTACAAGGAGGTCCTGGAGCTGTACAACGCGGGCGTCCAGGTCCCCGAGGACGTCACCCTGATCTGGCCGGACGACAACCACGGCAACATGCGCCAGCTTCCGAACGACGCCGAACGGCGCCGCCCCGGCGGCAACGGCATCTACTACCACCTCTCCTACTGGGGGCGCCCCCGGAGCTATCTGTGGCTGGACACCACGCAGTTGAGCAAGGTCTGGCAGGAGCTGCGCCGGGTCCACGAGCACCGGGTGGACCGCATGTGGATCTTCAACGTCGGTGACGTCAAGTCGATCGAGACGGGCCTGTCCTTCTGCCTGGACATGGCCTGGGACGTGGACCGCTGGGGCCCCGGCGACGTCGAGGACTTCCTCGTGGAGTGGGCCGGCCGCCAGTTCGGCCGTCGGTACGGCGCGGAGATCGCCGCGATCCGCACCGAGTACTACCGCCTGGCGGCGCAGCGGCGCCCCGAGTTCATCGACCGGGCGGTCTTCTCGACGGTGCACCACGGCGACGAGGCGGGCCTGCGCATGACGGCCTACGAGGAGTTGCTGGACCGGGTACGGCGGCTGGGTGCGAAGCTGCCCGAGGCCTACCGGGACGCGTACTACGAGCTGGTCGAGTACCCGGTCCACGGCGCCTGGCTGATGAACCTGAAGTACTACTGGGCGGACCGCAACGCGCTCGCCGTCCGCCAGCGCCGGGGGGCGGGCACGAACCGCTTCGCGGACCTGACCGAGGCGGCACACGCCGAGGAGCAGGAGATCACCCGGCGCTACAACACCCGGATCGCGGGCGGGAAGTGGGACGGCATCGTCAACCCCTACCCCTCCGAGATCCCGAAGGCGCCGGGCCGCCCGGCCGTGACCAGGCTCCCCCGGCAGGAGACATCGGGCCTGGGACTGGCCTCCGAGGGCAACGAGACGGGGACCGACCGCCCGCTGTCGTTCTCCTCCTACACCCGGGACCGCCGCTTCGTGGACGTCTTCAACACCGGCTTCCTGCCGCTGGAGTGGCGGGCCGAGGCGAGTGTGCCCTGGGTCCGGCTGAGTGCGACGGGCGGTGAACTCACCGACCAGGTCCGGGTGTGGGCCGAGGTCGACTGGGCCCGGGTGCCGGAGGGCACGCACCGTCCGACGCTGACCTTCTCCGGTGCCGGCCGGAGCATCCAGGTGCCGTTGCTGGTGGTCGACGACGGGGAGCGGGCGCGCCGGCGCGCCCGCGGCTTCGTCGAGGCCCACGGCTATGTGTCGATCGACGCCGCGCACTTCGACCGCGCGGTGCCGCGCGGCGGGGCGCGGTGGCGGATCGTCCGCGGCCTGGGCCGCGGTACGGGAGCCGTCGAGGCCGTACCGACGACGGCACCACCCGTCGCCGAGGACCTCGCCACCCGGTCGCCGGAGTTGCGTTACCGGGTCCGTTTCACCACGGCCGGAACCTTCCCGGTGACGGTCTTCCGGCTGCCTTCCCTCGATGAACGCGGCAAGCGGCGCCTCGCGGTCGCCCTCGACGACCAGCCCCCGACGGTCCTGTCGGGCCAGGCGGTCGCCACCGGCAACCGGGGCGACGCCTGGGCCCGCAACGTGGAGGAGGGCATCGAGAAGCTGACGGCCCGGGTGGCCGTGTCCGCGCCCGGTGAGCACGTGCTGAGGGTGTTCATGGTGGATCCGGGGATCGCGGTGGACCAGATCGTGATCGACACGGGCGGGGTGGCGGGCGGGTATCTGGCGCCGCCCGAAAGTTTCCGCCGCACCTGATCCGGGGGGCCGGGCGGCCCCCGTCCGTCGACCGTGTGACCCGCCCGGTCCTTCGCCTCGGCATTCTTCTCCGAATCCGCGCATACGGAAAAGACCTCAAGTCTCTTCGAGGCGCCGAAGTGACGGAAGAAGACCACCTGTTCGCATGACGTGCATGTGATTCACTCAGCGCTTCCCCGTGCACCCGTGCGCCCCCTCGGAGAAAGGGTTCACCAAGTCGGCGGCCGGCTGGGACTGGGCAGGACATGGGGCAAGCACCACGTCGTTGAAACGTCACCGTTTTCCCAGATCGACTGAAGCAGGTGGTATTCGATGAACGGCTGCGTTCCTGAATCGGAACAGGCATGGACGGTTGGTACTGCTCCAGGCATATTCCCATCCATCGGCCACGGTATCGCCTTGTTCCGCCGGCCGCTGGAGTTTCTGAAATCTCTTCCCGCGCAGGGCGATCTGGTCGAGATACGCCTGGGCCCTCAGCGGGCGTGGATGGTGTGTCACCCGGAGCTGGTCCACCGGATGCTCCGCGACACCCGCACGTTCGACAAGGGCGGACCGCAGTACGAGAGGCTGCGGGCGCTGATGGGCAACGGTGTCGTCACCTGCCCGCATGCCGAGCACCGGCGTCAGCGCCGGTTGCTGCAACCCACCTTCCGCCCCACCGGTGTCGCCGCGCAGACGGACGTGATGGCCGCGGAGGCCGCGGCGCTGTGCCGTGACTGGCGCACGGGGCAGGAGGTCGATGTCAGCGCTGCCACGCTGGGTCTGACGACCCGGCTGATCAGCCGGCTCCTGCTCTCCGACTCGCTCACCCCGGCCGCGGCCGACGAGGTGCGGCACTGCCTCGCCGCCATCGTGCGCGGCCTGTTCGTGCGCACGGTCGTGCCGGTGGACGCGCTGTTCCGCCTTCCGACGCCCGCGAACCGCCGCTACCGGCGGGCGGTGGAGCGGGTGCGCGAGCTCACCGACGCGGCCATCGCCGAACGCCGCCGGGGCACTCCCCGCGACGATCTGCTCGGGCTCCTGCTGATGGCCGCCGAGGCCGGGGACGGCGGGGTCCCGGTCACCGACCGGGAGGTCCACGACCAGTTGGTGTCCCTCCTGCTCACCGGTTCCGAGAGTCCGTCGATGTGTCTGGCCTCCACCTTCAGCCTTCTCGCGCAGCACCCGGAGGTGGAGCGGCGGTTGCACGCGGAGGTCGACACCGTCCTCGCCGGCAAGTTGCCGGACGTCGACGACCTGCCGCGCCTGGTCTACACGAGGTCCGTCCTCACCGAAACGCTGCGCCACTCCCCGCCCGGCTGGCTCTTCACACGGGTCACGACCCGGGAGGCGGAGCTGGCCGGACGCAGGCTGCCGCGGGGGACGACGGTCCTGTACAGCCCGTATCTCCTGCACCACGACCCCGCGTCCTTCCCCGAGCCCGACCGGTTCCTGCCAGAGCGCTGGCTGGAGGGCGAAGCCGCCACCGGTCCGCACGGGGCGCTGATCCCGTTCGCCGCGGGCAACCGCAAGTGCATCGGCGACCTGTTCTCCATGGCCGAGATGACCGTGGCCCTGGCGACCGTCGCCGGTCGCTGGCGGCTGCGGCATCCGGCCGGGCGGGTCGCACCACCGCGCCCCGGGGCGACGCTGGGACCGAGGTCCCTGACGATGATCTGCACGTCACGGGCGGACGCACCGGGCGGCACCGCGCCGCACGCCGCCGCCCTCGCGCCCGGAACCGCGCCGGCGGCGTCCGGGGCGGAGAAAACCCGGAGGGACGGTGACAACGGTGTCCACCACGCATGAGGAGAGGGCGGCCGTCGCGCAGGACGTGATTCCCGCTGCCACCCTGGTCGAACTGATCGACGCCCACCTCTACATGCCCTTCCCGTTCCGGCACCATCCTCAGGAGCAGGCGGCCGCGGCGGGGGTCGACCACTGGCTGCGCGTGACGGGGCTGAGCGACGAGCCCGGGGTGGCGGCCATGATCGCCCACACCCGCCCGGCCGAGCTGGCGTCCTACAACAGCCCGGACGCGGATCCCGGCATCCTGCAGCTCGTCGCTCACCAGATCGCCTACCAGTTCGTCTTCGACGACCGGGCCGAGGAGGTCGGCCGGCACCGGCCCGGCCAGTTGCTGCCGATGCTGTGCGAGAGCATCGCGGTCCTGCGGGACGGCACGGCGCCCAGCACCCCGCTGGGAGCGGCCCTGTCCGACCTCTACCGGCAGATCCGCGAGCGGTGCACACCGGCGCAGGCCGCGCGCTGGGCGTGGAAGAGCCGTGAGTACGTGCACGGACTGCTGTACGAGGCGGTGGCCCAGGCCCACCCCTCGCCCCCGCGGTCCGGGCTGTGCACCTCGATACGGTCCCTCACCGCGGGCGTCGAGCCCTTCCACCCGCTGTGTGAGGCCGCGCAGCCGTGCGAGCTGACCTCCGGGGAGCTCCACCACCCGTTGATGCGGCGCCTGAGCCGGCTGTCGGCCGACGCGGCGGTGTGGATCCCCGACCTCTTCTCCGCGGTCAAGGAGCAGCGGTCCGGCCAGATGATCAACCTGGCCCTCGCCTACCAACGGGCCCATCACTGTTCGCTGCCGGTGGCCGTCACCCTGGCCATCCAGCAGATCAACCGCACGATCCGCGAGTTCGAGAGGCTCTACGCGGAGATCGAACCGGAGTTGAGCCCTTCGGGGGTCGGCTATGTGGAAGGCATGGCCGGCTGGATCCGCGGCTGCTACTACTGGTCGCGCACCGTGCCCCGCTACGCGGACGCGGCGGCCCCGGCGCTGCCGTGAGGAGGCGCTTCGTCAGGCCGCGGAGCGGATGCCCATTCGAGCCACGGTACCCGCTGAACTCGCACCTCACGCGGCTTTAGCAGGTCATTCACCCTTCTTCGTCGTGCTCGTTCCGGAACCCGGAACGGGGCCCATCGGGAGGCGTACGCTCTCGCTGCCTCCCGATGGCCGACGACAGGAAGCGGTACGGCACATGGCGCATGAGCTGTGGCAACCCACGTCCGAGAGCCGGCCGTTGCTCGAGCGCCGCAAGGAGCTCCGGGCGCTCGAATCGGCGCTGACGGGCCTGCGGGACTCCGTCGACGGCGTGCCCCAGGCGCCCCGGGGCGGGCTCCTCGCCTTCACCGGTCCCGGTGGCATGGGGAAGACGGCCCTGCTGAATCAGGCCCGGGCCCGGGCGCAGGGCTTCACCGTGCTGTCGGGCAGGGGCGGTGAGAAGGAGCAGGAGCTGGCCTTCCACCTGGTGCGCCAGGTCGTCCAGCCCGCGCTGGCGTCGATGGACGAGCAGGAACTGCGCACCTTTCTGGGCGGCTGGTACGACATCGTCGCCGCCGCGCTCGGCCTGGTCGCGACGCCGAGCGGTCATGTGCCGGACCCGACCGGGGTCCGCGACGGTCTCGACTGGGTGATGACGCGCCTCGCCGTGATGAAGGCGCCCGTCGTCCTGCTGCTGGACGACCTGCACTGGGCGGACGTGGAGTCGCTGAGCTGGCTCGCCTCGTTCGCGCCCCGGGCCGTGGACCTGTCGATGCTGATCGTCGTCGCCTTCCGGCCCGAACTGCCCCTCGAGGCCGCCGCCTTCAGCGCACCCTCCGCCGATCTGGGGAACCGTCCCTTCACCCTGGCACCGCTCAGCGCCACGGCCGTGGCACGGATCATCCGGGACGAGGTCGGCGAGGAAGCCGAGGACGCGTTCTGCGAGGAGTGCTGGGAGGTCACCGGAGGAAGCCCGTTCGAGGCCGTGGAACTCTCCATCAGACTCGGGGAGCGCAACCTCAGGGGCACCGGTGACGATCTGCCCGCGATGCGCGACCTGGCGGCCGCGGTGAAGGGGCCCGGGCTGATCGAGCGGCTCCAGGGCTTCGGCACCACCACCGTCCGCTTCGCCTACGCGGCGGCGGTCCTCGGGCAGGCCATCTCGCCGGAACTGGCCGCACGGATCGCGGCGATCGGAAGCACGGCGGCGGCCGAGGCCACGGAGAAGCTGCGCGGCGCCCGCATCCTGGCCGACGGCGAGGGGCCCGGTGGGAGTCTGGAGTTCGTCCACCCGCTGATCGCCACCACGATCTACCGGTCCATCGGGGCGAGCCTGCGGGAGGGGATGCACAACTCGGCCGCCGAGGCCGTCCGGGCGGCCGGGCTCGGCCACGCCGCCGCGGCCCGGCACCTGCTGGAGGTGCCCTGTGAGGGCAGCTCCGAGGCGGTGGACTGTCTGCGGGAGGCCGCGCGTGAAGCCCTGCACTCGGGTGCCCCGGAGGCGGCCCGGCGGCTGCTGAACCGGGCGCTGCAGGAGCCACCGCTGCCGGAGGAGCGTGCCGCGCTGCTGCACGAACTCGCCTGCGCGACCTTCCTCATCAAGCCCACGGCCACCGTGGCGCATCTGCGGGAGGCGCTCGCGGAACCGGGCATCGACCCCGAGCTGCGTGCCTCGATGGTGTACCGGCTGACCCAGGCCCTGGCCCACACCGACCGGATGGCGGAGGCCGCGACGGTGGCCGCCGAGGAGGCGCAGCGGGCCGCCGCCCATCCCAGGATCCGGCTGCGGATGCAGGGGGACCACTTCGTGTGGAGCGCGTTCCGCACCGACGAGGCGGACTCGTCGGGCCGTTCGCGGGCGCTGGCCCGGCTCGCCGACCGGCTGTCCGGCCGCGGTCTGGAGGAGCGCTACATCCTGGGGTCGCGCGCCTGGGACGCCATGATGTGCGGCGAGCCGCGGCAGAAGGCGCTCGCCTACGCCGAGGAGGCCCTGCGCGGCGGGCTGAGCTGGACGCATGAGAACCGGGGCTTCGAGGTGCCCGTCTCGGTCGCGCTGGTGTTCATGTACTGCGACCAGCCGCGACGGGCCGAGGAGCTGTTCGCGAAGGGCATGGCCGAGTGCGAGTCGAAGGGCTGGCGCGGCTCCCACCTGGCCCTGGGCCAGACGCTCTCCGGGTACATCCGGTACCGCCGCGGCAGCCTGGCCGAGGCCGAGAACCTGGTGCGGGAGGGCCTGCGCATCGCCGACCGGGTGGAAGGCGGCGTACCCGCCCAGTGGTTCGCCATCGGCATCCTGATCCAGACCCTCCTGGCCCGCGGCCGCGTCGTGGCGGCACGCCGACTCGCCGACACGTACCACTACGGCGACATCATCCCGAACGCCGTCATCTACCCCGACCCGCGCACCGTCTACGCCGAGCTGCTCCTGGCGGAGGGACGGCCCGACGACGCCGCTCCCCTGCTGTCCCGCGTCGGCGAGTGGCTGGAGGGCCGGGACTGGCGCAACCCCGCGTGGTGCCCCTGGCAGCTGGGGCTGGCCTCGGCTCTGTCCCGCATTGCGCCCGACCGGGCGGTGCGCCATGCGCAGGACGCCGTGAAGCGGGCCCGGGACTTCGGCGCGGCATCGGCGATCGGCCAGGCCATGCACGCCCAGGCGGAGGTGACGGGCGGCGAGGCGGGGCTCGATCTGCACGCGCAGGCCGTCGATCACCTCCAGCAGTCGCCCGCCGCGTACGAACTGGCCCGTGCCCTGGTGGGTCATGGCGCCGCGCTGGCACGCGCCGGGCGGCTGCACGACGCCGCCGACCGGCTCTACCAGGGCCTGGAAGGAGCCGTGCACTGCGGTGCCGAGGGCCTGGCCGCCCGGGCGAGGCGGGAGCTGTCCGCGGCCGGGCTGCGGCCGCTGCCCCTGCGCTACCCGCAGACGGACACGCTCACCGCGCAGGAGCGCAAGGCCGCCGAGATGACGGCCCGGGGCCAGGCCGCGGCGGTCGTCGCCAAGGCATTGCACCTCACCGAGCAGGGTGTGCGGCAGCTGCTCTCGTCCGTGTACCGCAAGGTCGGCACGGACGCGGCGGGCCTGGCCGAGGCCCTGGAGACGTTCCCCCGACCGCGTCCGTAGACCGCCGACCGTCACGCGCTCGGTCAGGGGGCGGTCCAGACGGCGGGATCCTCTCAACTTCCCTCCATAAGCGACCACTTGACGTTGAACCGTTTCACTGCTTCCCTCGAAAGGCTGCCTATGGGAGCGCTCCCGTACCACCCCCACGTGAAGGGAACCCCGTGCAGACCTCCCCCCGCACCTCCCCAAGACGCACCCTGCCGGCCCTCGTCGCGGCCGTGCTCATGGCGTGCCTGCTGTCCTGGACCGGCGGCTCGCCCGCACAGGCCGCGGCCGCCCCCGGACAGCCCGGCGACCCGAACATCAAGTTCATCGGGCGCTGGGACACGACGAGCTCCTCCACCGCCTACACCCCGTACTGGGCGGGCGCCTACTACCGGGCCGGCTTCACCGGCCGGACGGTCAAGCTGAAGCAGCGCGGCACCATCGACCTGTGGGCGCGGATCGACAACGGTCCCGTGACGTTCTACGACGACGTCAAGGGGACCGTGAACCTGACCCCGGCGGCTCTCTCGCCGGGCAACCACACCCTCCAGGTCAACTACCAGGTGGTGGCCGGGTCGTACAAGGGCGACGCCGTCTTCCAGGGCCTGGTCCTGGACAGCGGCGCGACGACGTTCGCACCACCGGCCCCGGCCAGGACGGTCGAGTTCGTCGGAGATTCGATCACCGTGGGCACGACGAGCTCGCAGAACGCCCGTACCGCGTACGGCTGGCTGATCGGGGGACGCCTGGGCGTGGAACACACGCAGATCGCGCAGGGCGGGGCGTGCCTGGTGGCCGCGGCGGACGGATGTGTGGGGCTGGAGCGGCAGTTCACCAAGCTCAACCCGAACGCGGCGACGCCCGACTGGAACTTCTCCCGCTACCGGGCCGACGCGGTCGTCATCAACCTCGGCACCAACGACGTCGGTCACGGGGTGAGTTCGGCGCAGTTCCAGTCGGCGTACAGCAGTCTGCTGCGCACGGTGCGGGCCGCCTATCCGCAGGCGTGGATCTTCGCCTTGGAGACGTTCCGCGGGCGGTTCGTCCCGCAGACCGAGGCCGCGGTGAAGGCCGCCGTCGCCGGGGGTGACGCGCGCGTCTCCTTCGTGGACACGACCGGCTGGCTGGGGTCGGGCGATCTGACGGACTCGGTGCACCCCAACGACCGGGGGCACCGGGTCATCGCCGACCGGCTGGCTCCGGTCATCGCGGCGCGGATCGGATCCTAGCGGGCCCGAGGGGTTCGGGGGCGGGCCTCACATCGGGCCGGGGCCCGCTCCGCCCTTGAGGCGTTCCAGGTCGGAGGGACGGACCTGGATGACGACCAGGGCGATCAGCGCGGCGACCGCGGTGAAGATCGCCGCCATGATGAAGGCGGCCGACACTCCGGCGGTGAGGATCTCGTCGGACCAGGGCTTGGGCAGTTGCCCGGTGCGTTCGAACCGGATGCGTTCGGCCGGGGTCGCCTGCCGGAGGAAGTCCGGGACCTGCTTGTCCGCCTCGTTGGTGCTGGCCGTGCCGTACATCGTGACCAGGATGGACAGGCCGAGGGAGCCGCCGACCTGCTGGGTGGCGTTGAGGAGTCCCGAGGCCGCGCCGGTCTCCCGCGTGGGCACGTTGGACAGCGCCATGAGGGTCAGCGACACGAACTCCATGCCCATGCCCAGGCTGAAGACGAGCATCGGGCCGAGGACGCTGCCCGCGTAGGTGGAGTGAACGTCGGTCAGGGTCAGCCAGGCCAGGCCCGCCGCCGCCAGGATCGCGCCGACCACCATGAACGGCTTGGGTCCGTAGACGGGCAGGAACCGCGAGGCCAGTCCGGCGCCGATGGCGATGACCGCGCTGACCGGCAGGAAGGCCAGTCCGGCCGCGAGTGGGCTGAACCCCAGCACGTTCTGCACGAAGAGCGTGAGGAAGAAGAACATGCCGAAGATGGCGGCGGCCAGGCACAGCATGATGCCGTAGGTGCCCGCGCGGTTGCGGTCGGCGAACATGTGCAGCGGCGTGATGGGCTGCTTCGAACGCCGCTCGACCATGATGAAGGCCGCCAGGACGATGACCGCTCCGGCGAACGAGGCGAGGGTCAGAGGGTCCCGCCAGCCGTCCTGCGCGGCCCTGATGAAGCCGTAGACGAGCAGCACCATGCCCGCGGTGGAGGTCAGCGCGCCGGTGATGTCGAAGCGCCCGGGGTGGCGTTCGGACTCCCTGATGAAGCGCGGTGTGGCGAGCACGATGAGCAGGCCGATGGGCACGTTGACGAACAGCACCCACCGCCAGTTCAACCACTCCACCAGCATGCCGCCGGCGAGCAGGCCGATCGCGCCGCCACCGGCCGACACGGCCGCGAAGACCCCGAAGGCGCGGTTGCGGTCCGGTCCCTCGCGGAAGGTGGTGCTGATCAGGGCGAGGGAGGTCGGGGAGGCGATGGCGCCGCCGACGCCCTGCAGAGCGCGGGCGCCGAGGAGTTGGCCGGCGTTCTGGGCGAATCCGCCGAGCAGCGAGGCGAACACGAAGAGCAGCACGCCGAAGACGAAGACGCGCCGCCGCCCCAGGATGTCTCCGGCCCGGCCGCCGAGCAGCAGCAGACCGCCGAAGGTGAGGGTGTAGGCGTTCACCACCCAGGACAGGCTCGTGGTGGAGAACTCCAGGTCGCTCTGGATGTGCGGCAGCGCGATGTTCACGATGGTGATGTCGAGGACCACCATCAACTAGCAGGAGGCGATGACCAGCAGCGCCATCGCGTTTCCGCCACCACCGGATTCCCTGGTGGTGGTCGCCTGTGGTGAAGCCGGCTGCGGGCTGCTGCCTGCGGTGTCCACCGTTCGACGGTACGCCCGGGCCCCACACCCCACCACTCGGACTGAAATATCAGCGAGGTGGGGCGATAATCCGATCAAGGTGGCTCAGTGGCCCGCGTACGGCGCAATGGGAGGGACAGTGATCCGTGTTCTTCTCGTCGAGCGGACCCGCCTCGTGCGGGGAGCGTTCGCCGCTCTGCTGTCGCGGGAGGACGACATCGAGGTCGTCGCCGAGGCCGACGGCAACGGTGACGTCCTCGCGCGTGCCCTGGTGTACCGGCCGGACGTGGCGGTGATCGGCGTGGACTCCAGGGAGGGCGAGGAGATCGCCGTCCGGGGCGAGCTGCGGGCGCGGCTGCCGGAGTGCCGGATGCTGCTGATGATGGCCTCGACGACACCTGAGCGGCTGCACCGCATGCTCGATCTGCACGCCGCCGGCGTCATCAGCACGAACGCCCCGCCGGACCGGCTGGTCCACGGTGTCCGCAAGCTGGTGAGGGGGCAGCGGTTCGTCGACCCCGAGTTCGCGCTGGCCGCGCTGGACGCGGGAGCGAATCCGCTGACCCCGCGCGAGGTCGAGGTGCTGCGGCTGACCGCCGACGGTACGCCCACCCGGGAGATCGCCGAGCGGCTGTGCCTGTCCGCGGCGACGGTCCGCAACCATCTGTCCGCGATCACCCGGAAAACGGGCGGCCGCAACCGGATCGACGCGATCAGGATCGCCACGGAGTCGGGCTGGGTGTGAGCTCCACGCCCCGTTCTTGCCTGCTTCCCGCCTGTTCCCGCCCTCTTCCCGCCTGTCTGTCGCCGGCTCCCCGTCCCGTTCCGCGACCCCGTTCCGTGCCCTGGCGGAAGAACGGCCGGGCAGGTCATCGAGGTGTACCTGCCCGGCCCCCGCGGGCCCTCGCGCCCTGTCCCGGGTTCTGATAAGAGCATCCCAGAGCGGGGGCGCCCCCACCAGCACCGTTTGTCACGCTTCCGGCGTGAAAGCGTCATCCCGGAACCGTGACGAACGCCGGGGCCGGGTGGGCGTTCGGTTCGGTCCCCCTGGTCAGCGGCCGCCGCGGATGAGGCCCGTCAGATAGCGCCACAGCGAGGAGCGCTGCCGGGCGGACGGGTCCGGCAAAACCTCCTCGGCCACCCCCGCCGCGGGTTCCTCCGCCCAGGGCCGTGGCGGCGGCGCGGAGGCCAGTTCGTAGTGCACGGGCAGGGAGCGCAGACCGCGCATGAACGGCGAGGAGCGCCAGGGCAGTTGGTCGGCCGGCAGGGCCAGGTCGAGGTAGTCGAACCGCTCGAAGAGGCGCCCCACGCCGGCCGCCGCGACCGCCGAGGCGAGCTCGCGGGCCGGGCACTGGCGCGGTCCTGCCCCCCAGGACAGGTGGGCCCGGGTGCTGATGGTGGTGCCCGACGCGACGTGGTCGGCGAAGAGCGGGTCGGCGTGGGCGGCGCCCGGGGAGACCCACACCGGGTCGCCCGCCCGGATGGTGTAGTTGCCGAGCGGGGTGTCCCGGGCCGCGAAACGCGGGACGAAGTTGACCAGGGGCGGCTTGCGCATGACCACCCGGTTCATGGTCTCCCGGACCATCCCGGCGGACAGGCTGGCGCGCACGCTGCCCTCACCCGAGATGACCTCCACGACGGTGTTGGAGATGAGGATGCCGACGTGGTCGGAGGTCATGCCGAGCAGCATGAACAGCTCGCGGGCGAGGTGGTCGAGCGACAGGTCCGGGTGGGCGGCCAGCAGGTAGGAGGGGAAGTCGTCGCCCGGCTTCTCCAGTTTCAGCGCGGCCAGTTCGGCCAGCGTCGCCAGCAGGCGCTCCAGGGCCGCCTCGGCGTCCGGGCCCGCGTCGAGCACGCGCCACATGTCCATCAGCGCGTCGTCGCCCTGCGAGCCGGGGAAGCCCAGCAGGTGGCTGGCCACCATCAGCGGCAGCGGCCGGGAGAACTGCGCGGACAGGTCGGCCACACCGGTCTTACCGCCTTGGCCGACCAGGGTGATCAGTTCGTCGGCGTAGGCGGTGACGGCGGCCTTCAGGCGCTTGGCCTGGGGGTGGCGGGGGTCCTGGAAGGGCTTGAGGGCGACGTCCCAGGCGGTGCGCAGCGGCCGGTAGCCGGCGCCGCCCTGGATCAGGATGTGGTTGACCTCCAGGGACGGTCCGAGTGGCCAGTCGGCCGGCACCCTGCCCTCGGAGCGGGCCCGCCAGTTCTCCAGGCCCTTGGGCCAGCCGTCGTCGTCCTGGAGCACCTGGAGCGACTCGCGATAGCCGAGGACCAGCCAGGCCGGCACCCCCAGCAGATCGACGGGCGCGACCGGGCCGTGCTGCTGCCGCAGCCGCTCGTACACGAGCGCGGGACGCGTCTCGTAGTCCCTGGTCAGCAGCGGTTCGGGAGCGAGTTCCTCCAGACTCGTGTCGTCCAGGTCCACGGGTCCGCCGTCACCCCGCTGCGATTCCATCGTCTTGCCACCCTCCGACACGCCCTGTACCGGCCCACCATCAGCCGGTAGCCGGAAACGGTGGGGACCCTACCCCAGGCTGAACTCGCGGGTAACGACGGGGGTGGGTGGTGAGGAGGGGTCAGAGTGCGGGTCAGGCCGCCGTGTAACCGAGTTGACGGCGCATGTAGGGCGTCATGAGGCTCTTCGCCTTGGCCATGGTGGTGGTGCGGCTGCCGAGGACCGCGGACTCGCCGCCCGGGACGGGCAGCACGGTCAGTCCGTCGGCGGGGCCGAACGGCACGATCAGCGGGGTGCGCTGGGTCGGCCGGTAGAAGCGCGGTTCCCTGCGGTGTTTTCCCGAACTCTGCAGGTAGGTGCGGATGTTGTGGGCGGCGATGTCGGCCTGGGCGAGGGCGGCGGGGGTGATCTTGAGTTCGCTGACGTCGTTCACGTCGCCGACGGCGAACACGTCCAGCCTGCCCTCGACCCGGAGCGTCCGGTCGACCTTCACGTGCCCGGCTCCGTCTAGCCAGTCGCCGTGTCCGGCCAGGCGCAGCCAGAGGGTGTTGGGGGTGGTGCCCGTCGCCCAGAAGGACAGGTCGGCCTCGACGATCGTGCCGCGGGCGTCGCGGTAGGTGCCGAAGTCGTTGCCAGGCGACATGAAGGAGTCGAGCCGTACGTCGATGTCGTGGGACTCCAGCCAGGCCAGGGCCTTCCGCCCGGGGCGGGCGCTGCCCGTGGAGTCGAGCAGCGCGGGCCCGGAGTGGGCGAGCGTGACCCGGGCGTCCGGGCGGGCGAGGCGGATCTCGGCGCTGAGTTCGACACCGCCGGGGCCGCCGCCGACGACCAGGACGTGCTCGGCGGCGGCGATGTTGCGCTGGTGCTCGGCGAACGACTTGGCCGCTTCCTCGGTGGTGGTGCCGGTGAAGCGGGCCGGCTCGGGGTAATCGGCGCCGGTGGCGATCACGACCACGTCGTAGGGCAGTCGCTCGCCGGTGGCGAGGACGACCTGCCGCTCGGTGGTGTCGATGCGCACGACCTTGCCGGTGGCGACCCGGCCGTGGCGCAGCAGCCGGTCGTAGGGGATGAAGGGGGTGTGCGTCCACTCGGGGTGCACTCCGGCGCGCAGGGAGGCGATGCGGTGGAAGAAGACCTCTTTGCGGTCCACCAGCGTGACCCGGGCCGTGTCGTCGAGCCGTCTGGCCAGCCGGACACCGGCGTACCCGCCGCCGATCACCACTACGTCGCCGTCGTACACACCCAGCCTCCTGTGCCTGGTGGGGGGAAGCGAGGGCCGCCGCGGACGGGCCCCGCTCGGATCGACCCCCGGCGGCCACTCGACTGACGTGACAGTAGCGCTTGAAACCTAAAGGAATTCCGAGGTTCCGTGCATGTTCCGTGAAGAGATCGGAACCTGACCGGCCGTCATTTTCCCCAGATCTTCCGGTAGGCCTCCCGGTAGCCCGACGGGTCCCAGGTCGAGGCGCCTTCGCTGTTGCGGGCCGTGGCGATGTGCACGGGGGCCACGTATCCGCTGTCGGGCCGGCCGGCGAAGGCGCGGTTGAACTCGTCGACGATCTGCCAGCCCTGGAGGGACAGCGGCTCGGGCACCGTCGCGGCCTGGTACTGCTCGTTGTTGACGCGCTGGAAGGCGGACGGGTCGCCGTCGCCGGCCCCGATGTTGTAAGGCGGCCCGGAGCCCTGCTCGCCGGCGGCGCGGAAGGCGGGTGCGGCGTCGGCGAAGTACAGGTCGTTGATGGCCACGGAGTGGGTCCAGCGGTCCTGGAAGCGGGAGAGCAGGGAGGAGATCTCCCGGGGGGTGCGGCTGCTGGCGTCGGGGATCGGGATGTTCTGCACCGAGAGCAGCCGCACGCCCTGACAGCTCGCCAGCTCCTTGCGGATCAGGTCGGACTTGTTGCGCGCGAAGGGGATCGACGCGTCGGTGATGAGCACGACCCCGGCGCGGCCGCCCGAGTCGGAGATGATCCACTGCGCGCTGATGCGGGCCACGTCCTGGACGCGCGTGGTGACGTTGGTGAAGAGGTCGGGCTGCCGACTGGGGCCGGGCTCGGGGACCGCGTGCCAGCCGATGAGCTCGATGCCCTGCGCGCCCGCCCGGGCGGCCTGCTGGGCCGTCGAGTCGGGGTCGAACCCGCCGATGACGATCCCCGAGGGCCGCAGGGCGACGGCTTCGCTCATGGCCGCCTGGATGCCGGCCGGGGTGCCGCCGCCGTCGATCACCCGCACGTCCCAGCCGATGGTCCGCGCGGCGTCCCGCACCCCGTTCGCGGCGCCCGCGACACCGGGGTTGGTCATGGTCTGGGCGACGAAGACGAGGGTCTTGCCGGACACCGCCTCGGGGCCGCCGGTGGGCCCTCCCCAGGGGATGCCGTTCTGCTCCGCCCGGGTGACGGCTTCCCGGGCCCGGGTGTGGACGGCGGGGCAGCCGCTCGGGCCCGTCGCGGTCTCGTCCGCGCCGTCGGAGGAACCGCGTTCGCAGCCGGTCAGGGCGGCGGCCGTGGCCAGCAGGGCGCAGGAGGCGAGCCGCGCGGTGCGGACTGCGGGTGCGGCCTTGCGGGTGCGGTGCACGGGAGCTCCAGTGGGGGATCGGCGCGGCGGGGCGGTGCCGGAAGGGGTCAGGGCGGGGCCGTGCCGCCACCCGGCGCCGGGGCGGACGGGGGCGGCGCGGCGGGTGTGTCGCGGGCGGCGCCGCCGCGCAGCCGGCGGCGGGCGGCGTATCCGGCCAGGCCCACGGCGATGAGCAGGGTGCCGCCGTTGAACAGCGGGACCGTCCAGAACTCGGCGCCCAGTTGGGCGATGCCGGTGAGGCCGACGGCGAGGACGGCGACGGCGACGACGGTGCCGAGGGCGTTGGGCCGCCCGGGTTTGATCGCCGTGGAGCCGAGGAGGGCACCGACGAAGGCGGGCAGCAGGTAGTCGAGGCCCACGCTCGGGTTGCCGATCTGCTGCTGGGCGGCGAGCAGCACACCGGCGAAGCCGACGATCAGGCCCGAGGCGGCGAACGCGTAGACGGTGTACCGGCGGGTCGGGATGCCCACGAGGTCGGCCGCGCGCGGGTTCGACCCGACGACGTACAGGTAGCGGCCGAGCGGCAGCCGTTCCAGCACCAGCCAGAGCACGGCCGCGAGGGCGAGCACGTAGAAGGCGGGGACCGGCAGGCCGAGGAACGAGGAGTCGTAGAGGTCGGTGAACGCGGGTGGCAGGCCCTGCGGGCCGGGGACGATCCGGCCGCCGTCGGTGATCCAGCCGGTCACGGCGTACATCATGCTGCCGGTGCCGAGGGTGGCGATGAAGGAGTCGATCCGGCCGAACTCGACGACGACGCCGTTGAGGACGCCCACGACCAGTCCCCCGGCGAGCACGGTGAGACAGGCGAGCGGCCAGGGCCAGCCCTCGTTGACGACGAGCTGCAGCACCATCACATGGGCCAGGCCGAGGCCGTAGCCGATGGAGAGGTCGAAGGCGCCGGTGACGACGGGCACCATGGCGGCGAGCGCGAGGACGGCCGGGATCGACTGGTTGGACAGGATCGAGTCGACGGTGTCCAGCGTGGGGAAGGTGTCGGGCAGGGCGAGGGAGAAGACCAGGTAGAGCAGGGCGGTGAGGACCAGCAGGCCGTAGGCGCCGATGTGGTGGCCGCCCGGGCGGCGGCGGGGCCGGGACGGCGGCGTCACGGGGGACCGTCCGTGGACGGGGGCATGGCCGAGGCCGCCCGGGTGAGTCCGGCGACGGTGAGGGCGGGGCCGCTCAGTTCGGCCGTCACGGTGCCGCGCACGAAGACCAGCGTGCGCCGGCACACGCTCGCCACCTCCTCGAAGTCGGTGGACAGCAGCAGCACCGCGAGGCCCGCCTCCAGCGCCTCGTGGAGCAGGCGGTGGATCGCGGCCTTGGCTCCGACGTCGACGCTCGCGGTCGGCTCCTCCAGGATGAGCAGCCGCAGATCCGTCCGCAGCCAGCGGCCGATCATGACCTTCTGCTGGTTGCCGCCGGAGAGCGTGGCGATGGGCGTCTCGGTGTCGCGGGGGCGCACGGAGAAGCGTTCCATCAGGGCGGCGGCCCGGGCCCGTTCGCCGCGGGGGCCGATCCAGCGCGGGGTCGGCGGGCCTCCCGCGCGGGGGTTGGCCAGGAGGTTCTCCCGCACGGTCAGCTCGGCGAGACAGCCCTCCCGCAGCCGGTCGCCCGGCACGAGCCCGACCCCGAGACCGACGGCCTCGGCGACCGAACGGGGACGGTACGGCCGCCCGTCCAGCAGGGCCCGACCGCCCAGCAGGGACCCGGCCCCGGCGAGGGCGCGGCCCAGGTCCGTGTGCCCGGCGTCGGAGAGTCCGACCAGGCCGAGGACCTCCCCGGGATCGAGCTCCAGGTGGACGGGTCCGGCCCGGGCGGTGCGCACCCCGTCGAGGGCCAGGACGGAGGGTGCGCCGACCGGGGTCCCGGCGGGGCGGTGGGGGGCCTGCTCGTCCGCCTCGCCGACGATGTCGCGGACCAGGCGCTCGGGGCTGTGGCCGGCGAGCCGGCCGTGGCTGACGACACGGCCGTCCCGCAGGACGACGAAGGTGTCGGCGACCCGGTACACCTCGTCCAGGCGGTGGCTGACGTAGAGGATCGCGTGTCCGCGGTCGCGCAGGTCGTGCAGGACGTGGAAGAGCCGGGCGCAGTCCGCGGCGGGCAGGCGGGCGGTCGGCTCGTCGAGGACGATGAGCCGCGCGCGGGCCGCAAGGGCCCGGGCGATCGCGACCAGCGAGCGGTCGGCCGGCGGCAGGCCGGAGACCGGCGCGTCCGGATCGAGGTGGGTGGCGACGACCCGCAGCGCCTCGACACAGCGCGCGCGGGTGCGCCGCCAGGAGATCAGCCCGGTCCGGCGCCCGTACCCGGTGGTCAGAGCGATGTTCTCGGCGACGGTCGTCCACTCCACGAGACCGAGGTCCTGGTGGATGAACGACATGCTCCGGGTGGCGGTGGGGCTGCCGAGGGGTTCCCCGGCGACGGTGACCTGCCCCGCGTCGGCACGGTGGACCCCGGCGAGGATCTTGATGAGCGTGGACTTCCCGGCGCCGTTGGGCCCGAGCAGGGCGAGGACGCTGCCGGGGTGGACGTCGAGGTCGGCTCCGGCCAGCGCGACGGTGCCGCCGAACCGCTTGCCGAGTCCGCGGATCCGGACCAGGGGTTCCGGCCCGAAGGGCGAAGCCGCCTTCGGGGGTGTGTCGGGAGCGTCGCGCACCCGATCAAATTACAGCATTTCGGGCATTCTTCGGCGCGCCGGCGGGCCGGTGGCCGCGTCACGCCGCGTCGAGCCGCATCACGCCGCGTCGAGCCCGCACTCGGCCCAGATGACCTTGCCCTCGGGCAGATAGCGCGTGCCCCAGCTCTGCGAGAGCTGCGCCACGAGGAACAGACCGCGTCCGCCCTCGTCCGTGCTGGCGGCCCGGCGCAGGTGCGGCGCGGTGTTGCTCGCGTCGGAGACCTCGCAGATCAGGGTCCTTCGGTGGAGCAGCCGCACCCGGATGGGTCCGGCGCCGTGCCGGATGGCGTTGGTGATCAGCTCGCTGAGGATCAGCTCCGCGGCGAACGCGGTCTCGTCGAGCCCCCGGTCGGACAGCCACCGCATGGCGGACGCCCGGACCTCTCCGACGAGGGCCGGGTCGGCGGACAGCTCCCAGGTCGCGATCCGGTCGGCGTCCAGGGCGTGCACACGGGCGACGAGCAGGGCGATGTCGTCGTGCGGGTGGGCGGGTGCCACGGCGTCCAGGACCGCCTGGCAGGTCTCCTCCGGGGCCCGCTCGGGATGGGCCAGGGCCTCGCGCAACTGCTCCAGGACCAGGTCGACGTCACGGTGCCGGTCCTCGATGAGCCCGTCGGTGTACAGGACCAGCTGACTGCCCGCGGGCAGGTCCACCTCGACGGCGTCGAAGGGCAGGCCGCCGAGGCCGAGCGGGGGCCCGGCGGGGAGGTCGGGGTAGGTCACGGTGCCGTCGGGACGGACGAGCGCGGGGGGCGGGTGTCCGGCGCGGGCCATCAGGCAGCGCTGCACGGTCGGGTCGTAGACGGCGTACAGGCAGGTCGCACCGATGACACCGGCGCCCTTGCCGTCCGGGTCGTCCCGGTCCAGACGGCCCACAAGGTTGTCCAGGTGGGTGAGGACCTCCTCCGGCGGGAAGTCGAGCTCGGCGAAACTGCGGGCGGCGGTGCGCAGCCGGCCCATGGTGGCCGCGGAGAGCATGCCGTGGCCCACGACATCGCCGACGAGGAGGCCGACGCGGGCGCCGGACAGGGGGATGACGTCGTACCAGTCGCCGCCCACGTCGGATTCGGCGGGCAGGTAGCGATGGGCCACTTCGACGGCGTCCTGGTCGGGCAGGCCGTGCGGGAGGAGCCTGCGCTGGAGGGCCAGGACCATGGTGCGCTCATGGGTGTAGCGCCGGGCGTTGTCGATGGACAGGGCGGCGCGGGAGGCGAGTTCCTGCGCCAGGGAGCGGTCGTCGTCCCCGAAGGGGCTTCCGGCGCGGTAGAAGGCGGCGACGCCCAGGACGACACCGCGGGCGACCAGGGGCACCGCGATGAGGGAGCGGACGTGGGCCAGCAGGCGCTCGGTGTGCTCGGGGTCCTGGGAGAGCCAGCCCGCGGCGGCCTTCAGGTCCGGCTCCAGCACGGCCTCGCCGCTGCTGAGGCAGCGCAACTGGGGCGTGGTCGGGCCGAAGTCGATGCGCTTGCCGGGTGGCGTGAAGGGCAGGCCCTCGCGGATGCCGTGGACGACGGCGCGGCGCAGGTCGGCGAGGGGGTCGGCGGACTCCTCGCCGCGCAGCACTGCGTCGGGCAGGTCGATGGTGACGAAGTCGGCCAGCCCGGGGACCGCGGTCTCGGCCAGTTCCTCGGCGGTGCGGCGGACGTCCAGGGTGGTGCCGATGCGGGTGCTGGCCTCGGACAGCAGCTCCAGACGCCGACGGGCGGCCAGCGCATAGGCCCCGACCTGCGGCTCCCCCAGCATCACCAGCCCTCGGGCCGGGAACGCCGCTTCGGAGTGCTCACCGGCCGATTCGGATAGGGCCCTGTCGCGGTCGGGTGCGGCGGGCTCGTCGGGGGCCCGGGGGATGTCGGATGTGGCGGGCTCGGCGAGGGCCTGGCCGCCGTCGGCCGTAGCGGGCCCCGCGGTGCGCCCTCGCCCGTCCGCCGTGACGGGTTCCGGACCGCTCGACGCGGTGCCGTCCGCGATGACGGGCTCCAGGGCGTTCGCGACGGTGCCGTCCGCCGTGGCCGGCTTCGCGGTACTCGGGGCGCTGTCGGCCGTGGCCGGCTTCGCGGCGTCGACGGCGCTCCAGTCGGTTCTGCCACCGTCGGTCCCGCCACCCCCGTCGGCTGTCATGACCGGGCCGGCGGAGGCGGCGACGTGTCCGGACGGCAGGGTGAGTGCCGGGCGCGCGGAGAGCGGGACGGCGAGGGCGGTGACGCCGGACAGCTCGTCCATCTGGTGCGGTATGGCCAGCGGCTCCCCCGCCGGGGAACCGGACAGGACGGCCTCGATCGCGATGCCCCGCACACCGGAACCGCTCGTCACCGGACGGCTCACCAGCATCACCCGCCGGCCGTCGGGCAGGGTCACCTCGGCGGCACCCACCTGCGCCCCGGAGATCAACTCGGCGGCCTTCTCCCTGAGGATTGCCTGGTCACGGGGGTGGAAGTCGTTCGCCAGCGCGTCCAACGCCACACCGCGGTACGGACCGGCCGTTCCGGCGCCGGTGGCCAGGTACGTCCGCAGCAAGGCCCGCTCGCGCGCGGAGCTCTGTCCCAGCAGCCGCCGCTCGATCCCTTCGGCCGCCCGGCGGATGGCGACGCCCAGTGCGGGCCGCTCGAAGCCACGGGGGTAGCCGAGGCACAGGACGCCCTCGATGCACCCGCTGAGCGGGTCACGGACGGGCAGGGCGACGCAGGCGCTCTGCTGGGAGCGCTCCGCGAAGTGCTCGGCGCCGTAGACGCGGATGAGCTGCCGCTCCGCCAGGGCCAGCCCGATGCCGTTGGTACCGGCGACCTGCTCGGCGAACACGAACCCCGGGACGACCTGGATGGCCGGGAGGCTTCTGGTCATCGCCGGATCCCCGAAGCGGCGCAGCAGTACCGTCCCGTTCGCGTCGGCGACCGAGATGTTGACCTGACTGCCGGCGAACGTGGCCTGTAGCCGGTCGAGCACCGGCAGGGCCGCCCGGACGATACGGCCGCCCGGGTCGAAGTCCTCCCGGTAGGGCAGGTCGGACGTGTCCGGTGACAGCCCGAGGGACCGAGAGCGTCGCCAGGAGTTCAGGATGGACGTCCGCACGCCCGTCTCGACCGGCTCGCCCTGGAGGAACAGCTCGCGAAGACTGACGGGCCCCGTGCCGTCCGTCGCACGCCCCGCCGGCCTGGGCTCCTCGCCGGATCGAACCACGCTTCGCCTCACTCGCGCCCGCGACAATCCGCTTCTCCGAAGAGAATCTGGCATTGATGAGAATACGGGCATTAAGGGCGGGCGTCACGGCGCGCCGGGACCGGGCCGCCCCGGCGTCCGGCAGGCAGGGCCCGAGGGGCCGCGCTCACCCCAGGAAACTCAGACGCACCTTCCGTTCCGGATTGTCCCTGTTGGTGTCCACCAGGCACACCGACTGCCAGGTGCCGAGCTCCAGCCGCCCGCCCACCACCGGCAGGGTCGCGTGGGGCGGCACGAGGGCGGGCAGGACGTGGTCGCGGCCGTGGCCGGGGCTGCCGTGCCGGTGCTGCCAGCGATCGTCGGCGGGCAGCAGGGTGTGCAGCGCGGCCAGGAGGTCGTCATCGCTGCCGGCACCGGTCTCCAGAACGGCGATGCCGGCCGTGGCGTGCGGGACGAAGACGTTGAGGAGGCCGTCGCGGCCGCCCGCCGCCTCGCGCAGGAAGGACTCGCAGTCACCGGTGATGTCGAGGACCCTCTCCGCGGCACCGGTGCTGACGTCGAGAACTCGGGTGGTGAAGACATCTGACATGCCCCCATCCTGACGCACACGCCGGGCTCCCCCGGGCCAGGCCGGGCCGGGTGGCGATACGGACGTCCCACTGATCGAGACGCCGTTGACCGTGCGCATGCCAGCTGGCTAGGTTCGGCCGCATGTTGCGTTCAGCCCTGCTCACCACGCGCGGTCACATCGACCTGCTGCGGGTGGCCTCTGCCGCGTGTCGCCGCGGCTGCTGACGCCCTCCCTCCTTCACTTCACGGCTTCCCCGCCTTCGTTCCGCCTGCCCGGCGATCGCTCCGGATCGATCCCGATTCGCTTCTGATTCGCTTCTGATCGCGTCGGCACGGCGATGGCGAGGCATGCCTCCCCGGCCCGCACTCTCCCCTTGTGGAGCCCTCATGAGCATCAGCCATGCGCCACCCGTGTCCGAAGAACCCGATATTTCGCCTGTATCGGTTTCCGATCTCGACCTCCAGCCCCTCGTTCCCGCCTCCTCCCGCCGCACCCGCGTCCCGCGCTGGCTGCGCCGCACCGCCGGCCCGGTCCTGCTGCTGGTGTTGTGGCAACTCCTCAGCGGCACCGGCGCGTTGCCTCCGGACGTGCTCGCCTCGCCGGGCCGGATCGCCCGGGTCGGCGGCGACATGCTGGCGGACGGCTCCCTGCCCGCGGCCATGGGCACCTCGCTCCAGCGGGTCGCCGGCGGGCTGCTGCTCGGCCTGGTCGTCGGCACCGGACTCGCCCTGATCGCGGGCCTGTTCAGGATCGGCGAGGACCTCGTGGACGCGCCCGTGCAGATGCTGCGGACGGTGCCGTTCGTGGGACTCATCCCGCTGTTCATCATCTGGTTCGGCATCGGCGAGGCCCCCAAGGTCGCCATCATCACGCTCGGCGTGACCTTCCCGCTCTACCTCAACGTCTACGCCGGAATCCGGGGCGTGGACGCCCAGTTGATCGAGGCCGGCGAGTCCCTCGGACTGTCGCGGTGGGGTCTCGTACGGCATGTCGTGCTGCCGGGTGCGCTGCCCGGCGCGATGACCGGCCTGCGCTACTCGCTCGGCATCGCCTGGCTCGCGCTGGTCTTCGCCGAGCAGGTCAACGCCGACTCCGGCATCGGGTTCCTCATGGTGCAGGCACGGGACTTCTTGCGGACCGACGTGATCGTGGTCTGCCTCGTCGTCTACGCCTTCCTCGGCCTGCTCGCCGACTTCATCGTCCGCTCTCTCGAAAAGGTGCTGCTGCAATGGCGACCGACGTTCACCGGCCGGTGACCCCCCAGGCGGTCCACGTCGAGGGCCTCACCCGTTCCTTCGACGGCCGTGCCGTCATCGACGATCTGCGACTGGACGTCCGGCCGGGCGAGTTCGTGGCCCTGCTCGGCCGCAGCGGCTGCGGCAAGTCGACGCTGCTGCGCATCCTCGCCGGGCTCGACCGCGAGATCGAGGGCACCGTGCTGGTGCCGCGCCGCAAGGCCGTCGCCTTTCAGGCGCCGCGGCTGATGCCGTGGAAGAAGGTGTGGCGCAACGTGCTCCTCGGCCTGCCCGGCAAGCCAGAGCGCGCCGTCGCCGAACAGGCCCTGGACGAGGTCGGCCTCGGCCACCGCACGGACGCCTGGCCCAAGACCCTCTCCGGCGGCGAGGCCCAACGCGCCTCGCTGGCCAGGGCGTTGGTGCGCGAGCCCGATCTGCTGCTGCTCGACGAGCCGTTCGGCGCGCTCGACGCGCTCACCCGCATCAAGGCCCAGCGGCTCGTCGGCGAGTTGTGGCAGCGCCGCGGCTGCGCGGTCCTCCTCGTCACCCATGACGTCGAGGAGGCCGTGCTGCTCGCCGACCGCGTCCTGGTGATGGACCGCGGGGTCATCGCCCACGAGCAGCGCATCGACCTGGACCGCCCCCGCGACATCACCGATCCGCGCTTCGCCACCCTGCGCGCCGCTCTCCTCGAACGCCTCGGCGTCGAGCCGACCGCCGCCGAAGCCGCCTGAACCTCCCCGCGTACACCTACCGCCCATACACCCCGTACGGCCCGCACGACCCACACGAACGGAAGCACCACCATGCGACGACGACGCCTCGCCCCCGCAGCCCTGCTCCTCCCCCTGGCCCTGCTGCTCTCCGCCTGCGGCGGCAACTCGGCGGCCAGTACGTCCGGGGGCCGCGTCGACGGCAAGGGCTCCGTGACCCTGAACGTCGGTGACCAGAAGGGCGGTTCGGAGGCCATCCTGCGGGCCGCCGGGGAACTGAAGGACCTCGACTACAAGATCAAGTGGTCGACGTTCACCTCCGGCCCGCCGCTGCTGGAGGCCATCAACGCCGGGGCCGTCGACACCGGAGGCGTGGGCAACACCCCGCCGGTCTTCGCGGCCGGTGCGGGTTCGAAGATCAAGGTCGTCGGCGCCTGGCACGGCACGTCCAAGGGCGACACCATCCTCGTCCCGAAGGACTCGCCCCTGAAGAACCCCGAGCAGCTGAAGGGCCGTTCGGTCGCCGTCGCCCAGGGGTCCTCCGCCCACTTCCAACTGGTCGCGTCCCTTGAGAAGGCCGGGCTGAAGCTGAGCGACGTCAAGGTCAAGTACCTCCAGCCGGCCGACGCGCTCGCCGCGTTCACCTCCGGCAAGGTCGACGCGTGGGCGGTGTGGGACCCGTACACCTCCCAGATCCTCCAGGGCGGGCAGGGGCGGGTGCTGACCGACGGCGACGGCGTGACCAACGGGCACACCTTCCAGGTCGCGGCCCCGGCCGCGCTGAAGGACAAGAAGAAGTCGGCCGCCCTCAAGGACTATCTGGAGCGGCTGCGGCGCGCCTACACCTGGGTGTACGACCACCAGGAGGAGTGGGCGAAAGTCTGGGCCGAGGACACCGGGCTCCCCGAGGACGTGGCGCTGGCGGCGGTGAAGCGTACCTACACGACCCGGATCGCGGTCGCCGTCGACAAGCCGCTGATCGCCTCCGAGCAGGAGATCGCCGACACCTTCACGTCGTTGAAGCTCATCCCGCGCAAGGTGGACTTCGCCGAGTTCACCGACACCCGGTTCAACGGCGACCTGCCCCCTTCGACGACCCCGGCGCGCCCTTCCACCGGGTCGTGAGGCTGCGGCAGGGGCCCCGCCGACCGGCGGGGGCCCCGCGCGTCACGCCCTGGTGACGGCCGAGCAGTCGTAGACGTTGTCGGGGGTCGCGACCGCGGTGCTCGCCCGGGCGAGCAGCGTCGACGGTTCCTGGCCGTCGACCACGAGATCCGTGTTGATCATGATGACCAGGGTGGCCTTCTGCGAGGGCAGGCAGACGGTCACGGTCTCGTAGCCCGGGATCGAGCCGTTGCGGCCGATCCAGCCGTTGGTCTCGAAGATGCCGAGGCCGTAGGAAGATGCCGAGGCCGTAGTCGGTGCCGGGGTAGCCGGTCGGCAGCATCCTCAGGCGCTGTGCCTGGGTCTCCGGGCTGAGCAGTTCGCCGGTGGCGACGACCTTCGCTCAGCGGCGCAGGTCGTGCAGGTCCGAGATCATCACCCCGGCCGCCCAGGCCCGGCTGGGGTGCCAGTCGGTGACGTCCTCGACCTCGCCGCTGAGCGTCTGGTCGGTGTAGCCGCGCGGGTCGCTCGGGGAACTCGTCGTCCTGCGGGAAGAGGGTGTGGCGCGGACCGGCCGGGCGGAGCACCCGCTCGTGGAGGATGTCGGCGAGCTTGCGGCCGGTGACCTTCTCGATCACCAGGCCCAGCAGGACGAGATTTGCTGTTGGAGTACTGGAAGTCCTGGCCCGGCCCGAAGGTGTTCGCGTGCCGGAAGCCGTAGGCGAGGACCTCGCGGGGGTTGCACCGACGCCACGAGCAGTGCTGCGGCGAACAGACGGCGGGAGGGAGTACGTCGCATCGGGGCGCCTCTTCCGGAGGGGGCGGGACGAAGGAACATCACCACCCGCACCGGTGGCGGGGGCCGCCTTGTGGCGCGGGCGGGGAGTCCACTCGTTCGGAGCCACGCCCTCCGCCGAGAAGATCCACCCTGGGAAGATCCACGACCCCGTCCCGGTTAGTAGAAGAGTGAACACCATGCGCGAGGTCGAGGTGGTCGTCGTAGGCGCTGGTCAGGCCGGTCTGGCAGGCGCCTATCACCTGCGGCGGTCCGGTTTCGAGCCGGGCCGCGACTTCGTGGTGCTGGACCACTCCCCCGGCCCCGGGGGCGCCTGGCAGTTCCGCTGGCCGTCGCTGACGTACGGCAAGGTGCACGGGATGCACGCCCTGCCGGGCATGGAGCTCACGGACGCGGACCCGGAGCGCCCGTCCGCCGAGGTGATCCGCGAGTACTTCGACCGCTACGAGCGGACCTTCGACCTGCGGGTCAGGCGCCCGGTGGATGTACGGGCCGTGCGCGAGGGGCCCGGCGGGCGGCTGCTCGTGGAGACCTCGGACGGTGTGTGGTCGACCCGGGCGCTGATCAACGCGACCGGCACCTGGGACCGGCCGTTCTGGCCGCGCTACCCGGGCCAGGAGACCTTCCGGGGGCGGCAGTTGCACACCGCGCAGTACCCCGGGCCCGAGGAGTTCGCCGGGCAGCGGGTCGTGGTCGTGGGCGGCGGCGCCTCGGGCACCCAGCACCTGCTGGAGATCGCCTCCTACGCGGCGGCCACCACCTGGGTGACGCGGCGCCCGCCGGTCTTCCGCGAGGGCCCCTTCGACGAGGGCGCCGGCCGCGCGGCGGTGGCGCTCGTCGAGGAACGGGTGCGGCAGGGGCTGCCGCCCCGCAGTGTCGTCTCGGTCACCGGGCTGCCGCTCAACGACGCGATCCGGCAGGGCATCGAGGACGGGGTGCTCGACCGTCAGCCGATGTTCGACCGCATCACGCCCACGGGAGTGGATTGGGAGGACGGCCGCCACATCGACGCCGACGTCATCCTCTGGGCCACCGGCTTCCGCGCCGCCATCGACCACCTCGCGCCCCTGCATCTGCGCGCCCCGGGCGGCGGCATCCGCATGGAAGGCACCCACGCGGCCGCGGACCCCCGTATCCATCTGGTCGGCTACGGACCGTCGGCCAGCACCATCGGAGCCAACCGCGCCGGCCGCGCGGCCGTGCGGGACATCCGGCGGTGGCTGGAGCGGGAGCCGGCCGCGGCGTGACACGGGGCGGGGCCCACCAGGACCTCACCCGGCCGCCTGCGCCCCGCTCTTCTTCTTCGCCTGCGCGTTGAACTCCGCGACGTTGCGCTGGTGTTGCTGGTAGTCCGCGGTGAAGCGGGTGTCGCCCGGGCGGACCGTGACGAAGTACAGCCAGTTGCCCGGGGGCGGGTTGATGGCCGCGCGCATCGCCTCCTCGCCGGGGTTGGCGATGGGCGTGGGCGGCAGGCCCATGCGCTGGTACGAGTTGTAGGGGCTCTCGATCCGGGTGTCGCTCTCCGTCGTACGCAGGGTGGAGCGGTTGAGGGCGTAGTTGATGGTGGAGTCCATCTGCAGCGGCATGCCGCGCTCGAGACGGTTGAAGATCACCCGGGCCACCTTGCCCATGTCGGCCCTGGTGGCCGCCTCCGCCTGGACGATGCTCGCGATGGTGACGGCCTGGTACACGTTCATGGCGTTGCGCTGCGCCCCGGCGGCGATGGGCGCGCCGTTGAACTTCTCGTTCGCGGTGTCCACCATCAGCGCGAGGAGCTTGTCCGGCGTGACCTTCTCCTGGAGCGGATAGGTGGCCGGGAAGAGGTAGCCCTCCGGATTGCCCTCGGCGTCGTTCGGCAGCTTCAGGGCGGCCTTGTCCAGGGACTTCTTCGTACTGCCGGCGGGCAGGGCGAGGGCCTTGTCGACGGCCGTGTACACCTGGCTCGCGCGCCATCCCTCGGGGACCGCCAGGGTCGTGGGGCGGCTCTCCTCCTCGGTCCCCAGAGTCAGCAGCGGCACCGCCACGGCGGTACCGACCACGACGGCTCCGGTCGCGACGAGGGCGATGCGGCCCCTGCGCGTCAGTCGAATCGTGCTCCGTGGCGGAGTGTTCTTCTGCATGCGGGCACGGTAACCCGTATATCGTCACAAACTCGGCATATTTTCAGCTTGTCGGTTCCAGTTGAGCGTCCCGGCGTACCAGCGCCGCGTACCGTCCGCCCTCCTCCAGGAGCTCCTCGTGCGTGCCGCGTTCGACCGCGCGGCCCGAGTCGAGGACCACGATCTGGTCGGCGCCGCGCACGGTGGACAGCCGGTGGGCGATGGTGAGGGTGGTGCGGTTGGCCGACAGGGCGTCGATGGCGTCCTGGACGGCGGCCTCGGTCCGGGTGTCCAGCGCGCTGGTGGCCTCGTCGAGGATGAGCACCGGCGGGTCGCGCAGGATGGTACGGGCGATGGCCAGGCGCTGCTTCTCCCCGCCGGAGAAGCGGTGGCCGCGCTCGCCGACGACGGTGTCGTACCCGTCGGGCAGGGCCGCGATGTGGTCGTGGATCTGGGCGGCCTTCGCCGCCTGGTGCAATTCCTCGTCGGTGGCGTCGGGCTTGGCGAAGCGGAGGTTCTCGGCGACCGAGGCGTGGAAGAGGTACGTCTCCTGCGAGACGACGCCGACCGCGCGCGCCAGGGTGTCGAAGTCGAGGTCGCGGACGTCGGTCCCGTCGAGGGTGACGCGGCCGCCGGTGACGTCGTAGAGACGGGGCACCAGATAGCCCAGCGTGGACTTGCCGGCGCCGGTGGAGCCGACGAGGGCGAGGCTGCTGCCCGCCGGGACGGTGAGGTCGATGCCGTCGAGGACCGGGCCGCCCTTGTCGTCGTAGCCGAAGGAGACGTTCTCGAAGCGGACCTCTCCCTTGATCCGGTCGAGGCGCACCGGGTCGGGACGCTCGGTGATGTCGATCGGCAGGTCGAGGTACTCGAAGATGCGCTGGAAGAGGGCGAGCGAGGTCTGGATCTGCACTCCGGTCGACAGCAGGCTCACGGCCGGGCGGAACAGGCCCTGCTGGAGCGAGACGAAGGCGACGATCGTGCCGATGGAGACCTCCGGGCCGCCCAGTTGGAGGGCCATGCCGGCGGTCCAGTAGATGACGGCGGGCAGGGCGGCCATGACGATCGTGATGACGGCCATGCGCCACCGGCCTGCCATGTTCGACCGCACCTCCAGGTCGACGAGCTCCTCGGACTCGTCGGAGAAGGACTTCGTCAGCGAGTCGGAGCGGCCCATCGTGCGGCCCAGCAGGATGCCGCTGACGGAGAGCGACTCGGTGACGGTGGCGGCCATGGCGGCCATCTGCTTCTGGCGCTGCGTGGTGATCTTGCGGCGTTCGTTGCCGACACGGCGGCTGATCCACACGAACACCGGCAGCAACAGCAGGGAGACGACCGTCAGGCGCCAGTCGAGGGCGATCATCGCGACGATGGTGGCGACCACGCTGGTGACGTTGGAGACCAGGGAGGTCGCGGTGGAGGTGACGGTGGCCTGCATGCCGCCGATGTCGTTGGCGATGCGGGACTGCACCTCGCCCGTACGGGTGCGCGTGAAGAAGGCGAGGGACATGCGCTGGAGCCGGCCGTAGACGGCGGTGCGCAGGTCGTGCATGACGCGCTGGCCGACCGTCGTGGAGATCAGGGTCTGGAGGACTCCGAAGACGCTGGTCAGGACGGCGCTGAGGATCATGCCCAGGGCGAGGAGGCTGAGCAGGCCCGTGCGCCCCTCGGGGATCGCGACGTCGAGGATCTCCTTCAGCAGGAAGGGCGTGGCGACCGAGACCAGCGACGCGGCGCCGACCAGCAGGCCGACGATCGCGAGGCGGCCCCGGTAGGGGCGGAAGAGGCCGAGGATGCGGCGGACCTGCCGGGGCTGCTCCTTCGAGTCGGCCGGCAGGGTCCAGGGGGCTTCACGGTCGGGATGCATGGGCTCCTACGAGGGATGCGGCGGATCGGATCACAGCTCATTGTTACCTATGCTCACAATGAACTGCATCCTGATATTGTTCCCGCATGACCACGCCCGACCCCGACGGCCTGCTCGCCGAGCAGTTGCTGCGGCTCACCCGCCGGGTGCACCGTATCCAGAAACGCCATCTGGAGCACCGCGACCTCGGCATCACCCCGGCCCAGTCCCGGCTGTTGCGCACGCTGGCGCACTGGGGCTCGCCGCCGCGCATGGCCGACCTGGCCGAGCGCCTCGAGGTGGTGCCGCGGGCCGTGACGACTCTGGTCGACGGCCTGGAGGTGAGCGGCAAGGTGCGGCGGGTCCCGGACCCGGCGAACCGGCGGGTGATCCGCATCGAGCTCACGGACGACGGCCGGAGCGCGCTGCGCGAGCTGCGGGCGGCGCGCAGATCGGCCGCGGAGGAGATCCTCGCGCCGCTGACGGGGGATCAGCGGGAGGCGCTCGGGGGGTTGCTGAACACCCTGATCGACGGAACGCCTGCGGGGCCCTGCTGACGGGCCGGGACACGGCAGTGGGCCGCGGCCTCCGCTCGCCCTGCCGGAGCGGAGACCGCGGCCCACTCGGTTCCGGTCAACCGGCCTCGGGAGCGGGCTCCTTGAGTTCCTTGGACTCATTGAGCTCCTTGGGCTTCTGGGCCGGGATGCCCGGCGCCAGCGCCTCGGTGCCGGCCTCACCGCCGAGGCCCTTCTCGGGACCGGCGCCCTTCTCAGCACCGCCGTTCTTCTCAGCGCCGAGGCCCTTCTCGCCGTCGCCCGGCGTGGAGGTGTCCTCCCCGTCGAGCACCTTCTTCGCCCGGTCCGTGTCCAGGGCTCCCTCCCAGCGGGACACCGCGAAGACGGCGACGCAGTTGCCGAGCAGGTTCGTGACGACGCGCATCGAGTCCATGATGCGGTCCACACCGAGCAGCAGCGCGACCGCTCCGGCGGGGATCGCCCCCAGGGACGAGGCAGTCGCGGACAGGGCGAGGAACGCCGAACCGGGGATGCCCGCCATGCCCTTGCTGGTCAGCATCAGCACCAGGACGACGGTGATCTGCTGGCCGAGGCTCAGATCCACACCCACCGCCTGGGCGATGAACAGCGTGCCGATGGACAGGTAGAGCGAGGCGCCGTCGAGGTTGAAGGAGTAGCCGGTGGGGAGCACCAGCCCCACGGCGTCGTCGCGGGCACCGGCCCGGCGCAGCTTCTGCATCACGCGCGGCATGACCGACTCGGTGGACGCGGTGCCGAGCGCGAGCAGCATCTCCTCGCGGATGTAGCGCAGGAACTTCCACAGACTGAGGCCGGTCACCAGCTTCAGCGCGACGGCCAGCAGCGCGACGAACAGCGCCGCGGCCACGTAGCAGAGCACGATGAGTTTGGCGTACGTCCGCATCACGCCCAGGCCGTAGTTGCCGACCAGGTGGGCCATCGCGCCGAACACCGCGAGCGGGGCCAGCCGCATGATGAAGCCGACGACCGCGAAGATGATGTCCTGGGCCTGCTCGATCGCGGGCAGGACCTTCGGCACCTTGGTGTGCCCGAGGTGCAGCAGGGCGGCACCCACCAGGCAGGCCAGGATGAGGACTTGGAGCAGCTCGTTCTCGGCGAAGGATCCGATGAAACTCTGTGGAAGCGCGTTCAGGACGAACTCGGTCGTCGTGGGCAGATGACCCCCGCCCGTCGTCTCCTCCACCGCCGCGGCGTCGAGCGAGGAGGGGTCGACGTTCATGCCCCTGCCCGGGCCGACGACGTTGGCGGCGACGAGACCGATGACCAGGGCGGCCGTCGAGGCGATCTCGAACCAGATGAGGGCCTTGACCCCGATCCGGCCGAACGCCTTCAGGTCACCGGCCTTGGCGATGCCGACGACGACCACGCAGAACACCAGTGGCGAGATCACCGTCTTGATGAGCCGGGTGAAACCGTCGCCGAGCGGCTGGAGAGCCGTGGCCGTGTCCGGCCACAGCTTTCCGACGACGATTCCGAGGACGAGCGCGCAGGTAACCTGCGCGAAAAGCGAGGTACGTAGAGTGCGTGCGACGCGTCGCGGGAGGGACGGTACGGACGGGGGCACGAAGCCTCCTAGGGGGACGGGGTGCACAGAAGCCGGAGGGGACTTCTGCGATACGGAAAGCGGCTTCCGTTTCCGAACACTCTGGAGGCTGTCTTGATCGCGCACAAGACCGCAACGTTTCAGCCAAGTAAAAGCGTCATAAGTGACACACGTCACCCGCACCCCACCGCTCACCTCAGCACCGGCTGCGGTCCTCCGTGAGCACCCCCTGCACGGTGGTCAGGGTCCGGTCGTGGCAACCGCGTGAGCCGTACAGCCGGTAGCGCTCACTCGTGGTGCCGACCGCGTGGCGCTGGTCGCGCGGCACGTTCGCCGTGTACGTCGCATCGCCCGTATAGGAGTTGTCGAACCGCGACCACGCGGTGCGTCGACCGCCATCCGCGCCGACGACCGTGGCGCGGTCGCCGAGGGTCAGCACGGTGCGCAGGCGGTCGCCCGCACCGAGGGTGGTCGTGCCGTCCATCGTGTAGGCGCGGTGGGTCCGAGTGGTACGCCCGCCGACGGTCACCGACTCGCCGTCCGTCCAGCCGGCTTCGAGCGCGTCACGCGTCTCGCCGTCGGTCCAGCGGTGCGTGGAGGTGTTGGCGAGCGCGCGACTGACGGTGGTCCGCACGCGGCCGTGCGAGGTGTCGGCGTAGCCGCCGACGGTCAGCCGGTGGGCGCCTTCGGTGTCGACCCGGTGCTCCGAACCGGGCGTGTGAACCGACGAGTTGGTGAGGTCGCCTTCCTTGTGCACGGTGAGCTTCCCGGTGACCCGTGCGCGCTGCTCGTCCTGCCAGACGAGGACGTTGACGGGCGTGCTCCAGCCGGTCTGCCCCTCGGGTACACCGACGACCGAGACCTCGACGCGATGCGGGCGGCCGTCGTTGAGGATCCCGGCGAAGGGGGTGAGGTCGTAGGTGATCGGCTTGATGTCGAAGGCGCGCGGGCCCGGGATCACGTACCAGAGGAACGGGTTGGACCAGCCTCCGGTCCACACTGTCGGGAACGGGGCGGCGATGCCGGCGAGCCTGCCGTCCACGCTGATCCGCACCTCCCGGTAGGGGCCTTGCCCGGCTTTGCAGGAGTAGGGGGCCGGATCGGGCACCGTCAGGTACCAGTACTCCTCGCAGCCGCCGCCGGAGCCGGTCGCGTACACCTCGGCGACGATGCGCTCGCTGTTGCGCGGGGTGCTGAGGGCCGAGTCGCCGTCGAGGGTGAGGACCCGGTCGGGGCTCGGACCGTCGGGTCGGCCCCGGTAGAACGTCAGCGTGGCCTTGACGTCGAGGACGCCCGTGTAGGTGTCGTCGACGACGTTCCCGATGAGCATCTCGACGTCCCGGCCCGTGCGGAAGGTGTCGCTGTAGCGCGTGACGTCCTTCTCCACGGACCACTCGATGCCGTCGGGTGAGGGCTGCGGCGTCGACGTCCGGAGGATCTCGACCCCGCCGACGCGGAGGTAGCCGAGCCGGTCGTACTGGCGTCCCTTGACCTTGCCGTCGAGGCGCAGCACCACCTTGCTCCAGCGGTCGCCGCAGCCGTCCGGCGGTGTGTACGTGCCGCGATAGGGGGTGAAGTCACGGAACTGCGCCTGGGCGAGGGTGACTTCGCAGGACGTTCCGGAGGGCCGTTCCACCGGCGGTGCCGCCGTGACCGGGTCGTGCCAGTCGGTGCCGAACTCGGCGGGGACGCCGGCCGCCGGGGCCGGGACGTCCGCCGCCCCGGCGGGTCCGGTGCCGAGGAGGGTGCTTGCCAGGAGGGTCGCTCCGGCAAGCATGGACATGACGATCCGTCTCTTCATGTGCGGTGTTCTACGGGGGAGTCGGCCACCCGCGCAATGACGACTATGCCGCCAGGTCCGCCCTGTCCCCCATCACCACCACGGGACGCTGTCGCGGGTCGAGCGTGCGCAGGAGGTACCTCATCGCCCGCTCGGGCACGCTGACACAGGCCGACGTGCCGCTGCCGTGGTCCATGTGCAGCCAGATCCCGCCACCCTTCTTCTCACCCTCGGGTCGGGTCGGGTCGTTCGGCGGGGTGCCCTTGACGCGGTTGTAGTCGATGGCGATGACGTAATCGAAGTCGTGCCAGTGCGACGTGGCCCACCAGCGCGGGGCGGCGAAGGCCGCGGAGCGGGTGTACGGCAGTCCGGAGCCCGGGTCCGGCAGGACGCCGCCCGCGTCGCTGAGGGTGAACACGCCCACGGGGCTGCGGTCGTCGTCCTCGTGGTGGTCGGTGGTCCAGCCCTTCTTGCCGTTGTGCCCGGCCCAGCCGCGCTCCCGCTGCCAGGTCGAGCCGTGCTTCGTGTACAGGACGACCGTGGAGTCGGCGGAGTCCTTCCCGTCGCCGTAGACCGCGACGACCTGACGTGAGCCGGACGGGATCCGCCGCTGGAGCCGGTCGCCGACGCCGGGGACGCCCGTCGGGGCGGCCGTGGCCGCATGGGTGCGGGCCGCCCGGCCCGCGGCTTGTGTCGCCCCACTGCCTTCCGCGCCGCCGCAGGCGGACAGAACTGTCAGGAAAGAGGCGAGGACCGCCGTCGCGGTCACGGCTCGTCGTACGCCACCACTGTGCATCGCTCCATGGTCACACCGCGTTCCGGGCGACGGCGGACCGAGGCCGGAGAGTCGGTGCGCGAGGGGTGTCGGCCCGGCGCCGCCCGACTGCGCCCGGCTGTCGGCCGTGCGCCCGGAGGACGGCCGGTTCCGCCGGCTGACGGCCGTGCGCCCGGGGAACGGCCGATTCCGCCGGTTGTCGGCCGGTGGCGCACGGCGGACGGCCGGTTCCGTTCGGTGGGCGGAAAACCTGTTGCCCGCCACCTCGCGACAGGGCGAACCTGTCACGGTTTGCTGCCTTCGGCCGGACTCCACCCCCTGACACGAGCCACTGGGACGTCATGCAGATTCAAGACCTTCCGTACCCCGACCCGGGCGTGCCGGACGCGCGTTCGGGGCCCCGATTCCTGTGGTGGCTCTTCCGCAATCAGCTGGGCGGTCAGCTCAAGTCGCTGGCCTGGGGACTGCTGCACTTCGCCTCCGTCGCCGCCCTGCCGTTCTGTGTCGGGGTCGCCGTGCAGGCCGTCGTCGACCGCTCCGGCACCGGGCTCGCCCTGGCGGGCGGCCTGCTGGCGCTGGCCTGCGTCGGCAACGCGGTCGGCGACACCTTCCTGCACCGCACCGCGATCACCAACTGGATCACGGCGGCCGCCCGCGTCCAGCAACTGCTCGCCCGCAAGGCCGCCCATCTGGGCTCGGCGCTGACGCGGCGCGTCGCGGCCGGGGAAGTGGTGGCGGTCTCGACCGGCGACGTCGAGAAGATCGGCTGGTTCGTCGAGGCCCTGTCCCGCTTCACCGCGGCTCTGGTCACGATCGTGCTGGTCTGCGTGGGCCTGCTCGTCTACCAGCCGGCGCTCGGCGTGGTCGTCGCCGTCGGACTGCCCGCGCTGGCGCTCGCCGTGCTGCCGTTGCTGCCCCGCGCCACCCGGCGTGCCGACACCCAGCGCGAGAAGGCCGGACGCGCCACCGAACTCGCCTCGGACACCGTCGCCGGCCTGCGCGTGCTGCGCGGCATCGGCGGCGAGGAACTGTTCCTCGACCGCTACCGCAGCGCCTCCCAGGAGGTACGCCACGCGGCCGTGCGCAGCGCCCGGATGTGGTCCCTGATCTCCGCCATCCAGGTCCTGCTGCCGGGACTGCTGCTCATCGCGGTCGTCTGGTACGGCGTGGGGCTGGCGCGCGAGGGCCGGATCACCGTCGGCGAACTGGTCACCGTCTACAGCTCGGTCATGGTCCTCACCTACCCGCTGCGCCACTTCGAGGAGATCGCCATGGCGTACTCCTTCTCCCGGCCGTCCGCCAAGCGGGCCGCGGGAGTGCTGTCGCTGCAACGGCCCACCGACACCGCCGGATCACGCGCGGCCGACGTCCCCTCCGGCGACCTGTACGACCCGCAGACCGGGCTGCTCGTGCCCGCCGGCCTTCTCACGGCGGTGGTGTGCGGCGACCCGGACGCGGCGGGCCTGCTGGCCGAACGGCTGGGGGGACACCCGTCCCAGGAGGGCACCTCGGTGCTGCTGGGCGGAGTGCCGCTCGACGAACTGCCGTTGGACAGCGCCCGTACGGCCGTCCTCGTCCAGGACAAGGACCCGGTGCTGCTGTCCGGCACGCTGCGCGAGCTGCTCGACGTACCCGCGTCGGGCGTCGTCCGGCCGGAAGCGGCGCTGGCGGCCGCGCAGTGCGACGACGTGCTGGCGGCGCTGGTGCAGGGCTCACTGGACGCCACCGACCCCATGGACGCCCGGATCACCGAGCGCGGCCGGTCCCTGTCCGGCGGTCAGCGCCAGCGGCTCGCGCTCGCCCGGTCGCTGATCACGGACCCGGAGGCGCTCGTCCTGGACGAGCCGACCTCGGCCGTCGACTCGCACACCGAGGCGCGGATCGCGCAGGGCGTGCGGGAGTTGCGCGCCGGGCGCACGACCGTGGTGTTCACCTCCTCGCCGCTGCTGCTGGACCGCGCCGACCGGGTCGTGTTCCTGCACGACGGCGAGGCCGTGGCGGTCGGCGCACACCGCGAACTGGTGCGTACCGAGCCCCGCTACCGGGCGGTGGTCACCCGCGAGACGGACGACGAGGCCGCGCTGAACCGCTCCGTCGCCGTGAACGACGTCCTGCAGGAACTGGAAGAGATCGAGGAGAAGGCATGATCGGCGTCGCGCCACCGGCGTACGACCCGGCGGCCCCGACGACGGCGAACACCCTGCCGGTCGGCGCCCCCGAGACCGTCCGCACCTACGTGGCCGAACTGCTGCGCCGCCATCGGCGGGCGTTCCTGCTGCTGGTCGCCGTCAACACCGCCGCCGTGATCGCCTCGATGGCCGGTCCCTGGCTGCTGGGCGGACTGGTGGAGCGGGTGTCCGACGGGGCGCGGGACCTGCGGCTGGAACTCACCGCCGGGCTCTTCGTGGCCGCACTGGCCGTCCAGGCCGTGTTCGTCCGTCAGGTACGGCTGCGCGGCGCGATGCTGGGCGAGCGAATGCTGGCCGACCTGCGCGAGGACTTCCTCGTCCGGTCGGTCGGGCTGCCGCCCGGGGTGCTGGAGCGAGCCGGGACCGGCGACCTGCTGTCGCGCATCACGACGGACATCGACCGCCTCGGCAACGCCATGCGCGAGGCCGTGCCGCAGCTGTCGATCGGCGTGGTGTGGGTGTTCCTGCTGATGGGCGGCCTGGTGATCACGGCGCCGCCACTGGCGCTCGCCGTACTGCTCGCCCTGCCGCTGCTGATCGTCGGCTGCCGCTGGTACTTCCGGCGGGCGCCCTCCGCCTACCGTTCCGAGTCCGCCGGGTACGCCGCCGTGGCCGCCGCGCTCGCCGAGACCGTGGACGCCGGGCGCACCGTCGAGGCCCACCGCCTGGGCGAGCGCCGCGTCGGGCTGTCCGAGCAGCGGATCCGGGAGTGGACGGCCTGGGAGCGGTACACGCTCTGGCTGCGGTCGGTGCTCTTCCCGGTCATCAACATCACCCACGTGACCGTGCTCGCCTCGGTCCTGATGATCGGCGGTGTGTTCGCCCTCCACGGGTGGATCGACGTCGGCCAGCTGACCACCGGCGCGCTGATCGCCCAGATGCTGGTCGACCCGGTGGGCATGATCCTGCGCTGGTACGACGAGCTGCAGGTGGCCCAGGTGTCGCTGGCCCGGCTCGTCGGGGTCCGGGACATCGAGCCGGACGCCGGGGATCCGTCGGTGGCCCCCGAGGGACGCCACGTGCACGCCGACCGGGTGCACTTCGGCTACCTGGAGGGCGTGGACGTCCTGCGCAAGGTGTCCCTGGAGGTCTCCCCCGGCACCCGGCTGGCCCTGGTCGGCCCCTCGGGTGCGGGCAAGTCCACGCTGGGCCGGCTGCTCGCCGGGATCTACGCGCCCCGGGACGGGCGGATCACCCTGGGCAGCGCCGAGCTGTCCCGGATGCCCGCCGAACGCGTCCGCTCCCATGTGGCCCTGGTCAACCAGGAGCACCACGTCTTCGTGGGCTCCCTGCGCGACAACCTGCGGCTCGCGCGGACCGGCGCCGTCGATGCCGAGCTGTGGGCGGCGCTGGGCGCGGTCGACGCGGAGGGCTGGGCCCGTGCACTGGAGGAGGGCCTGGACACCGAGGTCGGCTCGGGCGGGCTGGCGCTCACCCCGGCCCAGGCCCAGCAGATCGCGCTGGCCCGCCTGGTGCTGGCCGACCCGCACACGCTGGTCCTCGACGAGGCGACGTCCCTGCTCGACCCGCGCGCCGCCCGCAACCTGGAACGGTCCCTGGCCCGGGTCCTGGACGGCCGCACTGTCGTCGCCATCGCCCACCGGCTGCACACGGCCCACGACGCGGACGTCATCGCCGTTGTCGAAAACGGCCGCATCAGCGAGCTGGGCAGCCATGAGGAGCTGGTCGCGGCGGACGGGGCGTATGCGGCGCTGTGGAGGTCGTGGCACGGCTGAGCACCTCGTCGTCCGAGACGGCCGTCCGCCTCCCAGGGGGGCGGCCGTGTCCTTGGCGTTGCGCGGTCCCGAGGCGGGGTGGAAGGCTGGAATCAGGCACCGGCTCGGGGAGCGCCCGGAAAGCAGTGGTTCGGGCGGCGTCTGTGCTCCGTGCGGCGGCGGCCCGGAGCGGGTCCCGTGACAACGGGCTCGTCCCCACCCCCTGGAGGTACCCGTGAACAGCTCCGACGGCTGGGGAGACGACGTCTACCAGCCGGACCAAGACGAGCAGAGGGAGGACACGGGGCTGCTCGACGCCGAGGACACCCTGGAGAACGACGGCGTCGACGATCCCCTGGACCGGGGCTGGTCCCCTCCCGAACGGCCCTGGGCCGTCGAGCACCTCGGTGTGACGGCCGCCGAGCGGCAGCGGGGCGAGACGCTGGACCAGCGGCTCTCCGAGGAACTGCCGGACGCCGCCGTCCCGGACGGTGACGGCCTCGGGGACTGCGCGGGCTCCGACGGGGAACTCCTGGACAACGAGGTCGGCGCCGCGCGCTCCGGCCGGCTCGTGGCACCCGACGAGGGCGCCCACGAGGACGAGGAGGAGGCGCTGGTCGCCATGGACGTGGGCATCGACGGCGCCGCGGCGTCGGCCGAGGAGGCCGCCGTGCACATCGTCGACGAGGACACCCTGTCCGGCTGATCGCAAGCCCGTCCCGAGCCGTTCGAGGAGCATCCATGCAGCAGGACAAGCACCCCGACTACCACTCCGTCGTCTTCCGCGACCGCGCCGCCGGGTACGCGTTCCTCACCCGGTCCACTGCGACCAGCGACCAGACCATCGAATGGGACGACGGCGAGACCTACCCGGTCGTGGACGTGGAGATCTCCTCCGAGAGCCACCCCTTCTACACGGGCAAGGCCCGCACGGTGGACTCGGAGGGCCGGGTCGCCGCGTTCGAGCGGCGCTACGGCGGCGGATGAGGCCTGCGGGGCGGGGCTCCTGGGGCGGCGGAGCTTCCTGGGGTCGGCGGAGCTAACGCGGGGGTCAGATGAAGTTGAGGGCCGCCGCGCAGCCCACCCCGCCCAGCAGCATGAACACCGGCATCAGCACCTTGAGCTCGACCCAGCTGCCCGCCCGGAACCGCATGGCCTTGGGCGGACCGATCGGGTACCAGCGCTTGCGCCCGACCGGGACGGGCCACAGGATCGGGCAGCCGGACACGGTCAGCGCGTCCCCGATGTCGTGCACGATCGCGCCCAGCACCACCGGCAGCCCCAGCCACAGGTACTCCTGCCCCGGCGCCGTGAACAGCCAGTCCGCGCCGTTGCCCGGCTTGTCCAGGACCCCCGCGAGGATCCACGCGGTGGTCGCGGCCAGCAGCCACACCAGGACATCGCTGCTGGAGCCACGTGCCGCCCGCCACAGCAGGCCCTCGATGGCCAGGACCAGGTGGACGAAGAGGACCGCGAGCACGCCCCACCGATCACTGGTGATCGCCACGGCCGAGGTGCCCGCACCGATCAGGACCGCCCACAGCCAGGTGTGCGTCAGCGTGCGGTGCCCGCCGGAGCGGCGCGGGTCGCCCTGCTTCTTGGTGGCCTTGTAGACGGCGTACGACAGCTTGTCGACGATCTCGCACAGCCAGCGCGACAGCGGTCCGAAGGACCGGGAGATGGTGGCCGCCTTGTGGTCGAGATCCGGGGCGAGAGCGGCTCCGGCGCAGATCAGGGCGCCGACGAGGAGGACCGGCCAGGGCATCGGGTGCCCGGCCGCCGCGGCGGCCGCGCCGACGCCCAGCCAGGCGGCGGCTCCCGACAGTGAGTGTGCTGGTCCCATCATGGCGCTGCCCGCCCCATTCCTCGTGTGCCGCTGTCCAGTTGACCGGGCGCGCTGACGTCCCGTCGGCGCCCCAGCGTAGCGTTCGTGATCTTCGGGCCCGCAGCCGATTCCCGCATCGGGCATCGGGCCAGGCAAGATGGGGGGTGTGACCCTCATCGATCAGCTGCCGCGGACCCCCGACCCCGATGCCTTGTACGAAGCCTTCGAGTCGTGGGCCGGCGAGCGGGGTCTCACGCTCTACCCCCACCAGGAGGAGGCGCTGATCGAGGTGGTCTCCGGCGCGAACGTGATCGTGTCGACGCCCACCGGCTCCGGAAAGAGCATGATCGCGGCGGGCGCGCACTTCGCCGCGCTGGCCCGGGACGAGGTCACCTTCTACACCGCCCCGATCAAGGCGCTGGTGTCGGAGAAGTTCTTCGAGCTGTGCAAGATCTTCGGCACCGAGAACGTCGGCATGCTCACCGGTGACGCGTCCGTCAACGCCGACGCCCCGGTCATCTGCTGCACCGCCGAGGTGCTCGCGTCGATCGCGCTCCGCGACGGCCGGCACGCGGACGTCGGCCAGGTCGTGATGGACGAGTTCCACTTCTACGCCGAGGGCGACCGCGGCTGGGCGTGGCAGATCCCCATCCTGGAGCTGCCACAGGCGCAGTTCGTGCTGATGTCGGCGACGCTCGGCGACGTCTCCTTCTTCGAGAAGGACCTCGCCCGCCGCACGGGCCGCCCGACCGCGGTGGTCCGCTCGGCGACCCGCCCGGTGCCGCTCTCCTACGAATACCGGTACACCCCGCTCACCGAGACGCTCACCGATCTGCTCTCCGCCCGGCAGGCGCCCGTCTACATCGTGCACTTCACGCAGGCGCAGGCCGTGGAGCGGGCGCAGGCGCTGATGAGCATCAACATGTGCTCGAAGGAGGAGAAGGAGCAGATCGCCGATCTGATCGGCAACTTCCGCTTCACCACCAAGTTCGGCCGCAACCTCTCCCGTTACGTCCGGCACGGCATCGGCGTGCACCACGCCGGCATGCTGCCCAAGTACCGCCGTCTGGTGGAGAAGCTCGCGCAGGCCGGTCTGCTGAAGGTCATCTGCGGCACGGACACGCTCGGCGTCGGTGTCAACGTCCCCATCCGCACCGTGCTGTTCACGGCCCTCACCAAGTACGACGGCACCCGTGTACGCACCCTGCGTGCCCGGGAGTTCCACCAGATCGCCGGCCGGGCCGGGCGGGCCGGCTACGACACGGAGGGCTTCGTCGTCGCGCAGGCTCCCGAGCACGTCGTCGAGAACGAGAAGGCCCTCGCCAAGGCGGGCGACGACCCGAAGAAGCGCCGCAAGGTCGTCCGCAAGAAGGCCCCGGAGGGCTTCGTCGCGTGGTCGGAGCAGACCTTCGAGAAGCTCATCGGCTCCGAACCGGAGCCGTTGACCTCCCGGTTCCGGGTCACGCACACCATGCTGCTGTCGGTGATCGCCCGCCCCGGCAACGCCTTCGAAGCGATGCGCCGCATGCTGGAGGACAACCACGAGCCGCGCAAGCAGCAGTTGCGGCATATCCGCCGGGCCATCGCGATCTACCGTTCGCTGCTGGACGGCGGCATCGTCGAGAAGCTCGACCAGCCGGACGCCGAGGGGCGCATCGTCCGTCTCACGGTCGACCTCCAGCAGGACTTCGCCCTCAACCAGCCGCTGTCCACGTTCGCGCTCGCCGCCTTCGAACTGCTCGACCCCGAGTCGCCGTCGTACGCCCTCGACATGGTGTCCGTGGTGGAGTCGACCCTGGACGACCCGCGGCAGATCCTCGCCGCCCAGCAGAACAAGGCGCGCGGCGAGGCCGTGGCCCAGATGAAGGCGGACGGGGTCGAGTACGAGGAGCGCATGGAGCGGCTCCAGGACATCACCTACCCCAAGCCCCTGGAGGAGCTGCTCTTCCACGCGTACAACACGTACCGCAAGAGCCACCCCTGGGTCGGCGACCATCCGCTGTCGCCGAAGTCGGTCATCCGCGACATGTACGAACGGGCGATGTCGTTCACCGAGTTGGTGTCCCACTACGAGCTGGCCCGCACCGAGGGCATCGTGCTGCGCTACCTGGCCAGCGCCTTCAAGGCCCTCGACCACACCGTCCCCGACGACCTCAAGTCCGAGGACCTTCAGGACCTGATCGCCTGGCTGGGCGAGATGGTGCGCCAGGTCGACTCCAGCCTGCTGGACGAGTGGGAGCAGCTGGCCAACCCGGCGGAGATGACCGCCGAGGAGGCCCAGGAGAAGGCCGACGAGGTCAAGCCGGTCACCGCCAACGCGCGCGCCTTCCGTGTCCTGGTCCGCAACGCCATGTTCCGCCGGGTGGAACTGGCCGCCCTCGACCAGGTCGGTGAGCTGGGCGAGATGGACGGGGAGTCCGGCTGGGACGCCGACGCGTGGGGCGAGGCGATGGACAAGTACTGGGACGAGTACGAGGATCTCGGCACCGGACCCGACGCCCGCGGCCCCAAGCTGCTGCTCATCGAGGAGGAGCCGGAGAACGCCCTGTGGCGGGTCCGGCAGATCTTCCACGACCCGAACGGCGACCACGACTGGGGCATCAGCGCGGAGGTCGACCTCACGGCCTCGGACGCGGAGGGCCGCGCGGTCGTCCGCGTGACCGACGTCGGCCAGCTGTGACGGGCCGGTCAGCAGCGAGCACAGGAGAATCCCACCCATGACGACGAACCCGGCCGAGAGGCTCGTCGACCTGCTCGACCTGGAGCAGATCGAGGTCAACATCTTCCGCGGCCGCAGCCCGCAGGAGTCCCTGCAGCGGGTCTTCGGTGGGCAGGTGGCGGGGCAGGCACTGGTCGCCGCCGGCCGCACCACGGAGGGCGACCGCCCGGTGCACTCGCTGCACGCGTACTTCCTGCGCCCGGGCCGGCCGGGCGTGCCGATCGTCTACCAGGTCCAGCATGTGCGCGACGGGCGGTCGTTCACCACCCGCCGGGTCACGGCCGTGCAGCAGGGCCGCACGATCTTCAACCTCACCGCCTCCTTCCACAAGCCGGAGGAGGGCAGCTTCGAGCACCAGCTGCCGCCGGCCCGCGAGGTCCCGGACCCGGAGTCCCTGCCCACCGTCACCGACGAGATCCGGGAGCACCTGGGCGCGCTGCCCGAACAGCTGGAGCGGATGGCCCGGCGCCAGCCCTTCGACATCCGGTACGTGGACCGGCTGCGCTGGACCGCCGAGGAGGTCGAGGACGCCGAGCCGCGCAGCGCCGTGTGGATGCGCGCGGTCGGGCCGCTCGGCGACGACCCGCTCGTGCACACCTGCGCCCTCACCTACGCCAGCGACATGACCCTCCTGGACGCCGTCCGCATCCCGGTCGAGCCGCTGTGGGGCCCGCGCGGCTTCGACCTGGCGTCGCTGGACCACGCGATGTGGTTCCACCGTCCGTTCCGCGCGGACGACTGGCTCCTCTACGACCAGGAGTCGCCGATCGCGGTCGGGGGCCGCGGTCTGGCCCGGGGGCGAATCTACGACCGTGAGGGCCGGCTGGTCGTGTCCGTGGTGCAGGAGGGGCTCTTCCGGAAGCTGGGCTGACCCGGCCCTTCGCCGGTCGGAACCCCGCGCGCGCCGGGGGTTGCGGGCCGGGCTGATCGCCGATCTGCTGCGCCGGCCGGTGTGGCTGGCCGGGATCGTCGCGGTGATCGGCGCCGCCGTCTGCCAGGCGCTGGCGCTGGCCACCGGCCCGCTGACGATCGTGCAGCCGCTGTTCGTGCTGGAGCTGCCGCTCACTCTCATCGTCGCGTCGCTGCTGATGCACCGGCATCTGCCGGGCACCGGCTGGCTGGCGGTGACGGTGGTGGTGGCCGGTCTCGCGGTCGCGCTCGCCGCGGCCTCCCCCGCCGGCAACCGCACCCATGTGGCGCTGGACCGCTGGATTCCCGCGCTCGCCGTGTGCGCGGGGGCGGTCGTCGCCCTCGCCGTAGCGGCCCTTCGGCGCCCACAGGGCCGGGCCCGGGCGGCCTGCCTGGGCGCCGCGACGGCGATCAGCTACGCGGTGACCGCGGCGCTGATGAAGGCCGCCATGCACATCCTCGACGAACAGGGCCTCGTGGGCTTCCTCACCGCCTGGCAGACCTACGCCTTCGCCGCCACGGGCGTGTGCGCGCTGTTCCTGCTGGAGAACGCCATGCAGGCCGGTCCGCTGGTCGCCTCGCAGCCCGCCCTCACCCTGGGCGACGCCCTGGTGAGCCTCGCGCTGGGCATCACCCTGTTCGAGGAGACCATCCGCTCCGGGTGGTGGCTGCTGCCGCAGCTGTTCGGCGTCGCGCTGATCGCCGCGGGGGTGCTCGCGCTGGCGCGGATCCCGTTCACGCAGTCGCTGGTGGCTCCGGGCGAGGAGCGCGAGACCGCGGCGGCACCCTGAGCGAAGGAGGTCGATGATGGGACGCCTCAGCGAGCGGGTGGCGATCGTCACCGGCGGGGCCGGAGGCATCGGAAGCGCGGTGGCTCGTGCTCTCGCGGCCGAGGGTGCCTCCGTCGTGATCGCCGACATCCGGGACGCCGAGGGAACAGACCTCGCCGCCGACCTCGGCGGCCGAAGCCGCTTCCAGCGCCTGGACGTCACCGGCGAGGACGACTGGCAGCGGGCGGTGACCGACACGGAGCGGGACCTGGGGCCGGTCTCGGTGCCGGCCAACATCGCGGGGATCATGGACTGGGGCACGATGGAGGAGCAGAGCCCCGCGTCGTTCCGCCGGGTCGTCGACGTCAACCTCACGGGTGCCTGGCTGGGCATGCGCGGGGTGGCACCGTCGCTGCGCCGTGCCGGGGGTGGCGTCATCGTCGACATGTCCTCTCTGTCAGGGCTGACCGCCTACGCCGGCGTCGCGCGTACACGGCCGGCAAGTGGGGTTTGCGCGGCCTGCCCAAGGCCGCTGCGCTGGAGCTGGCTCCCGACCGGGTCCGGGTCTGCTCCGTCCATCCCGGTGCCATCCGCACCCCGGTGACGGCCGGGTGCGGCGACGCCTACACGGCGGGGCAGCCGATCCCCCGGTTCGGGAAGCCCGAGGAGGTCGCCCGCATGGTGCTCTTCATCGTCACCGACGCGACCTTCTCGACGGGCTGTGAGTTCATCGCGGACGGCGGCATCCCGGCCGGGGCGCCGGCCGTCCTGACGCCGGACGTCTGAGCCGCCGGTGCAGCTCCTCCGGGCCGCCCGTCGCTGCGACGAGGGCCGCGGCTGCCCTGTCCGGCCGCCCACGATGTCTCGCCCTGCACTGCTCGGCGCTGCTTTGCCCAGGTCATCCGTCAGGCTGGCACCGCGGGCACCACACCGTGCCCCGCCCGCCCATCCGGGACCTGCGCAGCCCGGTGCCGCACCGCGGGCACCGCGGTTCCCGGTCGTCCCGGTGGCCGGTGAGCCAGGAGTCACGCGGCGGCACGCAGCCGGCGCTGACAGACGAGCGCAAGGTACGGCGCATGGCCTCGTAGAGCCGGCGGCGGTCCCCGCGGCTCAGGTCGCGCGCCCCGCGGTCGGGGCGCAGCCTGGCCCGCCACAGGATCTCGTCGGCGAGCAGATTGCCGAGGCCGGCGAGAACGGACTGGTCGGTGAGCGCTGTCTTGAGATGCCCGCGGCGCGACGACAGCACCTTCTCGAACTGCGTACGGTCCACCTCCAGTGCGTCGGGCCCCTGCCGCCGCAGCAGCGCCTCCACGTCGGACTCCTCGTGGGCCAGCCAGAGCCCCTGCAGTTTGCGCTGGTCACGGAAGCGCAGCTGGCGGCCGCCGCCCAGAGTGAACAGGACGCGGTCATGCGCTTCGACCGGGTCCTCGGCACGCCCGCAGACCAGGCGGCCCGTCATGCCGAAGTGCAGGGCGAGGGTCGGGCCGCCGGTGCGTGCGAGCAGCCACTTGCCGTGCCGCTCCGGTGTCCCGAACCGCCGCCCCTCCAGCGCGTCCCGCAGCCGCCGGGCGTCGACGCCGTGCAGGACGCCTTCGTCCCGCACGTCGACGCGCCGGATGACGCGTCCTTTCGCGCAGGACTCGAGCACCTGCCGGAAGCCCTCGACGTCGGGGAGTTCGGGCACGACCGGTGGGTCAGGCGTCCTGGAGGACGGACAGCACGTTCCCCGCGGGGTCGGTGAACCAGGCGATCAGCGGGCCGCCGCCACGGAAGATGCCCTTGTCGTCCGTCTTGAGGTGGTCGTAGCGCTCGAAGCGCACCCCTCTCCTCGCCAGCTCGTCGACCGCGGCCTCGATGTCGTCGACCGGGAAGTTGAGGACGGTGAACGTCGCCGGGGTGTGGTCCGGCTTGAGGTAGACCAGGGTGTCCCGGTCACCCGCGATGTGCAGGAACATCAGCCCGTTCTTCTCCGACACCCGGAGCCCCAGCGTGTCGGCGTAGAACGCCCTCGCCGCGTCGATGTCGTCCACCGAGAAACCGCTGAACGCCTTCGTTGTACCGAACATGATCGCCTCCCGAGACCAGTCTCCTCAGGGTCGGACCCGGGCGCATCCGGAAACTCATCGGCGGGCCGGTCAGCGGAGCCGCGGTACCGCGGCGTCATCCGGCCGGCCGTCGGCGCCTGCGGCGGAGCCAGCTCAGCAGGCCGTGGGGAGGGGTGGGGTCGTTGGGCTCGGGACGGCGCTGCGCCGCCGGAGCCGGGGGTGGCGCGAGCGGATCTGGTCCAGTCGGTGGCGCCGGGGATGGTACGACCGGATTCGGTACTGCCGGCGGTGCCGGGAGTGGCACGAGCGAAGGGGGTCCTGCCGGTGGTGCCGAGGACAGTGTGGCCGCCACGGGGTGGTGCCGTCGGGCCGTTTCCATCGTGTGCGCCAGGTCCGCGCGGAACCAGGCCACTTCGTCCGGCTCGCTCGCCGTCATCAGCGTCTCGGCCAGCTCGGCGGTGGGGGAACCGGGTGTGCCGTGGGCCGGGAGCCGAGGGTGGCAGCGGGCCAGGCGGGTGCGCTCGTGGGGGTCCCGCACGACGTCCGCCACATCGGCCGCGTCCAGGAGGCAGGCGACCGCTCCCGCTCGCGCCCAGGGATCGTCCCCCGCCTGGCGTGTCAGGAATCCGACGTGCCGCCCCCGCCAGTTGCGGGGCCGCCGGTCCATTCCGGCCTTCATTCCCTCCCGGATCTCCGTGGGCGTGCGGCGGGCGGTCAGCAGCCGGGCGTGGCTCCCCTCGGCCGCGAACTGCCGTAGCTCCTCGGCCAGATACAGCCAGACGACCGTCCGGTAGCGGTTCAGGTAGAACGTGACCGGGATCAGCAGGCCGTAGCGCGCGAAGCTCGTGAACCTGGTGGGCGTCACGTCCATGAGCTCGGCGCCCGCTGTGGTGCCGACGGTCGCGACCCGTCCGCGCAGGGCGTCCGGGAAGCCGTCCCCGGAGCGCAGGTGGTCGATCTCGGCCATGGCCACGCGCGGGCCCCCGCCTCCTTCGTCGGGCACGGTCCGGATGAGCCCCAGGTTCACAGCAAGGTCGAACTCGCCTCGCTTGAGGCCCAGTTCGCGGGCGGCCCGGCTCGGGGCGCAGGTAAGGCGGTCGGACGTCGTGCCGGTGCGTGACATGGTCGGTCTCCCCCGTGGAGTCTGCGGCTCACGCCGTGTGCGGTCGCCGTGCAAAAAACCGTAGCCGCTGCGGCGGATCTCGTGGCGAGCCTGTGGATAACTCCGCGGAGGGTGACGAACGTGCAGGTCAGAGGTCTGTGATCGGTTTTGGTTCAGGCTGGCGCGCATCCACGTCGAGGTGCTCACCGACCCGGTTGACCAGCAGTGTCATCTCGTAGGCGATCTGGCCTATGTCGGCCTCCGCGGCGCTGAGAACGCACAGACAGCTGCCCGTTCCGGCCGCGGTGACGAAGAGCACCGCGTCGTCGAACTCGATCATCGTCTGGCGTACGCTGCCCGCGCCGAAATGTCGTCCGGAGCCCTTGGCCAGGCTGTGCAGCCCGGACGACACGGCCGCGAGGTGCTCCGCGTCCTCGCGGCGCAGTCCGGTGCTCGCGCCGGTCACCAGGCCGTCGTTGGACAGCACCAGCGCGTGCCGCACCTCGTGGACGCGCTCGGTCAGGTCGTCCAGCAGCCAGTCGAGTCCCTGGTTCTGCACCATCTTCCGTTCTCCCCGTTTTCTCCCCGTGCGATTACCCTCCTGGCCGGAGGATCTCCATCTCAGCCTTCCCCACGACCGCGGCCGGGGCAAGGAGGATGGGAGCCATGGCAGAGAAGATGACCGACGCGCAATGGCGGGAGTTCGTCTCCCACGGCACCCGCACCGCAAAGCTCTCCACGGTCCGGGCCGACGGCAGCCCGCACGTGGCTCCGATCTGGTTCCTGCTGGACGGGGACGAGGTGGTGTGCAACACCGGCAAGGAGACCGTGAAGGGGCGCAACATCGTCCGGGACGGCCGGATCGCCCTGTGCGTGGACGACGACCGGCCGCCGTACTCCTTCGTGGTGCTGCAGGGGCGCGCACGTGTCTCGGAAGACCTGGACGAGGTGCGGCACTGGGCCACCCGGATCGGCGCCCGGTACATGGGCGAAGAGCGCGCCGAAGAGTTCGGCGCGCGCAACGGCGTCCCCGGCGAACTCCTCGTCCGTGTCACGGTCGACAGGGTGCTGGCGGAGCGGGACATCGCGAACTGACCGCGGGGAAGGCCCTGTCGGACTCCGGGGAAGCCCCCGTCTGCGGTCAGCCGACCGAGTCGAGCAGCCGGGCGGTGTGCATCCGCCCGGCGTACTCGACGAGCCGGATCAGCACCTCCTTTCCCGAATCGCGGTCGCGGGCGTCGCACAGCACCACGGGCGTGCCCCTGTCGAGGTCGAGGGCGCGCGAGACGTCCGGGGCGCCGTGCCGCCGGGCGCCCGCGAAGCAGTTGACGGCCACGACGAACGGGATGCGCCGGTGCTCGAAGTAGTCGACCGCGGGGAAGCAGTCCTCCAGGCGACGGGTGTCCGCGAGGACCACCGCGCCGAGCGCTCCCTGCGACAACTCGTCCCACAGGAACCAGAACCGGTCCTGGCCCGGCGTGCCGAACAGGTACAGGGAGAGGCCGGAGCGGATGGTGATGCGTCCGAAGTCCATGGCGACGGTCGTGGTGGTCTTGTGGTCCACGCCGTCGGTGTCGTCGACCGACTGGCCGGCTTCGCTGAGGAGTTCCTCGGTGCGCAGGGGCCGGATCTCGCTGACGGCGCCCACCAGCGTGGTCTTGCCCACGCCGAATCCGCCGGCGACCAGGATCTTCAGCGCCAGTGCGGCGGTGTCGCCGCCCGGGGCGTCGGAGTGCTCGGAGACCATTGATCACTTCTCTCGGGAGTGCCGGGTGTCGGGCAGGCGTGGGTGTCGTCGGTGGTGTGGGTCGTGTGGGTGGTGTGGGGCCGGGTGCCGGCCGACGGGTGTGTAGCCGGTGCGGTGCGTGGCGGGCTACAGCGCTCTCAGGCCCTCGATCACCTCGCGCAGGATGCGTTCGTCGGGTAGTTGCGCCGGTGGTACGGGGCGGCTGACGGTGACGCAGCCGAGTTCCAGGAGGTCGCCGAGGAGGACCCTGACCACGCCCACGGGCAGGTCCGCACCGGCGGCGAGTTCGGCGACCGACTGGGTTTCCGGGCGGCACAGGTCGAGGAGGTTGCGGTGTTCCGGGCCGAGCGGGGCGTCGTCCACGCCCGGTGCGCCCGGGTCCAGCGTGACCAGGGCTATCAGGTCGAACCGTACGCCGGTGGGGCCGGGCCGGGTGCGTCCGCCCGTCATGGCGTAGGGGCGGACGAGCGGGCCGGCCTCGTTGTCGTACCACTGGCTGCCCTGCTCGTGCTGGGCGTCCGTCATGTCCTCGGTCATCTGCGCGGACCGTTCTCCCGGTTCATCCGGCTGCGGGTGGCTGCGCGGCCACGCGGGGTGCCGTGCCGAGGTGTTCGCCCACGCGTTTGACCAGGCGGGCCATCTCGTAGGCCACGAGGCCGATGTCGGCGGTGACGGCGGTGAGGAGGGCGAGGCAGGAACCGTCACCCGCGGCGGCCACGAACAGGAAGGCCTCGTCCATCTCCACCATGGTCTGGCGGACCCCTCCGGCGCCGAAGTGCCGGCCCGCGCCCTTGGCGAGGCTGTTGAAGCCCGAGGCGACCGCGGCGAGGTGCTCGGCGTCCTCACGGCGCAGTCCGGTCGACGCGCCCACGGCGAGGCCGTCGTTGGACAGCACCACGGCGTGCCGGATGTCGCTCACGCGGAGCACCAGATCGTCCAGCAGCCAGTCGAGTTCGCCGGAGCGCCGGGCGGACTGGGTGCTCGGGTCCTGGATCATGCGGGGTCTCCTTCGCTGCTGTCGCTGCCGGTCGCGGGGCCGGGAGTGGTGCCGCGGCCGGGTCGCCTGCCGCCGCCGCGCGCCCAGCCGTCGCGGTAGGCGGCCATGCGGTCCCGGACGAGTTCGGGGGTGCGCTCGTCGTCCCGGGGCCCGGGCGCCGACGGCTGCTCCTCGGGGCGCCTTTCACGCAGTTGGGGAGCGAGGCTTGCCTGCCGCACGCGGCGCGGAAGGTCGTCGGAGTCTTCGGGCTGCTGCGGTGGTCGGTGCAGTCGCAAGGTGGCGACTCCTGGGGGTGGGGTCTGGCTCGGGGTCTCCATGTGGCGCGGACTGTCCGCGTGGCGCGAAGTCTCCGCGTGACGCGCGATATCCGGATGGCGCGAGGTCTTCGCGTGACGCGAGGCATCGGGCTCCGCGGCGGCCGGCACAGGCGCCACGAGGGCGCGCCGATCGGCCTGGGCCGGGACGGCGTCCTGGAGGAAGGTGTCGTCGGGCACGCGCGCGTAGGCGCGCTCCTCCGGCCGCCGCGCGGGTTCCGCCGCCTCCGGGGATCGTGCGGCTGCCGCCCCGGTGTGGAGCAGGGCGGTGGGCAGCAGGACGACCGCGGTGGTACCGCCGTACGGGGATGTCCGCAGGTGGACCTTGACGTCGTGCCGGGCGGCGAGCCTGCTGACCACGAAGAGGCCGAGCCTGTCGCTGTCGAAGAGGTCGAGCGCCTCGGACTGTGCGATGCGGCGGTTGGCCTCGGCGAGGGTCTCCTTGCCCATGCCGAGGCCGCGGTCCTCGACCTCGACGGCGTAGCCGTTGCCGACGGGTTCGCCGGTGACGCGCACGCGCGTGTGGGGCGGGGAGAACTGGGCGGCGTTCTCGATGATCTCGGCCAGCAGGTGCGTGAGGTCGGCGACGGCCGCGCCGACGACGGCTGCCTCGGGGAGTTGCCGTACCTCCACGCGCGCGTAGTCCTCCACTTCGGAGACGGCCGCGCGGACCACGTTCGTCAGGGAGACCGGCATGCGCCAGGCGCGGCCGGGGGCGGCCCCGGAGAGGATGATCAGGCTCTCGGCGTGGCGCCTCATGCGGGTGGTGAGGTGGTCGAGACGGAAGAGGTCGCTCAGCTCGTTCGGGTCGTCGGAGCGGCGTTCCATGCTGTCGAGGAGGGCCAGCTGGCGGTGGACGAGGATCTGGCTGCGGCGGGCGAGGTTGACGAAGACGCCGGAGATGCCGCTGGCGAGCTCGGCGCGTTCCACGGCGGCCCGCAGCGCGGCGCGGTGCACGGTGGTGAGGGCCTCGGCGACCTGCCCGGTCTCGTCCTCGGCGGGCGCTTCCGGTGGGGCCTCGGCGCGGATGTCGATCTCTTCGCCCGCCCGTAGTTTCCGCATGGCGTCGGGGAGTTTGCGGCGGGCGATCTCCAGGGCGCTGTTGCGCAGGCTGACCAGTTCCACCACGAGGCCGCGTCCGATGCGGACGGAGATGACGAGCGAGGCGGCGACGGCGGCGAGGCCGAGCAGGACGGCGGCGCCGGCCGGGGTGAGCAGTCCCCGGGTGAACGGGTCGGCCCGCTCCGCGACTCCGCGTGCCGCGTCGTCCTCGATGGTGCGCATGCCGTTCTGCACGCGCTCGTACGGCGTGTTCCAGGTGCTCTCGGGTGCCGCTTCGACCGCCTTCGCGCCCGGCCCGCGGGCCAGCACCCCGTCCTCGACGTCGCCGAGGCCCGTGTAGGCGCCGCCGCCGGCGAGGGCGTCCCATGCGAAGCGTTCGGTGCCGCTCAGGTCCGCGACGGCCGACTCGGTGAGCGTGCGGCGCAGATCGACGGCGCCGGTGAAGAGCCGGAGCCGCTCCCCGGTCAGGGTGCCGTCCAGGCGGGCGCTCGCCAGCACCGCGTCCTCCTGGGCCAGCGCCTCGCCCGCGCGGGCGAATTCGAGCAGCACGCGCGCGTCGGAGCCGAGGTCGGCGTCCCGGATGCCGGTGAGCGCCCCTCCGACCTCGAACGCGGCCGAGATGGTCCCGGTGTAGCGGTCGTACGTCTCGGCCCAGCCCGCGTGCCCGTCCCGCACGGCGGTGCGCAGCGGCCGCAGTCGCTCGGCGCCGGAGACGAAGGCCTTCAGCCGCTGGGCGACTCCGGCGGGCAGCTCCCCGCTGTCGGCGACGGTGGTGCCGTTGCCGAGGCGTAGCTTCGCGACGGCCCGGTCGGTGCGCCGGGCGAGTTCGTCCAGTTCGCCGGCGCGGACGGCGGACGGGTCGGTGGCGTGGCGTACGGCGGCCGCCCGTTCGGCCTGGAGGGCGGCGACGGCCGCGGAGACGGGGGCGCGGACCGTGGCGTCGACGCGCTGGACCTGGCGGAGCCGGGAGACGTCCTGGGCGGTGGTGACCGTGGCGTAGGCCCAAAGGGCCAGGAGGGAGACGACCGGCACCATCAGCAGGCAGATGATCTTGGCGCGCACGGTGCGGGGGCGTATGTGCCAGCGCTCCGCGCGCGTGGGCGCCACCTCCGGCGCGGCGTCCGAGGGCGCGTCGGGGCCTTCGTCGGCCGGTGGTCCGGCGTGCGCGCGGCGGCCGCGCATGGGAGAGGGCGGCGCGTCGGCGCCGGCTGTGGGGGTCCTACGGGGTGTGCGCATGGACTCCTCGCTCGGGAGTGGTTCGGGGCGTACGGGCCGAGGCCCTGGCCGGAGCGGCCCTCGTGGCTCATCGGCCCTGCGAGGCACGGCCGGCGTCGGCCCGGCTAGGGGGCGACGCTCTGGACCGGCCGCTGGGCCGAGGCGGACGCCGCACGCTCCCCCGCCGTCGGCGAGAGGGCGACGAAGGCCGAGGTCAGGAAGAGGTAGGAGCCGAGGCCGACGGCGAGGGGGAAGATGAACTGCATCGCCGTCGCCCCCGGCAGGGCCTCCCCGGAGGGCGTCACGCGCACGCCCACCGCGAACATGCCGGTGTAGTGCATGCTGCTGACGGCCGCGCCCATGATCAGGGAGGCGATGGTGACCGCCACGGGCGACTTGATGTTGAGGGCCGCCCACAGGGCCGCCGTCGCGGCGACGACGGCGATCAGCACGGAGAGTCCGACGAGCAGCGGGTCGTAGGTCACGTCGCCGTGCAGCCGGACGGCCGCCATGCCCAGGTAGTGCATGCTCGCGACGCCGAGGCCGGTGGTGAGCCCGCCGACGAGCAGGGCCCGGCCGCGGTCCTTGCCGTAGCCGACGGCGAAGACGCCGGCGCAGACGACGACCATGGCGACGAGGAGACTCAGGAGGGTGAGCGGCACGTCGTAGCGGATGTCGGTGCCGGTGACGCCGAAACCGAGCATGGCCACGAAGTGCATGGTCCAGATGCCGGTGCCGATCGCCGAGGCCGCCGTGACGAGCCAGTTGCGGCGCGAGCGACCGGTGGTGGCGAGCGCGCGGACGGTGCAGCGCAGACCGAGCGCGGCGCCTATGCAGGCCATCACGTACGACAGTGCGGGGGTCAGCCACCCCAGGGCTGCGTGGTCCAGGTGTCCCATGGCCCCGGGACGCTAGACCCGGCAGGGGCGCGCGAAGGGGGCGCAGTTCGAAAGGTGTTGGAATATGACCCAAGGATGTACCGGAGCGATCGGGTCACGCTCGAAGGTGTGCGCCGAGACGTCATCCCTGCCTGTGCAGCGTCATCCGTGGCGGTGCGGCGTCATCCGTACCGGTGAGGAATCATGCGGTACATGAGCGACGAGCAGACGCGTGTTCAGGAGTTCTTCACAGCCCGCGCCGCCGACTGGGACAGCCGGTTCCCGGACGACGGTCCTGCCTATGCGGCCGCGGTCACCGAGCTCGGGCTGCGGACGGGCGACCGGGTGCTCGACGCGGGGTGCGGCACCGGACGCGCCCTGCCGCCGCTGCGAGCCGCTGTGGGGGCCTCGGGGGTGGTCCTCGGGGCCGATCTGACCCCGGCCATGCTGCGGGAGGCCGTACGGGCCGGACGGGACCATGACGGGCAGTTGCTCCTCGCGGACGTCGCCGCGCTGCCCCTGCGCTCGCGGTCGCTGGACGCCGTGTTCGGGGCGGGCCTCATCTCGCACCTCGGGAACCCGGCCGAGAACCTGCGGGAGCTGGCGCGCGTGGTGCGCCCCGGCGGGGTGCTGGCGCTGTTCCACCCGATCGGCAGGGCGGCTCTCGCGGCTCGCCACGGTCGCCCGCTCACCCCGGACGACCTGCGCGCCGAGCCCAACCTCCGCCCGCTGCTGGCCGGTTCCGGGTGGCGCGTGACGTCGTACGTCGACGAGGACTCCCGTTTCCTCGTGCTCGCCGTGCGCGAGGACTGAGCCGCCGCCTCACCCGGCCTCGGCGTCCGGCGCCCCGCGCCGCACGGGGCAGCCCCGCAGGCCCGGCACCGGGCGGGTGCCCAGGTCGGCGATCCGGTAGCCGTACGGGTAGCCCTTGATCTCCCGGTTCTGGCGGGCGAAGTGCGGGGCGCGCCGGGGCGGCAGCAGGCGGACGGCACGGCCCCGGAGCCGGACGGCGCGACGCACCCACGCGCGCGTGGCGGCACTCGGCGGGGTGTAACGGAAGGCGCGCAGCAGCGAGTCGTCGAGCAGCGCGAGGGTCGTGGTGCGCAGCAGGGGCGCGAGCGGGCCGGGGTACCAGGAGGCCATCAGGTCAAGTGTGGCGTCCGAGACGCGCCGGGCCTCCTCGTCCCAGGCGAAGTGGGCGGCCTCGTAGGAGTCGAGGCAGGTCTCGAACTCCTCGTAGGTCTCGGGGATGTCCTTGATGCCCATGTGCCGGCCCAGGGCGCGGTAGTGGACGACACTGGCGACGGTCTCGTGGCGTGACATCCTGCGCCAGCCGTAGGCGTCGATCCACCGTTTCGGCATCACGACGAACGTGCAGAGCACGTAGCGCATGTCGTCGTCGCTGATGTCGTAGCTGCGGTGCATCTGGTTGATACGGCGGATCGCGGTCCGGCCCAGGTCGCTGCCGAAGCCGTGCTCGACGATGGCGTCCAGGAGCAGAGAGGTGTCGTCGTAGCGCTTCTGCGCCCGGTCCGTGAGCTCCGCGGTGCGCGCGAGCAGCCGGCCGATGCCGGGGACGGCGTACGTGCGGTACAGGGCCAGCTCCAAGGCGCGGGTGAAGTCCCAGGGGAACTCGTACGCCACGCTGAGCCGGTAGATCTCTGTAGCCTCCTCGTACGGGTCCATTCGCCGGATCCGTTCGAGCCGCGAATAGCGCTTCACCGTGCCGTCCCCCTTCTGCCACAGGTTCTCCAACTTTACGTTGGTGAGCGGGAGATGGATGATCAGGCACGGCAGGAGCACAGGGGGAAGGTGGTCAGCATGTGGGGCAGGTTCCGCAAAGCCGGGGGAAGGGTCGCCGATGTCTTGCGCACGGAACCGAAGGCCGAAGGCGACAAGCGTCCGCACAACCTCTTCGAGGCCGCGGCGACGTACGTGACGGCCGGCGCGGAGGACGACCAGGAGCGGGCCGACGAGGCGGCCGGCTGGGTGTCGCCGGAGGCGCTGTCGTTCGGCGTGAACGAGCTGGCCTGCCGGGCCGTGATCGCGCTGGCCCGGCAGCGCGGCGAGTCGCCGGAGACCGTGGCGCGCGAGTTGCTGGGGCTGCCGGCGGCATGATGCGCGCGGGCCGGACGGCCGATTCGCCCCGTCCGCCGGAAAACTGCAGCTCGGCGTGCGCATGCGAGGCAGTGACAAGGGGCTTGCGGGCGCACTAGGGTGCGCGCCGGTGGACGAACCGATGGGGAGGCTGGGATGGCCGGGACGGACGAGGAAGCCGTCGCCGCCGCGGACGATGCGCTCTATGTGCTCACGGCGGTGCTGCTGACGCCGGCGAAGTTCCCGAGTGTGCTGGGCGACGACTACCCCGAGGCTTGCGCGGCGCTCGGGCTCGCGCCGCTCGCCGACGGGTACGGGCTGGTGCTCGGGCAGGACGGCGAGGGCGCCCGGTGGACGGTGGCCATCGACGACGTCTCCCTGGTGGCCGTCGCGATCGCGTCCTGGGACTGCGGCATGGAGTACGAGCTGTCGCCCGACGAGCGCACGGTCGTCGCGGCCCTGCCCGGCTGGCCCCTCGCGGTCGCCGTCGCGGCCCCCGGGGTGCCCGCGCCGCACGATCCGGGCCCGGAGGCGGACGACCGGCCACCGCTGGCTCCGCCGGACACCAGCGTGTGGGGGCCGGCCCAGCGGCGCCTGGGCGCGGACGAGATCGCACTCCAGTGGGCGGTGTGGCGGGAGCAGGTCGACGACACGGAGTTCCCGACGCCCGCGTCCTCCGGAGCGCCCGGTGACGAGGGCGGGCCGGACGGAGAGCAGGAGCACGAGCCGGACGGGAGCGGGGAGAACGGGCAGAAGGGGGGCCGCAGCGGCATCCGGCGCGTCCTCGCGGAGGCCCGCACCTACCTCGACTCGCCACCGCCGCTGGGCCGGGTCCGGTCGTCCTTCGCGTCGGGTGACGCCCGGACGCTGCGGGCCGACGGTCCGGGCTGGTCGCTCGTCGCCAGGACCGACGACATCGCCTTCGTGCTGCTCGACGAGGAACCCGGCGAGGTCCTGCCGGTGGGCCGGGGGCCGGAGCTGCCGGGTCTCCTCGCCGCGCTGGACAAGATCGCCGTACGGCCGAACTGAGCCGGTCGGGCCGGGCTGAGCCGATTCAGCCGGGCCTGGCCGACACGGCTGGACCGTTCCGGTACGGCTGGACCGATCCGCAATGGCTGGGCCGATCCGGTACGGCTGGGCCGACCCGACACGGCCGCCTCGAGTCGCTCAGCCACCTCGAGCCGGTTCGGCCCGGCCGCCGCCGTACGCGTGAGGCCGCGCCGCTTCAGCGCCTCAGCGGCCGAGCTCCTTGCGTGTGGTGCGGCGCAGCCTGCGCCGCTGGGATGGATCCAGCGTGAGGTACGCGGCGGCCGGGGCCCCCAGGATGATCAGGAGCGCTGCCCACCAGGGCAGCCAGATCAGCAGGATGAGCCCGACCGCCACACCGCCCGCGGCGATCTTGGCGTTCTTCGACATGACTGTCGCCTCCTTCGCGGCCACTGCCGCTCTCTGTCTCGAAAACGGACCCGCCTCCACGGCGGTTCCGGACCGCGACCCTGAGACATCCCTGAGGTGCGACCCCGACGCACCCCTGAGACCTCCATGGTGACCCAGCTCACAGATAAGCCACACCCATGTGCACCGGAAGTGCTGTACTCTCGGCGACTCCGCTCCCACTAGTCAAATTTGAGGAATCAGCCATAGCCGAGCATCCGTCTCTCCCGGCACCCTCCTCCGACATCTCCCACCTGGCCATGTGTCGCTCCGTGTTCCTGCCCGGCGACCCCGCGCGCACGGGCAGTGTCGCCTTCTGGCGGCCCGACGGCGTCGCCCCTCCGGTGGTGGCCGCCGCGTCCGTCACCGACCTGACCGTCGTACTGCCCCGTGACGGCGGGATCGAGACGGCCCGAGTCCCCGCCGCCCTGCTCCCGGTGCGCTCGGCCCTGCCGGTCCTCACGCGTGCGCGTGCCGACGGGCACGGACACCGGTCCACCGTCTTCTGGGGCGCGGCCGCCCTGCACGCCCTGCACCTCGTGGCGCGCGGACTGCTGCTGCCCGGACTGTCCCCGGGCGACCACGACGCCTGGCGTACGGGCCCGCTGCGCGCCCAGGACATCGAGGCCGTTCGCCGCCTCGCCGCCGCGATGCCGCCCGAGGCGCACGCGACGCCTCTGGAAGCCACCGGGCCGCTGCTGCTGCCCGGCCCGGAGCAGCTCCTGCGCGCCTTCCTCGACGCCGTCGCCGACACCCTGCCCCGCTCCCCCGCGGCGCCCCTGGTGACGGGCGGCCCCGCCTACGCCGGGCCGGGACCGGTGCAACTGCCCGAGCAGCGCGCCTGGGCCGCCGATGTCGCCGCGGGCCACGACGCGGGCGTGCGGCTGTCGCTGCGGATCGAGGCGGACGGTCTGACGAACGCGGCGGACGAGGCGGACGTGAGGTTCCGGGCTGTGCTGCAGGTGCACAGCGTCAGCGATCCGGCGCTCGTCGCGGACGCCGCGGACGTCTGGGCCGGCGCCGCGGGCGAGGCCTTCGGTCCGCGCGCGCGGATGGACGCGCTGCTGGCGCTGCGCCGGGCGGCCCGGGCCTGGGCCCCGCTGACGCCCCTGCTGTCGGCCGCCGTGCCGGACGCGGCCGAACTCGCCGACGAGGAGGTCACCGACCTTCTCGGAGCGGGTGCCCGCGCGCTGGGGACGGCCGGGGTCGACGTGCACTGGCCGAAGGGGCTGTCCCGTGAGCTCAGCACGCACGCGGAGGTGGGGCCCTCCGACGGCGAGCCGGAGTCCGGCAGGGAATTCGCCGCCCTGCCGTCGTTCCTGTCCGCCGACGCCCTCCTCGCCTTCACCTGGTCGTTCGCCGTGGGTGACAGGCGGCTGGACCGTGATGAGCTGGACCGTCTCGCCGAGGCGAAGCGCCCGCTGGTGCGGCTGCGCGACCAGTGGGTCCTGATCGACCCTCGGGAGGCGCGCCTGGCCCGCTCCGGGCAGGACCGCAAGGTGACACCGGTGGACGCCCTCGGGGCGGCCCTGACGGGCTGGGCGGAGGTGGAGGGCCGCCGGGTCGAGGTGCGGCCGACCGGATGGCTGGCGACGCTGCGGGAGCGGCTCGCGGACCCCGAGGCGCAGCAGCCCGTGGAGCAGCCTGCCGCCCTCGCCGCCACCCTGCGGGACTACCAGCGGCGGGGCCTGAACTGGCTCGCCGGTATGACGTCCCTCGGCCTGGGCTGCTGCCTCGCCGACGACATGGGGCTGGGCAAGACGATCACGCTGATCGCCCTCCACCTGCACCGGCAGTCCGACGCCGGGTCCGCCGGACCGACCCTGGTGGTCTGCCCGACGTCCCTGATGGGCAACTGGCAGCGGGAGATCGAACGGTTCGCGCCCGGTACACCGGTGCGCCGCTTCCACGGTGCGCGTCGCGGCCTGGACGGGCTGGCCGACGGGGAGTTCGTGCTCACCACGTACGGCACGATGCGCCTGGACGCGCCCCGGCTCGCCGGCGTGCCATGGGGGATGCTCGTGGCGGACGAGGCCCAGCACGTGAAGAACCCGTACTCGTCCACCGCCCGGGAGTTGCGTTCCATCGGTGCACGCGCGCGCGTGGCGCTCACCGGCACCCCGGTGGAGAACAACCTGTCGGAGCTGTGGGCGATCCTCGACTGGACGACTCCGGGGCTGCTGGGCCGGCTCGGCACCTTCCGCCGACGGTACGCGGAGGCCGTCGAGGGCGGTCAGGACCCGGCCGCGGCCGACCGGCTGGCCCGGCTCGTACGGCCCTTCCTGCTGCGGCGCCGCAAGTCGGACCCCGGCATCGCGCCCGAGCTGCCGCCGAAGACGGAGACCGATCACGCCGTGTCGCTCACCCGGGAGCAGGCGGCACTGTACGAAGCCGTCGTGCGCGAGGCTCTCGCGGAGATCTCCGGCGCCGGCAGCATGGCCCGGCGTGGTCTGATCGTGAAGCTGCTGACCGGCCTCAAGCAGATCTGCAACCACCCGGCGCAGTACCTCAAGGAGGAGCGGCCGGTGATCTCCGGGCGGTCCGGGAAGCTGGAGCTGCTGGACGAGTTGCTCGACACGATCCTCGCCGAGGAGGCGGGCGTGCTGGTGTTCACCCAGTACGTGCAGATGGCCCGCCTCCTCGAACGGCACCTGGCAGCCCGCGGCACGCCCTCGCAGTTCCTGCACGGAGGGACGCCCGTCGCCGAGCGCGAGGCCATGGTGCGCCGCTTCCAGGACGGCGAGGTGCCGGTGTTCCTGCTGTCGTTGAAGGCGGCGGGCACCGGGCTGAATCTGACCCGGGCCGAGCACGTCGTGCACTACGACCGCTGGTGGAACCCGGCCGTCGAGGCCCAGGCCACGGACCGCGCGTACCGCATCGGCCAGCTGCGGCCCGTGCAGGTGCACCGGATCATCGCGGAGGGAACGATCGAGGACCGCATCGCCGAACTGCTGCTGCGCAAGCGGAAACTGGCGGACTCGGTCCTGAGCGCCGGTGAGGCGGCACTCACGGAACTGACGGACGCGGAACTGGCGGATCTGGTCGCACTGCGAGGGGGCCTGCGATGACTCGGCACGATGACGGCGACATGGAACGCACCTTCGCGGCACTGCCGCCCGCGCAGGGGAAGGGCTTCGCGCAGACCTGGTGGGGCCAGGCCTGGCTGACGGCCCTGGAGGGCACGGCGCTGGACTCGGCGCAGCTCAAGGCGGGCCGCCGACTGGCCCGCGCGGGTGCGGTCGGGGCGGTGTCGGTGCGCCCCGGGCGGCTCACGGCCGTCGTCCTGGACCGCGACCGTACGGCGCACCGGGCCGACGTCCTGCTGGAGGAGCTCTCGCCCGAGCAGTGGAACCGCTTTCTGGACATGACAGTGGAGCGGGCCGGTCATGTGGCGGCGCTGCTGGACCGGGAGATGCCGCCGCACCTGGTCGAGGACGCGGCGGACGCGGGCGTGGAACTGCTGCCGGGCCTGGGCGACCTGGAACCGGAGTGCGACTGCGAGGCATGGGACCACTGCGGGCACACGGCGGCGCTCTGCTACCAGGTGGCCCGGCTGCTCGATCAGGACCCGTTCGTGCTGCTGCTGATGCGGGGGCGCGCCGAGGGCTCGGTGCTGGACGATCTCCAGAGCCGTAGTGGTACGTCCGCGGCGGAGGCCTCGGCTCCGGAGGGTGTGGACGCCGCCGAGGCCTACGCGGCCGGTGACATCCTGCCCCCGTTGCCGCCCCTGCCCGAGCTCCCCGTCGAGCCGGGCGTACCGCCGTCCCTCGACACCGAGACGCCACCGGCCTCCGGCATCGACCCGGCCGCGCTGGAGTTCCTGGCCGCGCGGACCGCCGTACAGGCCCACGGCCTGCTCCGGGGAGCGCTCCAGGCGGGGCCTCACGTGGAGTTGACGTCGGCTCAGGACGCGGTACGGCTGGCCGCGGGTGCTCCGGGCCCGGAGATGACCGACCGGCTCGCCGCCGGGTCGGGACGCGGCAGGGAGGGGCTGGCGACGGCCGTGCGCGCCTGGCGTCACGGCGGTACGGAGGCACTGTCCGTCCTGGACGAGGAGTGGCAGCCGCAGGACGAGACGCTCGCACGCGCGCGTGCCGCCCTGGACTCGGCCTGGGACACCGGCGAACGACCGGAGTTGCGTGCCCGGGCCAACCGCTGGACGGTCGCCGGCGCACCGGTCCAGCTGCGCCTCGGACGGGACGGCCGCTGGTGGCCCTACCGCAAGGAGCGCGGCCGCTGGCAGCCCGCCGGAGGCGCCGCCCAGGATCCGGCGACGGCTCTGGCCTCGGTGACGGCTCCGGCCTCGGCGGAACCCGCCCCCGGAGAAGTGAACTCCCTCTGAAGATCTTCGGGGCGCGGGCGTCAGGGCAGTAGTTCGCCCGGATCCAGGGACGGAAGGAGCGATTCGAGATCGCTCGGAAGGTCGCTGGGCAGATCGCTCGGCAGCTTGGTCGGGAAGCCCGACGGCAGCCGGGTCGGCAGCTCGCTCGGCAGCCTGGTGGGAAGCTGGGTGGGGATGCGGAAGGACGGGGCGGGAGTGGCGCTCGTGCTCTCTCCGGACGGCTCCCTGTCCGACGAGTCCCCCCTGTCCGAGACCATCAGCACCACGAGCGACACGGCGGCGACGGCCACGAACACGACGAGCAGGAGGAACAGCGGGTTCCGGCGCCGGGGAGGCCCGGGCGGATGCGGCGGTACGGGCGGCATGGCCATACCGACCAGAGTCGCCGCGCGCCCCTCGGGCCGGGAGGGGCGCACGGAAGCTGATACGGACTCATGGCGTGGACCGCATGATTCCGGAGCATGACGGGCCCGTCGGCCGGCCGGAGTGACCGGCCGACGGACCGCACGCACCGCCGACGAGGCCGAGGCCCTCTTCCTCGCCGGCGCCCCGGGCCCGCCGCCCAGCGCGCGTGGACTCAGCCACGTGCCCCCAGCAGATGGTCCATCGCCAGCTGGTCCAGGTGCTCGAAGGCCATGCCGCGTGCGGCAGCCGCCTCCACGTCGAACGCCTCGAACGCCGTCCGGTCGGCGAGCAGCGCCTGGAGGCCGTCCGCGGCGGTGGGCTGGGCCAGCTCGTCCAGCCGGGCCGCGCGCAGAGCCTCCTGGACCTCCGGGTCGGCGCGGAAGGCGGCGGCGCGCTCCTTGAGGATGAGGTAGTTGCGCATGCAGCCGGCCGCCGAGGCCCACACGCCGTCGAGGTCCTCGGTCCGCGGCGGCTTGAAGTCGAAGTGCCGCGGACCGGTGTATCCGGCCGACTCCAGCAGGTCGACCAGCCAGAACGCGGCACGCAGGTCGCCGGCGCCGAAGCGCAGGTCCTGGTCGTACTTGATGCCGGACTGGCCGTTGAGGTCGATGTGGAACAGCTTGCCCGCCCACAGCGCCTGCGCGATGCCGTGCGGGAAGTTCAGCCCGGCCATCTGCTCGTGCCCGACCTCGGGGTTGACGCCGTACAGCTCCGGCCGCTCCAGGCGCTCGATGAACGCCAGGGCGTGGCCGACGGTCGGCAGCAGAATGTCGCCGCGGGGCTCGTTGGGCTTGGGCTCGATGGCGAAGCGCAGGTCGTAGCCCTGGGAGGTGACGTACTCGCCGAGCAGGTCGAAGGCCTCCTTCATCCGGTCCAGGGCCGTGCGGACATCCTTGGCCGCGCCCGACTCGGCGCCCTCACGGCCGCCCCAGGCCACGTACACCTGGGCGCCGAGCTCGGCGGCGAGGTCGATGTTGCGGATGGTCTTGCGCAGGGCGTAGCGGCGCACGTCGCGGTCGTTGGCGGTGAACGCGCCGTCCTTGAAGACGGGGTGGGTGAAGAGGTTGGTGGTGGCCATCGGGACCTTCATGCCCGTGGCGTCCAACGCCTGACGGAAGCGCTTGATGTGCGCCTCGCGCGCGGTGTCGCCCGAGCCGAACGGGATCAGGTCGTCGTCGTGGAAGGTCACGCCGTGGGCGCCCAGCTCGGCCAGGCGCTGCACCGTCTCGACGGGGTCCAGGGCACGCCGCGTGGCGTCGCCGAAGGGATCCCGTCCCTGCCAGCCGACGGTCCACAGGCCGAAGGTGAACCTGTCGTCGGGGGTGGGCTGGTAGCTCATGCCGCGGCTCCTTGCTCGCTGAGGCTATTTCGTCATGCCGATTTACAAATTAGTATGCGGGCACCTCTCTGGGAAGAGACAAGGTGCCTCCGAACGGAGACACGTGCCGCGCGCAGTAGGGAGAAGCCCGATGTCAGCAGCCGAGGGTCCGCTCGTCGTCGGTGTGGATTCGTCCACCCAGTCCACCAAGGCGCTGGTCGTCGACGCGTCCACCGGCCGGGTGGTCGCGAGCGGCCAGGCGCCGCACACGGTCTCCTCGGGGGCCGGGCGGGAGACCGACCCGCGCCAGTGGTGGGACGCGCTGTGCGAGGCCCTGCACCAGTGCGGCGAGGCGGCACACGAGGCCGCCGCGGTGTCGGTCGGCGGGCAGCAGCACGGCCTCGTCACGCTGGACGGCCGGGGCGAGCCGGTGCGGCCCGCCCTGCTGTGGAACGACGTGCGCTCGGCGCCGCAGGCCCGCCGGCTGACGGAGGAGCTGGGCGGCGCGAAGTTCTGGGCCGAGCGCACCGGAAGCGTGCCCGCCGCCTCGTTCACGGTCACCAAGTGGGCCTGGCTGGCCGAGCACGAGCCGGAGGCGGTGCGCGCCACGAAGGCCGTGCGCCTCCCCCACGACTACCTCACCGAGCGGCTCACCGGGCAGGGCACGACCGACCGCGGCGATGTCTCCGGGACCGGCTGGTGGGCGTCCGGGACGGAAGCGTACGACGAGGAGATCCTGGCGCACGTGGGGCTCGACCCGGCCCTGCTGCCCCGCGTGGTCCGGCCCGGCGAGGTGGCGGGCACGGTGCGCGACGGCCACGACCTGCCGTTCTCCCGGGGCACCCTGGTCGCGCCCGGCACGGGTGACAACGCCGCCGCCGCGCTGGGCCTCGGGGTGCGGCCGGGTGTGCCGGTGATGAGCCTCGGCACCTCGGGCACGGTGTACGCCGTGTCCCGGCACCGGCCCGCCGACCCGAGCGGCACGGTGGCGGGTTTCGCCGACGCCCGTGGCGACTGGCTGCCGCTGGCCTGCACCCTGAACTGCACGCTCGCCGTCGACCGTGTCGCGGCGCTGCTGGGCCTGGACCGCGAGTCCGTGGAGCCCGGCACGGCAGTGACCTTGCTGCCCTACCTGGACGGCGAACGCACCCCGAACCTGCCGAACGCCTCGGGCCTGCTGCACGGCCTGCGCCACGACACGACCGGCGGCCAGCTCCTCCAGGCCGCCTACGACGGTGCCGTGCACTCCCTGCTCGGCGCGCTCGACCTGGTCCTCGACGAGGACGCGGACCGTTCGGAACCCCTGCTGCTGATCGGCGGCGGAGCCCGGGGCACGGCCTGGCAGCAGACCGTGCGGAGGCTCTCGGGACGCCCCGTGCAGGTGCCCGAGGCCAAGGAACTGGTCGCGCTCGGCGCCGCGGCGCAGGCTGCCGGGCTGCTGACCGGGGAGGATCCGGCGGCTGTCGCGCGACGCTGGGACACGGCGGCCGGGCCGGTGCTCGACGCCGTCGAGCGGGACGAGGAGACGCTGGCCAGGATCGCCGGGGTACTCTCCGACGCGGCTCCGCTGCTGGAGCGGCCCACGAACACCCACTGAGGACTGGCGTCAGGCATGACCGCACCGCTGCACGAGGCCCGTCCCGCCGGGCCGGGACGCGCCCTGCCCGACACCCAGCAGGGCATGCGCCGCCGCAACCTCGCCCGTGTCCTGCACACCGTCCGCGACGAGGGTCCGCTGTCCCGGGCCGCCGTCGCCTCGCGGATCGGTCTGACCCGGGCGGCGGTCTCGACACTCGTCGACGAGCTCATCCGCTCGGGGCTCCTCGAGGAACTGGGGCCCGAGCGGCCCGGCCGGGTGGGACGGCCCGGTTCCGCGCTCGCCGTCAGCGGTCGCGGTCCGGCCGGGATCGGCGCGGAGGTCGGCGTCGACCACCTCGCGGCCTGCGCCGTCGACCTGCGCGGCACGACCCGGTCGCGGGCGATACGGCAGGGAGCCAACCGCGGCCGCTCCCCCGGGCCCGTGCTCGCGGAGCTCACCGAGCTGATCCGGCAGGTCGTCGCCGAGGCGGAGGATGAGGGCCTGTGGCCGGCCGGACTCGCGGTGGCCGTGCCGGGCCTGGTGGCGCGCGACGCCCGGACCGTCGTGCGCGCCCCCAACCTCGGCTGGCACGACACGGACCTCGGCACACTGCTGCCGGCGGACCTGCCGCTGACGGTGGACAACGAGGCCAACTTCGGCGCCCTCGCCGAACTCTGGCTGGGTGACGGCACACCCCGCGACTTCCTGCACGTCTCGGCGGAGATCGGTATCGGTGCCGCGGTCGTGGTGGACGGCGGGCTGCTGCGCGGAACCCGCGGTTTCGCGGGCGAGCTGGGGCACGTGCCGGTCCGGCCGGACGGTCCGGAGTGCGCCTGTGGCGGGCGGGGCTGTCTGGAGCAGTACGCGGGAGAGGAGGCGGTGTTGCGTGCGGCCGGTCTGGAACCCGACGAGGACCGGGTCGGGCTGCTCGCGGGCCGCGCGGCGGACGGCGACGAGTCCGTACGGCGAGCCCTGCGCGACGCGGGTACGGCGCTCGGTGTGGCCCTGACGGGGGCGGTCAATCTGCTCGACCCGGAGAGTGTGGTCCTGGGCGGGGAACTGTCCGGCCTCGCTCCCTGGCTGCTGCCCTCGCTGCGGGAGGAGCTGGCGCGGCGCACGGCAGGTCCGGCCTGCCCCGTGTCCGTATCCGGGCTGGGCCCTCAGGGAGCTCTGCTGGGGGCCGCGCACTCGGTGGTCCGGGCGGTGCTGGACGATCCCGCGGCCGTCGCCGGGCAGGCCTGAGCGGGCGCTGGACGATCCCGCGGCCGTCGCCGGGCAGGCCCGAGACGGGCCCGACCCCGTTCGCCGGCATTTCCGGACTCTTCCAATCACCCGACCAGGTGAGGGAGTTGTCCACATCCGAGGGCCCGTCCACCGATTCGCACCGCATCCTCCCGACCGACCGGCAGGCGCCGTAACTTGATCACGGCGGGCCGCGCGCAACGGCCGCAGCGCGCAGTTGAGCAAGAGACCCCTCCCGTCGAGCTCGGAAGGCACACACCCATGCAACGGACCACCCCCCTCCCCAGCAGGCGAGGCATCCTCGCGGGCGCCGCCCTCACCGCTCTCCCGGCGGCCCTGCTCCACAGCACTCGGGCGGACGCCAGGCCCCAGACCGTCGACCACCCCGGAGCGGCATGGCAGCCGGCGAGCCGCGGCAACTACACGCCGTCGAACCGACCTCGTGCCCATCCACTGCGCTACGTGGTCCTCCACGTGGCGCAGACGACCTACTCCGGCACACTGAACGTCTTCCGGAGCCCGGAGAAAAAGGTGTCCGCGCACTACGTGGTGCGCTCCTCCGACGGACGCGTGGCGCAGTGCGTGCGCGAGTCCGACATCGCCTGGCACGCGGGGAACTGGGACTACAACACCCGCAGCATCGGCATCGAGCACGAAGGCTGGGTGGACCGGCCCGGGTACTTCACCGACGTCATGTACGAGCGGTCGGCCCGGCTCACCGCCGCGATCTGCGAGAGGTACGACATCCCGAGGAACCGCACGCACATCATCGGCCATCACGAAGTACCGGGCAGCGACCACACCGACCCGGGCCGGCACTGGGACTGGAAGCGCTATCTCAGACTCGTCAAGTCCGCCTGAACACCTGGCCGGTACCCCGGCGATCCACCTCACGTCCCGGTTACAAATCGCTCAACCCCTGGTTGCGGGCCGGTAAGCAGGCGACGATGGGGTCATGACTCTGGCCCAGCGCGCCATGGAGCGCCTGCAGGCCTGGCCCGACCTGATGGCGGGCCCGGCGAGTTGCGGTACCGGACGGGCGCTCCGTTCCGTCCGTGACGAGATCGTCCACTTCCACTCCGCACGGGACGTGGACCTCCACCTCACCCGCCGGGCCATCCAGCGCTTCCACTACGACCTCGCCGGTTCGAGTGCCATCCATCTGCTGCCCGGATCATGCTGGGTGACGGTCCACCTCGACTGCGAGGCGGACGTCGACCTGCTGCTGAGCCTGGTGAGCATCGCCCTCAAGGCCCATCAGACCCCGCCCGCCGACGACGGCGAGCCGCGGCTCGCCGGGTGCAACTTCCACCGGGTCACGGTGCTGCCGCGTGACGCCGTGGCGGGCGGCTGAGCCTTGGCGGACGAACCGGAGGCGGCCAACGCCGAGGCCTGGGACGCCTACGGGGCGCACCATGTGCGACGGGGCACGGCGCTGCCCGAGGCGGCCGGGATCGACTGGGGATTCGAGGGCGGCGGACCGGACAGCGAGGTGCTCGGGGAGCTGACGGGCCGGCGGGTGCTGGACCTCGGCTGCGGTCCGGCCCGGCACGCGGCCCATCTGGTCCGGGACCACGGTGCGCTGGTGGACGCGGTCGACGCCTCGGACGGGCAGTATGAGCGGGCCCGCGCCCGCTACGGCTCGCTGCCCGGGCTGCGGCTGGTCCTGGGCGACGCGGTGGACCATCTGCGCTCGGCCGAGCCGTACGACGTCGTCTACTCCGTCAACGGCGTTCCGTACATCGATCCGCATCGGCTGCTGCCCGCTCTCGCCGGGGCGCTGCGGCCGGGCGGCAGGCTCTGCTTCACGGTCCTGCACACGAACAGTCGTGGTGACGGGCCGTCGGACCGGGTGGTCGCCCGGCCCGAGGTCCTGCGGCTTGCGGGGGGCGGTGAGGTCACCGTCCACATGTGGGTTCTCACCCCGGAGCTCTGGACGGCGTTGCTCACCGAATCCGGGCTGCGTGTGGAGGGGATCGACGTCCTCGACGCCCCGGAGGACGGCAACCAGGCCTCCTATCGGCTCTTCCGGGTGACTCGGCCGGTCCGGGTCTCCTCCCGGCCGCGCGTCGACAGGCCGCCGCCCGCGCACGCCGCGCTCGGGGTGGGTGCCATCCTGTACGGACCTCGCGGACTGCTATTGGGCCGGCACCGGCGCGGGACGTGGGAGCTGCCCGGTGGGACGGTGGAACCCGGGGAGTCGTTGCAGGAGACGGTCGTGCGCGAGCTCGGCGAGGAGACGGGGCTCGCGACCCGGCCCGAGGACGTCCGGCTGCTCGGGACGCTGCTGGACGACGCGGGCGGTGTCGTCCGCATGACCGTGGCCGCCCGGGTCACCGCCTGGCGGGGCGAGCCGTCGGACCAGCCCGGGGAAAGCGTGGGTCGCTGGCGCTGGTTCGCCCTGGACCGGCTGCCGGAGCAGCTGTTCGTGTGCAGCGCACAGGCCCTCACCGCCTGGCGGCCCGGCCTGCCGATCGACCACACGCCCGCGCACCACACGCCGTACGCCACCGGAACGGGCGACAGCTGAAGCACCCAGAGGGGTGCGTTTTTCAGCCCTTCCCGCGTAGTCCGCGCTCAGCCGCCCTGCCGGACCCCCGCGGTCTGGTGCACTGCCCCTGAGGATCCCGACAGTTGACGAGGCATCAGGGGGCATGATGGCAGGTCGTCGCAGGCGACGGGGAGCAGGCAGAGCGGCACTGGCGTGTGTCACGGCGTTCGCCGCACTGACCGGTGCGGCCCTGGCGGGGGCGGCTCCGGCCGGCGCCGTCGAGAAGGGCGGACGGGTCGCGCCGGGCGTGACGTACGAGGAGTTCGACATCAAGGCGGCCACGGGGGTGACGCACGCACATCTGCTGAGGGTCGACCTCGGCAATCCGCAGGTCCGGGTCGATCTGCTGTACCCGGGTGCCGTGGCCGCACGCGCGCAGGTCTCGGAGATGGCGAACACCCAGGGCGCGGTCGCCGGCGTCAACGGTGACTTCTTCAACATCAGCGAGACGCAGCACCCGGGCGTCGAGGCGACCGGAGCGAGCGTGGGCCCGGCGATCGCGGCCGGGCGGACGCTGAAGGCGGCGGTCCCGACGGGCCAGCGGTTCGGGCCGGCGCTGCCACCCGGCACGACCACCGAGGACGTCTTCGGCGTCGGCACCGACGGGCGGGCGCGACTGGACCGGCTCGCACTCGCCGGTTCGGTCCGTACGGCCGAGGCGCAGCTGCCTCTGGGCGGGCTCAACCAGTACGCACTGCCGGTGGGTTCCGTCGGCGCCTTCACCTCCGAGTGGGGCAGCGTCTCCCGGGTGCGTGCCACATGCGGCACGGACACGGACCGGGCCGCTCCGTGCAGCACGGACACCTACGAGGTGACGGTCCGCGACGGCAAGGTCGTCTCCGCCGCCGACGCCCCGGGCAGCGGTCCCATCGCCGCGGGGACGACCGTGCTGGTCGGCCGGGAGGCGGGCGCCCAGCAGCTGCGCAAGTTCTCCACCGGTGAATCGGTCGAGGTCGAGCACAGCCTCGTGGCGGCCACGGACGGCGTCGCGTACCGGCTCGCCCTCGGCGGCTACCCGGTGCTGTCGGGAGGGCAGCCGCTGCCGGGTCTCGACAACACGACGTCGGCGGTCCGTACTGCGGTGGGTATCGCCGACGGCGGACGGCGCGTGCTGCTGCTCGCGCTGGACGGCGCAGCCGCCTACCGCAGCGGTCTGACGATCGCCGAAGTCGCCGGCACCATGCGGAAGCTGGGCTCGGAAGACGCCTTCAGCCTGGACGGCGGCGGGTCGTCGACCCTGGTCGCACGGAAGGCGGGCGCGAGCACCGTCTCCGTGCGCAACCACCCCAGCGGCGGCGCCGAACGTCTCGTGCCGAACGGCATCGGCGTCTTCTCGGGGTGACTCAGGGACGCAGACCGCTGACGATGTCCGCCGTCGCCGTGAGGCCGCTGTGGATGGTGGGGGCGATGCTGGTGCTGGCCAGGTAGAAGCCGAGCAGCAGACAGACCAGCGCATGGGAGACCTTCAGCCCGCCGTTGCGCAGGAAGATCACCGCAAGGATCAAGAGCAGCAGCACCACAGAGATGGAAATGGCCATCGTCAACTCCTCCGCCACGCCGCCACGTCCGGTTCACGGCGTTCGGGCGCAAGTGTGGCGTAGCGGAGGGTTCGTCCGGGTGGCTGACCTGTCCGCCGAACGTGTGGTGTTCCTCTGTGCGCCTAAGCCGTCCGGTGGGCGTCGAGGAACGCCTCCAGTCCGGCGAGGTCGTCGGTGTTAAGGTGATCGACGCGTGCGGCGAGCAGTTCGGCCCAGAGCGCGTCGCGGGCGGGTCCGGCCAGGTCCGGGGTCGCCCAGAACCGCACCTTCTGCCCGCGGCGGTGGGCGGCCTTCGTGATGCCCCGCAGCTTCTGCCGCTCGGCGTCCGGGAAGGCGCCGACGCCCTGCCAGGTGAAGTTGAGTGCCCAGTTGTCGCTGATCAGCGGGATGAAGGAGGCCGGTGCCGGGCTGCCGAGGTCGGTGAGACGGCCGTCGTAGAAGGCGCGCCGGACGGTCTGGGCCTCCATGGGGGCGCGGGCCGCGCGGTCGCCGGAGATCACGGCGGTGACCGGCCCGCGGTTCACGTGGCCACGGACGCAGGTGGTGAACAGGTGGCGGTAGCGCCGGAGGTGGCGGTCGAGTTCGAGGTAGGTCGAGGAGCCCTCGGTCTTGATGTCGATGAGCAGGTGCAGCGAGCCGCGGCACCCCCGGTACACCGAGCCGTGGTGGGCGCGCACGCGGGCGGCGAGCGGATCGAGGTAGAGCGATTCGAGGGTGCGGGTCGGGTCGAGGTCCTCCGGGTCGTGGGCGACGAGGAGTTGGCCGTCGACGAGGTGGATGTCGGCCTCGACGCTGCCGAAGCGGTGGTCGAGGGCGTCGAGCAGCGGGCGCGGGTGCTCGTAGTCGTTGTGGGCGTGGGCGCGCCACAACGGGCGGGGCCTGTGCGTGTGTTCGCCCGCCGACGCGGGGGCTGCGGGGAGGGCGATCGAGCCCGCGAGGGCTGCGCCGAGGGTGGTGAGGGCCGTGCGACGGGTGGTGAGGGCCATGCTCTGCCTCCCTTGAGGTGCCGTACGGGAACCCTGTGAGTATGGGTCCCGGCAGGCTCAAGGAGCAGGCTCATGCACGGAGTTGGCCGGACTGCCGCCACGCGTTCACTTCTCCGGAGGGGGTGCGCGAAAGAGGCCGCCCCTGGTGGCCGAGGCGCGCGGAAGAACCCGCTTCTGGCGGCCGAGGAGTACGAAAGAACCCGCCCCTCGTGGCCGAGGCGCGCGGAAAGGCCCGCCCCGGGTGGGACGGGCCTTTCCGTGCGCTTCCCGGGTGGTTCCCGGCGTTGAGGAGCCGGACCTCAGGGGGACTGGAGGTCGACCAGTGCGGCCAGTGCCTCGCGGTGGGCGCCCGGCGTGCCGTAGGCGATCGAGTCGGCCTTGGCGCGCTTGAGGTACAGATGCGCGGGGTGCTCCCACGTCATGCCGATGCCACCGTGCAGTTGGACGGCCTCCTCCGCGGCGTGCACGGCCACGGGCGCCGCGTAGGCCTGGGCGACCGTGACGGCCACGTCCACGTCCTCGCCGTTCGACAGCGCGTCGGCGGCGTTGCGGGCGGCCGCGCGGGTGTTGACGACCTCCAGCCACAGTTGGGCCAGCCGGTGCTTGATCGACTGGAAGCCGCCGACGGGCCGGTTGAACTGCTTGCGTTCCTTCAGGTAGCGGACCGTCTCCGTCAGCGTCCACTCGGCCAGCCCGAACTGCTCGGAGGCGAGCAGCCCGGCGCCGGCGCGCAGGGCTCGGCGTACGGCGGGTTCGGCGTCGCCCAGCAGCCGGCCCGGCGCGCCGTCGAGAGTGACGGTGGCGAGCGGCCGGGTCAGGTCCAGGGAGGTCTGGGGTGTAACGGTCGCGGCGCCCGCGTCGACCGCGTACAGACCGCCGTCGTCGGCCGGCACGAGCAGCACGTCCGCGACGGCGGCGTCCGCGATGCCCGTGAGTTCGCCGTGCAGCAGCCCGTCCTCCTGCCGGACGACCCGGTAGGCGGCGCCCGGCGCGACGTTCAGGGCGACCGCGAGGGCGCCGATCGTCGTGCCGGCCGCGAGGTCGCGCAGCAGGTCGTCGGTGCCGCAGGCCAGCAGGGCCTCGGTGGCGACGACCGCGCTCGTCAGATACGGCACGGGCGCGACCGCGCGACCCAGCTCCTCCAGCACCACTGCGGCTTCGCGGTGCGTGGCGCCCTGGCCGTCGAGTTCCTCGGGCACCAGCAGGCCGGCGAGGCCCATGCCCTCGGTGAGGGCCTTCCACAGGGCCAGGTGGTGGGGGCTGTCCGACTCGGTGCGGGCGATGACGCCGGGTGCGTCGCAGTGGTCGGTGAGCAGGTCGCGGACCGCGGCGCGCAGCGCGTCTTCCTCTTCCGAGTACAACAGGTCGCTCATCGGGCGAGGTCCTTCCAGGCGACGTCCTTGTCGGTGCGCGGCTCGGCGGGCAGGCCCAGGACGCGCTCGGCGACGATGTTCAGCAGGACCTCGCTGGTCCCGCCCTCGATGCTGTTGCCCTTGGAGCGCAGGTAGCGGTAGCCGGCGTCGCGGCCGGTGAAGTCGACCAGCTCGGGGCGCCGCATGGTCCAGTCGTCGTACAGCAGGCCCTCCTCGCCGAGGAGTTCCACCTCCAGGCCGCTGATCTCCTGGTTGAGGCGGGCGAAGGCCAGCTTCATGCCGGCGCCCTCGGGGCCGGGCTGGCCCGCGACGAGCTGCTGGCGCAGCCGCTCCGCGGTGAGGCGGGAGACCTCGGACTCCACCCATAGCTTCAGCAGCCGCTGGTGCAGGTCGTGGGTGCGCAGCTCGGGCCGCTCGCGCCAGGTCTTCGAGATCGGGCCGATCATGCCGCCCTCGCGGGGCAGCCTCATGCCGCCGATGGCCACGCGCTCGTTGTTCAGCGTGGTCTGCGCGACCTTCCAGCCCTCGCCGACGGCGCCGAGGCGCCGCGCGTCGGGGATGCGGACGTCGGTGAGGAACACCTCGTTGAACTCGGCCTCGCCGGTGATCTGCCGCAGCGGCCGCACCTCGACACCCGGGTCGGTCATGTCGCAGACGAAGTACGTGATGCCCCGGTGCTTGGCCACGTCCGGGTCGGTGCGGGCGATGAGGATCGCCCAGCGGGCGACGTGGGCGCTGGACGTCCACACCTTCTGCCCGTTGACGACCCAGTCTCCCCCGCTCTCGGCTTCGCTCGAGCGGGAGGGGCCCCCATCCTCGCGCACGGCCCGGGTGCCCAGCGCGGCGAGGTCGGACCCGGCGCCCGGCTCGCTGAAGAGCTGGCACCAGACTTCCTCGCCGGTCCACAGGGGCCTGAGGAAGCGCCGCTTCTGCTCCTCGGTGCCGTACTGGAGGATCGTCGGCGCGGCCATGCCGAGGCCGATGCCGATGCGCCGCGGGTCGTTGTCGGGCGCCCCGGCGGCCTCCAGCTCGGCGTCCACCACGACCTGGAGGGAGCGGGGAGCGCCGAGCCCGCCGAGGCCCTCCGGGTAGTGCACCCAGGCGAGTCCGGCGTCGAAGCGGGCCCGCAGGAAGTCCAGCCGGTCGGTGGAGGCCGGCGGATGGGCGGCCAGCAACTCCTTGGTGCGGTTGCGCAGTTCCTCGGCGTCGGTCATGCCGCCTCCTCCAGGACGACCGCGATGCGGCCGGTGGTCAGGCCGTCCGCCACCTTCTGCACGGCGGCGGCCGCCCCGCCGAGCGGCACGCGCTCGCTCACCAGCGGCTTGATCGCGCCCCGGGCGGCCAGCTCGGTGAGCTGCTCGTGGCAGTGCTGGACCAGCTTGGGGTTCTTGGTGTTGTACAGGCCCCAGTGCAGGCCGAGGATCGAGTAGTTCTTCACCAGGGCGTGGTTCAGGCCCGGGCTGGGGATCGTGCCGCTGGCGAAGCCGACGACCACGATGCGCCCCTCGAAGGCGACGACCTTGGTGGACTGGGTGTAGGCCTCGCCGCCGACCGGGTCGTAGATCACGTCGGCGCCCCGGCCGCCGGTGGCCTCCTTGACGGCGGCGACGACGTCCTCGGAACGCCGGTCGATCACGACGTCGCAGCCCAGCTCCCGGGCGACCGCAGCCTTCCCGGAGCCGCCGACGACACCGATGACGGTGGCGCCGGCGGCCTTCCCGAGCTGCACGGCCGCGCTGCCGACCCCTCCAGCGGCAGCGTGGACGAGCAGGGTCTCGCCGGCCTCCAGACCGGCCCGGCGGTGCAGACCGAACCAGCCGGTCTGGTAGCCGATGTGCAGGGCCGCGGCCTCGGCGTCGTCGAGGGCGTCCGGCGCGGGCAGGAGCGCGGCGGCGTCCGCGACGGCGTACTCGGCGAAGCCGCCGTGGGGCAGCGCCGGGTTGGCGATCACCCGGCGTCCGTCCTCGGTCTCGCCGCAGATCTCCACGCCCGGGGTGAACGGCAGCGGCGGCCTGACCTGGTACTGGCCGCGGCACAGCAGGGCGTCCGGGAAGTTGATGTTGGCCGCCCGTACCTTCAGCAGGACCTGGCCGTCACCGGGCGTGGGCTGCTGAACGTCCTCGAGCCGCATCACCTCGCCCGGCTCGCCGTTCTCGTGCACTTGCCATGCCTGCATGCGGGGCCTCCACGGGGGACTGCTTCGTCTGACCGGGGTCGCTTCGCATACTAAGCGGTCGCTTGCCCATCAGGGAACAGTCTCCGGGCAAAGTCACGCGCAGAGAGTCCCCGTACGTCAGGCGCCCTTCGGCCGGGCCCGCACATGCATCCGCTCACCCTGCGGCCCGAACAGGCTGAGGAACTCCACGGGCCCCTCCCCCGTCGACCCGAACCAGTGCGGCACCCGGGTGTCGAACTCGGCCGCCTCCCCCGCCGTGAGCACCACGTCGTGCTCGCCCAGCACCAGGCGCAGCTTCCCGGACAGCACGTACAGCCACTCGTAGCCCTCGTGCGTGCGCGGATCCGGCTCCTGCCTGCGCTTGGGTTCGAGGACCTTGTAGGCCTGCAGGCCGCCGGGCTGGCGGGTGAGGGGCCAGTGAGTGCGGCCGCCCATGACGATCGGCTTCGACCGCACGCGCGGATCGCCGGCGGGCGGGGTGCCGACCAGTTCGTCCAGCGCCACCTGGTGGGCGCGCGCGATGGGCAGCAGCAGTTCCAGACTGGGTTTACGCAGGCCGGACTCCAGCCGCGAGAGGGTGCTGACGGAGATGCCGGTGGTCTCGGAGAGCGCCGCCAGGGTCACCTCCCGGTCCTTGCGCATCTGCCGCAGCCGGGGGCCCACGCCCGCGAGTACCTCGTCCGTCGTCATGGTCGTATTGCAGGTTCGGCAAAGTTGTTTGTCAATCCCGCAGGGCCGGGGCGACGCTCGGCAGCGGAGGTGGTCACATGACCGAGAAGTACGCAGTGGTCGTCGTCGGCGGGGGTGCGGCGGGCCTGTCCGCGGCGCTGGTGCTGGGGCGGGCCCGGCACCGCACGCTGGTCGTCGACGCGGGCGAGCCGCGCAACGCGCCCGCCGCGCACATGCAGGGCTACCTGACGCGGGACGGCATGCCGCCCGCCGAGTTCCTTGCGCTCGGCCGGGAGGAGATCGCGCGCTACGGCGTGGAGCTCGTGCGGGACCGCGTGGTGGACGTGGCAAGGAGCGAAGAATTCACGGTCGTGCTGGCCGGCGGCCGGACCGTACAAGCCCGGCGGCTGGTCGTCGCGACCGGGCTCAAGGACGAGCTGCCCGCCGTCGCCGGGGTCGCCGAGCGGTTCGGCCGGGACGTGCTGCACTGCCCGTTCTGTCACGGCTGGGAGGTGCGCGACCAGCCGTTCGGGGTGCTGGCGTCGAGCCCGGCGAGTGTGCACCAGGCGCTGATGGTGTCCCAGTGGTCGAAGGACGTGCGGTTCTTCCTGCACACGGTGGCCGAGGAGGAGCTGCCCGACGAGGATCTGCGCCGGCTCGCCGCGGCCGGGGTGGAGGTGGTGCCCAGCGAGGTCGCGGGGCTGGCGGTCGAGGACGACCGGCTCACCGGCATCCGGCTCGCGGACGGTACGGAGCACGCGCGCTCGGTGCTGTTCCTCGCGCCCCGGGCCGTTCCGCAGACCGGCCTGCTGGAAGGGCTCGGCGCCGAGCTGCACGACACGCCGTTCGGCGCGTATCCGGTGGTCGACGCGACCGGTCTGACGAGCGTGCCGGGCGTGTGGGCCGCGGGCAACGCGATCGGCTTCGCCGAGCAGGTCGTGCACGCGGCCAGCGGCGGATACCGGGCGGCGTCGGCGATCGTCGGGGATCTGCTCATGACCGACCTCGACGCGGCCGCCCAGGTGTAGAGGCATCGCCTCCGGTGCACCATGGCTGCATGCTGCTGCACCGGCTGGCCCGAGTGTCCCAGGAGGTCGCCGCCACCTCGGCGCGGTCCCGCAAGACGGCCCTGCTCGCGGAGCTCTTCCGGGACGCGGAGGCCGACGACGTGCCGATCGTCATCCCGTATCTGGCGGGGCGGCTGCCGCAAGGGCGGATCGGCGTCGGCTGGAAGGTACTGAGCCGCCCGGTCGAGCCGGCGGCGGAGCCGGGCCTGACCGTGCGGGACGTGGACGCCCGGCTGGCCGAGCTCGCCAAGGTGTCGGGCCCCGGCTCCCAGGCGGAACGGGCCCGGCTGGTCGGGGAGTTGATGGGCGCCGCCACCGAGGACGAGCAGCGGTTCCTGCTCGGACTGCTCACCGGCGAGGTGCGGCAGGGCGCCCTGGACGCCGTGGCGGTGGAAGGGCTCGCCCAGGCGACCGGGACGCCGCCCGCGAACGTACGGCGGGCCGTGATGCTCGCGGGCTCCCTCCAGACGGTCGCGCAGGCCCTGCTCGCGGACGGCCCCGCCGCCCTCGACCGGTTCCGTCTCACCGTCGGCCGTCCGGTCTGGCCGATGCTGGCGCACAGCGCCTCCTCGGTGGCGGAGGCGGTGGACAAGCTCGGCGCCTGCGCGGTCGAGGAGAAGCTGGACGGCATCCGCGTCCAGCTGCACCGGGACGGCGACACCGTGCGGCTCTACACCCGCACCCTCGACGACATCACCGACCGGCTGCCCGAAGTGACGGCCGCCGCACTCCGGTTGCGGGGCGAGCGGTTCATCCTGGACGGCGAGGTGATCTCCTTCGACGAGGCCGGGCGCCCCCGCTCGTTCCAGGAGACCGCCGGCCGCGTCGGCTCCCGCACGGACGTGGCGACCGCCGCCCGCGCGGTGCCGGTCTCCCCCGTCTTCTTCGACGCGCTGTCCGTCGACGGCCACGACCTGCTCGACCTGCCCTTCGCCGAGCGGCACGCCGAACTGGCCCGGCTGGTGCCCGAGCCGATGCGGGTGCGGCGCACCCTGGTGTCCGGGCCGGACGACACGCCCGCCGCGGAGGAGTTCCTCGCCGAGACGCTGAAGCGCGGCCACGAGGGCGTCGTCGCCAAGGCGCTCGACGCCTCCTACAGCGCGGGCCGGCGCGGGGCCTCCTGGCTGAAGGTCAAACCCGTCCACACCCTGGACCTGGTCGTCCTGGCCGCCGAATGGGGCCACGGCCGCCGCACCGGCAAGCTCTCCAACCTCCACCTCGGCGCCCGCACCGCGGACGGCGGCCTCGCCATGCTCGGCAAGACGTTCAAGGGCATGACCGACGCGATGCTCACCTGGCAGACCGAACGCCTCCAGCAGCTCGCCGTCGAGACCGACGACCACGTGGTACGAGTCCGCCCCGAACTCGTCGTCGAGATCGCCTACGACGGGCTCCAGCGTTCCACCCGCTACCCGGCCGGCGTCACCCTCCGCTTCGCCCGTGTCGTGCGCTACCGGGAGGACAAGCGCCCCGAGGACGCCGACACGGTCGAGACGCTGCTCGCAGCACACCCGGAGGTGACGCCGTGAAGCGCAGCGCCGGCCTGCTGCTCTTCCACCCCGGCGACGACGGCCTCGAGGTGCTGCTCGGCCACATGGGCGGCCCGTTCTTCGCCCGGCGCGACGCCGGGGCGTGGACCGTGATCAAGGGCGAGTACGAGCCGGACGAGCCCGCCTGGGAGGCCGCCCGCCGCGAGTTCCAGGAGGAACTGGGGCTGCCCCCGCCCGACGGTGAGGCCATCGACCTCGGCGAGGTCCGGCAGACAGGCGGCAAGATCGTCACGGCCTGGGCGATCCGGGCGGACCTCGACCCGGCGACCATCACGCCCGGAACCTTCCGGATGGAGTGGCCACCGAAGTCCGGACGGCTCCAGGAGTTCCCCGAGCTGGACCGGGTGTCCTGGTTCGGTCTCGACCGGGCCCGCTCGGTGATCGTCAAGGCGCAGACGGCGTTTCTCGACCGGCTGGCGGAGCACTCGCCCTGAGGAGACGCTCCCGCGTTGCGGTCCCCTCCGCCGCGCGGGATGGTCGAGACACAGCCCGCTCCGAGGGAGGTCAGCCATGCCCATCGCAACGGTGAACCCGGCGAACGGCGAGACGCTCAAGACGTACGAGGCCATGGACGAGCAGGAGATCGAGCGCCGGCTCCAGCTCGCGGAGGCCACGTTCCGCACGTACCGGACGACGACCTTCGACGAGCGCGCCCGGCTGGTGCACCGGGCCGCCGACCTCCTCGAAGAGGACCAGCAGGACATCGCCCGCGTGATGACCACCGAGATGGGCAAGCCGATCCAGCAGGCCCGGGCCGAGGCGGCGAAGTGCGCCAAGGCGATGCGCTGGTACGCCGACCACGCCGAGGAACTCCTCGCCGACGAGGAACCCGCCGACTCCGACGTGAAGGACTCCGGCGCCTCACGCGTCCGGGTCCGCTACCGGCCGCTCGGTCCGGTGCTCGCGGTGATGCCGTGGAACTTCCCGCTGTGGCAGGTGATCCGCTTCGCCGCGCCCGCGCTGATGGCGGGCAACGTGGGCCTGCTCAAGCACGCCTCGAACGTCCCGCAGACCGCCCTCTACCTGGAGGACCTCTTCCACCGGGCGGGCTTCACCGAGGGCACCTTCCAGACCCTGCTGATCGGCTCCGGGGCGGTCGACGAGATCCTGCGCGACGAGCGGGTCAAGGCCGCCACACTCACCGGCAGCGAGCCTGCGGGCCGCGCGGTCGCCTCCACCGCCGGAGAGATGATCAAGAAGACGGTGCTGGAGCTGGGCGGCAGCGACCCGTTCGTCGTCATGCCCTCCGCCGACATCGACCGGGCCGCCAAGGTCGCGGTGACCGCGCGGGTGCAGAACAACGGGCAGTCCTGCATCGCCGCGAAGCGGTTCATCGTGCACACGGACGTCTACGACGCCTTCGCCGAGCGGTTCGCCGCGGGCATGAAGGCGCTGAAGGTCGGCGACCCCATGGCCGACGACACCGAGGTCGGGCCGCTCGCCAGCGAGCAGGGGCTGCGCGATGTGGAGGAACTGGTCGACGACGCGGTACGCAGTGGAGCGCAGGTGCTGTGCGGTGGCGAACGGCCGGACGGCCCCGGCTGGTACTACACGCCGTCGGTCCTCGCCGGCATCACCCGCGAGATGCGGATCCACCGGGAGGAGGCGTTCGGACCGGTCGCGACGCTGTACCGGGCGGCCGACCTGGACGAGGCCGTGCTGATCGCGAACGACTCTCCGTTCGGGCTGAGTTCGAACGTCTGGACGCGGGACGAGGAGGAGGTCGACCGGTTCGTACGGGACCTGGAGGCCGGCGGGGTGTTCTTCAACGGCATGACCGCGTCCCATCCGGCGTTCCCGTTCGGCGGTGTGAAGCGGTCCGGGTACGGGCGTGAGCTGTCCGGGCACGGAATCCGCGAGTTCTGCAACATCACCACTGTTTGGCATGGTGCGTGAGTGTTGCGGGGCTACGATCCCGTCTGTGAACCGCGAAGTGACTCTGCCTCTGATCGTCGACGACCGCGGGACCTTGCAGGTGTCTGCGGCGGATGTCAGCAAGCTCTTGCGGACGGTGGGGGGTCGGTGGGTGCGGCTCGTGGAGGGCGGGGAGTCGGGGCTGGACGAGGACACGGTGGCCGAGCTGGCCATCGAGCTGGCGAAACTGGCCGATCGCATCGATGTGGCGTGCATCGCGCACAGCAGTGGGACCGCGACGTAGTCAGGGCACACGGGTCAACGCGTTCCAGAACATCGCCTCGTAGGTCTGCAGCAGGCGGCCGTACGTGTGTGCCCGCTCCTCGTCGAGGCGTCCGGTGTCCAGGGCTTCCTGAACCGCCGCCACCGCCAGCCGGTCCAGCTCCGGTGCCGGCTGCGCGAAGAAGTCGAAGAAGGCGCAGGCCTCGTCGGTGAAGCCGTACCGCTCCCGCAGCGCGGTCGCGATCGTCGCGCAATAGCCGCCCCACGCCGAGAAGTTGGCCGTCAGCGCCAGGACCACGTCCGCCGGTGAGGCGTTCAGGGCCAGCCAGGCCACGTATGCGGGGTAGGCCTGGCAGCCGGGCAAGGGCTCGTACGACGCCTCCCCCGGCTCGTCCACGCCGCACGCTCGGGTGAACGCCGTCAGTCGCTCACCCGCCAGCGCCTCGCCCTCGGCCAGCGCGGTGAAGAAGGCCGCGGCCCGCGGGGCCGTCGCTTCGCCGCGCGCCGCCAGGAACTCGAACGCCCTGCGGTCCGCGGGAATCACCCAGGTCTGCTCGAGGGCGAGCGCGGCGAGGGTGGTGAGGGGAGCCGCGCCGTCGGCGATCCGGGGGACCAGCGGGTTGGCGTGCGGATCGGGGGCGAGGGTGGCGGTGGTCGTCTCCAGCAGGGCCCGGGCCGGGTGCGTCATCGCGTCCTCCGTCGTCGCAGTGTCGGGACGAGCCTGGCACGCCATCCCTGATACGGAGTAGTCCGGCGCGAAGTCGGCGAACGGGCGGGTGATCGTGGGTGGACCACCCTTGAGGTGAACCACCTTCTGACCGGGGCCGAAGGGCCTTCCGGGAGGCGAAAGCAGGCACGGTTCATGGCGACTTTGTGCAGACCCTCGGTGTCCGTTCCAGAGCACGTGATCACGATGGAGGAGACGCTGGAGCTGGCGCGTGAGCGCCACGCCGGCCACCCCCAACTGCCGCTGGCCCTCCGGCTGATAGAGAACACCGGTGTGCGCACGCGGCACATCGTGCAACCCATCGAGGAAACGCTGAAGCACCCCGGGTTCGAGGACCGCAACAAGCTCTACGAGGCCGAGGCGAAGGCCCGGGTGCCGGCGGTCGTGCAGCGGGCGCTGGACGACGCGGAGCTGCTCACCGCCGAGGTGGACCTGATCATCTACGTGTCGTGCACGGGCTTCATGATGCCCTCGCTCACGGCCTGGCTGATCAACGAGATGGGCTTCGACCCGACCACCCGTCAGCTGCCGGTGGCCCAGCTGGGTTGCGCGGCCGGCGGCGCGGCGATCAACCGCGCCCACGACTTCTGCACGGCGTACCCCGAGGCCAACGTGCTGATCGTGGCCTGCGAGTTCTGCTCGCTGTGCTACCAGCCGACCGACATCGGCGTCGGCTCGCTGCTGTCGAACGGGCTGTTCGGTGACGGCATCGCCGCCGCCGTGGTCCGCGGTCGGGGCGGCGAGGGCATCCGCCTGGAACGCAACGGTTCGTACCTGATCCCCAAGACCGACGACTGGATCATGTACGACGTGAAGGCGACGGGCTTCCACTTCCTGCTGGACAAGCGGGTCCCCTCGACCATGGAGCCGCTCGCACCGGCACTGAAGGACCTGGCGGGTGACCACGGCTGGGACGCCTCCGGCCTGGACTTCTACATCGTCCACGCGGGTGGGCCCCGCATCCTCGACGACCTCAGCACCTTCCTGCACGTCGACCCGCACGCCTTCCGCTTCAGCCGGGCCACGCTCACCGAGTACGGCAACATCGCCAGCGCCGTCGTCCTGGACGCGCTGCGCCGGCTGTTCGACGACGGCGGCCCCGGGGACCAGGCGCGCGGGCTGCTCGCCGGGTTCGGTCCCGGCATCACCGCCGAGATGGCCCTGGGCCGCTGGCACAGCGCGGACGAGACGAGGTGACATGAGCGAGGAAACGGTGGAGCGGCAGGTCACCCGGCCGGCCCCGCGCTTCGACCCGGCCCGGGGCGCGGTGGGTTTCCCGGACCCGGCGGACCACGTCCGGCTGCGCCGCGGCGTCGCCGCCGCGTTCACGGCGCGCGGGGTCGGGCGGGTGCGCGAGCGGTCCCGGCGCATGCTGGCGGAACTGGTCGACGAGATGCTCCAGGACGGCCCGCCCGCCGACCTGTGCGAGGCCGTGCTCGGCCCGTTCTCCGTCGCGGTGATCTGCGAGCTGATGGGCGTCCCGGCGGCCGACCGGCAGGGCATGCACACGTGGACGCGGCAGATCCTGTCCTCCTCGCCCGGCGCCGAGGCCGGTGAGAAGGCCAGGAGGGAGATGGGCGCCTACTTCTCCGACCTCATCGGGCTGCGCGAGGGCAGCACGGGCGAGGACGCCGCCTCGATGCTCGGTGCCGCCGTGGGCCGCGAGGAGGTCACCCTGGACGAGGCGGTCGCACTCGCGGTCCTCCTCCAGATCGACGGCGAGGCGGTCACCGACACCTGCGGCCGGATGTTCCACGTCCTGCTGACCCGACCCGGGCTCGCCGAACGGTTGCGCGCCCAACCGGAGATCCGCCGCCGGGCCGTCGACGAACTGCTGCGCCCGCTCCCCCACCCGGATCCGGTCGGGCTGTCCCGGATCGCCGGGCAGGATGCCATGCCGGTCCGGATGGAGGCGGAGCTCCTGGTGGACGCGCTCCTCGACGGCGTACCGGGCCTGCGGCTCGCCGTCCCGGCCGAGGACGTGCGGTTCAGGAAGGGCTCGCTGATCCGCGGACCCGAGGCCCTGCCCGTGACGTGGTGAGACGGCGATGACGGCGACCGAGGGGCTGCTCGTCCCGCCCGGCCAGGGCCGGATCATGCAGACCCCCGCCCAGCAGGTCACCTTCAAGGTGACGGGCACGCACTCGCGGGTGGCCTCCACGTTCGAGGTGGTCGTGCCGCCGGGCTTCGACGTCGGCGCCCATGTGCACACCCGCAGCGAGGAGTTGTTCTACGTACTCGAAGGCGAGCTGGACGTCCTCGCCTTCGAGCCGCGGATCCGCACGCCCGACCACTGGCAGAGGTGGGAGTCCCCTTCGGGCAACCGGGTGGTACGGGCGACTCCGGGGACGGTGATCGTCGTACCCCCGGGGTGCCCGCACGCCTTCGCCAACCCGACGGACACGCCGGCGAAGATGTTCTTCCAGGCCAGCCCGCCACCGGACCACGAGCGGTACTTCGAGGAACTGCTGGAGATCCTCGGCGGCGGAGGCCCGCCGGACCACGCGGCGATCCAGGAACTGCGGGCGCGCTACGACATCGAGCAGCTGACGCCGCTCAGACACCGTTAGCGGATCGGCACACCGGCGAGGGTGCGGGCGATGACCAGGCGCTGGATCTCGCTCGTGCCCTCGAAGATGGTGTAAATGGCTGCGTCGCGGTGCATCCGCTCGACGGGGTACTCCCGGGTGTAGCCGTTGCCGCCGAGGATCTGGATCGCCTGGCCCGTGACCTTCTTGGCCGTCTCGCTCGCGAACAGCTTGGACATCGAGCCCTCGGCCGCCGTGAAGGGCTTGCCGTTGACCGCCATCCAGGACGCCCGCCACACCAGCAGCCGGGCCGCGTCGATCTGCGTCCGCATGTCGGCGAGCTCGAAGGCGACACCCTGGTTGTCGATGATCGGCCGGCCGAACTGCTCACGCGTCTTCGCGTAGTCGAGGGCGACCTCGTACGCGGCACGGGCGGTACCGACGGCCATCGCGCCGACGGCCGGGCGCGAGGCCTCGAACGTGGCCATCGCCGCGTTCTTCACCCGCTCGCCGCCCGCCTTGGCCCGCTCCCGGGCCCGGGCCAGCCGCTCGTCCAGCTTCTCCTTGCCGCCGAGCAGGCAGGAGCCGGGAACGCGCACGTTGTCGAGGATGACCTCGGCGGTGTGGGAGGCGCGGATGCCGTGCTTCTTGAACTTCTGGCCCTGGGCCAGGCCCGGCGTCCCGGGCGGGACGATGAAGGAGGCGTGTCCCTTGGAGCCGAGGTCGGCGTCGACGACCGCGACGACGACGTGGACGTTGGCGATGCCGCCGTTGGTCGCCCAGGTCTTGGTGCCGTTGAGCACCCACTCGTCCTTGGCCTCGTCGTACACGGCCCGGGTGCGCATGGAGGCCACGTCGGAGCCGGCGTCGGGCTCGGAGGAGCAGAACGCGGCGACCTTGACGTCGTTGGCGTCGCCGTACATCTGGGGGATCCAGGTACCGATCTGCTCCTCGGTGCCGTTGGCGAGGACGCCTACGGCGGCGAGGCCGGTGCCGACGATCGACAGGGCGATGCCCGCGTCGCCCCAGAACAGCTCCTCCATCGCCATGGGGATGCCGAGGCCGGTCGGGTCGAAGTACTGCTGGGCGTAGAAGTCCAGGGAGTAGATGCCCACCTTGGCGGCTTCCTGGATGACCGGCCAGGGAGTCTCCTCACGCTCGTCCCATTCGGCGGCCGCGGGGCGGATCACATCGGCCGCGAAGCCGTGCAGCCAGTCCCGGACCTCCTTCTGTTCGTCGTTGAGCTCCATGGTGAACTCGGCCATGTCGTCCCCTCCAGCGGCACACGTGCATGTTACTTGCGGTAACAGCAGTCTGTTACCGACGGGTAGTCGAAGTCAACTCCTACCGACCGGTCGGCACCCGTTCGGTGTCCTGGGCATGCTTCAGTGTTAGTTTGCGCAGGCGTCATCGAAACAGCACGGGTGGGGAGAGATCATGGACACCACGCAGCGGACCGATCAGCAACGGTCCGCCGACCGCCGCCGGCGTGAGCTGCTGGAGGCCGCCGACCGAGTGGTGCTGCGCGACGGCCCGCAGGCCTCGATGAACGCGATCGCTGCGGAAGCCGGCATCACCAAGCCGATTCTGTATCGCCACTTCGGCGACAAGGGCGGACTTTACGCGGCCCTTGCCATGCGGCACACCGACGCGCTGCTCGACTCGCTGCGGGCGGCACTGGACGCCCCGGCGGACCGACGGGAGCGGGTCGAGGCGACGTTGGACACGTACCTCACGGCGATCGAGCTGCGGCCCCAGGTGTACCGGTTCCTGATGCACCCCGCGGAGGGGGGCCAGCCGGGGGACGCGGGGTTCGATGTCGGCAAGCACAGCGCGCCGTTGCTGCGGCGGATGGGCGAGGAGCTGGCGCAGGTCATCGAGGAGCGGCTGGATCTCGGGCCGGGCGGGCAGCAGCTGGCGCGGGTGTGGGGACACGGGATCGTCGGCATGATGCATGCGGCCGGGGACTGGTGGCTGGGGGAACGGCCTTGTTCTCGTGCCGAGTTGGTGCGGAGTCTGGCTGATCTGCTGTGGGGGCGGCTTGCCGCGGCCGGGGACAGGGTGGGCGGTCCGGGTTTCTGACCGTCGTCTTCCGTCCGACCGCCGGTGGGGGCTGTTCGCGCAGTTCCCCGCGCCCCTGAAGAGTCACCCCACCTGGCGCCATGAGGCCTTGGCCACTTGCCGCATCAGTCTGCGGTGGCGCCAGCCGCTCAGGTGGTCCGCGTAGACGCGGCCCTCCACGTGGTCGCACTCGTGCTGGAGGCAGCGGGCGAAGAAGCCCGTGCCGTGGACCGTGACGGGGTCGCCGGTCATCGTGAAGCCCTCGACGACCGCGTGGTCGTGGCGTTCCGTGCCCGCTTCCAGGCCCGGCAGGGACAGGCAGCCCTCCGGGCCCCGGATCACCACGCCGTCCTTTTCGGCCAGGCGGGGGTTGATCACATGGCCCACGTGGCGGACGTCCTCGTCGTCGGGGCAGTCGTAGACGAAGACCCGCAAGGCCTCGCCGACCTGGTTGGCGGCGAGGCCGACACCCTGGGCCGCGTACATGGTCGCGAACAAGTCCTCGACGAGTCGGGCCAGTTCGGGGCCGAAGTCGGTGACCTCCGCGCAGGGGGTGTGCAGGACCGGATCGCCGTGCAGGGTGAGGGGTCTCACGCGGCCGTGGGCGCCGGGGATGGAGCTCTGTCGCATGGCGGCAAGAGTAAGGTCCTGTCGGTCCGCGTCTCCCACACGAGTTCGCCACAGTGCCGCGGTTCGGGAGTGCGAATGGATCTCGATAGGCTGAGGTCCACACCACGTGGCCGTCAGGCTTCAAGGCGCGGCGCGTACGCAAGGAGGATCGAGAACTGATGGCAGGCAACTCGGACCCGCTCTCGCCGCGGGCCAAGCTGGCCGTGACCGCGGGCAAGGCGGTCGCGGCGGCATCGCGCGCCGCAGGGCGCGGCAGCGGTTCGGTGATCGGCGGCCGGGTCGCGCTGAAACTCGACCCCGACCTCCTCGCCCGGCTCGCCCAGAACCTGGACGTGATCCTGGTCTCCGCGACGAACGGCAAGACCACCACCACCCGGCTCATCGCCGAGGCACTGCGCGCGGCGGGCCCCGTCGTCTCCAACGCGCTCGGCGCCAACATGCCGGCCGGCATCACCTCGGCCCTCGCCGGCAGCTCCGACGCCCGCTACGGCGTCATCGAGGTCGACGAGAAGTACCTCGCCGGCGTCGCCCGGGACACCGCCCCGAAGTGCATCGCCCTGCTCAACCTCTCGCGCGACCAGCTCGACCGGGCCGCCGAGACGCGCATGCTCGCCGAGAACTGGCGGGAGGGGCTCGCGGGTTCCAAGGCCGTGGTCGTGGCCAACTGCGACGACCCGCTGGTGGTGTGGGCGGCGTCGTCCTCCCCCAATGTGATCTGGGTCGCAGCCGGGCAGATGTGGAAGGACGACGCCTGGTCCTGCCCGTCGTGCGGTGGCGTCATGCAGCGCCCGGGCGACGACTGGTTCTGCGGCGAGTGCGGCTTCCGCCGTCCCACTCCGAGCTGGGCGCTCTCGGGCGACCACGTCCTCGACCCGCACGGCTCGGCCTGGCCGATCCACCTCCAGCTGCCCGGCCGCGCCAACAAGGCCAACGCCGCCTCCTCGGCCGCCGTCGCCGCCGTGTTCGGGGTGCCGCCGCAGGTCGCGCTGGAGCGCATGTACCAGGTGCAGGCGGTGGCCGGGCGTTACGACATCGTCCAGTTCCAGGGCCGTGACCTGCGACTCCTGCTCGCGAAGAACCCGGCCGGCTGGCTGGAGACGTTCTCGCTGATCGACCCGCCGCCCACGCCGGTCATCCTCTCCGTGAACGCGCGCGGCGCCGACGGCACCGACACCTCCTGGCTTTGGGACGTCGACTACACGCGCCTGACCGGCCACCCGATCTGCGTCGTCGGCGACCGGCGACTGGACCTGGCGGTGCGCCTGGAGGTCGCCGACCAGCACTTCCAGGTCTACGAGAACCTCGACCAGGCCGTGGCGGCGTGCCCGCCGGGGCGCATCGAGGTCATCGCCAACTACACGGCGTTCCAGGACCTGCGCCGCCGCGTCGGCAACTGAGCACGAGACGTCAGGGGACTTTTGTGAGCGACAACCAACTGCGGGTCGTCTGGATCTATCCCGACCTGCTCAGCACCTACGGCGACCAGGGCAACGTCCTCGTCGTGGAGCGCCGGGCGCGGCAGCGCCGCCTGGACGTGGCCCGGCTGGACGTGCGCAGCGACCAGCCGATCCCGACCTCCGGCGACATCTACCTGATCGGCGGCGGCGAGGACCGGCCGCAGCGGCTCGCCGCCGAGCGGCTGCGGCGGGACGGCGGACTGCAGCGGGCCGTGGAGAACGGCGCCATCGTGTTCTCCGTGTGCGCCGGCTACCAGATCCTCGGCCACGAGTTCATCAACGACCTCGGCCAGCGCGAGCCCGGCCTGGGCCTTCTGGACGTGGTGTCGACGCGCGGCGAGGGCGCGCGGTGCGTCGGTGACGTGCTGGGCGACGTCGACGCCCGCCTCGGCCTGCCCCCGCTGACCGGCTTCGAGAACCACCAGGGCGTCACCCACCTCGGCCCCACCGCCCGCCCGCTCGCCCAGGTGCGCTTCGGCAACGGCAACGGCACGGGCGACGGCACGGAGGGCGCGTACAACGACACCGTCTTCGGCACGTACATGCACGGGCCGGTGCTCGCGCGCAACCCGCTGATCGCGGACCTGCTGCTGAAGCTGGCCCTCGACGTCAACGCGCTGCCGCCGACCGACGACCACTGGTACGAGGCCCTCCGCAACGAGCGCATCGCGGCTGCTCAGCAGCCTGCCTGAGCGCGTCCGGGCAGCGTGCGGGGAACACGCGTCAACCTGCTGGTCAACAGCCCGTCTGTCGGCCCATCCGCACAGGTGAGCGGGGTCGTCCAGCAGGCGGACGCGTGCTTCGGTCCGGCCCCTCGATGCCGCTAGGGTGGCGGGGATTCCAGCCGGACAACGTGGTCCGGTCCCCGGCCCACGTTGAGAAGGTATTTCGGGCTATGCGCATTGGTGTCCTCACGTCCGGCGGCGACTGCCCCGGCCTGAACGCCGTCATCCGGTCCGTCGTGCACCGTGCCGTCGTCGACCACGGCGACGAGGTCATCGGCTTCCGGGACGGCTGGAAGGGCCTCCTGGAGTGCGACTACCTCAAGCTCGACCTCGACGCGGTGGGTGGCATCCTCGCCCGCGGCGGCACGATTCTCGGGTCCTCCCGGGTCCAGCCCTCCCATCTGCGGGACGGTGTGGAGCGGGCGAAGGGCCATGTCGAGGAGCTCGGCCTCGACGCGATCATCCCCATAGGCGGCGAGGGCACGCTCAAGGCCGCCCGGCTGATGTCGGACAGCGGTCTGCCCGTCGTGGGCGTGCCGAAGACGATCGACAACGACATCGCGGTCACGGACGTCACCTTCGGCTTCGATACGGCCGTGGGTGTGGCGACCGAGGCCCTGGACCGGCTGAAGACCACCGCCGAGTCCCACCAGCGGGTCCTGGTCGTCGAGGTCATGGGCCGGCACACCGGCTGGATCGCGCTGCACTCAGGCATGGCGGCCGGCGCGCACGCCATCGTGGTGCCCGAGCGGCCCTTCGACATAGAGGAGCTGACCCGTCGGGTCGGCGAGCGGTTCGAGGCGGGCAAGCGCTTCGCGATCGTGGTGGCGGCGGAGGGGGCCAAGCCCCGCGCCGGGAGCATGGAGTTCGACGAAGGCGGCAAGGACATCTACGGGCACGAGCGGTTCGCCGGGATCGCCCGGCAGCTGTCCGTGGAGCTGGAGGGACGGCTGGGGAAGGAAGCCCGGCCGGTGATCCTCGGGCACGTGCAGCGGGGCGGTACGCCGACCGCCTACGACCGGGTGCTGGCCACGCGGTTCGGGTGGCATGCGGTGGAGGCCGTGCACCGGGGGGAGTTCGGGCAGATGACCGCGCTGCGCGGGACCGACATCGTGATGGTGCCGCTGGCAGAGGCCGTGGAGACGCTGAAGACCGTTCCTGACGATCGGTACGAAGAGGCGGAGTGCGTTCTCTGAGGGTGCGGTAGTCAGCCGGGTGCGGGTCGTCTGTGGATTGTCGCGCAGTTCCCCGCGCCCCTGAGGGACGACGGACCGCCCCCGGTCGTAGTGGTGACCGGGGGCGGTTCTACTCTTGTGGGCGGACAGATTGCTGCACACCCCCACGAAACAGGAGCCGGCGGAATGGATCACAGCGGGCACGGCATGACCATGGATCTGCCGCCGTTCACGCTGGGGCGAGGGCTGGAGTGGTCCGCGGACCCGTTCTTTCTCGTCGCCTGCCTGGCCGGGCTCGCGCTGTACGGGTGGGGTGTCGTGCGGCTCGTCCGGCGCGGGGACAAGTGGCCCGTGGGGCGGACGGTCGCCTTCACCATCGGCGTGCTGAGCATCGTGCTCATGATGTGCACCCGGCTGAACGACTACGGCATGGTCATGTTCAGCGTGCACATGGTGCAGCACATGGTCATCAGCATGGTGTCGCCCATCCTCATCCTGCTCGGCGCGCCGATCACCCTGGCACTGCGGGCGCTGCCGCCGGCCGGGCGGGGGCGCAAGGGGGCGCGTGAGCTGCTGCTGATGTTCCTGCACAGCCGGTACATGCGGATCATCACGCACCCGGCGTTCACGATCCCGCTGTTCATCGCGAGCCTGTACGGGCTGTACTTCACGCCCCTCTTCGACACCCTGATGGGCTCCAGGACGGGCCACATCGCGATGATGGTGCACTTCCTCGCCGTCGGCCTGGTGTTCTTCTGGCCGATCATGGGCGTCGACCCGGGCCCGCACCGCCCGGGCTACCTGATGCGGATGCTGGAGCTGTTCGCGGGCATGCCGTTCCACGCGTTCTTCGGGATCGCGCTGATGATGGCGTCCGAGCCGATGGTCCAGACGTTCAAGAACCCGCCCGGCTCGCTCGGCATCGAGGCGCTGTCCGATCAGAACGCGGCGGGCGGCATCGCCTGGGCGTTCAGCGAGATCCCCTCCGTGCTGGTGCTGGTGGCCCTGCTGTTCCAGTGGTACGCGTCGGACCAGCGGCAGGCCAAGCGCACGGACCGGGCCGCCGACCGCGACGGGGACAAGGAACTGGAGGCGTACAACGCCTATCTCGCCTCGCTGAACACGCAGGGGCGCTGAAGACCTCTTCGGTACGGGCCGTGCGCGCCGGGCGTCCGCCGGGCACCATGGAGGGACCGAACCCGAGGAGGGTGTTGCGATGCCCGGTTCCACGAACGGTTCCAACTCCACGAAGACCATGGGAGCGCTCACGCTGGGCGGGCTGGTCGTGGTGACGGCCTACACGGTGGCGCTCGGCAGCAACGGCTGGCTGTGGTTCGGCTGGGTCGTGCTGGGTCTGATCACGCTGGGACTGGTGGTCACCACGCGCAGCACCTGAGGGCTCGCCGCCCGGCCGACCGGTGGGGGCTCACGCCCGGCCTGGCCGGTGGGGCGGCTCACTCCCTGGTCAGCCGCCCCGCCGAGTGCACACCCTGCTGGTACTTCGGGAGCCGGACGGTGATCTTCATGCCGGCTCCCGCGGCCGTCTCGATGACGAGCCCGTGGTCGTCGCCGTAGACCTGGCGGAGCCGGTCGTCGACGTTGGAGAGGCCGATGCCGCCCGAGGGGCTGGCCTCGCGGGCGAGGATGCGGCGCAGCAGGCCGGGGTCCATGCCGGCGCCGTCGTCCTCGATGACGACGAGGGCCTCGGCGCCCGCGTCCTGGGCGGTGATCTGGATGTGGCACTTGCCGGAGGGCACGGCCTTGCCCTCCAGACCGTGCTTGACGGCGTTCTCGACGAGCGGCTGCAGGCACAGGAACGGCAGGGTCACCGGCAGCACCTCCGGCGCTATCTGGAGGGTCACGGACAGGCGGTCGCCGAAGCGTGCCCGCACGAGCGCCAGGTAGTGGTCGATGGCGTGCAGTTCCTCGGCGAGGGTGGTGAAGTCGCCGTGCCGGCGGAACGAGTAGCGGGTGAAGTCGGCGAATTCGAGGAGCAGCTCGCGGGCGCGCTCGGGGTCGGTGCGGACGAACGAGGCGATCACCGCGAGCGAGTTGAAGATGAAGTGCGGGGAGATCTGGGCCCGCAGCGCCTTGATCTCGGCCTCGATGAGGCGGGTGCGGGACTGGTCGAGATCGGCCAGTTCCAGCTGGACCGAGACCCAGCGGGCGACCTCGCCGGCGGCGCGGACGAGCACCGCCGACTCGCGGGGCGCGCAGGCGACCAGGGCGCCGTGCACCCGGTCGTCGACGGTGAGCGGGGCGACGACCGCCCAGCGCACCGAGCAGTCGAGGCTGTCGCAGGTGAGCCGGAAGGCCTCGCCGCGGCCGGTCTCCAGGGAGTCCGCGAGGCGTTCCATGATCTCGGTGCGGTGGTGGGCGCCGTCGCCGTCCCAGACCAGGACCTGCCCCCGGTCGGTGAGGCAGAGGGCGTCCGTGCCGAGCAGGGAGCGCAGTTTGCGGGCGGACTTGCGGGCGGTCTCCTCCGTCAGGCCGGACCGCAGCGGGGGCGCGGCGAGGGACGCCGTGTGCAAAGTCTCGAAGGTGGCGTGCTCGACGGGGGTGCCGAGGCCGGCGAGGCTCTTGGCGCGGGCGGTGCGGCGGCCGAGCCAGACTCCCAGGGCGAGCACCGGGAGGACGGCGACGCACAGGCCCGCCAGGAACCCGCTCATGCCGTCACCTCCGTGCGCAGTTCCTCGGGCAGGTGGAACCGGGCCAGGACCGCCGCGGTGCCGGGCGGGACCCGGCCGGGGGTGGCCAGGGACACCAGGATCATGGTGAGGAAGCCCAGCGGCACCGACCACAGCGCGGGCCAGGCGAGCAGGGCGTGCAGGGCGGCGCCCTCGCCCGGGTAGCCGGCCATGGTCGCGGCGACGGCGAGCAGGGCGGAGCCGCCGCCGACCAGCATCCCGGCGGCGGCGCCGGGCGGGGTCAGCCGCCGCCACCAGATGCCGAGGACGAGCAGCGGGCAGAACGAGGACGCCGAGACGGCGAAGGCGAGCCCGACGGCGTCGGCGACCGGCAGTCCGCCGACCAGGACGCTCGCCGCGAGGGGCACGGCCATGGCGAGGACCGTCCCGAGCCGGAAGTGCCGTACGCCCCGGGAGGGCAGGACGTCCTGGGTGAGGACGCCCGCGACCGCCATGGTCAGGCCGGAGGCCGTGGACAGGAACGCGGCGAAGGCGCCGCCCGCGACCAGTGCGCCCAGCAGGTCGCCGCCCACTCCCCCGATCATGCGGTCGGGCAGCAGGAGGACGGCGGCGTCCGGGTCGCCGGTGAGGGTGAGTTCAGGGGCGTAGAGGCGGCCGAGTGCGCCGTAGAGGGGTGGCAGGAGGTAGAAGGCGCCGATCAGACCGAGGACCGCGACGGTGGTGCGGCGGGCGGCGACGCCGTGCGGGCTGGTGTAGAAGCGGACCACGACGTGCGGCAGGCCCATGGTGCCGAGGAACGTGGCGAGGATCAGCCCGTACGTGGCGTACAGCGGTCGTTCCTCGCGGCTCTCGGCCTGGGACGGGGAGAGGTCGCCGCCGCCGCTGCGCTCGGCCCGGGGGACGGGGGCGCCCGCGGGGAAGGTGAGGCGGGTGCCGCCTTCGATGCGGTGGGTGCCGGCGGGGAGTTCGAGGCGGGTGCCGGGGTGCGTCCGGCCGTCGACGGTGCCGGTCACGATGACGCTCAGGGGCCGGTCGAGGGTGAGGTCGACGGTGTCGTCGACGCGGACGGCGCGCTGCTCGCGGAAGGTGGCCGGTTCGTCGAAGGCGTGCCGGGGTGCTCCGTCGCTCTGCCAGGTGAGGACCAGGAACAGGGCGGGGACGAGCAGGGCGGTGAGCTTCAGCCAGTACTGGAAGGCCTGCACGAAGGTGATGCTGCGCATGCCGCCGGCGGCGACGGTGGCGGTGACGACGACGGCGACGATCACTCCGCCGAGCCAGTCGGGCGCCCCGGTCAGCACGGTCAGGGTCAGTCCGGCGCCCTGGAGCTGGGGCAGCAGGTACAGCCAGCCGACCCCGACGACGAAGGCACCGGCCAGCCGCCGCACGGCCTGGGAGGCGAGGCGGGCCTCGGCGAAGTCGGGGAGCGTGTAGGCGCCGGAGCGGCGCAGCGGGGCGGCGACGAAGAGCAGCAGGACCAGGTAGCCGGCGGTGTAGCCGACCGGGTACCAGAGCATGTCGGGGCCCTGGACCAGGACGAGTCCCGCTATGCCCAGGAAGGAGGCGGCGGAGAGGTACTCGCCGCTGATGGCGGCGGCGTTGAGGCGGGGGCCGACGGTGCGGGAGGCGACGTAGAAGTCGGAGGTGGTGCGGGAGATGCGCAGGCCGAAGGCGCCGACGAGGACCGTCGCGACGACGACGAGGGCGACGGCGGGGATGGCGTAGCTGGAGTTCATCGGTGGGGCTTCAGCGGTCTTCCACGAGGCGTATGAAGTCGCGTTCGTTGCGCTCGGCCCGGCGGACGTACCAGCGGGCGAGCAGGACGAGGGGGGCGTAGAGGCCGAAGCCGAGGACGGCCCATTCCAGGCGGCGGGCGTCGGGCATCGCCGCGAACAGCAGCGGGAGCGGTCCGACGAGCAGGCCGAGGATGGCGAACACCGTGAGGGCGGCGCGCAGTTGGGTGCGCATCAGGGAGCGGACATAGGTGTGGCCGAGGGTGGTCTGCTCGTCGATCTCGGTGCGCGGGCGGTAGTAGCCGGAGGAGGCCCGGCTGCTCTGCCGGGGCGGGCCGGTGACGACGACGCGGCGTTCGGTGTGGTCCGGGGGCACGGTCACGGCCTCCTCATGAGCAGGTCGCGCAGTTCGCGGGTGTGGCGCCGGCTGACCTGGAGCTCCTCGGAGCCGACGAGGACGCTGACGGTGCCCGCGTCGAGGCGGAGTTCGCCGATGTGGCGCAGGGCGACGAGATGGCGGCGGTGGATGCGGACGAAGCCGCGGGTGCGCCAGCGCTCCTCCAGGGTGGACAGCGGGATGCGGACCAGGTGGCTGCCCTTGACGGTGTGCAGGCGGGCGTAGTCACCCTGCGCCTCGACGTGGGTGATGTCCTCGACCGCGACGAAGCGGGTCACGCCGCCGAGTTCGACGGGTAGGTGGTCCGGGTCGGGTTCGTGCACGGGGATGCGCGGGGCGGCGCCGCGCAGTTCCGCGGCCCGGCGGACGGCCTCGGCGAGCCGCTCCTTGCGGACCGGTTTGAGGACGTAGTCGACGGCCTTGAGGTCGAAGGCCTGCACGGCGAAGTCCTCGTGGGCGGTGACGAACACGACGAGCGGCGGCCGGGCGAAGCCGGTGAGGAGCCGGGCGAGGTCGAGGCCGTCGAGGCCGGGCATCTGGATGTCGAGGAAGACGACGTCGATGGCTTCGGGCCCGCCGGGGCCGGACTCCAGGGCGCGGTTCATGCGGCGCAGCGCCTCGGTGGCGTCGCCGGCGCCCTCCGCGCTGCCGATGCGGGGGTCGGCGTGCAGGAGGTAGAGCAGTTCCTCCAGGGAGGGGCGTTCGTCGTCGACAGCCAGGGCGCGCAGCATGACCCGGAGTGTAGGGGTGATCCGTACGTCTGGACATGTGCCGGGTGTGGACGTATCCGCTGGACACGGTGCCCGCGCCGGGCGGGCGCGGGCGGGGGTGCCGGTGGATACAGTGCCCGCATGAGCAGCAGGTCCACGGCGTTCGACGAGCTCGACCGGAAGATCATCACGGCACTGATGGCGAACGCCAGGACGTCGTTCGCGGAGATCGGCACGGCGATCGGGCTGTCGGCGACGGCGGTCAAGCGGCGGGTCGACCGGTTGCGCGAGACCGGTGTGATCACCGGGTTCTCGGCGACGGTGAAGCCGTCGGCGCTGGGCTGGCGCACGGAGGCCTACGTCGAGGTGTACTGCGAGGGTGCGGCCCCGCCGCGGCGGCTGGCGGAGGTCGTGCGCGACTACCCGGAGATCGCGGCGGCGATGACCGTGACGGGCGGCGCGGACGCGTTGCTGCACGTGCGGGCGCGGGACGTGGAGCACTTCGAGGAGGTGCTGGAGCGGATCCGGCAGGAGCCCTTCATCCGGAAGACGATCAGCGTGATGGTGCTGTCCCATCTGCTGCCGGAGAGTCCGGAGGCCGGGGCGAGTCAGCCGGCTCCGGAGGGGGTCGCGTAGGGCGCAGCAGACGTGCGCCGAGCGGCGTCAAGACGCAGCGTTCCTGCGTGAACGCGCAATCTTTGTTTCTTGTCGGGCACCACCGTCAGTTCCTACCGTTGTGTCAATCACCAGTCACACACCGTGAGGAAGCGGAGGGACCCCTCTGTGCCCGACTCCCGTGTGCCGCGCCGGCGGCGCTACCTCGTCTGCGAACCCAGACACTTCGCCGTGCAGTACGCGATCAACCCGTGGATGCATCCCGACGAACCCGTCGACGTCCTCCGCGCCCTGGACCAGTGGCAGGCGCTGGTCGACACCTACCGTGTCCACGGCCATACCGTGGACAGTGTGAAACCCGTCCCCGGCCTGCCCGACATGGTGTTCGCCGCGAACGCGGCGGTCGTCGTCGACGGCCGCGTCTTCGGCTCGCTCTTCCACGCGCCCGAGCGCCGTCCCGAGTCCGTGCCGTTCGAGGCGTGGTTCAAGGCGGAGGGCTACGAGGTGTATCACCCCGAGTCGGTGTGCGAGGGCGAGGGCGATCTGGTCCCGGCCGGCCGCTGGATCCTGGCCGGGACGGGCTTCCGTACGACCCGGGAGGCCCACAGCGAGGTGCAGGAGTACTTCGGGACGCCGGTGATCAGCCTGACGCTGGTGGATCCGTACTTCTACCACCTGGACACGGCGCTGTTCGTCCTCGACGAGGGGCCCGACGGGAACATCGCCTACTACCCCGAGGCGTTCTCGCCGGGCAGTCGTGAGGTGCTGGCCCGGCTGTACCCGGACGCGGTGCTCGCCACCCGCGAGGACGCGATGGCGTTCGGGCTCAACTCCGTCTCCGACGGGCGCCACGTGTTCATCTCACCGGGGGCGACGGCCCTGGCCGAGCAGCTTTCCGACCGAGGCTATGTCCCCGTCCCCGTCGACCTGTCCGAGTTCCAGAAGGCCGGTGGCGGCATCAAGTGCTGCACCCAGGAGATCCGGGAGATCCGCTCATGACCGCACCCGTCCGCACCGAGGACGCGCAGGGGGACCGTGGCTCGCGGGAGACCCGTGGCTCGCAGGAGCTGATCCGCGCGGAGGAGCCGGTCCTCGCGCACAACTACCACCCGCTGCCGGTGGTCGTCGCCCGCGCCGAGGGCACCTGGGTGGAGGACGTGGAGGGGCGGCGCTACCTCGACATGCTCGCCGGGTACTCGGCCCTCAACTTCGGCCACCGGCACCCGGCGCTGATCGAGGCGGCCCATCGTCAGCTCGACCGGCTGACGCTCACCTCGCGTGCCTTCCACAACGACCGGCTCGCCGAGTTCGCGGAGCGGCTGGCCGCACTGACCGGCATGGACATGGTGCTGCCCATGAACACCGGCGCGGAGGCGGTGGAGAGCGGCGTGAAGGTGGCCCGCAAGTGGGCCTACGACGTGAAGGGCGTGCCGGCCGACCGGGCGACGATCGTGGTCGCGGCGGACAACTTCCACGGGCGTACGACGACGATCGTCAGCTTCTCCACCGACGAGACGGCCCGGGCGGGCTTCGGGCCGTTCACGCCGGGTTTCCGGGTGGTGCCGTACAACGACCTGGCCGCGATGGAGGCGGCGGTCGACGAGACGACGGCGGCGGTGCTGATCGAGCCGATCCAGGGCGAGGCGGGGGTGATCATTCCCGACGACGGCTATCTCGCCGGTGTGCGGGAGCTGACCCGCCGCAAGGGCTGTCTGTTCATCGCGGACGAGATCCAGTCCGGGCTCGGCCGCACGGGCCGCACGCTGGCGGTCGAGCACGAGCCGGTGGTGCCGGACGTGCTGCTGCTGGGCAAGGCGCTGGGCGGCGGCATCGTGCCGGTGTCGGCGGTGGTCGGGCGCCGGGAGGTGCTCGGCGTGCTGCACCCGGGTGAGCACGGCTCGACCTTCGGCGGCAATCCGCTGGCCGCCGCGGTCGGTACGGCGGTGGTCGAGTTGCTGGAGACGGGCGAGTTCCAGCGCCGGGCGGCCGAGCTGGGCGTGATCCTGCGCGACGGCCTGACGGGGCTGGTCGGCAAGGGCGTCGTCGGGTTCCGCTCGCGCGGCCTGTGGGCGGGCGTCGACGTCGACCCCGCGCTCGGCACCGGCCGCGAGATCAGCGAACGCCTCATGCGGGAGGGAGTCCTGGCGAAGGACACCCACGGCTCCACGATCCGCCTGGCCCCACCGCTCACCATCACGAGCGAGGAACTGACGGGGGCACTCGCGGCGCTGGAGAAGGCGCTGGGGTAAGGGGGCGCCCGGGATACGGGGGCAGGGGCGGAGGGCTCGACACGGGCCGGCCGCCCCTGCCTGCGGCGTACGGGCGGCCTCAGGGGGCCGGAGCGCCGGGGTGAGGCGCCCCTCCGCTTCACCGGCCGAAGGACCGGTGAAGCGGAGGGGATGGTCGCATCAGGCCGCCGCTCCCCCGCCGCACCGAGCCCAAGCCGCCTGCTCAGCCCGGACGCCCTGGCCTCTCCCCCGTCCCGACCGGAATGCCTCCACCCCACCCGGCCCCCTCGCCCCAGCCGACTCCCGCGGCCCCGACCGGCCCTCCACAAGCCGCCCCTCGGTGCCAGAAGGGTGAAGATTGGGGCAAGAGGTGGTAGACCACTCTCAGCGACAGAGAGGTCGGCCGTGGGCGCAGACGAGGTGTACGGCGTTGCCCGGCAGCGGTTCGACGTGGCCGACGCGGCGCCCCTGTTGCTCGATCCACAGGGCGTGGTGACGGGCTGGACCAGCGGTGCCCGGCGGCTGCTCGCGTACCCGGCGTCCGAGGCGGTCGGCAGGAAGCTGGCCGACCTGCTGGCCGCCGAGGACGCCGAGCGCGTGCCGGACCTGGTCGAGCGCTGCCGAAGGGACGGTGGCTGGACGGGACTGCTCACGGCCCGCCGCCGGGACGGGCACCCCGTGAAGGTCGCGGCGCGGATCACCTCGGCCGAGGAGGCGCACGGCGGCTCGCGCTGGTTGATGCTCCTGTCGGAGCTGGCGGACGCCCCCGGCTGGGACATGAGCCGCACGGTCCTGGAGCAGATGGCGGCGGGCGCCCCGGTCGGTATCGCCATCGTGGACACGGACCTGCGCTTCGTGTGGTCGAACGCCGCCCTGGAACAGTTCGGCGGCGGCCCGGCGCCACGACGGCTCGGACTGCGCTTCGCGGACGTCCAGCCGGGCATGGACGGGCAGGCGGTCGAGGCACAGATGCGGCACGTGCTGGAGACCGGCGAGGCGGTGGTCGGCTACGAGCACGTGGGTCACGTGCGCTCGGCCCCGTTGCGCGAGACGGCGCACATGCTGTCGTTCACCCGGCTCGAGGACGACCGGGGCCATCCGATCGGCGTGTACTACACGGTCGTGGACATGACCGACCGGCACCGTGCGCGGCAGCGGCTGGCGCTGCTCGACCGGGCCGGCGAGAGCATCGGCCGCAGCCTGGACCTCATGCGCACCGCGCAGGAACTCGCGGACGTGGCCGTGCCGGGGCTGGCCGACTTCGTCACCGTGGACCTGCTGGAGTCGGTGCTACGGGGCGCCGAGCCGGCCCCCGGCCCGCTCGCGGACTCGGAGGAGCCGGTGGAGCTGCGCCGCGCCGGCTACCGGTCCGTGCAGGACCTCGCGGAAGCCGTCATCGAGATCGGCGAGGTGGTCGCCTTCCGGGCCGGAACGCCGCCCTTCCGCTGTCTGGCCACGGGACGGTCCTGGCGCGCGGAGCGGCTCGACCCGCTGACCCGGGACTGGACCACGGACACCCCGAGCGGCCGCCGGGCCACGTTCCGGGAGCTGGGACTGCACAGCGTGATGACCGTGCCGATCCGTTCGCGTGGCATCACCCTGGGCATCACGACGTTCTACCGGCGCCAGGACCGGGAGTTCTTCGACGAGGAGGACTTGCGGCTGGCGGAGGATCTCGTCGCCCGCGCGGCCGTCTGCGTGGACAACGCCCGCCGCTACACCCGTGAGCGGGACGCCGCGCTCGTCCTGCAGCGCAGTCTGCTCCCCCACCGGCTGCCCGAGCAGGACGCCGTCGAGGTGGCCGCGTGCTACCGGCCGGCCGACGAGCTGACCGGTCTCGGCGGCGACTGGTACGACCTCATCCCGCTGTCCGGGGCGCGCGTCGCGCTGGTCGTGGGCGAGGTGCCCGGTCACGGCATCGACGCCGCCGCGGCCATGGGACAGCTGCGGACCGCCGTACGGACCCTGGCGGCTCTGGATCTGCCGCCCGAGGAGGTGCTGGCGCACCTCGACGACCTGGTGGCGCGGTCGGCGCGGGAGGAGGGTGCGGAGCCCGGGGCGGCGGGCTCCGCGGGCACGCCAGGCGTGGGCTCCGGGTGCCTGTACGTCGTCTACGACCCGGTCGACGGCGGGTGTTCGATGGCCGCGGCGGGGCATCCGGCCCCGGCCGTGGTGATGCCCGACCGCTCGGTCGTGTTCGTCGATCTTCCGCAGGGGCCGCCGCTCGGCGTGGGCGGCCCGCCGTTCGAGGCGGTCGAGCTGCCCCTGGCGGAGGGCAGCACGCTCGCGCTGCACACCGACGGGCTGCTGGCCCGGGGCGAGACCTGGGCCGTCGACGCGGGCCGGGAGCGGCTGCGCCGGGCGCTGCAGCGGTCGGGCCCGCTCGAGTCGTACTGCAGGGCCGTGGTCGACGCGCTGGTCCCGGCCCGCCCCTATGACGACGTGGCCCTGCTGATGGCCCGGACGAAACGTCTCGGCAGCGAGCAGGTCGCGGCCTGGGAACTGCCCTCGGACCCGGCCGTGGTCGCCGACGCCCGTCGCACGGCCACCCGGCAGCTGGCGCGCTGGGGCCTGGACGAGCTGGCCTTCACCACGGAGCTGGTGGTGAGCGAGCTGGTCACCAACGCCATCCGGTACGCCACCGGCTCCATCCGGATCCGGCTGATCCGGGAGCGTGCTCTGGTCTGCGAGGTGCTCGACGGCGGCGCCACCGCGCCCCATCTGCGCCATCCCCGTACGACGGACGAGGGCGGGCGCGGGCTGCTGCTGGTCTCCCAGCTCACGCAGCGGTGGGGCACGCGCTTCGTGCCCGAGGGGAAGATCATCTGGGCCGAGCAGGCCCTGGCGGACCTCCCGGACTGAAGCCGGTTGAGGTTCGCTCATACCGTGCGAAACTGGTGTGACCCCGGCAGCGGTGAGGCGGCGGCCATGGCGGAGACGGCGATCGACTACGGTGCGGTGTTCAAAGCTCTGCCCGGCATGGTGGCGCTCCTGACACCCGAGCTCGTGTACGCGGACGTCAACGAGGAGTTCGTCCGCGTCTCCGGCCGCTCGCGCGAGCAGCTCATCGGCAAGTACCTGTTCGACGTCTTCCCGGACAACCCGAACGACGCCGCCGCGACGGGCATGCGCAATCTGGAGGCCTCGCTGTACCGCGTCCTGGCCACCGGGGAGCGCGACACCATGGCCCTGCAGCGCTACGACGTCGAGGACCCGGAGCGGCCCGGCGAGTGGTCGAAGCGCTACTGGAGCCCGGTGAACGCGCCGCTGCTCGGCTCGGACGGCAAGGTCGTGCTGATCCTGCACCGCGTGGAGGAGGTCACGGAGCTGATCCGAGCCCGGGGCGGCTCCCCGGGGAACCGGGGCGGCCGGGCCAGAGTGCTGGAGGCCGAGCTGTACACGCGCGCCCGAGAGCTGCAGGAACTCAACGAGCGGCTGCGCCAGGCGCACTCCCGGGAGCGGGAGGTGGCGCTGGCCTTGCAGGAGGCGATGCTCCCCGCGCCCCGGCAGGTCCGCAATCACCCGGCCGCCGTCCGGTACCGCCCCGCCGTGGGCGCGCTCAACGTGTGCGGGGACTGGTACGACCTGGTCGATCTGGTGGGCGGCGACCGGATCGGCGTGGCGGTCGGCGACGTGGTGGGGCACGGGCTGGCGGCGGCCGGGGTGATGGGCCAGCTGCGCAGTGCGCTCAGCGCGGCCTCCCGGGTGGCCGCGGGGCCGGCCCAGGCCCTGGACGTGCTGGGGCGCTACGCCCACGTGATCGACGGGGCCGAGTCGGCGACCGCCGTGACGACCTTCATCGACTGCGACCGCCACGTCATCACGTACAGCAGCGCCGGCCATCCCCCGCCCGTGCTCGTCCACGCCGACGGACGCACCGAGTTCCTCGACCAGGCCACGGACACGCCGCTGGACGCCCGTCCGGACCCGATCCCGCGGCCCCAGGCCGAGACCACGTTCACGCCGGGCGCCACACTCGTGCTGTACACCGACGGTCTGATCGAACGGCGTCGCGAGGACATCGACAAGGGTCTGGAACGGCTCGCCGACGCCCTGCGCGACCATCGGGACCAGGATCCCGAGACCCTCGCCGACACCGTTCTGCTGGAGTTGCTGCCACCCGGCGGCGCCACCGACGACACCGCGCTGATCATCGTGCGGCTGTGACTACATGCGGGTCTTTCCGTGGTCGAGCAGCCGGACGCGGTCGACGTTCTGCCGGTCCTCGGCGTCCGTGCTGGGCTCACCGGCGAACCAGGCGTCGAGGATCTCCGTCAGCAGCGGCTCCGACGTCAGCCGCAGACTGAGCGCGAGCACGTTGGCGTCGTTCCAGCGGCGCGCCCCGTCGGCCGTGTAGGCGTCCGTGCACAGGGCGGCCCGCACGCCGGGCACCTTGTTCGCGGCGATCGAGGCACCCGTGCCGGTCCAGCAGCACACCACCGCCTGGTCGGCCGTGCCGTCGGCGACCTCGCGGGCCGCGGCCTCGGAGCACACCGCCCACTGCGGGTCGCCGTCGGGGCGCAGCGCGCCGTGCGGGCGCACCTCGTGCCCCCGCTCGCGCAGGGCGGCCACGAGGGAGCGGGCGACCGGTTCGTCCATGTCGGAGGAGACAGAGATCCGCATGCCTGGCAGGTTACTCGTCGCGGCGGCCGGGGCCACCGCCCACAGCAGCCGCCCTCCGGCAAGAGCCACCGGCCCGCCACGCACCCCCGCTATCGCGCCACGCCCCCCGTTCGGCTTGCCCGTCACCCGGGTGGCGCAGCACGCTGGTCGCGTGGTCCTCCCCAGCCGCATGAGCACCACCGGACGCCGACGTCTGACTGACCATCAGTCAGTTGGCGAAGGATCTGTGCGGTCCGCCCGCACGAGGTGCCCGGTGGCCGCGCCTGCACCTACACTGGCACCCCACGACATGCCGGTTGACCTGCTGGAACGCGGCGGTTGAGTCCACCGCGAGAGTCGAGGAGCGCCCGCTTTGTTCTACTACCTGCTGAAATACGTACTGCTGGGTCCGCTGCTGAGACTGGTCTTCCGGCCTCGGATCGAGGGCCTGGAGCACGTTCCCTCGGAGGGCGCCGCCATCGTCGCCGGGAACCACCTGTCGTTCTCGGACCACTTCCTGATGCCCGCGATCCTCAAACGGCGCATCACCTTCCTCGCGAAGGCCGAGTACTTCACGGGCCCGGGCCTCAAGGGCCGCCTGACGGCCTTCTTCTTCCGCAGCGCGGGGCAGATCCCGGTCGACCGCTCCGGCAAGGACGCGGGCCAGGCCGCGATCCGCGAGGGCCTCGGCGTGCTGAGCAAGGACGAGTTGCTCGGCATCTACCCCGAGGGCACCCGCTCGCACGACGGCCGGCTCTACAAGGGCAAGGTCGGCGTGGCGGTCATGGCCCTCAAGGCCGGCGTCCCGGTGATCCCCTGCGCGATGATCGGCACCTTCGAGGCACAGCCGCCCGGCAAGGTCATCCCCAACGTCCACCCCGTCGTGATCCGCTTCGGCAAGCCCCTGGACTTCTCCCGCTACGAAGGCATGGAGAACGAGAAGGCCATCCTGCGCGCCATCACCGACGAGATCATGTACGCCATCCTCTCCCTGTCGGAGCAGGAGTACGTCGACCGGTACGCGGCCGTGGTGAAGGCCGAGGAGGCCGCCGCCACCAAGGAGCGCAGGTTCCGGCGCATGCCCCTCAGGTGAGCTCTGCTGTCGGCAGAGGCAGGTTCCCCGGCCGCCCCCGGCGATCTACGGTCGCTGCATGAGACGTGCTGTGGTGATCGGGGCGGGTGGACAGATCGGGAAACCGGCGGTGGAGGCGCTGGTGCGGGACGGCTGGGAGGTGACGGCCGCCTCGCGCGGCGGTGCCCGGCACGAGAACTGGCCCGGCGAGGTGCGGACACGGCGGCTGGACCGCGACGACGACGCGGCGCTCGGCGCGCTCATCGGTGACGGCTGCGACCTCGTGGTCGACATGGTCGCCTACGAGGCCCGGCACGCACGGCAGTTGACGGGCCTGGCCGACCGGATCGGCGCGGCCGTGGTGGTGTCGTCCGTGTCGGTGTACGAGGACGGCAAGGGCCGCGGCTTCGACACCATGGGCGAGCCGGACGGACTCCCGCAGTACCCCGTGCCGATCGCGGAGGACCAGGTCACGGTCCCGCCGGGGGACGCCACGTACAGCACCCGCAAGGTGGCCCTGGAGCGTGAACTCCGCCCGGTGGGCGACCGGTTGCCCACCACGGTACTGCGCCCGGGCGCGATCCACGGGCCGTACAGCCCGCTCCCCCGCGAGCTGTACTTCGTCAAACGCAACCTCGACGGCCGGCACAGGAGGGTGCTCGCCTTCCGGGGCGAGAGCCTCTTCCACACGTCGGCGGCACGCAACATCGCCGAACTGATCCGGCTGGCCGCGGCCCGGCCGGGCTCCCGGGTGCTCAACGCCTGCGATCCGCTGCCACCGGCCGTGTCGGAGATCGGGGCCGCCGTGGACGCGGTCATGGGGGTGGAGAGGGAGACCGTCCTGCTGGACGGGCCGCCGCAGGGTTCCGTGGGCAGCTCGCCCTGGTCGGTGGAGCTGCCGGTGGTGTGTGACATGTCGGCCGCGGAACGGGAGCTGGGGTACCGGCCGGTCGTGTCCTACCCGGAGAGCCTGCCGGAGACGGTCGAGTGGCTCGTCCGCCGGCTGTCCGGCCAGGACTGGCGGGAGGCGTTCCCCACCCTCGCCCGCGCCTACCCGGACCTCTTCGCCTACCCGGCGGAGGACGCCTGGTTCGCGTCCCGGCCGGTATGAGGAAGGGGCGGCCGGTGTCCCGGCCGCCCCTCACCACCGAACGGAGTCGGTGACGACTACGGCTTCGGCGTGGCGTGCGGCGCGCAGGTCACGTCGGCGCCGTCCAGCTTGCCGGTGAGCAGGTAGCTGTCCACGCGGGGGTTGATGCAGGGGTTGACCAGGCTGGTGACGCCGTGGGAGCCCGCGTCCTTCTCCGTGATCAGGCGGGAGCCCTTGAACCGCTTGTGCAGCTCCACGGCGCCCTCGTACGGGGTGGCCGCGTCCCGCTCGGACTGGACGATGAGCACACCGGGCAGGCCCTTGCCGGTCTTGACGTTCACCGGCGTCTGCTGCTTGGCCGGCCAGGTGGCGCACGGCAGGTTCATCCATGCGTTGGCCCAGGTCATGAAGGGGTGATCCTGGTGGAGCCGCGTGTTGTCGCGGTCCCACTTGCGCCAGCTGGTGGGCCACTTGGCGTCGGCGCACTCCACGGCGGTGTAGACGGCGTTGCCGTTCTCCGAGGACGCGTTGCCCGCCGTGTCGGACAGGTCGGGGGCGGCGGCGTCGACGAGCGCCTGGGTGTCGCCGGCGACGTACTTGCTGAAGACCGAGGCGGTCGACGCCCAGGCGGAGTCGTAGTACGGGGCGCTCTGGAAGAAGGAGATGAGCTCGGCCGGGCCGACGACCCCGCCGATGGGGTTCTTCTTCGCGGTGGCGCGCAGCTCCAGCCACTTCGCCTGGACGGCGGCGCGGGTGGTGCCGAGGTGGTAGGTCGCGTCGTTCTTCGCGACCCAGTCCTGCCAGTCCTTCCAGCGGCCCTCGAACGCGACGTCCTGGTCCAGGTTGGCCTGGTACCAGATCTTGTCGCGGGAGGGGTTGACGACGCTGTCGACGACCATGCGGCGCACGTGGCCCGGGAAGAGCGTTCCGTAGACGGCGCCGAGGTAGGTGCCGTAGGAGACGCCGAGGAAGTTGAGCTTCTTCTCGCCCAGGGCGGCGCGGATGACGTCGAGGTCGCGCGCGGTGTTCGGCGTGGTCATGTGCGGCAGCATCGCGCCGCTGCGCTCCTGGCAGCCCTCGGCGTACTCGCGGGCCAGCTTGCGCTGGGCGAGCTTGTCGGCCTCGGAGTCGGGCACCGGGTCGGCCTTGGGCGCCTTGACGAACTCCTGCGGGTCGACGCAGGAGATGGGCGCGGACTTGCCGACGCCGCGCGGGTCGAAGCCCACGAAGTCATAGGCCTTGGCCGCGTTGGCCCAGACGGCGTTCTTGCTGGTGACCCGGGTCGGGAAGCGCAGCCCGGAGCCGCCGGGGCCGCCGGGGTTGTAGAGGAGCGCGCCCTGTCGCTCGGCCTTGGTGCCCGTGTTGCCGATGCGGTCGACGGCGAGCTTGATCTGCTTGCCGTAGGGCTTGGCGTAGTCGAGCGGCACGGTGACGTATCCGCACTGGATCGGCTTGGCCAGGTTCCAGTCGGCGGGGCAGTCCTGCCAGTCGATTCCGGCCTTCGCGGCCCGGGCGGCGGCGATCGCGGCGCCGCGGGCCTCGCGGTCCTGGCCGTAACCGCTGCCCGCGCTCGCGTTCGCGGTGGGCGCCGCGACGGCGCCGGCTATCAGCGTGGCCGTGACGAGCGCGCCGGCCGAACCGAGCGCCGCCACCCGCTTCTTCGGTCTCGAACCCCTCAAGGGGGACCTCCCCGTACCTCGTTGCGATCAGTACGGAGGATCCTTCCTGTTGTGAGGTCCCTGACAACAGGGCCGGACACCCTTCTTTGCCAATCCGATAAACGGAGAGGCCGTGCTGCTCTACGGACGCCTATGCCCGCGGGAGCGACGCGAACGCCTCCTCGAGAAGCCGCCGCAGCCTGAGGGCGTCCGGCGCCACCGCGGTCACCAGCGCGGCGGGTCCGGCGAGCGGTACGACCGAGGCCCCCTCCCCCAGCACCGTCGCGGCCACCGGCTCGGCGGCGAACTCCGGGCGGACGACGACCAGTTGTCCGACGGCCCGATGCCCCGCCAGGACGGCGGGCCCGTCCCAGCCTCCCGGCGCGCCGGGCCCGCAGGCCAGTTCCTGGTCGAGCACGGCCTGGCCGGCGACCCGCACGGTCAGACGGCTCGTGAGGCGCCCCGGTTCCTCACCGACGCGTCCGAGCACCTGCTCCTCGCGCAGCACGAACCGGGCGGTGGGCGCGAGCTCGACGCGGGTGGTGACGTACAGGTCGCTGCCCTGGGCGGAGATCAACTGCTCCGGCAGCCAGTGCAGTTCGCCGTGATCGGCGACGTCGAGCCGGACGTCGTAGCGGGCCTCGCCCTTCGCCTGCCCGGGCAGCGCGATGGTGGCGGCGGCCGACCCGACGGACAGCCGCGCTCCCTCCTCCACCCGCCCCTCCACGGTGAAGTGGTCACCGCCGAGCGGCCCACTCATCGCGCCGACCAGCATGACCCGGGCCTCGGAGCCGGTGGCCCGGGTGCGCCGCAGTGCCAGGGGCCCGTCGCTCTCCAGCACGGGCAGCGAGGTCCCGCCGCGCCCGTCGTCCCGGGCGACGATCCGCGCGAGGGACCGCACCCCGGCCCCGGTACGCACGTTCACGCGGTCCACGCGGCGAGCTGCGCACGCACCCACGCGGCGACGTCCGCCACCCCGGCCTCGCTCCGCAACGACTGGAAGACGACCGGCAGTTCGGCGCGCTGCGCCTTGGCGTCGGCGGCCATCCGGGCGAGGTCGGAGCCGACGTACGGGGCGAGGTCGGTCTTGTTGACGACGAGCAGGTCGGCGGTGGTCACGCCCGGTCCGCCCTTGCGCGGGATGTCGTCGCCCCCGGCGACATCGATCACGAAGATCTGCGCGTCGACGAGCCCCTTGGAGAAGGTCGCGGTGAGGTTGTCCCCGCCGGACTCCACGAGCACCAGGTCCAGCGGCCCGACCGCGTCCTCCAGGTCCTCCACCGCTTCCAGGTTGGCGGAGATGTCGTCGCGGATCGCGGTGTGCGGGCAGGCGCCCGTCTCCACGGCGGTGATCCGCTCGGGCGGGAGCACGGCCTCACGGAGCAGGAACTCGGCGTCCTCGCGTGTGTAGATGTCGTTGGTGACGACGGCGAGCGCCAGTTCGTCCCGGAGCGCCCGGCAGAGCGCGGCGACGGTGGCGGTCTTCCCGGATCCGACGGGGCCGCCGAGTCCGATGCGGAGCGCTCTGCGGGTGCCGTCGGGGCGGTGGGCGTCCGCGCTGAGGGCGGTGGGGGTGTCGTGGGCGTGATCGAGGTGCATGTGCGACTCCTGGTGAGGCGGGCCCGGCTTTGCGGACGATGGGGTACGGGGTGGAGCGCGGGTGAGTGGGGGCTGGTCGCGCAGTTCCCCGCGCCCCTGAGAGGGTTGGTCTGCACGGCGTTCGGAAGGTGGCTACGACGCGAACAACCGCACCGGCCAGGCCGCATGCACCTCCGCGCCGATCTCCAGCAGCGGAGCCGACCCAGCCGGCAACGCGTCGACCCCCTCGCCGACCGCCTTCCGGGCCGCCTCCACCGCCCGGTCCGCGACCCGGTCCAGCTCCGGGGCCAGCCGGGCCAGCACCCGCGTCGCGTCGAAGGGGTCCAGACTCAGCAACCGCACGGTCGCCGACGTGGGCCCGCTCACGCTCTCGTACGCCGCGCAGTACGCCGCGTCCACCGGCCCCAGCCCCGCCGCCCGGGCCGCCAGCCCCAGCACCACCGGCTGATGCGCCCCCTTGGGGAACTCCCTGCCGAGCGCGTCCAGTTCGGCGGACGGCCAGGTCGCCCGGGCGGCCCGCAGCAGCTGCCGTCCCAGCTTCCGCGCGGCGACCCGCAGCGCGGGCGACGGCGTGCGCGCGTCCGCGGCACGGTCCAGCGCGACGGGGTCGATCCCGAGCGCCGCGGCCGCGGACAGTCCCGCCGCCGTCAGCCCCGCCGTGTGCAACCGCCCCCGGCAGAACTCCCCCAGGCTCGCCGCCCCACTGATCCGACCGGCCTTGACCGCCGCCTCGGCACCGCCGGAGTGCGCGTGCCCCCCGGCGGGAAACCGCCCGTCGGCCAGGACGAGAAGCGCTGCACGCGACATCAGACCACCCTCAGAACAGGAAGTACCGTTGGGCCATGGGGAGTTCGGCCGCTGGCGCCGCCTCGACCAGTTCCCCGTCGATGTGCACGGCGAAGCTGTCGGGGTCGACCCGCACCTCGGGCCGGGCGTCGTTCTCGCGCATGTCGGCCTTGGTGACACCACGGGTCGACTCGATCGCCGCGAACCGCTTGCCGAGCCCCAGCCGCTCCGGCAGTCCTGCTTCGACGGCCAGTGGGGCGACGAAGTTGAGGGAGTTGGAGGCAGGCGCCCGACCGATCGCCCCGTACATCGGCCGCGGCAGGATCGGCTGCGGGGTGGGGATCGAGGCGTTCGCGTCGCCCATCTGCGCGTAGGCGATCTGCCCGCCCTTGACGACGAGCTGCGGCTTGACGCCGAAGAACGCCGGTTCCCACAGCACCAGGTCGGCCAGCTTGCCGCTCTCCACCGATCCGATCTCCCGGGCCAGCCCCTGGGCGAGCGCGGGGTTGATCGTGTACTTGGCGACATAGCGACGTACCCGGCGGTTGTCGGCGCGTCCGTCCCCGGGCAGGGCGCCCCGCCGCCGCTTCATCACGTGCGCGGTCTGCCAGGTGCGCATGACGACCTCGCCGACGCGACCCATGGCCTGGGAGTCGGAGGAGATGATCGAGATCGCGCCCAGGTCGTGCAGCACGTCCTCCGCCCCGATCGTGGAGGGGCGGATCCGGGACTCGGCGAAGGCCAGGTCCTCCGGCACCGCCGGGTTGAGGTGGTGGCACACCATCAGCATGTCGAGGTGTTCCTCGGCGGTGTTGACGGTGAACGGCCTGGTCGGGTTGGTGGAGCTGGGCAACACGTACGACTCGGAGACCACGGTCATGATGTCCGGCGCGTGCCCGCCGCCCGCACCCTCGGTGTGGTACGCGTGGATGCCCCGCCCGGCGATGGCGGCCAGGGTGTCGCCCACGAATCCGGCCTCGTTGAGGGTGTCGGTGTGGATGGCGACCTGGATGCCGGTCTGCTCGGCGACGGTCAGCGAGGCGTCGATGACGGCCGGGGTCGAGCCCCAGTCCTCGTGCAGCTTCAGGCCGAGGGCGCCGCCGCGGATCTGGGACAGCATCGCCTCGTGCGAGACGGTGTTGCCCTTGCCGAGCAGGCCGATGTTGAGCGGGAAGGCCTCCATCGCCTCCAGCATCCGGGCGAGGTGCCAGGGGCCGGGGGTCACCGTGGTGGCCTTGGAGCCCTCCGCGGGGCCGGTGCCGCCGCCGACGAGGGTCGTGATGCCGGAGGAGAGGGCCTCGTCGGCGATCTGCGGGCAGATGAAGTGGACGTGCGCGTCGATCGCGCCCGCCGTGAGGATCCGCCCGTTGCCGGCGATGATCTCGGTCTCCGGGCCGATGACCAGGTCCGGGTGGACGCCGTCCATGGTGTCGGGGTTGCCGGCCTTGCCGATGCCGGTGATCCGGCCGTCGCGGATGCCGACGTCGGCCTTGACGATCCCCCAGTGGTCGATGATCACCGCACCGGTGATCACGGTGTCCGGCGTACCCTCCGCGCGGGTGGCCCGCGCCTGGCCCATGGACTCGCGGATGACCTTGCCGCCGCCGAAGACGGCCTCGTCACCGGCGAGACCGGGGCCGCCGGAGCGGTCCTCCTCGATCTCGACCAGCAGGTCGGTGTCGGCGAGGCGGATCCGGTCGCCCGTCGTCGGGCCGAACAGGTCGGCGTACGCGGCACGCGAGATCTCAGGCATCGAGGGCACCTCCGGTCTCCCCGCGCAGGCCGGGCACCACACGGGCGCCGGCCAGCGGCACGAGTTCGACGTCGACGGGGATCCCGGGCTCGAAGCGGACGGCCGTGCCGGCGGCGACGTTGAGCCGCCTGCCGCGCGCCGCGGCGCGGTCGAACTCCAGGCCGGGGTTGGCCTCGGCGAAGTGGTAGTGGGAGCCGACCTGGACGGGCCGGTCGGCGGCGTTGAGGACGGTGAGGCGGACGACCTCACGGCCCTCGTTGTAGGCAATCGGCCCGTCGGCGAAGAGGATCTCTCCGGGAATCACGGCGGCTCCCCGTCAGACGATCGGGTCGTGGACGGTGACGAGCTTGGTGCCGTCCGGGAAGGTGGCTTCGACCTGGACGTCGTGGATCATCTCCGGGATGCCCTCCATGACGTCGTCCCTGGTCAGGAGCTTGCGTCCGGAGGACATGAGTTCGGCGACGGTACGGCCGTCCCGGGCGCCCTCGAGGATGTGCGAGGTGATGAGCGCGACGGCCTCGGGGTGGTTGAGCTTCAGCCCGCGGGCCCGGCGCTTCTCGGCCACGTCGGCCGCCACGTGGATCAGCAGCCGTTCTTGCTCGTGCGGGGTCAGTTGCACGTCCCACCTCACAGTCGTCGCTCCGGGCCGTGCGGGGCCCGGTTGCCGCGGCCACGGGGCAAAGTGCCAGGTGGCGTGGATCGGCAGGCTAATTGGACCGCGTTTCGGGCACGTTAACCGAGCTGTGATCCACCGGGGTCCTCGCCCCGCATGCCCATCAGGGCCCGCAGACCGTCCCGGAGCACCTCGACCGGGGCGGGGCCGAAGAGGGACTGCTGGGCGATGAACCCGAGCACGGAGGCGATCATCGTGCGGGCCACATGGTCCGGCGCCACGTCCGCCCGCATCATGCCGGCCTCCTGATACCCCTCGACGACCTTCGCCCAGGCCGCGCGGACCGAGCCGTAGCCCTCCCGCAGGAGCGCCGCCAGCTCCTCGTTGCGCAGCGTCTCCGTCCACACCTGGATGACGAGCCGCGGAAAGGCGGGCCGGCCGTCGACGACCAGGGACTCACGGGCGGCGAGCGTCCTGCCGAGGACCGAGGCGACGAGTTCGTCCGGCGGCGGGGGCGGGCTCTGCCGCGCCGCCTCCTCGAAGGCCTCCCGGACGGAACCGAGCGTCTCGGCGACGATCGCGCCGATCAGCTCCTCCTTGCCGCTGAAGTAGCGGTACACCGCCCCCGCCGACAGGTCGACCTCCTTCAGCACGTCCTGCATGGACGTGGCGTGGAAGCCGTTGCGGGCGAAGCAGAGCGCGGCGCCGTCGAGGATCTGACGGCGGCGGGCGTCGAGATGTTCCTGAGACACGCGAGCCATGATCCCCAACGTAAAACGAATATTCATTCTTGACAAGACACCGCGACGGGAGCACGGTGAGGACACAGCAAAACGAACGATCCTTCTTTTTAGCTCGGATCCCGCTCGCTTCCGGTCCCGCTCGCTTCAGGAGACCCTCATGCCTTCCCGCAACCGTCATGTGATCGCGGTCGTCGTCCTCGTGCCCGTCCTGGCCGCCCTCGCCCTGCGGGCCTTCGCCTGGCCGGCCTCCCGCATCGCGCCGCGCGACCTGCCCCTGGGCGTGGCCGGACCGCCCGCCGCGGCGGCCCAGGTCGAGCGGCAACTGGAGCGACACGAGGGCGCCTTCGAGATCCACCGCTACGCCGACGAGGCCGCCGCCCGGGACGCCATCGAGGACCGGAGCGTGTACGGCGCGGTCGTGGTCACACCGCAGGGGCCCGAACTGCTCACCGCTTCCGCGGCCAGTCCGGTCGTCGCCCAGTTCCTCCAGCAGGCCATGGCCCAACAGGCCTCCGCCCAGGGCACAGAGGTCAAGACGGTCGACGTCGTGTCCACCCCGGCCAGTGATCCGCGCGGCGCGGTGCTGAATGCCGCCGCACTGCCGCTCGCCCTGGCCGGCATCGCGGCGGGCGCGGTCGTCACCCTGCTGGGGCTGCGCGGCTCCCGGGCCGTGATCGCGCTGCTCGGCGCGTCCGCCCTGGTGGGTGTGATCGCAGCCGGGATCGCGCACAGCTGGCTCGGAGCGCTCAGCGGCGACTGGTGGACGGAGGCGTCGGTGCTCGGCCTGTCCACACTGGCCGTCGGCGGTGCCGTCGCCGGACTCGCCGCCCTGGTCGGCCCCGCCGGCACGGGCATCGGGGCCGCCGTGGTGATGCTGATCGGCAACCCGTTCTCCGGCGCCACCTCGGCCCCGCAGATGCTGCCGGAGCCGGCCGGTGCGATCGGCCAGTGGCTCCCGCCGGGCGCGGGGACGACGCTGCTGCGCTCGGTGTCGTACTTCGACGGCGCGGCGGCGACCGGGCCGGCCCTGACCCTGGCCTGGTGGGCGACTCTCGGCCTGGGTGCCGTACTGCTCGGCAGCTCGCTCCGGGCCCGGAAGGCGGGCAGTGCGCCCGCGGCCGAACAGCAGGAGCTCTCGGCCGTCGGCTGACCCTCACCCGCGCGCCCCGGAGGCGACCGGGGAAAGCGACCGTGCGCCCCCGCCGTAGCGGACGGGGGCGCACGGTCTTTCCGTCTGTCCGCCTCCTAGGTCGTGTCCGCAAAGTCAGGGCAGCCAGAGCAGTAGGCAGGCGAGGGTGACCATG
>NZ_BMSE01000004.1 GCF_014648995.1 Streptomyces massasporeus | reverse complement strand
ACCCTCTCGGGCTTTCCTCCGGGCTTCCCTTCGGTCTTGCGTTTCCGACTCTATCAGATCCTTTTCGATCCGATTCCCTGTCGGCGGGATTTGCCGTTCAGCCCCGGGCTTTCGCTCGTCGACCTTTCGACATTCACTACGTTAGCGGATTCCCCGTCCAACTCATAATCGAGTCTGTCGGCGTCGAATTCAGGCATGCGGGCACGCCGAATTCGCCCCTGCTGAGGGGAGTCGCTGGGTAGTGGTTTGGCCGCTTCCGACTGCAGGGCGAGTGCCCTACCCGGAACAGCGGCTCGGACTACATTACGCACCCCGGCAAGGCGCGTCAACTTCGGCGGCGCCTCGGGACATGAGCTCGATAGGGGCTCACCGTCGGGTCGTTGGCGACCCAGAAGCGCCAGGGGTGCACGGCTCCGTCCCCGCCCACACCGGTGCGGGGGCCGTTGAGTACCTGGTCGGAGGGCACGGGAGTGCCCGTCAGCATGCGGAGCGGGGTGTCCTTCGAGGTACACGCGTCCGTGCCGTCCAGGGAGCGGTCCACGTTCAGGGCCGTGGCCAGCCGGGCCGGGCCTTTGGCCAGTTCCTTGTCGTTGCGGGCCGAGAGTCGACGGGTCCGGGCCAGTTCGGCGCCCTCGATGATCTCCCCTGCGCGGAGCAGGACCGCGCTCGCCTTTCCCTCGGGGCCGCAGACCAGGTTCATGCAGAACCACATGCCATAGGTGAAGTAGACGTACACGTGACCGGGCGGACCGAACATCACCTCGTTGCGGGCCGTGCGGCCACGATAGGCGTGCGAGCCGGGGTCGTCGGCGCCGTCGTACGCCTCGACCTCGGTGAGGCGGAGGGCGATCGGACCGTCCGGGGTGCTGCGTACCAGGATGCGGCCGAGCAGGTCGGGGGCGACATCGAGGACGGGCCGGTCGAAGAACTCCCTGGACAGGGGCGTACGGTCGGGGGTCGCGATCATGCCGTCCGAGGGTACTGGAGACGAGTGGTACCGGGGGGTGGCCGTCGGGCACCCGCCTTGCCAGGGTGGGGCATGGAACCGGTCACGGCCGGATCGCGTTTGTATGGATCAAGGATCCACCCGTAGTGGGCGAGAGGGAGAGACATGGCGTTCAAGAAGCTGCTCGCGAGCCTGGGGGCCGGCGGGGCTTCGGTAGAGACGGTGCTGCACGAGGTCAACGTCGTCCCGGGCGGTGTCGTCCAGGGCGAGGTGCGTATCCAGGGCGGGTCCGTCAACCAGCAGATCGAGGGGCTCTCGGTCGGGCTGCAGGCCAAGGTCGAGGTGGAGAGCGGCGACCAGGAGTACAAGCAGGACATCGAGTTCACGAAGTCGCGACTGGGTGGGGCGTTCGAGCTGCAGGCGAACGCGGTGCACGCGGTGCAGTTCGGGCTGGAGATCCCGTGGGAGACGCCGATCACGATGATCGACGGTCAGGCCCTGCGCGGCATGAACATCGGGGTGTCGACCGAGCTGGAGATCGCGCGTGCGGTGGACTCCGGTGACCTGGACCCGGTCAGCGTGCACCCGCTGCCGGCACAGAAGGCGATCCTCGACGCCTTCATCCAGCTGGGCTTCCGGTTCAAGAACGCGGACATGGAGCGCGGTGTGATCCGGGGCACGCGGCAGAAGCTGCCGTTCTACCAGGAGATCGAGTTCTACCCGCCGCAGCAGTACCGCGGGCTGAACCAGGTGGAGCTGAGCTTCGTCGCCGACCAGAACGCCATGGACGTGGTGCTGGAGATGGACAAGAAGCCCGGACTGTTCAGCGAGGGCAGCGACACCTTCCGCTCCTTCCAGGTGGGTCTGAACGACTACCAGGGGACGGACTGGACCGCGTACCTGAACCAGTGGCTGTCCGAGGTCGGCAGCAAGCGCAACTGGTTCTAGGCTCGGGGGCTACTGCACGAAACGATCAGGAGGTACCGAGGTGACCGAGCTCAAGCGGCGACCGCTCCCCCACGACTTCCATCCGCCCGTCGCGTCGTTCACGGTGACGAGCGAGGACGTCGAGGAAGGTGCGACGCTCAAGGACGCTCAGGTCCACGCGGCCGGCAACACCTCGCCGCAGCTGCGGTGGGAGGGCTTTCCGCCCGAGACCAAGAGCTTCGCCGTGACCTGCTACGACCCCGACGCTCCGACGGGCAGCGGCTTCTGGCACTGGGTGCTGTTCGACATCCCGGCGTCGGTGACCGAGCTGCCGGTGGGTGCCGGCAGCGGCAAGTTCGAGGGCCTGCCGGAGGGCGCGGTCCACGCTCGTAACGACTACGGCGGCAAGGAGTTCGGTGGGGCCGCGCCGCCTCCCGGGGACGGGCCGCACCGATACGTGTTCACGGTCTACGCCGTGGACCAGGAGAAGCTCGGTCCGGACTCGGACGCGTCGCCTGCGGTCGTGGGCTTCAACCTGCGGTTCCACACGATCGGGCGGGCCCAGCTGATCGGCGAGTACGAGGTGCCCGCCGAAGGCTGAGCGGGTCGCCCGCAATCCCAGCGTTCATGGAACGTTTGCCCGCTCCTGGTCTTGGAATTGATCAGGAGCGGGCATTTTTGTTGCCGGGGGTCGCGGGGGTCGCCCCCCGTGGGAGCAGCAGATATTGCGTTGTCCATCTCGGCGTGCCCGGCCAGAGTTGATCCCAGCCCGCCAGGGGGTGGGCCGGTGCACACGGGAGGTGGGCTGGTATGCGGGACACGCTGGTACTGAACGCGAGCTTCGAGCCGCTGTCGACGGTGACGTTGAACCGAGCCGTCGTTCTGGTGCTTCAGGACAAGGCCGTCGTCGAGCAGGCCCACCCCGAGCTGCGGATGCGGGGAGCCGCGGTCGACATACCGGCGCCTCGGGTGATCAGGCTCTGCCAGTACGTGCGGGTGCCGTTCCGAAGACAAGCGCCGTGGTCGAGGCGGGGTGTGCTGGTCAGGGACCGGCACCGGTGCGCGTACTGCGGGAGGCGGGCGACGACCGTGGACCACGTGGTGCCGCGGTCGCAGGGTGGACAGGACACGTGGCTGAACACGGTGGCCTCGTGTGCGCAGGACAATCACCGCAAGGCGAACCGGACTCCGGAGGAGGCGGGGATGCCGTTGCTGCGGCGACCGTTCGAGCCGACTCCGGCTGATGCGATGTTGCTGACGCTGGCGCAGGAGGACCTCGCGGCGCTGCCGGATTGGCTGGTGCTGGACGCGGCGTGAGCAGGCGCCGTGGGGCCTTGGGTGGCTCTTCGGCCGCGGGTTTCGTCGTGGTTGATCGCGCAGTTCCCCGCGCCCCTGAAAGACAGTGGGTGCGGGGAACGTGCGTTGGAGGTGCCGTCAGTCGATGGACGGCTTCTCGCGGCGTTCCTGGGCCGGAACGGTGCCGCCGTTGCCGCCGGAACCGCCGCCGATGCCGCCGAAGTTGCCCATGGCGCCGGAGAGGCCCTTGAGGGCGTCGCCGATCTCGCTGGGGACGATCCAGAGCTTGTTGGCGTCGCCCTCGGCGATCTTGGGGAGCATCTGGAGGTACTGGTAGGAAAGCAGCTTCTGGTCCGGGTCGCCGGCGTGGATGGCCTCGAAGACCGTGCGGACGGCCTGGGCCTCGCCCTCGGCGCGCAGGGCGGCGGCCTTGGCCTCACCTTCGGCGCGCAGGATCTGGGACTGCTTCTCACCCTCGGCGCGCAGGATCTCGGACTGCCGGACACCCTCGGCCTGGAGGATCGCGGCGCGCTTGTCGCGGTCGGCGCGCATCTGCTTCTCCATCGAGTCCTGGATGGAGGTGGGCGGCTCGATCGCCTTGAGCTCGACGCGGTTGACGCGGATACCCCACTTGCCGGTGGCCTCGTCGAGGACGCCGCGCAGGGCCGCGTTGATCTCCTCGCGGGAGGTGAGGGTCCGCTCCAGGTCCATGCCACCGATGATGTTGCGGAGCGTGGTGACGGTGAGCTGCTCGATCGCCTGGATGTAGCTGGCGACCTCGTACGTCGCTGCCCGCGCGTCGGTCACCTGGTAGTAGATGACGGTGTCGATGTTGACCACCAGGTTGTCCTGGGTGATCACCGGCTGCGGCGGGAAGGGGACGACCTGCTCACGCAGGTCGATGCGGTTGCGGATGGTGTCGATGAACGGGACGACGATGTTGAGGCCCGCGTTGAGTGTCCGTGTGTAGCGCCCGAAGCGCTCGACGATGGCCGCGCTGGCCTGTGGGATGACTTGGATCGTCTTGATCAGGGCGATGAAGACCAACACCACCAGAATGATCAGGACGATGATGACCGGTTCCATCGTCGTTCCCCGTGTCCCTTCTCCGCTTCGGCGCCTTCGGCAGATCTTATGGTTGTCGAAGATCTTGCTGGTCGAGTCTGACAGACCGTCGTGCGGCTGGCGAGGAGTTCACTCCAGTTACGTCTCGCGAGGTCACATGACGATCGCGGTGGCTCCCTCGATGTCCACGACATCCACTTCCTGGCCCACTTCATAGGCGTGGCCGGTGTCGAGGGCACGGGCCGACCAGACCTCGCCGGCCAGCTTGATCCGGCCGCCGGAGGCGTCGACGCGTTCCAGCACGACGGCTTGTCTGCCCTTCAACGCGTCCACGCCGGACGCGAATTGGGGTCGCTGGGCGCGATGGCGGTTCGCGATGGGCCGTACGACGGCGATGCCCGCGGTCGAGATGACGGCGAAGACCGCGACCTGTGCGACGGCTCCGCCGCCGAAGACGCCGGTGACCACCGCCGCGGCGATGGCTCCCACCGCCAGCATGCCGAGTTCGGGCATCGCGGTGACCACGAGCGCGATGCCGAGCGCTGCCGCGCCGATCAGCCACCACAGCCATGCGTCGATTTCCACATGGTCATGGTAGGTCCGCGGGCCCTGTCGCCGACAGGGCGCCCGTGGTGTGAAATCCCGTTCTTACTCCGGGATTTGTGGGGTGGCGGTCCGGTTCAGGAGAGCGGGAGGCCCTGTGCGGTCCAGCGCTCGCCCGACTGTTCGACGACGAGCGGGAGGCCGAAGCAGAGGGAGAGGTTGCGGGAGGTGAGCTCCAGCTCCAGCGGGCCGGCGGCGAGGACCTTGCCCTGGCGGATCATGAGGACGTGGGTGAAGCCCGGGGGGATCTCCTCGACGTGATGGGTGACCATGAGCATCGAGGGGGCGATCGGGTCGAGGGCGAGACGGCCGAGGCGGCGGACGAGGTCCTCGCGGCCACCGAGGTCGAGGCCGGCGGCGGGCTCGTCGAGGAGGAGCAGCTCGGGGTCGGTCATCAGGGCGCGGGCGATCAGGGTCCGCTTGCGCTCGCCCTCGGAGAGCGTGCCGAAACGGCGTTCCAGGTAGTCGCTCATGCCGAGGCGGTCGAGGAAGGCGCGGGCGCGCTGCTCGTCGATGTCCTCGTAGTCCTCGTGCCACGTGGCCGTCATGCCGTACGCGGCGGTCAGGACCGTCTCCAGGACCGTCTGGCGCTTGGGGAGCTTCTCGGTCATGGCGATGCCGGCCATGCCGATGCGGGGGCGCAGCTCGAAGACGTCGGTGCCCGGCCGGCCGAGGGTTTCGCCGAGGATGGCGGCGGTGCCCGAGCTGGGGAAGAGGTAGGTGGAAGCGAGGTTGAGGAGGGTGGTCTTGCCGGCACCGTTCGGGCCGAGGATGACCCAGCGCTCGCCCTCCTTGACCGACCAGGAGACCTGGTCCACCAGAGCCCGGCCCTCACGGACCACGGATACGTCCTGAAGCTCCAGAACATCGCTCATGAGCGCGTTGTCTCCCCTTGCAGTGTGGCCGGTCTCGGCTGTCGCGTAAGCCTGTGGCTCGGTCCGCCGCGCCGGTGGGCGCAGCCCTCCATGAAATCTACGCCACCGGTCGGCCCGGGCATTCCCTCGGTCCGGTCCTTGGAGGGTCCTAGGGTGGAAGCATGCTCTCGGAACCACGTGCTGGACGTCTCGCAGCTTGGGGAAATGCCCTTTTGGCCGGACATGTCTCGCCGGACGACGCTGTGCTGGCCGTCGTCGGTGAGGACGCGGTGCACCGGATGGAGGGGCTGCCCGGGGAGTCGGCGCCCGTAGGGCTCACTCTCGCCCTCGGGCGGCTGCGGACGCTCGGGGTGACCGGACTGCGGGTCGCGCTGCCCGCGCCGGGGCATCCGCTGGGGCTGAGCGGGCCGCCGGAGTTCAACGCGCGGGCGCTGGACGCCGAGCAGGCGGTGCTCTGTTACGGCGCTGCGCTCGGGCTGGTGCCGGAGGTCCACGAGGCCGGACCCCGGGGTGATGTGCACGTCGAGGTCATGTGGCAGGTGCTGCCCGTGCGGGAGGCGCCGCCGGCGGATGTGCCGTCGCTGGGTGAGGCGGAGCGGGAGCTGGCGGAGGCCCTGCGGGAGGCCACCGAGCTGCTGACGCGGCTGGACGTGGCCGGGTCGGGGCCGGTGGCGGAGGCGGCGATCGATGCGTACCGGGCGCGGGCCGAGCGGGGGCGGGAGGTGCTGGCGCCGGGGTATCCGCCGCGGGCGGTGCGGGTGCTGGAGCTGGCGCAGCGGGTGGGGACGCTGATCGCCGTGGCGACGGAGAGTGGGCACGGGGGTGCGGTGAGTTCGTCGGAGATCTCTGCACGGCGGGAGGCGTTGCGGCCGGTGGAGCGGACGGCTCGGCGGGCGCAGGTCGCGGCGTACAACTCCGTTGTGGAGGAGCGGGAGCGGGGGGTGCGGTGACGGTTCTTCGTGTGGTGCTCGGTGTGGGTGCTGGGGCGGGGGGTTTCTCAGCCCTTCCGTAGCGGGGTGTTCGGCGTTTGTGCTGGGGCCGGGTGGGTCCGCAGCCCGGCGTAGCGGGGTGCCGCTGCGCCCACCCGTGCCGCCCCTTGCGGCACGCATGCCCGCAGCGGGGGACGCCCGCGGACATGCCGAACGGCCTCCCGGGCAGGACCGGGAGGCCGGGGGTACCTCCGGCTCGGAGACGGAGGTGGGGTGTCAGTGGTTGACGGCGAGGTTGCCGAAGGCCGGGTTCAGGATGCCCACGATGTTCACGCTGTTGCCGGACACGTTGACCGGGACGTGCACCGGGGCCTGGACGACGTTGCCCGAGCCGACGCCCGGGGAGCCCACGGCCTGGCCGTCGGCGTGGGCGCTGGTGGCGGAGGCCATGCCCGCGCCGGCGGCCAGCAGGCCACCCGTCACCATCGTCACGGCCGCTGCCTTCTTCAGGTTCTTCACTTCTGAGCCCTCCTTGCGATTGCCGCGGCAGGCGCCGCAGCACGCATGGAGAACGGTGGAGATCCATCGAGGTTGCGCCATACGAGGGACGTTCCCACGACAGTATGAATCTCGGTCCGGAACGCAACCTTCCGTGTTGCCGTGGGGTGAGCGGGTCAGCCGGTCACCCCATGGCGAACGGCCCACAGGGCGGCCTGTGTCCGGTCGGCCAGGTCGAGCTTCATCAGGATGTTCGAGACGTGGGTCTTGACGGTTTTCTCGGAGAGGACGAGCGCGCGGGCGATCTCCCGGTTGGAGCGGCCGTCCGCTATGAGGCCGAGCACCTCGCGCTCGCGCTCGGTGAGCGAACCGGCCCTTCCCGTACCCGAGTTGGACTCCTCCTGCGCCAGCAGGGCGCCGGCGACCTCCGGCTGGAGGAGGATGTGCCCGGCGTGGACCGAGCGGATCGCTCCGGCGAGGGCGTCGGGGTCGACGTCCTTGTAGACGTACCCGGCGGCGCCGGCGCGCAGGGCGGGGACCACCGTCCGCTGCTCGGTGAAGCTGGTGACGACGAGCACGCGCGCGGGGTTGTCCAGCTCTCGGAGTCGGCGCAGGGCGTCGACACCGTCCATGCCCGGCATCTTGACGTCCATGAGGATGACGTCGGGCCTCAACTCCTCGGCGCGGTCGACTCCTTCTGCGCCGTCCGCCGCCTCCCCGACGACCTCGATGTCGTCCTGTACTTCGAGGAAGGTGCGCAGGCCCCGGCGGACGACCTGGTGGTCGTCGACGAGCAGCACCTTGATCGCGTCAGCCACCGGGGACCTCCATCTCGATCACGGTGCCCTTGCCGGGCACCGATTCCACGGTCAGCGTGCCGCCGGCGCCGCTCGCCCGGTCCCGCATCGAGACCAGGCCGAGGTGGCGTCCCGCGTGCCGGACCGCCTTCGTGTCGAAGCCGCTGCCGTCGTCCGTGACCCTGAGGACGGCTCCGCCGCCGCAGCGGTCCAGGGTCACGTCGACGTGGTCGGCGCCGGAGTGGCGCAGGGCGTTGTGCAGGGCCTCCTGGGCGACCCGCAGGAGGGCCTCCTCCTGGGAGGCGGGCAGGGCCTTCACGCCGTGACCGGCGAAGGTGACACGGGCGCTGTGGGCCCGGTCGAGGACCTGGATCTGCGTCCGGAGGGTCGCGACGAGGCCGTCCTCGTCGAGCGCGGCGGGGCGCAACTCGACGACCGCCGCGCGCAGTTCGTCGGCGGCCTCGGCGGCCAGGACGGCCACCTGCTGGAGTTCTCCCTTGGCGCGGGAGGGGTCGCGGTCCACCAGGCGGGCCGCGGCCTGGGCGGTCAGGCGCAGGGAGAACAGCTTCTGGCTGACCGCGTCGTGCAGTTCGTGGGCGAGGCGGGAGCGCTCCTCGGCGATGGTCAGTTCGCGGCTGCGCTCGTAGAGGCGGGCGTTGGTGAGGGCGATCGCGGCGTGCTGGGCGAGGATGCCGAGCAGTTCCTCGTCGTCCTGCGTGAAGCCGCAGCCGCCGTCCGGCTCGGAGCACGGGGCGTGTCCCGCCCCGGGACGCAGCTTGTTGGCGAGGAACAGGGCGCCGATGACCTCGTCGCCGTCGCGGATCGGCAGGCCGAGGAAGTCGACCAGGTCGGGGTGGGCCTTCGGCCAGCCCTCGAAGCGTGGGTCCTTGCGGACGTCCGCGAGGCGCTCGGCCCTGGCCTCGTGCAGCATCGCGGCGAGGATGCCGTGCTGGCGCGGGAGGGGGCCGATGGCCTTCCACTGCTCCTCGCTGACGCCGTCGACCACGAACTGGGCGAAGCCGCCGTGGTCGTCCGGGACGCCGAGCGCGGCGTACTCGGCGTCGAGCAGCTCGCGGGCCGAGGCGACGATCGTCTTGAGGACGTCGCGCACCTCGAGATGCCTGCTCATGGCCAGCAACGCGGAGCTCACCGCGGCGAGGCCGGACCGGGGACCGTGACTCATGTCCTCACGGTACCGGCGGGCTGTGACGGGGCGGATCGGACCGACGGCGGCCGGGTGCCCGGTCGGTGGGCCTAGGTCCCGGGGCCGAGGCGGCCGGGCGGCGGGTCCTACGGCCGGGGCCGCCGGGCCCATGGCGTAGGGCGAAGGGACCCGGCGGATTGCGGCCCGGGTCCGAGGCGGCCCGGGTGGCCCCGTTCCTAGGTTGAGGGCACGCGATCACTACGAGGGAGCGGATCATGCCGGTTGCGATCATCACCGGGGCATCGAAGGGGCTGGGGCGGGCGCTTGCCCTGGCCCTGGCCGGGCGGGGCTGGGACCTGGTGCTCGACGCCAGGGGCGCACAGGCGCTGACGGAGACGGCGGAGGCCGTGTCCGCGCAGGGCACGCGGGTGTCCGCCCTGCCCGGGGACGTCACGGACGCGGGGCACCGGGCGGAGCTGGTGGCGGCGGCCTGGCGGCTGGGCGGCCTCGACCTGCTGGTGCACAACGCGAGTGCGCTGGGTGCCGAGCCGCTGGTCAGGCTGGAGGAATTGCCTCTGGACGGGCTGCGCCGGGCGCTGGAGGTGAACCTGGTGGCGGGGCTGGGTCTGGTCCAGGAGGCGCTTCCGCTGCTGCGGGCCTCGCGGGCGGGCGCCGTCGTGGCGGTGAGCTCGGACGCGGCCGCCGAGGCGTACGAGACCTGGGGCGGATACGGGGCGTCCAAGGCGGCCCTGGACCACCTCGTGGCCGTGCTCGCCGTGGAGGAGCCGGGGCTGCGGGTCTGGGCGGTCGATCCCGGGGACATGTCCACGGACCTGTACGCGGCGGCCGTACCGGAGGACCGGGAGCCGCGGCCGGAGCCGGCGGCTGTCGTGCCGGGGTTCCTGCGGCTGCTGGACGAGCGTCCGGCGAGCGGGCGGTACGGGGCACCGGCGCTGCTGGACGGAGCCCGATGACACTGGCCGTGCGTGTGCCGGAGGAGCTGTCGGCCCGGGTGCCCGTCGAGCAGAGGGGGCCGGGGCTGGAGCGGGACGCCGTACGGATGCTGGTCTCGCGGGGCGCCGAGGTGGCGCATCACACGTTCCGGGAGCTGCCGCTGCTGCTGCGGGCCGGGGACCTGCTCGTGGTCAACACCTCGGCCACGCTGGCGGCGGCCGTGGACGGATGGACCGGGCACACGCGCGTGGTGGTGCATTTCTCGACGCGCGGGGACGACGGCCGCTGGGCGGTGGAGCTGCGGGAGCCCGACGGGCGGGGCACCACGCGCGCGCGAGCGGGTGGGCCTGCGGGGAGGGAGGTGTGCCTGCCGGGAGGCGTGCGGCTGGTTCTGGAGGAGCCGCTGAGCGGGCGGGGTGAGCGGCTGTGGTGGGCGCGGGTGTCCGGGGCGGGGGTGCCGGGGGTGCTGCGGGAGTGCGGGCGGCCCATTCGCTACGCCTATACGGAGCGGGACCAGCCGCTGTCCGCCTATCAGACGGTGTTCGCGCTGCCGTCGGCGGACGGGACGGGCAGTGCGGAGATGCCGAGCGCGGCGCGGCCCTTCACGGCGCGGCTGGTGGCGGAGCTGGTGAGCCGGGGGGTGCTGTTCGCGCCGGTCACGCTGCACACGGGGGTGGCCTCGGCGGAGGCGCACGAGCCGCCGTATCCGGAGCGTTTCGCGGTGCCGGAGGCGTCGGCGCGGCTGATCGAGGCCGCGCGGGCCGGTGGCGGCCGGGTGGTGGCGGTGGGGACGACGGCGGTGCGGGCCGTGGAGTCGGCGGTGGGCGCCGACGGGGCCGTACGCGCGCGTGCGGGGTGGACGGACCTCGTCGTCACACCGGAGCGCGGGGTGGGTGTGGTGGACGGGCTGCTGACCGGGCTGCACGAGCCGGAGGCCTCGCACCTGCTGATGCTGGAGGCGGTCGCGGGGCGGGTGGCGGTCGAGCGGGGGTACGAGGCCGCGCTGCAAGGGCGCTATCTGTGGCACGAGTTCGGGGACGTGCACCTCGTACTGCCCTGAGTACGCCCCTGAAAGGGCCTCACACAGAGCATCGCTTGTGCAACTGCCCGTGAGACTGATCTAGGGGCGGTGTGAGCCCTCGCATAGGACCCACGTCACGTACGAATGGACGTAGGAGACAAAGCCGCCCCTATTGAGCGGCGCAGATAGTCCAATCTGCCCGGATTTACCCAACCCTGATCCACTATCTTCCTTCGTACGTCACACCTTTGCCACGCCATTTTGCTGCCGCTAAGAATTGGCGACGTCGCTCAGCGCCGTGGGTTCACCTCCGCGGCGTTTGTGTCGGAAACACACCGAGTCCAACGCCGGACGCCGAGCGACTCCCGCGCTATTCGAAGAGGTCCACGCAGCATGCCCAAGAACATCTTCAGCCGTGTTCAGAGTCGTAGCCTGACCCGTCACCACAAGATCGCCATGGCCGGTGTCGCCACCCTCGGCGCCGTCGCCATCGGAGTCTCCGCGGTACCGAGCGGCGCCTCGACCAAGACCACGACCGAGGCCGCTCAGCCGGCTGCGGTGGCGTACAGCACCCAGCAGATCAAGGACGTCAAGGCGAGCGTCACGGACCAGATGGCCGGCGCCAGCCTGAAGGCCGAGCAGATCGCGGCGAAGAAGAAGGCCGACGCCGCGGCCGCCGCCAAGAAGAAGGCCGCCGCCGAGGCGGCGAAGAAGAAGGCCGAGGCCGCGCGCCAGGCCAAGGAGGCCGCGAGCCGCGCCGCCAAGCGCGCCGAGGCCAAGAAGGTCGTCAGCTACCCGAACAACCTCGACGGCTGGATCCGCGAGTCGCTCTCCATCCTGAAGAAGCACGACATCCCGGCGTCCTACGACGGCATCCACCGCAACATCATGCGGGAGTCCTCGGGTAACCCGAAGGCGATCAACAACTGGGACATCAACGCCATCAACGGCATCCCGTCGAAGGGCCTGCTCCAGGTCATCCCGCCGACCTTCAAGACCTGGCACGTCCCCGGTACCTCCTGGGACATCTACGACCCGGTAGCCAACATCACCGCCGCCTGCAACTACGCGGCCGACAAGTACGGCTCCATGGACAACGTCGACAGCGCGTACTGAGGTCGGCGCGGACCTCTCTGACCGCTGTACGAACGCCGAAGGGCGGCACCCTCCTGACGGGGTGCCGCCCTTCGGGCGTCGTGTTCGTACCGCGGTGACTACTTGCGCATGACCTCGGGCTCGTGGCGGCGCAGGAAGCGAGCCACGAAGAAGCCGCAGATCACGCCGAGGACGAGGAGCGCGCCCATGTCCATCGCCCAGGCCCCGACCGTGTGCTCCCACAGCGGGTCGGTGTCGCCGGCCGTCTCGGGCGGGCTGATCTTGTTGAAGTCCAGCGTGGCGCCGGAGGCGGCGACCGCCCAGCGCGACGGCATCAGGAACGAGAACTGGTTGACGCCGATCGAGCCGTGCAGCGTGAACAGGCAGCCGGTGAAGACGACCTGGATGATGGCGAACATCACCAGCAGCGGCATGGTCTTCTCGGCGGTCTTCACCAGCGAGGAGATGATCAGGCCGAACATCATCGAGGTGAAGCCCAGGGCCATGATCGGCACGGACAGCTCGACGAGCGTGGCGCTGCCGAAGACCAGGCCCTCCTCGGGGATCTCCCGGCTGGAGAAGCCGATGACGCCGACCAGCAGGCCCTGGAGCACGGTGATCATGCCGAGCACGAACACCTTGGACATCAGGTACGCCGAGCGCGAGAGGCCGGTGGCGCGCTCCCGCTCGTAGATGACGCGTTCCTTGATCAGTTCTCGGACCGAGTTCGCCGCGCCCGCGAAGCAGGCGCCGACCGCGAGGATCAGCAGGACCGTGGTGGCCGTGCCGTTCGGGATGATGCGGCCGGTCTGCGGGTTGGCCGGGTTGGGCAGCAGGCCCTTGTCGGCGTCGATGAGCAGGCTGACCGCGCCGAGCACGGCCGGCAGGATCACCATCAGGGCGAGGAAGCCCTTGTCCGAGGCGATCACCGAGACGTATCGCCGGACAAGCGTGACGAACTGGGACATCCAGCCCTGCGGCTTCGGCGGCTTCATCGCCTGCATCCGCGGGACCTGTACGGACTGCGGCGCAACGGCGTCGATGTCCGCGGCGTACATCTGGTAGTGCTGCGAGCCCTTCCAGCGGCCCGCCCAGTCGTAGTCGCGGTAGTTCTCGAAGGCGGAGAAGACATCGGCCCAGGTGTCGTAGCCGAAGAAGTTCAGCGCCTCCTCGGGCGGGCCGAAGTAGGCGACCGAGCCGCCCGGCGCCATCACCAGCAGCTTGTCGCAGATCGCCAGCTCGGCCACCGAGTGGGTGACGACGAGGACCGTACGACCGTCGTCGGCCAGGCCTCGCAGCAGCTGCATGACGTCGCGGTCCATGCCCGGGTCGAGGCCGGAGGTCGGCTCGTCCAGGAAGATCAGCGACGGCTTGGTGAGCAGCTCCAGGGCGACCGAGACGCGCTTGCGCTGGCCACCGGACAGGGACGTGACCTTCTTGTCCTTGTGGATGTCGAGCTTGAGCTCGCGCAGCACCTCGTCGATGCGGGCCTCGCGCTCGGCGCCGGTGGTGTCGGCGGGGAAGCGCAGCTTGGCCGCGTACTTGAGGGCCTTCTTGACGGTCAGCTCCTTGTGCAGGATGTCATCCTGCGGGACCAGACCGATGCGCTGGCGCAGCTCGGCGAACTGCTTGTAGAGGTTCCGGTTGTCGTAGAGCACCTCGCCCTGGTTGGCGGGGCGGTAGCCCGTGAGCGCCTTGAGCAGGGTCGACTTGCCGGAGCCGGACGGGCCGATGACCGCGATCAGCGACTTCTCCGGGACGCCGAAGGAGACGTCCTTGAGGATCTGCTTGCCGCCGTCGACCGTGACGGTCAGGTGGCGGGCGGAGAAGGACACCTCACCGGTGTCGACGAACTCCTCGAGCCGGTCGCCGACAATGCGGAACGTCGAGTGGCCGACGCCGACGACGTCGGTCGGGCCGAGCAGCTGCGTGCCGCCCTTGGTGATGGGCTGGCCGTTGACGTACGTGCCGTTGTGCGAGCCGAGGTCGCGGATCTCCATGCGGCCGTCGGGCGTGGCATGGAACTCGGCGTGGTGCCGGGATACCTGGAGGTCCGAGACGACCAGTTCGTTCTCCAGGGCACGGCCGATGCGCATCACGCGGCCGAGGGAGAACTGGTGGAACGTGGTCGGGCTGCGGTCGCCGTGGACCGGCGGCGCCCCCGCGACACCGCCGGGACCCTGCTGCTGCGGGATGTGGGCCGCGGCCTGCTGCGGCTGCTGCCAGCCGGCCTGGGGGGCCTGCTGCTGGTGCGGCGGCTGCTGGGCCGGAGCCTGCTGGCCCCAGCCGGGGTTCGCGCCCTGCGCCGCGTACGGCTGCTGCTGGGGCTGGGCCTGCGGCGTGGCGACGGAGGCCGCGGCACCGGACAGGTTCAGGCGCGGGCCGTCGGTCGCGTTGCCCAGGTTGACGGCCGAACCGGGGCCGAGCTCCATCTGATGGATGCGTTGCCCCTGCACGAACGTGCCGTTGGTGCTGCCGTGGTCCTCGATGACCCAACTGCGGCCGTTGAAGCTGACCGTGGCGTGACGCCAGGAGACCCTGGCGTCGTCGAAGACGACGTCCCCCTGCGGATCACGTCCGAGGGTGTATGCCCTGGACGGATCGAGCGTCCAGGTACGTCCGTTTGATTCCAGTACGAGTTCCGGCACTCCATGCCCCACTGAGTTGTCCCCCGAGTTACCCCCGACATGGGGAGTCTAGGGATGTCGAACATCGGGGGGAACTATTTCAGGAGCGGCCCCCTGACCGAAAGTCGGGCCTTGTGAAGACCGCGTTCGGACGCTTCGGCCGATTCCGTTGACGGGGTTGAAACCGGGCCGGAGAGTGGTATTTCGACGCGAGGGGGACATGCGTGGTGTTCCCGTCGCGCAGCGGATCGGGGGGTCTGCCATGAGTGCTGCCGCAGGGGCCGAGACGGCGAGGGACGACGCGCGCGTGCCGTGGGGGGACGTGCTGATGTCCGCCGTGGCCGCGGTGAGCTGGGCGTTGATCGGGATGGCGGGGACGGCGGCGCTGGGCCTGCGGCTGCTGGAGGCGGACACGGCGGGCTCGTTGGGGCCGATGACCGCGGCGCTGGTGGCTCTCGGGGCGGGTGGTTCGGTCACGCCGTCCGGCGATGTGTCGGCGTTCGGCCTCACGGGCGCGGAGGCGGACACGGCCATCGAGATCACGCCACTGGGGGTGAGTCTGGTCGGCGCGGTGCTGCTGGCGTGGTTCTTCCTGCGGTCCCTGCGTGCGGCGGGAGTTGTGATCTCACCGGCCGAACTGCTCGCGCGGGCGGGGTCGGTGGTGGTGTTGTTCGTGGCGATGCTGGGCGGACTGGCCTGGGCGGGGCACGACGTCATCACGATCGACGGGGGCGCGCTGGGGCTCGACGACGTCACCGGCGGGAGCGGGGGCGTCGACATCCCGGGACTCGGGGACATCGGGGGGCTGCTGCCGGACCGGCTCGGCGACCTGGTCGACGCGCAGGCCGCGGTCGGCTTCACGGTCGACACGGCACCGACGCTGCTCGGCGGGCTCGGCTGGTCGATCGGCATCCTCGTCATCGCCCTGCTGGCCTCGCGCCGTACGCCGCTGCCGCGGGGCTGGGAGGCCGTGCACCGGGTCGTGCGGCCGGCCGTGTCGGCGGTGGTCACCGTACTGCTGGTGGCGGTGGCGGCGGGGTGCGCGGCGGCGGCGTACGCGGCGGTCGGCGACGACCATCCCCGGCGCATCGCCGGCGCGGCGCTGCTCGGGGCGCCGAACGGGGTGTGGCTGGGTGTGCCGCTCGGCCTGCTGGTGCCCTGGGACGGGCGGGCGACGGGCGAACTGACCCGTTTCCTGCCGGACCCGCTGGACGACCTGCTCGGCTCCGGGACCGACCGGCCGGTGACGCTGGACCGGCTGGCCGAGCTGGACGGGCGGGTGTGGCTGCTGGGGGTGGCGGCGGCGTCGATGATGCTGCTGGCGGGCGTGCTGGCGGGGGTCCGGACGCCGGTCGGGGTGGCGGTCGGGGAGGGTCCCGGCGCCCTGCGCTTCGCGGGCCGGTGTGCGCTGCAACTGGGGGTGGCGACCGCGCTCGCCCTGCCCCTGCTGGCCTGGCTGACGGACGTCTCCGTGACCGCGTCCTTGTCGGTGCTCGGCTTCGACGCTTTCGGCGCGGGCATCGACCTGCACGGCCACCTCGGCATGGCCCTGCTGCTGGGCGCGGCGTGGGGCGCGGGGGCCGGGGCACTGGGAGCGCTGCTCGCGTGGGGGTGCGGGGCGGCGGGGCTTCGGGCTACGGCGTTGGCGCGGGGGGACGGGTTGTCGGCGGAGGCGGAAGAGTCGTCGGCGGGGCCGGGTGGGACGGGGGGCCTGGTGGGTGCCGGGGGGTCTGGGTACGGGGGCGGGGGCGGTGTGGCAGGGGGGCTGCCGGGGCCTGGGGCGGCGGGGTACGGGATCGGGACTGGTGGGGCAGGGGGGCTGCCGGGCTCCGGGTCGGCGGGGTACGGGGCCGGCGCCGGGCAGGCGGAGCCTTGGGGCGACCGGGGGCCGGGGCGGGCGGGGTATGGCGAGGGCAGCGGGCAGGGGGCTCGGCCGGAGGCCGGTGCGGGGCGGGCCGGGGGCGATGGCGATGCCGGGCAGGCCGCGGCCTGGGGCGGCCCGGGCGCGGTGGGGCACAGCCAGGACGGCGGGCGCTCCGGGGCAAGGCCCGGGGACGACATCGCCCGGTCAGGAGCCGGCCCCGGGCCCGAGGGTGACGCCGAGGCCGGGAGGCCCCGGGCCCGAGACGAGGGACGAGACGGCTGGACGTCACCGGGCGAGGAGGCCGGGCCCTACGCGCCGGGTACGCCGTACCGGCCGCCCAACCCGGGTACCAACCCGTACCTCCGGGTGCCGGACGAGTTGCGAGAGCCGGAGGACGCACGGCCTCCCTGGGCCGAACCGCCCCCCGATGCCGCACCCGAACGGCCCTCCGGACCCGCGCCCGGGCCCGACAGCGACACCGACACACCGGCGGACGGCGACGAGCCCCCCGCCCCCGGCGACGTCTACGGCGCCCCCACCGTCGTACGGCCGGTCGGGCCGCCGCCGCGTGGTCCCCGGCAGGCGCCCGGGCCGAGGAACGGGCACGGGCCGCCGCCTCCACCGCCTCCTCCCCCGCCGCCACCACGGAAGCCGCGCGGTGGGAGATAGCCGGCGAGGGCGCAGGACGGCGTATCCGTACGTGGCGGCGTACCCGTGCGTAAGGTTCGCGCCATCGGCGCGACATGCAGTGTTCGCTGTCCGCCAGACGGACCTCGGGGGCGGTATGCCTCGCCCGCCGGATACGGTGGAACCACCATGAGCGCTTCGCAGACCTCGTCTTCCGACATTCCTGCCGACGTCCCCACCCTCCTTGTGAAGATCTTCGGCAAGGACAGGCCGGGCATCACCGCCGGGCTCTTCGACACCCTCGCCGCCTACTCCGTCGACGTCGTCGACATCGAGCAGGTCGTGACCCGTGGCCGGATGGTGCTGTGCGCGCTCGTGACCGAGCCGCCTCCCGGGCTGGAGGGAGATCTGCGGGCGACGGTCCACAGCTGGGCCGAGTCGATGAAGATGCAGGCGGAGATCATCTCCGGCCTCGGCGACAACCGTCCGCGCGGGCTGGGCCGCTCCCTGGTCACTGTGCTCGGGCACCCGCTCACCGCCGAGGCGACGGCCGCGATCGCCGCCCGGATCACGAAGACCGGCGGCAACATCGACCGTATCTTCCGGCTCGCCAAGTACCCGGTGACCGCCGTGGAGTTCGCCGTCTCCGGCGTGGAGACCGAGCCGCTGCGCACCGCCCTGGTGACGGACGCGGCGCGGCTCGGCATCGACGTGGCGGTCGTCGCCGCCGGTCTGTACCGGCGCGCGCAGCGGCTGGTCGTCATGGACGTCGACTCGACGCTGATCCAGGACGAGGTCATCGAGCTGTTCGCCGCGCACGCCGGCTGCGAGGACAAGGTCGCCGAGGTGACGGCGGCCGCGATGCGCGGGGAGCTGGACTTCGAGCAGTCCCTGCACGCCCGCGTGGCGCTGCTGGAGGGGCTGGACGCCTCGGTCGTGGACAAGGTGCGCAGCGAGGTGCGGCTGACGCCGGGCGCCCGCACCCTGATCCGTACGCTGAAGCGGCTCGGCTACCAAGTCGGTGTCGTCTCGGGCGGGTTCACCCAGGTCACGGACGATCTGAAGGAGCGGCTGGGGCTGGACTTCGCCCACGCCAACACCCTGGAGATCGTCGACGGCACGCTGACCGGCAAGGTCACCGGCGAGATCGTCGACCGTGCGGGCAAGGCCCGGCTGCTGCGCCGGTTCGCCGCGGAGGCGGGTGTGCCGCTGTCGCAGACCGTGGCGATCGGTGACGGTGCCAACGATCTGGACATGCTGAACGCGGCCGGTCTCGGTGTCGCCTTCAACGCCAAGCCGGTGGTGCGCGAGGCCGCGCACGCCGCGGTGAACTTCCCCTTCCTCGACACGGTCCTGTACCTGCTGGGCGTCACGCGCGAAGAGGTCGAGGCGGCGGACACCCTCGACATCGACTGAACCGGGATCGGTCGGGAAGGGCCCGGCGCCGGTGCGGCGCCGGGCCCTGTTCACGCGGAGATCGTCACTCGGCCGGGGCCCAGTAGTCCCGCAGCGCGGCGGCACCCGGCTCCAGGCTCTTCCACGTGCTGCCGAACGACAGCACGGCGAAGGCGGCGGCCGGGAAGCCGCGGCGGGTCATCCGCTCGCGGGCCTCGTCCTCGCCCGAGCCCGCCAGCACCTCGGCGAGGCCCTGGATGCCCGGGTTGTGCCCGATCATGAGGACGTTCCGCGCGTCGTCGGGGGTCTCGTTGAGCAGGGCGATCAGCTCGCCCGGCGAGGCCTCGTAGATCCGCTCCTCATAGACGGTTTTCGGCCGCTGCGGGAACTCCTGGACGGCGAGCTTCCAGGTCTCCCGGGTCCGGACCGCGGTGGAGCACAGGGCCAGGTCGAAGGCGATGCCGGTGTCGGCCAGCCTGCGCCCGGCCTCCGCCGCTTCCGTTCGGCCCCGGTCGGCGAGCGGACGCTCGTGATCCGTGACCTGTGGCCAGTCGGCTTTCGCATGGCGGAAGAGGACAATCATGCGGGATTCTGCGACGCTCATGAGATCCAGCTTCGCATGAAACACGCCACGGGGCGCAGGGAGTTGACCACGGTGTTCGGCCGTGATCAGCGGGCCATCAGCTGTTGCACGTGCTCGAAGAGCCGGGTGATCGCGGGGTCGCCGGTGGCCGCGTGGGCGTCGGACGGGTTGAGGATCAGGGCGAGCAGTGCGGTGAAGGCCAGCACGGGCAGGGCGAGAGCCCACCAGGGCAGCCGGCCGGCGGCACCGGCCCGGCTCGCCGGGTGGGGCCGCGTGTGCGTAGGGGCCGACATGGGTGCCTCCGCTCTTCGAGTGGTCGGTGACCGTCTCGCGGTCACACACTTGAAGTTACGGAATCCTCGGCTGCCAACCCATCCGGTGATCCACCCACTTGACCCTGACCCTCACCCCCTAGGGGACAGGGGGGCTAACCCCACCACGGGCCGCGCGGGCGCGGGTCATGGTGAGGCGATGGTCGCGATGACGGCGATGACGATGAAGATCGCGAAGAAGGCGCCGAAGACGAGCAGCATCTTCTTCTGACCGTGCTGGGGATTCGGGTCGAGCACTGGCATGGGGCCAGTCTCCCACCCCCCGTACCGGCCGGGCGCCCCGGGGTGACCACGGCTCCCCGGGGCGGGGCTCAGCGGGCGGCCTCGTCCTCCACCGTGCGGTCCCGTCCGGCCAGGAAGCCGACGGCCATCTGCGGGATCATCAGGGCGCTCATCAGCGCGATCGGCAGGCCCCAGCCGCCGCTGTGCTGGTAGAGGACGCCCACCAGGAGCGGTCCGGGGATGGAGATGAGGTAGCCGGTGCTCTGCGCGAACGCCGACAGCTGGGCCACGCCGGGGCCGGTCCTGGCCCGCATGCCGACCATGGTCAGGGCGAGCGGGAAGGCGCAGTTGGCGACGCCGAGCAGCACGGCCCAGGCCCAGGCGCCGGCGGCGGGTGCGAGGTACAGCCCGGCGTAGCCGACGAGGCCGCAGACGCCCAGGGCGAGCACGATCGGGCCCTGGTGGGGCAGCCGGGTGGCCAGGCGGGGTATGACGAAGGCCAGGGGCACGCCCATCACCATGGTGACCGCCAGCAGCAGGCCCGCGGTGCCGGCGGGGACACCGGCGTCCCGGAAGATCTGCGCCATCCAGCCCATCGTGATGTAGGCGGCGGTGGCCTGGAGGCCGAAGAAGACGGCCAGGGCCCAGGCGGTGCGGCTGCGTGCCATGCGCAGCCGGGGGGCCTGCACGCGCGCGTGCTCCGCGCGGGCGGAGGCCTGCGTCCGTGCCGCCTCGTCCCGGTCCCGGGCGGACGTGTCGCCGACAGACACGTCACCGCCGGTCGTGGCCTCCGGTGCCTTCTCCGACCCGGGGGGCGTGACGCGTCCCCGGACGAAGGGCAGCCACGGCAGCACGGCAGCCACGGCGAGCCCCGCCCACAGGGCCAGGCCGGTCTGCCAGCTGCCGCCGAGGGTGTCGGTCAGGGGGACCGTCACCGCGGCGGCGAGGGCCGTGCCGAGGGCGAGGGCCATGGAGTACAGGCCGGTCATGGACCCCACGCGGTCGGGGAACCAGTGCTTGACGATGACCGGCATCAGGACGTTGCTGACCGCGATGCCCATGAGGGCCAGGGCGCTGCCCGCCAGGAAGCCGGCCGTGCCGCCCGCGTACGGCCGTATCAGCAGGCCGGTGGCGATGGCGACCATGCCGGCGCACACCACCGCGCCGGCGCCGAACCGGCGGGCGAGCCGCGGGGCCATGACGCCGAAGACGGCGAAGCACAGCGGCGGCACGGAGGTGAGCAGCCCGGCCACGCTGCCGCTCATGCCCAGCCCGTCGCGGACCTCCTCCAGGAGGGCGCCGAGGCTGGTGATGGCGGGGCGGAGGTTCAGCGCGGACAGCACGATGCCGAGGACGAGCAGTCGCAGCGTCCAGGCGCGCGTGGACGCGCCGTCGGCTTTCCCGGCGTCGTGCGCGGCCGAGCTGCGTACGGTCGGGGGCGTCATCGTCCGGGTTTCCTCACTAGGCATGAGACCCATCATAGAATCATGGGATGATTGACTGTCCACTCCCCGGCTGCCCCCGGGCGCCCCGGTCGTGCGAAGGTGTGCCATGCCCCTGAGCCATCCCCGCCGCTCGGCCCTGTCCGAGCAGGTCATCGCCGCGCTGCGGGCCCAGATCACCTCGGGCGAATGGCCGGTCGGCTCCCGGATCCCGACCGAGCCGGAACTGGTCGAGCAGCTGGGCGTCGCCCGCAACACGGTCCGCGAGGCCGTCCGTGCCCTGTCGCACAACGGCCTGCTGGACATCCGCCAGGGCTCCGGCACGTACGTCGTGGCGACGAGCGAGCTGGCGGGCGTGATGCAGCGGCGGTTCGCCGAGGCCGACCCCCGGCACATCGCCGAGCTGCGCTCCACGCTGGAGTCGGCCGCCGCCCGGCTGGCCGCCGAGCGGCGCACGGAGAAGGACCTCAAGCAGCTCGACGCGCTGCTGCTGCGGCGCGAGGAGGCCTGGGAGTCGGGCGACAAGGAGGCGTTCGTGACCGCGGACGCGACGTTCCACCTGGCCGTGGTGTCCGCGTCCCACAACGACGTGATGACGGCCATGTACGCGGACCTGGGCGAGGTGCTGCGGGACTGGCTGCGCGAGGACGTCGGCGAGAAGCTGACGCCGGAGACGTACATGGACCACGGGCGGCTGCTGGAGGCCATCCGCGCGGGCGAGGCGGACACCGCAGCGGCCGAGGCGGCCCGCTACCCGTTCCTGTGCCGGCTGGGTGGCGTCACGTCCCCCACCGGTGACTGACACCGCCCGCCGGGCTCAGCTCAGCTCTACCGCCGGTGACTGACACCGCCCGCCGGACTCAGCTCTCCCGCCGGTGACTGATCCACACGTCGCCGACCTCTTTCCAGCACCGCCCCGTCAGCCGCACGGTCTGCGCGGGCCCGGCCTCCACAGGTGAGCTGTCGGTGTCGATGTCCCACCAGCGGGCGCACTCGACGTGCAGGCTCACGCGGTCGGGCTCCGGGTAGGGGTTGTGGCAGTACGCGGTCACCTTGGAGCCGGTCACGCGGATCCGGCACGCGGCGCCGAAGGGATCGGCGGACTCCCGCTCGTCGGCGGGCACGCGCGCGTGGGGCACCGCCTCGTACGCCAGGGTCAGCACGAGCGCGACGGCGAGGGACACTGAGGCCGTTCGGCGGGAGAAGCGCACAAGGGGACCTCCTCGGCCGTGCTGGGGAGGGACTCGGGTGGTGAACGCGTACTCCGGACTGCCCAGTTCGCGCACTCCAGAGTGCCCAGTTGTGGGCCTCCGCGCCCGGTCGGCTGAGCCGAACGGGTGACGCCCCGCTCCCCGCGCGCGGCGGGAAACGGGGCGTCGAAGACGTACCGGAGATCAGGCTCCGATGGCGTGCAGACCGCCGTCCACGTGGACGATCTCGCCCGTGGTCTTGGGGAACCAGTCGCTGAGCAGGGCGACGACACCGCGGCCGGCCGGCTCGGGGTCCTTCAGGTCCCACTCCAGCGGGGAGCGGTCGTCCCACACGGAGGCCAGCTCGCTGAAGCCCGGGATGGACTTGGCGGCCATGGAGCCGAGAGGACCGGCCGAGACCAGGTTGCAGCGGATGTTCTGCTTGCCCAGGTCGCGGGCCATGTAGCGGCTGGTGGCCTCCAGGGCGGCCTTGGCCGGGCCCATCCAGTCGTACTGCGGCCAGGCGAACTGCGCGTCGAACGTCAGACCGACGACGGAGCCGCCGTTCTGCATCAGCGGCAGGCAGGCCATGGTGAGCGACTTCAGGGAGTACGCAGAGACGTGCATGGCCGTGGCGACCGACTCGAACGGCGTGTTGAGGAAGTTGCCGCCGAGGGCGTCCTGCGGGGCGAAGCCGATGGAGTGCACGACGCCGTCGAGGCCACCGAGCTCCTCGCCGACGATGTCGGCCAGGCGGCCGAGGTGCTCGTCGTTGGTGACGTCGAGCTCGATGACCTTGGTGGGCTTCGGCAGCTTCTTGGCGATGCGCTCGGTCAGCGTGGGCCGCGGGAACGCCGTGAGGATGATCTCGGCGCCCTGCTCCTGGGCCAGCTTGGCGGTGTGGAAGGCGATGGAGGACTCCGTCAGCACACCCGTGATCAGGATGCGCTTGCCCTCGAGAATTCCGCTCATGGTGATCAGTGACCCATTCCCAGTCCGCCGTCAACGGGGATGACGGCTCCAGTGATGTACGAGGCGTCGTCCGAGGCGAGGAACCGCACCGTCGCGGCGATCTCCTCCGGCTGGGCGTACCGGCCGAGCGGGACCTGCTTCACGATGTTCTCGCGCTGCTCGTCGGTGAGCGCCTTGGTCATGTCCGTGTCGACGAAGCCGGGCGCGACGACGTTGAAGGTGAGGTTGCGCGAGCCCAGCTCACGGGCGAGGGAGCGCGCGAAGCCGACCAGGGCGGCCTTGGAGGCGGCGTAGTTCGACTGGCCGGGGCCGCCGTACAGACCGACGACCGACGAGATGAGGACCACGCGGCCCTTCTTGGCGCGCAGCATGCCGCGGTTGGCACGCTTGACGACGCGGAAGGTGCCGGTGAGGTTGGTGTCGATGACCGAGGTGAAGTCCTCCTCGGACATGCGCATCAGGAGCTGGTCCTTGGTGATGCCGGCGTTGGCGATGAGGACCTCGACGGGGCCGTGGGCCTCCTCGATCTCCTTGTAGGCCTGCTCCACCTGCTCGGCGTCGGTGATGTCGCACTTGACGGCCAGGCAGCCCAATTCCGTCAGGGCGGCCGGCGGCTCACCCGAGCGGTACGTGATGGCGACCTTGTCGCCGGCATCGGCGAAAGCGCGGGCGATGGCGAGGCCGATGCCCCGGTTGCCTCCGGTGACGAGAACCGAGCGGCTCAACGGATCACCCTTTCGATAGCGGTCTGATACCCGCCCGGCCGCCTGGACGACAGGCGGTGATGACAGGCGGCTTCTTCGAAAACCTATCGGTCCGGGCACGCCCGCGGACAATCGGGCACCGACAGTGGCGTACGGGACTCACTGTCGGGTCCCTACAGAAACCCGCAGGACCGGCTCCGGAAACTCGTGGCCCGCGCGCGGGATGGACGACATGATCGGAGCAGTCACGACGTACGGCAACCACGGTCACCTCGACAGAAAGAGACGGCGGTGCCTCATACCATCGACGAGGCCTTCACGGCCCTCCCCCTACGCGCCCTCGCCGACGCGGCCCTCGCACGCGCGCGTGCGCTGGGCGCCGAGCACGCGGACTTCCGGTTCGAGCGGGTTCGGGGCGCCTCCTGGCGATTCCGGGACGCCAAGCCCGCCGGGTCGTCGGACACCACCGACCTCGGGTACGCGGTGCGGGTGGTGCACGGCGGTACGTGGGGCTTCGCGTCCGGCGTCGACCTCACCATGGACGCCGCCGCCAGGGTCGCCGGGCAGGCGGTGGCGATGGCCAAGCTGTCCGCCCAGGTGATCAAGGCGGCCGGCTCGGACGAGCGTGTGGAGCTGGCCGACGAGCCGGTGCACGCCGAGAAGACGTGGATCTCGTCGTACGAGACCGACCCCTTCTCCGTGCCCGACGAGGAGAAGGCCGGGCTGATCGCGGAGTGGAGTGCCCGGCTGCTGGCGGCCGACGGCGTCGACCACGTCGACTCCTCACTGCTCACGGTCCACGAGAACAAGTTCTACGCCGACACCGCGGGGACGGTGACCACACAGCAGCGGGTGCGGCTGCACCCGGTGTTCAACGCCGTGTCGGTGGACGAGTCGAGCGGCGAGTTCGACTCCATGCGCACCCTCGCGCCGCCGGTGGGACGCGGCTGGGAGTACCTGACGGGCACCGGCTGGGACTGGGCGGGCGAGCTGGAGCGCATCCCGGAGCTGCTCGCCGAGAAGATGCGCGCGCCGAGCGTGGAGCCGGGCCTGTACGACCTGGTCGTCGACCCGTCCAATCTGTGGCTGACCATCCACGAGTCCATCGGGCACGCCACCGAGCTCGACCGGGCGCTCGGTTACGAGGCCGCCTACGCCGGCACCTCCTTCGCCACCTTCGACCAGCTCGGCAAGCTGCGCTACGGCTCGGAGCTGATGAACGTCACCGGCGACCGCACCGCCGAGCACGGCCTGGCCACCATCGGCTACGACGACGAGGGCGTCCAGGGACAGTCCTGGGACCTGGTCAAGGACGGCACGCTCGTCGGCTACCAGCTGGACCGGCGGATCGCGAAGCTGACCGGCTTCGAGCGGTCCAACGGCTGCGCCTACGCCGACTCCCCCGGGCACGTGCCGGTGCAGCGCATGGCCAACGTGTCGTTGCAGCCGGACCCGGCCGGGATGTCGACCGAGGACCTGATCGGGGGTGTGGAGCGCGGCATCTACGTCGTCGGCGACCGGTCCTGGTCGATCGACATGCAGCGCTACAACTTCCAGTTCACCGGTCAGCGCTTCTACCGCATCGAGAACGGGCGGCTCGCCGGGCAGCTGCGCGATGTCGCCTACCAGGCAACGACCACCGACTTCTGGGGCTCGATGTCCGCGGTGGGCGGGCCGCAGACCTATGTGCTCGGCGGCGCCTTCAACTGCGGCAAGGCCCAGCCGGGTCAGGTCGCGGCCGTCTCGCACGGCTGCCCGTCGGCCCTGTTCAAGGGCGTCAACATCCTCAACACGACCCAGGAGGCCGGTCGATGAACATCAGCTGCAGCATCGACTGGGGGTCCGGGGAAGGTCACCCCCCGCGTAAGCACAGTCTCAACACGACCCAGGAGGCCGGTCGATGAGCGCGCGTTCCAGCAAGCCGCACGAGGTCGTCGAGCGCGCCCTCGAACTGTCCCGGGCGGACGGCTGTGTCGTCATCGCCGACGAGCAGTCCACCGCGAACCTGCGCTGGGCGGGCAACGCGCTGACCACGAACGGCGTCACCCGCGGGCGCACGCTCACCATCGTCGCCACGGTCGACGGCAAGGAGGGCACGGCCTCCGGGGTCGTGTCGCGGTCCGCCGTGACCCCCGACGAGCTGGAGCCCCTGGTGCGGGCCGCCGAGGCCGCCGCGCGTGGCGCCGGACCCGCCGAGGACGCCCAGCCGCTGGTCACGGGCGTGGCGCAGGCGCCGGAGTTCACGGAGGCACCCGTCGAGACCTCCTCCGCCGTGTTCGCCGACTTCGCTCCCGCCCTGGGCGAGGCCTTCGCACGCGCGCGGGCGGGGGGCCGCGAGCTGTACGGCTTCGCCAACCACGAGCTGGTGTCCTCGTACGTCGGCACGTCCACGGGACTGCGGCTGCGGCACGACCAGCCGAACGGGACGCTGGAGCTGAACGCCAAGTCACCGGACCGGACCCGGTCCGCGTGGGCCGGTCGCTCCACGCGGGACTTCAAGGACGTCGACCCGGCGGCCCTCGACGCGGAGCTGGCCGTGCGCCTCGGGTGGGCCGAGCGACGGGTGGAGCTGCCCGCCGGGCGCTACGAGACGCTGCTGCCGCCGACGGCCGTGGCGGACCTGCTGATCTACCTGATGTGGTCGGCGTCGGGCCGGGACGCGGTCGAGGGCCGCACGGTGTTCTCCAAGCCGGGCGGGGGCACGCGGGTCGGCGAGAAGCTGACCGAACTGCCCCTGACCCTGCGCAGCGACCCGAACGAGCCGGGCCTGGAGTCGGCGCCCTTCGTGATCGCGCACTCCTCCGGGGGCGATCAGTCGGTGTTCGACAACGGACTGCCGCTGGCGGCCACCGAGTGGATCCGCGAGGGCGAACTGCGGCACCTGACGACCAGCAGGCACAGCGCGGGCCTGACCGGTCTGCCCGTGGCGCCGGGGATCGACAACATCGTCCTGGACGGGGGCGAGGACCGGTCCCTGGAGGAGATGGTCGCGAACACCGAGCGCGGGCTGCTGCTGACCTGCCTGTGGTACATCCGCGAGGTCGACCCGGCGTCGCTGCTGCTCACGGGTCTGACCCGGGACGGCGTCTACCTCGTCGAGAACGGCGAGGTGACGGGCGAGGTGAACAACTTCCGGTTCAACGAGTCCCCGGTCGGGGTGCTGGGCCGGGCCACGGAGGCGGGGCGGACCGAGAAGACGCTGCCGCGGGAATGGAGCGACTGGTTCACCAGGGCCGCGATGCCCGCCCTGCGGGTGCCGGACTTCAATATGAGCTCTGTCAGCCAGGGCGTATAACCTCGTACCTGATTACGAGCCCACTCAAGGAGATACGAGAACCGTGACGGACATCGTCGACGAGCTGAAGTGGCGCGGGCTGTTCGCCCTGTCCACTGACGAGGACGCTTTGCGCAAGGCGCTCGCGGACGGTCCCGTCACGTTCTATTGCGGTTTCGACCCGACGGCGCCGTCGCTGCACGTGGGGCACCTGGTGCAGGTGCTCACCGTGCGCCGGCTCCAGCAGGCCGGTCACCGGCCGCTGGCGCTGGTCGGCGGGGCCACGGGCCTGATCGGCGACCCGCGCCCGACCGCGGAGCGCACGCTGAACGACCCGGAGACGGTCACCGGCTGGGTCGCCAAGCTGCGTGCCCAGATCGAGCCGTTCCTGGATTTCGAGGGCGAGAACGCGGCCGTCATGGTCAACAACCTCGACTGGACGGAGAACCTCTCCGCGATCGAGTTCCTCCGTGACATCGGCAAGCACTTCCGCGTCAACAAGATGCTGACGAAGGACTCCGTGGCCCGGCGCCTGGAGTCCTCCGAGGGCATCAGCTACACGGAGTTCAGCTACCAGCTGCTGCAGGGCATGGACTTCCTCCAGCTGTACCGGCGCTACGGCTGCACGCTGCAGCAGGGCGGCAGCGACCAGTGGGGCAACCTCACGGCGGGCCTGGACCTGATCCACCGCCTGGAACCGGACGCGACCGCGCACGCGCTGGCGACGCCGCTGATGACCAAGGCGGACGGCACCAAGTTCGGCAAGACCGAGGGCGGCGCCGTCTGGCTCGACCCGGAGATGACGACGCCGTACGCGTTCTACCAGTTCTGGCTGAACGTGGACGACCGGGACATCTCCCGGTACATGCGCATCCTGTCCTTCCGCTCCCGTGCGGAGCTGGAGGAGCTGGAGCGGCAGACCGAGGAGCGTCCGCAGGCCCGGGCCGCGCAGCGCGCGCTGGCCGAGGAGCTGACGACGCTGGTGCACGGCGCCGGTCAGACGGCCGCCGTGATCGCCGCGTCCAAGGCCCTCTTCGGCCAGGGCGAGCTGGCGGAGCTGGACGAGCGGACGCTGGCCGCGGCCCTGTCGGAGGTGCCGCACATCCAGGTCACCGAGCTCCGTGCGGCCGTGGACCTCTTCGCCGAGGTCGGCCTGGTGGCCAGCAAGTCGGCCGCGCGCCGCACGGTCAAGGAGGGCGGCGCCTACGTGAACAACGTCAAGGTGGCCGGCGAGGACGCCGTCCCCGCCAAGGAGGACCTGCTGCACGGCCGCTGGCTGGTGCTGCGCCGGGGCAAGAAGAACCTGGCCGCGGTTGAGGTCACGGGCGGCTGAGCGCGTGGCGAAGGGGGCGGTCTCCGGTACCGGAGACCGCCCCCTTCGCCGTGCGCCCCGTCATGCCTTTGCCCTGCCACTGTCTCTTCTGGCCGCCGTCCAGGCCCGGTCGCCGAGCCCGACGAGGATGATCGCCATGACCAGTTGGAAGATGTGCCGCCACCAGTCGATTCCCGAAGTGGCCTCGACACCGGCCGCCCGGGCGATGGCGTTGCCGGCGATGCCGCCGATCATGCCGAGGATGACGGTCAGCCACAGGGGAAGGTGTTGCTTGCCCGGGATGATCGCCTTGGCGATCAGGCCGAGCACCAGTCCTACGATGATCGCCCACAACCAGCCCATCGCTGCCTCCTCGTACGGCTTGACGCGAGCACTACGGCCAGTGTCGGCCCGGGCGTCGTACGCCGCATGCCGACGCGGGCCGTACGCGGGACGGCGCAGGCCGTACGCCCGGGCGGTGCGCCACCCGGTCTCGTAGCCGACCCGGCCGCGGCGTAACGTGGGAGCTGTCCTGGTCAGGTTTCCCCGACCGGCCGAGGGCGGCTACGGGGCGGGGAGAGTCCGATACGGGCGGATGGTGGAATGCGATGCGGAAGCAGCATGGCGGCGGCAACGTCCAGGTTTTCCGGATCACCGGCGCCCGGACGGGACTCCAGGAGGACGTGCGCGGGCGGCAGCGCCGGTACGTGATCTCGATGACGGTCCGCACGATCTCCGTGATCCTCGCGGCCACGTTGTGGAACGTCGAACGGCACGTCGCCATCGTGGCGTTGGTGCTCGGGCTGGTGCTGCCGTACATCGCGGTGGTGATCGCGAACGCGGGGCGCGAGAACGCGCCGTCTCTGCCGTCGACGTACGTGGTGTCGCAGACGCGTCCGATGATCGCGCCGTCGGGTTCCGGTGACGGGCCGGCGGAATCCGTCGCGGAAGACGCCGTGTCCGGGCCGGGTCCGGGTGCGGAGAGCGAATCGCACGAGCGGTAGAGGCACCCGCGGGGAGATCACGAGGGCTCGCGAAGGGAAGTCATCTTCCCGCCAAGCTCAAGAAAAGCTCAGATCAATCATGTTGTTCCAGTGCCGGGCCCGGGGTTACCCGTGACATACTTCGTACGCGCTCCGCATCCCCCGTCGGAGCGACGGACCGACGCCGGGCAGCTCCCCCCGTGGCTGCTCGGCGTCGCCTTTTGTGCCGTGATGATGTGCAGTGGTGAGACGAAGCTGTGAGTGACGAGACGCCCATCTGTTCCGCGAAGGGCTGCCGTGCCGAGGCCGTGTGGGTGCTGGCGTGGAACAACCCGAAGATCCATACGCCGGAGCGGCGCAAGACGTGGCTGGCCTGTGAGGAGCATCGCGAGCACCTGTCGCAGTTCCTCGGTGTGCGGGGGTTCCTGAAGGACGTGGTCCTGCTGAAGGAGTGGGAGTCCGAGGACTCCCCGTCCCGGGACTCCTGACGGCGGGTCTCAGCCTCCGATGGCCGACATCGGCCGGTCGGGCTGCACGAACGTCGGGTCGTCCAGGCCCGCTCCCGCCTTCTTGCCCCACATGGCCAGGCGCCAGATGCGGGCGATCTCCTCGTCCGGGGCGCCCGAGCGCAGTGCGGCCCGCAGGTCCGTCTCCTCCTGGGCGAACAGGCAGGTGCGGACCTGGCCGTCGGCCGTGAGGCGGGTGCGGTCGCAGGCCGCGCAGAACGGGCGGGTGACGGAGGCGATGACGCCGACGACATGCGGGCCGCCGTCGACGAGCCAGCGCTCCGCCGGTGCCGAGCCGCGCTTCTCCTCGCCCTCGGCGGTCAGTTCGAAGCGGGTGCGCAGGGACGTCAGGATGTCCCCGGCCGTGATCATGCCGTCGCGCTTCCAGCCGTGCTGGGCGTCCAGGGGCATCTGCTCGATGAAGCGCAGCTCGTAGTCGTGCTCCACGGCCCAGGCGAGGAGGTCGGGAGCCTCGTCGTCGTTGAGCCCCGGCATCAGGACCGAGTTGACCTTGACCGGGGTCAGGCCCGCGTCGCGGGCGGCGTGCAGGCCCTCGATGACGTCCTTGTGGCGGTCGCGGCGGGTGAGGGTCTTGAAGACGTCCGGGCGGAGGGTGTCCAGGGAGACGTTGACCCGGTCCAGGCCCGCTTCCTTCAGGGCCGCCGCCGTGCGCTTGAGGCCGATGCCGTTGGTCGTCAGCGACATCTGGGGGCGGGACTCCAGCGCCGCGACCCGCTCGACGATGCCGACCAGGCCCGGACGCAGCAGCGGTTCGCCGCCGGTGAAGCGGACCTCCTCGATCCCGAGGGACGTGACCGCGATGTCGATCAGGCGGACTATCTCGTCGTCCGTGAGCAGATCCGGCTTGGCCAGCCACTGCAGGCCCTCCTCGGGCATGCAGTACGTACAGCGCAGGTTGCACCGGTCGGTCAGTGAGACCCTCAGGTCGGTGGCCACCCGGCCGTAGGTGTCGATGAGCACGTGGGCCCCCTCCCTCGTCGCGGATCATGCGTGCGGCACTGCTTCTCCGACACCTGCGAGCCTACGTGACCCCACCGACAACGCCACAGGCCCGATCCCACGACGTGGAACGCGGCCGGGCCGCAGGGACCTGGAGGTTCCTACGACACGGCCGCGTGGGAGGGGTCGTGCTAGTGGGCTCCGGTGCCGGTCAGGGACCGGACCTCCAGCTCCGCGTACTTCTTGGCGTCGGGCTCCTCCTTGGACAGGACCGTGCCGAGCCAGCCCATGAGGAAGCCGAAGGGGATGGAGATGATGCCCGGGTTCTTCAGCGGGAACCAGGCGAAGTCGACCTCGGGGAACATCGCCTTGGGGTCACCGGAGACGACGGGCGAGAACAGCACCAGGCCGACGGCGACGATCAGACCGCCGTAGATCGACCACAGCGCGCCCTGGGTGGTGAAGCGCTTCCAGAACAGGCTGTAGAGGATCGTGGGGAGGTTGGCGGAGGCGGCGACCGCGAAGGCGAGGGCGACCAGGCCGGCCACGTTCAGGTCGCGGGCGAGGGCACCGAGGCCGATGGAGACGATGCCGATGAACAGGGTCGCCCAGCGGGCCGCGCGGACCTCCTCGGCACCGGAGGCCTTCCCCTTGCGGATGACGTTGGCGTAGATGTCGTGCGCGAAGGAGGACGACGAGGCGAGGGTGAGGCCGGCGACGACGGCCAGGATCGTCGCGAAGGCCACCGCCGAGATCGTGGCGAGCAGGATCGCGCCCCAGGTCGAGTCGACGCCGCCCAGATGCAGGGCGAGCAGGGGTGCGGCCGTGTTCCCGGACGGGTTGGACGCGATGATCTCGTCCTGGGAGATCAGCGCGGCGGCGCCGAAGCCGAGGGCGATGGTCATCAGGTAGAAGCCGCCGATGATGCCGATGGCCCAGTTCACGGACTTACGGGCGGCCTTGGCGTCGGGCACCGTGTAGAAGCGGATCAGGATGTGCGGCAGGCCGGCGGTGCCGAGGACCAGGGCGATGCCGAGGGAGATGAAGTCCAGCTTGGAGGTGCCGGTCGCGCCGTACTGCAGGCCGGGCTCCAGGAAGGCGGCGCCCTTGCCGCTGTTCTCGGCGGCCTGGCCGAGCAGGTCGGAGATGTTGAAGTTGAACTTCAGCAGCACCAGGAAGGTGATCAGGATGGTGCCGCCGATGAGCAGCACGGCCTTGACCATCTGCACCCAGGTGGTGCCCTTCATGCCGCCGATGGAGACGTAGACGATCATCAGGACGCCGACGAGGGCGACGATGAGGATCTTGCCGGCGTCGGAGGTGATGCCGAGCAGCAGCGAGACGAGGACGCCCGCTCCGGCCATCTGGGCCAGCAGGTAGAAGATCGACACCACGATGGTGGAGGTGCCCGCGGCGGTGCGGACCGGGCGCTGGCGCATGCGGTACGCGAGGACGTCGCCCATGGTGTAGCGGCCGGAGTTCCTCAGCGGCTCGGCCACCAGGAGCAGGGCGACCAGCCAGGCGACCAGGAAGCCGATGGAGTAGAGGAAGCCGTCGTAGCCGAAGAGGGCGATGGCGCCGGCGATGCCGAGGAACGACGCGGCGGACATGTAGTCGCCGGAGACGGCGAGGCCGTTCTGGAAGGCGCTGAACTGGCGGCCGCCGGCGTAGAAGTCGGCGGCGTCCTTGGTCTGGCGCCCCGCCCAGATGGTGATGCCCAGGGTCGCGAGGACGAACAGCGCGAACAGGGTGATGATCAGCGGGCGGTGCTCGCTGGCCTCGTTCGCGGCGAGGAGGGTGTGCTGTACGGGGCTCATGCGCCGCTCTCCATCCGGGTCTTGATGGCCTCGGCCTTGGGGTCGAGCTTCGCGGCGGCGTGCCGCGAGTACCACCAGGCGATGAGGAACGTGGTGACGAACTGGGCGACGCCGAGGACGAAGGCGACGTTGATGTTGCCGAAGAGCTTGGTGCCCATGAAGCCGCCCGCGTAGTTCGAGAGCAGGACGTACAGCAGGTACCAGGCGATGAAGCCGACGGTCAGCGGGAAGGCGAAGGAGCGGTAGGAGCGGCGCAGTTCACCGAACTCCGCGCTCTCCTGCACCTCGGCGAACTCCTCGGGTGAGGGGAGCTTGTGTTGCTCTTTCGACGGGGGCGGTGCGTCGGTGGCCACGGAGTCTCCTCGCAGGGACGGAAGCGGTTGTGAACGGGGGCGGAGGCGAGTGTCCTCGCGCTCCTTGTTCAACGTCACGGCGGCACGCGAGAACCGGTTCAAACACCCGGCGTTCTTTCCGAAGTCGTTTCGACAAAGCGTTGCTGGCCAGCGAGAGGCCGGGATAGCTTCGCCCTGCACCACCACGTCATGTACCTGCCCGAGCACCACCTGTGCCTCGGGCCGGTTTCGTTTCCGGAGGATGTGGAGACCCCATGTCTCACTTGCGTTCCAGACGCCGGCTCGCTCTCGCCGTGCCCGTCGTGCTGTCCCTGACGGCCTCGCTGGGCTTCCTGCCGGCCGCCGCGTCGGCTGCCCCGCAGGCGGAGTCGGCCACCCGGGCGGCGGACGCGCCGAACCTGGCGTACGTCGTCAACACCAAGGCGGACCGCCACACGATCGCCTCGGTGAAAAAGGCGATCGCGAAGGCCGACGGTTCGGTCGTGACCGCGTACGAGCGGATCGGCGTCATCGTCGTCCACTCCTCGAACCCCGACTTCGCCGAGACCATCCGCAAGGCGCGCGGCGTGCAGTCGGCCGGCGCCACGCGGACGACGCCGCTGACGGCCGCGGGGACCAAGGAGGAGGGCGCGGTCGAGTACCTGACGGGCGCCCAGGCGAAGCGCACCGAGGCCGCCTCGGCGAAGACGCCCGAGAGCGAGCCCCTCGAGGCGGACCAGTGGGACCTGCGCGCGATCGGCGCCGACAAGGCCGCCCGGATCAACCCGGGCAGCCGCAAGGTGACTGTCGCCGTCATCGACACCGGCGTGGACGACACCCACCCCGACATCGCCCCGAACTTCTCCGCGTCCCAGTCCGCCAACTGCGCCGGCGGCAAGCCCGACACCAGCGAGGGCGCCTGGCGTCCGTACACCGCCGAGGACTACCACGGCACGCACGTCGCGGGTGAGATAGCCGCCGCCCGCAACGGCGTGGGCGTCGCGGGCGTCGCTCCCGGTGTGAAGGTGTCCAGCATCAACGTGACCGACCGGGCGAACGGCCTCTTCTACCCGGAGAGCGTCGTGTGCGCGTTCGTGTTCGCCGCCGACCACGGCGTCGAGATCACGAACAACAGCTACTACGTCGACCCGTGGCTGTACAACTGCATGGACGACCCGGACCAGCGGGCCATCGTCGACGCGGTCAACCGGGCGCAGCTGTACGCCCAGAAGAAGGGCACGCTCAACGTCGCCGCCGCGGGCAACTCCAACCACGACCTGGACTCGGACGCGATCGTCGACGACTCCAGCCCCGACGACTCCACCCCGGTCGAGCGCACCATCGACCCGCACGAGTGCTTCGACGTGCCGAACCAGCTGCCGGGTGTCGTCACGGTGAGCTCGACGGGTGTCGACAACGTCAAGTCGTACTTCTCGACGTACGGCAAGGGCGTCGTCGACGTGGCGGCGCCGGGTGGCGACGGGCGCTACCAGATCCCGGACACGCCCTCGAAGAACGGCCGCATCCTGTCCACCCTGCCGGGCGGCACGTGGGGCTTCCTGCAGGGCACCTCGATGGCCTCGCCGCACGCCTCCGGTGTCGCCGCGCTGCTGAAGTCCAAGCACCCCTGGGCGTCTCCGGCCCAGCTCCAGGCGCTGCTGAAGGCGCAGGCCGACGCGACCGCCTGCCCCACCTCCTACGACCAGGACGGCGACGGCACCCAGGACGCGGTCTGCAAGGGCGGCAAGCGCCTCAACGGCTTCTACGGGCACGGCATCGTCAACGCGCTGCGCGCGGTCAAGTGACCCGACCGCTCACCGGGACCCCTCGCAAGATCAGCTCGTACCGTGAACGAACTGGAGACACCATGACTGCGCCGTACGCGCGCTACCGTCGCGCCGCCGCGATCCCGGCCGGGATGGCCGTGGCCACGGCCCTCGCGTTCCTGCCGAACACCGCGGCCACGGCCGCCGAGGACGCCCCGGCCCCCGCTGCCGCCCCGGCCGACGCGACCTCGCTCAGCTACGTCGTCAACGTCAAGCCGGGGCACGGCACTTCGGCGCACGTGAAGAAGGCCGTCGCCAAGGCCGGCGGCACGATCGTGACGTCGTACGACCAGATCGGCGTCATCGTCGTCCACTCCTCGAACGCCGACTTCGCCAAGGCCATCCGCAAGGTCCGCGGCGTGCAGTCGGCGGGCGCCACCCGTACCGCGCCGCTCCCCTCGGCGTCGACCGGTGACCTGGGCGCGCCGAAGGTGCTGAGCGCGGCCGAGGTCGCCGCGGCCGACGCCCCTGCCGGGCAGGACCCGCTGCAGCCCCAGCAGTGGGACCTGCCGGCCATCAAGGCGGACAAGGCGCACGAAAAGACACTGGGCAGCAAGAAGGTCACGGTCGCCGTGATCGACACCGGTGTCGACGACACCCACCCCGACATCGCGCCCAACTTCGACCGCAAGGCGTCGGTCAACTGCGTGTCGGGCAAGCCGGACACGGCCGACGGGGCCTGGCGGCCGAGCGCGGAGGAGAGCCCGCACGGCACGCACGTCGCCGGTGAGATCGCCGCCGCCAAGAACGGCGTCGGCATGACCGGTGTCGCGCCCGGGGTGAAGGTCTCCGGCATCAAGGTGTCCACCACGGCCGGCTTCTTCTACACCGAGGCCGTGGTCTGCGGCTTCGTGTGGGCGGCCGAGCACGGGGTCGACGTCACGAACAACAGCTATTACACGGACCCCTGGTACTTCAACTGCAAGAACGACCCGGACCAGAAGGCGCTCGTGGAGGCCGTCGGCCGGGCCTCGCGGTACGCGGAGAAGAAGGGCGCGGTCAACGTCGCCGCGGCGGGCAACGAGAACTACGACCTCGCCTCCGACGAGATCACCGACCCGTCGTCCCCGAACGACACGACGCCGGGCGACCGGGTCGTCGACCCCTCGAAGTGCCTCGACATCCCGACGCAGCTGCCGGGTGTCGTCACGGTCGCCTCGACGGGTGCGAAGGGCATCAAGTCGTCCTTCTCCAACCACGGGCTGGGCGTCATCGACATAGCCGCCCCGGGCGGCGACTCGACCGCCTACCAGAAGCCGGACGCGCCGGCCACGAGCGGCCTCATCCTCGGCACGCTGCCGGGCGGCAAGTGGGGCTACATGGCCGGTACGTCGATGGCGTCCCCGCACGTCGCGGGCGTCGCCGCGCTCATCAAGTCGACGCACCCGTACGCCTCTCCGGCGCTGGTGAAGGCCCTGCTGTACGCGGAGGCCGACGCCACGCCGTGCACGGACCCGTACGACATCAACGGCGACGGCAAGATCGACGCGGTGTGCGAGGGCTCCAAGAACCGCAACGGTTTCTACGGCTGGGGCATCGCGGACGCGCTGGACGCGGTGACCAAGTAGAGCTCGTGTGAAGGAGATCCGGGCCGGGCGGGGGTATCCGTCCGGCCCGTTTCATGCCTGCGGCAGGATTCCTTGTCATGGACGTGTACGAGGATCCGGTGACCTGGACAGCCCGGCCCGCGCGGCCGCGGTGGCAGTTGGCCCTGCGGTTCGCCGGCAGTGTGGTGTGGTTTCCGGTCGTGTGTGTGCTGTGGGCGGCGGTGTTCGCCGTGTTCCTCGTCGTCGGCATGTTCGCGGAGGTCGTCACGACCTTCAGCAAGACCCTCGAACGCGGCTACCTCAACGCGCTGGGCGGGGCGCTGGACCGCGTCGGGTGGCTGGCCTCCTGGTGCGTGTCCTGGCGGGAGCTGCGTCACGAGGGCGACGTGGAGTACTACAAGGCGCGCGTGGAGAAGGTGGTGGGCAAGTGGACCGCCCGGGCCTCCTCCCCGGTCGAGCCGAGGAAGCCGAAGCCGCCCGTGGAGTGCGCGATACCCCTGCGGCACTACCGGGGGGTCGGCGGGTGGTACGTCGCAGACGTCGCGCTCGCGCAGGGGTGGGAGCTGCGGCCGACGGACGAGAACAAGGAGGTGCGGCTGTGGTGGGCGGCCGCGTCCCGGGGTGATTGAGTACGGCCGACTTGCCCGGACGTGTGGAGGTTGGTGAAGATCCTGGGGTGACTTCGCCAAGACCGATACCCGGGGTGACCGATTCGCGCGGCCCGCTGCGGCCCACCGGTGCGGGCCGGGCCGTCGCCGTCCTGGTGCTGGTGGTACTGGCCGCGTCGATCCCGCTGCTCGGCCCGTCCGCCGCGCTGCACGGCACCGGTGAGGCCGAAGTGCCCGGCGCCGGCGGCATGGCCCTGCTGCGCACAGTGCTGTTCGCGGCGCTGTGCGTACCCGTCGGCGAACTGTTCGTGAACCGCCTGGCGCGTTCGCTGCCCGGCACGCAGGCCGGACCCCCGGCTCTGCCCCGCAGTTGGTCCCCCTTCGCGGCCGCCGCCGGTTTCGTCGCCGCCCTCGGGCTCGCCACGCTCGTGGCCACCGGCAATCTCGTGCCGGGCGAGGTGGCGGACATCGACGTCGGCGGTCTCCATGCGTCCCGGGACGGCAAGCTGGCCCTGCTGGAGGTCAACGCGTTCCTCGTGGCGGGGCTGTGCGCCGTGTCGCGCCGTCCGGTCACACAGGTGTGGCCGCTGGCCGCCGTGGTCGTCGCCGAGGCCCTGCGCGCCCACCCCACCACCGAGCACAGCCCGCTGACCGGCTCCGCGCTGACGCTCGTCCATCTGACCTGCGCGGCACTGTGGGTGGGGGGACTCCTGCACGCGTTGCGCGTGCTGCGGCTCCGGTCCGGCCGGGACGGCACGGCGGCCGGTGCGGCCCTGCTGGGTCTCTACGCGCGCGTGGCGGTGGTGCTGCTGGCCGCCATCACCGCTACGGGCGTGTGCAGTTCACTGCGCCGGATGCCGCCGGAGACGGTTCTGGAGCAGCTGACGGGGACGGCGTACGGGCGCGCCCTGCTCGCCAAGGTGCTCCTCGTGGTGGTCGTCGCCGCCCTCGCCGTGTGGGCCCGGCGGCGGCTGCGCCGGGCGGCCGACCCGCTGACCGCCTGCGCGCCGGCCCGGGCCGAGGTCGCCGCCCTGGGCCTGGCGGTCGCGGCGTCCGGACTGCTGACGGTGCTTCCGGTGCCCATCCGCTGGTGACGCCGGCGCGTCGGCCGGTCTCAGGCGGCGCGCATCTCTCCGTACGTCGCGGCCGGTGCCCTGCGCGCATCGAGCGCCCCGACGGTGCCGCCGGCCAGCAGGGCCTGCGCGGTGATGTAGGTGAGCATGACCCAGAAGTCCGGTCCGGGCGGTTGCGGCCACTCGGCGACCCCGGTCGCGATGAGGGTGTCGGACAGCAGGAACAAGGCGCCGCCGCACCCGGCGAAGAGCCCGAACCGGGTGGCGGACCGGTACGCCATGGCGGTGAGCAGGACGCTGTACCCGGCGACGGGCACGCGCAGGTCGGCGGGCAGGTCCGGCCACAGCAGCGCGACGGTCGTGACGAGGGCGGCGGCGTAGCCGAGGGCCAGCACGCCGCTCCGCGCGCGTGGGACCGCGTTCCGGCTGCCGTACCTCGCGAACAGCACGAGGTAGCAGACGTGTCCCGCCGCGAAGGAGGCCATGCCCGCGAGGAAGGCCGGCTCGGCGTCCGACACCAGCAGGACGTCCCCGCCCCAGCCGAACAGCAGGGCGGCCAGGAGCGGCCGGGGCGCCTTGCGCAGGGCTGCCCACAGCGCCAGGAGCGGCATCAGCAGGGGCTTGGCCATGGTGTGCCCGGCGTCGAACCCGGCCGCGAGGCAGGCGAGGTCGACGGTGGCGGCGAGGCCGAAGGCGGCCAGGAGGAGTCGCTGGGGATTCACGCCGGCGCGCTCTTGGCGGCCGGGGCGGTCTCGGCGACGGGTCCGGGCGCGGCGGCAGGCGACGGCGCCGGTATAGCGGCAGGCGACGGCGCCTGTACAGCGACAGGCGACGAAGCCGCTACGGCGGCCGCCCCCGGACCCCACCCCGGTCCCCGGAACACGCGTCCCGCCCGCTCGCGCCAATCCCGCGCCGCCCTCAGGTCCTTGGCGATGGACACGTACTCGTGGGTGGCGACCTCGAGCAGGTTGTACGTGTCGATGTTCTTGGTCAGTCCGTACCGGGGCCGTTCGGTCTCCGCGACGAACGACCCGAACAGCCGGTCCCAGACGATGAGGATGCCGCCGAAGTTGCGGTCCAGGTAGCCGCCCTGGGAGGCGTGGTGGACGCGGTGGTGGGAGGGGGTGTTGAAGACGAACTCGAACCAGCGGGGCATCCTGTCGATGCGCTCGGTGTGGATCCAGAACTGGTAGACGAGGCTCGCGGAGGAACAGAACGCCAGCGCGGCGGGGTGGACGCCGGCGACGACGAGAGGGACGTAGAACGGCCACACGGTCAGGGACGTCCAGGGCTGGCGCAGCGCGGTGGTGAGGTTGAACCTCCGGCTGGAGTGGTGGACGACGTGGCCGGCCCACAGGATGCGGACGACGTGGTGGCCGCGGTGGGACCAGTAGGAGAAGAAGTCCTGCCCGAGCAGCATCAGCGGGACGCTCCACCACAGCACGGGCACGCGCAGCGGGGTGAGTTCGTACAGGGCCGTGTAGATCGCCAGGATCGGGATCTTCCAGAGGAAGTCGAAGAAGAGGCTGCCGAGCCCCATGCCGATGCTCGTCGCGGCGTCCCTCGCCTCGTAGCCCTGCGCGCCCTCGTCGGGATGGAGGCGGTAGCTCACCATCTCGACCACGGCGAGCAGCACGAAGGCGGGGATGGACCACAGCACGACATCGGGCAGGTTCGGCATGCAAGCACCGTAGGACCGGCACCCTGCCCCGGCCAGACGTTGTTACCCACAAGTATTACCGGCGGTACGCGCTTGCTTCTTGGCGGTCCTCGCCAATCCGATACGGGACGAAGAGGGACGTCGACGGGCGAGACGTACGTCTGATCGACTGAGCATCGATCAGACGTACGCCCCGTGAACGGACAGACCGGACAACACGCCTGAGGGAGCGTCGGAAGACCATGCCGGACGCACCTGGCGGACGGGGCTGTCAGTCGCGGCCCGTATCCTCAGGAACCATGCTGGAAGACCTCACGACCGCAGTGTTCTCCGCCACGCCGTGGCCGGCCGCGTATCCCAAGGGGTACGCGGTCGTTGACGTGGAGACCACGGGCCTGGCCCGGGACGACCGCATCATCTCCGCGGGTGTCTACCGGCTGGACGAGCGCGGCGAGGTCGAGGACCACTGGTACACGACCGTCAACCCCGAGCGCGACCCTGGGCCGGTGTGGATCCACGGGCTGACGAGCGAGGCGCTCGAGGGGGCGCCCCTCTTCCCGGACATCGCCGAGGAGTTCACCGCCCGGCTGGCGGGCCGGGTCCTCGTCGCGCACAACGCCGTCTTCGACTGGCAGATGATCGCCCGGGAGTACGCACGCGCCGAGCGCGAGGCGCCCGTGCGGCAGCGGCTGTGCACCATCGCGCTCTCCAAGGAGCTCGGGCTGCCGCTGCCCAACCACAAGCTGGAGTCCCTCGCCGCGCACTTCGGCGTCGTCCAGCAGCGGGCGCACCACGCGCTGGACGACGCGCGCGTACTGGCGGAGGCGTTCCGCCCGAGCCTGCGGGCCGCGGCGGCGAAGAACGTACGGCTGCCGCTGCACGAGTGCCGGCCGCTGACCGAATGGACGGACCGCCCCGCCGCGCCCCGCATCGGGCAGCAGGCGGGCCCCGGAGGCTACGGGGGCGGCTACCGGCCGAGCAGCTGGCGCCCGTCCCGCAAGCGCCCCGCCTGCCCCTACCCCAACCCCGGGCGGTACGAGCCGGGCGGGCGGCTCAAGCAGGGCATGCGGGTCGCCTTCTCCGGCGACACCTCCACCGAGCGGGACCTGCTGGAGGACCGCGCGACCGAGGCCGGGCTGCACGTGGCCACGAGCCTGTCCCGGCTGACCAGCCTGCTCGTCACGAACGACCCGGACTCGGGCACCTCCAAGGTCGTCAAGGCCCGGCAGTTCGGCACGCCGGTCGTGGACGAGGCGGCGTTCGGGCAACTCCTCGCGGATGTGGAGCCCGCGTCGGAGGGGTGACCGTACGGACGGGTGATTGCCGGGCGACTCGCCCGGCGCCCGCTCGCCCGCGCGGGGTCGACGGCTCACCCTGTGGCGCATGGCGACCTGTGAGGTATGTGGCAATCAGTACGGAATGACCTTCGAGGTGCACGCGCAGGGCGCGGTGCACGTCTTCGACTGCTTCTCCTGCGCGATCCACCGCATGGCCCCCATCTGCGAGCACTGCCGGGTGCAGATCATCGGCCAGGGCGTCGAGGTCGAGGGCCACTGGTACTGCGGCGCCCACTGCGCTCGCGCGGAGGGAAAGGTAGGAATTGTCGACAAGGTGTGAACCCGTACCCGCCTGAATGCACCCCACGACCGAGTTGTACGGTCGTGGGGTGTACCGCTTCCTGATGTCCCGGCAGTGGGTGATCCTCACGCTGGTCGCCCTGCTTCTCATCCCCACGATGATCAGGCTGGGCATCTGGCAGATGCATCGCTACGAGGAGCGCACCGCCCGGAACCAGCTGGTCACCGACGCGCTGGCGGCCGAGCCGGTGCCCGTGGAGAAGCTGACGGCGCCCGGGCACACCGTGACCAGCGCCGAGCGATACCGCACGGTGACCGCGAAGGGCCGCTTCGACACCGAGGACGAGGTCGTCGTCCGGCGCCGCACCAATTCCGACGACGAGGTCGGCTACCACGTACTGACCCCGTTCGTCCTGGACGACGGCAAGGTGCTGCTGGTCAACCGGGGCTGGATCCCCTCCGAGGGCCCGAGCCAGACGACGTTCCCGAAGGTCCCGGCACCGCCGGGCGGCGACGTCACCGTCAAGGGGCGGCTGATGCCCGACGAGACGACCGCGGCGAGCGGCATCAAGAACCTCCAGGGCCTGCCGGACCGGCAGATCATGCTGATCAACAGCGAGCAGCAGGCCCGGCGCCTGGACGCCCGGGTGCTCGGCGGCTACATCGCCCAGACGTCCCCCGAGCCCAAGGGCGACACCCCCGAGCTGATGGGCAACCCGGGCAAGGAGGACGCGGCGCTGAACTACGCGTACGCCATCCAGTGGTGGCTGTTCGCCGCGGCCGTCCCGGTCGGCTGGACGGTCCTGGCCCGCCGCGAGGCCAGGGAGCGGGCCCGCAAGGCGGCCGAGGCGGCCGACTCGACGGAGGCCGAGCCGGCGGCGGTGTAGACACCGGGGCCGGATCGGCCCGGGGGCATGGGCCGACACCCGGCCCTGACGGTCACTCCCCCGGCCCCGCCCTGATTGCCACGCCGAGTTGCCGGGAACCCGCACTCCGTGCACCCCAGCATCGAGGACTACGCGCTCATCGGCGACGAGCAGACCGCGGCCCTGGTCGGTACGGACGGATCCGTCGACTGGCTGTGCCTGCCCCGCTTCGACTCGGCCGCCTGCTTCGCCAGAATGCTCGGTGACGAGGACAACGGCTACTGGCGCATCGCCCCCGTGGGCGCGGACCGCTGCACCCGGCGCTCCTACCGCCGCGACACCCTCGTCCTGGACACCGAGTGGGAAACGGAGCAAGGATCCGTCCGGGTCACCGACCTGATGCCCCAACGCGACCGCGCGCCCGACCTCGTACGCGTCGTCGAGGGCCTCGACGGCGAGGTGACGCTGCACAGCGTCCTCAAGCTCCGCTTCGACTACGGCTCGATCATCCCCTGGGTACGCCGGGTCGACGGCCACCGCGTCGCGGTCGCCGGCCCGGACTCGACCTGGCTGCGCAGCGAGCCGGAGGTGACCAGCTGGGGCGAGGACTACGGCACGCACGCGGAGTTCACCGTCAAGAAGGGCGAGAAGGTCGCGTTCGTCCTCACCTGGCACCCCTCCCACGAGCCGCGCCCGCCGCTCGTCGACCCGTACGACGCACTGCGCCACAGCGTGGAGGACTGGCGGGCCTGGGTCTCCCACTGCCGCTACGACGGCCCGTACCGGGACGCCGTCGTCCGCTCCCTGATCACCCTCAAGGCACTCACCTACGCCCCGACGGGCGGCATCGTCGCCGCCCCCACCACCTCGCTGCCCGAGGAACCGGGCGGGGTGCGCAACTGGGACTACCGCTACTGCTGGCTGCGCGACTCCACCCTCACCCTGAACGCGCTGCTCGCCGCGGGTTACCAGGAGGAGGCGGAGGCCTGGCGCAACTGGCTGCTGCGCGCGGTCGCCGGCGACCCGGCGGACCTGCAGATCATGTACGGCGTGGCGGGCGAGCGACGGCTGCCCGAGTTCGAGCTGCCGTGGCTCTCCGGCTTCGTCGGGTCCGCCCCCGTCCGCATCGGCAACGACGCCGTGAAACAGCTCCAGCTGGACGTCTACGGCGAGGTCATGGACTCCCTGTCCCTCGCCCGCGAGTCGGGCCTGTCCGCCCAGCCGGACGTGTGGGCCCTGCAGACCGCCCTGATGGACTTCGTGCAGACGAACTGGCGGCAGCCGGACGAGGGACTGTGGGAGGTGCGCGGCGGCCGGCGCCAGTTCGTGCACTCCAAGGTGATGGTGTGGGTGGCCGCCGACCGGGCCGTGCGCACCCTGGAGCGTCATCCGGAGCTGGGCGGCGACCTGGACGGCTGGCGCGCGCTGCGCGACGAGGTGCACGAGGAGGTGTGCGAGAAGGGCTACGACGCCGAACGCAACACCTTCACGCAGTCCTACGGCTCCCGCGAACTGGACGCCGCGCTGCTGCTCATCCCGCGCGTCGGATTCCTGCCCCCGGACGATCCCCGGGTGATCGGCACGATCGACGCCGTCCGCGAGGAGCTGGCCCACGACGGCTTCCTGCGCCGCTACAGCACGGACGACGGGGAGGTCGACGGGCTGCCCGGCGGCGAGGGCGCCTTCCTGGTGTGCTCGTTCTGGCTCGCGGACGCCCTGTACATGACGGGTCGCACGAAGGAGGCCCGCGAGCTGTTCGAGCGGCTGGCGGGGCTCGCCAACGACGTCGGGCTGCTGTCCGAGGAGTGCGACCCGGTGACGGGCCGGCACCTCGGCAACTTCCCGCAGGCGTTCAGCCACATCGGGCTGGTGAACACCGCCCTCGCCCTGTTCGGTGAGGACGGGGCAGGATAGGGACCATGGATCTTGGACTGAAGGACCGGGTGTACGTCGTCACCGGGGCCACGCGGGGCCTCGGCAACGCCACCGCGCGTGAGCTCGTCGCGGACGGGGCGAAGGTGATCGTCTCGGGGCGGGACGAGAAGACCGTCGCCGAAGCGGCGGCCGAGCTGGGGCCGAACGCGGTCGGGGTCGCCGTCGACAACGCCGACCCGGAGGCGGCGGCCCGGCTGATCGCGGCCGCGCGGGAGAACTTCGGCCGCTTCAACGGTGTGCTCGTCAGCGTGGGCGGCCCGCCGGCCGGGTTCGTCGCGGACAACACGGACGAACAGTGGCAGACGGCGTTCGAGTCGGTGTTCCTCGGTGCGGTACGGCTGGCCCGCGCCGCCGCCGCCGAGATGGAGGCCGGGGGCGTCATCGGGTTCGTGCTGTCCGGGTCGGTCTACGAGCCGATCCCGGGGCTGACCATCTCCAACGGGCTGCGGCCGGGGCTGGCCGGGTTCGCCAAGTCGCTCTCCGACGAGCTGGGGCCGCGCGGCATCCGGGTGGTCGGTGTCCTGCCCGGGCGGATCGACACCGACCGGGTGCGGCAGCTGGACGCGCTGTCCGCGGACCCCGAGGCGACCCGGGCGGCGTCCGAGTCGCGGATTCCGCTGCGGCGGTACGGGGCTCCGGAGGAGTTCGGGCGGGTGGCGGCGTTCCTGATGTCGCCGGCGGCTTCCTATCTGACCGGGGTCATGGTGCCGGTCGACGGTGGAGCGCGGCACGGATTCTGACGGGTCGCAGGCGCCCCTGTTCAACTCACCCGTTCGGCACCGTGCTTGACACCCTTCAGCCTCACCTCTGCCGGGAGTGAGGCGAGGCCCGCCGACGTCTTGGCGTGGGTGAGGGCGCCCGTCGTGAAGTCGGTCAGTGCCGTCCCCGGGTCCACGTGTGGCTCCAGCGCGAGGCGTACGTGGGCCTCGGGGGCGCTGCGGCGACCCTTCAGGTGCGCGTGTGCGCCGCCCACGCCGTCGATGTGGGCCGCCTCCTCGGTGAGGACGTTCTCCAGGGCCCGGCCGCGCAGGAGCGCGCCCTCGCCGTCGCCGGTGTCGACGAGGACCTCGGCCAGGCGCCGCCTGCGCAGCACCGCGACGAGCCACCACAGGGCGAGCAGCAGCAGGACCGCGAGGACGGCGATGACGACCGGCCACCACCAGCCGTCGTCGCGCCAGCGGGTGCGCTCGGCATAGCTCAGCAGCACGTCGTGCTTGCCGCCGTGGATCCACCACGAGGGCGCCAATACGCCGAGGCCGATGGCGAGGACGGAGCCGCCCAGCACCAGCAGGATCAGGCCCACCAGGCCGAGGAACACGCGGTTGACGGTCCTGAGCATCGCTCTCACCCCTTCCGGCCGGGCCGCCGGACCCGCACCGACAGCGAGGGCGGTTGGGACAGCCCCAGCCCGCGGACCGCGTCGGCGAGCACGTCGTCCAGCTCGGTACGTACGTCGTCCAGTTCGCGGAAGTGCGACATGGCACGGACGTCCGCCCGCCTCCGGCGCACCCGCACCCGTGCCGACTGCACGCCGGCCACCTCCATGGCCCGGTCCCGCAGCGCGGTGGCGGCGGCGTCCCGGTGCAGTCCGGCGCGTACGCCGGTGTGCGTGCGCCGCATCGGGAGCACGTCCCGCAGGCCGGGTGTGACGGCCAGGATCAGCAGCCCGAGGCCGAGGACGGCCACGACCCCCGCGCCGACGAGCACCCAAGTGTCGTCCAGGGGCCGTTCGGCGAGCTGTCGGGCCAGTTCCCGGCGCCAGCCCATGCCGGGCCGGCCGGCGCGCACGGAGACGATGTCGTAGAGGAACAGCCCGGCGACGCCCAGGAGCAGCAGGGCGACGACGGCGGCGGGGACGCGGCGCGCCGACCAGAAGCGGCCCTCGCGTTCGTCCTTGCCCTCGAGTTCGGGCGGTGGCCCGGAGGCGGCCGAGGACTCGGACCGGTCGGGTCCGTCGCCGTTCTCCGTCTCCCGCTTGTCGAGGACGGGCAGGCGCTGTGTGCTGTCCTCGGGGGGCTGAGTGCCCTGGGGTTCGCTCATTGCGTCCTCCCCTGTACCGCGCCGAGCGCCGCGTCCAGGTGCAGCCGCTCCACCTGGACGACGACCTCCGGCACCTGCATGCCCGCCAAGGTGCTCACCCGCTCGACGACTTGGTGACGCACCGTTCGGCAGCGGGCGCCGATGTCGCAGGGGTAGCCCAGTTCGAGCTGGATCCGGACGTGGGCGACCTCGTGGTGGACGACGACGGACGCGGAGGGCCGGCCGGCGTCGGGCGGCAGCGTGCCGACGGCCTCGCGGGCCGCCTGCGCGGCGATCTTCGCGACGACCCGGTCGGCGATCCGCGTCGCGCCGCGCTCGCCCGGCGGGACGACGGTCAGGGGTCTGTCGAGCTCACCGGCCCCCGTACTCATGGGCGTCACCGCCGCCGTTCGCGTTCACGAGGGCGGAAGAAGTCGCCGAATTCCAGGTCCCCGTCCAGGAACCGGCCGACGACGAAGCCGACGGCGCCCAGTGCCGCCACCAGCAGGAAGGCACCGAATCCGCCGAAGTATCCGGCGAAGGCCAGCGCCATGCCGGCGATCATGCCGACCACGGCCATGCTCATGCGCTCCTCAGCTCCTGTGTCGTTGCCCGATGACCCGTGCCTCACTGGATTCGGCGCTCCGGTTCCTCTTCCTCCTCGTCCGGCAGCTTCACGTCGCTCACCGCGATGTTGACCTCGACGACCTCCAGGCCGGTCATCCGCTCCACGGCGGTGATGACGTTCTCCCGTACGTCACGGGCCACATCGGCGATCGACACGCCGTACTCGACGACGATTTCCAGGTCGAGGGCCGCCTGCACTTCGCCGACCTCGGCCTTCACGCCGCGCGACACCGACTTGGTGCCGCCGGGCACGCGGTCGCGCACTGCTCCGAACGTGCGGGACATGCCGCTGCCCATGGCGTGCACCCCGTCGACGTCCCGTGCGGCGAGGCCGGCGATCTTCTCCACGACGCCGTCCGCGATGGTCGTCCGCCCGCGGGAACCGGCGTCTCCGCCGCTGTGCTTGGCCAACGGGCTCCTGCGTACCGCCGCGGTCTCGCTCTCCCCGCCCCGATTCTCGGTCATGTCAGTCATCGCCGTACGTCCTTTTCGTCGTCCTTGGACCACCGTAAGCACGGTTGCGTGGAAGCGCGCCTCTGATGCGGCAGGCTGGAGGAATGACGGCCGACCGATGGACACAGGCAGTGAGACATCAGCTGGGAATCGGCAGGCTTCTGCCTCTGGGTGACGCGCGGGACGGCGCGTGGATCGCGGAGCGGGCAGCCGAGGCGGTGCTGCGGAGTGCGGCGTGGGACGCGCCGGGCGTGCGTCTCGACGCGCTCCGTGTTGCGGTCGCCGGCGCGGAGGACACCGAGGAGCCGGTCGTACCGGCGCCGCCGAGTGCTCTGCCGCCCGGTCCGCTGCGGGTGACGGCGGAGTTCGCCGCCACCGCCTCGCAGCCGCTGCCGACGACGGCGAACCTGCTGCGGGCGACACTGGCGACGGCCGCGACCCAGCGGCTCGGCCTGACGGTGGCGGAGGTGGACCTGCGGGTGACGGGGCTGCTGGACGAGGAGGGACCCGGGGAGGCCGGGGTCGCCGCGCGCCTTCCCGAGCCGCCGGGTGCCGCACTGGCCGGGGGCGGCGACGAGGAGCGGGTGGCCGCCGCCGCGCTCGGGGTCCAGGGCGTGCTCCATCTGACCGGCACGCTGGGCCACCCCGTGCACATCGAGGAACTCCCCCGCGAGGGCGCCGCGCTGCCGCACCGCCATGTCCGGCTGGAGTTGGCGGTGGGCGCCGACCGGCGGGCCCGGGACGTCGCGCGCGAGGTCCGGACGGCCGTCAGGAGGGTGCTGCCGGATCACCCGACGGTGGCGGTCGTGGTGAGCGCGGTCGGCTGACCGCGCTGCCGGCCGGCCCGGCGGTCCTCAGTCCCCGACGCCCGCGAGGTCCCGCAGCCGGCGTGCCTGGGACTGGCGCTCGGCCGTGCGCTGCTCCTCGTACGTGCGGTCCTGGGCGCCGCGCAGCAGCGCCTTGGTCTCGATGACCGCGTCGCGGGGCGCGGCGAGGACGGCCGACGCGAAGTCGCGCACGGCGTCGTCGAGCTGCCCGGCGGGCACGGCGAGGTTCGCGAGACCGGTGTTCACGGCCTCCTCGGCCGCGACGAAGCGCCCGGTCACGCAGATCTCCAGCGCGCGGGCGTATCCGACGAGTCCCACCAGCGGATGCGTACCCGTCAGGTCGGGCACGAGTCCGAGGCTGGTCTCGCGCATGGCGAACTGCACGTCGTCGGCGACGACGCGCAGGTCGCAGGCGAGGGCGAGCTGGAAGCCCGCCCCGATGGCATGTCCCTGGACAGCGGCGACGGAGACGATGTCGCTGCGCCGCCACCAGGTGAACGCCTCCTGGTATTCGGCGATGGTCGCGTCCAGCTCGGCGTCGGCACCGCGCGCGAGGTCGACGAACGACGGTTCGCCGTCGAAGCCCTCGGGCGTGAACGCCTGCCGGTCGAGCCCGGCCGAGAAGGACTTGCCCTCGGCCCGCAGCACCACGACACGGACGGTGCCCGGCAGCTGCCGCCCGGCCTCGGTCAGCGCCCGCCACAGAGCGGGGCTCTGCGCGTTGCGCTTGGTCGGGTTGGTCAGCGTCACCGTGGCGATCGCGTCGTCGACGGTGAGCCGTACGCCGTCCTTGTCGAGTACGGGAACGAGGTCCTGGTCGGACGAAGCCATGGGACGCCTCCGATGTGTGCGGTCGTCTGACGTGCCCCGCGACGGCTTCACCGCCGCAGCAGGCCACGCTTAAGTGACTGCACAGTAACCACCCGGCCGATCAGTCGACCGACCGGGTGGCCACCATCGAAGCCGAGGGGCCACCCGGGGTCAGGCCGTGGCCTTTTTGCCCCGGGTCGCCCCGCCACGCCCTCGCAGCGTGACGCCCGACTCACTGAGCATGCGGTGCACAAAGCCATACGAGCGGCCGGTCTCCTCGGCCAACGCCCGGATGCTCGCACCGGCGTCGTACTTCTTCTTCAGGTCTGCCGCGAGCTTGTCGCGCGCGGCGCCGGTCACCCGGCTGCCCTTCTTCAGAGTCTCGGCCACCCGTGCCTCCTCATGGGAAGTGCGCTCTGGTCTCCTCATGATCACCCCTCCAGGCCTTCATGGCCACCCATTCGGCAAGGTCCGTGAGACAAGGTTGTGACGACGGGAGCGCGTCCCCACATACGGAATGTCGAATTCCGAAGAGCGGCATCCGCACGACCGAACGGATGGTGGAGGAAAAGGCCAGGTCAGAAAGGCGAAGCGGCCGGGCCCGGAAGAATCGGGGGCTCGGCCGCGAAATCGATGTAGGACACACCTCGATACGAGGAGATCTCACACAGATGATGGATCACCGCTAGGCCGAATGATCCATACTCCGTTGATCACGCATTCGATCAAGCGAACGCGACACGCGGTCAAGCGAGGGCGACGAGATCCGCGTAGTCGGCGCCCCACAGGTCCTCGACGCCGTCGGGCAGCAGGATGATCCGCTCCGGCTGGAGCGCCTCGACCGCGCCCTCGTCGTGCGTGACGAGGACGACGGCGCCCTTGTAGGTGCGCAGCGCGCCGAGGATCTCCTCGCGGCTGGCCGGGTCGAGGTTGTTGGTCGGCTCGTCGAGGAGCAGCACGTTCGCCGAGGACACCACCAGGGTGGCGAGGGCCAGGCGGGTCTTCTCGCCGCCGGAGAGGACCCCGGCCGGCTTGTCGACGTCGTCGCCGGAGAACAGGAACGAGCCGAGCGTCTTGCGAACCTCCACCAGGTCCAGGTCGGGCGCGGCCGAGCGCATGTTCTCCAGGACCGTGCGGTCCGGGTCGAGGGTCTCGTGCTCCTGCGCGTAGTAGCCGAGCTTGAGGCCGTGGCCCTCGATGACCTCGCCGGTGTCGGGCTTCTCGGCCCCGCCGAGCAGGCGCAGCAGGGTCGTCTTGCCCGCACCGTTGAGGCCGAGGATGACGACGCGCGACCCCTTGTCGATGGCCAGGTCGACGTCGGTGAAGATCTCCAGCGAGCCGTAGGACTTCGACAGTCCCTCGGCCATGAGCGGGGTCTTGCCGCACGGGGAGGGCTCGGGGAAGCGCAGCTTGGCGACCTTGTCGGACTTCCGCTCGGCCTCCAGGCCGGCCAGCAGCTTGTCCGCCCGGCGGGCCATGTTCTGCGCGGCGACGGTCTTGGTGGCCTTGGCGCGCATCTTGTCGGCCTGCGAGTGCAGCGCGGAGGCCTTCTTCTCGGCGTTCTGCCGCTCGCGCTTGCGGCGCTTCTCGTCGGCTTCGCGCTGCTGCTGGTAGAGCTTCCAGCCCATGTTGTAGATGTCGATCTGGGAGCGGTTGGCGTCCAGGTAGAACACCTTGTTGACGACCGTCTCGACCAGGTCGGCGTCGTGGGAGATCACGATGAAGCCGCCGCGGTAGGTCTTGAGGTAGTCGCGCAGCCAGACGATCGAGTCGGCGTCGAGGTGGTTGGTGGGCTCGTCGAGCAGCAGGGTGTCCGCGTCGGAGAAGAGGATCCGGGCCAGCTCGATCCGGCGGCGCTGTCCGCCGGAGAGCGTGTGCAGGGGCTGGCCGAGCACACGGTCGGGCAGGTTGAGCGCGGCGGCGATGGTGGCGGCCTCGGCCTCGGCGGCGTACCCGCCCTTGGTGAGGAACTCCGTCTCCTGGCGCTCGTACTGCTTGAGCGCCTTCTCGCGGGTGGAGCCCTGGCCGTTGGCGATCCGCTGCTCGTTCTCGCGCATCTTGCGGAGCAGTACGTCCAGGCCGCGCGCGGACAGGACGCGGTCGCGGGCGAGGACGTCGAGGTCGCCGGTCCGGGGGTCCTGCGGGAGGTAGCCGACCTCGCCGGAGCGGGTGACGGTGCCCCCCGCGGGGATGCCCTCGCCGGCCAGGACCTTGGTGAGGGTCGTCTTGCCGGCGCCGTTGCGGCCGACCAGGCCGATGCGGTCGCCCTTGGCGATGCGGAACGAGGCGTTTTCGATGAGGACGCGGGCACCGGCGCGCAGCTCGATACCGGAGGCGGAGATCACGGACAGACTCCAGGGCGGATACGGGGGCGGGATGGACGGCTGAGGACGTTCCCGCCGTCTAATGCGCGAGGAGAATGGCCATGGGGACAGTCTAACGGGGACGTGCAACCACTTTTTCTGTGTGCGGGTGTTCGATCACCGGCGGCCGGGCGAGGGCCGTTGTCGGTGGCCGATGGAACACTGAAGGGGACAGCCCCGCGAGACACGAGGAAGTGATCGCCATGGCAGGCACGTCCGGCGGGCGTCCGAGCATCTATCCGACGCTGCTGTACGCGGACGCGAAAGCCGCGATCCGGCAGCTCACGGAGGCCTTCGGCTTCACGGAGCTGTCGGTGTACGAGGGCGAGGACGGCTCGGTGATGCACGCCGAGCTGGCACAGGGCAACGGCGCGGTGATGGTCGGCACCAAGGGCCGGGGCGGCCTGTTCGACGCGGCCATGAAGGACGCGGGCACGACGGGGGTGTACGTGGTGGTGGACGACGTGGACGGCCACCACCGCCACGCCGTCGACCACGGCGTGGAGGTGCTGATGCCCCCGACGGACCAGGACTACGGCTCGCGGGACTACATGGCCCGGGACCTCGAGGGCAATGTGTGGAGCTTCGGGACGTACGCGCCCGAGATAGCGGTGGGCTGACGTCCCGCGGGTCGGGCCGCGGCCCTAGCTGCCGCCGGTGTGCACCTGGAAGGCGGCCCGGCGCACCGCCTTGGCCAGGGCCGGGTCGGGGTGTGCGGCGGCGAGGGCGACCAGGACCTGCACGGTGCGCGGGTGCCCCACGGCGCGTACCTCGTCCAGGAGCATCGGGACGGTCGGCTGCACCGCGGACTCCAGGTGGCGCACCAGCAGCGGCGCCTCACCGTGGTCGGCGACGGCGGCCGCGGTGTCCACCCACAGCCATGTCGCCTCCTCGCGGGTGAGGACCTCGTGGGCGTCCTCGGGGTCGGCGCCGTCGTGCTCGGCCAGCCACAGCAGCCCGTAAGGCCTGAGCGTGGGCTCCTCCAGCACGCCGCGGACGTCCGGCTCGGCGGGCGCGCCGACCACGCGCAGCGCCTCGAAGGCGAGGCCGCGCAGCAGGGCGTCCTCACCGCGCGCGGCGCCGAGGAGCTCGGTGACGGCGCTGCCGACGGGGCGGGCGGCGAGCCAGGCGCGGTACTCGGCGCGGGCCGCGTTCGGGCGCAGCTGGGCGCAACCGCGGAGCATGTCCTCGGCGGCCTGCTCGATGTTCCCGGCGGGGCTCTGCGCGGCGACGCAGATCTGCTCCAGCTTGACCCAGACGGCCCAGCTGCCGAGGGGGGTGAGGGTGGCCTGGCCGTCGCCGTAGGTGAGGGCGCCGACGGAGGCGAGGGCGCGCAGGGCCCAGTCGAGCAGCGGGGCGAGCGGGGCGTCGGTGTGCTCCGGTTCGGCCGGCGGCTCGGGCCGGGGGCCGTAGGGGATCTCGCAGCGGGCGGTGCGCAGCTCGGTGACGCGCTGCTCCAGGAGGTCGAGGAGCTGCTCCACGGGGACGGGCCCGGCGGACAGCTGGAGGAAGGAGAGCGCCTGCGGCATGGCGGAGACGACCTCGGCGACGGCGGCGGGCTCGTGCTCCGCGGGCTCCGGGTGGGCGAGCGACCAGGCGTCGAAGAGGGCGACCCAGCCGCGCAGCACGGCGCTGTCGTCGCGGTTCCAGGCGCGCAGCCGCCAGCCGGGGCGGGCGCTGTCGCCGTGCACCTCGATGAGACCGGCGAGGCGGGCGGTGTCCCAGTCGGCTCTCACCTGAGCCGGGGTCAGACCCAGGTCGCGGGCCGCCCGTTCGGCGGTCGCCTCGGAGAGGGTGGCCTTGCCGTCGTCGGTTCCGCTGTCCCGGCCGGGGCCGAGCGCGGCGTCGGCCCAGCGGGCGACGCGGGCCGCGTCGGCCAGGCCTGAGCGTGCCATTCTGGCCAGCTCCGCCGGTGCCGGGGTGCCCTCCGGAGGGCGCGGTGCGGGGCGGCGCGAGCGCCGCTGGTTCATCGCTTGGGGGGCGGCGGCCAGGGGTCGCGGGCGGACGAGTCGAAGCCTGGAGTCGCGCGGGATACGGGACGTCACGGGGGCAGTCTTCCGGTTGACGGTCCGAAAACCCAAACGGAATGTCACGGCGGGCGACGGGGATGGCCAACGCACCTGTTCGCGGGAGTGGTCGAGGGCCGGGAACAGGCCAGTGGTACGGCGCTAAACGGAATCGTCGCGACCGGTCGGTGCCGAGCGGGACGGGACGTGGTGGCGACAGGGCGAAGGGGGCGTGAACGGGGGTGTGTGAGCGAGTGGCGGGGAGGTTGCGTGGACGGGGGGTGTGAGAGACCGGCAGGGGCAGCCGCCTCGACGGGTGCGTGAGAGACCGGCAGGGGCAGCCGCCTCGACGGGTGCGTGAGAGACCGGCAAGGGCAGCCGCCTCAATGGAGACGCGAGAGACCGGCAAGGGCGCCCGCGTCCACGGGTGTGCGACGGAGCGGCAACAGGGCCGTATCGTCGACTGCGTGTGAGAGGGGTCACATGAGGGGCGTCATGAAGCGGCGGAGCGCCTCCTCGTAGGCCTCCGGGTCGGCGTTCCACATGGCCCCGTGGGGCGCGGCGGCGACGGTGCGCAGGGCGACCATGTCGGGGCGGGCGTCGGCGAGCCGGCGCGAGAGCTGCCAGGGGGCGACGGTGTCGTCCGGTCCGTGGAAGACGAGCGCCGGGACGCGCAGGCCGTCGGCCGGGGCCGGGCCCGTGGCGCGGTCGCCGGTCAGGCCGGTGCGGCCCTGGGCGGCGCGGACCGCCAGGGGCAGCAGCGCGCCCGGGGTACGGCGGGCCGAGGCGAGGGCGCGCAGGGTGGTCTCCCAGCTGAGCACCGGGGAGTCCAGGACAAGCCCGGAGACGCGGTCGCGCAGTCCCGAGTGGGCGGCGGCGCGCAGGGCCATGGTGGCGCCGGTGGACCAGCCGTGCAGGACGACCTGACGGGCTCCGTAGCGCACGGCGTAGCGGATGGCGGCGTCGAGGTCGCGCCACTCGGTCTCGCCGAGGTGGTTCAGGCCGTCGGGCGGGCGGGGTGCGCCCAGGTCGCCGCGGTAGGCGAGGGCGAGCACCGGGAAGCGGCTGCGGTGCAGGAACCCCATGACGTTCATGGCGAGTTCCCGGGTGGTGCCCAGGCCGTGCACGGCGATCACCCAGGTGTCCCGCTTGCCCGGCACGAACCACGCGGGCAGGGCGCCGAGTTCGCCGGGGACGTCGACGTCGGCGTGTTCGAGGCCGAGGGCGGCGCTCGGGTTGCCGACGTATACGTTCGGGGTGAGCCAGACCTTGTCGCCGGACGTCAGTGTGCCGTGCGTGACGCTCTCCAGGCGGCGCACGACGGTGTCGGCGGAGTGCGCGACACCGGCCAGGACGGGGCCGACGACCGCGTGGGAGCCGTTGCCGGAGAGGCCGTAGCGGCCGGGGCGCAGGGCGGCGAGGTCCCGGGTGAGGGTGATCTGCCCGGCGGCGGTGCCGTGCACCGTGAGCCGGGGTTCGGTGGGCAGGGGCCTGCCGGGGGGCGCCTTGAGCGCGGCGTCGCTGGCGAGCCGGCCGGCGGCCACCGCGGCGGCACCGGCCCCGATCACGGCGGTGACGGCAGCGGCCGTCGCTTTGACAGTGCGCACGGGTCCAGTGTCCTGGCGGACGCCGTGGGCGACCAGTGGGAGGCAGCGGCGGGGTGACGTCCGTGGCGGCGGGGGCGGCTCAGCCCCGCTGGCCGTAGCCGCGCAGGCGTTCCTCCACCTCCGTCAGCTGTTCCCGGGACAGCAGGCTCGGGGCCAGGCCGGGCACCGAGGAGGCAGTGAGCCACAGGCGGCACATCCACTCCAGCTGGGCGGTGCGGTCGTAGGCCTGGGCGAGGGTGGCGCCGTGAGCGATGGTGCCGTGGTTCCGGAGGAGGCAGCCGGAGCGGTCGGCGAGGGCGCGGAGCATGTTCTCGGCCAACTCGTCGGTGCCGTAGGTGGCATAGGGGGCGACCCGGACGGGCCCGCCGAGCGCGGCGGCCATGTAGTGGATCAGCGGGAGCTCGTTCACGAGCGTCGAGACGGCCGTCGCGTGGACGGCGTGGGTGTGGACGACGGCCAGGGCGCCGGTGGTGCGGTAGACCGCGAGGTGCATGGGCAGCTCGCTGGTCGGGACGAGCGTGCCGAGGACCTGCCGGCCGTCGAGGTCCACGCCGGTGACGTCGTCCGGTGCCAGCCTGTCGTAGGGGACCCCCGACGGCGTGACGAGGACGGTGTCCCCGACGCGCACCGAGACGTTGCCGGACGTGCCGACGACGAGTCCGTCCGAGACCGTCCGGCGGGCCGTCGTGACGAGGCCCTCCCAGGCGCGTGCCTCCTCGGGACGCGCACTCCTGCGCCGCGCCTCCCCCGCACCCCGCTCGCTCTCCCGCGCGTCTCCCGTGTCCCGCTCGTCGCCTCGCTGCTCAGCCATGCCGCGATCCTGCCAGGGAAGGGGTCAAAACGCCGCCGGGCGGGGGCACTTCAGGCCCGGAAACCGAAACGATCACGACCGGCCGGCCCTGCTGGACAGAGCGTGGTCAAAGGGTCACTCGATCGAGTGAAACGGATCGCTCGGGGTACCTGGTCGCGCGGGCGCGGAGGCCGCTGTTCCGGGGCGGAACGAGGACCCCCCGTTGCGGTCACCCCTGCGCCCCTCCCAGTTCATCTTCCGTTCACTCAGGTTGCCTACGTTCGTCTGGCCAATGACCTCGAACGATTGCCTGGGTAAATGGAAAGCTTCTCGCTGATCCTCGCGATTGTGGTGGTAACCGCTCTCGCGTTCGATTTCACGAACGGTTTCCACGACACCGCGAACGCGATGGCCACGACCATTTCCACGGGCGCCATGAAGCCCAAGGTTGCGGTGGCCATGTCCGCGGTCCTCAACCTGGTCGGCGCCTTCCTGTCCGTCGAAGTCGCCAACACGATCTCAAAGGGCCTCGTCGACGAGGCCGGCATCCGCCCCGAGGTCATCTTCGCCGCCCTGGTCGGCGCGATCCTCTGGAATCTGCTGACCTGGCTGGTCGGTCTGCCGTCCAGCTCCTCCCACGCCCTCATGGGCGGTCTGATCGGCGCCACGATCGCCTCGGCGGGCGTCGGCGCGGTGCACGGCGACGTGCTGGTCACCAAGGTGCTCATCCCGGCGATCGCCGCCCCGCTCGTCGCGGGCATCGCGGCGTTGCTCGCCACGCGGCTGACGTACTCCCTGGGCCGCAAGGCCGACGGCAACGCGTCCAAGAAGGGCTACCGGGCCGGCCAGATCGCCTCCGCGGGCCTGGTCTCCCTGGCCCACGGCACCAACGACGCGCAGAAGACGATGGGTGTCATCACCCTCGCCCTGGTCGCCGGCGGCGCCGTCGCGCCCGACTCCGACCCGCCCATGTGGGTCATCCTCTCGGCGGGTCTCGCCATCGCACTGGGCACGTACCTGGGTGGCTGGCGCATCATCCGCACCATGGGCAAGGGCCTGACCGACCTCCAGCCGCAGCAGGGCTTCGCCGCCCAGACCTCCGCGGCCACGGTCATCCTCGCCTCCTCGCACCTCGGCTTCTCCCTGTCCACGACGCACTCCGTCTCCGGCTCGGTGATGGGCGCCGGACTCGGCCGCAAGGGCGGCGTGGTCCGCTGGTCCACCGCGACGCGGATGTTCGTCGCATGGGGCCTGACGCTCCCGGCGGCGGCCCTGGTGGGCGCGCTCGCCGAGTACGTCACCGGCTTCGGCAGCTGGGGCACCGCCGTGGTGGCGGTCTTCCTCATCGCCTCCAGCGCGGCGATCTGGAAGCTGTCGCGGCGCGAGGTGGTCGACCACACCAACGTCAACGACACCGACACCGACACCGACACCGCGGAGCCCGCGGGCGTGATCACCACAGCGATCGCCGCGGTGACGCCGCCCCCCGCGAGTGGTTCGGCCACGGCGTCGCAGGACCCGGTCCCCGCGTTCCCGTCGCAGGCCACCGCCGAGCGCACGCCGACCACGACCACCACGGTCTGACCCCCGGTTACAAGGAAGAGTCTCCGATATGAAGATCGACTGGGCGGCCCTCGGTTCCGTCTTCGGTGTCAGCCTCGTGGTCACCGTGGCCCTCGTCGGCCTGTTCACCCTCGGCATCACCGGCCTGTCGCGCCGCGAACGTGCGGTGGCGGAGGGCGGGTCCGCGGGGCTCGCGGTCACCGGCGCGTACGCCTGCTTCGCGGCGTGCGCGGCGGCCGTGGGGTACGGGATCTATCTGATCGTGGCCTGAGGGCCTGACGTCACGACGGGTCCACCGGGCGGCACGGAACTCCGGTTCCGTGCCGCCCGGTCGTCGTGTGTACGGGAGGGGCCGATGTGGGGTTCTGCACACTCTCCCCTCGCAGGTCAACGGCAAGTTGACGGCGGTTCCCGGCCGTGGTGGACTGCCGGGGCCAATACGGCGGCAGGAGAGGAAGCCGGTGCAAGTCCGGCGCGGTCCCGCCACTGTCACCGGGGTAGCAATCCCCGGGAGCCAGGAACTCTCACCGCCGGTCTCGTCGAACCAGGGCGCGGACACCCTGAGTGAGGACACATATCGCCATGCGCGGCTGCCGATCGAGGTTCACCACCCCTCCCCTGCCCGCCCTCCTGGCCGGCTGAGCCCATGGGTGCCGGTCGCGTCTTCGCGTACGGCGCCGCCGCCGGCCTGATCGGTGACCTGCTGCTCGGTGATCCTCGCCGGGGGCATCCGGTCGCCGCGTTCGGGCGGGCCGCGGGTGCCGTGGAACGGGTGTTGTGGCGGGACCACCGCGGGTGGGGCGCGCTGCACACCGCCGTGTGTGCCGGAGGGGCCGTCGCCCTCGGGTCCGTCGCCGCGCGTGCCGTGCGGCCGTCCGCCGTCGCCTCCGTCGCACTGACCGGCGCCGCCACCTGGGCCGTCGTCGGGGGTACGTCGCTGGCCCGGGAGGCACGGACCATCGGGCGTGCCCTGGAGGCCGGGGACGTCGAGGCGGCCCGGGTCCGGCTGCCGCATCTGTGCGGGCGGGACCCGCAGGCCCTCGACGCCGACGGCATGGCCCGGGCCGTGGTCGAGTCGGTCGCCGAGAACACCTCCGACGCCGTGGTGGGGGCGCTGGTGTGGGGGGCCGTCGGCGGGGTGCCGGGGCTGCTCGGGTTCCGGGCCGTCAACACCCTGGACGCCATGGTCGGGCACAAGTCGGCCCGGTACCGCCGGTACGGGTGGGCCTCCGCGCGGCTGGACGACCTCGCGGGGTGGCCGGGAGCGCGGCTGACCGCCGTTCTCGCCGTGCTGGCCGGGCCGGATCCGCGGGGGGCCGTGCGGGCGTGGCGGGCCGACGCGGCGCAGCATCCGAGTCCCAACGCCGGTCCCGTGGAGGCCTCGTTCGCGGGGGCGCTCGGGGTGCGGCTGGGCGGGACGCTCTCGTACGGCGGGCGGGTGGAGCACCGGCCCGTGCTGAACACGCAGGGACGGGCCGTCGGCACGCACGACGTCGAGCGGGCCGTGCGGCTGTCGAAGCGCGTCACCTGGCTCGCGCTCGGGGTGTGCGCCGGTGCGCGGTTGCTCAGGAGTGCGCGATGGCTCGGGAGTACGCCGTCGCTCAAGGGCGCGCGGTCGCTGAAGAGGGGGAAATGACATGAGCGGTGGGCTTCTCGTCGCCGGAACCACCTCCGACGCCGGCAAGAGCGTCGTGACCGCCGGGATCTGCCGGTGGCTGGTGCGGCAGGGCGTCAAAGTCGCGCCCTTCAAGGCGCAGAACATGTCCCTGAACTCCTTCGTGACCACGGAGGGGGCCGAGATCGGGCGGGCGCAGGCCATGCAGGCGCAGGCCTGCCGGGTCGAGCCGACCGCGCTGATGAACCCGGTGCTGCTCAAGCCCGGTGGCGAGCAGAGCAGTCAGGTCGTGCTGCTGGGCAAGCCGGTCGGGGAGATGAGTGCGCGCGGCTACCACGGCGGACGGCAACAGCGGCTGCTCGGGACGGTGCTGGACTGCCTGGAGCAGTTGCGGGGCACGTATGACGCGGTGATCTGTGAGGGGGCGGGTTCTCCCGCCGAGATCAACCTGCGGCGGACGGACATCGTGAACATGGGGATCGCCCGGAACGCCGGGTTGCCCGTGCTCGTCGTCGGCGACATCGACCGGGGCGGGGTGTTCGCCTCGTTCTTCGGGACGGTGGCGCTGTTGTCGCCCGAGGACCAGCGTTGCGTCGCCGGGTTCCTCGTCAACAAGTTCCGCGGGGACGTCTCCCTGCTGGAGCCGGGCCTGGACATGCTGCACGGGCTCACGGGGCGGAAGACCTACGGCGTGCTGCCGTTCCGGCACGGGCTCGGGATCGACGAGGAGGACGGCCTCAGGGTCTCCCTGCGGGGAGCCGTGCGGGAGTCCGTGGTCGCCCCGCCGGTCGGCGAGGACGTGCTGCGCGTCGCGGTCTGCGCCGTGCCGCTCATGTCCAACTTCACCGACGTGGACGCGCTGGCCGCCGAACCGGGCGTCGTGGTGCGGTTCGTGGACCGGCCGGAGGAACTGTCCGACGCCGACCTCGTCATCGTGCCCGGCACCCGCGGGACGGTCAGGGCGCTGGAGTGGCTGCGCGAACGCGGGCTCGCCGACGCCCTGGTCCGCAGGGCCGCCGAGCAGCGGCCCGTCCTCGGCATCTGCGGCGGCTTCCAGATCCTCGGCGAGCACATCGAGGACGCCGTGGAGAGCCGCCGGGGTCACGTCGACGGGCTCGGGATCCTGCCCGTGCGGGTGCGGTTCGCTCGCGAGAAGACCCTCACCAGGCCGCGGGGCGAGGCCCTCGGGGAACGCGTCGAGGGCTACGAGATCCACCACGGCGTCGCCGAAGTCCAGGGCGGCACCCCCTTCCTTGACGGCTGCCGGGTCGGCCAGACCTGGGGCACGCACTGGCACGGCTCGCTGGAGTCGGACGGCTTCCGGCGGGCCTTTCTGCGCGAGGTGGCGGCCGCCGCGGGCCGCCGCTTCGTGCCCGCGCCGGACACCTCGTTCGCCGCGCTGCGCGAGGAGCAGCTCGACCGGCTCGGCGACCTGATCGAACAGCACGCGGACACCGACGCGCTGTGGCGGCTCATCGAGTCCGGCGCGCCGCAAGGACTGCCCTTCATTCCACCGGGAGCACCCGCATGAGCACTGTGTTGTTGTTGTCCACCGCCGACACGGACCTGCTGGCGGCCCGGGCCGCCTCCGGTGCCGACTACCGGATCGGCAACCCGACCCGCGTGGACGTCCGGGAGGAGCTGCCGGCCCTGCTGGACGGGGCGGGCATCGCCGTCGTCCGGCTGCTCGGCGGCAAGCGGGCCTGGGAGGACGGGCTCGCCGCGCTGAAGGCGTCCGGCATCCCGACCGTGCTGCTCGGCGGCGAGGCCGTGCCGGACGCGGAGCTGATGGCCGAGTCGTCCGTGCCGGCCGGTGTCGTCGCCGAGGCGCTGAGGTACCTCGTGGAGGGCGGGCCGGACAACCTCACCGAACTCGCCCGGTTCCTCTCCGACACCGTGCTGCTGACGGGCGAGGGGTTCGACGAGCCGCGGAAGATGCCCGAGTACGGCGTCCACGGCGAGCGTGAACTCGTGCCGGGCCGTCCGACCGTCGGCGTGCTCTTCTACCGGGCGCACGAGCTGAGCGGCAACACCGGCTTCGTGGACACCCTGTGCGACGCGATCGAGGCGCGGGGCGCCAACGCGCTTCCCGTGTACTGCGGTTCGCTGCGCGGGGCGGACGCGGGGCTGTACGAGATCCTCGGGCAGGCGGACACCCTGGTCGCCACCGTCCTCGCCGCGGGCGGCACCCACGCCTCGCAGGCCTCGGCGGGCGGCGACGAGGAGGCCTGGGACATCGGCGCCCTCGCCGAGCTGGACATTCCCGTGCTGCAGGGCCTGTGTCTCACGTCGTCGCGGCAGGCCTGGGCGGACTCGGACGCCGCCCTCTCCCCCATGGACGCCGCGATGCAGGTGGCCATCCCGGAGTTCGACGGGCGGCTGATCACCGTGCCGTTCTCCTTCAAGGAGCAGGGTCCGGACGACGTGCCCGTCTACGTCGCCGACCCGGAGCGTGCGGGGCGCGTCGCCGGCATCGCCGTACGGCACGCGCGGCTGAAGCACAAGGAGAACGCGGACAAGAAGCTCGCGCTGGTGTTCACCGCGTACCCGACCAAGCACTCCCGCGTCGGCAACGCGGTCGGGCTGGACACCCCGGCCTCGGCGGTGCGCGTGCTGGACGCGCTGCGGGACGCCGGGTACGTCGTCGAGGGGCATCCGGACGAGGGTGACGAGCTGATCCACCGGCTCATCAACGCCGGTGGGCACGACGTGGAGTGGCTGACGGAGGAGCAGCTGGCCGCCGCGCCCGCGCGGGTGCCGCTGGCCGACTACCGGGCGTGGTTCGAGAAGCTCGACCCGGAGCTGAAGGACGCCATGACCGAGGCGTGGGGCGAGCCGCCGGGCAGTCTGTACGTCGACGGCGACGACATCGTGCTGGCGTCCCTGCAGTTCGGGAACGTCGTCGTGATGATCCAGCCGCCGCGCGGCTTCGGCGAGAACCCGATCGCGATCTACCACGACCCGGACATGCCGCCGTCCCACCACTACATGGCGGCCTACCGCTGGCTGGAGAACAGCTTCGGCGCCGACGCCATCGTGCACATGGGCAAGCACGGCACCATGGAGTGGCTGCCGGGCAAGGGCCTCGGGCTCAGCGGGGGCTGCGCCCCGGACGCGGTCCTCGGGGACCTGCCGCTGATCTACCCGTTCATCGTCAACGACCCGGGCGAGGGCACCCAGGCCAAGCGGCGCGGGCACGCCACGGTCGTCGACCACCTCGTGCCGCCGATGGCCCGCGCCGACACCTACGGCGACCTGGCCAAGCTGGAGCAGCTCCTCGACGAGTACGCGCTGGTCTCCGACCTGGACCCGGCGAAGGCCCCGACCGTGCGCGCCCAGATCTGGACGCTGGTGAAGGCGGCCGAGCTCCACCACGACCTGCACGTCGACGAGCAGCCGGACGACGCGGAGTTCGACGAGTTCGTCATGCACATCGACGGCTATCTGTGCGAGATCAAGGACGTGCAGATCCGCGACGGACTGCACATCCTGGGCGGCGGTCCGGTCGGCGAGCCGCGCGTCAACCTCGTGCTGGCCGTGCTGCGCGCCTCGCAGGTGTGGGGCGGGCAGGCCAACGCGCTGCCGGGCCTGCGGGCATCACTGGCTCAGCACTTCGGGCTGGTGGAGAAGGAGCTGCTGGCCGAGCCGGGCGCTCCGGTGAAGGTGCCCGTCGAGTTGACGGACCTGGTGGACGGCCCCTCGCGCAGTGCCGCCGACGCGATCGACCTGCTGGAGCAGCTGTGCCGACGGATCGCGGAGGGCATGGAGGAGCGCGGCTGGGCGGTCGCCGAGAGCGCGCCGCTGGTCCGGGAGGTCCTCGGCACCGAACTGCCGGAAGCCGTCGCGGTGCTGGAGTTCGCCTGCACCGAGGTCGTGCCCCGGCTGGAGAAGACCACCGACGAGATCGGGCACATCCTGCGGGCCCTGAACGGCGGTTACGTCCCGGCCGGCCCCTCCGGTTCGCCGACCCGCGGGCTGGTCAACGTCCTGCCGACGGGCCGGAACTTCTACTCCGTCGACCCCAAGGCCATTCCGTCCCGGCTGAGCTGGGAGGTCGGGCAGTCGCTCGCGGACTCGCTGGTGCAGCGGTATCTGCAGGACACCGGTGAGTACCCGACGTCCGTCGGGCTGACGGTGTGGGGCACCTCGGCGATGCGCACCCAGGGCGACGACATCGCCGAGATCCTGGCGCTGCTGGGCTGCCGGCCGGTGTGGGATGACGCCTCGCGGCGCGTGACCGGGTTCGAGGTGGTCCCCCTGGCGGAGCTCGGCCGGCCGCGCATCGATGTGACGGTCCGCATCTCGGGCTTCTTCCGGGACGCGTTCCCGCACGTCGTGGGCCTGATCGACGACGCCGTCCGCGCCGTCGCCGAGCTGGACGAGCCCGCGGAGTCCAACTACGTCCGGGCCCACGCCGACCAGGACACCGCCGAGCACGGCGACCGCCGCCGGGCCACGGCTCGCATCTTCGGCTCCAAGCCGGGGGCGTACGGGGCCGGTCTGCTGCCGCTGATCGACGCCCGCAACTGGCGCTCCGACGCGGACCTCGCCGAGGTGTACGCGGTGTGGGGCGGCTACGCCTACGGCCGGGGGCTCGACGGGCGGGCCGCGCGCGGGGACATGGAGACGGCGTTCAAGCGGATCGCGGTCGCCGCGAAGAACGTCGACACCCGTGAGCACGACCTGGTCGACGCCGACGACTACTTCCAGTACCACGGCGGCATGGTGGCCATGGTGCGGCACCTGACGGGCGCCAGCCCCGAGGCGTATGTCGGCGACTCGGCCACCCCGGACCAGGTGAAGACCCGCACGCTCGGCGAGGAGACGCACCGCGTCTTCCGCGCCCGGGTGGTCAACCCGCGCTGGATGGCGGCCATGCGGCGGCACGGCTACAAGGGCGCCTTCGAGATGGCGGCGACCGTGGACTACCTGTTCGGGTACGACGCCACGGCCGGGGTCGTGGACGACTGGATGTACGAGAAACTCAGCGCCGAGTACGTCTTCGACCCGGAGAACCGGGACTTCATGAAGAAGTCCAACCCCTGGGCGCTGCGCGGCATCACCGAGCGGCTGCTGGAGGCCGCCGACCGCGGCCTGTGGGCCGAACCGGACGCGGAGACGCTGGAACGGCTGCGCGCCACCTATCTGGAACTCGAAGGCGACTTGGAGGGCGACGAGAAGTGAGCACCCCCTTTCCGTTCACGGCCCTCGTGGGCCAGGACGACCTGCGGCTCGCGCTGCTGCTGAACGCGGTGTCCCCGGCGGTCGGCGGTGTGCTGGTGCGCGGCGAGAAGGGCACGGCCAAGTCGACGGCGGTGCGGGCGCTGTCGGCGCTCATGCCGACGCTGGACGTCGTCTCCGGCTGCCGCTTCTCCTGCGACCCCGGCTCCCCCGACCCCGGCTGCCCCGACGGGCCGCACGAGCCGGGGGCGTTCGAGACCCGGGCCGCGCGCATGGTCGAACTGCCCGTCGGCGCCTCCGAGGACCGGCTCGTGGGCGCACTGGACATCGAGCGGGCCCTCTCGGAGGGCGTGAAGGCCTTCGAGCCGGGCCTGCTGGCCGACGCGCACCGCGGGATCCTCTACGTCGACGAGGTCAACCTCCTCCACGACCACCTGGTCGACCTGCTGCTGGACGCCGCCGCGATGGGCGCCTCGTACGTGGAACGCGAGGGCGTCTCCGTGCGGCACGCGGCCCGCTTCCTGCTCGTCGGCACCATGAACCCCGAAGAGGGCGAGCTGCGGCCGCAGTTGCTCGACCGGTTCGGGCTGACCGTGGAGGTCGCGGCCTCGCGGGAGCCGGACCAGCGGGTGGAGGTCGTCAGGCGGCGCCTGGCCTACGACGACGACCCGGCCGCCTTCGCCGCGCGCTGGGCCGAGGAGGAGGCCGCGGTACGGGCGCGGATCGTCGCCGCGCGGGAGCTGCTGCCGTCCGTGCGGCTGGGCGACGGGGCGCTGCGGCAGATCGCGGCGACCTGCGCGGCCTTCGAGGTCGACGGCATGCGCGCCGACATCGTGATGGCGCGGACCGCCACCGCGCTGGCCGCCTGGGCCGGGCGCACGGAGGTGCTCGCCGAGGACGTCCGGCAGGCGGCTCTGCTCGCGCTGCCGCACCGGCGGCGGCGCAACCCCTTCGACGCGCCGGGGCTCGACGAGGACAAGCTCGACGAGACCCTGGAGGAGTTCGGCGGCTCGGACGACGACGACCCGGATCCGGACCCCGGCCCGGACGGGCCCGGCGGGGGCGGCGGACAGCCGGAACCCGACGACGCGCCCCAGGGCGGCGACGACACCGCGGCCCGGCCCGAGGCCGGCGAGGGCGGGCAGCCGCAGCCGACGGGCGCCGGCGAGCAGTCGGCCGTACGGGCGTCGGAGCCGTTCCGCACCAAGGTGCTGAGCGTGCCCGGCATCGGCGAGGGTGCCGCCGGGCGGCGTTCGCGGGCGCGGACCGAGCACGGGCGGACGACCGGGGCCCGGCGGCCCCGGGGCGCGCTCACCAAGCTGCACCTGGCGGCGACCGTGCAGGCGGCGGCGCCGCACCAGCGGGCGCGCGGACGGTCCGGGCCGGGCCTGGTGGTGCGCCGGGACGATCTGCGGCAGGCCACCCGCGAGGGGCGCGAGGGCAATCTCGTGCTGTTCGTCGTGGACGCCTCGGGGTCGATGGCGGCACGGCAGCGGATGAGCGCCGTGAAGGGCGCCGTGCTGTCGCTGCTGCTGGACGCCTATCAGCGGCGCGACAAGGTGGGCCTGGTGACCTTCCGCGGCACGGAGGCGGACGTCGCGCTGCCGCCGACCTCGTCGGTGGACGCGGCGGCGGCCAGCCTGGAGACGCTGCCGACGGGCGGGCGGACGCCGCTCGCGGCGGGGCTGCTGCGGGCGCACGACGTGCTGCGCGTGGAGCGGCTGCGCGATCCCGCGCGGCGGCCGCTGGTCGTGCTGGTGACGGACGGGCGCGCCACCGGCGGCCCGGAGCCGGTCGCCCTGGCCGGGCGGGCGGCCCGGCTGTTCGCGGCCGACGGGGTCGCCTCGGTCGTCGTGGACTGCGAGTCGGGGCCGGTGCGACTGGGGCTCGCCGGGCAGCTCGCCGGTGAACTGGGCGGTACGGCCGTGACATTGGACGAGCTGCGGGCGGACAGCATCGCCGGGCTCGTGAAGGACGTGCAGAGGAGGGCCGCGTAATGCCGCAGGGACAGCCGAGTGTGGTGCCGGACGACGGACTGACGACCCGCCAGCGGCGGAACCGGCCGCTGGTCGTCGTCCACACGGGTGTCGGCAAGGGCAAGTCCACCGCCGCCTTCGGGCTCGCGCTGCGGGCCTGGAACCAGGGGTGGCCGATCGGGGTGTTCCAGTTCGTCAAGTCGGCGAAGTGGAAGGTCGGCGAGGAGAACGCGCTGCGGGTGCTCGGCGCCTCCGGCGAGGGCGGGTCCGTCGACTGGCACAAGATGGGCGAGGGCTGGTCCTGGGTGCAGCGCGACATCCAGGGTGACAACTCGACCAACGAGGAGAAGGCCCGGGAGGGCTGGGAGCAGGTCAAGCGGGACCTGGCGGCCGAGACGTACCGGCTGTACGTGCTGGACGAGTTCGCCTACCCGATGCACTGGGGCTGGGTGGACACGGACGAGGTGATCTCCGTGCTGCGGGACCGGCCCGGGACTCAGCACGTCGTCATCACCGGGCGGAACGCGCCGGAGAAGCTCGTGGACTTCGCCGACCTCGTGACCGACATGTCCAAGGTCAAGCATCCGATGGACGCGGGCCAGAAGGGCCAGAGGGGCATCGAGTGGTGAGTGCTTCCGTCCCTCGGCTGGTCGTCGCCGCGCCCTCCTCGGGCAGCGGCAAGACCACCGTCGCCACGGGGTTGATGGCCGCGTTCGCCGCGCGGGGGCTCGCCGTGTCCCCGCACAAGGTCGGGCCGGACTACATCGACCCCGGGTACCACGCGCTCGCGACCGGGCGGGTGGGACGGAACCTCGACGCGTACCTGTGCGGGCCCGAGCTGGTCGGGCCGCTGTTCCTGCACGGGGCACAGGGGTGTGACATCGCCGTCGTCGAGGGCGTGATGGGGCTGTACGACGGGGCTGCGGGCGAGGGGGAACTCGCGTCCACGGCCCATGTCGCGAAGCTGTTGCGGGCACCGGTGGTGCTGGTCGTGGACGCGTCGTCGCAGTCCCGGTCGGTGGCGGCGCTGGTGCACGGGTTCGCCTCCTGGGACCCGGAGGTACGGGTCGGGGGCGTGATCCTCAACAAGGTCGCCTCGGACCGGCACGAGGAGCTGTTGCGGGAGGCGTTGGAGCAGGCCGGGGTGCCGGTGCTGGGGGTGTTGCGGCGGGCTGCGCAGGTGGACACGCCGTCGCGGCATTTGGGGCTGGTGCCGGTCGCCGAGCGGCACGCCGCCGCGGTGGAGGCGGTTGCGGCGATGGCTGCGCAGGTCTCCGAGGGTTGTGATCTGGATGCGTTGGCGGGGCTGGCACGGAGCGCGGGGGCCTTGTCGAGTGCGGCTTGGGATGCGGCCGAGGTCGTTTCCTCGCCCCCGCCGCCCCTACCCTCCCCGTCCTCCAGGGGCTCCGCCCCTTCGACCCCGCCGGGGGGCTCCGCCGCCCCCCGGACCCCCGGTCGGCCTGAACGGCCTGGTCCTCAAGCGCCGGACGGGCTGGTTGTCGCTGTTGCCGGCGGGGAGGCGTTCACCTTCTCCTACGCCGAGACCACCGAACTCCTCACCGCCGCCGGTGCCGACGTCGTCACCTTCGACCCCCTGCGGGACGAGGAACTGCCCGAAGGGACCGCCGGGTTGGTGATCGGGGGCGGGTTCCCCGAGGTGTACGCCTCGGAGCTGTCCGCCAATGAACCCCTGCGCAAGGCCGTTGCCGCGCTGGCGGCAAGCGGCGCTCCCGTCGCCGCCGAGTGTGCCGGGCTGCTGTATCTGTGCCGGGAGCTGGACGGGCTGCCGATGTGCGGGGTGCTGGACGCCTCGGCGCGGATGACCGAGCGGCTCACTCTGGGCTACCGGGACGCCGTGGCCCTGGGCGACAGTGTGCTCGCGGCGGCCGGGACCCGGATGCGGGGGCACGAGTTCCACCGGACCGCCGTGGAGCCCGGCTCGGGGACGGAGCCCGCCTGGGGGGTCCGCGGCCCGCGGCCGCGGGTCGAAGGTTTCGTAGAGCGCGGTGTGCACGCGAGCTATCTGCACACGCACTGGGCGTCCGAGCCCGGTGTCGCCCGTAGGTTCGTGGAGAGGTGCCGGACGTCATGAGCAACAGGCTGGTCGGAGTCGGGGTGGGCCCCGGGGATCCGGAGCTGGTCACCGTCAAGGGCGTCAACGCCCTGCGGGAGGCCGATGTCGTCGTGGTCCCCGTGATGGACAGCGGGGAGCGCGGCCGGGCCGAGGCGACCGTGTTGCACTACGTGCCCGAGGAGAAGGTCGTCCGGGTCGTGTTCGCGCTGAACGAGCGCAGCGACCGGGGGCGGCGCGAGGCCGCCTGGGACGCGGCGGGCGGACGCGTCGCCGAACTGCTGCGCGCGCACGACTCCGTGGCCTTCGCGACCATCGGCGACCCCAACGTGTACTCGACCTTCACCTATCTCGCGCAGACCATCGACGCGCTCGTGCCCGGCACCGTCATCGAGACCGTGCCCGGGATCACCGCCATGCAGGACCTCGCCGCCCGGTCGGGCGCCGTGCTGACCGAGGGGACCGAGCCGCTCACGCTGGTGCCGGTCACCGCCGGGGCGACCGTGCTGAAGGAAGCCCTCGCCGGGCCCGGCACCGTCGTCGCCTACAAGTTCGGCCGGCAGGCGCACGAGGTCGCCGAGGCGCTGCGCGAGACCGGGCGGATCGAGGACGCGGTCTGGGGCTCGGCGCTGGGACTCACGGAGGAGTCGATCCGCCCGGCCGCCGACCTCGACGGCGCTCCCCTGCCCTACCTGTCGACGCTCATCGCGCCCGCCCGGCGCGACGGCGGACGCGGCGGCAAGTTGTGACACCCGTGAACCACGAAAGGACCCATCCCATGGCCGACGCCCCCGCCGGCAAAGTGACCTTCGTCGGCGCCGGCCCCGGCGCCGCCGACCTGCTGACGTTCCGCGCCGCGCGCGCCATCGCCGAGGCCGACGTGGTGATCTGGGCGGCCAGCCTGGTCCAGGAGGAGGTCCTCGAACACGCCCGCGAGGACGCGGAGATCCTCGACTCGGCGACCATGTCCCTGGAGGACGTCGTCGCGGTGTACGAGCGGGCCCGCGCCGAGGGGCTGAAGGTCGCCCGTATCCACTCCGGCGACCCGGCCCTGTGGGGCGGCACGCAGGAGCAGGTCGACCGCTGTGCCGAGATCGGCATCGCGACCGAGATCGTGCCCGGGGTGTCCTCCTTCTCCGCCGTCGCGGCGCTCGCGCAGCGCGAGCTGACCATCCCGGAGGTCGCGCAGTCGGTCGTGCTGACCCGGCTCGGCGGCGGCAAGACGCCCATGCCGCCCGGGGAGGAGGTCCGGGAGTTCGCCAAGCACGGCACCACCATGGCGGTGTTCCTCTCCGCCGCCCGCAGCGGACAGCTCGTGCGGGAGCTGCTGGAGGGCGGCTACCCGACGACGACGCCGGTCGTGGTGGCGTACCAGGCGACCTGGCCGGAGGAGCTGGTCGTGACGTGCACGATCGGCACGCTGGAGGAGACGGTCAAGGAGCACAAGCTCTGGAAGCACACCCTGTTCCTGGTCGGCCCGGCGCTCGACGCCCACGGCACGCGCTCGCACCTGTACCACCCGGGGCACTTCCACGGGTACCGCAAGGCCGACCCGGAGGCCCGCCGGGCGCTGCGCGAGCGGGGGGCGAGTACGTGATCACGGTGGTCGGCACGGGGACGGGGGCGGCGCCTTCCGACGGCGTCCTCGCCGGTGCCGAGCTGGTGGTGGGCGGGCGGCGGCATCTGGACGCCGTACGGCTGCCGGAGACGGCGGAGCGGGTCGTGCTCGGGCCTCTCGCGCCGGCCCTCGACACCATCGGCGAGTACGTCGCGAAGGACCGGCCCGTCGTGGTGCTGGCCTCCGGCGACCCCGGGTTCTTCGGGATCGTGCGGGTGCTGGCCGAGCGGTTCGGGCCGGAGCGGCTGGACGTGCGGCCCGGCGTGTCGTCGGTCGCCGCCGCGTTCGCCCGGATCGGGCTGCCGTGGGACGACGCCGTGGTGGTGAGCGCCCACGGGCGGGAGCTGCGGACGGCCGTCAACGTGTGCCGGGCGCAGCCGAAGACGGCCGTGCTGACCGGTCCGGGCGCGGGCCCGGCGGAGCTGGGTGCCGCGTTGCGGAACGCGGCGCGGGTGCTGGTCGTCGCGTCCGGGCTCGGCTCGGACGCGGAGCGCGTGGAGCGGGTGACGCCCGCCGAGGCCGCCGCCCGGGACTGGGGCACGGCGGTGAACGTGGTGCTGTGTCTGGACGAGGCACGGGCTCTCGGCCCGGTGCGGACGGTCGCGGGGCCCGGGGAGCGGCCCGCCGGCTGGGCCCTGGAGGAGGCGGAGTTCGCCCACCGGGACTCGATGATCACCAAGTTCGAGGTGCGGGCGCTGGCCCTGGCCCGGCTGGGGCCGCGCCCGGGCGACCTGGTGTGGGACGTGGGCGCGGGCTCGGGGTCCGTGGCCGTGGAGTGCGCGCGGCTCGGTGCGGCCGTGACCGCCGTGGAGAAGACCGCGGACGGTGCGGAGCGGGTCCGCGCCAACGCCGTCGCGCACGGTGTGGACGTGCGGGTGGTGCGGGGCGCGGCACCGGAGGCGCTGGCGGAGCTCGCCGAGACCCCGGACGCCGTGTTCGTGGGGGGTGGCGGGCGCGAACTGCCCGCGATCGTCGCCGCGTGCGCGCGGCGTGCCCGGCGCACGGTGGTCGTCGCCATGGCGGCGCTCGACCGGGTGCCGGCCGCGCGCGAGGCCCTGACGAGCGCCGGTCTCCGCTGCGACGGCGTGCTGCTGCAGTCGTCGCGGCTCGCGCCGCTGCCCGGGGACGTGACCCGGCTCGCGGCGACCAACCCCGTTTTCCTGCTGTGGGGCGTCCGGCCCCCGGCAGCTGTCGAAGAAGGAGTCGCCCAGTGATCGGCCTCATTTCCGCCACCGCGGCGGGAGCGGCTGCCCGGGACCGGCTGGCCGCCGCGTGGCCGGACCGCACCCTGGTGTACGAGGGTCCCGTCGGGGACGCCGTACGGACCGCGTTCGCGCAGTGCGAGCAGCTCGTGTGCTTCCTGGCGACGGGCGCGGTGGTGCGGCTGGTGGCACCGCTGCTGTCCGGCAAGACGGAGGACCCGGGCGTGGTGTGCGTCGACGAGGGCGGGCGGTTCGCCGTGTCCCTGCTGGGCGGGCACGCGGGCGGCGCCAACGAACTGGCCCGCGAGGTGGGTGACCTGCTGGGTGCCGAGCCGGTGGTGACGACGGCCACGGACGCCGTGGACCTGGCGGGCCTGGACACCCTCGGCCTGCCCGTGGAGGGCGATGTCGCCGGGGTCTCGCGGGCGCTGCTGGACGGCGAGGCGGTGGCGCTGCGGGCCGAGGTGGGCTGGCCGCTGCCGCCGCTGCCGGTGACGGACGAGGGGTCGTACACGATCCGGCTCACCGACCGGCTCGTGGAGGCGGCCGAGCGCGAGGCCGTGCTGCGTCCGCCGACCCTGGTCGTCGGGGTCGGGGCGTCGAAGGGCGCCCCCGTGGAGGAGGTCCTCGGGCTGGTCGGGGACGCCCTGCGGGAGGCCGGGCTGTCGGTGGCTTCCGTCGCCGAACTCGCCACCGCCGACGCCAAGGCCGAGGAGGCCGGCATCGTCGAGGCCGCGCGGCGGATCGGGGTGCCGCTGGTGACGTACTCCGCGCAGGAGCTGGCCGGGGTCGACGTGCCCAACCCGTCCGACGCGCCACTCGCGGCCGTCGGGACCCCGTCCGTGGCGGAGGCCGCCGCGCTCGTCGGCGGGGGCGAACTCCTCGTCCCCAAGCGGAAGTCGGCCGCGAGCCCGGCGATGGCGACGTGCGCGGTCGTACGGCGTCCGGGGCGCGGGCGGCTCGCGGTGGTCGGGCTCGGGCCCGGCGCGCGGGACCTGCTGACGCCCCGCGCGAAGGCCGAACTGCGGCGCGCTTCCGTGCTCGTGGGACTCGACCAGTACGTCGACCAGATCCGTGATCTGCTGCGGCCCGGCACCCGGATCCTGGAGTCGGGCCTCGGGGCCGAGGAGGAGCGGGCGCGCACGGCCGTCGAGGAGGCCCGCAAGGGGCAGGCCGTCGCGCTGATCGGCAGCGGGGACGCGGGCGTCTACGCCATGGCCTCCCCCGCCCTGGCCGAGGCCTCCGACGACATCGACGTGGTCGGTGTGCCCGGGGTGACGGCGGCGCTCGCGGCCGGTGCGATCCTGGGCGCCCCGCTGGGCCACGACCACGTGTCGATCAGCCTGTCCGACCTGCACACGCCGTGGGAGGTCATCGAGCGGCGGGTGCGGGCGGCGGCCGAGGCGGACATCGTGGTCACCTTCTACAACCCCCGTTCGCGCGGCCGTGACTGGCAGCTCCCCAAGGCGCTGGGCATCCTCTCCGAGCACCGGGCACCGCAGACACCGGTCGGTGTCGTGCGCAACGCCTCGCGGCCGGACGAGTCCAGCCGGCTCACCACCCTGGGCACCCTCGACCCGGCGACGGTCGACATGATGACGGTCGTGACCGTGGGCAACACGGCGACCCGGGACATCGCGGGGCGCATGGTGACCCCGCGCGGCTACCGCTGGCAGACAGCGCAGGAGGGCGCCGAGTGAACCGCGTCGTCCATCCCATCGAGGTGGAGTCCTACCGGCGCATGCGCGCCCGGCTGGACACCTCGCACTTCCCGCCGCTGACCCGGGCGGTCGTGGAGCGGGTCGTCCACTCCGCAGCCGACCTCGACTACGCCGGCGACCTCGTCCTGGACGAGGCCGACCTGGAGAAGGCGCACGCGGCGCTGCACGCCGGGGCGCCCGTGGTCGTGGACGTGGAGATGGTCGGCGCCGGGATCACCCGGCGCGAGACCGTCTGCCGTCTGAGGGACGCCGAGTCCGGTCCCGGTCTGACCCGGTCCGCGCACGCCGTCCGGCTCGCCTACGAACAGGTCGGCCCCGGCGCCCTCTGGGTGATCGGCAACGCGCCGACCGCGCTGGAGGAGCTGCTGACCCTCGACGCCGACCCCGCGCTCGTCATCGGACTGCCCGTCGGGTTCGTCGGAGCCGTCGAATCGAAGGCCGCGCTGCGCGAGAGCGGACTGCCCGCCGTGAGCAACGTGTCCGAGAAGGGCGGGTCGGCGGTCGCCGCCGCCGCGCTCAACGCCCTGCTGTACCACCCCACTTCCGCCGAGGAGAAACTGTGACCACCCCGCCCGCCCTGCTCATCGCCGGCCACGGCACCCGGGACGACGCCGGAGCCGAGGCGTTCCGCGACTTCGTACGGCGGCTGGGGGCCCGGCACCCCGAACTGCCCGTCGCGGGCGGCTTCATCGAGCTGTCCCCGCCGCCGCTGGGCGAGGCCGTCACCGAGCTGGTCGAGCAGGGCGTGCGGCGCTTCGCCGCCGTCCCGCTGATGCTGGTGTCCGCCGGGCACGCCAAGGGCGACATCCCGGCGGCCCTGGCCCGCGAGAAGGAGCGGCACCCGGGCATCTCGTACACGTACGGGCGTCCGCTCGGTCCGCATCCGGCGCTGCTGAACGTGCTGGAGCGGCGGCTGGACGAGGCCCTGGGGTCGGCGGGCCGCACGCCCGGCGACCGGGCCGACGTGACGGTGCTGCTGGTCGGGCGCGGCTCCACGGACCCGGACGCCAACGCCGAGGTGCACAAGGCGGCCCGGCTGCTGTGGGAGGGGCGCGGCTACGCGGGTGTCGAGACGGCGTTCGTGTCGCTGGCGGCGCCGGACGTGCCGAGCGGGCTCGACCGCTGCGTGCGGCTGGGCGCGCGGCGGATCGTGGTCCTGCCCTACTTCCTGTTCACGGGCATCCTGCCGGACCGGGTACGGCACCAGACGGAGGGCTGGGCCGCCGCGCACCCGGAGGTCGAGGTGCTGTCGGCCGACGTCATCGGGCCGGAGCCGGAGCTGCTGGACCTGGTGTGGGAGCGGTACGAGGAGGCCGTCAAGGGCGATCTGCGGATGAACTGCGACTCGTGCGTGTACCGCATCGCGCTGCCGGGCTTCGAGGACAAGGTGGGCATGCCGCAGCAGCCGCACTTCCACCCGGACGACGACGACCACCACCACGGGCACGGCCACGGCCACCACCACGGCGCTCACTCGCATGCGCACTGAGAGCGGGCACGATCTGCGTCACCACGGGGACGCGGAGGTCCGGGACGACGGCGGTTCGCTCGTCGACCTGGCCGTGAACGTCCGCGCGGACACGCCGCCGCTCTGGCTGCGGGAGCACATCGCCGCGTCGCTCGGCGGTCTCGCGGCCTACCCGGACGGCCGGGCGGCGCGGGCGGCGGTGGCGGCGCGGCACGGGCTGCCGGTGGAGCGGGTGCTGCTGACGGCGGGCGCGGCGGAGGCGTTCGTGCTGCTGGCGCGGGCGCTGAAGGTACGCCGGCCGGTCGTCGTGCATCCCCAGTTCACGGAGCCGGAGGCGGCGCTGCGGGACGCCGGGCACGCCGTCGGCCGGGTGCTACTGCGGGAGGAGGACGGTTTCCGGCTGGACCCGGCCGCCGTCCCCGAGGACGCGGACCTGGTGGTGATCGGCAACCCGACGAACCCGACGTCGGTGCTGCACCCGGCGGACGCGATCGCCTCACTCGCCCGGCCCGGGCGGATGCTGGTGGTGGACGAGGCGTTCATGGACGCGGTGCCGGGCGAGAGCGAGGCCCTGGCCGGCCGCGTCGACGTGCCGGGCCTCGTGGTGCTGCGCAGCCTGACCAAGACGTGGGGGCTGGCCGGTCTGCGGATCGGCTACGTGCTCGCGGCGCCGGAGACGGTCGAGGACCTCCAGCGGGCGCAGCCGCTGTGGCCGGTGTCGACGCCGGCGCTGGCCGCGGCCGAGGCGTGCGTGGGGCCGCGTGCGGTGGCGGAGGCGGCCCACGCGGCGCACCGCATCGCCGCGGACCGCGCCCATCTGCTGGCCGGCCTCGCCCGGTTCGCCCCGGCCGGGCTGCGGGTGGCCGGGCCCGCGCAGGGCCCGTTCGTCCTGCTCCGCCTGCCGGAGGCGTCCGCCGTCCGCGGGCGCCTGCGCGACCTCGGCTACGCCGTGCGCCGCGGGGACACCTTCCCCGGGCTGGACGGGGAGTGGATGCGGCTGGCGGTGCGGGACCGCAGGACGACGGACGCCTTCCTCCGAGCCCTGGAGCAGGCGCTGCGGCAATGAGCCGTGCGTGTCCGCCGGCACACGGGGCCTCGCGGCACCGAGCCCCGGGCGCGGCGGGCGCACAGGCCCTGCGGCGCCAGGCCCGTAAGCGGCGGGCGCACTAGCCCTGCGGCACGGGACACATATGCGGCGGGCGCACAGGCCCTGCGGCGCCAGGCCCGTGAGCGACGGGCGCACAGGCCCTGCGGCGCCAGGCCCGTAAGCGGCGGGCGCACTAGCCCTGCGGCACGGGACACATATGCGGCGGGCACACCAGCCCTGCGGCACCAGGCCCGTGAGCGACGGGCGCACAGGCCCTGCGGCGCCAGGCCCGTGAGCGGCGGGCGCACAGGCCCTGCGGCACGGGACACATATGCGGCGGGCGCACCATCCCTGCGGCACCAGGCCCGTGAGCGACGGGCGCACAGGCCCTGCGGCGCCAGGCCCGTGAGCGGCGGGCGCACAGGCCCTGCGGCACGGGACACATATGCGGCGGGCACACCAGCCCTGCGGCACCAGGCCCGTAAGCGGCGGGCGCACTAGCCCTGCGGCACCAGACACATATGCGACGGACGCACCAGCCCTGCGACACCAGGCCCGCATGCGACGGGCACATGGGGTCTTCAGCTCATGCCCGGCCGCGCGAGGGCCGCCCTGAGGGCGTCGGCGTGCAGCCCGCCGACGGGAGCATCGGGACCCGGGTTTCCGCGGGTCCCGGAGCACCTGGGACGAGCGTCCCCCGCCCCCCGCAGACGCCCCCGGCCGGGGTCAGGTCAGCCCCGGCGGCGTGCCAGGGCCACCGCTCCCCCGCCTGCCGCGAGCATGACGATCGCGGCGCCCACGAGGTACGGCGTGGTCGAGCCGCCGCCCGTCTCGGCCAGGTCCGCCTCGGCGGGTTCGCCCTGCGGCTTCACGTCGGCGGGCGGGGTGGACGGCTCGGCCGGGGGCTGTGCGGCGGACTCGGGCTGCGGGGTCCGGCAGGTCGCCTCGGCCAAAGTGACCGTGCCGTCGACCTCCGCGACGTTCAGTTTCAACGGGTTGACGGACACCTTGAGTTCGAGGGCGGTGGCGGCGGCCGTACGGGCCGTGGTCCGGGTGCTGGAGAGGTCCAGGCGCACCTCTCCGACGCCCGGCACCTTGACGTCCGTCGGGCCGTCGGCGGTCAGCGTCACGCGTTTGCCGAGGACGGTCACCGAGCCGGGCAGGCCGGTCGTGGCGAACGGCTTCCTCCCGACCTCGCAGGTGGCCCTGGCCGTGACCTTCTCGACCTCGATCAGCGACAGCAGCGGCAGGCCGGGGACATGGAGGCGGGCGTGGGCCAGGGTGGTGCTCCCCTCGGCCTTGCCGACGGTCGTCGTGGCTCTCGCCTCGGCCACCTCCGCGCGCAGCACGCTGAACGGCCGGCCGCCGTCCACCGCGTCGAGGGTGGCCGTCAGCGTGGTCTTGTCGGCGCTGCGCGGGGCCCGGACGTCGTTGAGGGAGACGGCGAGGGGGACGTTCACCGATTTGTTCAGCAGGGAGACGTCCAGGCCGGTGCGCAGGACGACGGCGCTCGCGCGGCCGTGGTCGCCGGTGGCGTGCGCCGGGCTCACGCCGGTCAGTGCCAGGGGCCCGGCGGCGAGGGCCGTGACGGTCGCGACGGTCGCCAGCCGGCGTGCGGGCATGCGGAAGGAAGGGCTGTTCACGGTGGGGACTCCAGGAGAGACAGGCTCGGGACCCGGAAAGAATCGCCGCACCGCGCGCACGGCGTCAGCGATCTGACACCGCTTCACTCCAACGTGGCGATACCGAGGATCCATTCGAATCCTCCGGCACAGGCGTTCCCCACCGTCACCCTCGCGGCGGCCCGACCATCACGCTCGCGACCCGCCCACCGCCGTCGCGGTCAGCCGACCACGCGTCCGTTCAGCACCACCCGGCGCGGCGATGCCAGGACCCGTACGTCGGCCCGCGGGTCCTCGTCGTAGACGACGAGGTCGGCCGGGGCGCCCTCGTCCAGGCCCGGGCGGCCGAGCCAGGCACGGGCAGTCCAGGTGCCCGCGGCGAGGGCCTCGACGGGCGGGATGCCGGCGGTGACGAGTTCGCCGACCTCGGCCGCGGCCAGGCCGTGGGCGAGGCCCCCGCCGGCGTCGGTGCCGACGAAGACCGGGATCCCGGCGTCGTAGGCGCCCCGGACGGTGTCGTAGCGGCGTTCGTGGAGTCGGCGCATATGGGCCGACCAGCGCGGGAACCGGGCCTCGCCGCCGTCGGCGAGCTGCGGGAAGGTGGCGATGTTGACCAGGGTGGGGACGATGGCGACGCCGCGTTCGGCGAACAGCGGGACGAGGTCCTCGGTCAGGCCCGTCGCGTGTTCGATGCAGTCGATGCCCGCCTCGACGAGGTCCCGCAGGGAGTCCTCGGAGAAGCAGTGCGCGGTCACCCGGGCTCCCAGGCGGTGGGCCTCGGCGATCGCCGCCTCGACGGCCTCGCGCGGCCAGCAGGCCGACAGGTCGCCGAGGTCGCGGTCGATCCAGTCGCCGACCAGCTTGACCCAGCCGTCGCCGCGCCGGGCTTCCTGGGCGACATAGGCGACCAGGTCCTCCGGCTCGATCTCCCAGGCGTAGTTGCGGATGTAGCGGCGGGTGCGGGCGATGTGCCGCCCGGCGCGGATGATCTTCGGCAGGTCCTCGCGGTCGTCGATCCAGCGGGTGTCGGAGGGCGAGCCGGCGTCGCGGATGAGCAGCGTGCCCGCGTCCCGGTCGGTCAGGGCCTGCTTCTCGGCGACGTCCTCGGGGACCGGGCCGTGCCGGTCGAGTCCGACGTGGCAGTGCGCGTCGACGAGGCCGGGCAGGGCCCAGCCGACGACCGTGCGGATGTCGCGGGCGCCGGCGGGACGGTCGTAGGAGATGCGGCCGTCGACCACCCACAGCTCGTCCCGGACGTCCTCGGGCCCGACGAGCACCCGTCCCTTCACGTGCAGCACCGTGCGATCGCTCATGCACCGCACCTTAATGAGCCGCCCGGCGGGACTCGAAGGGGGCCGGTGTGCGCGGGACTCGGCGCGCAAGGGGGTGAGGGCCGCCGGTTACCCTCGATGCGATCGAACCTGCTGTGAGTGAAGAGAGCTTTGCCGTGACGCATCCGTTTCTGGACCTGGCCCCGCTCGGCGCGGACCGCTTCGCCGCGATCGAGGACCGCGTGGCGCGGCTGCTGAGCACCGGGCAGGACGTCGTGATCATGCAGGGCGAGGCGCTGCTGCCGCTGGAGGGCGCGATCCGTGCGGCGGCCGGTGCGGGCACGACGGCGCTGAACGTCGTCACGGGGCCGTACGGGCAGACCTTCGGCGACTGGCTGCGGGACTGCGGTGCCACGGTGATCGACCTGGCGGTGCCCTTCCACACGGCGGTGACGGCCGAGGAGATCCGGCAGGTCTTCGCCGAGCACCCGGAGATCGACTTCGTGTCGCTGGTGCACGCGGAGGCGGCGACCGGCAACACCAACCCGGTCGCGGAGATCGGCGAGGTCGTGCGGGCGCACGGGGCGCTGTTCTACCTGGACGCGGTGGCGTCGATCGGGGCCGAGCCGGTGCTGCCGGACGCGTGGGGCGTGGACCTGTGCGTGATCGGCGCACAGAAGGCGATGGGCGGTCCGGCCGGGGTGTCGGCGGTGTCGGTGAGCGAGCGGGCCTGGGCGCGGATGGCGGCCAACCCGAAGGCGCCGCGACGGTCGTACCTGTCGCTCCTCGACTGGAAGGAGCGGTGGATCGACGGGGGCCGCAAGGCGCTGCTGCACGCGCCGGCGCAGCTGGAGATGCTGGCCCTCGAGGCCTGTGTGGAGCGGATCGAGGCGGCCGGTCTGGACGCGGTGATGGCCCGGCACGCGTCCGCCGCGGCGGCGACCCGGGCCGGGGCGGTCGCGCTCGGTGGCGGGCTGGAGCCCTACGTGCACGAGGCGCGGGACGCGGCGCCCGTCGCCACGACGCTGCGGGCGCCGTCCGGGGTGGTGGCGTCGGAGCTGGTCCGGCGGGCCCTGGAGGCGGATCCGGCGGTGCCGCTGGCCGCGGGCGGGGGCCCGCTGGCCAAGGAGATGATCCGGGTCAACCACTACGGCGCGGACGCGACGCCGGGCGCGGTGCGAGCGAGTCTGGCGGCGCTGGGCGTGGCGCTCTCCGAGCAGGGGCTGAGTGTGGATGTGGAGGCGGCGCTGCGGGCCGTCGAGGAGGCGTGGCGGTAGTCGTCGGCTGAGGCCCGAAGGGCCTCGCCCCCGCCGCCCCTCCCCGGTCCCCACCTCCAGGAACTCCGCCCCTTCGACCCCGCCGAGGGCTGCGCCCCCAGGCCCCCGCTCCGGCCCGGACGGCCTCGTCCTCGAGCGCCGGGCGGGCTGAAAGACGCCGGTCGGCGCCGGTGGCCGGGGAGCGGTGTCAGTGGTGCGTGCCATGCTCGCCGCATGACCTCTGACACAACCGCCGGGGCCCCTCTGACCCTTCCCGACGGCCGTCCCGTGCCGCACCTCAGCGGTGACGAGCGGGCGATGCTCGAGAGCTGGCTGGACTTCCACCGGGCCACGCTGGAGCTGAAGTGCGCCGGGCTGGACGACGCGCAGGTGCGGATCGCGGCGGCCGAGCCGTCGTCGCTGACCCTGCTCGGGCTGGTGCAGCACCTCGCCGAGGTCGAGCGGAACTGGTTCCAGCGGGTGGCCGGCGGGCTCGCCGTACCGCCCGTGTTCGAGGACGCGACCGGCTACGCGCTGGATCCGGCGCGTGGGCTCGACGAGGCGCTCGGGATCTGGCGGCGGGAGATCGCACGGGGACGGGAGCTGTGCGCCGGGCTGCCACTGGACCACGTCGGGCGGGTCGCCGAGGGGCCGGTGCCCGGCATGGAGGTCAGCCTGCGCTGGGTCTTCATCCACATGATCGAGGAGTACGCACGGCACAACGGTCACGCCGATCTCCTGCGGGAACGTATCGACGGAGTGACCGGGGCCTGAATTGCACGTGCTTTCCGAGACCTCTCACATGTAAGCTGGCACACAATTAAGAATTCCTTCAAGAACAGCTTCCCGTATTCTTCTGCCCGCTTTTCCCGGTCCTAAACGCGCGGATTTTGAGGACACTCCGAGGGGAAATTCTGGCAGATCCCGTGGGGCTTACATGGCTGTGACGCGTTACACACCGTGACCGCTTTGCCCGGTAATTACCGGACAATACCGGGCGTTCCGCCGCCTCGATGCGTCTATCCGCGCGCTCGCGCGATAACACAGACAAGGCCCATATGTAACCCCGATCGGCGATGCAATTTTGAATTTCGCTGGGTAAGTTCAATTCGCATGACTGCCGTACAAGCAGATCCGCAAATCGACCGCCCCACCGTGGCTGACGGAGCCGCACTCTGGCGGATGGCGAAGGACTCGAAGGTTCTCGACCTGAACTCGTCCTACAGCTATCTGCTGTGGTGCCGTGACTTCGCCGCCACCTCGGCCGTCGCCCGCGACGAGCAGGGCGAGCCGATGGGCTTCATCACCGGGTACGTGCGGCCGGACAGCCCGCGCACCCTGCTGGTCTGGCAGGTGGCGGTGGACGAGGCCCACCGCGGGCGCGGACTGGCCGCCGCGCTGCTGGACGGCCTGGTCGCACGGACCACGGCCGAACTGGAGGTGACGACGGTGGAGACCACCATCACTCCGGGCAACACCGCCTCGGAGCGCCTGTTCACGTCGTTCGCCGAGCGTCACGGCGCCCGGCTGGAGCGCGAGGTGCTGTTCGACACGGGCCTGTTCCCCGACGGGCCGCACGACGCAGAGGTGCTGTACCGCATCGGCCCCCTGCCCCACTGACTTTCCTGACGTACCGCCCGAGTCCCGCAGACTTCCCCACCGCACCGAGGAGCGATTCTTCGTGACCATCACCCAGCCCGACCTGAGTGTCTTCGAGACCGTCGAGTCCGAGGTACGCAGCTACTGCCGCGGCTGGCCCACCGTCTTCGACCGTGCGGTGGGAAGCCGCATGTACGACGAGGACGGCCATGAGTACCTCGACTTCTTCGCCGGAGCGGGGTCACTGAACTACGGGCACAACAACCCGGTCCTGAAACGCGCGCTGATCGACTACCTGGAGCGGGACGGCGTCACGCACGGGCTCGACATGTCGACCACCGCCAAGCGCACGTTCCTGGAGGCCTTCCAGAACCTGCTGCTGCGCCCGCGCGACCTGCCGTACAAGGTCATGTTCCCGGGCCCGACCGGCACCAACGCCGTGGAGGCCGCGCTGAAGCTGGCGCGCAAGGTGAAGGGGCGCGAGTCGATCGTGTCGTTCACCAACGCCTTCCACGGCATGTCGCTGGGCTCGCTGGCCGTCACCGGCAACGCCTTCAAGCGCGCCGGCGCCGGTATCCCGCTGGTGCACGGCACCCCGATGCCGTTCGACAACTACTTCGACGGCACGGTCGAGGACTTCCTGTGGTTCGAGCGGCTGCTGGAGGACCAGGGCTCCGGCCTCAACAAGCCGGCCGCCGTGATCGTCGAGACCGTGCAGGGCGAGGGCGGCATCAACGTGGCCCGGCCCGAGTGGCTGCGCGCCCTGTCCGAGCTGTGCGAGCGGCAGGACATGCTCCTGATCGTCGACGACATCCAGATGGGCTGCGGCCGTACCGGCGCCTTCTTCTCCTTCGAGGAGGCGGGCATCGTGCCGGACATCGTCACCGTCTCGAAGTCGATCAGCGGTTACGGCATGCCCATGTCGCTGTGCCTGTTCAAGCCCGAGCTGGACGTCTGGGAGCCCGGCGAGCACAACGGCACCTTCCGCGGCAACAACCCCGCGTTCGTCACGGCCACCGCGACCCTGGAGACCTACTGGGCCGACGGTTCCGCGATGGAGAAGCAGACCCGCAAGCGCGGCGAGCAGGTCGAGCAGGCGCTGATCTCCATCACCGAGGAGAACCTGGCCGACGTGAAGGAGTACCGGGGCCGCGGCCTGGTGTGGGGCCTGGAGTTCCACGACAAGGCCCGCGCGGGCAAGGTCGCCAAGCGCGCCTTCGAGCTCGGAGTGCTCATCGAGACGTCCGGCCCGGAGAGCGAGGTCGTGAAGATGCTCCCGGCCCTCACCATCACGCCCGAGGAGCTGGACGAGGGCCTGAGCGTCCTGGCCCGCGCCGTCCGAGAGACCGCCTGACCAACCGAGCACCACTCATCTAGGAGGCATCGCAGCACCGTGATTGTCCGTTCGTTCAAGGAGATCGAAGGTACCGACCGGCACGTGAAGGCGGCGTCCGGTACGTGGGAGAGCAAGCGCATCGTCCTCGCCAAGGAGAAGGTCGGCTTCTCCCTGCACGAGACGGTCCTCTACGCGGGTACGGAGACGTCGATGTGGTACGCGAACCACATCGAGGCCGTCGTCTGCACGGAGGGCGAGGCCGAGCTGACCGACCACGAGACCGGGCTGACGCACACCATCACGCCCGGCACCATGTACCTCCTGGACGGGCACGAGAGGCACACGCTGCGGGTCAAGCAGGACTTCCGCTGCCTCTGCGTGTTCAACCCGCCCGTGACCGGACGGGAGGACCACGACGAGAACGGCGTCTACCCGCTGCTCACCGAGGAGGTGTGACGTTTCCATGACCGCCACCACCGACACCACCACCGGTATCCCCGACCTCTACCCCAGTCGCGGTGCCGTCGAGGCGCAGACCCCGCGCCAGGACCCGGTCGTCTGGGGCGCACCCGACGCCCCGGGGCCGGTCGCCCCGGCCGACCTGCTGTCCTTCGAGCGCGACGGCTTCCTGGCCATCGACGAGCTCATCACCGAGGACGAGGTCGCGGTCTACCGCAACGAGCTGAACCGGCTGGTGCACGACCCGGACATGCGGGCCGACGAGCGGTCGATCGTCGAGCCGAAGTCCAAGGAGATCCGCACGGTCTTCGAGGTGCACAAGATCAGCGAGGTCTTCGCCCGGCTGGTCCGCGACGAGCGGGTCGTCGGACGGGCGCGGCAGATCCTCGGCTCGGACGTGTACGTCCACCAGTCGCGGATCAACGTCAAGCCGGGGTTCGGCGCCAGTGGCTTCTACTGGCACTCGGACTTCGAGACGTGGCACGCCGAGGACGGTCTGCCACGGATGCGTACGGTGTCGGTCTCGATCGCGCTGACCGAGAACTTCGACACCAACGGCGGACTCATGATCATGCCGGGGTCGCACAAGACGTTCCTCGGGTGTGCGGGTGAGACGCCGAAGGACAACTACAAGAAGTCGCTGCAGATGCAGGACGCGGGCACGCCGTCGGACGAGGCGCTGACCCAGATGGCCACGCAGCACGGCATCAAGTTGTTCACGGGCAAGGCCGGTTCGGCGACCTGGTTCGACTGCAACGCCATGCACGGTTCCGGCGACAACATCACGCCGTTCCCGCGCAGCAACGTGTTCATCGTGTTCAACAGTGTGGAGAACACGGCGGTGGAACCCTTCGCGGCGCCGGTGCGGCGGCCGGAGTTCATCGGGGCGCGGGACTTCACGCCCGTGCGGTGACCGCCGGTCAGCGGTGAGTCGGCCGTGTGACAGAGCTGCCGGGTGGGGCCTCCTCGTGTGGGACGGGAGGCCCCACCCGGTTTTTTCATGCCGTCAAGGCGTCCAGGAGCCGGTCGACGTCCGCCGCGGTGTTGTAGAGGTGGAACGCCGCCCGCAGGTTCCCGGACCGGTCGGAGACCTCGATGCCCGCCCGGCTCAGTTCGCCCTGCCGGTGGCCGAGCCCCGGCACCGACACGATCGCCGAGCCCGGCGCGGGCACCGGCTCGTGGCCCAGCCCGGCGAGCCCGGCACGGAACCGGTCCGCGAGGCCGACGTCGTGGGCGTGCACGACGTCGACGCCGATCTCCTCCAGCAGCTCCAGTGAGGCACGCAGCCCGGCGTAGGTGAAGAGGGCCGGGCTGACGTCGAACCGCCGTGCGGAGTGGGCGAGTTCCTCGACGGGGCCGTAGCAGCTGTCCCAGGGACGTTCCCCGGCGACCCAGCCCGCGAGCAGCGGCGTGAGCCCGCCGAAGTCCCGCGGGGCGACGAAGAACGAGGCGCCGTGCGGCCCCAGCAGCCACTTGAATCCGACGGCGGCGAGGAAGTCGTCCGCGTCGGCCTCCATCGGCAGCCAGCCGGCCGACTGCGAGGCGTCGACGTAGGTACGGGCGCCGTGGGCCCGGGCCGCCGCACGCACGGCCGGCAGGTCGGCGAGGCGGCCGTCGGCGGACTGCGCGGCGCTGACCGCGACCAGCGCGGTGTCCGGGCGGACGGACTCGGCGAGCCGCTCCAGGGGCACGGCGCGCACCTTGAGGTCGCCGCGCGCGTGGAACGGGTTCACCAGCGATGAGAAGTCGCCCTCCGCCGTGAGGACTTCGGCCCCCGCGGGCAGCGAGGCGGCGATCAGCCCGCCGTACTCGGCGACCGAGGCACCGGTCGCGACGCGCTCGGCAGGAACGCCGGCCAGCCGGGCGAAGGACGCGCGGGCGGCCTCCACGTCCTCGTACAGGGGACCCAGGGGCGTGCCCTCGGCACGCATCCGCACCGCCGCCTGCACGGCGCCGACGGTCCGGGCGGGCAGGAGCCCGTTGCTCGCGGTGTTGAGGTAGGTGTGCTTCGGGGTGAACTCGGCACGGACGAGGTTCTCGAAGGTCTCCATGGGACCACTCTGCGTCCCCGGGATCTCCCCGTCCATTGCCGATTTCTGCGCGATGCCGCCAAGGAGCGCTTATGGGTGCGCTCCGACCTGGGCGTTTCAGTGCTGGGGCACGGCGCAGCCGTCCGGGCCGCAGGCGTCCGCGTCGTCGTCGCCGTCGACGATCTTCAGGGGCGAGGGCTCGCCGTACGCCTGGGTGAGTGCTCGGGCGAAGACCTCGGCGGGCTGGGCGCCGGAGACGCCGTACTTCCGGTCGAGGACGAAGAAGGGCACGCCGTTCGCCCCGAGCTGCGCGGCCTCGCGCTCGTCGGCGCGGACCTCGTCGGCGTACGCACCCGGGTCGGCGAGCACCTCGCGCACGGCCTCCGTGTCGAGACCGGCGGCCGAGGCGAGTTCCACCAGCCGCTCGTCGTCGTTGAAGACGGACCGCTCCTCGGCGAAATTCGCCCGGTAGAGCAGGTCGAGCAGCTGCTCCTGGCGGCCCTGCTCCTTGGCGAAGTGCAGCAGGCGGTGCATGTCGAAGGTGCTGCCGTGGTCGCGGCCCCGGGTGCGGTAGTCGAGGCCCTCCGCCGAGGCCTGGGCGCCGAGGTTGTCCTCTCCGGCCTCGGCCTGCGCGGCGCTCATCCCGTACTTCTTGGTGAGCATCGTGATCACGGGCTGGATGTCGTCCTTGGCGCGGCCGGGGTCCAGCTCGAAGGAGCGGTGCACGACCTCGACCTCGTCGCGGTACGGGAAGTCCCGCAGCGCCTTGTCGAAGCGGGCCTTGCCCACGTAGCACCAGGGGCAGGCGATGTCGCTCCAGATCTCGACGCGCATGTCTCGGCTCTCTCCAGGTCGTACGGGTACGGAGACTCCCTCCGCCGAGTGGATGAACGTTCAAGCAGCGGGCTTCATTCCCCGGGCAGGGCGAACCGCATCCGCATGTGGTGGTCTCCCGGCCCGGCCGGTTCGGGGACCCACCCCTGGCGCCGGTAAAACTCCTGCGCCCGCCGGTTGCCGACGTGCACCTCCAGGAGGGCCGTCCCCCTGCCGTCGGCCCGCCACTCCTCCACACAGGCCGCGTGCAGGGCGGTGCCGACGCCTGCGCGCCAGTGGTCGGGGTCGACGTGGAACTGGAACAGCTTCACCGTGTCCACCGGCGCGTCCTGCGGGGTGCGGAAGGAGGCCAGTCCCACGATGCACCCCGCCTCGACGAGGCACAGCACCCGCCCGTCCGGCCGCGTGAGGGCACTGCGCCAGGCCTCGGTCCAGTCGGTGCCGTCCTGCGGCACCCCGCCGGGGTAGTACGTCGCCCGGGCCCGCGCGTGCAGCGCGACGACGTCCGCCACCTCGGCGGGCAGGACGGTACGGATCACACGGCCCGGAACCACTCGGTTGCTGATCATGGAACGGAGGACGAGGCCGGGCCGGGACACGGTTCCCGGCCGCCCCTCAGCTGCCGTCGCGCAGGTCGTCCGGCCAGCTCGGCCTGAACTCGATGTGGTCGTACGTCACCACGCAGCCCTCCCCCATCGGGGACTGGGCCATGAAGCCGACCAGGGCCGCGCCGGTCTCCTTCTCGTCGCCGAGGGTGAAGAGGCGGACGAAGGTCCAGCGTTCGCCGTCACGGGAGGCGTGGAACGCGAAGGCGCGACCGGTGCGGCTGATCCGGAGCCAGACGGAACTGCCGTCCACGGTGAAGGAGTTGGCGTCGTCGGAGTGGCCCCGGGTGACCACCGTGCAGACGGTGGGGACGTCCGGGGAGTACTCCAGGCAGAGCTTGGCCCAGGCCCGCTCCCCCACGTGCACGTAGAGCACCCCGGCGTCGAAGGCCGCGCCGAACCCGACGGTGACCTTGGCGATCAGCTGGAATTCGCCTTCCGGCGCCCCGAGCAGCCGGGGCGCGTCGGAAGCGGGGTCCAGCCCTTCCCCCGTGGGCGGCACGAACCGGTCCTGCCGCGCCCCGGCCCACCCGGTGAGCACGCCGTCCTCGTAGGACCAGTGGGCTTCGGGCCCGTAGGTGCGCAGGGGGAACGGGAGTTCGGAAATCTCGAGATCCATTCGACCGAGTCTCCCAGGTCCGACCTCAAGGGGCGCGGGGAACTGCGCGATCAGCCCCAACGGGCCCGCAGCCCGCAGTTCACCCGCACTCCCACGGCGCTAACGCTCAAGACGCCCGTTGAACCTACGAGGCAGCCCCAAGGGGTTCTCGTCCCGCAGCTCCTGCGGCAGCAACGCCTCCGGGGCGTTCTGATACGCAACCGGCCGCATCCACCGCTCGATCGCCGTCCCACCCACCGACGTGGACGTCGACGTCGTCGCCGGGTACGGCCCGCCGTGGTGCTGGGCCGCCGCGACGGCGACCCCCGTCGGCCAGCCGTTCACCAGCACGCGCCCCGCCAGCGGCGTCAGCTCCGCGAGGATCTCGGCGCCGCGGCCCTCACCCGCCGCCTCCTCCTCGGACAGCTGCACCGTCGCCGTGAGGTTGCCCGGCAGCCGCGACAGCACCGCCTTCACCTCGGTCTCGTCCTCGTAGCGGGCGACGACGGTGACCGGCCCGAAGCACTCCTCCAGCAGCAGGTCGTGCTCGCCCTCCGCCGCCAGCCTGCTCGCCGGCACCGTGAGGAAGCCCGCGCTGACGGTGTGCTCGCCGCCCGCGCCGGGGGTGACCGGGGAGTCGACGTCGGGCAGCCCGGCCCGCTCGGCGACGCCGGCCACGAAGTTGTCGCGCATGCGGTGGTCGAGCAGGACCCCGGCGTCGGTGTCGCTGACGGCGTCCGTCAGGGACTTCAGCAGGGCGTCGCCCGCGGCACCGGCGGGCGCGAGGACGAGGCCCGGCTTCACGCAGAACTGGCCGACGCCCAGCGTCATCGAACCGGCGAGCCCGGCGCCGATCGCCTCGGCCCGCTCGGCCGCCGCGGCCTCGGTGACGACGACCGGGTTCAGGGAGCCCAGCTCACCGTGGAAGGGGATCGGGACCGGGCGGGCCGCCGCCGCGTCGAAGAGGGCGCGGCCACCGCGCACGGAGCCGGTGAAGCCGGCCGCCGCGACCAGCGGGTGCTTGATCAGCTCGACGCCCGCCTCGAAGCCGTGGACCAGGCCCACGACGCCCTCGGGAATGTCGTGCCGGGCGGCGGCGCGGCGCAGCACCTTGGCGACGTACTCGGACAGGGCCGGGTGGTCCGGGTGGGACTTGACGACGACCGGGCAGCCGGCCGCGAGGGCGCTCGCGGTGTCGCCGCCCGCGACCGAGAAGGCGAAGGGGAAGTTCGACGCCGAGTAGACGGCGACGACGCCCAGCGCCACCTTGTAGCGGCGCAGGTCGGGGATGGGCGGGGTCGCGGTGTCGTCGGGGTGGTTGATGACGACGTCGAGGAAGGCGCCCTCGTCGACGATGTCCGCGAAGGCGCGCAACTGGTAGCAGGTACGGGCGAGCTCGCCGGTCAGCCGGACCGGGCCGAGCGCGGTCTCGGCGTCGGCGGTCTCGACGAGACCGTCCTTGGCCGCCTGAAGCTCGTCGGCGGCGGTGCGCAGGAAGGCCGCGCGGACCGTGCGGTCGGCGAGGGCGCCGCGTGCCTCGTGCGCGGCGCGGACGGCGGCGTCCACCTCCTGGGCTGTGGCCTCCACCGCAACCTGTTCACGCTGCTTCCCGGTTCGGGGGTCGACACTCCAGACTGGTGCTGCTGCCACCGCGGGTCCCTCCACACATGTATTGCCGCAGTACTGGGTCACCCACCAGGGACGTTCGATATACTGAACGCTGTCTCTGATGATGAATATGCTGTGGAGACTATTTCCCGTCCAACGAAGGGGTCAAGGGCGATGTCGGCTGGCGAGACGGGCGGCGGGGCGCAGGTCAAGTCCGCGGTACGAACGGTTGAACTGCTCGAATACTTCGCCGGACGCCCCGGCATGCACTCCCTCGCGGCGGTCCAGGAGGCCGTCGGGTATCCCAAGTCCAGCCTCTACATGCTGCTGCGCACCCTGGTCGAACTGGGCTGGGTGGAGACGGACGCGACGGGCACGCGATACGGCATCGGCGTGCGGGCCCTGCTGGTCGGCACGTCGTACATCGACGGTGACGAGGTCGTCGCGGCGGCCCGCCCGACGCTGGACCGGCTCTCGGACGACACGACCGAGACGATCCACCTCGCCCGCCTCGACGGCACGAACGTCGTCTATCTGGCCACTCGCCAGTCCCAGCACTACCTGCGTCCCTTCACCCGGGTCGGCCGCCGGCTACCCGCGCATTCCACGTCCCTCGGCAAGGCGCTGCTGAGCACGTACTCGGACGAGCAGGTGCGCAAGATGCTCCCGGAGACGCTGCCCGCGCTGACCGAGCACACGATCACCGACCGGGAGAAGCTCATCGAGGAGCTGCGCCAGGTGCGGGACCAGGGCTTCGCGGTGGACCGCGAGGAGAACACGCTGGGGCTGCGCTGCTTCGGCGTGGCGATCCCGTACCGCACCCCGGCGCGGGACGCGATCAGCTGCTCGGTGCCGGTGGCGCGGCTGACGCCGGCGCACGAACAGCTGGTCAAGGACGCGCTCTTCGACGCACGGGACCGGCTGACACTGGCCACCCGTAGGCTCTGAGGCATGAACGTCGAGCTGCGCCAGGTCCACGACAGCGATCTGCCGGTCTTCTTCCGGCAGATGAACGACCCCGAGTCCCTGAGCATGGCGGCCTTCACCCCGGAGGATCCGGCCGACCGGGCCGCCTTCGACACCCGCTGGTCCCGGATGCGCTCCTCGCCCGACGTCGTCGTCCGTACGGTCCTGGCCGACGGGGACGTGGTCGGCAGCGCGGGGGTGTACGGGGTGCCGGGCGAGCGCGAGGTGACGTACTGGGTCGACCGCGCGTACTGGGGCAAGGGCATCGCCACACAGGCGCTGCGGGCGCTGCTCGCCGAGGTGCCCGAACGCCCGCTGTACGCGCGGGCGGCGTCGGACAACGCGGGGTCGCTGCGCGTGCTGGAGAAGTGCGGGTTCCGGGTGACGGCGGCGGCCCGCGGGTACGCCCCGGCCCGGGGCGCCGAGATCGACGAAGCGGTGCTCATCCTGGAGGGCTGAGGCGCCGAGAACCTCTCCCCCGTCCGGCGGAGGCGGATCGTCGCCGGGCAGGAGGTGCCGGCGGCCCGGCGCGCGGGAGCCTGATCGCATGACGCAGTCGCTCGCTCCCGCCGCCCGCCCCACCACAGGTCCCGGCCGCGCCCGGCGGATCCTCCGTGCCGTCGCCGTCGTCTCCTGTGTCCCGTACCTCGCCCTCAAGGCCGCCTGGGTCGCCGGGAGTCACGTCGGGATACCCGAGGGCAGCTCGCTGCTCGACGACCGCCTCACCATGGCCGTGATCAACGGCCTGTCGATCCTGCTGGACAGCGCGGTGATCGTGCTGGCGCTGGTGCTCACCCGGCCGTGGGGGCTGCGGGTGCCCGCGTGGCTGCTCGCGTTCCCCGTGTGGGTCGCGACCGGGCTGCTCGCGCCCGTCATGGCCGGGTTCCCGGCGCAGCTGGTGGTGAGGGCGTTCGGCGGAGGCGGTGCCTCGTCGGCGGGCCGGGAGGCCTTCCTGGACGAGTGGGTGTTCGGCGTCGTGTACACGGGGTTCATCGCCCAGGGGCTCGCCCTCGGCGGCCTCTTCGTGCTGTACGCGCGGGACCGCTGGGGGCACCTGTGGCACGGGCGGGTGTGGGACCTGCCCGTCGGCGCCGTCGGACCGGCCCACCGGGCCCTCGCCGTGGCCGCCGCCGTGCTCGCCCTGCTGCCGCTCACCCTGCACGCCCTGTGGGCCTGCGGTGTCTCCGCCGGGCTAGGCGAGGGCCGGGCCGCGGACCGGGGCGGTGAGTTCTACGTCCTGGAGGCCCTGTACGTCGTGTTCCTGCTCGCGGCGGTCACCGGGGCGGTGCTGCTGGCCTTCCGGCGCGGCCGGGCCCTGCCCGTGTCGGTGCCGCTCTCGCTCGTCTGGGTCGGCTCGGGGGCCGTGGCCTGCTGGGGCGGGTGGCTGTCGCTGGCCTCCCTCGGCGGCCCGGCGGACCTCGCCGACCGCGCCACGCCGCTGATGAACCTCGCCTACGCTGGCCAGATGCTCGTCGGCCTCCTCGTCGCCGCCATCGGCGTCTACCACGTCGCCGAGCGCTCGGCCGGGACCGCGCGGCGGGCGGCGTGAGCACGGTCGCCCGGTCGCTGTTCGGCCGGCGGGCGCGGCTGCGCTGGATCCATCTGATCCTCGGCGGTGCGCTGGCCATGCCGTACGTCCTGGTCGGTTCGGTGGTCGTCGGCCCGGTCACCGGCTCGTCGGACGTCTTCGGCTCCCTCCCCCTCCAACTCGGCTCGTTCGCCGTGGGCCTGCCGCTCGCGGCCGTCACCTCGCTGTTCCCGCTGACCCGGCCGCTGGAGTCGGCAGCGGTGCGCTGGCTGTGCGGGGTGGACACGGACCGGCTCGCCCTCGGGCCCGCACGCACGCGGGGCGAGAAGGGCCGTACGGCCGCCTGGTTCACGCTGCATCTCGGGTTCGGCGGGATCATCGCGGGGATGTCGCTGGCGCTGCCGCCGTTCGCCGCCACGCTGATCGTGCTGCCGGTCCTCTCGGGGCTGCTCGGCAGCCGGCTCGGACTGCCCGAAGTCTTCGACCACGCCTGGGTGTTGGCGCTCGCCCCGGTCGCGGGCGTGCTGTCGCTCGCGGCCCTCGCCGGCTGCGCGGCCGGCTGCGGTGCGCTGCTGGCCCGCTGGGCGCCGCTGCTGCTCGGCCCCACGCCCCGGGAGCGGCTCGCCGCCGCCGAGGCCCGCGCGGCCGACCTGGCCGTGCGCAACCGGCTGGCGCGGGAGCTGCACGACTCCGTCGGCCACGCCCTGAGCGCGGTCACGCTCCAGGCGAGCGCGGCCCGCCGGGTCCTCGACTCCGACCCGGAGTTCGTCCGCGAGGCCCTCGCCGCGATCGAGGACACGACCCGGCGCACGGTCGGTGAACTCGACGCCGTGCTGGGCGTGTTGCGTGAGGGCGACGCCCCCGGCACGGCTCCGGCGCCCACCCTCGCCGCCGACCTCGACAGGCTGCTGCGGCGTACCCGGGCGGGCGGTCAGCGGGTGAGCGCCACCGTGGACGCCGACCCGGAGGCACTGCCCCCACTGCTGTCCCGGGAGGCCTACCGCATCGTGCAGGAGGGGCTGAGCAACGCCCTCAAGCACGCCGGTGAGCGGGCGGCCGTGGACGTGCGGATCGCGGTGACGGACGGGGAGCTGGAGATCACCGTGGAGAACCCGGTCACCGGCCCCGCGCCCTCCCGCACCGGTGGCGGCCACGGACTGCGGGGCATCGCGGACCGGGCCAGGCTGCTGGGCGGCACGGCGACGGCCGGACCGGCCGCGGCACCCCGGCCGGGCAGCACCACGACAGCCGGACCGACCGCGACACCACCCCAAGGCAGCACCACGACAGCCGGACCGACTCCGGCGCAGACCTGGCGGCTGCACGCACGCCTGCCGATGAAAGGACCCGCATGAACCGCCCGGCCCCGATCCGTGTCGTGCTCGCCGACGACGAGCGCATGGTGCGCACCGCGCTGCGCGCCATCCTCTGCGCCGAGCCCGACCTGGACGTGGTGGGCGAGGCGGCCACCGGCGCCGAGGCGGTCTCGGTCGTCCGGGAGCTGCGGCCGGACGTCGTCCTCATGGACGTGCGGATGCCGGAGACCGACGGGATCCGCGCCACCGAGCAGATCCTCGCCACGCTGGACGATCCGCCGCGGATCGTCGTGGTGACGACGTTCGAGAACGACTCCTACGTGTACGACGCGCTGCGGGCCGGAGCCGCCGGGTTCCTGCTGAAGCGGGCGGACGCCGACGCGCTCGTACAGGCGGTCCGGCTGGTGGCGCGCAGCGACAGCCTGCTGTTCCCGGCGGCCCTGCGCACCCTGGCGGCCGAGCACGCCCGGGCGCGCCCGGCACCGCCCGCGTGGGTGGCGAAGCTCACGGGGCGCGAGAGGGAGGTGCTGCGGCACATGGCGCGGGGTCTGACCAACGCGGAGATCGCCCGTCTGATGGAGGTCGGCCCGGCCACGGTGAAGTCCCACGTCGCGGCGGTCCTGGCCAAGACCGGCACCCGGGACCGCACGCAGGCGGTGATCGCCGCGTACGAGGCCGGCTTTCTGAACGGCGGATGAGAAAACCGCCCCGCCGGATGAGAAACCAGGACGGACGGGAACGATCCGCCCGGTGTGGCTCGTCCTCCAGTGCGAAATGAACAAGACGATCAGGCGCGCGTCGGTCTTCTCGCTGCTCCTGGTGCTCGCTCTGCTGGTCAGGGCGACCTGGGTGCAGTTCTACGACGGCCAGGCGCTGGCAGACGACAAGGACAACCGGCGGAACGCGATCGAGACGTACTCGGCGCCGCTCGGGAACATCATCGTGGGCGGCCGGTCGGTGACCGGCTCGACGCCGACGAAGAAGAGCGACCTCACGTACAAGCGGACGTACACCGACGGCGCGCTGTATGCGGCGGTGACGGGGTACGCGTCGCAGGCGTACGCCCCGACCCAGCTGGAGGGCATCTACAGCGACCTGCTCAACGGCACGGACAGCCGGCTGAAGTCCGTGATGGACACGCTCACCAACGAGCGGGCCGAGCCGGGCAACGTGGTCACGACCATCGACCCGGACGTGCAGAAGGCCGCCTACGAGGCGCTCGGCGACAAGAAGGGCGGTGCCGTCGCCGTCGACCCGAAGACCGGGAAGATCCTCGCGGTCGTGTCGACGCCGTCGTACGACCCCTCCTCGCTGACCGACGCCAACACCGCGGGCTCCGCCTGGCAGAAGCTCACCTCGGACCCGGAGAAGCCGCTGGTCAACCGTGCGCTGCGGCAGCCGCTGCCGCCCGGTTCGACGTTCAAGCTGGTCGTGGCGGCGGCCGCGCTGGAGGACGGGCTGTACTCGTCGGTGGACGAGCGGACGGACAGCCCGGACCCGTACACGCTGCCGGGCACCAGCCGGGACCTGACGAACGAGAACCCGAACGCGCCCTGCACCAACGCGACCATCCGCACGGCACTGGAGTACTCGTGCAACAACGTCTTCGCCAAGATGGCCGTGAAGCTGGGCCAGGACAAGGTGAAGGCGATGGCCGAGAAGTTCGGCTTCAACGACGACAAGCTGGATGTGCCGGTCCGGGCCTACACGAGCGTGTACCCGTCGGACATGGACCCGTCGCAGACGGCCCTGACGGGCATCGGCCAGTTCGACGTCACGGCCACCCCGCTGCAGATGGCCATGGTGTCGGCGGCCATCGCCAACGGCGGCAAGCTGGTGTCGCCTCACATGGTCTCGCAGATCACCGACAGCGGCGGTGATGTGCTGGAGGACTACGACGACGACGCGGGCACGAAGGAGATCGTCAGTTCCTCGACCGCCGAGCAGTTGCAGTCGGCGATGGAGACGGTCGTGAACAAGGGCACGGGCACGAACGCCAAGGTCCCGGGCGCGACCGTGGGCGGCAAGACGGGCACGGCCCAGCACGGCGAGAACAACAGCCAGGTGCCGTACGCCTGGTTCACCTCGTACGGCAAGTCCGACTCGTCGGGCAAGGAGGTCGCCGTGGCGGTCATGGTCGAGCAGTCGGACGCGGCCCGCTCGGAGGTCAGCGGCAACGGCCTGGCGGCGCCGGTCGCCAAGGCCATGATGCAGGCGGCGCTGAAGGACTGAGCCTGCGCCACTGAACCTCAGCCGCCAATACGCCGTCTGTACAGACGAGACGGGCCGCCCCCTTCCCCCCGGGGGCGGCCCGTCCTCGTGTCAGCGCGCGCTCGGCGTCACTTCGCTCCCAGCAGCTGCTCGATCGGGTCGATGGCGAAGTACACGAGGAACAGCGCCGAGGTCCCCCACAGCAGCCAGTGGACCTCCTTGGCCTTGCCGAGGACGGTCTTGATGACGACGTAGGCGAGGAAGCCGGCCCCGATGCCGTTGGTGATGGAGTAGGTGAACGGCATCACGGCGATGGTGAGGAACGCGGGGATGGCGATGTCGTAGCGGTCCCAGTCGATGTGCTTGACCTGGGTCATCATCAGGAAGCCGACGGCGACCAGGGCCGGGGCGGCCGCCTGCAGCGGGACGATGGTGAGCAGCGGGGTCAGGAACAGCGCGAGGCCGAACAGGCCGCCGGTGACGAGGTTGGAGAAGCCGGTGCGCGAGCCCTCGCCGACACCGGCCGCGGACTCGATGTAGGAGGTCGCCGAGGAGGCGGAGGCCGCGCCGCCCGCGACGGCGGCGGCACCGTCGATGAGCAGCACCCGGCCGAGGTTCGGGACCTTGCCGTCCTCGTCGAGCAGGCCGGCCTCGGCGCTGATGCCGACGACCGTGCCCATGGTGTCGAAGAAGTCGGACAGGATCAGCGTGAAGATCAGCAGGACCACGGTGATGACGCCGACGCCGGGAGCGCTGAAGGCGCCGAACAGGTCGAAGTCACCGATGAGGCCGAAGTCGGGGGCGTCGACGAGGTTGTCCGGCCAGGAGGGCGTCGTCAGGCCCCAGGACTTGATGTCGGCGAGGGAGTTGATCACGATCGCCAGCGCGGTCATGGTGACGATGCTGATGAGGATGGCGCCCTTGACCTTGCGGGCGAGCAGTCCGATCGTCAGCAGCACACCGAGACAGAAGACCAGCATCGGCCAGCCGGCGAGGGAGCCGGTGCCGCCCAGCTGAACGGGGACGGTGGTGTTGGCGGCGTCCGGGATGCGGCTGACGAACCCGGCGTCGACGAAGCCGATGAAGGCGATGAACAGGCCGATGCCGACGCTGATCGCCTGCTTGAGCGGCTGGGGTATCGCGTGCATGACGGCCTCGCGCAGACCGGTCACCACCAGCACGCAGATCAGCAGGCCTTCGAGGACGATCAGGCCCATCGCGTCGTCCCAGCTCATGAGCGGGGCGATCTGGAAGGCGACGACGGCGTTCAGGCCGAGTCCGGCGGCGAGCGCCAGGGGCAGGTTGCCGCCGACGCCCATGATGATCGTCATGACCGCGGCCACCAGGGCGGTGGCGGTGGTGAGCTGGACGGCGTCCAGCTGGTGCCCGAACTTGTCCTTCGCGCTGCCCAGGATGATGGGATTCAGGACAAGGATGTAGGCCATCGTGAAGAACGTGGCGAAGCCGCCGCGTATCTCACGGCCGAAGGTGGACCCCCGCTCGGAGATCTTGAAGAACCGGTCGACGCTGTTCGCCGCCGGTGGCGCGGCGTCGGACCGGTCGGCCACCTTCTGCGATTCGGACATGGCGCGTGCTCCTAGATGCCTGGGTGATCGGTGTGCGGGTGCTGGCTGGATTTTCGTCGCGTTGAACCACGTTCAGGTGTTCTTCGTGTTACGAAATCGAAGTCCGGCCTGCCATACGACGTTCGAAGCTCCGTACGAACCATCCGACGATCGCTGCTACGCTTCCCGATCTCGTCCGGGCCTCCCCCGGATGATCACATGTCATCTACATGACAGCCACAGGGTGCCCCGGCCGGGAGTGCCCGCAGCCGCTGCGAGAGGAGGTCGCCCGTGGGCACAGTCGTCGACGACGCCGCCTCCGCGGAGTTCCACGCCTTCTTCGAGCGCCACTACGCCGAACTGTCCCGCCTCGCCTATCTGTTGACGGGCGAGGCGGACACCGCCGACGACCTGGCGGCGGACGCGTTGCTGGCGCTGTGGCACCGCTGGGACCGGGTGCGCGCGGCCGACCATCCGGCCGCGTACGCGCGCGGTGTGGTCGCCAACCTGGCCCGGACCCGCATCCGCAGCGCGGTGCGCGAGCGGCGGCGCATCGCCCTGTTCTGGTCGCAGCGCGAGGAGAACACCGAGAACCCGGACGTCGCGGGTGTGGTCGACGTGCAGGAGGCGTTGCGCGGGCTGCCGTTCCGCAAGCGGGCCTGTGTGGTGCTGCGGCACGCGTTCGACCTGTCGGAGAAGGACACCGCGCTGGCGCTGGGTGTGTCGGTCGGTACGGTGAAGAGCCAGACCTCCAAGGGGATGGCCGAACTCCAGCGGTTGCTGGGGACGCCGGGGGTGCCGCAACGGATGCACGCGGCGCTGGGCGCTCCCCGCTGCTCGCCCGCCGTGGAGGGCGTGCGCACCGGCCAGGGCGGAGGGAGGGACCGATGAGCATGCGGCGGGACGTGCACGAGGAGGTGCGCTCCCGGCTGCACGAGGCGGCCGGGGCACACGAGCCCGACCGGGAGCGCATGCTGGCCCGGGTCGAGCGCGGCATGGCCGGTCCGGCCGGCTCCGGCCACCGGGAGACGCGTCCGCCGGTGTTCGGCTGGATGCGGGTGGCCGGTGCGACGGCCGCGGTCGCCGGCGTGCTGGCGGTGGGCGGTTACGCGGTGGCCTCCGCGGTGAAGGACGAGGCCGCCCCGCGGCAGCAGGAGGTCGCGACGTCGCCGACCCCCATCCCGTCCCCGGAGGCGACGAGCCGGCCCCCCGCGCCCCCGGCTCCGGTGGAGCCGACGCCGAGCCGGTCGCCCGAGCGCCGCGAGTCCGGCCCGCCGCCGTCGAGGACGCCGAGCGCCCCGGCCACCGAGCGGCCGCCCGCCGCCACCGAGGACGGTCCGCTCTGGTCGGACGGCTCGGTCGACCCGCACAGCAACGACTTCTGGGCGCAGAGCAACATCACCCTCAAGACCCGCGGGCAACTGACCGCGCTGACCGTGCGGTTGAAGGTCGCCCAGACCGGCGGGGTCTCGAACGCGGGCGCCTGGCGCTCCCTGCCCGAGAACGACTTCACCCTCGCGGTCGCCGAGCGGGACGGCTTCCTCGTCTACACCTGGACCCTCAAGGAGGGCCGTACGGTGCCGGCGGGCGAGTGGGTGTTCGCCGGGCAGTTCGACCACGCCCGCGGCGGCCGTGACGCGGGGAAGGACGCCTACGCGGTGACGGCCACCGACGCTTCGCGACAGCTGTCGGTGAGCGGCGGCTTCGCGGCGGTCGACGACGGCGACGGCGACGGCGACGGCGACGGCGACTCGTGAAAAATTCCTGGAGAGGCGGCAACCCTTTCCTCACCGGTGACCACCACAACGCGCAAGAGTCACCACCCATCTGAGGAATCGGTACATGACTGCACCAGCAGAACAGCGCGTCCGCCATCGCCGCAGTGCCACCAAGCGGCGGGCCGTGATCGCCGCGGTGTCCGCGTTCGGCATCACGGGTGCCGCGGTCGTCACCACGTCGATGCTGTCGACGGCGGGCGCCGCGTCCTCCTGGCCCACGGACAAGGGCAAGACGCCCGTGTCCAAGACCATCCCGGTCTCCGGTGTGCGCGACGGCGGGATGAAGATGTTCTACGGCACCGGCGCGCTCGGCGGCGGCAGCCAGGACGAGGGTCAGGACCCGCTCTTCGAGCTGGCGGACGGCGCGGTCCTCAAGAACGTCATCATCGGCACCCCGGCGGCGGACGGTGTGCACTGCAAGGGCAGTTGCACGCTGCAGAACGTGTGGTGGACGGACGTCGGCGAGGACGCGGCCAGCTTCAAGGGCACGTCCTCCTCCGCGGTGTACAAGGTGATCGGCGGCGGCGCGAAGAACGCCGACGACAAGGTGCTGCAGTTCAACGGCGCCGGGACGCTGAACGTGTCCGGATTCCAGGTGCAGAACGCCGGCAAGCTGGTCCGCTCCTGCGGCAACTGCAAGACGCAGTACAAGCGCACGATCGTGCTCAGCGACATCGACCTGACGGCGCCGATGAACTCCATCGTCGGGGTGAACGCCAACTACGGCGACACGGCGACGCTGTCGAAGATCCGCATCCACGGCGACGGCAAGAAGAAGATCAAGACGTGTGTGCGCTTCGAGGGCAACAACACCGGCAAGGAGCCCAAGGAGCTGACACCGCCCGGTCCGGACGGCAAGAGCTGCACGTTCAAGGCGTCCGACATCAGCTACCAGTAGGACCCGCCCCCCTGTGACTCCGGTCGGCCCTCGTCCCCCCTTGGGCCGACCGGAACGCCGGGTGTCCGGCCCCCCAGCCGGACGTCCTGGCACCACGGCCCTTCGGAGCCCCCCTCCGGACGGCCGGACGGTACCGGCCGAGCCCCCCTCGGCCGGTCGGCAGGACGCCCCCGCCGTTTCGCACCGGCGGGGGCGTCGTCGTACCGACGGGAGCGCGGCCTCAGTCCATCGTCCCGGCGGGAGCGCGGCCTCAGTCCATCGTCGAGCCGATGGTCGTGGAACCGGTCGTCAGGAACGTCGTCGCGGGCAGGGAGCCGTCCGCCCGGCGCGCTCCGTACGCACCGGTCGCGTCCGTCGACCTGAAGGGCGGCGTGGCGATGCCGCTGTCCCAGGTGTTGCCGGCCGAGACCGTCGAGGAGCCGAGTTTCGCCGCTCCGCCCTTGTCGGCGACGGCGAGGTTCCTGCCGAGGCGGGCCGTGCCGGTCGCGAAGTAGAAGCCGCTCTCGGCGTTGGCGTACGCGGTGTTGCGGTTCAGGGCGATGGCGCCGGTGTTGGAGTTCTCGGTGAAGCCGTGCAGCGTGTTGTCCCAGGCAGCGTTGTTGTCGACGACGTGGGCGACGGACGCGCCCCCGCCGCCCAGCTTGAAGCCGTTGCCGTTGCCCTCGAAGGCCGCGTCGTTCCAGCGGTTCTCGCCGTTGCCGAACGCCCAGGAGTGCTCGATGGTGACCGGGGAGGAGAACTGCCACAGGTCGAGGCCGTCGTCGGAGTTGCCGTAGAGCCGGGCTCCGGTGATCCGGTTCCCGGTCCCGGAGCCGAACTTGACGGCGATGCCGTCGGCGTTCTGGCCGTGACCGGCCCGGTCGTAGTTGCCGTGGCTGTCCACGTTCTGCACGAGGTTGCCGGTGGTGCCGTCGCCGCGCAGGGTGAAGCCGGAGTCGCCGTTGTCCGCGGTGACCAGGTTCCTGAAGACGCCGCCGACCGAGGACGTGGCGACGAATCCCTGGGCCGGGGAGTTGACGAAGGCCAGGTCCTGGACGGTCCAGTGGTCGCCGTAGATCCCGGCCAGCCAGGAGCCGGCGGGCAGCTTGGACCCGTCGATCCGCACCTTCTCGTCGCCGTGGGCCCGCAGGGTGATGGGTGCGGAACCGGTGCCGTTCGCCGTGGACTTGAGGGTGGCGGTCGGGTAGTAGGTGCCGCCGCGGACCTGGATCACGGTGCCGGCGGTGGCGTTCTTCACGGCCTGTTCGAGCTGGGCGGTGGTGGACACGGTGACCGTCGTCGAGGCGGCCTGCGCACCGCCGGTCGACAGCCCGAGGTAGACGCCGCCGGCCCCCGCGGCACAGGCCACGGCCGCGGCGATGGAGAGGGTACGGGTCCTGCGATGACGTCCGGTGCTCGGCAGCACGGAGCGTTCCTTTCCTAGGGGATCGGGACGGAAACGGCTCGGAGGGGCCCGCTCCGGCCCGTTTCCGTCCACCAGTCGCCGCCGCGCCGCAAAGGGTTGCCGCCGTCGCGTGGGCCCATGACCTCGACGTTCCGAAAGTTTCGGACCGATCGGCCTCACGCGCACCCGTTGACGCCCTGCGTCCCTCCGGTGAGACTCCGAAGGCCGCTCATCCAACAGAATCCCCCATACTCCGACAGGAAGTGTCATGCGCCCCCGCATCGCCCGCACGCTCCTGCTCCCCTTCCTGGCCCTGACCGGCCTCCTGCTGACCCTCCTCAGCGCACCGCCCAGCACCGCAGACCCCGGAGCCCCACCCGTGAAGCACAGCAAGTACGCCGGTTACCTCTTCGCCTACTTCACCGGTGAGGGCACCGCCGACGGCGAGCAGATCCGCTACGCCCTCAGCCGCGGAAACGACCCGCTGCACTGGCGTGAACTGAACGCCGGGAAGCCGGTGCTGACGTCCACGACCGGCGAGAAGGGTCTGCGCGACCCGTTCGTCATCCGCTCCCCCAAGGGCGACAAGTTCTACCTGATCGCCACCGACCTGCGGATGTACCAGAACTCCAGCGGCAGCTGGGACCAGGTCCAGCGGCACGGCAGCAAGTCGATCATGGTCTGGGAGTCCACCGACCTGGTCCACTGGACCGACCAGCGCCTGGTGAAGGTCTCCCCGGACAGCGCGGGCAACACCTGGGCCCCGGAGGCCTACTGGGACGACGAGCTCGACGCGTACGTCGTCTTCTGGGCGTCGAAGCTGTACGCCGACGACGACCCGGACCACAAGGGCGACACGTACAACAAGATGCTGTACGCGACCACGAAGGACTTCCGCACCTTCAGCGAGCCGAAGGTCTGGAACGACCCGGGCTACTCGGTGATCGACTCCACGGTGGTGAAGTACGAGGACGAGTACTACCGCTACACCAAGGACGAGCGCGATCCCGGCTCCGCCGGCCCCTGCTCGAAGTTCATCACCGGGGAGAAGTCCACCTCCCTGACCTCGACGACGTACGACTTCGTGGCCGACTGCATCGGCAAGGGCGCGATGGACCGCGGCGAGGGCCCGACGGTGTTCAAGTCGAACACCGAGAAGAAGTGGTACCTGTTCATCGACGAGTACGGCGGCCGCGGCTACGTGCCCTTCGAGACCACCGACCTCGCCTCCGGCAAGTGGACCCCGTCGACGAACTACCAGCTTCCGGCGAGCCCCCGGCACGGCACGGTGCTCCCCGTGACGCAGCAGGAGTACGACCGCCTGCTGGCCGCCTACCCCTCCGCCCCCACCTCGGTCGTGGACGCGACGGCGAAGCACCAGAAGGGCTACGCGATCATCACGGACAGTGCCTCCAAGGTCGTCCTGCCCATGAAGCCGGACGCCGGCCTGCGGGACCTCGCCCCGAAGCTGTGGGTCGGTGAGGGCGCGAAGCTCAGCCCGAAGTCCGGCACCCGCCGCGACTTCCGCACACCGCAGAAGTACACCGTCACGGCAGCCGACGGCACCAAGCGCACCTGGACGGTCGAAGCGGTGCGCGCCCGCAGCCCGATCCTGCCGGGCCTGAACGCCGACCCCGACGTGCACTACCTGAACGGCCGGTACTGGATCTACCCGACCACGGACGGCTTCCAGGGCTGGAGCGGCACCAGGTTCAAGGCGTACTCGTCGAAGGACCTGGTGAACTGGAAGGACCACGGCGTCATCCTCGACCTCGGGCCGGACGTGAGCTGGGCCGACAAGAACGCCTGGGCACCCGCTATCGCCGAACGCGACGGCAAGTACTACTTCTACTTCTGCGCCGAGCAGCAGATCGGCGTGGCGGTCGCCGACTCCCCCGCCGGCCCGTTCAAGGACGCGCTCGGCAAGCCGCTGGTGGCCAAGGGCGGTTCGCTCAAGGGCCAGATGATCGACCCGGCGGTCTTCACGGACGACGACGGCCAGGCCTACCTGTACTGGGGCAACGGCCACGGATACGTGGTGCCGCTCGACGACGACATGGTGTCCTTCGACGCGTCCAAGGTGAAGGACATCACCCCAGACAACTTCCGCGAGGGCTCCTTCGTGATCAAGCGGAAGGGCACGTACTACTTCATGTGGTCGGAGGACGACACCCGCAGCGAGAACTACCACGTGGCGTACGCGACGGGACCGTCCCCGCTCGGCCCGTGGACCAAGCGCGGGACGATCCTTCAGAAGCGGCCCGAGTACGGCATCCTCGCCACCGGCCACCACTCGGTGGTGAACACCCCCGGCACCGACGACTGGTACATGGTCTACCACCGCTTCGCCCTCAACGGCCCCGGCCTGCCGGGCGGCGACGGCATGCACCGCGAGACCACCGTCGACCGCATGGAGTTCGCGGCCGACGGCACCATCAAGCCCGTGGTGCCGACGCTGGAGGGGATCAAGCCGGTCCGGCGGTGACGCCGCCCTGCCTCAGCTGACGAAGTACGTCGGGTTCGGGAGCTTGTACGTCCGGTCGGCGTGACCGCCCTGGAGGTCCGAGAACTGGTCGCCGAAGTTGGCGATGATCTCGTACCCGAGGTCCTTCTCGATGTGCCCCCGGGTACCGGACTTGTACTGCACGGTCGTGCAGGTCCAGGTGCCCGGGGTGGCGCATCCGCTCAGGTAGGAAGGCGGGTTGTCCTTGTTCTTGAGGAACATGTGGCCGGCGTCGAGGTTCACCTCGGCGCCGGCCTTCTTCAGGTTCTCCACGGCGGCGGAGCGCTGCGCCTCGCTCAGGCCCGAGTTGTAGAAGACCTCGACGCCCTTGCGGTCCGCGTAGCGGACGAGTTCGGGGCTGCCGAAGACGGCGGGCCGGTCGGCGCGGTCGACGTAGGCGGCCCAGGTGGCGCTGTTGTAGCCGTAGTTGTTCTTCTTCTCGTAGTCGAGGCTGAGCAGCAGGGTGTCGTCGATGTCGAAGACGACGGCCGGCTTCTCGCCCTTGTGCAGCGCCTTGCGGGCCGCCTTGTCGATGTACGCCCGGGCGGACGCGCCGAGGCGGGCGAGGTCCTTGGCGTAGGGGCTGTCCGGGGAGGCCTGGTAGACGCCGTCCGCGTCGAGGGTGGTGCCGTAGTAGGTGTCGATGTCCTTGGCCAGCAGTCCGATGTTGTAGGGCTCACGGGTGGAGTTCGCCGTCGACTGGCCGGCCGTGGCGGCGCCGGTCCCGTACAGGGTGACACCGGCGACGGCACAGGCCGCGGTGACCGCGGCGATACGCAGTGGCTTATGCATGACAGGGTTTCTACGCGCGTCGCCCCCGTGGGCGCGAGACCCGCCGGGCAAAATGCGGGTCAAGCGCTCCGGGCGTGGCGGACCGGACGTCAGTCCATCGTCGCCCCGATGCTGGTGCTGCCCGTGGTCAGGAACGTGGTCGCGGGGAGCGCGCCGCCCGACCGGCGGGCGTTGTAGGTGGTCGAGGCGTTGGTGGACCGGAAGGCCGGGGTCGCGATCCCGGAGTCCCAGTTGTTGCCGGCCGACACCACCGACGAGCCCTTGCTGACCGACCCGCCGCCGTTGCTCACGGCGAGGTTCTTGCCGAGCCTGGCCGAGCCGGTCGCGAAGTAGTAGCCCCACTTGGCGTTGGCGTAGGCGGTGGTCCGGTTGATGACGAGGGCGCCCTTGTTGCTGTTCTCGGTGAAGCCGTTGCCGGCGTTGTCCCAGGCGGCCGAGTTGTTGATGACGTGGGCGACCACCTCCCCGTCCCCGCCGAGTTTGTAGCCGTTCCCGTCACCCGCGAAGGCGGAGTCACTCCAACGGTTCTTTCCGTTGCCGAACGCCCACGTGTGCTCGACGGTGACCGGCGAGGAGAAGGACCAGAAGTCGAGGCCGTCGTCGGAGTTGTTGTACAGGCGGGCCCCGGTGATGAGGTTGCCGGAGCCGGAGCCGAACTTCACGGCGATGCCGTCGGCGTTCTCGCCGTGCGTGGCCTTGTCGTAGTGGCCGTAGGAGTCGAGGTTGCGCACCGTGTTGTTCACGGTGCCGTCACCGGTGAGCGTGAAGCCGGAGTCGCCGCCGTCGATGGTCTTGATGTTGTTCCAGTCGGTGCCGGTGCAGGACTGGCAGACGACCGCGCTGTCCGGGGAGTTCTGGAAGGTGAGGTTCGAGACGTTCCAGTAGTCGGCGGTGAGCTTGAGGATCCAGTCTCCGGCGGGCAGGTTCGAGCCGTCGATCTTGACGGTCTCCGAGCCGTACGCCGTGAGGGTAACGGGCGACGAGGACGTGCCGTTGGCCGTGGACTGGAGGGTGGCCGTCGGGTAGTAGGTGCCGCCGCGCACCTGGATGACGGTTCCCGGTACGGCGTTCTTGATCGCGTCGGCCAGGTCGGTGGAGTTGGCGACGACCACGGTGGCGGCCTGGGCCTGGGTGGGGAGTGCGGCGAGGCCGGCACCCAGGGTGAGGGCGGCCAGGGCGGCGAGGGCGCTACGACGAGACATGGGAGAGCGGTTCCTTTCTCGTACGGGTGGGGGGATGGTTCACAGGACGGAGTCGAGCCAGCGGAAGACCTCGTCCTGGAGGGGGTCGGTGAAGACGTGGCCGAGCTCCGGCCATGTCTTCAGCCGCAAGCGCTCCTCGGCGTGGCGGGATCGCCAGACGGCGCGCAGCTTGTCGTGGGCGACGCGCACGCCGTCCGCGGGGAACAGCGGGTCGAGCCCGCCGTTGAGGAAGAGCATCGGCCTGGGGGCGGCGATGCTCGCCACGTCGGGGATGTCGAGGTGCCGGGCGAGGCCGGGGTGGAGCATGTGGAACGACGACTGCCCGCGCAGCGTGTTGTTGCCGGGCACCATCATCTCCTTCAGGCCGGTCATCCAGCACACGCACGCGGCGGCCGCGACGTGGTCGCTGAGGGCGGCGGTCTGCCAGGCGCGGTAGGCGCCCATGGAGAATCCGACGGCCGCGACCCGCCGGGCGTCCACCCGGTCGAGCCCCGCCAGGAAGGCGGCGGCCCGTTGGTCCTCCCGGGCCATGAGCCCGGCGACCGAGGAGCCGAGGTGGTAGAAGTTCGAGGCCAGGGCCTGTTGTTGGTCGTAGGCGAGGGGGCCGCGGTCGCCCCAGCCGAGGGCGTCCAGGCAGAGCACGACATAGCCGCGCCGGGCCAGTTCGTCCCCGACGAAGCGCCCGCTGAAGTACTTCTCCGCCCACGCCCGGGCGGAGGCGAGGCGCGTGTCGTCGTACCAGGGCCGGACGAGCTTCTCCTTGCCGATGTCGAACCTCGCGCCGTGGTCGTGCAGGAGCAGCACGGCGGGGAACGGCCCGGGGCCGTGCGGGGTGAGCAGGGCGCCGCGGACCCGTTCGTAGCGGGTGAGGGAGACGGTCACCAACTCCCGGGTATATCCCTCGCCTTGAGAGCGGCCGCCGAACTCGGGGGCGTACGGCGTCCCGTCCTGCCGCTCGACGAGGAGGTGTTCCTCGACGGTGGCCCGGGCGGCACGCCGCCAGGCGCGGAAGTCGCGGATCGGGGACCGGCCCCAGGCGAGCGGGAAGGTCAGGGCGTTCTTCAGCGCCGGGTGGAAGTCGGGCAGCGGGCCGTCCACGACCGCCGCCTCCGCCCCGCTCACCGCTCCCCCGCCCAGCAGCGCGGTCCCCGCCCCGACCACGAACGTGCGTCGTCCCAGGGCTTCATGGGCGTCCATGGGGCCTCCCGGCTCCGGCGTGCCGAGTCACGTACCGCTCGACCGCCGCCGGGGAGGTCAGGGCACGGTGGTCGTAGACGTCGGCCGGGTCCCAGCCGACGTCGTTCCCGAGACCCAGAGCGCTCGCCACGGCGTCGAGCCGGGCGGGCCGGCCGTTGAACCAGGAGCCGGTGTCGTGGAACTCCGCGCCCCCGTAGGCGGCGACGGCGAGCGGCGGCTCCGCGCCGGGATAGCGGAAGACGTTGCGCTCGGAGAAGATCGCCGACTCGACGCCGACGCCCAGGGCGTAGAGCGGCGCCCGGCCCCGGTGGACGTTGTTGACGACGTGCACCTGCCCGAAGCGGACCCGGGGGGCGCGCTGCACGATGTCGCTGAACAGGTTGCGGGCGAAGGTCACCTTGAGGTGCCCGCGGTCACGGTCGCCGCGCCCGTCGCCCGACCCGATGAGGATCGCCTTGTCGTGGTTCTCGAAGCGGCTGTCGGAGACGGTGACGAAGTCGGAGCCGTCCTCGATGTCCAGCAGCCCGTCGTGCCGCTGCACGCGCTCGCCGTGGAAGCCGAGGGGTGCCTCGCGGTCGGGGAAGCGACCGTCGGTGAAGGTGCAGTTCTCGATCCGGATGTGCCTGCCCGTGATCACGGTCATGGCGTCGAAGCGGGCGTTCCAGTTGCCGTGGGTGCCGTCGTCCGGGGACCAACTGGTGAAGTGGTCGACGGGTGCTTCGAGGTGAAGGTTCCGCACGATGATGTTGCTGCCGGTGTTGACGGTCAGGAACACCCCGAGCAGCCGGGCGTCGCGGCCGGCGCCGACGAGCGTGGTGTTGCTCGGCACGGTGAGCTGGATCTGCGCCTTCTCCTGGTTCGACCCGGTCTGCCGCAGCTGCCGCTGCCGCTTGCAGTGGTCGAAGCGGGTGTCGGACCAGACGGCGCCGTCTTCGCCGAAGCAGGACATGTACTTGGCGAGGTCGTATCCGGGCGCGTAGTCCTGCTCGCCGAGCAGGGAACCGTCGTCGCTCTCATGGCCGTTGATGTCGCCCGCGACCCGGATCACCTTGGGCGCGGTCGGGTCGCCGTCGTTCGCGAGGGCGCCCTTGAGCTCGGCGCGCGTGTGCACGGTCCAGGTCCGCCCGCCCGCCCCGCCGGTCGTGCCGGGGCCGGTGGAGGCCCAGCCGGTGGGGGCGCGGTCGGCGGCGGTGGCCGGGGCGGCCGTCCAGAGCAGGCACAGTCCGAGGAGGAGCGCGGCGGCCCTACGCATACGGCCGCCAGTCGCCGAGGTAGGTCTCCCTGGTGTGCGACCGGGCCTGCGCGTGGCTCAGCAGGGGCCGGTTCCCGGGCACCTGGACCGCCGCCCCCGGCCCCGTGTTCCGGTACTCGGCGAACCGCATGCTCTGCCACGGGTAGGCGTCCCGCATGTTCGTGTACGGGGCCACCGCGTCGATGCCGGGCCCGATCCGGGTCCCCCGCACGACCAGCGACGGCCATGCCGTGGTCTCGTACGACGGCACCCAGGGCCGGGCCAGTTTGTACGCCGCGTCCTCGGCGCCGGAGGTGATCCGGCAGCGCACGGCGAGGATGCCGTGCGGATTGGCCCGGGCCGTGGAGGGGGCGAAGACCATCCCCTTGGGCGTGAAGTCCACGTCCCGCGCCAGCGTGCGGAAGTGGCAGTGCTCGAACACCGCCGTGGCGCGCCCGAAGACGAAGTCCACGTCGCCCTCGATGTAGCAGTCGCGGAAGTACTGCCGGTCGAAGGTGTCCAGGGCGCCGGTCTCGACGAAGAGGGTGTCCTGGTGGGCCAGGAGCCGCACGTTCTCGAAGCGGGTCCGGTCGCCGTACGTGTACGCCGCCACGGCCTGCGTCCCCGTGATCTCGGGGTGGTCGGCGCGCAGCCAGTCGTTGGCCAGGGTCAGATCGCGGACGGTCAGCCCGGGAGCCGCCGAGGTGAAGGTGGCGGAACCGGCGGTGCCGTAGGTGCCCGAACCGTCCGGCCTGGGCGTGCCGTTTGCGTTGTCGTAGATGATGACGGTGTCGCGTGGGTCCCCGGTCGCACCCCTGAGGGTCAGTCCGGCCTTGGCGGCCGGGACGCTGACGACCTCGCGGTACGTCCCCGGGTGCACGACGACGATCCATCCCGGGCCGCTCACCGCGTCGACGGCGGCCTGGACGGAGTCGCCGGGGCGAACGTGCAGGACGCGCCGGCCCGCCGAGGCGAGGGCGGGTGCGGTGCCCGCGGCGACCAGCCCGGCGGTGATTCCGGTGAGGAGGGTGCGCCGGTGCACTCAGCACACCTCCTTCCACGGCTCCCAGTCGCCGAGCCAGGCGGCGCGGGTCGCGGACCGGGCCTGCCGCGGGGTGAGCTGGGGCCGGTTGGCAAGGACGGTGACGGCGGCGCCCGGCCCGGTGTTGCGGTACTCGGCGAAGCGCTGGGCCTGCCACGGGTACGCGTCCGACATGTTCGCGTAGGGCGCGAGCGCGTCGATGCCCGGGCCGAGCCGGGTGTCCCGCACGGTGAGCATGGGGCGGGCGGTGGTGTCGGAGCTGGGCACCCAGGGCCGGGCCAGCTTGTAGTAGCCGTCGGGTGCCTCGCTGCTGACGCGGCTGCGCGTCACCAGGTAGCCGAGCGGATTGGCCCCCGCGGTCGACGGCGCGAAGACGAAACCGTAGGGGGCGCCGGCCAGGTCGGTCCGGGACAGGGTCCGGAAGTGGCACTGCTCGAAGACGGCGGTCGCCCGTCCGAAGACGAAGTCGACGTCGCCCTCGGCGTAGCAGTGGCTGAAGTACTGGCGGGCGAAGGTGCCGAGGGCCATGGAGTCGGCGTACAGGGTGTCCTGGTGGCCGAGGAACCGGCAGTGGTGGAAGGCCGAGCGGTCGCCCTGGACCTTGAGGGCGACGGCCTGGGTGCCGGTGATGTCGGGGTGGTCGGCGCGCAGCCAGTCGTTGGCGAAGGTGATCCAGCGGGCGCCGAAGCCGTCGGCCTGGACGGTGGTGGTGGCGGAGCCGGTCGTGCCGTGGGTGCCGCCGCCCGGCTTGGGCGTCCCGGCCGCGTTGCCGTACACGACCACGACGTCACGGGGGTCCTCGCTCGCCCCGATCCAGGTCATGGCGGTGCGGGTGCGGTCGACGGCCACCGTCTCCCGGTAGGTGCCGGGGGCGATGACGAGGGTGTGCCCGGTTCCGTTCGCCGCGGCGACCGCGTCCCGGACGGTGGTGACGTCACCGGCGCCGCCCGGATGGACGTACAGCGTCCCGGGCGTCAGGCGCGCGGCCGGTGAGCCGTACCGGCCGAACGGGCGGGGGCGGCCGGCGGCCCGCGCGGGGGCCGGGGCCGCGCCGAGCGCGGCGCCCGCTCCGGCGCTCACCGTCAGGAATCGTCTTCTGGACAGGGGCATGCGGCTGCTCCTTCGATGTCGCTGCGGGAGGAGCCGGGGCGGGCGCACCCCGGGGTGGGGGTGCGGTGCGGGCCGCCCCGGCCGGTGTCCGGGGGTGTCAGCAGATCCGGCCCGCGCCGGCCTGCCGGTCGACGATCTGCGGCACGGCCTTCGGTGAGTCCACCTTCGTGCGCAGGGTCGGCTTCCAGCCCGCGCCGGACTTGAGGATCTCGCCGGGGATCTCCGCGTTGTGCACGGCGATGAGATCGGTCCGCTTGCCGTTGACGTAGTTGTTCTCGGCGGTGAGCGGCGCCTCGTTCCACTTCTTCAGGGTCTTGCCGGCGCCGACCCCGGCGGGCAGCGAGAAGGCGTTGTCCGTGGCGTGGAGCTGCGAGGAGGCGCCGATGCCGAAGGTGTAGGCGTACGGCTGGTCCGTGGTGACCACGAAGTGGTTGTTGTACGCGTCGACCTGCCCGAACCGCACGCGCGGGGCCCGCTCGACGATGCCCTCGAAGCGGTTGTGGTGCAGGGTGACCTTGAGTTTGCCCGTGTCGTCGGCGCCGGCGCCGTCGCTGTTGCCGATCAGCATGGTCTTGTCGTGGTCCTCGAAGGAGTTCCAGGACACCGTCACGTGGTTGGCGCCGCGCACGACGTCGAGCAGGCCGTCGTGCTGCTGGTAGACCTTGCCGAAGTAGGTCGGCAGGCTGCTGTCGGGGTAGCGGCCGTCGGTGAGGGTGTTGTGGTCGATCCACACATGGGTGGATCCGTACACCACCATGCCGTCGTACTCGGAGTTCCAGGCGCCGGTCTTGTTGTCGTCGGTCGGGTCCCACTGGGGGAAGCAGTCGATCGGGGCCTCGAAGGCGAGGTTGCGGACGATGACGTTGTCCACGCCCTTGATCTGCAGGCTGCCGCCTCGGATCCCGGCGCCCTTCCCCACACCGACGATGGTGGTGTTGGCGGGCACGTTCGCCTTGATGGTCTTGTCCTGTGCGGCGGCCGACGCGGCCCGCAGGTCCTCCTGCTCGCCACTGACCGGCTTGTCGTGGCCCCAGACGGCGGGGTCGTAGGCGGCGAGGTACTTCTGGAGGTCGTACCCGGCGGCCGCGAACGCGTCGCAGCCCTCGGACACGGCGTCGATCACGCCCCTGACCTTGATGATCTTCGGTGCGGACCCGCCGTCCTTCAGGGCGGCGCGGAACTGCTCCCAGGTGGTGACCGTGTAGACGTGCGCGGCGTCCGCCTGGGAGCCGCCCGTGGTCCCGGAGCCGTAGGAGGCCCATCCGTCGTTCGCCGCGAGGGTCTGGCGGGCGACGTCCCGGGGCTGGGCCTGCGCGCCGGTGCCGCTCAGGGACAGCACGAGCGCGGTGCAGCCGATGAGCACGGCCGCTCTCGCGATGACATGATCATGACACTTCTGAACGTTCATGGTGCGGCTCTCTTCCTTCTTCGTCAGGGGTGGCACGCCGGACTACGGCCAGGTGATCCAGGACTCGGGAATCCGCTCGTCCAGCCGCCGCACATCACGCGGCCCGAGCACCCGGGTCCGCAGCAGCTCCCGCGCCACGAGCCGGGCCACCTCGATGGCCCCCGGCGGATTGAAGTGCGTGTTGTCCTGCTCGGTGGCGGTCCAGTTGAAGTACTTCTTGGTCTCCTCGACCCCGAGCCGCTGCCACAGGGCGAGCGACAGCGCCTGGACGTCGAGCAGCGGGACCCGCTCCTCGGCGGCGAGCGCCCGCATGGCCGCCGGGTACTCCCCGTGCGTCGGCAGGGCCTTGCCGGCGGCGTCGAAGCGCCGCCGCTCCACGGAGGTCGCCAGCACCGGCCGCGCCCCACGCGCCCGGGCCCCGTCCAGGTACATCCGCAGATACTGCTGATACGTCGACCAGGGCTCGGTGTACCGGGTGGGATCCTCCGCCTTCTCGTCGTTGTGCGCGAACTGGACGAGCAGGAAGTCCCCGGGCCGGAGGGCGGACAGAATCACCTTCAACCGCCCCTCGTCGACGAAGCTCTTGGAACTCCGCCCGTTCACGGCATGGTTGGAGACAGCGACCCGGGATGCCTGCAGAAAGAACGGAGTCGCCATTCCCCACCCGGTCTCGGGCGCGGCGTCCTTGTACTTCTGCGCGGCGGTGGAATCACCGGCGATGTAGAGAGTGGGAGTACGACGAGCACCGGCGTGAGCGGTGCCGGCGGCGCCGAGCGCCAGCGGAACAGTGGCTGCGGCAACAGCAACCTGTCTACGACTCAGAGACACGCGGAGTCCCTTTCAAAGGGGAGTGTTTTCCTACCTCAAGGGGCGCGGGGAACTGCGCGACCAGCCAGGGACGGCCCGCAGCCTGCAACCCACAGACCGTCCCACGGCGATACTCAGCAGGAATCAGCCCTTCTGCTGATTCCATTCCTCCTGCGCGGCATTCAGCTGCTCGGCCATCGTGTCCAGGAATTCCTTCGCACTCATCTTCCCGAGCAGCACCTTCTGGAAGTTCGGCTCGTTGTCGGCCTTGGAGATCGTGTTCCAGTCCGGCAGGTAATACGGCAGCTGCACGATCGTCGTCGACCCGTCCGACAACGCGTCAGCGGCCAGCTTCGTCGGTTCGGCCTTCGAGATCCACGCGTCCTTCGCCGCGTCCGTGTTCGACGGCACCTGCCCCGCCGCCTCGTTGAACTTCGAGTTCTCCGCCTTGGACGTGGCGAACTCGATGAACTTCCAGGCCGCGTCCTTGTTCTTGCCGCTCTTGAACAGCCCCAGCCCGTCGACCGGGTTGGACACCTGCACCCGCTTGCCGCCGGCGCCGACCGGCTGCGGAATGCCCCGGAACTTCTCGATCCCGAGCGCCTTCACATGGTCCTGGTACGACCCCAGGTTGTGGTTCAGCATCCCGATCGTGCCGGAGTCCCACTGCGCGACCATCTTCGTGAAGTCGTTGTTGAGGTCGGCGGCCGGAGTGACCTTCTTGTACAGCGCCGCGTACTTCTCCAGCGCCGCCACGTTCTTGGGGTCGTTGACCGTGGTCTTCTCACCACTGGAGTCCCAGAACGACGTGATGCCGGACTGCCCGTACATGGCGTCCAGCGCCTGGGCGATGGAACCCGCGCCACCGCGAATGGTGTAACCGAACTCGTTCTTGCCCGAGTTCGTCAGTTTCTCGGCGGCCTCGTAGAACCGCTCCCACGTCGTCGGCTCCTCGAGCCCCGCCTTCTTGAACAGATCGGTGCGGTAGTACAGCACACCGTTGTTCGCGGAGGTCGGGATCGAGTACAGCTTGTCGTCCCCGCCACCGGCCGCCTTCAGCGACTCGACCATGTCCTTGTTGAGCTTGCCGCTCAACGACGACGAGCCGAGCCGCTCGTCCAGCGGTTCCAGCGCGCCCTGCGCGGCGAACCCGGCGAGCATCGCCGCGCCCACGCCGCCGACGTCCGGCAGGCCGCCGCCCTGGAGGGCGGTGTCGACCTTGGACTGGTACTCGGTCGAGGCGATCCCGACGTACTCGACCTTGATGTCGGGGTTGGCCTTCTCGAAGTCGGCGATGATCTCCTTCCAGATCTCGGTGCGGACACCGCCGTTGTTGTCCCAGAAGACGATCTTGCCCTTGCCGCTTCCGTCGGCGCCCTTGTCGCCGCCCGCCCCGCTGCCGTCGTCGCCGCAGGCGGTCGCGGTCAGCGCGAGCACGGCCCCCAGGGCCACGGCGGCCGAGGTGCGGCGGCGCCCGCCTCTGCTGCCGGTGTGATTGCTGATCTTCATTGGTCGGCTCTCTTCTTCTGGATCCAGCGGAACTTGAGGGTGTGGGGGTGGTCAGCGGTGGGTGTGCGGCGCCCAGCCGTCGGCGCCCGCCAGATAGGCGGTGACGGTGTGGGCGCGCGCGTCCCGGTCGCTCATCTGCGGGCGGTCCGGGGTGACCGACGCGCCCGGGCCGTAGGTGCGGTACTCGGTGAACCGCGCGTCCTTCCACGAGAACCCGCTCATGTCGGTCCACGGTGAGGACTTGATCGCGGCGGGCAGCCGGGTGTCCCGGATCAGCACCTGGGCGACCGCGTCCGGCTCGCCGCCGGGGTGCCAGGGCCGCCCCAGGTGGTAGGTCCCGGCGGGGGCGTCACTGACGATCTCCGACCTGGTGATCAGGAACCCGTACGGGTTGCCCTTCCACGTCGAAGCCGCGGTGATGTAGCCGTTGTTGGAGTCCGAGCCACGGCTCAGGGCCCGGATCACCGACCGTTCGATCACCGTCGTGGCCCGTCCGTAGACGAAGTCGACGTCGCCCTCGATGTAGGAGTCGCGGACGTAGACCCGGCTGACGGTGGTCAGTTTGGGGCTGTCGGTCATCAGGGTGTCCTGGTTGCCGAGGAACGCGGTGTCCTCGAAGACGATCCGGTCGCCGGTCGTCTTCATGGCCAGAGCCTGCTCGCCCTTCAGCTCGTGCGCGGCCTCGTCGAAGTCGTTGCTGAAGGTGAGGTTGCGCGCGGTGACGTCGTTCGCGGCGATCCGGACGGTGGCGCTGCCCGTCGAACCCCCGTACTCGGCGGGCGTGTCGAAGACGATGACGGTGTCGGAGCGGTCCCGTCCGGTGCCGCGCAGCACGAGGTCCGGCTTGCTCGCGGGGATGAACACCTTCTCGCGGTAGGTGCCCGGCGCGACGGCGATCGTCAGCGGGGTGTCGTTGCCGTCGGGCACGGCGTCCACGGCGGCCTGCACGGTCGGGTAGTCGGCCGGTACGTGCAGCTCGACCGGGCCGCCGATCCGCTTCTGCGGCCCGGAGAACCGCTTCACCAGCGCGGGCACGGCTGCGGCCGGGTCGAGCCGGTAGGCGTAGAACGTGCGCGGGTCGAACGCCGTGCCCCAGGCGTCGTGCCGGCCCGTCGTGTTGCGCAGGACCGACCCGCGCTGCACCAGCTCGGCCGTCGCGTCGGCCTGGTAGGGGTGTTGGACGCCGTCGTAGAAGCTGTTCTCGATGACCATCTTCGTCCGGCCGCGCGACCAGTTGCCGTACGTCCAGACCGGGTCGCCGTCGGACAGCTGCGCGGACAGGTAGTTGTTGTAGAGGTGCGCGTAGGCGCAGTTGTCGGCGGACGGGTTGCGCTGCTTGGTGCCCCGGAACCAGTTGTGGTCGACGGTGATCTGCGTCTTGACGTTCGGGGTCCAGCCGATGCCGAAGGTCTTGTTGTTGTCCGTGAACCGGTTGTAGGAGACGGTGACGTACTCGCTGTCCTTGCGGATGTCGAGCTGTCCGTCGCAGATCCGCGAGAACCGTATGTGGTCGATCCACACGTGGTGGGCGGTGTCCAGGCGGATGCCGTCGTAGTCGGTGTCCTTGCAGTCCCAGTTGCCCTCGATGGCGGTGTCGCGGATGGTGAGGTTGCGGATGACGACGTTGTGCGTGCCGGGGTCGAGGGTGAAGCCGCCGTGCACGATCTCGGCCGTGTCGCTCACGCCGATGATCGTCTTGTCGGAGGCCACGGGTATCTCCGTGCCGAAGGGCTCCATCTCCACGGCGCCCTTGACGCGGATGACGTACGGCTCCTCGGCCGCCGCGTACTTCGCCAGGGCGGCCTGGTCGGTGACGGTGACGACCTTGCCGCCCGCCCCGCCGGTGGTGCCGCCGGCGAGGGAGGCGAAGCCGTGCGGCCGGTCGGTCCAGCGGTCCGCGGCCGGGCCGGACCGCGGTGCCGGAGCGGCCCGGGCGTCCCCGATCGCGCCGAGGCCCAGCGCGGCGACCAGGGCGAGCACGGCGGCCGCGGTCCTGCCGTGCCCCGGTCTCGACAAGCGCTTGCTACGGAAGTGCGTCATTGCGGCTCCCCACAGGCGTACGACGAAGGTGCGTTACGAGGCGCTGATCCTGAACCGGGTGAAGGCCGCCGTACCGGCGTGCCCCTGACCGGCGGGCGCGAGGGCGAAGAGGCCGAGCAGGGCGCCGACCCAGCGCCACGGGGTGGCGGTGAAGACGGGGCCGGACGGACGGAATCCCTCGCCGTCGCCGACGTCCGCCGAGAAGCGGCACCGTGCCCCCGCGCCGATCTCGATCCGCAGCCGGGCCCGGCCCTCGGGAGCGATGCGGGGGTGAGCGGCGTCGCGCTCCCTCTCCGCGACGGCCTCGGCGAACCGGTGCACGAGGTGGACGGTGCCGTCCGTGCCCCGCTGGAGGCCGATCCAGCCGAACGCGTCCCCGAGGACCGCGAGCCCGGCCCGGGCCCCGGGCTCGTCGCTGTCGAGGCGCAGCTCCACCTCGGCGGCGCAGGGTGCGCCGGGCAGCCGTTGGGTCAGCACATGGGGCAGTTTGCGCAGGTCGTGGGCGTCTGCCGAGCGGACGCAGGTGAGCCGCAGCCCGTCCCCGGAGTGCTGGGTGGCCCAGCCGTCGCCCGGGTTGGCCGTCCACTGCCACTGGCGGCCGTACCGTCCGCCGGGGAAGTCGTCGTCGGTGGCGGGGGCGGCGGGCGGCTGCGGCGGCAGGGCGGGGCGTCGGTGTTCGGCGACGGGGGCGCCGTCGTCCCCGAGCACCGGCCAGTAGTCCGGGCCCCAGCGTATGGGCTGCAGGTGGACGACCCGGCCGTAGGCGCCGCGCTGCTGGAAGTGCAGGAACCAGTCCTCGCCGGAGGGGGTGCGCACCCAGCCGCCCTGGTGGGGGCCGTTGACGTCGGTGTCCTTCTGCTCCAGGACGATCCTCTCCTCGTACGGCCCGAAGAAGCCTCGCGAGCGGAAGGCGCCCTGCCAGCCGGTCTCCACGCCGCCGGCGGGGGCGAGGATCCAGAACCAGCCGTCGTGGCGGTAGAGCTTGGGGCCTTCGAGGGTGAACCAGCCGGGTATGCGGTCCCCGTCGACGATGACCTTGCCCTCGTCGAGGAGGCCGGTGCCGTCGGGGCGCATCCGGTGGCCGGTGAGGCGGTTCTTGACGCCGGAGCGAGATTTGGCCCAGGCGTGGACCAGGTAGGCCTCTCCGGTCTCCTCGTCCCACAGGGGGCAGGGGTCGATCAGGCCCTTGCCGGCCTTCAGCAGGTGCGGGCGGGTCCAGGGGCCCCTGATCTGCGGGGCGTTGATCTGGAAGATGCCCTGGTCGGGGTCGCCCCAGAAGATCCAGAAGCGTTCGTCGTGATACCTGAGGGAGGGGGCCCAGACGCCGCAGTCGTGCCGGGGCCGGTCGAACTCGGCCGCCGGTTCGAGGCGTTCGAGGGCGTGGCCGACCAGGGTCCAGTTGACCAGGTCCCGGGAGTGCAGCAGCGGCAGTCCGGGGGCCCGGCCGAAGCTGGAGGCGGTCAGGTAGAAGTCGTCGCCGACGCGGACGACGTCGGGGTCGGACCAGTCGGCGTCGAGGATCGGGTTGCGGTAGGTCTCGGGGGTCACGGCCTCACCGCCACGCGAGGTCTCTGCGGTCACGGGCTCACCGCCTTGCGGACCAGGGACGCCGCGGCGTCCCGGTCGAGTCGGCCGTCGGCGACGACGGTGACCACCCGGCGCACGACCGTCTCGCCCGGCGGGAGCGGTACGCGCTCCTCGTGTGCCAGGGAGGATCCGACGCCCGGGTACTCCTCGGTGCGCACGAACCACGGGTCGCGGCGGGTCTGTTCGGTCGCGCCGGCGAAGACCAGCGTCCAGGTGCCGCCCCGCAGGGCGAGCCAGTCGGCGGGCCGGCCGTGGACCCCGTCCTCCCCGTCGGCCCCGGCCGTGAAGACCTCAGGCGCCGAGGCCTCCTTGCAGGCCCGCCAGAAGAAGCCGCCGTAGGCCGCGCCCGGGCGCCCGTTGGTCGCGGGGCTGCCGATCGACAGGGGGCCCTTGGTGACATTGGTGAGGGAGAAGGTGAGGTCCAGCGCCCAGGCCTGGTCGGCGAGTTCGGTGGCGGCGACCGTACGGCGCTCGCGCAGCAGCTCGCCCCCCGCGGCCACCCAGCGCAGCTCCTCCACGAAGCCGTCGGGGTCGCGCAGCTGGAAGGCGATGTGCCGCTGCGAGCCGTGGTTGTCGAGCTCGGTCGGGCCCTGGTCGCGGACGTAGGTGCGCCCGCCCCAGAAGTTGAACCCCTCGACGTCGGGAACGGCGACACCGACGCCGAGGTGGTGTGCGTGATCGGCCGGGGCGAGTTCGGTCACGGCCGTGCCGGCCAGGGTGGTGACGGGGTGCAGGTAGGGGCGCGGGGAGAGCCGGGCGGGCAGTTCGGGCCGGGTGACGTACCGGCCGACCGGCCGGCCCGCGACGCGCAGGACCGTGGTGTCGTTGCTGGTCATCGGGTGCTCACCTCGTTCGACAGGTGCTCCGCGGACAGGGCCCAGGGGGCGCCGAGCTCGGAGTAGAGGGAGAGGGTGTCGGCGGCGGCCGCGACGAGTCCGTCGATGCCGGGCACCACCCTGCGGTTCTCGCCGGGGATCCGGTGCCAGGCGGTGTCCGGCAGCGGCGCCGGGTCGGGGGCGGTGCGGATGGCCTCCACGACCTTCATGAAGGCGCCGGTCTCGTCCGGCGGGACCAGCAGGTCCGCGCCGGTGGTGAGGTGGTCGACGAGGTTCTCCAGCAGGTCGGTGCGGCCGTGCTCGGACTCCTGCGGGCCGTGCCCCGCGCGCTGGAGCAGCACCCGGTCCTGCTTGTACCAGAAGGTGATCCGGCCGCTGTCGCCGTGGACGAGGACGTACGGCTCGTCCGCCTCCTCGGCGCACAGCGTCGCGGCGACGGTCACCGGGTGGCCCTGCGTGGTGGTGACGCGGACGCAGGAGGTGTCGTCGGACTCGATGGCGTTGGCGCGCAGTAGCTGGGTCTCGATGCCGGTGACGTGCTCGGCGCGGGTGCTGCCGCCGAGGGCGAGGGCGGTGGCGACGGCGTGGGCGAGGGGGTTGGTCAGGGCCCCGTCGATCACGTCGACGCCGTTCAGCCGCCGCTTGCCCGCCCAGGGCGCGCGCCGGAAGTAGTCCTCGTCGCGGACCCAGGCACCGGCGCCGCCGAGCCCGACCAGTTTCCCGATCGCGCCCTGCTCGATCAGCTCGCGGACGGCGGGCAGGGCGTGCGAGCCCAGCGACTGGAAGCCGATCTGGCAGACGACTCCGGCCGCGGCGACCCCGTCGGCCATCCGGCGGAACTCGGCGTAGGAGGGGGCGGGCGGCTTCTCCAGGAGGAGGTGCACCCCCCGCTCGGCCGCCGTGAGGGCGAGGTCGGTGTGGGTCGGGATCGGGGTGCAGATCACCGCGACCCGGGCGCCGGTGGCGTCCAGCAGGGCGCCGAAGTCGGCGGACTGCTCGGGAGCGCCCAGGTCGCCCAGTTCCTCCTCGGTCAGCGGTGTCAGCTCGCAGATCCCGACGAGCCGGACGATGCCCTTGTGCTGCAGGCGGCGGATGTTCTCGACGTGCCAGCGGCCGTGACCGCGGGCCCCGGCGAGGACGACGGGCAGGGGCGTACGCAGGGGTTCGCTCATGGAGTCGATCATGCGACCGGTCATGGGATCCTCCCCGCACCCGCGCCGCGGGCCACCGCCCGGTCGGCCGCGCGGGCGCTGTCGATCGGGCCGTGCAGGGTGGGCGTCCAGCCGACGTCGGCCGTCAGATCGCGCTCGCTGCCCGAGTTGTAGGCGTTGTGGATCGCGAGCAGGTCGACCGGGAAGCCGTTGAAGAGCGTGCCGCTCTGGTGCAGGGCGCTGCCGTTCCAGCTCTTGACCAGGTCGGCGACCTCCACGTGGCCGGGCGCGTGGAAGGCGTTGTTCTCGGCGTGGATCCTGGACTCGGTGGAGACGCCGAGCGAGTAGCGGAAATCGTCGCCGGTGATGTCGTAGCGGTTGTTGTAGACGTGGACCTGGCCGAAGCGGACGCGTGGGGCGCGCTGGACGACGGACTCGAAGGCGTTGTGGTGCAGGGTGACGCGGAGCCTGCCCCGGTCGCTGGTCGCCGTGTCGCTGTTGCCGATCAGCATCGCCTTGTCGTGGCCGGCGAAGCGGCTCCAGGAGACGGTGACGAGGTCCGAGCCGCCGGTGATGTCCAGAAGGCCGTCGTGGCGCAGGTAGTTGCGGGCGAAGTGGGTGGGTTCCTTCGCGTCGGGGTGGCCCTTGTCGCTCAGGGTCACGTGGTCCACCCACACATGGGTGGCGCCGGTCAGCCAGATGGTGTCGTAGGCCGTCTTCCAGTCGCCGAGGCCACCGGTGTTGGGCTGCCAGACCGGGAAGCAGTCGTAGGCGTCTCGCACGTCGAGGTTGCGGATGATCACGTTGTCCGCGTTCCTCACCTGGAGGCTCGCGCCCTTCAGGACGGCCGAGTCGCCGAGTCCGACGAGGGTGGTGTTCGAGCCGACGGGCAGCACGATCCGTTCGGCCTGCCGCGCGGCGGATGCCTGGCGGGCCTCCTCCTGGGGGCCGCTGGGCTTGGCGGAGCCCCAGGTGCGGGGGTCGTAGGCGGCGAGGTACTTCTTCAGGGTGTAGCCGCCGGTGGCGTAGTCGGCACAGTCCAGGTGGTCGCCGTCGTCGCCGGTGTTGGCGTCGATCGTCCCGGCGATCTTGATGATCTTCGGGGTGTCGCTGCCGCCGTCGAGGGCGCGGACGAGGCCGGCCCGGTCGGTCACGGTGAAGACGTGGGCGTCGTCGGCGGCGGCACCTCCGGTGGTCCCGGCGCCCTCCGCCGCCCAGCCGTCGTTCGCCGGGAGGGTGTCGCGGCCGATGTCCCGGGCCTCGGCGTGCGCGGGCACGCAGAGCACGCCCAACAGGGAACAGGCGACGGCCAGCTGCCGGAGTCTCATCCCTTCACCGCCCCCGCGCTGAACCCGGTGATCAGCCACTTCTGGATGAAGGCGAACACGATCACCACCGGGACGGCCGCGATGATGCCGCCCGCGGCGAGGGCGCCCAGGTCGACGCTGTCGGCGCTCATCAGGGAGTTGAGGCCGACGGGGATCGTCTGCTTGTCCTGGTTGTTCAGGAACATCAGGGCGAACAGGAAGTGGTTCCAGGAGTGGACGAAGGCGAACGAGCCGACGGCGATCAGACCGGGCCGCAGCAACGGCAGCACCACGATACGAAAAGCCGTCATGCGGTTGCAGCCGTCGACCCAGGCCGCCTCCTCCAGGGAGTACGGCACGTTCTTGATGAAGTTGCTGATCAGGATCATCGACAGCGGCAGCTGGAAGACCGTCTCGGCGAGGATGACGCTGCCGAGCGAGTTGATCATCTGGAGTTCGGCGAAGATCTCGAACAGCGGCACCAGCAGCAGCGCGCCCGGGACGAACTGGGAGCACAGCAGCGCCAGCATGAACGCCCGCTTGACCTTGAAGTCGAACCGGGCGAGGGCGTAGCCGCCGGCCAGCGCGACGAGGGTCGTCATGAGCAGGGTGGCGACGCCGACGAGCACGCTGTTGGTGAAGTAGGTGCCGAAGCTGCGGTCCGTCCAGACCTTCTCGAAGTGGTCGAAGGTCATCGGCCAGGGCACGAGCGAGGTCGAGCCGGCCGGGCGCAGCGAGAAGAGCAGGATCCAGTAGAAGGGGATGAGGGTGAAGATCAGGTAGATGCCCAGGGGCAGGTAGATCTGCCAGCGGGGTGCCTCGTCCCAGGCCCGCTGGCCCTTGGCGGGGCGCGGCGGTTCGGGGGTGGCGGGCACGGGGGCGGGCACCGACTTGGTGGCTTCCTTGACGCTCACTTGCTCTCGCCTCCGAACTTGCTCAGGCGCAGGTAGACCATCGAGCAGAAGAGCAGGATCACGAACGCCACCGTGGTCAGGGCCGACGCGTAGCCGAAGTTGTGGGCGTCGACGGATGTGTTGGCGATGTACAGCGGCAGCGTGGTCGTCTCGCCCGCGGGTCCGCCGCCGGTCAGGGTGTAGAGCAGGTCGACGTTGTTGAACTCCCAGACCGCGCGCAGCAGCGTGGACAGGATGATGGCGTCCTTCAGGTGCGGCAGCGTGATGTGCCAGAACTGCTTGATGCGGCTCGCGCCGTCGACCTCGGCGGCCTCGTACAGGTCCTTGGAGACGGACTGGAGGTCGGCGAGGATGAGGATCGCGAAGAACGGCACCCCGCGCCACAGGTCCGCCACGACCGCCGCCGGGAACACGGTCGAGGTGTCCGACAGCCAGCTCGTCCCGTAGGAGCCGATGCCCATGTCGGCCAGGTAACGGGTGATGCCCGTCTGGGAGTTGTAGAGCAGCACCCAGATCGCGGAGGTCAGCACGCCCGAGACGGCCCACGGGGAGAACACCAGGGCGCGTCCCAGGCCCCGGCCCACGAAGGTCTGGTTGACGATGAGGGCGAGCGCGAGGCCGAACAGCAGTTGGAGGCCGACCTCGACGACGACCCACTTGGCGCTGAAGACCAGCGTGTCCCAGAAGACGGGGTCTTCGGTGAAGGCGTGGACGAAGTTGTCGAAGCCCGCGTAGCCGTTGCGCCACGGCTTGGTGGGGTTGTAGTTCTGCAGGCTGTAGTAGAAGACGCTGATGACCGGGTAGGCGATGAACCCCAGCATCAGCAGGGCGGCCGGCGCGATCAGCAGGTACGGGAGCCTGCGCGGCGTGGCGGAGGCCCGGCGCCGCCGGGGTGGCGCGGGCGGTTTCGCCACGGCTGCGGCTTGGGCCATGACAGGGTCTCCGATCTAGGTACGGTCGTACGGGAAGCGCTTTCTCGATGTGCGGGAGTCCGCCTGGAAGCGCGGTACGGGTGCCTCTTGCGGTGGTGTGGCGAGTGCGGACTCGTTGTGCTCTGTCGCGCCGTTCCCCGCGCCCCTGAGTGGGACCGGTCAACCGGCGTGGGGATCCGGGGCCTTGCCCGGCCTTGCCAGGAACTCGAAGTCGCAGCCGGTGTCGGCCTGGGTGATCTGGTCGTTGTACAGGGCGCCGTAGCCGCGTTCGTAGCGGGTGGGCGGCGGCGTCCAGTCCTTGCGACGGATCTCCAACTCCTCGTCGCTCACGTTGAGTTGGAGGGTCCGGGCCTCGACGTCCAGGGTGATCGAGTCACCGCTGCGGACCAGGGCCAGCGGGCCGCCGACGTACGACTCGGGCGCGATGTGCAGGGCGCACGCGCCGTAGCTCGTGCCGCTCATCCGGGCGTCGGAGATGCGGACCATGTCCCGCACACCCTGCTTGAGCAGGTGGTCGGGGATGGGGAGCATGCCGTACTCGGGCATGCCCGGGCCACCCTTGGGTCCGGAGTTGCGCAGCACCAGGACACTGTCCGCGGTGATCCCCAACTCCGGGTCGTTGATGGTGCGTTGCATGGTCCTGTAGTCGTCGAAGACGACGGCGGGGCCGGTGTGCTTGAGCAGGTGCTGCTCGGCGGCGATGTGCTTGATGACCGCGCCGTCCGGGCAGAGGTTGCCGCGCAGTACGGCGACACCGCCCTCGGCGGCGACCGGGTTCTCGCGGGTGCGGATGACGTCGTCGTCATGGACGACGGCGCTCCCGATCTGCTCCCCCAGGGTGCCGTTGACGGTGGGCCGCTCCAGGTGCAGCAGGTCGGTGATCCGCGAGAGGAAGGCGGGCAGGCCACCGGCGAAGTGGAAGTCCTCCATGAGGTACGTCCGGCCGCCGGGCCGGACGTTGGCGAGCACGGGCACGGTGCGCGCGATGCGGTCGAAGTCGTCGAGGGTGAGCTCGACCTGGCAGCGCCCGGCCATCGCGATCAGGTGGATGACGGCGTTGGTGGAGCCGCCGAGCCCGAGCACCGTGGTGACGGCGTCCTCGAAGGCCTCGCGGGTGAGGATTACGGAGGGCTTCAGCCCCGTCCAGGCCAGCTCCACGGCACGGCGTCCGGAGGCGGCGGCCATCCGCTCGTGCCCGGAGTCGACGGCCGGGATGGAGGAGGCGCCCGGCAGTGTCATACCGAGGGCCTCGGCCGCGGCGGTCATGGTCGACGCGGTCCCCATGGTCATGCAGTGACCGGGTGACCGCGCCAACCCGCCCTGCAGCTCACGCAGTTCGCAGTCGGTCAGGTTGCCGGCGCGGTGCTCGTCCCAGTACTTCCACATGTCGGTGCCGGACCCGAGGGTCTCGCCGCGCCAGTGGCCCGGCAGCATCGGCCCCGCGGGCACGAAGAGGGCCGGCACGTCGGCCGAGGCCGCGCCCATGAGCAGCGCGGGCGTCGACTTGTCGCAGCCACCGAGCAGCACCGCCGCGTCGACCGGGTACGACCGCAGCAGCTCCTCCGTCTCCATCGCGAGCAGGTTGCGGTAGAGCATCGGGGTGGGCTTCTGGTACGTCTCGGAGAGCGTGGCGACCGGGAACTCCAGCGGGAAGCCGCCGGCCTGCCACACCCCCCGCTTGACCGCCTCGGCCCGCTCGCGCAGATGGACGTGGCAGGGGTTGATGTCGGACCAGGTGTTCAGAACGGCGATCACCGGGCGGCCCCGGTACTCCTCCGCCTCGTAGCCGAGCTGGCGCATCCGGGCGTTGTGCGACCAGGTGCGCAGCTGGCCCTCGGCGCCGTACCACTGATGACTCCTGAGGTCCTCGGGGCGCAGTCTGCCGGTCATATCGACCACCCCGCGGCGATCGCGGCGACCTCGGCGCGCTGCTCCTCCCGGAGGGTGCGGCTCGGCGGGCGGACCTCGCGGCGGCACAGCCCGAGGGAGGCGAGGGCCTCCTTGACGACGGTGACGTTGTCGGCGGAGCCGTTCGCGGCGCGCAGTTCCTCGAAGCGGCGGATCTGCTCCCAGACCTTCATCGCGGCCCGGTAGTCACCGGAGCGCAGCGCCTCGATCATGTTCAGGGAGACCGCCGGGGCGACGTTCACCAGCCCCGAGGTGAAGCCGGTGGCACCGGCGGAGAAGTAGGAGGGGGCGTACGGCTCGGCGAGCCCCGCGACCCACACGAACCGCTCCAGACCCGCGTCCCGGGCGAACGCGGCGAACCTGGCCGCGTCGGGCACGGCGTACTTCACGCCGATGACGTTCGGGCAGGCGTCGGCGAGTTCGGCGAGCCGGGCGCCGGTGAGCTGCGCGTTGCGGATGTACGGCACGACGCCCAGCTCGGGCACGGCCTCGGCGATGGCGCGGTGGTAGTCGACCCAGCCGGCCTGCGAGACATAGGGGTGGACGGGCTGGTGGACCATCACCATCCGGGCACCGAGCTCCCGGGCGTGCCGGGCGGAGGCGACGGCGGTCGGGACGTCGTGTCCCACTCCGACCAGGACGACGGCCCGCTCCCCGGCCTCGTCGATCGTCAGCTCCGTGACGAGCCGGCGCTCCTCGGGGGTGAGGGCGTAGAACTCGCCGGTGTTGCCGTTCGGGGTGAGGGTCGTGATGCCGCCGTCGAGCAGGCGGCGCAGCAGGGCCCGGTGGGTGTCCCGCGCGACGGAGCCGTCCTCGGCGAACGGGGTCACCGGGATCGCCACCACGTCGGCCAGGGCCGCCCGCTGGGTCTCGAACGCCGCGCTGCTCATTCCTGACCTTCCTGTTCCAGTGCCGCCTCGGGGAAAGCGCGCTGCACGAAGGACGCGATGTGGGCGTGCAGGGCACGCGCCGCGCCGTCGGCGTCGCCGTCGAGGGCGAGCCGCAGGATCTCCCGGTGCTCGCCGGCCTCCCGCTCCCAGGAAGGGGAGGCGGCCCAGGCCACGGCGGAGACCAGGGCGGCCTGGTCGCGGACCTCGTCGAGCATCCGGCCGAGCAGCGGATTGCCGCACGGCAGGTACAGGGCGCGGTGGAACTCCCGGTTGGCGAGGGAGCGTTCGGCGGTGTCGGTGGCGGCGTCGGCCCGGGTCAGCGCCTCGCGGGCGACGTCCAGGGAGGCCCCGCGCTGCACGGCCCGCTTCAGCGCCTCGGGCTCCAGCAGCAGCCGTACGTCGTAGACCTCGCGCGCCATGTCCGCGTCCACCAGGCGCACGGTGACGCCCTTGTACTGGTTCATCACGACCAGCCCGGTCCCGGCGAGGGTCTTGAGCGCCTCGCGCACCGGGGTCTTCGACACCCCGAACTGCGCGGCGAGCTCGGTCTCCACCAGCGCCTGCCCGGGCGTCAACTGCCCGGTGAGGATGCGGTGTTTGATCCCCTCCAGCACGTACTGCGTGCGGGAGGGGATCGGCGTGGGCACAGAGGTCATGCGCGCCTCTCGGATCTCGCGTCTCGGTGGATCGCGTATCGGATCTCGCGTATCGCGTCTCATATATGACGTACGAAGTACGACGCGATGACGGTAGGAGGGCGCGTGGGCTTCGTCAATGCTTTCGGCAAAGAAACAGCAATCGCTTTCTACGGCCTGCGAGTCCACCCCGGGTTCCGGCCGCTCAGTCCCACCGCCCTGGCCAGCAGGGGCGCGTCCGACGCGACGCGGACGACGGGGCCGAAGATCTCGCCGCGGTCGGGGGCGTCGACGGACGCCTCGAGGAAGTCGTGGCACACCCGGAGGGCGGCCGGATCGGGGGTGTAGGGCCGGCCGGTGGCGCGGGCCAGGTCCCAGCCGTGGATCACCAGTTCGTCGGTGGCGACGAGGCCCGCGACCTCGCCGGGCAGGTCCAGGCCTCCGGCGCGGGTCATGCCGGTCCAGGCGGCCGGGTCCCGCCAGACCTCGGCCATGCCGGCGAGCACCTCGGGCAGTTCCTCGCGCCAGTCGGGCCCGAGCTCCGGCAGGGAGGAGCCCGGGCTGGTGTCGGTCGTGACGCCGAGATCCTTGCGGCCGGCGTCACGGAAGGCGCCGGCCAGGTGGGTCAGGTGGGCCAGCACGTTGCGCACCGCGTACTCGGGGCAGGGTGTCGGGTCGGCCAGCTGTTCGTCGGCGACGGCCTCGGCGAGGCGTGCCACGACCGCCGCCTGCGGTCCTAGGTCGAGGGTCGGGTTCGGGGTCGTGTCGGTCATCGGCTGCTCCTCCTGGTTTCGTCCCTGAGAGGCAGACCGACTCCGGCCACGGAACTCATCGCTACGGAATCGTGGCCCACGGCCAGCCAGCCTAAAATGCCTATAGGGGTTACTCCAGGCACCTTCGGTGGCAGGTGGTGCGTGATGACACAGGACGTCGAGCTGAGACTGCATCTGGAGTGTGAGCTGGCGGATGAGCCCGTGCGCGTGTTCCGCGAGCTGACCGACCCCGGGGAAGTGGCCCGCTGGTGGGGCCCCGACGGGTTCAGCACCCCGAGTGCGGAGATCGACCTCCGCCCCGGTGGCGCCTACCGGATAGCGATGCAGCCACCGGAAGGCGAGCTGTTCTACCTGGTGGGCGAATACATCGATGTCGACCCCCCGGTAGGCCTGTCGTACACCTTCCGCTGGGAGGATCCCGACCCCGAGGACCGGGAGACGGTGGTGACGCTGTCGCTGTACGACACTGACGTCAGACAGTCCCACCTCACCCTCGACCAGGGCGACTTCGCCACGGAGCGGCGGCGGGCTCTCCACGAGGAAGGCTGGGTTCAGGGCCTCGGCAAGCTCGGGGAAATGCTCTCCTCACAATGGGATTGACCATTCCCACTGGAATGAGGGCACCCTCCCGATCCCTCCGTACGGTCCTTAGCCGCACGATGACCAGGCATGACGACGAAGACGACCTGGCCTCTCGTGCGCGTCCTGCGCGACCGCGACGCGGGCCTCTACCTCTCCGGCGTGGTGGTCTCCGGCTTCGGCACCTCCGCCCTGTGGCTGGCGTCCGGCATGTGGGTCAAGGACCTGACCGGCTCGGACGGCCTGGCCGCGCTGTGCATGCTCGCCATGTGGCTGCCCACCCTGGCGGGACCGCTGCTGGGCGGCCTCGCCGACCTCCCCCAGTCTCGGCTTCGCTCGACCGGTCGGTGCCCTCATCGCCGCAGGCCCCTGCTGATCGGCGTGAACCTGCTCCTGGGCGCGCTGCTGCTCGCCCTCGTGTACGTCGACGCCCCGGGCGACCTGTGGCTGCTGTACGCGGTGCTGTTCGTGTACGGCGCGGCGGGTGTCGTCCACGACGCGGCCGAGTCGGCGCTCGTGGCGACCGCGTTCGAGCCGTCCCTGCTGGGCGACTTCAACGGCCTGCGCACGACCGCCACCGAGGGCATGAAACTCCTGGCCCCGCTGGCGGGCGCGGGCCTCTACGCGGCGCACGGCGGCGCGGGCGTCGCCCTCCTGGACGCGGCCACGTTCGTGCTGGCCGCGGGGCTGTACGCGGCGCTGCGGGTGAGGGAGGAGAAGCCCGCGCCGCTCACCGGCAGCCGTCGGCGGCGGACCGCCGAGGGCGTCCGGCACCTGTGGGCGCACCCCGTGCTGCGTCCCCTGGTCCTGGCGGGCGGCGCCACGATGCTGTGCGCCGGTCTGAACGGGGCGATGGTGTACGCCGTCGTCGACGGCCTGGGGCACTCCCCCGCGTACACCGGCGTGCTCTACGCCGTGCAGGGCGCCGGCTCGGTCGCGGTCGGCCTGCTCTCCGGCCCCGCCCTGCGCCACCTGGGGGCGGGGCGCTTCGCGGCCTCCGGTATCGCCTTGCTGGCTCTCGCGGTGGCACTGCGGGCGGTGCCGTCCGGGCCGGTGGTGCTGGTGTGCAGCGCGGCGATCGGCATGGGGCTGCCCGCGGTGCTGATCGCCGCGCTGACGTCCGTGCAGCGCGAGACGCCCGGTGCGCTGCTGGGCCGGGTCACGGCCACCGCCCACACACTGGTGTTCACACCGAACGTGATCGGGCTGGCCGCCGGGGCGGCCCTGGTCGAGCTGGTGGACCATCGGCTGGTGCTGGTGGCCCTGGGCGTGGCCCTGCTGGCGACGGCGACAGCGCTGTGCGCTCCCCCGGCCGGGGCCGAGGCCGTCCCGCACCGGTGACGGCCGACCCGCCGCCTCAGAGCCCGGCGAGGGCGGAGCGGACCGTCTCCAGGTCGTCGTCGGACGCCAGCCCGGCGTGATACAGCCGCAGTTCGGTGGCGCCGAGCCGCCGTGCCTCGGCGGCGTCGGCGGCGAGGGTGCCCGGGCTGCCGCCCATCCCCGAGACCACGGTGAAGTTGGCCGCGATGACGGCGCCCTCGCGCTCCTGCCGTGCGAACGGCGTCAGCGTGCCGGTGCCACCCGCGCAGGGCACGACCACACCGTCCGCGACGGACAGGATGTGCGCCGGGTCGACCCCGGGGTTGGCCCCGACGTGGTACGACACCGGGTCCGCGTGCAGCAGCACCTGGAAGCCGTCGGGAGCGGCCGCCCGGACGGCCGCGACGGCCTGCTCCTGGAGCGTGCGGGCGGTGTCGTCGCGGTACGCACGCGTGGTGTGCGCGAGCGTCTCGCCGAGGAGCTTCTCGATGCCCGCCCAGCCTCCGTCGGACGGCGCCCCCTGCCACACCGGCTCCAGCGCGGTCCGTACGGCGGCCGCCAGCTGGTCGGCGTCGAGGCCGTGCCGGCCGTAGCCCTCCCGGCAGGACGGGCAGAAGCACAGCGCCATCAGGTACTGCCCGGCGTCCCCGAGGCCGATGCCGCCGGTCTTGTCGTGGGCGTGCAGATGCTGCAGGCCGTACCAGCCGAGGGACTCCAGCTCGGTGCCGTGCGCCCCGGGCCGGACGGCCGCCTCGGCCGCGAGGTCGGTCAGGTACGCGCGCGTGGCGGGCTGCGCGATGCACGGCGCCCAGGGGTAGCGGTCACCGTAGGCGTTGACGACCGAGGTGTCCGGGTGTTCGGCGCCCAGGCGGGAGTTGTGTGCGAGGACGACCCAGGTGTGCACCTCCAGACCGGCCTCGGTGAGCGCGTCGGCGGCCTCGCCGAAGGCGTCCCCGGGGGCCCAGTCGCCAGCCGCGTAGGGGCGCAACCCGCGTCCGGCCCAGCGGTCGTCCGCCGGGTACAGCACCGCGGCGTGCTCGGCGGTGACGATGCGGTGGCGCGGGTGGCGGGGCGTGAGGGCGCGGGTGGAGTGGTAGGCGGCGGCGAGCGTCACCTGTGCCACGCCCAGCGCGGCGATGCGCGCGGGTGCCTCCGGGTCGCCGTTGACGTCCCAGGGGTAGACGAATGTCGACGCCTTCACTTGGCCTCCTCCAGCAGCGCGTAGCCCCGCTCGATCACTTCGGCGAGCTGCTTCACATGATCGCCGGGCGGCTCGTGCAGCGGGGGCCGCACCTCCCCGACGTCGAGGCCGCGCAGCCGTACACCGGCCTTGACCAGGGCGACCGCGTAGCCGCGTCCCTGGGCGCGCAGTTCGACGAACGGGCGGTAGAAGCCGTCCAGGAGCTTCTCCACGGTGGCGTCGTCGCCGGTCCGCAGGGCCTGGTGGAAGGCGAGGGCGATCTCCGGCGCGAAGCAGAACACGGCGGACGAGTAGAGCGTCACGCCGAGGGCGCGGTAGGCGAGCTGGGTCTGCTCGGCGGTCGGCAGGCCGTTGAAGTAGAGGAAGTCGCCCGGGGCCTCGGTGCGCACGGCGCTGATGACGCGCTGCATGAGGTCGAGGTCGCCGAGCCCGTCCTTCAGGCCGATGATCCCGTCCGTGCGGGCGAGTCCGACCACCGTCTCCGGGGTGAACACGGCGTTGTCGCGCTGGTAGACGATGACCGGCAGGGCGGTGGCGGCGGCCACCTCACGGTAGTGCCGCAGCAGCCCCTCCTGGCCGGCGACGACGAGGTAGGGCGGCATGGCGAGCAGTCCGTCCGCCCCGGCGGCCTCGGCGAGGCGGGCGTAGCGCACGGCGAGCGCGGTGCCGTACCCGGCGCCGGCGACGACCGGGACGCGCCCGTCGGCGGCCTCGACGGCGGCCCGTACGCAGGCCTCGAACTCCTCGGGCGTCAGCGCGTGGAACTCGCCGGTGCCGCAGCAGGCGAACACCGCGGCGGCTCCGGCCTCCACCCCGCGCCGGACATGCGTGCGGTAGGTGTCGAGGTCCACGGAGCCGTCGGGGCCGTAGGCGGTGACCGGGAAGAACAGCGGCCCGCTGGGGATGTCGAGTCGAGCGGCGAGAGGGGCTGACGTCACAAGCTCTCCCGGTTCCATATTCATGATTGGCGTCTATATTTCTGAACGAGTCCACGCTAAGGCGCCGCCTTGGTGCCGGTCAAGCGCGCACACCCGCGACGCACCTGCGGATTCACCCCCTCCGCGACATACTTGACGGGCTCCGCCCCGGATCCTTAGCGTGTCCACGCATATGAATGTCGTGCGCTCATGTGCACGCTTGGCGATGAGCACGGTTGGCGATCAAGGAGACCCGAGGATGCCCGCTCCCCGCACCGTCCTGCTCACCGGCGCCGCCGGCGGCCTCGGCACCCTGATGCGGGACCTGCTCCCGGCCTACGGCTACGACCTGCGCCTGCTGGACCTGCGTCCGATCGAGGGCGAGCCCGACGCGATCGCCGCCGACCTGGCCGACCGGGACGCCGTGCGCGAGGCGGTCCGGGGCGTCGACGCGATCATCCACCTCGCGGGCATCTCCCTGGAAGCGCCCTTCGAGAAGATCCTCAAGGCGAACATCGAGGGCACCTACCACCTGTACGAGGCCGCCCGCGAGGAGGGCGTCGGCAGGATCGTCTTCGCCTCCTCCAACCACGCCGTCGGCTACACCCCGCGCCCCCGGGGCGACGACCCGCTGATCCCGGTCGGCACCCCGCGCCGCCCGGACACCTTCTACGGCCTGTCCAAGTGCTTCGGCGAGGACCTCGCGCAGCTCTACTGGGACCGGCACGGCCTGGAGACGGTCTCGGTGCGCATCGGCTCCTGTTTCCCCGAGCCGACCAGCGTGCGCATGCTCTCCGTGTGGATGAGCCCCGCCGACGGCGCCCGCCTCTTCCACGCGGCCCTGACCGCCGAGCACGTCGGCCACACCGTCGTCCACGGCTCCTCCGCCAACACCCGGCTGTGGTGGGACCTCACCAGCGCACGGGCGCTCGGCTACGAGCCGCAGGACGACTCCGAGCCGTACGCCGAGAAGCTCATCGCCGAGCAGGGCGAGCTGCAGGACGGCAATGAGGCGCACGCCTACCTGGGCGGCCAGTTCGTGACGGACCCGCCGATCTGGCCGTACTGACCGGAAACAGTCGTCACCAGGGCGGGCGGGCAGAGAACGGGCCCGCCCGCTCGGGCATTCGGGCACGGTCCGGAAGCAGGTGGGCAACGCCTCCAGGGGCGCGGGGAACCGCGCGACCAGCCACAACGCGCCCGCAGACGGCCGCGGTCGCCCTGCGGCACCGCGCGCATCCGCACGACCGAACGGGCACATCCGGGCAGGATCACGCCCGCAACAGACCTGGCCACCGCGGAACACCCGCTGTAGAACTTCCCCCAAGGCCCCACCGAGGGCCCGAACGGGCAGCACAGCAGGAAGGCGGGTGACGGCCATGAACAGGACCGCGGAAGAACGCCAGCGCGACATCGTGCTGGCCGCGCGGCGCGACGGCTCGGTCGACGTCACCGCCCTCGCCGCGGAACTGGGCGTGGCCAAGGAGACCGTACGAAGGGACCTGCGCGTCCTGGAGGACCACGGCCTGCTCCGCCGCACCCACGGCGGCGCCTACCCCGTGGAGAGCGCCGGTTTCGAGACGACGCTCGCCTTCCGGGCCACCAGCCACGTCCCCGAGAAGCGCCGGGTCGCGGCCGCCGCGGCCGAGCTGCTCGGCGACGCCGAGACCGTGTTCGTCGACGAGGGCTACACCCCGCAGCTCATCGCCGAGGCACTCCCCCGGGACCGGCCGCTGACCGTGGTCACCGCGTCCCTGCCCGTCGCGGGCGCCCTCGCCGAGGCCGAGCAGGTCTCCGTGCTGCTGCTCGGCGGCCGGGTGCGGCGCGGCACGCTCGCCACCGTCGACCACTGGACGACGAAGATGCTGGCCGGCTTCGTCGTCGACCTGGCGTTCATCGGCGCCAACGGCATCTCCCGCGAACACGGCCTCACCACCCCCGACCCGGCCGTCAGCGAGGTCAAGACCCAGGCGATCCGGGCCGCCCGGCGCGTGGTCTTCGCGGGCGTGCACACCAAGTTCGGAGCGGTCAGCTTCTGCCGGTTCGCGGAGGTGGGCGCGCTGGAGACGATCGTGACGAGCACCCTGCTGCCGGCCGCCGAAGCCCACCGCTACTCACTGCTCGGGCCTCAGGTCATCCGGGTCTGACACCACACCGACGTCCCCCACCGGGCGCAGCCACGCCCTGTGCTGCCCCTTATCTCCCCATACATCCAGGAGCGATCCATGCGAACCCAGAGCCGACGACGGCCACCGCGAGCCCCGCTCGTCCTGGCCGCCGCAGGGACGCTGCTCGCCCCGCTGCTCTCCGGCTGCTGGGTCGGCGCGGGCGGGGCCGGTTCCGGCGGCGACGCCATCAACGTCCTGATGGTCAACAACCCGCAGATGGTCGAGCTGCAGAAGCTGACCCGCGCCCACTTCACCAAGGAGACGGGCATCAAGGTCAACTTCACGGTGCTGCCCGAGAACGACGTCCGCGACAAGATCAGCCAGGACTTCGCCAACCAGGCCGGCCAGTACGACGTGGCCACCCTGTCCAACTACGAGATACCGATCTACGCCCGCAACGGCTGGCTGCACCAGATGAACGGCTACGTCGCCGAGGACCCGGCCTACGACGAGCAGGACGTCCTGAAGCCGATGCGCCAGTCCCTCACCGCGGACGACGGCAAGCTCTACGGCCAGCCCTTCTACGGCGAGTCGTCGTTCCTGATGTACCGCAAGGACGTGTTCGACAAGAAGGGCCTGACGATGCCCGAGCGCCCCACCTGGCGGCAGGTGGCGGACCTCGCGGCGAAGGCCGACGGCGCCGAAGCGGGCATGAAGGGCATCTGCCTGCGCGGCCTGCCCGGCTGGGGCGAGGTGATGGCCCCGCTCACCACGGTCGTCAACACCTTCGGCGGCACCTGGTTCGACAAGGACTGGAAGGCGCGGCTCGACTCCCCCGCCTTCGAAAAGGCGACGAAGTTCTATGTCGACCTGGTACGCGAGCACGGCGAGTCCGGCGCCGCTCAGGCCGGCTTCGCCGAGTGCCTGAACAACATGACCCAGGGCAAGGTCGCCATGTGGTACGACGCCACCTCCGCGGCCGGATCCCTGGAGGCGGCGAACTCCCCGGTGAAGGGCAAGGTGGGCTACGCCCCCGCGCCCGTCGAGAAGACCGAGTCCTCCGGCTGGCTCTACACCTGGGCCTGGGGCATCCAGAAGGCCTCCCGCAACCCGGACAACGCCTGGAAGTTCGTCTCCTGGGCGTCCGGCAAGGGCTACGAGGAGCTGGTCGGCGACCAGGTGGGCTGGTCGAACGTCCCGGCCGGCAAGCGGGCGTCGACCTACGCCAACGCCGACTACCGCAAGGAGGCCGGGGCCTTCCAGGAGATGACCAAGGAGGCCATCGAGCAGGCCCGCCCGACCGACCCCGGGGTGCAGCCGCGGCCCGCGCCCGGCATCCAGTTCGTCGGCATCCCCGAGTTCACCGACCTCGGCACGAAGGTCTCCCAGGAGATCAGCGCGGCCATCGCCGGACGCCAGTCCGTCGAGTCGGCCCTGAAGAAGTCTCAGGCGCTCGCCGAGAAGATCTCCGAGGAGTACGAGGGACGATGACCGCCACGACAACGGCCCCCGCGGCTTCCCCCGAGCTCCGCACGCCGGTCCGCCGGCCCTCCGCCCGGCTGCGCGCCTGGGCCACCCGGGCCCCGCTGCTGCCCGCCCTGATCTTCATGATCGTCGTCACCCAGCTGCCCTTCGTGGCCACGCTGGTGATCTCCTTCTTCGACTGGAACTCCCTCTATCCCGACGCCCGGCACTTCACCGGCGTCGACAACTACCAGGAGGTCCTCACCGACCCGGACCTGCGCCACTCGGTGTGGACGACCGTGCTGCTGACGGTGGCGGTGGTGCTGGCCAGCCTGGTCCTGGGACTCGCGCTCGCCCTGCTGCTGGACCGGAGGTTCCGGGGCCGCGGCATCGTCCGCACCCTGCTGATCGCGCCGTTCCTGGTGGTGCCGGTCGCGGCCGCCCTGCTCTGGAAGCATGTGCTCTACAACCCTGAATACGGCCTGTTCAATGGGTTGTTGCACTATGTGGGCGGCCCACAGCCCGACTGGATCTCGAACACCCCGCTGCTCGCGGTCGAGGCGTCCCTCGTCTGGCAGTGGACACCCTTCATGATGCTGATCCTGCTGGCCGGACTGCAGAGCCGCGACCACGAGCAGATCGAGGCGGCCCGGGTCGACGGCGCGAGCGACTGGCAGATCTTCGTCCATCTGACGCTGCCGCACCTGCGCCGCTACCTCGAACTGGGCGCCCTGCTGGGCTCGATCTACATCGTCCAGAACTTCGACGCGGTCTTCACGATCACGTCCGGGGGCCTCGGCACCGCCAACCTCCCCTACACCGTCTACCAGAGCTTCTACCAGGCCCACGAGAACGGCCTCGCCTCGGCCGCGGGCGTCCTGGTGGTCATCGGCTCGATCGTCATCGCGACCTTCGCCCTGCGCGTGGTGTCGTCCCTGTTCCGCGAGGAGGTGTCCCGCGCATGAGCACGACCGCACTGCGTGCCCGCCGTGTCCGTGGCAAGGGTGCGGGCCTGGGCCTGCTGGCCTGGCTGCTCGGCATCGCGTTCTTCCTGCCCATCGCGTGGATGGCACTGACGTCCTTCCACTCGGAGACGGACGCGGCGACCAACCCGCCGTCCTTCGCGGCCGCGCTCACCCTGGACGGCTACCGCGAGTTCTTCGGCGCGGGCGGCGGCGCGAGCCCCTGGCCGGCCCTGATCAACTCCACCGTCGCGTCCGTGGCCTCGACCCTGCTGGTCCTGCTGCTGGCCTTCCCGGCGGCGTACGCGCTGTCCATCAACCGCGTCCGCAAGTGGACGGACGTGCTGTTCTTCTTCCTCTCCACGAAGATGCTGCCGGCCGTGGCGGGCCTGCTGCCGATCTACCTGTTCGCCAAGAACGCCGGGATGCTCGACAACATCTGGCTGCTGGTCATCCTCTACACGTCCATGAACCTGCCGATCGCGGTGTGGATGATGCAGTCCTTCCTCGCCGAGATCCCGGTCGCGGTGATCGAGGCCGCGAAGGTGGACGGGGCCCGGCTGCCCACGATCCTCGCGCGCGTGGTCGCCCCGATCTCCCTCCCCGGTATCGCCGCCACCGCCCTGATCTGCTTCATCTTCAGCTGGAACGAACTGCTGTTCGCCCGGGTGCTCACGGGTGTGGTCGCCGAGACCTCCCCCGTCTTCCTGACCGGCTTCATCACCAGCCAGGGCCTGTTCCTGGCGAAGGTGTGCGCCGCGTCGCTCGTCATCTCCCTGCCGGTGCTCGCCGCGGGGTTCGCCGCCCAGGACAAGCTGGTCCAGGGCCTGTCGTTGGGAGCCGTGAAATGAAGGCCGCCGTCATCGAGTCCGTGGGCAAGGCCGTCGTCGCCGAGGTCCCCGACCCGGCGCCCGGCCCGCGCGAGGTCGTGGTCGAGGTCGCGGCCTGCGGCCTGTGCGGAACCGATCTCCACATCCTCCAGGGCGAGTTCGCCCCGAAGCTGCCGATCGTGCCCGGGCACGAGTTCGCGGGCGAGGTGGTCGGGGTCGGCACCCGGGTCACGGAGGTGGCGGTCGGCGACCGGGTCGCCGTCGACCCGTCCCTGTACTGCTACGAGTGCCGCTACTGCCGTACCGGCCACAACAACCTCTGCGAACGCTGGGCGGCGATCGGCGTGACGACGGCCGGAGGCGCGGCACAGTACGCCGTCGCCCCGGTGGCGAACTGCGTGAAGCTCCCGGAACACGTCCGCACCGAGGACGCCGCCCTCGTGGAACCGCTGTCCTGCGCGGTACGCGGCTACGACGTGCTCCAGTCCCGCCTCGGCGCGCACGTCCTGATCTACGGCTCCGGCACCATGGGCCTGATGATGCTGGAGCTGGCCAAGCGCACCGGCGCGGCGAGCGTGGACGTCGTCGACGTGAACCCGGCCCGCCTGGAGACCGCCCGCGGCCTCGGCGTCTCGGCGTCGGCGGCGAACCCCGACGAACTGGACCGTCCGCAGGGCTGGGACCTGGTCGTCGACGCCACGGGCAACGCGGCGGCGATCCAGGACGGCCTGGACCGGGTGGCGAAGGCGGGCACGTTCCTGCAGTTCGGCGTGGCCGACTACGCGACGCGCGTGACGATCGACCCGTACCGCATCTACAACCAGGAGATCACCATCACGGGCTCGATGGCGGTGCTGCACAGCTTCGAGCGGGCGGCGGAGCTCTTCGCGAACGGCGTCCTCGACCCGGACGTCTTCATCAGCGACCGCATCCCGCTGGAGCGCTACCCCCAGGCGCTGGACCAGTTCGCGGCGGGCGTCGGACGCAAGATCGTGGTCGTACCCTAGGGAAGGGACCACCGCGGGCGGGGGTGGGCGAAATTCACTGGGGCGCCTGCTCCCCGCCTCGTACCCTCACGGCATGCCGAGACCTCATGGATTCACCTACGAGCAGCACGCGGGCGGCACCGTCCGCATCAGCCACCACGGCCGCCCCGCCACCACCCTGAACGGCCCCCGCGCCGCGCAGTTCCTCGCCGAGGTCGAGACCCCCGACCCCCAGCTCGTCATGGCCCGCTGGACGGGCAACTACAAGCGCGGCAACGAGCGCACCGCCCGCGATCACCCCCGCAATCGCCGGTGACCCGATTGGCGGCAAGGTAAGGGAACGGCAAAACCGCTTCGCTCGTTCACCCGGCATGACAGCTATGACCCCCGGCTCGAACATCCCCCTGTCCGCCGCCCGCGTGACGGTGGACGTCGCCGCTCCGGTGCGGCTCGACGTATCGGGCCTGCTGCTCACCGCCGACGGCAAGGTGCGCTCCGACGACGACTTCATCTTCTACAACCAGCCGTCGGGCCCGGGCGTGACCTACCGCTCGGGCGGTGGCGGCGCGCCCGACGCGATCGTGGTCGACACCACGGCCCTTCCCCCCGGCATCGAGAAGATCGTCGTCACGGCGAGCCCGGACGCCGCGGGCCAGACCTTCCGCGGCATCGAGCCGACGGCCACGATCCGCAGCGCGGACGACAACGCCGTCCTTGCCTCCTTCACGCCCCCGCAGCTCGGCGACGAGACGGCCCTGGTCATCGTGGAGGTCTACCAGCGAGGCGGGCAGTGGAAGGCCCGCGCCGTCGGCCAGGGATACGCCAACGGCCTGGCGGGCATCGCCACGGACTTCGGGGTCACGGTGGAGGAACCGGCCGCCGCCGCCCCGCCGCAGCCGGTGACCCCGCCGCCGGCCCCGGTGCAGCCGCCCGCCCCGCCCGTCTCCACCCCCGCCGCGCCCCCGGCCGCCCCGGCCACGCCTCCCCCGCCCGCGCCCGGCGCCGGGAAGATCAACCTCGACAAGGGCCGCGTCAGCCTCCAGAAGAACCAGACGGTCTCCCTGATCAAGGGCGGCCAGCCCCTGCTCGCCCAGGTCCGGATGGGTCTCGGCTGGGAGCCTGCCTACCGCGGCAAGGACATCGACCTGGACGCCTCGGTCATCGCCTACGGGCCGCAGCGCAACCACATCGACAGCTGCTACTTCGGCAAGCTCCAGATCGTCGGCGGCGCCATCCGGCACTCCGGGGACAACCTCACGGGTGAGGGCGGCGGGGACGACGAGACCATCATGGTCGACCTCGGCCGCCTCCCCCAGGAGGTCACGGGCCTGGTCTTCACGGTGAACTCCTTCTCCGGCCAGAAGTTCACCGAGGTCGCCAAGGCCTACTGCCGCCTCCTGGACGGCACGACCGGCGAGGAACTGGTCCGCTTCGACCTCACCGGCGCCGAACCCCAGACCGGTGTCCTGATGGCCAAGCTCATCCGCCAGTACTCCGGCGAGTGGGAGATGACGGCCATGGGCGATTTCGTGAAGTCCCGCACGGTGAGGGGCATGGTGAAGCCGGCGGCGCAGGCGCTCTGACCCGCCACCGGGCCGGACTCCGGGGACGCCCCCTCACCCAGGGGGCGTCCGGCTCACCGCGTCAGCGGCGCCCCGCGCCCAGCCCCTCGATCAGCAGCGTCAGATACCGCCGGAGGTGCCGGTCCTCCCCGTCGGCCAGTTCCGACGCCGTCGCCATCCCGTGAGCCAGCCGCAGCACGTCGCTCGGCTCGACGTCCGCCCGCAGCGTGCCCTCCGCCTGCGCCGCCCGGACCAGCCGCCCGGCCGCGGCCCTGACCGAGTCGCCGCAGGCCGTGTTCACGAGGGAGCCGGAGTCCGTGACGGCCGGACCCAGCAGCGCCTTCAGCCCTCGCATCCGGATCATCCCGGCGCCCAGTTCGTACAGCCACTCCCCCAGCGCTGCGCCCGGCGGCAGTTCCTCCGCCAGCACACCGGCCCGGGCCGCGATCGCCTCGACACGGTCCAGATACGCGGCCTCCAGCAGCGCCTGCCGGGTCGGGAAATGCCGGTACAGCGTGCCGGAGCCGACCCCGGCACGCTTGGCGATGTCGTCGAGCGAGGCGCCCTCCCCGTGCTCGGCGAAGGCCTCCGCGGCGACGGTCAGCAACCGCTCGTGGTTGCGCCGGGCATCCGCCCGCATGGGCCTGACCTGCGCCACGCGACCTCTCCTCACGAACCGGGGACTTTCTCCGCACTCTACCGAGAGGGCGCGCCGGCACCCGGCCCCTACATCTTCATCGCCCCCGCCGCCAGGTCCCGCAGGAAGTGCCGCGCCCCGAACAGGAACACCACGATCAACGGGATGACACTCATCAGCGCACCGGCCATCACCAGGGCGTAGTCCGCGTTGTAGAGGACGTTCAGATTCGCCAGCGCCACCTGGAGTGTGACCTTCTCCGGGTCGATCATCACGACCAGGGGCCAGATGTAGTCGTTCCAGAGGCCGATGAACGTGAAGATGCCGAGGAAGGCCAGGGCCGGGCGGAAGAGGGGCAGGGCGACCTGCCCGTAGAGGCGGAAGAAGCCGGCGCCGTCGATGCGCCCGGCGTCCAGCAGTTCGTCGGGCAGGGAGTTCTGCGCGTACTGGCGCATCCAGAAGATGCCGAAGGCGTTGGCCGCGCCGGGGACGATCAGCGCCTTCAGCGATCCGGCCCAGCCGAACTCGGCGATGGTGACGAACTGCGGCACCAGGGACAGCTGCGCGGGGATCATGTACGTGACCAGCAGCATGCCGAAGAGGAACTTCTTCGCCGGGAACTCGTACTTGGCGAAGGCGAAGGCCGCCAGCGAGTCGAAGAACAGCACGAGCGCGGTGCCGACGACGGCCACCACGACCGTGTTGAACAGCGAGCCGAAGAAGTCGATCGTGTCGAGCACCCGGCCCATGTTGTCCAGCAGATGCGGGCCCGGCACCAGCTTGGGCGGGTAGTCGTAGATGTCCTGGGTCGTGCCGGAGGCCATCACCACCAGCCAGTAGAAGGGGAACAGCGAGATCAGCACACCGAGCAGCAGCACGCCCCGGACGCAGATCCGGGAGAGCCTGCTGCCGGAGCCGATCGCGAGCCCCGCGTTTCCGGTCGCCCGGTGTTCAGCGGCCATCACGAGCCCCCTTGCGGCGCAGCAGTCCGGCGATGCCGGGCCGGCGGTCGTCGCGGTCGGAGCCGGACACCAGCCGCCAGTTGATGATCGTGAACACCGCGATGATGGCGAAGAGCAGCCAGCCCATCGCGGCGCCGTAGCCGAACTGGTGCTCCTTGAAGGCCTTCTGCCACAGATAGAGCACGATGGTCATCCCTTCCTGACCCGGTCCGCCCGTGGTTCCGACGTCGGTCGACTGGAAGAGCACCTGGGACTCGGTGAAGATCTGCAGGCCGTTGATGGTGGAGGTGACCGCGGCGAAGAGGACCACCGGACGCAGCTGCGGCACCACGACCCGGAACAGGGTCTGCCAACTGTTCGCGCCGTCCACGCGCGCGGCCTCGAAGTGCTCGGTGGGGATGGCTTGGAGACCCGCGAGGAAGATCAGCGCGTTGTAGCCGACCCACCGCCAGATGATCATGATGGACACCGACGCCTTGATGCCCCACTCGGAGGACAGCCAGCCGATGCCGTCCAGCCCGACGGCCCTGAGCAGCGCGTTGGCAAGACCCGCTTGGGCGAAGACCGAGCCGAAGACGATGGTCATGGCGACCATCGAGGTGACGTTGGGGATGAAGTACGCCACCCGGTAGGCACCGGCGAAGCGGACCTGCGAATGCAGCAGGAACGCCAGCACGAGCGCCAGGAAGAGCATCGGTACCGTCGACAGGAACCAGATCTCGAAGGTGTTGAGCACCGAGTGCCAGAACACCGAGTCCTTCAGCAGCCAGCCGTACTGCTTGAGCCCCACGAAGCGCATGTCCCCGATGCCGTCCCAGTCCTGGACGGACAGGTACATGGAGAAGACCACGGGGAAGGCGCCGAAGACGGCGAACAGCATGTAGAACGGCGAGATGGCGAGCAGAGGCGGGACATGTCTCCGGCGTCCGCCGGGAGGGGTGGATCCGCCACGGCGATCGGCACGCCGCTCGTCCGTCGCCGGCGCACCGGCCGGGTCGAGAACCGTGGCCATGTCAGCTCACCCCCAGCCGTGTCAGCGCGGTCTCGGCCGTGTTCACGGCGTCCCGCCAGGCGCGCTCGGGGTTCTTGCCGAGCGTCTCGACATTGGCCAGCTCCTGGAAGAACGGGGTGTTGGCGGTCTCCTCGTAGGGGCTGAAGTAGACGACGGGGGCCTTTTGGGCGGCCGGGCCGAAGACGTCGATGGGCTGCTGGCCGCCGAAGAAGGGGTCGGGCTTGTGCATCGCCGGGTCGGCGTAGGAAGCGGGAGTGGTGGGGAACAGGGCCATCTCCTGGTAGCTCTCGAGCTGGTTCGCCGGGCTGAGCAGCCACGTCAGGAAGGCGAAGGCCGCCTCCGGTTCCCGGCAGTAGCGGGTCAACGTCACGTAGGAGCCGCCGTAGTTGCAGGGGCCGTCCGGCAGCGTGGTCAGCCGCCAGGACCCCGAGGTCTTCGGCGCGGTGTCCTTCAGGCCGTTGATGGCCCACACGGCCGTGGTCATGGTGGCGACCCGGCCGCCGCTCATGGCCCCGTTGAAGTCGGGCGTGCCGTCCGTGATCCGGGCGCTGAGGCCCTGGCGGAGGATGTCCACGGACAGGTCCCAGGCGCGCCGGATGTGCTCCTGGTCGCCGATGAAGCGGTTGTCGGCGTCCACGAACTGCTTCGGGCTCTGCAGCAGCACCTGCTGGAAGACGTTGCCGATGTTGCTCACGAGGCAGGGCTTGCCCGGCGCCTTCCGCCGCAGCGTCCGTCCGGCGGCGATGAACTCCTCCCACGTGGGGATCTGCTCGGCGACATCCGCCGGCTCGTGGGGCAGCCCGGCCCGCTCGAACAGATCGCGGCGGTAGTAGAGCGCGGTGGGACCGGCGTCGAGGGGAAAGCCGATCATCCGGCCCGTCGGCGTGAAGCAGGCCTTCCACTTCCAGTCGAGGTACCGGTCGCGGACGGACTCGGCGCCGAGGTCCCGCAGGTCGAGGAACTCGTCCTCGTCCGGGAAGAACGTGGCGAGGTTGTCGTTGTTGACGACCGTCAGGTCCGGAACGTAGGCGCGGGCGGCCAGACTTGTGCGCACCTTGGAGTCGATGTCACCGTCCGGGACCTGGGAGCCCTTCACCTTCAGCCCCGGGACGCCGGGGACGCCGCGCCGGGCGGTGGCGAGCAGCTTGTCGCTGAGTGAGCCCTTCCAGTACCAGAGGCTGAGGTGGTCGGAGCCGGCGGACGCCGATCCCTCGGCGGTCCCGCATCCCGAGAGTGTCAGCAGGCCGGCGCCCGCGCCGCCCAGGGAGGCCCCCAGAAAGCGTCTGCGGGACATCGTTCGGTGTTCCATGGGCGCGCACTCGCTTTCCGGGCATGCCGCGGCCGGAGCAGAGCGCTGCCGCGGGCCCGTTCACACGGGGATGGGGGGAATGCTTCCGGGATGAGGAAGCGAAGACAACGATGTCGGCGGGCGGCTGTGGGTCGGCCCGACGCTCTCGCGGTGGGGGATTCTGAGCGTCCGTGAACGTTCACGTGAGCGGTGCCGTCGAGTATCGAGGGCCTCGAAAACCGGTGTCAAGGGAACGGCGCTGCCGATCCACCGATGTCAGGCGGAGTCGCGCACCACGAGTTCGGGTGTCACCCACGCGTCCGCGCCCCGCAGCGGCTCCTCGCCCGCGCGCAGGCGGGCCACCTGCTCCACGGCCAGCCGCCCCAGCTGCCGCTTGTCGATGTGCAGGGTGGTCAGGGCGGGTTCGACGAGCTCGCCCAGCGAGAGACCGTCGAAGCCGAGCACGGCCAGGTCGCCCGGAACGCTCCGGCCACGCCGACGGGCGGTGCGCATCGCCCCGACCGCGATCAGGTCGTTGAAGCCGAAGACCGCGGTGACGTCGGGCCGCTGGGCCAGCAGCCGCTCCATGCCGGCCTCACCACCGGCCACACTGTGCTCGGGGCACACCACGACCCAGTCCTCGTCGACCGGCAGACCGAGCCGCCGCGCCTGCTGCACGAAGGCCTGTCTGCGGGGGCCGGGGCCGTGCACACCGTCCAGCATGCCGATCCTGCGGTGCCCGGCGCGGAACAGATGGTCCATGCCCTGCTCGACACCGGAGGCGGCGTCGATGCCCACGGCCGCGAACCGGGTCTGCTGCGGGCCGCGCTCCAGCAGCACCAGCGGCACGCCCCCGAGGTGCCGGGTGAGCACGTCGTCCGGGTCCTTGAAGTAGCCGACGACCGCGTCCGCCTGGTGGGAGAGCACGTCGAGCGCCTCCCGCTCCCGGGCCTCGTCGATCCGGGAGTCCCACACCACGACCTGCCAGCCCCGCTGCTCGGCCGCCTCCAGCACTCCGGCGGCCACCTCGGGGAAGAACGGATTGCGCAGGTCCGGGATGACCAGACCGGCCGTCACCGCACCCTTCTGGACGAGTCCGCGCGCGAACCGGCTGGGCCGGTAGTCCAGGAGCCGCGCCGCCTCGAGGACCCGCTCCTTGGTGCCGGGGTCGATCTCGCCCTTGTCGTTGACCGCCCGCGAGACCGTCTGACGCGACACCCCGGCGAGCCGTGCGACGTCGTGGATCGTGGCCCGGCGCCGGGCACCGTCGGACCGCTCTGCACGCTGATTGTCCGTCCACACGCCCAGCACTGTATCCGCCCCCGAACCCCGCCCGGCAGGGGAAGCCGGACGGACGCCCTCCGCCACGGACGCCACCGCGCGCCCACACCCGCGTACGGCGAGTAGGGGCCGTGTCGGGGGGTGTCCGCCCGCAGCGGTTGGCGCGTCAACGGGGAGTCAGTCGGCGTGAGACCCCATCGCGCCGTTCCGAGGACGGACACCCCCCGGCGCGGCCCCGACCCACACTCCGCGGTCAGGCGAAGCGGCCGCAGCCGACGGACCACCCGAACCCGGCATCCACCGCCCCGTCAGTCGCCGAGTTCCGTGAAAAGCGTCAGCTGAAGCGCACCCGGCGCTTCGAGCCGGGAGTTCAGGGAGTTCCAGGGAGTGCATGTCGGCTCGGCCACGACCTCGGCTCCCGCGGCGGCCAGTTTCGCCGTCGTGGCGACGGAGTCGTCCACCTGGAAGGCGACCCGGATGTGCCCGGCCACCCGCCGCCCCACCTCGACCTCGTCGATGAACGCGGCGTGGTTCGGGTCGGTCAGCTCCAGGGTGGCCCGGCCGGCGTCGAGGATCGTGACCCGCCCGTCCTCCGAGGCGAACGCGCCCTGCTCGGTCAGGCCGAGCACGTCCCGGTAGAAGTGCAGCGCGGCGTCGTAGTCCTCGGCGGTCACGACGAGGCGGAGTTCGCGGACGGCGGGCTGATCGGACATGGCGGCTCCTCCAGGACGTCGACTGACCGGCACAACCCGAGGGCCCGCCGGATGATTCCCCCACACCCCGACGCAGCCGCCCGCCCCCCGCCGGTCAGAACAACGCGCTGTACGCGTTCAGCGCCGGCTGCCCACCCAGATGGGCGTAGAGCACCGTGGCGTCGGAGCCGATCTCGCCCCTCGACACCAGGTCGATCATCCCGGCCATGGACTTGCCCTCGTAGACGGGGTCGGTGACCATCCCCTCCGTCCGGGCGGCGAGCCGCATCGCCGCCAGGGTGGTCTCGTCGGGGACGCCGTACACACCCGCGTGGTACCGCTCGTCGAGTTCGACGTCGGACTCGGTCAACTCGCGCTTCAAGCCGATGAGCTGTCCCGTGCGGTCGGCGATACGGGCGATCTGGCCGCGGGTCGCGGCCGGCTTCGCCGAGGCGTCGACGCCGAGCACGCGCCGGGCCCGCCCACCCGCCTCCTCCAGCGCGGCGAACCCGGCGACCATGCCGGCCTGGGTCGACCCGGTCACCGAGCAGACCACGACGGTGTCGAAGAAGACGCCCAGCTCCCGCTCCTGCTCGGCGACCTCGTACGCCCACCCGGCGAACCCGAGTCCGCCGAGCGGATGGTCGGAGGCCCCGGCCGGGATGGCGTACGGCTTCCCGCCGCCCTCCTCGACCTCCCTGAGCGCCCGCTCCCAGCTCTCCTTGAAGCCGATGCCGAACCCGGCCTTCACCAGCCGCACATCGGCCCCGGCGAGCCTGCTGATCAGGATGTTGCCGACCTTGTCGTACACGGCGTCGGGCCAGTCCACCCAACTTTCCTGCACGAGCACGCACTTGAGCCCGGCCCGGGCGGCGACGGCCGCGACCTGGCGGGTGTGGTTGGACTGCACGCCACCGATCGACACGAGGGTGTCGCAGCCCTGGGCGAGCGCGTCGGCGACCAGGTACTCCAGCTTGCGGGTCTTGTTACCGCCGTACGCCACACCGGAGTTGCAGTCCTCGCGCTTGGCCCAGAGGGTGGCACCGCCGAGATGCGCGGTGAGCCGTTCCAGGGGGTGCACGGGCGAGGGCCCGAAGAGCAAGGGGTAACGCTCGCACGAGGAGAGGGACATGGATCCTCCGGGGTCGTCTCGATCGATGCCGGCCGGTAGGGGCCGGCCTCAGTCGGCGAGCTCCTCCAGGCCTCGCCAGATCTCCGCCGTGACGAGGACCGCCCCGTCCACGTCACCGGCGGCACAGGCCTCGATCAGCCGCTCGTGCAACCCGGTCGATCGGCAGCTGCCGCCCTCACCGAAGCGCTGTCGCTCCAGACGGCGGATGAGCGGGGTGTAGCGGGCGACGGTCGCGGCGGCGGCGCGGTTGCCGCTCACCCGGACGAGCACGTCGTGCAGCTCGTCGTCGGCCCGCAGCGCCGCGTCCACGTCTCCGGCGGACACGGCGGCGGCGAACCGCTCGTTGGCGGCGCGCATCGCCTCGATGTCAGCGGCCTCCAGCCGGGGCACGGCGACCCGCGTCACCAGCTCGTGCATGGCGCCGACCACGGCGGCGGCGTCCCGTACGTCGGCGGCCACGAGCGGGGTCACCCGGGTGTGGCTCTGCGGCTTGCTCTCCAGCAGCCCCTCGTCCACCAGCCGGGAGAACGCGTCGCGCACCGGCGCCCGGGACAGCCCGAGCCGCTCCGCGAGCTCGGCGTCCCGCACCACCGCGCCGGGTTCGATCTCCCCGGCCACGATGGCGTCCCTGATCGCCTCGTACGCACGGTCCCTGAGCAGGGTCCGGGGCACGGGCCGGATGGCTTCCATGAACTGAAATGTTAGATGTCAGTGCAGCGCTCAACAAGATGCGTGCACAGAACCGCGGCCCGCACTCCCCACGCGGTGCGGGCCACGGCCTGTCGCCCCTCAGGCCGCCCAGGGCCAGTCGGCGTCCCGGGAGGCCTCGATCAGCGGAACCATCCGGAAAGCGGCGTCCGAGAGCCCTCCGAACGTGTGCCGGTTACCCGTGCCCGACGGACCGTGGCCCGCCCGGTACCCCGCGAGGTTCCAGGTGTAGACCGGCACGTCGGCCGGGACCTGCTCGGTCGGGTCGCCCCGGTGGTGGTGCGTGTACTGCTCGTCGGTGACGATCAGCACCCGGTCGTGCTTCTTGTAGTGCCGGCGGACCGCCTCCGTGGTGTCGGTGCCGCCCAGGTCGCCGAAGCGGTCGAGGATCTTCAGCACCGACTCGCCCCGGCGGAACGTCACGCGGTCGCTCGTCGAGCCGAACTCGACCAGGTCCGCGCGCTCCGCCCGCAGCGCGAGCGCCGTGCCGAAGATCGCCGCCGCGTCGGCGCGGTTGAGCTCCGAGCGGTCGGACAGCCGCGACCAGAACATCGAGCCCGAGCGGTCCACGAGCACCAGCGTCCGGCCGGGCAGCGCCGGCACGTTGGCCAGCGAGTGACCGAGCGCCCGCTCCAGCGCGTACGACCAGCGCAGCGACGGCGCGTGCTGGTACGCGGCGAGGTACCGGAAGGGGAACTGCCGCGAGCGCGCGACCTCCGCCGGGTCGCTGAGCCGCGCGGCGACCCGCTCGGCCACCTCGTCCGAGACCCCGGCCTCGTCGAAGTTCCGCAGGTTGCGCACGAGCGCCATGGTCCCCATGGAGGGGATCACGGCCTCCCAGGCCGCCTTGTCCATCGGCCCCTGGAGCCAGCCCGCCAGCGCCTCCCACGTCATCCCGGCGCCGGCCAGCCGTTCGGCACCGCCCTCGGCGGTCACGACCGCACGCCGGTCCTCCACGGGCAGCGCCATCAGCTCACGGTGCGCGTTCAGCACGTGGGCGGACGCGGGCGGCACGGCGGTGTCCGGGTGGTGCCGGCGGTCGAGGGCGTACCGGAACAGCTCGCCCTGCCACGGCTTGTCCGGGTCCGGGGCCGCGTGCACGAGGTTGAGGATGTCGCCGAAGCGGTAGCCCTTGGAGGCGGTGTCGTACTTCAGCAGCGCCTTGCCGTGGTACAGGCGGCGCACGGCGTCCGCCACACCGCGCTTGACCGGCTTCGGCACGTTGCGGCCGTACATCGCGGTCCAGTACGCGAGCAGTTCGCCGGGCTCGTCGGGCCGCTGGAGGACCGAGGCGACGACCTGCCGGTTGGACGGACCGTCGGTCGCGCCCGCGTCCAGGCGGGCCTTCACGTACTCGGCGGCGCCGACGACCGAGGCCGTGCGCAGGTTGCCCGCGCCGCGCAGCCAGCCGAGCAGGCCGGCCGTCCACTCCGGGTCGGTGACGGCGAGTTCACGCACGAGCCGCTGGAAGCGGTCGTCGCGGTCGGCGCCGGTCTCGTAGAAGGTCTGCTGGGAGACGAAGTGGGAGACGGCGAGCAGGAAGAGCTCGGAGCGGGCGTCCCGCTCGCGGCCCCGGCCGCCCTCGTAGGTGCGCAGCACACGCCCGGTGGACGTCACGCGCGAGACGGGACGCGCGCGGGCTGCCTTGGAGTTGAATCGCGCCATGGTGAATTCCCCCGAATTCATTCGCATTTCGGGGGAGACGCTGCATGCGGAAAAGAGGCGGGTGCCCGAGGACAGAAGTCGGCGACGGACTAATTCAGATGCTCTACCCAATTGAGCTACAGCGACCCGAAGTCGCTGACGGGACTCGAACCCGCAACCCTCCGATCCCAGGAAGTAACCGTTGCCTTCGCACCGGGCACCCACCACATGCTGCGCCTCCCGAGATCAAGTCGGCGGCGGCGTCGGATTCTTTGGAAGAGAAGTAGCCGCTGCCATCGCACCGGGAGGTGCGTGACGTTGTGATCTCACTGTAGGAGGCGCAACTCGGGAATCGCGACCGAATTTATGACCGCTTCTGCCGCTTCCAGGGACCGGTGATGGCGAGCATGATGCCCGGCGTCTGGATGTTGGCGTAGAGGGTCCGCCCGTCGGGCGAGAAGGTGACGCCGGTGAACTCGCTGTATTCCGGCTCCTCTTCGGTGCCGATGTTCAGCTCGTTGCGGGCGATCGGGTAGGTGCGTCCGCTGTCGGTGGCGCCGAACAGGTGCTGTACGCCTTCCCCGTCCTCGGCGATGACCAGGCCGCCGTACGGGGAGACGGTGATGTTGTCCGGACCGTCGAACGCCCCGTCCTTCGACGGGTCGGGGTTCACTCCGAGCAGGACCTTGAGCGTCAGCGTGCGGCGCTTGGGGTCGTAGAACCAGACCTGGCCGTCGTGCTGGACCGGGCTTTCCTCACGAGCGTAGGAGGAGACGATGTAGGCACCGCCGTCGCCCCACCACATGCCCTCCAGCTTGCGGGCGCGGGTGACCTCGCCGTCCTTGAACTGCTTGCGCACGGGCGTGGTGCGGGCGTCGCGGTCGGGGACGTCCACCCAGTCGACGCCGTACACGGTGCCGATCTTCGTGGCGCGGGACAGGTCGTCGACGAACGTGCCGCCGGAGTCGAAGCACTTGGGCGCCTGGAGCACGCCGGCGTCGTCGGCGAGCCTCCGGAACTTCCCGGGGCCGTACTCGAAGCCGCGGGGCGGGGTCCAGCGGAAGAAGAGGCCGTTGGGGCCGGAGGCGTCCTCGGTGAGGTAGGCGTGGCCGCGCTTGGGGTCGATGACGACGGCCTCGTGGTCGTAGCGGCCGAAGAACTTCAGCGGCTTGGGACCGCGATTGGCGCGCCGGTCGCACGGATCGACCTCGAACACGTAACCGTGGTCCTTGGTCATGCCGTTGACGCCGGCCTTGTCGGAGTTCTCCTCGCAGGTGAGCCAGGTGCCCCAGGGGGTGGCGCCGCCCGCGCAGTTGGTGGAGGTGCCGGCGATGCCGACCCATTCCGCGACCCGTCCGCCGGGCCGTACCTCGACGACGGTGCAGCCGCCGGCGGCCGCGGGGTCGTAGACGAGGCCCTCGGCGAGCGGCACCGGGTGCTCCCAGTTGGCGCGCGGGCCCTTCAGCTCGTGGTTGTTGACGAGCAGGGTGGTGCCGCGGGGGCCGTCGAAGGCGGCGGTGCCGTCGTGGTTGGACGGCGTGGACTCGCCGGACTCCAGCTTGGTCTTGCCGCTGTACGTGATGACCCGGTACGCGAAGCCGGCGGGCAGGGCGAGGATGCCCTTGGGGTCCGGGACGAGCGGCCCGTAGCCGACTCCGTGCCGGGCGTCCGACGCCCGGTCCCCCGCGCTGCCGGTGTCGTCGGAGGCGAGGGCGTTCGGCGCGGTGGCGAGGGCGCCGACACTGCCCGCCAGCGCGACACCGGCACCGGTGATCGCGGAGTTTCTGGCGAAGTCCCTACGGGTGAGCGACATGGTGTCTCCTGTGACGGTGGATATGCCGTGGAGGGTGGCGGACCTCGTTCGGCGAAACCGTCCCGCTCATCCGTGAACACCAGTTGAACAACACCCCAGGGGCGCGGGGAACTGCGCGAAAAGCCACGACGGCGCCGCACCCCGCACCCCAGGCTCAGCCCCCCTGCTGCGACCGAGCCTTGAACGCGGCCTTCCGCGCTTCCTTCGCCACCTTCTTGTCCGGATGCAACCGCCCCATGGCCTCCAGCACATCGGCGGTCGCAGGATGATCGACCCGCCACACCGCCGCGAAGAACCCACTGTGCTGCTGCGCGAGCCCCTGCACCAAGGCCCGCAGCTCCTCGGAATTCCCTTCCGCGGCGAGCTGCGCGGCCACCGTGTCGATGGTCAGCCAGTACACCATCGCCTCGGACGGCGCGGGCACGTCCACCGCGCCGTTCTCGGTCAGCCACACCCGCGCGAGCCCGCCCAGTTCGGCGTCGTCGAGCACCTCCCGCAGTGCGGGCTCGGCCGAGGCCCCCACCAGCGACAGGGCCTGCTGGCACCTCAGCCGCCGCAGCGGTGCCCCGGCGTCGGAGCCCCGGGCCGCGGCGAGCAACTCCCGCGCCGCGCCGAGCGGCTCCCGCCGCCGGAGCCACTGCTCGGTCTCGGCCTGCGCGGCACCGGGCGGGAACTCCGCCGTGCCGTCGAGCAGCACGTCGGCGCCCTTGTCGGCGAGGTCCCCGACGGCCGGCGCCTCGAACCCGGCCTCCCTCAGCCGTGCGCGCATGCCGTACAGCCCGAGCGGGGTGAGCCGGACCATGCCGTACCGGGAGACGTCGGTGTCGTCGACGGGCGCCGCGGGCTCCTCGTCGGCGTCGGCCATGAGCGCCTCGTCGACCGGCTGGTACGCGACGAACCCCACCGGCTCCAGCATCCGGAACTGGTCGTCCAGCCGCATCATGGCGTCGGACACCTGCTCCAGGACGTCGTTGGTGGGCTCTCCCATGTCGCTGGGCACGATCACCGAGGCGGCCAGCGCCGGCAGCGGCACCGGGGCACCGTCGGGCGTGTCGTCGCCGGCGGTCAGCAGATAGAGGTTGCCGAGGACGCCGTCGAGGAACTCGGCCTCGGCCTCGGGGTCCCAGTCGAGAGAGGAGAGGTCGACCTCGCCGTCCTCGTCCACCAGCCCGTCCAGGTCGGGCACGCTCGCGTCGGCGAGCACGGTCTCCAGGGCGGCGAGCCACACGGCGAGCACGTCCTGCGGGGAGCCACCGGTGAGCAGGGCCAGGTCCTCACCGGCCGTCACGGTGCCTTCCTCCTCGTCGACGACCTCGACGAGTCCGGCGTCCACGGCGACCCGCCAGGCCTCGCTCGCATCGGCGGCGGCGTCGTCCCCGCTCAGTCCGAGCGCCTCGACGGCCGCGGGCAGCTGCTCGTCGACGAGCCCGCCCCCGGCGTCGACACGGGTGTCCGGCCCGGCCCAGCGGGCGAGCCGGGCGGCCCGGGACAGCAACGGCGTGGACAGGGCGTCGCGCGCCAGCTCCGCTTCGGGGTGCAGCCGCACCGGCGGCAGGGGGGAGCTGTCTGACATCGGCTGTTTCTCCTAGGGCGCCTCATACGACTCAGCCGCTCAGCCTAGACGGATTTCCACCCATGCCGCCCACTTCATCTCTCCGTCAGCCGCCGTACATGGCCGAAACCTTGACAAGTGACATGAACAGGCTGGAGATTGACGCGCGTAGAAGTCGGCGGACACTTGTTCACCGGGCCGGCCCCATCCGGTCCACCCGTCCCCTCCTTCTACGCGCGTCATCGCATCCGCCCCACAGGTAGCGACAGCCAGCCATTCCACACGTGTCCGCCCTCGTCCCGGCGCCCTGTCACGTCCCCGGAGGGAATCCCGTTGCCGAGCAAGTCGTCCGCGCGTCTCGCCGCGCTCACCGTCGCCGCCGCGTGTTCCGCGGCATCCACGATCGTCCTCACCACCCCCGCGCACGCGGAGTCGGTCCGCATCCACGACATCCAGGGCAGCACCCGGTTGTCCCCGTACGCCGGCCAGCAGGTGACGGACGTGGCCGGAATCGTCACCGGCATCCGGACCTACGGCTCCTCCCGCGGCTTCTGGATCCAGGACCCGAACCCGGACGCCGACCCGGCGACCAGCGAGGGCGTCTTCGTCTTCACCGGCTCGGCCCCGAAGGGGGTCGCCGTCGGTGACTCCGTCACGGTCGCCGGCACGGTCTCGGAGTACGTCCCCGGCGGCGCGACCTCCGGCAACCAGTCGCTGACGGAGATCACCAAGCCGACGACCACGGTCGTCTCCAGCGGCAACGCGCTCCCCGCCGCCACGGCGATCACCTCGCGCTCGGTCCCGGCCGCCTACGCACCGGCCGGCGACACCGCCGCGAACGGCTCGGTCAACGCGCTCCCGCTGAAGCCCTCGAAGTACGCCCTGGACTATTACGAGGCACGTGAGGGCATGTCCGTACGGGTCGCCGACACCCGCGTCGTCGGCGCCACCGACCCGTACACCGAGCTCTGGGTGACGGTGAAGCCGCACGAGAACCGCAACCGCCACGGCGGCACGGTCTACGGCTCCTACGACGACCAGAACTCGGGCCGCCTCCAGATCCAGTCCCTCGGCGCGACGGCGGAGTTCCCCAAGGCGAACGTGGGCGACACCCTCGCCGGCACCACCGCGGGCCCCCTGGACTACAACCAGTTCGGCGGCTACACCCTGGTCGCGAGCGAGCTCGGCACCCTGAAGAGCGCGGGCCTGGAGCGCGAGACGACCCGCAAACAGCGCTCCTCCGAACTCGCGGTCGCCACCTACAACGTCGAGAACCTCGACCCGACCGACGACACGTTCGCCGCCCACGCCTCGGCGATCGTGCACAACCTGAAGTCGCCCGACATCGTGTCCCTGGAGGAGATCCAGGACAACAACGGCGCGAAGAACGACGGCACGGTCGCCGCCGACCAGACGCTGACCAAGCTGATCGACGCGATCGTCGCGGCCGGCGGCCCGAAGTACGACTGGCGCTCGATCGACCCGGCGGACAACACCGACGGCGGCGAGCCGGGCGGCAACATCCGCCAGGCCTTCCTGTTCAACCCGGAGCGGGTTTCCTTCGCGGATCGCCCCGGAGGCGACGCCACCACGGCCACCGCCGTGACGAAGATCCGCGGCAAGGCGCACCTCACCCTCAGCCCCGGCCGCATCGCCCCCGCCGACGAGGCCTGGAAGAGCAGCCGCAAGCCGCTGGCCGGCGAGTTCGTCTTCCGCGGCCGCACGGTCTTCGTGATCGCCAACCACTTCAACTCCAAGGGCGGCGACCAGGGCCTGACCTCCCAGTACCAGCCGCCGTCCCGCAGCTCCGAGACGCAGCGCCACCAGCAGGCCACCCTGGTGAACGCCTTCGTCAAGGACATCCTCGACACCCAGAAGAACGCGGACGTCATCGCGCTGGGCGACATCAACGACTTCGAGTTCTCGAAGACCGCGCAGCTCCTCGAGGGCCGCGGCGAACTCTGGTCGGCGATCAAGTCGCTCCCCCACAGCGAGCGTTACTCGTACGTCTACCAGGGCAACAGCCAGGTCCTCGACCAGATCCTGATCAGCCCGTCGATCCGCCGCGACTGCGACTTCGAGTACGACAGCGTGCACGTCAACGCGGAGTTCAACGACCAGATCAGCGACCACGACCCGCAGGTCCTGCGCTTCCGCCCGTAACACCCTTCAGGGCCGGCCGGGAAGAACCCGGCCGGCCCACCCATGCTCACCCCGGCACCAGCCCCAGAGCGTGCTCGTACCGGCTGCCGACGCTCCCCTGCAAGCCCGGATACGCCCGCACCCGCTCCCACATCTCACTCGACGGCGCGGCCAGCGCCCGGTCATAGGCATCGGCACTGGCCCATTCCGCGTAGTTCAGTACGTGTCCGCCATCCGTACTCAGATGGAAGTGCGCGGACACCAGCCCCGCGTGCCCCTCCGGGTCGTCGTCCAGGGCCTTCACCACGAGATCGACCCACTCCTCCCGGCGCTCCTCAGCCTCGAAGTCGACCCGCACGGTGACGATCAGCCCCGGCACCCTCGCATCTCCCACGGCGCGCTCCCGGCTCCGGTATCGCCGGTACCGCCCGAGCCCGACCCGCTCGATGCCCGGTACGGCGGTGTCGATCTCGTCGACACGCTCCTGCCGGTGTGCCTTCACGAACGACTCGTAGGCGTGCTCGCCGGTCCACTGCGAGTAGTGCATCAGGGTGGACCCGTCGTGCCCCGCGTACACGTGATACCCCAGCAGATCCCTGGCGGGCCAGGGCCGCCGCCCCCAGGTACGCCCGATGGCCTCCACAGTCCGCCGCTGCCGCTCAGCGGTGCCCACCCGCCATGTACTGAAGAAGGGAGCACCGACGCGGGGGTCGGTGAGGTCGGGGTGCTGCTCGGTTCGACGGCTCATGAACACTCCAGTCGTAGCGCCGGTCGCGAACACACCCCACCTTTCAACCTCGACCAAGCTTGAGGTCAAGAGGGGGCGGTGCGACTCGGCGTCACAGCCGGGGCCGGGTTGGTCCGCAACCCGGCGGAACGGGGTGCCGCTGCGCCCCCGTGCCGCCCCTGCACGCATGCCCGCAGCTGGGGCGCGCCACGACGCTCCTGCACCCGCCGTCGTACGCAAGGGGTCGTGTCGGGGGGTGTCCGCCCGCAGCGGTTGGCGCGTCAACGGACAGTCAGTCGGTATGAAGGTCCATCGCGCCGTTCCGAGGACGGACACCCCCCGGCGCGGCCCCGACCCACCACCGGCGAGAAGGCGAAACGCACGCACACCCCCACCCACCGTCAGGCGAAACGCATGCGCACCCCCACTCGACCACTCGACGTCAGCGATGCCCGTGCGCATGCCTCCACCGCACCACCCCGACAGCCACCACGGCCCCGGCCGCCCCAGCCACCAGCACCGGCTTCGGATGCCGCATGCCGGCCTGGACAACGGTCCGCACCGGCCCGGGCCCCGCATGCGCCGCCCTGTCGTGCACGGTGTGCCCCGCCTGCGCGGCGCTGCTCCGCAACTGCACCGTCATCGCCCCGGCCTTGTCCCGCAGATCAGCCGCCCGCGCACGCGCACGCCCCTTCACGTCGGCCTTCCCCGCCAACTCCTCCACCGTGTTGCCCAGTTCACTACGGGTCCGCTCGATCTGCCGCCGCAGCTCATCGGGCCCCTTCGCCCCACCCGTCGCGTCCGTCATCGATGCGCCCTCTCCTTGATCTCCTCCACGTCCGCCCTGACACTCCCGAGAGCCTGCTCGGGCGTAGGCGGCGTGGCCCGCCGCAACTGCGCCCGCCCGGTCGCCGCCAGCACGGCCGCGATCACGAACAGCACCCCCGTCACGATCAGCGCCGCGGCCCACACCGGCAGCACCAGCGAGAGCGCAGCGACACCCGCGCCGGACAGAACGAGCAGCCCGGCGTACGCGACGGCACCCGCCGCCCCGAGCAGCCCACCGCCGCGCCCCGCACGCCGCCCCTTCTCGGCCAGCTCCTCCTTGGCGAGTGCCACTTCCTGCCGCATGAGCGTGGAGAGCTGCTCCGTGGCCTGCCCGACGAGCTCACCCACGGAGCGGCGCTCGTCGTGCACGGCCCGATGATCGATGGTCCCGGTCACGGTTCCGCCTCCTCCCGAAGTCAGGACCACCCGAGTACCCGAACGGCCCCGCAGCTACCCCAGCGGAGACGACTACACGCACCGTGGGCCGACCATGAAGCATCCCTTACCGATACCCGGTAGCAGAATTAAGTGGAGCTACACGAACATCGAGCCGAGACTACCCCCATGACCACACCGCCACCACCGCCGCCCACACCACTCCTCGGCCGCACCCTCTGCGCCATGATCACCCCCTTCACCCCGTCCGGAGCCCTGGACCTCGACGGCGCCCAGCACCTCGCCACCCACCTCGTGGTGAACGGCTGCGACGGCCTGGTCCTCTCCGGCACGACGGGCGAGTCCCCCACCACCACGGACGCCGAGAAGTCGGCCCTCGTGGCTGCCGTCAAGGAGGCGGTGGGCGACCGGGCGAAGGTCGTCGCCGGCATCGGCACCCCCGACACCCGGCACACCACAGAACTGGCCCGGGAGGCCGAGAAGGCGGGCGCGGACGGCCTGTTGGTGGTGTCGCCGTACTACAGCAGACCCCCGCAGGACGCGATCGAGGCCCACTTCCGAGAGATCGCGGACGCGTGCGAACTCCCGCTCATGCTCTACGACATCCCGGCCCGCACCGGCACCCGCATCGAACCGGAGACGATCCTCCGCCTCGCCGACCACCCCAGGATCGTCGCGGTCAAGGACTGCTCCCAGGACTTCCTGGGCGCCCAGAAGGTACTGGCCCGCACCGCCCTGGCGTACTACGCGGGCTGCGACGAACACAACCTCGCGCTGTACGCCGTGGGCGGCACGGGCTACGTCAGCACGGTCGCCAACGTGATCCCCACCCATCTGCGAGCGGTCCTGGACGCCTTCGACGCGGGCGACACGGCCCGGGCGGCCCGCCTCCAGCAGCAGGCGACCCCCCTCATCGAGGCGATCATGTCGGCGGGCCTGCCGGGCACCGTCACGGTCAAGGCCCTCCTCGACGAACTGACCCTCCCCGCGGGCCCCGTCCGCAGCCCCCTTCGGCCCGCCGACCGCAGAACGACCGACGAGCTACGGGCGCTCCGCGAAGACCTGGTCAGCAGATGATCACCGCTCCGCGAACACCGGCTCCCACCGCCCCTTGGTGTTGTCCTTGGGCGACCGGAAGTCGCTGAGCGGGATCGTCTTCTCACTGCCGATGGTCACCAGGACCAGCCGCTGGTGGAACTCGTTCCCGTCCCGGCCGATGTCCCAGGCGACGAGCGAGTGCCCGTCCGCCCAGGCGAGCAGCTGCTGCCCGCGCACCTCCCGCTGCTTCCCGGTGCGGGCGTCGAGGACGAAGGACGACGTCTTCCACTTCCGCCCCGCGAACTGACCGGCGACCAGTTGCCCGTCGGGCGACACCCCCGCGTCCACGGACCAGTCCCGGTATCGTTCCAGCGCGGGCGCGGACACTTCCCTGCCGGTGAAGTCGTAGAACTTCTCGCCGGGTTCGGTGGGCATTCCGGACCAGGCGAGACGGCCGTCGCGGGTGAACGCGAAGTCCTGGCGGGAGTTGAGGAAGGGGTCGGGGTTGTGCGCGCCCCCGCCGACCTCCACCCCGGCCCAGGAACTGCTCCCCGAGGCCACGTCGATGACGTGGAACCCGGTCCGGTCCGACTTCGTGAACGGGGCGTCCCAGCCCTCCGACCCCTCGATCTTCACCCGGCGGTCGGGGTTCTTGCTGTACGTCGTCGCGATGAGCTTCCTGCCGTCGGTGGAGAACTCCACCCCCGCCACCGGGCGGTCGACCGGGATCCACCGCTTGACCTGTCCGCTCGCCAGATCAAGCAGCCCGATGCGCGGCACGGGCAGGTTCCGCTCCAGTACGGCGGCGGTTTTCATCCCGGGGGCGACCGCGACGTACGACCACCGGTCGTCCTCGGCGTACTTCTTCGTGACGGGGTTGAGCAGCCGGTACGTACGCTCCGAGACGGCACGGTCGGCGGACTGCTCGACGGTCCTGCTGGTGTAGTACGCGGCGAGTGCCACCCGCCCGGCAGCGATGAGGTCCCGCGGCGGCGACTGGTCCGGGTGCGGGGTCACGCTGGTCTGCCGCACACCGCCCGAGGGGCGTACGTCCTGCTTGCCGGAGTCCAGCACCGGCACGGCCACGGCGACGGCGATCACGGCGACGGCCGTGGCCGCGACGGAAGCGATCCGCCTGGTGCGGCGGCGTCGGCGGACGGCCAGCACCCGGTCGGCGAAGCCGGGAGCCGCGGGCGACTGACCGTCGGCCTGGTCGCGCAGTGCGTCACGCACGAGTTCGTCGACGTTCACTGACGCACCTCCACGGGCGAGTAGTCACGGGAGGGCCGCTGTTCGTCGGCGGCCGGGCCGAGGACGGCCAGCTCGGGTGCGAGGGCGCGCAGCCGGGCGAGAGAACGGTGGGTGGCGGACCGTACGGTGCCGACGGAGCAGCCCAGGATGCGGGCCACCTCACCCTCCGGCAGGTCCTCGAAGTAGCGCAGCACGAGCACGGTGCGCTGCCGCGCGGTCAGCCGGGCCAGCGCGCCGCGCATCACCAGACGCAGCTCGGCGGCGCCGGAGGTGTCCGGGGCGGTGCCGGTCTCCGGCGGCTCGGCGACGCTCAGTTCACGCCTCGGCCACTTCAGCCGCCAGCGGCTGACCTGCTGGCGGTAGAGGACCTGCCGGACGTAGGCCTCGGGTTCGTCGATGCGGTCCCAGCGGCCTGCCGCCTTGATCAGCGCGTTCTGGAGCAGGTCCTCGCCCGCGTGCCGGTCGCCGCCGCTCAGCAGGACGGCGGTCTTCAGCAGCGCGGACGACCGGTTGGCCACGAACTCCCGGAAACTCTCCTGCGCTTCGGCATCCATCGTCACCTTCGCTCTCCCCCGGGGCGAACCCTTCGCTCACCCCCCGTACTTCCTGTGACGCGTGCGGGGGCGCCCCGCTATGCCACCTGCCGGAAACAAGAACGGGGACGGCCCGTGCCGCAGTCCCCTGCGGCACGGGCCGTCCCGTCTGCCTGCCTGATCTGCCCGCTCAGTTCCAGGCGTACCCGTCGCCGAACAGCAGCGTGTGCTCCAGCACGTCCTCCGCCGGGTCGTCGATCTGACCGACGTTGACGTTGATCAGACCCACCCGGTGGCCGTTGTGCGAGCCGGTGTTGGTCTCGTCGGCGTACGCGGCCCCCGCAGGGAGCCAGCACACCGCCAGCGCCGCGACCACCCCGGCCAGCCGGCGCGCCCCGGCCCGCCCCCGCTCGTTCCTCATGCCACGGTCCTCGTTTCGTCGGTTCGGCGTCTGATCGGACACTGCGTCCACCCGTTCATCTGCCAAAACCACCGCGAGGTCACGCCGGGTCATCCGTACGGGGAGGCCTGGAACCGTCAGTTGTGGCTGTGGAGGATCTCGTTCAGGCCGCCCCACACCGCGTTGTTCGGCCGGGCCTCGACCGTGCCAGTGACCGAGTTGCGGCGGAAGAGGATGTTGGAGGCTCCCGACAGCTCGCGGGCCTTGACGATCTGGCCGTCGGGCATGGTGACGCGGGTGCCGGCGGTGACGTAGAGGCCGGCCTCGACGACGCACTCGTCGCCGAGGGCGATGCCCACGCCCGCCTCGGCGCCGATCAGGCAGCGCTCGCCGATGGAGATGATGACGTTGCCGCCGCCGGAGAGGGTGCCCATCGTGGAGGCGCCGCCGCCGATGTCCGAGCCGTCGCCGATCACGACACCGGCGGAGATGCGGCCCTCGACCATCGAGGTACCGAGCGTGCCGGCGTTGAAGTTGACGAAGCCCTCGTGCATGACGGTGGTGCCCTCGGCGAGGTGGGCGCCGAGGCGGACCCGGTCGGCGTCGGCGATCCGGACGCCCTTGGGGGCCACGTAGTCCGTCATACGCGGGAACTTGTCGACGGAGGTCACCTGAAGGTGCAGGCCCTCGGCGCGGGCGTTGAGCCGCACCTTCTCGAGGTCGTCGACGGCGACCGGGCCGAGCGAGGTCCAGGCGACGTTGGCGAGGAAGCCGAAGATGCCGTCCAGGCTCTGCCCGTGCGGCTTGACCAGGCGGTGGGAGAGCAGGTGCAGGCGCAGGTAGGCGTCATGCGCGTCGATCGGCTTCTCGTCGAGCGAGGCGATGACCGTGCGGACCGCGACCACCTCGACGCCCCGGCGGGCGTCCGGGCCGATCGCCGCGGTCGCGCCACCGCCGAGCAGCTCCGCGGCACGCTCGGCGGACAGCCGCTCGGTGCCGGACGGGCCGGGCTGGTCGGCCAGCTCGGGCGCGGGGAACCAGGTGTCGAGAACGGTGCCGTCGGCGGCGATCGTGGCGAGGCCGGCGGCCACCGCGCCGGTGGTGCGAGGAGCAGTCGTGTCGGTCATGAGGGCAACCTAACCGGCGGACGCCGATGGATGCGAACCGGTGCGGGGGCGTCTCACGGGACGGGCGGTATCCACTCCTGCGAACAGCCCCTCAACAGCACGGACACCCACCCGGGGGCGCCTCGCTCACGGACGCCCCAGCCGGACTGGTCCCGCCTCGAAATGCCCCCAGCGGATGCCCCCCGCCATGCCCCCAGGGCACGACTCACTCACGAACGCCCGACCGCACGGGCCCCGCCCAGGTACGCCTCGCCCCCCGGGCGCCCCGCCCCAAGCCCGACCCGTGCCCGCCCCGCTCACGGACACCCCAACGGACTGACGCTCACCCCGAAGCACCCGGACGCACCCCGCCCTCAGCCGCCCGCCCCCGCAAGCACCCGCCCCAGCACCCCCCGCGCGTACCCCTCGTCATACGGAACTCCCGTCAGCAGCACCTGCAGACAGATGCCGTCGACGACCGCCACCAGCGCCCGCGCGGTCACCGGATCCGTGTGCCGGGACAGCAGCTCGGCGACGCCCTCGGCCCACTCGGCGGCGACGGGCCGCAGGGCGGGCCGGCGCAGCGCGGCGAGGTACAGCTCGTACTCCAGCTCCACCCCCGTCCGGTCGCCCGCGAGCCACTCCCCCATCCACGCGGCGAGTTCGGCGGCCAGATCGGTGCCCGGGTCCTCCAGGCCGCCGCGCGAGGAGACCACCTTGGCGAAGCCCTCGTTGGCCTGCCGCAGCGCGGCGACCAGCAGCTCGTCGAGGGTCTTGAAGTGGTACGTCGTCGAGCCGAGCGGCACATCGGCCTCGGCCGCCGCACTGCGGTGGCTCAGCCCGGCGATCCCCTTCGCTCCGACGACCCGGATCGCCGCGTCGATGATCCGCTGGCGCCGCTCGGGGTCGTGACGCCGGGCCATCAGTGGGCTCCGCCCAGGTTCAGCACCACGACCCCGACGATGATCAGCGCGATGCCGGCGGCCTTGGCGACGGTCATACCCTCGCCCATGAACGCGATCCCGATCGTGGCGATGGCGGCGGTGCCGACTCCGGCCCAGATGGCGTAGGCCGTGCCGACCGAGACGGTCTTCAGGGTCTGCGCGAGCAGCGCGAAGGAGACGACGTAGCCGAGGACCGTGAGCAGTGACGGTCCGAGCCTGCTGAAGCCGTCGCTGTACTTCATGGCGGTGGTCGCACCGACTTCGGCGGCTATGGCCCCGGCCAGCAGCAGATATCCCATATGTACGAGCGTACACAATACATGTACACCCGTACACAACGAGATTTGATATCGGAGAGAAACCGCTCTCACAAAACCGGTCCCAGGCGCCCCACGCGTCCACTACGGTGTCACCGATCACACACCGGGCCACCACAACTGCGCCGCCGTCAAGGGTGCCCCGCCGGAGGAACAGCGCATGTCAGAAAGCAAGTCCCGGCCGCCACAGGACCGGCCCTGGGAGAGCGGCTGGGCCCCGGACACCACCCGGGCACCGGGGACGCGACGGCTCTGGCTGGCGGGCACGCTGGCCCTCGCCACGATCACCGCGTGCGTCACGGCCATCACCGTGATGGACAGCGAGTCCAATGAGCCGGAATCCCGGGCGGCGGAGCCGACCACCCTGAGCAGTTCGGCACCGGGAGGCCTGATCTCCTTCGCGACCCCCTCCGAGGACGGCGCCGAGAAGCCCGGCGCGGACCGCGCCGAGCCGTCCCCCACCCCCAGCACCAGCGCTTCGAGCGCCTCCCCGAGTCCGAAGCCCGGGAAGAAGGCCCCGAAGCCGCCGAAGACGTCCCCCGCTCCCTCGAAGAAGCCGAAGCCCCCGTCCACGCACGGCATATCCATACGCTCGGTCAACTTCTCCGACCGCTACTGGCGGGTGCGCGACGGCTATGTGCGCCTCGACCAGATCGGAACGGGCCCCGAGCAGCGCGAGGACGCCACCTTCCAGCGCGTCGCCGGCCTCGCCGACTCCTCCTGCTACTCCTTCACCACCGCGGACGGCCGCTACCTCCGCCACCGCAGCTTCGTCCTGGTCGCCAACACGAACGACGGCTCGTCCCTCTTCCGCCAGGACGCCACCTTCTGTCCCCGCGTCTGGTCCCGGTCGGGAACGCTCACGCTGGAGTCGGTCAACTACCCGGGCCGCTTCCTGCGCCACCGCAACTTCCAGCTCCGCCTGGACCCCTTCGAGAACAGTCACCAGTTCTCCGCGGACGCCTCGTTCCAGATCGTGTCCGGGCTGGACTGAACATGCGTGAGGGCGGCACCCGGAATGGGTGCCGCCCTCACGTGCGTCGGTGGATCTCAGACGTTGAAGCCGAGAGCCCGCAGCTGCTCGCGTCCATCGTCCGTGATCTTGTCGGGGCCCCACGGGGGCATCCAGACCCAGTTGATCCGCAGCTCGCTCACGAGGCCGTCCGTGGCGGACTTCGCCTGGTCCTCGATGACGTCCGTCAGCGGGCAGGCCGCCGACGTCAGGGTCATGTCGAGCGTCGCGATGTTCGCGTCGTCGATGTGGATGCCGTAGATCAGGCCGAGGTTGACGACGTCGATGCCCAGCTCGGGGTCGACCACGTCGTACAGCGCCTCACGGACCTCTTCCTCCGAGGCCGGCTTCATCTCAACGGTCTCGCTCATGCCGTCGTCTCCTTCTCGGCGTCGGCTCCGCCCAGTACCTGGGCCGTCGCGTCCTTCCAGGCCATCCAGCTCAGCAGGGCGCACTTCACCCGGGCCGGGTACTTGGACACCCCGGCGAACGCGACCGCGTCCTCCAGGATCTCCTCCATCGCGTCGTCGGGTTCGAGCTTCCCCTTGGACTGCATCAGCTCCAGGAAGGTCTCCTGGATCTGCCGCGCGTCGGAGAGGTCCTTGCCGACGAGGAGGTCGTTCAGTACGGACGCGCTCGCCTGGCTGATCGAACAGCCCTGGCCCTCGTACGAGACGTCCTCGATCGTGGTGCCGTCGTACTTCACGCGCAGTGTGATCTCGTCACCGCACGTCGGGTTGACGTGGTGCACCTCGGCGTCGCCATCCCGCAAGCCCCGCCCGTGCGGGTTCTTGTAGTGGTCCAGGATGACTTCCTGGTACATGGAGTCCAGTTTCACCGTTCAGCACGCCCCTCAGCCGAAGAAGTTCCGTACGTGCTCCAAGCCGTCGACCAGTGCGTCGATCTCGGCCGGCGTGGAGTACAGATAGAACGACGCTCGCGTGGTCGCAGGAATTCCGTACCGCAGGCAGACCGGCCGTGCGCAGTGGTGGCCGACCCGGACGGCGATGCCCTGCTCGTCGAGCACCTGGCCCACGTCGTGCGGGTGGATGTCCCCGAGGGTGAAGCTGATCGCCGCGCCGCGGTCCTCCGCCGTGGTCGGGCCGATGATCCGCAGGTCGGGGACCTCCGCGAACCGCTTCACCGCGTACTCGGTGAGGGCGTGCTCGTGGGCGAGGATCTTGTCCATGCCGATCGAGTTGAGGTAGTCGATCGCCGCGCCGAGGCCGACCGCCTGGGCGATCGGGGGCGTGCCCGCCTCGAACTTGTGGGGCGCCGGGGCGTAGGTCGAGGAGTGCATCGACACCGTCTCGATCATCTCGCCGCCGCCGAGGAACGGAGGCAGGTCCTCCAGCAGCTCCTGGCGGCCCCAGAGGACACCGATGCCGGTCGGGCCGCACATCTTGTGGCCGGTGAAGGCGACGAAGTCGGCCTGCAGGGCCTGTACGTCCAGCGGCATGTGCGGCGCGGCCTGGGAGGCGTCGATGCACACCAGCGCACCGACCTCCTGGGCGCGGCGCACGATCGCCTCGACCGGGTTCTGCGTGCCGAGGATGTTGGAGACCAGCACGAAGGAGACGATCTTCGTCTTCTCCGTGATGACCTCGTCGATGTTCGACAGGTCGAGACGGCCGTCGTCGGTCAGGCCGAACCACTTCAGCTTCGCGCCCGTGCGCTGCGCGAGCAGCTGCCACGGCACGATGTTGGAGTGGTGCTCCATCTCCGTGATGACGATCTCGGTCTCGGAGTCCACGCGGTAGGGCTCGTCGGCCCAGCCCAGCATGTTCGCCACGAGGTTGAGCGACTCCGAGGCGTTCTTCGTGAAGATCACCTCGTCGCGGCTCGGCGCGTTGATGAACTCCGCGACCTTGTCGCGCGCGCCCTCGTACAGCGCCGTGGCCTCCTCGGCGAGCACATGCACACCGCGGTGGACGTTGGCGTTGTAGCGCTCGTAGTACTCGCTCAGGGCGTCCAGCACCTGGCGCGGCTTCTGGCTGGTCGCCGCGTTGTCCAGGTACACGAGCTTCCGGCCTTCGTGGACCTGACGGTCCAGGATGGGGAAGTCCTTGCGGATCGCCTCGGTGTCGAGGAGGCCCGGCAGCAATGTCACGCGGATGCGCCACCCTTCGTGTAAACCTCGTAGCCCTCGTTCTCCAGCTTGTCGGCGAGTTCGGCGCCGCCGGACTCGACGATGCGGCCGGCGGAGAACACGTGGACGAAGTCGGGCTTGATGTAGCGCAGGATGCGCGTGTAGTGCGTGATCAGCAGGGTGCCGACCTCGCCCGTCTCGCGGACGCGGTTCACGCCCTCCGACACCACGCGCAGGGCGTCGACGTCCAGGCCGGAGTCGGTCTCGTCGAGGACGGCGACCTTCGGCTTGAGCAGCTCCAGCTGGAGGATCTCGTGGCGCTTCTTCTCACCGCCGGAGAAGCCCTCGTTGACGTTGCGCTCGGCGAAGGACGGGTCGATGTTGAGGCGCTGCATGGCCTCCTTGACCTCCTTCACCCAGGTGCGCAGCTTGGGGGCCTCGCCGCGGACGGCGGTGGCGGAGGTGCGCAGGAAGTTCGACACGGAGACACCCGGAACCTCGACCGGGTACTGCATCGCGAGGAACAGGCCGGCGCGGGCGCGCTCGTCGACGGACATCTCCAGGACGTCCTCGCCGTCGAGGGTGACGGTGCCGCCGGTGATCGTGTACTTCGGGTGACCCGCGAGGGAGTAGGCGAGGGTCGACTTGCCGGAGCCGTTGGGGCCCATGATGGCGTGCGTCTCGCCCTGCTTCACGGTGAGGTCGACGCCCTTGAGGATCTCCTTCGTGGCGTTGTCGGCCTCGACGGTGACGTGCAGGTCTCGGATTTCAAGCGTTGCCATGGATGCCTCAGGACTCCTGGGTGAGGGAGACGAGCACGTCGTCCCCATCGATCTGTACGGGGTAAACGGGGACGGGGCGCGTCGCCGGAAGGGCGTCGGGCTTGCCGGAACGGAGGTCGAAGCGCGAGCCGTGCAGCCAGCACTCGATGTGGCAGTCGTCGACCTCGCCCTCCGACAGGGAGACGTTCGCGTGCGAGCAGATGTCGTGGATCGCGAACACCTCGCCCTCGGTCTGCACGATGGACAGGGGCGTGCCGTCGAGTTCCACCCGCTTCGGGGTGTCCTCCTCCAGCTCGCCCAGCCCACAGGCGCGTACGAAGGTCATGCGACCGCCGCCTCCAGCTCCTCCTCGATCCGGGCGATCAGGCGCTCCTCGATGTCGGGGAGGCCGATCTGCTGGACGAGTTCGGCGAAGAAGCCGCGGACCACCAGACGGCGGGCCTCGTACTCCGGGATGCCGCGGGCCATGAGGTAGAAGAGCTGCTCGTCGTCGAAGCGGCCGGTCGTCGAGGCGTGGCCGGCGCCGACGATCTCGCCGGTCTCGATCTCGAGGTTCGGTACGGAGTCCACCCGCGCCCCGTCCGTGAGGACCAGGTTGCGGTTCATCTCGTACGTGTCGGTGCCCTCGGCCTTGGCCTCGATGAGCACGTCGCCGATCCACACCGCGTGCGCGTCGTCGCCCTGGAGCGCGCCCTTGTAGACGACGTGCGACTTGCAGTGCGGGACGTTGTGGTCGACCAGGAGGCGATGCTCCTGGTGCTGGCCCTGGTCGGTGAAGTACAGGCCGAACAGCTCGGCCTCGCCGCCGGGACCGGCGTACTGCACGCGGGGGTGCAGCCGGACGAGGTCGCCGCCGAAGGTGACGACGACCGACTTGAAGGAGGCGTCGCGGCCGACGAGCGCGTTGTGCTGGGCGACGTGGACGGCCTTGTCGTCCCAGTCCTGGACGGAGACGACGGTGAGCTTGGCGCCGTCGCCCAGGAGGTAGTCGACGTTGGCGGCGAGCACCGCGTCACCGGTGTGGTCGATGACCACGACTGCCTCGGCGAAGGCGCCCAGCTCGATCACCTGGTGGCCGAAGGCGGTGCCGCCCTCGCCGTGCACCGCGATACGGATGGGCTCGGTGAGGACGGTCTCCTTGGGGACGGTCACGACTCCGGCCTTCTCGAACGCCGAGTAGGCCTGGGCGGCGACGCGGTCCACCGGGGTGCCGGCCTTGCCGAGCCGCGCGTCGTCACGGCCGACGGCCTCGACGGTGACGCCCTCGGGGGCCTGGACCTCGACCTTCACGCCATTGCCGGTGGCGACGGCGGTGCCGTCGTGCAGACCGCGCAGGCGCTCCAGCGGGGTGAACCGCCACTCCTCCTCACGGCCGTGCGGGACGGGGAAGTCCGCCACGTCGAAGGAGGGGGGCGCGCTCATGCGCGTGGCGACGGTCGACTCCGCGGCGACCGCGATCGAGCCCGCGGTGGTGGATCCCACGGGGATGTTCTGGGCCTCAGCCATGGCTGTCGTAGTGCTCTCTTTCCTGAGGGGGACGTCTGCTGTCGAGGGAGGCGGTCAGCCGACCGCGCCCTCCATCTGCAGCTCGATCAGCCGGTTCAGCTCCAGCGCGTACTCCATGGGGAGCTCCTTGGCGATGGGCTCGACGAAGCCGCGCACGATCATCGCCATCGCCTCGAACTCGCTCAGACCGCGGCTCATCAGGTAGAAGAGCTGGTCCTCGGAGACCTTGGAGACGGTCGCCTCGTGCCCCATGGACACGTCGTCCTCACGGACGTCCACGTAGGGGTAGGTGTCGGAGCGGGAGATGGTGTCGACGAGCAGCGCGTCGCACAGCACGTTGGACTTCGAGCCGTGGGCACCCTCGCCGATCTCCACGAGACCGCGGTAGGAGGTGCGGCCGCCGCCGCGCGCCACGGACTTCGACACGATGTTCGACGACGTGTTCGGCGCCATGTGGACCATCTTGGAGCCGGCGTCCTGGTGCTGCCCCTCGCCCGCGAAGGCGATGGAGAGGGTCTCGCCCTTGGCGTGCTCGCCCATCAGGTAGACGGCCGGGTACTTCATCGTCACCTTGGAGCCGATGTTGCCGTCGATCCACTCCATGGTCGCGCCCTCGTAGGCGACGGCGCGCTTGGTGACCAGGTTGTAGACGTTGTTCGACCAGTTCTGGATGGTCGTGTAGCGGCAGCGGGCGTTCTTCTTGACGATGATCTCGACGACCGCGGAGTGCAGCGAGTCCGACTTGTAGATCGGGGCGGTGCAGCCCTCGACGTAGTGCACGTAGGCACCCTCGTCGACGATGATCAGGGTCCGCTCGAACTGGCCCATGTTCTCCGTGTTGATGCGGAAGTAGGCCTGGAGCGGGATCTCCACGTGCACGCCCGGCGGCACGTAGATGAAGGAGCCGCCCGACCACACGGCTGAGTTCAGCGACGCGAACTTGTTGTCACCGACGGGGATGACGGTCCCGAAGTACTCCTTGAAGAGCTCCGGGTGCTCCTTCAGCGCGGTGTCGGTGTCGAGGAAGATGACGCCCTGCTCCTCCAGGTCCTCGCGGATCTGGTGGTAGACGACCTCCGACTCGTACTGCGCGGCGACACCGGCGACGAGGCGCTGCTTCTCCGCCTCGGGGATGCCGAGCTTGTCGTACGTGTTCTTGATGTCCTCGGGCAGGTCCTCCCAGGACTCCGCCTGCTTCTCCGTGGAGCGCACGAAGTACTTGATGTTGTCGAAGTCGATGCCGGAGAGGTCCGAGCCCCAGTTCGGCATGGGCTTCTTCTCGAACAGGCGCAGGCCCTTGAGACGGAGCTTGGTCATCCACTCCGGCTCGCTCTTCTTGGAGGAGATGTCCCGGACGACGTCCTCGTTGATGCCGCGCTTGGCAGAGGCGCCGGCCGTGTCGGAGTCGGCCCAGCCGTACTCGTACTTGCCCAGGCCCTCCAGCTCGGGGTGGGCAGTCTCCGTGGGGAGAGTCATGCGGGGTTCCTCCCGGCCGTGCTTGCAGATGCGTTGTGGGAAATCTTGGGGATGAACGTCGTGCAGACGCCGTCGCCGTGCGCGATGGTGGCGAGCCGCTGTACGTGCGTACCGAGCAGCTCGGCGAAAAATTCCGTCTCCGCCTCGCACAGTTGCGGGAACTGCTCGGCGACGTGGGCGACCGGGCAGTGGTGCTGGCAGAGCTGCTCACCCTTCTGCGGGTGAGGCGCACTGCGCGCCGTAGCAGCGTACCCGTCGGCGCTCAGGGCCTTGGCCAGCGCTTCGGCCCGCTTCTCGGGCGGGACGCCCTCGACCGCCCGGCGGTAGGTGCCCGCCTGGGCGGCGATCCTGGCGCGGGCGAAGGCGGCGATCGCCTCGTCGCCTCCCTCGCGGTCGGCGATCCAGCGCAGGGCGTCCGCCGCGAGCGTGTCGTACGACTGGTCGAAGGCGTCCCGGCCGCAGTCCGTCAGGGCGAACACCTTGGCCGGCCGGCCTCGGGTCCGCGCGCCGTACACCCGCTGCTCGCGCGCCTCCACGACACCGTCGCCCGTGAGGGCGTCGAGGTGCCGGCGCACGGCCGCCTGGGTGAGCCCCAGCCGCTCGGCGAGCTCGGCGACGGTCGAGGGGCCGTGGTCCAGGATGGACCGCGCGACCCGGTTGCGGGTGGACCGCTCCCCGGTCGCCAGCTCCTCGTGAGGTGCCTCGCCGACGTTTTTCACAACGCCATTGTTGCGTAATTCTTCCGGACCGGGCAAGCCGCGTGTGCCGCACACCACGGTGCCCTGCGTCACTTAGGTGAACCTAATCTGACCTGCGGAAACGATCTCTGATCGATCAAACCGGTGGCATGCGGCAGCCGCATCGGGGACACTCCGGAACCATGCCCACACCCCCTCCGACCGGCCCTCTTGTCACCCGCGAGACGCTCCGGACGCAGCTCGGCGAACTCGGGGTGAGCCCCGGCGAGACCCTCCTCGTGCACTCCTCGCTCAGCGCCCTCGGCTGGGTCAACGGCGGGGCCGTGGCGGTGGTGCAGGGACTTCTCGACGCCCTCGGCCCCGAGGGCACGCTCGTGGTCCCCACCCAGACCGGCGACCTGTCCGACCCGGCCCTGTGGAGCAACCCGCCCGTGCCCCCGGAATGGTGGGCGGCCATCCGCGCCACCATGCCCGCCTACGACCCGCGGATCACGCCCTCCCGCGGGGTCGGCGTCGTCCCGGAGACGGTGCGGACCTGGCCCGGCGCCCTGCGCAGCGCGCACCCGCAGACCTCGTTCGCGGCGCTCGGCCCGCACGCGGCGCAGGTGCTCGACGGGCACGCGCCCGACTGCCGGCTCGGCGAGCGCAGCCCGCTGGCGAAACTGGAGGCGATGGACGCCCGGGTGCTGCTGCTCGGCGCCGGCTACGCCTCCTGCACGAGCTTCCACCTGGCCGAGTACCGGATCCCGTCCCCGATCGTCGCCGTGGGCCGCCCGGGCCCGGAAGGCTGGGAGACCGTGACCGAGGTGTCGATCAGCTCGGACCGTTTCGACGAGCTGGGCTACGACTTCGAACGGGACCGTCCCGTCGTGCGCGGCAAGGTCGGGGCCGCCGAGGCGCGGCTGTTCCCGGTGAAGGACGCGGTGGACTACGCCGAACGGTGGCTCGCGGTGCACCGGCCGCGCGAGGAGGAGTAGCCGCACCCCCCGGTCCGGGCCACCGCGCGCCTACCTAGACTCTGGACCCATGCGAAGTGAGCCCGTGGTCCAGGTCCAGGCCCTGGTGAAGCGGTACGGCACGAAGACCGCGGTGGACGGGCTCGACCTGGTGGCCCGGGCGGGTGTGACCGCCGTGCTCGGTCCCAACGGGGCGGGCAAGACAACCACGGTCGAGACCTGCGAGGGGTACCGGAAGCCGGATTCCGGCACGGTGCGCGTCCTGGGCCTCGACCCGGTGAGACAGTCCGCCGCCCTGCGGCCCCGCATCGGCGTGATGCTCCAGTCCGGCGGCGTCTACTCGGGCTCCCGGGCCGACGAGATGCTCCGCCACGTCGCCAGGCTGCACGCGCACCCGCTGGACGTGGACGCGCTGATCGAGCGGCTGGGGCTCGGCTCCTGCGGCCGTACGACGTACCGGCGGCTGTCCGGCGGGCAGCAGCAGCGGCTCGCCCTGGCCATGGCCGTGGTCGGGCGACCGGAACTGGTCTTCCTCGACGAGCCCACCGCCGGGCTCGACCCCCAGGCCCGCCACGCCACCTGGGACCTCGTCCGGGACCTGCGCGCGGACGGCGTCTCGGTGATCCTCACCACCCACTACATGGATGAGGCCGAGCAGCTCGCCGACGACGTGGCGATCATCGACGCCGGCCGGGTCATCGCCCACGGCTCCCCGGAGGAGCTGTGCCGGGGCGGCGCCGAGAACACGCTCCGCTTCACGGGCCGGCCCGGCCTCGACGTGGGCTCGCTGCTGAAGGCCCTGCCCGCCGACTGCTCGGCAGCCGAGCTGACGCCGGGTTCCTACCGGGTCGTCGGCAAGGTCGACCCGCAACTGCTCGCCACGGTCACCTCCTGGTGCGCCCAGCACGGCGTGATGCCGGAGCGGATCTCGGTGGAGCGCCACACCCTCGAGGACGTCTTCTTGGAGCTCACCGGCAAGGAGCTGCGCTCATGACCGCCACCGGCACCGGGATGTACACGCCGAGGCCCGGCGCGGCCCCGCTCCCCCGCATGATCGCGGCTCAGGCCGCGCTCGAGACGAAGATGCTGCTGCGCAACGGCGAGCAGCTGCTGCTGACCGTCGTCATCCCGACCCTGCTCCTGGTGCTCTTCAGCACCGTGGACATCGTCGACACCGGCGCCGGCGAGGCGGTCGACTTCCTCGCGCCCGGCATCCTCGCGCTCGCGGTGATGTCGACGGCGTTCACCGGCCAGGCCATCGCCACCGGCTTCGAGCGCCGCTACGGCGTGCTGAAGCGGCTCGCGTCCTCGCCCCTGCCCCGCTGGGGCCTGATGACGGCGAAGACGCTGTCCGTCCTGGTCACCGAGATCCTCCAGGTGATCCTGCTGACGGTGATCGCCTTCGCCCTCGGCTGGTCGCCACAGGGCAACCCGGTCGCCGTCCTGCTGCTCCTGGTCCTCGGCACGGCGGCCTTCTCGGGGCTGGGCCTGCTGATGGCCGGGACGCTGAAGGCCGAGGCGACGCTGGCCGCGGCCAACCTGGTGTTCCTGCTGCTGCTCGTCGGCGGCGGGGTCATCGTGCCGCTGGACAAGTTCCCCGCCGGCGCGCAGGACGTGCTGGGCCTGCTGCCGATCGCGGCCCTGTCCGACGGGCTGCGGGACGTGCTCCAGCACGGCGCCGGGATGCCCTGGGGCGACCTCGGGATCCTCGCCGTGTGGGCGGTCGTGGGGCTGGCGGCGGCCGGGAAGTTCTTCCGCTGGGAGTAGGGAAGGTGTCCTGTGACGGACCCTCGTGAAAGCGTGCACAAGCGGCGGCCTACGATGGTTCGCGTGCCAAACGTGACCCGCGCCGACGCCAAGGCCGCCCTGCGCAACCCGCTCGCCTTCATCGCCGAACGCTGGACCCCGGAACCCCGGACGGTCCGGCGCGCGGCCCTCACCGCGCTGCTGATGTCGGTGATCATCGTCGTCACCGGTGGCGCGGTGCGGCTGACCGGCTCGGGCCTGGGCTGCCCGACCTGGCCCAAGTGCACCGACGACTCGCTCACCGCGACCAGCGAGATGGGCTTCCACGGCGCCATCGAGTTCGGCAACCGCATGCTGACGTACGTGCTGTGCGCCGCGGTGGGCTGGGCGATCATCGCCGCGCGCTCGCAGAAGCCGTACCGGCGCGGTCTGGTCCGGCTGGGCTGGGCGCAGTTCTGGATCGTGATGAGCAACGCGATCCTCGGCGGCATCGTGGTGCTGGTCGGCCTCAACCCGTACACGGTCGCGGCGCACTTCGTGGCGACGTCCGCGCTCATCGCGGTGGCCACGGTGATGTGGCAGCGCAGCCGGGAGGGTGACGCGGCGCCGCGCCCGCTGGTCGGAAAGGCCGTGCAGCAACTGGTGTGGTTCCTGGTCGCGGCGGCCGTCCTGCTCATCCTGGTCGGCACGGTCGTCACCGGCGCGGGCCCGCACGCGGGCGACTCCAGCGAGGTCGAGCGAATGCCGGTCGACTGGGAGACGGTGAGCAAGCTGCACGCCGTGCTGGCGTGGATCGTGGTGACGCTGACGTTCGCCCTGTGGTTCGTCCTCAAGGCGGTCGACGCGCCCAGGAACCCGCTGAACCGCACCCGCGAGCTGTTCCTGATCCTGCTCGCGCAGGGCGTCATCGGCTACGTCCAGTACTTCACGGACCTGCCCGAGGTGCTGGTCGGCCTGCACATGCTCGGCTCGGCCGTGATGTGGATCTGGGTGCTGCGGGTGGTGCTGTCGCTGCGCGAGCGGCCGGAGGCCGCTGTGGACCTGCCCGGGCCCACCGCCGAGGCCACCCTGACCAAGGCCTAGGGTCTGTCGTTTGGATCAGGTCGCAGGGAATCGGCGGTGCTTCTCGACGCCGGTGAGCGGGGCTTGGTGCGTGTAGCTGCAAGGCGGAGGAAGGAGTCGACGCGGTGGGGGTCCCCCTTGCTCGAGCGGAGTCGAGAGCTCGGGGGAGTCGGCGACTGACGACAACGCGGCAGATGCGCGTGCCAAGCCCCGCGTCTGCGACCTGATCCAAACGACAGGCCCTAGTCGAGCCCGTACACCCGTCGCGCGTTCCCCGACGCCAGCATGCCCGCCACCCGCTGCGCGTCGGCGAGTGACCAGGCGCCCTCGGCCACCCAGGTGCCGAGCACGCGGCCGAGGGCCTCACGGAACAGGCGGGCGCCCACCACGTGCAGTTCGGGCAGGCCCTGAGCCCCGGTGGAGAAGAGGATCTTGCCGAACGGGGCCAGCTCCAGGATCTCCGCGAGGACGGTCGCGGCCCGGGCGCCCGTGCGGACCAGGGCGGCGCCGCAGTCGACGTGGACGTGCGGGAAGACACCGGCGAGATGGGCGGCGTGCCGGTGGTACGGGTAGCCGTGCAGCAGCACGAGGTCCGTGCCCAGGCCGGCCGTGGCCCGCACGAAGTCCGTCAGCAGTACCGGGTCCGTACGGTCGATCCGCAGCCCCGGCGCGCCCAGCCCCGCGTGCAGCTGGAGCGGCAGGCCGGAGGCGACGGCGCTCCACAGCAGATGCCGCAGCAGCACCGGGTCGCTCAGCTCCCCGCCGACCCCGCGCCCGGCGAGCCAGCGGCCGGCCGCCCCGCGCACCTCCCCCGGCCCGGGCGGCTCCGGCGCGAGCGCGAGGCCGTGCCGTACGCCCGCGACCGAGGTGAAGGCGACGGCGTTGGCGGCGGCCGCGTGCACCGACTCGGCGAGGTTGGCGAGGAAGGACTCGACGGTCCCGGAGGTGTCGGCGACCTGCTCGGCGAGGAGTTCCAGACGCACGATCTCGCGGGCCTCGGCGGCTCCGGCGGAGGCCAGCTCGCCGGGTTCCGTCAGATCGCCGGGGAGGCCGGTGTCGACCAGGTACGTGGTGATGCCGCTGCCGCGCAGGAGCCGGCGGCCGGACTCCAGGACGCCCAGTTCCCGGCGTCGGCCCAGGTAGCGGGCGGGCGTGCAGTGCGGTTCCAGGCCGAGCAGGGGTGGGCACCAGCGCCGCACGGCGAAGCCGGTCTGGGTGTCGAAGAGGGTGGTGCCGGGGGCGGGTGGGCCCTCGGTGCGGCTGAGGTGGGCCTCGAAGGTGCCGAGGCCCAGCTCGGTGCGGAGCACTCCGTGGCAGTACTGGTCCACCAGTGACGGCGTTTCGATCATCCGGGCCTCCCGGTGTGGACCCTGTTGTTCTTACGGGTCCTAACGGGTGAACCGGGTTCGAGGTCGCGGTCCCGGAGTGGGCGGCCGATGTCGTGCGGCGGGTGCGGACCGGGTTTGGCTGGTCGCGCCCACGCGGCGGAGCCGCACATCGCTACAGCCCCGCGCCCCTTGAGGTCAGTCGTTCTTGGGGCCGCCCACCTGGATCCCCGCCATCCGCGACCACTCGTAGCGGCCCGTCCTCACCTTCGCCGCGAATTCGCCGTCGAAGGACTCGTGGGTCGTGATGCCCGACTTCTCCACGGCCTGCACGGCGATCTCGTGGGAGGGGGCGACCAGGTCGCCCCAGTTGCCGTCCTCGCCGACCAGGACGATGCGGGCGCCGCGCTCACCGATGTAGGCGACCTGGCCCTCGGCACCGCCGTGGGCCTTGGAGAAGGAGGAGATCTGCTTGGCCAGCCGGGCCACCTTGCGCTCGGCCTTCGGGTCAACCTGCTGCGTGTCTGCCATGGCCAGGATGCTACTCACGAGTAGATCGACTGGCGAGGGCAGGGGCCTGTGACGTACGTCGGTACGTCAGCGCAGGAACGGGTCGACCGCGACCGCCACGAACAGCAGCGAGACGTAGGTGATCGACCAGTGGAACAGGCGCATCTCCTTCAGCTTCGCGCCCGTCACCCCCGCCTTCGCGCGGTTCTGCAGGCCGTGCGCCTCCCAGAGCCAGAAGCCGCCCGCCAGCAGCGCGACCGAGGTGTAGAACCAGCCGGTGTAGCCGAGCGGGGTCAGCAGGAGCGAGACGGCGACCATGACCCAGCTGTAGATCACGATCTGCTTGGCGACCACCTTGTTGGAGGCGACCACCGGCAGCATGGGCACACCGACGCGCGCGTAGTCCTCCTTGACCTTCATGGACAGCGGCCAGTAGTGCGGCGGCGTCCAGAAGAACATGACCATGAAGAGGATGACCGGCGCCCACGACATCGAGTTCGTGACCGAGGACCAGCCGATCAGCACCGGCAGGCAGCCGGCGATGCCGCCCCACACGATGTTCTGCGAGGTACGGCGCTTGAGGATCATCGTGTAGACGACCACGTAGAAGAGGAGCGCGCCGAGGGCGAGCCAGGCGCTCAGCCAGTTCACCGTGAGGCCGAAGAGCAGGGTGGACGTGATGGCCAGGGTGATGCCGAAGGCCAGGCACTCACGCGGGCTGACCATGCCGGTGACCAGCGGGCGCTGCGAGGTGCGGTCCATCAGCGCGTCGATGTCGCGGTCGATGTACATGTTGAGCGCGTTGGCGCCGCCCGCGGACAGGTAGCCGCCGAGGCACGTCAGCAGCACCAGCGTCAGGTCGGGCACGCCCTGCTGCGCCAGGAACATCACCGGCACCGTGGTGATCAGCAGCAGTTCGATGATCCGCGGCTTGGTGAGAGCCACGAATGCCATGACACGGGCCCCGAGCGGCCGGTGGGCCGGGCTCTGGTCCGCCCCGGTCATCCCCGCTGGACGGGATTCAACGGCCGTCACGCACACCCCTACAGAGACATCCCAGCAAGCCTCACCGCTGTGAAGTCCCGGTAAAGGCTCGCGCGTACCACGCCACTTTAGACGTTGCCCAGACTCGGACATTCGCGGGGGTCGGCTCGTGTTGGCGGACGCCTTCGGAAGGGCGCTTCGAAGCTCGATTGAGCACCCGGATGAGCGGCTCCGTATTCACCTGTCGAACGCGGTACGGCCCAGTCGGGAAGCGGATCGGGATCAGCCCCGGCACTCTGGAGTGACTCGAAAAAACGCACGTCCCACGGGGGTAGGCTCGACTGCGGCCGGTGGGCGCCCCGATACACCGGCATCCGACATGTGGAGAGGAGCCCTGACCCAGGGTGAGCACCAAGCCGACCACCACAGACCTCGAGTGGACCGAGTTGGACCAGCGGTCCGTCGACACCGCGCGTGTCCTGGCCGCCGATGCCGTACAGAAGGTCGGTAACGGCCATCCGGGTACGGCGATGAGCCTGGCGCCTGCCGCCTACACCCTCTTCCAGAAGGTGATGCGGCACGACCCGGCGGACGCCGACTGGGTCGGGCGGGACCGCTTCGTGCTGTCCGCCGGCCACTCGTCCCTGACCCTCTACACCCAGCTGTACCTGGCCGGCTTCGGCCTGGAGCTGGACGACCTGAAGTCCTTCCGCACCTGGGGCTCGAAGACCCCCGGACACCCCGAGTACGGGCACACGACCGGTGTGGAGACGACGACCGGGCCGCTCGGCCAGGGTGTCGCCAACGCGGTGGGCATGGCGATGGCCGCCCGCTACGAGCGCGGCCTGTTCGACCCGGAGGCCGCCGAGGGCGAGTCGCCGTTCGACCACTTCATCTACTGCATCGCCGGTGACGGCTGCCTCCAGGAGGGCATCTCCTCCGAGGCGTCGTCCCTCGCGGGCCACCAGAAGCTCGGCAACCTGATCCTGCTGTGGGACGACAACCACATCTCGATCGAGGGCGACACCGAGACGGCCGTCTCCGAGGACACGGTGAAGCGGTACGAGGCCTACGGCTGGCACGTGCAGCGCGTGGAGCCGAAGGCCGACGGCGACCTGGACCCGGCCGCGATCTTCGAGGCGATCCAGAAGGCCAAGGCCGTCACGGACCGGCCGTCGTTCATCGCGATGCGCTCGATCATCGCCTGGCCGGCCCCGAACGCGCAGAACACCGAGGCCGCGCACGGCTCGGCGCTCGGCGACGACGAGGTCGCGGCGACCAAGCGGGTCATGGGCTTCGACCCGGAGCAGTCCTTCGAGGTCTCCGACGAGGTCATCACGCACACCCGCAAGGCGCTGGAGCGGGGCCAGGCGGCCCGCGCGGTGTGGGAGAAGGCGTACCAGCAGTGGCGGGACAACAACCCCGACCGCGCCGCGGAGTACGACCGCGTCGCCAAGGGTGAGCTGCCCACCGGCTGGGAGGAGAAGATCCCGGTCTTCGAGGTCGGCAAGGGTGTGGCCACGCGTGCCGCCTCCGGCAAGGTGCTGCAGGCCCTCGGCGGGGTCGTCCCGGAGCTGTGGGGCGGCTCGGCCGACCTCGCCGGCTCCAACAACACCACGATCGACAAGACCAGCTCCTTCCTCCCGGCGGACAACCCGCTGCCGGAGGCGGACCCGTACGGCCGCACGATCCACTTCGGTATCCGCGAGCACGCGATGGCCGCCGAGATGAACGGCATCGCGCTGCACGGCAACACCCGCATCTACGGTGGCACCTTCCTGGTGTTCTCCGACTACATGCGCAACGCGGTGCGGCTGTCGGCGCTGATGCACCTGCCGGTGACGTACGTGTGGACGCACGACTCCATCGGCCTCGGTGAGGACGGCCCGACGCACCAGCCCGTCGAGCACCTCGCGTCGCTGCGCGCGATCCCCGGCCTGAACCTCGTGCGCCCGGCCGACGCCAACGAGACCGCCATCGCCTGGCGCGAGATCCTCAAGCGCTGGACGAAGGAGTTCGGCAAGGGGCAGCCGCACGGCCTCGCGCTGACGCGCCAGGGTGTTCCGACGTACGAGCCCAACGAGGATGCCGCGCGCGGCGGTTACGTGCTGTTCGAGGCCGACGGCGGCGACGCCGAGGTCATCCTGATCGCCACCGGCTCGGAGGTGCACGTCGCCGTCGAGGCGCGCGAGCAGCTCCAGGGCGCCGGCGTGCCCACGCGCGTGGTGTCCATGCCGTCGGTGGAGTGGTTCGAGCAGCAGGACCAGGGGTACCGGGACAGCGTCCTGCCGCCGTCCGTCCGGGCCCGTGTCGCGGTGGAGGCCGGTATCGGTCTCACGTGGCACAAGTACGTGGGGGACGCCGGCCGCATTGTTTCCCTGGAGCACTTCGGTGCTTCGGCCGACGGCAAGGTCCTTTTCCGCGAGTTCGGCTTCACTCCCGAGAACGTGGCCGCCGCCGCGCGGGAATCGATCGCCGCAGCTCAGCGCTGACGCTTATACACGACACGTAGGAGATGGAATTTCCATGACAGACGCACTCAAGCGCCTCTCCGAGGAAGGCGTGGCGATCTGGCTGGACGACCTGTCGCGCAAGCGGATCACGTCCGGCAACCTCGCCGAGCTGATCGACCAGCAGCACGTCGTGGGCGTCACCACCAATCCGTCGATCTTCCAGAAGGCGATCTCGCAGGGCGACGGCTACGACACGCAGCTGACCGACCTCGCCGCCCGCAAGGTCACCGTCGAAGAGGCCATCCGCATGATCACGACGGCGGACGTCCGTGACGCCGCCGACATCCTGCGCCCGGTCTTCGACGCCACCGGCGGCAAGGACGGCCGGGTCTCGATCGAGGTCGACCCGCGCCTGGCGCACAACACGCGGGCGACGGTCGCCGAGGCCAAGCAGCTCGCCTGGCTGGTGGACCGGCCCAACACGCTCATCAAGATCCCGGCGACCGAGGCGGGCATCCCGGCCATCGCCGAGACCATCGGCCTGGGCATCAGCGTCAACGTCACGCTGATCTTCTCGCTGGAGCGCTACCGCCTGGTCATGGACGCGTTCCTGGAGGGCCTGGAGAAGGCCAAGGAGCGCGGCCTGGACCTGTCGCAGATCCACTCCGTGGCGTCGTTCTTCGTGTCCCGCGTGGACACCGAGATCGACAAGCGGATCGACGCGCTGGGCACCGAGGAGGCCAAGGCCGCGCGCGGCAAGGCCGGCGTCGCCAACGCCCGGCTGGCCTACCAGGCGTACGAGGAGGTCTTCTCCTCGGACCGCTGGAGCGCCCTGGAGAAGGCGGGCGCCAACAAGCAGCGTCCGCTGTGGGCGTCCACCGGCGTCAAGGACAAGGCGTACAAGCCCACCCTGTACGTCGACGAGCTGGTCGCTCCCAACACGGTGAACACCATGCCGGAGGCGACCCTGTTCGCCACGGAGGAGCAGGGCGAGATCCGCGGCAACGCCGTCTCCGGCACGTACGAGCAGGCCCGCGCCGACCTCGACGCGGTCGAGAAGCTCGGGATCAAGTACGACGACGTGGTCCAGCTGCTGGAGGAGGAGGGCGTCGAGAAGTTCGAGGCCTCCTGGACCGACCTGCTGAAGTCGACCGAGGCCGAGCTCAAGCGCCTCGCCCCCTCGGAGGGCTGAACAGGTGTCGAGCAGCAACCCGCTGCGTGACCCCGCTGACCGACGGCTCCCGCGTATCGCGGGGCCGTCGGGCCTGGTCATCTTCGGCGTCACGGGCGACCTGTCCCGGAAGAAGCTCATGCCCGCCGTGTACGACCTCGCCAACCGGGGTCTGTTGCCGCCGGGCTTCTCGCTGGTGGGCTTCGCCCGCCGCGAGTGGGCGCACGAGGACTTCGCGCAGGAAGTGCACGACGCGGTCAAGGAGCACGCCCGCACGCCCTTCCGCGAGGAGGTCTGGCAGCAGCTCATCCAGGGCATGCGCTTCGTGCAGGGCACGTTCGACGACGACGACGCGTTCGAGCGGCTGCGCTCCACGATCGACGAGCTCGACAAGGCACAGGGCACGGGCGGCAACTTCGCCTTCTACCTGTCCGTGCCGCCGTCGGCCTTCCCGGTGGTCATCCAGCAGCTGAAGAAGCACCAGCTGGCCGACCAGACGGGCGGCTCCTGGCGGCGCGCGGTCATCGAGAAGCCGTTCGGCCACGACCTCGCCTCGGCGGAGGAGCTCAACAAGGTCGTCCACGAGGTCTTCGCCCCGGACCAGGTCTTCCGCATCGACCACTACCTGGGCAAGGAGACGGTCCAGAACATCCTGGCGCTGCGCTTCGCCAACACGATGTTCGAGCCGATCTGGAACCGGTCCTTCGTGGACCATGTGCAGATCACCATGGCCGAGGACATCGGCATCGGCGGCCGGGCCGGCTACTACGACGGCATCGGCGCCGCCCGTGACGTCATCCAGAACCACCTGCTCCAGCTCATGGCCCTGACGGCCATGGAGGAGCCGGCCTCCTTCGACGCGGACGCGCTGGCCGCCGAGAAGACGAAGGTCCTCGGCGCCGTGCGGCTGCCGAAGGACATGGGCCGGGACACCGTGCGCGGCCAGTACTCCGCCGGCTGGCAGGGTGGCGCGAAGGTGATCGGCTATCTCGACGAGGACGGCATCAACGCCTCGTCGAAGACCGACACGTACGCCGCGATCAAGCTGGAGATCGACAACCGCCGCTGGGCGGGCGTCCCCTTCTACCTGCGCACCGGCAAGCGGCTGGGCCGCCGGGTGACGGAGATCGCCGTCGTCTTCCAGCGGGCCCCGCACTCCCCCTTCGACTCCACGGCCACCGAGGAGCTCGGCTCCAACGCGATCGTCATCCGCGTCCAGCCGGACGAGGGCGTCACGGTCCGCTTCGGCTCGAAGGTGCCGGGCACCTCGATGGAGATCCGGGACGTGTCGATGGACTTCGCGTACGGCGAGTCCTTCACGGAGTCCAGCCCGGAGGCGTACGAGCGTCTGATCCTGGACGTTCTGCTCGGTGACTCCAACCTCTTCCCCCGTACCGAGGAGGTCGAGCTGTCCTGGGAGATCCTCGACCCGATCGAGCAGTACTGGGACAAGAACGGCAAGCCCGCCCAGTACCAGGCCGGTACCTGGGGGCCCGTCGAGGCGGACGAAATGCTCGAGCGACACGGACGGAGCTGGCGCCGGCCATGAAGATAGACCTCACGGACACCACGGCCAGCAAGGTCAACAAGGCGCTGGTCCAGGGCCGCCGGGCGATCGGCACCCCGGCGGTCGGCATGGTGCTCACGCTGGTCATCGTGACGGACGAGGAGAACGCCTACGACGCGCTGAAGGCCGCGAACGACGCCTCGCACGAGCACCCCGCCCGCACGCTCGTGGTCATCAAGCGCGTCTCCCGTTCGCCCCGCGACCGTACGCAGTCCCGTCTCGACGCGGAGGTCCGGGTCGGCGCGGACGCCGGCTCCGGGGAGACGGTGGTGCTCCGGCTGTACGGCGAGGTCGTCGACCACGCCCAGTCGGTGGTGCTGCCGCTGCTGCTGCCGGACGCCCCGGTGGTGGTGTGGTGGCCGGTGAACGCGCCGCTCGACCCGGCGAAGGACCCCCTGGGTGCCCTCGCGCAGCGCCGCGTCACCGACACGTACGCCTCCGAGCAGCCGGTACGGGACCTGGCCACCCGGTCCCGGGCCTACACCCCCGGCGACACGGACCTGTCCTGGACCCGCATCACGCCCTGGCGCTCCATGCTGGCGGCGGCCCTCGACCAGGTCACCTGCGAGGTACGGGCCGTCGAGGTGGAGGGCGAGGAGTTCAACCCGAGCTGTGAGCTGCTGGCGATGTGGCTCGCGGACCGGCTGGACGTCCCCGTGAAGCGGTCGTTGTCCAGCGGGCCCGGTCTGACGGCGGTCCGGATGGACACCAACTGCGGCCCGATCAAGCTGGACCGGGCCGACGGCTCCCTGGCGACGCTCTCCATCGAGGGCCAGCCGGACCGGGCGGTGGCGCTCAAGCGCCGGGAGACCGCCGAGCTGATGGCGGAGGAGCTGCGGCGGCTGGACCCGGACGACACGTACGCGTCGGCGCTGCGGTACGGGGTGGACCGGCTGAAGTCCTCGTCGTCGGTGCCGGCGGTGGCGGCGGTGCCCAAAAGTGAGGGGCGAGCAGGACTCGCCCTCCCCGCTCCCGTTGAAAGGGCTGCGAAAGCACCCGCTGCGGCAGCGACGGCGCAGGCACCGGTGAGGCGGGAACCGCCCGAGCTGGAACCGGTACGGAAGGCGACGAAGAAGTGAGTACGGCACCGCAGCTGGTCGTGCACCGCGACAAGGAGCTGATGGCGCAGGCCGCGGCGGCCCGGCTGATCACCAGGATCGTGGACGCACAGGCCTCCCGGGGCTCGGCGTCCGTGGTCCTGACGGGCGGCCGCAACGGCAACGGCCTGCTGGCCGCGCTGGCCGCGGCGCCCGCCCGGGACGCGATCGACTGGAGCCGGCTCGACCTCTGGTGGGGCGACGAGCGGTTCCTGCCCGAGGGTGACCCCGAGCGCAACATCACCCAGGCGAGGGAGGCTCTCCTCGACTCGGTGCCGCTCGATCCGAAGCGGGTGCACGCGATGCCCGCGTCGGACGGGCCGGACGGCACCGACGTGGACGCGGCGGCCGCCGCGTACGCGGAGGAGCTGGCAGCGGCGGCGGGCCCGGAGAACCACGGGCCCGTGCCCACGTTCGACGTGCTGATGCTGGGCGTCGGACCGGACACGCATGTCGCGTCGCTGTTCCCGGAGCTGCCGGCGGTCAGGGAGACCGACCGCACGGTGGTCGGCGTCCACGGCGCACCCAAGCCGCCGCCGACCCGGGTGACGCTGACGCTGCCGGCGATCCGCGCGGCCCGGGAGGTATGGCTGCTGGCCGCGGGCGAGGACAAGGCCCAGGCGGCGGCGATCGCCCTGTCGGGAGCGGGAGAGATCCAGGCTCCGGCGGCGGGGGCGTACGGCAGGAGCCGGACCCTGTGGCTCCTGGACGGGGCAGCGGCTTCCCAACTGCCGCGTTCGCTGTATCCACCGGCATCACCGTGAACGTCCTCGGGCCCCCACTTCGTAGCGAAGTGGGGGCCCGAAACGCATGTGCTATTTGACCGAACCGGCCATCACGCCCTGCACGAAGTGCCGTTGGAAGGCGAAGAACACGACCACCGGAACGACCAGGGACACGAACGCCCCCGGTGCCAGGACGTCGATGTTGCTTCCGAACTGGCGTATCTGGGACTGGAGTTCCACGGTCAGCGGCTGGGACGCGCTGTCCGCGAACAGCAGCGCCACCAGCATGTCGTTCCACACCCACAGGAACTGGAAGATGGCCAGCGAGGCGATCGCGGGCCGCCCCACGGGAAGGACGAGCCGCGTGAAGATGCGCCACTCGCTGCCGCCGTCCATGCGCGCGGCCTCCAGCATCTCCTTCGGCATCTCGGCGAAGTAGTTGCGGAGCAGGAACACCGCGAACGGCAGGCCGTAGGCCACGTGGAAGAGGACCACACCGGGGATCGTGCCGAACAGGCCGAGCTGCCCGAAGAGTTTGGCGACCGGCAGCAGACCGATCTGCACGGGCACCACCAGCAGCGCGACGACGACCAGGAAGATCGCCTCCCGCCCGGGGAAGTCCAGCCACGCGAAGGCGTACCCCGCGAGCGCCGCGACGACCACGACCAGCACGGTCGTCGGCACCGATATCAGCACCGTGTTCCAGAACGCCTGCGTGATCCCGGCGTTCCCCAGCAGCGACGAGTAGTTGTCGAAGGACAGCTGCCCGGGGCTGGAGAACACCGTCCACCAGCCGCCCTTCGCCGTGTCCTCGGCGGACCGCAGCGAGGACAGGAACAGTCCGGCCAGGGGCGTCATCCACACCAGGCCGACCAGGACGAGGAAGGCCTGGACGACTCCGTTGCCCAGTCCGCGCCGCACCGCGTTCATCGCTGACTCCTTCGGAAACGGCGGACGTTGAACACCATGGCCGGGACGACCAGCAGCAGCAGGAGTACGCCGAGCGCGCTGCCGAGCCCCTGGTTGTTGCCGCCGCCGAACGACACCAGCCACATCTGCGTCGCGAGGACGGTCGCGTCCTCCTGCACGGGACCGGGCGCGATGATGTAGACGAGGTCGAAGACCTTCATCACGTTGATGACGAGGGTGATGAAGACGACCGACAGCACCGGTGCCAGCAGCGGCACGGTGATCCGCCGGAAGATCTGCCACTCGTTCGCGCCGTCCATCCGCGCCGCCTCCAGGGCGTCCCGCGGCAGCGTCGACAGACCCGCCCCGATCAGCACCATGGCGAAGCCGGTCCAGATCCACAGGTACGCGCCGATGATCGCCGGGGTGACCAGCGCCGGCCCGAGCCAGGAGACGCCCTCGTAGGGCTGGGCGAAGTTCGACGACGGAAGTCTCACCTCGTAGGAGCCCGATGCGAGGCCCTCGAAGCGGAAGGAACCGTCGGCGGCCGTGGTGGTCGTGGCGATCGTCTCGCCGTCGCGGACCGCCTCGACCTTCATCTCCGGCAGTCCGCTCTCCCGCCGGTCGACCTTGCCCTGCTCCCCTCCCCCGCCGGGTGTGAAGTCCAGGTAGACGACGCCGCGCAGTTCGTCGGCGGCGGCCTTGCGCCCCGCCGCCGCGTACGCCGGCTCGGCCCCGCCCGGCAGGTCGCCGGGCTGCACACCGACCAGGCCCAGCGCCACCGCGTCCCCGGGCGCCACGCTCGTACTCGTGCGGTACGAGCCGTCCTTGTCCTTCGTCAGGCCCTGGGCGTCACGCGCCCGGGCCGTCGGATAGGAGGACTCCCCCTTGAAGGCGTCGTGCACGGACACCACGGCGGCGTTGAGCACGCCCTTGTCGGGGTCCTCGTCGTAGGCGAGCCGGAAGATGATGCCCGCGGCGAGGAAGGAGACCGCCATCGGCATGAAGAGGAGCAGTTTGAAGGCCGTGGCCCAGCGGACCTTCTCCACCAGTACGGCGAGGATGAGCCCGAGGCCGGTGAGCAGGGCCGGGGCGATGACGACCCAGATGGCCGTGTTGCGGACGGCCTTGAGGGTCGCCGGGTCGCGGAACATCTCGGCGTAGTTGTCGCCGCCGACGAAGCTCGTCCCGGAGGCGTCGAAGAAGCTGCGGCCGATGCTGAACAGCACGGGGTAGACGACGAGCGCGCCGAGCAGCAGCAGCGCGGGGAGCACGAACAACAGGGCGATGATCTTCCCGCGCCGGCGCAGTCGCCGGGTGCGGTCGGCGACCGGGCCGGGCGGTGGGGAGCTCGTGTCTTTCACGAGGGTCGCTGTCATGGCCTATCAGTCCTGGTACGCCTTGGCCGCCGCGGCCTCCAGCTTCGCCGCGGTGCCCTTCGGGTCGGACGGGTCGCGCAGGAAGTCCTGGAGGAGCTTCCACTCGCCGGTGCCCTTCGTGCCGCCGAAGGCCGCCGGGGCCTGGTCGGACATGTCGAAGCGGACCGAGTCCCCGGCCCCGACGAGGGACTTGGCGGTGGCGCGGGTGACGTCGTCGCCGTAGGAGGCGAGGTCGACCTTCTTGTTCGGGGAGAGGAAGCCGCCGGCCTCGGCCCACACCGCGGAGGCCTCGGGCGTCGACAGGTACTCCAGGAGCGCTTGGGCGGCCTTCTGGTTCTTGCCGTCCTTGAGGACGACGGCGGCGTCACCGCCGCTGACGACCGGTGCCTCGCCGCCGCCGACCGCCGGGAACGGGAAGAAGTTCGCGTCCTGGCCGACCTTCTTGCCGAACTGGTCCTTGGCGACACCGGCGACGAAGTCGCCCTCGTAGACCATGCCGGCCTCGGGCTCGGGGCCGAACACCTTCTCCACCGAGCCGGGGAAGTCGGTGTTCAGGGCGCCCTTCTGGCCGCCGGCGATGAGCTGCTTGTCCTTGAAGAGCTTGCCGAGGGTGGTGAGGGCGTCGACGACGGACGCGTCGGTCCACTTCAGCTTGTGCGCGGCGAGGGCGTCGTACTTCTCCGGGCCGGCCTGGGAGAGGTAGACGTTCTCGAACCAGTCGGTGAGGGTCCAGCCGTCCTGTCCGGCGACGGAGAACGCGGCGAGGCCGGAGTCGGACACGGTCTGCCCGGCCTTCAGCATGTCGTCGTAGGACTTCGGGGGCTTCACGCCGGCCTGTTCGAGGGCGTCGGGGCTGTACCAGACGGTCGACTTGTGGGCGGCCTTGAAGTACAGGCCGTAGAGGGTGCCGTCGACGCTGCCGTACTTCTTCCACACGGGGGCGTACCCGGCGTCCACGGCCTCCTCGGTCTTCTTCGACAGCGGCTTGAGCCAGCCCTTCTGCGCGAACTGCTTGAGCACGCCGACCTGCGGGACCATCACGACGTCGGGGGCGTTGCCGCCCTCGATCTTGCTGCCGACGACGGTGGAGACGTTGTCGCCGGTGGACGTGAACTGCGTCTTGGCGCCGGTCTTCTCGGTGAAGGCGTCGAGCACCTTCTGGAAGTTCTTCTGCTCGGTGCCGGACCAGACACCGGCCACGGTGACCGACTGGCCGCTGAGCGCCTTGTCGCCGCCGCCGGCCGAGACGGGTCCGCCGCCGCAGGCGGTCGCGCCGAGCGCCAGTCCGCCAAGGATGCCGGTGCAGCCGGTGAGCAGGGTGGTACGTCGTCGCATCATCGTTGATGTCCCTTCGGAGGGTTCGCTTGCGGAGGTTCGCTTGCGCGGATGTTGCTTACGCGGAGGTCGCTTTCGGGGTGTTCAGGAACGGATCCACCAGGCGGCCGTCGAGCCGGAGAGCACTCCGGACGGGCAGGGGCCGCTGGCGAGCAGGGGGGTGCCGGGGACCGGCGCGGGGGTGGGGGCCGTGCCGAAGTTGACGGCGCACACCAGGTCGCCGCGTTCGAAGGCCAGGACGCCGGGCGAGGCGTCCAGCCAGCGCAGGGTTCCCTCGCCCAGCTGGGGCAGGGTGCCGCGCAGTTGGAGGCCGTCGCGGTACAGGTGCCAGAAGGAGCGGGTGTCGGCGAGGGCGCGGTCGGTGGCGTACTCGGCGAAGTACTCCGGCTGCGGCAGCCACGGCTTGGCGCTCTCCACGCCCGGGGTGAAGCCGAACGGCGAGGCCTGGCCCGACCAGGGCAGCGGGACCCGGCAGCCGTCGCGGATCCGGGCCCGGCTGCCGGTGCGGCGGAAGATCGGGTCGGTGAGCACGTCGTCGGGCAGGTCCACGACCTCCGGCAGGCCCAGCTCCTCGCCCTGGTAGATGTAGGCGGCACCGGGCAGGGCCAGCAGGAGCAGTGCGGCGGCGCGGGCCCGGGCGGCGCCGAGGCCGCTGCCCTCGGTGGCGGGTTCGCCGTAGCGGGTGACGGTGCGGACCTGGTCGTGGTTGTTGAGGACCCAGGTGACGGTCGAGCCGGTCCCGGCGATGTCCTGCATGGCCTCCGAGATGACCTTCCGGAAGGCGTCGGCGTCCCAGGAGGCGCTCAGCAGGTCGAAGAAGAAGGCCTGGTGCAGTTCGTCAGGGCGGACGTACTGCGCGTGTTCGCGGGCGGTGGGCACGGACACCTCGCCGACGAGGAGGCGTTCGCCGCCGTCGCGCTCGGTGTACTCCTCGCATATGGAGCGCCAGCGGCGCCACACGTCGTGGACCTCGGGCTGGTTCCAGGCGAGCGGGTTGACCGAGTCGCGGGTGCGGGCGTCGGCCTCCGGGTCGTCCGAGTCGGGCAGCTCGGGGTGCTTGTAGAGGCCGGCGGCGACGTCGATGCGGAAGCCGTCGACACCCCGGTCCAGCCAGAAGCGCAGCACCCGGTCGAACTCGGCCGTGACCTCCGGGTTGCGCCAGTTCCAGTCGGGCTGCTCGGGGGTGAACATGTGCAGGTACCACTGGCCGGGCCGCCCGTCCGGCTCGGTCACCCGGCTCCACGCCGGGCCGCCGAACATCGCGTGCCAGTTGTTGGGCGGCTCGTCGCCGCCGGAGCCGCGGCCGTCGGCGAAGTGGAAGCGGGCCCGGGCCGGGCTGCCGGGAGCCGCCGCGAGCGCCTCGCGGAACCAGGGGTGCTCGCTGGAGCAGTGGTTCGGGACGATGTCGAGCAGCACCTTGACGCCGAGCCGCCGGGCGGCCCCCACGAGCCGGTCGAACTCGTCGAGGTCGCCGAAGAGCGGGTCGACGCCGCAGTAGTCGGCCACGTCGTAGCCGTGGTCGTGCTGCGGCGAGGGATAGAAGGGGCTCAGCCAGATCCCGTCGACGCCGAGCTTCTTGAGGTACGGCAGTCCGGCCCGGACGCCGGCGAGGTCGCCGATGCCGTCGCCTGTGCTGTCGAGGAAGCTGCGGACGTACACCTGATAGATCACTGCGTCACGCCACCAGTGGTGCCTGTTCAACCCATCGACCTGTCTCTGAGGAGGGCAGCGGTTATGCATGCATGTTAAGTAGGCGTGTCGAGAGGGTGTCAATGAAAAGGCAGAAGCTACCGAGCGGTTGAGGTGACTGAATCCGGTCAGAACGGGACGAAGTTCAGTGTTTCGAGACGTCCGCGTTACCTAACAAGTAACTAGGAGGTCGATGAGCGAGCGGCGCGCGGGGCGGCTAGCCGCGCGAGATGGCGGCGAGCTCGCGCGCCAGACGGCGCATGGCGGCGGCGGGCGTCTGGTGCCCGGCCATCGCGTCGTGCACGACCGCCTGCACGACGAGGCTGACCTGGTCGTAACGCGGGCTCTTGGGGCGCGGCTCGGCCGCGAGGACGCTCGTCCGCAGCGTCGGCAGGTACGGGAACCTGCGGATGAGCGCGGGGTCCTGGTAGAGATCGGCGCGCACGGGCGGCAGCGCGCCCCGGGTGAGGACCTGGCGCTGGACGCGCTCACTGGTGAGGTACGCGATCAGACGGGCCGCCGAGTCGGGGTGCCGCGCGTGCGCGCTGACGGCCAGGTTGGATCCGCCGAGGACGCTGGTCCCCGGACCGTCGGGCCCGGGCAGGGGGACGGCGCCGACCTTCCCGGCGATCTTCGAACCGGGAGCGGAGGCGCCGACGTAGGCGTACGGCCAGTTCCGCAGGAAGAGCAGCCGGCCGTCCTGGAAGGCCTGTTTGGACTCTTCTTCCTTGTAGGTCAGCGCTTCCCTGGGGATCCAGCCCTCGCGCACTCCGCGTGCCAGGAACCCGATGCCCTCGCGGGCCGCCGCCGAGTCGACGGTGACGCGTTCGCCCTCGTCGCCGAGGATCGAGCCGCCCGCCGAGTAGACGGCCTCGGCGGCGTTCACCGTGAGGCCCTCGTAGGGCAGGAACTGTCCGGCGTAGCCGTCGAGGCCGTGCTTCGGGGCGATGGTCTTCGCGTACCGCTCCAGCTCCGCCCAGGTGCGCGGCGGCGCGACGCCCTCCTCGGCCAGGACGTCCTTGCGGTACAGGAGCAGTCCGGCGTTGGTGACGTACGGGACGGCGTAGAGCTGCCCGTCGTAGGTCGCCGTGTCCACGACCGGCTGGAGGAAGGTCTTCAGGGGGAAGCGGTCCCGGGGCAGCGGTCTGATCCAGCCCGCCGCCGCGAACTCCGAGGTCCAGTTGACGTCGATGTTGAGCACGTCGAACCGGCTGCGGTCGCCGTCTCGCAGGTCGGTGACCATCTGCGCCTGGGTCTCGTCGGCCGAGTCCGGCAGCTCGACGAGGGTGACCTTCTCGCCGGGGTGGGTACGATTCCAGCCTTCGAGCAGGGGGCCGAGGTAGCCGGTGAGGTCTCCCGCGGTGGCCAGGGTGAGGGGGCCGCGGCCGCTCCCGGAGGGCTCGCCCGCCCGGGCTCCGGCGGCGACGTAGCCGGTCAGGACCACGACGAGAACGAGGAGGCCCCTACCCGCGGCATGGATCCACCGCATAGGTTCCTCCCTGTACACCGGCGCTGGGCACCCTTGCCCGGAATCAGAGGCCATGTATACCTGTTAGGTATGGGCGATACTAGGGCCTGGAGCACATTGGACCAGACAGGAGGACTGCACGCGTGCGCCTGCACCTCCTGGCACTCCTCGCCCGCGGCCCCGCCCACGGCTACGAGCTCAAGCAGGACCTTGAGCAACTGCTGGGCTCCGCGTACCCTCAGCCGAATGTCGGCCAGATCTATGTGACCCTCGGCCGCCTCGAGAAGTCGGGACTGATCGAGGGCGAGGACGTGGCGCAGTCCAGCCGGCCCAACAAAAAGGTCTACCACCTCACCGACGCCGGGCGGGAGGCGCTGCGCGCCTGGTTCGAGGAGCCCGAGGACGAGCCGCGGGTACGGGACGACTTCTTCATGAAGCTGGCGCTCGCTCCCCAGACCGGTCTCGCCGAGCAGATCACGCTGATCAACCAGCAGCGGCGCCAGTACCTGAACACCATGCGGCAGATGTCGAAGCTGGCCGCCGCCGAGAACCGCGACAACCGCATCGCCCATCTGCTGATCGAGGGCGCGATGCTGCACCTGCAGGCCGACCTCGACTGGCTGGAACGGTGCCAGGAAGAGCTGGAGGAGCTGGAGTGAGCGACAACCGTCCCGCTCCTGTGCTGCGCGCCGAGGGGCTGGTGAAGACCCACCACGGCGAGGGTGCCCCGGCGCATGCCGTGCGCGGGGTCGACCTGTGCGTACGGCAGGGCGAGTTCGTGGCGATCACCGGCCCGTCCGGCGCCGGCAAGTCGACGCTGCTGCATCTGCTCGGCGGGCTCCAGCGTCCGGACGCGGGGCGCATCCTGCTCGACGGCGAGTCCACCGACACCTACAGCGAGGCCCGCTGGGCGGTGGAGCGCAGGAAGCGGATCGGGATCGTCTTCCAGTTCTTCAACCTCGTCTCGAACCTGTCCGTCGCCGACAACGTGGAGCTGCCCGCCCTGCTCGCCGGGACCCCGCCGAAGCAGGCGCGCGCCGAGCGCGAGGCGCTGCTGGCCGAGCTGGGCCTGACGGGCAAGGAGCGCAGCATGCCGGGCGAGCTGTCCGGCGGTGAGCAGCAGCGCGTCGCGCTGGCCCGGGCCCTGGTCAACCATCCGCCGCTGCTGCTGGCCGACGAGCCGGCCGGCAGCCTCGACAGCAAGGGCACCCGCGAGGTGATGCGGCTGCTGTCCCGCTTCCACCAGCGCGGCCAGACGCTCGTGCTGGTCACGCACGACGCCCGGCTGGCGAGCGCCGCGGACCGGGTGATCAGCTTCTTCGACGGCCGGATCGCCGACGACGCGGAACTCGACGGCGGCACCACCCCGCCGCGCCGCTCCGGCATATCCGGCGTGCTGGAACTCAAGGACTGACATGCGCGTCCACGACGGCTGTGCCGGCCTGTGCGTCCACGACCGGGCCGGGAGCCGCATCAACGACCGTGCCGAGAGGCGCGTCCACGACGACCGCCTGACTCGCGGACCGAGGGGCTGAGGCCCGTGCGAGCCACCCTGCGCTGGGCGCACTCCGATCTGCGCACGCACCGCGGCGAGGCACTGTTCCTCGTCCTCGCCACCGCGGGCATCGTCGCCTCCCTGCTGCTGGCCACGGCCCTGTTCGGTTACGCGACCAACCCCTGGCAGCGTGTGTTCACGCAGTCGCACGGTGCCCATGTGTGGCTGCACACCGACAAGGCGGCCGACACCGGGAAGCTGGCCGATCTGGCCGGCGTGGACTCCGTCACCGGCCCCTACCCGACCGCCGCCACCACCGTCTCCTCGCGCGGCAGCCGCGCCGCCGTCGAGCTGCGCGGCACCCCGGAACGGCCCTCCGCCGACCGTCCGCCGATCGTCTCCGGTCACTGGCTGGACCCCTCCACCCCGAACGGCGTGGTCCTGGAGAGCCGCCTCGCCCGTGCCCTGCTGACCGAGCCCGGCGACACCCTCACCGTGCCCGGCACCGCCCGCGAGCTGACCGTCGTGGGCCTGGCCGACAGCGCCGAGCCGCGCTACCGGCCCGGTGAGCAGCCGGGCCTGGTGTGGGCACTGCCCTCGGCGGTGCCGGACCCCGGCGGCCAGGTGATCGGGCTGCGGCTGACGGATCCGGGCGACACGTCCTACGTCGTCCAGCGCGCGGTGACCATGCTGGGCTCCGGAGCGATCGGCGAGGTCTCCACCTGGCAGCAGGCACGCGCCGAGGCGCAGGGCGACAACCGGCTGCTCGGGCAGGTGCTGGGCCTGTTCGGGCTGGGCGCGCTGGTCGCGGCCGGGTTCGCCGTGCACGGGGCGATCGGCACCCGCATCCGCGGCCACCTGCGGGACCTCTCCGTCCTGAAGGCCATCGGCTTCACCCCCGGCCAGGTGGTCCGGATCTTCCTGCTCCAGCACCTCGCCTACGCCCTGCTCGGCGCCCTGGCCGCCGCCGGTCTCGCCGAGGCACTGGGCAGCCGGATCCCCGGGCGGCTCGGCGACGCGGTCGGGGTGTGGCAGGGGCTGCCCGGGCACACCGTGGCGCTGCTCGTGATCCCGACCGCCGCGGTGCTGTTCATCGGCGCGACCACCGGGCTGGCCGCCTGGCGGGCCGGACGCGTGCCGCCGGTGCCGGTGCCGCGCCCCGCCGCGCCCTCGGGCGGACGGCTGTCCAAAGTGGCGCGCCGGGCCCTTGGTGTGCGGATCCCGCCCGCGCTCGTGCTGGGCTGGCACAAGGCGTTCACCCGCCGCCCCCGGTCCCTGGCGACGGTCGCCCGCCTCACGCTGCCGCTGCTGCTGATCGTCGTGGCGATGAGCGCCTGGACCACGCTCGACCGCTTCCACAGCGAGCCCGAGCGGATCGGCCTGCCCACCACGCTCAGTGTCCGCGCCGACGACTCCGGCCTGAGCGAACAGCAGACCCGTTCCCTGCTGGAACGCGACCCCGACGTCGCCGCCGCCTACCCGGGCGTCGAGACGGCGGCCCTGGGTGCGAGTCAGACGGCGACGATCGCGCTGCGCGGCCTCGGCACCCACCAGGACCCCTACCCGTACACCCTCGCCGAGGGCCGCCCCGCCCGCGGCGCCGACGAGGCCGTGGCCGGGCAGGGGTTCCTCGACCTGCTGAACGTGCGCGTCGGCGACTGGGTCCGGATGACCGTCGGCGACCAGCCGCAGATCCTGCACATCGTGGGCCGCAGCATCGAGCCGGAGAACGCCGGCCGGGTCATCTCGACGTCCCTCGACACCCTCCGCGAGAACGACCCGGATCTCCGCCCGACCCTCTACGAACTCCGCCTGGCCCCCGGCGCCGACCCGCGCGAGGTCGCCGACCGGCTCGCCGAGGCCGGGGGCGGCCACCTGGACGTGCACACGGTGACCAACCCGGCCGACGGGCTCTCGCCCCTGCGCGCCGTCGTCGCCGGGCTGATCGCCGTGCTCGCCCTCATCGGGCTCATCGAGCTGCTGACCGCGATCGGCGGCACCGTCCGCGAGAGCGAACGGGACCTGCTGGCCCTGAAGGCCATCGGGCTGTCCCCCCGGCAGATCACGGCGATCACCGTCACGGCCACCGGCCTCACGGCCCTGGCGGCCGTCCTCGCCGCCACCGCCCTGGGTCTGCCGCTCGCCCGGTGGCTGATCGACGCCCAGGGCCGGTCCAGCGGCATCGGCGCGGGCATCGCCCAGGGCCCCTCCGCGGTCTTGATGGTGCTGCTCGGGGCGGCAGCGGTGCTCTGCGCGGCCGCGCTGGCCGCCCTCCCCGCGGCCCGGGCGGCCCGACGGCGCCTCGCGGACACGCTGAGCGCGGTGGCCTGACGCCGGTACGGCCCGGGGATCAGCCTCCGTACGGGTACTGCGGGTTGTACGGCGGCTGCGGGTGCGGGGCGTAGGGGTGTTGCCCACTCGGCGCGTAGGGATGACCGTACGGGTTCCCCTGCGGCGGGAGGTACGGCGATCCCGCCGGGGGCATCGGCGGGACCGGCCCGGGCACGGGAGGGTGAGTCGCGGGATGGGCGTTCAGCCGGATTCCGTAGCGCCGCTTCAGCCGCCGCATCTCCAGCAGCGCGATGGCGGTGACCGTCACCGGCGCGCCCAGGATGAAGACGATGCCGAGGGTGAGGCTGAGTCCGTGCAGATCACCGGTCACCAGGTCCGGGACGGCCACCAGCCAGCTGGTCACCATGGCGAGCAGCGGCGGCAGGCAGCGGTGGACGGCGGCCGTGCCGAAGAAGTTGCCCGAGACCCGCACGGCTCCGGAGGCTGTAAAGACGAGCAGCCACAGCATCGTCATGCCGAACCCGATGATCACGGCGACGTTCGCGGACGCGTTCACCGTCCGCACCAGCAGCAGCACGGCGGCCACGCAGCCGACGAACAGCACCAGCAGCGCGAGGGACTTGAGCAGCGGCGTCCGCAACTGCCGCACCGTGCCGCCACGCCGCCACACCCAGAGCATCGCCCCGACGGTGAGCGGGGTGAGGAAGAGCAGGACGACCGAGGCCGTCATCGCGTTCTCCAGCAGCTCCGTGAGATCGAAGCCACCCTCGACGAAGGTGTAGACACCGAGCGAGGTGACCGCCCCGGCGATGACACGGGCCCGCTTCAGGCGCTCCACTGACGGGTCGAGCGGCTGCGGGATCCAGGCGGGGTGGAACACCGCCCGCGCCACGTCCTGAGGTTTGAGCAGGGACCGGGCCGTCAGCGTGCCACCGGTCCAACTTCCGCGTGTGCGTGCCACTTCGCGCTCCCCCGAGCACTCGCCGTGATGATCGCCCGGAGTCTACGGGAGGCGGACGGCGCGCTGCCGCCCGCCTCCCGTCCGGCGCCCGTGGCTACCGGCCGCGCAGCTCCCGGTACGTGGTGACCAGCGCCTTGGTGGAGGCGTCCAGGCCCTCGACCTCGGCGCCCTCGGTCAGCGCGGGCTCGACGCGCTTGGCGAGGACCTTGCCCAGCTCGACGCCCCACTGGTCGAAGGAGTCGATGTTCCACACCGCGCCCTGCACGAACACCTTGTGCTCGTAGAGGGCGACCAGCTGACCGAGGACGGACGGCGTCAGCTCGGGCGCGAGGATCGTGGTCGTCGGGTGGTTGCCCTGGAACGTCTTGTGCGGCACCAGCTCCTCGGGCGCGCCCTCGGCCCGGACCTCCTCGGGCGTCTTGCCGAACGCGAGTGCCTGCGTCTGCGCGAAGAAGTTGGCCATCAGCAGGTCGTGCTGCGCCTTCAGCTGCTCGCTCAGCTCGCCGACCGGCCGCGCGAAGCCGATGAAGTCCGCCGGGATGAGCTTGGTGCCCTGGTGGATCAACTGGTAGTAGGCGTGCTGCCCGTTGGTGCCGGGCGTGCCCCACACCACCGGCCCGGTCTGCCACTCCACCGGCTTCCCGTCTCGGTCCACCGACTTGCCGTTGGACTCCATGTCGAGCTGCTGGAGGTAGGCGGTGAACTTGGACAGGTAGTGGCTGTAGGGCAGCACCGCGTGCGACTGGGCGTCGTGGAAGTTGCCGTACCAGATGCCCAGCAGGCCCAGCAGCAGCGGCACGTTGGACTCGGCGGGCGCGGTCCGGAAGTGCTCGTCGACGATGCGGAAGCCGTCGAGCATCTCCCGGAAACGGTCCGGGCCGATCGCGATCATCAGGGCGAGACCGATCGCGGAGTCGTACGAGTAGCGGCCGCCGACCCAGTCCCAGAACTCGAACATGTTGGCCGTGTCGATGCCGAACTCGGCGACCTTCTCGGCGTTCGTCGACAACGCGACGAAGTGCTTGGCGACAGCGGATTCGTCGGCGAGGGCGTCCAGCAGCCAGGAGCGCGCCGACGTGGCGTTGGTGACCGTCTCGATGGTGGTGAAGGTCTTGGAGGCGATGACGAACAGCGTCTCCGCCGGGGCCAGGTCCCGTACCGCCTCGTGCAGATCGGCGCCGTCCACGTTCGACACGAAACGCACCGTCAGCGAGCGGTCGGTGAAGGCCCGCAGCACCTCGTAGGCCATCGCGGGGCCCAGGTCGGAGCCGCCGATGCCGACGTTGACGATGTTCCGGATCCGCTTGCCGGTGTGGCCGGTCCACTCGCCCGAACGCACCCGGTCCGCGAAGGCGGCCATCTTGTCGAGCACCGCGTGCACGTCCGGCACCACGTTCTCACCGTCGGCCTCGATCACCGCGTCCCGCGGGGCGCGCAGGGCGGTGTGCAGCACGGCCCGGTCCTCGGTGGTGTTGATCTTCTCGCCACCGAACATGGCGTCCCGGAGCCCGAAGACGTCCGTGGCGGCGGCCAGTTCGCGCAGCAGCCGCAGGGTGTCGTCGGTGACGAGGTGCTTGGAGTAGTCGACGTACAGGTCGCCGACCCGGAGGGTGTACGCGGCGCCGCGGCCGGAGTCGGCGGCGAACAGCTCGCGCAGCCGGACTTCACCCAGCTCCTCACGGTGCTTGGCCAGTGCCGTCCACTCGGGCGTCTGGTTGAGCCTGGTACGGCCGTCTGCGTTCATCTGGGACTTCAGCCTTCTTCCTTGCCTGCCTGTGCTGCGTACCTGCCCCGCTGCCGGTCCAACCTAATTGATCAGCGGTTGCCGTGGCCTGTCGTCGCGCCGTCGTCCGGCGCAACAACAGGTACGTCCGACCGGCGCGCGGGTATCAGCGCGGTGACGGACAGGACGAAGAAGGCGGCCGCGAGCAGCGCGGGGGTGTTCTCCCCCCAGGTGCCGGCGACGGCTCCGCCCAGCAGCGCGCCCAGGGGTGTGCCCGCGAGGGCGAGTGTCCGGAAGGCGGAGCTCACGCGGCCCAGCAGCTCGGCGGGGCTGCGCTGCTGCATCAGCGTCGTGGTGTTGACGTTCCACACCATCCCCATGAACCCGAAGACGGCCAGGGCGGACACCAGCGCGACCATGCTGCGCACCGAGCCCATGACGAGGAGGGCGGCGGTCTGCGCCGTCCCGGCGGCGAGCACCAGGTGCATCCGTCCGAAGCGGGTGACGAGCCGACCGCCCGCCGCTCCCCCGGCCAGGCTGCCGACCGTGTACGCGGTCATCGCCGCCGCGTATCCGGCGTTGCCCGCGTCGAGCCAGCCCGTCACCAGGATCACGAGCGTGGCGACGAGCGCGCCCATGCCGATGTTGCACAGGGCGGTGGCGGTGCACAGTCCGCGCAGGGCCTTGTCGCGGGTCAGGACACGCAGCCCTTCGGCGATCTCCCGCCGCAGTGTGCTGCCCGCCGGCCGCGGCTCACGGTCCGGCCCGGCAGCCGGCAGCGTGGCGATGAGCGCGGCGGCCACCAGGAAGGTCACCGCGTCCGCCGCGAACGGCACCGCCACCCCGGCGGCCAGCAGCAGCGGCACGACCGGTCCGCCCAGCAGGCCGCCCGCGATGCGCTGGCCCGTCAGCAGCCGGGCGTTGGCACTGCCCAGCGCGTCCCGGTCGACGAGGATGGGCAGCAGCGCGGTGGCGGCGTTGTCGAAGAGCGTCTGGAGGGTGGTCAGCGTGAAGGCCAGCACGATCAGCAGGGCGATCGAGGCGTGGCCGAGGGCGACGGCCACCGCGAAGGCGGCGACCAGCAGCCCGCGTAGGGCGTCCACCATCCACATGGCCCGCCGCTGGTCCACCCGGTCGGCGACGGCCCCGCCGAGCAGGCCGAAGACGATCCAGGGCAGATAGCCGCAGGCCGTGACGGAGGCGATGAGCAGCGGATCGTCGGTCAGCGTGACGGCCAGCAGGGGCAGTGCCGCCGTCCGCAGGGCGTCACCGAAACTGGACAGGACGGCGGCGCTCCACAGCCGCCCGAACCCCCCGCGCCACGCGGGGGCGCGGACTCCCCCGCGCTTTTCGCGCAGGGAGGTACCCCCACCCACCTCGCCCGTCGCCACAGCTCCCCCTCATGGTTCGTCCGATGCACAAACCGTAGAGGGCACCACTGACAATCGGTCCGCGAGCGGTCCGCGAGAGCAGCTCCGGCCGGGCACCTGTCGGTGCCCGGCCGGTCTCGACTTCTAGATCTCGCCCCGCAGTTTGGCGAGCGCCTCGGCGAGGATCGCCTCGCCGTCGGCGTCGCTGCGCCGCTCCCGCACATACGCCAGGTGCGTCTTGTAGGGCTCGGTGCGCGGCGGGGCCGGGGGGTTGTCCCGGTCCTGGCCTGCCGGAAAGCCGCAGCGGGGACAGTCCCAGGTATCGGGCACCTGCGCGTCGCTCGCGAAGCTCGGCTGGGTCTCGTGTCCGTTGGAGCACCAGAAGGAGATGCGCAGCCGCGGCGCGGACTCGCCGCGCTCGGCCTCGCCCATCGGCCCCGCCCCGACCCGGCTTCCCCGGATCGCGTTGCCACTTGCCACGGTCGTAACTCCCTGCGTGATGGTGCCGCGAAGCGAGTCGGCGTTCCGCTTCGCTGCGAGCGCCTCAGTCTACGTAAGGCCCAACGCGCGTCCAGTGATTGGAGTTACAACCCTCACACCTAGACGCAAGCCCCATGATAGGCCGCGCTCAGCTGCGCGTACCGGACATGGGGCCTTACGTACGAGTTCCGTGCGGATTGCGGCTCGGTCAGTTGTTCACCTTCATCAGGATGCCGAGCACGACAATGCACGCGAACCAGCCCAGACCGATCACGACGGTGATCCGGTCGAGGTTGCGCTCGGCGACCGAGGAGCCGCCGACGGAGGACTGCATGCCGCCGCCGAACATGTCGGAGAGGCCGCCGCCCTTCCCCTTGTGCATCAGCACCAGCAGCATCAGCAGCAGGCTGAAGACGATCAGGGCGATCGAGAACCCCAAAACCACGGCTGGACCAACTTCCTCGGATTCGGATGGACGACGCGGGGCCCAGCACAGAGCTGGACCCCGCAAGGGTACGACGGATCGCCGCTAGCGCATACTCACTGGTCGCGGAAGCGCACGATCTTGACGAACTCGTCGGCGTCCAGCGAGGCGCCGCCGACCAGGGCGCCGTCGATGTCGGCCTGGGCCATGATCTCCGCGACGTTGCCGGCCTTGACCGAGCCGCCGTACTGGATGCGGACCTTGTCGGCCAGGTCCTGCGAGTACAGCTCGGCGATCTTGCCGCGGATCGCCGCGCAGACCTCCTGGGCGTCCTCGGCGCCGCAGACCTTGCCGGTGCCGATGGCCCAGACGGGCTCGTAGGCGATCACGACGGTCTCGGCCTGCTCGGCGGGGAGGTCCTTCAGACCGCCCTCGACCTGCGCCAGGGTGTGGGAGACGTGGTTGCCCGCTTCGCGGACCTCCAGTTCCTCGCCGACGCACAGGATCGGGGTCAGGCCGTGCTTGTAGGCGGCCTTGACCTTGGCGTTCACCAGCTCGTCGGTCTCGGCGTGGTACTGCCGGCGCTCACTGTGGCCGATGGCGACGTACGTGCACTTCAGCTTGGCCAGCATGGGGCCGGAGATCTCGCCGGTGAAGGCACCGCTGTCGTGCGCCGAGATGTCCTGGGCGCCGTACTTGATCTTGAGCTTGTCGCCGTCGACCAGGGTCTGCACGGAGCGCAGGTCGGTGAAGGGCGGCAGGACGGCGACCTCGACGGCCTCGTAGTCCTTGTCGGCCAGGGCGAAGGCGAGCTTCTGGACGTGCGCGATGGCCTCGAGGTGGTTGAGGTTCATCTTCCAGTTGCCCGCCATCAGCGGCGTGCGCGTGCTCATAAAGGGTCAGTCCTCCAGTGCGGCGAGGCCGGGGAGCGTCTTGCCCTCGAGGTATTCGAGGGAGGCGCCGCCACCGGTCGAGATGTGGCCGAATGCGTTCTCGTCGAAGCCCAGGATGCGGACGGCCGCGGCGGAGTCGCCACCGCCGACCACCGTGAAGGCCTGGGAGTCGAGGAGGGCCTGGGCGACCGCCTTGGTGCCCTCGGCGAAATCGGGGTGCTCGAAGACGCCCATGGGGCCGTTCCAGAAGACGGTGGCGGCGTCGACGATCTTCGATGCGTACAGCTTGCGGGACTCCGGGCCGATGTCCAGGCCCATCTGCCCGGCCGGCATGGCGTCCGCGGCTACGGTGCTGGGCCGGCCCGGGGCCTTGGTCTTGAGGTCCGGGAACTCCGGCGCGACCACGACGTCCACCGGCAGGACCAGCTCGACGCCGTTCTTCTCGGCGCGCTCGATGTACTCCAGGACGACCGGGAGCTGGTCCTCCTGGACCAGGGAGGTGCCGATCTCGTGGCCCTTGGCCTTGAGGAAGGTGAAGACCATGCCGCCGCCGATGAGCAGTCGGTCGGCCTTGCCGAGCAGCTGGTCGATGACGGCGAGCTTGTCGGACACCTTGGCGCCGCCGAGGACGACGGCGTAGGGCCGCTTGACGTCGTCGGTGAGCTTCCTCAGGACGCCGACCTCGGTGGCGATGAGGTAGCCGGCGTAGTGCGGCAGGCGGGCCGGGAGGTCGAAGACCGAGGCGTGCTTGCGGTGCACCGCGCCGAAGCCGTCGCCGACGTAGACGTCCGCGAGGGCGGCGAGCCGGTCGGCGAAGGCGCCGCGCTCGGCGTCGTCCTTGCTCGTCTCACCGGCGTTGAAGCGCAGGTTCTCCACGACCGCGACCTGGCCGTCGGCGAGGCCGGCGACGGTGGTCCGGGCGGAGTCGCCGACCGTGTCGGTCGCGAAGGCCACGTCCGACCCGAGGAGTTCACCGAGGCGCGCGGCGGCCGGGGCGAGGGAGAAGGCCGGGTCCGGGGCGCCCTTCGGACGGCCGAGGTGGGAGGCGACGACGACCCGGGCACCCGCGTCGGCGAGGGCCTTGACCGTGGGCAGCACGGCGCGGATACGGCCGTCGTCGGTGATGCGCGTGCCGTCCAGCGGCACGTTCAGATCGGCGCGGACGAAGACCCGCTTGCCCGCGACCCCTTCGGTGAGGAGTTCGTCGATCGTCTTCATGAGGGGACTCCTGAAAGAGCTCGTGATCGCTCGTAAGCGCTCGTGATCGAACAGCTCTGATCTGTACGTGAGTCAGGGCTCGGACGGCGCGTCCTCGCGCCGCCCGAGCCCTGCTCTCACATGGACGTGCCTACTGGGTTGATCAGAGCTGGTTGCCGACGAAGACCGTAAGGTCCACGAGGCGGTTGGAGTAGCCCCACTCGTTGTCGTACCAGCCGATGACCTTCACGCTCTTGCCTTCCTGGACCATGGTCAGGGAGGAGTCGAAGGTGCAGGACGCCGGGGCGTTCACGATGTCGGAGGAGACGATCGGGTCCTCGGTGTACTCGAGGATGCCCTTGAGCTCGCCCTCCGCGGCCTTCTGGAAGGCGGCGTTGACCTCTTCCTTGGTGACCTCGCGGGACAGCTCGAGAACCAGGTCGGTGACCGAGCCGGTCGGGACCGGGACGCGCATGGCGATGCCGTCCAGCTTGCCCTTGAGCTGCGGCAGGACCAGCGCGGTGGCCTTGGCGGCACCCGTGGTGGTCGGGATGATGTTCTCGGCGGCGGCACGCGCGCGACGCAGGTCCTTGTGCGGGAAGTCCAGGATGCGCTGGTCGTTGGTGTACGCGTGCACCGTCGTCATCAGGCCCTTGACGATGCCGAAGTTCTCGTCGAGGACCTTCGCCATCGGCGCCACACAGTTGGTGGTGCAGGAGGCGTTGGAGATGACGTGGTGCTTCGCCGGGTCGTACTTGTCCTGGTTGACGCCCATCACGATGGTGACGTCCTCGTCCTTGGCCGGAGCCGAGATGAGGACCTTCTTCGCGCCACCGGCGATGTGCTTCTCGGCGTCGGCCTTCTTGGTGAAGATGCCGGTCGACTCGATGACGATGTCGACGCCCAGCTCGCCCCACGGGATGTCGGCGGGGTTGCGCTCGGCCAGGACCTTGATCGTCTTGCCGTCGACGGTGATCGTGTCGGCGGTGTGGGTGACCTCCTGCTTGAGGCGGCCCAGGATCGTGTCGTACTTCAGCAGGTGAGCGGTGGTCGCGGTGTCACCCAGGTCGTTGACAGCCACGATCTCGATGTCTGCACCCTGCTCCAGGAGCGCGCGGAAGTAGTTACGACCGATGCGGCCGAAGCCGTTGATGCCTACGCGGATCGTCACGAACCGATCTCCTCGTTGGTACGCCGGCCATGAAGTGCCGGCGAGCTCTGTTTGGGATGTCCCCGACCGCCTACGACCCTACCTCCCTGGAGCTCCGGTGGTGACATCCAGATGCCCCATACACGGCAGGGCGGTCCGTACCCGCCAGTAGGGGTACGGACCGCCCACCGCCGAGAGCAGGATCACTCGAACTGGCTACCCATGGCGTGTCCCGTTGACCTGGGACGTCACCCGTCGAGGGAAGCGAGCGCCTTCCTCATCAGCGCCGGCCGGGCGGCCGGTGCGGTGACGTGCTCCAGGCCGAAGCCCAGCAGCACGGTGTCGTCCGTGGTGACCGCACCGTATGTCTGGAACAGGGCACCGGTGCGGGCCCAGTCCTTGAGGACGGCCGGGCTGCCCTCGGGCGGTCCGGCGACCTTCCAGGCGCCGAGCGATGTCTCGAAACCCTCGGTCTCCTTGGCCGTGCCGCCGACGACGAGCGAGGCGTCGTCGGCGAGGACGCCGTGCCCGCCGCTGCCCGGGTCGGTGACGTAGCTGATCGAGATCTCGACCGTCTTGCCGGCGTAGGCGCTCAGGTCGAAGCTCACCTGCTGCCAGCCGTTGGAGGCGCCGGTGAGGCTGTTCCACGTGCCGGTGGTGCCGGTCGCGGTGCAGCCGTCGTCCGCCACGGTCAGGTAGTGCTTCAGCCAGGGGTGCTCGTTGACGTAGAACCCGCCCTGGCACTCCGTCGGCACCGCGCTCTTGGTGGCGCCGCCCGCCTCGGGGAGGGTCGTCCAGTCGTCGGCGCCCGTGGTGCGGGCCTCGACGATGGCGTGGTCGTAACCGGACTCGGTGTCCCAGAGCAGCTGGGTGCGCAGGGTCGGCCGCTCGGCCGCGGTGGTGCCGGTGAGGTCCACGGTGCGGGTGAGGCGCTTGTAGGCGTCGTCGGTGTGGACGGCGGCGGCCATCGCGGAGCCCGCGAACGGGCCGTACGGGTTGACCGTGCCGGCGAACTGCCCGGCGCCCTTGCTCGCGAACTGCGGGAAGTCGTCGGTCCCCAGTTCGTCGGAGGTGACGCTGTAGGTGCCTGCCTTGTCCAGCGGGTTGCCGGGGGCCGCGCCCAGTGGGCCGGTGACGCCGCCCAGCTCGCCGGAGCCGGTGAAGCCGGTGGCCCCGGGGGTGGCGGTGCGGGTGTAGGCGCCCAGGTAGTACTGGCTGAAGTCGTTCGACAGTGCGCCGCCGCCGAGATCGATGTTGCCGCCGGCCTGCTCGCCGGCCTCGATCAGCCGGCCGCCCTCGTTGAGGAAGGCCCGCAGCTGGAGCTGGGTGGCGACGCCCGGGACGCTCGCGCCCGTGTGGTGGACGACGGTGTCGAAGTGGCTCAGCACCCCGAGCGCGTCCGGCGCGCCCTGCTGGGCGACGTCCCAGACGATCGCCTTGCGGCCGTTCGCCTTGAGCGCGTCCACGTACGTCTGCGCCTGCGCGGCGGCCGCGCCCTCCTCGGCGACGACGAGGGTGTTCGCCCGGGGCCGCTCGGCGACGGTGTAGGTGAAGCGCTGGCTGGAGAGCTTCTTGCCGTTCTTCGCCTCGCCGGTGAACCACACCTCGACCTTGTCGCCCGGCTCGCCGTCCTTGACCTTCGCCCGGTACTCGTCGAAGTAGAGGTTGTCCTCACCGCCGTAGGTCTCGCCGCCCTTCCAGGGCTTGAGCGCCATGTCCAGGGTGCGGCCGCCGTTGACGCGGTACTTGAGCTCCTTGTCGCGCACCGACTTCCGGACGACGACGGAGACCTCCTGGTCGGCGCCGCGGGAGTACGACGTGCCGAACGCGGCCGGGGTGAAGTCGGCGGCGCTCAGGCCGGCCGACGAGGACGGCCGGTCGGGGTGGGCGGCGGACGCGGCGACGGAGAGCGCGAACGGGACGTTCTTGGCGAACTCCTGCTGGATCAGCTTCTCGTCGTCCGGGAAGGTGAAGACCGACTGGCAGTCGGACGCCTTCCACGCGTCGTTCGGGTCGAGGTCCGAGGCGGTCTGGCAGGTCGACATCTCGGGGGTGAACATCGCCAGGCCGTTGACGTTCGCCGCGTGGCCGTCGGCCTCACCGTTGGTGGTGTACAGCTCGGAGGAGAGCTGCGGGTGGTAGCCGGGGATCGCGGAGTTCTCGGGCGTGCCGGCGAGCGCCTCGTACAGGACGTCGTCGGGAGTGTGCGTGGCCACCTGCCAGCCGACCCCGTAGAGGAGCAGTTCGGCGGCGGAGTGGTAGTTGATGCCGTACGTGAAGCCGATGCGCTTCTGGAAGGCGTCCAGGGCCTGGGTCTCCGGCTCGGAGTTCGGACCTGCGCCGCGGTAGGTCTGGCTGGTGGGGTTGGGGGACGAGCCCTCGTCGTCGTAGCCCCACTTGTAGGCGAAGTTGCGGTTGAGGTCGACGCCGTCGCCGGTGGTGATGGTGCCGTCGCCGTTGACGTCCCGCAGGTTCTTGCGCCACTGGCGGTTGGCGGGGTCGGCGAAGGTGTAGTCGTAGCCGTCGGGGTTGGCCGACAGCAGGAACCACAGTTCGGTGGAGTCGACGATCTTCTTGACGCGCCGGTCCTTCTTGTAGTTGTCCAGGTAGTGGTGCATCAGGCGCCGGGTCATCTCCGGCGTGATCCACTCTCGCGCGTGCTGGTTGGACATGTAGAGGACGGAGGGCTTGGAGCCGTCCTTCGTCTTCTTCGCGCCCTTGGTGAGCTTCAGCGCGAGGATGTCCTGGCCCTTGATCGTCTTGCCGATGGAGACGACCTTGGTGAGATCCGGGTTCTCCTGGGCGGCGCGCAGGAGTTCCTCCCGCAGGCCCCCCTTGCCGCTGTACGGGCGGAACACGCCCTCTGCGGCGTCCTCCACGCGGGCCTCGGCCCGGGTGGAGAGTTCGTGCTCGGTGAGGCCGACGCCCTGCTTCTCCAGCTTCTTCGCCTGCTGGTCCGTCAGGTAGACCTCGACGGTCGCGGTGCCCTTCCCGGGCACCCGCTCGCTCAGTTCGTGGCCGTCCTGGCCGGCCGCCAGCAGCAGGGGTACCTGCTTCTGGGTGACCTCGGCGCGGAAGACCTTGACTTCGTCCGGGTCGGACGGGGTCGAACTCCCCGGTTGTGCCTGGGCAATGGGTGCGAAGCTCGCTCCGCCGATCAGGAGCGCGCCGACAGCGAGGATCGATCTCGCTCTTCGTCTCATGAACCCCCCTAGCGTGGGTCCGCCACAGCAGCGAACAGATGCCAGGCTCATGACAGACCATGATCGAGTCAAGGGTGCCTCTGCGACACGCAAAAGCCGGCGCCGGTCACCCAAGTGGGCTCCGGCTCCGGCTTCTTGACGTCGTGTGGGATCAGCCCACCAGGTTGTCGGCCAGCTCGTCGCTGAGGTTGGCCTCCGTGCCCGGGATGCCGAGGTCGGAGGCGCGCTTGTCGGCCATGGCCAGCAGGCGACGGATCCGGCCGGCGACCGCGTCCTTGGTCAGCGGCGGGTCGGCGAGCGCGCCCAGCTCCTCCAGGGAGGCCTGCTTGTGCTCCATGCGCAGCCGGCCGGCCGCGGCGAGGTGCTCGGGCACGTCGTCAGCGAGGATCTCCAGGGCGCGCTGCACCCGGGCACCGGCGGCGACGGCCGCGCGGGCCGAGCGGCGCAGGTTGGCGTCGTCGAAGTTGGCCAGCCGGTTCGCCGTGGCACGCACCTCGCGGCGCATCCGGCGCTCCTCCCAGGCCAGCACCGACTCGTGGGCGCCGAGGCGCGTCAGCAGCGCGCCGATCGCGTCACCGTCGCGGACGACGACCCGGTCCACGCCGCGCACCTCGCGGGCCTTGGCGGCGATCGACAGCCGGCGGGCGGCGCCGACCAGGGCGAGCGCCGCCTCGGGGCCCGGGCAGGTCACCTCCAGGGAGGAGGAGCGGCCGGGCTCGGTGAGCGAGCCGTGCGCCAGGAACGCGCCACGCCAGGCGGCCTCGGCGTCGCAGGTGGCCCCCGAGACCACCTGCGGGGGCAGGCCGCGGATCGGGCGGCCCCGCCCGTCGACCAGGCCGGTCTGGCGGGCGAGCTGGTCGCCGCCCGCCACCACGCGCACCACGTAGCGCGAGCCTCGCCGCAGCCCGCCCGGAGCCATCACGATCAGCTCGGAGCTGTGGCCGAAGATCTCCAGGATGTCCCGCTTGAGACGGCGGGCCGCCATCGCGGTGTCCAGCTCCGCCTCGATCACGATCCGACCGCTCACCAGGTGAAGGCCGCCGGCGAACCGCAGAATGGCGGAGACCTCCGCCTTTCTGCAGCAGGTCCGGGTGACGGGGAGCCGGGAGATCTCGTCCTTCACCGCTGCCGTCATCGCCATGGGCCGATCCTTCCATGCATCCGAAAAATACGGTCGTACGCGGCGGCCAACAGCTCCGGGTCGTGCCTCGGGGTTCCGTCGGGTCTGGCCACCGGCGCCAGCTCGACCGCGGCCCCGAACCGCTTGGCGGCATCGGTCAGGGAGTCACGGTCGGGCACGGCGGCCTCGTCGGCCAGCACCACGTCCAGGGCGAGTTTAGGGGCGTGTCGTCCCAAAACCTCCAAATGACGCTGCGGGGAGAAGCCCTCGGTTTCTCCGGGCTGCGGCGCGAGGTTCAGGGAGAGTACCCGGCGGGCCTTCGTCTGCGTGAGCGCGTCCAGCAGCTCGGGCACCAGCAGGTGCGGGATGACCGAGGAGAACCAGGAGCCGGGGCCGAGCACCACCCAGTCCGCGTCCAGGACGGCCTCGACCGCCTCGGGCACGGCCGGCGGGTCGTTCGGCACGAGGTGCACGGACTGCACCTCGCCCGGGGTGAGGGCGACGGTCGCCTGGCCGCGGACCGTGTCGACCTCCTCCGGGCGCTCCGGGTCGTGCCCCTTGACCAGGGCCTGCAGCTCCAGCGGCACGGCGGACATGGGCAGCACGCGACCCTGGGCGCCGAGCAGGCGTCCGACCAGGTCGAGGGCCTGCACGTGGTCGCCGAGCTGCTCCCAGAGGGCCACGATCAGCAGGTTGCCGACCGCGTGTTCGTGCAGGTCGCCCTGGGACTGGAAGCGGTGCTGGATGACCCGGGCCCAGGTCTGGCCCCAGTCGTCGTCACCGCACAGGGCGGCCAGCGCCTTGCGCAGGTCGCCGGGCGGCAGCACGCCCAGCTCGTCGCGCAGCCGGCCGCTGGAGCCGCCGTCGTCGGCCACGGTGACGACGGCGGTGAGGTCGCCGGTGATCCGGCGCAGCGCGGCGAGCGAGGCGGACAGGCCCATGCCGCCGCCGAGGGCGACGACCTTGGGCTGGGTGCCCCGGCGGCGCGGCTTGCCGCCCCGGGCCTCGGCGGGCCGGCCGCCCTTGCCGCCGGGGGCGCCCTTCCCGCCATTGCCTTCGGGCACCACCCGGCGCAGCCGGCTCAGCCGCGGTGTACGTCGTGTCATTCGCGTCCCATGTCCCGGTGTACGACCACCGTCTCCACGCCCTCGGCGGCGAGCCGGGCGGCGAGCTTCTCCGACATGGCGACGGAGCGGTGCTTGCCGCCCGTGCAGCCCACGGCGATGGTCACGTAGCGCTTGCCCTCGCGGCGGTAGCCGGTGGCGACGAGCTGGAGGAGCTCCGTGTAGCGGTCCAGGAACTCCTTGGCGCCGGGCTGGTTGAAGACGTACCCGGAGACCTCGTCGTTGAGGCCGGTGTACGGGCGCAGCTCCGGGACCCAGTGCGGGTTCGGCAGGAAGCGGCAGTCGACGACGAGGTCGGCGTCGACCGGCAGGCCGTACTTGTAGCCGAACGACATGACCGTGGCCCGCAGCTCCGGCTCCTCCTCGCCGGCGAACTGGGCGTCCATCTTGGCGCGCAGCTCGTGCACGTTCAGGCTGGAGGTGTCGATCACCAGGTCGGCGTCGCCGCGCAGCTCGCGCAGCAGCTCGCGCTCGGCGGCGATGCCGTCGACGATGCGGCCGTCGCCCTGGAGGGGGTGCGGGCGGCGCACCGACTCGAAGCGGCGGACCAGGGCCTCGTCCGAGGACTCCAGGAAGACGATCCGCCGCGTGACGTTCTTCGACTCCAGGTCGGCGAGGGACTCGCGGAGGTTGTCGAAGAAGCGGCGGCCGCGGACGTCGACGACGACGGCGATCCTCGCCACGTTGCCCTGGGAGCGGGCGCCGAGCTCCACCATGGTGGGGATCAGCGCGGGCGGCAGGTTGTCCACGACGAACCAGCCGAGGTCCTCCAGGCACTTCGCGGCCGTCGAGCGGCCCGCCCCGGACATGCCGGAGATGATCACCAGCTCGGGGATGGCCGCGTCCGGGACCTGGGCCTTGTCGTTGGGCGTGCCCGTACTCACCTGTGCTCCGTCTCCGGCTTGCTCTTGTTGCCCGTGGTGCTCGTTCACATTCATGTCTCCTGCCCCCGTCGTTCGTCCGGGGCGCCCGCTGCCACGGGCTCCCCACTGGAACCCATCGTGCCCGGTTCCTCTTCCATGATCTCTCCAGTCGCCGTGTTGACGGCGGGTGCGGCCGGGGCCGAGCGGGCGAGGGCCACGGCGATCGTCTCGGCCGTCTTGCGGCCTATGCCGGGGACCTCGCAGATCTGGTCGATCGTGGCGGATCGCAGTTTCTTCAACGAACCGAAGTGCTTCAGAAGTGCCTGCTTGCGCGTGTCCCCGAGGCCGGGGACATCGTCCAGGGGGCTGGAGCGGAAGCGCTTGGACCGCTTCGCGCGCTGGTAGGTGATCGCGAACCTGTGGGCCTCGTCACGGACGCGCTGGAGCAGGTACAGGCCCTCGCTGGTGCGGGGCAGGACCACCGGGTCGTCGTCGCCGGGCAGCCAGACCTCCTCGAGGCGCTTGGCGAGGCCGCACACGGCGATGTCGTCGATGCCGAGCTCGTCCAGGGCGCGCTGGGCGGCCGCGACCTGCGGGGCGCCGCCGTCGACGACCACGAGCTGGGGCGGGTAGGCGAACTTCTTGGGGCGGCCGTCGTCCTCGGTGGGGCCGGCCTCGACGATCTCGCCGTTCCTGTCGATCTCAAGGGTCTCGGCGTGGTCAGGGGTCTCGGCGTTCTCGCCGTCGGTCCACTCCCCCGTCTTCTCCTTCTCGGCGAGATAGCGACGGAAGCGGCGGGTGATCACCTCGTGCATGGAGCGGACGTCGTCCTGTCCGGCGAAGCCCTTGATCTGGAAGCGGCGGTACTCGCTCTTGCGGGCGAGCCCGTCCTCGAAGACGACCATGGAGGCCACGACGTCGTCACCCTGGAGGTGGGAGATGTCGTAGCACTCGATCCTGAGCGGGGCGCTGTCCAGGTCGAGGGCGTCGGCGATCTCCTCCAGGGCGCGCGAGCGCGTGGTCAGGTCGGAGGCGCGCTTGGTCTTGTGCAGCACGAGCGCCTGCTGGGCGTTGCGCTCCACGGTCTCCATGAGGGCCTTCTTGTCGCCGCGCTGCGGGATGCGCAGGGAGACGCCGGAGCCGCGCCGCCCGGCGAGCCACTCCTGGACCGGCTCGACGGGGTCGGGCAGGGCCGGGACCAGGACCTCCTTGGGGACGGCGTCGCCCGTCTCCTCCCCGTACAGCTGCTGCAGGGCGTGCTCGACGAGGGCGCCGGTGGTGATCTCCTCCACCTTGTCGGTCACCCAGCCGCGCTGGCCGCGCACGCGTCCGCCGCGTACGTGGAAGATCTGGACGGCGGCCTCCAGCTCGTCCTCGGCGACCGCGATCAGGTCGGCGTCGGTCGCGTCGGCGAGCACGACCGCGTTCTTCTCCATGGCCTTCTTCAGGGCGCCGATGTCGTCGCGCAGCCGGGCCGCGCGCTCGTACTCCATCTCGTCGGCCGCTTCCGCCATCTGCTTCTCCAGCCGGCGGATGTAGGTGTTGGTCCGGCCGGTCATGAAGTCGCAGAACTCGTCGGCCAGTTCGCGGTGCTCCTCGGCGGAGACCCGGTCCACGCAGGGGGCCGAGCACTTGCCGATGTAGCCCAGGAGGCAGGGGCGGCCGGTGCGGGCCGCGTTCTTGAACACGCCGGCCGAGCAGGTGCGTACGGGGAAGACGCGCAGCAGCAGGTCGACGGTGTCGCGGATCGCCCACGCGTGCGCGTACGGCCCGAAGTACCGGACGCCCTTCTTCTTGTGACCGCGCATCACCTGCACACGCGGGTACTCCTCGTTCATCGTCACCGCGAGGTACGGGTAGCTCTTGTCGTCGCGGTACTTGACGTTGAACCGGGGGTCGTACTCCTTGATCCACGAGTACTCCAGCTGGAGCGCCTCGACCTCCGTGGACACCACCGTCCACTCCACGGACGCGGCCGTGGTGACCATGGAGCGGGTGCGCGGGTGCAGGCCCGCCAGGTCCTGGAAGTAGTTCGCCAGGCGCTGGCGCAGGCTTTTCGCCTTTCCGACGTAGATCACCCGGCGGTGCTCGTCACGGAACCTGTAGACCCCCGGCGAGTCGGGGATCTCACCCGGTTTGGGGCGGTAGCTGGAGGGGTCGGCCATGTCTCACACCCTACTGGCGAGCACCGACACTCCGGCGCGGCCGCGGGACACGATCACGGCCCGGCCGGGAGGCAGTTTCCAACGGCATGTCCCGCCCAGGGGTTACGGCCCCCCGGGAACGGGAATGTGGCTCACCCACGGGACACGGCGACGTCCGGCGGGCGGGGCCCGTCCCGGGTGCAGGCACAGGTTGTCGGTGCGGACCGTCGTTCCCCCTGGGGGCGCGCGGGCCACGGGTCGGAGGGCTGCGCACATGAAGCAGATGCGGATCGAGAAAACCCGGCGGGCGGCCCGTGCCCGCAGGTACACGGACGAGCCGTTGGCGCTGCGCGACGCCCTGGACCCGCGCGATCCCGACATCGCGCGGGCCAAGCGCCTGGCCCTGAGGGAACAGGGCGGAAGCGACCGCTCCTAGAAGCACAGGTCGACTGCGAACGCCCGGGGCGCACGCCCCGGGCGTTCGCATGTCCGGACGGAACCGGCCGGGAGCATGTACGTCACTGTCCGGCATCAGGTGTTGTCGGGACCAGGTCAACACGCTTCAATGCGGGGGAACTCGGGGCCCTGAACGACGGCGTACGGATGTGAAGAGCTGCCCTGCGCCTCTGTGACGGCCCCGTGCGAACGGTCTGACCAGCCGTTGCCGACTCAGAGAGAGGCCCCTGCATGCCGCACGCCACACAGCACGCGGACGCCGCCACCGCGGAACTGGACTCGGCCCTGCGAGGCGGCCCCTTCCACGTCGCCCTGCGGGCCGCGATCGCCGCCCGCGGACTGCCCCTGCAGCGCGTGCAGCACCATCTGTCCCGCCACGGTGTGAAGGTCGGCGTCACGAGCCTGAGTTACTGGCAGCAGGGAGCCCGGCGTCCGCAGCGCCCCGAGTCACTGCGGGCCGTGCGCGCGCTGGAGGAGATCCTGGAGCTTCCGGAGGAGTCGCTGATCCGGCTGCTCGCCGAGTCCGGGGAGAGCCCGTCCGGGCTGCGGTCCGCCGCCCGCTCCTACCGCTCCCTCGTCGAGGCCTCCGGGGTCCTGGACCAGTTGCTGGCCGAGCTGGACTGCCCGCCGGACGGGGGCCTGCACACCCTCGGCCACCACGAACGGCTGCGGATCGGCGCGCGGCGCGAGCTGGCCGAGCGCGAGTCGCACCACATCGTGCGCGCCCACCGGGACGGCATCGACCGCTTCGTGGCCGTCCACCACGGCGACCGGGGAGCCACGCCGGAGCTGATGCGGGTGCACGCCCTGGAGAACTGCCGTACCGGACGCGTCCGTTGGCATCGCGACACGGGCGTGCTCGCGGCCGAGCTGCTCTTCGACACCCGGCTGCGGGCCGGGGACACCTTCCTGTTCCGCTACGGCGTCGAGGACGGCACGGCGGGTGTGTCACGCGAGTACGTGCGCGGCTTCGACTCCCCCGGCGGCCAGTACGCCCTCCAGGTGCGCTTCGACGCGGGGGCCGTGCCGGTGCGCTGTCACCGCTTCACCCAGCACTCGGCGGCGGCGCCGCGCAGCGGATGCCAGGACCTGGCGCTGAGCGGACGGCACCGGTCGGTGCATCTGGTCGAGCCGCGGCTCCGGGCGGGGTTCCTGGGGATCGGCTGGGACTGGGAGTAGGGGCTCGCCGGGCGGCGGCCGGCTGTTCGTGCCGCTGCCCGGGTGTCTGGCCTTTTGTTGCCCGGTGTCCGGCCTGCTGCCTGGTGTCTGGTCTCTGGACGGCTGCCCGGTGTCTGGACGGGCGGACGTAAACGCTTGCGCAATCGTTTACGTCCGTCGCAGGATGCGATACGTTCCCCGCCTGGACCTGAAGGAGGAGGCGGGAGCGGCATGGCGACCATGGCCGACGTCGCGCGGAGCGCCGGTGTCTCCGTGGCGACGGTCTCGCATGTGCTGAACGGCACCCGGCCGGTGCTGCCGCACACCCGCCAGGCGGTCCTGGACGCCGTGGAGGAGCTCGGCTACACGACGAACACGCTGGCCCGTTCCCTGGTGACGGCCCGCACCCGTTCCATCGGGCTGGCGGTGTCGGCGATCAGCAACCCGTACTTCACGGAGATCCTCCAGGGCGTGGAGGCCGCCGCGCTGGAGGCCGGCTACAGCCTGCTGATCGCCGATCCGCACGACGACCCGGGGCATGAGTGCAAGGTCGTCCAGCTGCTGCACGAGCGCCGCGTGGACGGCATGATCGTCGCCCCCTCCGCCGATCCGCGCGACCTGCTCGCCTACCTCGAGCGGCACGACGTGCCGGCCGTGCTCCTGGACCGGCTGGTGGACGCGCCGGAGGGGCACGACGGTCCGCGGTTCGACCAGGTGTGCGCCGACAACGCCGAACCGATGTCCCGGCTGGTCACCCATCTCGCCGGGCTCGGTCACCGGCGGATCGGGCTGGTGGCCGGGCGGCCGGGGCTCAGCACCACCAGCGAGCGGATCACCGGCTACCGCAGCGGTCTGGCCTTCGCGGGGCTGGCGTACGACGAGCGGCTGCTGGTGCACGGCGACTCGGAGTCGGCCGGCGCCGGGCGGGCCACCGAGGCCCTGCTGTCCCTGGGCGTGCCGCCCACCGCGCTCGTCACCGGCAACAACGCCATGACCATCGGGGTGCTGCGCGCCCTGAGCGCGCACGGCTTGTCCGTGCCGGGCGACATCGCGCTGTGCTGCTTCGACGACTTCGCGTGGGCGGATCTGTTCTCGCCCCGGCTCACCGCGATCGCGCAGCCCGGCAGGGACATCGGCGCGCGGGCCGTCCGCGTGCTCCTGGAGCGTCTCGCCGAGCCGGACCGGGCCGCTCGGACCGTGCGTCTGCCCTGCACCTTCGTCCACCGCACGTCGTGCGGTTGTACCAGCCCGTCCGAGGAAGGAACCCCGTCATGATCGTCGTCGCCGGTGAGGCACTGATCGACCTGGTGCCGCAGGGCACGGGTGCCCTGGCGGCGCTGCAGCCGACGCTCGGCGGCGGCCCGTTCAACACGGCCGTGGCGCTGGGCCGCCTCGGCTCCCCCGCCGCCTTCTGCTCCCGGGTGTCGGTCGACGCCTTCGGGGAGGCCCTGCTGGACCGGCTGCGGGAGACCGGGGTCGACGTGGCCTCGGTGCAGCGCGGCTCCGAGCCCACGACCCTCGCCGTCGCCACGGTCGGCGCGGACGGCTCGGCGGCGTACTCCTTCTACGTCGACGGGACGGCGGACCGGCTGTTCGCGGCGCCCTCCACGCTGCCGTCCGATACCCGGGCGATCTCCTTCGGTACCTGCTCGCTGGTGCTGGAGCCGGGGGCGAGCGCGTACGAGGAGCTGATGCGCCGGGCGGCCGCGCAGGGCGTGTTCACCGCGCTGGACCCGAACATCAGGGCCGGCCTGATCCCGGACGCGGACGCCTACCGGGCGCGGTTTAAGAGCTGGCTGCCGTCGGTGTCGCTGCTGAAGCTGTCCGAGGAGGACGCCGCGTGGCTGGGCGGCACGCCCCGGGAGTGGCTGTCGGCCGGTCCGGCGGCGGTCGTGATCACCCGGGGCGGCGACGGGCTGACCGCTTTCACCGCCGACGGCGGCGAGTACGCGGTGCCGGGCGAGCGCGTGGAGGTCGTGGACACGATCGGCGCGGGCGACACGGTCAACGCGGCCCTGCTGCACGGGCTCGCGGTACGCGACGCCCTCAGCGCCCGCGCACTCGCCGGACTGGGATCCGCGGGCTGGACGGTACTGCTGGGCTTCGCGGCCCGTGCGGCGGCTCTGACCTGCTCGCGGGCCGGGGCGGAACCGCCGTACGCGCACGAGCTGGAGGGCTGACACCGGCAGAGCCCCGTGCTGTGCCGGGGATGCTTCAGCCGGTCTCCCCCATCGCGACCGCCCGCAGTGCGCCCGGGCGGCGGCCGTGGAGGCGGTCCAGGGCGACGGCCGTGGCCTCGTCCGCGGGCAGGTGGACGACGAGCTGCTGCCCCTCGTCGGGGAGCGCGAGCGTCTCGTGCAGCAGCCGCAGGGAACCGGCCTCGGGGTGCTCGATGTGCTGGGATCCCGTCCGCCGCGGTGTCATGGCCAGGTCGGCGAACCGGTCGGCGAAGTCCGCGCCCGCCGTCACCGTCAGTTCGTCGGCCAGCTCGGCGAGGTAGGGGTCCCTCAGGGGGACCCCGTGCCGGAGCCGGGCGACGAGGTCGTCGGCCACCCGGTCCCAGTCGCGGTAGGCGCTGCGTGCCCGCTCGTCGGTGAACAGGTACCGGAGCAGGTTGGGGCGCTCGTCGTCGAGCAGGCCGAGGGGGCGGACCAGTCGCTCGTACCCGGCCGTGTGGGCGAGGACGTCGCCGATCCAGTTGACCACCAGTGCGGGAGCCGGCTCCAGGTGGTCCAGCACGGCCCGTACGGTGGGGCGCGCCGAGCGGCTGAGTGACGGGGCCGCGGCGCAGACCAGCGGATCGCCGCCGTCCGCCTCCTTGGTGAGGCGGCGCAGCAGTATCCGGTCGTTGAGGGAGAGGTTGAGGGCGTCGGCGAGGGCGCCGAGCACCTGGGCGGACGGGTTGCGGTCGCGGCCCTGTTCCAGCCGGGTGAGGTACTCGACGCTGACGCCGGCGAGCGTGGCCAGCTCGGCACGCCTCAGGCCCGGGGTGCGGCGCCGGGGGCCCGCGGGCAGACCCGCTTCGGCCGGGGTGACGGCTTCACGCCAGGTGCGCAGGTACGTGCCCAACTCGTTGTCGCTCACCCGCCGAACGTACAGCGCCCCCGGGCGAGGAGGGTGGCCCCGTCACTACCAGGCTCCGGCCGGTCTCCCTGCCGGGCCGCGCGGACGTGAAGGTGGAGGGCATGACGAATGACACCGCTCTCACCGCCCTGCCGCTGGCCTCCGGTCAGTGGGCCCTCGACCCGTTCCACTCGTCCGTGAACTTCACCGTCCGGCACCTGGGCATCGCCAAGGTGCGGGGACGCTTCGAGCGACTGGAGGCCGGACTGTTCGTCGGGGAGCGACTCGAGGACGTGCACGTCTCCGCGACCGTCGACCTGGCCTCGATCGACACCGGCAACGCCGACCGGGACGCGCACGTCCGCGCCTCCGACCTGCTCGATGTGGAGAAGCGCCCGACGATGACGTACCGCTCGACGCGGGTGTCGGGCGAGGGGGAGGACTGGGCGATGGAGGGCGAGCTGACGATCGGCGACGTGACCCGCCCGGTGACGTTCGCCGTGGAGTTCGGCGGGCTGGTCGACGTGCCCATGGACGGCAGCCGGCACGCCGGCTTCGAGGCGACGGGCGAGATCCGGCGCAGCGACTTCGGGCTGGACTTCGCCCCCGGTCTGCTCGGCGACGTGGTCAAGATCCAGCTCGACATGCAGTTCGTGGAGCCGAAGGCCGCCTGACCGCACACGAAACGCGCCGTGCCCCACAGGTCGTGGCCTGTGGGGCACGGCGCGTTCGGCAGGGAGATCCTCAGCCCTTGCTGGTCCGGGTCGTCTTCTTCGCGGCGGCCTTGGTGGTCTTGGTCGCCGTCTTCTTGGCGGCCGTGCTGTCGACCGTCTTGGTGGCGGTCTTGCGGGCCGTCGCCGTCTTGGCGGCGACCGTCTTGCGAGCCGCCGTCTTGCGAGCCGCCGTCTTGCGGGGCGCCTTCACGGAGGACGCGTCGCTGACGCGGTCGGCGCCGAGGATCTCCCGCAGGAACTTGCCGGTGTGGCTGGCCGGGACCCCGGCCACCTGCTCGGGCGTACCCTCGGCGACGACCAGGCCACCGCCGGCGCCTCCTTCGGGGCCCATGTCGACGATCCAGTCGGCCGTCTTGATCACGTCGAGGTTGTGCTCGATGACGATGACCGTGTTGCCCTTGTCGACCAGCCCGGACAGGACCGTCAGCAGCTTGCTGATGTCCTCGAAGTGCAGACCGGTGGTCGGCTCGTCCAGGACGTAGACCGTGCGGCCGGTGGAGCGCTTCTGCAGCTCGCTGGCGAGCTTCACGCGCTGCGCCTCACCGCCGGACAGGGTGGTCGCGGCCTGGCCGAGGCGGACGTAGCCGAGGCCGACGTCCTTCAGCGTGTTGAGGTGCCGGGCGATCGCGGGGACCGCCTCGAAGAACGCCGTGGCCTCCTCGATCGGCATGTTCAGGACCTCGGCGATGGACTTGCCCTTGTAGTGGACCTCCAGGGTCTCCCGGTTGTACCGGGCGCCGTGGCAGACCTCGCACGGGACGTAGACGTCCGGGAGGAAGTTCATCTCGATCTTGATGGTGCCGTCGCCCGCGCAGTTCTCGCAGCGGCCGCCCTTGACGTTGAAGGAGAAGCGGCCGGGCAGGTAGCCGCGGACCTTCGCCTCGGTGGTCTCGGCGAACAGCTTGCGGATGTGGTCGAAGACGCCGGTGTACGTGGCCGGGTTGGAGCGCGGGGTGCGGCCGATGGGCGACTGGTCCACGTGCACGACCTTGTCGACGAGGTCGTCGCCGTCCACGCGCGTGTGCCGCCCGGGCACGCTCCGGGCGCCGTTCAGCTCGCGGGCCAGGTGCGTGTAGAGGATGTCGTTGACCAGCGTCGACTTGCCGGAGCCGGACACGCCGGTGACGGCGGTGAACACGCCCAGGGGGAACGAGACGTCGATGTCCTGGAGGTTGTTCTCCCGGGCGCCGTGCACCGTGAGCTGCCGGGAGGGGTCCAGCGGGCGGCGGATGTCGGGCAGCGGGATGGCCTTCTTGCCGGACAGGTACTGACCGGTCTGCGATTCGGCGTTGGCGAGGAGCTCCTTCAGGGAGCCGCTGTGCACGACCTTGCCGCCGTGCTCACCGGCGCCGGGGCCGATGTCGACGACCCAGTCGGCCATCTTGATCGTGTCCTCGTCGTGCTCGACGACGATGAGCGTGTTGCCCATGTCGCGCAGCCGGACCAGGGTCTCGATCAGCCGGTGGTTGTCGCGCTGGTGCAGACCGATGGACGGCTCGTCGAGGACGTACAGGACGCCGACGAGGCCGGAGCCGATCTGGGTGGCCAGACGGATGCGCTGGGCCTCGCCGCCGGACAGGGTGCCGGCCGCGCGGTTCAGCGAGAGGTAGTCGAGGCCGACATCGACCAGGAACCGCAGCCGTTCGTTGACCTCCTTCAGCACACGCTCGGCGATCTTCTTGTCGCGGGCGGTGAGCTTCAGCTCGCCCAGGAAGTCCGCGCAGTCGCTGATCGACATCGCGGAGACCTCGGCGATGGACTTGTCCATGACCGTGACCGCGAGGACGATCGGCTTCAGGCGCGTGCCCGAACAGGTCGGGCAGGGCACCTCGCGCATGTAGCCCTCGAAGCGCTCGCGGCTGGAGTCGCTCTCGGCCTCGCTGTGCCGGCGCTTGACGAACGGGACGGCACCCTCGAAGGCCGTGGTGTACCGGCGCTCACGGCCGTAGCGGTTGCGGTAGCGGACCTCGACCTGGGTCTTGTGGCCGTGGAGCAGGGCCTTCTTGGCGCGCTGCGGCAGGCCGCCGAAGGGGATGTCCGTGCGGAAGCCCAGCGCGTCGGCGAGGGCGCCGATCAGGCGGCCGAAGTAGTCCTTGGTGTGGCCGTGCGACCAGGGGTGGATGGCGCCCTCGTCGAGGCTCTTGTCCGGGTCCGGGACGATCAGCTCCGGGTCGACCTCCATGCGCGTGCCGATGCCGGTGCAGTCCGGGCAGGCGCCGAAGGGCGAGTTGAAGGAGAAGGAGCGGGGCTCGAGCTCCTCGAAGGACAGGTCGTCGTACGGGCAGTACAGGTGCTCCGAGAACATGCGCTCGCGCTCGGGGTCGTCCTCGGGGAGGTCGACGAAGTCGAGCACGACCATGCCGCCGGACAGACCGAGGGCGGTCTCGACGGAGTCGGTGAGGCGGCGCTTGGCGCCGTCCTTGACCGTGAGGCGGTCGACGACCACCTCGATGGTGTGCTTCTCCTGCTTCTTCAGCGTGGGCGGGTTCGACAGCTGGATCGTCTCGCCGTCCACCCGTGCGCGGGAGTAGCCCTTGGTCTGGAGATCGCCGAAGAGGTCGACGAACTCGCCCTTGCGCTCGCGCACCAGCGGCGACAGCACCTGGAAGCGGCTGCCCTCGGGCAGCTCGAGGACCCGGTCGACGATGGCCTGGGGCGACTGGCGCGCGATCGGGCGGGAGCACTCGGGGCAGTGCGGCTTGCCGATGCGCGCGAAGAGCAGACGCAGGTAGTCGTAGACCTCGGTGATGGTGCCGACCGTGGAGCGCGGGTTGCGCGAGGTCGACTTCTGGTCGATGGAGACGGCCGGGGAGAGGCCCTCGATGAAGTCGACGTCCGGCTTGTCCATCTGGCCGAGGAACTGCCGGGCGTACGAGGAGAGGGACTCCACGTAGCGCCGCTGTCCCTCCGCGAAGATGGTGTCGAAGGCCAGCGAGGACTTGCCCGACCCCGACAGGCCCGTGAAGACGATGAGCGAGTCGCGCGGGAGGTCGAGCGAGACGTTCTTGAGGTTGTGCTCGCGCGCTCCACGAACGATGAGACGGTCGGCCACGCCGGTCCGCACCTTTCTTGAGAGAAGTGACAGGGGCGGGGCCCCCGTCTTTCTCAGACTAGGGGGAGCCACTGACAACGCCGGTCGGGTTCACGGGTTGTCAACAAACCCCGGCTCTCCAGCATGCCCGACGCCACGTCCGACCATATAGCACGTGCTTTCGAATTACGGCACTGCTTCACCACCTTCACCCGAAGGAGTGGCGGAGCTAGGGTCAGCACCATGATTGATCACGCTCATGACCTGGCGTCTGTACGTGACGCGACGGAACGGCTGCTGACCGCAGTCGGCAAACTGGACAACGCCTCTGTGACCCACCCGTCACGGCTGCCCGGCTGGAGCCGCGGCCACGTCCTGGCCCACCTCGCCCGCAACGCGGACGCCCTCGTGAACGTGCTCGAGGGGCGCCCCATGTACGTATCCGGCGAGGCCCGGGACGCGGACATCGAGCGGGACGCCCCGCGCGGCCTCGACGTCCAGCTCGCCGACCTGCGCGAGAGCGCGGCCCGCTTCCAGGAGGCCGGGGACACCCCGGCGGACTGGGCGCGCACGGTGGAGCTGCGCAACGGGGTCACGGACTCCGCGTCCCGGGTGCCGTTCCGGCGGTGGGTCGAGGTGGAGCTGCATCATGTGGACCTGGGGATCGGCTACGAGCTGGAGGATCTTCCGGCGGATTTCACCGAGCGGGAGATCGACTTCCTCGCCGACCGGTTCGCCGGGCATCCGAACGTGCCGCCCACGCGCCTCACCGACGGCACGCGCGCGTGGCGGACGGGACGGGACGCGGAGGGCGGGCCGGAGGTGACCGTCACGGGCTCCCCGGCGGACCTGCTGGGCTGGCTCGCCGGCCGCCGCACCGGCGCCGCGCTGACGGTGGACGGAGGCCCGCTGCCGGCACTGCCCCCGCTGTAGGACAGCCGCCCCGGCCGCCGCACCGGGGCCGCTCCCCCGCTATAGGCTGGCGGACATGACGTACAGCGGAGAGGTGACGGTCGGCGGACCGGCCGATGTGCACGAGCTCAAGGACCTGATGATCACCAAGATCGCGGTGGGTCCGATGAACAACAACGCCTATCTGCTGCGCTGCAGGGCCACGGACGAGCAGTTGCTGATCGACGCCGCGAACGAGGCGGAGACGCTGCTCGGCATGATCGGTGGCGACGGCATCGCGTCCGTCGTCACCACCCACCGGCACGGCGACCACTGGCAGGCGCTCGCCGAAGTCGTGGCGGCCACCGGCGCCCGCACCTACGCGGGCCGGGAGGACGCCGAGGGCATCCCTGTACGGACCGACGTGCCGGTCGACGACGGCGACACCATCCGGGTGGGGCGCGTGGAACTCACCGCGCGCCACCTGGTCGGGCACACGCCCGGTTCGATCGCCCTCGTCTACGACGACCCGCACGGGCATCCCCATGTGTTCACCGGGGACTGCCTGTTCCCCGGGGGGCCTGGGCGGACAACACGTCCCGAGGACTTCGAGTCGTTGATGTCGGGCCTGGAAGCGAAGGTCTTCGTGCTCCCGGACGAGGCCTGGATCTACCCGGGCCACGGCAACGACACCACGCTCGGCGCCGAGCGGCCTCACCTCGGCGAGTGGCACGAGCGAGGCTGGTAGGTCGGCGGCATCGCCGCCCCGGTGCTCTCAAGGAAACAGCCGCGTCTCTGGCAGTCGGTCGGAGCCAGCAGCCACCGCACAAAAGCGGTCAGCCGAAGAGCCCCGCACGACCAGGCGTCGGAAGCTGCGTTCTCGACTGTGTTGCGCAAGTACTCGGCAGCGGTGAAGCAAGCCGCGCCCACTACGAAGGCGCCTGCCCCTGCTGTGGGCGCTCCCGCCAACGCCGCTCCCGCCGTGCACGCCTCTCCGGCCATGAGCCAGGAGACGTGCTCGATCAACTCGGGCGGAAAGTCGTGCATGGAAGGATACGGAACCGACGAAGCCCCCCGGCCGATGGTGTGTTGCGTGAGATCAACACACCAACGACGAGGGACTTCGTCACGTCACCACACCTGACCAGCCCATTTCGCGGACTTTCCACACACGCTGAGCACCGATCAGCGCGTCGTTCCCACTTCGCGGACAGACGGCTGTCATTTTCCGCCTCTCCTGCGGCGCCGCAGGGTGACGATTGCGAAGATGAGAATCCCGATGATGATGATGGCTATGGTGGCTCCGACGCTGCCCCCGACAGCGGCGCCGGAACGAGCAAGCTGTAATGACATGTCCTTCTCCTCAGCCTGTCACAAGCCGGTCACATGAATAGGCCGGCACCCGCGCCCATGGCCCAGTAGGCCACGCCGATGCCCTGGTCCATTGTTTTGGAAGCGCCGAGCAGCTTTGCTCCGATTCCCACCTTGCCGCCCACCGCACCCACAAGAGCTACGGCGGCAATCGAGGACCCGCTCTTTCCGTGCATGGCCCCGCCTGCAGCCTCCATACCGATCGATGCAGCGGTGAGGCCGGCCGCTACGAGCGCGCCGCCGGGTACGAAGATGGAGGCAAACCCCAGCGCTTGGCCGCCGTAGCTGAGCCATTCGCCCCCGGACAACCCGAGGAATTCCAGGCCACTCGGGTCGATGCGGTTGACGGAATCTCCGACGGCGTGGGCGTAGGGGTTGCTTTCCTTGCCGGAGGGGTCGGACTGGGTGAAGCGGCCGAGTTGGGGGCCGTAGTAGCGGGCGCCCATCTTGTAGAGGCCGCTGGGGTCGAGGTAGGTGCCGGTGTAGCGGTAGGGCTGCTTCCACCTCGTCCGGCTCCACCTGGAGGCCGGCCACCCGCTGCCGACCGAGCCCGGCGACGTCGTGCACCAGGGCGAGGACCTCGGCCGGTGGGTGCGCTCGGTCCGGCTCGGGTGGGACAACCTGACGACCGTGCAGCAGTGGATGTGCGAGCAGGTGCTTGGGATCGAGCCCGCGGCCGAGGACGAGAAGCCGCCCCCGCGCCGTACACAGGCCGACAAATGGGCGCTGAACTACCAGGCCGCCAAGCAGTTCTACGAGCGCGAAGGACACCTGCGGGTACCTCGGAAGCACGTCGAACGGACCGCCGTCGGCGACCAGGAGGAACGGGAACTCCGGCTCGGAGCATGGATCAGCAACCAGCGCAGCAGGGCCGCAACGCTGTCCCCGGAACGGGTGGAGCTACTGTCCGCCATCGGCATGCGATGGGCATAGGTTGCAGACACCAGCAACCTGAAAAGAAGAGCCCCCGGCCGAGAGTCAGCCGGGGGCTCCCGTGTGTAGTGGCTTCAGCCAGATCAGAGCGTCTCGTTACTTCTTTTCACGCTTGAGTCGCCAGTAGAGCAGGGCGAATGCCACCACCATGACTATCGCTCCGAGGATGACGGTGGCTGCTGTGTTGTCCTCGAACCCGATGCCCACTACCGCTAGGTCCACTTGTTTTCACCTTTCAGAGCCATCCGCCCGTTATTCCTGCACCGCCGAAGTAACCCAATGCGGTGTATCCGAGGTCAACCCCCAGGCCTGTTTTTCCCCCTATACCAGCCAGCTTTGTCGCGGCTCCGACGCCACCCGTCCCTAGTCCCAGGATTCCGACCGCTGCAGTTTCCCCTGCAGAATTGCCCGATGCGATGGACCCCGCAACACTCAAGCCGGTGCCCACTGCGGCCGCTCCGATTGCCACGGGCGCCGATACCGGGGCCAGGGCGACAAGTCCGACTACGGTTCCTGCCAGGCCGAGTCCTTCGCCCAGTGAGAGTAGTCCGCTGGGGTCGGTGCGGTTGATGGGGTCTCCGGCTGCGTAGGCGTAGGGGTTGCTTTCCTTGCCGGAGGGGTCGGGCTGGGTGAAGCGGCCGAGTTGGGGGTCGTAGTAGCGGGCGCCCATCTTGTAGAGGCCGCTGGGGTCGAGGTAGGTGCCGGTGTAGCGGTAGGGCTGGTTGGTGCCGGTGGTGGTGCGCGCTTCGCCGTAGGGGCCGTAGCTGTAGGTGGCGGTGCGCTTGCCGGAGGCGTCGACGAGGCCGATGACGCTGCCCTGGACGTCGGTGAGGTAGTACTGGCTTGCCCCGCCGGTGGTCATGGCTGTCAACGTGCCCGACGCTTCGCGGACGAAACCGGTGGTGTTCTCACGGGTCATGCCCGTCGCGGCGTTGGTGAAGGTCGAAGTCCCGCGCGTGAGGCGGTCGTTGTGGTCGAGTCCGGCGTAGGTGTAGTTCGAGGCAGCACCCGAGGCTGTCAGGCCGGACAGCTGGGTGAATGGTGTCCACTGGCCGCTCGTACGGGTACCGGTGGGAGAGGCGGCGGAGGTCTCGTTGCCGTCGCCGTCGTAGGAGAAGCTCGTGTTACCGCCAAGGGAGGTCAGTTCGTTGGCGTTGTTGTACTCGCGAACGGACTGGGCGTTGTCGCAGGCGGGCAGGCTGGTGCCGGTGGAACGGCCGGTCATGTTGCCAGCCTTGTCGTAACAGTAGGCCCAGCCGGCGGTGGTGGAGCCGTCCTTGGTCTCCACGGCCTTGGTCAGGCGGCCCTTGGAGTCGTAGGTGTAGGCGAGTGCGGCGCCGTCGGTGGTCCGCTTGTTGATCTTGTCGGTGTCCTTGCCGGACTTGTTGTAGTCGTAGGTGATCGTGGACAGGACGGTGGTGCCGTTCTTGACCTCGATCTTCTGGGCGCGGCTGGACTTGTCGTAGTCCGTCTTCTGCACCGTGCCGCCGGGGTAGGTGGTGGTGGTGCGGTCGCCGTTCTTGTCGTAGGCGTAGGTGGTCTTGGCGCCGCCCGGCTGGGTGAGGATGGTGAGCTGGTTGGCGTCGTTGTAGTCGTAGGTGAGAGTGCCGCCCGCGTCGGTGGCGGTCTTCACGTTGCCGGCGGCGTCATAGGTGACCGAACTGATTCCACCCGCGGGCAGGGTGCGGGTGCGTTCGCGGTTCTGCTCGTCGTAGGTGTAGCTGCTGGTGCCGGCCGGGGTGGTGCGGGTCTTGATGTTGCCGTCGGCGTCGTAGGTGAAGGTGGCGGTCTTGCCGTCACTGGTCTGGGTCTTGAGTCGGTCGCGCTTGTCGTAGGTGTAGACCGTCTTCACGCCTCGGCCGTCGGTGACAGTGTCGGTGCGGCCCAGATCGTCGTAGGTGTAGGTGATGTCCTCCTGTGCGGAGGGACGGTCGACCTTGGCCAGGTTGCCCTTGGAGTCGTAGGTGAACGACGTCTTGTGGTCCTCGGGGTCGGTGGCCGAGCAGCGCTGGCCGGGCAGCCCCCCGCAGTCCATCGCTCCCGACTTCGGGTTGTAGTCGTAGGTCCACTTCGCGCCGTCGGAACCGGTGGTGGTGTCGGTCTGCGACATCATGTTGCCCGAGGTGTCGTAACCATTGGTGACCTTGTCGCCGCTGGCGGAGGTGAGGGTCTCGGGGTAGTGGCCGCCGGCCTTCTGGGTCCAGGCCATCGTGGACTGCGCGCCGGTGGGCTGGGTCGCCGACTTCGGATTGAAGGAGTCGTCGTAGTCGAACTTGACGGTGTTGCCCGGAGTCGATCCGACCCCCATCCCGTCGACCGCGCTGGTGACATTGTTGTCCGGACCCCACGTCTTGGAACGCTCGTGGCCCAGCGGGTCGGTGGTCTTCTTCACTCGCCAGCGGGCGTCGACCGTCTTCTCGGTGTTCTTGCCGCGCGGGTCGGTGATCCGGACCACACCCTCTCCCTCGCTGCCGGGCTGCGGGAGGATGTAGCGGAAGGCGGTGGTGGCACCGGTTCCGGCGGTCTTGTCGACGACGCGGGTGATCGAGGCGAGCCGGTTGGTGTCCCAGGTGAAGCGGGTCTCGCGGCCCTCCGGGGTAGTCACCTTCGTCATGCGGTGCGAGGTGTCGTAGTCGAAGACGGTGGTCTTGCCGTCGGTGTCGGTGAACGTCTTCAGATCGTCCCCGGACCACGTGTAGGTGGCGAACCGGCCGGTGTTGTCAGTGACCTTGGTGATCTGCTGGCCGTCGTTGGCGAAGGTCAGGGTGCGGCCGGAGGCGGCGGTGATCTTCGAGGTGAAAGCGCCGGAGTAGGCGATGGTGGTGGCGTTGCCGTTCTTGTCCTCGACCTTGCTCACCCGTGCGTCCCCGGTTGTGCCGGAGCGGCTGAAGGTGGTCTTCTGCCCGTTCTTGCGGGAGGTGAGCGTGAAGGACTTCTTGTCCGAGGACTCGGTCAGGTCCTGCTTGTAGCCGGGGGCCGGGGTGAAGTTCGAGCCGTCCCGCTCGAACACGGCGATCGTGCTGGAGGGGCCCTGCACGTACACCGACGTGGTGTTGGGCTCGTGGATCAGGTGGTCACTGCCGGTCGTCGCCTTCCAACTGGTGTTCAGGCCGTTGTAGGCGTGCCCCAGCGACAGGCCGGGGCCGACGTCGGCGATGTCGAAGGCGTTCACGCTGACCAGCAAGTTGCCGTTGCCGTAGTTGACCTGCGCACCGACCGAGTCCGACAGCGGGGCCTCGTGGAACTCCGACCACGGGACCTGGCCGATCCCCAGGCCCTGGAAGGTGGACTGCAGGATGCCGGCCGTCACCAGCTCGCGGTCCTTGCCCGCGACCCCGATGGGCGAGCTTCTGGGCGCCTTGGTCTGCCCCACGGGGGAGGACGAGTTCGGCTTCGGAGACGGTTCGTCGAGGCCGGGCGACGCTGACGCCTGCATAGGTAAGAGAGCAAGTAACAGCGCCGCGCCGGTTGTTGTGGCGACTGCGGCGGTGGAGGCGGTACGTCTGCCGCGTCTGATGCCGCTTCTGGGCGCCTTGTTTTCGGGCATGACAGAGTGCACGACGGTCTCTCCTTGGATCGTTGGATCGTTCGGGCCTTCACAACCGGTTGACGGGAGGCAGACCTCGGCGGGTGGCAGCCGGTGGGCGGCTGTCACCCGCACTCGGTGTCTGCCTTGCGTGGTGACCCCGGCTCAGGACGACGCACTGGATCAGCGCGGGGCCGGCGGTTGGGCACTGCGTATCGAATCGACGGGCAGCCGCGCCGCGACCGGGTCAGCAGCGCTTGGACGTCCTGGCGGAATAGCCGCCCTGCTCGTCGGCGATGGTCAGGGTGCCGTCGCCGGAGGTGCAGTCATCCACCGTGTCGGCGCCGTTGCCCCAGAACTCCTGGTTGTGCGTGTCGAACTCGGTGCGAGCGCCCAGCAGCGTCTCGCGGTCGTAGGACCACACGCCGACCTGGAGGTCGAAGTTGATCCCTTTGTCCAGGAACGACTTCCACACCCACACGTAGCCGTAGTTCTCCTTGCACTCGGGCGAGTAGAACTGCTTGACCGAGGCGATCTGCTCCGTACCCCGGTAGGCGTACGACGTCGTGCCGATCTGATAGGCGTCCGAGCACACACCGGCGGCCTGAGCACGTGCGGACAGCGGATTACCCGCCTCCGACGGCACAGATGACATGGGCGGCTGCCGGTCCGCCGGCGTCGGCCCCGTCCCCGCGGACGCGGTGCCCGCGCATGCCAATACCGTTGCGAATCCTGCCGCCGCCAGCGACAGCGTCCGGTGAGCACGCTTCACGTGAATCCCTCCCCTGGGCATGCAGAATCGAACAACCCGCATGACTCGATGCCACATGAATGAAAGGCGCATTCCCCGATGCGCCTTCACATCATCCCTGCGAGAGGGTGCGGACTACATAATTCCGCACTTTGATCACACACAGCTAAGGTAATCACATGCCGTTATCGAACGGATTTGGAATGCACTCCCTTTCGAAACCAGGGTCAAGCCGCGTTCATGATTATGGAAAGTGAAGGTGGTGTCCCTTGCTGTCTGAGCATCCATAGATGCCCCTCCAGTAGTGACGTGCCTCACATGAATGCTCGGGTAACACCTGGGCACACGACGTTGTTTGATCGGCCGCTCACCGGGGCGGGTGCTCAGCGGAACGGGTGCTCGCCGGGGCGGCCGACGGCGGTCCGTACGCGGGTGAGCTGCACCGGGGGGCGGCGGTGGCGTCCAGGGTCATGCCGGACTCGTCCGGTTGCGCCACGCCGTGTCCAGGGACAGGTACAGGCGCCACAGAGCCGGGAGCGGGCGGCTGCCCGGAGCCCGACGGCGTGACCGCCATGATCAGGGGGACTGCTGTATGGGCTGCGGTCTGCCGGGCCGGGTTCCCTCACGGCCCTTGGCCTCCGGGCCGCCCCGGAGGAGAGCCCCGGGGCGGCCCGGAGGCCGAGGACGGTGAGGTGTTCCGGCAGAGGATCCGCGTGGCCGTGGACCGTGGACCACGCCCGCGCCCGGCGCGTCTCGCGCCGCCGGGCTCCTGCCCGACGCGCCTGGCGGGCGATCCGACGGAGGCGGTGCCCGGCGACCCGGGCGGACGCGGCCCCGGCGATCCAGTGGACGCCCCGCCGGCGATCTAGCGGGTGGACCCGGTGTGCTCCCGCACAGCCGCCTCCTCGCTCGCCGTCGTCCCGGCCCCCGGCTCGGCGCTCTGCTTCGCGAACCCGCGCCGGCCCGGCAGGACAGCGAGGACGATCAGTGTTCCGGCGGCCATGATGATCCCGCCGATGAGGCTGGTCTGGGCGACTCCATGGGCGAAGGCCTGGTGGACGGCGTCCACGGCGGCCTGGGCCTGCTGGGGCCCGGCGGAGGGATCCTGCGCGACCCGCTCCGCGACGGCCAGGCCGGCGCCGACCGAGTCCTTGGCGGTCTCCATCGCCTCCGCCGGGAGCCGGTTGCCCACCAGGTCGGTCAGCTCGTCCCGGTAGGCCGTGCCCAGCAGCGAGCCCAGCACCGCGATGCCCAGCGCCCCGCCCAGCTCCAGCGCGGTGTCGTTGACCCCGCCGCCGACGCCCAACTCGGACTCGGGGAAGGAGCCCATGATCGTGTCGGTCGCCGGGGAGATGGCCAGTCCGAGCGCGAGGCCCAGCATCATCAGCGGCGCCAGGAAGTCCCCGTACGTCGACCCCTTGTCGATCTGGGTGAGCAGGAACATGCCCGCCGTGCCGACGGCCATGCCGGTCACGGCCATCACCCTCACCCCCAGCTTCGGGGCGAGCACCCCGGTCACCGCGGACCCGAGGAACACCGCACCGCCCAGCGGCAGCAGACGTACACCCGTGTCCAGGGCGCCGTAGCCGAGGACGAACTGCAGGAACTGCGTCGAGTAGTAGATCACGGCGAACATGCCGAAGAAGAAGAACATCACCGCGAGCATCGAGCCGGTGAAGGGCCGCAGCGCGAACTTTCGGACATCCAGCATCGGGTGCGGGTGCCGCAGCTCCCAGGCGACGAAGGCGACCAGACCGACACCGGCGACCACGGCGGCGGTGACGGGGCCGGCGCCCCAGCCGGAGTGCGGGCCCTCGATGGCGGCGTAGATCAGGGAGCCGACCGTGACGATCGACAGCAGACCACCGACGTAGTCGATCCGGCCCATTCCCTCCGCCTTGGACGGCGGTACCAGGGCGAGCGCGCCGAACACGGCGGCCACGGCGATCGGCACGTTGATCAGGAAGGTCGAGCCCCAGGCGTGGTCCTCGAGCAGCCAGCCGGAGACCAGCGGGCCGACGGCTACCGCCACCCCGGAGGTCGCGGCCCAGGCGGTGATGGCCTTGGCCCGCTCGCTCCGGGGGAAGGTCGCGACCACCAGGGACAGCGTGGCCGGCATCACGACCGCGGCACCGACACCCATGATCGCGCGGGCCACGATGACCAGTGAGGTCTCGTCGACCATGCTCCCCATCACCGAACCGCCGGCGAAGATCAGCAGACCCAGCACCAGCGCGCCGCGTCGGCTGTACTTGTCACCGATCGCACCCAGCACCAGCATCAGCGCCGCGTACGGAACGGTGTAGCTATCGACGACCCACTGCAGATCGCTGCTGCTCAGGCCCAGGTCGGTGGTCATGTCGGGGGCGGCGACGATCAGCGACGTGTTCGCCATCACCGTGATCAGCAGGCTCAGGCACAGCACGAGCAGCGCCCACCAGCGCTGCGCGTACGGCCCGGTCATCTTCTCCACGGGGGTATGTGCAAGGAAGGGCATCAGTAGCTCCTGAGAGGGACGGGGCGGACGAGGGGAATCACGTAATTGCCCGTGAGGGGAGCGGGCGACGGGCTAGATCTCAGGGCTTCGAGATCATCCTGTGGCCCCTTGCGGGCTTCCCTCGGCGATCCCCTGGAGGGCCGCGTCGGTGTCCGCGGTGGCCAGCATCCTGTTGATGTAGTCGCCGGCCAGTGCGCCGGCCGCTGCGGAGGCCCCGACCTGGGCGACCGGATCGGTGGCGTTGCCGGCCACCCACACACCCGGCACCTCGGTGGTGCCGGCCATGCCAGAGGCGAAACCGCGGCCCATGTTGTTCGGCAGGTCCTGCACCGGCAGGCCCAGACCTTCCAGGCCCTGGGTGCGGGCCTGCATCTGCGGGGCGACCGCGAGGACGCGGCGGGCCACGACCTGGCCGTCGGCCAGGCGCACCCCGGCGAGGGCACCGTCCTCGTCGTCGACGACCTCGGTGACCGGGGTGTCGATGATGCGGATGCCGCGGGCGGCGAAGCGGGCGCGGCTGTCCTCGTCCAGGTCGGTGCCGTGGGTGAAGTAGGTCAGGTCCTCGGTCAGCTGGCGGAACAGATACGCGTGGCCGATGGAGGCCGGGCCGGTGGCGAGGATGCCGATGGGCTCGTCGCGCATCTCCCAGCCGTGGCAGTACGGGCAGTGCACCACACTGTGCCCCCAGTGCTCGGCGAGCCCGGGCACCTGTGGCAGCACATCCGTGAGGCCGGTGGCCACCAGGATGCGGCGAGCGGTGATGCTGCGGCCGTCGGCCAGGGTGACGGTGAACCGCAGGTCCCCGTCTGCCGACGGGGCGGCGGACTCGGCCGAGACCACCTCGCCGAACACGACGCGTCCGCCGTACTGGCGCACCTGCTCCCGGCCCCGTCGAAGGATCTCGGACGGCGGGGTGCCGTCCAGGGCGATGAAGCCGTGCACGGCCTCCGCGGGCGCGTTGCGCGGGGAGCCGCTGTCGATCACGACGACCGAGCGGCGGGAGCGGGCGAGGATCAGTGCACCGTTCAGCCCCGCGGCGCCCCCGCCGATCACCACCGCGTCGACGGTCCCCTCGGCCAGTGCGTCGCTCGCGTACGGAGGAGTCGCCACAGCCATGGCCTCCTGCCTTTCCTTGTCAGTCATGGTTCGGTCAACCCTTCGAGTTCTGGGTGGTTGGAGGGGGGTCAGTTGTTCAGAAAGCCGAGGATGCGGTCGGCGACCGTCTTGGGCTGTTCGAGGTGCAGGAAGTGCCCCGCGCCGAGGACAGCCCGACGTTCGTGATGTACAGATCCAGTCCGGCGATGGAGCTCGCCGTCGCCAGGATCGCGAGGATCAGACGGGCCTTACCGGCCTGGAAGGCGTCGCAACGTTGGGCGGCGCGGAGGAGCGCAAAGGCATGGGTTGCTCTCCATCGCGCCAGGCGTACACACACCCTGTCCGGTGAGCTCAGGATGGTTGTGTACTGAACAGTCAGAAACCTAGATGGTTCTGTACTGGGTTGTCAATAACGGTGGGTCGGCTTTACCTTCGATGTATGGCGAGACCACGAAGCTTCGACCCCGACCACGTCCTCCACGCCGCCGAGCGGCAGTTCCGCACCTCGGGCTACAACGGCACGAGCGTCGACGACATCAGCGCCGCCACCGGCCTGGGCCGCGGCAGCCTCTACGCCGCGTTCGACGGCAAACACGGCGTGCTACTGCAGGCGATGGCCGGCTACTTCGCCCGGCTGGGGCAGGGTCCGCGGAAGTTGCTCGCCGGACCGGACGAGGGCGCCCTGGATCGACTGCACGCGTACCTGCTCCGCGCCGTCCACGGGGTGCCACTCGCCGCCGACGTACCCCCCGCCCCCGACCGGACGGCCGCAGCCTGCTTCGCCGCCAAAATGGCCCTGGAGATCGGCGCCTCCGACCCCGAGGTGAAACGTCTGGCCAACGACTGCTTCTCCGTAGTCCGGACGGCGGTGGCCGAGTGTGTGCGAGCGGCCCAGCGCAACGGCGACATCGACCCCGACGCGGATCCCGACGACCTCGCCTACCTCCTGCTGACCATCATCCGCGGGACCGATGTCGTAGGCGCGTACGGCCACAGCCCCGACCGCCTGACCTCCATTGCGGAGAGCGCGTTCGCCTTGCTGCCCCGCCCGCGCCACCACTGACAAGGGCACGGCCTGCCTCATTGCACAGGCATCTGATGCGGTCGGCCCACTTCGACGCCGCGGAGGCACGGCCCGTAGGTTTGCGCGCCGCCGTGACCTCGTGTGTTGGCGCGTGCTGTGGTGTTCCCCGGCGGTGTGGGCAACACCCACAAGGACCGAAGGCGTTCGCCAGCCTCATCCACGACGTCGAGACCAAGATCTTCGGCACCCTCCCGGACGAGACCTGGGTCTACCCCTGGCACGGCAACGACACGTCGCTGGGCGCGGAGCGCCCGCACCTGCCGGAGTGGCACGCGCGCGGGTGGTGAGGCACGCTCCCCCTCGGCGCGCGCCGCGCACGCGCCCCGTGTGAATCGTTCGCACACGCCGGTGTCGCACGCGCGCTCCCCTCGAACGTAGTTGCGCAGTCAACTGGTACCAGCCCCGCGCAGGATGACGGCTCCTGTGCGGTCGGGCCGCCGGCCTGTCGATCCCCGCCCTCGGCCGGCGGCCCCGGCACACACCAGCACGACCGGCATCGGGACCCGTTCACACAACCGCAACACCCGTTCCCACCATCCGGACATGTGGCGCCGTGACCTCGACAAACGGGCCCGTCGGCTGTCAATCTCCCGCCATGCATCCTGCTCCGCGTGCCCTGCGCCGCGCCGCCGTCGCCGTCGTCGTCCTCGCCGCCGCCGTGAGCTGCGCCCCGCAGCCCGAGGAGGCGGACAAGCCGTCGTCGTCCGCCGGGAACGCGTGCGAGAAGGGCGAGTTGGCCACCCGGACCTCGGGCAAGCTGACCATCGCCACCGACGAGCCCGCCTACGAGCCGTGGTTCAAGGACGACAAGCCGGCCAACGGCAAGGGCTTCGAGTCCGCGGTCGCCTACGCCGTCGCCGAACAACTCGGCTACGGCAAGGACAAGGTCGCCTGGCAGACCGTCCCCTTCAACAAGGCCTTCGCGCCCGGTGAGAAGACCTTCGACTTCGACATCAACCAGGTGTCCGTCAGCGAGGAGCGCAAGAAGGCCGTGGACTTCTCCTCCGGCTACTACGACGTGCGCCAGGCCGTCGTCGCGCTGAAGGGCTCCAAGGCCGCGAAGGCGAAGAGCGTGGCCGACCTGAAGGACGTGAAGCTGGGCGCGCAGGTCGGCACCACCAGCCTGAACTACATCGACGACGTGGTGAAGCCGAAGCAGGCCGCGGCCGTCTACGCCAAGAACGACCAGGCCAAGTCCGCGCTGAAGAACGGCCAGGTCGACGCCATCGTCGTCGACCTGCCGACCGCCTTCTACATCACCGGGGCCGAGATCACCGACGCGACGATCGTCGGTCAGTTCGCGCACCAGGGCGGCACGCCGGAGCAGTTCGGCCTCGTGCTGGACAAGGGCAGCGCTCTCACCTCCTGCGTCTCGCGGGCCGTGGACGCCCTGCGCGAGGACGGCACGCTCGCGAAGATCGAGCAGCAGTGGCTGTCGGACGCCGTCGACGCTCCGGTGCTCAAGTGACCGTCCACAAGGAGGAGCTGGGCTCCGGCGAGCACGAAGCGGCGGACGACTACGTGCCGTCGCCGCGACGGCTGGACCGGGAGCGCCACAAGCGCGCCCGCGCCCGGCGCGCGACGGCGATCGGCGCGCTCTCGACCCTCCTCACCGCGGTCGTCCTCTACCTGGTCGTCGTCAACGCCCCGGGCTGGCCGCGCACCAAGGAGACCTTCTTCGACTGGGGGTACGCGCGCGAGGCGTTCCCGAAGGTCCTCGAAGGCCTGTGGCTGAACGTCCGGCTACTGCTGATCTGCGGGGTCGCGGTACTCGTCCTCGGCATGCTGATCGCCGTCGCCCGCACGCTGCGCGGACCGGTGTTCTTCCCGCTGCGCTTCCTGGCCGCCGCGTACACGGACTTCTTCCGGGGGCTGCCGCTCATCATCAACCTGATGATCGTGGTCCTCGGCGTCCCGGCGCTGCGGCTCCAGGGGGTGACCGTCGACCCGGTGCTGCTCGGCGGCACCGCGCTCACCCTGACGTACTCGGCGTACGTCGCCGAGGTGTTCCGCGCCGGAATCGAGTCCGTGCACCCCTCGCAGCGCGCCGCGGCCCGCTCGCTGGGGCTGAACAACCGGCAGGCGCTGCGGTACGTGGTGCTGCCCCAGGCGGTGCGCCGCCAGGTGCCGCCGCTCCTGAACGACCTGGTGTCGCTGCAGAAGGACACCGGGCTGGTCTCGATCGGCGGTGCGGTGGACGCCGTACGGGCCGCCGACATCATCGTGGGCCGCAGCCTCAACTACACGCCGTACATCGTCGCCGGGCTGGTCTTCGTCGCGCTGACCATCCCCATGACCCGCTTCACGGACTGGGTGACGGCCCGGATGGATCGCCGGCAGGCCCATGGAGGAGCCGTATGAGCCAGACGCCCGTGCTGCGCATGGAGTCCGTCCGCAAGACCTTCGGCGGCTCGGTCGTCCTGCGGGACGTCGACCTGGAGGTCGCCCCGCACACGGTCACCGCGTTGATCGGCGCCTCCGGGTCCGGCAAGTCCACGCTGCTGCGGTGTGCCAACCTGCTGGAGGAGATCGACGACGGGGCGATCTGGCTGGACGACGAGGAGATCACCGACCCGCGCGCCGACCAGGACGCCGTGCGCCGCCGGATCGGCGTGGTCTTCCAGGCGTACAACCTTTTCCCGCACATGACCGTGTCGGAGAACATCACGCTCGCCCCGCGGCGCGTGCACGGTGTCGCCCGCGCCGAGGCCGAGGCACGCGCGCGTGAGCTGCTGGAGCGGCTGGGGCTCGGCGGGAAGGCGGACGCGTACCCGGACCGGCTGAGCGGCGGACAGCAGCAACGGGTCGCGATCGTCCGCGCCCTGGCCGTACGGCCCCGGCTGCTGCTGCTCGACGAGATCACCGCGGCCCTCGATCCCGAGCTGGTGGGCGAGGTGCTCACCGTCGTCCGCGACCTGAAGGACGAGGGCATGACCATGGTGCTGGCCACGCACGAGATGGGCTTCGCCCGCGAGGTCGCCGACCAGGTGTGCTTCCTGGAGGGCGGCGTGGTGCTGGAACGCGGCACCGCCGAGCAGGTCTTCGGGGATCCGCAACAGGAGCGCACGCGGCGCTTCCTGCGGCGGATCGTGGAGGCGGGGCGGCTGTAGGAAGCAGGGCGGTAGGGTGCGCCCGCCATGGTCGGCGGGGCTTACCGGCTCCTGCTCACGTGTCGGCCTTGCCCGCCCCCGCCAGCGCCGCGACGCGCTCCACACCGAACACGTACCCCTGCACCCCGCAGCCCGCGATGACCCCGTCGGCGCGCAGCGAGACGTAGGAGTGGTGCCGGAACGACTCGCGCTGGTGGATGTTGGAGATGTGGACCTCCAGCACCGGCAGGCCGTCACACGTGTTGAGGGCGTCCAGGATGGCGACGGAGGTGTGCGAGTACGCACCGGGGTTGATCACGATGCCGCAGTGGTTCAGCCGCGCCTCGTGGATCCAGTCGACCAGCTCGCCCTCGTGGTTGGACTGGCGGAAGTCGACCGTGCCCCCGTGCGCGGCCGCCGCCTTGGCGCACAGGGCCTCGACGTCTGCGAGGGTGTCGGAGCCGTAGATCTCCGGCTGGCGCTGGCCGAGCAGGTTCAGGTTGGGGCCGTTGAGGATCATGATCGGGGCGTGGGCCAGGGTGCGGGGCACGGTTCCTCCGGTCCGTTCGGGGTCGGGCGGCCCGGGACGGACCGCTGCTCCCTGCCGGTTTATCACGGTGCGACGGCGGCCTGTCGGGCCGTAGCCTCCCGGCATGACGAGCCTGACCAGCCCGACCTATCCGCCGAAGCCGTCCCCCGGTGACCGCATCGCCGTGATCTCGCCCTCCTCCGGTCTGCCGGGGCTCTTCCCGCTCCCCTACGAGCTCGGCCTGGAGCGGCTGCGCAAGGAGTACGGGCTGGAGCCGGTCGAGTATCCGGCGACCCGCACGATGGGCTCCACGCCCCGGGAACGGGCCGCCGACATCCACGCCGCCTTCGCCGACCCGGGGATCAAGGCCGTCATCGCCTCGATCGGCGGGGACGACCAGATCACTGTGCTGCCGTACCTGGACCGGGAGTTGATCCGGGCCAACCCGAAGCCCTTCTTCGGGATGAGCGACAACACGAACCTGCTCGCCTTCCTGCGCACCTGCGGCATCGTCGGCTTCCACGGCGGGAGCGTGATGAGCGAACTGGGCCGCCCCGGCGCCATGCACCCGCAGACCGCCGAGTCCCTGCGCGCGGCCCTGTTCACCCCGGGACCGTACGAGTTGAGGCCCGCCGAGCGGTGGCGTGACATCGACCGGGACTGGGCGGACCCGGCGACCTTCGACGCGGAGCCGGAGACCCGGCCCGGGTCCGGCTGGACCTGGGTGAACCCCGACCGGGTGGTCGAGGGCCGCAGTTGGGGCGGCTGCCTGGAGATCGTCGCCTGGCTGCTGATGGCCGACCGGGAGATCGCGCGCGACCTGTCCGAGTACGACGGCGGCGTCCTGCTCCTGGAGACCTCCGAGGACATGCCGAGCGCCACGGAGGTCTTCTGCACCCTGCGGAACATGGGCGAGCGGGGGCTGCTGGGGCGCTTCCCGGCCCTGCTGATGGGGAGGCCGAAGACGTGGTTCTTCGAGCGGCCCAACACCCCCGAGCAGGCTGCCCGTTACGCCGCCGACCAGCGCGAGGCCGTACTGCGCGCCATGCGGACCTACGCGCCCGACACCACGATCGTCTTCGACGTGGACTTCGGGCACACCGATCCGCAACTGGTGATCCCGTACGGCGGCACCGTGCGCGTGGACGGGCCCGCCCGGCGCATCACGGTCACGTACTGAGGGCCCCCGAGCCCTCCGCGCGCCCCCGTAACCGCCGATCACGGTGGGTAGTTGACGCGGCATGCACGACGTACGCGCCGTAAGGGCACCCTCCATGCCGCGCCTCGCGGCCGCCTCACTGGCCGGCACGGCCATCGAGTTCTACGACTTCTTCGTCTATGGCACTGCGGCGGCCCTGATCCTGGGGCCGTTGTTCTTCCCGACCTTCTCCCCGGTGGCCGGGACGCTGGCCGCCTTCGCCACCTTCGGTGTGGGCTTCGTGGCCCGGCCGCTCGGCTCGGTGCTGTTCGGGCACATCGGGGACCGGCGCGGGCGGCGGCCGGTCCTCGTCGCCTCCCTGCTGCTGACCGGGGCATCCACGGTCGCGGTCGGCTGTGTGCCGACGTACGAGTCGATCGGCGTGGCCGCTCCCCTGTTGCTCCTGGTGCTGCGCTTCCTCCAGGGGCTGGGGCTCGGCGGGGAGTGGGGCGGGGCGGTGCTGCTGGCCGTGGAGCACGCGCCGGCCGAACGGCGCGTGCTGTGGTCGAGCTTCCCGCAGGTCGGGCCCGCGCTGGGGTTTCTGCTCGCCAACGGTGTGGTGCTGGGGCTGTCCTCGACGCTCACGGAGGCGCAGTTCGCCGCGTGGGGGTGGCGGGTGCCGTTCTGGGCTGCGGGGGTGCTGGCCGTCGCGGGGCTATGGTTGCGGTCGTCGCTCACCGAGAGCCCCAGCTTCCTCCAGCTCGACGACCACGCGCGCGTGCCGCTCGTCGAGGTCGTCCGCGACCACTGGCGGCTCCTCCTGCTGACCGGCGGCGGCCTCGCGATCGGTTATGCGATCTTCTACGCCGTGACGACCTGGTCCCTCGCCTACGGGACGGAGCGGCTCGGGGTGAGCCGCTCCGTCATGCTGACCTGCATCATGGGCGCGGTGCTCGTGAAGGGGGCTCTCACTCCGCTGGTGGCGCTGCTCGGGGACCGTTTCGGTCGGCGGCCCCTGTGCCTGATCGGGTGCGCGGCCGCGGCCCTGTGGATGTTCCCGATGGTCGCGCTCCTCTCCACCGGTGCGCCGCTGCCGATGTTCCTCGGTTTCCTCGGGGCGATGCTCGCGTTCATCACGATGTTCGCCGTGATCGCCGCGTACCTGCCGGAGCTGTACGAGCCGCGGGTGCGCTGCACCGGCGCCGCCGTCGGCTACAACCTCGGCGGGGTCGTCGGAGGCGCCCTCACACCGATCGTGGCGACCGCCCTGGCCGAGCAGGGCGGCCGGGTGCCGTGGGGTGTGGCCGCGTATCTCACGGCGATCGCGCTGTTCAGCCTGGGGTGCTTCGCGTTGCTGCCGGAGACGCGTCCGGTGCGGGTGGGCGCGGCCGCGGAGACCGCTGCGGGATGAGCCGGGGTGGCGGTGCCGGCGCCGGTGCCGTGCCCAGTGGCGCGTAAGCGCTTGCGTGAGCGTTTGCGCGCGTCTACGGGTTGATCGCCAGCTCCAGATACGCCGCGAACAGCACCAGGTGGACCCCGCCCTGGAGCGGCGTGGCCCGGCCCGGCACCACGGTCAGCGAGGCGACCACCACCGTCAGGGCGAGCAGCACCATGTGGGTGGCGCCGAGACCGAGGACGAGGGGGCCGGAGAGCCACAGGGAGGCGAGTGCGACGGCCGGGATGGTCAGGCCGATGCTGGCCATGGCCGAACCGAGGGCCAGGTTCAGACTGGTCTGCACACGGTCGCGGCGGGCGGAGCGCAGCGCGGCGATGGTCTCCGGGAGCAGCACCAGCAGCGCGATGATCACGCCGACGACTGCCTGGTGGAGCCCGGCGGCATCCACCCCGGACTCGATGGTGGGTGAGACCCCCTTGGCCAGGCCGACCACGCCGACCAGGGCCAGACCCAGCAGGGCGAGGCTGGTCCGGGCGGTGGCGGCGGTCGGAGCCTCTGCGTGTTCCTCGGCGGTGATCACCTCGCCGTGCCGGGTGATCGGCAGGAAGTAGTCCCGGTGCCGCACGGTCTGCGTGGCGACGAACAGGCCGTACAGGATCAGCGAGGACAGCGCCGCGAAGGTCAGCTGGACGGTGGAGAACTCCGGTCCCGGCTTGCTGGTGGTGAACGTCGGCAGGACCAGGCTGAGTGTGGCCAGGGTCGCGACGGTGGCGAGTGCGGCGCCGGTGCCCTCCGGGTTGAAGACGGCCGTGCCGTGCCGCAGTGAGGCGACGAGGAGGCACAGGCCGACGATGCCGTTGCAGGTGATCATCACCGCCGCGAAGACCGTGTCCCGGGCCAGGGTCGCGCTCTTGTCCCCGCCATCGACCATCAGGGTGACGATGAGGGCGACCTCGATGATCGTGACGGCTACGGCGAGCACGAGGGAGCCGAACGGTTCTCCGACCCGATGGGCCACCACTTCGGCGTGATGCACAGCGGCCAGGACCGCTCCCGCGAGGACCAGGGTCACCAGGGCGACGACGGCGACCGAAAGGTCCCGTCCCCAGGTCAGGACCAGCAGCACGGCCGCGAGCAGGGGCACCAGGGTCGTCCACTGTGCCGCGAGCCGCCTGCGCCGAGCGATCATGCAGAGATGGTCGCAGACCCGCAGGGGCCCCGCACTCCGGTCGTGCCGGGCCCCCGGGGCACCCTTGTCGGGCTACTTGAGGTCACGCATGTCCAGTACGTCGCAGTTGGTGTACACCCGCTCGCCGATGCTGAGCGCGTTGAGCCGCTCGGCCAGCCTGGTCGTCTCGGGGTCGTCGCTGTTGCGCATGGCCTCGTCGAACGATTCGAACTCGATCAGCGCCAGATAGCGGTGGGGCTTGTCCCGGTCCTTCAGCAGCGTGCTGTGGGTGGGGCCGCCGGCGCGGCCGGCGTTGCGCTGCCCCGCCTCGTCGAGTACCTGCTGCATCTCCTCCAGACGTTCGGTCTCGAACTCGATGATCTGCACGAACTTCATGGCGCCTCCAGCCGGCCGCGGCGCCCCCGGGCCGGGGAACGCGCTCAGGAAACAAGCAAGCACCGGGACCGGTGGTCGGCAATTCGCCGAGCACCGATCCCGGTGATGGTTGTTCCTACGCCCGACGCCGTCAGACGTCGATGCTGTCCTTCGGAGCGCCTCCGCTCTCACTCTGCGCCGCCTCGGCCGCCGCCTGCTTCTTGGAAGCGCGCAGGCTGGTGATCGTGGTGACGATCAGCACGGCACAGATCACGCCGAGCGAGACCGGAATGCTGATCTCGGGGACGTGCACCCCGGACTCGTGCAGGGCGTGCAGCACCAGCTTCACGCCGATGAAGCCCAGGATGATCGACAGGCCGTAGGAGAGGTGAACCAGCTTCTTCAGCAGGCCGCCGATGAGGAAGTACAGCTGGCGCAGGCCCATCAGGGCGAACGCGTTGGCCGTGAAGACGATGTACGGGTCCTGGGTCAGTCCGAAGATCGCCGGGATGGAGTCGAGGGCGAACAGGACGTCGGTGGTGCCGATCGCGAGCATCACGACCAGCATCGGGGTCATGACCCGCTTGCCGTTCTCCTCGATCCACAGCTTGGTGCCGTGGTACCGGTCCGCCACGCCGAAGCGGCGCTCGGCGGCCTTGAGCAGCTTGTTCTCCTCGAACTCCTCGTCCTCCTCGTCGGCCCGGGCCTCCTGGATGAGCTTCCAGGCGGTGTAGATGAGGAAGGCGCCGAAGATGTAGAAGACCCAGGCGAAGCTGGCGAGGATCGCCGCGCCGGCGGCGATGAAGATCGCTCGCAGGACCAGGGCGATGAGGACACCGATCAGCAGCACACGCTGCTGGTACTGCGACGGCACCGCGAACTTCGCCATGATCAGGACAAAGACGAAGAGGTTGTCGACGCTGAGTGACTTCTCGGTGATGAAGCCCGCGAAGAACTCACCGGCGGGCTGGCCACCGGCGAACAGGAGCAGACCGAGCCCGAAGAGCGCGGCCAGCACGATCCAGACGACCGTCCAGATCCCGGCTTCCTTGATCGACACGTCGTGCGGCTTGCGGCCGATGAAGAAGTCGACCGCGATGAGGGCGGCAAGGCCCACGATCGTCAGGACCCATAGGGTCACGGAAACATCCACTGCGCCTCCGGCAGTCGTAACGGCAAATGTCAGCGTCGTCGCTGCCGGAGGTCTCTTCCACCCAAAGATGGGCCGACGCCCCGGGATCTGGCCTGATCCGTATTGACGGGTACGCCGCAGCAGACAGGGAGTACTCCCCTCCGTGCCGTCAACAGTACCCAATCACCAAGAACAGGTAAAGCGCTTGGCAAAAGAAAGGCCAAAATCCCTGATCAGAGGGCTTTACGTGAACTTGGTGCGAGCTGCCGCGACCTGGGCGAGCACCTGCTGGAGGACCTGACTTCCGGGCGGCACGAGCGACGGCTCGTACGTCCAGGCATGACCGACCCACGGGTCGGCGAGGTGATCGTCGGCCACCGGCGTCAGTCGCAGCAGCGAACGCCACAGCGGGTCGAGCAGGGGCCCGTAGCCGGAGGACTCCTCCCGGTCGGCCACCATCATCAGGTGGACGCCGAAGGCCGGCCCCTCGTCGGCCAGGTAGCGCAGCTGGTTCACGGCCCGGTCGTCGAAACCGTGCGGGAAGTCGTTGACGATCAGGAGCTGCTGCGAGGTGTCGAACCCGGGCGGGAGGGAGTCGGCGGCGCCGCCCCGGATCGCCATCTGCACCAGGTCGACCCGCTGGGTGAGCCGGCCCAGCACGTCCGCCACCCCGGCGGCGCCGAGCGCGGGCGGGGCCGCGAGCACCCCGGTCTGCACCAGGGGCGCCAACGGCTGCGCCCCGGAGCCGGCCGGGTCGATGACATGGACGGTGAACTCGCCCGCCGGGTAGACGGCCAGCAGCCGGGCCGCGTGCGCGACCGCCGTCTCCATGGCGAGACGACTCATGGTGTGCGAATCGGTGAACGAACCGTCGGACGCCCCGGCCGCTCCGCTGTCGATCCACAGGCCCCGCTCCAGCGGCAGCCGGACCAGCATCGGGATGCGGATCCGGTCGGCCTCGGGGAGGTGGAGGTCACCCAGCCGCAGGGCCATGGGGATCTCCATCGGCACCCGGTAGGCGTGCCACGCCGGATTGTCCCAGCGGGCGTACGCCGGTGGCAGGGCCGGTTCGACGACGTCGGCCTCGGCCGCGAGCTGGGTGAGGTCCCGGTCGAGTGCCTCGCGGGCCTGGGTGACGAGCTGGGTGTGCCGGGCCCGGGCCGCCTCGCGGGCCGCGTCGCCCTGTCCGCCTATCCGGCTGCGCGGGTCGGAGAGGACCTGCTCCAGCTCCTTGTCCATGCGCGACTCGGCGAAGTCGACGGCGCTGCGATAGGCGGCGGTGGTGCGGGCCAGGTCCTCGAACATGCCCCACACCTGGTTGTAGAGCCGCTCCTCCATGGACCAGCCGGTCGCGTCGCCCGCGACGGGCTGGGCGGGCTGCCCGGGTGCGGCCGGGGGCGCGGTGGGCGGAGGCGGGGGCGGGGCGGCGTTCTGACGGCGCGGGTGGCTGTAGTCGATCGGGCCGCCCGCCGTGGGCGCGGACGGCTGGGTGACGGCGCTCGGGTCCGGCGCGGTGCCGGGATACGGCTGCTGCGGGGCGGGCTGTCCGGGGCCGCCGGGCGTCTGGCCGCCGTACGGGGACACCGGTGGCACGGGACCGGGCTGGGGCGCGGTGCCGCCCTGGTCCGGGCCGAGGGCGGGAGCCGCTGTCTGCCGGGAACGGTCGCCGTCCGCCGTGCGCGGCGGGGGCGCCTGCACCGAGCGGGCGAGTCCCTGGGCCACCGCCTCGCTGACGGTGCCGGCGAGCTGGTGGGCCTGCGGCAGGCCCTGGTCGGTGAGGAGTTCGGCGAGGCCGCCCGCGTAGCCCTGACCGACGGCGCGCACCTTCCAGGCGTCCTGGCGTCGGTAGAGCTCCAGGGCGACGACGGCCGACTCGGCCTCCAGGCCGGTGATGGTGTAGCTGGCGACCTCGTCGCCGCCGAGGCCGGTGACGGCGACGAACGGGGCCGCCACGGCACCGAAACGGACCGGGCCTGTCCCGCCGACGGGCAGGGCGAGCAGCACGCTGACACGGTGGACGGCCTCCGGCACGGCGTCCAGGTCCACCGCGAGGCGGTGGTCGGCGGCGGCCTGCCGGGAGACCTCGAGACCCGGCTGGGTGGGTGCGCCCGGGTGGGCCACCCACTCCACGCCGTGGATCCGGCCGTTCTCGTCGCCGAGCGCGGCCACGGCCACGATCGGCGTGCCGGCCGAGATCCGGATCTCGAGACGGGCCTGGGAGAGCGGGTGGTTCTGCCCCCGCACCAGCTCGGCCGTCATCGCCTTCGTCCCCCTGTGTCGTTGTGTGAAGTCGTGTGCTGCTCGCCGGGCCCGCCGGTCCGGGGCCCGGGGTGCGTCAGAGCACCGGCAGGATCGCCGGCATCAGGTCCTGGAAGGTGCGGCCGTTGGCCGGGTTGCCCAGGGCCGTCATCGACCAGCCCTGGCCCGCGCGGTGGACCTTGGCCATGATCTGGGCCGTGTACTGGCCACCGCCGGCGAGCGTGTAGCGGGCGAGCTCCTGGCCGTTGGTCTCGTCGACCAGGCGGCAGAACGCGTTCTGCACCTCCTGGAAGGTCTGGCCCGTGAAGGAGTTCACGGTGAAGACGATCTGGTCGATGTGGACCGGAACCCGCGCGAGGTCGACGAGGATCGCCTCGTCGTCGCCGCCCTGGCCGACACCGCCGACGAGGTTGTCACCGGTGTGGCGAACCGAGCCGTCGTCGCTCACCAGGTGGCGGAAGAAGACGACGTCGACCGGCTGCTTGTCCGCGAACAGGACGGCGGAGGCGTCGAGGTCGATCTCTCGCGTGCGCGAGCCGAACAGGCCGCGCCGGGGAGCCGCCTGCCAGCCAAGACCCATACGAACCGCAGTCAGGCTGCCACCGTCGTTCTTCTGCAGACTGATGGCCTGACCCTTGGTCATGTTGACGGTCACGCGCTGATTCCCCTCTCGAACGTCCCCTGTTGCCGCGTAGTCGCGGTTGACCAGAACCCTACGCAGGGGCACTGACAGCGACGTACCCCGGTCCGCACTTTGTGTCGGTCTTGCAACACTGCGCGTACGCGGCACGCTGTCAGGCCAGACCAGCCTCCTTCATCTGGCGCAGTTCCTTCTTCATCTCGGAGACCTCGTCGCGCAGCCGGGCCGCGATCTCGAACTGGAGCTCCGCGGCGGCGGCCCGCATCCGCGCGGTGAGCTCCTCGATCTGCCCGGCCAGCTCGGCCGCGGGGCGGTCGGTCGGCACCGTCTCCTCGGCCTTGCCCTTGCCCTTGCCCTTGGCGGGCTTGGCCGCTCCGGCCGCCTTGCCGAGGGAGGGCACGGGCGCCTTGGTGCCCCCGCCGTCCTTCTTAGCCTTGCGGTAGCCCGAGCCGAGCAGCTGCTCGGTGTCGATGTCCTCGCGGGCGATCTGGGCGACGATGTCGTTGATCTTCTTGCGGAGCGGCTGGGGGTCGATGCCCCGCTCGGTGTTGTACGCGATCTGCTTCTCGCGGCGCCGGTTGGTCTCCTCGATGGCCTTCTCCATCGCCGGAGTGATCTTGTCGGCGTACATGTGGACCTGACCGGACACGTTGCGCGCGGCGCGGCCGATGGTCTGGATCAGGGACGTGCCGGAGCGCAGGAAGCCCTCCTTGTCGGCATCCAGAATCGCCACCAGGGACACCTCGGGCAGGTCGAGGCCCTCGCGCAGGAGGTTGATGCCGACCAGCACGTCGTACTCGCCGGCGCGCAGTTCACGCAGCAGTTCGACGCGGCGCAGGGTGTCGACGTCGCTGTGCAGATAGCGCACCTGGATGCCCAGCTCCAGGAAGTAGTCCGTGAGGTCCTCGGCCATCTTCTTGGTGAGTGTGGTGACCAGGACGCGCTCGTCCTTCTCCGTGCGCAGCCGGATCTCGTGCACCAGGTCGTCGATCTGACCCTCGGTGGGCTTGACGACGACTTCCGGGTCGACGAGGCCGGTGGGGCGGATGATCTGCTCGACGAAGCCGTCCGAGCGGGACATCTCGTAGTTGCCCGGGGTGGCCGACAGGTAGACCGTCTGGCCGATGCGTTCCTGGAACTCCTCCCATTTCAGGGGGCGGTTGTCCAGGGCCGAGGGCAGCCGGAAGCCGTGGTCGACGAGGGTGCGCTTGCGGGAGGCGTCGCCCTCGTACATGGCGCCGATCTGCGGGACGGTGACGTGCGACTCGTCGATGACGAGGAGGAAGTCGTCCGGGAAGTAGTCCAGCAGGGTGTTCGGCGGGGAGCCGGGCGAGCGGCCGTCGAAGTGCATCGAGTAGTTCTCCACGCCGGAGCAGCTGCCGATCTGGCGCAGCATCTCGATGTCGTACGTGGTCCGCATGCGCAGGCGCTGGGCCTCCAGCAGCTTGCCCTGCTTCTCCAGCTCCGTCAGGCGCTCGGCCAGCTCCTTCTCGATGTCGTTGACGGCCCGCTCCAGGCGCTCGGGTCCTGCGACGTAGTGGGAGGCCGGGAAGACGTAGAGGTGCTCGTCGTCGCTGATGATCTCGCCGGTGAGCGGGTGCAGGGTGGACAGCGCCTCGATCTCGTCGCCGAACATCTCGATGCGGACGGCCAGCTCCTCGTAGACCGGGAAGATCTCGATGGTGTCGCCGCGGACGCGGAAGGTGCCGCGGGTGAAGGCCAGGTCGTTGCGCGTGTACTGGATGTCCACGAAGCGGCGCAGCAGCTCGTCGCGGTCGATCTCCTCGCCGACCTTGAGGGGGACCATGCGGTCCACGTACTCCTGCGGGGTGCCGAGGCCGTAGATGCAGGAGACCGAGGCGACCACGACGACGTCGCGGCGGGTGAGCAGCGAGTTGGTCGCGGAGTGGCGCAGGCGCTCGACCTCCTCGTTGATCGAGGAGTCCTTCTCGATGTAGGTGTCCGACTGCGGGACGTACGCCTCGGGCTGGTAGTAGTCGTAGTACGAGACGAAGTACTCGACGGCGTTGTTCGGGAGGAGCTCGCGGAACTCGTTGGCCAGCTGGGCGGCCAGTGTCTTGTTCGGCGCCATCACGAGTGTGGGGCGCTGGAGCTTCTCGATCATCCACGCGGTGGTGGCGGACTTGCCGGTGCCGGTCGCGCCGAGCAGTACGACGTCCTTCTCGCCCACCTCGACGCGCCGGGCGAGGTCGGCGATGGCCGTCGGCTGGTCGCCGTTCGGCTGGTAGGGGCTGACGACCTCGAAGGGCGCCACCGTGCGTTCGATCTTTGAAACGGGCCGCATGGGATCCACCGTACGACCCCGCACTGACAACGGGCTCTGATCAGCGGTTCTGCGGGGTGCGGGAGCCCCTGTGCTCCACGGTGCGGCGGGGGCGGAACCGCAGGCGGCGGGCGGAGTGCCGGACGTGGGTGTGGGCGGGGATGCCGGGCTTGTGCTCGACGGGGACTACGGCGGGCTTCCCCATGACCATCAGCGGGTCGAACATCACCACGACGCCCGCGAGGAGCAGGAAGGCGAGCGGCCCGATCAGCATGGGTGCGAGCAGGCTCGCGGGCGAGTCTCCCGTGGCGGGTTCGGACGTGCCGTGCAGGTGGACGCTGAGGGCGGCCATGCCGGTGTAGTGCATGCCGCTGACGGCCAGTCCCATGACGAGGCTCGCGCCCACGCTCCACAGGAAGCCCCTGACCTGGCCGGCAGCCCAGAGGGCGGCGGTCGCGGCGGCCATGGCGATGGCGACGGAGATGCCGACGGTGACGGTGTTGTACTCCAGCTTTCCGTCCAGGCTCATGCTGGCCATGCCGAGGTAGTGCATCGACGCGATGCCCAGGCCGGTGATGGTGCCGCCGGTGAACAGGGCCGTCCCGCGGGCTCCCCGGTAGCCGACGATGAAGATCCCGACGCCCACCATGACGATGGCGACGGCCAGGCTCGCGAAGGTCATCGCCTTGTCGTAGTGGATCGGAGTGCCGCGGACCGTGAACCCCATCATCGCAACGAAGTGCATGGTCCATATGCCGGAGCCGATGGCGGCGGAGCCGAGGGCGAGCCAGCCGGGGCGCCAGGACTGGGCGACGAGCATGGATCTGGTGGTGCAACGCAGGCCCAGCGCGCCGCCGAGGCAGGCCATGAAGTAGGCCACCAGGGGTGTGACCAGGCCATAGCTGAATCCGTCGACCGTGCCCTGCATGCGCGGCTGCCCTTCCCGCCCTTGTACGTCCCGGAATTCCCGATGTACGCCCCCTCCCAGGACCGCCAGAGCGGTCAGGGTTGACGCAGAGAGTATGACCCCCACCGGAATGGTCGAACGATTTTCCGGCAAAGAAACACGGCCTTGCCGCAGTTGTGCGGTACCAGTGAGCGGAGTTGGGTCACCTCCGTTCAACGTGTGGCCATCCTGTACCCCTCTCGCGTTGACCCTCTGCTGTCACAGTTGTGCTGTCTGTGATGTCGCCGTTCGCTCGTCGCGAGGAGTACGCATGCACGCGCGCGCTGTTGCCGCCTCGACCACCGCACTCCTGGGGACCGCCGCCCTGCTGTTCCCCGTCTCCCCCGCCCGTGCCGCGCAAGCCGGCACATCGCCGCTGGTCATCGCTCACCGCGGTGCCTCCGCGTACGCGCCCGAGAACACCCTGACCTCCGTGGACAGAGCGGCGGAGCTGGGCATCCACTGGGTGGAGAACGACGTGCAGCGCACGAGGGACGGCGAGCTGGTCGTCATCCACGACGACAACCTGCGCCGCACCACCGACGCCGAGGAGGTCTTCCCCGGCCGGGCCCCCTGGAAGGTGAAGGACTTCACCGCTGCGGAGATCGCCCGGCTGGACGCGGGCAGCTGGTTCGGACCCGCGTACGCGGGCACGCGCGTGCCGACGCTGGAGCAGTTCGTGCACCGCTTGGAGCGCCATCGCCAGAAGCTGCTCCTGGAGATCAAGAACCCCGAGCTGTACCCGGGCATCGAACGGCAGACGCTGAAGGTCCTCGGCAACGAGGGCTGGCTCGACCGGTCGCCTCTGGCGGACCGGCTGATCGTGCAGAGCTTCAGCGCGGACAGCGTGCGGACGGTGCACGAGCTGAAGCCCGGTGTGAAGACGGGCCTCCTGGGGACGCCGCCGGTGTCGGACCTGCTCGACTGCGCCGAGTTCGCCGACCAGATCAACCCCTCGTACAGCTCGCTGTCCCCGGCGTACGTGTCCTCCGTGCAGGCATTCGACGGGCCGCACGGCAGGCCGATGGAGGTCTTCGCCTGGACGGTCGACGACGCGAGGACGGCCCAGCGGGTCGCCGGGTACGGGGTCGACGGGATCATCACGAACAAGCCGGACGTGGTGCGCAAGGCCGTGGGCGGCTGATCCGGCGTTCAGCCCGGACGGCGTTGTCAGTGGTGGGTCCTACTGTGGGCGCATGGACAGCCGAGAGCAGGTCGAGCCGCGGGTCGTGTGGGCGGTCGTCGAGAGCGGGATCGGGCCGCTGCTGCTGGCCGCGAGCCGGGACGGCCTGGTCAACGTCGTGTTCCACGCCACGGACGCGGTGCGGGACAAGGCCGTCGAGCGGCTGGCGTCGCGGCTGGGCACCGAGCCCGTCGAGGCGCCCGGCTCCCCACTGCTGGCCGAGGCGATACGCCAGGTCGAGGCGTACTTCGCGGGTGAGCGACGCGCCTTCGACTTGCCGCTGGACTGGTCGCTGATCTCCGGCTTCAACCGGGAGGTCCTGCGCGAGCTGGCCTCGGGCGTGCCGTACGGCCAGGTGGTCGGATACGGCGACCTGGCCGGGCGGGTCGGTCAGCCGGGCGCCGCCCAGGCCGTGGGCATGGCGATGGGCGCCAACCCGCTGCCGGTGGTGGTGCCCTGTCACCGGGTCGTCGAGAGCGGCGGCGGCATCGGCGGCTTCGGGGGCGGGCTGGAGACCAAGCGGAGGCTGCTCGCCCTGGAGGGCGTGCTTCCGGAGCCGCTCTTCTAGGAAGCGCGCCTGGTCAGTCGTAGTGCCGGGCCTCGAAGACATTGCCGTCCGGGTCGCGGAAGTAGAAGCTGCGGGTGGCCTTGCCCCGGGCTCCGAAGGAGTCGTGCGCGAGGTCGGACACCGGTACGGAGCGCTCCTCGAGGCGGCTGAGGAGGGCGTCGAAGTCGCCGCGTGGCAGCGCCAGGCAGACGTGGTTGACCGGATGCCCCGCGCTCTCGGCGGAGCCGGGCAGCATCGTCATGCGCTCCACGAAGCTCAGCGGCATGAGATCGAGAATGGTGTCGTCGCTGACGCGCACGGAGGGGAACGGCGCCTCACCCGCCGCGAACTCCGCGAGCCGTACCGCCTCCAATCCGACGGCCTTCTCGTAGAAGTCGGCGGCGGCGAGCGGGTCGCGCACCCAGAGGACGACATGGTCGAGGCGTGGTGTGTGGTCCGTCATGCACCCCAGGCTCGTGACGACTCCGGCAGCCCGCAAGGGTTTGGCCCGTCCCGCCGGTCGCCAGAGATGAGGGAAGACGACTGACCGACTGACAGGAGGCAGGCGCGTGGTGCTGGTGGTGTCCGAGGAAGTGCGGGAGGCGATCGACGCGGGCCGGCCCGTCGTCGCCCTGGAGTCCACGATCATCGCGCACGGGCTGCCCCGGCCGCGCAACCTCCAGGTGGCGCTGGAGCTGGAGACGGCCGTACGGCAGGAGGGCGCGGTCCCCGCCACGATCGCCGTGCTGGACGGGCGCCCTCACGTCGGCCTGGACAAGGAGCAGCTGGAGCGGGTCGCGAACGAGGACGGGATCCGCAAGCTCGGCCACCGTGATCTGCCGCTCGCGGTGGCGTCCGGGGCGAGCGGGGCGACCACGGTGTCGGCCACCGCGTTGCTGGCGGCGCAGGCGGGCGTGCGGGTCTTCGCGACGGGCGGGCTCGGCGGGGTGCACCGGGAGTGGACGGTGACGCAGGACGAGTCGGCCGACCTGGGGCTGCTGGCGCGCACGCGCATCACGGTGGTGTGTGCCGGGGTGAAGTCGATTCTGGACGTGCTGGCGACCCTGCAGCGGCTGGAGACGCTGGGGGTCGCCGTGGCGGGTTACGGCACCGGCCGGTTCCCCGGCTTCTACCTCTCCGACTCGGGGCATCCGGTGGACTGGACGCTGGAGACGCCGGAGCAGGTGGCGGGCGTCATGCAGGCGCAGGACGCGCTCGGCGCGCCGGAGTCGGCGCTGATCGTCGCCAACCCCGTCCCCGAGGAGGAGCAGCTCGATCCGGACCTGCACGCGCGCGTGCTCGCGGCCGCGCTCAACGCGTGCCAGGAGGAAGGCGTCACCGGGCAGGCGGTCACGCCGTTCCTGCTCGACTATCTGGTGCGGCACACGGACGGCGCCTCCCTGAGCGCCAATCTGGCCGCGGTCCGCGGCAACGTACGCCTTGCGGCACGGATCGCGGCGGCCCGGGCCCGGGGATGACGGCGGGCGGCGGGGCGGGGCCGGGAGGGGGATCCGGTTCCCGGGGCACGGGTTCGGCGGCGGGCGGGGGGCTGCTGGTCGTCGGGGATGTCATCACCGACGTCGTCGCGCGGCACCGAGGACCGCTCGCGGCCGGCACGGACACGGCGGCCTCGATCCGGACGGTGGCGGGCGGGGCGGGCGCCAATGTGGCGTGCTGGGCGGCGCACCGAGGCGCGGCGGACGTACGTCTGCTCGGGTGTGTCGGGGCGGACGCGGCAGCCTGGCACGAGCGGGAACTGGTCGCCCAGGGAGTACGTCCACAGCTCGTCGTCGACCCGCTCGCGCCGACCGGCACGGTGATCTGCATGGTCGACGGGGGCGCTTGTGCGGAGCGGACGTTCCTCACCGACAGTGGCGCGGCCTTGCGGCTCGGGCCCGCCGACTGGTCGGACGCGCTCCTCGACGGCGTGGCCCGGCTGCATCTGTCGGGCTACCTCCTGTTCTCCGGGCCGAGCCGGGACCTGGTGGCGGTGGCGCTGAAGGCCGCACACGCGCGGGGAGTGCCGGTGAGTCTGGACCCGGCATCGGCCGGTTTCCTCGCGGAGCTGGGCGCGGAGCGGTTCCTGTCCCTCGTCGAGGGCGTGGACGTCCTGCTGCCCAGCCGGGACGAGGCGTGCCTGCTGACAGGGCTGGCGGACGCGGCCGAGGCGGCGGCCGAGCTGAGCCGGCGCGTGCCGTTGGTCGTCGCCAAGCAGGGCCACGAGGGGGCGCTCGTGGCCCGCTCGGGGAAGGTGCGTGCCCGTGTCCCGGCCGTACCGGCGACTCCGCGGGACACCACCGGCGCCGGTGACGCCTTCACCGGCGCGTTCCTCGCCGCGCTGCTGGCGGGCGCCGGGCCGCAGGACGCCGCGGCGGAGGGGTGCCGGGCGGGTGCGCGAGCGGTGGAACGGGTGGGCGGCAGACCGCCCGCGCCGGGCTGACCGGCCCGGCCCGGCCCGAAGCACCGACTACTGCTTGCGGCCCCACGCCGAGATCATCGGTGCCGTCGTCAGATCGAGCGCGCCGGACGTGACGTTCTCGAGGTGCCGGTCGATGTCCTGGTCCGTGGCCAGGCCGGCGGTGACGAGCTGGTCGCGGATCTGGCGGACCGTGACCGACTCCAGGGCCGCGCAGGCCGGCGAGGCGAGGGGGAAGTAGGCGTCGGCGTGGACCCGGGTCAGCCCGGCGTCCCGAAGCAGGCGCGGCAGGGTGCGGCCGCACGGCAGGTCGGTCCCGCGATCGGCGAGCAGTCTGCGGAAGCCGTGCCGCAGCCGGTTCGCGAGCTGCTGCTCGGGGCCGTGCTCGTCGGGGCAGAGGAGCGGCTGGAGCGCGGGGTCGGCGTCCTCGACGAGGAGCCGGCCTCCGGGGCGCAGAGCCTTGACCATGGACCGCAACGCCCGTTCGCGGTCGGTGACGTGGACGAGGGCGAGGCGGGCGTGCACCAGGTCGAAGCCCTCCCCCGGCGGCTCCTGCCCGCCGAGGTCGTGGACCCGCACCTCGACGGGCGGCCGGGCGGCGGAGGCGAGCCGTGCGGTGTCGGTGTCGGTCGCGACGACGCGGCCGGTCGGGCCGACCCTCTTGGCCAGCCAGGACACCACGGTGGTGCCGGCGCCGACCTCCCAGCATCGCCAGCCGGATCCGACGCCGAGCTCTTCGAGGTGCCGGAACGTCGTGGGGTCGAAGAGAGCGGCGAAGGCGCTGAAATGCTCTGCCGCCTCGGTCTGCCGGTTGTCCAGGAGGTACCCGTCGGTTCGCGTCATGCCGCGATCATCCCAGTTGTCCGACTTATCCGTACCGGTCGACGCTCCGGCAGGAGAAGCGCGTCGGACGCGTCCGCACTGAGAACCGTCCGGCGCGGGCATGCGTCGATGTGGCAGGGCGCGGCGTCGGCGCCCTGGTTCGTCCACAGCCGGGAACCAAGCGGAACGGGCCGTATCCACAGGCTTACCCGCAGCTCACGCAGGCCTGGCAGACTGGCGCGCCACAGCACAGGAACGGCGCAATGGGTGCCACGCAAGGAGATCCGGATGTCCATGGCAGGGAATCTGCGGAAGGTCACGAGCCTCGGCGGGGTCGGCGGTCTTCGCAAGGTGGCTCGGCTGGCCCGGCGGCGCCCGCGCGTCGACCTGAGTCACCCGGCCCGCTCCCCGCTGGGCTCCTCGGTGGTGAACTGCGTGACGTACCGGGAGGGTGTCCGCATCCCCGAGCGCGGCGATCTGGTGGACACCGTGGAGCGGGTGCGCAAGAGCCGGGAGGGCTTCGTCTGGCTCGGTCTGCACGAGCCCACCGACCAGGAGTTCGCCGGCATCGCCGAGCTCTTCGACCTGCACCCGCTGGCCGTCGAGGACGCGATCGAGGCCCATCAGCGTCCCAAGCTGGAGCGCTACGGCGAGACGCTCTTCGCGGTCTTCAAGACGGTCTGCTACGTCGAACACGAGGAGCTGACGGCCACCAGCGAGGTGGTGAACACCGGCGAGATCATGGTGTTCGTCGGCGCGGACTTCGTGATCACGGTGCGGCACGGCCGGCACGGCTCACTGGGCCCGCTGCGCGAGGAGCTGGAGTCCGATCCCGGTCAGCTCGCCAAGGGCCCGTCGGCGGTGCTGCACGCGCTCGCGGACCACGTGGTCGACGACTTCCTCACGGTCACGGACGCGGTGCAGGCGGACATCGACCAGGTCGAGACCGACGTGTTCTCGGAGACCGGCGCGCGGGCCGACCCGGGGCGCATCTACCAGCTCAAGCGTGAACTGCTCGAGCTGAAGCGGGCGGTGGTGCCGCTCAGCCGGCCGCTCGAGGATCTCGCCACCCGGCCGATCCGGGCGGTCGACCCGGAGATACAGGCGTACTTCCGCGACGTCTCGGATCATCTTCTGCGGGCGAAGGAGCAGATCGCCGCCTTCGACGAACTGCTCAACTCCATCCTCCAGGCACACCTCGCACAGGTCACGGTCGCGCAGAACGAGGACATGCGGAAGATCACGGCGTGGGCCGCGATCGTCGCCGTGCCGACGATGGTCTGCGGGGTCTACGGCATGAACTTCGACCACATGCCGGAGCTGCACTGGCGGTACGGCTACGGCATGGTCATCGGCGTGATATCCGTGGCGTGTCTCGCGCTGTACCGGGGGTTCCGGCGCAGCGGCTGGCTCTGACGCGGGCGGCGCCCCGCACAGAGCCCCGTGGGGCGCGGGCGGAGTGACCCGCGGGGTCAGTGCATCGCGGTCGTGGCGTAGACGCTCTCCGCCCAGGAGGCGATCTGGTCCTTCGCGAGATGCCGGGCCAGGTCGGCTTCGCTGATCATGCCGACGAGACGCTTGTCCTTGATCACGGGCAGCCGGCGGATCTGGTACTCCCGCATCTCGTGGAGCACCTCGCCGACATCGGCGTCGGCGTCGATCCAGCGGGGCGTGCCCTTGGCCATCTCACCCGCGGTGATCCTGGCGGGGTCGTGACCCATGGCGACGCAGCCGACGACGATGTCACGGTCGGTGAGGATGCCGCAGAGCCGCTCGTTCTCGTCGCTGATGGGCAGGGCGCCGACGTTCAGCTCGCGCATGAGCTGGGCGGCGCGGTCGAGGGTTTCGTGGGCGGGGATCCACTGGGCGCCGCGGTGCATGATGTCTCCGGCGGTGGTCATGGAGTACCTCCCGGTGCCGGACGGCCGGCGCGGAGCGGGACGCACCGCGAGTCCCGGCGCCCTTCATTCTCGCCGTGCCACCGGATGCCCGCACACGGAAGCCGGGCGCCCGCCGACCGGGCAGCGAACCCGGGGCGCGCTTCAGCCGCCCCACGCCGGATGGCGCGGATCGTCGGCCCGCACCAGGACGTCCGCCGTCGCCACCGGGTCCGACTCCTGCGCGTAGCGCTCGAAGGCCGGGAGGGTCCAGTGCTCGGCCTCGGGGGTGCGACGGCGCAGGGCGCCCTGGGAGAGGAGGACGTGGACGCTCAGATCGAAGGGGAACCAGTGCTTGAGGAGGAAGGGCCCGTGCAGCAACAGCACGCCACCGGGCGGGAGTTCGACGTAGGGGCTGCGGGTGGCACGGTCGGCGGCAGGGTCCCACAGGTCGGGCAGGACGCGACCGGTGCCGTCGGCTTCGAGCGGGCCGAACACCTCGCGCCACAGGGCGCCGGTGTCGTACCAGCCGCTGTAGTAGGCCTCGACGTCCTGGTGGCCGTACTCCAGCCGTACGGAGGCGGGGCGCCAGAAGCCATCCGTGCCGACGACGAGCGAGGAGCGGCCGCGTACGCGCAGCGCCTCCGAGACCCGGTGGGCGAGGTCTCCCGGGCGGGCTGCCGGGGCGCCGTCGAAGGCGATGCGCGGCCAGGGGCTGCCGTCGGCGGGCTTCAGATCGAGCAGGCGTTCGGCGAGCAGGTCGCCGAGCCGTTCCCAGGTGATCGCTTCGAGTCGCACACGGCCCATGATGCGTCAGGCCGGGGCGGTAGAGGGATCCACCCACGGCCGCCTCCCCGGGGGCACGAAAGGGTCGCCAGGTCTGTCGTGAAGTGCGTAGTTCGCGCCGCTGTCAGGGGGAATGAACCCTGTATGGCCCCCCGTGTGACGCTCCCGCCCCTCACCGGACTTCTCGTCTTCCAGCCCCTCAAGCGGCGGTACTGCGCCGAGTGCCGGCGAGGGCCGCTGCCGCTGCTGATCCTCGAGGACGGTGCCCCACGCTGCCTCGACTGCGCCGACCTCGGGCATCTGGTGTTCCTGCCGAGCGGCGACACCGCGCTGACCCGCAGGTCCAGGGAGGAGAGCACGCTGTCGGCGGTTGTCGTGCGGTTCAACCGGCGCAAGGGCCGGTACGAGCGGCAGGGCGTCCTGGTCGAGGAGGAGGCGCTCGCGCGGGCCGAGCTGCGGTGTCTGGCGGACGCCGAGGCGAGACGGCGGCGCCGAGTGCGGGACGCGCGGCGGCGGGCGGCTCAGGACGCCCTGTTCGCGCAGGCGTTCGCGACGGAGATACGCCGGCTGTTTCCCGGGTGCCCGGCCGACCGGGCGCGGGCCGTCGCCCTGCACGCCTCGGAGCGGGGCAGCGGGCGGGTGGGCCGCAGCGCGGCGGGGCGTGCGCTGTCCGAGGGCGCGGTGACCGCGGCGGTCGTGGCGTCCGTACGGCATCTGGACACGCCGTACGACCGGCTGCTGATGAGCGGCGTGCCCAGACACGAGGCGCGGCGGCGGATCGCGGCGGCGGTGGCGACGGTGCTGCGGGGCTGGACCGAGGCGGGTCTCGGCTCGGCGGGGTGACGCGAGAGGGCCCGGGGCCTGGAGCCGCCGGGTGCCGCATGGGCGTCGAAGGCCCCGCCAGGTCCTGCCGGGTGCAGCCGGGGTGCCGCCGGTTGTTTCCGGGGCCTTGGACGTCCCGCGGAGAGAGCCGTTCGGTGGACCGTGGACGCCTGCTTATGGCTCCGCGCCCCTCGGCCATGGTCACTGTGCCCGTACGGGAATTCACTTGTGGTGAGGAAGGGTGCCGGGCAGGATCCCGGCTCGACGGGCGGGAGAGGGACATGATCGACGGACCGTACTTCGTGCTGACGGTGCTGGGTGTGCTCGGGACCGGACTGGTGGCCGGGGTGTTCTGCGGGTTCTCGACCTTCGTGATGCGGGGCCTCGGCATGCTGCCGTCGGCGCAGGGGGTGGCCGCGATGAAAGCGATCAACGTGGCCGCGGTGACGCCGCCGTTCATGATCGTGTTCCTGGGGTCGGCGGTGCTGTGCGCGGTGATCGCCGTGGTGACGTTCGTGCTGTGGCCGGACGAGGGGGCCGTGGCGCTGCTGGTGGGCAGCGCGCTGTATCTGTTCGGGTCGTTCGGGCTGACCATGGTCGCGAACGTGCCGCGCAACGACGCGCTGGCCGAGCTGGAGCCGGGCACCCCGGAGGCGGCGGCGTACTGGCCGGCGTATGTGCGCGAGTGGACGCTGTGGAACCACGTCCGCACGGCGGCCTCGGCCGGGGCGGCGCTGTCGTACGTGCTGGCGCTGACCTGACGGCCGTGCTGTCGTACGTGCCGGCGCTCACCCGAAGGCCGTACTGTCGTACGTGCCGGCGCTCACCTGAAGGCCGCGCCACGCGGCGACAGGCACCGGCCCGGAGGCGGACGTATCGTGGCGAAAAGACCGCCGCACCACGAGTAAGAGGACGCGGCCCCGCACGAGAGCCGCACCACGACCGACAAGAGCGCCGCCCGACGACGCACGGCCTGTCACACGCGCACGCAAGGAAGACGGCCATGGCCGATCCCAAGGGTTTCATGACCACGCCCCGCCAGGACTGGCCGCGCCGGCCGGTGGAGGAAAGGGCGCGGGACTGGGACGAGGTCTATGTCCCCGGGGCGCTGCTGCCGATCATCAGCAAGCAGGCCGACCGTTGCATGGACTGCGGCATCCCCTTCTGCCACGACGCCTGCCCGCTGGGCAACCTGATCCCCGAGTGGAACGACCTGGTGTCCAGGGAGGACTGGCGGGCGGCCGCCGACCGGCTGCACGCCACGAACAACTTCCCGGAGTTCACCGGCCGGTTGTGCCCGGCGCCGTGCGAGGCGGGGTGTGTGCTGGCGATCAACCAGCCGGCCGTCACCATCAAGAACGTCGAGTGCGCGATCGCCGACCGAGCCTGGGAGGAGGGCTTCGCACCGCCGAGGCCTCCGGAGCGGCTCTCCGGCAGGACGGTGGCGGTGATCGGCTCGGGCCCCACCGGACTGGCCGCGGCTCAGCAGCTGACGCGGGCCGGGCACACGGTCGCCGTGTACGAACGGGACGACCGGCCCGGCGGGCTGATGCGGTACGGCATCCCCGAGTTCAAGATGGAGAAGCGCCATCTGGAGCGGCGCCTGGAACAGATGCGGGCCGAGGGGACGAAGTTCCGGACGTCGACGGCGGTCGGGCGGGACATCGGGGCCGACGAGCTGCGCACCCGCTACGACGCCGTGGTGCTCGCCACCGGGGCGACGGCGTGGCGTGAACTTCCGGTGCCGGGGCGGGAGCTGACGGGCATTCACCAGGCGATGGAGTACCTCCCGCTGTCCAACCGGGTGCGTGAAGGTGATCTGGAGAGCTCTCCGCTGTCGGCCGCAGGAAAGCACGTCGTCATCGTCGGCGGCGGCGACACCGGGGCGGACTGCCTGGGCACGGCCGTCCGGGAGGGCGCCGCGTCCGTGACCCAGCTGGACATCTACGCGCTGCCGGACGCGGTGCGCGACGAGGACACCGAGCCCTGGCCGACGTACCCGATGCGGGTATACCGGCTGTCCGCCGCCCATGAAGAGGCCCGTGACCTGCGCACCGCCCCGGTCGCCGACGCGGACGCGCGGCTGTTCGCGGCGTCCACGCTGCGCTTCGACGGTGACGCGCAGGGGCATGTGCGGTCGCTGCACCTGACCGAGGTGGACGCGCGGCGCAGCCCGGTGGAGGGCACCGGGCGGACGCTCCCCGCCGACCTCGTGCTGCTCGCCCTCGGCTTCTTGGGGCCCGACCGGGAGGACGGGCTCGTCGACCAGCTGGGGCTGGAGATGGAGCCCCGCGGGACGATCGCGCGGGACTCCGGTTTCGCCACGAACGTGCCCGGGGTGTTCGCCGCGGGGGACGCGGCCCGGGGACAGTCGCTCATCGTGTGGGCGATCGCCGAGGGGCGGGCGGTGGCGGCGGCCGTCGACCGTCATCTGACGGGCAGTTCGAGGCTGCCGGCCCCGATCGGACCGCACGACCGGCCCATGGCGGTGTAGGTGTAGCGCCCTGCCGCCGGGCTCCCACGGACGTCACCGCTCGTCCGTCCCCGCCACCTTCCCCGTCGACAGCGCCACCCGGTTCCACGTGTTGATCGTGCAGATCAGAGCGAGAACCTGGGCCAGTTCCCGCTCGTCGAACTGCGCCGCGGCCCGCGCGTAGACGTCGTCCGGGACGCCGGCGTCGGCGATGAGGGTCATGGCGTCGGTGAGGGCGAGGGCCGCCTGCTCCCGCTCGGTGAAGAAGGGGCGGGCCTCGCGCCACACCGCGACCATGTGCAGCCGGTCCTCGCTCTCGCCGGCCTTGCGGGCGTCGTTGGTGTGCATGTGGAGGCAGTACGCGCAGTGGTTGAGGTGCGAGGAGCGGATCTGGATCAGTTCGACCAGGGCCGGGTCGATGCCCTCGCGGGCGGCGGCGTCGAAGGCGATGAGGGCCCGGAAGGCCTTCGGGGCTGACCTGCCGAAGTCCAGCCGGGTCGCCGTCATCTGGGTGCTGTCGGTGCTCGTGCTCGTCGTCATGCCCTTCAACCTACGAGCCGAAAAGACCCACTGTAGGGTGCATTTCCATGACTGATTCCTGGGTCAATTCAGCGGAGCGGATCGGTTCCGACCTGCATCTGGAGCTGACCGGGCCGGGCGGCAGACGGGCGGCGCTGATCCGGGCGCTGCGCGAGGCCGTGCGCAGCGGGCGGCTCGCTCCGGGCACGCGGCTGCCGCCGTACCGCTCGCTCGCGGCGGACCTCGGCGTCGCCCGCAACACGGTGGCGGACGCGTACGCGGAGCTGGTCGCCGAGGGCTGGCTCACGGCCCGGCAGGGCTCGGGGACCAGGGTCGCGGAGCGGGCCGAGCCGCTGCGACCCGCCGCACGCGTGCCCAAGAAGGCGCCCCCACGCCCGCGTGGCCCCCGGCACGACCTGATGCAGGGCACGCCGGACGTCTCGGCGTTCCCGCGCACCGCCTGGCTGGCCTCCTACCGGCGGGCCCTCCAGCAGGCGCCCAACGAGGTGTTCGGGCCGGGCGACCCCGCCGGCCGGCGGGAACTGCGGGAGGCGCTCACCGAGTACCTGGCCCGCGCGCGTGGCGTGCGGACCGCGCCGGACCGGATCGTGATCTGTTCCGGTTTCGCGCACGCGCTGCGGCTGCTGTTCGGAGGCGGCGTCCTGCGCGGGCCCCTGGCGGTGGAGGCGTACGGACTCGGGTTCCACCGGGAGGTCCTGGCCGCCGCCGGTGTGCGGACTGTGCCGCTCCCCCTCGACGAACACGGGGCGCGGGTCGACCGGTTGGGGCCCGAGCGGGCGGTGCTGCTCACGCCGGCGCACCAGTTCCCCACCGGCGGACCGCTGCACCCCGGGCGCCGGGCCGCCCTGATCGACTGGGCGGGCACGCGGGACGGGCTGGTCCTGGAGGACGACTACGACGGGGAGTTCCGTTACGACCGCAAGCCGGTCGGCGCCGTGCAGGGGCTCGACCCCGAGCGCGTGATCCACATCGGCTCGGTCAGCAAGAGCCTGTCACCGGCGGTGCGGCTGGGCTGGATGGTGCTCCCCGAGCGGTACGTCGACGCCGTCCTGGCCACCAAGGGTGAGCGCGAGGCGTGGGCGAGTGTCCTCGACCAGCTGAGCCTGGCGGACTTCCTCGTCTCGGGATCGTACGACCGGCACGTACGGCGGATGCGGCAGCGGTACCGCAGCCGCCGGGACCGGCTCGTCGCGGCACTGGCCGTGCACGCGCCGCACATCGAGGTGACCGGCGTGGCGGCCGGGCTGCACGCGGTGCTGCGGTTGCCGCCCGGCACCGAGGCGTCCGCGGTCAAGGCCGCCGCCTGGCAGGGCATCGCCCTCGACGGCCTCGCCGCGTTCCGGCACCCGGAGACGGACATGCCGGCGGACGACGGTCTCGTGGTCGGGTACGCGACCCCCTCCGAGCACGCCTACGGGCCGGCCCTGGAGGCGCTGTGCGGTGCACTGCCGCCGCCGTGACCGGCCCGAGGCGGAACCTGGAGGACCCCGAGGGGCCCAGGTCGTGTCCGCAAAGTCCCGCCTGCCCCGCGACGCCTGGCACGCTCCCCCAAGCTCTCGACTCCGCTCGAGCAGGGGGCACCCCCACTCGCCGCACCGGACGAAGCCCCAAGTACATCCAGTACGAGGGACTCCGCCCGGCACGCCGAGAGCACGCTCCCCCAGTCTCGGCTGCGCTCGACCGGGAGGGGCCCCCACGACGCCGCGGGGCCCGCCCTCCGGGCGAACGACGGGACTTTGCGGACACGACCTAGGCCTTGCGCCCGACCGCCCCGTAGCCCGGGATCACCCCGTCGTCCTGGCCGGTCACGGGCTCGCCCAGCTCGGGGTGCCAGTGGTGCGGCACTTCGACGCCGGGCTCGACGAGGTCGAGGCCGTCGAAGAAGCGGGTGAACTCCCCGCGGGAGCGCAGGGCCAGGGTGACGCCCGCGGCGCGCAGCTTCTCGGTGGCCGCCTTCGACTCCTCCGGGGTGAAGTCGGCGGTCGCGTGGGTCATCACCAGGTAGCTGCCGGACGGCAGTTCGGCGAGCAGCCGGCGGACCAGGTCGTGGGCGCCGTCCTCGTCGGAGACGAAGTGCAGCAGTGCGATCAGCGACAGCGCGACGGGCCGGGTGAAGTCCAGGACCTTCCTCGCGCCCTCCAGGATGGCGTCCGGGTCGCGCACGTCGGCCTGGAGGTACTCGGTCGCCCCCTCGTCCGTGCCGCGCAGCAGCGCGGCCGCGTGCGCCAGGACGATGGGGTCGTTGTCGCAGTAGACGACCCGGGCGCCGGGCGCGGTCTCCTGCGCGACCTGGTGGAGGTTGGGCTCGGTCGGGATGCCGGTGCCGATGTCCAGGAACTGCCGTACGCCGCTGCGGGCAAGCCAGCGCGTGGCCCGGTGCATGAACGCGCGGTTGACCCGCGCCATCACCGGCACCCGGGGGTCGAGGGTGAGCATCTGCCGGCCCATCTCCTCGTCGACCGGGTAGTTGTCCTTTCCGCCGAGGTACCAGTCGTACATCCGCGCGGGATGGGGTCTGGTCGTGTCGATCTGGACGGCCGGCATGGGGTCCTGCCCGGTCATGAGGCGCTCCGTAAGGCACAGAGGGTGGTCAATTCAGCACCGAATCAAGGAAGTCGAACAACAGAATCGGCAATCACGTCAGGACAGCAGGAAGTCAGCCTCCCCCGCCTTGGCTCCTTCGATGAAGGCGGTCATCTCGTCGGTGGTGTAGATCAGCGCCGGCCCGTCCGGGTCGGTGGACTGCCTGAGGGCGATCCGTCCGTCGGCGAGTTTCATCGCCTCCAGGCAGTTGCCTCCGTTTCCACCGCTCCACGGCTTGTGCCAGCCTTCGCTGCCCAAGTCGCGCGCGGGCATGCCGTTGTAGACGTGTTTGCGCGGCTTGATGCGATCCATTCACAGCTCCTTGCGGAGGTCCCGAAGGATCTCCTTCGTGCGATGTGCCGTAGCGGCCTGCGCCGCCATGCGGTCCATGACCTCGAGGTGGGTCGCCACCTCGGTGCGCGCGTCGAGATAGACCGCGCCGGTCAGGTACTCGCTGTAGACCATGTCCGGCAGTTCGGGCACGGCGAATCGGAACAGCACGAACGGCCCGTACGTGCCCGGGTGCGGCCCGCCCGCGAACGCGGCGATCTGCAACGTCACGTTGGGCAGCTTCGTGGCGTCGAGCAGTTTGTCGATCTGGGCGCGCATCACCTCCGGGCCACCGACCGGGCGCCGCAGCGCGGTCTCGTCCATCACGACCCAGAGCCGGGGGGCGTCCTCACGGGTGAGCAGGTCCTGGCGCCGCATGCGCAGGGCGACATGGCGCTCGATGTCCTCGGGCCGGGTCTGGCCGATGGCGCCCGACCGGAGCACTCCGCGCGCGTAGTCCTCGGTCTGCAGCAGCCCGGGGACGAAATGGGGCTCGTAACTGCGGATGACACTGGCCGCGCCCTCGAGGCTCACGTACATCGAGAACCAGCCGGGCAGGATGTCGTGGAAACGCTGCCACCAGCCGGGCCTGTTGGCGTCCTCGGCCAGTTGGACGAAGGCTTCGGCTTCCTCGTCGGAGATTCCGTAGGCCTTGAGGAGCAGTTGCAGATAGGGGATTTTGAGCGCGACCTCGGCCATCTCCATACGCCGGACCGTGGCGGGGGCGACGCGCAGGATACGCGCGGCCTCCTCGCGCCTCATCCCCGCGCGTTCTCTCAGGTCCAACAGGCGTCGGCCGAGTACGACCTGACCGACCGTCGGCGCGGACCGCGGTTCACTCACGCTCCACCTCCACGAAGAGTTCTGACGAGCCGGCCGGAAAAGAACGCTGACAGCCCGGCGGCGCCATTCGAGGACCCTTTCGAAGAACTGATCCGAACAAACGTTTCGAACTGATCTTCGACGATCTCAACTGGCGCCGCGCGGGGTGCTGTTGCGAGCAGTGTGCCACGGCCTTCCAGACCGTCACACAGCACTCTGCAATTTTCAGAGTGACACTTGCCAAGTGTTCACGGCGGGGCGATAGTGGCAAGCGTGATTCCGTCCGCGCCCTTAGGAACAGACGCCGCCGCAAGCCCGCCCGGGCTTGGCGCCGCTACGGGAGAGGCCCCCCTCGGGGCCGCTGCCGAGCGCCGGTTCCGTTTCGAGCTGGCCGCACATCCGGGTTCTCCCGCCCAGGCCAGACGCCTGACGCGGGCCCGGCTGACGGGCTGGTCGGTGTGCGAGGACACGTGCGACAGCGCGGCCCTGGTGGTCTCCGAGCTGGTCACCAACGCCATCGTGCACACGGCGAGCACCCACATAGTGTGCGAGCTGCTCGACGGCGACGACCTGGTGCGGATAGCCGTGCGCGACGAGGGCTGCGCCCCCGGCCAGCCCCACGCCGCCGGCCGGACACGGCCCGAGGAGGAGCACGGGAGGGGACTGCTCCTCGTCGACGCCCTCTGTCATTCCTGGGGTGCCCATGAGAACGGCCCCGGGCTGCTGGTCTGGGCCGAGCTGCCCCGCACGGCGGACACCCCGGACGCCTCGGACGCCCCCGGCACCGCGGAGTGTCCGGCCGGACCCCGGAGCGACCTGGGGTGGGGAGCCCGCCCCAAGCGGGGTCCGTCCGACGACTCGGGCGACGGGGACGAGACCCATCAGGCGCGCCACCTGCGCGGCGCCCCGGAGGTTCCCCCGCAGGGACACCACCGAGAGCGGAGGCCCGCATGAGCCCGGTACGGGGAGGCCGCGTGCTGAGCCTGGACACGCTGGTGCGCGTCCGGCGCGGACTGCACACGCCGGGCCCCGCCCTGCGCCTGCCCGTGCCCGACGGCATGACCGCCCCGCTCGGCTGCGACGCGATCGCCGTCCCCGCCCGCGTCGGCCCGCTGGTCATGCCGCGGCTGCCCCGGGTGGGCTGCGTCTACGCCGACGACGCGCACTGGTGGTGGCTGGTGCCGGCCGATTCCGACCACGCCCTGGAATGGCCCGCCCCGGCGCGGTACGTCACCGGCGCGGTCGTCCCGGACCTGCTGGAGATCCCCGAACTGATCCACCGCCCGGACGGCACGCTTCCGTACACCCCGCCGATCCCCCTCTATCTGGCGCTGTGCCGCGTGACGGGAACGGCCCCGTCCTGGTCACGCCCCGTCAGCGCGTAGGCGGCACACGCCCCCTCGTGCCACCGGCCTTCGCACACCCGGGCCCTCATCACCCCGCCCCGAAAGCCGCATCCACCCCCGGCGCGGCCCTCCACTCCCGCACCACCCCACACGCCCGCGCCGCCCCGCACCTCCCCCGGCCAGGTCGTGCGCCCGCGCGCATCCGGCGCCCCGGTCCGCGCCCTGCCCGGCGGACGCCCGCCCCGCGATAGTGGCCGTTCGTTCATGTGCGGGCCCGAACGGGGAGGTCGGTCAACGTGGGGAAGAAGCGGACCGCGCCGGAGGTGTCCGAGTCGGAGCGGCTGCTCTTCGGCGGGCCGCTGCGCTACGACATGGGCTGGAACCAGCACGCCGACGCGTTCCTGGAACTGAACTTCCGCGCCATGATCACCCGGCTGCCGTCCCTGCTCGCGTCCAGCCTCGAGCTGGCCCGGCAGGCCGACCGGGCAGCCGCGCGGATCGTGCTGGCCGCCGAGGCCGGCCGGGGCGTGGCGCAGGCGGTGGCCCTGCTCGCCGTCAACAGCGTGCTGGCCGGGCTGATGAGCGGCGGCCCGATCGACGACCGGCTGCGCGGAGCCGTCCCCGCCCTGGTCACGGTGGCCGCCGTGATGTTCCTCGCCGCCCTGCTGCGGGCCGCGAGCACCTACGCCACCGGCCGGCTGGAGCCCAAGGTCGAGCGGGTGGCGACCGAGCGGTACCTGGAGCGGGCCGCGGCCGTGGAGCTGGCCGCGATCGAGGACCACGCCTTCCACAAGCTGCTCGACACCGCGCAGTACGGCGCCGCCTCCGCGCGCCGGATGATCTCCTACGGCACGCGCGTGATCAACGCGATGATCTCCCTGGTCGCGGCGGCGGGCGTGCTGACCGTGCTGCACCCGGCCCTGCTGCCGCTGCTGGTCACGATGACCCTGCCGAGCGCCTGGAGCGCGCTGACCGTCGCCCGGCGGCGCTACGAGTCCTTCCACGCCTGGGTGCAGCACGCCCGCGCGGGCCGGCTGCTCGGCAACCTGCTGATCGAGCCCGAGGCGGCCCCCGAGATCCGGGTGCACGGGGTGGGCTCCTTCCTGCTGCGGCATTTCCGCGCGATGTCCGAGACGGCCGAGGCCGAGCAGGCCCGCCTGGCCGGGCTCGCCGCCCGCACGGGCCTGATCGCGGCGGCGTGGACGGGCCTGGCGACGGTGGCGACGTACGCGACGCTGGGCGGGCTGCTGCTGGTTGGCGCGATGGCCCTGTCGGTGGCGGGTACGGCCGTGATCGCGATCCGGACCGGGTCGCAGAGCCTCGACACGCTCGTGGTGGAGGTCAACGCGCTGCACGAGGAGGCGCTCTTCGTCGGCGATCTGCAGCGGCTGTACACCGAGGCCGACCAGTGGGCGATCCCGGCGGGAGGCGCGCCGCTGCCGGAGGACCCGCGCGAGATCCGCTTCGAGAACGTCACGTTCCGCTACCCGGGCGACTCGGCCCGGCCCGCCCTCGACGACGTGACGCTGAGCCTGCCGCTCGGCCGCATCGTCGCGCTGGTCGGGGAGAACGGCTCCGGCAAGACCACCCTGGTCAAGCTGCTCGCCGGGCTCTACAGGCCGGAGCGGGGACGGATCCTGTGGGACGGCGTGGACGCGGCGACCGCCGACCGGCACCGGCTGGCCGAGCGGATCGCCATGGTGGCGCAGGACTTCAAGCGGTGGCCGTTCACGGCCCGGGTGAACGTCGCCCTGGGCCGTCCCTCGGTGCCCCTGTGCGAGGACCGGCTGGCCGCGTCGGTCGCCGAGGCCGGGGCGGAGACGGTCATCGCGGACCTGCCGCGTGGACTGGACACGCTGCTCGCCCGCAACTTCAGCGGCGGGCACGAGCTGTCGGGCGGCCAGTGGCAGCGGCTCGGCATCGCCCGGGCGGCCTACCGCAGGGGCCGCATCCTGATCGTGGACGAGCCGACGGCGGCCCTGGACGCCCGGGCCGAGCTGGAGGTATTCGAGCGGATCCGCGCCCTGGCCGACAGCGGCCAGACGGTCGTGCTGATCACACACCGGCTGGCGTCCGTACGGCACGCGGATCTGGTGCACGTCCTGGACCAGGGCCGGCTCGTGGAGTCCGGCACGCCGGACGAGCTGCTGGCGACCGGCGGGCTCTACGCCGAGCTGTACGCGCTCCAGGCGGAGCAGTTCGCCCCGTCACCCGCGCCGATCCGGAAGGTGCCGGCGCCGAAGGCGGGCTGACGGCACACGTCAGGCGGTGACGTCGGCCACGTCCCCGCTGCGCACGATCACCAGGAACATGTCCGTGGCGAGGTCCATGACGACCTCGGCGGGCAGGCCTTCGCTTCGCCGCGCCTGCGCGAACTCCTCCGCAGGCCAGGAGCCACGCGGCCCACCGGCGGGAAAGCGCTCGAGCACCGTTCGCCCGTTCACCCTGCACCTCCATGTAGCGCTGTACTCGTAGAGTTAAACGCCAACGATGGGGTGAACGGCTCGCGAAGTGACGGTTCTGAGACGTAGTTGACACGCGTTCACCGCCAAGTGTGACCAACCTCTCAGCCTCTTGGCGGATGTGTTCACTTTGCGTATCAGTCGTCGTACTCGTCGTGATACCGGATGCGCTCACTGCCCGCAGGCGCCCCATAGGCCGACGCGCGCCCCTTGGGCTCCTCCCACTCCTCCTGCCGGCCGAGTGCGGTGAGGTCCAGCAGGCTGGTGGTCGAGCCCAGGCCGTCGAGGCCGCGCTCGTACGTCGTGTACGTGTGGAAGACCCGGTCGCGGTCCCGCAGGAAGCAGCTGAGGCCGGGCCGCTCGACGAGCTCGCCCTCCCGCTGCAGGGTCACCTCGAAGTCGCGGTTGAAGTCACCGCCGTACGACGAGTACCAGGGAAGCGTCCAGCCCATCCGCGCCTTGAACGGAAGGATCTTCGGATAGGGCGCGCGGGACACGGCGGCGAACGACGTGTCACGGGCGTGGAGATGGGCGAGATGCCCCACTTGGTCCAGGAATCCGGAGCAGCTGCGGCAGCCCGCGTCCCACTCGGGCGCGAACATGAAGTGGTAGACGACGAGCTGGCGCCGGCCCTCGAACAGGTCGAGCAGGGTGGCCTTGCCGTCCCCGCCCTCGAACACGTACTCCTCGTCGACCTCCACCATGGGCAGTCCGCGCCGCTCGGCGTTGAGCGCGTCCCGCGCGCGGGTGGCGGCCTTCTCCTTGAGCAGCAGTTCCGCGCGCGCCGCGCGCCACTCGCCGCGCGAGACGATCTCCGGAAGCGACATGGGCCCTCCTGTGACAACGGTCCGTCCGGGGTGGTGACCGGCGGGAGACGCGGAACTCATCGCTGCCCGGGAGAATTTCCGGAAGTTCTTCGCGTGCCGCCGGACGCTCTCCGGCGGATGTCGTCGGACGCCCTCCCGCGGATGCCGGCGGTCGTCAGGTGTCGTACCGCTGGATGCGGCGGTCGTCAGGTGTCGTACCGCTGGATGCGGCGGTCGTCAGGTGTCGTACCGCTGGATGCGGCGGCCATGGCCGCGGTCGACGAGGGCGGGCAGGCGCTCCTCCAGTTCCCGTGCCACCTCCGGCACGTCGATGGTCAGCAGTTCCCGGTCGCGCATGAGGATCCGTCCGTCGACGATCGTGGTGCGGACGTCGGCCGAGCGGGCGCTGTGCACGAGGGTGGCGGCGAGGTCGTGGACGGGCCGGGTGTGCGGCCCGGTGAGGTCGACCAGGATGATGTCGGCCCGCCGGCCGGGCGCGATGCTGCCGGCGCTGTCACCGAGGCCCACGGCCCGCGCGCTCTGCAGGGTGGCGTGGTGCAGGGCCTGGCGGGAGGTCAGCCGGCGGGGGTCGCCCTCGGCCGACTTCTGGACCAGTGAGGTGAGGGCCATGGACTCCCACACGTCGAGGGAGTTGTTGGACGCGGCGCCGTCGGTGGCGAGTCCGACGTCGACGCCGATGTCGCGCAGGGCGCGGACCGGTGTGGTGTCGGGCCAGGCGAACTTGAGGTAGCCGCGGGGCGCGGTGGCGACGGCCGTCCGGCCGTCGGCCCGCTCCAGGAGGGGGAGGTCGCTGTCGACGATGCCGGTGCCGTGGGCGAGGAGCAGGTCCGTGTGGAGGATGCCGGTGCGTTCCAGGACCTCGATCGGGGTGACGCCGTGGCGGGCCAGGCTGGTCTCGGTCTGGTCGCGGTTCTCGGCGGCGTGCAGGTGCACGGGCAGGCCGTGCGTGCGGGCGAGTTCGGCGATGCGGGCGAGGTCGGTGTCGTCGACCGTGTAGGGGGCGTGCGGGGCGAGCGCGGTGGTGATCCGGCCGCCGGCCGCTCCGCGGTGCCGCAGCGCGAACTCCACTGACCGCTCCAGGCCTTCGGGGCCCTGCGAGGAGAAGAAGGCCTCGCCGAGCAGCGCCCGCATGCCGCAGTCCGCGACCACCCGCGCCACCGCGTCCATGGCGAAGTAGTGGTCGGCGAAGCAGGTGACGCCCGCGCGGATCATCTCGGCGCAGGCGAGCCGCGCCCCCAGCTCGACGTCCCGCTCCGTCAGGTTGGACTCGACGGGCCAGACGACGTCGTTGAACCACTCCTCGGTCGGGAGGTCCTCGGCGAGGCCGCGCAGCGCGACCATCGGCGCGTGCGTGTGACAGTTGATCAGGCCGGGCAGGGCGACCTGGCCGCGGGCGTCGATCCGCTCGGCGGCGGTCAGGTCAGCGGCTTCCGCGGTGGTCGTGACGGCCTCGACGATCCCGCCCCGTACGACGATCGCTGCGTCCTCCGCGAACCCGATCCGCTCTTGATCGTCGTGCACGAGGACGGTACATGCGCTGATGATGAGGTCGACGGGACTGTCCGCGGCAGAAGGCGTCATCACGCCAACGTACGACGGCGTCGTAGGGCGGCATGAGCCGAACCGCACTTCCCGTCACGGCTCTGTCGCGGGGCGGGCCGGGCGCGCACCCTGGCCTCACCACCCCGACTGTCGGCTTCTGAAAGGAGCCCGGCATGCTCCTCGGCACCTGGAATCTGGAGAATCTCTACCGGCCCGGAGGCCCGTACGGCCCGCACGACGAGGCCGGGTACGAGGCGAAGCTCGCCGCGCTCGCCGCCGCGATCACCGAGCTCGATCCGACCCTGCTCGGCGTACAGGAGGTGGGCGACCCGGAGGCCCTGAAGGACCTGGCCGGGATGCTCGACGACGACTGGCACGTCGCCCTGTCGGAGCATGCGGACAGCCGGGGCATACGGGTCGGGTTCCTGAGCCGTACGGCCATGACGGTGGTGGCCGACTCGCGGGCGTTCCCGGCGGAGTTGCGTCCCGTCCAGGGGGACGACTCGGGGCTGACGGCGGGACAGGCGGGGCGGGGCGTCCTGGCCGTGGAGGTCGAGGGCGGGGACGGGCCGCTGCGGGTGGCGGTCTGTCATCTGAAGTCGAAGCTGCTGTCGTTTCCGGACGGCCGGTTCCAGCCGCGCGACGAGGGCGAACGGGCCCGCTACGGCGCCTACGCCCTGTACCGCCGGGCGGCCGAGGCGACGGCGCTGCGCGCACTCGCGGACGAGCTGCTGGCCGGTGACGGGCGGGCGCGGGACGTCGCCGTCCTGGGCGACCTGAACGACGAGGTGCAGGCGGCGACCACGCAGATCCTGCTCGGCCCGCCCGGCTCGGAGATCGGCACCACGGGTTACGACCGGCCCGACCGGGGCGATGCGACGCGACTGTGGGACGTGGCCCCGCTCATCCCGCCCGGGCAGCGCTGGTCCCGGGTGAACTCCGGGCGACGCGAGCTGATCGACCACGTGCTGCTGAGCCACCGCCTGGTGCACCGGGCGACGCAGGCGGGCTCGGGCCTGCCCGCCGAGGGTCCGCCCGGCCTGCCGTCGGTCGGCCCGGACCCCTCGGAGCGCCGGGGCGAACCCGGCTCGGACCACGCTCCGGTGTGGGTGCGGGTCGACGGCTGAGGCCCGGCGGCCTCGCCGGATCTGTCGCGACCGTGCGGGCGGCCAACCGGCGGCGGCGCCGGGCGTGCTAGCCGGCGAGGGGTGTCCGGGGCGGCCGTAGTCCCACCCGTTCTCCGCGTCCGGCGAGTTCGGCGAGGACGACCGTGAGGCGTTCCTTGTGACGGGGCCCGATCCGGCCGGCGTCGTCGAGGTGCACGGCGCAGGCGGTCGTGGTGTCGACGAGGCGTTCGAGGAGGTCGGCCACCTCGTCCGCGCCCTCGGTGTGCCGGGCGAGGGCGGGCAGTTCGTGCGCGGCGAGGGAGATGGCCGAACGGGCCTCGGCCAGGGTGCGGTAGGCCTCGCGGCGCAGGGTCCAGCGGGTGGCGCGGTGGTCGGAGGGGGTGCCGGAGTTCCCGATGCGCGGGGCGTCGGCCTCATCGAGCACGTGCGTGAGGTAGGCGTACGCGGCGTCGCCCGCGGCCGCGAGCCGGGCGCGCACGGTCCCGCCGCGCTGTCCGGGCATCGGCAGGTGCCCCGTGATCAGCACGATCGCGCAGGCCAGCAGCGTCTCGCCGATCCGCCCCGCGGAGGCCTGGGGTTCGCCGCCGACCATGACGAGCGCGAGGACGAGGACGGTGACGACGGCCGTCTGGGCGGCGAAGTGCCGGGTGGCGACGGGTATGAGCGCCCCGCTGAGGGCGACGAGCGCGACGAGGCCTTCCGGGCGGGGCAGGACGGCGGCGAGCCCGGCGAAGAGGAGCGCCCCGAGGACGGTCCCGGCGGCCCGGTTCAGCACGCGCGAGACGAGCGGCCCGAGGTCGGGCTTGACGAGGAACACGGCGGTGGCGGGCAGCCAGTACCAGTGCTCGTGCTGCCCGTACCACTGGCTCTGGTGCAGGGCCTGGGCGACCGCGGAGGCGGCGCCGAAGCAGAGGGCGACACGGAGCCCGTACTCGCGTCCGGCGGTTCCGAAGGCGGCGCGCAGCCGGTCCCCGGCGCCGCGCGGTCGGGTGTGCAGATCCCCGCCCCGGCCCTGGTCGAACACCTCGGCGGCGTGCAGGAGGGCGTCGTCGAGGGCGCGCAGGGCCGGCGCCGAACGGGACGGTGCGGGCAGCGGCCCGGTGTGGGTGTTGCCCCGTACGGCCGCGGCGAGCCGCCGGGGGCCTTCGGAGGCCCGCTCGGGGACGGCCTCCTCGGCCCAGGCGAGGGCGGTGGCCGCCTCGGCGAGGGGCAGGGCCGCGGCGTACTGCGCGTGCAGCCTCCGCTCGGTGGAGGAGGAGGCGTACCTGCGCAGCCGGGGCCCGGCGAGGGCGTCCTGGGCGTGGTCGAGGGCGGCGGTCAGCGCGGCCCGGCGGCGGATGGCGTCCGGCCCGCCGACGGCGTCGAGCAACTCGGCGACGGCCTCGTACACGCCGGCCACGGCATGCCGCTCCCCGTCGAACCGGAAGTCACCGGCGAGGGAACCGGGCGTGGGCAGGGCGAGCCGCAGCACGAGCAGCCACCCCGCCCCGGCGAGAAAGGCGAGCGCCCGCTCCCACCCCGGTTCCGGCAGGGGCATCCCGGCGCCGATCGCCGCGCCGACGAGCAACTGCGTGCCGACGGCGGACGCGACGGGCCCGATGGCGCTCATCCCCCCGGCGACGAGCCCGACGGCCGTGAGCACCAGGGTGAGCACGACCGCCCCGGTGCCCTGCCCGGTGTACGTCCCGACCACGAGCCCGGCCGCACCGCCCAGGGCGGGCACGCCGATCCGCTTGACGGAGACGCGCCGGCTCCCGGGCCGGTCGTTGATCCCGGCGAGCATGGCGGCGATGGCGGCGACGACGCCGAGGGAGGTGAGTCCGGTCTGTACGGCCATGAGCAGCAAGGGCCCGGCGGACAGGGCCCCCCGCGTCACCGCGCTCCAGGGCACCGGCCCCCGCTGGGCGTGCAGGGCGTGCGCGAGCCAGGGCGGAAGGTGGGGGGCGATGCGGCGGGACACGGGGCTCCTGTCGTCTCGACGAGGGCAGGGGTGAGCCTTCGGGCGACGGTGGCCGGGGCGGGGTGTGACTGCCCACGGTAGGCGGGGTTCCTGGAGGATAGGTTTCCGGAACGTGTCGGACGGCTCGGAACCGGCGTTCTTTATGTACGCAATCGAGAACCGGGGCGATCGAGAACCGGGCCGCGGCAACCTTTCCCGGCCCCGGTGACCACTGGTGGGTGTGAGCGCGCGTTCTCCTGAACCACGCAAGGACCCGAAGGACTCATCCGTGGCATCCGCATCCCACCGTCGTCCCCTCCGCAAGCGGCGCGCGGCCCTCGTCTGGGCCGTCGCCGTGACAGCGGTGGGACTGCTCGTCTCCCTCGTGATCGTCCTGCGCCCCGGCGGCGAACCGGACACGGTACGGACGGCGGCCGGTACGGCGGCCGGCGCCGGCCCGAGCGCCTCGCCGACGACACGCAAGCCGACGCCGGCACCGAAGCCCTCCACGGCGTCCCCGACTCCGAGGCGCACCCCGGCCGCCGCGGTCTCCGCTACCACCCCGCCGGCGCGGCCCTCGCCCGCCGCCCCCCGGGCGTCCGCACCGCGTCCGGCGTCCGGCGCGGCGCCCCTGGCGGGCCGGATCAAGCCCGGGACCACCTACGACGGCGTCGCCACCCACTACGACGCCAAGGACGGTGACGGCGCCTGCCTGTACGGCCCGAGCCCCGACCTCATGGTCGCGGCCATGAACCACACCGACTACGAGACGTCCCAGGCGTGCGGGGCGTACATCCTGGTCCGCGCGGCGAGCGGCGCCTCCGTCACCGTCCGGATCACCAACGAGTGCCCGCTGCCCTGCGCCCCGGGGCAACTCGACCTGAGCAAGGAGGCCTTCGCGAAGCTCGCGGGCCTCTCCGCGGGGCGGATACCGGTCACCTGGAGCCTGCTGAGCCCCAGCACGTCCGACACGGTCTCGGTCCGCTACAAGACCGGCTCCAGCCGCCACTGGTGCGGCATCCAGGCCCTCGGCCACCGCAACCCGCTGGCCCGGCTGGAGGTCAGGACGGGCAGCGGCTGGAGCCGGCTGACGCGCACCGAGTACAACTACTTCCTCTCCCCCGACGGCACCGGCTGCGGCGGTTCCCTCAGGCTCACCGACATCTACGGCGAACAGCTCACCGTCGACGGCATCACGATCCGTCCGGACACCGTCCAGCCGACCCGCGTCCAGTTCACCCGGCGGTGACGGCCGCCACGGCCCGCGCGAGGAGCGTCTCCACGTCGGTGACGGCCCGGGCGAGCGCGGCCGGACCGTCCGTCAGGTCGCGTACGGCCGCGTCCACTTCCGCCAGACCCGCCCGCGCCACCAGCCCCTTCTCATTGGTGACCCACTCCCCGCGCGCCGCGAGCACCGCGTGCGCGGTCTGTGTCGCGGCGAGGGCGATCGCCCCGGCGACCTGGGTGGCGGCGTTCTTCGGGGCGTGGCCGGCCCTGGCGTAGGCGAGGGTGGCCGCGGCCATGCCGTGCCAGTGCGCCGGGGCGCTCTCGCGCAGGGCCCGCGGATAGGCGTCCGGGCGCGGCAGTTCGCCCCGCAGCACCTTGTTGATCGCGAGTTCGGCGACGAGCAGGTAGGTCGGGATGCCCGCCAGGTGGAACATGAGGGGCTCGACACGGAAGCGGCCGGCCTCCGCTTCCGCCAGTTCGTGCTCGACGACGTCCAGATCGCGGTAGTGGACGTCCACGCGACGGCCCTCGATCGTCAGCCAGGCCCCTCCGTTGAAGACGCCACCGCCCCACGCCCCGATCTCGCAGACCTCGCCCTCCCAGCCGACCGCGCGCAGATCGGCCGGGTCGAAGGCGCCGCGGTAGTAGACCGCCAGGTCCCAGTCGCTGTCGGGCCGTTCGGTGCCCTGGGCCCGGGAGCCGCCGAGGGTGACGGCCTCGACGGCGGGGAGCAGGGCGAGGCGGTCTGCGACGGTGTCGAGGAAGGCGGGCACGGTGGGCTCCCGGGCAGACGGACGGTGAGGGCCCGGGCAGCGTAAAGGGAGGGCTCGACCGCCGTGAAACGAAATACGGGTGCGCCCGTGCGCCGGGCCTCGCATGATCGGTGGGTTGCCCTGTAGCCGCCCGCAGATCGGAGACCTCGCGTGATCCGCCGTGTCACTGTCCCGAGCCTCTTCCCGCCTCCCACCTACGCGCACGCCTCCGTCGTCGAAGCGGGCACCAGGCTGGCCTTCCTCGCCGGGTCCGTGCCGCTGGACGCCGCCGGCGAGCTGGTCGGTCCCGGGGATCCGGTGCGGCAGGCCGAGCAGGTGATCGCCAACCTGGAGGAACAACTGAGGGCCGTGGGAAGCGGTCTGGCCCACGTCGTGGCGACCGAGGTGTACGTCGTGAGCGGCGAGCCCGCCGTGCTGTCCGCCGTCTGGAGTGTGGTGGAGGCGTCCGGTCTCAGTGCGGGTCCGCACTCGTCGACGCTGATCGGCGTGGCGTGTCTCGGGTACACGGGACAACTGGTGGAGATTACGGCGACAGCCGTCGTACCCGAGGGGTCCGCCGCCGAGGGGTCGTCCGCCTGAGGAGAATCCATGCTGATCGAGCACCGCGGGCGGCGTCCCGTCGTCCCCGAGACCGCGTACGTCGCCCCTACGGCCGTCCTGTGCGGGGCCGTCGTCCTCGGTGAGCGCAGCCGGGTGCTGCACGGCGCCGTGCTCACGGCGGAGGACGGGGAGGTGCGGGTCGGGTCGGACGTCGTCGTCATGGAGAACGCGCTGGTGCGGGGGCGGTCCGCGCACCCCGCCGTGATCGGGGACGCGGTGCTCGTCGGCCCGCACGCCCATGTCAACGGGGCGACCCTGGAGGACGAGGTCTTCGTGGCCACCGGCGCCTGCGTCTTCCCGGGGGCCGTCGCGGGCGCCGGTTCGGAGCTGCGGATCCACAGCGTGCTGCACGTCAACTCGGTGCTGCCGCCCGGCACCGTCCTGCCCATCGGCTGGATCGCGGCGGGCGCGCCCCGGGCCCGGCTCTTCGCTCCCGGGGAGCACGACGAACTCTGGCAGATCCAGGAGGCGCTGGACTTCCCGGGGACGGTGTACGGCATCCCGCGCGGCACGCCGATGCGGGAGGTGATGGCCCTGCAGACGAGGCTCTACGGGGCCCATCACGACGACGTCACCCTCGACGGCCCGGCCTGAGTCACCGCCGTCCGGGCCTCCCCCACACCCGCCGTTTGGGCAGCGGCTCGGCGTAGGTCCCGGTCCTGCTGGTCGTGAGGCCCAGCGCCACCAGCGACTCCGCCAGTTTGACGGCCGCGGCGACCCCGTCGACGACCGGCAGGCCCAGCTTCTCCCCGACGACCCGTTGCAGGCCGGTCATGCCGGCGCAGCCCAGGACGAGGACCTCCGCGCCGGCGGCGCAGGCGCGTTCGGCGGCGGCCAGGAACGCCGTCTCGGTCCGTTCCTCGTCGCCGAGGTCGAGCACGTTCAGGCCCGTGCCGACGATCGCGGCGCAGTTCCGCGCCACGCCCGCCGTCTCCAGGCTGTCCTCGATCTGGCCGCGCGAGCGCTCCAGCGTGGTCACCACGCCGTAGCGGCGGCCCAGGAGGCAGGCCAGATGCGCGGCGGCCTCGGTGATGTCGACGACCGGCGCGTCGACCAGTTCCCGTACGCCCTCCCTCCCGTGTTCCCCGAATCCGGCCATGACCACGGCGTCGTACGGCGGTCCGTCGTAGGTCCGCAGCGTGTCCAGGACGGCCGCGGCGGACAGGTAGCTGTCGAGCCAGCCCTCCGCGGACGCCGGCCCCCAGGCCGGAGTCAGTCCTTCGACGGTGGTGCCCGGACCTGCGGCGGCCCGGGCACCTCGCGCGATCTCCTCGGTCATCTCCTGCGTGGTGTTGCAGTTGGTGACGACGATCCGCACGTCTCTCAGACCTCCGCGGTGGCGCGCTCGGGACGGCACAGGGCCGCGTACAGGCCGGCGGCGAGCGCCGTGCCGATGAACCAGGAGTACGGGGCGACGTCACTGAAGGTCGTCACCAGCGCGAGCACCGCCGCGACACCGGCCGCCGGCAGGAAGGCCCACAGCGCCTTGGGGTTGAAACCCTTGCGGTAGTGGTAGCGGGCGTCGGGAGAGGCGTCGAACAGTTCGTCCACGTTCACGCGGCCGCGCTTGACCCAGTAGTAGTCGACCATGATCACGCCGAACAGCGGGCCGAGGAAGGCGCCGAGGCCGCCGAGGAAGTAGTTGACGACGGTCGGGTTGGAGAAGAGGTTCCAGGGGGTGACGAGCAGCGCCGCTACGGTGCTGATCATGCCGCCGACCTTGAAGGTGATCTTCTGCGGCCAGACGTTGGCCAGGTCGTACGCCGGCGAGACGAAGTTGGCGACGATGTTGACGCCCATGGTGGCGATGGCGAAGGTCAGCGCGCCCACCACCAGCACCCAGGTGTTGCCGATCTCGGCGACCAGGTAGGCGGGGTCGGTGATCTCCTTGCCGAAGACCTCGAAGGCGCCCGCGGTGACGATGACCGAGACGATCACGAAGGCCGTGGAGTTGACGGGCAGGCCCCAGAAGTTGCCGCGCCTGACCGACTTGTAGTCGGGGGCGAAGCGGGAGAAGTCGCAGAAGTTGAGCATCAGGGTGCCGTACGTGGCGAGGACCAGGCCGATGGCGCCGAACCACTGGCGCCACTGCTCGCCGACCGAGACCGGGTGCGGGGTGGAGGTGAGGGAGATCGTCCAGCCGGCCTTGTAGAGGATCCACACGGCCAGCGCGATCATCACGAGCCAGATCGCCGGGCCGCAGAAGTCCTGGAACTTGCGGACCGATTCCATGCCCCGGCTGATGATCGCCGCCTGGACCAGCCACAGGGCGATGAAGGAGACCCAGCCGAGCGCGTCAAGGCCCAGGAACGAGTTGTGCGTCCACGACTCAAGGCCGGGCCAGGCCGCCAGCAGCATCACGTTGACGGCGACGGAGGCGAGGTAGGTCTGGATGCCGTACCACATGATGGCGATCACGGCCCTGATCAGCGCCGGGATGTTGGCGCCCCAGATGCCGAAGGCGATGCGGCTGACCACCGGGAAGGGCACGCCGTGGCGCTGGCCGATCTTCCCCATCCAGTTCATGCCGATGTAGATGATCACGAACCCGACGAGCAGGGACGTGAAGATCTGCCAGACGTTCATGCCGAGGAAGAGCAGTCCGGCGGCGAACGTGTAGTTGCCGAGGTTGTGGACGTCGGACATCCACATGGCGAAGAGGTCGAAGACCTTCCAGTTGCGCTTCTTGGCGGGCGCGAGGTCTTCGTTGGTGAGCCTGGGATCGGGGACGAACGCTGGGGTGCCGGTGGTCGCGGCACGGTCGGCGAGGGACACGGGGCCTCCAGAGCAAGGGGACGACGGAGGACTGCTCGGCAGGACTGCGGACGGCTGCCCCACGAGGTGTTTGGTATACCAAACTGCGGTCATGGTCCCGCCGTCAACCGTTCTGACCGATGTCGCTCCTGTTAACGCTCCGTAAAAGACATCTCGCGTCGACGAAGATGGGCTGCATGACGAAGATCGAACCCCTCGGAGCGGTACGCGAACGCGTCACGGCCGATCTGCGCCAGGAGATCATCGCGGGCAGCCTCCGCCCTGGAGACCGCCTGGTCGAACGCGAACTGGCGGAGCGTTTCGGCGTGTCGCGCGTGCCGGTCCGGGAGGCGATCCGGGCACTCGTGGCGGAGGGTTTCGTCCACTTCGAGACACCCCGTCGCACGGTGGTACGCCGCCTCACCCCGACCGACGTCAAGGAACTGTTCGAACTGCGAGAAGCCCTGGAGGTCTACGCCGCCGGCCTCGCCGCGTCCCGCGCGACACCGGAGGACCTGGCGGAGGTCCAGGAACTCATCGACCGCGCGGCCGCCGCGACCGAGGCCGGGGACGCCGAGGCGATCACCGACGTCAACAGCCGCCTGCACGACCGCATCATCGCGATGGCGGGCAACAGCCTGCTGACCGAGGCCCTGGAACCGGTCGCCGGGCGGCTGCGCTGGATGACCCGGCGCAACGAGGAGTGGCCCCAGCTCCTCGTGGAGCACCGCGAGCTGTACGAGGCGATCGCCTCGGGCGACCCGGACCGGGCCCGCGCGCACGCGCTGACGCACGTGCGGACCAACTACCGCTCCACGGTCCGCCACCTGTTCGGCGAGGAGGCTCCCTAGGGTCTGTCGTTCTGCGACGCCGACATGGTCCGAACGACAGGCCTCAGCCGCTTCGGGTGGCCAGGCCCGCCGCCCGCCCGGCCGTCCGCAGGACGTCACGCAGCATGGTGGGCGTGAGCCGGCCGGTGAAGGTGTTGCGCTGGCTGACGTGGTAGCAGCCGTAGAGCTCCAGGCCGTCGAGGCGGGAGCGGGCGCCGTGCGAGAAGGCGGGGCGCGGCCGGGGCACGAGCCAGCCGGCCTCGGCGAACGCGGGCAGCGCGGCCTGCCACCCGAAGGCGCCGAGCACAACCACGGCCCGCAGGGTCGGGCGCAGTAGCCGCAGTTCCTGCACGAGCCAGGGACGGCAGGTGTCCCGCTCCTCGGGGGTGGGCTTGTTGGCGGGCGGGGCGCAGTGCACGGGCGAGGTGACGCGCACGCCGTACAGCTCCAGGCCGTCGTGCGCGTGCTCGGCGGTCGGCTGGGAGGCGAGGCCCACGTCGTACAACGCCTCGTAGAGGACGTCGCCGGAGCGGTCGCCGGTGAACATCCGGCCGGTGCGGTTGCCCCCGTGGGCGGCGGGGGCGAGTCCCACGATCAGCAGCCGGGCGTCCGCCGGCCCGAAACCGGGGACCGGCCGGGCCCAGTACGTCCAGTCCGCGAAGGCCGCTCGCTTGGCGCGGGCCGTCTCCTCGCGCCAGGAGACCAGCCGCGGGCAGGCCCGGCAGTCCGTGATGCGCCGGTCGAGGAGAGGAAGACCGCTGGCGTCCATCACTCCACCGTAGGCGCAGGTGAGGTCACCGTCGTCACGGGGGCGAGATCCGCGGGGACCGGTCCGGACCGCCCCTCCCGTGGGATCAGACGCCGGTGACCCGCACGGCCCGCTCATCGCCCCGGCGCCGCCAGAGCAGAGCCCCGGCGCCTCCAGAGCAGAGCGCCGGACAGCAGTACGGCGCTCGTCAGCAGCCAGGGCAGGGGGCCCGGGCGCAGCGCCCCGACGGCCAGACCCGTGAGCGCGCCGACCAGTTGCTGGGCGAGGGACTGGACGGACAGGGCGGTGGCGCGGCCCGCGCCGGCGACCCTGCGGTGCAGCAGGTCGTTCTCGTTCGGGGCCGCCGCGCCGAGACCGAGGTAGACCAGGCCGAAACCGACGACCGCGAGGGCCGTGGCCGCCGGGTGGGCGGAGGACGCGGTGATCCCGAGCAGCAACAGGCCGCCCGCACCGGCCGCGAGGCTGACCAGCACCGCCCGTTCGCCGCTGCCCGCCGCCCGGGCGGTGAGCGGCGCGAGGTGGCTGCCGACGCCGGAGCAGACGAAGCCCGCGCAGGACAGGGCGGCGTAGACCATCGCTCCGGAGCCGGTCGCGCCGGTCAGTGCGGCGGTGCGGCCCGGTACGAGCAGTTCGATCGCGGCCAGGGCGCTTCCGGACGCCGCGGCGCCGAGGAGGACCCGGCGCACGACCGTGTCCCGGCCGCCCAGCCGAAGTCCGTCGAGCACGGTGCCGGGGACGCCGCGCAGCACGGATCGCAGGGTCGCAGGTGCTCGCGGGGGCTCCCGCAGGGCGGCCAGCACATAGGCGACGAGGACGATCCGCAGCGCGGCCCCCAGCAGCAACGGGACGGACAGGGGCAGCACCGCCCCGGAGGTCGCCTCGCTCAGCCGGGTACCGAGGTCGGGTCCCAGACCGAGCAGCCACGGCAGGGCGCCGCCGAGCAGAATGCCGGCCGCGAGCGCGGCGGAGGTCGCGGTGCCGCCCCGGGCCAGGCCCGTGCGCAGCTCGGCGTCCGGGCCGGAGCACGCCTGGACGGTGTCGACGTACCAGGCCTCGGCGGTACCGCTGGCCAGGGCACGGGCCGCACCCATGAGGACCATGCCCGCGGTGAGCAGCCAGGCGGTGGTGCCGACGCCGATCAACGAGAAGGCGACGACGTTGAGCACACCTGCCGCGGCCAGGACCGGCCGGCGCCCGAGGACGTCCGAGAGCCCTCCTGTGGGCAGTTCCAGCGCGGCCACGGTCAGTGAGTGCGCGGCGAACAGCCCGGCGATCGCGGCGAGGGACATGCCGCGCTCGCTGAACAGCAGGACCATCGTGGCCAGGCCCAGGCCCGGCGGCAGCCAGAGGAGCGCGCAGACGGTGACGTACCGGTGCCGAGCGGTCCACTCCCCGGGCGGACCGGTCATGAGTCGCGTCACGGATTGAGGTCTTTGCGATCGATGGTGTGGGCGCCGGGGGCGGGTTCGTGCGGGGCGAGCGGCAGCCCGGCGGCGAGGAACACGACGTGTTCGGCGCGCGGATCATCCGCGTCCCGGACGGTCAGCTCGTCCAGCTTCGCGGCGACCGTGTCGAAGAGCTCGGTGAGCGACTCGGCCGTCAGCCGGGGCATGAGATCGCTGATGCCCGACGGCTCCACCCACTCCTCGCCGAGCCGGCCGGCGGCCATGTCCGCCTCGTGCCGGGCCAGGGACCTCTCCAGGTGCTCGATCTGACGTCGCCGCGCCAGGCTGACGAAGGCCCGGCCCGCCGCGGTGGACTCCATCGTCTCGTTGCTCCAGGACGTGACGGTGTGCAGCGCCCGCCAGCGCCGCTCCCGCCCGTCGCGGTGCTCGGCCTCGGCGATGAACGCGTATTTCGCCAGCACCCGCAGGTGGTAGCTGGCCGACGCCGACGACTCCCCCGTCCGTGCGGCCAGCTCACTCGCCGTGGCGGGGCCGTCCTGACGCAGCAGCCCGAGCAGTTGGATGCGCAGGGGGTGGGTGAGTGCCTTCAGGGCGGCGGTGTCGTGCTCGGGATCGAGTACGCGCTTGTGCTCGTCGCTGTCCATGCCGGGAGGTTAGGCCGCCCCGACCCATTGGCAAAAGAGTTTTTGCAAAACTACTTTGGCAGAGTTGGCCGAGAGGCCGATACTCCGCCCGGCGGGGCGACTCGGAGGACTAAGGTCGGGACATGGCTTCTCACGGTGCGCAGTACGAGGGGACGGACGGGACCACGGACGGAACCACAGACGGGACCGCCGACGCGGCACCCGAGTCCCCCGACGCGGCGCCCGAGTCCCCCGAGGCCACGGGCGGCTCCGGGAACGGCGATGCCAAGTCCTTGGATTCGAGGTCATCGGATCCGAAGTCCCTGGATCCGAAGGTCGCCGCCGCGATCGCCGCCGCCGAGGCCGCGGGCCCGCAGGGCGCCTCGACGGTGCGCGTCGACAGCTGGATCTGGTCCGTGCGCCTCGTCAAGACCCGCTCCATGGGCGCCACCGCCTGCCGGGGCGGCCATGTGCGCGTCAACGGCGAGCGCGTGAAGCCCGCACACGGCGTCCGCGTCGGTGACGAGGTGCGTCTGCGGCACGAGGGCCGAGAGCGGGTCGTCGTCGTCACCAGGCTGATCCGCAAGCGGGTCGGACCTCCCGTGGCCACCCAGTGCTACATCGACAACTCCCCGCCGCCCCCGCCCCGCGAGGCCGTCGCTCCCGCCGGCATCCGCGACCGCGGCGCGGGCCGTCCGACGAAGCGCGACCGCCGCGAGATGGAGCGCCTGCGCGGAGTGACCGGGCCGGGCAGCGTGTCCGGCCCCGGCCCTGTTCCCGGCAAGGGCCTCGGCAGCGCCCCGGGCAAACCGAGGCCCTGAGCAGGGCGAGGAGCCCACATCACCCCTCGGACCGGCGCCCGGGGACCGGCCCTCGCCTCCGCTCCGCACGCAGCCGGAGTCTCGGAGGCGCCCCCGTCGCACCCGGTCACGCCCGTCGCCGCAGCAGCCCCGGCAGCTCCGCGTTGTGCCCCCGCCGCGCCCACGCTATGAGGACGAGCGGCACGATCAGGATCAGCGGCGTCGCCGCGTACTGCCCGTCGAAGACGGCTATCTGCACGACGAACGCTCCCACCATCAACGCGCTCAGCGCCATCGCCGCCACCGACTGGAGCACCGGGATCAACAGGGCGATCGCCCCGGCCAGTTCGAGCGCGCCGATGGTGTACATCCCCGCGCTGCCCCAGCCGAGCCGCTCGAACGACTCGGCGGCCGACGGGTGCCCGATCAGCTTGGGCAGGGCGCTCGGAATGGCGTAGAAGAGGGCGAGCAGCACCTGCAGCGTGCGCAGCGCGATGCGGGCACGCCGCCCGCGAGCGGTAGCGGACTCGGCGATGACGACGCCGGCCGGGGTGCGGTCGGTGGTGACGGTGGCGGTGGTCTCGGACATGAAGGTCTCCTGGGGGAAGCGGTCCGTGTCGGTGTCGGAGAGGTAGACCGGTCCGCGTCCCTGAACTCATCGCTGCCGGGGGGACGTCGAGCGGAATGTCACCCCGCCCCTCTCACTTCACCGCCCGTCAAGGGCAGAGCCGTTGGAGCTTCTCCCCCGGGTAGGGAGTCGTCCGGCTCTCACTCTGGAGGGTGCGGTAGAAGTCGGTCATCACGGCCGCGACCGGGGCGTTGCGAGTGAGGATCTCCGCTGTCCCCGGTGGCGCCCCCGGCGAGTCGCCTTCCCTGGGCCCATGCTCGTATCAGTTCTCCACGTACCTCCCAGTCCTCTCCGTACAGTGCGCTGATCAGCCAGTTCACGTGCCAGCTGGCGGTGTAGCAGCGGTCGTAGCCGCGATGCCGGTCGTAGAAGTCGGCCTCGGTGGGCGTGAGGGCGAAGCGGGTGGACAGGGCGAGGCCGAAGTCGGTGAAGTACAGGCGCCGTCCGTCGGTCAGGATGTTCTCGAAGTGGGCATGGGGTACCTCGTCCGGCAGCACCCGCCAGTGGTACATCAGCGGAACACCCTGGAACTGCCCGGAGAGCACCCAGTTCGTGGTCATGGCGTGGGCGGCGACCTCCCGCCATGCCCCGAACGAGGGCCCGCCGATGCCGTACTGGCAGATCATGGGCAGTCCGAACACGTTGGCCGTGGACCGGCGGCGCTCCGGCCGCTGTTCCAGGTCCGTGAGGGGCACGCGCTTCACGAAGACCGGCGTGCCGGACACATCCAGCCGGGCAGAGGTTCCTCCGATGCCCGCACCCAACGGCACAGCGCTGTCCACCAGTTCGCGCAGCTCGGCGTCCCCGAGCAGAGCCAGGGAGGTCGCGACCGTGTCGTAATCGCTCAGACGCCCCGGCTCCCTTCCGCGGAAGGGATCCCGCGCATCCGGCCCGCCTAGACCGCCACCGCCCGCACCCATATCCGGTCCTCCGTCAGGTAGCGGTCCACCCTCAGGCCCGCCTCCGCCAGGGCCTCCTCGAACTGCTCCTTGGTCAGTGGTCGTGCCCGGAACGTATGGGTCCAGACCGCGTCCGGGAACTCGTACTCCGCGCGGACCGAGTTGACCCCGTCGCCGAGCGGCTCCGCGGACGCGATCCGCACGGTGAAGCCGCTGGGGTCCTTGCGCTCGCGCGGCACGTTGTCGTGGTAGTCCTCGCCCTCCCGCTGGATCAGCACGCAGCCGCCCTCCGCGACATGGCGCGCGCAGGTGCGCAGCAGGCCCCGCCGCACCTCGACGTCCCCCGTGTGCACGAGGAAGGACGCGAGCAGCACCACGTCGAACGTCTCCCCCAGGTCGAGGTCCTCGATCGGGCTGCAGATCGTCCGCGCGCCGCGCACGCGCTCCAGCATCGGTGCGGACTCGTCCACCGCCGTGACCGTGAACCCGCGCTCCAGCAGTGCGTGGGTCATGCGGCCCACCCCGCTGCCGAGCTCCAGGATGCGCCCGCCCTCGGGGACCGCGGCGGCGATGACCTCCGGTTCGTCCCCGACGGGCAACCGTGAGTAGAGCTCCACCGCGCAGCCGTCCGGGGTGATGGCCCCGGGTCCCGTCCCCTCGTACCCCTCACGCATTTTCATCTCCATGCCCGCCCAACGGACCGCATCCGCACACCCGTTCCCGCAACGCCCATCTTCACCCGTCCGAGTGAACGAGGCGCCGCGGGCGGGGAGTTGAGGCACATCGCCGAGGAGGCGGCCCCGCAGCGAAGACCGCAGCGGACCCCGTCGGCTACAGCCGAAACCAGCCGTGCCCCATGTACCAGTGGCCGCCCGCCCGCAGGTGATCCCCCACCGCCCGCTCCACGGACGTACGCCTCGGCAGGCCGGCCACCGGCAGGTCCGGGTCCCCGAAGACGAAGCGGACCGGTTCGCCGTCCGCCGGTTCCGGCTCTTCGCCGGGGTCACGCCCGGGCTCGAAGCGCCCCTGGAACCGGAGGATGTTGGACTCGGGATCGAGGTGACGCTTCAGCTGCGGGTCGAGCAGCCAGGAGTGGCACACCGCGACCCGATGTCGCTCCCGCGGAAAATGACGGGCGAAGAACTCCCGCGCGAGTTCCAGGGAACGGTCGCAGGCCGCCGGTGACAGCGCCCCGTGGAAGTCCGGGATATGCAGGTTGAGACAGGGCTCCCCCGGTGCCGCGTCCAGCCCGGCCACCGCCACCGCCCGCCCCGTCCGCTGCCCGAGGCGGGCCCGCTCGAACTGGAGCCGTCCCAGCTGGTACAGCTCACCGCGGAAGTGGTGCGTGAGCCAGTGCGGGACCTCCACCCCTCCGCTGCCGCGCCGCCGTCGGTGGAACGCCATGTTCCGCCCCAGGTCGGCGAGGGTCCGGCGGCTGACGTCGGCCGTGACGCCCCGCTCGCGGTGATACGCGCGCGTATGGGGCAACGCCGCGACGAACACGAAGACGGCGAAGTACCGGCCCAGCGCGGCCGGGGCTTCGGCGACGCGCTCGGCGAGCGGCACCTCGACGCCGACCTCGCCGATGTCCCGTACCAGGTCCTCGACGCACTCCTCCAGGAGCCTCATGGCCCGGACATCGGCGGTGAGTGTCCGCCGCAGGGCGACCAGGTCGTTGATGTCCTCGTGCGGCACCGCCAGATCGAGCAGGATCTCGGGCAGTGCGTCGGCGTCCGGCAGCATGCGCGGCTCCCCGGTCGACCTTGGTGATCCCCCGCCACGAAGAGTACGTTGCAAGCAGGAGTGGCGATCGACGATGCGTACCGGCAGTGAACCGCGGACCGCGCGCAGTGCCCTGCGGGCGCGCTTCTGGCTGAGTCTGTGGGGGCTGGTCTGGGCGCTCTTCGGGACGGTGGCGTTCGCGATCGCCGGGCGAAGCGGCTGGGCCATCGCCTGCGGTGTGCTGCTGCTGATCGTCACGATCGATCTGGCCGTCGTCCTGCGGCACATCCGCCAGGGCCCGCACTACCAGCCCGGCCGCGACATCCCGCCCTACCGGCCGCCGGACGGACGCCCCTGACGCGGGCGGGAGCGACTGGTCACGAGTCGAAGCGCGCGGCCTTCAGGAATTCCGGGTTCGGATCCAGCGCGGCCGCCAGGCGGAAGTGGCGCCTCGCCTGGTCGGGACGGCCCTGGCGCTCGTACGTGCGGGCGAGCGCGAAGTGCGCGAACGCGTTGTCCGGCTCCCGCTCCAGGACGATCTGGAACTCGAGCTCCGCCGGCCTCAGCTGCGCCGCCGCGAAGAAGGCCCGCGCCCGCAGCAGCCGGGCCGCGGTGTTCTCCGGGTGCGTGGCGATGACGCCGTCGAGCAGCTTCACCGCGCCCCGCGGGTCCCGGGCCGCGAGCAGTTGCTCGGCGGCACGGAAGTCGATGACGTGCGTCTCCGGGGTACGTCCGGTGGAACCGCTGGTCTCGGGCACGGCAGAGTCCTTCCCTCGCTGCAGAGGTTCAACGCTCCCGCGCAGAACAGCTATTCCGCGGGAGACGGCCGGGACGCCTGCGACCTGAGCACCAGCTCGGCCCACACGTCCTTCACGCGCTGCTCCAGCTCCTCCAGCGGGACGTCGTTGTCGATCACGATGTCCGCGATCTCCCGGCGCTGCTCGCGCGTCGCCTGGGCGGCCATCCGTGCCCGGGCGTCCTCCTCGGTCATGCCGCGCAGCCGTACGAGCCGGTCGAGCTGGGTCTCGGGGGCGGCGTCGACGACGATCACCAGGTCGTACAGCGGCGCCAGGCCGTTCTCCGTGAGGAGCGGGACGTCGTGGAGCACGACCGCGTCCTCGGCGGCGGCCTCCTCCAGCTCACGGGAGCGGGCGCCCACCAGGGGGTGCACGATCGCGTTGAGGGTGGAGAGCTTCTCCGCGTCGGAGAAGACGATGGCGCCGAGGCGGGGCCGGTCCAGGCTGCCGTCGGCGGCGAGGATCTCCTCCCCGAAGGCGCCGACGACCGAGGCGAGCCCCGGCGTCCCCGGTGCGACGACCTCCCGCGCGATGCGGTCCGCGTCGATCAGCACGGCCCCGCACGCGACGAGCAGCCGTGACACCTCACTCTTGCCGGCACCGATGCCGCCGGTCAGGCCCACCTTCAGCATGTCCCGCAGCTTAGGCCCTGCCACTGACAGGGCCCTCGCCCGGGCCGCGGGACGGGATCAGGTGTCGCCTTCGCGTTCCGCCAGGAACTTCTCGAACTCCTGGCCGATCTCGTCCGCCGACGGGATGTCCACCGGCTCGGCGAGCATGTTGCCCCGGGTCTCGGCGCCCGCGACGGCGTCGTACTGGTGCTCCAGGCCCTCGATGAGGGCGCTGAGGTCCTCGTCGCCCTCGCGGATCTGCCGGTCGATCTCCGTCTGAGTGCGGTGGGCGTCCGAGCGCAGGGCGTGGGCGATGCCGGGCAGGACCAGTCCGGTCGCCGCCGTGATGGCTTCCAGGACCGTCAGGGCCGCGTCCGGGTACGGGGAGCGGGCGATGTAGTGCGGGACGTGGGCGGCTACGCCCAGGACGTCGTGCCCCGCCTGGAGCAGGCGGTACTCGACCAGGGACTCGGCGCTGCCGGGCACCTGCGCCTCCTCGAACGGGCTGGGGTGGCCCGGGACGAGGTCGGTCCGGTTGCCGTGCGGGGTGAGGCCCACGGGCCGGGTGTGCGGTACGCCCATGGGGATGCCGTGGAAGTTGACGGAGAGCCGGACGCCGAGCCGCTCCACGATCTGCTTCACGGCGGCGGCGAAGCGCTCCCACTCCACGTCCGGCTCGGGGCCGGACAGCAGCAGGAAGGGCGCGCCGGTGGCGTCCTGCACGAGCCGCACCTCGAGGGCGGGGTCCTCGTAGTCGGTCCAGCGGTCGCGCTTGAAGGTCAGCAGCGGGCGGCGGGCGCGGTAGTCCACGAGCCGGTCGTGGTCGAAGCGGGCGACGACCTGGTGGGGCAGGGAGTCGAGCACCCGGTCGACGATCTGGTCGCCCGTCTCGCCGGCGTCGATGTATCCGTCGAAGTGGTAGAGCATGACAAGTCCGGCCGACTCCTGGGCGAGCGCCATGTCGACGACGGCCAGCCCCTTCGGCTCCCAGGCGTACAAACCCTGCGGATCAAGCACAGTGACCGCTCCTCCTCGTGTTCACAGTCCACAACGCCGTTACGGGCGTGGGCATTCCCGCGGGAGGAGATTCATGATCTTGGCGGCGTGGGCAAGGCCCTTTCGGGAGTGCGCAAACTGCGCGACAGACCCCCACGGCCCGCAGCCGAACGACGGCCCGAAAACGCCAAGGGGCCGCACCTCGAAAGGTACGGCCCCTTGATCAGGAGCTACAGCTCAGTGGGCGTTCAGCTCTGCCCACCGGCCAGCTTCTCGCGCAGCGCGGCCAGCGCCTCGTCCGAGGCCAGCGCACCGGAGTTGTCCGGGCCCTCGGAGGAGTACGAACCGCCACCACCGGACGCGGCCGGAGCGGCAGCCTCGCCACCCTCGGCAGCGGCCTTCTCGTCCGCCTCGCGGGACTTGATGACCTGCGCCTGGTGCTGCTCGAAGCGCTGCTGCGCCTCGGCGTACTGGGTCTCCCACGCCTCGCGCTGGGTCTCGTAGCCCTCGAGCCAGTCGTTGGTCTCGGGGTCGAAGCCCTCGGGGTAGATGTAGTTGCCCTGGTCGTCGTACGACGCGGCCATGCCGTAGAGCGTCGGGTCGAACTCGACCGAGGCCGGGTCCGAACCGAAGGACTCGTTGGCCTGCTTCAGCGAGAGGCTGATGCGACGGCGCTCGAGGTCGATGTCGATGACCTTGACGAAGATCTCGTCGTTGACCTGGACGACCTGCTCCGGGATCTCCACGTGGCGCTCGGCCAGCTCGGAGATGTGGACCAGACCCTCGATGCCCTCGTCCACGCGGACGAACGCACCGAACGGAACCAGCTTCGTGACCTTGCCGGGCACGACCTGGCCGATCTGGTGGGTGCGGGCGAACTGCTGCCACGGGTCTTCCTGGGTCGCCTTCAGCGACAGGGAGACACGCTCGCGGTCCATGTCGACGTCGAGGACCTCGACGGTGACTTCCTGGCCGACCTCGACAACCTCGGAGGGGTGGTCGATGTGCTTCCAGGAGAGCTCCGAGACGTGCACCAGGCCGTCGACGCCACCCAGGTCCACGAAGGCACCGAAGTTGACGATCGAGGAGACGACGCCGGAACGGACCTGACCCTTCTGGAGGGTCGTGAGGAACGTCTGGCGGACCTCGGACTGGGTCTGCTCCAGCCAGGCACGGCGGGACAGGACCACGTTGTTGCGGTTCTTGTCCAGCTCGATGATCTTGGCCTCGAGCTCCTTGCCCACGTAGGGCTGGAGGTCGCGGACACGGCGCATCTCGACGAGGGAAGCCGGCAGGAAGCCACGGAGGCCGATGTCGAGGATGAGACCACCCTTGACGACCTCGATGACGGTACCGGTGACGATGCCGTCCTCTTCCTTGATCTTCTCGATGGTGCCCCAGGCGCGCTCGTACTGGGCGCGCTTCTTCGAGAGGATCAGGCGGCCTTCCTTGTCCTCCTTCTGGAGAACAAGGGCTTCGATCTCGTCACCGACGGCGACGACCTCGTTGGGGTCGACGTCGTGCTTGATCGAGAGCTCGCGGCTCGGGATGACACCTTCGGTCTTGTAACCGATGTCGAGCAGGACCTCGTCCCGGTCGACCTTCACGATGACGCCGTCGACGATGTCGCCGTCGTTGAAGTACTTGATCGTCTCGTCGATCGCGGCGAGGAAGGCTTCCTCGTTACCGATGTCGTTGACCGCTACCTGCGGAGTGGTAGAGGTGGTCTCGGTGCTGCTCGTCATGTGGGAAAGGGCTCCGGTACGGACAGTGAGTCGTAGGTACTGCTTACGCCGGGAGCCCGTTTCGCTCTGAAGAAGCCGGACAGCCAAGGAAGCGCCACACAAAACCACTGGCGGCGCCTCGACAACCGAGGGGACATACAACAGATGCGAGCGCGACCTGCTACGTCTGAGGTGCGCAGGCCCGCAGCGCAACTTGTAGCATACGGGGGCAGCCGGGCAGGGTCAATGCGCGAAGCCGCCCACGCGGGGCGGATCGCCGCATACCCGGCACAAGTCCTGTCGTCCGAGGCCACGCAGGCCGTCCGACGCCCCCTTTGTGCCACCGCCGGGACCGGCTGGACGGAAGAGTACGACGAGGGAGCCGATCATCCAAGAGTCCGAAGCGTCCGAACCCGAGGCCACCCGGCGCGATGCCGATGTCACGGAAAGCTCCCGGGCCAATCGTGGCTGGTGGGACCGCAACGCGGACGAGTACCAGGTCGAGCACGGCACGTTCCTCGGTGACGACCGCTTCGTGTGGGGTCCCGAGGGTCTGGACGAGGTGGAGGCCGAACTGCTCGGCCCGCCGGAGGGGCTGAAGGGCCGGGACGTCCTGGAGATCGGCGCCGGCGCCGCCCAGTGCTCGCGTTGGCTGACCGCCCAGGGCGCGCGCCCGGTCGCCCTGGACATCTCGCACCGGCAGCTGCAGCACGCGCTGCGCATCGGCGGTCCCTTCCCTCTGGTGTGCGCCGACGCCGGCGCGCTCCCCTTCGCGGACGGCTCCTTCGACCTGGTCTGCTCGGCGTACGGGGCGCTGCCCTTCGTCGCCGATCCGCGCCTGGTCCTGCGCGAGGTGCGCCGGGTGCTGCGGCCCGGGGGCCGTCTCGTCTTCTCGGTGACGCATCCGATCCGCTGGGCCTTCCCGGACGAGCCGGGGCCGGAGGGGCTGTCGGTGTCGGGCTCGTACTTCGACCGCACCCCCTATGTCGAGCAGGACGACGAGGGCCGGGCGGTCTACGTCGAGCACCACCGCACGCTGGGCGACCGCGTCCGCGACGTCGTCGCGTCGGGCTTCCGGCTCGTCGACCTGGTCGAGCCGGAGTGGCCCGCGTGGAACACCTCCGAGTGGGGCGGCTGGTCCCCGCTGCGCGGGAACCTGATCCCGGGTACGGCGATCTTCGTGTGCGAGCGCGACTGAGCACGCGCGCGTGGGACCTCGTCCCGGGCGTACGACACTGAGGGCGTGATCCGTTACGACGCCCTGGAGTCCCTGCCCGTACGCGGTGCCCTGCCCGCCCTGGACGACGCCCTGGAGGGGCACGGCACCGCCGTCCTCGTGGCGCCGCCCGGCACCGGCAAGACGACCCTGGTGCCGCTCGCGCTGGCGGGACTGCTCGAGGAGGGGCCCGGTCGGCGGGTGGTCGTGGCCGAGCCGCGGCGGATCGCGGCCCGGGCCGCGGCGCGGCGGATGGCGTGGCTGCTGGGTGAGAAGCCCGGTGAGAGCGTCGGCTACACCGTGCGCGGGGAACGGGTCGTCGGGCGGCACACGCGCGTGGAGGTCGTCACGACCGGTGTGCTGGTGCAGCGGCTGCAACGCGACCAGGAGCTCTCCGGTGCCGACGTGGTGGTGCTCGACGAGTGTCACGAGCGGCACCTGGACGCGGACACGGCGGCGGCGTTCCTGTGGGACGTGCGGCAGACCCTGCGCCCGGAGCTGCGGCTGGTGGCCGCCTCGGCGACGACCGACGCGCAGGGGTGGGCGCGGCTGCTGGGCGGGGCGCCGGTGGTCGAGGCGCGCGGCACGGCCCATCCGGTGGAGGCCGTGTGGGCCCCACCGGTGCGGCCCGTACGCCCGCCGCACGGGATGCGGGTCGACCCGGCGCTCCTGACCCATGTGGCGTCCGTGGTGCGGCGGGCGCTGGCCGAGCGGGACGGGGACGTGCTGTGTTTCCTGCCGGGCGTGGGCGAGATCGCCCGGGTCGCCGGGCAGCTCGGCGGACTCGGCGACGTCGAGGTGCTCCAGGTGCACGGGCGGGCGCCGGCGGCCGTGCAGGACGCGGTGCTGGCACCCGGGGAGCGGCGGCGGGTCGTGCTGGCCACGTCCGTCGCGGAGTCGTCGCTGACCGTGCCCGGGGTACGGGTGGTCGTGGACGCGGGGCTGGCGCGTGAGCCGCGGGTGGACCACGCGCGCGGGCTGAGCGCGCTGACGACGGTACGGGCCTCCCAGGCGGCCGGGCGGCAGCGGGCGGGGCGGGCCGGGCGTGAGGCGCCGGGGGCGGTGTACCGCTGCTGGGCGGAGGCCGAGGACACGCGGCTGCCGCGGTATCCGTCGCCGGAGATCAAGGTGGCCGACCTGACGGCGTTCGCGTTGCAGGTGGCGTGCTGGGGGGACCCGGACGCGTCCGGCCTGGCGCTGCTGGACGGCCCGCCGAGCGGGGCCATGGCGGCGGCGCGGGAGGTCCTGACGGCGGTGGGGGCGGTGGACTCCGCCGGGCGGGCCACGGAGCGGGGTGTCGCTCTGTCCCGGCTGGGACTGCATCCACGGCTGGGGCGGGCGCTGCTGGACGGGTCCGGCCCGGTCGGGGCGGAGCGGGCCGCCGAGGTAATCGCGCTGCTCAGCGAGGAGGCTCCGCGGGAGTACGGGGACGACCTGGCGGGCGCGTTGCGCCGTGCTCGGCGTGGGGGTGACGCCTACGCGTCGCGGTGGCGGAGTGAGGTTCGGCGGCTGAGGGCCGTCGTTTCCGGTGTGTCGTACAAGAGCGCGGCGGAAGCGCAGACGCGGGCGACTCTCTCCGAGGAGCAGCAGGCCGGGCTCGTGGCCGCTCTCGCCTTTCCCGAGCGGGTCGCCAAGGCCGACGGCGGGTCCTACCTCATGGCGTCCGGGACCCGCGCCGAGGTCGGTGCCGGCAGCGCGCTGCACGGTTCCCCCTGGATCGCCGTCGCCATGGCCGACCGGCCCGTCGGCAGGGGGCACGCGCGGGTGCAGCTCGGGGCGGTCGTCGACGAGGAGACGGCCCGCGTCGCGGCGGGGGCCCTGCTGGAGGAGCGGGACGAGGTCCGCTGGGACGGAGGGGACGTCGTGACGCGGCGGGTGGAGCGGCTGGGGGCCGTCGAGGTGACGGTGCGGGCGCTGAAGGACGCCGGTCCCGGGCTCGTGCGCGACGCGTTGCTCGACGGGCTGCGCCGGGAGGGGTTCGGGCTGCTGCGGTGGTCCGCGGAGGCCGATGCGCTGCGGCAGCGGCTCCGCTTCCTGCGGCTGCACCTCGGTGCGCCCTGGCCGGACGTGTCCGATGACGCGCTGCACGCGCGCGTGGAGGAGTGGCTGGAGCCGGAGCTCGGCCGGGCGCGGCGGCGGGCCGATCTGGCGCGGATCGATGCCGGGGAGGCGCTCGCCCGGCTGCTGCCCTGGGCTTCCGGGGCGGCGGGGCGGCTCGACGAGCTGGCTCCGGAGCGGATGACCGTGCCGAGCGGGTCGAGGATCCGGATCGACTACTCCCGGCCCGAGCAGCCCGTGCTGGCGGTGAAGTTGCAGGAGATGTTCGGGCTGAACGAGTCGCCCCGGGTCGCCGGGGTGCCGCTGCTCGTGCACCTGCTGTCCCCGGCCGGGCGGCCGGCCGCCGTCACCGCCGACCTCGCCTCGTTCTGGCGGGACGGCTACAAGGGCGTGCGGGCGGAGCTGCGGGGGCGGTATCCCAAGCATCCGTGGCCCGAGGACCCGGCCTCCGCCGAGCCGACCCGGCACACCAACGCGCGGCTCAGGCGCTGACCGACGGTACTTCCGCGGCCTCCGAGGGGGCCGAAGCCGCGGGGCGGCGGCCGCGGGCCTCCACGTACAGCGCGAGGGCGAGCAGGAGGACGCCGAGGGTCAGGAAGCCCCACGGCAGGTAGGACGTCAGCAGCGCGATGAGCAGGCGCTGGGACTTCACCAGGTCGACGGTGTGCGTGATGTAGTCCTCGCGCATCTTCACGTGGCCGGCGAACGCGGTCACCTTCTCGCGGTCGCCGAGGAGGGTGCCGCCGCGCAGTTCCTCCTTGTGGATCTCCTCGCCGTACACGGGGGCTCCGGTGAGGGGTTCGACCCAGAACTTGCGGACCGTGGTGTACCAGCGTGTCGTGCCGGTCTGTTCCACCGCCTCGGGGGTGAGGCCCTCGACGGGCAGGGTCTTCGGGATCTTGACCTCGGTCCAGGGGATGGTCTGCTCGAAGTAGTAGACCTCCAGGCCGCGGAAGTCCCGGGTGCCCTTGTACGTGATGGGCGCGGTGACGCGGGCCTGGGCGTCGAAGTACTCGTAGTCCCGCTTCCCGGTCAGGAAGGGCCATTTGAACTCGATGCCCTGGCGGCGCACCGGGTCTCCGTCGACCATCTCGCCGGTGGCGTGGACGGGTTCCTGGGTGTGGGCGTCGAAGATGTAGCGCTCGGGGATCCTGGAGACCATCTTGCCGTCGGGGCCGACGACGTAGGACAGGCCGTCCCAGACGACCACGTCCCGGCCGGCCGACTCCTCGATCCGCTCGGAGGCCTCCACGTCGCCCTTGAGGGTCTGGACGATGGTGACCTTCGAGACCTTCTTCGCCTTCATCGTGCCGTAGTCGAGAAGGGTGGCGTCCTTCGCCTCCAGCACCATGTCCTGGTACTGGTTCGCGGGGACCTTGGCGAGGCGGGGAAAGGCGTACCAGCGCAGCAGCGGGGACAGGGCCGCGAAGAACACGGCGAGGGCGAGCAGGACCAGGCCGGCCTTGCGGCGCATCTCGGCCTCCCTCCCGGGCGGGGCGGTCAGGGGTGTGCGGGCACGGTCGTCAGCAGCGGCTTCGGAGATGTCCCGCCCGAGGGGGAGCCGAGGGCGGTCAGGGTCAGGACCACGGCGAACGCGAGGGCGAGACCGGCGGCGGCGGCGATGAGGGCGCGCATACGGAGCCTCCCCACGGGTGGTGACGGCCAGAACTGATGCACCGTCAGGTTGTTCGGCACCGTAGCAACGCGCGGCGGAGATGAGAACACGTTGCACACACAACGACGCCCCTCCTTATAAGGAGGGGCGTCGTCTGTCGTACCTGAGAGCTACGCGCTCGGGCCGGCCGACGGGCTCGGCGAGGACGTCTCGGCCGCCGCGACGGTCAGTTCGACGGTGAGTGTCGCGCCGCCTGCCGTGGTGACGCGGAGCAGGAAGGTGCCGGTCGTGTCGTCCGCGTACAGCTTGGGCAGCTTCAGCAGGCCCTTGGCGTCCGTCTTGAGGCCTGTGAGGGTTCGGACGGTCTTGCCGTCGGCGTCCTTGAAGTAGGGGCCCTTGTCGGTGACGGTCGGGTCGTCCGCCGACTTGATCAGCGTGGCGGTGGCCGCGACACCGTCGGCGACGGCGCCCTTGTACGTGGCCTTCACCTCGACCTGGTTCGCGAACGTGCCGCCCGGGGCGCAGGTCAGCGCGGCGTCACCGGTGCGGGCGAGGGCGTCGGCGGCGCGCTCGGTGACGGTGGCCTTGTAGTCGAGGCCCGGGACGGCACGGCCCACCACAGTGGCGCGGACGGTGACGGTCCCGGTCTTCTCCCCCGCCTGCAGGGCGGGCGCCACGGCCACGCCGGAGCTGTTGGTGGCGACCGTGGCCACGTCCTCGCCGCCGGTGAAGGTGGTGTCCGTGTCGCCGACGATCGTGAAGCGGACCCTGACCTTGGCGACGGCCTTGCCGGCCTCCGTCTCGGCGCGGGTGCTGATCCGCCGGCCGAACGCGTCGCCGGCCATGGCGGTGAGCTTCGCGGTTCCGGCGTCCTCCAGGTGGTCCACCGTGTCGGTGGGGGTGGGAGGCGTGGTGGGCGGCGTGGACGGGGTGTCGGGCGGGGTGGTGGGCGGCTTCGGGGTCGTCGTGCCGCCACCGCCGGGCTTCTGGGGTGTGTCGGGCTTCTCGGGCTTGGGGCCGGGCCTGGGCGTCGAGCCTGCCGGAGTCGTCGTACCCGGGATGGTGGGCGTCGGGCTGGCGCCCGCGCCGTCGTCGCTGCGGTTGCCGGGGAGCGTGCCGGTGCCGTCCGGGACCTCGTGCGTGCCCTTGCGGTAGTACTCCAGCCACCTCATGACGAGGTTCAGGTAGTCCCGCGAGTTGTTGTAGCTGAGGATCGCCCGGTCGAGGTCGCCCTGCTGGGACAGGTCCCAGTCGTTGCGGCACAGGTAGTGGCCGGCGGCGAGCGCGGCGTCGTAGATGTTGTTGGGGTCCTTCTTGCCGTCGTCGTTGCCGTCGCGGCCGGCCCAGGCCCAGGTGGAGGGGATGAACTGCATGGGGCCGACGGCCTGGTCGTAGGAGCTGTTGCCGTCGTACGCGCCGTCGTCGGTGTCCTTGATGAGGGCGAAGCCGTTGCCGTCGAGCTGCGGGCCGAGGATCGGCTTGAGGGTGGTGCCCTCGGCGTCGACCCGGCCGCCGCGGGCCTGTCCCGACTCCACCCGGCCGATGGCCGCGAGGAGTTGCCAGGGCAGGTTGCAGCCGGGCTTGGCCTCGCGCAGCGTGGTCTCGGCCTTCTTGTAGGCGTCGAGGACGGTCGCGGGGATGCCGGATTCCGTGGTGCCCGTACCGCCGGGGGCGGGGCCCGTGGACGGGGACGGGTTCGGGCTCTTGAGCGGGGGCAGATCCGTGTAGTACGGCGAGTTGCCGGTGGCGCTGCCGTCGGAGGCACTCGCTTCGGGGGACGGGGTGGCGTCGGCAGCGGTCTGTCTGCCGTGGTCGTTCACGCCCGGAGCCTGGGAGGCGGACAGGGCCGCGACCGCTACCGCGGCCACGGCGGTGGTCGCCGCCCCCTTGCGCAGCCTCCTGCCGAATTGCGCCGCCATAGAGTGAACCCCTCCCGTGGACGCCCGAGCGTCCGGTCTACGTCTGCAGTGTTCGCCCTGTTGTGACGATCCAACCGCCCGAGGGGTTGCCCTCCGACGGTCACAACTCTGTTCTCTTGCGTGCTCTGCTCTTTACCGCGGTCACGTGGTCGACGCGCTCCCCGCGCGGCGACTCTGGCGACCCTACGACAACTTCCTTTGCACGGGCACCCGTTCGTGACCGTTTTTCACCAGTTGGTCATGTCCGCTGGTGACGCCGTCGGCCTGGTGGCATCCCGCATACTGGGCGACTGACCGCCGGGCTCCCCCGCCTGGTGCAACGACCCTCGCGAGGAGCCGAGTTGCCGTTCACGCTGAGCCATGCGGCAGCCGTACTGCCCGCCGTCCGCACCGACGGCACCGGCCGGGGCCCGCTGGTGCCCGCCGTGCTCGTGGCGGGGTCCTTCGCGCCCGACATGACCTACTACGCGGCGAGTGCGCTGTCCGGGGCGATGGAGTTCGGCGATGTCACGCACTCGGTGCCGGGCGTCTTCACGGTCGATGTGCTCATCGCCTGGGCGCTGGTGGGGTTGTGGCTGCTGATGCGTGAGCCGCTCGTCGCGTTGCTGCCGCGGGCCCGGCAGGGGCGGGTGGCGGTCCTGCTGCGGTGCGGGGCGCCCCGCGCGCGGGTGCGGCCGTCGCTGGTGGCGGGGTGGTACGCGTCCGCGGCGCTCGGGGCGCTGACCCATGTGGTGTGGGACGCGTTCACGCATCTCGACCGGTGGGGCATGCGGTTGTTTCCGGTGCTGGGCCGGGAGGTGGCTGGCTCACCGCTGTACTGGTACCTGCAGTACGGGGGTTCGGCTGTGGCCGCTGTCGTGATCACCGTGTTCGTGGCGCGGGCGCTGCGGCGGACGCCCGTGTGCGAGCCGGTGGGTGTTCCCGTGCTGGCGGCACGGGACCGTCTGGCGGCCACTGCCGTCGTAGGCGGCTTCGCGCTGGCGGGCGTGGTGCAGCGGGCGTCGCGGTGGTGGGCGTACTGGGGCTCGGCCGCGAAGCCCTGGGAGATCATTCCGACGGTGTGCTTCGGCGCGGGCGCGGGACTCGTCCCGGCGCTGCTGCTCTACGCCGTGGGGGTCAGGGTGCTGCGTCCGGTTCCGGTCCCCGCCGGTCCTGCCCCTGTCGCCGAGACGGAGCCGAGCCGCCCGGCCGCTCGCTGAGGACGCTGTCGGTCGTCGTGATGTACACGGTGATGGTGGTGTGCGCGGGGCGGGGGCGTGGGAGCAGGGTGAGGACGAGGGCCAGGTAGTCGCGGGCCAGTCGGGCCCAGGGGCGGGAGGGTTTGCCCGGTGGTTCGGGGGTGCAGGGGAGCCGGGCCCCGGCGGGGACGTTGCCGGTGACGGCGGTCAGGTCGGCAACGGTCAGCGTGCTGTCGGCGCCGATGACACCGGCGAGGACGGCCAGGGCGTCGCTGCCGGTGAGGCCGGTGAGGGCAGCGAGAGCTTCCGTGTCGGCGAGACCCGTCAGGGCGGACAGGGCATCGGTGTCCGCGAGACCGGCGAGGGCGGCCAGTGCTTCGGTGGCGGCGAGGGCAGAAGCGGTGCTCAGGTCGTCCGCACCCGGAAGAGCCGTCGCGGCGGTCAGGGCGCTGGTGTCGGCGGAGCCGGTGGGGCGCCGTCCGCGGGTGGCCAGGCGTTGCCGGAGGTCTGCCGTCGCGTGGCGCAGAGCCGAGGTGAAAGTGACAGGGACGCGAACCGTACTCGCGGCGGCCTCGAACGCCGGGCCCGGCGGCAGTGCCACGCCTGATGCCGTGCGGCTGAGGAGCGTGCGTATACCCATGCCCCGCATCTTTGCGAGCACCGTGGGCGGAGGCGCCTTCTCGGGGTCCACGCGAGTGACGGATCAGTGAGGGCGGCGGCCCGGTGGCCGGGTCCAGGCCGCAAGCGCCCGGGTCTTGGAGGGCCGGCCGGGGCGGGGCGGGTGACCGGGGCGAGCCGGTGCCCGGCTCAGGCAAGACTCCCGCGCCCCGGCTCAGGCGGGCCGACGCTCCCGGGCCCGGGCGAGACCTCGGCACCCCAGGTCAAGGCGGTGAGCCCGACACCTCCGGCTCAGGCGAGCCACAGGGTCCGGCCGAGGCGGAACCCCGGCGGCCTGGCAGAGACGGCACCCGGGCTGCGACGGTCTCCCCCGGGTCGGCCATGCGGACCCTGGCACCCCCTGCCGACGCGGGACCCGGGCCACGGGAAACCCCCCGCCCACCCGGGCCACCGCACCCGATCCGCCCGGCGGGCTAGTGCGCCGCCGACTCCCAGTCCGGGCCCGCCCCCACCGAGACGCCCAGCGGGACGCGGAGGTGGACGGCGTTCGCCATCTCGCGGCGGACCAGTTCCTCGGCGGCGGACCGCTCCCCGGGGGCGATCTCCAGCACGATTTCGTCGTGGACCTGGAGGAGCATGCGGGAAGCGAGGCCCGCCTCCTTCAGGGCGTCGTCGACCTTGAGCATGGCGATCTTGACGATGTCGGCCGCGGTGCCCTGGATGGGCGCGTTGAGAGCCATCCGCTCGGCGGCCTCGCGGCGCTGGCGGTTGTCGCTGTTGAGGTCGGGGAGGTAGCGGCGGCGTCCGAACAGCGTCGCCGTGTAGCCCGTGGCCCGGGCCTCGTCGACCGCCCGGCGCAGATAGTCCCGTACGCCGCCGAACCGCTCGAAGTACGCGTCCATCAGGGCGCGGGCCTCCGCCGCCTCGATGTTCAGCTGCTGGGAGAGGCCGAAGGCGGACAGTCCGTAGGCCAGGCCGTACGACATGGCCTTGATCTTGCGGCGCATCTCGGCGTCGACCCCGGCCGGCTCGACCGCGAAGACCTGGGAGGCGGCCGTAGTGTGCAGGTCCTCGCCCGAGGTGAAGGCCTCGATCAGGCCCTCGTCCTCGGAGAGGTGCGCCATCACGCGCAGCTCGATCTGGCTGTAGTCGGCCGTCATCAGCGACTCGAAGCCCTCGCCGACGACGAAGCCGCGGCGGATGGCGCGGCCCTCGTCGGTGCGGACCGGGATGTTCTGCAGGTTCGGGTCGGTCGAGGACAGGCGGCCGGTGGCGGCGACCGTCTGGTTGAAGGTGGTGTGGATGCGGCCGTCCGCGGCGATCGTCTTGATCAGGCCCTCGACGGTCACGCGGAGCTTGGCCTGCTCGCGGTGACGGAGCATGATCACCGGGAGCTCGTTGTCCGTCTGGCCGGCGAGCCAGGCCAGGGCGTCGGCGTCCGTGGTGTAGCCGGTCTTGGTCCGCTTGGTCTTGGGCAGGGCCAGCTCGCCGAAGAGGACCTCCTGGAGCTGCTTGGGCGAGCCCAGGTTGAACTCGTGCCCGGCCGCCGCATGGGCCTCCTTGACCGCCTGCTGGACCGCGCCGGCGAACATCTGCTCCATGGCCTCCAGGTGGGACCGGTCCGCCGCGATGCCGTGCCGCTCCATGCGGGCGAGCAGCGCGGACGTGGGCAGCTCCATGTCACGCAGCAGGTCGGCGGCGCCGACCTCCTCCAGGCGGCCCTCGAAGGCCTGGCCCAGGTCCAGGACGGCCCGGGCCTGGATCATCAGGGCCTCGGCCTCGGCGCCGTCGTCCGCCCCGAAGGCGAGCTGGCCGTCGGCCGCGGCGGCGGGCGTCAGCTCGCGGTGCAGGTACTCCAGGGACAGCGCGTCCAGGTCGAAGGAGCGGCGGCCCGGCTTGACCAGGTAGGCGGCGAGCGCGGTGTCCATGCGCACGCCCTCGACGCTCCAGCCGTGCTCGGCGAGGACGCGCATGGCGCCCTTGGCGTTGTGGAGGACCTTGGGCCGCGCGGCGTCGGCGAGCCAGGACGCGAAGGCCCGCTCGTCGGCCTCGTCGAGCTCGGAGGGGTCGAACCAGGCGGCGGGGCCCTCGGGCGCGGCGAGGGCGACCTCGGCGACCGAGCCGGTGCCGAGCGCCCAGGTGTCGACCGTGGCGATGCCGAGGGGCTGGGTGCCGTGCTCGGTGAGCCAAGCGGACAGCTCGCCGGTGCCGAGCACCGTGCCGTCCAGCTCCACGCCCTCGGAGCTGACCGGGGTGGTCTCGGCCTCCTCGGCGCCCGGGTCGACGGCGAAGAGCCGCTCGCGCAGCGACGGGTTACGGATCTCCAGGGTGTCCAGGATCATCGCGACGGCCTTGCGGTCGTAGGCCGCGCGCTCCAGCTCGGTGACGCCCCTGGGGAGCTCGACGCGGCGCTCCAGTTCGGTGAGCCGGCGGTTGAGCTTGACGGACTCCAGGTGGTCGCGGAGGTTCTGGCCGGCCTTGCCCTTGACCTCCTCGACGCGCTCGACGAGCTCGGCGAAGGAGCCGAACTGGTTGATCCACTTCGCGGCGGTCTTCTCGCCGACGCCGGGGATGCCGGGGAGGTTGTCGGAGGGGTCGCCGCGCAGGGCGGCGAAGTCGGGGTACTGCGCGGGCGTCAACCCGTACTTCTCGAACACCTTCTCCGGGGTGAAGCGGGTGAGCTCGGAGACGCCCTTGGTCGGGTACAGCACCGTCGTGTGCTCGCTGACCAGCTGGAAGGAGTCGCGGTCGCCGGTGACGATCAGCACCTCGAAGCCCTCGGCCTCGGCCTGGGTGGCGAGCGTGGCGATGACGTCGTCCGCCTCGAAGCCGTCCACCGCGAAGCGCTGGGCTCCCATCGCGTCCAGGAGCTCGCCGATCAGCTCGACCTGACCCTTGAACTCGTCCGGGGTCTTGGAGCGGTTCGCCTTGTACTCCGTGAACTCCTGGGACCGCCAGGTCTTGCGGGAGACGTCGAAGGCCACCGCGAAGTGCGTGGGCGCCTCGTCGCGCAGCGTGTTGGCGAGCATCGACGCGAAGCCGTAGATCGCGTTCGTCGGCTGGCCCGTCGCGGTGGTGAAGTTCTCCGCGGGCAGCGCGAAGAACGCGCGGTAGGCCAGCGAGTGCCCGTCCATGAGCATCAGTCGCGGCCGGCTGCCGCCGGAGGTCTGGTCGGTCGTCTTCGATGCTGTCTCTGCCACGCCCCCGATCCTGCCACGCCCCACTGACACTCGGCCCCGCCCCTGCGGGTGCCGGGCCCGGGCGCACCCCTCGGGGGCCCCGCTCACACCGCCGTCGGCGCCTCCCGGCCCGACCGCGGCCCCTCGGGGGACCCCCCTCACCCGCCGTCGCCGCCTCCCGGCCCGACCGCGGCCCCGCAGGGGCCCCCTCACCCGCCGTCGCCGCCTCCCGGCCCGACCGCAACCGCTGTCACCACCGCGTGCGAGGATCGAGGGCCTACCTCACAGCGCAGTCGAAGGGGAGTGTGCGATGGCGTCGAAGCCGCCCAAGAGCGATCCGGTCCAGGACGCGCCGCAGGTCGCCGGGCCGAAGCACGCGGCCGCGGGGCTCCCGGCCATCGGACACACACTGCGGATCGCCCAGCGGCAGATGGGCGTGAAGCGCACCGCGCTGACGCTGCTGAGCGTGAACCAGAAGGACGGCTTCGACTGCCCGGGCTGCGCCTGGCCCGAGCCGGAGCATCGGCACAAGGCGGAGTTCTGCGAGAACGGCGCGAAGGCCGTGGCCGAGGAGGCCACCCTGCGCCGGGTCACGCCCGAGTTCTTCGCCGCGCACCCGGTCGCCGATCTGGCCGGCCGCAGCGGCTACTGGCTGGGGCAGCAGGGCCGGCTGACCCACCCCATGTACCTGCCCGAGGGCGGCTCGCACTACGAGCCGGTCACCTGGGAGCGCGCCTTCGACATCATCGCCGAGGAGATCGCCGCGCTCGCGTCCCCGGACGAGGCCCTGTTCTACACCTCCGGCCGCACGAGCAACGAGGCCGCGTTCCTCTACCAGCTGTTCGCCCGCGAGCTCGGCACGAACAACCTGCCGGACTGCTCGAACATGTGCCACGAGTCGTCCGGGTCGGCCCTGTCGGAGACGATCGGCATCGGCAAGGGCAGTGTCCTGCTGGAGGACCTCCACAAGGCCGACCTGATCATCGTCGCCGGGCAGAACCCGGGGACGAACCACCCCCGCATGCTGTCCGCGCTGGAGAAGGCCAAGGACAACGGCGCGAGGATCATCAGCGTAAACCCGCTGCCGGAGGCGGGTCTGGAGCGCTTCAAGAACCCGCAGACCCCGCAGGGCATGGTCAAGGGCGCCGCGCTCACGGACCTGTTCCTGCAGATCCGCATCGGCGGCGACCAGGCCCTGTTCCGCCTGCTGAACAAGCTGATCCTGGAGGCGGACGGCGCGGTCGACGAGGCGTTCGTGCGGGAGCACACGCACGGCTACGAGGAGTTCACCGAGGCCGCCCGCGCCGCCGACTGGGACGAGACGCTCACGGCGACCGGCCTGACCCGGGAGGAGGTCGAGAAGACCCTGCGGATGGTCCTGGCCTCCGAACGCACCATCGTGTGCTGGGCGATGGGCCTCACCCAGCACAAGCACTCCGTCCCCACGATCAGGGAAGTCGTCAACTTCCTCCTGCTGCGCGGCAACATCGGCCGTCCGGGCGCGGGCGTGTGCCCGGTGCGCGGGCACTCGAACGTGCAGGGCGACCGCACGATGGGCATCTTCGAGCGGCCCGCCCCGGCGTTCCTGGACGCCCTGGAGAAGGAGTTCGGCTTCGCGCCCCCGCGCGAGCACGGCTATGACGTCGTACACGCCATCCGCGCCCTGCGCGACGGCGAGGCGAAGGTCTTCTTCGCCATGGGCGGCAACTTCGTGGCGGCGTCCCCCGACACGGACGTCACCGAGGCGGCCATGCGCCGGGCCCGGCTGACCGTGCACGTGTCGACGAAGCTGAACCGTTCGCACGCGGTCACGGGCGCGCGCGCCCTGATCCTGCCGACGCTCGGCCGCACCGAGCGCGATCTCCAGGGCAGCGGCGAGCAGTTCGTGACGGTCGAGGACTCGATGGGCATGGTGCACGCCTCCCGGGGCCGCCTGGAGCCCGCGAGCCGGCACCTGCTGTCGGAGCCGGCCATCGTCAGCCGGCTCGCCCGCCGCGTGCTCGGCGAGGGCAGCCGCACGCCGTGGGAGGAGTTCGAGAAGGACTACGCGACGATCCGGGACCGCATCGCGCGCGTGATCCCCGGCTTCGAGGACTTCAACGCGCGCGTGACGGGTTCTGCTGGTCGCCCTGGCGGCTTCGCCCTCCCCCACGCCCCGCGCGACGAGCGCCGCTTCCCCACGGCCACCGGCAAGGCCAACTTCACCGCCGCGCCCGTGGAGTATCCGGAGCTGCCCGAGGGCCGCCTGCTGCTGCAGACGCTGCGCTCGCACGACCAGTACAACACCACGATCTACGGCCTCGACGACCGCTACCGGGGCATCAGGAACGGCCGCCGGGTGGTACTGGTCCACCCCGAGGACGCGCGGGCCCTGAAGCTGGCGGACGGGTCGTACGTCGACCTGGTCGGCGAGTGGAAGGACGGTGTGGAGCGCCGGGCCCCCGGTTTCCGCGTCGTGCACTACCCGACGGCCCGCGGCTGCGCCGCCGCGTACTACCCGGAGACCAACGTGCTGGTGCCGCTGGACGCCACGGCGGACACCAGCAACACCCCGGCCAGCAAGTCCGTGGTGGTGCGTCTGGAACAATCGGCGACCGACTGAGCGTTTGCTCAGCGACACAGGCAGCCGAGTGACGAGGACGAACGGAGCCGGGCCCGATGGGTGAGCAGCAGCATGTGAAGTTCCCGCAAGAGGTCATCGACGAGTACGCCGCGCTCGGCGTCGACCTTCTGGCCCTGTTCTCCGCGGGCCACCTCGGGAACCGGATGGGCGTCCAGATCTCCGAGGCGTCGGCGGACCGGGTCGTCGGCACGATGCCGGTGGAGGGCAACACCCAGCCCTACGGGCTGCTGCACGGCGGGGCCTCCGCGGTGCTGGCCGAGACCCTCGGCTCGATCGGGTCGATGCTGCACGGCGGCAGCTCCAAGATCGCCGTGGGTGTCGACCTGAACTGCACCCACCACCGAGGGGTGCGCTCCGGACTGGTCACGGGCGTGGCCACGCCCGTGCACCGGGGGCGGTCGACCGCCACGTACGAAATCGTCATCACGGACGAAAACGACAAAAGGGTCTGCACGGCACGGCTCACCTGCCTCCTGCGGGACGTGAAGCCGGCCGACGAGGAACTCATCCGCGGCGCGAACTGACCCCAGCGGTCCGGCCGACGTAGGGAAAACCCTGGAGGGGCGGGCGCGCTCTTGTCGCGACCGCCCCCCTGGCCTTTCACTTGCGCCACCCCCCGCAGGAGAAGACCCGTCCCACCCGCAGAAGGGTTTCTCTTGACCTCCGCACGCGCCTTCTCCGTCACCGCCGCGGCCTGCGCCACCGTGCTCGCCACCGCGCTGCCGTCCTCCGCCATCAACTCCTACAACGCCGCGCCCGCCCCCGAACGCACCGAGGTCGGCGCGCTGGTGGCCACCTGGGACGACGACGGCGACCCCGCGACCCCCGACCGGGTCGACTGGGTCTGCTCCGGCACCATGATCGACGCGGACACCTTCCTGACCGCCGCGCACTGCACCTCGGACTGGCCCGACAACGTGCGGTTCCACGTCTCCCTCGACCAGGACGTGCAGTCCGGGCTCGACTCGGCCGCGAAGAAGCACCCGGGCGATCCGGCCGCGCAGGCCGCCGCCGTCGCCGTCCGGGGCACCGCCCACACGCACCCCGACTACCCGGGGCCCGCCTCCGACACCCACGACATCGCGGTGATCCAGTTGCCCGCCACCGAGATGAAGGCCCGCTGGAGCTTCACCCCGGCCACCCTGCCCACCGCGAACCAGCTCGGCAGGCTGGGCCCGCAAGGCCTGAACACCACCGACTGGCTCGTCGCCGGATACGGCACCCAGGAGGCCGTCAACGGCCCCGGCGGCCAGACCCACCCGGGCGGCGGCGTCCGGATGAAGGCACCCGTCACCTTCAACGCCCTCAACGGCTCCTGGGCCCGGCTCGCGATGACTGCACCGCAGGGCAACGGAGGCGCCTGCTACGGCGACTCGGGCGGCCCCAACTTCGCGGCGATCGGCGGCCGGAGCATCCTCGCCGCCACCACCATCACCGGCGACACCCCCTGCTACGCGACCAACGTGACGTACCGCCTGGACACGCCCGGCGCCCGCGCGTTCCTCTCGCCGTTCACGAAGCTGCCGTAGGCCATACGACCGCGACACGCACCGCCCCGCCGCATCACGCACCCGGCGCGGCGGCGGGGCACCGCCCGCTTTCGCTGCACCGCCGGCTTCCCACAGGCCGGATTCCCCACGCCGCCCCGCTCCCCGCACCACTCCGCGCACCCCCCAACCCCGCACCCCGCACAGCGGCGGGCACCGCCCGACTCCCCCGCCGCCCGCCCCCCGCACCCCGCACCGCGCACCCCGCACAGCGGCTGGGCACCGCCCGACTCCCCACTCGCCGCCCACCCCTCCCCGCGCCGCCCGGCTTCAGCGCACCCGCCCTCCCCGCGCCACCCGGCATCCCGCCCCACCCAGCACCCCGCACCGCCGCCTTCCCCACCCCGCCCCCCTCCCCTACCGTGACCCCATGAGGCTGCGCCCATGAGCGGCATCGGCCCCGTCGAACCGGCCAACGAACCGGTCAACTCGACGGACGAGGAACGCAGTTGCGACGTCGTCGGCACCGATGCGTCGCGTCCTGGTGACCGGCTCGCCGGCCACTGGAGCGGGCTCCCGGCCGGGCGGAGGAGGGCGGTCGTCGCGGCGGCCGTGATCGCCGTCGCCGCAGCCTCGACCCTCGCGCTCCCCCAAGCCCTCGCGCCCGACCCGCACCCCCCGCCGTACGACCCGGTGCCCGCCCCCACCCCCTGGCCCGCGACCGTCACCGCCTGGCACTACCTCGGTCCCGCCGGATCCCTCAACTCATCCGGAAAGACAGGACGGTTCCGGTTCGCCGTCACGGTCGAACACGGCCCCGCCGTCACCCTTCGGGTCGCCGGCACCTCCTACCCGGGGCTCACCGCCCGCGCCGTCCCCGGCCCGGCCTTCACCGTGCCCGCGGGCACACCCCGCGGCATCACCGTGGAAATCACCGTTTCCGATTGCTCGGCGCTCCCGCCGGAAGTCGATCACCCTTTTCTCGACGTAACGCTCCGTAACGCGCGCGCAATACAACGCCACAGCTTCATCTTCGGCCGCGCCTACGCCCGGGACCTTTCCGATCTCTTCCGGGCCGCATGCGGCCCGAGGACCGCACGATCTCAGCCATGGCCAACCGGAAGTGCGGGTTCTCAGAATGCGGACCTCGGCGAAAATCCACCAAACCCGCCGAGAGGGGCACCGGCCGAGACCAGGCATCCACGCCGTCATAACAAGAAAGTCACAAGCGAGCCCGCGCCGCTGACCCTGCCCTTACCCCGGGCTTAGAGTCACGGCCAGTCACCGCTCCATCGGGAGTTCGGTACCAGCGCGGCACTCACCCCCCGACCAGGGCGGGGCCTGCCTGTGAAAGGACTGATTGTGCGACAGCGTTCCTTGGTGATTCTTACCTCCGTTCTCACGACCGGAGCTCTGACTCTCACCGCCTGCGGTTCCCGAGACGACAGCGGTGACAAGGGCGGAGACAACGGGAGCGGCACCACGCTGACCATCGGCGTCGACGCCCCGCTCTCCGGTGAGAACTCGACCACCGGCCTCGGCATCCAGTACGGCGCTCAGATAGCCGTCGACGACGCCAACAAGAACAACTGGGTCCCGGGCGTGAAGTTCAAGCTCAAGGCCCTGGACGACAAGGCGCAGCCCGCCACCGGCCAGTCCAACGCCACCAGCATCGTCGGCGACAAGACCGCCGTCGGCGCCGTCGGCCCGCTGAACTCCGGCGTCGCCCAGACGATGCAGCAGGTGTTCGCCTCGGCCAACATGGTCCAGATCTCCCCCGCGAACACCGCGCCCGAGCTGACCCAGGGCAAGAACTGGCAGACGGACAAGAAGCGCCCGTTCAAGACCTACTTCCGCACCGCCACCACCGACGAGCTGCAGGGCAGCTTCGCCGCCGGCTACGCGTACAACGGCCTCAAGAAGAAGAAGGCCTTCGTCGTCGACGACAAGCAGACCTACGGCGCCGGCCTCGCGAAGATCTTCAACGAGCAGTACAAGAAGCTCGGCGGCAAGGTCGTCGGCAGCGACCACGTCAACACCGGCGACAAGGACTTCGGCTCCCTCGTCACGAAGATCAAGAACTCCGGCGCCGACCTGCTCTACTACGGCGGCCAGTACGACGAGTCCGCGCTGATCACCAAGCAGCTCAAGGACGCCGGCGTCAAGATCCCGCTGTTCGGCGGCGACGGCATGTTCGCCTCGACCTACATCGAGGCCGCCGGCAAGTCCTCCGAGGGTGACCTCGCCACCGCCATCGGTGTCCCCGCCGACACCCTGCCCGCGGCCAAGACGTTCATCCAGACGTACAAGGACAAGGGTTACAAGGGCGACTACGGCGCGTACGGCGCCTACGCCTACGACGCCACCACCGCCATCATCAAGGCCGTCAAGGCCGCGGCCGACGCCAACGGCGGCAAGGTGCCCACCGACATCAACGACCTGCGCTCCAAGGTCGTCGACGGTGTCCAGAAGTCCGACTTCGAAGGCCTCACCGGCAAGATCTCCTTCGACCAGTACGGCGACACCACCAACAAGCAGCTGACGGTCTACCAGGTCGAGAAGGGTGCCTGGAAGGACGTGGAGACCGGCACCGCCGACCTGAAGTAGTCCGGCCCGCCACAACGCCACACCACGGGCCGCGCGGAAGGGGACCCCGACCGCGCGGCCCGTTTCCACACCCCCACACAGCACGCGACCACGCACACATCCAGTGCACACGACCACCAGCGACATGGAGGCCATGCGGTGAACACCCTGCCGCAGCAGCTGGCCAACGGGCTGCTTCTAGGCTCGATGTACGGGCTGATCGCCATCGGCTACACGATGGTGTACGGCATCGTCCAGCTCATCAACTTCGCGCACGGCGAGATCTTCATGACCGGGGCCTTCGGTGCCCTCACGGTCTACTTCTACATCCTGCCCGACGGCACCTCGATGGCCCTCGCCGTACCCCTCATGCTCCTCGGCGGCGCCATCGTGGCCATCCTCATCGCCGTCGGAGCGGAACGGTTCGCCTACCGCCCCCTGCGCGGAGCACCACGCCTGGCACCGCTCATCACGGCCATCGGCCTCTCGCTGGCCCTCCAGGAGGTCGTGCGCAACTTCTACCCCGGCGCCGACCGCGCCCGCGCCTTCCCCGGCCTCGACGCCACCCACGACATCGGCTCCGTCACCATCAAGGACGCCGACATCTTCCTCATCCTCGCCGCCATCCTCTGCATGGCCGCCCTCGCGATCTTCGTCCGCCGCAGCCGCACCGGCCGCGCCATGCAGGCCACCGCGCAGGACCCGGACACCGCGCAGCTGATGGGCATCGACACCAACCGCATCATCGTCATCGCCTTCGCCATCGGCGGGTTCTTCGCCGCCGTCGCCGCCGTCGCCTACGGACTCAAGTACGGCAACGTCGACTACCGCATGGGCTTCCTGATGGGCCTCAAGGCCTTCACCGCGGCCGTCCTCGGCGGCATCGGCAACATCTACGGCGCCATGCTCGGCGGCGTCGTCCTCGGCATCGCCGAAACCCTCGCCTCCGCCTACATCGACGAGATCCCGGGCATGCAGCAGCTCGGCGGCCAGAGCTGGGCCAACGTGTGGGCCTTCTGCCTCCTCATCCTCGTGCTCCTCTTCAGGCCACAGGGCCTGCTCGGCGAGCGCGTCGCGGACAGGGCGTGATCACATGACCGAGACGACCAAGACGCCCGTGCCGGACGCCGTCCCCACCCCGCCGCCCGCACCGCGTGGACTCATACCCCTGCCCGAAGCGGCCGCCCGCGCCCTGCTGCTCGCCGGCGGCATCGCCACCGCCGCCTCCGCGTTCCTCGCATGGACCTGGACCGCCGAATTCCCCGGCGACCTCACCATCAACGGCTACCCCGGTGGCCTGCAGTGGCTGACCTTCACCGCCGGCGTCCTCACCGCCCTGTTCGCGCTCGCCTCCTACGGCGTCCGCGGCCTCGGCTGGCTGCTGCCCGCCCGCAACAACGCGCCGCTCGCCCTCACCGCACTCGGCGGCTTCACCGTCACCTGGTTCACCGTCATCGCCATCAGCGCCAACCTCGGCGGCGTCGTCAACCTCGAACCCGGTGGCTGGATCGCGGCCATCGCCTCCCTGCTGCCCGTCCTCGGCGCCTTCGCCCTCCCCCAGGAGCGCACCGGCACCAACGGCACCAAGGAAGCCATCAAGGCCTACATCGCCAAGCCCGACCGCATCCCCGCCGCCCAGGCCATCGCGCCCTGGATCCAGCGGGCCGTCATCACCGCGGTCACCATCATCGGCCTCGGCGTCTTCACCTACGGCATCGACACCGAGTACGGCGAACTCTTCATCGGCTACCTCTTCGTCGTCACCTTCGCGATGTGGGCAGTGCACACCGCCGGCCTCATGGACCGCTTCTCGGCCCTCGTCGCCGCCAACCGCAGCTTCACCCTCGCCATGGGCTTCGCCGCGGCCATCGCCTTCCCCTTCACCCAGACCGACGACCACTACGCCAACATCGGCGTCAACATCCTGATCTTCGGGACCGTCGCCCTCGGCCTCAACATCGTCGTCGGCCTCGCCGGACTCCTCGACCTCGGATACGTCGCCTTCCTCGGCGTCGGCGCCTACACCGCCGCCCTCGTCTCCGGCTCCGAGTTCTCCACCATCTCCGGCGTCCACCTGCCCTTCTGGGCCTCCGCCCTGGCCGGCGCCGCCGCGTCCCTCGTCTTCGGCGTCCTCATCGGCGCCCCGACCCTGCGACTGCGCGGCGACTACCTCGCCATCGTCACCCTCGGCTTCGGAGAGATCTTCCGCATCGCCGTCAACAACATGGACGGCGACTCCGGACCCGACGTCACCAACGGCCCGAACGGCATCGCCAACATCCCCGACCTGAACTTCTTCGGCTTCAACTTCGGCCAGGCCCACGACATCGGCGGATTCACCCTCGGCCGCTTCGCCAACTACTACCTGCTGATGGTCCTCATCATGGCCATCGTGGTCCTGGTCTACACGCGTGCGGCGGACTCCCGCATCGGCCGCTCCTGGATCGCCATCCGCGAGGACGAGACCGCCGCCACCGCCATGGGCATCAACGGCTTCCGCGTCAAGCTCGTCGCCTTCGCCCTCGGCGCCTCCCTCGCCGGCCTCGCCGGCACCGTCAGCGCCCACGTCACCTACAGCGTCGTCCCCACGCCGTACCAGTTCGCCGGCTCCACCCCGCCCAACTCCGCGTTCCTCCTGGCCGCGGTCGTCCTCGGCGGCATGGGCACCGTGGCCGGACCGCTCCTCGGCGCGGCCCTGCTCTACCTGCTCCCCGAGAAGCTGGTCTTCCTCCAGGACAAGTCGCTCCTCGCCTTCGGCATCGCGCTCATCCTCCTGATGCGCTTCCGCCCCGAAGGCATCATCGCCAACCGCCGGCGCCAGCTCGAATTCCACGAGACCGGCCAACTCGACGTACCCAAACAGACCACGCTGACCGACGAACCGGCCGTCACCAAGGCGGGGGCGTAAGAACATGACCACTCCTGTACTCGAAGCACGCGACGTCACGATGCGCTTCGGCGGCCTCACCGCCGTACGCTCCGTCGACTTCACGGTCAACGCCGGCGAGATCGTCGGCCTCATCGGCCCCAACGGCGCCGGCAAGACCACCTTCTTCAACTGCCTGACCGGCCTGTACGTCCCCACCGAGGGCACCGTCTCCTACAAGGGCACCGTCCTCCCCCCGAAGCCCCACCTGGTCACCCAGGCCGGCATCGCCCGCACCTTCCAGAACATCCGCCTGTTCGCCAACATGACGGTCCTGGAAAACGTCCTCGTCGGACGCCACACCCGCACCAAGGAAGGCCTCTGGTCCGCCCTCCTGCGCGGCCCCGGCTTCAAGAAGGCCGAACGCGCCAGCGAGGAACGCGCCATGGAACTCCTCGAGTTCATCGGCCTCGCCCACAAGCGCGACCACCTCGCCCGCAACCTCCCCTACGGCGAACAGCGCAAGCTCGAGATCGCCCGCGCCATGGCCTCCGAGCCCGGCCTGCTGCTCCTCGACGAGCCCACCGCCGGCATGAACCCCCAGGAGACGCGCGCCACCGAGGAACTCGTCTTCGCCATCCGCGACAAGGGCATCGCCGTCCTCCTCATCGAGCACGACATGCGCTTCGTCTTCAACCTCTCCGACCGCGTCGCCGTCCTCGTCCAGGGCGAGAAGCTCGTCGAGGGAACCGCCGAAGTCGTCCAGGCCGACGAGCGCGTCGTCGCCGCCTACCTGGGCGAACCCTTCGAAGGCGACCCCGGCGAGGCCGAAGCCGCCGAGGTCGAGGCCGCCGAAGCCGCCGCCGACGCGACCAGCACCACCAGCAGCACCAAGGGAGAAGCCCAGTGACCGCACTCCTCGAGGTCGAGGACCTCCGGGTCTCCTACGGCAAGATCGAAGCCGTCAAAGGCATCTCCTTCAGCGTCGAAGCCGGCCAGGTCGTCACCCTCATCGGCACCAACGGCGCCGGCAAGACCACGACCCTGCGCACCCTGTCGGGCCTGCTCAAGCCCACCTCCGGGAAGATCCTCTTCGACGGCAAGCCGCTCAACGGCGTCGCCGCCCACAAGATCGTCGCCCTCGGCCTCGCCCACTCCCCCGAGGGCCGGCACATCTTCCCCCGCCTCACCATCGCCGAGAACCTCCAGCTCGGAGCCTTCCTCCGCAAGGACAAGGACGGCATCGAGAAGGACATCCAGCGCGCCTACGACCTCTTCCCCATCCTCGGGGAACGCCGCAAGCAGGCCGCCGGAACCCTCTCGGGCGGCGAACAGCAGATGCTCGCCATGGGACGCGCCCTGATGTCCCAGCCCAAGCTGCTCATGCTCGACGAGCCCTCCATGGGCCTCTCCCCGATCATGATGCAGAAGATCATGGCGACCATCTCGGAGCTCAAGTCCCAGGGCACGACGATCCTCCTCGTCGAACAGAACGCCCAGGCCGCGCTCTCCCTCGCCGACCAAGGCCACGTCATGGAGGTCGGCAACGTCGTCCTCTCCGGAACCGGGCAGGACCTGCTGCACGACGAGTCGGTACGCAAGGCGTACCTGGGCGAGGACTGAGGTCCCGGCCTGTACGCCGAGAGGCCCGCTCCCCCTTCGGTCGAAGGGGGAGCGGGCCTCTTACGTCTGCGACGTCTGTGACTCAGCCCTTGTCGGCCTTCTTCTCGTCGGCGTCCTGAATGACCGCCTCAGCCACCTGCTGCATCGACATCCGACGGTCCATCGACGTCTTCTGGATCCAGCGGAAGGCCGCCGGCTCCGACAGCCCGTACTCCGTCTGCAGAATCGACTTCGCCCGGTCCACCAGCTTGCGCGTCTCCAGCCGGAGGGTGAGGTCGGCGACCTCCTTCTCCAGCTCCTTCAGCTCCGTGAACCGCGACACGGCCATCTCGATCGCCGGCACGACATCGGTCTTGCTGAACGGCTTCACGAGATACGCCATCGCGCCGGCGTCCCGAGCACGCTCCACCAGATCCCGCTGCGAGAACGCGGTCAGCATCAGCACCGGCGCGATGCTCTCCTCCGCGATCTTCTCCGCCGCGGAGATGCCGTCCATCTTCGGCATCTTCACGTCCAGGATCACCAGATCGGGCCGGTGCTCACGAGCCAGCTCCACCGCCTGCTCACCGTCACCGGCCTCACCGACGACGCTGTACCCCTCCTCCTCCAGCATCTCTTTGAGATCGAGCCGGATCAGCGCCTCGTCCTCGGCGATGACGACCCGCGTCGTCATCGGAGGCACGTGCGACTTGTCCTCATCAGGCACGTCAACAGGCTGGGGCGACTCGGGGGCACTCACGTGGGCTCCTTGGTAGGGGCAGGCCGGTACTGCTCCCAAGAGCGTACCTAGCTGCGGTATGGTGGTCAGGCAGTGGGTCGAGGTCAACCTTGGATTCACCGGGCCCCGGTAGCCCAATTGGCAGCAGGCAATGGATTCAAAACCCATACAGTGTCGGTTCGAGTCCGACCCGGGGCACTTTTCCTTGTTTTCCAAGGTCACTCATTCGAAGCGGATGTCCACGTTCTCGTGAACATCCGCTTTTCGCTGCGTATCGCCATGAGGGCGCTCTCACAGTGGCCGTATGTACGACGTCGGCACACGCGAGCGAGCACTCGCACTGGTGGCCCAGGGCCGCAGCCTGAACTCGGTGAGCCGTGAGACAGGCGTTTCACGAGCCGCCATCCGCTCTTGGCAGAGCCGCCTCGAACCGCTCCCACGCATCGCGCCTCCGGCTCCCGGCCCGCCCGCCGATCAGCGCGCATACGCGTACCTGCTCGGCCTCTACCTCGGCGACGGCTGCATCAGCGCTCACCCCAGGGGCGGACACTATCTGCGCATCGCCTGCGCGAACTCCTGGCCCGGCCTGATCGACGCATGCGAGGCCGCCATGCGCGCCATCAGCCCCACCGGGCGGTGTTATCGCGTACAGGCCGAGGGCTACGTTTCCGTGGTCGGTTACAGCAAGCACTGGCCGCTCTTCTTTCCGCAGCATGGTCCCGGCAAGAAGCACGAGCGGCACATCGCACTGGAGCCCTGGCAGCAGGCCATCGTCGACGGCCATCCCTGGGAGTTCATCCAGGGACTCATCCACTCCGACGGCTGCCGGATCACCAACTGGACGACCCGGATCGTCGGCGGGCAGCGAAAGCGCTACGAGTATCCGCGGTACTTCTTCACCAATCTCTCGGCCGACATCATCCGCCTCTTCACCGCGGCGCTCGACCAGGTGGGCGTCGAATGGAAGAAGGCGAACACGCGCAACATCTCCGTCGCCCGCAAAGCCTCCGTCGCTCTCATGGACGCCCACGTCGGACCCAAGTACTGACGTGGTTACTCCGCGATGTGGTGGACGCGGACCATGTTCGTCGAGCCGGAGACTCCGGGTGGGGAGCCCGCCGTGATGACGACCGTGTCGCCGGGGCGGCAGCGGCCGTAGCGGAGGAGGAGTTCGTCGACCTGGTCGACCATCGCGTCCGTGGAGTCGACGCACGGGCCGAGGAAGGTTTCGACGCCCCAGGTCAGGCTGAGTTGGGAGCGGGTCGCCTGGTCGGGGGTGAAGGCGAGGAGGGGGATCGGGGAGCGGTAGCGGGAGAGGCGGCGGGCGGTGTCGCCCGACTGGGTGAAGGCGACGAGGAACTTCGCGCCGAGGAAGTCGCCGATCTCCGCCGCCGCGCGGGCGACCGCGCCGCCCTGGGTGCGGGGTTTGTTGCGTTCGGTCAGCGGCGGGAGGCCCTTCGCCAGGACGTCTTCCTCCGCCGCTTCGACGATGCGGGCCATCGTGCGGACGGTCTCGATCGGGTGCTTGCCGACGCTGGTCTCGCCGGACAGCATCACCGCGTCGGTGCCGTCGATGACCGCGTTGGCGACGTCGGAGGCCTCGGCCCGGGTGGGCCGGGCGTTGTCGATCATCGAGTCGAGCATCTGGGTGGCGACGATGACCGGTTTGGCGTTGCGTTTGGCGAGTTTGATGGCGCGCTTCTGGACGATCGGGACGTGTTCCAGTGGCATTTCGACGCCGAGGTCTCCGCGGGCGACCATGATGCCGTCGAATGCGGCGACGATGTCGTCGATGGTGTCGACGGCCTGGGGTTTTTCGATTTTGGCGATGACGGGGAGGCGGCGGCCTTCCTCGTCCATGATGCGGTGGACGTCCTGGATGTCGCGGCCGGAGCGGACGAAGGAAAGGGCGATGACGTCGAATCCGGTGCGCAGGGCCCAGCGGAGGTCGTCCTCGTCCTTTTTGGAGAGGGCGGGGACGGAGACGGCGACGCCGGGAAGGTTGAGGCCTTTGTGGTCGGAGATCACTCCGCCTTCGAGGACGGTGGTGTGGACGCGGGGGCCGTCGACGGCGGTGACTTCGAGGCAGACCTTGCCGTCGTCGATGAGGATGCGTTCGCCGGGGGTGACGTCGGTGGCGAGGCCGGCGTAGGTGGTGCCGCAGATGCGGCCGTCGCCTTCGATGCCTTCTTCGACGGTGATGGTGAAGGTGTCGCCGCGTTCGAGGAGTACGGGTCCTTCGGTGAAGTGGCCGAGTCTGATTTTCGGGCCTTGGAGGTCGGCGAGGAGGCCGACGCTGCGGCCGGTCTCGTCGGCGGCTTTGCGGACCCGGTGGTAGCGCTCCTCGTGTTCGGCGTGGCCGCCGTGGCTGAGGTTGAAGCGGGCTACGTCCATTCCGGCGTCGACCAGGTGTTTGATCCGGTCGTACGAGTCGGTGGCGGGCCCCAGGGTGCAGACGATTTTTGCTCGGCGCATGAATCGAGCCTATGAGTTACCGACTGGTAGTGAATTGGCCGAGGGTGACCACTCAACAGACTTTGCGTTTAAGCGTTATTGACAAGTGCCGAATTGTGCGGCGGGGCGCTCCGATGAGCACTTCGAGGAATTCGGTCCGATTTTCGAAAGAAGGCCGTGGGTATGCCTAGAGCTGCGGCGGCACCATGGTGAAGCGGGCGTTGATCTGGGCGTGGACGCGTTGACGCTGGGGTTCGAGGTCGAGGGGGGCGGGGGTGTCCTCGGCGGCGCCGGCGAAGGCGGCGGAGCGCATGCGGCCGGGGGCCTGGGGGTAGGCCGGCGGGGCGCTCTCGGCGCCGATGTCGGCGAGTTCGACGAGGGCGGAGAGGCTGGTGCCGAGGGCTTCGGCGTACTCGCGGGCGCGCTGGACGGCTTCGCGCACGGCCTTCTTCCTGGCCTCGCGGTGGGCGGGCGAGTCGGGGCGCAGGGCCCACCAGGGGCCGTCGACGCGGGTGAGTTCGAGGTCGGCGAGGCGGGTGGTGAGTTCGCCGAGGGCGGTGAAGTCGGTGAGTTCGGCGGTGACGCGGACGCTGCCGTGGTAGGTGCGGACGCGTTCGCCGCGGCCGTGTTTGGTGAGTTCGGGGGTGATGGAGAAGGCGCCGGTCTCCAGGCGTTCGACGGCGTCGCCGTAGGACTTGACGAGGTCGAGGAGGCCGGCGTTGCGGCGGGTGAGGTCGTCGAGGGCGGAGCGGCGGTCGCGGCCGCGGGCTGCGACGGTGATGCCGATGCGGGCGATCTCGGGGTCGACTTCGAGGCGGGCTTCGCCGCGGACGGCGATGCGGGGGGCCTCGGGTGTGCCGTAGGGGACGGCGGGCTGGGAGGCGTCTGGGGTGGCCGCGGTCATACGCCCCACTCTGTCATGTCTGGGCTGGTTGGCGGCCGGGAGTTCGGGGGCCGAGTCATCAGATCGCAACCTGCCGGGTCTGTTGCGGCCGGTCGTGGGCGGGTCAGAATCTACGCGCGTTATCTACGCGCGTCGTTCACAGATTCCGCAGGGGAGCCAGACATGCCGTTGAACCGCCGGAAGTTCCTGGAGAAGTCCGCCGTGACCGGGGCGGGGGTGGCGCTGGCCGGTGCGGTCTCGGCGCCGGGTGCGCAGGCGGCGGAGGCGAAGCGGTACGCGTTCACCGTGCTGGGGACGACGGACCTGCACGGCAACGTCTTCAACTGGGACTACTTCACGGACAAGGAGTTCGACGACAAGGACCACAACGACGTCGGCCTCGCGAAGGTCTCGACGCTGGTCAACCAGGTCCGTGCGGAGAAGGGCCGCCGCAACACGCTGCTGATCGACGCGGGCGACACCATCCAGGGCACCCAGCTGTCGTACTACTACGCCAAGGTGGACCCGATCACCGCCAAGGGCGGGCCGGTGCACCCGATGGCGCAGGCGATGAACGCCATGGGCTACGACGCGGCGGCGCTGGGCAACCACGAGTTCAACTACGGCATCCCGGTGCTGCGCAAGTTCGAGCAGCAGTGCGACTTCCCGCTGCTGGGCGCGAACGCGCTGGACGCGAAGACGCTGCGCCCGGCGTTCGCGCCGTACAGCATGCACCGGCTGCGCACTCCGCACGGGCGGGACGTGAAGGTGGCGGTGCTGGGGCTGACCAACCCGGGCATCGCGATCTGGGACAAGGCGAACGTCCAGGGGAAGATGACGTTCCCGGGTCTGGAGGAGCAGGCGGCGAAGTGGGTGCCGAAGCTGCGGTCGATGGGCGCGGACGTGGTCATCGTGTCGGCGCACAGCGGTTCGTCGGGGACGTCGTCCTACGGTGACCAGCTGCCGTACATCGAGAACGCGGCGGCTCTGGTGGCGGAGCAGGTGCCGGGGATCGACGCGATCCTGGTCGGGCACGCGCACACGGAGATCCCGGAGTACTTCGTCACGAACAAGAAGACGGGCAAGCAGGTCGTGCTGTCGGAGCCGCTGAAGTGGGGGCAGCGGCTGACGCTGTTCGACTTCGAGCTGGTCTTCGAGAAGGGCTGCTGGAAGGTCGAGAAGGTGGGCGCGAAGGTCCTGAACTCCAACACGGTGGAGGAGGACTCGAAGATCACGAAGCTGCTCGTCGACGAGCACGAGAAGGTCGTGGCGTACGTCAACCAGGTCATCGGCACCAACGCGGCGGAGATGACGTCGGCCCAGGCGCCGTACAAGGACGTGCCGATCATCGATCTGATCAACCACATCCAGGCGGACACGGTGAAGCAGGCGCTGGCGGGCACGGAGCACGCGTCGCTGCCGGTGTTGTCGCAGGCGGCGTGCTTCTCGCGCAGTGCCCGGATCCCGGCGGGCCAGGTGACGATCCGGGACGTGGCGGGTCTGTACGTGTTCGAGAACACGCTGGAGGCACGTCTGATGACGGGGGCGCAGATGAAGGCGTACCTGGAGTTCTCGGCGAACTACTTCGTGCAGACGGCGCCGGACGCGGCGGTGGATCCGGCGAAGCTGACGAACGCGAACGGCACGCCGGACTACAACTACGACGTGGTGAGCGGTCTGTCGTACGAGATCGACATCGCGAAGCCGGCCGGGTCACGGGTGACGAACGTGCGCTTCGAGGGGCAGCCGCTCGCGGACGACGCGAAGTTCGTGTTCGCGGTGAACAACTACCGGGCCAACGGCGGCGGCAACTTCCCGCACGTCGCCGCGGCCCAGGTGCTGTGGTCGAACTCGGAAGAGATCCGCAACACCATGATCGCCTGGGTGAAGGCGAAGGGGTCGATCGACCCGGCCGCGTTCGCGGGGGTCGACTGGAAGCTCACCCGTAACGGCACGCCCGTTTTCTGATCCGCGCGCTTCGTCACCTTCGGTCGTCGACCAGCGGGGTCAGTGCCGGTGCCTCACGGGGCGGCGGGACGTGCCGGCGCTGGGTGAGGCCGAAGGTGGTGAAGGCGGTGCGGCCCGGAAGGGCGTAGGCCTCGCTGCCCGTCAGGGAGTTGAGGATGATCGCGCTGCGCCAGGCGGCGAGGCCGAGGTCGGGTGCGCCGACGCCGTGGGTGTGGGTCTCGGCGTTCTGGACGTACACCGTGCCGGTGACGGACGGGTCGAGGACGAGCCGGTGGTCCTCGTCGATGCGGGGTCGTTCCTGGTTGTCGCGGCGCATGTAGGGGTCGAGGCCGGCGAGGATCCGGTCGAGGGGGCGCTCGCGGTAGCCGGTGGCGAGGACGACGGCGTCGGTGGTGAGGCGGGAGCGGCTGTCCTGGAGGGTGTGTTCCAGGTGCAGTTCGACCTTGGTCGTCGCGACGCGGCCGGCGGTGCGGACGCGGACGCCGGGGGTGAGGACGGCGTCGGGCCAGCCGCCGTGCAGGGTGCGGCGATAGAGCTCGTCGTGGACGGCGGCGATGGTGGCGGCGTCGATGCCCTTGTGCAGCTGCCACTGGCCCTCGACGAGCCGGTCGCGGGTGGATTCGGGCAGGGCGTGGAAGTAGCGGGTGTGGTCGGGGGTGAAGTGCTCCAGGCCGAGCTTGGAGTACTCCATGGGGGCGAAGGCCTCCGTGCGGCCCAGCCAGTGCAGTTTCTCGCGTCCGGCGGGCCTGTTGCGGAGCAGGTCGAGGAAGATCTCGGCGCCGGACTGTCCGATGCCCACGACGGTGACGTGCTCGGCTGCGAGCAGGGTGGCGCGGTGGTCGAGGTAGTCGGCGGCGTGGACGACGGGTACTCCGGGGGCCTCGACGAGGGGCTTGAGGGGGTCGGGGACGTAGGGCTCGGTGCCGATGCCGAGGACGATGTTGCGGGTGTAGGTGCGGCCGAGGGCCTCGGCTTCTCCGTCGGTGTCGAGCTGGGTGTAGTCGACCTCGAAGACGTCGCGTTCGGGGTTCCAGCGGACGGCGTCGACCTGGTGGCCGAAGTGCAGGCCGGGGAGGTTCTCGCAGACCCAGCGGCAGTAGGCGTCGTATTCGGCGCGCTGGATGTGGAAGCGCTCGGCGAAGTAGAAGGGGAACAGCCGCTCGCGGGACCTGAGGTAGTTGAGGAAGGTCCAGGGGCTGGTGGGGTCGGCGAGGGACACCAGGTCGGCGAGGAACGGGACCTGGATGGTGGCGCCTTCGAGGAGCAGGCCGGGGTGCCAGCCGAAGGCGGGGCGCTGGTCGTAGAAGACGGTGTCGAGGCCGTCGAGCGGGTGGGCGAGCGCGGCGAGGGAGAGGTTGACGGGGCCGATGCCGATGCCGACGAGGTCGCGGGGGGCGTCGGGTTCGGGGGTCGGGGCGGGGTTCATCGGGGGGTGTGTCCTTCCACGAGGGTGGCTCGGCTCGTTGCCGCGAGGTGCAGCAGGGCGGCCAGGTCGTCGGGCCCGGTGGCGGGGTTGAGGAGGGTGGCCTTGAGCCAGAGCCGGCCGTCGAGGCGGGCCCGGCCGAGGACGGCGGAGCCGTCGGTGAGCAGCGCGCGGCGTACGGCGGCGACGGTGGTGTCGGTGGCGCCGGTGGGGCGGAACAGCACGGTGCTGATGACGGGCGGGGCGTGCAGTTCGAAGTCGGGGTGCGCGTCGACGAGGGCGGCGAACTGCCGGGCGTGGGCGCAGACCTGGTCGACGAGCGCGCCGAGGCCGCCGCGTCCGAGGGTTTTGAGGGTGACGGCGAGTTTGAGGACGTCGGGGCGGCGGGTGGTGCGCAGGGAGCGGCCGAGGAGGTCGGGGAGCCCGGCTTCGGTGTCGTCGTCGGCGTTGAGGTAGTCGGCGCGTTGCCGCAGGGCGGTGAGGTCGTGGGCGTCGCGGACGGCGAGGAGGCCTGCGGCGACGGGCTGCCAGCCGAGTTTGTGCAGGTCGAGGGTGACGGTGTCGGCGGCGTCCAGCCCGGTGAGCCGGGTGCGGTGCCGGTCGCTGAAGAGGAGGCCTCCGCCGTAGGCGGCGTCGACGTGCAGCCGGGCGCCGTGGGCCGCGCAGTGGGCGGCGATCTCGGGCAGCGGGTCGATGAGTCCGGCGTCGGTGGTGCCGGCGGTGGCGGCGACGAGCAGCGGGCCGCTGAGGCGGGTGAGGGTCGCGTCGAGCGCGTCGGGGTCGAGCGTTCCACCCGGGGCGGGTACGACGGCGGGTTCGGGCAGTCCGAGCAGCCAGGCGGCGCGGGGCAGCGAGTGGTGGGCGTTGGCCCCGCACACGAGCCGGACGGATCCGCCGTGGGCCTCCCGGGCGAGGAGCAGGGCGAGTTGGTTGGATTCGGTGCCGCCGGTGGTGACGAGGGCGTCGGGGGTGCCGGCCGGGTGGACCTCCTGGGCCAGTGCTGTGGCGACCAGCCTCTCCAGTTCTGAGGCGCCCGGTGCCTGGTCCCAGGAGTCCATCGACGGGTTGAGGGCGGAGGCGGCGAGGTCGGCGGCCGCGGCGACGGCGAGCGGGGGGCAGTGGAGGTGGGCGGCGCACAGGGGGTGGGCGGGGTCGGCGGCGGTCGCGGCGAAGGCGTGGACCAGGGTGCGGACGGCCTGCGGGTCGCCGCGGTCGGGGAGGACCTCTCCGACCGCCTCGCGGGTCCGGGCCGCGACGGCCTCCGGACCGCCCGCCGGCAAGGGTCCGCCCCGCGCCCGGGCGCCGGTGTCCAGCGCTTCGAGGACGGTGTCGAGCAACGGCCGCAGGGCGTGGGGGCCTTCGTGGCCTGAGGCGAGGGGCGGCGTGCTCATGGGGCTGACCTCCGGGGCGCGGGGCGGCGCGCCCGGAGAGCTCAACGACACAACCCGGGTGGAGGTACCTCCGTACGGGAAAACCGGTCGGGGCCGCCCGGCCCCGGATCGGTTCTTGACGTCATCGGGGGCCGCGTGGCCCGGATCGGGTTCTTGACGTCGGAGGGGCCGCGTGGCCCCAGATCGGTTCTTGACATCGTCGGGGGCCGCGTGGCCCTGATCAGCTCTCGACGTCGGAGGGGCCGCGTGGCCCGGGCCAGTTCTCGATGTCGGCGGGGGCCTCACGGCCCCGGGCCGGTTCCCTACGTCGACGGGGACGGCGCGGCCCCAGGCCAGCTCTTGACGTCGGTGGGGCCCTCACGGCCCCGAGCCAGTTCCTGACGTCGGCAGGGGCGGCCGACCTGCCGTGTCGGCGAGGGAGGCCGGCCGCCCGTCGAGTGCCCTGCGTGCCGTCGGGCTACGCCTCGCGTACCCGCAACGCCCTCGCCAGGTCGTCCAGTTGGTCGACGAGCTTGCGGCGCAGCGCGGGGCTGGGGTCGGCGTCGCGCAGGCATGCCTCGCCGAGGCGGAGGGTGTCGGCGTCGACCGCGTGGGCGGGGAAGGCGTCGCGGCCGACGGCCACGGCGATGGCGGGGCCGCGGCGGTCGGCGACGGCGACCGCGTCGGCGTAGTAGCGCCCCACGTACTCGCCCACCAGGTCGGCCTGTTCGGGCTGCCAGAAGCCCCGGGCAGTGGCGGTGAAGAGGTAGTTGGACAGGGTGTCGGAGCCGAACATGGCCTCCCAGGCGCGGGCCTTGGCCTCCGGGTCGGGCAGGGCGGCCCGGCAGCGGGCGGCGCCTTCCTGGCCGGTGGCGCTCGGGTCACGATCCAGCTCGGCGGCGATGGCGGCCTCGTCGGTGGCGCCGAGGACGGCGAGCCGGGCTAGGACGCGCCAGCGCAGCTCGGGGTCGAGTTCCGGGCCGCCGGGGACGGTGCCGTCGGCGAGCCAGGCGGCGATGGTGTCGGGGTGGGCGGCCACGGCGATGCGGTGGCGTACGGCGATCAGGCGCAGGCCGGGGTTGTCGCCGTCCTCGGTGCGGCGGATGAGGTCGCGGCACAGGTCGGAGAGGGTGGCGAGGGCGGCGGGCCGCTCCTCGGGGGTGAGGTAGCGGTCGGTGATGTAGGTGGAGGCGAAGGCGAGCACGCCCTGGACGATGGCGAGGTCCGTCTCCAGCGGGAGGTGGGCGCGGGCGGTCTCCAGGTAGGCGCCGGGGGCGAGTTCGCCGTCGCGGACGGCGTCGCGCAGGGCGTTCCAGACGACCGCGCGGGTGAGCGGTTCGGGCAGGCCGGACAGCTCCTTGCGGACGGTCTCGAAGGACTCGGGGTCGAAGCGGACCTTGGCGTAGCTGAGGTCGCCGTCGTTGAGGAGGAGCAGGGCGGGCCGCTTGCCGATGGGGTGGGCGTCGGTCTGCGGGAGGTCGAGGTGGAGGCGTTCGCGCAGGACGAGCTGGCCGCCGTCGTCGCCGAGGTCCCGGTCGTAGAGGCCGGCGGCGACGCGGTGCGGGCGGCTGCCGGCGCGGTCGACGGTGAGGGCGCAGGTGCCGTGCTCGCCGGGGGCGATGCGCGGGGTGAGGGTGTCGACGCCGGTGGTGCGCAGCCAGGCGTCGGCCCAGGCGTGGACGTCGCGGTCGGTGGCCGCGGCGAGGTTGTCGATGAAGTCGGCGAGGGTGGCGTTGGCGAACTTGTGCCGGGCGAAGTGGGTGTTGATGCCGGCGAGGAAGTCCTTCTCGCCGAGCCAGGCGACCAGTTGCCGCAGCGCGCTGGCGCCCTTGGCGTAGGAGATGCCGTCGAAGTTGAGCAGCGCGGAGGCGGTGTCGTCGACGGCCTCGGGGGCGACGGGGTGGGTGGAGGGGCGCTGGTCGGCGTCGTAGCCCCAGGACTTGCGGGTGACGCCGAAGTCGGTCCAGGTGTCGGTGAAGCGGGTGGCCTCGGTGAGGGTCTGGTAGCCCATGTACTCGGCGAAGGACTCGTTCAGCCAGATGTCGTCCCACCACTTGAGGGTGACGAGGTCGCCGAACCACATGTGGGCCATCTCGTGGGCGATGACCATGGCGCGGGTCTGGCGTTCGGTGTCGGTGACGGCGGAGCGGTAGACGAACTCGTCGCGGAAGGTGACCAGGCCCGGGTTCTCCATGGCGCCGGCGTTGAACTCGGGGACGAAGGCCTGATCGTAGGAGTCGAACGGGTAGGGCTCGTCGAACTTCTCGTGGTAGCGGTCGAAGCAGGCGCGCGTGATGTCGAGGAGTTCGTCGGCGTCCGCGTCGAGGTAGGGGGCGAGGGAGCGGCGGCAGTGCAGGCCGAAGGGCAGGCCGCGGTGCTCGGTGCGCACGGAGTGCCAGGGGCCGGCGGCGACGGCGACGAGGTAGGTGGAGATGAGCGGTGTGGGGGCCGCCTTCCATACGCCGTCGGCCTGTTCGGTGATGCCGTTGGTGAGGACGGTCCAGTCCTGCGGGGCCTTCACCGACAGTTCGAAGACGGCCTTCAGGTCGGGCTGGTCGAAGGCGGCGAAGACCCGCTGGACGTCGTCCAGGAAGAGCTGGGTGTAGACGTAGGTCTCGCCGTCGGTGGGGTCGGTGAAGCGGTGCATGCCCTCGCCGGTGCGGGAGTAGCGCATGCGGGCGTCGACGCGCAGTTCGTGTTCGCCGGCGGTGAGGTCCGTGAGCGGGAGCCGGTTGCCGTCGAGGGCCTCCGGGTCCAGGGGGTGTCCGTCGAGGGTGACGGAGCGCAGCTCGGCGGGCTTGAGCTCGACGAAGGTGTCCCCGTCCACGCGGGCAGCGAACCTGATCAGGGTGCGGGAGTCGAAGGTGTCGTCTCCGCGGGTCAGGTCGAGTTCGATCGTGTAGCGGTGGACGTCGAGGAGCTCTGCTCGGGTCTGCGCTTCGTCGCGCGTCAGTACGGACATGCGAGACATGCTGCCTGATGGCGTCGGCAACGCACAGAGGCGGATCGGTACGTGCCCAATGTCCGGTCTACGTGCGGTCCTTTTCCAGCTCCCCGGCGTGCGCCCCCATGGGCCGCTGTGTCGGTACGCGCGCGTCGGGGTGCGGTAGTCCGGGGCGTGGGTGTGCGGCGGTTTCGGTGTGCTCCCCGGTGAGGGCGCGCAGGCGGCGCACTTCCCGTTCGAGGGCGAGATGGCGCCGGTGGGCGTCGTAGAGGTAGCGGACCTTGGTGCGCAGGGCCCACGGGTCCACGGGCTTCAGGACGAGGTCGGCGACGCCGAGTCCGAAGGCGGTGGTGGTCAGTTCGTGGTCGGCGCCGAAGCCGGTGAGCAGGATCACGGGGATGTGCTGGGTCTGCTCCACGCGCCGCATGTAGCGCACGACCTCCAGTCCGCTGACGCCGGGCATGCGCACGTCGAGCAGGAGCAGGCCGACCTGGCCGCGCAGCACCTGTTTGAGTGCCTCGTCGCCGCTGGTGGCCCGGCCGAGCTGGTAGCCCAGCGGGGCCAGGGCGCTCTCCAGCGCGTACAGCGTGTCCTCGTGGTCGTCGACGATGAGGATCCTGGTATCCGACGGCATGGCCCGACGCCCCTCCCTCGTGGAGGTCCAGAGTAGTCCGGGACACTGACGCGCAGTGCTCGTCACCTGACATGCTGTGCACAGCGCAGCATGCCCCGGGCGGGCCGCCGTGTCACTCCCCCCGGGGGGTGCGCGCGAGGTCAGTTGCCGCTTGTGGTGGTGCCGTTGAGCGCCTCGTCGGCGATGCGCTCGTGGTGCCGGATGACCTCGGCGACGATGAAGTTCAGGAACTTCTCGGCGAAGGCCGGGTCCAGCTTGGCGTTCTCGGCGAGTGCGCGCAGCCGGGCGATCTGGCGGGCCTCGCGGGCCGGGTCGGCGGGCGGCAGCTGGTGCTGGGCCTTGAGGTGCCCGACCTGCTGGGTGGCCTTGAAGCGCTCGGCGAGCATGTGGACGACGGCCGCGTCGATGTTGTCGATGCTGGCGCGCAGCCGGGCGAGCTCTTCGCGCACGGCGGGGTCGACGTCGGGGGAACCGGTGTTGCTGGTGGTCATGGGGCGTCAGCCTACGGGGATCACGCCGGGTGGCCGCCGGCCGTCTCATCCTTCGGCGGTACGAGTCGCTTGTGGAAGTGGATGTCCTCGTGGCCGCCGGGGACGCCCCGGATGCGGGCCCGTTCCGTGAAGCCGAGCGCCGGGTAGAAGGCGGGTGCCTGGAAGCTGTACGTGGAGACGATCATGTCGGTGCAGCCGCGCCGGGCGGCCTCCGCCTCCGCCGCGCGCATCAGCCGGCCGCCCCAGCCGGACTGCCGCCGGCCCTCGCGCACCCAGAGCATGTCCACCGAGCACAGGGTGCCCCAGGTCCAGGCGGTGAGGCCGCCGACCAGGTCGCCGGCCTCGTCGGTGACGCGGACGGAGAGCGGCTCGGTGACGGCCCCGTCGGCGGCGGCGGTGTTGAAGGCGGTCAGCTCCTCGTCGAGGCGCTTTTCGAGGTCGTCGTCCTGGCCGCCCACCCGGAGCGAAGCGGCGACGGTGTGCTGTGCGCTGGTCACGGCCCGGATTCTGCCCCGGGCGCCGCGCGGTGACGACCGGTTTTCGCCGTACCGGCGCCCGTCCGCGGCGGGGCACGTCCTCGTACAGTGGAGGGTTCAGGGGCGTCTTGGGGGTGAGGCGTGGCGAACGACGGGTCGGTCGAGCACGGCTACCCGCATCTGGAGACGGTGCGGGCCGCCATCACGGCGCTGTACAAGCGGCTGTCGTACGACACCGTGCGGACGTTCGAGACCAGCGTGCTCCCGGTCGACGTGGCGTTCTGCGACACCGACGACCTGTATATGGGGGCGCAGCGGGTGGCGCACGAGTTGGTGCGGCACTACCGGCTGCCGGACGCCCGGCTGGTCGTGAGTTTCCGGGAGATGCGGCACGCGGCGAGCGTGGAGCTCGCGGCCGGGCCGGAGTACTTCGTGGAGCTGAACGACCGGTTCCGTGACCATCGGCAGGACATCGGGGCGGCCCTCGCGCACGAGGTGATGCACGTGTACCTGCACCGGCTCGACCTGTCTTTCCCGGGCGTGCGGGACAACGAGATCCTCACGGACACGGCGACGACCTATCTGGGTGCGGGGTGGCTGCTGCTGGACGCGTACCGGGAGGACGGGGCGTCCTCGCAGAAGCTGGGGTATCTCACGCCGGAGGAGTTCGGGTACGTGCTGGCCAAGCGGGCGCTGCTGTTCGGGGAGGACCCGTCGGTGTGGTTCACCAGTGCGCAGGCGTACACGGCGTACGTGAAGGGGATGGAGCTGGCCCGCCGGGACGGGCAGCAGCCGCCGCTGACCGCGGCGGGGTGGGCGGGGCGGCGGCGGTACGCCCGGGACCGGCGGCACGCGCCGGCGGGTCCGCCGCAGCCGGGGGTGCGCTACGCGTTCTCCCCCGACGGGGGCGGGCGGCTGCGGGTGTCGTTCCCCTGCCCCACGTGCCACCAGCGGATCAGGGTGCCGGTGCGGGGGCGGGTCCGGGCGCGGTGCGCGTTGTGCCGGAGCGTGCTGGAGTGCGATACGTGAACGTCTGGGGCACGTGAACGTCCGGGACAACGTCCGGGACAACGTCTGGGACAACGTCCGGGACAACGTCCGGGACAACGTCCGGGGCAACGTCTGGGACAACGTCCGGGACACGTGAACGTCCGGGGCACGTGACCGCCTAGGTTCCGTACACCGGTCCGGGCTCGGCCGCCTCGGACAGGAGTGTGCGGGCCTGCTCGCCCGCCTCGGCCGGGGTCCACCGGCCGTCCCTGTCCGTGCTCGGGCCCGGACGCCAGCCCTCCATCACCGTGATCCGGCCGCCCTCCGCCTCGAAGACCCGGCCGGTCACCCCCGCGCTCGCCGGGGAGCCCAGCCAGACCACCAGGGGGGAGACGTTCTCCGGGGCCATGGCGTCGAATCCGGAGTCGGGGGCCGTCATGGTGTCGGCGAAGGTGCGTTCCGTCATCCGGGTCCGGGCGGCGGGGGCGATCGCGTTGACCTGGACGCCGTAGCGCCGCAGTTCGGCCGCGGCGACCAGGGTCAGGGCGACGATCGCGGCCTTGGCGGCGCTGTAGTTGCCCTGCCCGACCGAGCCGAGCAGGCCCGCGCCGCTGCTGGTGTTGACGATCCGGGCCTCGGGCCGGCGGCCGGCCTTCGCCTCGGACCGCCAGTGCGCGGCCGCGTGCCGCAGGGGCAGGAAGTGGCCCTTGAGGTGGACGCGTACGACGGCGTCGAAATCGTCCTCGCCGAGGTTGACCAGCATGCGGTCGCGCAGGAAGCCCGCGTTGTTGACGAGGGTGTCGAGCCGGCCGTACGTCTCCAGGGCGGTGCGGACGAGGGAGGCGGCGCCCTCGGCCGTGGCGATGTCGCCGCCGTGCGCCACGGCCTCGCCGCCCGCCGCGCGGATCTCCTCGACGACCCGGGCGGCGGGGCCGTCGGGCTCGGGTGTGCCGTCGAGGCCCACGCCGAGGTCGTTGACGACGAGCCGGGCCCCCTCGGCCGCGAACGCCAGCGCGTGGGCCCGGCCGAGCCCCCGGCCCGCGCCCGTCACGACCACGACCCGGCCCGCGCAGAGTCCGCTCATGTCAGTTCTCCTCGTGCGCTACAGGCGGGTGACCGATCGTGGCCTTGTCCGCGGCTAGGGTGCGGTCCGCGGTGGCCGCGTCCAGGAACGCCGGACGTTCCCCGCCCCCGTGCACCAGCAGGCTCGCCCCGCTGATGTAGGCGGCGGCTCCGGACGCCAGGAACACCGCGGCGGAACCCACCTCGGACGGCTCGGCGAGGCGCCCCAGCGGGACCGTGCGGCCGACGGCCGCGACACCGTCCTGGTCGCCGTAGTGGAGGTGGGACCGTTCCGTGCGGACCATGCCGACGACGAGGGTGTTGACCCGGACGTCGGGCGCCCACTCCGCGGCCATCGACCGGGCGAGGCTCTCCAGGCCCGCCTTGGCGGCTCCGTAGGCGGCGGTGCCGGGCGAGGGGCGGCTGCCGCTGACGCTGCCGATCATGACGATCGAGCCCCGGGCGCACCGGAGCCGGTCGTAGGCGGCGAGGGACACGGTCAGCGGCGCGAGCAGGTTGAGTTCCACCACGCGCGCGTGCCGGTCCGCCCCGGCCTCGGTGAGCAGCCGGTGGGGTGCGCCGCCCGCGTTGTTGACGAGGACGTCCACCCGGGGCAGGCCGGCGAACAGGCGTCCGGCGGCGTCGGCGTCCCGGACGTCCAGCGGCATGAACTCGGTGCCGGGCAGCGGGGTTTGCGGTGGCCGGCGGGCGCAGACCACGACCTCGGCGCCCGCCCGCACGAAGGCCCGCGCGATGCCGGCGCCGACGCCGCGGGTCCCGCCCGTGACGACGGCGACCTTCCCGTCCAGCTCCATGCGCTGCTACCTTTCCACCTAACAAACGTTTGGTGGAAAGGTAGCTGATGCGGCCATGGGTGTCTCCACCTCGTGCGAGGAAAAGGGCATAGCCGTCGTCACGGTCGACTTTCCGCCGGTGAACGCCCTGCCGGTGGCGGGCTGGTTCGCCCTGGCCGACGCGGTGCGCGCGGCCGGGCGCGACCCGGAGGTGCGGTGCGTGGTGCTGGCCGCCGAGGGGCGCGGGTTCAACGCGGGCGTGGACATCAAGGAGTTGCAGGCGGACGACCGGGAGCACAGCGCGCTGCGCGGGGTGAACAGCGGCTGCGCGGAGGCCTTCGCGGCGGTCTACGAGTGCGAGGTGCCGGTCGTGGCGGCGGTGCGGGGCTTCTGCCTGGGCGGCGGCGTCGGCCTGGTGGGCAACGCGGACGCGATCGTGGCGAGCGAGGACGCGGTGTTCGGGCTGCCCGAGCTGGACCGCGGCGCCCTGGGCGCGGCCACCCACCTGGCCCGGCTGGTCCCCCAGCACCTGATGCGGGCGCTGTACTACACGGCCCGCACGGCGAGCGCGGCCGAACTGCACGCGCACGGGTCGGTGTGGCGGGTGGTGCCGCGCGCCGAACTGCCCGCCGCCGCCCTGGAGCTGGCCCGGGAGATCGCCGCCAAGGACGGCCGGCTGCTCCGCCTGGCCAAGGCTGCGCTCAACGGCATCGACCCCGTGGACGTGCGCCGCAGCTACCGCTTCGAGCAGGGCTTCACCTTCGAGGCGGGCCTCAGCGGGGTGGGCGCGCGGGTCCGCGGCGCCTTCGGCGGCTCCGGTACACCCGGTGGGTCCGGCGGCTCCGGTACACCCGGTGGGTCCGGCGGCTCCGGTACACCCGGTGGGTCCGGCGGCTCCGGTACACCCGGTGGGTCCGGCGGCTCCGGCGCACCCGGTGAGTCCGGTGCTTTCGGCACACCCAGTGAATCCGGCGGCGAAGGGCAGGAGGGAGCGCGATGAAGGACAAGACGATGCCGGCGGACGAGGCCGTGGCCCGGCTGTCCAGCGGCATGACCCTCGGCATCGGCGGCTGGGGCTCGCGCCGCAAGCCGATGGCCCTGGTGAGAGCGCTGCTCAGGTCGGGGATCACCGACCTCACGGTCGTCTCCTACGGCGGCCCGGACGTGGGCATGCTGGCCGCCGCCGGGCGGATCCGGAAGCTGGTCACGGCCTTCGTCACCCTCGACTCGATCCCGCTGGAACCGCACTACCGGGCCGCCCGCGAGCGGGGCGCGTTCGAGCTGACGGAGATCGACGAGGCGATGTTCCTGTGGGGCCTGCGGGCGGCGGCGAACCGGCTGCCGTTCCTGCCGGTGCGGGCGGGGTTCGGCTCGGACGTGATGCGGGTCAACCCCGGCCTGCGGACGGTCACCTCGCCGTACGAGGACGGGGAGACGTTCGTCGCCGTGCCCGCCCTGCGGATGGACGCGGCCCTGGTGCACGTCAACCGCGCCGACCGCTCCGGCAACGGGCAGTACCTGGGCCCGGACCCGTACTTCGACGACCTGTTCTGCGCGGCGGCCGACACGGCGTACGTGAGCTGCGAGCGGATCGTCGATACGGCCGAGCTGACGAAGCAGGGCCCACCCCAGACGCTGCTGATCAGGCGGCACACGGTCACCGGCGTCGTCGAGGCGCCGAACGGGGCGCATTTCACGTCCTGCGCGCCCGACTACGGCCGGGACGAGGCCTTCCAGAAGAGGTACGCGACCACGCCCTGGCCCGAGTTCGAGGCCGGGTTCCTCGCCGGGGACGAGCAGACGTACCAGCGGGCCGTGCGGGAGGGGACATGACCGGGCCCACCCGCGCCGAGTACTGCGTGATCGCCTGCGCCGAGGCCTGGCGGGACGACGGCGAGGTGCTGGCGAGCCCCATGGGGCTGATCCCGTCGATCGGCGCCCGGCTGGCCCGGCTCACCTTCGCGCCGGAGTTGCTGCTGACCGATGGCGAGGCCCTGCTCGTCCGCCCGGACGGGACACCCGAGGGCTGGCTGCCCTACCGCGAGCATCTGGCCTGGGTCACGGGCGGGCGGCGGCACGTGATGATGGGCGCGAGCCAGATCGACCGGTTCGGCAACCAGAACATCGCGTGCATCGGCGACTGGGAGCGGCCGAGGCGGCAGTTGCTCGGGGTGCGTGGCGCTCCGGTCAACACCCTGAACAACCCGACCAGTTACTGGATCCCGAGGCACTCCCGGCGGGTCTTCGTCGACCGGGTCGACATGGTCTGCGGGGTCGGCTACGACCGTGCGGCCGGGGCGCGCTACCACCGCATCCCGCGGGTCGTCTCCGACCTGGGCGTCTTCGACTTCGCCACGCCGGACCGCTCGATGCGGCTGGCCTCGCTGCACCCCGGCGTCACGGTCGAGCAGGTCAAGGAGGCCACGGGCTTCGAGCTGACGGTGCCGGACGAGGTGCCGGCGACCAGGGAGCCGACCGACGAGGAGCTCCGGCTGATCCGCGAGGTCGTCGACCCGGCCGGGGCCCGGGCCCGGGAGGTCGCCGCGTGAGGGGGACGGCGTTGACCCGGCTGACCGGCGCCCGCCATCCGGTCGTGCAGACCGGGATGGGCTGGGTGGCCGGTCCCCGTCTGGTCTGCGCCTCGGCCAACGCGGGCGCCCTCGGCATCCTGGCCTCGGCGACGATGACGCCGGGCCGGCTGCGCGAGGCCGTACGGGAGGTGAAGGCGCGGACCGACGCGCCGTTCGGGGTGAACCTGCGCGCGGACGCCGCCGACGCGGGCGAACGGGTGCGGATCCTGATCGAGGAGGGCGTCCGTGTCGCCTCCTTCGCCCTCGCCCCTTCCCGGGAGCTGATCGGCGAGCTCAAGGAGGCCGGTGTGGTCGTCATGCCGACCGTGGGAGCGCGGCGGCACGCCGAGAAGGTCGAGGCCTGGGGCGCGGACGCGGTGCTGGTGCAGGGCGCGGAGGGCGGCGGGCACACCGGCGAGGTGGCCACGACGGTGCTGCTGCCGCAGGTGGTGGACGCGGTGCGGATCCCCGTCGTCGCGGCGGGTGGCTTCTTCGACGGGCGCGGGCTGGCCGCGGCCCTCGCCTACGGGGCCGCGGGCGTGGCGATGGGCACGCGGTTCCTGCTGACCTCCGACTCGACCGTGCCGGACGCGGTGAAGGCACGGTACCTCGCGGCGACCGTGCGGGACGTGACGGTGACCCGGGCGGTGGACGGGCTCCCGCACCGCATGCTGCGGACGGAACTGGTGGCCGCCCTGGAGGACACCGGCCGGGCCCGGGCGCTGGTGCGGGCCGTGCGCGCGGCGGCCGGATTCCGGCGGTTGTCCGGGCTGACCTGGCCGCAGCTGGTCCGCGACGGGCTCGCCCTCCGGCACGGCAAGGACCTGTCCTGGAGCCAGGTGCTGCTCGCCGCGAACACGCCGATGCTGCTGAAGTCGGCGATGGTGGACGGCCGTACGGACCTGGGGGTGATGGCATCCGGGCAGGTCGCCGGGGTGATCGGCGACCTGCCGTCGTGCGCGGAGCTGGTGGAGCGGATCGTGAAGGAGGCCGACGAGACGCTGGCGCGGCTCACAGCCGTTCGATGACCGTCACGTTGGCCTGGCCGCCGCCCTCGCACATGGTCTGCAGGCCGAACCGGCCGCCGGTGCGCTCCAGTTCGTGCAGCAGGGTCGTCATGAGCTTGACGCCGGTCGCGCCGAGGGGATGGCCGAGGGCGATCGCACCGCCGTTGACGTTGACCCGGTCCGGGTCGGCGCCGGTCTCCTTCAGCCAGGCCAGGACGACCGGCGCGAAGGCCTCGTTGATCTCGACGAGGTCGATGTCGTCGATGGTCAGGCCGGTCTTCTTCAGGGCGTGGGCGGTGGCCGGGATCGGGGCGGTGAGCATCCGGATCGGGTCCTCGCCGCGCACCGAGAGGTGGTGCACACGGGCGCGGGGGGTGAGCCCGTGGTCGCGCACGGCCCGCTCGGAGGCCAGCAGCATCGCCGCCGCCCCGTCGGAGACCTGCGAGGAGCAGGCGGCGGTGACCGTGCCGCCGTCGAGGACCGGCTTGAGCCCGGCCATCTTCTCCAGGGAGGTGTCCCGGCGCGGCCCCTCGTCGGTGGTGGCCTCCCCGTACGGCACGGTCTCGCGGCCGAAGCGCCCCTCGTCGACGGCCCGCACCGCTCGCTGATGGGAGCGCAGGGCGAACTCCTCCTGGTCCTGTCGGCTGATCCCCCACTTCGCGGCGATCATCTCGGCGCCCACGAACTGGTTCACGGGCTTGTCCCCGTACCGGGCCCGCCAGCCGGCACTGCCCGCGAAGGGGCCCTGCGTCAGCCCGAGCGGTTCGGCGGCCTGCCGGGTGGCGAAGGCGATGGGGATCATCGACATGTTCTGCACGCCGCCCGCGACCACGAGGTCCTGGGTGCCGGACAGCACGGCCTGCGCGGCGAAGTGCACGGCCTGCTGCGAGGAGCCGCACTGCCGGTCGACGGTCACGCCCGGCACCTCCTCGGGCAGCCCGGCCGCCAGCCAGCAGGTCCGGGCGATGTCCCCGGCCTGCGGCCCGACCGCGTCCAGGCAGCCGAGGACGACGTCCTCCACGGCGGTCGGGTCGATGCCCGAGCGGTCCATCAGCTCCGCCAGGACGTGCGCGCCGAGGTCGGCCGGGTGGACCGCGCTCAGCCCTCCCCCGCGCCGCCCGACGGGCGTGCGGACCGCTTCGACGATGTAGGCCTCGGCCATGACGACTCCCTCGCACCTAGGGGTTATTCGCGTACGGCGATCCCGTCCAGCACCATCGACAGGTACTGCCGGGCGATCTCCTCCGGGCTGTGCTGTCCGCCCGGCCGGTACCAGGACGCGGCGACCCAGACCGTATCGCGCACGAACCGGTAGGTGAGCCGGACGTCGAGGTCGGCCCGGAAGGCCCGCTCGGCGACGCCGCGCTCCAGCGTGGACAGCCAGGCCTTCTCGAACCGGCGCTGCGATGCGGCGAGGAACGCGAACCGTTCCTGCGCCACGAGCTGTTTGCTCTCCTTCTGGTAGATCGCGACGGCCGCGCGATGCCGGTCGATCTCCCGGAACGACTCGGTGACCAGGGCCTGGAGGGTCTCGCGCGGCCCGAGCCCGGCGCCGAGGACGGTGTCGTAGCCGTCCCACAGCTCGTCGAGGAAGGTGCGCAGGATCTCCTCCAGCATCGATTCCTTGGAGTCGAAGTGGTAGTAGAGGCTGCCGGCGAGCATCCCCGCGTGGTCCGCGATCTTGCGGACGGTGGTGGCGTTGTAGCCCTGTTCGGCGAAGACCTCGGCGGCGGTGTCGAGGAGTTCACGGCGGCGCGCGGGCGCTGCGGCGCTCACCTGGGGCTTCTTCTTGGTCGGCACATCGTCCATTGTCCTAGGCGTGTTGACTGCTGACGGCGACGACCTCGCCCGTCATGTACGAGGAGTAGCCGGACGCCAGGAACACGATGACGTTGGCCACCTCCCAGGGCTCGGCGTACCGCCCGAAGGCCTCGCGCTCGGTCAGCTCCGCCAGTAGTTCCGCCGACGTCACCTTCACCAGGTGGGGGTGCATGGCGAGACTCGGCGAGACGGCGTTGACCCGGACGCCGTACCCGGCCGCCTCCAGTGCCGCGCACCGGGTCAGGGCCATCACCCCGGCTTTCGCTGCGGCGTAGTGCGCCTGTCCCGCCTGCGCGCGCCAGCCGACGACGGAGGCGTTGTTGACGATCACGCCGCCCCCCGACTGCCGCATCAGGCGCAGGGCGGCGCGGGTGCACCGGAAGGTGCCGTTCAGCGTCACGTCCAGGACGCGGGACCACTGCTCGTCGGTCATGTCGGCGAGCTCCGCGGTGCCGCCCAGACCGGCGTTGTTGACCACGACGTCGAGGCGCCCGTGCTCCTCCGCGGCCGTCTCGAAGAGGGCGCGCACCTGATCCTCGTCGGTGACGTCGCAGGGCACCGCGGTGACCGACCGCCTGCCGAACTCCCCGGCCAGCCGGGTCTCGTACTCCTTGAGCCGTCGCGCGTGCGCGTCGCTGATCAGCACGCGGGCCCCCTCCTCCAGGAAGCGCCGCGCCGTGGCCCCGCCGATCCCCGCACCGGCCGCCGCGGTGACGACGGCGGTCCGCCCTTTCAGCAGGCCGTGCCCGGGCACGTACGCCGGGCTCTCGACGTCTGTCATGGGCTCACGCTAACCTACCAAACACTTGTTAGGGAAGGAGGGGCGGTCATGGACCTGGTGTTCTCCCCGGCGGACGAGGCGTTCCGCGCCGAGGTGCGGGAGTGGCTGCGCGCGCACGTGCCGCGCGCACCCCTGCCCTCCCTGGAGACCGAGGAGGGCTTCGCCGCACACCGCTCCTGGGAGGCGGAGCTCGCAGCGGACCGCTGGTCGGTCGTCAACTGGCCTTCGCGCTACGGCGGGAGGGACGCGGGGCTCCTGCGGTGGCTGCTCTTCGAGGAGGAGTACTGGGCGGCCCACGCGCCGGGCCGCGTCGGCCAGAACGGCATTCAGCTGCTCGCCCCGACCCTCCTCGACCACGGCACCGAGGAGCAGCGGGCCCGGGTGCTGCCCCCGATGGCCTCCGGCGAGGTGATCTGGGCGCAGGCCTGGTCGGAACCGGAGGCCGGTTCGGACCTGGCGTCCCTGCGGGCGAGGGCCGTGCGCACGGACGGCGGCTGGCTGCTGACCGGCCAGAAGACCTGGTCCTCGCGGGCCGCGTTCGCCGATCGCGCCTTCGGTCTGTTCCGCAGCGACCCGGACGCGGCGAAACCCCACCAGGGTCTGACGTACCTGATGTTCGGTCTGCGCGCCCCGGGTGTCACGGTCCGCCCGATCGCCCGCCTCGACGGCAAGCCGGCCTTCGCGGAGCTGTTCCTGGACGAGGTCTTCGTGCCCGACGAGGACGTGATCGGCGAGCCGGGCCGGGGCTGGCGGATCGCGATGTCGACGGCGGGCAACGAACGCGGGCTGATGCTCCGCTCCCCCGGCCGTTTCCTCGCCTCGGCCCGCCGGCTGGAGGAGCTGTGGCGGCGGCAGGGCCGGCCGGCGTCCGTGCGGGACCGGGTGGCCGACGCCCTGATCGGCGCCCGCGCCTACCAGCTCTTCACCTACGCGGCCGCCTCCCGCCTCCTGGACGGCGAGAGCGCCGGCCCCGAGTCGAGCCTCAGCAAGGTCTTCTGGTCCGAGCTGGACATCGCCGTGCACGAGACGGCCCTCGACCTGCTCGGCCCGGAGGGTGAGATGGCGGACACCGACTGGGCGGAGCGGTACGTCTTCGCCCTCGCCGGACCTCTCTACGCGGGCACGAACGAGATCCAGCGCGACATCATCGCCGAGCGCCTGCTCGGCCTGCCGAAGGGGCGCCGCTGATGCCGGGGGTCTCTGCCGGAGGGCCGCTGCCGACGCCGGGGGTCTCTGCCGAAGGGCCTCCGCCGACGCCCGGGACCTCAGCCCAAGAGCCGCCGCCGACGCCCGGGGCGCCGGTGCCGCGGCAGGCAACACCGAAGGGGCACCTGTGATGCGCTTCCTCCTCGATGCCGAGCAGCGGGCCTTCGCCGCGTCGCTGGACGCCCTGCTGACGGCGGCGGACACCCCGGCGGTGATCCGGGACTGGAGCCGGGGCGACCATGCGAGCGGGCGGGCGCTGTGGTCCCGCGTGGCGGACGCGGGCGTGTTCGCGCTGGCGGTGCCGGAGGCGTACGAGGGCCTGGGCCCGCGGCCGGTCGAACTGGCCGCGGCCTTCGTGGAGCTGGGCCGCCACGCGGTGCCGGGGCCCCTCGTCGAGACGGTCACAGCGGCGGTGCTCCTCGAAGGGGCGGACCCGGGGACGGCGAAACGACTGCTGCCGGCGCTGGCGTCCGGGGAGACGATGGCGACGGTGGCCGCCGAGGGGGCGTACGCCCTGGACGGCGACGCGGCCGCCCTCCGGATCTCCTGGGAGCCCGGCCGCATCCGCCTCTCCCCCGGCCACGGCCCCGTGCGCCCCTCCCTCGACCCGGCCCGCCGCCTCACCCCGCTCCTCCCCGGCGGCGACCTCCTCGCGCTCACCGCGGACGAGGCCCTCACCTGGGCCCGCCTCGCCACCGCCGCGCAGGCCCTCGGCCTGGGCCTGGCACTGCTCGACAGAACGGTCGGATACGTCAAGCAGCGCACCCAGTTCGGTGTCCCCGTCGGGGCGTTCCAGGCGGTCAAGCACCGGCTGGCCGACGCGAGGATCGCCCTGGAGTTCGCGCGCCCGCTGGTGTTCGGCGCCGCGCTGACCATGGAGCCCTGCGACGCCGCCGCCGCCAAGGCCGCCGCGTGCGAGGCGGCGTACGCCACCGCCCGGACCGCGCTGCAGATGCACGGGGCGATCGGCTACACCGCCGAGTACGGCCTGTCGCTGTGGCTGACCAAGGCCCGGGCCCTGCGCACCGCCTGGGGCGCGCCCGAGGAGTGCCGGGCCCTGGTCGTCAGTGCCGGTGATCGCCACCGGTGATCTCCCGGTATTCGGCCACGGTCGGCTTCTCGATCCGCGCGTCGGGCCCGTACATGGCCTGCGCGAGCCGGGCGCGCAGCCGCTCGGACCGTTTGACCTTGCGGCGGACACCCCCCGCGTCGACCTCGCGCCCGATCTCGTACGGCGGGTGCTGCTCGTGCTGGGTGAGGGTGTGCAGTTCGGCCTGCGCGAGGGGCTCGTGGACCTCGATGTACTCACCGGTCGGCAGCCGCTTGATGGTGCCGGTCTCCCTGCCGTGCAGCACCTTGGCGCGGTCGCGGCGCTGCAGGCCCATGCAGATCTTCTTCGTGACGATGAAGGCGGCGACCGGCAGCACGAAGACGCCGATCCGCACGAACCAGGTGATCACGTTGATGGACAGATGCAGATGGGTGGCGACGATGTCGTTGCCGCCGCCGATCAGCAGCACCGCGTACAGGGTCAGCCAGGCCACGCCGAGACCGGTGCGCACGGGCACGTTGCGTGGCCGGTCCAGGATGTGGTGCTCGCGTCTGTCGCCGGTGATCCACGCCTCGATGAAGGGGTACAGGCCGAGGGCGAGCAGGATCAGCGGGAAGAGCGAGAAGGGGATGAACACGCCGAGGACGAGCGTGTGCCCCCAGAAGTTGATCTCCCATCCCGGCATCACCCGGATCAGCCCCTCGGAGAACCCGAGGTACCAGTCGGGCTGGGCGCCGGTGGTGACCAGGTCGGGACGGTAGGGGCCGAAGGCCCAGACGGGGTTGATCTGGGCGATGGCGCCCATCACCGTCAGGACGCCGAAGACGAGGAAGAAGAAGCCGCCGGCCTTGGCCATGTAGACGGGCAGGAAGGGCATCCCGACGACCGACCGCTCCTTGCGTCCGGGGCCCGGGAACTGGGTGTGCTTGTGGTAGAAGACCAGGATCAGATGGGCGGTGACCAGGCCGAGCATGATCCCGGGCAGCAGCAGGATGTGGACGGGATAGAGCCGCGAGATGATGTCCTCGCCCGGGAACTCCCCGCCGAACAGGAAGAACGACAGGTACGTCCCGACGATCGGGATGGACAGGATCGCGCCCTGCGCGAAGCGGATGCCGGTGCCGGACAGCAGGTCGTCGGGCAGGGAGTAGCCGGTCAGGCCGGTGATGATGCCGAGCATCAGCAGGGTCCAGCCGAAGAGCCAGTTCAGCTCGCGCGGCTTGCGGAAGGCGCCCGTGAAGAACACCCGCATCATGTGCACCAGCATGCCGGTGATGAAGACCAGGGCCGCCCAGTGGTGGATCTGGCGGATCAGCAGCCCGCCGCGCACATCGAAGCTGATGTCCAGCGTGGACTCGAACGCCTTGCTCATGAGCACGCCGTTGAGCTCCGTGTAGGAGCCGTTGTAGACGACCTCCTGCATGCTGGGCTCGAAGAACAGGGTGAGGTAGACGCCGGTGAGGATCAGCACGACGAAGCTGTAGAGGGTGACCTCGCCCAGCATGAAGGACCAGTGGTCCGGAAAGACCTTGCGCATGTTGGCCTTGGCCAGGCCGTAGAGCCCGAGCCGCCCGTCCGCCCAGTCGGCGAGCTTCTCGCCCTTGCCGGCGGGAGGTCTCCGGTCGGAGTCCGTCCCGTACACCCGTCGTGCGCCGTCGTCGCCCATACGTCGTCGCCTCCCCGTCGGATCCTTCCCAGCGTGGCACGGCGTCGCGGCCGTGCAAACGGGGCGTGGGCCAAGGGGCGGGGCGGTTGGGCCAGGGGAGCGAGCCCCGGTCAGCGGCTGCCGGGGCCCCTGACGATGCCCTGGGCCCGCGCGGCCACCAGCCACTTCGGGAACTCGCCGACCAGCCGGTCGTACAGCTCGGTGTCCGAGACCTTCCGGGGATCCTCCCCCGCGTGGAAGAACCCCGCGTTGTCGACGACCCGCTTGCCCGGCACGGCCAGCTCGTCCAGCTTGCGCAGGAAGTCGAACTGTCTGCTGCCCGGGTCGCCGAACCCGATGAACTGCCAGAACAGCGGCAGCTTGGCCGCCTTGCACAGGTACCGTTCGGCGGCGAGCTTGTTGATGGGTCCGCCGTCGGTCTGGAAGACCACCAGGGCGGGCTCGGCCGCCCCGCTGTCGAGGTAGTGGTCGATCACGGCGTCCATCGCCAGGTGGTAGCCGGTCTTCCCCATGTGCCCGAGCCCGGCCACGATCCGCTCGATCTTTCCGCGGTGGTCGGCGAGCGCGATGTCGGTGACGGCGTCGACGTCGGTGGAGAAGAACACCACGGGCACGCTGCCGTCGTCGTCCAGGTGCGCCGACAGCCCGAGCACCCGGTCGGCCAGCGCCTGCACACTGCCGTCCTTGTAGTACGGCTTCATCGAGCCGGAGTAGTCGACCACCAGGTAGACCGCGGCCCGCAGCCCGTCGAGGCCGTGCTTGGTGAGGGACACCCCGGCGCTCTTGTAGAGGTCCACCAGGGCGGGGGCGGTCTCCTGCACCTTGCTCAGACTGATCGCGACCATGGGCCGCATCCTCTCACTCCTCGACAACCGCTCCGATCACTCCAGGACCACCGCCCCGTTCACTCCTGAACCGGACCACTGCTCCGATCAGTCCTCGACGACCGCACCGTCGCTCAGCTCCAGCACCCGGTCGGCCAGGCCGAGGAGTTGGGGGTCGTGGGTGGCGACGAGGGCCGTGACGCCCTCGCTGCGGACCACGGCCCGCAGCAGCTCCATCACCGCCAGGCCGGTGGCGGCGTCGAGCTGGCCGGTCGGCTCGTCGGCGAGCAGCAGGGCCGGGCTGTTGGCGAGGGCCCGGGCGATGGCGACCCGCTGCTGCTGCCCGCCGGAGAGCTCGGCGGGCCGCTGTGTCTCGTGGCCGGCCAGTCCCACCAGGGCCAGCAGCAGCGCCACCCGCTCCTCGCGTTCCCGCGGCTCGGTCCGGCGCAGCCGCAGCGGCACGCCCACGTTCTCGGCGGCGGTGAGGATGGGGATGAGCCCGAAGGACTGGAAGACGAAACCGATCCGGTCCCGGCGCAGTTCCAGCAGCTCGCTCTCGCCGAGCGCGGACAGGTCGGTGCCGTCCACCACGACCCGGCCGCGCTGCGGGGAATCGAGGCCGCCGATCAGATGGAGCAGCGTCGACTTGCCGGAGCCCGAACGGCCCTTGAGGGCGACGAGTTCACCGCGCCGGACGGCGAAGGAGGCCCCGCGCAGCGCGTGCACGGCCGCGGCCCCCGTGCCGTAGGAGTGGTGCAGGTCCTCCACCCGCAGCATCGGCTCCCCGGGCGCTTCGCCGGCGAGGGCGGCGCCGGGTCCCGGGTTGGCGTTCTCGGTCATCACCGCATCCCATACGGAAGCGGTCCGGGCGGTCAAGGGCCGGACAACCCGCGATCGCACTCATGTTCCGGGTGGGCAACGCCGTGATATGCATGCCGGGTTGGGGGAAAGCGGCTCGCGCATCGGGTGGGGGAAGAGTGACGGGCTTACTGATGCTGCGCCTGCGCGCGCATCGGCTGCTGCTCACCGCCGCCCTGCTCGCCGTCCTGCTGACCACCTCGGTGCTCGCCGCCCTCGCGGCCTTCTCCGGCTCCGTCGGGAACGCGGCGCTGCGCAGCACCCTGGGCGGCCGGGCCGCGGTCTCCGCCTCCCTCGTCGTCGAGGCGGACGTGCCCCGGCAGGAGCGGGACGCGGCGCACCGGGCCGTGGTGCGCGGGGCGCGGGAGGTGTTCGGCGGGCTGCCGGTGACCGTGCGGCGGCTGGAGCGGTCCGGGCCGTACGCGCTGCCCCGCTCCCTCCAGGACGCCGACGCCCGGGCCGGGCAGCCCGACCTCACGCATCTCGCCGCTCTCGACCGGTCCCGGATCCGGCTGGTCTCGGGCGCCCTGCCCGGGCCGGCCCGGGCGGACGGCGACGCCACCGTGCCCGTCGCCCTGCCCGAGACGGCCGCCCACCGGCTGAAGCTGCGGGCCGGAGCACGCCTCACGCTCACCGACCGGCTGGGCGGCGCACCTCTGCGGGTACGGGTGAGCGGGGTGTACCGGGCGGCCGACAGCTCCGATCCCTACTGGCAGGCGGACACCGTCGGCGGCCAGGGCGTACGCACCCTCGCCTTCACCACCTACGGACCTTTGCTGGCCGACGCGTCGGTGCTCGCCTCCGGCCGCACCTCCGAGGACAACACCGGCTGGGTGGCGACGGCCGACTACCGGACCTTCACCACGGGCGGCATCGGCGGGCTCCGCGCGGACGCCGTGCGCGGAGCCGAAGCGCTGCGCGGGGACCCGGCGCTCGGGGGCGACGCGAGCGTGCGCACCGGGCTGCCGGACGTCCTGGACCGGACCGCGCGGACCCTGCTGGTGTCCCGCTCCACCCTGGTGATCGTCTCCGTGCAGCTGGTGCTGCTCGCCGGGTACGCGCTGCTGCTGGTGGCCCGGCTGCTGGACGGCGAGCGCGCCGGCGAGACCGAACTGCTGCGGGCCCGGGGCGGATCGCGCGGCCGGATCGCGTCGCTCGCCGCGCTGGAGGCGCTGCTGCTGGCGGTGCCGGCCGCGGTCTGTGCCGCGTTGCTGTCCGGCCCGCTGGCCCGGCTGCTGGCCCGGTGGTCCTCGCTCGAGCGGATCGGTCTGCGGCTCGACACCGCTCCGACGGGCCGGGTCTGGCTGGTCGCGGCCGGCGTGGCACTGGCGTGCGCGGTGGCGGTGGTGGGGCCCGCGCTGGCGGCGACGGCAAGCGTGCCCGTACGGCTGCGGCGGGTCCGTGCCACCACGACGGCCGCTCCCGTGCGCGCCGGAGCCGATGCCGCGCTGCTGCTGATCGCGGGCGTGGCGTACTGGCAGCTTCAGCGGCAGACCGACGCGAGCGGCGGCGGTGTGCTCAGCCGGGACCGGGCCGGCCGGCTGGGCATCGATCCGCTGCTGGTCGCGGCGCCCGCGCTGGCCCTGCTGGCGGGCACGGTGCTGACGCTGCGTCTGCTGCCGCTCGCGGCCCGGCTTGCGGAACGGCGCTCCGCGAGCGGGCGTGGGCTGCCGGCGGCGCTCGCGGGCTGGCAGTTCAGCCGGCGCCCGCTGCGCGGGGCGGGTCCGGTGCTGCTGCTGGTCATCGCCGTGGCGACCGGGATGCTGGCGATCGGGCACGGCGCGTCCTGGGACCGCTCGCAGGGCGACCAGGCCGACTTCGGGACGGGCGCCTCCGTGCGGGTTCTCGACTACCGGCCGGGCAGTCCCGGGCAGACCGGCCTCTACGCCGCGCTGCCCGGCGCCCGGGCCGCCGCTCCCGCGCACCGCACCGCCCTGAGCCTCTCCGGCGGCCGCGACGCGACGGTCCTCGCCCTGGACACGGCCCGTGCCGGGGACGGGATGCTGATGCGCGGCGACCTCGCCGACGAGGCCCCGGCGAAGCTGCTGCGGTCCCTGGCCCCGCCCGGGCGGGACGAGGACCGGGCGATACGGCTGCCCGACGGCACCCGGCGGCTCGCCCTCGACGTGCGGATCACCGACGTGCGGGCCCGGGGCGGCTCCTCCCCCTCCGGCCGCGCACCCCGACTGACGGCGGTCGTCGAGGACCGGTACGGGATCGCGTACCGGCTGGGCGGCGGGGAGATCCCGGTGGACGGCCGGGTGCGCCGGATCGCGCTCGATCTGGACGTGACGGCGACGGGCCGCCGTGCGGCCCCGGCCGGACCGCTGCGGCTGACCGGGCTCCAGCTCGACGACACCGCTCCCGTCGGACGCCCGGAACAGCACCGGTTCACCGTCGAACGGCTGCTCGCCACCGGCCTCGACGGCGCCGCCCGGACTGTTCCCGCGCCCGCCGGAACGCGCTGGCGGGGCGGCCGGACCGTGACGGAGAACGGCACCGTCCTCACTCGTGCCGCCACGAAGCCCACCGTGTCCGGGACCACGCCGCTGACCGTGTCGTACGGCACCGGCGCCGACCCCGACGAGAGTGTCAACACCGCCCCGCTCTACAGCGTCCGGGTCGCCACCGTCGGGGACCGGGCGCCGCGGAGCATCGCCGCCGTCGCCACCCGGGACTTCCTGCGGGCGGCGGGGACCGGCCGCGGGGACACCGTCGACGTACCGCTGTCCGGGGAGCAGGTGCGGGTGCGGATCGTCCGGGTGGTGGAGGAGTTGCCGACCACCGCCACCGGCCCGAACGGGGAGGTCACGGACGGCGGGGCGCTGCTGCTCGATCTGCGGGCCGTCGATGCCGTGCTGGACCGGCGGGCCGCCGCGCCGCTCGGTCCCACGGAGTGGTGGGTGAGCGCCGCCCCCGGCAAGGCCGCCGAGGTCGCCGCAGCGCTGCGGGCGCGCCCCGATCTCGAACCGCAGCAGGTGCTGGTGCGGGACGAGACCGCGGCCGAGCTGCTGCGGGATCCGTTGGGCGCGGGCCCGCGCTCGGCGTTGACGGCGGTGGCGGTGGCCGCCGTGGCCCTCGCCGCCGGAGGCTTCGCGGTGAGCGCCGCGGGGGCGCGGCGGGAGCGGTCCTCGGAGTTCGCGGTGCTGCGCGCCCTGGGGACGCCCCGCCGGGACCTCGCCCGGCTGGTCGCGACCGAGCAGAGCCTGCTGATCGGGGCCGGACTGCTCGCGGGACTGGGGCTCGGCACCGTACTGACCCGGGCCGTCGTGCCGCTGATCGTGCTGGCCTCCGACGCGGCACGGCCCGTCCCGCCCGTCCTCGTCGAACTCCCGGTGGGCCGGGTGGCCCTGCTCCTCGCGGGGGTGGCCGCCCCGCTGCTGCTGATCACCGCCGCGTCGGCGCTGCGCCGCGCCGAGCCGGCGGTCGCGCTCCGCCACCAGGGGGAGGACTGACATGCCGACGGACGAGCAGGGCGCGCCCTGGGTGCGGACCCGGCTGCGGGCCGCGCCCTTGTCCACCGTGGCCTTCGGCGTGCTGGTGCTGGTCACGGCGTTCCTCGCGGCCGTCCTGCCCCGGGCCGTGGAGGCCTACGAGACGGACGGGCTGCGCGAGGCCGTGGCCGCCGCGGCCCCCGAGTCCACCGTGCTGGAGCTGAAGGCACCGGCGCCGGGGCTCGAACTGCCGGACGACGCCCGTGCGAACGCGGTCCTGCCGGAGGCGCTCGCCGCGGTCGACGCCCAGGCCCGGGCCCTGCTGCCCGCCCCGCTGCGGGCGGACCCGGCCGAGTCGGCGCACGGGGTGCGGACCGGCAAGAGCCTGGAGGCGCTGGACGCGTCGCTGCCCCGGCCCGACGGGGTGCCGCCCCGGTTCACGCTGCTCGCGCAGTCGGGAGCGGCCGGCCACGCCACCGTGCGGGAGGGCCGGCTGCCGACCGCCGGCACGGTGTCCGTGGACACCCGGTCGGTGGAAGGTGCCGTGACCGCCGAGACCGCCCGCACGCTGCGGCTGCGGTCCGGCTCCACCCTCACCCTGGCGGGCTTCCCGGACGGGCCGCTGACCGTGCGGATCACCGGCGTCCTCGAACCCCGGCACCCGCGGGGCGGTTACTGGTCCGCGGAACCGGTCCTGCGCACACCGGCCCTGGCCTCCGTCGGGAACCACCCGCCGCTGTTCTACTGGGAGGCGGGCGTCCTGCTGGCGCCCGGGGCCGCGCCGGCGCTGCTGGGCGGGCAGGGCGAGGCGGAGAAGTACTGGCGGTTCGCGCCCGCGACCGGACGGCTCACCGCGGCGGACACCTCGGCGCTCGTCGAGGCGATCGCGTCCCTGGAGGACGGGCCGGGGCTGGTGCGGATGCGTGGGCCCGCCGGGCCGACGGCGCAGCTGTCCACCGGTCTGGAGCAGGTCGTCGGCTCGTACACGCAGACGCGTGACGCGATCACGCCGGTCGTCGCCGTCGCGGCCTTCGGGATCGCCGCGGTGGCCTTCGTCGTCGTGGTCATGAGCGGGGGTCTGACCGCCGCCCGTCGCGACGCCGAACTGGCCCTGCTGCGGGCCCGGGGCGGTTCGCTGCGCGGCATCGCCGGTCGGCTGCTGGCGGAGAACGCCGTGCCGGCGCTGCCCGCCGCGGCCTGCGGTCTGCTGTTCGCCGTGCTCGTCGTGGACGGGGCCCGGCTGCTGCCCGCCGTACTCGGGGCGTCCGCCGTGGCGCTGCTGGCCTGTGCGGCGCTGCCGGTGCGGGCGGCCGTGGCGCACCGCAGGCCGCGGGCCCACCGGGAGCGCGACGACCTGGCCCACGCCAGGCCCGGCGGGCGCCACGCGGTCGCCGAACTGACCTTGCTGGTGCTGGCCGTCGGCTCGGTCCTGACGCTGCGCCGCCGCGGTACCGGCGGGGCGGGTGACCTCCTGGTGAGCGCCGCCCCGGTGCTCGTCGGGCTGGTCGCGGCGCTGGTCCTCGTCCGGCTGTACCCCCTGCCCCTGCGGTGGGCCGCCGGTCCGGCCGCGCGGCGGCGGGGCGTGGTCGGCTTCCTGTCCCTGGCCCGCGCCGGCCGCTCACCGGCGGCGGTCGCCACCCTGCCGCTGCTCGCCCTGCTGACGGCCCTGACGACGGCCGCGTTCGGGGGATCCGTGCTGACGGGCGTGGCGGACGCCCGGGACCGGGCCGCGCTGCTGGCGACGGGCGCGGACGCGCTGGTCGCCACCACCGACGGCACCCCGCTGCCGGCGGGACTGGCACGGGCCGTCCGGGAGGTGGCGGGGGTACGGCAGGTCACCGCCGTGGGCATCGGGCACGCGTCGGAGAGCGCGTCCGAGGAGACGCCGTCGTCGGCCGTGGTCGGGGTCGAGCCGGACTCGTACGCGGAACTGGCCCGGCAGATGGGACTGGGGGGTTTCACGGCCGACCGGCTGCGGAGCCGGGGCGGGGTGCTGGACGCGGTCGCCTCCCCGGGCGTCGCCGAACGGCTCGGGCGGGCACCGCGCCGGATCGAGACCGACGGCGGCCCAGTCACCGTGCGGATCACCGCCGTGCGCCCCCGCACCCCGGCCGTCCCCGAGGGTGAGTTCCTCCTGGTCGACGCGGCGGGCCTGAAGGGCTCCCCCGGCCCCTCGGTCCTGCTGGCGGCCGGTCCCGGGCTCGACCCGAAGGCGCTGCGGGCGGCCGTGCGCGGCGCCGGCCCGGACCTCTCGGTGACCCTGCGCAGCGAGGAGCGCGCGGCGCTGTCCGACTCGCCGTTGCAGGCCGGTGCCGAGCGGATCTACGTCTGGGCCGTCGCCGCGGGCGCGGGCTACGCGGTGCTCGCCCTGGTGCTCGGGCTGCTGCGGTCCGCGCCGGAGCGGGCCGCGCTGCTGGCCCGGCTGCGCACCCTCGGCATGACGACCCGCCAGGGGCGGCACCTGCTCGGCCTGGAGGCGCTGCCCCAGACGCTGCTCGCGGCGGCCGGGGGCATGGCCGTCGGCCGGGCCACGGTGGGGCTGCTCGCCCCCGGCATCGACCTGGACCGGCTCGCCCTGGCCGACGCTGCCGGAGTCACGGCGCCGAATGCCGTGCTGCGGGCCGACGTGTGGTCACTGGGCCTGCCCGCGGCGGGCGCGGTGCTGCTGGCCGGGGCGGTGGCCGTCGCGCAGGTCTGGTGGGCCGGACGCCGGACACCGATCACTCACCTCAGGGCGGGAGACATGCGATGAGCGGTACGACGGAGTCGCTCGCGGAGCTTCAGCGGCGCGCGGCGCAGCATCGCGACCGGCCCGCGTACGGGCACGACGCCCTGATCGCCTGCGACCGGCTGGTGCGGATCTTCGCCCGGCGCGGCGGCGGGGACGCCGTGGAGGTGCAGGCGCTGCAAGGGCTCGATCTGCTGGTGCGGGAGGGCGAGTTGATGGCCCTGGTGGGAGCGTCCGGCAGCGGCAAGTCGACGCTGATGAACATCCTCGCGGGCCTGGACGTCCCGACCGCCGGCGCCGCGAAGGTCGCGGGCCGCGATCTGCTGACGATGGACGCGAAGGCCCGGCTGCGGTACCGGCGTGAGGTGGTGGGCTTCGTCTGGCAGCAGACGGTGCGCAATCTGCTGCCGTACCTGACGGCCGCGCAGAACGTCGCCCTGCCCATGCAGCTGGCGGGCGCCTCCCGGCGGAAGCGGGCCGGGCGGGCGGACGACCTGCTGTCCCTGCTCGGCGTCGCCGACTGCCGGGACCGGCGTCCGCAGGCGATGTCCGGTGGCCAGCAGCAGCGCGTCGCGATCGCCGTCGCCCTCGCCAACGCCCCCGCCGTCCTCCTCGCCGACGAGCCGACCGGCGAGCTGGACTCGGCGACCGGGCAGCAGGTCTTCGCGGCCTTCCGCCGGGCCAACGAGGAGCTGGGGACGACGATCGTCATCGTCACGCACGACCAGGCGGTCGCCGGCGAGGTCCGCCGCACGGTCGCGATCCGCGACGGCCGCACCTCGACGGAGGTCCTGCGCCGCACGGAGGTCGACGAGACGGGCCGGGAGTCCCTGGTGGCCCGTGAGTACGCGATGCTCGACCGCGCGGGCCGCCTCCAGCTGCCGGCCGAGTACACCGCGGCTCTGGGCATGGCGGACCGGGTGCTGCTGGAGCTGGAGGAGGACCACATCCAGGTCTGGCCGGACGGGCACGCGAAGGCACCCGGAACCGGGAACGAGAACGGCTGAGGACGTGCGACGGCGCCCGCCCATTCGTCCGGTCGGGGACAAGGGGCAGGCGCCGTCAGTGTTCCGCACGCCTTTGTGCGGGACGTCTTGTGAGGTGCGGTCGGACCACGGATGAGGTGGCCGGACCGCGGGTGAGGTGCGGTCAGACCATCAGCGCGCGGTCCGTCGGGCGGATCGGCGCCGGCAGCTCGCTCACACCCGTCAGCGCACGGTCCACACCGCGCGCCGCCGAGCGGCCCTCCGCGATCGCCCAGACGATGAGCGACTGGCCACGGCCGGCGTCACCGGCGACGTACACGCCGGGCACGTTGGTACGGAAGTCGGCGTCGCGGGCGATGTTGCCGCGCTCGTCGAGCTCCAGGCCGAACTGCTCGACCAGGCCGTTCTCCCGGTCGGTGCCGGTGAAGCCCATGGCGAGGGTGACCAGCTGCGCGGGGATCTTGCGCTCGGAGCCCGGCTTCGGGGTCAGCTTGCCGTCGATGAACTCCACCTCGGTGAGGTGCAGCCACTGGACGTTGCCGTCCTCGTCGCCCTCGAAGTGGGTCGTCGAGACGGAGTAGACCCGCTCGCCGCCCTCCTCGTGGGCCGAGGTGACCTTGTACAGCATGGGGAAGGTCGGCCACGGCTGGGAGGCCGCGTTCCGCTCCTCGCCAGGGCGGGGCATGATCTCCAGCTGCGTGACGGAGGCCGCGCCCTGGCGGTGGGCGGTGCCGACGCAGTCCGCGCCGGTGTCGCCGCCGCCGATGACCACGACGTGCTTGCCCTCGGCCGAGATCGGGGGCGCCACGAAGTCGCCCTCCTGCACCTTGTTGGCCAGCGGCAGGTACTCCATGGCCTGGTAGATGCCCTTGAGTTCACGGCCGGGCACCGGCAGATCACGCGCCATGGTCGCGCCGACGGCCAGGACGACCGCGTCGTAGCGCTTCTTCAGGTCCGTGGCCTTCAGGTCGCGGCCGATCTCGATGCCGGTGCGGAAGCGGGTGCCCTCCGCGCGCATCTGCTCGATGCGGCGGTTGATGTGCCGCTTCTCCATCTTGAACTCGGGGATGCCGTAGCGGAGGAGGCCTCCGATGCGGTCCGCACGCTCGTAGACGGCGACCGTGTGACCGGCCCGGGTCAGCTGCTGGGCGGCGGCGAGTCCCGCCGGGCCCGAACCGACGACCGCGACGGTCTTGCCGGACAGGCGCTCCGGGATCTGCGGGGCGACGTCCCCGGTCTCCCACGCCTTGTCGATGATCGAGACCTCGACGTTCTTGATGGTGACCGGCGGCTGGTTGATGCCCAGCACACACGCCGACTCGCAGGGAGCGGGGCACAGACGGCCCGTGAACTCCGGGAAGTTGTTCGTCGCGTGCAGACGCTCCGAGGCGGCCGCCCAGTCCTCGCGGTAGGCGTAGTCGTTCCACTCGGGGATCAGGTTCCCGAGCGGACAGCCGTTGTGGCAGAACGGGATGCCGCAGTCCATGCAGCGGCTGGCCTGCTTGCTGATGATGGGCAGCAGGGAGCCGGGAACGTAGACCTCGTTCCAGTCCTTGACGCGCTCCTCGACGGGGCGGGACTTGGCGAGCTCGCGCCCGTGGTTCAGGAAGCCCTTCGGGTCAGCCATTGATCGCCGCCTCCATCATCTTCTCGTGGGTCTCGGTCTCGGAGAGACCGGCTCGCTCGGCGGCTTCCTTGGCGGCGAGCACTGCCTTGTAGGTGCTGGGGATGATCCTGCTGAACCGCTCGACGGCGGTGTCCCACTCGGCCAGGAGCTTCTCGGCGACGGTCGAGCCCGTCTCCTCCTGGTGGCGGCGGACCACGTCGTGCAGCCACTGCTTGTCGGCGTCGTCCAGCGCCTCGACGGCGTCCAGGTTGCCGACGTTGACGTTGTCGCGGTCCAGGTCGATCACGTACGCGATACCGCCGGACATGCCGGCCGCGAAGTTGCGGCCCGTCTCACCGAGGACCACCGCGTGGCCGCCGGTCATGTACTCGCAGCCGTGGTCGCCCACGCCCTCGGAGACGACCGTGGCGCCGGAGTTGCGGACGCAGAACCGCTCGCCGACCTTGCCGCGCAGGAACATCTCGCCGCCGGTGGCGCCGTAGCCGATCGTGTTTCCGGCGATGACGCTGTACTCGGCGAGGTGGTCGGCCGCGCGGTCCGGGCGGACCACGATCCGGCCGCCGGACAGGCCCTTGCCGACGTAGTCGTTGGCGTCGCCCTCCAGGCGCAGCGTGACACCGCGCGGCACGAAGGCGCCGAAGGACTGGCCCGCGGAGCCGGTGAAGGTGATGTCGACGGTGTCGTCGGGCAGGCCCGCGCCACCGAACTTCTTCGTCACCTCGTGGCCGAGCATGGTGCCGACCGTGCGGTTGATGTTGCGGATCTGCACCTGGGCGCGCACCGGCTGGGCGTCGGTGGCACCGGCCGCGGAGAGCGCGTCCGAGGCCAGCTTGATCAGCTGGTTGTCGAGCGCCTTCTCCAGACCGTGGTCCTGCGCGATGATCTGGTGGCGCACCGCGCCCTCAGGCAGTTCGGGCACGTGGAACAGGGGCTCCAGGTCCAGGCCCTGTGCCTTCCAGTGGTCGACGGCCCGCGTGACGTCGAGGGTCTCGGCGTGACCGACGGCCTCCTCGATGGAGCGGAAGCCCAGCTCGGCGAGGATCTCGCGGACCTCTTCGGCGATGAACTGGAAGAAGTTCACGACGTACTCGGCCTTGCCGTTGTACCGCTCGCGCAAGACCGGGTTCTGCGTGGCGATGCCGACCGGGCAGGTGTCCAGGTGGCAGACGCGCATCATGACGCAGCCGGAGACGACGAGCGGCGCGGTCGCGAAACCGAACTCCTCGGCGCCGAGCAGCGCGGCGATGACCACGTCACGGCCGGTCTTCAGCTGGCCGTCGGTCTGGACGACGATGCGGTCGCGCAGGCCGTTGAGCAGCAGCGTCTGCTGGGTCTCGGCGAGGCCGAGCTCCCAGGGACCGCCGGCGTGCTTCAGCGAGGTGAGCGGCGAGGCACCCGTACCACCGTCGTGCCCGGAGATCAGGACGACGTCCGCGTGCGCCTTGGAGACACCCGCGGCGACCGTGCCGACGCCGACCTCGGAGACCAGCTTCACGTGAATCCGCGCCTGCGGGTTCGCGTTCTTCAGGTCGTGGATCAGCTGGGCGAGGTCCTCGATGGAGTAGATGTCGTGGTGCGGCGGCGGGGAGATGAGCCCCACGCCCGGCGTCGAGTGCCGCGTCTTGGCGACCCACGGGTAGACCTTGTGGCCGGGCAGCTGGCCGCCCTCGCCGGGCTTGGCGCCCTGGGCCATCTTGATCTGGATGTCGTCGGAGTTGACCAGGTACTCGGAGGTCACACCGAAGCGGCCGGAGGCGACCTGCTTGATGGACGACCGGCGGGCCGGGTCGTACAGGCGCTCCGGGTCCTCGCCGCCCTCACCGGTGTTGGACTTGCCGCCCAGCTGGTTCATGGCGATGGCGAGGGTCTCGTGCGCCTCCTGGGAGATGGAGCCGTACGACATGGCGCCCGTGGAGAAGCGCTTGACGATCTCGGAGACCGGCTCGACCTCGTCGATGGAGATCGGCTGCCGGTCCGACTTGAAGCCGAACAGGCCGCGCAGCGTCATCAGCCGCTCGGACTGCTCGTTCACGCGCTCGGTGTACTTCTTGAAGATGTCGTACGTGCCGGAGCGGGTGGAGTGCTGGAGGCGGAAGACCGTCTCCGGGTCGAACAGGTGCGGCTCGCCCTCGCGGCGCCACTGGTACTCGCCGCCTATCTCCAGCGCGCGGTGCGCCGGGGCGATGCCGGAGGCCGGGTAGGCCTTGGCGTGCCGGGCGGCGACCTCCTTGGCGACGACGTCGATGCCGATGCCGCCGATCTTGGTGGCCGTGCCGTTGAAGTACTTCTCGACGAAGGCCTCGTCGAGACCGACGGCCTCGAAGACCTGGGCGCCGCGGTAGGAGGCGACGGTCGAGATGCCCATCTTCGACATGACCTTCAGCACGCCCTTGCCGAGGGCGTAGATGAGGTTGCGGATGGCCTTCTCGGGCTCGATGCCGGGCAGGAAGGTGCCGGCGCGGACCAGGTCCTCGACGGACTCCATCGCGAGGTAGGGGTTGACCGCCGCGGCGCCGTAGCCGATGAGCAGGGCGACGTGGTGGACCTCGCGGACGTCACCGGCCTCGACCAGCAGGCCCACCTGGGTGCGCTGCTTGGTGCGGATGAGGTGGTGGTGGACGGCCGCGGTGAGCAGCAGCGACGGGATCGGCGCGTGCTCGGCGTCCGAGTGGCGGTCCGACAGGACGATCAGGCGGGCGCCGTTCTCGATGGCGGCGTCGGCCTCGGTGCAGATCTCGTCGATGCGCGCGGCCAGCGCGTCACCGCCGCCGTGCACCCGGTACAGGCCGGAGAGCGTCGCGGCCTTGAAGCCGGGCATGTCGCCGTCGGCGTTGATGTGGATGAGCTTGGCCAGCTCGTCGTTGTCGATCACCGGGAAGGGCAGCAGGACGCTGCGGCAGGAGGCCGCGTTCGGGTCGAGCAGGTTGCCCTGGGGGCCCAGCGACGAGCGCAGGGAGGTGACCAGTTCCTCGCGGATGGCGTCCAGCGGTGGGTTGGTGACCTGCGCGAACAGCTGGGTGAAGTAGTCGAAGAGCAGACGCGGGCGGTCCGACAGCGCGGCGATCGGCGAGTCGGTGCCCATGGAGCCGATCGGCTCGGCGCCGGCCTTGGCCATCGGCGCCACGAGGACGCGCAGCTCCTCCTCGGTGTAGCCGAAGGTCTGCTGGCGGCGGGTGACCGAGGCGTGCGTGTGCACGATGTGCTCGCGCTCGGGCAGGTCCTCGAGCTCGATCTCGCCGGCCTCGATCCACTCCGCGTAGGGGTTCTCGGCGGCGAGCCCGGCCTTGATCTCGTCGTCCTCGATGATGCGGTGCTCGACGGTGTCGACGAGGAACATGCGGCCCGGCTGGAGGCGGCCCTTGCGGACGACCTTGGAGGGGTCGATGTCCAGGACGCCGACCTCGGAGCCGAGGACGACGAGGCCGTCGTCGGTGACCCAGTAGCGGCCGGGGCGAAGGCCGTTGCGGTCCAGGACCGCGCCGACCTGCTTGCCGTCGGTGAAGGTGACGCAGGCCGGGCCGTCCCAGGGCTCCATCATCGTGGAGTGGAACTGGTAGAAGGCGCGCCGGGCCGGGTCCATGGAGTCGTGGTTCTCCCACGCCTCCGGGATCATCATCAGCACGGAGTGCGGCAGGGAGCGGCCGCCCAGGTGCAGGAGCTCCAGGACCTCGTCGAAGGAGGCGGAGTCGGAGGCGTCCGGCGTACACACCGGGAAGATCCGGTCGATGGCCTTGTCGTCGGAGCCGAACAGCTCGGAGGCGAGCTGCGACTCGCGGGCCACCATCCAGTTGCGGTTGCCCTTGACGGTGTTGATCTCACCGTTGTGCGCGACGAAGCGGTAGGGGTGGGCCAGCGGCCACGACGGGAACGTGTTCGTCGAGAACCGGGAGTGCACGAGCGCGATCGCGGAGGCGAAGCGGCGGTCGGACAGGTCCGGGAAGAAGGGCTCGAGCTGGCCGGTGGTCAGCATGCCCTTGTAGACGATGGTCCGCGCGGACAGCGACGGGAAGTACACACCGGCCTCGCGCTCGGCGCGCTTGCGCAGCACGAAGGCCTTGCGGTCGAGGGCGATGCCCTCCGAAACGCCGTCGCTGACGAAGATCTGGCGGAAGACCGGCATGGTCGACCGGGCGGTGGCTCCCAGCAGCTGGGGGGCGACCGGCACCTCGCGCCAGCCGAGGACGGTGAGGCCCTCGTCGGCGGCGATCGTCTCGATCTGCGAGACGGCGTCGGCGGTGGAGTCCTCCGGCAGGAAGGCGATGCCGACGGCGTAGGAGCCGGCGTCGGGCAGTTCGAATCCGGCCACGTCACGGAAGAAGGCGTCCGGAACCTGCGACAGGATGCCGGCGCCGTCGCCGGAGTCGGGCTCGGAGCCGGTGGCGCCGCGGTGTTCGAGGTTGCGCAGGACGGTCAGAGCCTGCTCGACCAGGGTGTGGGACGCCTCGCCGGTGAGGGTGGCGACGAAGCCGACGCCGCAGGCGTCGTGCTCGTTGCGGGGGTCGTACATACCCTGCGCAGCAGGGCGAGCATCCATGAAGGACCAGTTCTGGCCATTCGCGGAATGCTGGGACGGCTGGCGCGGCGTACGCATCGGCTCTCCCGTCGTCGTCATCTGGCATATGCAAGTGCCGAGGGACGACGTTGGCCCTCGCGTGATCGCAAAATTTCGTGCAGGTTACATGATGGAGCGGTTCTCGGGAACCGGGATAATCCGTTCCAGCATGCGGACACCGCGGGTGTGCGGCGGGGGTACCGCGCCAGCGGTGGAAGCTATGGAGGGACCGCACGGAACGATCGGGTCAGATCGCTTTCCATCGGCCCGAGGAGCGGGACGGGCGTCTTCGCCCGCCTCGCCGGGGGGTGCGCGGCGAGCGTCGTTGCCCGCAGCGCTTACGGCTCATGCCCGGTGGTTCCGCATTCGAAACCAGTGAGTAACGGCTACCTATGCAGTCCCTTGCATAGGTCCGAGCCGCGCTATCCTACGGCCGTTCCGAACAAGGTGCCCAGGGCGTACGTCACACCGGCCGCCGCGCCTCCCAGGAACAGTTGCCGAAGCCCGCTGTACCACCAGGTGCGTGCCGTCACCTTGGCCACCACCGCACCGCACAGGAAAAGCCCCAGCAGCGCCAGCATCACCGCGGGCCACATGCTGCTCGCGCCCAGCAGGTAGGGCAGGACGGGCGTCAGCGCGCCCAGCGCGAAGGAGCCGAAACTCGACACCGCGGCCACGGTCGGTGAGGGCAGATCGCCGGGGTCGATGCCCAGTTCCTCCCGGGCGTGGATCTCCAGCGCCTGCTCGGGGTCCTTCGACAGCTGCCGCGCGACCTCGCGGGCCAGTCCCGGCTCGACGCCCCTCGACTCGTAGAGCGCGGCGAGCTCGGCCTCCTCGTCCTTGGGGTGCTTGCGCAGCTGGCGCCGCTCCACGTCCAGCTCGGCCTCGACGAGCTCACGCTGCGAGGCGACCGAGGTGTATTCGCCGGCGGCCATGGAGAAGGCACCGGCGGCCAGGCCCGCGAGGCCGCTGAGGACCACGGTGTGCTGGCTGACCGATCCGCCCGCGACGCCGGTCATCAGGGCGAGGTTGGAGACGAGGCCGTCCATCGCACCGAACACCGCGGGACGCAGCCAGCCGCCGTTCACGTCCCGGTGCGTGTGGTTGTCCCGGTGCGCCTCGTGCAGCGTCGCCTCGGTCTCGATGATGGCCATGGAAGGAACCCCACTCCCCGTCTTTTGGACACGTTCCAGACTTTTACAGCAACAAAACTACCCGTCGAATTCCGACCTCGCCAGCAAGGAAAGGCTGCGCTAACCTGCGGTTTTGCCCTTCCGCGCTCACTTGATCAACAGTGCGCCCAGATGTCGACCGGGTGATGCTGGGGCTCGTGAGGCTCGGCGGAGTCACCGGAGTGGGACACATGCCGTATGGCATCGATCGCCTGCATCCCCTCCGTCCCGGCGCCCGGGGACGCCACCGGGCTCCGCGCACGCGCACGCGGCGCACTGCTGGGCCTGGCCGTCGGTGACGCCCTCGGGCCCCGGCCGAGAACATGAAGCCCTCCGAGATCCGCGCCCGGTGGGGCCGCATCACCGGCTACGTCACTGATAACCCGTCCGGCACGGACGACACCGAGTACGCGATCTTCTCCGGCCTCCTGCTGGCCCGGCACGGCTCCGCGCTCACCCCGGCCCATGTGGAGGCGGCCTGGCACGAGTGGATCGCCGACCGCGACGAGGGCCCCTTCCGGGGCGCCGGCTTCAGCGAACGCGGCACGCTGGAGAACCTCCGCCGGGGGCTGGCCGCCCCGATCTCCGCGCAGCACCGGCACGCCTGGAGCGACGGCCTGGCCATGCGCGCGGCCCCCTTCGGGGTGTTCGCGGCGGGCCGCCCGGCGGAGGCGGCCCGGCTGGTCGCGATCGACGGTTCGGTGAGCCACGACGGCGAGGGCATCTACGGCGGCCAGGCGGTGGCGGCGGGCGTCGCGGCGGCGATGGCCGGCGCGCCGTCGACGGCGGTCGTGGCCGCGGCCCTCGCGGTCGTCCCCGACGACTCCTGGACGGCCCGCAGCCTGCGCCGCGCGGTGGCCGTCGCCCACCGCGGCGAACGCGCGGTCCGCTCCGCGGTCGTCATCGGCGGCTACCCCTGGACCGACCTGGCCCCCGAGGCCGTCGCCCTCGCCTTCGGCGCGTACGCGGCGGCCGACGGCGACTTCGAGCAGTCCGTCCTGACCGCGGTGAACATGGGCCGCGACGCGGACACCACGGCGGCGGTGGCGGGCGCCTTGGCGGGCGCGACCCGGGGCGTGTCGGCGATCCCCCAGGCCTGGGCGAGCCCCATCGGCCCGGTCCTCGGCAGATGTCTCCCGGCGATGGCGGGCTACCACGTCCTGGACGTGGCGGACCTGCTGACCCCGGCGGAGGACGAGGACCGGCCGGCCGCGGGCACCCAAACCCCGGGCCCGACGGACTTCATCCTGGTCGCCGGCGACGGATCGGAGACCCCCACATGACCACCCACGCACCCGCGGCCGCCGACGGCGAGCGCGCCCCACGGGAGACCAGGACCCCTCGGGTGGCAGTCACGGGCGGTGCGCGGGCGGGAGGCAAAGGGGCCGAAGGCGAAGCCGAGGCCCCGAGACGGGCCGAAGGACTCCTGCTCGGACTGGCCGCCGGCGACGCCGCCGGCTGGCCCGCCGCCCGCCACAGAGCCGCCCGCATGCCCGACTGGACCCGGCGCCTCACCCGCGAACTGGACACCTTCGCCGAACACAACGCCACGACCACCCTCCCCGTCCCCATCGCCCTGAACCAGCCCCCCGAGCCCCTCCGCCTCGGCCCCTCCGACGACGCCGAGTGGGCGGCCTTCGCGGCAGAAGCCCTCCTGCGCGCGGGCGACGACACCGTCCGAGACGACCTCAGCCGCGAACGCCGCACTCGGGCCGCCATCGACCTCACCTGGAACGCCCTCGCCGCCGAGGTCGCCGCCGCGGCGAACCGCGCACCCGAGATCGAGTCCGCCGTGCTCCCCCTGCGCGCCCGCATCTCCGTCCGTGCCGGCCTCGGCAACCTCGCCACCGGCCTGCGCCCGCCCGCCACCGGCCACGACAACCCGCACTACTTCGACGACGCCGCCTGCGTACGCGCCTGCGTCCTGGCCGTGGCCCACCCCGGCGACCCCCGCAGCGCCGCCGACCTCGCCGAGTTCGACGCCCGCTACACCCAGGACGGCGACGGCGTCCACGGCGCCCGCGCGATGGCGGCGGCCCTCGCGCTCGCCCTGGCCGGCGCGGACGTCGGCGCCTGCGTCACCGCGGCCCTCACCGAGCTCCCCGAGGAGACGGAGATCGGCCGCAACGCCCGGCAGGCCCTGGCGCTCGCCTCCGCCGCGGACAGCGCCTTCGCCCTGGTCCCGCCCCTGGAGCACCAGATCGTCGACCACGTCTACAGCTACGGCATCGCCGCCGCCGAGACGGTCCCGGTCGCCCTCGCCCTGGCCACCGCCGCCCGCGGCCGCACCGCGGAGGCGATCCCGGCCGCGGCCTGCCTGTCCCGCGTCGCGGACTCCGCCCCGGCCCTGGCGGGTGCCCTCACCGGCGCCCTCGGCGGCGGCGCCTCGATCCCCGCCTCCTGGCGGGAGACCTGCCGCACCCTTTCCGGCTGCGTCCTCCCCCGCCTCACCGGCACCGACCTCGTGGAACTCGCCGAACTCCTGGAAGCGGTGCAACCGGCCCGCCCGGGTGGATGATGCGGCCATGCAGCCCAAAACCCACCAAAACGCCCCGCTGGACGAGCGGATCGCCGGAGCCCTGGTCGGGGCGGCGGTCGGCGACGCGCTCGGCGGCCCCGTCGAGGGCTACTCGCCCGAGCAGATCCTCGAACGCCATGGCGGCCGCGTGCACGGCGTCGTCGGCCCCTGGCACGGCGACGACTGGCGCACGGCCCGCCCCCTCGCCCCGTACCACAAGGGCGACGGCCACGTCACCGACGACACCCTGATGACCCACGCGCTGGTCCGCGTCTACGCCCGGGTCCGCGACCACCTCGACGCCTACGCCATCGCCGACCATCTGGTCCCGGACCTGATGACGGAGCCGCGCTGGATCCCGGAACTGGAGAGCGAGGCCCTCCCCCTCCAGCGGATCTTCCTGGCGGAGAAGTGGCTGGTGACGCGGATCCACTACGGCCATGCCGACCCGCGCGAGGCCGGCACCGGCAACATCGTCAACTGCGGCGCGGCGATGTACATGGCGCCCGTCGGCCTGATCAACGCGGCCGACCCACGGGCGGCGTACGCCGAGGCCCTCGACATCGCCGGCGCGCACCAGTCGTCGTACGGCCGTGAGGCGGCCGGTGTCCTGGCCGCGGCGGTGGCGGCGGCGTGCACCCCGGGCGCGACGCCGGACTCGGTCGTCTCGGCGTGTCTCGCCCTCGCGAAGGACGGCACCCGGGCCGCGATCGAGCGGGTCTGCGAAGAGGCGGCCCGCCACACGGACTTCGAGTCGGCACTGCGCCCGCTGCGCGAGGCGGTGACCCCCTACGACACGGTCGGCCCCGACTACCGGGCCCCCTCGCTCGGCGCCCGCCGCCCGTCCCGCCTGCACGCTATCGAGGAACTGCCCGTCGCTCTGGGCATGTTGCTCGTGGCGCGGGGCGACTACCGTCACGCGGTCCTCGGCGCGGTGAACTACGGCCGCGACTGCGACTCCATCGCCACGATGGCCGGAGCCGTGGCCGGGGCCCTGGGCTCACCGGTCCCGGAAGAGTGGGCCAAGACGGTCGCGGAGGCAAGCCGCCTGGACCTCTGGGAACCGGCGGCCACCCTCACCGCCGTGACCCGCGAGATCTTCGACCGGGACGTGGCCCGCCGCCGCACCCACGAGCAGGCCTTCGCGTCCCTCGGAGGCCCGGCATGCTCCGGCTGACCTGGGTCCAGCCGGAGGACCTGCTCGGCCACGAGCTCCGCCAGGCGGCCCAGGACGGCCGCGAGCCGAAGGCGGTCGCGGCCCGCTGGCGAGCGGCGGGCGGCCCCGAGGCCCCGGCCACCGCGGGCGCGTCCCCCACGCCGGCGTCCCGCTACCTCCGTCAGCTGGCGGAAGACCTCCTGGACGAACTGGCCGATCTGCCGAGCGCGTTGGCGGACGACGAACCCACGGACCTGGCCAGGATCCGGTCCGCCTGCCCCGACTGGCCGGAGCCGGTGGGCACCCCGGCCACCACCCCGCACGCCCTGGAAGCCGCCTGGCTCGGCCGCGCCACCGGCTGCCTCCTCGGCAAACCGGTCGAGAAGCTCCCCCTCGACGCCATCCGCCGACTCGCCCGGGCCACCGGCAACTGGCCCCTCACCACCTACTTCACCGCCCGGGGCGTCCCGGAGGAACTCCTCGCGCGGCACCCCTGGAACCGCCGCTCGGCGCCCACCTCCCTTGCCGAGAACATCGACGGCATGCCCGAGGACGACGACCTCAACTACCCCCTGATCAACCTCGTCCTCCTGCAACGCCACGGCAGGACGTTCACCACCACGGACGTGGCCCGCACCTGGCTCGACGAGCTCCCCGCCGGCCGCACGTTCACCGCCGAACGCATCGCCTACCGCAACCTCCTCTCCGGCCTGGAGCCTCCGCGCACCGCCCGCCACCGCAACCCGTTCCGCGAATGGATCGGCGCCCTGATCCGCGCGGACGTCCACGGCTGGACCAACCCCGGCCACCCGGCCGCGGCAGCCGAACAGGCCCACCGGGACGCGACCCTCACGCACACCGCCAACGGCGTCTACGCGGCGATGTTCACGGCGGCCACCATCGCCACGGCGGCCACCGGCGACCACGACGTCCACACCTGCCTGCGCACCGGTCTCGCCGTCGTCCCCCCGCGCTCCCGCCTGGCCCGAGCCGTCCGGCAGGCCGTGCGACTCGCGCACGAGCACGCGGACTTCGAGTCGGTCGTCGACGCACTCCACGCCACCCACGCCGGCACCCACCACTGGGTGCACGCCGTCCCCAACACCGCCCTGATCGCCGCCGCCCTCACCCACGCGCACGGCGACTTCGCCGGCTCCATCTGCCGTGCCGTCAGCGGCGGCTGGGACACCGACTCGGGCGGCGCCACGGCCGGCTCCGTCGCCGGACTGCTGGCCGGGCACCCCGCGGCGCTCCCCGACAGCTGGACGGCGCCCCTGAAGAACCGGCTGGCCACCTCCATCGGCGACTTCGACGGCATCGGCTTCGACACCCTCGCCCACCTCACGCACCGGGAGACCTGCCGCCCATGACCGCGTCCACGACCGCGCCCCTCACCGGCCTCCGCGTCCTCGACCTCGCCACCCTCTTCGCCGGCCCGATGGCCGCCACCCTGCTCGGCGACTTCGGCGCCGAGGTCGTCAAGATCGAGCACCCGGGCAAGCCGGACCCCTCCCGCGGCCACGGTCCGTCGAAGGACGGCGTGGGCCTGTGGTGGAAGATGCTCGGCCGCAACAAGCGGACCATGACCCTGGACCTGTCGAAGCCCGGCGGCCGCGCCACCCTCCTGCGCCTGGCCGCCACCACCGACGTGATCATCGAGAACTTCCGCCCCGGCACCCTGGAGAAGTGGGACCTGGGCTGGCCGGAGCTGTCGGCCGTCAACCCCCGCCTGGTCCTGGCCCGTGTCACCGGCTTCGGCCAGTTCGGCCCCTACGCTCATCGCCCCGGCTTCGGCACCCTCGCCGAGGCGATGAGCGGCTTCGCCGCGATGACCGGCGAACCGGACTCGCCCCCGACCCTCCCGCCGTTCGGCCTGGCCGACTCCATCGCGGGCCTGACGACGGCGTACGCGGTGATGACGGCGCTCGCCGCCCGCGAGCGCACCGGTGAGGGCCAGGTCGTCGACATGGCCCTGATCGAGCCGATCCTGGCCGCCCTCGGCCCCCAGCCCCTCTGGTACGACCAACTCGGCCATGTGCAGCCCCGCACCGGCAACCGCTCCCCCAACAACGCCCCGCGCGGCGTCTACCGCACCGCGGACGGCACCTGGGTCGCCGTCTCCACCTCGGCGCAGTCGGTCGCGGAACGCGTGATGCACCTGGTCGGGCGCCCGGAACTGATCGACGAGCCCTGGTTCGCCTCGGGCGCCGAGCGCGCCCGGCACGCGGACGTCCTGGACGAGGCGGTCGGCGGCTGGATCGCCGCGCGCACCCGCACCGACGTCATGGCCGCCTTCGAGAAGGCCGAGGCGGCGGTGGCCCCGGTCCAGGACGTCCGGGACGTGATGGCGGACCCGCAGTACCAGGCCCTGGGCACCATCACCACCGTCGACGACCCCGAACTCGGCCCGCTGCGGATGCAGAACGTCCTCTTCCGGCTCTCCGCCACGCCCGGCGCGATCCGCTGGGCCGGCCGCCCGCACGGCGCCGACACCGAGGAGATCCTGACCGAGCTGGGCCTGACCCCGGACGACGTCACGGCACTGCGCGCGGAGGGCGCCCTGTGACGGCGTACCCGCTCACCTGGCTCTACGCCCCGGGTGACCGCCCTCAGGTGGTCGCGAAGGCCCTGGCCTCCGGCGCCGACGTTGTCGTCGTCGACCTGGAGGACGCGGTCGCCTCCGACCGCAAGGACTACGCCCGCGCCGCCACCGCCGACCTGCTCGAACACCCGCCGGCCGTCCCGGTCCATGTCCGTGTCAACGCCCTGGACAGCCCCTGGGGCGAGCGCGACATCGCGGCCCTGGCCCCGGCTCCCGGGCTCTCCGGTCTCCGCCTCGCCAAGATCACCTCACCCGCCGAGGTCGCCCACGTGGCACGCCGGGCCGCTCGGGCCGACCTGTACGCCCTGCTGGAGACGGCCCTCGCCGTGGAGCAGGCGTACGCCATCGCCGGCGCCCATCCGAACCTGCGCGGCATCGCACTCGGTGAAGCCGACCTGCGGGCCGATCTCGGTGTGCGCGACGACAGCGGCCTCGACTGGCCCCGCTCCCGGGTGGTCGTGGCGGCCCGGGCCGCCGGTCTGCCCCCTCCTCCCCAGTCCGTCCACCCGGACACCCGCGACCTGGACGGGCTGGCGGCCTCCTGCGCCCACGGCCGCGCCCTGGGGTTCCTCGGCCGGGCCGCGATCCACCCCCGTCAGCTCGCGGTGATCGAACGCGCCTATCTGCCCACCGAGGCGGAGATCGAGCGGGCGGAGACGGTGCTCAAGGCCGCCGCCACGGATCGGGGCGCCCAGGCCCTGCCGGACGGCCGCTTCGTCGACGCGGCGGTGGTGACTGCGGCCCAGCGCACCCTGTCCCTGGCACGCCGACGCTGACATGCCGAGAGCGCCCGGGGAGATCTCCCCGGGCGCTCTCGGTTCGTCACGTGTGCGGGTCGTCAGGTCTTCTTGCCCGACCCGGCCTCGTCCTTGGCGTCCGCCTCGGCTTCGGCCTCGTTCTCGTTCCCGTCGTCCTTGCCCGCGTCCGCGGACGTACCGGTGTCCTCGGACTTCTCGCCGCCGTCGGCGTCGTCACCGGAGGTCACGGCGCCCGGCTCCACGACGTCCTCCCGCCCGGGCCGCTTCTTGGACGACACGACCAGGTAGGTCACCGCGAGCAGGAACACCAGGATCGCGGTCCAGACGTTCAGCCGGAGGCCCGCGATGTGGTGGGCGTCGTCGACGCGCATGTACTCGATCCACGCCCGGCCCGTGCAGTACGCGGCGACGTACAGCGCGAACGCCCGGCCGTGTCCGAGGCGGAAGCGGCGGTCCGCCCAGATGACGAGGAACGCCACACCGATGCACCACAGCGACTCGTAGAGGAACGTCGGGTGGTACGTGCCCGGCACCCGCCCGTCCGACGAGGAGGTGATCTCCAGGGCCCACGGCAGATCGGTGGGCTTGCCGTACAGCTCCTGGTTGAACCAGTTGCCCCAGCGGCCGATCGCCTGCGCGAAGGCGATGCCGGGGGCGATGGCGTCGGCGTACGCGGGCAGCGGGATGCCACGGCGGCGGCAGCCGATCCACGCGCCCACCGCGCCGAGTGCGATCGCGCCCCAGATACCGAGGCCGCCCTCCCAGATCTTGAAGGCGTCCACCCAGTCACGGCCCTCGCTGAAGTACAGCTCGTAGTCCGTGATCACGTGGTAGAGCCGGCCGCCGACGAGACCGAAGGGCACGGCCCAGACGGCGATGTCGGCCACCGTGCCGGCCCGCCCGCCCCGGGCGATCCAGCGCTTGTTGCCGAGCCAGACCGCGACGAAGACGCCGATGATGATGCAGAACGCGTAGCCGCGCAGCGGAATGGGGCCGAGGTACAGCACCCCGCGTGACGGGCTGGGAATGAAGGCAAGTTCCATGGCAAGGTCGACGCTACCGTGCCGCACCGGGCCCGCGGCAGGCAGCCCGGCTACGGGTCCATAACGGGGGCGTGAGAAGACCCTTACTCCTTGTTCGCCTCCTGCACCATCTGCTTCAGCTTGGCCGGGGTCATCGTCCGGTCCTGGTAGATGTTGTTGCCGTCGAACAGCACGGTCGGCGTGCCCGAGAAGCCGCCCTTGTTGAAGGCCTGGTGGGACTTGGCGACCCAGCCGTTGTGCGTGCCCTTCTCGACGCAGGTGCGGAAGGCGGGGGTGTCCAGACCGTCGACCTTGCCGGCCAGCTCGATCAGCTTGGCGTTGTCCGCGTAGGCGTCGTCGACCTCCGAGGGCTGGTTGTCGAAGAGCACGTCGTGGTACGCGGGGAACTTCCCGGCGTCCTGGGCGCAGGCCGCGGCGTTGGCGGCGTTGCGGGAGCCCGTGCCGCGCATGTTGCCGTCGATCAGGGTGACCAGGTGGTACTCGACCCTCAGCTCGCCTGCGTTCGTCAACTCGTGGATCACCGGCCGGTACGCCGTCTCGAAGGACTTGCACGCGGGGCAGCGGAAGTCCTCCCACACCGTGAGCGTGGACTTGGCGCTGTCCTTGCCGACCGGGATGGCCAGGCTGTCCTTGCCCTGGGCCCCCGAGGGCGCCACGACCGGGCCCGAGGCCTCGCTGTCGTCGTCCTTGCCGGCGTTGGCCGCGACGACGCCGATCACGGCCGCGAGTCCCAGGACGGCGACGACGGCCCCGCCCACGATCAGCGCGCGCCGGCGCTTGTCCGCGGACTTCTGCTTCTCGCGCTCGACCGCCAGCTTCTCCCGGGCGGTGCGCTTTCCCTCACGGTTCTTCTCGCTCACACCCCGGAAACGAACCGGGGAGGCGCAGCGCGCCTCCCCGGCCTCAGGTCCACCCGTACGAGGGACCGGTATGACTTCCGGCGTTCTTACGCCTGTCCGCGCACGCCCTTGGCGAGGTCACCGGCGAGCGCGCGCACGGCCTCGACACCGGCCGCGTCGTCCGGGGCGTCCAGCATGGCCTTGACGAAGGCCGAGCCGACGATCACGCCGTCGGCGAAGCGCGCGACCTCGGCGGCCTGGGCGGGGTTGGAGACGCCGAGCCCGACGCAGACCGGCAGGTCCGTCCCCGTGGCCCGGGTGCGTTCCACCAGGTCCTGGGCCTGATTGCTGACGCTGGCGCGGGTTCCGGTGACGCCCATGAGGGAGGCGGCGTAGACGAAGCCGGTGCCCGCCGCGGTGATCTGCGCGAGCCGCTCGTCCTTGCTGCTGGGGGCGACGACGAAGACGGTGGCGAGACCGTGCTTCTCCGCGTGCTCCCTCCACAGCGCCGACTCCTGCACGGGCAGGTCGGGCAGGATGCACCCGGCGCCGCCCGCCTCGGCGAGCTCGGCGGTGAACCGCTCGACGCCGTAGCGGTCGATGGGGTTCCAGTACGTCATGACGAGGATCGGCTTGCCGGTGGCGGCGTGCGCCTCGCGGACCGTGCGCATCACGTCGGCGATCCGCACGCCGCCGCGCAGGGCGATGTCGTCGGCCGTCTGGATGACGGGGCCGTCGAGGACGGGGTCGCTGTGCGGCAGGCCCACCTCGACGACGTCGGCGCCGCCGTCGATGACGGCCTTGATCGCCTCGATGCCGCCGTCCACGGTCGGGAACCCGGCCGGGAGGTAGGCGATGAGGGCGGAGCGCCCTTCGGACTTGGCCGCGGCGAGGGTGTCGCTCAACAGCCGGATGTTCCCGCTCACTTGGCGTCCCCCTCGATCTCGGCGGTGCCGGAGGCGTCCTCGGCGACCTCGGCGTCGGTGTCGTACAGGCCGAAGTAGCGCGCGGCGGTGTCCATGTCCTTGTCGCCGCGGCCGGACAGGTTGACCACGATCAGCCCGTCCTTGCCGAGCTCCTTGCCGACCTCCAGGGCACCGGCCAGCGCGTGGGCGCTCTCGATGGCCGGGATGATGCCCTCGGTGCGCGACAGCAGGCGCAGGGCCTGCATGGCCGCGTCGTCGGTGACCGCGCGGTACTCGCCGCGGCCGGAGTCCTTCAGGTACGAGTGCTCCGGGCCGATGCCCGGGTAGTCCAGACCGGCCGAGATGGAGTACGGCTCGGTGATCTGGCCCTCGTCGTCCTGGAGGACGTAGGAGCGGGAGCCGTGCAGGATGCCGGGCTCGCCCGCGGTCAGGGTGGCCGCGTGCTCGCCGGTCTCGACGCCGTGCCCGGCCGGTTCGCAGCCGATGAGGCGGACGTCGGTGTCGGGGATGAAGGCGTGGAAGAGGCCGATGGCGTTGGAGCCGCCGCCGACGCAGGCGACGGCCGCGTCGGGCAGGCGTCCGGCGCGCTCCAGGAGCTGGCGGCGGGCCTCGACGCCGATGACCCGGTGGAAGTCGCGGACCATCGCCGGGAAGGGGTGCGGTCCGGCGACGGTACCGAAGAGGTAGTGGGTGTGGTCGACGTTGGCGACCCAGTCGCGGAAGGCCTCGTTGATGGCGTCCTTCAGCGTGCGGCTGCCGGACTTCACGGCGATGACCTCGGCGCCGAGCATGCGCATGCGGGCGACGTTGAGGGCCTGGCGCTGGGTGTCGATCTCGCCCATGTAGATGGTGCACTCGAGGCCGAACAGCGCACAGGCGGTGGCCGTGGCCACGCCGTGCTGGCCGGCGCCCGTCTCGGCGATGACCCGGGTCTTGCCCATGCGCTTGGTGAGCAGGGCCTGGCCGAGGACGTTGTTGATCTTGTGGGAGCCGGTGTGGTTGAGGTCTTCCCGCTTCAGGAAGATCCGTGCGCCACCGGCGTGTTCGGCGAACCTCGGCACCTCGGTGAGGGAGCTGGGGCGGCCGGTGTAGTTGACCAGGAGGTCGTCGAGTTCCTTGGCGAACTCGGGGTCGTGCTTGGCCTTGTCGTACTCGACGGCGACCTCGTCGACCGCGGCGACGAGGGCCTCCGGGATGAACTTGCCGCCGAAGGCCCCGAAGTAGCCTTCGGGGTTGGGCGATTGACCCTCGGGGTCGGGGATGAAGAACTGGCTGGGCATGCGAATACCTCACGGTGAGTGTGTGTGGAATGCACTAATCGCCGTGGGAGCGAGGACTACCTGTCGGCTGCGGGCCCGTTGGGGCTGGTCGCGCAGTTCCCCGCGCCCCTAAAGGGCGCGCTGCCATCGCATGCCGTTGACCTGCCCGGGTTCGTCGCCGATGACGTACCGGACGCGGCGGCCGTGGATCCGGCGGGCCGGTGCACGGCAGCCGCGGGGGCGGCAGCCGCGCGCGAGGCGGGCGTACCGGTCCACGGTCGTCATGGTGGGAGTCATCGGGGCAAGCCTAGCGGGTGATCAGCTCCGGCCGTGCCGGAGTGCGGGGTGCTCGCCGGCCGCCACCAGGTCCGAGACCGCCGTCCTCGGGTCCTTGCCCGTGACGAGGGACTCGCCGACCAGGACCGCGTCGGCGCCGGCGTTGGCGTACGCGATGAGGTCGTGCGGGCCGCGGACGCCGGACTCGGCGATCTTGATGATGTGGTCGGGGATCTCCGGCGCCACCCGCTCGAAGGTGCCGCGGTCGACCTCGAGGGTCTTGAGGTTGCGCGCGTTGACGCCGATCACGCGGGCGCCGGCGTCGACGGCGCGCTCGACCTCGTCCTCGTCGTGCACCTCGACGAGCGGCGTGAGCCCGATGGACTCGGCGCGCTCGATGAGGGACTCCAGGGCGGGCTGGTCGAGGGCGGCGACGATCAGCAGCACGACGTCGGCGCCGTAGGCGCGGGCCTCCCACAGCTGGTACGACGTGACGATGAAGTCCTTGCGCAGCACGGGGATGTCCACCCGGGCGCGGACCGCCTCGAGGTCGGCGAGCGAGCCGCCGAAGCGGCGCTCCTCGGTGAGGACGGAGATGACGGCCGCGCCGCCCGCCTCGTAGTCCGCGGCGAGTCCGGCCGGGTCGGCGATCGCGGCCAGCGCGCCCTTGGAGGGGCTGGAGCGCTTGACCTCGCAGATGACCTTGACGCCGTCGCCGCGCAGTGCGGCCGCGCCGTCCTTGGCCGCGGGAGCCTTCGCCGCGCGCTCCTTGAGCTCGTCGAGGCTGACGCGCGCCTGCCGCTCCGCAAGGTCGGCACGGACTCCGTCGATGATCTCGTCGAGCACACTCACGCGAGCGGCCCCCTTCCAGACTCTTGACAGTTCCAGCGACCGATCGAAAACCGATGGTCACTGCGATGGTATCCGCAGCGGGGCGTAGGCCTCACATCCGGTTGACGCCGGTCCCACTACCTGGACATCCGCCTGTTGATCAAGGATGGAGCCAGCCACCGAAGGGCAGGTTCCGGACAACGGTGAAGACCAGCAGCAACGCTCCGAGGCTCCACACCAGCCCCGGGCGCGGGTCGATCCGCAGGGGGCGCCCGCGAACCGCGTGGACCACCCATACGGTCCACAGCACGGCGAAGCCCAGATAGCCGAGGGTCGCGAGCGCGTTGGCGTGCAGCGCCGCGAGGAGGTCCCCGTGGACGAAGGCGTGCGCGCTGCGCAGTCCGCCGCAGCCGGGGCAGTAGAGGCCGGTGTAACGCAGCAGCGGGCAGACGGGGTAGTGGCCGGGCTCGTTGGGGTCCACGGTGCCCACGTAGGCGAACGCGGCGGCGACGGCCGCGAGCACCCCGGCGGGGACGGCCAGGCGGCTCGGGGCGCTCTGCGTCACCCTTCGGCTCTCGGCGTTCACGGTATGCATTGTGCCCCGCACGCGCGTGAGGGGCGGTTCCGGCACCCGTGTGCCAGGCCGCCCCTCACGTGAGGACGTGCTCCGCGGATCGTGCCGCGGAGGTCAGCTCCCGGCGCCGGCCGGCTCGCGGTCGCCCGTGGTCCGGTGCGGCTGGTGCGCCTCCTTGGGCTGGCCCAGGCCCATCATCCGCATGATGCCGCCGACGACACCGCCGAGCAGCACGACCACCATGCCCGCCCAGAAGCCCACCGGCTGGTCCAGCACCATGAACGCGCCCGAGACGCAGAAACCGATGAAGGCGATCGTGACACCGGTCCAGGCGGCCGGGGTGTGACCGTGGCTGCTGCCCGCCATTGCTTGCTCCTCGTTGCTGTGTGCGTGTCTGAGCAGGACGCTCGGGGCCATTGTCCCGCACGCGCGCCCGCGGGGTGAGCGGGGGTGCTCCACCGCTCCCCCGGGTGGGCTCAGGCCCCGGTCGGGTCCTCGCCGCGGTCGAGTGCCTTCCACAGGTCCTCGGGCCGGTCGGGGTCGACGGCGGGGGCCTTGCGGCGCGGCTGCGGCGTCGCGCCGCGCTCGTAGCGGCCGGACATGGCGGGCCACAGCCGGCCGTAGCGCAGGGCGAGCAGTCCGGCCACGAGGATCAGGACACCGCCGACGACCGCGACGTACGGCCAGGCGGTGTGGCTGAGGGCGTCGACGGAGGCCGAGGCGTCGCCGGAGGCCTGGGCGGCCTGCTCGTCGAGCGCGGAGCTGTCGGAGGCGCCGAGCAGGGCCGCGGCGACGATGCCGACGCCGGAGAGCGCGAGCAGCGCGGCGACGACGAAGCGGCCGGCGCGGCGGACGGCGAACACGGCGACGAGCGCGGCGAGGCCCACTATGGCGAGCGCCGCGGGAACACCCGTGACGTCGCTGCCCTTGGCGGTCAGGGGGAAGGCGCCACCGGCCACCGTCGCGGTGCCCTGCGACCATTGCTGCCGGGTGGCGAGCAGCGCCACGGCGGCGCCGAGCGCGCCGCTCAGCAGCGCGACGGCGAGGCTCAGGCGGCCGGCCCGGGCGGATCCGGGGGCTTCGGAACGGGGGTGAGGTACAGCAGTCACGCGTCCCACTATCGCCTGAACCCCGGGCGAACCGTCACCCGGGGTTCATCTCAGGCCTTTCCCAGCCGGTTCGCCGTGTGGACGGCCCGCAGCACCGCGGCCGCCTTGTTGCGGCATTCGGTGTCCTCGGCGACCGGGTCGGAGTCGGCGACGATGCCCGCCCCGGCCTGGACGTAGGCGGTGCCGTCCCGCAGGAGGGCGGTGCGGATGGCGATGGCGGTGTCGGAGTCGCCGGCGAAGTCGAGGTAGCCGACGCAGCCGCCGTAGAGGCCGCGCCGGGAGGGTTCGAGTTCGTCGATGATCTGCATGGCGCGGGGCTTCGGGGCACCGGAGAGGGTGCCGGCCGGGAAGCAGGCCGTGAGGACGTCGAAGGCGGTGCGGCCCTGGGCGACGCGGCCCGTCACCGTCGAGACGATGTGCATGACGTGCGAGTACCGCTCGACGGACATGAAGTCCACCACCTCGACCGAGCCCGGCTCGCAGACCCGCCCCAGGTCGTTGCGGCCCAGGTCGACGAGCATGAGGTGCTCGGCGCGCTCCTTGGGGTCGGCGAGCAGTTCCTCGGCGAGGGCCTGGTCCTCCTGCGGGGTGGCGCCGCGCCAGCGGGTGCCGGCGATGGGGTGGACCATGGCCCGGCCGTCCTCGACCTTGACCAGGGCCTCGGGGGACGAACCGACGACGTCGAACCCGTCGAAGCGGAACAGGTACATGTACGGGGACGGGTTGGTGGCCCGCAGGACCCGGTAGACGTCCAGCGCGCTCGCCGTGCACGGGGTCTCGAAGCGCTGGGAGGGGACCACCTGGAAGGCCTCACCGGCGCGGATGCGCTCCTTGATGTCCTCGACGGCCACCTGGAAGTCGGGGCCGCCCCACAGCGCGGTGTACTCGGGGAGCTCGGAGGGCGGGAGAACCGCCGGGGGCTGGGCGACCGGGCGGGAGAGGTCGGCCTCCATGGCGTCGAGGCGGGCGACGGCGTCGGCGTGGGCCTCGTCGACGCCGGTCTCCAGGTCGTTGTGGTTGATCGCGTTGGCGATCAGCAGGACCGAGCCCTCCCAGTGGTCCATGACGGCCAGGTCGCTGGTGAGGAGCATGGTCAGCTCGGGCAGCTTCAGGTCGTCGCGCTCGCCGGGGCCGATCTTCTCCAGGCGGCGGACGATGTCGTAGCCGAGGTAGCCGACCATGCCGCCGGTGAAGGGCGGCATGCCCTCCTGGTGGGGCGTGTGCAGGGCCTCGATGGTGGCGCGCAGGGCGGCGAGGGGGTCGCCGTCCGTGGGGACGCCGACGGGCGGGGCGCCGAGCCAGTGGGCCTGCCCGTCCCGTGCGGTCAGGGTGGCCGCGGACCGCACGCCCACGAAGGAGTACCGGGACCACGAGCGGCCGTTCTCCGCGGATTCCAGCAGGAACGTGCCGGGGCGCTCGGCGGCGAGCTTGCGGTAGAGCGCGACCGGGGTGTCGCCGTCGGCGAGGAGCTTGCGGGTGACGGGGATGACCCGCCGGTCGGTGGCGAGCTTGCGGAAGGTCTCGAGGTCCATGGCCGCTGACCTTACTGATCCGTGGCGGAGCCGGCGGGACCGCCGTCCTTGAGGAGCACGTCCTCGTCGAAACAGGTGCGCGCGCCGGTGTGGCAGGCGGCGCCGACCTGGTCGACCTTGACGAGCACGGTGTCGGCGTCGCAGTCCAGCGCGACGGACTTCACCCACTGGAAGTGACCGGAGGTGTCGCCCTTGACCCAGTACTCGCCGCGGCTGCGCGACCAGTACGTGCACCGGCCGGTGGTCAGGGTGCGGTGCAGCGCCTCGTCGTCCATCCAGCCGAGCATCAGCACCTCTCCGGTGTCGTACTGCTGGGCGATGGCGGGCAGGAGACCGTCGGGGCTGCGCTTGAGGCGCGCGGCGATCTCCGGGTCGAGGTGACTGGGCGTGCTGGTCATGCCGTCCATTGTGCCGCGCGCCGGCGGCAGGCCAGGTCGGGTGTCCACTGGACGGACCGGTCCCCCGACCGTTGACGGCACGTCCGCTGGGCTGACCGGCAGGCCGGTCGTAGGCTGGCCGCATGTCGACCCATGCCAAGCGTGAACGACTTCTCCTCGCCGACCTGTTGGAGACCGCGGGCCCGGACGCGCCCACCCTGTGCGAGGGCTGGGCCACCCGGGACCTCGCCGCGCACGTGGTGGTGCGCGAGCGCCGTCCGGACGCCGCCGGCGGGATGCTGATCAAGCAGCTCGCGTCTCGCCTGGACAAGGTGATGGCGGAGTACACCGACAAGCCGTACGAGGAGCTGATCCAGCTGATCCGTACGGGCCCCCCGCGTTTCTCGCCCTTCTCCCTCAAGCCGGTCGACGAGGCGTCGAACATCATCGAGTTCTACGTCCACACCGAGGACGTCCGCCGCGCCCAGCCCGACTGGTCCCCGCGCGACCTCGACCCGGTCTTCCAGGACGCCCTGTGGTCCCGCCTGGAGCGCACCGCCCGACTGATGGGCCGCGGTGTGCCGACGGGCCTGGTCCTTCGCCGCCCCGACGGCCAGACGGCGGTGGCCCACCGCGGCACCCCGGTGGTCACCGTGACCGGCGAGCCGTCCGAACTGGTCCTGTTCTCCTACGGCCGTCAGAGCGCGGCCAAGGTCGAGCTGGACGGTGACGAGAACGCGATCACGAAGCTGCACGAGTCGAAGCAGCTCGGGATCTGAGGGATCCGAGGGACGGGCGAGAGCCCCGGCCGCGCCACGCGGCCGGGGCTCTCGTCAGACGGGGGCGTCACCGCACCGGGTGCCCCGCCTCCCGCAGCGTCTCCTTGACCTGGCCGATGCGCAGGTCGCCGAAGTGGAACACCGAGGCCGCCAGGACCGCGTCCGCGCCCGCCTCGACGGCCGGGGGGAAGTCGGTCAGCCTGCCGGCGCCGCCCGAGGCGATGACCGGGACGGTGACGTGCTTGCGTACGGCCCGGATCATCTCCAGGTCGTAGCCGTCCTTGGTGCCGTCGGCGTCCATCGAGTTGAGCAGGATCTCACCGGCGCCCAGTTCGGCGGCCCGGTGGGCCCACTCGACGGCGTCGATGCCGGTGCCCTTGCGGCCTCCGTGGGTGGTGACCTCGAAGGAGCCCGACTCGGTGCGGCGGGCGTCGACCGACAGCACCAGCACCTGACGGCCGAAACGCTCGGCGATCTCGCGGATCAGGTCGGGGCGGGCGATCGCGGCCGTGTTGACGCCGACCTTGTCCGCACCGGCGCGCAGCAGCTTGTCCACGTCCTCGGCCGTGCGGACGCCGCCGCCGACCGTGAGCGGGATGAACACCTGCTCGGCCGTGCGGCGCACCACGTCGTACGTGGTCTCGCGGTTGCCCGACGAGGCGGTGATGTCCAGGAACGTCAGCTCGTCCGCGCCCTCGGCGTCGTACACCTTGGCCATCTCGACGGGGTCGCCCGCGTCGCGCAGGTTCTGGAAGTTGACGCCCTTGACGACCCGGCCGTTGTCCACGTCCAGGCAGGGGATGACTCGGACCGCCAGGGTCATGAATCGTGCTCCTCTAGTGTTCCTCTGAAGGTGTCCCTCTGAATGCTTCCACTTCCACCGACACCAGGACCCGGGAGTCGATGAAGCCCTGCACGACCAGCAGGGTCGTGACCGGGCGTACGGCGTCGAACATCTCCTTGTGGGCCCGGCCCACCGCGTCGACGTCCCGGGCGTGTGCCAGGCACACACGGGTGCGGATCACGGACTCGGGCGCGAGCCCGAACTCGGCGATCGCCTCCAGGGCGGTGGTGAAGGCCACCTTGGCCTGCTCGTACGGGTCGCCCTCGCCGTAGAGCACATCGCCCTTGAACGCGGTCGTGCCCGCGACCAGCACACGGTCGCCCGCCGCGACGGCGCGTGCAAAACCGAAGGACTCTTCCCAGGGACTTCCGCTCTGCACACGCCGCACGGTCATGACGACACAGCCTCCAAGGCCTCTTCCAGGGTGAACGCCTTCGCGTACAGCGCTTTCCCGACGATGGCGCCCTCGACACCGAGCGGGACGAGGTCGGCGATGGCGCGCAGGTCGTCGAGCGAGGAGACCCCGCCGGAGGCCACGACCGGGCGGTCGGTGGCGGCGCACACGTTGCGCAGCAGTTCCAGGTTGGGGCCCTGGAGCGTGCCGTCCTTGGCGATGTCGGTGACGACGTACCGCGCGCAGCCCTCCTTGTCGAGGCGCTCCAGCGTCTCGTAGAGGTCGCCGCCGTCGCGGGTCCAGCCGCGCCCGCGCAGGGTCGTGCCGCGGACGTCGAGACCGACGGCGATCTGGTCGCCGTGCTCGGCGATGACCTTGGCGACCCACTCCGGCGTCTCCAGGGCGGCCGTGCCCAGGTTGACGCGCTTGCAGCCGGTGGCGAGGGCGGCGGCGAGGGTCTCGTCGTCGCGGATGCCGCCGGACAGCTCCACCTTGATGTCCATGGCGCGGGCGACCTCGGCGATCAGCTCGCGGTTGTTCCCGGTGCCGAAGGCGGCGTCGAGGTCGACCAGGTGCAGCCATTCGGCGCCGGAGCGCTGCCAGGCGAGGGCGGCCTCCAGCGGGGAGCCGTAGGAGGTCTCCGAGCCGGACTCGCCGTGCACCAGGCGGACGGCCTGGCCGTCCCGGACGTCGACGGCGGGGAGGAGTTCGAGCTTGCTCACAGTGTTCCGATCCAGTTGGTGAGGAGCTGGGCTCCGGCGTCGCCGGACTTCTCGGGGTGGAACTGCGTGGCCCACAGGGCGCCGTTCTCGACGGCGGCGACGAACGGCTTGCCATGGGTGGACCAGGTGACCTTGGGGGCCGTCATCGCCGGGTTGTGCGTCTCCAGCGACCAGTCGTGGACGGCGTAGGAGTGCACGAAGTAGAAGCGGGCGTCCGGGTCGAGGCCGGCGAACAGCTGCGAGCCGGGCGCCGCTTCGACGGTGTTCCAGCCCATGTGGGGCACGATCTCGGCCTGGAGCGGCTCGACCGAGCCGGGCCACTCGTCGAGGCCCTCGCTCTCCACGCCGTGCTCGATGCCGCGCGCGAAGAGGATCTGCATGCCGACGCAGATGCCCATGACCGGGCGGCCGCCGGACAGCCGCCGGTCGACGATCCAGTCGCCGCGGGCCTCGCGCAGGCCCGTCATGCAGGAGGCGAAGGCGCCGACGCCGGGGACCAGCAGGCCGTCGGCGTTCAAGGCCTCGTCGTAGTCACGCGTGATCTCGACGTCGGCACCCGCGCGGGCGAGGGCGCGCTCGGCGGAACGGACGTTGCCGAAGCCGTAGTCGAAGACGACGACCTTCTTCCGCGTCTTCACCGGGCCGCTCAATTCCACACCTCCAGCCTCACCACACCGGCCGCCAGGCACATCGCGGCGCCGATCGACAGCAGCACGATGAGGCCCTTGGGCATCTTCTGCTTGACGAAGGAGTAGATCCCGCCGACGAGGAAGAGACCGACGACGATCAGCAGGGTCGAGGTGCCGTTCACAGGGCGCCCTTCGTGGACGGGAGGATGCCGGCCGCGCGCGGGTCACGCTCGGACGCGTAGCGCAGGGCGCGGGCGAGCGCCTTGAACTGGCACTCCACGATGTGGTGCGCGTTGCGCCCGTAGGGCACGTGCACGTGCAGCGCGATCTGTGCCTGGGCCACGAAGGACTCCAGGATGTGCCGGGTCATGGTCGTGTCGTACTCGCCGATCATCGGCGCCATCTTCTCGGGCTCGGTGTGCACGAGGTAGGGGCGGCCGGACAGGTCGACGGTGACCTGGGCGAGGGACTCGTCCAGCGGGACCGTGCAGTTGCCGAAGCGGTAGATGCCGACCTTGTCGCCGAGGGCCTGCTTGAAGGCAGCGCCGAGGGCGAGGGCGGTGTCCTCGATGGTGTGGTGCGAGTCGATGTGCAGATCGCCCTCGGTCTTCACCGTGAGGTCGAACAGACCGTGCCGGCCGAGCTGGTCGAGCATGTGGTCGTAGAAGCCGACGCCGGTCTTGATGTCGGTCTTCCCGGCGCCGTCGAGGTCGATCTCGACGAGGACCGAGGTCTCCTTGGTCACCCGCTCTATGCGGCCTACGCGGCTCATGTGCTCTGCTCCTTCTTCAACTCACGTACCGCGTCGAGGAACGCGTCGTTCTCTTCGGGGGTCCCGGCGGTGACCCGGAGCCAGCCGGGCACGCCGTTGTCCCGGACCAGGACGCCCCGGTCGAGGATCTTCCGCCAGGTCTCGTGGGAGTCCGCGAACCGGCCGAACTGCACGAAGTTCGCGTCCGACGCGGTGACCTCGTAGCCGATCGCGAGCAGTTCGGTGACCAGGCGGTCCCGTTCGGTCTTCAGCTGCTCGACGTAGCCCAGCAGCGTGCCGGTGTGCTCCAGGGCGGCCAGGGCGGTCGCCTGGGTCACGGCCGACAGGTGGTAGGGCAGCCGGACGAGTTGGACGGCGTCGACGACGGCCGGGTGCGCCGCGAGGTAGCCGAGGCGCAGGCCCGCCGCGCCGAACGCCTTCGACATGGTGCGGGAGACGACGAGGTTCGGGCGGCCCGCCAGCAGCGGCAGCAGCGAGTCGCCGTGGCTGAACTCGATGTACGCCTCGTCGACGACGACCATCGACGGCTTGGCGGCCTGCGCGGCCTCGTACAGCGCGAGGACCGTCTCGGGCGGGACGGCCGTGCCGGTGGGGTTGTTGGGGGTGGTGATGAAGACGACGTCCGGCTGGTTCTCGGCGATCGCCTTCTCGGCGGCGGCGAGGTCGATGGTGAAGTCCTCGTTGCGGGGGCCGGAGATCCAGCCGGTGCCCGTGCCGCGCGAGATGAGGCCGTGCATCGAGTACGACGGCTCGAAGCCGATGGCCGTGCGGCCCGGTCCGCCGAAGGTCTGCAGCAGCTGTTGGATGACCTCGTTGGAGCCGTTGGCCGCCCAGACGTTGGCCAGGCCGACCTCGTGGCCGGAGGTGTCGGTGAGGTACTCCGCCAGCCGCGTGCGCAGCTCGACCGCGTCCCGGTCCGGGTAGCGGTTGAGGTTCCGGGCGGCTTCCCGGACCCGCTCGGCGATGCGTTCGACCAGCGGCTCGGGCAGCGGGTAGGGGTTCTCGTTGGTGTTCAGCCGTACGGGGACGTCCAGCTGGGGCGCGCCGTAGGGGGACTTGCCGCGCAGCTCGTCCCGTACGGGGAGATCGTCGATGCGTACGTCGTTCACTTGCCCTGGGGAACCTTCCAGTCGAACCTCGCCTTGATCGCCGCGCCGTGGGCCGGCAGATCCTCCGCCTCGGCCAGCGTGACCACGTGGTGCGCGACGTCGGCCAGCGCCTGGCGCGTGTAGTCGACGATGTGGATGCCGCGCAGGAAGGACTGGACGGACAGGCCCGAGGAGTGGCAGGCGCAGCCGCCGGTGGGCAGGACGTGGTTGGACCCGGCCGCGTAGTCGCCCAGCGACACGGGCGCCCAGGGGCCGATGAAGATCGCGCCGGCGTTGCGGACCCGGTCGGCCACGGCGGCGGCGTCGGCCGTCTGGATCTCCAGGTGCTCGGCGCCGTACGCGTCGACCACCTTGAGGCCCTCGTCGATGCCGTCGACCAGCACGATCGCGGACTGCCGGCCGGACAGGGCCGGGACGATCCGGTCCTCGACGTGCCGGGTGGCCGCGACCTGCGGCTCCAGTTCCTTCTCGACCGCGTCGGCGAGCTCGACGGAGTCGGTGACCAGGACGGCGGCGGCCAGAGGGTCGTGCTCGGCCTGGCTGATCAGGTCCGAGGCGACGTGCACCGGGTCGGCCGTGTCGTCGGCGAGGACCGCGATCTCGGTCGGGCCGGCCTCGGCGTCGATGCCGATCCGGCCGGTGAAGTAGCGCTTGGCGGCGGCGACCCAGATGTTGCCGGGGCCGGTGACCATGTTCGCGGGCGCGCAGGACTCGGTGCCGTAGGCGAACATCGCGACGGCCGTGGCCCCGCCGGCCGCGTAGACCTCGTCGACGCCGAGCAGCGCGCAGGCGGCGAGGATGGTCGGGTGCGGCAGGCCGCCGAACTCGGCCTGGGCGGGAGAGGCGAGCGCGACGGACTCGACGCCGGCCTCCTGGGCGGGCACCACGTTCATGATCACGGAGGACGGGTACACGGACCGGCCGCCGGGCGCGTACAGCCCGACGCGGTCGACCGGCACCCACTTCTCGGTCACGGAGCCGCCGGGCACGACCTGCGTGGTGTGCGTGGCGCGGCGCTGCGCGCGGTGGACGGTGCGGGCGCGGCGGATGGACTCCTCCAGGGCCGCGCGCACGGCCGGGTCGAGTTCCTCCAGGGCGCGGGTGAGCGCGGCGGCCGGCACCCGTACCTGATCCAGCCTGACCCCGTCGAACCGCTCGGCGAAGTCGATCAGCGCCGCGTCGCCCCGATGATGCACGTCCTCGCAGATCGGACGCACCTTCTCGAGGGCGGCCGCTACATCGAAGTCGGCTCGGGGCAGCAGGTCACGCAGGGCGGGGCCCTCGACGAGGGCGTCGCCGCGCAGATCGATTCGGGAGATCACGTGCTCAATTCTCTCAGACCCGGGTGAGGCGCCGTTCGCGCGTATCAATGGCTGATACAGAACGCCGCGGGCACCCGGAAGATCGCCTTCACGTCTTGTGTTCGGGTCGTCACACAACGGGCATGAACTGGTGTACGAGGCAAGTGACCCGTGAGTACCTGGGGAGGAAGGAAAGAGCTGTGACCGAGGGGGCCGGCGTCCGTGCCGGGGATCTGCCCGACGACCTGACCGCGGCCGAGGCCGGCATGTGGCAGGCCTTCCGCAACGGCACCGTGTACGACCTGAGCTGCGGCGACGCCGTGGCCGACGATCCGCACGGCGGCCACCCGTGGGGCGAGGAGCGGACCGTCCGGGCCCGGATCGTGTGCTGGCTGCTCCTCGACGGGCCGCCCGCCCTGGCCGGCCGTGTGTCGTCGATGAAGCTGATCGGGGTGCAGGTCAGCGGTTCCCTGGACCTCGCGGGTGGCACCGTGGTGCCGTACGTCGAGATGCGCCGGTGCCGGTTCGAGCAGGACGTGCTGCTGCCGGAGGCCCGCTTCACCACCCTGCGCATGGTGGACTGCTCGGTGCCCCGGCTGGAGGCGGCCCGGGTGCACACCGAGGGCGATCTGCATCTGCCGCGCTGCCGTTTCCACCACGGCATCCGGCTCACGGACGCGCAGATCGGCACGGACCTGATGCTCAACCAGGCGATCGTGCACCGGGATCACAGCGGCCGGTCGATCGCCGCGGACGGCATGACCGTCGGCCAGGACCTCCAGGCGGAGCTGCTGGAGTCGCACGGCGAGCTGAGCCTGCGCGCCGCCACCATCGGCGTGTCGCTGAGCCTGCGCGGCGCGCGGCTGAGCAACCCCTTCGAGCGGCTCGCGCTGAACGCCCCGCAGCTGACCGTCGAGCGCAGCCTGTACCTGACGCCGGCGGGGGTCGGGGCCCAGGCGATGAGCGGGATGACCCCGGCGCAGGGGACACGCATCCAGCGCTTCGCGTGCGAGGGCGGGATCCGGCTGGACGACGGCCGGTTCGGCGACGCCGTCGACTTCGAGCGGGCCCGGTTCACCCTCACGGACGACCAGGAGCTGTCGCTGCGCCGGGTGCAGACGCCGGAGCTGCGGTTCCTCGGGGAGCAGCCGGTGCGCGGGCGAGTGGTGCTGTCCGGGGCCAGGGTCGTCAACCTGATGGACCGGGCGGACGCCTGGCCGGGCCCGGGGCGGCTGCACATGGGCGGCTTCGCCTACGAGAACCTCGTGCCGCGCGGACCGTTCCCGCCGGCCGAGCGGCTGAAATGGGTGGCGGCGGCCACCGCCGAGTACAACCCGGAGCCGTACGAGCGGCTCGCGGCCGTGCTGCGGGCCGGCGGGGAGGACGAGGACGCCCGCGAGGTGCTGCTGGCCAAGCAGCGCCGGCACCGCGAGAGCCTGCCGATGGCGGCCAAGCTGTGGGGCTACGCGCAGGACTGGACGGTCGCCTACGGGTACCGGCCGGGCCGGGCCGCGGTGTGGATGGCGGTGCTGTGGGCGGCGGGTTCCCTCGCCTTCGCGCAGGCCGGGCATCCGCCGATGAAGCGGGGCGAGCACCCGGAGTGGAACCCGACGCTGTTCACCCTCGATCTGCTGCTGCCCGTCATCGACCTGGGCCAGGTGGGGTTCTGGCAGCTGCGGGGACCCTGGCAGTGGCTGGCGACGGCGATGATCCTGCTGGGCTGGATCCTGGCGACGACGGTGGCCGCGGGGGCCACCCGGCTGCTGCGTCGCAACTGATGGTGCTGATGTGACCACAGTTATTGAACTGTCACGGTTTTACGTTCTCTTGACCATCGGATGTACAACTTTCCGTAGGTTCCATGAACAGTCTGGCGCCGCCATGACCAGCCGACTTTCAATGGTCGGCACCATGGCAATGCAGCTCCCGTTCATCCGCGCGAGCCGGATGGCAAGGACCTCCCCCCACCTCGTCGGTGAGCCGTGCGCCGACGACGAGGTGCTGCTCGACGCGCCCGACGCCCGGCTGAGCCCGGCGCTGGTCGCCGCCGCCCGGGGCGACCACGTCCCGGCCGCCTCGCTGCTCCTGGCCACCCGCGTGGCCTCGGAGTGGGAGCGGCGCGACCGGTACGTGACCCGGCTGGCCGCCTTCGCCCGTTCCCGGCCCGAGTGGCTGGACGCCTGGCTCGCCACCGCCCCGCAGGACTCCGACGCGCTGCTGGTCGGGGCCCAGCTGGCGGTGGACCGCGCCTGGCAGTCGCCGGCCCGGGCGGAGTTGTTGCGCGAGGTGAGCCCGCTGATCACGGCGGCGGCCCGGGGCGACCAGCGGGACCCGGTGCCGTGGCGGCTCGCGCTCGACCACGCCCGGGGCGCGCAGGCCGGGCACACGTACTTCGAGGAGCTGTGGGCGGCGGCCGTCCGCCGTGCCCCGCACCACTACGGCTGCCATGTGGCGGCCCTGCGCTACCTGGCCTCCTCCTGGCACGGCTCGCACCGCGAGTGCTTCGACTTCGCCGACCGGGCCGCCCAGGACGCTCCCCCCGGCGCGCTCGTCCAGGCCCTGCCGCTGCGGGCCGCCTACGGCTACCTCACCGACGACTGCGGGCCCGAGGTGCCGCGCGAGCGGCTGGACGCGGCCGCCGACCGGGCGATCGCGCTGTCCCCGCGGCTGCCGGCCCACGACCCCTGGCCGGCCCGGATGCGGAACCTGCTGATCTTCGTCCTGGTGCGCCTGGAGCGCTGGCCGGACGCCGTCGAGCAGCTGCGCCTGAACGGCCCGTACGCCACGTCCTTCCCCTGGGACCAGGTGTCGGACGACCCGCTCGGGCACTTCCTGCGGGTGTGCGAGGACGTGCGGTCCGCGGTGGCCGGGGACCCGTCCTGGCATCCACGGAGTGAACGGGGCGGTCGGGTCCGTCCCGGCGACCATTAGGCTTTTGCGTCGTGACCACCGTCCGGCTCCCCCTCTTCCCCCTGAACTCGGTGCTGTTCCCGGGGCTCGTGCTCCCGCTCAACGTCTTCGAGGAGCGGTATCGCGCCATGATGCGCGAGCTGCTGAAGACGCCCGAGGACGAGCCGCGCCGGTTCGCCGTCGTGGCGATCCGCGACGGCCACGAGGTGGCCTCGACCGCACCCGGCATGCCCGACCCGACCGCCCTGCCCGAGCGGGGGCCCTCGGCCGGTTTCGGCGCGGACCCGGTCACGGCGTTCCACAAGGTGGGCTGCATCGCCGACGCGGCGACGATCCGGGAGCGCACCGACGGCTCCTTCGAGGTCCTGGCGACCGGCACGACCCGGGTGAAGCTGCTGTCGGTCGACGCGTCCGGGCCCTTCCTGACGGCCGAGCTGGAGCCGCTGGACGAGGAACCGGGCGACGAGGCCGCGCCGCTGGCCGAGGGCGTGCTGCGGTCCTTCCGCCAGTATCAGAAGCGGCTGGCCGGGGCGCGGGAGCGGTCTCTTGCGACGGGGGCCGACCTGCCGGACGAGCCGGGCGTGGTGTCGTACCTCGTGGCGGCGGCGATGATGCTGGACACCCCGACCAAGCAGCGCCTGCTCCAGGCTCCCGACACGGCGTCCCGCCTGCGCGACGAGCTGAAACTCCTTCGCTCCGAGACCGCGATCATCCGTAGTCTGCCGTCGTTGCCCGCGTCGGAGCTGACGCGCGGCCCGATGAGCCTCAACTGAGCGGATCCGCATGGCGAAGAAGTCGAAGAAGCAGCACCAGCCGGGCGGCACCCCCGCGACGGTGGCCCTCACGGCGGCGGGCGCGACGTACACGGTCCACTCCTACGACCACGACCCCGCGCACCCCTCCTACGGCGAGGAGGCGGCCGAGGCCATGGGCGTCTCCCCCGACCGCGTCTTCAAAACCCTGGTCGCGGACGTCGACGGCGCCCTGACGGTCGCGGTGGTCCCGGTGGCGGGCCAACTGGACCTGAAGGCGCTGGCTGCGGCCGTGGGCGGCAAACGCGCGGCGATGGCCGACCCGGCGCTCGCGGAACGCACGACGGGCTATGTCCGGGGCGGCATCTCGCCGTTGGGCCAGCGCAAGAAGCTCCCGACGGTCCTCGACGAGTCGGCCGCGTCCCACCCGACGATCTGCGTCTCCGCGGGCCGGAGGGGCCTGGAGGTGGAGCTTGCGCCGGAGGACCTCCAGAAGCTGACGGAGGCGGTCCTGGCGCCGATCGGCCGCTGACGGCGCGAAGGCGATCCTCGGCCGCTGACGGCGCGAAGGCGATCCGGCGCCGACCGGCCGCTGGCGGCACGCCTGTCGACCTCCGACGGCGCGGAGGCGGTGCCGACGGCGCGGAGGCGGTGCCGACGGCGCGGAGGCGGTGCCGACGCCCATACCGCCTGTGACGGCGCGCCTGGCCACCGATCGCGACGCCGAGCCGTCCTGGCGTGCCGACCGCCGGCGGCGGGGAAGCCGTCCTGCGCCCTGTCGCCGGCGGCGCGCCTACCGGCCGTCCGCGGTCGGCGGTCCCGGATACGGGCCCGCGCCGAATTCCGGCTCCGGGTCACGGGGCCCGAACAGCGCCATGAGCCCGAGGTGGAGCACCAGCGCGGCGAGCGGCCAGGCCAGCAACGCGCCCTTCGCGCCCAGCTTCAGCGGCGCGGTGAAGGTCACGCCCCGCCCGACTTCGCGTGCGTGCGCGATCACGTCCTCGGCGGGCCCCAGCCACACCCCGACCCGCCAGGCGAGCAACGACCCGAGCAGGCCTCCGAGGGCCAGCCCCACCACCAGCGGCACGCCCCCGCGCCGCCGCAGCAGGAAGACGACCAGCGCGCTGACGGCGCCGAAGCACAGGCCGAGCAGCGTGAACGTGCCGTCGACACCGATGGCCTGCTCCCCCTCGGTGTCCTTGAGGTAGACGACCCAGTTCTTCTCCACCACGTCACCGATCAGCGGCACGTGCGGCGCGAGCCACCACCACAGCACTCCGAGCAGCACCCCGCCGAGCGCCACGGCCACCGCGATCACGGCGGCCTCCCGCAGTTCCGTCCTCATTCCGGGGCCGTCCTGTCCGTACCAGCCGTGCCCGGCGTACTCGGCGTGCTGCGAGCCGGGAGCCTCGGGCCCGGCTGCCGGCGGCTGCCACGAACCCTGTGCGGAGTGCTCATGCGGCGGCGGTGGCGGAGTCAGTGGTGCGGTCACCCTGCCATCGTGCCAGGCCCGCTTGTGTGCCGCGTCACCGGAGGACCGCTCCGCGCTCAACGGACGGCCGCCCGGCGGTACGCCCAGGTCGCCACGGCCAGCGACACGACGCCCACGACCCCGCACACCGCGAGGTCACCGAGCACGAAGGCCCAGTCGGGGTGCGGCCCGAACGTCCGCGCGAAGGCCTCCACGCCGTACGTCGACGGCAGCAGGTCCCGCGTGAAGCGCACGACCTCCGGCATCCGGTCCGCCGGCAGCACGCCCAGCAGCAGCGCCGCCGACATGCCCAGCTGCCCGAGCAGCGTGGCCAGTTCCGGCCGGGGCGCGAGCAGCCCCAGCGCCGCCCCGAGCCCGGCGAGCGCGGCGCCCGCGAGCGGGATCACGGCCATGAGCACCCACAGATGGGCCATCGGCAGTCCGAACAGCACACAGCCGAACAGCGCGGTCACGACGGTCCCGGGCACGGTGAACGAGGCGTACGCGCCCGCCGCGCCCAGCACCACGGCCGCCGGCGGCACCGGCAGCGTCGCGTAGTGGTCGAGCCCGCCGCTGGCCCGCAGCTGCCCGAAGTACTGCGCGAGCAGGTTCAGCGCGACGAAGGCGACCACCAGGACCGACGACCCGGCGACGACGGCCTGCGCCTCCGCCCCGTCGTCCACGACCCCGCGCATCAGGATCATGATCCCGACCGACTGGAAGGTCGCCACGAACAGCAGCGGGATCCGCGCCACCCGCGCCCGGGACAGCTGGGCCCGGTACACGGCCGCCAGCGACGGCAACAGCCGCGCCCGAGGTCCGAGCTCGGCCGCACACGCGGCGGGCTCCTCCACGGCCAGGGCACTGCCCGGCAGGACATCGGCGGGTACGACACTCACGTCGCGCTGCTCCCCTTCGCTCGGGTCCACTGCGGCAGTCGCCTGTTCGGTACGTATGCGGCGGCCGGTCTGCTCACGGGCCGCGCGCCCGGTGTCCTCACGCTCACGCCTTCACCAGCCCCTGCTGCACGGCCCCGCCGAGGGCGAGGTACACGTCCTCCAGGCTGGGGGTGGCCAGGGTGAAGTCGTCCAGGGCGGCGAAGGCGGCCCCGCCGGTGACGGTCGCGACGACCGTCCGGGCCTCCTCCGGCCCGAGCCGCAGCGTCCAGCGGCGGCCCGACTCCACGACGCGGTCCTTCAGCGCGGCCACCTCGGGCACGTGCAGCGGAGCCGCGTCCCGCCACACCAGGTCGACGCGCACCTCACCGGCGACCTGCTCCTTGAGCCCGGCGGGGGTGTCGCAGGCGATCACCCGCCCTCGGTCGAGGACGGCCACCCGGTCCAACACCGTCTCGGCCTCGATGACGTTGTGGGTCACGAGCAGCACGGTCGTCCCGTGTTCGGCCCGGCGCCGGTCGACGGCGGACCACACGGCCCGCCGCGCCACCGGGTCCATGCCGGTGGTCGGCTCGTCCAGCACGAGCAGCGGCCGCTCCCCCACCAGGGCCGCCGCGAAGCACGCCAGGCGCCGCTGGCCCCCGGAGAGCTTCTTCAGCGGCCGCCCGGCGAGCGGAGCGAGCCCCAGCTCGTCGAGGACGGCGTCCCGCTCGGCCCGCGCGTGCCGTACGTCCAGGCCGCGCAGCCGCCCGGTGGTCTCGGCGGCGAGCGACACGGTCAGCTCGTCGAGGGCGGTCGACTCCTGCCCGAGGTAGGCGAGGATCCGCGCGGCCCGCTCGGGGTGGCGGACGATGTCGTGCCCGAGGATCTCCACGCTGCCGCGGTCGGGCCGCATCAGCCCGGTCAGCTGGCGCACGAGGGTGGACTTGCCGGCCCCGTTGGGACCGAGCAGGCCGAAGATCTCGCCGCGGCGGATGTCCAACGTCACGTCGTCCGTGGCCCGGACCTCGGGTGTTCCCGGGGTGCCGCGCCGGCCCCGGACCGCCGGATAGGTCTTGGTCAGCCCGCGCACCGCGCACACGACGTCACCATCGTGCCGAAATGCCTGTGCCGCGCGCTTACTCACAAGGGACGAGACTACGGGGTCGGCGACCCCGGTCCGCTCTCGGGTCGGTCCATACCGGGAAATCCGTCGGCAAAGAACTCAGGCGTCGAGGGGTGGGTGCTCCACGCCCGTGCGCACGCTGATCTCCCGCCAGAAGCCGGCCCGGATGGCGTAACGGTCCCGCTCGTCGATCTGGTCGTCCTTGTGGGCGAGCAGGCCGAAGCGGGCGGCGTAACGCAGCAGCTCCCCGTCGACGCGGTGCGGGATACGCGGGTACATCCCGGACAGTTTCTGCAGGTGGCTCTGGTCGCCGAGGCGCTCGACCCAGCGCCGGGCGAAGACCTGCCCCACCTCGTACGGGTCACCGCCGACGGTGGTGATGTCCTCCTCGCGGTCGGCCCACCGCTGCTCGGCCGTGGTCAGCTGGGCGAGCGTCGGCATCGAGGCGGCCTCGGGGGGCTCGGCCGTGGGCCGGTCGACCCAGCCTTTGTCGGAGGACCACCGGAGGGTGGCGGAGGCCGGGGGCTGGGCGGGCTGGGTGCCGGGGGCGCGCAGGGCGGCCAGGTCTTTGGGCGTGGGGACGCCTTTGGCGGCGACCCGCTCCTCCGTGCCGTTCTGCCCGGGGCCGTCCCCCGGGTGGCGGGGCTGCGGGGCGGGTCGTTCGGCCGGGGCGCCGAGCGCGGACTCGGGCAGCGGCGCGGAGAGGATCGCGGCGATCTCGGGCCGGGGCGCGGGCTGCGGGGCGCACACCCCGGTGTAGTCCTTGGCGCGGACGGCCTTGGTGATCCACGTGCGGTCCAGGACGCGCCGCTCGTCGGCCTCGGCGACCAGGTCCTCGGACTGGTTGTAGTCGCCGTCGGCGGCCTGGACGGCCCACAGGTGGACCGCGACGCCGTGCTCCTTGGCGGCCATCATGCCGGGCAGCAGATCGCCGTCGCCGGTGACGAGGACGACGTCGGAGCAGGCGCGATTGCGGGCCAGTTCGGTGAGCTCGGCGTGCATCGCGGCGTCCACGCCCTTCTGCGCCCAGCGGCCGTCGCTGCGGGTCAGCGCTCCGAGCCGGACGGTGACCCGGGGCATCACACGCAGTCTGCGGTGCTCGGGCTGCGGGACGCGGTCGGGGGCACCGTCGAACCAGTAGATGCGCAGCAGCGGCTGCTCGGTGTCGGACTCGGCGCGTTCGCGCAGCCCCTGGATGAGGGCGGTGTGGTCGACGGTGATGCGGGACCGCGAGGGCTCCCCGGCGAGGAGACTCGCCGCGGCGCCCAGCAGATACCCAGCGTCCACCAGGACGATGCAGCGGTCCACGCGACTCACCCTCTTCCCAGGAGGTTTGCTTCGGGCCTGCTTCGAGTCTGCCCGACGGCGCGGAGGTTAACGGCCGGAACTCGATCTTCGGCGTGGCGTTTCGGGACTTCCCGCTCCGACCACCCCTGTCACGCACGGTAATTGTCCGACATGCGATCGTTGTCGGCCTGTGTGAATCTGGTCCCGGCCCTGGCCCCTAGTCCCCCACAGGAGGCATCACCATGGCCAAGAACAAGAACCGTGACCGTAAGCAGCAGCGTCCGACCGAGCGTGGTCAGCGGGCGGACCGCAGCCCCGCCTCGCAGACGGAGCCCCAGGCCGAGGTCGAGGTGACCCCGGGCGAGATGGCACCGTCCGGCAAGCGAAAGCGCAGCTTCGGCCACAACTGACGTCTGCGTGACGGGCTGTTGAGCCCACGCGACACGCACACGCACGAGGGGCGTACCCGATGCCGGGTACGCCCCTCGAACGCATCGAGATCCCTGCGTCACCCGGCCAGGCAGGACGGTCCGAGCAGCACCTTCAGGTCGCCGAAGAGCGCCGGGTCCGGCTTCACCCGGTGCCGGTCAAGCCGCAGCACGGTCGTCTTGGTCGGCCCCTGGAGCTTGATCCGGACCTCGCTGTCGCCCTTGTGGTGGCTGAGCACCTCGCCGAGGCGGCTGACCAGCGGCGGGGTGACCCGGGTGGCCGGGATGGTGAGGATCACCGGCGCGTTGGTGCCCGCGTTCGACAGGTCCGGCACCATCAGCTCCATCGCCACGAGCCGCGGGATGTCCTCCCGCTTGTCGAGGCGGCCCTTGACGAACACCACGGCGTCCTCGACGAGTTGGGTCGAGACCAGCTGGTAGGTCGCGGGGAAGAACATGCACTCGATCGAGCCGGCGAGGTCCTCGACGGTGGCGATGGCCCAGGCGTTGCCCTGTTTGGTCATCTTGCGCTGCAGGCCCGAGATGATGCCGCCGATGGTGACGACCGCCCCGTCGGAGTGCTCACCCCCGGTCAGCTGGGAGATGCCCGCGTCGGCCTTGTCGGACAGGATGTGCTCCAGGCCGAACAGCGGGTGGTCGGAGACGTACAGACCGAGCATCTCCCGCTCCTGGGCGAGCAGATAGGTCTTGTCCCACTCGTCGGGGGAGAACTCCACGTCGAGTCCGAAGCCCGGTTCGCTGGTCTCGGCCTCGCCCATGCCGCCGAAGAGGTCGAACTGCCCCTCGGCCTCCTTGCGCTTGACCGCGACCACGTTGTCGATCATCGGCTCGTAGTGCGCGGTGAGGCCCTTGCGGGTGTGGCCCATGGCGTCGAAGGCGCCGGCCTTGATCAGCGACTCGGTGGTGCGCTTGTTGCAGACCACCGCCTCCACCTTGTCGAGGTAGTCCGGGAAGGAGACGTACTTCCCCTTGGCCTTGCGGCACCTGATGATCGACTCGACCACGTTCGTACCGACGTTGCGGACGGCGGAGAGGCCGAAGAGGATCACGTCGTCGCCCTGGGCCGCGAAGTTGGACATCGACTCGTTGACGTCCGGCGGGAGCACCTTGATGCCCATGCGGCGGCACTCGTTGAGGTAGACGGCCGACTTGTCCTTGTCGTCCTTCACGGACGTGAGCAGCGCGGCCATGTACTCGGCGGGGTGGTTCGCCTTGAGGTAGGCCGTCCAGTACGAGACGAGTCCGTAGGCGGCGGAGTGCGCCTTGTTGAACGCGTAGCCGGCGAAGGGGACCAGCACGTCCCACAGGCCCTGGATGGCCTCGTCGCTGAAGCCCTTCTTGCGGGCGCCCTCCTGGAAGAGGACGAAGTTCTTCGCCAGCTCCTCGGGCTTCTTCTTGCCCATCACGCGGCGGAGGATGTCGGCCTCGCCGAGCGAGTAGCCGGCGATGATCTGGGCGGCCTTCTGCACCTGCTCCTGGTAGACGATCAGGCCGTAGGTGACGTCCAGGACCTCCTTGAGAGGCTCCTCCAGCTCGGGGTGGATGGGCGTGATGTCCTGCTGGCCGTTCTTGCGCAGCGCGTAGTTCGTGTGGGAGTTCATGCCCATGGGGCCCGGGCGGTACAGGGCCGACACGGCGGAGATGTCTTCGAAGTTGTCCGGCTTCATCAGCCGGAGCAGGGAGCGCATGGGGCCGCCGTCGAACTGGAAGACGCCGAGGGTGTCGCCGCGCTGGAGCAGTTCGAAGGTCGTGGGGTCGTCGAGCGGAAGGCTCAGGAGGTCGATGTCGACCCCCTTGTTGGACTTCACCATCTTGACGGCGTCGTCCATGATCGTCAGGTTGCGCAGGCCGAGGAAGTCCATCTTCAGCAGGCCGAGCGACTCGCAGCTCGGGTAGTCCCACTGGGTGATGGTGACCTTGTCCGTGTGCCTGACCCAGACGGGCACGTGGTCGGTGATGGTCTCGCTGGACATGATCACGCCGGCGGCGTGCACGCCCATCTGCCGGACCAGGCCCTCGACGCCCTTGGCGGTGTCGATGACCTTCTTCACGTCCGGCTCGTTCTCGTACATCGCCCGGATCTCGCCCGCCTCCGAGTAGCGGGGGTGCTCGGGGTTGGTGATGCCGTCGAGGTTGATGCCCTTGCCGAGGACGTCGGCGGGCATGGCCTTGGTGAGGCGGTCGCCCATCGCGTACGGGTAGCCCAGCACGCGCGCGGAGTCCTTGATCGCGTTCTTGGCCTTGATGGTGCCGTACGTGCCGATCATGGCGACCTTGTCGGCGCCGTACTTCTCCGTCACGTACCGGATCACCTCGACGCGCCGGCGCTCGTCGAAGTCGATGTCGACGTCGGGCATGGAGATGCGCTCGGGGTTGAGGAACCGCTCGAAGATCAGGCCGTGCGGGATGGGGTCGAGGTCGGTGATGCCGAGGGCGTAGGCGACGATCGAGCCGGCCGCCGAGCCTCGGCCGGGGCCGACCGCGATGCCCTGCTTCTTGGCCCACATGATGAAGTCGGCGACCACGAGGAAGTAGCCCGGGAAGCCCATCGAGATGATGGTGTCCATCTCGTACTCGACCTGCTTCATGCGGTCGTCCGGGATGCCGTCCGGGAAGCGGCGGTTCATGCCGCGCAGGGTCTCCTCGCGGAACCAGCTGACCTCCGTGTACCCCTCCGGGATGTCGAACTTGGGCATGAGGTCGCGCTTTTCGAACATGCCCGTGGTGTCGACCATCTCGGCGATCAGGCGGGTGTTGGCGCAGCCCTCCTGCCAGGCGTCCGAGGAGTCGATGGCGTACATCTCGTCCGTGGACTTCAGGTAGTAGCCGGTGCCGTCGAACCTGAAGCGGTCGGGGTCGGAGAGGTTCTTGCCGGTCTGGATGCACAGCAGGGCGTCGTGGGCGCTCGCCTCGTGCGCGTACGTGTAGTGCGAGTCGTTGGTGACCAGCGGGGGGATGCCGAGCTTCTTGCCGATCTCCAGGAGGCCGTCGCGGACCCGGTGCTCGATCTCGATGCCGTGGTCCATCAGCTCCAGGAAGTAGCGGTCCTTGCCGAAGATGTCCTGGTAGTCGGCGGCGGCCTTGAGCGCCTCGTCGAAGTGGCCCAGGCGCAGCCGGGTCTGGACCTCGCCGGAGGGGCAGCCGGTGGAGGCGACGATCCCCTCGGACCACTGGGAGATGGTCTCCTTGTCCATCCGGGGCCACTTCTGCAGCCAGCCCTCGGCGTACGCGTCGGAGGACAGCCGGAAGATGTTGTGCAGGCCGGTGCTGTTCACCGCCCACATCGTCTTGTGGGTGTACCCACCGGAACCGGAGACGTCGTCCCGCTTCTGGTGCGGCTGGCCCCACTGGATCTTGCGCTTGTTGCGCCGGGACTCGGGCGCGACATAGGCCTCGATCCCGATGATCGGGGTCACACCGGCCTTCTGGGCCGTGTGGAAGAAGTCGTACGCGCCGTGGAGGTTGCCGTGGTCGGACATGGCGATGTGCGTCATGCCCATCTCGTTGCACGCGTTGAACATGTCCTTCAGCCGCGCGGCACCGTCCAGCAGCGAGTACTGGGTGTGGACGTGCAGGTGCGTGAACGGCGGCTTTGACACGGCTGCGGCCTCCAGAGGAAACATACGACACATGGGGCCCGGCAGGCTGCGGACAGTCTGGGGGCAGCGTCGAAGTCTATGCCTCGGCACTGACACCCGGAGGGCCGACCCGCGTACCTTCGTGCGAGGGTTCGCGGGCACTCCCGCGGGCCGCCGCACGTTAGGCCTCAGGGCGGACCTGCCGCCCCGAAACGCATGCACCAGGAGGCACCCAGCGATGTCGTTCCCGCAGCTCGACGGCGAGCACCGCGGTGAGGAGATCCTCGCCGTCTTCGACACCGCCTTCGGCGAGCTCCTGGCCGCCGACCCGGCCGCGTTCCGCGTGAAGTTCCGCAAGATGGCGGCCTCGGCCTTCGCCTTCTACCGGGGGACGGCGGGCCTCTTCTACCACGACCTGACTGTGTCTGATCAGTTCGGGTCGAAGCGGGGCGGACCGTACCTGGACGAGCGCACCTCGCGCGTGTGGATCCACGGCGATCTCCACGCGGAGAACTTCGGCACGTACATGGACGCCAACGGCCGCCTGATCTTCAACGTCAACGACTTCGACGAGGCCTACGTCGGCCCCTTCACCTGGGACCTCAAGCGCCTGGCGGCCTCCATCGCGCTGATCGGCTACGCGAAGGCGCTCAGCGACGAGCAGATCTCCGAGCTGGTGACGATCTACGCGGTCGCCTACCGCGAGCGGATCCACGCCCTGGCGACGGGCGCGAAGAGCGACGAGGTGCCGCCGTTCACCCTGGACACGGCGCAGGGTCCGCTGCTGGACGCGTTGCGTGACGCCCGCTCGCTGACCCGCTTCGGCCTGCTGGACTCGATGACGGAGATCCGCGACTTCGAGCGCCGCTTCGCCTCGGGAGGCGGCTCCGTCGAGCTGGACGCGGCCACGCGCTACAAGGTCCTCGCCGCCTTCGACGGCTACCTGGAGACGCTCCCGGACAGCTCGCTGACGCGTCCGGACTCCTACCGCGTGAAGGACGTCGTCGGCCGGCGCGGCATCGGCATCGGCTCGGCGGGGCTGCCGTCGTACAACATCCTGCTGGAGGGGCACAGCGACGCCCTGGAGAACGACGTCGTGATCTACATCAAGCAGGCCCAGACCCCGGCGGTCTCCCGGCACATCACGGACCAGGCGATCCGCGGGTACTTCCAGCACGAGGGGCACCGCACGGTCATCTCCCAGCGCGCCCTCCAGGCGCACGCCGACCCGTGGCTGGGCTGGACCGAGCTGGACGGCGCGGGCCAGCTGGTCGCCGAGGTCTCGCCGTACGCGGTGGACCTCGACTGGGGCGACATCGACGACCCGGAGGAGATCGCCCAGGTGGTGGCCGACCTCGGCCGGGCGACGGCCACGATGCACTCGGCGGCGGACGACCAGTCCGGCGAGTCCCTGGTGCCGTTCTCCACGGAGCGGGCCATCGACGCGGCGCTCGCGGCCGACGAGGAGGGTTTCGCCCCCCTGCTGGTCGACTTCGCGCACACCTACGGCGCACGCGCGCGTGCCGACCACCAGACTTTCGTGGACCTGTTCCGCAACGGACGGATTCCGGGCCTGTGACGGAAAGGCCTCTCACAGGCATCCTTTAGGGGTCTCTTACAGGACCCCATGACAGACTCTCCTTTCGCTATGGACATATCCGGGATCCAGCTCAGAGCCGTGCGCGCGGCGCTGTTCACGGCCGTGGTCGTGACGCTCAGCACCGCGTCGCACGTCCTGCTGTCCCGGGCCCCGCTGCCGGTGGGCACGGTGGCCGCGGTCGCCACCGCCGTGTTCGTGATCGCGTTCGCCCTGGCGGGCCGGGAGCGCTCCTTCGGACGGATCGCGGCCCTGCTGATCCCGCTGGAACTGGCCGCGGACACGGTGTTCACCACGGGCCAGCACGCCTGTTACGGCCCGGCGGGCGGCCCGGTCACCGGCCCCCTGCGTTCGGTCGGCCTGGACGTGCTCTGCGGCGGGGGTGAGGTCGGCACGCCGCTGGCCCGGATGGCCGGTGCCACCGGCACCGACCGGCTCGCGGCCGCGGTCGTCCACACCGAGCCCGTCACCGCCTGGCTGCTGCTCGGCGCGCACATCGGCGTCGGGCTCCTCGCGGCCGTCTGGCTGCGCCGAGGCGAGCGGGCCCTGGGCCAGCTGCTGCGGGCGGTGACGGCGACCACGTTCCGTCCGCTGCTGCTGGCGGTCGCCGCGGTGACCGTGGAACGGGCCCCCTCCGGACGCCGGCCGTCGTCGCGCGCGGCGGACCGTACGCCCAGCGCCCGCGACCGGGTCCTCACCTACTCCCTGGGACGGCGTGGACCGCCGTGCTCACCCGCCTTCGCCTGAGGCACTCGCCTTTACGAGGCACTCGCCCTCGCGGCAGGCTCCGTGCCCCCTGCGGCCCTTTCGAGCACCGGCAGTCCCCCTACGTATCCCGCACACACAGGTGTGCGCGTCCCCCACGGAGAACATCACCATGAGCAAGCGGAACACCCAGGCTGCGAAGACGGCGGCCCGCGAGCGGCTGCGCATCGAGCGTGAGCGCGAGGCCAAGCGGGCGAAGACCAAGCGGCAGGTCGTCGTCGCCTGCTCGATCGTCGGCGTCCTGGCGGCGGCGGGCGGCGTCGGTTACGCGATCGTCCAGGCCAACAAGCCCGATGGCTGGGAGGCCGCGAAGAACGCCAAGCTCGTCAAGCCGGCCCACAGCACGGGCAAGGACGGCACCACGGTCGTCGTCGGCAAGGACAGCGCCAAGAAGACCCTGGTCATGTACGAGGACCCGCGCTGCCCGGCCTGTGCGCAGTTCGAGCAGACCGTCGGCTCGACCGTGGACAAGGACGTCGAGGACGGCAAGTACAAGATCCAGTTCGTCGGCGCGACGTTCATCGACAACAACGTTCCGGGAGTGGGCTCCAAGAACGCACTCAGCGCGCTGGGTGCCGCCCTGGACGTCAGCCCCGAGGCCTTCCTCAAGTACAAGACCGCGCTGTACTCGACGAAGTACCACCCCGAAGAGACAGAGGACAAGTTCAAGGATGACGACTACCTGATCGAGGTGGCGAATTCTGTCGACGGCCTGAAGGGCAACAAGAAGTTCCAGACGGCCGTGAAGGACGGCACCTACGACAAGTGGGCGCTGGTCATGAGCAAGAAGTTCGACGCCGACGGCGCCAAGTACGACTTCCAGGGCACACCCTCGCTGGTCATGGACGGAAAGAAGGTCACCGGCAGCGACGGCAAGACCACCCCCATGTCGGTTCCCGACTTCAATACCGCAATACAGAAGGCTCTCAACTCCTAGTTCCACAGCCCACGGAAATGGGAAGTGTCCCGGGCCGGCTTCCGGCCCGGGACACAACACGCTCCATCGTCACCCGATGTGTCCGCCATCCAGCTCCCGCCCGGCAACATTTCGGCCAGATGTTTTCCGGAAACCCTGTGGTTGGCTCCATCGACTGCCAGTTGAATCAAGGATCGCAAGATGACCTTGGTAAGACCACGAGGGGTACACATGGGGTTCCACAAGAAGCTGGCGGCTGCACTGGGAGCAACCGCGCTGACCATGAGCGGCATCGCACTGAACGTGGCGACCGCGGGCACGGCGGCTGCTGCAGCCTGCGATCATGTGTCGGCGAAGAACATATCCAACGGGGTTGTCGTGGTCGTGGGCGGCGCGAAGGCCTACAACGAGCCCTCGTCGAAGTGCACGGCGGTGAGGAGCATGGCGCCGGGCCACGACCTGAACGCCTGGTGCTTCATCACCAACCAGTACGGCAACCAGTGGACCCGCGTGAGCGAGGGATGGATCTACAGTGGACACCTGGCTCTCAAGTCGGGCACGGTGAAGCACTGCTGACCGGCGCCCGAATCGGCTGACGTCCGGCCAGTTCCGCGATTGCTTGAAACGCCCCCCTCGGAATTCCTTCAACAAGGCCGAGGGGGGCGCTTCGTTGTGATGGGCGGGGCGCGGAAAGGCGGAATCCGGCAGGGCCGACTGGACCCCGGGCCCACGTGCGGTCCCCGCGCGATCCGGTCCCCGCCCCAGCAGGTCTGGCTCCCGGGCCCTGGGTCAGGACGGATCCCTGCGCGGCTCAGCCGGGGTTGCCGAGCCGGCCGGCATGCTCGACCTGGACGGCCACCCCGACGGCACCCGGATCATCGTCCGGAAGGGGTACCTGGCTCGATGTCGATCTGGATTTCTCGGGAACCCCAGCCAAACAAGGGGCACATTTGGGAGTTCACTCGCGCGCATGGCGTACCGATCAGTAACCTGATGCGCCGTGACCAGTCGATACAGATCATCGAATACGTCCGAGGGCCTCAACTCCCTCGCCCCGCGCCGCCGTACGGTCGTCAAGGCCGCGGCGGCGACCGCTGTCCTGGCCGGGCCGCTGGCGGCGACCCTGCCGGCGCGCGCCGTCGACCAGGCCCCCGCCTTCCTGCACGGCGTCGCCTCCGGCGACCCGCTGCCCGACGGCATCCTGCTGTGGACCCGCGTCACCCCGGTCCCGGAGGCGATACCCGGCTCCGGAGTCGGCCCCGACACCGAGGTGAGCTGGGTCGTCGCCCAGGACAAGGCGTTCAGCAGCATCGTCGCCAAGGGCTCCACGACCGCGACGGCGGCCTCGGACCACACCGTGAAGGCCGACATCCGCGGCCTGCGGCCGGCCACCGACTACTGGTTCCGCTTCTCGGCCGGCGGCACCGACTCCCAGGCGGCGCGCACCCGCACCGCGCCGGCGGCCGACGCCGCCGTCCCCGGCCTCCGTTTCGGCGTGGTCTCCTGCGCGAACTGGGAGGCCGGCTACTTCTCCCCGTACCGCCACCTCGCGGCCCGCGGCGACCTGGACGCCTGGCTGCATCTCGGCGACTACATCTACGAGTACGGCAACGGCGAGTACGGCACCCGCGACAAGGTCGTCCGCCCGCACGCCCCGGCCCACGAGATCGTCACGCTCGCCGACTACCGCATCCGGCACGCCCGTTACAAGACCGACCCGGACCTCCAGGCGCTGCACGCCACGGCCCCGGTCGTCGCGATCTGGGACGACCACGAGTTCGCCAACGACGCCTGGTCGGGCGGAGCCGAGAACCACACCGAGGGCGCGGAGGGCGCCTGGTCCGCCCGCCAGGCCGCCGCCAAGCAGGCCTACTTCGAGTGGATGCCGGTACGCCCGGCGATCGCGGGCACCACCTACCGCCGGCTGCGCTTCGGCAAGCTGGCCGACCTCTCGCTGCTTGACCTGCGCTCCTTCCGTTCGCAGCAGGTCAAGGTCGGCAACGGAGAGGTCGACGACCTGGACCGCACGCTCACCGGCCGCGCGCAACTGGACTGGCTCAAGGCGGGGCTGAAGGCGTCCGACACCACCTGGCGGCTGGTCGGCAACTCGGTGATGATCTCGCCGTTCGCCGTCGGCTCGCTCTCCGCCGATCTGCTCAAGCCGCTGGCCAAGCTGCTGGGCCTGCCGCAGGAGGGCCTGGCCCTCAACACCGACCAGTGGGACGGTTACACCGACGACCGCCGCGAGATCCTGGCGCACCTGCGCACGAACGCGATCCGCAACACCGTCTTCCTCACCGGCGACATCCACATGGCCTGGGCCAACGACGTGCCGGTGGACGCCGGTACGTATCCGCTGTCCCCGTCGGCCGCCACGGAGTTCGTCGTCACGTCGGTCACCTCCGACAACCTCGACGACATCGTCAAGGTCCCGGAGGGCACGGTCTCCGCGGTCGCCTCGCCGGTCATCCGCGCCGCCAACCGCCATGTCCACTGGGTCGACACCGACCGCCACGGCTACGGCGTCCTGGACATCACGGCCGAGCGCGCGCAGATGGACTTCTACGTCATCTCCGACCGCGCGAAGCGCGACGCCTCGGCGAAGTGGTCCCGCTCGTACCGTACCCGCAGCGGTACGCAGAAGGTCGAGCGCACCTACGACCCGGTGTAGCCCTCTACAGGGTCTCGAGGAAGCCGAGTGCCACCCGCCAGGTGGCCTCGGCGGCCTCTTCGTCGTAGTCGGGCAGGTCGGGGTCGGTGTAGAGGTGGCCGGCCCCGGCGTAGCGGTACACCTCGACGTCGGCGCCGGTGCGGCCCATCTGGAGGTACCAGGCGCTGAGCCAGTCGTCCGTCTCGAAGGGGTCCGGCTCCGCCACGTGCAGCTGGACCGGCAGGTCGTCCGCCATGACGTCCGGCGCGATGTCCGACGTGCCGTGCAGGAGCAGCAGGCCGCGGGCCTTGTCGTCACCGAGGGCGAGGGTCTGGGCGATGGAGGCGCCGAGCGAGAACCCGGCGTACACCAGCCCGCGCTCGGAGTAGGGGGCGGCGGCCAGCACGGCCCGCTTCAGCAGCTCCTCCTTGCCGATCTTCTCCTTGTGCTCCATGCCCTCCTCGACCGACTCGAACGTGCGCCCCTCGAAGAGGTCGGGCGTCCACACCTCGTGTCCGGCCGAGCGCAGCCGGTCAGCGGCCTGGAGCACCGCGGGCCGCAGCCCGAAGGTCGAGTGAAAAAGCATGATGTTCATGAGGCCATGGTGCCAGCCGGGTGTGACGAGCCGGGATCACGGCACTACCCCCGACGCAGCGGAAGTCACATGTTCATGCACCCCGGGAGCCGGTTAGGTTCGGGGGCATGGAGAACCTGCTACGACCGCTGATCGTGGTCGGTGGCTCGGTCGTGCTCACGCTGGTGATCGGCTGGGCCACCGACTTCCTGCTGCGCAAGGCCGACGAACGACACCACGAGACCCCGCTGTGGGGCCTGCTCCGCCGTGGCCGCATTCCCTACATGCTGGTCCTTTTCGCGGCCCTGCTGAGAGGGTCGTACGACGAGGCGGAACTGCTTCCGAGCCGCGACGAGGCCATCGGCCGGACGCTGACCCTGGTACTGATCGGGTCGGCCGCCTGGCTGGTGATCCGTATCGCTGCCGCGATCGTCGAGACCTCGTACAGCCGGTACGCCAATGCCCGGGCCCACCGCGACCCGGCCAGGGTCCGCCGGGTGCGCACCCAGGTGACACTGATCATGCGGGTGGTGTCCGCGATCGTCGGCGTGGTGGCCGCGGCGACGATGCTGCTGACGTTCCCGGCGTTCCGGGCGGCGGGCGCCTCGCTGCTGGCCTCGGCCGGAATCCTCGGCATCGTCGCCGGTGTCGCCGCCCAGTCCACCCTGAGCAACATGTTCGCGGGGTTCCAGATCGCCTTCGGCGACATGGTGCGCATCGGCGACACCGTGGTGGTGGACGGCGAGTGGGGCACGGTCGAGGAGATCACCCTGACCTTCCTGACCGTCCACACCTGGGACGAGCGCCGCATCACCATGCCGGTGTCGTACTTCACGTCCAAGCCGTTCGAGAACTGGTCGCGCGGCACCCCGCAGATGACGGGCATCGTCTTCTGGCACGTCGATCACTCCGCCCCTGTGGAGGCGATGCGCGAGAAGCTCCGCGACATCCTGCGCGAGTGCCCGGCCTGGGACGGGCGCGCCTACAACCTGTCCGTCACGGACAGCACCCCGAGCACCATGCAGGTGCGGGCCCTGGTGACGGCCAAGGACGCGGACGACATCTGGACGGTGCGGGTCGCGGTGCGCGAGCAGATGCTCGGCTGGCTGGCCGACGAGCATCCGTACGCCCTGCCCCGGGTCAACACGGCGGACGCAATCCTGCCGCCGTCCCGCAACGGCAACGGCAACGGCCACCGTCCGTCCCAGGACGGGGTGCCGGCGCAGCAGCGCCGCTACCACGGCAACCACAACTCGGGACGGCCGGAGCGGTGACCACACGCTCGGACGGCAGGAGGGCTCCCCGCGCCGCGGGGAGCCCTCCTGCCGTCCGGCGGTTCAGTGGCCGCGCTCGGCGCCGCCGTTGACCTGGATGATCTGCGAGGTGATGTGCCCGGCGGCCGGGGAGGCCAGCCAGTGCAGCGTCTCGGCGACGTCCCCCGGGGTCCCGGCCCGCCCGTTCGAGGTCTCGCCGATGAGCCGTGCCCGCCGCTCCTCGGCCATCGCGTCCCCGAAGAACTCGGTGTCCTCGATGTACCCGGGCGCGACCACGTTCACGGTGATGCCACGCGGCCCCAGCTCCCGGGCCAGATCATGGGCGTACGGGTGCAGCCCCGCCTTGGCCGCCGCGTACGCCCCGCTCCCGGACCCCCGGTAGGCGGCGATGGAACCGAGGAACAGCACCCGGCCGCCGGGCTCGGCGAGCCGCGGCTTCAGCGCCTCGGTGAGCAGGACCGCAGTGAGGGTGTTGAGCCGGAAGTTCACGCTCCAGGTGTGCGCGACCGCCGCGAGCGGGTCGCCGTCCGGGGCGTCCGGTTCGAGCAGCCCGCTGCCCCCGGCGCTGTGCACGAGCACGTCCACGGCCCCCAACTCCCGCTCCACGAAGGCAGCGACACCGCGCACGTCCTCCGGCTCGGCGAGATCGGCCGCGTACGTCAGCGCGCCGGGCACCTCGGCCTTCTCCAGCATGTCGGCGCGCCGCCCGAGCAGCAGGACCCGGTCCCCGCCGGCGGCGAAGACCCGAGCCGCCGCGAGCCCAATTCCCGTTCCTCCACCACTGATTACCACATTTCGTGCCATACGAACGACCCTACGACGCCCCGACCGCCCGAGGTCAAACCGGCGCGGCCGCTGCCACCGGCCTCATCGCAGGCTGCGCACGTCGAGGTGCCGCAGAACCCGGTCGACCACCTCGGGATCCGCCCCCGGCTCGCTGCGCGCCGCCAGCACCTCGTGCCGCGCCGCGCTCAGCATCTCCTGCTGGATCCGCCGCAACCGCTTCACCCGCCGGGCGCCCTCCCGGTACGCCTCCCGCCGCTCGTCCTCCGCGAGTTCGGGACTGATCCGCACACCGATGTCGTAGGCGCGCCGCATCATCTGCTCGGACAGCTCCTCCGGCAGCTCCTCGTTCTCCTCGATCTCCCGCAGCCTCTGCTTCGCCGCCTTGGCCGCCCGGATCGCCAGCGCCTTCGCCAACTCCTTCTCCCGGTCCGTGTCGGCCTTCACACCGAGCCGCCGCACCAGCCACGGCAAGGTGAGCCCCTGGAGCACCAGCGTCGCCATGATCACGCCGAACGCGATGAAGATGATCTCGTCCCGGCTGGGGAACGGCGCACCCGTGTCGGTCTCCAGCGGGATCGCCAGCACCAGCGCGACCGAGGCCACCCCGCGCATCCCCGACCACCACATCACCACGGTCTCGCGCCAGCTCACCGGGATGTCCTCGTCGTAGTCCCGCCGGGCGTGCAGCCGTTTGGTCAGCCAGGTCGCCGGCAGCAGCCACAGCAGCCGCGCGAAGACGACCACGACCACCACGACCGCCGCCCACCAGAGCAGCTCGCCCCAGCGCCCGGAGGCCGTGCGGATCGCGTTGTGCAGTTCGAGGCCGACCAGTCCGAACGCGACGCCGGTGACGAGCGTGTCGACGATGTTCCAGAAGGTATGCCCGGCCAGCCGGGTCATGACGTCGTCGGCGTCGGAGCCGTACTCCGCGAGGAACAGCGCGGTGGTGAGCACGGCGAGCACACCGGATCCGTGCAGTTCCTCGGCCATGACGTAGGACGCGTAGGGCACCAGCAGGGTCAGCCCGATCTGCAGGGTCGCGTCACCGAGCACTTCCATCAGCTTGTTCGCGCCCCAGCCCAGCGCGAGGCCCACGGCCACCGCCACCACGGCCGACAGCACCAGATCGAGCCCGGCCTTCCAGGGCGAGAAGGTCCCGCTGACGGCGGCGGCGATCGCCACGTGGTAGAGGACGATGGCCGTGACGTCGTTGAACAGCCCCTCGCCCTCCAGGATCGACACCAGCCGGCGCGGCAGGCCCAGCTGCCCGGCCACGGCCGTCGCCGCGACCGGATCCGGCGGCGCCACCAGCGCGCCCAGCGCGAAGGCCGCGGCGAGCGGCAGCCCCGGCACGATCGCGTCGGCCACGGCGGCCACACAGGCCATGGTGACGAACACCAGGGCCACGGCCAGCAGGAAGATCGGCCTCAGATTCGCCGTGAACTGCCGCCAGGACGTGCGCCGCACGGCGGCGTACAGCAGGGGCGGCAACAGCAGCGGCAGGATCAGGTCCGGCGGGATCTCGACGTTCGGTACGAACGGCAGCAGCGCGAGGACTATCCCCAGGAGCGTCATCAGCACCGGCGCGGGCACCTTGAACCGGTCACCCATGGGGACACTGATCACGGCCCCGAGCAGCAGCACGAACAGCAGGGCCAACTGATCCACGGTCAGCGCTCCGGAAGGTCAGATGTTCACACGACTGACCTCAAGCCTGCCACGCAACTCCCGGGACAAACCGCTTCGGCACCCGCCATGAGGGGCTAAAGCGAACGCCGCATCCCCTGGTGCGGAATGCCCGCCTCCAAGTACTCGGGCCCGTACGGCTCATAGCCGAGCCGCTGGTAGAAGCCCAGCGCGTGCGTCTGCGCGTGCAGGTCGACGGCCGCGAGACCGCGCGCGCGTGCCGCGTCCTCGATGGCCCGCACCAGGGCGACACCGACACCGAGCCCGCGCGCGGCACCCGTCACGGCGAGCCGGCCGAGGGAGCCCACGGCGGGGTCGGCGCCGGTCTGCGCCACGGCCGCCTCCCCGTGCAGCAGCCGCCCGGTCCCGAGCGGCACACCGTCCTCCCGTACCGCCAGCACATGGACCGCGCCGGCGTCGTACGCGTCGTACTCCAGATCCTCCGGCACGCCCTGCTCGCCGACGAAGACCTCCTTGCGCACCGCGAAGCACGCCTCGCGGTCGGCAGGGTCCTCGGCGACCCGCACCAGGTACGGGGCCTTCACGCGTACGTCTCCTCGCGGACCTGGTCCAGGGCCTTCTGCAGGTCCTCCGGGTAGCCGCAGGAGAACTCCGCCCACTGCCCGTCCCCGGGGTGCTCGAAGCCGAGCCGCACCGCGTGCAGCCACTGCCGGGTCAGGCCGAGGCGCTTGGCGAGCGTCGGGTCGGCGCCGTAGGTGAGGTCGCCGACGCAGGGGTGCCGGTGGGCGGCCATGTGGACGCGGATCTGGTGCGTGCGGCCGGTCTCCAGCTTCACGTCGAGCAGGGAGGCCGCGCGGAACGCCTCGATGAGGTCGTAGTGCGTGACGGACGGCTTGCCCTCGGCGGTGACGGCCCACTTGTAGTCGTGCTGGGGGTGGCGGCCGATGGGCGCGTCGATGGTGCCGCTGGTCGGGTCGGGGTGGCCCTGGACGAGCGTGTGGTAGCGCTTGTCGACCGTGCGCTCCTTGAACTGGCGCTTGAGCGAGGTGTAGGCGCGCTCCGACTTGGCGACCACCATGAGGCCCGAGGTGCCCACGTCGAGCCGGTGCACGATGCCCTGGCGCTCGGCGGCGCCGGAGGTGGAGATCCGGTACCCGGCGGCGGCCAGGCCTCCGATGACGGTCGGCCCGGTCCAGCCCGGCGACGGGTGCGCGGCGACGCCGACGGGCTTGACGATCACGACCACGTCATCGTCGTCGTGCACGATCTCCATGCCCTCGACCGGCTCGGCCACGACCTGCACCGGCGCGGGCGCCTGCGGCATCTCGACCTCCAGCCAGGCGCCGCCGTGCACGCGCTCCGACTTGCCGACCACCGACCCGTCGACCGTGACCTTCCCCGCGGCGGCGAGCTCGGCCGCCTTGGTACGGGAGAAGCCGAACATGCGGGAGATGGCGGCGTCGACGCGCTCGCCCTCCAGGCCGTCGGGCACGGGCAGGGTACGGATCTCGGGAAGCGTGCTCACCCGTCGAGTATGCCGGACGGCTACGACGGGGCTGTACGCGCGCTCAGTCCTTGTGGACGGTCCCGTCCGGGTCGAGGCCCCGGAAGGACAGCAGCACGATCAGGATGCCGCCGCACACGATCGCCGAGTCGGCCAGGTTGAAGACGGCGAAGTGCTTGGGCGCGATGAAGTCCACGACCGCGCCCTCGAAGACGCCCGGCGCCCGGAAGATCCGGTCGGTGAGGTTGCCCAGCGCACCGCCGAGCAGCAGGCCGAGCGCGATCGCCCAGGGCAGGCTGTACAGCTTGCGGGCGAGACGGGCGATCACCACGATCACCGCCGCCGCGATCATGGTGAAGATCACGGTGAAGGCCTCGCCGAAGCCGAAGGCCGCGCCCGCGTTGCGGATCGCCTCGAACTTCAGCCAGTCTCCGACGATCTCGATGGGCGGGTGGTGCTCCAGCTCGGCCACCACGATCAGCTTGCTGATCAGGTCGAGGGCGTAGGCGAACGCGGCGACGGCGAACAGCACCGCGATCCGGCGCCTGCCCCGGGGCGGTGCGGCAGCGGCCTCCGCCTCGCCGGTACCGGACGCTCCCGCCGCGGCCGCCGGGCCGGGCCCGGGCTCGCCGGCCGCCGGGGTGCCCTCGGAGTCGGGCCGCTCCTTGCCGCCCCCGGCCGCGTCCGGTGTGTCCGGCGTACCGATGATGCGCTCCGCCTCTGCCACGTGAGTCCCTCAACCTAGGTGCCTGACTGAGGACGAGGGTACGACACGCCCCGTACGTCGCACGTGCTCAGGAGGCATTCGGCGGCCGGTCGGTGGGGCCGGTCAGTACCGGCGCTCCTGCTTCTGCTTGCACTCCACGCAGAGTGTGGCCCGGGGGAAGGCCTGCATGCGGGCCTTGCCGATGGCGTTGCCGCAGTTCTCGCACAGGCCGTAGGTGCCCGCGTGCAGGCGTTCCAGGGCGCGCTCGGTCTGGATGAGCATCTCCCGCGCGTTGGCGGCCAGGGCCAGCTCGTGCTCGCGGGTGATGTTCTTGGTGCCGGTGTCCGCCTGGTCGTCGCCCGCGCCGTCCCCGGAGTCCCGCATCAGACCGGCCAGCGACCGCTCCGACGACGTGATCTCCTCGCGCAGCCGGCTCTCCTCGGACGTCAGCTCGGACCGGGCCTCCTCGACCTCCTCCTCCGTCCAGGGGTCCTCGCCCGGGCGTACCGCCAGCTCACCGGGCTCCGCCGCGGCGATCCGCGCCTTCGGAACGGCGGTCTTCGCCGCCGTGGCCGTGCCAGGAGTCTTCTTAGCAACCACCGTCGTCGCTCCCGTCTGCCGGGCGGCCTCGGCCGCACCCGCCTTCTTGGCCGTGCTGCTCGCGGCCGTGTCCTGTGTGACCGCGCCGGTCCGGGCAGCGCCCTTGCCGGCCGCGCTCCTGGTGGTGCTCTTGCCTCCGGCGACCTTCTCGGCCGGGGTCCTCTTGGCGGCGGTCCGCTTGCCGGCCGCCTTCTTGGCCGCGGGCTTCTCACCGGTGGCCTTGCCGGCCGGGGAGGTCTTCCTGGCCGCGGCCTTCTTCCCGGCGGCGTTCGCGGCGGCCGGAGCTGCCTCCACCGGCGCTTCGGCCGATGCCTTGTGTGCCGAGGTCTTGTGTGCCGAGGCCTTGGCCGATGCTGTGGGCGTCGGCGCCTTGTCCGCCGTGGCCTTCTCCGCCGTGGCCTTGGTCTTGGCCTTCGGTGCCTTCTCCGCCGAAGGGTCGGCCGGTGACCTTTCCGCCGAAGCCTTGACCGATGCCTTGGCCGGTGACCTCTCCCTCGCAGTCCTGGCCGATGCCCTGGCCGGTGCCGCCCTCTCCGCCGAAGCCCGGGGCGATGCCTTCCCCGCCGGCGCCTCGGCCCTGGCCTTCCCGGCCGACGCAGATCGGGCCGGTGCCGATCTGGCCGGTGCCGATCGGACCGCCGCCTTGGTCGCCGCCTTCTCGACCGCGTCCTTCTCGGCCGCGGCCCTCTCAGCCACAGCCCCCTCGGCCGCGACGCCCTCGGTGCCGGCCCCCTTCGCCACGGCCTTCCTGGTCACGGCCTTCCTGGCCGTCGTCTTCTTCTCGGTCGTCTTCTTCTCGGTCGCCTTCGTCCCGGCCGCGGCCTTCCTCCCGCCCTCCTTCGCCGACCGCCGCGCCGGGCCCCCCTGCGTGGACTTCTTCCCGCCCACGTCCTTGGCCGCGCCGCCGGAGGCCTCCGCGGACCTGCCGGACGCCGGCTGCTGTACGGCGGTCTTCTTCGCCACCATGGCCGCGGCCCCTTCACACATTGTGACCTTGCTCGCGAATCGTGCTGGGACGATAAATCGACTCGAGTCCCGCGGCAACGGGGCACACCGCCCGATTCGCCCGCCTCGCGCACGCCGCGCGGCGACCTGCATCCGTTGTGCCCAGCTCCCCGCGCGGTAATCCGCCGAGCCGGACGTCCCAGGATCCGAACACCTATACCGTGCCATTCGGGTCATCAAACCCATATCGCACCCCACCTGGCACGAACACCGCACCCCACGGGACACTCCACCCCCACCCGCCCCGAAAACCGGTCGGCCGCCGTTCGCCCGGCGCCGTACACTGGGCGGAGCGAAAAGCGTGGATGGGGACGAGTAGCGGCGTACGCAGCCCAGAGCGACCCGGGGACGGTGGAAGCCCGGGGGCGAGCGCGACGTGAAGATCACCCCGGAGCCGCCGGAAGAACGCCGTGGACAGTGGGCTCCGCCCACGGGCCCCACGGCCGGTAGACCCGGCATCGCGACCCCAATGAGGGGGCTCGCCGGCGCACACCCCGTGCCGGAGGGCCAAGGAGGGTGGTACCGCGGGAGCGCGCCGAAGAGACGGCGCAGGCAGACGTAGCTCTCGTCCCTCCGGACGGAAGGCAGCAAGTCCGCCGGAGGAAGCCCGCTGATGACATCGCCGACGTATCGCCAGGTACCCGCCCAGGTCGACCTGCCCGCCCTCGAGCACGCCGTGCTCGACTTCTGGCGCGAGCAGAAGATCTTCGCCAAGAGCCTGGAGCAGTCCGAGGGCCGCCCCGAGTGGGTGTTCTACGAGGGCCCGCCCACCGCCAACGGCATGCCCGGTGCCCACCACATCGAGGCGCGCGTCTTCAAGGACGTCTTCCCCCGCTTCCGGACCATGCGCGGCTACCACGTGGCCCGCAAGGCCGGCTGGGACTGCCACGGTCTCCCGGTCGAGCTCGCCGTCGAGAAGGAGCTCGGCTTCTCCGGCAAGCAGGACATCGAGGCGTACGGCATCGCGGAGTTCAACGCGAAGTGCCGCGAGTCGGTGACCCGGCACACGGACGCCTTCGAGGCGCTCACGACGCGCATGGGCTACTGGACCGACCTCCAGGACCCGTACCGCACGATGGACCCCGAGTACATCGAGTCCGTCTGGTGGTCGCTGAAGGAGATCTTCAACAAGGGCCTGCTGGTCCAGGACCACCGCGTCGCCCCCTGGTGCCCCCGCTGCGGCACGGGCCTGTCCGACCACGAGCTGGCGCAGGGCTACGAGACGGTCGTCGACCCGTCGGTCTTCGTCCGCTTCCCGCTCACCTCCGGCCCGCTCGCCGGCGAGGCCGCCCTCCTGGTGTGGACGACCACGCCCTGGACCCTGGTCTCCAACACGGCGGTCGCCGCGCACCCCGAGGTCACCTACGTCGTCGCGACGAAGGGCCCGGAAGGTTCGGAGAAGCTGGTCGTCGCCGAGCCGCTCCTCGCCAAGGCCCTCGGCGAGGGCTGGGAGACCACCGGCCAGTCCTTCACGGGCGCCGAGATGGAGCGCTGGACGTACCAGCGCCCGTTCGAGCTGGTGGAGTTCCCGAGCGTCAGCGAGGGAACCAATGGTCACAGCCCCGAGGCGGCCCACTTCGTGGTCAACGCCGAGTACGTCACCACCGAGGACGGCACGGGTCTGGTGCACCAGTCCCCCGCCTTCGGTGAGGACGACCTCAAGGTCTGCCGCTCCTACGGCCTGCCGGTCGTGAACCCGGTCCGCCCGGACGGCACCTTCGAGGAGGACGTCCCCCTCGTCGGCGGCGTCTTCTTCAAGAAGGCCGACGAGAAGCTCACCGAGGACCTCGACAACCGAGGCCTGCTCTTCAAGCACATCCCGTACGAGCACAGCTACCCGCACTGCTGGCGCTGCCACACCGCGCTCCTCTACTACGCGCAGCCCTCCTGGTACATCCGCACCACCGAGCTCAAGGACCGCCTCCTCGCGGAGAACGAGGGCACCAACTGGTTCCCGGACACGGTCAAGCACGGCCGCTACGGCGACTGGCTGAACAACAACATCGACTGGGCCCTGTCCCGCAACCGCTACTGGGGCACCCCGCTGCCGATCTGGCGCTGCGAGGACGACCACCTCACCTGCGCCGGATCCCTGGCGGAACTGTCCGAGCTGACCGGCACGGACCAGTCGGGCCTGGACCCGCACCGCCCGTTCATCGACGAGGTCACCTTCGCCTGCCCGCAGGGCGGTTGCGGCAAGACGGCCACGCGCGTGCCCGAGGTGATCGACGCCTGGTACGACTCGGGTTCGATGCCGTTCGCGCAGTGGGGCTACCCGTACAAGAACAAGGAGCTGTTCGAGGCCCGTTACCCGGCGCAGTTCATCTGCGAGGCCATCGACCAGACCCGCGGCTGGTTCTACACGCTGATGGCCGTCGGCACGCTCGTCTTCGACAAGTCGTCGTACGAGAACGTGGTCTGCCTCGGGCACATCCTGGCCGAGGACGGCCGCAAGATGTCCAAGCACCTGGGCAACACCCTGGAGCCGATCCCGCTCATGGACCGGCACGGCGCCGACGCGGTCCGCTGGTTCATGGCGGCCGGCGGCTCCCCGTGGGCGGCCCGTCGCGTGGGCCACGGCACGATCCAGGAGGTCGTCCGCAAGACGCTCCTGACGTACTGGAACACGGTCGCCTTCCAGGCCCTCTACGCCCGTACGTCCAACTGGGCCCCGTCCGAGGCCGACCCGGCCCCGGCCGACCGCCCGGTCCTGGACCGCTGGCTGCTGTCCGAACTGCACGCGCTCACCGACCAGGTCACCCAGGCGCTGGACGCCTACGACACCCAGCGCGCCGGCAAGCTGCTGTCCGCGTTCGTCGACGACCTGTCGAACTGGTACGTGCGCCGCTCCCGTCGCCGCTTCTGGCAGGGCGACAAGGCGGCCCTGCGCACGCTGCACGAGGTCGTCGAGACGGTCACCCAGCTGATGGCCCCGCTGACCCCGTTCATCGCCGAGCGGGTCTGGCAGGACCTGATCGTCCCCGTCACCCCGGGCGCCCCCGAGTCGGTCCACCTGTCCTCCTGGCCGAAGGCGGACCTCACCGCCATCGACCCGGAGCTGTCGAGGCAGATGGTGCTGGTGCGCCGCCTGGTGGAGCTGGGGCGTGCCACGCGCGCGGAGTCGGGCGTCAAGACGCGTCAGCCGCTGTCCCGCGCGCTGATCGCGGCGACGGGCTTCGAGGCGCTGGGCACCGAACTGCGCACGCAGATCACGGAGGAGCTGAACGTCGAGTCCCTGGCGACGCTGAGCGAGGTCGGCGGCAGCCTGGTCGACACCACGGCGAAGGCCAACTTCCGTGCGCTCGGCAAGCGGTTCGGCAAGCGCGTCCAGGACGTGGCCAAGGCCGTGGCGAACGCGGACGCGGCCGCCCTGTCCCTGGCCCTGCGCGAGGGCACGGCGTCGGTCGAGGTCGACGGCGAGACCATCACGCTGGCTCCCGACGAGGTCATCATCACGGAGACCCCGCGCGAGGGCTGGTCGGTGGCCTCCGACTCGGGTGCGACGGTCGCGCTGGACCTGGAAATCACCGAGGAGCTCCGCCGGGCGGGCCTGGCCCGTGACGCGATCCGCCTGATCCAGGAGGCCCGCAAGAACAGCGGCCTCGACGTGGCCGACCGCATCGCACTGCGCTGGACGGCCACGGACCGGTCGACGGTCGAGGCCCTCACCGACCACGCCGGCCTGATCGCCGACGAGGTCCTGGCCACGGACTTCGCCCAGGGCGAGGCGGACGACACCTACGGCGAGCCCTTCACCGACGAAGGCCTGTCCCTGACGTTCCGCCTGCGCAAGGCGTAACACTCAGGCCGAACAGCCCGAAGGCCCGGTCCCGCCAAAGATCTTGGCGGGACCGGGCCTTCGGCGTTGCGTGCGCCCGACCGCGACTGTGTGCGCACGAACGCGTCTGCGCGGGCACGAACGCGCGTGGCAGCGGGCACGAACGCGCGTGGCAAAAGGGCGAGGCCCCGGGTGGTCACCCGGGGCCTCGCCCTGAACGCTGCCGACGTCTGTGCCGTACTACTGGCCATCAGGCCGTCAGTTGTCATCCTCGTCGATCAGGAAGCCCCGCATGGGCGAGGGCGCCTGGCCCATCGGCGACGGGCCCTGCGGACGCACCGGCGCCATCGGCTGGGTCATCGCCGGCGACATCTGCTGCTGGCCGCCGTAGGACGGGCCGGACTGCGAGGGAGCGCCGCCCATCGTCTGGTTGCCACCGCCGTAGGACGGAGCGCTCGCGCCGGCCGGAGCCATAGAAGGTGCCGGGGACGGCGGGAGGGACGCGGCCGCCGGAGTGCGCGGCGGAGCCAGCGAGTCGTCGGCCTGGGTCTCCAGCTGGCGCAGCTGCGACTCCAGGTAGGACTTCAGGCGCGTGCGGTACTCGCGCTCGAAGCCGCGCAGGTCCTCGACCTTGCGCTCCAGCGTGGCGCGGGCGGACTCCAGGGAGCCCATCGCGACGCGGTGCTTCTCCTGCGCGTCCCGCTCCAGGGCGTCGGCCTTGGCACGGGCGTCACGCTCCAGACCCTCGGCACGCGAACGCGCCTCGCCGACGATCTTGTTGGCCTCGGAACGCGCCTCGGCGATCGCCTGGTCGGCGGTCTGCTGGGCCAGCGAGAGGACACGGGCGGCGCTGTCGCCACCGGGACCTCCCTGACCGGGGCCGCCCATCGGACCGCCCATCGGGCCGGGGCCGCCCATGGGGCCGCCCATCTGCTGCTGCATCGGGGGCTGGCCCATCGGACCCGGCCCCTGGCCCATCGGGCCGGGACCCTGGGGTCCACCCTGACCGCCGGGACCGGCGGGCAGCTGCGGGGCACCGCTCGGCAGCTGGGGCGGACCACCCATGGGGCCACCCATCTGCTGCTGCGGCGGGCCCGATATGCCGGCGGGGACGGGACCACCCGGACCGCGCATACCCTGCTGCTGCTGTTGCTGCTGATCCTGCTGCTGCTCCGGAGGCTTGCGCATGTTCTGCTGGTTCTGCGCAGCAGCGCGCGTGGCCGCGGCCAGTTTGGCGCGCAGGTCCTCGTTCTCACGGAGCAGGCGGGTCAGTTCGGCTTCGACCTCATCGAGGAAGGCATCGACCTCGTCCTCGTCATAGCCTTCTCGGAGGCGGACGGTCGTGAACTGCTTGTTCCGCACGTCCTCGGGGGTCAACGGCATCTCTTCACCTCAACGTAGTCGTCGGCAGTCGGCAAGACGTATCTGTCACATCGTTCACATCACGTTCCGCACGAGTGTGATCAGGATGTAGACGATGATCATCAGTACGAAGAAGGACAGGTCGAGCGCCACGCCCCCGAGACGCAGCGGCGGAATGACCCGCCGCAGAAGCTTGAGCGGTGGATCGGTGACAGTGTAAGTGGCCTCCAGAACGACCACCATCGCCTTGCCGGGTTGCCATGAGCGGGCGAACTGGAAGACGTAGTCCATGACCAGTCGGAAGATCAGCACGATGAGGAAGCACATCAGCGCGATGTAGACGACATCCAAAACCACGCTCATGACCTCTTGCTTCCCTCTCCCCTGTGCCCTGCTCGGTACTGCTGTTCCGGTGGTGCGTCTCAGCTCTGGTTGAAGAACCCGCCCTCTGCGATGCGAGCCTTGTCCTCCGCCGTGACATCGACGTTAGCAGGCGACAACAGGAACACCTTCTGCGTCACCCGCTCGATACTGCCGTGAAGACCAAACACCAGACCAGCCGCAAAGTCGACAAGTCGCTTCGCATCTGTGTCATCCATCTCAGTCAGATTCATGATCACCGGAGTGCCTTCACGGAAGTGTTCCCCGATGGTACGGGCCTCGTTGTAGGTCCGTGGGTGAAGCGTGGTGATCCGGTAAGGCTCTCGTTCGGACACGACCTTGGGCATGATCACCGGTGCGTTCTTCTCCAGGCTTGCGCGTTCTTGTGTGATGGATGCCACGGGCGCGATACGCGCCGGGCGGCTGGATTCCGCGGGGAGCGAAGCGGAACGGGCGGCCGGTTCGCGAGGCGCGGGCGGCTGTACGACTCGTACCTCTTCGTCCCTTTGGGGCTGATGTGAGACGTGTGGCTGATGGGACGGCTCGTGCCGTCGGTGGTCCCGCTCGGGCTCCGGGTCCAGTTCGGGTTCGAAGTCGTCGTCGGGGTCGAATCCGCGGCCGTCGTACCCATCGTCCTCCACGAGGCCGAGGTAGACCGCCATCTTGCGCATCGCGCCGGCCATGCTCTGAGTCCTCCGCTCTGTGGTGGATCGGCTGACGACTGCCAAGTGCCCGCGATCCACGAGGTCCTTGAATCCGCCTATCGGCGGCAATGACCATATTTTCTGCTGTGGTCCGACTTCTTGGCGACGTTACCCGAGCCTGGGGCGGACTCCGAGTACCGCGCTGCCGACGCGCACATGTGTCGCTCCGGCCGTCACGGCCTGTTCGAGGTCCGTACTCATCCCTGCCGAGACCATGGTGGCAGCCGGATGACTCCGGCGCAGGTCAGTCGACAAATCCATCAACCGCTCGAAGGCCGCCCGTTCGCGTCCCGCGTACTCCCCGGTGAGCGGTGCGACGGTCATCAGTCCGTCGAGCCGGAGACCCGGGGCGCCGGCCACGAGACCGGCCAACTCCCCGATGCCGCCGGGCCCGACACCTCCGCGCTCGCCCCGGCCGCTCTCCCCGGCGTCGAGTGCGACCTGGAGCAGACACCCCAGTTCACGACCGGTCCGGACGGCCTCCTTCGACAGAGCCGTGACGAGCTTGGAACGATCGACGGACTGCACGAAATCCGCGTAACCGACCACAGATCGCACCTTGTTGGTCTGGAGTTGACCCACGAAGTGCCAGGTGAGGGGCAGATCCGAGCAGGCCTCGGCCTTGGGGGCCGCGTCCTGGTCGCGGTTCTCGGCGACGTGCCGCACGCCGAGTTCCGCGAGGATCCGCACATCGCTCGCGGGGTAGGTCTTGGTGACCACGATGAGGGTCACCTCGTCGCGTGCCCGCCCCGCGGCCGCGCACGCGTCGGCGATGCGCCGTTCCACCTTCGCCAGATTTGCGGCGAGTTCGCCCTTACGGTCCGTCATGCCCTGTCAGTCCAGCCACACATAACCCGCGAGCCGACCGGTGGTGCGGTCGCGGCGGTACGAGAAGTGATCGTGCGACTCCAGCGTGCACACCGGCGACTGCTCCCGATCGCGCACACCGAGCCGTTCCAGCTGGGCGTGCACTCCGGCGCTCACGTCGACCGCCGGTGTGCCCCAACTCGTCTCGGCGTACGCCGCCGGCTCGACGGCGGACACCTCGGCGCGCATCGCCTCGGGCACTTCGTAACACCGGCCGCAGACAGTGGGCCCGGTGCGGGCGACGATCCGGGAGGGCACGGCGCCCAGTTCCGTCATCGCGCGTAGCGCGGCCGGGACGACTCCGGCGATCATGCCGGGCCGGCCCGCGTGGGCCGCGGCGGCGACCCCGGCGACGGGGTCGGCGAGCAGCACCGGCACGCAGTCGGCGGTGAGCACGGCGAGGGCGAGCCCCCGGCGCGTGGTGACGATGGCATCGACCGACGGGATCGCGGTCGAAGATCCCCACGGCCCGTCCACCACGGCCACGTCGGCCCCGTGCACCTGGTTCATCCAGACGACCCGGTCCGGCTCGACACCGAGGGACTTCGCGGCCAGGTCCCGGTTGGTGGTTACGGCGTCGGGATCGTCACCGACCGCTCCGCCGAGATTGAGCTCCTCATACGGAGCGGCGCTCACCCCGCCCCACCGGTCGGTGAAGCCGAAGTGCGCGCCGCTCGCGCTTTCGCGCTGTCCTATCACGACTGAAGGATCACTTGAGGAAGTCCGGTACGTCCAGTTCCTCGGCCGCGCTGTCCGAGTAGGTCCGCGGCGCCGGCGGGACCGGCGGGGCGACCGGGATGTCCTTGACCGGCTCCGGCGCGGGCTCCGGGTCCTCCTTCGGGGTCACACTGCCGAGCGATCCGAAGGAGGGGCGGCTCTCGGTCTGCCGCACCGGGGTCGGCTCCTCGCGCTTGGCCGAGGACGAGCCGAGGACGTTGTCCCGCTTGGCGGGCGGCTGGCCGCCGTCGAAGCCGGCCGCGATCACGGTGACCCGGACCTCGTCGCCGAGGGCGTCGTCGATCACCGCACCGAAGATGATGTTGGCCTCGGGGTGGGCGGCCTCGCTCACCAGCTGGGCGGCCTCGTTGATCTCGAACAGACCGAGGTCGGAGCCGCCGGAGATGGAGAGCAGCACACCGCGGGCGCCGTCGATGGACGCCTCCAGCAGCGGCGAGGAGATCGCCATCTCGGCGGCGGCCACGGCGCGGTCGTCGCCGCGGGCCGAGCCGATGCCCATCAGGGCCGAGCCGGCCTCGGACATGACCGACTTGACGTCGGCGAAGTCGAGGTTGATGAGGCCCGGGGTGGTGATGAGGTCGGTGATGCCCTGGACACCGGAGAGCAGGACCTGGTCGGCCGACTTGAAGGCGTCCAGCACCGAGACCTGGCGGTCCGAGATGGACAGCAGCCGGTCGTTGGGGATGACGATGAGGGTGTCGACCTCTTCGCGGAGTTCGGCGATGCCGTCCTCGGCCTGGTTCGCCCGGCGCCGCCCCTCGAAGGTGAACGGGCGGGTGACCACGCCGATGGTGAGGGCACCGAGTGAGCGGGCGATGTTGGCCACGACGGGTGCGCCGCCGGTGCCGGTGCCGCCGCCTTCACCGGCTGTCACGAAGACCATGTCGGCCCCCTTGAGGACCTCCTCGATCTCCTCGCGGTGGTCCTCGGCGGCCTTGCGGCCCACGGCCGGGTTGGCTCCGGCGCCGAGTCCGCGGGTGAGTTCACGGCCGACGTCCAGCTTGACGTCGGCGTCGCTCATCAACAGAGCTTGCGCGTCGGTGTTGATGGCGATGAACTCGACGCCCTTGAGACCGACCTCGATCATCCGGTTGATGGCATTGACACCACCGCCGCCGACACCGATGACTTTGATGACTGCGAGGTAGTTCTGCGGTGCTGCCACGTCGAAGGCCTCTCGCCTCGAGTTACGTGTCGCCGAATCAGCGTGACGCCCTGCGCCCCGCGACCCGACGACTGATGCCGAATGGGACGGTCCGTATCGCCGACCCGAACCCTAACCCTGAAGTTTAGGGTTACCAGTGTGTCTGTTCCTTGGAGTCTTCTGAACAGGACACTAAGTCGACAAGTGGCGCACGTTCAACGAACACGCCGAACCTCCCGTTTTTCTTTTCACCCTATGTGATCAGCCGTAGCACTGCCCAACCAGGGTGCTGGCCTGCGCGGATGTGCGTCAACTCCCTGATGACGCGGGCGCGGTGGGGACGCTCACGTCGAAGTACCGCGCGTCGGGCGAGGCTTTCATCAGAGCGGTGAGTGTGCGAGCCTTCGCGGCGCCCTTCTCGCTGCTCCCCCAGAGGACCGTACGGCCGCCCCGCAACTCCAGCGAGATGTCGTCGTAGGAACGGACCTTGACGGTCCGTGTCTCGTGCGCGACGGCGGCCGGAACCGCGCGGGCGACGCCGACCGCGGCGCGCACCAGCCGGGGCTCGCCGAAGCGGCGCAGGCTCGCGGCGGCGGAGCCGGCGCGGGAGAGCGTCAATTCCAGTGCGGGGACGCCTTTCGGGGCCTCGGAAACCGTGGCGAAGCGGACACCGTCATCGTCCACCTCCACGAACTTTCCGCCCTTTTGGACAATCAGAACCGGAGTCCGCTCAACCACTTTCAGGTCGATTCCGTGTGGCCAGGAACGGACCACGTCAACCGAGTCAATTCGGGGCAATTTCCGGCGCAGACGCGTCTCGATCGCATCGGTGTCGACGGAAATCAGCGGCTTCCCCAGCGGAACCTCGGCCGCCGCCTCGACCTGAGCCGGTGTCAGCACCCGGGTTCCGGACACCGAGACGCGCTCGGCGCGCAGCCAGTCGGAGCCGTAGAACAGCCAGATGGTCGGGATGCCGAGGAACACCAGGGCGAGGCCCAGGAGGACGATCGCGCGGAGCCGGGCCCGCCTCGACCTCAGGCGGGGCGGCGGGCCGGACGACTCCTGCTGGCGTTCACCGCGCTCGGCGGTGGTCGATCCGGCCACGCTCCCTGCCTTCCGTCATACAGTCCTATCGGTGTGCACGACTGGCGGCGATCGCCTCGTACACCATGCCGACGAGCAGGTCGTCGGCGTCCCGGCGGCCGAACTCGGCGGCGGCGCGGGACATCTGGTACAGCCGGTGCGGGTCGGCGAGCACGGGCAGGACGTTCTGTTGGACCCACTCGGGGGTCAGCTCCGCGTCGTCGACCAGCAGTCCGCCGCCGGCCTTGACCACCGGCTGGGCGTTGAGCCGCTGTTCGCCGTTGCCGATGGGCAGCGGGACGTAGGCGGCAGGGAGCCCGACGGCGGAGAGTTCGGCGACGGTCATCGCGCCCGCGCGGCAGAGCATCATGTCGGCCGCGGCGTACGCGAGGTCCATCCGGTCCAGGTAACTTACCGGGATGTAGGGGGGCATCCCCGGCATCTGGTGGACCTGCGGCAGTTCGTTCTTCGGGCCGACCGCGTGCAGGATCTGGATCCCGGCCTGCTGGAGCCAGGGCGCGACCTGCTGGACGACCTCGTTGAGACGGCGGGCGCCCTGGGAGCCGCCGGTGACCAGCAGCGTGGGCAGGTTCGGGTCGAGCCCGAACGCGGCCCGGGCCTCGGGGCGTACGGCGGCCCGGTCCAGCGTGGCGATGGAGCGGCGCAGCGGGATGCCGATGTAGCGGGCGCCCCGCAGCTTGCTGTCGGGCGTGGAGACGGCGACCTGGCTGGCGTAGCGCGAGCCGATCTTGTTGGCCAGTCCCGGGCGGGCGTTGGCCTCATGGATGACGATCGGGACGCCCAGGCGCTTGGCCGCGAGGTAGCCGGGCAGGGCGACGTAGCCGCCGAAGCCGACCACGGCGTCCGCCTTGGTGCGCTCCAGGATCTGCTCGGTCGCCTTGATCGTGCCGCGCAGCCGGCCCGGGACGGTGATCAGCTCGGGGGTGGGCTTGCGCGGCAGCGGAACGGCGGGGATCAGCGCGAGTTCGTACCCGCGCTCGGGTACGAGACGGGTCTCGAGGCCGCGCTCCGTGCCCAGGGCCGTGATGCCCACGCTCGGGTCCTGCCTGCGCAGGGCGTCCGCGAGGGCGAGCGCGGGCTCGATGTGGCCCGCGGTTCCTCCGCCGGCGAGTACGACATGCACCGAAATTCACCGCTCTCCGGACGAGCGCGCCGCCGAGGCACGCCGTCGCATCGTGTTCCATCTCCGGGGACTCCCACCGGAACCGGTGCCCCCAGCCCCCCGCTTTCTACCAAAGCGGGGTTGCCGCATCGCAAGCGCCATCCGTGCAGCGGGGTCCTCACGCGCGAAGGCGATCAGCAGCCCGATGGCGAACATGGTCGGCAGCAGGGCGGAACCTCCGTAGGAGAACAGCGGGAGGGGGACGCCGGCGATCGGCAGCAGACCGAGCACCGCACCGATGTTGATCACGGCCTGGGCCGTGATCCAGGTGGTCACGCCTCCCGCGGCATACCTCACGAAGGGGTCCTCCGTGCGTCCGGCCACGCGGATACCCGCATAGCCTAGAGCCGCGAAGAGGGCGAGTACCGACAGCGTCCCCGCCAGGCCCAGTTCCTCACCGGTGACGGCGAAGATGAAGTCGGTGTGGGCTTCGGGGAGTTGGCCCCATTTCTCCACACTCGCACCCAGCCCGGAACCGAAGATTCCGCCCGAGGCGAGGGCGTAGATCCCGTGCACGGCCTGCCAGCAGTCGACGGGCCCCGACTGGGGTTCGGTGGCACCCAGGCACTGCAGCCGGGCCATGCGGTTGGGGCTGGTCTTGATGAGGATCAGGCCGAGGACGGCGGCGATCGACAGCACCCCGGCGAACAGCCGCGTGGGGGCGCCGGCCAGCCAGAGCAGGCCGAACAGGATGGCCGTGAGGATGATCGCGGTGCCCATGTCGCCGCCGATCATGATCAGACCGAGCAGCATGAAGGCGGCCGGGACCAGCGGCACGAGCATGTGCTTCCACTGGTTCAGCAGCTTCCTGTCCTGCTTGCGGGCGAGCAGGTCGGCGCCCCACAGCACCAGGGCGAGCTTGCCGAACTCGCTGGGCTGGATCTGGAAGGAGCCGCCCAGGGAGATCCAGTTCTGGTTGCCGTTGACCGACACCCCTATCCCCGGGACCTGCACCAGGATCATGAGGAAGACGGCGCCCGCGAGGATGGGGTAGGCGAGCGCCCGGTGCAGTTTCACCGGCATCCGCGAGGCCGCGAGCAGCAGACCGGTGCCGATCCCCGCCGCGAGCAACTGCTTGCGGAAGAAGTACGAGCCCGGCAGTGACATCTGCAGCGCGGTGATCTGGGAGGCCGAGTAGACCATCACCAGTCCCAGCACGGTGATCAGCAGACTGCCGCCCAGGATCAGGTAGTAGGCGGTCAGCGGCCGGTCCCAGCCCTTGCGCGCGCGGGTGTAGAGGCTCAGGACGCGGTCCTCACGCGCGAGCCGTGGCGCGACGGGGCGTTTGGCGGCGCGCGGGGTCGGGGGCCGTCCGGTGCGGCTGGTGGGCATCGCCGCTCACCCTGCCATGCCGGAGGGGAGCGTTGCGCGGTGAACGCCCCCAGGCCGCTCGGGCACCAGCCACATCCGTGTCACGCGTCCCTCCCAGGTAGGCCCGGCACCGCCGCCGGGCGAGGCGGACCCGGGTCAGCCGTCGGCGGAGCCGAGCTCACGAACGGCGTCCGCGAAAGCGTCCCCGCGCTTGTTGTAGTTGGCGAACATGTCCATGGAGGCACAGGCCGGGGCCAGCAGCACCGTGTCGCCCGCCTGAGCGAGTCTCCGCGCCTCCTGGACCGCCGCGCGCATCGCCCCAGTGTCGGTCCGGTCGAGGTCGACCACGGGTACCTGCGGGGCGTGTCGCGCGAGGGCTTCCCGGATGAGCGCGCGGTCCGCGCCGATCAGCACGGCACCCCGCAGCCGCTTCGCCGACTTGGCGACCAGTTCGTCGAAGGTCGCGCCCTTCGCGAGCCCGCCCGCGATCCACACGATCGGCTCGTACGCCGCCAACGAGGCTTCCGCCGCATGCGTGTTGGTGGCCTTGGAGTCGTCGACCCAGGCGACCCCGTCCACGTCCGCCACATGCGCGATGCGGTGGGCGTCGGGGGTGAACGCCCGCAGGCCGTCCCGTACGGCCCTGGCGGGCACGCCGTAGGCGCGGGCGAGGGCCGCCGCGGCGAGGGCGTTGGCGATGTTGTGCGGGGCCGGCGGGTTGACGTCGCCGACCTCGGCGAGTTCCTGGGCGTTCTTGTGCCGGTCCTCGACGAAGGCGCGGTCGACCAGGAGGCCTTCCACGACGCCGAGTTGGGACGGGCCCGGGGTGCCGAGAGTGAAGCCGACGGCGCGGCAGCCCTCCTCGACGTCGGCCCCGCGGACCAGGTCCTCGGTGGACGGCTTGTCGGTGGCGTCCACGTTGTAGACGCAGGCGACGCGATTGCCCTCGTAGATACGGCCCTTGTCGGCGGCGTACGCCTCCATGGAGCCGTGCCAGTCGAGGTGGTCGGGAGCGAGGTTCAGCACCGCGGCCGAGTGGGCGCGCAGGGAGGGCGCCCAGTGCAGCTGGTAGCTGGAGAGCTCCACGGCCAGGACGTCGTAGCGCTCCTCGCCGAGGACCGCGTCCAGCAGGGAGACGCCGATGTTGCCGACGGCGGCCGTGCGCAGGCCCGCCGCCTTCAGGATCGAGGCGAGCATCTGGACGGTCGTCGTCTTGCCGTTGGTGCCCGTGACGGCGAGCCAGTCGGCGGCGTCGGGACCGCGCAGGCGCCAGGCCAGTTCGACGTCGCCCCAGACCGGGACGCCCGCCTGCTCCGCCGCCGCGAACAGCGGCTTGTCCGGCTTCCAGCCGGGCGCGGTGACGATCAGCTCGGTGCCCTCCGGCAGGGTGTCGCCGTCCCCGAGGCGCACGGTCATGCCGAGCGCCTCCAGGTCGGCCGCCTGCGCCCGCGCGCGCTCGTCGGCGCCGTCGTTGACGACTGTCACGCTCGCGCCGAGGCCGTGCAGCGCCTTGGCCGCCGGGACGCCGGAGACGCCGAGCCCGGCGACGGTGACGTGCTTGCCCTGGAAGTCGAAGGGCTCCGAGGAGGTCACTTGTCCGCTGCCCATCCTGCGTAGAAGAGGCCAAGTCCGACGATCACACAAATGCCCTGGATGATCCAGAAGCGGACCACGACGAGCACTTCGGACCAGCCCTTGAGTTCGAAGTGGTGCTGGAGTGGCGCCATCCGGAAGACGCGCTTGCCCGTGAGCTTGAAGGAGCCGACCTGGATGACCACCGACATGGTGATCAGGACGAACAGGCCGCCGAGGAGGGCGATCAGCAGCTCGGTGCGGGAGCAGATCGCGAGGCCGGCGAGCACACCGCCGAGCGCGAGCGAACCCGTGTCACCCATGAAGATCTTGGCCGGCGAGGTGTTCCACCACAGGAACCCGAGGCAGGCGCCCATCAGCGCGGAGGCCACCACCGCGAGGTCGAGGGGGTCCCGCACCTCGAAGCAGGCGCCCGGGTTGGTCAGCGTCTGCGCGTTGGCGCAGGACTCCTGGAACTGCCAGACGCCGATGAAGGTGTAGGCGCCGAAGACGAGCACCGAGGCGCCGGTCGCCAGACCGTCCAGACCGTCGGTCAGGTTCACGCCGTTCGACATCGCGAGGATCATGAACAGCGCCCAGACCACGAACAGCACGGGGCCGATCGTCCAGCCGAAGTCCGTGATGAACGACAGCTTCGTGGAGGCCGGGGTGTTGCCGCGGTTGTCCGCGAACTGCAGCGACAGCACCGCGAAGCCGATGCCGACGATCAGCTGGCCGGCCATCTTCGCCTTGGCGCGCAGGCCCAGCGAACGCCGCTTGACGATCTTGATGTAGTCGTCGAGGAAGCCGACCAGACCCATGCCGACCATCAGGCCGAGCACCAGCAGGCCCGAGAACGTCGGCGCCGCGTCGACGTCCGGGTCCAGGTAGCCCGTGATCACCTTGGCCAGGAAGTACGCGGCGACGGTCGCCAGGATGAAGGCGATGCCGCCCATGGTGGGCGTACCGCGCTTGCTGGCGTGCTCACGCGGGCCGTCGTCGCGGATGTACTGGCCGTAGCCCTTGCGCGCGAGGAGCTTGATCAGCAGCGGGGTGCCGACCAGCGTGAGAAAGAGACCAATGACTCCTGCGAACAGGATCTGCTTCATCATCGGGCGGAAACCTCACCCTCGGCACCGGACTCGATGAGCGCCTGCGCCACGCTCTCGAGGCCGACCGAACGGGACGCCTTCACGAGTACGACGTCCCCCGGGCGCAACTCGCTGCGCAACAGGTCGACCGCCGCCTGTGCGTCGGACACGTGCACCGACTCCTCACCCCACGAACCCTCGTTATATGCGCCCAGTTGCAGCCAGGCGGCTTCCCTGCCGCCGACCGCGACGAGCTTGCTGACGTTGAGCCGGACGGCGAGCCGTCCGACCGCGTCGTGCTCGGCGAGAGCCTCGTCCCCGAGCTCGGCCATCTTGCCGAGCACCGCCCACGTACGGCGTCCTTTGCCCATGGCCGCCAGCGCGCGCAGCGCGGCCTTCATGGACTCGGGATTCGCGTTGTAGGCGTCGTTGACGACCGTCACGCCGTCCGGGCGCTCGGTGACCTCCATCCGCCAGCGGGAGAGGGAGCCCGCCTCGGAGAGCGCCACGGCGATCTCGTCAGCGGACATGCCCAACTCGTGGGCGACGGCGGCCGCGGCGAGCGCGTTCGACACGTGGTGCTCACCGTACAGGCGCATGGTCACATCGCTTGCACCGGAGGGTGTGTGAAGCCTGAACGAGGGCTGTCCGGTGTCCGTGAGTCGCACGTTCTCGGCAGAGACGTCCGCTTCGCCGGACTCTCCGAAAAAGATCACCTTCGCCTTCGTACGGGAGGCCATGGCCCGTACATAGGGGTCGTCCGCGTTGAGGATCGCGGTGCCGCCCTCGACCTCGGACGGCAGTGCCTCCACCAGCTCGCCCTTGGCCTGTGCGATCTGCTCGCGGCCGCCGAACTCGCCGATGTGGGCGCTGCCGACGTTGAGGACGAGGCCGACCTTCGGAGGCGTCAGACCGGCGAGGTAGCTGATGTGCCCGATGCCCCGGGCGCCCATCTCCAGGACGAGGAATCTGGTCTCCTCGGTCGCGCTGAGCGCGGTCAGCGGCAGCCCGATCTCGTTGTTGAGCGAGCCGGGCGTGAACACCGTCGGCGCCTTGCGCCGGAGCACCTGCGCGATGAGGTCCTTGGTGCTGGTCTTGCCCGCCGAGCCGGTGAGGGCGACGAGGGTGGCGCCGAGGCGCCGTACGACGTGCCGGGCGAGGGCGCCGAGGGCGGTCTGGACGTCGTCCACGACGATCGCCGGAACGCCGACGGGGCGGGTGCCGAGCACGGCCACCGCTCCCGCCTCGACGACCGCCGCCGCGAAGTCGTGGCCGTCCACGCGCTCCCCGGCGAAGGCCACGAACAGGCTGCCCGGCCCCGCCTCGCGGGAGTCCCGGACGACCGGGCCGGTGACCTGGACGGACGGATCCGGTATGTCGTGCGTCTGCCCGCCGACGACTTCTGCGATCTCGGCGAGGGAGAGGGCGATCACAAGTTCATCCCCTGGGTCTTCTGGATTTTCATCCCTGGGTCTTCTGGATGGCTTCGCGGAGCACCTGGCGGTCGTCGAAGGGACGGACCACCCCGGCGATGTCCTGGCCCTGCTCGTGGCCCTTGCCCGCGACCAGCACGGTGTCGCCGGGCTCGGCGCGGGCGACGGCGGCGGCGATCGCGGCGGCCCGGTCCTCGAAGACCTGCACCTCGCCGCGCTCGTGCGCGGGCACGGACGCCGCGCCCTGGAGCATCGTGGCGAGGATCGCGAGGGGGTCCTCGCCGCGGGGGTTGTCGGAGGTCAGTGTGGCGGTGTCGGCGAGCCGGGCCGCCGCGGCGCCCATGGGCTCGCGCTTGGTCCTGTCCCGGTCGCCGCCGCAGCCGAGGACGATGTGCAGCTTGCCCTCGGTGACCTTGCGCAGGGCGCGCAGCACGGACTCGACGGCGTCGGTCTTGTGGGCGTAGTCGACGACCGCGAGGTAGGGCTGACCGGCGTCCACGCGCTCCAGGCGTCCCGGGACACCGGGGACGGCGGCGACGCCGTCGGCGGCGGCCTGCGGGTCGAGGCCGGCGACGGCGAGGGCGACGATCGCGGCGAGGGTGTTGGCCACGTTGAAGGGCCCGGGCAGCGGCGACCTGGCGCTGATCCGCTCGCCCTTGGGACCGACGACGGTGAACGTCGAGTCCAGCCGGCCGACCTCGACGTCCTCGGCGCGCCAGTCGGCGTCGGGGTGGCCCTCGGCGGAGTAGGTGACGACCGGGACGGTGGCTTCCTTCGCCAGCCTGCGGCCGTACTCGTCATCGACGTTGACCACGCCGAGTTTGCCGCGTTTGGGCGTGAACAGCTGCGCCTTCGCCTGGAAGTAGTCCTCCATGCCGGAGTGGAACTCCATGTGCTCCGGGCTGAGGTTGGTGAAGACGCCGATGTCGAAGACACAGCCGTCGACCCGGCCGAGGACCAGGGCGTGGCTGGAGACCTCCATGGCGACCGCGTCGACCCCGCGCTCGCGCATGACGGCGAACAGGGCCTGGAGGTCGGTGGCTTCGGGGGTGGTGCGCTCGGACTTGATGCGCTCGTCGCCGATGCGCATCTCGACCGTGCCGATCAGGCCGGTGGACCTGACCGTCTTCAGGCCGCCCTCGACGAGGTAGGCCGTGGTGGTCTTGCCGGAGGTGCCGGTGATACCGATCTGGAGCAGGTCCCGGCCGGGGTGGCCGTAGATCGTGGCGGCCAGCTCGCCCATCTGCGCGCGCGGGTCGTCGACGACCAGGACGGGCAGCCCGGACGCGGCGGCGCGCTCGGCGCCGGTCGGGTCGGTCAGCACGGCGGCGGCGCCGAGGCCCGCGGCCTGGTTGACGAAGTCGGCACCGTGCAGCCGGGCCCCCGGCAGGGCGGCGTACAGGTCGCCGGGGCGCACGGCCCGGGAGTCGTGGGTGATGCCCGTGACCTCGGCGGCGTTCTCCGGTGTGGAAGCACCCAGCTGATCGGCGAGTTCCGCGAGGGGTGTGGCGGAGACCTGCACCGGCCTGGGCGGCCCGGGGTATGTCACGGGATGGCCCTTCTGGGTGGTTTGGGACTGATCAGCGTGTGGCACGGCGGTGAGCGTACCGGGCGTACCCGCCTCCGGGCGAAGTGAGGGGCCGGGGCTGCTCTGGTTGCCGGGCTCGGGGGTGATCGTCGTCACGGGGGCGGTCCTGGTGGCTCGGTGGGGCTGAGTGCTGATCAGGGCGGTCGGCGCTGATCTTTCCTGGGCTGATCACTGCTTGAAGGAGACGGGCAGCTTCGCGGCCTTGGCGCCGGTCGGGGGGACCTGGAGGGACTTCAGTGCGAACTCCATGACCTTCTTGTAGACGGGTCCGCAGATCTGACCGCCGAAGTAGCTGCCCTGGGTGGCGTTCTGGATGGCGCAGTAGACGGTGACGCGGGGCTGGTCGGCGGGTGCGAACCCGGCGAACGACGAGGTGTAGCCGTGGTACTTCCCGGTGGCCGGATCCACACGGTTGGCGGTACCCGTCTTGCCCGCGACGCGGTAGCCGGGGATGCGCGCCTTGGTGCCGGTGCCCTCCTCGTCGTCCACGACGGACTCCAGCATCTGGGCGAGGGTCTTCGCCGTCTTCGCGTCGACGACCCGGTTCTTCGCGGGCTTCGGGGCGGGTGTGAAGCGCCCGTCGGCGCCCTTGGTGCCGCGCACGAGGGTGGGCTCGACGCGGACCCCGCCGTTGGCGATGGTCGAGTACACCGAGGCCGCCTGCATGGCGTTGATGGAGACACCCTGGCCGAAAGGGATCGTGTACTGCTGCGAGGTGGACCACTTGTCGGGCGGGGCGAGGATGCCCTTGGTCTCGCCGGGGAAGCCGAGGCCGGTGTAGCTGCCGAGGCCGAACTCGCGGAGGTAGTCGTAGAGGACCTTGTTGGCCTGGGCCTGGGTCTTTCCGAGCTGTCCGGTGGCGAGGATGGTGCCGATGTTGCTGGACTTGGCCAGGACGCCGTTGAGCGTCAGGTACCAGGTCGGGTGGTCGATGTCGTCCTTGAACAGCCGGTCCCCGCGGTGCAGCCGGTTGGGCACGACCACGTGGGTCCCGGGGGTGGCGGCGTTCTCCTGGAGGACGGCCGCCATCGACATGACCTTGGCGGTGGAGCCGGGCTCGAAGGCGTCCTGGAGGGCGGCGTTGCCGAGGGCGGCCGGGTCGGCGCCGGACAGGTCGTTCGGGTCGAAGCCGGGCGAGTTGGCCATGGCCAGGATCTGCCCGGTGCGGGTGTCCTGGACGATGACGTAGCCGCGGTCGGCGGCGGACTCCTTCACCTGGTCACTGATGGCGTTCTGGGCGGCCCACTGGATGTCGCGGTCGATGGTGAGTTCGACGTCGCTGCCGGGGACGGCGGGTGTCTCGGTGGAGCCCGCGGTGGGCACGAGACGGCCTCCGGACTGGGCGTAGCGGATCTTGCCGTCCTTGCCGGCGAGCTGCTTGTTCAGCTGCAGTTCGATGCCGCCGCCGGGCTTGCCCTCGGCGTTGACCCAGCCCAGTATCCCGGCGGCCAGGTCGCCGCCCGGGTACACGCGCTTGCTGGTGGCCACGGAGAAGACGCCCGAGAGGACGTTGGGCGTGGACTTGTCGGCCTCCGCCTTCTTGGCGAGCGCCGACTTGAGGTCCTTGATCTGCTTCCAGACCTGCGGGGTCTGGCGGGAGGCCAGCTTCACGTAGCGCAGGGCCTTGTTCTCCGGCCGCAGCTTCTTGACCAGGTCCTCCTGCTCCTGGCCGAGGATCGGCGCGAGGAGCGCGGCCGCCTGCTCGGGCCCGTCCCCGATCTTCAGCATGTCGGGAGCGAACATCGTGGGGTCGGCGGTGATGTCGTAGGCGTCCTCACTGGTCGCCAGGGCCACGCCGGACCGGTCGGTGATCTCGCCCCGGTCCGCGGCCAGCACCTGCCCGACGTACCTGTTCTGCTCGGCCTTGGCGGCGTAGGTGCTCGCGTCGACGGCCTGCACCTGGAAGAGCCGCACGACGAAGGCGGTCAGGACCAGGGTCAGCGCGAGCCCGACCAGGCGCAGGCGGGGGCGGGGGCTGCCGAGCCGCAGCGGCTTGGGCGCCGCCGGACGGGCCTGCCCCGGCCGCCGGGCCGGACGGGCACCGGGGCCGGGACGGCGCCGGGCGTCGGGGCGGGCGGGCCTGGCGGGGCCGGGCACACGGCGACGTGGCGGTTCCCTGTCGGACACTTCCGTCACCTGCCGGTCGGAGTAGGGCCGTCGGTCATGGCCTCGGGGGCGAGGACCAGGGGGGTGTAGGCGGCGGGCTGCCGGACGCCGGGGGCGGGGCTGGGGACGCCCTTGACGGTGCCGTCGGGGTCGAGGAAGGCGGGGTCGCCGCCGGGCACCATGCCGAGCTCGCGGGCGCGGCGCTGCAAGGCGTCGGGGGCGGAGTAGGCGTCGATGTCCCGCTGGAGGGCCTGCTCCTCGTCGGTGAGGTTCTTGGTCCCGCGCTGGAGGTCGTCGAGTTTGAACGCGCCCTCACTGAGGGCCGAGTTCAGCACCAGGAGGCAGATGAGACCGCCGCCGAGGAGGAGGACGACCAGCAGGACGAAAGGTGTGCGGGCCGCCTGCCCGGGGCCGGTCGGGAGGAGCCGCGCGAGTCGGGCGGCCCTCCCCTTCAGTTCGGGTTTGCCGCTCACGCACGCTCCCTCGGTCCGGCCTGCTCACGCCTCACTCGACGTCCTCCCTGATGCGCTGGGCGCCGCGCAGCCGCGCCGGTGCCGCCCGCCGGTTCTCGGCGATCTCCTCTTCGGTGGGGAGTTCGGCACCGCGCGTGAGGAGCTTGAGCCGCGGCTGGTAGCGCTCGGGAACGACGGGCAGCCCGGGCGGCGCGGTGACGGCGGCGCCCGCCGCGAAGACCTGCTTGACCAGCCGGTCCTCCAGCGAGTGGTACGACAGCACGGCGATCCGTCCGCCGACGTCGAGTGCCTTCACCGCGGCGGGGATCGCCCGCTCCAGGACGGAGAGCTCGCCGTTGACCTCGATGCGCAGGGCCTGGAAGGTGCGCTTGGCCGGGTTGCCGCCGGTGCGCTTGGCGGCCTGCGGAAGCGCGTCCCGGATCAGTTCGACGAGCCGCGCACTGTTGCTGAACGGCTCCTTCTCCCGCTCCCGCACGATCGCGCTCACGATCCGCTTGGCCTGCTTCTCCTCGCCGTAGGCCCGCAGGATGCGCACGAGTTCGCCCGGCGGGTAGGTGTTGAGGACCTCGGCGGCGCTGACACCGGTCGTCTGGTCCATGCGCATGTCGAGCGGGGCGTCCTGGGCGTAGGCGAAGCCGCGGTCGGCCTCGTCGAGCTGCATGGAGGAGACGCCCAGATCGAACAGGACGCCCTGCACGCGCGCGATGCCGAGCCGGTGCAGCACCTCGGGGAGCTCGTCGTAGACGGCGTGCACGAGGGTCGCGCGCTCGCCGTGGGGCGCGAGGCGCTCGCCGGACAGGCGCAGGGCCTCCTTGTCGCGGTCGAGGGCGACGAGCCGGGCGTCGGGGAACCTCGCGAGGAGCGCTTCGCTGTGGCCGCCGAGGCCGAGGGTGCAGTCGACGACCACGGCGTCCGGGCCCTCCAGGGCGGGTGCCAGCAGATCCAGGCACCGCTGGAGCATCACCGGGACGTGTCGGCTCTCTCCCTCCCGTCGCCCGCCATCACCCTCATTCGAATGCGCTTCGCGCCCCATCGATCCCGGGCCCTCTCAGATCCGGCGCGGCCATGCGCACCGCCGGGTCCCCGCCCGCTCGTGGACATGAGACCTGCCGGCGCCGGAAGCGTCAGCCGACCGGGAGCGGGAGGAGGCCGAGCCGTACGTACGCGCCGCGCACGCGGGGAGATCACCGGTCGTCGCCGGGGTCTCCGAAGAACATCAGTCCAGCGGGGAGAGTCTCGCCTCCCGCTTCGCGTCACTTTAGTCCACCCTGTCGCCCGGTCAATCAACCGGCCTGCGCGTCGCCGCCGTTCGCACAGCGACCGGGACACCGCCCTTGTGGGTTACCTCACACGCCTCACCCGGCGGCATTCTTTGTTCACTTCCACAGGAGGCCTGGACGGGGTGTGACCAGTAACGTCATACCTATGACGACTTCTGCATCGGTTCCCACAGGTTCGGAGAGCGCCATAACGCCCGGCGACACGGTCACCGACCGTCTCGTGGCGGCGAACGCCCGGTACGCCGAGGCCTTCACCGACCCGGGGATGGACGCCCGGCCCGTGCTGCACGTCGCTGTCGTGGCCTGCATGGACGCCCGCCTCGACCTGCACGCGGCGCTCGGGCTCGAGCTCGGCGACTGCCACACGATCCGCAACGCGGGCGGCGTCGTCACCGACGACGTGATCCGCTCCCTCACCATCAGCCAGCGCAAGCTGGGCACCCGCAGCGTGGTGCTCATCCACCACACCGGCTGCGGCCTGGAGAGCCTCACCGAGGACTTCCGCAACGAGCTGGAGGCCGAGGTCGGCCAGCGTCCGGCGTGGGCCGTGGAGTCCTTCCGGGACGTCGACCAGGACGTGCGTCAGTCGATGCAGCGGGTGCGCACCTCGCCGTTCGTGCCGCACACCGACGACGTGCGCGGATTCGTGTTCGACGTGCACACCGGCCTGCTGCGGGAAGTCGACCCGGCCTCCTGATCCCGGCCCGCCGGTCGGTGCGCCGCGGGCCGCCCGCCCCGGAAGGCCACCTGCTGTAGCTGTCGACATCCTGTCAGTCACGCGTTCGAATGGCTGCAAGACCGACATATCGCGGCCAGTTGTCCACAGTCGAGTGACACGAAACGGTAACGGCAGCAAGAATGCGGGTGTGGCGTCGCGCGGAACTTTTCACGCGTGGTGCCCGTGGTTCGGGGTGGGCCGGCCTGCGTCATGCGGCGCCGGCCCGGGAAAATGGGGTATCCCGTGCTCCTTGGGGGCACGGGAAAGGCCGAGGAGGGCCGGGTGACGACCTATGACGATCGAGCGAGCCTCACTGATCTGACCGCCGTGGTGGAGCGCGTGCGGGAGTCGGTGGAAGGCGTGATCGAGGGCAAGCCCGAGGTCGTACGGCTCTCGCTGACCGTGCTGCTCGCCGAGGGACATCTGCTGATCGAGGACGTCCCCGGCGTCGGCAAGACGATGCTGGCCAAGGCGCTGGCGCGGTCCATCGACTGCTCGGTGCGGCGTATCCAGTTCACGCCGGACCTGCTGCCGTCGGACATCACCGGTGTGTCCATCTGGGACCAGCAGCGCCGCGACTTCGAGTTCAAGCCGGGTGCGATCTTCGCGCAGGTGGTGATCGGCGACGAGATCAACCGCGCCTCGCCCAAGACGCAGTCCGCGCTCCTGGAGTCCATGGAGGAGCGCCAGGTCACCATCGACGGCAAGACCTACGAACTGCCCAGCCCCTTCATGGTGGTGGCGACGCAGAACCCGGTCGAGATGGAGGGCACCTACCCGCTGCCGGAGGCCCAGCGCGACCGCTTCATGGCCCGGGTGTCGGTCGGCTACCCGAGCGCGGACGCCGAACTGCAGATGCTGGACGTGCACGGCGGCGTCTCGCCGCTGGAGGACCTCCAGCCCGTGGCTCACGCCCACGAGATCCTCAAGCTCGTCGAAGCGGTGCGCGGGGTGCACGTCGCCGAGCCGGTCCGGCGCTACGTGGTCGATCTGGTCGGCGCGACGCGCACGCACCCCGACCTGAGACTCGGCGCCTCTCCGCGCGCGACGCTGCACCTGCTGCGCGCGGCGAAGGCGTCCGCGGCCCTGAGCGGCCGGGAGTACGCGCTGCCGGACGACGTGCAGGCCCTCGCCGTCGCCGTCCTGGCCCACCGGCTGCTGCCCACCGCCCAGGCCCAGCTCAACCGGCGCACCGCCGAGCAGGTCGTCGAGGAGATCCTGCAGCGCACCCCGGTGCCGGCGACGCAGCAGCAGAGCGGCTTCGGCGGCCTGGGCCGTACGGCGCCGGCGTATCCCCAGCAGCCGCCGCGGAGGCTGTGATGACCACCGCGGGGGCGGGGCAGGCGGAGGCCGACCGGGGCGAGAAGGGCGGCATCCGCACCGCTCTGGCCGGTCTGACCACCCGCGGACGCTCCTTCCTGGCCGCCGGCGTCGCGGCCGCGATCTGCAGTTACGTGCTCGGCCAGAGCGACCTGCTGCGCGTGGGTCTGCTGCTGGCGGTGCTGCCGCTGGTGTGCGCCGGGGTGCTGTACCGCACGCGCTACCGGGTCGCGGGCAGCCGCCGGCTCTCCCCCGCGCGCGTGCCCGCCGGCAGCGAGGCCCGGGTCCACCTGCGGATGGACAACGTCTCGCGGCTGCCCACGGGCCTGCTGATGCTCCAGGACCGAGTGCCGTACGTGCTCGGCCCCAGGCCGCGTTTCGTGCTCGACCGGGTGGAGGCGGGCGGCCGGCGCGAGGTGTCCTACCGGGTGCGGTCCGACCTGCGCGGCCGCTACCCGCTGGGGCCGCTCCAACTGCGCCTGACCGACCCGTTCGGCATGTGCGAGCTGACCCGCTCCTTCTCGACGTACGACACCCTCACCGTCATCCCGCGCGTGGAGCCGCTGGCGCCGGTGCGCCTGAGCGGCGAGGCGAAGGGGTACGGCGACGGACGGCAGCGCTCGCTCGCCCTGGCCGGCGAGGACGACGTCATCCCGCGCGGCTACCGCTACGGCGACGACCTGCGCCGCGTGCACTGGCGCTCCACCGCCCGCTACGGCGAGCTGATGGTGCGCCGTGAGGAGCAGCCGCAGCGCGCCCGCTGCACGGTGCTGCTGGACACCCGCGGCATCGCCTACGAGGGCGCGGGACCGGACTCGGCCTTCGAGTGGGCCGTGTCGGGCGCCGCGTCCGTGCTGGTGCACATGCTCGAACGGGGCTACTCGGTACGACTGTTGACGGACACCGGCAACGCGGTGCCCGGCGAGGGCGGGGACGGCTTCGCCGGCGCGAGCCAGGAGTCGGCGGACGCGGCCGGACTGATGATGGACACCCTCGCGGTGATCGACCACTCCGACGGCGCGGGCCTGTCCCGGGCCTACGACGTGCTGCGCGGCGGGAACGAGGGGTTGCTGGTGGCCTTCCTCGGCGACCTGGACGAGGACCAGGCGGACGTGCTGGGCCGGATGCGGCAACGCAGCCCGGGCGCGGTCGCCTTCGTGCTGGACAGTGACACCTGGGTGCGGGAACCGAGCGATGTGCCCGGCCCGTTGGACGGGAGCGGAGACCGGTTGCGCATGCTGCGCGAGGCGGGGTGGACGGCCCTTCGCGTGCCGCGGGGCGCCTCCATGGACGAGCTGTGGCGGCAGGCCGACCGGGAGCGCAGGGGCGTGGCCGCCGCGAGCGGCGGGGAGGGACCGTGATGAGCGGGCGGGTACGACTGACGCTGGGCGCCTGGGCGGCCACGCTGATGGCCGCGTGCGCCCTGCTGCCCCTCGTCAAGCCGGCCACATGGATCGTGCAGGCGGCCTTCCTGCTGGCTCTTCAGTCGGGCGTGGGGGTCGCTGCCCGCAGGGTGCCGCTGGCCCGGCCGCTGACGGTGGCGGCGCAGGCCGTGGTCACCGTCGCGCTGCTGACCTTCGTCTTCGCCCGCGAGCAGGCCCTGGCCGGGCTGGTTCCGGGACCGCAGGCCATCGACCGCTTCGCGCTGCTGCTCCAGCAGGGCGGGGACGACATCGCGCGGTACGCGATCCCGGCGCCCCTGGAGTCCGACGGCATCCGGCTGATGCTCATCGGCGGGGTCCTGATCATCGGGCTGCTGGTGGACACCCTCGCGGTGACCTTCCGCAGCGCCGCTCCGGCCGGGCTGCCCCTGCTCGCGCTGTACTCGGTGGCCGCGGGGCTGTCCGACGGGGGCATGGACTGGCTGTGGTTCCTGGTGGCGGCGGCCGGCTATCTGATGCTGCTCCTGGCCGAGGGGCGGGACCGGCTCTCGCAGTGGGGCCGGGTCTTCGGCGGCGCACCGCGCACGGGCGGCGGGGAGCCTGGCGGGGCGGTCGCCCCGATCCGCACCGGCCGGCGCATCGGCGTGGTCGCGCTGGGCATCGCCCTGGTGGTACCGCTCGGCCTGCCCGCGATGAACGGCGGCCTGCTGGACTCCGTGGGGGCGGGCGCGGGCGGTGGGCCGGGCGGCGGAGGCACGATCTCCGCCGTGAACCCGCTGGTGTCGCTGCGGGACAGTCTGAACGCGGACGAGGACCAGCAGGTCCTGTCCGTGCGGACCAAGATGGAAGACGTCTCGGACCTGTATCTGCGGATCGTGTCCCTGGACGACTTCGACGGCACCACGTGGAAGCCGTCCCGGCGGTCCATCACGGCCATCCCCGACGGCACCTTCCCCGACCCGGTCGGCCTCAGCCCGGACGTCAAGCGCACGGAGATCGACACCACGATCTCGGCGGCCGACTGGTACGCCCAGGACTGGCTGCCCATGCCGTACCCGCCGAGCGGCGTGCGGATCAGCGGCAACTGGCGGTACGAGCCGCAGGGCATGACCCTGGTCGGCGACCACGGGCAGAACACGCGCGGCCTGACGTACCAGGTCAAGAGCCTGGACGTGCGGCCGACGGCGGAGCAGCTCGCCTCGGCGGGGCCGCCGCCCGCGGACATCGAACGCGACTTCACCGAGCTGCCCGACTCGCTGCCGTCGGTGGTGGGCCGCACCGCCCGCAAGGTCACCGCGGGCGCCGCAGACCCGTACGACCAGGCGGTCAAGCTGCAGGACTTCTTCGCCGTGACCGGCGGCTTCGAGTACGACACGCAGGTGCAGGTCGGCAGCGGCTCGCAGGCGATCGCCCGCTTCCTGAAGGACAAGCAGGGCTTCTGCGTGCACTTCTCCTTCGCGATGGCGGCGATGGCCCGCTCCCTGGGCATACCGGCCCGGGTCGCGGTGGGCTTCGCGCCCGGTTCCCCGCAGGCGGACGGCTCGGTGTCGGTGGGGCTGCGGGACGCGCACGCCTGGCCCGAGCTGTACTTCGAGGGCGTGGGCTGGACCCGCTTCGAGCCCACGCCGAACCGCGGCTCGATCCCGTCGTACACCCTGCCCGACAACCCCGACAGCTCGGTGCCCGACCAGGCGCGTCCGTCCCAGTCGGCGTCCACCGCGCCCTCGGCGGCGCCTTCGGCGAGCGAGGCGTGCACGCCGGAGCAGAAGAAGCTGGACGGCGGCTGCGCGAGCGAGTCGCCGCAGGCGGCGCTGCCCACGGACGACGACGGTCCGAAGTGGTACGCGTTCCTGGTGTGGGCCCTCGCCGGTCTCGCCGTCCTGGCGCTCCCCCTGGCACCGATGCTGTGGCGGCTGCGGACGCGCACGGCTCGGCTCGGGGCGCACGGCCGCAGCGAGGCGGACGCGGCCCTGCACACGCTGGCCGTCTGGCAGGAGCTGACCGACACGGCGTGGGACTACGGGATCACACCGGACGAGTCGCAGACCCCGCGCAAGGCGGCCGCCCGCATCGTCCGCCTCGGCGACCTGGACGCGACGGCCGCGGCCTCGGTGCACCGGGTGGCGAACGCGGTGGAGCAGGTCCTGTACGCACCGCACCCCCGCCCGGTGGCGGGCCTCACGGACGACGTCCGCCGTGCGACGGCGGGCCTCGGCGCGGCGGCCGGCCGCGCGGCGAGGCTCCGCGCGCTGCTGGCCCCCCGCTCCACCGTGCGTGTGGTGTGGTCGGCGTCGGCCTGGTGGACGAGGGTCCGGGAACGCGCGCTGGCGCTGCGGCCGACGTGGCGGAAGGCGTCGGGGCAGCAGGGCTGAGGGGGCAGGGACTCACGCGGCTGAGGCCGGCCGGTGGTGCGGGTGCACCGGCTGGCCTTGCTGGGTCCGCGCCCGGCGGGAGCTGCCCTCGGCCTGCACACGCATACGTCAGGGGGTGACCACCGGATCGGTGGTCACCCCCTGACGTACGTGTTCACGTAGTCCTGGAGAGGCTGCGCGGAGAGCTAATGGCCGCCCTGCTCGTCGCGGCGCTTCTGCCAGCGCTGCTCGATGCGGTCCATCACCGAGCGGCGCTGCCGACCCTGTCGGCGAGCCTGGGGCCCCGCGGCACCGCCGGCCTGTTCGCCCGGCTTGGGGGCCTTGCGCCAGCCGGTCACGGCGAGCACCGCACAGCCCAGCATGACGAGGAAGCCCACGACGCTGAGCCAGACCTGCTTGGCGACCATTCCAGCCATGAGGAGCGCGATACCTACGAGGAAGCCTGCGACCGCCTGGTAGACCCGTCGCCGGGTGTACGTGCGCAGCCCGCTTCCCTCAAGCGCTGTCGCGAACTTGGGATCTTCGGCGTACAGCGCTCGCTCCATCTGCTCGAGCATGCGCTGCTCGTGCTCCGAGAGCGGCACGGAGTCCTCCTCATCGTGCAGTCGCCGGGGCGACCCGGGGGGTCCCTTCAGGATAGGCAGGGAATCGCCCCCGTGAAACCCGCCCCTCTGCGCCAATTGACCAACCGGAACCCGCCATGGCCGGTCCCGGCTCGCTGAGGCTTCCATTCCCCGGCGGCCGACCCGTCATGCCGGAACGGTCTCCCTCGATCATACGGCGCGCCGTCCCCGTTCGGGGGGCCTGTGGCGTACTCCATGCGCAGCCAAGGCGCTGATCAGCGGCGGTACCTCACGAAGCGGCTCAGGCCTCGGCAGCCCCATCGGTCTCGTCGGCCCCACCCGTCCCAGCGGTCCCACCGGTCTCACCCAGCACATGCAGCTGCGTGGCCACCGAGTGGAACGCGGGGAGCTCGGCCGCGGCCTCCTCCAGCTTCAGCAGCGCTTCCAGGGCTCCGGGCTCGGTGTCCACGAGGACGCCGGGCACGAGGTCGGCGAAGACCCGCACGCCGTGCACGGCACTGACGCGCAGGCCCGCGCCCTCGACCAGTCCGGTGAGCTGCTCGGCGGTGAAGCGGCGCGGCACGGGGTCACCCGTGCCCCATCGTCCGTTCGGGTCGTCGAGCGCCTGCCGGGCCTCCTTGAAGTGCCCGGCGAGGGCGCGGGCCAGCACGGCACCGCCGAGGCCTGCGGCGAGCAGGCTGAGGACACCCTCCGCGCGCAGGGCCGCCACCGCGTTGCGGACGCCTTCCGCCGGGTCGTCCACGTACTCCAGGACGCCGTGGCACAGCACCACGTCGTAGCCACCGCGCTCGGCCACGTCGAAGAGGCCGTGGGCGTCACCCTGGACGCCCTTGACCCGGTCGGCGACGCCGGCCTCGGCGGCGCGGCGCTCCAGGGCGAACAGCGCGTTGGGGCTCGGGTCGACGACGGTGACCCGGTGGCCGAGGCGGGCGGCGGGCACCGCGAAGTTGCCGCTGCCGCCTCCGGTGTCGAGAACGTCCAGCGACTCCCGACCCGTGGCCTTGACCCGGCGGTCCAGGGCGTCCTGGAGGACCTCCCAGACCACGGCGGTACGGAGTGCGGCGCGGGGGCGCATCGGGTCCGACACGGCAGTTGACTCCTCGGCGCGGCACCGCCTCTTGCCGGCGGCGCGAATGGTGCGTCTCCCCCGGCCCCGGCCTCGGGGAGGGAAGACTTCAGGCGCCCCCCACCCTATTGCCTCGGCCACGGCGTCCGGATGACCCGGTCCCGGGATGCCCCGCGGGTCAGGCGGGCCCGGGCCGCGTTCAGCCCGCGTCCGGCATGCCTCTCCCCGCGCCGGGGCCCTCCGGCCGGCCCTGGTCCGGGCGGGGCTGTGGGAGGACCGGCTGGAGGACCAGCATCCGCTCGACGAGGCGCAGGAACATCGCCACGTCCCGTATCAGGTCGTCCGCGTCCCGGCCGGTGGCCGCGTCCTGGATGCCGGCCTCGGCCCGGGCGCGGCGGCGGGCACCGGAGGCGAACAGCGCGCTCCACTCGGTCAGTTCGGGCGCGATCTCCGTGAGCACTTCCCAGGCGCTCCGGATCTTGGCCCGGGCCCGGGGCGAGGTCTCCGGGCGCCCCCGGGCGGCGAGCACCGCGGCCGCGGTGCGCAGGGCGGCGAGGTGGGCTGTGGCGTAGCGCTCGTTGGGCGTCTCCAGGGCGCTGGCCTCGTCGAGGCCGGCGCGGGCCTGGGCGAGCAGGTCGAGGGCGGCGGGAGGGGCCGAGGCCCGGCGCAGGACGGGGTGCACGTCGCTCGCCGGGCCGGTCAGTGAGGGGGCAGGGCCGGTGGCGCGGCGCCGACGGGCGGCTGCTGCGTGATAGCTGGCCATGACGAACCTCCTGTCGTCTGGGTGACGGCACGTCCGGTCACGGAGTGCCGTATGTGACCCATCGTGAGGTATGGCACTGACAATCCGTTCTGACCTGCCGTTTTGCTTCGCTCGTAGGTTCGGAGTAGTTTTTGCACTGACCAGTCAGTTCAAATTCAGGGGAGTCTCGTGGGGGAACAGACGGGAGGGGTGCGGATCGTCGCCGACGGCCTCGGGATCAAGGGGCCACGGGGGTGGGCGGTCCGCGGGCTCGCCGTCGACGCCGAGCCGGGTGCGCTCATCGCGGTCGAGGGCCCGTCCGGGTCCGGCCGTACGTGCCTGCTGCTCGCGCTGACGGGGCGGATGAAGGTCGCGGAGGGCACGGCCGCCGTGGGCGACGCGCGGCTGCCGAAGCAGATGGCGGCGGTGCGCGGCATCAGCGCGCTGGCGCACGTCCCGGGGGTCACCGACCTCGACCCGGCGCTGACCGTCGCCGAGCACCTGCGGGAACGGGCGCTGCTCCAGCGGCGGTTCGGCGCGTCACTGCGCGGACTGCTGCGGCCCCGCGGCGAGCGGGCGGCCGAGGCCGGGCGGCGCGTCGAGGCCGCGCTCGAAGCCGCCGGGCTCGACGTGGAGGCACTGCCCAAGGGGCCGCGCACGGCCGTCCGGGACCTGGAGCGCCTGGAGGCACTGCGGCTGTCGCTGGCGCTCGCCCTCGTCGGCGGGCCACGGCTGCTCGGCATCGACGACACCGACCTCAAGCTCTCGGACGGTGAACGCGGGGAGGTCTGGGCGCTGCTCAGGTCGCTGGCCGACGCCGGGACGACGGTCGTGGCGGTGTGCAGCGAGGCTCCCGAGGGAGCCGTCAAGGTCTCCACCGCGCCGAGCCGCGAGGAGCCGCCCACCGAGGGCGAGGCAGACCGGGCCGCCGAGACCGACGAGGCCACCGAGGCCGACCAGGCCGCCGACAAGACCGACCAGGGAGAGGGGAAGGCCGGTGCGCTCACCGAAACTGGCCGCGCTTGAGCTGCGCCGCTTCGGGCGGGGGAAGCTGCCGCGCGCCGCGCTCGTCGCGCTGCTGGTGCTGCCGCTGCTGTACGGCGCGCTGTACCTGTGGTCGTTCTGGGACCCGTACGGCCGCCTGGACAAGATCCCGGTGGCGCTGGTGAACGACGACAAGGGGGCGACCGCCGACGGGAAGAAGATCACGGCGGGCGACGACATCACGAAGGGCCTGCACGACAGCAAGACCTTCGACTGGCAGGAGGTGAGCGCCGCCGAGGCCCGCAGGGGCGTCGAGGACGGCAGCTACTACCTGTCGCTCACCCTGCCCGCCGACTTCAGCGAGCGGATCGCCTCCAGCTCCGGGAACACCCCGGAGACCGGCGCCCTCCAGGTGCGCACGAACGACGCGAACAACTACATCGTCGGGCAGATCTCCCGGACGGTCTTCAGTGAAGTGCGGCAGGCGGCGTCCACGAAGACGTCCCGGTCCTTCCTGGACAAGATCTTCGTGTCGTTCTCCGACATCCACGGCAAGACCGTGAAGGCGGCGAAGGGCGCCGACCGGCTCAACGGCGGCATCGGCAAGGCTGAGAAGGGGTCCAAGGACCTCGCCGACGGCCTGAAGGACGCCAAGGACGGCAGCGGCAAGCTCTCCACGGGCCTGAAGAAGCTCCACACCGGCGCGGGCGACCTGGAGGACGGTTCGAAACGGGTCGCCGAGGGCACGCAGAAGCTCGCCGACCGGGTCAACGGCACCGCCGACAAGGTGGGCCCCTTCCTGAAGGGCAACGAGAAGACCATCGGTGACACCGCCCAGTTGGTCGCCGACTCCTCCGGGGTGATCCGCAAGCACCTGGACACCCTGGTGAAGACGGCCCCGACCGCCGCCAAGGGCGCCCGCGCCGCGTCCGGCACGCTGACCGACGTCTACGCCCGGCGCTGCGACGATCCCGTCCTGCCCGACGCGGCCTGCTCCGACCTGAAGAAGGCCAAGGACGCCGCCGCCGACGTCACCACCATCGCGGACGACCTCAACACGCTGATCGCGGACCAGGACGGCGACCTGGACAAGCTCGACAAGAACCTCGCCACCCTGCAGAAGCAGTCGCAGGCCCTCGCGAACCGCGCACCGCACCTCTCCGAGGACCTCGCCGACGCCGTCAAGAAGATCAACAAGCTGAACGACGGTGCGGCCGAGGTGGCCGCCGGTGCGAAGAAGCTGCACAAGGGGATCGGCACGGCCAAGACCGGTGCCGTCGACCTGGACAAGGGCGTCGGCAAGCTGAAGACGGGCGCCGACGACCTCAACGGCGGCATCTTCAAGCTCGTCGACGGCTCCGGGAAGCTCGCCGGCGGCCTGCACGACGGGGCGGAGAAGATCCCCGACTACGACGAGCAGGACCGCGACCGGCGCACCGAGGTCATGGCCGACCCCGTGCGGCTCGCCTCACACGACATGCACAAGGCGCCCAACTACGGCACCGGGTTCGCCCCGTACTTCATCCCGCTGTCCCTGTGGGTGGGCGCGATGGTGGCGTACATGCTGATCGCGCCCATGAACCGGCGCGCGCTCGCCGCGGGCGCCTCGGCGTGGCGGATCGCGCTGTCGGGCTGGCTGCCGGTGGTGGCGATCGGGGTGCTGCAGACCGTGGCGCTGATGTCGGTGCTGCACTGGGCGGTCGGCCTTCAGATGGCGCGAGCGGCCGGGACGGTGGGCTTCCTGTTCCTGGTGACGGCCTGCTTCGCGGCGATCGTGCAGTGGCTGAACGCGCGCTTCGGGGCGGCGGGCCGGATCCTCGTCCTCGCGCTGCTGATGCTCCAGCTGACCTCGGCGGGCGGCACGTACCCCGTCCAGACCAGCCCCGGGTTCTTCAACGCGCTCCACCCGTTCCTGCCGATGAGCTACGTCGTCGAGGCCCTCAGGCGGCTCATCACCGGCGGTGGACTCGAACCGGTGTGGCACGCGTGCGTGGTGCTGACGGCGTTCACCGCGGGCGCGCTCGCGCTGACCGCCGTGGCGGCCCGCCGGCGCCAGGTGTGGACGCTGGACCGGCTGCACCCGGAGCTGAGCCTGTGAGCCCCACCGTCACCTCCACCGGAGAGGTTCCTGTGACAATCAGGGCCATGGAAAGCAGCAGTGCCGCGTCGGGCGGCAGCACGCGCCGCGAGGCCACCCGGCAAAAGCTCTACGAGGCGGCCGTCACGCTCATCGCCGAGCAGGGGTTCTCAGCCACCACCGTGGACGAGATCGCCGAGCGTGCCGGGGTCGCGAAGGGCACGGTCTACTACAACTTCGCGAGCAAGTCCGTCCTCTTCGAGGAACTGCTGCGGCACGGAGTGGGTCTGCTGACCGCCTCCCTGCGGGAAGCGGCCGACCGCACCGCGCGGGAGGGCGGCAGCAAGGTCGACGCCCTGGACGCGATGATCCGGGCGGGGCTGGTCTTCATCGACCGCTACCCGGCCTTCACCCAGCTCTACGTGGCCGAACTGTGGCGCACCAACCGGACCTGGCAGTCCACGCTGATGGTGGTCCGGCAGCAGGCCGTCGCGGTCGTGGAGGACGTGCTGCGCGACGGCGTCGCGGGCGGTGAGTTCAGCGAGGAGATCGACATCCCGCTGACGGCGTCCGCGCTGGTCGGCATGGTCCTGGTGGCCGCGCTCGACTGGAAGTCCTTCCAGGCGGAACGCTCCCTGGACGACGTCCACGCGGCGCTGTCCCGGCTCCTCCAGGGGCGGGTCAGCGGCTGCCGCTGAGCGAACCCGCGCCGCACATGTGAAAGCGCCGGTCCGATGTGGCCGCGTCCCCCGCGGGCCACCTCGAACCGGCGCCTTCCGTGCTCCCCCGTGCGTCCCCCCGCACGACCCCCGTTCGGTCGTCCCCCGGTTTCCCCCGTGCCTCGCTCCCGCCGACACCGCCGGCGGAAGGAGCGGATCGTGGGCCGGCTCCGTTCCGGCGCCCCGTGTCGCCGGTGCCGGAGCCGTGCCCCTCTCCGTGCCTCCACTCTCTCGTCCGCGCAGGTCGTCCCCCATCCGCGCGCGTACTCAACTCCCCGGCTAGGTACGCGTACTCAGTCCTGCGCACGGGGCCTCAGGGCGCTCCGCCGCCGCCTGGTCACGTTCGCCTCCGCGCCCGTACTCGCGAGGCCGCGGGCAAGGGTTGTCGGTGGCGGCCGATAAAGTCGCCGGCATGGCACGGATTGCGGTGATCGGCGCAGGGATGGGCGCGCTGACGGCTGCCGCCCGGCTGGCCGTGGCGGGCCACCGGGTGGCGGTGTACGAGCGGACGGACACATACGGCGGAGCACTGCGCCGCTTCGAGCGCGAGGGGTTCTCCTTCGACACGGGCCCCGGCCTGCTGCCGCTGCCGGCCGTCTACCGCGACCTGTTCGTCAAGACGGGCAAAGAGCCGCTGGAGTCCTGCGTCGAGCTGGTCCAGGTCGACCCGTCGTCCCGGCACGTGTTCGCGGACGGCACGCAGGTGTCGCTGCCGAACGCCTCACGCGCGGGCGTCGTGGCCGCCCTGGACGAGGCGCTGGGCGCGGACGCCGGGAAGCGCTGGGGCGACTTCCTGGTCCGGGCCCGCGAGGCCTGGGACCGGACCCGCCGGCCACTGCTGGAGGAGCCCCTGTGGCCGAACTGGCAGGTGCTGGCCGAGCGTGAGCCCTACCCGTCGGTGCCCCACAAGCGGCTGCTGCGCACCCGCCGGGCCGCCACCCTCGCCGAGATCGGCGCCTGGGAGCTGCGCGACCCCCGGCTCACGGCGCTCCTGGAGAGTCACGCCCTCGGCCACGGCCTGGATCCCCGGGCCACCCCGGCGAGCGCGGTCGTCCTGCCGTACATGGAGCACGCCTTCGGCACCTGGTACGTGCGCGGCGGCCTGCGCGAACTGGCGCGGGCGGTGTACGAGCGGTGTCTGGCCCGGAAGGTCGAGTTTCACTTCGGCGCCGACGTCACCGGTGTGCTGGAGAAGGACGGCCGGGCGTCGGGGGTGGAACTCGCCGACGGGTCGGTCGCGGAGGCGGACTTCGTGGTGGCCGGTGTCGCGCCGGGCGTCCTGGACCGGTTGACGGAGGGGACCCCGGTGCGGGGCGACGGCGAGGTGCCGCCCCAGCCTGCCGCGGCCAGCCGGCTGACCGTGCTGCTCGCCCTGCGCGGCGCCCGCCCCGAGGGCACGGCACACCGCACGGTGGTCCATGCGCGCGACCGTGACGCGGAGCTGGACGCCCTCTTCGGCACGGCGGCGCGGGACCCGCATCCCACGGTCACGGTTCTGCGGCCCGGCGACCCGCGGCTCGCCCCGGAGGACCACGAGTCGGTCACCCTGACGACGGTGGTGCCCGCCCGGCTCGACCGGTCCGGCGACGACCTCACCGACCATGTGATCACCGTCGCCGAGCGGGCCGTCCCCGGCCTGCGAGACCGCCTCCTGTGGCACGAGGTGCGCACCCCGGCCGACATCGCGGACGCGACGGGCGCGGAGGGCGGGGCGGTGCCCGTGCCGGCCCTGGCGGCGGCCGGCGGACGACTGCTGCACCCGTCCAACAGCACGCGGGTGCCCGGTCTGTTCACCGTGGGCGGCTGGACCCACCCCGGCGGCGGACTGCCGCACGCGGGCATGTCGGGCGCGCTGGTCGCGGGACTGATCGTGGAGGGGCCGGAGTTCCGCGGCTCTCAGTGAGCGCGCCGCCCCGGCGGAGTTCGGGCTTCAGAAACGGTACTGCTCGTCGAAGCCGTTCCCCTGCTGCTGCTGCTGCCCGCCGCCCTGGTACGGGTACGGCTGCTCCGGCGGCAGTTCCTGCCCGTACTCGTCGGTGTTGCGCTGCTGCGGGACCCACACCCCGCCGGGCGGGGTCTCGCCGCCGTAGGTGCCGGTGTACTGGTCCTGGGTGTAGCCCTGCTGGGCGTAGTACTGCTGGTCGCCGTACGTGGTGTCGTAGGAGCCCTGGCCGTAGTTCGAGGAGCCGATGTACGGGTCGGAGTAGGCGGCGTACTGCTGCTGGCCCGTGGCGTCGTAGCCCTGCTGCTGGCCGTAGCCGGAGTAGTCGTAGGAGTACGACTGGTCGGCCGCCTGGGCCGCGTACTGGTCGTGGGCCTGCTGGCTTGCGGCCTGGTACCCGTTGTTGTCGTAGACGCCGTAGGAGCCGGTGTCGTCGGGCATGGGCTGCGGCTCGTAGACGGCCGTGCTCTCGGCGGACGTCGGGTCGTGGGCGGGGCGGGCGGGGGTGAAGACGTCGTCGCGGTCGTAGTCGTCGTCCTGGCCGTAGGCGGCGGGGTCGCGGCGGTAGGCGCCGGCCTCGTCGTCGTAGCCGCCCTCGGCCTCCAGGCCGGAGACCTCGAGGGTCGGCTCCTGCCGGCCGCGCTCACCGCGGCGGCGCTTGCTGCCGCCCAGCGCGGGCGCGTTCATCGCCCAGCCGGCCGCGAAGCCGCTGCGGAACGACAGGGTGACGTACGTCTGCCCGACCGCGAAGGCGGCCGCGCCCAGTCCGATCACGACGACCGACGGGATCAGGACACCGACGACGACACCGAGGAACCCGACGAAGGCCAGCAGGCGCCAGCGCAGCCGCGCCTTGTACTGCAACAGCACCTCGCCCAGCAGCCACAGCGCGACGATGCCGAACGCGATGTAGAGGACCGCCCAGCCCATGTACGCCCCTCTCCCAGTGGCCGTTACGCAGTGTGTCGTATACCGGTGCGAACGGTCTAGGCCTGCGGTGAGTGGTGCAGGCCCAGGTTCTCGTAGATCTCGAGTGTCGCGGTGGAGTTGTTGAGCGTGATGAAGTGCAAGCCGGGCACACCCTCGGCGAGCAGCCGCGCACAGAACTCCGTGGCGAATTCGATCCCAATGGAGCGTACTGCGGCCGGATCGTCTTTTGCTGTGAGGATCCGCTCTTTCAGGGCAGGCGGGAACGCGGCGTTGGTGAGCGACCCGATCCGCTCCAGCGTCTTCACGCTCGCGATCGGCATGACCTCGGGAATGATCGGGGTGTCACAGCCGGCGGCCGAGACCCGGTCGCGCAGCCGGAGGTAGTCCTCCGGCTGGAAGAACATCTGCGTGATGGCGTAGTCCGCGCCCGCCCGGCACTTGTCGACGAAGTGGCGCACGTCGGCGTCCCAGTCGGCGGAGCGCGGGTGCATCGCCGGGAAGGCGGCGACGCCCACGCAGAAGTCGCCGGAGGCCTTGATCAGCTCGACGAGTTCGGCGGCGTAGGCCAGGCCCCGGGGGTGCGGCACCCAGTCGCCCATCGGGTCGCCGGGCGGGTCGCCGCGCAGGGCGAGCATGTTGCGGATCCCGGCGTCGGCGTACTGGCCGATGATGTTGCGCAGGTCGGCCACCGAGTGGTCGACCGCGGTGAGGTGGGCGATCGGGGTGAGGGTGGTGTCGGAGGCGATCGCCTCGGTCGCCTTGACCGTGCCGGCGCGGGTGGAACCGCCCGCGCCATAGGTGACGGAGACGAAGTCGGGCGCCACGGCCTCGACCCGGCGCAGCGCGTTCCACAGGTTCCGCTCGCCCTTCGGGGTCTTGGGGGCGTAGAACTCGAACGAGTACGTCGTCTTGCCGGCCGCGAGCATGTCGCGGACGGTGCGAGCGTGGTCCGACCTGATGGATGCGGTGCCGAGGGCCATACCGGCAGGTTAGCCAGGGGTGGTCGGTCCCCCAACCGGGGGCCGACATTTGCCCGAATTGTCCTCTCGTTGTCCATCCCTTGGACAAACCGTCGTAACTACGCCTCCCGCAGCCGCTTCGCGAACTCGGCCGCCGCGGCCCCCGGGTCGTCTGCCTCGGTGATCGCCCGTACGACGACCACGCGCCGGGCGCCCGCTTCGAGCACCTGGTCGAGGGTGCCGAGGTCGATGCCGCCGATGGCGAACCAGGGGCGGTCGGTGCCGAGGGCGGCCGTGTACCGGACGAGGCCCAGGCCGGGGGCGTGGCGGCCGGGCTTGGTGGGGGTCGGCCAGCACGGGCCGGTGCAGAAGTAGTCCACGCCCGGCTGGACGGCGGCCGCGGCGGCCTCGGACTCGGAGTGGGTGGAACGGCCGATCAGGACGTCGTCGCCGAGGAGCGCGCGGGCCGCGGGGACCGGGAGGTCGCCCTGGCCGAGGTGCAGGACGTCGGCGCCGGCGGCGTGGGCGACGTCCGCCCGGTCGTTGACCGCGAGCAGCTTGCCGTGCCGGGCACAGGCGTCGGCGAAGACGGCCAGGTGCTCCAGCTCCTCACCGGCCTCCATGCCCTTGTCCCGCAGCTGCACGATGTCGACGCCGCCGGACAGCACGGCGTCGAGGAAGTCCCCGAGGTCGCCCTGCCGCTTGCGCGCGTCGGTGCAGAGGTAGACCCGGGCGTCGGCGAGCCGGGCCCGTGCGGTGGCGGCTGCGGTGCCGGTCATGCGTGTCCCCCAGGGTGTCGGTGGCGTGCGGGTGCGGACGCGCCCGCGGATCGGTGGGTCCCGGCTCCGGAGCACTCGGCTGCCGGGCGGGCGGCTCCCGGGTGCTGGAGCACCCGGCTGCCGGGCGGGCGACGCGGGAGCTCCTCTGCCCTTCGGCGAACGCCTTGGGCACCTTACGTCTCCCCACCCGGCCGGAACGGGCGCGAGTCACCCCCGGGCCGTGACCTCGCGGGCCACGGCCCCACATCGGGCGGTTGTTCAGGTCCGGCCCCGCTCACACGGCACCGGACGGTTGTCCCGTCGCGGCCGGGTCAGACCGCGAGCGCCTGGGCGCGGCGCTTCACCTCCGTGCCGCGGTTCTCGCTGAGCGCCTGCGCGGGGGTGCCGGGCAGGCTGTCGTCCGGGGTGAAGAGCCACTCCAGCATCTCTTCGTCCGTGAAGCCGTCGTCCCGCAGGAGCGTCAGGGTCCCGGACAGGCCCTTGACGACCTTGTCCCCGTCGATGAAGGCGGCGGGGACGTGCAGCGCGCGGTTCTCACCACGGCGTACGGCGATGAGCTGGCCGTCCTTGACCAGCTGCCGCACACGCGTCACCTCGACATCGAACTGTTCGGCGATGTCGGGGAGGGTGAGCCAGGCGGGGACGAGAGCATCGATCTTTGCGTCAATCTCGGTCACGGAAACCAGCCTGCCATTTACCACTGACAGTCGGAAGTCGGCTCGGTCCGGCCGGGCTGCCGCGCCCCTCCCCATCAGCGCCGCCCCGCGGCCCCGCGACGGCCCGGGCGCCTACGCCGTGGCCGCCTTCAGGGGCCTGGCCGGATCCGTCAGGAGCACCGGGTTCATCGGGACGCCCGACTCGATCAGGCGGCGGCCCTGCGCCAGATCCCGGGGCCGGCCGACCGCCAGCAGCGCGACCAGCCGCTCCCCGCGCAGCCAGCACACCGTCCAGGCCGGTCCGGAGGGGTCGCCCCGCCACAGGGTCGTGTCCGCGTCCGCGTGGTGCCCGGCGTACTGGACGAACCGCCCGAACTGCTCGGACCAGAAGTACGGCACCGGGTCGTACACCGCCGGCGCCTCCCCCGCGGCCCGGCCGACGATGTTCAGGGCCACCGTGCGCGGCCCCTGGAGGGCGTTGTCCCAGTGGTGGACGAGCAGACGCTCGCCGTAGCGCCCGGAGGGGAAGGAGGCACAGTCGCCGACCGCGTACACGTCCGCAGCGGTGGAGCGCAGATGCTCGTCGGCCACGATCTCGCCCTGGGTGCCCAGCTCGATCCCGGAGCCGGCCAGCCAGGCCGTGGCGGGGCGGGCGCCGATGCCGACGACGACCGCGTCCGCGGGCAGCCGCGAGCCGTCGTCGAGGAAAACGGCACCGGGCTCCACGTGCGCCACACGCGCGTGCGTGCGCAGGACCGCGCCCGCGTCGGCGTACCAGCCGGCCATCGGGGCGGCGACCTCGGCGGGCAGTGCCCCGGCGAGCGGCCGTTCGGCGGCCTCGACGACGGTCACCGCACAGCCCGCCTCGCGGGCGGCCGTGGCGAACTCCGCGCCGATCCAGCCCGCGCCGACGACCACGATGTCGTGCCGGCGGGCCAGCACCGGCCGCAGCCGCTCGGCGTCGTCCAGGGTGCGCAGCAGATGCACGCCGGGCACGCCCTCCGCGCCCGGCAGCCGGACCGGTTCGGCGCCGGTCGCGACCACCAGGACGTCGTAGGGCACGGGCCCGTCCTCGGTGTCGAGCTCGTGGTCGGCGGGGCGCAGGCCCAGTACCTCGCAGCCGAGCCGCAGTTCGATGCCGAGGGCTTCGAAGTCGACGTCGAAGGCGGAGCCCTCTGACTTGCCGAGCAGGACGGCCTTGGACAACGGGGGCCGGTCGTAGGGCTGGTGGGGCTCGGCGCCGATCAGGATCACGTCCCCGGCGAATCCCTGCTCGCGCAGGGCGACGGCGGTCTGCACCCCGGCCATGCCCGCGCCCGCCACGACGACGCGCCGCGGCGCGGACGAACCTGGTTGCTGCGTCTGCTCGCTCACCTGATCACCATAGACACCTGACGAATTGTCAGTCAGTGCTCATGCGCCGTGACCTGCTCCACAACGCTCGTACCGTCGCCCCGCTGGGACTCCCACTCCCAGGTCTCCTCCAGCCGCACCCGCCCGTCGGGCAGCTCCACGACCGTCGAGACGCAGTGCCCCGAGGAGGTGGTGCCGTCCCGCTTGAGCTGGACGTACCGGAAGTCCAGCCGGTCACCCCTCCGGGTACCCACGAGATGCCCGCGTACGACGTCGCCGCCCGTGTACTCGGCCCAGATCTCGCCCTGCCGCTCGTGGTACGTGAACCGGGTGCGGGTGCCCACCTGACCGGGTGCCTGGTCGGCGACCGGGGCGAGGACGAGACCGTCGAGGGATCGGGCCATGGACGAAGGCTCCCTTACTGCGGGATACGGCATCGGGCTAGGGTGGCCAACGTAAAGCACTCGCGGGAGCCCGGACGCACCGGGCTGAGAGGGAGGCTGGCGGCCTCCGACCGTACGAACCTGATCCGGGTCATGCCGGCGAAGGGAGGGGCTGGACGCCCATGTCGCCTACGTCCACATCCACATCCACACCCGCGTCGTCAGACGTCCTGGTCATCGGGGGCGGGATCATCGGCCTGGTCACGGCCTGGCGGTCCGCGCAACGCGGGTTCACCACCGCCCTCGTGGACCCCGAGCCCGGCGGCGGAGCCGCACAGGTCGCGGCCGGCATGCTGGCCGCCGTCACGGAACTGCACTACGGCGAGCAGACCCTGCTCGGCCTGAATCTCGCCTCGGCCCGTCGCTACCCGGACTTCGCCGCCGAGCTCACCGAGCTGACCGGCCAGGACCTCGGCTACCGCCGCTGCGGCACGCTCGCCGTGGCCCTGGACGCCGACGACCGGGCCCACCTGCGCGAACTGCACGCCCTGCAGCAGCAGTCGGGGCTGGAGTCGCAGTGGCTGTCGGGGCGCGAGTGCCGGCGCCTGGAGCCGATGCTCGCGCCGGGCGTGCGCGGCGGGCTGCGGGTCGACGGCGATCACCAGATCGACCCGCGACGGCTGGCCGGGGCGCTGGTCGCCGCGTGCGAGCGGGCGGGCGTGGTCTTCCACCGGACGTGGGCGGAGCGGCTGACCGTCGTCCGGGACCGGGCCACGGGTGTCGTCCTGGCCGACGGGACCGAGGTGGCCGCCGGGCAGGTGGTGCTCGCCGGAGGCAGTCTCAGCGGGCGGCTCGCGGGCATCCCGCAGGACGTGCTGCCTCCCGTGCGGCCGGTGAAGGGGCAGGTCCTGCGGCTGACCATGCCGCGACGGCACGGGCCGTTCCTGAGCCGGACCGTGCGCGCGGTCGTGCGCGGCAGCCACGTCTACCTGGTGCCGCGCGCGAGCGGCGAGCTCGTCGTCGGGGCGACCAGCGAGGAGCTGGGCTGGGACACCACCGTGACCGCGGGCGGCGTGTACGAGCTGCTGCGGGACGCGCACGAGCTGGTCCCGGGCATCACCGAGCTGCCGCTCACCGAGACCCGGGCCGGTCTGCGGCCCGGCTCCCCCGACAACGCGCCGCTGCTGGGCCCGACCGGTCTGGAAGGGCTGCTGCTGGCCACCGGCCACTACCGCAACGGCGTCCTGCTCACACCCGTGACCGGCGACGCCATGGCACACGTCCTGGCGACGGGCGAACTCCCCGAGGAGGCACGCCCCTTCACCCCGAAGCGCTTCAGTCCCGCCACCGCACTCTCGGAGCAGCCCGCATGAACATCTCCGTCAACGGGGAGCCCCGGGACGTCCGGCCCGGCACGGCTCTCGACACCGTCGTGAGGTCGCTCACCGCCTCGCCCTCGGGCGTGGCCGCCGCCCTCAACGAAACCGTCGTCCCGCGCACGCAGTGGCCCGCCACGCCCCTGGCCGAGGGAGACCGCGTGGAAGTCCTCACCGCCGTCCAAGGAGGCTGACCATGGCCGACGATCCGTTCTCCCTCGGTGGTACGTCGTTCACCTCCCGCCTGATCATGGGCACGGGCGGGGCACCCAGCCTGGATGTGCTGGAGCGGTCGCTCGTCGCCTCGGGGACAGAGCTGACGACCGTCGCGATGCGCCGGGTGAACGCCTCGGTGCACGGCTCGGTGCTGTCCGTCCTGGACCGGCTGGGCATCCGGGTACTGCCCAACACGGCGGGCTGCTTCACCGCCGGCGAGGCCGTCCTCACGGCCCGTCTCGCGCGCGAGGCCCTCGGCACCGACCTGGTCAAACTGGAGGTCATCGCCGACGAGCGCACGCTGCTGCCGGACCCGATCGAGACGCTGGAGGCGGCCGAGACCCTGGTCGACGACGGGTTCACAGTGCTGCCGTACACCAACGACGACCCGGTGCTGGCCCGGAAGCTGGAGGACGTGGGCTGCGCGGCGATCATGCCGCTGGGTTCACCGATCGGCTCCGGGCTGGGGATCCGCAACCCGCACAACTTCCAGCTGATCGTGGAGCACGCGCGCGTGCCGGTGATCCTGGACGCGGGCGCGGGTACGGCCTCGGACGCGGCACTGGCGATGGAGCTGGGGTGCGCGGGTGTGATGCTCGCCTCGGCGGTGACGCGGGCGCAGGAGCCGGTGCTGATGGCCGACGCGATGCGGCATGCCGTGGAGGCGGGACGGCTGGCCCATCGGGCCGGGCGTATCCCTCGGCGGCATTTCGCGCAGGCGTCGTCGCCGGGCGAGGGTATGGCCGCCCTGGACCCGGAGCGACCCGCTTTCCGGTAGGGGCCCGTCCAGACGTCACAGGTCGGCTGCAGTCGCGCCCCGAAAACGGGCGGGGCGGGAGAGCTGTCGGTGTCGGCTCGTACACTCGCCTGCGTGGACACGACCCTTCAGGACCCCTTGGTCGGGCAGGTGCTCGACGGCCGGTATCGCATCGATTCGCGGATCGCGGTCGGCGGGATGGCCACGGTCTACCGGGCCGTGGACACCCGGCTCGACCGGGTCCTCGCGCTCAAGGTGATGCACCCCTCGCTCGCGGTCGACGCCTCGTTCGTCGAGCGGTTCATCCGCGAGGCGAAGTCCGTGGCCCGGCTGGCCCACCCGAACGTGGTGCAGGTCTTCGACCAGGGCAACGACGGCTCGTACGTGTACCTGGCGATGGAGTACGTGGCGGGCTGCACCCTGCGGGACGTGCTGCGCGAGCGCGGGGCCCTGCAGCCGCGGGCCGCGCTGGACATCCTGGAGCCGGTGCTGGCCGCGCTGGGCGCCGCGCACCGCGCCGGGTTCGTGCACCGCGACATGAAGCCCGAGAACGTCCTGATAGGGGACGACGGGCGGGTGAAGGTCGCCGACTTCGGGCTCGTCCGGGCCGTGGACACGGTGACGAACACCACCGGCACCGTCCTCGGCACGGTCTCGTACCTCGCCCCGGAGCAGATAGAGGACGGCACCGCCGATCCCCGCGTCGACGTGTACGCCTGCGGCGTGATGCTGTACGAGATGCTGACCGGCGACAAGCCGCACGACGGGGACTCCCCCGCCGTGATCCTCTACAAGCACCTGCACGAGGACGTGCCCCCGCCCTCGGCCTCCGTGCCCGGCATGGCGTACGAGCTGGACGAGATGGTCGCCTCGGCGACGGCCCGCACCCCGGCCGTCCGCCCGTACGACGCGGTGGCGCTGCTCGCGCAGGTCCGTGACGGACGCGGCCGGCTGAGCGAGGAGCAGCTGGACGCGGTGCCGCCGCAGGCACTCGCGGTGGACCACGACAACGGCGACGACCGGACGACGGTGATCCCGCGCGCCCTGACCACGCCGCGCCCGCTGCCGGTCAACGAGGACGACGAGGCCTCCGGGGCCGACCTCGACCGCACCAGCCGCTTCGCGTCCCCGCCGCCGCCCCCGCCGACCCGGCGCCGCTCGGGCTCCCGGCGCGGCCCGGCGGCGATCGTCGTCGCCGTCCTGCTCGTGCTCGGCCTCGGCGCCGGCATCTGGTACATCAACTCCGGCCAGTTCACCGAGGTCCCCCCGCTGCTGGCGAAGACCCAGGAACAGGCCGAGGACCGGCTGCAGGACGCCGGTCTCGAGCTCGGCAAGGTGAAGCACGCCTACAGCGACACCGTGGAGCGCGGCCAGATCATCAGCAGCGACCCGAAGGCCGGGACGCGCATCCGCGGCAACGACGCGGTGGGCATCACCGTCTCCGACGGCCCCGAGACCGTGCGGGTGCCCGCCCTGGCCGGCCGGAAGCTGGACAAGGCGCGGAGCCTGCTGAAGGAGGACGGGCTGGAGCCGGGCATGGTCACCCGGGAGTTCAGCGAGGACGTGCCGCGCGGCTCGGTGATCACCGCGCGCCCGGCGGACGGCACGAAGGTGCGCGCGGGCACGGGTGTCGCGCTGGTCGTCAGCAAGGGCGCCCGCATCGACATCCCCGACGTCACCGGCTCGGACGAAGCCGACGCGAGGTCCGAGCTGACGGAGGCCGGCCTCAAGGTGAAGATCGCCACCGAGCGGGTCACCTCCTCCGAGTACGACAAGGGCCAGGTCGTCCGCCAGTCGCCGGCGTCCGGCGGCCCGGCGGCCGAGGGCGACACCGTGACGCTGACGCTGTCCAAGGGCCCCGAGATGATCGAGGTCCCGGACGTGGTCGGCGACAGCGTCGACGACGCCAGGCAGGCGCTGGAGGGCGCCGGGTTCGAGGTCGACGAGGACCGCGGGCTGCTCGGCATCTTCGGCGACGAGGTCAAGAGCCAGTCCGTCGAGGGTGGCCAGACCGCGCCCAAGGGCTCGACGATCACCATCAAGATCAGGTGATGACGGCGGGCGGGAGCCCGTGGACGGGGCGGGGCCGGACGCATGACACCCTGAACGGGTGAACAGTCAGCTGTCCGGCGCCTCCCGCAACCCGGTGGGCGGCCACGTCCCCGTGGCCGGTGGGCTCCATTCCGTAGGCCTGTCGTACGCCCGTGACCTGGAGGCGGAGGCCGTCCAGGTCTTCGTCGCCAATCCGCGCGGCTGGGCCACGCCGACCGGAAACCCCAAGCAGGACGAGGCGTTCCGCGCCGCCTGCGCGGCCGAGTCGGTACCGGCCTATGTGCACGCTCCCTACCTGATCAACTTCGGCTCGCACACCGAGGCGACCGTGGAGCGGTCGGTGGAGTCGTTGCGGCACTCGCTGCGCCGCGGACGGGAGATCGGGGCGCTGGGCGTGGTCGTGCACACCGGCAGCGCGACGGGCGGCCGGGAGCGGTCGGTGGCGCTGAAGCAGGTGCGCGAACACCTGCTGCCGCTGCTGGACGAGCTGACCCACGACGACCCGTTCCTGCTGCTGGAGTCGACCGCGGGCCAGGGCGCCTCCCTGTGCTCGCGGACGTGGGACTTCGGCCCGTACTTCGAGGCGCTGGACGCCCACCCGATGCTCGGCGTGTGCCTGGACACCTGCCACATCTTCGCGGCCGGGCACGACCTGACCGGCCCCGCCGGCATGCACCAGACGCTGGACCTGCTGGTGGACACGGTCGGCGAGGGCCGGCTGAAGCTGATCCACGCCAACGACTCCAAGGACGTGGTGGGCGCCCACAAGGACCGGCACGAGAACATCGGCGTCGGCCACATCGGCGAGGACCCGTTCCGGGCCCTGATGACGCACCCCGCGACCGAGGGCGTGCCGCTGATCATCGAGACGCCGGGCGGCAAGCAGGGGCACGCGGCCGACGTGGAGCGGCTGAAGAAGCTGCGCGACGGCTGAGCCCGCCCCTCGCGACGGAGTCCGTCGGCGACGGCTGGTCCGTCAGAGGTCGGGCCCGTCCCCCGGCAGCTCCTGGTACGAGTAGCGCTGCTCCTGCCAGGGGTCGCCGATGTTGTGGTAGCCCCGCTCCTCCCAGAACCCACGCCGGTCGGCGGTCATGTACTCCACACCGCGCACCCACTTGGGGCCCTTCCAGGCGTAGAGGTGGGGAACGATCAGGCGCAGGGGGAAACCGTGCTCGGCGGTGAGCAGCTCACCGTCCTTGTGGGTGGCGAAGAGGACCTGATCGCCGGTGAAGTCGGAGAGCCGGAGGTTGGAGCTGAATCCGTACTCGGCCCACACCATCACGTGGGTGACGTCGTCCGCGGGCGGGGCCAGGTCGAGGAGCGTGCGCGCGGGGATTCCGCCCCACTCGGCGCCCAGCATGCTGAACTTCGTGACGCAGTGCAGATCGGCCACGACGGTGGTGTGGGGCAGGGCCGTGAACTCCTCGTGGGTCCAGCAGTGCTTGCCGCCGTCGGCGGTGGCGCCGAAGACCCGGAACTCCCAGCGCTCGGGCCGGAACTTGGGGACGGGGCCGTAGTGCGTGACCGGCCAGCCGCGTTGCAACCGCTGTCCCGGGGGCAGGTCGGGCTGCGTCGCTCCTGCTGGATCGCGCCCTTCTCCCGATTCGTGTTCCAGCGGCTGACCCATGACTCCATCCTGACAGACCCCGGGTGATGCCCCTGACCGGGCCCACTTCAGAAACGGGACAAACTCAGCTAAGCATGCCCTTACTTACTAAGTGGAGACTTACTGGACGATCTTCTTCACCAGTGGAATCATGCGGCGCAACCTGCCAGTTCCCCCGCGTGGAAGGAGCCTCTGCGATGCAGGGCGACCCCGAGGTCCTCGAATTCCTCAACGAGCAGTTGACCGGCGAGCTGACGGCGATCAACCAGTACTGGCTGCACTACCGGATCCAGGACAACAAAGGCTGGACCAAGCTCGCCAAGTACACGCGTGAAGAGTCCATCGATGAGATGAAGCACGCGGACAAGATCACCGAGCGCATCCTCATGCTGGACGGCCTGCCGAACTACCAGCGACTTTTCCACGTACGGGTCGGCCAGACGGTCACCGAGATGTTCCAGGCGGACCGGCAGGTCGAGGTCGAGGCGATCGACCGGCTCAAGCGCGGCATCGAGGTGATGCGCACCAAGGGCGACATCACGTCCGCGAATCTCTTCGAGTCGATCCTCGAGGACGAGGAGCACCACATCGACTACCTGGACACGCAGCTGGAGCTGATCGAGAAGCTCGGCGAGGCGCTGTACATCGCGCAGCAGATCGAGCAGCCGAGCTAGCCGGGGTCAGGCGGCGTCTTCGAGGTCCGAGAGCACCGGCCGGCCCTGGTCGGCCAGGTCGCGGCGAGGGCAGGCTCCCCTGCCCAGGATCGCCTGGATACGGCGCACACAGGACCCGCAGTCCGTGCCCGCCTTGCAGGCGGAGGCTATCTGGCGGGGAGTACAGGCGCCGCCGTCCGCGTGCTGCTTGACCTGCTGCTCGGTGATCCCGAAGCAACTGCAGACGTACACGCGGTTCACCTCCCGACGGGTCGTTCTCGGATGCGCCGTCCCCGATGATCGGTGAGGCTAACCTAACCTTACCCGCCGGGTCCGGAGCGGAAAAGTGGAGAGGGGCGCGGATCGTGTGATCCGCGCCCCAGTCCATGCTCCGGTAACAGGCGGACCCGTTACTGGTCCCTGTACATCTCGGCCACGAGGAACGCCAGGTCGAGCGACTGGCTGCGGTTGAGCCGCGGGTCGCAGGCCGTCTCGTAGCGCTGGTGCAGGTCGTCGACGAAGATCTCGTCGCCGCCGCCCACGCACTCGGTGACGTCGTCGCCGGTGAGCTCCACGTGGATGCCGCCCGGGTGGGTGCCGAGGGCCTTGTGGACCTCGAAGAAGCCCTTGACCTCGTCGAGCACGTCGTCGAAGCGGCGGGTCTTGTGCCCGGAGGCCGCCTCGTAGGTGTTGCCGTGCATCGGGTCGGTGATCCAGGCGACGGTGGCACCGGAGGCGGTGACCTTCTCGACCAGCTCGGGGAGCTTGTCGCGGACCTTGTCGGCGCCCATGCGGACGATGAAGGTCAGCCGGCCCGGCTCGCGGTCCGGGTCGAGACGGTCGATGTACTGGAGCGCGTCCTCGGCCGTCGTCGTCGGACCCAGCTTGATGCCGATCGGGTTGCGGATCTTCGAGGCGAACTCGATGTGCGCGTGATCCAGCTGCCGGGTGCGCTCACCGATCCACACCATGTGCCCGGAGACGTCGTACAGCTGTCCCGTGCGCGAGTCGACCCTGGTCAGCGCCGACTCGTAATCGAGCAGCAGCGCCTCGTGCGAGGCGTAGAACTCGACCGTCTTGAACTCCTCCGGGTCGGTCCCGCAGGCGTGCATGAAGTTCAGCGCGTTGTCGATCTCGCGCGCCAGCTGCTCGTAGCGCTGACCCGACGGGGACGACCGCACGAAGTCCTGGTTCCAGGCGTGCACCTGGCGCAGGTCGGCGTAACCGCCGGTGGTGAAGGCGCGCACCAGGTTCAGCGTGGAGGCGGAGGCGTGGTACATCCGCTTCAGGCGCTCGGGGTCCGGGACGCGCGCGGCCTCGGTGAAGTCGAAGCCGTTGACGGAGTCGCCGCGGTACGTCGGCAGCGTCACGCCGTCGCGGGTCTCGGTCGGCTTGGAGCGCGGCTTGGAGTACTGGCCGGCGATCCGGCCGACCTTCACGACCGGCACCGACGCGGCGTACGTGAGCACGGCGCCCATCTGGAGCAGCGTCTTCAGCTTGTTGCGGATGTGGTCGGCGGACACCGCGTCGAAGGCCTCGGCGCAGTCGCCGCCCTGGAGGAGGAACGCCTCTCCCTTGGCGACGGACGCCATCCGGGCGCGCAGCTGGTCGCACTCGCCCGCGAAGACGAGCGGCGGATACGACTCCAGCTCCGCAACGACTGCGCGCAGAGCCTCGGTGTCGGGGTACTCGGGCTGCTGCGCCGCGGGCAGGTTTCGCCAGGTGTTGCCAGCACTCGCGCTGGTCTTAGCGTTCACGGTCACGACCTCAACATTACGGGGTCGTGTCGGGCGTCCTGACCCATGCCCAGCAAGTGAGACACGGCGTACGCTCCTCGGACGTGGGGTAGGGTGCGTCGCATGTTCGCGCATTCGACCCAGACCTGGTGGTGGACCGCTCATCCGGCGGCCCGCTGACTGCGCGTACTCAAGACTTCGCGAAGGCCGCCCGAGGGGCGGCCTTCGGCGTTTCCCGGGGTCCGTTCCTCTCTCACCGAGATGGAGTACGGACCCATGAACCTGCTCGGCTTGCTGGACGACCCCCGTCCGTTCGCCCTGCTGCGCCGCCGCACCCCGGGCCACGACCAGGAACTGGTCGAGGTCCTGGTCGGCCCGGTCGCCCCGCACGACCGCCTCGCCGACCTGCCCGACCGGAGCCTCGCTCTGGTGCCCTTCCGGCAGATCCGTGAGCGCGGCTTCGACGTCCGCGACGACGGCACGCCCCTGCTGGCCCTCACGCCCGAGGAGTCGTACGGCGTTCCGCTGGCCGAAGCCCTGGAGCAGCTCCCGGCGCACGAGGTGCGCGTCGAGGACGGCGGCTTCGATGTCGCCGACGAGGAGTACGGCGAGATCGTCGGACGGGTGCTGCGCGAGGAGATCGGGCGGGGCGAGGGCGCGAACTTCGTGATCCGGCGGACGTACGAGGGCGAGATCCCGGGGTTCGGGCGGGCCGACGCGCTGGCGCTGTTCCGGCGGCTGCTGGAGGGCGAGCGGGGTGCCTACTGGACGTTCGTCGTGCACACCGGGGACCGCACGCTGGTCGGGGCCAGCCCCGAGGTGCATGTGCGGATGTCCGGCGGCACGGTCGTCATGAACCCGATCAGCGGCACCTACCGCTACCCCGCCGAGGGGCCCACCCCCGAGCACCTGCTCGGCTTCCTCGCCGACGGCAAGGAGACCGAGGAGCTGTCGATGGTCGTCGACGAGGAGCTCAAGATGATGTGCACCGTCGGCGACATGGGCGGGGTCGTGGTCGGGCCCCGGCTGAAGGAGATGGCGCACCTCGCGCACACCGAGTACGAACTGCGCGGCCGCTCCTCGCTGGACGTGCGGGAGGTGCTGAAGGAGACCATGTTCGCGGCGACCGTCACCGGCTCGCCGGTGCAGAACGCCTGCCGGGTGATCGAGCGGCACGAGAGCGGCGGGCGCGGGTACTACGCCGGGGCGCTGGCCCTGATCGGCCGGGATCCGGGCGGGTCCCAGACCCTCGACTCCCCCATCCTGATCCGCACCGCCGACATCGACGCGGGCGGGCATCTGCGGGTGCCGGTCGGCGCGACCCTCGTGCGCGGCTCGGACCCGGCGGGCGAGGTGGCCGAGACACACGCCAAGGCGGCGGGTGTGCTGGCGGCGCTGGGCGTACGGCCGGGAAGGCCGCGCGAGGAGTCCGCGCGGCCCCGGCTGGCCGACGACCCCCGGGTGCGTGCCGCGCTCGACGGACGCCGGGCGTCGCTCGCGCCCTTCTGGCTGCGGATGCAGGAGCAGTCCGAGAGGCTCACCGGACACGCCCTGGTCGTCGACGCCGAGGACACCTTCACGGCGATGCTCGCGCATGTGCTGCGGTCGGGCGGCCTCGAGGTGTCCGTCCGGCGGTACGACGAGGACGGGCTCCGGGAGGCGGTGCTCGCGCACGAGGGGCCCGTCGTGCTCGGCCCGGGGCCCGGGGACCCGGCCGATCTCACCGATCCGAAGATGCGGTTCCTGCGCTCGCTGACCACCGAGGTGATCCGCGGCGAGAACCACGGCGTGCTCGGCGTCTGCCTCGGGCACGAGCTGATCGCGGCCGAGCTGGGGCTGGACATCGTGCGCAAGGACGTGCCGTACCAGGGGGCGCAGACGGAGATCGATCTGTTCGGGCGGCGGGAGACCGTCGGCTTCTACAACAGCTTCGTGGCGCGTTGCGACGACGAGGCGGCGGAGGAGCTGGCGGCGCACGGTGTCGAGGTCAGCAGGGCGGCGGGCGGGGATGTGCATGCCGTGCGGGGGCCGGGGTTCGCCGGTGTGCAGTTCCACCCGGAGTCGATCCTGACGCTGAACGGCACCGCTGTCGTGCGGGAGTTGATGGGTCGGTTGCGCAACACGACCGTGTAGCCGTCCGGGGGCTGTCGCCCCCGGACACCCGCGTCCCGGTCAGCCGAAGAACACCCCGACCTCCTCGTACAGCGCCGGGTCCACCGTCTTCAGGCGGGCCGTGGCGTCCGCGATGGGGACGCGGACGATGTCCGTGCCGCGCAGGGCGACCATCCGGCCGAAGTCGCGGTCGCGGACGCAGTCGATGGCATGCAGCCCGAAGCGGGTGGCGAGCCAGCGGTCGAAGGCGCTGGGGGTGCCGCCGCGCTGGACATGCCCGAGGACGGTCGTGCGGGCCTCCTTGCCCGTGCGCTTCTCGATCTCCTTGGCGAGCCACTCCCCGACCCCGGACAGCCGGACGTGCCCGAAGGAGTCCAGCGACTGGTCCTTGAGGACCATCTCGCCGTCCTTCGGCATGGCTCCCTCGGCGACGACGACGATCGGCGCGTACGACGCCCGGAAGCGGGAGGTCACCCAGGTGCACACCTGCTCGACGTCGAAGCGCTGCTCGGGGATGAGGATGACGTTGGCGCCGCCGGCCAGGCCCGAGTGGAGGGCGATCCAGCCGGCGTGCCGGCCCATCACCTCGACGACCAGGACGCGCATGTGGGACTCGGCGGTGGTGTGCAGCCGGTCGATGGCCTCGGTCGCGATGCCGACGGCGGTGTCGAAGCCGAAGGTGTAGTCGGTGGCGGACAGGTCGTTGTCGATCGTCTTGGGTACGCCCACGCAGGGCACGCCGTGCTCGTCGGACAGCCGGGCGGCCACGCCCAGGGTGTCCTCGCCGCCGATGGCGATGAGCGCCTCGACCTCGAGACCGGCGAGGGTCTCCTTGATCCGGCGGATGCCGTTCTCCACTTTCAGCGGGTTGGTCCGCGAGGAGCCGAGAATGGTGCCGCCGCGAGGCAGGATGCCGCGCACGGCGGGGATGTCGAGACGGACGGTGTCGCCCTCCATGGGTCCTCGCCAGCCGTCCCGGAAGCCGGTGAAGTCATAGCCGTACTCCTGCACGCCCTTGCGGACGATGGCCCGGATGACGGCGTTGAGGCCGGGGCAGTCGCCGCCTCCGGTCAGTACTCCGACGCGCATGGAACAGTCCCTTCGCCGCAGGTGCCTGACGAAGGGTCAGTGTGACGTGCGCCTCACTCGTCGTCGAGGCCGCGCTCTATCGCGTACCTGACGAGTTCCACGCGGTTGTGCAACTGGAGCTTGCCGAGGGTGTTCTGGACGTGGTTCTGCACCGTGCGGTGGGAGATGACCAGGCGTTCGGCGATCTGCTTGTAGCTCAGGCCCTTGGCGACCAGGCGCAGCACCTCGGTCTCGCGGTCGGTGAGCCGCGGCGCCTTGGGTTCGTCGGTGTCGGGGGCGGGGCCCGGTTCGGAGGCCAGGCGGCGGTACTCGCCGAGGACCAGTCCGGCGAGGCCGGGGGTGAAGACCGGGTCGCCGACGGCCGTGCGGCGGACCGCGTCCTGGAGTTCCCCGGTGGAGGCGGACTTGAGCAGATAGCCGGTCGCGCCGGACTTCACGGCCTCCAGGACGTCGGCGTGCTCACCGCTCGCGGACAGCACGAGGACGCGCAGGGCGGGGTTCGCGGCGACTACCTCCTTGCAGACCTGGACGCCGGGCTTGGCGGGCAGGTTCAGGTCGAGCACGAGGACGTCGGGTGCGGCCGCCTTGGCGCGGCGTACGGCCTGGTCGCCGTCGCCGGCGGTGGCGACGACCTCGAAGCCCGACTCGGCGAGGTCGCGGGCGACGGCGTCGCGCCACATGGGGTGGTCGTCGACGACCATGACCTTGATCGGGCCCTGCCGGTCTCCGCTGGTCTCCGTCATCGCTGCTCCGCCTTCCCCCGTGTGTCCGCCACGTCCTTCGGTACCTTCAGCTCGACCTCCGTGCCCTGGCCGGGCACCGAGATCAGTTCCGCACTGCCGCCCAGGTCGCGCAGCCGGCCGCGGATCGACAGGGCGACGCCGAGCCGTCCCTCGCCCTCGGCCTGGACGAGCCGCCCCTCCGGGATGCCGGGTCCGTCGTCCCGGACGGTGACGATCACCTCGTCCGGCTCGTCCTCGACCAGGATCCACGCGCGGGCGTCCTCACCGGCGTGGCGGCGGACGTTGTCCAGGGCCGCTCCGACGGCGGCGGCCACCTCCCGGGCGGCGGCCGGGGCCAGCGGCACGGGCGCGCCGGGCTCGGCGAGGCTGACCAGGGCGCCCGCGTACGGCGCGAGCAGGGCGCGCAGGTCGACGGGGCCGCCCGGCTCCGGCTCCTCCTCGACGGCCCGGACGAGGGCGCCCTCGGCGGCGTCCTCCGAGACCCTCGACACCGGGACGAGCCCGCCGGAGACGAGGGTGCGCAGCGCGACCTCCTGCTCGCCGGCCATCCGGCCCAGCTCGGCCGCCTCTCCCCCGATCACGGCCCCGCGGCGCTGCACCATCGCCAGCACCTGGAGCACGCTGTCGTGGATGTCCCGGGCGAGGCGCTCCCGCTCGCGCGTCGCGGCCTCGATCTCCAGGGCGCGGGCGAGGGTGCGCTCGGAGGCTCGGGCGACCTCGACGACGTAGCCGATGGCGACGGAGGCGATGCAGACCAGGATGACGTTGTGGACGGTGTCGCGGGCCGGGCTGCCGCGCTCGACCAAGTTGGCGACGGCCACCAGGGAGGAGGCGAGGGCCGCCCAGCGCCAGCCGCCCTTGATGGCGAAGGCCAGGACGGAACCGGCGGTCCATATCGACGGCAGGGTCGGGCCGCCGGCCTGGACCCGCTCGTGCGCGTCGGCGACGGTCGTGAGCAGGATGCCGGTGACGGCGATGGTGAGGTCGGCGGCGAGGAACCGCTTGGTGCAGCGGGCGGCGTTCGCGACCCGGGGCAGGGTGGCCAGGGTCCAGCCGCACAGCACGGCGTAGTAGGCGACGGCGACCCAGGGGCGGACGAACTCGTCGTAGGCGGTGGCGAACAGGCCGACCGCGTACAGCATCGTGAGCACCCGGTAGGCGGTGAGCGCACGCCACAGCGGCTGCTCGACCGACATCCTCATGACACGCTCGCGCTTGGCCATCTCCCCCTGCCCCCCGGCGAAGCCCCGGCTAGGGCTCGGACCGCCGCTGCTCCGTCTGCTGTTCCTTCTCGGCCTGTTCCTTCTCGGCCTGTGCCTTCTGGGCCTTTTCCTTCTCGGCCCGTTCCTTCTCCGCCCGCGCGAGAGCGGCCTTGGCCGCCTTCTCGGCTTCCCTCTCCGCCTTCGCCGCTTCCGAGAGCTGCCGCTTCATGGCCGTCGCGTACATGTCGACGTACTCCTGGCCGGAGAGCTTCATGATCTCGTACATGACCTCGTCGGTCACCGCGCGCAGCACGAACCGGTCGTGCTCCATGCCCTGGTAGCGGCTGAAGTCCAGGGGCTTGCCGATGCGGATGCCGGGGCGCATCAGCTTCGGCATGACCTTCCCGGGCGGCTGGATCTTCTCCGTGTCGATCATGGCGACGGGGAGGACGGGGGCACCGGTCGCGAGGGCCACGCGCGCGAGGCCGCCCGGCTTGCCCCGGTAGAGCCGTCCGTCGGGCGAGCGCGTGCCCTCCGGGTAGATCCCGAACAGCTCACCGCGCTCCAGCACGTCTATGCCGCTCTTGATGGCGGCCTCACCCGCGCCGCGCGCACCGGAGCGGTCCACGGGGAGCTGCCCGACCCCCTTGAAGAAGGCGGCCGTCATCCGGCCCTTCACGCCGGGCGTGGTGAAGTACTCGGCCTTCGCGATGAAGGTGACCTTGCGGTCGAGGACGGCGGGCAGGAAGAAGGAGTCGGAGAACGACAGGTGATTGCTCGCCAGGATCGCAGCACCCTCGGCGGGTACGTTCTCAAGACCCTCCACCCAGGGCCTGAAGGCGAGCTTCAGCGGCCCCCCGATGGTGACCTTCATCGCGCCGTACAACAACCGAGTGCCTCCTGTATGTGTCGATCAGACCATAACCCGGAGCGCCGTCAAAGGCTCCGACGGCCCTGGTCGGTGTCAGTGCGGTCGCGTACGGTGAAGGTCCCGCGAACGACGTGCGACCCCTTCCATGACGTTCCGTGACATTCCGTGATCGTGCCAGTCCCTTCTCACGACCAGGAGGCCGAAGGTGCCGGTCCTTGCCGGAGCCGAGCCGTTTCACCACGAGGGCGGAGAGGTCGCCGTCCTCCTCTGCCACGGCTTCACCGGATCACCGCAGTCGCTGCGCCCCTGGGCGGAGCACCTCGCCGAGCACGGCATGACCGTCTCCCTGCCCCTGCTGCCCGGGCACGGCACGCGCTGGGAGGACCTGCGGATCACGGGCTGGCAGGACTGGTACGCGGAGGTGGACCGTGAGCTGCGCCTGCTGTGCGAGCGGCGCGAGACGGTCTTCGTCGCCGGCCTGTCCATGGGCGGCGCGCTGGCCCTGCGGCTGGCCGCGAAGCACGGCGACGCCGTCCGCGGCGTGATGGTCGTCAACCCCGCGAACAAAGTGCACGGCCTGGCCGCGCACGCCCTCCCGGTGGTGCGCCACCTCGTCCCCGCGACGAAGGGCATCGCCAGCGACATCGCCAAGCCGGACGGCAGGGAGCTCGGCTACGACCGGGTGCCCCTGCATGCGGCGCATTCGCTGCGCCGGTTCTTCCAGGCCACGGACCGCGAGCTGCCGCAGGTCACCCAGCCGGTGCTGCTGATGCGCAGCCCGCAGGACCACGTGGTGCCGCCCGTCGACTCCGCCCGGATCCTCGGCCGTATCTCGTCGACGGACGTGAAAGAGGTCATCCTGGAACAGAGCTACCACGTCGCCACGTTGGACCATGACGCGGACCGGATCCACGAGGAGAGCCTCGCGTTCATCGGCCGCATCGCGTCCGGCCTCGGCAAGGAGCCCGGGCTCGGCAAGGAAGGGACGACCGCAGGTGGCTGAGCACGACTCCGACCGTGAGGGCCGGGAGCCGGACGAGAAGGGCGTCCCCTTCGACGAGGAGGCCGCCTGGGCGGCGATCGTCGCCGGGTACGGCGAGGAGCCGCCGGACCCGCCGGGCGCCAAGCCGTTCAAGTCGATCGAGGACCTGGCCCTGCCGGCGAGCGGGCCCAACGAGGCCGGGATCGACGGCGACCGGGGCGACACGGCCGTGAAGTCCGGGGACGCCGTCAAGCCGGCCGAGCCGCAGGAGGCCGAGGGCCCCGGGGACGCGCCCGTGAAGCCCCTGGGCGGGTCGGTGGCCTTCGCACCCGGCGTCGGCCCGCGTGACTACACCACGCCCGAGCCCGCCGAGGACGACTTCGACGAGGACGACGAAGGTCACTTCGTGCCCCCGGAGCCGCCCCCGCTGCCCACCGCCGACCCGACCTCGAAGTTCGCCTGGCTCGGCGTGCTCGGCGGTCCGGTGCTGCTCCTGCTGGCCGTGCTGCTCGGCTGGGACATGACCTGGTGGCTGACCACGCTGGGGATCGGCGGGTTCCTCGGCGGGTTCGCGACGCTGGTGATGCGGATGCGGACGGACGACGAGGAGGACGACGACCCCGGGCGGGGTGCGGTCGTCTAACGGCCTTCCGGCGGATCTCCGCAGGAGGCCTCCAGGGAAGCCGGCACCCTGAGGGCGGCCAGGACCGGAAGGTGGTCCGTGGCCGCCCTCAGGTCTGCGTCGGACACCCCCGGCTGCCCGGTCGGCACGCCGCAGCCCAGCACCTCGATGCCGCCGGTCGCGAAGATCGCGTCGATGCGCTGGTAGGGGTCGGTGGGGGTCCAGGTGTGCTCGCCGCCCCAGGGGGACGCGGCCCGGCAGTCGGTCAGCCGGCCGGCCAGCCGGCGGAAGGCCGGACCCTCGGGGCGTTCGTTGAGGTCGCCGCCGGCGATCGCGTGCTCCACGCCCAGGCCGGCGAGCCGGTCCAGGAGCATGCCGGACTGCTCGTAGCGCTCGTCCTTCTGAAGGGACAGGTGGCAGCTGAGCACGCCGAGGCGGGCGCCGGCGAACCGCACGACCGCGGTGGCGAAGCCGCGGCGGTGCAGGCCGGGGGTGGGGGGCAGGAGGATGTCCTCGGTGCGTTCGACGCTCGCGCGGAGCGAGCTGAGGATGGCCGGTCCCGTGGTGGTGGCGCCGCCGGTGACGATCACCAGGTCGGAGGCGAGGGCGAGGCGGGCGAGTTTCTTGCGCCAGCGGAAGAAGCGGGGGGCTTCCTGGATGAGGACGAGGTCGGGTGCGCAGGCCTTGATGACACGGGCCAGGGCCTCGGTGTCGTCGCGCATGGAGCGGATGTTGTAGCTGAGGACCCTGATGACCGCGGAACCGTCGGGTTCCGTACGGGAGTTGGGGAGCAGCGGCATGTGATCAATTTACGCCCAGAGGGGCGAGGCGCGAGGATGGTGCGCGAGTGCCGGGTCGCATGTGGCTGATCGCGCACTTCCCCGCGCCCCTTCGGGCGCTCGCCCTGACGGCGTTTTACATGATCGGGTCGGGTTCCCTCGCCAGGTCCGCCGCGCCCACCAGGCCCGCCTTGTTGCCCAGTTCCGCCGCGCGGACCTCGGCCACCGGGCGCCAGTTGCCGCCGACCAGCCAGCGCTTGTAGGACTTGCGGATCGGGCCGAGGACCAGTTCGCCCTCGTCGGAGAGGCCGCCGCCGACGATGAACGCGGACGGGTCGAAGAGGGAGGCCAGGTCGGCCAGGCCCGCGCCGACCCAGCGGGCCAGTTCGCGGTAGGAGTCGACGGCCACCCGGTCGCCCTGGCGGGCGGCCATGGAGATGTGCTTGCCCTCGATGCCGTCGGGCGTGCCGTTGCCGAGGCCGAGCAGGGTCTCGGCGTTCTCGGGGGTGGCGTTGGCGCGCTGCTTGGCGTACCTCACCAGCGCCCGGCCCGACGCGTACTGCTCCCAGCAGCCCTGTGAACCGCAGCCGCACAGCAGGCCGTCCGGCACCATGCGGATGTGGCCGAACTCGGCGGCCACGCCGAAGTGCCCGCGGCGCAGCTTGTTGCCGATGATGATGCCGCCGCCGAGGCCGGTGCCCAGCGTGATGCAGATGACGTTGCGATGGCCCTTGCCCGCGCCGAACTTGTACTCGCCCCACGCCGCGGCGTTCGCGTCGTTCTCCACGACCACCGGGAGGCCCACGCGAGCCTCGACCTTTTCCTTGAGCGGCTCGTTGCGCCAGTGGATGTTGGGCGCGAAGTAGACCTCGGAGCGCTGCCGGTTCACGTAGCCGGCGGCACCGATGCCCACGCCGACGATGTCGTGACCGACGCGTGCGCCGTCCACCGCCGAGGCGATGGCGTCCACGATGCCCTCAGCCGTGCCCGGGGTCGGCACCTTGTGGGTCGAGAGGATGTTGCCTTCCTCATCGACCACGCCGGCCGCGATCTTCGTGCCGCCGATGTCGACGCCGATGGTGAGTCCCATGAATCCCTCAGTTTCGGTCGAGCCCCGCTACGGCCAACGGTACCCGAGCCCTGCCCTCGGGTTCGCTGTCGTCCGCACGGTGGGCACCCCGGGCGGCCGCACCGCGGCCGCCGCTCGGCCGGGGCCGGGGACTCAGTCCAGGTCGATGCGCTCCCCGGGGCCGGCGTCGTCACCGCCGTCCCGGCGTTCGCCCTGGTCACGGGGGTCGTCCTGGTCGTCGCGGCCGGTCCAGCGCCGCTCCTGGGCCTGCACGGCGGAGCGGTAGGCCGCGAGCAGTTCGTTCCCTGCCGCCGCCAGATGGTCGAAGACGTCCGGATTGCGTTCGATGACGGGTTCGACGGCGTCCTTGGCCTGCTGGACGACCTGTCGTACGACCTGCTGGGCGGCGGGCCCCGCGACCGCGCCGAGCAGCGGGGACTGGGCACCGGACAGCTTTTCCGCGACGGCGTCGACGAGCTTCTTCAGTTCCTCGGCGGCGGAGCCCGGGGGTGTGCCGTGCTCGGCGCGGCGGCGGGCCTTCTCCGCCTGGAGGTCCTCGGCGCACGCGGTCGCCCAGGCGTCGGCGTCGCTCGCCCGCACCTCGTCCGCGGCCTCTTCGCGGGCGGCGTCGGACGGGGGGAGCTCTTCGCTCATGACGGACTCCTGACTACGGTTCGTCCCTCCGACGTTACCCGAACGGGCGTACCGGGTTCACGGGCCGGGACCGGCCGTGTTCGCCCGGTTCCGCACCGCTGCCTCACCGGCCCTGCGGCCACAGCTTCGGGTCGGGCACGAAGCGGATCCGCAGCTCGCCGTCGCGCAGGGCGGCTCCGTCGACGGTGCAGCGGCGCAGCACGGAGGGCAGCGGGACGACCCGGCGGAACCTCTCCGCCGTGACGACGAGTTCGTCGCCGCGCCGGACGAGGTCCAGTTCCTCGCGTATGGCGCCGGGCAGCGGGATCTGCCAGACGAGCACACCGTCCTCGCCGAGCCGGTCGGTCACCGGCCAGTCGGCGGCGGGGGCCCGCTGCGCGACGCCGGGCACGGCGAGGGCGGTGAGGTCGTCGATGCCGCGCGGGTCGTGTCCGAGGTGGGCGACGGTGCGCACGTCGTACGACTCCCGCCACTCCTCCAGCGTCTTGCGCTGCTGGGCGACCGGGCCGGCGAGCCAGGTGTCCGGGGACGCCTCGGGCAGGACGCGGTTGGCGACCACGACGTCGGTGGCGAGACCGCGCAGGGCGAGGCCGAGGCGGGCGGTGCGCAGCGCGTCGGCACCGGCCGGCCCGGGCTCGGCGACCAGCCGTACGACGGTGCCGCGGTCGGCGACGACCGCCTCGACGGCGGCCAGTTCCAGGTCCCAGCGGGCCGCCGTCTCGTAGAGCCACTCGGCGGGCATGGGGACGCCGGCGAGGCGGCCGAGGACGGGACGCAGGGCGCGGGCGGCCTGCCGTTCGGGCGGGAGGAGGCGGCGCAGATAGCGGCGGAGTTCCTCGGGCAGGGCGAGGAGGGCGAGGGCCTGCGGGGCCGGGGGGAGGTCGACGACGAGGGTGTCGTACTTCTCGGACAGCGCGGCGTCCCGCAGGGCGCGCAGCAGGGCGAGTTCCTCGGCGCCGGGCAGGGGGGTGAGTTCCTCGGGGTCGAGGCGGGAGGCGCCGAGCAGGTCCAGGGCGGAGGAGGCGCGGTCCTGGAGGGCGACGAGGTCCCTGCGGAAGTCCTGCGCGGCGTCGGGACGCCAGGCGGTGAGGTGCGGGGCGGCCTGGACCGGGGCCGGGCCGGTCGCCACTCCCAGGGCGGCACCGAGGCTGTCCGTGCGGTCGGTGCCGAGGACGAGGGTGCGGTCGCCCTCGGCCGCCGCGGCCAGGGCGGTCGCGGCCGCGAGGGTGGTACGACCGCTGCCGCCGGGGCCGGTGATCAGGATGGTGCGCATGGGGCTGAACGGTACCGGGAGTCGCCGGAGCACCCGGCGCTGCCGCCGGGTGGCTGCGCGGCCAGGGCTACTTGCCCGCTTCGACCCGCTTCTTCAGCCCCGCCAGCGCCCGGTCGATGATGACCTTCTCGGCCTTGCGCTTGATCATGCCGAGCATGGGGATCTTCACGTCGACGGTCAGGACGTAGGTGACCTCCGTGCCGCCCGCGCCGGACGGCTTGAGGAGGTAGGAGCCGTCGAGGGACCGGAGCATCTGGGACTTCACGAGCGTCCAGGACACCTCGTTCTCGCCGGTCCAGGTGTAACCGAGGACCTGGTCGTCCTTGATGGCGCCCGCGTCCATGACGAGGCGGACCTGCTCGGCGCGGCCCTGGGCGTCGGTCTTGAGGACCTCGGCCTCCTTCACCTCGCCCGTCCAGTCCGGGTAGCGGGCGAAATCGGAGATGACCGCCATGACGTCGGCCGGGGCCGCCCCGATGGTGATGCTCGAGCTGGTGTGTTCCGCCATCGCCGTGGCTCCTCCAGATACGGGCCGGTATGAGGTCGTGCGCAGGTGCGTGCAGCGTGAAGGCTACCGCGCACGGGACCCGCGGATCTCACCCGACCTGGGGCGTCCTCACCACTCCAGCGCCCAGGGCGTTCCGGTCGACGCGAAGTGCCCCACGTTCACGCACTCGGTCGCCCCGATCCGCATCCTCTTCACCAGCGGCTGGTGGACGTGCCCGAAGAGGGAGTAGCGGGGCCGGGTGCGGCGGATGGCGTCCAGCAGGGCGCGGCTGCCGCGCTCGAAGCGGCGGGCGACGGTGTCGTAGACCAGCTCGGGGACCTCGGGCGGGATGTGCGTGCAGAGCACGTCGACCTCGCCCACGGCCTCGATCTTCGCCGCGTACTCCTCGTCGCTGATCTCGTACGGCGTCCGCATCGGTGTGCGCAGGCCGCCGCCGACGAAGCCGAAGACCCGGCCGCCGATCTCGACGCGCTCGCCGTCGAGGACGGTCGTGCCGGGGCCCGCGTACTCCCGCCACAGGGGCGGCATGTCGACGTTGCCGTAGGTGGCGTACGTCGGAGTGGGGAACGCGGCGAACAGCTCGGCGTACTGCTTGCGCACCGCCTTCTCGATCACCGTGGCGCGCTCCCCCTGGAGGCCGGCCCACAGCTCGGCCCCGAGCACCCGGGCCTCCTCGAAACGGCGGGCGGTGCGCAGCGCCACGATGCGGTCGGCGTTCTCGACGCCGAACAGGTCGGGGAAGATGCCGCGGGAGTGGTCCGCGTAGTCGAGGAAGAGGACGAGGTCGCCCAGACATATCAGGGCGTCCGCGCCCTCACCGGCCCTGGCCAGGTCGCGGGCGTTGCCGTGCACGTCGCTGACCACGTGTACGCGCGTCCGGTGGTTTCCGGCTGGTGTGGGTGCCATGACGATCAAGCGTAAGCGTGTGCGGCAAAGGTGAACAGTGGCGGCCGGACCTGCGGTTACTGGCCAGTCAGTTAGTCCGTGGACTACTGTGCGCGATGGAATACCCAACTGTGTGACGCAGCGAACATCTCGACGGGACCCCCTGTCGGAGAAGCCATACCGGCGGGTAACGTCCGGGCAGTCCAGTCGTGCTCTGCATTTCAACAAGTGAATGCCTGAGTACCTCCCCGAGCCTTGGACCGCACCGTCGCAGCACACACCGTCGTGGCGCCGGCGCCCTATGAGGAGCAGCAGTCTTGCGCGAGTTCAGCCTTCCGGCTTTGTACGAGGTCCCTGCGGACGGAAATCTGACCGACATCGTCCGCAGAAACGCCGCGCAGCACCCGGACGTCGCCGTCATCGCCCGCAAGATCGGCGGCAGCTGGCAGGACGTCACGGCCACCGAGTTCCTCGCCGAGGTGCACACGGCCGCGAAGGGGCTGATCGCCGCCGGGGTCCAGCCGGGCGACCGGGTGGGCCTGATGTCCCGCACCCGCTACGAGTGGACGCTGCTGGACTTCGCGATCTGGAGCGCGGGCGCGGTGACCGTGCCGGTGTACGAGACCAGTTCGCCGGAGCAGGTGCAGTGGATCCTCGGCGACTCGGGCGCGACCGCCTGCGTCGTGGAGTCGGAGGCCCACTCGGCCGCGATCGAGTCGGTGCGCGACCGGCTGCCGGCGCTCAAGCACGTGTGGCAGATCGACGGCGGCGGCATCGACGAGCTGGGCCGGCTCGGCCAGGACGTCACGGACGAGACGGTCGAGGAGCGCGGCTCGTTCGCCAAGGCCGACGACCCGGCGACCATCGTCTACACCTCCGGCACCACCGGCCGCCCCAAGGGCTGCGTGCTCACCCACCGCAGCTTCTTCGCCGAGTGCGGCAACATCGTCGAGCGGCTGCGTCCGCTGTTCCGCACGGGCGAGTGCTCGGTGCTGCTCTTCCTGCCGCTCGCGCACGTCTTCGGCCGGCTGGTGCAGATCGCGCCCATGATGGCGCCGATCAAGCTCGGCTGCGTCCCGGACATCAAGAACCTCACCGACGAGCTGGCCTCGTTCCGCCCGACGCTGATCCTCGGGGTCCCGCGCGTCTTCGAGAAGGTCTACAACTCGGCGCGCGCCAAGGCACAGGCCGACGGCAAGGGCAAGATCTTCGACAAGGCCGCCGACACCGCCATCGCCTACAGCAAGGCGCTGGACACCCCCTCGGGCCCGTCCTTCGGTCTGAAGATCAAGCACAAGACGTTCGACAAGCTCGTCTACAGCAAACTCCGCGCGGTCCTCGGCGGCCGGGGCGAGTACGCCATCTCCGGCGGCGCCCCGCTCGGCGAGCGCCTCGGTCACTTCTTCCGCGGCATCGGTTTCACGGTCCTGGAGGGCTACGGCCTGACCGAGTCCTGCGCGGCCACCGCGTTCAACCCCTGGGACCGGCAGAAGATCGGCACGGTCGGCCAGCCGCTGCCCGGCTCGGTGGTGCGGATCGCCGACGACGGCGAGGTGCTGCTGCACGGCGAGCACCTGTTCAAGGAGTACTGGAACAACCCCGGCGCGACCGCGGAGGCGCTGGCCGACGGCTGGTTCCACACCGGTGACATCGGCACCCTCGACGAGGACGGCTACCTGAGGATCACCGGCCGTAAGAAGGAGATCATCGTCACCGCGGGCGGCAAGAACGTCGCCCCGGCCGTGATCGAGGACCGCATCCGGGCGCACGCCCTGGTCGCGGAGTGCATGGTGGTGGGCGACGGGCGGCCGTTCGTGGGCGCGCTGGTCACCATCGACGAGGAGTTCCTGGGCCGTTGGTGCTCCGACCACGGCAAGCCGGCGGGTTCCACCGCGGCGTCGCTGAGCGAGGACCCGGACCTGCTGGCCGCGATCCAGGCGGCGATCGACGACGGCAACGCCGCGGTGTCGAAGGCGGAATCGGTGCGGAAGTTCCGCATTCTGTCCTCCCAGTTCACGGAGGAGTCGGGCCACCTGACCCCCTCGCTGAAGCTGAAGCGGAACGTGGTGGCGAAGGACTACGCGCACGAGGTCGAGGCGATCTACGCCAAGTAGTGCGTGTACGGCGTCATGGCGCGGTGTCCTCGGCGAGGACCCGCGCCATCGTGCGTTCGGCGAGCGCGGTGATGGTCACGAAGGGGTTCACCCCGAGCGACCCGGGCACGAGCGAGCCGTCGGTGACGTACAGCCGGGGGTATCCCTTGACCCGCCCGTAGTCGTCGGTCGCCCTGCCCAGCACGCAGCCGCCGAGCGGGTGGTAGGTGAAGTCGTCGGCGAAGACCTTGCTCCTCGAACCGAACAGGTCGTAGCGGTAGATCGTCGCGTTGGCCGCGTTGATCCGGTCGAAGAGCCTCTTGGCCATGGCGACGGACACCGCGGAGTGCGCGGCCGTCCAGCCCAGCCCCAACCGGCCGGAGGCCGTGTCGTAGGAGAAGGACGCCCGTTCCGGGTTCCTGGTGATCGCCAGGTAGAGGCTCACCCAGTGCTCCAGGCCCGTCGGCAGCGGGGCGATCTCGGCGAACACCGGGTTGGCGGTGTTGGCCCAGTCGTCGATGCCCATGACCGGCATGGTCGACTGGTTCGCTCCGACCGTGTCCCACAGGTGGTTGGCCCGGCCCAGCATCACGTTGCCGTTGGTGCCCCAGCCGGCGCCGACACTGGCGTCGAGGCCGGGCAGGGTGCCCGTCTCCCGGGCGCGCAGCAGCAGTTCGGTGGTGCCGAGGCTGCCGCCGCCGAGGAAGAGGTATGTGCAGCCGTACTCCTTGGTCTGGACGACCCGGCCGGACTCGTCGATGCGGTCGGCCGTCAGGACGTAGGTCCCGTCCGGCGCGCGACTGACGGCGCGCACCTTCTCCAGGGTATGGAGGGTGACGTTGCCGGTGCCGAGCGCGGCGGCGAGGTAGGTCTTGTCGAGGCTGCGCTTGCCGTGGTTGTTGCCGTAGATGACCTCGCCGCCGAGCGCCGACTTCGGGGCGGTGCCGGCCGCCTCGCGCTGCATGTGGCCGAAGTCGTAGACGCTCGGCACGAAGGTGGTCCGCAGGCCCGTCTTCTCGGCGTGTTTGCGGGAGACGCGGGTGAAGCGGTACCACTCCGTCGACTCGAACCAGGCGGGGTCGACGGTGTTCACGCCGAGGGCGGCGCGGGCGCGCGGGAAGTACGTGCCGTACATCTCGTCGGCGTCGACGGTGGGGAACTGCTCGGCGAAGTACGACCGGGGCGGGGTGACCGCCATGCTCCCGTTGACCAGGGAGCCGCCGCCGACGCCCCGGCCGACGTAGACGGACATCTGGTCGAAGTGCACGCGGTCCAGGACCCCGGGGTAGGGGTCGATGTCCCGGTTGACCACGTCCAGCCACAGGAAGCTGGACAGGGGGGCCTCGGTGCGGGTGCGGAACCACATGGACCGCTGGTCGGGGGCGCTGGTGGTGCAGAAGACCTTGCCGTCGGGGCCGTTGGTGTTCCAGAGGCGGCCCATCTCCAGGACGATCGTGCGGATGCCGGCCTGGCCGAGACGGAGGGCGGCGACCGCTCCGCCGTAGCCGGAGCCGACGACGATCGCCGGGGCGGTGTCGACTGCGTCGGGCTGGGCGGCTCGGGCGCTTTGGAGGCCGATGCGGGTGAAGCCGAGGGTGGCTGCGGTCTGCAGGGCTGCCATGCCCAGGATCTGACGTCTTGTCAGCTGACGCTGCATCAGTTTTACTGTCATGCGCGCAGCATCGGCGGAATTTTCGGTTCTGCCTAGTGGGGTGCGGCTTGATCCTTGTGGGCGGGTGCGGGTTGTCCGTGGCTTGTCGCGCCCACGCGGCGGAGCCGCACCTTGATACAGCCCCGCGCCCCTGAGCGGCGATCGCTCTACAGCAAGTCTTTGAGTCGCTCGGCGAGCAGGTCCCAGCGCCACTTCTCCTCGACCCACTCCCGGCCTCGCTCCCCCATCCTGCGGCGGAGCTCGGCGTCGCCGAGGAGGACGGTGATGCGGTCGGCGGCCTCCTCCGGGGAACCGCCCTTCACCACCCAGCCCGTCTCGCCGTCGAGGACCGCGTCCGGGGCGCCGCCCGAGTCGCCGGCCACGACCGGCAGCCCCGTCGCGGAGGCCTCCAGGTAGACGATGCCGAGGCCCTCGACGTCGAGGCCGCCGCGGCGGGTGCGGCAGGGCATCGCGAAGACGTCGCCGGCGCCGTAGTGGGCGGGCAGCTCGGACCAGGGCACGGCGCCGGTGAAGCGGACGGCGGAGGCGACGCCCGTCTCGTGCGCGAGCCGCCGCAGATCCTTCTCGTAGGGGCCGCCGCCGACGATCAGCAGGACGGTGTCCGGCTCGGCGGCGAGGATGCGGGGCAGGGCCCGGATCAGGGTGTCCTGCCCCTTGCGCCGCACCAGCCGGGAGACGCAGACCACCACGGGCCGGTCCGTCAGGCCCAGCCGGGCCCGCACCTCGTCGCCGCCCGAGCCGGGGTGGAAGGTCTTCTCGTCGACGCCGGGCGGCAGCTGTGCCATCCGGGCGGCGGCCCCGGGCGTCAGGGCGGGGGCGATGCGCGAGCGGGTGTATTCGCCGAGGTAGGTGATCGTGTCCGTGGCGTCGCCGATCCGGCGCAGCAGCTGCCGGGCGGCGGGCAGCTGGGCCCAGCCCGCCTCGTGGCCGTGCGTGGTGGCGACCAGCCGCTCGGCGCCCGCGCCGCGCAGCGCCGGGGCCATCAGGCCGAGCGGGGCCGCCGCCCCGAACCACACCGAGGCGCAGCCGTGCTCCCGCAGCAGACCGACGGCCCGCCGGGTGGCGCCCGGCGTCGGCAGCAGCATGGTCGTGCGGTCCCGTACGACGGTGAAGGGCTGCTCGGCGTCGAAGGCGCGGGTCGCCTCGACGCCTTCCCGGGTCCGCTTCCAGGTCGAGGCGTAGACGACCAGCTGCTGCGGGTCCAGCCGCAGCGCCATGTTGTGCAGGAAGGCCTGGATGCCGCCGGGCCGGGGCGGGAAGTCGTTCGTCACGATCAGGGTCTTGCGCACGTCGCCGACCCTACCGAACCGCCCTCGTCGCCCTGTGCGGCAGCGCGTATGGCACGCTCACAGCTGACGGGCCCATCATGGCCCCCTCGACACGGCAGGCGAACGGGCAGGGATCACGACGTGAAGACGACGGGCACGGGGCGGTCCCCGGCATGGCTGCCGGTGGTCTGGTGTCTCACGAGGCTGGTGCTGCTGCTGTTCGTCCTGAAGGTGTACGTCTTCCCGGGCCCGGACGTGACGAGCGACGTGCAGGTGATCTACCAGGGCTGGTTCGACGTCCTGAGCACCGGAACGTTCCCGCTGAACGACGTCACCTGGCAGTACCCGCCCGCCGCCGCGCTGGCGATCCTCTCCCCCGGTCTGCTGCCCTTCCTGGACTACGCGACCGCGTTCTACGTCCTGGTCTGCGTCACCGACCTGGCCGTGCTGGCCCTGATGACGTACGCGGGCCGCCGCCCGGGCCGGTCGCTGCGCGGCGCCTGGGTGTGGGTGATCGGCGTCCCGCTGCTCGGCCCGACGGTGTACGCCCGCTACGACGTGATGGTCACGGCCGTGGCGATGGCCGCACTGCTCGCGGGCGCCCGGCACCCCAGGGCGATGGGGGCCCTGGCCGCCTTCGGGGCGCTGCTGAAGGTGTGGCCCGCGATGCTGCTCCTCGCCGCCCGCCGGCGCAGCGCCTGGGTGTCGGCACTGGTGACCGGCGTCGTGGTGACGGGCGTGTTCGCGCTGGCCATGCCCGGCGCGTTCGCGTTCCTGACCTTCCAGCGCGACCGGGGCACCGAGGTGGAATCGCTGGGCGCGCTGGTCTTCCACGTCGCCCGGCACTTCGGCTGGCAGGGCGAGGTGAAGCTGAACTACGGATCGATCGAGTTCCTCGGGCCGTACGTGAGCGAGGTGAGCACCGGCGCGCTGTTCCTCACCGGGGCGGCCTTCGGCTGGCTGGTGCTGTGGCGGCTGCTGGCGCGGCACTTCGAGGAGCACACGCTCGCGGACGCGGCCTTCGTCGCGGTGCTGATGTTCACCACCACCAGCCGGGTGATCAGCCCGCAGTACATGGTGTGGCTGGTCGGGCTGGCGGCGGTGTGCCTGTACTTCCCGGGCAGCCGGATGCGGCTGCCGGTCGCGCTGGTGCTGGTGGCGTGCTTCGTGACGGTGCTGGAGTTCCCGTACTACTTCGCCGACGTGGTGGCCAGTGACGGCCTCGGCCTCACCCTGCTGTTCCTGCGCAACGGCCTGCTGGTGGTCGCCACCCTCCTCGCGGCCCGCGCCCTGTGGAAGGCGACGGTGCCGCGCACGGCCCCCGCCACCCTGCCGTCTCAGCCGGCCGCCCGTGCCGGGGAGACCTCCGTCTCCTCCTGAGCCGGGGCGCGCCGGAAGAGCACCCCCGCCAGGGCGCACTGCACCGCCGCCGCGAGCGCCAGCGCGAGACACACCCCCGGCAGTCCGAGCCTCGTCAGGCTGTACGCGAGGGCCAGCTGCACCGCGGTCCCGAGCACGGTCACCCTCAGCAGCACCGAGGCGCCCCCGCTGCCCTCGAAGACCCCGCCGAGCGCGATGAGACAGGCCATCAGCAACAGGTAGGGCCCGACCCAACGCAGGAACAGCACGCCCTGGTGCGCGACTTCGGGCCCCGCTCCGAAGGCGGCCATGAGCCACGGGGCACCGACGGCCAGCAGTACGGCCGCGCCGAGGCCGAGGGCGCCGGAGAGGAACACGGTCTGCCTCCCGATCACCCGCCGTTCGTCCTCTCCCGCGCCCCGCGTGTGCGCGGTGTGGATGGCGGCGGCCTGACGGACGGCGTAGAAGGCCATGGTCGCCACGTACATGATCTTGTAGGCGATCGCGTACGCGGCCACCGCCGTCACCCCGAGCCGCGCCACGATCGCGACCAGGACCAGCGCACCCGTCTGCCGCACGGTGAAGTCGGCCGACATCGGCAGGCCGGTCGTCAGCGTCCGGCGCAGGGAGGCGGCCGGGGACTCGCCCGGCGCGGCCCGCCGGGCCTCGCGCAGCAGGGCGTCGCGCCGGACCGCGAGGAGTCCCGCCCCCAGCGCCACGCACCGGGACAGCACGGTGGCGGCCGCGGCGCCTTGGACGCCGTGGAGGTGGATGAGGAGCGGGTCCAGGGCCAGGATCAGACCGCCTGCCAGCAGGGCGAGCCGCATCGGGGTCCGGGTGTCGCCCGCGCCCTTGAGGATGCCGTCGACGAGTTGCTGGGCGAAGAAGACGGCCATGCCCGGCATGGACAGGGTGAAGTAGGCGGCGGCGAGCGGGAGGGCGCGGCCGTCCGCCCCGCCGAGCACCAGCCGGGCCAGCGGTTCGCCGACGATCAGACCGCCCGCCACCACCAGGGGCGTCACCAGCGCCCACAGCGCCCACCCGCCCCGCACGGCGGCCCGGACCGCCCCGGGGTCGCGGGCGCCCCGGGCGTGGGCGACCAGCACGGTGGTGCCGGAGCCGAAGACCAGGGCGATGCCGAGCAGCACGTTCTCCGTGGTGGTCGCGACGGCCACGGCGGCCACGGCCGGACCGCCCAGCCGGGCGACCCAGACGGTGTTGATGATTCCGGCGGCGACGGAGGCGAGGAGCGAGAAGTAGACGGGGCGGGCGAGCAGCACGAGTTGTCTGCGGTGGGCGTTCACGGTGGCGGTCCCCCCGGGTCCTGATGAACCTCGGCCGAGGTCTGCCGAACCTCGATCCGAGCTATCTCGATTCGAGGTAGCTCGTTAAGAGGTAGCATGCGGTGTCGACCACCCGCAAGGAGGACCATGCTGGAGCTGTCGATCCTGGGCTTCCTGGCCGAGGAGCCCCTGCACGGCTATGAGTTGAAGGAGCGCATCAAGGCGCTGACCGGGCACGTCCGGCCGGTCAGCGACGGTGCGCTCTACCCGGCGATCACGCGCCTGGTCGGGGCGGGCCTGCTCGACCAGCGCACCGAGCCGGGCGCGAGCGCCGCCCCGCGCCGGATCCTCGCCCTCACCGGAAAGGGGCGCGAGGAGCTGCTGGAGCGGCTGCGCCACCCGAAGCAGACCGAGATCACCGACCAGGTCCGCTTCAACACGGTCCTCGCCTTCCTGCGCCACCTGCCCGACCGGCACGAACAGGCCGCGGTGCTGCGCCGGCGGCTGGAGTTCCTGGAGACCCCGACGAGCTTCTTCTACGCGTCCGGCAAGCCGGTCCGCGTCGAGGAGGCCGAGGACCTGTTCCGCCAGGGCATGCTCCGGGTGGCCCGGGCGACGGGCGAGGCGGAGCGGGCGTGGCTGCGGGAGGCCGTCGAGGTGCTCGACCGGCCGGAGTGAAGCGGAGACCGGCCGGAGTGAGGCCCTCGGCGGCCCGGGCCCGGGTCAGCCCAGCTGATCCCGCAGGTACGTCCGCCACTGCCTCGTAAAGGCATCCGGCGTCGTCCCCAGCACCTTCCGCATCGCCTCCTCCACCGCCCCGGCCCGCTCCCGGTGCTCCCCGACGGCCCGGTAGAACGCGCCGAGCCGGGCCTCCCCCCAGCGGTCGGAGATCATCCGGCAGGCCGTCCAGCCGCTCTCGTAGGAGCGGGCCAGGCGGCTCGCGTCGCCGGTGAAGCCGAAGTCCTCGTCGTCCGGGAGGGCGGTGGGGAGCCGGTCCTCGGCGACCGCCCGGGACAGTTCGGGGGCGGCCTCGACGGGGGTGCGGCCGGCGGCGCGGTAGCCGACCCAGTCGGCGTACCCCTCGGAGAGCCACAGGGGCGTGGCGGCCGTGGTGCGGGCGCGGGTGGCGACATGGGTGGTCTCGTGGGTGACGACGACCTGCTCGCCGAGGCCCCCGAGGAGCGCGAACGCATCCGGGTTGACGATGATCCGGTCCGCCGGCGCCCGGGTCCGTGGCCCCGTCTCTCCGGTGGTGACCGCCGCGATCCCGCGGTAGGACGACGCGGGCGAGCCGAGCAGCCCCGCCATCCCCTCCAGCGACTTCGGCACGACCAGGACGACCCGCCGGCTCCAGTCCGTGCCCCACGCGTCCGACACGGCCGGCACCGCACGGTCGGCCAGGTCCGCAAAGTCCCGCAGCGACTGCCCGGACTGACCGACGCCGAGCACGAGACTGCGCCGGCCCCGCACGAGGTGCACCGCCCCCTGGTCCCACAGTTGCTGCGCGGACTTCTTCGCGGGCCGGTCGGTGACGACGGACCACCGCCCGTCCGCGTCCCGGCTCAGCCGCAGGGTGCGTCCGGTGGTCACCGGCGCCTCGTCGTACCCGGCGACGCGATAGCGCAGTTCGGCGTCGGCGGTGGCCGTGTCGCCGGTGCGGCGCACCGCGGTCACCCGGTACGACCAGGCGGCCACGGGCACCGCGCGCAGGTCGGCGAAATCCGTCCCCCTGCCCGTCCGTTCGTAGGCCCGCGCGTCGCGGTCGACGACCGCTTCGGCCCGCCGGTCCAGGAGCCGCTGCACCTCGACCGTGGCGCTGTCGGCCGCGGAGCGCCCGCCGCACCCGGCCAGGGCGACGAGCAGCACGACGAGCGCCACCAGCGCGGACCCCGACCTTCGACCAGCCACGTTCCCGATCGTACGGGCGCCGGGGCCCTGCCGGTCAGACCCTGGTGACCGACGAGACGGGCATCATCCCGACCGGGTCGTAGCGCACGGGCGCGCCGGGGTAGGGGGCGTGGACGACCTGGCCGTTGCCCATGTACATCCCGACATGGCTGGCGTCGCCCCGGTAGACGACCAGGTCACCGGGGCGCGCCTCGGACAGCGGGACCTGGCGGCCGGCGTAGCGCTGGGCCTGCGAGGTGCGCGGCAGGGAGACGCCGGCCTGCGCGTACGACCACTGCATCAGGCCCGAACAGTCGAAGCCGGAGGGCCCGTTGGCGCCCCAGACGTAGGGCTTGCCGAGCGCGCTGCGGACGGCGGCGACGGCGGCCGAGCCGCGTGCCGAGGCGGCGGTGGCGCCGCCGAGGTCGGGCATGCCGGGGCGGCCGGACCGGGAAGCCCGGCCGTAGGCGTCGCGCTCGGCGTCCGGAAGGGAGTTGAGCAGCCGCCGGGCCGTGGCGAGCTTGTGCTCGACGGTCTTCTTGTGGGCTGCCACGGCCTTGCGGCTCGTCTCCAGTTCGCGGAGCTTCCCGGCGGCCTCCTCGCGGTCCTGGGCGAGTTCGCGCATGGCGCCCTGGAGTGCCTTCAGCTCACCGGCCTGGTGGGCGGTGAGACGGTCGAGCCGGGACGCGTGGTCGAGGTAGTCCTCCGGGTCCTCGGACAGCAGCAGGGCGAGGGACGGGTCGACGCCGCCCGAGCGGTACTGGGCGCCGGCGAGCGAACCGAGGGACTCCCGCATGGAGTTGACGCGCTCCTGCTGGCGGGCGATGCGGTCCCGGGCGATGCCGACCTCGGTACGCAGCTCGTCGGCACGTTCGTCGGCCTCGTTGTACGCCTCGGTGGCCTTCTCGGCCTGCTCGTAGAGGCGGTCCACCGTGGCCCGGGTGTCGTCGTGCGGTGCGGCGGCGGCCGGTACCGCGCCCAGGGCGGCGGCCGTGACGGACAGGATGCTGACCGCGGCACCGGCGCCCCGGTCGAACCCGGACGGTGCAAGGCGGCGATGGGACCCCACGGGAAGCCGCTCTCCTTCCGCTGGCGGACTTGGAACGCGGCAGACAGTAGCCCCGCGACAGGGGGCCGCCAACGGCCATCCGTGGGTATCCAGCAGTGCGCCCCGCCGCTGACGCAGGTCAATGGCGGGGCGTGGGCTCACTCGGGGCCGTCGTGATTCGCCCGAACGGCGGACACGGTGTCCTGATCTTGAAGGCTCCGGGAGCCGGTCGTCAGACCCGGACGCCGAACATGAACGGGCCGCCGATGGTGCTCATCGACTCGTAGCGGACGACGGTGCCGGTGCGCGGGGCGTGGATGATCTGCCCGTTGCCGGCGTAGAGGCCGACGTGGTGCAGGTCGTTGAAGAAGAAGACCAGGTCGCCGACCTTGAGCTGGCTGGTGGAGTAGATCTTGGTGCCGATCTGCGACTGGGCCTCGGAGGTGCGCGGGATCTGCATGCCGGCGGCGGCGTAGGCCCGGGAGGTGAGGCCGGAGCAGTCGAAGGAGCTCATGCCGGTGGCGCCGTAGACGTAGGGCTTGCCGAGCTGGCTCTGGGCGAAGGCGAAGGCGGAGGCGGCGCGGCCCGAGCCGGGCGGGACGTTGACGTCGAGGGCGTCGCGCTCGCTGGCCCGGCTGGCGCGGCTCTGCTCGGCGGCGAGTTCGGCCTTCTCGGCGGCGGTGAGGCTGTTGAGCAGCTTCTGCGCGGAGGAGAGCTTGCCCTGGACTTCCTTCTTCTTCTTGCCGAGTTCGGTCCGGGTGGAGGCGAGGTCCTTGAGCTTCTCGGAGGCCTCGGCGCGCTCCTGGGCCAGTTCGCGCTGCTTCTCCTGGACCTTCTTCAGCGCCTCGACCTGCTGGCTGCTCAACTGGTCGAGCGTGGAGGCCTTGTCGAGGTAGTCCTCGGGGTTCGCGGAGAGGAACAGCTGGACGGAGGGGTCGATGGAGCCGGTGCGGTACTGCGACGCGGCGGCGAGGCCCAGGCTGTCGCGGAGCTCGTTGAGCTCCTCCTGGCCGCGGGCCACGTTGTCCTGGATGGTGGAGATCTCCTTCTGGAGCTTCTCCTGCTTCTCCTTGGCCCCGTTGTACTTCTCGGTGGCCTGCTCCGCCTCTTCGTAGAGCTTGTCGACCTTGGTCTTGACCTCGTCCTTGCTCGGCTTCTCACTGGGGGCCGCGTTGGCGGCCTGCGAGCTGAAGGCGACGGCAGCGGCGGCGGCGGTGGTCAGCACGGTCACACGTGCGCGGCTCGGCTGCTTAGGACGACGGTGGGACGCCACGGGTGAAAAGCTCCTTCTGGCCCCTCCGCCGTCTCTCCCGATGAGTGATCACCCGAGCGGAGGTTCGGCCCGACCCTAGTGACCTTCCTGTGATCAGTTCAAATCCTCAGATGAAAAATTGCATCACGGTAGGCCATCTTTTCATCTGGACTCACAGGCCGTGAGACCCACTTGACGCAACGTGGCTCACAGGTCCCACCAATTCGGGCATCACGCCCGGACGTTACGCATGGTGCGTACGCCCCCTAGGCCCGTGAAAGCCGCCTGAGCAGCATCGCGGAGGCGACCGGGCGGGCGCCGGCCCGGGCCACGCCGTCGGCGACCTCGCGGTCGGTGGACGCCACGATGACCGGACGGCCCGGCGGTTCGGCGCGCACCAGCTGGCGGATGAGCTCGTCGGCGGTGACGCCCGGCTTCGAGAACAGCACACGCACACCGCGTGGCGGGGCCAGCAGCACCGGCGCGGCCAGCTCCGCGCCGTCGAAGACACAGGTCACCTCGGCGCCGCTCTGCGCGGCCAGTTGGGAGAGCTGCCCCAGCAGCCGCAGGCGCTGCTTCTCCAGCGGCATCTGCGGATAGCCGGTCTTGGTGACGTTGTAGCCGTCGACGACCAGATGGGCCTGCGGCAGCGCCAGCAGCTGGTCGAGGACCTGCGGGTCGTCCTCCGACAGGGCGCGGGCGGCGATGTCCTTCGGGGTCATCCGGCCCGGCTCGACGGCGTCGACGGTCTCGGCAGGCCGCACCGACACCGGGGGCAGGGCCAGTTCGCGGCGGAGCCCCTGGGTCGCGTCCAGCAGGGTGTCCAGCAGCAGCCGGACCCGCATGTCCTCGACGCTGCGGCCCTCGCGGGCGGCCCGGCGCGCGGCCTCCAGGGCGGCCTCGCTCTCACCCAGCCGGGACTTGAGGCGCCGGGTCTCGCTCTCGGCGGCGGAGAGCTGCGCGTGCCCCTCGGCGCGGACGGCCTCGATCTCGCCCTGCGCCTTACGCAGGGCGGCCTCGCCGCGCTTGACGTCGCTGAGGGCGGCTCGCAGCTTGCGGTGCAGCGACTCGGTTTCCTTCTTGGCCGATTCCAGCTCCGTGCGCAGCCGCTCGGTCTCGGCCCGGGTGTGGTCACGGGCCCGGTCGAGCTCGGCGCGCAGCCGCTCCAGCTCGGCCCGGCTCTCCTCGTCGGCGCGCTCGGCGTCGGCCCGCTGGGCCTCCTCGCCGGCGGCGGTCACGAGTTTCACCCAGCCGAGGGGACGCAGTACGTAGGCCGCGGCCGCCACATCGAGCGGGTCCGCGGCCGGGGGCGGGGAGCCTGAGTCGAGGGCGCCGGTCAGCTCCGGCTGGGTCTCTCTGAGCTTCTCGCCGATGCGCTGCCGGAACAGCGGGTCGGTCTCCAGGGCGGCCGCCATCGCGTTGCCGGCGAACTTCGCCCGTCGGTTCGGGGCGAACCGGGCGTACTGCCTGAGCTGCGCGGGCAGCTCGCCGACCGTCAGCGAGCCGAAGCCGTCGGAGACGATCTGCACCACTCTGCGGCGCACGCCGTCGGGCAGCGGACGGTCGAGCACCTCGGCGGCGCCGTCGCCCGGCCCCCCGCCCGTGGTCTCCACCATCCGTCACACCCCAATCCGTGCGGGGCCCTCCCCCACTCTCGACTTCACTCGAGCGGGGGGACCCCCATCCTCAGGAGCCGGCGCCCGGCCTGTCCACGAGTTCCACCTGGTCCACCGCGTTACACCAGCGGCAGCGCACCGACTCGATGGTCTCACTGAGGACGTCGCGCTCCTCGACCTTCGGCTCTCCGGCCAGGTCGAGGTGGACGTACTCGACGACCTTCGACGAGCGGGTCACGTCGAACCTCGTGAGGTTGCCGCAGAGGGTGCAGCGCCACCGCGTCTCGGCGGTCGGCAGGGGAACCGTCATCGTGACCTGTTCTCTTTCCTTCTAGTGTCCGCGACGCGACCGGCATCCCCGGTGCGTGTGGTCCGTAACCCTACGGCCTGGCGGGTACCCGCCGCCCGCGTGTCCACGGCGGCGAGGCGGTATGGGTGGTTGCGTCCGGTTACGTCATGCTCTGTATTCATGATCCGCAAGTGGAGTGCGTCGATCGTCCGGGCCGGCAGATCGGTCAGGGGGTCGTCGGCGCCGGTGACGTACACCCTGATCGCCCTGTGCTGCCTGGTCTTCCTGGCCGGACCCGCCTCGGGCCTGAACCCGGCGTACGGCACGGGCGACGAGCTGCTCGCCGTGCAGCGGGCCTACTTCCGGCGCTGGGGCGTGATCCCCGCAGAACTGTTCGAAGGGTCCGGGAGGCCGGCCCTCACCCCCGTGACCGCGCTCTTCGTCCACGGCAGCTGGGTCCACCTGCTCGGCAACATGCTCTTCCTCTACGTCTTCGGGGCGATGACCGAGGAGCGGATGGGCCGGGTGCAGTTCACCCTGTTCTACGTCGGCTGCGGCTACCTGGCCCTGCTGGGCTACGCCGTGGCCAACGCGGACTCCGAGCAGTCCCTGGTCGGTGCCTCGGGGGCGATCTCGGCAGTCCTCGGCGCGTTCCTGTACCTGTTCCCCCGGGCCCGGGTGACCAGTCTCCTGCCGTTCCTCTTCTTCCTGCCGGTGCGCTTCCCGGCGTGGGTCGTGCTGCCGTTCTGGGCGGCGCTGCAGTGGCTGGCGGCGGGGCGGGCCCCGGACGGGCCGGGGGTGGCCTACCTCGCCCACCTGATCGGTTTCGGTCTGGGCTTCGGCTACGCGTCGGTCCGATACGGCCGTCCCGCCGGCCCTACTAGAGTGAAGGCCGCCCCTGCTCCGGCCCCCGAGGGAGAGAACCAGCCGTGATCACCGCGATCGTCCTCATCAAGACCAGCGTGGACCGGATCCCCGAGATCGCCGAGTCGATCGCGGCGCTGGACAGCGTCAGCGAGGTCTTCTCCGTCACCGGCACCTACGACCTGATCGCGATGGTCCGGGTGAAGGAGCACGAGGACCTGGCGGAGGTCATCCCGGGCCGGATCAGCAAGATCCCCGGCGTGGAGGGCACGGACACGCACGTGGCGTTCCGTACGTACTCGCAGCACGACCTGGAAGCGGCCTTCTCGATCGGGCTGGACAACTAGCGGCCCCGTCCTGCCCGCCGGGCCCCGGATGAGGAGTTCTTCATCCGGGCTTCATCCCGCTCCCCGGGTTCCGTCCGCAGGATCGGGCCCATGGTTTCCTCTCGCCGGATAGCGGCCCTGTCCGCCGTCGTGCTGATCCCGCTCGGCATCGCCGCGACCAGTTACGCACTCGCGGACAGCCCCGAGTCGCCCAGGGTGCCCTCGCAGAAGGTCGAGCTGGACCACGGCTCGCCCACGCCCACCTCCACGCTCCGGCCCGGTGAGAAGGCCACACCGCCCGGCGCCCCACCGGGTGACGAGGTCGTCTCGCGGCCTGCGGTGACCGACAGCTCAGCGAGTGACGATGACGACGACGACCGCGGCCAGGGCACCGGAGACGACGGACCGGGCGACGACGGCCCCGGCTGGCCCTGGCCGGCACGCTCGGCGAGGGCGCGGGCAGGTGCCGGGCGTGGACGCCTGCCACGGCATCCTGCCCGCCCCGATGGAGCTGGCCGAGGCCCTGCTGCGGGCGAGCGAACTCCTCACGGACGCCACCGAGCGCGCCCTGCGGATGATCGTCCTGGGCACCCGGCTGCCGGCTCAGGCGGAGGTGTCCGGCACGCAGCGCCCGTCCTCCGTGCGGTAGTTCCACTTCGCCCCGTCCGCCACGAGCTCCTTCACCGCCCGCACGAACCGCTCCACGTGCTCGTCGGGCGTGCCCGCTCCGAAGCTGACCCGGATGGCGTTGAGCGACTTCTCCCCGGGCGCGGCCTCCGGCGCCCCGCACTCCCCCTGCGCCTGCGGGTCGCTGCCGAGCAGCGTGCGCAGCAGCGGATGGGCGCAGAACAGCCCGTCCCGTACGCCGATGCCGTACTCGGCGGACAGGGCGGCGGCGAAGTGGGAGCTGTTCCAGCCCTCGACGACGAAGGAGAGCACCCCGACCCGCGGCGCCTCGTCCCCGAAGAGGGACAGGAACCGCACCTCGGGGACGTCGGCGAGTCCGTCGCGCACCGCGCGGACCAGGTACTGCTCACGGGCGACGAGGGTGTCGAAACCGGCCTCGGTCAGCGCCTTGCAGGCCGACGCGAGGGCGTAGGCGCCGATGACGTTGGGCGACCCGGCCTCGTGGCGGGCGGCGCTGTCGTGCCACTCCACGTCCACTCCGCCGTCCTCCCGCCGGCCGACCTTGCGGCTGGCCCCGCCGCCCGCGAGGTACGGCTCGGCCGCGCGCAGCCAGTCGGCCCGCCCGGCCAGGACGCCCGAGCCGAAGGGCGCGTACAGCTTGTGCCCGGAGAAGGCGACCCAGTCGACGTCGAGGTCGGCGACGGACACCTGGTGGTGCGGGGCCAGCTGCGCGGCGTCCAGCACGATGCGCGCACCGTGGGCGTGCGCGGCCGCCGTGAGCTCCCGTACGGGCCACAGCTCACCGGTGACGTTCGAGGCGCCGGTGACGCACACGAGGGCCGGCCCGTGGCCCCCCTCGAGGGACACAGTGCGGTCGGCGAGGGCGCGCTCCAGGGTCTCGACGGCCTCGCGGGGGCTGCGCGGGGCGTCGAGGTAGGTGACCTGGGCGCCGCGCCACGGCAGCAGCGAGGCGTGGTGCTCGGTCTCGAAGACGAAGACCCGGCAGTCGGCGGGGAGCGCGGCGGCGAGGAGGTTGAGGGAGTCGGTGGTGGACCGGGTGAACACGACCTGGTCGCCCTCGCGGCAGTCGAGGAACTCCGCGACGGTCCGGCGGGCGTTCTCGAACAGGTCGGTGGAGAGCTGGGAGAGGTACCCGGCGCCGCGGTGGACGCTGCCGTAGTACGGCGCGTAGGCGGCGACGTCGTCCCAGACCCGCTGGAGCGCCGGGGCGCTGGCGGCGTAGTCGAGGGCGGCGTAGGTGACCTCGCCACCGGTCACGAGCGGCACGGTGACATCCCGGCCCAGAACGGGCAGCGGGGCACAAACGGACGGGGCGGCGGCAACGGTGGAGACGGACATGGGTGAACTCCCGTGAAGGCAGGTGGAATCCGCCCGCGAGCGCGTACGGCTCGAGCGGGGGTGAAAGGAAGGGGATGCGGAGGCGGGGCTCTGCGGCCCTATCGCATTCGCAGGTTCACGGAAGACTCCTCGTCACGCGCTTGCCGCAGACCTCGCTGCCTGCGGCCCGGTCTTCACCCGGGGCACCCCGCCACGGACGGAGGGTTGCCGGACAGTCGGCCGGGGCCTCATGACTGTCACTCATGACCTGTTCAGGAACGTACGCGAAAAGATCGGCGCCCCGCAACCCGAGTCCGGATCGCGGGACGCCGTACGGGATCCGCTACGCGTTGCTCGCGGCCACCCAGCGCTCCAGCGTGCGCTTCGCCGCCCCCGAGTCGATCGACTCGGCCGCCTTCGCCATCCCGGCGCCGATCTGCTCGGCCAGGGGCGCGCTGGTGGGCTCCAGGGCCACCAGCGCCGCCGCCGAGTTCAGCAGGACCGCGTCGCGGACCGGGCCGGTCTCGCCGTCCAGCAGCCGCCGGGCGACCTCGGCGTTGTAGGAGGCGTCCGCGCCGCGCAGCGCCTCTACGGGGACCAGTTCGAGGCCCACGTCACGCGGGTCGAAGGCCTCCTCGGTCACGTCGCCGTCCCGGACGATCCACACCCGGGAGGTGGCCGTCGTGGTCAGCTCGTCCAGGCCGTCGTCGCCCCGGAAGACCAGGGAGGAGTTGCCGCGCTCGGCGAAGACGCCCGCGACGATCGGCGCCATGCGCGGATCCGCCACACCGACGGCCTGGGCGCGGACCCGGGCCGGGTTGGTGAGCGGGCCGAGGGCGTTGAACACCGTGCGGATGCCCAACTGGCCGCGGGCGGCGCCCGCGTGCCGCAGCGCCGGGTGGAACTTCACCGCGAAGCAGAAGGTGATCCCGGCCTCCTCGGCGACCTCCGTCACCCGGTGCAGGGGCAGTTCCAGGTTGACGCCGAGCTTCTCCAGCACGTCGGAGGCCCCGGACGCCGAGGACGCGGCGCGGTTGCCGTGCTTGACGACCTTCGCGCCGGTGCCGGCGACGACGATCGAGGACATCGTGGAGATGTTGACCGTCTTCGCGCCGTCACCGCCCGTGCCGACGATGTCGACCGTCGCTCCGGGCACCTCGATCACGTTGGCGTGCTCGTACATCGTGCGGACGAGGCCGTTGATCTCCTCGACGGTCTCGCCCTTGGCGCGCAGGGCCACGACGAACCCGGCGATCTGTGCCTCGGTCGCCTCGCCGCGCATGATGCGATCCATGGCCCAGGCGGTGTCGTCCGCGCTCAGGTGCCTGCCGTCCAGCAGGCCGTTCAACAGCAGGGGCCAGGAGCGGCCCGCCGCGGTGTCGCCTCCAGCGGGGGTCACAGCGCTCATAAGCCGCTCCAGGGTCAGGCGTCCCGCACTACGGGACGAGAGTCTCAACGGGTCCACCCTATCCAGCCCCGGGCAGGGCGAAGGGCCCCGTCCGATGATCGGACGGGGCCCCTCTGTGGCGTGGCGAAGCAGTGATCAGTGGTGGCCGTGGCCGCTCGTGATCTCCCGGTACTCCTCGGCGGTGGGCTTCGGGATCTGGGCACCCTCGCCGTAGTAGGCGTCGCTGAGCTTGGCGCGCAGCTTCTCGGAACCCTTCACCTTGCGCTCGACACCGTTCTCGTCGACCGTCGGGCCGATCTCGGCCGGCTTGTACTGCTCGTGGGCCGTGAGCGTGTACATCTGCTCCTGGCTGAGCGGCTCGTGCACCTCGATGAACTCACCGTGCGGCAGGCGCTTGATGATGCCCGACTCGCGGCCGTGCAGCACCTTCTCCTTGTCCCGGCGCTGCAGGCCGAGGCAGATGCGCTTGGTGACGACGAAGGCGAGGACCGGTCCGAGGAAGAACCCGATCCGGACGAACCAGGTCACCGAGTTGATCGACAGATGGAAGTGCGTGGCGACGATGTCGTTGCCACCGCCGATCAGCATGATGATGTAGCCGGTCACCCACGCGACACCGACGCCCGTACGGGTCGGGGCGTTGCGCGGACGGTCCAGGATGTGGTGCTCGCGCTTGTCCCCGGTGACCCACGACTCGATGAACGGGTACAGGGCGATGATCCCGAGGAACACGCCGAAGAGGACCAGCGGGATGAACACACCCAGGACGAGCGTGTGACCCCAGAGGTTGATCTCCCAGCCGGGCATCGCACGGATGAGACCCTCGGCGAAGCCCATGTACCAGTCGGGCTGGGCACCGGTCGACACCTGGTCGGGCCGGTAGGGGCCCAGGACCCAGATCGGGTTGATCGTCGCGATGCCGGCGAGGGCCGCGATGGCACCGAAGACCAGGAAGAAGAAGCCTCCGGCCTTGGCCATGTAGACCGGCAGCAGCGGCATGCCGACGACGTTCTTGTTGGTCCGGCCGGGACCCGCGAACTGGGTGTGCTTGTGGTAGAAGACCAGGATCAGGTGGCCGACCACGAGCCCGAGCATGATGCCCGGCAGCAGCAGGATGTGGATCGAGTAGAACCGGGCGACGAAGTCGGTACCCGGGAACTCCCCGCCGAACAGGAACATCGAGATGTACGTGCCCACGATCGGCACGGACAGGATCGCGCCCTGCGTGAAGCGGACACCCGTACCGGAGAGCAGGTCGTCCGGGAGCGAGTAGCCGGTGAAGCCGGTGAACATGCCCAGGACGAACAGCAGGAAGCCGAACATCCAGTTGATCTCACGCGGCTTGCGGAACGCGCCGGTGAAGAAGACGCGCATCATGTGCACGAACATGCCGGCGAGGAAGATGATCGCCGCCCAGTGGTGGATCTGCCGGATCAGCAGACCGCCGCGGACGTCGAAGCTGATGTCCAGCGTGGAGGCGAACGCCTCCGACATCAGCTGCCCCTGGAGCGGGACGTAACTGCCGTGGTACTCCACCTCGTTCATCGACGGGTGGAAGAACAGCGTCAGGTACACACCCGTGAGGATGATGATGATGAAGCTGTAGAGGCAGATCTCACCGAGCATGAAGGACCAGTGGTCCGGGAAGATCTTGCGCATGTTGGCCTTGGCCAGGGAGTAGATCCCGAGGCGGCCGTCGGCCCAGTCGGCGACCCGCTCACCCGCGGGCGCCTTGCGGCGTGTCTGTGCAGTGCTCATCCGCGCTCCCAGAAAGCAGGGCCGACGGGCTCTTCGAAGTCGCCGAGCGCCTCGAGGTAGCCCTCGTCGTTCACGCCGATGCGGAGCTGCGGCAGGGCGTGACCGGCGGGACCGAAGATCACTCGGGCACCGTCGGAGAGGTCGAAGGTGGACTGGTGGCACGGGCAGAGCACGTGGTGCGTCTGCTGCTCGTACAGGGAGATCGGGCAACCGACGTGGGTGCAGATCTTCGAGTACGCGACGATGCCCTGGTGCGACCACTCGAGCTCGCGCTTGTCCTTGATGTTCTCCGGCTGGATCCGGACGATCATCAGGGCGGCCTTGGCGATCTCGTTCTGGAAGTCGTGGTCGTGCTCCTCCAGGCCCTCGGGCTTGGCGAAGGTCAGCGAACCGACCGCGACATCGGACGGACGCAGCGGCTCGTTCGTGTTCATGTTGACGAGCAGCTTGCCCTTGGACCACAGCGTGTGGCGGAGCTTGGTGCCCGGCAGCGGGCCGAGGTCGCGCAGCAGCACGACGCCGGAGAGCGGCACCAGCGTGAGCGCGCCGAGCATCGTGTTGCGGATCAGCTTGCGCCGGCCGATCGCCGACTCCTTGGCGCCCTGCTTGAAGTCCGCGAAGACCTTCTCGCGGACCTCGGGCGACGCCTCGATCGCGTGCCGCTCGTCGGCGACCTCCACGTCGGACATCAGGGTGCGCGCCCAGTGGACGGCGCCCGCGCCGATGCAGAACAGCGCGATGCCGAGCGTCATGCCCAGTGCGAAGTTCAGCGCGCTGATGTGACCGAGCGGGAAGATGAAGACCGACTTGTCGACCGGGATCGCCACGAAGGAGGCGATGAAGCCGACCGTCGCCAGCATCGACAGGGTGAACAGGAAGGCGACCGAGCGCTCGGACCGCTTGGCGGCCCGCTCGTCGACGTCCTGGACCCGGTGCTCGTGGGGAGGCAGGCCCGGGTCGGCGAACGGGTTCTTGTCGTCCGCGACGCTCACCGCGCCGTGCCCGTGCTCGTCATGGCCTGCGGACTGCGCGGCAGGCAGGTTCTCTTCTGGAATGTCTTGGCTACTCATGACTTCTTGGCCTTTGCGGTCCGGGCGGCGACCCACACGGCGACGGCGATCAGACCGCCGAGACCGAAGATCCAGCCGAACAGGCCCTCGCTGACCGGCCCGAGGCCACCCAGTTCGAGGCCGCCGGGGCTCTCGGTCTTTTCGCTGTTGACCGCGTCGAGGTACGCGATGATGTCCTTCTTGTTCTTCTCCGACAGCGTGGTGTCGGGGAAGGACGGCATGTTCTGCGGGCCGGTCTGCATGGCCTCGTAGATGTGCTTCGGGGAGACGCCCTCGAGGGTCGGCGCGTACTTGCCGTGCGTCAGCGCGCCGCCCTTGCCGGTGAAGTTGTGGCACTGCGCGCAGTTGGTGCGGAACAGCTCACCGCCCTTGGCGATGTCGGCACCCTCGGGGCCGTACTGCTCCTCCGTCGGGACGGACGGACCGGCACCCAGCGAGGCGATGAACGCCGCGAGCTGGTCGATCTCGGCCTGCGAGTAGATGTTCTTCTTCGCCGGGACCTGGGGGCCCTGGGAGGTGGCGGCCGGCATCCGGCCGGTGCCCACCTGGAAGTCGACGGCCGCGGCGCCCACACCCACCAGGCTCGGCCCGTCGGAGGTGCCCTGACCGCCGGTGCCGTGGCAACTGGCGCAACCGACCGAGTAGAGCTTCTTGCCCTCCTCGATGGTGAGGGACTGGGCGGTTTCGTCGGCCTGCGCCTGGTCCGCGGGTGCGAACACGGCGTACAGCCCCCCGGTGCATGCCAGCGCGAGGAGTAGGACGACGAGCGCCGCCAACGGGTGGCGTCGTCGTGCGGAGAGCTTTTTCACGGATTACCCCGGTGTCAGGATCTTCTGCGTCGATGCTTCTGGGATGCGCGCTTCGTCGAGCACGCGCGGATGCGGGCCCTGCTACTTGATCATGTAGATCGTGGCGAAGAGACCGATCCAGACGACATCGACGAAGTGCCAGTAATAGGACACGACGATCGCGGCCGTCGCCTGCTCGTGGGTGAACCTCCGGGCCGCGTAGGTCCGTCCCAGGACCAGCAGGAAGGCGATGAGACCGCCCGTCACGTGCAGGCCGTGGAAGCCGGTGGTCAGGTAGAACACCGAGCCGTACGGGTCGGAGGACAGGGACAGGCCCGCGTCCTTGACCAGCTCCGTGTACTCGAAGACCTGACCACCGATGAAGATCGCACCCATCACGAACGTGACGATGAACCACATCCGCAGCTTCTTCACGTCACCGCGCTCGGCGGCGAAGACGCCGAGCTGGCAGGTGAGCGAGGAGAGCACCAGGATGGTGGTGTTCGTCGCCGAGAACGGGAAGTTGAGATGGGCGGCCATCTCCTTCCAGTGATCGGGACCCGTCACCGATCGCAGGGTGAAGTACATCGCGAAGAGGGCCGCGAAGAACATCAGCTCGGAACTCAGCCAGATGATCGTTCCGACGCTGGTGAGGTTCGGCCGATTGACCGACGGGTGCGCGTGCCCGGTTTCTACTGTCGTTGCTGTCGCCACGACCGACATTATGTCGGTCGCTTATCCCGCCCTCACTCCGGGGGGTGCCGTTCGGAGTGTCTTCCCCGGTCGTACCGGTGTTGACGTGGTGTTCAAGGGAGTAGCATCCGGCCCAACGGGCCTGTCCTTACGACGCTGACGTCACGGAGGAACAATGCAGCCGACCGCCACGGTGCTGGTCTACAGCGACGACTCCAACACCCGCGAGCAGGTACGCCTCGCCACGGGACGGAGGCCGGCGCCGGACGTTCCCGTGGTGGAGTTCCTGGAGTGTGCGACTCCGGACGCGGTCCTGCGGGAGCTGGACCGGGGCGGGATCGACGTCTGTGTACTGGACGGCGAGGCCGTGCCGATGGGGGGCATGGGCGTCTGCCGGCAGATCAAGGACGAGGTGTTCGACTGCCCGCCGGTGCTGCTGCTGATCGGGCGGCCCCAGGACGCGTGGCTGGCGACCTGGAGCCGTGCGGAGGCGGCGGTGACCTTGCCGGTGGAGCCGGTGGAGTTCGCTGCCGCGCTGGCTTCTCTGTTGCGGGACAAGGCGGCTTTGAACGCCTAGAGGTCGGGGGCGCCTGTTGTCTCGCGGGTGCGGGTGGTCTGTGGCTGGTCGCGCAGTTCCCCGCGCCCCTGAGGGCGTCTAGACGCTCTGCGGCCGCAGGCGGGCCCTGTCGGCGTCCGTGGGGCCGTCCGGGGTGCCCCCGACGAGCGCGCTGCCGGTGCGCCACTTCGCCCAGTCGAGGTTCCAGTCGCCGTAGCCGTTGCCGAAGGGGGCCATCACGTCGCCGCCTGAGTTCACGACCTTGACGATGTCGCCCTCGCGGACCGTGTCGTAGAACCAGGCCGCGTTCTCGGTGCTCATGCCGGTGCAGCCGTGGCTGACGTTGGCGAAGCCCTGGGAGCCGACGGACCAGGGGGCGGCGTGAACGTACTCGCCGCTGTTGGTGACGCGGACGGAGTGGTGGACGATCAGGTCGTAGAAGTCCGAGGAGCCGATGCTGGCGCTGGTCATGCGGACGGTGCCCTCTTTGGCGAGGACGACCTTGACGCCGTTGCGGGTGTCGTAGCCGGGCTTGCCCGTGGTGACGGGTATCTGCCGGATGACCTCGTCGTTCTTGTAGACGGTCATCTGGTGGGCGGCGGCGTCCGTGACGGCTATGAGTTTGTCCGCGGTGGTGAAGGTCAGCGGCTTGGCCTTGCCGCCCCACATCCGGTCGCCGATCTTGATGCCCTCCAGGTTGCTGCGGACCTGGACGGTCGCCTGGGCGGGCCAGTAGTCCTTCGGGCGGTAGTGGAGCTTTTTGTCGTCCACCCAGTGCCAGGCGCCGTTCGTGGCGGGCGTGGAGGAGACCTTGAGGGCGCGCTCCACGACGGCCCGCTGGGCCTTGTCCTTGACGGGCTGGTTCAGTTCGGCCGTGATGGGCTGGCCGACGCCGTAGGTGCCCGTCTTGGGGCCGAAGGCGACGTCCAGGCGCTTCTTGGTGGTGGGCTTGCCGGTGTCGAAGGTGACGACCTTGCGGCCGGGCGCCCCGTCCTCGTCCTCGGTGCTCACACGGACCGTGTAGCTGGCGTTGGCGGCCAGCGGGGTGGTGCTGTGCCAGCGGCTGCCGTCGGCGGCGAGTTCGCCCGCCACGTAGCGTCCTGAGGCGTCGTGGGCCGTGACGTCCGTGATGCGCCCGTCGGAGTCCTCGACGACTTCCAGGGGCTTGTCCGGGTCGGCCTTCTCGCGGCCCCCGTCGGGGGCGTTGAAGGAGATCTGGTCCGCCCCGTCGTAGGGGCGGGCGGCGAGCGGGTTGCCGTCCGAGCCGCAGGCGGTGACGCCCGCGCAGAGGGCGGTCACCAGCAGCGTGCAGCTGACGGCGGTGCGGGGGCGGGATATCGCTGTGTGGCTCATGACCTCACGCTAGGAAGCCCCGTCAACGGCGGCACGCCGAGCGACTCGTTCGAGTGACATGTGTTGGGGCAAAAAGCGGAGGCCCGGACGCTCCTCTCGGAGTGTCCGGGCCCCTCAACGCTCGGCGCGTGTTACTGGGTGCGGTTCTCACCGCGGTAGTACTCGAAGACCCAGCCCCAGACGCCGATCAGGATGATCGGCAGCGAGAAGTACATCAGCCACCAGCCGATGGCGACGGACAGGAAGGCGAGGGCGCCTCCGATGCCCAGGGACAGCGGCTGCCAGCTGTGCGGGCTGAAGAACCCGACCTCGCCGGCGTCGTCCGCGACGTCCGCCTCCTTGTTGTCCTGCGCACCGGCGTCCACCCGCTTGGCCGTGAAGCCCAGGTAGAAGCCGATCATGATGCACAGGCCGAAGGCCAGGAAGAGGGCCGTGGTACCGGCCGGCTCCTTCGACCACACGCCATAGACCACAGCCATGGCGAGGACGAAGACGCTCAGCCACATGAACATCTTGCCCTGGATCTTCACTTGCCGGCCTCCTTGCCACCAGCGATGGCCTTCTCGCCGTGACCGGCGTTCTCGAGCTGGTCGAGAGCCGCGATCTCCGGGTGGTGCAGATCGAACGCCGGGGATTCACTGCGGATCCGCGGCATGGTGATGAAGTTGTGCCGCGGCGGCGGGCAGGAGGTCGCCCACTCCAGGGAGCGGCCGTAGCCCCACGGGTCGTCGACGCCGACCGGCTTGCCGTACTTGGCCGTCTTCCACACGTTGTAGAAGAACGGCAGGATCGACATGCCGAGCAGGAACGAGCTGATCGTCGAGATCGTGTTCAGCGCGGTGAAGCCGTCGGCCGCCAGGTAGTCGGCGTAACGACGCGGCATGCCCTCGGCGCCCAGCCAGTGCTGGACCAGGAACGTGCCGTGGAAGCCGATGAACAGCGTCCAGAAGGTGATCTTGCCGAGGCGCTCGTCCAGCATCTTGCCGGTCCACTTCGGCCACCAGAAGTGGAAGCCGGAGAACATCGCGAACACCACGGTGCCGAAGACGACGTAGTGGAAGTGCGCCACCACGAAGTACGAGTCGGAGACGTGGAAGTCCATCGGCGGCGAGGCCAGGATGACACCGGTCAGACCACCGAAGGTGAAGGTGATCAGGAAGCCGGTCGCCCAGAGCATCGGTGTCTCGAAGGACAACGAACCCTTCCACATCGTTCCGATCCAGTTGAAGAACTTCACACCGGTCGGTACGGCGATGAGG
>NZ_BMSE01000003.1 GCF_014648995.1 Streptomyces massasporeus | reverse complement strand
GGAGTTGACCGGTACTAATAGGCCGAGGGCTTGTCCTCAGTTGCTCGCGTCCACTGTGTTAGTTCTGAGACAACGAACAGTTGTCGGCTTTGAGCAGAACAAACAATTAAAGAGTGTGCTTGTTCGCTCGAAACCATTAGGGTTTCGGTGGTTATAGCGTAGGGGAAACGCCCGGTTACATTTCGAACCCGGAAGCTAAGCCTTACAGCGCCGATGGTACTGCAGGGGGGACCCTGTGGGAGAGTAGGACGCCGCCGAACAATCTTTGGAAGGACCCTTGGTCCCAGCGTTCAGCTGGGACCAAGGGTCCTTTTTGTTTTTGCAGTGCGCGCCGGGCACCCGGCTGCGCGAGAATGACTTGCGGTACCGAAGACAGGAGTCACCATGTCCACCAACTCTCCCGACGACCGACCGGAGCGCGACCAGCGGCGACGGGAGGGGGACCGGAGCGACCGCAACGACCGCGGCGGTCAGCGCGGGGGCCGCGGGGACCGTGGAGGCTTCCGCCGCGACGACCGGGGCGGCAACGACCGTGGGGGCTACGGACGTCGTGAAGGCGACCGCGGGGACCGCGGCGACCGCGGTGATCGCGGTGATCGCGGTGATCGCCCCGAGCGTGGCGAACGTGGCGGCTTCCGCCGTGATGACAGCCGTGGTGGTGACAGCCGTGGTGGTGACAGCCGTGGTGGTGACAGCCGTGGTGGTGGGTACGGCCGGCGTGACGACCGCGACCGCGGCGGCTTCCGTCGCGACGACCGGGGCGACCGTCCCCCCTTCCGGCGTGACGACCGCGACGACCGTGGTGAGCGTCGCGACGACCGGGACCGTGGTGGTTTCCGTCGTGACGACAACCGTGGCGGTGACAGCCGTGGTGGTGGGTACGGCCGGCGTGACGACCGTGACCGTGGACCGCGCAGGGACGACCGAGGCGACCGGCCTGCCTTCCGGCGCGACGACCGCGGTGACCGCCCCGCCTTCCGCCGTGACGACCGGGGCGACCGGCCTGCCTTCCGGCGCGACGACCGCGGTGACCGCCCCGCCTTCCGCCGTGACGACCGGGGCGACCGTCCCCCCTTCCGGCGCGACGACCGTCGGGATGACAGGCGGGACGACCGCCGTGATGACCGGCGTGGCGAGAGGCGTGACGGCGATCGCGGTGGGTTCCCCCGCCGTGACGACCGCCGCGACGACCGCCGTGACGACCGTGGTGGCTTCCGTCGCGACGACAACCGCGACCGTGGCTTCCGTAGCGACGACCGGGACCGTTCCAGGGACGGCGACCGCGGCTTCCGGCGTGACGACCGTGGTGGTTTCCGCGGCCGCGACGACCGCCGTGACGACCGCCGTGACGACCGCCGTGACGACCGACGCGACGAGCGGCGTGGAGACGACCGTGGGGAGCGCGGCGGATTCCGGCGCGACGACGCGGGTCGGGGCGGGCGCCCCGGCTTCCGGCGCGACGACGGCCCCCGCAGCGACCGTGGCGATTTCCGGCGGGACGACAACCGCGGTGACCGCGGTGACCGCGGTGGTTTCCGCGGACGTGACGACCGCCGTGACGACCGCGGCGGACGCGGTCCCCGACGGGATGACCGGGGCGACCGAGGCTTCCGGCGTGAGGGCGACCGGCGTGACGGCGACCGGGGCGGCTTCCGCGGTCGGGACGACCGGCGTGGTCCCGGCCGGTTCCGTGAGGAGCGGGAGCGGGACAGGGAGCCCATCAAGCGGCTGCCGATCCCCGAGGACGTCACGGGCGACGAGATCGACAAGGACGTACGGCAGGAGCTGCAGAGCCTGCCCAAGACGCTCGCGGAGGACGTCGCCAGGAACCTGGTGATGGTCGCGCGGCTCCTCGACGAGGACCCCGAGGGCGCGTACGGCTACTCCAGGGTGGCGCTGCGGCTGGCGTCGCGTGTCGCTGCCGTACGGGAGGCAGCCGGGTTCGCCGCGTACGCCAACCAGAAGTACGGCGAGGCGCTGGCCGAGTTCCGGGCCGCGAAGCGGATGACCGGGAACATCGACCTGTGGCCCGTCATGGCCGACTGCGAGCGTGGGCTCGAGCGGCCGGAGAAGGCGCTCGACATGGCCGGGGCGCCCGAGGTGCACAAGCTCGACAAGGCCGGCCAGGTCGAGATGCGGCTCGTCGCGGCCGGTGCGCGGCGGGACCTGGGGCAGCTGGACGCGGCCATCGTGACGCTGCAGAGCCCGGAGCTGGCCGCCAACGCCGTGCAGCCGTGGACCGCGCGCCTGCGCTACGCCTACGCAGACGCGCTGCTCGCCGCCGGACGGGAGAGCGAGGCGCGGGAGTGGTTCGCCAAGGCCGTCGAGGCCGACCGCGACGGCAGCACCGACGCCTCGGACCGGCTCGCCGAGCTTGACGGCGTGGAGTTCGTGGACGCCATGGCCGGCGACGCGGACGAGGTCGAGAACGACCAGGTCCCGGCTTCGGACACGCCGAAGGCCGACGAGGTCGAGGACGAGGGCGAGAACGACAAGGACTGACGTCCGTAGGAGAAGGGGCGGGATCCCGGCCGTGAGGCTTGGGGTCCCGCCCCTTCGTCATGTCGTAGCCGGCTTTCGCCTGTCAGAGATCCAGCGCCCGCAGTACCAGGCCCGTCGCCGGCTTCGGCCCGAACGAAGTCGACTTGCGGGGCATCGTGACGCCCTGGCGAGCCAGGTCGCGGACGACCTCCTCGCGGACCGGGTGCATCAGGACGGCCGTGCCGCCGTCGCGTTCCGCCTTCTCCACCGTGGCCGCCGTGTCGTGGATGTAGGCGATGTGGGCCGGGGAGTCCTCGGAGATGCGCCAGACGTGCTCAAGGAGCGTGGCGTGCAGGACCGTCGCGTCCAGGGTGCGCCAGGCGGCGGGGCGGTCGGCAGGGATCGTACGGGCCAGCAGGCCCGGATCCGGCTGGTCCACCAGGTGGAAGGCGCCGTCGCCGGCCAGCAGGAACGCGTTGCCGGCGCAGGCCGCGTCCGCGAGCGTGTCGAGGGCCTCGGCCAGCGGGACTTCGAGACGGCGCACGCGGAAGTGGCCTTCCAGGGCGGCCACGGCGTCACCGACCGGCAGGTCGTGCAGGAGGCGGTGGATGGCGCGGACCCGAAGGGGGTAGCGGGCCGTGTCGACGAGGAGGACCAGGCCGTGGTCCCACGGGCTGGGGGAGGGGTGCTCCGTGCGGAGTCGGCGGTAGGTCGCCCAGCGGTGGTGGCCGTCGGCGATGAGGGCCTGGTGCCGCGCCAGGTCCGACTGGATCGCGGCCAGGTCGTCGGGGTCGGTGACCGACCACAGACGATGGCTGAAACCGTCCTCCGTGGTGGTGGCGAGGAGTGGGGGCCGGTCGGCGGTGCGCTCGATCAGGTCCGCCGTGGTGGTCGTCGAGCTGTCACCCCGGTAGGTGAGCAGCAGGGGTTCGAGGTTGGCCGACGTGGCGCGCATGAGGGCGGCGCGGTCGGCGACGACGTGCGGCATGACGTCCTCGTGCGGCAGCACCACCTGCTCGGCGGGGTCGGAGACGCGCAGGGCGCCGATGATGCCGCGTTGCAGCATGCCGTTGCCGTCCTGCTGCTCGTAGACGTAGAGCCCGGGTTCCGGGTCGGTGGTCAGAACGCCCTCGGACAGCCAGCGGCGCAGGGTGTCGGCGGCCTGTTCGTTGCGGGCGCTGGGCGTCGCGGCCTGGGGGAGGATCAGGCGGACGATGTTGTGCGGGTCGGCGGACTCGAGGTGGTGCAGGCCGTCGGGGCGCACCACGACGTCGTACGGCGGGGATGTGACGGCGGCAAGGCTGCCGACCCGGTCGGGGTCGTAACGAAGGCCTCGGAACGGGGTGAGTTCCAGGCCTCGGTGCGCCGTTGCCTCCGAGTGACCTGCTGTCTTCATCAGGGCATCGTACGGCTGTCGGTGGCATGGGGGATGATCGGGGGAAAGCCGTCGAACGAGGAGCGATGCGGGATGAGCCGGAGCGTCAGGACGAGGCCCGAGGGCAGTGGGCAGGCCCTGAGCGAGGCGTACGACACGGCCCTGCTCGATCTGGACGGTGTGGTGTACGCGGGCGGGAACGCGATCGCTCACGCGGTCGAGTCGCTGGCGACGGCCCGGGAGGGCGGTATGCGCCTGGCGTACGTGACGAACAACGCGCTGCGGACCCCGGACACCGTGGCCGAGCATCTGACGGAGTTGGGGATACCGACGGGTGCGGAGGACGTCATCACCTCGGCGCAGGCGGTCGCGCGGCTGATCAGCGAGCAGGTGCCGCAGGGCGCCCGCGTGCTGGTGATCGGCGGTGAGGGGCTGCGGGTCGCGCTGCGCGAGCGCGGGCTGGTGCCCGTGGAGTCGGCGGACGACGATCCGGCGGCGGTGGTGCAGGGGTTCGGTGGTCCGGATCTGCCGTGGGGCCGGTTCGCCGAGGCGTCCTACGCGGTGGCGCGCGGTGTGCCGTGGTTCGCGTCCAACACCGACCTGACGATTCCGAGCGGGCGCGGGATCGCGCCGGGCAACGGAGCCGCGGTGGAGGTCGTGCGGATCGCCACGGGCGCGGAGCCGCAGGTCGCGGGCAAGCCGCTGCCTCCCATGCACCGGGAGACCATCCTGCGCACCGGTGCGCAGCGGCCGCTGGTGGTCGGGGACCGGCTGGACACGGACATCGAGGGCGCGTTCAACGGGGAGGTCGACTCGCTGCTCGTCCTGACCGGTGTGACCGACGGCGCGCAGCTGCTGGCCGCGCCGCCGCAGCACCGGCCGACGTATGTGGACGCCGATCTGCGCGGGATGCTCGGCGGTCAGCCGGACGTCGTCGGGGCCGGCGAGGGCGGGTTCCGGTGCGGCGGCTGGACGGCGACGTCCGGGTCGGACCGGCTGGAGCTCGACGGAGAGGGTGAGGCTCTGGACGGGCTGCGCGCGCTGTGTGCCGTGGCGTGGACGACGGCCGGTGAGGGTGTGTGTGAGCTGGACGGGGGGAAGGCGCTGGCGCGGCTGGGTCTCTGAGTGCCTGTCAGTGCCTGTCAGTGCTTGGGGTGCGGCTGCGCGGCCGGGTACTCGTCGGGCAGCCGTGGCCGAGCCAGGCCTCCCCGGGCCGGGTCGGGAATCCGAATCTTGCTCGAATGCGAGGGTAGGCTAACCTAACTGCGTGTTGGTCGAGAGTCCCCCCGAACAGCGCGCGGAGACCGCCCCCGCGCCCCCGACCCGACGGGCGGTCCGAGCCTTCGGGCTCCTCCTGTCCGTCGTGCTCCTCGTGCTCGTCGCGCTGGCGAGTATCGCGATCGGAGCGAAAGAGCTGTCGCTCGGGCAGGTCTGGCACGGCCTGTTCGTGGACTCGGGGACCTACGGGGACGTCGTCGTGGCGGAGCGGCTGTCGCGGACGCTGCTCGGGCTGCTCGCCGGCGCCGCTCTCGGCCTGGCCGGGGCGGTGCTGCAGGCCCTCACGCGCAACCCGCTGGCCGATCCCGGACTGCTCGGCATCAATGCGGGAGCGTCCGCCGCGGTCGTCACGGCCATCACGTACCTCGGGGTCACCTCGCTCAGCGGCTACGTCTGGTTCGCGTTCTTCGGCGCGGCCGCGGTCGGGGCGCTGGTCTGGTTCCTCGGTGGCAGCCGGGGTGCGACGCCGGTGCGGCTCGCGCTCGCCGGCACGGCCATCAGCGCCGCGCTGTACGGCTACCTCCAAGCCGTGATGATCATGGACGAGGCTGCGCTCGGCAAGATGCGCTTCTGGACGGTCGGTTCGCTGGCCTCGGCCACGAACTCGACCATCACGCAGGTCCTGCCGTTCCTGCTGGCCGGCACGGTCCTGGCCCTCGCCCTGGCCCGGCCGCTCAACGCCATGGCCATGGGCGACGACACCGCCAAGGCCCTCGGCGCCAACCTCAACCGCACGCGGGCGCTGTCCATGCTGGCCGCGACGGTGCTGTGCGGAGCCGCGACCGCCGCCTGCGGGCCGATCGTGTTCGTCGGGCTGATGGTGCCGCACGTCGTGCGCTCCTTCACCGGACCCGACCTGCGCTGGATCCTGCCGTACGCGGCGATCCTGTCGCCCGTGCTGCTGCTCGGCGCCGATGTCGTCGGCCGGATCGTGGCCCGGCCCTCGGAACTCCAGGTGGGCATCGTCACCGCGATCCTCGGCGGACCGGTGTTCATCTATCTCGTACGACGGCGGAGGACGGCGCAGCTGTGAAGACCACCAACCGTGCCGTGCGGACCCCGGGCGGGCTCTCGATACGCCTGGACGCACGGGCCGTCACCGTCGTGCTCCTGCTGCTCGTCACGGCGCTCGCGGCGAGTGTCGTGCTCATCGGCACCGGCGACTTCCCGATCCCGGCCGCCGACGTGCTGCGGACGCTGGTCGGCGAGGGCAATCCGGGCCAGGAGTTCATCGTCAACGAGCTGCGGCTGCCGCGGGTCCTGGTCGGGCTGCTGGTCGGCGCCTCGCTGGGACTCGGGGGCGCGCTGTTCCAGGCCATCTCCCGCAACCCGCTGGGCAGTCCGGACGTGCTCGGTCTCGGGCAGGGGGCGACGGCCGGCGCCCTCGCGGTGATCGTGCTGACCTCCGGCAGCGCCAACCAGGTCGCCGTCGGGGCGCTGGTGGGCGGCCTGGTGACCGGCCTCGCCATCTACGTGCTCGCCTGGAAGCGGGGGGTGCACGGCTACCGGCTGGTCCTGGTCGGCATCGGCGTCTCCGCGATCGTCACGGCCGTCAACGGCTATCTGCTGACCAAGTCCGACATCGTGGACGCGACCCGCGCGGTCGTGTGGATGACCGGGTCCCTCGACGGCCGGGACTGGGACCAGGTGTGGCCGCTGCTCGCACTGACCGCCGTGCTGGTGCCGCTCGTCCTCGTCAACGCGCGGGGGCTGCGGATGATGGAGATGGGCGACGACGTGTCGTACGCCCTCGGGGTGCGGGTCGAGCGGGTGCGGCTGCTGCTGATGGTGGCGGCGGTGCTGCTCACCGCGTCCGCCACCGCCGCGGCCGGCCCCGTCAGCTTCGTCGCGCTCACCGCGCCGCAGCTGGCCCGGCGCCTGACCCGCTCGCCCGGGCCGAACCTGCTGCCCTCGCTGTGCATGGGCGCCACCCTGCTGGTCGTCGCCGACTGGGTCTCGCAGCGGGCGTTCGGCTCCGAGCAGCTGCCCGTGGGCGTGGTCACCGGCGTGCTCGGCGGGGTCTACCTGCTGTGGCTGCTGGTCAGCGAGCGCAGGGCGGGCCGGATATGAGGGCCGGCAAGAGCGCCGAGAGCAGCACCAGCAGCGGACTGAACAACCGAAGGAGCCCCGTGAACCGCCTGTCCGCCGAGAACGTCACCCTCGCCTACGACCAGCGGGTCATCGCCGAGCACCTGTCGGTGGAGATACCCGACCAGTCGTTCACGGTGATCGTCGGCCCCAACGCCTGCGGCAAGTCGACGCTGCTGCGGGCGCTGTCGCGGATGCTCAAGCCGAGCGAGGGCCGGGTGCTGCTGGACGGGAACGTCATCCAGTCGATGCCCGCCAAGAAGGTCGCGCGGACCCTCGGCCTGCTGCCCCAGTCGTCCGTCGCGCCCGACGGCATCACGGTCGCCGACCTCGTCGGCCGCGGCCGCTACCCGCACCAGGGCATCCTGCGCCAGTGGTCGACGCAGGACGAGCGGGTCGTCCAGGAGTCCATGCGGCAGACGGGCGTCGCCGAGCTCGGCGACCGCTACGTCGACGAGCTCTCGGGTGGTCAGCGTCAGCGCGTGTGGATCGCCATGGCCCTCGCCCAGCAGACGCCGCTGCTGCTGCTCGACGAGCCGACGACGTACCTGGACATCCAGCACCAGATCGACGTCCTGGACCTGTGCGCCGAGCTGCACGAGGAGCAGGGGCGCACGCTCGTCGCCGTGCTGCACGACCTGAACCACGCCGCCCGTTACGCCACCCACCTCATCGCCCTGCGCGAGGGCCGGGTCATCGCCGAGGGCGCGCCGAAGGACATCGTCACGGCGGAACTGGTCGAGGAGGTCTTCGGGCTGCGCTGCCAGGTCATCGACGACCCGGAGACGGGCACACCGCTGGTCGTGCCTGCGGCCCGCAAGGCCCGGGCCGGGACCGCGGGCGGGAAGGTCGCGGCTACAGAAGCTTCCTGAGCTGGAGCAGGTCCCGCACGCCCGCGTGCAGCTTCACCCGGCCGGAGCCCCAGGCCTTGGCGAAGTGCAGCTCCCCGCCGACCAGGGCCACCAGGTCGTCGCCCGTCATGGCGAGTCTGATCTCGGCCCTGCCGGGCGGCGGCCCCGGCACGGTGTCGTGCACCTCGATCCGCCCGCCGCGCATCCGGCCGACGAAGGTGATGTCGAGGTCCGTGATGTGGCAGCTCACCGAGCGGTCCAGGGCCGCGGCGTCGCGGACGTCCCCTTCGGCGCGCTGCATGTTGTCCGAGAGCTTGTCGAGTGCGCTGCGGCACTCCTCGATCGTGGCCATCGCGGTCGACGGTACCGCAGCGGTTCGCGGTAGCGTCGGGGCATGGACGACGCAGTTCCCGAGGCCCCTCCGGCGGCGGAGGAGGAGCCGGCGTACGACCCCGCCGCCCCCGCTCCCCTGAACGTGCCCCGCACGCCCACCGGCGACGCCGAGGTGGACGCCGCCCTGGGCCGGCTCGGCGATGCGGACCACCTCGCCACGGACGGGCATGTCGAGGTGTACGAGGATGTACACCGGGGGCTGCGCGACGCGCTCACCGCGCTCGACGCCCGCCCGGGACCTCCGGCGCCCCCGACGCCGCCTGGACCTAGGAGCTGAACCGAACGTGGCAGGAGTCGCACGTCGCCGTCTGGACGCGGAGCTGGTCCGCCGGAAGCTCGCGCGCTCGCGTGAGCACGCCGCGCAGCTGATCGCCGCGGGGCGGGTCTCCGTCGGCAAGACCGTCGCGACCAAACCCGCCACGCAGGTGGAGACCGCGGCCGCGATCCTGGTGGCCCAGGACGACGGCGACCCGGACTACGTCTCGCGCGGCGGCCACAAGCTGGCCGGGGCGCTCGCCGTGTTCGGTCCGCAGGGGCTGCCCGTCGAGGGGCGCAGGGCGCTCGACGCGGGCGCCTCCACCGGCGGTTTCACCGATGTCCTGCTGCGGGCGGGCGCCGCCCACGTCGTCGCCGTGGACGTCGGATACGGACAACTCGCGTGGTCCCTCCAGAAGGATGAACGCGTCACCGTCAAGGACCGTACGAACGTACGCGAGTTGACGCTTGAAGCGATCGATGGGGAGCCAGTGGATCTTGTCGTGGGGGATCTGTCCTTCATCCCGCTCGGGCTGGTCCTGCCCGCCTTGGTGCGGTGCGTGAAGCCGGACGCCGACCTGGTGATGATGGTCAAGCCGCAGTTCGAGGTGGGGAAGGAGCGCCTCGGCAGCGGGGGAGTGGTACGCAGCACCCAGCTGCGGGCCGAAGCGGTTCGGGGGGTGGCCGAGAAGGCCTGGGGGCTGGGGCTCGGGGTGAGGGGCGTGACGGCCAGTCCGCTGCCCGGGCCGTCGGGGAATGTCGAATACTTCTTGTGGCTGCGGTCCGGGGCACCGGCACTGGACCCGGCCGAGGCAGACCGTGCAGTGGCGGAGGGGCCGCGTTGACCGAGAACCGAGCTCGTACTGTTTTCCTGCTCGCCCACACCGGCCGGCCCGCGGCCGTGCGCAGTGCCGAGCTCGTGGTGAAGGGGCTGCTGCGCTCCGGTCTGGGCGTGCGCGTCCTGGAGGCCGAGGCGCGGGACCTGCCCCTGCCGGCGGAGGTGGAGCTGGTCAAGGAGGCCACTCCGCAGTGCCTCGACGGGTGCGAGCTGCTCATCGTGCTGGGCGGCGACGGCACGCTGCTGCGCGGCGCCGAGTTCGCGCGGGCCTCGGGCGTGCCGATGCTCGGCGTCAACCTCGGGCGCGTCGGGTTCCTCGCGGAGGCCGAGCGGGACGACCTCGACAAGGTCGTCGACCGGGTGGTGACCAAGGCGTACGAGGTCGAGGAACGGATGACCGTCGACGTCGTCGTGCACCGCAACGGGGACATCGTGCACACGGACTGGGCGCTGAACGAGGCGGCCGTGCAGAAGGTGTCCGCCGAGCGGATGCTGGAGATCGTCCTGGAGATCGACGGGCGGCCGGTGACGGGCTTCGGCTGCGACGGGATCGTCTGCGCGACGCCCACGGGGTCGACGGCGTACGCCTTCTCCGCGGGCGGGCCGGTGGTGTGGCCGGAGGTCGAGGCGCTGCTGATGGTGCCGATCTCCGCGCACGCGCTGTTCGCGAAGCCGCTCGTGACATCGCCGGATTCCGTGTTGGCTGTGGAGGTTCTGCCCCACATTCCGCCGGGTGTGCTGTGGTGCGACGGGCGGCGGACCGTGGAGTTGCCGCCGGGAGCGCGGGTGGAGGTCCGGCGGGGGGCTGTACCGGTGCGGCTGGCGCGGCTGCATCACGCGTCCTTCACGGACCGGCTGGTGGCCAAGTTCGCGCTGCCTGTTTCCGGGTGGCGGGGAGCGCCTCACTAGCGGTTTGTGGGGGTGGTTCCGCTTCGTCGGCGGGTGCGGGTGGATTGTGGCTGTTCGCGCAGTTCCCCGCGCCCCCAAGGAAGGGGCGCCGCCACACTCGTGGGTGACAAGAGTGGGCCAGTCGCAATCCGTGGCTAGGACCTCGTAAGGTCGTGTCCGTGCTGGAGGAGATGCGGATACGGTCGCTGGGCGTGATTGACGACGCCGTGGTCGAGCTGTCGCCCGGGTTCACCGCGGTCACGGGTGAGACGGGTGCGGGCAAGACCATGGTGGTCACCAGCCTGGGGTTGCTGCTGGGCGGGCGGGCCGACCCCGCGCTCGTGCGGATCGGGGCCGGCAAGGCCGTCGTGGAGGGGCGGATCACCGTTCCCCGCGATGCCACGGCCGCGGTACGCGCCGAGGAGGCTGGGGCGGAGCTCGACGACGGGGCCCTGCTGATCAGCCGTACCGTTTCCGCCGAGGGGCGCTCGCGGGCGCACCTGGGCGGGCGCAGCGTGCCCGTGGGCGTGCTGGCCGAGCTCGCCGACGAGCTGGTGGCCGTGCACGGGCAGACCGACCAGCAGGGGCTGCTCAAGCTGTCCCGGCAGCGGCAGGCGCTCGACCGGTACGCGGGCGACGCGGTCGGCGGACCGCTGGCCAAATACGGCGAGGCGTACAAGCGGCTGCGGGCCGTCTCCGCCGAACTCGACGAGATCACCACCCGGGCGCGTGAACGGGCCCAGGAGGCCGACCTGCTGCGCTTCGGGCTCGACGAGATCGCCGCCGTCGAACCCCGCGCCGGTGAGGACGTGGAGCTGGCCGAGGAGGCCGAGCGGCTCGGGCACGCCGAGGCGCTGGCGTCCGCCGCCGCGGCCGCGCACGCCGCCCTCGCGGGCAACCCGGAGGACCCGGAGGGCGTCGACGCCGGGACGCTCGTCGCGGGCTCCCAGCGGGCCCTGGACGCCGTACGGTCGCACGATCCGGCGCTGGCCGCGCTCGCGGACCGCATCGGGGAGATCGGGATCCTGCTCCGCGACGCGGCGGGGGACCTGGCGGGCTATGCCGACGACCTGGACGCCGATCCGCTGCGGCTTTCGGCCGTCGAGGAGCGGCGGGCCGCGCTCACCGGGCTGACGCGCAAGTACGGCGAGGACATCGCCACCGTGCTGGCATGGGCCGAGCAGAGCGCCGCCCGGCTGACCGAACTCGACGGCGACGACGAGCGGATCGGGGAGCTGACCGCCGAGCGGGACGCCCTGCGGTCGGAACTGGGCGGGCTGGCGCAGGCGTTGACGGATGCCCGGACGGAGGCCGCCGAGCGGTTCGCCGCAGCCGTGACCGCCGAGCTGGCCTCCCTCGCCATGCCGCACGCACGCGTGTCCTTCGACATCCGGCAGACCGAGGACCCCGAGGGCGTCGAGGTCGGCGGCCGTCCGGTCGCCTACGGTCCCGCCGGCGCCGACGAGGTCGAGCTGCTGCTCGCCCCGCACCCGGGCGCGCCGCCCCGGCCGATCGCCAAGGGCGCGTCCGGCGGCGAACTGTCGCGGGTGATGTTGGCCGTGGAGGTCGTGTTCGCGGGGACGGACCCCGTGCCGACGTACCTCTTCGACGAGGTCGACGCCGGGGTCGGCGGCAAGGCGGCGGTCGAGATCGGCCGACGGCTCGCACGGCTGGCGAAGAGCGCGCAGGTCGTGGTCGTGACGCACCTGCCCCAGGTGGCCGCCTTCGCCGACCGGCAGCTGCTGGTGGAGAAGACCAACGACGGGTCCGTGACCCGCTCGGGCGTCAAGGTCCTCGAGGGCGAGGACCGGGTTCGGGAGCTGTCCCGCATGCTCGCCGGCCAGGAGGACTCCGAGACGGCCCGGGCGCACGCGGAGGAGCTGCTCGCGGCGGCCCGGGCGGACGGCTAGCAGTCAGCGGCGCACCGGCGGCGGTGCGGCACGGCCGGGCGGGTCGCCCGAATTTCACTCGTGTGGGTGACCCGGTCCGGCGCATTCCCCCGCTGCCGCGCCCCGCTGTCGCGCCGCTGGGGTTCCGGCGTTCCCGGAACCCCCGTATGTCCTGGCATCCTTGGCGGAGTACGCGTCGTGACCGCCCGACCCGAACCAGGAGCCCGGCCACGTGACCCCCGTGAGCAGCCCCTCACCGCACGGCCAGTTGCCGCTGCGCACCGTGCAGGTGCTGGGCGGAGGCAATGCCGCCAGCAGTGCGCATGTGCGCTCGCTGGCCGCGGGGCTCGTCGCGCGGGGCGTGAAGGTCACGGTGTGCGCCCCTTATGAGGCCGACCGCGCCTATGACTTCAGCGGTGTCGGGGCCGACCACGTGCACGTGCCGCGCAGCAGTGACCCGGTGTCGGTGGCGGCCCTGCGGGCGGCCTGCGCCAACGCCGATCTGGTGCATGCGCACGGACTGCACGCCTCCTTCCGCACCGTGCTGGCCCTCAGCGGCCGGCGGGTGCGGACCCCGCTGGTCGTGACGTGGCACGACCGGGCGCACGCCGACGGCGCGCGTGCCCACATGCTGCGGGTCCTGGAGCGCAGGGTCGTGAAGGCGGCCACCGTCGTGCTGGGCACGACCTCGCCGCTCGTGGACCGGGCCCGGCTCACCGGCGCGCGGGACGCACGGCTCGCGGCCGTCGCGCTGCCCGGCCCCCGCAGGCCCCTCGAACCCGACGACCCCGACCGGCTGCGGCCCAAGGTGCGTGCCGAACTCGGCGCCATCGGACGGCCCTTGCTGATCGCCGTCGGCTCCCTGGAACGGCACCGCGGATACGACGTGCTGCTGGACGCCGCGCGCGCCTGGCGCCGGCTCGATCCCGTGCCCCTGGTCGTGATCGCGGGGGAGGGGCCGCTGCGCGGTGAACTCCAGGGGCGGATCGAGGAGGAGGGGCTGCCGGTCCGGCTCATCGGGCGCCGCGACGACGTCACCGACCTGCTCGCCGCCGCCGACCTCGCCCTGCTGCCGAGCCGCTGGGAGGCGCGCTCCGTCCTCGCCCAGGAGGCCCTCCACGCGCGCGTGCCGCTCGTCGCGACGAACGTCGGCGGCATCCCCGAACTCGTCGGCGACGCGGCCGAACTCGTCCCGTACGGGGACGCGAAGGCCCTCGCCGAATCCGTCGTACGGCTCCTCGGCGACCGGGCCCGCCGGGACACGCTGACCGCCAAGGGCGCCCGGCAGGCGGCCAGCTGGCCGACCGAGGACGAGACGGTCGCCCAAGTGCTCAGCGTGTACGACGAGTTGACCCAGCCCCGGCCCCTCCCGTAGCAGCCCCGGCAGCCCTACGGGACGTGTCTGCGGGCCCGCAGGGCCAGGCTCAGGGCCAGGACCGTCTGCGGGTCGTCCAGGTCCGTCCCCAGCAACTCCCCGATGCGCGCCAGCCGGTTGTACAGGGTCTGCCGGTTCAGATGCAGCTCCCGGGCCGTCTCCGCCTTGCGCCCGGCGTGGGCGAGGTAGGTCGTCAACGTGGGCAGCAGCGGCGGCCGGGAGCGGCGGTCGTGCTCCAGGAGCGGGCCGAGGGCCCGGTCGACGAAGGCCGCCAGGTCCGGATGGTCGCGCAACCGCCACAGCAGCAGGTCGATGTCGAGGCGGCGGGCGTCGTACCAGGGCCGGTCCGGCAGACCCTGCGCCGCCGTGGCCGTCTCGGCCGCGTGCCGCAGCCCCGAGGCCACGGCCGGCCAGCCGCCGGCCGTCCCCACGACCACCACGGGCGGCTGTCCGCCCGGCCGCGGCATCCCCGCCCGGCCCACGCCGGCCCGCAGCGCCGCCGCGACCCGGTCCGCGACAGCGGCCCGCTCCGATTCCGCCCGCAGCCCGAGCAGCACCAGCACCCGGCTCTCCACCGGCCGCACGCCCAGCAGCACCGGCACCCCCACCGACGCCAGCTCCTCCGAGAGGGCCCGGGCCAGCACCGCCCAGCCGCCACCGGGGGACAGGGCGTCCCCGAGCCGCATCACCACCGGCAGCAGCGGCCCTTCGCCCGGCCGGAAGCCCAGCACTCGTGCCTGCGCCGGGGCGTCCTCGGCCGTCACCCGGCCCTCGGCGAGGTCGGTGAGGAAGTCGCCCCGCCCGCGCGCCGCCAGCTCCTCCTCCTGGCGGGCCTGCATCAGCACCACGGCCAGGATGCCCGCGGCCCGCTCGGCCGCCATCCGGTGCACCGGCGCCTGGGGCGTGCGCACGGGCAGCAGGACCAGACGCGCCCGGACGCCCCCGCTGCCGGGCCCGCCGCCCGGCACGTCCACCAGCACCGATCCCGCGAGCGGCGGCTCGTCCTTGTGCTGGCCGCGCAGCCCCTCCCACACCTGGAGCGGGTCCGCGCCCTCGGGACCGGCCCCGGCCGCGTACAGCAACTGCCCGTCCGCCGTCTCCAGGAACACGGGATTTCCGGCGAAGTCGGCCAGGATGCCCAGCACCTGGGGCACACCGCCGCCGCCCAGCACGGCCTGTGTGCACCGCCGGTGCACCTCCTCGGCCCGCTGGAGCAGGGCGTAGTGGCCGTTGACGATCTCGGTGTGGACCTCCTCCGTGACCGTCACGAACGGCACCTCGCGGTGCAGCTGGACCAGTGGCAGCCCGGCCGCGCGTGCCGTGTCGACGAGGGCCGCGGGCAGCCGGGTGAAGCGCGGACCGAGCTCCACGACCAGGGCCGCGATGCCGCGCTCGGCCAGGGTGCGCACGAACGCCCGCTGCTCGGCGGGGCGGGTGCCCAGGCCGTAGCCCGTGGTCAGCAGGAGCTCGCCGCCCTTGAGCAGGGAGGCGATGTGCGGCACCTCTCCGGCGTGCACCCAGCGCACGGTCCGCCCGAGCCGCTCCGCGCCCGCCAGCACCTCGGGCAGCCCGCTGCGCAGCCCCGGCAGCTCCAGCGCCCGCTGCACGGTGATCCCGGCGCCCTGGGTGTCGTAACCGCTGTCCGTCCCGCTGTCCATGTGCCGGACGCTACCCGCGCGGGTGCCTCCCGGACATCTCCGGACGGGCACCGGGACGATCACTTCCCGGATCCCGCGGTGGATCTCTCCGGACCACGGCGTGGATCTCCCCGGAATACCGCGTGCTCGACCGGGTACGGGCGCCCCCATGGACATGAGTGTGGTCGCGGTGGGGCGGGAGGACGACGGTCCGGTCGAGGAGCCGCTGCGGGTCGCGGTGCTCGCCGACCGGCTCGGGTACCGGGAGGTGTGGGCGGGCGAGGGACCCACGTGGGACTCGTTCGTCCTGGCGACGGCGATCGGCGCCGCCACCGAGCGGGTCGCGCTGACCGCCGGGCCCGTGCCGGTGTCGGTGCGCGACCCGCTGACCATCGTCCGGGGCGCCGCCTCCACCGCGGCCGTCACCGGCCGGCCCGTCGGCGTGGCCCTGGGCACCTCCAGCAAACGCGTCGTCGAGGGCGTGCACGGCCGGCCGCGCACCCGGCCCGCCGCCGCCCTCGCGGAGTCGGCGGCGACCGTACGGGCGCTGATGCACGGCACGCCCGGCGAGCCGATCGTGCCCGGCAGCGGCTTTCCGCGCCGGCTGCCGCCGCCCGGAGGCACGGTCACCGTCGCCGCGTTCGGGGAGAAGGCGGTCGCCGCGGCCGTCGCGCACGCCGACCGGATGCTGCTCGACATCGTCTCGCCCGAGCAGGTCCGGATGCTGCGGGAGCGGATGCTCGCCGCCGCCGAGAAGGTGGGCCGCACGCCGCCGAAGCTGGCCGCCTGGCTGCCCGCCGCCGTGGACCCGGAGCCGGAGTCGCTCACCCAGGTTCTGCGCAGCGTCGTCGGCTATCTCGCCGTGCCGGGCTACAGCGACATGTTCGTCGACGCGGGGTTCGCCGAGGTCGTCGAGCTGGCCGCCAAGGGCGCCGACGCCGACACCCTGCTGCGGGCCCTGCCACCCGAGGCCGCCGGCACGGTCGCCCTCGTCGGCGACACGGACACCGTCCGCGTCCGCATCGCCGCCTACGCCGAGGCCGGACTCGACGAGATAGCCCTCGTTCCGGCCACGGCCGGGGATCCGGCGGGGGAACGCACGCTCACGGCCCTCAGGCCGGAGTGAGGCCCGCGAGGCCATGGCGAGGCCCCGCGAGGGCCGGAGTGGCACACCTGCCAGGGCCGGAGTGCGGCCCGCGATGAAGGCCGCAGTGAGGCGGGGGCCCCGCGAGGGCCGCGGTGAGACCCCTGCGAAGACCGGCGTGCCACACCGGCGAGGGGACGGAGTGAGGCCCCGGCCCTCCGCGGGCCGCCCCGCTCAGCCGCCGTACGCGCCCGAAGCCGTCAGACGCAGAGCCGTGTCGATGAGCGGCACATGGCTGAAGGCCTGCGGGAAGTTGCCCACCTGGCGCTGCAGGCGTGGGTCCCACTCCTCGGCCAGCAGACCGAGGTCGTTGCGCAGGGACAGCAGCTTCTCGAACAGCTTGCGGGCCTCGTCCACGCGGCCGATCATCGCCAGGTCGTCGGCCATCCAGAACGAGCAGGCCAGGAACGCGCCCTCGTCGCCGGGCAGACCGTCGACGTTCTCGTCGCCGCTGGTGGTCGGGTAGCGCAGGATGAAGCCGTCCGACGTGGACAGCTCACGCTGGATCGCCTCGATCGTGCCGATGACCCGCTTGTCGTCCGGCGGCAGGAAGCCCATCTGCGGGATCAGCAGCAGGGAGGCGTCCAGCTCCTTCGAGCCGTACGACTGGGTGAAGGTGTTGCGCTCCTTGTCGTAGCCCCGCTCGCACACGTCCCGGTGGATGTCGTCGCGCAGCTCGCGCCAGCGCTCCAGCGGGCCGTCCGCGTCACCGGACTCGATCAGCTTGATCGTGCGGTCGACCGCGACCCAGGCCATCACCTTGGAGTGCACGAAGTGGCGGCGCGGGCCGCGCACCTCCCAGATGCCCTCGTCCGGCTCCTGCCAGTGGTCCTCCAGGTAGCGGATCAGCTTCAGCTGGAGCAGCGAGGCGTAGTCGTTGCGTGCGAGGCCCGTCATGTGGGCCAGGTGCAGGGCCTCGGTGACTTCGCCGTACACGTCCAGCTGGAGCTGGTGGGCCGCGCCGTTGCCGACCCGGACCGGGCCGGAGTTCTCGTAGCCCGGCAGCCAGTCCAGCTCCGCCTCGCCGAGCTCGCGCTCGCCGGCGATGCCGTACATGATCTGCAGGTTCTCCGGGTCGCCGGCCACCGCCCGCAGCAGCCACTCGCGCCAGGCGCGGGCCTCCTCGCGGTAGCCGGTGCGCAGCAGCGAGGACAGCGTGATCGCCGCGTCGCGCAGCCAGGTGTAGCGGTAGTCCCAGTTGCGGACGCCGCCGATGTCTTCCGGCAGGGAGGTGGTCGGCGCGGCGACGATGCCGCCGGTCGGGGCGTACGTCAGGGCCTTCAGCGTGATCAGCGAGCGGACCACGGCCTCCCGGTAGGGGCCGTGGTACGTACAGTGGTCGACCCACTCGCGCCAGAAGTCCTCCGTCGCCTCCAGCGACTGCTCCGGCTCCGGCAGCGGCGGCGGCTCCTTGTGCGAGGGCTCCCAGGAGATCGTGAACGCGATCCGGTCACCCGGCGCGACCGTGAAGTCCGCGTAGGTCGTCAGCGACTTGCCGTAGGTCTCCGCGTATGTGTCGAACCACACGGAGTCGGGGCCCGCCACGGCGACCGTGCGCCCCTCGTGCTTGTGCACCCACGGCACCACCCGCCCGTAGGAGAACCGCATCCTGAGCGCCGAGCGCATCGGCACCCGGCCCGAGACGCCCTCCACGATCCGGATCAGCTGCGGGGCGCCGTCACGCGGCGGCATGAAGTCCGTCACCCGGACCGTGCCCCGCTGGGTGTCCCACTCGGACTCAAGGATCAGCGAGTCGCCCCGGTAGCTGCGTCGCGCGGCGGTGGGTGGCTGCTGGTCGGAGGCGTACGCGGGGCCCAGCCGCCAGAATCCGTGCTCCTCGGTGCCCAGCAGGCCGGCGAAGATGGCGTGCGAGTCGAAGCGGGGCAGGCACAGCCAGTCGACTGTGCCGTCCCGGCAGACCAGAGCGGCGGTCTGCATGTCTCCGATGAGTGCGTAGTCTTCGATGCGCCCGGCCACGTGCAACTCCAGTCGAACGGCCACGTCACCCCACGAGGGGGCTGTCGCTAGTGCGGTCAAGGGGGGGTTTCAGCAGGTCTTGCGTTGCGTCATTGAGCGATGAAGCAAAACAGGTCACTCAGCCGTGATGCAAAGCGCCAATTGTTGCTCAACGAACCGACGAGCTCACGTTGTTCCGGTGCTTACGGGCGGGGGGTGGTGCCGTTGGGCCGGACGGGCTCGGCAGCGAGTGTCCGAGCAGGATACGACGCACGCAGATGATCCGGGTGCCCGTCCAGGCAAGGTGGGTACGCCGAACGAGTGAGCAAGGGGTGAGGGACCGGTGACGGTGATCGTCTCCGTGTCGGGATGTGTGCGGAGCGTGGCCGGAAGCCGTCGCCCCGCGGCGCTGATACGCTGGTAGCCCGTGGACCGGTGGGCCCCTTCCCGACAGGGAACCCCCGAACCGCAGCGACGGCGCCCCGGAGTTTTCCGGCAGGCAGCCGCACCGCACCCCCAGACCGCGACCACGGGAGCCCCGTCTTGGCCATGCCGCCCGCCGCTTTTCGTAATTCGACGACCAAGCACATCTTCGTCACCGGGGGTGTCGCCTCCTCGCTCGGCAAAGGCCTGACGGCCTCCAGCCTCGGCATGCTGCTCAAGGCCCGCGGTCTGCGCGTCGTGATGCAGAAGCTCGACCCGTACCTGAACGTCGACCCCGGCACGATGAACCCCTTCCAGCACGGTGAGGTGTTCGTCACGAACGACGGCGCCGAGACCGACCTGGACATCGGCCACTACGAGCGTTTCCTCGACCGCGACCTCGACGGTTCCGCCAACGTCACCACAGGTCAGGTGTACAACACCGTGATCGCCAAGGAGCGGCGCGGCGAGTACCTGGGTGACACCGTGCAGGTCATCCCGCACATCACCAACGAGATCAAGCACCGCATCCGCCGCATGGCGACGGACGAGGTCGACGTCGTGATCACCGAGGTCGGCGGCACGGTCGGCGACATCGAGTCGCTGCCGTTCCTGGAGACCGTCCGGCAGGTCCGTCACGAGGTCGGCCGTGACAACGTCTTCGTCGTCCATATCTCGCTCCTGCCGTACATCGGCCCCTCGGGTGAGTTGAAGACGAAGCCCACCCAGCACTCGGTTGCGGCCCTGCGCAACATCGGTATCCAGCCGGACGCGATCGTGCTGCGCTGCGACCGCGAGGTGCCCACCGCTATCAAGCGGAAGATCTCGCTGATGTGCGACGTCGACGAGGCCGCCGTCGTGGCCTGCCCCGACGCCCGCTCGATCTACGACATCCCGAAGACCGTGCACGGCGAGGGCCTGGACGCCTACGTCGTCCGCAAGCTGGACCTGCCGTTCCGCGACGTGGACTGGACGACCTGGGACGACCTGCTCGACCGCGTCCACAACCCCGACCACGAGATCACCCTCGCCCTGGTCGGCAAGTACATCGACCTGCCCGACGCCTACCTGTCGGTCACCGAGGCGCTGCGCGCCGGCGGCTTCGCCAACAAGGCCCGCGTCAAGATCAAGTGGGTCACCTCCGACGACTGCAAGACCCCGGCGGGCGCGGCCCAGCAGCTCGGCGACGTCGACGGCATCTGCATCCCCGGCGGCTTCGGCGACCGCGGCGTGCTCGGCAAGGTCGGCGCGATCAAGTACGCCCGCGAGAACAAGATCCCGCTGCTCGGCCTCTGTCTCGGCCTGCAGTGCATCGTGATCGAGGCCGCGCGCAACCTGGCCGACATCACCGACGCCAACTCCACCGAGTTCGACCCGGCCACCGGCCACCCCGTCATCTCCACCATGGCGGAGCAGCTCGACATCGTCGCCGGTGAGGGTGACATGGGCGGCACCATGCGGCTCGGCATGTATCCGGCGAAGCTGGCCGAGGGCTCGATCGTGCGCGAGGTGTACGACGGCAAGGAGTACGTCGAGGAGCGCCACCGGCACCGCTACGAGGTGAACAACGCCTACCGTGCCGAGCTGGAGAAGACGGCGGGCATCCAGTTCTCCGGCACCTCCCCGGACGGCAAGCTCGTCGAGTACGTCGAGTATCCGCGCGACGTCCACCCGTACCTGGTCGCCACGCAGGCCCACCCGGAGCTGCGCTCCCGGCCGACGCGTCCGCACCCGCTGTTCGCCGGGCTCGTCAAGGCCTCGGTCGAGCGGAAGACTTCGAAGTAACACACCAGTTGTACGGTGGCCGGGGTGCATCCCTTCAAAGGGTGTGCACCCCGGTTTCGTTTCGGCAGGTCGCGCGGCACGTGGAAGGACAGGCATGACGATCAAGGACACCCCGGAGGAGTGGGAGATCCGGGCGACGGAGACCCCCTTCACGGGCAACAAGACCTCCGTGCGCACCGACGACGTGGTCATGCCCGACGGCACGGTGGTCGGCCGGGACTACCAGGTCCACCCCGGCTCCGTGGCCGTCCTCGCCCTCGACGAGGCCGACCGTGTGCTGGTCCTGCGCCAGTACCGCCACCCCGTCCGCCACAAGCTGTGGGAGATCCCGGCCGGACTGCTCGACGTCCCCGGCGAGAACCCGCTGCACGCCGCGCAGCGCGAGCTGTACGAGGAGGCGCACGTCAAGGCCGAGGACTGGCGGGTGCTGACCGACGTCTACACCACGCCCGGCGGCTGCGACGAGGCCGTCCGGATCTTCCTCGCGCGCGATCTGTCCGAGGCCGAGGGCGAACGCTTCGCGGTCGAGGAGGAAGAGGCGGACATGGAACTCGACCGGGCGCCGGTGGCGGACCTCGTCCGGGGTGTCCTGGCCGGCGAGCTCCACAACAACTGCCTCGTCGTGGGCGTGCTGTCCCTGGTCGCCGCGCGCGATGGCGACGGCCTGGACGCCCTGCGTCCGGCACAGGCGCCCTGGCCGGCGCGTCCGTTCGAGGCGTAGGCGCTCCGTTCGAGGCGTAGGCGCTCCGCTCGGGGCGGTGCGAGGGGTGGGTGCCGCGACGGTCGTCCGTCGTGTGCGGCGTCGTCGTGGCCGGTCGCGCCCACGCGGCGGAGCCGCAGATCAGGCACAGCCCCGCGCCCCTTTCGGGGCGCGACCTCCCGCTGTCGGTCCTACGATCTGCTGATCCGATCGGGGGAACTGGTCGTCCCGCCCGCCGTGCTCCACCCGGGACGTTGCAGAGCGTGAACTAGGCTCTGTGGCACGCCCGAACCGGAGTCCCGGCGGGCTCGCGTGTGCGGTGGGACGGGAGTGTGGCCCGTGACGGATCAGGTCGTGGAGACAGGCGACGTGCGGCCGACCGGGCGCACTGCCGGGGAGATCGAGTTCCTGGGCCGCACACGGGAGTTGAAGGAACTGCGCGCCGACATCGAGCGTGCCGGACTGGACACCCTGGCCGGCCGCAAAGCCCCCCGCGCGCGCGTGCTGCTCATCGCCGGCCGGCCCGGCTCGGGCCGCACCGCACTCGCCGAGGAACTCGTCCGGCAGGTCGCGGACCGTTACCCCGACGGGGTACTGCGCGCAAGCCTCACCGAACCCGACGGCACCCCCGTCCCCGTCGGACGCGCTGCCCGGGACCTCCTCACCGTCCTGGACGAGCAGGCACCGGCCGGGGCCTGCGAGGACGACCTCACCGACGCCCTGCGCACCTCCCTGGCCGACCGCCGGGTCCTGCTCCTGCTGGACGACGCGGCCGATGCCGAGCAGGTCGACGCCCTGCTGCCCGACACACCGGACTGCCTCGTCGTCGCGGTCTCCGAAGGCCCGCTGACCGGCATCTCCGACGTCCGCCCCTGCACCCTGGGCGGTCTGGACGCCAAGTCCGGGGTGGAGCTGCTGACCCGTCACACCGGCTCGGTCCGCATCACCGTCGACCCCCGGGCCGCCGAGGGCCTCGCCGAGGAGTGCCAGGGGCAGCCCGCCGCGCTGATGCTGGCGGGTGGCTGGCTCGCGGCCCGCCCCAAGGCCGCCGTCTCCGACCTCGCCAAGCAGCTGCGCGCCGAGGACACCGAGGGCACCGCCCTGACCCGGGTCTTCCGGCTCGCCCACGCCGCCCTGCCCGCGACCGCGGCCCGGATGCTGCGCCTGCTCGCCCTCGCCCCGGCCGGGCTGGTCGACCCGCAGACGGCCTCCGCCCTCGTCGGGTCCTCGGTCGGCAGCGCCCGCACCCTCCTCGACGACTTCGTCGCCCTGGGCTTCCTGCACGCGGTGGACTCCCCGCTGCCGCAGTACGAGGTGCCCGGCTGCCTGCACCCGCAGCTGCGGATCCTCGCCGAGCACCACGAACGCCCCGCCGAGCTCCAGCTGGCCCGCGCCCGCATGCTGGAGCGGACCGTGCGGCTGCTCCAGGCCTGCCGGGCCATCACCGAGACCGACAGCCCCCAGGCCCGCCAGAAACTCCTCGACATGCCGCGCGCCCTGCGCTTCCCCACCCCGCGGGCCGCCGCCGACTGGCTGCGCCTGACCCGGCCCGCCCTGCTGGCCTCGGCCCGGCTCGCGGTCGCCGACGGCGAGCTCGACACCCTGGCACGACGGCTCATGTCCCAGCTGGTCCGGGCGATGGCGGCGCACATCGGCACCCAGGCCGCCGCGCCCGACCTCTATGACATCCACCGTATGGTCCTCGGCATCGCCGAGCGCCGGAACCTGCCCCGCGAGCGCGCCGCCGCCCTGCTGAACCTTGGCGACCTCGACGCCCGCACCGGCCGAACGGCCGACGCGCTGACGCGCTACCGCGCCGCGCTGGACGCCGGGCGCGAGGTGAACGACCCCTACGCGACCGGCCGCGCGATGGAATCCGTAGGCGGCGCGCACCTGGACCTCGGCGACTTCGACCGGGCCGCCGACTGGTTCGGGCGCGCCCTGGTCGAGCGGCTCGCCCGGGACGAGCGCGCGGAGGCCGCCCGGCTCTACGGGCGGATCGCCGCCGCCCACACCTTCGCCGGCCGCTACGGCGAAGCCATGCGGAACTGGCGCGCGGCGATCGCCGGACACCGCAAGAACGGCGACCTGGCCGCCCAGGCGCGGGCCCTGAGCGAGCTGGCACGGGTCCAGGAGTACGCGGGCCGCCCGGAGGAGTCGCTGCGCACCTGCCGGGAGGCCGTGGAGTGGGCCCGGCGCGCGGAGGATCCGCGGTTGCAGGCGGCCCTGCACCTGCGGGTCGCCGACACCCTCGAACACCTCGGTGACCCTGCCTCGGCAGCGCTGCACCGGGGCGCCGCCGAGCGGATTCTCGGCGACTCAAACCTTCAAAATGACCCTGACGCCTGCGAAATCCGTACCGCATCAGTCGAAGATTGATGCAATGAAAGGCTAGACAGCGAGAACACCTTCATTAGACTGGCTCTGCCGCACGTTCTCCTGCGGTCTCTCCCGGTGTGCCCGTGCGTGCCCGGGTATGTCTTAGTAAGACCCCCATACCCTCTGAGCCAAGGACCGTGATCGACGTGAAGGTCGGCATCCCCCGCGAGGTCAAGAACAACGAGTTCCGGGTGGCCATCACCCCCGCCGGCGTGCACGAGCTGGTGCGCCATGGCCACCAGGTCGTCATCGAGCGCGACGCCGGCGTCGGCTCCTCGATCACGAACGAGGAGTACGTCGCCGCCGGCGGGCGGATCCTGGACACCGCCGACGAGGTGTGGGCCACCGCCGACCTGCTGCTGAAGGTCAAGGAGCCCATCGCCGAGGAGTACCACCGCCTCCGCAAGGACCAGACGCTCTTCACCTACCTGCACCTGGCCGCCTCCAAGGAGTGCACGGACGCCCTGCTGGAGTCCGGCACCACCGCCATCGCCTACGAGACCGTCGAGCTGCCCAGCCGCGCGCTGCCGCTGCTCGCCCCGATGTCCGAGGTCGCGGGCCGGCTGGCCCCGCAGGTCGGCGCCTACCACCTGATGCGCGCCAACGGTGGCCGGGGTGTGCTGCCCGGCGGCGTCCCCGGCGTGCTGGCCGGCCGCGCCGTCGTGATCGGCGGCGGTGTCTCCGGCTGGAACGCCGCGCAGATCGCCATCGGCATGGGCTTCCACGTGACCCTGCTCGACAAGGACATCAACAAGCTCCGCGAGGCGGACAAGGTCTTCGGCACGAAGATCCAGACCGTCGTCTCCAACGCCTTCGAGCTGGAGAAGGCCTGCCTGGAGGCCGACCTCGTCATCGGCGCCGTGCTGATCCCGGGCGCCAAGGCCCCGAAGCTGGTCACCAATGAGCTCGTCTCGCGGATGAAGCCCGGAAGTGTCCTTGTCGACATCGCGATCGACCAGGGCGGCTGCTTCGAGGACTCCCGCCCGACCACCCACGCCGAGCCGGCCTTCCGAGTCCACAACTCGGTCTTCTACTGCGTCGCCAACATGCCCGGCGCGGTGCCGAACACCTCCACCTACGCGCTGACCAACGCGACGCTGCCGTACATCGTCGAGCTGGCCAACCACGGCTGGGCGGACGCGCTGCGCCGCGACCCGGCGCTGGCCAAGGGCCTCAACACGCATGACGGCAAGGTCGTTTACCGCGAGGTCGCCGAGGCGCACGGCGTGGAGCACGTGGAGCTGACCTCGCTGCTCGGCTGAGCCCCCACAGCCGCAAAGTCGGCTAAGTGACCAACCGGCAAAGGCGATACGTCAACCCCGGTCGTCAACGCCGCGCACCCGGCCGGACCTTGCCGACAAGGTCCGGCCGGATGTGTGTATGGTCACTTCGCGATTCTCGCGCAACTCGCCTCGAACGTAACCCTTCAACCGATTCGCACACCGGTGAAACCTGCCGTGCGACGGCCGTACGCCCTTGACAGCGGGATGTTTCATTGCCGACACATCGGGCCGGGTCCGGCGGATTGTGTTGCTGCGGACGCCCGACACGCCATAGAGTCGCCAGCTGTCGGCATGGTGCCACGCTGACCTGTCTAGAAGTTTCCTGGTCACCAAGGAGGTAAGACGACTTGTGAATGAGTCGACATTTACTCCCGGGGGTGGCCAACCAGGAATGCCTGCACGGGACCAGGAGCCCGCGGGATTCGCGGCTGTCGGCTCCGTCGCTGTGCGCACCTTCGCAGCCCACCAGAGTCAGCAGGCGACTCACACAGCACACCAGAAGATGGATGGCCATCACGTGAACGCCATGGCCGGCGACGGAAGTGGCGCGCCCCACAACCACTTCGCCGACTACGACGAACTGCCCGAGGGGCACTTCTACGACCCCGACGCGGAGTACGAGCCCGATCCCGAGTACGCGGCCACTCTCGCGCCCGACGCGGCCAGACAGCGCCGCGAGCGCGTCGGCCCGACCGGGCGTCCGCTGCCGTACTTCCCGATCCCGGGCCCGCTGCCCGAGCACGGACCCGCGAAGATCATCGCGATGTGCAACCAGAAGGGCGGCGTCGGCAAGACCACGTCGACCATCAACCTGGGTGCCGCGCTCGCGGAGTACGGACGCCGGGTCCTGCTCGTGGACTTCGACCCGCAGGGCGCGCTGTCGGTCGGACTCGGTGTCAACCCGATGGAGCTCGACCTCACCGTCTACAACCTGCTCATGGAGCGGGGGATGGCGGCCGACGAGGTGCTGTTGAAGACGGCGGTCCCCAACATGGACCTGCTGCCCAGCAACATCGACCTGTCGGCGGCCGAGGTCCAGCTCGTCTCCGAGGTCGCCCGTGAGTCGACGCTGCAGCGCGCCCTGAAGCCGCTGCTGCCCGACTACGACTTCATCGTCATCGACTGCCAACCCTCGCTCGGCCTGCTCACGGTGAACGCCCTGACGGCCGCGCACAAGGTGATAGTGCCTCTGGAGTGCGAGTTCTTCGCGCTGCGTGGTGTGGCCCTGCTGACGGAGACCATCGAGAAGGTCCAGGAACGGCTCAACCCGGAGCTGGAGCTCGACGGCATCCTCGCCACGATGTACGACTCGCGCACGGTGCACAGCCGTGAGGTGCTCGCGCGTGTGGTCGAGGCGTTCGACGACCACGTCTACCACACGGTCATCGGGCGCACGGTCCGCTTCCCGGAGACCACGGTCGCCGGTGAGCCGATCACCACGTACGCCTCCAACTCCGTCGGTGCCGCCGCCTATCGCCAGCTCGCCAGGGAGGTGCTCGCCCGGTGTCACGCCGAGTGAGTCTGCCGGGGGCCGACGAACTCTTCCGTACGACAGGGGGGATGGCGCTTCAGTCGTCCCAGCCCAGGCGTCAGGCCAACGGCGACGCCCGGGTGCCCGCTCCGGCGGGGGAGGGCGACGCGGCGGCCGCGGCCGCGGAGGACGCGCCGCAGTCGGTGCCCGCGCAGGGCGGTGACGGTGAGGGTCCGGAGCACGTCGCGGCGGACGCGGAGCCGGCCGAGGCCGGGGAGGCCCACAGCCGTTCCGCGGCCGCCGAGCGCTCCGGCTCCGCCCGTCAGCAGACGGCGCAGGAAGGTTCTGCCGCAGGGGCCGGGCCCCGCAAGCGCGGTCGGAGTCCCTCGCGCCGCCCGAGCGGCCGTGAGCGGCACGACGAGAAGATCACGGTGTACGTGTCGGCCGAGGAACTCATGGACCTCGAGCACGCCCGTCTGGTGCTCCGCGGCGAGCACGGCCTGGCCGTGGACCGCGGACGCATCGTCCGCGAGGCGGTCGCGGTGGTCCTCGCCGACCTGGAGTCGCGCGGAGACGCCAGCATCCTGGTACGACGACTGCGCGGGCGGTAGCGGTAGCCTGCGGGGGCCATGACCTCGAACGCTTCCCCACCTCCCCCCGGCGGCCCGGCCGGCCGCCGGCGTGCGCTGGGGAGGGGGCCGGAGGCTCCGTCGGCTGAGCCGAGCGAGGCCGAGCCGCCCACCTCACCGGAGGAAGCCGGCCCCGCTGCTCTGCCGGTCGAGCGGACCGGGACCGAGGCGGCCGAGTCGCCCGGGCCCTCCGTGGATGGTGACGGGACGGCTTCGCCGGTCGAGCCGCGGGCGGAGACGGTCCCGTACGGGGCGTCGCCCGCGGGTGAGAGCGTCGCGCCCGCGGGGCTCGCTGCTCCGGTGGCCGAGCCGGGTTCCTCGCCCCACAGCTCCGGGCCCGTGACCGAGCGGGCCGGATCCCTGAAGGCCACGGCCCCCGGGCCGGTGGACACGGCCGGGCCCATGGCACTGCCTGCGGAGGCCGCCGGGCCCATGGCGCTGCCTGCGGACGTGGTCGAACCCATCGAGCCGACCGCGGACGCGGCCGGGCCGGTGGCGCCGCCTGCGGACCCGGCCGGGCCCGTCGCGCCGCCTGCGGACGCGGCCGGGACTGTGGTCGTGGGGGAGGCGAGCGGGAGTGGTGCCGAGGCGCGGGCCGCCGATGTGGTGACCGTGTCCGAGGGGTCTTCCGCATCCGCCCCGAGCCCCATGCCCCCTGCCGGTAACACCGACGCGTCGGTTGACGACGGGGTCTTCAAGGTTCGGCTCGCGAACTTCGAGGGGCCCTTCGATCTGCTGTTGCAGTTGATCTCGCGGCACAAGATGGACGTCACCGAGGTCGCGCTGTCGAAGGTGACCGACGAGTTCATGGCCCACATCCGGGCGATGGGGCCGGACTGGGACCTGGACGAGACGACCGAGTTCCTGGTCGTCGCCGCCACCCTGCTCGATCTGAAGGCCGCGCGGCTGCTGCCCGCCGCCGAGGTCGAGGACGAGGGCGATCTCGCGCTGCTCGAAGCACGGGACCTGTTGTTCGCCCGGCTGCTGCAGTACCGCGCCTACAAGCAGATCGCCGACATCTTCAGCGGGCGGCTCGACGACGAGGCCCGGCGCTACCCCCGTACCGTCGGCCTCGAAGCGCACCACGCCGAGCTGCTGCCCGACGTCGTCATCAGCATCGGGGCGGAAGGATTCGCCAAGCTCGCCGTGAAGGCGATGCAGCCGCGGCCCAAGCCGCAGGTCTACGTGGACCACATCCACGCCCCGCTGGTCAGCGTGCAGGAGCAGGCGCAGATCGTCGTGGCCCGGCTCAGGGAGCTCGGCGAGGCCGGCTTCCGGGACCTCGTGGCGGACACCGACGACACCCTGACCGTCGTGGCGAGGTTCCTCGCCCTGCTGGAGCTGTACCGCGAGAAGGCCGTCGCGCTGGAGCAGGAGACCCCGCTCGGGGACCTGCTCGTGCGGTGGACCGGCGGGGACGGGGACGAGACCCCGACCGTGACCGACGAGTTCGACCGGCCGCCCGAGCCGCCGAAGGAGGAGAAGAAGGCGTGAGCGAGCTGACGACCGACCTGCCGGCCGGTCCGCGTACCGTCGCCGACCTCGATCTGAAACCGGCCCTGGAGGCCGTCCTCATGGTCGTGGACGAGCCCGCGACCGAGGAGCACCTCGCGAAGATACTGGAGCGGCCGAAGCGGCAGATCGCCGACGCCCTGCGCGAGCTGGCCGACGAGTACACCGTCCAGGGCCGCGGTTTCGAGCTGCGGTACGTCGCGAACGGCTGGCGCTTCTACACGCGGGCCGCCTACGCCCCGGCCGTCGAGCGCTTCGTCCTGGACGGCCAGCAGGCCCGCCTCACCCAGGCCGCCCTGGAGACCCTGGCGGTCGTCGCCTACCGGCAGCCGGTCAGCCGCAGCCGGGTCTCGGCCGTCCGCGGAGTCAACTGCGACGGTGTCATGCGCACCCTCCTCCAGCGCGGTCTGATAGAGGAGGCGGGCACGGAACCCGAAACAGGTGCGATCCTGTACAGGACGACGAACTACTTCCTGGAGCGGATGGGCCTGCGCGGTCTGGACGAGCTCCCGGAGCTCGCGCCCTTCCTCCCGGAGGCGGAGGCGATCGAGGCCGAGACCCAGGAAGGCGTACCGTCGTTCGACCCGGACGCGCCTGACGACGACGTGCCGGGCAGCCCGGTGAGCCCGGGGACCCACGACGAAGACGACCAGACGGAACTTTGATGCGAAGCAGCAGCGGCAGGAACAGCAGCGGAAACAACGGCGGGAGCCGTGGTGGCAACAGCGGCGGCCGCGGCGGGAGTGGTGGTGGTCGCGGCAACTTCCGCGGCGCCGGCAACAACCGCGACGACAAGCAGGGCAGTGGCCGTCCGAAGAAGCCGCGCCCGGAGGAGCGCCGCTACGACGTGGGCCCCGGGGCGACCAAGGACGGCCCCAAGGCCGGGCGTGGCGGCGCGGCCCGCGGTGGCGCCAAGGGCGGCCCCAAGCAGCCCCAGAAGCCGGGGCGCACGGCCCCGGCGCGCCCCCGTGAGTACGAGGCGCAGATCGAGGAGCGCAACCGCGACCGGTACGCCGGGAAGAAGGAGGTCAAGCTCCCGAAGACCTTCCCCGGCGCCGAGCAGGAGGGCGAGCGGCTGCAGAAGGTCCTCGCCCGCGCGGGCTTCGGCTCCCGGCGCTCCTGTGAGGAGCTGATCGAGCAGGCCCGCGTCGAGATCAACGGCGAGATCGTCCTGGAGCAGGGGCGGCGTGTCGACCCGGAGAAGGACGAGATCAAGGTCGACGGCCTGACCGTCGCCACACAGAGCTACCAGTTCTTCTCGCTCAACAAGCCCGCCGGTGTCGTGTCCACCATGGAGGACCCGGAGGGCCGGCAGTGCCTCGGTGACTACGTCACCAACCGTGAGACGCGGCTCTTCCACGTCGGCCGGCTCGACACCGAGACCGAGGGCGTCATCCTGCTCACCAACCACGGCGAGCTGGCCCACCGGCTGACCCACCCGAAGTACGGCGTGAAGAAGACCTACCTCGCGCACATCGTCGGGCCCATCCCGCGTGACCTGGGCAAGCAGCTCAAGGACGGCATCCAGCTGGAGGACGGCTACGCCCGCGCGGACCACTTCCGGGTCGTCCAGCAGACCGGCAAGAACTACCTCGTCGAGGTCACCCTCCACGAGGGCCGCAAGCACATCGTGCGCCGGATGCTCGCGGAGGCCGGTTTCCCGGTCGACAAGCTGGTCCGGGTCTCCTTCGGGCCGATCACCCTGGGCGACCAGAAGTCGGGCTGGCTGCGGCGGCTGTCCAACACGGAGGTCGGCATGCTGATGCAGGAGGTCGACCTCTAGAGGCCGGACCTCTCCGAGGGCTTGTGAGCGACCCGCACCCCCTTTATAGTCGCACTGACTATTAAAGGGGGTGTTCGGTGTTCGCCATGAACGGCTACGACAAGTACGCCCACGAGCCCTTCGCCGTCACCGTCGACCTCGCCGTGTTCACCCTCCGGGAGGGCGCGCTGCACGTGCTGCTCGTCGAGCGCGGGCAGGAGCCGTACGCCGGGCACTGGGCGCTGCCCGGCGGATTCCTGCAGCCGGACGAGTCGGCGGAGACGGCCGCCCGGCGTGAACTCGCCGAGGAAACAGGCCTGTCCGACGTCTCGGGGCTGCATCTGGAGCAGCTGCGGACCTACAGCGAGCCCGGCCGAGACCCCCGGATGCGGGTCGTCTCGGTCGCCTTCGCGGCGCTGCTGCCCGACGCCCCCGAGGCGCACGGCGGCAGCGACGCGGCGCAGGCCCGCTGGGTGCCGTACGCCACGGCGGGGCCGCTCGCCTTCGACCACGACCGCATCCTGGCCGACGCCCACGACCGCGTCGGAGCCAAGCTCGAGTACACCTGCCTCGCCACCGCCTTCTGCGCGCCCGAGTTCACCCTCGGCGAGCTCCAGCAGGTCTACGAGACCGTGTGGGGCACCGAGCTCGACCGGCCCAACTTCCGGCGCAAGGTGCTCGCCACGCCGGGCTTCGTCGCACCCGTTCCCGGCGCCGCGCGACTGACCGGCGGCCGCGGCAAACCCGCCGCGCTGTACCGCGCCGGCACCGCCACCGCCCTCCACCCGCCTCTCCTCCGGCCCGCCCGGGAAGGACGCCCCGCATGACCACGCTCGTCCACAAGCAAGCCGCCACCGGAGCGCTGACGGGCCTGGCCCTCGGCGACGCGCTGGGCTATCCCACCGAGTTCGACGACGTCCCCGCGATCCTCGCCAAGTGCGGGCCATGGCGGGAGATGGAGCTGCCGAAGCGCGCCATGGTCTCGGACGACACCCAGATGACACTGGCGCTGGGTCACGCGGTGCGGACCGCGATGGACCGCGGGGTGCTTGCCCCGCTGCGACTGGTGCGGCCCCTGCGCGAGGAGTTCGTGAACTGGTACCAGTCCCCGGAGAACAACCGGGCTCCGGGCCGCACCTGCATGAAGGCCTGCTACCTGCTGAAGGACGAATCCCGCCCCTGGCAGGACGCCAGCCAGACCGAATCCAAGGGCTGCGGTGCCAACATGCGCGTCGCGCCGCTGGGCCTGGTGTCCGGCCTGAGCGACGAACAGCGCGCGGGTGCCGCCCAGTTGCAGTCCGCCCTCACCCACGGGCACCCCACCGCGCTCGCCGCGTCCGACCTCACCGCGCACGCCGTACGCCTGCTCGCGCAGGGTGCGGAGCCGACCGGGCTGATCGGCCTGCTCCGCTCGTACGCCCTGGAGAACCGCGGCCACTACCACGAGCGCTGGCTCGGCGACCTGTGGCGGCGGGCCGGGGACCCCGGCCCCGGGCAGTTCATCGCGCGCGGCTGGGACGAGTGCCTGGAGGTCCTCGAACGGCTCCAGCACGCCGTGCGCACCGTCTCGCCGGAGACCGACCCCTGTCTGGCCACCGGCGAGGGCTGGATCGCCGAGGAGGCCCTGGCGACCGGGCTGCTGTGCTTCCTGCTCTTCGTCGACGAACCGGTGACCGCCCTGCGTCGCGCCGCCTGCACCGCCGGCGACTCGGACTCGATCGCCTGCCTGACGGGCGCCTTCGCGGGCGCCTACCTGGGCGCGGAGGCCTGGCCCACCGAATGGGCCGACCGCATCGAGTACCGGACCGACCTGCTCACTCTCGGGGCGCTGTGGGACGCGTGACGCCGCGGCCCCGGTCGCGGACCCTCACGTCAGGCGAACCGAGTTCCCCTCCACCGTGATCTTCTCGGCGGGCAACGGCCGGGTCGCCGGGCCGTGCGCCACCGCGCCGTCGGCGACGCGGAACTTGCTGCCGTGGCAGGGGCAGTTGATGGTGCCGTCGGAGACGGTGGACACCAGGCAGCGCTGGTGGGTGCAGATCGCCGAGAAGGCCTTGAACTGCCCCTGCTCCGGCTGGGTCACCACGACTTCTTCGTCCTTGAAGATCTTGCCGCCGCCGACCGGGATCTCGTCGATGTTCGCCAGGACCTGGCCGGCGGGCCCGCTCGTCGCGTCCCCGCCGGTGGGGGACTGTGTCGACGTGGAGCCGCTGTCGTCTCCTCCTCCGCCGCAGGCCGTGACGAGCGCCGCCGCGCCGGTCGCGCCCGTCGCGAGGAGAACCGTGCGGCGCGTGGTCTCGTAGGTCATGTCGTCACTCCGAAAGTGCCAAAGAGGGGTGAATCGGAAATTTCCATCATCTTGGCACTGAACCTACCCAAAGAGGCCGATCCTGGCGTCTCACCGGGCGGGCGCCGCGCACCCGGGCCGCCCGGGCTGACTAGGCTGGTCGGACGTAGAGCGACACGCACGTCAGCAAGGAGCATCGCCGTGGCGGTACGAGCGGTCCGGGGCGCCGTCCAACTCGAACGGGACGAGGCCGGGCACATGGACGAGCAGGTCGGAGCCCTGCTCACGGAGATCCTGGAGCGCAACGATCTCGCCGCCGACGACCTGATCAGCATCTGGTTCACGGCCACGCCCGACCTGCACAGCGACTTCCCGGCCGCCGCCGCCCGCAAGCTGGGCATCGTCGACGTGCCCCTCATCTGCGCCCAGGAGCTGGACATCGAAGGCGCCATGCCGCGCGTCGTCCGGGTCCTCGCGCACATCGAGTCCGACCGGCCCCGCGCCGACATCGCCCACGTCTACCTCGGTGCCGCCGCCGCCCTGCGCAAGGACATCGCCCAGTGAGGACCGCACTCGTCATCGGCACCGGCCTGATCGGGACGTCCGCCGCCCTGGCCCTGTCCCAGCGGGGCGTCACCGTGCACCTCGCCGATCCGGACCCGGAGCAGGCTCGTACGGCGGCCGCCCTCGGCGCCGGCACGGACGAGGTGCCGGACGGGCCCGTCGACCTCGTGATCGTCGCCGCCCCGCCCGCGCACGTGGCGGACGTGCTCACCGACGCCATCAGCCGCGGTGCCGGACGCGGCTACCTCGACGTCGCCAGCGTGAAGGGAGGGCCGCGCCGCGAGCTGGAGGCACGCGGCCTCGACCTGTCCGCGTACATCGGCTCGCACCCCATGTCGGGCCGTGAGAAGTCCGGACCGCTGGCCGCGACCGGCGATCTCTTCGAGGGCCGCCCCTGGGTGCTGACCCCGACCCGGGACACCGACACCGAGGTGCTGAACCTCGCCCTCGAGCTGGTCTCGCACTGCCGGGCCGTGCCGGTCGTCATGGACGCCGACGCCCACGACCGTGCCGTCGCCCTCGTCTCCCACATGCCCCACCTGGTCTCCAGCCTGGTCGCCGCGCGGCTGGAGCACGCCGAGGAGTCCGCCGTACGGCTGTGCGGGCAGGGCATCCGGGACGTGACGCGGATCGCCGCCTCCGACCCCCGGATGTGGATCGACATCCTCTCCGCGAACCCCGCGCCGGTCGCCGACCTGCTCACGGACGTCGCCGCCGACCTGGAGGAGACCGTGCGGGCCCTGCGCGCCCTGCAGTCCTCCGACGACCACAAGCGCCGCGAGGGCGCCGGCGGTATCGAGGACGTGCTGCGGCGCGGCAACGCCGGGCAGGTCCGCGTCCCCGGCAAGCACGGCTCCGCGCCCCGGGCCTACGAGGTCGTGGCCGTGCTCATCGACGACCAGCCGGGACAGCTGGCCCGGATCTTCGCCGACGCGGGCCTGGCCGGCGTCAACATCGAGGACGTACGGATCGAGCACGCCACGGGGCAGCAGGCCGGTCTGGTGCAGCTGATGGTGGAGCCGAAGGCGGCCCCGGTCCTGAGCGCCGCGCTGCGGGAGAGGGGCTGGGCGCTCCGGCAGTAGGCGGGACGCAGGGGGCCGGCCGACGCGCGGCCGGACGAGTGACGCGAACCCAGTAACCTTGTGCGGGGCACTCTCGCCCTCACCCCCGCCGAGCCCGGTCCAGGAAGGTCCCCACTGTGGAAAGCGCCACGCCAGTGATTGTCGCCATCGACGGCCCCGCCGGCACCGGCAAGTCGAGCACCTCGAAGGCCGTGGCGGCCCAGCTCGGGCTGAGCTATCTGGACACCGGCGCCCAGTACCGGGCGATCACCTGGTGGATGGTGAGCAACGGCATCGACATAGACGACCCGTCCGCCATCGCCGCCGCCGCGGGCAAGCCCGAGATCGTCTCCGGCACCGACCCGGAGGGCCCGACCATCACGGTCGACGGCGTGGACGTGGCCGGTCCGATCCGCACCCAGGAGGTCTCCTCCAAGGTCAGCGCGGTCAGCGCGGTGCCCGAGGTGCGCACCCGGATCACCGAGCTGCAGCGCTCGATCGCCGCCTCCGCCGAGCAGGGCATCGTCGTCGAGGGCCGGGACATCGGCACGACCGTGCTGCCGGACGCCGACCTCAAGATCTTCCTCACCGCCTCCCCGGAGGCGCGTGCCGCCCGCCGCAGTGGCGAGCTGAAGGGCTCCGACGTCCACTCCACCCGCGAGGCCCTGATCAAGCGGGACGCCGCCGACTCCAGCCGCAAGGCCTCCCCGCTCGCCAAGGCGGACGACGCCGTCGAGGTGGACACCACCGAGCTCACGCTGGCCCAGGTCATCGAGTGCGTCGTCACCCTCGTCGAGGAGAAGCGGGCCGGAAAGTGACCGAGCTGCCTTCGGCGCGGGGTGCCGAGGTCGGGCGGCGCATCGGCGTCGGCCTGATGTACGGGCTGTGGAAGCCGCGTGTGCTCGGCGCCTGGCGGGTGCCCGCGAGCGGCCCGGTGATCTTCGCGGTCAACCACTCCCACAACATCGACGGTCCGATGGTCATGGGTGTGGCGCCCCGGCCGACCCACTTCCTGATCAAGAAGGAAGCGTTCATCGGACCGCTGGACCCCTTCCTGCTCGGCATCGGGCAGGTGAAGGTCGACCGCGACACCACCGACCGCACGGCGATCACCCAGGCGCTCGGCGTCCTGGCCGAAGGCGGCGTGCTCGGCATCTTCCCGGAGGGCACCCGGGGCGAGGGCGACTTCGCGTCGCTGCGCGCCGGCCTCGCGTACTTCGCGGTGCGCAGCGACGCTCCGATCGTCCCGGTGGCCGTGCTGGGAAGTTCCGACAAGCCCGGACGGTTGATAAAGGGGCTGCCTCCGCTGCGCTCCCGCGTCGACGTCGTCTTCGGAGAGCCCTTCGAGGCGGGCGACGGCAGCGGCCGCCGGACGCGCAAGGCGCTGGACGAGGCGACCGGGCGCATCCAGAAGCAGCTCGCGGCCCACCTGGAAAACGCCAGGCGCCTCACCGGGCGCTAGACGACACTGAGTAGTGGATCAGCCCGGAACAGCGGGTACTCCACCGACCACCACGATGAACGACGAGGTACGGACTTCATGAACGACCACATCCAGCCCGACGGCTCGGACGCGTCCGAGGGCGCGCTCGAGCATGACCACGGGGCGCTCGGCGACGCCGAGTTCGCGGAGTTCATGGAGCTCGCCGCGGAGGAGGGCTTCGACCCCGAGGACGTCGAGGGCGCCATCGAGGCGGCGGGCCACGGCCCGCTGCCCGTGCTCGCCGTCGTCGGCCGCCCCAATGTCGGCAAGTCGACTCTGGTGAACCGGATCATCGGACGCCGCGAAGCCGTCGTCGAGGACAAGCCCGGCGTCACCCGCGACCGCGTCACCTACGAGGCCGAGTGGGCCGGCCGCCGCTTCAAGGTCGTCGACACCGGAGGCTGGGAGCAGGACGTCCTCGGCATCGACGCCTCCGTCGCCGCCCAGGCCGAGTACGCCATCGAGGCCGCCGACGCGGTCGTCTTCGTCGTCGACGCCAAGGTCGGCGCCACCGACACCGACGAGGCCGTCGTCCGGCTGCTGCGCAAGGCCGGCAAGCCGGTCGTGCTGTGCGCCAACAAGGTGGACGGCCCGAGCGGCGAGGCCGACGCCTCCTACCTGTGGTCGCTGGGCCTGGGGGAGCCGCACCCGGTCTCCGCACTGCACGGCCGAGGCACCGGCGACATGCTCGACCAGGTCCTCGAAGTGCTCCCCGAGGCGCCGCGCGAGACGTTCGGCGGGGGCGGCATCGGCGGCCCGCGCCGCATCGCCCTGATCGGACGCCCGAACGTCGGCAAGTCCTCGCTGCTGAACAAGGTGGCGGGCGAGGAGCGCGTCGTCGTCAACGAGCTGGCGGGCACCACCCGTGACCCGGTCGACGAGCTGATCGAACTCGGCGGCGTCACCTGGAAGTTCGTCGACACGGCGGGCATCCGCAAGCGCGTCCACCTCCAGCAGGGCGCTGACTACTACGCCTCGCTGCGCACGGCGGCCGCCGTCGAGAAGGCGGAGGTCGCGGTCATCCTGATCGACGGCTCCGAGTCCATCTCGGTGCAGGACCAGCGGATCGTCACCATGGCCGTCGAGGCGGGCCGCGCGATCGTCCTCGCCTACAACAAGTGGGACACCCTCGACGAGGAGCGCCGCTACTACCTGGAGCGGGAGATCGAGACCGAGCTCGGCCAGGTCACGTGGGCGCCGCGGGTCAACGTCTCGGCGCGCACCGGGCGGCACATGGAGAAGCTGGTCCCGGCGATCGAGACGGCCCTGGCGGGCTGGGAGACCCGGGTCCCGACGGGCCGGCTGAACGCCTTCCTCGGTGAGCTCGTCGCCGCCCACCCGCACCCGGTCCGGGGCGGCAAGCAGCCCCGCATCCTGTTCGGCACGCAGGCGGGCACCAAGCCGCCGCGGTTCGTGCTGTTCGCCTCCGGCTTCATCGAGGCCGGTTACCGGCGCTTCATCGAGCGCCGCCTGCGCGAGGAGTTCGGCTTCGACGGGACGCCGATCCACATCTCCGTGCGGGTGCGCGAGAAGCGCGGCAAGAAGAAGTAACGCGAGAACACCGGAAAGGGCGGCCCCGACGGGGCCGCCCTTTCCGGTGTCCGCTTCTCGCTCAGACGCCGCGCCGCCCCGGCGGCAGCCCGGCGGGCACGTAGTGCATCCCCGTGCCGTGCGAGCCGATGGTGCCGACGCGCTGCCACTGCGGCTGCTGCCCGGCGGCATGACGGGCGCTCTGGGCGCCCGCGCTGTAGGCGCTGTACGAGCTGCCGTACGACCCGCCCCCGTACGAGCCCGAACCGTGCGGGGTGTTCCCGAAGGCGGTGAAGCCCAGCTTCTCCTCGCCGCTGCGATCGCCGGGCAGTGCGCGGAAGGACTTGACGTACTCGGTGTAGAGCGCGTCGTAGATCGGCGTGGCCGATGGGCCGCCCTGGGAGTCCTGAGCCGATCGCGCGGACGGGATCGGCGAGAAGGAGTGGCGGCGGGGAACGTCGTATTCGTGCACGTATGTCCAAACGACCCCGCGGGTCAAGGGATGCGGCCCTGGTACGGCTTTCGCGGGTGTAGGGGCTGCGCGGGTGACGCGGGGCTCAGGTGCCGGCCAGCGGCAGCGCCGAGGCGACCAGCTTGCCGTTGGCCGCCGCCTTGTCCAGCGCGTCCCGCAGCAGGTCCTCGCGCGGCTGACGGCCGACCGAGCCGACGGGCGCGGCGAACATCAGCACCTGCTGGTGCTTGTTGGCGGCCGCGCGCCAGGGGTCGGTCACCTGGAGCGGCTGGTGCGCCTGCCACCAGGCCACCGGCTGGCCGCCGTTGCTGCCCGGCTGGAGCACCGCGTGCAGCTGGCCCACGGCGAGCAGCACCGACCAGCCGTGCAGCACCGGCGGTACGGCGGACAGGTCGGTCAGGGGCATGAAGCCCTGCTCGATGAGCAGCGGCAGGAATTCGTCGCCGGCCCCGGTCGTGCCGGGCCGGGCGATGGGCCCCGTCGGCTCCACCACCAGGGCCGGGTGCAGCTCCCCGCCGATCAGGACGAGCCCGCTGGTCACGCCGAGCACCGCCTGCTCGGGCACCATCTTGTCGGGCTCCAGGTCGACGGTGTCGCCGGTGATGGACTTCACGGCGCCCCGCAACTGCTCCTCGGTGACCTGCACGACCTGCGAGGGCAGGCAGCCGGCGTGGGCGAAGGCGAGGACGGCGGTCTCGTCCCCGATGAACAGGACGGTGCTGGTGCGCTCCTGCTCCGAGTCGCCCGGAGTGCGGCACGACGTGCAGTCGTAGCTGCCCGGAGCGGTCTCTCCGGCGAGCAGGCGGTCGGCTTCTTCGTCGCCGATCTCGGCGCGTACCTCGTCGCTGACGTCGAGCATGCGCGGCACGGGTGGCTCCCTCGGGGATGCGGTGCGTGGCAAAGCCGGGTGGCTCCCGGCCCGTGGTCCGGGTAGGTCCCGGCTCATGAAGAAGACAACGGGCGATCTGTGGCGGGAGTCACGCCCCAGGGCGAATGGAATCGAACCAACCAGCGCACAGGGTCACGCTCGGAGCGGAATCCCGCACTCACCGTCAACTCGCCGTTGTGGCAAGGGTCTTGAGAGGGTGAAGTGGGTCACAGATCGTCGGGAGGGTGGGCCGACAAATCCGGAAATCCGCGAATGAAGTGGGTGTCCGGAAATAGCCGTTACCCGAGGTATTACCGAACTGGCCTGCCAGGACGGGCGACTGGTTGATGGAAGCCGCCGGCCTCCTTAGATTCCTCCGCCGTGTGCAACGAGCACCGCTCGGGTACGTCCACCGGCCGCCGGGTTCCCAGGAACCGGGCGCAGTACCGCTCCGGTGGACGGGGCGAGCGCGACCCCCGCGCCCCATGGCGCGGGAGCAGCGCTCCGCCTTGGGGGAAGCCCGGGTGTTCCGAGAGGGACCTACATGTCCGAATGTGCCGATACCACTCGCTCCACCGCCCGGAAGAACCAGGTTCGAACGACGGCGGTCCTCGCCGGGGCCGCACTGCTCGCGCCCCTCGGACTGCTGGCCGCGACCGGAAACGCCGCGGCGGCCGACAGCGGAGTGTGGGACCGCATCGCCCAGTGCGAGAGCGGCGGCGACTGGCACATCAACACCGGCAACGGCTACTACGGCGGACTCCAGTTCGCCCCCTCCACCTGGAACGCCTACGGCGGCACGGCCTACGCGCCCACCGCCGACCGGGCGAGCAGGTCCCAGCAGATAGCCGTCGCCACCAAGGTCCAGCGCGCCCAGGGATGGGGCGCCTGGCCGACCTGCTCGGCACGCGCCGGGGCGAGCGGCGGCGCACCCGCAGCCGACCCGGTCACCTCCACCCAACAGGCCCCGGCGAAACCGTCGAAGGCGCCGGCGCGTTCCACGGAACACGCGGACCGCGGCTCCTCCCGCGGTGACTACACCGTCCGCCGGGGCGACACGCTGAGCGGCGTCGCCGCCCGGCACGGGACCACCTGGCAGCGCCTCTATGCCGCCAACAAGGCCGCCATCGGCGGAGATCCCGACGTGATCGTGCCCGGCCTGCGCCTCGAGTTCTGAGCCGCTGCTCCCCCTCGCCGGGACACGGGCCCCGTCCGGTCGACCGACCGGGCGGGGTCTCGGCGTCCCGGATCACCCCTCGAGCTCACCCGCCTCCCCGGCGAACACGACGGCCCCGCGGCGCAGTTCGTAGACGATCGCGGGCCTTCCCCGCAGGGCGGGCGGCAGCCGCTGCTCGGCGACCACCACGCACGCGTCGAGCGCGCCCAGCAGCGCGTACGTCCGGGCCGCGACCGCGGGCGACATGCCCTGGGCGGGCTCGTCGACGAGCACCACGCGCGCCCGGGCGAGCAGCGCCCGGGAGAGGGCGAGCATCCGCTGCTCCCCGCCGGAGAGAGTGCCGGCGCGCCGCTGCAGCAGGGGCCGCAGCTGCGGGTAGGCGTCGAGGGCCACGGCGGGGTCGCGCGCGGCGAGTTCGAGGTTCTCGCGCACGGTGAGCGAGCCGAACACGGCCCGCCGCTCCGGCACCAGGCACATGCCGCGCCGGGCGCGTTCGTAGGCGGGTACGCGGGTCACGTCGGCGCCGTCCCACAGCACCGCGCCGCCCGACAGGGGCACCGTGCCCGCCAGGGCGCGCAGGGCGGTGGTGCGGCCGGAGCCGTTGCGGCCCAGCAGCACGGTGAGGCCCGGGCCGGGGGCGGTGAGGCCGACGCCGTGCAGGGCCTCCAGGGGGCCGTAGCGCACGCGCGCGTGGCGCAGGGCGACGGTCGTCATCGGCCGGCCTCCGGCTCCAGGGCGTCCAGGACCCGTGCGGGCGGGCCGGAGGCGACGATCCGGCCCGCGGCCATCACGTGCACGACGTCGGCGAGACCGGCCACCAGATCCAGGTCGTGCTCCACGACGAGGAGAGCCGTGCCCTCGGCGGCCAGCGCCTTCAGGACCCGGGCCAGGGCGGACACCTCGGCGGTGTCCAGACCCGCGGCGGGTTCGTCGAGGAGGAGGACGCGGGGGCTGCCCGCGAGGACCCGGGCCAGTTCGACGCGGCGCAGCGTCCCGGTGGGCAGCCCGGCGGCGGGCAGCGCGCGCACGGGGCCGTCGAGGCCGAGCAGCCTGAGGGTGCGCTCCACGGCGCCCGGGTCGGTCACCCGCCCCTGCTCGGCACCCACCCGCACGTTCTCGGCCACGGTCAGCGTGGGGAAGACGGCCAGTTGCTGGAAGGTGCGTGCGACACCGAGCCGGGTGCGGGCGTGGGCGGGCAGCGCGGTGATGTCCCGCCCGCCGAGCCGCACCGTCCCGCGCGCGGGCTGCAGCGTCCCTGCCAGACAGTGGAACAGGGTGCTCTTCCCGGCCCCGTTGGGCCCCACGACCGCCGTGACCCGGCCGGGGGAGAGGTCCAGATCCACCCCGTCGAGGGCGGTGAAGCGGCCGTAGTGCGCGTGGAGGTGGCGGGCGGTGAGAAGGAGACCGGCGGGCGCGGTGGCGGTGGTCGGTCCCGTGGACGAGGGCGCGCCGCCGCCGGGCGCCGCCGGGCGCGGCCGAGGGCCGGAAGAGGGGCCGAGGGTCGTGCCGGCCCGGGTGGCGGAGGAGGGCCCGGACGTCTCTGGCGTCGCCTCCGCCCTGGCGGCTGCGGAGGAGCCGGGTGGCTCGGGGCCCCTCTCGGGCCCTCCGGCCGACGGGTGGCCGTCGTTGCTCGGCAGGTGGGTGGCGGCACGGCCCGACGGGCCGCGTCCCGAACGGCCCGCGTCGCCCCGCGGGACCGATCCGCTCACGTCGCCCCGGAGTCCGCGTCGGCCCCCCGCTCCCGCGCCCTGCGCCCCGCGTGTCACGCCCGTCGCGCCGCGCGGCACCGGTGCCCTGCGGACCGTCTCCGGCGCCGCCGGGCGCAGCCTTCCGCGGGCTCGGGCCCCCACCGCCGTCAGGGCCGGGACGCGGCGCGGCCGCAGGCGTTCCGCCGCGGTGCGCAGGGCCTCGTACGGGCCGCCGGGGAAACGGCCCACCAGGATCGCCAGGATGCCGATGAGGGCCGCCGCGAACCCGCCGCGGGTGCCCGCGTCCAGCCCGACCAGGAGAGCCGCCGCGGCGAGGGCGCCGAGCGTGCTGTCGGCGCCCAGCACCACCACCGCCGCGAACCACAGCAGGCCCCGCACGGGGTCGTAGGCGGCGGCGTCGAACGCACGCAGGCCCATGCCGAGCATGCCGCCGCCCAGCGCGGCCAGCGCGGCGCCCGCGACGAAGGCCAGCAGCTTCAGGGAGGGCACGCCGACGCCCGCCGCCTGCGCGCCCCGCTCGTGATCCCGCATGGCGGCCAGGGCCCGGCCCGTCCGCCCCCGGCGCAGCGTGTGCGCCGCCAGCAGTGCGACCGCGAGCAGCAGCAGCTCCAGGACGTAGTAGGCCCGGTCCCCCTCGAAGCCCGCGGGGCGGCCCAGCGACAGGCCCGCGGTGGCGTACGGCTGGGCGAAGACGAAGCGGCTCACCCCCACCCCGACCGCGAACGTCGCCAGTGCCAGCGCCAGGCCCCGGCGGCCGATCGCCGGCCAGCCCGTCAGCAGACCGAGCGGCGCCACCAGGACCACCGCCACCGCGAGAGCGGCCAGTTCCGGCAGCGCGGGCAGCCCCGGGAAACGGCCCGCCGCCAGCAGGGCCGTGAACAGGGCGCCCAGGCCCGCGTACGCCGCCTGCCCCAGCGAGATCTGCCCGCCGCGGCCGGTGACCACCACCAGGGACAGCAGGATCACGGCCAGCGCCGGGACCTGGACCGAGGTGTGCAGGTCCCGGCCGGCGAGCCCCAGCGGCAGCAGGAACAGCACGAGCACCACGATCCAGGCACCCGGAGGGGTCGGCACACACGCCGTGGCCGTGCGGGGCAGCGCGTCCCGCTCCCCGACGCCCGGCAGGACCAGGGCCGCGATCAGCAGCGCGACGACGAACAGGTTCGTGCCGGCCGCCTGGAGCAGCGGCTCGGCCCAGCCCGAGGGGTGCAGCCGGGTCAGCTGGCTCTGCGCCACCCCGATGCCCAGCGCGACGACCACCGCGAGGGTCAGACTCCGCATCCGGGCGGCCACCGCGACCGCGACGACCTCCATCACGAGCAGCGAAAGACCGTACGGGTCGAGCCGCACGTACGGCGCCAGCAGCACACCCGTCAGACCGGCCGTGAACGAGCCGAACGCCCACCCCGTGGCCGCGACCCGGTCCGCGTCGATGCCGCCCAGCTCGGCGAGCCGCCGGTCGTCGACCACGGCTCGCAGCTCCCGCCCGAACCGCGTCCGGTGGACCACCGCCGCGACCCCGGCGGCCAACACCAGCACCACCGCCAGCTGCCCCCACGGCTCGTCCGGCACCAGCACCGGCGCGTCGTCCCGCGCCCCCTGCCCCCACAGCAGCGCCGCCCCGCCCACCAGCAGCACGAACACCCCGATGGACGCCACCAGCGTCTGCGCCGGATCACCGCCCAGGACCGCCAGGGGCCGGAACACGAACCGTTCCAGGACCACACCCAGCCCCGGCGCCAGCACCAGCAGCGTCACCGCCGCCCCGAGCCACAGCGGCCAGCCCCACTCGACCACGCACTGCCGCAGCACGTACGCGCACACCATCGCGATCGCGCCGTGCGCGAAGTTCAGCACGCCCGTCGCGCGGTACGTCACGATCAGGCCGATCCCGGTCAGCGCCGCCGCACTGCCGACCGAGAGCCCGGCGAGCGTGAGGTCGTACGTCAGCGAGGACATCAGTCGGCTTCTTCGGCCGGCTCGCAGATCGGGCACGGATCCAGCTCGCCGCCGGCCACCAGCTCGGAGTCCACCGGGACCGCCTCCGCCTTGCCCGCGACCAGCGGGCAGTCCGCGCGGTGCCACAGGGTGCCGCCCGGCACCATCAGCAGGTCGCCGCTGACCGCGAGCGGCGCGAGCGCGGCCCGCCCGGTCTCCTCCGGCCCGGCCGGCCCGTCCTCCACCAGCAGGCCGTACAGCTCCTCCACGCGCCGGGCGGCGATCGACTCCCGGCCGCGGGCCAGCAGCACCGCCCCGGCGATGATCAGCGCGCCGCCGGGGATCGTGCAGGAGGCCAGGTAGGGCAGCTGCCGTTCGGCGTAACGCTCGCCGGAGACTCCGTACCAGCCGACGACGCACAGCACCGCGCCGGCGGCCAGGGCCGCCCAGCCGGCCCACAGGACGGGATGCACGGTCCGCAGTCGGCTGGTCCGCATCGCTGGCTCCCACACGTCGGAATCGGCTGTGCGTGCGTCGGGCTGCCTGTTCAAGTCCGCCGATCGCTTGCACTATGCCCTGTGGAAGCTGACCCTGAAAGCACCGGGCGCGCATGGCCCGGACCGACACCCGGTGGTGAGCCAGATGGTTCTCGGCAGCGACCTCAAGCGGGGGAACGCGACGGGGGGTCCACGCACCGCGGGACGGGGCACGGCGATCGCAGCCGCCCTGGTTCTGGCCTTGGCCCCGGCCCTCGCGGCATGCAGCGACGACTACGGCGGCGGCAGCTCGAGCACCCCGCCCACACCGACCTCGGAGCGCACCACGAGCGCCCCGGCCAGCGCACCGGCGGACCGGGCCGCGGCGGAGGCGGAGGTCAGGCAGAACTGGGAGAAGTTCTTCGATCCGAAGACCTCGACCGAGGAGAAGCAGGCCATCCTGCAGAACGGCGACCGGATGGGCCCGGTCCTCCAGGCCTTCAGCGGCGACGAGCGCGGCGGGCAGGTCCAGGCGAAGGTCACCAAGGTCGAGTTCACCTCGGCGACGGAGGCGGAGGTGACGTACACGCTCACCCTGAAGGGGGCCACCGCTCTGCCGAACGCCTCCGGGACAGCCGTCGAGGAGGAGGGCACCTGGAAGGTGTCCGTCAAGGCGCTGTGCTCGCTGGTGCAGATGAGCGGCAATGGGTCGCCGGTCCCGGGTTGCTGAGATTCTCGTCGCCGTCCTGCTGCTCGCCCTGAGCGCGGCCTGCGGCAGCCGGCTCCCGGAGAGCGACTTCGAGCACGACGACCGCACCCCCGCGCCCCGCGACGCCACGCCCCTGCGGGTCGGCATCATCACCAGCGCCACCAGCCCGGTCGGCGGCAGCGCCTTCACCGGCCCGCGCGACGGCGCCCGGGCCTTCTTCGACCGGCTCAACGCGCGCGGGGGCGTCGACGGGCGCCGGGTCGAGGTGCGCACGTGCGACGACGGCGGCAGCGGCGTGGGCAACAACGAATGCGTGCACAAGCTCGTCGAGGAGGACGAGGTCGTCGCCCTGGTCGCCACGACCGCCCTGGACTACGCGGGCGCCTCCCGCGTCTCCCGCGCGGGCGTCCCCGACATCGGCGGCCAGCCCATCGGCACCGCCTACGACGCCTACCCGCACCTCTACGGCATCTACGGCAGCCTCGCCCCCCGCGACGGCACCCCCGGCTGGGACGGCACGCTGTACGGCGGCACCGAGGTCTACCGCTACTTCAAACGCGAGCACGGCGCCCGCACCGCCGCCGTCGTCTCCTACAACCAGTCCGCCTCGGCCGCCTATGCCCGGCTCGTCGAACGCGGCCTGCGCGCCGAGGGCTACAAGGTCGTCACCGAGCAGGTCGACTTCGCCCTGCCCAACTTCCGCGCCGTCGCCGCCGACCTCAAGGAACGGGGCGCCGACCTGGTGTTCGACGCCATCGACGGGCACGGCAACGCCCGGCTCTGCCAGGCCATGGACGAGGCCGGCGCCCACGTCACCGCCAAGGTGACCAACGTGCAGAACTGGACGTCCACCGTCGCCGACGACTACAAGGACGCCCCGCGCTGCCGCAACGCCCTGTGGGCGACCGGCGCCAGCCGCAACTTCGAGGACACCGCCCACCCGGCCGTACGGGAGTTCCGCGAGGCGACGAAGGACCTGAAGACGCACTCCCAGTGGCAGCTGGAGGGGTGGGCCGCCGCGCGGTGGTTCACGGACGCGGCGACGTCCTGCGCGGCCACGGGCATCACGCGCGCGTGCGTCGACGCCCACATGAACCGCAGCCAGGGCTACACCGCCGGAGGACTGCTGCTCCCCGTCCGCTTCGACCGCCTGCCCGAGCCCCCGAGGACCAGCCGGACCTGCCTGTCGGTGGCCCGCTGGCAGGACGGCGAGGGCTGGGTCGGGCAGGGGGACATGAACCGCACCTGCTTCACCGTCCCGCAACTGGCCTACGCGCCTTGAGGACAACAGCTGTCCGCAAGGCCTGACAGACTCGCCCCATGTTGGAGACCTCGGCCCGCCTGCTGCGTCTGCTGTCCCTGCTCCAGGCCCACCGCGAGTGGTCCGGCGCCGACCTGGCCGGCCGGCTCGGCGTCAGCGCCCGCACCCTGCGCCGGGACGTCGACCGGCTGCGCGAACTCGGCTACCCGGTCAACGCCAGCCCCGGCACCGGCGGCGGCTACCAGCTCGGCGCCGGAGCCGAACTGCCGCCGCTGCTCCTGGACGACGACGAGGCCGTCGCCGTGGCGGTCGGACTGCGCACCGCCGCCGGACAGGGCATCGACGGCATCGGCGAGACCTCGGTACGCGCCCTCGCCAAGCTGGAGCAGGTGCTGCCGAACCGGCTGCGCCGCCGCGTGGGCGCCCTGAACGCCGTCACCGTGCCGATGCTGCGCAGCACGCTGCCCTCCTCGGTCGACCCGGCCGTGCTCACCGAACTCGCCCACCTGTGCCGGGACGCCGAACGGCTGCGCTTCGAATACCGCGGCCACGACGGCACCCCCACCCGCCGCAGCGTCGAGCCGCACCGCCTGGTGTGCACCGAACGCCGCTGGTACCTGGTCGCCTGGGACCTCGACCGCGACGACTGGCGTACGTTCCGCGTGGACCGCGTCACGCCCAGGCCCCCGCACGGGCCGCGCTTCGTGCCGCGCGACCCGCCGGCCGAGGACCTGGCCGCCTACGTCTCCCAGGGCGTCTCCACACGCGCGTACGCCACCCACGCCCTCGTGCGGCTCCTGGCGCCCCTGGAGGAGGCCGTCCAGCGCATCTCGCCCTCCGCCGGGGTGCTGGAGGCGGAGAGCGCGGACACCTGCCTGTTGCGCTGCGGCGCCGGCAGTCTCGATGTGATGGTCATCCACGTGATGATGCTGGGCTTCGACTTCGAGGTGCTGGAGCCGGTCGAGCTGGTCGAGGCGATCAGGAGGACTCGGGACCGGCTTGATGGCGCTCTGGCTCGGGCTGCGCAGTCACCGCCGCGTACTGCGGATGGTGCAGGTCGAACGCCGGGGACTCGGAGCGGATCCGGGGCAGCGTCGTGAAGTTGTGCCGCGGCGGCGGGCACGAGGTCGCCCACTCCAGGGAACGGCCGAAGCCCCAGGGGTCGTCGACCTCGACCTTCTCGCCGTACTTGGCGGTCTTCCACACGTTGTAGAGGAACGGCAGCGTCGAGATGCCGAGCAGGAACGCACCGATCGTCGACACGGTGTTGAGCGCGGTGAACCCGTCCGCGGCGAGGTAGTCCGCATACCGGCGGGGCATGCCCTCGGCGCCCAGCCAGTGCTGCACCAGGAACGTGGTGTGGAAGCCGACGAACAGCGCCCAGAACTGGATCTTGCCGAGCCGTTCGTCGAGCATCTTCCCGGTGAACTTCGGCCACCAGAAGTAGAAGCCGGCGAAGATCGCGAAGACGACCGTACCGAAGACGACGTAGTGGAAGTGCGCGACCACGAAGTACGAGTCCGTCACGTGGAAGTCCATCGGCGGCGACGCCAGGATCACCCCGGTCAGCCCGCCGAACAGGAACGTCACCAGGAAGCCCGTCGCCCACAGCATCGGCGTCTCGAAGGACAGCGAGCCCTTGAGCATGGTGCCGGCCCAGTTGAAGAACTTCACACCCGTCGGCACCGCGATCAGGAAGCTCACGAAGGAGAAGAACGGCAGCAGCACCGCGCCCGTGGCGAACATGTGGTGCGCCCACACGACCATCGACAGGCCCGTGATCGCCATCGTCGCGCCGACCAGCGTCAGATAGCCGAACAACGGCTTGCGGCTGAAGACCGGGATGATCTCCGTGATGATGCCGAAGAACGGCAGCGCGATGATGTACACCTCGGGATGGCCGAAGAACCAGAACAGGTGCTGCCACAGGATCGCCCCGCCGTTGGCCGCGTCGAAGACCTGCGCGCCGAACCGCCGGTCCGCCTCCAGCACCAGCAGCGCCGCCGCGAGCACCGGGAACGCCATCAGGATCAGGATCGATGTGAACAGGGTGTTCCACACGAAGATCGGCATCCGGAACATCGTCATGCCCGGGGCGCGCATCCCGATGATGGTGGTGATGAAGTTGACCGCGCCGAGGATCGTGCCGAAGCCCGACAGCGCGAGCCCCATGATCCACAGATCGGCCCCGAGACCCGGCGAGCGCTCCGCGCTGTTGAGCGGGGCGTAGGCGAACCAGCCGAAGTCGGCGGGCCCGGAGGGCACCAGCAGCGAACCGAGCACGATCAGCCCGCCGAACAGGAACAGCCAGTACGACAACATGTTGAGCCGCGGGAAGGCGACGTCGGGCGCGCCGATCTGCAACGGCATCAGCTCGTTCGCGAAGCCCGCGAAGCTCGGTGTCGCGAACAGCAGCAGCATGATCGTGCCGTGCATCGTGAACGCCTGGTTGAACTGCTCGTTGTCGATGATCTGCAGGCCCGGGCGGGCGAGCTCGGCGCGCATCAGCAGCGCCATCACCCCGGCGATCAGGAAGAACAGGAACGACGTGACCAGGTAGAGATGGCCGATCTTCTTGTGGTCCGTCGTCGTCAGCCAGTCGACCACCACCCGTCCGTGCCGCGTGCGCGGTACGGAGGGCGCCGCGGCCTGTACGGTCTGCGTCCCCATCGCTCGCTCGCCCCTTCGCTCATCGCGTGCCGGGCCCGCCGCAGCCCGCGCCCCACCTGCCCGCGAGCTCACGCCATGATGCTCGCGTCACCGCGCGCTCCGACAGGGGGCGTACCGGCCTCTCGGCGCCGAAGCCATGCATTTCCCGTACCGCGCCGACGCCGCCGAGCCGGTGCGGCACCGGAAAGGAATGGAGCCTCACCGGCACTTCTCCCGGCACTTTCCGCCGGGCTTTTCCATGAGCTCATGTGACACGCGGGAATTGCGATCGAATGCCTGCGGAAGGCGTACGGAACCGCTCGTCCGTGTGACGGGTGATGCCCGAAACTCCTGTCGTGATCTTGTGACAGAAGCGTGACCGGAGGCGGACAGTGACCGGCCGGGCCCCGGACTTCCGCGCTCGCCGGGCAGGACATAGCGTGGCGGCATGGCACCGACTCCGACACCTCCCACGGAACCCGACGACAGCCCGGACACCTACGTCGGCCTGGAGGCCGGCCGGGCCGAACGCCTCGCTCGTGAGCGCGGCTGGCCGACGGTGCGCGCGCTGCCGTCCGGGGCGATCATCACCATGGAGTACCGCGTGGGCCGGCTGAACTTCGAGGTCAAGGGCGGCCGGGTGGCGCGGGCCTGGAAGGGCTGAGACCCGGCGAAGGCCCCGGTTCCGCAGCGGAACCGGGGCCTTCGCCATGCCGGACAGGGTGCGCGCCGTCCCGTGGTCAGCCGCCCGTCACGGGGCGGGCCGACGGGGTCGAGCCGCGCGGGTGGCGCTCCGGGTGCGGCGGGCGACGGCTGCCGGCCGGGGTGGTCGGCGTGCGCTCCGAGCGAGTGGTGTGCGGGCCCGGCGCCAGGTAGACCGGGGCCCGGGGTGAGTGGGCCGCGACGTCGTCACGGTCGGCCGGCACCGGCGTGACCAGCACGGGCGGCGCACCGGCCGGGGCGGCCGGGGTGCGGCGCCGACGGGCCCGCAGACGGTCGCGCAGGTCGAAGATCGCGTCCTCGGCACGGGCGATCAGCGGCTCGAACCACGGCAGACCGAGCAGGATCAGCAGACCCGCGGTCCAGCCGAGGAGCACATCGCTCAGCCAGTGCGTACCGAGGTAGACGGTGGCCATCCCGACGCCGAGCGAGGTCACCGCGGACACGGCGGACAGCCAGCGCTGCGCTCTCGCGCTGGACGCCAGGTAGGCCAGGATTCCCCAGGTCACCACGGCATTCGCGGTGTGACCGCTCGGAAATATATCGCCGCCGAGCCACATCTCGTTCGAGCCGATCGTGGTCGCGTAGTGCGGTCCCAGGCGCCCCATGCCGTACTTGGCCGCGCCGACCGTGATGTTCAGCAGCAGCAGTGAGACGCCGAGCGCGAGCAGCGGCCGCAGGGTGTGCTGCCGCCAGGAGCGCCAGCCCAGCCAGGCCGCGACCATCACGGCGGTCGGGCCGCGCTGGCCGAGGACCACGTAGTAGTCGACGAACCAGTGGATCTCCGACCACTGCTGGTACGGGCGGAAGAACATGACCTGCCAGTCGAGCCGGACCAGCCAGGACGTGATCACCACGGCCCACACGATCGCGCCGTAGAAGGCCAGGGTCGCCGCGAAGAGCACGATGCGGTGCCTGCTCATCTTCGGCACATCGATGTGGGCCGGTCGTTCCGGCTCACGGTCCAGCCGGGCGAACACCCGGTCCAGACGGGTGAGCTTCGGTTCGGTACGCACCCAATCGACGTTACAGCGAGTGAGCTCAGATCCCGGGCGAATCAACGGCTTTGTGATGACGATGTGATGTGGGATTCCTCTCAGGAGGGGGTTTATTTCCAGCGAATCTGTAATCGTCGGCCGCCGTGGCCTTCAATTCCTTTGATCATTCCGGATGGGGGTTTTATTGCGCTTTTGAATTCGTTCACCGGGGCATGGCGCGGAATTCCCCTCGCGCTCACAGCGGGTCAGGGGGGACCGGAGCCGTTCAGCCAGAACGCCCCGTACACCGCGGAGGCCACCGCCACGACCCCGAGCACCGCCGCTGACCTGCGGATACGCGCTCCGGCCAAGGCCGGCGCGAGAGGCAGGAGCAGGGGGAAGGCGGGCAGCAGAAGACGCGGTTTCGAGCCGAAGTAGCTCGACGCGCACAGGGCCAGCACGGTCACGACCCCCGTGTAGACCAGCAGCGGCAGCGGCTGGCGCTGACGTACTCCGGTCACATACAGCCAGATGACTGACGCGACCCCGATGATCAGCCCCATACCGGCCAGAGCCGCCGGGAACGACGTGAACTTGTCGGCGACGAACCGGGCGAAGGCCCAGCCGCCGTCGAAGCCGTTGCGCCATCCGGCCTGGACGTCCAGATAGCCCAGCGGGCCCGTGCCGGTGTGGTGCCCGACCCAGAGCACGTAGCCGGCGGTACCGAGCGGCGCCAGGACCATGCCGAGGATCCGCCGGAGCCGGGTACCGGGGCCGGCCGGGGCTTCCGGGCCGGGCGGGGCGTCGGGGGCGTCCTGCGTGTTCCGGGAACCCGCGGCGGCCGCGCGGCTGTCCCGTGCGAAGGAGGCCAGCGCCGCCACCCACACCGCGGCCACCACGGCCAGTCCCACCGGACGGGTCAGTCCCGCGAACAGGGCCAGCGTGCCCGCCGTCACCCAGCGGCCGGTCAGCACCGCGTACAGCGACCATGCCGCGAGCGCCGTGAACAGGGACTCGCTGTACGCCATCGACTGCACGATCCCGACCGGCAGCACGGCCCACAGCAGCACCGCGCACACCCCGGCCCGGCGGCCGTACACACGGTCCGCCACCGCGAAGATCCCCCAGGCCGCGGCGAGCGAGGAGACCAGGCTGACGAGGAACCCGCCGTCCGCGTACGACAGCGGAGACACCGCCGCCACCAGCCGCTCCAGCCAGGGCAGCAGCGGGAAGAACGCCAGGTTCGAGTGCACGTCCCCGTTCGCCAGCCGCACCTCGTAGCCGTAGCCGAGCTCGGCGACCCTGACGTACCAGAGCGCGTCCCAGCGGGCGGTCAGCAGCGTGTACGCGCTCTTGTCCCGCGCCGCGCTCCACAGGAACAGGGCCAGCAGGCCCAGGGCGCGGACGGCCACGTATCCGGCGAGCGCCGGGGCCGCCCGGCGCAGCGCCCCGGCGCGGGTCGGAGCCGCGCGCGTCTCAAGATCCGTCACGCGCCCGATTATCGACCCGGGCCGGAACCATCCGGTCGGCCGGGGCGTGGACGACGTAGGAGGTTGTGGCGTACGCCACAACCTTCCGCCGGAGGTGTGAGAGGTCCGCCACTGGTCTCCGTCGAGGACTCGCGTACTCTGACGTGTCACTCGCTTTTCGTTTGCGCGGGCCGGGGACCACCGCTCCTCTCCGGCCGAGTCGCGGGGGCGTCCCCCACCCCGTGAGCCCGCCGATCGCGAGGAAGCTTCTGGGAGGTACGTACATGTCCGGGACGACCACGGCCGCCGCTGCGCTGCGCCGTCGGGCGGCCGGGGCCGGTGCCAACCGCTGGGTGGTGCTCGTCGTCCTCTGCGTCAGCCTGCTGCTGGTCGCCGTCGACGCCACCGTGCTGCACGTGGCGGTCCCCGCCGTCACCGAGGACCTGAGGCCCGGCGGAATCGAGCTGCTCTGGATCGTCGACGTCTACCCACTGGTCTGCGCCTCGCTGCTGATCCTGTTCGGCACGCTGGGCGACCGCGTCGGCCGCCGAAGAGTCCTGCTCCTCGGATACGCGCTGTTCGGCGTCGCCTCCGGCCTCGCGGCCCTGGCCGACAGCGCCCAGGTGCTGATCGTGGCGCGGGCGCTGCTCGGCGTGGGCGGCGCGATGATCATGCCCGCGACCCTCTCGATCCTGCGGCAGGTCTTCCCGGACCGGCGCGAACGGGCGCTCGCGATCGGCATCTGGAGCGCCGTGGCCGCGGTCGGCGCGGCGGTCGGTCCGCTGCTCGGCGGCTTCCTGCTGGAGCACTTCTGGTGGGGCTCGGTGTTCCTCGTCAACATTCCGTTGATGCTGGTCAGCCTTCCGGTAGGACGACTGCTGCTGCCCGAGTCGAAGGGTGACGGCAGGGGCCCCTGGGACGTGGTCGGTGCCCTGATGGCGGCGGCCGGGCTGTTCGGTGTCGTGCTCGGCGTGAAGCGGCTCGGCAGCGGGGAGTCCCTGGGCAGCCTGCTCACCGTGCCGTCGCTGGTGGTGGGCGCCGCGCTGCTGGCCGCCTTCGTACGGCGGCAGCGGCGGCGGGCATATCCGCTGGTGGACCTCAAGATGTTCGCGCGACCGGCGTTCAGCACGTCCGTCGGATGCATCGTGCTGGCGATGCTCGCGCTGGTGGGTCTGGAACTGATCGCGGCGCAGTACCTGCAGCTGGTGCTCGGGCTGTCGCCGCTGGAGACCGGGCTGCGGCTGCTGCCGCTGACATTCGCGGCGATGGCGGCCGGGCTGGCCGGGGCGCGGATGCTGCGGCGGTTCGGGCCACGGCGGATGGTGTGCGCCGGGTTCTGCCTCACGGCGTTCGCGGTGGTGCTGCTGACGGCGCTGGGCCGGACCGACGACTGTGCGCTGATGGTAAGCGGGTTCGTCCTGCTCGGCTTCGGGCTGGAGACGACGCTCTTCGGGGCGTACGAGTCGATGCTGAGCGAGGCGCCGCAGGAGCAGGCCGGTGGGGCGGCGGCGATCGGGGAGACGTCGTACCAGCTCGGCGCGGGGATCGGGATCGCCCTGCTCGGCACGGTGATGAACGCGGCCTACGCGCCCGGGCTGTCCGGGGTGCCCGGGGTTCCGGCGTCGGCGTCCTCCTCGGCGGGGCATTCGCTGGGGGAGGCGTACGAGGTCGCCGCGCAGCTGGGCGGGTCCGCCGGTGCCGCGCTGCGGCATGCCGCCCGGGACGCGTTCGTGCACGGGCTGCATGTGACGTTGCTGGTGAGTGCGGGGTTGTTGGTGCTCGGGGCGGTGATGGCGTTGCGGTTGCCGCGGGCCATGCAGTGCGAGCCGGGACCGGTGGAGCTCCCTGCCCCCAGGGACGCGGCGGAGTCACGCGTCTCGGTCTGACGCCCTGGTGTCGCCCACCCACGCGCCACCCGTGACTGCCGACCGAGAGGCTGGGGTCGCCCGTCGGGGCACCGCGCCGTCGGCGGCTTGCGGTGGGAGGGCTGCGGGGGCGGGCCGTCTGCGGGGGCGGGCCGTCTGCCTCGGACTGCGGCTGGGAGCCGGGACCGGGCTGTGCGCGGGAGAGGCTGGTGCGCGCTGGCCCCGGGGGAGGCAGATGTGCGCTGGGCCCGGGGGAGGCTGGTGCGCGCTGGGCCCCGGGGAGGCTGGGGCGAACGCGGCGGGGCTGCCTGGTACGGCACCGGCACCCGGTGTTCGGCGCACGGCGCCGCACTCGGCCCCGGCCGGGCCGGCCTGCTCGCCGGAACACCGCATTCGGCCTGGAATCCGGCGCCCGGCGTCTGGTGCGGCACCGGCGCCCGGCGTCGGGTCGTGGCACCAGCGCCGGCACCTGGTGATCGGTGCACCACGCCGCACCCGGTCCCGGTCCCGGTCCCGTCGTCGGGCTGATCTGTGTCCGTCACTCGCTGTTTCCTTGATCCACGGCTCTCGGATGTCCGCGGTGTGGTGGTGGCCACTGGCGAGTTCCGCTCACAGGTGGCAGCTATGGGTGGTGCGTGGGTGGGCGGACGTCGTAGCGTCTTGGCTAGCGGTGCTAGTTAAAGAGTCTCGGAGGGTGTCGATCATGTCCCGTTCGTCCAAGCTGCCTCCCTTCGATCCCGTCGATCCCCTCGGCCTGGACGACCTGCTGGAGCCGGAGGACCTCGGGATCAGGGACACCGTGCGGGCCTGGGCCGCCGACCGGGTGCTGCCGTACGTCGCCGAGTGGTACGAGAAGGGGGAGCTGCCGGGGATCCGGGAGCTGGCCAAGGAGCTCGGCGGTATCGGTGCCCTCGGGATGTCCCTGGAGGGGTACGGCTGCGCCGGCGCGTCAGCCGTGCAGTACGGGCTCGCCTGCCTGGAGCTGGAGGCCGCCGACTCCGGCATCCGCTCCCTCGTCTCCGTGCAGGGCTCCCTGGCCATGTACGCGATCCACCGCTTCGGCAGCGAGGAGCAGAAGCAGCAGTGGCTGCCGCGTATGGCCGCCGGCGAGGTCATCGGCTGCTTCGGGCTCACCGAGCCCGACCACGGCTCCGACCCCGCCGCCATGCGGACGCACGCCAAGCGCGACGGCTCCGACTGGATCCTCAACGGCCGCAAGATGTGGATCACCAACGGGTCGGTCGCCGGCGTCGCCGTCGTGTGGGCGCGGACCGAGGACGGGATCCGCGGGTTCGCGGTGCCCACCGACAGCCGCGGGTTCTCCGCTCCCGAGATCAAGCACAAGTGGTCCCTCAGGGCCTCCGTCACCAGCGAGCTCGTGCTCGACGACGTGCGGCTGCCCGCCGAGGCCGTCCTTCCGGAGGTCACCGGCCTGCGCGGACCCCTGAGCTGTCTGTCCCACGCCCGGTACGGAATCGTCTGGGGCGCCATGGGCGCGGCCCGCAGCAGTTTCGAGACCGCGGTCGACTACGCGAAGTCGCGGGAGCAGTTCGGGCGGCCCATCGGCGGTTTCCAGCTCACCCAGGCCAAACTCGCCGACATGGCGGTCGAACTGCACAAGGGGATTCTGCTCGCCCATCATCTGGGGCGGCGGATGGACGCCGGCCGCCTGCGTCCCGAGCAGGTCAGCTTCGGCAAGCTCAACAACGTCCGGGAAGCGATCGAGATCTGCCGCACGGCCCGGACCATTCTCGGCGCCAACGGGATCTCGCTCGAATACCCCGTGATGCGGCACGCGACCAACCTCGAGTCGGTGCTCACCTACGAGGGCACCGTCGAGATGCACCAGCTCGTGCTGGGCAAGGCGCTCACCGGACTCGATGCCTTCCGGTAGGCCGGTCCGGTAATCCCTGCGCGAGGAGGCAGGGCCGGTGAGCGGCCCTGCCTCAGCTCTGGTTGAAGAAGCCGTCCGTGCGGTGCCCGGCCGGATCGCCGTTGACGATCTCCGTGTTCGCCGGGGTCAGCAGGAACACGCGCGTCGACACTCTCTCGATCGAACCGCGCAGGCCGAAGATCAGCCCGGCCGCGAAGTCGACCACACGCTTGGCGTCGGAGGCCTCCATGGCGGTGAGGTTCATGATGACCGGCACGCCCTCGCGGAACAGCTCGCCGATGGCGCGTGCGTCCCGGAAGCTGTCCGGGGTCACCGTGCCGATGCGGCGGCCCTTCTCCTCGGCCACGTCCGAGGCCACCTTGACGCGCGGATCGGTGACCCAGGCTTCCCCGGGCTCGTTTCCGTCGGAGTAGTCGTCGTCGTCGTAGTAACGCTCGTCTTCGTTGTCGTCGACGAGGCCAAGCCAGGCACTTGCCTTGCGTACCGATCCCATGGACGCCTCCTCTCACAGCGGTCTTTCTGCTTTCCGCATCCCTATGGTCGTCCATGATGCGGATGGCGCGCCAAGTGGATAGACGCCGCACGGGGGGTTTGTGACGGTACTGGTGCACAGCGAATCCGTCGAGAGTCCGTGTGTCCCAAGGGCCGTTTCCCAAACGGCTGCTGACTGTGAGTGAAATATGATTCTTCTCGGCGTACGGGTGACAGCCGGGGCGTACGGGTGAATGCGGGGCCGGTACGATGCCGCAGCTCAACGTCGTCATGGAGTTCGGGGGAGCGTCGTGTTCGGAATCGTCAGGCCTTGTAGACACCGGCTCGGGGAGAAGCTCACCAGCCAGTGGATGGCGCATTTGTGCGGGCTTTGCCTCGCATTGCGCGGCGATCATGGGCAGTTCGCCCGGATTGTCACGAACTATGATGGGCTGCTTGTCTCTGTTTTGACGGAGGCTCAGGCGAAGACGGGCGGCGGTGGCCGGCGTACGGCCGGGCCGTGCCCGCTACGCGGCATGCGCACCGCCTCCGTCGCGCACGGCGAGGGTGCCCGGCTCGCGGCGGCGGTGTCCCTGGTGCTGGCCTCGGCGAAGGTGCGCGACCACGTCACCGACGGTGACGGGCTGTTGGCCCGCAAACCGGTGGCGCGTGCCGCGCGCCGGGTCGCCGTGAGTTGGGACACGGCCGGTGCGCGGACCGGCTCCGCTGTGGGATTCGACACCGCGCTCCTGGTCGACGCCGTGGACCGGCAGGCCGGGATCGAGGCGCTGGCCGGGCCCGGGACGCCGCTCCTGACCATCACCGAACCGACCGAGACCGCGACCGCCGCGGCCTTCGCGCACACCGCGGTCCTCGCCGGCCGGCCGGACAACGCCGGGCCGCTCGCCGAGGCCGGGCGGCTCTTCGGGCGGCTCGCGCATCTGCTGGACGCCGTGGAGGACCTGCACGCTGATGCCGCGTCAGGCGCCTGGAACCCGATCGCCGCGACCGGCACCTCACTGATGGAGGTCCGGCGGCTGGCCGACGACGCGGTGCACGGCGTGCGGCTCGCGCTGCGCGACGCCGAGTTCACCGACGCGCAGCTCGTGCATCTGCTGCTCGTGCACGAACTGCGGCGCTCGGTCGACCGCGCGTTCGGCACGGTGCCGGTCTGCGCCTCCCACCAGGGCGGCGGACCCCACGGACAGCAGCCGCCGGGACCGTACGGGCAGCAGCCGCAGGGGCCCTACGGCTCCCCGCAGCACCCGTACGCGGGCGGTGGCGGGAATCCGTACACCGGTGGGGGAGGGGCGTACGGCGGCGACGGATTCGGCGGTGGATTCGGTGGCGGTGGCTACGGTGGGGGCGTTCCGGCGCCCCAGCCGCCCCGCCGGCGTGGGTTCTGGGCGGGCTGCGGGATGTTCTGGCTGCTGTGCTGCACCTGCAAGATGTGCTGCGCCAAGGAGTACGAGGGGCCGTGGTCCCGTAAGAAGCGCGAGGGCGTCTGCCGGGACTGTGACTGCGACGGGTGCGACTGCTGCTGCCCCTGCGACGGCTGACCCCGGCTGACCCGTTCGCGACCGTCGGCCCCGCGATCGCCGGCCCTACGACGGTCGGCCCGTCCCATGTGGCAGGGTCGGCCGTATGGCGACGGACGCTTCCGAGGACTGGCAGCGGTGGCACGAGCGACGCGTCGCGACGGTGTCGGCGCCGTACGGACCCCTCGCGCTCATCGGCACCCTCCCCCAGTGCCTGAACGGCCTGGGGGCACCCCCAGGCTCGAGGACTATCCGGACGGTCGACTTCCGGACATCCCCGGGTCCTGGCGGGCCGACGGCCACGCGGTGGTGCTGACCGCCCCCGAGGCGGACGGACTCACCGTGGACGGACAGCCCTTCGGCGGCGAGGTGCGGCTCGCGGCCGACCCGGGGCCCGCGAGCGAGGCCCGGGTGGCGTACGGGGAGCGGCGGCTGGTCGTGCTGGTGCGCGAGGGGGCGTGGGGCGTGCGGGACTTCGATCCGGAATCCTCCGCACGCCGGGCGTTCGACGGACTGCGCGTCACGCCGTACGACCCGCGCTGGGCGGTGCCCGGGCGCTTCACGCCGTACGACACCGGCCGTACTACGGTCCGGGTGCCGAACGCCGACGGGCGGGAGCGCGGGCTCGGGCCCGGCGGGGAACTGGTCTTCGAGCTGGAGGGGCGGGAGCTGAGCCTTCAGGTGTCGCTCCAGGGCGACGGCTCGCTGTGGGCCGTGTTCGCCGACGCCACCAGCGGGAGCGGCAGTTACCGCTTCCGGTTCCTGCACCCCGCCGCGCCGGACGCCGAGGGGCGTACGACGGTCGACTTCAACCGCGCGCTGCTGCCGCCGTGCGCCTTCGCCGACCACTTCGTCTGCCCCTTCCCGCCGCCGGGGAACACGCTGGACGTCGAGGTCGCGGCGGGGGAGCGCACGACGGCGTGACGTTGGGGCGGGGGTGCGGAGGCCGGCCGGGGGCGGCCGGGGGGCGGCTCAGTAAAGAACACTCAAAGGTTGAAGTCCGAAAGGCACTCTTGCGCCGACCGGCCGTTCGGCCGAATACTCCCCCTCAGCGCTTGTCAGGGGCACGGCGTGTTCGGAATCCGGACAGCCGGCCTCAGGCTGCGCCTCACGGGCCCGAAACCCCACGAGGGCCCCCGACTTCCTTTGTGGAGGAACGAAAAGTGAGGATCAAGCGCACCACCCCTCGCAGTGGCATTTCGAGACGGACCCGGCTGATCGCCGTTTCCACCGGCCTCGTTGCCGCCGCAGCGATCGCGATCCCCAGCGCGAACGCGTCCGACGCCCCCACCACCTTCAGCGCCGCCGAGCTCAAGAGCGCCAGCGGCTCGTTGCTGAAGGCCGACATCCCGGGTACCGCCTGGGCCGTCGACAGCAAGACCAACCGCGTGCTCCTGACCGTGGACAGCACGGTCACGCAGGCCGAGATAGCGAAGATCAAGCAGCAGGCCGGCGGCAACGCCGACGCGCTCACGATCAAGCGCACCCCGGGCAAGTTCAACAAGCTCATCCAGGGCGGTGACGCCATCTATGCGAGTAGCTGGCGCTGCTCCCTCGGCTTCAACGTCCGTGCCAGCAACGGCACCGAGTACTTCCTGACCGCCGGTCACTGCACCGACGGCGCGGGCACCTGGTACTCCAACTCCGGCCGCACCACGGTCATCGGCTCCACCGCCGGCTCCAGCTTCCCGGGCAACGACTACGGCCTCGTGCGCTACAGCGGGTCCGTCAGCCGTCCCGGTACCGCGAACGGCGTGGACATCACGCGCGCGGCCACCCCGAGCGTGGGCACCACCGTCATCCGCGACGGCTCCACGACCGGTACGCACAGCGGTCGTGTCACGGCCCTCAACGCCACCGTCAACTACGGCGGCGGGGACATCGTGTCCGGCCTGATCCAGACCACGGTCTGCGCCGAGCCCGGTGACTCCGGCGGCTCGCTCTACGGCAGCAACGGCACGGCGTACGGTCTGACCTCCGGCGGCAGCGGCAACTGCTCCTCCGGTGGCACGACGTTCTTCCAGCCCGTCACGGAGGCCCTGAGCGCCTACGGCGTCAGCGTCTACTAGGTCGTCCGCCAGGTCCCCGGCGGCAGTTCGCAGCACTTCACGGCTCATCGCCCCCGCGCGCGACGCGTGCGGGGGCTTCGTGTTGTTTGCGGGGGTTCGGGCTGTGTGCGGGCGGCTCTTCGAACCGGCCGTCAAGGGGGCGAAATTCAGCCACGTGTAGACCTCACAGAGTGGGCACACATTACTCGCGCGTAATGTTTGCAGTGTGAACGCGCGGGAGTTGGGTCCGATTTGATCGCGGACGGTCAATATGACGGGGCGTGCGAAGCGCTGTCTACGCGCGTCTCGAACTCACCCTTGTGTGCTCCCCGTTGTCCTCGGAATAGTGGGCGCTCGTCAACGAAGCCTTCCGGCTCGTGAGGTCCCCACAACCTCTCGCGCCGACCCCCCACAGGAGGACAGAAGTTGAAGCACCGACGCATACCCAAGCGGCGTGCAGTCGTGGCAGGCGCGGGCATGGCCGCGCTGGTTGCCGCGGGAGTGACGTTCCAGACCGCGAACGCCAGTGAGACCCCTGAGGCCTCCGCACCCCGGACCCTGTCGGTCACGGCGGCCGGAAAGCTCGCCTCGACGCTGGCCGAGGACCTCGGTGGCGACGCGGCCGGGACGTACTACGACACGAAGAGCAAGAGCCTCGTGGTGAACGTGCTCGACGAGGCCGCCGCGCAGGCCGTCGAGAAGGCGGGCGCCAAGGCGAGAGTCGTGGCCAACTCCCTCGCCGAGCTCAAGAGCGCCCGCAGCACGCTGAAGCAGGACGCGACGATCCCGGGCACCGCCTGGGTGACCGACCCGACGACGAACAAGGTCGTCGTGACCGCCGACCGCACGGTGTCCAAGGCCGAGTGGACGACGCTGACGAAGGTCGTGGACGGGCTCGGGGCGAAGGCCGAACTCAAGCGGTCGAAGGGGGAGTACAAGCCCTTCATCGCCGGTGGCGACGCGATCACCGGTGGCAGCGGGCGCTGCTCGCTGGGCTTCAACGTGGTCAAGGGCGGCGAGCCGTTCTTCCTGACCGCCGGGCACTGCACCGAGGGCATCTCCACGTGGTCGGACTCCAGCGGCAAGGAGATCGGCACCAACGCGGACTCCCAGTTCCCGGACAACGACTACGGGCTGGTCAAGTACACCGCGGAGGTTGCTCACCCGAGTGAGGTGAACCTGTACAACGGGTCCACCCAGAAGATCTCGGGTGCGGCGGACGCGACCGTCGGCATGGCGGTGACCCGGAGCGGGTCGACCACGCAGGTGCACGAGGGCAAGGTCACGGGGCTGGACGCCACCGTGAACTACGGCAACGGCGACATCGTGAACGGGCTGATCCAGACCGACGTGTGCGCGGAGCCGGGTGACAGTGGCGGGTCGCTGTTCTCGGGCGACAAGGCGGTCGGGCTCACGTCCGGTGGCAGCGGTGACTGCACCTCGGGCGGGGAGACGTTCTTCCAGCCGGTGACCGAGGCGCTGTCGGCGACCGGGACCGAGATCGGCTGACGCTCGGAGTTTGTGGAGCCCTGCCCCTTGTGAGGGGTGGGGCTTTCCGCTGTGTGTGGCGGGCTGTGGGGGTGCGCGTGCGTTTCGGGTGGCGCCGGGTGGGGGGTGTGTGCGTTTCGGGTGGCGCCGGGTGGGGGTTGCCGCCTGCGCCTTGGCGTTGGGTGTGGGTCGGGGCCGCGCCGGGGGGTGTCCGTCCTCGGAACGGCGCGATGGACCTTCATACCGACTGACTGTCCGTTGACGCGCCAACCGCTGCGGGCGGACACCCCCCGACACGGCCCCTTCTCGCCGTACGCGGGTGCGGGTCGTCGTTGGCTGGGTTACGTCGCGTTTGCGCGCCTTCTTACCGTGGCCGCCGCCAGGGTGATCGCCGTTCCCGCCACCGCCCACGCTGTCAGGACCAGGAGTGATGCCGTCATCGCGTTGTTGTCGAAGTAGGCGATGGAGCGCGTCGACCAGGTGCCGGCGCCCGGGGGGAGGGCTGGGCCGATCGCCTTCCAGAAGGGTGGGAGGAGGGGCGGGGGGAGGGCGCCGCCCGCGCTGGGGTTGCCGAGGATGACCACCAGCAGGATGACCAGGCCGATGCCGATCGTGCCGAAGACGCCCTGGAGGGCGAGGGTGGCCGCGCCCACGGCGAAGATGATCAGGGTGCCCAGGCCCCAGAGGGCCGCGGTGCTGCCCGGCAGGGCGTCCAGGATCGGGCCGGTGATGAGGGCTCCGCCGAGACCGCCGGTGATCGCGACCAGGGCCATGACCGCCAGGCGGATCGCGGCGCGGGTGGGGTTGGAGGGTTTCGCCCCGGCGCTGATGGCCAGGGCCGCGGCGCCCAGGTAGCCGCCCACGCACCAGCCGATCACCAGGTAGAAGGACGAGAGTCCGTTGGGGTCGTGGGGCGCGGACGGGATCACGTCGATCGTCCGGATCGTGCGCCGCTCGGACTTCTCCAGGGTGGTGACGAGGGCTGTCAGCGTGGTGGAGAGGACCCTGCCGCCGCCGGAGGCGACCAGGAGGGTGTCGGTGCTGCCCCTGGGATCGATGATCAGGGCCGCGTCGATGTCGCGCTGGGTGAGCTGGTTCCGTGCCGTTGCCTCGTCGGGCAGGGCGCGAGGGTCCAGGGGGGAGCCGGGGAGGCGTTCGAGTCGGGTGATCGTCTGTGCGGCCGCGGCCTGGGGGGCGACGAGACCGAAGGGCACGTCCTTGGGTTTCGGGTCGTGCAGCGCTCCCACGTACGAGGCGATGAACAGCAGCTGGAGCGCGATCACACCGACGATGAGCAGGGTGGCCCGCGGGGTGACGGCGTCTCTCACCTCGGCGAGGAACGAGCTGTGCGGCATGCCTCCACGGTCGGGGGATATGGGGTGTTTCCGCAGGTGGGGCGGGGCCGAACGGATGTCGCACATACATTCGAGGATGGGGGTATGGTGGGGGTGAGGTAGTTGGGAACAGATGTTCGAGAGCTGGTGTGGCTCACGAGTACGGGAGGTGCGTGTGCCGGGCTTCACGCATCTGCACACCGTCTCCGGGTTCTCGTTGCGCTATGGAGCCTCGCACCCGGAGCGGCTGGCCGAACGTGCCTCCGAGCGGGGCATGGACGCCCTGGCGCTGACCGATCGCGACACGCTCGCCGGTGCGGTCAGGTTCTCGAAGGCCTGCGGGAAGGCGGGAGTCCGGCCGCTGTTCGGGGTCGATCTGGCGGTGGCGGGCACGGAGCCCGGGGTTGAGCGGCGGCGGCGGACGCCGGTGCGGGGTGGTGCCTTTGTCGACGAGTCGGCTCCCCGCGTGACCTTTCTTGCCCGGGACGGTGCCCGGGGGTGGGGGGAGCTGTGCCGGCTCGTCTCGGCTGCCCATGAAGGGGAGGGGACGCCCCTGCTGCCCTGGGGGCGCAATCATGCCGAGGGGCTGACCGTGCTGCTCGGGCCCGCATCGGACGTCGGGCGCGCCCTGGCCGCGGGGCGGCCCGACCGGGCGGCGCGGCTGCTCGTGCCCTGGCGGGAGGTCTACGGCGACGGCCTGCGGCTGGAGGCCGTCTGGCACGGCCGGGAGGGGACGGGGCCGGGGTCGCTGCGGCTGGCCGCCCGTACCGTCGGGTTCGCCGCCGAGCAGCGCATCCGGCCCGTGCTCACCAACGCGGTGCGGTACGCCGACCCGGGGCTCGGGCCGGTCGCCGACGTGCTGGACGCCGCCCGGCGGCTGGTGCCCATCGACCCGGCCAAGGGGCTGGACTCCGGTGCGGCCTGGCTCAAGGGCGCCGGGGACATGGTCGGTGTGGCGGAGCGGATCGTGGAAGCCGCGGGGTTCCGTCGGGAGACCGCTCACCGGCTGGTGGAGCAGACGGAGGCCACGGCCGCCGAGTGCCTGGTCGACCCCGAGGACGATCTAGGGATCGGCACCGTCCACTTTCCCGAGCCGCATCTGGTCGGCGCGGGGCGCCGCACCGCCCAGCGGACGCTGGCCTCGCGGGCGGCGGCCGGGATGGTGCTGCGCGGGTACGACCGGCGGCCGGAGTACTGGGAGCGGATGCACCACGAGCTGGACATCATCGCCCACCACGGATTCGCCTCCTACTTCCTGACCGTCTCCCAGGTGGTGGAGGACGTACGGACGATGGGCGTCCGGGTCGCCGCCCGCGGGTCCGGGGCCGGGTCGCTCGTCAACCATCTGCTCGGTATCGCGCACGCCGACCCGATCGAGCACCGGCTGCTGATGGAACGCTTCCTGTCGAAGGAACGGGTCGTGCTGCCCGACATCGACATCGACGTGGAGTCCGCGCGCCGGCTGGAGGTCTACCGCGCGATCATCGGCCGGTTCGGCACCGAACGGGTCGCGACGGTCGCGATGCCGGAGACGTACCGCGTGCGGCATGCGATCCGGGATGTGGGCGCCGCCCTGTCCATGGACCCGGCCGAGATCGACCGGGTCGCCAAGTCCTTTCCCCATATCCGGGCGCGGGACGCCCGTGCGGCGCTGGAGGAACTGCCCGAGCTGCGCGCGCTGGCCGGGGAGAAGGAGAAGTACGGGAGGCTGTGGGAGCTGGTCGAGGCGCTGGACGCCCTGCCGCGCGGGGTGGCCATGCATCCGTGCGGGGTGCTGCTGTCGGACGCCTCGCTGCTCGCGCGTACGCCGGTCATGCCGACCAGTGGCGAGGGCTTTCCGATGTCGCAGTTCGACAAGGACGACGTCGAGGACCTCGGGCTGCTGAAGCTCGATGTGCTGGGTGTGCGGATGCAGTCGGCCATGGCGCACGCGGTGGGGGAGGTGGAGCGGGTGTCGGGGGTGAGGGTCGATCTGGACGCCCTGCCGCCGGGGGATCCGGAGACGTACCGGTTGGTCCAGTCCACCGAGACGCTCGGGTGCTTCCAGATCGAGTCGCCCGGTCAGCGGGATCTGGTCGGGCGGCTCCAGCCGGCCACGTTCCACGACCTCGTCGTCGACATCTCGCTGTTCCGGCCCGGGCCGGTCGCCGCCGACATGGTGCGGCCGTTCATCGAGGCACGGCACGGGCGGGCGCCGATCCGTTATCCGCACCCTGATCTGGAGGGGCCGCTGCGGGACACGTACGGGGTCGTCGTCTTCCACGAGCAGATCATCGACATCGTCGACATCATGACCGGCTGCGGGCGCGGCGAGGCGGACCGGGTGCGGCGCGGGCTGTCGGACGCTGAGTCCCAGGCGCGGATCAAGGTGTGGTTCGCGCAGCACGCGGGGGCGAACGGCTATGACGCGGAAACGATTCAGCGGACCTGGGAGATCGTCGAGGCCTTCGGTTCGTACGGATTCTGCAAGGCGCACGCGGTCGCCTTCGCCGTGCCGACCTACCAGTCGGCGTGGCTGAAAACGCATCACCCTGCCGCCTTCTATGCCGGGCTGCTGACGCATGATCCCGGGATGTACCCGAAGCGGCTGCTGCTGGCGGACGCGCGGCGGCGGGGGGTGCCGGTGCTGCCGTTGGACGTGAACGCGTCGGGAGTCGCCCACCGTATCGAACTGGTGTCCGGTAAATGGGGGCTGCGGTTGGCCCTCTCCGATGTCCACGGCATCAGCGAGGCCGAGGCGGCGCGGATCGCCGAGGGGCAGCCGTACGACTCGCTGGTCGACTTCTGGGAGCGGGGTCGGCCCAGTCGTCCGCTGGCCCAGCGGCTCGCGCAGGTGGGAGCGCTGGACGCGTTCGGCGCCAACCGCCGTGATCTGCAACTGCATCTGACCGAGCTGCACCGGGGCGCCCGGGGCGGGGGCGGTGGCCAGTTGCCGTTGGCCGGAGGGCGCAGGACCGCGCCGGCCGGGCTGCCCGACCTCACCTCCTCGGAGCGGCTCAGCGCCGAGCTGGGCGTGCTGTCCATGGACGCCTCGCGCAATCTGATGGACGACCACCGTGTCTTCCTCGACGAGTTGGGCGTCGTCTCGGCGCGCCGGCTGCGCGAGGCCCGGCACGGGGAGACCGTGCTGGTCGCGGGCGCCAAGGCGGCCACCCAGACGCCGCCGATCCGGTCCGGCAAGCGCGTCATCTTCTCCACCCTGGACGACGGCACGGGCCTGGTCGACCTCGCCTTCTTCGACGACTCCCACGACGCCTGCGCCCACACCGTCTTCCACTCCTGGCTGCTGCTGGTGCGCGGGGTGGTGCAGCGCCGCGGCCCGCGCAGCCTCAGCGTGGTGGGCGCCGCCGCATGGAACCTCGCGGACCTGCTGGAAGTGCGCCGGGAGGAGGGGCTGGAGGGGGTCGCGGCCCGGCTGGCCGGACCCGGCCCCCGTGATTCAAGCGAGGAGGGTTCCGGCGCCGGCGGTTCCGGCGACGGCGGTTCCGGTGACGACGGCGAGGGAGCCGTGCGGCGGCGGCTCGCCGGGTCGGACGGTGCGCCCGCGCCGACGGGTTCCGCGGCCGAGGGTCCGATGGAGCAGCGGAAGATCCGCATGTCCACGGGGTACGAGATGCACCCCTGGGCCGATCTGCGTCCGGCGGGCGAAGGACCCGCGAACACAAGGAAGTTGTGGCACCAGAGTCCGGGGAGTGCGGGATGACCATCCTCTGCGTACGTTTCCAGCTGCCTCCGGCGAGCGAGGCGGATCTGCCCCATCTGCTCGGGATGCTCGAGGAGTTCACCCCCGTCGTCCAGGCCCTGCCACCGGACGGGGCGCTGGCCGACCTGCGCGGTGCCGAGAGATACTTCCGGCGGGACGCCGTCGAACTGGCCTCGGTGATCCGGGTGCGGTCGCTCGCGCTGCACGGCGTCGACTGCGTGATCGGGGCCGGGCCCGGGCCGATGCTGGCACGGATGGCGCTGCGCGACGCGGCCCCCGGGGTGACGCGTACGGTGCCCGACGAGCCGGACGCCATCGCGGAGTTCCTCGCGGATCAACCCGTCGCCGCGCTGCCCGGTGTGGGCACCGCGACCGCTCGCACACTGGGCGACTACGGCCTCGACACCCTCGGCCGGGTCGCCGCCGCGCCGCTGTCCACGCTGCAACGGTTGATCGGCGCGAAAGCCGGCCGTGAGCTGCGCGAGAAGGCGAACGGCGTCGACCGCGGCCGGGTGGTGCCGAACGCCGTCTCCCGGTCCCTCGCGGCGGAACGCCCCTTCGGGCGCGACGAGCTGGACCCGGAGCGGCACCGCCGGGCGCTGCTGTCGGCCGCCGAGGAGATCGGCGCCCGGCTGCGCGCCCTGGAGAAGGTCTGCCGCACGCTCACCCTCACCGTGCGCTACGCCGACCGGTCCGCCACCACCCGCAGCCGCACCCTGACCGAACCGACCGCGCACTCCCCGGCACTGACCAGGGCCGCGTACGGCATGTACGAGGCACTCGGGCTGCAGCGGGCCCGGGTGCGGGCCATCGCCCTGCGCGCCGAGGGGCTCGACCCCGCCGACCAGGCCTCCCACCAGCTGACCTTCGACCCGGTGGACGAGAAGGTCCGCCGTATCGAGGAGATCGCGGACCAGGCGCGGGCGAAGTTCGGTCCGCGGGCGGTGATGCCCGGGGGACTAGGGGGGAGGGCGGCGTAGCTCCCTCCCTGTGACGTCAGTTGGCCCACGGCGGCACGATGCGGGTGCCGTCGGCCAGCCGTGCCTCCAGGCCGACGGAGGTGGTGACCCAGGAGTACGCGGTCCGGTCGGTCGGGTTCTCGACGGTCAGGGTGGCGCCGGGGTTGATGATCACCGTGTCGCCCGCGGCGATCCGCTCGGTGTGGCCGTCGAGGGTGATCAGCAGCTCGCCGTCGAGCAGATGGAAGATCTCCTCCCGGCTGACCGTGTGCGCGGGCGCCTTGAGGCCGGGCGGGATCTCACCGCGCCAGGCGCAGAGCTCCTTGCTGCCGCTGCCCGGGGTGGCGTACGAGACGAAACGGGCGCCGTGGATCTCGTGGACGACGGCTTCGGACGATCGGACGATGGGCACGATGCCTCCAAGTGGTCAAGTAGCTTGACTATATAGTCAAGCTACTTGACCGTCACGTCAAGGGTGTTTCAATGCATGCGTGCAGAACTCCGAGGCCATGGCCCTGTCCGCCGCCCTGCTCGCCGTCGCCGGCGGGCTCACGCAACGCATCCACGAGGGCGTGCTCGCCCGCGGTTTCGAAGGGGTGCGACCCGCGCACGGCTTCGCCTTCGCCCGGCTCGCCCCGGACGGCGCCACGGTCACCGACCTCGCCGCCCACCTCGGGGTGACCAAGCAGGCCGCGAGCCAGCTCGTCGACGAGATGGTGCGCAAGGGATACGCCGAGCGGCGGCCGCACCCCGAGGACGCGCGGGCGCGGCTGGTCGTGCTGACCGAGCGGGGGTGGGCCTGCACCCGGGCCGCGGAGGAGGCGGCCGCGGAAGCCGTGCGGGAGTGGGGAGCCCTGCTGGGGGAGCGGGAAGTGCGCTCGCTGGGTCGGCAGTTGCTGCGCATCGCGCCGCACGGGCCCATCCGGCCTGCCTGGTGAAGGCGTGTCGGCCGGAGTCTCGCGCGCCGGTTACCACCGCGAGTTTTTACTGACGCGTAACTTCCCAGTTTGACTACTCGCCCGTAACTTGACGAGTGAACAGCATCCTCGTGATCCGGATCACAGGGCCCCGTGCCGTCGCATCCCCCTTGAGCCGCAAGGAGATCACCCGATGCTGCCCTGGAAGCGAGTGCTCAGACCCCTGTCCGCGCTGCTGCTGACCGCCGCCGCCCTCACCGTCCCCGCCGCCACCGCCCAGGCCGCCGGCGCCCCGAGCTCCGGCTGGAACGACTACTCCTGCAAGCCGTCCGCCGCCCACCCCCGCCCCGTCGTCCTCGTCCACGGCACCCTCGGGAACTCCGTCGACAACTGGCTGGGCCTCGCCCCCTACCTGAAGGTCCGCGGCTACTGCGTCTTCTCCCTCGACTACGGCCAGTTGGAGGGCGTCCCCTTCTTCCACGGCCTCGGACCCGCCGAGAAGTCCGCCGGGCAGCTGAAGGACTTCGTCGACAAGGTGCTCGCCGCGACCGGAGCCGCCGAGACCGACGTCGTCGGGCACTCTCAGGGCGGCATGATGCCCCGCTACTACCTGAAGTTCCTCGGCGGAGCCGCCAAGGTGAACGCCCTGGTCGGCATCGCGCCCAGCAACCACGGCACCGACCTGAACGGATTCACCGAGCTGCTGCCCTACTTCCCGGGCGCGGCGGACCTGCTGTCGAAGAACACCCCCGCCCTCGCCGACCAGGTCACCGGCTCCGCCTTCCTCACCAAGCTCAACGCGGGCGGCGACACCGTGCCCGGCGTGCGGTACACCGTCATCGCCACCCAGTACGACGAGGTGGTCACGCCGTGGCGCAGCCAGTACCTGAACGGGCCGGACGTGCGCAACGTCCTGCTCCAGGACCTGTGCTCCGTCGACCTGTCCGAGCACGTGGCCGTCGGGCTGCTGGACCGGGTCGTCTTCCACGAGGTGGCCAACGCCCTCGATCCGGGGCGTGCCACGCCCACCACCTGCCTTTCGGCCTTCGAATGACACGTGTCACCCGTTGACGTGTCGCCCGTTGACACGTGCCAGGGAAACGTTTCGGGGCCTGTCCGGCCTGAGCCGCCGGACAGGCCCCGGGTCGTGGGGCGGTGAGGTCAGCGGCCCTGTCGGCCGCCGCTCACCGTCCGGCGCCTGGCCGAGAGGAACAGCGCCGAGGCGCCCAGGGCCAGCGCCGCCGCGCCGCCGATCGCGACGTACGGGGTGGTGCTGTCACCGCCGGTCTCGGCGAGGTTCTCCGTGGCACCGGCCGCCTCGGGCCGGTTGGGCGCGGGCGCGGCGGCCTTCGGCCGGTTCGGGGTGCTCTCCTTCGGAGCCGCGGCCGGCTCCGCCGAGGTGCTGGGGTCGTTGTCGCCGTGCCCGTGGTGCTCGACGGTCGACTTGGCGTTGCCGTCCTTGATCTGCTTCTCGCTGGGAGCGGAGGCGGACGGGGCCGGAGCGGCGCCGCCTGCCGCACTGCCGGCGCCGCCTGTCGCGCCGCCACCGCCACCGAAGCTGACGTCCGAGCAGGAGTAGAACGCCTCCGGGCTGTCCGACCGCTGCCAGACCGCGTACAGCAGGTGCTTGCCGGAGCGCTGGGGCAGGGTGCCGGAGAAGGTGTAGAAACCGCCGGCGGCGGCCGGGTCGGTGGACGTCGCGACCGGCTTCGCGAGATCCAGGTCCTTCCAGGCGAGCGGCTTGGCCGGGTTGTAGCCGGGCTTGGTGATGTAGACCTTGAAGGTGCCCTTGTGAGGGGCCGTCACGCGGTACTTGAAGGTGTGCGAGCCGCTGCGGACGCCGGTCGCGGGCCAGTCGGCGCGGGGGAGGTCGAGCCCCTTGAACTCCGCGTTGTTCGCGCTGCAGAGCTTGCCGTCCGGTATGAGCTGCTGGTGCCGACCGCCCGCGTCGCCGATGCGGATGCCGTTCCAGTCGTAGAGGGCCTGGGTGCCGCCCGCCGCGACCGCCGCCTTGCACGCGGCCGACTTCGGGCTCTCGGGGCCCTCGGCGTAGCACTGCGAGACCCGGCTGACCGGGTCGCCCATCGAACCGTGCGCGGCGGCCGGGGCGGCGGTCAGCGCGGTCAGGGCGAGCGGGAGGCTGCCGAGGGCTGCGACGGTGGCCACCTGGCGACGTGCGGGCATGCGGGAACTCCTCGAACGGTTCATGGGACAGGTCCGGGCCCGGGTGGGCCGGATCCCGTGGGGTGATCCGAAGCTAGCCCGTGAGAACCGTGAAATCGCCTGCTGAGGGCGGGTGGAGGAGATCCTTATGGCCCGCTTAAGGGAGTGTTCGGACTGGCATCAGGTAGGTACCGTCGCGGCATGGCAGACGAGGACATCCGGCCGGCCGGGGCCGCCGACGTACCGGTCGTCGCGGACGTGATCGACGCGGCCTTCCGCCCCTACATCGCGCGCATCGGGCGGGTTCCGCAGCCCATGGAGGAGGACCACGCGGCGAACGTGGCCGCGGGCAAGGTGTTCGTGACGGGCGATCCCGTGACCGGGCTCGTCGTGGTCGAGGCGTTCGCGGACCATCTCTTCCTCGACATCATCGCCGTCCACCCCTCCGCGCACGGCGGGGGAGTGGGGCGGCGGCTGCTGCGGTTCGTGGACGCACACGCGCGTGCGCTCGGGCTGCCCGAGGTCAGGCTCTACACGAACGCGCTGATGTGGGAGAACCAGAAGATCTATCCGAGATACGGCTACGAACTGGTGGAGCGTCGGATGGACGGGCCCTACGACCGCGTCCACTACCGCAAGCGGCTGCTCTGAGGCGTGCGTCTCATGATCGGTACCGGCCGTTCAGGCGTCCGGCCACCAGGTGCGGGCGATGTCCTTGCGGACCTCCGGGCGCCCCGCGGGGCACTCGTCGGCCTCTTCACGGATCCGGCGGAGATCCGTCTTCTTCAGGGGCTTCTGCACGGTCACACGGCGCATGGCTGCCTCCTTAAGGGGCTACCGGGTTCCGCGTTCTCACGGGGGTAGACCTTTCGGGGGAGAGTTACTCATCGCTCCTGGTCTGTCAGTGGCGGCAGTCACGATTCGAGTGTCAGTGGCGGGTGTCACTCTTGGGCCCATGACCAACGTGGACTGGGACTCCGAGGCCGCCTCCTTCGACGAGGAGCCGGACCACGGCCTACGTGACCCCGAGGTGCGCCGCGCCTGGGCCGGACGGCTGCGCGGCTGGCTGCCCGGGCGGGCGGGAGACGTCCTCGATCTCGGCTGCGGCACCGGCAGCCTGTCACTCCTCGCGTCCGAGCAGGGTCACCGGGTGACGGGCGTGGACCTCTCCCCGGCCATGGTGGCGCTCGCCCGGGAGAAGCTCGCCGGGCGCGACGCGGTGTTCCTCGTGGGGAACGCCGCCTCACCGCCGGTCGGGGAGCAGCGCTTCGACACCGTGCTCGTCCGGCACGTCCTGTGGGCCCTGCCCGACCCCGGCCGCGCCCTGAGGCACTGGCGCGGGCTGCTGCGGCCGGGCGGGCGGCTCGTGCTGGTCGAGGGCGTGTGGGGCGGCATCGAGCCGGTCGGCATACCCGCCGAGCGGCTCACCGCACTGCTCGACCCGATCGCCGGACCGGTGCGTGTGGAGCGGCTCTCGGACGACCCGCTGCTGTGGGGCGGGGAGGTGACGGACGAGCGGTACGCGGTGGTCGCCGAGATCCGCCCGTCAGGCCAGGAGCGCGGTGAACCCGCCGCTGCGGGCCAGTGACTCCAGTTCGTCGAGCGCGGCCAGGGCGGCCCGCGCCGCCTCCGGATCCGACGCGCCGAGACCGCTCTCGGCGAACTCGTCCTCGTCCAGGCGCCGCACGTCCGTGCCGTCCGCGGAGCGCCACAGGTCCAGGTCGAGATCCTCCACGACCAGCTCCGGGCCGGAGCGCCGCGCGGGGCGGGTGACGTCGCAGTACCAGCCCTTCAGCGCGCCCGCGGCGGAGCGGACCTCCTTCACCGCGTACCAGCGGTCGCGCCAGTAGTACTCCGTGAAGACGTCCCCGGGCTCGAAGCGCACGAACCCGAAGTCGCGGACGCCGGAGCCCGCCCAGGGTGCGCGGACCGCCACACGCGTCCCGTCGTCCGCCAGCAGCTCACCGGTGTAACGAATCTTGGTACGGCCCGCCTTGACGAGCACGACCTCCAGCCGCGCGGGCAGGTCAGCCGAGTTCGCGGACATAGCGCACCTCCTTCGCGCAGATCTCGTAGCCGAACCACTTGTTGATGGCGATCATCGGCTCGTTGCCGGTGTCGTTGCCGGTGAACGCCTGCGTGCATCCCGCCGCGCGGGCGCGGTGCAGGGAGTCGTTCTTGGCGAGCTTCGCCAGGCCCCGGCCGCGGAACTCCCGGGCGGTGCCGGTCATGGCCGTGGCATAGCGGGACGCGCCGTCGGTGTACGCCACGCTGAACGCGGCGGGCCGGCCGCCGACGACCGCGACCGTGGTCAGATCGCGGTTCAGGAGCGGGTGCTTCCAGTGCTCCTCGAGCCAGGCCTCGTAGTCGGTGAACTCGACGTCGATGTCGCTCGGTTCGTCCGTCGACGTCGCCGCGTCCAGTTCGAACATCGGGCGCGGGTCGTCCGCGAAGTCGGCGGCCGTGCGCAGCTCGACGCCGGAGGGGACGTCCGCTCGGGGCGGCAGCGTGCCCGTCGCCAGGTCCAGGCGCAGGAACCAGGCGGAACGGCTGGCCCGGAAGCCGTGCCGCTCGGCGAAGGCGCGGTTGTCCGGCTCGTCCAGCACCCAGGCGAACAGCTTCGTGACGCCCAGGCGCCCCAGGCGCTCCTCGGCGGTGCGCAGCAGGAGCGAACCGGCGCCGCGGTTCCTGCGGTCGGGGCGCACATAGATGTTGGCCGAGCCCTGGCCCGGTTCGGGACTGTCGTGGGCGACGCTGACCTGGGCGGTGCCGATGATCTCACCGTCCTCCTCGGCGACGAGCTGCCCGAAGTGGGCGTCGGGGTGGACGTGCGTCAGGGTGTGCACCACGGACTCGGGTGTGGAGAGCATGTACGGCAAGGCGAGGCGGCGGGTGTCGGAGAACCCCTCGGCATCGGCTCGGACGTCGGGGCGCAGGTCGCGCACGATCACGGTCATGGAGGCGCACGCTACGCGTGGAGCCGACCGGGGTGCCTCTCATTTTCCGCCGGGTGCGCGACAATCGGCCTGTGACCTTGAAGATCGACATCGACGACAGTGCCCCGCCCTACGAGCAGGTGCGGGCGCGGATCTCCGAGCAGGCGCGGTCGGGTGCCCTGCCGGTGGGCTACCGCCTGCCGACCGTGCGAGGGCTGGCCGAGTCGCTGGGCCTCGCCGCGAACACGGTCGCCAAGGCGTACCGGGCGCTGGAGGCGGACGGGGTGATCGAGACGCGGGGCCGCAACGGCACGTTCGTGGCCGCCGCCGGCTCGGCGGCCGACCGCGAGCTGGCCTCGGCCGCGCAGGCCTATGCGGAGCGCGCCAGGAGGCTCGGGCTCACGGAGGCCGATGCGCTGGCGGCGGTACGCGATGCCCTGCGGGCGGCTTACGGGGAGTAGGGCGTCGGGCTTGCTGCTCGGGTTCGGTTGTCGTCCGGGTACGGGCCGGTGGGGCTTGTTCGCGCAGTTCCCCGCGCCCCTAGAGGGCGTCGCCCTAGGGGCGCGGGGAACTGCGCGACCGGCCACAACGGCGCCGCAGTCGGCGTACGGCCTTCCGCGGCGGAGAAGATCGGTTCAGCCGGCCCGCGTCAGACGGCCCGGCGTCCGCGTGATGTCCAGCCCCGCAGACCTCCCCGCCCGTGCGAACGCCATCGCGTCCTCCACCGCCGCGCCGCCCGGGTCGTTGTTGAAGTACGCGTGGACGTCCTCGCCGCCGGACCACGTCGTGGCGATGCGGTCGAGCCAGGTGGCCAGCGAGCGGCGGCCGTAGCGGGGCCAGGGGTGGGCGCGGCCCTGGTGGAAGCGGACGTAGCCCCAGTCGGTGGTGCGCCACAAGGGGGTCGCCGGGCGGGCCAGGATGTCGGCCCAGCACAGGGCGGCGCGCCGGGACTCCAGGACGCGGCGGACCTCCGGTGTCCACCAGGAGTCGTGGCGCGGCTCGACCGCGACCCGCGTCGAGGCCGGGAAGCAGGCCAGGCACGCGTCCAGCAGGCCCGGGTCGGCGCGCAGGGTGGGCGGCAGCTGGAGCAGGACCGGGCCGAGCCGGTCGCCGAGACCCGCCGCGTGGCTCATCAGGCGGCGCACCGGCTCCTCAGGGTCCTTGAGCCGCTTGATGTGGGTCAGATAGCGGCTGGCCTTGACCGCCACGACGAAATCCCCGGGCACCCGCCCCCGCCAGTCCTCGAACGTCTCGCGCGCGGGCAGCCGGTAGAAGGCGTTGTTGATCTCGACGGTGGCGAAGTGCCGCGTGTACTCCTCCAGCCAGAGCCGCACCGGCAGCCCGGACGGGTACAGGACGTCCCGCCAGTCCTTGTACTGCCATCCGGACGTGCCGACGAACAGGGTCATACACCCATCAAAACACCGGTGGGTGTGGACCTCCTACAGATACAGGCCCGCGTCGACGCCCCCGCGCGGCTCCGGCAGGGACGTCGGGGACGTGCCCCGGCGCAGCGCGTAGAGCTCCGCCAGCGTCGCGCCCTCGCGGCCGACGCCCTCCTCCTGGCCCAGCCAGGTCACCGCCTCGCGGCGGGTCAGCGGACCGACCTCGATCCGGGCGAGGCAGCGGCCCGGGCGGACCACGGCCGGGTGCAGGCGCTCGAGGTCCTCGTTGGTCGTGACGCCGACCAGGACGTTGCGGCCCTGGCCGAGCAGGCCGTCCGTCAGGTTCAGCAGCCTCGACAGGGCCTGGCCCGCCGTGTGCTTGGCCTCGCCGCGGATCAGCTCGTCGCAGTCCTCCAGGAGCAGCAGCCGCCAGCGGCCCTTGCCCGTGGCGTCCTCCTCGCCGATGGCGATGTCCATGAGGTAGCCGACGTCGGAGAAGAGCCGCTCGGGGTCCAGGACGCAGTCCACCTGGCACCAGTCGCGCCAGGACCGGGCCAGCGTCCGCAGCGCCGAGGTCTTGCCGGTGCCCGGCGGGCCGTGCAGCAGCAGGAGCCGGCCCGCGATGTCCTCGGGGGTCGTCTTCATCAGACGGTCCATGGCGTCCGCCACCGGCGCGGTGTAGTTGGACCGGACCTCGTCCCAGGTGCCCGCCGCGATCTGACGGGTGGTGCGGTGCGGGCCCCGGCGTGGGGAGACGTACCAGAAGCCCATCGTGACGTTCTCCGGCTGCGGTTCGGGCTCGTCCGCCGCGCCGTCCGTGGCCTGGTCGAGGATCTTCTTCGCGAGGTCCTCGCCGGTCGCCGTCACCGTGACGTCGGCGCCACGGTTCCAGCGGGAGACCAGCAGCGTCCAGCCGTCGCCCTCGGCGAGCGTCGCGCTGCGGTCGTCGTCCCGGGCGACGCGCAGCACCCGGGCGCCGGGCGGCAGCAGCGTCGCACCGGACCGCACGCGGTCGATGTTCACCGCGTGGGAGTACGGCTGCTCGCCCGTCGCGAAGCGGCCGAGGAACAGCGCGTCGACGACGTCGGACGGGGAGTCGGAGTCGTCGACGTTGAGCCGGATCGGCAGCGCCTCGTGCGGGTTTCCAGACATGCCCGCCATGATCCGGCACGGGGACGCCGCGTGCACCCGGTTTCCAGGTGCACGCGGCATGTCGCCCCCGTGCAGGTCAGCCCACGGAGCGGGAGACCAGCCGGCGAGCCTGCCGAACCCTGCGGACGACGGCGTACCCCTTGGTCAGGACACGGTCCCCGGCGAACGTACGGGCGATCGCACGGCCCTCGACGACCCGCTCGAACTCCTCGATCTCCGTGCTGCGGCGCACCGTCACCCGCCGCAGCGCGTACGGCCCCTGCGCGCGCCGCGCGAGGCCGTTGCCGACGGCGAGGGCCTGGGCGTAGCCCGTCTCGCGCACCGCCTGCCGGACCCGGCGGCTGGAGTAGCCGTAGGGGTAGGCGAACGAGGCCGGGACGGTGCCCAGTTGGTCCGAGACGATCTCCTTGCAGTGGATCAGCTCGAACCGCAGGGTGGCGTCGGAGACCTGGTCGAGCTGCGGGTGGCTGTGGCTGTGCCCGCCGATCTCGACGCCCGCCGCCGCGAGTTCGCGCACCTGGTCCCAGTCCAGCATGGTGTCCAGGCCGCCGCCGGTGTCGTACGGCCCCCGGAGCCACCCGGTCGAGACGAACAGGGTGGCCGGGAAGCCGTGCTTGGCGAGCGCGGGGAGGGCGTGCCGGTGCACGCCCTCGTAGCCGTCGTCGAAGGTGATGAGGACGGGCCGCTCGGGCAGCGCGCGGCCGGAGCGCCAGCACGCCGCCAGTCCGGCCGTGGTGACCGGCGTGAGACCCCGGTCGGCGAGCACCGCCATCTGCTCGGCGAACGCCTCCGGGGTCACCGACAGGGCGCGGGTCGCCTCGTTCGGGTCGGTCGCCACCGCGTGGTACATGAGGATCGGTACGCGTGCGTCGGCGTCACTCACGGGCCGCCACCTCCACCTCGGGTACCCGGAACGTGGTCCCGCCCCGGCGCGCCCGGACGCTGCCGACGACGTAACCGCCCGCCGCCGTCAGCACCCCGGCCACGATCGCCCCCGCCCGGCCCGCCCCGCCCGGCCGGGCCAGCAGGGCGTCCCGCAGACCGCGGGCCACCCCGGCCGGCAGGACCCGGGTGGCGTACCGGCGCTCCGACTCCAGGCCCTTCTCGGCGCCGACGCTGCGCGCCACCAGCGCCTTGGACAGGCCCTCGGCGTAGGTGCGGGTGCGGAAGTAGCGGAAGTGCTCACGGATCTCGGGCACCCGGTGGTGGATCACCGCCCGGTCGTCGATCAGCAGCACCGCGTCGGGCCGGGCCCGGCTGAGGCGGATGCACAGTTCCGTCTCCTCGCAGCCCAGCGGGCGTTTGTCGCCGTCCCGGCCGATGCCGGTGGCGAAGCCGCCCGCCGCGTCGAAGGCGCTGCGGCGGAACGAGGCGTTGCCGCCGAGCACGTTGCGCACCCGCACCCGGCCGCGCGGCAGGCCCCGGTACGTGCAGCCCACCACCCAGTCGAACTCCTCCGGGAACCAGTCCGGCCGCCGCCCCGACGCCCAGACCGGCATCGTGCGCCCGCCCACCGCCATCACCCGGTCGTCGGTGTACGCCTCGGCGAAGTGCCGCAGCCAGTCGCGCTCGGCCACGGCGTCGTCGTCGAGGAAGGCCACGATCTCGCCGCGGGCCGCGGCGATGCCGGTGTTGCGGCCGGCGGACAGGCCGCGGGGGCCCGCGTTGGCGAGCACCCGCACCACGGCGTCGTCGGAGGACTCCTTGTACTCCTTGGCCAGCCGCTCCCGGAGCGTCTCGTTGTGATCGACGACCAGCAGCGTCTCCAGGGCCGGACGTGACTGCGCGTGGACCGAGGAGACCGCGGCGAGGATGTCCTCCCAGCGGTCCTCGGTGTACGCGCAGATCACGACGGAGATGCCGGGACTGCTCAAGACACCTCTCCCCGCATCGCGTCCAGCATCGGAGACTGGGGCGAACGGCGGCGCAGCGCACGGCGGTTGGAGCGCTCCTGAAGGATCACCCGGAGCACGCGCAGTCCGTCCCGCACGGCCCGCAGATTGCTGACGCCGTGGATGCGGAGGTACTCGTGGCTCGGGATCTCCTGCACCTTCAGCCCGGCCTTGACGACGCGGATGTTCATCAGGGTCTCGACCTCGAAGCCGGTGCAGTCGAGGTCGATCTTGTCGAGGCAGTGCCGCCAGAACGCGTTGTAGCCGTAGCAGAGGTCGGTGTAGCGGGCGCCGAACTTGCGGTTGACGACCGTGCACAGCGCCCAGTTGCCGAGCTTGCGGATGAAGGTCATGTCGTCGGTGCCGCCGCCGTTGGCGAAGCGGGAGCCCTTGGCGAAGTCCGCGCCGGAGACCAGGGCGGAGACGTAACTGAGGATCTCGCCCCCGTCCGCCGATCCGTCCGCGTCGACCATCACGATGATGTCGCCGGTGCAGGCCTGGAACCCGGTGATCAGGGCGTCGCCCTTGCCCTTGCCGCGCTGCTCGACGACCTTCACCTCGGGCCACAGCTCGCGGGCCACCTGGACGGTGTTGTCGGTGGAGTTGCCGTCGACCAGGACCACTTCGTGTATCCAGTCGGGCAGGGACTTGAAGACGTACGGAAGGTTCTCCGCCTCGTTCATGGCCGGGATGACCACGCTCACCGGCGGCGCGATGGCCAGGTGTGAGGAGACGGGCCGGTACTTCCCGGCGACCGGCGGATGCTGCTCCGCGGCGGCCGGCTGCAGAACTGAGCTCATGAGTCTGGTCCCTCTCGTCCGGTGGACCGCCCCCCCAGGGCAGTCCGGATCCAATCCGGTTCGAAAGGGGGGTTCTCACTCGAGGCACGCCGACATGGAACTTCGGGCACGCCGGGTGAGCTGGCAAAGCTGGCCGGCCGCGAAAACGGCAGCCGACCGCGCGGCACGGCCCGGTCACCACGTGCGGTCACCGAGCACGGCACCCCCCTACCGCGCCCCGCGCCGGTTCGTCGCGGTCCTTGAGCCCTCCCCTAGAGCCGCGTACTGACGGACCGATGCGGGTGAGATGTATGACGGTATTGACGATTGAACCCGTATGGCAAGACCTGGAACGGCCGCTCACGTTTTTGTTGGTTTGGCCGTTGCGTCAGACGCCTTGTGCGACGCAAGTTGCACGTTCCCGTCCCATAAACATGCGTTCCCCGGAGGCGATCAGGGCCTCCGGGGAACACGTGTTCAGGTGCCGGTGCGAACGTCGGTCACTGCACGATCTGCAGCAGCCGGTTCGGCGAGCCGGAACCCGCGCTGGTGACCTTGCCGGTGACGGCGCCGTTCACCAGGGCCGTGGCGACCTGGGCCGGGGTGGACGAGGTGTGACCGGCCAGGTAGACCGCCGCCGCGCCCGCGACGTGCGGGGTCGCCATCGAGGTGCCGGAGATGGTGTTGGTCGCGGTGTCGCTGGTGTGCCAGCCGGCCGTGATGGAGGAGCCGGGCGCGAAGATGTCCAGGGCGGAGCCGTAGTTGGAGTAGCTCGCCTTGGCGTCGGTGCTGGTGGTGGCGCCGACCGTGATGGCCTCGGCGACCCGGGCGGGGGAGGACGAGGAGGCGGTGGTGCTGCTGTTGCCCGCGGCGACGGCGTACGTGACACCGCTGGCTATGGAGTTGCGGACGGCCGTGTCCAGGGTGGCGGAGGCGCCGCCGCCGAGCGACATGTTGGCGACCGAGGGGCCGGAGTGGTTCTGCGTGACCCAGTCGATGCCCGCGATCACACCGGCCGTGGTGCCGGAGCCGCTGTTGTTCAGCACCCGCACCCCCACGATCTTCGCCTTCTTGGCGACACCGTAGGTCGTGCCCGCGATCGTGGTGGCCACATGGGTGCCGTGGCCGTTGCCGTCGGAGGCGTTGTTGTCGCCGTCGACCGCGTCGTAGCCGTGTGAGGCACGGCCGCTGATCTGCTGGTGGGTGATGCGCACACCGGTGTCGATCACATAGACCGTCACACCGCTGCCCGCGCTGTCCGGGTAGGTGTAGGTGCCGGACAGCGGGAGCGAGGCCTGGTCGACGCGGTCCAGGCCCCAGGGGGCGTTCGTCTGGGTGGCGGCGAGCGTGACGCGCTGGTTCTGCTCGACGGAGGCCACCGCCGGGTCGGCGGCGAGCTGCCTGGCCTCGGCGGCGGAGAGGGTGGCGGAGTAGCCGTTCAGTGCCTTGCCGAACGTCTTGTCGACCGCCCCGCCGTACTCCTTCACCAGACCCTTGCCCGCGGCCGAGGACGCCTTCAGGCCCGCGCTCTTCTTGAGCGTGACGAGGTAGCTGTCCTTGATCGCGGTCGGGGCGTCCGCGGCGAGCACCCGGCCCTCGGCGGGTGCGGCCTGGGCGGGAAGCGTGGTGAGCCCGCCCACGAGGGCGGCGGTCGCCAGCGAGGTGAGGGCGGCGAACCCGAGTCTCTTGCTGCGCAGTTGTGCCATTACGAGGGAGTCCTCCTCTAGGCGGCGCGCGCCTGGGTGGGGCGCGCGTCATGTGGGGGATGTGCGCGTGCTCGCGCACACGGGCCGGGGAGCGTCGCGTTCCGCTCCCGGCCGGAGTAAAGCGTCAGCCAACTACCGGCGTAGAACAAGAGAGTTGAGAATCCGTCAATAAATTTGTCATGTCCGCGCAACAGGGGAGGTGGATGCGTAACACAACCCGTCGTGAACAGGCCACGTGAAGCCGGGAAGAGCCGAAAAGGCTTGGCATGGACACTTCCTGTCAACACGCGTAGCTGCTACGACGGTTATGGCAGAGATCCTGCTAAAGGGAGGTTCCATGAGACGTTCCCGACTTGTCGTCCTCGTGAGCTCGCTCCTCCTCGCCGTCGGCACCGCCCTCACCGGGGCAGCGACGGCGCAGGCGTCCTCACTCGCTGCAACTGGCGGCTATGTGGCGCTCGGTGACTCCTATTCCTCGGGAGTCGGAGCCGGCAGCTACATCAGTTCCAGCGGCGACTGCAAGCGCAGCACCAAGGCCTACCCCTACCTCTGGGCCGCCGCCCACTCACCCTCGACCTTCGACTTCACCGCCTGCTCGGGCGCCCGAACGGGTGATGTTCTGGCGAATCAGCTCACCCCGCTCAGCGCCTCCACCGCCCTCGTCTCGATCAGCGTCGGCGGCAACGACGCCGGATTCGCCGACGTCATGACGACCTGCGTGACCCAGTCCGACAGCTCCTGCGTCTCCCGCATCAACACCGCCCGCGCGTACGTCGACTCCACGCTGCCCGGCAACCTCGACGGCGTGTACTCGGCCATCCGCTCCAAGGCCCCCGCCGCCCGGGTCGTCGTCCTCGGCTACCCCCGCTTCTACAAGCTCGGCGCCACCTGCCTCGGTCTGTCCGAGACCAAGCGCAAGGCCATCAACGACGCCTCCGACCACCTCAACACCGCCATCGCCAAGCGCGCAGCGAACCACGGCTTCGCCTTCGGCGACGTACGCACCACCTTCACCGGCCACGAGATCTGCTCCGGCGACTCCTGGCTGCACAGCGTCAGCTGGCTGAACATCGGCGAGTCGTACCACCCGAAGGCACCCGGCCAGTCGGGCGGCTATCTGCCCGTGCTCAACAGCAACGACTGACCGCTCAGCCGGAGTCCGAATCCGGATTCGACTCCGGATCCGAGCCCGAGTCCGGGTCCGTGCCGGAGGGAGAAGGGGAGGCCCCGCCCGTCGGGGTCTCCGTCTCGCACGTCACCGAGAACGGCACCGACTCGGACGTCGTCCGCACCGGCTCGCGCACCTCCACGCTGATCTCGTTCTCGAACGTCCCGCTCTCCGCCTCGGTCGTCACCCGCACCGTGTCCCGCTTCGAACGGCCGCCGCCCTCCGCGAACGACAGCGTCTTCCAGCCCCCGTCGAGGACCTGGCCGTCCTGGGTCACCCAGCGGTAGCTCACCTCGGCCGGCAGCCGGCCCACCGTGAGCGTCGCCGTGAACTCGGGCGCCTGGGCGTTCGGCGGCGGACACGGGCCCGCATAATCCGTACGCCTGCCCTGAAGGGCGACCCGCACCGACTGCGGCGGCGGACTGCTCTCCTTCGACTCGCTCGGGGTCGGCGACGGGCTGGACTTCTCCTTCCCGGTGCTGCGCGGCGGGCTCTTGATCGCCGTGGGCGTACCGTCCCCGGCGCCCTGGTCGTTGCCGTCCGAACCGTCCCCGTTGTTCAGCAGCGCGTACGTCAGCCCGCCCACCGTGAGCGCCAGCGCGATCACACCCGCGACCAGCACCCGCCCGGTCCTGCGCTCCCCGTCCCGGCCGGTGGCCCTCGTGGTCGCGGTCGACCCGGACGACGCCGGACGGCCCGGGAACGGCATCGGGGGCGTGGGAGCGGGCTCGGGGTGGCCCACGACCGTCGGCGGGAACGGAACCGCCCGCGTGGTGTCCGCACGAGGCGAACCCCCTGCGGCGACGATCCGCAGATCCTCCTCGGCCCGCTCGGGCGGCAGCCGCTGCTCCGGATCCTTGCGCAGCAGCCCCTCGATCACCGGGGCGAGCGGCCCCGCCCGGTACGGCGGCGGCAACTCCTCGTCGACGATCGCCCGCAACGTGCTCAGCGGGGTGTCGTGGCGGAAGGGGGAGTGGCCCTCGACCGCCGCGTACAGCAGCACCCCGAGCGACCACAGGTCCGACTCCGGGCCCGGCGTACGGCCCAGCGCCCGCTCCGGGGCGAGGAACTCGGGCGAGCCGATGACCTCCCCGGTCATGGTCAGCGCCGAGCTGCCCTCGACCATGGCGATGCCGAAGTCGGTGAGCACGATCCGGCCGTCGTTCGAGATCAGCACGTTGGCCGGCTTCACGTCGCGGTGCAGTACCCCGGCCTCGTGCGCGGACCGCAGCGCGGCAAGCACCTCGGCGCCGATGTGCGCGGCGCGCTGCGGTGCCATCGGGCCCTCGGCGTCGAGGACCTCGGCCAGGGAGAGGCCGCGGACCAGTTCCATGACGATCCACGGCCGGCCGTCGTCCGTGGCCACGTCGTACACGGTCACCACGTTGCGGTTGGCGACCCGGGCCGCCGCCCACGCCTCCCGCTCCAGTCGCGCGTACATCCGCTGCACGTCGTCGCCCGCCAGGCCGGACGGGGCGCGCACCTCCTTGACGGCGACCTCGCGGTGCAGCACCTCGTCGCGGGCGCGCCACACCGTTCCCATGCCGCCCTCGCCCAGCGGTGCCAGGAGCCGGTAGCGGCCCGCGATCACACGCTCATGGCCCGGTTCTTCGAACACGGCGCCCCCATTCGCAGCCGGGCGAAATCTTCATGGGGTGTGTCTTCCCCATGAGGTCGGTTTTCCTCACGACGTCCGCTTTTCTCCTGACACCCGATGTCTCACGAACGTAACTCAGCCGAGTGCGGATGCCGCCCCCTTGAACACCAGTCCGGCGCCGAGAACCACCACGGCGAAGGCCGAACCGAGCGGTGCGGTGCGGCGCACCAGGGCCGCCATCGGGCCCCCCGTCCAGCGGGGGCGCCGGTCCAGGAGCCGGGTCATGCCGCTGCCCGCCTTGACGACGGCGTACCCGGCGGCCGTGAGGGTGAGCGCCAGTCCGACGCCGTACGCGACGACGAGGAGCAGACCGAACCAGGCCTGCCCGAGGGCGGCGGCGCCGACCAGCACCACCACGGCGGACGGGCTGGGCACGAGGCCGCCCGCGAAGCCCATGAGGATCGTGCCGCGCAGGGTGGGGGCGATGGCGTGGCTGTGGGTGGAACCGCCGTGGGTGTGCTCGACCGTGTGGGGGTGGGAGTGGGGGTGGCTGTGATCGTGCGGGTGGTCGTGGCTGTGCTTGTGGTCGTGGTCGTGCTTGCCGTGATGGCCGTGGTCGTGGGTGTGGCCGTCGTGGTCGTGGGTGTGGCTTCCGTGGCCGTGAGGGTGGCCGTGCTGATGACCGTGCGGGTGGTGGGTGTGCGCGCGGTTGCGCAGGGCGCGGCGGACCAGGCTCGCGCCCGCCAGCGTCACCAGGAGGCCGCTGGCGACGCCGAGCCAGGCGATCACCGAGGGCGCCGCCGCCGAGCCGGCCGTGACCAGCAGGCCCAGGGCGACCACGCCCAGGGTGTGCGTGATGGTCACCGAGGCGGCCATGGGCAGGACGTCCTTCATCCTCGCCTGGCCGCCCCGGGCGGCCGCCGTCGCGGCCATGATGGTCTTGCCGTGGCCGGGGGCGAGCGCGTGCATCGCACCCAGGACGACGGCGATGAGCAGGGCCAGCGCGGCGAAGCCGGCGGTGAGGTCCTGCCGGGCCACCAGGTCGTCCAGGGCGCGCGTCCAGCGGTCCGCGCCGCGCGGGAGCACGGAGGCCGCGGGGGCGTCCGACTCCTCCTCGGCCAGGGCGGCGCCGCCGGGGCGCACCCGCAGGGCGGCCGATGCGGTGTCGGCCGGGGAGGACAGCAACTCCTCCGGGTAGCTGGTCAGCTCGTCCGATATCGACTTCTCCGGCACGTCCGAGGCCGCGAGCGTCATACGGTCGCCCCGCGCCGTGATCTCCCGCCAGCCCGGGCCGGTCGAGGCACCCGCGCCGCGGAAGCCGAGGGACAGGGTCTTCTCGCCCGACGGGAGCGGCGCGGTCAGCTCGCACTCCACACGGAGGGTGTCGAGCCCCGCCTGCCCGGGCCGCACGCGCGCGTGGCTGCGCTCGGCGGTGAGGGCGACCGCGCGTCCGTCGACGGTCGCGCGGCTGTCCTCGGCGGCCGTGGCGCACCGCTCGCGGGCCCACATGGCGATGCCCAGCCTCTCGATGTCCGGCCCGGCCTGGGTCGCCGGGATCTCGGCGAGGTCCTCGACGTGATGGACGCGCAGCTCGCCGGGGGCCGCGACCAGGCCGTCGTAGCGGTTGACGGTGAAGTTGCCCAGCGGGTGGGCGCTCGCCGTGGCGGCGGGCAGCAGGGTGAGCGCGCAGGCGGCCGTGAGGACGGCGGCGCCGGACGCGAACAGCCGGCGCAGGGTCACCGGTTCCCCTCCAGGTCCTTGAGTGCGGTACGGGCCTCACGTGCGCCGAGCGGCGAGAAGCCGGGGTTCAGGTCCAGCGCGGCCTTCAGGTGCGTGCGGGCCTCGCGCTTGTCGCCGGTGGCGCGCTCGATGACGCCGCGGTGGTAGAGGAAGACGGCGTTGCGGTAGCCGGTGGCGGTCGCCCGGCGGGCGTACGGCAGGGCCTCCTCGTCCCGGCCGTTGACGTGCAGGGCCCAGGCGAGGGCGTCCGCGGTGTGCACGCTGTGGCGGCGGTCCCACTCGGCGCGGGCGGCGCGCAGGGCCTCCTTCTCGTCGCCGTGGTCGGCGGCGGCCAGGGCCGTCTCGAGGTCGGTGTTGGCGCCGCCGGCGCGGGCGAGGGCCGTCCAGGCGTCGACGAGGGCGTACTGGTCGCCGGCCTTCGCCCGGTCGCCGTCGGCGCCGCGGTCCTCGTACAGCTCGCCGAGGGCGACGAGCGGGCCGGGGAGCGGGAACCGGCCGACGACCTGCTCCAGCCCCCGCACGGCCGCCGTCCGCTCCCCGCTCGCGGCCTGGGCGCGGGCGCGGCCCTCCAGGGCGGGCAGGTACGCGTCGTCGGCGGCGAGGGCACGGGCGTAGTGGTCGAGGGCCGTCTTGTACTCGCCCTGGTTCCAGTCGAGTTGGCCGAGGGCGGTGGCGACGTACGCGACGTCGGCCGGCGCGTGCGCCGAGCTCAGGGCGCGCTCCAGCACCTCACGCGCCGTGCGGACGTCGCCGCGCAGCTCGCGCACGTACGCGTACCGCGTGAAGACGGGGATCCCGGGGCGCCTGTCGTCGGCGGTGTCGGCGGCCTTCGCGGCGTCGTCGTACCGGCCGAGTTCGACGAGGGCGTCGATACGGGTGCACAGGGCGCGTTCGTTGTAGGGGTTCTGCTTCAGGGCCCGGTCGGCGTGGGTCAGGGCGCCGGGGAAGTCGTGCCGCGCGGCGGCGAGGGCGGCCTGCCCCGCCAGGGCCTGGTCGTTGCCGGGCTCCAGCCCGAGGGACCGCTTCAGGGCGCGCTGCGCCTGCGGATACCGGGAGGGGTCGCCCTTCGTGCGGGCCTGCTCGACGTAGGCGATCCCGAGGGTGGCCCAGCTGCCGAAGTCCTTGGGCTGGGCCCGGAGATGCTTCTGCAGGGAGGCGATTCCCGCGTCGAGATCCCCCCGGGCGAGATCGCCGGGCGACAACGCCCCGGCCGCCGAGACGGCGTCGACCCCGGCCCCGCGGTCCTGCCCACCCCCGGCCGCGATGGCCCCACCGGTCACCGCGACCGCCAGCAGCACGGCACACCCCGCCAGATGCAGAGCCCGCCACCGCCGCCCCCCGTCGGCGGCCCGCCGCACCGCGACGACCCGCTGACCGGAGTCGGCCTCGGCCTTGTCCCCTTTCTCTTCCTTGCCCTCGGCCTCGACGTCGGCCTTGCCCTCGGCCTCGACGTCGGCCTTGCCCTCGGCCTCGACGTCGGCCTTGCCCTCGGCCTCGCCTTCGCCGGCCGGAGGAGGGGTGCGCGCGTCGTCACCGGCGCAGGGCTCCGGGGCCGTCGACGGCGCGTGGTCGTCGTCGGGCCTCTCCGGTGTGCTGTCGGTCGTACGCGGAGGCATGACCTCTCCTCGATCGGATGTGCTGGTGGGGGAGTGGAGTCGGCGGCGCGGCCCGCGCCGTGGGGGACGGGGAACGGGCCGCGCCGGTTCGTGAGTGCGGAGCGGGTCAGTAGGCCCGGTTCCGCATGCGGCGCCACCACATCAGGGCCGCGCCGATCAGGACGATGCCGCCCGCCCCGGCGCCCGCGGAGGCGGCCATCAGGCGCGTGTCGTCCGAACCCTCGGCGCCGGCCGGCTGGAGGGCGTCGCCCAGCTGGCTGCGGACGTCGTTGCCGCCGTCCACGCCCTTGGCGAGCGGGCCGCGCGAACCCTCGGTCGGCAGGGCCACGTACGGGAAGGACTTCTCGAACTTCTTGTCGTTCTTGTCGACCGCGTCACCGAGGTCGTTCTTCGCGCCCAGCAGTTCGCCCTCGACGACCTGGAGCGAGGCGTCGATCACGTCGTCGCTGAGGCGACGGCCGTTCGGGAAGCCCGCGTTGTCACCGTCCAGGACGCCCAGCCGCTTGGGCTTGGCGGCCGGCTTGATGGACGTGTTGAGCCGCAGCTGCTCCGACGGCGTCACGTGCGGCGGCTGGTTGAGGTCCTTGACGCCCTTGAGGAAGACGTCGACCAGGTCGTTGCGCGGCTCGGCCGGCGCCGGGATCTTGTAGATCGCCTCGATGAGCTTGGGCAGCTCCGGGTTGGTGACGTTCTCCAGGAACTCGGCGTCGTCCCGCGGCGTGGACGCGTTGAACTTGTCCTTGTCCTTCAGCGGGTTGACGACCTCGTTCACCAGCGGGTTGCCCAGGCGCGACACCTGGGAGAAGTAGCCCTTGGCGTTCTTGCGCTGGGTCGTCGACCAGACGCCGACGACCGGCTGCTCGTGCGACTCGGTGATGAAGCTGTTGGGCACCTGGAGGGCGATCGAGTTGACGTTGTAGCCCTTGAGGGTGTCGTTGCCGACCTCGGAGAGGTTCCCGCCGTACAGCAGGTCGAAGACGCGCAGGTCCAGGAAGAACGGGTCGTCGGCCTGCCCGGCGAACGTCTGGGCGCCCCCGGCGAGTTTGTGGACCGCCTGCTTGCGCAGGGTGTGGTAGTCCGGCATCGACGCCTTGCCCACGTTCGACGGCGCCACCGGCACGTCGTCGGCGACCTTGGTCTTCGACACGGCCTTGAGGTTCTTCAGCTTGATCAGTTCGAGGTCGTACGTCTGCGTGATGTTGAGGTCGGGGTCGTCGAGGCTCTCGACCGGGCCCGTGTTGTAGAGGAACGTCTTGTCGTTCTTCGTATGAGTCTTGAACGTGTACCGGAACAGCAGGTCTTCCTGCGCGTCCCCGTTGCTGTCGATGCGCAGGTCGTACTGGGCGTCCTCGGCGAACGGGAAGAAGTTGGGCCCGCCGGCCGGTTCCTCGAAGGGGATCCAGTTCGCGACGATGGTCGTCGTGTCCGGCTTGTCCGGGCTGACGAACGCGTACACGTCGGTGTTGTCGTACTGCGGGGTCCCCGAGATCAGCGGGGCTTCGCGGTGGCTGGAGGCGGAGGCCTCCTCAGGGGCCAGCGCGGTCACACCGGCGGCGGCGAGCCCGCCGGTGGCCAGCGCACCACAGATCACGGTCGCGATGCTCCGGCGCCCCGCGCCGGTCCTGAAGGTAGGTGTCATGCCGTCCGTCCTCGGTGCCAACTTGCCTGACACACGCCATTCGGAGTGGTCGGCAGAGCGGATTGGTCGAATCTCAAACGTTCTTACGGCGAGTGGGGAAAGTTGTTTCATCGCCGGGCGACCCGCGTTTTCGGCGCGCTGATCCGTAACACCGTCCGGAGGTGTGTGCGTTGCGAATGCCTCGCGTGAGGGGACAGGCCCGGTGCGGCCTCGGAGAGGGGGACCGAGTGGAGGCGGACGAGCTGCTGCTGCTCGTGGCAGGTGGGGACCAGAAGGCGTTCGAGGAGCTGTACGGAGTGGTGTCCGGCCCGGTGTTCGGACTCGTACGGCGCGTGGTGCGCGACCCCGCCCAGTCGGAGGAGGTGGCTCAGGAGGTGCTGCTCGAACTGTGGCGCTCCGCGGCGAAGTTCGACCCCGGCCGGGGCAGCGCGATGTCCTGGATCCTCACCCTCGCCCACCGCCGCGCCGTCGACCGGGTCCGCAGCGCCCGGGCGGCCGGGGAGCGCGAGCAGCGCGAGGCACTGCGCGCGAACCAGCCCGCCTTCGACCAGGTCACTGAGGAGGTCGAGGCCGGCCTCGAACGCGAGTGGGTGCGCCGCTGCCTGGACCGGCTCACCGTGCTGCAACGCCAGTCGGTCACCCTCGCCTACTACGAGGGCTACACGTACCGTGAAGTGGCCGAGCAGCTCTCCCTGCCGCTGGGCACCGTCAAGACGCGCATGCGGGACGGGCTGACCCGGATGCGCGAGTGCCTGGGAGGAGTGGCATGAGCCTCTTCCGCCGCGAGGACCTTCACTCGCTCGCCGCGCCCTACGCGCTGGACGCCCTCGAACCCCCGGAGCGGGTCCGCTTCCGGAAGCACCTTCGGGACTGCGACCGCTGCGCCGCCGAGGTGCGCGCCCTGACCGAGGACGCCGTCCGGCTCGCCTGGTCCACCACCGCCCCGCCCCCGGCCGCGCTGCGCGACCGGGTCATGCTCGCCGTACGGACGACTCCGCAGGACCCGGCGCCCCAGGGCGCGGCGCGTGAGCCGGCCCGGACGCGGGCGACGCAGCTGCCGCCGCACGTCTGGGGCAACCAGCCGCCGCCACGGCAGCGGCAGCGGCGCCGGATCCCGCTGTTCGTGCCCTTCGCCACAGCCACCGCCGCCGCGGCCCTCGTCGTCGCCTCGCTGTTCGCCGTGCAGGCGAACCGGACCCAGGACCGGCTGACCGCCGAGCAAGATCGGTCACGTGAGATCGCCCACGTTCTGGCAGCTCCGGACGCCCGTGCGAGCAGTGGCCGGGACGGCCGGGGCCGCACCATCGGAGTGGTCGCTTCGGCCACGGAGGGGAGCGCGGTGATCACCCTCGGCGGATACGGAACGCCCACGGGCGGCCGCGTGCACCAGTTGTGGCTCATGCGCCCGGGCGCGCAACCACGCTCCCTCGGGCTCTTCGAGGGCGACACGCCCCTGGTCGCAACGGGTTTGGGCACCTCCGCGACGTCACTGGCCGTGACCGTCGAGCCCGGCGGGGGATCGTCGCAGCCCACTACCCAGCCGATCGTCCAACTCGCCCTGAAATCTGTTGGATTCGGAGAGTAATCGGAGATACATCGTCAACCCCCTTATGGGGAAGGTGAATCCTGTGACCGCGATACACGAGTGCCCGGACGGGGCGATAGGGTTAACCTGCCCGGGCCGGGTGGACTCGTACGGGTGGGGAGTGACATGGATCAGATAACAGTGCGCAGCAGGGCCAGGGTCCCTGCGATCACCTGCGGGAGCAGCGCGACCAGTTCGCGCCTCGACCGCCACCTCTCGGTGCTGGGCGGCCCTGCCGTCCCCCAGCGGGAGACGGTCGAGGCGACCTCGCTGATGCGGGAACTGACCGCGCGTCAGCCGCACGACCGCAGTGGCAGGGGCGCGCGCGTGCGTCGCGTCTCGCTCTTCGCGCCGCTGCGCCGACTGCGCCGCTCGCTGTTCGGCAGCAGGTAGGGGTCCGCGCTCGGGCGGTCACACCGCCCCTGGCGCAGCGCTGCGACACTCGTCGTCCGTCATCCCCGCGGCTTCGCAGCGACGCCAGGTGTGTTCCCGAGCGCGGCACGCCCCCTGTCGGTGCCTCATCCCCGCCCGGCAGTGACCGGGGGCCACGTCCGCGGCTCAGGCCGCCCGTTCACCGCTCCCCGTGCGCGTACTGGCGCACGGCCAGCGGCACGAACACCCCGAGCAGTACGGCGCACCACAGCAGCGACCCCGCGACCGGGTGGGCCACCGGCCAGGCCGCCCCGTCGGGCACCGGCGCGTTGCCGAAGAGGTCCCGCAGGGCCGTGGCCACCGCGCTGATCGGATTCCACTCCGCGACCGTCCGCAGCCAGCCCGGCAGCCCGCTCGTCGGGATGTAGGCGCTGGACAGCAGCGGCAGCAGGAAGGTCGCACCGCCCAGCTGACCGGCCGCCTCCTCGTTGCGGGTGAGCAGGCCGAGGTAGATCCCGGCCCAGGTGCACGCGAAGCGGAACAGCAGCAGCAGCGCGAACGCCCCCAGAGCCGCGAGCGGGCTGCCCTCGATCCGCCAGCCCACGGCGAGGCCCACCAGCAGGAACGGCACGGTCCCCGCGGCCGTGGCCACGAGGTCCGCCGCGGCCTGCCCCAGCGGCACCGCCGCCCGGCTCATCGGCAGCGTACGGAAGCGGTTCGTCACGCCCCGGTGCGTGTCCCCGGCCGCCTGGAACATGCCGGTCATGATCCCGCCCGAGGCGGTCGCCACCAGCAGGCCCGGCACCAGGAACGACCGGTACGCCTCGCCCGGTACCGCCAGCGCGCTGCCGAAGACGTAGCCGAAGAACAGCAGCATGCTGATCGGCATGACCTGGGTGAGGATCAGCAGCCCCGGGTTGTTCCGCATCCGCAGCAGCTGGCGGCCCAGCATGGCGGTCCCGTCGTACGCCAGCATGCTCATGCGGCACGCTCCTTCTCGTCGGTCGTCTCGGTCGAGGTCTCCGTCAGGCGCAGGAACACGTCGTCGAGGGTCGGCGGGCGCAGGCTCACGTCGAGCAGTGGCACGCCCGCCGTGTCCAGGGCGCGCACCAGCAGCGGGATCGTGAGCGTCGGGTCCTTGCTGACCGCGCCGACGGCGTTGCGCTCGTGGTCGAACGACGGCTGCGCGCCCGTCAGCCGGTCGAGTACGGCCGCGGCCCTCGCGAGCACGTCCGCGTCCGGCACGACGACCTCGGCGTGCGCCCCGACGAGCGACTTGAGCTGTGCCGGGGACCCGGTGTGCGCGACCCGGCCCCGGTCCACCAGAGCGATGTCGTCGGCCAGTTGGTCGGCCTCCTCCAGGTACTGGGTGGTGAGCAGCACGGTCGTGCCCTCGGCGGTCAGGCCGCGCACCACGTCCCAGATGAGGGTGCGGCTGGCCGGGTCGAGGCCGGTCGTCGGCTCGTCCAGGAACAGCACGTCGGGGCGGCGGATCAGGCTCGCCGCGAGGTCCAGGCGGCGGCGCATGCCGCCGGAGTAGGTGGACGCGGGACGGTCGGCGGCCTCGGCCAGGCCGAAGCGGTCGAGGAGGTCCGCGGTCCGGGCGGCCGGGCCGCGCACCCGGTGCAGCCGGCCGAACAGCTGGAGGCTCTGGCGCCCGGTGAGGTCCCCGTCGATCGAGGTGTCCTGCCCGGTGACACCGATCCGGGCGCGTACGGCGGCGGGCTCGCGAACGAGGTCGTGCCCCGCGACCCGGGCGGAACCCGCGTCCGGCCGCAGCAGCGTCGTCAACAGCCGTACGGCCGTCGTCTTGCCCGCCCCGTTCGGCCCGAGGACCCCGCAGACCGTCCCCTCGGCGATCGCGAGGTCCAGCCCCCGCAGGGCATGGACCTCCCCGAACCGCTTCTCCAGACCTTCACTAAGTACAGCGTACGTAGAAGTCATGGCATGACCATAGCGCACTACGTACGCTGTACGTAACTAGGATGGTGGTCGAGGTGATGATCGATGGCGGGCCGAGCGGCCGTACCCGAAGTGATCTGGGCGCGCCCCGAGCGCACCGGCCGCGGGCCGAAGCCGGCGTTCACCCGCGCCGACATCGCGGCGGCGGCGGTGCGGATCGCCGACGCGGACGGGCTGGACGGGGTGACGATGCGCCATGTCGCCACCGAACTGGGCTGCGGCACCATGTCGCTGTACAACTACGTCCCCCGCAAGGAGGACCTGTACGAGCTGATGATCGACGCCGTCGGCGCCGAGCACGAGATGTTCGAGCCCACCGGCGACTGGCGCGCCGACATGCTCCGCAACGCGGAGGAGACGCGCGCGATCATGTACCGCCACACCTGGGTGCCGCGTCTGATGCCGGGGGTGTTCGGCTTCAGCCCCAACACCCTGCGCTACTTGGAGCACTGCCTGGCCTGTCTCGAACCGCTCGACGTGCCGGCCGGCACGAAGACGGAACTGATCGCGCTCCTCAACGGCGTCGTGACGACCTACACCGGGAACGAGATCGCGACCGCAGAGCGCACCCGCTCGATGCCGTGGACGGCGGAGGAGGAGAACGCGGTCCGCATGGCCTATCTCGGCAGCCAGATCGCCACCGGCGCCTATCCGCGGATGACGGCGGCCTTCACGGAGCAGAGCGGGCCGGTCGACCTGGAGGCCGTGTTCAGACGGGCGCTCGAACGCGTCCTGGACGCCTTCGACCCCGAGTCGCGCCAAAGCGGCTAGCGCGGCCTAAAGCAGCTGGCGCGGCTAGAGCAGCGCCAGTTGCCCCTCGGGGCCCTCCTCGGGCCCCTCCAGCACCGACGCCGGGCGGCGGGCCGCGCTCGGCACCGGGAGGACGCCGGCCTTGCCCAGCTCCGACGCCGTGACCGGGTCGGGGAGCTCCGGCTCCTCCAGCGGGCGCAGTTCGGCCAGGAGCGCGAGGACGGTGACCAGCTCCAGCAGCTCCGACGTCCAGACCTGGGGCCAGGTGGCGGGACGGATCGCCGCCAGCGTGCCCGGCTCGGGGACGGCGACGCGGGTCGCGAACCACTGCTCCAGGACGCGCACTCCGCCCACCTCGAAGTCCCAGGCCTGCGGCGGCACCGGGGAGATGCGGCCCTCGTCCAGGAACAGGGCCTCCTCGTCCCGGTCGTAGCGCAGCGTCACGGGCCGGGAGGGCAGCGGAGCGCGGACATAGGGACGGCGGCCGCCGGGCAGCTTCGGGCGTTCGCCGTCACGGAGCATCAGCCACAGCATCCGGTGCCCCAGCTCCAGACCCCGCTCCCACGCGTCGGCGTCCCCGGTGAGCGGGACGGTGAGGTCCGGGCGGGCCGTGGCCGTGATCCAGGCGAGCACGTCCAGCGGCGCCGGGGCGCTGCCCAGCCTGCCGCCCAGGTGCTCCAGCAGACCCGGGGCCAGATTCGGCTCGCCGCCGCCCGGGCGGCGGAACAGCGGGCGGACCCGGCCGGGACGGAGCAGCGGGAGCAGCGAGGTGACGAACAGGGGAGGGGCGGCCCCGGGCGCCTCCACCACGAAGACCTGCCGCCCGTCCGCCACCCGCCACAGCTCCGGGCGGGCCGCGTCGATCAGCCGCTGGTCGGGGATCAGCCACTGCTCGTCGTAGGGCGCGAGCAGCACGCGCACCGGCTCCGGGCAGGGCCCCGAGGCGCGCACCAGCTTCTCCGTGCCGCCGCTGCCGCTCCGGCCCGGCAACCGGCCGACCGCCGTGTGCAGCGTGCGCGACCGCGTCGGCTCGAACAGCGACTCGCGGTCGGGGCCCTCGGCCTTGACCAGGGCGTCCCAGCGGGCCTTCAGGGACCCCGCGTCGGGGGCCGCCGGCCAGCCCCGGCCGAGCCGCGGCGGTGCGACGGACCACGGCATGAGGTCCGCCAGCAGCGGAGCGTCGTCGTGCGTCACGCTGGGCATCGTACGACGTATCCAGCGCCCCTGAGGGGCGCGGGGAACGGCGCCACCGGCCCCCACCGGCGCGCCGACGGACGCGGTGCTTCCAGCGGAGCGCTCACGTGGCGTCCAGGGTCACCGTGAAGGAGAACCGGTCCCCCCGGTAGTGGATGACGGCCACGTCCAGAGGCCGTCCGTCGGCGTCGTACGTCACCCCGGTGTAGTGCAGGATCGGGCTCAGCAGGGGGACTTGGAGCAGCTTCGAGGTCTCCGGGTCGGCCAGCCGCGCCTCCACCGTGTCCGTGATGCGGCTGATGTCCGCCCCCACCGCGTCCCGCAGCACCTTGGTCATGGGCCACCGGACGAGGTCGTCCAGGTCGATCCGCGCGGCCAGTTCGGGGCGCACGTAGTTGCGGGCGTGGTTCGTCGGCTCACCGGTCTTCTCGTCGCTGCGCAGCCGGTGGTACGTCGACACCTCCCGGACATCCGGGAAGAACTCGGCGAGTTCGCCCGGCACGGACGCGCTGCCGTGGTCCAGCAGTTCGGTCGTCATGCCGGACTGCTGGGCCACGATGGCGTCCACCGAGCCGAGCAGGCGCACCGGGGAACCCCGGCGCGCGTGCGGCTCGATGAACGTGCCCCGCCTGCGGTGGCGCGAGATCAGCCCCTCGTCCTCCAGCTCCTTCAACGCCTGCCGCATCGTCAGCACGCTCACGCCGTAGTGCCCGGCCAGCTGCTCCTCGGTGGGCAGCCGCAGCGGGTCCTGGGGCGAGCGGCCGAGGATCGAGGCGCGCAGCGACTGCGACACCTGGTACCACAGCGGCAGCTTGCGGTTCAGGACGATGGAATCCGGGGCGAAGGAGGTCACGGGCCATCCGTACCGGTAGGAAATGATCAGTGCAAGGGGCCCCCTAGGGGCGGAAGTGCCGCTCCAGGCCCTGCCAGACGTCGTCGTAGCGCTGCTGGAGGTGTTCCGCGCGTGCCGCGTGCGGGGTGAGGGTGAGTGGCCAGCGCGTCTCGAACATGAACGCCAGACCGTCGTCGATCTTCTGTGGCTTCAGCTCCGCGGCGCTCGCCCGGTCGAACGTCTCCCGGTCCGGGCCGTGCGCCGACATCATGTTGTGCAGCGAACCGCCGCCCGGCACGAAACCCCCCTTTCCGGCCGTCTTCGCGTCGTACGCGCCCTCGATCAGGCCCATGTACTCGGTCATCACGTTCCGGTGGAAGTACGGCGGCCGGAACGTGTCCTCGCCCACCAGCCAGCGCGGCGCGAACACCACGAAGTCGACACCGGCCAGCCCCGGGGTGTCCGACGGGGACGTCAGCACCGTGAAGATCGACGGGTCGGGGTGGTCGTAGGTGATGGTGCCGAGCACATTGAAGCGCCGCAGGTCATAGACGTACGGCACATGGTTGCCGTGCCAGGCGACGACGTCGAGCGGGGAGTGGTCGTAGGTGGCCGTCCACAGGTTGCCGCAGAACTTGTTCACCACCTCCACCGGGCCCTCGACGTCCTCGTACGCCGCCACCGGTGCGCGGAAGTCCCGGGGGTTGGCGAGCCCGTTGGCGCCGATCGGACCCAGGTCGGGGAGGCGGAAGGGGGCGCCGTAGTTCTCGCACACATAGCCGCGGGCCGTCGGGCTCTGCCCGCCGTCGGACGCCGTGTCCAGGAGCTCCACACGGAAGCGGACCCCACGGGGAACGAGCGCCACATGTCCCGGCTCCACATGGAGCAGCCCGAACTCGGTGTGCAGCAGCAGCCCGCCGCGCTCCGGGACGATCAGCAACTCTCCGTCGGCGTCGCTGAACACCCGGTCCATCGAGGCGTTGGCCGAGTAGAGGTGCACGGCGATGCCGGTCCGCTGGGTGGCGTCACCGTTGCCGCCCAGGGTCCACAGGCCCGCCAGGAAGTCGGTCTCGGGCGCCGGGTCGGGCAGCGGGTTCCAGCGCAGGCGGTTGGGGTCGGGCACGGTCTGGGTGAAGGGGGCGGTGCGGATCGAGCCGCTGTGGGTCCGGGTGAACGCCGGGTGCGCCGCCGAGGGGCGGATCCGGTACAGCCACGAGCGGCGGTTGTGCGCCCGCGGTTCGGTGAACGCCGAACCGCTCAGCTGCTCCGCGTACAGCCCGAGCGGGGCCCGCTGGGGCGAGTTGCGGCCTTCGGGCAGCGCGCCCGGGACGGCCTCCGAGCTGTGCTCGTTGCCGAAGCCGGAGAGGTAGGTCAGCCCTTCGGCGGTCTTCCGCGCTCCTCCAGGCTCGAACCCGCTCGCGCGGGTGGTGCCCCCATCGCCCATGATCGCTGCTCCCTTGCCGTTTGATTCCTATGCAGTACCGTAGGATTGCGATTTCCCCGACGCAAGAGGGGCGCGCGGCATCCTCTCGACGGATGACCTGAACCCGACTTGAGAACGATCCGCCGGGCCGGACGTGTGTTCTACGCTCCCGGACATGACGTGGACACGGAGACCCCTTGCCGCGCTCGCGGTCTGTGTCCTCCTGCTGGCCGGATCCGCGGGCTGCGGCTCCGGCGACGCCCGGGAGGGTGCCGGGTCGGCGACACCGGTGGGCAAGATCCTTGAGGACCGGGACCAGGAGGGGCGGCCCTATCGCGAGGTCGGCCAGGAGGAGGCCCCCGACGTCGGCATCGAGGTGCAGCCCGACGCCGCCGGCGGCTGGGACGTGCGCCTGAGCGTGCGGAACTTCCGCTTCTCTCCGGCCGGTGCGGCGGCCCGCGCGGTGGCCGGACGGGGTCTCGCGCGCCTCTTCGTCGACGGCCGTCCCGTCGCCCGGCTGCGCGCCTCCGCCTACCGCCTGGACACCCGCCTCGTGCCGCGCGGCACCCACCGCGTCACGGCCCGCCTCTACGCCGACGACGGCACCGTGTGGGCGGTGGACGGAAAGCCCGTGGAGAGCACGGCCGACATCACGTCCTCGGAGCCCGGCCCGGGCGTCTCGCCGGACACGGCCTCCCGGCGCAAGGCCCGGACGCAGGGCGCGGGCACCGGGGGGCGAGGTTCACCCGGCCGCGCCGGAGGGGCATCATGAAGCCCGTGCCCCCCGCGACATCGCTCCGTCGTGCGCCCGTGCAGCGGCGCAGTGCCGAACGTCTGACCCGGATCCTCGACGCCTGCGCCGATCTCCTCGACGAGGTCGGCTACGACGCCCTGAGCACCCGTGCCGTAGCCCAGCGGGCCTCGGTCCCGATCGGTTCGGTCTACCGCTTCTTCGGCAACAAGCGCCAGATGGCCGACGCGCTGGCGCAGCGCAACCTGGAGCGGTACACCGTGCGCGTCACCGAGCGCCTGCGGCAGACCGGTGAGAACGAGGGCTGGCGCACGGCCATGGACGTCGTGCTCGACGAGTACCTGGAGATGAAGCGCACCGCGCCCGGCTTCTCCCTCGTCGACTTCGGCAACCAGATCCCGGTCGGTGCCCGCGCCGAACCCAACCGCCGCGTCGCCGACCGCCTCACCGAGCTCCTCTCCGGATACCTGGACCGCGAGCCCGACGAGAATCTGCGCCGCGTCTTCCTCATCGCCGTCGAGACCGCCGACACCCTCGTGCACCTGGCATTCCGGGTCGCGCCGGAGGGGGACGAGCGGATCATCGACGAGGCCCGGGAGATGCTGCGGGCCTATCTGGCCCGGGTGCTCGACTGACCTGGATCCCCCGAGGGTCTCCGCTGCCCGACCGACCGAATCCCCCGAGGGTCTCCGCTGCCCGACCGACCGAATCCCCCGAGGGCCTCCCCACCGTGCATACCGGTCGGTATGCTCGGGCGCGTCAGCGCGTCACCGTAGCCGCCGCCCCGGGAGGACCCGTGTCCCGCACCGCCCTGCGTATCTGCCCCCTGTGCGAGGCCACCTGCGGCCTGACCCTCACCATCGAGGGCACGCGCGTCACCCACGCCCGCGGTGACCGCGACGACGTGTTCAGCCAGGGCTTCATCTGTCCCAAGGGCGCCTCCTTCGGGGCCGTCGACTCCGACCCCGACCGGCTGCGCACCCCGCTCGTGCGACGGGACGGCGAGCTGCGCGAGGCCACCTGGGAGGAGGCCTTCGACGCGGTCGCCGCCGGCATCCGGCCCGTCGTGGAGCGGCACGGCCCGAACTCCGTCGGGGTCGTCCTCGGCAACCCCAACGTGCACACCATGGCCGGTGCCCTCTACCCGACCGTCCTGCTCGCCGGGCTCGGCACCCGCAGCATCTTCACCGCCTCCACGGTCGACCAGATGCCCAAGCACGTCTCCAGCGGCCTCCTCTTCGGTGACGCCAACGCCATCCCGGTGCCCGACCTCGACCGCACCGACCATCTGCTCCTGATCGGCGCCAACCCGCTGGAGTCCAACGGCAGTCTGTGCACCGCCCCCGACTTCCCCGGAAAGCTGAAGGCCCTCAAGGCCCGCGGCGGCACCCTCGTCGTGATCGACCCGCGGCGCACCCGCACCGCGAAGCTCGCCGACCGGCACGTTGCCGTCCGGCCCGGCACCGACGCGCTGCTGCTGGCGGCGATGGCCCAGGTGCTCTACGACGAGGGCCTCGTCGACCCGACGCCGCACGTCCAGGGCATCGAGGAACTCGCCGGTGAACTGAGGGAGTTCACGCCCGAGGCGGTCGCGGAGGCCTGTGACGTCGAGGCCGGCGTCATCCGCACCCTCGCCCGCGAGCTGGCCGCCGCCCCCACCGCCGCCGTCTATGGCCGGATCGGCAGCTGCACCGTCCCGCACGGCACCCTGGCCAGCTGGCTCGTCGACGTCCTGAACATCCTCACCGGCAACCTCGACCGGCCCGGCGGCGCGCTCTTCCCGCAGGCCGCCACCGACAAGACCCCGCGCCCCGCCGGACCCGGCCGCGGCTTCGCCCTCGGGCGCTGGCACTCCCGGGTGAGCCGGCACCCCGAGGCGAAGGGCGAACTGCCGCTCTCCGCCCTCGCGGAGGAGATCGACACCGCCACCGAGGAGGGCGAGCCGGTGCGCGCCCTGATCGCCGTCGCCGCCAACCCCGTGCTGTCCGCGCCCGACGGCGACCGCCTCGACAAGGCCCTCGACTCGCTCGACTTCATGGTCAGCGTCGACCCGTACCTCAACGAGACCTCGCGCCACGCCGACGTGGTCCTGCCCCCGCCCCCGCCCTCCCAGAGCCCGCACCACGACTTCGCCTTCAACACCCTCGCCGTGCGCAACCAGGTCCGCTACACCCGCCCCGCGATCCCCCTGGAACCCGGCCGCATGGCGGAGACGGAGATCCTGGCCCGGCTGATCCTGGCCGTCACCGGCATGCACGGAGCCGACCCGGCGGCCGTCGACCACATGGTCATCGACCAGACCCTCGGCAAGGCGGTGAAGGAGCCGCACTCGCCGGTCCACGGCGGCGACCCGCGCGAGCTCGCGGGCCGGCTCACCGGCGACACCGGCCCCGAGCGACGGCTCGACATGATGCTGCGCCTCGGCCCCTACGGCGACGGCTTCGGCGTACGACCGGACGGGCTCAGCCTGGAGAAGCTGCTCGCGCACCCGCACGGCATCGACCTCGGCCCGCTCGAACCCCGCCTGCCGCAGCCCCTGAAGACCCGCAGCGGCCGGGTGGAGCTGCTGCCCGGCCCGATCGCGGACGACCTGCCCCGCCTGCGCGCGGCCCTCGCCGAACGCCCCGAGGGACTCGTCCTGGTCGGCCGCCGTCATCTGCGCTCCAACAACAGCTGGATGCACAACGTGCCCGCCCTCACCGGCGGCTCGAACCGCTGCACCCTGCACATCCACCCCGAGGACGCCGAGCGGCTGGGCGTGCAGAACGCGGAGCCGGTGCGGGTGAAGGGCGCCGGGGGAGAGGTGACGGTGAAGGCCGAGGTCACCGACGCGGTCCGCCGGGGTGTGGTGAGCCTGCCGCACGGCTGGGGCCACGACCGTCCCGGCACCCGCCTCAGCCACGCCTCGACCGACCCCGGCGTCAACGTCAACCAGCTCCTCGACGGCCGTCTGCTCGACCCGCTGTCGGGCAACGCGGTTCTCAACGGCGTACCCGTCGAGGTCGCCCCCGGGACCGCGCCGGAATCCCCCGCAGTGACCGAAAAGCTCACCGCTCTGACCTGAGCAAAGCTGTGACCAGCAGTTTTGCGCTTATTGCTCGCACGTCAACGTCTTGTTAACGCTGCTTGAACGCACCTAACGTCTCGGACACCGCCGGCCCTGGTGGGATGTTCAAGGGCGAACGTTAGGTATCCACTCATGCTGACCATCCTCGGCTTCGCCATGATCGCGACCTTCCTGGTCCTGATCATGATGAAGAAGATGTCGCCGATCGCGGCGCTCGTGCTGATTCCCGCGCTGTTCTGCGTGTTCGTCGGCAAGGGCGCCCACCTCGGCGACTACGTCCTCGACGGCGTGACCGACCTCGCCCCCACCGCGGCGATGCTCATGTTCGCGATCGTCTACTTCGGCGTGATGATCGATGTCGGTCTCTTCGACCCGATCGTCCGCGGCATTCTCAAATTCTGCAAAGCCGACCCGATGCGGATCGTCGTCGGCACCGCCGTGCTCGCCGCGATCGTGTCGCTGGACGGCGACGGCTCGACGACCTTCATGATCACCGTCTCGGCGATGTACCCGCTGTACAAGCGCCTGAAGATGAGCCTGGTCGTGATGACCGGTGTCGCCGCCATGGCCAACGGCGTGATGAACACCCTTCCGTGGGGCGGCCCGACCGCCCGCGCCGCGACCGCGCTGAAGCTCGACGCCAGCGACATCTTCGTCCCGATGATCCCGGCGCTCCTGGTGGGCCTGCTCTTCGTCTTCGTCCTCTCCTACGTCCTCGGTGTGCGCGAGCGCCGGCGGCTGGGCGTGCTGACGCTGGACGACGTGCTGGAGGAGGAGAAGGAGACCGAGACGGTCCTCGTCGGTTCCGGCGGCTCCGGCGACGGCAAGGTCTCCATGCGCAAGGGCGCCGCGGCCGGTGCGGGTGGCACGGGCTCCGGCACGGACGCTCCCGAGGGCGCCAAGGACTCCGCTGACTCCGCTGACGACGACGGCTTCCAGGGCCTCGACCCGAACCGGGAGACCCTGCGCCCCAAGCTCTACTGGTTCAACGCGCTCCTCACGGTCTCCCTGCTCACCGCCATGATCATGGAGTGGCTGCCGATCCCGGTGCTGTTCCTGATCGGCGCCGCGCTCGCCCTCTCCGTGAACTTCCCGCACATCCCCGCCCAGAGGGCCCGCCTGGCCGCCCACGCCGACAACGTCCTGAACGTCTCCGGCATGGTCTTCGCCGCCGCCGTCTTCACCGGCGTCCTCCAGGGCACCGGCATGGTCGACCAGATGGCCAAGTGGATGGTGGACGTCATCCCCGGCAGCATGGGCCCGCACATGGCCCTCGTCACCGGCATCCTGAGCCTGCCGCTCACGTACTTCATGTCGAACGACGGCTTCTACTTCGGTGTCCTGCCCGTCCTGGCCGAGGCCGGTGCCGCGCACGGGGTCACCCCGCTGGAGATGGCCCGCGCCTCGCTGGTCGGCCAGCCGCTGCACATGTCCAGCCCGCTCGTGCCGGCCGTCTACGTCCTGGTCGGCATGGCCAAGGTGGAGTTCGGCGACCACACCAAGTTCGTCGTGAAGTGGGCCGCCCTCACCTGCCTGGTCATCCTCGGCGCGGGCATGCTGTTCGGGATCATCTAGCCACCCCATGGAGGACGTCGTCGTGAGGCCCGGTGGGAACCGCGGCTGGCTGCTCCGCCTCGTCATCGCCTTCAGCTTCGCGCAGGGGGCGGTGTCGATGGCCCGGCCCGCCGTCTCCTACCGGGCCCTCGCGCTGGGCGCGGACGAGCGCGCGATCGGTGTGATCGCCGGTGTCTACGCGCTGCTGCCCCTGTTCGCCGCCGTGCCCCTGGGCCGCCGCACCGACCACGGACGCTGCGCGCCCCTGCTGCCGGTCGGTGTGGTGCTCATATCGGGCGGCTGCGCCCTCAGCGGCGTCGCCGGCTCCCTGTGGACGATGGCCCTGTGGAGCGGGGTGATGGGCCTCGGGCACCTGTGCTTCGTCATCGGCTCCCAGTCCCTGGTCGCCCGCCAGTCCGCGCCGCACGAACAGGACCGTAACTTCGGCCACTTCACCATCGGCGCCGCCCTCGGCCAGCTGGTCGGCCCGGTCGCCGCGGGCGCGCTGATCGGCGGCGGCGACATGGCCGGCAGCAGCGCGCTGGCCCTGATCGTGGCGGGTGCGACGGCGGCGGTCGCGTTCACCTCGCTGTGGCGCATAGAGCACCGCCGTGCGGCGTCCGCGTCCCGCCCGGACAAGGGCGACCGGATCCCGGTCGGGGGCATCCTGCGCACCCGGGGGGTGCCGGCGGGCATCTTCATCAGCCTCGCCGTGCTGTCCGCGACGGACATCCTGACCGCGTACCTGCCGGTGGTCGGCGAACACCGGGGCATCGCGCCGTCCGTGATCGGCGTCCTGCTCAGTCTGCGCGCCGCGGCGACGATCGCCTGCCGCATGGTGCTCACGCCCCTGCTGCGGCTGCTCGGCCGGACCCTGCTGCTGACCCTCACCTGTCTGCTCGCCGCCCTGCTCTGCGCGGGCATCGCCCTGCCGGTGCCGGTGTGGGCGCTCGGCCTGCTGCTGGCCGCGCTGGGCTTCTGCCTGGGGGTCGGTCAGCCGCTGTCCATGACGACGGTCGTCCAGGCCGCCCCCGACGACGCCCGCTCCACGGCGCTGGCCCTGCGCCTGACCGGCAACCGGCTCGGCCAGGTCGCCGCGCCCGCCGCGGCGGGACTGATCGCCGGAGTCGCGGGTGTGGCGGCGCCGTTCGTGATGCTGGGCGTGCTGTTGCTGCTGTCGGCCGGGGTCGCGGTGCGGTCGCCGAGGGAGCCGGCGGCGCCGGAGGAGACGGGCGACCCTGATGAGCCGGACGAGCCCGACGCTTCGGAGGAGGCGGGCGGCGAGGTTCCCGAGGCACGCAGAGGCCTCAGGCGTGGGGTGTCGCTGCGCCGGAAGAGCGATATCTGACGCGTCGTAGGGCGGTGCGGCGGCCTTTTCGACCGTGAGGTGACAGAGAGTCAGGTGACGAGGTGTTTGTATGTAAATCATCTGACTTGGAGGCATGTTCATGCCCGTCGTACCCCTCGCGCGTCGTGCCGGCACCCGCACCGCCGTCCTCGCCGCCCTCACCCTCGCAGGGACCGCCCTGAGCGGGGTGTCCGCCGTCGCCGCTCCGATCCCGGGGGACAACGGAGACGTCAAGATCCACGCCAGCACGACGGCCGCGGCCAATCAGCGCAACGACCCGAAGGTCTGCGACTTCTACCTCGCCGCGTTCAACTTCGACGCGGGCGAGAGGGTCAACTGGACCATCCAGACCCAGCCCGAGGTCCCGGGCGGGGCCACGCGCACCGGCACCTTCACCGCCGACGCGACCGGCGCGGGCCGTACCACGGCCGTCGACCTGCCCAACGGGCAGTACAAGCTGACGTGGCTCACCGACCAGGCCCACGGCGCGGGCAAGTTCAAGGTGTTCAAGGTCGACTGCCCGACCTCGAAGCCGACCACGCCGGTCGGCGGCCCGCCCGCGGGCGGTGGCGGCATCGCCCGCGGTGAGGCCTTCACGCCGGTCACCGGCGCGGCCGCGGTCGGCCTGGCCGCCGTCGCCGGGACGGTCTGGTTCCGGCTCCGTCGCCGCCCCGATGGCGCCGCGTAAGGCACGATCCGCGGAACGCTCCACCCCCCGGCCGGGACGGGGCGGGGACGCGCTCGGTCCCGACGCCGGGCCGGAGCGGCGGAGTGGAGGCGGTGCCGGACCCGGCGCCGCCTCGGCGGTTCGGCGTGGCGGCGGTTCGGCGGTTCGGCGTGGAGCCGGTTCGGGCGTCGGTGTCGGAATCGGTTCGGGTTCCGGTTTCGGTTCCGCCGGCGCGCCGGCGGGGCGGCGCGGGGGAGGGGCCGGGGCTGCGGCTGCTCCGCCGGGCCGACGGGGTGCTGCCGCCGGCCTCGGGGCCCGGGGCGCCGGTTCGGGTGCCGCATCCACCGCCGCTCCGGTGCGTCGGCGTGGGCCTGGTGCTGCCGATGTTCCGGGGTTTCGCCGGGGGGCCGGCTCTGCTGCGGACCCCCGGGCCCGGCGTGGTTCCGGCTCCGGTGCCGGTTCCGGAGCCGTCCCGGCGGGGCGGTACGCAGCTGCCCCCGGCGCCCCTGGCACCCCCGGCGCGTGGCCCCCACGGCGCCGTAGGCCCTGGCGCCGGAGGCGTGCCTATCGGCTGACGCGGACGATCGTGGTGGCCGTTTCGCTGCTGGTGGTGGTCGGCGTCTCCTGGGACAGGGGCGAAGACCCCGGCGGCACGGTCACGGCCCTCCCGCCGGACTTCACCACGGCCGCCCACCCGGCGGGCTCCGGCACGGGGACGGCCGCCCTGCCCGGGGCGTCCGGCGCAGGCGACGCTGCCCTGCCCGGGGCCTCCGTCGCAGGTGAGGCCGCCCTACCGCGCCCCTCGGGCACCGGCACCGGCGCCGCTGCTCGGCCGGCCGACCCCCACGCCCCCGCCGGCCCCCGCACCGGCCCACCCCGGCCCCCCGCATCCCCTGCGCCCCCGGCCCGCGCCCCCGGGCCCGTCGGCAAAGCCCCCCGCACCCAAGGGCCTCGGCCCCCGGACGGCGGCGTCATCAACACCCCCCGGAGTCCAGCGCCCCGCACCCCCAACCCCGCCACGCCCCCGCCCCACCCCCGACCCGCAGCCGCCGCTCCCCGCCCCGCTCCCAAGCCCGCCGCCCCCGCCGTCCGCAAGCCCCGCCCCGCGGCAGGCCCCCGCCCCCTGCCCCGCTCCCGGGCCACCCGCCTCCTCATCCCCTACCTCCGCCTCGACGCCCCGGTCATGGACCTCGGCCTCGACCGCGACCGCCGCCTCACCGCACCGCCGGACGACGACCCCAAGCTCGTCGGCTGGTACCGGCACGGCGCCTCGCCCGGCGAGCAGGGCACCGCCGTGGCCGTCGGACACCTGGACACGGACAGCGGACCGGCCGTCTTCGCCGGGCTGCCCGAGCTGAAGCGGGGCCGGATCGTCAAGGCCCGCCGCGCCGACGGGCGGATCGCCGTCTACACGGTCGACAACATCAGGTCGTACGAGAAGGCGCACTTCCCCAGCCAGGAGGTGTACGGCGCCCGGGGCCGTCCCGAGCTGCGCCTGATCACCTGCGGCGGCAGCTACGACCGCAGGAAGGGCTACTCCGGGAACGTGGTCGTCTTCGCCCACCTCACCGGCATCCGCTGACCCGGACCGCTCCCGGCCGACGGCCTGACCGGACCGTCGGCCTTCTCACCAGATGGACCGAAGCCCCCGATCTTGTCCGGTGTCTTCCCCAGGCCGCACACATTCCGTTAACTTCCGTGACCCACAGCCCCGTACGACCCGCACGGGGCTTCCGACCGCGGAGCACCAGCGCCCTGATGACCCCTCGGGGGCACCTCATGACACGCGCCATCTCCCTGCACGATGTGAGCAAGTCCTACACGCGGGGCGCCCGCGTGGTGGACCGGCTGTCGCTGGACATCACGCCCGGCGAGTTCCTCGTGCTGCTCGGCCCGTCCGGCTGCGGCAAGTCCACCGTGCTCAGAATGATCGCCGGGCTGGAGGAGATCGACGAGGGCCGACTGCTGCTCGACGGCGAGTACGCCAACGACCTGCCGCCGTCCGGCCGGGACATGGCGATGGTCTTCCAGAACTTCGCCCTGTACCCGAACATGACCAGCCGCGCGAACATCGGGTTCCCGCTGCGCATCGAGGATCCGGGCGCGGACCCCCGACCGCGGGTCGACGCCACCGCCCGCATGCTCGGCATCGAGGACCTCCTCGACCGGCTGCCCGGCCAGCTCTCCGGCGGCGAACGCCAGCGGGTCGCCATGGGCCGGGCCATCGCCCGCCACCCCTCCGCGTTCCTGATGGACGAGCCGCTGTCCAACCTCGACGCCAAGCTCCGCACCCATCTGCGGGCCGAGATCTCCCGGCTCACCCAGGAGCTGGGCGTCACCACGATCTACGTCACCCACGACCAGGCCGAGGCCATGTCGCTCGGCGACCGGGTCGCCGTGCTGCGCGGCGGTGTGCTCCAGCAGGTCGACAGCCCCCGCGTGGTCTACGCGCTGCCCAGCAACGTCTTCGTCGCCGCGTTCATCGGCACCCCGCGCATCAATCTGCTGCGCGGCCTGGTGCGTGCCCCGCTCGACGGGGCGATGACCATCAGCCTGGGCAAGCAGTTCCTGCGCCTGCCCGAGCCGCTCTCCCTGGACCACCAGCTGCTGCGCGTCCAGCAGGGCCGCGAGGTCATCGTCGGGCTGCGCTCCGAGGCCGTCCGGATCGCCAAGCACAGCGCGGCCCGCCCCGGCGAGGTGCCGATCACCGGCCTGGTCGAGCACGTGGAGTTCCAGGGGCACGAGATCCTCGTCCACTTCGACACGGGCTCCAGCCCCGCCGTCGTCCCCGAACTGGAGGCCCCGCGCCCCCGCCCCGGACGTCCCGCCCGGCGGCGCCGCCGCGACGGCTCGGTGCTCACGCGGCTCCGGGAGCGGTCCGGGGCCGGGCGGGCCGGACCCGTGATCGCCCTGGACCACCCGGAGCCCGCCGCCGTCCCCGCGACCGCCGAAGCGCGCCTGCCCGGCGATCTCATCGTCCGCACCACCCCGGACCTGGCCCTCCGGCACGGCATGCAGGTGCCGCTCCTCGTGGACCTCGCCCACCTCTTCATCTTCGACCAGCACGGCGACCGGATCTGCCCGCACCCGGACCGGCTGCCCGACCTGGGGGAGTGAGGAGCGGCACATCCGGGGGTGACCGTCCGCGTGCTCTGATGACCGGTGGTGTCTGGCGCCAGAAAACTATCGTCGCTAGTTTATGTGCCGGACGACGACGCCCCGCCCCCGGAGGAAGCGCGATGAAGGCACACGACGGCATGTACATCGACGGCGCCTGGCGCCCCGCCGCCGGCCAGGACGTGATCGAGGTCGTGAACCCGGTCGACGAGCAGGTCATCGGCACGGTCCCGGCGGGCACCGCCGAGGACGTCGACGCCGCCGTACGGGCCGCCCGCGCCGCCCTGCCGGACTGGGCCGCGACCCCGCCCGCCGAGCGCGCGGCGCGCCTGGCCGCGCTGCGGGACGTGCTCGTGACCCGCGCCGACGAGATCGCCGAGACCGTCACGGCCGAACTCGGCTCCCCGCTGAAGTTCTCGCAGGCCGTCCACGCGGGCGTGCCGATCGCGGTGGCGGGCTCCTACGCCGAGCTCGCGGCGACGTACGCCTTCGAGGAGAAGACCGGCAACTCGGTCGTGCACCAGGAGCCGGTCGGTGTCGTGGCCGCGATCACGCCCTGGAACTACCCGCTGCACCAGATCGTCGCCAAGGTCGCCCCGGCCCTCGCGGCCGGCTGCACGGTCGTGGTGAAGCCCGCCGAGGACACTCCGCTGGTCGCCCGGCTGTTCGCCGGCGCCGTGCACGAGGCCGGGCTCCCGGCGGGCGTCTTCAACCTGGTCACCGGCCTCGGCCCGGTCGCGGGACAGGCCCTCGCCGAGCACCCGGGCGTCGACCTGGTCTCCTTCACCGGCTCCACCGCCGTCGGACGGCAGATCGCCGCGATCGCCGCCGGGCAGATCAAGAAGGTCGCCCTGGAACTGGGCGGCAAGTCGGCCAACGTCATCCTCCCGAGCGCCGACCTGGCCAAGGCGGTCAACGTCGGCGTCGCCAACGTCATGTCCAACTCCGGGCAGACGTGCAGCGCCTGGACGCGGATGCTGGTCCACCGCGACCGCTACGACGAGGCCGTCGAGCTCGCCGCTGCCGCCGCCGCCAAGTACGGCGACCGCATCGGCCCGGTCGTCAACGCCAAACAGCAGGACCGGGTGCGCGGCTACATCGAGAAGGGCGTGGCGGAAGGCGCCCGCCTGGTCGCCGGCGGCCCCGAAGCCCCGCGCGAACAGGGATACTTCGTCGCCCCGACCGTCTTCGCCGACGTCACCCCGGACATGACCATCGCGCAGGAGGAGATCTTCGGCCCGGTCCTGTCGATCCTGAAGTACGAGGACGAGGAGGACGCCCTGCGCATCGCCAACGGCACGGTGTACGGCCTGGCCGGCGCCGTCTGGGCCGGTGACGAGGCCGAGGCGGTGGCGTTCGCGCGCCGGATGGAGACCGGTCAGGTCGACATCAACGGCGGCCGCTTCAACCCGCTCGCGCCCTTCGGTGGCTACAAGCAGTCCGGCGTGGGCCGCGAACTCGGCGTGCACGGCCTGGCCGAGTACCTCCAGACCAAGTCCCTCCAGTTCTAGTCAGGGAGTCCCTTCCGTCATGGCTGTCCGCGCCGCCGTCCTGCCCGCCATCGGCTCCCCGCTGGAGATCACCGGCATCGACCTGCCCGACCCCGGACCCGGCCAGGTCCGCGTCCGGCTCGCCGCCGCCGGGGTCTGCCACTCCGACCTGTCCCTGTCCGACGGCACCATGCGCGTGCCCGTCCCCGCCGTCCTCGGCCACGAGGGCGCCGGCACGGTCGTCGCCGTCGGCGAGGGCGTCGGTCACGTCTCGCCCGGCGACGGGGTCGTCCTCAACTGGGCCCCGTCCTGCGGCGCCTGCCACGCCTGCTCGCTCGGTGAGGTGTGGCTGTGCGCCAACGCCCTCAGCGGCGCCGCCGACGTCTACGCCCGCACCACCGAGGGCACCGACCTCCACCCCGGCCTGAACGTCGCCGCGTTCGCCGAGGAGACGGTCGTCTCCGCGTCCTGCGTCCTGCCGGTCCCGGACGGCGTCCCGCTGACCGACGCGGCCCTCCTCGGCTGCGCCGTCCTCACCGGCTACGGCGCCGTCCACCACTCCGCCCGGGTCCGGGCCGGCGAGACGGTCGCGGTGTTCGGCGTCGGGGGAGTGGGCCTCTCCGCCCTCCAGGCCGCCCGGATCGCGGGTGCCTCGAAGATCGTCGCGGTGGACGTGTCCGCCGAGAAGGAAGAGCTGGCCAGGGCGGCGGGCGCCACCGACTACGTCGTCGCCTCCGACACCACCGCCCGTGAGATCCGCGGCCTCACCGGCAAGCAGGGCGTCGACGTCGCCGTGGAGTGTGCCGGACGCGCGGTCAGCATCCGCGCGGCCTGGGACTCGACCCGGCGCGGCGGCCGCACCACGGTCGTCGGCATCGGCGGCAAGGACCAGCAGGTCACCTTCAACGCCCTGGAGATCTTCCACTGGGGCCGCACCCTCTCCGGCTGCGTCTACGGCAACTCCGACCCGGCTCAGGACCTCCCGGTCCTGGCCGAGCACATCCGGGCGGGCCGCCTCGACCTGAGCGCGCTGGTGACCGAGCGCATCTCCCTGGACGGCATTCCGGCGGCCTTCGAGAACATGCTCGCGGGCAAGGGCGGACGGGCCCTGGTCGTCTTCTAGCCCCGGCTCCGACGCACCCCGGCCATCTCGCGAGGCCGGGGTCTTCGGCATGTCCGGGCCCGCGGTCGATGCCAAGTACAGGCAAAACTCCTGGTGCGCGACCCGTTGACGGGCATACCGTCCGGTCAGTACGTTCCCCGGAACTCGAGCCACCCCCCGTTCCGTCCCCCGCACCCCCCGGAGCGTGCACCGCATGGACACGGCACCTTCCGCTCAGCCCGTCACGACCACGCCCGCCGTCGGCAACCGCCGACGGGTGGCCACCGCGGCGGCGCTCGCCTCGGCCGTCGAGTGGTACGACTACTTCGTCTTCGGCATCGCCGCCGCCCTCGTGCTCGGCGACCTCTACTTCCCCGCCGGCAGCGCCACGGCAGGCGTCCTCGCCTCGTTCGCGACCTTCGCCGTCGGCTTCCTCGCCCGCCCCATCGGCGGCATCGTCGCCGGCCACCTCGGCGACAAGCGCGGCCGCAAGCCGATGCTCGTCCTCGCGCTCACGCTCATGGGCGTGTCCACCACGGCCATCGGCCTGCTGCCGACCTACGACACGATCGGCGTGGCCGCCCCGATCCTGCTCGTCCTGCTCCGGGTCGCGCAGGGCGTCGCCGTCGGCGCCCAGTGGGGCGGCGCGATGCTCCTGGCCACCGAGTACGCCCCCGAGGGCAAGCGCGGTGTCTACGGCAGCGTCGTCCAGCTCGGCGTCCCCATCGGCGTCGTCACCGCCAACACCGTCTTCCTGCTGGCCGGAGCCCTCACCACCGACTCGGCGTTCGCGGCCTGGGGCTGGCGCGTGCCGTTCCTGGTCGGGCTGCTGGTCCTCGCCCTCGCCTGGTACATCCACACGCGCGTCGAGGAGACCCCGGCGTTCCGCGAGGCCGAGCGGGCGCTCGCCGAGCAGGAGAAGACCGAGCAGAGCTCGCCGCTGCGCACGATCCTGCGCGGCCACCTCGGCACCGTGTTCCTGGCCGGCGGCTCCTTCGCCGTGAACACCGCCACCTTCTACATCCTCATCACCGGCGTCCTCGACTACACGACCCGCGAGCTGGACATGAAGAAGAGTGCGGTGCTCACCGTCTCGCTCTGCGTCAGCCTCACCCAGCTCGTACTGATCCCGGCAGCCGCGGCGCTCTCCGACCGCGTCGGCCGCATCCGGATCTACGCCCTCGGCGCGGCCGGCATCGCCCTGTGGGCCGTACCGCTCTTCCTGCTGATCGACACGGGCTCACTGCTGTGGCTCGCGGTCGGCACGTTCGTCGCCAGCTGCTTCCTGAGCATCATGTACGGCCCCCAGGCCGCCCTCTTCGCCGAGCTGTTCACGCCGGAGATGCGCTACACCGGCGCCTCTCTCGGCTACCAGATCGCGGCCGTCGCGGGAGGCGGGCTCGCACCCTTCATGATGGTGCTGCTGCTGGAGGCGACGGGCACGTCGATGGCGGTGTCCGGGTACATCGTCGCGCTCTCGGTGATCGCCCTGGTGTCGATCAAGATCCTCGCGGACCGGGCGCGCGCGGTGGAGCCGTCGGCGGCCGCCGAGTCCGGGTCGAACGCCGAGACGGAGACGAGCGCCGAGACAGAGACGACATCGGAGCCGGAGACGAAGTCGGAGCCGCAGATGAAGGCCGAGACGGAGACGAAGGCCGAATCAGCGGGCTGAGTCCTCGGCCTCCTCGGGCCGTGGCTCCGGAACCGCTCCCGGAGCCGCGGCCCGCGCCGCCGCCCGCGACCTCGACCGGGACACCGCCACACCGGCCAGGCACAGCACACCGCCCACCAGCGTGAGCACCCCCGGCACCTCGCCGAGGAACAGCCACGACATCAGGACGACCAGCGCGGGTGCCGCGTACGTCGTCGCGCCCATCTTGCTCGCGGTCGTGCGGGACAGGGCGTATGCCCACGTCGTGAAGGCCAGCGCGGTCGGGAAGACGCCCAGGTAGACCATGTTGAGCGTCGCCGAGGCGGGCGCCGACGCGGCCTCCTGGACGAGCTGCCCCGCGAACGGCAGGCACAGCACCGCGCCGACCAGGCAGCCGAACGTCGTCACCTGCAGCGGGCTCGCCGTGCCCAGTGCCGGCTTCTGCGCCACGACACCACCGGCGTACGCGATCGCCGCCAGGAGGCACAGCACCACCCCGAGCACCGAGGAACCGCCCTCGCCCGACATCGACAGACCCACCGTCACGGCACCGGCGAACGACACCGCCATCCCCGCCAGCAGCCGCGGCGGCATCGGGTCGCCGAGCAGCCGGGCCCCGAGCAGGGCGATGAGGATCGGCCCGGTGTTCACGACCAGGGCGGCCGTACCCGCGTCGACCTGCTGCTCGCCCCAGTTGAGGGCGACCATGTAGAAGCCGAACCACAGCAGCCCCGATATCGCGATGCCGCGCCAGGCCGAGCGCGGCGGCAGCCCCTCCCGCCGCAACAGGCAGATCACCCCCAGCGTCAGCGCCCCGGCCAGCAGCCGCCCGAGCGCCAGCGCACCCGGCGAGTACGCGTCACCAGCGCTGCGGATCGAGACGAAGGCGGAGGCCCACAGCACGACGGTGACCGCGGCCGCACCGGCGGCCAGCAGCTCCGCCCGCCGGGCGGGAGGGGACGGGGAGGTGTTCGACATCATGCTCCAGAGGCTAGGAGGGGGAGGGGGCCGGAAGCTCGCGGATTTCGGACGGTGCACCAGCCGCGGCCGGAAAGCCGCCGGGGCGGTCGGAGGGGTTGCCGTGCCGGGGCAGGTCGGGGTGCTGTGTGTGGTCGGAGGGCGTGGTGCCGGGGCTGATCGGGGTTCTGCGGGTGGTCGGAGGGCGTGGTGCCGGGGGTTGCAGAGCCCTGCGCGGCGGGGAGCGGTGCCGGGGTTCGCCGGGGCGCCGTGCGTGGTCCAAGAGGCGTGGTGCCGGGCCAGAGGGGGCGTCGTGCCGGGCCGGAAGCGGCGTCGTGCCGGGTCGGTCGGGTTGTCATGCCGGGCCGGAGGGGCGTGCTGTCGGGCCAGAGGGGGCGTCATGCCGGGTCGGTCGGGTTGTCGTGCCGGGCCGGAGGGGCGTGGTGCCGGGCCAGAGGAGGGCATGGCGCCGGGTCGGACCCGGAGCCGTGCGGGGCTATCGCAACGCCACCGCCTCCACCCCCAGCAGATCCCACAGGGCCCGTTCACCGGCCGCCGTCACCTTCACGGCCCGCTCCGAGCCGATGCGCACGCACCAGCCCGTGTCCAGGGCGTGCCGGCACAGGGCCGCGCCCGCGACGCCCGCCAGGTGAGGGCGGCGTTCGGTCCAGTCGAGACAGGCCCGGGCCAGGGGACGACGGCCCCGCCGCTCCAGGCCGATCCCGGCCGACGCGAACCACGCCAGCCCGGCGTCGGTGAGCGCGAACCCCGTCTCCTGCTCCAGCAGCCCGCGTGCCGTCAGCGCGTCGGTGACCGCGATGCCGAGCCGCCCGGCGAGATGGTCGTAGCAGGTGCGGCCCCGGGCCATCGCCGAGCCGGCGCTCGACTCCCGAAGATTCCGCGGCCGTACGGCCGCGCCCGGAGAGACCTGGGCGGCCAGGTCCTCCACCAACTGGGCGACGCGGGTGTCGGCCAGCCGGACGTACCGGTGGCGGCCCTGGCGCTCCTCGGCGAGCAGCCCGCCCGCGACGAGCCGGCCCAGATGCTCGCTCAGCGTCGACGCGGCCACGCCCGCGTGCCGTGCCAGCTCGCTCGCGGTCCAGGCCCGCCCGTCCAGCAGCGCCAGCAGACACGCGGCCCGGGTCTCGTCGGCGAACAGCGCGGCGAGCCGTGCCAGGGCCGTCGCCTGCGGGTCCCTCGTCGTCATGCCCCCAGCATGGAACACGGACGGTTCGGCCACCGCCGAAGTGTCCGTGGCGTGGCCCTACGCCGTGCGCCGCACCTGCTCGTACTGCCGCGCCAGCCCGTCGAGCAGGGCCGTCAGCCCGGTCTCGAAGGCGCGCTCGTCGATCTTCTCCTGCTGCTCGGCGAGGAGATGGGCCTGCTGGAGATGGGGGTAGTCGGCGGGGTCGTAGGCGCTCGCGTCGTCCACGAAACCCCCGGCGAAGGATCCGAGCGCGGAGCCCATCACGAAGTACCGCATCAGCGCGCCGATGGACGTGGCCTGCGCCGGCGGCCAGCCCGCGGCGACCATCGCGCCGTAGACGGCGTCCGCGAGGCGCAGTCCGGCCGGGCGGCGGCCGGGACCGCGGGCCAGCACCGGCACGATGTTCGGGTGGTCGCGCAGGGCGGCCCGGTAGGAGACGGCCCAGTCGTGCAGCGCGGTCCGCCAGTCCCGGCCGTCCTGGAACATCGACAGGTCCACCTGGCCGCTCACGGAGTCGGCGACCGCCTCCAGGATCTCGTCCTTGGTGCGGAAGTGGTTGTACAGCGAGGGCCCGCTGACGCCCAGTTCGGCGGCGAGCCGCCGCGTGGAGACGGCGGCCAGACCCTCCGCGTCCACGAGCGCGCGGGCCGTCTCGACGATCCGGTCGGTGCTGAGCAAGGGCTTGCGCGGTCGGGCCATGGCGCACATAGTAGGGCTGCACGGCAAAACTAGCAGTGCTAATTTAAAGGTACGGCTTTCAATGGGGTGACCTGTGGTGAATCTGGAGCTCAGTGAGGAGCAGAGCGCGGCCCGGCAGCTCGCGCGGGACTTCGTGGAGCGCGAGATCACCCCGCACGTCGTCGCGTGGGACCGCGCCGAGGAGGTCGACCGGGCGATCGTGAAGAAGCTCGGCGAGGTCGGCTTCCTGGGCCTGACGATCGACGAGGAGTACGGCGGCTCCGGCGGCGATCACCTCGCGTACTGCCTGGTCACGGAGGAGCTGGGCCGCGGCGACTCATCGGTGCGCGGCATCGTCTCGGTCTCCCTCGGGCTGGTCGCCAAGACCGTCGCCGCCTACGGGAGCGAGGAGCAGAAGCGCCGCTGGCTGCCCGGGCTGACGTCCGGCGCGTCGGTCGGCTGCTTCGGCCTGACCGAGCCGGGCACGGGCTCGGACGCGGGCAGTCTCGCGACCCGGGCGGTACGGGACGGTGACGACTACGTCCTGGGCGGCACCAAGATGTTCATCACCAACGGCACCTGGGCCGACGTCGTCCTGCTCTTCGCCCGCTCCACGGACGCCCCCGGCCACAAGGGCGTCTCCGCCTTCCTCGTCCCCACCGACACGCCCGGCCTGACCCGCCGCACCATCCACGGCAAGCTCGGGCTGCGCGGCCAGGCCACCGCCGAACTCGTCCTGGAGGACGTGCGCGTACCGGCCTCCGCCCTGCTGGGGGAGGAGGGCAAGGGCTTCTCGATCGCCATGTCGGCCCTCGCGAAGGGCCGGATGTCGGTCGCGGCGGGCTGCGTGGGCATAGCCCAGGCCGCCCTGGACGTGGCCGTGCGGTACGCGGGGGAGCGCGAGCAGTTCGGCAGGACCATCGCCCACCACCAGCTCGTCCAGGAGCTGCTCAGCGACATCGCCCTCGACGTCGACGCCGCCCGCCTGCTCACCTGGCGGGTCGCCGACCTGATCGACCGGGGGCAGCCGTTCGCCGTGGAGTCGTCCAAGGCCAAGCTGTTCGCCTCGGAGGCCGCCGTCCGCGCCGCGAACAACGCGCTCCAGGTCTTCGGCGGCTACGGCTACATCGACGAGTACCCGGCGGGCAAGCTGCTGCGGGACGCCCGGGTGATGACCCTCTACGAGGGCACGAGCCAGATCCAGAAGCTGGTCATCGGGCGGGCACTGACGGGGGTTTCGGCCTTCTGAGCCGCCGTCGCCGTCCGCCTCGTGCCGCGGTGCCCCAGCCGCCGGCCCTACCGGTCGGTCACGGGGTCCGGTGGGGCGCAGGGCGTCCCGGCCCTCGTCGGGCAAGTCGGCAGCGGTGCCGGGTGGGCGCGCTCGTACTCCGCGTGCCAGGCCGTGATCGTGAAGAGCAGCGCCATGGCTGCGATGAGCAGTTGGACCGCTCCCGCGTAGGGGTGTGCCGTGCGCAGGAAGACCGCGGCGACCACGAGGACCCCCAGTGTGAACCCGCCGAGCCAGAGGACAGGTACCCAGTCCATCGCGGGTGCCCCGGATCGCTCATCGGCGCGGCCCCATCCACGGACGCTCAACGACAGCCCCAGCAGGATGGCGACCGGGATTTCGATGAGCAGCACGATCAGACTGACGCAGCCCCCCGCGAACCCGTCGCCTCGCGAAACCGAAGGCCCGCCGGGGCGGCACCGGGGCGTCGGTGAGTGCGGGCTCGGCTCGACGTTCATGACCACAGTTTCGAAGGCCGAGCCGTGCCCCGCACTGCGGTTCACCAGGCCGCAATCGAGTCGTGTCCGACCTGAACACCCACGGCCGACGCGGGTGTGACGGCCAGGCGCTCCGGGATCACCGCCGAACGCGACCGGAGCGGACCGTGAAGAACAAGCTGAGTACCCGTCTGAGTACCACGGCGGATGTGGCGCGGGCCACGTCCGCCGATGCTTTCCCCCATGAGTGACACACCGGGCAAGCAGCAGAACACGGCCGCCTTCTACGGCCAGGCCGTCGCCTCCTTCGCCGTCGCCATGGCGGCCACCGCCATCGGCATCTACCAGCTGAGCGCCGACGCCTGGGTGCGGGCCTTCCTCGCCATCGCCGTCCTGTACCTGGTCACCTCGGCCTTCACTCTCTCCAAGGTGATCCGGGACCGGCAGGAGAGCGCAGGGGCGGCCCCCTCGTACGCCCCCTACGAGAAGCGCTGAGCGGCCACACTAAGCGCTCGCTCACCTTCGGCGGTATGGTGTTGCTCCTGCCAGTGGAGAGGGGCGAGCGATGAGTACGGCGGAGGAGACGGCCGGCGGCGAGGCGCAGGCGTGGGGCGAGGTCACGCCCGACGCGGCGCGGCGGCTGCTGGTCGCCGCGGTGGAGGCCTTCGCCGAGCGTGGCTACCACGCCACGACGACCCGCGACATCGCGGGCCGAGCCGGGATGAGCCCGGCGGCGCTCTACATCCACTACAAGACCAAGGAAGAGCTGCTGCACCGCATCAGCAGGATCGGGCACGAGAAGGCCCTGGAGATCCTGCGGACGGCGTCCCGGCGCGAGGGCAGCCCCACCGAGCGGCTCGCCGACGCGGTGAGCTCCTTCGTGCGCTGGCACGCGGGCGGGCGCACCACCGCGCGGGTCGTGCAGTACGAACTCGAATCGCTCGGGCCCGACGCCCGCGCCGAGATCCTCGCGCTCCGGCGCCAGGTCGACGGCGAGGTGCGCGGGATCATCGAGGAGGGCACGCGCTCGGGCGAGTTCGAGGTCATCGACGTGCACGGTACGACGCTGGCCGTGCTGTCCCTCTGCATCGACGTGGCGCGGTGGTTCAACGTCGACGGGCCCCGGACGCCGGAGCAGGTCGGCGAGTTGTACGCCGACCTCGTACTGCGGATGGTCGGGGCCCGGGGTGCGGCGGCCTGAGGTCCGGGAGCCGAAGCCTCAGAGGTAGTAGCGCGCCACGGACTCGGCGACGCAGACCGGCTTGTCGCCGCCCTCGCGCTCGACGCTGAAGGCGACGGCCACCTGGACGCCGCCCGGCACCTCGTCGACGGCGCTGATCGTCGCGGTGGCGCGCAGACGGGAGTTCACGGGGACCGGGGCGGGGAAACGCACCTTGTTCGTGCCGTAGTTGACGCCCATCTTCACGCCCTCGACGGCGATCAGCTGCGGCCCGAAGAGGGGCAGCAGCGACAGGGTCAGATAGCCGTGCGCGATCGTGGTGCCGAAGGGGCCGGCGGCGGCCTTCTCCGGGTCGACGTGGATCCACTGGTGGTCGCCGGTGGCCTCCGCGAAGAGGTCGATCCGCTTCTGGTCGATGTCGAGCCAGTCGGTGTACCCCAGTTGTTCGCCCACCGCCGACTTCAGGTCGTCGACGGACGTGAAGATCCTCGGCTCTGCCATGTCTTCCAGGCCTCTCGTGTGCAGGGGGTCTGCGCGCTCAATCTCTAAGCGACTGCTTAGCATGGTCGGCCGTGGGGGCTGTGTCAACGGACTCGGTAGGGTTCGAGGGGTGCCCCAGATTCCAGAGAAGATCCATGAGCTCACGGTCGGCCAGCTCGCGGCGCGCAGCGGCGCAGCCGTCTCGGCCCTGCACTTCTACGAGTCCAAGGGCCTGATCGGCAGTCGCCGGACCTCGGGCAACCAGCGCCGCTACTCGCGTGACACGCTCCGCCGGGTCGCCTTCATCCGGGCCGCGCAACGGGTCGGCATCCCCCTGGCGACGATCCGTGAAGCGCTCGCGGAACTCCCCGAGGAGCGCACGCCCACCCGGGAGGACTGGGCGCACCTCTCCGAAGTCTGGCGCACCGAACTGGAAGAGCGCATCAACCAGCTGAACCGGCTGCGGGATCACCTAGCCGACTGCATCGGCTGCGGCTGCCTCTCCCTCGAATCCTGCGTCCTGTCCAACCCCGACGACGTCTTCGGTGAACGCCTCACGGGTTCCCGCCTGATGGTCGACCGGGGCGGTCGCGGGTAACGCCCGCCCGGCTCGCTCCGTACTCCGCCAGCCCGGCCGCGACCAGGTGCGCGTTCGACCCCGCACGTTCCCCGTCCGGCAGGACCAGGACGTCCTCCAGCCCGATCCGCGTGGCCAGGCCCAGCCGGCCCGCGAGCCGCAGCACCGGCCAGGCGCCCCCGTCCTCGCCGTGCAGCAGCACCGGGCGTCCGTGCGCCGTCCCGATCGCGGACAGCAGCGCCCGCGCGGAGGACGCGGCGGCCGAGGGGTCCGTGTCGGTCACCTCCGCCAGGGCCCTCAGGACCTTCGGCCCGAGCGGTGAGACCGCGAACCTCTCGGCTCCGTCCGTGCCCGACCAGATGCCGGCCTCCACACCCACCCCGAGCTCCATGAGCAGCGCGGCCGTCTCCTCCGCCCCCGGCTCGTGCCAGTTGACCGAGGCGTGGTCGGGCAGCACGGTCCAGTCGCGGATCCGCCGCAGCCGGGCGGCGGGGTCGGGTTCGGCCCACGCGCCCGTGGTCACGCCCACCGGTACCGGCACCCGCTCCCGGATCGCCGACAGCACCGGCGCGAGCACCCGCGGCGACAACGTGTCCTGTCCGCAGGGCGTCTTGGGGTGGACATGGATGTCCGTCGCTCCGGCGGCGACGGCCTCGGCGGCCGAGTCGGCGATCGACTCGGGTGTCAGCGGCACGGCCGCACCGTCAGCGGCCGTCCGTGAACCGTTCAGGCACACCTGCATCATGGTGTCGATGGTGCCAGTCACCACCGACATTGGGGGTGCGGCATCCCCGGCGCACCCCCCGCGCACCCGCATCCGTCAAGCCGACACCAACAGCCTCGTCCGCCGGGCGTACGCCAGCGACTCGGGCGTGAGCACGGGGCGCGGCACCAGGATTCCGCAGTCCGTGCAGACCGGACCGGACGAGGGTTCGTGGTCCAGGTCGTACCTCCACACCAGCCGCTGCCCGTCGCACACCGGGCACTCCGAGCCCGGCTCGCGCTCCAGCGCGGCGATCAGCCGGCGCAGCACCTCGGCCAGCGGTTCACGGGGATGGACCGCCGGATCGTCGCACCACGCCACACCGAAGCCGCCCCAGGTCAGCCGGTGCCAGTCGTCCACGCTGCCCGGCCTGCGCAGCCCGTCGTGCTTCTCCTTCTTGCGGCGCTCGGCGAACTCGACCTCATAGGCCAGCCAGACCGCCCGCGCCTCCTCCAGTTCGTCCAGTGCGGCCACGAGCCGCACCGGATCGGGGGAGCGGTCCTCGGGACCGAACCCCGCCCGGGAGCAGAGGTGGTCCCAGGTCGCCCTGTGTCCGTAAGGCGCGAACCTCTCAAGGCACTTGCGCAGCGAATAACGCCGCAAGGCCAGATCGCACCGCGGATCGCGGACCTGTCTCGCCAGACTCCGGAAACCCGCCATCGTCCTGCACCTCCGTCACACCTGCACCTGTAATCCGGTCACTTCGGCGTCGTCGTACGGACGTCGCCGAATAGACGTATCGACAAGCGAATCGGCTCCATCCGATTTCAAATGGCCTCCATAAGCGGCCCGAAGAGGCTCGCGAGTCGACTGCCGTGATCCGTGTGCCTGTTGTGCTGACTTCAAAAAGTGACGCTTGTTCATCTTCAAGCCGGGGGATACCGGCGGTAACATCCCGCCCACCCCCGTCGGGAGGAGCCCCCATGCCACGGCGTGCCCCACGCACCGTTCTCGACAGAATGAGAACTCCCAGCGGAATCCCCGGGTTCCTGAAGACAGCATCGGTATGCACCCTGATCGCAGGTCTCTTGTCGCCGCTTGCCCCGGCTGCCGCTTCGGAAACAGCGGCAGCGCAGGTCACCGCCGCGGCGAACGACCACTGCGGCAACCAGTGTTCGGACATCCTCCCGCCCGGCCAGAACGGCAACGCCACCCTCGCCCAGATCCTCCTCAACCAGGCCTTCGGCACCCAGCCCGAGCACGCCGAGGACCAGCTCGGGCCCTACGTCAGCCTGGCCAAGGGCTACCCCGGCCTCACCAATGACAAGATCAACAACTTCTTCAACGACGCGTCCTTCGGGGTCCCCGCCGACCAGGTCGCCTCCAGCGTCAAACCCGCCGGACGCGGTGACGTGACGATCGTCCGGGACAAGAAGACCGGTGTGCCGCACATCACCGGTACCACCAGATACGGCACGGAGTTCGGCGCCGGCTATGCGGCGGCCCAGGACCGGCTGTGGCTGATGGACGTCTTCCGGCACGTCGGGCGCGGTCAGCTGACCTCCTTCGCGGGCGGTGCGCCCTCCAACCAGGGACTCGAGCAGCAGTTCTGGCGGCACGCCCCGTACAGCGAGGCCGATCTGCAGGCGCAGATCGACAACGCCGTGGCCACCAACGGCGAACGCGGACAGCAGGCCCTCGCCGACGCCAGGGCCTACCTCGACGGCATCAACTCCTACATCGACGCCTCCGACAGCGGGCGCACCTTCCCCGGTGAGTACGTACTCACCGGGCACAAGGACTCAGTCACCAATGCCGGAACCATCGAGCACTTCAAGATCACCGACCTGGTCGCGCTGGCCTCCGTCATCGGCGCGCTGTTCGGCTCCGGCGGAGGCGGCGAGGTGAACAACGCCCTCTCGCTCCTGGCCGCCCAGGAGAAGTACGGGGTCACCGAGGGCACCAAGGTCTGGGAGTCCTTCCGGATGCGCAACGACCCGGAGGCCGTCCTCACCCAGCAGGGCGGCAGCTTCCCGTACGGCACCAAGCCGGCCGACCCGCAGGGCGCGGCCCTGCCCGACGCCGGCTCGGTGGAGCCCGAGCCGCTCGTGTACGACCGCACCGGCAGTGCCACGACCGCCGGTGCGACCCGTGCGTCCGGCGACGCCGCGAAGGCCGCCCGGTCCTCCGCCAAGCGCGGCATGTCCAACGCCCTCGTGGTCGGCGGCGAGCACACCGCCAGTGGCCACCCCGTCGCCGTGTTCGGCCCGCAGACCGGCTACTTCGCCCCCCAGCTGCTCCTGCTCCAGGAGATCCAGGGCCCGGGCATCAGCGCCCGCGGCGCCTCCTTCGCGGGCCTGAGCATGTACGTCGAGCTCGGCCGCGGCCAGGACTACGCGTGGAGCGCCACGACCTCCGGCCAGGACATCATCGACTCCTACGCCGTCGAACTGTGCCAGGACGACCACCACTACCTGTACCGCGGCACCTGCACGCCGATGGAGAAGATCGAGCAGAGGAACGCCTGGAAGCCCACGGTCGCCGACGGCACCGCGGCCGGCTCGTACACCATGCGCGTCTGGCGCACGAAGTACGGCCCCGTCGAGTACCGCGCGACGGTCGGCGGCAAGAAGGTCGCCTACACCACCCTGCGCTCGTCCTTCATGCACGAGGCCGACTCCATCATCGGCTTCCAGATGCTGAACGACCCGGACTACGTCAAGGGCCCGGACACCTTCCAGAAGGCCGTCCAGCACATCAACTACACCTTCAACTGGTTCTACGCCGACTCCGAGCACACCGCGTACTACAACAGCGGCGACAACCCGGTCCGCGCGTCCGGTGTCGACGCCGAGTTCCCGGTGTGGGCGCGGCCGGCGTACGAGTGGCGCGGCTGGAACCCGGCGACCAACACCGCCGACTACACCCCGCCCTCCGCCCACCCGAACTCCACCGACCAGGACTACTACGTCTCCTGGAACAACAAGCAGGCCAGGGACTACACGACCGCGCCCTGGGGCAACGGCTCGGTCCACCGCGGCAACCTCCTCGAGGACCGGGTGAAGAAGCTGGTGCAGCAGGGCGGGGTGACCCGGGCCGCCCTGGTGAAGGCCATGGCCGACGCCGCACTGGCGGACCTGCGGGCCGAGGACGTCCTGCCCAAGCTCCTGAAGGTCGTCACCAGCTCCCCCGTCACCGACCCGGCCGCGTCGGCCGCCGTCGGCAAACTCCAGGCCTGGGTCGCCGCCGGCGGCAAGCGCACGGAGACCGCCGCCGGCTCGAAGAAGTACGCCGACGCCGACGCGATCCGCATCCTGGACGCCTGGTGGCCGCTCCTGGTCAAGGCCGAGTTCGAACCGGGCCTCGGCAGCGACCTCTACACGGCAGTCACCGCCAACCTCCCCGTCGACGAGTCCCCCTCGGCCGCGCACGGCCCGACCGGCTCCCACGCGGGAAGCTCCTTCCAGTACGGCTGGTGGAGCTACGTCGACAAGGACATCCGCACGGTCCTCGGTGAGCAGGTGAAGGGTCCGCTGGCCCGCACGTACTGCGGCGACGGCGACCTCGGAGCCTGCCGGGACACCCTCATCGGCACCCTGAAGCAGGCGGCCGCGAAGACCGCGGCCCAGGTCTACCCCGGCGACGACGTGTGCGCGGCGGGCGACCAGTGGTGCGCCGACTCGATCAACCACCGCACCCTCGGCGGAATCAAGCACGGCAAGATCGGCTGGCAGAACCGGCCGACCTACCAGCAGGTCGTGGAGTTCACCTCACACCGGTGACCACCTCACACCGGTGACCACCTCACACCGGTGACGCGTGAACCGGTGGCGGGTCAGCGCACGCGGCCCGCCGCCAGCACCAGCCGGGCCAGCTCCGCGTGCAGGATGTCGCTGTGCGCACCGGCCGGCGGCCCGCCGCGTCGGACCACCGCGGCCGCGTCGACGTTCACGCACCCCGAGGCGGGCAGTCTCGCCTCCAGGGCCTCGGCCAGGGTGTACGCGCGCGTGCCCGGCACCGCCTGCACCCCGTCGTGGCCCATCGCGCCCCACTTGACGCCCAGGGCCCGCCCCGTGTCCAGTTCGCCGGCCGACCGGCTGTCGCCCGCCATCCGCGAGGCCAGCGGGTACATCGTCCCCAGGGCCGCGTCGTGCCGGGAGTGGCAGCACACCAGGGGCCCGTCGACGCGGTTCTGCTGCCCCTGGAGCACCCCTCCGGCCCGGGCGTCGTGCGGCAGCCGGGCCGCGAACGCGTAGTGCGAGAAGGCCCCTTGGAGCAGCGTCACCGACTTCACCGTGCGCACGCCCTCGGGCAGGCCCCGCAGCGCGAACGACACCAGCCGCGCGCCGAAACTGTGCCCCACCAGGTGCACCCGCACCGTCGGAGCCGCCTTCGCGAGCTGCCCGACGACCCGGCCCAGACCCCGCTCCCCGACGGTTCCCGCACGCCGCTTCATCGCGTAGTACGTCGCCTGCCGCAGCAGTTCGTGCGCACCGTCCCAGGGGTTGGGGATCCTGAATCCCTCCTGCGCCCCGGCCGCTTCGAGCTCCGCCAGTGCCCGCGCGAACTCCTCGCAGGCCGCCGCCGACGACCCGGCGAACATCTCCGGCTCGCTCTGCGGCACGCCCTCCGCCACCGTGTCCGCCGCGAACAGGGCCTGCGGCCCGGGCGCCACCACCTCCACCAGCGTCCGCACCAGCCGCCCGAACTCCTCCAGTTCGGCCTCCTCCGGCGGCTGCTGCTCTAGCAGCCGGGCGATCTGGTCGACCAGGATCGCCCGGCCCGGGAACGTCTCCAGCAGCGCGTGCCGGGTGTCCTTGTCCAGCACCGGACGCCTCGCCGGCTCGGCCGCCACGGCCCGCGGGAAGTCCGGGATCGGCTCGTCCGAGAACCGCATCGCCGGCCACAGCACCCCGACGTATCCGACCCGGGCCGCCGGAGCCAGCCGCGGCACGGGCGCGAGGAAGCGGTCGTAGAGGCGGGTCGCGCCCGAGCGGTCGGTGTTCCAGCCGTGCGCGAAGACGATCAGATCGCGCACGCCCCGCTCCCGCACCCCGGCGAGCAGCCGGTCGCGCCCGCGGTCCCCGGGGTCCCCGTCCGCGTCGAAGGTCAGCTCCCAGTAGGGAGTCACACTCATCGCCGGATCCGCCATGACAGGCCCCCTGGTCCCCGGGTGACGCCACGATGTGGCGCATCGTCCTGCCAACGGGGGAGCTTGGCCATACGTCACGGGCGCATTCGCCTCAGCGGTAGAGCAGGTACGTCCGCCGCGTCCTGCGGAACGCCGCCAGATCCCCCTGCCACCCCGCCACCACCTCGTCGGTGGCCGCGCCCGCGTCGATCATCGTCCGCACGCGGGTGGAGCCGGTGAGCTTGTCGATCCAGTTGTCCGGGCGCCAGGCGAAACCGCTCCAGACCTGCTTGGCGGTGACGAGCAGGGCGATCCCCGTGCGGACCGGATCGAAGGCCGCCCGGTCGTGCACATGGACCTGCACACCGCCGATCGTCTTCCCCTGGAACTTCGAGAAGGTGGGCGCGAAGTAGGCCTCCCTGAACCGGACCCCGGGCAGGGCGAGTTCGTTCGCCGCGGCCGCCCAGCGCCGGTCGACGCCCTCCGCGCCCAGCAGCTCGAACGGCCGGGTGGTGCCGCGCCCCTCCGACAGGTTCGTGCCCTCGAACAGACACGTCCCCGAGTACACCAGGGCCGTCTCCGGCGTCGGCATGTTCGGGCTCGGCGGCACCCAGGGCAGCCCGGAGGCGTCGTAGAAGTCCGAGCGCCTCCAGCCCGACATCGTCACGGTCTCCAGCGGTACGGCCTCGGTCAGGAACTCCCCGTTGAACAGCCGCGCCAGCTCGGCGACGGTCATCCCGTGGGCCTGTGAGACGGGCTGCCGCCCGACGAACGTGGCGAACTCCTTGTGCAGGACCGGGCCGAGGGCCGCGCGGCCGGTCACCGGGTTCGGCCGGTCCAGTACGACGAACCGCTTGCCGGCGAACTGGGCGGCCTCCATGCAGTCGTACAGCGTCCAGATGTACGTGTAGAAGCGGGCGCCGACGTCCTGGATGTCGAAGACGACCGTGTCCACACCGGACGCGGTGAAGATGTCCGCGAGCGCCCGGCCGCTCTTGAGGTACGTGTCGTAGACGGGCAGGCCGGTCGCCGGGTCGTCGTAACGGCCCTCGGAGCCGCCGGCCTGGGCGGTACCGCGGAAGCCGTGCTCCGGGCCGAAGACGGCGGTGAGGTCGACACGGGTGTCGGCGTGCATGACGTCGACGATGTGACGGGCGTCGCGGGTGATGCCGGTGGGGTTGGTGACGATGCCGACCTTCTGGCCGTCGAGCAGGGAGTAGCCGTCCTGGGCGAGTCGTTCGAAGCCGGTGCGCAGTCGCCTGCGGCGCTGGGCGGCGGACGCGGTGGACGTGGCCGATACGGCTGCCGCCGTGGCGGTGGTGATGACGGCTCGTCTGGAAGGGCGCATAGGGTGACCTCCTTGAGCGGGGACGGTCGGCATGGGCACGGTATGCGCTCCCGCGGGTCGTGGGGAGGCCGCGGGCCGCCTGTGGCTTGTCGCGCAGTTCCCCGCGCCCCTTTCGGGGCGTTCCCCGCGGCCCTTCTTGAGCGGGGACGGTCGGCATGGGCACGGTATGCGCTTCCGCGGGTTGTGGGGAGGCTGCGGGGCGGGTGTGGCTTGTCGCGCAGTTCCCCGCGCCCCTTTCGGGGCGTTCCCCGCGGCCCTTCTTGAGCGGGGACGGTCGGCATGGGCACGGTATGCGCTCCCGCGGGTTGTGGGGAGGCTGCGGGGCGGTGTGGCTTGTCGCGCAGTTCCCCGCGCCCCTTTCGGGGCGTTCCCGCGGCCCTTTCAAGGGCGCGGGCGGCACCCCTTCCCTGGTACATACCGACCGGTTAGTCTGGCGCCATTGCCTGAGCCGCGATTGAGGAGACCGATGGTGGGAGCCTTTCAAGAGGCCGGAGTCGTTGTCACGGGGGCCGGCGGCGGGATCGGGGCCGCGCTCGCCCGGCGGTTCGCCGCCGAAGGGGCCCGGGTCGTCGTCAACGACCTCGACGCCGAGCGGGCCAAGCAGGTCGCGGACGACATCGGCGGCATCGCGGTGCCCGGCGACGCCTCGGCGATCGTCGCCGACGCCCGCGACGCGCTCGGCGGGACCGTCGACGTCTACTGCGCCAACGCCGGTGTCGCCGCCGACGGCATCGCACCCGGGCAGCCGCTGGACGAGAAGGCGTGGGCCCTGTCCTGGGACGTGAACGTCATGGCTCATGTGCGGGCCGCGCAGGAACTGCTGCCCGCCTGGCTGGAGCGCGGCAGCGGCCGGTTCGTCTCCACCGTGTCCGCCGCCGGGCTGCTCACCATGATCGGCGCCGCGCCCTACGCCGTCACCAAGCACGGCGCGCTCGCCTTCGCCGAGTGGCTCTCCCTGACGTACCGGCACCGGGGCGTGAAGGTCCACGCGATCTGCCCGCAGGGCGTCCGCACCGACATGCTCGCCGCCACCGGCAGCGCGGGCGACCTCGTGCTGCGGCCGACCGCGATCGAGCCGGAGGACGTGGCGGACGCGCTGCTCCAGGGCATCGAGGCCGACCGCTTCCTGATCCTGCCGCACCCCGAGGTCGCCGCCTACCACCAGGCCCGGGCCGGTGACCCCGACCGGTGGCTGTCCGGCATGAACCGCATCCAGCAGCAGTGGGAGGAGGCCCGGTGACCGAGTCCCGTTACGCGGCCAAGCCCTGGCTCGGCCTGCTCAGCGACGCCCAGAAGGGCGCGATCAGCCCGGCCGGCTCCCTCGTGCACGCCCTGCGCGCCGCCGTGGCCGAGACGCCCGGCAGCGACTTCCTGGCCTACTTCGACGGCCGGCTCACCTACCGGGAGGTGGACGAGCTCAGCGACTCCGTGGCCGGGCACCTCGCGGCCCGCGGTCTCCGGCGCGGCGACCGGGTCGCGGTGCTGCTGCAGAACTCCCCGCACTTCGTGCTCGCCCTGCTGGGCGCGTGGAAGGCGGGCGCGGTCGTCGTGCCCGTCAACCCGATGTACAAGTCGGGCGAGGTGGCCCACGTCCTGAAGGACGGCGAGGTCGCCGCGCTGATCTGTTCGGACCGGGCCTGGGATTCGTATCTGCGCGAGACGGCGGCCGACTCGCCGGTGCGGATCGTGCTCACCGGGTGCGAGCTGGACTTCCAGAGCCGCGACGACGCGCGCGTGCTGACCTTCGAGCGCCTGCCGCAGGCCCCCGACGCCGACGACCTGGTGACCGTGGCACGGGCCGGACACAAGGCGCCCGAGGACCGTGATCCCAGCCCCTCCGACATCGCGCTGATCAGCTACACCTCCGGCACGAGCGGCACGCCCAAGGGCGCCACCAACACGCACGGCAACATCATGTACAACGCCGAGCGGCAGCGGACCGGCCTCGGTCTGCCCGAGCGGCCCGTGTACTTCGCGCTGGCGCCGCTGTTCCACATCACCGGCATGGTCTGCCAGTTCGGCGCCTGCCTGAACAGCCGGGGCACGCTCGTGCTGGCCTACCGCTTCGAGTCGGGCGTGGTGCTGGACGCGTTCGCCGAGCACCGCCCGCACTACACCGTCGGACCGTCCACGGCCTTCATGGCGCTGGCGGCTCACCCCTCCGTCACCCGCGACCACTTCTCCTCCTTCCGGGTGATCTCCTCCGGCGGCGCCCCGCTGCCGCCCGCCCTGGTGGAGAAGTTCCGGGCCGGCTTCGGCCCGTACATTCGCAACGGCTACGGACTGACCGAGTGCACCGCGCCCTGCGCCTCCGTGCCGCCCGGTCTGGAGGCGCCGGTCGACCCGGTGTCCGGGACCCTCGCCGTGGGACTGCCCGGCCCCGACACGGTCGTACGGATCGTCGACGACGCCGGCGAGGAGGTGCCCTTCGGGGAGCAGGGCGAGATCGTCGTCCGGGGGCCGCAGGTCGTGCCCGGCTACTGGCGCCGCCCCGACGCCACCGCCGAGACCTTCCCCGGCGCCGAACTGCGCACCGGCGACATCGGCTTCATGGACGAACAGGGCTGGCTCTACGTCGTCGACCGCAAGAAGGACATGATCAACGCCTCCGGCTTCAAGGTGTGGCCGCGCGAGGTAGAGGACGTCCTCTACACGCACCCGGCGGTGCGCGAGGCCGCCGTCGTCGGCGTGCCCGACGGGTACCGCGGGGAGACCGTCAAGGCGTACATCAGCCTGCGGCCGGACGCCGACACGGACCCGGATGCACTCGCCGCCTACTGCAAGGAGAGACTGGCCGCCTACAAATATCCGCGCCAGGTGGAGATCCTCCCGGACTTGCCGAAGACGGCCAGTGGGAAGATCCTCCGGCGGGAACTGCGTTCCCGTACGCAAGGCAACTGACAGCAGAACGGAAAGGCAGGTGGCGGCAGTGCCCAGGACCACGGACTCGGACGGCACGCCCGTGCCTCAGCGGCTCCTGGCCGCCGCCACCCGGCTCTTCGCCGAGCAGGGCTACGACCGCACCTCGGTGCAGGAGATCGTCGAGGCGGCCGGCGTCACCAAGGGGGCGCTGTACCACTACTTCGGCTCCAAGGACGACCTGCTGCACGAGGTGTACGCGCGCGTCCTGCGCATCCAGCAGGAGCGGCTGGACGCCGTGGCCGGTGCCGACGAGCCGGTGGAGAAGCGGCTGCGGGCCGCGGCCGCGGACGTCGTGGTGACGACCATCGAAAGCCTCGACGACGCGATGATCTTCTGGCGCTCCATGCACCACCTCAGCCCCGAGAAGAACAAGCAGGTCCGCGCCGAGCGCCGCCGCTACCACGAACGCTTCCGCGCGCTCGTGGAGGAGGGACAGGAGTCCGGCGTCTTCTCCAAGGCGACCCCGGCGGACCTCGTGGTCGACTACCACTTCGGCTCGGTCCACCACCTGTCGACCTGGTACCGCCCCGACGGGCCCCTCACGCCCCAGCAGGTCGCGGACCACCTGGCCGACCTGCTGCTGCGCGCCCTGCGCCCGTAGCGGCCGTCCCGCCCCGCCTCAGGTGCGGCCGTGGCGGCTCCCGGCGGACGTCCCGGACCGCTGAGGGTTCGTCAGGTACTCGTAGGTGCCGGTGAGTTCGAGCAGGCGTCGCAGCGCCGGGCCCACGCCCTCCAGGCGGAAGGCGATGCCGTCCCGGCCGGCGGAGCGGTGGATCTCGAGCAGGGTCGACAGCCCCATGGAGTCGACCAGCTCCAGCTCCCGGCAGTCCAGGTGCAGGTCCGTGACCTCCCGGCGGCCGTCGAGGGCGGTCCGCACCCGCCGGAGCAGTTCCCCGCAGGTGTCGTAGTCCAGATCGCCGGTGAGGGCCAGTCGCACGGTGTGCGGGCCGGTGCCGAAGGAGGTGGTCACGGAGTTCGTCCAGCGTGTCGGGGTCAGGGGCGGGAGGCGAGCGCGGTGCGCCCGGCATCGAGGAGCCGGCGGGCGCGGGGGAAGTCGTGCAGCTGCTCCTCCAGCAGGTCCAGGCACGGCAGCAGCGAGCGCGCCGGCACGCGCCGGGCGGTGAGCACCTCGGCGGTCCAGGTGAGGAAGCCGGTGAAGATCTCGTCGGAGTCGACGTACAGGGCGGCCGTCAGGAAGTTGACGATGTGGGCGATGTCCTCGGCGGTGCGCTCACGCTGTTCGTCGCCGTAGTCCCGCATCGCGGGGATGTGCTGTTCGAGGCGCTGGAAGGTGTCGCGCACCAGTCGGGTGGAGGACCTGGCGACCAGTGTGTACTCCTGGTCGCCCAGGTGCGGCAGATCGTCGATCGCCTGGTGGGCGGGCACCGGCCGGGTCAGCGAACCGGCCGCGAGCCGGTCCGCCGCCGCGCGGGCGTCGGGTGCCCAGGCGTCGGCCCCCAGGAGGCGGGCGTAGCGACCGTCGGCGCCGAAGGCGAGACCACCGGCCATGACCGGGGTGCCGGCGGCCTGGACTGCGGTGATCGCACTGTGCGCGAGAGGCAGCCGGGTGGGCAGCGAACTCGACAGGCACACCGCGTCCGGCCCGGTGCGGTGGATGTGGCTGATCAGATGGGCGGTGGGGACCTGCGCGCCGAGGTAGTCCACCCGCCAGCCGCGCAGCCGCAGCGTCTCGGACACCAGGCGCGCGGGCAGGGCGTGCCACTCCTGGTCCACGCAGGCGACCGTGATCCGGCCCCGGCTGTTCGCCGGACGCCGGGCCGACAGGACGGCGATGATCCGGTCGTTGATGGCGGTGGCGGCGTGCTCGTCGGCCACGCTCATGCGGTTGGCCGCCCATTCGAGGCCGACCTTGTGCTGCACGGCGCCGATGACGTCCAGCAGCACCGACTCGGGCTCGAGACCCGCGGCCAGGGCGTCGGTGACGACGTCGACGGCCGCGTACTCGTCTCCCGTGCGGACGGCGGCCCACAGCTTGTCCGCCCAGGGAGCGGACGCGGCGTCGTCGTGCGGCACGCAGAGGCGGGCGCCGACGCCGTGGCGGCCCGGCCCGTCGTCGATGTCGGCGATGCGTGCGGTCATGCCGTGTACCTGCCCCGGGTCGCCCCGTCCACCGCACTGAGGTGGGCACCGCGCGGTGCGGTGATGGCCAGGACGGCGATGTCGTCGTGGCGTCCGTCGCCGATCCACTGCGAGGTGACCATCTGCACGCGCTCCACGACCGCCTCCGCGGGCATGCCGGCGCACTCGGCCGCCGCGCGCTTGAGGCGCTGGTCGCCGAACATGGTGTCGCCCAGCGGGCCGCCCCTGGCCTCGGTGACGCCGTCGGTGAACAGCAGGCAGGTTTCCCCCGGCGCCAGCCGGACCCGGGCGGTGCGCGAGGTGATGGCCGGCAGCACGCCGATCAGGGTGCCGCCCGTGTCGGCCTCCTCCACGGTGCCGTCCCGCCGGATGATCAGCGGCGCGGGATGCCCGGCCGACGTGAGCCTGAGGGCCACCTCACGCTCCTCCCGGCGGACCGAGGCCACCACGAGGGTGGCGAAACGGGTGTGGTGGCTGGTGCGCATGGCGTTGTTCACGAGGCGCAGCATTTTGGCGTGGTCGTCGGCCATGGGCAGCAGCGCGTGCAGCGTGTTGCGGATCTTGCCCGTGAGGACCGCGGCCTCCAGCCCCTTGCCGGCCACGTCCCCGAGCACGACGAGGGTCTCGGGGGAGTCCTCGCCGGGCGGGTGGACGTCGTAGAAGTCGCCACCGACGCGCTCCGTGTCCTTGCTGGCCCGGTAGCCGCCGGCGAACTCCACGCCCTCCGTCTGCCGCAGCGTGGGCGGCAGGAGTTCCCGCATGAGGGTGTCGGAGATCGAGTTCTGTTCCGCGTAGAGGCGGGCGGCCGACATCGCCGCGCCGGCCCGGGCGGCGAACAGCCCGGCCAGCGACTCCTCCGCCTCGCTGAACGCGTCCTGCTGCGCCCGGCGCAACAGGATCAGCGCCCCGGCCGGAACGCCGAGCCCCGGCAGCGGTGTGATCACCAGCGAGCCGACCTCGCCGAACCCCGCCGGGATCAGCCAGTCCGGGGCCGTCGCGGGGTCTATCCACCGTGAGGGCACCGGCGGGAAGCCCCGCAGCGCCTCGGCGAGTCCCGGCACGGAATCCGGCGCCTCGGACACGGTGCTGCGGGTGAGCTCGCCGCGCTGGTCGCAGGCGACCACCGGCAGTGTCCGGGCGGCGGTGGGGGCGATGACCAGCGCGGCATCGGCCAGATGCTCGGTGGCCAGGCGGGCCGTGACCTCCATGCACCGTTCCAGGTTCAGCGAGGCCAGCAGAGCGCTGGAGGCCTCGGTGAGGAACCGGGTGCGTGCGCGCTCGGCCTCCAGCTCCGCCGACGCGGAGCGGTAGGCGGTCTCCTCCATCAGCCACCAGACCGTGCGGCCGTCCGCCGCGACGGAGGGATGCGCCGAGAACGACCGGTCGCCCACCGTCCCGGTGACGGGGACCGGCCGGGTCCGGTCAGCGGCGGCGAGCCAGGTGGGGGAGGGCAGCGGCCGACCGACGCGCGCCGTGGGCAGCAGCGTGCCGGCCACGGCGTTGAGCTCCGCGACGTGCCCGTCCGCGTCCAGGACCACCACCGGGCAGGGGGCGGAGGCGACGCTCACCGTGCTCACCGCACCGGTGCGGGGCCTGGCCGGGGAAGAAGTCATGTACGGGGCCCCTACGCGTGACCCACACCTCACTTTGCGAAGACTGAATGTTCTCGATGCACAGTCCCGCAGTCCGGGTGCGTGGTGCAACCACCGGGCTCGCACAGGGCCCGGCGAAGGAGGGATCCGCGTCGCATTCGCCCCCGAAACAGGGTCCCTACCCAGACGGCCGGTCACGAGACCGTGCGAAGTTTCACATCCCGTCCACACCCCGGGCGGCCGCATCCGTCCGTCGACGGGAGGGGGCGGCCGGGGAAGCCCCCGCCGCCCCGGCCGCCCGCAGCACGTCACACGTACCGCTTCACTGGCACGTCACACGTACCGCTTCAATTCCCGCCGCGCCAGCGACCGCTGGTGCACCTCGTCCGGCCCGTCCGCGATCATCAGCGTCCGCGCCCCCGCGTACAGCTCCGCCAGGGGGAAGTCCTGGCTCACCCCACCGGCACCGTGCAGCTGGATCGCCCGGTCGAGGATGTCCACCACCGCCCGCGGCGTGGCGATCTTGATGGACTGGATCTCGGTGTGCGCACCGCGATTGCCCACCGTGTCCATCAGCCACGCGGTCTTCAGCACCAGCAGCCGCAGCTGCTCCACCGTCACCCGCGCGTCCGCGATCCAGTTGTGGACCACGCCCTGCTGAGCCAGCGACTTCCCGAACGCGGTCCGGGACACGGCCCGGCGGCACATCAGCTCGATGGCCCGCTCCGCCATGCCGATCAGCCGCATGCAGTGGTGGATCCGCCCCGGCCCGAGCCGCGCCTGCGCGATGGCGAAACCGCCGCCCTCCTCACCGATCAGGTTCGACGCCGGCACGCGCGCGTGGTCGAAGATCACCTCGGCGTGACCGCCGTGGTAGTGGTCCTCGTACCCGAACACCTGCATGGCCCGCTTGATGGTGACGCCCGGGGTGTCGCGCGGCACCAGCACCATCGACTGCTGGCGGCGGATGTCCTCCCCGTCCGGGTCGGTCTTGCCCATCACGATGAAGATCTTGCAGTCGGGGTGCATCGCCCCGGAGATGTACCACTTGCGGCCGGTGATGACGTACTCGTCGCCGTCCCGCTCGATGTGGGTGGTGATGTTGGTGGCGTCGGAGGAGGCCACCTCCGGCTCGGTCATCGCGAACGCCGAGCGGATCTCGCCGGCAAGCAGCGGCTCCAGCCACTGCTTGCGCTGCTGCTCGTCGCCGAACTGGGTGAGCACCTCCATGTTCCCGGTGTCGGGCGCCGCGCAGTTGGTCACCGTCGGCGCCAGCTGCGGGGAGCGGCCCATGATCTCGGCGAGCGGCGCGTACTGGAGGTTGGTGAGCCCGGCCCCGTACTCGGAGTCCGGCAGGAAGAGGTTCCACAGACCCTGCCTGCGGGCCTCGGCCTTCAGCTCCTCCACCACGGGCACGGTCTCCCACGGGGAGGCGAGCCGCTCGCGCTGCTCGTCAGCGACCGCCTCGGCGGGATAGACGTACTCGTCCATGAAGGCGAGGAGCTTGCCGCGCAGCTCTTCGGTGCGCGCGTCATAAGCGAAGTCCATGTGGATCAGCCCTCCTGGAGGCCTTCGTGGAGCGTGGTCAGTCCGTGCCGGACGAAGACGGGGACGAGGTCGCCGATGCGGTCGAAGCCGCGCCCGACCGTCTGGCCCAGCGTGTAGCGGTAGTGGATGCCCTCGAGGATCACGGCGAGCTTGAACCAGGCGAACGCCGTGTACCAGGAGACCGCGGAGACGTCGCGCCCCGAGCGCGCGGCGTACCGCTCGATCAGTTCCGACGGCGCCGGGTGCCCGGGCGCCTCGGCGGTCGTGGAGACGGGGGACTCGGGCATGCCGAGCGGCATGCTGTACATGACCAGCAGGCCGAGGTCGGTGAGCGGGTCGCCCAGCGTCGACATCTCCCAGTCGAGGATCGCCTTGATCTGGTCGTCCTCGCCGATCAGCACGTTGTCGAGCCGGTAGTCGCCGTGCACGACGGCCGGGGCGGGGGAGTCGGGCAGCTCGCGCCCGAGGGCGGCGTGCAGCTCGTCGATGCCGTCCAGGTCGCGGTTGCGCGAGGCGTCCAGCTGCTTGCCCCAGCGCCGCAGCTGCCGGTCCAGGAAGCCCTCGGGCCGTCCGAAGTCGGCGAGACCCACCTCGCCCGGGTCGACCGCGTGCAGCTCCACCAGCGTGTCGACCAGGTTCAGCACCGCGCCCCGGGTCCGCTCCGCACCGAGCGGGAGGAGCTGGTCGGCGGTGCGGTAGGGGGTGCCCTCGACGAACTCCATGACGTAGAACGGCGATCCGAGCACCTCCTCGTCCTCGCACAGCAGCACCGGCTCCGGCACCGGCACGGCGGTCGGGTGCAGGGCGCTGATCACCCGGTGCTCGCGCTTCATGTCGTGCGCGGTGGCCAGGACGTGGCCGAGCGGGGGCCGTCTGACGACCCACCGGGAGGTGCCGTCGGAGACCGCGTAGGTGAGGTTCGACCGTCCGCCCTCGATCAGCCGGCCGGACAGCGGGCCGGTCACCAGGCCGGGCCGCTCGCGGTCGAGCAGGCCGCGCAACCGTTCGAGGTCGAGTCCGGGCGGGTGGTCGGGGCTCATGCGTCGCTCCTACGGGCGGGGTGGACAGGTACCCGACTCATGATGCCGACCGGTCGGTATGTCGTCCAGAGCGGGGCCGAAACGTGATCGGAGCCACGATAGGCCGACGACGCCCCACGGGAGGCGGCCGGGGAGGTTTCGGCCGGTTCGTTCAGGCCATCCGGCTTGCGAGGCGCCCGACGAGCCCGGAAGGTCAGAGCCATGAAGGCCATCAGCTACTCACGGTACGGCGGACCCGAGGTGCTGGCGTTCGGCGAGGTCCGCGATCCGAAGGTCGGCCCTGACGCGGTGCTGGTGAAGGTGCGGGCGGCGGCCGTGAACCCCGTCGACTGGAAGGCCCGCGAGGGGTACCTCGACGGGATCCTCGCCCCCGTCTTCCCCGTGGTGCCCGGCTGGGACGTCTCGGGCGTCGTCGTACGGCCCGGCGTGGCCGTCTCGGAGTTCGACGTCGGGGACGAGGTCATCGGGTACGTGCGCGAGGACTTCCTCTCCCGCGGCACCTTCGCCGAGTACGTGGCCGCGCCCCTGCGCACCCTCGCCCGCAAGCCGCGCAACCTCTCCTTCGAGGCGGCGGCCGGGCTGCCACTGGTCGGGCTCACCGCGTACCAGGTGCTGACCAAGGTGCTCCAGGTGAAGCGGGGCGAGACCGTCCTGGTGCACGCCGCGGCCGGGGGCGTCGGCTCGATCGCCGTGCAACTCGGCGTCCACCTCGGTGCCCGGGTGATCGGTACGGCGAGCGAGCCCAACCACGACTTCGTGCGGGGTCTCGGCGGGGAGCCGGTGGTGTACGGCGAGGGCCTCGGCGAGCGGGTGCGCGGGCTGGCCCCTGAGGGGGTGGACGCGGTGTTCGACACGGTGGGCGGGGACGCGCTGAAGGTGTCGGCGAACCTGCTGGCCCCCGAGGGCCGACTGGCCTCGATCGCCGACAACGACGTCGTGATCTACGGCGGCCGCTACTACTTCGTGCGCCCCGACGCGCAGGACCTCCAGCACCTGGCCGACCTCGCGGAGCAGGGCGTGGTGAGCGTGCACGTCGACGAGACGTTCCCCCTGGAGCGGGCTGCGGACGCGCACCGGCTGAACCAGGAGGGCCGCACCCGCGGCAAGATCGTGGTGACGGTGGACTGGGGGAGCGAGGGCGAGGGCGAGTGAGGAACCACGCCCTGGAGGGCCGGTGAGGAATGGGCCGCCCTGGAGCACGAGGGCGGCCCCGCACACCGCCTTACCCGGGGCGTCCTAGAGCACGAGGGCGGCCCCGCACACCGCCATCGCCACCGTGCACAGCACCGCGGCCGCCGCGTGCCGGGGGGCGAACGCGGCGGGGCTCGGGGCGGTCGAGAGGGTGTGGATGCGCCGGTGGGCGACGCGCAGGAAGCCCAGCCAGAGCACACAGCACAGCGCGCACGCGACGACCCCGGCCGCCGACGCCCCACCGTGCAGCACGGTCTTCACCGCGAGCACGGCGACGACCGTGCCCGACAGCGTCGTACGCCGCCACGCGAGCCGGGTGCGCTCGGGCTGCAGCCCGGGATCGCGGTCGGGATCCCGCGGCCGGGGCGCCGGGGCGCTCACCGCTCGCTCCCCGCGAGTACGGCGACGCCCGTGTCCGACGGCGTCGTGCGCCGGGTCCTGATGGGCTGCACTCCGGGATCACGGTCGGGGTCCCGCGGCCGGGGCGCCGGGGCGCTCACCGCTCGCTCCCCGCGAGTACGGCGACGCCCGTGTCCGACGGCGTCGTGCGCCGGGTCCTGATGGGCTGCACTCCGGGATCACGGTCGGGGTCCCGAGGCCGGGTGGCCGGGGCGCTCACCGCTCGCTCCCCGCGAGTACGGCGACGCCCGTGTCCGACGGCGTCGTGCGCCGGGTCCTGATGGGCTGCACTCCGGGATCGCGGTCGGGGTCCCGCGGCCGGGTGGCCGGGGCGCTCACGCCTCCCACCCCACGAGCACCACCACGACCATGGCGACGGCCACGACCGCGACCACCAGGCTCAGCAGCGCCGGGAACCGGGACACCGGCAGGTCCTCGCCCCGGCGCATGGCCCGTTCGCAGCGCACCCAGTGGTTGACCGCCCGCAGGGAGCACAGCACGCCCGCCGCCAGCAGCGCGAGAGCCAGCCCGACCCGCCAGGCCCAGCGCAGGTCCGGCAGGAACTGGTCCACGGCGAAGCCGCCGCCGATCAGCGCGAGCGCGGTGCGCAGCCAGGCCAGGAAGGTGCGTTCGTTCGCCAGCGAGAACCGGTAGTCGGGCGTCTCGCCGTCCTCCCGTACCTCCGCGGGCGCGAACCACAACCGGACGTTCCGTACGAACTCGATCACGTGCGCGACCCTACCCGGGCGCCCGGTCCGCCTCCGCTTCAGCCGGCCGACCGGAACGCCTTGAGCCGCTCGTACGCCGCCAGCCCGTCCGGCACCCACTCCCAGTCGGTCAGGCGCCGCTCGACCTCCGCCTCGGAGAGGAAGTCGTGCCAGGCCACCTCCTCGACCTGCGGCTGCACCGGGAGCTCGCAGGAGACGTCGTAGACCGCCGACCACCAGGTCCGGCCGGCGCCGTCGTCGTAGAGGAAGGTGAAGAGGTGCCGCGGCTGCGGCAGGCCGCTCACGCCCAGCTCCTCCTCGGCCTCGCGCAGGGCCGCCGTGTCGTAGGACTCGCCCGCGCCGACGACTCCGCCGACGAACATGTCGTGGAGGGAGGGGAAGACCAGCTTGGTCGGGGTGCGCCGGTGCACGAAGATCCGGCCCTCGGTGTCCCGGGCCTGGATGAACACGCAGCGATGGCGCAGTCCCCGGGCGTAGACCTCGCCGCGCGGGCACTGCCCGACGACCCGGTCGTTCTCGTCGACGATGTCGAGGATCTCGTCAGCAGCGCTCATGTCCTCATCCAAGCAGGACACGCGCCCCGGGCGATCCCGGCAGGACACGCGCCCCGGCGGTGCGAGGCTCGTCAGGGTGAGGCGGGGCTGACCGCGGGCGTGGCCACCCGGGCCCGCTCCGGAGCCCCGTGCGGCATCGCCGGATGCAGACCCAGCAGCACGATCCCGGCGACCACCGCCAGCAGACCGCCGGCCTCCCAGCTCAGCGCCACCGCGTCGGTGCGCAGCCGGTCGCCCAGGAAGCCGACTCCGCAGACGATCCCGGCGAGCGGCTGCGCCGCGGTCAGGGCGGGCAGGGACTTGCGCAGGGACGCGGTCTCGAACGCGCTCTGCACGAGGACCAGACCGGTGACGCCCAGCGCCAGCACCGCGTACGGCTCCCAGCCCGTGAGCAGCTCGGCGAAGCCGCCGTCGGCGACCTTCTGCCCGCTGACCCTGGTCAGTGCGTCCTGCACGCCGTAGAGCAGCCCGGCGGCCAGGGCCAGCAGCACCGGGCCGGAGCTCAGCCGGGACCGCTTGCCGTGGGTCGTGAGGAGCAGGGCGAGCCCGATCATGACCCCGATGATCAGCCACTGCCGCACCGGGTCGGCCGTCGCGGCGCCGCCCTCCGGCCGGCCCGCCACGATGAACGCGGTCACACCGCCCGCCAGCAGGAAGAGGCCCGCCCAGCCCTGGCGGCCGAGCGGCTGCCGGGTCTGCTTGCGGGAGAGGGCGAGCGCGAAGAGCAGGTTCGTCGCCAGCAGCGGCTCCACCAGCGACAGCTCGCCCTGCCCCAGGGCGGCGGCGCCGAGCCCCATGCCGACCACCATCAGCGCGATGCCGCCGAGCCAGCGGGGCACCTTCACGAGGTCGATCAGCAGGCGGAAGGAGAGGAAGTCGCTCAGCGGGGCCCGCTGAGCCGCGTTCTGCTGGAGGACGAAGCCGAAGCCCAGACAGCAGGCGGCGCCCAGGGCGAGCGCCAGTACTAGAACCGACACGCGGTGTACCTCGATCGTCAGGTCGGGTCACGGTTGCGTAGGGGCCGACTGTACCGGCCGGCTCCGCCCGGCGCGCCCGTACGTCATGCCATCGTCGGGGGCGACGGCAGCCCGCGCTATGACGTACGTCACAAAGGGCGAAACGGAAAAATCGGATGCCCGTCACGCCCGTCTCTCGTGTCCCTTGGATCACAATTCCCTCACAAGTAGCACCAGTTGACGCGTGTAACGCCCTGGCGGCCCTTGACGACGACCATTGGCTGGGGGTTGGCTGTGCGTGATCAGTTCATGGCAGTGCGCACATCCGCGCTCCCCCTGTCGCCGTGAGCCGGAACACAAGAAGAGCGCGTGAGGAAGTTCGCGGTGTCCCCACCCCCGCCTCCCCTCGGCCGTGGCCGCAGACGTGCGGCGCAGGCCTTCGACGAGGCCCTCGACGACGCCGAGCTCGTGGCCGCCCGTGCCGCACTGGCGCAGGGCCGCTGGCAGAACGCCCGTTCCCTCCTGGTCCACACCGGGGACGACTGGGACCGGCGCGGCCACCGCGTCACCGTCCTCGCCCGCGAGTCCTACTGCGCCGCGTGGGCCCGGGAGTGGCTGCTCGCGGAACCCGAGTCCGCCGACGCCTCCGTGCTGCTCGCCCTCGCCCAGGTCCGGCGCGCCCTGCACGGCAAGGCGAAGCCGGCCCGGGCCCGCGAGGCCTGCCGGACCGCCGCGACCCGCGCCCCCGCCGACCCCACCCCCTGGCTCGGCCTGCTCATGCTGGACTGCGCGGTCGGCGCCGACCAGGACGTGGTCCGCGGCTTCGAGGCGGTCCGCGCCCGCTATGCCGACCACCACCACGCCCACCATCTGATGGTCGGCCGGCTCGCCGCCCGCCGCACCGAGGCCGGTCCGGACCCGCTGCACGAGGTCTACGACTTCGCCAACTGGGCCGCCGAAGAGGCCCCCGCCGACTCCCCCCTCGCGATCCTGCCGGTCATCGCGCACACCGAGCGGTACCGCGTGCTGGCCGCCGCCGGGCACACACCCGCCGACCCGGCCGCCTCCGGCCACTGGACGGGCCGCCGTGCCCGGCAGGTCATGAAGGCCGCCTTCGACTGGTGGCTGGAGTGGGAGCTGGAGGGGCACCCGCGGCGGCTGATCGACCTGAACTTCCTCGCCCACGCCAAGTTCTGCGAGGGGCGGGGCGCCGAGGCCGCCGCCCTGTTCCACCGGATCGGCCGCCACGCCACCCCGGCGCCCTGGGCGTACCCGGACCGCGACCCGCACACCGCTTTCGCCGCCGCCCGCGCCGGCGCGCTCGGCACGACCTGACCCCCCGACCCGAAGAGTGAGGACGCTCCCCCGATGACCACGGACCGTTCGAGAACGAGCCCATCCGCCTCCGGCGGCATCAGTACGTTCAAGGGGCAGGAGCGCGCCCTGCGCGCCGACCGGCTCGGCACCGGGGGCCTGCTGCTCTCCGTCCTCGCCGCGACCGCCCCGCTCATGGTCGTCGCAGGTGTCATGCCCACCACATTCGCGGTGATGGGCATCGTCGGCCAGCCGCTGCTCTTCGTCCTCCTCGGCGTCGTCCTGATCCTGTTCAGCGTCGGATACGCCGAGATGAGCCGCCACGTCCACAACGCGGGCGCCTTCTACGCGTACATCTCCCGCGGCCTCGGCGGCACCGCCGGCGCGGCCGCCGCCCTGGTCGCCCTGGTCGCCTACAACGCGCTCCAGGTCGGCATCTACGGCATCTTCGGCTTCGAGGTCTCCGGGCTCTTCGCCACCTACGCCGACCTGGAGATCGCCTGGTGGATACCGGCGCTCGTGGCCGCGCTCGCCGTCGGGCTGCTCGGCTGGCTGAAGATCGACGTCAACGCCCGCGTGCTCGGCGTGCTGCTGGTCATCGAGGTGCTCCTCGTCGTGATCTTCGACATCGCCGCCCTCGCCGACCCCGGCAAGGAGGGCCTGTCGCTGCACGCCTTCAACCCCGACACGCTCACCGGCGCGGGCGTCGGCACCGCGCTGTGCTTCTGCATCGCCGCCTTCCTCGGCTTCGAGCAGGCCCCCGTCTACGCCGAGGAGACCAGCCGCCCGCACGTGCTGGTGCCGCGGGTGATGTTCTTCGCCGTCGGCGGGGTCGCCGTCTTCTTCGCGCTGAGCTCGTGGGCCCTCACCGTCGCCACCGGCCCCTCCGCCATCGTCGGCACGTCCCAGAAGCAGAGCGCCGGGCTGCTGTTCTTCCTCACCGAGTCCCGGCTGGGCGGCACCTTCACCGACGTCCTGCACGTCCTGTTCGTCACCGGCATGTTCGCCGCGCTGCTCAGCTTCCACAACGTCGTCGCCCGCTACGCCTTCGCCATGGGCCGCGAGGGGCTGCTGCCGGCCGCCTTCGGCCGCACCAGCGGCAGCAGCGGCGCCCCGGGCACCGGCTCGCTGCTCCAGACCGTCGTGGCCGTGGTGGTCGTGGCGGCCTTCGCCGTCGCCGACGACAAGCCGGCCGGCGACCCGACCGCGCCCGTCCTGCACCTGTTCACCTGGTTCGGCAACATCGGCGCCCTCGGCGTGATCGTGCTGATGGCGGCGGCGTCCCTGTCCGTCGTCGTCTTCTTCGTCCGCCGCGGCGCCGCCGGCGCCCAGGCCTGGCGGCTGGTCACGTCCGCACTGGCGGGCATCGCCCTGCTGGTGATCGCCGGCTACACGGTGAAGGACTTCGAGGTGCTGGTCGGCGCCGGCCCCGGCTCCTCACTGAGCTGGGTGCTGCCCGGCACCATCGGCATCGCGGCCCTCGCCGGTGTGGTCCTCGGCCTGGTGCTGCGCGCCCGCGCCCCCGAGAAGCACGCCCGGATCGGCCTCGGCAACGAGGCGTTCCAGCTCGACAAGGCGGCCTCCTCCTGACGCGGCCCGCGTGAGAAGTGGTGACGGAAGTCTGACGAGCACCCGCGATCCCTGTCGTACCGGGACCGCGGGTGTTCGAATGAGAACGTGAACCAGGACGTACCCAAGGGTGTGAACGACGAGCACCCCGAAGAGCGAAGCACCCCGATCGGCCGCCGCGTCTTCCTCGGCACCCTCGCCCTGGGTGCCGCGGGCGTGGTCGCAGCACCCCCGCTGCAACGCGGCCTGGAGGCCTTCCTCGGCGGAGCGGCCGACAAGGACCCCACCGGCCTGACCGGCCTGCTCCCCAACGGCGGCGGCTTCCGCTATTACTCGGTCGCCTCCTCCGTCCCGCGCAAGAACGCCGGCAGCTACCGCCTCACCGTGGACGGCCTGGTCGACCGCCCCACGACCTACACCCTCGACGACCTCAAGGCCCTGCCCCAGACCCGCATGGTCCGCGACGTCCAGTGCGTCACGGGCTGGCGCGTCCCCGACACCCCCTTCGAGGGCGTACGACTGTCCCGGATCCTGGACGCCGCCCGAGTCCGCCCCACGGCCAAAGCCATCCGCTTCACCTGCTTCGACGGCACGTACACCGAGAGCCTCACCCTCGGCCAGGCCCGCCGCGCGGACGTCCTGGTCGCCCTGCGCATGCAGGACAAGGACCTCGGCCACTCCCACGGCGGCCCGGTCCGCCTCTACGTGGCGCCCATGTACTTCTACAAGTCCGCCAAGTGGCTCTCCGGCATCACCGTCACCGACGAGGTCCGGCCGGGCTACTGGGAGGAGCGCGGCTACGACGTCGACGCCTGGGTGGGCCGCTCGAACGGACGCGACGATGACCCTACGAGCTGACACACCGCCGGTCACGGCCGACGTGCGCCGCTTCACCACGCTGCAGCGCTGGACCCACCGCACCACGGCCGTCCTGATGGGCATCTGCGTCGTCACCGCGGCCTGCCTCTACATCCCCCAGCTCGCCGAACTCGTCGGCCGCCGCGCCCTGGTCGTCACCCTGCACCAGTGGGCCGGCCTCGCCCTGCCCGTCCCCGTCCTGGCCGCCCTCGCCTCCCGGGCCTTCCGCGCCGACCTCGGCCGCCTCAACCGCTTCGGCCCGCACGACCGCACCTGGCTGCGCGCCGCCCTGCACCGCGACAAACGCCGGCCGTCCCGCCCCGCGGCCAAGTTCAACGCCGGCCAGAAGCTCTACGCGGCCTGGATCGCCGGCGCCACCCTGGTCATGCTCGCCACGGGCCTGATGATGTGGTTCACCCACCTCACCCCCCTGCTCTGGCGCACCAGCGCCACCTTCGTCCACGACTGGCTGGCCCTGACCATCGGCATCGTCCTGGCCGGCCACATCGGCATGGCCCTGGCGGACCCGGAATCCAGGAGGGGCATGCGCACCGGTTCGGTGAGCCGGGAGTGGGCGGAACGCGAACATCCGCTGTGGCGGCCGTGATCCGCAGCGGTCAGGAGCGGGACCGACCAGACCGGAGTGGCTTCTGGGACGAGAGCAAGTTTGTTGCACGCAGGGTGACTGTGTGGATACATTCGGCCTCCTGAGCGACTTGCTCGAAGTCCCCGCGTTGTGCGGAACGGCTCCTCGGCGTACGGCAGTTGATCGCCGAGCAACCGTCCCGCTTGCCGTACGGAAGGCACGACGACCCCGTCCTGCCTGTCCCCAGACGGATGGCGTGCGGCTCGAACGGCACCAGACGCCCCCGGAGCGACAGTCCGAGGGCCGACACGGGTGGAGGTCGGCGGCCTGCATGTGCGCGCTCTCGCTCGGTCGGGCGTCCACGCCCGACGGACCGACGCAGACATGTCGATGCCCGGCATCGGCCCCGGCTTCCTGGAGTGCCGTTCCATGCCCACGCCCTCACCCGACGACGTGCCCATCACGCTCGCCGACGGCGAGATCCGCCTGATCACAGGCGTCCTCCAACAGGCCGCGGCCGAGTGCTCGGCGGTCACCGCGCCCGCCGAACAGTCCGATGCCCCACTGGGCGGCGTCACCCTGGGGCGCCTGGCCCTGCACTGGAGCGACGTCGTGGGGCAGCGGCCCCTGCTCGGCGGGACCGGGCTGACGAGCGTCACCCAGAATCGGGAGGCCTGGTACCAGGTCCGCGCCGCGCTCAGCGACCACGCCGCCCAGGTTTCGCGCACCCTGGAACTCGACGGCACCGTCGCCGTGGACCGCGCGCGGCATCGCGCGCACGACGCCCTGCTGCTGGCGGACCGGATCGCGGAGGCGTCCCATGGCTGGTGAGCACACCATGGCCGAGATCCCCGCGATCAACGGTTCCGGAGCCGACGTCGAAGTCGGCTGGCAGCCCGCTCAGTGGCCGCTGCCCCGGGTCGCCGCGGTCGACAACCTGGCGGACGCGCTCTCCGCGAAGGGATTCACCCAGGGAGCCGTCCGCGCCCTCTCCCAGGCGGCCGTGCGCCCCGACGAACTCCGGCGCAAGCTGTCCGAGCCGGCCGAACTGCGGGTGCAGGGCGGTACGTTGCTGATCGCCGAGACCCGGCTGTGGTCGGCCGCCGTGGTCCCGCATCCGGCCAACCCCAGGGAGTACGGCCGCCGCAGCTACGCCTTGGGAGGAGCGGCCGCGAGCCTGCGCGTGCTGCCCGAGCCCACGTCGAGCCGAGAGGGTCTCGCCGAGCTGGAGATCCTGGTCGAGAGCCCGCACACCCTCGCCCAGCGACTGGAGGACGCCCAGGGCCGGCTGGCCAGAGAGAACCCTCTTGGGGAGGACGTGGCCGTCGACGGCGTGCTGCAACCGCTCACCGTCGTGCCCATGACGGTCCGGCACCGCGACGGCCACCGCTCCGCCCCCTTGCTGATCGCGGCCGACGGCTCCAGCCGGATCAGCGCGGTGCATGACCTCCTCGGCTACGCGCCGTCGAAGGTCGCGTACGAGTGGAGCAGTGACCGGCGGCTGTTCCGTAGGGAGGTCAACCGTTGGATCCGGCTGGTCCAGCAGCAGGGCTGGGAGCACCTCAGCGATTCGGAACAGCAGAAGGTGCGCGTCCTGACCGTGCCCACCCGGGTGGTGATCGGGTTCCGGCCCAACGAACGCAGCAACCTTCCCTTCCACACCGCCGTACGGAACTTCATCGGCCTGACTCACATCCGCCCGCCCAAGCCCTACGGCTCCGCCGTGGAGAACGAGGCGAAGGCCGACGCAGTGCTCGACGCCCTGGCCCAGCCCACCCGCACTCGCCCGGCCCGCATCACCGAGCTGGAGAAGCAGTGGTTCGCCGGGGTGATCAGCCATGACGAGGCCGTCGAGGAGGGCTTCAGTCCGTACCGGGACGTGCGCGCTGCGGAAATCGTGCGCTCCGTGCTCGGCGGCAGCGCCAAACGCCGGGTCAACGACGGCATCCGGTCCCTCACCGCCAAGCAGAAGCCCACCCGGGAGGACCGGGTGGACATCGCCGTCGAGCTCACCATCCGCCCCTACCGAACCGAGATGAACGACCTTCAGCAACTGGTCCGCCCACGCCGTGCCGTGCTCCAGCGGGCCTACCGGCTCAAGGAGATCGAGCAGCACCTGAAGGCGGACCTGAGGCTGGAAGGCGCCCCCGAGGACGGCCCGTCGCTGGAGCGGCTGCGGGACGAGGCACTGGAGGAGGTGGAGTCCGGCCTCGGTGACAGTGGCGAACTGGGACCCGCGCAGACCGAGTTGGCGGTCAAGTCCTGCTACTACATGGCCGTCGCCGACCCCATGGCGTTGCAACGCGAGGTGTTCGGCGGGCCGGGGCACGAGGACGACCGCAGCCCGGCGACCGTGCTGCGCGCCATGCTCTCGCGGAGCCGCGGCGTGTACCAGGCGTACGAGGTCGTCCGCGCGGGGCGCTGCCACGAACCCCTCTACGAGGTCGACGAGAAGGGCGCCCCGGTTCTCACGAGCTGGGGTGAGCCGCGCAAGCTCACCGACACGCTCGTCCGCCACACCTACAACGGTGAGCCCACCACGGACGTGGCCCAGAGCACCGGTTACCAGGCGGCCAGTCGGCGCTGGGCGGACGTCCGCGTCAAGGTCGAGGAGCTGACCAGGGCCGTCACGGCCATGGAGGCCGTGCCCGTCGACGAGGGCGGCCACAGCCTCGTCCAGCGCGAAGGCTGGGACACCGGTCAGATCACCGAGCTGCGCCGCATCCTCGACCGCAGCGACCGACGCCTGGCCGCCTGGGCCGACGTCTACGAGCTGAACAAGGAGGCCGCCCAGGAACAGGCGGAGGCCGAACAGGAGCCGTGACCGGCGGCCCGGTGACCGGCGGTCAGCTCCCGAAGTCCAGCAGCACCTTGCAGGACCGGCTGCGGTCCGCCGCCAGTGTGAACGCGGACTCCGCGTCTCGGGCCGGGACCACCGCGCTGATCAGTTCGTCGAAGAGGGGCTCGGCCGTGAGCAGGGTCAGCGCCTCGTCGAACTCGCCGTCGAAGCGGAACGCGCCCCGCAGTTCGATCTCCCGGCTCACCACCAGGTTCCCGGCGAAGGGGCTCGGTCCGGGCGGCAGCATGCCGAGCTGGACGAGGACCCCGCCGCGCCGCACCAGGCGGAGGCAGGTGTCGAGGCCAGCGGCGACGCCGGAGGCCTCGACGGCCGCGTCGACCTCCGCGGGCCATCCCCGATCCGTGGGGTCGTCGGCCCGTACGAGGGTGTCGGCGCCTGCGGCCGAGGCGTAAGCCAGGGCGGCCGGGAGCAGGTCCGTCACGGTCACCCGAGCGGCACCCGCGGCCTTGGCCGCCGCGACCACCAGACAGCCGATGGGGCCGGCGCCGGTGACTAGAACATGCCGGCCCCGGACGTCCCCGGCCCGCCGCAACGCGTGCAGCGCCACCGACAGCGGTTCGGCGAGTGCCGCCCGCCGCAGGTCGAGCCCGGCCGGCAGGGGCCGCACCTGCTCGGCGGGTACGACGACCTGGGCGGCGAAACCGCCCTGGACGTGCGGGAAGCGGGCCGCGCTGCCGAGGTAGCGCGTGTCCCGGCACACGTTCCGCCGACCGTCGGCGCACTCCGGGCACATCCCGCAGGGAGTCGCCGGGTGCACCGCGACGGCCGTGCCGAGAGGGGGGCCTGACGCGCCGTCACCATAGGAGAGGGTCGTCCCGACCACCTCGTGCCCGAGCACCATCGGCTCCCGCAGCCGGAAGTCGCCGACCCCGCCGTGCCGCCAGTAGTGCAGATCGGACCCGCACACCCCGCCGTACCGCACGGCGACCAGCGCCTGACCCGGTCCGGGCCGCGGCTCCGGCAGCTCCGCCACCCGCAGATCGCCCGGACCGTGGATCACACACCCCAGCATCACAGCCGCCTCCCGGCAGGTCACAGCACGCTCGTCATACCGCCGTCGACATACAGCACCTGCCCGCTGACGAAGTCCGCCGCGGGGGAGGCGAGGAACAGCACCCCGCCCACCAGGTCCTGGGTACGGCCCCAGCGCCCGGCCGGAGTACGGCGCCGCACCCAGGCGCTGAACTCCTCGTCCTCCACCAGCGGCCGGGTCAGCTCCGTCTCGATGTAGCCCGGGCCCAGGCCGTTGACCTGCACCCCGTACGGCCCCCAGTCCGCGCACATGCCCTTGGTGAGCATCTTCAGAGCGCCCTTGGTGGCGGCGTACGGCGCGATCCCGGGCCGCACCACCTCGCTCTGCAGGGAGCAGATGTTGATGATCTTCCCGTGGCCGCGTTCCGTCATCCGGCGCGCCGCCTCCCGGCCGACCAGGAAGGCACTGGTCAGGTTGGTGTCCAGGATCCGATGCCAGTCGGACTCCCCGAACTCCAGCAGCGGGGCGCGCAGTTGCATGCCCGCGTTGTTGACGAGGATGTCGAGCGGGCCCACCCGCTCCTCGACCTCGGCGACCCCCGAGGCCACCGATGATCCGTCGGTCACGTCGAACGCGGCCGTGTGCACCCGGTCGCCGGGCAGCTCGGCGGCGGCCTCGGCGAGCCGGTCCTTGTCACGTCCGTTCAGCACGACCGTGCAGCCGGCCTCCGCCAGACCGCGCGCGAGTGCGAGTCCGATGCCCCGGCTGGAGCCGGTGACCAGGGCCGTACGGCCGCCGATGTCGAAGAGGGGATGAGCCGTCATCGCCGAGGCACTCCTAGATCACGAGGGACAACAGCAGGACCAGACCGCCGGCGACCACCGAGATGATCGTCTCCATGACGGACCAGGTCTTGATGTTCTGACCGACGCTCAGCCCGAAGTACTCCTTCACCATCCAGAACCCGGCGTCGTTGACGTGGCTGAAGAACAGCGAGCCGGCGCCGATGGCCAGGACGAGCAGAGCGGCGTGCGTGGTGGACATGTCCGCCGCGAGCGGGGCGACCAGACCGGCCGCCGAGACCGTGGCCACCGTCGCCGAACCGGTCGCGAGCCGGATCACCACCGCGATCAGCCAGGCCAGCAGCAGCGCGGGGATGGCCCAGTCCTCGGAGATGTCCAGGACCATCTGCCCCACGCCCGTGTCGATGAGTGTCTGCTTGAAGCCGCCGCCCGCGCCGACGATCAGCAGGATGCCCGCGATCGGCATGAGGCTCTTCTCGACGAGCGGCGAGATCCGCTCCTTGGAGAACCCGGCGGGCCGCAGCAGCGTGAAGATGCCGACCAGCACCGAGGCGAGCAGAGCGATCATCGGGGCGCCGATGACGTCGAAGACACGCTGCACCGGGTTCTCGGGATCGTCCACGACGATGTCGACCAGGGCCTTGGCGAGCATGAGGATCACCGGGAGCAGCACGGTGAAGAGCGTGGCGCCGAAGCCGGGACGCTTCTCGAGGTCCTCGGAGGCGCGCTGCGGGATCATCTTCTCGGGGGCCGGGACGTCGACCCAGCGAGCCGCGTACTTGGAGAACACCGGCCCGGCGATGATCACCGTGGGGATGGCGACGAGAACGCCGAGCGCCAGCGTCACACCGAGGTCGGCCCCGACGGCGTCGATCGCGACCAGCGGACCGGGGTGCGGCGGCACCAGGCCGTGCATCACGGACAGGCCCGCGAGCGCCGGGATGCCGATGCGCATCAGCGAGTAGTTGCCGCGCTTGGCGACCATCAGCACGACGGGGATCAGCAGCACGATGCCGACCTCGAAGAACAGCGGCAGCCCGATCACGGAGGCGATCAGCACCATCGCCCACGGCATCGACCGCCCGCCGGCCTTGGCGAGGATGGTGTCGACGATCTGGTCGGCCCCGCCGGAGTCGGCGAGCATCTTGCCGAGGATCGCCCCGAGGGCGATCAGCACACCGACGCCGGCGACCGTGGAGCCGAGGCCGGCGCTGAAGCTGAGCAGCACCTTGTCCAGGGGCGCCCCGGCGATCGCGCCGAGCGCCAGTGACCCGATGGTCAGCGACAGGAAGGCGTGCAGCTTGAACTTCGTGATGAGCAGGACGATGACGGCGATGCCCGCCAGGACGGCGATGCCCAGCTGAGCGTGGCCGGCCGAGGTGATCGGCTCGGGTGCGTCCGCTGCCAGCATCTCGACGCTGAGTCTGGTCACGGTGGGTTCCCTTGCGTTGGGGAGAAGGGGAGGGGGAAACCGCCAGGGGCTACTGGACGGGCTCGGGGAGGTCATGCAGGGCGTGCACCGCCCGCTCGGTGATCTCCTCCGGGCCGCCCGCGACGTCCACCTCGACTCCCGCCTCGTCCGCCGCGAGGGGCTGGAGCGTGGCGAACTGGGAGTCGAGCAGCGCCGTGGGCATGAAGTGCCCCTGCCGGTGCGACATCCGGTCCTCGATCAGCGCGCGGTCACCCGTGAGATGCACGAAGACCACACCCGGCGCGGCGGCCCGCAGCCGGTCGCGGTACGACCGCTTCAGTGCCGAGCAGCTGACGACCCCGCCGAGCCCGGCCCGCCCGTGCGCCCACGCGCCGATGGCGTCGAGCCAGGGCAGGCGGTCCTCGTCGGTGAGCGGGGTCCCGGCCGACATCTTGGCGATGTTGGCCTGCGGGTGGAAGTCGTCGCCCTCGGCGTACGGAACGCCGAGCCGGGCCGCGAGCAGGGGACCGATGGTGGTCTTGCCGGTGCCCGCTACGCCCATGACCACGACGACATGGGGGGTGTTCATCGCTGCCTCACTGTCTGCTGTCCGAGGTCGACACGTGATGTCGACGCCACTGAAACCCATTAGGTACGACGAATTCAAGAGGCCGTGATGAATAAGTCTGACTTTTTGTCTCCGTGATCTACCCCGTACGCTGAGTGCATGAGCGCAACGGGCCGGGGGCTGCACGGCCGGGTACTGGACACCCTCGGCCCCGAGATCACGGCGGGTGAGTACCCGCCGGGCAGCGTTCTGCGCACCGACGAGCTCGCCCAGCGTTTCGACGTGTCGCGCTCCGTGATGCGCGAGGCGGTCCGTGTCCTGGAGTCCATGTACCTGGTCGAGTCCCGCCGCCGCGTCGGCGTGACGGTCCGCCCGAAGTCCGAGTGGAACGTCTACGACCCGCAGGTCATCCGCTGGCGCCTGGCCGGAGCCGACCGCCCCGGGCAGCTGCGGTCCCTCACGGTGCTGCGCTCGGCGATCGAACCGGTCGCGGCCGGCCTCGCCGCCCGGCACGCCACCGCCGAGCAGTGCGCCGAGCTCACCGAGTGCGCCCTCGGCATGGTCGCCCACTCACGCGGTCACAAACTGGAGGGGTACCTCCACCACGACGTCGCCTTCCACCGCGTCGTCCTCGTCTCCTCCGGCAACGAGATGTTCGCCCGCCTCGGCGACGTCGTCGCCGAGGTCCTGACGGGCCGCACCCAGCACGACGTGATGTTCGAGGACCCCGACCCGGCCGCCGTCACCCTGCATGTCCAGGTCGCCGAGGCCATCCGCGAGGGTGACGCCGCCCGGGCGGAGGAGCTGACCAGGGAGATCACGGTCGGCGCCCTCCAGGAACTCGACATCCTGGCGCCGTAGCGGCTACGCCGGGCACTCTCCGTCGACATACACCCAGGCCCCGTCGACCCGCTCGAACCGGCTCAGCTCGTGCAGGGACCCGCCCCGGTACGACGCCCGGAACTCCACGGTGCCGGTGGTGTGGAAAGCGGACCCCTCGCTCGCCCCCAGGACCTCCAGCCCGGTCCACCGCATTCCCGGATCCAGCTCCAGCCGCCCCGGCCGCGTCCGCGGATGCCACGTCCGCAGCAGATACGCGACGTCCCCCTGCACGAACGCGCAGTACCGCGACCGCATCAACGTCTCGGCGGTCGGCGCGGCGGCGGCCCCGGAGTGGAACCGGCCGCAGCACGCCTCGTAGGCCTGGGGGAGCCCGCACGGGCAGGAACGGCTCGTCATGGTCACCTCTCCGGGAAACGCCTGAGGGCCGTGACCTCGCGGTCACGGCCCTCAGGCTTCATGTGTCCGAGGGGGGACTTGAACCCCCACGCCCGATAAAGGGCACTAGCACCTCAAGCTAGCGCGTCTGCCATTCCGCCACCCGGACAAGGTGTCTGTCGCGCGGGTTCTCCCCGCGGCGACGACGTAAACATTACCAGGCTTTCCGGGGTGGCCGATCACCCCCCGTCCGCACCCCGGCGAGGCGTGAACGGCGTGTGACGGGCCGGGAGCGCTCTTGGGGTGCGGGCCCGGGAGAGAGAGGATGAGGGGGACCCACCAGCAGTGACACCGGGAGGAAGCACGTGAGCGAGACGGACACGGCCAGGAGCGTCACCGGCGAGGACGAGGTCGTGGACCTCTGCCGCGAGCTGATCCAGATCGACACCAGCAACTACGGCGACCACTCGGGTCCGGGCGAGCGCAAGGCGGCGGAGTACGTCGCCGAGAAGCTCGCCGAGGTCGGGCTCGAACCGCAGATCTTCGAGTCCCACCCGGGCCGGGCCTCCACGGTGGCCCGGATCGAGGGCGAGGACCCCTCCCGGCCCGCGCTCCTCATCCACGGCCACACCGACGTCGTACCGGCCAACGCGGACGACTGGACGCACCACCCCTTCTCCGGCGAGGTCGCCGACGGCTGTGTGTGGGGCCGAGGGGCCGTCGACATGAAGGACATGGACGCGATGACCCTGGCGGTCGTCCGCGACCGGTTGCGCAGCGGGCGCAAGCCCCCGCGCGACATCGTCCTCGCGTTCCTCGCCGACGAGGAGGCCGGTGGCACGTACGGCGCCAAGCACCTCGTGCGCAAGCACCCCGAGCTGTTCGAGGGCGTCACCGAGGCGATCAGCGAGGTGGGCGGGTTCTCTTTCACCGTCAGCGAGCAGCGGCGGCTCTACATGATCCAGACGGCCGAGAAGGGCATGCACTGGATGAAGCTCACCGTGGCCGGCACCGCCGGGCACGGATCGATGATCCACCGGGACAATGCGATCACCGAGCTGTCGGAGGCCGTCGCGCGGCTCGGGCGGCACAAGTTCCCGGTGCGGGTCACCAAGACCACCCGCGCCTTCCTCGACGAGCTCGGCGACGCGCTCGGCACCGAGCTCGACCCGGAGGACATGGAGTCGACCCTCGTCAGGCTCGGCGGCATCGCCAAATTCATCGGCGCGACCCTGAGCAACACGGCCAACCCGACGCAGCTCGGCGCCGGTTACAAGGTCAACGTCATCCCGGGCGAGGCGACCGCCCACGTCGACGGACGGTTCCTGCCCGGCCACGAGGAGGAGTTCCTGGCCGACCTCGACCGGATCCTCGGCCCGAACGTGCGCCGCGAGGACGTCCACGCCGACAAGGCCGTGGAGACCACCTTCGACGGGGCGCTCGTGGGGGCGATGCAGTCCGCGCTGCTGGCCGAGGACCCGACCGCCAAGGCGATCCCCTACATGCTCTCCGGCGGCACGGACGCCAAGTCCTTCGACGACCTGGGCATCCGGGGCTTCGGCTTCGTGCCGCTGAAGCTGCCGCCGGAGCTGGACTTCGCCGGCATGTTCCACGGTGTGGACGAGCGAGTGCCGGTGGAGGGCCTGCAGTTCGGCGTGCGGGTGCTCGACCGCTTCATCGACCTGTCCTGAGCCACCCCTGCGAAACGCCGGTATTCGGTCGCGTGTGCGGAATCGACTGGGAAGAGTGAATGCGACCATAAGCTCGTAGCCTCATTACTCCCTCCTCGTTACAGGTAATGCGATCGCAAGATGGGTCGCTTTGCCAACTAGGAGGAATAATGATCAAGAAGGTCGTCGCTGCTGCGGCTGCCACCGGTGGGCTGGTTCTCGCGGGCGCGGGCCTGGCCGTCGCCGACTCGGGTGCTCAGGGTGCCGCCGTGCACTCCCCGGGCGTCCTGTCCGGCAACGTTGTCCAGGTGCCCGTTCACGTCCCGGTGAACGTCTGCGGCAACACGGTCTCCGTGATCGGGCTGCTGAACCCCGCCTTCGGCAACACCTGCATCAACAAGTGATGCCTTCCCCTCGCTGAGGGGAGTTCCAAGCCATCGGTCCCGGAGTGCGTGCCATGCGCTCCGGGACCGAACGCTTCTTTCAAGGAATTCGAGAAGAATTCGAGACAGGGTCGAAGGCAGGTATTCAGCAAATGCGACAGGCTACCCGCAAGGGTCTGATGACCGTGGCGGCCGCGACCGGCGTGATCGCCGCCGCGGGCGGCTCCGCTCACGCCGACTCGGGCGCCCAGGGTTCGGCGTCGGGCTCGCCCGGCGTACTGTCCGGAAACTCGGTGCAGGCGCCGGTGTACGCGCCGGTCAACGTGTGCGGGAACACGGTCAACGTCGTCGGCGTGCTCAACCCGTCGGTGGGCAACTCGTGTGCCAACAAGGGCGGTGGATCGTCGGCGGGGGGACATGGCGGCCATGGTGGTCACGGCGGCTCCCACGCCGGTGGGCACGCCACCGACTCGCCCGGCGTCGGCTCGGGCAACCACGTCCAGGCGCCGGTCCACGTGCCGGTGAACGTCTGCGGCAACAGCGTCGACGTCATCGGCGTCGGCAACCCCAGCACGGGCAACGACTGCTCCAACGGCGGCGGCCACCACGGCACCCCGCCGGGCGGCGGCCACGAGACCCCGGGCAAGCCGGGAAACCCTGGCACCCCCGGAAACCCGGGGAACCCCGGTAACCCGGGCGATCCCGGCACGCCCGGCAACCCGGGTCACCCAGGCAACCCTGGTCACCCGGGCAACCCTGGTCACCCGGGCAACCCCGGTGAGCCCGGTCACCCCGGCACCCCGGGCACCCCGCCCTCCACGGGCAGCGAGACCCCGGGCGGCTCCTCGCACGGCAACAAGCCGGGCGGCCAGTTCGTCACGCAGCCCGACGGCGACGCCCAGCTCGCCAGCACCGGCAGCGATCTGCCGCTCGGTCTCGCCCTGCCGGCCGGCGCGGGCGCGCTGCTCGCGGGCGCGATCCTCTACCGCAAGGCCCGCGCCTCAGCCTGACCCCCCGCACACGGAGCGGGCCCCGCTGCAGCGGGGCCCGCTCCGTCATGTGCGTTCTCCCAGTGCCCCGTCCCCGCTCACCACGTGGCCCGCACCTGGCGGATGATCCGCCGGCGCAACCGCACCTTGCGGCTGCCGTCGCGCAGCAGGGTCAGACGGTGCAACTCCCAGTGTCCGTACTCCGCGTGGTCCGTCAGCAGACGTGCCGTCTCCTTGCGGGAGACCCCGCGGGGGACGTACACGTCGACAAATTCGTATTCCGGCATCGCATCTATTGTGCGGGCTGGGGCCCGGTACGGATAGCGTCTGCACTATGTCTGATGCTGCGCAGCCCACCGCTGCCGAGGTACGCGCCGCCGCCGAGGCGGTCAAGACCGCGCTCGACCGCCACCTGGCCGCGGTCGAACGCAGGTCGGGGGAGGACGACCCGGCCGTGTTCGAGGCGTTCAACCAGCTGGCCGCGGCCGCAGAGGTGTACGACGAACTGCTCTACGACCGCTACGACGAGGTCACGCCCTTCGAGATCCCCGGTGCGGAGGACGCGCTGCCCCCGTACACGGGCCCCGAGGAACCGAACGCGCTGAGTGTGCTGATCCGTCGTGACTACGCCGTCGCCGAGCCGCAGCGCCTGCTGGCGCACGCCGAGCGGATCGAGGCGGCGGAGGGCGATGACGGATCCCCGGCCTCCGGGACCGTGCACGGCGCGCTGGGGCTGCTGTTCGGCGAGTTCGAGCCCGACGAGATCGCGTCCCGGCACAAGGAGTTCGGTCTGGAGGAGGGCGACTCCACGCTCTGGGTGACGGCGGCGGAGGAACCGGCCGAGCCCGGCGAGTGGCTGGAGGCGCCGTTCGAGCAGGTCGATCCGCAGCAGGTGGTCTGCCGCTTCGACGTCAGCGCCGTCTTCGACGACGAGATCGACGATGTCGACGACGAGGACGAAGAGGACGACGCGGACGGCGACGATCTCGAGGACGAGCTCGACAGCGACCTGGACGAGGACGAGGACCTGGAACCGCTGGACGCGGACCGCCGCTGAGTACGCACGACGGCGACCACGGGGGTGGTGGTCAGGGGCCCGGGCCCCTGACCACCACCCCCGTCACGTGCCGCTGATCTGCGGCGCGAGCAGCACCGGAAGCCTGGTCGTGCGCGGCTTCGCCGGGACCTCGGCCACGGCCCGGGGCAGTGCCTGTTCCACCCCGTGCACCACGGACAGATGCCGGTCGGCCCGCCCGAACGCCGTGTACACCCACGGCCTGCTGAGTGCCTGCGCCGCATCGCCGGGCAGCACCACGACCACCGCGGGCCACCGGCTCCCCACGGCCTGGTGTGCGGTCAGCGCCCATCCGTGCCGCACCGACTGCTCCACCCGCTCCTTCGGTACGACGACGGTCTCGCCCTCGCACGACAGGTGCAGTCCCTCGGCGTCCGCCGTCACCACCCGGCCCGGCAGCGCACGCCCCGGGGCGGGGGAGTGGACGATCCGGTCACCGGGGTCGAAGCCGCCGAAGCGGCCCGGGCCCGGATTGAGCCGTTCCTTCAGGGCCGCGTTGAGCGCACGCGTTCCGACGGCGCCGCCGTGCCCGGGCGTGATCACCTGGGTTTCCTCGGCCGGTACACCGATCGCCCGGGGCACCGAGTCCGCGACGAGCTGCACCGTCCGGTGCACGGCCTCGCCCGCGTCCCGCACCGGCACGATCACGACCTCCTTGCCGGGGGCGTCGACCTGGTTCAGCTCGCCGATGCCGATACCGGAGACCAGCTCGCCCAGCGGCCCCGGATCCGGCCGCCGCGAGGCCACCTGGGGGCAGATCCGCGCCGCGAGCAGATCCGCGAACACCCGCCCCGGCCCCACGGACCACAGCACCGCCGGATCCCCGGCCAGCACCAGCCGCGCCCCGTCCGGCAGCGACTCGGTCAGCAGAGCCGCCGTCTCGACATCCAGCTGCGGTGCGTCGAGCACGACGAGCAGATCGAGATCGAGGGCCCCGTCCGCATCCCGGCCGGGCCCTTCGGCGCCGGCGAGCAGCCCGGAGACGGTGGCGACGGGAGAGTCGCCCGGTCCGGCGGGGGGCCCGTCGGCTCGCTCGGGGACGTCCGCCGCCTGGCCGGACCGCCGTAGCAGGGCCGCGAAACGGCTGCGGCCGATCGGGCCGTGCGCGGCAGCCCAGGCCCGCAGTCCGAGGGTCCTCGCGGCGTTCAGCAGTGCGGCGGGCTCGGCCAGGGACGCCTCCCCGCCGGTGTGCAGCACCAGGCCCTGGCCGGCCACCGCGCGGATCAGCTCCGCCGTCGACCCCTGGGCCGCGGCGGCCGCCCGCTCCCAGTCCTCGGCCGAACCGTCCTGCTTGGGCACCGAGTTCACGAGCCGGGCCAGGCCGTCGGCCAGGCTCTCCTCCGCCATCGCGTACCGCTCGAGGCCGACCAGGACGCGGACCGGACGCTCCACGTCCTCCTCGTCCCCTTCCGCGGCCGTCGCGGCCGGGGCACCGGCTTCCTCCTCCAGGGCGTCCTGGAAGACCAGCGCCTCCCCCTCCGCGATCGCGTCCTGCACGGCGCTCTCGGGCTCGGGAACACCGCGCTGGGCCAGGGCGGCGAGGAGCGCCGGCATCTCCAGGGCCGTGTGCCCCGCCAGCGCAGCCTGCTCCAGGAGCCAGCCGGTGACGGCCCGGCCGCGCCGCTCGTCGTCCGGCCCGCACTCGGCACCGAGCAGGGAACGCGCGAATCCGTCGGCCTGCTCCGGCCGCACGCCGGCGGTCCGCAGCAACTGCCAGGGGTCGGCGCGCAACTGTTCGTCCGCACCCTCGCCGAGTGCCGCGGCGACCTGCGGTGCGAGCACCTCCGGAGCACCGCCCTCGGCCAGCACCCGCCGTACGGCCTGGACCGCCTCCGGCGCGGGAGCCGCCGACGCGGCGGCGGGCTGGGGCGCCACCGGCTGCGGGCGCCGCTCCGGCTCGGGCGCGGAGCGCCGGGGGGCCGGCCGGGGCTCCTCGAACACCGTGGCCACCGGCTTCTCGCCGCTCTCGACGGCCCGTACGGCCGCGAGCAGGTCGGCGGCCTTGCCGCTCAGCTTGGTGCCGCTCTCGATCGGCGCCTTCTTCTCGGCCTTGCGCTGCTCGATGCGCTCCCGCTCGGCCTGCTGGGCCCGCAGCTCGGCCTCGGCCTCGGACACCTGCCCGACGCCCGCTTCGGCAACCTCGCCTTCGGACTTCTGCCCGGCCTCGGCGTCGGCACCCTCGGCTTCGGACACCTGCCCGGCGTCCGCTTCGGCGGCCTCGCCTTCGGACGCCTGCCCGGCGTCCGCTTCGGCGCCCTCGCCTTCGGACTTCTGCCCGGCCTCGGCGTCGGCACCCTCGGCTTCGGACGCCTGCCCGGCGTCCGCTTCGGCGGCCTCGCCTTCGGACACCTGCCCGACGCCCGCTTCGGCGCCCTCGCCTTCGGACTTCTGCCCGGCCTCGGCGTCGGCGCCCTCGCCTTCGGACTTCTGCCCGCCCTCGCCTTCGGACTTCTGCCCGGCGTCCGCTTCAGGGCCCTCGGTCTCGGACGTCTCCCCGGCGCCCGCGTCGGCGGTTTCCGCCTCGGTGCCCTGCCCGCCATCCTCCACCCCAGCCGCCTCCCCGGCGCCCTCCGTCTCGGTGCCCTGCCCGGCATCCTCCGCCCCAGGGCCCTGCTCGGTGCCCGGCGTCCCCGGCTCGGTGTCCTCCGTGGTCTCGGGCTCCGTGCTCACAGCGTGCTCCAGTCGTGATCGGGATAGCGGTGCACGGGCGCCGACACATCGTCGAGCGCCCGGCAGATCTCGTCAGGAAGACTAAGGGTCTCCACTGACAATGCCGCCGTGAGCTGCAGTGCGTTGCGCGCGCCGACGATCGGGGCGGTCACGCCGGGCCGGTCGCGCACCCACGCCAGGGCGACGTGCAGCGGCGTCACCGCGAGCCCGTCGGCCGCGGTCGCCACGGCGTCCACGATGCGGCTCGCCGTGTCGTCGAGGTACGGCGCGACGAAGGGCGCGAGATGCTCCGACGCACCGCGTGAGTCCGGCGGCATCGTGTCGCCCCGGTACTTGCCCGTCAGCACCCCGCGCCCGAGCGGCGAGGACGGCAGCAGGCCTATGCCCAGGTCCAGCGCGGCCGGCAGCACCTCGCGCTCGACACCGCGCTGGAGCAGGGAGTACTCCAGCTGCGTACCGGCCACCCGGGTCCGGATGCCGGGAGCCGCCAGCTGCCAGGTCGCGGCCCTGGCCAGCTGCCAGCCGCAGAAGTTGGAGACGGCGGCGTAGCGGGCACGCCCGCTGGAGACCGCCAGGTCGAGGGCCTGGAGGGTCTCCTCCAGCGGGGTGTCCGGGTCGTACGCGTGCACATGCCACAGGTCGACGTAGTCGGTGCCGAGCCGTGCCAGCGAGGCGTCCAGCGCGGAGAGCAGATGGCCGCGGGAGCCGTCGAAGCGGCGGTCCGGGTCCGGCACACTGCCGGCCTTGGTCGAGATGACCAGGTCACGGCGCGGCACCAGGCCGTCCATGAGCCTGCCGAGGAGGTACTCGGCCTCACCGTCGCCGTACACGTCCGCGGTGTCGACGAGGGTCCCGCCCGCTTCCCAGAACGTCTTCATGAGGTCCGCGGCGTCATGCTCGTCGGTGCCCCGCCCCCAGGTCAGGGTGCCGAGCCCGATCCGGGACACACGAAGGCCGGTGCGGCCGAGATGCCTCTGCTCCATGAACGCCGAGATTACTGGCCAGAACCTACGGTGTGGGTGGCTGCGGACCACGGATTTCCGAGGACGGGGCGGGGGCGGGACCGTGACCCCGCGCGATCCGGTGGTGCCGGGAGCGCTCGGCTAGCACCTGCCGTCCGACACCTGAAGGCCCTTTCCGGCGCCCGCGGTTCGGCTCACGACGGCCGGCACGCAGGCGGCGGCGTCCGCCCCGAACGCGTACGGGATGGCGACGGTGGTGTTCGACTTGGGGTCCGGTCCGGCCGGATGGTTCTCGCTGCCGGGACCGGACCAGGTCACGTTGTCGAAGATGTTGCCGCCGACCTGCCAGTATCCGGCCTCGTCGGTGTAGAACGTGCCGAGGACGTCCTTGGAGTCCTCGAAGTAGTTGTTGTCCACCTTGGCGCGGGCGCCCGCGCGGGAGTTGATGCCGGACTCGTTGAGGCGCACGTAGTGGTTGTTGTAGAGGTGCGCGATGCCGCCGCGCAGCAGTGGGGCGCGGGAGTCGATGTTCTCGTACCGGTTGTGGTGGTAGGTGATGTAGCCGTTCGACCGGTCGCTCTCGCTGTTCCCGACCAGGCCGCCGCGGCCGGAGTTGCGCAGGACGCTGTAGGACAGGGTCACGTACTGGGTGTTGTCCTTGAGGTCGAACAGGCCGTCGTAGCCCTCCGACTCGCCGCCCGACGCCTCCAGGGTGGTGTGATCGATCCAGACGTTGCGGACGTTGCGCTCGATGCCGATGGCGTCCCCGCCGTTGGACGTGGGGGAGCCCGACTTCTTGACGTTCCGGACGGTCACGTTCTGGACGATGATGTTCTTGGATTCGCGGATGTGGATGCCCAGTTGATCGAAGACGGCGCCGCTGCCGACCCCGACGAGGGTCACGTTGCTGACCTTCTTGAGCTCGATCACGCCGTCGGCGGTGTCGCAGCCGGCGCCGGAGACCTTCTTGGTGTTGGCGTGGTTGATGGTCCCGGTGACTTCGATGGTGATCGGGGTGCTGGTGCTCGCCCGGCCGCAGAGGGCCTGGTGGATCGCCGTTCCCGTCGTCGCCCGGACCGTCTGGCCTCCGGCGCCGCCGGTGGTTCCGCCGTTCTGGGTCGCGTAGCCGGTGGCGCTGCCGGTCGCCGCCGACGCCTCGGGGATCGACACGAGGGTGCCGGTCGCGGCGGCGAGGGCCATCGTGGCCAGGACCGTGGGGAGTCGCAGGGGGAGTGCTCGCTTCATCGGTGCCTCTCCGTTCGACTGCGGAAGGTGGAGGGGGGAAAGCGCTTTCTCGCGAAAGGTATGGACTCGTCGTGGACGCGTCAATGGTCGCGTCCATGATTCCTGTTCACTCATCTAAACGACTGACCGGCACGACCGACCGACTGCGGCCGTGTACCTCGCCCCGGCCTCCGCGCTAAGGTGCCCGCACAAGGCACGTTACTGATCAGTAAGGGGATGCGGCATGCAGCTCGGTATCAACCTCGGCTACTGGGGTGCCGGAATGGACGCGGACAACCTGGCCGTCGCCCAGGAGGCCGACCGGCTCGGATACGCCGTCTGCTGGGCCGCCGAGGCCTACGGCTCCGACGCCGCCACGGTACTGAGCTGGGTCGCCGCCCAGACCGAGCGCATCGACGTCGGCTCCGCCATCTTCCAGATTCCGGCCCGCCAGCCCGCGATGACGGCCATGACCGCCGCCACCCTCGACTCCCTCTCCGGCGGCCGCTTCCGCCTCGGCCTCGGCGTCTCCGGCCCGCAGGTCTCCGAGGGCTGGTACGGCGTCAAGTTCGACAAGCCGCTCGCCCGCACCCGCGAGTACGTCGAGATCGTCCGCAAGGCCATGACCCGCGAGCGGCTGTCCTACGAGGGGCAGCACTGGACGCTGCCCCTGCCCGGCGGCCCCGGCAAGCCGATCAAGCTGACCGTGCACCCCCAGCGCGAGCACATCCCCCTGTACATCGCAGCGATCGGCCCGAAGAACCTCGAGCAGACCGGCGAGATCGCCGACGGCGCCCTGCTGATCTTCCCGTCCGCCGAGCACCTCGAGGACACCACGATCAAGTACCTGCGCGCCGGGCGCGAGAAGGCCGGCAAGACCCTCGACGGGTTCGACGTCTGCCCGACCCTGCCGCTCGCCGTCGGCGACGACAAGGACGTGTCCACGCTGGCCGACACCTTCCGCCCCTACACCGCGCTCTACGTCGGCGGCATGGGCAGCCCCAAGCAGAACTTCTACAACCAGCTCGCCCGGCGCATGGGTTACGAGCAGGAAGCCGCCGAGATCCAGAGCAAGTACCTCTCGGGCGACAAGCAGGGCGCCGCGGCCGCCGTACCGCACGACCTGATCGACAAGACGACCCTGCTCGGTTCCGTGGACCGGATCGCGGACCGGATGAAGGCCTACGCCGCGGCCGGGGTCACCACCCTGTCCCTCGCGCCGGCGGGCTTCACGCTCGACGAGCGGCTCGCGTCCCTGCGGGCCGGCACCGAGGCCCTGGAGCGCGCCGGGCTCGCCTGAACCGGCCGGGAGTTTTCAGCGGCCGTGGTGGGGGCTCGGGGGTCTTCCCCGCCACGGCCGTCAGGCAGAACAACGCGTGGGGCCCCCTGCGGTTACGGCACAGCGGCCCCCACCCGGCCCGGCGCGCCTGCCCCCGCGTCCTCCATTCGGCGGAGTTGTCCCTCACACCTGTTGCAGCACCCCCCGCCCCGCACTTGACTCGTTGTTCGCGGAACCTGCGGGAAAGCCGCAGTACGCCCACGCGCGCGCGGGAGAGGTGCCCACGATGCTTTCGGCCAAGAGTCTGTTCCAGGAGATCCTCGACAACGACGAGTCCTTCGCCCTGTTCTGCTCCATCGCCGCGAGCGGCGAGACCCAGGGCGGCTGGGAGAACGCCCGCATCGCCGCGCTCGTGCCCGAGGCCGAGCGCGACCTCGCCCCCAAGATCAGCCGGCACGGCGCCGACGAGGACAAACACGGCCGGATCTTCAACGCCCTGATGAAGAAGCGCGGACTCGACCCCGTCCCGGTCCCGCCGGAGACCGACTACACCATGCTCCTGGAGAAGAACGGCATCGGCCTCGCGCACGAGCAGCTGAACCGCGACGAGCGGCTCACGGTCCAGGACATCGTCACCTACCTCTCGCACAGCAGGGTCACCGAGCAGCGCGCCTCGGAACAGATGGACCTGCTGCGCAAGCACTTCGCCGACCACCCCGACATCGGCCGCGCGGTCAAGCAGATCTCCAACGACGAGGACAACCACCTCGCCTACTGCCACGAGGAACTGCTGCGCTTCGCCTACGCGGGCCACGGCAGGGTCATCCAGCGCACCCTGCGCGAGTGCGCGCTGGCCGAGATCCGGATCTACCGCGACGTCAGCCTCGCCGTCATGGCGCACATGGGCCGCATCCTCGGCTGGTCCAAGGCCAAGTCGGCGGTGCTCGCGGCGGGCATCCACGCGGTGTACGCCTACGAACGCATGGGCGGCTGGCGCCGGATGGTGTCGCTGACGACACCCGAGCGCCGCAACGCCCTCGGCGGTCCCGCGACCCCGGAGCCCGAGTTCGCCTGAGCCGGTCCGGTTACAGCCACCCCCGGCGCTTGAACAACCGGAAGACCATCAACTCCAGGACGGCCATCAGGGCGATCAGCGCCGGATAGGACCAGACCCAGCGCAGCTCGGGCATGTGGTCGAAGTTCATGCCGTAGATCCCCGCGAGCATCGTGGGGATCGCGGCCATGGCCGCCCACGCGGAGATCTTCCGCATGTCGTCGTTCTGCCGGACGCTCATCTGCGCCAGGTGCGCCGAGAGGATGTCCGACACCAGCCGGTCCAGGTTCTCCACGGAGTCGTTCACACGCGTCAGGTGGTCGCTGACGTCGCGGAAGAACGGCCGGGCCCGGTCGTCCACGAACGGCACGGCCACACCGGACGACGCCGTCCCCGCCAGCCGGCTCATCGGCGGGGCCAGCGGCCCGGTCGCCCGGCGGAACTCCAGGACCTGCCGCTTGAAGTCGTAGATCCGGGACGCCGTGTTCCGTGAGCCCCCGCCGTCCGGCGAGAACACCTCCGCCTCCAGGCCCTCCAGGTCGGTCTGCAACTCGGTCGCCACGTCCAGGTAGTGGTCGACGGTCGCGTCGGCGACCGCGTACAGCACGGCCGTGGGGCCCTTGCCGAGCAGCTCCGGCTCGTGCTCCAGCCGGTGCCGTACGGCCTTGAGCGGTGAGCCCTCGCCGTGCCGGACGGTCACCACGAACGAGTCACCCAGGAAGATCATGATCTCGCCGGAGGAGACGGTGTCGCTCTGCGGCTCGTACGCCACCGGCTTCAGCACCACGAACAGAGAGTCGTCGTACACCTCCAGCTTGGGCCGCTGGTGGGCCTTCAGGGCGTCCTCGACGGCCAGCGGGTGCAGCCCGAACTCCCGGGTCACATGGTCGAACTCGGCCTCCGTCGGCTCGTGCAGCCCGATCCACACGAACCCGCCCGCCGTGCGGGCCTCACCCAGGGCGTCGGAGAGGTCCTCGGGCCCCTCCGACCGCTGTCCGTCGCGGTAGATGGCACAGTCGACGATCACGAAGCGAGTCTCCCGTCACTCGAACGACACCGCACGCGCGCGTGCGCCTACGCTGGAGCGCATGCCCACGCTGATCCTGGTCAGGCACGGACGCTCCACCGCCAACACCGAGGGACTCCTCGCCGGCTGGACGCCCGGCGTCGCCCTCGACGAGCGCGGCGCCGCCCAGGCCGCCGCGCTCCCCGGGCGGCTGGCCGAACTGCCCCTCGCCGAAATCGTCACCAGCCCGCTCCAGCGCTGCCAGGAAACCCTCCGGCCGCTGCTTCAGGCCCGGCCGGACCTGAGCCCGCACACCGACGAGCGCATCGGAGAGTGCCACTACGGAGACTGGTCCGGACGCAAGCTCGCCGAGCTCAAGGACGAGCCCCTGATGGAGGTGGTGCAGGCTCATCCGTCCGCGGCGGCGTTCCCCGGCGGGGAGTCCATGCGGGCCATGCAGACGCGCGCCGCCGAGGCCGTACGCGAGTGGAACGCGCGCGTGGAGCGCGACCACGGCGCCGACGCCGTCTACCTCATGTGCTCGCACGGCGACATCATCAAGTCGCTCGTCGCCGACGCACTCGGACTTCACTTGGACCTCTTCCAGCGGATTTCCGTTGAACCGTGTTCCATCACCGCGATCCGCTACACACGACTGCGACCGTTTCTCGTCCGCCTCGGTGACACGGGCGACTTCACGTCCCTGGCGCCGCGCGAGGAACCGCCGGGCGGCGAGGCCGAAGTCGGGGGTGGTGCGGGCGCACCGTGATCGTTCGCCGCAGTAGGGTGAAGCGGTCGCAGCAGTGCCGTGCTCACACGGTTCCCACGATCCCCATGGAGACAGGACGTGTCCCGTCAGGTGTTCCTCTACGACCATCCGGAGCGTTTCGTGGCCGGTACGGTCGGACTGCCCGGGCGCCGCTCGTTCTTCCTCCAGGCCACCGCAGGCTCCCGGGTGACCAGCGTGGCCCTGGAGAAGACGCAGGTCGCAGCGCTCGCCGAACGCATGGACGAACTGCTCGACGAGGTCGTACGCCGTAGCGGCGGCAGCGCCCACGTCCCCGCCGTCGCGCCGTCGGACACCGACACGGCGCCGCTGGACACCCCCATCGAGGAGGAGTTCCGGGTCGGCACCATGGCGCTGGCCTGGGACGGCGACGAGCAGCTCATGATCGTCGAGGCGCAGGCGCTCGTGGAGCTCGACGCGGAGTCCGAGGAGGACCTCGCCGAGGCCGAGGAGCGGCTGCTCCAGGACGAGGAGAACGGGCCGCCGATGCTGCGGGTCCGGCTCACCGGCACGCAGGCCCGGGCCTTCGCCAAGCGCGCCCTCGACGTCGTCAACGCCGGGCGGCCGCCGTGCCCGCTGTGCAGCCTCCCGCTCGACCCGGAAGGACACGTATGTCCGCGCCAGAACGGATACCGCCGCGGAGCGTGACGCCCCCACCGGACGCCGCCGGGCTGCTCGCCCGCGGTGAACTGACCGTACGCGGACGCATCCGTGAGGCCTCCAACGCGGCCCTGTACTGCACGGTGTCCTACGACGGCCAGGAGGCGGCCTGCATCTACAAGCCGGTCGCGGGGGAGCGGCCGCTGTGGGACTTCCCCGACGGGACGCTGGCCCAGCGCGAGGTCGCCGCGTACGAGGTCTCCGAGGCCACCGGCTGGGGCCTCGTGCCGGCCACCGTGCTGCGCGAGGGTCCCTACGGCGAGGGCATGTGCCAGCTGTGGGTCGAGGTGACGCCCGAGGCGGAACTGCTCGCCCTGGTCGACGGCGAGGAGCCCGAGCCGGGCTGGAAGGCGATCGGCTTCGCCGAGGTCGGCGAGGGGCGCACCGCGCTGCTCGTGCACGCCGACGACGAACGGCTGCGGCGGCTCGCGGTCCTCGACGCGGTCATCAACAACGCCGACCGCAAGGGCGGGCACCTGCTGCCCACCGGCGGAGGACGGCTGTACGGCATCGACCACGGGGTCACGTTCAACGCCGAGAACAAACTGCGGACCCTGCTGTGGGGCTGGGCGGGGGAGGCCCTCACCGAGGAGGCCGTCGGCGTCCTCGAAGGCCTCAGGAAGGGGTTGGCCGAGGGCGGTCCGCTCGCCGCGCGGCTCGAACCGCTGATCACCGGCGCCGAGATCGACGCCACCCGCGCACGCGTCGGCGCCCTGCTCGCCTCGGGGACCCACCCGGAGCCGAGCGGTGAGTGGCCGGCGATTCCCTGGCCGCCCGTGTAGCAGCACAGGCACCCGGAACACCGCAAGAACGCCTTCTCGGCCGTGTGGCCCGCTCCCATTCGTATATGGAACTTCAGTCCGGTTAGGCTCATGGCATGCATGCCTGGCCCGCTTCCGAGGTCCCCGCCCTGCCTGGTCAGGGCCGCGACCTGAGGATCCACGACACCGCGACCGGCGGTCTTGTCACCCTCGACCCCGGTCCCGTCGCCCGTATCTACGTCTGTGGCATCACCCCGTACGACGCCACGCACCTGGGACACGCGGCGACCTACAACGCGTTCGACCTCGTGCAGCGCGTGTGGCTCGACACCAAGCGGCAGGTTCACTACGTCCAGAACGTCACCGACGTCGACGACCCGCTCCTGGAGCGGGCGCAGCGCGACGGCCTCGACTGGGCCGCGCTCGCCGAGAAGGAGACGGCCCTCTTCCGCGAGGACATGACGGCCCTGCGGATGCTGCCGCCGCGGCAGTACATAGGCGCCGTCGAGGCCATACCCGGGATCGTCCCGCTCGTCGAGCGGCTCCGGGACATGGGCGCGGCCTACGAACTGGAGGGGGACGTCTACTTCTCCGTCGAGTCCGACCCGCACTTCGGCAAGGTCTCGAACCTCGACGCCGCGGCGATGCGGCTGCTGTCCGCCGAGCGCGGCGGCGACCCCGACCGCCCCGGTAAGAAGAACCCGCTCGACCCGATGCTGTGGATGGCGGCCCGCGCGGGCGAGCCCAGCTGGGACGGCGGATCGCTCGGGCGCGGACGGCCCGGCTGGCACATCGAGTGCGTGGCCATCGCCCTCGACCACCTCGGCATGGGCTTCGACATCCAGGGCGGCGGCTCCGACCTCGCCTTCCCGCACCACGAGATGGGCGCCTCGCACGCCCAGGCCCTCACCGGCGAGTTCCCCATGGCCAAGGCGTACGTGCACGCCGGCATGGTCGCCCTGGACGGCGAGAAGATGTCCAAGTCCAAGGGCAACCTGGTCTTCGTCTCCAAGCTCCGGCACGACGGCGTCGACCCGGCCGCCATCCGGCTCGCGCTGCTCGCCCACCACTACCGCGCCGACTGGGAGTACACCGACCAGGTCCTCCAGGACGCCGTCGAGCGGCTCGGCCGCTGGCGGGCCGCCGTGTCCCGGCCCGACGGGCCGCCGGCGGAGGCGCTCGTCGACGAGATCCGCGAAGCCCTCGCCGCCGACCTGGACGCGCCGGCCGCGCTCACCGCGGTCGACCGCTGGGTCGCGCTCCAGGTGCGGAGCGGCGGTACGGACATCGGCGCGCCCGGGGTGGTCTCCCGGGCGGTGGACGCGCTGCTGGGTGTAGCGCTGTAGCCAGAGCGAGAAGTACGCAGAGGGGCGTCTCCCGGCCGGGAGACGCCCCTCTTGGCTGTTTGCTGCCGTGTCCTCAGTCGTCCGACGACTCGTCGTCGTCCGTGCCCGGCTTCGGCGGCTTGGGCGGGCGGGTGCGGCCGCTGGGGTTGTCCCGCAGGTACGACGTGCTGTCGCTGCCGTCCGCCGTGGCGTGACCGCCCGGCGCGGGCGGTCCGCCGCCGTCGTGGCGCCGCAGATAGCGCTCGAACTCCCGGGCGATGGCCTCGCCGGACGCCTCCGGCAACTCGGCGGTGTCCCGGGCCTCCTCCAGCGACTGGACGTACTCGGCCACCTCGCTGTCCTCGGCGGCCAGCTGGTCCACGCCGACCTGCCAGGCGCGCGCGTCCTCGGGCAGCTCGCCCAGCGGGATGCGCACGTCGATCAGGTCCTCCAGGCGGTTCAGCAGGGCCAGCGTGGCCTTCGGGTTCGGCGGCTGCGACACGTAGTGCGGCACCGCCGCCCAGAGCGACACGGCCGGGACGCCCGCGTGCGTGCACGCCTCCTGGAGGACGCCGACGATGCCCGTGGGGCCCTCGTACTTGGTCTCCTCCAGATCCATGCGGCGGGCCAGGTCCGGGTCGGACGTGGTGCCGCTGATCGGGACCGGACGGGTGTGCGGGGTGTCGCCGAGCAGGGCGCCCAGGACGACCACCAGTTCCACGCCCAGTTCGTGCGCGAAGCCGAGCAGTTCGTTGCAGAACGACCGCCACCGCATGGACGGTTCGATGCCCCTCACGAGGACGAGGTCGCGCGGCTTCTCGCCGCCGACCCGGACCACCGACAGCCTGGTCGTGGGCCAGGTGATCTTGCGGACGCCCGCTTCCAGGAACACCGTGGGGCGGTTCACCTGGAAGTCGTAGTAGTCCTCGGCGTCCAGCGCCGCGAAGACCTCGCCCTTCCATTCCCTGTCCAGATGCGCGACCGCGGTGGAGGCGGCGTCGCCGGCGTCGTTCCAGCCCTCGAACGCGGCCACCATGACCGGGTCGACCAGCTCGGGAACCCCCTCGAGCTCGATCACCCAGCGCCTCCTTCCGACGTGCCCTCGCTTGACCACCCAACCTTACGGCGTGCCGCGGGGGCGCCCGCAGCCCCCTTGCAGGGGGAGTGCCCCCATCACTGCCCCGCGATCCGCCCCTGAACACCCCGGATTCATCCGAGCGGTCCGTGAGGCCCTGGTCACAGCGTGGAGCGCAGCCACTGCTCCACACTCGCGATGTGCACGGTCGCCCACGAACGGGCCGCCTCGGCGTCCCGGTCGCGCAGCGCGGCGAGGATCGCACGGTGCTCGCGCAGGGTGCGGGCCACGGCGTCCTCCTGCGTGAGGCCGCGCCAGATCCGGGCCCGGGTGGTGGGGCCCGACAGCCCGTCGAGCAGCGAGCACAGCACGGAGTTGCCCGAGCTGTGCACGATGCCCCGGTGGAACTCCAGGTCGCAGGCGACCAGATCCTCCACCGACGGGGCCTCACCGAGCTTGTCCAGCTGGGCCGTCAGCGCGTCCAGCTGCTGCTCGCTGATCCGCACGGCCGCCATCGCGGTCGCGGCCGGCTCGAGGATGCGGCGCACGGCGAGGAATTCCAGGACCGTGTCGTCGCGGTGGAAGTCGACGACGAAGCTCAGCGCCTCCAGCAGGAGTTGCGGGTCGAGGCTGGTGACGTACGTGCCGTCGCCCTGCCGTACGTCCAGGATCCGGATCAGTGACAGGGCACGCACGGCCTCCCGCAGGGAGTTGCGGGACAGCCCGAGGTCGGCGGCGAGTTCGCTCTCCTTGGGCAGCCGGTCGCCCGGGCGCAGCGCGCCGGAGACGATCATTCCCTTGATCTTCTCGATCGCCTCGTCGGTGACTGCCATGGCCGGCCTCCCAGTGCGTTCAAGACCTCCGACGTATCAGGTCATTATGCGGGCGCGGGAACGCGGAAGGGGCGGCTCCGTCGGCGTGGAACCGCCCCTTCCGGATCATGGATCCCCCGGACCCGCGCCTACTTCTTGTCGAGCAGGTCCTGCACCTTGGCGCGGACGTCGTCCGTGGCGAGGCCGCGGATCGTCAGCGTCGTGCGGCGGCGCAGCACGTCGTCCTGCGTCTCGGCCCACTCGTGGTCCCGGGCCCAGACGACCTGTGCCCAGATCTCCGGGGCGTCGGGGTGGACGCGCTCGGCGAGCTCGGGGCTCTCGTTGGCCATGCGGGCGATGTCGAAGGCCAGCGAGCCGTAGTGCGTGGCCAGGTGCTTGGCCGTGTCGGCCGCCATGCGCGGGCCGGGCGCCGGCCGGTCGGTGAGCAGCCGGTGGGCGACCGCGCGCGGGTTGGCGATGCCGGGCAGCGGCAGCTTCTTCGGCAGCGCGCTGATCGGCTCGAAGTCGTCGCCCAGCGGGTGGCCCGGCAGCGTCTCCAGCTTCTTCATGATCGTGCGGCCGATGTGCCGGAAGGTGGTCCACTTCCCGCCCGCGATGGACAGCATGCCGCCCCGCCCCTCGGTCACCACCGTCTCGCGCTTGGCCTTGGCGGTGTCGCCGGGGCCGCCCGGCAGCACCCGCAGACCGGCGAAGGAGTACGTGATGAGGTCGCGGCTGAGCTGCTGGTCGCGGACCGAGAAGGCGGCCTCGTCGAGGATCTGGGATATGTCCTGCTCGGTGACCGAGACGTCCGCCGGGTCACCCTCGAACACCTCGTCGGTGGTGCCGAGCAGCAGCATGTCCTCCCAGGGGAGGGCGAAGGTGATGCGGTACTTGTCGATCGGGGTGGCGAGCGCGGCCTTCCAGGGGGAGGTGCGCTTGAGGACCAGGTGCGCGCCCTTCGACAGGCGGATGGACGGCGCCGCGTTCGGGTCCTCCATCTTGCGCAGGTGGTCGACCCACGGACCGGTCGCGTTGAGCACCAGCCGGGCGCTGACGCCGAACTCGTCGCCGGACAGGCGGTCCTTCAGGTCGGCGCCGGTGACACGGCCCTGCGTGAAGCGCAGGCCCGTCACCTCGGCGTGATTCAGGACGACCGCACCCGCCTCGACGGCCCCGCGGACCGTCATCAGCGCCATGCGGGCGTCGTTCATCTGGTCGTCGCCGTAGACGGCCACGGCCTTGAGATTCTCGGTGCGCAGCTCGGGCACGTCCTGCGCGGCCTTGGCCGGCGACAGCAGGTGCCCGACGCCGTCACCGAACGCGGAGAGCGCGGAGTAGGCGAAGACGCCCGCGCCGAGCTTCGCCGCGCCGTGCGGCCCGCCCTTGTACACGGGGAGGTAGAACGTGAGCGGGTTCGCCAGGTGGGGAGCCACCTGGCGGGAGACCGCACGGCGCTCGAAGTGGTTCTCCGCCACCAGCTTCACCGCGCCGGTCTGCAGGTAGCGCAGACCGCCGTGGAGGAGCTTGGAGGAGGCGGAGGACGTGGCGCCGGCGAAGTCACCGGCGTCCACCAGAGCCACCCTGAGGCCGGACTGCGCGGCGTGCCAGGCGGTGGAGATGCCCAGGATGCCGCCGCCGATCACGAGAAGGTCGTACGACGCCTTGGAGAGCTGCTCCCTGGTCTCGGCTCGGCTCGGGTTCGAGCCGGAGGCCGGGTGCGTCCCCAGGGCAGGCACGGACTGCAGGGTGGACTTGGTGGTCATGCTGTTTCTTACTCCTCGTCCTCGAGCCAGCCCATGGTCCGCTCGACGGCCTTGAGCCAGTTCTTGTACTCACGGGCGCGGGTCTCCGCGTCCATGCGGGGGGTCCACTCGGCGGCCCGCCGCCAGTTGGCGCGCAGGTCGTCGGTGCTGTTCCAGAAGCCGACGGCGAGGCCGGCGGCGTAGGCGGCGCCGAGGCAGGTGGTCTCGGCGACCATCGGGCGCACCACGGGGGCGTCCACGAAGTCGGCGAGGGTCTGCATCAGCAGGTTGTTGGAGGTCATGCCGCCGTCGACCTTCAGGGCGGCCAGCTCCACGCCGGAGTCCTTCGTCATGGCGTCGGCGATCTCCCGCGTCTGCCAGGCGGTCGCCTCCAGGACGGCGCGCGCGAGGTGCGCCTTGGTGACGTACCGGGTCAGGCCGGCGATCACACCGCGGGCGTCGGAGCGCCAGTACGGGGCGAACAGCCCGGAGAAGGCCGGCACGAAGTAGGCGCCGCCGTTGTCCTCGACCGACAGGGCGAGGGTCTCGATCTCGGCAGCGGTGGAGATGAGGCCCATCTGGTCGCGCATCCACTGCACCAGCGAACCGGTGACCGCGATCGAGCCCTCCAGGGCGTAGACCGTCTTCTGGTCGCCGATCTTGTAGCCGACGGTGGTCAGCAGGCCGCTGTAGGAGTTGATGATCTTGTCACCGGTGTTCATCACCATGAAGGTGCCGGTGCCGTAGGTCGACTTGGTCTCGCCCTCGGCGAAACAGGTCTGGCCGAACAGGGCCGCCTGCTGGTCGCCGAGCGCCGAGGCGACCGGGATGCCGCCGAGCAGGTCGCCCAGCTTCCCGCCGGTGATCTCGCCGTAGACCTCGGCGGAGGAGCGGATCTCGGGCAGGATCTGCTGCGGGACGCCGATGGACTCGCAGATCTTGTCGTCCCACTGCATGGTGTGCAGGTTCATGAGCATCGTGCGCGAGGCGTTGGTGACGTCCGTGACGTGCTTGCCGCCGTTGACACCACCGGTCAGGTTCCAGATGACCCAGGTGTCCATGGTGCCGAAGAGGATGTCGCCCGCCTCGGCGCGCTCCTTCAGGCCGTCGACGTTGTCGAGCAGCCAGCGGGCCTTGGGGCCGGCGAAGTAGGAGGCCAGGGGCAGGCCCGTCTCGCGGCGGAAGCGGTCCTGGCCGACGTTGCGGCCGAGCTCGCGGCAGAGGGCGTCGGTGCGGGTGTCCTGCCACACGATGGCGTTGTGGACGGGCTCACCGGTGTTCTTGTCCCACAGCACGGTCGTCTCGCGCTGGTTGGTGATGCCGATGGCCTTGATGTCGTCACGGGTGATGCCGGCCTTGGCGATCGCTCCGGCCACGACCTCCTGGACATTCGTCCAGATCTCGGTGGCGTTGTGCTCGACCCAGCCCGGCTTCGGGAAGATCTGCTCGTGCTCCTTCTGGTCGACGGAGACGATGCGGCCGTCCCGGTCGAAGACGATGCAGCGGCTGGAGGTGGTGCCCTGGTCGATGGCGGCGATGAAGGGGCCGGCGGTGTGCGCGTCGGTCACTGTGTCTCCTGGAAAGTTCCGTGTTTATGGGGCTTTACGTACGGCGCGTGCCGAGAGTTTCGCGAAGCGGCGGTAAATGCCGCTCCTAGGCGAACGCGACGTTGTAGATGCCTGCGGCGATGGCCCCGCCGATGAGCGGGCCGACCACCGGAACCCAGGCGTAGCCCCAGTCGGAGCCGCCCTTGTTGGGCAGCGGCAGCAGGGCGTGCACGATGCGCGGACCGAGGTCACGGGCCGGGTTGATCGCGTACCCCGTCGGACCGCCGAGGGACAGGCCGATGGAGACCACGACGAGCGCGGTGATCAGGGCGCCCAGGTTGCCCAGGCCGTTGCCCTTGTCGTTCAGGCCCTGGGTGAGCACGGCGAGCACCAGCACGATGGTGCCGATGACCTCCGTGGCGATGTTCTGCCAGGCGACACGGACCTCGGGGCCGGTGGAGAAGACGCCCAGCACGGGGCCGGCGCCCTTCTCCCGGGCCTCGACGGCCTTGGCCGTGTCCTGCGCACCCGGACCGCCGACTATCTCGCGGTCGGTGAGGTGGGCGTGGAACTGACCGTAGTAAGCGATCCAGACCAGAGCGGCACCGATCATGGCGCCCAGGATCTGACCGGCCCAGTAGACCGGGACGTTCTTCCAGTCGCCGTCCTTGATCGCGAGGGCGAGGGTGACGGCCGGGTTCAGATGGGCGCCGGAGAGCGGCGCCGAGGTGTAGACGGCCGTGAGCACCGCGAAGCCCCACCCGAAGGTGATGGCGAGCCAGCCGGCGTTACGAGCCTTGGAGGCCTTCAGCGTGACGGCGGCACAGACGCCGCCGCCGAGGAGGATGAGTATGGCGGTACCGATGGTCTCGCCGATGAAGATGTCGGAGCTGGACACCCGCGACTCCTTTGTCCTACGTCCAGGGAAGTTCGATACCGGCCTGGCGTTGTCACACTCTAGCGCGTATTGCCGGTAGCTGTTCGACAATGTCGACCGATGGACGGGAGTCTTGCTTCGGCGTTACGAGCACGTCAAGGGCTGTGTTGTCGAAAATACGATCGTTACTGATCGCTGCGGTCCCAAGGATCTTTGCCGCAGGTGAGCGCGGACATGCCGAGGACCGGAACGCCGTACGGCGCCCCGGTCCGCTCGTGTGCCGTCAGAACCGCCCGGCGCCCAGGTCCCGCGAGACCGCGCGGGCGCAGTCCCGCACCGCCGCGATCAGCTCCGGCCGCAGCGCTCCCTCTTCGTCGGACCGGCACAGCCGCTCCACGGCGCCGGTGATGCCGACCGAGCCGACCGGCATGCGCCGCCGGTCGTGGATGGGGGCGGCGAGGGACGCCACGCCCTCCCAGGTCTCCTCCACGTCCGCCGCGTACCCCCGCGCGCGCGTGACGTCGAGGATGTGCTCGAAGCCCTCCGGCTCGCACACGGTCCGGTCGGTGAACGCCTTGCGGTCGGCCTCCAGCGCCTCGCTGTGCGCCACCGGGTCGTAGGCGGACAGCACCTTGCCCAGGGCCGTGGAGTGCAGCGGCTGCATGGCGCCGATCTCCAGCACCTGCCGGCTGTCGTCGGGCCGGAAGACGTGGTGCACGATCAGCACGCCCTGCTGGTGCAGGACGCCCAGATAGACGCTCTCGCCGCTGGAGCGGGCCAGGTCGTCGGTCCACACCAGGGCGCGCGCCCGCAGCTCGTGCACATCGAGGTAGGTGGTGCCCAGGCGCAGCAGCTCGGCGCCCAGCTGGTAGCGCCCGGAGGTGTCGTCCTGCTCCACGAAACCCTCCTGCTGGAGGGTGCGCAGGATGCCGTGGGCGGTGCCTTTGGCCAGGCCCAGCGACGAGGCGATGTCCGACAGGCCGAGCCGCCGCTCGCCGCCCGCGAGCAGCCGCAGCATCGCGGCCGCCCGTTCGAGCGACTGGATGTTCCGTGCCATCGCCGTACTGCCTCCGTCCCCTTCGACCGCCGACAAGCGGCACCACAGCCGTCGTTCGGCAATGTCGAACACTACCGGTCGATGTCGACCTCTCGCTAATGGCAGGACGCCATTTTTGCGCCACCGGTGGCCGATACGTCGCCCGGCCGCCCATCCGGCACCACCGGAGTCCGCCCCGTGGACGTGCTGCCCATCCAAGCCCACTCCCGGTTACGCTGGCGCGGTGCGCCCATCCCGGATGCCCTCCGGCTGTCCGGGAAGCCGCAAAGCCGACAGCCGTCGCATCCGAGGGAGCCCTTTTCATGGCCTCGTTGCCGCCGACCCCTTCCGCAGACAGCCGGGCCCGTGTGTCCGCGCTCCGAGAAGCCCTGGCCACCCGCGTGGTCGTGGCCGACGGAGCGATGGGCACCATGCTCCAGGCGCAGGACCCCACGCTCGAGGACTTCGAGAATCTCGAAGGCTGCAACGAGATCCTCAACCTGACGCGCCCGGACATCGTCCGTTCGGTCCACTCCGAGTACTTCGACGTCGGTGTGGACTGCGTGGAGACCAACACCTTCGGCGCCAACCTCACCGCCCTCGGCGAGTACGACATCCCCGAACGCGTCACCGAGCTGTCCGAGGCCGGTGCCCGGATCGCGCGCGAGGTGGCCGACGAGTTCACCCGCAGCACCGGGCAGCAGCGCTGGGTGCTCGGCTCGATGGGACCCGGCACCAAGCTGCCCACCCTCGGCCACACCACCTTCGGCGCCATCCGGGACGCCTACCAGCAGAACGCCGAGGGCCTGCTCGCCGGCGGCGCCGACGCGCTGCTCGTGGAGACCACCCAGGACCTGCTCCAGACCAAGGCCTCCGTCATCGCCGCCCGCCGGGCCATGGAGGCCACCGGCCAGTCCGTACCGCTGATCGTCTCCGTCACCGTCGAGACGACCGGGACCATGCTGCTCGGCTCCGAGATCGGCGCGGCCCTGACCGCGCTGGAGCCGCTCGGCATCGACATGATCGGCCTGAACTGCGCCACGGGCCCGGCCGAGATGAGCGAGCACCTGCGCTTCCTGTCCCGGCACTCGCGCATCCCGCTGTCCTGCATGCCGAACGCGGGCCTGCCGGTGCTGACCAAGGACGGCGCGCACTACCCGCTGACCGCGCCCGAGCTGGCCGAGGCGCAGGGCACCTTCGTCCGGGACTACGGTCTCTCCCTCGTCGGCGGCTGCTGCGGCACCACCCCCGAGCACCTGCGCCAGCTGGTCGAGCGCGTCCGGGACACCGCCCCGACCGAGCGCGCCCCGCAGCCCGAGCCGGGCGCGGCCTCCCTGTACCAGTCCGTGCCGTTCCGGCAGGACACCTCCTACCTGGCCATCGGCGAGCGCACCAACGCCAACGGCTCGAAGAAGTTCCGCGAGGCCATGCTGGACGCCCGCTGGGACGACTGCGTGGAGATGGCCCGCGACCAGATCCGCGAGGGCGCGCACATGCTCGACCTGTGCGTGGACTACGTCGGCCGCGACGGCGTCGCCGACATGGAGGAGCTGGCCGGCCGCTTCGCCACCGCCTCCACCCTGCCGATCGTGCTGGACTCCACCGAGGTCGACGTCATCCGGGCCGGCCTGGAGAAGCTCGGCGGCCGCGCGGTGATCAACTCGGTGAACTACGAGGACGGCGACGGCCCCGAGTCCCGCTTCGCCAAGGTCACGGCCCTGGCCGGGGAGCACGGTGCCGCCCTCATCGCGCTCACCATCGACGAGGAGGGCCAGGCCCGCACCGCCGAGAAGAAGGTCGAGATCGCCGAACGGCTCATCGAGGACCTGACCGGCAACTGGGGCATCCACGAGGAGGACATCCTCGTCGACTGCCTGACCTTCACCATCTGCACCGGCCAGGAGGAGTCCCGCAAGGACGGCATCGCCACCATCGAGGGCATCCGCGAGCTCAAGCGGCGCCACCCGAAGGTGCAGACCACGCTCGGCCTGTCCAACATCTCCTTCGGCCTCAACCCGGCCGCCCGCATCCTGCTGAACTCCGTCTTCCTCGACGAGTGCGTCAAGGCCGGACTGGACTCGGCGATCGTGCACGCGTCGAAGATCCTTCCGATCGCCCGCTTCAGCGAGGAGGAGGTCCAGACCGCCCTGGACCTCATCCACGACCGCCGCGCCGAGGGCTACGACCCGCTGCAGAAGCTCATGCAGCTGTTCGAGGGCGCCACCGCCAAGTCCCTCAAGGCCGGCAAGGCCGAGGAACTGGCCGCCCTGCCGCTGGACGAGCGCCTGAAGCGGCGCATCATCGACGGCGAGAAGAACGGCCTCGAGGCGGACCTCGACGCGGCCCTGACGGAGCGGCCCGCGCTCGACATCGTCAACGAGACCCTGCTGGACGGCATGAAGGTCGTCGGCGAACTGTTCGGCTCCGGCCAGATGCAGCTGCCGTTCGTCCTGCAGTCCGCCGAGGTCATGAAGACGGCCGTCGCCCACCTCGAACCCCACATGGAGAAGACCGACGAGGCCGGCAAGGGCACCATCGTGCTGGCCACCGTGCGCGGCGACGTGCACGACATCGGCAAGAACCTCGTCGACATCATCCTGTCCAACAACGGCTACAACGTCGTCAACCTCGGCATCAAGCAGCCGGTTTCCGCGATCCTGGAAGCCGCCGAGGAGCACAAGGCCGACGTCATCGGCATGTCCGGACTGCTGGTGAAGTCCACGGTGATCATGAAGGAGAACCTGGAGGAGCTCAACCAGCGCGGCCTGGCCTCCGGCTATCCGGTCATCCTGGGCGGCGCCGCCCTCACCCGCGCCTACGTCGAGCAGGACCTGCACGAGATCTACCAGGGCGAGGTCCGATACGCCCGCGACGCCTTCGAGGGCCTGCGCCTGATGGACGCCCTCATCGGCGTCAAGCGCGGCGTGCCCGGCGTGAAGCTCCCCGAGCTCAAGCAGCGCCGGGTCAGGGCCGCGGCCCCGGCCGCCACCGAGGAGCGCCCCGAGGAGGGGCACGTCCGCTCCGACGTCGCCACCGACAACCCCGTCCCCGAGCCGCCCTTCCGCGGCACCCGCGTCATCAAGGGCATCCAGCTCAAGGAGTACGCGAGCTGGCTCGACGAGGGCGCCCTGTTCAAGGGCCAGTGGGGTCTGAAGCAGGCCCGCACCGGCGAGGGCCCGTCCTACGAGGAGCTCGTCGAGAGCGAGGGCCGGCCCCGGCTGCGCGGCCTTCTGGACCGGCTCCAGACGGAGAACATGCTGGAGGCGGCCGTGGTCTACGGCTACTTCCCGTGCGTCTCCAAGGACGACGACCTGATCATCCTGGACGAGCAGGGCAACGAACGCACCCGCTTCACCTTCCCGCGCCAGCGCCGCGGCCGTCGCCTGTGCCTGGCCGACTACTTCCGCCCGGAGGAGTCCGGAGAGACCGACGTCGTCGGCCTCCAGGTCGTCACCGTCGGCTTGCGCATCGGCGAGGAGACCGCGCGGCTCTTCGAGGCCAACGCCTACCGCGACTACCTCGAACTGCACGGACTGTCCGTGCAGCTGGCCGAGGCGCTCGCCGAGTACTGGCACGCACGCGTGCGCTCCGAGCTCGGCTTCGCCGGCGAGGACCCCGACGAGATGCAGGGCATGTTCGAGCTGAAGTACCGGGGCGCCCGCTTCTCCCTCGGCTACGGCGCCTGCCCCAACCTGGAGGACCGGGCCAAGATCGCCGACCTGCTCGAACCGGAGCGCATCGGCGTCGAGCTGTCCGAGGAGTTCCAGCTGCACCCCGAGCAGTCCACGGACGCCATCGTGATCCACCACCCGGAGGCGAAGTACTTCAACGCCCGCTGAGCCTCAACGCCCGCTGAGCTCAACGTCCGCTGAGCCTCCCACCGGGCACACGGGCCAAAAGAGGCGCTTCGAGCGCGCACGACGTAGACTGGTCGGTCCACCGCAGGCCGGTTCCCCTCGTGGGAGCCGGCCTGAACGTCCCTCAAGGAGGTACGTGGATGACCAGTACGGTCCCCGCGCTCGGAACCCGCACAGCCGAAGGATCGGCCCTCCAAGCCGTGCTCCTCGACATGGACGGCACCCTGGTGGACACCGAGGGCTTCTGGTGGGACGTCGAGGTCGAGGTCTTCGCCTCCCTCGGTCACACACTCGACGAGTCCTGGCGGCACGTCGTGGTCGGCGGCCCCATGACCCGCAGCGCGGGCTTCCTCATCGAGGCCACCGGCGCCGACGTCCCCCTCGACGAGCTCACCGTGCTCCTGAACAACGGCTTCGAGGCCCGCATCGACCGCGCCCTGCCGCTGATGCCGGGCGCCGGACGGCTGCTCGCCGAGCTGTACGAGTACGAGATCCCCACCGCCCTCGTCTCCGCCTCCCACCGGCGCATCATCGACCGGGTGCTGACCTCGCTCGGTGCCCACCACTTCAGCCTGACGGTGGCCGGCGACGAGGTGCCGCGCACCAAGCCGCACCCCGACCCGTATCTGGCCGCCGCCTCCGGGCTCGGCGTGGACCCGGTCCGGTGTGCCGTCATCGAGGACACCGCGACGGGGGTCGCCGCGGCCGAGGCCGCAGGCTGCCAGGTCGTGGCCGTGCCCTCCGTGGCCCCCATCGCCCCGGCCCTGCGCCGCACGGTCGTGAGCTCCCTCGAAGAGGTCGACCTGACATTTCTGCACGGGCTGATGACGGAAATGCGCTAGGCGTTCACCCAGCGTGCAGCGGTGTTAGGGCGGTAATTCCGAAGGCGAATTCGGACCGCGACGGACGATCGAATTCCCGTACCTTCGAACCCGTTTACGCGTGTGACGTTCCCCACGCAGTCCGGGGTCGACAGTCGATCCGGCGTGTGCTGCGCACCCCCTCCAGGGGGCCGTGGGCGTGACCTTGTGTCCCGATTGATGGAACGCTGTACCAAAGCTTCCGCTGTCGGGCCTTCGGTCTGTCCACGCCCGGTTCCGCAGCGTGATGGGTGCTCAACTCCGGTGGCTGCGAACCCTCCTGCCGGCCCCGACTAATCTCGTCGCGAGAACATCGCCCCACCCCCGTGATCCGCTGCGCCACCCCTGCATGCCGGGTACACGGAGTCGACAGCTCTGGAGAAACTCGAGCATGAACCGCAAGACTTTGGTGCTGCCGGCCGTGATCGGCCTGCTCGCGCCGGTGCTCGCCGCCTGCGGCGGGTCCGACAGCGGGAGCGGCGACAGCGGCGCGATCGTCGTCGGCACCACGGACCGGTTCACCGCCTCGAAGGACGCCCCCGCGCCCCTCGATCCCGCCTACGCCTACGACGTCGGCACCTGGAACATCCTGCGCCAGACCGTGCAGACTCTGATGATCCAGCCGCGCGGCGAGGGCGAGCCCGTGCCGGAGGCCGCCGAGCGGTGCGGCTTCACCGACACCGGCAACGAGCGCTACGCCTGCACCCTGCGCGACGGCCTGACGTTCGCAGGCGGCAACGCTGTCACGGCGGCCGACGTGAAGTACTCCATCGACCGCGCCCGGTCCCTCAAGGCCGACAGTGGCGTGTTCGCGCTGCTGTCCACCATCGACACCGTCGAGACGCAGGGCGACCGCGAGGTCATCTTCCACCTGAAGACCGCCGACGCGACGTTCCCGTACAAGCTGTCGACCCCGGTCGCCGGCATCGTCGACCCCGACGACTACCCGAAGAACAAGCTGCGCGACGGCTTCGACCTGGAGGGTTCCGGCCCGTACACGCTCAAGGCCGACGTCGAGGACGGCGAGCTGGTCAAGGCCGAGTTCACCAAGAACCCCGACTACAAGGGGACCCTCAAGGTGAACAACGACAAGGTCGACATGGTCTCCTTCAAGGACGCCGACGCCATGGGCGAGGCGCTGGACAAGGGCGACATCGACCTGATGACCCGCGCCATGTCGCCGGATCAGATCCGCAAGCTCTCGGGCGACGCGGACACCGACGTCGACCTCGTCGAGATGCCCGGCCTCGAGATCCGCTACCTGGGCTTCAACACCGACGCCCCGACGGTGAAGTCCAAGGCCGTGCGCCAGGCCATGGCCCAGATCGTCAACCGCAGCGAACTGATCTCCAAGGTCTACGGCTCCCAGGCCGAGCCGCTGTACTCGCTGGTCCCGGCCAGCGTCACCGGCCACTCCAACTCGTTCTTCAACAAGTACGGCGAGCCGAACGTCACCAAGGCCCGTTCCCTGCTCAACCAGGCGAACATCACCACGCCCGTGAAGCTGACGCTGCACTACACGACCGACCACTACGGCCCGGCCACCAAGAAGGAGTTCGAGGTCCTGCGCGAGCAGCTGAACTCCAGCGGGCTGTTCGACGTCGACATCAAGGGCACTCCCTGGGACACGTTCCGCCCGGCCGAGAAGAAGGGCGAGTACGACGTCTACGGCATGGGCTGGTTCCCGGACTTCCCGGACGCCGACAACTTCCTGGCGCCGTTCCTCGACGCGGACAACACCCTCGGCTCGCCGTACGACAACAGCCGGATCCGCAACACCCTGATCCCGGAATCCCGCCGTGAGGCGGACCGGCTGTCCGCCTCCTCCAGCCTGACGGACATTCAGGACATCGTCGCCGGCGACGTGCCGGTGCTGCCGCTGTGGCAGGGCAAGCAGTACGTCGCCGCTCGCGACGACGTCACGGGTACCGCCTACGCGCTCAACTCCGCCTCGACGCTCCAGTTGTGGGAGCTCGGGCGGGGCGTGAGCGGCTGACGCACCCGCTGGATCCCCGGGGCCTGTGACCGCGGCCCCCGGGGAGCCGTGCCCCGGAGCCAGGGACATGCTCCGGGAGTTCTCGAGAACCGACGACAAGGCACACACGTGAAGATACGCAACCAGTGGCCGGTCCTGCCCATCGTGGCGGGCCTCGCCTCCGGACTGCTGACCGGCTGTGGCACGGAGAGTGGAGACTCCGCGGGGGACGGCTCCAACGTGGTGGTGGGGATGTCCGACGACGTCCTGGCCACCGACCCGGCCTCCGGCTACGACCCCGGCTCCTGGCTGTTGTTCAACAACGTCTTCCAGTCCCTGCTGAGCTTCCCCAAGGGCGCCACGGAACCGCAGCCCGAGGCGGCCGAGAACTGTGCGTTCACCGACACGCAGACCACGGTCTACACGTGCACGCTCAAGGACGGCCTCAAGTTCAGCAACGGTGACGAGCTCACCTCCGAGGACGTCAAGTTCTCCTTCGACCGTATGCTGAAGATCAACGACCCCGACGGGCCCGCGATCATGTTCCCCATGCTGGACAAGGTCGAGACGCCGGACGACAAGACGGTCGTCTTCCGCCTCAACACGGCCGACGCCACCTTCCCGAGCAAGATCGCCTCCGGCGCCGGCTCCATCGTCGACCATGGCCAGTACGACGCGGACGGGCTCCGCAAGGACGGCGAGGCGGTCGGCTCCGGCCCCTACAAGCTCGACTCGTTCGACGACGGCCAGGCGGTCTTCTCCGTCAACGAGAACTACAAGGGCACCGCCAAGGTGAACAACACCGGCGTGACGCTCAAGTTCTTCGACGGGGACCAGACGGCCCTGAAGCAGGCCATCCAGAACGGGGACGTCGACATCGCCTACCGCGGTCTCACCGCGGGCGACATCGCCGAGACCGAGAAGGCCGACGACGGCACCGGTGTCGAGGTCGTCGAGGGCAGCAGCGCCGAGGTCCAGCACCTGGTGTTCAACATGGACGACCCGGTCGCCGGCAAGCTCGGCGTCCGCAAGGCCATCGCCCACCTGCTCGACCGCGAAGCCCTCATCAAGGACGTCTACCAGGGCACCGCAACCCCGCTGTACTCGATCATCCCGGCCGGTATCGCGGGCCACAACACGGCCTTCTTCGACACCTACGGCGCCCGCCCGTCCAGGGCGAAGGCCCAGGCCGCGCTCCGCGAGGACGGCATCGACGGCAAGGTGAAGCTGACCCTCTGGTCGACCCCGTCCCGATACGGTCCCGCCACCGACCAGGAGCTGAACGCCATCGCCGGCCAGCTCAACGCCAGCGGACTGTTCGACGCCGACGTCAAGTCCGTCTCCTTCGGCCAGTACGAGAAGGACATCGCCGCCGGCAAGTACGGCGTCTACGTGAAGGGCTGGGTGCCCGACTACCCGGACGCCGACAACTTCACGGCCCCCTTCTTCGGCAAGGGCAACGTGCTGAGCAACAACTACGACAACGGCGCGATCACCGGTTCGCTCATCCCGCGCACCGCCGCCCTGACCAACCGGGCCGCCACGGACAAGGAGTTCGGGGAACTGCAGGACATCGTCGCCGACGAACTCCCCGTCCTGCCGGTGTGGCAGGCTAAGCAGTACGCGGTCGTCCGCGACGGCGTCTACGGCCTGGAGTACTGCCTCGACGCGTCGACGGTCTTCCGCTTCTGGGAGCTCAGCAAGGACGCCTGACGCACCGATGTGAAGAAGGGCGCCCCCCGCTCGGCGGGGGGCGCCCTTCTTCACATGCCGGCTCGCGGCCGCTATTGCGCGCCGGGGCGCACCAGCCCGCTCTCGTACGCGTACACCGCCGCCTGGACGCGGTCGCGCAGGCCCAGCTTGGTCAGCACATGCCCCACGTGCGTCTTGACGGTGGTCTCGCTGACGAACAGGTCGGCGGCGATCTCCGCGTTGGACAGCCCGCGCGCCACCAGCTTCAGCACCTCGACCTCGCGGTCGGTGAGCGTGTGCAGCGTGTCCGGCACCGGCTCCTCACCGGAGGGCAGATGCGTGGCGTACTTGTCGAGCAGCCGGCGCGTGATGCTCGGCGCGAGCATCGCCTCGCCCGAGGCCACGACCCGGATCGCCTGCACCAGTTCGTTGGCGGGCGCGTCCTTCAACAGGAACCCGCTGGCGCCGGCGCGCAGCGCCTCCACCACGTACTCGTCGAGATCGAACGTGGTCAGCACCAGCACCTTCGCCGGGCCGTCCCGCCCCGGACCGGTGATCTGCCGGGTCGCCTCCACACCGTCCATCCGCGGCATACGGATGTCCATCAGAACCACATCGGGCTGAAGCGCACGCACCTGGTCGAGTGCCTGCAGTCCGTCACCGGCCTCCCCGACGACCGCGATGTCCTGCTCGGCCTCCAGGATCATCCGGAAGCCGGTACGGAGCAGCGGCTGGTCGTCGACCAGTAGGACGCGGATGGCCACGTAAGTCTCCTTCGCTAGTCCGGGCCCATTCTGCCCTGCGCGGGCACGCCCGACTCAGCCGCCCTCACCCGGCGCCGGCTGCACCGGCAGCTCCGCCGCTCGCACCGGCAGCGGATAGGGCGGGGGAGTACCGCCGAACTCCGGGCAGTGGGCCTGGTGGTCGCACCAGCCGCACAGCTTCGTGGGGCGCGGCCGCCAGTCGCCCGTCTCGGTGGCCAGCCGGATCGCCTCCCACAGCGCCAGCAGCTTGCGCTCCACCCGCTCCAGATCGGCGAGGACCGGGTCGTACGTCAGCACCTGGCCGCTGCCGAGGTAGACCAGCTGGAGCCGCCGGGGGATCACGTTCTTCAGCCGCCACACCACCAGGGCGTAGAACTTCATCTGGAACAGGGCACCCTCGGAGTACTCGGGCCGGGGCGCCTTCCCCGTCTTGTAGTCGACGATCCGGACCTCGCCCGTGGGAGCCACGTCGACCCGGTCGATGATGCCGCGCAGCCGCAGCCCGGACTCCAGCTCGGTCTCGACGAACAGCTCCCGCTCGGCCGGCTCCAGACGGCTGGGGTCCTCCAAGGTGAACCAGCGCTCGACGAGCTGCTCCGCCTCGCCCAGCCAGCGCGCCAGCCGCTCGCCCTGCGGATCGTCGGCGAACAGCTCCACGACCTCCGGCCGCGTCTCGCGCAGCCGGTCCCACTGGCCGGGGATCAGCGACTTCGCCCGGGGCGGCGTGCGCTCGGCGGCCGGGGCGTCGAAGAGCCGCTCCAGGACCGCGTGCACCAGCGTTCCCCTCGTCGCCGCCTCGCTCGGCTTCTCGGGCAGCCGGTCGATGACCCGGAAGCGGTAGAGCAGCGGGCACTGCATGAAGTCACTCGCACGCGAGGGGGACAGCGAGGCGGGCGCTATGGCGGTGGTCCCGGTCACGAGGTCGCTCACGGCGGCGGTCTCGGCCGCCGCCTCCGCCACCGTCCGCGCGTCCGCCGCCGTCTCCACTGCCGTCTCCGCGGGCCCGGCCGGGACCGCCGGTTCCTCCGCCGCGGCCCGATTGCTGTCGGGCCGCGGCGCGCCCTCGGTGCTCGTCTCCATGCCCCAGACCATACGGCCCGCCACTGACAGTGACCCAGCCGTGTTCCGTGGGGGAAGCCGGGAGAGGAGGTCGACGTACGGGAAACACAGGGGTGCCGGGGCGGAACGCACCGCGACGGACGCATACCATCGACTCGAGACCTCCCGTCCGGCAGGCGCGGGAGACGCTTCGATCGAGGGGACACCGGTGGACGAGAGCGGCGGGCGCGGGCGGCCGCGGTCCGGCAAGGACGAGTCGGCCGAGCGCCACGCGGGGCCCGCGGCCCGGGCCGCCGAGCCGACCCCCGCCGACGAACAGCCCACGGACGAGCGCCCCTTCACCCCTGAACAGCCCACCCCGGCCCCGGAGCCGACCGGCCCGGCCACGCCCGCGGACACCCCGGCGACCCCTTCGGACGCCCCGCGGGACGACTCGGCGGCGGACCGCCCGACGCGGGGTGACGAATCGCCCGCCGAGCCCGACGCGAACCGTCGTCCGGAGGGCGACCCGCACCCCGACCGCGCCGACGCCGAGAACCCGCACACGGCCCCCACCGACGCCGCCGTACCGGCACCCGCCGTAGGCGAGCGCGACGGCGGTGACGCGCCGGAAGGGGACACCCACCCCGACCGCGCCTCCGCCGACGACCGGCACACGGCACCGGCCCCCACCGACGCCGACGTACCGCAGACGGCACCCGCCCCCGGCGAGCGCGACGGCGGCGACGCGCCGGAGGGGGACACGCACCCCGACCGCGCCTACGCCAGCGGCCCGCACTCGGCCCCCGCCCCCGGCCGGCCCGAGGCGGACCGCCTGCACAAGGCACACGCCCCGGCCCCCGGCTCCGGTGACCACAACCGCCCGCAGCAGCCCTCGGCCCCCGCCCCGGGCACCGGCCACCCGAACCACCACCCCGCCCCGTCCACCCCCACCGACGGCGACCGCCACCTCGCCCACTCCGCCGACGGCAAGGGCCCCGCCCCCCAGCGGCCGGAGCCCCGGGGCGGGCTGCTCATGGGCCGGCCCTTCGGCGTGCCGGTGTACGTCGCGCCGAGCTGGTTCCTCGTCGCCGCGCTGATCACCTGGGTGTTCGGCGGCCAGCTGGAGCGCGTGCTGCCCGAGCTCGGCGCCGCCCGCTACCTGGTCTCCCTCTTCTTCGCGGTCGCCTTCTACGCCTCCGTGCTCGTCCACGAACTGGCGCACACCGTCGCCGCCCTCCGCTTCAAACTCCCGGTCCGCCGCATCCAGCTCCAGTTCTTCGGCGGCGTCTCCGAGATCGAGAAGGAGGCCGAGACCCCCGGCCGGGAGTTCGTGCTGGCCTTCGTCGGGCCCCTGCTCTCCCTCGTCCTCGCCGGCGTCTTCTACGGCGCCGCGCAGACCGTGGAACCCGGCACCGTCCCCGGCGTCCTGCTCGCCGGCCTGATGATCTCCAACCTCATCGTGGCCGCCTTCAACCTCCTGCCCGGCCTTCCCCTCGACGGCGGCCGCATGCTCCGCGCCGTCGTCTGGAAGATCACCGGCAAGCCGATGAAGGGCACCATCGCCGCCGCCTGGGTCGGCCGCGCCCTCGCCGTCTCCGTGCTCATCGGACTGCCCCTGCTGACCCAGTCCGGCGCCCTCGGCACCGACGCCGTCGACAACGTGGGCATGGACACCGTCCTCGACGCCCTGCTCGCCGCGATCCTCGCCGCGATCATCTGGACCGGCGCCGGCAACAGCCTGCGCATGGCCCGCCTGCGCGAGCACCTCCCCGAGCTGCGCGCCCGCGCACTCACCCGCCGCGCGGTCCCCGTCGAGTCGGACACCCCGCTGTCCGAGGCGCTGCGCCGCGCCAACGCCGCCGGGGCCCGCGCCCTGGTCGTCGTCGACCCCGATGGCAAGCCCCTCTCCCTCGTCCGCGAGGCCGCCATCGTCGGCGTGCCCGAACACCGCCGTCCCTGGGTCGCCGTCAGCGGCCTCGCCCAAGACCTCACCGACGGCATGCGCGTCTCGGCGGAGCTCTCCGGCGAGGAACTCCTGGACGCCCTGCGCGCCACCCCGGCCACCGAATACCTCGTGGTGGAGGAGACCGGCGAGATCTATGGCGTCCTGTCGGCGGCCGATGTGGAGCGTGCCTTCGTGAAAGCGATGGCGAGGCCCTCCTAGTGGTCGGTGGCCCTCTCCGGGGCCGGTAGGCTGGTCACATGTCCGAACCGACCGGTGCCGCCCGCAGGCGCGGGCCCTTCAAGGTCGGGGACCAGGTTCAGCTGACCGACCCCAAGGGCCGCCACTACACGTTCACGCTCGAGGCCGGGAAGAACTTCCACACCCACAAGGGTTCCTTCCCCCACGACGAGCTGATCGGCGCTCCCGAGGGCAGCGTTGTCCGCACCACGGGGAACGTCGCCTACCTCGCGCTGCGCCCCCTGCTCCCCGACTACGTCCTGTCCATGCCCCGCGGCGCCGCCGTGGTCTACCCCAAGGACGCGGGGCAGATCCTGGCCTTCGCCGACATCTTCCCCGGCGCACGCGTCGTGGAAGCGGGCGTCGGCTCCGGCTCGCTCAGCAGCTTCCTGCTGCGGGCCATCGGCGACCAGGGCATGCTGCACAGCTACGAGCGCCGCGCCGACTTCGCCGAGATCGCCCAGGCGAACGTCGAGCGCTACTTCGGCGGCCCGCACCCCGCCTGGCAGCTCACCGTCGGCGACCTCCAGGACAACCTGTCCGACGCCGACGTCGACCGCGTCATCCTCGACATGCTGGCTCCCTGGGAGTGCCTGGAGGCCGTCTCCAAGGCGCTCGTCCCCGGCGGCATCCTGTGCTGCTACGTGGCGACCACCACCCAGCTCGCCCGGACCGTCGAGTCCATCCGCGAGATCGGCTGCTTCAACGAGCCGAGCGCCTGGGAGTCGATGATCCGCAACTGGCACATCGAGGGCCTGGCCGTCCGCCCGGACCACCGGATGATCGGCCACACCGGCTTCCTGCTCACCGCGCGCCGCCTCGCCGACGGCGTCGAGCCGCCCATGCGCCGCCGCCGCCCCGCCAAGGGCGCCTACGGCGAGGACTACGCAGGTCCCAACGCCGACGGCGGCGCCGGCCGCTGAGGCGGCCCGTCACCGCGTCCAACGCACCGGCGCCGTGCCGGAGTTCCCGGATCCGTACCGGAACTCCGGCACGGCGCCTTTCCGTTGCCGCCCGGGGTGAACCCTCACCCGACGCCGTTGACCTGCCGCGCGGACCGCGCGGGCCCACGACGCGGTGAGCGGGAGCCGGGCCCGCACAGGCCCGCTGACACGGCGGCAGGAACCGCAACCCTTCAGACTTCCCCGGCGCAGGACGTGCACACCCCGCCGTTCCCTCGCGGTGTGACGTGTGGCACCATGCTGGCCACCCCACCGGCACAGCCTCAGGAGACCCTCCTAGTGCAGTCTTCCGCCGTCCCGGAGCTCGCCCACACCCACACTCGTCCCATCCACTGGCTCGCCACCGCGACCGCCGTCGCGGGCGTCGTGGCCTTCTCCTCGGTCCTGCAGCCCGGCGCGGCGACGGCGGCCCAGCCGGCCGCTCCCGAGACCAAGAGCGCTCCGGCGCACATGACTCCGCCCGACCCGGCCGCGGTGACGTTCCCGATCGAGTGCGGCCCGGTGAAGGCTGTCGTGCAGAAGCGGGCTTCCGGCGACCTCGACGGCGACGGCAGGCCCGAGACGGTGGCCGTGGTCCACTGCGACTCGCCGATGGGCACCCCGCCGGACGGCGTGTACGTCCTGACGCGCGACGCCGACGGGGGCAAACCCCGCGTCGTGGCCACCCTGCTCGACCCCGAGGACGGCACCACTGTCAGCGACTTCGCCGTTCGCCACGGCGCCGTCACAGCAACGCTCCTCGGCTACTCGTCGGCCGACGTGCCGCGTTGCTGCCCCGACGAGAAGAGCGACGCGAAATGGCGTTGGCACGGCGGCTCGTTCGTCCGCTCGACCCCGGCCGGGGCTCGCAGCGTGTGAGACGCATGCGACGGCGCGTGTGAGATATCAGACAGTGGTGACGGAACGTAGAGAAGGAGTCACTCTGCGTCCGGTCCGTAGACCTCGGTCCTGTCCGAAACCCGTCGCACGTGGATGCAGTCGCCCGGACACTCCTTCGCGGAGTCGATCACGTCCGTGAGGAGCGGCAGCGGAACGGGCGTTGTCGCACCCTTGTCCTGGAGCAACTCGTCGTCGGCACTCTTCACATAGGCCAGACCGTCGATGTCCAGCTCGAACACCTCGGGCGCGTACTGGGCGCAGATGCCGTCGCCGGTACACAGGTCCTGGTCGATCCAGACCTCCAGCGCCTCGCCGTCGACCCCGGCCACCTGCTGCACGCTCATCTCTCCTGCCGTTTCTCCGCCGAGCCGTATCGGGAATCCGGCCAGCTCTGGCGGGTGTTGAACAGTTCGACCCTACCTCCGGCTGGGTTCCAATCATGTTCGCTGGGTATTCCCCTGGCGTGAGGGAGAGCGCAAGGGTGAAGATCGGACACACCCCGACCGTCTTTGTGATCTAGGGGTTTCAATCGACACCCGCCCAGGTAGGGTCTGGAAGCGTCCAGCTCCCCTTGGAGGAGGTGAGGACCGTGGCAGCCCACGACGACGACATGAACCGCGGCATCCGCCCGGGACGCGGGTCCGACGACCCGGCCGGGCAGATCGCCTACCTTGAGCAGGAGATCGCCGTCCTGCGACGTAAGCTCGCCGACTCTCCGCGACACACGAGGATTCTCGAAGAGCGGATCGTCGAGCTGCAGACCAATCTGGCCGGCGTGTCCGCACAGAACGAGCGACTCGCCAACACGCTCCGTGAGGCACGTGACCAGATCGTGGCCCTCAAGGAGGAAGTCGACCGGCTCGCGCAGCCGCCGGCCGGCTTCGGGGTCTTCCTGACGGCGAACGAGGACGGCACCGCCGACATCTTCACCGGCGGCCGCAAGCTCAGGGTGAACGTCAGCCCCAGCGTCGAGCTCGAGGAGCTCCGGCGCGGCCAGGAAGTAATGCTCAACGAAGCGCTCAACGTGGTCGAGGCCATGGAGTACGAGCGCGTCGGTGACATCGTCACCCTCAAGGAGATCCTCGAGGACGGCGAGCGGGCCCTCGTGCTCGGGCACACCGACGAGGAGCGGGTGGTACGGCTCGCCGAGCCGCTGCTGGACGTGAACATCCGGCCCGGTGACGCCCTCCTGCTCGAACCCCGCTCGGGCTACGTCTACGAGATCGTTCCGAAGAGCGAGGTCGAGGAACTCGTCCTCGAAGAGGTCCCCGACATCGGCTACGAGCAGATCGGTGGTCTCGGCGGCCAGATCGAGGCCATCCGGGACGCCGTCGAGCTCCCCTACCTCTACCCGGACCTGTTCAAGGAGCACGAACTGCGGCCGCCGAAGGGCGTCCTGCTGTACGGGCCCCCCGGATGCGGCAAGACGCTCATCGCCAAGGCCGTGGCCAACTCGCTGGCCAAGAAGGTCGCCGAGGTGACCGGCCAGGCCGCCGGCAAGAGCTTCTTCCTCAACATCAAGGGCCCCGAGCTCCTGAACAAGTACGTCGGTGAGACGGAGCGGCAGATCCGCCTCGTCTTCCAGCGGGCCCGTGAGAAGGCCAGCGAGGGCACCCCCGTCATCGTCTTCTTCGACGAGATGGAGTCCCTCTTCCGCACCCGTGGCTCCGGTGTCAGCTCGGACGTGGAGAACACCATTGTCCCGCAGCTGCTCGCCGAGATCGACGGTGTGGAGGGCCTGCAGAACGTGGTCGTGATCGGCGCCTCCAACCGTGAGGACATGATCGACCCCGCCATCCTGCGGCCCGGCCGGCTCGACGTGAAGATCAAGATCGAGCGTCCGGACGCCGAGGCGGCCAAGGACATCTTCGGCAAGTACCTCACGGAGCGCCTCCCGCTGCACGGCGACGACCTCGCCGAGCACAGCGGCTCCAAGGCCACCACGGTCCAGAGCATGATCCAGACGGCCGTGGAACACATGTACGCCGAGTCCGAGGAGAACCGCTTCCTGGAGGTCACCTACGCCAACGGTGACAAGGAAGTCCTCTACTTCAAGGACTTCAACTCCGGCGCCATGATCGAGAACATCGTCGGCCGCGCCAAGAAGATGGCGATCAAGGACTTCCTCGAGAAGAACCAGAAGGGCCTCCGCGTCTCCCACCTCCTCCAGGCCTGCGTGGACGAGTTCAAGGAGAACGAGGACCTGCCGAACACCACCAACCCGGACGACTGGGCCCGGATCTCCGGAAAGAAGGGCGAACGGATCGTGTACATCCGTACGCTCATCACCGGAAAGCAGGGTGCGGACACCGGACGCTCCATCGACACGGTGGCGAACACCGGTCAGTACCTGTAAAAGGCAGGGCGGCTGCGGGTGCCCTCGGCGGGTACCCGCAGCCGACTGTTTTTCAGGCCACGGCTGGAGCAACGCAATGACGCAAATGATCTCCCCACCAGCGCAAAGGCGTTCTAGGCTCTTCCGTACCGCCGAGTCGCGCAGTGCGGGGACGGGCACCGCACACGCAACCGAGCGCCAGCGGTATCTGAGTGGCGCCCACGACCGAGGGTGCCGCCGGGCAAGGAGGGCCGCATGACCGTACGGCGAGTAATGGGCATCGAGACGGAGTACGGGATCTCCGTCCCCGGCCACCCCAACGCCAATGCCATGCTCACCTCGTCCCAGATCGTGAACGCCTACGCGGCGGCGATGCACCGGGCCCGCCGGGCCCGCTGGGACTTCGAGGAGGAGAATCCGCTGCGGGACGCGCGAGGCTTCGACCTCGCCCGCGAAGCCGCGGACTCCAGCCAGCTCACCGATGAGGACATCGGCCTGGCCAACGTGATCCTCACCAACGGTGCACGGCTCTACGTCGACCACGCACACCCCGAGTACAGCTCCCCCGAGGTGACCAATCCCCGGGACGCCGTCCTCTGGGACAAAGCCGGCGAGCGGATCATGGCAGAGGCCGCGGAACGGGCCGCTCAGCTGCCCGGTGCCCAGCCGATCCACCTGTACAAGAACAACACCGACAACAAGGGCGCGTCCTACGGCACGCACGAGAACTACCTGATGAAGCGGGAGACCCCCTTCTCGGACATCGTGCGCCACCTGACGCCGTTCTTCGTCTCCCGCCAGGTCTTCGCCGGAGCCGGCCGCGTCGGCATCGGCCAGGACGGGCACGAGCACGGCTTCCAGCTCAGCCAGCGGGCCGACTACTTCGAGGTCGAGGTCGGCCTCGAGACGACGCTCAAGCGCCCGATCATCAACACCCGCGACGAGCCGCACGCGGACGCCGAGAAGTACCGGCGCCTGCATGTGATCATCGGCGACGCGAACCTCTCGGAGATCTCGACCTACCTCAAGCTGGGCACGACCTCGCTGGTGCTGTCGATGATCGAGGACGGTTTCATCGCCGTCGACCTGGCCGTCGACCAGCCCGTCCGCACGCTCCACCAGGTCTCGCACGACCCGTCGCTGAAGCGCCTGATCACGCTCCGCAGCGGCCGCACGCTCACGGCGGTCCAGTTGCAGATGGAGTACTACGAGCTGGCGCGCAAGTACGTGGAGGAGCGGTTCGGGGCCGACGCCGACGACCAGACCAAGGACGTCCTGTCCCGCTGGGAGGACACCCTCACCCGTCTGGAGCACGACCCGATGAGTCTGGCCGGGGAGCTGGACTGGGTCGCCAAGCGGGAACTCATGGAGGGCTACCGGCGCCGGGACAACCTCGACTGGGACGCGGCGCGACTGCACCTGGTCGACCTCCAGTACGCGGACGTACGGCCCGAGAAGGGCCTGTACAACCGTCTGGTGGCCCGCGGGCGCATGAAGCGGCTGCTGACCGACGCGGACGTGGAGCGGGCCCGTACGGTGCCGCCGGAGGACACCCGGGCGTACTTCCGCGGCCGCTGCCTGGAGCAGTACGCGGACGACGTCGCGGCGGCCTCCTGGGACTCGGTGATCTTCGATCTGCCGGGCCGGGACTCGCTGCAGCGGGTCCCAACCCTGGAACCGCTTCGCGGAACGCGTAATCACGTCAAGGAGCTCCTGGACCGCTGCCGCACCGCGGAAGACCTGGTCAGGGTCCTGTCGGGCGGGTGAACGCGTTGAGCGGGTACTCGTCGGGAACCGGCCGGACAGGGTGGAAAAGCCCTGGTCCGGGAATCATCGAGGTGGCCCCCGTACGTTGGAGCAACTGCGGGGCCATTGTCAGACCCGGCGAGTAGGGTCTGATCTTGACCGAGCAACTGTGTCGGGCGAACCGAGCGGGGTGAGGGATATGGCGACCAAGGACACCGGCGGCGGACAGCAGAAGGCCACCCGGTCCACCGAGGAGGTCGAGGAGCAGACTGCGGAGACGCAGGGCTCCGAGGACCTCAAGGAGCGTCAGGAGAAGCTGAGCGACGACGTGGACTCGGTCCTGGACGAGATCGATGATGTGCTCGAAGAAAATGCCGAGGATTTCGTGCGCTCCTTCGTTCAAAAGGGTGGCCAGTAAGGCGCCTGAGCCTTCACTCCGAAGGTGAACGGGGTGCGTGGTGACGGACGAGCCGGGCGCGGAGCGCTGCGCGCGGGGTGGTGCACGACCTGATGCCCCGTGTGCGGCGCTCCGGGCGTCGGTGGGCTGCGGAGCCCGCCGGCCCGCCCGTGTGTGCGCGGCGCGCAAGTGCGGCGCCGCCCCGGCGGAGTTGGTCCCGCCGGGCATGTGGATCACCGCCGAAGGACGGGTAGGGTCCGAGGCATACCGAGCCCCCGGTGGCAACCGGACCGGGGTTGTTCCAAGGATCGGCCCGACGTCACAGGGCGGGCTGTCGCATACGTGGAAGGAATCGCGTGGAAGCCAACACTCGTAGCACCGGGCGTCTACCAGCTGCCTTCCTGACGCCAGGGTCCTCCTCCTTCATGGACTTCCTGTCCGAGCACCAGCCGGAGATCCTGCCCGGCAACCGGCAACTGCCCCCCACCCAGGGCGTGATCGAGGCACCGCACGGGACCACGATCGTGGCCGTGACGTTCCCCGGTGGTGTGGTCCTCGCCGGTGACCGGCGGGCCACGATGGGCAACGTCATCGCGCAGCGGGACATCGAGAAGGTCTTCCCGGCCGACGAGTACTCGGCGGTGGGCATCGCCGGCACGGCGGGCCTGGCCGTGGAGATGGTGAAGCTGTTCCAGCTGGAGCTGGAGCATTTCGAGAAGGTCGAGGGCGCCCAGCTGTCCCTCGAGGGCAAGGCGAACCGGCTGTCGACGATGATCCGCTCCAACCTCGGCATGGCCATGCAGGGCCTGGCCGTGGTGCCGCTGTTCGCCGGGTACGACGTGGACCGCGGCAAGGGCCGGATCTTCTCCTACGACGTCACCGGCGGCCGCTCCGAAGAGCACCACTACGCGGCCACCGGCTCCGGGTCGATCTTCGCTCGCGGTGCGATGAAGAAGCTCTTCCGGGACGACCTCAGCGAGGCCGAGGCCACCACACTGGTGATCCAGGCGCTCTACGACGCGGCAGACGACGACTCGGCGACCGGTGGTCCCGATGTCGCCCGCCGGATCTATCCCATCGTCACCGTGATCACCGACGACGGCTTCCGCCGGCTCACCGAGAACGAGGCGTCCGAGATCGCGCGCTCGATTCTCGAGCGGCGGCTGGAGCAGCCCGACGGGCCGCGGGCCGCGCTGCTGTAGCGGCGATCGTCTTCGTGAGGGTGGTCCAGTGAACCGACGGAATCTTCCAGAGAGGGACGGATAACCGGTGTCGACGCCGTTCTATGTCTCACCCCAGCAGGCCATGGCCGACCGGGCGGAGTACGCCCGGAAGGGCATCGCCCGTGGTCGCAGCCTGGTCGTGCTGCAGTTTGCCGACGGCATCGTGTTCGTCGGCGAGAACCCGTCCCGTGCGCTGCACAAGTTCAGCGAGATCTACGACCGGATCGGCTTCGCGGCCGCCGGCAAGTACAACGAGTACGAGAACCTGCGGATCGGCGGCGTGCGCTACGCCGACCTGAGGGGTTACACCTACGACCGGGACGATGTGACGGCCCGGGGCCTGGCGAACGTGTACGCGCAGACGCTGGGCACGATCTTCTCGAGCGCGGCCGAGAAGCCGTACGAGGTGGAGCTGGTCGTCGCCGAGGTCGGGGAGACGCCCGAGGGCGACCAGATCTACCGGTTGCCGCACGACGGTTCCATCGTGGACGAGCACGGCTCGGTCGCGGTGGGCGGCAATGCCGAGCAGATCAGCAGCTATCTGGACCAGCGCCATCAGGAGGGCATGACGCTGGCGGAGGCGCTGAAGCTGGCGGTGCAGGCGCTGTCCCGTGACACCAACGGCAGCGAGCGGGAGATCCCCGCGGAGCGGCTCGAGGTGGCGGTGCTGGACCGCACCCGGCCGCAGAAGCGCAAGTTCAGGCGGATCAGCGGGCCTCAGCTGTCCCGTCTGCTCGCTGCGGGTGCCGCCGGCGGTGATGTGGAGGGGGCGTCGGAGGACGCCGAGTAGTTCTGACGTGGTGTGACGCGCTCCGGTCGGTGGTTTGTGGCCGGGGCGCGTCCGCTGCTTCTGGCGCCGGTGGGGGTGCGTGTTCGTTTCACCTGGAGGTGGGTGGGGGTGCGCGTTCGCTTCGCCTGACCGTGGGGTGTGGGTCGGGGCCGCGCCGGGGGGTGTCCGTCCTCGGAACGGCGCGATGGACCTTCATACCGACTGACTGGCGTTGACGCGCCAACCGCTGCGGGCGGACACCCCCCGACACGACCCCTTGCGTGGTCCGGCGGGTGCGGGAGCGTCGTGGCCCGCCCAGCCGCGGGCATGCGTGCCGCTGGGGGCGGCACGGGTGGGCGCAGCGGCACCCCGTTCCGCCGGGCTGCGGACCCACCGGCCCCCGCGGCAACGGCCCCCACAGTCAACGCGGTGGGGCCGTGGAGCTTCGTACCATCAGCTGTACCGGGATGTCCCCGCTCTCGGGGGCGCGGTCCTCCAGGACGGCCAGCAGGGCCCGCATGCCGTGCTCGCCGAAGAGCTCGGCGTCGAGGTGGACCGTGGTCAGCTCCGGGTCCATGGCCGTCGCGAGGGCGAGGTCGTCGACGCCGGTGACCGACAGGTCGTCCGGGATGCGCAGTCCCAGACGGCGGGCCGCCTTGTACGTGCCGGCCGCGAGCTGGTCGTCGTCGCAGATCACGGCGGTGGGGCGAGCGCCGGGAGCCGAGAGCGCCGCCTCGGCGGAAGCCACGGCCCCCTCGATGGAGATCGGGGCCCGGGCCGTGCGGACCGACGTGCCCGGTACCTCCGCCAGCCTCGCCGCCAGCTCCCGGGCGCGTACCTCGAAGGTCCAGGAGGGGACGTCCGCCGCCAGGTGGATGAAGCGGCGGTGGCCCAGGGACAGCAGGTGCTCCGCGACCTGGCGGACGCCGTCGGCGATGTCCAGGTTCACCGTCGCCGCGCCCAGGCTCCCGGCCGGGTCGCTGTCCAGCATCACCAGGGGGAGCGCCTCGCCGCGGATCGCGGTCAGCGCGTCGGCGGCCATGGACGAGGCGATGACGCCGTCCAGTGCGGCCTGCGCCGAGGCGAAGGGGTCGCGGGCGGGACCGATGCCCTCGGGGGAGGGGTACAGGACCACGCCGAAGCCGTGCTCGGCCGCGACGCGGGCGGCGCCGGTGTAGACGCCGGCGAAGAACTCCGTGGTGAGGGCGGGGACGACCAGGAGGACCGTGCGGGTACGGCCCAGGCGCAGGTTGCGGGCGGCCAGGTTCGGGCGGTAGCCCAGGTCGCGGGCGGCCTCGCGGACGCGCTCGGCGGTCGCCTCGGAGACCCGGCCGCGCCATTTGTCGCCGAGGACCAGGGACACGGCTGCCTGGGAGACGCCGGCGGCCTGGGCGACGTCCCGGCTCGTGGGGCGGGTGCTGCCTCGTGCCACCGTCGGCCTGCTCCTTCGTCTGGACTCGTGAACAGCGGACATGGTACGTATGGAAACCGAAGTTATACGTACAACCTTAGGCGGGGACGGCGGGGACATGGCCACGGGATACCTGGAGATCCTTCGGGCGCGGCACGCCGCCCGACTGCTCGTCGGCACGCTGGTCGGCCGGATGCCCAACGCCACGGCCGCTATCGCGATCGTGCTGTTCGTCCGGGCGGAGGGCGGCACGTACAGCCTGGCGGGGGCGCTGGCGGCCGTCTACGGCGTCGCCAACGCCGTCGGGCAGCCCGTGCTGGGCAGGATCGTGGACCTGCGCGGGCAGCCGCGTGTGCAGCTGCCGGCGGCCGTCCTCTCCGCGCTCGCGATGGCCCTCTTCGCTTTCTGGGGCATCGGGTCGCTGCCGCTCGCCTACGCGGCCGTCGCCGGAGCCGGGCTCTTCACGCCGCCGCTGGAGGGCGGGCTGCGGGCGCTGTGGCCCTCCGTGCTGCGCCGGGAGGACCAGGTGCACACGGCGTACGCCATGGATGCCGTGGCCCAGGAGGTGATGTTCACCGTCGGGCCGCTGCTCGTGACGCTGTGCACGTCCCTGTGGTCGGCCCAGGCCGCGCTGCTCGTGCTGAACGTGATCGGGGTGCTGGGGGCGCTGTCCGTCGTCGTCTCGCCGCCCTCGCGTGCCTGGCGGTCGGCGCCGCGGGAGGCGCACTGGCTCGGCGCGCTGCGCTCGGCGGGACTGCTCGCGCTGCTGGCGGCGTTCCTGTTCATCGGGATGGCGCTCGGATCCATCACGGTCGCCTCGGTGCCCTACGCGGACGCCCACGGGGGCGACGCCGTGTACGGCTGGCTGATGGCGGCCCTGGGATTCGGTGCGCTGGTCGGCGGCACCCTCTACGGGGCCCGGCAGTGGGCCGGTGAGCCCGCGCGGCGACTCCAGGTGCTGGTGGGCCTTCTGGTGGTGTGTTACCTCCCGCTGATGCTCATGCCGGACGCGGTGCCCATGGTGGCGCTCACCGCGCTCGCCGGGGTCTTCCTCGCGCCCGCCATCGCCTGCGCGTTCGTCCTGGTCGACCGTCATGCGCCGCGGGGCACGGTCACCGAGGCGTTCTCCTGGCTGGTGACGACGTTCACCGTGGGCCACTCGGTCGGAGCGGGCGTCGCGGGGCCCGTCGTCGAGGCGGGCGGGGCCCTGTGGGGCTTCGCCGTGCCGGGTGTCGCCGGTGGCGTGTCTCTGCTGGTTTTGACCGCCACAGGACGGGTAGTCGCAGCTCCCGGCCAGGGAGCGGTTGTTGTGTCCGGTTCGGAAAATGATCCAAACCGTGCCCCCGAACCCCGTTTCAGTTCAGGGGATCGGGCGTAATGTTCCCTCATGGACCGCCGCATTTTCGGGCTGGAGAACGAGTACGGCGTCACGTGCACGTTCAGGGGACAGCGCCGCCTGTCTCCTGACGAGGTGGCGCGGTACCTCTTCCGCCGTGTCGTGTCATGGGGCCGCAGCAGCAATGTCTTTCTGCGAAACGGCGCCCGCCTCTATCTCGACGTGGGATCGCATCCGGAATACGCGACACCGGAATGCGACAACGTGACCGAACTGGTCACCCACGACAAAGCAGGCGAGCGCATTCTCGAAGGACTCCTGGTGGACGCCGAACGACGCCTGCACGAGGAGGGAATCGCGGGCGACGTCTACCTCTTCAAGAACAACACCGACTCGGCGGGCAACTCCTACGGCTGCCACGAGAACTATCTGGTCGCCCGGCACGGGGAGTTCTCCCGACTCGCGGACATTCTGATTCCGTTCCTGGTCACCCGGCAACTGCTCTGCGGTGCCGGCAAGGTGCTGCAGACGCCGCGCGGCGCCGTGTACTGCGTCAGCCAGCGAGCCGAACACATCTGGGAGGGCGTCTCCTCGGCGACGACCCGCTCCCGGCCCATCATCAACACGCGTGACGAGCCGCACGCGGACGCCGAGCGCTACCGCCGCCTGCACGTCATCGTGGGCGACTCCAACATGTCCGAGACGACCATGCTGCTCAAGGTCGGGGCCACCGACTTGGTGCTGCGCATGATCGAGGCGGGCACCGTGATGCGGGACCTCACCCTGGAGAACCCGATCCGGGCGATCCGCGAGGTCAGCCACGACATCACGGGTCGCCGCAAGGTGCGCCTGGCCAGCGGACGCGAGGCCTCTGCCCTGGAGGTACAGCGCGAGTACTACGAGAAGGCCCTGGACTTCTGCGAGCGCCGGGGCATCCGCACCGGCACCGTCGAGCAGGTCCTGGAGCTGTGGGGCCGCACCCTGGACGCGATCGAGGCCGAGGACCTCGACCGTATCGGCACCGAGATCGACTGGGTCATGAAGTACAAGCTCATCGAGCGGTACCGCGCCAAGCACAACATGACCATGTCGCACCCGCGGGTCGCGCAGATAGACCTCGCCTACCACGACATCCACCGTCGTCGTGGCCTGTACTACCTGCTCGAGAAGAAGGGCCAGGCGGCCCGTATCTGCAACGACTTGAAGATCTTCGAGGGCAAGTCCGTTCCGCCGCAGACCACTCGGGCCCGGCTGCGCGGCGACTTCATCCGGCGGGCCCAGGAACAGCGCCGTGACTTCACGGTCGACTGGGTCCACCTCAAGCTCAACGACCAGGCCCAGCGGACCGTGCTGTGCAAGGACCCGTTCCGTTCCGTGGACGACCGGGTGGAGAAGCTGATCGCCGGAATGTGAGCCTGGTCCGGCCCTTCCGAATGCCGATGTCCGGAGGTTTTCACACCTTCGGGCATCGGCCTTTTCCGGCCCGGCTCCGGCCGCGGGGAGCGGCCCGGACGACGTCGTGTCGCGGGGTGAGGCGAGTGCGGAGCGTGTACGCCGTAGAGTGGCGCCCATTGCCCCCCACTCCCGATCCCAGTTGGACTGATGAACTACAACACGAAACGACTCGTGGCCGCGCTGCTGGCCGTTCCCGCCCTGTTGTTCACCGCCGCGTGCGGATCGGACGACGGGAACAACGGTGAAGCGGCCGGAGGCGTCGCCGAGATCAAGGGGAAGGTCGGGGCGAAGCCCGAGATCTCCGTGCCCAAGGACGGCAAGCCGTCCGACAAGACCGTGGTCAAGACGGTCTCGGCGGGCAGCGGAACCCCGATCAAGGGCTCCGACTTCGTCCGGCTGGACTGGACCGTCGAGAAGTGGGGCGGTGACCAGGAACTCGGCGGCACCTGGGCCGCGGGGGCGACGGGTGACAAGGCGCCCCGTCGGCAGTCCATCGAGCAGATCGGCAAGCCGAGCCAGCAGCTTCCGGAGAAGGTCCTCGACGCGGTGAAGGGCAAGAAGCCCGGCAGCCGCATCCTGGTGCAGGGCACCGCGGGCGATCTGATCGGCCAGAGCCTGAACACCTCCTCCGGGATCTCCGCCAAGGACGTGCTGATCTGGGTGGTCGACCCGGTCGGCGCCGCGAGTGTCGACGTCAAGGCCGAGGCCAAGGGTGAGCAGGCGCCGTCCGAGCCGGGCATGCCCGAGGTGAAGTCCCCGTCGCAGAAGGCCGCGGTCATCACCGTCCCCAAGGGCGAGAAGGCTCCCAAGGACCTCAAGGAGCAGGTGCTGATCAAGGGCGACGGCAAGAAGGTCGAGGCCGGCCAAGGCCTCATCGCCCAGTACACCGGGGTCAAGTGGGAGGACGGCAAGAAGTTCGACTCCTCCTGGGACCACGGCGGCGCCACCGCCTTCCAGATCGGCAACGGCTCCGTGGTGGCAGGCTGGGACAAGGGCCTCGTCGGCAAGCACGTGGGCGACCGGGTGCTGCTGGTGATCCCGCCCTCGCTGGGCTACGGCGCGAGCCCCCAGAGCGAGCTGGCCAAGAACACACTGGTCTTCACGGTGGACATCCTCGGCACGGTCTGACCCGGCCGGTCTGTGAGACTGTCCCCGACGCAGGTCACGTAACAAGGAGAGATGAAGTGAGCATCGACAAGCCCGAGATCGACTTCCCGGGCGGCGAGCCCCCGGCGGACCTCGAGATCAAGGACATCTGGGAGGGCGACGGCCCGGTCGCGCAGGCCGGCCAGACCGTCACCGTGCACTACGTGGGTGTCTCCTTCAGCACGGGCGAGGAGTTCGACGCCAGCTGGAACCGCGGCACCCCGTTCCGCTTCCCGCTGGGCGGCGGCCGTGTCATCAAGGGCTGGGACCAGGGCGTGCAGGGCATGAGGGTCGGCGGCCGCCGCCAGCTGACCATCCCCGCCCACCTCGCCTACGGCAACCAGAGCCCGTCGCCTCTGATCAAGGCCGGCGAGACGCTGATCTTCGTGGTCGACCTGCTCGGGGTCTGAGCAAGCTCCGACAGACTCGATCATGTGGGGCCCATGCCTGTTCGGGCATGGGCCCTCGGCTTTTGCCGTGCCACCGTGTGGCGGTACGGTCATCGCTCGTAAGCACCATAGGGAGGCGAAGCGCGTCGATGGCCATTGCCAAGGCCGAGCGGCTGATGAACCTGGCGCTGTGTCTGCTCGGGACACGCCGGCCGCTCAGCAAGCGTGAGCTGCGCGACTCCATCGAGGCCTACGTCGAGGCCTTCGGGCCGGGCAACGGCGCGACCGGCTCCGATGATTCCTTCAACCGTATGTTCGAGCGCGACAAGGACGACCTGCGCGAACTCGGGCTGGTCATCGAGACCGTCGAGAACCTCGACGGCGAGGTCGGCTACCTGGCCCGCCGTGACAGCAACCGCCTCCCGCCCATCACCCTGGACGCCGAGGAGGCCGCCGCCCTCGGGCTCGCCGCCAAGGTCTGGCAGCAGGCCCGGCTCGCCGGAGCGGCCAGCGGCGCCCTGCAGAAGCTGCGTGCGGCCGGACTCCCCGAGGACGTCGACCCGTACGGGTCGCACGGCGCGCTGGAGCCGCGCATTCCCGTGCACGAGGCCGCGTTCGAGCCGCTGATGCTGGCCTGCCGGGACCGCCGGCCCGTCGCCTTCGACTACCGCAAGGCCACCGCGGCCCACCCCGAGCAGCGGCACGTGGAGCCGTGGGCGCTGGAGTGCTGGCGGGGCCACTGGTACCTGGCGGGCTGGGACCGCGACCGGGGCGCCGAGCGGGTCTTCCGGCTGTCGCGGATCACCGGCAAGGTCCGCTCGCGCGGCGGCCGGTACACCGCTCCCGTACCGGACGTCGTCACCGTCCGGGAGACCGTGGCGAGCTGGGCCGGCGAGGTCGCCGACCGCTCGGCGCGGATCCGGCTGCGTGCCGGCGCGGGGTACCCCCTTCGGGCGAAGGCCACCTCCGTCCGGGAACTCGGCGACGGCTGGGACGAGTTGGAGATTCCGTACGGCCACGGGCTGGACGCCTGGCTGGTGGAGTTCGGGCCGGACGTGGTCGTCCTGGAGCCCGCGGAGCTGCGGGCCGACGTGGTGGACCGGCTGCGGGCCGTGGCCAAGGGCTGAGGGGGAGCGGAAAGACAGTGGCAGGCAAACCGGTCAGGCCCGTGAACGCCATCGACCAGACCCGGCGGATGCTCTCGCTGGTGACGTATCTGAAGGAGCGCCCCGGAGCCCGGGTCGAGGACGTCGCGCGCGCCTTCGGCATCAGCGAGGACGAGCTGGTCTCCGACCTCGACGTGCTGCCCATGTGCGGCACCAGCTTCCGCGGCGGCGACCTGCTCGACATCGACACCGACGGCGAGCGCATCTGGTGGCACAACCCGGCCGCCCTGGCGGCGGAAGCGGCCGAACCGCTCAGACTCGCCGCGGACGAGGCCACCGCCCTGCTCGTCGCCGCCCGGGCGGTGTCCACGCTGCCCGGACTGCGCGAGAGCGACCGGCAGGCGCTGCTGCGCGCGACGGCCAAGGTGGAGACGGCGGCCGGCGAGGCGGCGGGCGCCAGCTCGCGTCTGTCGGTGACCTTCGAGTCCGAGGGCGGCGTCTTCGCGGACGTCGACCGGGCGATCGCCGAGCGCCGCAGGCTGTGGATCCGCTACTACTCGCCCGCGCGCGACGAGCTCACCGAGCGGGAGATCGACCCCATCCGCCTGGTGAGCGTCGGGCACACCTATGTCGAGGCCTGGTGCCGCCGCTCCGAGGCGCGCCGCACCTTCCGGCTCGACCGGGTCGCCGAGATCAAGATTTTGGACGAGCCGTCGGCGCCGCCCGAGATCGAGCTGCGGGACCTGTCGGAAGCGCTGGTGCAGCCCGCGGCCGAGGACCCGGAGGTCGTGGTCGAGGTCGGGCCCGGCGGCCGCTGGGTCGCGGAGTACTACCCGCACGACAGTGCGGATGAGCTGCCGGACGGCGGACTGCGTATCACTCTGCGGACCCCCGACCCGGCGTCGCTGCGGCGCCTGGCCCTGCGGCTCGGGCGGGACGGCCGGATCGTCTCGCCGCCGGAGCTCGCCGACAGCGCCCGCCAGGCGGCCCGCGAGGCGCTGACGGCGTACGACGGGATCGAGGCGGCGCGGACGACGCGCGTCGTGGAGGCCGACGCGCGCGAGCAGCACGCGGCGCACGCGGTTCCGGACGGGCCGGGCGACGGACCCGAGTGAGCCGCGGGCGCCCCTCGGGGTCCATGGCCGGGCAGGGCCGCCGGACCGCGGCACCGGGCGTGGCGCCCCGGAGGCGAACGACCCCAGAAAGAGGAGCGAGGGCTTGAACGAGTCGGCGACGTCCGGTGGTGTCGGGGACATGACGGTGGAGTCCGCGTTCGCCGGAATGAGAAGCGTGACCCCGGTCGTGTTCAGGGCGGGCTGCCCCGACTGCCGCGGGTCCTTCGAGCTCGCCGCGGGCGCCCTGCGCCTGGCCATCGGCGCCACGAACCGCACCACCTTCTACTCCTTCACCTGCCCGCAGTGCGGTGCGTCGGTCCGCAAGCCGGCGGGGGAGCGGATCGTGGAGCTGCTCACCGGCGGCGGTGTGCGGACCCTGCGGCTGCACTCCACCGTCTAGAGGGTCGGGGCGTTCGCCCGTTCAGGAAGGTCTAGGCTCGGCGTCATGTTCTGGCCGATGTTCGCGGTTGCTGTGGGTTTCGTGGGTCTCGTCGTGCTCGGGGTGCTCGCCGTGCGGGTCTTCGTGGAGGCACAGCGGCTGGGCAGGCAGGTCACGGACTCGGCCCGCCGTATCAACCGGGCCGCCGAGGACCTGGAGCGGGCGGCGGAGACCGCGGCCCGATCCGTGGACGCTCTGTGAGCCGGCCGGGCGTCGGCCATGAGTTGCTTTTGGGACACTTCGCCCTGTCACCTCGGCGGTTCGTACAGGTACGCTGCTGGTCGCGGCCCGGTTAACGAGGCACTGGTCGCGGACGGGAGTACGCACAGGGGATGCAGAGGGATTGCCTCACGTTTACCCCCGAGCGTTACGATCGCTGCCAACACGATCGTTCGGACATGTGTCCGACCGGTCGGACAGCACCCCACCACAGCCGCCTCGGTGAGAAGGTAAAGACTTATGTTCGGAAGGCTCGGAGCCCCCGAGATCATTCTCATCCTCGTCGTCATCATCCTGCTGTTCGGCGCGAAGAAGCTTCCGGACATGGCTCGGTCGCTCGGCAAGTCCGCCCGCATCCTCAAGAGCGAGGCGAAGGCGATGAAGGACGAGAGCAAGTCCTCCACGACCCCGGCGGGCCCGCCCAACACCGACGAGTCCTCGCAGCGCACCATCCAGGCAGCGCCCGGTGACGTGACCAGCTCGCGCCCGGTCAGCGAGCCCACGGACACGACCAAGCGCTGACGCAGGGCCGGTGACCTCCGGCCCGCCGCACGAGATGGGAACGTGGGTTGCTGAAGTCTGCCCGCAAGCAGGAGAGGGATCCCGAGGGGCGCATGCCCCTCGCGGAGCACCTTCGCGAGCTCCGCAACCGGCTCGCCAAGGCGATGCTGGCGATCGTCGTCGTCACGGTCTTCGCCGCCTTCTTCTACAACGACATCATCAACTTGATCACCAAGCCGATCCTCGACTCGGTCGGCTGTGACAAGACCTTCGCGGAGCTGGCCCAGTCGCAGCCGGGTACGAAGCCCTGTGCGCAGATCACCATCAACGGCCTGCTCACCCCCTTCACGCTGGCGCTGAAGGTGTCGCTGATGGCCGGTGTCGTGCTGGCCTCGCCGATCTGGCTCTACCAGCTGTGGGCCTTCGTCGCCCCGGGCCTGCACCGGCACGAGAAGAAGTACGCCTACGCCTTCGTCGGCACGGGCGCGCCGCTGTTCATCGTCGGCGCGTACTTCGCGTACACGGTGCTCCCCACCACGGCCAAGGTGCTCCTGGAGTTCACCCCGGGCGGCACGTCCAACCTCCTTCCGCTGGACGACCTGCTCGACCTGGTCATGCGGATGGTGCTCGTCTTCGGCCTCTCCTTCGAGCTGCCGCTGCTGCTGGTCATGCTCAACCTCACCGGGGTACTGACCGGCCAGCGCATGCTCGGCTGGTGGCGCGGCATGATCATGGGCATCACGGTCTTCGCGGCCATCGCCACCCCCAGCACCGACCCGCTGACCATGCTGGCGCTGGCGGCGCCGATCTGGATCCTGTACTTCGCAGCCGTCGCCTTCTCCCTGGTCAACGATCGCCGCAAGGCCCGACGCGAGGCCCTCGGCCCCGCCGACGACGAGGCCTCCGAGCTGGATCTCACCCCCGACGACATCGGCGAGATCGAGCCCGTGACCACCAGCCGGGCCGCCCTGCCCGAGCAGGCGAGCTCGGACCGCTCGGACCGGGTCAACGGTTATGACGACGTGACCTGAAGATCGACGGACAGCTCATAGGGTCGGTCCCGTGACCAGCGAGATCACCCTCTTCGTCAACCCCACCGCGGGCCGCGGCCGGGGCGCCCGCGCGGCGCAGCCGGCCGCTTCCGCGTTGCGGGCGGCCGGCTTCTCGGTGCGGACGGTCCTCGGGGAGGACGCCACGGACGCCCTGGTCCGCGCGCGTGCCGCCGTCGAGGCCGGCACGGGCGCGCTGATCGCCGTCGGGGGCGACGGGATGGCGGCCCTCGCGCTGCGGGCGGTCGCGGGCACCCGCACCCCGCTCGGCCTGGTCGCCGTCGGAACCGGCAACGACTTCGCCCGCGCCCTCGGCCTGCCCGTGCGGCAGCCGGCCGCCGCGGGCCGCATGATCGCCGACGCCCTCAAGTGCGGCCGGATCCGCGACATCGACCTCGGGCAGGTCGGCGACCGCTGGTTCGGCACGGTCCTCGCCTCCGGCTTCGACTCCCGCGTCAACGACCGCGGCAACCGCATGCGATGGCCCACCGGCCGCCTCAAGTACGACCTGGCGATGATCGGCGAACTCGCCGGGTTCCGTCCCGTCCCGTACCGGATCCGGCTCGACGACGACGAGGTCCTGGAGGTCGAGGCGACCCTCGTGGCCGTCGGCAACGGCTCCTCCTACGGCGGCGGCATGCGGATCTGCCCCGGCGCCGACCTGACCGACGGACTGTTCGACGTCACGGTGGTCGGGGACTGCAGCCGCACCACACTGCTGCGGGTGTTCCCGAGGGTGTACCGGGGGACGCACGTCGACCACCCCAAGGTGACCGTGCTGCGGGCGACCCGCGTCGAGATCGCCGCCGAGGGCGTCACCGGCTACGCCGACGGGGAGCCGCTCGGTCCGCTGCCGCTCAGTGCGCGCTGCGTGCGCGGGGGCGTGCGGGTCGTCGGTCCCTGAGGTCCGCTGCCCCTGAGCTGCGCCGATCCCTGGTTTCACAGGAACGGATCCGGATAATGATCGTCCTGTTGTCAGTGCGGCCCGGTACGCTCGAAAGCACGATGACAGAGGACCTCTCACCGGCCGAGCGGTACGCGGCAGCCCGCCTGCGGGCAGCCGAGCAGGCCACCGCGCTCGCGGGCTTCCGCGAGATGTACGACTTCGGTCTCGACCCCTTCCAGATCGAGGCCTGCCAGGCGCTCGAAGCGGGGAAGGGCGTGCTCGTCGCGGCGCCCACCGGCTCCGGCAAGACGATCGTCGGCGAGTTCGCCGTCCACCTCGCCCTCCAGCAGGGCAAGAAGTGCTTCTACACGACACCCATCAAGGCGCTGTCGAACCAGAAGTACGCCGACCTGTGCCGCCGCTACGGCGCGGACAAGGTGGGCCTGCTCACCGGCGACAACAGCGTCAACTCCGAGGCGCCGGTGGTCGTGATGACCACCGAGGTGCTGCGGAACATGCTGTACGCCGGTTCCCAGACCCTCCTGGGTCTCGGATACGTGGTCATGGACGAGGTGCACTACCTCTCCGACCGGTTCCGGGGTGCCGTGTGGGAAGAAGTGATCATTCACCTTCCCGAGTCGGTCACGCTCGTCTCGCTCTCGGCGACCGTGTCGAACGCCGAGGAGTTCGGCGACTGGCTCGACACGGTCCGCGGCGACACCGAGGTGATCGTCTCCGAGCACCGGCCCGTGCCGCTGTTCCAGCACGTGCTGGCCGGGCGGCGGATGTACGACCTGTTCGAGGAGGGCGAGGGCCACAAGAAGGCCGTCAACCCCGACCTCACGCGCATGGCGCGCATGGAGGCGAGCCGGCCGTCGTACCAGGACCGGCGGCGCGGCCGGTCCATGCGCGAGGCCGACCGTGAGCGCGAGCGCCGGCAGCGGTCCCGGATCTGGACGCCGAGCCGGCCCGAGGTCATCGAGCGGCTCGACGCCGAGGGGCTGCTGCCCGCCATCACCTTCATCTTCAGCCGCGCCGCCTGCGAGGCCGCCGTCCAGCAGTGCCTGCACGCGGGACTGCGCCTCAACGACGAGGAGGCGCGGGAACGAGTCCGCACCCTGGTCGAGGAGCGCACCGCCTCCATCCCGACCGAGGACCTGCACGTCCTCGGCTACTACGAGTGGCTCGAGGGCCTGGAGCGCGGCATCGCCGCCCACCACGCGGGCATGCTGCCGACCTTCAAGGAGGTCGTCGAGGAACTCTTCGTGCGCGGCCTGGTCAAGGCCGTGTTCGCGACCGAGACCCTCGCCCTCGGCATCAACATGCCCGCCCGCTCGGTGGTGCTGGAGAAGCTCGTCAAGTGGAACGGCGAGCAGCACGCGGACATCACGCCGGGCGAGTACACGCAGTTGACGGGACGCGCGGGGCGACGCGGCATCGACGTCGAGGGCCACGCCGTGGTGCTGTGGCAGCGCGGCTCCAGCCCCGAGCACCTCGCGGGCCTGGCCGGCACGCGCACCTACCCGCTGCGGTCCAGCTTCAAGCCGTCGTACAACATGGCGGTCAACCTGGTCGAGCAGTTCGGGCGGCACCGCTCGCGTGAGCTGCTGGAGACGTCCTTCGCGCAGTTCCAGGCGGACAAGTCGGTCGTCGGCATCTCCCGGCAGGTGCAGCGCAACGAGGAAGGTCTGGAGGGCTACAAGGCCTCCATGACCTGCCACCTCGGCGACTTCGAGGAGTACGCAAGGCTGCGCCGCGAACTGAAGGACCGGGAGAACGAGATCGCCCGGCAGGGCGCGGCACAGCGGCGCGCCGAGGCCGCCGTCGCGCTGGAGAAGCTGAAGCCCGGTGACGTCATCCACGTGCCCACCGGCAAGTACGCCGGCCTGGCGCTGGTGCTCGACCCGGGCCTGCCCGCGGGCCGTTCGAACGGCCACCGCGGCTTCGAGCACCACGACGGGCCGCGCCCGCTGGTGCTGACCGCCGAGCGGCAGGTGAAGCGGCTGGCGTCGATGGACTTCCCGGTCCCCGTCGAACCGCTGGAGCGGATGCGGATCCCGAAGTCCTTCAACCCCCGCTCCCCGCAGTCCCGTCGGGACCTCGCGTCGGCGCTGCGCACCAAGGCCGGGCACATCCCGGCCGAGAAGCACCGCAAGCGGCGCTCCCAGGCGGCCGACGACCGTGAGATCGCCCGGCTGCGGACAGCGCTCCGCGCTCATCCCTGCCACGGCTGCAACGACCGTGAGGACCACGCCCGTTGGGCCGAGCGGTACCACCGGCTGCTGCGCGACACCTCGCAGCTGGAGCGGCGGATCGAGGGCCGCACGAACACGATCGCCCGGACGTTCGACCGCATCGTGGCGCTGCTGACCGAGCTGGACTACCTGCGCGGCGACGAGGTCACCGAGCACGGCAAGCGGCTCGCGCGGCTGTACGGCGAGCTGGACCTGCTCGCCAGCGAGTGTCTGCGCGCGGGTGTCTGGGAGGACCTGGGCCCGGCCGAACTGGCCGCGTGCGTCTCGGCGCTGGTGTTCGAGGCGCGGGCCGCGGACGACGCGATGGCGCCGAAGGTGCCGTCCGGGAAGGCCAAGGCCGCGCTGGGCGAGATGGTGCGGATCTGGGGGCGGCTGGACGCGCTGGAGGAGGACTTCCGGATCACCCAGACCGAGGGGGTCGGGCAGCGCGAGCCCGATCTCGGCTTCGCCTGGGCCGCGTACGAGTGGGCCTCAGGGAAGGGGCTCGACGAGGTGCTGCGCGAGGCGGAGATGCCGGCGGGGGACTTCGTGCGGTGGTGCAAGCAGGTCATCGACGTGCTCGGGCAGATCGCGGCGGCTGCTCCGCAGGGGTCCAGTGTCGTGAAGAACGCGCGTAAGGGCGTTGATCTGCTGCTGCGGGGGGTTGTCGCCTACTCGTCGGTGGGGTGACCGTTTGCTGCGCGGGTGCCGGCCGTAGGTCGTTGCTCGCGCAGTTCCCCGCGCCCCCAAGAAGGACGTCGTACCGAGGCCCATTCACCCGTCACGGTGAGTGGGCTTTCGTATGCCTGTACGTCGTCACGCAGCGCATTCGAACGATGTCGCAGCGTGTAAACGACCGAGCGTACTATCCCTTCGCGTCCGGTTTCCGGCAGTTGCTGAATATGACACGGCGATGATCCGGTCGGACTAAGCTCGCCCGCAGCGCACCGGCTTGAGATGAATTCGTGCGCTTGTTCCCCAATGTGTGGAAGATCCCGACAGCTTCATGACATACCCCCCTGCAAGTCCCCCCGAACCTCAGTCGACTCCTGTCAGAAGGCCCACATGGTGAGTGTTCAATCCCCTCCAAGTCGCCGTGAACTCCCCTACGCGCGCGTGCTGTTGCTGCCGGCCATAGTCATGGCCGCGGCGACCGGAGCCGCCGTCGCCCTGGTGGCGGAGCCGGCCCGGGGCGCCGTCGGCTGGTGTGGCGGCGTCGCCACCGCGCTGGTGCTCGCGACGGCGGCCGAGGCGGTGCGCCGCGGCCGTGCGCTGCGCAACCAGCGTGCGGAGCACGCCCGGCACAGCGCGCATCTGGAACAGCGGATCGGCGCCCACGAGAACGATCTGGTCCGCTTCTCCCGGGAGCTCGTCCCCGCCGCGCTCGACCTGCTGCGCACCGGAGAATCCCCCAGGGAGGTGATGCGCAAGCTCGGCCTCGCCAACCCCGCCTTCCGCGACCTGCCCGCCCCGCAGGCCGAGACGCTGCTGACCGTGCTCAAGATCGTCGACCGCGAAGTGACCATGCGCGACGCGGCCGCGCGCTCCTTCGTCAGTGTCGCCCGGCGCGTCCAGGCGATCATCCACCAGCAGGCCGAGGAACTCCGGGAGATGGAGGAGGACCACGGCCGCAACCCCGAGGTCTTCGACGACCTGCTGCGCATCGACCACGGCAACGCCCTGATCGGCCGCCTGGCCGACTCCGTCTCCGTCCTCGGCGGCGGCCGCCCCGGGCGGCAGTGGCCCGAGCCGGTGTCCCTGTACAGCACCCTGCGCGGCGCCATGTCCCGCATCCTGGAGTACCGGCGCATCCAGCTGTCCTCCATCGCCAAGGTCAGCGTCAAGGGCATCTACGTCGAGCCGGTCATCCACGCCGCCGCCGAGCTCCTCGACAACGCCACGCGCTACTCGCCGCCGCAGACCAAGGTGCACGTCACCGCCACCGAGGTGCAGACCGGCGTCTGCATCGAGATCGAGGACGGCGGCGTCAACCTCAACGAGGAGGCCCGCGCCCGGATCGAGGGCATGCTGGAGGCCGCCAAGGCCGGCGTCGACCTCCAGGACATCGGTGAGCACCCGCGGCTGGGACTGGCCGTCGTGGGCCGCCTCTGCACGGCGTACAACATGCAGGTCTCGCTGCGCGCCTCCGCGTACGGCGGCGTCCGGGCCATCCTCATCGTGCCGAGCGAGATGATCACCCACGAGCCCGGTGTCGGACTCGCCCACGGCATCGGCGCCACCGGCATCCCCATGACGGTCGGTATCCCCGAGGGCCCGAAGCGCGCGCCGAAGAGGCGCCGCCCCACCAGCCCGAAGATTCCCGCCACGGTCTCCATGGAGGACGACGACGTCCCCGAGGTCACCGAGTGGACCGCGAACGGCCTGCCGCAGCGCCGCAGCAAGGTGAAGATGCCCCTCGCCGAGCGGCTCGCCCAGCAGGCGGCCAACGAGAAGGCCGACCGGGAGGCCGCCGAACGGGGCGAGTTCAACCCCTGGGCGACACCGGAGCCCGAGCCCAAGTCATGGCACGACATGTCGTCCCCCGACGCCCCCGGCAAAGGTCTCGAAGCCTTCTGGGAGGGGCTCAAGCAGGGCATCGAACCCGGCACCCACCCGACCGACTTCATCCGGAACCCGACCAAGTACCTGCACCTGATCAACGACCCGGCCCCCACCGAGGCCGACGACGAGGGGGACCTCAAGTGATCCAGCAGCGAGGCAACTTCGACTGGATGCTCAAGCAGCTCGCCGACGGCGTACCGGGCATCGAGATGATCGTGGTGCTCTCGGCCGACGGTCTGCGCATCGCACGCTACGGCGGCGAGCCGGACGCGGCCGACCGGGTCGCCGCGGCCTGCGCCGGCCTGCAGTCCCTCGCGGGCAGCATCTGCCAGGAACTCACCGTGGGCGACGGCGAGATGAAGCTCGTCATGATCGAGATCGACCGCGGCTACTTCTACCTCATGGGCGCGGGCGCCAATGCCTTCCTCGCGGTGCTCTCCGACGTGCGGTGCGAACCCGGCCGGATGAGCGCGATGATGCGCGACCTGGTCGTCCGGATCGGCGGCCACCTCACCAGTCCGCCCCGGCGGAACGGGCAGATCGTATGACGCCTCCCCAACGCCAGAGGCGCGACCTCGTCCCGGAACCGGCCACGCCCCAGGAGGGCGACGGCAAACCCGGCAACCCGGAGCGGATGTACGTGGTGGCCGGCCCGGACGGTGAACGGGCCGAGCTCGACCTGGTGACGTTAATCGTGGCGCGCGCCACGGACCCGCCGCCGTCCGCCTCTCCCGAGCAGGCGGCGCTGCTCCGACTCTGCGCCGCCCCCCTGTCCGTGGCCGAGCTGTCGGCCTACCTCCACCTGCCGTTCAGCGCGATGGGCGTGCTGCTCACCGAGTTGCTGACGGCGGAACTGGTGCAGGCGCGCGCCCCGATCGTCCGCAAGGCGCGCTCCGACCGTTCCCTCCTCGAAGCGGTGATGAATGGACTTCAACGGCTCTGACACCATCCCGGGCCCCCGGGCCGAGGACCAGCTGCCCCACACGGCACAGGCCGCGGCCAAGATCGTGATCGTGGGTGGCTTCGGCGTCGGCAAGACGACCATGGTCGGCTCGGTCAGCGAGATCACACCGCTGACCACCGAGGAGACCATGACGCAGGCCGGCATCGGTGTCGACGACAACTTCGGCTCCGCGTCCAAGACGGCCACCACCGTGGCCATGGACTTCGGCCGGATCAGCATCACCGAACAGCTGGTGCTGTACCTCTTCGGCACGCCCGGCCAGCAGCGCTTCTGGTTCCTGTGGAACGGCCTGTTCGAGGGCGCGCTCGGCGCGGTGGTACTGGTCGACACCCGGCGGCTGGAGGTCAGCTTCGATGTCATGGGGCGCCTGGAGGAGCGCGGCGTGCCGTTCGTGGTCGCCATCAACTCTTTCCCGGACGCCCCCCGTTACGCCATCGAGGAGCTGCGCACGGCCCTCGACCTCACGCCGGACATCCCGATCATCGAGTGCGACGCGAGGCGGCGCGCCTCCAGCCGCGACGTCCTGATGACGCTCATGCGCTTCCTGCACTCGCTCGCCATGACGGGCTCGCTCACCTGATCCGTGTCCGTCCACCCCGCCCTTCCCCCCATGACACCTGGAAAGCTTCGGAGCGATCACTGTGACGCCTGAATCCCACGCCCCGACCAGCACGGACGACGACCTCCGGCCCGGCCCGCCCCCCGGCTGCCCCGCGCACGGCCTCGGGCCCGGGGGACTGCACCGGCTGCACGAGGCGGAGGACCTCGGAGCGCTGTACGAGCAACTGCGGGAGCAGCACGGTCCCGTGGCGCCCGTGCTGCTCCACGACGACGTGCCGATGTGGATCGTCCTCGGCCACGCCGAGAACCTGCACATGGTGCGCTCGCCCTCGCAGTACTGCCGGGACAGCCGGATCTGGACCCCGCTCAGGGAGGGCCTCGTCAAGCCCGACCACCCGCTGATGCCGCACATCGCCTGGCAGCCCATCGCCTCGCACGCCGAGGGCGACGAGCACAAGCGGCTGCGCGGCGCGGTCATGGGCGCCATCTCCACGATCGACTTCCGCAGCCTGCGCCGCTACATCAACCGCAGTACGCAGGTGATCGTCAACCGGTTCTGCGAGGCGGGCGAGGCGGACCTCGTCAGCCAGTTCACCGAGCACCTGCCGATGGCGGTGATGTGCGAGATCCTCGGCATGCCCGACGAGTACAACGACCGGCTCGTCGAGGCCGCCCGCGACGCGCTCAAGGGCACCGACACCTCGCTCGCCAGCCACTCCTACGTCATGGAGGCCCTGAGCCGGCTCACCGCCATCCGCCGCGCGCAGCCGGAGGAGGACCTCGCCAGCTACCTGATCACGCACCCGGCCCGGCTGAGCGACGACGAGGTGCGGGAGCACCTGCGCCTGGTGCTCTTCGCCGCCTACGAGGCCACCACCAACCTGCTGTCCAACGTGCTGCTCACGGTGCTGATCGACCCGCGCTTCCGGGCCCAGCTCAACGGCGGCCAGATGACGGTGCCGGAGGCGGTGGAGCAGTCGCTGTGGAACGAACCGCCGTTCAGCACGGTGTTCGCCTACTTCGCCAAGCAGGAGACCGAGCTGGGCGGGCAGCGCATCCGCCGGGGCGACGGGCTGCTCTTCGCGCCGCTCCCGGCCAACGTCGACCCGCGGGTACGGCCGGACCTGAAAGCCAGCATGCAGGGCAACCGCTCCCACCTCGCCTTCGGCGGCGGACCGCACGAGTGCCCCGGGCAGGACATCGGCCGCTCCATCGCCGACGTGGGCGTCGACGCGCTGCTGATGCGGCTGCCGGACGTGGAACTCGACTGCGACGAGGAGGAGTTGCGCTGGACGGCGTCCATCGCCTCCCGGCACCTGGTGGAACTGCCGGTGCAGTTCGCGCCCAAGCCGCCGCAGGACGTGCAGGAGGTGCCCAGCCACAAGCCGGTCGCAGCCCAGCGCTCGGACTGGCAGATCGGCATCGCGCAGCCGCAGGCCGCACCGGCCGCGGCGCAGCCCCAGCCGGTCGCCGCACAGCCGCAGCCCCAGCCGGTCGCCGCACAGCCGCAGCCGGACCCGGTGCAGCCCCAGCCGATGCCGGTGCCGGGGCAGCCCGCCGTCGCGGAACCGGTTCGCCGCAAGGGTGTCTGGCAGCGGTTCCTGAGCTGGTGGCGCGGCTACTGACCGACTGACGGGCCGTCGCACCCGCCGGCGGCCCACCGGTCGTACGACGCCCAGGCCGCGAGCACCCGGCCGCTGCGGAACCGGTGCTCCGCGCCCGTAACCGGGTCGGTGAACTCCACGGACCGCGCCAGCAGTTGGAGCGGACGGCGGAAGTCGCCGGCCGGCACGGGCGCGGTCACCTCCGGGTAGAGCGGGTCGCCGAGGATCGGCACGCCCAGCGCGCTCAGGTGCACGCGCAGCTGGTGCGTCTGCCCGGTGGCGGGCGTGAGCCGGTACCGGGCGAGTCCGCGGGGCCCGCCGGGGTGTTCGCGGTGCTCGACCAGCTCGACACGGCTCACGGCGTTGGGCTCGCCCGGAACCTCCCGGGCGGTGAGCACCCCGCGCTCCTTCACGATCCGGCTGCGGACGGTCCGGGGCAGGGCGAGAGCGGGGTCGTACGGGGCGACGGCCTCGTAATCCTTGCGGATCCGGCGGTCGCGGAACAGCGACTGGTACGCCCCACGCTCCTCCGGGCGCACCGTGAACAGCACGAGTCCCGCGGTGAGGCGGTCCAGCCGGTGCGCCGCGGTGAGCTCGGGGAGGTCCAGCTCGCGGCGGAGCCGGGCCAGCGCGGTCTCGGCGACGTGGCCGCCGCGCGGGGTGGTGGCGAGGAAGTGCGGCTTGTCGGCGACGACGATGTGCTCGTCCCGGTGCACGACCTGCACCGGGAAGGGCACCGGCACCTCGTCGGGCAGGTCCCGGTGGAACCACACGAACATCCCCGGCACGAAGGGCGCGTCGGCCGCCACGGGCCGTCCGTCCGCCCCGACGATCAGGCCCGCGTCGAACATGCCGTCGACGACTCCCGCACCCGCCCCCGAGAGCCGCTCCACCAGGTGCGCGCGCACCGTGCCCCACGCCCCCGCGGCGGGCAGCCGCACGCGCACCGGATCCACCCCGTGGCGCTGCGGCAGGGGAGAGGGCGGGATGCGGGTCTTGCGTCTCATCGCGGCCCAGCGTACGAGGCGGGAGTGCGGGGGCGGAAAAGCCTGGTCCGCGGGGGCGGACAACCCCAGTGTGCGGGGGCGGAAGATTCGGCGTGCGTGGGCGGAAGACCAGGTGGCGGGGACGGGGGTCCCAGGTGTGTGGGGACGAAAGGCCCCGGTGTTCCGGGGCGGAAAAATGACGGGGACCGCCCGGCCGGCCCTTGTCAGGATGCGGGCATGCCGTTCCTCATCAGCCCGGTCCTGACCGCCGGGACTCTCGCGGACCGACCGCAACCGACTCTCCCCGCCGACGGCGGGCTCGTGCTGCGCCCCTGGCGGGCCGGGGACGCGCCCGCGGTGTACGAGGTCTTCCAGGACCCCGTGATGCATCAGTGGCACGCCCGGGCCGCGGACTCCGTGGCGGAGGCCGGTGAGTGGATCCAGGCCTGGCACCAGGCGTGGGAGGGGGAGCGGGAGGCGCACTGGGCCGTGGCCGACGCGGCGTCCGGAGAGCTGCTGGGCAGGGTCGCGCTGCGCGAGCTACGGCTCGACGACGGAACGGCGGAGGTGGCGTACTGGACCGCCCCGCAGGCACGGGGCCGGGGCGTCGCCGCCCGCGCCACGACCGCGCTCACCCGCTGGGCGCTCGACGAGCTCGGCTTCCACCGCCTGGAACTCCTGCACGCCGTGCGCAACGAGGCGTCCTGCCGCGTCGCCTCCCGGACCGGCTTCGCCCTGGAGGGCACCAAGCGCAGTGCGGTCCTCCAGCCGGACGGATGGCACGACATGCATCTGCACGCGCGGATCCGGGGGGAGTGAGCCGAGGCCCGCGCGCCGGAGGGCCGAGCTCAGGCCGCGGAGACGCTCTCCTGCTCCGCCTCGATCCGGGCGTTCCACTCGCGCTTGGAGGCCTGCCAGCCGTCCTCGTTGTGGCCCTTGCGCCAGTAGCCGGAGATCGAGAGGTCCTCGCGGGCGACCCGGCGCTCCACGCGGAGCAGATGGCGCAGCTGCTTGACGAAGTGCGCCTCGCCGTGGACGAAGGCGTGCACCCGGCCCTCGGGGAACTCCAGGTTCCGGACGGCCTCGACCAGCGCCTCACCCAGGGGCCGCGCGCCGCGGTGCAGCCAGGTGACGTCCACGTCCGAGTCGATCTTCTGCTCCTCCTCGGAGCCGGAGACCTCCACGAAGGCGTACGCCCTGGCCCCGCGCGGCAACGCCTCCAGGGCGCAGGCGATCGCGGGCAGCGCGCTCTCGTCGCCGACGAGCAGGTGCCAGTCGGCGTCCGGGTCGGGCGTGTACGCCCCGCCGGGTCCCATGAAGCGCACGGTCTCGCCCGGCCGGACGCGTACGGCCCACGGACCGGCCAGGCCCTCGTCACCGTGGATGACGAAGTCCAGCGTCAGCTCGCGGTGCTCGGCGTCCCACTGGCGGACCGTGTAGGTCCGGGTCACCGGCCACTGCTCGCGCGGCAGCTCGTCCTTGACGCGCTGCAGGTCGAAGGGTTCCGGGTAGGTGACGCCCGCGGGCGGGAACAGCAGCTTCACGTAGTGGTCGGTGCACGTGCCCGCCGTGAAGTCGGCGAGGCCCTCGCCGCCGAGCACCACGCGCTGCATGTGCGGGGTCAGCCGCTCGGTGCGCACAACCTGCGCGGTGTGGAGCCTGCGCGGCTGGCGGCCCGGTCGCTCTGCCATGAGGACCTCCCTGTCTCACATAGTTAGGGTAACCTAAGTTAGCACCCCGCCCCCACTTCACACCTCTTGTGGTGAGAGATCACGCCGAGAGCGTCGCCATCAGCCGCTCCAGGGATCCGCCCAGTCCCCAGCGGGCCGCCAGCGCCTCCAGTGCCGCCGGGTCGCGCGGGGTACGCGGCAGCGCCGTGGAAACGTCGGGCAGGGGTACGTCGTCCGCGACCTTGACAACCTTCGGTGCGACCGCCAGATAGGGACGCGCCTCGTCCAGGCGCCTGCGCTGGGTCGGCGTCAACTTCGACCCCCGGTCCTCGATCGCCGCCATGATCCCGGCCAGGTCCCCGAACTCGGCCAGCAGCTTGGCGGCTGTCTTCTCGCCGATGCCCGGCACGCCCGGCAGGCCGTCGCTCGGGTCGCCGCGCAGCAGGGCCAGATCCGCGTACCCGCTGCCGTCGACCCCATACTTCTCACGCAGCACCGCCTCATCGGTGTGCTGCAGCGTGCCCACGCCCTTCAGCGGGTACAGCACGCGCACCCCGCGTGCGTCGTCGACCAGTTGGTACAGGTCGCGGTCGCCTGTGACGATGTCGACCGGGCCCTTCGCCCTGGCGGTGAACGTGCCGATCACGTCGTCCGCCTCGTACCCGGCGACACCCACGCGCGCGATGCCCACCGCGTCCAGCACCGCCTCGATGACCGGCACCTGCGGCGACAGCGTGTCGGGCACCTCCTCCTCGTCCGGGCCGACCGCGTGCTCCTCGGCGACGCGGTGCGCCTTGTAGGAGGGGATCAGGTCCACCCGCCACTGCGGCCGCCAGTCGGCGTCCATGCAGGCCACCAGGAGGTCCGGCCGGTGGTCCTTGACCAGGCGGTCGATGAAGTCGAGCAGTCCGCGCACGGCGTTCACCGGCGTGCCGTCCGGGGCCCGGACCGAGTCCGGGACGCCGAAGTAGGCGCGGAAGTACAGGGAGGCGGTGTCGAGGAGCATCAGTCGTCCGGTCACGCCACGCATCATGCCGTACGCCGCCGACAGCGACTCGCCGCAGCGCAACGCGTTGCGTCCTGCGCGTTCTGTGTGAAGCGCCCCACTTTCGAGTTTGCTGCCGGGGATCGGGGGGAGGCGCCGCCCCGGAGCGAGGCTGGTTGCGCATTTCAACTGTTTGCGCCCTGTCCTCGCTCTGTTCTGTTGCCGTCGAAATAGAGGTGCACGTGTCAGCAACGCTCGAGGCCGAGAGCCTCTACAAAGTGTTCGGCAGAAGACCGGACCGAGCGGTCGAGCGGCTCCGTGAGGGAGCCGACCGTGAGGAATTGCGGGCCGAGGGCACGACCGCCGCCGTGATCGACGCGTCCTTCACCGTGGAGCCCGGCCAGATCTTCGTCGTCATGGGCCTGTCCGGCTCCGGCAAGTCCACCCTGTTGCGCATGCTGAACGGCCTGCTCGAGCCGACCGCCGGGCATGTGCGCTTCGACGGCCAGGACCTGACCACGCTCGGCGCCCGCGAACTGCGCGAGGTCCGCTCCAAGAAGATCAGCATGGTGTTCCAGCACTTCGCGCTCTTCCCGCACCGCAGCGTGCGCGAGAACGCCGCCTACGGTCTGGAAGTGCAGGGCGTGCCCCGCGCCGAGCGCGCACGCCGCGCCGACGAGGCGCTCGCCCTGTGCGGCCTGGCCGGCTGGGAGAAGTCCTGGCCCGACGAGCTGTCCGGCGGCATGCAGCAGCGCGTCGGCCTCGCCCGCGCGCTCGCCACCGACGCCGACCTGCTGCTGATGGACGAGTCCTTCAGCGCCCTGGACCCGCTGATCCGCCGTGACATGCAGGACCAGCTGCTGGAACTCCAGCAGAAACTCAAGAAGACGATCGTCTTCATCACCCACGACCTGAACGAGGCCATGCGCCTCGGCGACCGCATCGCCGTCATGCGCGACGGCCGCATCGTCCAGATCGGCACCGCCCAGGACATCCTGCTGCGGCCGGAGAACGACTACGTCGCCTCCTTCACCCAGGACGTCGACCGCTCCCGCGTCCTGACCGCGGGCGAGCTCATGGACACCTCGGTCACCGCCGACGACCCCGGCTGCCACTGCGAGACCGCCACGCCCGACACCCCCTTCACGGAGCTGTGCGCCATCAGCGCCCGGCTCACCCACCCGGTCTCGGTCGTGGACAAGGACAACAGGCAGATCGGCGTCGTCCCCCGGCAGCGCCTGGTCGGCTTCCTCGGCGACGAGCAGGACGCCACCCCGGAGCCCTGCGACTCCCCGCGGGACAAGGGCGGAGAGAAGGTGACCGCCCGTGCCTAGGATTCAGCTCGGCACCTGGGTCAACGACGCGGTCGACTGGCTCACCACCCACATGGCGTGGCTGTTCGACTTCTGCAAGACCGTCTTCCTCGGCCTGTACGACGGCATCAACGCCGTCCTCCAGGCCCCCGAACCGCTGCTCCTCGCCGGCATCTTCGCCGTGATCGCCTTCTGGCTGCGCGGCACCCTCGCCGGTGTCCTCACCTTCGCCGGATTCGCGTTCATCGACTCCCTCGAACTGTGGGAGAACGCGATGATCACCCTGGCGCTCGTCCTCGTGGCGACCGTCATCGCGCTGGTGATCTCCATACCCGTGGGCATCTGGGCGGCCCGCTCGGACCGCGTCAGCGGTCTGGTCCGGCCCGTCCTGGACTTCATGCAGACGCTGCCCGCGATGATCTACCTCATCCCGGCGATCCTGTTCTTCGGCACCGGCGCCCCCGCGGGCATCGTCGCCACCCTGATCTTCGCGCTCGCCCCGGGCGTGCGCATGACCGAGCTGGGCATCCGGCAGGTCGACAAGGAACTGGTCGAGGCGGCCGAGGCGTTCGGCACCTCGCCCCGCAACACGCTGCTGCGCGTCCAGCTCCCGCTGGCCCTGCCCACCGTCATGGCCGGCATCAACCAGGTCATCATGCTCGGCCTGTCCATGGCCGCGATCGCCGGCATGGTCGGCACCGGCGGCCTGGGCGGCGACGTCAACGAGGCCATCGGCCAGCTCAACGTGGGCCTCGGCTCCGAGGCCGGTGTGGCGATCGTGATCCTCGCGATCTACCTGGACCGCATGACCAGCGCCCTGGGGACCCAGGTCTCCCCGCTCGGCCGCCGCGCCGCCGCCAAGCTGCGCGCCGCCCAGGGGCTGAAGATCTGGTCGTACCGGCCCCGCCCGGTCGTCGCCGTGATCGGCGTCGTCGTCCTCGCGCTCACCGCGGGCGGCATGGGCGCCTTCGGCGGCGGCACCGGCACCGAGGCCGTGGCGGACGGCAAGAACGTCGGCCAGGGCAAGAAGATCACCATCGGCTACATCCCCTGGGACGAGGGCGTCGCCTCCACCTTCCTGTGGAAGGAGGTCCTGGAGCAGCGCGGCTACGAGGTCGAGGCCAAGCAGTTCGACGCCGGCCCGCTCTACACCTCCCTCGCCCAGGGCGACATCGACTTCCAGACGGACGCCTGGCTGCCCACCACGCACGCCCAGTACTGGAAGAAGTACGGCAAGCAGCTCGACGACCTCGGCGCCTGGTACGACAAGACGTCCCTGGAGCTCACCGTGCCCGCCTACATGAAGGGCATCGACTCCCTGGCGGACCTCAAGGGCAAGGCCTCCCAGTTCGGCGGCAAGATCACCGGCATCGAGTCCAGCGCCGGCGAGATGGCCCTGCTGAAGAGCAAGGTCCTCAAGGAGTACGGCCTCGACAAGGAGTACGAGGTCGTCGACAGCTCCACGCCCGCCATGCTGGCCGAGCTGAAGCGTGCCTACGCCCAGAAGAAGCCGATCGTCACCACGCTCTGGTCGCCGCACTGGGCGTACAACGACTACGACCTCAAGAAGCTCAAGGACCCGAAGGGTGCCTGGGGCGAGGGCGACGGCGTGCACACCCTGTCCCGCAAGGGCTTCGCCGGCGACGACCCCACGGTCGCCAAGTGGCTGAAGAACTTCAAGATGAGCGAGAAGCAGCTCACCAGCCTCGAAGCCGAGATCAACAAGGCGGGCAAGGGCAACCAGCAGGACGCCGTCCGCGCCTGGCTGAAGCAGAACCCGGGTGTGGTCGACAAGATGGCCCCGGTGCAGAACGCCGGGGGCGGCCCGCCCGCCGAGGCCGAGCAGCCCCTGGACGTCGCCTGGTTCCCCTGGGACGAGGACATCGCCGTCACCTACCTGTGGAAGAACGTCCTGGAGCGGCGCGGCTACAAGCTGAACCTGAAGCAGATGGACGTCGGCCCGGTCTACACCGGTCTGGCCTCGGGCGATCTCGACCTCAACTTCGACGCCTGGCTGCCCTATGCCCAGAAGAACTACTGGGACAAGAACAAGGACCGGCTCAAGGACCTCGGCACCTGGTACGAACCGACCTCCCTGGAGCTCGCCGTACCGTCCTACGTGAAGGGCGTCGACTCCCTGGAGGACCTCAAGGGCAAGTCCTCCACCTTCAAGGGGAAGATCATCGGCATCGAGCCGGGCACCGGCGAGATGGACCTGCTGAAGAACAAGGTCCTGCCCGGCTACGGCCTGGACAAGGAGTACGAGGTCGTCGACGGCTCCACGCCCGCGATGCTGGCCGAGCTGAAGCGCGCGTACGCCAAGAAGGAACCGATCGCCGTCACCCTCTGGTCGCCGCACTGGGCGTACAGCGACTACGAGCTGACCAAGCTGAAGGACCCCAAGAAGGCCTTCGGTGAGGGCAACACGATCCGCACCATCTCCAACGAGAAGTTCCCCGAGGAGTACCCGCAGCTCACGAAGTGGATCAAGAACTTCAAGATGAGCGAGGACGAGCTCGGCACGCTGGAGAGCGAGATCAAGGACCGCGGCCAGGGCCATGAGGAAGAGGCCGTGGCCGAGTGGCTCGAGCAGCACCCGGACATGGTGCAGCGCATGACACCGCAGTAGGGTTCCGGGGTGGGACGCGCGACACGCCGCGCCCCACCCCGCCCCCGATCCCACGAGCGGGATCCGGACAACCACAGAGCGCTACGCGACCCCCTGACCCCTCTCTCCCCGCCTGTTCCTCCCGCGGGAGGAACACCCGCCCGCCCCCTTCGGCGGCGGATCCCCTGGCGCGAAGTGTGAGGTCGTGCACCGTCCCGTATGACGTCGATGTGACGGGCGCATGAAACGGTTTGCCGAACGTGCGTAGGGTGCAGACAACTCAACAGGAGCAGTGCGCCGGGACACCGCCGCACGGGGAGCGGATCGACGGGCGAAGGAGGGAGCCGGAGCGATGGGCGACCACAAAGAGCAACCCCTGCGGGTGGGCGCGGCCGTGCGCCGGCGGCGCCGCGCTCTGGAGCTCACCCTTGCCGTCGTGGCCGCGCGCAGCGGCCTGTCCGTCCCGTTCCTGAGCCAGATCGAGAACGACAGGGCGAGACCCAGCACCAGCTCCCTGGAGAAGGTCGCCGACGCCCTGCGCACCACCGCCGTGGAGCTCCTCGCCGCGGCCGACCCGGCGTGCAGCGTGGACGTCGTCCGCGCCGACGGCACCGATCCCCAGCCTCAGCCCCGGACCCGCTCCCTGGTCCGCGGCCACCACCAGATGCACGCCTCCGAGTTCACCGGCGACCATGACGCGGGCCGTGAATTCCAGTACCGCAACGACCAGTTGATGTACGTCGCCGACGGCGCGGTGGAGATCGAGGCGGAGGGCCGCGCCTACCGCCTGGGCCGCGGCGACACGCTGTACCTGACCGGTGGCGTACGGCACCGCTGGCGGGCGACCGAGTCGGACACCCGCGTGGTCGTCGTCGCCGTGGCGGAGCACATCGAGGCGGTCCGGGACCGGCCTCGCCGGTGAGAGTCGTCTCGCTGGTCCCCTCGCTGACCGAGGCCGTGGCCCGCTCCGCGCCCGGAGTCCTCGTCGGCGCCACCGACTGGTGCACGCACCCCTCCGGCCTGGACGTCGTCCGCGTCGGCGGCACCAAGAACCCCGAGACCGACCTGATCCTCTCCCTGGCGCCCGACCTGGTGATCGCCAACGAGGAGGAGAACCGCGCACCCGACCTCGCGGCCCTGCGGGCGGCGGGCGCCGAGGTCCTGGTGACGGAGATCCGCGACGTGCCGCAGGCCTTCCGTGAACTGACCCGGGTGCTGGAGGCCTGCGGGGTGACGGCGCGTCCGCGCTGGCTGGACGAGGCGGAGCGGACCTGGTCGTCCCTGCCGGAGCCCGGGACGCGCCGCACGGCGGTCGTGCCGATCTGGCGCAGGCCGTGGATGGTCCTGGGCCGCGACACCTTCGCCGGCGACGTCCTCGCCCGCCTCGGCGTCGACCACGTGCACGCGACGCACCCCGACCGCTATCCGCGCGTCCCGCTCGAGGAACTGCGCGCCTCGGCACCGGACGTGGTGGTCTTGCCGGACGAGCCGTACCGCTTCACCGCCGACGACGGCCCCGAGGCCTTCCCCGGCCTGCCCTGCGCGCTCGTCAGCGGACGGCACTTGACGTGGTACGGGCCGTCACTGGCCGAGGCGCCGCGGGTGCTGGGCGAGGCGCTGCGAGCAGCTCGCCCCTGAGCAGCCCGCGCACGGTGCCGACGACGGCCGTGCCCCACGCCGCGACCAGCACCGCGTAGAGCAGGACCGCCGGGCCCGCGTAGGCGACGAGCCCGGTGTGCCGGGCCAGCGCCTCGGCGCCCGTGACACAGGTGCCGACCGGGAAGGTGAACGACCACCAGGTCATCGAGAACCGCATCCCGTGCCGCCGCGCGCGGACGACATGGGCGCTCGCCAGGCAGAACCAGAGCAGCGCGAACCCCATCACGGGCACGCCGTAGAGCACGGCGAGGGCACCGAAGCCCTCGCTGTACGGCGCCGGCACGACCCCGGGCGCCACGTCCGCGAAGGCGCCGACGGCCGTGGTGGACTGCCCGAGCGGGCCGAGCACCAGGAACAGCGTCGGGGTGAGGGCGAGGGGCAGGGGGCCGCCGGTGAGCGACCGGGCGAAGACCAGGGGCAACATGACCAGGGTCGCGAGCAGGCTGAGCCCGAACAGCGCGAAGCAGCCGAGCAGCAGCGTCTGACGGGCCTGACCGGGCGGCAGGTGCGGCACCAGCAGCGGCCCGACGGCGGCCGACACCATGGGCGCGACGAGCGGCAGCAGCCAGACGGGCGTGGCCTGCCCTGGCTCCACCCGATGCCGTACGGCCATCAGATACGGCACCACGACCGCCGCCGCGAGCCCGAGAGCCGTGCCGGCGGTGAACAGCACCGCGTCGAGCGCCACGGCCGTCCGCAGCCCGATCCAGTCCCGGCCGACGGTGAGGGCACCGCCGCCCACGGCGAGCAGGGCCATGGCGAGGCAGCCGTAGAAGGGCGCCGCCGCCGGGTCGAGGAAGTGGGCGCGGGCCTGGTCCCGGTGCCGTCTCCAGTGCACGGCCCGCGCGCCGAGCAGGGTCACCAGCAGCGCGAGCGACAGCGCCCAGACGGCCGCGAGCACGCCGCGCAGCCCCGGGACGTGCGGTGCCAGGGAGCCCCCGGCGGTGGCGACTACGGCGGTGCCCATGACGGTGGCGTACCAGTTGGGTCCGAGATGACGGACGGAGAGCGGATACGCGGGGGGCCGGGCTGCGGTGACCATGACTCCACGGTCGGGCCGGGGGAGACCCACCACCAGGGATCATGCCTCTATGGCGGCATAAGCTGGGTTTATGAGCAACGCGGATGAGCAGACCGGGCCGGCCGTCACCGGCTCCGTGGCGCACCGGGTGCCGGATCTGGGCGCCCTGGAGCTGCTGCTGGCTGTGGCGCGACTGGGCAGCCTCGGTGGCGCGGCGCGGGAGCTCGGCATCACCCAGCCCGCGGCCAGCAGCCGGATCCGGTCGATGGAGCGGCAGCTCGGTGTCGCGCTGGTCGACCGGTCACCCCGCGGGTCCCGGCTGACGGACGCCGGGGCGCTGGTGACGGACTGGGCGCGGCGGATCGTGGAGGCGGCGGAGGCGTTCGACGTGGGGGCGCAGGCGCTGCGCGACCGGCGCGACTCCCGGTTGCGGGTCGCCGCCAGCATGACCATCGCCGAGTATCTGCTGCCGGGCTGGCTCCTCGCGCTGCGCGCGCAGCGGCCCGACACGGCGGTGTCGCTGCACGCGGGGAACTCGGCGGCGGTGGCGGAGCGGCTGCTGTCGGACGAGGCGGATCTGGGGTTCGTGGAGGGGCTGTCGGTGCCGGCCGGTCTCGACTCGGCGGTCATCGCCCATGACCGGCTGATAGTGGTGACCGCGCCGGGGCATGCGTGGGCCAGGAGGCGGCGGTCGCTGGCGGCGGAGGAACTGGCGTCGACGCCGTTGATCCTCCGCGAGAAGGGATCGGGGACGCGGCAGGTGCTGGACGCGGCGCTCGGCGGACTGGCCCGGCCGCTGATCGAGCTGTCCTCGACGACGGCGGTGAAGGCGGCGGTGGTGAGCGGGGCGGGTCCGGCGGTGCTCAGTGAGCTGGCGGTGGGGGAGGAGCTGGCGATGCGGCGGCTGGTGTCGGTGCCGGTGGAGGGGGTGGCCCTGGCGCGGGACCTGAGGGCGGTCTGGCCGACGGGGCACCGCCCGACGGGCCCGGCGCGGGACCTGCTGTCGCTGACGAGGGGGTAGGTTTTTCGCCCCCGCCGCCCATACCCGTAGGAGCGCGGCCCCGCCCTCACCCGTCCAGTCCCAAGGGGCGCTGCCCCCCTTCGGGTAAGGGCGGCGGGGGCTGCGCCCCCAGACCCGCTTCGGCCCGGACGGCCTCGTCCTCAAGCGCCGGACGGGCTGACTCCGCCGGTGCTCGCCGCCTCCATCAGCGCCCTCATCACCCGCACGTCCTCGCCCATCTCCGGATGCCACTGCACGCCCAGCACCCAGTCGGCAGAGGGCAGTTCCACCGCCTCCACCGTGCCGTCCGCCGCGTACGCCGAGGGGACCAGGCCCTCGCCCAGGCGGTCCACGGCCTGGTGGTGGTACGTCGGTACGAACGTCTCCTCCGGGACGACACCGGCGTACAGACTCCCCGGCACCGGCTTGACGGCATGCCCGCCGAAGACGCCCACGGCCTCGGCGTGCCCGTCGATGTGCTGCACGAGCGTCCCCCCGAGAGCGACGTTCAGCAGCTGCATGCCCCGGCAGATCCCCAGCAGCGGCACCCGGGCCGCCAGCGCCGCCTCGATCAGCGCCAGCTCCCAGGCGTCCCGCTCCGGCGCCGGCGGCCCCGTCCGCGGCTCGCGCTCCGCCCCGTAGCGCACCGGCTCGACATCCGGTCCGCCCGCGATGACCAGCCCGTCCAGCCGGGCCACGGCCTCCGCGGCGTACCGCGTGTCGTCCGGCGGCAGCATCGCGGCCAGGCCGCCGGCCCGCTGGATCAACCGGGGGTAGCCGACCGGCAGCAGGGCGGCCTCCAGCTCCCACACGCCCCAGCGCGCACCGGACTCCAGGTAGGTGCTGACCCCGATCAACGGCCTGCCCACGACAACTCCCTCACGGTCGAACCACTCAGTCCCTTGCCAACTCTGCCTCGGCCGCCGCCAGCGCCGCGAACTCCTCCTCCGGCGCCGTCGCCACCAGCCGCTTGCGGCTGTACAGGCCGAAGTACCCGAGCGCCACGACGTACACCGCGAGGGCGATCAGTGCCGCCGTCACGTCCACCAGGAACGTGGCGACCAGCGCCGCGCAGGCCAGCACCAGGGCGACCGAGGAGGTCAGCACCCCACCCGGCGTCCGGTACGGCCGCTCCAGCTCGGGCTCCCTGCGGCGCAGCACGATGTGCGACAGGGACATCAGCGCGTAGGAGATGGTCGCGCCGAAGACGGCGATGTTCAGCATCCGTGCGCCGTTGCCCGAGATCGCCGCCAGCAGGAAGCCGATCGTGCCGGGGACCAGCAGGCCCAGGTACGGCGCCTTGCGGCCGCTGGTGAGCGACAGGAAGCGGGGCAGGTAGCCCGCGCGGGACAGGGCGAACAGCTGGCGCGAGCCCGCGTAGATCAGGGAGAAGAAGGACGCCACCAGGCCGGCGAGCCCCGCGTAGTTGACGATCCGGCTCAGGGTCGTCGCCTTGCCGTTCGGCTGGAGCGCCTCGACCAGCGGGTTGCCCGCCTCCTGGATCGCGGCGGAACCGCGTGCCCCGGCCGCCGCGAAGAACGTGACCACCGCCAGCACCACCAGGATGCCCATCGACCAGCGGATGGCCTTCGGCAGCGTACGGGCGGGGTCCTTGGTCTCCTCGGCCGCCAGCGGCACGCCCTCGACGCCGAGGAAGAACCACATGCCGAAGGGGAACGCCGCCCAGATGCCGAGCAGGCCGAACGGCAGCCAGGAGTTCGAGCCCGCGGCGGCGGTGTCGACCGGGATGTCGTCCAGCGACGCGAAGGAGAAGTCGGGCAGCGCCGCCAGCGCGAACACGATCAGCGCGGCCACGGCTATGCCGGTGACGACGAAGCTGAAGCGCAGCGCCTCGCCGACGCCCCACAGGTGGATGCCGAGGAAGATCGCGAAGCAGACCAGATACATCGGCCAGCCGGACTCCAGGCCGAACAGGCCCAGCGACTCGACGTAGTCGCCGATGAAGATGACGATGGCGGCGGGCGCGAGGACGTACTCGATGAGGATCGCCGTGCCGGTCAGGAACCCGCCCCAGGGGCCGAGCGCCCGCCGGGCGAAGCCGTAGCCGCCGCCCGCGGTGGGCAGGATCGAGGACAGCTCGGCGAGGGCGAAGACCATGCACGCGTACATCGCGCCCATGAGCACCATGGCGATCGCCAGGCCTCCGAAACCGCCCTCGGCCAGGCCGAAGTTCCAGCCCGAATAGTCGCCGGAGACGACGTAGGCGACGCCGAGGCCGGTCAGCAGCACCCAGCCGGCGCTACCGCGGCGCAGCGCTCTGCGTTCGAGATAGTCCTCGCCCTCCGGGGCGGCGGGTGTGAGAGTGGGTTCCTGGGACATAAGCAGACTCCCGACGGGGCGGCGGCGGTCACGGGGGCGAGCGGGCTCCGACTCAATGGAATGGAGCCATACCTTTGCGGTGCCGACCCGGGAAGGCAATACCCCTGCGTTAATCGCCCGTAAATCCTCACCGCGCACACCGCGCCCGGCTCAGCCGAGGAACCCCCGCAGCAGCGCCGCCGTGCCCCCGCAGTGCTCGCGCATGATCTCCCGCGCCTGATCGGCCTCGCCCTCGATCACCGCCTCCACCAGGGCGGTGTGCTGCCGCTGGGAGTGCTCAAGGTTGCGCACCAGCAGCGGGATGCAGTCCAGCAGGTCGTTGACCCTCGCGCGGACGGCCGCGTACTGGGCGGTGAGCGTGGGGGAGCCGGACAGTTCGGCGATCGTGAGGTGCAGCAGCGTGTCCAGGCGGCGGTACTCGGTGAGCGGCGCGTCGTGCGTGCGCGCCAGGGCCTCGCGCAGCCGGTCCGCCTGCTTCTCCTCCAGCCCGTGCGCCGCGCACAGCCCGGCCGCGCCCACCTCCAGCACCTCCCGGAACCGCAGCACGTCCTCTATGTCGACCTCGGCGACCCGGCGCCGCAGCTCGTCCTCGCCGACGGCCTCGGCGCGCGGCAGCACGAACGTCCCGCCGTACCGGCCGCGCCGCGACTCCACGAGCCCCTGGTCCTGGAGCACCTTCAGCACCTCGCGCAGCGTCACCCGGCTGATCCCCAGCCGCTCCGCCAGCTCCCGCTCGGCCGGCAGCCGCTCTCCCCCCGGCACCAGACCCAGCCGTACGACCTGGAGGATCTGCTCCAGCGCCTCCTCGAAGCCGTTGCCCGCGCGCACCGGCCGCAGCACCGGCGTCAGCCCGTCCCGCACCTCACCGCCACCCGCTTCCTCCGACATGTGGCCGCACCCCCTTCCCAAGCAATGGTTCTCGGCAATACCTTATGGCTCCCGGCGGATCCAAGGCAGCGGATCCAAGGAGCCTAGGAGGCCTTCCCGTGGCAGACCGCACAGCCCCGCTGAGCGTCGAGGAACTGCACACCCTCGTCGCCGGCGGTGAGATCGACACTGTCGTCCTGGCCTTCCCCGACATGCAAGGGCGGCTCCAGGGCAAGCGGTTCGCCGCACGCTTCTTCCTCGACGAGGTCCTCCAGCACGGCACCGAGGGCTGCAACTACCTGCTCGCCGTCGACACCGAGATGAACACGGTCGACGGCTACGCCATGTCCTCGTGGGACCGCGGCTACGGCGACTTCGCCATGCACCCCGACCTCACCACCCTGCGCCGCGTCCCCTGGAACGCGGGCACGGCCATGCTCCACGCCGACCTCGCCTGGAGCGACGGCTCCCCGGTCGTCGCCGCCCCCCGCCAGATCCTGCGCCGCCAGCTGGAGCGCCTCGCCGAACTCGGCTACACCGCCCAGGTCGGCACCGAGCTGGAGTTCATCGTCTTCAAGGACACCTACGAACAGGCCTGGGACGCCGGCTACAAGGGCCTGACCCCGGCCAACCAGTACAACATCGACTACTCGGTCCTCGGCACCGGCCGCATCGAGCCCCTGCTGCGCCGCATCCGCAACGAGATGGCCGGCGCCGGCCTCACCGTCGAGTCCGCCAAGGGCGAGTGCAACCCCGGCCAGCACGAGATCGCCTTCCGCTACGACGAGGCCCTGGTCACCTGCGACCAGCACTCCGTCTACAAGACCGGCGCCAAGGAGATCGCCGCCCAGGAGGGCATGTCGATCACCTTCATGGCCAAGTACAACGAGCGCGAGGGCAACTCCTGCCACATCCACCTCTCGCTCGCCGACGCCGACGGCACCAACGCCATGGCCGGCGACCTCGAAGGCGGCATGTCCGAGGTCATGCGGCACTTCCTCGCCGGCCAGCTGGCGGCCCTGCGCGACTTCTCCCTCCTCTACGCCCCCAACATCAACTCCTACAAGCGCTTCCAGCCCGGCTCCTTCGCCCCGACCGCCGTCGCCTGGGGCCAGGACAACCGCACCTGCGCGCTGCGCGTGGTCGGCCACGGCCGCTCCCTGCGCTTCGAGAACCGCCTGCCCGGCGGCGACGTCAACCCCTACCTCGCCGTCGCCGGACTGGTCGCGGCCGGACTGCACGGCATCGAGCAGAAGCTGGAACTGCCCGAGCCCTGCCCCGGCAACGCCTACGCCGCCGACCTCGACCACGTCCCCACCACCCTGCGCGAGGCCGCCGAGCTCTGGGAGAACAGCACCGTCGCCCGGGCCGCCTTCGGCGACGAGGTCGTCGCGCACTACCGCAACATGGCGCGTGTCGAACTGGACGCCTTCGACGCCGCGGTGACCGACTGGGAGCTGCGCCGCTCCTTCGAACGCATGTGAGGTCCTTTGTGTCTTCCGAGCACCTTCTGGAAGTACTGAACCCCGCGACCGAGGAGGTCGTCGCCGCCGTCGCCGGGGCGAGCCCGGCCGACGTCGACGCGGCCGTCACCCACGCCGCCAGGGCACAGCGGATCTGGGCCGCCCTCGCCCCCGGCGACCGTGCCCGGCTGCTGCGCCGCTTCGCCGCCACCGTCGACGAGCACCTGGACGAGCTGGCCCGCCTGGAGGTCCGCGAGGCCGGTCACCTCATCGGCAACGCCCGCTGGGAGGCCGGCAACGTCCGCGACCTGCTGGACTACGCGGCCGGGGGAGTGGAACGGCTCACCGGCCGGCAGATCCCGGTGCCCGGCGGCCTGAACCTCACGATCCTCGAACCGCTCGGCGTCGTCGGCGTGATCGCGCCCTGGAACTTCCCCATGCCGATCGCCGCCTGGGGCACCGCACCCGCCCTCGCGGCCGGCAACGCCGTCATCCTCAAGCCCGCCGAGACCACCCCGCTCACCGCGCTGCGCCTCGCCGAACTCGCCCTGGAGGCCGGGCTCCCGGAGCACCTCTTCCAGGTCCTGCCCGGCCGCGGCGACATCACGGGCGACGCCCTGGTCCGCCACCCCGGAGTCGCCAAGATCGTCTTCACCGGCTCCACGCGGACCGGGACGCGCGTCGCGGCCCTCGGCGCCGAGCAGGTCAAGCCCGTCACCCTCGAACTCGGCGGCAAGAGCCCCAACATCGTCTTCGCCGACGCCGACCTCAAGACCGCCGTCGACCCCTTCTCCTTCCTGGACAACTCCGGCCAGGACTGCTGCGCCCGCACCCGCGTCCTGGTCCAGGAGTCCGTCTACGACGAGGTCCGCGAGCATCTCGCCGAGGCGCTGGCCGCCGTGGTGGTGGGCGATCCGGCCGACGAGAAGACCCAGATGGGCCCGCTGATCTCCCGGCAGCAGCTCGACCGGGTCCGCGGCTTCGTACCGGACGGTGCCCCGGCCCTGCGCGGCAGCGCACCCGAGGGCCCGGGCTTCTGGTTCCCGCCGACCGTCCTCACCGGGGAGAGCCCCGACTCGGCGGCGGCCTGCGAGGAGATCTTCGGCCCCGTCGCCGTCCTCCTGCCCTTCACCGACGAGCAGGACGCCATCCGCCTCGCCAACGGCACCCCCTACGGCCTCTCCGGCTCCATCTGGACCCGCGACGTCGGCCGCGCCCTGCGCGTCTCCCAGGCCGTCCGCGCCGGCAACCTGTCCGTCAACTCCCATGCCAGCGTCCGCTACTGGACCCCGTTCGGCGGCTACAAGCAGTCCGGCGTCGGGCGCGAGCTCGGCCCCGACGCCCTGGCCGCCTTCACCGAAACCAAGAACGTCTTCATCAGCACGGAGGGCCCCGCACAGTGACTGCCCAGGAAAACATCTGCCGCCGCCTGGTCGGCCGCACCGCCGTCGTCACCGGAGCCGGCAGCGGCATCGGCCTCGCCGCCGCCCGCCGCCTCGCCTCCGAGGGCGCCCACGTCGTCTGCGGCGACGTCGACGACACCCGCGGCAAGGCCGCCGCCGAGGAGGTCGGCGGCACCTTCGTGAAGGTTGACGTGACCGACCCCGAGCAGGTCGAGGCCCTCTTCAAGACCGCCTACGACACCTACGGCAGCGTCGACATCGCCTTCAACAACGCCGGCATCTCCCCGCCCGACGACGACTCCATCCTGGAGACCGGCCTGGAGGCCTGGAAGCGCGTCCAGGAGGTCAACCTCACCTCCGTCTACCTGTGCTGCAAGGCCGCCATCCCCTACATGCGGAGCCAGGGCCGGGGCTCGATCATCAACACCGCGTCCTTCGTCGCCCGGATGGGTGCGGCGACCTCCCAGATCTCGTACACGGCCTCCAAGGGCGGCGTGCTCGCCATGTCCCGTGAACTGGGCGTGCAGTTCGCCCGCGAGGGCATCCGCGTGAACGCCCTGTGCCCCGGCCCGGTCAACACCCCGCTCCTCCAGGAGCTGTTCGCCAAGGACCCGGAGCGGGCCGCGCGCCGCCTGGTGCACATCCCGCTGGGCCGGTTCGCCGAGGCCGAGGAGATCGCCGCCGCCGTGGCCTTCCTCGCCAGCGACGACTCCTCGTTCGTGAACGCCACCGACTTCCTGGTCGACGGCGGGATCGCGGGGGCGTACGTCACACCCCTGTAGCCGCGTGTCCGGACGGCCCGGGCCGCGCCCTACAGTGCCGGGATGAGCATGATGCCTCCGCCCGGCTGGTATCCCGACCCGCACGCCCCGCACCGGCAGCGCTGGTGGGACGGCACGGCCTGGACCGAGCACCGCCGCGCGCCCGAGGCCCCCGCCACCCCGCCGCCGGGCGGCGGCACCGGCCGGACGAAGGCGGTCGCCCTGACCGCCACGGGCGTCGTCCTGGCCGCGGCGATCGTCACCGGAGCCGTCGTCCTCGGCGGGGGCGACGGCGACGGCACCACGACCAGGACGGCCCCGACCACGACCCCCGCCCACACGCCCGGCCCGCCGGAGCCGACCCCCGAGTCGTCCACCTCCGAGCCCTCCGCCGACGACCCCGCGGTCGTCGAGGACCAGCTCAACGGCATCACGTTCCCGCTGCTCGACGGCTGGGTCCGCCCGCAGCACGTCGCCCAGGACGACGTCGTCATGACGACCGACGGCACCTACGACTGCCCCGGCGGCGTGGGCCTGTGCCGCCACGGCATGGTCGTCTCCCGCACGGTGACCGAGAACGACGAGAAGTCCCCCGAGGCCCTCGCCAAGGCCGACATCTCCGAGGCGGCCGACGAGGCCTACGACCGCGACAGCCTCGGCCGCGAGCTCCACGGCGGCATGACGTCGCACCAGGTCGTCAGGTCCGGGCCGGTCGCGGTGGCGGGCCGCGCCGGGTTCCTGGTGCGCTGGCGCGTCACGACCGCCAAGGGACCCGGCGGCTACGTCCAGTCGCTCGTCTTCCCGTCCAGCGTCGGCACCGAGTCGCCGGTCCTCGTCCGGTACGTCTTCGACGCCGGCGAGGACGGACCGCCCCTCGCCGACATGGACCGCGTCACCAAGGGCATCCGCCCGTTCGGCGACGCGGACACCGGCGGCGGCGTCGGCAGCAGCATCGGCCCGACCCACTGACGCCCCGCGGGCCTCAGAGGAACGTGTGGCCCTCGCCTCGGTAGGTGGGCGCGGTCGCCGTCACCGTGTCGCCCTCGATCAGGTGCAGCGTGTCGAACCGCTCGCACAGCTCACCGGCCTTCGCGTGCCGGAACCACACCTTGTCCCCGATCAGCAGATCGTCGGCGGGCGAGCCGAGCAGCGGCGTCTGCACCTCACCGGCACCCTCCTGCGGGTCGTAGCGCAGCCCCTCGGGCAGATACGGCACGGGCGACCGGTCGGTTCCGGCCGCACCCGAGGCGGGATACCCACCGCCGAGGACGGTCACGACCCCGACCCCCGGCCGCCGCACCACGGGCATGGCGAAGAGGGCCGCCGGACGGCCTCTGAACGACGTGTAGTTGTCGAACAGACGCGGCACGTACAGCCCCGACCCGGCGGCGATCTCCGTCACCGCGTCCTCGGCCGCCGTGTGCTGCACCGAGCCGGTGCCGCCGCCGTTGACGAACTCCAGGCCCGGCACGACGGCCCGCACCGCGCGCACCACCTCCGCACGCCGCGCGGCGAGTTCACGCCTGGCCGCGGCCTGCATCAGCCGGATGGCACGGGACCGCAGCGGACGCCCGGCCAGCGAGTCCCCGACCCCGGCGACATGCCCCTCGTACGCCATGATCCCCACGACCTCGAAGCCGGGACGGCGGGCCACCGCCCGTGCCACGTCGGCGACCTGGGCGGGGGAGTGCAGCGGTGAACGCAGGGCCCCGACCCGCACCCGCCCGCCGAGCAGCTTCAGGGAGGTGTCCAACTCCAGGCACACCCGCACCACTTCACGCCCGCCACCCCGGGAGGCGTCGATCAGGTCCAGCTGGGCGACGTCGTCGACCATGACGGTCACGGCGGCGGCGAGCTTGGGATCACCGGCGAGTTCGGCGTAGGCCGCACGGTCGGCGGACGGGTAGGCGAGCAGCACGTCGTCGAACCCCGACCGGGCCAGCCACAGCGACTCGGCGAGCGTGAACGACATGATCCCCGCGAAGCCGTCCCGGGCCAGGACGCGCTCCAGCAGCGCCCGGCAGCGCACGGACTTGCTGGCGACCCGGATCGGCTTGCCCCCGGCGCGGCGGACCAGATCGGCGGCGTTGGCGTCGAAAGCCTCCAGGTCCACGATCGCGAGAGGGGCGTCGAGATGGGCGGTGGTCCGGTCGTAACGGGCCCGGTCGGCGGCGCGCGCAGTCATGAACGCAGCCTGCCAGACTGGATTACCGCAGGGTAGGGGGACGTTCCGGGCAGATGCCCCGGCATCGTGGACTGGTTCCCGTTCGCCCAGGAACAAGCCGTAGAGTGACGCGCACGTACGGGGGGCGACGCCGGCCGGGGATCCGCGCCGGGGTGACGCCCCGTCCGTGCGGGTATGTGTGCCCGGGACGCTTTGGTGCCGGGCCTCGGGCAGGACGACACCGCCCGCGTCGGACGAGCGGCCCGGGCATCAGGAAACGGGGGGTGCATGAGCACGGAAGCGCCACGTGCCTCCTTCCCCCCGCGCCCCGCCACCCCACCCCGCCCGTCCCACCCCCCGGCGCCGGATTCCGCTACGACGGACGAGCGGGACACCCCGGGCACAGCCTCCGGCCCCGCGACGACCCCGCTCGGAAAGGACGCCGCGCGCTCCTCCGACCGACCGAACGGCCACCCCCGCTTCCCGACCCTCGACGCCGCGTCCCGTCTCTCCGAGCCCACGCCGCCCGGCCGCTCCGAGCCCACCGCACCGCCCCCGCCCCGAGCCTCCACCCGCTTCCCGGACACGCCGCCCACGGTCGGCCGCGAGGCCCGTCTTGAGTCGGACGCGGCGTCCGGCGTCGGCCGCGGGGCTCGCTCGGGGACGGACGCGGCGTCTGGTGTCGGTCGTGGGACGCGTCCTGAGTCGTCCACGGCGTCCGGCATGGGCCGCGAGGCCCGCCCTGGGACGGACACCGCTCCCGGTGTCGGCGGTCGTGGGACGCGCCGCCCTGAGTCGTTCACGGCGTCCGGCGCAGCCCGCGAGGCTCGCCCGGGGACGGACGCGGCGTCTGGTGTCGGTCGTGGCACGCGTCCTGAGTCCTCCACCGCGTCCGGCGCCGGCCGCGGGGCCCGCCCCGAGTCGACCACGGCGCCCGGCACAGGCCGTGCGACCCGCCCCGGCCCGGACACGCCCTCCACCGCCCCGGCACCTGACGTCCCCCCGCGGCCGCGTCACCTCCCCCCGTCGGGATTTTCCGGCCGCGCGGGTCATTCGGACACCTCGGACGGGACCTCGTCGGAGACCTCCGGCAGGCCCTTCCGCCTCTCCGCGCCCGGCCGTTCGGACGCACCGGCCGGGGCGGTGTCGGAGACGACCGGGCGGCCGTTCCGTCTGCCCGCGCCCCGCCGTACCGGCGCACCCGGCGAGCACTCGTCCGAGACCACCGCGCGCCTTCGCCCGGTCCCCGCCGACCCGACGCCGGACGAGCCCGCCGCACCCTTCGGCCGCCCCGCCGCGCAGGGGACGACGACCACTCGCCCCGCCACACCGCCGCGTCCCGCGCACCAACCGCCGGCCCCCACCGCCCCTGTCACTCCCGACCCCGCCCTCTCCTGGAGCGCCACGCGCCCCCTGGTGTCGTTCGGTGAGCCCGAGGGCTACGACGGCGACGCCCGGCCCCGGCCGCTCGGCCGCCGCGGGGCGTCGCAGGCCGCCGCGGCAGCCGTCTGCCTCGTGCTCGGGCTGGGCCTCATCTCGGGAGCGGTCACCGGCAGCTGGCTCGTCGGCGACTCCGGGGCAGAAGGCTCGCCCAGCAGCTTCGCCGCCGCCGGAAGCCTCTGGCACAGCGTCCCCGTCGACCAGCTGTTCCCGCCCACCGTGCAGGGCCGGGGCGCCGGCCCCGGCGGAGCCGACCGCACCTGGACCCGCATCGCCGTCGCCCCCGACAGCGGCTGCAAGGACGCCTTCGACCCGCTGCTGCGCAAGGCCCTCGCCCCCGTCGGCTGCGACCGTCTCCTGCGCGCCACCTACACCGACGCCACCGAGAGCTACGTGACCACCGTCGGCCTGCTCTTCACCACCGCCGACGCCCCCGGCATGACCGCCCTCGCGAACCGTTTCCGCAAGGAACGCCTGGACCGCCGCAGCGACCTGATGCCCCTGCCGTACGCCGCGAAGGGCACGCCCGCCGCCGGCTTCGGTGCCCCGCAGCGCGCCTCCTGGACCGTCTCCGTGCTCACCGAGGCCCCGGTCGTCGTCTACGCCGTCTCCGGCTGGGCCGACGGCCGTACCGTCGACGACCCCCAGCCCGCCGGGGACGCCGTCGAGGCCGACGCCACCACCGCCCCCGCACAGGCCGGCCTCGGCAACGAGGCACAGGGCCTGGCCGACCGCGTCGAACGCGACTTCCGCAGAAACGTCCGCTCGGCCTCGGAGCAGCCGTCGTGAACGCCGACCACACACCCGCCGGGAAACGCCCGCGCAAGCCCTCCCGCGCGGCCGTCGCCCTCGGCGCCCTGCTCACCGCCGGCCTCGTCCTCCTCCCCGCCGCCACCGCGCACGCCGACGGCATCCGCGCCCAGCAGTGGGCCCTCGACGCCATGCACACCGAGGAGGCCTGGCAGACCACGAAGGGCCGGGGCATCACCGTCGCCGTCCTGGACACCGGCGTCGAGGCCGACCACCCCGATCTGGCCGGCAACGTCCTGCCCGGCAAGGACCTGGTCGGCTTCGGAGCCGAACCCGGGGACCGCGCCTGGGCCAGGCACGGCACCGCCATGGCCGGCATCATCGCCGGCCACGGACATGGCCCCGGCGACGCCGACGGCGTCCTCGGCATCGCACCCGAGGCGAAGATCCTGCCGGTCCGCGTGATCCTCGAGGACGGCGACCCCTCCCGCGCCAAGGCCCGCTCCACCCGCGGCAACGCCCTCGCCGAGGGCATCCGCTGGGCCGCCGACCACGGCGCCGACGTCATCAACCTCTCCCTCGGCGACGACTCGGCCTCGGCGCATCCCGAGCCCAGCGAGGACCAGGCCGTGCAGTACGCGGTGAAGAAGGGCGTGGTCGTCGTCGCCTCCGCCGGGAACGGCGGCGAGAAGGGTGACCACATCTCCTACCCGGCCGCCTACCCGGGCGTCATAGCCGCCACCGCCGTCGACCGGGCAGGCACCCGCGCCTCCTTCTCCACCCGCCGCTGGTACGCCACCGTCAGCGCCCCCGGCGTCGACGTCGTCATCGCCGACCCCGACCACAAGTACTACGAGGGCTGGGGCACCAGCGCCGCCGCCGCCTTCGTCTCCGGCGCCGCCGCCCTGGTCAAGGCCGCCCACCCCGGCCTCGCCCCCGCGCAGATCAAGTCGCTGCTGGAGGACACCGCCCGCAACGCCCCGTCCGGCGGCCGCGACGACTCCCGCGGCTTCGGCTTCATCGACCCGGCCGCCGCCATCGAGGCCGCCGGCCGGATCGAGCCCGAGGGCCTCCGGTCGGCGTCCTACGGTGCGAAGTACTTCGGCAGCGGACCGGACGCCGACGCCTCCGACGACGACACCGCCGACTGGGCCGCCCCCCTCGCGGGCGGCGCCGGTGGCGTCCTGCTGGTCGCGGCGGTCGTCCTGTGGCGCGGCCGGCGTACCGGCCGCGAGGACTACTGAGCCGCTGCCGGACGCGCACCATCCGGCCGATAGGGTCGACGTGTGGCGAACAAGAACATCCCGGACTCCGGCTTCTCCGACGACGACGGCTCCGCCGACCCCCGGCTGAGCGCGGCACTCGCCGCCTGGTCCGCGGACCGGAGCGCCGTGGCTCCGGTCCTGGCCGCCCTCAAGGGCGCCCGGTTGCTCGTCCCTGTCGTGGCCGTGCTCGGCGAGGTCGAGGAGGACGAGCGGGGACTGCGCCGCGAGAAGACCAGCGACATGGCCGTCCCCACCCTGAAGGCCGGCGACCGCACCGCCCTGCCCGCCTTCACCTCCACGGACTCCCTCGCCCGCTGGGACCCGCAGGCCCGCCCCGTCGCCGTGCCGCTGCACCAGGCCCTGCAGGCCGCGGCGCACGAGAAGGCGGACACGGTCGTGCTCGACATGGCCGGACCGGTGCCCTTCGAGCTGACGGGTCCCGCGCTGCTGTCACTCGCCGAGGGCCGTACCACCACGGACCCGCTCGCCGACCCGGCGGTCGTGGCCGCGGTGCGCGCAGTCGTCGCCGACGTGCGCGCGGTGGTGCGGGCCTACCTCGGACCGGGCCAGGCCGACGGCACCCTCGCCCTGGTCTTCGAGCCGGCCGTACCGCACGAGGCCGGCGTCCACGCGGTCGCGCGCCGCCTCGCCGCCGACGAAACACTGAGGGCCCGCCTGGTGCGTGGCCTCGACCTGGCAGTCCTGCCGGCCGGGGCGACGCCGCCGGGCGAGCCCTTGTACGTACGCGGATGAAGCGGATGAACTAGCCGTAGACCGGACCCGTGTACTTCTCGCCCGGCCCCTGGCCCGGCTCGTCCGGGACGAGGGAGGCCTCGCGGAACGCCAGCTGCAGCGACTTCAGGCCGTCGCGCAGGGGAGCCGCGTGGAAGGAGCTGATCTCGGTCGCCGTAGCGTCCAGCAGACCGGCCAGCGCGTGGACCAGCTTGCGGGCCTCGTCCAGGTCCTTGTGCTGCTCGCCCTCCTCGGTCAGACCGAGCTTCACCGCGGCGGCGCTCATCAGGTTGACGGCGACCGTCACGATCACCTCGACCGCCGGGACCTCGGCGATGTCGCGGGCCATGGCGTCGAAGTCGGGGGACTCAGGAGGGGTGTCACTCATGCCCCACACGATAGGCGCAGGGAGCGGGCGAACCCCACGTGACCCCGGCTCGCCCCAATTGGCCGTTCCTGGCCCTTGCTGGTAACCTCGTGTAACGACCGGTCGGACACGTGTGCCTCACAGCCCGCGCGTCCGGCCCACAAGTGGAGGCTTTCGAACTCCCACCCGATCACCCTCAGGGCGGCGGGTCACCGGTCAGGCGGTCCCGTCCCAGCGGCGGCGATCCGTCCGAAAGCGCGCCCCGCGGCTACCCGCGGCGGTGCTCCGGTAGTTCGAGGAGCCCCGCCTGGGAATCGTCCGGGGCATTTTTTGTGCTTCGGCGCGGTTAGGTCTATCGAATAGAGACGTTACGCGGCCGTCCGCCAGACCGTCGCGTGGTGCTACCGAGGAGGATCCATCAGCGCCGAGCCCCGCATCAACGACCGGATTCGCGTTCCCGAGGTGCGACTTGTCGGTCCCAGTGGCGAGCAGGTGGGCATCGTCCCCCTGGCCAAGGCACTGGAGCTTGCGCAGGAGTACGACCTGGACCTGGTCGAGGTCGCGGCGAACGCCCGTCCGCCTGTGTGCAAGCTCATGGACTACGGGAAGTTCAAGTACGAGTCGGCCATGAAGGCCCGTGAGGCGCGCAAGAACCAGGCGCACACGGTCATCAAGGAGATGAAGCTCCGGCCGAAGATCGACCCGCACGACTATGACACCAAGAAGGGTCACGTCGTTCGGTTCCTCAAGCAGGGCGACAAGGTCAAGATCACGATCATGTTCCGTGGTCGCGAGCAGTCCCGGCCCGAGCTGGGCTACCGACTGCTGCAGCGGCTCGCGGAGGACGTGGCCGACCTCGGTTTCGTTGAGTCGAACCCGAAGCAGGACGGCCGAAACATGATCATGGTTCTCGGTCCGCACAAGAAGAAGACCGAGGCGATGGCCGAGGCTCGCCAGGCGCAGGAAGCCCGCAAGGCGGAAGCGAAGGCCAACCCCGGCAAGTCGCAGAACGCCGCGGAGGCCGAGGCGATGGCCGAGGCGCCGGCTGAGGAGCCCGCCGAGGCGTGACTCCCGGGACGCCAGTCCCAGGAAGCAACCGATACAAGACGACGCTCCACCGTGCCCGGTTTCGCGACCGGGCACCGGAGCGCCACCGACGAGGAGAGAACGGCGCTATGCCGAAGAACAAGTCGCACAGCGGTGCCAGCAAGCGCTTCAAGATCACCGGCTCCGGCAAGGTGCTGCGCGAGCGCGCCGGCAAGCGCCACCTGCTCGAGCACAAGTCGTCCCGTGTGACGCGTCGCCTCACCGGCAACGCCGAGATGGCCCCGGGCGACGCCGCGAAGATCAAGAAGCTTCTCGGCAAGTGACGTCCGGGCGCGTGAGCGCCGGACGTACGTCAGACCGGGACCCAATCGATTTCGGGTCGTGTGAGCACCCCCACGGCCCCGCTACAAGGAGTTAACAAGTGGCACGCGTCAAGCGGGCAGTCAACGCCCACAAGAAGCGTCGGGCGATCCTCGAGCAGGCCTCCGGCTACCGCGGTCAGCGCTCGCGCCTGTACCGCAAGGCCAAGGAGCAGGTCACCCACTCGCTGGTCTACAACTACAACGACCGCAAGAAGCGCAAGGGCGACTTCCGTCAGCTGTGGATCCAGCGCATCAACGCCGCTGCCCGCGCCAACGGCATGACCTACAACCGCTTCATCCAGGGTCTGAAGGCCGCCAACGTCGAGGTCGACCGCAAGATCCTGGCCGAGCTGGCCGTCAACGACGCCGGTGCGTTCGCCGCGCTCGTCGAGGTCGCCCAGAAGGCGCTGCCGAGCGACGTGAACGCGCCGAAGGCTGCGTGACGCCGGCTCCGAGCCGATGTGACTGAAGGACCCGCAGGCCGGACGGTCTGCGGGTCCTGCTGTGCAGCTACCCAGAAAGCGAACCGGATGCCTCCCGCCACCCCCGAGCTCATCTCCCCCCGCTCCCCCCGCGTTCTGGCCGCGCGGCGGCTGGCCAAGCGGAACTTCCGGGGGAAGGACCGGCTGTTCCTCGCGGAGGGACCGCAGGCCGTGCGGGAAGCCGCCGGGCACCGGGCCGGGGACACCGCCACCCTCGTGGAGCTCTTCGCCACGACGGAGGCCGCAGAGCGCTACGCCGACATCGTCGGAGCGGCCCGGGACGCCGGAGCCCGCGTGCACCTCGCCGCCGAGCAGGTCATCGCCGACATCTCCACCACCGTCACCCCGCAGGGCCTCGTCGGGGTCTGCCGGTTCCTGGACACTCCCTTCGAGGAGGTCCTCGCGGCCCGCCCGCGGCTCGTCGCCCTCCTCGCCAACGTCCGTGACCCCGGCAACGCCGGGACCGTGCTGCGCTGCGCCGACGCCGCCGGAGCCGAGGCCGTCGTGCTGACCGATGCCTCCGTCGACGTGTACAACCCCAAGGCCGTCCGCGCCTCCGTCGGTTCCCTGTTCCACCTGCCCGTCGCCGTCGGCGTCCCCGTCGAGCAGGCCGTCGAACGGCTGCGGGACGCCGGCGTCCGGGTCGTCGCCGCCGACGGGGCGGGCGACCGCGACCTCGACGACGAGCTCGACAAGGGCACCATGGGCGGGCCGACCGCCTGGGTCTTCGGCAACGAGGCATGGGGCCTTCCGGAGGAAACCCGCGCCCTCACGGACGCCGTCGTGCGCGTTCCGATCCACGGGAAGGCCGAGAGCCTGAACCTCGCCACCGCCGCCGCCGTATGTCTCTATGCGTCGGCGCGTGCACAGCGCGCCTCCGGAGGGTGCCGCTCCGTCACCGGGAACTAGTAGGGTGACCAGCTCAGGGACCCCTCTGCGGAGCCTTGGAGGTGGGGTACGGGGATGAGTGTCGGCACGAGCAGCGCACCGGGAGCCCAGGACGCCGGGGACCCGCCCGCCGCGTCCCGGCCACCCGGTGATCCCGCCGGACTCGGTATCGACCCCGACCAGCTGCCCGACGGACTCGTCGTCGCCGACGAGCAGGGCCACGTCATCTGCTTCAACGCGGCCGCCGAGCGCATCACCGCCGTCCGTGCCCAGGACGCCCTCGGGCAGCGCCTGGAGAAGGCCCTGCCGTTAGAGGACCTGGAGGGCCGGCGCTGGTGGCAGCTGACCGACCCGTACGGCGGCCTCGCCATCCGCGTCGCACAGCCCGAGCGCAACCTGCTCCTGCCCGGCGGCCGTGAGGTGCTGGTCTGCGCGCGCTACGTCCGCACCCGGCCCACCGGACCCCTCCGGCGGCTGGTCGTCACCCTGCGCGACACCGAGGCCCGCCGCCGCACCGAGCGCAGCCACGCCGAGCTGATCGCCACCGTCGCCCACGAACTGCGCTCCCCGCTGACCTCCGTCAAGGGCTTCACCGCCACCCTGCTCGCCAAGTGGGAACGCTTCACCGACGACCAGAAGCGGCTGATGCTGGAGACCGTCGACGCCGACGCCGACCGGGTCACCCGCCTCATCGCCGAGCTGCTCGACATCTCCCGGATCGACTCCGGCCGCCTGGAGGTGCGGCGCCAGCCCGTCGACATCGGCGCCGCCGTCGGACGGCACATCCAGGCCTACGTCGCCGCGGGGCAGCCCGCCGACCGGTTCCTGCTGCGCGTCCAGCAGCCCCTGCCCGACCTGTGGGCCGACCCCGACAAGATCGACCAGGTGCTCAGCAATCTGCTGGAAAATGCCGTGCGGCACGGCGAGGGAACTGTCACGATCGACGTCACGGCCACGGCGTCCCCCCGCGAGGACGAGGACACCGGTACGTCGGTCACGGTGAGCGACGAGGGGCCCGGCATCCCGGAGGAGTCCATGAACCGCGTCTTCACCCGCTTCTGGCGGGGCAGCAAGCGCGGCGGGACGGGCCTCGGGCTCTACATCGTCAAGGGCATCGTCGAGGCCCACGGCGGCACCATCACGGTCGGCCGCGCCCCCGGCGCAGGCGCCGAGTTCCGATTTACGTTGCCCGTGAGCGCTCCGGCCTATCTCGCCTGAGCACCGCGGGCGCATTCGCGTACCTCCACCCCGTTAGACTCGGCCATTGGCACCTTTGTGTCCCTTCAGGCGGCCGTCCGAGTCGGAGACGGGGACCTCCAGCCAGCCAATCGGAAGCACGGGAAGAGATGTCGGCACCGAATAAGTCGTACGACCCTGTCGAGGTCGAGACGTTGAAACCGGAAGAGATCGAGCGCATGCGGGACGAGGCGCTCGCCGCCTTCGCCGCCGCGGACTCCCTCGACGCGCTCCACGAGGCCAAGGTCGCCCAGACCGGCCCCACCTCCCCGCTGGCCCTCGCCAACCGCGAGATCGGCGCCCTGCCCCCGCACGCCAAGGCCGAGGCCGGCAAGCGCGTCGGCCAGGCCCGAGGCGCCGTGAACAAGGCCCTCGCCGCCCGCCAGGTGGAGCTCGAGGCCGAGCGGGACGCGCGCGTGCTCGTCGAGGAGGCGGTGGACGTCACGCTGCCGTACGACCGCGTGCCGTCCGGCGCCCGGCACCCGCTCACCACCATGATGGAGCGGGTCGCGGACGTCTTCGTGGCCATGGGCTACGAGGTCGCCGAGGGGCCGGAGGCCGAGGCGGAGTGGTTCAACTTCGACGCCCTGAACTTCCTGCCCGACCACCCGGCCCGGCAGATGCAGGACACGTTCTTCGTCCAGGGCCCCGAAGGCACCGACGAGTCCGGGTCCGGCGTCGTCCTGCGCACCCACACCTCCCCGGTGCAGGCCCGCGCGCTGCTCGACCGTGAGCTGCCCGTCTACATCGTCTGCCCCGGCCGTGTGTTCCGCACCGACGAGCTGGACGCCACGCACACGCCCGTCTTCCACCAGATCGAGCTGCTGGCGGTCGACGAGGGCCTGACGATGGCCGACCTCAAGGGCACCCTCGACCACATGGTCCAGGCCCTGTTCGGCGCGGACATGAAGACCCGGCTGCGGCCGAACTTCTTCCCGTTCACCGAGCCCAGTGCCGAGATGGACATGCTCTGCTACGTCTGCAAGGGCGAGTCCATCGGCAACCCCGACCGCCCCTGCCGCACCTGCTCCTCCGAGGGCTGGATCGAGCTCGGCGGCTGCGGCATGGTCAACCCGCGGGTGCTCACCGCCTGCGGCGTCGACCCCGAGAAGTACAGCGGCTTCGCCTTCGGGTTCGGCATCGAGCGGATGCTGATGTTCCGCCACAACGTCGAAGACATGCGAGACATGGTCGAGGGTGACGTCCGGTTCACCCGGCCGTTCGGGATGGAGATCTGATGCGGGTCCCGCTTTCTTGGCTGCGGGAGTACGTCGACCTGCCGGAGACGGAGACCGGTCGCGACGTGCAGGCCAAGCTCATTTCGGCCGGTCTGGAGGTCGAGACCGTCGAGCAGCTCGGCGCCGACCTCAAGGGTCCGCTGGTCGTCGGCCAGGTGGCGACGATCGAGGAGCTGACGGACTTCAAGAAGCCGATCCGCTTCTGCACCGTCGACGTCGGCCAGGCCAACGGCACCGGCGAGTCGCAGGAGATCATCTGCGGCGCCCGCAACTTCGCCGTGGGCGACAAGGTCGTCGTGGCCCTGCCCGGCGCCGTCCTGCCCGGTGACTTCCAGATCGCCGAGCGCAAGACCTACGGCCGGATGTCGCGCGGCATGATCTGCTCCAGCGACGAGCTGAACATGGGCGACGACGGCACCAAGGGCATCATCGTCCTGCCGCCGGAGACCGAGATCGGCAAGGACGCCGTCGAGCTGCTGGAACTGGTCGACGAGGTCCTCGACATCGCCGTCACGCCCGACCGCGGCTACTGCCTGTCGCTGCGCGGCGTGGCCCGCGAGACCGCCATCGCCTACGGCCTGCCGCTGCGCGACCCGGCGCTGATCGACGTGCCCGGCCCGAACGCCTACGGCTACCCGGTCCAGATCTCGGACCCCACCGGCTGCGACCGCTTCACCGCCCGCACGGTGACCGGCCTGAGCGCCGAGGCCCGCTCCCCGATCTGGCTCCAGCGCCGCCTGCAGAAGGTCGGCATGCGCCCGATCTCGCTCGCCGTCGACGTCACGAACTACGTGATGATGGAGCTCGGCCAGCCCCTGCACGCCTACGACCGCGGTCTGGTCCAGGGCACGATCGGCGTACGCCGGGCCGAGGCGGGCGAGAAGCTCACCACCCTCGACGGCGTCGAGCGCACGCTGGACGCCGAGGACCTGGTGATCACCGACGACCGCGGCCCGATCGGGCTCGCCGGTGTCATGGGCGGCGCCAACACGGAGATCGCCGACCACGACAACGTCGAGAGTGCCACGGCGGACGTCGTCATCGAGGCCGCGCACTTCGACGCGGTGTCGATCGCACGCACGGCCCGCCGGCACAAGCTGTCCTCCGAGGCGTCTCGGCGCTTCGAGCGCGGCACCGACCCGCAGGCCGCGGCGGCCGCCGCACAGCGCACCGTCGACCTGCTGGTCCTGCTCGCGGGCGGCACCGCCGAGGCCGGCGTCACCGAGGTCCTCGCCCCGTCCGCGCCGCGCACCATCACCGTCCCGGCCGACCACCCGGACAAGGTCGCGGGCGTCGCCTACGGCCGCGAGACCGTCGTGCGCCGCCTCCAGGAGGTCGGCTGCGACGTGTACGGGCAGGACGAGCTGATCGTCACCGTCCCGTCCTGGCGGCCCGACCTCACCGACCCGAACGACCTGGCCGAAGAGGTCATCCGGCTGGAGGGCTACGAGAACCTGCCCTCCACGCTGCCCAAGCCGCCGGCGGGTCTCGGCCTGACGGACCGGCAGCGGCTGCACCGCCGCGTCGGCCGTGCCCTGGCCGGTGCCGGATACGTCGAGGCGCTGAACTACCCGTTCATCGGCGAGCAGGTCTTCGACCAGCTCGGCCTCGAGGCGGACGACCCGGCCCGCCGTGTCGTCAAGCTGAGCAACCCGCTGAGCGACGAGGAGCCCGCGCTGCGCACGTCGCTGCTGCCGGGTCTGCTCGCCGCCCTGCGGCGCAACGACGGCCGGGGCTCGCACGACCTCGCGCTGTTCGAGTCCGGTCTGGTCTTCCGGCCGCGCGAGGAGCAGCGGGTCGCGGCCGTGCTGCCCGTCGACGGCCGCCCGACCGACGAGGAGCTCGCCGAGCTGAACGCGGCGCTGCCCGACCAGCCGCGGCACATCGCCGTCGTCCTCGCCGGGGCGCGCGAGCAGGCCGGCTGGTGGGGCAAGGGCCGTCCGGCCGACTGGGCCGACGCGGTCGAGGCCGCACGGACCGTCGCCCGTGAGGCCGGCGCCGAGCTCGTCATCCGCAAGGGTCAGTACGGACCCTGGCACCCCGGGCGGTGCGCCGAGCTGGCGGTCACCGTGGACGGCGCCGAGCGGGTCGTCGGGCACGCGGGCGAGTTGCACCCGCGGGTCGTGAAGGCCCTCGGGCTGCCCGCGCGCACCTGCGCGATGGAGCTCGACCTGGACGCGGTGGAGACCGCCGGTGACGCCACCGCGGCGGCACCCCGGATCTCCACGTTCCCCGTCGCCACGCAGGACGTCGCCCTGGTCGTCGACGCGTTCGTGCCGGCCGTGGACGTCGAGGCGGCACTGCGGGACGGAGCCGGGGAACTGCTGGAGTCCATCCGGCTGTTCGACGTGTACGAGAACGCCGAGCAGCTGGGCGAGGGGCGGAAGTCGCTGGCGTACGCGCTGCGGTTCCGCGCCGCCGACCGGACGCTGACCGTGGACGAGGCGTCCGCGGCCCGGGACGCGGCGGTCGCCCTCGCGGGTGAGCGTGTGGGGGCGGAGCTGCGGAGCTGAGCCCCCAAGGGGCGGGGAGCTGCGACGGGTTGGCGGCTGCGGGTTCGTCGTGGCCGTTCGGGCAGTTCCCCGCGCCCCCAAAAGACGGCCGGGTCACCTCACTCGTTTGAGTGGTAAAGGTGGGTGATCTCCCCGTTTGCGGCGTGCTGTCGACAGAATCGGACCGGCCTTCTCGGGCCGGTCCGATTCTGTGTGTCAGGGCCTATTGGGGGGCCATCGGCATGATCCGCGTCAGGGGTCGGGTGCGCAGCCTCGGTCTTGCCATCGCGTGGGGCGCTGCGGCCGTCGCGTACAAGCTGCTCTGTCCGCTCGCCCGGGAGACCGGTCTCCCGGCGCGGATCGTCACCAGCGCCGTGTTCTTCGCCGTCGGGACCGTGCTGATCCTGCACGTGCGGCACTCGCTGATGCGGGAGCTGCGCCAGTTGCGCCGGGTCGCCGGCGCAGCGCAGCGCGCACTGCTGCGGCCGCTGCCCTCACGGATCGACGGGCTGGACGTGGCCGCCGCCCAGGTGTCGGCGGAGCGTGGCGCCGCTGTCGGGGGCGACCTGTACGAGGTCGTCGCCACCGAGCACGGCGTGCGAGCCGTGATGGGCGACGTACGCGGGCACGGGATCGGTGCGTTCGGGACCGTCGCCGCCGTGCTGGGCTGCTTCCGCGAGGCCGCTCACGACGAGCAGGACCTCTACGGGGTGCTGCGCCGGCTCGATCGCGCCCTGGCCCGTCATCTGCGCCAGGAGCATCCCGCGGGCGCCGCCGAGGAGTTCGTGACCCTGCTCCTCGTGGAGATCCGGCCCGATGGCGAGATGCTCGCGCTGAACTGCGGCCATCCCTGGCCCTACCTGCTGAGCGGCGCCCGGGCGGACCAACTCGCCCCCGGCGACCCGCAACCGCCCCTGGGCCTGTTCCCGCTCCCGCCGGTGCTGCCGACGGTGGGACTCGGCCGCCTGGAGCCCGACGACGCGTTGTTGCTCTTCACCGACGGCGCGCAGGACGCCCGGGACGCCCGTGGCCGCTTCTTCCCCCTGGCGACCGCGCTGTCGAGTGCGGTGGCGGAAGGCCCGCTCTTCGCGCAGGCGGTCGTCGGCAGGATCTCGACCGCTCTGCGACACCACACCAGGGGCACACCGCCGGACGACATCGCGCTGCTGGTACTGAGAAACGGGGGGCCTGCCAACCTGGGGGCGCGGGGAACTGGGCGAACGGCCACGACGCACCCGCAGACCACGACGGCACCTTAGACACCACGGCGAGAGAAGACACGGCCGGCGGAGCCGTCCGCCCCGCCACGGAGTGTCGGGCAGGCAGCTGGGCGGACGGCGGGTGCGGGCCGCCGCACTGTACGAGGGGGAGCCGGCGGCCCGGCCGGCCTCTTTCGAGGCAATTCAGTCAACCGGTCGGCGACTCTGAGCGACAGTGCGCACACCGTGCGGATTCGAGCACTCCGTTCACACCCCGTGTGAACGCGGAACCACTAACCTGTCCGCACCGAGCCATCCGGGGGGCCCACATGCAGCCCAACACTCTGCTCGACGCGATCCTGGACGAGGCGGGGATCTCGCACGCGGGGCTGGCCGCACACGTCAACCAGGCGGGACGGGCACGGGGTCAGTCCCTGAGGTACGAACACACCGCCGTCGCCCGGTGGTTGAAGGGGCAGCGGCCCCGGGGTCAGGTGCCCGACCTGATCTGCGAGGTGCTCGCGGGCCGGCTGCAACGGCAGGTCACCCTCGACGACATCGGCCTCGGCGTGCCGGGTGAGCCGTCCGCCCCGCACACCGGCTCGCTGTCCGGGTTCGTCGAACGGGCCACCGCCCTGTGGCGATCCGACCAGCAGCAGCGGCCGCACATCCTGGGCGCGCCCGCGCTCACCGGCACGCCCGCCGTGATGCCGGTGTGGGAGTGGGAGAACCCGCCCGAGGACGTGGACGTCTCACGCGGCGGCAGACACCGGGTCACCACGGGCGACCTGGAGATGCTGCGGGCCGCCCGCGCGCACTACGAGCAGATGTACCGCAAGGCCGGGGGCATCGCGACGCGAGCCCGGATCGTCGGCTTCCTCAACGCCGAGGCCGCCCCGCTGCTGCGCGGCAGCTACACCGACGAGACCGGCCGGCAACTGCACCGGGCCACCGGCGGGTTGGTGGCGGTCGCCGGCATCTGCGCCTACGACTCCGACGCCCACGGACTCGCCCAGCGCTACTTCCACCAGGCGCTGCGGCTCGCCAAGGCCAGCGGGGACCGGGGGCTCGGGGCGTATGTGATCGCCCTGCTCGTCAACCAGTCGCTGTTCATGAGGGAGTACCGGCAGTCGGTGGCCTTCGCGGAGGCCGCGCTGCGGGCCGCCGGCAAGCACATCACCCCGGCGCTCGCCTCCGACCTGTACGCGATGCAGGCCAAGGCGTACGCGCACCTCGGCGACGGCAGCAGCGCCCTGTCCTGCATCCGGCGGGCCGAGCAGTCCGCCGAGCGCATCCGGCGCGGCTACGAGCCCGACGAGACCGGTTATGTCCAGCCCGGGCTCGTCAACGTGCAGGTGGCGGAGGCGCTGCTGAGCCTCGGGGAGATCGCGGCCGCAGGAGAGCATGCCGCGGCCGCCGTCGACAACCCGGCGCACGACCGCGGCCGGGTGCACCGGTTGGCGATGCTCAGCACCATCGAGCTGCGGCAGGGCAACGCCGACAAGGCGGTGGCCATCGCCGTGCAGATGGCCGAGCAGGCCCGGGGCATGGAGTCCCAGCGGCTGCGCGACCGGCTGCGCGCGGTGCGGGAGCACCTGGTGCGCAGCGGTTGCGCGGGCACGACCGAGGCGGCCGAACTCATCGACGGGGCCTTGCGCGTACCGTTGTAGATCCGGGCGGTGGTGCCCGTGTCGCTCCGAGGCGCTTCCCGTGCGCCTGCTCTCCCTCCGTCCCTGCTGCGATATTGCCACTTACTCGACGGAAGGTGGCAGAACCGTGCAGTGGACGAAACACAACGAACAAACTGTGTACTCAAACCGCTGGTTCAGCGTCAATCTCGCGGATGTCGAACTGCCCGACGGCCGGCATCTGGACCACTACCTCATACGGCTGCGGCCCGTTGCGGTGGCCACGGTCGTCAACGAGGCCAACGAGGTGCTGCTGCTCTGGCGGCACCGCTTCATCACCGACAGCTGGGGGTGGGAACTCGCGGCCGGCGTGGTCGAGGACGGCGAGGACATCGCCCGCGCGGCCGCCAGGGAACTGGAGGAGGAAACCGGCTGGCGGCCGGGACCCCTGCGCCACCTCATGAGCGTGGAGCCGTCCAACGGGCTCACCGACGCCCGGCACCACGTGTACTGGGCCGACGAGGGCGACTACGTCGGGCACCCCGTGGACGACTTCGAGTCGGACCGCCGGGAATGGGTGCCTCTCAAACTCGTCCCCGACATGGTCGCCCGCGGCGAGGTCCCGGCCGCCAACATGGCGGCCGCGTTACTTCTGCTGCACCATCTCAGGCTCGGACAGGACGCGTTGCCTTAGGCCGTACAGGGCCTCAGCGTCCCAGCGCCTGCCAGATCGCCAGGACGAGGGCACCCACGGCGGTGAGGGCGGCGACCGCGGGCAGCGGCCAGCGCGTGTGTTCGAGCGTGTGGATCCGGGTGTTGAGCTCGTCGATCTCCTTGGCGGTCTCCTCGGTGCGGTGGCTGAGCAGAGCCAGCCCGCCCTCGACGCGGGCGTAGGCCACGTCGAGGCGGCGTCGTAACTCTGCGAGTTCTCCATGGACGACGGGATGCTCGGGATCGGCGGTCACGAGTCCGCTCCTTTCCGTAGTCGTTTCACATCCCTTGCATGCGCATGAGGAGTCAACTCGCCTGGTGGGCGCCTGGGGAGAGTGTGCGAGGGGCATATGCGAGCCCGGCACGCACACGGTGTGTGAATGCAGTGGGCCCGGCACCTGAACAGGTGCCGGGCCCACTGCATGGCCGAAATCTGACCGTCCGTAATCGGCCTCGGTCGGCGGTCAGGCGTACGTGTAGAAGCCCGAGCCCGTCTTGCGGCCGAGCCGGCCCGCGTCGACCATGCGCTGCAGGAGCGGGGGAGCGGCGTACAGAGGCTCCTTGTACTCCTCGTACATGGACTGGGCGACCGAGGCGACCGTGTCCAGGCCGATCAGGTCGGAGAGCTTCAGGGGGCCCATCGGGTGGGCGCAGCCCATCTCCATGCCGTTGTCGATGTCCTCGCGGCTGGCGATGCCCGTCTCGAACATCCGGATCGCGGAGAGCAGATACGGGATCAGCAGCGCGTTGACGACGAAGCCGGAACGGTCCTGGGCGCGGATGGCGTGCTTGCCGAGCAGCTTCTCGGTGAACAGCTGGGCGCGGCTGATCGTGCCCTCGGACGTGGTAAGCGCCGGGATCAGCTCGACGAGCTTCTGCACCGGGGCCGGGTTGAAGAAGTGGATGCCGATGACCTGGTCGGGCCGCGACGTCGCCACCGCGAGCTTCACCAGCGGGATCGAGGAGGTGTTGGAGGCCAGGATCGCGTCAGGCCGGGTCACGACCTGGTCGAGCACCTGGAAGATCTCGGTCTTGACCTGCTCGTTCTCGACGACGGCCTCGATCACCAGGTCACGGTCGGCGAACTCGCCGAGGTCCGTGGTGAAGCTCAGGCGGGCCAGCGTGTCCTCCTGCTCCTCCTCGGTGATCTTGCCGCGCTCTGCTGCCTTGGCCAGGGAGGTGAACAGCCGGGTGCGGCCGATCTCCAGGGCCTCGCCGGTGGTCTCGGCGACCATGACGTCCAGGCCGGCCCGGGCGCACACCTCGGCGATGCCCGCGCCCATCTGACCGCAGCCCACGACTCCGACGCGTGCAATGTCTCCCGCTGGGATGTCCGTCACATCGTCCCTTTCGCTGCTGATCCACGTCCGGGCAGGCTCGCCGGGTCCCGGCGCCTGCTCCGTTCGAGCACGTTACTCCGAAGTATCGATGATCGATCGCGGGGGTCGGGTCCGCTTCGGGCATGCTGGGTCCGGAGCGATCCGCGACCGGGCGGATCCGCGGCTTTTTGGGGCATGCGGATGGGACGAGTCTCACGCAGGGCGTTCGCGGTGGCGGCGCTGTCGGCTTTCACGATGATGCCTCGGGCGTCGGCCGCGACCGGGCACCGGGGCGGGGCGGCGGACTCCGAGATGCGGGGCGTCTGGATCGCGTCCGTGGCCAACCGCGACTGGCCGTCGAAGTCCGGGCTGACCGCGTCGCAGCAGCGCGCCGAACTGCTCACCCATCTCGACACGGCGGCCGACAACCGCCTCAACACCGTGTTCTTCCAGGTCCGGCCCACGGCGGACGCCATGTGGCCCTCGCCGTACGAGCCCTGGTCGCAGTACCTCACCGGCACCCAGGGCAAGGACCCCGGCTGGGACCCGCTGGGCACGGCCGTCGAGGAGGCCCATGCCCGGGGTCTTCGGCTGCACGCCTGGTTCAACCCGTACCGGATCGCCGTGCACGCCGACCCGTCCCGCCTGGCGGCCTCCCACCCCGCCCGCGAGAACCCCCACTGGGTGGTGACGTACGGCGGGAAGCTCTTCTACAACCCGGGGCTGCCCGAGGTCCGCGCCTTCGTCGAGGACGCGATGCTCGACGCGGTGGCGAAGTACCCCGTGGACGGCGTCCACTTCGACGACTACTTCTACCCGTACCCCGTGGCCGGGCAGACCTTCGACGACGAGGCCGCCTACGACGAGCACGGCGGCGGCTTCCCGAACCGGGCCGCCTGGCGCCGGGACAACATCGACCTGCTGGTGCGGGAGACGGCGGACCGCGTCAAGGAGGTCCGGCCGGACGCACGCTTCGGCATCAGCCCCTTCGGCGTGTGGCGCAACGCCGGGACCGACCCGCTCGGCTCGGACACCAAGGCGGGTGTGGAGACGTACGACGATCTGCACGCGGACACCCGGAAGTGGGTGCGCGAGGGCTGGATCGACTACATCGTCCCGCAGCTGTACTGGAACATCGGCTTCGCCGCCGCCGACTACGCGAAGCTGGTGCCCTGGTGGGCGGAGGTCGCGCGCGGCAGCTCGACGCAGCTCTACGTGGGGGAGGCGCTGTACAAGGCGGGTGACCCGGCGCAGCCCGCGGCGTGGCAGCAGACGGGCGAGCTGTCCCGGCACCTGACGCTGGCCAAGGAGCACGCGCAGGTGCGCGGGCACGTCTATTTCGCCGCCAAGGACGTGGCGGCCGACCGGATCGGGGCGATGGCGCGGGTCGTCGCCGACCACTACGGGCAGCCGGCGCCGCCCCCGCGCTGAGTCATGGCCCGGTGGTGGTCTCCCGGTGCCGGATCTCGGTGTCGGGTCCCGGGGAGCACACGCCCTCGTGCCCGTCCTCGAACCGGACGCGGTACGGGGGGTTTCCCTCGGGGCCGAGCACTTCGACGATCTCGCCGACCTTGTCGTGCTGACCGACCACCCTGCCGTGCTGGACAAGCTGGTCGCCCGCGGTTGCGCGCATCTGGGGCCTCCTCACGATGTGTGGAGCAGCGGTCCGTGGCCTCCGAGTCTACGGCGGGGGGCGCCCGTTGGCAGTGGCCGTGCGCGCTCCCGCTCAGCCGCCTGATCGCTGCGTGACGGCGATGCAGACCAGCACCGCCGCGGCCGTCAGCGGGGCGGCGACCGTGAGGTGCTCGCCCAGCAGCAGCACCGACCACACCAGTGTGAGCAGCGGCTGGGCGAGCTGCAACTGGCTGGCTTTGGGGATGCCGATGGCCGCCATGCCTCGGTACCAGACGATCAGACCGACGAACTGCGAGCCGGCCGCGACCCACAACAGGCCGGTGACGCTGTGCGCGGTCAGCCGCACGGGTTCGTGCGCCAGGGCGAGCACGGCGAGCGGCACGGTCAGCGGCAGGCACAGCACCAGTGCCCAGCCGATCACCTGCCAGCCCGGCATGATCCGGGCCAGCCGGCCGCCCTCGGTGTAGCCGGCCGCGCAGACCAGCAGCGCGGCGAAGAGGTACAGGTCGGCGGTGGTCAGAGTGCCGCCGCTCTGCTGCACGGTGAAGGCCAGCACCGCCGTCGCGCCCGCCAGGGCCGCGACCCAGAAGGTGCGCGAGGGCCGGGTGCCGACGCGCAGCGCGGAGAAGAGCGCGGTGGTCAGCGGAAGCAGTCCGACCACGACGGCGGCGTGCGCGGTGGTGGAGGTCTCCAGCGCCAGCGTGGTCAGCAGGGGGAAGCCGAGGACGACACCGGCCCCGACCACCGCGAGCCCCGCCCAGTGCCGGCGGGCGGGCAGCGGCACGCGCAGGGCCAGCAGACAGCCGCCCGCGATCACCGCTGCCAGAACGCTCCGCACGGCGACCAGCGACCAGGGCCCGAAGCCCTCCAGCCCCCAGGCGGTGGCCGGGAACGTGAGGGAGAAGGCGACGACGCCGAGGGCGGCCTGGAGGGTGCCGAAGCCGGGACGCTCCGGTTCCGAGCCGGCGACCGCTATCGAAGGTGCGGCAGTAGCGCTACTCTGTGCTGTCATGCACGAGCGTAGCAGCGTAGGTGAACTGGCGGAACAGCTGAAGCGGGAGCTCGACCGCTACTCTCCCGGTGGAAAGCTGCCGTCGAGCCGTGCTCTGGTGGAGCGGTTCCGGGTGAGCCCCGTGACGGTGTCGCGGGCTCTGGCACAGCTCGCCGCCGAGGGTCTCGTGGTCACCCGGCCCGGGGCGGGCGCGTTCCGCGCACAGGCCCGGACGGCACCGGCCCCCGCCGGGGACACCTCCTGGCAGGAGGTCGCCCTCAGCGCCGACGGCGCAGCCGACCTCGTCCCACGCTCGGTCGACGCCTCCGGGGTGCTGGTGTCGCTGGCCGCCCCGCCGCCCGGCGTGATCGAGTTCAACGGCGGCTATCTGCATCCGTCGTTGCAGCCGGAGCGGGCGATGGCAGCGGCCCTCTCGCGGGCCGGGCGGCGTCCCGGTGCCTGGGGGCGCCCGCCCATGGAGGGGCTGCCGGAGCTGCGCGAGTGGTTCGCACGCGGCATCGGCGGGTCCTTCACCGCCGCCGAAGTGCTGGTCACCGCGGGCGGACAGTCCGCGCTCACCACCGCCCTGCGCGCCCTCGCCCCGTCCGGCGCCCCCGTCCTGGTCGAATCGCCCACCTACCCCGGCATGCTCGCCATCGCCCGGGCCGCCGGTCTGCGCCCGGTGCCGGTCCCGGTGGACGCCGACGGCGTGAAACCGGCGCTGCTCGCCGACGCCTTCCGCGCCACCGGCGCCCCGGCCTTCGTCTGCCAGCCGCTCTTCCAGAACCCCACCGGCGCGGTGCTCGCGCCCGAGCGGCGCGCCGAGGTGCTGCGCATCGCCCGCGAGGCGGGCGCGTTCGTCGTCGAGGACGATTTCGTGCGCAGGCTCGTGCACGAGGACGCCGGGCCCCTGCCGCGCCCGCTGGCCGCCGACGACCCCGACGGCGTCGTCGTCCATGTCTGCTCGCTGACCAAGGCGACCTCGCCGAGCTTCCGGGTGAGCGCCCTGGCCGCGCGCGGGCCGGTGCTGGAGAGGCTGCGCGCCATCCAGGTCGTCGACACGTTCTTCGTGCCGCGCCCGCTCCAGGAGGCCGCACTCGAACTCGTCGGCTCGCCCGCCTGGCCGCGTCATCTGCGGGCCGTCGCCGCGGAGTTGAAGACCCGGCGGGACGCGATGACCGGCGCGCTCGCCCTGCACCTGCCGGAGCTGGCCCTGCCGCACATCCCCTCCGGCGGCTACCACCTGTGGCCCCGCCTGCCCGACGGCACGGACGAGTCGGCCCTGACCTCCGCGGCCCTGCGCGCCGGCGTCGCCCTCACACCCGGCCGCCCGTACTTCAGCGCCGAACCTCCGGCCGCGCACGTCCGACTGAGCTTCGCGGCGGTCGCCGGGACCGGAGAGATCGCGGAGGGTGTACGACGGCTGCGCAGGGCCTGTGACGAGGTGCTGGGATAACCGCTCGACGCACCTTCGGGCGGCCTGCGAGCATCGCGGACATGACCGAAACGCCGAGCCTGCCCGAGGGCTACGAGATCTCCACCGACCCCGGCCGCGTCGACCGCGCGCGCGTGCACCACTGGCTGTCCACCGACGCGTACTGGGCGCTGGGGCGTTCGAGGGAGAAGCAGGACCGGGCGATCGAGGGCTCGCTCAACTTCGGCGTCTACGAGACCGTGTCGGGGGAGCAGGTCGCGTACGCCCGGGTGATCACGGACCGGGCGACCTTCGGGTGGCTGTGTGACGTGTACGTCGATCCGTCGGTGCGCGGCAAGGGCGTCGGCAGCGCGCTCGTGGCCGCGGTACGGGACGAGATGCGGCAGTACGGGGTGCGGCGCGTCCTCCTCGCCACCCACGACGCGCACGGGGTGTACGCGAAACTCGGGTTCGCGCCGCTGGAACGGCCCGAGCACTGGATGGCGCTCATCTTCGGCCAGTGAAGGCCGGCACACCCTCGGTAACTCGTAGGTAACACCTCTTGACCTGCGCACTTGCTGCGCCCACGATCGCCGCATGCCACTTCGGGTCACGTTCGTCGCCTCCGCGCGCAGCTCTCCGCTGCTCGCCGAGCGTTTCGAGGACGACCGGCCGCTGGACCAGGCCGGCTGGGGTGAGGTGGAGCGCCTCGCCCAGGAGCTGCTGCCGCTCGCCGCGGCCGAACTGCGCTACTGCTCGCCGACTCCGCGCAGCCGGTCGACGGGGGAGGGGCTCGGGTACGCGCCGCTGGTCCAGTTGGGCCTGCGCGACTGCGACATGGGCCGGTGGCGTGGGCTGACCCTCGGCGAGGCGATGGCCCGGGAGCCGGACGCCGTGGACGCCTGGCTCGCCGACCCCCGCGCCACACCGCATGGCGGTGAGTCGCTGGTCGACTTCATCACGCGTGTCGGCGGCTGGCTCGACACCCGGCCCGTCGAGGACGGCTGCCGGGTCGTGGCGGTGGCCGAGCCGTCCGTGATCCGGGCCGCCCTGGTGTACGCCCTGAAGGCACCGCCCTCGACGTACTGGAACATCGACGTCCGCCCGCTGTCGACGACCGCCGTGACGGGCCGGGCGGGTCGCTGGAACCTGCGCTTCGACGGGGCGGCCGCTCAGCCCTCGCGCGCGTAGTCGGTCCGCAGGACGAGGTCCTTGGAGGGGCCGCCGACGCGCCACACCGTCCGCCAGTGGGCGCAGTCGTGGACGGTGAACTCGCCGCGGTAGAGGTCCGCCGCACAGGGGTGGGCGGCGACATGCCGACCGGACGTCAGATCGAGGTCGTGGAACGGCCGCCCGTCGGCGAACCGCACCTGAGCCGTGCCGCCCGGGCCCCGCAGGAACCGCAGCGTCCGCTCGGCGGGCCGGGCGACGCCCTGCCAGACGAAGGTCCCCGACTCGTGGTGCAGCAGCCCGCCGGGCGCCTCTCCGTCCTCGCGGAACTCGGTGGTTCCGGTGAACTCGCCTTCCGCGCCGCTCGCGAGATCCCGCACCGACCGTGACACCCGCCAGCGCCCGGCCAGATACGCCAGCGCGTCCGGCACTGGCCAGAACTCGCCCATCCTGCCCCGCTCTCCGTTCCCACCGTTCCTGCGCGACCCATTGACGCGCATCCGCCCCCTCCCTATCTTGCCGTTCGAAGTGCTGACCAATGTCTGATATTTCGAACACTCCTCTACCGAGAGCCGCGGAGTATCCATGCCACGCACCGCCGCCCGCCCCCGATGGAGACTGGGTCTCACGACCACCGCTCTCCTGACGGCGACAGCCCTCGTACCGGCCCCCGCGCAGGCCGAGGACGCCACCGACTACGCGATCACCGTCGACCCGTCCGCCCAGGGCGCGAAGATCGACGACACGATGTACGGCGTCTTCTTCGAGGACATCAACCGGGCCGCCGACGGCGGTCTGTACGCCGAGCTCGTGCAGAACCGATCCTTCGAGTACTCCACCGCCGACAACGGCTCCTACACGCCTCTGACCTCCTGGTCGGTGGGCGGCACGGCCCAGGTCGTCGACGACTCCGGGCGGCTCAACGAACGCAACCGCAACTACCTCTCCCTGGGCGCCGGTTCGTCCGTCACGAACTCCGGCTACAACACCGGCATCAGGGTCGAGCAGGGCAAGCGCTACGACTTCTCCGTGTGGGCCCGCGCCGCGAGCGGCAGCACGCTCACCGTCTCGCTGAAGGACGCCGCGGGCAGCCTCGCCACCGCCCGCCAGGTCACCGTGAAGGGCGGCTGGGCCAAGTACAAGGCCACCTTCACGGCGACCCGCACCAGCAACCGCGGCCGGCTCGCCGTCGCCTCGGCGGACGCCGCCGCGCTCGACGAGGTGTCGCTCTTCCCGCGCGAGACCTACAAGAACCAGCCGAACGGCCTGCGCAAGGACCTCGCCGAGAAGATCGCGGCCCTGAAGCCGGGCTTCGTGCGCTTCCCCGGCGGCTGCCTGGTCAACACCGGCTCCATGGAGGACTACAGCGAGGCCTCGAACTGGCAGCGCAAGCGCAGCTACCAGTGGAAGGACACCGTAGGCCCGGTCGAGGAGCGCGCCACCAACGCCAACTTCTGGGGCTACAACCAGAGCTACGGCCTCGGCTACTACGAGTACTTCCGCTTCTCCGAGGACATCGGCGCCATGCCGCTGCCCGTCGTCCCCGCCCTGGTGACCGGCTGCGGCCAGAACAAGGCCACCGACAACGAGGCGCTGCTCAAGCGGCACATCCAGGACACCCTCGACCTCATCGAGTTCGCCAACGGCCCGGCGACCTCGACGTGGGGCAAGGTCCGCGCGCGGATGGGCCACCCCAAGCCCTTCCACCTGACCCACGTCGGGGTCGGCAACGAGGAGAACCTCCCCAAGGAGTTCTTCGCCCGCTTCGAGCAGTTCCGGACCGCCATCAAGGCGAAGTACCCGGACATCACCGTCATCTCCAACTCGGGCCCGGACGACGCCGGCTCGACCTTCGACACCGCCTGGCAGCTGAACCGCGAGGGCAAGGTCGACATGGTCGACGAGCACTACTACAACAGCCCGAACTGGTTCCTGCAGAACAACGACCGCTACGACTCCTACGACCGCAAGGGTCCCAAGGTCTTCCTCGGCGAGTACGCCTCGCAGGGCAACGCCTGGAAGAACGGCCTGGCCGAAGCCGCCTTTATGACGGGCCTGGAGCGCAACGCGGACGTCGTCAAGCTCGCCTCGTACGCCCCGCTGCTCGCCAACGAGGACTACGTCCAGTGGCGGCCGGACATGATCTGGTTCAACAACCGGGCCTCCTGGAACTCGGCCAACTACGAGGTCCAGAAGCTGTTCATGAACAACGTCGGCGACCGCGTGGTCCCCTCCAGGGCCACCGGGACCCCGGACGTCAGCGGTCCCATCACCGGCGCCGTCGGCCTGTCGACGTGGGCGACCAGCGCCGCGTACGACGACGTGAAGGTCACCTCCGACGACGGCTCGACCCTCTTCGGCGACGACTTCTCCGGTGACGCCTCGAAGTGGAAGCACGCCGGCACCGGCAGCTGGAGCGTCCAGGACGGGGCCTACGTCCAGACCGACACCGCCGCCGAGAACACCATGGTCACGGCGGGCGACCCGGCCTGGAAGGACTACGACCTGCATGTGAAGGCCACCAAGAAGTCCGGCAAGGAGGGCTTCCTCGTCGCCTTCGGCGTCAAGGACACCGGCAACTACTACTGGTGGAACCTGGGCGGCTGGAACAACACCCAGTCCGCGATCGAGCAGGCCGTGGACGGCGGCAAGGGCACCCTGATGACGAAGGCCGGGTCGATCGAGACGGGCCGGGCCTACGACATCGACATCAAGGTGCGCGGCCGCCAGGTCACCCTGTTCCTCGACGGCAAGGAGTGGGGCAGCTTCAAGGACGACAAGCCGGCCGAGCCGTTCCGCCAGGTCGTCACCCAGGACGCCCGGACCGGGGACCTGATCGTCAAGGTCGTCAACGCCCGGTCGGCCGAGGCCCGTACGGCCGTCGACCTCGGTGGCGCCAAGGTCGCCTCCACGGCCCGCGTCACCACGCTGGCCGCCGACGAGACGGCCGTGAACACCGAGACGGACACCCCGGTGACGCCGGTGACGTCCACCTTCCGGGGCGTGGCCGAGAAGTTCACGTACACGTTCCCGGCGAACTCCGTGACGTTCCTGCGGATCAAGCAGAGGTAGGACCCGGACCTCGCGGGGCGGGCTCAGCCCCGCGAGGTCCACCCCGGGAGTGTCTGAAGCACCCGCTCCGCGACCCGCAGCAGCACCGCGTCGTCCGGCACGGCTCCGTCCGCGCGCCACAGGGTGACGTCGACTGAACCGCCGCGGTCCTTCGGGTTTTGGGCGACGGAGAGGGCCCGGGCCGGAACGCCGGGACCGCTGTCCGCGTCGCCGCCGTCCAGCCGGAAGCTGATGCTGATGGTGCGGGTGGAGTAGAGAACCCCGGGGCGGCCCAGTACCTTCTGCGGGCGGGCGTAGCTACCAAGCAGTCCTTCCGACCCGGCCACGGGAAGGCCGTCGTAGGTCGCCGAGAGCGTCACGGTGTACGTCTCGAACTCGACCTGGGCCTGCGGGGTGGCGATCTGCTTGCCGCCCGGGGACCCGATGGAACCGTCGCTGCCGGAGGCGGTCTTCGCGATCTCCGTCGGCGTGCCCAGCAGCGCCGCCAGGTCGGGCCGGTTCAGCGCCTCGCACAGCCGCGCGCCGGTCAGGCGCTTGCCCTTCGGGCCGGGGGTCTCCTCGGCGGAGCAGGTGGCGGGCTTCGGCTCGCTCTCCGCGGCCGATGTCTTCGCGAGCCACCAGAAGCCGCCGCTGAGCGCCCCCACCAGCGCCACCGCCGCGAGCGCCTGCCCCCATGCGCTCGGGCTCTCGCTGTGCGCGTCGTTTTCCTCGGCCATGTCCCCCACCCGCCGTGATCCCCTGAAATGTGCCCGGGGACCTTACCCTGTGGTCATGGCCAGGACAAAGCCGGTTTCCCGAGCCGCCGTTCCGGCCGCCGCATCGCTCATGCATGGGATTGCATAAACGTGCAGAGAAACGTATAGTCATGCCCTCTAAGGAGGAGGATCCATGGCGGTACGAGCGGCAGTGGCCGGAGCGAGTGGGTACGCGGGCGGGGAACTGCTGCGTCTGCTCCTGGCACACCCCGAGGTCGAGATCGGCGCCCTGACCGGCAACTCGAACGCGGGACAGAGGCTCGGTGCGCTCCAGCCCCACCTGCTGCCCCTGGCCGGCCGGGTGCTCCAGGAGACCACCCCGGACGTCCTCGCCGGCCACGACGTCGTCTTCCTCGCCCTGCCGCACGGGCAGTCCGCCGCCGTCGCCGAGCAGCTCGGCCCGGACGTGCTCGTCGTCGACATGGGCGCCGACTTCCGGCTGACCGACGCCGCCGCCTGGGAGCGGTTCTACGGCTCTCCGCACGCCGGAACCTGGCCCTACGGCCTTCCCGAACTGCCGGGTGCCCGCGCCGCGCTGGAGGGGTCCAAGCGCGTCGCGGTGCCCGGTTGCTACCCCACCGCCGTCTCCCTCGCCCTCTTCCCGGCGTACGCGGCGGGCCTGGCCGAACCCGAGGCCGTGATCGTCGCCGCGTCCGGCACGTCCGGCGCGGGCAAGGCGGCCAAGCCGCACCTGCTCGGCAGCGAGGTCATGGGCTCGATGTCCCCCTACGGCGTCGGCGGCGGGCACCGGCACACCCCCGAGATCACCCAGAACCTCAGCGCGGCGGCGGGGGAGACGGTCTCCGTGTCCTTCACACCGACCCTCGCGCCGATGCCCCGCGGCATCCTCGCCACGTGCAGCGCCAAGGCGGCCGACGGCGTCACGGGCGAGTCCCTGCGCGCCGTCTACGAGAAGGCCTTCGCCGACGAGCCGTTCGTGCACCTGCTCCCCGAGGGCCAGTGGCCCGCCACGGCGTCCGTCTACGGTTCGAACGCCGTTCAGGTGCAGGTCGCGTACGACGCGGACGCCGGCCGGATCATCGTGATCAGCGCCATCGACAACCTCACCAAGGGCACCGCGGGCGGTGCCGTCCAGAGCATGAACATCGCCCTGGGTCTCGACGAGACCACCGGACTGACGACGATCGGAGTTGCGCCGTGAGTGTGACGGCAGCAAAGGGATTCACGGCGGCGGGCATCGCCGCCGGGATCAAGGAGAACGGCAACCCCGACCTGGCCCTCGTGGTCAACACCGGCCCTCGCCGCGCCGCCGCGGCCGTGTTCACCTCCAACCGGGTGAAGGCCGCGCCGGTCCTGTGGTCCGAGCAGGTGCTGAAGAGCGGCCAGGTGTCCGCCGTCGTCCTCAACTCCGGTGGCGCCAACGCCTGCACGGGGCCGAAGGGCTTCCAGGACGCGCACGCGACGGCCGAGAAGGTCGCCGAGGTCCTCGGCCGCGGCGCCATCGAGGTGGCCGTCTGCTCGACCGGCCTCATCGGCCTCCTGCTCCCCATGGACAAGCTGCTCCCGGGCATCGAGACGGCCGCCGGCTCCCTGAGCGAGCACGGCGGTGAGAAGGCCGCCATCGCCATCAAGACCACCGACACCGTCCACAAGACGTCCGTCGTCACCAAGGACGGCTGGACCGTCGGTGGCATGGCGAAGGGCGCGGGCATGCTCGCCCCCGGCCTCGCCACCATGCTCGTCGTCCTCACCACCGACGCGGCCCTCGACGACGACGTCCTCGACAAGGCCCTGCGCGCGGCCACCCGCACGACCTTCGACCGGGTCGACTCCGACGGCTGCATGTCCACCAACGACACCGTGCTGCTGCTCGCCTCCGGCTCCGCCGAAGTCACCCCGGAGTACGAGGAGTTCGCCGAGGCGGTACGGCAGGTCTGCGACGACCTCGGCCAGCAGCTCATCCGGGACGCCGAGGGCGCCAGCAAGGACATCAAGGTCGAGGTGGTCAACGCCGCGACCGAGGACGACGCCGTCGAGGTGGGCCGCTCCATCGCCCGCAACAACCTCCTCAAGTGCGCCATCCACGGCGAGGACCCCAACTGGGGCCGCGTGCTCTCCGCGATCGGCACGACGAGCGCCGCCTTCGAGCCCGACCGGCTGAACGTCGCCATCAACGGCGTCTGGGTCTGCAAGAACGGCGGTGTCGGAGAGGACCGCGACAAGGTCGACATGCGCTACCGCGAGGTGCACATCGTCGCCGACCTCGCCGCCGGGTCCGAGACCGCCACCATCTGGACCAACGACCTCACCGCCGACTACGTCCACGAGAACAGCGCGTACTCGTCATGAGCAGTGGAGCGACACGTAAGCACACCGCCCTGCCCAAGGCGCAGATCCTCATCGAGGCCCTGCCCTGGCTGGTCCGGCACAACGGCAAGACGGTCGTCATCAAGTTCGGCGGCAACGCCATGATCGACGAGGACCTCAAGGCCGCCTTCGCCCAGGACGTGGTGTTCCTGCACCACGCCGGCCTCAAGCCCGTCGTCGTGCACGGCGGCGGCCCGCAGATCAGCGCAGCCCTCGACCAGCACGGCATCGTCAGCGAGTTCAAGGCGGGCCTGCGGGTGACCACCGAGGACGCCATGGACGTCGTGCGGATGGTGCTGGCCGGGCAGGTCCAGCGCGAACTGGTCGGGCTGCTCAATCAGCACGGGCCCCTCGCCGTCGGCCTGACCGGCGAGGACGCGCACACCATCACCGCCACCAAGCACCAGCCCGAGATCGACGGCGAGCTGGTCGACATCGGGCGCGTGGGCGAGATCACCGCGATCGACACGGGCGCCATCGAGGCCCTGCTCGCCGACGGCCGGATCCCGGTCGTCTCGTCGATCGCCCGCTCCCAGGACGACGGACATGTCTACAACGTCAATGCTGATACGGCGGCTGCGGCACTCGCTGCTGCTCTGGACGCCGAAACCCTCATGGTCCTCACGGACGTCGAGGGCCTCTACGAGGACTGGCCGCACAGCGACGAGGTGATCAGCCGCCTCACCGCGACCGAGCTGGAGCGGCTGCTGCCGGACCTGTCGTCCGGCATGGTGCCGAAGATGGAGGGCTGCCTGCACGCCGTACGGGGCGGCGTCACCACCGCCCGCGTCATCGACGGCCGGGTCCAGCACTCGATCCTGCTGGAGATCTTCACCGACGAGGGCATCGGCACGATGGTCGTGCCCGACGAGCCAGAGGGGGAAGCCGTATGACCGCCCATCAGGAGTACGCCGAGCGGTGGCAGGGCGCGCTCATGAACAACTACGGCACCCCGCTGCTGCCCCTGGCACGCGGCGAGGGCACCCGCGTCTGGGACGCCGACGGCACCTCCTATCTCGACTTCGTCGGCGGCATCGCCACCAACGCCCTCGGCCACGCCCACCCGGCGATCGTCGAGGCCGTCACCCGGCAGATCGGCTCCCTCGGCCACATCTCCAACTTCTTCATGGCCGAGCCGACCGTCGCCCTCGCCGAGCGGCTGCTGCGCCTCTTCGGCCGGGACGGCAAGGTCTTCTTCTGCAACTCCGGCGCCGAGGCCAACGAGGCCGCGTTCAAGATCGGCCGGCTGACGGGCCGGACCCACATCGTGGCCACCGAGGGCGCCTTCCACGGGCGGACCATGGGCGCCCTGGCCCTGACCGGCCAGGCCGGCAAGCGCGAACCGTTCCTGCCGCTGCCCGGCGACGTCACCCACGTGCCGTTCGGCGACGCGCAGGCGCTGGCCGCCGCGGTCACCGACGAGACCGCGCTCGTCATCCTGGAGCCGATCCAGGGCGAGCTCGGCGTGGTCGTCCCGCCCGCCGGCTACCTCAAGGCCGCCCGGGCCATCACCGCGGCGAACGGGGCGCTGCTCGTCCTCGACGAGGTGCAGACCGGCATCGGCCGGACCGGGCACTGGTTCGAGTACCAGGCGCACGAGGGCGTCCTGCCCGACGTCGTCACCCTCGCCAAGCAGCTCGGCGGCGGACTGCCGCTCGGCGCGACCGTCGCCTTCGGCCGGGCCGCCGACCTGCTCCAGCCCGGCCAGCACGGCACGACGTTCGGCGGCAACCCCGTCGCCTGCGCCGCCGGGCTCGCCGTCCTCGACACCATCGAGAACGAGGGGTTGCTGGAGAACGTCAAGCGGCAGAGCGAGAGGTTGCGGGACGGAATCGAGGGCCTCGGCCATCCGTTGATCGATTTCGTCCGGGGTACGGGACTCCTCCTGGGTATCGTGCTCACCGAGCCGCTCGCGCCCCAGGTGCGCCAGGCGGCTCAGGAGGCCGGATTCCTGGTGAACGTGCCCGCCCCCGACGTCGTCCGGCTGATGCCGCCGCTGAACCTCGGCGACGACGAGGTGGACGCGCTTCTCGGGGCGCTGCCCGGCATCCTCCAGGCAGTGAGCGGGGACGGACGATCCGGGGAATGAGACGACGATGAGCCAGGCGCAGGACCACGAGCAGCCGGGGGCGAACGGGCCCGCCGTGCCGCAGACCCGCACCGCCCGCCACCGCCGGATCGTGGACATCCTCAACCGGCAGCCGGTCCGCTCGCAGAGCCAGCTGGCGAAGCTGCTCGCCGACGACGGGCTGAGCGTCACGCAGGCGACGCTCAGCCGGGACCTGGACGAGCTGAACGCGGTGAAGATCCGCAACGACGACGGCGATCTGATCTACGCGGTGCCCAGCGAGGGCGGGTTCCGTACGCCCCGGGCTCCGCTGGGCGGGTCGGCGAAGGAGGAGCGGATGCGGCGGCTCTCCCAGGAGCTGCTGATCTCCGCGGAGGCCTCGGCGAACCTCGTGGTCCTGCGGACCCCTCCGGGGGCAGCGCAGTTCCTGGCCTCGGCCATCGATCAGGCCGAGCTGCACGACATCCTGGGGACGATCGCGGGTGACGACACGCTGATGCTGATCAGCCGGGACCCGACGGGTGGGCAGGCCCTGGCGGATCATCTGCTGAGGCTGGCGCAGAACGGCCACTGAGGCTCGTCGTTCGGGTGCGGGTGAGCAGTGGCTGTTCGCGCAGTTCCTCGCGCCCCTGAGGGCCGTAGCGGTGCGGGCGGGTGGTTGTGTGCGGGTGCGTTGTGGCTGTTCGCGCAGTTCCCCGCGCCCCTGGGTCGGCCCCGTTGCGGGCATGCGTGCCGCTGGGGGCGGCACGGGTGGGCGCAGCGGCACCCCGTTCCGCCGGGTTGCGGACGCCCCCAGCCACAGCTCACCCCAGCCTCGCTGCCAACCCCCCGGTGCAGCGCACCTCGTCGCCGGCCGTGATCAGCAGTGCCTCGACGCCCGGCAGGGACTCCAGCCACGCCAGCCCCTCCCGTGAGCCCATCGCGAACGCCGCCGTCGCCCAGCAGTCAGCCCACGTCAGCCGGGGCCCGACCACGGTCACGGCGACCAGGTCGGTCACGGCCGACCGCCCCGTCCGCGGATCCACGATGTGCGCGCCGCGCTCCGCCGTGCCGGACGTGGCCACGGACAGCTCGTCCACCCCGGCCGCCGAGATGACCGCCGCCAGGCCCCCCGGCCGCAACGGGTCGGCCACCCCCACGCGCCACGGACGCTGCCCGCCCGGTGTCCCGAGCAACTGCACATCGCCGCCGCCGTTCAGGTTCACCCCGCACACCCCGGGCACCTCCGCCAGCAGGCGTGCCGCCCGCTCGACCGCCCAGCCCTTGACGATGCCGGTCGGGTCGAGGCGGCCTTCGTACGACGTGCTGAACCAGCCCTCGCTCAGATGCTCCGCCTCGGCGGCCAGTTCCAGCACCTCGGCGACCTCGGGATCGCACTCCGCGACGGTCACCTCCCCGCGCTGCAGCCGTGAGATCTGGCTGTCCTCGCGGTACGTGCTGAACACCTCGTCGACCCGGTGCAACCCGGCGACGGCCTCGTCGAGGGCCGCGCGCACGACGGCCGGTTCCCCGCCGCGGACGTCGAAGGAGAAGACGGTCCCCATCGTCTCCTCGGCATGACGTACCGCGGCGGGAGCCTGTGCGGAGTCGGCCACCGTGTCAGCCACCGGCCTGGTCCAGCGCCGACTGGAGGGACTGCTTGTAGCCGGCACTGGTGTACGTCGCACCGGACACGGCGTCGATCTGGGCGTTCCCGGCCGCGACGGCCGCCTGGTTGAGGCGGGGGACGGACGAGGAGGTGATCTGGTCGCTGCGGCCGCCCTTGGGGGCCTGGACCGCCTCGGCCTTGGTGATCTTCCCGCCGGTCACGGTCACCCGGACCTGGACCGGCCCGTACTGCGTCTGAGCCGCCTTGCCGGTGAGGGTCTGCGTCGCGGCCTGGCCGCCTCCGGAGCCCGCGGCCTGGGAGGAACCGCCCCCGGCCGGAGCCTTGTCCAGGGCGGACTGGAGCGACTTCTTGTACCCGGCACTGGTGTACGTCGCGCCCGAGACCGCGTCGACGTCCGCGTTCCCGGCCGCCACGGCCGCCTGGTTGAGGCGGGGCACCGAGCTCGCGGTGATCTGGTCGCTGCGGCCGCCCTTGGGCGCCTGGACCGCCTCCGCCTTGGTGATCTTCCCGCCCGCGACGGTCACGCGCACCTGGACCGGCCCGTACTGCGTCTGCGCGACATCGCCGGTCAGCGTCTGCGCGCCACCCGAGCCCTGCTGCGCTCCGGCGGACGCCTTCGCCTTGTCCAACGCGGACTGGAGCGACTTCTTGTACCCGGCGCTGGTGTACGTGGCGCCCGAGACCGCGTCGATCTCCGCGCCCTGCGCCGCGACCACGGCCTGGTTGAGGCGGGGCACCGAGCTGGCCGTGATCTGGTCGCTGCGGCCGCCCTTGGGGGCCTGGACCGCCTCGGCCTGGGTGATCTTGCCGTTGCTCATCGTCAGGCGGACCTGCACGGCGCCGTACTGCGTCTGCGCCGCGTCACCGGTGACCGCGCCGTTCACGCCGCCCTGCGGGGCCTGCCCGGCCGCAGCGGGCGGCGCCTGCCCCGCAGCCTGGGCGGAGCCCGGGTCGGAGGCCGGCTTCAGCGACAGCAGCAGCACGATCCCGGAGACGGTGGCTGCGCCGGCGAGCACGGCACGCCGGACGGGGTGAGACTTCCTCATCGTTTCCCAAACTCCTGAAGGGCTGTTGGTGTCCCGTCGCTCACATCTCGAACGACTCGTGATGGATACGGCGGGCGGGTACGCCCGCGCCGCGCAGTGCCTCGTAGACCGACTGGGCGAAGCCGGGCGGCCCGCACATGAAGACGTCGTGGTCGTCGATGTCCGGGATCTTGCGCTGGAGGGACTCCGCCGAGATGTCGGGGCGTTCGCCCTCCGGGCTGTTGACCGCGTACATCAGCCGGGCGCCGCGCTCATCGGCGATCTTGGCGAGCTCACCCCACAGCGCCAGGTCCTGGGTCGTGTTGGCGCGGTAGAGAAGGGTGATGTCGCCGGACGCGCCCGGCAGCGTCTCGAACAGCGCCCGCATCGGGGTGATGCCGACCCCGCCCGCGACCAGCAGCACCTTGCCGCGGCTGCGGCGCTGCGCGGTCATCGCGCCGTACGGCCCCTCGGCCCACACCTTGGTGCCGGGTTCGAGGTCACGCAGCCGGGAGGTGTGGTCGCCGATCGCCTTGACCGTGATCCGCAGCATGTCCGGGCGGGGCGCCGCCGACAGCGAGTAGGGGTGGGAGCTGAAGCGCATGCCCGGCGCCTTGAACCGCCAGCGGAAGAAGTGCCCCGCCTCCGCGCCCATCCGGTGCAGCTTGCGCCCGCTGATCAGCACGGACACGATCCCCGGGGTCTCCTCGATGACCGCCTCGACCCGCATGCGGTGCCGCAGGTTGAGCCGGATCGGGGTGAGGATCCGGTACCAGACGACCAGCGCGGTCACCACGCCGTACAGCCCGTACCAGAAGGTCTTCGCGGCGGGCTCGACGGCGAACTCGTTGCCGGTGGTGATCTGGTGCCAGAACGTCAGGTACACGGCCGCGTACGTGAGCAGGTGCACGTGATACCAGGTGTCGTAGCCGATCAGGCGGCGCACCCCGCCGATCGACAGGATCCCGATGAGGAACAGCAGGCCCGTGCCGATGGCGGCCTTGCCCATGTCCGGCAGCTGGTTGATGGAGTCGGTCGTCTGCTGGACGATGTCGCCGAGCCCCTTGCCCGCCTGGAGGGCGTAGCCCCACATGATGAGGAAGACGTGGGCGAGGACCAGGCAGAGGGTGTAGCGGCCGGTCATGGCGTGCCAGCGCGCGACCCGGTCGGTGCCCACCCGGCGCTCCAGCGCGGGCACCCGGGCCATCTGGAGCACCACCAGCGCCATGAGGTAGCCGGCGAGCAGGCCGGTGATCCGGCCCGCGGCCAGGATCTTGCTCGTGTTGTCCGCGAGGGACGGTGTGTTGTCCCACCACAGCCACAGCACGGCCGCGGCACCCGCCCACAGGGCGATCAGCAGCGGGACGGCCGGGGAGCGGCGCGGGCGGATGCGGCGCATCGTCTGGCGGCGGGCGGCACGTCCGCCTGCGAGCGTGGTGGTCACGGTTCCTCCGTGGGGACTTGACCCTTGGCCCACAGATACGTGCCGCGGCACGGGAGTGTTCAGCCGCGTACCGAGTCGGGCGCGAACAGGAGTGACCGCCGGTAACACTCAGGCGGCCGCCGGGCCGTCACAGGCGGGTGACGGCCGTGCTCCCGCTCCGCGTCCCCACGGCGATGTGCGGCCGCCGCGCGGGGTCGGCCCAGCGCAGGATCCGCCGCATCGCGTCCTCGGAGACGGAGACACAACCGGCCGTCGCCCCACGCCCGTTCACGTGGAGGAAGATGCCCGCGCCCCGCCCCCTGACGGGACGCTCGTAGTTGAAGCCGATGACCAGCGCGTGCGCGTACTGCGCGCGATACGTGATCAGGTGCTCGGACTCGGCGGCCCGGCAGTCGGCCGCGCGCGGCTCGGTCCAGCGGTTGTAGGAACGGGAGTCGTTGTCCTGGCACCACCAGGAGTCCTGGCGCACGCGGCGGTAGGGGTAGGCCGTTCCGGGCGGCGCCGCCTCGATGCCGAAGGCGTACGGCAGGCCGTAGAGGCCGGTGGGCGTGGTGTTCGTGCCCTGCCTGCGCGAGGTGCCGGCGGCGAGGCCCTTCGCCCCGAACCGGGCGGGCGCGGAGCCCCTCTTGACCCAGCGCCCGCCCTCCCGGTTCCACCAGGTCACCGTGCCCGTCGTCGAGGCCCGCTCCGGGGCCACCGCGGTGATCAGCTGGGTGCCGCCGCCGGTGTGCGCCATCCGGGCCGGCAGTGGCGGCGGGGGCGGCGGGGAGCCGAGCACGACCAGGGCGGAGAGGGCGAGGGCGACGGCACCGGGGCGCATGCCTCAGACGGTAGAGGGGGGCAGCGGCAGCGGCAGCCCGGGTAGGCCGTCCAGGCTGGTGGCGATGTGCTCCTTCTTGGTGAAGTAGGCGCTCAGCGACGCGTCGTCCTCGCGGGCGAAACGCTTGCCGTGCAGATCCCGGTCCTCCTCGTACGCCATGAACGGCACCCCGTAGCCGCAGGTGTCGCGGACGAGTTCGGCGGTGACCACGATGATCGCCCGCAGACCGTGCGGCGTCGGGTCGATGCCGGGGAAGCGCGCGAGCAGTTCCCCGAAGCGGGGGTCGTCACGGAAGACCGGCTCACCCCTGCCGTGCACGCGGACGATGTTCGGCGGCCCTTGGAAGGCGCACCACATCAGGGTGATGCGCCCGTTCTCCCGCAGATGGGCGATGGTCTCGGCGTTGGAACCGGCGAAGTCGAGGTAGGCCACCGTGAGCTCGTCGAGCACCACGAAGGAGCCCGTCAGGCCCTTCGGGGAGAGGTTGACCGTGCCGTCGGCGGCGAGAGGTGCGGTGGCGGTGAAGAAGACCGGCTGCGCCTCGATGAAGGTGCGGAGCCGGCCGTCTATGCGCTCGTAGGTCTTTCCCATGTCGAACGATTATTGCCGTAAGTCTTTCGACTGTCTAAGGAATTGCGGGGCCCGGTCACCTCTGCCGGACCCCGCCGGCAGGCGTCTGCGTGGCCGCCCCGGCCGGCGCTCACACGGGGCGGCCACAGCGCCTGTCACCTCACTTGGTGAGCGTGCAGGCGGCCAGGGAGTCCAGCCCGGCCGGCTTCTCGGCCGTGCGGCCGATGGCCGTGGCGATGCGGTTGACGGTGGAGATCCGCTTGTCCTCCAGCGGGCCGAGGATGGCGTTCTGGACGAAGTTGGGCCCGCCCTGGCCGACCGTGTCGACCAGACGCTTGTTGGCCTCGGCGACCTGCGTGTCCAGCAGCGTCAGGTTCCGGTCGACCTCGGCCTGCGCCGAGGCGGGGATCGCCGGCAGCTGGGAGGCGACGTCCGGGCAGCTGATCGTGCCGACACCGGCGTTGCCCGCCTCGCCCGCACCGGCGCCGCCCTCCTGGGCACCCCCACCGGCCTCCGCGCCGGCGCCCGCCTCGGCACCCGCGCCGCCCTCTTCGGCGCCCGCACCGGCTCCGGCGTCACCGCCCGCCTCCGCGCCGGCGCCGGCCTCCGCACCGGAGCCCGCCTCGCCACCCGCCGCCTCGCCCGCTCCGGCATCGCCACCGGCGTTGAGCTGGCAGGCCGCGAAGGCCTCCAGGCCCTCGGGCTTCTCGGCGGCCCGCCCGATGGCCGTCTCGATGCGGTTGAGGGCGGCGACGCGCTTGTCCTCCAGCGGGCCGAGGATGGCGTTCTGGACGAAGTTGGGCCCGCCCTGGCCGACGGTGTCGACGAGTCGCTTGTTGGCCTCGGCGATCTGCTTGTTCAGCTCGGCCAGGTTGCGGTCGACCTCCGCCTTCGCCGAGGCGGGGACCGCGGGCAGTTGGCCGGTGACGTCCGGGCAGCTGATGGTGCCGGGACCGGCCAGCGTCCGGGCGTTCGCGGCGCCGCTGTCGGGCGTCTCCCCCGCGAGGGCGAAGCCGGCGATCACCGTGCCGGACAGTGCCACCGCGGCGGCGCCGCCGATGAACGTGACGCGACGCTTGTTGTACTTCGGAAGAGCCCTGGACATGCGGATGCCTCACTAGGGGTCGGGGGTGTCGTCGGTGTCGTAACGCGGCGCCTGCGTTCGGCGAGAGGTACGGGTAAGCGGTTTCCCGTGTTCAAGGAATCTTCAAATTCCTCTCGCGTGACCGGAAACCGGCCGCCGGTCGCCTGACCGGAGACCGCCGGTCTGCCCGGATTGACGAATCATGCAGAGCTCTGCATACTCATGCATGTCGGTGATCTGCCCTGAGCAGTAGCGTGATGACCGTCTCCACGCCCCCGGGCGGGAAGGCGGTGGCACATCCACACCCATTGAGGAGCGCAGCAGGTGAGCAGCAACAGCGGTGATGTCCGGCTCTGGGGCGGCCGTTTCGCCGACGGCCCCGCCGAGGCCTTGGCGAAGCTGTCCGCGTCCGTCCACTTCGACTGGCGGCTCGCGCCGTACGACATCGCCGGTTCGCGTGCCCACGCGCGCGTGCTGCACAAGGCCGGCTTGCTCACGGCCGATGAGCTGACCCGCATGATCGCCGGGCTGGACCAGCTGGAGGCGGACGTCGCCGACGGCTCCTTCGTGGGCACGATCGCCGACGAGGACGTCCACACCGCCCTGGAGCGCGGCCTCCTGGAGCGTCTCGGCCCCGACCTCGGCGGCAAGCTGCGGGCCGGCCGCTCCCGCAACGACCAGGTCGCGACGCTCTTCCGCATGTACCTGCGCGACCACGCCCGGATCGTCGGCGGCCTGATCGCCGAGCTCCAGGACGCGCTGATCGGCCTCGCCGAAGCACACCCGGACGTGGCCATGCCCGGCCGTACGCACCTCCAGCACGCCCAGCCCGTCCTCTTCGCCCACCACGTCCTGGCCCACGTCCAGTCCCTCTCCCGGGACGCGGAACGGCTGCGCCAGTGGGACGCCCGTACGGCGGTCTCGCCCTACGGCTCGGGCGCCCTCGCGGGATCCTCCCTCGGGCTGGACCCGGAGGCGGTGGCGAAGGACCTCGGCTTTGAACACGGCTCGGCCGGCAACTCCATCGACGGCACGGCCTCCCGCGACTTCGTCGCCGAGTTCGCCTTCATCACGGCGATGATCGGGGTCAACCTCTCCCGCATCGCCGAGGAGGTCATCATCTGGAACACGAAGGAGTTCTCCTTCGTGACCCTGCACGACGCGTTCTCCACGGGCTCGTCGATCATGCCGCAGAAGAAGAACCCGGACATCGCCGAGCTGGCCCGCGGCAAGTCGGGCCGCCTCATCGGCAACCTGACGGGCCTGATGGCCACGCTCAAGGCCCTCCCGCTCGCGTACAACCGCGACCTCCAGGAGGACAAGGAGCCGGTCTTCGACTCCATCGACCAGCTGGAGGTCCTGCTCCCGGCCTTCACCGGCATGATGGCCACCCTCACCGTCCACCGCGAGCGCATGGAGGAACTGGCCCCGGCCGGCTTCTCCCTCGCCACGGACATCGCCGAGTGGCTGGTCAAGCAGGGCGTCCCGTTCCGTGTGGCCCACGAGGTCGCCGGCGAGTGCGTGAAGGTCGCCGAGGCCGAGGGCAAGGAACTGGACGGGCTGACGGACGAGCAGTTCGCCAAGATCTCCGCCCATCTGACCCCCGAGGTCCGCACGGTCCTCAACGTCCCCGGCGCCCTGGCCTCGCGCAACGGCAGGGGCGGCACGGCCCCGAGCGCGGTCGCCGTCCAGCTGGCAGAGGTGAAGGCCGACGTGGCGGCCCAGCACGAGTGGGCGGTGGCCAAGCAGCAGGGCTGAGGTCAGCGCCCTCGGGGGCGGCGCGGGGCTGTATCGATGTGCGGCTCCGCCGCGTGGGCGCGAACAGGCGCATCCGACCCGCACGCGCCGAGACACCGCAACGGTCGAGCTCAAAGGCGAAGGTCATCGCGGGTTACGTTGGTCGTCAGCCGTCGACCGAACGGAGCCAGCGATGCCCTTCGCCCGTCTCGCGAACGCCACAACCCCCACCTGTCACATCGGCCTTGGTCTCGCCGCCGTGGGGCGCCCCGGCTATATCAACCTCGGCCGGGACGAAGACCTCGGAGAAGACCGCAGCGTGGAGACGCTGCGCACCCGCACCCACGAACTCCTCGACGCCGCCTACGCCCAGGGCGTCCGCTACTTCGACGCCGCCCGCTCCTACGGCCGCTCCGAGGAGTTCCTCGCCGACTGGCTCAAGGACAGGCCCGGCCTCGACGACATCGTCGTGGGCAGCAAGTGGGGCTACACCTACACCGCCGACTGGTCCACCGACGCCGAGAAGCACGAGGTCAAGGACCACACCCTCGCCACCTACGAACGGCAGCGCGCGGAGAGCGACGCCCTGCTCGGCGACCGGCTCGACCTCTACCAGATCCACTCGGTGACCCCGGACAGCCCGGCCCTGACCGACAAGGAACTGCACGCGAGGCTCGCGGAAGCCGCCGCACAGGGCCTCACCGTCGGCTTCTCCACCAGCGGCCCCGCCCAGGCGGACGCGATCCGCGCCGCCCTCGCCGTGACGGTCGACGGCGAATCCCTCTTCCGTACCGTGCAGTCCACGTACAACGCGCTGGAGACCTCCGCCGCCCCCGCCCTCGCCGAGGCGCACGACGCCGGGCTCACCGTGATCGTCAAGGAGGGCATGGCCAACGGCCGGCTCGCCGGGCCGCACGCCCCGGACGTCGTCAAGGAGATCGCCGAGGCGACGGGGCTGGGCTGCGACGCCGTCGCCCTGGCCGTGATCCTCCGGCAGCCCTGGGCCGGTGTCGTCCTCTCGGGCGCCGCCACCACCAACCAGCTCGCCTCGAACCTGCACGCGGCCGTGATCGACCTCGACGACGACCAGCTGAGCCGCCTCGCCACGCTGGTGGAGGAGCCTCCCGCGTACTGGGAGCGGCGCGGGCAGCTGCCCTGGCACTGATCACCCCGTCCCGCGCGCCAGCACGACAGTCGTGAGTCACGCATACCCCTGATGAGACATTAGTGTCTCATATGGACTATGCTTGTCTCATGGCTGTCGATCCCGAACATGTGCTGCGCGCCGCCGCGGCCCTGCTGACCCGTAAATCCACCGCGACCATGGACGAGGTGGCCAAGGCCGCCGGAATCAGCCGGGCCACGCTGCACCGCCACTTCGCCGGACGGGACGCCCTCGTCCGCGCGCTGGAGTCGCTGGGCATCGCGGAGTGCGAGGCCGCGCTGGACGCCGCCCGGCTCGACGAGGGCACGGCGAGCGAGGCCGTGCGCCGACTGGTCGCAGCCATCGAGCCTGCCGCCGGGCTGCTCGCGTTCCTCTACTCCGAGAACCAGCTCTTCGAGGGCGAGGAGCTGAACGCGGGCTGGACCCTGATAGACGACCGGATCTCCGCCCTGTTCCGGCGCGGCCAGCTCGGCGGCGAGTTCCGCATCGACCTCACGCCCGCCTGGCTCACCGAGGCGCTGTACGGCCTGCTGGCCTCCGGCGCCTGGATGGTGCACAGCGGCAAGGGCGCCCCCAAGGACTTCCAGCACATGATCGTCGAGCTGCTGCTCGGCGGCGCACTCAGGAGAGAGGAATCATGACCAGCACCCTGCAGCCGACGATGACGACGGAGGCCGTGAAGCGCCCGGGCCGCTGGCTCGCGCTCGGCGTTCTCGTGCTCGCCGTGCTGCTGGTGGCCGTCGACGCGACCGTTCTCGGCCTCGCGACCCCCTACATCAGCGAGGACCTGAAGCCCTCCGGCACCCAGCTGCTGTGGATCGGCGACGTCTACTCGTTCGTCATCGCCGGTCTGCTCGTCTCCATGGGCAGCCTCGGCGACCGGATCGGCCGCAAGCGGATCCTGCTGATCGGTGCGACGGCGTTCGGCGCGGTATCCGTGTTCAACGCCTACGCCACGACACCCGAGATGATGATCGTCGCCCGGGCGCTGCTCGGCGTCGCCGGCGCGACCCTGATGCCGGCCACGCTCGCCCTGATCCGCAACCTCTTCCACGACCCGCGCGAGCGCAGTCTCGCCGTCGGCATCTGGGGCGCCACCGCCTCCGCCGGTACGGCCGTCGGTCCGATCGTCGGCGGGTTCCTGCTGGAGCACTTCTGGTGGGGCTCGGTTTTCCTGATCAACCTGCCCGTGATGGTCGTCCTGGTCCTCGTCGGGATCAAGCTGCTGCCCGAGTCGCGCACCGCGAACCCGGGCCCCTGGGACCTGGCCAGCGTCGTGCTGTCGCTGGTCGGCATGATCGGCGTCGTGTACGCGATCAAGGAGGTCGCCACCCACGGCTTCGCGTGGAGTGCCCTGGCCGCCGGTCTGCTGGGCGCGGCAGCCCTGTACGGGTTCGTCCGCCGCCAGCTCAGGCTGCCGACGCCGCTGCTCGACATGCGGCTGTTCCGCAACCGCGGTTTCAGCGGGGCGGTCCTGGCCGACCTGCTGACCATCCTCGGCTTGTCCGGGCTGGTGTTCTTCCTGTCCCAGTACCTGCAACTCGTCCAGGGCAGGCGCCCGTTCGAGGCCGGGCTGGCCGAACTCCCCGCGGCGATCGGCGCGGTGGTGGCCGGACTGATCGCGGGGCGCGTGGCCCGGCGCTTCTCGGTGCGGTCCGTCGTCTCCGGCGGCCTCGCGGCGATAGGCCTCGCTCTGGCCGCGCTCACGGTGCTCGACCAGTCCACGGGCTATCCGCTGCTCGGGGCCGCACTGCTGGTGGTCGGGGTGGGCGCCGGCTTCTCGTTCACCGTGACGGCGGACGTGATCCTCTCCAGCGTGCCCAAGGAGCAGGCGGGGTCGGCCTCCGCCGTGTCCGAGACGGCGTACGAACTCGGTGCCGCGCTCGGTATCGCCGCGCTCGGCTCGATCGTGACCGGCGTCTACCGCGACTTCACCGGCCCCGCGGGCACACCGGCCGCGGCCCACGAGTCACTGGGCGGTGCCGTCGAGGCGGCCGCCCGGATGCCCGCCGACAGCGCCGCGACCATGCTGGACGCGGCCCGCACATCCTTCGTCGACGGCCTCGCCCTCGCGTCGGGCGTGGGCGCGGCAGTCCTGTTGGCAGCGGCGGTGGCGGCGTGGTTCCTGCTGAGGGGCCAGAGGCTGGAGGGCGGCGCGACGAAACACTCGTAGGTGAGCGGCCTACGCCCTTGAGGTCACGCCTTCAGGGGCGCGGGGAACTGCGCGACAAGCCCCCACTCACCCGCAGCCGCCCGAGACAGGCACGCCCACACATGCACGGGGTTCCACACGGCCACGCCCTCGAGGGTCACGCCTTCAGGGGCGCGGGGAACTGCGCGACAAGCCCCCACTCACCCGCAACCGCCCATGCTCCCCGGCAACCCGATCCCACCGGCGCCCCGAAAAGCCCTACGCCGCTTCCTTCGCCTTGCTCGCATACATGTCCACATACTCCTGCCCGGACAACTGCATGACCTCGGTCATCACCGAGTCGGTCACGGCCCGCAGCACATACCGGTCCCGGTCCATCCCCTCGTACCGGGAGAACTCCATCGCCTCACCGAACCGCACGGTGACCTTCCCGGGCCGCGGCAACCCCGCCCCACCCGGCTGAAGCTTGTCCGTGCCGATCATCGCGAACGGCACCACAGGCGCACCCGTCATCAGGGTCAGCCGGGCGATCCCCGTCCGCCCCCGGTACAGGCGCCCGTCGGGCGACCGCGTCCCCTCCGGGTAGATGCCGAACATCCGGCCTTCCTCCAGCACCCGACGCCCGGTCATCAGCGCGGCGACACCACCCCGGCCGCCGTCGCGGTCCACGGGGATCATGCCGACGCCGGTGAAGAACCACGCCATCAGCCGGCCCTTGAGGCCCTTGCCGGTCACGTACTCGTCCTTGCCGATGAAGACGACCTGGCGGTCGCAGACCAACGGCAGGATCATCGAGTCGATGAACGTCAGGTGGTTGCCGGCCAGGATGACCGGGCCATCGCCGGGAATGTGCTCCGCACCTTCCACCTGTGGGCGGAACATCAGGCGCATGATCGGGCCGAGCACTGCCTTGATGAACGCGAAGCGGGACAACGGGCCCTCCGGTGTCAAGGGATTCTGTATGAGTCTGTGCAGGTGAGGACGATACTCGTGGCCCCGGGCATCGTGCACATCGGGCACGGCGACTTCACCGAGGCCTTACGCACTGTTGACGCGTGTTTACCTGCGGTGGCGCCCCGCCGGCGGTCCGTAACGCGGCCGACATGATGTGACGCACATCGCCCGGGGGTCCATCGGACGCGTTCCCAGAACGGCCGGACCGAATCGAACGGACGCGATGGACCGTCAACTCATCCTCCTCACCAGCCGCTACGACATCCGACATCACCCGCGTGTTCCGCCCGGGGTCTCCCACTCGTCATGTACGCGCCCCTACGATCGGCCCGCACTGACGAGCCGAACGGCCAGGGAGGGCGCTCATGGGAACGCAGGAGTCGAACGAAGAAACGAGCGGTACCGGACGGCGGGCCCTGCTCGGCGCGGCGGTGTTCGGTGCCGGCGGAGCGGTCCTCGGCATGGCCGGCACCGCGCGTGCCGACGCCGCCCGGCACGGCGGCGGAGTGCGGAACCTGCCCAAGCCGACGATCATCGGCCACCGTGGCGCCAGCGGCTACCGCCCGGAGCACACCTTCGGTTCGTACCAGCTGGCCCTCGACCTGGGCGCCGACATCGTCGAGGCGGGCGACCTGGTCCCGACGAAGGACGGTCACCTGGTCTGCCGCCACGAGCCGGAGATCGGCGGCACCACGGACGTCGCCGACCATCCCGAGTTCGCCGACCGCAAGAAGACCACACTGCTCGACGGCGTCTCCACCACCGGCTGGTTCACCGAGGACTTCACCCTCGCCGAGCTGAAGACGCTGCGGGCGGTCGAGCGCATCCCGGCCAACCGCCCGCACAACACCCTCTACAACGGCCGCTGGGAGATCCCCACGTTCGAAGAGGTCCTCAGGTGGCAGGACGAGCAGACCCGCAAGCGGGGCAAGCAGGTGTGGATCTACCCCGAGCTCAAGCACCCCACCTACTTCCGCCGGCTGGGCCTCCCGCTCGAGGAGCGTGTCGCCAAGCTGCTGCACAAGCACCGCAAGGACCGGCGCACCTCCCCGGTCATCCTCCAGTCCTTCGAGCCGACCAGCGTCCAGCGCCTGCACAAGCTCGTCGACAACCCGCTCGTCGTCCTGCTCTCCTCGGCGAACTCCCGGCCCTGGGACTTCGTCGAGACCGGCGACCCGCGCACGGTCGCCGACCTGGTCAAGCCGGCCGGCCTCAGGGAGATCGCCTCCTACGCGCAGGGCATCGGCCCGACCCTGGACCTGATCATCCCGCGTGACGCCCAGGGCAACCTGACCCGGCCGACGACCCTCGTCTCCGACGCGCACAAGGTGGGCCTGATCCTGCACCCGTACACCATGCGCAACGAGAACCCGTTCCTGCCCGCGAACTTCCGCAAGGGCGCGGACGCGGACGCCTACGGCGACGTCTTCGGCGCGTACAAGGCGTACTTCGCGACCGGCATCGATGGCGTCTTCACCGACCAGCCCGACACGGGTCTGCTCGCCCGCGAGGACTTCAACGGTTGAGCGGCGTCACGATCCGCGCACGTCAACATCCGGGCTCACGCCCCCCGGTCGAGTGAGCTTCGGCCGCCCGGGCAACCCGCCGCCCGGGCGGCCGCGTCGCTCCGCATATGACGCACGACATGGTCACCGCCCTGCGCCCGCTGCTCACCGCCGAGGCCTCCGCGGAGGCATATTCCACCGGAACCGAGCCGGGCGACCTGGAGCAGGCGGTCTGGCTCCGGCTCCTGGAACGTCTTGATGCCGAGGGCCCACCGGCCGACCCCCAGCAGTGGCTCCGCCGTGCCGTCCGCTCCGAGGTGCGCCGCACCCGCCGTACGAGCCGCCTCGAACGGCCGTACGTCGAAGAACCGGTCGACGACGGGGGGCGTGATCCCGAACAGCTCGCTCTCGCCGCGGCTCGTGGCCGGGCCCTGCGCGAGACCGTGCGCCGCCTCCCGGGCCGCTGTCCCCGGCTGATGGAGGCCCTGCTCTCGCCGGAGGACCCGACATACCGGGAAATCGCAGGGGAGTTGGGTATCTCACAGGGCAGTCTTGGCCCAGAACGTTCCAGATGCCTGGGATGTCTCCGGAGATTGCTCTCGCCGGAGGTTGCGGCCCGCTGAGGACGGGGATAGGAGTGGGGGACGACAGGTGATCAGATGAGCGGGAGGCGTGCGCACATGGGCATGAGCGTGACCATCTCTGCGGCGACCGAGCAGGACGCGGAGCAGATCTTCAGACTGCAGTACCTGTGCTTCCAGCCGGAGGCGGCTCTGTACGGGAACTACCGCATCGACCCGCTCGTCCAAACCCTCGACTCGGTCCGCGAAGAGGTCGCCCGCGACTGCGTCTTCGTGGCCCGGCTGGGCGAGGAGGTCGTCGGCTCGGTCCGCGGCGCGGCCACCGAGGACGGCGCCGCCGCGATCGGCAAGCTCTGCGTCCACCCCCGCCTCCAGGGCCACGGCATCGGCGCCCGACTCCTCCGGGCGGCCGAATCGGCCCTCGCCGGCCAGCACGGCGCCACCCGCTTCCGCCTGCACACCGGCCACCGCAGCGAGGGCAACCTCCGCCTCTACCGCAAGGTCGGCTATGAGACGGTGGGCACGTCCCAGGGCGCCGACGGCGTACCGATGATCGTCCTGGAGAAGCCGGCGAGCACCTACGCGGCGACGGCGTGACGACCGGCCCTCTTTAGGGGCGCGGGGAACTGCGCGACGAGCCACCGTCGGCCCGCGGCCGCCTGACCGACCTCAGGCGGCATCCTCCTTGGGCGCACCCTTCCGCAGCCAGTAAATGGCGGACACCGGCAAGATCACGGGAATGAAGAGATACCCCATCCCGAAGTCCGACCACACGGTCGCGTCCGGGAAGGCCGACGGCTCGACCAGGGTCCAGGTCCCCACCGTCAGCACCCCCACCAACTCGGCGACACAGCACGCCAGGGCGACCCTCCGTGCCGTCTCCCCACCCCGCACCAGCGTGTACGTGATGAACCCGTACACGACACCGGCGACCGCCGACAGCGAGTACGCGAGCGGTGCCCGGTCGAATTCCGTCGCGATCTGATACGCGGACCGCGACACCGCCCCCACGACCATCACGCCGTACAGCCACACCAGCAGCGTGCCCGGACCGCTGATCAGCCGACGCCGGCTCACCTCAGCCTCCCCAGATGTCATAGAGACGCACCTCCAGCACCGCCAGCACGACACCGCCGGCGGCGACCGTCACCGAACCCCAGCGGCTCCGCTCGGCCAGCGACATGAACCCGGCGGCCGGGACGCACGCGAACGCCCCCAGCAGATACGCCACGAAGATCGTCGTGCCCTGGTCCGGCTTCTCGCCCTGCGCGAGCAGCACGATCCCCACCACCAGCTGGATCAGCGACAGCAGCGTGACCACGGCCATCCCGATGAAGTGCCAGTCCTTCGTCGGCTGGTCGCGGTAGGCAGCCCAGCCGCACCAAGCGGCGAGCAGCAGCGCGGCGACGCCGGTCACCAGCGTCAGGGCATCAAGCATGCTGCGACCTTATTACGGCCGAAAAGGCCCGATGCTTCCGGCCCTGGCCTGCACCGTAGGGTCGAGCGCATGACGATCCATGCCCAGGCCCTGCTCTTCGACAACGACGGAACCCTCGTCTCCTCCCTCGCCTCGGTGGACCGCTGCTGGACGCGGTGGGCCGGGGAGTACGGGATCACGGCCGATCGGTTCGCGCGGGTCGAGCTGCACGGCCGGCCGGCCGCCGAGATAGCCGCCGACCTGCTGCCCGCCGAGCTCGTGCCCCAGGCCGTCGCGCGGATCGAGGACCTGGAGGTGGACGACGTACCGAACGACGGGGTGCACCTGCTGCCGGGAACCCGGGCCTTCCTCGACGTGCTGCCCGCCGAGCGCTGGGCCGTGGTCACCTCCGCCACCCGGCGGCTGGCCGAGGCCCGGCTCGACGCCGTCGGCATCCTGCCCAAGACCCTCGTCGCCGCCGACGACATCACGCGCGGCAAGCCCGACCCCGAGCCCTACCTGCTCGCCGCCCGCGCGCTCGGCGTCGACCCCGCGCACTGCGTCGTGTTCGAGGACGCCCCGGCGGGCCTCGCGGCCGGTCACGCCGCCGGCATGACCACCGTGGCGTTGACCACAACCCACCAGGCCCACGAACTGCACGCCGATCTGATCGTCGAGAACCTGTCGGCCCTGTCCGCACTGGTCACCGAGCAGGGCGTGGAGATCTCCCCGCGCCGCTGACAGGCCGCGACTCCGTCCACCGCTGTCCAGCATCCGGACAGCGGAGAGGAGGTCAGGACCGTACACATGTTTTACTGACGGCATGACCACGACGAGCGACCGCATCCCCGCGACCGAGGCGACCCTGACGCCCGGTGCTCGTTGTATGTGTCGAATGTGCGCCTTCTAGAGGGCCCCTGCACCACCCCTGAGCTCGCGCCCCGAAGCGAGACGCGGCCTGTCCGCACGCCCTGAGCGCTGCGTGGCCCGAAGCCGCCCCGCGCACATGTTCTCCCCGGTTCCACTTCCCAGCGAGAACCGTGTCGCGTCCCTGACCGAATGCACCTGTGCCCGGGCACACCCACGCCCGCGCACTCGACAGTGACGGAATCCCAGTGATCACCACCTCGGGTCTGACCAAGGTCTACCGTGCACGCGGCCGCGAGGTCACCGCCCTGGACGGCGTCGACCTGCACGTCCGCGAAGGCGAGGTGTACGGCGTCATCGGCCAGTCCGGCGCCGGCAAGTCCTCGCTCATCCGCTGCGTCAACCTGCTGGAACGCCCCACCTCCGGCACCGTGACCGTCGCCGGGCAGGACCTCACCGCCCTTTCCGGCCGCGGCCCGCGCGCCGGAAAGGAACTGCGCCGGGCGCGCAGCCGTATCGGCATGGTCTTCCAGCACTTCAACCTGCTGTCCTCCCGGACCGTCCAGGACAACGTCGAGCTGCCGCTGGAGATCCTCGGGAAGTCCGGGCAGGAACGCTCCCGCAAGGCGCTGGAGCTGCTCGACCTGGTCGGCCTCGCCGACAAGGCCTCGTCCTACCCGGCGCAGCTCTCCGGCGGCCAGAAGCAGCGCGTCGGCATCGCCCGCGCCCTCGCCGGAGACCCGAAGGTGCTGCTGTCCGACGAGGCCACCAGCGCCCTCGACCCCGAGACCACCCGCTCGATCCTGGCGCTGCTGCGCGACCTCAACCGCCAGCTCGGCCTGACCGTCCTGCTCATCACCCATGAGATGGACGTCGTGAAGTCGGTCTGCGACTCGGCCGCGCTGATGGAGAACGGACGCATCGTCGAGTCGGGCACGGTCAGCGAGCTCCTCGCGACCCCCGGCTCCGAACTCGCCTCGGCGCTGTTCCCGCTCGGCGGCGAGGCCTCCGGCGAGGACCGCACGGTCGTCGACGTCACCTTCCAGGGCGAGAGCGCCACCCAGCCCGTCATCTCGCAGCTCGCCCGCACCTACAACATCGACATATCGATCCTCGGTGCCGCCATCGACACCGTCGGCGGCCTCCAGGTCGGCCGGATGCGCATCGAACTGCCCGGCCGCTACGAGGACAACGTCGTGCCCATCGGCTTCCTGCGTGAACAGGGCCTCCAGATCGACGTCCTGGGCCACGAGTCCGAACTGGTGAAGGAAGGTGCGAAGTGACCTGGTCCGAGATGCAGCCCCTGCTGGAGCAGGCGTGTTGGGACACCCTCTACATGGTCGGCTGGTCCACGCTCATCGCCGTCGTCGGCGGACTGCCGCTCGGCGTCCTGCTGGTCCTGACCGACCGCGGCGGCCTGCTCCAGAACCTCGCCGCCAACAAGGTCATCGGGCAGGTCGTGAACATCGCCCGCTCCCTGCCGTTCATCATCCTGATGGTCGCGCTGATGGGCTTCACCCGCTCGATCACCGGGACGACCATCGGCGTCGAGGCGGCCATCGTGCCGCTTGCCGTCGGCGCCATCCCGTTCTTCGCACGCCTGGTCGAGACGGCCGTCCGCGAAGTGGACCACGGGCTCGTCGAGGCCGTGCAGTCCATGGGCGGCAACACCTGGACCATCGTCCGCAAGGTGCTCGTCCCCGAGTCCCTGCCGTCGCTGATCTCCAGCACCACCACCACGATCGTCGCCCTCATCGGCTACTCCGCCATGGCGGGCACGGTCGGCGCCGGGGGCCTCGGAGACATCGCCATCCGGTACGGCTACCAGCGCTTCGAGACCCAGCTGATGTGGATCACCGTCGCGATCCTCGCCGTCGTCATCTCGGTCATCCAGTTCGCCGGCGACTTCGCGGCCCGCTCCCTGCACCGTCGCGGCGCCCACTCGGGGCCCGCCCCCAAACTGCGGCTGCTCAAAGCCGCCTCCTGAACCCCCCGTACACCCACAACGGGGTCGCACCACTCGCAAGGTCATAAGGAAAGGCACTTTTCGTGCGTAACACCGCCAAGATCACCACCGCCGTTCTCGCTGCCGGAGCCCTCACCCTCGGGCTCAGCGCCTGCGGCGGCGCGGACAGCTCCGACACCGACGGACCCCTGATCGTCGCCGCCAGCCCCGTCCCGCACGCCGAGATCCTGAACTTCGTCAAGGACAACCTGGCGAAGAAGGAGGGCCTCGACCTGCAGGTCAAGGAGTTCACCGACTACGTCACGCCGAACACGGCGACGCAGGACGGCTCCGTCGGCGCCAACTACTTCCAGAACAAGCCGTACCTCGACGACTTCAACAAGAAGAACGGCACCGACATCGTGCCCGTCGTCACGGTTCACCTGGAGCCGCTCGGCCTCTACTCCCACAAGGTCAAGAAGGCCGACGACCTGAAGAGCGGTGCGACCGTCGCCATCCCCAACGACACGGTCAACGAGGCCCGCGCCCTCAAGCTCCTCGCCGCCGACGGGCTGATCACCCTCAAGGCCGGCGTCGGCAACGAGGCGACCCCCTCCGACATCACCAAGAACCCCAAGAACCTCAAGTTCAAGGAGTTGGAGGCGGCCCAGACCCCCCGCTCCCTGGACGACGTGGACGCCGCCGTGGTCAACGGCAACTACGCCATCGAATCCGACCTCAAGCCGTCCAAGGACGCCCTCGTCCTGGAGTCCCCGAAGAACAACCCCTACGGCAACTTCCTCGCCGTGAAGAAGGGCAACGAGGACGACCCGCGCGTGAAGAAGCTCGCGAAGCTCCTCACCTCGCCCGAGGTCAAGAAGTTCATCCAGGACAAGTACGCCGGCTCGGTGCTCGCCTCCTTCTGAGCCCTCGCCCGGCACCCGCGCACACGGGGTCCTTCCCCCACCCGGTGGGAAGGGCCCCGTGGTGCGGATCAGTGCTTTCATGCTGCATGCTGGGCAGTTCAGCATGCCCTGAAGGTTCACCGAAGGTTACGGAGCGGCGCATGACGAGCACCTTCCCCAACATCTCCATCAGCACGGAGCGGTTGGTGCTGCGTCCCCTCGACGAAGACGATGTCGCCTCCCTGGCCGCGATGATGAACGACGAACAGGTGGCGGCCTGGACCTCCGTCCCCCAGCCCTTCACGGAGGACGGCGCCCGCACCTGGATCACCGAGTACGCCCCCACCGAGCGCACCGAGGGACGCGGACTCGACTTCGCCGTCACCGAGTTCCTCACCCAGCGCCTGGTCGGCGTCATCCAGCTCTCCAAGACCAACTGGCACGTACGCTCCACCGAACTGTCGTACATCATCGCCCCCTGGGCCCGCGGCGAGGGCTACGCCTCCGAGGCCGCCCTCGTCACCGCCCAGTGGCTCTTCACGGACCAGAAGTTCGAGCGCATCGAACTGCGCACGGCGGCCGACAACACCGCCTCCCAGCAGGTCGCCCAGAAGATCGGCTGCATCAGCGAGGGCGTGCTGCGCAACGCCTGTATAGCCCGGGCCCGTGCCGAGGACGGCACGTGGACCGACGTACGCACCGACTTCATCGTCTGGAGCCTGCTCCCCGAGGACCTGGAAGGCGTCGGAGAACAGCTCCGCGACGGCTTCACGTCCTTCGGCGACTGGAACTGACCGGAACCACCCGGCAGGCGACGGTGACGACGACACCGAGGCTCCCTCCGACACCTCCACCGGGTACCCTCACGGAGCCCGCCCCCGGGCTGCTCCCCACCACGCCACGCAGACGACCTGCGAAAACCCCTGGAGACTGACGACGATGGCCGACCGGGTCACGGTGATCGGCTGGGACGGTTCGCCGCTGACCGCCGCGGCGAGCGCCGCCCTCGGCGCCGCCACGCTCGTGGCCGGTGCCGCCCACCACCTGGCGCTCCCCGAGGTACCCGCCGGGGCCGAGCGCATCCGCCTCGGCAGTGTCGCCCTCGCCGCCCGCCGCGTCGCCTCCCACCGCGGCACGGCCGTCGTGCTCGCCGACGGCGACCCCGGCTTCTTCGGCGTCGTACGCACCCTGCGCGCCCCCGAGTTCGGCCTCGAGGTGGAGGTCGTCCCCGCCGTCTCCTCCGTCGCCGCCGCCTTCGCCCGCGCGGGCATGCCCTGGGACGACGCACAGGTGGTCGTCGCACACCCCCGCACCCTGCGCCGCGCGGTCAACGTATGCCGCGCCCACACCAAGGTCGCGGTCCTCACCTCGCCCGGCGCCGGCCCCGCCGAACTCGGCCTGCTCCTCGAAGGAGTCCACCGCTCCTTCGTGGTCTGCGAGGAACTCGGCACCGCCCGCGAACGTGTCTCCGTCGTCACCTCCGACAAGGCCGCCGACCACGCCTGGCGCGACCCCAACGTCGTCATCGTCCTCGGCGGCCCGGCCGGGCCCGGCACCGCAGGGGAGACCGGGGGCTGGATCTCCGGCCGCGACCCGTCCACCGGGCCGCGCGGCTGGACGCTGCCCGCCGACGCCTACGGCGCGGACTTCGGCGAGGGCGAGACCCAGTTGCTGCGCGCCTCCCAACTCGCCCACCTCGGACCCCGGGTCGGCGACCTCGTGTGGGACATCGGCTGCGGCAGCGGCGCCTTCGCCATCGAGGCCGCCCGCGCCGGTGCCGCCGTCCTCGCCGTCGACAGCGACCTGACCGCCTGCGTCCGCACCGACGCAGCCGCCCGCCGCCTCGGCGTCCAACTCCAGATCGTGCACGGCACCGCCCCGCACATCCTGGAGAACCTCCCCGAACCGGACGTCGTCCGCGTCGGCGGCGGGGGAGCGGCCGTCGTCTCGGCGGTCGTCGACCGCCGCCCGCAGCGCATCGTCACGCACGCCGCGACCCGCGACGCCGCCGAACTCATCGGCCGCGACCTGACCGAGCACGGCTACGGCGTCGAGTGCGCCCTGCTGCAGTCCGTCGAACTCGACACCAGGGCCTGGGCGGAGAAGGAGCGGAGCGTCGCGTTCCTGCTCAGCGGTGTCCTGCCGAAGCGCGGCGCCTGACCCCGCGTCCGTCCCCACGACTGTCCCCGTGATCGGTTTGTCGTACTGCGCGCGGTAGGCTGGCCGATCGCTGCACCGCACAAGGACGCCCGGCGCTTCGTCGGTCAATGTCCGGAAAACCCGCCCGTTTTGGGGTGTGTGTGGTACGGCAGAACCTGAGGGCGCGCAACGTGGCGCAGTCCACAGCGGAACCGTCGCGGATCAAGCTGCCGTGAGGGTGCTACGGCCGCAACAATGCCAGTGAATGGCTTTGTCGCCTTTTCCGGGCGGACCGTTCGTGCCGCTGGGGACGCACGCTCGTTCTTCACTGCGGGGCGGTCGGTGCGCCGTTCCGGGCGAGCAGGTCGTAGGAGCACTAACCGATGGGCGAGGGGTACGCATGACCGACACCGGCCAGGTCCCGGGCGAGGGACTGCCGGAGAGCGCAGGCATGGTGGAGCAGCCGGGCACCTCCGCGCCCGGTGCGTACACCTACCTCTCCGAGACCACCGCCGATACCGAGGAAGAAGACCTGCTGCTGCCGGGCGCCCAGGGCGCCTGGGGCAACGAGGTCCCTCCGCCCGCGCCGGAGCCGGTCCTGGAGACCGTGCACCAACCGGGCCCGCACGAGATGTCCGGCCGCGACAGCGGCTCGGTCGACCTCAGCGCGGTCCGTCTGCCCGACCCGCCGCCGATCCCGCCCATCACCCCGCGCCGGCCCCTGCACCTCGGCCCGCCGCTGCCCGACAGCTCTGCCAGCCCGGTCCGCTCCCTCGCCGACCGCGGCCCCGCGGGCGCGCCCGTCCGCCAGCCGGGGCCCGCCTCGGCGGGCCCCGAATACCTCGACGGCCCCCGCGCCCCCGAGGCGGCGGCCTCACCGCCCGCCGCGCCGTGGGGCGCACCGGTCACGAACCCGGCGCCGGTGAGCGCAGGGGTGGCACCTGCGGAAACGGTTGTTCCGGCGACGGAACCGATGAGCACGGCCCAGGCGGTCGCGACCGGCGTCACGGCGGACGCGGCGACGGGTGTGACGGCGGACGGGACGGAGGTCGCGTCGGCGGAGGCGAGCCACACCACCCCGCCGGTACCGGCACCTATGCCGGCACCGGCCGAGGCAGAGCAGGCCGCCCCCGCCGAGCAGCCCGTGAGCGAGCCGCCGGCCACCACCGAGGCCGGTCAGGCCCCGGCGGGTGACCCCGCCGGTGCGGGCGCCGGCCCGGAGGGAGCCCAGGCCGCCGTCGCGGAGCAGGTCATGCCCGCGCAGGTCGACCCCGCGGCGCTGGGCGTGGACGCGGTGGCGGGTCAGGTGGCCGCCGCCCAGGCCGGTCTGGCCGCTGCCGGTGACGCCGCCGCCGGGGCGATCGAGGCCCAGGTGGCCGAGGGCGGGTACGCGGTTCCCGAGCAGGACGTGGCCGTAGCGGGCGACCCCGCCGGGGCCGGCGCCGGTCCGGACGTGGGCCAGGTGGCTGCCGTCGAGGCCGGGGCCGTAGCCGCTCCGGAGGCCGTTGCGCAGCCGGCTTCAGCACCGGAGCCGGTCGTGGACAGCCCTGTCCAGGGCGGTGAGCCCGCCGCCACTTCGCAGGCATCCGCTCCGGACGCCCCCGCCGCACAGGTCCCGGACGCCCCCGCCGCACAGGCCCCGGCGGTCGCTCCCGAGCAGGCTGTGGCACCGGCCCCTGCTCCGGAGGCCGTTCAGGCCCCCGAAGCGGTCCCGTTCCCCGAGGCAGCCGTTGCCCCGCAACACGCCGCCGTCGTGCCGCCCGAGGCCCCCGGCGCGGAGACTCCTGCCCAGGTTCCGGACGCTGCGGCCCACGCTCCCGAGGCAGCAGCACCCGAGGCCGACGTCGCTCCCGGTCCTCCCGAGGCCGCCGCACCGGGGCCGGAGGACATCGCCGCCGAAGAAGCAGCGCCCCAGCCTCACCCTCAGCCCCCGGCGGCAACTGACGCCGCGCCAGTCGCGCATGAGCCCGAGGCGACGGTTCCGCAACCCACCACACCTGGCCCTGAAGCCCTGGGCCAGGCCGCCGTTGCCCCGGCCGCCGAACCGGTCGGCCCGGAACCGGTCGGCCCGGAAGCCGTCGCCCCGGAACCGGTCGCGCCTTCCGCCGAAGCTGTCGCCGCCCCCGAGCCGGCCCCGGCGCCCGAGGCCGTCGCCACTCCTGCCGCCCCCGAGCCGGTGGCCCAGGCCGCCGCCGTACCTGCCGACGCACCCGCACCCGCCGCGCCGGAAGTCCCGGAAGCTCCGGAAACCCCGGAAGCGACCGCCCCGGCCCAGCCCCCCGCGGCAACGGCGCCCACCGAGGCCCCCGCCCCCGCCGAGGCCCCCGCCCCCGCCGCTCAGGCACTCGAAGTACCCGAGGCACCGGAAGTACCTCAGGCGCTCGACGTACCCGAGACCTCCGAGGCGCCGGCCCCGGCCCCCGAGGCGGTCACACCCACCCCCGCTCCCGAAGCCGTCGAGCCCGGCCAGGCCCCGGACACCCCGGCACCCACCGAGGACGTCACCGTCGTACTCCCTGCCACGGACGAGCAGCCCGAGGAGCATGTGGAGCCCGAGCAGCACATGCAGGGCCCCCAGCAGGCCCAGCCGGCGCCGCCCGAGACGTTGGAGCCCCCCGCCCCCGCGGTCACCGTCCCGGCGCCCCGCGACGGCGACGCCGAACTCGCTCAGAACGCCGACGACCTGGACACCCGGGCCGCCGAACAGGAAGATCTCGCCGACCAGGAACGCCGAGAAGAGAGTGCGGCCGCAGTGGCAGAAGCCCGACAGTCCACCGGCCCCGCGGCCCCCGGCTACGACCCCGCCGAGCGCGAGGCCGTCCTGAAGGTAATGCGCGAACGCCGCGACATCCGCAACGGCTTCCGCAGCGACCCGATCCCGCACGAGGTGCTGCTGCGCGTCCTGGAGGCCGCCCACCACGCCCCGTCCGTCGGCCACTCGCAGCCGTGGGACTTCGTCGTCATCCGCTCCGCCGACACCCGGCGCGCGATGCACGAACTGGCCATGCGCCAGCGCGACGCCTACGCCAAGTCCCTCCCCAAGGGCCGGGCCAAGCAGTTCAAGGAACTGAAGATCGAGGCCATCCTCGACACACCGGTGAACATCGTCGTCACCGCCGACCCGACGCGCGGCGGCCGCCACACCCTCGGCCGCCACACCCAGCCCCAGATGGCCCCCTACTCGGCCGCCCTGGCCGTGGAGAACCTCTGGCTCGCCGCCCGCGCCGAAGGCCTCGGTGTCGGCTGGGTCAGCTTCTTCGACGAGCGCGAGATGGTCCGCGCCCTCGGCCTGCCCGAGCACCTGGAGATCATCGCCTATCTGTGCGTCGGCTACGTCGACGAATTCCCGGACGAGCCCGAGCTGTTGCAGGCCGGCTGGTCCAAGCGCCGCCCGCTGTCCTGGGTCGTGCACGAAGAGACATACGGCCGCCGTGCCCTGCCCGGAGAGGAACCCCACGACCTGCTCGCCGAGACCGTCGCGCAGATCCGCCCGCTGGACGCCAAGGCGCTCGGCGAGGCGTGGGAGCGCCAGAAGCGTATGACCAAGCCGGCCGGTGCACTGGGCATGCTGGAGATCATCTCCGCGCAGTTGTCCGGCCTGTCCCGCCAGTGCCCGCCGCCCATCCCGGAGCCCGCGGCCGTCGCGATCTTCGCGGGCGACCACGGTGTGCACGCCCAGGGCGTCACCCCCTGGCCGCAGGAGGTCACGGCCCAGATGGTGGCCAACTTCCTCGGCGGCGGTGCCGTGTGCAACGCCTTCGCCACCCAGGTCGGTGCCGAGGTGTGCATCGTGGACGTGGGCGTCGCCGCCGACCTGCCGGCCACCCCGGGTCTGCTGCCCCGCAAGATCCGTGCCGGCACATCCGACATGACGACCGGCCCCGCGATGACCCGCGAGGAGGCCAGGCAGGCCGTCGAGGTCGGCATCGAGACCGCCCGCGACCTGGTCGCCGCCGGCAACAAGGCCCTGCTGACCGGTGAGATGGGCATCGCGAACACCACCGCGTCCGCCGCCCTGATCTCCGTCTTCACGGGCGCGGACCCGGCCGAGGTCACGGGCCGGGGCACCGGCATCAACGACGAGACCCTCGCCCGCAAGACCGAGGTCGTGCGCCGCGCCCTGGAACTGCACCAGCCGGACCCGGCCGATCCGATCGGCGTGCTCGCCGCGATCGGCGGCTTCGAGCACGCCGCCATCGTCGGCCTCCTCCTCGGCGGCGCCTCCCTGCGGACGCCGGTGATCCTGGACGGCGTCAGCGCCGGCGCCGCCGCCCTGGTCGCCCGCGCGATCGCCCCGGAGGTCCTGGCCGCGTGCATCGCGGGCCACCGCAGCGCCGAGCCGGGCCATGTCGCCGCCCTCAACAAGCTGGGCCTGCGCCCCCTGGTCGACCTCGACCTCCGCCTCGGCGAGGGCACCGGCGCCCTGCTCGCCCTCCCGCTGGTCCAGAGCACGGCCCGGGCGATGCACGAGGTGGCGACGTTCGACTCCGCAGGAGTGACGGAGAAGTAGGGCTGCTGTCGTCGACGTGGCTCGTGGGCGGGCGTTCCGCGGTCCGGGACGCCCGCCCACGGACCGACGGGCGGCCCAGGTGCCCAGCCACTGGACCACCCGAGCCGCCCTTCCTCCTGCCCATTAAAATCCGCACGTCAGGGCACTGAACACCGCCGCAACAGGAGCCGCACCTCATGGCCGAACACCCCGCCTACCCCGTAGGCCTCCGCCTCACCGGCCGTCGCGTGGTCGTCCTCGGCGGCGGCCAGGTCGCCCAGCGCCGCCTCCCGGCACTGATCGCGGCGGGCGCGGACGTCCTCCTCGTGTCGCCCGAGGCCACCCCCTCGGTCGAGGCCATGGCGGACGCCGGCGAGATCACCTGGCAGCGGCGCCCGTACGCGGAGGGCGACCTCGCGGACGCCTGGTACGCCCTGATCGCCACCAGCGACCCCGAGGCCAACACCGCCGCCTCGGCCGAGGCCGAGCGGCACCGCGTCTGGTGCGTCCGCTCCGACGACGCCGACCGGGCGACGGCGTGGACCCCGGCCACCGGCCACAGCGAGGGCGTCACGGTCGCCGTCCTCACCACCGACGCCAAGGGGCGCGACCCCCGCCACACCGCCGCCGTCCGCGACGCGGTCGTCGAGGGCCTGCGCGACGGCACGCTCGTCGCCCCGCACCACCGCACCCGCACACCCGGAGTCGCCCTGGTCGGCGGCGGCCCCGGCGACCCGGACCTGATCACGGTGCGCGGCCGCCGCCTGCTCGCGGAGGCCGACGTGGTCATCGCGGACCGCCTGGGCCCGCGTGACCTGCTCGCCGAACTCCCGCCGCACGTCGAGGTGATCGACGCGGCGAAGATCCCTTACGGCCGCTTCATGGCCCAGGAGGCCATCAACAACGCGCTGATCGAGCACGCCAAGCAGGGCAAGTCGGTCGTCCGGCTGAAGGGCGGCGACCCGTACGTCTTCGGCCGCGGCATGGAGGAGCTCCAGGCCCTCGCCGAGGTCGGCATCCCCTGCACGGTCGTTCCCGGGATCTCCAGCTCGATCTCGGTCCCCGGCGCGGCCGGCATCCCCGTCACCCATCGCGGCGTCGCCCACGAGTTCACCGTGGTCAGCGGGCATGTCGCGCCCGACGACGAGCGCTCCCTGGTGGACTGGCCGTCCCTGGCCCGGCTGACCGGCACCCTCGTGATCCTCATGGGCGTCGACAAGATCGGGAAGATCGCCGAGACGCTCGTCGCCCACGGAAAGCCGGCCGACACCCCCGTCGCCCTCGTCCAGGAGGGCACGACCGCCGCTCAGCGCCGCGTCGACGCCACGCTCGCCACGGTCGCGGAGACCGTGCGGACCGAGGACGTGAAGCCCCCGGCGGTCATCGTCATCGGCGACGTCGTCCAGGTCGGCCCCGCGGCCCCCGCGCCCCGCAAGTAACCCCGGGTAACACAACCCGTACCGAGCCGTTGGCACCACACCCAGGACAAGGCAGTATCACCCTGTGGCCGATCTCATCACCGTCGAGGATCCCGACGACCCGCGTCTGCGCGACTACACCGGCCTGACCGACGTGGAGCTGCGCCGCAAGCGCGAACCCGCCGAGGGCCTGTTCATCGCCGAGGGCGAGAAGGTCATCCGAAGGGCCAAGGAAGCCGGCTACGAGATGCGGTCCATGCTGCTCTCGGCCAAGTGGGTCGACGTCATGCGCGACGTCATCGACGAACTCCCCGCCCCGGTCTACGCCGTCAGCCCGGAGCTCGCCGAGCAGGTCACCGGCTACCACGTGCACCGCGGCGCGCTCGCCTCCATGCAGCGCAAGCCCCTGCCCACGGCCGCCGACCTGCTGCGCGGCGCCCGCCGCGTCGTCGTCATGGAGTCGGTCAACGACCACACCAACATCGGCGCGATCTTCCGCTCGGCCGCCGCCCTCGGCATGGACGCGGTCCTGCTCTCCCCGGACTGCGCCGACCCCCTCTACCGCCGCAGCGTGAAGGTCTCCATGGGCGCGGTCTTCTCCGTCCCGTACGCCCGACTGGACACCTGGCCCAAGGGCCTGGAGTCGGTCCGCGAGGCGGGCTTCACCCTGCTCGCCCTCACCCCCGACGAGAAGGCCCGGCCCCTCGACGAGGCCGCCCCGCACACCATGGACCGCGTGGCCCTGATGCTCGGCGCCGAGGGCGACGGCCTGTCCACCCAGGCTCTGGTCGCCGCCGACGAGTGGGTCCGCATCCCCATGTCCCACGGCGTCGACTCCCTCAACGTGGGCGCGGCGGCGGCGGTGGCCTTCTACGCCGTGGCCACCGGCCGGCCCCAGGTCTGAGGACGTTCAGATGGAGCAGCGCGAGGCCGTCGTCGCCGTCCTTCTGCGCGGCGATCACCTCCTCGCCGTCCGGCGCGGCCCGGCCGTCGTCCGCCCCGGTTTCTGGCAGCCGCTCAGCGGCAAGGTCGAGCCGGGCGAGACCCAGGAGCAGGCGGTCGTCCGGGAGGTGCGCGAGGAGGTCGGTCTCACCGTCGTGCCGGAGGCGAAGGTCTGGGAGTCGGAGACCGACGACCACCGCTTCCGCCTCCACTGGTGGACCGCCCGCGCCGACACGGGCGTGGTGGTCCCCGACCCCCGCGAGGTCGCCGAGACCCGCTGGGTCACCCCGCAGGAGTTCCTGGCGCTGGACCCGGTCTTCGACGGAGACCGGGAGTTCTTCGAACGGATCCTGCCGGAGCTCTGACCCCGCGCCGAACAGCGGGCCGTCGTCCCCCGGCTAGAAGCCCCGCGGGTGATCGTCCGGCTGGACGCGCTCCTGCCGGACCCCGCCCCCGTCGCCGCCGAGTCCCCGCGCCGGACCCTGGCAGCCCTGCACCAGGGCGATGCCGACCGCGACCAGCAGCGTCACCACGACGAACACGAACAGCCGCTGCCGCAGCAACCGGGGGTTGGCGGGCCGCAGTTTCGTCCCCGTGTTCCTGGACGCCGGGCGCCCGGTGCCGCTGTGCGGGGCGGGGCGGCTGCCGCTGCCCGACCGCGTGCCGTTGCGCCCGGTGGGCGTCGGCCGCGACCCGGACCGCGACGGGGTGCCGCCCCGCGAGGCGCCCGCCCCACGCATCGGAGTCCTGCCGCGGTTCCCGCCCCCGGTCGCCCGGGCTCCGCCGCGCCCACCGGTCCCGCTCTGCGAAGCGGGACCGTCCGGCGACGCATGGCCGTCCCGGGACGGGGAGGAACCCCGCGGCGGGGGAGTGCCCCGGCCCCGCTGCGCCCCGGAGACCCCGCCGCCCTGCTGTCCCTGCGGACGCCGGGTGCGCTCGGGGTAGGTGTCGACGGGCCGGTCGCTCTCGGCGCCGCGTGGCGCGGGCGGCCGGACGCCGGTGAGGTCCTGCGACTCCCGGGCCGCGATCTCCTTGAGCCGCAGCGACAGTTGGAGCGTGCTGGGCCGCTCCTCGGGGTCCTTCGCCAGACACGCACGGACGAGCGGGGCCAGCGCGTCGGGCACGCCGTTCAGCTGCGGCTCCTCGTGCACCACGCGGTACAGCATCACCTCGGAACTGCCGTGCCCGAAGGGTGAGTCGCCCATTGAGGAGTACGCGAGGGTGGCGCCGAGCGAGAACACGTCCGTGGCCGGGGTGACGGCGGCCCCGCGCACCTGCTCCGGCGCGAGGAAGCCGGGCGAGCCGACCGCCGTGCCGACATGGGTGAGTGTCGAGGCGCCGGTGGCCCAGGCGATGCCGAAGTCGATGATCCGCGGCCCCTTCGGGGACAGCAGGATGTTGGACGGCTTCAGGTCCCGGTGCACCACCCCGGCCTCGTGCACCGCGACCAGGCCCTCCGACAGGGCGGCACCCACGGCGGCGACATCGGCCGCGCCGAGCGGTCCCTCGGCAGCGACCTTGTCGTGCAGGGACGGGCCGGGCACGTACTGGGTGGCGAACCAGGGCCGGTCCGCGTCGAGGTCGGCGGCCACCAGCCGGGCCGTGCAGCCGCCGCGGATCCGCCGGGCCGCCGAGACCTCACGGGCGAACCGGGAGCGGAACTCCTGATCCTCCGCCAGGTCGGGACGGATGACCTTGAGCGCGACCCGCTGCCCCTTCTTGTCGGAGCCCAGATAGACCACGCCCATCCCGCCCGCGCCGAGCCGTCTGTGAAGCCTGAACGAGCCGACGACGCGCGGGTCCTCGCGCCTCAGGCGCATCATCGCCATGTTCATCCCCGCTGCCCGGTCCTGTGACGAGCCACAGCTTACGTTTCCACGGCCGCCTGCGCGCAGAGGCCGCGCCCTCTCGGCGTGATGGATTGTCAGTGGTGGGTGGGAGACTTGAAAGGTGGTCAGGGAGGGCGCGAGGAGGCGGACTTCGCGCTGCGAGTGACCCCAACCACCCGTCGAAGAAGGGGGATTGGTCCTGTGAAGGGTGATCGCGTGGAGATAGTCGTGGACGCGGGGGACACGACGCGCACCTACGAGGTGGTGGCGAGCAGGGCGGGCCGCGGGGTGGAGACGGCGATACGCCGAGGTGTCGTGGAAGTGAGCGAAGTCACCCGGTGGGGGTCCCCCCACGCCGTTTAGGCAGTGGGGGAGGGACGGTCGTGCGTACCGCCCGCTTCATGGCGAATCGGGTGCTGGCTCTGGTGGAACAGCCGGTTCCGCGAGAGGGGAGCTCGGACAAAGAGGGGTGATCCGGTCGTCCCGTCGGGGAAGACCCTGAGACCCGCGTCCGCGTCTCCACCCAGGGGAGTACATCGCAGGGGGCGGCTCATCCTCCGGGAGGCCCGGCAATCGGTACGAGGGCATGACGCCGGAGGAGGGCCGGACGCCTAGATTTGAGGTCAAGCGGCGGGTGGCAGCACTCGTCCCCCGAGGTCAGACGCCCGCCGCTGCCAACGACAACCGATAACGGTCAGGAGAGGGACCATGGCCCAGACGGCTCCGCGGACGCTGCTCCGCGAAGAGGGACGCAGGGTGTACGCCGCCGCGTTCCGCCGCCGCCAGGGTCGTCGCCACCCGGTGGTGGCGACACTGATGGCCCTTCCCCTGGCGGTCCTGCTCCTCCTCGTCTTCGACGGGTGGGAGACAGTGGCCACACAGGCGTCGTCCGTGGGAGAGATGCTGGGGCGCTGAGCGGCGACCCCCAGGCCCGGAAGAGCGGTCCGGGCGGGGACATCCCACCCATGAAACCCCGTGGGGACGGGGGTGCGGCGGACGGCAAAAAATGCCGGCGCAGCTGGGGAGCTGCGCCGGCATTGCTTTTGTCCCGCAAGCGCCGAGCACCCGGACCGAACCGTTCCCTACGGCCGGGTCCCCGTCGGCACGTACTCTCGGCCGGTGACCTCCGCCGCCGTTCCGCTCCTGGCCGACCTCACCGCCAAGGCCCGAGCCGCTGCCCACGCACGCTCGTCGGCCTGCCCCTGCGGCGCGGCCACGCTCGCCGACCGCCCCGACGGCCTGGTGGTGCGGCACGCGAACACCGTCGCGAAGGCCCACGCCCCGGGCACCGACCCGGCCGCACTGGCCGGCCGGCTCACCCTCGCCACCCACCACCCCGACATCCTCCTGCCCCCACTGGACCGGGCCCCGGCGGACCTGCACGGCCGCCTCACGTCGTTCTGGCCGTACGGCACCCCCGTGGATCCCGACGATCCGGACGCCGCCCCCTGGGAAGCAGCCGCCACGCTCCTCGCCCGTCTCCACCGCACCCCGGCCCCGGTGGACCTGCCCGCCATGCGCGGCCCCCGCAAGGCGGCCCAGGCCATCGGCCGACTCCGCGAGGCCGGTCCGCACCCGGCGGCCGCCCCCGTCCTGCGCGCCTGGGCCACCCTCCCGCCCTGGGCCCGCGCCGAGGTCCCGATGCCCGACACCGGCACCCTCTGCCACGGAGACCTCCACCTGGGGCAGCTCGTCCGTCACCCCGCCCCCGACGGCCCGTGGCTGCTGATCGACGTGGACGATCTCGGCGTCGGCGTCCCCGCCTGGGACCTCGCCCGCCCCGCCGCCTGGTACGCCTGCGGCCTGCTCCCGCCCGACGAGTGGACCCGGTTCCTCGCCGCCTACCGGGAGGCCGACGGCCCCGCCGTCCCCGCCGAGGGCGACCCCTGGCCCGCCCTCGACGTCCCCGCCCGGGCCCTCACCGCCCAGACCGCGGCCCGGGCCGTCACCAAGGCGCTCGCGGCCGGCCGCCCGCTGGACGAGGTGGAGCAGTCGGTCGTGGACGCCTGTGACCGAATGGCTACTGTCCCGCCGCAGTTGGCGCAGGATCACGCGAAGTAGGGTGCAACCGACTACAGCGGGACAGAGTCTGTCCTGGCGAGATGTGAAGCAGGACCGACCGGCGAGGAGTTGAACGACCATGCAGTGTCCGAAGTGCCGTGCGCCGATGCACACGTACAACCGCAACGGTGTCCAGATCGAGCAGTGCAGCGGCTGCCGCGGGATCTTTCTCGACTACGGCGAGCTGGAGTCGCTGACCCGCCTGGAAGCCCAGTGGTCCCAGGCCGCCCCGCCGCCCCCGCCCGCCCCGCAGGCCTACCCCGCCCCGCCGGCCCCCGCCTGGGGCGCCCCGCACGGTGGCCACGGGCACCACGGCCATCACGGTCACCACCGCAACAAGAGCTTCGGCCACATGCTGTTCTCGTCGTGACGTGAAGGCGTGACATCACAGGAGCCCCCGGCCGCGAGCGGCCGGGGGCTCCTGTGTGATGTGGACGATACTGGGATTGAACCAGTGACCTCTTCCGTGTCAGGGAAGCGCTCTCCCGCTGAGCTAATCGTCCTCGGGACCATGACCACCGAGTGCATCGGATCATGGGCACTGCGTGCGCGATACTGGGATTGAACCAGTGACCTCTTCCGTGTCAGGGAAGCGCTCTCCCGCTGAGCTAATCGCGCGGGTCGGGATCTTGAAAGATCCAGTGGACGATACTGGGATTGAACCAGTGACCTCTTCCGTGTCAGGGAAGCGCTCTCCCGCTGAGCTAATCGTCCTTGGAGGTGGAGACGGGATTTGAACCCGTGTAGACGGCTTTGCAGGCCGTTGCCTCGCCTCTCGGCCACTCCACCAGGAGTGTAGGGGGCCGGGAAGCCCCCTCTTCCTTCGAGCGGACGACGAGGTTCGAACTCGCGACCTCAACCTTGGCAAGGTTGCGCTCTACCAACTGAGCTACGTCCGCCTGTCGTTTCGGACCGCTCTCGCGGCCCGGCGACGTGTTGAACTCTAGCGGATTCCGGGGCCAGCACAAAAACGCGTTTGTGCAGCGTGCTGCGCTTCCCCTGCTCAGCGAGGTCACAGGGCCGCCCGACGGGACATCCCCCGGCCACCCGCAGGACACCCGCCCTAGACTCGACGGCGTGCTCGACCTCCCTCCTCTCGCCCGCTTCGGTGACCGTGTCGCCACCGGGCTCCTCGACGTCACCGACGATCCCGAAGCCCTGGAGTCCAGCGGCTTCTGGGCCGTCTGCGCGGACTTCGAGGGCCGTCTGACCTGCGCCCGCTTCGCGGAGGTCCGGACGACGGGCGTGCCCGTTCCCGTGCCCGGCGCATGGCGCGGTCCCGCTGCCGGTGACTGGGCGTCCTCGCTCGACCGCGCCGCGTACACGGCCGGGGTGCGGCGGATCCGCGAACACATCGCGGCGGGCGAGGTCTACCAGGCGAACCTCTGCCGGGTGCTCTCCGCGCCCGTCCCGCGCGGCGCCGACGTGGACGCGCTCACCGCGCTGCTGGCCCGCGGCAATCCGGCACCGTACGCAGGAACGATCCGCCTGCCCGGGCACGGTGTGGAGATCGCCACCGCGTCCCCCGAGCTGTTCCTGCGGCGCGACGGCCGGACCGTCGAGTCCGGGCCGATCAAGGGCACCGGCCGCACCGAGGCGGACCTGCTGGAGAAGGACTACGCCGAGAACGTGATGATCGTGGACCTCGTCCGCAACGACATCGGGCGGGTGTGCGCCACGGGCAGCGTCACGGTGCCCGACCTGTGTGCCGTCGAGAAGCACCCCGGGCTGGTCCACCTCGTGTCGACGGTCCGCGGCGAGCTGGGGGAGGGGGCCGGCTGGGCCGATCTGCTCGGCGCGGCCTTCCCGCCCGGCTCGGTCACCGGCGCGCCCAAGTCCAGCGCGCTGCGGATCATCGACACGCTGGAGACGGCGCCCAGGGGGCCCTACTGCGGCGGCATCGGCTGGGTCGACGCCGACCGGGAGGTCGGAGAGCTGGCCGTCGGCATCCGTACCTTCTGGATCGACCGGGCCGACGGCATGCTGCGCTTCGGTACCGGCGCCGGCATCACCTGGGGCTCCGACCCCGAGGGGGAGTGGCGGGAGACCGAGCTGAAGGCGTCCCGGCTGCTCGCGATAGCGTCGGGAGCGTATGAGGTGAGTGGAGAGGACCTGACGTGAAGATCTGGCTCGACGGCGGTCTGCAGGACACCGAGTCCGCCCGCGTCTCCGTCTTCGACCACGGGCTGACCGTGGGCGACGGCATCTTCGAGACGGTGAAGGCCGTGGACGGCCGGGTGTTCGCGCTCACCCGGCACCTCGACCGGCTGACCCGGTCCGCGCGCGGCCTCGGCCTGCCGGACCCGGACCACGACGAGGTGCGCCGCGCCTGCGCCGCCGTCCTCGACGCCAACCCCGTGCCGCTCGGCCGCCTCCGCATCACCTACACCGGCGGCCACGGTCCCCTCGGTTCCGACCGCGGCGAGCACGGCCCGACCCTGGTCGTCGCCCTCGGCGAGACCACCCGCCGCCCCGACTCCACCGCCGCGATCACGGTCCCCTGGACCCGCAACGAGCGCGGCGCGCTCACCGGCCTGAAGACCACCTCGTACGCCGAGAACGTCGTCGCCCTCGCCCGAGCCCGTGAACAGGGCGCGTCCGAGGCCCTGTTCGGTAACACGGTGGGGCAGCTGTGCGAGGGCACCGGGTCGAACGTCTTCGTCGTCCTCGACGGCGAGATCCACACGCCGCCGCTCGCCTCGGGCTGCCTCGCGGGCATCACCCGCGCGCTGACGGTCGAATGGACCGGCGCCAGGGAGACCGACCTGCCGCTGGACGTCCTGGAGCGGGCCGACGAGATCTTCCTGACGTCCACCCTGCGGGACGTGCAGGCGGTGCACCGCGTCGACGGCCGTGAGCTGCCCGGCGCGCCGGGCCCGGTGACCGCCAAGGCCATGCGGATCTTCGACGAGCGGGCCGGGAACGACCTCGACCCCTGAAAGGCCCCGGAAATTCGGCTGACCAGGGCCGTGGTTGCGGGTAGAACACCCCTGATGACCACGACCCTGCGGCCGATCGAGCCGCTTCAGCAGAACGCCGACGGGACGCGCTCGCGCCGCTTCCAGGTGTGTGTGAACAGCCGTCCCGTGGGGGCGATACACCTCGGCACGCACCCCGTCTTCGGCACCGGGGTGGCCCGGATCACGAAGCTGCACATCGACGAACCGGACCGCAGGCGGGGCCGGGGCACGGTCGCCGCACTCGCCGCGGAGGAGGTGGCGCGCGGCTGGGGGTGCCGCCGTATCGAGGCGACGGTCCCCGCCGCATCCGTGGCGGGCCTCCGGCTCGCCACGGCGCTCGGCTACGTCGTCCGCAACCGCGGCATGGAGAAGCGGCTCGGCGACACCCCGCCCGACCTGCCGGAGGGCAGTCGCGCCCGGCCCATGACCGAGGCGGAGTTCGGGCCCTGGCTGGAGAAGGGTCTGGACGACTACGCGCGCAGCTGGATCGAACGGGGCGTCCCGGAGGCCGAGGCCCGGGCCAAGTCGGAGCGCGACCACGCCACCCTGCTGCCCGAGGGCCTCGCCACCCCCGGCATGCTCATCAGCGTCGTCGAGCACCTGGGGACACCGGTGGGCACACTGTGGCTGGCGGTGCGCGAGAGCAGCGCGTTCGTCTTCGACGTCGAAGCCGACGCCGCCCACCGGGGGAAGGGCCACGGACGCACGCTGATGCTGCTCGCCGAGGCCCAGACGATCGCCGAGGGCAGGCGGACCCTCGGCCTCAACGTCTTCGCCGGCAACGCCCCGGCCGAGCGGCTCTACGCCTCCCTCGGCTACGAGACCGAGCAGTACGCCATGTACAAGCCGCTGCTGTAGCGGCCCGGGAGCCGGGCGAGGGCGGTCAGTGCTCCTGCCCGGCCAGCAGCCGGTCCGCGATCTCCTCGACGCGCTCGCGCAGGCCCTCCTGGCTCTTGCCGCCGTCGAGCCGCTCACCGCCGATGACGTACGTCGGGGTGCCGGTGACGCCGATCGCCTTGCCCTCGGCCTGGTCCGCGTCCACGATCAGGATGTGCCGGCCGTCGACCAGCGCGGTGTCGAACTCCTCGGCGTCCAGGTCCAGTTCGCGGGCCACCTCGACCAGGAAGGGTTCCCCCTTACGGGACAGCTCCTCCACCCGCCCCAGCAGGGCCTCCGCGTACGGCCATCCGCGGCCCTGCTCCCACGCCTCCTCCACGGCCTGGGCGGCGGCGAAGGCGTGCTTGTTCTTCTCCAGCGGGAAGTGCCGCAGCCGCAGTTCCAGGCGGTCGCCGTAGCGGGCGCGCAGGGCATGGAGATCGTCCAGCGCGGTGCGGCAGTCCGGGCACTGGAGGTCGCACCAGACCTCGAGGACGGGGGCGGCGGAACGGTCGGAGGAGGAGTCGCTCATGCCGACAGTCTCCCAGCAGTGCGGACCGGGGGCGCAGCCCGCACCGGCACCTGCGGAGGAGGTGACCCGGAGATGTCCCTGATGTCGGGCCGTGGCATGGCCCCCCGGGGTACGGCGGGTGCAGGATGGAAGGGACGAAGTGCCCCGACCCGACCGCGCCACGCCTGGAGGACCGGATGATTGCCGAGACCGTCTGCTCCGCCGTGTCCGCGGCAGGCCTGGGCATTGCGATCGTCACGGCGTACCGCAAGCGCTACCTCGCGGCGGTCCGTATCGCGGCCTACTCCCTCGTTCCGATCGGCCTGGTGATGACGGGAGTCGTCGAATGGCTGGCCGACACGGCGTTCAGCCCGACGGCCTGGGCCGGGTTCGGGGTGCTCGGTGTCGCCTGGGTGCTCTTCATGACCACACGGGCGGTGGAGCGCCGCCGCCGCGGCGGCACCCGCAAGGAGCGCCGGGCGGCGGCCCGCGAGGCCGGCCGGTCCGATGCGGTGGCCCCTGCCGCCGCGGCGCCCTCCCTGGGCCAGGGCACCCGCCCGGCGACCCGGCCGGCGCCGGCGTCCCGCGGCGACGACGACTTCAGCGACATCGAGGCCATCCTCAAGAAGCACGGCATATGACGGGGCACCGCGCCCGGGGCTGAATCGTCACAGTGCGTCCGCGGGTGCGCGGAAGTGATCACAACCCGACCCGGACCTCACGGAATCGGCGCACTCCCGCACGGAACGAGGGCGCTGATCGCGTCCGGCGGGGCGACTGCGTCATCATCGCCGCGAGATGCTCGACACGACGAAACAGAGCGACCCCGCACCGCCGCAGGACGAGCCACGTCCCCGGCGGGACGAGCCGCGTGGTTGCCTCTTCGCCCTGTCCCAACCACCGCTGATGATCTTCCTGGCGGTGATCGGGAGCCTGCTGCTCATGGCCTCGTTGCACGATCTGCTGTTGCTGTGAGCCGTACCCGCGGTACCCGGCGCCATCCGCCGGGGCCGCGTCGGCATCGACGTCCTGTGCGACCCCGGGACCCGGCGACGGCGTCAGCCCGCCGCCTCCTTGCGGCGCGCCCGGTACGCGGCCACGTGCAGCCGGTTTCCGCAGGTGCGGCTGTCGCAGTAGCGCCGTGAGCGGTTGCGGGACAGGTCGACGAAGGCGCGCCGGCAGTCGGGCGCCTCGCACCGCCGCAGCCGCTCCTGCTCGCCCGCGACCACGAAGAACGCCAGCGCCATGCCGCAGTCGGCGGCCAGATGGTCGGCGACGGAGGCGCCGGGCGCGAAGTAGTGCACATGCCAGTCGTAGCCGTCGTGGTCCGTGAGCCGGGGCGTGGTGCCGGCGGCCGCGACCAGTTCGTTGATCTGGCCGGCCGCGGCCCGGGCGTCCGGGGCGGCGAAGACGGCGGCGAAGCGCTCGCGGATCTTGCGCACCGCGGAGAGGTCGAACTCCGAGAGCACCCCGACATCGCTGATCTCGTGGTTCCGCACGAAGTCCATGAGGGTCGCCACGTCCGGCAGCCCGTCCGACTCCGTGTCGTCCTCCGGTGCGGTGTTCACCAGATCGACCACGGTGTCGAGGGCGCACCGGGTGTCGTGGGTGATCAGCACGATTTGCTCCCTGGCCTGAGGGTCGGGCGGGCGCCCGCCGATGCTGGCCGATGGTAACGGCTCCACCACCGCCGGACCGCCCTCATGCCCGCACATGGCTTCGAATACAACGCCGCCGGGCCCGCCGGGGTTCCCGCGCCTCGGCAGCGGGGGAGGGGCTCAGGACGCGAACCGGCGCCGTACCGCGTTGAGCCGCGGTAACGGCGCCGGTGTCATCCCATGTGCGGTTGTCCAGGCCCGAGCCGTCTCCCCGAGTCGACGGCGCCGGGCGGCTTTGTGGGGGCCTCGCCCTAGCTTTCCGCCAGGATGTGCGAGAGCTCCTGGTCGAGGTCGAAGTGCCGGTGTTCCGTGCCGGGCGGCACGGCGGCGTCGGTCCGCTTCAGGAAGGACTCCAGGGCCCGCGCCGGGGCCTCGAGCAGGGCCTCGCCCTCCGGCGAGCTCAGGGCGATGCACACGACGCCCTGACCGTGACTGCGCGACGGCCAGACGCGGACGTCGCCGGTGCCCGTAGGGCGGTGAAGCCCCTCGGCGAGGAGGTCACGGGCGAACACCCACTCGACGGTTTCCTCGGCTCCGGTGTGGAAGGTGGCGTGCACGGCGTAGGGGTCGGCCGTGTCGTACCGCAGGCCTGCGGGGACAGGCAGGGAGGACTCGCTCGACACAACGAGGCGCAGGTGCAGCTCGCAGCTGACCGTGGTGTTCATAAGCGCCAGGGCCTTTCGCTCAGTGTGCGCTCGGGGATTCGCACGTCGGCGAAATCGACATGCCACCTACGGTGCCGTTGTAAACCCCTCTGAGTGTTTTGCGTGCCTTTACGTAACTCTTCCGGCCGAGAGATCGTTCGCGTCGTGCGTCCATTCCGGTGACTGGTTTCGCTCGGGTAGTGTTTGGTCGTATGAATACGGGGAGTAACGAGCCGGGCGAGGTGGCCGTGGCGTCGGACGAGACGGGGACGGGCGAGGTGCACGGCGAGCAGGACCGCGGGCTCGGCTCGCGGGCGCCGGAATTCATCAAGGCTCGTCGGGCGCTGCACGTGAGCTGGCAGGTCGGCGTTTTCATCATCGGGCTCGCGGTCGTCGTGGCCGGCATCATCATGCTGCCCCTTCCCGGGCCGGGCTGGGTCGTGATCTTCGGCGGCATGGCGATCTGGGCGACGGAGTTCGTCTGGGCCCAGCTGGTGCTCCGCTGGACCAAGCGGAAGGTCACCGAGGCCGCCCAGCGTGCCCTCGATCCCAGGGTGCGGCGCCGCAACATCATCCTGACGTCGATCGGGCTGGTGATCGTGGGCGTGCTGGTCGGCTTCTATCTGTGGAAGTTCGGCATCACCATGCCGTGGAAGATCAAGGACCAGTGAGCGTCACAGGCACCCCCTGACATGGGGTAATGTTCTTCCTGCGTCCGGGCGATTAGCTCAGTGGGAGAGCGCTTCGTTCACACCGAAGAGGTCACTGGTTCGAACCCAGTATCGCCCACCCGGACCGGCGGCCCACCTGCGCAAGCGCAGGTGGGCCGCCGTCGTTGTGCCTGCCGGGACACCGCGCGCCGGGCTCCGTCCGGGCCGGGGCTTCCAGGTGTCCGGCGGTGCTCCTCCGCCGGGCGCTCGCGCCCGCCTCGGTAACGCAGAGTTCCGCCCGCCGAGGGCTGCCGCGCCCCCTGCCGAGCGGGCCGTGCCGGGAGCCTGCGGGAGGGGGTGCATCGGACTGGCAGGTGGCGCGACCGTCCGGGGGAGCCGGGCGTCAAGGGGCGCCCCGCGAGTCGATCAGGCGGAGGCCGAGATCCGCCCGTCGGGCCGGCCAGGACCCCGGGAACGCCGCCCCTGCCCAGGGACCCGTTCGCGCCGCCGCCCCACCCGCGACGCCCCCACCCCGACGCCACATGGCTGAAACGAGCCCCCGCCCCCGCAGCTCCTCCCGCCACCCCCACCGTCGACTTCCGGTCGCGCCCGAAATCGGCCCGGCTCGCCCCTCCTTGTTCGGCGCCTCGGCCACCCGGCCGCCACCAGCGACATCGCCGGACCCCGCCCCGGGACCCACCTCCCCGCCCCGCTCCGTCACCCACGGCTTCGCTAAGAAAATCTTGTCCGAATCATTGACGCACTCTCAGCCCCTCCGTACCTTGTGCCAGCAAGCGCTTACTTGAAACGATTCATGCGAGCGGGACGACGTGCGGGGAGGTCCAACCGTGGTGAACGGCAGGAATGTTGAGAGACGTACGATCCTGAAGGCGGCCGGAGCCACGGCAGCCACGCTGGGGTTGGCCGCGACGACCGGGTGCGGCGGTGACGGAGGGACCTCCGCGGACGGGACGGTGACGATCCGTTATGCGTGGTGGGGTGCGGAGGATCGCGCCGAGAGAATCAACAAGACGATCGAGCTCTTCCACAAGAAGTACCCGAAGATCAAGGTGAAAACGGACTTCCAGCCTTATCTCGACTTCTGGAAGAAGTTCAACACCCAGGCCTCCGGCGGGAATCCGCCGGACGTGTTCCAGAATGCGATCGGCTTCCTCCGGAAATACGACGCGAAGAACGTCCTGCTCGATCTCAGCGAACAGGCCGAGGCCGGCAACCTCCGGATGGAGGGATTCCGTGCGGGCCTCGAGAAGTTCGGCGAGATCGACGGCAAGCTCCTCGGCGTCCCGGTCGGTTCCAACTCGATGGCCCTCGTCATCGACAAGCCCGTCTACACCCGCGCCGGAGTCAAGCCGGAGCAGGGCTGGACCTGGGACGACTACCACGCGGCGATGAAGAAGATCCGCGATAAGACGGGGCGGGCCGGTGACACCGGCCCGTACAACGTCATGTATCTCTACGACCTCTACCTGCGCCAGAACGGCAAGGCGTTCTTCACCGAGGACGCGCTCGGCTTCACCGAGGCGGATCTGACGGACTGGTGGACGAAGGCCAAGGAAGGCGTCGAGGACGGCAGCTACGCCAACCAGAAGAAGGTCGCCCAGATCAAGCCCAAGTCGGCGGTCGCCGGGGAGCTCTCCGGCGGCGAGTTCACCTGGGACAACTTCACCGTCCGCTACACCTCCGAGGGCAAGAGCGAGTACGGTCTCGCCCCCATCCCGACCACGGACGGCAAGAAGACCGGCCAGTACCTCGGCTCCCTCATGCTGAGCGCCTCCAAGCGCACCCAGCACCCCAAGGAGGTCGCCCAGTTCATCGACTTCATGGTGCACGACCCCGAGGTCGCCAAGATCATGGGCTACGACCGTGGCGTGCCCGCGACGCAGGCGCAGTACGACGCGTACAAGCCGACCGACGAGGTGAACAAGGCGATCGCCGCCTACGAGGAGTCCCTCGTCAAGGCGGGCGTCCTGGAGCCCATCACCCCGCACCCGAACGGTGCGGACGTGTGCGAGGCCGCCTTCCTGCGCATCGGCGAGGAGCTCGGCCTGGGCAAGCGCTCGGTGGCGGAAGCCGTCAAGCAGTTCTTCACCGAGTCGAAGACGGCTCTCGGCACCTGATGGGAACCACCGTGACACACGCCCCTGCGATGGAGGGCCTGTCCCAGGACTCCGAGCCGCGGCACGGTCCGGTGAAGCCCGAGCGCCCCGCCGCCCTCAAGCGGCGGCGGCGCCGGGAGAACCTGGCCGGCTATCTCTTCATGTCCCCGTGGATCGCCGGGTTCCTGCTGCTCACAGCGGGCCCGATGATCGCCTCGCTCTACTACGCCTTCACCGACTACAACCTGTTCGACGCGCCCAAGTGGATCGGTCTCGACAACTTCTCCGAGATGTTCGGCGATCCGCGCTGGCGCCACTCGGTGCAGGTGACGCTCTGGTACGTCGCCGTCGGGACACCGCTGAAGCTGATCGCCGCCCTCGGCGTGGCGCTGCTGCTCGCCCAGAGCCGGCGCGGGCAGGCCTTCTACCGGGCCGCCTTCTACGCTCCCTCGCTCATCGGCGCGAGCGTCTCCGTCGCGATCGTCTGGAAGGCGATCTTCTCGGACGACGCGATCGTCGACCGTACGCAGAAGATCTTCGGCATCGACGTCGGCGGCTGGACCGGCGACCCGGACATGATCATCTACAGCCTGGTGGCGCTCACCGTCTGGCAGTTCGGCGCCCCCATGGTCATCTTCCTGGCCGGCCTCAAGCAGGTCCCGCGCGAGCTCTACGAGGCGGCCGAGGTCGACGGGGCGGGCAAGCTGCGGCGGTTCTGGAACATCACGCTCCCGATGATCTCCCCCGTCCTCTTCTTCAACGTCCTGCTGGAGACGATCCACTCCTTCCAGATCTTCAGCTCGGCGTACATCGTCGGCGGCGGTGCGGGCGGCAACGCCTGCGGTCCCGCCGACGGCTCGATGGTCTACACCTGCTACCTCTACGTCCAGGGCTTCGAGAACAGCCGGATGGGTCTGGCCTCAGCGATGGCCTGGCTGCTGCTCGTCGCGGTCGCCCTGGTGACGGCGGTGCTGTTCTGGACCCAGAAGCGCTGGGTGCACTACGAGGAGGGCGCCCGATGAGCGCGCAGGCCACCACCGACGTCAAGCCGTCCGGCTCCGGGGCGTTGCGGCACAAGCTGCCCGGCTCCCTCGCCTGGCACCTCGGGTCCCTGCTGGTCCTCGCGGTGATCCTCTATCCGGTGGTCTGGGTCGTCGGCGGGTCCTTCAAGAAGAGCGAGGACATCGTCGGCAGCCTGGACCTTCTGCCGAGCGACCCCGTCGTCGCCAACTACAAGAGCCTCGCCGACGGCATCGCCGACATCTCGGTCTCCACGTTCTTCTACAACTCGCTCTTCCTCGCGGTCGGTTCCGTCATCGGCATCCTGGTGTCCTGCTCGCTGACGGCGTACGCCTTCTCCAGGATCAGGTTCGCAGGCCGCAATCTGCTGTTCACGCTGATGATCGGCACGCTCCTGCTGCCGTACCACGTGCTGCTGATCCCGCAGTACGTGCTGTTCCGCAACATGGAGATGATCAACACCTACACACCGCTCCTGCTGGGGAAGTACCTGGCCACGGAGGCGTTCTTCGTCTTCCTGATGGTGCAGTTCATGCGCAACATGCCCAAGGAACTGGACGAGGCGGCCCGGCTCGACGGCTGCGGGCACTTCCGGATCTACTGGTCGATCGTGCTGCCGCTGAGCCGGCCGGCCCTGATCACCAGCGCGATCTTCACGTTCATCAACTCCTGGAACGACTTCATGGGCCCGCTGATCTACCTCAACGAGCCCGACAAGTACACGGTCTCACTCGGCCTGAAGATGTTCGTCGACCAGGAGGGTCTGGCCAACTACGGCGGCATGATCGCCATGTCACTGGTCGCGCTGCTGCCGGTGCTCGCCTTCTTCCTGGCCTTCCAGCGCTATCTGATCGACGGCATGGCCACGTCGGGTCTGAAGGGCTGAGGCGGGCATGGCCGGGACACGGGTGAAGGCACGGGGCGAGTCGGTGTTCGCCAAGGGGGCGTCCCCTGCTCGAGCGGAGTCGAGAGCTTGGGGAAGGTTCGCGGTGTTCGCCGAGTGTCTGCTGACCGGTGTGTGGATCGCGGTGGCCTCACTGGGAGTCGTCACCTATCCCGCCGCGTTCGCCGCCGGGGCACGGCATCTGCGGCGCAGTACCGCCCATGAGGGCGGTGGCCGACGGGAGTTCGTCGCCGACTTCCGCACCGCCCTGCGCGGCGGGTGGCTCGCCGGGGTCGCCGGGTGGGCGGCGGTGGCAGCGGTCTGGGTGGATGTGCGGGCGGCCCGGGCGGAGATTCCCGGTGGGCCGCTCGTCGGGGCCGTCGGCGTGGTCGCGCTCATCGGGCTCGTCGTGGCAGGGCTGCGTGCGGCGGCGGTCTGGGAGCCGGGCGCACGCTGGCGGGCGCTCCTCGCGCACGCCGGGCGCCGTACGGTGCTCGACCCTGCCGGGTCCTTCCTGATCGTCGGCGGGCTGGCCGTGGTGGCCGTGTCCGCCTGGTTCGCCGCGCCGCTGGCGCTCCCCGTCCTCGGGGCCGTGGCGGCGGCGGCCGTCGCCGTGGAGGAGCGGTACCGGCACCGCTGAACGCCGGTGCCCTCCCTGTTCCAGGTCGGCGCTCCGGCGCCGCACCTCTCTCTGTCATGCCCCTGACCAGCGTACGGATTCGCTTCCCGCACGGACAAGGAAAGGCAGCATCGCCATGTCTCCCATCCCCCGCAGGTCCCTCCTCAAGGCGGCCGCCGTCACCGGAGCCGCCGCCCAGGTCAGCTGGGCGCTGGGCGCGCAGGACGCCCAGGCCGCGCCCGGAGCCGAGGCGGCCGACGCCGACCCGGTGACCCTGGACTGGCTGGAGGACGGCGGCCTCGGCGCCGCACCCGGCTCCACCGTCGGTGTGCCCTGGCCCAAGGGCGCGTACCAGAAGGACCAGACCTTCGCGCTGACGGACGCGGGCGGCACGGCCGTGCCCGTGCAGTCCTGGCCGATCGCCTACTGGCCCGACGGCTCCCTCAAGTGGACGGCGCACGCGGTCGCCTCGGGCGACGGCAAGCTCACCCTCGCCGCCGGGACGCCCGCCGCCCCGGAGAAGAAGGTCACCGTGCAGAAGCGCGGCGGTGCCATCGACATCTCGACCGGCGTCATCACCGCGCGGATCGGCACGTCCGGCTCCACGCTCGTCAAGTCCGTCACCCGGGGCTCCACGGAGATCGCGAAGAACGGCCGGCTCGTGCTGATCCGCCAGCCCGAGGTCGAGGACGAGGACCAGGGCGCGGTCAGGACCGAGCGCTTCGACGGCGCGATCTCCAAGGTCGAGGTCGAGCAGGCGGGCCCGGTCCGCGCGGTCGTCCGCATCGACGGCAAGCACCGCAAGGGCGGCCGCAGTTGGCTGCCCTTCTCGATCAGACTCTACTTCTACGCGGGCGCCGACTCCTTCCGCATGGTGCACACCATCACCTACGACGGCAAGCAGGAGCCGGGCAAGGCCAGTGGCGACTTCATCCGCGGTCTCGGCGTCCGTTTCACCGTGCCCCTGCGGGACGAGTCGTACGACCGGCACATCCGCATCGGCGGCGACGGCACCGGGCTGCTGCGCGAGGCCGTCAAGGGCATCACCGGACTGCGCCGGGACCCCGGAGCGGCTGTGCAGGCGGCCCAGTTCGAGGGCAGGAAGCTGCCCGACCCCGCCACCTGGGACCAGCGGGTGACGACCCGGCTGCAGTACATCCCCGAGTGGGGCGACTACACCCTCTCGCAGCTGTCCGCCGACGGCTTCACGCTGCGCAAGCGCACCAAGAAGGGGCACGGCTGGGTCGCCGCGGGCGGTGGCCGGCGCGCGTCCGGCTTCGGGTACGTCGGCGGGGCGAGCGGTGGGTTCTCCTTCGGGCTGCGCGACTTCTGGGAGAAGTTCCCCGCCCAGCTCGACATCCGGGACGCCCACACCGACGAGGCCGAGGTGACCCTCTGGCTCTGGTCGCCCGAGGCGCAGCCGATGGACATGCGCTTCTACCACGACGGCATGGGCCAGGACACCTTCCCGGAGCAGCTCGAAGGCCTCAACATCACCTACGAGGACTACGAGCCGGAGTTCGGCACCCCGTACGGCATCGCCCGCACCTCCGAACTCCTCTTCTGGGCCAACGAGACGACCCCGAGCCCCGACCGGTTCGCCGAGCAGGTCGAGGCCGTCCGTGTGCTGCCGCAGCTGGCCGCTCCGCCCAAGCAGCTCATCAAGGCCAAGGTCTTCGGCCCGAACCTGTACTCCGAGCCCGACCGCTCCACCCCGGCCAAGGCGAAGATCGAGGACCACCTCGACTTCCTCTTCACCTACTACAAGGACCAGGTGGAGCAGCGCCGCTGGTACGGCTTCTGGGACTACGGCGACATCATGCACACCTACGACACGTTCCGGCACCAGTGGCGGTACGACATCGGCGGCTACGCCTGGGACAACTCCGAGCTGTCGCCGGACCTGTGGCTCTGGTTCGCCTATCTGCGCTCCGGCCGCTCCGACATCTTCCGCTTCGCCGAGGCGATGACGCGGCACACCGGCGAGGTCGACGTCTACCACCTGGGCACATGGGCGGGCCTCGGCACCCGCCACGGTGTGCAGCACTTCGCCGACAGCGCCAAGCAGCAGCGCATCGCCAACACCACCTACCGGCGCTACTACTACTTCCTCACGGCGGACGAACGCGTCGGCGACCTCATGCACGCCAACGTCGACTCCGACGAGACCTTCCTCGCCCTCGACCCGCTCCGCAAGATCCGCACCGAGCCGTACACTCCCGACCGGCACGCCCTGTCGATCGGCTTCGGCACGGACTGGAGCGGCCTGGTGTCGGCCTGGCTGACGGAGTGGGAGCGCAAGGGCCCCCAGTGGGAGAAGGCCAAGGCCCGCGTGCTGTCCACGATGGAGACCATCGCCGCGCAGCCCAACGGCTTCGTCCAGGGCAGCGGTCTCTACGACCTCGACACCGGCAAGTTCGCCGTCGCCGGGGCGGCCAAGGTGGAGGTCTCGCACCTGTCGGCCGTCTTCGGCCTCAACGAACTGTGCGCCGAGCTCATCGACCTGGTCGACATGCCGAAGTTCAACGAGGCGTACTTCGACTACTGCCGCTACTTCAACGCCACCAAGGCCGAGCAGAAGGCACGCTACGGCTCCGACTTCGGCAGCCTGCTGCTGTTCCAGGGCCACTCGCGCCTCGACGCGTACGCGGCCGTCAAGACCGGCGACGAGAAGCTCGCCAAGCGGGCCTGGGAGAAGTTCTACAACTCCGACGGCTACAAGGAGTCCGCGCCCTGGAAGACGGAGAAGCTGAACGGGCCGGTCGCGCTGGTGGCGGGCAGCGAGGCCACCTGGGTGTCCACGAACGACACCGCGCTGTACGGCCTCGCCGCCATCGAGAACCTGGCGCTGCTCGGCGACAAGATGCCGTAGCGGGAAGCCGGACGAGCGGTTCCCGTGGCGACGCCTCGGCGGGAACCGCTCGTCCTAGTCGATGATCTGGTTGAAGAACAGGACGGCCGGGGCCACCACCCCGCCGCCGACGCTCACCGCGACCGGCCACATGTTGCCGGCCAGCGCCGCCAGAACAGTGGCACCGACGCCGACCAGGGCTGCCAGCAGGAAGACGATCGCGGTGCGCTGGCTGAGGAGCGGTCCGTCCCCGCCGGGCCGCCGGCGGTTGGCCTGTGCCACCTCGGTGCCCTTACCCGACGCCGTGAACGGGTTCGTACTCCCGCTGCCGGCCGGGGACGTCGTGCCCGTCCGGGCCCGGCACGTCCCACGGATCCTGCGCGGGACGCAGGAGTTCGAAGCGGACACCGCCGCCGTCACCACGCGACCTGACCCCGTACACGGCGGGTTCGGGCAGGCTGTTGTAGTGGAAGGGCGTCGAGAAGTAGTAGGCGCCGGTGTCCGGGACGGTGATGAGGTCGCCCGGTTCCAGGAGCGGCAGCGCGCGGTCACGGGCCAGCAGGTCCCCGGCGAAGCAGGCGGGTCCCGCGATGTCCTGGCGGACCGGTCCGCCCCGCTTGGCCCCGCCGCTCCCGTCGTGCGCCTCGATCCGCAGCGGCCAGGCGTCGGGGTTGAAGACCGTCCGGGTGGCCACCTGCACACCGGCGTGGGTGACCGCGATCGGCCGGCCGCCCATGCTCTTGGTGTACTCGACGTACGCGGCGGTGAACCCGTTCTTGGCGAGGACGGACCGCCCGAACTCGGTGACGATCTCGTACCCGCCGGAGAACAGGGCGGGAGCCTGGGCGCGCACCTGCCGGACGTACATCTCGAAGGTCGGCGTGGTCTCGTCGTCGGCGAAGTTGACGGGCAGTCCGCCGCCGATGTCGATGCCGACGACCTGGCGCCGCCCGAGCGAGGCGTTGACCTCCTCGGCGAACGCCACGGCCTGCCCGACCCCGCCGGCCATGAGGTCGAGCGGGCAGCCCTGCGAACCGGCGTGCGTGTGCACCCAGGTCAGCCACGGGTGGTCGTGGTAGGCGCGCAGCAGCCGCTGCCGGCTCCCCGGGTCCGCCAGGGGGACGCCGAACTTCGAGGTGCTCGTCGCCGTGCTCATCGCGGCGATGCTGCCGCCACCGAGCTGGGAGTTGACGCGCACCCCGATCCGCGAGACCGGGACGCGGCCGCCCAGCACCCGGTCGATCCTCGCCAGTTCCTGGTAGTTGTCCGCGTTGACGGCCACACCCAGGTCGAGGGCGTGCCGCAGCTCGGCCTCCGTCTTGGCGGGGGAGTCGAAGACGATCCGGTCCGGCGCGAATCCCGCTGCCAGCGCGCGGGCCAGCTCACCCGCGGTGGCCACCTCGCACCCCATGCCGAGCCGCCGCAGCTCCGCCAGCACCGGCACCAGGCAGTTCGCCTTGGCGGCGAACGCGTGCAGCACACGCGGTGCGGAGGGGAAGGCGCGGTGCAGGGAGGCGACGGTCGCGGCGACGCCGTCGAAGTCGACGAAGGCGGCCAGCTGGGACCGCCCGGCGTCCAGCAGTCCCTGCCGTACCGCTTCCTGGAGGATCCGTGTCCGCCGCTCGGCGGCGGGGGTCAGTCCGGTCATGGTGAGCCTTCCGGTGTCGTGGGCGAGGCGCCCGGGGCCGCCCCGGGTGGAACACCAGGCTGCGGCCCGCACCGGGACGGCGTCTTCGTCGAGTCGTCAAAGACCCGCGCCTCACATACGGCAGCCGGGAGCAACAACTCCTCTGCCAGGCCGAGGCGTTGGGCGATACGACAAAAGGAAGGCCCTGCGATGGTGGCCCCGGCCGAACGGCGGCCGGCCCGCCCCCGCTCGTGTCTCGGTGCCGGACGCTCAGGGGCGTGCGCAGTCGGCCTCTCCGCCCAAGCGCAGCTGCACCTGGGCGAGCAGCCGGGCGTCGGGACTCTCCAGGTCCAGCCCCGACACCTGCCTGATCCGGCGCAGCCGGTAGCGCAGACTGTTGGCGTGCACGCCCAGCGCACGCGAGGCGGCGGACACGTCACCGAAGTGGTCGAGGTAGGCCCGCAGGGTCTCCACCAGGCAACTGCCGCCGTGATCGGCGTCGAACTCCCTCAGCCGGGCCACCGAGGTCCGCGGTGGCAGCGTCACCTCGCGCAGCGCCTCGACGACCTGGAGGATGCCCACGGTGTCCGCGACGTCCTCGCTCCGCGCGACGGCGTGCGGTCCGTCGGCCGCGAGGAGCGCCTGGAGGGCCCGCTCGGCCGACCGGCGTGATGCGGGCGCCCCCGCCAGGCCGGGGGCCACGTCGCCGAGCCCGGCCTTCACCGGCGAGCCGATCGTCGCCGACAGCTGATCGGCCAGTGCGCTCCCCAGTCGCCTCACCTGGCCGTCGGCCCGCCGGGCCTCGCGCTCCAGCCCACTGACCAGCACCCAGGCCCCACCGCCCGCCGGGACCACCACGACGCGGTGGCCCAGCGCCGCGCAGTGCAGGGTCAGCAGGCCGTACAGCCACGAAGGACCGTCGTCCGCGGGGTGGCCGGACCCGATGCCCACCGCCAGGACGGCACAGGGTTCCCGGGGCGGCAGCGAGGCCCGCTCCGCGAGCACCTCGACGGACCCACGGTCCTCCAGGAGCGCCCGGGCCGCATCCTCCACCAGCCGGCCGTCCGAGCTGTGGGTGCGGTGGTGGAGCAGGTGGGCGGCGGCGGTCCGGGCCGCCGCGCGCAACGTCTCTGCGGCGTTCGGCGCCAGCGGGCGGCCGGCCACCGCCGCCACCCAGATGGACCCGAGCGCCTCTCCGCCCGCCCGCACGGCGCCCACCAGACGCTCCGGGTCCTGCCCGTGGGCGGGCCGGTGCAGCACATCGCCCGCACCCCACAGCGCCTGGAAGAACCCCGCCTCCCGCATGGCCGCCACCCGCCAGGGCGGCACCCGGCGGCCGAGGATGGTCAGCCGGCGCATCTCGTCCACGTTCTCCTCGGTGGACGAGTACGCCAGCACCCGAGACTCCGTGTCCTCGATCGTCACCGAGCCTCCCACCAGGGCGGCCACCGCATCGGCAAGTGAGTCCAGATCGCCCAGGGGCACGCCGCTGGTGGCGGGCATCGGGGGAGCACCCGCCGCGGCCAGCCCGGCCCTCAGGACCCCCACGAGCTGTGCCCAGGTGCACCAGGCGGTGCGGAAGAGCACCGCGGTGCCGCTCTCCTCGGCGGCCGACTGCAACGCCTTCGTAGTGGGCTCCGGCCGTCCCGGGCCGAACACCACACCCGCCGCACCGGACTCACCTGCCCGGCGCACGACGTCGACCGCATGCGCCGAGCCAGGGTCGACGCCGACGGCGAGCAGTAACTCCCGCGGTCTGATGGCCGGTTCCAGGGCGTCCAGCACATGCACACCGGTGACCTGCGTCCGCAGCCCCTCCGGGGCCGTGTGCAAGTCCACGGCTCCCGCCCCCACCACCGAGAGCAGGCGCTCCAGTGTCCCTTCGTCCCCGACGCCCGCGCCCCGGCCCGCCGATTCCCCCAGGTCCGTCATGATGCCCCCCGCCTCCGCCCGAGCGTGCCGCTGTCGCGGCGGCCGATCGGAGAACGTATGACATCACGGGACTTGTCCGCAGTCGAGACGGCCTCGACGCACCCGGGGCCTGTCGTGCGGATCACGCCGCAGATACGGGGCCTAGTCCATCCTCCCCAGGACCTCCCGCACCCGCCGGACGTCCCGGATCCGCTGCTCGTACGTCGCTCCGAGTGCGAGCAGCAGGAGTCCGGCGAGGGCGGGAGGCGCCCAGCGGGGGAGCGCCCCCGTCACCTGCACGACGTACGGGGCGAGTTCGTGCAGCGTGACCAGGGCCAGCACCGAGCCGCCGAGCACCAGCGGTGCCTGGAGATGGTGCCGGGCACCCAGCAGCGTGACCAGCAGGGCCGCACCGCCCAGCAGCAGTGGCCGTGTCCAGTACGGGTCGGCCCAGGCCGTGACCAGGCTCGGCAGGAGCGTGACGGTGAGGCCGGCGCCGTACGCCGTCCAGGAGGAAGTCTGCGGGTCGCGGCGCCGCCGCAGCGCTCCGACGAGCAGCGCCGGGACGGTCACCGGGAGCGTGTACGCCTCGGGCGTGCCGACGTCCCAGGCGGCCAGGCGCACCCACGCGGCCAGGACGAACAGGGCCGTGGCCGCGTAGCCGACGGCACGCCGCTCGGCGCGCAGGGCCGTGCCCGCGGCGATCACCCCGCACAGGGCCAGCACCAGGGCGAGCATCGGCGGGTCGGTGACGGCGAGCGCCACGGCGAACAGCCCGAGGGCGGCTCCCACGGCCTCAACGGGCACCGTCGCCCGGGATGCGTCCAGCCGCGGCGCCAGCAGGGCGGCGGCAGCGGGAACCAGCAGGACCAGCAGGGCGGTTCGGGCCGCGGGCCAGTTCGCGGCGGCGCCGGACGCCGAGGCCAGCGCGGCGGCGTAGACGAGAGCGGCCGGAGCGGTGAACGGCGCGACACCCGCCCGCCACGACGCCGCGGCGAACAGCACCGTCAGCCCGGACAGCACGACGAGGGTCGCGGACTGGGACGCGAGGGAGACCAGGGTCAGGCCGACGGCCGTGACCAGGGCCAGGACGAGAGCCGTCACCTGCGCGGCCGACGCCGTGACCCGGCACGCGTACAGCGCCGCCGCCGTCATGACGCCCAGGACCAGCAGGCCGGCGGCGTACGGGACCTCCAGGACCGCCGGGAGTATCAACGCCGTGGCCCACAGCAGGCCGACAGCACCGAGCCGGGCCCGCGGACGCCACACCTGCGCACGGACCGCCAGGGCGAGCACCGCCGCCACGCCCACCAGCACGACCGGAGCCACCACCGCGTCCGGCGGCCAGGGGGCCTCGACGAGCACCGCCGCACGCGCATCGGAGGGCGCGCCACTCCACACCCGGCCCAGCCATCCGGCCGGGCCCAGCAGCACCACGGCGACGACGGGCAGCGTCCACAGCACCGCCAGCGCCTGTACGGAACCGGAGGCATAGGCGAAGCCCGTCCGCATCGCGTCCGGCAGCCGTCCTGCCCGCACCGCCGCCAACAGGGCCACACCGACGGCCAGATGAGCCGGAACCACCCACTCCGAAGGCAGCCCGGAACGCGCCACCCCACCGAGCGCGGCCACGACGAGCAGACCGGCCGTGATCGCGAGGCCAAGGGCGTGCCCGACGCCCGGACCCCGCCAGGCCGCACCCAGGGCGATCGCCGCCGCGAGCAGGAGCAGCGCCCCGGCGCGGGAGGCCTCACCCGGACCGCCGGCCGTCAAGGACAGCCAGCCCGCCCCCAGAACACCCCAGCCGCCCATGCCGTAGGCACCGACGACGGCGGTGATCCGCACCGCCCCGGCCGCCAACCGCGCCACCGCCACCGCGTCGAGCCCGGCCGTCACCAGCAGCGCGGCCGTGATCGTGTACGGACTCGCGTCGGCGGCCAGGGCCGACAACAGCAAGGGGAACTGGGCCGCGGCCAGGGCGGAAGGCAGGGGCAGGCGCAGCGCGGACGTGACCGGCAGCAGGCCGTACGCCGACCACGTCACCGCCAGCACCGCCGAGGCGGCGGCCGCGTACCCGGTCCCGTCCGTCCCGGAGAGGGCCGCCGCGTACAGCGCGTAGGCGTCCAGGACGGTCAGGGCGAGCCCGAGGCCCGCCACGGACTCGGCCGTCGACCGCAGCCCCCGCTTCAGCAGGGCCACGGGCGCGGCGAGCGTGGCCAGCGTGACCGCGCCGAGCACCAGGGCCCGCCCGGTGATCCCCATCTGCCCCCAGCTGACCAGCGTGAACACCGCCGCCGCGAGCGTGAGCAGGACACCGCCGAGGACCAGCAGCACGTTCTGCACGCTGGGCGCCGCCGTCTCGGGACGCGGCGGTGCGGCGGCCGGGGACTGCGCCGAGGCCCAAGGCCGCGGCTGCTGCTGCGTCTGCTGCAGTGCCGCGACCAGCCAGGCGCGGCGGGTCAGCAACTGGGAACGCCGGGCGTCCAGTTGACGGAGTTCGGCGTCGAGGAGCCGCAGTTCCTCGGCCGGGGGCGGAAGGTGGGTCATGGATCGCAGTGTGGTCCGCGTCACCCGGCACGGCATGAGTGCGGGTACTCAGGCGCGTACTCAGACAGTCCGTGCCGCGCGTGGGCAGACTGCCGGGATGGACTGGAACCATTACCGCTTCCGCAGCCTGTGGCCCCTGCCCGCACCCCCCGCCACCGTCTACGACGTGCTGGAACGTCCCGAGGACTACCCGAGCTGGTGGCGCCAGGTCCGGGAAGTGACCCGGCTCGACGACACCACCGGGGTGATCCGCATCCGTTCCCTTGTGCCGTACGACATGACCTTCACGGCGCGCGAGGTGCGGCGCGACCGCGCCGCCGGTGTGCTGGAGACCACCCTGTCCGGGGACATCGAGGGCTGGGCACGCTGGACGGTCACGCCGCGCGGGACGGGCAGTCTGGCGCGGTACGACCAGGTCGTCAGCGTGAACAAGCCGCTGCTGCGGCGGCTCGCCGTACCGGGTCGGCCCGTCTTCCGCGCCAACCACGCGCTGATGATGCGGTCCGGGCGGCGCGGACTCCTCAGGCACCTCGAAGCGGTTTGAAGGAAGCGTGCCCGGACCTGTATGGTTCAGTGCGTTCCCGGGCGATTAGCTCAGTGGGAGAGCGCTTCGTTCACACCGAAGAGGTCACTGGTTCGAACCCAGTATCGCCCACCGGAAACAGCCGGTCCGTCACAGACGGACCGGCTTTTTCATGCCCGCGCGGGCCCCCGCGCCGGCTGCTCAGGCAGCCGCCGCCGGCAGGTCCGGACGCAGCGGCCACGCCGGGTCGACCGCCTCGTCCACACCGCTGCGCGCGAACCACGCCTGCAGGCCCCGCGCCTGGGCCGCGTGCCACACCGCCTGCAGGGTGTGCAGCTCACCCGGGGCGAGACGCTCCAGCCGGGACGCGAACCGGCGGCCCACCGCCCGCGTGACCTCCAGCGCCGCCACGGCGTCGGCCGCCGCGTCGTGCGCACCCTCCAGAGCGACGCCGTAGTGCGCACACAGGTCCGTCAGGGTGCGACGGCCCTTGCGGTAGCGGTCCAGATGCTTGTCCAGGACCCGCGGGTCCAGCACGGACAGCGGCGCCGACTCGAACCAGCGCCCGAGCGCCGAGGCGCGATGACGGCGCAACTCCCGGTCCAGCAGGGTCAGATCGAACGGCGCGTTCATCACCACGACCGGGCGACCGGCGTGCGCCTGCTCGGCCAGAGCCTGCGCTATCTCGTGCATCACCGGCGCCGGCCACCGGCCGTTGCGCTGCAGGTGCTCCTCCGTCAGTCCGTGCACCGCTGTCGCCCCGGCGGGCACCGGCACCCCCGGGTTCACCAGCCAACGGCTCACCCGCGGCCGGACACCCGGCGCATCCTGGACGACCACGGCGGCCGACACGATCCGGTCGGTCTCGACGTCGACGCCCGTCGTCTCCGTGTCGAAGGCGGCCAGCGGCCCCTCGTACCAGCACGTCGTCATAGCCACACAACCCCTCGTTCACCTTCGGCAGTTGACGCACCGTCCGCTGCCCGATTCGGTGATACCCGGGCTGTTTGCGCCGTACGCCGGAAGGAGACAACAGGAGTACGGGTTGTTGCAGTTCAGCGGCCCGCAGTGGGGAATCACTTGTTCTGGAAGGCTGTTGGCCATGGCCATTGCGCAGCCCGAACGGGGCGGGCTGCTGCCCGAGCGCACGGCTCCCTCTCGCGGCACTCTCGCCACCACCGCCTGCATGGAGACACTGCAGGTCGGCTATCTGCACGCCGTCGCGGCGGCCGCCGGCTGCTCGCTGTCCCAGCCCTTTCCCGACAACGGCATCGACTGGCACGTCAGCCACAGCGCCCCCGGGCACACGGTCGACGACGAGGTCACCATCAAGGTGCAGCTCAAGGCCACCTACCAGGTGCCGCCCAACCCGCCGGGCCGCAGCTTCTCCTTCACCCTCGACAACCACCACTTGGCGAAGCTCGCCCGCACCCCCGTGTCCGTGCACAAGATCCTTGTGGTGATGCTGGTGCCGCGTTCCCAGGACGACTGGCTGCGCGCCGGCCACGACCGGCTCGACCTCAGGCACTGCTGCTACTGGACCAACCTCGCCGGACAGCCGATCACCGGCCGCCACCGCACCACCGTGCGGATACCGACCTCGCGCATCTTCGACGACCGGGCCCTCTGCGAGATCATGACGCGGGTCGGGACGGGAGGGAAACCGTGACGCACCGCCCGACCGAGGAACCACTGAGGCAGGTCCGGCCGCACCCCGTCGACACCACCCGCAGCGGCGCTCCGCCCGAGCCCGTCGACGTCGACCCGGCCGTCCTGGGCGCCCTGCTGCGCCGGCACGGCTGGCAGCGGCGCGGTGGCGCCCCCGGACGCTACGGCCGCTGGACCCCGCCCGGCCCCGGCGGCAGCGGCACGAGCCTCCTGGTGCCGGAGAGCCGCGCCTTCCCCGACAGCGACGACCTGCTCGGCGAGGCCCTGCTCGCCCTGTCCCGCAGCGGATCGCCCTCCGCCCGCGAGGTCCTCGTCTCCCTCGCCGTGCCCAGCGACGAGATCCGGTGGTGGCACGACGTCCCCGCCGGACCAGCCGGCGCGGCGTCCTGGACCGTCGAGGACCGGCTGCGCGGCGCCGCCCGCCGGATGCTGCTCGCCGCCGCCCTCGCCACCCGCGCCCGGGCCGGTTACCACGGCGCCCGGCACCGCCGCTCCGCCGCCGCTGCCCTGGAGAACGTCCTCGTCGGCTCCGCCACCGACGGCCGGATCACCGCGTTCGTGCCGGTCGCGGCCGGCCGCCCCCTCGCCGTACGCCTCCACCAGGCCCTCTTCGCCGCCCGGGAGGCCATCGACTACCAGCGGGCCACCGGCGGCATGGACGCCTTCGACGCCGCCGTCGAGGCAGGGGTGAGCCATGAGCTCACCGAGGCCCTCGTCGCCCTCGTCCGGGGCACGGAAGGCGCCCGGATCGCCGTCGAGTGGGCCCCGGCGGCCGGTGTGCCCGAGGGCTGTGCGCCCTCCGCCGAGCCTGTCGAGTTCTCACCCGGCGACCTGGCCGTGCTGCGCGAGGCGGGCGCCCGCTACCTGCGCGAGGAACCCGCGGTTCCGGTGCGGATCACGGGAGCGGTCGTACGGCTGCGCAGGTCCGGGCCGCGCGGCGACGGCACGGTGCGGCTGCGCGTGCTGGCCGGGGCCGAGGTGCCGAACGTCCGGATCACCCTCGACGAGGAGGCGTACCGGATCGCCGGGCACGCCCACCTGGTCGGACTCCCCGTACGGGTGCAGGGGCGGCTGGAGAGCAGGGGCGGATTCCGCCGCCTCACCGGGGCCCACGGGGTCGTCCCCGTCCAGGTCGACGACGCCGAACGGGACCGGCTGATGAAGGAGCTCCACGAGAACCTCGACTTCTTCGAGGAGGCCTGCGGAGGGGACTGAAGGGGCCTGGGGGAGGGGATCGCGGCAGCGTGTGGGAGTGCACTGCGGCGGCCTCCGGAGGTGACCGCCGGGACTGATTTCGCGTAGGGCGGTCCCGGGTCGGTACGATCCTTACTCGTGCGCGCGCTCGGGTATGGCGCCGCAGCCCCCTTCAGTCAGGAGAGACCGGTGTCAGACGTCCGTGTGATCATCCAGCGCGATTCCGAGCGGGAAGAACGCGTGGTGACGACGGGCACTACGGCCGCCGAGCTCTTCGCCGGCGAGCGCTCGATCATCGCCGCGCGCGTGGCAGGCGAGCTCAGGGACCTGTCGTACACCCTGTCCGAGGGCGACGAGGTCGAGGGCGTCGAGATCTCCTCCGAGGACGGCCTGAACATCCTGCGCCACTCCACCGCGCACGTCATGGCGCAGGCCGTGCAGGAGCTCTTCCCCGAGGCCAAGCTCGGCATCGGCCCGCCCGTCAAGGACGGCTTCTACTACGACTTCGACGTCGAGAAGCCCTTCCACCCCGATGACCTCAAGGCCATCGAGAAGAAGATGCAGGAGATCCAGAAGCGCGGCCAGCGCTTCTCCCGCCGTGTCGTCACCGACGACGAGGCCCGCGAGGAGCTGGCCGACGAGCCGTACAAGCTGGAGCTGATCGGCCTCAAGGGCTCCGCCTCGCACGACGACGGCGCGGACGTCGAGGTCGGCGCCGGCGAGCTGACGATCTACGACAACCTGGACGCCAAGACCGGTGACCTGTGCTGGAAGGACCTCTGCCGCGGTCCCCACCTGCCCACCACCCGGAACATCCCGGCGTTCAAGCTGATGCGCAACGCGGCCGCCTACTGGCGCGGCAGCGAGAAGAACCCCATGCTCCAGCGCATCTACGGCACCGCCTGGCCCACCAAGGACGAGCTCAAGGCGCACCTGGAGTTCCTCGCCGAGGCCGAGAAGCGCGACCACCGCAAGCTCGGCAGCGAGCTCGACCTGTTCTCCGTCCCCGAGCAGATCGGCTCCGGCCTCGCCGTCTTCCACCCCAAGGGCGGCATCATCCGCCGGGTCATGGAGGACTACTCGCGCCGCCGCCACGAGGAAGAGGGCTACGAGTTCGTCTACACCCCGCACGCCACCAAGGGGAAGCTCTTCGAGACCTCGGGCCACCTGGACTGGTACGCCGACGGCATGTACCCGCCCATGCAGCTCGACGAGGGCGTGGACTACTACCTCAAGCCCATGAACTGCCCGATGCACAACCTGATCTTCGACGCGCGCGGGCGTTCCTACCGTGAACTGCCGCTGCGCCTCTTCGAGTTCGGGACCGTGTACCGGTACGAGAAGTCCGGCGTCGTGCACGGTCTGACCCGCGCCCGCGGCTTCACCCAGGACGACGCGCACATCTACTGCACCCGTGAGCAGATGTCGGAGGAGCTCGACAAGACGCTCACCTTCGTCCTCGGCCTGCTGCGCGACTACGGCCTGACCGACTTCTACCTGGAGCTGTCCACCAAGGACCCGGAGAAGTTCGTCGGCTCGGACGAGGCCTGGGAAGAGGCGACGGAGACGCTGCGCCAGGTCGCCGAGAAGCAGGGCCTGCCCCTCGTCCCCGACCCGGGCGGCGCCGCCTTCTACGGCCCGAAGATCTCCGTCCAGACCAAGGACGCCATCGGCCGCACCTGGCAGATGTCGACGATCCAGCTCGACTTCAACCTGCCGGAGCGCTTCGACCTGGAGTACACCTCCGCGGACGGCTCCAAGCAGCGCCCCGTCATGATCCACCGCGCGCTGTTCGGCTCCATCGAGCGCTTCTTCGCGGTCCTCCTGGAGCACTACGCGGGTGCCTTCCCGGCGTGGCTGGCCCCGGTCCAGGCGGTCGGCATCCCGATCGGCGACGCGCACGTGGAGTACCTGGAGAAGTTCGCCGCCGCGGCCAAGAAGAAGGGCCTGCGCGTCGAGGTCGACTCCTCCTCCGACCGCATGCAGAAGAAGATCCGCAACGCCCAGAAGCAGAAGGTGCCCTTCATGGTCATCGCGGGCGACGAGGACATGTCCCACGAGTCCGTGTCCTTCCGCTACCGCGACGGCTCGCAGGAGAACGGCATCCCCTTCGACGAGGCCATCGCGAAGATCCTGAAGGTCGTCGAGGAGCGCGCCCAGGTCTGATCACACGGTGCGAAGGCCCCCGGGGAGATCCCGGGGGCCTTTGCCGTACCCCCAGCTCGACGCCATATGCTGCACAGCATGACGAGTGAGCCGGAGCAGCAGCTGGGAGTAGGGACGCAGGACGCGTTCCAGCGACTGTGGACGCCCCATCGGATGGCCTACATCCAGGGCGAGAACAAGCCGACCGGCCCGGGCGCCGGCGACGGCTGCCCCTTCTGCTCGATCCCGGCCAAGTCCGACGAGGACGGGCTCGTCGTCCGGCGCGGCGAACAGGTCTACGCGGTGCTCAACCTCTACCCGTACAACGGCGGGCACCTGATGACCGTGCCCTACCGGCACGTCGCCGACTACACCGACCTCACGGCCGGGGAGACCGCCGAGCTCGGCGAACTCACCAAGCAGGCCATGACGGCCCTGCGCACGGCCTCCGGCGCACACGGCTTCAACATCGGCATGAACCAGGGCACGGTCGCCGGCGCGGGCATCGCCGCACACCTGCACCAGCACATCGTGCCGCGCTGGGGCGGGGACACGAACTTCATGCCGGTGGTGGGTCACACGCGGGTGCTGCCGCAGCTGCTGGCGGACACGCGGAAGATGCTGGCGGAGGCCTGGCCGGCATAAACCGCGGGCATGCGTGCCGCCCGGGGCGGCACGGGTGGGCGCGGTGGCACCTCGAAGCGCCGGGCTGCGCACCCACCCGCGCCTCAGCAACAACGCCGGGCACCTAACCGACTAGGCGTCGTACACGTCCGCCTTCTTCGGCGAAACCTCCTGCACCGCCCCACTCAGCGCCGCCGACCTGGACCCGAACTTCTCCACGTCCACCCCGTTCTCCCGGAGCACCTTCAGCGCCGCCGTGTGCACGACCCGCAGCACGGGTGTGGCCGCCCGCAGCGCGTCGTCGGCCATGAAGCGGTGCCGCCACGGCTGGTCGGCCCACGCGTGCCGCAGACCGAACGGCTCGGGCAGCGTCAGACTGCCGCCGAGCCAGTTCAGCAGCGGCGGGTACCAGGTCAGCGGGGCGCGCGCGGCCAGCCGTACCACCTCGTCGGCGTCGATCAGCGGCAGCTTCACGGTGCGGGTCTCCCAGAACCGGAGAGCCTTCTGCACCGCCTTCTCCTTGGCCGCCGGCTTCTCGTTGAACAGGGGGTTGACCGGCCCCAGCGCGTGCCCGGTGACCTCGATGCGCAGGGTGTCGTGCAGCACGGTCACCGTGATCAGCATCGTGATCACCAGGTGGCCGTCCCACAGGGTCCACTGCACGCCCAGGTAGTGGCGGTCGCCGCTGCCGAACTGCTGCTTGTTGCAGATGTCCTGGATGGCGTGCGTCCGGACCGTGTACGCGTCGACGTCCGTGCCGCTCGGCCGGGACACGTCCGTCGCCTTCTCACCGATCGGCGTGACGATCCAGTGCGTGATGGACGGCTTGGGGAAGCCGCCGGTATTGATCGACGTGCGCTCCAGCATGCCGAGCCCGCCCTGGATCGCCACGATGACGTCCCAGCTGCGGAAGGGGTGGAACTCCTTGCCCGGCTCGGCGGAGACCAGCTCCTCGGCCAGCTGCCAGCTGCCCCACCGCGTGCCCATGCCGAGTATGCCCTTGGGGCCGGCGTAGAAGACCGAGTTGGACCGCTGCTCGGCGGCGAGACGGGCCAGCTCCTTGCGGACCTGCTCGGCCGCGTCACCGGGGTTGCCGGGCACGGCCTCGGGGATCTTGGCACCGACACCACCGCCCGACAGCAGACTCGACCAGCGCTCCCGCAGGTCGCGCGCCGTCCGCTCGCAGATCTGCTTGGCCCAGAACCAGCCGACCACCGGCATGATCACCGCCGCGCGCCCGTACAGGGCCCAGAAGCCCGTGAACGGCATGCGGATCAGGAACAGCACGGCCAGCGCGCCCACCGCGACCAGCAGCGTCGTGGCGAGGGCGCCGGCCCGCTTGTCCTCGCGCTTGGCCATGGTGGTGCGCAGCGTGAACACCAGCAGCCACACGAGGAAGCCGGGCAGGAAGAGCACCCCGCAGATCACCGTGATCGCCGCGAGCCAGTTGTCGCGGTCGCGGCGGATGCGGTGGGCCGCCAGGCAGTGCTCCACGACGACCTGCGGCTCGATGCCGAAGGACTGGATGACCGGCTTGCGCCCGGCACCCAGCATCCGGTCGATCACCGCGCGGGAGAACGCCTCGCCGAACCTGGGGCGGAAGATCTTCGCCCAGGAGCGCGGGGGAGTCACCTTCGACTGGTGCCACTCGTTGTCGGCGGCCAGGATCTTGGTGACCTCGTCGTCCCGGTACGCCGCCGCGGCCAGCGCATAGGTCGCCGCCGTCTGGCCGCTCGCACCCGCCAGGGGCACCTGGGCTCCCGGGCTGAAGTCGAATCCGTCCGTCACTGCCGCCCCCATCGCTGCCGCATCCGCATCTGCGGCCTTCCCGACTTCCGCGCTCCGCACACCTGTTGATCAGGTCATCAGCGTATCCGTCCGTACCGGCGAGCGGGGGCGGGCGGCCCGTCAAGCCGTCCGCCCCCGCGGAGGGGAGCTCCCACAAGGGCACTTGGTGGCGCCCGGCGCCAACTACGAGGCCTTGCGCTCCTCTTCACGCACCCGGTCCGCGACCTGCTGCGGCATCGGTTCGTGCCGCGCGTACCGGCGGCTGAACCCCGCGGTGCCGTGCGACATCGACCGCAGATCGATGGCGTACCGGCCGATCTCGATCTCCGGAACCTCGGCCCGGATCAGGGTGCGCCCGCCCGGGGTCTGCTCGGTGCCGAGCACCCGGCCGCGCCGCCCCGACAGGTCGCTCATCACGGCGCCCACGAAGTCGTCACCGACCAGCACCGACACCTCGGCCACCGGCTCCAGCAGATGGATCCTCGCGTCGGCCGCGGCCTCCCGCAGCGCGAGCGCGCCGGCTGTCTGGAAGGCGGCGTCGGAGGAGTCCACCGAGTGCGCCTTGCCGTCCAGGAGGGTCACCCGTACGTCGATGAGCGGGTACCCGGCCGCGACCCCCTTGGCCGCCTGGGCCCGTACGCCCTTCTCCACCGACGGGATGAACTGCCGGGGCACCGCCCCGCCCACGACCTTGTCGACGAACTCGATGCCGGACCCACCGGGCAGCGGCTCGACCTCGATCTCGCAGATCGCGAACTGCCCGTGCCCGCCGGACTGCTTGACGTGCCGACCGCGGCCGGCCGACTTGGTCGCGAACGTCTCGCGCAGGGACACCCGGTGGGGGACGACGTCGACCTGGACGCCGTACCGGCTGCGCAGCCGCTCCAGGGCCACGTCGGCGTGCGCCTCGCCCAGACACCACAGGACCACTTGGTGCGTGTCCTGGTTCTGCTCCAGCCGCATCGTCGGGTCCTCGGCCACCAGCCGGGCCAGGCCCTGGGACAGCTTGTCCTCGTCCGGTTTGCTGTGCGCCTGGATGGCCAGCGGCAGCAGCGGGTCGGGCATCCGCCACGGCTCCATGAGCAGCGGGTCGTCCTTGGCGGACAGGGTGTCGCCGGTCTCCGCGCGGCCCAGCTTCGCCACGCACGCCAGGTCGCCCGCGATGACGTGCGACACCGGGCGCTGCTGCTTGCCGAACGGCGTGGACAGGGCGCCGATCCGCTCGTCGACGTCATGGTCCTCGTGTCCGCGATCGGCCAGCCCGTGCCCGGAGACGTGGACCGTCTGGTCGGCGCGCAGCGTGCCGGAGAACAGGCGGATCAGCGACAGCCGGCCCACGTAGGGGTCCGAGGAGGTCTTCACGACCTCCGCGACCAGCGGGGCGTCCGGATCGCACGGCTTGAGCTCGCGCGGCTTGCCGTCGATGGTCGTGACCCGCACCGTCTCGTGCTCCAGCGGCGTCGGGAAGCCCCGCGTGATCAGCTCCAGCAGCTCCAGGGTGCCGAGCCCCTGCCGGGCGCCCTCACCCGCGGGGGCGGCGGCCAGGACGGGGAAGAAGACCCCGCGCGCGACGGCCCGTTCCAGGTCCTCGATGAGCGTCTTGACGTCGACGGGCTCCCCGCCGAGGTAGCGGTCCATGAGGGTCTCGTCCTCGCTCTCGGCGATGATCCCCTCGATGAGCCGGTTGCGAGCCTCCTCGATCAGCGGCAGCTGGTCCTCGCCCGGCTCGGACTCCTTGCGCTCGCCGGTCGAGTAGTCGAACAGCTTCTGCGACAGCAGCCCGATCAGCCCGGTCACGGGCGCGTGCCCGTCGGGCGCCTGGGGGCCGTGCAGCGGCAGGTAGAGCGGCAGGACCGCGTCGGGGTCGTCCGCGCCGAAGGCCTCGGCGCAGGTGCGGGTCATCCCCTCGAAGTCCGCGCGCGCCGACTCCAGGTGCGTGACCACGATGGCCCGGGGCATGCCCACGGCCGCGCACTCCTCCCACACCGTGCGGGTCGAGCCGTCCACCCCGTCCGAGGCCGAGACGACGAAGAGGGCCGCGTCCGCCGCGCGCAGACCGGCCCTGAGTTCACCGACGAAGTCGGCGTATCCGGGGGTGTCGAGGAGATTGACCTTGATGCCGTCCCACTCGACGGGCACCAGGGAGAGCTGTACCGAACGCTGCTGCCGGTGCTCGATGTCGTCGTAGTCGGAGACGGTGCCGCCGTCCTCCACGCGGCCCGCCCGGTTCACCGCCCCCGCCGTGAGCGCGAGGGCTTCGACCAACGTGGTCTTTCCCGATCCGGAGTGGCCGACCAGCACCACATTCCGTACGGACTGAGGGTGGTCGGCCGCTTGTGCCCTGCCGGCGGCCCCAGGGTGTGTCTGTGCCTTGTCGCCCATGATCCTGCCTCCCGTGCACGGTGAGGTCCCTGTGGGCGCGGACACGCGGAATCCGCGTGCGGTGCGGCTCCGGCGACGCCCGCGGTCATTCGACCTTCCCACTCCCGTCACGGTGCGTCCATACGAACGACGCGATCCCACGGCCCACCAGCGGCCCGCGGGTTCCCCCGAAAGGGGTCAGGGTGCCCGCACCTCGCCCACGCGCGCGCGTGACTACGATGGGCCAGCCGGTGGCCAGCAGGGGCCAGACGGCGACACCGACCCTCGGGAAGGCCATGCTGAACAAGTACGCGCGTGCATTCTTCACGCGTGTCCTCACGCCGTTCGCCGCGTTTCTCATCCGCCGGGGCGTCAGCCCCGACACGGTCACCCTCATCGGCACCGCCGGTGTGGTAGCGGGCGCGCTGGTCTTCTACCCCATGGGCGAGTTCTTCTGGGGCACGGTCGTGATCACGCTGTTCGTGTTCTCCGACCTCGTCGACGGCAACATGGCCCGTCAGCTCGGCCGCAGCAGCCGCTGGGGAGCCTTCCTGGACTCCACGCTCGACCGGGTCGCCGACGGCGCGATCTTCGGCGGCTTCATCCTCTGGTACGCCGGCGGGGGTGACGACCTCGTCCTGTGCGCCGTCTCGATCTTCTGCCTGGCCAGCGGCCAGGTGGTGTCGTACACCAAGGCCCGGGGCGAGTCGATCGGCCTGCCGGTCGCGGTCAACGGGCTCGTCGAGCGGGCCGAGCGGCTGGTGATCTCCCTGGTCGCGGCGGGGCTCGCGGGCCTGCACACGTTCGGTGTGCCCGGCATCCAGTACCTGCTGCCCGTCGCCCTGTGGATCGTCGCCGTGGGCAGCCTCGTCACGCTCATCCAGCGGGTCGTCACGGTCCGTAGGGAGTCCGCGGAGGCCGAGGCCGCAGAGGCCACGCCGGACGGGCAGGACAATGGGGACGAGCAGCAGAACGCCTCTCACGGGAGCGAGGCGGCCACGTGAGCGCACAGGACCGGCTGACGGACGCGCTGTACGGCCTCGGCTGGGGCGCGGTCAAGAAGCTCCCCGAGCCGGTCGCCGCACGGCTCGGCCGGACCATCGCCGACCTGGCCTGGAAGCAGCGCGGCAAGGGCGTCCAGCGCCTGGAGGGCAACTACGCGCGCGTGGTGCCCGGAGCGAGCCCCGAGCGCCTCGCCGAGCTGTCCCGCGCGGGCATGCGCTCCTACCTGCGCTACTGGATGGAGTCCTTCCGCCTCCCGGCCTGGAGCGAGGAGCGGATCAAGGGTGGCTTCGAGGGCAAGGACCTGCACCACCTCACCGAGGGCCTGGCCGCCGGCAAGGGCGTCGTCCTCGCCCTGCCGCACCTCGCCAACTGGGACCTGGCCGGCGCCTGGGTCACCACGAAGCTCGGCATCCCCTTCACCACGGTCGCCGAGCGGCTGAAGCCCGAGACGCTCTACGACCGGTTCGTCGCCTACCGCGAGGGCCTCGGCATGGAGGTCCTGCCGCACAGCGGCGGCACCGCCTTCGGCACCCTGGCCCGGCGGCTGCGCGACGGCGGTCTGGTCTGCCTGGTCGCCGACCGCGACCTGTCCGCGTCGGGCGTCGAGGTGGACTTCTTCGGCGACACGGCCCGGATGCCGGCCGGACCGGCCCTGCTCGCCCAGCAGACCGGCGCCCTGCTGCTGCCGGTGACCCTCTGGTACGACGACTCGCCCGTGATGCGGGGCCGCGTCCACCCGCCCGTCGAGGTCCCCGAGTCGGGCACGCGCGCCGAGAAGACGTCCGTCATGACTCAGGCGCTGGCCGATGCCTTCGCCACCGGGATCGCCGACCATCCGGAGGACTGGCACATGCTGCAGCGCCTGTGGCTCGCCGACCTCGATCCAGCGAAGGGATCCACGTGAGGATCGGCATCGTCTGCCCGTACTCCTGGGACGTACCGGGTGGCGTCCAGTTCCACATCCGTGACCTCGCCGAGTACTTCATCCGCCTCGGCCACAAGGTGTCCGTCCTGGCCCCGGCCGACGACGACACCCCGCTGCCGCCGTACGTCGTCTCGGCGGGGCGCGCGGTGCCGGTGCCCTACAACGGGTCGGTTGCCCGGCTGAACTTCGGCTTCCTGAGCGCCGCCCGGGTGCGCCGCTGGCTGCACGACGGCGCGTTCGACGTGATCCACATCCACGAGCCGACCTCCCCATCACTGGGCCTGCTGACCTGCTGGGCCGCCCAGGGCCCGATCGTGGCGACGTTCCACACGTCCAACCCGCGCTCGCGCGCGATGATCGCCGCCTACTCGATCCTCCAGGCCGCCCTGGAGAAGATCAGCGCCCGGATCGCGGTGAGCGAGTACGCCCGCCGCACGCTGGTGGAGCATCTCGGCGGCGACGCGGTCGTGATCCCCAACGGCGTCGACGTCGACTTCTTCGCCGAGGCCGAACCCAAGGCCGAGTGGCAGGGCGACACGATCGGCTTCATAGGGCGTATCGACGAGCCCCGCAAGGGACTCCCGGTGCTGATGAAGGCCCTGCCGAAGATCCTCGCCGCGCGTCCGCAGGCCCGGCTGCTGGTCGCCGGGCGCGGTGACGAGGAGGAGGCCGTTCAGTCCCTGCCGGTCGAGCTGCGCTCCCGTGTCGAGTTCCTCGGCATGGTCAGCGACGAGGACAAGGCCCGCTTCCTGCGCAGCGTCGACCTGTACGTCGCGCCCAACACCGGCGGCGAGAGCTTCGGCATCATCCTCGTCGAGGCCATGTCCGCGGGAGCCCCCGTCCTCGCCTCCGACCTGGATGCCTTCGCCCAGGTCCTGGACCGGGGAGCGGCCGGCGAACTGTTCCCCAACGAGGACGCCGACGCCCTCGCCGACGTGGCCGTACGGCTCCTGGCGGACCCGGAGCGGCTGGCGGAGCTCCGCGAGCGGGGGAGCGCCCATGTGCGGCGCTTCGACTGGTCGACCGTCGGCGCGGACATCCTGTCCGTCTACGAGACGGTGACGGCCGGAGCGGCGGCGGTGGCCGAGGACGAGCGGACGACCGGGCTGTGGGGGCGGCTGGGGTTCGCCCGCGACTGAAGGGCGGGCGCCCGGTCCTTTTCAGGCCATGCCAAAGGGCAGGTCGGGCGGGCGTGTGCCCCGGTGCCGAATGATCGATTGCGCAGATCACCCGTGATCTTTCCGTGTCGCTCGAGTGTGCGAAGTGGCTGCCGGGACTTGAGTGAAAACCGATGGATCATGAATCAATATCGAATGTACGGTGCAATGGGTAGCTGACCGGCTGCCCCTTGTAACGGGAGGAGATGTTGTGGACGAGCAGATCGAGCTCACGACCGCCGAGCCGTACGCCCCGCCGACGCTGACCGAGGTCGGAGAGTTCAACGAGGACACCCTGGGCTTCATCGGCTGGGGCAACGACATCTTCGGTCACTACTCGGGCGGCTTCTGACAGTCGTCTCGCCGGCTCTCGCCGGCACGAGCACGCTCGGAGAGATGAGCAGATGAGCAGCACCGGGTTCGTGGTCCTGCCGGACACGGCAGCGGCGGCCGCCGTCCGCGCGGCCGTGCCGTGGGCGTCGCCGCAGGAGTACGCGCACGCCTCGGGGCGGCCGTGGCTGGTGGGCCGTTGGTCCACCGGCGAGATCACGGTGGTCACCGCGGGCCCGGTGCGGGTGGCGGTGGTCGGGGTCTGCCCCGTCCCCGCCGCCCGGCTCTCCGAACTGGCCGCCCGTATACGGACGGTGTCCGACGCGGACGCGCTCGCCACGTCCCTCCCCGGCTCCTGCCACCTGGTCGTCTCGGCCCACGGGGAGGTTCGCTTCCAGGGCAGCGCGACCGGACTGCGCCGGGTGTTCCGCACCCGGACGAACGAGGTCGAGGTGGCAGCCGACCGGGCCGATGTACTCGCCGCGATGACCGGTGCCGGGATCGACGAACAGGCGCTGGCCCTGCGCGTGGCCACCGGCGGGTTCCTGCCGCCTCCGCTGGGCGACCGGCCCCTCTGGGCCGGCATGTCCGCGCTTCCCCCGGACCACTGCCTGGTGTGGGAACACGAGCGGATCCGTGAGACACGCTGGTGGCGGCCGCCGGCCCCCGAACTGACCCTGACGGCAGGCGCCGAGGCGGTGCGGCAGGCTCTCACCTCGGCCTTCGACGACCGCGCGCCCGAGCGGGGCCGGCTGAGCACGGACCTGTCCGGCGGCATGGACTCCACCTCACTGTGCTTCCTCGCCGCCCGGCGCACGCCCGACCTGGTGACGTTCCGCTGGGGCGAGGCCGAGGCGGGCAACGACGACGCCGCCTTCGCCACCCACGCCATCGGCGCCCTCGACCGGGCCGAGCACCTCGTGGTCCCTCCCGGCGACCTCCCCTCCCTGTTCACCGACTGCGACGAGCCGGTGGACACCGAGGGGCCCTACCCGTTCGCCCGCACCCTCGCCCGCACCCGGCACACGGCCCGCCTGCTGGCCGGCACCGGATCGCGCAGACACCTCGCCGGACACGGCGGCGACGAACTGTTCACCCCGTTCCCCGGCTACCTCCACGGACTGCTCCGCCACCGTCCGCTGACCGCCCTGCGGCACGTGCGCGGATACGCCGCGCTGAGCCGCTGGCCCGTCCTGCCGACCCTGGCCGCGCTGACCCGCCCCGGTGACGAAGCCGCCTGGTGGCGCAGCCAGGCCGACCGGCTCACCGACCCGCCCCCGCCCAAACGCCGACCCGCACTCGGGTGGGGACTGTGGACGCTGCGCGCACCGTCCTGGGCCACCGGCACCGCGATCGAGGCCGCCCGAGAGGCCCTCCGGGACACCGCGACCCGGGTACAGCCGCTCTCCGGCGACCTGGCACAACACCAGTCGCTCCTGGCCGTGCGCACCGCCGCCCCCTGGTACCGGCAACTGGCCCGCGTGTTCGCCGACGACGGCGTACAGCTCGACTCGCCCTTCTTCGACGACCGCGTGGTGGAAGCGGTCCTGGCGGTCCGGGCCCACGACCACGCCGGCCCCTGGCGCTACAAGCCCCTGCTGGCCGACGCGATGCGCGGCATCGTCCCGCAGCCCGTGCTGGGCCGCTCCACCAAGGGCGAGTTCAGCGACGAGGCCAACAGCGGGCTGCGCCGCAACCTGCCCGCGATCCTGGAGATGCTCGACGACTCGGCCCTGGCCGCCCGGGGCCTGATCGACCCCGCGGAACTGCGCACCCGGCTGCTCGCACCCCAGCCGGACAACTCCACGAGGATCGCCCTGGAACCCCTGATCGGCTGCGAGACCTGGCTGCGCGCCGCCACCCGCCCCACCCCTGCCTGGAGGTTCGACGCCCGTGCGCCTGCACCCTGACGTGAGCACCACCGACACCGACGACGGCACGGTCCTGCTCAACGAACGCACCGGCCGCTACTGGCAGTTGAACAACACCGGCGCCCACGTGCTGCGCGAACTGCTCGACGGGCACCAGCCCGCCGCCATCGCCACCGCACTCGCGAGCCGGTACGGGATCGACTCCCAGCAGGCCGAACGCGACGTGAGCGCCGTGATCGAGCGACTGCGCGGCTCGGAACTGGTGATCTCGTGAGCATGCCCGTCGCGCTGGCCGAACGCCGCCGTCTCCCTGTGCATCGCCGGGTCCTGCCCCTGCTGGCCGTGGGCGTCGCCCGACTGCTGGCCAAGGTCAGACCCGCCCGGCTGCGCACCGTCCTGGAGTTCGCCCGCCGGGGCGCCGCACCCGCGACGGCCGCGCAGGCGCTCAGAGCCCGCGAGGAGGTCGTGTCCGTCAGTCTGCGCTGCGCCGGGCAGGGCTGCCTGCAGCGCTCCATCGCCACCGCCCTGCTCTGCCGCATGCGCGGTGCCTGGCCCACCTGGTGCACCGGGGTGCGCACCCACCCCTTCGCGGCCCACGCCTGGGTCGAGGCGGAGCGGCAACTCGTCGGCGAGGGCCACCCCAAGGGGCACTTCAAGACACTGATCTCCATCCCGCCCCTGGCGGAGGACCGCAACCGCTGATCACGGGCGGGGCGGGGCGAACGGCGGGGCCCCTCGTGCCGCTAGCCTTGCCGCCCGTGACCACCACTCTCATCTGGATCGCCGTCGCCCTGGTCGCGATCGGGCTCTACCTGAGCTGGACCGCCGGCCGGCTCGACCGCCTCCACGCCCGGATCGACGCCGCCCGCGCGGCCCTGGACGCCCAGCTGCTGCGGCGCGCCTCGGTGGCGCAGGAGCTCGCGACGTCGGGGGTCCTCGACCCGGCCGCCTCGATCGTGCTGTACGAGGCCGCGCACGCCGCCCGGCAGGCCGAGGAGGAGCAGCGGGAGGTGGCCGAGAGCGAACTGAGCCAGGCGCTGCGGGCCGTCTTCGGGGAGGCCCCGCAGGTGGAGGCGGTGCGGGAGGCGCCCGGGGGCGAGGAGGCGGCGCGGGAACTCACCGAGGCGGTCCGCAGGGTGCCGATGGCCCGGCGCTTCCACAACGACGCCGTACGCGCGGCCCGGGCCCTGCGCCGGCACCGAAAGGTGCGCTGGTTCCGCCTGGCCGGTCACGCGCCCTTCCCGATGGCCTTCGAAATGGACGACGAGCCTCCGGCGGCCCTGGTGGACCGGGCCGCCTGAGCCCCGTTCACCTGTCGTTTTCCGGCCGTCCGTCGCAAAAGGATCCACGGCGTTCTCATTGGCCCTTGCTGTGGCCTGGTTCTCTCACGTTTCCTCAGTGCTGCAGAAACCCCCTTTCCCATCAGCGAGGTCACCCGTGTCCATCTCCGAAAACCAGGCTCCCGAGACCGGCACCGCCCGAGTGAAGCGCGGCATGGCCGAGCAGCTCAAGGGCGGCGTGATCATGGACGTGGTCACGCCGGAGCAGGCCAAGATCGCCGAGGACGCGGGCGCCGTCGCCGTCATGGCCCTGGAGCGGGTCCCCGCCGACATCCGCAAGGACGGCGGCGTCGCCCGCATGTCCGACCCGGACATGATCGAGGGCATCATCGACGCCGTCTCGATCCCGGTCATGGCCAAGTCCCGCATCGGCCACTTCGTCGAGGCCCAGGTCCTGCAGTCCCTCGGCGTCGACTACATCGACGAGTCCGAGGTCCTCACCCCGGCCGACGAGGTCAACCACAGCGACAAGTTCGCCTTCACCACCCCCTTCGTCTGCGGCGCCACCAACCTGGGCGAGGCCCTGCGCCGCATCGCCGAGGGCGCGGCCATGATCCGCTCCAAGGGCGAGGCCGGCACCGGCAACGTCGTCGAGGCCGTCCGCCACCTGCGCCAGATCAAGAACGAGATCGCCCGCCTGCGCGGCTACGACAACAACGAGCTGTACGCCGCCGCCAAGGAGCTGCGCGCCCCGTACGAGCTGGTCAAGGAAGTCTCCGAGCTCGGCAAGCTTCCCGTCGTGCTGTTCTCCGCCGGCGGCGTGGCCACCCCGGCCGACGCGGCCCTGATGCGCCAGCTCGGCGCCGAGGGCGTCTTCGTCGGCTCCGGCATCTTCAAGTCCGGCGACCCGGCCAAGCGCGCCGCCGCCATCGTGAAGGCCACCACCTTCTACGACGACCCGAAGATCATCGCCGACGCGTCCCGCAACCTCGGCGAGGCCATGGTCGGCATCAACTGCGACACCCTCCCCGAGGCCGAGCGCTACGCCAACCGCGGCTGGTAAGGCACAGGAATCCATGAGCGACACCCCCGTCATAGGCGTCCTGGCCCTCCAGGGCGACGTACGGGAGCACCTCGTCGCCCTGGCCGCGGCCGATGCCGTGGCCAGGCCGGTGCGGCGCCCCGAAGAACTCGCCGAGGTCGACGGCCTCGTCATCCCCGGCGGCGAGTCCACCACCATCTCCAAGCTGGCCGTGCTGTTCGGCCTGATGGAGCCCCTCCGCGCGCGCGTGCGGGACGGCATGCCCGTCTACGGCACCTGCGCCGGCATGATCATGCTCGCCGACAAGATCCTCGACCCGCGCTCGGGCCAGGAGACCCTCGGCGGCATCGACATGATCGTGCGCCGCAACGCCTTCGGCCGGCAGAACGAGTCCTTCGAGGCGGCCGTCGGCGTCCAGGGCATCGAGGGCGACCCGGTGGAGGGCGTCTTCATCCGCGCCCCCTGGGTGGAGTCGGTCGGAGCCCGGGCCGAGGTTCTCGCCGAGCACGACGGCCACATCGTCGCGGTCCGCCAGGGCACCGCGCTGGCCACGTCGTTCCACCCGGAACTGACCGGCGACCACCGCGTCCACGCCCTGTTCGTCGACATGGTGCGGGCGAACCGGACAGCCGGATCCTTGTAGGATTCCTGCGTTCGTTGCTGAGATGGGTTACGCGAAGGAGACAGGCAGATGTCCGGCCACTCTAAATGGGCTACGACGAAGCACAAGAAGGCCGTGATCGACGCCAAGCGCGGCAAGCTCTTCGCGAAGCTGATCAAAAACATCGAGGTGGCTGCCCGGATGGGCGGCGTCGACATCGAGGGCAACCCCACTCTCTACGACGCCATCCAGAAGGCGAAGAAGCAGTCGGTCCCGAACAAGAACATCGACTCCGCGGTCAAGCGCGGCGGCGGCCTCGAGGCCGGCGGCGCCGACTACGAGACGATCATGTACGAGGGTTACGGCCCCAACGGTGTCGCGGTGCTGATCGAGTGCCTCACCGACAACCGCAACCGCGCCGCCTCCGAGGTCCGCGTCGCCATGACCCGCAACGGCGGCTCCATGGCCGACCCCGGCTCGGTGTCGTACCTGTTCAACCGCAAGGGCGTCGTGATCGTCCCCAAGGGCGAGCTGTCCGAGGACGACGTGCTGGGCGCCGTGCTCGACGCGGGCGCCGAAGAGGTCAACGACCTCGGCGAGAGCTTCGAGGTCCTCAGCGAGGCCACCGACCTGGTCGCGGTCCGCACGGCCCTCCAGGACGCCGGCATCGACTACGACTCCGCCGACGCCAACTTCGTCCCGACCATGCAGGTCGAGCTGGACGAGGAAGGCGCCAAGAAGATCTTCAAGCTGATCGACGCGCTGGAGGACAGCGACGACGTGCAGAACGTCTTCGCCAACTTCGATGTGAGCGACGAGGTCATGGAGAAGGTCGACGCGTAACGCGCCGCGAATGCCGCGATCTCGGCGGGCCGGGGACATACGTCTTCCGGCCCGCTGTCGTTGTCGGTGGCAGCGGATAGCCTGGCGTAGCCAAAGATCACCGTCCACGGACCGCGACCCTCAATCGAGGAAGCACGACGGTGCTCAGCCAGGTTCGCGAGAGCGGCGGCGGTTCAGCCGCACAAAGGGGAGGGCGCGTGCGCGTGCTGGGGGTGGACCCGGGACTGACCCGGTGTGGTGTCGGCGTAGTCGAGGGCGTCGCCGGACGGCCGCTCACGATGATCGGCGTCGGCGTCGTCCGCACGCCCGCGGACGCCGACCTCGGCCACCGTCTCGTCGCCGTCGAGCAGGGCATCGAGCAGTGGCTCGACGAGCACCGGCCCGAGTTCGTCGCGGTCGAGCGCGTCTTCAGCCAGCACAACGTCCGTACCGTGATGGGCACGGCCCAGGCCAGCGCCGTCGCCATGCTCTGCGCCGCCCGCCGCGGCATCCCCGTCGCGCTGCACACCCCGAGCGAGGTCAAGGCCGCCGTCACCGGCAGCGGCCGCGCCGACAAGGCACAGGTGGGCGCCATGGTCACCCGCCTGCTCCGGCTCAGCGCCCCGCCCAAACCCGCCGACGCGGCCGACGCCCTCGCCCTCGCCATCTGCCACATCTGGCGCGCCCCCGCGCAGAACCGACTCCAGCAGGCCGTCGCCCTGCACACCGCCAAAGCACCGAAAGGCCGGACGGCATGATCGCCTTCGTCAGCGGCACAGTGGCCGCACTCGCTCCGGACACCGCCGTCGTCGAGGTCGGCGGCGTCGGCATGGCCGTCCAGTGCACGCCGAACACGCTGTCCACGCTCCGCATGGGCCAGCCGGCCAAGCTGCACACCTCCCTGGTCGTCCGCGAGGACTCCCTCACCCTGTACGGCTTCACGGACGACGACGAACGGCAGGTCTTCGAGCTGCTCCAGACGGCCAGCGGCGTCGGCCCCCGCCTCGCCCAGGCCATGCTCGCCGTGCACAGTCCGGACGCCCTGCGCCGGGCCGTCGCGACCGCGGACGAGAAGGCCCTCACCGCCGTCCCCGGCATCGGCAAGAAGGGCGCGCAGAAACTGCTCCTGGAGCTGAAGGACCGGCTCGGCGCGCCGGTCGGTGCACCCGCCGTCGGCGCACCGGTCAGCAGCGGCTGGCGTGACCAGCTGCACGCGGCCCTGATCGGCCTCGGGTACACGACCCGGGAGGCCGACGAGGCCGTGACCGCCGTGGCCCCGCAGGCCGAGGCCGCCGAGGGCACGCCCCAGGTGGGCCAGCTGCTGAAGGCGGCCCTGCAGACGCTGAACCGCGCCCGCTAGTCCGAGCCGTCCGCACCCCCGTACCGAGATTCCGAGGCACACTCCATGAACTGGGACGACACCACCGACGCCGACGCCGCCGAGCGGCTGGTGGACTCCGTCGCCGACCGTGAGGACCAGGCCGTCGAGGCCGCCCTGCGCCCCAAGGACCTGGACGAGTTCATCGGCCAGGAGAAGGTCCGCGAGCAGCTCGACCTCGTGCTGCGCGCCGCACGCGCGCGTGGGGCCACCGCCGACCATGTGCTGCTCTCCGGGGCCCCCGGCCTCGGCAAGACCACCCTGTCGATGATCATCGCGGCCGAGATGGGCGCCCCCATCCGCATCACCTCGGGCCCCGCCATCCAGCACGCCGGCGACCTCGCCGCGATCCTCTCCTCGCTCCAGGAGGGCGAGGTCCTCTTCCTCGACGAGATCCACCGCATGTCCCGGCCCGCCGAGGAGATGCTGTACATGGCGATGGAGGACTTCCGCGTCGACGTCATCGTCGGCAAGGGCCCGGGCGCCACGGCCATCCCGCTGGAGCTGCCCCCCTTCACCCTGGTCGGCGCCACCACCCGGGCCGGCCTGCTGCCGCCCCCGCTGCGCGACCGCTTCGGTTTCACCGCGCACATGGAGTTCTACGAACCGGCCGAACTGGAGCGGGTCATCCACCGCTCGGCCAACCTCCTCGAAGTCGAGATCGAGCCGGAGGGCGCCGCCGAGATCGCCGGACGTTCCCGCGGCACGCCCCGCATCGCCAACCGCCTGCTGCGCCGCGTCCGCGACTACGCGCAGGTCAAGGCCGACGGCCTGATCACCAGGGACATCGCCGCGGCGGCCCTCGCCGTGTACGAGGTGGACGCGCGCGGCCTCGACCGCCTCGACCGGGGTGTGCTGGAAGCCCTGCTCAAGCTGTTCGGCGGCGGTCCGGTCGGCCTCTCCACGCTCGCTGTCGCGGTGGGGGAGGAACGTGAGACGGTGGAGGAGGTCGCCGAGCCCTTCCTCGTCAGGGAGGGCCTGCTGGCCCGGACCCCCCGCGGCCGGGTCGCCACCCCCGCCGCATGGGCGCATCTCGGCCTCACCCCGCCACGCTCCCAGAGCGCCGGAAACGGACAAGGGGACCTGTTCGGGGCGTGACGCCTCCGTCACGCCTTCGGGGCGGCGAGGTCAGTGGCCGCAAGGGGAACCCCGGTGCCATGCTGAGCGTTGTTCCATGCGCGCGGACTCGCTTAGACTCCGCCGATGCCGCCTTTGTCGGCGGCGTACATACCCCCAACCAGCTGGCCGCTCACAGCGCGGTCGTGTGAAGGAAGTACCGACCCGTGAGTCTCCTGACCCTCCTCCCGTTCATCGTGCTCATCGGGGCCATGTTCCTGATGACCCGGTCGGCCAAGAAGAAGCAGCAGCAGGCCGCCGACATGCGGAACCAGATGCAGCCCGGCAGCGGTATCCGCACCATCGGGGGCATGTACGCCACGGTCAAGGAAGTGAACGAGGACACCGTCCTCGTCGACGCCGGTCCCGGCGTCGATCTCCTCTTCGCCAAGAACGCCATCGGCGCCGTCCTCACCGACGACGAGTACAACCGCATCGTTCACGGCGTCGAGCACGACCTGAAGTCCGACGCCGACATCGTCCCGGACGACGCCTCCTCCCTCACCGCGACCGGCGAGTCCGCCGCCGACGCCCCCGGTGAGGACAAGGCCGTCGACCTCGGCAAGAAGGACGCGGCCGACGGGCCGGCCGACGAGGCCGCCGAGGCGAAGACGGACGCAGAGCCGAAGAAGACCGACGGCGACTCCGAGGCGAAGTAGTCGTGTCCCGGGGTGCGCGGGCAGGGCCCGCGCACCCCGGGACACGCCCAGCTCGCACGGAATCCCGACACCATGTCATGGCCGCCCGTCCGCCGATCCGGAGCGAGGTGGCCCGAGAGGGAGTACGAGAAGGTGGCCACACCTAAAAAGGGCCGGAGCGCGAGCGCCCAGAGCAAGCCGGGGCGCTCGCTGGCCCTGATCCTGATCGCCATCGTGGCGCTCACCGGGGGGATGTTCGCCTCGGGGCACACGAAGCCGCGACTCGGCATCGACCTTGCCGGCGGTACGAGCATCACGCTCCGTGCGGTCCCCGAGGCCGGCAACGAGTCGGCGATCAACAAGACCAACATGGACACGGCCGTCTCCATCATGGAGCGCCGCGTCAATGGTCTGGGCGTCTCGGAGGCCGAGGTCCAGACGCAGGGCCGCGACAACATCGTCGTGAACATCCCCAAGGGGACCAACTCCGAGCAGGCCCGCAAGCAGGTCGGCACCACCGCCAAGCTCTACTTCCGCCCGGTCATCGCCACCGAGGTCTCCGGCGGCAAGGGCGCGACCAGCCCCTCCCCGAGCCCCACCGGCAGCCCCTCGGGCAAGCCGTCCGCCGCGGCCAGCGACAAGCCCGCGGCCACCGACAAGAACTCGGCCTCGCCGTCCGCCACGCCCACCACCCAGGGCCGCGCGGTCACCGACGGGCTGAAGGCCGACGCTACGCCGTCCGCGAGCGCCCCGGACAAGGCCAGCCCCTCCCCGTCGGCGAGCGGCGGCTCCGCCGAGGCCGACGCGAACGCGCTGCAGGCGAAGTACGCCAAGCTCGACTGCACGGACACCAAGACCCGCTCCACCGTGGGCGACGGCGTCAAGGCCTCCCAGCCCACCCTGGCCTGCGGCAAGAACTCAGGGGGCCAGTGGCAGAAGTACCTCCTCGGCCCCGCCGAGGTCGACGGCACGGACGTCGACAAGGCCCAGGCCGTCCTGAACACCCAGACCGGTGCCGGCTGGACGGTCACGATGGACTTCACGGACGCCGGCGCCAAGAAGTTCGGCGACATCACCGGCAAGCTGGCCCAGAACCAGCCGCCGCAGAACCAGTTCGCCATCGTCCTGGACGGCGACGTGGTCTCCGACCCGTCCGTCAATCAGGCCCTGACCGGCGGCAACGCCGAGATCTCCGGCAACTTCAACCAGCAGTCCGCCCAGGAACTGTCCAACATGCTGAGTTACGGTGCGCTGCCGCTGACCTTCAAGGTCGACAGCATGACGACCGTGACCGCCGCGCTGGGCGGTGACCAGCTGCAGGCCGGCCTGATCGCCGGAGCGATCGGTCTGGCGCTGGTCGTCATCTACCTGCTGGCCTACTACCGCGGTCTGTCGTTCGTCGCGGTCCTCTCGCTGCTGGTCTCCGCCGCCCTCACCTACACACTCATGTCGCTGCTCGGCCCGGCCATCGGCTTCGCGCTGAACCTGCCGGCCGTCTGCGGTGCCATCGTCGCCATCGGCATCACGGCGGACTCGTTCATCGTCTACTTCGAACGCGTCCGCGACGAGATCCGCGAGGGCCGTACGCTGCGCCCCGCCGTCGAGCGGGCCTGGCCTCGAGCCCGGCGCACCATCCTGGTCTCCGACTTCGTGTCGTTCCTCGCCGCCGCGGTGCTCTTCATCGTCACCGTCGGCAAGGTGCGCGGCTTCGCCTTCACGCTCGGCCTGACCACGCTGCTCGACGTGGTGGTGGTCTTCCTCTTCACCAAGCCGCTGCTGACGCTGCTGGCCCGTCGCACCTTCTTCGCGAGCGGCCACAAGTGGTCCGGCCTGGACCCGAAGAGCCTGGGTGTCCAGCCGCCACTGCGCCGCACCCGCCGTCCCTCCGCCCCCGTCGAGACGAAGGAGGCGTGAGATGTCGAAACTCGGCAACCTCGGCGCCCGGCTGCACCGTGGCGAGATCGGCTACGACTTCGTCAAGAACCGCAAGATCTGGTACGGCCTGTCGATCCTGATCACCATCACGGCCATCGTCGGCCTGGCGGTGCGCGGCCTGAACATGGGCATCGAGTTCCAGGGCGGTGCCGTCTTCACCACCCCGAAGAACATGAGCGTCTCGGTGTCCCAGGCCGAGGAGTACGCGGAAACGGCCTCCGGTCACGACGCGATCGTCCAGGAGCTCGGCGACGGAAGCCTGCGCATCCAGGTCGCGGGCATCGAGACCGACAAGGCCAACCAGATCAAGAATCAGCTCTCGGACGACCTCAAGGTCGACGCGGAGCAGATCAACGCCGAACTGGTCGGTCCCAGCTGGGGCGAACAGATCGCCAACAAGGCCTGGCAGGGCCTCGGCATCTTCCTGATCCTCGTGGTGATCTACCTGGCGATCGCCTTCGAGTGGCGCATGGCGCTGGCCGCGTTCGTCGCGCTGATCCACGACATCACCATCACCGTCGGCATCTACGCCCTCGTCGGCTTCGAGGTCACACCGGGCACGGTGATCGGTCTGCTGACCATCCTCGGTTACTCGCTCTACGACACGGTCGTGGTGTTCGACAGCCTCAAGGAACAGACGAAGGACCTCACCAAGCAGACCCGCTGGACCTACAGCGACGTCGCCAACCGCTCGATCAACAGCACCCTGGTCCGCTCCATCAACACCACGGTGGTCGCGCTGCTGCCGGTCGCGGGCCTGCTGTTCATCGGTGGCGGTGTCCTCGGCGCCGGCATGCTGAACGACATCTCCCTGTCGCTGTTCGTCGGCCTCGCCGCCGGTGCCTACTCCTCGATCTTCATCGCCACGCCACTCGTCGCCGACCTCAAGGAGCGCGAGCCGGCGATGAAGGCCCTGAAGAAGCGCGTCCTCGCCAAGCGGGCCCAGGCCGCCGCCAAGGGCGAGACCCAGGTCCAGGGCGACGACGAGGCGTACGCGGACGAGCCCGAGGACGCCGCACCCGCGGTGGTCGGGCCGCGCAACCAGCCGGCCTCGCGCACGCGTGGCCGCGGCCGCCCCTCGGGGAAGCGCCGATGACCGACATCAAGGAGCTGCTGCTCAGCCGCATCCGCGACGTGGCCGACTACCCGGAGCCGGGCGTGATGTTCAAGGACATCACCCCGCTCCTGGCGGACCCGGCGGCGTTCACGGCCCTGACCGACACCCTCGCCGAGATCGCCGAGCGCACCGGCGCCACCAAGGTCATCGGCCTGGAGGCCCGCGGCTTCATCCTCGGCGCCCCGGTCGCCGTCCGGGCGGGGCTCGGCTTCATCCCCGTACGCAAGGCGGGCAAGCTCCCCGGAGCGACCCTCGCCCAGGCCTACGACCTGGAGTACGGCTCGGCGGAGATCGAGGTGCACGCCGAGGACCTCACCGCCGGGGACCGTGTGCTGATCGTCGACGACGTCCTCGCCACCGGCGGCACCGCCGAGGCATCGGTCCAGCTCATCCGCCGGGCCGGTGCCGAGGTCGCGGGTCTCGCCGTCCTCATGGAGCTCGGCTTCCTGAGCGGCCGCGCCCGCCTGGAGCCGGCGCTGAACGGCGCCCCGCTGGAGGCGCTGCTCACGGTCTAGCGACCACGGCGTCCCGGCGGACACCGGCACGACACCGCGGAGGCGGGCCCGGAGGAATCCGGAGCCCGCCTTCCGTGTTTTGCGGGGTAGACGGTCCTCACATTGGCCTGAAGGCGATCCTGGAGCTCAGGATCGCTACCATGGGGTCTCCGGAACCTGACCGGGGGACCCGGATCGCGCACGAGGAGCCCTCTTGCCAGACGAGGCCCAGCACCTGACCGCCGCCAAGCCCGAGTCCGCCTCGGCAGCCGCGGCGAAGCCCGCGCCGAACGCGCCCCACGCGAAGAACGACACCCGCGGGCCGGTCGAGCATGCCCAGGCGGCACCGGTCGACAAACCCGCCGATCAGTCGCGGCCCAAGCCCACCCCGCCGCCCGCGGTACGTCAGGCAGCCGGACAGCCGGCCCGCTCCGGCTCCTCCAACCGCGTCCGCGCCCGTCTGGCCCGTCTCGGTGTGCAGCGCGCGAACCCGTACAACCCGGTGCTGGAGCCGCTGCTGCGGATAGTGCGCAGCAACGACCCGAAGATCGAGACGGCCACGCTCCGCCAGATCGAGCGCGCCTACCAGGTCGCCGAGCGCTGGCACCGCGGCCAGAAGCGCAAGAGCGGCGACCCGTACATCACGCACCCCCTCGCCGTCACCACCATCCTCGCCGAGCTGGGCATGGATCCGGCCACGCTGATGGCCGGCCTGCTGCACGACACGGTCGAGGACACCGAGTACGGCCTGGACGACCTGCGCCGCGACTTCGGCGACGTCGTCACGCTGCTCGTCGACGGCGTCACCAAGCTGGACAAGGTCAAGTTCGGCGAGGCCGCGCAGGCCGAGACCGTGCGCAAGATGGTCGTCGCCATGGCCAAGGACCCGCGCGTCCTGGTCATCAAGCTCGCCGACCGCCTGCACAACATGCGCACCATGCGCTACCTCAAGCGCGAGAAGCAGGAGAAGAAGGCGCGCGAGACCCTGGAGATCTACGCGCCGCTCGCCCACCGCCTGGGCATGAACACCATCAAGTGGGAGCTGGAGGACCTCGCCTTCGCGATCCTCTACCCCAAGATGTACGACGAGATCGTCCGGCTGGTGGCCGAGCGGGCGCCGAAGCGTGACGAGTACCTGGCCATCGTCACCGACGAGGTCCAGCAGGACCTGCGCGCGGCCCGCATCAAGGCGACCGTCACCGGCCGCCCGAAGCACTACTACAGCGTCTACCAGAAGATGATCGTCCGTGGCCGGGACTTCGCGGAGATCTACGACCTGGTGGGCATCCGCGTCCTCGTGGACACCGTCCGCGACTGCTACGCGGCCCTCGGCACGGTGCACGCGCGATGGAATCCGGTCCCCGGCCGGTTCAAGGACTACATCGCGATGCCCAAGTTCAACATGTACCAGTCGCTGCACACGACGGTCATCGGCCCCGGCGGCAAACCGGTCGAGCTGCAGATCCGCACCTTCGACATGCACCGCCGCGCCGAGTACGGCATCGCCGCGCACTGGAAGTACAAGCAGGAGGCCGTCGCCGGCGCCTCGAAGGTGCGCAGCGACGCCCCCAAGTCGTCCGGCAAGAGCAAGGACGACCACCTCAACGACATGGCGTGGCTGCGGCAGCTCCTGGACTGGCAGAAGGAGACCGAGGACCCGGGCGAGTTCCTGGAGTCCCTGCGCTTCGACCTGTCCCGCAACGAGGTCTTCGTCTTCACCCCCAAGGGCGACGTCATAGCGCTCCCGGCCGGCGCGACCCCGGTCGACTTCGCGTACGCCGTGCACACCGAGGTCGGGCACCGCACGATAGGCGCCCGCGTCAACGGCCGGCTGGTCCCGCTGGAGTCCACCCTCGACAACGGCGACCTGGTGGAGGTCTTCACCTCCAAGGCAGCCGGCGCCGGCCCCTCCCGCGACTGGCTCGGCTTCGTCAAGTCACCGCGCGCCCGCAACAAGATCCGCGCCTGGTTCTCCAAGGAACGCCGCGACGAGGCGATCGAGCAGGGCAAGGACGCCATCGTCCGCGCGATGCGCAAGCAGAACCTGCCGATCCAGCGCATCCTGACCGGCGACTCCCTGGTGACCCTCGCGCACGAGATGCGCTACGCCGACATCTCCGCGTTGTACGCGGCGATCGGCGAGGGCCATGTCTCCGCGCAGAACATCGTGCAGAAGCTGGTCCAGGCCCTCGGCGGCGAGGAGGCCGCCACCGAGGAGATCGACGAGTCGGTCCCGCCGGCCCGCGGCCGCAGCCGCAAGCGCCGTTCCAGCGCCGACCCGGGCGTCGTCGTCAAGGGCGTCGAGGACGTGTGGGTCAAGCTGGCCCGCTGCTGCACCCCCGTCCCGGGCGACCCCATCATCGGCTTCGTCACCCGCGGCAGCGGCGTATCGGTTCACCGCAGCGACTGCGTGAACGTCGACTCGCTGTCCCGCGAGCCCGAGCGGATCCTCGACGTCGAGTGGGCGCCCACCCAGTCCTCGGTCTTCCTGGTCGCCATCCAGGTCGAGGCCCTGGACCGCTCCCGGCTCCTCTCGGACGTCACCCGCGTGCTGTCCGACCAGCACGTCAACATCCTCTCCGCGGCCGTCCAGACCTCCCGCGACCGCGTCGCCACCTCCCGCTTCACCTTCGAGATGGGCGACCCGAAGCACCTCGGCCATGTGCTGAAGGCGGTCCGGGGCGTGGAGGGTGTCTACGACGTGTACCGGGTGACGTCGGCGCGCAGCAGGTCGTAACCGCTCGTCAGCGGTCGGCACCTCCGACCACACGAAAGGGGCTCCCGTACACCTCGTACGGGAGCCCCTTTCGACGGACTGCTCAGCCTCCGAACTCCTGCAGGCCCTTCAGCGCCTGGTCCAGCAGCGCCTGGCGGCCGTCGAGCTCACGCTGGAGCTTGTCGGCCCTGGCGTTGTTGCCCTGCGCCCGCGCCTGCTCGATCTGGCCCCGCAGCTTGTCCACCGCTGCCTGGAGCTGGCCGGTGAGACCCTCGGCACGCGCGCGTGCCTCCGGGTTCGTCCGGCGCCACTCGGCCTCCTCGGCCTCCTGGATGGCCCGCTCGACCGCGTGCATCCGGCCCTCGACCTTCGGCCGGGAGTCGCGCGGCACATGGCCGATGGCCTCCCAGCGCTCGTTCACGTTCCGGAACGCGGCGCGGGCCGCCTTCAGGTCCGTGATCGGCAGGAGCTTCTCGGCCTCCTCGGCCAGCTCCTCCTTGAGCTTGAGGTTCTCCGACTGCTCGGCGTCCCGCTCGGCGAAGACCGAGCTGCGGGCCGCGAAGAAGACGTCCTGGGCGCCGCGGAAGCGGTTCCACAGGTCGTCCTCGTGCTCGCGCTGAGCGCGGCCCGCGGCCTTCCACTCGGACATCAGCTCGCGGTAGCGCGCCGCCGTCACGCCCCAGTCCGTCGAGTTCGACAGCGCCTCGGCCTCGGAGACCAGCCGCTCCTTGGTCTTGCGGGCCTCCTCGCGCTGCGCGTCCAGCTGCGCGAAGTGCTGCTTGCGCCGCTTGGAGAACGCCGAGCGCGCGTGCGAGAACCGGTGCCACAGCTCGTCGTCGGACTTGCGGTCCAGGCGCGGCAGACCCTTCCAGGTGTCCACCAGGGCCCGCAGCCGCTCACCGGCCGCCCGCCACTGGTCGGACTGCGACAGCTCCTCCGCCTCGGCGACCAGCGCCTCCTTGGCGTGACGGGCCTCGTCGGACTGCTTCGCCCGCTGCGCCTTGCGCTCCTCGCGGCGCGCTGCCACCAGCTCCACCAGCTTGTCCAGCCGGACCCGCAGGGCGTCCAGGTCGCCCACCACGTGGTGCGCGTCGACCTGCTCGCGGATGTGGTCGATGGCGGCCTGGGCGTCCTTGGCCGACAGGTCGGTGGTCTTCACTCGCTTCTCGAGGAGGCCGATCTCGACAACCAGGCCCTCGTACTTGCGCTCGAAATAGGCCAGCGCCTCCTCGGGGGAGCCTGCCTGCCAGGAACCGACGACCTGCTCGCCGTCGGCCGTACGCACGTACACGGTCCCCGTCTCGTCGACGCGGCCCCACGGGTCGCTGCTCACAGCGCCTCCTCCACATGATGCCTGCGAGGGGCCTCAGCTCCCCCGGGCATCGTCCACAGTTTCGTCACGGCCAACATAGGCGACCGGCGGGGGGCGTGTCCGCATCCCGCGCGACCGAAATTTCGCAGTTGGGGGTCAGGATTTCGTGATCGTGGCCTTGTTGATCACGACCGTCGCGTTGGGTGCCGTGTTGCCCGTCTGAGGGTCGGGAGCCTGCGCCCCGGCGTCCGCGATTTTCTTGAGGACCTTCATGCCCGCCTCGGACACCGTGCCGAACGGTGTGTAGTCGGGCGGCAGCTGACTGTCCTGGTAGACGAGGAAGAACTGGCTGCCGCCGCTGTCGCGGCCCTGCTTCGTCTGCGCGTTGTACTGGTTCGCCATCGCGACCGTGCCCGCCGGGTACATCCCGCCCTTGAGGCTCTTGTCCTTGAGGTTCTCGTCCGGGATGGTGTAGCCCGGTCCGCCCATGCCGGTGCCCTGCGGGTCGCCGCACTGCAGGACGTAGATGCCCTGATTCGTGAGCCGGTGGCACTTGCTGTGGTCCAGGTAGCCCTTGCCGAGAAGGAAGTTGAACGAGTTGACGGTGTGCGGCGCCGCCGACGCCTTCAGCGCGACGTCTATCTCGCCGCAGGTCGTGTCCAGCTTCATCGTGTACGTCGCCGACTCGTCGACGGTCATCGCCGGTTCCTTCTTCCAGGTCTCCGACTTGACCTTGCCCGGGGCCGGCTTCTCGCACGGGTCCGGGGCCTTGCTGGGCGTGGCGCTCGGCGTGACCTCCGCGTTCGCGTTCTCCTTCTTGCCGTCGTCCTCGAACGGCTTGGTCAGGAAGACCGTCACCGACAGGACCACGATCACGCCGAGAGCCGAGGCGATCACGGAGTTGCGGATACGGGCCTTGCGTCGCGCGTCAGTGCGTCGCTGCTGCTGCCGCAAGAACTTCTCCCGGGCGAGCTGACGCCGCCGCTGTTCCTGGCTGACCACCGGGTTCTCTCCTCAAGGGTCTGATACGTCGACCGGTACGCGTGCGTCCTGTGTGCCGAGCGCGTGCGTGTGCCCCGTACCGTATATGGGTTCGCTGAGGAATCGGCAGCGCCGGTAGGCTCTGTGAGCAGCCTTAGCCGCCCGTATGTCGACACAACGAAGGACGATCGTGCTCATTGCCGGGTTCCCCGCCGGGGCCTGGGGGACGAACTGCTACCTCGTCGCCCCCGCCGCCGGTGAGGAGTGCGTGATCATCGACCCCGGCCATCAGGCCGCCGACGGCGTCGAGGAAGCGATCAGGAAGCATCGCCTCAAGCCCGTCGCCGTCGTCCTCACCCACGGCCACATCGACCACGTGGCGTCGGTCGTCCCGGTGTGCGGCGCGCACGACGTGCCGGCCTGGATCCACCCGGACGACCGGTACATGATGAGCGACCCCGAGAAGGGGATCGGCCGTTCCATCGGGATGCCGCTGCTGGGCGAGCTGACCGTGGGGGAGCCGGACGACGTCAAGGAGCTGACCGACGGGGCGAAGCTGGAGCTGGCGGGCCTGGAGCTGTCCGTCGCGCACGCGCCGGGCCATACCAAGGGGTCGGTGACCTTCGGCATGCCCGAGGCGGCGGACATCCCGCCGATCCTCTTCTCGGGCGACCTGCTGTTCGCCGGCTCCATCGGACGTACCGACCTGCCCGGCGGTGACATGGCCGAGATGCTCGACTCGCTGGCCCGCGTGTGCCTGCCGCTCGACGACTCGACCGTGGTGCTGTCCGGCCACGGCCCCCAGACGACCATCGGCCAGGAGCGCTCCACCAACCCGTATCTGCGGCAGGTGGCCGCCGGCCAGGGACCCGCTCGGGCTCCCCGACGAGGAATGTGACGAGACCTTCCGTGAGCACCTTCAAGGCCCCCAAGGGCACGTACGACCTGATCCCCCCGGACAGCGCCACCTACCTCGCCGTCCGTGAGGCGATCGCCGCCCCGCTGCGCAACTCCGGCTACGGCTACATCGAGACGCCGGGCTTCGAGAACGTCGAACTCTTCGCGCGCGGGGTCGGTGAGTCCACCGACATCGTGACCAAGGAGATGTACGCCTTCGAGACCAAGGGCGGCGACCGGCTCGCCCTGCGCCCCGAGGGCACGGCCTCCGTTCTGCGCGCGGCGCTGGAGGCCAACCTGCACAAGGCCGGCAACCTCCCGGTCAAGCTCTGGTACTCCGGCTCGTACTACCGCTACGAGCGCCCCCAGAAGGGCCGTTACCGCCACTTCTCCCAGGTCGGTGCCGAGGCGATCGGCGCGGAGGACCCGGCGCTTGACGCCGAGCTGCTCATCCTGGCCGACCAGGCGTACCGCTCGCTGGGCCTGAGCAACTTCCGGATCCTGCTCAACAGCCTCGGCGACCAGGAGTGCCGCCCGGTGTACCGGACGGCGCTGCAGGAGTTCCTGCGCGGCCTGGACCTGGACGAGGACACCCTGCGCCGCGCGGAGATCAACCCGCTGCGCGTCCTGGACGACAAGCGCGAGTCGGTCCAGAAGCAGCTGGGGGACGCGCCGCTCCTGCGGGACTACCTGTGCGACGCGTGCAAGGCCTACCACGAGGAGGTCCGCGAGCTGATCACGGCGGCGGGCGTCTCCTTCGAGGACGACCCGAAGCTGGTCCGCGGCCTGGACTACTACACCCGCACCACCTTCGAGTTCGTCCACGACGGTCTCGGCTCGCAGTCCGCGGTGGGTGGCGGCGGCCGCTACGACGGCCTCTCCGAGATGATCGGTGGCCCCGCGCTGCCGTCGGTCGGCTGGGCCCTCGGCGTCGACCGCACGGTCCTCGCCCTGGAAGCGGAGGGCGTCGAGCTGGAACTGCCCGCGACCACCAGCGTGTTCGCCGTCCCGCTCGGCGAGGAGGCCCGCCGCGTCCTGTTCGCCAAGGTCACCGAGCTGCGCAAGAACGGCATCGCGGCCGACTTCTCCTACGGCGGCAAGGGCCTCAAGGGCGCGATGAAGAACGCCAACCGCAGCGGCGCCCGCTACACGGTCGTCGTCGGCGAACGCGATCTCGCCGAGGGCGTCGTCCAGCTCAAGGACATGGAGTCCGGCGAACAGACGGCGGTGGGCGTGAACGAGATCGTGGCGGAGCTGGAAGCGCGGCTGGGCTGATCAGCCGCCCGGACGGGAACGGCCTCGTGCCTTCACAGCCCCCGTGGCTCTGGAGGCCGAGGCCGGTTCCGTTCTCTCCGTCCGCCGTCGCTTGAGGACGAGGGTCTTCGGGCCGATGGGGGGTTCGAGGGGCGCAGCTCCTGGCGGGGGCGAAGGGGCGGAGCCCCTGGGGAGGGGACGGGTAAGGGCGGCGGGGGCGAGAACCGCGGTCCAGCAGCCTCAGTCCAGTAGCCCGAACCGCATCGCGCTGGTGACCGCCGCCGTCCGGTCGTCCACCCCCAGCTTCCCGAAGACCCGCAGCAGATACGTCTTCACCGTCGACTCCCCGATGAACAACCGCCGCCCGATCTCCGCGTTCGTGCACCCCTCGGCCACCAGCCGCAGGACCGCCGTCTCGCGCTCCGAGAGCCGGGGCCGCTCCGGCTTCGTCCGCAGCTGGTCGACCAGCCGGGCCGCCACCGACGGGGCCAGGACCGTCTCGCCGCGCGCGGCGGCCCGCACCGCGTCCGCCAGTTCCGCTCGCGGCAGGTCCTTCAGCAGATAGCCCGCCGCCCCCGCCTCCACCGCCCGCAGGATGTCCCGGTCCGTCTCGTACGTCGTCAGGACCACCACGCGGCAGGGCAGTCCGGCCCCGGCCATCCGCACGATGGAGTCCACGCCCCCACCACCCGGCATCCGCAGGTCCATCAGGACGATGTCCGGCCGCAGTTCAGCCGCCAGCGCCTCCGCCTGCGGCCCGCTGGACGCGTCGGCGACGACCTCCAGGTCGGACTCCGCACTGAGCATCGCCCGCAGCCCCTCCCGCACGACGGGATGGTCGTCGGCCAGGATGATCCGGATCACGGGCGCCTCCTCCGTACGACGGGCAGCCGGACGGTCACGACCGTGCCGTCGCCCGGGGAGCTGCGCACCTCGGCGGTGCCGCCCACTTCGGCGGCCCGGGCCCGCAGCCCCGCCAGTCCGTACCCGCCGCTGACGGCGGTCGCGTCGAAGCCACGGCCGCAGTCCCGTACCGACACCGTCAGCGAGTCGTCGGCGTACGCCAGTGACACACCGACCGTCACCGGACTCCCCGCGTGCTTACGGGCGTTGGCCAGCGCCTCCTGACAGGCGCGCAGCGCCACCACCTCCGGGCCCGCGGGCAGCGTCCGCACCGGCCCGGTCACCTCCAGCACGGCATCATGACGCGCGGCCAGCCGCCGCAGCGCGTCCGGCAGGGACGCGCCCTCCAGGTCCGCCGGGGCACCCCCGGCGACCAGGGCCCGGGCCTCGGCGAGGTTCTGCCGGGCCGTCTCGTCCATCAGCCGCAGATGACGCCGCGCCTCGGACACGTCATGGTCCAGCTCCGCCTCGACCGCCTGGATCAGCATCACCAGACTGGTGAACCCCTGCGCCAGCGTGTCGTGGATCTCCCGGGCCAGCCGCTCCCGCTCGGCGAGCGCCCCGTGCGCCTCGGACAGCCGGCCGAGCTCGTGGCGGCTCGCGTCCAGCTCGGCGATCAACTCCGCCCGCTCCTGGCTCTGTTCGATGATCCGGATGATCCAGATGCCGACGGCCACCGAGAACACCAGGGTGACCACCGAGAACAGCACGTCGAAGGCCAGCTCCCGGGCACCGGGCCACCACAACAGCGCCCAGCCCGCCACGGGAACCAGGTTCATCACGGCCACCGCCACCAGCGCCGACCGCAGGCGCAGCGTCATGAAGCACTGCGGGATCAGCGCGAACGTCAGCACCCGCGTCTCACCGGCGAGCACTGCCGACGGCAGGAACAGGGCCAGCGCCGCCGCCAGATAACCGATCGCCTGCCGCTGGTCGGGCGGATCGCCCCGGATCAGCCGCCGCCCGGCCACCACGTACAGCGGCACGAGCGGCACGAGCAGCGCCGCCGCGACCCCGCGGAGCGGCCAGCCGGGCCGCTCCGCGGCCAGCACGTAGGCCACCGTGGCCACCCAGATCAGCGCGAAGTACGTGTCCCAGAGCCGGAACGAGCGCTCCCAGTGATAGGCGCTCGCGGCATCGCTCATCCGGTGCGCCGGTCCTTCCAGCGGAACGTCAGCAGACACAGGGCCAATCCTCCGACGCACCACGCGCCCAGCACCAGGGCCACGCGTCCCGACTCCCAGCTCCCCGCCTGCTCCAGCACCTGCGCCGACTCCGGCAGGAACACCCCGCGCAGCCCCTGGCACATCCACTTGAGCGGGAACAGCGCCCCGATGTTCAGCATCCAGTCCGGAATGGTGCCGATGGCGATGTACACCCCGGAGATGAACTGCAGCACCAGGAAGGGCAGGACGACCACCGAGCTCGCGCTGTTCGCGGAGTTCGGGACCGAGCTGATCGCGATGCCGAGCAGTGCGCAGGCCGTGATGCCCAGCACGAAGACCCACGCCAGGTCGAACCAGCGGCCCGCGTCCGAGGGGAGGCCCACGCCGTAACAGGTCGTGCCGACGAGGAGGAGGACCGCCGTCTCCAGCAGACCGGTGAACAGAACCAGCCAGATCTTGCCCAGGAAGTAGGCCGCGGGTGGCATGGGCGTGCCCCGCAGCCGGCGCAGCACCTTGTCCTCCCGCTCGATCGCGATCGAGATGCCGAGCGCCTGGAAGCTCGTCGACATGATCCCGGCGGCCATCATCGCCGGCACGTACAGCTGCGAGGCGGTGATGCCCGCGCCCTCCACGTCGTCCCGGAAGATCGACGCGAACAGGAACAGGAAGACGACCGGGAAGGCGAACGTGAACACCACCTGGTCGCGCTGGCGGAAGAACTGCCTGATCTCCAGGGCGCCCCGCCGCAGCCCCAGCCCCCACGCGCCGGGCAGCCGCCCGACGCCGACCGCACCGCGCTCCCGTACGGGGGTGGTGGTCATCGCGCGTCCTCCTGGGACTGTCCGGTCAGCCGGAGGTAGACGTCCTCCAGCGTGGGGCGGGTCACCGTCAGCCCCGGGATCTCGCCGCCGAAGCGCCCCATGAGATCGGCGACGGCCCGCGTCGGCGTTCCGGTGCGCGTCGCGCGCGGGCTGCCGTCCGGCTCGGTCCACGCCACGGTGGCCTCGGTGCCGTACCGCTCCCGCAGGGCTCCGGGTTCGCCCTCGGCGACGATCCGGCCCTCGGCGACTACGGCCAGCCGGTGCACGAGGGCCTCCGCCTCCTCCAGGTAGTGCGTGGTCAGCACGATGGTCGTGCCCTCGTCGGCCAGGGCGCGGATCAACGACCAGAACTGCCGCCGGGCCGCCGGGTCGAACCCGGTCGTCGGCTCGTCCAGGAGCAGCAGGTCGGGGCCCCCGATGACGCCGAGCGCCACGTCCAGGCGCCTGCGCTGGCCGCCCGACAGCGCCTTGATCCGGCTGTCCGCCTTCGCCTCCAGACCGACCAGGCCGATGACCTCCTCCGGGTCCCGCGGCCGGGGGTAGTAGCGGGCGAAGTGCCGCACGGTCTCCCGGACCGTCAACTCGGCGGGTGCCGATTCGTCCTGCCAGACGATTCCGACACGAGAGCGCCACGCGCGCGTGCCGGTCGCCGGGTCCGACCCGAGCACGGACACCTCGCCCGCGTCCCGGTCCCGGTTGCCCTGGAGGATCTCCACCGTGGTGCTCTTGCCCGCGCCGTTGGGCCCGAGCAGGCCGAACACCTCGCCCCGCCGGATGCCGAGATCGATGCCGTCGACGGCGGTCAGGTCCCCGTAGCGCTTGCGCAGCCCCCGCACGTCCACGGCGAGTTCGTACCCCTGTGCTGTCATGCGACGAGCGTCGGCCGGAACGCACCCCTCAGGGACGACCGGGCGGACATCCTTATGTCCACTGAACGGTGGACAGGGGCACCTGTGCGGCACAATGGCCCTGCCCGAAGATGTTCAGATCTCGAGTGACGGAATCGGCGTGATGAGCAAGACGACAGTCAGGGACGTCTCCATGGAGTCCGAGCCGGAGCCTGCCGAGATCGCACCGCGCGCGGAGGGCGGCAGCCGGGCTCTCGCCCTGCTGCTGGTGATCACCGGCGCGGCCGGACTGCTCGCCGCGTGGGTCATCACGATCGACAAGTTCAAGATCCTCGAGGCCAAGGTCGAGGGCAAGACCTTCACACCCGGCTGCAGCCTCAACCCGGTCGTCTCCTGCGGCAGCGTCATGGAGAGCAAGCAGGCCGCCGTCTTCGGCTTCCCGAACCCGATGCTCGGCCTCGTCTGCTACGGCATCGTCATCGGCGTCGGCGTGGCCCTGCTCGCCCGCGCCCGCTTCCCGCGCTGGTACTGGCTCACCTTCAACGCCGGCTGCCTCTTCGGCGTGGTCTTCTGCGCCTGGCTGATGTTCCAGTCCCTGTACCGGATCAACGCGCTCTGCTTGTGGTGCAGCCTGGCCTGGGTCGCCACGATCCTGATGTTCTGGTACGTGACGTCGTTCAACATCCGCAAGGGCTTCCTGCCCGCCCCGACCTGGCTCAAGAGCTTCTTCGGCGAGTTCACCTGGGTCATGCCCGTGCTGCACATCGGCATCATCGGCATGCTGGTCCTGACCCGCTGGTGGGACTTCTGGCTGAGCTGAGCCCTCGGTTCCGGGGCGCGGCCGGATTGTCGGTGCCGTGACTTAGGGTTTCTGACGTGGAGCCCGATCTGTTCACCGCCGCAGCCGAAGAACGCCAGGAGAAGGAGCCGTCCAGCAGCCCCCTGGCGGTCCGGATGCGCCCGCGCACCCTCGACGAGGTCGTGGGCCAGCAGCATCTGCTCAAGCCGGGCTCACCCCTGCGCAGACTGGTCGGGGAGGCGTCCGGCCCGGCCGGCCCCTCCTCGGTGCTCCTCTGGGGCCCGCCCGGCACCGGCAAGACCACCCTGGCCTACGTCGTCTCCAAGGCGACCGATGCCCGCTTCGTGGAGCTGTCCGCGATCACCGCGGGTGTCAAGGAGGTCCGCGCGGTCATCGACGGCGCCCGCCGCGCCTCCGGCGGCTACGGCAAGGAGACCGTCCTCTTCCTCGACGAGATCCACCGCTTCAGCAAGGCCCAGCAGGACTCCCTGCTCCCGGCCGTCGAGAACCGCTGGGTGACGCTCATCGCGGCGACGACGGAGAACCCGTACTTCTCGGTGATCTCCCCCCTGCTGTCCCGCTCCCTGCTGCTCACCCTCGAACCGCTCACGGACGAGGACATCAGGAGCCTCGTCCGCCGTGCCCTCACCGACGAACGCGGCCTCAAGGACGCCGTCACCCTCCCCGAGGAGACCGAGAACCACCTCCTGCGGATCGCCGGAGGTGACGCCCGCCGCGCCCTGACCGCCCTGGAGGCGGCCGCCGGAGCCGCCCTCGACAAGGGCGAGGCGGAGATCGGCCTGACCACCCTGGAGGAGACGGTCGACCGGGCCGCCGTGAAGTACGACCGCGACGGCGACCAGCACTACGACGTGGCCAGCGCCCTGATCAAGTCCATCCGAGGCTCCGACGTCGACGCCGCCCTGCACTACCTGGCCCGGATGATCGAGGCCGGCGAGGACCCCCGCTTCATCGCCCGCCGCCTGATGATCTCCGCCAGCGAGGACATCGGCCTGGCCGACCCGACCGCACTGCAGACGGCGGTGGCCGCCGCCCAGGCCGTGGCCATGATCGGCTTCCCCGAAGCCGCCCTCACCCTCAGCCACGCCACGATCGCCCTCGCCCTGGCCCCCAAGTCCAACGCCGCGACCACCGCGATCGGCGCCGCCCTCGAAGATGTCCGCAAGGGCTTGGCCGGACCCGTCCCCGCCCATCTGCGCGACAGCCACTACAAGGGCGCGACCAAGCTCGGCCACGGCCAGGGCTACGTCTACCCGCACGACCTGCCCGAGGGCATCGCGGCCCAGCAGTACGCCCCCGACGAACTGAAGGGCCGCGAGTACTACGAGCCGACCCGGCACGGCGCGGAGGCCCGCTACGCGGACGCGGTGGAGTGGACCCGGAAGAACCTCGGTCGAAAGCGGTCCTGAGCACCCTGTAAACTCGATCGGAGTGCCGCGTCCCGTGCAGTCAGAACGGGACAGTCGGCCGGAGCCCGGTCCCCGGACCGGCTCCAGGAGCGTCGCGCACCGTCGAACGGTGTCGCGGGCAGCCCACCACCACCGTCGCACGACGGAACCGGTCGGTGGGCCACTCGCGTGCTGCACGTATGTGCCCAGACCAGGGGAGCGGCTGCCCACCGGGGTCCACCAGGACCGAGGAGGGTTTCCCCGGCTGCGGATGCGACCTCCCTCAACCCTGACAAGCCGGAAACCAGGAAAGAGAAAAAGACAGTGGCGAACCAGTCCCGCCCCAAGGTCAAGAAGTCGCGTGCCCTCGGCATCGCGCTGACCCCGAAGGCCGTCAAGTACTTCGAGGCCCGCCCCTACCCGCCCGGTGAGCACGGCCGCGGCCGCAAGCAGAACTCGGACTACAAGGTCCGTCTGCTCGAGAAGCAGCGTCTGCGCGCGCAGTACGACGTGTCCGAGCGCCAGCTCGTCCGCGCCTACGAGCGTGCCTCCAAGGTCCAGGGCAAGACCGGTGAGGCCCTGATCATCGAGCTGGAGCGCCGTCTCGACGCCCTGGTTCTGCGTTCGGGCATCGCCCGCACGATCTACCAGGCCCGCCAGATGGTCGTGCACGGCCACATCGCGGTCAACGGCAAGAAGGTCGACAAGCCCTCCTTCCGTGTCCGTCCGGACGACGTGGTGCAGGTCCGCGAGCGCTCCAAGGAGAAGACCCTCTTCACGATCGCTCGTGAGGGTGGCTTCGCCCCCGACGGTGAGACCCCGCGCTACCTCCAGGTGAACCTCAAGGGCCTGGCGTTCCGCCTGGACCGCGAGCCGAACCGCAAGGAGATCCCGGTGATCTGCGACGAGCAGCTCGTCGTCGAGTACTACGCCCGCTGATCCTCCTCAGCGACGCGGTACCACCGGCCTCGCGCCGAGCCCGCCGCCTCCCACCGTCATGGTGGGAGGCGGCGGGTTTCTCGTTTCCCCCCGCTTCCCCAACTCGTCCCAGAAATCCGCTTGTTGTGCCGATCTTGTGTGGTCATACTTTCGACTGGTGATCATCGAGCTCCGTCCTTCGACGGGCCACCACAGGGGAGACAACAAGTGAAGATGCGTGTGATGTCCGCCGCCGTCGTCGCGCTCGCGGCCGCCGCGGTCGGCCTTGCCACCACTCCGGCCAGCGCCGCCGGGTGCGCGCACGGCCTGCGGCTCTACTACAACTCCAACCAGGCCGGCTCCTCCGCCTGTTACGTGAACGGCTCGGACAACTTCGCCGGGGACGTCTTCACCTCGGCGGGCGCCGGCTCGGGCCAGCCCGTCAAGAACAACGCCGCGTCCGCGCGGAACTACCGGAGCTTCACCGGGGACACCTGGCCCACCGCGCGGATCTTCTTCAACTCGAACTGGGGTGGCGTCTACGACGACGTCGACGCCGGCACCGCCCGCAACCTGAAGAACACCTACAACAACAACGCGTCCCTCACGTGGGTGCTCTGACCTTCGGCGGACGGGGCGGCGTCCTGGGTGCCCTGGGCGCCGCCCTGTTGTTGCTCACCGGATGCTCCACGGACCCCGCGGCCTCGAAGGGGACACCGGCAGCCGAGGAGGCGCCGGCCATGCGCCCCAGCGTCGGTCTGCGCCTGCCGCTGCAGGACTACCTCTACTCCGACGCCGACCTCCGCACGGTCAAGCGGGCCATGCGCACCCTCACCGAGAAGTGCATGCGCCGCTACAAGGTCACCCACGACTTCGGCCCGCCGGCCCCGGCGATGGGACCGCGCAGCATCACCGACCGCCGCTACGGCCTGACCGACGCGCGCATGGCCCGCACCACCGGCTACCACCTCGGTGACCGTGACCCCCGCACCCACCCGGTCCCCGAGCGCACCCCACCCCACGGCAAGGCCCTCACCGTGATCGCGGGGGCGGACAAACCCGCGGAGGTGAACGGCGTGCGCGTACCGGCCCGCGGGTGTGCGGGGGAGGCCGAGCGCGAGATCGTCGGATCCGGCCGGCTCGGATCGAGCGACCTGGCGCAGGACCTCAACGGCGAGAGCTTCACCGCCACCAAGGCCGACCCCCGCGTCGTCAAGGCGTTCCGGGCCTGGTCCCGGTGCATGAAGGAGCGGGACTACGCGTACCCCGATCCGTTGGCCGTCATGAACGACAAGCGGTTCCAGGGCAACACGCCCGCCCCGCTGGAGATCGAGGTCGCCACGGCGGACGTGGCCTGCAAGGCGCGCACCGACGTCACCGGCATCTGGTACCGCGCCGAGGTCGCCTACCAGAAGACGCTGATCGCGCGGAACGCGAAGGCCCTGGCCGCCGTGCGCGAGCAGAAGCGGGACCAGCTCGCGGCCGCCCGCGCCGTCGACTGAGGCGACCGGCCCCCGCACCGGACGCCTCGACAGCCCGCTCCCCGGCGCCGCGCCCGCCCGCCGGAGCCAAATCCGGTACGGAGTGCCGTCGCGGTCGCGATAGGCTCGTCGCACGACTTTTTCGATGTTCAGGCACGTTTCAGGGAGCGGGTGCACACAGTGTCCGGTGGAGAGGTTGCCGGGATCCTGGTGGCCGTCTTCTGGGCGATCCTGGTCTCCTTCCTCGCCGTCGCGCTGGCGAGGGTGGCCCAGACGCTCAAGGCGACCACCAAGCTCGTGGCGGACGTGACCGACCAGGCCGTCCCGCTGCTGGCCGACGCCTCCACGGCGGTGCGCTCCGCGCAGACCCAGATCGACCGGGTCGACTCGATCGCCTCCGACGTCCAGGAGGTCACGTCGAACGCCTCGGCGCTGTCGACGACCGTCGCCTCCACCTTCGGCGGCCCCCTGGTCAAGGTCGCGGCCTTCGGCTACGGCGTGCGGCGGGCCCTGGGCGGCCGCAAGGAGGACGTGCCCGCCAAGGCGTCCAGGCGTACCGTGATCGTGGGCCGTACGGTCACTCGGCGCAGCGCCCGAGGGAAGAGGGACTGAGAGCCAGCGATGTTCCGCCGCACCTTCTGGTTCACCACGGGCGTCGCCGCCGGTGTGTGGGCCACCACCAAGGTCAATCGCAAGCTGAAGCAGCTGACCCCCGAGAGCCTCGCCAGAACCGCCGGGAACAAGGCGATCGAGGCCGGTCACCGCATCAAGGACCGAGCCGTGGGCTTCGCGCTCGACGTCCGCGACAACATGGCCGTGCGGGAGGCCGAACTGGGCGACGCCCTCGGGATCAACGAGAATCCGGAGCTGCCCGCACCCCGGCGTCACATCGCCATCGAGAACCGCAACAACCCGAAGTACGTCGAGGGTTCGACGTACCAGACGCACCCGTACAACCGGAATGAGGACCACTGATGGAGTCGGCTGAGATTCGCCGCCGCTGGTTGAGCTTCTTCGAGGAGCGCGGTCACACCGTCGTCCCTTCGGCGTCGCTCATCGCGGACGACCCGACTCTGCTCCTCGTCCCGGCCGGCATGGTGCCCTTCAAGCCCTACTTCCTGGGTGAGGTCAAGCCGCCCTTCGCGCGCGCCACCAGCGTGCAGAAGTGCGTGCGCACGCCCGACATCGAAGAGGTCGGCAAGACCACCCGGCACGGCACCTTCTTCCAGATGTGCGGCAACTTCTCCTTCGGCGACTACTTCAAGGAAGGCGCCATCAAGCACGCCTGGGAGCTGCTCACCAGCGCCCAGGACAAGGGCGGTTACGGCCTCGACCCCGAGCGCCTGTGGATCACCGTCTACAAGGACGACGACGAGGCCGAGCGCATCTGGCACGAGGTCGTCGGCGTGCCGAAGGAGCGCATCCAGCGCCTCGGCATGAAGGACAACTACTGGTCCATGGGCGTCCCCGGCCCCTGCGGCCCGTGTTCCGAGATCAACTACGACCGCGGCCCCGACTTCGGCGTCGAGGGCGGTCCCGCCGTCAACGACGAGCGGTACGTGGAGATCTGGAACCTCGTCTTCATGCAGTACGAGCGGGGCGAGGGCATCGGCAAGGACAACTTCGAGATCCTCGGCGAACTGCCCAGCAAGAACATCGACACCGGCCTCGGCCTCGAGCGCCTCGCCATGATTCTGCAGGGCGTGCAGAACATGTACGAGATCGACACCTCGATGGCCGTCATCAACAAGGCCACCGAGCTGACCGGCGTCCGCTACGGCGACGCCCACGACTCGGACGTCTCGCTGCGCGTGGTCACCGACCACATGCGCACCTCGGTGATGCTGATCGGCGACGGTGTCACCCCCGGCAACGAGGGCCGCGGCTACGTGCTGCGCCGCATCATGCGCCGCGCCATCCGCAACATGCGCCTGCTCGGCGCCACCGGTCCGGTCGTGAAGGACCTGATCGACACCGTGATCGAGATGATGGGCCAGCAGTACCCCGAGCTCATCACCGACCGCGAGCGCATCGAGAAGGTCGCCCTCGCCGAGGAGAACGCCTTCCTCAAGACGCTGAAGGCCGGCACCAACATCCTCGACACGGCCGTCACCGACACCAAGGCCGCCGGCGGCACCGTCCTGGCCGGCGACAAGGCCTTCCTGCTCCATGACACCTGGGGCTTCCCGATCGACCTCACCCTGGAGATGGCCGCCGAGCAGGGCCTCTCCGTGGACGAGGACGGCTTCCGCCGGCTGATGAAGGAGCAGCGGGAGCGCGCCAAGGCCGACGCCCAGGCCAAGAAGACCGGGCACGCCGGTGCCGGTGCCTACCGTGAGATCGCCGACCAGGCCGGTGCCACCGACTTCATCGGCTACACCGACACCGAGAGCGAGTCCACGATCGTCGGCATCCTCGTCGACGGCGCCTCCTCCCCGGCCGCCGCCGAGGGCGACGAGGTCGAGATCGTCCTCGACCGCACCCCCTTCTACGCCGAGGGCGGTGGCCAGATCGGCGACACCGGCCGCATCAAGGTCGACACCGGTGCCGTCATCGAGATCCGCGACTGCCAGAAGCCGGTCCCGGGGGTCTACGTCCACAAGGGCGTAGTCCAGGTCGGCGAGGTCACCGTCGGTGCCAAGGCCCACGCCTCGATCGACTCCCGTCGCCGCACGGCCATCGCCCGTGCCCACTCGGCCACGCACCTGACCCACCAGGCCCTGCGCGACGCCCTCGGCCCGACGGCCGCCCAGGCCGGTTCCGAGAACCAGCCCGGCCGCTTCCGCTTCGACTTCGGCTCCCCGTCCGCCGTCCCGACGGCCGTGATGACCGACGTCGAGCAGAGGATCAACGAGGTGCTCGCCCGCGACCTCGACGTCCGCGCCGACGTCATGGGCATCGACGAGGCCAAGAAGCAGGGCGCCATCGCCGAGTTCGGCGAGAAGTACGGCGAGCGCGTCCGTGTGGTCACCATCGGCGACTTCTCCAAGGAGCTGTGCGGCGGCACCCACGTGCACAACACCGCCCAGCTCGGTCTGGTCAAGCTGCTCGGCGAATCCTCCATCGGCTCCGGTGTGCGCCGGATCGAGGCCCTCGTCGGCGTGGACGCCTACAACTTCCTCGCCCGGGAGCACACGGTCGTCGCCCAGCTCCAGGAGCTGATCAAGGGTCGCCCGGAGGAGCTCCCGGAGAAGGTCTCCGCCATGCTCGGCAAGCTGAAGGACGCCGAGAAGGAGATCGAGAAGTTTCGCGCCGAGAAGGTCCTCCAGGCCGCCGCCGGTCTCGCCGAGTCGGCCAAGGACATCCGTGGCGTTGCTGTCGTGACCGTTCAGGTCCCGGACGGCACGACCGCCGACGACCTGCGCAAGCTGGTCCTCGACGTGCGCGGACGCATCCAGGGCGGGCGGGCCGCCGTCGTCGCCCTGTTCACGGTGGCGAACGGCAAGCCGCTCACGGTCATCGCCACCAACGAGGCCGCCCGCGAGCGCGGCCTGAAGGCCGGCGAACTGGTCCGTACGGCCGCCAAGACCCTCGGCGGCGGCGGTGGCGGCAAGCCGGACGTCGCCCAGGGCGGCGGCCAGAACCCGACCGCCATCGGTGACGCCGTGGACGCCGTGGAGCGCCTGGTCACCGAGACGGCCAAGTAAGAGACGGGTCGGACAGCATGCGCAGAGGACGTCGACTCGCGATCGACGTCGGGGACGCCCGCATCGGGGTCGCCTCGTGCGACCCCGACGGGATCCTCGCCACCCCGGTGGAGACGGTCCCGGGGCGTGACATCCCCGCAGCTCAAAGACGGTTGAAGCAACTCGTCGAGGAGTACGAGCCGCTGGAGGTCGTGGTCGGTCTCCCGCGTTCGCTCAAGGGCGGGGAGGGCCCGGCCGCGGTCAAGGTCCGGGGCTTCACCCAGGAACTGGCCCGCATGATCTCACCGGTTCCGGTGAGACTCGTCGACGAACGCATGACGACGGTGACGGCCAGCCAGGGACTGCGCGCCTCGGGCGTGAAATCCAAGAAGGGCCGGGCCGTCATCGACCAGGCGGCAGCCGTGGTCATCCTGCAACAAGCCCTCGAATCCGAACGGGTGTCAGGTAAAGCACCCGGCGAAGGCGTCGAAGTGGTCATCTGATCGCGATACGGTAACGTTCCGCGCGATGCGGCGGCGTTCGAACAGCCACCGCACAGCAAGAGGCGGGACGGGAGCCGGGCCGGAAGCCGCGCGACCGCCGCCTCGCGGCTCTAGGGGATCGATGACTGAGTATGGCCGGGGCCAAGGCTCCGAACCGTGGCATCCGGAGGACCCGTTGTACGGGGACGGCGGATGGGACGGGCAGCAGGCCCATCAGGGTCAGCAGCCCCCCTACGGCGGCCAGCCGCAGCACTATCCGCAGCAGCCGCAGCAGCCGCAGTACGGCGACTGGGGCACCGGTGACCAGGCCGGATACGGTCAGGCGCAGCAGCAGTACCCGTACGACCAGCACTACGCGGCACAGGCCCACGGCCACCAGCAGTACCCCGGCCAGCAGGACCCCGGACACCAGCAGGGCCAGGGCTACCACCAGCAGCAGTACGACACCGGCGGCTGGGTCAACGACCCGCACCAGCAGGTCTCCTACCCCGGTGACCCGGCGGACCCCTATGGGCAGCAGGCCGGTGCGTACGGCGGGGGACAGCAGGACTACTACGGCACCCCCGATGCGTATCCGCCCCCGGAGCCGCCCGGCCGGCGAGGGGTCGCGCCCGCTCAGGAGCCCGCCCAGGAACCGGTGACCGACTGGGATCCCGGCCCCGATCAGGGCGAGCACGCCTTCTTCGCGAGCGACGACGATGACGACGGCGACGAGCCGGGGGAGCGCCGCGGGCGCGAGGACAAGCGGGGGCGCGGCGGCGGCAAACCGAAGAAGCGCCGCAACGGCATGGCCTGCCTGCTGGTCGTCGTGATCCTCGGCGGCGGTCTGGCCGGTGCCGGCTACTTCGGCTACCAGTTCTACCAGGATCGTTTCGGCGACGCCCCGGACTTCGCGGGCGACGGCAACGGACAGCAGGTGTCCGTCGAGATCCCCGAGGGAGCGCTCGGCTACAAGATCGGCCAGGTGCTGAAGAGCGCGGGGGTCGTCAAGAGCGTCGACGCGTTCGTCGCCGCCCAGGAGGACAACCCCAACGGCAAGGGCATCCAGGACGGCGTCTACACGCTGCAGAAGCAAATGTCGGCCGCGAGTGCGGTCGAACTGATGCTCAGTCCGAAGAGCCGCGACAACCTGATCATCGCCGAGGGCCGTCGCAACGCCGACATCTACCGGCTCATCGACAAGCGCCTCAAGGTCAAGGCAGGCACCACCGCCGCCGTGGCCAAGAAGGACTACAAGCAACTCGGTCTGCCCGCCTGGGCGCAGAACCACGCCGACGTCAAGGACCCGTTGGAGGGCTTCCTCTACCCCTCCAGCTACGGCGTCAGCGAGGGCCAGAAGCCCGAGGCCGTCCTGAAGCAGATGGTCAAGCGGGCCACCGCGACGTACGAGAAGCTCGGCGTCGAGAAGAAGGCCGCGAGCCTCGGACTCGAGGACCCGTGGCAACTGGTCACCATCGCCAGCCTGGTCCAGGCCGAGGGCACGAGCCACAGCGACTTCCGCAAGATGGCCGAGGTCGTCTACAACCGGATGAAGCCCGGCAACCCGCAGACCAACGGCATGCTGGAGTTCGACTCCACCTACAACTACATCAAGAACCAGAGCAAGATCGACCTGAGCCTGAGCGAACTGCGGAACTACGACAACCCGTACAACACGTACTTCCACAAGGGGCTGCCGCCCGGTCCGATCGACAACCCGGGCGAGGACGCGATCAAGGGCGCTCTCAAGCCGACGGACGACGGCTGGTACTACTTCATTTCGCTCGACGGCAAGACCAGCAAGTTCACGAAGACGAACGCCGAACACCAGAAGCTGGTCGACCAGTTCAACGCCTCGCGGAACAACTGAGGAAACCCTGATGGCCGCACCACGCCGGGCCGCCGTACTCGGCTCCCCGATCGCCCACTCGCTCTCCCCGGTCCTGCACCGCACCGCCTACCAGGAGTTGGGCCTGGCCGGCTGGACGTACGACAGGTTCGAGGTCGACGAGGGCGGCCTGCCCGCGTTCTTCGAGACGCTCGGCCCCGAGTGGGCCGGGCTCTCGCTGACCATGCCGCTGAAGCGGGCCGTGATCCCGCTGCTCGACGAGATCAGCGAGACCGCCGCCTCGGTCGACGCCGTCAACACCGTCGTCCGCACCGAGGACGGCCGCAGGATCGGCGACAACACCGACATCCCCGGCATGGTGGCCGCGCTGCGTGAGCACGGCATCGACAAGGTCGACGCCGCCGCCGTCCTCGGCGCCGGTGCCACCGCCTCCTCCGCGCTGGCCGCGCTGTCCCGGATCTGCCCGGGCGAGATCGCCGTGTACGTGCGCAGCGAGGCCCGGGCCACCGAGATGCGCCAGTGGGCCGAGCGGCTCGACATCGCCGTCAGGATCGCCGACTGGGCCGACGCCGAGCAGGCCCTGCGCGCCCCCCTGGTGATCAGCACGACGCCGGCCGGTGTCACCGACGCCCTCGCCCGGTCCGTGCCGGAGCGCCCGGCGGCCCTCTTCGACGTCCTGTACGACCCCTGGCCGACCGACCTCGCCGCCCGCTGGTCGGCGTACGGCGGTGCCGTCGTCAGCGGCCTCGACCTGCTGGTGCACCAGGCCGTGCTCCAGGTCGAGCAGATGACGGGGCTGGCACCGGCCCCCCTGGACGCCATGCGAAAAGCGGGCGAGCGGGCTCTCGCGGCCCGATAAGATCCGCTCTCGGTTCCGCAGGGGGCGGAACAGGGGAGGGGAACGTCCGTCATGTCCGCAGGCCTGCCTCAAGCGTCTGTCAAATCCCAGATATTCGAGTCCCTGCTGGGATTCCTGCCCGACTGGGTGCAGATCACGGTGCTCGCCCTGATCGTGCTCGCCGTCGTGGCGTCCTGGGTCGTCAAGATCAAGCGCAAGATCGCCCACCGGCGTGCGGTGCGCAACGGGCAGCCGGTCCACGCCGCAGCCCAGTACGGGCAGGGGCGCGGCGCGGACTACCTCGGCCAGTACGCGCCGCAGCAGACGCAGCCGCACGGACAGCAGGGCAGCGGCGCCGACCACCTGGGGGCGTACGCCCCGCAGCGGCAGGCCGAGCCCGCGCAGCAGCCGAGCGGTGCCGACTTCCTCGGCGCGTACGCGCCACAGCAGCCTCAGGGCGACGGCCCGTCCGCGAACGCGTCCGCTTGATGGACCGGCCGCCGGGCAAACCGCCCCGGCGTGGGAGGATCGGAGATGGCGGGCCGGGCCGCGCACCCGGTCGCGCCGTCGCCGTACGCGACGAGGCGCGTACGCAGGGCAGTACCAGAGCGCGAGCACTGAGGAGCACCGTTGAGCAGGTTGCGCTGGCTGACCGCGGGGGAGTCCCACGGTCCCGCACTCGTCGCGACGCTGGAGGGTCTTCCCGCCGGCGTGCCGATCACCACGGACATGGTGGCGGACCATCTCGCGAGGCGGCGCCTGGGCTATGGGCGCGGTGCCCGGATGAAGTTCGAGCGCGACGAGGTCACCTTCCTCGGCGGCGTCCGGCACGGCCTGACCCTCGGCTCCCCGGTCGCGATCATGGTGGGCAACACCGAGTGGCCGAAGTGGGAACAGGTCATGGCCGCCGACCCGGTCGACCCGGAGATCCTCGACGGTCTCGCCCGCAACGCCCCGCTGACCCGGCCCCGGCCCGGCCACGCCGACCTGGCGGGCATGCAGAAGTACGGGTTCGACGAGGCCCGGCCGATCCTGGAGCGTGCTTCGGCGCGTGAGACGGCCGCTCGGGTCGCCCTGGGCGCGGTGGCCCGGTCGTACCTGAAGGAGACGACCGGCGTCGAAATCGTCAGCCACGTCGTGGAACTGGCCGCCGCGAAGGCCCCGCGAGGTGTCTACCCGACCCCGGCCGACGTCGAGAAGCTGGACGCGGACCCGGTGCGCTGCCTGGACGCGGACGCGTCGAATGCGATGGTCGCCGAGATCGACCAGGCCCACAAGGACGGCGACACCCTCGGCGGCGTGGTCGAGATCCTGGCGTACGGTGTGCCGGTGGGCCTGGGTTCGCACGTGCACTGGGACCGCAAGCTGGACGCCCGCCTCGCCGGTGCCCTCATGGGTATCCAGGCGATCAAGGGCGTCGAGATCGGCGACGGCTTCGAACTGGCGCGAGTGCCCGGCTCCAAGGCGCACGACGAGATCGTGAAGACCGACGACGGCATCCGGCGCACCACGGGCCGCTCCGGTGGCACCGAGGGCGGTCTGACCACCGGTGAGCTGCTGCGCGTCCGCGCCGCGATGAAGCCGATCGCCACTGTCCCGCGCGCCCTGCAGACCGTGGACGTCACCACCGGCGAGGCCGCGCAGGCCCACCACCAGCGCTCCGACGTGTCCGCGGTCCCGGCCGCCGGCATCGTCGCCGAGGCCATGGTGGCCCTGGTGCTCGCGGATGCGGTGGCGGAGAAGTTCGGCGGCGACTCGGTGGCCGAGACGCGCCGCAACGTGACGTCGTACCTCGACAACCTCGCCATCCGATGAGCGGCCCGCTGGTCGTCCTGGTGGGTCCGATGGGTGTGGGCAAGTCCACCGTCGGACAGCTCCTGGCCGAGCGGCTCGGGGTCTCCTACCGGGACACCGACGACGACATCGTCGCCGAGCAGGGCCGGACCATCGCCGAGATCTTCGTCGACGAGGGCGAGTCGGCCTTCCGGGCGATCGAGAAGGCGGCTGTGCGGCGGGCGCTCGGTGAGCACGACGGCATCCTTGCCCTGGGCGGCGGAGCGATCCTCGACAGCGACACGCGCGCACTGCTCGCCGGGCAGCGCGTGGCGTACCTGTCGATGGACGTCGAGGAAGCGGTCAAGCGCACCGGCCTCAACACGGCCCGCCCGCTGCTCGCGGTCAACCCGCGCAAGCAGTGGCGCGAGCTCATGGAGGCCCGCCGCCACCTGTACGAGGAGGTCGCCACGGCCGTGGTCGCCACCGACGGCCGGACCCCCGAAGAGGTCACCGAAGCCGCCCTGGACGCACTGGAGTTGAAGGAAGCATGAGCGAGGCAGTCACGCGGATCCAGGTCGGCGGCACCGCGGGGACCGACCCGTACGAGGTCCTGGTGGGCCGGCAGCTGCTGGGTGAACTCGGCGGGCTGATCGGCGAGAAGGCCCAGCGGGTCGCGATCGTCCACCCCGAGGCGCTGGCCGAGACCGGCGACGCGCTGCGCGCCGACCTGGCCGAGCAGGGCTACGAAGTGGTCGCCGTCCAGGTGCCCAACGCGGAGGAGGCCAAGACCGCCGAGGTCGCCGCCTACTGCTGGAAGGCGCTCGGCCAGTCCGGATTCACGCGCAGCGACGTCATCGTCGGTGTCGGTGGCGGTGCGACCACCGACCTGGCCGGGTTCGTCGCGGCCACCTGGCTGCGCGGGGTGCGCTGGATCGCCATCCCCACCACCGTGCTCGCCATGGTGGACGCGGCCGTCGGCGGCAAGACCGGCATCAACACCGCCGAGGGCAAGAACCTCGTCGGCGCCTTCCACCCGCCCGCCGGTGTGCTCTGCGACCTGGCCGCACTGGACTCCCTGCCGGTCAACGACTACGTCTCCGGGCTCGCGGAGGTCATCAAGGCCGGCTTCATCGCCGACCCGGTGATCCTGGACCTCATCGAGTCCGACGTACAGGGCGCCCGCACCCCGGCCGGCCCGCACACGGCCGAGCTCATCGAGCGCTCCATCCGGGTCAAGGCCGACGTCGTGTCGTCCGACCTCAAGGAGTCGGGACTGCGCGAGATCCTCAACTACGGCCACACGCTGGGTCACGCCATCGAGAAGAACGAGCGCTACAAGTGGCGCCACGGCGCGGCGGTCTCGGTCGGTATGCACTTCGCCGCCGAACTGGGGCGCCTGGCGGGCCGGCTGGACGACGCGACGGCCGACCGCCACCGCACGATCCTCGAAGCGGTCGGGCTGCCCCTGCACTACCGGTACGACCAGTGGCCCAAGCTGCTGGAGACCATGAAGGTCGACAAGAAGTCGCGCGGCAACCTCCTGCGCTTCATCGTCCTCGACGGTCTGGCCAAGCCCACCGTCCTGGAGGGACCCGACCCGGCCGTGCTGCTCGCCGCGTACGGCGAAGTGGGCCAGTAAGTCCTCCGGCGCGCCTTCCGCCCGAAAACGCCTTACGGGGCTGGGCACTTCGGGCCGCCCCCGGCCGTTCACACATCGACGACCGGGGGCGGTACCGTTCGGATGGGGGTCCCCCCTACGCCCTTTAGGCTGTGGGGGAAGCGGGTTCCGCCCCCGCTGTCAGCGCCCATCGCCTGTACGAGACGGAGTGGCACCGGATGCAGCACGCAGTGGGTTCTCCGCTGCCGCCGCCCCATCAGCCGGGGCACGGACCGGCCACGGGCTGGTCGCCGGCCGCACATCACCCGGGCCCGCAGCACGCGGGTGCGCACCAGGGCTCCGTGCCCGTGCCCCCGCCGCCCCCGGCGCCGGGATATCCGGCGCCCCCGCCCGGACCGGGACCGGCCGCGGCTTGCGCCCCGCCGACGCCGGAGACCACCGGGCACGTGCCGCTGCCGCCCGGCGGCCCGGTCGCCATGCCGATGGCCCCGCCCGCCGCGACCGTTCCCGACCCCGCCGGCACGACGCTCGCGGTCCTGCTCATCGGACCCGCGGGTGCGGGCAAGACCAGCGTCGCCAAGTACTGGGCGGACCACCGCCGGGTCCCGACGGCCCACATCAGCCTCGACGACGTGCGCGAGTGGGTCCGCTCCGGCTTCGCCGACCCCCAGTCCGGGTGGAACGACAACTCCGAGGCGCAGTACCGCCTGGCCCGTCGCACCTGTGGCTTCGCCGCCCGGAACTTCCTGGCGAACGGCATCTCGTGCATCCTCGACGACGCGGTCTTCCCCGACCGCCCGGTCGTCGGCCTCGGCGGCTGGAAGCGCCACGTGGGGCCGGGCCTGCTGCCGGTCGTGCTCCTGCCGGGCCTGGAGATCGTCCTGGAACGCAACGCGGAGCGCTCGGGCAACCGACGGCTGTCCGACGAGGAGGTCGCCCGCATCCACGGCCGCATGGCCGGATGGTACGGCTCGGGGCTGCCGATCATCGACAACTCCCAGCTGGACGTCCCGGAGACGGCGAGGGTCCTGGACGAGGTCCTGGCCAGGTCGATCGCCAGCCCACCCCAGTGGTGAGCGCCCCTCAGGCAAGCGCCCCAAGGTGAGCGCCCCGTTAGGGGCGCGGGAAATGCGCGACAAGCCCCCCTGCAGCTGCGGACGGCATACGACCCCGCGCGGCACCCCGTCTCCCGAACGGCACGCTGCACCGGGCACCGCCCACTCAGACGCCCTCAACCGGCGCCGAACCGGCGAAGCTCATACGCTCGGGTCATGTCAGAGGTGTACGCGGCCCGCCGGACGCGTCTGAGGGAATACTGCAACGCGGGCGGCAGCGCGGCGGCGCTGGTCTCCCGCCCCGCCAACGTGCGCTATCTCGCGGGCGCCGCCCCGCAGGGCGCCGTTCTGCTGCTGGGCAGGACCGAGGAGCACGATCTCCTGGTCAGTGCCGGAGCGGCTGCCGACCGCCCCACGCAGGAGCGCCCCGACGAGGCCCTGCGCGTCCATACCCTGCCCGGAGCCGGCGGTGGTGACCCGGCCGTCGCGGCCGCCGGCCTCGCCGCGGGCCAGGGTGCCGACTCCCTCGCCGTGGAGGAGCACCACCTCACCGTGGCCCGGCACCGCGCGCTCGGCTCGGTCGCCCCCCGGCTGCGCCTGGCCGGCCTCGGCAGCGCCGTCGAGCAGCTGAGGGTCGTCAAGGACGAGGAGGAGATCTCCTGCCTGCGCATCGGCGCAGAGATCGCCGACCAGGCCCTCGGCGAACTGCTGGAGTCGATTCTCGTGGGCCGCACCGAGCGCCATCTCGCCCTGGAACTCGAAAGACGACTCGTGGACCACGGTGCGGACGGGCCGGCCTTCCCGACGTCCGTCGGCACCGGGCCGAACGCCGGCCGTCCCGGCCACCGGCCCACCGACCGCCGGGTCGAGGAGGGCGACTTCCTCTCCGTCTGCCTCGGCGCGACATACGGTGGCTACCGCTGCGAGATCGGCCGCACGTTCGTCATCGGCACGGCTCCGGCGGACTGGCAGATCGAGCTGTACGACCTGGTCTTCGCGGCGCAGCGAGCCGGGCGTGAGAGCCTGGTTCCCGGCGCCGCCTGCCGGGACGTCGACCGCGCGGCCCGTCAGGTGCTGGACTCCGCGGGGTACACGGAGGGCCTCACGGTCCTGACCGGACACGGCGTAGGGCTCGAAATCGACGAGGACCCTCAATTGAGTCCTGCGGCCATGGGTAAACTGGACGCTTGCGTGCCAGTCACCGTCGAACCGGGGGTCCACCTCCCGGGCCGGGGCGGTGTCCGGATCGATGACACGCTCGTCGTCCGCCCCGAGGCGGACGGCGGACCCGAGCTACTCACCATCACGACCAAGGAGCTGCTCGCCCTGTAGCCAGGCAGGTGCGTGCCCCGGGGTCGTACGTCAGTCCAGGAGATTCCGCAACCGTGGCTTCCACGAACGACCTCAAGAACGGCATGGTGCTCAAGCTCGAAGGCGGCCAGCTCTGGTCCGTCGTCGAGTTCCAGCACGTCAAGCCCGGCAAGGGCCCGGCCTTCGTGCGCACCAAGCTCAAGAACGTGCTCTCCGGCAAGGTCGTCGACAAGACCTTCAACGCCGGCGTCAAGGTCGAAACGGCCACCGTCGACAAGCGCGACATGCAGTTCTCCTACATGGACGGCGAGTACTTCGTCTTCATGGACATGGAGACCTACGACCAGCTGCACGTCGACAAGAAGGCCGTCGGCGACGCCGCGAACTTCCTGATCGAGGGCTTCACCGCCACCGTCGCGCAGCACGAGGGCGAGGTGCTCTTCGTCGAGCTGCCGGCCGCCGTCGAGCTCGTCATCCAGGAGACCGAGCCGGGCGTCCAGGGCGACCGCTCCACCGGGGGCACCAAGCCCGCCATCCTGGAGACCGGCCACCAGATCAACGTGCCGCTCTTCATCACCACCGGTGAGAAGATCAAGGTCGACACCCGCACCAGCGACTACCTCGGCCGGGTGAACAGCTAACCGTGGCTGCCCGCAACACGGCCCGTAAGCGCGCCTTCCAGATCCTCTTCGAGGGGGACCAGCGCGGCGCTGATGTGCTGACCGTCCTCGCGGACTGGGTCCGGCTGTCCCGGGCGGACACCCGGCAGCCGCCGGTCAGCGAGTACACGATGGAGCTGGTCGAGGGCTACGCGGAGCACGCGAAGCGCATCGACGAGCTGATCGCGCAGTACGCCGTCGGCTGGACCCTCGACCGGATGCCCGTCGTCGACCGCAACATCCTGCGGCTCGGCGCCTACGAGCTGATCTGGGTCGACGCGACGCCGGACGCCGTCGTCCTCGACGAGATGGTGCAGCTGGCGAAGGAGTTCTCCACGGACGAGTCGCCCTCGTTCGTGAACGGCCTGCTCGGCCGGTTCAAGGAGCTCAAGCCCTCGCTCCGCCGCGACGAGGTCTGAGACGGACCACATGCCGGAGGGCCCGCAGCGTCACCGCTGCGGGCCCTCCGGCGTCCCGTACGTCCTCGTGCGGCGCGAGGACGTCAGAGCCGCACAACGCCGCCGGGGTGGCCGAGAACCATACGGTTCCGGCCACCCCGGCGGCACGTTTCTGCTGGACCCGCCGAGCGGGTCAGGCGTCCTCGTGGGAGGCCACCGCGCGGCGCGCGTCCGCGTCCAGGACACCCCAGCTGATCAGCTGCTCCGTGAGGACCGAAGGCGACTGGTCGTAAATGACGGCGAGTGTGCGCAGGTCGTCCTGGCGGATCGACAGCACCTTGCCGTTGTAGTCACCGCGCTGCGACTGGATCGTGGCCGCGTAGCGCTGAAGAGGGCCCGCCTTCTCGGCCGGCACCGTGGCCAGCCGCTCCAGGTCCAGGACCAGCTTCGGCGGCGGCTCGGCGGCGCCGCCCGGGGTCGTGCCCGGAAGCAGCTCCTGCACCGGAACGCCGTAGAAGTCCGCCAGCTCGGCAAGGCGCTGTACGGTCACGGCACGGTCGCCGCGCTCGTACGAACCGACCACGACCGCCTTCCAGCGGCCCTGGGACTTCTCCTCGACACCGTGGAGGGAAAGGCCCTGCTGGGTGCGGATCGCCCGGAGCTTGGCCCCGAGCTGTTTGGCGTATTCGCTGGACATATAGCTCCCCGGCACTGTGTCGACGCGTCTGGCGTGGGTGCCAGGCCGCGCGGCTGGTAACTCACTGTGAGGTTACGCAGCGTTACTCTGCCGCGTCAAGCCGAATGGTCCGCACCGACTCTTCCGTGGTATCGGCGTTCCGTTAGGCCGAGTGGGTGATCCAACGGGGCCATACGGGCGATCGCGGGGACCTGCTACCGTGTATGGCGCAATCCCGACGTCCTTTAAGGTCCGTCCCGTGAGGCGGAGAAGGAGGTCCGTTTCGTATGGACTCGCACGACACGCACTCCGATGCCCGGCCCGTTCTCGAAGGGCCCGACATCGCGCGGGTACTGACCCGCATCGCCCACGAGATCGTCGAGCGCGCCAAGGGCGCCGACGACGTGGTGCTCCTCGGCATTCCGACCCGGGGGGTCTTCCTCGCCCGGCGGATCGCGGACAAGCTCGAGCAGATCACCGAGCGCAAGGTTCCGTGCGGCTCGCTCGACATCACCATGTACCGCGACGACCTGCGCATGCACCCGCCGCGTGCGCTGGCCCGCACCGAGATCCCCGGTGACGGCCTCGACGGCAAGCTCGTCGTCCTCGTCGACGACGTGCTCTTCTCCGGCCGCACCATCCGCGCCGCCCTCGACGCCCTGAACGACATCGGGCGCCCGCGCGCGGTGCAGCTCGCCGTCCTCGTCGACCGCGGACACCGCGAACTGCCCATCCGCGCCGACTACGTCGGCAAGAACCTCCCCACGTCGTTGCGGGAGACGGTCAAGGTCCAGCTCGCCGAGGAGGACGGTCGCGACACCGTGCTGCTCGGTGCCAAGCCGACCTCTCAGTAGCGCTCCAGGCGTACGCCGCCGTCGTACGCCCGCTAGTTGCGCCCTCGCGCGCCCGTCTGCCCCAATTCTCCCGAATGAACTGCCTTACGGAGCCTGACAGATGCAGCGTCATCTCATCTCGGCCGCCGACCTCACCCGCGACGACGCCGTCCTGATCCTCGACACCGCCGAGGAGATGGCCCGGGTCGCCGACCGGCCGATCAAGAAGCTGCCGACCCTGCGCGGCCGCACGATCGTCAACCTCTTCTTCGAGGACTCCACCCGGACCCGGATCTCCTTCGAGGCAGCCGAGAAGCGGCTGTCCGCGGACGTCATCAACTTCACCGCCAAGGGCTCCAGCGTCTCCAAGGGCGAGTCCCTGAAGGACACCGCCCAGACCCTGGAGGCCATGGGCGTCGACGCCGTGGTCATCCGGCACGGCGCCTCCGGAGCCCCGTACCGACTCGCCAACTCCGGCTGGATCGACGCGGTCGTCGTCAACGCCGGCGACGGCACCCACCAGCACCCCACCCAGGCCCTGCTGGACGCCTTCACCATGCGCCGCCGCCTGATCGGGCCGGACGCCGGACTCGGCCAGGACCTCGAGGGCAAGCGCATCACGCTCGTCGGCGACGTCCTGCACAGCCGGGTCGCCCGCTCCAACGTCGACCTGCTGCACACCCTGGGCGCCGAGGTCACCCTCGTCGCCCCGCCCACCCTGCTGCCGGTCGGCATCGAGACCTGGCCCTGCGAGGTCTCCTACGACCTCGACAGCACGCTGACCAAGTCCGACGCGGTGATGATGCTGCGCGTCCAGCGCGAGCGCATGAACGCCGCCTTCTTCCCGACCGAGCGCGAGTACTCCCGGCGCTACGGCCTCGACGGCGACCGCATGGCGCGGATGCCCGAGCACGCCATCGTGATGCACCCCGGCCCGATGGTCCGCGGCATGGAGATCACCGCCGAGGTCGCCGACTCAGACCGCTGCACCGTCGTCGAGCAGGTCGCGAACGGAGTGTCCATCCGGATGGCCGTCCTGTACCTGCTGCTCGGTGGGAACGAACCCGCCGTCACCCACCCCCGCACCGAGGAGAAGTAAGACAGATGAGCAAGATCCTGATCCGTGGTGCCAAGGTGCTCGGCGGCGAGCCGCAGGACGTGCTGATCGACGGCGGGACGATCGCGGAGGTGGGCAGCGGCCTGTCGGCCGAAGGCGCGGAGGTCGTCGAGGCCGAGGGCAAGGTGCTGCTGCCGGGCCTGGTCGACCTGCACACCCATCTGCGCGAGCCCGGCCGCGAGGACTCCGAGACCGTCCTCACCGGCACCCGGGCCGCGGCCTCCGGCGGCTACACCACCGTGTTCGCCATGGCCAACACCTTCCCGGTCGCCGACACCGCCGGTGTCGTCGAGCAGGTCTGGCGGCTCGGCAAGGAGCACGGCTACTGCGACGTCCAGCCCATCGGTGCCGTCACCGTCGGCCTGGAGGGCAGGAAGCTCGCCGAGCTCGGCGCCATGCACGAGTCCGCCGCCGGCGTCACCGTCTTCTCCGACGACGGCAAGTGCGTCCACGACGCCGTGATCATGCGCCGGGCCCTGGAGTACGTGAAGGCCTTCGGCGGTGTCGTCGCGCAGCACGCGCAGGAGCCGCGGCTCACCGAGGGCGCCGAGATGAACGAGGGCATCGTCTCCGCCGAGCTGGGCCTCGGGGGCTGGCCCGCGGTGGCCGAAGAATCGATCATCGCCCGGGATGTCCTGCTCGCCGACCACGTCGGCTCCCGCGTCCACATCTGCCACCTGTCGACCGCCGGCTCCGTCGAGATCGTCCGCTGGGCCAAGTCCCGCGGCATCGCCGTCACCGCCGAGGTCACCCCGCACCACCTCCTCCTCACGGACGAGCTGGTGCGCACCTACAACCCCGTCTACAAGGTCAACCCGCCGCTGCGCACCGAGCGCGACGTCATGGCCCTGCGCGAGGCCCTCGCCGACGGCACGATCGACATCGTCGCCACCGACCACGCCCCGCACCCGCACGAGGACAAGGACTGCGAGTGGGCCGCGGCCGCCATGGGCATGGTCGGCCTGGAGACGGCCCTGTCGGTCGTGCAGGAGACCATGGTCGACACGGGCCTGCTGGACTGGGCCGGCGTCGCCGACCGGATGTCCGTCAAGCCCGCCCAGATCGGTCAGGCCACGGGCCACGGACGTCCCGTCTCGGCAGGTGAGCCCGCCAACCTCACCCTGGTCGACACGGCATACCGTGGGCTCGTGGAACCCGCGGGCTTCGCCTCGCGCAGCCGCAACACCCCCTACGAGGGGCGTGAGCTGCCGGGCCGTGTGACGCACACGTGGCTGCGGGGCAAGGCCACGCTCGTCGACGGGAAGCTCACGTGACACCTGTACTCCTGCTGGCCGCCGAGAAGGAATCGGCGCAAGTGACCGACTGGGCCGCCCGCATCGGCTGGGTCGTCGGCCTCGGCCTGTTCGTCGCGCTCGTCTACTGGCTGATGCGCGAGGGCTGGAAGTGGCGCGGCACCCTCCAGGGCGACCTGCCCGAGCTGCCCACCACCCCGGCCGACCCGGGCCCCGAGAAGCTGAGCCTGAGCGGCCGCTACCACGGCTCCACCACCGCCGGTCAGTGGCTCGACCGCATCGTCGCCCGGGGCCTGGGCACCCGCAGCCGGGCCGAGCTCACCCTCACGGACGCCGGCCTCGACGTCGTACGGCCCGGGGCGAGCGACTTCTTCGTCCCGGTCGCACAGCTGCGTGAGGCCCGGCTCGACAAGGGCATCGCCGGCAAGGTCCTCACCGAGGGCGGCCTGCTGATCGTCACCTGGGAGCACGGCGACCGGCTGATCGACTCCGGGTTCCGCTCCGACCACGCGGCCGAGCACAGCGAGTGGGTCGAGGCCATCAACTCCATGATCGAAACGAACACCAGGGAAGGCGTCGAACGATGACCACCTCCACCAGGGGAGCTGCCAGGACTCCCGCCGTACTCGTCCTGGAGGACGGCCGGATCTTCCGCGGCCGTGCCTACGGGGCCGTGGGGGAGACCTTCGGCGAAGCGGTGTTCTCCACCGGCATGACCGGCTACCAGGAGACCCTCACCGACCCCTCCTACCACCGCCAGGTCGTGGTGATGACCGCCCCGCACGTCGGGAACACGGGCGTGAACGACGAGGACATGGAGTCCAGGAAGATCTGGGTCTCCGGCTACGTCGTGCGCGACCCCGCGCGCGTGCCGTCCAACTGGCGCTCCCGGCGCACGCTGGACCAGGAGCTCGACGCCCAGGGCGTCGTCGGCATCAGCGGCATCGACACCCGCGCCCTCACCCGCCACCTGCGCGAGCGCGGCGCCATGCGCGTCGGGATCTTCAGCGGCGACGCCGTCCGGGACGACGCCGCACTGCTGGCCCGCGTCCAGGAAGCCCCGCAGATGAAGGGCGCGAACCTCTCCGCCGAGGTCGCCACCACCGAGCCGTACGTCGTCCCCGCCATCGGCGAGAAGAAGTTCACCGTCGCCGCCGTCGACCTCGGCATCAAGGGCATGACCCCGCACCGCATGGCCGAGCGCGGCATCGAGGTGCACGTGCTCCCGGCCACCGCGACCGTCGAGGACGTCTACGCCGTGAACCCGGACGGCGTGTTCTTCTCCAACGGCCCGGGCGACCCGGCCACCGCCGACCACCCCGTCTCCGTGATGCAGGGCGTCCTGGAGCGCGGCACGCCGCTGTTCGGCATCTGCTTCGGCAACCAGATCCTCGGCCGCGCGCTCGGCTTCGGCACCTTCAAGCTGAAGTACGGCCACCGCGGCATCAACCAGCCGGTGCAGGACCGCACGACCGGCAAGGTCGAGGTCACCGCGCACAACCACGGCTTCGCCGTCGACGCCCCGCTCGACCAGGTCTCCGAGACCCCGTTCGGCCGCGCCGAGGTGTCGCACGTCTGCCTGAACGACAACGTGGTGGAGGGGCTCCAGCTCCTCGACCGCCCCGCCTTCAGCGTCCAGTACCACCCCGAAGCGGCAGCCGGCCCCCACGACGCCGCCTACCTGTTCGACCGCTTCGTATCCCTGATGGAGGGCCAGCGTGCCTAAGCGCACCGATATCCAGTCCGTCCTGGTCATCGGCTCCGGCCCGATCGTCATCGGCCAGGCCGCCGAGTTCGACTACTCCGGCACCCAGGCGTGCCGCATCCTGCGCGCCGAGGGCCTCAGGGTCGTCCTGGTGAACTCCAACCCGGCGACGATCATGACCGACCCGGAGATCGCCGACGCCACCTACGTCGAGCCGATCACCCCCGAGTTCGTCGAGAAGATCATCGCCAAGGAGCGCCCCGACGCGCTGCTGCCCACCCTGGGCGGCCAGACGGCCCTCAACACGGCCATCTCGCTGCACGAGGCGGGCACCCTCGACAAGTACGGCGTCGAGCTGATCGGCGCCAACGTCGAGGCCATCAACAAGGGCGAGGACCGCGACCTCTTCAAGGAGGTCGTCGAGGCCGTACGCCGGAAGATCGGCCACGGCGAGTCCGCCCGCTCGGTCATCTGCCACTCCATGGACGACGTCCTCGCCGGCGTCGACACGCTCGGCGGCTACCCCGTCGTCGTCCGCCCCTCCTTCACCATGGGCGGCGCCGGCTCCGGCTTCGCCCACGACGAGGAGGAGCTGCGCCGCATCGCCGGCCAGGGCCTCACGCTCTCCCCGACCACCGAGGTGCTCCTGGAGGAGTCCATCCTCGGCTGGAAGGAGTACGAGCTGGAGCTGATGCGCGACAAGCACGACAACGTCGTGGTCGTCTGCTCCATCGAGAACTTCGACCCCATGGGCGTGCACACCGGCGACTCGATCACCGTCGCGCCCGCCATGACGCTGACCGACCGCGAGTACCAGACCCTGCGCGACATCGGCATCGCCGTCATCCGCGAGGTCGGCGTCGACACCGGCGGCTGCAACATCCAGTTCGCGGTCAACCCCGAGGACGGCCGGGTCATCGTCATCGAGATGAACCCGCGCGTGTCCCGCTCCTCGGCGCTGGCCTCCAAGGCGACCGGCTTCCCGATCGCCAAGATCGCCGCCAAGCTCGCCGTCGGCTACACGCTGGACGAGATCCCGAACGACATCACGCAGGAGACCCCGGCCTCCTTCGAGCCGACGCTCGACTACGTGGTCGTGAAGGCCCCGCGCTTCGCCTTCGAGAAGTTCCCGAGCGCGGACGCCACCCTCACCACCACCATGAAGTCGGTCGGCGAGGCCATGGCCATCGGCCGCAACTTCACCGAGGCCTTCCAGAAGGCGCTGCGCTCGCTGGAGAAGAAGGGCAGCCAGTTCACCTTCGTCGGCGAGCCCGGCGACAAGGACGAGCTGCTGCGCGACTCGGTCCGCCCCACCGACGGCCGCATCAACACCGTCATGCAGGCCATCCGCGCCGGCGCCACGCCCGAGGAGATCTTCGACTACACGAAGATCGATCCCTGGTTCGTCGACCAGCTCTTCCTGATCAAGGAGATCGCCGACGAGCTGGCCGAGACCCCCGAGCTGACCGCCGACCTGCTCGGCGAGGCCAAGCGGCACGGCTTCTCCGACACGCAGATCGGTGAGATCCGCGGCCTGCGCGAGGACGTCGTCCGCGAGGTCCGGCACGCGCTCGGCATCCGCCCGGTCTACAAGACGGTCGACACCTGCGCCGCCGAGTTCGCCGCGAAGACGCCGTACTTCTACTCCTCCTACGACGAGGAGACCGAGGTCGCGCCGCGCGAGAAGCCGGCCGTCATCATCCTGGGCTCCGGCCCGAACCGCATCGGTCAGGGCATCGAGTTCGACTACTCCTGCGTCCACGCCTCCTTCGCGCTCAGCGACGCGGGCTACGAGACGGTGATGGTCAACTGCAACCCGGAGACCGTCTCCACGGACTACGACACCTCCGACCGCCTGTACTTCGAGCCGCTGACGCTGGAAGACGTGCTGGAGATCGTGCACGCCGAGCAGCAGGCCGGACCGGTCGCGGGCGTCGTCGTGCAGCTCGGCGGGCAGACCCCGCTGGGTCTGTCGCAGGCACTGAAGGACAACGGCGTGCCGATCGTCGGCACCTCCCCGGAGGCCATCCACGCCGCCGAGGACCGGGGCGCCTTCGGCCGGGTCCTGGCGGAGGCCGGCCTCCCGGCCCCCAAGCACGGCACCGCCACCACCTTCACCGAGGCCAAGTCCATCGCCGACGAGATCGGCTACCCGGTCCTCGTCCGCCCGTCCTACGTCCTCGGCGGGCGCGGCATGGAGATCGTCTACGACGAGACGCGCCTGGAGGCGTACATCGCCGAGTCGACCGAGATCAGCCCCTCGCGGCCGGTCCTGGTCGACCGGTTCCTCGACGACGCGATCGAGATCGACGTCGACGCCCTCTACGACGGCGAGGAGCTCTACCTCGGCGGCGTCATGGAGCACATCGAGGAGGCCGGCATCCACTCCGGCGACTCGGCGTGCGCCCTGCCCCCGATCACGCTCGGCGGCTTCGACATCAAGCGCCTGCGCGCCTCCACGGAGGGCATCGCCAAGGGCGTCGGGGTCCGCGGCCTGATCAACATCCAGTTCGCGCTCGCCGGCGACATCCTCTACGTCCTGGAGGCCAACCCGCGCGCGTCCCGGACCGTCCCCTTCACCTCGAAGGCGACCGCGGTGCCGCTGGCCAAGGCCGCCGCCCGCATCTCGCTCGGCGCGACCATCGCCGAGCTGCGCGCCGAGGGCCTGCTCCCGGCCAACGGCGACGGCGGTGAGCTGCCGCTCGACGCGCCGATCTCCGTCAAGGAGGCCGTCATGCCGTGGTCGCGCTTCCGCGACATCCACGGCCGCGGCGTCGACACGGTCCTCGGCCCGGAGATGCGCTCCACCGGCGAGGTCATGGGCATCGACTCCGTCTTCGGCACGGCGTACGCCAAGTCGCAGGCCGGCGCCTACGGTCCGCTGCCCACCAAGGGACGCGCGTTCATCTCGGTCGCCAACCGCGACAAGCGCTCGATGATCTTCCCGGCCCGCGAGCTGGTCGCGCACGGCTTCGAGCTGCTCGCCACGTCCGGCACCGCCGAGGTCCTCAAGCGCAACGGCATCAACGCCACCGTCGTGCGCAAGCAGTCCGAGGGCACCGGCCCGAACGGCGAGAAGACCATCGTCCAGCTCATCCACGACGGAGAGGTCGACCTCATCGTCAACACCCCGTACGGCACCGGTGGCCGCCTCGACGGCTACGACATCCGTACGGCGGCCGTGGCACGCTCCGTGCCCTGCCTGACGACGGTCCAGGCCCTCGCGGCGGCGGTCCAGGGCATCGACGCCCTCAACCGCGGCGACGTGAGCGTCCGCTCGCTCCAGGAACACGCGGAACACCTGACCGCGGCCCGCGACTAGCAGCCCCGAGGGGGACACCGGAAACGGTGTCCCCCTCTTCGTGAGGACGCCATGTCTTCGTGAGGACACCATGTACAAGATCTTCTTCCGTCTCGTCTTCAAGCGGCTGGACCCGGAGCAGGCCCACCACCTGGCCTTCCGCTGGATCCGCCTGGCCGCCCGCGTGCCCGTGCTGCGCACCTTCCTCGCCGCCGCCCTCGCGCCCCGGCACAAGGAGCTGCGCACCGAGGCCCTCGGGCTGCGCATGCACGGCCCCTTCGGTCTCGCCGCGGGCTTCGACAAGAACGCCGTCGGCATCGACGGCATGGCCATGCTCGGCTTCGACCATGTCGAGATCGGCACCGTGACCGGCGAACCGCAGCCGGGCAACCCCAAGCAGCGGCTGTTCCGCCTGGTCAAGGACCGCGCGCTGATCAACCGCATGGGCTTCAACAACGACGGCTCGCTCCGGGTCGCCGCCCGCCTGGCCTCCCGCACGCCCGTCTTCAAGCCGGTCGTCGGCGTCAACATCGGCAAGACCAAGGTCGTCCCCGAGGAGGAGGCCGTCGCGGACTACGTGAAGTCCGCCGAGCGGCTCGCGCCGTACGCCGACTACCTGGTCGTCAACGTCTCCTCGCCGAACACGCCGGGTCTGCGCAACCTCCAGGCGACGGAGGCGCTCCGCCCCCTGCTGAGCGCCGTCCGCGAGGCCGCCGACCGCACGGTTTCCGCGCGGCGCGTCCCGCTCCTGGTCAAGATCGCGCCGGATCTCGCCGACGAGGACGTCGACGCCGTCGCCGACCTCGCCGTCGAGCTCGGCCTGGACGGGATCATCGCCACGAACACCACCATCGCGCGCGAGGGACTCGGCCTGAAGTCCGACCCCACCCTGGTCAAGGAGACCGGCGGTCTGTCCGGGGCACCCCTGAAGGAACGCTCCCTGGAGGTCCTGCGCCGCCTCTACGCGCGCGTGGGCGACCGGATCACCCTCGTGGGCGTCGGCGGCATCGAGAACGCCGAGGACGCCTGGCAGCGCATCCTGGCCGGTGCCACGCTGGTCCAGGGCTACAGCGCCTTCATCTACGAGGGGCCCTTCTGGGGCCGCTCCATCCACAAGGGGCTCGCCGCACGCCTGGCCACCAGCCCCTACGCCACGCTCGCCGACGCGGTGGGCGCCGACGTGAGGAAGACGGCATGAGTGGTCTCGAACCCTTCGGCGCGCGCCTGCGCCGCGCCATGGACGAGCGCGGCCCGCTGTGCGTCGGCATCGACCCGCACGCCTCCCTGCTCGCCGAGTGGGGCCTGAACGACGACGTGGCGGGCCTGGAGCGGTTCAGCCGCACGGTCGTCGAGGCGGTGGCCGACCGGGTCGCCGTGCTCAAGCCGCAGAGCGCGTTCTTCGAGCGGTTCGGCTCGCGCGGCGTCGCCGTGCTGGAGAAGTCGGTCGCCGAGGCCCGGGCGGCGGGCGCGCTGGTCGTGATGGACGCCAAGCGCGGCGACATCGGCTCGACCATGGCCGCGTACGCCGAGTCCTTCCTGCACAAGGACGCACCGCTGTTCTCCGACGCCCTGACGGTCTCGCCGTACCTCGGCTACGGATCGCTCAGCCCGGCCGTCGCGCTGGCCCGGGAGAGCGGCGCGGGACTGTTCGTGCTGGCGCTGACCTCCAACCCGGAGGGCGGCGAGGTCCAGCACGCCGTGCGGCCCGACGGCCGGAACGTCGGAGCGACGATGCTCGCGCACCTGGCCGCCGAGAACACGGGGGAGAAGCCCCTGGGGTCCTTCGGCGCGGTCGTCGGCGCCACCCTCGGTGATCTGTCGACGTACGACCTGGACATCAACGGTCCGCTCCTCGCACCCGGCATCGGCGCCCAGGGCGCCACGCCGGCCGAGCTTCCCGGGGTCTTCGGGGCGGCGGTGGGCAACGTCGTGCCGAACGTCAGCAGGGGAGTGCTACGCCACGGTCCCGACACGGTCGCTCTGCGTGACGCCGCCGAGCGCTTCGCGGAGGAGATCCGTCACGCCGTGACGTCCTCGTGAGGCGGTCCGGACCTTCCTGCGAGACCTCCGATGAGTGGTCCGGGGACCGCTTGAGTCTGAATACATCCTCAAATCCGGGGCAGTATGTCCTAAATGTCCGTTCAGATGAAGGCTGACCAGGACTTTTCCGCTGTTCTCGCTGACTCTGGCGGACTTGCCCGCTAGTCTCCGACGAGAGAACGGGCAAGCGTGTGTTGCTCGTGGCTCCCCAGGTGTGGGGCGACTAGGTTCCTCACCGGTCCGTATCCGACAGTTCGACATCCGAGGTGACGTAGGCGTGGCTCTTCCGCCCCTTACCCCTGAACAGCGCGCAGCCGCGCTCGAAAAGGCCGCCGCGGCTCGCCGGGAGCGGGCCGAGGTCAAGAATCGACTCAAGCACTCCGGCGCCTCCCTTCACGAGGTCATCAAGCAGGGCCAGGAGAACGACGTCATCGGCAAGATGAAGGTCTCCGCCCTCCTTGAGTCGCTGCCGGGCGTGGGCAAGGTCCGCGCCAAGCAGATCATGGAGCGACTCGGCATCTCCGAGAGCCGCCGCGTGCGGGGTCTCGGTTCCAACCAGATCGCCTCCCTGGAGCGCGAGTTCGGCAGCACCGGCTCCTGAACCGGGCGCTCCGGGGAAGCGAGTCCCGGGCACTCCGCGATTGCTGGATAATCGCTGCATGGCTGCAACACCCCGGGGGACGTCCCCCGTACCCCCGGACGTACGTCCGCGGCTGACCGTGCTCTCCGGCCCCTCCGGGGTCGGCAAGAGCACGGTCGTCGCCCATATGCGCAAGGAACACCCCGAGGTCTGGCTCTCGGTGTCGGCGACGACCCGCAAGCCCCGGCCCGGCGAGCAGCACGGAGTCCACTACTTCTTCGTCTCCGACGACGAGATGGACAAGCTGATCGCCAACGGGGAACTGCTGGAGTGGGCCGAGTTCGCCGGCAATCGCTACGGCACGCCGCGAGCGGCCGTGCAGGAGCGCCTGGAGAACGGTGAGCCCGTGCTCCTCGAGATCGACCTCCAGGGTGCTCGCCTGGTCCGCGAGTCGATGCCCGAGGCCCAGCTGGTGTTCCTGGCCCCTCCCTCCTGGGAGGAGCTCGTGCGCCGACTCACCGGGCGGGGCACCGAACCGCCCGAGGTGATCGAGCGCCGGCTGGAAGCGGCGAAGATCGAACTCGCGGCCGAGCCGGAGTTCGACACCACCCTGGTCAACACCTCCGTCGAGGACGTGGCTCGCGAGCTGCTAGCCTTGATGGACGTCGTGTGACCATCGCCGATCGTTACGGTCGGCCGATCAGCCCGACAAATTCTTTCCCATCCATCGGAAGGTAGAGCGTGTCCTCTTCCATCTCCGCGCCCGAGGGCATCATCAACCCGCCGATCGACGAGCTCCTCGAGGCCACCGACTCGAAGTACAGCCTCGTGATCTACGCGGCCAAGCGTGCCCGCCAGATCAACGCGTACTACTCGCAGCTCGGCGAGGGTCTCCTCGAGTACGTCGGTCCCCTCGTCGACACGCACGTCCACGAGAAGCCGCTCTCGATCGCCCTCCGCGAGATCAACGCGGGGCTCCTGACGTCCGAGGCCGTCGAGGGCCCGGCGCAGTAAGTAGGATTTACAGCTTGACGCTGACTTGTCCACAGGCCCGGCAGGCCGACTGCCGGGCCTGTGGTGTGTCATGGAGTCGTACGGTGTGCCGGTTGCCGAGGTCCGGGGAGAGACGTGGACAAGCCGAAGGTCGTTCTGGGGGTCAGCGGGGGCATCGCCGCGTACAAGGCCTGTGAGCTGCTGCGGCGGCTGACGGAGTCGGGCCACGACGTGCGTGTGGTGCCCACCGCCTCCGCGCTGCACTTCGTCGGCGCCGCGACCTGGTCCGCGCTCTCCGGCCACCCGGTCTCCACCGAGGTGTGGGACGACGTGCACGAGGTCCCGCACGTCCGCATCGGGCAGCACGCGGACCTGGTGGTCGTCGCCCCGGCCACCGCCGACATGCTCGCCAAGGCGGCCCACGGCCTCGCCGACGACCTCCTGACCAACACGCTGCTCACCGCCCGCTGCCCGGTCGTCTTCGCCCCCGCCATGCACACGGAGATGTGGGAGCACCCGGCCACCCAGGAGAACGTGGCGACGCTGCGCCGCCGCGGCGCCCTCGTCATCGAGCCGGCCGTGGGCCGCCTCACCGGCGTCGACACCGGCAAGGGCCGGCTGCCCGACCCGGGCGAGATCTTCGAGGTCTGCCGCCGCGTGCTGGCCCGGGGCGTCGCCGAGCCCGACCTCGCGGGCCGGCACGTCGTGGTCAGCGCCGGTGGCACCCGTGAGCCCCTGGACCCCGTCCGCTTCCTCGGCAACCGCTCCTCCGGGAAGCAGGGCTACGCCCTAGCCCGCACCGCGGCCGCCCGCGGCGCCCGCGTCACGCTGATCGCGGCCAACAGCACCCTGCCGGCCCCGGCGGGCGTCGACGTCGTGCCGGTCGGCACCGCCGTGGAGCTGCGCGAGGCGGTGCTGCGGGCCGCCCCCGACGCCGACGCCGTGGTGATGGCGGCCGCCGTGGCGGACTTCCGCCCGGCGGCGTACGCGGCGGGGAAGATCAAGAAGAAGGACGGCCAGGAGCCGGAGCCGATCACCCTGGTGCGTAATCCGGACATCCTCGCGGAGATATCCGGGGACCGGGCCCGCACCGCACAGGTGATCGTCGGCTTCGCCGCGGAGACGGACGACGTCCTCGCCAACGGCCGCGCCAAGCTCAAGCGCAAGGGCTGCGATCTGCTCGTCGTGAACGAGGTGGGGGAGCGCAAGACCTTCGGTTCCGAGGAGAACGAGGCGGTCGTGCTCGGCGCCGACGGCAGCGAGACCGCGGTGGCGCACGGACCCAAGGAAGCCCTGGCCGACACGGTGTGGGACCTGGTGGCCGAGCGCCTGCGCTGATGTCTCGGACGCCGTGCACGCCCTCGAAAGCCGGTCGATCGGGGCGTGGCGCCTCTGGCCAACGTCGCTCGGCATTGGGCAGAATGCCCGTGCCGCAGGTCACAGCACTCCCGAGTGGCGAGACAGGGGGCCCGTGGCCGAAGCGTGACCCGTAAACTGTTCCACGGACGGCGCCGGGTGCAGCCCCCGCCGTCCGCCAATGATCAGCCAGCAGCCGCTGCAACCCCAGGGAGCGTTGTGTCCCGTCGCCTTTTCACCTCGGAGTCCGTGACCGAGGGTCACCCCGACAAGATCGCTGACCAGATCAGCGACACCATTCTCGACGCGCTCCTGCGCGAGGACCCGTCCTCCCGGGTCGCCGTCGAGACCCTGATCACGACCGGCCTGGTGCACGTGGCCGGCGAGGTCACGACCAAGACGTACGCGGACATCGCGACGCTGGTCCGGAACAAGATCCTCGAGATCGGCTACGACTCCAGCAAGAAGGGCTTCGACGGCGCCTCCTGCGGCGTCTCGGTGTCGATCGGCGCGCAGTCCCCGGACATCGCCCAGGGTGTGGACACGGCGTACGAGTCCCGTGTCGAGGGCGACGAGGACGAACTCGACAAGCAGGGTGCGGGCGACCAGGGCCTGATGTTCGGCTACGCGACGGACGAGACGCCGACGCTGATGCCGCTGCCGATCTTCCTGGCCCACCGCCTGTCGAAGCGCCTGTCCGACGTGCGCAAGAACGGCACGATCCCCTACCTGCGTCCGGACGGCAAGACGCAGGTCACCATCGAGTACGACGGCGACAAGGCGGTCCGCCTGGACACCGTCGTCGTCTCCTCGCAGCACGCCTCGGACATCGACCTGGACTCGCTGCTGGCTCCGGACATCAAGGAGTTCGTCGTCGAGCCGGAGCTGAAGGCGCTCCTGGACGAGGGCATCAAGATCGACACGGAGAACTACCGTCTCCTGGTCAACCCCACCGGCCGCTTCGAGATCGGCGGCCCGATGGGTGACGCCGGCCTGACCGGCCGCAAGATCATCATCGACACCTACGGTGGCATGGCCCGCCACGGCGGCGGTGCCTTCTCCGGCAAGGACCCGTCCAAGGTCGACCGCTCCGCGGCGTACGCGATGCGCTGGGTCGCGAAGAACGTGGTCGCCGCCGGTCTCGCCACCCGCTGCGAGGTCCAGGTCGCGTACGCGATCGGCAAGGCCGAGCCGGTGGGCCTGTTCGTCGAGACCTTCGGCACCGCCAAGATCGACACGGAGAAGATCGAGAAGGCGATCGACGAGGTCTTCGACCTCCGCCCGGCCGCCATCATCCGCGACCTCGACCTGCTCCGCCCGATCTACTCCCAGACCGCCGCGTACGGCCACTTCGGCCGCGAGCTCCCCGAGTTCACGTGGGAGCGGACGGACCGCGTGGACGCGCTGCGCACGGCCGCGGGGCTGTAAGTCCCGTCCTTCAGGGCATCGCGTGAGGCCCGGCACCCTTCGGGGGGCCGGGCCTCGCCGTTCTCTCCGGGCCTGGGGCGGCCCACTCCGCCTCGCGCCGCCCGCTCCGCCTGGGGCGGCCCACTCCCGCCTCCTGCCGGGTCCGCCCCCGCCTCGCGCGGGCCCGTTCCTGCCCTGCGGGCCTTCAAAACGGCTCGCGGGCGGTGGCGGGCGCTCTCTACGGTGGAGAGCGCCGGGGCGCCCGGTGCGAAGGTGACGGATACTTCTGGGCTCGAAGCAGCCCCCGCGGGTTCGAATCCCGCCGCCGGCCGGGCGGAGCCCGGTGGCGTGGCCGAGTGGTCCAAGGCGAGTGCGCGCCGTCACCGCGAGGGAACTCGGGCGCCCCCGCTTGTCAGTGGTGTTTGGTAAGAATGCAAGCGTGAGCAGCGAGAACGAACAGGCGGGCGGCGGGGCGGAGGGTGCCCCGCCCGAGCAGCTCGCGCTCATCCGGGACAGTGTGCGCAAGGCCAAGACGCCCCGGGCCAAGCCGCGGACCTGGCGGGGGGCCTCGCTCGCCAAGGAACGGCCCGTCGCGCGCGTCCTGGTCGACAAGGGCGTGCTCCATCTCGACCGGTACTTCGACTACGCCGTTCCCGAGGAACTGGACGCGGACGCCCAGCCGGGCGTGCGGGTGCGGGTCCGGTTCGGGGCCGGGCGGCATCGCGTGCGCGAGGGGCGGCGCGAGGGCGGCGGGCTGATCGACGGGTTCCTCGTCGAGCGGCTGGCCGAGTCCGACTACTCCGGCCCGCTGGCCGCCCTCGCCCAGGTCGTCTCGCCCGAGCAGGTGCTCAGCGCGGAACTGCTGGGTCTGGCCAGGGCGGTCGCCGACCGGTACGCAGGCAGCCTCGCCGACGTCCTGCAGCTCGCCGTACCGCCGCGCAACGCACGGGCCGAGCAGCGGTCCTCACCCGACCCGCTGCCACCGCCCCCGGCGCCGGAAGCGGGCTCCTGGCAGCGGTACGAGCGGGGGGCGGCGTTCCTGGAGGCCCTGGCCTCCGGCGGGGCGCCCCGGGCCGTGTGGAACGCGCTGCCCGGTCCGCAGTGGAGCGAGGAGCTGGCCCGGGCCGTCGCCGCGACGCTGGCCTCCGGGCGCGGGGCGCTCGCCGTCCTGCCCGACGGACGGGCGGTCGCGCGGGTCGACGCCGCACTGACCTCGCTGCTGGGCAAGGGGCGGCACGCGGTGCTCACCGCCGACGCCGGCCCCGAGAAGCGGTACGCGCAGTGGCTCGCGGTGCGGCGTGGCTCCGTACGGGCCGTGATCGGGACGAGGGCCGCGATGTTCGCACCCGTCCAGGACCTCGGCCTGGTCGCCCTCTGGGACGACGGCGACGACAGCCACAGCGAGCAACACGCCCCGCAGCCCCACGCCCGCGAGGTGCTCCTGCTGAGGGCCGCGCTGGACAAGTGCGGCTTCCTGCTGGGGAGCTGGGGCTGCACGGTGGAGGCCGCGCAGCTCGTCGAGAGCGGCTGGGCCCGGCCGCTCGTCGCGGGGAGGGAGCAGGTTCGGGCCACCGCTCCGCTGGTACGGACCGTCGGGGACCAGGATCTCGCCCGGGACGAGGCCGCCCGGGCCGCCCGGCTGCCCACCCTCGCCTGGCAGGCCGTCAGGGAGGGGCTGCGGAGCGGCCCGGTGCTGGTGCAGGTGCCCCGCAGGGGGTACGTGCCGCGCATGGCCTGTGCCAACTGCCGGGCGCCCGCGCGCTGCCGGCACTGCGCCGGGCCGCTGGAGGCGCCGGACGGCGGTGCCCTGAACTGTGGGTGGTGCGGGCGCGAGGAGAGCGGCTGGCACTGCCCTGACTGCGGAGCCTTCCGTCTGCGCGCCTCGGTCGTCGGGGCGCGGCGGACTGCCGAGGAACTCGGCCGGGCGTTCCCCGCCGTGCCGGTCCGCACCTCGGGGCGGGAGCACGTGCTCGACACGGTGCCGGGGGCGCCCGCACTGGTCGTGAGCACGCCGGGTGCCGAGCCCGTTGCCGAGGGCGGGTACGCGGCGGCGCTGCTGCTGGACGGGTGGGCCATGCTCGGGCGGCCCGATCTGCGGGCCGGGGAGGACGCGTTGCGGCGGTGGCTCGCGGCCGCGTCCCTCGTCCGGCCGCAGTCGGCCGGCGGCACGGTGGTGGTCGTGGCCGAGCCGACGCTGCGGCCCGTGCAGGCGCTCGTCCGCTGGGATCCCGTCGGACACGCGGTGCGGGAACTCGCCGAGCGGTCCGAGCTGGGATTCCCGCCGGTGTCGCGGATGGCGGCCGTGTCGGGCCCTGCGGAGGCGGTGGCCGACTTCCTCCGTGCGGCCGAACTGCCGCCCGAGGCCGAGGTGCTGGGGCCGGTGCCGTTGCCCGTCCCCGACGCCGGGCGGCCTCGGCGGGCCGGGGCGCCGCCGCCCGGGGAGCAGTGGGAGCGGGCGATGCTGCGGGTGCCGCCGGGCAGGGGGGCCGCGCTGGCCGCCGCGCTCAAGGCCGCGCAGGCAGCGCGGATGGCCAGGGGAAGCGGAAGCGGCGCAGGTGTGTGGGTGAGGGTCGACCCGGCCGACATCGGCTGATCCGCGGGCGGTGCTTGAGGACCCTGGCGGTCCGCGCATGGCGGTGGTGGGTGTCTCCTGGGGTCCGGTGTTGCCCGGAGACGCGGCTGCCCTCCCGGAGGCGTTCCGGGAGGGCATGGAGAGGGTGTGTCAGCCGTTGCGCGGGCCCGGGAAGGCCGTGGGCCGCGCCTCGTCGCGGAGTGCGGGGCTGCCGGCCGTCGGCTGCGTGGGCATGGAGCGGGCCGCGGGGACCGTCGGGACCGTGGGCAGACCGGTGGTCACATTGACCGCGCGGCCGCCCGTCGGCGTCGGCTCCGGCGTGCGCTCCGGCTCCGGCACGGCCGACTGGGCCGTGGCACGGCGGGCGCCGTAACGGCGGTGGACCGCCTGCTTGGTGACTCCGAGGGCGGAGCCCACCGCGTCCCACGAGAAGCCGAGTGAGCGGTCGAAGTCCACGGCCGCCGTCACCAGGGTCTCGACACTGTCCCGCAGCTCCTGGGCGAGACGTACCGTCGGGGCGGGGGCGCGTCCGTAGACGACGAAGCCCGTGGAGGGGCCGGAGCGGCGCGGGCGGTAGACGTTCCCCAGCTGGGCGGTGAGGGTGCGCAGTGCGTCCACCTGCCGGCGGACCCGCTCGATGTCCCGCACCAGCAAGTGCAGGCTGGCCCGAGCCTGGGCGTCGTGGGTTGCGTGGTCGGCCATGAACAAGCCTCTCGAACCGGCGTTGAAAGGAATGGGCCGCGATCGCGGCCCGCTGTGGTCAACTCTGTCTTGACCAACGCGGATTCGCTCCGCTGGTCACGGTGTGGGGGCGTGGGGGCATATGCGTGCGCCCGTTTGCGCGGGGTGTGCGCCTCGGCCTGTGGCCTTCGCCGCTCGTCTCCCGCCCGCGCACCGTCGCCGGCAGCCTCTCAAGAGGCCGAGCTCTCCTGGGGGGCTGAGCGCCGTCGGCGGCTTTCCGTCCCGGGCTCATAGACTTGGGCGTCGCCCGTCCGATTCCCGCCCCGAGAGGCCGCCACCACCCCATGAAGCTCGTCTTCGCCGGTACACCCGAGGTCGCCGTTCCCGCTCTGGACGCTCTGCTCGCCTCCGGGCGGCACGAGGTGGCCGCCGTCGTCACGCGGCCCGACGCGCCGGCCGGGCGCGGACGCAGGCTCGTCGCGTCGCCCGTCGCCGAGCGGGCGGAGGAGGCCGGGATCGAGGTGCTGAAGCCCGCGAAGCCGAAGGACCCCGAGTTCCTGGAGCGACTGCGGGAGATCGGGCCGGACTGCTGCCCCGTCGTCGCCTACGGGGCGCTGCTGCCCCGGGTCGCCCTCGACATCCCCGCGCAGGGCTGGGTCAATCTGCACTTCTCCCTGCTGCCGGCCTGGCGCGGTGCCGCGCCCGTGCAGCACGCCATCATGGCCGGCGACGAGATCACCGGAGCCTCGACGTTCCTGATCGAGGAGGGGCTCGACTCCGGGCCGGTGTACGGGACGGTGACGGAGGAGATCCGGGCCACCGACACCAGCGGGGACCTGCTGACGCGCCTGGCGTTCGCCGGTGCCGGGCTGCTCGTGGCGACCATGGACGGGATCGAGGACGGCACGCTGAAGGCCGTACCGCAGCCGGCCGACGGGATCAGCCTCGCCCCGAAGGTCAACGTCGAGTACGCGCACCTCGACTTCGGCGCGCCCGCGCTGCGCGTCGACCGGATGGTGCGGGGCTGCACCCCGGCCCCCGGCGCCTGGACCACCTTCCGGGGTGAGCGTCTGAAGCTGATCCAGGTCGCCCCCGTGCCCGACCGGACGGACCTCGCCCCGGGGCAGATCGCCGCCGGGAAGAACACCGTCCACGTCGGCACCGGCTCGTACGGCGTCGAGCTGCTGTGGGTGCAGGCCCAGGGCAAGAAGCCGATGCGGGCGGCGGACTGGGCGCGCGGGGTGCGGATCGTCGAGGGCGAGCGGCTCGGCGGCTGACGCCGGCGCGGGCCGGGTGTCCGTCTTCCGGTCCTGCCGTGCTCCTGCCGGTGCTCGTGCCCCGCTTGCGGGTTTCGCCGAGCTCCCGGCGGCGTAGGCTGGACGGCGCACTTCACCTCACCCCCGGAGCACCTTTTTCGTGAGCGAACAGCCCCGTCGAGCCCGCACGTCAGGCAAGCCCTACCGCCGGCCCAAGAAGGACCCCGTCCGCATCCTCGCCTTCGAGGCGCTGAGGGCCGTGGACGAGCGGGACGCCTACGCCAACCTCGTTCTGCCGCCCCTGTTGCGCAAGGCGCGCGAGAAGGACGACTTCGACGCCCGGGACGCGGCGCTCGCCACCGAGCTGGTGTACGGGACGCTGCGGCGGCAGGGGACGTACGACGCGATTCTGGCGTCGTGTGTGGACCGGTCGCTCCGCGAGGTCGACCCGCCGGTGCTGGACGTGCTGAGCCTCGGCGCGCATCAGCTGCTCGGCACACGGATCCCGACGCACGCGGCCGTGTCCGCCACCGTCGAGCTCGCGCGGGTGGTGCTCGGCGACGGGCGGGCCAAGTTCGTCAACGCCGTGCTGCGCAAGGTCGCGCAGGACGATCTCGACGGCTGGCTGGAGCGGGTCGCACCGCCCTACGACGAGGATCCCGAGGACCATCTCGCCGTCGTGCACTCGCACCCGCGGTGGGTCGTGTCCGCGCTGTGGGACTCCCTCGGCGGCGGGCGGGACGGTGTCGAGGAGTTGCTCCGCGCCGACAACGAACGGCCCGAGGTGACCCTGGTGGCACGGCCCGGACGGGCCACCCCGGAGGAACTGCTCGACGAGGACGCCGCCGTGCAGGGGCACTGGTCGCCCTATGCGGTGCGGCTGACCGAGGGCGGGGAGCCGGGCGCCATCGCGGCCGTGCGGGACGGGCGCGCGGGCGTGCAGGACGAGGGCAGCCAGCTCGTCGCGATCGCCCTCGCCAACGCGCCCCTGGACGGACCCGACCGGCGCTGGCTGGACGGGTGCGCGGGACCCGGCGGCAAGGCCGCGCTGCTCGGTGCGCTCGCCGCGGAGCGAGGGGCCCTGCTCGTCGCCTCCGAGAAGCAGACCCATCGCGCGGGCCTCGTCGCGAAGGCGCTGGCCGGCAACCCGGGGCCGTACCAGGTGATCGCCGCGGACGGGACGCGTCCGGCGTGGCGGCCCGGCAGCTTCGACCGGGTGCTGGTCGACGTGCCGTGCACCGGCCTCGGCGCGCTGCGCCGCCGCCCCGAGGCGCGCTGGCGGCGCCGCCCGCAGGACCTGGAGGGCTTCGCGCCGCTCCAGCGCGGCCTGCTGCGCACCGCCCTGGAGTCCGTGCGGGTCGGCGGTGTCGTGGGCTACGCGACCTGCTCGCCGCACCTCGCCGAGACCCGGGCCGTCGTCGCCGACGTGCTCAAGCAGCACCCGGACACGGAGCTCGTGGACGCCCGGCCGCTGCTGCCCGGCGTACCGGACCTGGGCGACGGGCCGGACGTGCAGCTGTGGCCGCATCTGCACGGGACCGACGCGATGTATCTGGCGCTCATTCGTCGGACCGGCTGACCCCCGCTCCCACGGCCGTCCGGTCGGGCGCCCCGCCGTCGTGGTGCGCCAGCCGGTGCGGCCACCACACCTTCGGCCCGACGTCCAGGAACAGCGAGGTCACCAGGACCGAGCGGACGATGAAGGTGTCGATGAGGACGCCGAGGGCGACCGTGAATCCGATCTCGGCGAAGGCGACCATCGGCAGGGTGCCGAGGGCGGCGAAGGTACCGGCCAGGACCAGGCCGGCGGAGGTGATGACCGCCCCGGTGGCCGCGAGGCCCGTGATGACGCCCGGTCTGGTGCCCTGGCGGGTCGCCTCCTCGCGGATGCGGGTGGTCAGGAAGATGTTGTAGTCGATGCCCAGGGCGACCAGGAACACGAAGACGAACAGCGGGAAGTCGGTCGCCTCGCCCGCGTAGTCGAAGATGTACCGGAACGCGAGCGCGCTGATGCCGAGGGCCGCCGCGAACGACAGGATCACCGTCCCGATCAGCAGCAGCGGGGCGATCAGGGCGCGCAGCAGGCCGCACAGGATCAGCAGGACGACCACCAGCACCAGCGGGATGATCAGCACGTTGTCGTGCGTGGTCGCCTCGTCCATGTCCAGCAGGGCCGCCGTACCGCCGCCGACCTTGGCGTCGGCGTCCGGCACCGCGTGCACGGCGTCCCGCACCCGCTCCACCGTCTGCTTGGCGGCCTCGCTGTCCGCCGGGGCGGTCATGGTGGCCTCGAAGAGGACCTTGCCCTCGAAGGCCGGTCTGGTGCCGGGTGGCAGACCGAGTGACTGGGGGACCACGCCCTGCGTCCCGGCGACCGCACGGCCCACCTGCACGGCCTGCGCCTGGTTGCTGACGATGACCAACGGGTCACCGCTGCCCGCCGGGAAGTAGCGCGCCGAGATCTCCTGCCCGGTGATCGAGTCCGGTTTCCCGGTGAACGCGTCCGCGTTGCCGATGCCCTCCGCGCGCAGCTGGATCAGGCCCAGCGAGCAGACCGCCAGCGCGAGCGCCGTCACGGCCCAGACCATCCGCGGGCGGCGGGCGAAACGGCGGCCCATGCGGGCCCATACGCCGCTCTCGGTCGGGTCGGGGCTGCCGTAGTGCGGGACGACCGGCCAGAAGATCCAGCGGCCGAAGATCACCAGCAGGGCCGGGAACAGGCTCATCATCGCCACCAGGGCGACGGCGACGCCGATCGCGGCCACCGGGCCCAGGCCGCTCGTGGAGTTCATCTCGGCGGCCAGCAGCACCAGCATGCTCAGCACGACCGTCGCGCCGGAGGCGAGCACGGCAGGGCCGGCGCGGTGCAGGGCCAGGGCCATCGCCTCGTGCCGGTCCTCGTGCCGGCGCAGTTCCTCCCGGTAGCGGGCCACCAGCAGCAGGGCGTAGTCCGTCCCCGCCCCGAAGACCAGCACCGTGAGGATGCCCGCACTCTGACCGTTGACCGTCAGGCCCCCGTGCTCGGCCAGCAGGTAGATCAGCGCCTGGGCGGCGAACAGCGCGCAGACGACCGCGACCAGGGGGACCAGCAACAGCGTCAGGCTGCGGTAGGTGATGAGCAGCATGACGATGACGACGGCCATCGCGGAGAGCAGCAGGGTCGAGTCGATGCCCTCGAAGGCCTCCGCGAAGTCCGCGGACGTGCCGCCCGGGCCCGTGATGTGCACGGTCATCCCGTCGACGCCCGTGCCGACGTCGTCCCGGATGGAGTCCACGGCGGGTGAGATCCGTTCCCAGCCCTCCTCGTCCATCATGATCGGCACGAAGACCTGGGCCGCGCGCGGATCGGCCTGCCGGTCGAACACCGGCCCCCGCGTCTGCTCCCCGATGATGCCGTGGTCGCTCAGCTGCTTCAGCTGCCGCACGTCCTCGGCGATCACCGCCCGGTCCTGGACCGTCAGGCCGCTCTCCCGCGCGTAGATCACCACCGCCGGGATCTGCTCCGGCCGGAAGTCCTCGGAGATCTGCAGCACCTGAGTCGACTCCGCGGACCCCGGCAGCCACGACGCGGCGTCGTTGTCCTGCGCGTCGGTGAGCTTCATGGCGAACGGGGCGGCGATGAACAGCACGACCACCCACAGGCCCAGGACCAGCCACTTGGCCCGCCGCCCGCAGACGAGATGAGCGACACCCTGCTTCATGACGGCCCCCTCGACGGCAGCGCCCCCTCGGGGGCGTGGGGCAATGACATCCGCGGCTCCGCCGCGTGGGCGCGATCAGCGACAAACGGTCCGCACCCGACGAACCACCCTGGCCACCCGGGACCGATGCCCACGACCCCTGGAGGGCATGGCAGTCTTAGGACATGGCCGCGCAGATCAACCCCAGCATCCTGTCCGCAGATTTCGCCCGCCTCGCGGACGAGGCGAAGGCCGTGGAAGGAGCCGACTGGCTCCACGTCGACGTCATGGACAACCATTTCGTCCCGAACCTCACGCTCGGCGTGCCGGTCGTAGAGTCGCTGGCCCGTGCGACGGACACCCCGCTGGACTGCCATCTGATGATCGAGGCCCCCGATCGGTGGGCGCCCCAGTACGTGGAAGCGGGGGCCGGTTCGGTCACCTTCCACGTCGAGGCCGCCGCGGCTCCCGTCCGGCTCGCCAGGGAAATCCGTGCCAAGGGCGCCCGCGCCTCCATGGCGCTGAAGCCCGCGACCCCCATCGAGCCGTACGAGGACCTGCTCCCCGAGCTCGACATGCTGCTGATCATGACGGTCGAACCGGGCTTCGGGGGACAGGCCTTTCTCGACATCATGCTTCCGAAGATTCGCCGCACCCGCGAGTTGATCAACAAGCACGGACTGGAGCTCTGGCTCCAGGTCGACGGCGGAGTTTCCGCTTCCACGATCGAGCGGTGCGCGGACGCCGGAGCCGACGTCTTCGTGGCCGGATCGGCGGTCTACGGGGCAAACGACCCGGCCCAGGCGGTACGTGCACTACGCACACAGGCCGAGGCGGCCACGGCGAAGGCCTCCTGGGCCTGCGACCACTGAGCCACAGCAAAGTGAACGGCTCTCATCAGGGCTGATCAACCGCGCCACATCTGCAAGGATGAACGGCGAATCCAGAGTGTGAACAGCAGTGAGGAGATCGCCGTGTCGGGTATGTCGGCGGGCCGGTCAGCCATGCGGATGGGACCCGCTGAGCTGGTGCAGGCGGCGGCCATGGCCCGCCGCTTCTACCTCGAGGGCAAGTCCAAGATCCAGATCGCGGAGGAGTTCGGCGTCAGCCGCTTCAAGGTGGCCCGGGTCCTGGAAACCGCTCTCGAACGGGATCTCGTACGAATCGAGATCCGTGTGCCTGCCGAGCTGGACGCCGAGCGCTCGGACGCGCTCCGCGCCCGCTACGGCCTCAGGCACGCCGTCGTGGTCGAGTCTCCGGCCGAGGCCGAGGAGTCGCCCGACCCCGAGAACCTGGGAGAGGTGGCCGCCGACCTGCTCGGCGAACTGGTCGACGAAGGTGATGTGCTGGGCCTGGCCTGGGGTCGCTCCACCATCCACATGGCGGCGGCGCTCGACCGGCTGCCCCCGTGCACGGTGGTGCAGCTGACGGGCGTGTACGACGCCGGGACCGCCGAGCGCGGCTCGGTCGAGGCCGTACGCCGAGCCGCCCAGGTGTCCGGCGGCGACGCCCACCCCATCTACGCGCCGATGCTGCTGCCCGACGCGGCCACCGCCACGGCACTGCGCAACCAGACCGGGATCGCCCGGGCCTTCGAGCACTTCGACAAGGTCACGGTCGCCTGTGTCTCCATCGGCTCCTGGGAGCCGGGCATCTCCACGGTGCACGACATGCTCAGCGACGAGGAGCGCGCGCACTACGCCTCGCTCGGTGTCGCCGCCGAGATGTCCGCGCACCTCTTCGACGCCGACGGCCGCCGGGTCGGCCGGGACCTGGGCGAGCGGTGCATCACGGTGAAGGCCGACCAGCTCCGCCGGATCCCCGAGGTCGTGGCGATCGCGGGCGGGCAGCGCAAGGGGCCCGCGATCGACGCGGTGCTGCGGTCCGGGCTCGTCACCAGCCTGGTGACGGACACGTCGGCCGCGGACTACCTGATGACGGCCGGCCCGGCACCGAAGTCCGCGCTCAACCGGTCCGACCCGGACGGGGTCTGACGGGTGGTCGGGGAGCCGCGCGGGGTGACCGGCGATCCGGCGGGCCGGATCGTGGTCGTCCTCGATCTGGGCGGGGTCACGGACAAGGCGGGTCTCATGGACCGCTGCGCCCGCGACCTGGCCCTGCCCGACTGGTTCGGCCGCAACTGGGACGCGCTGGCCGACTGTCTGGCCGACCCCGCCCTCTGGCCCGAGGAGGCCGGGGAGCGGGGGCTGCTGCTCGTCGTGCAGGGCTGGCGCAGGTACGCCGAGACGCGGCCGGACGAGTGGCAGGTCGCCGAGGAGATCTTCGCCGAGGCGACGGACCGGGGTCCGGGGCTGTTTGTGACCCTCGGCCTTGGAGAATCCTCCGAGACGCCCCCTGACCAGCCTGGATGATCCGCTGGGGGTTGTTCGGGCGGGTGGCATGGGAGAATGAAGTACGTGCTCTTTCCCCCTGGCCGGCCGGTCCGGGGGTCACCTCTGATCGACTGGGATGTGCAGCACGTGCGTTTCCTCAATGACATCCAGCCCGGGTACGACCTGACGTACGACGACGTCTTCATGGTGCCGAGCCGTTCCTCGGTGGGCTCGCGGCAGGCCGTCGACCTCAGCTCCCCGGACGGCACGGGCACCACCATCCCGCTCGTCGTCGCCAACATGACCGCCATCGCCGGCCGCCGCATGGCCGAGACCGTGGCCCGCCGCGGCGGCCTCGTGGTCATACCGCAGGACATCCCGAACGACGTGGTCACCGACGTCGTCTCCTGGGTGAAGAGCCGGCACCTGGTGCTGGACACCCCGATCATCCTGTCCCCGCACCAGACGGTCGCGGACGCGCTGGCCCTGCTGCCCAAGCGCGCGCACGACGCCGGTGTCGTCGTCGACGAGAACCACAAGCCGGTCGGCGTGGTCACCGACGCCGACCTGACCGGCGTGGACCGCTTCACGCAGCTCGCCGAGGTCATGTCCCGGGACCTGCTGCTCATCGACGCGGACATGGACCCGGGCGAGGCCTTCAACACCCTCGACCAGGCCAACCGCCGCTACGCCCCCGCGGTCAACCAGGACGGCACGCTCGCCGGCATCCTGACCCGCAAGGGCGCCCTGCGCGCCACGCTCTACCAGCCGGCCACCGACGCGCAGGGACGGCTGCGCATCGCCGCCGCCGTCGGTGTCAACGGCGACGTCGCGGGCAAGGCCAAGGAACTGCTCGACGCGGGCGTCGACGCGCTCGTCATCGACACGGCCCACGGCCACCAGGAGTCGATGATCAGCGCCCTGAAGCTGGTGCGCGACCTCGACCCGCGGGTGCCGATCGTCGCGGGCAACGTGGTCGCCGCCGCGGGGGTGCGCGACCTCATCGAGGCCGGCGCGGACATCGTCAAGGTCGGTGTCGGCCCCGGCGCCATGTGCACCACGCGCATGATGACCGGCGTCGGCCGGCCGCAGTTCTCCGCGGTCCTGGAGTGCGCCGCCGAGGCGAAGAAGTACGGCAAGCACGTCTGGGCCGACGGCGGTGTCCGCCACCCGCGCGACGTCGCCATGGCCCTCGCGGCCGGTGCCTCCAACGTGATGGTCGGCTCCTGGTTCGCGGGCACCTACGAGTCCCCGGGCGACCTCCAGCACGACGCCCAGGGCCGTGCCTACAAGGAGTCCTTCGGCATGGCGTCCGCCCGCGCCGTGCGCAACCGCACCTCGGAGGAGTCGGCGTACGACCGCGCCCGCAAGGCGCTGTTCGAGGAGGGCATCTCCACCTCCCGGATGTTCCTCGACCCGGCCCGCCCGGGCGTCGAGGACCTGATCGACTCGATCATCGCGGGCGTCCGCTCCTCGTGCACCTACGCCGGAGCGGGATCCCTGGAGGAGTTCGCGGAGAAGGCCATCGTCGGCATCCAGAGCGCCGCCGGCTACGCGGAGGGCAAGCCCCTGCACGCCAGCTGGAGCTGACGGCCCCAACGCACCGTCGAACGGCCCCCGTCGACCCGCCCAGCGGGACGTCCGGGGGCCGTTTCGTTGCGTCGTCGGGGCCCTTTGAGGAGCGCCGGTGCAACACTCGACAGCCGTCCCGCAACGAACACCCGCCCAGCCCCGGGGAACGCAATGATCTTGCAGGTACGCGCAAGGTTGCTGCATTTCGACAGCAACGCCGTTGCTCATAGGCTGTCGCCTCGTACGTGGCGTGGCGGGGACTCCGCTCGGTGGGTCCCTGCTCAAGGGTGCCCGCGGTCCCTGCCGCCCTGACCGGCAGCGAAAAGGAGCCAGCGCGTGCTCGACCAAGGCGCACCCCCGCAGAACCCAGGCCAGAAAGCCGCCCCTGCGTCCCCCGGCATCGGCGCGCGCCTCATGCGCCGCAAGCCCGTGGAACGCCTGGTCGCGGAGGGTGGGCAGGGCGAGGGAGGCTCGCTGCGCCGCACCCTCGGGCTGTGGCAGCTCACCATGATCAGCATCGGTGCCACCCTCGGCACCGGCATCTTCGTCGTCCTCGGCGAAGCCGTCCCCAAGGCGGGCCCGGCCGTCACGCTCTCCTTCGTCATCGCCGGCCTCACCGCCCTGTTCTCGGCCCTGTCCTATGCCGAACTGGCCGGCACCATCCCGGTCGCCGGCTCCTCCTACTCGTATGCGTACGCAACGATGGGCGAGCTGATCGCCTGGATATGCGGCTGGTGCCTGGTCCTGGAGTACGGCGTGTCGGTCGCCGCCGTCGCGGTCGGCTGGGGCGAGTACCTCAACGAACTGCTCGACGGGACCATCGGCGTCACCATCCCGGCCGCCCTCTCCGCCCCGCCCGGCGACGGCGGCGTGTTCAACCTGCCGGCGCTGATCGTCGTCCTGCTCGCGATGGCGTTCCTGCTGGGCGGCGCCCGCGAGTCCGCCCGCGCCAACACCGTCATGGTCGTCGTGAAGATCGCCGCGCTGGTGATGTTCTGCGCCATCGGCGTCCAGGGCTTCCGCTCCGGCAACTACGAGAACTTCATGCCGCTCGGCATGGCCGGAGTCAGCGCGGCCGGCGCCACGCTGTTCTTCTCCTACATCGGCTTCGACGCCGCCTCCACCGCGGGCGAGGAGGCCAAGAACGCCCAGCGCGACCTGCCCCGCGCGATCATGCTGTCGCTGGTCATCGTCACCGCGCTGTACGTCCTCGTCGCGGCCGTCGCGGTCGGCGCCAAGCCCTGGAAGGGCTTCACCGACTCCGAGGCCGCCCTCGCCCAGATCATGCGCGAGGTCACCGGGCAGACCTTCTGGGGCACACTGCTGGCGTTCTGCGCCGTCATCGCCATCGCCAGCGTGGTGCTGACCGTGCTGTACGGCCAGACCCGCATCCTGTTCGCCATGTCCCGCGACGGCCTCGTGCCGAAGGTGTTCGCCAAGGTCCACCCGAAGACCGGCGCCCCCCGCGCCAACACCCTGATCGTCTCCCTCTTCTGCGGAGTCCTGGCCGCCGCGATCCCGCTCGGGCAGCTCGCCGACGCCACCAGCATCGGCACCCTGTTCGCCTTCGCCCTCGTCAACGTGGCCGTCGTCGTCCTGCGCCGCACCAAGCCGGACATGCCCCGCACCTTCCGGGTGCCGCTCTCGCCGGTCCTGCCCGCGCTGGGCTTCGCCTTCTGCGTGTGGATGATGGGCAGCCTGTCCACCGTGACCTGGGTGGTCTTCGGTGTCTGGATGGCCGCCGGTCTCGTGTTCTACTTCGGGTACGGCTACCGCCGTTCCCGACTCGCACCATCCGAAAAGTGATCAACCCACTGTGCTGAACGATCTCGACGAACGCATCGTGCACGCCCTCGCCGAGGACGCCCGCCGCTCCTACGCCGACATCGGCTCGCTCGTCGGCCTGTCCGCGCCCGCGGTGAAACGGCGCGTGGACCGGCTGCGGGCCACCGGAGCCATCACCGGATTCACCGTACGGGTGGACCCGGTCGCCCTCGGCTGGGAGACCGAGGGGTTCGTCGAGATCTACTGCCGCGGGAACACCTCCCCGGAGACCATCCAGCGGGGCCTGGAGCGCTACCAGGAGGTCGTGGCCGCGTCCACCGTCACCGGGGACGCGGACGCGATCGCCCAGGTCTTCGCCTCCGACATGCGCCACTTCGAACGGGTCCTGGAGCGGATCGCCGGGGAGCCGTTCGTCGAGCGGACCAAGTCCGTGCTCGTGCTCTCGCCGCTGCTGCGGCGCTTCTCGTCGGGTTCGCCCACGTAACTCCGTGGCCGCCGGCGGACGACACCCCTAGCCTGGGTGTCATGACCTGGCGACATTGATCCACCAGCCGTGCCTCCCGAGGACCTCCTCGGCCGCCGTACCTCCGGCGTCCGATCCGTCCCTCCGGGAAGGCCCCATGACACTCTCACCCGCCCGCGTGCCCGCCACCGGCGTCCGCCGCCTGACGCGCACGCTGTACGGCTACGCGTTCCTCGACGACTTCGTCCTGCTCTACCCGGTGTACGCGCTGCTGTTCGCCGACACCGGCATGCCGCTCTGGCAGATCTCCTCCCTGTTCGCCCTGTGGTCGGTCACCGGTGTGGTGCTCGAAGTGCCCTCCGGCGCCTGGGCCGACGCGATGTCGCGACGCAGGCTGCTGTGGATCGGCCCGCTGCTGACCGCCGCCGGCTTCGCGCTGTGGGTGGTCGTCCCGTCGTACGGGGCCTTCGCGGCCGGCTTCGTCCTGTGGGGCGCGGGCGGGGCGCTCGGCTCCGGCGCGCTGGAGGCACTGGTCTACGACGAGCTGGACCGGCTCGGTGCCGCCGACCGGTACGCGCGGGTGATGGGCCGGGCCCGGGCCGCGCGCCTGCTGGGCACCGTGGCCGCCACCGGCCTCGCGGGGCCCGTCGTCACCCGGGGCGGCTACGAGGCGGTCGGTGCCGCGAGCTTCCTGGCCTGTGTGCTGACCGCCCTCACCGCGACCCGGTTCCCGGAGCACCGGGTGCGGCCGGAGAGCACCGGCGACAGCTGGGCGACGACCCTGCGTACCGGACTCGCCGAGGCCCGCGGGAACCGCGCGGTGCGTGGCGCCCTGCTGCTGATCCCGGCCGTCGCCGCGGTATGGGGCGCGCTCGACGAGTACACCCCGCTGCTGATCCGCGATCTCGGCGTCGCCGAGGTCACGGTGCCCTTCCTCGTCATGCTGATCTGGGCGGGCGTCACCCTCGGCAGCCTGCTGACCGGACCGGCCGAACGCCTCGGCCCGACGGGGCTCGCGGTGCTGCTCGCGGGCGCCGCCCTCGCCCTGGCCGTGGGAGCCATGGCCCGCTCCCTGGCCGGTGTCGTCCTGGTGAGTCTCGCCTTCGCCGGGTTCCAGCTGGCCGAGGTGCTCGCCGACGTCCGTCTCCAGCACCGCATCGACGAATCCCGCCGGGCCACGCTCACCTCGGTGGCGAGTCTGGGCACCGAGCTGGCGACGGTCGCCACGTTCGGCGTGTACGCGCTGCTCGGGACCGACATGGCGCACAGCACCGTCTTCGCGGTCCTGGCGATCCCCTACCTGGTGACGGCCCTGGCGCTGGCTAGAGCTCGGGCTGCCACGGCACGACCGTGAAGTCGCCCGTCCCCTTCGCGACCTTTTCGAAGGGGGCGGAGCTCACGCACTTGGGCAGCTCCTTCGTGTCGACGGGGCTGCCCGTCGAGGCCCAGCTGTAGCCGAGCCGGTCGTGGCGGCCGAGGTCGTGGACGGTGACGCCGACCCGCTTGCCCTCGGCGCCCGGCAGATCGGACTCGGTGACGACCCCGGAGACGACGGCGACCTTGCCCCCGGTCAGCAGGCAGTCGACCTTCACCTCGGCCCGGGCGCCCTCGCCGTTCAGATAGTGGCTGAACTCGAAGGTGCCGGTGGCCTTCGACGGGTCGGCCTTGTCCTTGGCGGCCAGGTGCGCGTCGAACGAGAACGTGATGTCGTCCCCGGCCGAGCGGTACAGCTTGGCGGTGCCGGTGAGGGCCGCGGCCTCCCGCTGCCGGGGCGCGTCCGAGGCGGTCGCCCGCTCCCGGGGCGCGTCCGACGCCGTCGCGGCCGAGGCCACCCCGGCCGTGAGCAGCAGCGCGGAGCCGAGCACGACGATCTTCGTACGGCGCTTCATTTCGGGTCCTTCCGCAGGTCGTGTGGACAGCCCCTACTCTTCCGGCCCGGCGCGGCCCGGACATCGCGCCCGGGGCGGGACCCCGCCTCCGCCGTACGGCGGGGGAGGTCATGGGCGGATGCGCTCCGAGGAGGAGCGGGAGTCCGACCCGGGGCGCGCAACGAATCGCCGCCCGGCCCCGCACGCACGCAACGAACCGTTCACCGGCGCGCAACGGCTCCTTCTTGTCCGCCCTGGTCAGCCGCCCGTACCGTCTACGTGGCCCCTCCAACCACCCGTCCGCCCGGTGAGGAACACGCATGCGCACCGCCCTGCTCCAGAGCTCCGGCCGCCCCGGCTCGACCGTCGAGAACCTCAAGGTCCTCGACGAGGCCGCGGGCCGGGCCGCCGCCGCCGGGGCCGGGCTGCTCGCCACGGCGGAGATGTTCCTGACCGGCTACGCGATCGGCGACGACATCGGCCGACTCGCCGAATCCGCCGACGGCGACTGCGCCGACGCGATCGCCGAGATCGCCACGAACCACGGCCTGGCGATCGCCTACGGCTACCCCGAGCGGGCCGGCGACACGGTGTTCAACTCCGCCCAGCTGATCTCCGCCGACGGCACCCGGCTCGCGAACTACCGCAAGACCCACCTCTTCGGCTGCTTCGAGCGCGACCACTTCACGCCGGGCGACCTGCCGGTCGTCCAGACCGAGATCGACGGCCTGCGGGTCGGCATCCTGATCTGCTACGACGTGGAGTTCCCGGAGAACGTCCGCGCCCACGCCCTGGCCGGCACCGACCTCCTGATCGTCCCGACCGCGCAGATGCACCCGTTCCAGTTCGTCGCCGAGTCGATGATCCCGGTGCGCGCCTTCGAGAACCAGATGTACGTCGCGTACGTCAACCGGACCGGCCGGGAGGGCGAGTTCGAGTTCGTGGGCCTGTCCACGCTCGCCGGCCCCGACGGGGTCGCCCGGACCCGGGCCGGACGCGGTGAGGAACTCGTGCTCGCCGACGTCGACCCGGCCTTCCTCGCCGCGTCGCGCGAGAACAACCCGTATCTGCGGGACCGGCGGCCCGGCCTGTACGGCCCGCTCGTCTGAAGCCCCTGAACCCGAACCGCCCGTTCGTCCCCGTGCAAGGAGTCCGTACCCCATGACGTCCACCGTGCCCAACGCCGTCGAGCACGCTGACGCGCAGCAGCCGCCGATCACCATGTTCGGCCCGGACTTCCCGTACGCCTACGACGACTTCCTGGCCCACCCGGCGGGCCTCGGGCAGATACCCGCGACCGAGCACGGCACGGAGGTCGCGGTCATCGGCGGCGGCCTGTCCGGCATCGTCGCCGCGTACGAGCTGATGAAGATGGGCCTGAAGCCGGTCGTGTACGAGGCCGACCAGATCGGCGGCCGGCTGCGGACGGTGGGCTTCGACGGCTGCGACGAGTCCCTCACCGCCGAGATGGGCGCGATGCGCTTCCCGCCCTCCTCCACGGCCCTCCAGCACTACATCGACCTCGTCGGCCTTGAGACGCGGCCGTTCCCCAACCCCCTCGCCGAGGCGACCCCGTCGACCGTCGTCGACCTCAAGGGCGAGTCGCACTACGCCGAGACGGTCGGCGACCTGCCCCAGGTCTACCGGGACGTCGCCGAGGCGTGGAACCGCTGCCTGGAGGAGGGCGCCGACTTCTCCGACATGAACCGCGCGCTGCGCGAGCGGGACGTGCCGCGCATCCGCGAGATCTGGTCCAGGCTCGTCGAGAAGCTCGACAACCAGACCTTCTACGGTTTCCTCTGCGACTCCGAGGCGTTCAAGTCCTTCCGGCACCGCGAGATCTTCGGCCAGGTCGGCTTCGGCACGGGCGGCTGGGACACCGACTTCCCCAACTCCATCCTGGAGATCCTGCGCGTCGTCTACACCGAGGCCGACGACCACCACCGCGGCATCGTCGGCGGCTCCCAGCAGCTGCCGCTGCGCCTGTGGGAGCGTGAGCCGCAGAAGATCGTCCACTGGCCGCTCGGGACCTCGCTCGCGACCCTGCACGAGGGCGGCGAGCCCCGCCCGGCCGTGACCCGGCTGCACCGCACCGCCGGCAACCGCATCACGGTGACCGACGCGGACGGCGACATCCGCACCTTCCAGGCGGCGATCTTCACCGCACAGTCCTGGATGCTGCTGTCGAAGATCGCCTGTGACGACTCGCTCTTCCCGATCGACCACTGGACGGCGATCGAGCGCACCCACTACATGGAGTCCTCGAAGCTCTTCGTGCCGGTCGACCGGCCGTTCTGGCTGGACAAGGCCGTCGACGACAGGGGAAATCCGACCGGCCGTGACGTCATGTCGATGACCCTCACCGACCGGATGACGCGCGGGACCTACCTCCTCGACGACGGTCCGGACAAGCCGGCCGTCATCTGCCTCTCGTACACCTGGTGCGACGACAGCCTGAAGTGGCTGCCGCTGTCCGCGAACGAGCGGATGGAGGTCATGCTCAAGTCGCTCGGCGAGATCTACCCGAAGGTCGACATCAGGAAGCACATCATCGGCAACCCGGTGACGGTGTCGTGGGAGAACGAGCCCTACTTCATGGGCGCGTTCAAGGCCAACCTGCCCGGCCACTACCGCTACCAGCGGCGCCTGTTCACTCACTTCATGCAGGACCGGCTGCCCGAGGACAAGCGCGGCATCTTCCTCGCCGGCGACGACATCTCCTGGACGGCCGGCTGGGCCGAGGGCGCCATCCAGACCGCCCTCAACGCGGTCTGGGGCGTCATGCACCACCTGGGCGGCGCGACCGACGCGACCAACCCGGGCCCCGGCGACGTCTACGACGAGATCGCGCCCGTCGAACTGCCGGAGGACTAGGGGGACTGGCGGCACCCGGGCGCGGTCAGGGGCGTGAGCAGCATGCGCCCCGCGAAGCCCACCGCCGTGTCCAGACGTTCGGTGAACTCGCCCGCGACATCGGGCAGTTCACGCAGGGCCCACAGTGCCCGGGCCGCCGTCCACGCGGCGTCCCGGGCGCGGTCCAGGCTCCAGGAGCCGAGCAGATGGGTCAGCGGGTCGGCGATCCGGAACAGATCGGGGCCCGGCATCAGATCTTCGCGGATGCGCTCCTCCAGCGAGAGGAGGAGATCGCCCACCATGTCGAACTCGTCCTCCAGATCGGCGGGAGCGCAGCCGAGCGTACGGCAGGTGTCCACGACGGCCAGCGCGAGATCGTGCCCGATGTGCGCGTTGATGCCCGCCAGCGCGAACTGCAACGGCCGTACCCCGGGATGGCGGCGGAACTGGAACAGCGGCCGCCAGCAGGCGGGCGGGCGCCGCTCGTCCGCGACCGTCTCGACGGCCGCCAGGTACCGCTGTGCGAACCGTACGTCCAGCGTGATCGCCGCGTGGGCGTCCGCGAACCGTCCGGTGTCGACCCACCGGTCCACCGCCTCCGTCACCGCGAGGTAGACACGGTTGAACACCGCCACCCCGTCCCGCGGGTGCAGCGCCGCGTCGAGGGCGCGCATACGGGAGACGACGGCGTCGACCGGAGTGTCCACGGCTGGGGGGAGTTGTTCGCATCGCGGCATGCGGGCAGAGTCGCAGCTCTAGGCTGGCGGGAGTACCGGCGGGCCCGGCGCTTCCCCGAAACGGGGGAACACCGCCCGCCACAGGGGGAGGGGGAGCAGCACTGTGTCAGGCTCGCGTGCCCAGCGCCTGGCCGCCCGCAGGGCCGGGCGCAGGCGAGCCGCCCGGCGCGGCGCGATGGTCGCGGCGGCCTCGCTCGTCGTGGCGGCCGGAGCGGTCGCGGGCGTCCTCGCCGCGTTCGACGACCGGCGGGCCTCGGACGAGGCCGCGCCCCCCGAGGTGTCGGCGTCGCCCCGCCTCGCCCCCCTGCCGGCCGTTCCCTCGCCGTCCGCGCCGGCCACCGCCGTGCCCGCCTCTGCCTCGCCGTCCCCGTCCGCACGCCGGACACAGAGCCCCGCGCCGTCGAGGACCGACACGAGGAGGGAGCGCCCCGGCGCCGTGACCGGACGGCTCTACCGCCACCCCGACTCCCAGGTGCTCGCCTGGGTCCGCTCCCACTCCGGCGACCCCCGGCACGCGGTCATCGCGTCCCGTATCGCCGAACAGCCCGCGGCCGTCTGGTTCGCCGACTACGCACCGGACACCGTCACCGCCCGGGTCGCCGCCGTGACCTCCGGCGGAGCCGCGCTCGGCCGGGTGCCCGTCGTCGTGCCCTACGCGATCCCCGGCCGCGACTGCGGCGGCCACTCCCAGGGCGGGGCGCCCGACCTGGACGCCTACGACGCCTGGATCGACCGGTTCGCGGCCGGGCTGGGCTCAGGTGAGGTCATCGTCGTCCTGGAGCCGGACTCGGTCGCCCAGACCGAGTGCCTCTCCGCCGGTGACCGGGCGGACCGCTTCGCCTCGCTGGCCCGGGCCGGACGCGTCCTGAAGTCCGCCAACCCCCGGGCCCGCGTGTACTTCGACGCGGGGCACTCCGGCTGGAACCCGCCCGCCACACAGGCGGCCTGGCTCAGGCAGGCCGGGGCCGCCTCGCCCGAGTCCTCCGACGGCGTCTTCAGCAACGTCTCCAACTTCCACACCACCGCCGACGAGGTCGCCTACGACCGGCGGGTCCTCGACGCGCTCGGCGGCCCGGCGGGCCTCGGCGCGGTCATCGACACCAGCCGCAACGGCAACGGCGCCCCGGCCGACGGCGAGTGGTGCGATCCCTCGGGCCGCAGACTCGGCCGGACCCCGACCCTGAGCACCGGCGAGTCCCGGATCGACGCCTACCTGTGGGTGAAGCTGCCGGGGGAGTCGGACGGCTGCAAGGGCAGGCCGGGGACGTTCGCGGCGTCGTACGCCTACGACTTGGCGTCGTCGTAGGAGGAGGTGCCCTCGTCCAGCAGCGGCGCCTGCGTCTTCAAGTGGGCCGGGGCGAAGGCCCGCAGGGCGTGGTAGCCGGTGATGACGACCACCGTGCCGAGCGCGATACCGCTCAGCGAGAACGTGTCCGAGAACTTCAGGGAGACGTTGCCGACGCCGATGATGATGCCCGCCGCGGCCGGGACCAGGTTCAGCGGATTGCGCAGATCCACCTTGGCGTTGATCCAGATCTGCGCGCCCAGCAGGCCGATCATGCCGTACAGGATGACGGTGATGCCGCCGAGCACGCCGCCCGGGATCGCCGCCACGACCGCGCCGAACTTCGGGCAGACGCCGAACAGCAGGGCGAAGCAGGCGGCGGCCCAGTAGGCGGCCGTCGAGTACACGCGGGTCGCGGCCATCACGCCGATGTTCTCGGAGTACGTGGTGTTGGGCGGGCCGCCGACCGCGGTGGACAGCATCGAGCCGACGCCGTCGGCCGCGATGGCCGTGCCGAGCTTGTCGTCCAGCGAGTCGCCGGTCATCTCGCCGACCGCCTTGACGTGCCCGGCGTTCTCCGCGACCAGCGCGATGACGACCGGCAGGGCGACCAGGATCGCCGACCACTCGAAGGACGGGGCGTGCAGGGTGGGCAGCCCGATCCAGTCGGCCTTGCCCACGCCGGAGAGGTCGAGCCGCCAGTGGTCGGTCAGCCTGCCGCTCGCGTCCACGGAGTGGATCTTGCCGAAGACCAGGTCGAACACCCAGGAGATGCCGTACCCGAAGACCAGCCCCAGGAAGATCGCGATCCGGGACCAGAATCCCCGCAGGCAGACGACCGCCAGACCGGTGAACAGCATCACCAGCAGGGCCGTCCACTGGTCCTGCGGCCAGTACGTCGAGGCTGTCACCGGCGCCAGGTTGAAGCCGATCAGCATCACCACCGCGCCGGTCACGATCGGCGGCATCGCGGCGTGGATGATCCGCGCCCCGAACCGCCGCACGGCGAGCCCCACCAGGAACAGCGCGCCCCCGACCACGAACACCGCTCCCGTGACGGTCGCGCTGCTGCCGCCCTGCGCCCGGATCACCGCCGCCACGCCCACGAAGGAGAGCGAGCAGCCCAGGTAGCTGGGCACGCTGCCGCGGGTGGCCAGCAGGAACACGACGGTCGCGACGCCCGACATCATGATCGCGAGGTTCGGGTCCAGGCCCATCAGGACCGGTGCGACGAAGGACGCCCCGAACATCGCCACCACGTGCTGGGCGCCGAGTCCGGCCGTGCGGGGCCAGGAGAGCCGCTCGTCGGGGCGGACCACCGCGCCGGGCGCCGGGGTGCGTCCGTCGCCGTGCAGTTTCCAGCGGACGCCGAGATCCATGGTGCGGTTTCGCTTTCGTCGTGCCTGTGCGTGTCCGGACCATTGTCGGGGTGCGCCCACCGTGCTGATGACCGGGGCGGGCGTCCGTTCAGGGCCGCGGGTCGGCGACCACCGTGTCCGGACGGCCGATCCTCGTCCGCTCGCCGGGGCGCAGCACACCCGCGAACGCCACCAGGCCGCAGGACAGCGCAGTCACCAGGCAGAACGACACCATCAGGCTGGTCGCCTGCGCCAGCATGCCGATCGCGCTCGGCGCGATCAGGCCCGAGGTGTAGGTGATGGTCGCGACACCCGCGATGGCCAGGCTCGGGTTGGAACCGCTGCGGCCGGCCGCGGCGAAGCACAGCGGCACGACGACGGCGATGCCCAGACCCATCAGCGCGAAGCCGCTCATGGCCAACGCCGGATGGTCCGCGACGACGATCAGCAGCCCGCCGAGTACGGCGAACACACCGCTCGCCCGCACGGTCCGCACGGCGCCGAAGCGGTCCACGACCCGGTCACCGGCGAGCCGGGCGACGGCCATGGTGAGCGTGAAGCCCGTCGTGCACGCCGCCGCGAGACCGGCCGAGGTCTCCAGCTGCTCGCGCAGATAGACCGCCGACCAGTCCAGGCTCGCGCCCTCCGCGAACACCGCGCAGAACCCGATCGCGCCGATGAGCAGTGCCGAGCGGGGCGGCAGGGCGAAGCGCGGCGGCGGCTCCTCGTCCTCGGCCGGCTGCAGGTCGAGCACCCACTGGCAGGACAGCACGCCGACGACGGTGAGGACCGCGGCGGCCAGGACGTGGTGCAGCCGGGCGTCCGAGCCGAGGTGTGCGGCGAGCGTGCCGGCGGCCGAGCCGACCAGGGCGCCGGCGCTCCACATGCCGTGCAGCCCGGACATGATCGACCGGCCGAGGCGGTTCTCGACCTCGACACCCAGGGCGTTCATCGCCACGTCCGCCATGCCCGCCGTCGCGCCGTACGTGAACAGGGCCAGGCAGAGCGTCAGGAGGTTGGGGGCGAGCGACGGCAGGACCAGCGACAGCGTCCACAGGGCGATCAGTCCGCGCAGCGCGTTGCGGGCGCCGAAGCGGTGGCTGATGCTGCCGGCGAGCGGCATCGCCACGGACGCGCCGAGCGCGGGGAAGGCGAGCGCGATGCCCAACTGGCCCGCGCTCACGCCCGCGTGGTCCTGGATCCACGGCACGCGGGTCGCGAACGAGCCGGTCACGGCGCCGTGCACGGCGAAGACGGCGGCCACGGCGTACCGGGAGCGCTTCACCTCGCGCTGTTCGTCGACCACGCTGCCCATTCTGCGGTCCTCCTCCAGGTCCCTGCCGTGCTCGCGTCCGGTGCGGGCGTAAACTATCAGGAACCCTGCCTGATAATAAGAGGGTCTCCCGGCGGCCCCGGTCTACGGTGCCGCCGATCTGGAAGGATCCCGGCATGCCCGCATCCCCGAGCACCGCCCGGGCCATCAACGACCGGCTCGCCCTGCGTCTGCTCCAGCAGGAAGGCCCGTTGACGGCAGGGCGGTTGAAGCAGCTGACCGGTCTGTCCCGGCCGACCGTCGCCGACCTCGTCGAACGCCTCGGTGCCGCCGGACTCATCGCGGTCGTCGGTGAGGCGGGCGAGCAGCGACGCGGCCCCAACGCGAAGGTCTACGGCATCGTCGCCGACCGGGCGCACCTGGCCGCACTCGACGTCCGCACCGAGGGCGTCGCCGTGGCCGTCGCGGACCTGGTGGGGCGGGTGCTGGCCGAGGCGTCGGTGCCCATCGCCGGTGACACGGGAACGGGTCCCGCCCTGGAGCAGGCGGTCACGCTGGTCGAGCGCGTGGCGAAGGAGGCCGGCGCCGAACGCCTGCACACCGTGGGGATCGGGGCGCCCGGCCTGGTCGACCCGTCCAGTGGCGAACTCCGCGACTCCACCGGGCTGCCGGAGTGGCACCGCCGGCTCGTCGCCACCCTCCAGGAGCGGTTGCCCGAGGCCCGCGTCAGCGTCGAGAACGAGACCAACCTCGCGGCGCTGGCCGAGCAGCGCGACGGGGCGGCCCGGGACCGGGACACGTTCGTCCTGCTGTGGCTGGGCCATGGAACGGGGGCGGCCGTGGTCCTCGACGGCGCCCTCCGGCGCGGCGCCTCCGGCGGCACCGGAGAGATCGGCTTCCTCCCGGTCCCGGGCACCACCGTGCTGCCGTCGGCCACGGGCTGCGAGGGCGGCTTCCACTCGCTGGCCTCCTCGGCGGCAGTCGTGTCCCTCGCGGCCGAGTGCGGCATTCCGGCGGCGCCGGGGGAGCAGACGCACGCGGTGGGGGTGGTGCGGGCAGCCGTCGCCGTGGTGCGGGCGGCGGCGGGCGGAGGGCCGGGGGAGGAGCCGACCGCGAACGACGCGGAGGGAGCGGTGCGGGCGAGCGGAACCGGGAGCCCCACGCTGACGCCGGGAGGGGGCGTGGGGGCTGTTCGCGCAGTTCCCCGCGCGCCCACACCCGGGAGTTCGCCGCCGCTGCTGCCGGGAGGGGCCGCGCCCGTGCCCGGGGCCGAATCTCGCACCCCCGGGGCCGAGGCACCCCCACGCCCAGCCCCTGCCCCCGCCGCCCGCTTTCTGGACGCCCTCGCTGATCGTCTCGCCGTCGGGGTCGCCTCCGTCGTGGCGATCCTGGATCCCGGCTGCGTGGTGCTCGGCGGTGAGGTCGGTCAGGCCGGTGGCGAGGAGCTCGCGTCACGGGTGCGGGACCGCATCGCCCGGATGACGCCCCTGCCCACGGAGGTCCGGGCGACGACCCTGGGCGGCGGCGCGGTCCTGCGCGGCGCACTGCTGACGGCCCGGGACCGCGCCCAGGAGGAACTGTTCACGCCCGGAGAGCCCCCACCCCAGCCCTCCCCGGGCTGGTAGGCCGTCCGGCCCGGAACCGTCCCCCTGCGTCCTCCTCCCTCAGACCCCGGACCGCCCGCTCCCCGCCTGGATCCGGCCGCCCCCGAACCGCCTCTCCAGGTGCTCTTCGAACGACCCCTTGCCCACCGCCCGTCGCGGCGCCAGATGGCCCCCGCTCCGGAAGCCCCGGTACGCCGCCCCCCACAGCGGCACGTTCACCACCGCTCGCCGACGGCCCGACGCCTTCAGATACGCGCGGGCCAGGGACTCCAGCGGCCGCACCTCCGGCCCGCCCATGTCCTCGACCCGCCCCGCCGGCGCGGCCGCCGCCAGCTCGACCAGCCGGTCCGCGACCTCGGCCACCTCCACCGGCTGATCCCGCACGCCCGCCGGGAGGAACATCACGGGCAGCTTCGACAGCCCCTGGAACATCATGATCAGCAGGTCGTGGAACTGCGTCGCCCGCAGTACGGTCCAGCCGATCCCCGACTCCTCGACCAGTTTCTCCACCGCGAGCTTGCTCCGGTAGTACGGGAACGGCACCTCGTCGACACCCACGATCGACACGTAGACCAGATGACGCACGCCCGCACCGCGCGCCGCACTGATCAGGTTCCGAGCCGCCTGCTCGTCCCCCTTCTGCGCCGACGCGCAGTGCACGATCGTGTCCACACCGGCGACGGCCGCGTCCAGCGCGGCTCCGCCGGCCCGCAGATCCACCGCGTACGGCTGACTGTGCCGGCTGAGCACCCGCACTTCGTGCCCGTCCGCGCGCAACCGCGCGACGACGAGCCGCCCCAGCGTTCCGGTGCCGCCGGTCACCAGGATCGTGGTCATGCTGTTCAGCCCCTTCGGACGCCGGGCGCTCCCGGGTGGAGCGCCCCTCGCCAACTGAGACCGAACACCCCCGCCGAATGTGACAGGCGCGCCCTGCGGTCCTACGGCCGGGTGAGCTGACGCCGTGCGAACGCCAGCTTCTCCGGGTTGACCACGGCCCGCACACCCGTGACCAGCCCGTCGCGTACCTCGACCACTGACAGCCCGACGAGCGTGTCGCCCGCCCAGCTGGCCAGCCCCGGCGCCCCGTTGACCTCGGTCGGCACGAAGTCCAGGCCCCGTGCGAACTTCGGCCCGCCGCCCGCCAGGAAGCGGGCGATGCCGGCCCCGCCCTCGATGGGCCACCGCGCCGCGGTGACCTTGCCGCCACCGTCGCTCCACCAGGTCGCGTCGGCGGCGAGCAGCTTCTCCAACCCGGCCAGGTCCCCGTCGCGGGCCGCCGTGATGAACGACGTGACCAGCTCTTCCTGCCGCTCGGAGGCGGGCTCGAACCGGGCCTGCGGTTCGCCCACCCTCAGCACGGCACGCCGGTACAGCTGACGGCAGTTGGCCTCGCTCAGGTCCAGCACCCCGGCGATCTCCCGGTGCCCGTAGCCGAACGCCTCCCGCAGCACGTACACGGCCCGTTCGGTCGGCGTCAGCCGCTCCAGCAGCACCAGCATCGCCATCGACACGGCGTCCCGCTGCTCCGCGGACTCCAGTGGGCCGAGCGTGCCGTCCGAGGTGACCACGGGCTCGGGCAGCCAGGTTCCGACGTACCGCTCGCGCCGGGCCCGCGCGGAGGTGAGCCGGTTCAGGCAGAGGTTGGTGACGACCTTGGCCAGCCAGGCCGCCGGGTGCTCGATCCCCGCCCGGTCGGCGCCGCTGTAGCGCAGGTAGGCGTCCTGGACCGCGTCCTCGGCCTCCTCGGCGGAGCCCAGCAGCCGATAGGCGAGCGAGAACAGCCTGGGCCGGTGGACTTCGAACTCCTCGGCGGTGGTCGTGGTCATACGACTCACCCTGCCAGAGGGCGGCCCGCGCGGTGTCGGGAGCCCGGGGCGGGGACCTGGCGTGGGAAGGCCCGACGGCGGGCAAGGGCCGTCGTCACCGCCGCCGGGCCGGTCAGTGGGGTTGAGCCGACCCTGGCGATGACCCTAGAAAGGACTAGACCACATCGTCAATAGGTGTGTACCAATGCCGGACCTCAAGAGGTCGACCCGGCGCGCGAGTTGGGGTGCCGGTCGCGCTCGGGAAGGGGTGCGACACGGTCTGTGAGGCAGCCCACACACCTCGCCCCTCGGAACATCGACTGGGCGTGGCACACTGGCCCTGTACCAGTAGCAGCGCACTCCGGGGTCGGTGAAAGTCCGAACCGGCGGTTACAGTCCGCGACCCGGTCGCCTCCAGCGACCGGTTGACCAGGTGAAATTCCTGGACCGACGGTTAAAGTCCGGATGGGAGGCAGTGCGCGGCGAGCGGGCATTCGTGCGCGCCGCCGAGAAGTTCGTCCTCGTGACGGGCTCCGTCCGGCGTCGTCCTCGGTGTCCCTGCTCGTACCTTCTGTCGTCATCGACAGCCCCGGAGTCCGTGCCCGAAGAGGCAGGAGGACCCGGGAAGTGTTCACCGGAATCGTCGAAGAGCTGGGCGAGATCACCGCCGTCGAGACCCTCGACGACGCCTGTCGCTTCCGCCTGCGCGGCCCAGTCGTCACCCAGGGCGCCAAGCACGGCGACTCGATCGCCGTGAACGGCGTGTGCCTCACGGTCGTCGACCACGAGGGCGACGAGTTCACGGCCGACGTCATGGCCGAGACCCTGAACCGCTCCAGCCTCGGTGCCCTGAAGGCCGGATCCCGCGTCAACCTCGAACGCCCCATGGCCGTCGGCGAGCGCCTCGGCGGGCACATCGTGCAGGGCCATGTGGACGGCACCGGCGAGATCCTGGAGCGCAAACCCTCCGAGCACTGGGAGATCGTGAAGATCTCCCTCCCCGCGGACCTCACCCGGTACGTGGTCGAGAAGGGCTCCATCACCGTCGACGGCATCAGCCTCACCGTCGTCGACGCCGGCCCCGACCACTTCACCGTCAGCCTCATCCCCACCACCCTCGACCTGACCACGCTGGGCCACAAGCAGCCCGGCGACCCGGTCAACCTCGAGGTGGACGTCATCGCCAAGTACGTCGAGCGGATGCTGGGCGACCGCGCGCAGGGGGCCGGCCGGTGAACACGCTGAACTCCGAGGCGTTCGTCCTCTTCGGCCAGCACATCCTCTGGTCCGACATGGTCGGCAACCTCTTCGGCCTGGCCGCCCTCGCCCTGGGCTGGCGGCGCTCCATCTGGACCTGGCCCGTGCAGTTCCTGGCCGGTCTCATCCTCTTCGGCGCCTTCTTCGGCCACCTCACCGGCAGCGCCGGCAAGCAGGCGGTCGTCATGCTCGTCGCGCTGTACGGCTGGTGGCAGTGGCAGCGCGGCAAGGGACAGGGAGAGGACGGCCTCATCGCCGTCCGGTTCGCCACCTGGCGCGAGCGCGGCGCGATGGCCGCGGCGGCCGCCGCCGGCACGGTCGCGGTGGCGCTGCTGTTCAAGGCGTACCCGACCCTGTCCTGGGACCCCTGGCCGGACGCCTACATCTTCGTCGGCACCGTCGTCGCCATGTACGCCCAGGCGCGCGGCATGGTCGAGTTCTGGTTCGCCTGGCTGCTCGTCGACGTCGTCGGCGTGCCCCTCAACTTCGCCAACGGCTACGCCTTCTCCGGCTTCGTCTACGTCATCTACGGCGCGCTCGTCCTGTGGGGCCTGCGCGACTGGTGGCTGCGCTCGCGCGCGGCAGCCCAGCCCACCCTGGAAGGAGCGCCGGCATGAGCGCCGCAACCACCCTGTACAGCACCGACGACGTCGAGAACTTCACGCTCGACCCCGTCGAGCAGGCCATCGCCGACATCGCGGCCGGCCGCCCCGTCGTGGTCGTCGACGACGAGGACCGGGAGAACGAGGGCGACCTCGTCATCGCCGCAGAGAAGGCCACCCCCGAGATCGTCGCCTTCATGATGAGCGAGTGCCGCGGCCTGATCTGCGCCCCCATGGAGGGCGACGAGCTGGACAGGCTGAAGCTGCCGCAGATGGTCGAGGACAACACCGAGTCGATGAAGACGGCCTTCACGGTCTCCGTCGACGCCTCCGCCGCGCACGGCGTGAGCACCGGCATCTCCGCCTCCGACCGTGCCACCACCCTCCAACTGCTCGCCGACGGCGTCTCGGGCCCCGAGGACTTCGTCCGCCCCGGCCACATCTTCCCGCTGCGCGCCCGGCCCGGCGGGGTCCTCACCCGCAACGGCCACACCGAGGCCGCCGTCGACCTCGCCCGCCTCGCGGGCCTGCGCCCGGCCGGCGCGATCGTCGAGATCGCCGGCGAGGACGGCACCATGCTGCGCCTGCCCGAGCTGATCCCCTTCGCCCGCAAGCACGGCCTGACGATCATCTCCATCGAGGACCTGATCGCCTACCGCCGCAGCAGCGAGCCCACCGTCCGCCGCGAGGCCAGGACCCAACTGCCCACCGCCCACGGCACCTTCACCGCCTACGGTTACCGCTCCACCGTCGACGGCGTCGAGCACGTCGCCCTGGTGCACGGCGAGATCGGCGACGGCCAGGACGTCCTCGTCCGCGTCCACTCCGAATGCCTCACCGGCGACGTCTTCGGCTCGGCCCGCTGCGACTGCGGCCCCCAGCTCGACGCCTCCCTCGCCCGCATCCAGGACGAGGGCCGGGGCGTCGTGGTCTACCTGCGCGGACACGAGGGCCGCGGCATCGGCCTGATGTCCAAGCTGCGCGCCTACGAACTCCAGGAGCGCGGCCGCGACACCCTCGACGCCAACCTGGAACTCGGCCTGCCCGCCGACGCCCGCGACTACGCCGCCGGCGCGCAGATCCTCGCCGACCTCGGTGTGCGCGGCGTCCGGCTGCTGACCAACAACCCCGACAAGACCGACGCGCTCGTCCGCCACGGCATCGCGGTCCAGGCCCGCGTGCCGATGCCCGTGAGCGCCGGCGAGCACAACCTCCGTTACCTGCGCACCAAGCGGGACCGGATGGGCCACGACCTGCCCTGGCTGGACACGACCACCGTGCCCGCCTGCGGCAACCAGTAAGAGAGCACAGAGGGAGAGACGTGAGCGGCAAGGGTGCACCGGAGCTGTCCGTACGCAATGTGGGTGACCTCCGGGTCGCCGTCATCGCGGCACAGTGGCACGAGAAGGTGATGAACGGTCTGGTCGACGGCGCCCTGCGCGCCCTGCACGACCTCGGCATCGACGAGCCGACCCTCCTCAGGGTCCCCGGCAGCTGGGAGCTCCCGGTCGTCGCCAAGGTCCTCGCGGGCCGCGGCTACGACGCGATCGTCGCCCTCGGCGTCGTCATCCGCGGCGGCACGCCCCACTTCGAGTATGTGTGCCAGGGCGTGACCCAGGGTCTCACCCAGGTCTCCGTCGACACCGGCGTCCCCGTCGGCTTCGGCGTGCTGACCTGCGACACCGAGGAGCAGGCCCTGGACCGCGCCGGAATCGAGGGTTCCAACGAGGACAAGGGGCACGAGGCGGTGACGGCGGCGGTGGCGACCGCGGCCACCCTCCGCTCAGTATCCGAACCCTGGCGCTGACGGAAGCCGGGTGTGGCATAGGCTGAGCGTCACCATGTCCAAGAAGACGTTCGAGGAGCTCTTCACCGAGCTCCAGCACAAGGCCGCCCAGGGCGACCCCGCCACTTCCCGCACCGCAGAACTGGTCGGCAAGGGCGTCCACGCCATCGGCAAGAAGGTCGTCGAAGAGGCCGCCGAGGTGTGGATGGCCGCCGAGTACGAGGGCAAGGAAGCCGCCGCCGAGGAGATCTCGCAGCTGCTGTACCACGTCCAGGTGATGATGGTCGCCCGCGGCATCTCCCTCGACGACGTCTACGCCCACCTCTGAGCCGCACCCGTTCCCGTCCCGCACCACGCAAAGGAAGCCGACCTCATGCTGCGCATCGCCGTCCCCAACAAGGGTTCCCTGTCCGGCCCTGCGGCGGAGATGCTGCATGAGGCCGGCTACCAGCAGCGCCGCGAGTCCAAGGAACTGCGGATCGTCGACCCGGTCAACGAGGTCGAGTTCTTCTACCTCCGCCCCCGCGACATCGCGATCTACGTCGCCTCCGGGCAGCTGGACATCGGCCTCACCGGCCGGGACCTGCTCATCGACTCCGGAGCCGAAGCCGAGGAGATCCTCGCCCTCGGCTTCGCCCGCTCCACCTTCCGCTACGCCACCAAGCCCGGCACGATCAGCGGCCTGGCGGACCTGACGGGCAAGACGATCGCCACCTCCTACGAGGGCATCGTCGCCGCCCACCTCGCCGAGCACGGCATCGACGCCTCCGTCGTCCACCTCGACGGCGCCGTCGAGACCGCCATCCAGCTCGGCGTCGCCCAGGTCATCGCCGACGTCGTCGAGACCGGCACCTCGCTGCGCAACGCGGGGCTGGAAGTCGCCGGCGAGCCGATCATGCAGTCCGAGGCCGTCGTGATCCGCCGCACCGGCGCGGACGCCGACGACCCCAAGGTGCAGCAGTTCCTGCGCCGCCTCCAGGGCGTCCTGGTCGCCCGGACGTACGTGATGATGGACTACGACTGCCGCGTCGAGCAGCTGGAGAAGGCCGTCGCCCTCACGCCCGGCCTGGAGTCCCCGACCGTCTCCCCGCTGCACAACGAGGGCTGGGTCGCCGTCCGCGCGATGGTCCCGGCCAAGGAAGCCCAGCGGATCATGGACGACCTGTACGACATCGGTGCCCGGGCCATCCTGACCACGGCCATCCACGCCTGCCGTCTCTGAGGGGCGTACGCGAGATGTCCGATCTGCCCACCCTGCCCGTCACGTTCCGGCCGGGCAGCACCCGCGTGGTGCTGCTCACCGCGGCCGTCGCCATCCTCGTGGTGATCACGGCGGTCGCGATGCTGCTGAAGCAGCTCAGCCCCGCCGAGCGCGTCAGCTTCGTCTTCACGGCGCTCCTGCTGGACGCCGTGCTGCTCCTCCTGGCGCGTCCCAAGGTCGTCGTCGACGAGAACGGCGTCACTGTCGTCAATCTCACGAACAAGCGCCGGCTGGAGTGGGCGGAGATCCTCCAGGTGACCCTCCGGCCCGGCGACCCCTGGGTGTTCCTCAACCTCAGCGACGGCACCAGCCTGCCTGCTCTGGGCATCCAGCCGGGCCTGGCCAAGCAGCGTGCGATCGCCGACGCCCGAGCCCTGCGGGCGCTCGTCGAGGCCCGTTCCGTGGCGGACCCCGAGCGGCGTCAGGGCTGACTCGGGGAGATCCTCAGGACGGTCACCCTGCCGCATCGGGCCATGTCTTGATTAATCTGTTTCCGGAGGCGCGAACGGACGCGCCTCCGCCCCTGCCGCCCCGCCCGGTGCGCCAGGGGCTCCTGCTAACCGAGGAGTGACTCCCTCCGGCGATGGACGGATCGTCCTGCAGTACCTGCGCCGCCCCCTGCCGACATAGCGCGGACCTCGTATCCGAGGTACGTGACCGTGTGGAGGCGGCGGCATCATGACCACCCCCCTGCTGCTCCTGGCAGCCGCGTTCCTGCTGATTCTCGCCAACGGATTCTTCGTGGCGGCCGAATTCGGACTCGTGACGGTCGAGCGGCCCGAGGCCGAGAAGGCCGCCGCCGAGGGCGACCGGCGCGCCCACCGGGTCGTCGAATCACTCAAGGAACTGTCCTTCCAGCTCTCCGGCACCCAGCTCGGCATCACCATCACCTCGCTCGTCGTCGGCATGCTCGCCGAACCGGCGCTCGCCGAGCTGCTGCACGGCCCGTTCACCTCGATCGGCATCCCCGAGGGAGCCGTCTCCGGTGTCACGGTCGTCGTCGGCATGCTGCTGGCCTCCGCCGTGCAGATGGTGATCGGCGAGCTCCTGCCCAAGAACTGGGCGGTGTCCCGGCCGCTGCAGGTCGCGCGCTTCGTCGCGGGCCCGCAGCACGTCTTCGCCCGGCTGTTCCGCCCGGTCATCGCCGGCCTCAACGCCGTCGCGAACCGGCTCGTGCGCGCCCTGGGCATCGAACCCGCCGAGGAGCTGGCCTCCGCCCGCACCCCCGGCGAACTCGTTTCCCTGGCCCGCCACTCGGCCCTGGCCGGCGCCCTGGAGCAGGACACGGCCGACCTGTTCGTCCGGACCCTGTCGCTGGGCGAGCTCACCGCGCAGCACGTGATGACGCCGCGCGTGAAGGTCAGCGCCCTGCAGTCCTCGGCCACCGCCGAGGACGTCGTCAACCTGACCCGCGCCACCGGCCTGTCCCGCTTCCCGGTCTACCGGGAGAAGATCGACGAGGTCGTCGGCATGGCCCACCTCAAGGACGCCCTGGCCGTGCCCGTCCAGGACCGGTTGCGCACCCCTGTCGGCCACATCGCCCGCCCGGCGCTGCTCGTCCCCGAGACGCTGCCCGTCCGGCCGCTCCTCACGCGTCTGCGCAGTGAGCAGCCCATCGCGGTCGTCGTCGACGAGTACGGCGGCACCGCCGGTGTCGTCACGCTGGAGGACATCGTCGAGGAGATCGTCGGCGAGGTCCGCGACGAGCACGACGGGCACGACCTGCCCGAGCTGGCCGCCGCGCCGCCGGAGGACGGCAGGCCTGCCTGGGACGTCGACGGCAGCTGCCGGGTCGACATCCTGCTGCGCATAGGCCTCGACGTGCCCGAGGGCCCGTACGAGACGGTCGCGGGCCTGATCGCCGACCTGCTGGGCCGTATCCCGGCCGTCGGTGACAAGGCGGAGCTGCCCGGTTGGCGGCTCTCGGTGCGCCAGGTCGGCCACTACCGCGCGGAGCGGGTCCGGCTCGTGCGGACCGCCCCGGTGGTCTCCATGGCGGAGGCCGTCCGATGAGCGTGCTCCAACTCCTCTTCGCCGCGCTGCTCGTGCTCGCCAACGGCTTCTTCGTCGGCGCCGAGTTCGCGCTGGTCTCCGTACGCCGCAGCCAGATCGAGCCGCTCGGCACCGCCCGCGCCCGGCAGGTGCTCTACGGTCTTGAGCGGCTGCCGCAGATGATGGCGGCGGCCCAGTTCGGCATCACGATCTGCTCCCTCACCCTCGGCGCGGTCGCCGAACCGACGGTCGCGCACCTGTTGGAGCCGGTCTTCGAGTGGATCCACCTGCCGCACGGCATGATCCATCCGCTGACCTACGTCATCGCCCTCGCCGCCGTGGTCTTCTTCCACCTCGTCATCGGCGAGATGGTCCCGAAGAACCTGGCGATGGCGGCCCCCGAGAAGGTCGCGCTGTGGCTCAGTCCCGGCCTGGTCTGGTTCGCGCGCTTCTGCAAGCCGATCACCGCCGCGCTGGGCGCCGTCTCCCAGGGCATCCTGCGGCTCTTCCACGTCGAGCCCAAGGACGAGGTCGAGGCCGTCTTCACCAGCGAGCAGCTCAACCGGCTGGTCGAGGACGCCGGCCAGGCGGGCCTGCTCGACCCCGAGGAGGCCGAGAGCCTGGAGGACGCCCTGGAGCTGGGCTCGCGCCCGGTGACGGACGTCCTGCTCAAGCGGGAGTCGTTGGTGACGGTCAGCCCGGCGGTCACGCCCGGGCGGATCGTCGAGCTCACCGCCCGCACCGGGTACTCCCGGTTCCCGGTCGCCGCGGACAACGGCGCCTTCATGGGGTACCTGCACGTCAAGGACGTCCTCGACGCGGAGGACTCGGACCGGGCCGTTCCGCAGCACCTGTGGCGCCCCATGACGACCCTGCGGCCCGAGCTGCCCCTCGACGACGCCCTCACGGTGATGCGCCGGGCGGCGACGCACCTGGCCCAGGTCGCCGACGCGTCCGGCAAGGTGCTCGGGCTGGTCGCCCTGGAGGACGTGCTGGAGCTGCTGGTGGGGGAGGTGCGGGATCCCGCGCACCGGCAGGTGCGCGAGGTGAGGCTGACCGAGCCGAGGTCCGGTGAAGAGGTGCTGGCGACCTAGCATCGTAGCTGCGGGCGCGTGGGGGCTGGTCTGGTCGCGCAGTTCCCCGCGCCCCCAGGCGGGCGGGTGCGGCTCGACCGGCCTTCATGGCACCCACTCAGGGTCGCGGGGAACCGCGGGGCCGGCACCCACCGACCCGCGGCCGACGGACTCACCTGGCCGACGGATCCTGCGGCCCCCGCCCCGACAAGACCTCTCCGTACGCCTGCATCAGGTCCGGCAACCGCAGCGTCGCCAGGTCCTCCCTGCCCAACACCCCGGGATACACCGACAACCGCAGATCCCGGTACGCGCAGCTCTTCTCGTACAGCGTCCGCAGGAACCGTCCGTTGCCCAGCTCGTCGATCCACCCCTGGTCGACCACGTGCCCGGCGATGGACCGCAGTTCGTCCAGGGCCTCCTCGTCCCACAGGTCGCCGTTCTCCGCCGCGAGCACCTTGCCGATCTCGGTGAGTTCGAGGGGCCGGTAGGACGGGAAGTCGACGCGGGTGGTGAAGCGGGAGGACAGCCCGGGGTTCGCGGCGAGCAGGCGGTCCATGCCCTCCGGGTAGCCGGCCAGGATCACCACGAGGTGGTCGCGGTTGTCCTCGGCGCGCTTCAGCAGCACCTGGAGGGCCTCGTCGCCGTACGCGTCGCCCTTGCCGTAGCCCGAGTTGGACAGCGAGTAGGCCTCGTCGACGAAGAGGACGCCCCCGAGGGCCGAGTCGATCAGTTCGTTCGCCTTCACGGCTGTCTGCCCGAGGTACTCGCCGACCAGGTCGGCCCGCTGGGCCTCCACGAGATGGTCGCCGCCGAGCAGCCCGAGGGCGTAGAAGACGCGGCCGAGGATGCGGGCGACGGTGGTCTTGCCGGTGCCGGAGGGGCCGGAGAAGACGAAGTGGCGTTTCGGCGGTTGGACCGGCAGGCCCTGCCCGGCGCGCAACCGGGCCATGTTCAGCTGCGCCGACAGCGCCTTGACCTGGCGCTTCACCGGCTCCAGGCCCACCATGCGTTCGAGCTCGGCGAGTGCCTCGTCCAGTAACGCCGGGTCGGTGGGCCCGGCGGGCAGCGACGGGACGGGGCCGGTTCTCTCACGGACCGGGGGGCCGGTCACCGGCGGAAGGGGAGCGAGCGGCGGCTCGGGATCGGGCAGCCTCAGATCGCGCCCTTCGAGACCGAAGAGCGGGTCGAACCCGTCCGGACCGTCCACCGCGTCCTGGCCCGCCCCGGTGAGGGTGATCGCCGCGAGGCCGGTGGCGTCGTCGTAGCCGTCGCCCTCGGCGATGGCGGCCAGCCGGGCGGAGGTGTCCATGAACGCCGGGTCGACGCGGTGCACGGCCCGGTACAGGGGGAGCGCGGCGGCGCTGCGGCCGGTGCCCTCGTGCGCCCGGGCCAGCCAGTAGCGCAGCTCCTTGCGCTGGGGCTGCTCGCTGCGGCAGCGCATCAGAGCGGCGGACAGCAGGGGTTCGGCCTGGCCGTACATCTCCAGGCGGACCCGGGCCATGCCGCCGAACAGACCCGCCTCGATGCCGAGCATCGGATCGTCGAGCAGCGGGTCGGTGTGGCGGACCAGTTGCTCCCAGTCCTTGACCAGATAGGCGCGGCAGGAGTGCAGGAAGCGGACCTGGTGGTCGGTGTCCACGGGCGGCAGCCCGGCGAGCGCCCGGTCCAGCTCGGGGACGTGGCGGCCGTCCAGCCAGTGGGAAGCGTGCGCGAGCAGCAGATCACGGGGGCTCTCCAGCACCGGCTGCACCCACCAGCCCAGCCAGTACCAGGAGTTGAGCGTGCGGCGGTAGCGGGTGCGCTGCTCCCCGAACCGGTCCCGGTGCTGGAACATGCGCAGCAGCGCCGTCGTCGTGTCGACGCGCAGCGCGTGCAGCCCGAGCCAGCCGTCGGCCATTCCGGAGTCCATCCGCACCGCGGCGCGGAACTCTTCCTCCGCCTGCGGATAGGCGCCCATGGTGTAGGCGTCCACTCCTCGCAGCCAGGCGAGGTCGGCCGGGGCCTGTGGGCCCTGCGTGCCGAAGTCCATCACGTCCCCCACAAACCGTGCCCCCGTCGGAATGCCAACGAGCCGTCCCCCAGCCGGCTGCCCTGCTCGAACCGCTGTGCCACGGACCGGAGTTGCACAGTGCGCGAAGCAACCGTCCGTAGGTCGCGACGAGGGCATCGTACCTGCGGACGCGGCGCCCCCGTAGGGTGCCGCACGCGCCGTTCGGCGAGGTGGGAGCGGATGCCGCGGCCGCGCGGACGGTGACCCAGGGTGAGCGCTCGGCGCCCCGCGGCGGCCGGAAAACCGGAAGAAGGCAGAACGAAGCCCCCGATCACGGGGGAACAACCGGGGGCTTCGCGTCTGCGGGCGGCTCCGATGCCGCACATTGAGAACGTAAGACCTGTACGGCCCGACGGTCAAGCCGAGTTGAAGCACTCCGGCAAGTTGTCCCGCAAGGCCCTTCACAAGTTCAGCACACTGCGGGCGGTCCGTCACCGTGCGTGAGGGACTGGTCCGGTCCAACGGTCCCAGCGGGTCCCGCGAGCACCTCGTACCCCTCGTCTCGCTGCCGCACCAGGAGGTCGGCGAACGGCCGCGAGGGATCGTCGGCGAAATGCCGGCGCTCCGCCGGAACCCATCCGTCCCAGAACTCCCGCTGCTCCTCCCCGTCCCGGGACCGTCCCCGCTGCCAGGCCTCCTCCCGCGGCAGATCCATCCACAGCAGCAGGGCCAGGTGCGGGCGCAGCGCCCGGCGCCCCGCGCCGACGCCCTCCATGAGGATCACCGGCGCGGGCGGGACCGGGCGCGGGGAGCCGAAGCGGCGGGCCCGCCAGTCGTAGGGGGCGTAGTGCGCGGTCCGGCCGCGGGAGAGCGGCTCGATCAGCTGGTCCAGCAGGCGTCCCGTCCAGTCGAACAGCGCGTCGTGGCTGGCGATGTCGTCGAGGCGCAGCACCGGCGCGCCGTCCAGGGCCGCCGCCAGCCGCTCGGCGAACGTGCTCTTCCCGGACCCGGCGTGCCCGTCGACACCGACGAGCCGGACCGGGCCGCAGGAGGGGGAGAGGTGGCGGACCCGGGCGGCCAGGTCGCGGACGGCGTGGCCCGGTGCGGGGCGGAAGGACGGATTCATCTCGATCGGCACTCTAACCACCGGGTCCGCCGCGGATGCCACTGGTCGACGCCAATATTGGTGGGCGCGGCGCGCGTCGAAGTGCTGGCAGGACACGGCGGGCTGTGCTCATATGTGGCGCACGCACGGATACGACCGACCGTGCACGGACCTGCCCCGCACCTGCCCGACTCCGACATCCGGGGGTCTTCGCCATGCGCAGCGCCGAACAGCCGTCCCGCAGAACCGTCCTGGCCGCCGCGGTCGCCGCCGCCGTCACCGCGGGGGCGGGTCCGGCGGCCGCCGATCCCGAGGCCCCCATGACGACCGACGCCGCAGACCTCGCCCGGAAGGTCCCGGCCCGCACCGTCGACAACCGGGCCTGGGTCTCGTACGGCGACTGGTCCGGCGGCACCGCCAAGGGCACCCGGGCCGTCGCGGGCACCCGCCCGGGCCTGGCGATCGCGAAGCCCGCCGGCACCACCGCCTACACGGATCCGCACACGGGCAGGACCGCCACGTGGGAGTACGGCACCTGGACCTCCCCCGTCCACCGGCTCGCCGTCCCCGCGACCGAGGCGATCGTCTCCTGGAACGCGCGCACCCCGGCCGGCACCTGGATCCAGGCCGAGATCAAGGGCACCTACACCGACGGCACCAGCACCCCCTGGTACGTGATGGCCCGCTGGGCCTCCGGCGACCAGGACATCCGGCGCACCTCGGTCGACGACCAGAGTGACGGCAAGAGCACCGTCTGGACGGACACCCTGGCCATCGACGACGCGTCGACCGGCCTGCGCCTGGCCTCGTACCGGCTGCGCCTGACCCTCTACCGCGAGCCCGGCACCGAGGCCACGCCCACCGTGTGGCGGCTCGGCGCCATGGGCTCCGACGTGCCCGACCGGTTCACCGTCCCGGCGTCCGAGCCCGGCCTCGCGAAGGAACTGGCCGTCCCGCGCTACTCGCAGGAGATCCACAAGGGCCAGTACCCCGAGTACGACAACGGCGGCGAGGCCTGGTGCAGCCCGACGTCCTCCCAGATGATCGTCGAGTACTGGGGCGGCCGGCTCACCGACGGGCAGCTGGACTGGGTCGATCCCGCGTACGCCGACCCGCAGGTGTGCCACGCGGCCCGCTTCACCTACGACTACCAGTACGCGGGCTGCGGCAACTGGCCCTTCAACGCCGCCTACGCCGCCACGTTCAAGGACCTCCAGGGCGTCGTGACCCGGCTCGGCTCGCTCACCGACCTGGAGACGCTGATCGCCGCGGGCATCCCGGCCATAACGTCCCAGTCGTTCCTCAAGGAGGAGCTGACCGGCGCCGGGTACGGCACCGCCGGGCACCTGATGACCGTCGTCGGCTTCACCGCCGGCGGTGACGTGATCGCCAACGATCCCTTCTCGGCGAGCAACGAGGCCGTGCGGCGCGTCTACCGGCGGCGCGAGTTCGAGAACATCTGGCTCAGGACCAAGCGGTACAACGCCTCCGGCAAGGTCGCCTCGGGCACCGGCGGCATCTGCTACCTGTACTTCCCGGCACGCCCGAGCGCGGCCCAGCGCAAGGCCCTGGCGGCCGTGGGCGTCCGCGTGTGAGCAAACTCTCGGCCGCAAAAGCCGCGACCGGTGGCAAGGTGGACGCGACCCCGGGGGGAGTCCGTCCGCACCACCGACCCAGCGAGAAGCCATGACCGTGCACTCAGCCACCGCCACCCGCGTCCGCACCGGCGGCCCCCAGGACGACGGCCCGAAGATCGTCGAGCACGTCATGGGGTGGGCCCTCGTCGTGGTCGTCGCGATGCTCGTGACGCAGCTCGGGCTGCTGTGACCTGACCCACGGCGCGGAGGTGAGGCCTGCCATACTGCGGAGGTCCCGCCCCGCCCGTTGAGACCAGGGTCGAAATTGAATATCAGCCCCCAGCCTGCCGCCCGTCCCCGGGCCCGCGGCACCGAGCGCTCGATGGCGCGCCGAGCCGAACTCATCGCGATCGGGCGGAGGTTGTTCGCCGACACCTCCTACGACGCCCTGTCGATGGACGACATCGCCCGGCAGGCGCACGTCGCCAAGGGGCTGATCTACTACTACTTCCAGTCCAAGCGCGGTTACTACCTGGCCATCATCCAGGACTCGGTCACCGAGCTGGTCACCCTGGCGGCGAGCGGTCTCGAACTGCCCCCGGTGGACCGGGTCCAGCGCACCGTCGACAGCTATCTGAGCTACGCCGAGCACAACCAGGCCGCGTACCGCACGATCGTGAGCGGCGGTGTCGGTTTCGACACCGAGGTGCACGCCATCCGCGACGGGGTGCGCGAGGCCGTCGTGACCACCATCGCCGAGGGCGCCTACGAGCGGGTCGACATCACCCCGCTGGCGCGGATGGCCCTGCTGGCCTGGGTGTGCAGTGTCGAGGGCGCCACGCTCGAATGGATCGACCGGCCCGACCTGCCCCGCGACACCATGTGCGAGCTGCTGGTGAAGACCCTCGGCGGTGCCCTGCGCGCGATCGAGGAACTCGACCCGGCCTACCCGGCCCCGCAGTCCGCGCGCCGGGGCGCGTGAGAGAGGGGCGGAGGGTCCGCAGCGGACCTCCGCCCCCCGCTCCGGGCGCTACTTGATCGCCTTGATCAGCTCACCGTTCGCGGTGTCGCCGCTCAGCTCCCAGAAGAACGTGCCGCCCAGGCCCTGCTGGTTCTTGTAGTTCATCTTGGTGCCGATGGTCGCCGGAGTGTCGTAACTCCACCAGTTGCCGCCGCACTTGGCGTACGCCGTGCCGGCGACCGTCCCCGTCGCCGGGCACTTGGTCTTGAGCACCTTGTAGTCGTCGATGCCCTGCTCGTACGTGCCCGCCGCCGGGCCGGTCGCGGTGCCCCCGGGGGCCGCCTGGGTGACGCCGGTCCATCCGCGGCCGTAGAAGCCGATGCCGAGCAGCAGCTTCGAGGCGGGGATGCCGAGGCCCTTGAGCTTGGCGATGGTCGCCGAGCTGTGGTTGTCCGCCTTCGGGATGCCGGCGTACGAGGTCAGCGGCGAATGCGGAGCCGTCGGGCCGGCGGCGTCCCAGGCGCCGAAGAAGTCGTACGTCATTGGGTTGTACCAGTCGACGTACTGGGCGGCGCCCGCGTAGTCCGCCGCGTCGATCTTGCCGCCCGGGGTGGCGTCGGCGGTGATCGCCGCGGTGACGAGGTTCTTCGAGCCGAACTTCGCCCGCAGCGCCTGCATCAGGTTCCGGAAGGCCGCCTTTCCGCTGGTGTCGCAGGTGGCGCCGCAGGTATTGGGGTACTCCCAGTCGATGTCGATGCCGTCGAAGACATCGGCCCACTTGGAGTTCTCGACCAGGTCGTAGCAGGACTGGGCGAACGCGGCCGGGTTCTTCGCGGCCTCGCCGAAGCCTCCCGACCAGGTCCAGCCGCCGAAGGACCACAGGACCTTGAGGTTCGGGTGCTTCTGCTTCAGCTTGCGCAGCTGGTTGAAGTTGCCGCGCAGCGGCTGGTCCCAGGTGTCGGCCTTGCCGTCGACGGATTCGGCGGCGGTGTAGGCCCGGTCGGTGGCGGCGTAGCCGTCGCCCATGGCGCACTTGCCGCCGGTGACGTTGCCGAAGGCGTAGTTGATGTGGGTGAGCTTGCCGCCCGATCCGGACGTCTCGATGTTCTTGACGTAGTACTTGCGGTCGTAGGTGCCCCATTCGGTGAAGTAGCCGATGACCTTGGAGCCGGCGGCCCTGGCGTCGGGGGCGGCCTTCGAATCTGCGGCGGCCTCCTGAGCCGAGGTCGCCGCGGTGGCGGAGGTGCCCGCGCCGGCCAGCAGACCGGCGCCGAGGACGGCGCAGCAGGCCGCGGACACGATGGTCCGGAAGCGGGAAGGGTGGGGGGTGTGCATCCGGTGTCTCCTCGTGGGGAGAGGGTAACGCGCGCTCATTGGCATGAACGCGGTGAATCGGTGGAGCGAAACAGTAGGAGGACTAGACCAGTTGGGTCAATGGTTCGGACCAATTTCGCCGCTCCGTACGTGCTCGGCCATTTCTTGAAGTAAGCGGTCGTTAACTGGTGACTGGATGCCTCCGATCGGGCATACTCACAGCGCACAGCCGCTGGTCAGCAGCTTCCGAGACCCGGGACTGCAAGCATCGGCAAGGCACCAGAACGACCCGGCGGCGCCGCCCCCACCCATGGGCCCGTCCGCCAGTGCCCGACAGGGAGGAGAGCGTCGCCATGCCCGACCGCGCCCCGCAGCCGGTGGACCGACAACTGCCCACGGAGGAGGCCCGGGACCTGATCACACTCGTCCGCGACATCGCGGCGCAGGAGATCGTCCCGAGCGCGGCCGAGGAGGAGGACGCCGGCCGCTTCCCGCGCGAGCTGTTCACCCTGCTCTCCCAGTCGGGGCTGCTCGGCCTGCCGTACGACTCCGAGTACGGGGGTGGCGACCAGCCCTACGAGGTCTACCTCCAGGTGCTGGAGGAGCTCGCCGCCGCCCGCCTCACCGTCGGGCTCGGCGTCAGTGTCCACTCCCTGGCCTCGTACGCGCTCGCCGCCTACGGCACCAAGGAGCAGCAGGTCGAGCACCTTCCCGCGATGCTCGGCGGCGGCATGCTCGGCGCGTACTGCCTCTCCGAGCCGCACTCCGGATCGGACGCGGCGGCCCTGCGCACCCGGGCCGTGCGGGACGGCGACGACTGGGTGATCACCGGCACCAAGGCCTGGATCACGCACGGCGGGATCGCCGACTTCTACACGGTGATGGCCCGCACCGGCGACGAGGGCCCGCGCGGGATCAGCGCGTTCCTGGTGCCCGGTGATGCGCAGGGGCTGAGCGCGGCCGTGCCGGAGAAGAAGATGGGCATGAAGGGCTCGCCCACCGCCCAGGTCCACTTCGACGGCGTCCGCGTCCCGGACGCCCGGCGCATCGGCGAGGAGGGGCAGGGCTTCGCGATCGCCCTGTCGTCGCTCGACTCGGGGCGGCTCGGCATCTCGGCGTGCGCGATCGGCGTGGCACAGGCCGCGCTCGACGAGGCGGTGGCCTACGCGGCCGACAGGCGCCAGTTCGGCAAGCCGATCGCCGACTTCCAGGGACTGCGGTTCATGCTCGCCGACATGGCGACGCAGATCGAGGCGGGCCGCGCCCTCTACCTCGCCGCGGCACGGCTGAAGGACGCGGGCCGGCCGTTCGCGAAGCAGGCCGCCATGGCCAAGCTGCACTGCACCGACACGGCGATGCGGGTCACCACCGACGCCGTGCAGATCCTCGGCGGCTACGGCTACACCGCCGACTTCCCGGCCGAGCGCTACATGCGCGAGGCCAAGGTGCTGCAGATCGTGGAGGGCACCAACCAGATCCAGCGGATGGTCATCGCCCGCCATCTCGTGGGTCCAGAGGAACGCTGAACTGGTCGAGGCCCCGCCAAGGGGCCGCGAGCCGCATCCACTCCGGGTCGTGCCGGCCCGGGAGGGTGCGGCCGCCCTCGGCCCAGGTCCGCATCAAGTCGCGGTAGATCGGCGGGTCCTGATAGCGGGGCGGAGCCGGCCGAACCGATTCTGCGGGCGGCGGGACGTACAGGAGGCGCTGACGCCCGGTCGCTGAGGAGATGGGGGTCATACCAGGGCAACGCGGCAGAGCCCGGACAGGTCACCGGACGGTGGAATCGGGCGTTCGTTCAGTGCCGCACACGGCTCACGGCTCCGGGCACACCGAACCGCACCACGGCCGTCTGCGGGTCGTGGTGCGGGGCAGCTACGGGAGTGGAGCGGGCGGGCGAGGAGAGCCCGCGCTCAGGCCGCCTGGCGGCGCATGACAGGGACCCTGATGGGGCGTGAGCCCGGGCCGCCGACGTGCGAGAAGGGCTGGGTCCGCCAGTCGAGCCCCTGAGGGAGCGTCAACAGCAGTGCGGTGTCCTGCTCCTGGGGTTCCACGGACTCGTCCGCGGGGCGTGCGTCCGTGGCCCTGCGGCCGGTTCCGGCGCAGACGGTGAGTCCGAAGGGGTTCCACGGCGAGGCGCACATCGCGTGCTCCGGAAGGACCTCCTCGTCCGCCAGCAGGGCGATGGGCTGCGCGCAGTCCGGGCAGACGACCCGGAACATCTCGAACGTGTCGTAGGCGTCGAGTTCGTCGTCGAAGGCGTCGGGTTCGACACCCTCCGGCTCGGGCTCGACGACGAGCTGCTGCCGCTTGGGTGCGGTGCGACCAGGGCGCTTAAGACTCTGCATTGGGTTCTCCCCCTCGGACTGGGCCGTCACAGGCACTGCGGCCTCGGCCACAGCAAGCACTTCCCGTCCCCCCTGGGCGGTAATCACGAGAACATCACGGAGACTGTTCGAGGCCTGTGGCGTTCGTCACATGCCCTGCGCAGATGCCCTCCTGGGCTCCTCAGGTATCCGAGGAGATCAACCGCACTGTAGGTTCTTGCGCCATGGAGGAGCTGGACCGACAGATCGTGCAGCTGCTCGTCAAGGACGGGCGGATGAGCTACACCGACCTGGGCAAGGCCACGGGGTTGTCCACCTCGGCCGTGCACCAGCGGGTGCGGCGGCTGGAGCAGCGCGGTGTGATCCGCGGCTATGCGGCGGTCGTCGACCCCGAGGCGGTGGGGCTGCCCATGACCGCGTTCATCTCGGTGAAGCCGTTCGACCCCAGCGCGCCCGACGACATCGCCGACCGGCTGGCCGGCGTGCCCGAGATCGAGGCCTGCCACAGCGTCGCGGGAGACGAGAACTACATCCTCAAGGTGCGGGTGGCCACGCCGCACGAGCTGGAGGAGCTGCTGGCCCGGTTGCGGTCGCTGGCCGGGGTGTCCACGCGGACGACGGTGGTGCTGTCCACGCCGTACGAGGCGCGGCCGCCGCGGATCTGAACGCCGGTTTCCGGCGCGGGTCGTGCGGGGATGTTCGCGCAGCTCACCGCGCCCCTGATGCGGGCGTCGCCGCCGCCCCTGTGAGACTGTGCTCCATGAGTGAGTCCACCGCCCCGCCCAAGACCGTCCTTCTCCGCCGCGGAGAGGTCCACAGCCCCGCCGACCCCTTCGCCACCGCGATGGTCGTGGAGCGGGGACAGATCGCCTGGGTGGGGTCCGAAGGGGCCGCCGACGCCTTCGCGGACGGGGTCGACGAGGTGGTCGACCTGGACGGGGCGCTGATCACTCCGGCGTTCACCGATGCGCATGTGCACACGACTGCCACGGGCCTGGCCCTGACCGGGCTCGACCTCTCAGGCGCCCCCACGCTGGAGGCCGCCCTCGCCCTCGTCCGGGACTTCGCAGCCGCCCGGCCCGACGACCGGGTGCTCCTCGGGCACGGCTGGGACGCCGCCCGCTGGCCCGGAGGCAGGCCCCCGACGCGGGCCGAGCTCGACGAGGCCACCGGGCACCGGCCCCTCTACCTCAGCCGGATCGACGTCCACTCGGCGGTCGTGAGCACCGCCCTGCTCGACGCGGTCCCCGAGGTCACCCGTATGGATGGCCCCCTCACCGCCGACGCCCATCACGCCGTGCGGGCCGCAGCGTTCGCCGCCGTGACGCCCGGGCAGCGCGCCGAGGCGCAGCGCACCGCGCTCGCCCACGCCGTCTCGCTGGGGATCGGCACCCTCCACGAGTGCGCCGGGCCGGAGATCTCCTCCGAGGACGACTTCACCGGCCTGCTGCGCCTCGCCACGGCGGAACACGGACCGCGCGTCGTCGGCTACTGGGCCGAGCAGGACGTCGCCAAGGCTCGGGAGCTGGGCGCCGTGGGCGCCGCGGGGGACCTGTTCGTCGACGGCGCCCTCGGCTCGCACACGGCGTGTCTGCACCAGCCGTACGCCGACGCCGGGCAGACGGGCATCGCCTACCTGGACGCCGACGCGGTCGCGGCGCACGTCGTGGCGTGCACCGAGGCGGGCCTGCAAGCCGGTTTCCACGCCATCGGCGACGCGGCCGTGGACGCCGTGGTGGAGGGTGTGCGCGCCGCCGCCGAGAAGCTCGGGCTCGGCCGGATCCGGGCCGCCCGGCACCGCGTCGAGCACGCCGAGATGCTCACCCCGGAGAGCGTCGCCGCCTTCGCCGAACTCGGCCTCACCGCCTCCGTGCAGCCCGCCTTCGACGCCCTGTGGGGCGGCGAGGAGGGCATGTACGCCCAGCGGCTCGGGAAGGAGCGGGCGCGGGCTCTGAACCCCTTCGCGGCCCTGCTGCGCGCCGGTGTCCCGCTCGCCTTCGGCTCCGACAGCCCGGTCACCCCGCTCGACCCGTGGGGCACGGTCCGGGCCGCAGCCTTCCACCGCACGGCGGAACACCGCGTCTCCGTGCGCGCCGCCTTCACGGCGCACACGCGCGGCGGCTGGCGGGCCGTCGGACGGGACGACGCGGGCGTTCTGGTCCCGGGTGCCCCCGCCGACTACGCCGTCTGGCGCACCGGCGAACTCGTCGTCCAGGCCCCGGACGACCGCGTCGCCCGCTGGTCGACGGATCCCCGCTCCGGCACCCCGGGTCTGCCCGACCTGACTCCGGGCCGCGACCTGCCCGTCTGTCTGCGCACCGTGGTGGGCGGACGCACGGTCTTCGTACGGCCGGGCGAGTGATCTACGGGGGTGGCGCGCATGAAGTCGCGCGCCGCGCCCCCGGCACGCGACCTGCGCATCCTCGGCCCTGACCAGGGCTTTGCCGCTGAACGCGCAGCTCGAACGGCTGTTGACAGGCGGCCGCAGGAGGCCGGTAGGTTCGGCCGAGTCCACCACCGGACGCCCGACCGGGAACGTCCGAGCACTCGCCGCGGCGCCGCCGGGTCAGGGACGGTGTGCCGCACCGGGGCACCGCCACTGGGAGCCAGGCTCAGGCCGGCGCAGCGCCGAGGGAACGTTCCGGCCGGTCGGGGAGGTGCGACCCGGGTGGGGCCCGCGCGCTCAGTAGACAACGGCTTTAGGTCGATCCGCAGCCGGCGGATCCCAGGTCGGCCCGAAGGGCGCCGGGCCCCCATCCACCGGACACGCGCACAGGGAAGCGCGCTCCCACCCGCGTCTTGCGGATTCGACACCACGATTCGAACGTCCTGTCACGTCGGCGCAGGCCGGGCCCACTATGGTGGACCTCTGCGTATGGACATGAAGGGGCAGTAGTGAACGACGGCGACGGAACCCTCGCGGCAGAAGCCCAGGTGAGGAAGTTCGGCCCGCTCGGCACGGCCTTGGTGATCATCCCGACCTACAACGAGGCGGAGAACATCAAGAGCATCGTCGGCCGGGTACGCAAGGCCGTCCCCGAGGCGCACGTGCTCGTGGCCGACGACAACAGCCCGGACGGCACGGGCAAGCTGGCCGACGAGCTGACCGCCGAGGACGACCACGTCCACGTGCTGCACCGCAAGGGCAAGGAGGGCCTCGGAGCCGCCTACCTCGCGGGCTTCCACTGGGGCCTGGAGCGCGACTACGGCGTGCTGATCGAGATGGACGCCGACGGCTCCCACCAGCCCGAGGAACTGCCGCGTCTGCTCACCGCCCTCAAGAGCGCCGACCTGGTGCTGGGCTCGCGCTGGGTGCCGGGCGGCCGGGTGGTGAACTGGCCGAAGTCCCGCGAGGTGATCTCCCGGGGCGGCAGCCTCTACTCCCGGCTGGCGCTCGACCTGCCGCTGCGTGACATCACCGGCGGCTACCGTGCCTTCCGCCGCGAGACCCTACAGGGGCTCGGCCTCGACGAGGTGGCCTCCCAGGGGTACTGCTTCCAGGTCGATCTCGCCCGTCGCGCGGTCAAGGCCGGCTACCACGTGATCGAGGTACCCATCACGTTCGTCGAGCGCGAACTCGGCGACTCCAAGATGAGCCGCGACATCCTCGTCGAGGCGCTGTGGCGCGTCACGGCGTGGGGCGTGGGGGAGCGGGTCGGCAAGGTCACGGGGCGCGGCGGCAAGCCCTCGAAGCCGTAGCGGCGGACCGCTTCAGGCGCGGCCGTGCACAGAAACAGCTGATGGTGGCCTTATCCCGTGCTGAGCCGGGGCCAGGCACACTGGACGCATGACGACTGGCGCTCAGACCCCGCTGCCCCCTGCCCGGCCCAAGCGCTCCCGGCTGCGTACGTTCCTGCCGCTCGGCGTCGCCGCGTGGCTGGTGCTGGAGATCTGGCTGCTCACGCTGGTCGCGGGGGCGACCAGCGGGCTGGTGGTCTTCCTCGTCCTGCTGGCGGGTCTGGTGGCCGGCTCGGTCGTCATCAAGCGGGCCGGCCGGCGGGCCTTCCGCAAGCTCTCCGAGGCGCTGCAACAGCAGCAGAGCGGGATGATGCCGGAAGCGGCCCGGCCGGGCAGCGAGGGCAACGGCCTGATGATGCTGGGCGGTCTGCTCCTGATGATTCCCGGCCTGGCCTCGGACGCGGTGGGCCTGCTCCTGCTGCTGCCGCCGGTGCAGAAGGTGGTGAGCCGCTCGGCGGAGCGCACCTTCGAGCGCAAGCTCCGGGAAGCGCGCCCGGGCACCCTCGGCGGCGCCTTCCAGCAGGCCCGTATGCACCAGCCCGACGGCAAGGTCGTCCAGGGCGAGGTCATCAGGGACGAGCCGGGGGACACCCCGCAGCCGCCGCGCCCGCCGCTGACGCACTGAGCCGTCCCGGGCTCGCCCATCCGGCGAGCCTTCCGGCACGAGCCGCACCGGGGCCGTGGACATGCGGAAGACCGCGGGCGCCGTACTTCTCGTACGGCGCCCGCGGTCTTCTGATGCGCTGTTACTTCGGCCAGACCCTGTGAGGGACTATGCCGACTTGCGGCTGTCTCGGGGATGAACAGCGATGTTCATCGCACCGGAGCGCAGAACCGCCAGGCGCTCCTCGAGGACCTCTTCGAGTTCCTCACGGGTGCGCCGCTCCATCAGCATGTCCCAATGCGTACGCGCGGGCTTGCCCTTCTTTTCTTCAGGGACATCGCCGTCCACGAGGAGTGCCTGGGCCCCACAGACCTTGCACTCCCACTCCGGCGGGATCTCCGCCTCGACCGAGAAGGGCATCTCGAAGCGGTGCCCCTTCTCGCATGCGTACTCCACGGCCTGGCGCGGGGCCAGGTCGATGCCGCGGTCCGTCTCGTAGCTGGTCACCACGAGGCGCGTGCCGCGAAGAGCTCGCTCACTCATGAATCGTGCCTCCCGGGCTTGTCGCCCACAGGACAGGTGTCGCTGTCGTCGTCATCCGGTCAACGTCCGGTCGGCGGTAAAGATTCCCGTTCCGAGTCCCGTTCCGGGTCATGCGTCGCCGTCGTAGCCGCCCTTGTTGTACCCACCAGCGCCCGGTTTGTCACATCTGATAGCAGATATAACCCAGCGTTTCGGCATCTTTGACGCGCAGTAACGGTCCGCCTGGCAGGCCAAACGCGTACACTACAGCCCTTTCGCTCCGAGTGCTAAATCCTGTCAGGAACCGGATTCCCCGCTTCGCCGATCGCACGCCGCACCGGGACCCGCGCGAGCAGGGCGAAGCCGAGCACGAAGAAGACCACCAGCGAGATGATCGCGTCCCGGTAGCTCCCGGTCAGCTGGTAGGTGATCCCGAACAGCAGCGGCCCGAGCCAGCTCATCCCACGGTCGCTCATCTCGTACGCCGAGAAGTATTCGGCCTCCCTGCCCGGCGGGATCAGATGGGAGAACAGGGAGCGGGACAGCGCCTGGCTGCCGCCGAGGACCAGGCCGATCCCGGCGGCCAGGACGAAGAACCACACCGGCGCCCCGGCCGGCAGGAAGTACCCGGCCGCCAGCGTCACGGTCCATGCGACCAGCGAGCCGAGGATCGTGCGCTTGGCTCCGTACACCCGGGCCAGCCGGCCCATGGCCAGTGCGCCCGCCACCGCCAGCACCTGCACCAGCAGCACGGCGCCGATGAGGGTGGACTGTTCCAGGCCCAGCTCCTCGGAGCCGTAGACCGAGGCCTGGGAGATCACCGTCTGGATGCCGTCGTTGTAGACGAGGTAGGCGAGCAGGAAGGCGAGCGTCAGCGGGTGGCGGCGCATGTCGCGGACGGTCGCCGCGAGCTGCCGGAAGCCCGGGAGGGCCGCCTCGCGCCCGGCGGTCCTGCGGTCGCGCAGCCGCCGCAGCGGGATGACGGCGAACGCGCCCCACCACAGGCCGGCCGACGCCAGGCAGATGCGGACCGCCGCGCTCTCGGAGAGGCCGAAGCCCTCGTGCCCGGTATAGAGGATCAGGTTGGCGACGAGGACCAGCGAACCCGCCGCGTAACCGAAGGCCCAGCCGCGGGAGGAGACCGCGTCCCGCTCCTCGGGCGGGGCGATCTGCGGCAGGTAGGAGTTGTAGAGCATCATCGCCACGGACTGCGCGGCGTTCGCGACGACCAGGAGTGCACCGCCCAGCAGATAGCGGTCGCCGTCCAGGAAGAACATGGCCGCCGTGGCGGTGGCCCCGGTGTAGGCGGCGGCCGCGAGGAGGGGCTTCTTGCGGCCGGTGCGGTCGGCGGCGGCGCCCACCAGGGGCATCACCAGCACGGCCACGATCACCGACAGGGACACCGAGTACGCGAAGAAGGACCCGGCGCGCACCGGGATGCCGAGGGGGTGCACATACCCGTCGGCGTCGGCCGCCGACTTGGCGACCGACGTCAGATAGGGGCCCAGGAACACGGTGAGCACGCTCGTCGAGTAGACGGAACAGGCCCAGTCGTAGACGTACCAGCCGCGCTGCTCGCTCCTGCGCTCCGCGGCCCCGTCGGCCGGCGGTGTCCGCACGGTGTCGTTGCCCACCCGTGCCCCTCGCTTCCCCGTGAACGCGCAGAGGGGACGGGCCCGGGGTCTCAGACCCAGACGCCGCGGTCCTCCATGACCTTGCGCAACGTGTCGATGTGATCGGTCATGATGCCATCCACGCCCAGGTCGAGCAGCCGGTGCATGCCCTCGGGATCGTTGACCGTCCACACGTGCACCTGGAGCCCGCGTGCGTGGGCCGCGTGCAGGAAGCGCCGGTCCACGACCTGGATGCCGGACTGGATCTCGGGGACCTGGGCGGCTATCGCCGAGCGGCGCACCGCGGCCGGCAGCCCCCAGGAGCGCAGCCGCAGGGTGAGCACGCCCCGGGTGCCGTACGACGTGGCCAGGCGGGGGCCGGACAGCCGCTGGGCGCGCACCAGGCGGGCCTCGGAGAACGAGCCGAGGCAGATCCGGTCCCAGGAGTCCGTGCGTCCGACCAGGTCCAGGAAGGGCGACAGGGCGGCCTCCGCCTTGACGTCGACGTTCCAACGCACGTCGGGGAAGGTCTCCAGGAGCTCCTCGAAGAGGGGCAGTGGTTCCTCGCCCGCCACGCGCGCCTGGCGTACCTCCTGCCACGGCAGGTCGGCGATCCGGCCCGCGCCGTCCGTCACCCGGTCCAGGGTCGCGTCGTGGAAGGCGACGAGCTTGCCGTCCCGGGTGGTGTGGACGTCCGTCTCGATGTACCGGTATCCGGCCTCGACCGCGCACCGGAACTGCCGCACGGTGTTCTCCAGGCCGTCCGCGGCCCCGCCCCGGTGGGCGAAGGCGATCGGGCCGGGATGGTCGAGGTAGGGGTGGCGTATCCGCGGGGTCACGGACGCAGTATCGCCCCTCGGGGTTGACCGGTGGCAACGACCGTGCTGCCGCCGGATGCCGGGGGGACGGCGAACACGCGCAGGAACAGCTGGGCGAGCGGGCCGATCGAGACCGCGTACAGGAGGGTGCCGATGCCGACGGTGCCGCCCAGGGCGAAGCCCGTCGCCACGACCGCGAACTCGATGGCCGTGCGCACCAGGCGGATCGAGACCCCCGTGCGCTGGTGCAGGCCCGTCATGAGGCCGTCGCGCGGACCCGGGCCGAAGCGCGCCGCGATGTACAGGCCGGTCGCCGCGCCGTTCAGGACGATCCCCGTCACCATCAGCGTCACGCGCGGCAGCGGGCCGTGCGCGTCGGGTACCAGGGCCAGCGTCGCGTCCATCGCCATGCCGATGACCAGCACGTTGGAGACCGTGCCCAGGCCCGGCCGCTGGCGCAGCGGGATCCAGGTGAGCAGCACCGCCGCGCCCACGATCGTCAGTACCACGCCGATCGACAGCCCCGTCCGCTCGGCGAGGCCCTGGTGCAGCACGTTCCACGGCTCCAGCCCGAGCCCCGACCGGACGAGCAGTGCCGAACTGGCGCCGTACAGCGCGAGACCGGCGTAGAGCTGGACGAGCCGCCGGGCGAGATGCCCCCGCGTGGACATGATGTGCCCCCCTGTGGTGGTAGTGGACTGATGCATGTCACCATGTGGCTTGGATGCAGAAGCCATCCATGGCCAATCCGGGGAAGGTGGACTGATTTCGATGGCGGAGTGGACCTCGGCCGTGGGTGCGGCGCAGCTCGCCCGGCTTCTCAGCTCCCAGCAGGACCGCCCGGCGGGGCCCGGTTCGCGCCGGCCGCCGGCGTACCGTGCGCTCGCCGACGGCATCCGGCTGCTGGTGCTCGAGGGCCGGGTCCCGGTGGCGGCCCGGCTGCCCGCCGAACGCGAACTCGCCCTCTCCCTGTCCGTCAGCCGTACGACGGTGGCCGCCGCCTACGAGGCGCTGCGCGGCGAAGGATTCCTGGAGTCACGTCGGGGCGCGGGCAGTTGGACCGCAGTCCCGGCCGGGAACCCGCTGCCCGCGCGGGGGCTGGAGCCGCTTCCGCCGGAGGCCCTCGGCTCGCTGATCGACCTCGGGTGCGCCGCACTGCCCGCTCCCGAGCCCTGGCTCACCCGGGCCGTCCAGGGCGCGCTGGAGGAACTGCCGCCCTACGCGCACACGCACGGCGACTACCCCGCCGGACTCCCCGCCCTGCGGGCGATGATCGCCGAGCGGTACACCGCGCGCGGGATCCCGACCATGCCCGAGCAGATCATGGTGACGACCGGGGCGATGGGCGCGATCGACGCCATCTGTCATCTGTTCGCCGGGCGCGGCGAGCGCATCGCGGTCGAGTCGCCCTCCTACGCCAACATCCTCCAGCTGATGCGGGAGGCCGGGGCCCGGCTGGTACCCGTCGCGATGGCCGAGGGGCTCACCGGCTGGGACATGGACCGCTGGCGGCAGGTCCTGCGGGACGCCGCGCCCCGCATCGCGTATGTCGTCGCCGACTTCCACAACCCGACCGGGGCGCTCGCCGACGAGGACCAGCGGCGACGGCTGGTGGACGCGGCGCGGTCCGCGGGGACGGTGCTGATCGCCGACGAGACGATGAGCGAGCTGTGGCTGGATCCGGAGGTGCGGATGCCGCGGCCGGTGTGTGCCTTCGACCCGGCCGGCTCCACGGTGATCACGGTGGGGTCGGCGAGCAAGGCGTTCTGGGCCGGGATGCGGATCGGCTGGGTGCGGGCCGCGCCGGACGTGATCCGCAGCCTGGTCGCCGCCCGGGCGTACGCCGATCTCGGCACACCGGTCCTGGAGCAGCTGGCGGTGAACTGGCTGTTCGGGACCGGGGGCTGGGAGCAGGCCGTGGAGGTGCGGCGGGCGCAGGCGCGGGCGAACCGGGACGAGCTGGTGACCGCGGTGCGGCGGGAGCTGCCCGAGTGGGAGTTCGAGGTGCCCCAGGGCGGGTTGACGCTCTGGGTGCGCACCGGGGGTCTGTCCGGTTCGCGGCTGGCCGAGGCGGGGGAGCGCGTGGGGGTCCGGGTGCCGTCCGGGCCGCGGTTCGGGGTGGACGGGGCGTTCGAGGGGTATGTGCGGCTGCCGTTCACCGTCGGCGGGGCCGTGGCCGAGGAGGCGGCGGTGCGGCTGGCCGCGGCGGCGCGGCTGGTGGAGAGCGGCGCGGTGGGGAACGCGGAGGCACCGCGTACGTTCGTGGCCTGAGAGGAGACGGGGGGTGGCCGCCGGGGGGTGCGTGCCCGGCGGCGGCCTCAGGCCCGTGGCTACTTCTCCTTGGTCAGCACCGGTCCCGGGTTCTGCAGGGGCTCCTCGGCCAGAACGGGGGTCGCTTCCGGCTCTGATTCCGGCGCCTGCGGAGCCACCGGCACGGATTCCGGTTCCCTCTCCGCCGGTACCCGTTCCGGCTCGCCCTCCGACTGGTCCTGCTCCGGGATCGTCTCCCCGTCCGCAGGGGTCGTGCGCGGCGGGAGAAGGGCCAGGACCGCCTCGCACAGGGCGTCGGGCGTGGCGTCGTCGTAGGGGTTCGGGGTGGCGGGGACCTGGAGGCGGTGGACCGGGCCGCTGCCCAGCCGGGCGTAACCGCGGCCGGGTGGGAGCTCGTCGATCGGCGTCGTGTGCGGGGGTGCGCCCAGGACCGACTCGAGCTGCTCCGCCGTCGCGGGGCCCAGGACCACGCGGGCGCGGGTGTGCTGGCGTACCGGCTCGCTGAGGGCGTCGAGGCTGTCCAGCTGGTCGGCCACGACCACCGTCACGTTCGCCGGGCGGCCGTGCCGGAGGGGGACCTGGAGGAGGTACTGCGGGTCCTTGCGGCCGTCCGCCGTGGCCAGATGGGTGAAGGCCGTCGGGCGGTCGAGGAGGACCCACAGCGGGCGCTTGGTGTCCTCGGGCGGCGGGTCGCCCGCCTGGTGGGCCCGGTTGGCGGCGATGAGGCGGCGCTCCGTCTCGGTCGCCACCCACTCCAGACCGGCCGTGACCCCGGCCAGCCCGGCCTCCACGGCCAGGACGCCGTCCCGGCCGGTCAGGCAGGCGTACTCGCCGGTGCCCCCGCCGTCGACGATCACCACGTCGCCGTGGAGCAGGGCCTGCAGCGCGATGGACCGCAGCAGGGTGGAGGTGCCGCTGCCCGGCTGGCCGAGCGCCAGCAGGTGCGGCTCGGTGGAGCGCGGGCCCGTGCGCCATACGACCGGCGGCACGTCCCGCTGCTTCTCCCCGAGTGTGAGGGGGAGGGTGCGCTGGACCCGGGTGGGGTCGGTGAAGCCGAGGACCGTCTCGCCGGGGGTGGTGACGAAACGCTGGGCGGCGATGTCGACGGGCAGCGGCAGGAGCACGCCGACCGTCAACTGGTTGCCCTCCTCGTCCCACGTGAAGTGGTATTCGCGGCCCCGGCCCGACTTGGCCGCAAGAAGGTGCTCGACTCGGGCGCGGGCCTCGGCCTCGCCGTCGGTGAAGTACGCCGGGTAGCGGACCACCAGCTGCGAGATCCGGCCCCCGCCGTCGAAGGCGTAGGTGGGGAAGGCCTTGTCCCACGCGCCGCCGTGGGAGTACAGCGGCTCGGGGTCCTCGGCGGCGGAGAAGTGCGGCACGAGCGCCTCGTACAGCGACTTCAGCCGCTGGGTCTGCGACTCGTCGGGCCCGTCGGACGCCGCCGGAGAGCGGTCCCGGCCCTGCCAGGCCGCCGCCGCCATCAGGGTGATGGCGGCGAGCAGCGGTCCGTACGGCACCAGCGCCACGACCAGGATCACGGAGGCCACCAGGAACAGCAGCGCCCCCCGTCTCTCCTTGGGGGTCTCGGCCCATCTGCGCCGCCCGGCCGCTGCCAGCCGGCGCAGACCCCGCGTGATCGTGATCAGCGGGTGGAGGACGTCCGTGGCGCTGTCGGCGGCCGTCCGGGCCAGCTCCCGGCTCCGGGCGAGCTGTGCGCTGCCGTTGCTCAGAATGCGGGGGAGGGGGCGCCGGGCCACTACTGCCTCCAGTGAGTGCGTACGGGCGGGATACGTACGGCGGACGGGGTCGTCAGAACTTGATTCCGCCGAGGAGGCTCGCCAGGCTCTCGCCGCCCGCCTTGATGCTCGGAGCGATGGCCGTACTCGCCAGATAGAAGCCGAACAGCATGGCGACCACGGCATGCGACGCCTTCAGTCCGTCCTTGCGGAAGAAGATGAAGACGACGATGCCGAGCAGGACCACGCCTGAGATGGAGAGGATCATTTGAGTTCTCCTGGTTCGCGGGGACAGTCACCATGAGTACTTCCAGGCTCACAGGATGTATCCATACGATAAAAGGTGCAACTGGGTGAAATTCGGACTATTTCCCCCGTGCGGCGGAGTGGTCCCGGGTCCGGTGCAGCCGGGCTGTTGCGCTTGTCCGGGTCTGTGCTGATCTTTACCTCGGGCACATCGGGTCATGTGCCGCGCGAGCCAGTACCCTGGCGATTCACTCGTACGGCTGCGCCCCTTGCAGGCGTACGCACCGGAGGCGATGCGTAGTGGAGAGGCGGTCCGTCCGATGACCGAAGTCCCCGACCCCGAGGTCGTGGAGCTGGCGACCAAGATCTTCGATCTGGCCCGGCGGGGACAGACCGAGGCGCTCGTGGCGTACGTCGACGCGGGTGTTCCGGCCAACCTCACCAACGACCGGGGCGACTCGCTCGTGATGCTCGCCGCCTACCACGGCCACTCCGACGCGGTGCGCGCTCTGCTGGAGCGCGGTGCCGAGGCCGACCGGATCAACGACCGGGGCCAGACCCCGCTCGCCGGAGCGGTCTTCAAGGGCGAATCGGACGTGATCAAGGCTCTTCTGGAGGGCGGCGCCGACCCGTCCGCCGGCACGCCCTCGGCGGTCGACACCGCCCGGATGTTCGGCCGGACGGAATTGCTCGAACTGTTCGGCGAGCACTGAACCGACAGGTCTGACCAGCAAAGACACAGAAAACGGGGGAGGCGGTACAGGGCCGCCGAAATTTCGGTCGCGGCAGACGAGAGTGCCGAGTCATCATGACGACGTGGTTCACGGACGTGATGGTTGGGCAGGTGTTGCCGCACCGCGCGGGCCGTGACGCGGTCCGCAAGGGCCACCGACGAGAGGCAGAGGAAGATGGTCTACAGCAAGCAGGAAACGGCGGGCACTCCGACGTGTTGTCGCGCGGCCAGGTAGTACACGTCCCCGGTTGCGTCGACGCTTGATGTGAGGCTGTTTCCCATGTTCGATCCGGTCATAGCGCCCAGCGGTACGCTGCTCGGCCTGCTTCAGCGGGGCCGCGGCGACGGCACGCTGCACGCGCTCACCGCCCCGCGCCCCGAGGCGCTGGCGGCGCTGAACCACTGTGTGCTGCGCGATCCCCGCCACGACTGGCAGGTGGAGAACCGCTCCCTCTACTACGCCCGCCTCTTCCTCGACCTGGGCGGCGAGCTGGACGAGGTCGAGGCCCATCTCTTCTGCGCCGAGGACGTCCTCGACGGCGACGAGTCACGCACGGGGCTCGCCCTGGCCGTTCTCGGGCACCTCGCCTCCTACGGCAGGCGGGACGCGCTCGAGCTGCTGCGCAGGTACGCCGCCCACGGCTCCAACTGGGCCTGGGCCCTCGACGAGCTGGCCCTCAGGGACGACGACGCGGGACTGCGCGCCCTCGCCGCACCCGTCCTCGCCCGGTTCCCCGCGGACCCGGAGGGCGATGCCGAGCTGGCCGCCACCGTCCGGGACGCCTTCGAGCCCCGGCCCTGGCGGCTGTGGGCCGAGGATCCGCGCGAATCCGTCGCCGCACGCGTGCGTGCCGCCCACGAGACGGGCTGTTTCGACCGCTGGCAGCGGCAGATGCGACCGTCCGGCCCCCGCCCGGGCTGGAGCGTGCAAGCCGTCTTCGAATGGGCCCAGCAGGGCATCGATCGGGGTGCCGCCCTCCATGTGCCGGCCGCCCGCTGCCTGACCGCCGTGGCGGGCCCCGAGGACCGGGCCGAGATCGTCCGGGCGGCGCGGGACGGCACCGACGGAGCCCGCTGCACGGCCCTCAGGTACCTCGCCGACGGCAACGATCCCGAGGCCCTCGATCTGATCGAGGGCGCCGTGGCCACCGGTTCGACGCTCGTCGTGGACGCCGCCGTCGACGCCTTCGAGCGGATGCGCTCGCTGGCCGCGGTGGACCGGGCGCGCCGCTGGGCCCGGCGGCCCGACGCGCTCGGCGCCGCCGCCGGCCGCGTCCTCGCCTGCCGGGGCGGAGTCCAGGACCGCGACCTGGTCCTCGCGGCGCTACGGGAGGCCGTACGGGGCGAAGGCCCCGATGCACCGACCCTCTGGACCCTCGTGGACGGCACCGGACGGCTCGGCATCGCCTGCGCCGCTCCCGTGCTGCGCCACGTCTACCGCGAGACCGCCTCCTCCCATCTGCGCGGCCGGGCCGCCCGGGCCCTCGCCGCCACCGACCCCTCCTTCGCCACCGGCTTCGCCGTCGAGTGCCTGTGGGACTGCGAGGAGACCACCCGGGAGATCGCCGCCCGGCACGCCGAGACGGGAGACGCCCGCGTCGTCGAGCGCCTGCGCCGGCTCGCCGCCGACCCGGCCGAGGAGGCCGAGGTGCAGACGGCCGTACGCAGCCGGATCGGTCCCGGGGAGACCGCTGTGTGACCCCCAGCCCGAGGGGACGCGGGGGCGGATTCACGCCTCCAGGGTGAACGTGGGGTGACCCGCGGGTCAGGAGGGCATGGCCACCCCCTGACCTGCGCGGGTGCACCTCAGAACGCTCATAGGACGTTCCTCGGCCGGACAGATCCACGTTGACGCGGCCACGTCCGGCCCGGCGACAACACCGGTATGCGTGTCGTCATCGTGACCGAATCCTTTCCCCCCGACGTGAACGGCGTGGCCCACTGCGCGTTCCAGACCGCCCGGCACCTCGTCGAGCGCGGTCACGCCCCCGTCGTCGTCGCCCCGGCCCCGGCGCCCGGGCACAAGCCCGACGCCTTCGCGCCGTGCCCCGTCGTCCACGTCCCCTCCCTCCCGCTCCCCGGCTACCCCCAGGTCCGCGTCGCCCTCCCCAGCCGCCGCCTGGCCGCCACCCTCGTCGAGCACCGTGCCGACGTGGTCCATCTCGCCAGCCCCTTCGTCCTCGGCGTACGCGGCATGGCCGCCGCCGCCCGCCTCGGCATCCCCACCGTCGCCGTCTACCAGACCGATCTGGCCGGCTACGCCCGCACCTACATGGGCGCCGGAGAGGCCGCCGCCTGGCGGCGCATCCGCTCCGTCCACGGCGCCGCCGACCTCACCCTCGCCCCGTCCAGCGCCGCCCTGGACGACCTGGCGACCCACGGAGTGCCCCGGGTCGAGCTGTGGCCGCGCGGCGTGGACACCGAGCGCTTCCGGACCGACCGGCGCGACGAGGCCCTGCGCCGCGAACTCGCCCCGAACGGCGAGCTGATCGTCGGCTACGTCGGCCGGCTCGCCCCCGAGAAGCAGGTCGAACTCCTCGCCGGTGTCTGCGGCCTGGAGGGCGTCCGGGTCGTGATCGTCGGCGACGGCCCCAGCCGGCCCGGCCTGGAACAGGCCCTGCCCGGCGCCGTCTTCCTCGGCCGGCGCACCGGTGACGACCTCGCCCGGGTCTTCGCCTCGTTCGACGTCTTCGCGCACACGGGCCCCTTCGAGACCTTCTGCCAGACGGTCCAGGAGGCCATGGCCAGCGGCCTGCCGGTGGTGGCGCCCGCCGCGGGCGGACCGCTGGACCTGGTCGCCCACGGGCACACCGGGCTGCTCGTGCCGCCGCGTGACGCGACCGCGGTCCGGGACGCGGTGCGGTCCCTGGCCGCCGATCCCGGGCTGCGGGCCGCCTTCGGCGCCGCCGGACGCGCCACGGTCGAGGGCCGCACCTGGGCGGCCGTCGGCGACCGGCTGATCGGGCACTACACGAAGGTGCTCGCCGGGCGCAGGACGGCGGTGGCGGCATGAGCGACGTCCGTCGCGGCAGCGACCGCCAAGCGCTGCGGATCGTCCGGCTCGCCAACTTCGTCGCCCCCTCCTCCGGCGGACTGCGCACCGCGCTGCGCGAACTCGGCAAGGGCTTCAGGGCCGCGGGGCACGAACCCGTCCTCGTGATCCCCGGCGAGCGCATGAGCGACCACGAGACCGAGCAGGGGAGGGTGATCACCCTCCCCGGGCCGCTGCTGCCCGGCACCGGCGGATACCGCGTCCTCGCCGACAAGCGTCGGGTGGCCCGGCTCCTGGAGGAGCTCGGGCCGGACCGGCTGGAGGTGTCCGACCGCACGACCCTGAGGTGGACCGGCAGGTGGGCGCGGCGCGCCCGGGTCCCGTCCGTGATGGTCTCCCACGAGACGGCCGACGGGGTGCTGCGCACCTGGGGCGTGCCCGAGGGAGCCGCCCGGCGCGCCGCCGACGCCCTCAACGTCCGTACGGCCCACACCTACTCGCGCGTGGTGTGCACCACCGAGTTCGCCGAGCGCGAGTTCGTGCGGATCGGCGCCCGCAACGTCGTCCGGGCGCCGCTCGGCGTCGACCTGGTGCAGCGGCACCCGGCGCTGCGCGACCCGCAGGTACGGGCCCGGCACGCGCGCGAGGGCGAGACGCTGCTCGTGATGTGCTCGCGGCTGTCCGTGGAGAAGCGGCCCGGCACGGCGCTGGACGCCCTGGAGGCGTTGCGGCGGCGCGGGCGGCGGGCCGTGCTGGTGGTGGCCGGAGACGGTCCGCTGCGCTCCCGGCTCGAACAGCGGGCGCGCGAGAGCGGCCTGCCGGTGACCTTCCTCGGGCACGTTTCCGACCGGGGACTGCTCGGCGCGCTCCAGGCGTCCGCCGACGTGGCCCTGGCGCCGGGGCCCGCCGAGACCTTCGGGCTCGCCGCGCTGGAGGCCATGGCCTGCGGCACGCCCGTGGTGGCGAGCGCGTCGTCCGCGCTGCCGGAGGTGATCGGCTCCGCCGGGGCCGTCGCCGCGGACCACGGGGAGGCCTTCGCGGACGCCGTGGACCAGCTGCTGGAACGCCTGGAGGCGGACCGGCGCGAGGGGGCACGCGCGCGTGCGGAGTGCTTCGGCTGGGACGCGGCGGTCGACGCGTTTCTCGCCGCGCACGACGCGGCCGTCCCGGTGCGTCCGGCCCGGCCGTTCGTGCCCGGGGGCGTGGCATGAGACCCCCGCGGGTCGAGGGGCCCCCGCGGTACGAGGGATCCTCGCGGTTCCGGCGGCCGCTGCGGTTCGTGGCCCTCGGTGACTCGCTCACCGAGGGCGTGGGGGACCCCGTCGGTGACGGGGTGTGGCGTGGCTGGGCCGCGCTGCTCGCGGACGGGCTCGCCGAGGAGCCGGTCGGGTTCACCAACCTGGCGGTGAGCGGCTCACAGACCCGGGACGTGCTGGAGCGGCAGCTGCCCGCCGCGCTGGCGCTGCGGCCCGGCCTCGTGTCCGTCGTCGTCGGCGTCAACGACACCCTGCGCTGCACCTTCGACATCCGGGCCGTGGCCGCCCGGCTCGACCAGGTGTACGCGGCCTGCACCGAACCGGGGGCGGTCCTGCTCACCGCGTGCCTGCCCGACCCGGGCAGGATGCTCGGCCTTCCGGGGGCCCTCGCCAACCCACTCGCCCGGCGGCAACGGGCCGTGAACACGGTGGTGCACGCCCTGTCCGAGCGGTACGACGCGCTGCACCTGCACGCGTGCGAGGGCGAGTGGACCACCGACCGTGCCCTGTGGAGCGCGGACCGGCTGCACCCCTCAGAACGCGGACACCGGCAACTCGCCCTGCGCTTCCACACGCTGCTCGCCGAGCGCGGCCTCGCCACGGGGCCCGCGCCCTCGCCCGAGCCCGAGTTCCCCGCCCCGACGACCTCGGCGAGCCTGCGGTGGCTGGCCACGGCCGGCACCGGCTGGGTGGCGCGCCGCTGCACCGACCTGCTGCCCCAGCTTCTGACCCTGGCCGCCGACGAACTCCGGCACCGCGCCCGGGGCACGAGCGCCCGGCTCGACCTGAGGGCCTCGGCCGCGGTGTCCGCCGCGCTCGGCGCCCTGCCGGTGCCGGAACAGGCGGACGCGGCCTAGGGTCGATCGTCCGGGTCACCTGCGACCGCGGGGCCTAGCGGCGGCGTACGGCAAGGAAGCGAACCGGTGTGCCCGGGACCGCCTGGGCCGCGGCCGGGAGGTCGGCGGCGCGGACCACGGCGATCACCGGGTAGCCCCCGGTGGTCGGGTGGTCGGCGAGGAAGACCACCGGCCTGCCGTCCGGCGGGACCTGCACGGCACCCAGCACCATGCCCTCACTGGCGAGTTCGCCCGGCCGGGCCCGCTCCAGGGCGGGTCCCTCCGTGCGCAGCCCGATGCGGTTGCTCGCGGAGGACACCCGGTAGGCACGGGAGCGGAAGGTGTCCACGGCCTCCGGCGTGAACCAGCCGTCGCGCGGGCCGAGGGTCACCCGCAGCACCAGCTCGGCCGGTGGCGCCGGCTGCGGGGCGACATCCACACGCGCGTGCACGCCCGACGGCCGTCCCAGGGGCAGCACCGTGCCGACCGTCAGAGGGGCCGGGCCGAGCCCCGACAGCAGGTCCGTCGACCGGCTGCCGAGCACCGCCTCGACCGCGATGCCTCCGGAGACCCCCAGGTAGGCGCGTACGCCCGACTCGGCGGGTCCGACGTCCAGCAGTGCCCCCGCGGGCACGCGCACCGGCGCGCCCCAGGCGACGGGACGTCCGTCCACCGTCACCCGGCAGGGCGCGCCCGCCACCGCCACCGTGACGGCCGAACGGGGGCGTACGGCACAGCCGTCGAGGGTCGTCTCCAGCACGGCCGCCGCGGGCGGATTGCCGACGAGCCGGTTGACGAGGTCCGCGGCGGGCCGGTCCAGCGCTCCGGAGCGGGGTACGCCGAGATGGGCGTGTCCGGGGCGGCCCGCGTCCTGCACGGTGGTGAGGGCACCGGCCCGGACGACGGCGAGGGCGCGGTCCGTCATGACTTCGCCTCGGGGACGAACCGCACGCGCGTGCCCGGCGACAGCAGCGCGGCCGGCACGCGCGCGTGGTCCCACAGCACGGCGTCCGTCGTGCCGATCAGCTGCCAGCCGCCCGGTGACGAGCGCGGATACACGCCCGTGTACGGGCCCGCCAGGGCGACCGACCCCGCCGGGACGGCCGTGCGCGGAGTGGCCCGGCGCGGGACGTCGTAGCGCGCCGGCAGGCCGGTGAGGTAGCCGAATCCGGGTGCGAAGCCGCAGAAGGCGACCCGGAACTCGGTATCGCCGTGGATGCGGGCGACCTCCTTCTGCGGCACGCCCCAGTGGGCGGCGACGTCGGCCAGGTCCGGGCCGTCGTACCGCACCGGGATCTCCACGATGTCACGCGCGCGTGGGGGAGCGGGCGGCAGCTCGGCGGCGGTCAGTTCGGCGGCCAGCCGGGCCGGGGCGTCGAGGCCGTCGAGGAGGACCGTGCGGGCCGCGGGCACGATCTCGCGGGCCGCGAGGGAGCCTTCCGCGCGGCGCCGCAGCAACTCCGCGTGCAGGGCCTGGGCCTCGTCGCCCGAGGAGACCTCGACGAGCAGGGCGTCCTCGCCGACGGACAGCACCTTCATGCGAAGGCCTCCACCCGGACCCCGCAGGCCGCCAGGCGCTCGCGGACCCGGCGGGCCAGGTCCACCGCGCCCGGGGTGTCGCCGTGCAGGCACAGCGACCGCGCGCGTACCTCGATGCGCATCCCCGTGTGGGAGACGACCTCACCGGACCGGGCCAGGCCCAGTGAGCGCTCCACGACGGCGTCCGGGTCGGTGACCACGGCGCCCTCCAGGGTGCGCGGCACCAGGGTGCCCGCGTCGGTGTACGCCCGGTCCGCGAACGCCTCGGTGACGACCGGCAGTCCGGCCTTCCCCGCCAGCTCCAGCAGGCGTGAGCCGGGCAGTCCGAGGACGGGCAGCGCGGTGTCCGCGAGGAGCACGCCGTCGACGACCGCGGCGGCCTGCTCCTCGTCGCGCACGACCCGGTTGTAGAGCGCGCCGTGCGGTTTGACGTAGGCGACGCGGGCACCGGCCGCCCGGGCGAAGACCTCCAGGGCGCCGATCTGGTAGGCCACTTCGGCCGCCAGCTCGGCGGACGGCACGTCCATCGCGCGCCGTCCGAACCCGGCCAGGTCCCGGTAGGACACCTGGGCGCCGATCCGGACGCCGCGCTCGGCCGCCAGCTCGCACACCCGGCGCATCGTGACCGCGTCCCCGGCGTGGAAACCGCAGGCCACGTTGGCGCTGGTGACGACGGACAGCAGCTGTTCGTCGTCGGTGAGCCGCCAGCGGCCGAATCCCTCGCCGAGGTCGGCGTTCAGGTCGATCGAGGTCATGTGCCGTGTCTCCTGTCAGGCCACGCGGTACTGCTCGTCGCGGGCGTCGGTGAGGAACATCTGCCCCGGGGCGTGCGTGAGGGCGAACGGCGGACGCGAGGCCATCACGGCCGCCTGCGGGGTCACTCCACAGGCCCAGAACACCGGGATGTCGTCCGGTTCGGCGTCCACCGGGTCCCCGAAGTCGGGGAGGCCGAGGTCGTCGATGCCGAGGCCCGAGGGATGGCCGCAGTGCACGGGACTGCCGTGCACCGCCGGCATGAGGCTGCTCTCCCGGATCGCCGCCGCCAGCTGCCGGGGCGGCACCGGCCGCATGGACACCACGAGGGGCCCGTGCAGCCGCCCCGCCGGACGGCATTGCCGACTCGTCACGTACATCGGGACGTTGCGGCCCTGCTCGACGTGGCGGATCGGAACACCCGCCTCGCCGAGCGCCCACTCGAAGGTGAAGCTGCACCCGATGAGGAACGACACCAGGTCGTCCCGCCAGTGGGCCCGCACGTCCGTCGGTTCGTCCACCAGCTCGCCGTCCCGCCAGACCCGGTAGCGCGGCAGGTCGGTGCGCAGGTCCGCGCCCTCGGCCAGCACGGTCGTCCAGGAGCCGGCGTCCGTGACGTCGAGGACCGGGCAGGGCTTGGGATTGCGCTGGCAGAACAGCAGCATGTCGTAGGCCCAGTCGGCCGGCACCGAGATCAGGTTGACCTGGGTGTGGCCCGCCGCGACCCCGGCCGTGGGGCCCGTCAGGCCCTCCCGGAAGCGGGAGCGGGCCGTTCCGGGGCTCCACGCGTGCGCGTCCTCGTCGACGAGGACCACCGGACGGTCCTCGGTGCCGGTGCCCGTGCGGTTCACGCGAGTTCCTTTCCGCGCGTCTCCGGCAGCCCGAGCAGGGCCAGGGAGCGCGCCGCCGACGCCCCAGCTGTCGGCCAGGAACCCGACCATCGTGGGGAACACGGCACCCACCGCGCGCCCGGTGTTGTACGTGAAGCCCTGCCCCGTCCCGCGCACCGCCGTCGGGTACAGCTCGCTCAGGTAGGACCCGAAGCCGCTGAAGATCGCCGACATGCAGAACCCGAGCGGGAAACCGAGTACCAGGAGCAGGGTGTTGGCGCCGCTCGGGATGTTCGCGTACGCCAGGATGCAGAGCGCGGAGAGCAGGGCGAAGAGCCAGATGTTGCGCCGCCTGCCCAGCTTGTCGGTGAGGTAGCCGCCGGTCAGATAGCCGATGAAGGCGCCCGATATGAGGAACGTCAGATAGCCGCCGGTGCCGACGACCGACAGGTCGCGCTCGGACTTCAGATACGTCGGCACCCAGGTGGCCAGGGTGTAGTAGCCGCCCTGGACGCCGGTGGAGAGCAGTCCCGCGAAGAGGGTGATCCGCAGCAGGCCGGGCTTGAAGATCGCCGCGAACGAGCCCTTCTCCGCGCTCTGTTCACGTGCCGCGGCCGCCTCGGGGGCGTCGTGCACACTGCGCCGCAGCCAGATGACGAGCAGCGCGGGCAGCGCCCCGGTCCAGAACATGATCCGCCAGGCCAGGTCGTCGCCGGCCACCGAGAAGACCAGGGTGTAGACGATCACGGCGAGGCCCCAGCCCACGGCCCAGGAGCTCTGGATCGCGCCGAGCGTGCGCCCGCGGTTCTTGGCGCTCGCGTACTCGGCGACCAGGATCGCGCCGACGGCCCACTCGCCGCCGAAACCGAGCCCCTGGAGCGCGCGGAAGACCAGCAGCGTCTCGTAGTTGGGCGCGAAACCGCAGGCGACGGTGAACACCGCGTACGTGATCACCGTGACCATCAGTGCCTTCACCCGGCCGACGCGGTCCGCGAGCACGCCCGCCAGGGCGCCGCCGACCGCGGAGACGACCAGCGTGACCGTGGTGAAGAGACCGGTCTGGCCGCTGTTCAGGCCGAAGTAGGCGGACAGCGCGACCATGCTCAGCGGCAGCGTGAAGTAGTCGTAGGAGTCCAGGGCATAGCCGCCGAAGGCACCCGTGAAGGCGCGGCGGCCACGCGGGCCCAGGGCGCGCAGCCAGCCGAACGCCCCGTCGTCCGAGGTGCGTTCGGTGGTCGCGGGGCGTGGGTCGTCGATCTGGGCCTGCGGTGGAGGGGTCGTGCTCATGGGCACCTCGCAGAGGGAGGACGGAGGGTGCTTCGGGGTGAGCCGTGCCGTACGGAGGCGTTCGGCGCCGCGGTGGGGAAAGCGGTGGGGAAAGCGGCCCCGCCGCCGCGACGCTGTGCGTAGCACCGTAGAGGATTGTTCAACGATCCCTCAATACCCATGTTGGTTCGTTCTTGGGATCTGCGATTGAATTCCGGCATGGCAGAGCAGCTGAAGGACCTCGCCGACGACCGGGCCCTCCTCGGGCGCACCAGCACCGCGGAGCGGGTCTCGGACATCCTCAGGAGCCGGATCGCCGAGGGCTACTTCCCGCCCGGCACGCGCCTGTCGGAGGACAGCATCGGCGGCGCGCTCGGCGTCTCCCGCAACACGCTGCGCGAGGCGTTCCGGCTGCTCACGCACGAGCGTCTGCTCGTCCACGAGCTGAACCGGGGCGTCTTCGTCCGGGTCCTGACCGTGGAGGACGTCGAGGACATCTACCGCACCCGGCGGCTCGTCGAGTGCGCCGTGGTCCGCGGTCTCGGTGAGCCGCCCTACGGCCTGGACGGGCTCGCCGGAGCGGTCGAGGAGGGGCGGACCGCGGCCCGGGAGGGTGACTGGAAGGCGGTGGGTACCGCGAACATCCACTTTCACCGGGAGCTGGTCGCTCTCGCCGCGAGCGAGCGCACCGCCGAGCTGATGCGGAGCGTTTTCGCCGAACTGCGGCTGGCGTTCCATGTGGTGGACGAGCCGCAGCGGCTGCACGAGCCGTACATCGCGCGAAATGTCGCGATTCTTGAGGCTCTTCAGGGTGGGGACCGCGAGAAGGCCGAGGGCCTGCTCGCCGGATACCTCGACGACTCGCTGGAGCGCGTGGTCGAGGTGTACCGGCGGCGGGTGGGCGAGGACGGCTGAGGGCGCCTTAGGGCGGCGGCTCAAGGGGTCGGCGAGGGGGGCGGCTCCGGAGGTCGGCGAGGGCGGCCGAGGCCGACGGCCCAGGGGGCGTACCGCGTCGTTTGGGTTGTTGTCAGACCCAGGACCTAGTCTGTGCACCGTGACTTCGCCTGCATCGACGGACAGCGTTCCGCCCCAGCTCAGCGCGGGGCCGCGCCCCGCCCCGGGGCCGGCCGCCGACGAGGGCCTGGCGCGGCGCCTGCGCGCGCTCGCCTGCACCGCGCCGTTGCACGACCTGGACGCGCGCAAGGCGAACCTGGCCGGCGCGTACTCGGTGTACGGCATGGCGGAGGTCGCCCTCGCGGCGATCGACCTGGTCACCCTCAACATGGACTTCGACACGGGCGCGGACCACGACCAGATCGTCGCCCGGCTCATCCCGCGCATCGCCGCCCAGGCCCCGCAGCGCCCCACCGCCGAGCACGAGCGGGTGGCCCGCTGGGTCCTGGAGAACCTGATCAACGTCGGCAGCGTCGACCGCGGCTTCCGCGCCGTGTACGGCACGTTCGGGGCGGACGGCACCTACGTGCGCCGGGACTACGACTTCAAGCTGATCGAGGAGGTCCCCGGCCCCGGCGGCACGGTCTACCTCCGTACGACGGACGAGGCGGTCAACGTCCTCGTCGGCGCCCTCGACACGGACGTCACCAGCGCGCAGATCGCCGCAGAGGTCAAGCTGGAGGTGCTGATCAGCCGCGGCCGGCTCGCCGACGCCCAGCTCGCGGCCGAACAGGCCCGCTACCGGACCGTGCAGTACTCGGAGACCCTGCGCCGCGCCCTGGACGCCACCCGGCGCAACGTGCGTGCGGTGGACTGGCTCTCCACCGTGCCCGACATGATCGCCGAGGCGCTGGAGCACGTCGCCGACCGCTACCGCCACGAGAACGCGATCCTCACCAACATCCGCAAGGCGCGGGACGAGTCCGAGGACCCGGAGCACAAGCGCCGCGCCGCCGAGCTCGTCGACATCGTCAAGGACTGCATCCGCCGGCACACGCAGTTGCAGTCCCGGCTGCTGGAGGCCGGACCGCTGTTCCGTGCCGAGCAGGACAGGCAGGCCTTCGCCACACCGATGACGACGTCGGGCATAGACCTCTACGGGCATCTCGTCTCACCCGTGCTCCCGCTGCCTCTGGAGCAGGCCGTCCGCGTCACCGACGCCTTCTTCGGCCGCGGCACCGGGCTGCGCACGCCGGTGTCCGTCCGGGTCGGCGACCTGGTCGACATACTGCTGACGCCGCCGGTGGAGCGGGAGCACCTGGGTGCGGAGATGCCCGAGCCGGACCTGATCGCCACGCCGGACGACAGCCGGTTCAGCGAGGAGCAGATGGCGGCGGCGCAGGAGCTGCTCGACCTGCCGGCGGACGCGCCGCGCCGGTTGTCGGGGCTGCTGGCGCAGGCCCGGAGGCAGGACCCCGAGCTGCCGTACCTGGTCGCCCTGCTGGCGGTGCACGCCGCCAGCCCGCCGGTCGGCACGGCCTATCGCCAGGGCGAGCAGAAGCTGCTGTTCGCCGTGGACGACGGGACAGAACTCGACGACCCGGAGTTCGGCGGGGCCGACCTGATCGTCGGCACCGCACTGCTGGACGCGGCGGGGATGGCGGCGGACCGGACGGAAGCAGCATGAGTCAGTACGAGTGGCACAAGGAGTCCCGACCGTGAGCGAGCATGTCGAGTGGAGCGAGCCGGACGGACCGGCGCCCGCGGCCGGCGCCGCCGTCACTCCCGCCGACGCCGCCGACGCGGCCCGGCTCGTGTCGTTCGGGCTGCAGCCCAAGCTGCAGCCCGCCCGCGACCAGGAGTACGCGGACCTGCTGCGGCGCTACCGCGAGGACCCGCCCTTCGCGCGGCTCGCCGACGCCGTGGCGACCGGGCTCGGCCTGATCGTGCTGGAGGTGTCCCCCCGCGCGGGCATGGCCGTGACCGCCGCCGAGGACTCGGTGTTCGCCGTCCGCATGGGCGACTACGCGCGTCGTACGTCCGCCGACGGCGGCGACCGGTTCCTGCACGGGCTCGCCCATCTCGCCGTCGCCGCCATGGCGTTCCCGCGCCCCGAGGACCTCGCCGACGACGGCTACATCGGCCGCGTCTCGGTCAACGGCGTCGACGCCTTCGTGCGCCAGGCCTGCCGCCGCCTGGAGGAGCGCGCCGACGAGCAGGGCGAGAACACCGACCCGGCGACCGACGCGCCCGGTCTGGAGGCCGCCTGGCGGATCTGGGTGCGGCGCAGCGCGACCGGTGCCACCAAGGACGCCCGCCGCCTGGCCGGTTCGACCACCGGCATCGTCGCCAAGGCCGTCGCCTTCCTCACCGACTCCGGATTCCTGCAGCGCACCGGCGACGACCACGGCGGCACCTACCGCACCACCGCCCGCTACCAGCTCCAGGTCCGCGACATGGCCGGCAGCGCCGCCATGGCCGAGCTGCTGGAGCTGGGCGTCGTCCCGGTCACCGACGGCACGCCGACTCTGCTGCCCGCCGAGGAGAGCGACGACCTGGAGCTGGTCGCCGACGCCGGGCTGCCGTTCCACTCCTCCTGAACTCCCCATCTCACGAAGACTTACGAGAGTCCGCCATGTACGAGCTGTCCCGGGTCCGCCTCTACTCGATCGGGCCCGCCGGTGCGCGCTACGCCGACACCGTGCTTGACCTGCGGGGGGTCGGCGAGATCGTGCCCGACCCCGCGCCCACACAGGCGGAGTTCTTCGAGGACGAGCCGGTCGGCCCGCCGCGCCGGCCCGCGCCCGCCGGTGTGCTCTTCCTGGAGAACGGCGGCGGCAAGTCGGTGCTGCTCAAGCTGATCTTCTCCGTGATGCTGCCGGGCCACCGCAACACCCTCGGCGGCGCCAGCTCCGGCGTGCTGCGCAAGTTCCTCCTCGCCGACGACTGCGGGCACGTGGCGCTGGAGTGGCAGCACGTGCTGACCGGCGAGTGCGTCGTCGTCGGCAAGGTCAGCGAGTGGCGCGGGCGGCAGGTCTCCAACGACCCGCGGAAGTTCGCCGAGGCCTGGTACTCCTTCCGGCCCGGGCCCGGACTGAGCCTGGACGGTCTCCCCGTGGCGGAATCCACCGCCGTACGGGCCCCGGTCGAGGGCCAGTCCAGTGCGCGCGGGCGACGCCGCACCATGAAGGGCTTCCGCGACGCCCTCACCGAGGCGGGCAAGAACTACCCGCACCTGGAGGTGCACTGGGAGGAGACCCACGACCGCTGGATCGAGCACCTCGGCGACCTCGGCCTCGACCCCGAACTCTTCCGCTACCAGCGCGAGATGAACGCCGACGAAGGAGAGGCCGCCGGTCTCTTCGCGGTCAAGAAGGACGCCGACTTCACCGACCTGCTGCTGCGCGCCGTCACCGACACCCGCGACACCGACGGGCTCGCCGACCTGGTCAGCGGCTTCGGCAACAAGCTGGGCCGACGCGCCGAGCTGATCGCCGAACGCGACTTCACCGCCGGGTCCGTCGACCTCCTCGGCCGGATCGTCGAGGCCGCCGAGGCCCGATCCCGCGCGCGTGACATCCACGCCGGAGCCGAGCGCCGCACCCGGACCCTGGCCCGCAGACTGTCCGCGCGTGGCGTGCGGGAGCGGGTCCGGGCCGCCGACCTGGCCCAGCGGGTCACCGCCGCCGCGTACGCCGTCACGCACGCCGAGGCGGCCCGCGAGCGCAGTGCGCTGATCTCCGCCGAACTCGCCTACCGGCACGCCTCGCTCGCCCTCGCCGGGGCCGAGAAGTCCGCCGCCGCGCAGAAGCGCGAGCTCGCCGACGCCCGCACGCTGTACTCGGCGTGGCAGGCCGCCGAGGTCGTGCTGCGCCACCGCGCCGCCTCCGACCGCGTCACCCGCGTGTCCGCCGCCATCCAGGAGGCCGAGCGGGACGCCGCCCCCGCCCTGGCCGCCCGCTCCAAGGCCGCCGTCGACCTCGTACGGGCCCTGCACGCCGCCGCGGAGAAGGCGGAGAGCCACGCCAACGAGGAGGAGGAGCGCTCCGCCGCCCTCCAGGAGGTCAGCGACGCGGCCTACCGCGACTCCACCGCGGCCGCCACCCAGGCCCAGCGCGCCCGCAGCGAGATCGGTCACCTCAAGCAGCGCCTCGCCGAGGTCGAACAGGAGACCGCCGAGGCGGTCCGGGCCGGCTGGCTCGACGACTCAGCGCCCGACGCCGACCCGGCCCGCGCGGCCCTGGCCGCCAGCGACGCGGAGAAGAGCGCCGTCGCGGCCTGGGACACCGCCCGCGAGGCGTCCCGCCGGGCCTCGGAGCACGCACGCGAGGCCGCTTCCACCGAGTCCCGCGCCGAACTGACCGCGGCCCGCGCCGCCGACGCGGCCACGGCGGCGGAGCGCTCGTACGAGGCCGAGCGCCGCACCGCCGAGGCACTGGCGGGCGAGGAACGGCTGGCGGAACTGCTCAGCCTGACCCCGCAGACCCGCCCGGGCATCCCGCAACCCCGCCACGGCACGGACGGTGAGCCCGTCGCGCACCCGGCCGCCGGCGAACAGGGCCTCACACCGGAGGAACTCGACCGCTTCGCCGACGACCTGCGCGACCTGCTCGACGACGCCGTCTCCTCGGCCGAGCGGCAGCTGTTCGACCTGCGCACGGCCGCCGCCGACGACTCCCGCATCCTCGGCGCGCTCGGCGACGGCGGGCTGCTGCCGCCCGGCCCGGACGTGCTGGCCACGGTCGAGTTCCTCGGCGAGCACGGCATCCCCGCGCTGCCCGGCTGGCGCTATCTGGCCCAGGCCGTCGACCCGGCGGACCACGCGCGCGTGCTGGCCGCCCGGCCCGAACTCGTGGACGGCGTGATCATCACCGACCCCGACTCCCACGCACGCGCCCGGGAGGCGCTGGGCGACGCGGCGCTGCTGCCCCGTTCGGCCGTGGCGGTCGGCACCGCAGCCGCCCTGCTGGCCCCGACGCCCGCCCCGGATTCCGACAGCGGCGACGTGTTCCTCGTGCCGCCGAACCCGGCCATGCACGACGAGCACGCCGCCGACGAGGAGCGGCAGGCGCTGCGCGCGCGGGCCACCGAGCGGGACGAGGAGATCCGCACCCTCGCCGCCCGGCTCGGCAAGGACCGCGAACTGGCCGCCCGGCTCGCCTCCTGGCGCACCGGCTGCCCCGCCGGCCGGCTGACCGAACTGGCCCGGGCGGCCCACGACAGCCGCGCGTTCGCCGAGGAGTCGGAGGCCGAACTGGCCGAGGCCCGGACCGTGCGGGCCGAGGCCGACGAGGTCGCCGCCGAGGCCGCGCGCGTCCGGGACGAGCGGCAGGAGGCCGCCCAGAAGGCCCGCCGCTCCGCCGACGCCCTCGCCGGGCTCGCCTTCCGGCTGCGCGAACGGGCGGGCTGGCAGGTCAAACTGCGCGAACTGGCCGACGAGGCGGCCGAGTCCGAGGCGAGCGCCCAGTCCTGCCTGGAGCGGGCCCGGGCCGCCGACGAGGACCGGCGGGCCGCCCAGCGCGCCGCCGACGACACCCGCCGTACCGCCCGCGCGCTGCGCGCCGAGCGTTCCGAGATCGCGGGCGCACCCGACGACGTGCCCGCGGACGAGGACCAGACGCCCAAGGCCTCCCTGCCTGCCCTGCGCGAGGCCTACCGGGCCGCGTCCCAGGTGTACGAGAAGGTCGGCGTGGGCGCCGACCTGCGAGCCGAGCAGGCCCGTGCCGAGAGCGACGAGAGCGCGGCCCGCGCGGAGCTGGACCGGCTGAGCAACAAGGTCCGCACACGCGCGGAGCAGCTCCTCGAATCCCCCGACGGCTCCGACGGACCCAGCCGCCAGGCCGCCGCCGCCCGCGCCGAGGAGCTGGTGCAGCTCCTGGAGACCCGGATGTCGACCGCGAGCGAGCAGCTGGGGCGGCTGCGCGGCGAGGCCGAGCGCCTCGCCCCCGCCGACGACGGCGAGACGCACACCGAGCTGCCCGAGGAGCTTCAGCCGCGCGACGCCGAGCACGCGCAGACCCTGCTGCGCACCGCCACGGCCGAACTCGCCTCCCACACCGAGGCGCTGAACCAGGCACGCGAGGCACACGCCGAACTCCTCGACGCCCACCGCGCCGCCGAGGACGCGGCGAGCGGCTTCGACGAGATCGCCGCCATGCTCCGGGACCTGCTGCGCGAACACGCCACGGACGAGGAGCACGAGGAGCCCGAGCCCTACCCCGGCAGCCCCGAGGAGGCCCGGCAGTCGGCCGCGGAGGCCCGTCGCTCCCTGCGCGGCTGCGCCGCCGACCTGTCCGCCGCCGAAAGCGCCGTCCGTGAGGCGAGCGACATCCTCGTCCGGCACGCCAACTCCACGCGCTACGAGCAGGTCCGCACCCCCGCCCGCCAGCAGATCCGTGAACTGCCCGCCTCCGCGCTGCCCGAGCACGCCCAGAAGTGGGCGGACGCCTTCGCGCCCCGGCTCCGCGTCCTCACCGACGAACTGGAGCAGCTGGAGCGCAACCGCGACTCGATCGTGGACCGCCTGCGCGGCCTGGTCGAGTCGGCCCTGGCCACCCTGCGCTCCGCGCAGCGGCTCTCCCGGCTCCCGGAGGGCCTCGGGGAGTGGTCCGGGCAGGAGTTCCTCCGCATCCGCTTCGAGGAGCCCGACCAGGTCACCCTCACCGAGCGGCTCGGCGAGGTCATCGACGAGGCGACCCGCGCCGCCGTCAAGAAGAACTCCGACCTGCGGCGTGACGGCATGTCCCTGCTGCTTCGGGGTGTCGCGGCGGCGCTGGAGCCCAAGGGTGTCGCCGTCGAGATCCTCAAGCCCGACGCCGTGCTGCGCGCCGAGCGCGTCCCCGTCGGGCAGATGGGCGACGTCTTCTCCGGCGGCCAGCTCCTCACCGCCGCCATCGCCCTCTACTGCACGATGGCCGCGCTGCGGTCCAACGACCGGGGCCGCGACAAGCACCGGCACGCCGGCACGCTGTTCCTCGACAACCCCATCGGCCGCGCCAACGCCACGTACCTGCTGGAACTCCAGCGGGCGGTGTCGGACGCCCTGGGCGTGCAGCTCCTGTACACCACGGGCCTGTTCGACACCACCGCGCTGGCCGAGTTCCCCCTGGTCATCCGCATGCGCAACGACGCCGACCTGAGGGCCGGCCTCAAGTACATCAGCGTCGAGGAACACCTCCGCCCGGGCCTGCCGCAGCAGGCCCGGGCGGGGGAGGCGGTCCACAGCGAGATCACGGCGACCAGGATGTACAAACGCCCCGTGTCATGAGCGTGAGGCGTCCTCCCTCAGGAGATCCGCGCACTTCTCGCCGATCATCATGGTCGTGATGCACGGGTTGACGGTGACGAGGTCGGGCATGACCGACCCGTCGGCGACCCTCAGACCCTCGACCCCCTTGACCCGCAGCCGCGCGTCCAGAGGGGCCGACGGATCGTCGTCCGCCCCCATCTTCACGGTGCAGGACGGGTGATAGACGGTGTTGTGCGTCTTGTGGATGTAGTCGAGCAGCTCGTCGTCCGTGCGCACCTCGGGCCCGGGCGCCAGCTCGGCCCCCGTCCAGCCGCCCAGCGCGGGCTGCCCGGCGATCCGCCGGGCCAGCTTCAGGCCGTACGTCATCACCCGCACGTCGTGCTCGTGCGTGAAGTACCGCGGATCGACCTTCGGCTTGTCCCGGTAGTCCCGGGTCCGCAGCCGTACCGTCCCCCGGGACCTCGCCCGCGTCACGTTGGGCGTGAGGCAGAACGCGTTCTCCGAAGTGGGATAGCCGTGCCGGGCGGTGTTCATGTCGAACGGCACGGACCCGTAGTGGAACATCAGGTCCGGCCGGTCGAGCCCGGGCTCGGTGTCGTAGAAGATGCCCGCCTCCCACCACTGGCTGGACGTGGTGGTCATGGGCTGCCGGGCCTCCCACATGATGACGCCCTCGGGGTGGTCCTGGAGGTTCTCGCCGACGCCCGGGGCGTCCACGACGACGTCGACGCCGACCTCGCGCAGATGCCCGCCCGGCCCGATGCCCGACAGCATCAGCAGTTTCGGTGAGTCGATCGCCCCGCAGGACACGATCACCTCGCGCCGCGCCCGTACGGTCCGGGTGTGGATCAGATCCGGGTCGAGGTACTCGGCGCCCACACAGCGCCGCCCGTCGAGCAGCAGCTTCTTGGCGCGTACGCCCGTGCGCACCTCCAGGTTGGGGCGTTTGCCGAGGATGGGGTGGAGATAGGCGACCGAGGAGGACTGGCGGATGTTGTTCTCGTCGGAGTTGATCTGGAACCAGTTGGCGCCCCGGACCACCGTGCGGCCGGTGTTGAAGGCGACCGTGGGGATGCCCACCTGCTCGCACGCCTGGAGCAGGGCCGTGCCGCACGGGTCGTCGCTCTTCAGCGTGCGCAGCTTCACCGGGCCGGTACGGCCGTGGTGGTCACCCGGGGCGTCGTTGTTCTCCAGCCGGCGGTACAGCGGGAACACGTCGGCAGCGCCCCAGCCCGTACAGCCGCGTGCCGCCCAGTCGTCGAGGTCCTCGGCGGGGGCCCAGAAGGCGATGCAGGAGTTGTGGGAGGAGCAGCCGCCGAGCACCTTCGCCCGGGCGTGCCGCATGAAGCTGTTGCCGCTGGCCTGCGGCTCGACCGGGTAGTCCCAGTCGTAGCCGGACTCCAGCAGGCCCATCCAGCGCTCCAGCCGCAGGACGTCGTCGTCGCCGACATCGCTCGGGCCGGCCTCCAGGACGCACACCGTGACGGAGGGGTCCTCGGAGAGCCGGGCCGCCACCACGTTGCCCGCGGTGCCGCCGCCGACGACGACGTAGTCGAACTCATGCGTACTCATGGGTCCTCCTTCAGCCTTCATTCGGCCGCCGGGGTGGCGACGGGAGCGGGGTCCGTGGCCTGCGAACGGTGCTCGGCGAGCACGCCGGTGCGGTGCCGCTGCACGAACCAGTAGTAGGCGAAGCCGCCGCCGGCGATGACGGCGACGAACAGCACCGCGCCCCAGCGCAGGTACCAGTGGTAGGGAGCGGCGGCGTTGTAGACCGCGGCCCGGGGCCAGATCAGGTTGAGCGTCATGGCCGCGCCCCACACGACGGCCAGGATGTTGACCGGCAGGCCCCAGCGGCCCAGGGAGAAGCGGCCCTCGCCCGCGGGCTGCCACGTGCCGCGCAGGCGGGCGACCAGCAGCGGCACCGTGACGCCCAGGTAGGCGAGGTAGATCATGATGATGCCGATGCTGGTGACGACCGTGAAGATCTGCGGCTGGCGGATGTTGACCACCAGGATCGCCAGCGCCAGGATCCCGATGATCACGGTCGGCAGGACCGGCGTCTGGAACTTCGGGTGGCACTTGGCCAGCTTCGCGGACGCGGGCAGGTTGTTGTCGCGGGCCATCGCGAACGCCAGCCGGACCGCCGCCGTGTGCACGGCCAGGGCGCACACCGTCACCGCGATCAGCACGCACCACAGCATGGCCTTGCCGGCCGTCGGGCCGAGCACGTCCAGCACGATGTACTGCAGGCCGTCCGTGGACAGCTTCTCGCCCTTCAGGCTGGACACGCTCATCAGCGCGAGCAGCAGGATCAGGCCGCCCAGCACGAAGGACGCGACGATCGCCCGGATGATCGCGCGCGGCGCGTTCCTGGTCGGGTCCAGGGACTCCTCGCCGAGCGAGGCGGCGGTGTCGAAGCCGTACATGACGTACGCCGAGGCCAGCGAGGCCACCAGGAAGGCGCCCAGGTAGCCGTTTCCGTAGCCCGCGCCGGTGCCGTGCGTCTCCATGACGACCTGCGGGCCACGCGTGATGTGGACCGCGAACAGGACGATGAGTACGACGGTGGCGATCAACTCGATGAACACGCCCGCCGTGTTGATCCGTGCCATCAGCTTGACGCCGAAGGCGTTCACGAGGGTCGTGAACAGGATCAGCACCGCGGCCAGGATGACCGCGTTGGTCGCCACGTCGTAGGTGCCGGTGCCGTCCCCCACGAACTGGAAGAACGACGAGATCTGCGGCAGCGTCAGCTGGTAGGCCAGTGCGACGGCCGATATGGAGACGATCGAGGCGATCAGCATCATCCAGCCGGCGAGCCAGCCCAGATGCGGATTGCCGATCTTCTTCGACCAGTTGTAGACGGAGCCCGCCACGGGGTAGCGGGCGGCGAGCTCCGCGAAGCACAGGGCGACCATGAACTGGCCGACGAAGACCATCGGCCACGACCACCAGTACGCGGGGCCGCCGCTGCCGTAGCCGAAGTAGAACAGCTGGAAGGTGCCGGTGAGGATCGAGATGTAGCTGATCCCGGCGGCGAAGGTGTGGAAGTTGCCGAGGGTGCGCTTGAGCTCGGGTCTGTAGCCGAACTCGGTGAGTTCGGCGTCGTCCCGGCCGTGTGGGTCGGTCGACTCTGCAGTTGTTTTCATGGGCGGTTCCTCAATCGGTGTGCCTCAGGGCGGCGTGGATCAGTCGAACCAACCCTGGGGGGTGGGACGGGTGTTGCGCCAGATGTGCTTCGTCTCGCGATATTCGGCCAGCCCCGCGGGCCCCAGTTCGCGTCCGAAACCGGACTGCTTGAATCCGCCCCACTCCGCCTGCGGGACGTAGGGGTGGTAGTCGTTGATCCACACCGTGCCGAGCCGCAGCCGGGCCGAGACCCGGGCCGCGCGTGCCTCGTCGCTCGTCCACACCGCGCCGGCGAGGCCGTAGACCGTGTCGTTGGCGAGGCGTACGGCCTCCTCCTCGCTCGTGAACCGCTCGACGGTGAGGACGGGTCCGAAGGATTCCTCCCGGACCACCGACATCCCCGCGGCGCACTCGTCCAGCACGGTGGGCAGGTAGTAGAAGCCGTCGGCCAGATCCGGCCGGTCCGGGCGGGATCCGCCGCAGCGCAGCACCGCGCCCTCCGCCACGCCCCGCGCCACGTACGCCTCGACCTTGGCCCGGTGGGCGGCCGAGATCAGCGGCCCGGTCTGCGCACGGTCGTCGAACGGACCGCCCAGCCGGATGGCCTTCGCCCGTCGCACCACCTCGTCGACGAACCGGTCGTGCAGACGGTCCTCGACGAGCAGCCGCGCCCCCGCCGAGCACACCTGCCCCGAGTGCAGGAACACGGCGGTCAGCGCCATGTCGACGGCCGTCTCGAAGTCGGCGTCGGCGAAGACGACGTTCGGGTTCTTGCCGCCGAGTTCGAGGGCCACCTTCTTGACCGTCGCGGCGGCGGTCGCCATCAGGCGGCGGCCGGTCTCCAGGCCGCCGGTGAAGGAGACCAGGTCCACGTCCGGATGGTCGGCGAGCGGGGCGCCCGCCTCCGGTCCCGCGCCCAGGACCAGATTGCCCACGCCCGGCGGAAGTCCGGCCTCCGCCAGTAGGCGCAGGAGGTGGATCGCGGTGTGCGGGGTGAGTTCACTCGGCTTGAGCACGAAGGTGTTGCCCGCCGCGAGGGCGGGGGCGACCTTCCACGCCGTCTGTAGGAGCGGGTAGTTCCAGGGGGTGATCAGCCCGCACACGCCGACCGGCTCGTGCACCACCCGGCTGTCCACGTCGTCCCGGCCGGTGTCCACGACCCGGCCGTGCTCGCTCGCCACCAGCCGCCCGAAGTAGCGGAAGCAGTTCGCGATGTCGTCGATGTCGTACGCACTCTCCACGAGCCGCTTGCCCGTGTCCAGGGACTCCGCGCGGGCGAGGGCGTCCTTGTCCCGCACCAGGAGGTCGGCGACGCGCAGCAGCAGATCGCCGCGCTCCTGCGCCGGGGTCCGGGGCCAGGGCCCCTCGTCGAAGGCCCGGCGGGCCGCGGCGATCGCCTCCGCCGTGTCCTTGCCGCCGGCCTCGTCCACGACCCCGACCAGGGAGCCGTCGGCCGGGCAGCGGATCTCACGGGTGCGCTCGTCGAGGGCACCCCGCCACTCACCGTCAATGAACAGGTCCGGCATGCGCGCCTCCCAGCCGCTCGACGAGCCATTCGTGGAAGATCTGGATGTGGTGCTCGTTGGGGACCAGCACACCGCCCTTGCGGTAGGCACGGGAAGCCATCGCCGGCTGCGTCCGTTCACAGGCTTCGAAGTCCTGGACGTTGACGCGGTGAAAGAGCTCCACGGACTTCGCCACGTCCGCCCCGGACTCCACCACCTCGGGCGCGTACAGCCAGTCGCACTCGACGACCGTGCGGTCCTCGGCGAGCGGGAACATGCGGTGCAGGATGACGTGGTCCGGGACGAGGTTGACGAAGACGGTCGGCTTGACCGTGATGGCGTAGTAGCGGCGGTCCTGCTCGGCGCTCACCTCGGGCAGCCTGCCGAAGCCCTCGCTGCCGTCGACCGTGAAGCCCTTGACCTCGTCGGCGAACTCCGCGCCGTGGCCCACGAAGTACTGGGCGGCGTATCCGTCGGCGAACTCCGGCAGCACCTCGGTCAGTTCGGGGTGGATCGTCGCACAGTGGTAGCACTCCATGAAGTTCTCGACGATCAGTTTCCAGTTCGCCTTCACGTCATAGGTGATGCGTTTGCCGAGTGCGAGGTTCTCCGTGCCGTAATGATCGATCGCGGCGACGTCGCCGAGCCGCTCGACGGCCGCGTGCAGGACCGTCTCCTCGAAGGAGGGCGGCTCGTCCGCCAGGCACACCCAGGCGTAGCCCAGCCACTCGCGCAGGGCGACATTGATCAACCCGTACGCGACACGGTCGACGTCCGGCATCTTGATCAGGTTGGGAGCGGCGATCAGCTTGCCGTCGAGGTCGTACGTCCAGGCGTGGTAGGGGCACTGGAGCGTGCGGCGGATCTCGCCCGACTCCTCCATGCACAGCCGGGCCCCACGGTGCCGGCAGACGTTCAGGAAGGCGCGCAGTTCGCCCTTGCGGGTCCGGGTGACGATGACGTTCTCGCGACCGACCTGGACGGTGCGGAAGGCGCCGGGGCGGTCCAGGTCGGCACTGCGGACCGCGCAGAACCACACCGCCTCGAAGACGCGTTCCTGCTCCTGCCGGAAGACGTCCGGGTCGGTGTAGTAGTGCCCGGGGAGGGTGGCGATCAGGCTCGGGGTACTCGGGGTACTCGGGGTGCTCGGGGTGCTCGGGGTGCTCGGGGTGCTCGGGGTGCTCGGGGTGCCCGAGGTGGTCGGGGTGGTCGTCACGTGCGTGCTCCTCAGAGAGGCCAAGGCATGCCCCCTAGCGGCGGATGCGCGTCATCTTCGGGTCGAACAGCGGCTCGTCGGCGACCGTGGCCGGGACCTTCTCGCCGACGTACTCGATGTGCACGCCCGTGCCCGTGGGAAGACCGGCGGGCAGCCAGGCGTACGCGACGCAACGGCCGAGCGTGTAGCCGTACGACGCGCTGGTGACGTAGCCGGCCGGGAGGCCGTCGACGTAGACGGGCTCCTTGCCGAGGACCACGGCGGCGGGGTCGTCGAGGAGCAGCGGGGTGAGGCGCCGGGTGGCCTCGCCCTTCCCGGCGAGCGCGGCCTTGCCGACGAAGTCGTCCCGGTCCATGCGGACCGCGAAGCCGACACCGGCCTCGAGCGGGTCGTGCTCGTCGGTCATGTCGACGCCCCAGGCGCGGTAGCCCTTCTCCAGGCGCAGGGAGTTGAACGCCGACCGGCCCGCCGCGATCACGCCGAGCTCCCGGCCCGCCTCCCACAGCGTGTCCCAGAGCCGGAGCCCCAGGTCGGCGGTGGTGTACAGCTCCCAGCCGAGCTCGCCGACGTAACTCAGCCGCATGGCCGTCACCGGGACGTGCCCGATGTACGTCTCCTTGGCCCGGAAGTAGCCGAAGGCCTCGTGGGAGAAGTCGTCGGGGGTGAGCGGCTGGACGAGGTCGCGGGCGAGCGGCCCCCAGACCCCGACGCAGCACGTGCCGGAGGTGATGTCCCGGATGTGAATGTCCGCGGGCGCGTGACGCAGCAGCCAGTCCAGGTCGGCGGGGGAGTTGGCGCCGACCTGGAAGCGGTCGGGGGCGAGGCGGGCCACGGTGAGGTCGGAGCGGATGCCGCCCGAGGCGTCGAGGAGCAGGCTGTAGGTGACCGCGCCGGGCTTCTTGCGGAGGTTGTTGCTGGTCATGCGGTCGAGGAAGTCGAGAGAGCCGGGGCCGGTGACCTCCAGGCGGCGCAGCGGCGTCATGTCGTAGAGGGCGACGCCCTCGCGGGTCGCCTTCGCCTCGGCAGCCGCGACGGGGGACCAGTGGCGGGCCGACCAGGAGTCACGCGCGGGCAACGACCCGAGAGCTTCCACGAGCGGGGCGTTCGCCTCGTACCAGTGCGGGCGCTCCCAGCCGCCGCCCTCCAGGAAGTACGCGCCGAGCTGCTGCTGTCGGGCGTGGAAGGGGCTGACGCGCAGGGGCCGGGGCCGCTCCATGGGCTGGAGCGGGTGGATCACGTCGTACACCTCGACGAACTGCTGCGCACCGCGTTCGAGGACGTACGACGGTGAGCGCTGCGCCTCCTCGAACCGTGTGAGGTCGCACTCGTGCAGGTCGATCGAGGGCCGCCCGTCCACCATCCACTCGGCGACGGCCTTGGCGACGCCGGCGGAGTGCGTGACCCAGACGGCCTCGGCCAGCCAGAAGCCGCGCAGCCGCCGGGACTCGCCGAGGACCGGCATGCCGTCGGGGGTGAAGGAGAAGACCCCGTTGAAGCCCGCCTCGATCTCGGCGTCGCGCAGGGTGGGCATCAGCTGCCGGCAGTCGGCCCAGCTGGGGGCCCAGTCCTCCTCCGTGAAGGGGTAGGAGGACGGCATGTCCATGTTCCGGGCCCGGGCCTCGTCGTACGGCAGCACCGCGAACGGGTCGACGGGCAGGGGCCGGTGGGCGTAGGAGCCGATGCCGATGCGGTCGGTGTGCTCGCGGAAGTACAGGTCGCGGTCCTGGAAGCGGAGGATCGGCTTCGAGGCCTCCGCGGTGGCGCCGCTCAGCTCGGGGAGCGGCCCGGTCCTGGCGTACTGGTGGGCCAGCGGCTGGAGCGGGACGTCGATGCCGGCCATGCGGCCGATGACCGGCCCCCAGAAGCCGGCCGCCGAGACGACGTGGTCGGCCGGGAAGGTGCCCCGGTCGGTGACGACGCCGGTGACCCGGCCGTCCTCCCGCTCGATGCCGGTGACCGTGTGCCGTTCCAGGAAGCGGGCGCCCCGCGCGCAGGCCCGGGCCATCTGCGCTCGGGAGGCGAGCAGGGCCCGGGCGAGACCGTCGTCCGGAGTGTAGAAGCCGCCGAGGACCAGCGACTCGTCGATCAGCGGCCACAGTTCCTTGCAGCGTGCGGCACTCACGATTTCGCCGCGCACGCCCCAGGAGGCGGCGTAGCCGGCCCTGCGGTGCAGTTCGGCGAGGCGTTCGGGGATGGTGGCGAGCTCCAGACCGCCGACCTGGTGGAAGCAGGAGACGCCGTCGACGTCGAGCGAGGTGAACTTCTCCACGGTGTAGCGGGCGAGGGCGGTGAGGGTCTTCGACGAGTTGGTCTGGAAGACGAGGCCGGGGGCGTGCGAGGTGGAGCCGCCGGGGGCGGGCAGGGGCCCCTGTTCGAGGACGGTGATGTCGGTCCAGCCGCGGGCGGTCAGTTCGTCGGCGAGGGAGCAGCCGACGATGCCGGCGCCGATGACGACCACGCGGGGGATTTCGGGTGTGCTGGACATGCCCCTCCTTGCCGGGACGGGTGCGCGTTGCCAGGACGGGTGCGCGTTGCCGGGACGGGTGCGCGTTGGGGGAGTGGGGCGTTGGGGCTGAGCGGGTACTGGGGTGGGGCCTCGGGGCTGCGGACCTGCGTGGGATCCGGAGGCTCAGGGAGCGGGGGGTGTGCTCACAGCACGACCACCGAACGCAGCACCTCACCCCGGTGCATCTTCGCGAACGCCGCCTCCACCTGGTCCAGGGCGATGGTCTCGCTGACGAAGGCGTTGAGGTCCAGCAACCCGTAGAGGTACTGGTCGATGAGGTATGGGAAATCGCGGCTCGGCAGGCAGTCGCCGTACCAGGACGACTTGATCGCGCCGCCCCGCGAGAACACGTCGATCAGCGGCAGTTCGACCTTCATCTCGGGGGACGGCACCCCGACCTGGACCAGCAGACCGGCGTGGTCGCGCATGTAGAAGGCCTGCCGGAAGGTCTCGGGGCGGCCCACGGCGTCGATCGCGATGTCGACGCCGAAGCCACCGGTGAGCTCCCGCACCGCCTCGACCGGGTCCGTGCCCCGTGAGTTGACGGTGTGCGTGGCACCGAACTTCTCGGCCTGGTCGAGCTTCCTGTCGTCGATGTCCACGGCGATGACCTTCATGGCCCCGTTGAGACAGGCGCCCGCGATCGCCGCGTTGCCCACCCCGCCACAGCCGATCACGGCGACCGAGTCACCCCGGCCGACGTTGCCGGTGTTGACCGCCGCGCCGTAGCCGGCCATCACGCCGCAGCCGATGAGCCCGGCCGCCTCCGGGCGCGCCGCCGGGTCGATCTTCACTGCCTGTCCCGCCGCGACCAGCGTCTTCTCGGCGAACGCCCCGATGCCGAGGGCGTTGGAGAGCGGCATGCCGTCCAGCAGGGTCATCGGCTGGGTGGCGTTGCGGGAGTCGAAGCAGTACCAGGGACGGCCCCGGCGACAGGAACGGCAACTGCCGCAGGGGGCCCGCCAGGCCAGCACCACGTAGTCGCCGGGCTTGAGCTCGGTGACCCCCTCGCCGACCGCCTCGATCGTGCCGGCCGCCTCATGGCCCAGCAGGAACGGGAAGTCGTCGTTGATCGCGCCCTCCCGGTAGTGCAGATCCGTGTGGCAGACCCCGCAGGCCTGTACGCCGACGAGGACCTCCCCGGGCCCGGGATCGGGAACCACGATCGTCTGCACCTCGACGGGTGCGCCCTTCTCGACAGCGACTACGGCACGGACCTCGTGTGGCACGACCAAGCTCCTCTGCTGTTGCGCAGTGCACGATGGGTTGCGCGATGAGGAACATAGTGGGAATGCCATGGAGGGGCCGTCAAGAGGTGCGAGCCATGGTTCGGGTCAACCCTTGGAAAACGGAACGGGACGTGCGAAACCCGCCGGACACACAACAGCGCGGGACCAGGGATTTCACCTGATCCCGCGCTGTACTCCCGCGGCGCCGGCGCCGGGCCGCGGCTACGCCGGAGGTCGTAGCCCCCTCCGCCGACCGGCCGTGGCCACGTCAGAAGCCGTAACCCATACGACGGGACAGCTCGATCGCCGCCGCCTCCGTCCGCTTGGCCACCTCGGGCAGCCGCTCCTGGGTCAGCCGGTACACCGGCCCCGAGACGCTGAGCGACGCGATGACCTTGCCGTCGTGCGCCCGCACGGGAGACGCCGCTGCCGCCAGCCCGATCTCCAGCTCCTCCACCGTGATCGCGTACCCCTGCTGCACCACCGTGTCCAACTCGCCGCGCAGCATGGACGCGACGGTCGCCGTGCGCTCCGTGAAGCGGTGCAGCGGGCGCGCCAGGAGACCCTCGCGCAGGGTCGGCGGCAGATGGGCGAGCAGCACCTTTCCGCTGGCCGTGGCATGCAGCGGGGTGCGTCGGCCGAGCCAGTTCTGCGCGGTGACGGACGCGGTGCCGCGGGCCTGCATGATGTTGACCGCCGCGTCGTCGTCCAGGACCGCGATGTTGACCGTCTCGCCCAGCTCGTCGGCGAGTTCCCGGCACACCGGGACGCCTTCCTGGGAGACATCCAGCCGTACTGCCGCCGCCCCCGCGAGGCGCAGTACGCCGGCGCCCAGGTAGTACTTGCCTCGGTCCTTCGCCTGGGCCACCAGGCCGCGGTTCTCCAGAACGCCGAGCAGCCGGAACGCCGTGGACTTGTGCACGTCCAGCTCGTCGGCGATCTCGGTCACCCCCGCCTCGCCGTGCCGCGCGAGGATCTCCAGCACACTCACGGCGCGGTCCACCGACTGGACGGCACTCGCCGCGCCTCTGCCGCTCTGCTTGGCTCCGCTCTCCGTGCGGTTCTCCTCCTGGCCGGACTGCTTCTGCGTGCGGGTCATGGCTGAACTCTCACCACCTGTCGGCCCTGTTTGGGCCGCATCTGCGGGAACCCCTTGACGCGACGGTCGCCCCGCCCGGATTCTGTTGCGTATAGCGCTTGCTCGTGCGCCATGTGAAACATCATGTTACCGAAGAGTCCGGATCTCGGTAGGGGACGAGCTCCTGGCAGGGAGCCCGCCCCGGGGCGGGACCGGATGACGTGCACCAACACCTTCCCGTGCCCGGAACCGCCCCGGTCCGGCACTCCTGAACTGCCTACAGTCTGGCCGAACTGGTCCGGACCATGCGTCCCGGACCGAGAGGGGGGCCCATGATTCCCGTCTGCCACCTCGAAGACCTCCCCAAGGGTGAGTCATTCCGCGTCGAGACGACCCCGCCCGTCGCCGTGTTCCACACGGACGACGGCGACCTCTACGCCATCGACGACACCTGCACCCACCAGGACGCCTCCCTCTCCGAGGGCTGGCTGGAGGGCTGCCTCGTCGAATGCCCGCTGCACGCAGCCTCGTTCGACCTGCGCACGGGCGTCCCCACCTGCCTCCCGGCCCGCCGCCCCGTCCGCACCCACCGCGTCACCGTCGACGACGGCGTCATCCACCTCCACCTCGCTGCGGAGGAGGGGACGGCGGCGTGAACACCCAGCGCACGGGTGGCGCGAGCGGGCGGGTCGCTGCCGCGGTGTGCGACGCCGCAGGCGGTCGAGCCCAGGACCCCGGGGTCGGCGCGCGCCACGCCAGGGCCGGTGACACCCACCCGCCGAGGGCCCGCGCGTGCCGCATCGCGGCCGGTGAGGCCGACGCGCCGGGCACCCGCAGCGGCACCCCGGCGGGTGCGGTCGGCGGCGTTCCCGGCGCCGCGAGGAGGCACCCCGCATGCGAACCGTGACCATCGTCGGCGCCTCGCTCTCCGGCCTCTACGCCGCCCGGGAACTGCGCGCCCAGGGCTACGACGGGCGTCTCGTGATCGTCGGCGACGAACCCCACGAGCCCTACGACCGGCCACCCCTGTCCAAGGACTTCCTCACCGGCCGATCCGGCGAGACCCACCTCGCGCTCACCGACGCCGAGGAGACCGCCGAGCTCGACGCCGAGTGGATCCTCGGCGTCCGCGCCCGCGCCCTCGACGCCCGAGGCCGCACCGTGCTGCTGGACGACGGCCGTACCGTCTCCACCGACGGCGTCGTCATCGCCACCGGCGCCTCGGCCCGCCGTCTGCCCGGCGACACCCTGGCCGGAGTCCACACGCTGCGCACCCTCGACGACGCACGGGCCCTGCGCGAGGAACTCACCCGGGGCCCGTGCCGGGTCGTCGTCATCGGCGGCGGCTTCATCGGCGCCGAGACCGCGTCCTCGTGCTCCTCTCTCGGCCACAGCGTCACCGTCGTCGAGGCCGCCCCGCTCCCGCTCGTGCCCCAACTGGGCGCCGAGATGGCCGCCGTCTGTGCCGCACTGCACCGCCGCGCCGGCGTGGACCTGGTCACCGGCACCGGCGTGGCCGGGCTGCGAGGTACCGCCGCCGTCACCGGAGTGGACCTCACCGACGGCCGCACCGTCCCGGCGGACGTCGTGATCGTCGGCATCGGCGCTGTCCCCAACACCGCCTGGCTCGTCGGCTCAACCCTGACTCTCCGGGACGGCGTCCTGTGCGACGACGGCTGCGTGACGGCCCTGCCGCAGGTCGTCGCCGTCGGCGATGTCGCCAGCGTCGGCGGTCACCGCGCCGAACACTGGACCTCCGCCACCCAGCAGCCGAAGGTCGCGGTGACCAACCTGCTCGCCGGCCGCACCGCCGAGACCGCCGAGGCGGTGCCCTACTTCTGGTCCGACCAGTACGGCGCCCGCATCCAGTTCGCCGGCCGGTACCGGGACGGCGACACCGTCCGCATCACCGAGGGCGAACTCTCCGACGGCGCACCGGCCGAGGGCGGCTTCCTCGCCCGGTACGAGCGGGACGGCCGTACGACGGCCGTACTCGCCGTGGACCGCCCGCGTCCGTTCATGCGCGCCAGACGCGAACTCGCGCGGGGTGCGGGGGAGGGGCGGGCACAGTCGGCCCTACGGTGAGCACGCGCCGGGCTCAACGGTGGGCACGGCCCGGGCTCAACGGTGAGCACGTCGCCGGCTCAACGGTGAGCACGGGCCGGGGCCTGGTCTCGGCCCGGCGGCCGCACTCGCATCCGGTGGCCTCGTCCCGGCTTCCTCTCGCCATGCCTCACGAGTGGGACAGCTGCCCGGCTCCACCCCGCCGGCGTATCCGATCCTGCGCCCGCTCGGCGGCCCTCTCCTGCCGCCGGGTCCGGCGCCGCTCGCGCCGCAGGGCCCGCGCCGTGCTGCTCGGCACGGACACCACGCCGTTGCGCTGGTTCCAGACCTGGCGCGTCACCCACACGTCGAGGGCTCCCCAAGTGGCCGCGATCGTGCTGACCACGCTGCTGATCACCATGGGGAACGCCAGCCAGGACCCGGCCATCGTGCACAGGAAGGCCACCATCGCCTGAATCAGCGTCACGGCTATGAGGAGGACCGCCCGCACCGCCGCCGTCCGCACCGGATCCGGGAGGCGACGCCGTCGTGCGGGCTCCTCGACCCACAGGGGCCGGTAGTACTGCTCGCGGGTGCCACGACGCGCCTCGCGAACCGGAACCCCCGTCTCTCGGTCCAAGGGCTCCGCCGCGCCCCCGGAAATGTCGCGATCGGTCGCCTCGGGACCCCGATGCCCCGTCAGCTGCGCCCCATCCGCCCTGGGCGCACCGCGCCGTTCCGCCGTGCCCATCACCGTGTCACTCCCCACCGCCGGCAGACCGCTCGCTCGCATCGGAAGACCCGTGCTCCCCAGTGGCTGCCCGGCTTGCGCTGTTTTACGCCGCCCGGGTGCGGGACGCGGCTCCTGTGGCCGATTCCGCCCCCGTTCCCCATGGAGAAGGACGAACAACTCCTCACGAAGATTCCCGAGAACCGAAAAATTTCAGCCAACCGCCCTGGCGGAGTCGGATGGTTGGCCCGCACCGCGACCACCGGTTTCGGGGAGACAACTCCCGCAATGCCGGGACAACTCGCCATGCCGCGTGGCTGGCGCGGAACTTCAGGTTCCGGACCGGCCTTCGAGTTCCCTGTGGGTCGGTAGTAGGCTCGCGCCGTTTGTTGACGCACATGTGTACCCCCGGTAGCCGGGGGCCCGAGCTGGGGGAGGCCATGCGCTTTCGCGGGAAGTCCATCCGCCGGAAGATCGTGGCGCTTCTCCTCGTGCCGCTGGTGTCCCTGACCGCGATCTGGGCCTTCGCCACGGTGCTCACGGGACGTGAGGCCAGCGACCTCTTCAACGTGTCGTCCGTGGTGGAGAAGATCGGCTACCCCATCGAGGACACCGTCCGCGTCCTCCAGGAGGAACGCCGCCAGACCCTCGTCTACCTCGCCGACCCCCGAGCGTCCGACGGCCTCGCCGCACTCCGGCGCAGCCGGAACGCCACCGACAAGGCCGTCGGCAGCATCCGCGAGAACGCACGGAACCCCGATGTGCGCGACGCGATGGGCGCGGACACCGACGAGCGGCTGACCGCCGTCCTGGACGCCTTCGACGGCATCGAATCGCTGCGCCGCAGTGTCGAGGACGGCACGGTCAACCGCACCCAGGCCCTCGACCTCTACAACCGGCTGGTCGACCCCTCCTACGTGCTCCTCGCCAACCTGCACGTGGTGGACAACATCGAGCTGGACAAGCAGTACCGCGCGCTGGTCAACCTCGCCCGCGCCCGCGAGCTGCTCTCCCGCGAGGACGCCCTCCTCGGCTCCGCCCTGATCGTCGGCAGGATCTCGCACTCCGAGGAGCGGGACATCTCCGACCTCGTGGCCCAGCGCACCCTGATGTACGACGTCAACCTGCCGCTGCTGCCCGTGGCGGAACGCGACCGCTACCAGACCTTCTGGAAGAACGCCTCCTCCGCTCCCTTGCGCGTGGCCGAGGAAGCCGCCGTCTCCTCCGGGGCCGGCAGCCCCCGCGGCGTCTCCGCCAAGAGCTGGGACAGCGCCGCCGGAAACGTGCTCGACGAACTCGGCACCCTCAACGACCAGGCCAACGACCGCTACCAGGACCGCGTCCACCCCGTGGCCGTCGGCGTCATCGCCAAGGCCGTCATCGCCGGTGCGCTGGGCCTGATCGCGCTCCTGGTCTCCCTCTTCCTGTCCGTGCGCGTCGGCCGCACCCTCATTCGCGATCTGCGGCAACTGCGCCTGGAGGCCCACGAAGCGTCCGGAGTGCGGCTGCCCAGTGTCATGCGCCGCCTCTCCGCGGGCGAGCAGGTCGACGTCGAGACCGAGGTCCCGCGCCTCGAATACGACAAGAACGAGATGGGCGAGGTCGGCCAAGCCCTCAACACCCTGCAGCGTGCCGCAGTCGAAGCCGCCGTCAAGCAGGCCGAACTGCGCGCCGGCGTCTCCGAGGTCTTCGTCAACCTCGCGCGCCGCAGCCAGGTCCTGCTCCACAAGCAGCTCACCCTCCTCGACGCCATGGAGCGCCGGACCGAGGACACCGAGGAACTCGCCGACCTGTTCCGCCTCGACCACCTGACCACCCGTATGCGCCGGCACGCCGAAGGCCTGGTGATCCTCTCCGGCGCCGCGCCCTCCCGGCAGTGGCGCAAGCCCGTCCAGCTGATGGACGTCGTGCGCGCCGCCGTCGCCGAGGTCGAGGACTACGAACGCATCGAGGTCCGCCGGCTTCCGCGGATCGCCATCAGCGGCCCGGCCGTCGCCGACCTCACGCACCTCGTGGCCGAACTGCTGGAGAACGCCACGGTCTTCTCGCCGCCGCACACCGCCGTCCAGGTCCTGGGCGAACGCGTCGCCAACGGCTTCACCCTGGAGATTCACGACCGCGGCCTCGGCATGGCGGCCGAAGCGCTCCTGGACGCCAACCTCCGGCTCGCCGAGACGCCGGAGTTCGAGCTCTCCGACACCGACCGGCTCGGCCTGTTCGTGGTCAGCCGGCTCGCCCAGCGCCAGAACGTCCGGGTCTCCCTGCAGCCCTCCCCGTACGGCGGCACGACCGCCGTGGTCTTCATCCCCGACGCGCTGCTGACCGACGACGTGCCGGACACCAACGGCATCGGGTTCCGGCTCGACCGTCCCCAGCTGGCCCCGGAGAGCGAACCGCAGGACAGCCGCCGCGCCGCGCTCTCCCAGGCATCCGCGCAACGCCCCGGCCTGCCCGCCTCCCTGCTGGACGGACCGGTCGAGCTGGAGGCACCCGTCGACCTGGACGCCATCGGGGACCTCCCCGGAGCCGTCGAGGACGAGGACGGCGAACACGGCGGTCTGTTCCGCCCCCGCCACTCCCTCACCCGCGCCCCGGACGAGGCCGCGGCTCGCCGCACCGATCCGCGGCGGACCGCCGACGCCCGGGGTACGGGGGACGGGACCGACGCCGACGACGAGCTGAGTGCTCCGGTCCCGCCCCGCCGCCACACCCCCAAGCTCGTCAGCTCGCACGGGCGCCCGGTCACCGAGCGCACCCGGCGGGGCAAGACGGACGAGGAATCCACCACGGCCCTCGGCCGAACGGAGTCGGGCCCCGCCTCCGCGCTCCCGTCACGCCGCCGGAGCGAGGAGCCCACGGGCAGCGGGGCCACCGGCCGGCCCGGACCCGAACCCGCGTCCGCCCTTCCGGCCCGGCGCCGCACCGAGAACTCCTCGTCCGGCAGCGGTCGGGGCGACGCCCTGCCGGACGCACCGCCACCGCTGCCGGCCCGTCGTCGCGGGACGGACTCCGCCCGCCGTGGCATCGGCGCAGCCGGCCGCAACGAGGACCAGACCGCATCCCCAACCTCGCCCGGCAGCGCCATGGGCGACCGGTCGGAGTCCCCCGTCCTCCCGAGGCGGAGCCGCCGCACGGAGATCGCCTCGAGCGGCCCCGAGGCACCCGGCCACCGCTCCGGCTCCTCGGAGACCACCGCCGGACCCTCGCACCACGAGACAGGCCCCGGCGCCATACCCCAGGGGACCGGCTCCGCATCCCAGGGGACCGGCTCCGCAGCACAGCCCGGTTCCGGCACGGCCCCGCTGCCCCGGCGCGTCCGGCAGGCGAACCTGGCCCCGCAGCTGAAACGAGGCTCGGAGCCGCGTACCGATGACGGGGCCGAGCCCGTCGAACGCGACGCCGAGGAAGTACGCAGCCGCATGGCATCGCTCCAGCGGGGCTGGCAGCGTGGCCGTGAGGAGAACGCCGGGGGCGATACCGCCCACAGCGGCGCAGCACCACAAGGAACGACAGAGGGGGACGGTCGATGACCGCACCGAAGGCGACCGGCCACACCGCGACGATCAAGGGGGAGCTGAACTGGCTCCTCGACGACCTGGTGGACCGAGTCGCGAGCATCCGCAAAGCCCTCGTGCTCTCCGGCGACGGTTTGCCGACGGGCGTGTCCAAGGACCTGACCAGGGAGGACAGCGAGCATCTGGCCGCCGTGGCCTCCGGGTTCCACAGCCTCGCCAAGGGCGTGGGGCGTCACTTCGAGGCCGGCAACGTCCGCCAGACGGTCGTCGAGCTCGACGACGCCTTCCTCTTCGTGACGGCAGCCGGTGACGGCAGCTGCCTCGCCGTCCTCTCGGACGCCGACTCGGACGTCGGCCAGGTCGCCTACGAGATGACGCTGCTCGTGAAGCGGGTGGGCGTGCATCTGGCCGCCGCTCCGCGCACCGATCTGCCCGCAGGCGGGTAGTGGGATGACATGAGCGCTGACGGTCAGGGAAGAAGCCACTGGTTCGACGACGACGCCGGACCGGTCGTCCGCCCGTACGCCATGACCCGCGGCCGCACCAGCAGCCAGGGCCAGCACCGTCTGGACCTGATCGCGGTCGTGGTCGCGGAGCCGCACGCGGACGATCCGGAAGCGGATCACATGCTCTCCCCCGAGCACGTGGACATCGTCGAACTGTGCCGTGACATCCCGCAGTCGGTCGCCGAACTCGCAGCGGAACTCGACCTGCCGATCGGAGTGGTACGGGTCCTCGTCGGAGATCTCGTGGATGGAGAATTCGTCCATGTGAACCGGCCCGTACCCCCTGCCGAGCTGCCGGACGAGAGTATTCTGCGCGACGTGATCAACGGCCTCCGGGCGCTGTGAGCAGCGCGGAAGCGGGGTACTGACGTGACTGGCTGGCAGTTCTGGGTGGACCGCGGCGGCACCTTCACCGACGTCGTCGCCCGGCGCCCGGACGGCCGGCTGCTCACGCACAAGCTGCTCTCGGACAACCCCGCCCGCTACGCCGACGCCGCGGTCGAGGGTGTCCGCACCCTGCTGGACGGCTCCGACGACCCCGTCGACAGCGTGCGCATGGGGACCACCGTCGCCACCAACGCCCTCCTGGAGCGCAAGGGCGAGCGCACGCTGCTGGTCATCACGCGCGGCTTCCGCGACGCCCTGCGCATCGCCTACCAGAACCGCCCGAACATCTTCGCCCGCCGCATCGACCTGCCCGAGCTGCTGTACGAACGGGTCGTCGAGGTCGACGAGCGCATCGCCGCCGACGGCACCGTCCTGCGCCCCCCCGCCCTGGACGCCCTCGCCGGGCCGCTCCAGGCGGCGTACGACGACGGGATCCGCGCCGTCGCGGTGGTCTGCATGCACAGCCACCTCCACCCGGCCCACGAACAGGCCGTCGGAGAGCTCGCCGCCCGCATCGGCTTTCCGCAGATCTCGCTCTCCGGCGAGGCCAGCCCCCTGATGAAGCTCGTCCCCCGCGGAGACACCGCCGTGGTCGACGCCTACCTCTCGCCCGTACTGCGCCGCTACGTCCGGCACGTCGCCGACGAGCTCGAAGGCGTACGGCTGATGTTCATGCAGTCCAACGGCGGCCTCACCGAGGCCGGGCAGTTCCGCGGGAAGGACGCCATCCTGTCCGGGCCGGCCGGCGGCATCGTCGGCATGGCCCGGATGTCGCAGCTCGCCGGCTTCGACCGCGTGATCGGCTTCGACATGGGCGGCACCTCCACCGACGTCTCCCACTTCGCCGGCGCGTACGAGCGCGTCTTCACCAGCCGGATCGGCGGCGTACGGCTGCGCGCCCCGATGCTGGACATCCACACCGTCGCCGCCGGTGGCGGTTCCGTCCTGCACTTCGACGGCTCCCGCTACCGCGTAGGGCCGGACTCGGCGGGCGCGGACCCCGGACCTGCCTGCTACCGGGGCGGTGGGCCGCTCGCCGTCACCGACGCCAACGTCATGCTCGGCCGGATCCAGCCCGCCCACTTCCCGAAGGTGTTCGGACCAGGCGGCGACGAGGCCCTCGACGAGGTGCTCGTCCGGGACCGCTTCACCGCCCTCGCCCGCGAGATCGGCGAGCAGACCGGCGACGACCGCACGCCGGAACAGGTCGCCGAGGGGTACCTGCAGATCGCCGTGGCCAACATCGCGTCCGCGGTGAAGCGGATCTCCGTCCAGAAGGGCCACGACGTCACCCGTTACGCCCTCACCACGTTCGGCGGCGCCGGTGGCCAGCACGCCTGCAAGGTCGCCGACTCCCTCGGCATCCGCACCGTCCTCGTACCACCCATGGCCGGCGTTCTCTCCGCACTCGGCATCGGCCTCGCCGACACCACCGCCATGCGCGAGCAGTCCGTCGAGGCACCCCTGGAAGCCGCCTCGATGCCCGGTGTCCTCAAGACCGCCGAAGACCTGGAGGCGGCGGCCCGCGCCGAACTCCTCGCCGAGGACGTCCCCGAGGAGCACATCGAGGTCACCCGACGCGCGGAACTGCGCTACGACGGCACGGACACCACCCTCACCGTCGAGCTGACCGAGCCCGGCACGATGCGACACGCCTTCGAAGAACGTCATCGCGCCACGTACTCCTTCACGCTCGACCGCCCGATCGTCGTCGAAGCCCTCTCCGTCGAAGCCACCGGCATCACCGAACCCCCCGATCTCTCTGCCCTCGCCCCTTGGCGAGCCGCCCCCGACGGCAGCCCCGCCCGCGGCTCCGCAGCGCCCGGGACCGTCCGCCTCCACACGGACGGCGCCTGGCGCGACGTACCCCTCCACCGCCGCGAGGACCTTCCTCCCGGCGACACCGTCACCGGCCCGGGGATCATCACCGAAGCCAGCTCCACGACCGTCGTCGACCACGGCTGGCGGGCCACGGCGACCGACGACGGGCATCTGGTCATGGAACGCGCCGCGATTACACAGAGTTCCGATCTCGACACGAAAGTCGACCCGGTTCTGCTTGAGGTCTTCAACAACCTGTTCATGTCGATCGCCGAGCAGATGGGCGCCAGGCTCGAATCAACCGCCCAGTCCGTCAACATCAAGGAGCGCCTGGACTTCTCCTGCGCCCTCTTCGACCCGGACGGAAACCTGGTGGCCAACGCCCCGCACATCCCCGTCCACCTGGGTTCGATGGGCACGAGCGTCAAAGAGGTCATCCGGCGGCGCGGCCCTCGCATGCGCCCGGGCGACACCTACGCCGTCAACGACCCGTACCACGGCGGCACCCACCTGCCCGACGTCACCGTGATCACGCCGGTCTTCGGCACCACACCACCACCCGGCACGGAGAGTGACGCGAGGAGCGGCTCGGAGGGTGCTCCGGACAGTGATCCGCAGATCCTCTTCTACGTCGCCTCACGCGGCCATCACGCCGAGATCGGCGGCATCGCCCCCGGCTCCATGCCCGCGGGCAGCCGCACCATCGAGGAGGAGGGCGTCCTCTTCGACAACTGGCTGCTCGCCGAGAACGGCCGCTTCCGCGAGGCCGAGACCCTCCGCCTCCTCACCGAGGCGCGCCACCCCTCCCGCAACCCGAAGACCAACCTCGCCGACCTGCGCGCCCAGATCGCCGCCAACCGCAAGGGCGTCGACGAGGTCGGCCGCATGATCGAGGACTACGGCCTCGACGTCGTCCAGGCCTACATGAGGCACGTCCAGGACAATGCCGAAGAGGCCGTACGCCGGGTCATCGACGCCCTCGACGACGGCGACTACGCCTACGAGACCGACGCGGGCGCCGTCATTCGCGTGGCCGTGCGCGTGGACCGCGAGAACCGGGCCGCGACCATCGACTTCACCGGCACGTCCGCCCAGCTGCCCACCAACTTCAACGCCCCCTTCTCGGTCGTCAACGCGGCCGTCCTGTACGTCTTCCGCACCCTCGTCGCCGACGACATCCCCCTCAACGACGGCTGTCTGCGCCCCCTGACCATCGTCGTCCCGCCGGGCTCCCTGCTCGCCCCCGAGCCGCCCGCCGCGGTCGTCGCGGGCAACGTGGAGACCTCCCAGGCCGTCACCGGCGCCCTCTACGCGGCGCTCGGCGTCCAGGCCGAGGGCTCCGGGACCATGAACAACGTCACCTTCGGCAACGAACGCCACCAGTACTACGAAACCGTTGCCTCAGGCTCCGGCGCGGGGGAAGGCTTTCCCGGCGCACCCGTCGTCCAGACCCACATGACCAACTCCCGCCTCACCGACCCCGAGGTTCTGGAGTGGCGACTGCCTGTACGCCTCGAGGAGTTCGCCGTCCGGCGCGGCAGTGGCGGCGCCGGCCGGTGGCACGGCGGGGACGGCGCCGTACGCCGCATCCGCTTCCTCGAACCCATGACCGTCTCCACCCTGTCCCAGCACCGCCGGGTCCCGCCCTACGGCATGGCGGGCGGCGAGCCGGGTGCTCTCGGCGCCAACCGGGTGGAGCACGCGGACGGCACGGTGACCGCACTCGGCGGCAGCGACTCCGCGGACCTCGTCACCGGCGATGTACTCGTCATCGAAACCCCAGGCGGCGGAGGCTATGGCCCGCCGTCGCCCGACCCCCATCAAGCAGGAGAAGAGATCGATGATCTTCGGGCGTTCTGAGCGCGGCAAGCCTCCGGTCGAGCCCGTCACGCTCAAGATCCTGGTGGCCGGCGGCTTCGGCGTGGGCAAGACCACGCTCGTCGGCGCGGTCAGCGAGATCAGGCCGCTGCGCACCGAGGAGCTGCTCACGGAGGCCGGGCGCCCGGTCGACGACACCAGCGGCGTGGAAGGCAAGAACACCACGACCGTGGCCATGGACTTCGGCCGCATCACCCTCCGCGAGGACCTCGTGCTGTACCTCTTCGGCACGCCCGGGCAGGAGCGGTTCTGGTTCATGTGGGACGAGCTCTCCGAGGGCGCGCTCGGTGCCGTCGTGCTCGCCGACACCCGCCGCCTGGAGGACTGCTTCGCCGCCGTCGACTACTTCGAACGGCGCTCGATCCCCTTCCTCGTCGGCGTCAACTGCTTCGAGGGCGCTCCCCGTTACCCGATCGAGGACGTCCGTCAGGCCCTCGACCTCGACGAGGGCGTGCCGCTCCTGATGTGCGACGCCCGGGACCGCGAATCGGTCAAGGAAGCACTCATAGGCGTGGTCCAGCACGCCATGGCGTACGCGGCCGACCGCCGCGAGGCCGTGTCCGGCTGACACAGAGGATCTACGCGTACGGCCCGTACTCGAAGACCGGCACACATGGCCCTGCAAACGAGACCCACCGCGCATGGCCCCCTGGCTGAGGACCGACGCGCACGGGGCCGCTGCACTCCCCGACCGGATCTCGGCCCCGTAACCGAGTACCGATGAGCACGGCCCGTACCCTCGCCGACCGGGGTACGGGCCGCAGCCGTGGCGACGCTCCACGCGCGCGTGGTCAGCTGTCGCCTTCCTCCTCCCAGCCGAAGCTCTTCTCCACGGCCTTGCGCCAGTTGTGGTACTCGCGATCCCGCACCGACGCCTCCATGTTCGGCGTCCACTCGACGTCCTTCTGCCAGTGCGCCTTGAGCTCGTCCAGGTCGTTCCACACACCGGTGGCCAGACCGGCCGCGTACGCGGCACCCAGGCAGGTCGTCTCGGAGACCTTGGGCCGCACCACCGGCACGTCGAGCACGTCCGACTGGTGCTGCATGAGCAGGTTGTTCTTCGTCATGCCGCCGTCGACCTTGAGGGTCGTGATGTGCACCCCGGAGTCCTGGTACATGGCGTCCACGACCTCGCGGGTCTGCCAGCTCGTCGCCTCCAGCACCGCGCGCGCGAGGTGTGCCTTCGTGACGTACCTGGTGAGTCCGGTGATCACGCCACGCGCGTCGGAGCGCCAGTACGGCGCGAACAGGCCGGAGAACGCCGGCACGATGTACGAGCCGCCGTTGTCCTCGACGCTCGCCGCCAGGGGCTCGATCTCGTCGGCCGTCCGGATGATGCCGAGCTGGTCCCGGAACCACTGGACGAGCGCGCCCGTGATGGCGATCGCGCCCTCCAGGCAGTAGACCGGCGCTTCAGTGCCGATCTTGTACCCCATGGTCGTCAGCAGGCCGCTCTTCGACGGCACCGGGCGGCTGCCTGTGTTGAGCAGCAGGAAGCTGCCCGTGCCGTACGTGTTCTTCGCGGTGCCCACGTCGTAGCAGGCCTGGCCGAACACGGCGGCCTGCTGGTCGCCCAGCGCGGAGGCCACGGGGACCCCGGCGAGCTGGCCCACGGCGGTGCCGTACACCTCGGAGGAGGACCGGATCTCGGGCAGCATGGCCTCGGGGACGTTCATCGCCGAGAGGATCGAGGGGTCCCACTGGAGGGTCTCCAGGTTCATCAGCATGGTGCGCCCGGCGTTGGTCACGTCGGTGACGTGCTGCCCGCCGTCCGTGCCGCCCGTGAGGTTCCAGATCAGCCAGGAGTCCATCGTGCCGAAGGCGATCTCGCCGCGTTCGGCCCGCGCCCGGAGGTCGGGCACGTTGTCGAGCAGCCAGGCCGCCTTGGGCCCGGAGAAGTAGGTGGCCAGCGGCAGACCCGTCTGCTCACGGAAGCGGTCCTGCCCGTCCGAGCCGCCCAGCTGGTTGCAGAGCGCCGCCGTCCGCGTGTCCTGCCAGACGATCGCGTTGTGCACCGGCTTGCCGGTCGCCCGGTCCCACAGGAGGGTCGTCTCGCGCTGGTTGGTGATCCCCATCGCGCTCAGCTGGTCGGCCCTCAGACCGGCCTTGGCGAGCGCTCCCGCCACCACCGCCTGCACCTTCGACCAGATCTCGGTGGCGTCGTGCTCCACCCAGCCGGGCTTCGGGAAGATCTGGCGGTGCTCGCGCTGGTCCACGGCGACGATCGCGCCGTCCTGGCTGAAGACGATGCAGCGGCTCGACGTGGTGCCCTGGTCGATGGCTGCGACGTACTTCGCGGAGTTGTCCGTCATGGCTACCCCTTCGGCTGGATCAGAAGGCTGCGTTGTAGATGACGCCACCGAGCAGGCCGCCGATCAGTGGACCGACGACGGGGATCCACGAGTAGCCCCAGTCGGACGTGCCCTTGTTCGGGATCGGCAGGATGGCGTGGACGATGCGCGGACCGAGGTCGCGCGCCGGGTTGATGGCATAGCCGGTGGGACCACCCAGGGACAGGCCGATGCCGACGACCAGCAGAGACACCAGCAGGATCGCGATACCGGACCCGTAGATGCCGCCGCCCCCGGGAATCAGGCCGATGCCGACGCCCTCCACGTGCCTGTCCTGCCCGACCAGGGCCAGGATGGGCAACACCAGCGCAATGGTGGCGAGGATCTCCGTCATCAGGTTGGCGATCGGGTTCCGGATCTCAGGGATGGTCGAGAAGATCCCGAGCGTCGGAACCGGTTCGTCCGCCGTGCCCTCCGTGGTGCCCGTCTTCCGCACGTTGGCCGCGAACTGGGCGTAGTACACGAGGTAGCACAGGACGGCCCCGATCATGGCGCCGGTGATCTGGCCCAGCAGGTAGACCCAGACCTTGCTCCACACGCCGGTGTCGACGGCCAGGCCGAAGGTGACGGCGGGGTTGATGACCCCTCCGGAAAGGGGAGCGGCGGTGTACGCGCCGGCCAGCACGGCGAAGCCCCAGCCGAACGCGATCACGATCCACCCGGAGGCCCGTGCTTTCGAGAATCTGAGGGTGACGGCGGCACACACGCCGGCACCGAACATGATCAGAATCGCCGTGCCGATCATCTCGCCGAAGAAAATGTCTCCGTTAGTCATGGCTGCTCCTCAGCCTTGGCCCGGGACGATCGGCCCCGGTCCTCACCTGCAGGGTGCGTTTTCCCGTGGCTACTTCAGCCGAAGGCAGGGAGATCCCGCGCCCCGCCCGGCATCCGTGACGAGCGTGCCGTCGCAGCCGAATCGCCCGTGGGGGAACGGGCCTTGGCGTAGGCGCGCCCACGCGCCGCAGTGCCGGAATACGCCGACTATGTACGGCGATGTCGACTGACACCGGAAGTGTTCACCGGCACCCAAAGGGCGTCAAGGTCGCCGACCGCAACGGTTGACGGCCATCCGACGGCCACCGGGATCGCGCCTGGCCGACGGGCCGGTTGCTCGGCCATGGCGGCGCCCGGTCGGGTCGTTGTTCAGATTTCAGATCTGTTCCGGACCCGCGCGGGCCTCGGTGCGCCGCGCGAGGCTTGGCTGATGGTGTCCGGCCTCCGCCGGGCTCCGCCAGGGGCGAAAGCCCAGCCGCACCTGACTCCTCGCTTGCTAGTGTCCAGGATCCACCTGACCTGGAGGTTTCTCAACCGCAGGAGTTCCGCGGGGCCCTGGCCTCCGCGGAGGGGGCCCGGTGACCGGTCACGGCGGGGCCTGGCGACCGGTCACCGCCGCGCCCGTGCACGACCTCGTCAGCGCCGCAACTCCACGGCCCACGCGCCGGCTCGCTGCCGAACGGGGCGAGCACCGGCGCCCGACCACGTCGAGCGGGGAACGGCCGAACAGGGGCTGGCGCCAGCGCCTCAGACGCCTTGGGAGCCGCTCTCGACCGCCATACCGCACCTCGCAGACGCAGACGCAGACGCAGGCGCCACGGCCGACGCCGGCTCATGCCCAGGCTCCGGCGTCGTTTGCGAGCCCCGGCGGGTCTCATGGCCCGCCACGCCCGCCCGGCCCAGCACCCAACTCGCCCCGCGCAGCGCCTTCGCCGCCCTCTTCAACGGGGCCAGGCAGGCCGCGGCCTGCCGGTGGTCGCTCACGCTGCCCGGCGCGCACAGCACCGTCGCGAGCGACAGACTGACCGGTCGGCCCCCGGCCGACCAGGGAGCGTCCAGCACCGAGGCGGCCAGCGGATCAAGACCGTCCGGATCGGCGAGCACCAGGAAGTCGTCCCCGCCGATGTGCCCCACCCGCGCGCCCTCCGTCGCGGCCTGCTGCAACGCCCGTCCCACCGCCTTGATCAGTTCGTCTCCCGCCGCGAATCCGGCCCCGTCGTTGACCTGCTTGAAGTGGTCGACGTCCAGCCAGCTCAACGCGAACGCCCGCCCGGCCGCGATCCGACGGTCGACCTCGCCGGTGATCGCGTCCGAGCCGGGCAGACGCGTCAGCGGATTGAGTCCCGCCGCCTCCTCCACCCGTGTCTCGGCCAGGGCTCGCACGAGGTCGGCGAGCCGCACGACCCCCACGCACCGTCCGTACTCGTCCACCACAGCCACGTCGTCCGAGGTGCGGTCCCGCTCACCGACCGCCACCACGTCCAGCACCTCCCAGGCCGTGGCGTCGACGCCCACCGTCCGCGGCTGGTCACCGAGCTTGACCGCGGGGCGGTCGGCGTACAGGGCGTGCCCGTAGCGCCCCGACATCGACAGCAGGAAGCGGGAGCGGTGCACCGACCGGACCGGAACGCCCCTGGTGTCCACGAGCAGCACCCCGGACACATCCGGTGACCCGGTCAACAGGGCTCGTACCTGCCCCGCGGACGCCGTGGCGGGCAGCAGGGCGGCGGGCCGGACGAACTCGCGCACCGGCGGCCCGGACCCCGGAGTCGGCGCCTCGGCGGGGGAGCGGGGCGGGACGTAGACGTCCGCGGCGGGCAGGCGGGCCGGCGGCGCGAACAGCTCGCCCTGCGCCAGCTGGGCCCCGGACGCCAGCGCCGCCGCGCACTGCCCTTCGGTCTCCACCCCCTCCACGGCCAGAAGCGCCCTCATCTCGTCGCACAGCGTCCGCATCGACCGCACCACGGCCGGTCGTGTCAGCAGCGACGCGTCCAGCTTGACCAGGCCGGGCGCGAGGTCCGAGAGCAGCCGCAACGGCACATCCCCGTCCCCGACACCGTCCGCGCAGATCCGGAAGCCCTGCCCGCGCAGCGCGGCCACCGCCTCCAGCAGAGCCTGCTGCGGCACATGCGTGTACGGCGGGCAGATGTCGAGCGTCACCTCCCAGGGGAGGCGCCCGGCCTCACGCACAGCGTCGTGCAGGGAAGGGAGCCCTCCGAGGTCGGCGAGGGTCCCGGCGTACACGTTGACGAACAGCGGGAGCAGGGTCTCCTTCCGTGCCGCCGCGCGGATCGCCGCCACCGCCAGCCGGCAGTCGAGCTCCGGGTCCCGGCGGGCCTCGGCCAGGACGTCGCCGGTCTCCGGTCGGGCGAGTATCTCCAGCCCCGCGACCGCTCCGGTCGTCAGATTGACCACCGGTTGGAAGGCGAAGCGGAGAGTGTCCGTCCAGGAGTGCACGGCAGCATGATTGACGCCACCGGCGCACACCCAAGCGCAGTTCATGAGACGTTCACGCAGGATTCCGGCGCGATCACACAGCGTATGCGTCATGCGGGATCAATGGAACGGAAGGACCGGCGTCAGCAGCAGCGCCGCCGCCCGGTCCAGGGCCGCTGAAGGCTCACCGCACCGCGATCACCGCCGACCCGTGGCCGAACAGCCCCTGGTTCGCGGTGATGCCGACGCGCGCTCCCGGGACCTGCCGGTCACCCGCCACGCCCCTCAACTGCAGGGTCAGCTCGCAGACCTGGGCTATCGCCTGCGCCGGAACGGCCTCCCCGAAGGACGCCAGTCCGCCGCTGACATTCACCGGTATACGCCCTCCCAGGGCTGTCGCCCCGTCCCTCAGCAGCTTCACGCCCTCGCCCTCCCCGCACAGCCCCAGGTCCTCGTACCACTGCAACTCGAGGGCGGTGGACAGGTCGTAGACCTCGGCGAGCGACAGGTCCTCCGGCCCGAGACCCGCCTCCTCGTAGGCTGCCCGGGCGATCGATCTGCGGAACGTCTCGCCCGGTGGCTCCACCGCCCGCGCGGAGTCCGTGGCGATGTCCGGCAGGTCCAGCACGGTGTTCGGGTAGCGCGGGGTCACCGTGGACACCGCGCGGATCCGCACCGGCTCCGCCCGCCCGTGCCGATGCGCGTACTCCATGCTCGAGAGCACGACCGCCGCACCGCCGTCGGAGGTCGCGCAGATGTCGAGCAGTCGCAGCGGGTCGGCGACCACTGCGGAGGCGGCGACTTCATCGGCGGTCACGCGGCTGCGGTAGCGTGCGTGGGGATTCAGCGCTCCCATCGCCGAGTTCTTCACCTTGACCTGTGCGAAGTCGTCCGGCGTGTCACCGTGCCGAGCCATGCGTCTGCGGGCGTACAGCCCGAAGTACACGGGGTTGGTGGCCCCGAGAATCCGGAACCGCAGCCAGTCGGGATCGTCCGGCCGGTCCCCGCCCGCAGGGCGGAAAAACCCCTTGGGAGCGGCATCGGCACCCACGACGAGCACCACATCGGCGAGCCCGGCGAGGATCTGCGCCCGCGCGGCGTCGATGGCCTGCGCCCCGGACGCGCACGCGGCATACACGCTGGTGACCCGGGCCCCTTGCCAGCCCAGTGCCTTCGCGAACGTAGCCCCGGCGACATGGCCGGGATAACCGCCCCGCACCGTGTCCGCACCGACGATCGCGCCGATGTCCCGCCACTCCAGCCCGGCATCGGCGAGCGCCTCGCGGGCCGCCGCGACGCCGTACTCCACGAAGTTGCGCCCCCACTTGCCCCACGGGTGCATGCCCGCGCCGAGCACCGCCACCTCTTCCGTCATGCCGTCACCCCCGTCGGCCGCCAGTGCCACGTCGTCCAGGTCGTCTCCGCGTCCTCATGGAGCACACCGGGTACGACCTCCACCTCCAGGCCCACCGCCAGGTCGGCGACGGTGATCCCGGGAGCCGCCTGTCCCAGCACCACCATCCGCTCGGCCTCCAGCTCCACAGCGATGAACGCGCACGGCTCCCACGAAAGTTCCGGATCGGTCACGTAGGGTGACGGAGGGGGATACCGGCTGTCCGTGAACGACCAGACACGCCCTCGCCGCGACAGCGGAACCTCCGTCAACTCGCCGCCCGCGCAGGCGGGGTTGCGGCAGTGATGGTCCTCGCGGGGGAAGAAGACCGAGGCGCACGCCGAACAACGCGTGCCGAGCAGCCGGAAATCGTCCCCCTCCCCGGTGAACCACCCCGCCACCACAGGTGTTCGCGCACGCGCCACAGCACCCTCCCTGCACATGAAATCTGACGGAACGTCAGAAGTGTGTCACGGTCGGTCGGAGATCGGCAGTCCACGAGCCCGAAGCCAACGGACGGTCGCGGACTCCGCATGCGGCCCCTTTTCACGACGCCACCAGTCCTGGTAGACGCAGGGGCATGACACGACTCACCACCGTGGCGCGTGCCCTCATCACCACGTTCGCCGCCCTGCTGGCATCGACCGCACCCAGCACGACCGCCCAGGCCGGCACCGACCCGAAAGCACCGAAGGACTTCGTGGCGCTGAGAAGCGTGGATCCGACCATCCTCCAGGAGATGCGCTACGTCACCCCGCACAACTTCGTGGGTGAGCGCATCGACGGCTACCGGCAGCCCATCTGCATCCTCACCCGCCCCGCCGCGGAAGCCCTCCACAAGGCCCAACGCAAGCTCCTGCGCCAGGGCTACACCCTCAAGGTGTACGACTGCTACCGGCCGCAGCGCGCGGTGGACCACTTCGTCCGCTGGGCCGAAGACCTCGACGACGAGGCGATGAAGGGCGAGTTCTACCCGAACGTCGACAAGACCCGGCTGTTCGCCGACGGCTACATCGCGGCGAAATCCGGCCACAGCCGTGGTTCGACCCTGGACGTCACGCTTGTCAGGCTCCCGGCGAAGCCGACCCGGCCCTACCACCCCGGAGAGCCCCTGGTGCCCTGCTTCGCACCCCAGGGCGCGCGGTTCCCCGACAACTCCATCGACATGGGGACCGGCTTCGACTGCTTCGACCCCCTCTCACACACCCTCGACCCACGCATCCAGGGCCGACAGCGCGCCAACCGACTACTGCTCAAGGACACCCTCGAAGGCCTCGGCTTCGTGAACCTGGCAGAGGAGTGGTGGCACTACACCTTCAAGCCCGAGACCCATCCGGACACGTACTTCGACTTCCCCGTGGCCAGGAAGTCCCTCACCAGCGCTCACTGAGCAGCCTGCTCGAAGCGCCCTCTCCGTGATCGGCTACAGTCCGCGCGTGTCCGAATCTCAGCACTCCGCTTCCAACTCCGCGCCGAACTCCCACTGTTCGAGCTGCGGCGCGCCCTACGGAGAGGGCGTCACCGGCTGGCCCCGCACCTGCCCGGTGTGCGGGGCCGTGGCCTACCGCAATCCGCTCCCGGTCGCGGTCGCCCTCCAGCCCGTGTACGACACCAAGGGCACCGCCCTGGTCGTCATCACCCGAACCATCGCCCCCGCGCGCGGGGGCATCGCCCTGCCCGGCGGCTACATCGACGACCGGGAGGACTGGCGGCAGGCCGTCATACGCGAACTCCGGGAGGAGACCGGCATCGACGCGGCCGGCCGTGACGTACGGCTCGCCGACGCGATGAGCTCTCCCGACGGACACCTGCTGCTCTTCGGCCTCCTCCCGGAGCGCCCGGCCGAGGGCCTGCCCTCCTCCGCCGCCACGGACGAGACGGAGGGCTGGCACCTCCTGCGCAGGCCCGAGGAACTCGCCTTCCCCCTGCACACGCTGGCCGTGCGGGCCTGGTTCGAGGGCCGGTACATCTGAGCTCAGCGCTCTGCGGCCCCGCGGACGCGCACCGGGTAGGACGGTGCGCCGCCGCCGTCCTCGCCCTCCCGCTCGACGACCACCCGGGAGCCCGTCCACCGAGCGGTGTAGCGCTCGATCTCCGGCTCCTCCCATCCGTCGCCCCCGTCCGGCACGACCAGCCCGCCCCCGGTCCGCCCCCGGGCGGGCGCCCACACCTCCAGCTCCAGCCCGCCGTCCTCCCCGCGTACCGGAAGCACGGCACCCGCGCGCGCGAACACCGGAATCCGCGCCAGGGGAGCGTCGACGAGCACCTGCCCCGGCCCCTCGTACGCCCGCCCTGTCGCGGTGTCGTACCAGCGCCCCCACGGGAGCTGCACGGCACGCCGGTCGGCGTCCGGGGCCAGCACCGGCGCCACCAACAGGCTGTCACCCAGCAGGAAGGCGTCGTCGCAGTCGCGCAGCGCCCGCTCCTCCGGCGCCGCCCACCACAGCGGCCGCACGAAGGGCGCTCCAGTACGCCTCGCCAGATGCGCCAGCGTCATGAAGTACGGCAGCAGCCGACGGCGTTCGACGAGCGCCACGCGCGCGTGCTCCAGCACCTCGCCACCGAACTCCCACGGCTCCCTGCGCCCCGCCCGCAGACTCGCGTGCGTACGGAACAGCGGCAGATACGCGCCCAGCTGGAACCACCGCAGATACAGCTCGGGCGACGGATCCCCGTCGAAGCCCCCGACGTCAGGCCCCGAGTACGGGACGCCGCACAGCCCCAGCCCCATCACCAGCGCCAACGACGCCCGCAGCCCCGGCCACCCGGTGGCCACGTCCCCCGACCACGTCCCCCCGTAGCGCTGCATGCCGGCCCACCCGGAGCGGGAGAACAGGAACGGCCGCACCTCGGGCGCGAGCTTCCGCAGCCCTTCGTAGCCTGCCCTGGCCATGCACAGCGCGTACACGTTGTGCGCCTCACGATGGTCACCGCCGCGTCCCTCCAGGGAGTGACGAGCGGAGCGCGGCAGTGTCGACTCGCCGAACGCGGTGAACGACGTGGGCTCGTTCATGTCGTGCCAGAACCCCGAGAAACCCTGCGCGAGCCGCTCCTCGTAGAGGCCGCCCCACCACTCACGCACGCGCGCGTGCGTGAAATCGGGAAACACGGCCTCCCCGGGCCACGCGACACCCTCCACGACCTCCCCCGAGGCATCCCGCACGAACGCTTCCCCGGCCACACCGCCGTCGTACACCGCGTTGCCGGGAAGAACCTTCACAGCAGGGTCGACGATCGACACCAGCCGGATGCCGTCCCGCCGGAGTTCCTCGGCCAGCACGGGCAACTTGGGGAAGCGGTCCTGGTCGACGGTGAACACCTGATGAGCGTCGAGGTGGTCGATGTCCAGGTGCACGGCGTCCAGAGGCAGACCATGTTCCAGGTAGCCGGCGACGATCCGCCGCACCTCCTGCTCACCGCCGAACCCCCACCGCGCGTGATGGTGGCCGAGCGCCCACGCGGGCGGCAGCGCGGGCGCCCCGGTGAGCGACGCCCAGGCGAGCAGCACGCGCGCGGGGGTGCCCACCATCACCCAGCACCGCAGCGGCCCGCCGTCCATCCGCAGCTCGCACGTCCCGGCACGGTCGTGCCCGGAACCCGCGCCCTCCTCGCCCTCCCGCAGCGTCACCGTGCCGTCCCACGAGCTGTCGTGGAACGCCAGATGCGTACCGCCGTCGGACACCACCAGCTGCACCGGCATCGTGATGTACAGCGGGTCCTCTCCGGGCGCGAAGGCACGGCCGGGATCGCTGTTCCACAGCCGGTAGGTGCCGTCCGGCAGCCGAGGACCCGAGCTACGCCCCCCGAGGCCGAAGAACCGCGCGTCGGCGCCCACCTCCGACCGCTGCATCCACCGCGCCGGACCGCCGCCGACCGGCTCCCACCACCGCGGCGGCAGAACACGCCGCAGGGGCACACCACCCGGGGTACGCACCTCCACCGCTCCGTACCGCGAGACCACCACCGTCACCCGCTCGGCCACCACACGCCAGCCGCCGTCCTTGTCCGGCTCCAGGACCGCCCGAGGATCCGGCTCGGGACAACGGCCGGCCAGCGCGTACGACGGTTCCGGCTCCGCCCCGTCCCAGCCCCAGAACACGGCCCCGTTCACGGCGACCAGAATCCGCAGCTCCGACCGGCTGAACCGGACGACACCGCCGCCCGGCCCCGGCTCCGCTCCCGCCACGGGCCCGGGCACCCGCGCACGCTCCGGCCCCCGCGCCGGCAGCCCGGTGGCGTCGGTCCGCCGCCTGCGCCACGCTGCTCGTACGGTACGCACACCTTGCGCCGCCCCCACCGAAGCCACCGCTTTCACCGAACGCACCAGGTCACGACCGTTCATGCTGCTCACCCTGCCACCGACCGCCCCGCACACGTGTGTCGTTCAACTGCCGTTCACCCGTGCCAGGACCACATCTTCACGACGCGGACTATGTGGGGCGCACCCTGGTGCCGAAGTCGATCACATGGCATTGTCCGTGCCAGCCGCTCACGCGCACACCCCAGCCCGTGCGCGGAGGACGCACACGACGCGCACAGTCCGGGAGCCGACCATGTCCACCGACAGTTTCCAGCCGCTCTGGCAGCCCGACCCCGAGCGCATCGCCCGCGCACGGATCACCAGGTTCCAGGCCTGGGCCGCCGAACACCACGGCGCCCCCGCCGACGGCGGCTACGCGGCGCTGCAGCGCTGGTCCGTCGACGAGCTGGACACCTTCTGGAGAGCCGTCACGGAATGGTTCGACGTCCGCTTCTCGCACCCCTACGCGCGCGTGCTCGGCGACCGCTCCATGCCGGGCGCCCAGTGGTTCCCCGAAGCGACTCTCAACTACGCCGAACACGCCCTGCGCGCGGCGGCCACCCGCGCGGACGAACCGGCCCTTCTGCACGTCGACGAGACACACGAACCACGCCCCGTCACCTGGGCCGAGCTGCGCCGCCAGGTCGGCTCCCTGGCCGCCGAACTGCGCGCCCTCGGCGTACGCCCCGGCGACCGCGTCAGCGGCTACCTCCCGAACGTCCCCCAGGCGGTGGTGGCCCTCCTCGCCACAGCCGCCGTCGGCGCGGTCTGGACGTCCTGCGCACCCGATTTCGGCGCCCGCAGCGTCCTCGATCGCTTCCAGCAGGTCGAACCCGTGGTGCTCTTCACGGTCGACGGCTACCGCTACGGCGGCAAGGAGCACGACCGGCGCGACGTCGTCACCGAACTGCGCCGCGAACTGCCCACCCTGCGCGCAGTGATCCACATCCCGCTCCTCGGCACCGAGGCACCCGAGGACGCCCTGGACTGGTCGGCCCTCACCTCGGCCGACACCGACCCCGTCTTCGAGCAGGTGCCCTTCGACCACCCCCTGTGGGTGCTCTACTCCTCCGGCACGACCGGTCTGCCCAAGGCCATCGTCCAGTCCCAGGGCGGCATCCTGGTCGAGCACCTCAAGCAACTCGGCCTGCACTGCGACCTCGGCCCCGAGGACCGCTTCTTCTGGTACACCTCGACCGGCTGGATGATGTGGAACTTCCTCGTCTCCGGCCTGCTCACCGGCACCACGATCGTCCTCTACGACGGCAGCCCCGGCTATCCCGACACCGGCGCCCAGTGGCGGATCGCCGAACGCACGAAAGCCACCCTCTACGGCACCTCGGCCGCCTACGTCATGGCGTGCCGAAAGGCCGACGTGCACCCCTCCCGCGACTTCGACCTGTCCTCCGTGCAGTGCGTCGCCACCACCGGGTCGCCCCTCCCGCCCGACGGCTTCCGCTGGCTCCACGACGAGGTCCGCGACGACCTGTGGATCGCCTCCGTCAGCGGCGGCACCGACGTGTGCTCCTGCTTCGCCGGAGCCGTACCGACCCTTCCCGTCCACGTCGGCGAGCTCCAGGCCCCGTGCCTCGGCACCGACCTGCAGTCCTGGGACCCGAGCGGCAACCCCCTCGTCGACGAGGTCGGCGAACTCGTCGTCACCAACCCCATGCCGTCGATGCCCATCCACTTCTGGAACGACCCCGATGGCGGCCGCTACCACGACAGCTACTTCGACACGTACCCCGGCGTGTGGCGGCACGGCGACTGGATCACCCTCACCTCCCGCGGATCGGTCGTCATCCACGGCCGCTCCGACTCCACGCTCAACCGCCAAGGCGTCCGCATGGGATCCGCCGACATCTACGAAGCCGTCGAGCGGCTCCCCGAGATCAGGGAATCCCTCGTCATCGGCATCGAGCAGCCCGACGGCGGCTACTGGATGCCCCTGTTCGTCCACCTGGCCCCCGGGGCGGTCCTCGACGAAGCCCTGCTGAACCGCATCAAACAGACGATCCGGGAGCAGCTGTCACCGCGCCACGTCCCCGACGAGATCATCGAAGTACCCGGCGTCCCGCACACCCTCACCGGCAAGCGCATCGAGGTCCCCGTCAAGCGCCTCCTGCAAGGCACCCCGCTGGAGAAGGCGGTCAACCCGGGCTCCATCGACAACCTCGACCTGCTGAACTTCTACGAGGACCTGGCCCGCAAGCGCGCCTGACCCCTGTCGCGCAACTCCCCGTCACCATGACTCACGGCGCAGATCACCACGCATACCCCCTGTGACCTGCGCCTCCAGGTTTCGATTGCGTGCACGCTCATCACGCCCGGATCGATTGTCAGTGCTGCCGGTTACTGTAAGTGAGCATTGATCGACCGTGCACAGGGGGAAACAATGGCGCACACCGACAACCGCACCATGCGACGCGTCCTGCACCGCGAGATCGCCGGCACCATCGGCCTGCTCACCGACGAACACGACTTCAGGGCCATGCGGCGCTACCGCACCTTCACCTTCGCCGACCACGCGACCTACCTGAAACAGGTCGAGTCCCTCCTCAAAACCCGAGCCCTGCAGGGCAGCCACACCACAGTGGCCCTCTTCGACCCCGAGGAATACGCCGAGTTCTGCACGCAAAAGGGTGTGGACCCCGACAACCCATCGAGCCGCACCCGCTTCACGGCACAGATCGCGGCCACCGGCCCGACCCTTCCCTACGACGGCCGGCCGCTGGCCGACCTCGTCCCGGCCCTCGTCGACGAGGCCGTCCGGCAGGCCACCTGGGAGTACGCGACCACCCTCCTCGCCCGACTGGGCGCCTGCACCTCCTGCGGCGAAGACATCGGACGCGCCGCCTTCACCCGAGCCGCAGGCCTCCTCGTCCGCATCCTCGACACGGCCCCGCCCGGCAACCGCCACCTCGTCTGCAGCGTCACCGGACCGCCGGAAACCCTCATCGCCGCCCTCCACATCGCCGACGACGGATCCGCCCTGGAACTGGACGAGACCGAAGCCCTCGAGTTCACCACGGTCCTGGCCCTCGGCCTGGCCACCGAAAGTCCCGGAGGACTCGTCGTCCGTGTGAGCGCCCCGGACACACCCGACCGCGTCTACGGCTGGCGCATGCGCGCATACGGACTCGAACCCCTCACCGCGGGAGAGGTCTTCGACGCCTACTGCACCGACATCGAATCCGGAGACCTGATCTCCCCGGAATCCAACGTCGACTACTGCGCACCGCCCGACCTCGGCGAGGAGAAACCCGCCCAGGGCCACCAGCACTGAGAACGCCGGAGGGGCGCCCCACCTCAGTGGAGCGCCCCTCCCGGGAAGCCGTCGGCAGCAAGGCCGGAGCTACTCGCCCGACAACACCGCCTGCGCGGCGCTGCGCGCGTCCTCGGCGCTGTCCGTGGCCCGCGCCGCCGCGGCGGCCCGCTCGCACTGCGCCAGCGTGTACTTCGCCAGCGTCGCCCGGACATAGGGAATCGACGCGGCACCCATCGAGAGAGAGGTGACACCCAGACCGGTCAGCACGCACGCGAGCAGCGGGTCGGACGCGGCCTCACCGCACACACCACAGCTCTTCCCCTCGGCCTTCGCCGCCTCGGCGGACAGCTCCACCAGGTCGAGAAGCGCGGGCTGCCACGGGTCCTGCAGACGGGAGACCGCACCCACCTGACGGTCGGCGGCGAAGGTGTACTGAGCGAGGTCGTTCGTCCCCAGCGACAGGAACTCGACCTCCTGCAGGATCGAGCGAGCCCGCAGAGCGGCCGACGGGATCTCGACCATCGCGCCGAACTTCGCCCGCAGCCCAGCCTCACGGCACGCGGCCGCGAAAGCCCGGGCATCCGTACGGTCCGCCACCATCGGGGCCATGACCTCGAGGTAGACCGGCAGCCCCTCGGCGGCCTTCGCCAGCGCGGTCAGCTGGGTACGCAGGACGTCCGGGTGATCCAGCAGCGTCCGCAGCCCCCGCACGCCGAGCGCCGGGTTCGGCTCGTCCGCCGGGGTGAGGAAGTCCAACGGCTTGTCCGCACCCGCGTCCAGCACGCGCACCACGACACGCCCCTCGGGGAACGCCTCGAGCACCTGCCGGTACGCAGCGACCTGCTTCTCCTCGGACGGCGCCTGCTTGCTGTCGTCCAGGAAGAGGAACTCGGTACGGAAGAGACCGACGCCCTCGGCACCGGCCTCGACGGCGGCCTCCACATCAGCGGGGCCACCGATGTTCGCGAGCAGCGGCACCTTGTGACCGTCAGCGGTGGCACCGGGGCCGGTAGAGGCCGCCAACGCGGCCTTCCGCTGGGCGGCCGCGGCCTCGAGCTGGGCCTTCTTCTCGTCGCTCGGATCCACGAAGATCTCTCCCGTGCTGCCGTCGACGGCGATCATCGTGCCCTCGGCGAGCTCACCGGCCCCCGGCAGCGCCACCACGGCCGGCACACCGAGCGCCCGGGCCAGAATCGCGCTGTGGCTGGTCGGACCACCCTCCTCGGTGACGAAGCCGAGCACCAGAGTGGGGTCCAGCAGCGCGGTGTCCGCAGGCGCGAGGTCACGGGCCACCAGCACGTAGGGCTCGTCGCTGTCGGGGACGCCCGGCATCGGCACCCCCAGCAGACGGGCGACAATACGATTCCGCACGTCGTCGAGGTCGGCCACGCGACCAGCGAGGTACTCACCGGCTCCCGCCAGCAGTTCGCGGTACGAGGCGAACGCGTCGTACACCCCGCGCTCCGCCGTGCTGCCGACGGCGATCCGACGCTCCACATCGGCCATCAGCTCGGGATCCTGGGCCATCATGGCCTGCGCCTCGAGCACCGCCTGGGCTTCGCCGCCGGCCAGGTTGCCGCGCGCCATCAGGTCTGCCGCCACCGCCTCCACGGCCTTGCGGGCGCGCCCCTGTTCACGCTCCGCCTCTTCCGCCGGGATCTGCTTCGCGGGCGGCTCGAGCACCGCCGTTCCCATGTGCCGTACCTCGCCGATGGCCACACCGTGGCTCACGCCGACGCCTCGCAGCGTTGTCTCCATCTCACCCGTCTCCGATAGAGCGGCGGGCCCCGCCGCCGCGTTGGTTGTCGTACTCGCCGTCATATGACGGCACGGACGTCACTTCCAGAGGAAGAGACTGTCGCCGGCCTTCACTTCGCCGTCGATGCGAAGATCGGAGAGAGCTTCGGCCGTGGCCTCCAGCGCCACGACCGGGCAGATCGCGGACTTCCCGGCGGCCTCGACGGCGGCCGGGTTCCAGCGCACGACAGCTTGGCCGCGCCGGACGGTGTCGCCCTTGTTCACGAGCAGGTCGAAACCCTCGCCGTTGAGCTGCACGGTGTCGATACCGAGGTGGGTGAGCACACCGTGGCCGCTCTCGTCGACCACGACGAAGGCGTGCGGATGCAGGGAGACGATGACGCCATCCACGGGGGAGACGGCCTCGGAGGGCTCTCGTACGGGGTCGATCGCTGTGCCCGGGCCGACCATGGCCCCGGAGAAGACGGGATCCGGCACGGCTGCCAGTCCGATGGCGCGTCCTGCGAGCGGGGACGTCACGGTGGTCATGGGAAGCCTCCCAGGGATGGAGATCGATATGGCCGTCCCTGTAGGTACCGGGCGGCACACTGTTGAGCAGCGTATGTCACCTGAAGTGCCGGTTCCGCGTGCGCACTCCGAAGTGGTCTAGACCATACCTCAAATCGATTTGCATCGGCTCCGCGGCCGCGTGTACAGTCGTACTCCTGCTTGGGGCTGAGCGACGCAACCTTGCGCCCTGGCCGAGCAGCAACCAACTTGTCAGATCCTATCTCTGGGTCCCCTTCTGCATGCCTGCAGGACGGTGGTCAGAGGGCCGGAAAAACACTGATAGAGTTTGGAACACCGAAGGGAAGCCCGGAGGAAAGCCCGAGAGGGTGAGTACAAAGGAAGCGACCGTTCCT
>NZ_BMSE01000002.1 GCF_014648995.1 Streptomyces massasporeus | reverse complement strand
GCTCATGACGACGCACCACGAACAGACCAACGACGCCACCACTTTGCGGACACGACCTAGTGCCGCAGCGGCCAGCCCGCCCCCGCGGCATGGTCGGCGTCGCCGCCCTCATCCAGATAGCGCCCGCACACCTCCGTGAGCACCTCCAGCAGGCTCAGCGGATCCGGCAGCGCGTGCTCGGGCCCGCGCACCCACCGCACGGCCTGGCCCTCACCGGGCAGCGTCGCGGGCGGCACGAGGACGTAGGAGCCCCGGCAGTGCCAGCGCAACCCGGGGTGCTCGTCCGCCGTCTCGGGGTGGCAGTCCAGTTCGCACGGCCACCACTCGTCCTCGTCCTCGGGCGTACCGCGGGTGAGCGTGAAGAACAACAGGCGGCCGTCGTCGCTCTCGGCGACCGGCCCGACCTCGATCCCGGCGGCGAGCAGCCGCTCCAACGCGTCGCGACCGGCGTCGAGGGGCACGTCGAGGACGTCGTGCACCATGCCGGTCGCGGTGATGAAGTTGGCCCGCGGCTGGTGGCGGGCCCAGCGCTCGATCTGGGCGTGGTCGGTGGTCGACTGCGTCTGCCAGGCGAAGGACACCGGGTGCCGGGCGGGGGTGGGACAGCCGACCCGGTCACAGGAGCAGCGGTACCCGGCCGCCGGATGGGCCGCGGGCGCGAGGGGCAGTCCCGCGTCGGCGGCGGCGAGCAGCAGGGCCTCACGGCCGCCGTCCCCGGCGGTCTCCTTCGGCCGGCGCCCGGCGCGCAGCCACTGGGTGAGTTTGCCCTGCAGGCCGGTCCGGCCGCCGAACTCCGCGCTCATCTATCCCCTCGCCTCGCCGTCGTGCGGAACAGCATGCCTCATCGTCCCATCTTCCCGCGCACCGGGGGGCCAGTGCCCACATCCGGGACACCGGGGACGCAACGTACACCGGGCGTCCGATCGGAGGAGAAACGGCGATCCCCGCTCTCGGCATGATCGGGTGTCATTGCCCGCTTTGACATGACATGGCGTCCTACCGTGGTCGCCATGGTCACAAGGATCGCGCTGACGGGTCTGGCCTCCGTGGCTTCCGTGGTCTCGCTGACCCTCACGGGACCCGGCGGCCGCGCCCCGGCGCCGCTGGAGTGGGGCGCGGGTCCGCTGACCGTGGCGGCCCTGCCGAGGATCACGTACGTCGCGCACCGCGGCGGCGCCCGCGAGGTCCCCGAGAACAGCATGGCGGGGCTGACGACCGCCTACGAGCGCGGGACGGCGCAGGTGCTGGACTTCGACACGCGGCTGCTGCGCGACGGCACGCCGGTGGTGTTCCACGACGAGACCCTGAACCGCACCACCTACCTGGGCGGCGCGGTGGGCGGTCTGGACGCCCGGGAGTGGCAGGGCGTACGGCTGCGCCCGAAGGACCGGCTCCCGGGGAGCTGGCGGTCGGAGCGGCCGCCGACGGTCGCCGAGGTGCTGGATCGTTTCGGCGGGCGGATCGTGCTGATGCTGGAGGCGAAGGACCCGCGGAGCCTGGACCGGCTGGCCGAGCTGATCCGGGCCCGCGGCCTGACCCGCTCGGTGTTCGTGAACTCCAACGACCCGGAGGTGGCCCGGCGCGTCCACCGCCTCGGGCTGCTCTCGCAGTTGTGGCGCTCGGCGCAGCAGCTGCGCACGGACCGCCCGGAGCGCTGGAGGTCGTTCGTGGACCTGCTGGACGTGGACCACCGGGCGCGCGACGCGGACCTGGTGCGGGCGGTGAACTCGGGGATCGCGCGGGTGTGGGCGCACACCGTGCTGACGGACGCGCAGCGGGACCGGGTGCTGGCACTGGGCTGCGGCGGTGTGATCACGGACGCGCCGGGGCGCCTGGCGCGGGCCGCTCAGCGCGGGGCGAGGCCCTGAAGGGCGTAGTCGACGAGGGTGTCGGTGTACTCGTAGGAGATCGGGCCGGTGTGCTGGAGCCAGCGCTGGGCGAGCGGGGAGACGAAGAGCTCCAGGGCGATGCGCGGGTCGATCTCGGGCCGCACCTGACCGGCTTCCTGCGCGGCGCGCAGCCGGGCGATGTAGAGGTCGAGTGAGGGCTGCATCAGCTTGGCGACGAGCTCGCGCCCGAGCTGTTCGTTGACGACGCCCTCGGCGGCCAGCGCGCGCGAGGGTGCCTCGAACCTCGGGTCGCGCAGTTCGTCGACGGTGGCGCGCAGAACGCCCTTGAGGTCGGCGGCGAGATCGCCGGTGTCCGGGAAGGCGTACGGCGTCGACCCGGCCTCCTCCACGGACTGCTCGGCCAGGTCGAGGAACGCCTCCATCAGGACGTCCGCCTTGGACGACCACCAGCGGTAGATCGTCTGCTTGCCGACACCGGCGCGGGCGGCGATGCCCTCGATGGTGGTCTTCGCGTAGCCGGCCTCGACGACGAGCGCGAGGGCGGCGTCGTAGATGGCGCGACGGGACTTCTCGCTGCGCCGGGTGGAGTCGGGGGCGGGCTTGCCGGGAGCGGGCTGGGTGGATTTCTGGACGGCCATGGGCCGAATTTATCAGGTTGACAAGACGGAGCGTCTCGCGGACAGTGGAGCCGTACCGAACGAGACGAACCGTCTCGTCATGGTGAGTGGCTATGGAAGGAGCCCGAGATGACCCGAGGCGGAGCCGGAAACATGCTGGGTGTCGGCGGATCGCGCAAGAACCTCGGCCGCAGGGAGCTGCGCGGCGGCGGCCGGGGCGGCCGGATCGGCGGCGGCCTCGACCCCCAGGCCCAGAAGCGCGAACTGCTGCGCCAGCTCCAGGAGAGCCGGCAGCAGCGGGAAGTACGGGAGGAGGGCACGGCCGGCGAGGCGTCGTGAGCCTCCCCCGCGCGAGGGAGAGCAGACCCCCGCGCGCGGGATCCTCCCGGGCGGTCCGGCGGATGTACTGGGGCCCGGAACAAGCCCCATGGCGGTCGCGGCCCGCGACCGGCGGACATCCGGCACCACGGATCCCCGGGAGGACTCGGCTCATGAGCACATGGACCAGACGACGGCTGCTCACCTCGGCGGCCACGGCCCTCCCGGCGGCGGGCCTCGCCGTCACGGCGGCGCCGCCCTCGCGGGCGGCGGTGGCAACCGCCCGTCCCGGTGACGTCGACGTCGCGGACGCCCTGCGTGCCCTGCCCGGACTGCGCCTGATCGAGGAGCGGCACGACGCCGAACCGGGCTACCGGCACTTCGTCCTGGGCCTGCGCCAGCCGGTCGACCACACGGACCCCGCCGTCGGCACCTTCGAGCAGCGCCTCACCCTGCTCCACACCGCCGCCGAGCGCCCCACCGTGCTGCTCAGCACGGGCTACCAGGCGGTCCTCACACCACGGCGGAGCGAACCGACCGTTCTGCTCGGAGCCAACCAACTCCAGGTCGAGCACCGCTACTTCGGCACCTCACGCCCCGCGGGCCCCGGCTACACGTACCTCACCGTCCGTCAGGCGGCCGACGACCACCACCGCGTCGTACGGCTCTTCCGCCGGCTCTACCCCGGCGCGTGGATCTCCACCGGCGGCAGCAAGGGCGGCATGGCGAGCGTCTACCACCGCCGGTTCCACCCGCGGGACGTGGCCGGCACGGTGGTCTACTCGGCCCCGAACAACGTCGACGACCGCGACGACTCGGCGTATCTCCGGTTCCTGGAGACGGTCGGCACCCCCGCGTCCCGGGAGTCCCTGAAGGCGGTCCAGCGGGCCGCCCTGCTGCGCCGGGCCGACCTGGTCGCCCGCTACGAGGCCTGGGCGGCCGCCACCGGCGACACCTTCCGGCTCGTGGGCAGCGCCGACAAGGCCCTCGAAATCGCCGTCCTGCGCGTGCCGTTCATGTTCTGGCAGCGCGGCACCCCGGCCGACGTCGCAGCGATCCCCGGCCCGGGGGCGACGCCCGACGAGCTGTACGCCTGGCTGGACGACACGGCGGGTCTGGCCCTGTACGCCGACACGACCGCCCGGCACTACATCCCGTACTGGTACCAGATCGGCACCCAGCTCGGGTACATCGACTTCCCCACCGCCCACCTCGCCGACCTGCTCCGCCACCCCGGTGCCGCCGAGCCGCGCAGTTTCGTCCCCCGGGACGTCCCCCTGTGCTTCGACCGGGCCGCCATGCCCGACATCGACCGCTGGGTCCGCCGCCGCGGCAGCCGGCTGCTGTTCGTCAACGGCACCCAGGACCCCTCCGTCGCCGAACACTTCCGCCCCGGGGGCCCGGATTCACGGGTGCTGTGGGCGCCGGGCGGGAACCACGGTGCCGACCTCGCGGACCTGTCCCCCGCCGACCGGACGGCGGCGGAGGACACGCTGGTCCGCTGGGCGGGTCAGGAGTACTTCACGCACACATTGGGCACGTAGCCCACGGTGCCGCGGTAGTTGACCTTGCGCCAGTAGTGGTAGCTGTCGATCCCGCAGGTGTTCTTGTACGAACCGCCGTCGACACCCTTGATGTCGCAGCCCTTGGTGCCCTTGTACCAAAGGCGCAGGCTGGTGGACTTGGTGCTGGCCGACTTGCGGACGTGAACGGTCGACAGGGCGGTGAGGCTCTTGCAGCTCGCCGTCGCCGCGACGGTGGCTATGCCGTCGCTCTCGACCGTCGCCGTGCCGGAGGCGCTCGGCACGAACCCGGCCAGGGCCAGGGCCGCCGCCGCCAGCGGGGCGATCAGCAGTTTCTTCACAATGTCCTCCCGTTTCAGTGGTACGCGTCGCACACGCCCGAGGGCGCGAGTTGATCTTATGCGTACCTGACAGAAGCTCAGGAGGGCGGCCAGGGGTCTCCCCAGTCTGCGTCCCGGGCGGCCTTGTACAGGTCGCCGTGGCGCTTGGTGACGGTGGTGCGGCGGAGGGACGGTTCGCTCTCGCACAGGTCGAGGAGGACCTGGCCCTTGCGGATCTGGGGGCGCCGGACGACCCGGGAGGGTGCCGGTTCGACGGGGAAGCGGGCGGCGGCGACGTAGGCGAACTTCTCGTCCTCGTAGGCGAGGGAGCCGCCCTTGACCTGGCGGTGCAGGGAGGAGCGGCTGACCCGGGCGGAGAAGTGGCACCAGTCCGTGCCGGGGACGATGGGGCAGGCGGCGCTGTGCGGGCAGGGGGCGGCGATCCGGAAGCCTGCGGTGATCAGCCGGTCGCGGGCCTCGATGAGCCGGGCGTAGCCGTCGGGGGTCCCGGGTTCGACGATCACGACGGCCTGGGCGGCGGCCGCGGCGGCGTCGACGAGGGCGGTGCGGTCGGCGGCGGTCAGCTCGTTGAGGACGTAGGAGACGGTGACGAGGTCCGTGCTCTCGAGAGTGAGCGCCGCCCCGATCCGGGAACGCTGCCAGCGGACGTCGCTCAGGTCCGGGTTGGCCGCGGCGATCTCGCGTCCCAGGGCGAGCGCGGGCTCGGCCCAGTCGAGCACGGTGGTGGGCCGCGGGCCGCCCCAGACCGCGCTCACGGCCCAGGCCGCGGCGCCCGTGCCCCCACCGAGGTCGGTGTGCCCGCCGGGCACCCACTCGGGAGCGGCGTCCGCGAACGCCTCCAGCGCGGAACGCACGGCCTCGAAGGTCGCGGGCATCCGGTAGGCGGCGTAGGCGGCGACGTCGGCCCGGTCCCGGAGGATGGGGGCGTCGGTCGGGGTGGCCCCCCGGTAACTGGCGATCAGCCGCTCGACCGCCTGCGAGGCCTGCCGGGGCGGCAGCCCGTCGAGCAGACCGGCGAGGGCGGCGCGGAGGTTTTCGGCCGGGGGTGCGGGGGCGTTCACCCGGCGATTCTACGAGGCGAGCCGGGACGGCGGGGGCGGCGCCCGCCCGGACGTCCCCGGCCCGCCTGCCGCCGAGGCGGCAGGGCCGACCCACCCCTCGGCGGAGCCGCGGGAGCGGCTCGCCTCTCACCGAAGCCGGGCAAAGGCTCACCTCGCCCCGGGGCAGCCCGCGGCAGAGGAGGCGACCCCGGCAGCGGGCTCGTCCCATCCGGGAGGGCCGCCCACCGCAGTCGGCTCACCCCACCCGGGAGGGACCGCCCGCGGCAGCAACTCGGGCCCCAGCCGGGAGGGGCAACCCGGCAGAGGCACACCCCACCCGGGAGGGCAACCAACCTCGGCAGCCGGCACACCCCACCCGGGAGGGCAAACCACGGGCAGTTCACCTCCCGCCGGAGCCCCGGAGGCGGCGGCTCACCCCGGGCGGGAGCCCACCCCCGCCACGCCAAAGCCCCGGCGCGACCTCACCGCCCCCCCGACACACACCTCGAAAGCCCGCGGCAGCGTCACCGCACCGCCCGTGCCACCCGTGACGCCGCTGCCGCTCGCGGCGCGCTGTCCGGTCGGCGGCGGCGTGGGTGGACCGCGTTGGTGAGGAGGACGAGGAACGTGTCCGTGGCCGGGTCGAGGACGAGGGACGTGCCCGTGAACCCGGTGTGGCCCGCCGCGCCGCGGCCCGCCAGGTCGCCCATGAACCACGGCTGGTCGAGCGAGAAGCCGAGGCCCGGCGGGGTGAAGAGGAGCTCGACGAAGTCGGGTCCGAGGATGCGGGCGGGGCCGTGGGAGCCGCCGGCGAGGAGGGTGCGGCAGAACACCGCGAGGTCCCGGCCGGTGGAGAACAGGCCCGCGTGCCCGGCCACTCCCCCGAGCGCCCAGGCGTTCTCGTCGTGGACCTCGCCCCGCAGCATCCCCCGGTCCGCCTTGGCCCACGGCCGGCGCTGGTCCTCCGTCGCCGCGGCGCCCGGGCACGGCCCGAAGTCCGTCGCCGTCATGCCCAGCGGCCGGGTGATGCCGTCGTGGACGAGGACGTCGAGCGTGCGCCCGGAGACGCGCTCCAGGACATGCTGGAGGAGCAGCATGTTCAGGTCGGAGTAGCAGTACGTGCCCGGCACCCCGACCGGCGGCTCCGCCTGGAGCGCCGCCAGTCGCGCCGCGTCGTCGGCGCAGTCGTACAGCGGGAGTTCGGGCCGCAGCCCGGAGGTGTGGGTGAGCAGCTGCCGTACGGTGATGCCGTGCCGGGCGGCGGCCGTGAAGTCGGGCAGGTACGCCCCGACCTTCGCGTCGATGCCGAGCGTGCCGCGCTCGATCTGCTGCACGGCGGCCACGGACGTGAACAGTTTCGTGAGGGACGCCAGGTCGAAGGGCGTGTCGACGGTCATCGGCACCCGGTCCTCGCGGGGCAGCTCCACCCCGGCGTCGGCGTCGGGGTCGTAGGCCGCGTAGCGCACGGCCCAGCCCGCCGCCTCCTCGACGGCGATCACCGGGCCGCGGCCGACGACCAGGACGGCGCCGGGCGCCCAGGGGCGCTGCCCCGTGGTGAGGACGTGGACCTCCCGGACGAGGTGACGCAGCTCCGTGGGGTCGAGTCCGGCCCGCTCCGGCGTGCCGTCGCGCAGTCTGGGTGCGCTCAGCTGACTGCCCCCTCCACGCTCGCGCGGCCGCTCTCCTTCTTCCAGGGTCGGCACATTCCCATGAAGCAGGCCAGTGCCACCAGTGCGGCGGCCAGTTGGACGACGGCCATCGGGAGGGCGGTGTCCTCACCGGCGACGCCGACGAGCGGGGAGGCGATCGCGCCGATGAGGAAGGAGGTGGTGCCGAGCAGGGCCGATGCGGAGCCCGCGGCGTGCTTGGTGCGCATCAGGGCGAGGGCCTGGGTGTTGGGCAGGGTGATGCCCATCGCGGACATCAGCACGAACAGCGCGGCGGCTACGGGCACCAGACCGACCTCGCCGAAGACGCCGAGGGACATCAGCAGCAGGGCGGTCGCGGCGGTGATGACGATCGCCAGGCCGATGCCCAGGACCCGGTCGAGACTGACCCGGCCGACGAGGATCTTGCCGTTGATCTGGCCGACGACGACCAGCCCGACGGAGTTGACGCCGAACAGCAGGCTGAACGTCTGCGGGGAGGCGCCGTAGATCTCCTGGATGACGAAGGGAGAGGCCGAGATGTAGGCGAAGAGGGCGGCGAAGGCGAAGCCGCCGGTCAGCATGTAGCCGGTGAAGGAGCGGTCGGCGAGCAGGCCGCGCATCGAGCGGAGGGCCTCGCCGACGCCGCCGCTGTGCCGCTCGGCGGGCGCCAGGGTCTCGGGCAGCCGCGTCCAGACCAGGGCGCCGATCAGCACGCCGATGACGGTGAGGACGGCGAACACGCCCCGCCAGTCCGTGACGCGCAGGATCTGCCCGCCGATCAGCGGCGCCACGATCGGGGCGACCCCGGAGATCAGCATGAGGGTGGAGAAGAAACGGGCCATGGCCATGCCGTCGTAGAGGTCGCGGACGACGGCCCGGGCGATGACGATCGCGGCGGCGCCGGCGAGGCCCTGGGCCAGCCGGAAGGCCACCAGCAGCTCGACGGTGGGGGCGAGCGCGCACAGCACGGTGGCGACGACGAAGACGGCGAGCCCGGCGAGCAGCGGGCGGCGGCGCCCCCACCGGTCGCTCATCGGCCCGACCACGAGCTGCCCGAGCGCCATGCCGGCCAGGCAGGCGGTGAGCGTGAGCTGGACGGTCGCGGCCGGCGCGTGCAGGGAGCGGGATACCTCCGGCAGGGACGGGAGGTACATGTCCATCGCCAGCGGAGGCACGGCGGTCAGGCTTCCGAGGAGGAAGGTGACCAGGAGCCCGGTGCGGCGCTGCGATGTGCGGTCGGGCCGCTCCGTCCCGGCTGCGGCCTCCTGCGCGGTGTTCGATGCCTCCTGCGCGGTCTTCGATATGGACGCCCCACCCTCGGGCATGAGTCCCTCCCTCTGACAGTCGATCGCCACCTATGCTCTCAGCTCGTACGGAATGCTCGTACGACCGCATGTACGACCGCATGGACGACTGGTCGTGCGACGGCTCGTACGAACTGCTCGGGGTCACGAGGTGGAGGCGGGGCGCGATGACGGCGGACACGGTGCGGTGGGGGATCCTGGCGACCGGCGGGATAGCGGGCGCGTTCACCGCGGACCTGATCGACCTGCCGGACGCGGAGGTCGTGGCGGTGGCGTCCCGGTCGGAGGCGTCGGCGAAGGCGTTCGCGGAGCGGTTCGGGATCCCCCGGGCCTACGGCGATTGGAACGCCCTCGCGCAGGACGAGGACATCGATGTCGTCTACGTCGCGACCCCGCACACGGCGCACCGGGCAGCCGCCGGGCTGTGTCTCGCGGCCGGGCGGCACGTGCTGTGTGAGAAGCCCTTCACGCTGAACGTGCGCGAGGCCGGGGAACTCGTCGCGCTGGCGCGGGAGCACGGGCGCTTCCTGATGGAGGCGATGTGGATGTACTGCAACCCGCTGGTCCGGCGGCTGAAGGCGCTGGTCGACGACGGGGCGATCGGCGAGGTGCGCAGCGTTCAGGCCGACTTCGGGCTGGCCGGCCCGTTCCCGCCCTCGCACCGGCTGCGGAACCCGGAGCTGGGCGGCGGCGCGCTGCTCGATCTGGGCGTGTATCCGGTGTCGTTCGCGCAGCTGCTGCTCGGGGAGCCGTCGGACGTCGCGGCGCGGGCGGTGCTCTCCGAGGAGGGCGTCGACCTCCAGACGGCGGCGGTGCTCTCCTACGACAGCGGCGCGCTCGGTTCGGTGCACTGCTCCATCGTGGGCGGCACGGCGACCTCCGCCTCGGTGACCGGCTCCCTGGGCCGGATCGACATCCCGCACGGGTTCTTCTTCCCGGACCGCTTCGTCCTGCACCGGGACGGCCGCGACGCCGAGGAGTTCACGGCCGACCCGGCGGACGGGCCCCGCAACAGCATGCGCCACGAGGCGCTGGAGGTGATGCGGGCCGTGCGCGCGGGTGAGACGGAGTCCCCGCTGGTCCCGCTCGACGGCACGCTCGCCGTGATGCGGACGCTCGACGCGATCCGCGACCAGGTCGGCGTCCGCTACCCCGACGAGACGGGCGAGCCGGAGCTCACGCCCGCCTGACGCCCCGGTCCCACGTGGTCGCGGGAGTGCTCCCGTACGCTGCGGGCCCATGAATGCCAAGGACAATGCGATCGCGGTGGTGACCGGGGCGGGTTCCGGCATCGGCCGGGCGGTCGCCGTGGAACTGCTGCGTACGGGCTGGTCGGTGGCGCTGGCGGGCCGGCGGATGGAGACCCTGGAGGAGACGGCGGCCCTGGCTTCCGGTGGCGCGGACGAGGGCGTACCCACCGGGGCGGCCGGGGGCGTACCCGCCGGGGCGGCTCTCACCGTACGGACGGACGTCTCACGCCCCGAGGACGTGAGCGCCCTGTTCGCCGCCACCGTCCAACGCTTCGGCCGGGTCGACCTGCTGTTCAACAACGCGGGCACGTTCGGCCCGGGCGGGGTGCCGGTCGAGGAACTGCCCTACGAGGCCTGGCGGCACGTGGTGGACACCAACCTCAACGGGGCGTTCCTGTGCGCGCAGGCGGCGTACCGGCAGATGAAGGAGCAGGACCCGCAGGGCGGCCGGATCATCAACAACGGCTCCGTCTCCGCGCACACGCCCCGCCCGCTGTCGGTGGCCTACACGGCGACCAAGCACGCCCTGACCGGCCTGACGAAGTCCCTCTCCCTGGACGGGCGGCCGTACGGGATCGCCGTCGGGCAGATCGACATCGGCAACGCCGCCACCGACATGACGTCCCGTATGCAGACGGGAGCCCTCCAGGCAAACGGGGAAGTCGCCCCGGAACCGGTCATGGACGTCGCGGACGTGGCGCGCACGGTGCGGCACATGGCGGAGTTGCCGCTGGAGGCGAACGTGCAGTTCGCGACCGTACTGGCGACGGCGATGCCGTACGTCGGACGCGGCTGAGCCCGCGGCGACATTCGTCAACTCATCAACTTGCACAATCGGAATGCGAACGTCCGCACTATTGCGGCCGATAGGGAGCCTATGCTCAAATCTCCTACACCAAAGCTTCACACTTGGAGCGCAGAGCTCCCGTCAGCCACATCCAGGGGGGTGGCGGCAGTCGTTCCACGGCACCGGGTGGGGGTGGATTCCGCGAGGGACCGCGGAGTACGCACCGGTGGGCGTGGAACGACTGCCGCCCACATCAAGGACCGGACGGGGGGATCACCGCCCGAGCAGCCGGTCGACCTCGGTGAGCTGCGCGCCGGTCAGGGCCCCTTTCTCCAGCGCCCCCGCGTTCTCCTCCGCCTGGGCGACCGACCGGAAACCGGGGATCGGAACCGTGCGCGGGCTGCGTGCCCACAGCCAGGCCAGGGCGCCCTGGGCGAGCGTGCGGCCCTCGCTGGTGAGGATCTCCCTGAGGACGTCGACGCGGGCGAGCCACTCCGGGTCGGCGCCGGAGTCACCGAATCCCCGCAGCCAGGCCGGGGGCCTGCTGCGGATGTCCCCCGCCTCCAGCGCCTGCCCGCCCCGGCGCTTGCCGGTGAGCAACCCCATGGCCAGCGGGCTGCGGTTGATGCTCGCGAGGCCCGCCTCCTCGCACAGCAGGAGCATCGCGGGCGCGTCCTGGAGGACGTTGAGGGCGTGCTGGACGGCGGCGCAGTGCGGCCCCTCGGCGAACACGGCGGCGCGGGCGGGGTCGTCGGTGCTCCACGCGTACGCCCGTATCAGCCCCTCGCGGACCAGTTCCTCGCACGCCTCCCGGAGCCGGGCGGCCTGCTCGGGAGCGGCGTCGGAGAGGTGGAACTGGTAGAGGTCGACGTAGTCGGTGCCGAGCCGGCGCAGGGAGGCGGTCAGGGCGCGGCGCAGATAGGCCGGGGAGTCGTCGCTCCCGGTGAGGGTGCGGGCGTCCTCGTCGAAGACGTTGCCCCACTTGGTGGCGACGACGGCATCGGCCCTGCGCTTGCCGAGGGCCCGGCCCAGCACCCGTTCGCTGTGCCCGGCGCCGTAGGTGTCGGCGGTGTCGAAGAAGGTGACGCCCAGATCGAGGGCGCGCCGCACCGCCCGTACCGACTCCTCGTCGTCGACCCTGCCCCAGCCGAGCGGCTGCCCGTCCGCGGCCTGCCATTCACCGCCGATCGCCCAGCAGCCGAAGCCGAGTGCGCTCACCTCGATGCCGCCGCGTCCCAGCGGCCGTGTGGTCTCCATGCCGGGAGACGCTAGAAGTTGGAGCGCACACGAGGACAAGCCCCCGCGGGGCCGGTGTTCAGGCCTGCCCGGTCTCGAAACGCGTGATCCGGCCGTCGTCGTCCACCTGGAAACTCCACCGGGTGCGCATCTCGCCCCAGGTGTCGTTGCTGTAGCGGGCGAGGAGGGAACGGCCGCCGTTGGACTCGTTGTCGACCTCCATGTGGCCGTGGGAGGAGAAGATCTCCCGGTCCACCCAGTCGTCGAGGTCGCGGTCGGACCCGTCGTCGGTCATGGTCGCGCCCGGCGCGAGGACCTTCATGAAGCTCTCGCGGTCGTGGTTGTTCACGGCGGTCACGAAGGCCCGGACGGCCGGATCGCTGAGGCGCGTGGTCTGAATCGTCATGCGAGCAGCCTCGTACCGGCCACGGCTCCACGCCACCGGTGCCACCCGAACGGCGTCCCGGGGCGGTCGGCGGGGCGTCGGCGATGCGACGGTGGAGTGGCGACGAGTGGTCCTGTTCCTTGTTGATTGCTGCCTGCTCCGGGAGACGACGTGAGGCGTAACGACCGACGTGATCTGGGTCTGCTGCTGCTCCGGCTGGGGGCGGGCGGCGCGCTGGCCGCCCACGGCGCGCAGAAGCTGTTCGGCTGGTTCGGCGGGCACGGCATCGAGGGGACCGGCCAGTTCATGGAGTCCATCGGCTACGTCCCCGGCAGGGCGAGCGCGACGGCGGCGGGCCTCGCCGAGGCCGGCGGCGGCACGCTGCTGGCCCTGGGCCTGGCCACCCCGGCCGCGGGCGCGGCGGCGGCCGGCGCGATGGCCGGCGCGGCGGCGGTGCACGCCCCGAACGGCTTCTTCAACCAGGGCGGCGGCTACGAGTACGCGGCGACGCTGGGCCTGACGGCGGCGGGCCTGGCCATCACCGGCCCGGGCCGCCTCTCCCTGGACCACTTGCTCGGCCACGCGGTGAACCGCGGCTGGATGATCCCGGCGGCCTTCGCGGCGACGGCGGCGGGCACGGCGGTGGTGGTGGGGGCCCGGGCGAGGCGGCTGCGGAAGGCGAAGGAGGGGGAGCAGGAGGCGTTGTTCGAGGAGGAGTACATGGAGTAAGGGGCCGGGGGCCGGGACCCGGGGCGTTGTCAGTCCCGCATGGCAGGCTGCGCCCCCATGAACGAGCAGACCCCCGCCCCTGAACTCTGGTCCACCATCGAAGCCCTGTCGGAGTGGCTCGACACCAACCGCCCGGTCGAGGGCCGCGAGGGCCTCCTCCTTCGCATCCTCAAACTCTCCGAGGAGGTGGGCGAGGTCGCGGAGGCGGTGATCGGGGCGACGGGGCAGAACCCACGCAAGGGCGTCACGCATACGTGGGAGGACGTGGAGGCGGAGCTGTGCGATGTCGTCATCACGGCGTTGCTGGCGTTGCGGACGCTTACGCCGGAGGCTCGGGAGGTTTTTGGGGGGCATTTGGCGCGAGTGCGGGAGAGGTCGCTGGGTTCGAAATGATCGTCAGACCCTTCCTCAGCCCAGAGACACCACTCCCGGAGAGATGAACCCGTGCGTTGTGAGGCGGATCGACGAATTCCACGTACTGTCCATAGCGGTCGATCCAGTCCAACTCCACGTGGAAGCCCTCGCCTGATCTGCCGTCTGCGGACTCCACTGTGAATCGCCGACCGGTATGAACGCGTCCACCCACGCAGCGGACGATGTACGTGGCCGAAAGCGTTTGCATCTCTTCCACGGCGTACAGCTGGAGCTTCCCTGACTCACGGTCACGCACGCTTCTGAACCTCCGGACTTTCCGTTCACTTCTCGCCGGGAGTGGCGGCAAGCCACTGGATCAAGCCACTTTGGGGGCATCTGCGTTGCGCCTGCAACGCTAGGTGCGCAAGGATGTTCGACGAACTGTGAGTCGCACGTGACGTGTGGGTACGCTGCAGTGATCGCGCATCACCACTGCGCAACACGCTTACGGGGGTAGGGGTATGAAGTTCGACATGGGGTCGACGACCCTGTCGGAGCTCGGGAAGAGCACCGTCGGCTCGTCCGATGACCTGGGCACGCTGATCAAGTGGCTGATCCAGGCGGCGGAGCCGTTGGAGGGGAAGTTCAACGGAGCGGGCAAGGCCGCGTTCGACACCTTCAAGCTCAACGCCGACGAGATCACGGCTGCTCTGAACGGTTCGCTCAGCGCGATCCTGGGCGGCCAGTCCGGCATGGACACCGCGTTCGGCACCGGTGACGTGGAGCTGGAGGACAACGCCCATCAGAACATGGGTTCCGCCAACTTCGACGCGGCTCGCTTCGGCGCACGGTAGCCGCGACGGCGCGGATGCGCCCGTCGACCCGAAGCCACTTCACCGTCACCGTTTCCGAGGGGGAATCCGACCATGGGCCAGAATCTGGACCGCCGTTCGTACGACACCGGCGCCTCCGGCGAGGTGCAGATCAGCCTGCATTCCGTCATCGGGCAGTTGGAGCGCGTCCTGACCGACCGCGACCGCGCCGTGAAGGCCGCGATGGCCGACTTCACCGCGGACGGCGTCGCCGACGAGTATCACGGCAAGGAAGCGCGCTGGCACCGCGCCGCCGGTGAGGTGCGCGAGATCATCCGCCTGGTCCGTACGACGATGGAGCAGAACGACGGGACCGCGCAGACGACCCTGGCCAAGGCACGGTCGGCCGTCGACAACATCGGCTGAGGCCACGCAGTAACAGGGGGAAGGGAACGGGGGCTGACGCATGCCGGCGTGGGACATCTCTCCGTCCGGGGTCCAAGGTGTGGTCTCGAACGTGGGCGACGTCATGAGGGTCCTGGACGAGATCGTCCAGGCGTACTCGGGTGACGTGCAGGGGGCGGCCACCTCGGCGGGGACGCTCGCTCCGGGTGGGGCGGGCGGTGAGCACAAGGGGCAGACCGGGTTGGTCGCCGCCGCGCTCGCGGAGTTCATGGAAGGCACAGCGGACGAGCTGAAGTTCATCGGCGAGCGGGTCGGCAAGTCGGTGGGCGGTGCGGTGGAGGCCACGGTGGCGTACCGGGACGGTGACCTGGAGATGGCTGCGGAGGTGCAGCAGCGGGCAGCTGGACTGATCAGGCCTGACATGCCCGGCGGCTGGAAGGCCGGCCGCCTGTGATCAAGCCGGAGTCCATCCCGCTGTTCACCGGCGATCTCGGTCAGCTGGAACAGCACACAGACGCCCTGCGCAAGGAGGCGGACGGCATCCGCCAGGCCGGCGGGGAGGCGCATCGGCAGTTCCAGGGCCTGTCGGCCTTCTACCAGGCGCCGGAGGCGGAGGATCTCTTCGCGTCCACCAAGCCGGTGAGCGATGCCGCCGACAGCTTCGGGGACAAGGTCGCCACGGTGGCCGACGCGCTGCGGACGTACGCGGCCGAAGTCGCGCCGATCGCCAAGCGGTTGGAGCAGTTGCAGAGCCAGGCGGCCACGTTCGTCGCGGGGCTGAAGACCGACAGCGGGGCGTTCGACGAGAACTGGACCGATGACGCTGACAAGGTCTCGGAGCATCAGGCCCTGATGCATGACGTGAACGTCGCACAGGAGCAGTTCGCCGCCTCCGAGATCGCCTGCAACAACAAGATCACTGCGCTGGTCGGCGGCACCCAGTACGTGATGAACACCGGCGCGAAGCAGCTCATACCGCGCGGCGCGGAGCTCTACGGCTACAGCGCCGACGTGCTGGACCAGGCCAAGGAACTCCCCTGGGGCACGCCGGTCACCCAGTCCCACGACTGGTGGGACCCGGACGACCTCGGCTACTACGCCAAGAGCTTCTTCTGGGACGGCATCGTCGTCGACAACGTCTGGGGCACCATCGACGGCCTCGCTACGTTGGCCGGCTTCCACGGCTCGGACAGCGCGGGCCAGGCCTGGGAAGGTCTGGCCCGGGCGGTGGTCGGGGCCGAGACCTACCTGATGGAGTCCGGCGGTCAGAAGCCGACCGGGATCTTCGCGTCCGACTTCGCGCAGGAGAGCAAGGGCTACGCCAAGGAGTTCGCCAAGGGCTTCGTCGCCTGGGACATGTGGGATGAGAACCCGTCCCGGGCAGCGGCCACCGTCGTCTTCAACGGGCTCACGCTCGGTGTCGGCCCACTCAAAGCCGCCTCGGCGGGCAAGGCCGGCGCAGCAGCGAAGACCGCTGCCACGGTGGCGAAGGTCGGCGACGTGATCGACCCGGTCGGCGCCGCGGTCAAGGTGACCGGGCACGCCATACCCAAGATCGCCCAGGTCACGGAGAACCTGCGCGGAGTGAACAGCATCCCCGACCTGCGTGCTCCGCACAGCGTTCTGGAACTCTCCGACGGCTCCAAGGTCGTCATCGAGAACGGCGAGTTCATCCCCTACGACAAACACGGCGACGTCGTCAGCGACGTGCCGAAGCAGGAACGATCCGCCGCTGCGGAGGCAACACCGGAGTCGACGCCAGTGCGGGAGCGGGAACTTGCTGGGGTCGGGGCGACATCACGTGCATCGGAGTCCGCTGCTGGTGCCGTCGACCGCCTCCCGCCCCAGGCCAGCCGCGAGGCTTCCTCGGGGCACGGCAGTAGCGAAACGACTCGCAGTACAGGGCCGGCGTCTGGCAGAACTGGAGCTACGCACGCAGGTGGTGCTGGCACACCCGCACCAGGCCACGACACGGCGAGCAACGGTCGAGGTCGTCCTGGCTCGGGCGACACCTCCTCAGTCGGCCGCGACGGGCAGGGACCAGAGCGCGCCGCTGGGGCTGGAAAATCTGAAGCCGGCAGTCCTCACCCTTCGCCCCACGATCACGAAGCTGGTGCAGATACTCAGGACCCGCATCAGGGACACGACGCCCCAGACGCTGCCGAAGGCGAAGGCACGACGCCCTCCGTAACACACCCGCATAGCAGCTCCGCCGGCGACGGCGGCTCCACGCAGGGCGAACTTCTCCCCGGCACAGCGCGTCGTACCCTGCGCGAGATGCGGGCCATGAACCACAGCCGGGACCGGTACAAGGGTGCCGAGGACTATGTTCGCGAGATGACGGGCGGCGCACCTGAGCGGCATTACCGTGTTCCGTCCCACGACCACCCCTACTACCCTGTGCAAGGGACAGGGGGGCGCAACGTGGACGTCCCGGTTGATATGCCGGACGGCCGTACGCTGGCCGTGGAGGTAAAGCACTACCTTGAATGGCGGACGATCAAACTCAGCGATGGCAGCACGCGCCCTGTGAAGGGCGAGGTTCCCTTGAATGACGGCATCATCGAGCAAATCAACAAGGACCTTACGCTGCGACGCCAGGATCCCACGTACGATCCACGATGGGTCTTCCTACACGCGCCTCCCTCGCAGGCCCTGAAGAACTATCTCATACAGGCCCGTATCATATTCATCGAATATGGACCGGCTCCCAAATAACTAGAAACACCACGGAAGGTGCAAGGCGTGGCGGCGGTAAGTGCATCGGACCTGCAAGAATGGATTGAAGGGGAACGTCGGAACATCATCGGCATTGCAGACATGCTCGGGGTGCCGACTGGCGTCTACACTCGTGACCCGATGAGCCTTATTCCGGCCCTTCAGGATTACGTTTCACGTGCCCCGCTGGATGAATTCGAGCAGTCCGACTGGATTACACTGCACGCCGACCTGATGTCCTATGTTGCCGATTATCTCATCCAGAAGCACGGTGCCGGTTGGAGTGTTGCGGACGATCCCGCAGCACCGCGCGGATACCGCTTTGTCATCGAGGCAACCGGGCGTGACGGACAAACCCGCCGGGTCGACCCCTTCGAGGTGGTGAGCAAGGAATTCGGCAGTCTCCCGATCGAGATCACCCGGATGCTGGCCAGCGCGGAACTCACCTTGCACCTCGCATCACAGGCCGGCGAGGGCGAATGACGCAGCCTACAGCCGGAGCGTGAGGATGCCGTCAATCGAGGGCCCTTCCGTGACCGCCACCGCCCCTCGGATCCTGCGCCATGACTTCCGCACGGGAAACGCCGCTGAAGCCATCGCGCCAATCGTCAAGAGCACCCAGGAAGTGCTCGACGAGATCGAGGCGTCGGCGGACTACCGCTATGACGCTCAGATGCTCACGCTGGCTGTTGCGAAGTGGCGCTGCTTGACGGACCCCGTGGCGGGGGAGTTCCCGACATGGGAGGCGTGGGTCACGGCCATGCAGGTGGGCTCCGCGCTGTTCGCCGCGGGCACGGCGGCGGAAGGACCCGTGCCCTGCCGTATCGGGAGCATGGGCGAGGTAAAGGAGCTTCCCGCGACCGGACCTCAGGACTACCTGCACGCGGGAAATTGGCTCACCGCCTTCTACCTGGCGGCCATCTGCCGTGACAACGACCGGGCCAATCAGCTGGCTCAAGTGCCCGTCTCGCTTCTCCGCGCGTCCGGCGCGGAGTTCGACGAGTACATCTACGCCTGGGTGGAGACCCTGCAGAATTCCTGGTTCGGCCGACGGGAAACGTGGGACACCCTGGTCACTGCCGTCAACGGAACCGACCCCGAGATCACACAGGTCGCCAGCAAGGAGCTGATGCTGAAGATCCTTTATCCGCCCCTTGAACTCTTCCACCGCTACCAGCGCCAGGATACTGAACAGTTCAACGCGGCACTGGTCGACGCCATCACCTGGCATAAAGAGTATTGGACCGCCGACGAGGCACGTTCCCTGAGCGGTGAAGGCCTGGTCGCCCTCGGTCCCCTCGCGATCGCCTGTATGGCTCATGACGCGGGTATGCCGATCGAGGTCGAGTCCGAGTACCTGCCCAAGGCACTTCTGCAGCGCGCCTGGGTGGGCGAGTACGACACCTAGACACCTGAAACTGGCAACGGAAAATCTATGGTGGCCCAGGACTACGGCACCCGCTGGAGATTGTCGGTATCTCTACGCGGCCGATTGCAGGATGCCCTGCCGTTCAAGGGGGCCTACAACCCGGCGAAAAACCTGGGGTGGGTGCGCAAGTTGGAGGATCAGATCGTCACCAGGGGGTGCATGGTTGTCCTCGACATGCGAAATGCCAATCAAGCGGCGATCGACGACGTCAAGTCGATCGTCGGGCAGCACGGGTGGAGTGATCGAGTTGCCTGGTATCCGTGACGTGAGCCGAGTGGTCCAGGTGATGCCACCTGACGCGGAGGCCGCTGCCGCGCTGCGGGAGTGGGTGGAGCATGGGGAGTCGCTTCTGGACGTCTCCGCCCTCGACCTGTCTCGGGCCGACCTGTCGGCTGCGGACCTCGCCATGGCACTCATGACGCAGACGGTCCTCCGGAGCGCGAAACTCGTCGGCGCCGACCTCTACAGGGCTCACCTGGAAGGCGCTGTGCTCGACGAGGCCGACCTCACGGACGCGTCGCTGGTCAAGGCTGAACTCGACGAGGCTTCGCTGCGGGGCGCCACTCTGGACGACGCAGATCTGGGAAGTGCCAGCCTGTGGGCGGTCGACGCTCGGTCGGCTCGCTTGCGGGCGGCCAAGCTCCATGGCGCTTCCTTGATCGACGTGCAGCTGGAGGGCGCCGACCTCACAGACGCATCAGTGCGGGAGACGTCCGTGAAGGCTGTACTCGACGAGCACACTGTCGTGCAAGGACTCACCGGCACTCTGTTCGGCCCGGCCACGATCGGCCAGGCAGGCGTGCGGCGCGAGATCGACGGGCTCGAACTCGAGCGGTGGCTGAACCGCCGCGGAGCGAGAGTTCGTGTTCTCACCCCACGCTCCGTGGCCATCACTTACTACGCCAAGTTCAGTGAGGGCTACTCTCGCAGCAATCCGCAGGGCATCGTCAGGCGCCGCCTGGTGAATGGCGTAGCGCATGACGAGGCGTTCACCAGGAACCTTCGCTGGGAACCGACCGAGTACCTTCGGCTCTACCAACTGGGGCACAACGAGGTCGACCACGCCGAGATCAGCGAAGCAGAAGCGGTCGCGTTCATCGAAGACGTCACGGGACAGGCCAATTAGCGGGCCCAGTGTGCGCAAGCGTGACATCCGAGAACGAAAGGCAGACAGCAAAAAGCCGTGGCAGCGCAGGACTACGACAGTCAACTCCTCGAATCCGTCTCCGTCCGCCGCCGTCGCCTCCGCGACGCCCTTCTCTTCGGCGCCCAGCGCCAACGGCGGTCGCTCGATGAGCGGGTGGGCAAGGTGCTCGCAGGGATCGTGATCGCGGCGGTGATGTGCGCCGGGTGTGTGGGGTGGTCGTTCGTCTCGCACAGGGTCATCGGGAAGAGCCCGTACGGCACGTCTGTGCCGTCTTCGGGCCACAACTCCCCCAGCACTGCCGCCCCTTCCGCCTCCCCTTCTCGATGATAGGTTCGAACGCGTGATGTCCACGGGGTCCTTGAGTCGTTCGGCGACCAGCAGCCGTACGGCGCTCAGCCGGGTCACCCTGGTCGGGGAGCGACGTCGGGTCGATCTCGTGCTGCCTTCGCGGGAACCCGTAGGGATTCTGCTGCCGGAGGTCATGCGGCTTCTGGACGATCGTGTCGCGGACCGGCCCGAGTTGCGGCATCTGGTCACACCGGACGGCTCCGCGCTCGCCCACGACAGCACCCTGGAGTCGGCCGGCGTGGCCGACGGGGCCGTGTTGCGGCTCGTGCGGGCGGAGGACGCCCCCTCAGCACCCGTCGTCCATGACGTCACCGACGAGGTCGCCGACGACCTCGGCGTGCGGGCCTGGCGGTGGCAGCCCTCGGCGCGGCGTGTCGTCGCCGGGTGCGCAACCGTCCTGTGGGCCTTGGCCGCGGGGGTCCTGGCCCGCGGCTCCTTCGCGCTGTCCTCAGTCGGCACCGGGCTCCTCGCCATTGCCGCGGCATGCGCCCTGGCCGGTGCCCTCCTCGGGCGGGTCCGGCGGCACGCGCCGGCCGCCACCCTGATCGTCACGGCCGCGGCCCTGGCCGTGCTGGGCGCCTGGAGCTGCGCCGACGCCTACGACTGGGGCGGCGCGGTGCGACTGGCATGCGTCGCGGGTGCCCTGACGCTCGCCCTGCTGCTCGCCGGGTGGTTCACACCCCTCGGACGCGGGGCGCTGATCGGTGCCGGGGCTGTCGCCGGTTGTCTTGTCGCGTGGGAGGCGGCTCTCGGGCTGCAGACCGGGGCAGGCACCGCCGCCGGGCAAACCCGGATGGGTGCGTTGCTCGCCGTGGTCTCCGTCCTCGCCCTAGGGATGCTGCCTCGGCTCGCGCTGATGGCGTCGGGGCTGACCGGTCTGGACGACCGTCGCACGGGCGGGGTGTCGGTCAGCCGGTACCGAGTGGGCACGGCGCTCGCGGCCACCCATCGCGGGCTGGTGCTGGCCACCGTCGTACTCGCGGCTTCCGCGGGTGCGGCCGGCGTGCTGGTCCTGGGCACCGTGTCGGTGTGGAGCGTGCCGCTCGGCATCACGGTCATGGTGGTGCTCGCCCTGCGGGCGCGGGCCTTCCCGCTCACCGCCGAGGTCGTGGTGCTGCTCGTGGCGGCGGCCGTGGTCGCGGTTAGGCTCGCCGCGGTGTGGGGGCACCATGTCTCGGCAGCGGCAGGGCCCGTCGCCGTGCTCGGATTGCTCGCCGTCGTGCCGCTGGGAGTGCTTGCCGTGGAGCCGGCCGAGCATGTGCGGGTGCGGCTGCGGCGCGCCGGTGACCTGCTGGAGTCGGTGGCCGTGATCGCCCTGTTCCCACTGGTGATCGGCGTGTTCGGGGTGTACGGGCGGCTGCTCGGCACCTTCGCGTAGGACAGGGTGACCGGCGTGACAGGAGGCGGGGACTGGCAGCGCGACGTGCTGCGCGAGCTCACCGACCGGGAGACGCGCCAGCGCACGGACCCGGAGACGCGTGAGCTCAACGACCCGGAGACGCGTGAGCGCACCGACCCGGAGACGGTTGCCGTGCCCGGGTCTCCGGTGGTCCAGGCCGCTGCCTCCGGCCTCTCCGACTCCGCACCTCCCCCGGCACCGGCCCCTCGCCGGGCGCACGTCCCTCACGTCCCGGTGCCGGCCCCCGAATCCCACCCCACCGTCGACCCCCGCCTCGCCATCGCCCTGGGCAGCCCGCAGCACGGCGACTCGGCCGCACGCCGCGCCGGAGCCTCCTTGCGCCGCCTCACCGCCTCCGCCACCCAAGAGGTGGCCGAACAGACCCGTCTCGCCCAGGAGTTGCAGCAGCCCGTCACCACCGGTCGCGTCATCGCCATCACCTCGATCCGCGGCGGCGTCGGCAAGTCCACCATCGCCGCACTGCTCGGCCGTATCTTCAACCACTACCGACACGACCCGGTGCTCACCCTGGAGGCGGACGCGGCCCTCGGCACCCTCCCGGTACGGATGGGCGCGGACAGCGTGCGCTGGTGTTGCGCCGACCTGGCCCGGATCCTGACGCCCGCGATGCAGCTCACCGACATCACCGGCTACCTGGTGCCTGTGGCGGACGGCGGCTGGCTGCTGCCCGCGAGTCAGGGGCGGGTCGGCGCCCCCATGGACATGCGCACCTACCGGACGGTGACGCTGGCCCTGCGCCGGTACTTCGCGGTGACGGTGGTGGACTGCGAGACGCTGCCCGGCGAAGTGGCGCGAACGGCGATGGACACCGCCCACGCACGCGTCGTCGTCGCACCGATGACCGCCGAGGGCATCCACGGCACCCGCCAGGTCCTGGACTGGCTGGGCCAGTTGCCGCACTCCGCGCTCGCCACGACCGTGGTTGCCCTCAGCGCGAGCTCTCCCGACACCACCCTCGATCCGAAGACGGCGGCCGCGCACCTGCGCGAGCCCGGCGTGCCCGTCGTCCTGCTCCCCTACGACCGTCATCTCGCCCAAGGAGGCCCCATCCACACCGCCATGCTGGGCCGGAGCACCCGGGACGCGGCCGTCCGTCTGGCGGCCGAGGCGATGCAGCGGGCGGTGAGGGTGCGATGACGCAGCAGGTGATCCACCGGCCCGCCCGCAGCACCCGCCCCCTCGAACCCCCGCCGGCCCGCACGATCGAGGCGCCCCCGAACCTCCCGGAGGGCAAGGTCGGCAACGCGGCCACCGCGCTGCTGCCCATGGCGGGTGTCGTCAGCTCGGTCGTGTTGATGACGGTCATCCGTAACAGCCAGTTCGCCGCGATCGGCGCGATCGTGCTGGTCGTCGCCCTGTTCGGGGCGGTGGCACTGTTCCTGTCCCAGCGCGGCAAGGCGCAGCGAACCCGGCGGGTGCAGCGTGAGCGTTATCTGGAGTATCTGGAGGAGCTGCGCGAGGATCTGGGCGCCGCCGAGCGGGAGCGGCGGCAGGCGGCACGCGAGCTGAACCCTCCGCCCGAGGCCCTGTACGACCTCGTCCGGGACCCGGCCAGGCTGTGGGAGCGGCGGCGCCAGGACGCCGACTTCCTCTCGGTGCGGGCCGGCACCGGCGACGTTCCGGCGCATGAGCTGACCATCGCCCAGAACAGCACCGGCGGCGTCCTCACCCCACCGGACCCGTTCATGCTGAACGAGGCTCGCGCCCTGCAGGGCCGCTTCGGCACGGCCACCGACTTCCCGCTCACTGTGCCGCTGGACCGGGCCGGGAACGTCAGCATCATCGGCGACCGGGACGGTGTCCTCAGGGTCGCCCGCGCGCTGTTGCTGCAGACCGCAGTGACGCACGCGCCGGACGACGTCGCCGTCGCCCTCGGCACGAGCGACGAGTCGGAGTGGGCCTGGGCCAAGTGGCTGCCCCACGTTCTCGATCCGCAGACCTACGATGGGCCGGTCGCCGCCCGCCGTATCGCATCCGACTTGGCCGAGCTGGCCCGGCTGTGCGGCCCCGACCTGCGGCAGCGCGCCGCCTATGCGGCCGAGGTGCGCCGCGGACTGTCAGGCAGGACCAAGGACGCGTTGCGCCTGACCTCCCGCATGCTCGTGATCAGCGACTCCTACGGCGACACCGCGGCCGAACTGCTTCGCCCCGACTCGGCGATCGCGCTCCCGGAGATGGGTGTCACCGTGCTGCACCTGCTCCAGCAGCAGGTGCACGAGCCCGACCAGGTCAGCGTGCGCATCACCGTCGACGGCGGCCGCATCACCGTGGACGACCTGCGCGCCCCGCACCTTCCCTCCGCCCACGGCACGGTCGACGCGATGACCACCGCAGGAGCCGAGGGCTTCGCCCGCATGCTCGCCCCACTGCGTCTGTCGGCCGAGTCGGCGGCCGAGGGCACACCCGTGTCCGGCCCGGTCGACTTCCCCGCGCTCCTCGGCATCGACGACCCGGCCGGCCTCGACCTGCAACGCCTGTGGGCACCTCGCGGGGAACGGGACTTCCTGCGCGTCCCTATCGGCGTCACCGACCGCCACGGGCCGGTGCTGCTGGATCTGAAGGAGTCCTCGCAGCTCGGCATGGGTCCGCACGGACTGTGCGTGGGCGCCACAGGCTCCGGCAAGAGCGAGCTGCTGCGCACCCTCGTGCTCGCGCTCGCCGCCACGCACTCCCCGGAAGACCTGGCCCTCGTCCTGGTCGACTACAAGGGCGGCGCGACGTTCGCTCCCTTCGCCGAACTCCCGCACGTGGCCGGCGTCATCACCAACCTGGAGAACCAGGCAGGCCTTGTCGAACGCGTCCACTCCAGCCTGGCCGGCGAGGTCAAGCGACGCCAGCAGGTCCTCAAGGACGCCGGGAACATCGCCGACGTCGGCCACTACGCCGCTCTGCGTGCCACGACCCGCCCCGCCCTGGAACCCCTCCCCCATCTCTTCGTCGTCATCGACGAGTTCGGCGAACTCATCACCGCCAAGCCGGACTTCATCGACCTGTTCCTGTCCATCGGCCGCATCGGCCGCTCCATCGGCGTCCATCTGCTGCTGTCGAGCCAGCGCATCGAGGGCGGGAAACTGAAGGGGTTGGACACCTACCTCTCGTACCGGCTCGGCCTGCGCACCTTCTCCGCCGACGAGTCCCGCACCGTCCTGGACACCACCGACGCCTTCCACCTCCCGCCGCTGCCGGGCTTCGGCTACCTCAAGGTCGACACCTCCACCTACGAGCGTTTCAAGGCCGGATACGTCTCCGGGGCCTACCGGGGACCAGCGCGGCGCGACCAACACGACGCCGAGCCGCTCGCCCGTCCCTATCCGGCGTACAACACCACCCCTCAGGAGGCCGAGGCGGTGGAGGAACCTGTCGCCACCCAGCGGGAAACCGGCTCGACCGTCCTGTCCGTCATGGTCGGCCAACTCGCCACCGCGGCACCGCCGGTACGACGCATCTGGCTGCCCCCGCTGCCCGACGTCACCACCCTCGACACGGCCGCAGGCCCCCTCCGAGCCGGCGCGGACGGTGTGCGCCTCACCCGCACGAGCGGCGCGATGAGCGTCCCGCTCGGCGTCCTGGACGACCCGGCCCGCCAGTGGCAGCAGCCGTGGCAGCTGGACCTGACCGTCGCCGGCGGGCACGTGGCCGTCATCGGCGGCCCGCAGTCCGGCAAGACCACGCTCCTGCGCACCCTCGCCCTCTCCCTGGCCCTCAGCCACACTCCGCACGACGTCGCCGTGTACGGCCTCGATCTGTCCGGCGGCGGCCTGTCCGCCCTCGCCGGACTGCCGCAGGTCGGGGGCATCGCCAGCCGCGCCGACCACGAGCGCGCCGCCCGCACGGTCGCCGAGGTGCGCGGCATGCTGGCAGCACGCGAGGCACTGTTCCGCGAGCACGGCATCGACTCCGTCGACCAACTGCGGCACCGGCGCTCCCAGGGCCGGCTGCCGGAGCTGCCTGCCACTGACATCGTGCTGATCATTGATGGATATGGCGCCCTGCGTGACGAGTTCGCCGATCTCGATGACGCGGTGGCCGACCTGCTCAAGCGCGGCGGCGGCTACGGCATTCACGTCGTAGCGGGCATGCTGCGCTGGAACGACGTCCGGATCGCCACCCAGTCGATGTTCGGCACCCGCGTCGAGCTGCGCCTGAACGACCCGGCCGACTCCTCCATCGACCGCAAACTGTCGGAGACCCTCACCCCGGACACCCCTGGCCGCGTCCTGACCGATGGCAAGCTGTTCGCGCAGGTCGCCCTGCCCCGCATCGACAACCGGCCGGAGACCGGCGACCTGGGCCCGGCCCTCGAACGCGCCGCCCGCACGATCCGCGCGTCCTGGCACGGTGAACTCGCTCCGCCCGTACGCGTACTGCCCACCCGCCTGCCTGCGGCACAGCTGCCCTCACCGGCCATCGAACCGGCAGCGATTCCCGTGGGCGTCGACCAGGAGGGCCTCGGGCCGGTCCTGCTCGACCTGTTCGGCATGGACCAGCACCTGCTGATCCTCGGCGACAACGAATGCGGCAAGACCAACCTGCTCAAGCTCATCGCCACGCAACTCGTCGAACGCTACGGCGACAAGGAACTCGTCTTCGGCGTCTACGACCCCCGCCGCGGTCTGCGCGGCGTGGTCCCGGAGCCCTACCGCGGCGGCTACGCCCACAACGCCAAGCTCGCGAACGCGCTGTCGACGGGTATCTCCGCGGAGCTGGAGAAACGACTGCCGGAGACGGCGGACCCCGACGCTCCCGAGACCGGCGAACCCGCCTTCACCGGGCCGCGCATCGTGATCCTGGTCGACGACTACGACGTCCTCACCGCGGCCGGCCAGCAGCCCCTGGCTCCCTTCCTGCCCTACGTCTCCTCCGCGCAGGACATCGGTCTGCACTTCGTCATCGCCCGCCGCGCCGCCGGATCCTCCCGCGCACTCTACGAACCCCTCCTCACCACCCTGCGCGAGACCGGCACCACCGCCCTCGTCATGACCGGCGACCGCGCCGAAGGCCAGCTCTTTCCCGGCCTTTACGCGTCCCAGCAGCCACCCGGCCGGGGCGCCCTCGTCCGCAGAGGTCGCCCCCACCAGCTCATCCAGACCGCCCTCGCAGACGAAGAAGACTCGTGACCAAGGACGTCATCGCCCTCACCCCCGAGATGCCGGACCTGCCCACCCTGCTCGCGGGCCTGTACGCCGGCGGCCCCGACCTCGGCGTGAACACCACGGCCGACGGCGCAGTCGTGCAGCTCTGTGGTCCCGACGGCCGCCCCCTGGTCTCGGTCGAGGCGCCCATCCTCGTCCAGGTCCCCGGCGAGACGTTTCGCCTGTTGGGCCACACGGTCGCGGACGGGCCGGTGTGGTGGACCGAGGCCCGCGCCTCGACCGCCGTCGCCGAAGCGGCACGCCTCGCGGGCTCCTTCGCCGGACGGCTGGCCACCGTGCTGGGCGGGACGGTATGGCCACCGGAGGCCGCCACCACCGACGTCGTCCCCCTCACCACCGACGTCTCCGCGATCCCGGCCCCGGCCACCGGCAGTCCTGCCGTGGACGTCCTCACGGCCACGACCGCCGTGGTCATCCAGGACCGTCCCCTGATCGCCATGACCAGCTGGCTCTCCGACGCCCTGCGCAGCGCCGCCACAGCCGAGCGCGCGCTGCAGATCGTCACCCCGCCCACAGCGCGCCTCACCCTCCCCACCCGCGCGGCGCTCCGCGGCCTGCCCAACCGCTGGGTCGTCCAAGACGCCGAGCACGGCTACTACGACGGCCTGTCCGGCGCCGTACTCCACTGGAAGAACGGCACCTTCACCCCCGTACACGACGAGCAGGGCGCCACCAGGGTCGCCGAGGCCTTCGGCCCCAGGCCCGACACCGACGGCCGCCAGCTGATCCTCACCCTGCGCACCCGCCACCCCGCCGACGAGAACCTCGTCCTGGGCCGCGCCCTCGAAACGGCCTTCCGGCACCTGACCGGCGCACCGCCGGCAGGGTGGAGCACGGCAGAACCGGTCAACCTCCCGTGGTCCGCCCGCCAGTTGACGGACCTGGCCCGCTCCCGCGCTCCCCGGCCCACCTGGCTCGTCGCGGTCGGACACCCCGACCGCCCCGCCGTGGCCACCGTCCGAGTGCTGCGCACACCGGCGGGGGTGGAGGAGGACATCACGCTCGCGCTCGGCTACGGCGGTGACGAGACACCGCCGTTGGACGCCATCGAGGAACTCGCGACCGTACTCGACGCCAAGCACGGCCTCGTCACGCTGCTCACGTCCCTGCGCGCCGCGCGCCGCGACCTCACGGTGCCGCCGCGCTTGGAAGCCCCGCCCGTTCCGGTCGCGTTCACGCTCGGCAGTGCCGAGGTCGAGGCCATCGGGCAGTCCCGTGCGGGACACCCGCCTCTCGGGCCCACGCCGACTGGGCTCGGGCCCGCAGGCAAACCCGCACTCCACTATGTCTTCGGCAACGGATTCACCACCCATTCCGTGAGCGTGTTCCAACGCCTCATCCAGCATCTGACACGGGAATGAATGCCTGCCGGCCGCGTATGCCAGCGGACGGCCATGGCAGCTTCTCCGCATCAGCCGTCGTGCTGAAAGCGCACCAACTCGCCGAGCACCGAGCGGGCACTCTCGAAGTCGGCCAGTCGGGCCGCCACCGTGGCCGTGGCGAGGCGTTCCGGAAGAGCGGCGGAGAATTTCAGCCCGCGCACGCTGTGATGCAGGACGATGGGGTCGAGTCGGTCCAGTACGTCGGCTTCTTCGTCACCCGGGCTTTTTCCGGCCGGGATTCCCGCGTCCGCCATCACAGCTCCAGGTCCCACAATGCGAAGGTTCACCTCTCCGGGAGTGCCGTGATGGTGAACTCGTCCCCCACAGTGCCCACTCCCGCCGCACCACGCGGTGACCTGATCGCCAGGCACGGCGGATGTAACAGGAGACGGTGGTGGTGGGCCCAAACACCGCGACGGTGGGCGGTGGGCCTAACCACCCACCGCCCACCGCGCTCCCGCAACCACGCCCAACAGCAGAGCCGGACATATCCACCACCACGACATGGTCCTCCGCACCGAAGGCACCAGCCATAGCGCCCCCGTAGCCCCGGCGGCCGCGATGGTGACGACGCATGACAGAACGATTCCGGCGTACGCGCCGTCGTCCCAGGTGCCGGACGGCGTGATGGCCAGCGCCGTCCAGCAGAAGTACGCGGCGATGAGGGTGAGCAGGGTGAGGGGTACGGCGAGGACCACACGGAGGCAGCCGCGGTCGTCGTCCACGTGGGAAATGTTGGTCATCAGCGCAGTGCGTTCCTTGCCTCGTTCAGCCAGACTTCCGGATGGGTTTCATCCAGCGTGTCGACGTCGTCTCGGCGATCGCGGAGTTGCGGCGAGAGGCGGCCGAGGCGAGCGCGAACCCCTTGACGCGGCTGCCCGGCAGCGGCCCGGAGCAGGACTACTACCCCATCGCCGGCGACGACATCGTCTCCCCGGCCCTGCGGGACATCCGCCTCCAGATCGCCGCCTTCGTCGGCATAGCCGCAGCCCTGATCGGCCATCGCCGCATCACCAACTGAAACGGCGTCAAAAGTTTCCTGCGCGTTCGCCGTGATTGGCGTGACGCGGATCACGCGTCCAGATTCAGTCAACTCATCCCATTAACAGACAGGTTGGGACAGATGCAACTGTAGGTTCCCCTGTGACCACCCTTGATCGTTCCTAGGGGAACCTTGTCGCGTTCGCGCGCGAGATTCTTGGCCTCGGCATGCGCCGGGGTCACCGCACTCACCATCCTCGGCACCGCCCCCTCCGCGAGTGCCGCCGCACCCAAGGAGGCCTGCACCGGCCTCTACAACGCCCGGATCACCTTCTGGGCGATGACGTGCAGTCAGCCTGGCGAGCCGATGATCGGCGGCTTCGCCACCTGGCGCAAGATACCGATCACCTTCGATCAGGTCGACACCGGGTCCACGACCGTGCAGGTGGCCAACTACCTGCGCGTCAGCCCGAACACGTCGAGCGGTCCGCTTGCTCCCAACATCGAGATCGGCCTGTACGCGGAGAAGACGGGGAAGACCACTCACACCTACGGGCCACGCTGGTCGAGCTGACCACCAGCGGTGGTCGTACGACAGCCATCAAGGCCGGGGTCAACCCGAACAAGCCCGACAAGCGCAACCACACCTACATGACCGTCCGCCAGGACAGCGGCAACCAGTGGGACGTGCTCTACGACTTCAACAAGGTCGGCTCCACCACCAAACAGCTCAAGGTGCTGGGCGGCAACACCAACCGCATCGACGTCGGTCTCGAGGTGATGGGACCGAAGTACATCGACATCCCCTCGATCGCGAACCGCATGCAGTTCATGACCGGGAACAAGGTGTGGCAGCGGGTTGCGACGCCCGACGTGGCCAAGTCCGTCACGCTCCCCGTGTGCAGCACGACCCACACACCGCCGAACTGCTTCACCACCAAGCTGATCGACAACAGCAAGTTCACCCAGGGGACCGTGGGCAAGCCGCGCCGGCAGGCCGCCGCCGCGGGCTCTCCGGCTGCCGTGCCCGCTGCCCTGACGCACAGCCGGGAGGCCGCTGCGGCCAGCCTGCCCGCCACCTTCAACGGCATGGACCAGCAGGCCCTTCAAGCCTAGGCCTGGAGTGCGACGAGTACCCCTTCGCCTCGACCCAGGAAGGGTCCACGAAGGGCGACAACCGCTTCTCCGTCCGGTTGATCGACGGTAAGGACAACCGCAAGAGCGGGGAGCGCCTCAACGAGATGTACACCCTCAACCGCGTCCTGAACGACGATCCCTTCTACGTGAAGATCACCAACTAGCAGGAAGACACCACTGACCATGGCGCTTCTCGCCGAACACAACGTCACCGCCACGCCCGGCCGCCGTGTGCTGGAGGTCTACGACGCGGACGCCTACCTCGGCGACGAAGCAGCCCTGGACGCCGCAGAGACACAGGTGGTGGCCGGCAACGGCTACCACCTGTACCTCCTCAGCCTGCAACCGGACATGAAAGTCCAGATGACCATCCGCATCTGGGACTCCCCAACCGCCCCGCCCGCCGATGCTGAGGGCCACACCGAAGTCAGCCTGGAATCCGAAACAGGCATCCTCGTCATCGGTCAACTCGACCGCGGGCCCGCCGACGAGATCACCCTGCCCCGCCCCGGCGTCTACGAAGGCCACGCCTGGTGGCAGAACCGCCAAGCAGCAGCCGACTACTACAACACCACCCTCGGCCAGTTCACCGACGACTCCCCGGACGACCAGCTCACCGAAGCCTGGAACAACTGCCCCGTCACCGAACGCTACGTCCTCGACTTCACCTACACCCGCGAGCCCGAACCCATCGATGACGATGATCAATAGAAGGGGCTCTGCCGCGCGGACCCTCGCGGACGTTCAGCGAGGCCGATCAGGGAGCGTCCTGGCGATCACGAGCGAAGCCAGATCATGAGGGCTGCCGCGGCGAGGCACTGCTGAACTCGGCTGGTCATGCGGGCGGCCTCCCCGCCGGGCCGCGGGGAGGCGCGGGCGGTGACAGAGGTGCTGCGAACGGTCACGCTTCCGTGAGATCGGGCGTGAACAGCACCACGTGGCCGGGCTGTTCGCGTCCGATGTCCCCTCAGCGGCGGGAGGGCGTCCTGTCCGGGCCGCGCAGTTACTCCCACAGTCGCGCAGGGCCGCACCTCATCCGCGAGCGAGGATACGGATCGGGAGTCGACGTGCGGCAGACCGATCCGGCGGCCGGAGCTGGGGCGGACCACGACGAACTCGCCGCGCAGCTTGTGCCCGGCCCACGCTCCGAGGCAAAGACGCAGGGAGCGGCAGACGAGTCGGGCTGTACGCCGGGTTCTGTTCCGCTCAGGGAGCGATCACGCTCTGACCTGCATCTTTGCGGGGATCCGGCGGCTGATCCAGCCCTCTGGGACTTCTCAGGGACTTTCGGCCGAGTCCGTAAGCCACGCCTCGATGGCGGACAGTCCCCGGGCGCCGGCCTGCGGCATGAAGTGCGTGTACGTCCGGAGCGTGAACGCTGGGTCGGAGTGCCCCATCCACTTCGCGAGGGAGACGATCGACTCACCGGCTTCGAGCATCACCGAGGCGTACGTATGGCGCAAGACGTGGAAGCCGTGCTCGCGGCTAGGCTCCCACACGCGCGACGGCTTCTCGCCCGGCTGCCGCTCAGGCAGCGGCGGGATGACTCCCACTTCGGCGAGCGCGGGCTTCCACGCCTTGGTGTTCCAGGTGGTGCGGTTGATCGCGCCGCGCCGGCCGGTGTACACGAGCAACGGGACGGTGACCTTCCGCCGGTCCTCGCGCGCGAGGTCAGGCTCCTCGGGGTCCAGCCACGGCAGGGTGACGTCGATTGGTTCGAAGCGTTCTTGGTGAGTGAGGAGTCGCTTCGCGAGCGTCTTCGGCAGCGGCACATCGCGTTCCTTACCGCCTTTGGGCGGACCGAAGTACAGCCGTGACTTGTACATAAGAATCTGCCGCTCCACGTGGACGAAGTCGCCACGGATATCACCTGGGCTGAAGCCGAACGTCTCACCCTGTCGAAGTCCGCATCCGACGCCGAGGTCGAGCGCGATCTGGTAGCGGTCGGCCAGCGCGTCCCGCACCGCGTCGACACGGTGCTGCTCCCAGGCGCGAGCCTTGCGCTCCGGCTTCTTCGGCGGCTTGATCGAGCTGTTGCCCTTGCACGGGTTGCGGTACAGCCGCTTGTCCTCGACCGCGGCCTGCATGATCGCCTTGAGGTACACCCACGCGACATAGGCAGTGCTCGATGCCACCGCCCTCTGCACGTCGGCCGACCACTTGCGCAGCTCCGCGACGCCGATGTCCCTGAGCGCCAGATCTCCAAGCTGCGGCAGCACCTGCCCCCAGATCCTGTGCCTCATGCTTTCCAGCGTCTGAGCGGGGTGCACCTGGGAGGGCCACCAGTGCTTATCGACGTACTCACGAAGGCTGATCGCACCGTCGCGCGCGTCGACGAAATCCCCTCGACGTGTGTCGGTCTGTGCCTCGGCCAGCCACGCCTTGGCGTCCGCGACCGTATCGAAGGACCGGTCACGGACCCCCGGTATCCCTTTGACGCGGTAACGCGTGCACTTGCCCCAGAGCGCAGTGCGTTCGCGCTTGCCCGTCTCCTTGTTCGGCCGCTTCTTGAGCCATCGGTCCTCGATGTAGCCCGCCATGCGCGTCTTCTCCTTGGCCTGGTCATGGTTCTCTCGGCACGACCTACGTCGCGATCAGACACACAGACGATCTCCGCGCGCATGAAATTCCGAGTGCTGCTGAACTCCTCGGAACCGTTCTCCCAGGTCAAACAGCCCGGCGTCGTTCGCGCTGCTGCGGCGCCTTGCTCACTGGATTGAGAGCCGGGTTCGACCGCGAGTCCGCCTGCTGCTGTTCGTTGAGCCACGCATCAAGCAGGTCCCGGCGGTACATGACCCTCCCGCCCGGCCCCATCCGGAAGCTGGGCGGCCCTTGCCGGCGGTGACGCCAGACGTAGAGGGTGTTCACCGAGATGCCCATGTACTTCGCAGTGTCCTGAACATTCAGGAAGGCAGCCTCAACGGTCGGCTTGGACTGGCTACGCATCGCGTCTCTCCGGGGTAATCGCTGCCAGAGCAGCGGTCGTTCGTCCTCCCGCCCACCGCGCAGCGAAGCCGCGCGGAACATCGTCGGCGAGCAGGTTCAGAATCCGGGAATTCAGCGGTTTGGTGCGGCTGCCCCGTCGTGATAGGGCGAGGCCAGCAGCGGATGCAGGTCAACTCACATGGCTTCGTGGCTAGTTGTACAAGCCGTGACGTAGCCTGCCCAGAAGCACCCGGGGACGACAAAGGGGTATTGCCATGGCCACCACACAGGCACTGAGGGGTTATCTACTCGAAGAGGCTCTGGCATGGCTGCTCCGCAACAGCGGCTACAGCCTCCTGACCCAGGGAGATAAGGATGGATCCGAACTCGTCAAGAGACGGAACACGCTCCACGTCGTCGGGCGGGGAACAGAACACCAGGTCGATGCCCTCGGCGAGTTCCCTTTCACTCCGGCGTTCTCATTGCCTATCCGCTTGTTCCTGGAAGCGAAGTTCTACGACAAGAAGCGCACCTGCGGACTGGACATCGTCCGCAATGCGCACGGTGTCATCAGTGATGTGAACCAGAACTTCACGTATGGGGGTAGCAGCCGTCCTCGACGCCGGTACCACTACTCCTACGCCCTTTTCTCGACCAGTGGATTCAGCAAGAGTGCCCAGCAGTTCGCCCTTGCACACCAAATTTCGCTGATCGATCTATCGGGGGACTCGTTCACATGGCTACGGGACCACATCCACACTCTGGCCTCCGCGCTCTGCGCCGCGTCGCCGGGGCAAGATGTCCCCAACCGGATCGTGAACTGGGTACGCACCATGGTGCGGCTGGGCCTAGAGACACCGCGGGAAGTGCCTGGCGATTCGTTTGCGCTGATCGATGAGGGACTGCCGGCTCCCGCCGATCGGGCCATACAGGACGCCCTGAACAACTTCGTTCAGGTCATCAACGAACACGGCGAGGCGGAGCTGCTGATCGGATTTCCTGCAGCACCATTCATTCTTCCCCTGCACACCACCAACCGAAAGGGATTTCTCGACTACGCCTCCCGGAATCCAACGCACCCAGTCCGCATCAGACGCACGGCCGATCATGGTGACGCAGAGTGGGTCATCACCCCGAGGAATGATGACGCTGCTTCCTATCACCTCACATTCACACTGCCGCAACACATCGAGGACTGGATCGTCGGCGCTGATGAGGACGGACAGCAACGGCGGAGTGCCGCAGTGAAGACAGACTTTCTCTCAAAAATCACCATCTACCGAATGAAACACTCGGCCCTACACGTGTATCAGCTCATGTATGAGCCGACCGAGCTTCGACGCCGCTAACGAGTTGGCACATGCATAGGACATCCGAGACGAGTACGGCTACCTGAGCGCTGGGGCGCTGCACCGCGCCGACTGCGCCGAACCGGTCTACTGCTGGGCGATGGCCGCGCGAATCCGGTGGTCGACGCGGAGGTCGTGCACCAGGTGGCCGAAGTACGTCACGCACTCCGGGTGCTGTCGCAGCATCGCCGCCACCGAGCTGGCGGCGTCCCCGCTCAGGGTCGTCCACCAGGAGAAGCCATCGGCCTGCCCGCTCTGGTCGTCCAGGAGGGGGATCCATTCGAACGCGCCACCGCAGCACGCTTCCAGGAGATCGAGCTCCCTCGCCCGGGCCGCCTCCTCGGCGATACTGGCCAGCCACCTAACGGTGGCGTCGAGTTCCTCGGAACCGTGGGAGACGTCCGAACCGAAGAGTGTCGCCATCGCGGACACGACCTCTACAGCACGAGCGGCGTCGGCCAGCAGGTCCGCCATGATCGAGGCAACGGGAACCTTGATCACCACGTCGAAGTAGAGAGCAGCATCGTCGGGATGCCTAGCGGCCAGCGTTAGGAGGTCGGACCCCGCACCCGTCGAACCGGCGAACAGTTCCCGCTGGAGGTGCTCGCCGCGTAGCGCAACGGGCTCCGCCGGCTCGTCCAGCTCTTGCGCGACGAAATCGAGGAAGGCGGAAACCGTGGCCGGACGTCGCTCCGGGTCCCTCTGGGTCGCCTCCCGGACGATCGCACGCCATGGGCCCGACTTGGGGAGCAACGGGACGTTCACGAGGGGCATCTCGCCCGTGACGGCCCATCCGATGAGCTGCCCCAGGCTGTAGATGTCAGCGGTGGGGCCCGCGTGGTGGGCGTCGTTGTAGTGCTCAGGGGCCGCGAAACCCTCGGAGCCGAGGAAGACCCCCACGCGGGTGCGCTGCGGATCGGTCGTCTGGCCCAGGGGCCGCCGCACGATCCCCCAGTCCGCCAGAACCCAGCGGCCGTTCAGGCGCAGGACGTTGGCCGGCTTGATGTCCCGGTGGATCCATCCCTCACGGTGCGCCACCTCGAGGACCGAGCAGAGGGATTCCAGCAGCTCCCGCAGGGCCGCATCATCGGAGAATTCCTCCTGGAGGCTCTCGGCGGTGGCCTCCGCGTACGGCATGACGAACCAGGTGTACTTGCGATCGAAGTCCAGGATCGGCATCGCGTGCGGGTTCCCGGTCAGGCTTCGCCCGAATTCGATCTCTCGCTTCATGCGGGCAACTTGACGGCCGGGCGGGTACTTGTCCTTAAGCTTCTTGAGGATGACGACCTTGCCGCTGGGCTTGTGCACCGCCTTGAAGACGTCTGCCTGGCCGCCGTCGGCGAGGGGCAGCCGTTCACACGCGTAGTCCTTGCGCTCGCCCCGTCTGGAGGGGCTGAGCAGCTCTCCGGTTCGTGGCGCGACCAGCGGCTTGCCAGCGATCTCCTCCAGTTCCCCAGCTTCCGAGAAAAGGGTGATCCGGTCACTCGTGTGAGCGATGGCATCCGCGAGGCTCGCCGAAGCCGGCGGGTTCGCGTCTACTGGCCGCCGGGGAGCGACGACGTTCTGGAAGACCTCTGCGGGATCGAACCCCTCGGCGAGGTACTGGAGCACCTCGCGCTGGTCCTCGGGCAGCAGCGGCTGGAAGGCGTCGAACTGCGCCCTGTCCGTGATGGTGCGGATGGCCTCCAGAGTCTGGCCGTCGATGCCCAGCGCTGTGAGGTCGGTGGCGGAGAACCGAGCGAAGAGAGTCATGGGAACGTGGGAGGCGGGCCGCGAAGTGACCAGCCGCTCCATGGCAGCGACGTCCCGCACCTCCAGGCTTCCCATCGCGGAGTTCACGGAGACGAGCCGGGTGGCGGCCCACTGCAGGGCCTCGTCGTGTGGCAGCACCGTGAGGAGGAGAAAGGTCTCACTTCCGTCGTCGGGCGCGAGGAGCACGCCCCTCCAGAAGGCCGTGATGCGTATCGTCCTCATCCGCGGATCACGGGCCATGCGCGCGACGGACAACCCCAGCCCCTTGTCCGCGTACAGCTCGGGCACCGTCAGCGACTGGAACTTGGTAATCGCCTTGCGAACCCCGGCCCGGACGGGCTTCTCCAACTGCTCGTAGTCGGTCCAGAAGGTGTGCACGACGGCGAGCTGCGGCAAGGCTAAGTCTCCAACGCGAGAGGCTGGTTGTCCGGCTCTCCAGCGTATCGCCTGGCGTCGATCGGAAGTCATGCCGTTCGCCGGTCCGGCGCCGCCTCCGAGCACGCGTACATTGGCCCCTTCCACGCAGCGCCCGGTGCAGCACCCCCGAGTCCACCGTCATCAGGAGATACAGGAAAGCGATGAACAACAACAGCGGAACGAACCACAGCGGCTGACGGTAATAGCGGAGCATCGGCATGTACGTCCCCGCCATCACCGCCCACGCGGCAGCGCCAGCCACGCCGTCACCGCATTCCCGCTCCGGACGCCGACTACCAGGGCCACCGGTGGAGCCAGATAGACGAACACGAGACCCGCGACCGTCCCTACGAGCAACAGCGGGTTGTGCCGCAGTTTGCGCTTAATTGCTCCGCGAGGCCCGGCCAGATCCCTCGGGCATGCGGTTAGAGGCGCCCCAAACTACAAGGGTAGAAACGGGCTAGGTTTGCCGTGCCAGGAGATGCGCAGCGCATCGCGGGCTCGGGTGGTGGCGACGAAGAGTTGGTTGCGGCTCTTCTTGAGTTCGCGTTCGTACCGCTTGGGGTCAGTCGTCGCGTACTTCTCGACGACAGCGGTGCGCGGGAGGATGCCGTCGCTCGCGCCGATGATCGCCAGCTTCTGGTACTCAAGTCCCTTGAAACGGTGCATCGTTCCGATGTGGACTTCGCCGCCACCTTGCGGGCCTTCCTTGGTGAGGGTCGCTGTGGTGATGCCGTGCTTCGTCTCCAGGTCGGCCGCGACGCGGCCAGCCATGTCGCCGTCGGCGACGCAGACGGCCATGGTGCCGCTGGGGTCGCGTACGGTGCCGTCCTCGGTGGGCTGGGTGATGTCCGCGCGCCACTGCTTGAGGGCTGCGGCTAGCTGAGTGATCTCGTCGGTCCAGTCTGCGCAGGCGACGTACTCGGGGGCGGGGCCGTGCAGCAGGGAGTGGTAGCCGTCGAGGGTGTCCGTGCCGTCATCGAGGTCGTCGTAGGTGCCCCCGCGGACGACCTTAGCGGCCTGGTCGAGGATCTCCTGGGTGGTGCGGTAGCTCAGCGTCAGTTTCGAAGAGCGGCCACCGCGGATGTTGATGCCGACGGTGGAAAGGGTGACTTGCCGGTCGTAGATCCGCTGGTGGGTGTCGCTGGCGATGAACAGGTCGTCCGGGCCGGAGGCGGCCATGGCGCGCAGCATCTTCCAGTGGGCGGGGCCGAGGTCCTGAGCCTCGTCGACGACGATGTGACGGTAGCGGTGACGCAGGTAGCGCATCGCGGAGCTGTTGTCGTCGAGATGGGCCAGGTCGCCGCCGCCGATGTCCGCCTTGCGCTCAGCCCTCGCCTGGATCTTGCGGGCGCGTTCCATCTCGTACCGCGCCGCCCGCTCGGCGGCCTGGGCCCAGGTCTCCCGGCCCATGCCGTTGAGGCGCAGGGCGAACTGCTCGAGCAGTTTCCAGACGACTGCGCGTTCGGGGCGGTTGAGAGCGCGGCCCATACCGGCGCGACGAGCCTTGAAGTAGTCCTGACGGGTACCGAGGGACTGGCCCAGGACGATCTGCTCCCATTCGTCGAAGAGGAACTCGGCGTCCCAACGCTGCTCGTCGTGTTCGAAGAGGACTTCGCGCAGTACGTCCAAGGCCCGGTCGTCGGTGATCAGGCTGCGCTGCGCACCGGGCGCGGTGTTCTCGTTGAGGACGCTCTGGGCGAGCTGGTCGATGTGCTTGATGTCGACGCGGCCGAGCAGCGCGGGGTCCATGAGCGAGGTGAGCCGGGAGCGCAGGTCGGCGGTGAGGTTCTTGGTGTACGTGGTCAGCAGGATCGGCTTGCCGTGGCCGGGCGGCAGAGCTGCGGCGAGGCGGGCGACCCGGTGCAGGGCGACGATGGTCTTGCCGGTTCCGGGGCCGCCGCTGACCCGGCCGGGGCCGCTGTAGTTCCGTTCGACGATCTTGCGCTGGGTGGGGTGGAGGTAGACCTTCCAGGCTCGGAAGTCGCCCTCGGCCAGGACGTTGCGGATGTCGTCGTCGACCGTGGTGACCGCGGTACGGGTGAGGGCCGCTGCCATGTCGTTCTCGAAGCCCGGTTCGAGCTCGGTGGAGGCAGGCTGGGTGATCTCACGCTCGACCTCGTCGACGGACATGCCGGAGCCGAGGCCGGTGAGGACCTCGGCGGTCAGGCGCGGGGCGCCGGCGATGAGCTGGTCGAATTCCTCGTCGGTCGTGACGGCGAGGGCCGGGCCGATGAGGGCGTCGGCGACACCAAGCCGGCGCAGGTCCTCGGGGGTGCAGCCGACGAGGAGCGGTTCGGCGGGGGCAGCCGGTTGGGGCGTCACGACTGGGGCAGGCGTGGGCTCGACCGGTGCGGTGTGCTCGTCCTGGGCCGGCGTGAGTTGGAGTCCCGCGCGCTGGAGGACGCTCTGACCGACGACGCCGAGATCGACAAACTCGATCTCGCCGGTGATCCGGTTGATGGCGACGGTGAGTTCTTCGTAAACGTCTTTGCGGTGGCGGACGGCGACAATCAGCCACTGCTGGACGCCATCGGCGCCGACCCCCGCCCTGGCCAGCAGTGCCCGGTACGAACGGTCGATCTTGGCTCGGAAGATCCGGCCGTCGCCCTTAAGAGGCTTGAAGTCGAGGCTGGGGTGATCGGGGTCGAGACGGAACTGGTGGCAGAAGTCGTAGAACTTCGTCTTGACCGACGAGTCCATCTTGTAGAGCTCGTTCTCGGCCTTCTGGTAGAGGCTCAGGCGTGCGGTCATCGTGCGGCACTCTGTTCTTCGGAGTCGGGACGGGCGGTGGCGTCGGGGAGCATGCCCAGCAGAGCATCAAGATCGGCGAGCCAGTCGTCGGCCGAGCGGACGGTGAACCCGGCGTCACGGTAGGCGCTCCAGGTCTTGTCGCTCTCCTTGTCCTCCTGGTCGTACGGCTCGGCCAGGACGGCGATCCGCGGAGTGCCGTGGTCCCAGACGAAGTCGGCGAGCCAGCCTCGTTCGCCGAGCTCGTAGCCGTAAGCGGGGGCCTTCTTGCCGCCGTCGGCCAACACGTGGGCTAGGCGGGTGATGGGGGAATCAGGGTCGTCCTCGTCGAGGTATTCGAGGATCTCCCGGTCCCACAGCAGATCCCGCACCGCTGCTTCGAGAGGAGTCTCGTTGGAGGCTTCCGCGGGTACGGGCTGCGGTGCGGGTGTGCCGGTGCCGTAGCGCACAACGAGGGATTCAAGTTCACCGAGGCCGCCGAAGGCCTTGAGGACCGAGATGTCGAAGCCAGCTGCGGTGGCTGTGGTGAGTTGAATGCCGTCGCCGCCGTCGTGGGCGAGGAACTGCAGGATGTTGGACCACTGGAGCCAGGAGCGCCAGCGCGCCTTGTGTTCGGGCGTGCCGAGCTGGTCGTGTGCGGTGTCGTCAAGGCAGGCCAGTGCTGACCAGTGGCCAGTGGCTGCATCGACGAGGAAGGCGACGGGGAGACCGGACTGGTCGCTGGTCTGGAACAGGTTGAGCGTGCCAGTGCCCTGCACGGGCGCGGGCTCGATGCCGTCGGTGCGGCCCCAGGCGTCGAGGAGACCGATGAGCGTCTGACGCGTCTGGTCGGGCGTGCCGTTGCCTACGAGGATCTCCTGGCCGGTTCCGAGGAGCCCGCCGACCATGGCTGATGCCCGCTTGCCCCAGGCCGCGTCGTCCGGGCTGCGCAGGTAGGCGAGGAGCATGGTCATCGGGTCGGTGAAGGCGGTGGCCGCGAGGTCGTCGTCGCCACCACGGTCGGCGTAGAGCTGCTTGGCGAGGTCTTGGGCACTGCGCGGGTACGGCGGCCACACCGGCTCGGCCGTCTCGCGCCCCGCGCCGGACTCCGCCCTGTTCGTCTGCCGCTCGAAGGCGTCGAGGTCGTGCCAGGTGAGCTGGAAGACGATTCTCCCCTCGGCCCGGAGCCGGTTGCGTTTGTCGGCGTCGCCGGCGAGCCGGTTGTTCCGGCGAGAGGCATGAAAGCGGTGTCCGTCGAGGTAGACGGTGATCTTCTGCTTGGGACCGTCGACGCGTTCGAAGGTGAAGTCGGTACGGGTGTAACCCTCATTTCGTTGCGCTGTCAGACGCCAGCCGTGCACGGTGCCGATTTCGTCGAGACGCAGATAGGCGCTGTTGTCGCCGCTCTCCTCCAGCACGGCGTCGCCGCGCTGTCCGGCCCACCCACGCAGGGCCTTGAGGAAGCGTGCCTCCAGATCGGACTCGACCTGCCCGTCCAGACCGATCTGATCGGTGTTCCCGACCTTCTTGGTGTCCCAGGCGTCGGTGTCCGTGCCCAGGAGTTCGTCGAGGATCTCCAGGGCAGCCTGACGGGAGACGCGCTCGATGTACTGCTCGTCGGCGTAGAGGTACAGACAGCGGTGGCAGGCCGGCCCGCCCTCCTCGTTGCAGGGGCACTCCACGAGCAGTCGGCGCGCGCCCTCAAGCACCTGCCGGAAGGCACTGGCATCGGTGAGCCGGTCAAGGTAGCCGGTGCCGTGCGGGAGACGGTCGTACAAGACCAGGAAGTGCCGTTTCTCCGCGGTGTCGCGGTCCGGCATGGTGGCGAGGGTGGTGGCGAGGTGTTGAGGGTCGCCGCCGAAGGCGCCGTCCACGCCCAGGCGCAGGGCCGCCTGGAAGGAGTGGACCTTCTCCTCAACGAGGACGGTCGCGGCCGGCAGCAGGATGCGCAGGGCCTCGGTCTCCAGCTCGTGGGCGAGCAGGACCGGTTCCTGGGGTACGCCCTTCTTACCGCGCCGCAGCGGGCACCAGGGAGTGTGGTGCTTGAGTTCGCGCTGGCGGTTGGCGGAGTTGTCGACGGCGTCCCTGTCGTCGTCGAAGACCGGTCGTCCGTCGGCGCTCGCGGCTCCGCAGGCAGTACACACGTGGAAGGGGGCGATGCGCACCGGCTTCCCGGCGAGTTGCTCGTTCTCCTGGGCGCCGATGCTGAGCGGTCCAGCGTTAATACGGCGGATGACGGCACGGCGGGTGTAGTCGACGCCGAAGACCTCTTTGGTGTGCCGCCAGGATTTGCCCTTGGCGAAGTGGTCGGGGTGGATGTCGACCATGTCGACGACGGTGTAGAAGCGGCGGTCGCGGTCGTCGCTTTCGTCGCCGATCCTGGCGTCCTCACGCTTGTCACGGGCCGTCACGACGCTCGGCTGGACGATCTGCCAAAGGCTGCCCGAGTCGGCGATGCCCGCCTCCCCGCAGCGCGGGCAGGGCGTGATGTCGTTCTCGGCGTTCTCGGTGCGGACGTAGCCGCACGAGGGGCAGAAGCGCCAGTGGCGCCAGTCCTGGTCCCGGCCGGTGACGATATCGATGCCGGTGATCCGGTGCTTGTAGCCCTCTGCGTAGAAGGTGTTTCCGGGGGCGAGTTCGGACAGGGCGAAGCCACGCGGACGCCCGTGGGAGAACGACTTCGACTTGTAGCGGGGCCGGCCTTCGGGCGTGGTGCCCTCGGGCCAGAAAACGGTGGCGTCGAGGGTGGTCGTGGCGTCGATGAGGGCATAGTTGGGCAGCAGGCCGAGGTCGCACAGCACTGTCTGGGCGGGCTGACGCTGCCGTGTGGCTCCCTGCTTGGAGATGGCTCCGAGTTCGGCCTCCAACTCCGCCTTTGTGCTCGCCTGTTCGTCGTCGCCGTCCTTGAGCTCGTCGATCGCGGAGCGGATCGTACGGAGGCGGGTGCGCAGCTTCTGGTTCTCGCGCTCCCACTCCCGTTCGGCCTTCTCGATCGCGCTGCGGATGCCGCGGACCGCGTACTTCTCCAGCTCCGCCTTGGCGGTGTCGCTCACGCCGGTCGGGAACAAGGCGAGGAAGCCGGCGACGAGTTCCTCGCCGTGGGCGAGGGCGGCGTCGGTGAAGTCGGCGAGATAGCCGGAGGGACCGAAGAGCTCGTCGACCCGGCGCGACAGCGCGGCCAGCGGCCTGCCGTCCTCGCGCAGCAGCCGGCCGCGCGCCGCGAGATCGAGGAGGTGGGCGGTGTACTGGCGGCGCAGGATCTCGATGGCCGACAGATACGAGCCCGGCGGCACGATCCGCCCGTCGATCATGTCCCGTGGCCGGTCGAGGAAGTACAGGTCGCGGCGCCTGCGGTCGGGAATGGTCAGCAGGAAGGCGTTGCCGGTACGGCGTCCAGCCCGACCCGCCTGCTGGGCATAGTTGGCCGGACGGCGCGGCAGGGCGCCGAGGACGACGGCCGACAGGTCGCCGATGTCGATGCCCATCTCCAGGGTGGGTGTGCAGGACAGCACGTTGGGGTCGTTGAATCCTCCGCCGTTACGGAAGGCGTCCTCGACACGTTCGCGCTTGCCTCGGGAAAGCAGACCGGTGTGCTCGGCGGTGATGACCTGGTAAGTACCCGCTCGCCGGTACAGGCTGCGGTAGTAGTCGTCACGGTAGTCGCGGTCTCGGTCGTGCCGGTCCACCGTCTCCAGCCACCGGTCGCCGGCGACCAGCCGCCCCGTCGTGCAGCGATACGCCTGGCAGGGCTGCCCGTGGTACTGGTCCAGCAGCGAGGGGTGGACGGTCTGCTCCCAGAAGCACTTCGGGCAGCGCACATAGGCCTCGTTGACCTGGGCGTCGGTCAGCAACTGCAACCGGATGGCCCCTGGCTGGAGGCCGTACAGACGGGCGGCCGTGTCGCTCGGGGTACGTGCTGCAAGCAACCCGGCGTCGGTGAGCCGGGGCAGCAGTCGCACCCAGAACTCGTCGGCCTGTTCGCGGGTCATGTCGAGGCAGCGCTGGGCCCAGGTCTGGTACCAGGACAGACGTCCGGCGGCGAAGTCGAACTCGCTGCTCGGCTTGGGCCGCGCGAGCAGGAAGCTCGGTGCGGACACCCCCTTAGGGAAGGCCTTCATACCGCGCGGGCGACCTCCCCAGATGAAGTAGCGGCTGGTGCCCGCCTCGTCGAGGAACTTCTCCAGCCACCGGTGCCCAACCGCCCCGCGCGTACGCAGCCGCTCCAACAGGCCGCGCAGGAAGGCCAGATAGCGGGCGTCGTCGTGTTCGGTGAGCGTCAACCCGCGGAGGGCGGCCTCCTCATGAGCGGCGCGTACGAGCGCCACGGCCGCCTGCTCGTCGGGGATGTCCACCCAGGCGGCTGAGGTACGGGTCAGTTCGAGGGTACGGCCGTTGCGGGAGCGGTGGCCGAACTCCATGACTGCCTCGAACGCGAACCGTTCACCGATCAGGTCCCAGGTCTTCTTGTCCCCGCCTCGTCCTTGGCCGGACAGCAGGCGTGCTACGCCCGTGTCGTCGTGGAGGTCCGGCGGGACGACGGCGGCGAGTGTCTCACGGTCAGTGGTGGCCGCGACGACGTCGGCGACGAGGTCGTTGAGGGCGCTGGGCTGCTGTTCGCTCAGGTGCTTGGTGAACAGGGCCCGCAAGGAGAATGTGTATGAGCGGGAGGCGACGAACCCGGCCCGGTGCGCGGCGTCCTGCACCGAGTCGTTGAACATCAGCGTCTTCGTCTCACGCTGCTTCTTGTCCATCTCCCCGCCGGTGAACAGCTGGGTGACGGAGGCGGCGGCGAGCGCGGCGGCACCCGTACCGACGAAGCGGACCGCGTTGTGGGTGCCGCAGGCAGGGCACCAGTCGTCCTTGGCGGCGCGTTCCGCGGTGTCGCCGAGCTGGACCAGGACGAAGGCAGAGTCGGGGCCGGCGGGCGCCGGGTTGCCCTCGTCGTCGTAGTCGCCCTGGGGGTCGGGCAGCCGCAGGCGCTGGGACAGGCCGTCGAGCACCATGAGCACGCCCGCGCCGCCGGTGGTCAGCGACCTCTGCGCCGCCGGGTCCATGGCGGTACGGCCGTTGCCCTCACGGGCCTCGTTGTCGGTGGCCGCCACCAGGGTGCGCACCTTGGCCTTCTCGGCGGTGACGGTGGCCCGGCGAATCTTGTGGGCCTCGAAGTTCAGCTCCTCGAAGTCCGACTCGGGAGCGAGGACCGACCAGCCGGAACGCCCGCACTCACGGCAGTACACCGCGGGTAGGAAGATCTTGGTGTCGCGGGAGGTGGTGGTGTCCGGCGTCGTACGCGACTGGCTCTGCGCTCCGGCCGTGTCCCACGCGAACTCGGCCTTCGGCCATGGCAGTACGCCCCGCAGCATTCGGGTGACGGACCGCGCCCACTGGTGCACCTCGACCTGGACAAAGCTGCGGCTGATCGCGGCCGGCGCGTCAGGGTCACGCGCCACGGACAGCAGCGCGACGAAGCGGGCGAGTGCCAGCGCGGCGATCTGGGGCCGTGTCGTGATCGCCTCGTCCCAGCTCTTCGCCCCACTGCGGCGCATCACGTCAAGCACCTCGTCGTAAGTGCGCACCGTGCCGTCGAAGGCGTTCAGGACGGCGTACGTGAGCCGATTGCGCTTGAGCGCGGCGCCGAGGGCGACCGGATCAGTGATCCGGCTTCCGGTGACGGCCTCGGCGAGGTCCGCGAGTTCTTCGGGGCCTGATGCCGGATCCGGCAGAGCGGTGAGGGTCTCGGGGGGCGTGGCCTGACCAGGGAGGAATCTCGCGTCCGGGATCGACTCGTCCTCGCCCAGGATGAACTCGTCGACCGTCAGCCGGTTCTCGCCGACAATCGCGTCCTCGGTGAACTCCGTGCCGAAGACGTTGGTGGCCACGGAGAGGAGTTGCTGTACCCCGTCCTCATCGGTACCAGAGGCGAGGGTCGCGGAGGTGGCGATGGGGGTGATCGAGCCCAGCGGCATGCCAGGCCGGTTGGCATCGACGGCGATGGCGAGACGGCGTAGCAGCATGGCGACGTCGGTGCCCTGCGCGCCGTCGTAGGTGTGGAACTCGTCGACGACGACGTAGCGGATGTCGCTGCCGTCCCACAGCGAGGCGTCGGCCGCGCGCTGCAGGAGCAGGTCGAGCATCTTGTAGTTGGTGATCAGGATGTCCGGCGGAGATAGCTGCATGTCCTGGCGGCGGGTGTAGACCCGGTCGTAGTGCGTCGCCGCCTTCTCCCCGATGTACAGGCCGGCGCGGACACCGCTCAACTCGTCGTAATCGGTGAGCAGATCGTTGATACGGGCCGCCTGGTCCGTAGCCAGGGCGTTCATCGGGTACAGGAAGACCGCTTTGACCCCGTTGTTCCCGGCCGCGCGCTCGCGGGCACAGTGATCGAGAACGGGGTACAGGAACGACTCGGTTTTGCCGGAGCCGGTGCCTGTCGTTACGAGCGTGGGCTGAGGTGTGTGGCCGTCCTTGGAGGTGAGCCGGGCAAAGGCGCGGGCCTGGTGAGCGTACGGCGTCCAGTCGTCGGTACGGACCCAGTCCAGGTGCTGCTGCCAGCCGTCGTCGGCCGGGGTGAAGGGGGTACGCAGGCGGAGGTACGGTCCGCGGAACATGCCCGTCGTCTCGTCCTCGAGGAAGGCGTTCAACGCCTTACGGGCGCCCTCGTCCGCGAGCCCGTACGTCGTGGACAGGTACTGGAGCAGGCTCTCCTTGAGTCCCTGTGCTTCGAGGGTGGGCCTCACGGGGTCGGGACCTCCATCTTCTCCGGGTCCCAGAGACCCTTGGCGACGGCTTCGTCGAGGCGCTTCTTGAAGTAGGCATGGGCTTCACGCATTTCGCGTTCCCGGTTCGCCTTGTAGAAGGGGGCGGTGTAGCCGTCGGGGACGGGGGTGCCGGTGTTCGGGTCCTTCTCGTGGGCCTCGCGGTATTTCTCGAACTGGGTCCAGTGGTCCTTGGTCTGGTCGAAGCCGTAGGTGTACCGGTCCCCAGCGATCTTCCTCTCGTTGGCATCGAACCAGGTCACCGGGTCGAAGTCCTGCGTAATCGGATAGCGAGCCCGGTACATGACGATGAGTGTGTCCGCGTCGATCCCGAGCCAGACAGCAACGAGCGCGTCGATCTCGACGAGGGCAGCACGGCGGGCGTACTCAGTACGGAGGGGGGTGTCCCGCTGCCAGGTGGGAGTCACGTTGTGCAACTCGGTCTTGAGGTTGGGCCAGTTGATCGCCCAAGGCTCGTAGCCGAGCCACTTGGGGTCGTAGAGCTCTTCCCAGAGGTCAGCGTAGGCAGTCGTCAGAAGATTCAGGCGGAGGGTACGGAGGAGGAGGGCAGCGGCGAGAGGGTGTTCGCTCTGTGGTGCCGGAAGCCGCTTGGCCTGAGCAACGTCGAGGTGTCCGACTCCCGCCGTCCGAAGCAGGTAGTCGATAGGCAGCGAGGCCAGGAAGCCTGCGGTGAGAGCGGTGAGGCTCCTTGTCGCCAGTCGGGCGGAACGCACTGCGTGAATGTGCGTTGTCCCAGGCGGGAGCAGCGCTCCGTAAAGCGCGCGCTCGGTGTCAGCCGCAACCCTCTCGCGCCACGCAACCCGAAAGTCTTCGCTGTACGGATAACTCGCTTTGGCGAGCAGGAACTTCTCGACCTGCTCATCCTCGACTTCCTCCGGCTGCACCTTGCGCCGATCCGCAATCCGGAGCCGGGCCTGCGCCCTCTCTTCCTCGGACGCGAGCAGCGCCTCGTACCTCTCCCAGTCGGGCCATCTGTCCTGCTCGCCCAGGAACACGTCGTGGGGAGCCACGCACCGGTACTCCGACTCAGGAACCGCATCGTCTGTGAGCGCCCTCGGGTCAAGGCCTCGTACCTCACCTCCGCCCTGGCTAGGCTGCTTGAACATTGGGTTGGCCACGCCGATCTGCGGCCCCTTGAAGATGACGTCGTTCCACGCCTTCGCGTGGTAATCCTCCTGGCCGTCGATGCCGGTGTTGTAGTCGATGAGTCGCTGATCCTTGTTCGGGCCGAACTTCGCCTTCTTGGCAGCGCTTTCGTCGTACCCACGGGTGATGTCCGGGGACAGTGCACCGAGACGCAAGGGATAAGTACCAAGTGCGTCGATCGCCGGGTCCTCCGCCGTGCTCACTGGCGTGACCAGACGCGTGTGCTCCAGGGGCCCTTCATCACCTGCCAGCCGACGCCACCGCTTGAGGGTCTCCGGGGTCACGCGGACGACCCGCTTCGGGTGCGGACGTTCGTCCCAGTCGCCGTCGTACTTAACGCCGGGGTCGGTGCCCGTGTTCTCGGCGGAGGCGGACAAGCGAAGTGAATCGACAGTGAAGAGCCACGACAACGAGTCGAAGGAGATTTCTCCTTCGGCCCCGTAGATGTGCACACCGAAATGGCTCGACCGCCCGACCGGCGGCGGGAAGAACCGGTTGCCCGCGTTGACAAAGTCCCCATGCACCCGCAGCCGCCGGTATGCCGCCGCCCGCAGCGCGGCCTCCTTGTCCCCCGCGAAGTGAGTGTCTGGGTGCACCATCCCGGCGGCCCCGCCGCTCCCCGCGTGATCCCACACCTCGCACATGAACGCCCGATACAGATCCGGCTGGCTTCCCGAAATCAGCGGGTACACGGGCGCCGACGAGAGGTAGCTCGCCATGGTCACCGTGTTAGTCACCTCGCCGAGTAGGTACTCCTGCACCTCCTCGCGTGCGAGTTCGACATCCCGCCGCCGGTTCTTGTCCTCCGCCTTCGGCTTCTCCGTGAGCATGAACCAAGGCTCGTACTCCGCTAGGACCGGATCCTCTTTCCACTCCGGCCGCACCCACGGCGGGTTACCCACCTGAAGGTCGAAGCCCCCCGCCTCACCGGCGAAGACACCTGCGAAGTCCAACTCCCAGTGCAGAAACCCCTGTTCCTCAGCGATATCGCGAACGACCCGCATCCACGGGTACCGCGTCTCAACCGCCTTACGGGCATCATCCATGCCCATCTCGGCCTGGATCAGGTCTTCGAGTTTCTTCAACTCCTTCAGAGAGTCGACCGTCGTGGCGAAAGTGTCCTCCGGCACCGATCCCGTGCCGAGCATGGACTCCAGGAAGGCAATCCAGTCGTCCATGTCCGCCAGCGGAATGACTTCGCGGCGGCGTGTCGGTCCACTGGCCTTCTTGGGAGCGGAGGAGGCGCGCTTCTTCTTGGCCACCTTCGTCTTCCCGGCCTCGTCGTCGCTCTCAGCCTCGCCCAGGGAAATCTGGTCGCCATCCATGGTGAACAGCAGGCCGGGCTCAAGGAATTGCGGCACAGGCGTTGGCTCGGGCGCGCGCTCCTCGACCTCCGCCGTCGGACCGGCCACCGACGACAGCAACGCATCCAGGTCGGCCCCGGCCTGCGCCGTCACTACCGGAGCCGTCGCGTACTCGGCGTCCGCCCCGTCCAGCAGCCCTACCTTCTCCAGCGGCCAGAACCACAGCGCGCACCACGCGTCCATGACCTGCTTGAGCCGCCAGTACGGGGAGCCCTCCGCCGCGAAGAGGTCTTTGAAGACCTGCTCCTTGGTCAGTGGCAGGCTCTGGTCCGGGTTCTGCTTGTCGCGGCGGAGGAAGGCGTACTCCTCCGCATCCTCCTCGCGATCCGTCCCCCACATATCGATGGTGCGGGCGATCTCCTGCTCGCTCAGCTCCATGCGCTTGGCGACCAGCCTCCAGAGGAACTCGACGCGAAGGGCCGCAGCCTGCAGCCGGGCAAGCTGGCTGCCCTTGCCGCCCGTTGTCTTGGGCTTCGCCTTGATGCTGTTCTTCCACGCCTTCAGCTGCTCCACCTGCGCCCCGGCGAGCTGCTCCACCAGCTTCTTCGCATCCCCGCTCGCTCCCGCGACGGCACCCCACCCAGGGGTGGGCAGAAGGAACTGGTGCACAGCTCCATCCGGCAGCAACTGCTCCGCACCATCCGCAGCTGCCCGGAACGGCAGCTTGATCGGCGTGTGTGCACCGATCGTCCGCTCCTTCTTGATGCGCTCGGCTTCGTACACCCAACGCCGTGCTCCGATAAGCGAGTTGCCTCGCCTCAAATGCAGTCCGAACCACGGCGCACGCATGCCGGGGTGCATAGTGTTGAGCCACAGCGACACCTCCGCCAGCTCCACACCCGTCGAGTTCAGGTCGATCCCGTACGCGTTGTGAAGGGCGATGTACGCCTTCACCTTCTGCTGGGCATCGAGCGTCTTCGACGTGTCCAGGCTGACACCCAGCTCATCCTGACGGCGCTTCAGATACTCCTTGGCGACCTGGTTGATCGCCTCGTTGAGGAACGCGCCGGACCCCAGGGCCGGTTCGCAGATCGTGTAGCGCAGTAGCTCACTCGCGCGGGTCTTGACCGTGTTGCCGTCGGCGTCCTTCTCCTGGTCTAGGCGGTGCTTGAGTGCCAGCTCGACGGTGACCTTCGTAAGAGACTCAGGGGTGTAGTACGAGGCGGACGTCTCGCGGTCGCGGCCGGCCAGTCGGTAAACGAAGGTGTCCTTGTCGTACTTCTTGGGGCCACGCAGACCGTACTGTTCGGCGTCCTGGGCGGAGTACACAACGTACGTGTTCTCCCTGTACTTGGTCAGCCGGTCGGCGGGGATGAGCCAGGACCCCTTCTCGGGGTCGCCGTACTGCTTGTCGCCTCTCTTCGCGCCAGGCTTGGCGACCTCGGCCAGCTCGTCCTTGGCAATGATGCCGGTGTAGGACATCAAGCCCTCGTAGACGGCGCCGAGCTGGTTGATGCCGAGGTTGCGGTAGGAGATGAAGCCGCCCTGTCTGCCCCTCTGACCGGCCTCCTTCATGGTCAGTAGGCGCAGCACCTGGTGCAACGCTGCGTTGCGCAGTCGCAGGTCCAGCCACCGCGGCGGCTCGTCGCCGTCCTCATCCCAGTGGGGGTGGAGAATGCGGCGGCCGATGAGGGTGATCGCCTTAGGGTCGAACAGTTCGCTGCGGAGCGGCTCGAAGCGCAGGCCGCGTAGTTCGCTGCGTTCCTCGACGGGCTTGTCGTCGTCAGTCTCGGTGCCGTGCGGGCGGTGGCCGTAGTTGACCTTGTTGAAGAGGACATCGAGGGAGGCGTAGAGGTGGAAACCTCTACGGCTGTCTTCCTCGACCAGCTTTCGCTCGCGTGCCACCAGTTCGCGCAGCCGGGCGATCGAGTACCCGGTCTGGTACGTCGAGTCGTCGGCGGGCAGGATGCCCAGTTCGGGGCGGGCCTCCGCGTAGAGGAGGAAGAGGATGCGGTAGAGGTAGCGCAGCGATTCGCGGGTGAGTTGCTTGGCGAACGGGCCCTTCTTGAGGTCCTCGATCTCCCGCGGCTCGACCTCTGCCTCGCGCAGGCGGGCGAGTACCTCGTTCGCGATGATTTCGACCGAGTGCTGGAGTCCCTTGCGCAGCTCGGAGTTGACGCCGACGGCGTTGTCGCGGGAGGCCTTGAGCAGGTCGTCGAGGCGTCGGCCCTTGCCGTCGGGGCGGGGCGCGAGCATGTCATGGGAGAAGAGGACGGCGAGGAGGGCGAGTTCGCCAGCCTTCGCCGTGTCGTTGCGGGCGAGAGCCGCGTCCAGGCTGGCGGCGAGATAGCGGCCTTCGGCCCAGGCGCCCCGGTCGGCGAGGACGAGTACGCCGCCGCAGAGCAGCAGGATGAAGCGGGGCGCGTCGCCGCCCGGCTCGTGCAGTTCGCTCTGGAAGAGCCAGCCCGCCAGCTTCTCGCCGACTTCGAGGAGGCCGTCGGCGGTCTTGAGGGGGTAGAGGAGCTGTCCGGCCTCGTCGGGGTCGAGGGCGTCGTCGAGCTTGGCGGTCCAGCCGCAGTCGACGGCGAGGATGCCGTCCCCGTGCCAGGCGACCTGGAGTTCGTACTCCTTGCCCGCGTTGTGCACAGTGATGGGATTCGGCCGGTCACCGCCGTAACCGAGGGCCTTGAGGACGGCCGTGTGCCAGGTGGTGAGGCACTCGGCCCACTCGCCTGTGGGGTCGTCGTAGGTGCTGCCGAGTTCTTCCTGCTGGGCGCGGGAGGCCAGGAAGGGGCGCACGGTGGCCAGGTACTCACCGCGGAGCCGAGGGAGGAGTTCGCGCGGGGTGGGCTGCGGGTCGTGAGGGTCGGTCTCGCGGCTGGTCCACATGGTGAACAGGCCCTCGTCGCCCGCCTTGCTCTTCTTGAGGGTGTTCTCCAGCTCCTCGCTGAAGTAGTGGGCGGAGAGGTATTCGCCGCGGTTGGCGAAGGAGTCGTAGGTGTAGCTCATCGCGCGGACTCCTCGGCGTGTGCGGTGGCGGGGTGGAGGGGTTCGAGGACGGCGAGGACCCGCAGCATCGGATCGCCGTCGGTCCGCAGACGGTGTACGAGGTCGCGGCGGCGCTTGGCGGTGTCGGACACTTGCTTGCGGCGATGCTCCTGGTTGCCGACGGCGATCAGGGCACCCTGCTCCCAAACCTGCACCCGGTCCTCGTACGGGGCCAGGTAGGAGTCGACCTGCTTGTCGTAGTCGGCGCGGCGCTCGCGCAGGTGGGTCTCGGCGGCGTCGACGGCCGGGGGGACGAGTTCCTGGAGGAAGTCGCGGTCGACGGGCTGGGCGCGGCCGGGCATGTCAGGGCCCACGCCGCAGGCGGCGAGGAATGCCGAGTCCATGCGCCACACGCGAGGAGTGGCCTCGGCGAGGCCGGTGACGGCCATCCACTCCACGACCGTCGGCTTGCCTGCCGCGTTGGAGTAGACGCCCTGGAGGAGGTAGACCGGGCCGGTCAAGGCCGCGGGCAGAGTGGCGTCGATCCGCTTGGCCTTGTCGGCGTCCGGCTGGTAGGCGAGGACGAACGCCTCGTCGTACTTGAGCTTGGCGAGGACCTTGTCCGTCACCCAGTCGAGCACAGGGTGGATGTCAGAGACGTAGGAGACATTGGGCCACTGCGACGTGGGCTCGTCGGTCTTGCCCTGCTTGGCGTTGCGGGCGGCCTCCAGCCGGTCGGCGGCGTACTGCTTGTCGAAGGTGATACGCAGCGTCCCGTCGTACTTGGGCGTCGTGAGGATCTTCTCCTGCTCCAGATACGACTTCGGCAGCTCCCGGAAGCGGTACTGAAGGTCGTCGGGCGGAGTGAACTCGATGCGGCCGCCTGCCGTCTCGGGCTTCCAGTCGAGTGCCTCGCGCTCGGCCTGCGGGTAGATAAGGTCCACGGCTGTGTGGAAGTACGCCTTGGTATCGGCGAACACATGAGGGACGTCGGCCTCGGGCACCGCGGCCGTGCCGAGGGTGGCCGGAGCGGCCGTCGGGTCGGCAAGCCGGGCGTTGGCGCCGGCGAGGAGCCCCGCGAGGACTCCGCCGGACTCCTGCTGGGACTGCTTGATGGAGCGTTCGACGGTGCCACCCTTGATGAGGTCGTAGGTAAGGCGGTCTTCTTCCTTCTTGTCGTTGTAGAGACCGGTGAGGGCCTCGGCGCTGCCCTCGCCGGTCTCGATCTCGTGCGCCTGGGCCTCGCGGCGCAGCAGCCGGGTGCCGACGAGCCGGTCGTCGAGCGTGAGCATCTCGCCTGTCTCCTCGTCGCGCCGCCAGGGCACGTCGGCGGTGAGGGTGAGAGCCCGGAACTCGGGGCTGACCGCCTGCCCGTAGCGGTCGATGCGCCCGTTGCGCTGCTCGATGCGGATCAAGGACCAGGGCAGGTCGTAGTGGATAAGGTCGTGGCACTGGTGGTGGAGGTTGACGCCCTCGGAGGCGATGTCACCGGTGAACAGCAGCCGTACCGGCTCCTCGCGCCGGCCGAAGCGGTCGACGATCTCCCGCTGTTGCTGGTCGTTGGTGGTGTCGCCGTGCATGACCTCGACGACGCCGTCATACGCCTTCCAAGGACGCGTCTTGTCGGGCTTGGCCAGGTTCTTCTTCTTGAAGCCGAGGCGGGCCGGGACCTCCTGGGCCAGCCAGTCCAGGGTGTGTACCCGCTCGGAGAAGATCACGACGCGGCGCTCGGAGTGCGGGCCGACACCAAGGTCGTCCTTCAGTGTGCTGACGAGTGCGTCGAGCTTGGCGGAGTCCTGGTCGGTGAACTCCGCTACTAGCGCCTCCAGCTCCGCGAGGGCCTTGCTCTCTGCAGCGATAGCGGCGCGGCGCTCAGGAGTGTCCGCCGCTGTCTTGGCCTTGCCCTTCGCCGTACGACTTTTCGGATTGTCGAGGTAGGCACGGCGATTGGCGAGGGTTTTCCGCAGCGCAACGTGGGAGGAGAGGAACGCCTTCAGGAAGCCGTAGGCGATGATCGGCTCGGCACAGACCGACGAACGGCTCGGATCCCCCGGGGTCCACTCCTTTTCGAGCTTCTCCAGGACGGCGATCTCCTTCGGCGTCGCCGGAGCCGACACCGGAAGGGAGGCACCTCGTTCAGCCCAGGGCTTGCCCTTGAGTCCGTCGCGCACCTCGCGGTCGGTCTTGGTACGTCGGATGTAGAGGTGGTCGAGGTCGGCGACCTTGTAATTCTTGGCGTCGGCGATCGCCGCCGGATCGAGCATCTTAATCAGCTCGGCGAAGGATTCGGCATTGCCGTTGTGCGGGGTCGCGGAGGCCAGGATCAGCGCATCGGTCTGCTCGGCGAGCCGGAGGGCGAGGAGGTTGTTGCGGGTGCCCTTGTTCACGAGGTTGTGCGACTCGTCGATGACCACCGCGTCCCAGGTGATGTTCTCCAGGTGATGGGCGTACGTCGCCGATTTGAGGGTGTCGACGGACACGATGACGCGCTTGAAGTGAGCGAACGGGTTCCGGCCCGCCGGGATCTCTTGCTGGATGCGCTGAATGCCGGTGGAGTCCAGGCGTACCAGCGGCAGGGCGAAGCGGGTCCACAGCTCGCGCTGGAACTGCTCCAGCACATGGGCGGGCGTGACCACGAGGATGCGCTCGCCACGCCCGCGCCGGATCAGCTCCGCGAGTGTGATGCCGATCTCCAGCGTCTTGCCCAGCCCGACCACGTCGGCGATCAGCAGCCGGGGCTGCGGGTTGCGCATGGACAGCGCCAGCTCGGCGGGGCGCAGCTGGTGCTCCTGCCGGTCCATGAGGAAGGAATCGGCGAGCGCGATGCCGTGCTCGGTCTGGGGGAGGGCGGTCTTGCGGATCACCGCCTCCAGGTACAGGCGGGCCTTGGCGTGCCTGGAGGTCTCGTCTGGCACGAGCCTTGTCTTGCGCGGATCGAGTACGTCGATCTGGTCAAGGCCTGAGTAGAACACCGCGTCCGTGCCCCGGACGAACGAGGACACCCCGCTGACCTCGACCATCAGTCCGTCGCGGGACTCGTCGACGGACTTCACGAGCCACTGCTCGTGACGGATGCGCACCTGGGCGCCGGGCGCGAAGGTCGGCTTCGTACCGGCCCGGTACGCCGACTGCGCCGGCTCGGCGTCGCGCGCCTCAGGAACCTCGGGCTGCATCGCCGTGGTCACGTGGTGCTCCTCTGCGGACTGTGTGCTCTTGATGTGCGGTGTTGCTGCCGCCCACCCTTTGTATCGCCCTGGACCGGCCCCGTCGGCGAAAGGCGAGGAAGAGCGGTTCAGCGCTTCGACCAGGCGAGCGCCGGCCCCATCGCGTAGCGCTTGCGCAGCTCGTCGGCGACCCGCCGGGAAGCGGGGGGACGGCCCTTCTTCGGCGCGGGTTCGGCCGGGCGTCCGCCGGGGGGCTCCGGCACGGACACACGCGAGCTTTCGACGTCGCTCCGGACATCGCTCTCGGCCGAAGCCTCCGGGCCGGATTCACCGCCGGACGGGGCCAGGACGTTCTCCGCCGACGACGCCGACTCCCTGCGCAGCAGCCTCTCCAGCGAGTCGAGCCGATCCAGCATGGGGATGTCAGGCTGAGGCAGCACCATCGTGGGATGGTCCTTCGGCGTCGTCTCTTGGATCAGAGCACGCCGTGCCCGGGCCGGACTCGTACCCAGCAGACGCATCAGATCGGCACACTGCCGGGTCACCTCCTCCAGGGAGGGGCGGTCCTCCGCCTTGTGCGCCAACATGGCCGACACGACGGGGGTCAGTTCGGCCGGCAGCCCGGACAGGTCCGGGCCGATCTCGGCGTTGACCACCTGCGCGGCCACCGCCTCCCACCGGGCACCGTCGTACGGATAGTGCCCAGTCGCCGCGTACAGGAGCACGGTGCCCAGGCCGTACACATCAGCGGCCTGCGTCACCTCCAGCTCACCCAGGGCCTGCTCAGGCGGCATACAGCGAACTGTGCCGATGACCACGCCGGCCTGCGTAAGCGATCCCTTGGACGCCCCGACGAAGGCACCGAGGCCGAAGTCGATGATCACCGGACCGAAGTCTCCGAGAATGACGTTCTGCGCCTTCAGGTCGCGGTGTACCAGGCCCGCGGCGTGTACGGCGGCAAGCCCCTCGGCCAGCAGCGCACCAAGGCTCGCCACGAGTGGCGCGGACAGCAGACCGTTGTCCTTCACGACATCGGAGAGCGGGCGGCCGGGAACGTAGTCCATGGCCAGCCAGGGCTGCTCGGCAAACGGGTCTGCCTCAATGAAACGGGCCACACGACCCGTACCAGAGATCGTGCGCGCCATCGTCGCCTCGCGTTCGAATCGGGCGCGCGTGTGCGGATCCGTGCGGTCGGGCCGGATCACCTTCACGGCGACTGGTTCACCCGCGACCGAGTAGGCGAGGTATACCTCCCCCATCCCGCCCGCGCCGAGCCGCCGCTCGACGAGGTACGGCCCGATACGCGACGGTATAGACGCGCCGCTCACCGCACACCCCCTGACTCCCGCAGCGAAAGCACACCCTCGCTCGGCGCATGCCCCCACTCCGCCGTGGAAGAAGCGAAGCACGAGGGGCATGGACACCGACGAATCACCGCTACAGCCTACTGATCGGCATCCCGCAGGAGAAAGTGATCACATCGGACCGCGGCCAGCCTCCAGGCTCTATGTCTGGAATCAGGCCGCTATAGATGTGGCTCGATGGCTTCAGGGAATATCACCCTGGTTTCATCCAGATTCCGCAGCGAGGCCCACAGATGTACGCGTTGCTGTCCTGAGAGCAGGCCCGGCAGACGAAGCAGGCTCACAGCCCAATCGGAATAGCCAGGGGTCCGGTTTCCATTGCTTCTCCTGTAGAGATCGCGCAGAGGGGGACATTGGTGACCGACCTGAAGCTGTTCCGGCTGGATGCCGACGGCCAAGACGTCGAGCTGCGCGGCTCCACGGTGACGCTGGAGGTGGAACTGCAGCGGCGGGTCGAGGCAGGCATGGAGGCCATGCTCGGCATCCGCTTCCTGGCGTCGGAGTACCCGACGGGGCCTTGGCACCGGGGCCGGATCGACTCGCTCGGCCTGGACGAGAACGGCACACCTGCGCTGATCGAGTACAAGAAGGGCGCTGACAGCGGTGTCCTGTCGCAGGCGGTCTCCTACCTGTCGTGGTTGGACTCCGCGCGTCACGAGTTCGAGGCGCTGGTCAAGGAGAAGCTGGGCTCCGAAGCCGCCGAGTCGATCGACTGGCGGAGCCCTCGTGTGGTCTGCATCGCCGCTGGCTTCTCGCACCACGACCGAGTCGCAGTGCACCGTCTGCGCGAGCGGGTCGACCTGGTGCGCTACCGCGTCTTCGAGGGTGGGCTGTTGAGCCTGCTGCTGATCGAGTCCACGCCTGGATCCATGAGACCGGTCTCGGATCGTCGCCAGAGCCGAGGGCTGGAGGTCACGGCTGGTGCCGCCGGCGGAGGCGGGAAGACGTCCGCTCAGGTAACTGCCACCGCGGGTGGGGTTCCTGGCTGTCTGCAGGACCTGTACGCCGAGGTGGACGAGGCCCTCACCGCCTGGGGCGAGGTCGAGGTGGCTCAGCTTCGGCACTACATCGCCTACCGCCGGATGGTGAACGTCGCCTCCGTTATCTTCCGTCCGAAGCACGAGGCGATCCTGGTCTACCTCAAGGTCGACCCGGACATGGTCGAGTTGGAGGAGAGCTTCTCGCGTGACATGCGCGGTATCGGCCACCTCGGGACCGGCGACCTGGAAGTGCGTATCGCCTCGGCAGCCGACCTGGAAAAGGCTGGACCGCTGATCCGGCGGGCGTTCGAGGCGGCCGCAAGAAGAAGGGCGGCTGGTGCATCGGTTTCTCGATGCACCAGCCGCCCTTGTCCGTCTGCGGTCCGTTGGCCCCGGTCCGGTCGTTCTCATACTCATGCCTCCGGTCCTGCCAGGACGAAGTCGTCCTGGGTCAGCTCCGCGCGGAGCCTCGCCTCAGCGACTTCTGCGTAGTGCGCGGACAGCTCGACTCCCACAAACTGCCGGCTCTCGCGCAAGGCTGCGACGCCTGTGGAGCCGCTACCGGTGAAGGGATCCAGGACGGTGCCGCCTTCGGGGCAGATCTGCACGAGCTGCTGCATGATCTCGACGGGCTTCTGGGTGATGTGGACCCGGTCCTTGCGGGGCTGGGAGGCTATGAAGTGGCCGGGCAGGTAGAGGTCCCGGTCCTTTTCGAGGCTGCCCTTGACGCCCCAGACGATGAACTCGGCCGACTGCTTGAAACCGCCCTTGCGGGGCCGGCTGGCGGGCTTGATCCACGGGATCGTGCCGCTCCAAGTCCAGCCCGCCATCTGCAGGGCGTCGGACGTGGTCGGCTACTGGCGCCAGTCGGAGAAGACCATGGCGACGGAGTGCTCGGTCGCGGCCCGGTACGCCTCGGTGAGAAGTGCAGTCAGCCAGCTTCGATAGCTCCGCTGGTCGCGGTTCTCGCCGGGGAAGTTCTGCAGGTCGTGCGCCGATCCGGCCGTGACGTACTTGGCGCGAGCGGTGCGGCCGGTGCGGTCCGAGCTGGTGCGTCCGCCGGAGTTGTACGGGGGGTCGGTGATGACGGCGTTGACGCTCTCGTCCGGGAGGGTCTTCAGCACGGTGAGGGCGTCGCCTCGGTGCAGCGTGTAGCTCATGCGCGGGGCCTCTTTCAAGACGCGACGGGACTGGGCCAGCTCCGGACGGCGGTCAACAGCGGCCGTTCGGAGCGGTGATGCGCCGGAGGGTAGCCGCGCTTTCCGGCCGCACCTAACGAGCCTGTGCCGTGCTTCGGGCCCGGGCTCGGTGGTCGTTTCGTGCGGCCGGAATCCCGGTCTACTGTCTCGCCACGTCACCGAGGCGGAGCCCAGCTCCACCATCGCTGACCTGTGCTGACCCGTGTTGCCGCGTCCAAGGACACGGGCTGGAAGGCACGTTGACCCCCGCTGCCGTAGCCGTGAGGAGACCCGGTGCACCACCTGAGATTACGAGCGCGGCTGGCTGCCGCGCTTGGCCTGAACCCGGCGTCCGGGAGCTACCAACTCCCCTGACCCTGGCCCGCCCTGAGAGGCGGATTCACATCGGCGCGGTGCCGACGGCTTTGCACGAGAAGTCGGCACCGCGTCTCCTACGAACCACGAGGAGCCGCTGCGATGCAGCACGCCCTGGTACGCCCACGTCCTGACCCAACACCGTTGCCCGGCCGGGCTGTCCGCCCCGGCGAACGGCGGCGGCGATGAAGAAGACCACCGGAGCGGTCGTCGGTCTCTTCGCCTCCGGTCCGCTTCTGCTGGCCGTTCCGATCCTCGTGGTCGGGGCCGGAACCGCTGCGGCCTCCTGCTCGACCGGCGGTCCACAGGCTGTGGACACCTCGGCCGTTGCCGCTCAGGTGAAGGCGATCCTGGACGGCGGCGGCAAGGGCACGGTCTCCGTGCCGGGTCTGGAAGAACCGGCGGAGCAGATCGCCAACGCCAAGACCATCCAGGCGACCGGCGTCGCGATGAACATCCCGGCCCGGGGCCAGATCGTGGCCCTGGCGACCGCCCTGCAGGAAAGCGGCTTGCGGAACCTGACCTACGGCGACCGCGATTCACTGGGCCTGTTCCAGCAACGACCGTCGCAGGGGTGGGGCACCGCGAACGAGATCCTCGACCCGGTGCACGCCTCGACGATGTTCTACGAGGCACTGGAGAAGGTCTCGGGCTGGCAGTCCCTGTCCGTCACCCAGGCCGCCCAGGCGGTGCAGAAGTCCGGCTCCCCCGAGGCTTACGCGAAGTGGGAGCCTCTGGCCACCGCCTTGCAGCAGGCGATCGAGCCGCTGTTGTCGAAGGCCGGCGGCACGTCGCCGAGCCCCTCGCCCTCCGGCTCGGACAGCACGGCCAGTGCTCCGCCGAGTGCCGCGGGCAGCTGTACGGCCGACGGGGACGGCACCGACTTCGGAACCATCCCGCCCGGCGCGGTGCCGGCCGGATACAAGATTCCGGCTGACGCTCCCCCCAAGGTCCAGACGGCGATCCGCTGGGCGCTCGGTCAACTCGGCACCCCGTACCAGTGGGGCGGGAGCTGCACGGACTCCCACGGGAGCGACCCCATGGGCCGCTGCGACTGCTCCTCCCTGATGCAGCAGGCGTACAAGGCCGCCGGGGTCGCCCTTTCGCGGACGACGTACACGCAGGTCAAGGAGGGCAAGCCGGTTTCGGTCGACGCTCTCCAGCCCGGTGACCTCGTCTTCACCGAGGGGACCGCCGAAGTCCCGGAACACGTCGGGATGGTCATCGGCCAGGGGTTGATCGTGAACGCCCCGCACACCGGCGACGTGGTCCGCCTCGCGACCGTCGCGTCCTGGAAGCCGCAGATTCTCGCGGCCTGCCGAGTCGTCTGACCGGCGCTTCTGTAGGTTCCGAATAGAGATGTCGTTGTCCAAGTGATTTGTCATCAACTTGTCGTCCGACTCGTCCAGCTGAGTCTCTACTACGGCCTGGCCCGTGACCATATGACCGGGTCTAGGGGCCAGATGCGGATCAAGGCGACGCCCGCGATGCGCTGGCAGATGAGCTGGCGTTACCCCGCTCTAGGGGCGGCGGGCCAGCAAGTGGGCATCGAGGAAGCCCCGCTCGGAGGCCGGGTCGTGGATCAGCCGCGCGACCGTGACGAGCCCAGCCCCGGCCAGCAATTCGGCGAACCGGTCCACCGGCCAGCTATAGGCAGGCGTCACCTTGTGGTCGAAGCGGACCGGCTCCGGTCCGTGGGTCGCGAAGAAGGAGACCAAGAGCAGGCCCCCAGGCGCCAGGACACGTACCTGCTCGGCAAGCAGCGCGGGCAGTTCCCCAGGCGGGGTATGGATCATTGAGTAGTGGGCCAGTACGCCGCCGAGCGCGCCGTCCTCGACCGGCAGAGCCTCCATCCGCGCCTCGTCGAACCGCAGCGCCGGATGGGCCCGCCGGGCGTGTTCGACCATAGCCGGGGAGAGGTCGAGTCCGAAGGCGTCCAGCCCCAAGTCGTGCAGCATGGCCGTCAGATGTCCGGGTCCGCACCCGACGTCGGCCGCCCGCGAAATTCCCGTCCCGCGCACCAGCTCGGCGAAGGTGCCGATCATGTTCCGCGCGAACGGCTGCGTCTCCAGCCGATTGGCAAACATCGACGCATACAGCTCGACGACTCCGTCGTAGGCCACCCTGGTTTGTTCCTGGTGCTCCACCATGGGAAGGAAGCTAACATCCGCGCACCTTTGCAGCTTCTCCGGCCCCGTGCCGCCCCCGCCTCGGCACCAGCGTCACGCTGGCAGTCCGCGGTCCAGTCTTTCGTTTAGTTTGTCCGCCTTTCCGCTCGGGCTAACACTGGTGGCGGCCAGTGTCCTGGTGTCGAAGACATCGGACACGAAGGGGCGACCATGGGGACTGGTGCGGGCGACGAGGACGCGACAGATATCCGGACGGTCCGGGCCACGTATCGACGGGGCGACGGACGGCTGATCGAGGCCCCGTTCGACCGGGTTCCGGTGGACGAGGTCGCCGGCGGACTGCCCGTACGCGAGTTCCGTTGGTACCAGGGCCGGAAGCACTATTCGGGCTGGTACCACGCCTCGACGACGGGCCGAATGGTGGCCTACGAGAGCCGGTTGGAGCTCGCCCGCATCCTGATCGCCGACTTCGCCGGTGACGTCGCGCAGATCGCGGCCCAGCCCTTCCAACTGGTCGGCTCGGACGGAACGCGCGTCCGCCGCCATGTTCCCGATCTGTTCCTTGTCCACGCCGACGGTCTAGTGACCGTCGTGGACGTCAAAGCCCCCTCACGCATGAAGGATCCCAAGGTGATCGCACAGTTCGACTGGACACGCCAGATGTGTTCGCGTCGCGGCTGGGTCTATGAGACCTGGTCGGGGGCCGAGCCTGCAGTCGTGGAGAACGTGCGCTTCCTGGCCGGCTACCGGCGCCGCGACCTGGTGGAGACCTCGCTCATTGCGCGCGTGCTGGACGCCGCGGTAGACCAGCCGACGATCGGCGGCGTCGAGGCCGCGCTGGCCGGACAGCCGTGCGAGATCGTCCGTCCGGTCGTCCTGCACCTGGTCTGGTCCGGCCAGCTCGTCACCGACCTGCGTGCACCGCTCAACCGTGCGAGCCGAATCCGGGTGGCGGCATGAGCACCTACGCGATGACCTTGTTCCCGGGGGCTCGACTCTTCTTCGGCGGTGACGTCGTCGAGGTCGTGGTCATCGAGGGTCTGCAGACGACGGTCGGCAACGATGAGGTGCTGGCTGTGGCAGCCCGGTGGCGTCCACCATTGACGCGGTACCGGTCGACGAACAGGTCAGGCGGGCGGGGCGGCGTCGAAAGGTCCCGCGAGAAGGCCGAACGCTTGATGGCCAAGATTCGCCGTAGTCGCCGCTGAAGCCGACGTTTCACATGCATACCCGACAGTCGGTCCTCAGGACCGAAGAACGAGGTGTCGCCGTCGCACTGGGCCCCACGCGGCAAGCGGAAGGTGTTCAGGACGGGTTATCCACAACCCCCGAGTTATCCACCAAGATCAATGCGCCGTCCGGCAGGGTGTTTTGCTACGCACATGACAGGAAGCTCGCAACACCTCCGAGAAAACGATCAACTGTCCGCCGTCCCTTCGCGCTCCACTGAATGCATGACGCCGGTGAGCAGTACGACCAGCACGCCGCCGCAGTTCGAACTCCGCTGCGGCGGAATGCACTTGGTCATACGACGGATACCCACGTGGCTCGTCACAACTGTCACCACAGCCACGGGAGCCGGGGCAGCCTGGTGGACAAGCCGTTGAACGTACTGGCCAGAAGCAATCAAGCGTGACCGTCAAGCCAGCTCATCGCAAGATCACGCCGAACGGAATCGCTTTTCAGGATCCCTGCCGCGTCGCCGGCGTGAACCCAGGATCGGTCAACAGCGAGATCTCGTAGCCGCCTTCGCCCGAGATGAGCGAGTCGCTGTCCCAGTGCAACTCAACCTCGTCCAAGCCCTTGTTCCGAACGAGCCAGTCGTAGTTCTTCAGCGCGATGATCGTCTCTTCGGTCATGGGCCCGAGGCTACTGGGCACGGCAAGACGCGGCTGGCGTTCACCCGGAACTGGGAGCCTGCAACCACCACCTTCGGTCCCATACTGCAACGGACCCACACCAAGATCGACGGAACTATGATCTGGCCCAGGTCAGAGGCGTCCCCCGCGCCTCTGTGCCAGGGACTTTTCAGGGACTTTCAGCCCTGTCTGAGGGACTTCCGAGGGACTTTCCGCCGCGTAAAGCGGCAAGCCTCCGAAAGATCAGAAAGGGCCTCCGACGCAGGTCAGAGGCCCTTTCGCAAGCAAAGCCGCCGGTAGCGGCAGACGAGTCGGGCTGTACGCCGGGTTCTGTTCCCCGGTTCCCTCGCGGGAGCCGGGGCGACGGCCATCCATCTAGGGCCGGTGTTGCCACCGGCCTCGTGCGGTCTACCCGCGGACTCGGGCGGGCAGCCCTCGATCGTCCGCGCAGAGCCGCTTTTTACGGCGGCTCCTCTTGACCTTGCTCCGGGTGGGGTTTACCTAGCTGCCCAGGTCACCCTGGGCACTGGTGGTCTCTTACACCACCGTTTCACCCTTACCGAGGGCCGTACGGATACGGTCCCCGGCGGTCTGCTTTCTGTGGCACTGTCCCGCGGGTCACCCCGGGTGGCCGTTAGCCACCACCCTGCCCTGTGGAGCCCGGACGTTCCTCGGGAAGCTCCCCGTCAGGGGGACTCCACGCGGCCGTCCGCCCGGCTCGTCTGCCGTGTCGACCATGGTACCCGTACCCGGCGCACGTCCCGCTTCGGCGCCGCGGCCACCGTGGCCAGTACCGAGCCCGCCAGGATCAGGGTGAAGGCCACTCCGATGCCGAGCGTCAGCTTCTCGTCCAGGAACAGCGCGCCCGCGGCGACGGCCACCGCCGGGTTGACGTACGTGATCACGCCGGCCCGGGTCGGGCCGACCTCCTTGATCAGCTCCAGGAAGGCCACGAACGCGATCGCCGTGCAGACCACTCCCAGGCCGGCGAGCGCTGCCAGGACCTCGCCCGACGGCATCGTGGCGGGGCGGGTGAGGAATGCCGCGGGGGCGTAGACCACAGCGGCCAGCGTCAGGCACGGGGTGATCAGCTGGAGGGTCGGGACGTCCTTGAGGTAGCGGGCCGCTATCAGCGGGGCCGTGGCATAGCCCACGACCGTCACCAGCACCTCGGCCATCGACAGGGTGTCGCCTCCGGTGAGGTGCGGCAGGGTCAGGACGGTGACGCCCGCGAGGCCGAGGGCCAGGCCCGCGATGCGGCGGGCGCCCACCCGCTCCCCCGCGCCGAAGAAGCGGGCCAGGAGCAGGGCGACGATCGGGACTCCCGCGATGAGGAGGCCCGCGGTCGAGCTGGACAGATGGCGTTCGGCGTCGGTCAGGGTCCACCAGGGGCCGATGATCTCGATGACGGCGAAGGCCAGCATCGGCTTCCAGTGTGTGCGGACGGTACGGCCGAAGCCGCCCTGGCGCAGGGCGAAGGGAAGCAGGAGCGCGGCGCCGAGGGCGCAGCGTGCGAACACCACCATGGACGGGGACAGTTCGTCCACCGCCACCTTGATCATCAGGTAGGGGACACCCCAGATCACTCCCATGAGGGAGAACAGGAACCAGCCGCGTGCAGTCATGCGACGAGTCTCGGCCTTGTCACCCCCTGGTGTCTTGAACGCTGTTGCGGTACGCCGCCGGGGTCACCCCCAGCACCCGGCGGAACCAGCGGGTGAGGTGCGCCTGGTCGGCGAAGCCGACGAGACCGGCGACCTCGGCGGGGCGCAGTCCGGCCTCCAGGAGGCCGCGGGCCCTGGCCACCCGGTGCTGGGCCAGCCAGGCGTACGGCGGTACGCCCATCGTCGTGCGGAAGGCCCGCAGCAGCTGGTAGCGGGACAGGCCCAGGTCGGTGGCGAGGGCGGCCAGGGACGGCGGGTCCAGCAGTTCGTCCGCCAGGCGGTCGCGTACGGACCTGGCGATGTGGTCGGCACCGGGCACCGTGTCGCTCGCCGCCCGGGACGTGGAGTGGCGGCGGGCCAGTGCCGTGAGCAGCCAGGGCAGCCGGGACTCGGCCTCCAGCGGGTCGGGGCAGGCGCTGATGTCGGTGTGGGCGGCGCGCAGGGCTGTCGCCAGTTCCGGGTCGTGGAGGACGGGGTCGCGGAAGTGCGTCAGGCCGCCGAGGGTGCCGTCGGTGAGGAGGGCCGGTTCGGCGTAGAGGGCCTGGTAGGCGTAGCCGTCGCAGGCGGCCGGGCCGCCGGTGTGCATCTCGCCGGGCTCCAGGACGACGATCGAGCCGGGGTAGGAGTGGATGTGACCACCCCGGTACGCGATGACCTCCGAGCCGCCGACCGTGACGCCGATGGTGAACTCGTCGTGCGCGTGGGGCGCGTAGACGTGGCTGTCGAAGTGGGCGGTGAGGAGGTCGAGGGGCGGGCCGGCACGGCCCAGGCGTGCCCTTGTCCAGCTGGTCCGTTCGCGCATCCCCATGTCGCACCCCCGCCCACAGGGGATCAGACGAGGTCGGCCGTGTCCAGGTCGAAGGCGAACGGTTCCGGAAGAGCGATGGGCTTGCCGAAGGGGCGGGCGCAGTGCTCGCGGTAGTCGTCGTCCTTCGGCTCGCTGAACACCGTGACCTGCGCCGTGTCGCGGTCGACGAGCAGGTAGAGCGGGATGCCCGCGCGTGCATAGCAGCGGCGTTTGGCCTCGCGGTCGGCCTGCGGCTTGGTGGAGGTCACCTCCATGACCATGGCGACGCCGTCGCAGGGCATCCAGGAGTCGGCCCCCCGGTACAGGCGCAGTTCCATGGGAGCGAACGTGCCGTCGGGGACCAAGTGGTTCTTCGGGCAGCCGCCTCCGCTGCGCAGCTTCAACCCCTTGTTGCCTGAGAACTGCATGTCGGTCCGGGAGCGTCTGATCACCTGGTTCACGATCAGACCGATGTAGTCCTCGTGATCCCCGTCCGGCGGCGGCGTCACAACGATCTCCCCCTCGATCAGCTCGGCCCGGAAGCCCTCTGGCGTGTCCAGGGCGAGGAAGCCCTCCAGCAGGACGTCTGCCTGCGAGAGCGGCTCGTGGGCCATGGCAGTCATGTCACGCCCCTCCTTCTGTCGCCCGCCAGATTGGGACATCGGCTGATCACCTGTCCGTGAGATCGGGATCCCTTCCCTCGATCGTGGCACACGAGCACGGTCCTCGTCAGAAGGCCGAACGGCTCGCTTGACCTTGCCGCAGCGTCAACGTCTTCACTGGTCGTATGCGGATCGGAGAACTCGCCGCCGTCGTCGGCGTCACCACGCGGGCCGTGCGGCACTACCACCATCTGGGGCTGTTGCCCGAGCCCGAGCGGCGGGCCAACGGGTATCGGGAGTACGGGTTGCGGCATGCCGTCGTGCTGGCGCGGATCCGGCGGCTGACCGAGCTGGGGCTGGGACTCGCCGAGGTGCGGGACGTGCTCGCGGACGATGCGGGGAAGGACCTCGTCGAGGTGCTGACCGAGCTGGACGAGGATCTGGCGCGTCAGGAGGCGGCCCTGCGGGAGCGGCGGTCGCGGTTGCGGACCCTGCTGGACGCGGAGGGCGGGATGCCCGCCGAGGGGCCGGTGTCGCCCGAGCTGGCCGCGTTGTTCGCCGGGACCTCGCATCTGTCGGACTCGCCCATGGCCGTGAAGGACCGCGAGATCATCGCCTTCCTGGAGACCGCCATGCCGGCCGGGGACCGGGAGCGGATGGTGGCGTCGGTGGGTGAGGCGCTGGGGAGCCCGGGGGCCATGGCGCGGGCCGGAGAGGCGTACGCGCTGCTCGACGCGCTCGTCGGCGCCGAGCCCGATGACCCGCGCGTCGAGGAGGCCGCCGTGACGCTGGCCGGCTGCATTCCGCCGGGGCTGTTCCCGGAGGCCGGGGAGCTCGACCCGGACGACGGTTTCCTGCGCGCCTTCTACGACGATCTCGCCCCGGCCCAGGCGGAGGCCGTCCGCCGCACGCTGCGGATCCTCGCCGAGGAGCGGCGATGAGGGTCGGGTGGCTGCTGGTCCGGCACGAGGTGCGGTTGCTCGCGAGTCTGGCCCTGTGGGTGGCGCGGCGTAGGCACGGAACGGGCAGCGGAGTGGCCTTCGGGTACGCGCGGGGGCAGGGCGCGATGATGGCCGGGTTCGCTTTCGTGTGTGTCGTCGAGACGGTCGCGCTGTCCGTGCTGCTGCGCGACTGGCCCGCCGTGCACGCGGCGTTCCTCTTCCTGGACGTGTACACGGTCGTGTTCGTCGTCGCGCTGCACGCCTCGTCCGTCGTGCGGCCGCATGTGCTGGATGCGGACCGCGGGACCCTGCGGATCCGGCGGTACGTCCATGTCGATCTGCTGGTGCCGCTGGAGCGGGTCGGTGCCGTGCGGCGTGAGCTGCGGATGACGCACGAGCGGGCCGACGGGGAGCTGGATGTGGAGGTGGGCTCGCAGACCAGCGTCACGCTCGAACTGACGGAACCCGTCACGCACGTCGGCTTCCTCGGGCGGAGCCGGGAGGTGCGGGTCGTCCGCTTCCACGCCGACGACCCCGACGGCCTCGTCCGCGCCCTCGGCCGGGCGCGCGTCTGAGCTCCTCGTCCGCCCCCGTACGCTGTCGGCGGAGTTCGATCGAAGGAGTACCCGTGCTTGTCCTGCTGCCGCCGTCCGAAGGCAAGGCCTCCTCCGGCCGCGGTGCCCCGCTGAAGCCGGAGTCGCTGTCGCTGCCGGGGCTGACCGCTGCCCGGGAGGCCGTTCTCACCGAGTTGGTCGAGCTGTGCGCCGGCGACGAGGACAAGGCGCGTGAGGTGCTGGGGCTGAGCGAGGGGCTGCGGGGCGAGGTCGCGAAGAACGCGGAGCTGCGCACGGCGGGGGCGCGGCCGGCCGGGGAGATCTACACCGGCGTGCTGTACGACTCCCTCGGTCTGGCGAGCCTGGATACGGCCGCCAAGCGGAGGGCCGCGCGGTCGCTGCTCGTGTTCTCCGGGCTGTGGGGTGCGGTGCGGGTGACGGACCGGATTCCGTCCTACCGGTGCTCGATGGGCGTGAAGCTGCCGGGGCTCGGGGCGCTGGGCGCGCACTGGCGTACGCCGATGGCGTCGGTGCTGCCCGAGGTGGCCGGGAGTGGGCTGGTGCTGGATGTGCGGTCCGCCGCGTATGCCGCCGCATGGAAGCCGAAGGGCGAGGTCGCCGGGCGTACGGCGTCCGTGCGGGTGCTGCACGCGCCGACCCGGAAGGTGGTCAGCCACTTCAACAAGGCGACCAAGGGGCGGATCGTGCGGAGCCTGCTGGCCTCGGGGGCCGAGCCGAAGGGGCCGGCCGAGCTGGTGGAGGCGCTCAAGGATCTCGGGTACGTCGTGGAGGCGCAGGCTCCGGCGAAGTCGGGGCAGAGCTGGTCGCTGGACGTGCTGGTGGACGAGGTTCACTAACGATCATGAACGAGGTTCACTAGCGATCGTTGCAGGATACGCAACGACCTTTGCGCACCCTGCATGCCGACGGCAGGATGACGCCATGGTCTCCCCTGCCCTGCCCGCCTCCGTGCTGGACCTCGCGCCCGTCGTCCCCGTCGTCGTCATCGAGGATGCCGGCGACGCCGTACCGCTCGCGCGGGCGCTGGTCGCGGGCGGGCTGCCCGCGATCGAGGTGACGTTGCGGACGCCCGCGGCCCTGGAGGCGATCCGGGAGATCGCCCGGGAGGTGCCCGGGGCGGTGGTCGGGGCCGGGACGGTGATCCGTCCCGCGCAGGTCGCGGAGGCGGTGGCCGCGGGCTCCCGCTTCCTGGTCAGTCCGGGCTGGACGGACGTGCTGCTGGACGCGATGCGGGCCTCCGGGGTGCCGTTCCTGCCGGGGGTGTCGACGGCGTCCGAGGTCGTGGCGCTGCTGGAGCGCGGGGTGCGGGAGATGAAGTTCTTCCCGGCGCAGGCCGCGGGCGGCACGGCGTATCTGAAGTCGCTGTCGGGGCCGCTCCCCCAGGCCCGTTTCTGCCCCACGGGCGGGATCGGCCCGTCCTCCGCCCCGGACTATCTCGCCCTGCCCAACGTCGGCTGCGTCGGCGGGAGCTGGATGCTGCCGCAGGACGCCCTCGCCGCCCGCGACTGGGGGCGCGTCGAGGAGCTGGCCCGTGCGGCGGCGGGGCTCAGCGCAGGTGGGACGTGTCGTTGAGGAGGCGCACGCTGGCGTTGCCGTCCGCGTAGTACGCGACGACCGACAGGGACGCGGCCGACAGTTCCATGCGGAACAGGGACTCCGGCGGGGCGCCCAGGGCGAGCCGGACCAGCGTCTTGATCGGGGTCACGTGCGTGACCAGCAGGACGGTGCGGCCGGCGTGGGCCGCCACCAGCCTGTCGCGGGTCGCGGCGAGCCGGGTGGCCGTCGCCGCGAAGCTCTCGCCGCCGCCGGTGGGTTCGGCGTCCGGTGAGGCCAGCCAGGCGTTCAGGTCCTCGGGGTGGCGCTCGCGCACCTCGGCGAAGGTGAGTCCCTCCCAGGCGCCGAAGTCGGTCTCGCGCAGTCCGTCGTCGATGCCCACATCGAGTCCGAGCCGGGCGGCGACGATCCCGGCGGTCTCCCGCGTACGGGCCAGCGGCGACGACACGACGGCCTGGATGGTGCCCCGCCGGGCCAGCATCGCGGCGGCCCGCTCGGCCTGGTCCCGCCCCACGTCGGACAGGGACGGGTCGGTGCCACCACTGCCGGAGAACCGCTTCTGGGGCGTCAACGGCGTCTCGCCGTGCCGCAGCAGCACGAAGGTGGCGGGCGCGCCCATGTCGGCGGGGGCCCAGCCGGGAGCGGCGACGGTTGTGGCGGCACGGGTGTCGGCGCCGGCCTTCACGGCTTGAGCGGCGCGGGTCTCGGCATCGGCGTTCACGGCAACGGTATCGGCACGAGCATCGGTATCGGCCTTCGCGGCACGGGTGTCGCCATCGGCGTCCGCCTGCGCGGTACGCGCACCCTCGACGGCCCTCGCGGCACGCGCATCGGCGTCATCCGTCGCCGAGCCGGAAGCCTCCGTGGCCGGGACGCCCCGGGCGGATTCCGTCGAGGCCCGCGCGGCATCCGGGCCCGAGCCGGCCGTCGCGGCCGCCGCGCGGCCTTCCGCCAGAGCTCCGCGCACTCGCGCCGCACCCGCCGCCGCGTCGCCGGGCGGCTCCTGCGGGACAGCACCCACGGCACTCCCGGGGGCACCGGCACTCCCGGAGCCACCAGCCCCTCCGGAGGCCCCAGCACCCCCGGCGGCACCCCCGGCGGCACCCCCACCCGCCGTGTCCAGTTCCGCCATGGACTCCGTCTCCGACCACTGCTCGCCCCTGGCCCCCGCGTCCATCGCCTCGTTGGCCAGCCGGTCGGCGTGCTTGTTCTCGGCCCTCGGGATCCACTCGTACGTGACCCGGCCGGGTGGGAAGATCCGAGCCGCCTGCGCGGCCAGGGGCTTCATGTCGGGGTGCTTGATCTTCCAGCGGCCCGACATCTGCTCGATGACGAGCTTGGAGTCCATCCGGACGTGGACCGTCGCCGCCGGGTCCAGCGCGTGGGCGGCGCGCAGGCCGGCGAGGAGGCCGCGGTACTCGGCGACGTTGTTCGTGGCGACGCCGATGTACTCGGCGGTCTCCCGCAGGGTCTCCCCCGTCGCCGCGTCGCTGACCACGGCCCCGTAGCCGGCGGGCCCGGGGTTGCCCCGCGAGCCGCCGTCGGCCTCGACGATGAACTCCCGCACCGGAAGGGCTCCTTGAAGGCCTAGAGACCGGACTCGGACGTGCGCACCAGGATGCGACGGCAGTTCTCGCAGCGGACCACCGTGTCGGGCGCGGCCTTGCGGATCTCGGCCAGCTCGGTGATGGCGAGCTCCTGCCGGCAGCCCTGGCAGCTGCGCGCGTACAGCTTCGCCGCGCCGACGCCGCCCTGCTGGCCGCGCAGCTTGTCGTAGAGCTTCAGCAGATCGGCCGGAATGGAGGCGGCGACGACCTCGCGCTCCTTGGTGACCGTGGCGACCTCGCCGTCGATCTGCTCGACGGCGGCGTCGCGGCGCGCGGTCGCGTCGTCGATCTTCGACTGGACGGAGGTGACGCGCTCGGTCAGCTCGGCGACCCGCTCCTGCGCGGACTCCCGGCGCTCCATGACCTCCAGCACCACGTCCTCCAGATCGCCCTGCCGCTTGGCGAGGGAGGCGATCTCGCGCTGGAGGTTCTCCAGGTCCTTGGGGGAGGTGACGGCGCCCGAGTCGAGGCGCTGCTGGTCGCGGGTGGCGCGCTGGCGCACCTGGTCCACGTCCTGCTCGGCCTTGGTCTGGTCGCGGGCGGTGTCGCTCTCCTCGGTCTGCGCGGCCACGAGCAGGTCGCGCAGCTGGGTGTGGTCCTTGGTCAGCGACTCGATCTCGGCGTGCTCGGGCAGCGACTTGCGCTTGTGCGCGAGCTGCTGGAGGCGGACGTCGAGGTCCTGGACGTCGAGGAGTCGGATCTGGTCGGCGGGCGCGGCGTTCAGTTCGGGGCTCCAAGGGGATCAGAAGGGGGCGAGGCCGCGTGCGCGGTCCAGGGGTCGGTGACCGTCTTCGAGACGTGGACGCGCAGGTCCCATCCGTGCCGGTCGGAGATCTCGTCGAGCTGGCTCGCGGCCAGCTCGCACCAGGGCCACTCGGTGGCCCAGTGCGCGGCGTCGAGCAGCGCGAGGGGACTGTGGGCGCGGGCTTCCGAGACGGGGTGGTGGCGCAGGTCCGCGGTGAGGAAGGCGTCGACCCCGGCCGCGCGGACCTGGTCGAAGAGGCCGTCGCCGGAACCGCCGCTGACGGCGACCGTGCGCACGAGCGCCTCGGGGTCGCCGGCGACGCGGATGCCCTGCGCGGTGGCGGGCAGCCGCTCGGCGGCGCGGGCGGCGAGCTCGCGGACGGTCACCGGGTGGTCCAGCGCGCAGAGGCGGCCGAGGCCCCGGCGGCCCGCGGGATCGGTGGGGTCCGGCACGAGCGGCCCGGTGACCCGCAGGTCCAGCGCGCCCGCGAGGGCGTCGGAGACACCCGGGTCGGCGGTGTCGGCGTTGGTGTGGGCGACGTGCAGCGCGATGTCGTTCTTGATGAGGGTGTGCACGACGCGGCCCTTGAAGTGCGTCGCCGCGACGGTCGTCGTGCCGCGCAGGTAGAGCGGGTGGTGGGTGACGAGCAGGTCGGCGCCCAGTTTCACCGCCTCGTCGACGATCTCCTGGACCGGGTCGACGGCGAACAGGACCCGCGTGACCTGCTGGTCCGGGTCGCCCGCGACGGTGCCGACCGCGTCCCAGGACTCGGCCCGCTCGGCGGGCCACAGGGTCTCCAGGGCGGCGATGACTTCAGACAGACGGGGCACGGGAGCAAGGCTACCCGCCTGATCTGTGGCGTTGCACCGCCACCGCCCGCTCCCGGCCCCCATGGCCCCGCTCAGCACAATCGCCCCCTTTTCCTCAGGCGAATCGTTCCTGGAACACCCTTATGTGTGAAGCCTGTGCCCGAGGAATTCCCCGTTCGCGCGTGCGGTACCTAGCGTTCGTCACTGGAGGTGACCGAACGATGACGGCCTGTGTGATCGAACCTTCGGCGGGACACGAGGACGAGGACGTGATCGCGCCGACAGGCTGCACGCTCACCGCGGACGGTGCCTACGGCGCCCGCCTCGCGTCGGCCGGCGACTCCTGGTTCCCGGAGCGCTGGACCCTGGACGGCCCCGAGCCGTACGCGGTGCCGCTGCCCCGCAACCAGCCGGAGGAGCCCGGCACCGAGGTGCAGCCGATGGCCGACGGGCGGGTCCTCATCCACCGGGTGGTGGCCGGGCGGCACGCCTTCTCGCTGCTCTATCCGACCGGGCCCGGCACCGGCGAACTGCCGCTGGGCGCGGTCGAGTGCCCGGACGAGGCCGCCCGGCTGCGGCTGCTGCCGCCCGCCCCGGGCGGGGAGCGGGCCTACGCCCTGGCCGTCGGGCCGCGTGCGACGTCGGTGTGGCTGGTGGCGGGCGGCGCCTTCGGGCCCGAGCGGCTGGCGGAACTGCCCGGCCGCTGCTCGGGCGGGGTCTGGCTGGACCGGTCGGGACGGCTGCTGGCGCTGGACCGGGAGACCGGCGGTCACACCAAGTCCGTCGTGGTGGACCTGGAGGGTGGCGGCGAGGTGTCGCCGCTGCTGCAGATCGCCGCCGAGAGCGACGACCGGCTGCTGCTCGCCGACCACGACAGCGGGCTGCTGATCGTCCGCTCGGACGCGCCCTCGCCGGGGCAGGACCGGCTGGGCTGGGGTGTCCTGGGCAGCTCGCTGCCGGTGCGCTTCCCGGAGTGCCTGCGGGTGCGGGACTGCTCCGTCACGCCGTTCGCGATCCAGCCGGGGCAGGTGCTGACGCCGGAGAGCTGTGCGGTGGCGCTGCGGGTGGACGGGCCGACGGGCAGCTGGGTCGCCGTCTGGCGGCCCGCCGAGCGGCGGGTGCACCATTTCCGGGCTCCCGAGGGGTGGTTGGCGGGCGCGGGCCTGTGGACGCCGGAGGGGGTGCTGCGGCTGCCGTACGCGACGGAGGCCGTGCCGTGCGGGGTGGCGCAGGTGAGTCCGCCGCCGGCCGCCGAACCGGAGCCCGGGGCTGCGACGGCGCCGCTTCCGGAGCCCGAGCCGGTGGCCCCGGTCGCGGAACACTCCGTACAGCCCGCGGAACCATCGGCTCGGCACACCGAGCCTCCGGCGCCCTCCGCTCCACGCCCTGTGCCCCTTCAGGAAGCGCCGTTGGGACGCCTTGTAACGAACTAGTGCCGGTTGGCGTGGCTGCCTGGATCCGAGGTCAGGGGGGCCGGTTAGACTCACCCGGCTGTAAAAAAGATCATGTTGACGGGGTGAATTCCATCCGATGAGTGACGCCAGCACGAACCAGCCGCGCAATGCCGACGTCCAGCAGTCCTCCACCGGCCCCGGCCGGCACCGTGGAGAGGTCTCCACGCGGGACGGCGAGACGGCTCCGCGCGGACGTCACCGCAAGCCGGCGGCGGAGACCGAGCAGGCCGTGACTGCGGCCTGACGGCACGCCGGTCACCAGACGGCGAACGGCCCTTCCCGCCACAAGCGGGGAGGGCCGTTCCGTGCTTTCGGTATCCTCACCCGCGTTTCAGGCCCAGCACCTCCGCCGCCGCGAACGTCTCCCCGGCCGGCCGGTCCGCGTAGTACGGCCCGAGGACGGCCTCCAGCTCGTCGTAGGTGAAGGCGTCCTGCTTGCTGTCGAACTTCGCGGCGAGACGCGGCCGTTCGACGACGGCGACCATCCCGCCGTGCACCACGAGGAGCTGCCCGTTGACGTGGGCGGCCGCGGGTGAGGCGAGATAGCCGACGAGCGGGGCGACGTGCTCGGGGGCGAGCGGGTCGAGACCGCTGCCGGAGGGCTGCGTGACGCCCGCGAAGACGTCCTCGGTCATCCGGGTGCGGGCGCGGGGGCAGATGGCGTTGGCCGTGACGCCGTATCTGCCGAGGGCGAGGGCGGTGGACGTGGTGAGGCCGACGATCCCGCCCTTGGCGGCGGCGTAGTTGGGCTGCCCGGCGGAACCGGCGAGGAACGCCTCCGAGGAGGTGTTCACGATCCGCCCGAACACCGGCTCCCCGGCCCGCTTGGACCGCTCCCGCCAGTGCGCGGCGGCGAACCGGATGGTGTTGAAGTGTCCCTTCAGGTGCACGCGCAGGACGGAGTCCCACTCCTCCTCGGCCATGGAGAACACCATGCGGTCGCGCAGGATGCCCGCGTTGTTGACGAGGATGTCGAGCCTGCCGAACGCGTCGACGGCCGACTCGACGAGCGTGCGTGCCTGTGCGAAGTCGGAGACGTCGCCGGTGTGCGCGAGCGCGGTACCGCCCGAGGCCCGGATCTCGGCGGCGACCTCCTCGGCGGGCCCCGCGGACGCCTCGCCCGAACCGTCGCGGCCGGGCTGCCCGTAGTCGTTGACGACCACGGCGGCGCCGAGCCGGGCGAGTTCCAGCGCCTCGGCCCGGCCGAGCCCGCGGCCCGCGCCCGTGACGACGGCGGACAGCCCTTGAAGTGGCAGTGACATCGGCGGAGCCCTCAGATCTCTATGCAGGTACGCAGGGCGGTCCCGGTGCGCATCTGGTCCAGGGCCTCGTTGATGTCCGTGAGCGGCACCCGGTGGGTGATCAGGCCCGCGAGGTCGATACGGCCCGCCCGCCACAGGGCGACGGTGCGTTCGTAGGAGGTCAGCACGTCACCGCCGCCGTACATCGACGGCAGGATCCGCTTCTCGTCGAAGAACAGCTCGAACATGTTGAGCTGGAGGAAGTCGTCCATGGCGCCCGCGCCGACGATGACGAGGGTGCCGCCGCGCCGGGTGTTCTCGTAGGCGGTGCGGGCGGTGACGGACCTGCCGACGACCTCGAAGACGTAGTCGAAGCCCTCTCCGCCGGTCACCTGCTGCTTGGCATCGGGCAGTTCCTCCGGGGAGACGGCCCGCGACGCGCCGAATTTCAGCGCCGACTCGCGACGCGAGGCCACCGGATCGACGGCGACGATCTCCGCGGCGCCCTTCAGCCGGGCCCCCTGGATCGCGGAGATGCCGACGCCCCCGCAGCCGATGACGGCCACCGACGAACCGGCCTCCACATCGGCCGTGTTGAGCGCGGCGCCGAGGCCGGTCGTCACTCCGCAGCCGATGAGGGCGGCGATGTCGAAGGGCACGTCGTCGGGTATGGGCACCGCGCAGCCGGCGTCGACGACGACCTCCTCGGTGAAGGTGCCGGTGCCGGCGAAGCCGAAGACGTCCCCGCCGGGGCGCTTGAAGTTGGGGGTGCCCGCGTTCATGAACCCGGCCAGGCACAGCTGGGTCTGGCCGCGCTTGCAGGCGGGGCAGGCGCCGCAGGCGGGCAGCCAGCAGACCACGACCCGGTCACCGGCCTTCAGATGGCTCACGCCCTCGCCGACCTCGACGATCTCGCCGGCCCCTTCGTGCCCGGGCACGAACGGCGCGGGCTGCGGCAGCACCCCGCCCATCGCGGACAGGTCCGAGTGGCACAGCCCCGTGGCGCGCACCCGGATCCGCACCTTGCCGGGTCCGAACCCCACCGCCTCGACGTCGTCGAGGACCTCCAGCTTGTCCTGGCCGATCTCGTGCAGTACGGCTGCGCGCATGGTGCGGGCTCCCCTCGTACGGCGTTGTGGACTCAGGTGTGTTCGACGACGGTGTCGGCGAGGACGGGCGCGTCCGACCGCTCGACGGCGCTGACGGCGACCCGGGTGGACTCCGGTGTGTGCCACATGCGGATCCGCAGGGTCTCCCCCGGGTACACGACCCCGGCGAACCGGGTGGCGTAGGACCGCACCCGGGTCACGTCACCGCCGAGGAGCGTGTCGACGACCGCCTTGAGCGTGATGCCGTAGGTGCACAGGCCGTGCAGGATGGGCCGCTCGAAGCCGGCGAGCTTGGCGAACTCCGGGTCGGCGTGCAGCGGGTTCCAGTCGCCGGAGAGGCGGTAGAGCAGGGCCTGGTCGTCGCGGACGGGCCGCTCGACGGTCCGGTCGGGTGCGCCGGTGGGCGGTTCGAGGCGGGTGGAGGGGCCGCGGTCGCCGCCCCAGCCGCCCTCGCCGCGGATGAAGATCTGAGCGTCGTTGGTCCACAGCGGGCCGTCGGCGTCGGCGACGTCGGTGCGCAGCACGAGGACGGCCGCGGTGCCCTTGTCGTACACGGCGGCGATCCGGCCGGCCGCGGTGGCGGTGCCCGTCGCCGGGAGGGGCCGGTGGATGACGAGGCTCTGGCCGCCGTGCAGGACGCGGGCCAGTTCGACCTCGATGCCGGGCATGGACAGACCGCTGGTCACGCCGGGCTTTCCGCCTCCCGCGACGGTGGCGAAGCTCGGCAGGACGTGCAGCCGGGACTCCAGGGTGTAGCGCAGTTCGTCGGGGTCGGTGGCGGGGCTGCCCGCGCCGATGCCGAGGTGGTAGAGCTGCACGTCCCTGTGGTCCCAGGAGATCTCGCCGGTCCGGGGTCCGGCGGCGAGCGCCTTGGCTGCGTCGATGGGCATGGGGCTCCTGATCGCCGGAGGAAGGACCTCGGTACGGCCGTCCGCACCGTCGGCCGCACCGAGGCCGTCTGGTGCCGGACCGGGACGCGAACTGAAACGCGTTCCAGTCCCGCGCCCTCTGTATAGCCGAGGCCCCGGCACTTGTGAAGACTCCTGACACTGTGTCAGATCCAGCCGGGCCGGATCGGCGTGGCGATGACATTTGTCCTGCCGGAGTCCGTACAACCGCCTCTGCCGCCGGCCCGGCCCGGTCCGTAACGTCGCTGCCATGACCACGCAGGGTCCGGGGGCCGTGTCCCCGGTCGGCGCAGTGGGGACGGAGGGCGGAAACGTGTCCTGGAGGGACAAGGTCAGGTGCCGGTTCGAGGCGGTGCGGTCGGACGTCCGCGAGGCCCGGGAGCACCAGCGCCACTACCGGGCGAACAAGGGACGGCTGAAGGCCGAGTGGCGGGCGGCCCGGGAGGCGGGCGGTCCCGACGCGGTGGCCGGCCCGCCGCCCACCGGATTCGCCCTGCTGCCGTGGCTGCTGATGGGCATGGGCGCGTTCTCCAACCTCTTCCAGGGCCGCACGGCCAACCCGTGGATCGGCGGCCTGGGGCTGCTGGCCTTCAACAGCCTCTACATCTACGTGGCGTTCCGCTCGTTCGACAAGCACAAGCGCGAGGCCCGGTCCACCCAGGTCGCACTCGCCCTGCTGGCGGTCGTGACCTGCGCGCTGGCCGCCGGGTACGGCGACACCTGGCTGCTGTTCTTCCCGCTGCTCGGCCTCGCGACCGGCGCGGCCCTGCGGCTGTCGCACCTGCGGCCCGCCGGTACGGCCGTGGCGGTGCTGGCGGGTGCGGTGGCCTGCTTCCACGACGGCTGGGGCGGGCTCGACATCGCGTACGCCACCTGGATCTCGACGATGGTGACGGCCGCGATCATGCGCCTCTCCGAGGCGGTGCGGGAGCTGCGCGCCGCCCGTGAGGAGCTGGCCCACCGGGCGGTCGAGAAGGAGCGGCTGCGCTTCTCCCGCGACCTGCACGACCTGCTCGGGCACACGATGTCGGTGATCGTGGTGAAGTCGGAGGCGGCCCGGCGGCTGGCCGGCCGTGACCTGGACGCCGCACTGGCCCAGATCACGGACATCGAGGCCGTGGGCCGGCAGGCGCTGACGGAGATCCGGGAGGCCGTGACCGGCTACCGGCAGGGCAGCCTCGCCACGGAACTCGACCGGGCGCACTCGGTCCTGACGGCCGCGGGCGTCACCCTCGTCGTGAGCCGCTCCGGCCCGCCGCTCGGACCGCAGACGGAGGCGCTGCTGGGCTGGGTGGTCCGGGAGGCGGTCACCAACGTCGTACGGCACAGCGGGGCGGAGCGCTGCGAGATCACCCTGTCGGGCTGCGGGGAACGGGTGCGGCTGACGGTCTCCGACGACGGGGGCGGGGGCGGGGTGGTCGCCGGGCACGCGGGGGTCTCCAGCGGCGGCACGGGTGTGACCGACCTCGACGGCACGGGAGCGGCCGACCTCGACGGCACGGGTGTGACCCGCCCCGACGGCACGGGTCCGGCCCCCTCCACCGGCACGGGTCTCACCGGGCTGACGGAGCGCCTCGCGGCGGCGGGCGGCTCGCTGACGGCGGCAGCGCGAACGGCAGGCGGCTTCGGCGTGACGGCGGAGCTTCCGCTCGACGCGGAGGACGCCCGGCCTGCGGGGGCGGGACGTTTTCGCAGCGACGCGGACGTGTACGTTGGCCGGTGATCCGCGCGACCTACACGTCGAGCACCGGCAACGGCCGGGGGAACGGGAGCACATGGGACGCGTCGCCGTCATCACCGCGCCGAACATCGGGTACCGCAACACGGGCATGCTGACCGTGGACCTGGCGTTCGAGTCCCTGCGGCGGCGGATGGACACCGGCTTCGACGCCACTTGGTACACGCTGCACACGCCGGAGATGGTGCCGCTGCGCGACGGTGCGCGGGGCATCGAGTTCCCGTTCCGCTTCCACCCGCTGGCCGAGCACCTCGACACGCTCCGGGACCACGACGCGGTCGTCTTCTGGGGCGACTTCCTGCACACACGGCACTACCTGGCGCAGGACGCGACGAACCGCCTGCTCGACTTCGGCTTCGCCACGGACCGGGACGACGCCCGAGCACAGCTGAACCGCGCCCTGCTGTTCGCGGACCAGCCGGACGAGGTCCTCGCGCGGACCGTCAGCTACGGCGGCACGATCCTGCACAACACGCAGTCCGACTACGAGGACAAGGAGTACGGCCCGCTGTTCTCGCGCCTGGTGACCCGCAGCCACCGGATGTGGGTGCGGGACCCGCTCTCGGCGGCGAAGATCGCGCATCTGCGCCGGGACCGTACAACCGACCACTTCGGTTCGGACGCGGCGCTGCTCTCCCGCCCCGGCGACCTCGACCACCTCCCGGTCACCGAGTGGTCCCGGTCGGTCCCCGACGGCGGTGCGATCGGCGTCTTCCTGGGGGCCCGGACGCCGATCCCCGACTGGCTGCCCGGCTTCTGCCAGGGCCTGTCCGACCGCCTGGGCGTCCCACTGGAGTGGCTGCCCTGGTTCGACCGGGAGGTCCCCGACCCGGTGCGCCACATCGCGGCCCGCCCGGGGAACCCCACCGTCGGCGACCTGGTCGGGGTCCTGCCCCGCTACCGGCTGGTCGTCACGGACACCTACCACCTGGCGGTCAACTCCTGGGGCGCCGGCACCCCGGCGGTGTGCGTGGGCGCGCCCGAGCCGACACCCAAGACGCACGACGACTACCTGACGCTGAGCGATGTGAAGAAGCACGTCTTCCACATGGCGTACGACGCGACGGACTTCTACCTGACCACCGAGGAGGGGCACGGGCAGGATCTCGACCGGCTCGTACGGCTCCTGGAGGGCGGCGGCGCCGGGACCGTCGCGGCGCGCATCCGCGACCACGCGGACCACTCGGCGTCGTCCTTCATCCGGACGCTGACCTCGTTGTTGGACACCCCCCGACCCGACCCGGGCCCGTGACCGGGCGGCCCATCCGCGTCCTGCTCGCGGAGGACCAGGGCATGATGCGCGGCGCGCTCGCGCTGCTGCTGGGGATGGAGGACGACATCGAGGTCGTCGCTCAGGTGGCCGCGGGCGACGCGATCCTGGACGCGGCCCTCGCCCACCGCCCGGACGTCGCCCTCCTCGACATCGAACTCCCGGGCAGGAGCGGTCTGGACGCCGCCGCCGACCTGCGCGTGCGGGTCCCCGGCTGCCGGGTGCTGATCCTCACGACGTTCGGCCGCCCCGGCTACCTGCGCCGCGCCATGGAGGCGGGTGCCACCGGCTTCCTGGTCAAGGACGGCCCCGTGGAGGAACTCGCCGCCGCCATCCGCCGGGTCCTGGCAGGCGAGACGGTCGTCGACCCCGCCCTGGCCACCGCCGCCCTCAGCGCGGGCCCCAACCCCCTCACGACCCGCGAGAGCGACGTGCTCAAGGCCTCCGCGGACGGCGCGACGGTCGCCGACATCGCCGCCCGACTCCACCTGTCGGAGTCCACGGTCCGCAACTACCTGTCCTCCGCGATCGGCAAGACGGGCACCCGCAACCGCATGGAGGCCCTGCGCGAGGCCCGCCACCAGGGCTGGCTGTAGGCCTGCGCGACCCGTGCGGCCGGGGAGGGCGATTGTAGTTCCGGATCACCGACTCACTGGTGGCCCGCATCAACCTCTCGACCGGCAATCTGATGCTGGCTGCCACCGACTTCGAGATCGCCGGCGTGGGTCAGAAGCTGCGTCTGGCGCGGACGTACAACTCCTTCGACGCGCCCTGGGGCAAGGTGTCCCAGCGGTGGTGGCAGGAGTACGAGCGCTACCTGCATCTCTTCACCGATGAAGTCGTCCTCTACGACGCCACCGGCGCGACCGTCCGCTTCACCAAGAACGCCGACGGCAGCTACACCACGCCCAAGGGCTACTCGAAGGACCTGAAGAAGAACGCCGACGGCACCTACACACTGACCGACCGCAAGTCCGGCTCGAAGGACACCTACGACGAGCACGGCACCCTGACCAAGGTCACGGACAAGAACAAGGGCGCCATCACCGTCGAACAGCACGACGACGGAACCGAGCACAGGGGCTTCAAGCTCACCGAGACCCGCTCCGGGCGCTGGATCGACCTGGTCAAGACCGACGCGAGCCAATGGCAGGCCAAGGACCACACCGGCCGCACCGCCGTCTTCGACCTCGACGCGGCCGGCAACCTGACGAGGACCACGGACACCGAGGGCAAGGCGACCCTCTTCGGCTACGACTCCTCCCGGCGCCTGACGAAGATCACGACGCCCGAGGGGCGCGTCACGGTCTTCACCTACGACGACCAGAACCGCGTGCGGTCCATGCTGCGGGCCACCGACTTCAACGGCTCCGGCCACACCGGCCCCACCTACACCTACGCCTACTCGAACACCGACCCCTCCGCGGCAGGGACCACGACGGTCACCGACCCCGAGCAGCACGCAACGAAGTACGAGCACAACGCCGACGGCGGCGTCACCAAGGTCGTCGACGCCCTCAATCACACCCGCAAGCGGACGTTCGATCCCAATCACAACGTCGACACCGCCGAGGACGCCATGGGCGTCGGCGGCGCCGCCGGAAACGTCACCGACTACGGCTGGGACACCCGCAACAACCTCACCTCAGCGAAACTGCCCAGCGGGGCCACCGCATCACTGACCGGGTATCAGACCATCTCCGGTGCGGACCTGCCCGCCACGCTGACCAGTGCCGACGGCGAGAAGACCGACTACACCTATGACACCGCGGGCAACACCAAGTCCGTCGCGGTCACGGGCACCGGCGGCGGCAAGCGGACCTTCGACTACAACGCGGCCACGCCGACCTGCGGCGGCTTCGAAGGCCAGATCTGCAAGGCCACCACGACCCTGACGACGACCAAGTCGGTTTCCACGTCGTTCACTTACGACGCCAAGGGCAATCTGTCCAAGGTGACCCCGCCCGCCCCGCTCGGCGCCACCACCTACACCTACGACGCGCAGGGCCGTCCCGAAACGGTCACCGACGGGCGCGGCATCAAGACGGTGTACCAGTACGACAAGCGTGACCGCGTCGTCCTGGTGTCCTCCACCAACGCCACGGTGCGCTACCACTACGACGGCGACGGCAACCTCAGACAGCGCGACGACAGCACCGGCGTGACCACGTACGAGTTCGACCCGCTGTCCAGGGAGACGGTCCGCACCCTGCAGAACGGCTCGCAGACCAAACTCACCTACACCCCGGCAGGTAACGTCGACACCTACGAGGACCCGGCCGGCGTCACGGACTACACCTGGAACGAAGTCAACAAGCTCTCCGAGCTGAAGGACCCGACCGGCAAGACCACCACGTACAAGTACAACGCCAACGACTTCCGCACCACGACGACCTACCCTGGCGGCACGGTCCAGGAGGTCACTCCAGACGAGTCGAGCCGACCGGAGAAGATCAAGGCGACCTCACCCAAGGGCACCCTGGTCGACCTCGCCTACTCCTACTCCAACGCCGGTACGGACGGCAAAAAGATCCGCACCCGCACCGACGCCGTCGCCGGGCTCAAGACCACCTACACCTACGACAGCGCAGGCCGCTTCTCCTACGCCAAGGAGGAAAAGGGCACCCCGCTCAACTCCTCCTGGCAGTACTGCTACGACCAGGCCGGCAACCTCACCAGCCAGGGCGTCGACCCCGGCTGCCCCCGCGGCACCACCTACACCATCAACGACGCCCAGCAGATCACCGCCAAGAACGGCTCCACCGCCAACTGGTCCTACGACAAGATCGGTAACGAGACCGCCGGCGCCTCCACACCCGAGGGCACCCGGACCGGGGAGACCTGGTCCGACTACAGTCAGCTGACCTCGCTCACCGTCGCCGGCAAGACCTACGCCGGCCAGTACGGCTCCACCGACCAGAGCGAACGCATCAAGCTCGGCGACACCTTCTTCCACAACGGCCCGCTCGGCCTCTCGGCCAAGACCACGGCCGGAGTCGACATGGGATTCAACCGGGAGCCCGGGGGCACCTTGAACTCCATGACGACCGGGGGGCAAGTCGTACTACTACCTCACCGACGCGATCGGCTCCGTCGTCGCGCTCGCCGACGGGACCGGCACCAAGGTGAACACCTACGCCTACAGCCCCCGCGGCGTCGAGCGTGGCACCACCACCGAGAAGGCCCCCCAGCCGTACCGGTTCGCCGGCGGCTTCCAGGACCCGACCGGGCTGTACCACTTCCAGGCCCGCTACTACGATCCCAACATCGGCCGCTTCACCAGCCCTGACCCCTCAGGCCAGGAGAAGAACCCCTACCTCTACGCCGAAGGCGACCCGGTCAACCGCATCGACCCCAGCGGCCTGGCGTCTCAAGGCCTGAATCTCGAGGTGTGTGCTTTTGGGGCGTGCCTCGGGGGTGGCGTCAGCGTCAATGACGACGGCGCGATCCATCCCAGCCTCTCCGCGGGGGCGGGCACCCCGGGAGTGAGCGGGGGGTACGAAGCGAGCGCCAGTGACGCCTCCGCCGGTTGGACGGGCGAGGCGGAGTGCTCAGCGGGCCACTACCGCGCATCGGCCAGTACGCAGGGCGAGACAGCGGCCGGAGCCAGCACTTCGTTCAGTGGCAAGCCGGGGTGCTCGGCCAAGATAAAGAAGACCTGGTAACAGAGAGGGCGAGAGATGCTTGCAGTGGAACTGGCGGCCCCCGGCGGAGGGCCTGACGGCCCGCCGTGGCTCGGTATTGCCTTCGGCGTCCTTGTGGTGATCGGAGTCATCTTCTTCGCCGTGAGCCTCATGCGAGGCCGAGGAAAATAGAAGGGAAGGCTCGAAGGTACCGGGGGCGTGATCCTCGCCGAGGTGGACGACAAGAGGGCTGAAGCTCCTTTCGCTCCGTGGCTCACAGCCACGGCGAAGATCACGACGTTCCTGTGCATCGCCTTCGGGTCGACGACGAACAACAGAGGCCCGTCATGAGTGCGCGCCTTTCGCGCGTGCTTCATCCGGCATCGGTCCCGGCTCCGGAAGGGGCCGGGACCGATGCCGTCGACGTTCAATCGGCAACCGGGGGCACGTCGTACTGCCACCTCACCGGCGCGACCGGCTCCGCCGTCGCGCTCGCCGACGAAAGCGGCACCACCACCGAAAATGTCCCCCACCTCGCCCGCCACCGCATCAGCGTCCTGTTTCGCCATGCTCCGCGACGGAACCTTCCACCAACCCGGAAGCCCCCGACTCGCTCGACGAAAGGCACAGAGGCCGACCACGGCACCCGGGTCACCCGCCCCGGCACCCCTCACGGCACCTGGGCCGCCCGCCGCGGCAGCCACACCCACATCAGCACCACTCCGGCCGCCAGCACCCCGGCGCCCACCCGGAACGCGAGGGCGTAGCCCTCCGTCAGGGCCTGCGGGGTCGTGCTGCCCGCCGATTCGGACGCCGCCAGGGTGGACAGGACCGCCAGCCCCAGGGAACCGCCCATCGTGCGGGACGTGTTGACGAGGCCGGAGACCAGGCCCGCCTCCTCGGGGGCCGCCCCGGAGGTGGCCAGGGAGGCGAGGGGGGTCGCCGCCAGGCCCGCGCCGAGCATCATGAGGACGCCGGGGAAGAGGATCGCCGTGGCGTAGGAGCCGTCGGCGGTCATCGTGGACTGCCAGGCGAAGCCGGCCACGGCGACGAGGGTGCCCAGCGCGGCGACGTTGCGCGGGCCGACGGGCCGCATCAGGCGGGGTGCGAGCTTGGAACCGAGGATGACGGCGAGCGAGCTCGGGACCAGGGCCAGGCCGGCCTCGATCGGGGTGTAGCCGAGGACGTTCTGCGCGTAGAGGGTCATGAAGAACCACATGCAGAACATCGCCGAACCGCACAGGAACATCGAGACGTTGGCCGAGGAGACCGCGCGGACGCGCAGCAGGCCGAGCGGCATCAGCGGGCTCGCCGTGCGGGCCTCGACGGCCAGGAACGCCCCGAGCAGCACCAGCCCGGCGAGCAGCGGCAGCAGGGTGGCCGGTGCCGTCCAGCCCGCCGCCTCCGTCTGGGAGATGCCGTAGGCCAGCGCGCCGAGGCCGGCCGTCACGAGCAGCGCGCCCGGCAGGTCGAGGCGGCGGCCGTCCCCGGCCCGGCCCTCGGTGAGGAACCAGGCCGCGGCGCACAGCACCACGGCGCCGACGGGCACGTTGATGAGCAGCACCCAGCGCCAGGACAGTGTCTCCACCAGCAGCCCGCCGACCAGACCGCCCGCCGCGCCGCCGCCGGCCCCGACCGCGGTCCAGGTCCCGATGGCGCGGGCCCGGGCGGCGCCCTCCGGCACCGACGCTGTGAGGATCGTCAGCGTCGAGGGCGCCAGCACCGCCGCGCCGAGCCCCTGCACGGCCCGCGCAACCAGCAGCTGCCAGTCGTCCTGTGCCAGCCCGCCGGCCGCCGAGGCCAGGGTGAACAGGCCGAGCCCGACGAGGAACATCCGCTTGCGGCCGTAGAGGTCCCCGGCGCGTCCGCCGAGCAGCATGAACCCGGCGAAGGCGATGGCGTAGGCGTTCACCACCCACTGCAGCCCCTGCTCGCCGAGTCCCAGCCCGGTCCGCATCGACGGCAGCGCCACGTTGACGACGGAGACGTCCAGGACGACGAGGAACTGACCGGCGCAGGTGAGCGCCACGACGAGCCACATCGGCGGCGCTCCGCGCGGACGCAGCCGGGCGGACAGGCGGGATATGCGGGCGGGGGCGGCATCGGCGGATTCGAGCATGGGTGTCATGCTCTCAACCGCCTTGCGCCCCTTGCATCGGGATTTCGCCGGGCCCGGTTCTCGGTCCCGGGACCTAGGACTCCGGCAAACCACCGCGAATGCCCCCGCAATCCCCCGGCAAGACCAAGGAAAGGTCAAGTTTTCATTAGGGTGCCAAAGCAACGGAATAGTTGCCTGGACGTACGAGGTTCAGGTCCCATGTACCCCGACGATCCCCGGCCTGGAGGCCCTCCTCAATGACGCAGACGACGACAGACCGCCCCGCCGGCAGAGCGAGCGGGGCCGTGGTCCCGGTGCTCGCCTTCGCGGGCATCGTTGTCGCGGTGATGCAGACCCTGCTCGTTCCGGTGATCAAGGATCTGCCGCGACTGCTGGACACCGCCCCCAGCAACGCCACGTGGGTCCTCACCTCGACCCTCCTCTCGGGCGCGGTGGCCACCCCGATCATGGGCCGCCTGGGCGACCTCTACGGCAAGCGCCGCATGCTGATCCTGAGCCTGGCCGTGATGGTCGTGGGCGCCCTGGTCAGCGCGCTCACCAGCGATCTGCTGCTCATGATCACCGGTCGTACGCTCCAGGGCTTCGCGATGGGCGCGATCCCGCTCGGCATCGGCCTGATGCGCGACATGCTGCCCCGCGAGAAGCTCGGCTCGGCGATGGCCCTGATGAGCTCCTCCATAGGCGTCGGCGGCGGCCTCGCCCTGCCCGCCGCCGCCCTGGTCGCCCAGCACAGCGACTGGCACACCCTCTACTACGGCGCCGCCGGCCTCGGCCTGCTCGCGATCGCCCTCACCCTCCTCGTCGTGCCGGAGTCCCCGATGCGCGCCGAGGGCACCTTCGACCTGCCGGGCGCGATCGGCCTGTCCGCCGGGCTCGTCCTGTTCCTGCTGCCCATCACCAAGGGCAGCGACTGGGGCTGGGCCTCCGGCACCACGATCGGCCTGTTCGCCGCCTCGGCGGTCGTGCTCGTGCTGTGGGGCGTGATGGAGCTGCGCGTGAAGGCCCCGCTGGTCGACCTGCGCACCACGGCCCGCCCGGCCGTCCTCTTCACCAACCTCGCCTCGATCATGGTCGGCGTCTCCTTCTACGTCGTCTCCCTGGTCCTGCCCCAGCTGCTCCAGCTGCCGAAGTCCACCGGCTACGGCCTCGGCCAGTCGATGGTCGTCGCGGGGCTGCTCGTCGCGCCGCTCGGCCTGACGATGATGTTCACGGCGCCCGTCTACGCCCGGCTGTCCGCGAAGTACGGCCCCAAGGTCACCCTGATCCTCGGCCTGCTGATCATCGCGATCGGCTACGGCGCCGGCCTCGGCCTGATGAGCGCCGCCTGGCAGAGCCTGGTCATCTCGGTCCTGCTGGGCGCGGGCATCGGCCTGGCCTACTCCTCGCTGCCCGCCCTGATCGTGGGTGCGGTCCCGGCGTCGGAGACGGGCGCGGCCAACGGCCTCAACACCCTGATGCGCTCCATCGGCACGTCGGTGTCGAGCGCCGTGATCGGCATGGTGCTGGCGAACACCGCGAACAACGTCGGCGGCGTCGAGATCCCGACCATGCACGGCTTCCGGGTCTCGTTCCTGATCGCGACGGGCGCGGTGGCCGTGGGTCTGCTCCTGGCGCTGTTCCTGCCGGGCCGACGGCCCTCGAACAAGCCGCAGTTGCGGGCCAGCAGCGAGGAGGACGCGGCGCTGGAGCGCGCCGAGCAGGTGCTGCGCGGCTTCCGCGGCCGGGTGCTGGGCGCCGACGGCTCCCCGGTCGCCCGCGCCAAGGTCACGCTGATCGACCGCCGTGGCCGCCAGGCCGGGGCGACGCTCTCCGCCGAGGACGGCAGCTACGCGCTCACCGTCCCCGACCGGGGCTCCTACGTCGTGGCCGCCCGGGCCACGGGCCACGGCCCGCTCGCCTCGTCCGCGACCCACGCGGGCGACGAGCGCCCGGTCGACCTGGACCTGTCGCTGCCGGGCGAGACGGTCCCCGCCTGACCCGCCGCCCGCCCCCGTTACTCACCGGTACCCCCTGTCGCCCCGCGGCAGGGGGTAGGGCACGATGGCGCCCCGACCGTAGTACGACCGAGAGGAACCCCATGCCCGCGGCGCCGAAGCCCGAGATCCTGGCCGCGTTCGAGGCGGCGAAGGGGTTCATGCCCGCCGGCGAGGGCCTGGCGCTGTACGCGGCGGCCGTGGAGGCCGGGCGGCTCGGACTGCCGCTGCTGGAGGTCGGCACGTACTGCGGCCGGTCCACGATCCTGCTCGCCGACGCGGCCCGCGAGGCCGGGGTCAGCGCGCTCACCGTCGACCACCACCGCGGCAGCGAGGAGCAGCAGCCGGGCTGGGAGTACCACGACCCTGAGACGGTCGACCCCGAGATCGGCCTGATGGACACGCTGCCCACGTTCCGCCGCACGCTGCACCGGGCGGGCCTGGAGGAGCACGTGGTGGCGCTGGTCGGGCGCTCCCCGCGGATCGCCGCGTTCTGGCGGACGCCGCTGGGGTTCGTCTTCATCGACGGCGGCCACACCGACGAGCACGCCACGGCCGACTACGAGGGCTGGGCGCCGCACGTCGCCGAGGGCGGGCTGCTGCTCATCCACGACGTCTTCCCCGACCCGCAGGACGAGTTCACCGGCCAGGCTCCCTACCGGATCTACCTGCGGGCGCTCGCCTCCGGCGCGTTCACCGAGGTCTCGGTGACGGACTCGCTGCGGGTCCTGCGGCGCACGGGCCCGGGCATCTGACGCACCGGCACGCGCCGGGCGGCTGGGCGGGTGAACCGCACCCCCGACACCCCTTCCCGGTCGGCCCACGGGCGGCGTGGCGAGTCGGCGGGCGGGAGCCACTGCCCAAGGATCCGGGCGCGTGGCACACACCTTCGAAGAGCTCGTGGAGAAGCAGCGCGCGGCGGACGAGGCGTACACCCGCGTGCGTCACCTCCAGGACGCGTACGGGCCGCCCACCCAGACCAAGTGGAGCGACCAGCAGACCACCACCTGGGAGACGGCCTGGCGCGCCTGGCGCGATCTCGCCCGGGACGTCCAGGCGGCGGTGACCGGGTACGCGAAGCAGGAGGGCACACCGCGCCAGGAGGTGGAGGCGCGGGTGAAGGAGGCGGTACGGCACGGGGACGGCGGCGGGAACGGGGCGTAGCCGCCACCCGTCGGGCCGTCCTCGGGCCGCCGCCCCCGCTCACGGCCGCTAGGGTGGCTGGCGTGTCGTACGTAGGCCCGGACTTCGAACCTCCCCAGCCCCGCCGCCGTCGCGGCCCCCTGACCGTCGCGCTCGCCGCGCTGGTGCCGGGGGCGCTGCTCGGCTGGCTGGTGTACGAGACGGTGGGCGGCTCGGGGGACGACGGGGGTTCGGGACAGGCGAGCGTGCGGTCCTCCTCGCCCGCCGCGTCGAGCGCGCCCTCCGACGACGCCAAGGAGCCGAGCGCCTCACCGAAACCCACGGCCACGCCCTCGGCCTCCGCGCCCGCCGCCTCCGGCCCGCTCAAGGGCAAGGTCGTCGTCATCGACCCGGGGCACAACCCGGGCAACTTCCAGCACGCCTCCGAGATCAACCGCCAGGTGAACATCGGGACGAACGCGAAGGAGTGCGACACCACGGGCACGTCCACCAACGACGGTTACACCGAGGCGAAGTTCACACTGGACGTCGCGCACCGGATGCGCACGCTCCTTCAGGAGCAGGGCGCCACGGTGAAGCTGACGCAGGACGGCGACCGGCCGTTCGGGCCGTGCGTGGACGAGCGGGCCCGGATCGGCAACCAGGCGAAGGCGGACGCCGTGGTCTCGATCCACGCGGACGGCTCGGGCGCCGGCAACCGCGGCTTCCATGTGATCCTGCCCGGCGCGGTGCACGCTGGCGCCGCGGACACCCGGGCGATCGTCGGCCCCTCCCGCGATCTCGGCGAGCGCGTCGCGGGCCGCTTCGTGGCCGTCACCGGCAGCGCGCCCTCCAACTACATCGGCGACGGCGGCGGACTCGTCACGCGTAAGGACCTGGGCGGTCTCAATCTGTCAACGGTTCCCAAGGTGTTCATCGAGTGCGGCAACATGCGCGATAGCAAGGACGCGGCGTTGCTCACCAGCGGCGCGTGGCGACAGAAGGCTGCGCAAGGGATCTCTGAGGGAATCGTGAGTTTCCTGCGCGGGTAGGTGTGGACCGGCAGATCCCGGCGGACACCCTGACCTGGCGGACGATAGGGTCCTCCTTACGATGAGGGGCCACCCCCGCGCTTCACACCGAGTCCGGACGGCGGCATGGTGACAGCGACGCCTCTACCGACGATGAGACGACTTACGAAGGACCTGAAGTGAATATCCGCTCCCTCACTCGGGGCGACGGCGTGGTGATCGGAGCAGCGGTATTGCTGTTGATCGCGTCGTTCCTCGACCTCTACTCGTTCGACAATGTCCCCGACAGCGTCGACCTCCCCATGCTGTGGGGCAGCGGCCCGGTCGTGTTCAGCGTCGTGCTGGCCGGGATCATCGGCGCCGCGCTGGTCGTCGTCTCCCGGGGCCTGCCGCAGGCCCCCAAGGTCGCGGGGATCGAGCTGGGCCAGTTCGGTGCCGCCTTCACGGTGTTCGCCGCGTGGAGCGCGCTCGGCAACATCTTCGACGTGACCGGCGGCTACGACAACATCGAGGGGACCAACAGCGACTTCCTCCCGAGCCCCGGCATCGGCATGATCCTCGCCCTCATCGCCACGCTGCTGATGGCCGCCGCCGCGATCACCACCCCGCTCGTCCCGGCCCTCAAGGCCGCCCTCCTCCCGGCTCCCCGCCCGGCCGCCCCGCAGCCCTACGGCGCCCAGCCCCCCGGTGGTTACGGCTACCCGGGCGCGCAGCAGCCCGGTGGCTACGGTCAGCCGCAGCCGGGGCAGCCGTACGGCGGTCAGCCGCAGCCCCAGCAGGCGCAGGCACAGGCCCCGCAGCCGCCGGCCGGGGACTTCTCCCCGTTCTGGTTCGCGGTGCCGGTGCCGCGGCCGCTGTTCGCGGAGGACGGTTCGCCGACGCCGATCGCCGAACTCGCCCCGGGTACCTGGTACCTGGCGGTCGAGCAGCGCGGAGCGGCCCTGGTCGCCCAGACGCAGGACGGCCGCCGCGGTGTCCTCCAGGACACGTCGGGCATCCAGCGCGGCTGAGCCCCACGCCCACGCACGGCCCCTCGCCCTTCCGGGTGGGGGGCCGTTGCCGTACAGTCGGCTGCCCGTCAACTGACACACCGTCAGGAGCCAGGTATGCGGCTCGGTCTCGCGCTCGGCTACTGGGGCCGCGGCCCCTCCCCCGACCATGTGCGCCTCGCGCAGGAGGCCGAACGGCTCGGCTACGACTCGGTCTGGACGGCGGAGTCCTGGGGCTCGGACGCGTTCACCCCGCTCACCTGGATCGCGGCGCACACCTCCCGCATCCGGCTCGGCACGGCGGTCGCGCAGATGGCGGCCCGCTCCCCGGCCACGACCGCGATGCACGCCCTCACCCTGGACCACCTCTCCGGCGGCCGCGTGCTGCTGGGCCTCGGTCTCTCCGGCCCGCAGGTCGTCGAGGGCTGGTACGGCCGCCCGTTCCCCGCCTCACCGCTCACCGCCACCCGCGAGTACGTCGACGTCGTACGGCAGGTGCTGCGCCGTGAGGCCCCCGTCGAACTGGCCGGCCGCTTCCACTCCCACCCCTACCGCGGCCCGGACGCCACGGGCCTCGGCAAGCCCCTCAAGCCGATCACCCACCCGCTGCGCGCCGATCTGCCCGTCCTGCTGGGCGCCGAGGGCCCGAAGAACGTCGCCCAGACGACCCGGATCGCCGACGGCTGGCTGCCGCTGTACTGGTCGCCGACCCGGCCGGAGGTCTACGGCCCGGCCCTCGCGGAGCTGCCCGAGGGGTTCATGGTGGCGCCGATGACACAGGTCCGGGTGTGCGACGACGTCGCCGAGGGGCTGCTGCCGGTCAAGGCGATGCTCGGCTTCTACATCGGCGGCATGGGCCACGCGGCCCGCAACTTCCACGCCGACCTGATGGCGCGCATGGGCTACGAGGAGGAAGCCCGCCGGATCCAGGGGCTGTTCCTCGACGGCCGCCGGGAGGAGGCCGTGCTCGCCGTCCCCGACGCCTTCGCCGACGAGATCTCCCTGGTCGGGCCGCGTGAACGCATCGCGGAGCGGCTGGAGGCGTGGCGAAAGGGGCCGGTGACGGATCTCCTGGCCCTCGCGCCCGACCCGCAGACCCTGCGGGTGCTCGCCGAGCTCAACTCCCGGTGAGCTGCCGTCACCAGAAGATCGCGATCGCCTCCAGCGTCACCTCGCGGGTGTCCTCGCGCCAGCCGGTCATCTTGCCGAGGCAGCGGGCCGTGAAGGAGCCGGCCGGGATGGAGCGGCGCGCGTCCCCGGGGGCCACGACGCGCATGTACACCGGGGGTTGTCCGGCGCCGTACTCGGCCCGCAGGACGAATCCCTCCGCCGCGTCCGGCACGCGGGTGAACACCCCTTTGACGGAGACGAATTCGCCGATGCGGCTCAGGGTCACCGCACGGCCGTCCGCCAGGTTGGCGGCGAGGTTGCGGTTCGGGACGACCGTCAGCGTGGTCAGGTCGGCGTGCACGATGGCGTCGGCCCGGTCGAAGGCCTCCATGACCACGCCGATCACGTTGATCGGCTTGTCCTTGCGCACGAACTTGCGGAACGTCTCCTGGCTGACGTCCCGCTTCAGCCGGAACTTGAACAGGAACGTCAGCACCCGGCTCCAGAAGCCGACACTCGTGTCGACCTTCGTCCGCAGCTCGACGGCCTCCTCCAGCGCGGACCGGTAGTTGCCGAGCTCGTACAGGTCCATCACCGCCTGCTCGTCCAGGTACAGGCAGATGCTGTACGCCGACTGCCAGCGCCGCAGGTTCCTGCGCCGTTCCCGGGCGTGGCGCACCAGCACCACCGCGAGCACCACCGCGCCGGCGGCCGTCGCCAGCCAGACCGTCATCCACGGCCACCACAGGCTCCACCACAGTGCGTCAGTGACAGCCACGGATCTCCTTGAAAGCCTCGGAAAGGGACGAGTCGGCGGCCTCCACCATCCGTCCGCCCGTGGTCGCCGCCGCGCGCCGCAGCTCGCCGGCGTCGGCGTCGCCGAAGTGGACGGGGTAGGTGTGGACGGCGCCGCGCACGGCGGCGGGCAGCGCCCGGTGGCGGCGCACGAACTCCGCATAGGGCAGGCCCGCGTTGTTCTCGCCGTCGGTCATCAGGACGAGCGAGACGGAGCGGTCGGGGTCGGCGGCCAGTGCGCGGGCGGCGGTGCGGTAGCCGTGGTCGAGGGCGGACCATACGGCGGTGGCGTCGCCGTAGCCGCCCCGGGCGACGGTGTCGGCGAGGGCCGTCAGGTCCTTCGGGCCGGTGACGGTGACGGTCCTCTCCCCCAGCACCCGGCCGCCGAACCGGACGACGGTGAGCCGCTCGCCGCGGTGGAAGCGGGCGAACTTGCCGGAGGCGGTGGAGTCCGCGCCGCTGAGCCCGGCGAAGGCCTCGCGCAGGGCGGCCATCCGGGCGCCGCGCATCGAGCCGGAGAAGTCGAGCAGGAAGACCACCTGGCTGGTGGTGCGCCGGTCGGGGTCGCCGTAGTCCGCCAACAGGGTGCGCAGGACGACGGGCCGGTCGGGGAAGTAGAGGGCGTTGCCCACCGGTTCGCGCAGCCGGGCCTCCCGGGTGACCGTCGTGTTCACGGGACGGCGCAGCGTGTGCCGCATGATCTGCCGCTGCACCGAGTCGCGCCGCAGCCACTGCGTGACCTTGTCGTACGCGGTGCGCCGGGCCGGGTTCAGCAGGAGCAGCGGAAAGTCCGCCAGGACCGTGCCGTCCTCGGGACGGACGATCTCCAGGCGGTCGTCGAGGCGGCCGCCGGCGTTGAGGGCGAGCAGATCGGACTCGTAGGTGATGAGGGCGTTCGCCTCGTCCTGGTGGCCGGCGTAGGAATCGACGAGGGCGGGGCCGGTGTCGGCGGTGAGGGTCTGGCCGGAGCGGAAGCCGCGCAGCCGGTCGCAGGAGACGTCCTCGGGGCGCAGCGCGGCTCCGGTGCCGGCCGCGGCGGTGGCGACGCCGACGAGGGCGGCCAGTCCGCTGCCGGCGTGCCCGGGGTCGGCCATGCCGAAGCGGACGGTGCCGGTGGCGGCGGCGTCGGCGATGTCGGCCCAGCTGAGCCGGGAGCCGGGCACCTGGGCACGCAGCCGCCGCGCCACGTCCGGCTTCAGGCCGACGACGACGGGGGACGTCATGGTGGGCGTGCGCTGCAGCCCCCGGACCGCGTTCTTGTCGGTGAGACGCAGATAGCTGTCGGAGGACAGCCAGGCGAGGTCGTACCGGCCGCGGTCCGGGGCCCTGGTCTCGGCGTCGGCCCGGTGGTCCAGACGCAGGTCGACACCGGTTTCGTCCTTCAACTCGTCCAGCAGCGGCGCGAGTACGGCGAGGTCGGGGCCGGCGAGCACGCGCAGCCGGACCGTGTCGCCGTCTCCGTCGCCCGAGCAGGCGGTGAGGAGGCTCGCGACGAGCGCCAGGCAGAGCGCCGGCAGACCCCAGCCGCGCCTCACCGGCTGTCCGCCCGGTCCTGGCAGTCGCCGACGATCTCGATCATCCTCTCCAGCAGGGGCAGGCTGGGCAGCACCGCCCGGGTGTCGTCGGAGGAGGTGGTGGGCACCGGGATGTGCCGCTCGGTGAGGAACCGGGCGAGTTCGTCGCCGGTCGCGCCGCCGGTGGCGTTGCGGGCACGGAAGCCCAACTCCATGGCCCGGTGCTGGAGTTCGGGGTCCTTGGTGACCAGTTCGCCGAGCCGGGCGCCCTCGCCGGTCAGCGCGACGAGCTGGGGTTCGGTGACGAAGCGGGTGGACGGGTAGAGCAGGACGCGCTCGTCGTCGGTCGCGCCCTCGTCGGCCTGGCGCCCGATCTGGTGGGCGAGGAACTGGTGCTCGTAGATCACCGTCACCGGGGCGATGCTCTGCCCGTCGGGTGACAGATACGTTTCGGCCCGCTCGGACGACGGCAGGCCCTGTTCGACGAGGAGCGGCTTGATCTTCCGGGCGAGTTGCTCCGCCTCGGCCTCGTTGTCCGGCGCGTCGTTCCCGTGCTCGACGAAGGCCACGAGTCCGAGGTAGGTGCCGGCGGAGTTGGCTTCGCAGATGTCGGAGGTCTGGGCGAGGATCTTGTTGCCGTTGCGGACGCGGTCGTCGCGGTCGATCTCGTCCCAGCGGTAGCCGTTGTCGGGGTCGCGCCGGGCGCCCGCCCGTTCGCCCCGGGCCAGGTCGATGAACTTCCGCATGTCGAGGGTGTAGTACATCGGCCTGCCCGCCGGACCCGGCAGGCGCTTCGCGACGCCTTCCGCCGTGAGCACCTCGGCGTAGTCCCGGTAGGTGGCCAGCACGATGGGGCTGACGAACGGGCGGTACAGCAGCACCGGACGGTTCGCCCGGGCGCGCTCCCGGCTGATCAGGTCGGCGGCCGGCTGGCCGGAGGGGAAGACGACGTCGTATCCCTCGTAGTCCTGCTTGGCGATCTCACGCGAGCCCATGTTGGTGATGTGCACGCGGAAGCCGTGCTTCATCAGCAGCCGCTCGACGACGGGGTCCTGGAAGAAGTCCCTCTTCGAGGCCATCTTGGCCTCGATGGTGACCACTTCCCGCAGCGGCAGCAGCAGGTTCCCGGAGGCCACGAGCAGGGCCAGCCCGACGACCGGGACGGGCAGCGCCGACGCCAGCGCTCTGCGCAGACGTCGGCGCGGGGGTCTGGTGACGGTCAGCCGCGGCTCTTCGGCGGCGGGTCTGTTCGCGGGCACCTGCATGCTCCCCCCGTGACACCGGCGTCCTCCCCGAGTGGCCGGGCCAGGATCGTCGGTGATGCGGGTGTACCCCGAACTGCCCTTCGGGGAACGTGGGTTGGCGGCACGGGGAAGCCCGCGGAGGAGGCCTGGGGACGCGGCTCGACGAGCCGGGTTTCATTCAGAGTTCAAGGGCAATCCGGAGAGTATGTCCCCTCGTTATCGCAACGGTGCGAATCAGGCCGGCACGATCGTCGCGGTCGTGGCCGACATCATGGCCCTCATCCTGGGTCTCTGGATCCTGATGTACCTGCTGGACGCCAACCCCGGCAACTCGTTCGTCCAGTTCATCCACGACGCGGCACGCTGGCTCGCCGGCTGGTCGCACGACCTGTTCACGTTCGACGAGGCATGGGCCCGAGTGGTCTGCGGCTACGGCCTCGCAGCGGTGGTGTACCTGTTCATAGGCCACGCGATAGCCAATCGCGCGCACCGGCATTGAGAACGCGGTCAGGGGGCTCGGCCCCCTAGGGGCGCGGGGAACTGCGCGACAAGCCACGCACGACCCGCGCCCGCACACCCATCACAACCACCCGAGTTCTCAGGCGCAGCACTCCGACTCGAGCCCGACAGGCAACTCCGCACCACCGAACACCTGGCACGTCGCCTCATGCCCACCCAGCGCGGCCACCGCCAGCAACAACGACCCCGCGGTCCACGTGGTCAGCTCCCGCGGCCAGATCGCGTCGTCGTCGAACACGTACCCGGTCCAGTACAGCCCGCTGTCCTCGTCCCGCAGATGCTGGATCGACTGCAGGATCTCCAACGCCCGGTCGGACTCCCCCATCGCCCACAACGCGAGCGCCAGCTCCGCGGACTCACCCCCCGTCACCCACGGGTTGGGAACGACACAGCGCACCCCCAGCCCGGGGACGACGAACCGGTCCCAGTCCTCCTCGATCCGGGCCTTGGCCTCCGCGCCGGTCAGCGCGCCGCCGAGCACCGGGTAGTACCAGTCCATCGAGTACCGGTTCTTGTCGAGGAACCGCTCGGGGTGGTGGCGTATGGCGTGCCGCAGCGCGCCCGCCGCCAACTCCCAGTCCGGTTGCGGCTCTTCCCGCTGCTCGGCGATGGCCAGTGCGCAGCGCAGCGCGTGGTGGATGGAGGAGCTGCCGGTCAGCAGGGCGTCCGTCGTCTCCGTGCCGTCGTCGTCGCGGCGCCAGCCGATCTGCCCGCCGGGTTGCTGGAGGCGCAGCACGAACTCCATCGCCGCGTACACCGCAGGCCACATCCGGTCCAGGAACGCGTCGTCGCCGGTGGAGAGGTGGTGGTGCCAGACGCCCACGGCTATGTAGGCGACGAAGTTGGTCTCCCGGCCCCGGTCGGTGACCGCGTCGGCCTCGCCGTCGGTGTAGGCCGCGTACCAGGAGCCGTCCTCGTTCTGGTGCCGGGCCAGCCACAGGTAGGCCCGCTCGGCGGCCTCGTGCTCGCCGGCGGTGTCCAGGGCCATGGCCGCCTCGACGTGGTCCCACGGGTCGAGGTGGTGCCCCCGGAACCACGGGATCGCACCGTCCTCGCGCTGCACGGCGAGGATGCCGGCGACGGTCTCGGCGGCCTCCCCCGCGGTGAGGACCCCGGGCAGGACCAGATGTTCCGTCCGGGGAGTGGTCACTTGGCGTCCGCCCCGGTGTCGGCCAGACGCGGCAGGTGCGGCTTGGTCGCGTACGCCACGAAGCTCTTGCCGATCAGCGGGTTCAGCGCCTGCTCAGCGACCCGGGTGGCCAGCGGCTTCTTCATGATGTCCCAGACGAGCAGCTTGTGGTACGCCCGCACCGGCAGCGCCTTGTCGTTGTCGACGCCGAACGCGCACTTGAGCCACCAGTAGGGCGAGTGCAGGGCGTGGGCGTGGTGCGTGCCGTAGGGCTCCAGGCCGGCCTCGCGGATCTTCTCCAGCAGTTCGTCCGCCTTGTAGATGCGGATGTGGCCGCCCTCGACCTCGTGGTAGGCGTCGGAGAGGCTCCAGCAGACCTTCTCGGGGCCGTAGCGCGGGACGGTGACGGCGATGCGCCCGCCGGGCTTCAGCACCCGCACCATCTCCGCGAGGACGCCCTTGTCGTCCGGGATGTGCTCCATCACCTCGGAGATGATCACGACGTCGAAGGACTCGTCGGGAAAGGGCAGCGCGAGGGCGTCGCCCTCCATCGCCGTGGCGGTGGCGCCCTCGGGGGCCTCGCCGGCTTCCTTCATCGCCGCGAACCACTTCGCGACCTCGCGGATCTCCTCGGCGTTCTGGTCCAGCGCCACGACCTGCGCGCCACGCCGGTAGCACTCGAAGGCGTGCCGCCCGGCACCGCAGCCGAGATCCAGGACTCGATCACCCGGGGCGAGCGGGAACCGGGAGAAGTCGACGGTCAGCACGTGGCCCTGCTTTCGGAGTTGACGCCTTCTACATCTGCCGGGGCTGCGGAGACAGCACCTGCCGTGCCTGCGGGGGCCGTGGGGACAGCACCCGCCGCGCCCGTGAGGGCTGTGGGTACGGCACCCGTCGAGGGGGCCGAACGGCCGGAGGTCCGCGGCACGGTGCCGGTCCCGGCCCTGTCGATCTCCTCGCGGTAGCGGGCCACCGTGCCCTCCGCCGCCCTGGCCCAGGTGAAGCGGCGCAGCACCCGTTCGCGCCCGGCCGCGCCGAGGCGGGCGCGCAGGTCCGGGTCGGCCAGCAGGCGGCCCAGGCCGGTGGCCAGCGCGCCCGCGTCGCCTGGCGGTACCGCCAGGCACGTCTCGCCGTCGCGGCCGGCGACCTCGGGTATGGCGCCGCCGGTCGTGGCGAGCAGGGGCGTGCCCGTCGCCATGGCCTCGGCGGCCGGGAGCGAGAAGCCCTCGTAGAGCGACGGCACGCACGCGACCTGGGCGGAGCGCACGAGGTCGACGAGCTCCGCGTCGGAGATGCCCTTGACGAACTCGACGGCACCGGCGAGGCCGTACCGCTCCATCGCCTGGGCGACCGGTCCTTCGGCGGGCCGCTTGCCGACGACGACGAGATGGGCGCCGGGGTGCTCGGTCCGGACCTTGGCCAGCGCCTCGACGAGGTGCACCAGGCCCTTCAGCGGCACGTCCGCGCTGGACGTCGTCACGATGCGGCCCGGCACGACCGGCACGGACGGATCCGGCGAGAACAGGTCGGTGTCGGCGCCGATGTGGACCACGTGGACGCGGTCCCGCCGGACGCCGAGGTGGTCGACGATCTCCTGCTGCGAGGTGCCGGACACGGTGAGCACGGACGGCAGGCGGCGTGCGACGCGCTTCTGCATGCGCGTGAAGGCGTACCAGCGCCGCACCGAGGCGCGCCGCTTCCAGCCGTCCGCGGCGTCCAGCTCCAACTGCCGGTCGACGGTGATGGGGTGGTGGATGGTCGTCACCAGGGGCGCGCCGACGTCGCCCAGCAGGCCGTAGCCGAGGGTCTGGTTGTCGTGCACGACGTCGAACTCGCCGCGCCGGGCGCGCAGATGGCGGCGGGCGCGCAGCGAGAACGTCAGCGGTTCCGGGAAGCCGCCCGTCCACATGGTCGCGACTTCCAGCGCGTCGATCCAGTCGCGGTACTCGCCGCGCCCCGGTGTGCGGAAGGGGTCCGGCTGGCGGTACAGGTCGAGGCTGGGCAGCTCGGTGAGGCTCAGCCCGTCGTAGCCCTCGTCGAGGACGGGATACGGCTGGGAACCGATGACCTCGACCCGGTGGCCGAGACGGGCCAGTTCGCGCGAGAGGTGCCGGACGTAGACGCCCTGCCCGCCGCAGAACGGGTTCCCTTTATAGGTGAGGAGCGCGATGTGGAGCGGTCGCAAGCCGTCGGCGGCGGGGTCCTGAGGAGCCCCGGCCTCCCTGGCCTCAGCGGTCACTCTGGGCCCCCTTCTCCCTGCACTGTCCCGCGAGATTACGCCGGGACGCTAATCTAGAACAAGTTTCAGACTTGATCGTCCGGAGGCTCTGAATCTACCGGCAGGTAAGGGTGCTGTGAGCAGTGGATCAGGTGATTCACGCCACGACCGGCGCCGTGCCATGCTGTGTGATCACTCGTCCTCACGGACGGTCACGGAACGGGACCGACCCATGCCCGCAGAAGCCAAGGTGAGCGCCAAGGTGAACAAGCCGGCCAAGGTGGAAGCCAGAGCGGCAGTGCCCGCCTCCCCGCCCCTCACGGAGCGGCAGGAGGCCCGCCGCCGCCGCATCCTGCACGCGAGTGCCCAGCTGGCCAGCCGGGGCGGCTTCGACGCCGTGCAGATGCGCGAGGTCGCGGAGTCCTCCCAGGTGGCGCTCGGCACGCTGTACCGCTACTTCCCTTCCAAGATCCACCTGCTGGTCGCCACCATGCAGGACCAGTTGGAGCACATGCACGGCACGCTGCGGAAGAAGCCCCCGCAGGGCGCGACGGCCGCCGAGCGGGTCGCGGAGACGCTGATGCGGGCCTTCCGGGCGTTGCAGCGAGAGCCGCACCTGGCCGACGCGATGGTCCGGGCGCTGACCTTCGCCGACCGCAGCGTGAGCCCGGAGGTCGACCAGGTCTCCCGTCAGACGACGGCGATCATCCTGGACGCGATGGGCCAGGAGAACCCGACCCCGGAGCAGCTGTCGGCGGTCCGGGTCATCGAGCACACCTGGCACTCGGCGCTGATCACCTGGCTGTCGGGCCGCGCCTCGATCGCCCAGGTGAAGATCGACATCGAGACGGTGTGCCGCCTGATCGACCTGACGGCGCCGACCGGCCCATAGATCCCCGGGCACGGCAAGGACCTACGAGACGGGTTCCCTTCGCCGGTATGGTCCGGATCAGGTGATGGGGGTCGCCTCGGGGTGCCGCGTTTCGGCTCGGCTCCCTTACGCCTCTCAGCCCTACCGTCGCAGTCGGCACCAGCGGAAGCCCTAACTTCACTTCCCGCCGACGTCGGCTACTCCGGTCGGACTCCCTCACTCGCCTCGTAGGCCGACTTCCAGGATAGAACGCCCATGAGGGAATGAAACCCCCTCAACCATGATTTTCCGGGCACTTCTGGGCTCGCCCGCGCTCTACTCCTCGGGCGGGAACACCGCCTCCCCGCTGTCCCCCAGCGTGATCGTGATCGCCTCCGTGGGGCAGCTCTCCGCCGCCTCCAGCACCCGTTCGTTCGCGTCCATGTCGGGAGCGGCGGGATGGGACTGGCGGGCGGCGTCCAGGTGGAAGCCGCCCGGCGCGTGGTGGAGGCACTGCGCGGAGCCGATGCACAGGGAGCGGTCGACCTCGACGTGCCAGCGGTCGCCCATCGCTACGCGTCCGCCGGGAGGTGGATCATCTTGTGCTCCAGGTATTCACCGTACCCCTCGGGCCCGAACTCCCGCCCCAGGCCCGAGTTCTTGTAGCCGCCGAAGGGGCCCAGCATGTCCAGGCTGAAGGTGTTGACGGAGTACGTACCCGTCCGGACCTGGCGGGCGATGTCGATGCCGTGCTCGACGTCCGCGGTCCAGACGCTGCCGCTCAGCCCGTAGTCGGAGTCGTTGGCGATCTTCACGGCGTCGGACTCGTCGTCGTAGGGGAGCAGGCAGATCACCGGGCCGAAGATCTCCTCGCGGGCGATGCGCATGGAGTTGTCGACGTCGCCGAAGAGGGTCGGTTCGACGTACCAGCCGTGGTCGAGGCCGGCCGGGCGTCCGCCGCCGGTGAGGATCTTGGCGCCCTCCTCCTGCCCGATGCGGATGTAGTCGAGGTTGCGCTGCTGCTGCCGACGGGCGACCAGCGGGCCGACCTGGGTGGCCGGGTCCAGCGGGTCGCCGACCGTCAGGGCGCCCGCGGCGGCGGCGAGGGCGTGGGCGAACTCGTCGTAGCGGGAGCGCGGCAGGAGGATGCGGGTCTGGGCGACGCAGGCCTGGCCGTTGTTCATCCAGGCGGCGGGGGCGATGCCCGCGACGGCCGTCTCGAGGTCCGCGTCGGGCAGGACGACGGCCGCGGACTTGCCGCCGAGTTCGAGGGTCACGCGAGTGAGGTTGCGGGCGGCCACCTCCATCACGCGCTTGCCTGCCGCGACCGACCCGGTGAAGGAGACCTTGTCGATGCCGGGGTGCCCGACCAGGTACTCGCTGACGTCCCGGTCGGCGGGCAGGATCGACAGCACGCCCTCCGGCAGCCCGGCCTCGCGGGCGATCTCGCCGAGCAGATACGCGTCGAGCGGGGACTCGGGCGAGGGCTTGAGGACGGCCGTGCAGCCGCTGAGCAGCGCGGGGGCGAGCTTGGCGGCGGCGACGAACTGCGGGACGTTCCAGGGGACCACGGCGGCCACGACCCCGACGGGCTCGCGCCGCACCAGGATCCTGCCCAGGACGCCGTCGCGCCGCTCCTCGTGGGTGAAGTTCCGGGCGACCGCGATCGCCGAGTCCCAGACCATCACCGCGCCGAGGGCCTGGGCGAGGACGCTCCAGGAGTACGGCGAGCCGTTCTGGGCGGAGATCACGCGGGCGATCTCGTCGTGCCGGACGGTGATGGCGTCCTTGATCCGGCCCACGACCTCGATCCGCTCGTCGAGGCTCATGCGCGGCCAGGGCCCCTCGTCGAACGCCCGCCGTGCCGCCGCCACGGCCCGGTCCACATCCGCCGTCGAGGCGTGCGGGACGCGTCCGATGACCTCCTCGGTGTGCGGCGAGATCACCTCGATGACGTCCTGGCCCAGGGGGTCGGTCAACTCCCCGCCGATGAACAGCTGTCCGTGTTCCACGAGCTCGGTCATGGCCGACTGCCTCCCCGGGAGCGTTCTCTGACGGTTCATCAGATACGCCCACTGATACCAGCCCCGCCCCGAGGAGTCCACGGACCGCGCACCACGGGGAGACTCCCATTGGAACCCGTTCTAGTTATAGTGACGGGGAGTCGGCGACAGGGGAGCCCATGACACAGGTGACCGACCACGGCGGAGGCGTCCTCTCCCTCCGGGTCCCGATCCCGGACAACCCGCTCGGCCACACGCTGGTGTACGTCGTCGACACCGACCGCGGCCCGGTGCTGATCGACACCGGCTGGGACGACCCGGAGTCCTGGGACACCCTCGCGCAGGGCCTCACGGCCTGCGGCACCTCGGCGGCCGAGATCCACGGCGTGGTCATCACCCACCACCACCCCGACCACCACGGGCTTTCCGGCCGGGTCCGTCAGGCCTCGGGCGCGTGGATCGCGATGCACGCGGCGGACACCGCGGTCGTACGGCGGACCCGCGAGGCCCGTCCCGAGCGCTGGTTCACGTACATGGCGGCCAAGCTCACCGCCGCCGGCGCCCCCGAGGAGCACATCGCGCCCCTGCGGCAGCCCCGCAGCCGCACGCTGCCCGGCCTCTCCCCCGCCCTGCCCGACCGCGACATCGTCCCCGGCGAGCTCCTGGCGCTGCCCGGCCGCCGGCTGCGCGCGATCTGGACCCCGGGGCACACTCCGGGCCATGTCTGCCTCCACCTGGAGGAGGACCATCCGGCCCGACTCCCGGGCCGGGGACGCCTGTTCTCCGGTGACCACCTGCTGCCCGAGATCACCCCGCACATCGGCCTCTACGAGGATCCCGAGGACACCACGGTCACCGATCCCCTGGGCGACTACCTCGACTCCCTCGAACGCGTCGGCCGACTGGCCCCCGCCGAGGTCCTCCCGGCCCACCAGCACCCGTTCTCCGACGCCGCGGCCCGTGTAAGGGAGTTGCTCACCCACCACGAGTCCCGCCTGACCGACCTGCTGGCCCTGCTCGCCGGGCCCCTCACCCCCTGGCAGCTCGCCGAGCGCATGGAGTGGAACCGCCCCTGGTCCGAGATCCCGTACGGCTCCCGCACCATCGCCGTCTCGGAGGCCGAGGCGCATCTGCGGCGACTGGTGAAGCTGGGCCGGGCGGAGGCGGTACCGGGGAGCGAGCCGGTGACGTACGTGGCGGTGTGAACGCGGCGCAGGCAAGGTGCGACGTGAGGTGAAACCGCGTCGCCGGGCGGCCCGCCGGGCTGCTACGAAACTCCCATGGACCCCATGGAACGTCTGCTCACCGAACGCGCCTGCGAGCGCCTGATCCTCGACTTCGTCCACCGGCTCGACCTCGGCGAGCCCTCCTCCGTCGCCGAGTTGTTCACGGAGGACGGCGTCTGGCGGTGGCCGCACGACGGGCGGCTGGTCGAGGGCCGCGACGCGTTGCGCACGTACTTCGGCTCCCGTCCGGCCGACCGGCTCTCCCGCCGCATGATGTCCAACGTCCTGGTCACGGTGACCTCGCCGGACACGGCCGAGGCGATCTCCTGCTTCACGACCTACCGCGTCGACGGCTACGAGGGCGGCGTCGTCCCGGCCGGGCCGCCGGTCCAGATCGGGCACTACGAGGACACGTTCCACCGGGCCGGCGGGGCCTGGCTGCTCGCCTCGCGGACCCTTCACCTGCCCTTCGGAGGTCCAACACCGCGAGTGAACGTGCCCGCGTCATAGGGCTCTTGACGCTGCGAAGCGCCCCTAGGATGGTCGGAAGCAACGCTCGCACCGGGAGAGATGCCCATGGGCACCGAAGAGGCCGCACGCACGACGACCGGCAGCGGGGCCCTGGACGGCGGGTGCGCCGGGCCCATGGTGCCGCGCCTGGCCCTCGGTGCCCGGCTGCGCGCGCTGCGGGAGGAACGGGGCATCGGCCGGGCGGACGCGGGGCACGTCATCCGCGCCTCCTCCTCCAAGATCAGCCGGATGGAAGCCGGCCGCCACGGCTTCAAACTGCGTGACGTCGCCGATCTGCTCACCCTCTACGGCCTCACGGACGAGGCCGAGCGCGCCACCCTGCTGGCGCTCGCCGAGCAGGCCAACACCCCTGCCTGGTGGCGGTCGTACAGCGATGTCGTGCCGGCCTGGACGCAGACCTATCTCGGGGCCGAGCAGGCGGCGAGCCTCATCCGCTGCTTCCGGGTACAGCGCGTCCCCGGCCTGTTGCAGACCGCCGACTACGCCCGGGCCGCCCTGCGGCTCGTGCATCCGGACGCCGGTGCGGCGGAGATCGACCGCCGGGTCGCCCTGCGGACGGCCCGCCAGCGGATCCTGCACCGGCAGCCGGCGACCCGGCTGTGGGCGGTGATCGACGAGGCGGCGCTGCGCCGCCCGGTGGGCGGCATCCGTGTCATGCGGGACCAGCTCAGGCATCTCATCGAGATCTGCCGGCTTCCGCATGTGACGGTGCAGATCCTGCCGTTCGCCGCCGGTGCTCACGCCGCGGAGGGCGGACCGGTCACCATTCTGCGGCTGCCCGGCGGGCAGTTGCCCGACGTGGTCTATCTGGAGCAGCTCACCGGCGCCCTCTACCCCGACCGGCCGGCCGAGATCGAGTGCTACTGGGACGCCATGAACCGGCTGGTGGTCGAAGCCGAGTCGCCGGACGAGACTCCGACCATCCTGCACCGCGTCCTTCAGGAGACCTGAGGGTCAGCGCTTGAGGGCGACGCCGCCGTACTGGTGCACTTCCGCGGGCAGGCCCAGGGCCGCCGCGTCGGGACGCCAGCGCGAGCAGGACGCCACGCCCGGGTCGAGCAGTTCCAGGCCGTCGAAGTAGCGCGCGATCTGCTCGGGGCTGCGCAGGATGTACGGGATCGAGCCGCCGTCGTTGTAGTGCTGGATGGCCCGGACGTACTCCTCGCTGGTGTCGGTGGAGTCGTACTGCACGAGGTAGCTGCCGGGGGGCAGGGCGTCCACCAGCCGGCGCACGATCGAGCGGGCCTCGTCGTGGTCCTCGATGTGGCCCAGGATGCCCATCAGCATGAGGGCGACGGGCTGGTCGAAGTCGAGCGTCTTCCCGGCCTCCCGGACGATGGCGCCGGGGTCGCGCAGGTCGGCGTCGACGTAGTTGGTGACGCCTTCCGGCGTGCTGGTGAGCAGGGCGCGGGCGTGGGCCAGCACCAGCGGGTCGTTGTCGACGTAGACGATCCGGCTCTCCGGGGCCACCCGCTGGGCGATCTGGTGGGTGTTGTCCACGTTGGGCAGGCCGGTGCCGATGTCCAGGAACTGGCGGATGCCCTCTTCGGCGGCGAGGTGGCGCACAGCGCGGGCGAGGAAGTAGCGGGCGGCGCGGGCACCGGTCTCGATCCCGGGGAAGACCTCACGGAACGCGTCACCGGCCACCCGGTCGACCTCGTAGTTGTCCTTCCCGCCCAGCCAGTAGTTCCAGATCCGGGCCGAGTGCGGCACCGAGGTGTCGATCTTGGGGAACGGCTCCTGCTCGGCGTTCTCCACCTGCTCGGTCATGGACGCTCCTGCGTGTGTGGTCGGGGAGCCCCACGTTAGCCGGTCTGCGCCCGGAAGAGGATCAACTCGGCGGCGGCATCGAGGAGTTCGACTTCGGGCGGCGTCACGGCATCACCGCGCTTCAGCGCAGTGAGTGACGCCGGTAGTGCACACCGGGTGGCCCAAGGGTCAGTTCGTTCTCGTCGAGGGCGTTGGCGATGGTCAGCCGGCCGCGGGGGAAGCAGAAGCTGACGGCGACTGCTCCCTGGGCCATGTCGTCGCCCGTCCACTCGAGGAGCTGTACGTCCTCAAGGACCTGGTCCTGAAGAGCGTGCAGCTCGGGGCGCCTGTCGTGACGCCACTGGAGATCAAAGTCGGCCCATCGGACCGGCTGGTGAGGGTCGACCGTGTTCCAGGTGATCGAGAGGTCGTCGAACTTCTGGTGGTTGATCTCGACCTGCTCTCCGGTGAAGTCGAACAGGACGGGGCAGTCGGAGAACCACTCGTCGTCCTGGACGTCCCGGACAAGCCGGACGCGGGTCATCGGGCGGCCGATGAGAGCACGCAATCGCCGACCATGCGCCGCCTCGACCGCGAAGCGGCCGTTCAGCCAACGCGGCCGGTAGTTGTCGATCCCGAAATCGAACACTTCAGGAGCTTCCCATGAGCCAGGGCCCGAGCCCCCCCACTCCGCCCCCCTCGGCCCGTTTCCTACGTGCGGGTACAGTGAGCGGGTCGTCATCACACCGTACGGGGGGAAGCCGGTGCAATTCCGGCGCTGACCCGCAACCGTGAACCGTCCGCCGCGGCGGTGAGCCGGATCGCTTCGTACGGTTCGTGACCGGCTCACGTGCCCGGCAGTCCGCCGGTGCACGGCACCGTCGAGGTATACGGAGCCGAGCCGCCGGGGGGGTGCCCCGTGCTGCCCGGCTCCCCCACAGGGAGAGGCACCCGCCGATCATGAACGTCCGCCGCAGCGCCGCGGTCCTGGCCGCCGTCGCCGTGATCGGCGCCGCCACCCCGGCCGCCGCCGACCCGTCCCCGTCGCCCTCCCAGGCGTTCCCGTCCGCCCTGTACGGCGGCACGGACCCGAAGTACGACGGTGTCTGGCGCCAGTCGCTCGCGCTGCTCGCGCAGGACACCGTGGGTGTGAAGCCGGCGGCGAAGTCCGTGCGGTGGCTGGCGCGGCAGCAGTGCGAGAACGGCTCCTTCGCGGCGTACCGCCCCGACCCCACCGCCGCGTGCGACGCCAAGACCATGCTGGACACCAACGCCACGTCCGCAGCCGTGCAGGCCCTCACCGCGCTCGGCGGGCACGACGACGTCACCGGCAAGGCCGTCGGCTGGCTGAAGTCCGTGCAGAACAAGGACGGCGGCTGGGGCTACTCGCCCGGCGGTGCCAGCGACACCAACTCGACCTCGGTCGTCGTGGGCGCGCTCGCCGCCGCGGGCGAGAAGCCGGACCAGGTGGAGAAGGACGGCAAGTCCCCCTACGACGCGCTGCTGAAGCTCGCCCTGCCCTGCGGCGGGGAAAGCGACGGCGCCTTCGCGTTCCAGCCGGACAAGAAGGGCGAGCTCGCCGCCAACGCGGACGCCACCGCGGCCGGTGTGCTCGCCTCCCTGGGCAAGGGCATGGTCGTCGAGCCCGGCAAGAAGTCCGACGCGACCTGCGAGAAGGCCGGGACGCCGGAGCAGGCGGCGGCGAACGGCGCGGGCTACCTCACCGCCGCCCTGGCCAAGGACGACGGGCACCTGATGTCCGCGCTGGCCGGTGCCGAGCCCCAGCCCGACTACGGCAACACCGCCGACGCGGTCGTCGCGCTCGCCGCGCAGGGCGCCACCGCGCAGGCGGAGAAGTCCGTGCGGTGGCTGGAGAAGAACTCCGCCGCCTGGGCCGCGCAGAGCGGTCCGGCCGCCTACGCCCAGCTGATCTTCGCCGCCCACGCGACGGGCACGAACCCGCGCGACTTCGGCGGCGCGGACCTCGTGAAGCAGCTGGGCGCGACGGGCCCGGCCCCGCAGACGGCGGAGAAGACCAAGGCCGCGGACGAGAAGGAGGACTCCGGCTCGGACTTCTTCGGCGTCTGGTGGTACGTCGGCGTCTGCCTCGTCGCGGGCATCGGCATCGGCTTCCTGTTCACCGGCCGCAAGAAGAAGCAGCAGCCGTGATCCGCCGGGCCCTTCTGCTCCTCCTGGCCTCGCTCCTGCTGTGCGCGGGCGCGGGCCAGGCCCAGGCCGCCGGTTACCGGTACTGGTCGTTCTGGGAGCGCGACGGCGGCCAGTGGGTCTACGCCACCCAGGGCCCGTCCCTGGCCCGCCCCTCGGACGGCGACGTCCAGGGCTTCCGCTTCGCGGTGAGCGAGGACTCCGCGAACGCGTCCCGGCCGCGCGGCAAGGCCGACTTCGCGGCGATCTGCGCGAAGACGCCCGCGCAGGACGGCCGCAAGCGGGTGGCCCTGGTCATCGACTTCGGCACCCCGTCGGACGCCCCCGAGGGCGAAACCCCGCCCGCCGCCCGCACGGCCTGCGCCCGGGTCTCCCCCGACGCGACGACGGCCGAGGCCCTGGCGGCGGTGGCCAAGCCGCTGCGCTACGACACCAACGCCCTGCTGTGCGCGATCGCGGGCTATCCGGAGAAGGGCTGCGGCGACCAGGTCTCGCAGAAGCAGACGCCGGGGCAGCGGAAGCCCACGGCGGAGCAGAAGACCCCGTCCGACGACGACGGCCCGTCCCTGGGCCTGGTCGCGGGCATCGCCGTGGTGGTGCTCCTGGGCGGGGCGGCGATCTGGCAGGTACGGCGGCGTGGGTAGCCGTCCCGCCCGGCCCCCGGGCGGTCGTGCCGATGGGGCGGCAGCACGGGCGGGCGCGGGCGGCGCCCCGCAGCGCCGGGCCGCGCACCCGACCCGGCCCGAGCGCCGGCGTCGGGCACAACTGCACCCCGGAGCCTGGTGGCTCTGGGCGCTGGCCCTCGGCACGGCGGCCACCCGCACCACCAACCCCCTGCTCCTCGCCCTCCTCATCACGGTCTCCGCCTACGTCGTGGCCACCCGCCGCCCCGACACCCCCTGGTCCCGCTCCTACGGCGCCTTCGTCAAGCTCGCCCTCGCCGTGATCCTCATCCGCCTGCTCTTCGCGATCGTCCTCGGCTCCCCCATCCCGGGCACGCAGACCCTCCTCACCCTCCCCGAACTCCCCCTCCCCGCCTGGGCCCAGGGCATCCGTCTCGGTGGCGAGGTGACCGCGGAGGCCCTCACCTTCGCCCTGTACGACGGTCTGCGACTGGCCACCCTCCTCATCTGCGTCGGCGCCGCGAACGCCCTCGCCAACCCCTCCCGCCTCCTCAAGTCCCTCCCGGGCGCCCTGTACGAGATGGGTGTCGCGGTCGTCGTCGCCCTCACCTTCGCCCCGAACCTCATCGCCGACGTCCAGCGCCTGCGCGCCGCCCGCCGTCTGCGCGGCCGCCCGGACAAGGGCCTGAGGGGCCTGCTGCACGTGGGCCTCCCGGTCCTGGAGGGCGCGCTGGAGCGCTCGGTCTCCCTCGCCGCCGCGATGGACGCCCGCGGCTACGGCCGTACCGCCCAGGTCCCGCCCGCCGTACGGCGTACCACCGCCGCCCTCACCCTCGGCGGTCTGCTCGGCGTCTGCGCGGGAACGTACGGCCTGCTCACCGCCGAAGGCGCGGCCTACGGCTTCCCCCTGCTCCTCGCGGGTCTCGCCGCCGCCCTCGCGGGTCTCAGACTCGGCGGACGCCGCTCGCCGCGCACCCGCTACCGCCCGGACCGCTGGGACGTGCGCGCCTGGCTGGTCGTCGCCTCCGGCGTCGCGGTCGCGGCCCTGCTCGCCCTCGCCGCGGCCCGTGACCCCGCGGCCCTGCACCCGGGTGTGGTCCCCCTGGTCGCCCCGACCCTCCCCCTCTGGCCGGCCGCGGCCGTCCTGCTCGGCCTGCTGCCCGCGTTCGTCGCCCCCGATCCCAAGGAGCCGTCGTGATCCGCTTCGAGGATGTCTCCGTGACGTACGACGGGGCTCCCGAACCCACCGTCCGGGGCATCGACTTCGAGGTCCCGGAAGGCGAACTCGTCCTGCTGGCCGGCCCGTCCGGCGTCGGCAAGTCCACGGTCCTGGGCGCGGTCAGCGGGCTCGTCCCGCACTTCACCGGCGGCACCCTGCGCGGCCGGGTCACGGTGGCCGGCCGCGACACCCGCACCCACAAGCCGCGCGAGCTGGCCGACGTGGTGGGCACGGTCGGCCAGGACCCGCTGTCCCATTTCGTCACCGACACCGTCGAGGACGAACTGGCCTACGGCATGGAGTCGCTGGGCCTCGCCCCGGACGTGATGCGCCGCCGCGTCGAGGAGACGCTGGACCTGCTCGGTCTGGCCGGCCTGCGCGACCGGCCGATCGCCACGCTCTCCGGCGGCCAGCAGCAGCGCGTCGCGATCGGGTCGGTCCTCACCCCGCACCCGAGCGTCCTCGTCCTGGACGAGCCGACCTCCGCGCTCGACCCGGCGGCCGCCGAGGAGGTGCTGGCGGTCCTCCAGCGGCTCGTCCACGACCTCGGCACGACCGTCCTCATGGCCGAACACCGCCTGGAACGCGTCATCCAGTACGCCGACCAGGTCGTCCTGCTTCCGTCCCCGGGCGCGCCCCCGATCCTGGGCGACCCGGCCGAGGTGATGGCCGTGTCCCCGGTGTACCCCCCGGTGGTGGCCCTGGGCCGCCTGGCGGGCTGGTCCCCGTTGCCCTTGACGGTCCGCGACGCCCGCCGCAGGGCGGGCGATCTACGCCAACGACTTGAGGCAAGCGAGGGCAGCGCCCTTCAGGGGCGCGGGGAACTGCGCGATCAGCCACGGACAACCCGCACCCGCCACCACTCGGCACCCCCCACCCCCTCAGGCGAAGCACGAGCCCTCTCGGTCACCCGCGCCCGCATCCAAGCCCTGCACGACATCACCCTCACCATCACCCCGGGCGAGACGATCGCCCTCATGGGTCGCAACGGCGCCGGAAAATCCACCCTGCTCAACTCCCTCGTAGGTCTGGTCAAGCCCAGCTCCGGAACCGTCCGAGTCGGCGAAGCCACCCCCCACCGCACCGCCCCGAAGGACCTCGTCCGCAAGGTCGGCCTCGTCCCCCAGGAACCCCGCGACCTGCTCTACGCCGACACCGTCGCCGCCGAGTGCGCGGCGGCCGACCAGGACGCCGGCACCGACCCCGGCACCTGCCGTGCCCTGGTCACCGAGCTGCTGCCCGGCGTCACCGACGACACCCACCCCCGCGACCTCTCGGAAGGGCAGCGGCTCGCGCTCGCCCTGGCCGTCGTACTGACCGCCCGGCCCCCGCTGCTCCTGCTGGACGAGCCGACCCGGGGCCTGGACTACGCGGCGAAGGCCCGCCTGGTCACGGTGCTGCGGGCGCTGGCCGCCGAGGGCCACGCCATCGTCCTGGCCACGCACGACGTGGAGCTCGCGGCCGAGCTCGCCCACCGGGTGGTGCTGCTGGCCGAGGGTGAGGTGATCGCGGACGGCCCGACGGCCGACGTCGTCGTCTCCTCGCCGTCCTTCGCCCCGCAGGTCACCAAGATCCTGGCGCCCCAGCACTGGCTCACGGTCGCCCAGGTCCGCGCGGCACAGGAGGAGACCGGCCGATGAGTCTCCAGACGACCACCCGCCCGCCCGCGCAGCGGCAGGCCCGGGCCGTCCGGCTCGGCCCCCGCTCCGTCGCCGCGCTGGCCCTGGTCAGCGCGGTGGGCGTGGCCGGCTTCGGCTGGCCCTTCCTCGCCCCGCCCACCTCGCGGATCGGCGCGCACGCGCAGGACGCGCCCTGGCTCTTCGCGGGCGTGCTGGTGCTGCTCGTGGCGGTCGTGGCCGCGGCGATCTCGGAGTCCGGTCTCGGCCCGAAGGCGGTCGCGATGCTCGGCGTGCTGGCCGCCACGGGAGCGGCCCTGCGGCCGATCGGCGCCGGTACCGCCGGTATCGAGCCGATGTTCTTCCTGATGGTGCTGAGCGGCCGGGTGCTCGGCCCGGGCTTCGGGTTCGTCCTCGGCTCGGTGACGATGTTCGCGTCCGCGCTGCTCACGGGCGGGGTCGGGCCGTGGCTGCCGTTCCAGATGCTGGCTATGGGCTGGTTCGCGATGGGCGCGGGACTGCTGCCCGGCCCGGACCGGCTGCGCGGCCGGGCCGAGCTCGTGATGCTCGCCGGCTACGGCTTCCTCGCCGCGTTCGCCTACGGCACGGTGATGAACATGGCGGGCTGGCCCTTCATGAGCGCCCTCGCCTCGAACGTGGCCTTCGACCCGCAGGCGCCGGTCGCCGCGAACCTGGCCCGTTTCGTCGCGTACTGCCTGGCCACGTCGCTGGGCTGGGACCTGGGCCGGGCCGTCGTCACGGTCGTCCTGACGCTCACCCTCGGTCCGGCGGTGCTCAGGGCGCTGCGCCGGGCCACGCGCCGGGCGGCCTTCGAGACGCCGGTCACGTTCGACGCCGCCGAGAAGTGAGGCTGCCCACATGACCCGGGTCACGTACGAAGCGGGGCCGTAGGGACAAGCCCCCGGTCATCGCCGTCGGCCCACCCCGCACATGCGGCCATACCTAGTAAAAGGGGTCATTGCGCGCATCCGGTGTGGCTGTTTCCGTGGACGGCTGCTGCCCCCTACGAAAGGTCGCCCGTGCCCGCCGCTTCCGTCCTCCGCCGTGTCGCCACCCCGCAGAAGGCCCTCGCCGGCGCCGCCCTGGCCGCGGCCGCCTGCGGCACCGTGATCGCCGCCGGACCCGCGCAGGCCGCCCCGGCGCAGGCCCCCTCGGCGCAGACCTCCTCGGCGCAGGCGGTCGCGAAGAAGATGATCGGCGACGACGCGCAGTACGAGTGCTTCTCCAAGATCGTCGAGCACGAGAGCGACTGGAACGTCAACGCGAAGAACAGCTCCAGCGGCGCCTACGGCCTGGTCCAGGCCCTGCCGGGCGACAAGATGGCCTCGGCGGGCTCCGACTGGAAGACCAACGCGGCCACGCAGATCGAGTGGGGCCTGGACTACATGAAGGACCGCTACGGCAGCGCCTGTGGCGCCTGGGACTTCTGGCAGGCCAACGGCTCCTACTGAGCCGGCCGCGGACGCAGGCTCCACCCCACAGACCGAAGGCGGCGGCCCCCTGATCCCCGGGGCCGTCGCCTTCGCCATGCCCGGTTCCCGCCGGGAGGGCTTCAGCCCGTGCTCACCGGAAGCTCCTTCACCCCGTTGATCCAGGCGGACCGCAGCCGGCGCGGATCCCCGACCAGCCTCAGCCCGGGCATGGCGTCGGCGATCGCGTTGAAGATGAGGTTGATCTCCAGCACGGCGAGGGACTTGCCCAGGCAGTAGTGCGGACCGCCGCCGCCGAACCCGAGGTGCGGGTTGGGGTCGCGGGTGACGTCGAAGCTGTCCGGGTCGTCGAAGACCTCGGGGTCGTGGTTGGCGGAGGCGTAGAACAGCCCCAGCCGGTCACCCTCGCGGATGCGCTTGCCGCTCAGTTCGGTGTCCTGGGTGGCCGTGCGCTGGAAGGCGGCGACCGGGGTGGCCCAGCGCACGATCTCCTCCGCCGCCGTCTCCGGGCGGTCGCTCTTGTACAGCTCCCACTGTTCCGGGTGGGTGAGGAAGGCGTGCATGCCGTGGGTGATGGCGTTGCGGGTGGTCTCGTTGCCCGCGACGGCCAGCATCAGCACGAAGAAGCCGAACTCGTCGGAGCTGAGGTTGCCCTCGTCCTCCGCCGCGACGAGCTGCGTGACGATGTCGTGGGCCGGACACTGCTTGCGGTCGGCGGCCATGTTCATCGCGTAGGCGATGATCTCCGTGGCCGACTCCGCGCCGACCTCCTCGGTGATGGCGTACTCGGGATCGTCGTACGCGATCATCTTGTTGGACCAGTCGAAGATCTTGTCCCGGTCCTCCTGCGGGACGCCCATCAGCTCGGCGATCGCCTGGAGGGGCAGTTCGCAGGCGACCTGGGTGACGAAGTCGAACGGCCCGGTGTGCGCGCGGGCGGAGGCGACGATGGCGTGGGCCCGGGCCCGCAGCCGGTCCTCCAGCGCCCGGATCGACCGGGGCGTGAACCCGCGCTGCACGATCTGCCGGACCCGGGTGTGCTCCGGCGGGTCCATGTTCAGCAGGATCAGCCGCTGCGCGTCGATGGCGTCGCGTTCGATGTGCTCGTTGAAGCGGATGATCGCCGTGTTGAGGGACGACGAGAACAGCTCCGGGTGCGTGGAGACGTACTTGACGTCGGCGTGCCGGGTGACCGCCCAGTAGCCGTCGTCCTGGAAGCCGGCGAGACCGGTCGGCTGCGCCACCCAGCAGACCGGTTCGGCCCGGCGCAGCTCCGCGAACTCCGGCAGGGGCACGCGTTGATGCAGCAGGTCGGGGTCGGTGAAGTCGAACCCGTCGGGCAGCGCGGGACAGGGCATGGGCGGCTCCCACCACTCGTACCGACTCTGAGGTCTGACGGCCCATCAGCTGTGCGGAGTTGCGGTGACGGTAGTAACGGGTTCTACAAGTAGCAAGAGGCACGGGCCCGCCAATTGCCCGCATGACTATTGCGGTCACCGAGCGGGCCTCAGCACACTACTCACAGAACTAGAACGCGTACTAGTTCCGCTGAGCCTCCCGGAGAGGACCCGCACCCATGGCTGCCGAACCCGTGATCGTCGAAGCCGTACGCACCCCCATCGGCAAGCGCGGCGGCGCGCTCGCCAATCTGCACCCCGCCTACCTCCTCGGCGAGACCTACCGCGAACTCCTCGGCCGCACCGGCATCCCCGCCGACTGCGTCGAGCAGATCGTCGGCGGTACGGTCACCCACGCCGGCGAGCAGTCCATGAACCCCGCGCGCACCGCCTGGCTGACCATGGGGCTCCCCTACGAGACCGCCGCGACGACCGTCGACGCGCAGTGCGGGTCCTCCCAGCAGGCCTCGCACATGGTGGCCAACATGGTCGCGGCCGGGGTGATCGACGTCGGCATCTCCTGCGGGGTGGAGTCGATGTCGCGGGTGCCGCTGGGGTCGGGCTCGAAGCACGGGCCGGGCAAGCCGTTCCCCGACGAGTGGAACGTGGACCTGCCCAACCAGTTCGAGGCGGCCGAGCGCATCGCCCGCCACCGGGGCCTGACCCGCGAGGACGTCGACGCGCTGGGCCTCGCCTCGCAGGAACGGGCCGCCCACGCCTGGGCGGAGGAGCGCTTCAAACGAGAGACGTTCGCGGTCCAGGTCCCCACGACCGAGGAGGAGCAGCACGCCGGGCAGGGCATGTGGCGCCTGGTCGACAAGGACGAGGGCCTGCGCGACACGACGGCGGAGGCGCTGGCCGCACTGAAGCCGATCATGCCGACGGCGGTGCACACGGCCGGGAACTCGTCGCAGATCTCCGACGGGGCGGCGGCGGTGATGTGGGCGTCGAAACGGATGACCCGGGCGCTGAAGCTCCGCCCTCGCGCCCGGATCGTGGCCCAGGCCCTCGTGGGTTCCGACCCCCACTTCCACCTCGACGGCCCGATCGACGCGACCAAGGCGGTGCTGGGCAAGGCCGGGATGTCGTTGCGGGACATCGACCTCGTGGAGATCAACGAGGCGTTCGCGTCGGTGGTGCTGAGCTGGGCGCGGGTCTTCGACCAGGACCTGTCGAAGGTGAACGTCAACGGCGGCGCGATCGCGCTCGGGCACCCGGTGGGAGCGACCGGGGCCCGGCTCATCACGACGGCCCTGCATGAACTGGAGCGCGCGGACAAGGAGTTCGCGCTGATCACCATGTGCGCGGGGGGCGGCTTGGCCACCGGCACGATCATTCAGCGGTTGTAGACGTCCAGTTGACGAAGGTGGTGAAGGCGGCGGGATCGAGGGTGATGATCGGTCCCGCCGGGGTCTTGGAGTCGCGTATTGCGACGGTGGTGTGCGGGGTTTCGGCGATCTCAACGCAATCGCCGCCCTGGTCACCGCTGTGCGCGGACTTGCGCCAGGCCAGCATGCCGATCGCCGCGCATTCGACGCATTCGCCGCCTTGATCGCTGCTGTAGCTGGACTTACGCCACTGAGTCTCCGCCGGAATCGCGATGCTCGCCATAGCGTTCCTCCATCACTCGCCGGATCAACTTCGCCGAGTCCCTGAGGGAGAGCGCGGCGGCCTGTAGATGATCGTAACGGAGCGAGCAGTCCTTAACGGTGTCCGGATTCGCGGTGGGGTGCCCGCTGCCATAGCCCTCGGTGTAGACGATGGCCGGGTCGCTCGCGAAGTGGAAGAGGGTGAATGAGCCTGTAAGCCCCGCATGCGCTCCGGCCGAAAACGGCAAGACCTGGACATTGATTCGAGGGTTGCTGTCGAAGGCCAACAGGTGCTCCAGTTGACCGCGCATGGTCTCGGGACCGCCGATCTCCTGGTACAACGCGGCCTCACTCAGCACCATCCAGAAGACCGGCGGCTCCTCCTTCTCGAAGATGCGCTGACGAGCCAGACGAACAGCAGTCCGGTCGTCGAGGTCGGTCCGGTCCAGCGCGCCGAGCGTGTCTCGCGCGTACGTGCCAGCCTGGAGCAAGCCGTGCAACATGCCCATCTGGAACGTACTGATCTCCGTCGCCCGCGCCTCCAACTCCGCAACCCGTTGAAACCACGCCGGAAGCCGACTCCGCAGCACCAACTCGACGAGCCGGGAGAACATACCGTCCGTCCCCAGCGCCGCATCCGCCCGTTCGCTGAACTCCGGCGTCGGAAGCTTCCGAGCCGTCTCGATCTGGCCCACCAAGGAGCCGGTGTAGTTGAGGATGTCCCCCAACTGGCGCTGCGTCAGCCCGGCGGCCTCCCTGTGCCGCCGCAGCTCGAAGCCGTAGTAGTCGAGCGGCGACGCACCCGGGTCAAGGGCGTTGATGTGGGTCACGGCGAAAGCCCCTCTCACGCAACTCGGTCCACAACGGAACCGGTTGTATCCGTTCCGTAGCCGAGGGTAGTCAGCGCACGTCAGCCTCGTCCCGTGAACGAATACATTCCCGCCCAGTACGCGATGCGCCTCACCGTCGGCTCGCACGCCCCCGGCACATCCGCCGCATCGTCCGCTCGTTCCTCGGCGAGTGGGACATGCCCGAGCTGTCGGACGCCGTCGAACTGGGCGTGACCGAGCTGCTCGCCAACGTCGTACGGCACGTCCCGGACCGCCGCTGCGCGCTGCTGTTGCTGCGGCAGCGCACCGGCGTACGGGTGGAGGTCACGGACGCCAGCGATGAACTGCCGCGCCTGCCAGACACGTTGGACACGGAAGCCGTGAACGGCCGGGGTCTGCTCCTGCTGGACGCGATGGCCGACAAGTGGGGCGTGTCGCTGTGGTCCGGGGGCGGGAAGACCGTGTGGTTCGAGTGCGGAGGCGAGTCCGCCCACTAACAGAAGGGAGCGTCCGGCGCGTTGGCCCAGAAGGAAAGGAACGACCAGGTCTGGGCTCCGATACGACCGTCCACGACGATGCCGGCACACTGCTGGAAGGCCCTCGTCGCGGATTGCGTCAGTCGACCGAAGTCCCCGTCCACGTCCAGACCGGCGTCGATCGCCTGGTTCAGGTAGCACTGGGCCTGCTGGACCACCGCCCCGGACGACCCCAGACGGAGGTTCGGTCGGTTGATGGTGAAATCACATATGTCGTCGGGCCCCTGGGCCACCAGGGCTGTTGGGCGGTTCAACTTGTCTGCGGCCTGGGCGGGTTTCACCACGGCGGTCGCAGAGGTTCCAGGTGATGCCGCTACAGCCGGTGCTCCCACAAGGGAGATTGGCACGGCCAGCGCCGCTACGGCGGTGAGCACACGTCGCATCCCGATCACCTCCACAGAGGGTGCCCCTTTCTCATCGTGCGCGGCCCTCACCCGGGTTGCATCTCGGGGATGGCCGCGCCAGGGGGGTGGAGCCAGGCGGCGTGGGCCTCGGGGTCCTGTCAGCCGTGTACGGGTTTCCGGGTGGGTGTGTGTTCGCGGTCGGCCGCCGCCACCGCCCGCGCCCGCGCCCCCTGGAGGACGTACGTGAGGCCGAAGCCCGCAGCGATCACCACCGCTCCCCCGGCCGCGTCCAGCACCCAGTGGTTCGCCGTCGCCACGATCGAGGCGAGGGTGAGCAGCGGATGCAGCACGCCCAGCGCCTTCACCCACCACCGTGAGGCCAGGACCGCGATCACGACGCCGCACCACAGGGACCAGCCGAAGTGCAGGGACGGCATGGCCGCGTACTGGTTGGTGAGGGCCGTGAGCGTGCCGTAGTCCGGCTGGGAGAAGTCCTGGACGCCGTGCACGGTGTCGATGAAGCCGAGCGTCGGCATCAGACGGGGTGGGGCCAGGGGGTAGAGCCAGAAGCCGACCAGGGCGAGCAGCGTGGCGAAGCCCAGCGCGGAGCGGGCCCAGCGGTAGTCGCCGGGGCGGCGCCAGTAGAGGACCGCGAGCACGGCCAGCGGGACCACGAAGTGGAACGACGTGTAGTACTGGTCGAGGACGTCCCGCAGCCATCCGATCCCGACGACGGTGTGGTTGACCCAGCGCTCGATGTCGAGATGCAGGACGCGCTCGAGGTCGTAGACCTGCCATCCGTGCTCCTCCGCCTCCGCGCGCCCGGCGGAGTTGCTGCCGCCGCCCGCGGCGAGGCGGACCTGGGAGTAGGCGGCGTAGGTGACGCGGAGGAGGAGCAGTTCCAGGAGGACGTTCGGCCTGGTGAGGGCCCGGCGCAGGAACGGCACCAGCGGTACGTGGCGGAAGCGGGTCGCGGCGGTGGGTGCGTACGCGGCCGGTTTCGGCGACCGGTAGAAGGGCGAGCCGCGGGGCAGGAACGGCACGGCGGTGGCGGCGGCGAGCGCGGCCAGCAGCACGACGTTGTCCCGCAGCGGGCGGAGGGTGTCCATGTCCGGCAGCAGCATGCCCGCGGGCAGCGTCATGACCAGGACGACGGCGACCGGCCACACGTAGCGGTCGCCGGCGCGGGTGCCGGTGATACCGACGACCGCGAGCAGCACCCACAGCAGCTGGTGCTGCCAGGCGGTGGGTGAGACGACGATCGCGGCGCAGCCGGTGATCGCGACGGCGAGCAGCATCCGCCCGTCGCGGAAGCAGGCCACGGCCCGGCGCAGGGCCAGGACGGCGACGGCGGCGCCGAGCGTCAGGAAGAGCGCGATCTCCAGGGGGCCGTTCAGGCCGAGCCGGAGCAGGGCGCCGTGCAGGGACTGGTTGGCGAGGTCGTCGGCCGGGCCGCCGAGGCCGACGCCCGCCATGTGGTGGACCCAGTAGCGGTGGGAGTCGTGCGGCATCGCCGCCCAGGCGAGCCCGGTGCCGACGGCGAAGGTGACGCCGGTGGCGAGCGCGGCGCGCCTGCGGCCGGTGCACCACAGCAGGGGCGTGAACAGCAGCAGCGTCGGCTGGAGCGCCGCCGCGAGGCCGATGAGCAGGCCGCTGGTGCGCTGGCCGCGGGCGGTGAAGCAGCCGAGCAGGACGAGCAGGACCGGGATGATGCTGGTCTGGCCGAGCGAGAGGGTGCTGCGTACGGGCAGGGACAGCATCAGCAGGCTGACGGCGACGGGCGCGGCCAGCAGTGCCGTACGGCGGCTGACCGGCTGGGGCAGGGCGCGGGCGGCGATCAGGCCGAGGGCGACGACGAGCAGCAGCGTGCCGAAGGTCCAGCCCCAGCCGAGGGCCTGTTCGGCCGAACGGGTGAGGGGCTTGAGGACGAGCCCGCCGAAGGGCGTGCCCGTGAAGCGGGTCGAGTCGTACAGCGAGCCGTTCACGTGCAGGACGCCGTTCGGCCCGACCCAGGTCTCCAGGTCCGTCAGCCGCTCACCGCGCGGGGTGGCGAGCACGACGGCCACCTGCCGGGCGGCGAGGAGGGCGGCGATCAGCCACAGGCCCACGCGGGCGACGCGCAGACGTGTGCGGGCCCCGCCGGCGGCCGTCGCCCCGAAGCCTTCCGCCGGCCGTCCGCCGCCGTGATCCCCATTCGCCACGCCTCGTCGGCCTCCCGCACCAGTCCATCTCATATGTCCCGAATGTGGATATTCCTCCTGCGAACCCTATGGGGATCGTGCAGCTTCGGGGAAGGAGGCGCGGGCGGCATCGACCGTGCGCAGGCGGCGTGACGGCCTCTCGCGGAGGCGGCGCGGAAGCGACGAGGAAGCAGCGAGGAAGCGATAAGGGTCACATGAAGATCGGTTGTGAACCGCCTCCTGCGGGGCAGAAGCACCAGCACAGCGCCGATTTACGTGCAGTATGCAGCCAACGCCGTACCGCCCGTAAGCGGATCAAATTCGCCTATCGTCGCTTTTTCGGCCCGTACGACAGCGCCGCCGCGCGGGACCGCGTCCCTGTCCCCGTCGAAAGGTAGGCGAGCGAGTCTTGTCGACTGCCTCAGTCGTCGCCCCCGCGTCCCTCGTGAAGTCCCGCAAGGCGAAGACCCCCGACCCCACCGTCACCGACCCCGCGCTCGTCAAGCGCGCCGTGAAGGCGGCCGCGCTGGGCAACGCGATGGAGTGGTTCGACTTCGGCGTCTACAGCTACATCGCGGTCACGCTGGGCAAGGTCTTCTTCCCCTCGGGCAACCCCACCGCCCAGCTGCTCTCCACGTTCGGCGCCTTCGCCGCGGCCTTCCTGGTCCGCCCCCTCGGCGGCATGGTCTTCGGCCCGCTCGGCGACCGCGTCGGCCGCCAGAAGGTCCTCGCCCTCACCATGATCATGATGGCGGCGGGCACCTTCGCGATCGGTCTGATCCCGTCGTACGCGACGATCGGTGTCGGCGCGCCGATCCTGCTCCTCGTGGCGCGGCTCGTGCAGGGCTTCTCCACCGGCGGCGAGTACGCGGGCGCCTCCACGTTCATCGCCGAGTACGCCCCCGACAAGCGGCGCGGCTTCCTCGGCAGCTGGCTTGAGTTCGGCACGCTGGCCGGCTACATCGGCGGCGCGGGCCTGGTCACGATCATGACCGCCCTGCTCTCCGCCGACGACCTGACCTCCTGGGGCTGGCGCATCCCGTTCCTGATCGCGGGCCCGATGGGCATCATCGGCCTCTACCTGCGGCTGCGCCTGGAGGAGACCCCGGCGTTCGCGGCCGAGGCCGAGAAGGCCGAGAACAACCGCCCGAAGACGCCGCTGCGCGAGATGGTCACCGGCCAGTGGCGCGCGCTGCTGCTCTGCGTCGGCCTGGTGCTGGTCTTCAACGTCACCGACTACATGCTGCTGTCGTACATGCCGAGCTACCTGACCGGCCAGCTCCACTACGACGAGACGCACGGCCTGCTGGTCGTCCTCGGCGTGATGGCCGTGATGATGATCGTCCAGCCGTTCGCCGGGGCGCTGACCGACCGCGTCGGCCGCCGCCCCGTGATCGCCACCGGCTGCGCGGGCTTCCTGCTGCTGTCCGTCCCGGCCCTGCTGCTGATCCGCGAGGGCAGCCTGCTCGCGGTCGCGCTCGGCATGGGCGCCCTCGGCATGCTGCTGGTCTGCTTCACGGCGTCGATGCCCTCCGCGCTGCCGGCGCTGTTCCCGACGAAGGTCCGCTACGGCTCGCTGTCGATCGGCTTCAACGTCTCGGTGTCCCTGTTCGGCGGCACGACCCCGCTGGTGGTCACGGCCCTGATCGGCGCGACCGGGAACATGATGATGCCCGCGTACTACATGATGGCGGCGGCCGTGATCGGCGGTTTCGCCGTGTGGCGGATGACGGAGTCGGCGGGGCGCCCGCTGCCCGGCTCGGCGCCCTCGGTGGCGGGTCGACACGCCGAGTGAAATCCCGCTGACAGCGACCCGCGCACCAACTATCTTCGTCAGCGCCAGTAGTTAGGGATGCTAACTATGCTGACGAAAGGTAGAGGTGCATGAGCGAGTCGCACGTCTGGGACGAGGTCGACGCCTACTTCACCGCCCACCTCGCACCGGACGACGAAGCCCTGGCGGCCGCCCTGCGAGAAAGCGACGCCGCCGGGCTTCCGCACATCAACGTCGCGGGAAATCAGGGCAAGCTCCTCCAGCTCCTCGCCCAGATCCAGGGCGCCCGCCACATCCTGGAGATCGGCACGCTCGGCGGCTACAGCACCATCTGGCTGGGCCGCGCCCTGCCCGCCGACGGGCGGCTGGTCTCCCTGGAGTACGACCCGCGGCACGCCGAGGTCGCCGTCCGCAACCTCGCCCGCGCCGGCCTGGACAAGCTGGTCGAGGTGCGGGTGGGTCCGGCCCTGGAGTCGCTGCCCAAGCTGGCCGACGAGAACCCGCCCCCGTTCGACCTGGTCTTCATCGACGCCGACAAGGCCAACAATCCGCACTACGTGGAGTGGGCGATCCGGCTCACCAGCACAGGCAGCCTGATCGTGCTCGACAACGTCGTACGGGGCGGCCGGGTCGTCGACGCGGACAGCACCGCCCCGGACGTCACGGGCACCCGCACCGCGATCGAGCTGATCGCCGCCCACCCGAGGCTGAGCGGCACCGCGATCCAGACGGTGGGCATGAAGGGCTACGACGGGTTCGCCCTGGCGCGCGTGCTGGCGTGAGGCTCCGCCGTCAGACGATCTGAGGCCCTGCCTCACGCGGCGTGATGCCCGGCGTGACACTGCATGCGGCCCCGCCGTCACACCTCGTGGTAGAAGCCCACGTTGACGCTGCGCGGGGCGGTGCGGTCCTGGATGATGATCTCGCCGCTGCCGCCCCTGGGCAGCGGGACGGTACCGCCGTAGGCGAGGGGCTGGACGTACTCCCCCATGGTCAGCCGCACTTCGGAGGACGGGTCGGGCTGGGAGCCGCGCAGCCAGGTGAGCTGCCAGGTGCCCTCCGGCCCGCACAGGAACTCCAGGTGCACGCGGGAGACGAACAGCCAGTCGTCCGGCGTGCTCAGCCGGCACACGGACTTGTCACGGCCCACCCGCAGCACCGCGCCCGGCTCGCTCGGCGCGTCGGCCATGAGCATGCCGGCCGTGGCTCCCGCCTCCGCCTCCGCGACGGTGGCCATGGTGAGTTCGAGCACGTGCGCTCCTTGTCCGAGACGTCCTGGGTGGGACTGCAAGCCCGCCGAATGATAGAACGCCTGGCCGCACGGTGTCCGGCACAATGGCCTCATGACCGAGCGAAAGCCACCAGGCGTCGACTTCGAGTCCTGGGTCGACAAGCAGATCCGTGACGCGGAGACGCGCGGGGAGTTCGAACGGCTGCCGGGCGCGGGCGAACCCCTCCCCCGCGACATCGAGAGCACCTACGACGAACTGTGGTGGGTCAAGCGGAAGATGGCCCGCGAGGGCTTCTCCGTCCTCCCGCCCACGCTGGCACTGCGCAAGGAGGCGGAGGACGCGCTGGAGGCCGCGCTCGCGGCCCCCTCGGAGCGGATCGTCCGGAAGATCATCGGCGAGATCAACGACAAGGTCCGCGAGATGATGTTCAAGCCGCCGCCCGGCCCCCCGCTGGGAAAGAAGCCGTACGACGTCGAGGACGTCGTACGGCAGTGGCGGGAGCGCCGGGCGGAGCACTGACGACCGGGGGATGCCCCCCGGATCACACGTGCAGCAGCCGTTCGGCCAGCTCGCGGTAGTCCTTCAGGGCCAGCCGGAGCTGCTCGGTGTCGGCCGACGAGACCGACCTGCCCTCGCCGCCCTCGACGGACTGCCAGGAGTGGCGCAGGGTGCGACGGCGCTGTGTCACGGCCTCGGTGAAGCGAGCCGCGATCTCCTCCAGCACGTGGTCGGCCTCCTCGACGGCGGCCCGGGGCCCGTCGACGAACCCGGCGACGGCGTGCTGCAACTGCGAGCCGAACTTGTCGGAGTCGTCGTGGCCGAGGAGGTGCGCCCGGTTCTTGGCGGAGCCGACCTTGTCGGGGCCGGTGCCGTGGTCGCCGCGGTGCACTTCGCCACCGAGCCGGTCCGTGTCGTGCCGACCGGTGCCGGGCAGGTCCGTGCCGTGCCGGTCGGTGCCGGGCAGGTCCGTGCCGTGCCGGTCGTTGCCGGGCACGTCGGAACCGTGCCGGTCGGTGCCCGGAAGGTCCGTACCGTGCCGGTCGGTGCCGGGCAGGTCCGTGCCGTGCCGGTCGGTGCCCGGAAGGTCCGTACCGTGCCGGTCGGCAGCGGGTACGTCGGTGCCGTGCGCCGCGGCGCGGTCCGCGTCGGTGCCGTGCGGGGCGCCGCGGTCGGTCTCGATGCCGCGCGTGGCGCCGCGGTCCGCGTCCAGGTCCCGGGCCGTGTCGTGGTCCGTGCCCGGCGCGGTCGTGCGGTGGCCGGTGCCCAGGACGCTCTCGCCGCGGGCGTCCGGCGTGTGGTCGCCCGGCGGTCGGGTCATGTCGGTCATTGCCTCAACTCTCCTTCGCCTGACGTCGGTTCATCGCCCACGGCATGTGACCGCCGCGGGCCGGAGCCTTGCGGCCCCCGTTCAGTTCGGCGCGCTCGCGGCCGCCGTCGTGCCGTCCGCCGGTGTGACCGCCGCCGTCGTGGCGGACCGGCTTCACCAGCTCCTCGAACAGGGCGCGGGCCGCCACAAAGGCCTCGCGCATGTCTTCCGTGCCCTGGCCGCCGTCGCGGGCGTCCTCCGCGCGCAGATGCGCCGCGCGGTGCACGCGCCGGTAGCCGTCCACGTGGTGGGCGTGGTGCACGGACAGCGCGGCCAGCTGTTCCTCGTACTGCCCGCCGTCCGGGAAGCCCCGGACACCGGCGACCTCGGCGAGCAGCCGGTCCGCCTCGGCGACGGCTTCGCGCGGCGAGTCGACGAACCGCTCCTGCGCGGCCGTCCAGCGCGCCTCGTACTGCTCGCGCTGCGCCGGCTCCAGCGACCGCTCGCGCAGGTCGCCGTGGCGCTGGACGCGCTCGGTCAGCTCGCGCTCGGCCGCTTTGGCGTCGCCGTCGTGCCGGGCCACGGCCCGGTCGTACTCGGGTCCGAAGCGCCGCTTCAGGCTCGGGCCACGCCGAGGCCCGCGGGCGCGCAGGGTCATGACGGCCGCGATGATGACGACCGCCGCTATCACGATCAGAGCAATGATCAGGCCAGTGGACATGAATGCCTTCCGGGTTCTCGGCCCAACCGGCTCTCCTCGCGAGCCGGTTCGCCCGTCGGGTGTCCCCAAAGCCCGTCTCCAAACGGCTCCCGGGCGCAACCGGGGCGCGAACGGGTGGCCGGGACTATTCGCTTGCGTGTCCGGTGGGGTGCCTGAGGAGAATGCGGTCCATGACCTGGACCGTGGCTCCGGAGCCGTACGACTCCCCCGTGGCCGCCGCGCTGTGGCGGGCGTACTACACCGAGGTCAGCGACCGCTGGTACCTGCTGCACGAGGGGCGCCGGACCGAACCGGCCGAGCTGGAGCGGGAGATCGCCGCCCAGCCGGGCACCGACCTCGCGCCCCCGCGTGGCAGGCTGCTGGTCGCCCGGTACGGCGGTGAGCCGGCCGGCACCGCAGGCGTACGGCTGCTGGACGGCACCACCGCCGAGCTCAAGCGGGTGTTCCTGCACGAGCCGATGCGCGGCCGGGGCGGCGCCCCGCTCCTGGTCCGGGCCGCCGAGGACGCCGCACGCGCGCTCGGCGCCGCCCGGATGATCCTCGACACCCGCGGCGACCTCGTCGAGGCCCGCGGCCTCTACGCCCGCCTCGGCTACACGGAGACCGCACCCCACAACGACGACCGGTACGCGGAGCACTGGTTCAGCAAGGAGCTGGCCTGACGTCAGGCCCTCTCCTGCGTGGAGCCCACGCTGTACGGCCGCTCGCGCCGCGATCCGCACAGTTCGCCGGTCAGCTCCCGCACGAGCCGCTCCAGGTCGGTCGGCCGGTCCGGTCCCCACCAGTCGCCGAGCAGCTCGGCGAGGGACTCCTCACGGGCCTCGGCCAGCCGGTCGGCGACCCCACGCCCCTGGTGGGTCAGGACCATGTCGATGCCCCGGCGCACGGCGAGGCGGCGCTCCTCGGCCTGGCGGGCGGCCTCCATGACCACGGTCAGCGGTATGGGCATCGTGTCGGCGAGCACGCCCGGCTCCACGGAGCCGTTGCGCCGCATCCGCAGCAGCAGCCAACTCGTGGCGGGGAGCAGGTCGTAGCCCGCCCGGGTGGTGATCTTCCGGTAGATCTCGCGCCGCCCCGCGCGGGTGCCGAGCACCGACAGCGCCCGGCACACCTCGTCGTACGAAGTCCGCTCGACGGGGTTGCTGGCGAGGGTCTCGGTGACGTCGGGCGCGGTGACCGAGCCGCGCAGCCGGTCCTCCTTCAGGAACCAGGCCAGGACGAAGCCGAGGAGCGCGACGGGGGCGGCGTACAGGAAGACGTCCGTGATGGAGACGGCGTAGGCGTGCAGGGCGGGCGGGCGCAGGCCGGACGGCAGGGCGGCGATGCCGCGCGGGTCGGCCTCCAGGGTGTCCACGGAGATGCCGGGCGGGAGCCGGACGCCCCGGAAGGCGTCCGTGAGCTGGTCGCCGAGCCGGCCCGCGAAGACGGTGCCGAAGACGGCGACGCCGAACGAGGCGCCGATGGAGCGGAAGAAGGTCGCGCCGGAGGTGGCCACGCCCAGGTCCTCGTAGGGGACGGCGTTCTGCACGATGAGCACCAGGACCTGCATCACCAGGCCGAGTCCGAGCCCGAAGACGAAGAAGAAGCCGCTCAGCTCGGCGGTGGAGCTGTGCTCGTCGAGCTGGTGGAGCAGGAGCAGCCCGAGCGTGGTGATGCCGGTGCCGGCGATCGGGAACACCTTCCAGCGGCCGGTGCGGCTGACGATCTGCCCGGAGGCCGTCGAGGCCAGCAGCAGGCCCAGCACCATCGGCAGCATGTGCACACCGGACATGGTCGGGCTGATGCCCTGCACGACCTGGAGGAAGGTCGGCAGATACGTCATGGCGCCGAACATGGCGAACCCGACGACGAAACTGATCAGGGCGGCGAGCGTGAAGGTGCGTACGCGGAACAGCTTGAGCGGCAGGACGGGTTCGGCGGCCCGCCGCTCCACCGCCACGAAGGCGACGGCGAGGAGCACGCCCAGGACCGCGAGGCCGACGATCTGCCAGGACCCCCACGCCCAGGTCGTCCCGCCGAGCGAGGCGACCAGTACCAGGCAGGTGGCGACGGCGGCGATGAGGAAGGTGCCGAGGTAGTCGATCACGTGCCGTTGCGCCGTGCGCGGGATGTGCAGGACGGCGGCGATCACGGCGAGCGCGACGACGCCGACGGGCAGGTTGACGTAGAACACCCAGCGCCAGCTCAGGTGCTGGGTGAACAGCCCGCCGAGCAGCGGCCCGAGCACGCTGGTGGCGCCGAACACGGCCCCGAACAGGCCCTGGTAGCGGCCGCGTTCACGAGGCGGCACCAGATCTCCGACGATCGCCATCGACAGCACGATCAGCCCGCCGCCGCCGAGTCCCTGAAGGGCCCGGAAGGCGATCAGCTGAGCCATGTCCTGCGCGGCGCCGCACAGCGCGGACCCGATCAGGAAGATCACGATCGCCGTCTGGAACAGCCTCTTGCGCCCGTACTGGTCGCCGAGCTTGCCCCACAGAGGGGTGGCGGCGGTCGCGGCCAGCAGATAGGCGGTGACCACCCAGGACAGGTGGTCCAGGCCGCCGAGATCGCTGACGATCGTGGGCAGCGCGGTCGACACGATGGTCTGGTCGAGGGCGGCCAGCAGCATGCCGAGGAGCAGGGCGCCGATGGAGACCAGGACGTTCCCGGGCACCTGCTCCTGAGGGGCCGCGCCCGGGGGCGTCAGCGTGGTGGCGTTCGCGTCCCCGGCCATACGACCTCCCGAGTCTCCTGTGACATTTTCCATCGTGACCGCTGTGACCGGTTATGGCCCGCCGGGCCCTTTTGGAAGCTGTGCTTCCGGGGGCTCCTCGACCGCACTGTGGAGAAGATCTGGATAATCTCTGGAGTTCGCGAGGGGAGGGAGGAACGCGTGGAACCGCCCAACGGCCACCCGTGCCCGGAGTGCGGCGCACCCAGACAGCGGGACAACACCCCCGCCTGCGCCTGCACGCACCGTGCCGCCGAGGCCCTCCGCGACGCCCGCACGGCCGAGGCGGCGGCAGCGGAGGACTTCGACCCGCTGCGGATCCGCCCGTACGTGGAGATCGACGCCGGGGCCTCCGGCGGTCCGGACGGGGGTACGGCACCCGCGAACGACTCCGTCGAGCCCACCCCGCACGCCATGGACGACACCGCCCTGCGGCCCGGAACCGGCGCGGCGGAAGCATCACCCGCCCAGGGTCCCGGTGCGAGGGCCGAGGGCGCACGAGGCCGAGCCGCAGCGGACGACACCGCCGCCCTTCCGTACGGAGACGCCCCCCGGCCGCCGGGAAACGGTTCCGTAGAGGCAACGCGGGCCCAGGGCCCCGGGCAGACGCCCGAGGGCACGCAGGGTCCAACCGCAACGGGCAAGGGCGCCACACCCCCGTACGGGGCCGGATTCCGGCCGCCGGGAAACGGTTCTGCAGAGGCACCCCGGCCCCAAGACCCCGGGCCCGCAGCCGAAGGCACACCGGGCCGGGCCGCGACGGACACCGGCGGAACGCTTTCGCAGTCTCCGGCCGGAGCCACACCGGGCCCGGCCGCCGCGTCGGCCAGCGCCGGGAGCCTCCCGCACTCCGAGGCCCCCCGTGCCGCCCGGACGCCCTCTCCCGCCGAGGCCACCGTGCCCCTGCGCCCCGTCGACCCGGACGCGACCGCCGTACTGCCGGCGGCCTCCGCCGGCTCGGCGCTTCCGACGCCCCTGGCTCCCGCCGCGACCGAGCCGAGCGTCACCGATCTGCGCATGTTCGACGGCACGGCGGGGGCGGATCGCGGCGCCGCGGAAGCGGGCGGGTCCGGCGCGCGGAGGCCCGGGCGACGGCGCCGGAACCTCCTCGTCGCCGCGGCCGGTGCCTGCGTGGCCGTCGTCGCGGCGGCCGGGTACGCGAGCGGGCTGTTCTCCTACGAGAGTCCGTCCCGCGACACCGCCCTGCCGGACGACATCCGCGCGAGCGTGCCGGACGCCCCGTCGAGCAGCGCGGCGTCCACGCCCCCGCGGGGCAGCGCCTCGGCCGCTCCCCCGGCACCGGCCGCACCGCCGCCGTCGCCGTCCCGCAGCGGGAGCCCGTCCGCCTCGCCGTCGTCGTCCGCGCCGAGTGCCTCGGCGAGCCCGTCGCAGTCGCCCTCACCGTCGGCTCCGCAGCCGTCCGGCTCGGCGACCGGCCCCGAGCAGGCACCCCCGGACAACGGCCGCCAGAAGGCCGGCCCCACTGTCCTGCGGCTCGGCGACCGCGGCCCGGAGGTCACCGAACTCCAGCTCCGCCTGCGCCAGTTGTACCTCTACGACGACGACGCCGACGGCTCCTTCGACGACCGCCTGGCGGACGCGGTCCGCACCTACCAGTGGTCACGCGGCGTCCAGAGCGACGAACTCGGCGTCTACGACCGGGCGACCCGGGAGAAGCTGGAGTCGGAAACTCGCGAGCCTTGACCGGCTCGGCCGCTCTACCGTGACGCGGTGACCATTCAGGTGATCGTTCTCAACGGCGGTTCGAGCTCGGGCAAGTCCGGGATCGTCCGGTGTCTGCAACAGGTCCTGCCCGATCCGTGGCTGGCCTTCGGCGTCGACTCGTTCGTCGACGCGCTGCCCGCGAGGCTGCGGGACTCGGAGGGCGGGATCACGTTCACGGCGGACGGCGGCGTGAGCGTGGGTGCGGAGTTCCGGGCTCTGGACGCGGCCTGGACCGAGGGCATCGCCGCCATGGCCCGCGCGGGCGCCGGGATCATCGTCGACGACGTCTTCCTCGGCGGCCCGGCGTCCCGGCAGCGGTGGGAGAAGGTTCTGTCCGGCCTCACCGTGCTGTGGGTGGGCGTCCGGTGCGACGGCGCGGTCGCCGCGGGGCGCGAGATCGCCCGGGGAGACCGTGTCGGAGGCATGGCGGCGTCACAGGCCCTGGTCGTGCACGAGGGCATGAGCTACGACGTGGAGGTGGACACGACCCACACCGAGTCCCTGGAGTGCGCGCGCGTCATCGCCGCGCGGGTGACGCGCCGGCCTGCGGAGTCCAAGTAGGGCGGGCGTCTTCGCCGTGCCACATGAGGCAGGCGCCTTTGCCGCCGGCGCGACGGGCGCACCTTCGCCGTCCCGAGACGGCCGGGGCCTCGCCGACCGAGGGAGGCATGCGCCTCCCCTCACCGCCCGCCACGCGCGCGCTCGCCACCGCGTGGCGCGCACCTCGCCGCCCGGCCGAGCCGGGCAGCCCGGGTTCACCCGATGTGCAAGCGGATCGTCCCGTCGCCCACGGCCTCGACCCGTACCTGAGTCAGGTCCTCCACCACCACGTCCGGCTCGTGGATCGCGGCCCGGGGCCCGATCCCGACGACCGTCATCCCGGCGGCGCGCCCCGCCGCTATCCCGGCTCCGGAGTCCTCGAACACCACGCAGTCCCCGGGGGCGATCCCCAGCTCCGCGGCGCCCTTCAGGAAGCCCTCCGGGTCGGGCTTGCTCGCCCCGACGGACTCCGCCGTCACCCGTACCTCGGGCAGATCCAGACCGGCCGCCGTCATCCGTGCCGTCGAGAGGGGCACATCGGCGGAGGTCACGAGCGCGTGCGGCAGCCCCGCCAGCGAGGCCAGGAACTCCGGCGCCCCCGGGATCGCGACGACGCCGTCGGTGTCGGCCGTCTCCTCGGCGAGCATCCGGGCGTTGTCGGCGTGGTTCTGCTCCATCGGCCGCTCGGGCAGCAGCAGCGCCATGGAGGCGTAGCCCTGCCGGCCGTGGACGACCTTCATGACCTCGTCCCCGTCGAGCCCGTGACGCTCGGCCCAGCGCCGCCAGACGCGTTCGACCGAGGCGTCCGAGTTGACGAGGGTGCCGTCCATGTCCAACAGGAGGGCGCGGGCGGTGAGCACGGCGGTGGCCGTCATCGGCAGCTCCAAGGCTCGGGGCGCGTTCCAGCGCGGGAGGGGGGCGGCCGACGGATCGCGACCGGCACGCCCCGGGGAGACAAGGCGGCCCCGCCCGCCGGTCAGGGAAAACGGGCGGAGGCCACTTTGTTCCCCCACGGTACAAAACAAGGCCGTCTTCGCGCCAGGGGCCCCCTCGGACGTTCACCCACTGTTCAGCCCGTCCGGCTCAGCCGGTCACGGCCTCCCACAGGCTCCACAGCCCGAGCGCCAGCATGACCAGCGCCGCGATCTGCGTGATCAGCCGCAGCGGTACCTTCTTCATCAGCGCCTTGCCGCCGACGATGCCGAGCCCCGCCACGGCCCACAGCGCGAGCACCGCACCCAGGCCGACGGAGAGCGGGTCGTCGTAACGGGCGGCCAGGTTCGCGGTCATGATCTGGGTCAGATCGCCGAACTCGGCGACCAGGATGAGCATGAAACCGGCACCGGAGACCTTCCAGAAGGACTGGCTCTCCGGCTTGCGGACCTCCTCCTCGTCCTCGCCCTTCCTCAACAGCAGCACCGCGGCCCCGCCCAGGAAGAGCACGCCCGTGAGGGCCTGCACGATCTGCTGCGGCAACAGCGTCAGCACACTGCCCGCCGCGACGGCGAGCACGACGTGCAGCGCGAAGGCGGCGGCGACACCGGCGAAGACGTAGGAGGCGCGGTAGCGGGTGCCGAGGACGAGGCCGGCGAGGGCGGTCTTGTCCGGCAGTTCTGCGAGGAAGACGACGCCGAAGACGACGGCCGTCACGGTCAGGCTGATCAAGGGTTCCTCAATCGGTCGGGGCTGCCCCACCGAGAGTGCTGGACCTTCGCACACGACACCTCGGCACGGCAGCACACTCGGGACCCGTGCCGGGGGGCACGGGCGTGCACTGCTTTGCCGAAGGTCTCGCTGGCGGGTCCTGGGAAAGGACCGCCTCCGGGCGCCGGCTCAGGCGGGCTGAGCAGTATGTCGACGGTCCGGCGAAGAGCTACTCCCCTTCTGCGCCGTCCATGGTACGGGACGCGCCCGAAGTGAAAACTTCCGCCTCGAACCTTGTCATGTCATGACCGCGTCACTAACTTCTCACCGGGCGCACACCTGTGCGCAACACGGCTCCGCGAGCATTCCCCTCGCTCGCTAGCCAACACCCCCCTCTCCCCAGGGAGTTCGCATGCCCAGGTTCTACGCGCGTCGACGGCTGAGCTTGGCCGCGGCGGCCACCGCGCTCATATCCTCCGTGGCCCTCTTCAACGCCCCCACGGCCTCCGCCGCCCTGCCGACCCCGGTGAGCGCCGCCACCGCCCGCACGTACCTCGCCTCGCTCACCGTCGCGACCGAGGACCGCACCGGCTACGACCGCGACCTCTTCCCGCACTGGATCACCCAGTCCGGCTCGTGCAACACCCGCGAGGTCGTCCTCAAGCGCGACGGCACGAACGTCCAGCAGGACTCCTCCTGCGCCGCCACCAGCGGCAGCTGGTACTCCGTCTACGACGGCGCGACCTGGACCGCCGCCTCCGACCTGGACATCGACCACCTGGTCCCGCTGGCCGAGGCCTGGGACTCCGGCGCCGACTCCTGGACGACGTCCCGCCGCCAGTCGTTCGCCAACGACCTCACCCGCCCGCAGCTCATCGCGGTCACCGACAACGTCAACCAGGCCAAGGGCGACCAGGACCCCGCCACCTGGATGCCCTCCCGGACGACGTACCGCTGCACCTACGTCCGCGCCTGGGTGCAGGTGAAGTACTACTACGGCCTCTCGGTCGACTCGGCCGAGAAGTCCGCGCTGCAGAACTACCTCGCGAGCTGCTGACACGCTGATTCGTGTCGGGACCTCCCCGCTGACCTCCGTCGCTGCGTACCGTACGGGGCGACGGAGAGGGGAACGACATGAGCGCACTGCGCCTCGGACCGCTGCTGAGGTACACCGACGGCTCGTCCGCGACCGTGTGGGTCGAGACGAGCCGTCCGTGCACCGCCGAGGTGCGCTGCGCCGACGGCGCCGGCGGCTCGGCCCGCAGCTTCCAGATCGCGGGCCACCACTACGCGCTGGTCCCGGTGACGGGCCTGACGGCCGGTACGACCACGACGTACGAGGTGCTCCTCGACGGCGTACAGGTGTGGCCACTGCCCGGCTCCCCCTTCCCGCCCTCGGCGATCCACGCCCCGGGCCCGGACGGCGACTTCAACGCCGCCTTCGGCTCCTGCCGCTGGGCCTCCCCGCCGGCGGGCGGCGACGACCCCGTCGGCCCGGACGCCCTGGACGCCCTCGCCACCCGCCTCGCCGCCGACCCGGAGGGCGAGCGGCCGCACGTCCTGCTGCTGCTCGGCGACCAGGTGTACGCCGACGAGACCTCCGACTCCACGCAGCACTGGCTGGCGGCCCGCCGCGACATCAAGGAGGGGCCGGGCAGCGGGGTCGCGGACTACGAGGAATACACGCACCTCTACTACGAGTCCTGGCTCGACCCGCGCATCCGCTGGCTGCTGTCCACCGTGCCCAGCTTCATGATCTTCGACGACCACGACGTCATCGACGACTGGAACACCTCCGCCGCCTGGCTCGCCGACATGCGCTCCACCGGCTGGTGGCAGGAGCGGCTGCTCAGCGGCCTGATGTCGTACTGGGTCCACCAGCACCTGGGCAACCTGTCCCTGGAGGAGCTCGCGGCCGACCCGGTGTACGAGGCGGTCCGCGAGACCCCCGACGGCACCGATGTGCTCCGCGCCTTCGCAGCCAAGGCCGACGCCGACGCGGCCACGGCCCGCTGGAGCTACCGGCGCGACTTCGGGCGCGTTCGTCTGGTGATGGTGGACAGCCGGGCCGCCCGGGTCCTCGCCGAGGGCGAGCGCGCGATGCTCGACCCGGACGAGGACGCCTGGCTGCGCGAGCAGGTGCTGGACGGACCCGAGACCTACGACCACCTCCTGATCGGCACCTCGCTGCCCTGGCTGCTGCCGCACCTGGTGCACGACGCCGAGGGCTGGAACGCGGCCATGTGCGGCGGCGAACGGGGCGAGCGCTGGGCGCGGTTCGGGGAGAAGGTGCGGCGCGCCGCCGACCTGGAGCACTGGTCGGCGTTCCCCGAGTCCTTCGCGGGGCTGGCGGAGCTGATCGCCGAGGCGGGCTCGGGGCGGGACGCGCCGGCGACGGTGTGCGTGCTGTCCGGGGACGTGCACCACGCCTACATCGCCGAGCCCTCCTGGCCCGGCCGGGGCCCGGACGCCCGGGTGCTGCAGCTCGTCTGCTCCCCCGTCCACAACTCGGTGCCGCTGTCGATGCGGCTGGCCTTCCGCATCGGCTGGAGCGCGATGGCGCGGGGCATCGGCCGCGGCCTGGCCCGGCACGGCCGTCTTCCGAGCCCGCCGGTCGGCTGGCGCAAGACGGGCGGCCCCTGGTTCGGCAACCAGCTGATGACCCTGACCCTGCGCGGCCGTTCGGCCCGGCTGCGCCTGGAGCACGCCAAGACCCGGGAGGGGGCGGGCCCCAGCCTGACGACACTGCTGGACTCCGAGCTCGCCCCCTAACCCCCTGTTCCGCCTGTTTGTTGCGCTGTGTCCGGTGATGCCCCGTAAGGCTGGTGAGGCATCCCACAGCGACCGTCAATCCTTTCCCACGAGACTCGGTTACCGCTCCCGGCGACGGCATGATGAGGCGGACCGTCCGCTTCCAGCCCGGCGGACCGCCGACACGCGCCCCACACGCCCGGGAGTCCCACCCTTGTCCGCGCCGCCCGAGGAAACCGAGGAATCCGTACCGCCCGAGGGTCCCGGACCGGCCGCGAGACCCGCGGGCGTCTCCGTCGCCCTGGTCGGCGCCGGACCGCGCGGCACCAGCGTCCTGGAACGCCTGTGCGCCTCCGCCCCGGAACTCCTGCCGCCCGGTGCCCGGTTGACCGTCCATGTGATCGACCCGGACCCGCCCGGCCCCGGCCGCGTCTGGCGCACCTCCCAGTCGCCCGAGCTGCTGATGAACACCGTCGCCTGCCAGGTGACCCTGTTCACCGACGACAGCGTGGACTGCTCGGGCCCGATCCGCCCCGGTCCGAGCCTGCACGAGTGGGCGGGCGGCAGGCTGGGCCCGGACGAGTACCCGACCCGGGCCGACTACGGCCGCTATCTGGAGTGGGTGTTCACCGAGGTCGTACGCCAGGCGCCGCCGGCCGTCCGGGTCGAGACGCACCGGGCACGCGCGGTGCGTCTCGACGACGCTCCCGGCGACCGCCAGACCCTCACCCTCGACGACGGCCTCACCCTGACCGGCCTGTCCGCGGTGATGCTGGCCCAGGGGCACCTGCCGAGGACCGCCGGCCCGGACCTGCTGAGGTCGGCGGCCCACGCCGCCCGGCACGGCCTGCGCCACGTCCCGCCCGCGAACCCGGCCGATGTCGACCTGTCCGCGATACCCCCGGACGAACCCGTCCTGCTGCGCGGCCTCGGTCTCAACTTCTTCGACCACACGGCCCTGCTGACGACCGGCCGGGGCGGCCGTTTCGTCCGGGACGACGGGGGTCTGCGCTACCTGCCCTCCGGCTGTGAGCCGCGGCTCTTCGCCGGTTCGCGGCGCGGGGTGCCGTACCAGGCACGCGGCGACAACGCGAAGGGCGCCTACGGCCGGCACGTCCCGCTCGCCCTCACCCCGGAGGGGATCGCCGGCTGCCGCAAGCGCGCGGACTCCGGAGAGGCGCCCGATTTCCTCACGGAGATATGGCCGTTGGTGGCGAAGGAGGTGGAGGCGGTCTACTACGGCGCGCTGATCCGGCGGGCCGCGTCCCGCGCGGGGCGGGAGCGGAAACAAGAGCCGGAGCGGGAGTTCACCGACCGCTTCCTCGCCGTCCCGCACGGTGATCCCCTGGAGGCCTCGCTGCTGGCGGAGTTCGGGGTGCCGGAGGCCGAGCGCTGGTGCTGGGAGCGGATCTCCCGCCCGTACGCGGGCCGGGACTTCGCGCATTGCGGAGAGTGGCGCGAGTGGCTGCTGGCGCATCTGCGCGAGGACGCCGCCCAGGCCGCCCTGGGCAATGTGCACGGCCCGCTGAAGGCGGCCCTGGACGTGCTGCGCGACCTGCGCAACGAACTCCGGCTGATCGTCGACCACGGCGGCCTCGCCGGCACCTCCCGTCGCGAGCACCTGGACCGCTGGTACACGCCGCTCAACGCGTTCCTGTCCATCGGCCCGCCGCGCCGCCGCATCGAGGAACTCGTGGCGTTGATGGAGGCGGGGGTGGTGCGGGTGCTCGGGCCGCGGCTGCGGGTGTCGGAGCAGGACGGCGGCTGGGCGGCGCACTCCCCCGACGTGCCGGGACCGGCGGTCCGTGTGAGAACCCTCATAGAGGCGCGCCTGCCGGAGCCCGACCTGCGGCACACCGCCGACGACCTCCTGGCCGGTCTGCTGCGGAGCGGACAGTGCCGCCCGCACGTCGTGGACGGTTATGAGACAGGGGGGTTGGACGTCACAGCGCGCCCGTATCGACTGATGGATCGTCAAGGAGTTGCACACACAAGGCGGTTCGCGTTCGGTGTGCCGACAGAAGGCGTGCACTGGGTGACCGCCGCGGGAGCCCGCCCAGGGGTGGATTCGGTCACTCTTTCGGACGCGGACGCGGTGGCGAGAGCCGCTCTACGTGCTGCTGGGCCCGATATCGAGCCCCAACGGGAGGCAAAGCAGTGGCCAAATGTTGAACTTGCAAGCATCAATTAGGCACACCTAACGTGGGCTACTCCGCGGTATCCGTCCCCGACCGGCCTCCCCAGGGCCGGCCAACCGAAGGAGTGACCCCCCACATGACCGCTCGCCTCAACGGCGCCCAGCCGTATGCGCTCGGCCTGTTCCGGATCGTCGTCGGCCTGCTGTTCGCCTGCCACGGCGCCGTCGCACTCTTCGGCGTCCTCGGCGGCGCGGACGGCAAGGGCGGCACGGCCGCGACCGGCGCCTGGCCGAACTGGTACGCGGCCGTCATCGAGCTCGTCGGCGGCATCCTGGTGCTGCTGGGCCTCGGCACCCGTATCGCGGCGTTCATCTCCTCCGGGGCGATGGCGTACGCGTACTTCAAGGTCCACCAGCCCCAGGGCCTGTGGCCGATCGAGAACAGCGGCGAGGGCGCGGCGATGTACTGCTGGGCCATGTTCCTGCTGATCTTCACCGGCTCCGGCGCGTTCGGCGTGGACCGGCTGCTGTCCAAGCGCACCTCGGCCCAAGGGCAGCGCTCCGCGGACCAGACCCCGGTGGCCGCCTGAACCGCACCGTCGAACGCACAGCGGCGCCTTCCCCTCGGGGGGAGGCGCCGTTCCGTCTGTATCAACCCATGATCAGCGCATCAGCGGAGAAACCCGCACCTATGGCGACACAGCCGGACGAGCCGCAACGAGATGAACAGTCCGCACCGAACGTATGAGCCCCCCGTGAACCGCCCGTCACACCCCAGGCGTACGCTCTATGGCTGTCATGGCCACCCCTGCCGCCCCCCGCGCCACCGCGGCTCGGTCTGGCCCACGGGGGAGTCACGGGGAGTTGCGGTGCTGGAGCAAGTGGGGCTGCTGATCGGCAGCCCATGGATATACGCGGTGGTGGCCTTGTCCGTGCTGCTCGACGTGTTCCTGCCGGTGCTGCCCAGCGGCGTCCTGGTGATCACGGCGGCCACGGCGGCGGCAGCGGGCACGGCGACCGACGTGCCCGACATCCTCGCCCTGACCCTCTGCGCGGCCACCGCCTCCGTCCTGGGCGACCTGGTCGCCTACCGCCTCGCCTGGCGCGGCGGCGACCGCCTGGACCGGGCGATCTCCCGCTCCCGGCGGCTGACCACCGCCCAGCAACGACTCGGCGCGGCCCTCGCCCGGGGCGGCGGCGCCCTCGTCGTCCTCGCCCGTTTCGCTCCCGCCGGCCGCTCCGTGGTCTCCCTCGGCGCGGGCGCCGCCCACCGCCGCGCCCGTGACTTCCTGCCCTGGTCGGCCCTGGCCGGCTTCACCTGGGCCGTGTACAGCGTCGCCCTCGGCTGGTTCGGCGCCCACTGGCTGGGCGCGACCTGGCTGGCGACGGCGGTGTCGGTGGGGGCGCTGTTCGGTGCCGGGGCGGGGGCGGCGTTCCTGATGCGGCGCGAGCCGCGGACGTCGTAGACCGGGCTCCGGTTCACCACCACGACCACCCAGACCTGGAAGCGGCTGAGACATTGACCATCACGGAGTCGCGGGAAGCCTCCCGGACGAGACGGATCGCGCTCGCCGCGAGGCGGCACCCACGGGCGCTGCTGTGGGTCGCGGCAGGTGTGGTCACGCTCGGGTTCCTCGTCGCGCTCCAGATCGCCGCGCACCACTTCGGCACCCAGGGGCCGATCACCGCGCAGGCACGCGAGGTGATCTACGCCCCCAAGTCCGGGTTCCTGCTGTACGCCAGCCTGGCGCTGACGATGGTGGTGCTCACCTGGCGGCAACGGCTCATCGCCCTCGGCGCCGCGATCGGCATCGACCTCGTCTTCCTGCTGGTGCGGTGGCTGACCGGCACCTACCCCGACGAAGGCCACCCGTTCGGCAACGGCGCGCTGTGGGTGATCCTGGGCCTCGCGGTCATCGCCCTCACCCGGCGCACCGGCCCGGAACGCGTCCTGATGCTGAAGGGCGTAGGACTGGGCCTGCTGCTGGTGACCGGCCGCAAGACCGGTGACACCTGGCTGCTGATCACGTCGAAGACCCGCCCGCTCACCCTCGACCCGTACGTCGCCATGGCCGACCACGCGCTGGGCAACCCGTCGTGGCTGGCGGGCCGGCTCCTGCGGGCGAGCGGCCCGGTCGGCGAGCACGCCCTCGACTACATCTACGCCCAGCTCGCCGTGGCCGCGGTCTGCGTGGCGCTGTACCAGCTGCGCAACGTGGCGGCCGAGCAGCGCTTCCCGCGCCACCACCTGGTCCGCACGTTCCTGCTGATCGGCCTGCTCGGACCGGCCTTCTACATGATCTACCCCGTGGTCGGGCCGATGTTCGCCTACGGCCCCGAGGGCGGGCACTGGGCGGTGGCCAACCTGTGGCCGGACACCCTGCCGCCGGTGATCACCCCGTACGCGATGCCGTTCGACGAGATCACCCCGCGCAACTGCATGCCCAGCCTGCACACGGCCTGGGCGACCACGATCTTCATCCACTCCCGCAAGGGGCCGCGTGCCCTGCGGTACGCCGGCACGTTCTGGCTGGTCGCCACCCTCGCCGCCACGCTGGGATTCGGCTGGCACTACGGGGTGGACCTCATCGCCGGCGTGGTGTTCGCGTACACGGTCGAGGCAGGACTGCGCACGTACGACCGCGGCTGGGACCGGGCGGGGCTCCGGCTGATCGGCTACGGGACGATCGTCTTCGCCGTGCTGCTGGCGTCCTACCGCTTCGTGCCGCTGGAGATGGCCGCGTACCCGTGGATGTCCGGCCCCCTCCTCCTGCTGGCGATGGCCTCGGTGGTCTACGGCTACCGGCGGACCACCAGGGGGTGGGAAGCGGCGCCGGTACCCGCACCGCGCGCCGAGCCGCAGCCCGAACCGGCGGTCTGAGGCCGGCTCGGGGCCGGCCGGACCGGCGCTGTGGGGTGTCCGCCCCCTAGCTCGCCTTCCGCGCCCCGGCCCCGCGCACCTCCAGACCGTCCAGCAAGTCGGCCGTGGCCTGCGCGACGGCCGCCACGGCGCGGTCGAACACCTCCTGGTTGTGAGCGGCGGGGGCGCGGAATCCCGACACCTTCCGCACGTACTGCAGGGCGGCAGCGCGCACGTCCGCCTCGGTGGCCTCTTCGGGCATCGCGGGCGGACGCAGCGTCTTGATACTCCGGCACATGCCCCCAGTCTCACCCGTCCGGCCCTCGTACGACAGAGATGCCTGCCATGATCGCCCCGAGGCGGCCACCATCCCGGGGCCGACCGACGAGAGGAACTCCTCGTGGCGAACGAACTCAGCGTGGCCGTCCTGGGCCCCGGCGGCGTGGGCGGCCTGCTCGCCGCCCTGCTCTCCCGCACCGGCCACCGCGTGATCTGTCTGTCCGGCGAGAAGACCGCCGAGGCCCTGCGCACCGACGGCATCCGGGTCCGCAGCGCCCGCTTCGGCGACTTCACGGCCCGCGTCGAGGCCGACACCGAGCTGCGGGAGCCGGTCGACGCGTGCCTGGTCACCGTGAAGCACACCGCCCTCGACGCCGCCCTGGCACGGGTTCCCGCCCCGGTGCTGTCCGACGGGCTCGTCGTACCGTTCCTGAACGGCGTCGAGCATCCTGCGGCCCTGCGCGCCCGCTACCGGCCCGACCGGGTGGCCCCCGCCGTCATCCGCGTCGAGTCCACCCGGGTCGCTCCGGGCGTCGTCGAACACGGCAGCCCCTTCGCGGAGATCGACCTGACCGGCACGGACGTGCCCCGGCCCCGTCTCGACGCCCTCGCCGACGCCTTCGCCGCGGCCGGTCCGGCCACCCGCGTCCTGGAGGACGAGACGGCGGCCCTGTGGGCGAAGATGTCGTTCCTGGCGCCCTTCGCCCTGCTGACCACCCGCTACGGCCTCCCCCTCGGCGACGTCCGCACCCGCCACCGCGACGAACTGACCGCCCTGGTGGAGGAGACGGCCGCGATCAGCCGCGCGTGCGGCGGCCCGGCGGACCCGGCCCAGGCCCTCGCCCGCTACGACGCCTTCCCGCCGTCGACGAAGTCCTCGATGCAGCGCGACGCCGAGGCCGGGCGGCCCCTCGAACTGGACGCCATCGGCGGCGCGTTGCTCCGCGCGGCCGAACGGCACGGGATCCCGGCTCCGGTGGCGGCCCGGGTGGTGGACGAGGTACACCCGTTCGCCTGAACCGCAGGAAGGAACTCGCCTGCCAAATTCGAACAGGCGTATCATTGGGGCGTGGCTACGACCTATGACTTTCCGAGTGACCTCCTGGCCGGTCAGGAGGAACTCCATCAGGTCCGGGCCGAGCTGTCGGCCCTGCTGAAGCGGCTGCCCTGGTCGGTGGAGCCGCTGGACGGCTTCAGCGACGACAACGGCTGGCGCAAGGTGGAACGCCCCGCCTCCCCCGGCTGGACCGCCGACGAACAGGCCGAGGTGGAGAAGCTCCGGCAGCGGGAGCACGAGCTCGCGGTGTTCGTGAGCACGCACCGCTACTGGTCAGAGCTCGCCGGCTCCGAGCGGGTGGCGGCCCGCTCGCAACTGAAGCACACGCAGGGGGTTCCGCCGGAGGAGACCGGCGGAACCCCGTGACGCCCGGCCGTCAGGTCAGCCGGCGCTCGTGCTCTCGCTCTTGCCGAGGAGCTTGTTCATCTCGCCGATCTCGGCGTTCTGGGCGGTGACGATGTCGCCGGCCATGGCCTTGGCGGGGGCGTGGCGGCCCTTGCTCTGCTCGGTCCTGGCCATCTCCACGGCCCCCTCGTGGTGCTCGACCATCAGGGTCAGGAACTGGACGTCGAACGCCTTGCCCGTCAGCCTCTCCAGCGCGGCCATGTCCTCGCCGCCCCTCATGCCGGGCATGCCGGAGTGACCCGACGCGGAGTGGTCCATGCCGCCGCCTCCGCTCCCTCCGGGGACCTTCTCGCCCCAGGACTTCAGCCAGCCGGTCATGGTCCGGATCTCCGGGTCCTGCGCCTTCTCGATCCGCCCCGCGAGGTCCTTGACCGTCCCGGAGGAGGACCGGCCCGCGGCCAGCCGCGCCATCTCCAGCGCCTGCCGGTGGTGCGGGATCATGCCCTTCGCGAAGGCGACGTCCTGGGGGTTGTGGGCGCCTGCGGGCGACGGGGTTCCGGCGGGGGCGTGGCCACCGGCGTCGGCGTGCCCGGCACGGTCGGCGCCGTCACCGCCGCACGCGGAGAGGACGACGGCCGCGGCGCCCGTCGCCGCCACCAGGGCGGCACGGCGCGCCAGGGTACGAATGCTGCTGCTCATGCGTGAACTCCTGCTTCTACGAGGAACTGGGGATCTCGGACACGACGTGTCTAGATCCGCAGAAGCTGGAGCTCGGAGAGGGAAGGCGGGGCCCGGGCACCCTCCGTATCCACGACGGCATACGCCCGAACGGCGCTCTCCCCCTCCCCCACGGGGACCGGGTCGGGAACGAGCGGCGGCAATACCGGCCCCCCACCCACGGCACCCGACGCACAGGTCGCGTCGGCGTGCTGAACATGCCCGCAGTCACCGCAGTGCCCGTACGGCATGACCTGGGTCCGGGGCTCGTGGGTCTCGCGCACATGGCTCCGGGGCGCGGCCGCCTGCGGAGCGTGCGCCTGCTCCCCGTGCCCCTGACCGGGCAGACCACCACCGGGCGCCAGCCCGTGCATCCCGAGCAACCCGACCAACAGCCCCAGCACACACAGCACATGCCACCGCCGCACGACGGTTCGCGGAGCACGCTGCCCGGGGCTGTTCACGCGCTCATCGTAGAGAAGGGCCCGGAGCCGGCATTGATCCGGGGCGCACGCGCGTACGGGCGGCCACACGATGTGCGACCGGCTGTACCTCCATCAGGTGAACTCGTTCAGCCTTCTACAACCACGCGGCTCCCCCGGCAGGTCGTACGCACGACACGAATGATCCCGAGGGGGACCCATGAGCCAGCAGTACCCGCAGCAGCCGACCCAGCCCCACCCGCCGCAGCCCGGTTACGGCGCCCCGGCACCCCAGCCGCCCAAGAAGCGCGGCGTGGGCAAGATCGCGGGCCTCGGCTGCGCGGGCATCATCGCCCTCTTCGTCATCGCCGCCGTCGCCACAGGCGGCGGAGGCGACGACAGCGGCGACAACTCGAACAAGGACAAGGCCGTCGCCGCCGACGGCAAGCGCGGGGGTGACAGCGCCAAGAAGGCCGGGTCGGCCGAGGAGAAGCCCCAGGCCGAGCAGTTCAGGGACTGCGTCGCCGAGAACGGCACGGCAACCGAGAAGGCCGCGGTCGAGCACGTCACGAAGGTGACCGGCGCGGACAAGCGCAACGACATCCTCGACGCGGCGGAGGTCTTCACCGACTTCAGCGGCGGCCTGATGGGCCCCCACCAGGGCGAGGGCAAGCTCATCGCCTCCGCGTTCACCTCGTGCTACGAGTCGGAGAACGGCCTCGTCACGGTGTACGACAAGGACGGGGAGCTCCTCGCCAACGCGAACTACTGATTCCCGCCGGCGGGCACCAACGGCAAAGGCCCTCCAGGTACATCCCTGGAGGGCCTCCGCCGTGAAAACTCGCTGTGGTGGGCGCGGACGGTTTCGAACCGCCGACATCCTGCTTGTAAGGCAGGCGCTCTACCCCTGAGCTACGCACCCGGCTCCCGGGCCTCGCGCCCAGGACGAGTCGACAGCCTACATGGCCCGGGGCACGGTCCCGCAAACCCGTTTCGCGGGGCCGTGGCGGGTCCCGCGCCTGGGGTTAACCCCACCTCACATCCGGGAGCGACCCGGATCCCCCGGCGGGCCCCCGATCCATACGGTCGTAGAGCGCCCCAGAGCGCCCGTCGTCCGTCCAGGGGGAGATCGTCATGACCACACGCACCACCACCGCCCGCACCGTCGCCCTCGCCGGTGCCGTCGTGGTGCTCGTCGCCGGGCTCAGCGCCTGCGGGGCGTCCGCCGGGGACGACACGGACCCCGATCACCGGTCCTTCGGCCTCCAGGGCCGCACCCTCACCGTCGACTCCGACGACTCCGCCCTGGAGATCGTCGCCGCCGACGACAACCCGGCGGGCAAGGTCGGGGTCACCCGCTGGTTCAAGGGGTCGGTCGTCGTCGGCGATGAACCCGAGGTCACCTGGGCCATGCGGGACGACCGCCTGGTGCTGCGCCTGAAATGCTCCGGCGTCGTCGCCGACTGTTCGGCCAAGCACCGCATCGAGGTGCCCCGCGGCGTCGCCGTGAGGGTCGAGGACGGCGACGGCAGCGTCCGCGCCCGGGGCTTCCGGGACTCCCTCAGCATCCGCACGGGCGACGGCTCCGTCCGCGTCACCGACACCACCGGCCCCCTTCAGCTGCATACCGGCGACGGATCGATCCGGGCGGACGTCTCCTCCCGCGACGTCCGCACCCACACCGGCGACGGCTCCGTCCGCCTCGAACTCGGCGTCGTACCGGACCGTGTCGAGTCCCGCAGCGGCGACGGCTCCGTGACCATCGCGGTGCCCCGGTCCACCTACCGCGTGACCACCGAGACCGGCGACGGCGGCCTCGACGTGTCCGTGCCCCGCGACGAGACCAGCCCCCATGTGGTGTCCGCCCACACCGGCGACGGCAAAGTGACGGTCCGAACAGCGAACTGACCGGCCCGTGTGTTCGTCCTTAACCGGTGGGAGAATGACACCGGGCAGGGCGGACCACAGCACGGGAGAGGGATGTGACGGCGACACCAGGACAGCCGGACTCGCCGTCGGTGCCGCGCGCACATCGTGCGCGCCGCCGCATCCCCCGCACCCCCGGCCCGCTGCGCGACACGCTCACCCTGGTCGGGCTCCCGCTGCTGGCCGCGCTGGCCCTGCCCGCCGCCTTCGCCGGCGGGGGCACCCGGCGCTGGTTCGGCGGCCGGGCCGAGAACCAGCGGGCCGAGGCCCAGGCCGCCAAGGACGCCGCCGCCGCGGCCTTCTACGAGCTGGACACCGCCCAGCGCGACCTGCGCATCTCGATCGAGACGATCACCGCCGTCGACGACTCCCCCGCCGCCCGGCGCGCCGTCGCCGACTTCGCCGCCCTCGGCAACCGCATCGACGAGGCCAGCCACCGCTACATCAACGCCGTCGACGCCCACGACCTCGACCGTGACGACCTGGAGGCCTCCGCCGCCTCCAGCGCCCGCGGCGAGCTGACCGCCGCCAAGGAGGAACTCGGCCGGGTCAAGCAGGAGCTCGACCGGTTCACCGACGGCCTCGGCCCTCTCCTCGGCAAGGCCGAGACCCAGCTGGCCCGCCTGGCCCCCGCGGTCGAGCGCGCCCGCCAGGCCCTGCTCGCCGCCTCCAACGCCCTCGACTCCGTCCGGGCGTCCGGTCTGAGGGCGGACGACCTCGCCGCCCGCCTCGCCGCCCTCTCCCCGGAGCTCACCAAGCTGAACCAGGGCGCCGGACAGCACGGCGTCCCGCAGACCCTGGAGCGGGCCGAGCGGGTCACCCGCGAGGCGGAGGCGGTCCGCGTGGAGGCGGAGCGGCTGCCGGACCGCGCCGCCGAGATCGACCACCGTCTCGTCTCCCTGCGCACCCGCGCCCAGGCCCTCACCACCCGCTCCGAGCAGGTCGAACCGACCCTGAGCGAACTGCGCCGCCGCTTCACCGCGGCCTGCTGGCAGGACCTGCAGCACGTCCCCGACGCCGCCGCCGAGAACGTCCGCCAGGCCGAGGCGAAACTGGCCGAGGCCCAGACTGCACGCGGCGCACAGCGCTGGGCCGACGCCACGGCCCTGCTGTCGACCGTGCGGGCCCTGCTGAACAGCACCGACGAGGCCGTCTCGGCCGCCGGTGACCGTCTGCACCGGCTGAACGCGGTGCAGAAGGACCCCCAGCAGGAGATCGACCGCACCCGCTTCGCCATCCGCGACGCCCAGCGCCTCGCCATGGCCGGCCGCAACACCCCCGACCCACGCCACGCCCGCCCCCTGGACGACGCCGTGGCCCGCCTGGACCGTGCCGTGGCCACCCTGGAGGGCCGCCACCCCGACTACTGGCACTTCCTCACGGAGACCGAAGCGGTCCGCCGGGCAGTCGCCCACGTGGTCTCCGGGATCCGCGAGGAGCGAGGGGCCGGACACTGAGCCCGGCCCCGGCCCGTTCTCAGGTGCGGTAGGCGTAGTAGTACGCGTTCGGGTACGACGCGACGAGGCTCGCCACCGACCTGCGGAGGGTGTTGTTGGAGTGGTAGGTCACGTACGGCACACCGCCGCTCTTGTACGTGACGATCATCGTGTGGTCCTTGGACCCGTCCCGGTCGAAGTCCATCTGGAGGACGTCGCCGACCTCGAGCTGGAAGACGTTGGCGAGCGGCTTGGTCCGCTTGGAGTTCTGGGCGAACCAGGACCACTCGTTGACACCGACGAAGGAGTCGGACTGGATGTCGGCGTTGCCGAACCACTTGGTGTAGTCGTACACGTAGCCGGGGGCGTGCTTCCAGCCGCCCGCCTTCAGGGACTGGCTGACGAAGTTGGTGCAGTCGCCGCCGGCGCCGTGACCGCTGAAGTCCGGGTAGTCCTTGTTGTAGACGTTCCAGTACTTCTCGGCGTAGGCCGCCATGGCCTTGTAGTCGTACGTCGTAGCGGTCTTCGGGGCGGCGGCCGGGTTGCGGGTGATCGCCGCGCGCGGGGCGTTCGGCGTCGTGTTGTCGGCGGCGGTGGTCGCCTTGACGGGGGCCGGCTTGGAGAGCGTGTTCACCGCGAGACCGCCCTGCTCGGTGTCGCGGACGCCGGTCAGCCGCCAGTCGCCCTGCCGGTCGGCCTTGAAGGTCAGCTCGTGCCGGGCCTGGAATCCGGTGGTCTTCGGCGCGTTGCCGCGGGCCCCGGCGTAGGTCAGGGTCGTGGTCTCGGTGACGTCCGCCTTGGCCGTACGGCCCGTCACCCGCGTGGCGTTCAGGGTGACGGTGGTGCTGGCCTTGCCGTACGTCTCGCCGGCCTTCGCCAGCCTCTCCTTGCGCTGCCCCAGTTCGGACAGGGTGGCGTCCTCGGTGCGGGCCGTGCCGGAGGACAGGGCGACGTCGCCGGAGAAGCCGTCGGTCAGCGGCTTGTCCGCGCCGGCCCGCCCGCCGTCGACCAGGGCGTTGGTGCGGTCGGTGAAGACCGCGTCCGCCAGCCGCTGGAAAGTGGCCTTGGTCCGCGCGTCCACCGTCGGATCGTCGACGACCGCCGCGCCCGCGCTCCAGTTGGGCAGCAGGGCGACTCCGGCGACGACCGAGGTCGCCGCGGCCCCGAGTATCGTGACGCGCCGTCGCGTCCCGCTCAATTTCCGTGATTTCACTGGTGTTTCCCCTCTTGCCCCGGCCAAAGGGTTGCCGGGGTAGGAGATCTTTGCATGGAGTGTGTGGCTGCTGTGAAGGGTGTTGCCGCCGTTACTTTGGCGTGATCACTTCACGACCGTCGGCCAGTCGGGCGACTGCGCCGGGTCCAGGCCGCGCAGCCGCTGGAGGGTCCCGGGCTTCTGCACGTCGAGCCAGTCGGCCAGTTCCCGGAAGGACACGCACTTGACGTCCTTCCTGGTGCACATGTCCTTGACGACCTGGTCGACGGCCCGCATGTAGATGCCGCCGTTCCAGTCCTCGAAGTGGTTGCCGATGAACAGCGGGGCCCGGCTGCCGTAGTACACGCGGTTGAAGCCGGACATGTAGGAGGCGACGGTCTGCTGTTCCCACTCGGGGTACTTCGCCGGGTCGCCCTCGGTCTCGCCCTCGGACTGGTTGTAGAGGAAGTTGAAGTCCATCGAGAGGCCCTGGTACTTGCCGCCCTCGTACGGGAGCATCTGCAACGGGAAATCCCAGATGCCGTTCTTCTTGGCGGGCCATATCTGGAAGTCGCCGGCGGAGCTGGCGTCGTAGCGCCACTTGTAGTCCTTGGCGGCCTTCAGCAGGTTCTTCTGGCCCTCCAGGCAGGGCGCACGGCCGCCGGTGACCTCCTTCCTGATGTCGAACGGCAGCGGGTCGACGTCCTGGAAGCCGGTGTTGGTCTTCCACTTCTCGGTGAACGCGTAGAACTGGTCGATCTCGCTCTTCCACTCCGCGACGCTCCAGTCGCCGCCGCCCTTCTTGCCGCAGAAGTGGCCGTTGAAGTGCGTGCCGATCTCGTTGCCGTCCCGCCACGCCTTGCCGAGTTGCTCCAGTGTGGTGCGGATGTGCTCGTCGGTGGCGAAGCTGATCGCCGCCGAGCCCTTGGCGTGCTGGGGCGGGGAGTACAGCTCCTTCCTGGCCTTGGGCAGCAGGTAGATGCCGGTGAGGAAGAAGGTCATGTGGGCGTCGTACTCCTCGGCCAGCTCCCGGTAGTGCGAGAAGAGCGCGTCGTCGCCCTGCAACGCGCCGTCCCAGGAGAAGACCACGAACTGGGGCGGCTTCTCCCCCGGCTTGAGCGGCACCGGCTTCAACTGCCCCTTCTGCGGGCCGGTGTAGGAGGTGGAGCCGTCCCCCAGGACCTTCGTCTTGCCGTCCCAGCGCGGCTCCTGGTGCGGCTTCGGGGAGGTTCCCTTGCGGGCTCCGGAGGAGGCGGTCGGGGTGGTGGTGTCCGAGCGGGTCAGGGCCAGATAGCCCGCGACCAGGGACGCGACGACGAGGAGCGCCGCGAGGGTCAGGACCCCCGGGGGCGTGGTGCGGCGGGGTGCGCGGGGTCGGCGGCGGCGGCCGGACGGCTGTTTCATGCGCGGCTCATTCTGCGAGGGGGGAGAGAGTGGGGGGGGGTGTGCGGTACCGGGCTCGGGGGTCAGCCGATGCCGCGGGCACCGGACCAGATGCGGTACGGGACGCTGTCGCCGACCGAGCCCGCGATCCCGTCCAGCGGCAGCGGTTCGAGGCTCTTGGTGAGGTCGATGCGGTAGGCGACCACCGCCGTCGACACGGAGTTGGCCGTGCCGACGTACCAGGCGGCGGTGTCGTTCTGCGTGGTGCCGGCCTTGCCTGCCACCGTGGCGGTCGTGACCGCCCCCGGGCGGGCCGTGCGGAAGGCGTCCGTGAGGGCGGACTGGACCGCCCCGGCCACGCTCGCCTTCATCGCACGACGGGACCCGGGCTTGGTGAGCGGGACCCCGGAGCCGTTGCGGGTGATCCGGGCCACCGAGTACGGCTCGACGTGCTTGCCCGCGGCGGCGAACGTGGCGTATCCGCTCGCCATGCGGATCGCGCTGGGCGTGGCACTGCCCAGGGACATCGCGGGCACCTGCGGGCCGAAGCTGGAGGGGAGCAGGCCCGCCCGCTGGGCGGTGTCCCGCACCGTGTCCAGGCCGGTGTCCATGCCGAGCTGCATGAACGGCGTGTTCACCGACAGGGCGAGCGCCCGGCCCAGGCCGATCCGCCCGTAGGACTTCCCGCCGTCGTTGTGGGAGGTGACCTGTTTGCCGCCGCGGTCCCAGTAGGGGCCCTCGGGTGTCCTGACGGCGATGCCGTCGTCCCCGTCGTACAGCGTCTGGGGGGTGACCTCGGCTGCGGCGCCGTCGCGGGTCGTGTGCACACCGTGCTCCAGGGCGGCGGCGTAGACGAACGGCAGGAAGGCCGAACCGGCGGGGACGGTGGTCGCGTTCGACTCGTTGTAGCCCTGCTCACGGTGGTCGGGGCCGCCGTGGACGGCGAGGATGCGCCCGTCGGTGGCCACCGAGGAGGCGCCGAAGTGCAGGGACTTCGCCTTGGCCGGGTCGTCCTTGCGCGCCTTCTTGCGGGCCTCGTCCACGGCGTCGGTGAGCGCGGTCTCCTGCTTGCGGTCGAAGGTCGTGTAGATCTGGTAGCCGCCGAGGTCGAACTCCCTGGCCGAGAGGTGCGCCGCCTTCTTGGCGTACTGGGCGGCCAGTTCCACGAGGTAGTCGCTCTGCTTGCCGGTGTCGAACCCGGGCGCCCGCTTCAGCGGCTCGGGGAACTCCTTGTAGCGGGCCCGCTCGGCCTTCGAGAGAGCGCCTGTTTCGACCATGCGGTCGAGGATCCAGGACCAGCGCTCCACCGCCCGGTCGTGGTTGGCCTGGCTCACGGCCGGATCGTAGAGGGCGGCGCCCTTGAGGAGTGAGGCGAGGAAGGCGGCCTCGCCGGCGTCGAGTTCACCGACGTCCTTGCCGTAGTAGGCCTGGGCGGCGCGCTGGATGCCGTAGGTGCCGCGGCCGAACCAGCTCGTGTTGAGGTAGCCCTCGAGGATGTCGTCCTTGCTCATCCCGTTGTCGAGCTTGAGGGCGAGCATGGCCTCGGTGAACTTGCGGCCGACCGAACGGTCCTGGTTGAGGTAGACGTTCTTGACGTACTGCTGGGTGATGGTGGAGCCGCCCTGGGTCTCCCCCTGGCCGAGGGTGCGCCACACGGCGCGGGTGAGGCCGCTGAAGGATATGCCGGGGTCGCTGTAGAAGCTCGCGTTCTCCGCCGCCAGCACGGCCCCGCGGACGTCCTCGGGTATGTCCTTCAGGGGCATCGCCTGCCGCCGCACCCAGCCGGTGCGGGCCATGGGCGTCCCGTCGGACCAGAAGTAGACGTTGTCCTGCTGGGTGGCGTACGAGTTGAGGTTCTCCGGTATGTCGGTGGCGGCGTAGGCGGAGCCCAGGAGGACGACGGTCAGACCGGTGAACGTCAGCGCGGCACCGAGCCATTGCCGCCAGGAGGGCGCCCAGCGCTGCCAGCCGGTGCGGTCGGCGTGCGGGTAACAGGGCCGCAGACGGCGGGTGTCGGAGACGATGCGGGTGACTATTCGGGCCGGCCCCGGGGCCACGGCCTGCAGACGGGACAGGGGGGAGGGCCGGGGAGCTCTGCGCCGGCGGCGCGATCTGTCCGGTGCGCTCCCGTCCTTCGCCGCGCCGGACGCCGTGTCCACCCGGTCGGTCGAGGCCGCCCCGACGACGCGCAACATCATGGTCTCGTCCGCCTGCACGGAGTCGGGGACCTTCAACTGCATGGTCTCGTCCGGTTCCCGCCCAGCCTTCGACACGGCTGCGTCTCCCTCCCGCTTACGGTGGTGCTCGCGCGGAAGGGCTTGGCTGCAGTGGTCGACGGCAGCGATCCCTCGTCATCCCCCGCCTGTACGGCTCCTCGCGCGTTCGAAAGTTATCAGCGGCCTTTACAGGTCCTCCACACCGGTACGGCAACAATGGCCGGACGGGTTCGCGAAAGGCGGCATTTACGTCGGCCCGGATTAATCTGTCCTCATGCCTCGCTACGACTATCGCTGCCGGACCTGCGGCGACACCTTCGAACTCAGCCGTCCCATGGCCGAGTCGTCCGACCCCGCGGCCTGCCCCTCGGGCCATGACGACACGGTCAAACTCCTCTCCACGGTCGCGGTCGGCGGCTCCGCCTCCGCCCCGGCGTCCGCGCCCCGCGCGAGCGGCGGCGGTGGGGGCGGCTGCTGCGGAGGCGGCTGCTGCGGCTGACGCCTCCCGGGCTTCCTCAGGAACCCTTCAGCTTCGGTTTCCTAGCGTGGTGGCATGACAGCCATCGCAGCGGACGCCGGGCCGCAGTGGGTCAACGACCTGATGGACGCGCTGGGCGCGCCGGGAGCCGGTCTCGCCATCGCCCTGGAGAACCTGTTCCCGCCGCTGCCCAGCGAGGTGATCCTGCCGCTGGCCGGGTTCGCCGCGAGCAGCGGCCGGATGAGCCTGCTCGCCGTCCTGCTGTGGACGACGGCCGGCTCGGTGATCGGCGCGCTCGCGTTGTACGGGGTCGGCGCGCTGCTCGGCCGTGACCGGACGGTGGCGATCGCGGCCCGGCTGCCGCTGGTGAAGGTCTCGGACATCGAGAAGACCGAGGCCTGGTTCCTGAAGCACGGCACCAAGGCCGTGTTCTTCGGCCGGATGATCCCGATCTTCCGCAGCCTGATCTCGGTGCCGGCGGGCGTCGAGCGCATGCGCCTGCCCGTGTTCCTGGGACTGACCACCCTGGGCAGCGCCATCTGGAACACGGTGTTCGTCCTCGCGGGCTACTTCCTCGGCGCGAACTGGCACCAGGTCTCGGACATCGTCTCCACGTACTCGAAGGTGGTCCTGGCCGTGGCGGCGGTGGCGGTGGTGGCCTTCGTGGGAGTCCGGCTCCTGCGACGCCCCAAGGTGGCGCGCCCCAAAGGGGCGCGGGGAACTGCGCGACAAGCCACCGACACGCCGCACCCGCACGACGACCAGGACACCCGAGTCCTCAGGCGCCCGGCTCAGGCCCAGCGCCAGCGCCCCGTACTGCCCCCAGAAACTCCCTCAGGATCCGCTCCCCGGCGAGGACACCCCGGTCGGGAAGCGCCCTGAGCGAGGGAGCCGTGAACCCGGTGTCGGCCAGCTCCCCGTGCCCCGGCCGCCAGCCCCGGTCGGCCGCGAGGAGCAGGTCGGCGTCGAGCAGGGAGTCACCCGCGGCGAGCGTGAGATCGGCACCGGTCCGCCGCGCGACCTCCCGCATCGCCGCGCTCTTGGTGAGCGGCTTGGGAACGGCGTAGATCTTGCGGCCCTGGAGGGACACGGTCCAGCCGCGGTTCTCCGCCCACACCGCGAGTTCCTTCACCCAGTCCTCGTCGAGCAGCTCGCGCTCGACGACGAGATAGGCGAAGAGGTCGTCGGCAACGCGGTGCTTGCGCACCCAGACCGGATCGGCGGCCCTCAGCAGGTGCTCCTGCACCTCGGCCAGCGGTGCGCACTGGTCGGCCAGCCGTGCGGTGACCTGCGCGTGCCAGTCGGGGTCGGAGACACCGTCGACCAGGAGATGCCCGCCGTTCGCGCAGATCGCGTACGTGGGCTCCGGGCCCGGCAGGTTGATGCGCTGGTACTGCTTGCGCGTCCGGGTCGTCGTCGGCACGAACACGGCCGCGTCGCCCAGGTCGGTGAGGAGCTGCGCCGCCGTCTCCGTCATGTACGACAGCGGCTTGCTCTCGTGCACCTCCACGCACAGCAGCCGGGGCGCCCGCGCGTCCGGCATGGTGAGCGCCAGGGCGGCGGCGGAGTAGATCAGGGTGCGATCGAGGTCGCTCGCGACGAGGACGGGCATCAGACCGACACCGCCTTGCCGTCGGCGCCGGTCGCGCCCCGGGTGTACTTGGGGTGGATCAGGCCGACGCAGGTGTAGGGCAGTCCGTCGACCTCCTCCACGGGCACGCCGCGTTGCTCGGCCAGCAGGCGCACGTGGTCGAGGTCGCTGCCCGCCCCGGCGCGCGCCAGCACCTTCCAGGGCACGCGGCGCAGCATGACCCGGGTGGTCTCGCCGACGCCGGGCTTGACGAGGTTCACGTCGTGGATGGCGTACTCCTCGCTGATGCGCTCGACGGCGGCCCAGCCCTCCCAGGTGGGTGAGCGGTCGGTCGCGAGCAGTTCCTTGGCCTGGGCGCAGGCGGCGTCGGCGACCTCGGGGAAGCGGGCGGACACGGCGTCCAGGAAGGCCACCGAGACGTCGGTGCCGGCGAGTTCGCGGTAGAACTTCGCGCCGTGGAAGTCGTCCGGACCGACCAGGTCCGCGCGCAGCACGGTGCGCGAGATCAGGCCGGAGACGGTGGAGTTGAGGCAGGCGGAGGGGATGAGGAAGTCCTCGCGGGTGCCGTAGGTCCGGACGCAGGAGCCCGGGTCGGCCAGGACGGCGATCTCGGGGTCGAAGCCGGTGATGCCGTCGGACTCCTCGAACTCCTCCAGGGCCTTGGCGAGTTCCCGGGTGATGGCGCCCTTGCCGGTCCAGCCGTCGACGAAGACGACGTCCCGGGGGTCGTGGTGCCGGGCGAGCCAGCGCAGCGCGTTGGCGTCGATGCCGCGGCCGCGGACGATCGACACGGCGTAGTGCGGCAGGTCGAGGCCGTGCCGGTGCTGGGCCCAGCGGCGCATGAGGATGCCGACGGGGGTACCGGCGCGAGCCAGGGAGACCAGCACGGGGCGCGGGGACCGCTCGGCGAGGACCGTCTCGGTGACGACGCCGACCGCCTGGGCGATACGGACCGCCGAGTCCTCCAGCGCGGCGTGGAACAGCTCCTGGTACTGCTCGCTCGGCTGGTACTCCACGGGCAGTGACTCCGCGTAGTGCGCGCCGCCGCTCTGGATCGCCTCCTCGCGCTCCTCGGTCGGCGCCTCCAGTGTCACGTCCGAGAGGTCCTGGAGCAGCCAGCCGACCTCCTCGGGCGCGTACGAGGAGAAGGCGGGGCCGCGGAGGGGCTCGGGCAGCATGGAGGGCCTTTCGGGGGCGTACGACGGTATGACGGCGAGCAGGACCCTCGGCGTGTGCGCGGCGAGGCGGGCCAGCAGACCGTCGGGCGCGTGCAGCGCGGGGGTGTCCCCGGCCGAGTCGACCACCGCGACGACGGCGTCGAATCCGGCGCCGGCGACGTTGTAGGCGTACCGCTCGCCGGGGCCGTCGGCGGGGTCGTCGTGGGCGGGGAAGGCGAGGCGGGTGCGTATCGCGTAGCCGGGGTCGTCGACGGCCAGGACGGGTGAGCGGGTGGTGGTGGAGTAGCGGACCTCGATGTCCGTCACACGTTCCAGCTCCCGGGCCAGCCTGAGCGGCGTGTACATCAGCTCTTCGAAGCCGAGGATGTGCACGCGGCGGGCGTTGTGAGGCAGGGCCTCGGCGATCCTGGCCGTCATCGCGGGCAGGGCGGCCTCCAGCCGGGCGCGGTGAGCGGGCGTGAACCCGTGCCGGGCACCGTCCGGCAGGCCGGCGGGCCATTGCAGGTCGATGCGGTCGCAGTCCGGCTGCGGGTGGGTGGGGGCTGGTCGCGCAGTTCCCCGCGCCCCTAGGGGGTCGGCCTCCTGGTCGGCTTCGACGGCAACGCCGCTGTTCGGGGGCGCGGGGAACTGCGCGCGCGGCCCCGACGGCGCCGCACCCGCCGACGCAGAAGAAGCAAACCCCTCGTGCCGCGCCACCAGCTCCTGCCCCTTCTCCAGCACCCCCTCGGGCAGCCGCACAGTCCCCGAAGCCGCTGCCACGAGATCCACCCGCGCACCGATCTCACGGGCGAATTCCTCCAGCCGGCCGGCGTCCGCCGCGGACCGCATGTCCACCAGCGCCACCACGACATACCGCCGCCGCGGATACCGCTGATGAAGATCGCGCACGGTGTTCAGCACCGTGTTCCCCGTGGAGAACTCGTCGTCGACCAGGACCAGCGGCCCGTCACCGCCGAGCAGCGCGGGGTTCTCCGGCAGCAGCAGGTGCGAGGTCGCGTGGGAGTGGGCCTCCTCGAAGCCTCCGGCCGCCGCGACACCGGCGACCGGGCGGCGGGTGGAGTGCAGGTAGGGGGCGAGACCCAGCCCGTCGGCGACGGAGTGGCCGAGACCCGTCGCGGTCTCCGCGTAGCCGAGGACGACGGCCCTGCCCGCCTCCTCCGCGCCCAGCAGCTCCCGCACCCGGCGCCCGAGCTCGACGCCGTAGCCGTAGACGACGGACGGCGACTGCGGCACATGCTTGCCGAGCACGTTCGACACCAGCAGATGGGCCCGCTTGGGGTTGCGGCGCAGCGCCAGCCCCAGCAGGCCGGTCAGCGGGTCCTCGCCGACGAGCTCGACGCCGAGCCGCTCGGCGACCCAGCTGCCGGACCAGACGCGGTCGCCCTCGTCGCACACCTGATGCTCCCCCTCGTTCACTGCCTTCTCAGCCTTCTCCATGGATCCCTTGCGTCGTGCCGTCAGCCCGGCAGACCCGCCGCCAGCAGTTCCACGAAGCCGATGTCCTGGTTCGCCACGCCGAAAACCTCGGCCCGCAGCAGGGTCCGCTCGGCCCAGGCCCGGTGCGGCTTCACCTCGTTCATCTTGTTCGTGTACGCCGATCTCAGCACACCCCCGCCACCGCGCTCGGGCCGCAGGATGTCCTGGGCGTCCGAGAACTCCTCGTGACTGACGACCGACAGGGCGTGCACCGGCAGCACGTGCGAGGGGTGGATGCAGGTCTTGCCCAGCAGGCCGTTGGCATGGTCCAGGGAGATCTCCCTCAGCAGGCCGTCCATGGCGTGCTCAATCAGCTTCTCGCGCAGTTCCGCGGCCTGCACCTCAAGGAAGGGGCTCTGCCGCAGCTGCGGCTTGAACATGCGCTCCTGGACCCGGAAGTACTCCCACACGGGCCCGGTCACGGTGAAGCCGGTCCCGTCGGCGCGGCCCAGCATGTTCACCACGTCGGCGATCACGGAGGCGACGATCTGCACGTCGTAGGCCGTCATGTCGGGGCCCCGGCGCAGCCCGTAGGAGGAGCAGAAGTCCGTCACGCCGAGGCGCAGGGCGAGGACCCGCTCGCGGTACTTGTCGATCGCCCGGGAGATGCCCTCCAGGGTCTCCACGCGCGACTCCCGGTAGAGCAGTTCCGGGGACTCCAGCACGGGCATGGCGAAAAGGCGACGGCCGCTTTCGGCCTCGGCGATGGCCAGGGCCTCCAGGAAGGGGATGCCGCGTTCCTCGGTGAACTTGGGCAGGACGAATCCGGACAGCTGCCGGACGGCGGGGCCGAGGCGGCGCACCAGGTCGGGTATCTGCTCGGGGGTACGGACCCGGATGAACAGCAGCGGCAGATCGGCGTCCGGGAGGTCGTCCAGGGCCGTCAGCTGACGGACGAGGTTCTCCTCGCCGGGGCCGACGTCCGCGTCGTCGATCGAGTCCTCCAGGCACAGCACCATCGACACCACGCCCCGCCCGGCCTGCTTGAGGACGTCGTCGGCGAGGCGTGGCCTGGTGGCCGGGCTGTACAGCGTGGCGCCCAGGGCGGCCGCGAGCAGCCGGGCCGGGGAGTCCGGGGTGAACACGCCCGGCTCGCGGAAGAAGAGACGCTTCCGCACCTCAGGGGCGACGTGCCCGAAATGACGCATGAAACTCCCCCGTGGTGGTTGTGCGACCTGCGAATCGACGAAAGGTGGCCGGTAATAGTACGTAGAAGTCCGTGTCAGAGGTTCCCATCAGGCATGAACTTCAGGTAACGCGGGCAATCACAGCCAGTACCCCGTCATGACGACGGTAGTCCCCGACGGCCGTCGGCGCCGCTCGTGACCGCGGCCCCCCGCGTTGTCGTGAGCAGGACCGAGCAGGCAGGATGACCGCATGACGCACGCGATGCTGAAGGGGTCGAACGTCCCGCTGGAAGCCACCACGGTGCGCGCCGTGCTGCGCTGGACGCCCGGGCAGGGGGTTCCGGACGTCGACGCCTCCGCGCTGCTCCTCGGCCCCGACGGCCGTGTGCGCTCCGACGAGGACTTCGTCTTCTACAACCAGCCCCGGCACCCGGCCGGAAAGGTGTGGCGGCTCGGCAAGAAGCGGGTCGCCGAGGGCCTGACCGACACGATCCAGACAGAGCTCACCGGTGTCGAGTCGGAGGTCGGCCGGATTCTGCTCGTCGCATCGGCTGACGGCGTGACGTTCGACCGGGTGCAGGCTCTGCGCATCCTGCTGTACGACGCCGCGGACACCGGCGCGGAGGCGCTGGCGTACTTCGACGTCAAGCCGGAGACGGGCGAGGAGACCGCGCTGATCTGCGGAGAGCTGTACCGGCGCGGGGAGGGCTGGAAGTTCCGGGCGCTCGGCGAGGGCTATTCGAACGGGCTGAAGGGGCTCGCGACCGACTTCGGCATCTCGGTCGACGAGTCGGAGGGGCTGGAGGAGGCGACCACGACGGTCCCCGCTCCTCCCACCACGAACACGCCCGCGCAGCCGACGACCGCCGGCCCCGCACAGCAGTCTCCCGAGGTCTCCCTGCCGCTGCCCCCGGAGCAGCCGACAGCGGCGCCCGCGCAGCCCGGGTACGGCTACCCGCAGCAGCCGCCGACGACGCAGCCGGCCTACGGCTACCCGCAGCCCACCGGCCGGCCCGCGTACGGCTACCCTCAGGCGCCGGCCGCGGCGGGCGCCGCGGGGGCCCAGACCGGCTACGGCTACCCGCCGCCGGTCACGGCGGTCCCCGACCCCGACTTCCGGCTGCCCCCGCAGGGCCCGCAGTTCATCGGGCGCTAGGTATATTGACCCGCAGGGTTGTTGACGCGGGTGATGGGTGGCTGGCCCTGCGCACGGCCGCGAAGCGGGTCGCACCGGGGCCGCGCGGTCAGCGGTCGACCTTGGTCTTGTAGCCGCGCCCCCACTGCAGTCCCCACCCGTACAACCGGTCGAGCTCGGCCTGGAAGCCGTAGACGAACTTCGCCTCGCGGCGGACGACGATCTCGTCCTTCACCTTCTCGATCATGACGACGGCGCAGGAGCGGGCCTGCGGCTGACGTTCGTCGAGGTGGACCTCGATGCGGGGGCCGCTGCTCGGGTACAGGGTGACGCTGGCGTGCGTGCGGTCGAAGGCGGGTGTCTGGTCGTAGATGTAGACGAAGACCAGCAGCCGCTTGATGCTGTCGCGGTGGTCGAGGTTGATGTACATCGTCTCGCCGGACCCGGAGCCGAACCGGTCGTCGCCGCTGAGCTTGACGTACGGTGCGGCGTTGACGTCGCCGTAGTAGCCGCCGAGGGGCTGGACGACGCCCTTGCTGCCGTCCTGGAGTTCGTAGAGGCAGCCGAGGTCGAGGTCGACGTTGACCATGCTCTGGCTGTGGCCGACGACCTCGGGGGGCTTGAGCGCCCGGAAGGGATGGCGCAGCAGGCTCTCGCGCTGGGAACCGCCGATGTCGGACGTGCGCATCCGCCAGCTGAGGTTGACGCGCAGGTGGCCGGTGGCCGCGCCCTGCTTGGTGAGTGATATCTGCGCCCGCCGCTTGGTCAGTTCGATCGCGTTGGTCGACGCGTCGCCCGAGTCGAACTGCACATCGCCGCGCCGGAGTCCGTCGAACAGGCCCATTCCGCCCCCACGTTCACTTGGAGACCGCAGGTCATCGCCGTACCCACGGCCCATGACGACCGAACGGGGCGGCCGCCGAGGAGTCCTCGGTAACCGCCCCGCACAGAGCGTTCCTCACAGAAAGGGGTGTCACACCCCGGACGAGACCTCAGTCTTCTCGTCCGAGCCGGCTTTTCCCTCGGCCGCCGCCAGCGCCTTGTTGCGGCGGACGGAGGACCAGAAGGAGGCGGCGATCAGGACGACGCCGATGAGGCCGGTGATGATCTCGTTGATCTGGTACTGGATGGTGACGAGCAGGAGTACGGCGAGGGCGCCGATGGCGTAGTGCGCGCCGTGCTCCAGGTAGACGTAGTCGTCCAGGGTGCCCTGGCGGACCAGGTAGACCGTCAGCGACCGGACGTACATGGCGCCGATGCCGAGGCCGAGAGCCATCAGGACGATGTCGTTGGTGATGGCGAAGGCGCCGATCACACCGTCGAAGGAGAAGGACGCGTCCAGGACCTCCAGGTAGAGGAACATGAAGAACGCGGCCTTGCCGGCCAGCGCGACGGCGGAACGGGGCTTGCCGGTGCGCTCGGCCTCTTCCTCGGCCTCGTGCTCGCGCTCCTCCTCCTCTTCGAGCTTGTCCTCGAAGTAGCCGGAGAGCCCGCCGACGATCATGTACGTGATCAGACCGGCGATGCCGGCGAGCAGGACCGTCTCCGCCTTGTCGACGTGGGTGCCGCCGTGCTGGTGGGCGTGGGTGGCGACGGTCATCGCCGAGATCAGCAGGACGATCAGCGCGATGCAGACCGACAGCATGTCGACCTTGCCGAGCTTGGCCAGCGGGCGCTCCAGCCAGCCGAGCCACTTGATGTCCCGGTCCTCGAAGATGAAGTCCAGGAAGATCATCAGCAGGAACATGCCACCGAAGGCGGCGATCGACGGGTGGGCGTCGGTCACCAGCTGCTGGTAGCGGTCCTTGTCGTTCAGGGCGAGTTCGACGGCCTTGATCGGGCCCAGCTGGGCGCTGACCGCGACGATCACGACGGGGAAGACCAGTCGCATGCCGAAGACGGCGATCAGGATGCCGACGGTGAGGAAGATCTTCTGCCAGAAGGCATTCATCTTCTTCAGGATCCCGGCGTTGACCACCGCGTTGTCGAAGGACAGCGAGATCTCGAGGACGGACAGGATCGCGACGACGCCGAGCGCGGTCCACCCGCCGAACAGGACCGCCGCGACCAGGCCGAGCGCGGTGACCGCGAACGACCACCCGAAGGTTTTCAGAACCACTGGCTACCCAATCGTGTGTGTACGGGGCTCCCCCGCGCCGTACCCGGCTTTACGAACTTTTGAAGCCGAAGTCTAGTCGTCCCCCCGCGGCACCCCACTGGGCCCCGGATTTTGCTCATAACGCGTTATGAGACGTTGACCCCGAAGTCCAGCGCGATGCCCCGCAGCCCCGACGCGTACCCCTGTCCCACGGCCCTGAACTTCCACTCGCCCTGGTAGCGATAGAGCTCGCCGAAGATCATCGCGGTCTCCGTGGAGGCGTCCTCGCTGAGGTCGTAGCGGGCGAGCTCCTGGCCGTCGGCCTGGTTCACCACGCGGATGAAGGCGTTGCTGACCTGGCCGAACGTCTGGCCGCGCTCGTCGGCCATGTGGATCGAGACGGGGAAGACGATCTTGTCGCACTGCGGCGGCACCTTGGGCAGGTCGATCAGAAGCGACTCGTCGTCGCCGTCGCCCTCGCCGGTGAGGTTGTCACCGGTGTGCTCGACCGAGCCGTCCGGGCTCTTGAGCTGGTTGTAGAAGACGAACCACTCGTCCCCGAGCACGCGCCCGCTGCTGCACATCAGGGCGCTGGCGTCGAGGTCGAAGGGCGCTCCGGTGGTGGAGCGCGCGTCCCAGCCGAGCCCGACCATCACCTGAGTGAGGTTCGGCGCGGCCTTGGACAGGGAGACATTGCCCCCCTTGGCGAGCGTGACGCCCATGATGCTGTCCCTCCCCTTGGGGCCACAGGCCCGGTGGTGTCACTGAGGTGGTCCTGCACGTCCGGCGCCGCACGTAAACCGTGCGGCGCCGGACAGGAAGACCTTTCGGGCCCCGTCGCCGGGGCCCTTCAGGTGGTTCAGACGTTCACGCCGAAGTCCTGCGCGATGCCGCGCAGGCCCGAGGCGTAGCCCTGGCCGATGGCGCGGAACTTCCACTCCGCGCCGTGCCGGTAGAGCTCACCGAAGACCATGGCGGTCTCGGTGGAGGCGTCCTCGCTCAGGTCGTACCGGGCGATCTCCGCCTCGCCGGCCTGGTTCACCACGCGGATGAACGCGTTGCGGACCTGGCCGAAGGACTGCTGGCGGGTCTCGGCGTCGTAGATGGAGACCGGGAAGACGATCTTCTCGATCTCCGGCGGGACGGTCGCGAGGTTGACCTTGATCTGCTCGTCGTCGCCCTCGCCCTCACCGGTGATGTTGTCACCGGTGTGCTCGACGGAGCCGTCCGGGCTCTTGAGGTTGTTGAAGAAGATGAAGTGCTGGTCGTTGCCGACCTTGCCGGAGTTGTTCAGCAGCAGCGCGCTGGCGTCCAGGTCGAAGTCCGTGCCGGTCGTGGTGCGGACGTCCCACCCCAGACCGATGATGACCGCGGTCAGGCCCGGCGCCTCCTTGCTCAGCGATACGTTGCCGCCCTTGCTGAGGCTGACTCCCACGAGTCCTCCATTGGTGTCCAGGGGCGGATGCCCCGTTGTGCTCGGATGTCGGATCAACGAGTCGATCCTAGTGACGGGTTCCCGCCCCTCGCAGGCCCTGGAGCCCACATTTCAGCGGGTGTCGGGCGCATGCCGCCCGACCGGCGTCACAGGGAGTCGAGCGCCTTCACGTAGTCGCTCAGGTCGCGCGCGTCCGGCAGGCCGTTGACGACGGTCCACCGCACGACGCCCTCCTTGTCGATGACGAAGGTGCCGCGCACGGCGCAGCCCTTGTCCTCGTCGAAGACGCCGTAGGCGCGCGAGACGTTGCCGTGCGGCCAGAAGTCCGACAGCAGCGGGTACTCCAGGCCCTCCTGCTCGCCGAAGACGCGCAGGGTGTGGATGGAGTCGTTGGAGACGGCGAGCAGCTCGGTGTCGCGGTCGGAGAACTGGGGCAGGTTGTCGCGCAGCTCGCACAGCTCGCCGGTGCACACGCCGGTGAAGGCGAAGGGGTAGAAGAGCAGCACCACGTTCTTCCGGCCCCGGAAGTCGGACAGCCGCACGGCCCGGCCGTGGTTGTCCTTGAGCTCGAAGTCGGGGGCCTTCTCGCCGACCTGGATCGCCATCGCTGTGGGTGTCCCTTCGTGGGGCTTTTCGGGTGAGACCACCCTACGCAGACACCGGCACAGGCCGACGGGCGGGCCGACAACGCCGACCCGCCCCGCCGTACGACTAACGCTTGGACTTGGCGGCCTTCGGCGTCGCCAGCCGGCTGCCACTCCAGTCCTTGCCGACGCTGACGCTCTTGGACGCCGTCAGACCCGCCGTGGTGGCGGCTTCCGAGATGTCGCTCGGCTCCACGTACCCCGAACGGCCGGTCTTCGGCGTGAGGAGCAGGATCGCGCCGCCCTCTTCGATGTACGTGGTGGCATCGACCAGCGAGTCCGTCAGGTCGCCGTCGTCGTCACGGAACCACAGCACAACGGCATCGGCCACGTCGTCGTAGTCCTCGTCCACCAGGTCGGCCTCGATGATGCCCTCGATGGCCTTGCGGAGCTCCTGGTCCACGTCGTCGTCGTAGCCGATCTCCTGGACCACCTGCCCGGGCTGGAACCCCAGCCTGGCGGCAGGGTTCGTCCGCTCCTCCGCGTGGTCCGCGGTCGCGCTCACGGGTTGCCTCCTGATCATGTTTTGGGAATAACTCAGCCACGCGCGTGCGCGAAGCATTGGCCGTAGTCCACACGGGCGGGACGGATCGCGCAAGTACCCGGCCGTTCAGACCGCCGAAACGGTGACGATCCTGGCGGTGTCACCGCAACTCCAGGCACACCATCATGCTCCGACGTGACACACACCACACCTTTCTGCCCTGTTTGCGCGTTTGGGAATCGTCTATGGGTACGAGACTCGAAGGTATTCGCCCCATACGTCACGGAGTCGATCTCACGTCTGGGTTACCGCTGGGTAGAGATGACGTTTCCCGGCCCCGAGGTGGACCATGGGAGCGGCGCGCCCCCCAGCGACGACGCCCCGGCGACGACAGCGAAACAGCGGCCCTCGCAGGCCCTCTGACAGGTAAGGAACAGCGTGGCTTCCGCATCCGATCGCAACCCGATCATCATTGGCGGCCTTCCGAGTCAGGTTCCTGACTTCGATCCCGAAGAGACGCAGGAGTGGCTCGACTCCCTCGACGCCGCCGTCGACGAGCGCGGCCGGGAGCGGGCCCGCTATCTGATGCTGCGGCTGATCGAGCGGGCCCGTGAGAAGCGCGTGGCCGTGCCGGAGATGCGCAGCACGGACTACGTCAACACCATCCCCACCAAGAGCGAGCCGTTCTTCCCGGGCAACGAGGAGATCGAGCGCAAGGTCCTCAACGCCACCCGCTGGAACGCGGCGGTGATGGTCTCCCGGGCCCAGCGCCCCGGCATCGGCGTCGGCGGCCACATCGCCACGTTCGCGTCCTCCGCCTCCCTCTACGACGTCGGCTTCAACCACTTCTTCCGCGGCAAGGACGACGGCCTCGGCGGTGACCAGGTCTTCTTCCAGGGGCACGCCTCGCCGGGCATCTACGCCCGCGCGTTCCTGCTGGACCGGCTGAACGAGGGGAACCTGGACGGCTTCCGCCAGGAGAAGTCGAAGGCGCCGCACGGCCTGTCGTCGTACCCGCACCCGCGGCTGATGCCGGACTTCTGGGAGTTCCCGACGGTGTCGATGGGCCTCGGCCCGATCGGCGCGATCTACCAGGCGCGGATGAACCGCTACATGCACGCGCGCGGGATCGCCGACACCTCGAAGTCGCAGGTCTGGGCGTTCCTCGGCGACGGCGAGATGGACGAGCCGGAGTCGCTGGGCCAGCTGTCCATCGCGGCGCGCGAGGGCCTGGACAACCTCACCTTCGTCGTCAACTGCAACCTGCAGCGCCTCGACGGCCCGGTGCGCGGCAACGGCAAGATCATCCAGGAGCTGGAGTCGATCTTCCGCGGGGCCGGCTGGAACGTGATCAAGCTGGTCTGGGACCGCAGCTGGGACCCGCTGCTCGCCCAGGACCGCGACGGCGTGCTGGTCAACAAGATGAACACCACGCCGGACGGACAGTTCCAGACGTACGCCACGGAGACCGGCGCCTACATCCGCGACCACTTCTTCGGTGACGACCACCGGCTGCGGGCGATGGTCGAGGGCATGACCGACGACCAGATCCTGCACCTGGGGCGCGGCGGCCACGACCACAAGAAGATCTTCGCGGCGTACAAGGCGGCCGCGGAGCACAAGGGCCAGCCGACGGTGATCCTCGCCAAGACGATCAAGGGCTGGACGCTGGGCCCGAACTTCGAGGGCCGCAACGCCACGCACCAGATGAAGAAGCTGACGGTCGACGACCTCAAGCGCTTCCGCGACCGTCTGCACCTGCCGATCCCGGACAAGGAGCTGGAGTCCGGCGTGCCGCCGTACTACCACCCGGGCCGGGACTCGGAGGAGATCCAGTACATGCACGACCGCCGCAAGGGTCTGGGCGGTTACGTCCCCACGCGCGTGGTCCGCTCCAAGCCGCTGGCGCTGCCCGAGGACAAGACGTACGCGACCGTGAAGAAGGGCTCGGGTCAGCAGTCCATCGCGACGACCATGGCCTTCGTGAGGCTCCTGAAGGACCTCATGCGGGACAAGGAGATCGGCAAGCGGTTCGTGCTGATCGCGCCGGACGAGTACCGCACGTTCGGCATGGACTCGTTCTTCCCGAGCGCGAAGATCTACAACCCGCTCGGCCAGCAGTACGAGTCGGTCGACCGTGACCTGCTGCTCGCCTACAAGGAGGCGCCGAACGGCCAGATGCTGCACGACGGCATCTCGGAGGCGGGCTGCACGGCGTCGCTGATCGCGGCCGGCTCGGCGTACGCGACCCACGGCGAGCCGCTCATCCCGGTCTACGTCTTCTACTCGATGTTCGGCTTCCAGCGCACCGGCGACCAGTTCTGGCAGATGTCCGACCAGCTGGCGCGCGGCTTCGTCCTGGGCGCGACCGCCGGCCGTACGACGCTGACCGGTGAGGGCCTCCAGCACGCGGACGGCCACTCGCAGCTGCTGGCCTCCACGAACCCGGGCTGCGTCTCCTACGACCCGGCGTTCGGCTTCGAGATCGCGCACATCGTGCAGGACGGCCTGCGCCGGATGTACGGCGGCTCCGAGGAGCACCCGCACGGCGAGGACGTCTTCTACTACCTGACCGTCTACAACGAGCCCATCCAGCACCCGGCCGAGCCCGAGAACGTCGACGTCGACGGCATCCTCAAGGGCCTCCACCGGTTCAGCGAGGGCACGGCCGGCTCGATCCCGGCGCAGATCCTGGCGTCCGGTGTCGCGGTCCCCTGGGCCGTCGAGGCGCAGAAGATCCTGGCCGAGGAGTGGAACGTCAAGGCGGACGTCTGGTCGGCGACCTCCTGGAACGAGCTGCGGCGCGAGGCCGTGGACTGCGAGGAGCACAACCTGCTGCACCCGGAGGAGGAGCAGCGGGTGCCGTACGTGACGCGGAAGCTCGCGGACGCGCAGGGGCCGGTCGTGGCCGTGTCCGACTGGATGCGGTCCGTCCCGGACCAGATCGCGCGCTGGGTGCCGCAGACGTACCAGTCGCTCGGCGCCGACGGCTTCGGCTTCGCGGACACGCGCGGCGCCGCCCGGCGGTTCTTCCACATCGACGCGCAGTCGATCGTGGTGGGGGTGCTGACCGAGCTGGCCCGTGAGGGCAAGGTCGACCGTTCCGTGCTCAAGCAGGCCATCGACCGGTACCAGCTGCTCGACGTGTCGGCGGCCGACCCGGGGGCCGCGGGCGGCGACGCGTAGGACATCCGGCCATTCCCGTGGGGCGGCACCCGAGGGGTGCCGCCCCACGCGTTTCCTACCATGCTTCCATGACGCTCCCGATGACCGCCTCGACCACTCTGGCCCGTTGGGAACGGCGCACCCAAGGCCCGCTGCTGGCGCTGGCCGTGCTCTTCGCGATCGCCTACGCGATACCGATCGTGGCCCCGAGGGCTCCGCAGGACCTGCTCACCGCCTGCCATGTCACCAACTGGGCGGTGTGGGCCGCTTTCGCCGCCGACTATCTGGTCCGCCTGTGGCTGGCCGAGGACCGGCTGCGGTTCGTACGCGGCAATCCGCTGGCGCTGCTGGCCGTGGTGCTGCCCCTGGCGCAGCCGCTGCGGCTGCTGAAGCTGGTATCGATGCTCTTCCTCGCCGGGCAACGGGCGCGGATGGCATCGCAGGTGCGGGTCACCACGTACGTCGCGGGGTCGTGCCTGGGACTGCTCGTCTTCGGTGCGCTGGCCGTGCTCGAGGTGGAACGGGACGAGCCCGGTGCCTCCATTCACACGCTGGGGGACGCGGTCTGGTGGGCGTTCACCACGATGACCACCGTGGGGTACGGGGACATGGCGCCGACCACCGGGCTGGGACGGATGCTCGCGGTCGGGCTGATGCTCTCCGGGATCGCGCTGCTCGGTGTGGTGACGGCGAACATCGCGGCCTGGTTCATCGCCCGGTTCGAGAAGGACGACGTCGAGGAGCGGCGCCAGACCGAGGCGATCCGGGAACTGACCGAGGAGGTGCGGGCGCTGCGGGGGGAGTTGGCGGAGCTCAAGGGGAACCCCGGTGGAGCAATGCACCGGGTGGAGCGATGAGAGGGCCCCCGGCCAGGCGGCCGGGGGCTCTTCCCACATTCTTCACCCGGGTCAGAACATGCCCATGCCCGGTGTGGCCGCTCCGGACAGCCAGATGATGGCCAGGAGCGTGTCGATGGCGCCCAGGACCAGGGCGACGACGGCCGCGGTGGGGCGGGAGCCCGACCACGCGCGGCCCATGGCGAGCCAGCCGCAGACCATCGCGGCGGGACCGAGCACGATCCCCAGCACGAAGAAGCCTGCAACGGCGCAGATGACTCCGATGAGTCCGAGTGTCGCGCGATCCGTCCCGGCCCGTGACCACGTCCGGCCACGTGAGCGGGGGTGCCTGCGCGTGCCGTGTCCGAAGCTCGCCATCATCAACTCCCGTAAACCCTCGATCGGTTGGGGTTCTCTTCGGGTATGACATGACGGGTACCCCGTCGGTGCGCGTTAATCCCGCTGCCTGCGCGCCACCCCCCTCCGGCAGCGCGCCGCAGCGTCCGTCCTCCATGTCCTGCGGAGGACTTGACCCACTGTGACCTGCGGCGCGGGCCGGAGGGGAGGGTTCGGCGGCCGCGTTCACCCTGATGAGGGAACGAACCGCCGGGGACCGTCAGATGTGCGCCGCGCCCGCGCCGGCTTCCGCGTTCTCACCGCGCTTGGTGAGGAACGCGACGAACACGGCCACGGCCGCCACGCCCGCGGCCGTCAGGGAGGCCAGGCTCATGCCGTCGATGAACGTGGTGTGCGCGACTTCGGTGATCTTCGCGGCGATCTGCTCGGGCGTGCCCGGGGGCACCGGGGCGGCCCCCTGCTGGACGCTCAGCGCGGCCTGTTCGGACTGGGCCGGGGTGAGCGGCGGCAGCCCGGCATCCGCCCAGTTGCCGGCGAACTCGCTGTCGACCTTGGACGCCATGACCGCGCCCAGCACGGCCGTACCCAGACTGCCGCCGATCTGCATGGCGGCCTGCTGGAGACCGCCCGCGACGCCCGAGAGCTCCATCGGGGCGTTGCCGACGATGACTTCGGTGGCGCCGACCATGACCGGTGCGAGGCCGAGGCCGAGCAGGGCGAACCATACGGACATGACACCGCTGCCCGTGTGCGCGTCGAGCGTGGACATGCCGTACATGGCGATCGCGGTGAACGCCATGCCGCCCGCCAGCGGGATACGCGGGCCGAGCTTGGTGATCATCACGCCGGCGAGCGGGGAGCCGACGATCATCATGCCGGTGAGCGGCAGCAGGTGCAGACCGGCGTCGATCGGGCTCATCCCGTGCACGTTCTGGAGGTAGAACGTCACGAAGAACAGGCCGCCCATGAAGGCGATGGCCATCAGGACCATGAGGACGACTCCCGCCGACAGCGGGACGGAGCGGAAGAGCGCCAACGGGATCAGCGGCTCCTTCACCTTCGTCTCCCAGACGGCGAAGAGTCCGAAGCCGACGAGCGAAACGATGATGAACGCCCAGGTCTTCAGGTCGCCCCAGCCCCACTCGGGGGCCTTGATCAATGCCCAGACGAGGCAGAACATCGCGGCGGACAGCAGGGCGATGCCCAGGAGGTCGAAGGAGCGCGGGGCGTTCTCGGCACGGTGATCGAGCAGGATCAGCACGCCGAGGACGACGGCGAGGACACCGACCGGCACGTTGATGAAGAACACCGACTGCCAGTTGACGTGCTCGACGAGCACGCCGCCGAGGATCGGGCCGCCCGCGGTCGACGCGCCGATGACCATGCCCCAGATGCCGATCGCCATGTTCAGCTTCTCGGCCGGGAACGTGGCCCGCAGCAGGCCGAGCGCGGCCGGCATCAGCAGCGCGCCGAACAGGCCCTGGAAGACGCGGAAGACGATGACCGCCGTGATGCCCTTGGACAGCCCGATGGCGCACGAGGAGGCGGCGAAGCCCGCCACGCCGATGAGGAAGGTCTGCCGATGACCGAAACGGTCACCGAGCTTGCCGGCGGTGATGAGGGAGACGGCGAGAGCGAGGAAGTAGGCGTTGGTGATCCACTGGAGATCCGACCAGGAGGCCCCCAGGTCCTTGCCTATCGCCGGGTTGGCTATGGCCACGATGGTGCCGTCGAGGGCCACCATCATGACCCCCACAGCGACGGTGATGAGGGTGAGCCAGGGGTGCCCGCGCAGCCCCTTGCCCGGCGTCGCGTCCGAGGGCGAGGCCGGCACCTTGCCCCCCGACCCCGTCGTGTCGATGGTGGTCTGACTAGTCATACCGCGAGGCTAATGACAGCCACTGACAATTGACAAACCAATTCACTAGTCGGTAACTGACACGACATCCCCGTATAGCCTGAACTGCGAGAACACTTCGGATGAGAGGCATGTCTTGAACCTGCGCGAACGCAAGAAACGGCGCACCCGGGACGCACTGCTGCGGGCCGCGCTGGAACTGTTCGCCACGCGCGGGTACGAGGAAACGACCGTCGACGACATCGCCGCCGCCGTGGACGTCTCGCAGCGCACCTTCTTCCGCTACTTCGCCGGCAAGGAGGAGACGGCGTTCTTCGTGCCGCGCCTGGCGGAGACGCTCGTCGTCGAGGCCCTGCGCACCCGCCCGCCGGGCGAGGTGCCGCTGGAGGCGTTGCGCCGGGCCGTGCTGGAGAGCTGGGACGCGATCAACGAGGCCGTAGAGGAGCTCGTGCCGATCGACCTCCACATGCGCGTCTACCGGGTGATCGAGTCCACGCCCGCACTGCTCGCCGCCCATCTGCGGCGCTCGGCGGAGCTGGAGGAGCAGCTCGCCGGCATCATCGCCGAGCGCGAGGGTCTCGACGTGGACGCGGACCCCCGGCCGAGGATCGTCGTGGCCCTCTTCGGCGGGGTGATTCGCGTCACCGAACGGTTGTGGTCCGCGGGGGACGACGTCACCCTCGACGGAATGCGCGAACTCACCACGACATACCTGGATCAAGTGGGTCCCGCACTGGCCGGGAACTGGCGTGCGGAGCAGTCCCCTTAGCCCCTCCACCGAAACGTGATCCCAGTCACTTGGTTAACGCGAGACCCTCTCGTTCTCCTAGTGTGTCCTTTCAGTGACTTCCTTCGACACCTCCCCGCAACTGAACGTCTGGCGCGCACTGCTCGCTCTGGCCGTCGTGTTCGTGATGCTGGCGACCACCGGCTGGACGGCCCTGCGCAACCAGCGGGGCGCCACGCCGCTCCAAGCCTCGCTCTCCGCCTGGGAGCACGGCCGGATCGGCGGGCACAAGCTGCCGGACCCGCAGTCCGAGCCGACGAAGCTCGCCCGCTTCTTCTCCTCGCTCACCGAGCAGGACCGTTCGACCCTGATCCGCACGTACCCGCTCGCGGTGGGCAACATGAACGGCGCGCCGGTCGAGGTGCGCTACCGCGCCAACCATCTCGCGCTCGCCAAGGCGCGCAAGGTCGAGCGGGAACGCATGCACGACGAGCGCCTCACCCCGGCCGGGCAGCACGAGGCGGGCCGCAGGATGCACCGCTTCGAGGACCTCATGGAGCCGGGCCGTCACATCCTGGCGTTCGACCCGGAAGGCTCGGGCCGGGTGGCGGAGGTGTTCGGCAACCTGCGCAGGGCCGAGCGGGTCTCGGTCGTCGTGCCCGGCGTCGACACCAACCTGCTCACCTTCCAGCGCACCGACCGCAAGTACTCCGCGCCCGTCGGCATGGCCAAGTCCCTGTACGCGGCCGAGCGGAAGGTGAGCCCCTCGACCCGTACGGCCGTGATCGCCTGGGCCGACTACACGGCGCCCAGCGGACTCGGTATCGACTCGGCCACGGCGATGCGTGCCGAGGAGGGGGCCGTACGGCTGAACGCCCTCATGCGGGCCCTGCCGGGCGACTCGTCCGTCTCGCTGTTCTGCCACAGCTACGGCTCCGTGGTGTGCGGGGTCGCCGCGCACTCACTGCCGGGCCGGGTGTCCGACATCGCGGTGGCGGGCAGCCCCGGCATGCGGGTCGAGAAGGCCGCCCAGCTGCACACCGGTGCCCGGGTGTGGGCGATGCGGGACTCCGACGACTGGATCCAGGACGTGCCCTACCTGGAGGTCGGCGGGCTGGGCCACGGCGCCGATCCGGTGTCCGCCGGCTTCGGGGCGCGGGTGCTGTCGGCCGAGGGCGCGAAGGGCCACGCGGGCTACTTCGAGCCGGGCACGGCAAGTCTGTTCAATTTCGCAGAGATCGGCGTTGGCGCATACCGCTCGGTGCACTGCGCGCACGAAGACGGCGTCTGCCGTACCGGTTTGTCCGGCACGGCGGCGGCCTGACGCGCGTAGAGGCGAAGAAATTGCGGTCTGCTCGGAAGGGGGACGGAGGAGCTCGTGCCGCATACGATGAGCCGCATGGGTGACGTGCTGGCCGGATTTCATGCCGCCTGGGAGTTCGAGTCCGACTCCGTGTGCATCCGCTATGAACGGGGGATTCGAGCACCCAAGCTCTTCCAGGCCCTCGGGGAACGCCGTGTGCCCCTGGAGGCGATCGCCGGGGTGACGCTGACCCGCGGGAAACGCGGCACGGTGGTCCTGCGCGTGGAGCCGCGCCCCGGGGCGGACCCGTTGCTGGAGGCGGCCGCCGGTCAGCTGAAGGAGAACGTCGACCCGTACCGGCTGGTGCTGCCCGCCGACCGGGAAGTCCTCGCGGAGTACTACGCCGACGAACTGCGGGGTCTGCTGACGGAGTCCGGGCCCGCCGATCGTTTCCTCGTGAAGCCGCCCGAGGGGCCGCTGTCGTTCAAGGCGTACGACGGGAAGGCGACCTTCGACGGACGCACCGTGAACTTCCGGTGGTTCTGGACGGGGGCGTCGTCGGCGAAGTGGAAGGCCGGCGACCAGAGCTTCTCCGTCGGGGAGCTGAACGGCGTGGAGTGGCGGTCGCCGGAGGTCTTCGAGGGGCATTTGCGGCTTTTGCGCCGGGATGCGGGAGTGTCGGGGACCCAAGCCGATCAGGATCCCGCGGCGGTGGTGTTCGGGCTGGGGTACGGCCCCGTGCACGAGTCGCTGCCGTTCGCCGCCGCGGTGTTGGCGGCGGTGCGGACGTCGAGTCCGGTGGCCGCCGTGCCCGCGCCGCGGCGGGATCCCGCGGACATCGCCGAGCGCATTCGTCACCTGGGTGAGCTACATCAGGCCGGGTTGGTGACGGATGAGGAGTTTTCGGTCAAAAAGGCCGAGTTGTTGGCGGAGCTTTAGCATCTGCCGGGATCTCGCCGTGGGCGGGCGCGGGTTCGTGCGTGGTTGATCGCGCCCACGCGGCGGAGCCGCACATCGACACAGTCCCGCGCCCCTGAGGGCGCGCCCCTGGGGGCGCTTCACTACTCCCTGCCTGCCGAGGTGAAGGTCATGTCCGCGTACCGCGTGCCCGCCACCTGGGCCGCTATGCCGTCCAGCAGGTCCAGTTGCTCGCCGGTCAGGACGATCCTGGTCGCCGCCGTGTTCTCCTCGACCCTGGAGGGCTTGCGGGTGCCCGGGATCGGAATGACCGGGAGGTCGTGGATCGTCGCCTGCTGCTGGGCCCAGGCCAGGGCCGTCTGACCGAGGGTCGCGTCATGGGCCTTGGCCACCGAGCGGATCAGCTCCAGCAGGGTCGCGTTCGCCGTGGCGTTGTCGCCGGTGAAGCGGGGCTGCTGGCGGCGGAAGTCGCCGTCGCTCAGGTCCTGGTCGGCGTTGGTGAAGGAGCCGGTGAGGAAGCCGCGGCCGAGGGGTGAGTACGCGACGAGGGCCACGCCCAGCTCGCGGGCCGCGGGGACGACGTGCGTCTCGATGTCGCGGCTGAACAGCGACCACTCCGACTGCACGGCGGCGATGGGGTGGACGGCGTGGGCGGCGCGCAGTTCACCGGCCGTGACCTCGCTCAGGCCGAGGTGCTTGACCTTGCCCTCGCGGACCAGGTCGGCCATGGTGCCGACGCTCTCCTCGATCGGCACGTTCACATCGCGCCGGTGCATGTAGTAGAGGTCGATGGCGTCGACGTCCAGGCGCTTCAGGCTCGCCTCGACGGCCTGGCGGATGTAGGGCGGGTCGTTGCGGATGACACGGCGCGTCGGGTCGTCCGGGGGTATCGACAGAGCGAACTTGGTCGCGATGACGACCTCGTCGCGGTGGGCCTTGAAGAAGGGCGCCAGGAACCGCTCGTTCTCGCCGGCGCCGTACGCGTCGGCCGTGTCGTAGAAAGTGACGCCCAGTTCGAGCGCCCGTTCCAGCGTGGCCCGGGACGCGTCCGCGTCCGAGGGGCCGTAGCCGAAGCTCATGCCCATGCAGCCCAGGCCCTGGACGCTCACCTCGGGACCGTGGTCGCCGAGCTTCGCCGTCGTGATCCTGCCGTCCGTCATCGGGACCTCTCCGACGCCAGGGCACGCCCGGCGTCCGCGTAGAAACTGATCTTCCGGTCGAGCACGGCGAGCGTGCCCCGGAGTTCGTCGATCCTGGCCAGGACGTCCTCGCGGGTCGTCTGGAGCAGTTCGAAGCGCTCGCCGTAGGTGTGGTCGCCCTCGCGCACCAGTTCCGCGTACCGGACCATGTCCGCGACCGGCATGCCCGTCAGGCGGAGCTTGCCGACGAGGTCGAGCCAGTCGAGGTCGCGGTTGGTGTAGCGGCGCTGGCCGGTGTGGGACCGGTCGATGTGCGGCATCAGGCCGATGCGCTCGTACCAGCGCAGGGTGTGTGCCGTCAGGCCGGTGAAGGCGACGACCTCGCTGATCGTGTAGTGGTCGTCACCGTCCGGGCGCCGGTTCTGCTGCTGCGTCGGGCCGGCGCAGGTATCGGTCCTGGTCCCCGTGGTCTCCATCACCGTCATGGCCCCAACGCTAGAACCTTGGAGTGCACTCCAAGCAAGCGCCGACGGTAAGAAATCGGCAGGACGTTTCCTGATCCGGCTGGTTAGCGTACGGACTCATGAGTGTTGTTCGTCGCGCCCTGCCCGAGGACGCCGAAGAAGTCCTGCGCCTGCGCCAGATCATGATCGACTCGATGTTCGCCGCCGACCCCTCCATCGCCTGGCACGGGGAGTCCCTGCCCACCCTGCGGGTCAAACTGGGCGACCCGGACGGGGACTTCACGGCGTTCGTCGTGGACCACCCGGAGCGGCCCGGGGCGCTGGCCTGCCTGGTGGCCGGGACGATCGACTACCGCATCGGCAAGGCCGGCGACCCGCAGGGCATGGTGGGTTTCGTGTTCAGCGTCGCCACCGACCCGGACGCCAGGCGCCGCGGGTATGCGCGGGCCTGCATGACCACGCTGCTGGAGTGGTTCCGCGAGCGCGGTGCCCGGCGCGTGCAGCTCACCGCGTCACCGGAGGCGGAGCCGCTGTACGTCTCCCTCGGGTTCCGCCCCAAGCCCGACCCTTTGCTGGAGCTCGCGCTCTGAGCGCATAGGCTCGAACGCATGTCGCTGAAGAGCCTCGCGTTGATCGATAACTGGCCGGTTCCCACCGCTGCGGCGGGTGTCGTACGGGCGGACGGCACGGTCCTCGGCACCCACGGGCCGGCCGCGCAGCGGTTCCGGCTCGCGTCGGTGACCAAGCCGCTGGCCGCCTACGCGGTGCTCGTGGCATACGAGGAGGGGGCCGTCGAGCTCGACGAGCCGGCGGGTCCCACCGGGTCGACGGTCCGGCACCTGCTCGCGCACACCTCGGGCCTCGCCTTCGACGAGCACAAGGTCACGGCCCCGCCCGGGGAGCGGCGGCTGTACTCCAACGCCGGCTTCGAACAGCTGGGCGACCATGTGGCGAAGGCCACCGACATCCCGTTCGGGGAGTACCTGCGGCAGGCCGTGCTGGAGCCGCTGGGCATGACCTCGACGACCCTGGAGGGCTCCCCGGCCAAGGACGGGGTGTCGACGGTGGAGGACCTGCTGCGGTTCGCGGCCGAGGTGCAGGCGCCGCGGCTGCTGGACCCCCGCACGGTCGCCTCGGCGATGACCGTGCACTGTCCGGGCACCAAGGGCGTCCTGCCGGGGTACGGCCACCAGAATCCCAACGACTGGGGGCTCGGCTTCGAGATCCGCGACTCCAAGTCGCCGCACTGGACGGGCTCCTCGTCCTCACCGCGCACGTTCGGGCATTTCGGGCAGTCCGGTACGTTCCTGTGGATCGACCCGGACGCGGGCGCGGCCTGCGTGGCCCTGGCGGACCGGGCGTTCGGGCCCTGGGCGACCGAGGCGTGGCCGGCCTTCACGGACGCGGTGCTCGCGGAGCTGTAGAGGGGCCCCGGGCGCTAGGTCATCTCCCAGACCAGCAGCTCCGCCTCCGTCACGCCCTCGGCCTCCAGGCCCTTGGCGTCCGTGATCCGGGCGGCGTCACCGGCGCCCAGTTCCTCGCCGTCGAGGCGGATGTCACCACGTACGACGTGCACGTACGCGTACGGCCCGTCCGGCACCGCCGTCCGCTCCCCCGCCCCCAGGCGCCGCACGTGCAGCATCGCGCCGGCCTCCGGGACGGCGTACGGCGTGGAGTCGGCGATGCCGTGGACGACCTCGTGGAACGGGTCGCCGCCGGGCCGCAGGGGTGCCAGCCACATCTGGATGAAGGTCAGGGGCTCCGGGCCGTCGTTGCGCTCCACGTGTCGCACCCCGCCCGCCGAGCTGAGCCGCTGCACGTCCCCGTGGCGTACCACCGACTCGTGTCCGGTGGAGTCCCGGTGGGTCAGCTCGCCCTCCACCACCCACGTCACGATCTCGGTGTGGCTGTGCGGGTGTTCGTCGAATCCGGCCCCGGGCGCGAGGCGCTCCTCGTTGCACGCGAGCACCGCGCCGAACCGGAGGTTGTCCGGGTCGTAGTGGAACCCGAAGGAGAAGGCGTGCCACGACTCGATCCCTGCGGCCGGATCCCCTCCGGGGTAGCGCCCGTCCGCGCGCCTGACGTCCATCACGAAGTCCACCGTAGACCCGGCGGCCCACCCTCCCGTCCGGATAAGGCAGTCTTGTCCCCGTGCCCGAACCCGAAACCGGCAAGAACGAAGCCGCAGCCCACGACGCCCATGCCCATGCCGCGACGCTGAAGCGGCTGGAGAAGTCGTCCGGATCGCTCGCCGCGCAGGCCATCGCGCGGATGGACGAGACGCTGCCCTGGTACCGGGCCATGCCCCCGGAGAACCGTTCCTGGATCGGTCTGGTCGCGCAGGCGGGCATCGCCGCGTTCACCGAGTGGTTCCGGCATCCGGACGCCCCGCAGGCCATCTCCACCGACGTGTTCGGCACCGCGCCGCGCGAGCTGACCCGGGCGATCACCCTGCGCCAGACCGTGGAGATGGTGCGCACCACCATCGAGGTCATGGAGAGCGCGATCGACGAGGTCGCGGCCCCGGGCGACGAGCGGGTACTGCGCGAGGCGCTGCTCGTCTACGCCCGGGAGATCGCCTTCGCCACGGCCCAGGTGTACGCCCAGGCCGCCGAGGCACGCGGTGCCTGGGACGCCCGGCTGGAGTCCCTGGTCGTGAACGCCGTGCTCAGCGGCGAGGCCGACGAGGGGGCCGTGTCCCGGGCCGCCGCCCTGGGCTGGAACTCCCCGGAGCACGTGTGCGTGGTGCTCGGTACGGCGCCCGACGGGGACAGCGAGCTGACCGTGGAGGCCATACGGCGCGCGGCCCGGCACGCCAAGCTCCAGGTGCTCACCGGGGTGCTCGGCGACCGGCTGGTCGTCATCGCCGGCGGCAGCGACAACCCGCTGGCCGTCGCCAAGTCGCTCATCGGCCCGTTCGCGGCCGGGCCGGTCGTGGCGGGCCCGGTGGTGCCGGACCTGCTGGCCGCGACCCGGTCCGCGCAGGCCGCCGCGGCCGGGCTGAAGGCGTGTTCCGCCTGGCAGGACGCCCCGCGCCCGGTCCTGGCGGACGATCTGCTCCCGGAGCGCGCGATGGCCGGGGACCCCTCGGCCCGTGAGCAGCTGGTGGAGGAGATCTACAGACCGCTGGAGGAGGCCGGGGCCGCGCTCCTGGAGACCCTCAGCGTCTATCTCGAACAGGCGAGCAGTCTCGAGGGCGCCGCACGGATGCTGTTCGTCCATCCCAACACCGTCCGCTACCGGCTTCGACGTGTGACTGACGTCACCGGCTGGTCACCCTCCGATGTACGCTCTGCGTTCACACTGCGGATCGCGTTGATCCTGGGGCGTCTGGTCGATGGAGATCTCCAGCCCTAAGGTTTTGTCGGGGCTCGACAAAACCCCCCCGTGTTCTTCGTCCCTGTCCCCACGGGCGGCCGTGCCCGTACCCAAGAGAGAGTGTGAGAGTGCTCGTACTCGTCGCTCCCGGCCAGGGCGCTCAGACGCCCGGCTTCCTGACCGAATGGCTCGACTTCCCCGGTGTTCGCGGTGCCCTCGAGGCCTGGTCCGACGCCGCGGGACTCGACCTGATCCGTTACGGCACCGAGGCCGACGCGGAGGAGATCCGCGACACCGCGGTGGCGCAGCCGCTGCTCGTCGCGGCCGGACTGGCGTCCGCCGCCCTGCTGTTCGACGACCCGGCCGAGCTGCCGCAGAAGGTCGGCGCGATCGCCGGACACAGCGTCGGTGAGTTCACCGCCGCCTCGCTCGCCGGAGTGCTCCCCCACGAGGAGGCGCTCCGCCTGGTCCGCACCCGCGGGCTCGGCATGGCCGAGGCCGCGGCCGTCACCGAGACGGGCATGGCCGCGCTGCTGGGCGGCGACCCGGCGGTGACGGTTGCGCACCTGGAGAAGCTCGGGCTGACCCCGGCGAACATCAACGGCGCGGGCCAGATCGTCGCGGCCGGCACGAAGGAGCAGCTCGCCGCGCTGGAGGCGGACAAGCCCGAGGGCGTGCGCAAGGTCGTCGCACTGAAGGTCGCCGGCGCGTTCCACACGCACCACATGGCACCGGCCGTCGACACGCTGGCCAAGGCCGCCGAGGCCCTGGCGCCCGGCGACCCGAAGGTCCGTTACGTCTCGAACAAGGACGGCCGGACCGTCGACGGCGGCGCCGAGGTGCTGGAGCGTCTGGTCGGCCAGGTCGCCAACCCGGTCCGCTGGGACCTGTGCATGGAGACCTTCAAGGAGCTCGGCGTCACGGCCCTGATCGAGGTGTGCCCCGGCGGCACCCTCACCGGCCTCGCCAAGCGGGCCCTGCCCGGCGTGAAGACGCTGGCCCTGAAGTCCCCCGCCGACCTCGACGCGGCTCGCGAGCTCATCGCCGAGCACGCCTGACCGCCGCCCCCAAGGAGCCGACCGCATGGCGAAGATCAAGCCCAGCAAGGGTGCCCCGTACGCGCGCATCCTCGGCGTCGGCGGCTACCGCCCGACCCGGGTCGTGCCGAACGAGGTGATCCTCGAGACGATCGACTCGTCCGACGAGTGGATCCGCTCGCGCTCCGGCATCCAGACGCGGCACTGGGCGAACGACGAGGAGACCGTCGCCGCGATGTCGATCGAGGCGTCCGGCAAGGCGATCGCCGACGCGGGGATCTCCGCCGAGCAGATCGGCGGCGTGATCGTCTCGACCGTCTCGCACTTCAAGCAGACCCCGGCCGTCGCCACCGAGATCGCCGACACGCTCGGCACGAACAAGGCCGCCGCGTTCGACATCTCGGCCGGCTGCGCGGGCTTCGGCTACGGCCTCACGCTCGCCAAGGGCATGATCGTCGAGGGCTCGGCGGAGTACGTCCTGGTGATCGGTGTCGAGCGGCTGAGCGACCTGACCGACCTGGAGGACCGCGCGACGGCCTTCCTGTTCGGTGACGGTGCCGGCGCGGTCGTGGTCGGCCCGGCCCAGGAGCCCGCGATCGGCCCCACCGTGTGGGGCTCCGAGGGCGACAAGTCCGAGACCATCAAGCAGACCGTGCCGTGGACGGACTACCGTTCCGGCGAGGTCGCGAAGTTCCCCGCCATCACGCAGGAGGGCCAGGCGGTGTTCCGCTGGGCCGTCTTCGAGATGGCGAAGGTCGCCAAGGAGGCGCTGGATGCCGCCGGCATCACCGCGGACGACCTGGACGTCTTCATTCCGCACCAGGCCAACGAGCGGATCATCGACTCGATGGTGAAGACACTCAAGCTGCCGGAGTCCGTCACGGTCGCCCGTGACGTACGCACCACCGGCAACACCTCGGCCGCCTCGATCCCGCTCGCGATGGAGCGGCTCCTGGCGACCGGAGAGGCGAAGAGCGGCGACACCGCGCTCGTCATCGGCTTCGGGGCGGGTCTCGTCTACGCCGCGACTGTCGTTACCCTCCCCTAGGCACTCCGTGCCGGATCATGCGATCCGGCACGCGAGGAAACACCTGCCACACCCTCTGGATATCTACGAAGGAGCGCCAACATGGCCGCCACTCAGGAAGAGATCGTCGCCGGTCTCGCCGAGATCGTGAACGAGATCGCCGGCATCCCGGTTGAGGACGTCCAGCTGGACAAGTCCTTCACCGACGACCTGGACGTCGACTCGCTGTCCATGGTCGAGGTCGTCGTCGCCGCCGAAGAGCGCTTCGACGTCAAGATCCCCGACGAGGACGTCAAGAACCTCAAGACCGTCGGCGACGCGACCGACTACATCCTCAAGCACCAGGGCTGATCGGCCGATCCGGCCTTTGGGCTGACTGCCCCGCCACCCGGCGGTGGCGCCGCTTAATCCTCGTAACCGTTGGAGAAAGAATTCCCGTGAGCCCGACCAATCACACCGTGGTCGTCACCGGTATCGGCGCAACCACACCGCTGGGTGGCGACGCAGCCTCTACCTGGGAGGGCCTGATCGCCGGCAAGTCCGGCGTCAAGCCCCTGGAGCAGGACTGGGCGGCCGACCAGGCCGTCAAGATCGCGGCCCCGGTCGCCGTGGAGCCGACCGAGGTCATCCCGCGGCCGCAGGCCCGCCGACTGGACCGCTCGGCGCAGTTCGCGCTGGTCGCGGCCAAGGAGGCCTGGGCCGACGCCGGTTTCGAAGCGAAGGCCGGCGAGGACCCGAACATCGACCCCGACCGGCTCGGCGCGGTCATCGCCTCCGGTATCGGCGGCGTGACGACACTGCTCGACCAGTACGACGTGCTGAAGGAGAAGGGCGTCCGCCGCGTCTCCCCGCACACCGTGCCCATGCTGATGCCCAACAGCCCCTCGGCGAACGTGGGCCTGGCCGTGGGCGCCCGTGCGGGCGTGCACACGCCGGTCTCCGCCTGCGCCTCGGGCGCCGAGGCCATCGGCTACGCCATCGAGATGATCCGCACCGGCCGCGCCGACGTCGTCGTCGCGGGTGGCACGGAGGCGGCGATCCACCCGCTGCCCATCGCCGCGTTCGGCAACATGATGGCGATGTCCAAGAACAACGACGACCCGCAGGGCGCGTCGCGTCCCTACGACACGGCCCGCGACGGCTTCGTCCTCGGTGAGGGCGCCGGTGTCGTGGTCCTGGAGTCCGCCGAGCACGCCGCGAAGCGCGGTGCCCGGGTGTACGCGGAGGCGGTCGGGCAGGGCATCTCCGCCGACGCGCACGACATCGTGCAGCCGGAGCCGGAGGGGCGGGGCATCTCGCACGCCCTGCAGAACCTGATGGACCGCAACGACCTGGACCCGGCGGAGATCGTGCACGTCAACGCACACGCGACGTCCACGCCGGCGGGTGACATCGCCGAGTTGAAGGCGCTGCGGAAGGTGTTCGGCGACGACGCCGACCACTTCGCGGTGTCCGCGACGAAGTCGATGACCGGGCATCTGCTGGGTGGTGCGGGTGGTGTCGAGACGGTGGCGACGGTGCTGGCGCTGTACCACCGGGTGGCTCCGCCGACGATCAACGTGGAGAACCTCGACCCCGAGGCCGAGGCGAATGCCGATGTCGTTCGGGGTGAGGCTCGGAAGCTGCCCGTCGAGGGGCGCATCGCCGCGCTGAACGACTCGTTCGGGTTCGGTGGGCACAACGTGGTGTTGGCGTTCCGGACGGTTTGATCCTGAGCGTTGAATGGCCCGAACTCCCGGTGGGGGGTTCGGGCCATTCGCCGTTTCGGTGACGTGGTGTGCCGGGTGCCGACCGGTGGGGGTTGTTCGCGCAGTTCCCCGCGCCCCTTACGGCACGTCCCCCCTCAGGTCCGTCTACACCACCTGGTGGAGCCAGCGGACCGGGGCGCCTTCTCCTGCGTAGCGGAAAGGTTCCAGTTCGTCGTCCCAGGGCTTGCCGAGGAGTTTGCTGAGTTCGGCTTCCAGGTCGGTCTCGCCGCGCTGGGAGCGCGTCAGGGCCGCTCTGAGCCGGTCCTCGGGGATGAGGATGTCGCCGTGGATGCCGGTGACAGCGTGGTAGATGCCGAGGTCGGGGGTGCAGCTGTAGCGCTCGCCCTCGGCGGTTGCGCAGGGTTCGGCGGTGACCTCGAAGCGGAGGAGGTGCCAGCCGCGGAGCGCGGAGGCGAGTTTGGACGCCGTGCCGACCTGGCCCTGCCAGGAGAACTCCGAGCGCCAGGTGCCCGGGGCGGCCGGCTGCCGGATCCAGTCCAGGCTGACGCGTGTGCCGAGCACCCCGGCGACGGCCCACTCGACGTGCGGGCACAGCGCGCGCGGCGCGGAGTGCACGTACAGAACTCCACGTGTCGTCACCGGAACCTCCGGGCAGAGCGGGACATGGTGCAAACGGGCGGAACGGCTGTGACCGGGCGGGTCACGTTGATGGCGAGGCTACCGTGCGGGGGCGCAAGGAGTGTGACGTACGGTCGGTCCAGGTGCCGGGAAACGCCTGCCATTCACCCAGGGGGACGCTTGTACGGGTGTGAGCCGTTGCACCTGATCGGTCGGGAACCCTCGTGCGTTGTTATTGGTGGGGGAGACAGGCACGGCGTGGCGAGGGGATGGACCAGGGATGCGGAAGCGAGGCCGTCGTACACGGGGCGTTCTGGCCGTGGTCGCGGCGGCCGTGCTGGGTGTCGCGGGGTGTGATGCCGTGGGGGGTGATTCCGCGGCCCCGTCCCAGAAGGCGAAGCCGTCGCCGAAGCCCACGCCGCTGTGGGACCGCAGCCCGGGTTCCGTCGCGGCCGTCGGGGACTCCATCACACGGGGGTTCGACGCCTGTGACGTGCTGTCGGACTGTCCGGAGGCGTCCTGGGCGACCGGTGCCAGCCCCGAGGTCGACTCGCTCGCGGTGCGGCTGCTGGGCAGGGCGGGGGCCGCGCAGCGCAGCTGGAACTACGCCGTGACCGGGGCGCGGATGGCCGATCTGCCCGGGCAGATGGCGCAGGCGGTGCGGCGCGAGCCGCAGTTGGTGACGGTGATGGTGGGGGCGAACGACGCCTGCCGGCGGACGCCTTCGGCGATGACTCCGGTCTCCGCCTTCCGCGCCGACTTCGAGGATTCCCTGCGCTCCCTGCGCAAGGCCCTGCCCAAGGCGCAGGTGTTCGTGGCGAGCGTGCCCAACCTGAAGCGGCTGTGGTCGGAGGGCCGGAGCAGCCCGATGGGCAAACAGGTGTGGAAGCTGGGCATCTGCCCGTCGATGCTGGGCGACGCGGACGCCCTGGACTCGGCGGCGACCCTGCGGCGGGACACGGTGCAGAAGCGGGTGGAGGACTACAACAAGGTCCTGAAGGAGGTCTGCGCCGAGGACAAGCGGTGCCGCTACGACGGGGGCGCGGTGTACGACTACCGCTTCGGCACCACCCAGTTGAGCCGCTGGGACTACTTCCACCCCAGCGTGAACGGACAGGCCCGGTTGGCGGAGATCGCCTACCGCACCGTCACCGCGAAAAATCCCCTGACTTAGAGTTCCGCACATGAACGAACTCTTCGGAACACTTTCCGACGGGACCCCGGTGCACCGCTGGACCCTGGAGCGGGCGGGAGTGCGGGTGCGGGTCCTGTCGTACGGCGGGATCGTGCAGTCCGTGGAGGTGCCGGACCGGGAGGGCCGGGCCGGGGACGTGGTGCTGGGGTTCCCGGATCTCGACGGGTATCTCGCCCATCCGGAGCCGTACCTCGGTGCCCTGGTCGGGCGGTACGCCAACCGGATCGCCGGCGGCCGGTTCACCCTCGACGGCCGGACGTACGCGCTGGAGCCGAACAACGGGCCGAACTCGCTGCACGGCGGGGAGCGCGGTTTCGACAAACGACTGTGGGACGCGGAGCCGGTCGGGCACGGGGTGCGGCTCACGCGGATCAGTGCGCACGGCGAGGAGGGGTTCCCGGGCCGGCTCGAGGTGTCGGCGACGTACACGCTGGACGAGTCCGGTGCGCTGCGGATCGCGTACGAGGCGGTGACGGACGCGCCGACCGTGGTGAACCTGACGAACCACAGCTACTTCAACCTGGCCGGTTCCGGTGACGCCGGCGGTCATGAACTGCGGCTGGCCGCCTCCCGGTACACGCCGGTGGACGCCGACCTGATCCCGGCCGGTGGCCCGCAGGACGTGACCGGCACGCGCTTCGACTTCCGCGAGACCCGCAAGACCGGCTCCGGCTACGACCACAACTTCGTGCTCGACAAGGGTGTGACGGGCACTCCGGTGGAGGTCGCCGAGCTGCACGATCCGGCGTCCGGGCGGTTGCTGACGGTGGCGACCACCGAGCCCGGCCTCCAGTTGTACACCGCCGACCACCTGTCCGGCCCCTTCGCGCCCGGCGACGGCATCGCACTGGAGACCCAGCACTTCCCGGACTCGCCGAACCGTCCGGAGTTCCCGACGACCGTGCTGCGGCCGGGCGAGGTGTTCCGCTCGGAGACGGTGTACGGCTTCGGCGTCCGCTGAAGGACGGCCCCCTGACGAACCACGAGCCCCGGTCCGGAGGTCAGGTCCCGGACCGGGGCTGCTTGGTGGGGAACGTGTCCCGGCTCAGACGTTAATCGTCGCGGTGATCCTGCGGTCCGTGATCGAGCGTCCGGCCTGGATCTCGTACGAACCCTTCACATATGACCACGAGCCGGTCGCTTCGTCCCAGATCTCGAAGGCGCGGCGTGGCACTTCGACGGTGGCTTCGCCGCTCTCGCCGGGGGCTGCCTCGACGCTCGCGAAGCCGGCCAGCCAGCGGGCCGGGCGGGTGGGGTCGGGGTCGCCGGGGGTGAGGTAGAGCTGGACGACCTCGCGGCCGGGGCGGTCGCCGGTGTTGCGGAGGCGGACCTTCGCGGTGGCTCCCTCGGCGCTCTCCTCCACCTCGACGGATTCGTAGGTCCAGTCGGTGTAGCCGAGGCCGTGACCGAAGGGGTAGGCGGGGCTGCGGCCGTGCCTCTCCCAGGCGCGGTAGCCGATGAAGACACCCTCGTCGTAGGGGAGTTCGCCGTTCTCCGGGACGACCCGGGTGACCGGGGCGTCGGTGAGGCTGCCCCAGGTGGTGGGCAGGCGGCCGCCGGGTTCGTGGGCGCCGGTGAGAACGTCCGCGAGGGCCGCGCCGCCCTCCTGTCCGGGGAACCAGGACAGGAGCACGGCGGCGACGTCGTCGCGCCACGGCAGTTCCACCGGGGAGCCGGAGTTGACGACCACGACGGTGTTCGGGTTGGCGGCGGCGACGGCGCGGACCAGGTCGTCCTGGCGGCCGGGCAGGCGCAGGTCGGTGCGGTCGAAGCCCTCGGACTCGACGCGTTCGGTGGTGGCGACCACGACGACGGCCGTGTCGGCGGCCCGGGCCGCCGCGGCGGCCTCGGCGATGAGTTCCTCGGCGTCGCGCTGCGGGTCCTGGTGGGCGAGGGTGAAGCCGATGACCCGCATGGGGTGGTCGCCGAGCGGTGGGACCGTGTAGGTGAGGGACACCTCGACCGGTTCACCCGCGGTGAGTTCGGGCCGGGCGTGGGGCACCGGGGCGCCGAAGAACGTCAGGAAGGGGTCGTCCCCGTCGGGCCGCTGGACGTCGTCGTAGTACGTGGTGTTCGCGACGGTCAGCCGGAACGGGCCGAGGCCCTTGATGCCGAAGGTGTGGGTGCCGGTCTCGCGCGGGGTGAAGGTGCCGGTCAGTTCGACGCTGTGCAGGGCGTCGTGGGTGACGCCGTCGGGGAGGTCGTCGCCCATCCACTGGATGTGGCCGCTGGGGGCGGAGCGGCTGCCGAGGACGGTGCCATGGCTGTCCCGGCAGACGGCGCGCAGCTCGAAGCCCTGGTCCGCGACGGGGAGTTCGGTGTTCGGGTCGGCGCCCAGGGCGTAGGTGAGGGTGCCGTCGGGGAGGGCGGCGGTGAGGCCGTCGAGCGGGGAGACGACCCGGGCGGGGAAGACGGTGGCGGAGCCGCCGCCGAGGACGCGGGCGTCGCGGGCGGCGGCGCCGATCAGCGCGACCCGGCCCGGCTTCAGCGGCAGCGCGCCGTTGTCGTTGCGGACGAGGACGAAGGAGCGGCGGGCGATCTCCCGGGCGAGGGCCTCGCCGTCGACGGTCGCGGGCAGGTCGGTGACGGCCGGTTCGGCGCCCCGGAGCACGCCGACCCGGGCGGCGAGGCGCAGGACGCGGCGGACGGCCTCGTCGACCAGGGCCTCGTCCGCCTCGCCGTCCCGCACCGTCCGGGCGAGGGCCTCGCCGTAGACGGTGCCGGGGCCGGGCATGGCGATGTCGAGGCCGCCGGTGAGGGCGCCGGTGGTGGAGCGGGCGGCGGTCCAGTCGGAGACGTTGACCCCGTCGAAGCCCCATGCGCCGCGCAGGACCTCGTTCACCAGGTGGTGATGCTCGGTCATGGTCGGGCCGTTGACGGAGTTGTAGGCGGTCATGATGCCCCAGGGGTGGGCGTTCTCGACGATCGCCTCGAAGGGGGCCAGGTACAGCTCGCGCAGGGCGCGTTCGCCGACGAGGTTGTTCACCGTGAGGCGGTCGGTCTCGGCGTCGTTGGCGACGAAGTGCTTGACGGTGGTGCCGACGCCGCCGGACTGGACGCCCCGGACATACGCGGCGCCGATCCGCCCGGTGAGGTACGGGTCCTCGCTGTAGGCCTCGAAGTGGCGGCCGCCGAGCGGGGAGCGGTGCAGGTTGACCGTGGGGGCGAGCAGGACGTGGACGCCCTTGCGGCGGGCCTCCTGGGCCAGCAGCACCCCGGTCCGGTGGGCCAGTTCGGGGTCCCATGTGGCGGCGAGGGCGGTCGGGGAGGGCAGGGCGACGGACGGGTCGTCGGCGCTCCAGTGCACGCCCCGGACGCCGATCGGGCCGTCGGACATGACCAGTGAGGCCAGTCCGGCCTCCGGGATCGCGGGCAGGCTCCACAGGTCCCGGCCGGCCAGCAGCCGCGTCTTGGCGTCCAGGTCGAGTGCGCCGAGGGCGGCCTCGACGGCGACCTCACGGGCCGCATCCTGCATTGCCGGTATCGTCTCCGCCACGTCGGCCTCCTCGTCGAAGTCGATGTACGTCATCATCCTGCCTCGGCAGCATGCGAAGGACTCGCGACCGCAACCAATCATTGAGCAACCCCCATGGCGAGCAACCACCTCCGCGAGAGCGGCGGCGGTTCAGCCGCAAAGGAGGGCACGGCGCGCGGAGATCGTGCGGGCCGCTCTGGAGGTGATCGCCGAGCGCGGTTACCGGGGGGCCGGCCTGGCCGCGGTCGCCGAACGGGTCGGGCTCACCCAGCAGGGGCTGCTGCACCACTTCCCGACGAAGGAGGCGCTGCTGGTGGCGGTGCTCCGGGAGCGGGACCGCTGGGACGCGATGCCCGCCGGGCGGCTGCGGCTCGACCTGCTGGCCTCGCTGGTCGAGTACAACGCCATGCGGCCCGCCATCGTCCAGACCTTCTCGGCGCTGCTCGGCGAGAGCGTGGCGGAGGGGCATCCGGCCCGGGCGTACTTCACGGAGCGCTACGTCGGGGTGCGGGCCGGCATGGCCGAGGTGCTGCGCACCGAGTACGGCGACCGGTTGCCGGGCGGCCTCACCCCCGAGCGGGCCGCACCGCTCCTCGTGGCGATCCTGGACGGGCTGCAGTACCAGTGGCTGCTGGACCCGGAGTCGGTCGACATGGCGGCCGCGTTCCGCGACTTCCTGACGCTGCTGGGCGAGAGCACCGACTAGCGGGCCGGTACGGCGGCGACGACCTCCACCTCGACGAGGGCCTCCGGGCGGAAGAGCCGGGCGGCCTCGAAGGTCATGCTGGTCGGCGGGGTCCCGGTGAGGAACTCCCGTCGTACGGCGCCGTATTCGTCCAGCTTGGAGATGTCGGTCAGGTAGGTGCGGATGTTGACGACGTCGGCCAGTCCGGCGCCGTGGGCCTTGAGCAGCGCGGTGAGAGTCTCGAAGACGCCCCGGGTCTGCTCGGCGAGCGTGGCACCCTCGGCGATCTGCCCGGAGACGAACAACAGGGCGCTGCCGTCGGGATGTTCGATGCGGGCGACCTGGGAGTAGTAGGGGCTCAGGGGCTGGGGCGCGGAGGCGGGGCTGTCCAGGCTGATCTGCATGCCGCCGACGCTAGGCGGACGTCCGCGATGCGACAAGCGAATGTCTAGCATGGCTGCCATGCCGAATACGCATGAGACTCCCCTGCCGAACACGCGTGAGACCGGGCCCGAACTCTCCAGCGTCTGGCTGCGGGTCTTCCTGGAGGTCGCCCGGCACGGCTCGTTCACGGTGGCGGCGCGGACGCTCGGCTGGACGCAGTCCGCGGTGTCCCGGCAGGTCGCCTCGCTGGAGGCCGCGTTGGACGGCGGCCCGCTCTTCGACCGGCTGCCGCGCGGAGTGGCACTGACGGAGGCGGGACGGCTGCTGGTGCCCTACGCCGAGACGGTCACCGGCGCGCTGCGCGACGCCCGGCGCGACCTGGGCGCCCTGCGCGAGGCGGCCGGCGGGCGGCTCCGGTTCGGCGCCTTCGCCACCGCCGACGCGGCCCTGGTGCCGCACGCCCTGGCCCTCTTCCGTGCCCGCCACCCGCGGGTCCGGGTCGTCCGCGAGGAGGGGTTCACGCCCGCGCTGCTCGACCGGCTGACGGCCGGTCACCTGGACCTCGCGGTCGTCTCGACGACGGGCCGCGCGCCGCTGGAGTCGTACGAGCTCCACCACCTCCTCGACGAGCCGCTGTACGTCGCCGTGCCCGCCGGCCATCCCCTCGCCGGACACGAAGGCCCGGTGCCGCTCGGCCGGTTCGCGGACGCCGACTGGATCTCCGGCAGCCCGCGGCCCGAGGGCACCCTCCTGGACGCGGCCCTGCGCCAGGGCTTCAGCCCGCGGGTCGCCCATGTCGTCGGCGAGTGGACCGCCAAGCAGGGCTACGTCGCCGCCGGGCTCGGCGTGACCCTCGTACCGGCGCTCGCGGCCGCGTCCGTGCGTCCGGACATCACGCTGCTGCGGGTCCTCGACGACGGCGCCCCGGCCCGGGCGGTGTACGCGGCGACCCTGCGCGGCCGGTCCCTGACCCCTGCGGCCTCGGCGTTCCTGGACGCGGTGCGGGAGGCGACGGCGACGATCCCCGCCTGAGCCCCGCCCATGGCGTGGACCACACCCGTCACGCGATACTTCGGCCGTCCGGCACCGACCCCCCACCGCGACGGAAGGCCTGAACACCCTTGAACTCCCTACGCGTTCGCCTCGGCGTCCTCGGCCTCGCCCTGCTGACCGGCTTCACCACCCCGACGGCGGCGAGCGCCGCCCAGGCGGCCCCCTCCCCCACCGTCGAGGAGCAGCGGCTCGGCAGAGCCGCCCCCCAGGAGATCCTGCGCCGCTCCGGGTTCGACACCGCGGCCCCGCGGCTGGCCCGGGCGCTGGAGGGGGCCCGCTCCTACGGGGAGGCGCGCCGGGCGGTCAGCCGTGAGGGCGCGCGGTTGTGGCAGCGTGCGGTCGACCGGGCGCAGGGGCGCGGGCCGGCCGAATATGAAGGGCGCGAAGCGCTTCCTTGGAAGGGTGGTGGTGGGCGACGGGCGGGCCTGAGCCGGGACGACGACCGGCCGCTGTACTGGGCGCGGCTCGGCATGACGCGTGACGTGCGCACCTGGGAGCCGGAGTTCGGCCTGACGGACGGGCAGCGGGCCGCGCTGCTGGACGAGCTGGAGCGCACCTCGCGCGGCCAGGACGCCATCCGGTATCCGCACGGCAAGGGCCTGAAGCGGATCCTGCTCACCGGCTTCGACCCGTTCACCCTGGACCGGGACATCCGCATCTCCAACCCCTCGGGCGCCACCGCGCTGGCCCTCGACGGCACGGTGATCGAGACGGCGGACGGCCCGGCCCGGGTCGAGACGGCCGTGTTCCCGGTGCGCTGGCAGGACTTCACCGACGGCACGGTGGAGCGGGCCCTGCGGCCGCACCTGCCGAAGGTCGACCTCTTCACGACGGTGAGCCAGGGCCGGGTCGGGCGGTTCGACATCGAGCGGACCAACGGGGCCTGGCGGGGCGGCTTCGGGGACAACGAGACCATCGGCCGTACCGAGACCGTGCCGGTGATCGACCCGGCCTCGCAGCCGCAGTGGACGACGACCACGCTGCCGTACGCGGCGATCACCGCCGCGCAGACCGGCCGTTTCCCGGTGTACGACAACACGAGCGTCACCGAGATCCCGGCCGACGGCACCGAGTCCGTCGTGCGCCCGGACGGGCCGACGCCCGGTTCGACCGCCCGTGCGGGCGGGGGCGGGGACTACCTGTCCAACGAGATCGCCTACCGGGCGACGCTGCTGCGGGACCGCCTGGGGCTGCACGGCACGCTGCCGGGCGGGCATGTGCACACGCCCGTGCTGCAGTTCGCCGCCGGGAACACCTCCGAGGTCACCGACCCGGAGTTCGTGCGGAACCGGCTGGACATCATCGCCCAGGTGCGGGCGATCCTGAAGGTGGCTGTGGAAACGTCGTAGCGGCCTGGTCGCCCGCCTCGCCACCCTCGTCGATCTCCTCACCCAGCAGGTCACGCGCCATGAGGGTGGCGCCCGCGACCGCGCCCGGCATCAGGAACACCGCGACGAACGGCACCAGGAAGGACACGGCGAGCGGTGTGCCGAAGCCCCAGACGAGGGTCTTGCGGGAGCGCAGCAGGGTGAGGCGGGTGCGCAGTTCGACGCTGCGGCGCTGGAGGGCGACGGCGGTCAGTTCCTCGGTGAGGAAGAACCCGGTGACGAAGAACCCGATCACCGGGACGGCCGTCTGCCCGACCACCGGGATGAAGCCACACCCGAACAGCAGCACACCCCACAGGGCGGCCCGCACCACGATCCGCAGGCTGTCCCGGGCGGAGATCCACAGCTCGCGCCAGAGCGGCAGCCCCGACTCGGGGGCGTGCCCGTCCGGGGACACGTCCCGGTCGACCTTCTCGGAGAGGTTCTCGTAGAAGGGCTGCCCGATCAGCAGGGTCACGGCGGTGAAGGTCACGACGGACAGGAGCAGGCCGAGGGCGAACAGCACGGCGGTCAGGAAGCCGCGAAAGAGCCCGCGCCACGGGCTGGACCAGTCGTCCGCGAAGGGCGTCGCCCAGCCCACGAGGTCCTCGCCCCACAGCGCCAGCGCGACGAGCGCCGCCGCGTACAGGACGAGGGTGATCAGGCCCGGGAGCAGCCCGAAGCCGTACTGCCTTCCGTGCCGGGCCACCCATCGCTGGCCCTTCAGGAGGTACCGGAAACCCGCCCCTAGATCGCGCATGGGGAAACCCTATCCGGGCAGGCCCGGCCACTCCCGACAGGGCCGTACGGGGCTCCGGTGACACCAAGGCGCCCTTGTTGCCGTTGAGTCGAAGCGGTACACCTCGCCGTACCGATCTCAGGAAGCCCCGGAGGAGGCACGCGTGCGCACCACGAGAAGCGTTCCTGCGAGACCTGTACTGATCACCGCCCTGGCCCTGGCCACGGCGGGTTCACTCCTGCTCACCCCCGGCGCCGCGGGCGCGGACCCGAAGCCCGTCACCCGTGAGGGCGCCGCCGTGGACGACCACGCGGCACAGGCTCCCTCGAGCGCGACGCGACGCGCGTTGACCGAGGACGTCCCCACCGGCACCACCACCCGCGCCTACCCCCGCCGCCTGGTTCTCTCCCCCGATCGGGAGAACCCCGGCGACACGTCCCTGAAGCTGGGTCTCACGCCGTACCACGCGATCGCGCCGAAACTGAACGCGTTACAGCGTCTGGGCGACCGGGTGAGCGTGGAGGTCACGGGCCGCTCGGCCGGCGGCCACCGCCTCTACCTCGTCACCGTCACCGCCCCGGAGACCACTCGGGAGGCCCGCGCCCAGGAGCGGATGCGCGAGCTGATCCGGGACGCCCCCGCCGCGGCGGCCACGTCCCGGGAGATCAAGCGCGACTACAAGACGCCGGTCTTCGTCAACAACAACATCCACGGCAACGAGTGGGAGGGCACGGACGCCTCCCTGAAGACCATCGAGCGGCTCGCGACGGCGAAGGACACGAAGACCAGGGACCTCCTCGCGCACAGCCGCCTGTACTTCAACATCACGGCCAACCCGGACGGCCGGATCGCCGGGACCCGCGCCAACGCGAACGGTTTCGATCTGAACCGGGACTTCGTCACCGCCTCCCAGCCCGAGACGCGGGCGATGCGGCAGATCGAACTCGGTACGCAGCCGGCCGTCCTGCTCGACCTGCACGGCTACGTCAACGGCACCCTCATCGAGCCCACCACTCCCCCGCACGGCGAGAACTACGAGTACGACCTCTTCCTGAAGAACACCTACGCCAACGCCCTCGGCATGGAGTCCGCGGTCAACGCCCTCGGCTACACGCCGGCGAAGGACGGTGTGGAGGCGGCCCAGATCCCGTTCCGCGACCAGGAGGAGGGCTGGGACGACTGGCCGCCGATCTTCACCCCGCAGTACGCGGCCTTCCACGGCACGGTGGCCGCCCACACGGTGGAGATCCCGCTCGCGGTGAACAACGAGGAGTACGACGAGCTGCCCGTCCCGGAGCTGCGCCGCCGCTCGGCGATCAACACGGCCGTGGCGGGCGCGGCGATCGGCGCGACCCTGGCCCATGTCCGCGAGCACCGCGGCACCCTGATCACCGACCAGATCGAGGTCTTCCGCCGCGGCGCGACGGGCGCCGCGCAGGTGCCGGTGTCGGCACAGACGGTCCCCGGCGTCCCCGGCATCGGCCCGGAGGACGTCTACACGACCAGGTTCCCGCGCGCCTACGTCATCCCGCCCGGCGACGCCCGCAGCCGGCGCTCGGGGCCCGCCGCCGCCCGTCTGGTCGACCACCTCATCGCCAACGACGTCCGGGTCACCCGCGCCACCCGCCCCTTCCGGCTCGCCGGACGGACCTACCCCACGGGCTCGTACGTCGTCGACATGCACCAGCCCAAGCGCGGCATGGCGAACGTGCTGCTGGCCGACGGCCGGGACATCAGCGGCAAGGTCTCGGTGATGTACGACATCTCCGGCTGGAGCCTGGGCCGTCTGTGGGGCGCCACGGTCGAGCGGGTGCCGTCGGGCAGCCTGCGGGGTGCTCCGCTGCGCGCGATCGGTGAGGCCGCGCCGGTCGCCCACGTGCCCGCGCGCGGCAACCTCCGGCTGGCCCTGACCGACCCGCGCGAGATCGCCGCCCTCAACTCCCTGCTCCGGCAGGGCGTCCCGGTCCGGCGGGCGGACGACGGCAGCGTGGTCGTCCCGGCGTCGGCCCGCCGGGCGGCGCGCACGGCCGCCCGCGACCACGACGTCTCCTTCTCGGGCACGCGGCAGACCGGAGCGGCACCGCTGCACCGCCTGCGTGTCGCCGCCGCCGTCACGCCGGGTGAGCTGTTCGCCCTGCGGGAGATGGACTTCGACGTCACACCGGTCTCGACGGGCGTCCTGAACGCGGGCTTCGACTGGTCCGGCACGGACGTGCTGTTCGTGTCCGCCGGCCTGGAGCACGCGGACCTGACCGCCCCCGCCCGGCAGGCCCTGGACACCTTCCTGGACGGGCACGGCCTGGTCGGCCGGGGCGCCACGGGGGCGGCCCTGAACGCGGCGGCGGGCCGGCTGGCCGTCAAGCCGGTGGAGGGCAACGCGGATGCGAACGGTGTGGTGAAGGTGACCAACACGGGCGGCATCACGCGCGACGCACCGGACCACGGCTTCGTCTACGCCCCGCTCTGGTTCACCGACCCGGGCCCCGGCGTCCGCGTGGAGCAGTCGTACGCGACCGGAAATCCGCTGGTCTCCGGGCACTGGCGGCCGCTGCGGGACGGCACCGGCGGTCCCGCCGCTGCCGCCGGGCAGGCCTCGGTCGTCAGCGGGGGCAACACGGTCCTCTTCGGCACCGAACCACTCTTCCGGAACCACCCCAAGGGGGAATTCCCGCAGGTGGCGAGGGCATTGTTCACAGTGGCACACAGCGCTTCAGTCAAGGAGAGCGGATGACGCAAGAGATCCACGGCACCGTGGCGGACGGCTTCGAGGCGGTGCGCGAGGAGTTCACCGCGTTCGTCGCCGGGGAGCGAGCCGACTACGAGGGGCAGCTGTGCGCCTACGTCCACGGCCGGAAGGTCGTCGACCTGTGGGCGGGGACCGACGCGGACGCCCTCTACGGTGTGTTCTCGTCCACCAAGGGCGCCGCCTACCTGGTCGTGGCTCTGCTCGTCCAGGACGGCACGCTCGAACTGGACCGCAAGGTGACGTACTACTGGCCGGAGTTCGCGGCCGAGGGCAAGGGCGCCCTGACCCTGCGGGATCTGCTGGCGCACCGGGCGGGCGTGGTCGGCACGGACACCGGCTTCTCGCTCGCGGAGCTGGCCGACGACCGCCAGCTCGCCGAGCGGCTCGCCGACCAGCGGCCGTTCTGGCGCCCGGGCACGGCGTTCGGCTATCACGCGCTGGTCGGCGGCGCCCTGGCCGGCGAGGTCGTACGCCGCGCGACGGGCCGCACGCTCCAGGACGTCTACCAGGAGCGCATCAGGACTCCGTACGGACTGGACGTCCACCTGGGACTGCCCGCGCCCGGGGAACCGCGTTTCCGCACCACCCAGCCGATGGATCCGACGCCCGAGCAGCAGGCCGCCCTCGACGCCGCCCCCACGGGCCCGCACGCGCTGGCCTCGATCGCGTTCAACCGCAACGCGGCGGAGCCGACCGACCTCGTCTCCCTCCCGAACATGCCGCTGATCCGCGCCAAGGGCCCGGCATCGGTGGGCGGGGTGGCGTCCGCGCGGGGCCTGGCGGGGATGTACGCGGCGGCGATCAGCGAGGTGGGTGAGCAACCGGCGCTGCTGAAGCCGGACACGGTGGCGGAGTTCGGCCAGTTCCACTCGGCCGGCTACGACCTGGTGGCCCGGGCCCACAAGTCGTTCGGGCTCGGCTTCCAGATGACGGCTGACACGTGGCACCCGTTCCTCGGTGCCGGGACGATCGGGCACAGCGGCGCGGGCGGCTCCCAGGCCTTCGCGGACCCCTGGAGCGGCCTCGCCTACGGCTACACGCGCCGCCGGTTCGCCTTCCCGGGCGGGGCGGCCCCGGAGAACGACCGGCTGGCGCGGGCGGTGCACGCGGCGGCGCTCGCCCTCTGAGGCCCGGCACGGGCGGAGAGGCCTGAGCGCGGGCGAAGAAGCCGGAGCAGGACCAGCAGAGAGGCCTGAGCAAGGGCGGAGGCCGCACCCCACGTCCAAGGGTGCGGCCTCCGCGTGTGCAACGACTGGCGTCAGACCAGCGTCACGGTGATGTTGCCGCGGGTCGCCTTCGAGTACGGGCAGACCTCGTGCGCCTTCTCGATCAGCGACCGCGCGGTGCCCCGGTCGACCTTGGGGATGTCGGCCGAGATCTCGACGATGATCCCGAAGCCGTCCCCGTTCTTGCCGAGGCCGACCTTCGCGGTCACGGTCGAACCGGTCAGGTCGGCCCCCTCCTGACGGGCGACGACACCGAGAGCGCCCTGGAAGCATGCGCTGTACCCGGCGGCGAAGAGCTGCTCCGGGTTGGTGCCGGCGCCGCTCCCGCCCATCTCCTTCGGCGGGTTGACGACGACGTCGAGCGTGCCGTCGTCGGTGGCGACCCGGCCGTCGCGCCCGTTCTCTGCGGTGGCGACGGCGGTGTACAGGACGTCGGACTGCTGGATCGGCATGCGGTTGTGTTCCTTAGGTCGTCCGCCGCGGCTCGCGCCCGGGCCGGGACGGATTCGGAAACAAGTTACCGCATGCCGGAATCCTGAAGGAAGGCGTCAGAGCTTGACGATCATCTTCCCGGTGTTGGCGCCGCGCAGGACGCCGAGGAAGGCCTCCAGGTTGTTCTCGATGCCCTCGACGACGGTCTCGCGGTACCTCAGCTCGCCGGAGGCGACCCACGGGGCGACCTCCTTCACGAACTGCGACTGCAGGTCGTAGTGGTCGGTGACCACGAAGCCCTCGATACGGCCACGGGTTGCGATCAGGCGGGCGAGGTTCTTCGGGCCCGGGGCGGGCTCGGTGTTGTTGTAGACGGAGATCATGCCGCAGACGGCGATCCGGCCGCCCTCGTTGAGGGAGCCGATGGCCGCCTCCAGGTGGTCACCGCCGACGTTGTCGAAGTAGACGTCGATGCCGTCGGGGGCGGCGGCGCGCAGCTGCTCGGCGACGGGCCCGTCCTTGTAGTTGAAGGCGGCGTCGAAGCCGTACTCCTCCGTGAGGAGCTTCACCTTCTCGTCCGACCCGGCGGAGCCGATGACGCGCGAGGCGCCCTTCAGCCGGGCGATCTGCCCGACCTGGCCGCCCACGGCTCCGGCGGCGCCGGACACGAAGACGGTGTCGCCCTCCTTGAAGGCGGCGGTGCGCAGCAGACCCGCGTAGGCGGTGAGGCCGGTCATGCCCAGCACGCCGAGGTACGTCGACAGCGGCGCGGCGTCCGGGTCCACCTTGACGGCGTTCTTCGCGCCGACGACCGCGTACTCGCGCCATCCGAAGAAGTGCAGCACGTGGTCCCCGACGGACAGCCCCTCGGCGTTCGAGGCCACGACCTCGCCGACGGCACCGCCCTGCATGACCTTGCCGAGCTCGAACGGGGCGACGTAGGACTTGGCATCGCTCATGCGGCCCCGCATGTACGGGTCCACGGAGAGGTACTTGTTCCGGACGAGGACCTGCCCCTCACCCGGCTGCGGGACCTCCGCCTCGACGAAGGCGAAGTCCTCGGGCTTCGGCCAGCCGACGGGACGGCTCGCCAGGTGCCACTCGCGGCTGACGGCGGGGAGGGTGGGGGTGTCGGTCATGGTGCGCCTTACCTCACTGGCTCGATGCGGATGTTTCAGTACCTGAAACAACCATGCTCCTGAAAATTTCAGGTTGTCAAATAACCGGGTACCCTCGATGGCATGGCCTCCACCACACCGACGCCCCAAGAGACGACCAACCGCCCGGATCCGCTGACCCTCGAGGTCGTCGAGCTGATCGGGGAGGTCGTGGCGCGGTTCCACGAGGACTACGAGTCGGGGGCGGCGGAACACGCTCTGACCGGCGCGCAGGCGCGGCTGCTCAGCCTGCTGTGCCTCGAACCGCTGCCGATGCGCAGGCTGGCCCAGCAGCTGAAGTGCGAGCCGTCCAACGTGACGGGGATCGTGGACCGGCTGGAGGCGCGGGGGCTGGTCGAGCGCCGGCCGGACCCCGCCGACCGCCGGGTGAAGGTGGCGGCGGCGACGGAGGAGGGACGCCGGGTGGCCCGGAGCCTGCGGGAGTCACTCCGATTCGCCCGCGAGCCCCTGGCGGGGCTCTCCGAGGGAGAACGGGTGGCACTGCGGGACACGCTGCGGCGGATGCTGGGCTGATCGGCGCCCGCTCTCCTCGACGATGATCCAGGGGCGGCTCCCGGTCCTCGCGAGTGCGACGTGCGCGCGGTGTCCTCCCCTCGACGACCTCGCCCTGGTCGCCCTGGATGAGGGAGGGTCCTTGCGCGTGAATCCTGCGCGGACCAGGAAAGGTGTCCACGGCGCCCGCGCTTCGGAGAAGGGGCGCTTGGAACCCCGGCACGGTCCGGGGTGCCGCGAACTCGACGTTTGCGAAAGGGTTCCAAGGACAGGAAGCAGCGATTGCGCTCCTACGACGCCGGCGAGGTCGGCCGGGCCGGCCCTACGCGCACCACCACAGGAACCGCTTGCACGGCTCGGACGCGGACGGCTCCGGTTCCGGGGCCTGCGTGGTCGGGCCCGAGGTCGGGGCCGGCTCCGGGGCGGGCTGGGCGGCCGTGGGATCGGACGCCGGGCGGCTGGGGGCGCCTCCCACCGTCGCCGACTCGGGGCCCTTCGACGGTTCGTCGTCCTTGGGGGACTCCGACTTCTCGCCCTTCGGGGATTTCGAAGCGGACGGCCCATCAGATGCGCTGGGAGAGGCGGACGTTGACGTGCCGTCAGCCCCTGGTGTCTTTCCGTCCGGGCCACGGCCCGTCTCCCCCGCCTCCACCGAGGCGTCCCCGTCCGCCGACTCGTCCCCGGCCGCGGCCGGCTTCGGCGTCGAACTGGGGGCGTCCATACCGAGTTCCGCGAGGCTGAGACCACCGGCCGCCAGCACGAACCCGGCCGCCACGAACAGGGTCCGGCGCCGCCGCCGTCGGTGTGCCGCGGCCTTGCGGTCCCGCCGGCTCGACCCGCCCGGGCCGTCGACTGCCGGACCGTGCCCACGCCCGCGGCCACGGCGGCGGGCGGCGCGCCCGAGGTGCTCGGCGTCGTCATCGCCGTCGTCATCGGCGTGGTCGTCGCTGTCGTCGTCGGCATGGGGGCCGTCGAAGGTGTCGTCGTACCCGTCGTGCCCGTCGAATCCGTCGTGCTCGTCGCGCCCATAGCCGGAGGCGCCCGGTGCATCCGACCCCTGCGGCCCGCCCGCCCCTGTCGGCCGTCCCGGCTCCGCACCGGGGTGCCCTGCCGCGGTGGCGCCGTACCCGCCGTACTCCTGCCCGCGCCTGCGCAGCGTTTCGGCCGAGGTGCCGCACCCCGGGCAGGCAAGGGCGCCGTTGAGGTGCCGTCGGCACGGGTCGCAGTAGTCCATGACGCGGGAAGATTAAGTTCCGCGCAGGTCACGTTCCTAGATCCAGCTGTGAAGGTTCTGTAGGGACACGGTCCACCCGTGGTTTCGAAACTGTCGAAACCGTTATGCGCGCGACCCATTGACACCCCCACCGCCCGATCCTTACTGTCACGCCAGCATTTCGAACGTGTGCCGAAATCTCGAACAAACCGAGTTGCCGGGGCACGAGCGGGACGCTGACGCAACACACTGACGAAAACTGAGCCGACGAAGCTGCGAGGGACAACCGCCGTGCGCATCACCGGAATCAGCACACACGTGGTCGGGACGCCTTGGCGCAACCTGACGTACGTCCAGGTGCACACCGACGAGGGGATCACCGGAGTCGGCGAGACCCGGATGCTGGGACACACCGACGCCCTTCTCGGATATCTGAGGGAGGCCGAGGCCAATCACATTCTCGGCTCCGACCCCTTCGCTGTCGAGGACCTCGTCAAGCGCATGAAGTACGGCGACTACGGCCGAGCGGGCGAGATCGTCATGTCCGGTATCGCCGTGATCGAGATGGCCTGCTGGGACATCAAGGGCAAGGCCCTGGGCGTCCCCGTCTGGCAGCTGCTGGGCGGCAAGGTCACCGACAAGGTCAAGGCGTACGCCAACGGCTGGTACACGACCGAGCGGACCCCGGAGGCGTACCACAAGGCCGCCCAGGGCGTGATGGAGCGCGGCTACCGGGCGCTCAAGATCGACCCCTTCGGCACCGGCCACTTCGAGCTGGACCACCAGCAGACCCTGTACGCCGTCTCCCTGATCGAGGCGGTCCGGGACGCCATCGGCCCCGAGGCCGAGCTGATGCTGGAGATGCACGGCCGCTTCTCCCCCGCCACGGCCGTGCGCCTGGCCAAGGAGCTGGCGCCGTTCAAGCCGGCGTGGCTGGAGGAGCCGGTCCCGCCGGAGAACCTGAAGGCGCTGGAGAAGGTCGCCGCCAAGGTCGACATGCCGGTCGCCACCGGTGAGCGCATCCACGACCGGATCGAGTTCCGGGAGCTGTTCGAGAGCCAGGCCGTCGACATCATCCAGCCGGACGTCGGCCATATCGGTGGAATCTGGGAGACCAGGAAGCTCGCCGCGACCGCCGAGACGCACTACATGCTGGTGGCCCCGCACAACGTGGGTGGCTCGGTCCTGACCGCCGCGTCCCTCCAGGTCGGCTTCACCTCCCCGAACTTCAAGATCCTGGAGCACTTCAACGACTTCGCCGACGCGGAGATCAAGAAGGTGGTCAAGGGCGCCCCGCAGGTGAACCCGGAGGACGGCTGCTTCCACCTCTCCGACGCCCCGGGCCTCGGGGTGGAGCTGGACGTCGACGCCGCCGCCGAGTTCCCCCAGCAGCAGGCCCGTTTCGACCTCTGGGCGGAGGGCTGGGAACAGCGCAAGCCGAAGGGCGCGCAGTGAGCACCGCGGTCGTCATCGACGCCCCGGGCGAGCATCGTCTCGTCCCGCACGAGCCCCGGCGGCCCGAGGCCGGCGAGGCGCTGGTCCGGGTGCACGCCTCCGGTATCTGCGGCAGCGACCGCGAGGTCTACCAGGGCAACCGCCCCGAGGGCTATGTGCGCTACCCGCTGACCCCGGGCCACGAGTGGTCCGGGACGGTTCAGGCCGTGGGCGCCGGTGTCCCGGAGTCCCTCGTGGGCCGCAAGGTGGTCGGTGAGGGCTTTCGAAACTGTCAGGTCTGCGACCGCTGCCACGCGGGCGACACGACCCTGTGCACGGCCGGATACGAGGAGACCGGATTCACCCAGCCGGGCGCGATGGCGGCCACGCTGACCCTCCCGGCCCGTCTCCTGCACGCCCTCCCGGACGACTGCGATCTCACGGCCGCGGCACTCCTGGAGCCCGCCGCGTGCATCGCGGCCGCCGCGCTGAAGGGCAACGCACAGCCCGGCGAGCGCGTCGCCGTGGTCGGCACCGGCACCCTCGGCATGTTCGCCGTGCAGTTCCTGAAGGCGAACTCGCCGGCCGCGCTGCTGGTCGTCGGCACCCGCCGGGACCGTGAGGCGCTCTCGCGGCAGTACGGCGCGACGGACTTCCGGACGAAGGACCAGGAACTCCCGGACGACTTCGACGTGGTGATCGAGACGGCCGGGTCCGCGGACGCCGCCCGGATCTCGGCCGGCCTGCTCCGGCGGGGCGGCCGGCTGGTCCTGACCGGCATCCCGGCGCCGGACGCCGACGGTCTCGACCCGACCGACCTCGTCGTACGGCAGCTGGAGGTGCACACCGTCTTCGGTGCGCCGCCGGACGCCTGGGCGCACACGGTGCGGGTGTTCGCCGCCGGTCTGCTCGATCCGCTGCCGCTGGTGACGCACGAGCTGCCGCTCACCGAGTTCTCGCAGGCCATCGAGCTGGTCGGAGCCGGCGATCCGAAGGTGGGCAAGGTCCTGCTCCGCCCCTAGACGTACGCCGGTACGGGGGCAACCTGACGGCTCCCGTACCGGCGTACACCCAGCCTCGCCCTACCCAGAGCCGCGAACCCCGTCCGAAATATCGAACCGAAGGACATTCCTGTGACCGACGCTTCCGCCCCGGCCGCCCGCAGGCCCGGCGAGCAGGCGCTCACCGCCCTGGGCCTGAGCGCACCCGCCCCCGATCCCGCCGATGCCTCGCCGCACTCCTTCCCCGGCGGCGGCCGCTGGCGCACCGAGATCCCCTCCTGCGAGGGCCCCGAGGCGCTCGCGGTGGTACTGAAGGAGGCCTCGCGGCTGGACGTCCCGATCCACCGGATCAGCCAGGGCAGCGGCGTGTGGATGCTGACCGACGCCGAGATCACCGAGATGGTCGAGTCGACCGGTGAACGCGACATCGAGCTCTGCCTGTTCACCGGCCCGCGCGGCACCTGGGACATCGGCGGGTCCACGCGCACCGACTCGCGGGGGGCGGGTCTGCGCGCCCGCGGCCACGACGCCGTCGCCGGCTGTGTCGAAGACGCCGTCAGAGCGACGGAGTTGGGCGTGAAGTGCCTGCTCGTCGCCGACGAGGGCGTGCTGTGGACGCTGCACCGGGCACGGGCCGCCGGGATCATCCCGGCCGACACGACACTCAAGGTCTCCGCGCTCATCGGCCCGGTCAACCCGGCGGCGTACGCGGTCTACGAGCGTCTGGGCGCGGACTCGGTCAACGTGCCCAGCGACCTGACGCTCGATCACCTCACCGAGATCCGGCGGGCGTCGGGCGCTCCGATGGACATGTACATCGAGGCCCCGGACGACCTCGGCGGCTATGTGCGGATGTACGAGGTCGCCGAACTCATCCGCCGCGGCGCCCCCTTGTACCTGAAGTTCGGCCTCTCCAAGGCGCCCGGGATCTACCCGTACGGACACCACATGCGGGAGCTGACCCTGGCCACAGCCAAGGAACGCGTGCGGCGCGGCCGGCTCGCCCTGGACCTCCTGGCCCGCCACGGGGCGGACGGCGACATGGCGCCGCTCGGCTCGCGGCTGCCGGGCGATCTCCAGCGTTTCGAAATCTCGTCATAACGTTCCGGAAACTCGCCTTACAAAAGACGACACAGCCGCGCACAATCCCACACATCTTCTCGGTCTTTCCGGCACGACCACCCGGAGCGACTTCGCGCCCTCCAGACCGAGCCCTGCACACACATCAAGGATGATGATCATGCGTAACCGCAGAGCCGCTCTCACCGCCATCGCCGGAGCCGCGTCCCTCGCCCTCACCCTGTCCGCCTGCGGACAGAGCGGCGAGGGGGGCAGCAAGGAGAGCGAAGGCGACACCAAGGGCGCCACCATCGGCATCGCGATGCCGACCAAGTCCTCCGAGCGCTGGATAGCCGACGGCAAGAACGTCGTCACGGAACTGGAGTCCAAGGGCTACAAGACCAAGCTGGTCTACGGCGAGGACGACCCGGACCAGCAGGTCTCACAGGTCGAGAACCTGATCACGCAGGGCGTCAAGGCGCTGATCATCGCCGCCATCGACAACAAGTCGATGAACAACGTGCTCCAGCAGGCCAAGGACGCGAACATCCCGGTCATCTCCTACGACCGCCTGATGCTCGGCACGAAGAACGTCGACTACTACGCGTCGTTCGACAACGAGAAGGTCGGCGAGCTCCAGGGCACCTACATCGTCGAGAAGCTCGGCCTGAAGGACGGCAGCAAGAAGGGTCCCTTCAACATCGAGCTGTTCGCCGGCTCCAACGACGACAACAACACCCGCTACTTCTTCGGCGGCGCGATGAAGGTCCTGCAGCCCTACATCGACAAGAAGCAGCTCGTCGTCCGCTCCGGCCAGACCAAGCTCAACCAGGTCACGACCCTGCGCTGGGACGGCGGCACCGCCCAGAAGCGCATGGACGACATCCTGACCTCGGCCTACAAGAGCGAGCGCGTCGACGCGGTCCTCTCCCCGTATGACGGCATCTCCATCGGCATCCTGTCGGCACTGAAGTCGGACGACTACGGCTCCAAGGCCAAGCCGCTGCCGGTCGTGACGGGCCAGGACGCCGAGGTCGCCTCGGTGAAGTCGATCATCGCCGACCAGCAGTCGATGACCGTCTACAAGGACCTCCGAAAGCTCGCCAAGGTGTCCTCGAACATGGTCGACGCGCTGCTCAACAAGAAGAAGCCCGAGGTCAACGACACCAAGACCTACGACAACGGCGCGAAGGTCGTCCCGGCCTACCTGCTGGAGCCGGTCGCCGTCGACAAGAGCAACTACCAGAAGGAGCTCATCGACTCCGGCTACCTCAAGGAGAGCGACGTCAAGTAGTCCCCGCCACCGACCGACGATTCACCACTGATTGGAAGGCACGACCATGGCGGGACCCGTCCTGGAAATGCGCTCGATCGTCAAGACCTTTCCCGGCGTCAAGGCGCTGTCGGACGTCACGCTGACCGTCCGGCAGGGCGAGGTCCACGCCATCTGCGGGGAGAACGGCGCCGGCAAGTCGACCTTGATGAAGGTCCTCTCCGGCGTCCACCCGCACGGCACGTACGAGGGCGACATCCTCTTCGAGGGAGAGGTCTGCCAGTTCAAGGACATCCGGGCCAGCGAGGAACACGGCATCGTGATCATCCACCAGGAACTGGCCCTGGTGCCCTACCTCTCCCTCGCGGAGAACATCTTCCTCGGCAACGAGCACGCCACCCGGGGGATCATCAGCTGGACCGAGACCCTCCGGCACGCCACCGAACTGCTGCGCCGGGTCGGCCTGTCCGACCACCCGGACACCCGCGTCACCGACATCGGCGTGGGCAAGCAGCAGCTCGTGGAGATCGCGAAGGCCCTGTCGAAGAAGGTCAAGCTGCTCATCCTCGATGAGCCGACCGCCGCGCTGAACGACGAGGACAGCGGGAAACTCCTGGATCTCATCCTGGAGTTGAAGAAGCAGGGCATCACCTCGATCATCATCTCCCACAAGCTCAACGAGATCCGCAAGGTCGCCGACTCGGTGACGATCCTGCGCGACGGCAAGACCATCGAGACCCTCGACGTGAAGGCCGCGGAGACCACCGAGGACCGGATCATCAGCGGGATGGTCGGCCGCGACCTGGAGAACCGCTTCCCGGAGCGGTCGCCGCACGAGCCCGAGGAGGGCGCGGCGCCGGCCCTGGAGATCCGCGGCTGGACCGTGCACCATCCGATCGACCAGCAGCGCAAGGTGTGCGACGACGTCTCGCTCCACGTGCGGCGCGGGGAGATCGTCGGCATCGCGGGCCTGATGGGCGCCGGCCGCACCGAACTCGCGATGAGCGTCTTCGGCCGGACCTACGGCCGGTACGCGGACGGCACGGTCCTCAAGGACGGCAAGGAGATCCGCACGAAGACCGTCCCGGAGGCGGTCAAGCACGGCATCGCCTACGTGACCGAGGACCGCAAGCACTACGGCCTCAACCTCATCGACACCATCAACCGGAACATCTCGCTGAGCGCCCTGGGCAAGGTCGCGAGGCGCGGTGTGGTCGACGAGCACGAGGAGCGGCAGGTCGCCGAGGGCTTCCGCAAGTCCATGAACATCAAGGCCCCGACGGTGTTCGAGCCGGTGGGCAAGCTGTCCGGCGGCAACCAGCAGAAGGTCGTCCTCAGCAAGTGGATCTTCTCGGGTCCGGACGTGCTGATCCTGGACGAGCCGACGCGCGGTATCGACGTCGGCGCCAAGTACGAGATCTACACGGTCATCGACCAGCTGGCCGCCCAGGGCAAGGCGGTCGTCTTCATCTCCTCCGAGCTGCCCGAGCTGCTCGGCATGTGCGACCGCATCTACACGATGGCCGCGGGGCGGCTGACGGGTGAGTTCTCGCGGGACGAGGCCTCCCAGGAATCGCTGATGCGTCAGATGACGAAGGACAAAGAGGTATCCCGATGAGCACGGACGTGACCGCCAAGAGCCCGGCCCCCGCGCCGCCGGGCAAGAGCGGAGGGGCCGCGGGCGACGGCCTGTTGCAGCTGGTGATGGACGGTATGCGCCGCAACATGCGGCAGTACGGCATGCTGATCGCGCTGGGCCTGATCGTGGTCCTGTTCGCCGTCTGGACCGACGGTGACCTGCTGCTGCCGCGCAACGTCTCCAACCTGGTGCTGCAGAACAGCTACATCCTGATCCTCGCGATCGGCATGATGCTGGTCATCATCGCCGGCCACATCGACCTCTCGGTCGGCTCCCTGACGGCGTTCGTCGGGTCGATGGCCGCCGTGTTCATGGTCAAACAGGACTTGCCCTGGCCCCTCGCCGTGGTGCTGTGCCTGGCGGTGGGCGCGGTCGCGGGTGCCGTACAGGGGTTCTTCATCGCGTACGGCGGGATACCGTCGTTCATCGTGACCCTCGCGGGCATGCTGATCTTCCGCGGCCTGACGGAGATCTTCCTGGAGGGCCAGACCCTCGGCCCCTTCCCGGACGGGCTGCAGAAGGTCGCCAACGGGTTCCTGCCCGAGGTCGGCCCCCACACGAACTACCACAACCTCACCCTGCTGCTCGGCTTCGCGATGATCGCCTTCGTGATCTTCCAGGAGGTCCGTGACCGCAAGCGGCAGCAGGAGTTCAACCTGGACGTCCCGCCCACCAAGCTGTTCCTGCTGAAGCTGGTCGCGATCGGCGCCGCGGTGCTGACGCTCACCATGCTGCTGGCCAGCTACAAGGGCGCCCCGATCGTGCTGCTCATCCTGGGCGTGCTGCTCGTCGGCTTCGGCTACGTGATGCGCAACGCGATCATCGGCCGCCACATCTACGCGATCGGCGGCAACCTCCCGGCGGCCAAGCTGTCGGGTGTGAAGGACAAGAAGGTCACCTTCCTTGTCTTCCTGAACATGGGCATGCTCGCGGCCCTGGCGGGTCTGGTCTTCGCCGCCCGCTTCAACGCGGCCTCTCCCAAGGCCGGCCTCAACTTCGAGCTGGAGGCGATCGCGGCCTCGTTCATCGGCGGTGCGTCGATGAGCGGCGGTGTCGGCACCGTGCTCGGCGCGATCATCGGTGGCCTGGTCCTGGGCGTGCTGAACAACGGTATGAACCTCGTCGGCATCGGCACCGACTGGCAGCAGGTCATCAAGGGCCTGGTGCTGCTGGCGGCGGTCGGGTTCGACGTGTGGAACAAGCGCAAGGTCGGTTCGTAAGTCAGATCGGGGCCCCGCCACAACGGCGGGGCCCTCTCCTTATCGGGAGCCGCACACATGGAACTGAACAGACGCACGGTCATCGCCGGAGCGGCGGCGGCGGGCATAGCCGCCACCACGCTCGGCGGCACGGCGCACGCCACGGGAGGCAGGAAGCCGGTGAAGACGCTCTTCGGCAAGCTGGCCGACGGCACCAAGGTCTACAGCTGGTCGCTGGAGAACGGCGGCACCCGCCTGAAGGTCCTCTCCTGGGGCGGTGTCGTCCAGTCCCTGGAGATCCCCGACCGTCGCGGCCGGTACGCCAACGTCTCCGCGGGCTTCGACAACCTCGAGGACTACGTCGCGAAGACCCCGTACTTCGGCGCCCTGATCGGCCGGTACGGCAACCGCATCGGCAAGGGCAAGTTCACCCTCGACGGCAAGAACTACCAGCTGTCCGTGAACGACGGCGAGCAGAGCCTGCACGGCGGCGCCCAGGGCTTCGACAAGCGCGTGTGGGACGTCGAGCCGTTCGTGAAGGGCTCCGACGTCGGCCTGCACCTGTACTACACGAGCGTCGACGGCGAGATGGGCTACCCGGGCACGCTCAAGACGAAGGTGACGTACACGCTCACCCGGCACGGCGACTGGCGCATCGACTACGAGGCCACCACCGACAAGGCCACCGTCGTCAACCTCACCAGCCACGTCTACTGGAACCTGGCCGGCGAGGGCAGCGGCACGATCGAGGACCACGAGCTGCACATCGCCGCGTCCCGCTACACGCCCACCGACGCGGGCCTGATCCCCACGGGCGAGCTGGCCAAGGTCGCGGGTACGCCCTTCGACTTCAGCCGTGCCAAGCCGATCGGCCGGGACATCCGTACCTCGCACCCGCAGCTGGTCACCGCCAAGGGCTTCGACCACAACTGGGTCCTCGACAAGGGCATCACCGCCCGGCCGGAGCACGTCGCGACCCTGCGCGACCCGGCCTCCGGCCGCAGTCTGAAGATCGCCACGAACGAGCCGGGCCTGCAGTTCTACTCCGGCAACTTCCTCGACGGCACGCTGACCGGCCCGTCCGGCCGCACCTACCGGCAGGGCGACGCGCTGTGCCTGGAGACGCAGCACTTCCCGGACTCGCCGAACAAGCCGAAGTTCCCCTCCACGGTGCTGCGACCGGGGCAGACGTACCGCACGACCACGATCCACACGTTCGGCTGCTGAGGCCCCTGACAGGCCTTCACAGAAGGGGCACATGTTCCGACCGCTTTCACGACGGTTGAACAGTGTCCCCGTGGCCTCCGTATGAAAGGGCGGCCCGCGCTCCCCCGCGCGGGCCGCCCTTAAACGTCGGGTCCGTCCGTCCCCAACGGACCCGCCCCATACGGAGGTTCCATGGCCGACAACGTCACGTCGCTGTTCCGCAGTACCGCGGCACACAGCCCGTCGATGGCGGCTCTGACACGTGAGGGCGGCGAGGGAGCCGGCCCCGTGGACTTCTGTATCCCCTGCAACCCGTACTTCCCGACCCCGGCCATGTTCGAGGACATGGCGGGCCGGCTGCGCGACATCATCACGTACTACCCGAGCAGCGCCGACACGATCACCGCCGAGCTGTGCAGCCTGCTCCAGCTGCCCCCGCAGTGCGTGGCCATGGGCAACGGCTCGACCGAGCTCATCACCTGGATCGACCACCTGCTGGTCCGTGAGTCGCTCGCCGTCCCCGTCCCCACCTTCGGCCGCTGGACCGACCAGCCCATGGAGACCGGCAAGCGGGTCGACATGTTCCCGCTCCAGGAGTCCAGCGGCTTCGCCCTCGACCTCGCGCAGTACGCCGAGTTCATCCGGGCCCGCGGCACCCGCGTCGCGGTGATCTGCAACCCCAACAACCCCGACGGCGGCTTTCTGCACAAGCACGCCATCGTGCAGTTCATGGACGCCATGGCCGACCTCGACCTGATCGTCATCGACGAGTCGTTCCTGGAGTTCGCGGACGCCGAGGCCGAGCCGTCGGTCGTCCAGGAGGCCATGCTGCGGCCCAACGTCGTCGTGCTGCGCAGCCTCGGGAAGAACTTCGGCCTGCACGGCATCCGCTTCGGCTACCTCGTCGCCAACCCGGCGCTCGCGGGCCGGGTCCGCTCGATGCTCCCGAAGTGGAACCTCAACTCCTTCGCCGAGCACGTCGTCTTCATGCTGAAGGAGCACGGCGCCGAGTACATGCAGAGCCTCCAGCAGGTGCGCCGCGACCGTCTCGACATGGCCGGCCAGCTCTCCTCCCTGCCCGGGCTCACGGTCTACCCCTCGCAGGGCAACTTCCTCTTCGTGCGCCTCCCCGTGGGCGCCGAGGGCACCGTGGTCCGGGACCGGATGCTCACCGAGCACCGGATCCTGGTCCGCGAGTGCGGCAACAAGATCGGTTCGTCCAGTCGCTTCCTGCGTCTCGTGGTGCGCCCCCAGGTGGACGTGCGTCGCCTGGTGTCCGGCCTGGAACAGGTGCTCTACGGGACGTCCAGGAGGGGAGCCGCCGTACCCGAGCTGGGCAATGGGACCAGCTACAGCTCGGGTACGGCGGCCGTGGACCGTCTGGTGAGCGAGACGAACGGGTCGGGCATGCGGGGGCTCGCGGCGCAGGCGGTGGGGATGGCCGCCGCGCCGGCCGCCGCCGCGACCACGGGGGCCGGGGGGCCGGGGCTCGCCCCGGCGGCCGCGAGCACGGGTGGGGTGGGGTTCGCTCCCGCCGCGGCGGCCGCCGCCCCGGCTCCCGCTCCGGCCACCGGCATCGGCATGCCGCTCCCCGCCGCCGCGTCCGCCGTGCCGGCGGGTACGGGCGGCGGGATGCCGATGCCGGCCGCGGCGCAGATGCCGCAGCCGCAGATGCCCCAGCCCCAGATGCCGCAGGCGATGCCGCAGCCCGCTCCCCAGCCGGTGGCCGCCCCGGCGCCGCCCCTGGCGCCCGTGGCCCAGGCCCCGGTGCCCGCTCCGGCGCCGGTCCCTGCTCCGGCCCCGGCTCCGGCGCCGGTCCCTGCTCCGGCCCCGGCTCCGGCGCCGTCACCCATGGCCGCTCCGTTCACCGGGCCCACGCCGCCCGGTGTTCCGGCCCGTGGGGGCCTGACGGCGGCGCAGGTGCGGGGGACGAACGGGCTGACGCCGGCGCCGGCCACGGGGTGGCCCGCGGCGCAGAGCTGGCCGAACGCGGCGGGGATGGGGCAGGCGGGGTAGTTCGGCGGGTGCGGGCCCGACGTGGCCTGTCGCGCAGTTCCCCGCGCCCCTGAGGTGCCTATGTCGCAGCCAGTTTCCACTGCTGGCAGTTGTTGTTGAGCCAGGACCACTGGCGTACGTCGGCTCCGTCGGCCGTTGAGCAACCGGCGACGTCCGCCACCTTCCCCGTGGCCTTGTTGGTGATGCGGACATGACCCCCGTCCGTCGCCACGAACTGGAACCGCTGGCACGTGTTGTTCAGCCAGGACCACTGACGCAGGTCGGCGCCGTCGGCCGTCGAGCAGTCGGCGGTGTCGAGGACCTTGCCGGTGGCGGCGTTCACCAGGCGGTGGGTGTCGTCGCCGAGGTCCTCCAGACGCCAGCGCTGGTTGGCCCCTCCGTTGCACGCGTACTGCTGGACGTTGACTCCGTCGGCCGAGGAACTTCCCGCCACTTCCAGGCACTTGCCGCTGTTGCGGTTGGTGACGGTGTAGGTCGTCGAGGCGGTGGCCGGCTCCCCCGACGGCCCGGCCATGCCCGCCCCGAGCCGGACGGGCGTGCCGAGGTTCGGCGTACCGTCGGAGTTCCAGGTGAACTTCTGCGCCCGGGTCGTACGGCCGTTGTCGCAGCCCTCGGACGCGGAGTCGTTGGCGTGGTAGACGATCCAGTTCTCGCGGCCGTCGGGCGAGGTGAAGAAGCCGTTGTGACCGGGGCCGTAGACCCCGTCTGCGTCACTGCGCTCGAAGACGGGCGCGGACTTCTTGGTCCAGGAGGCGGCCGACAGCGGGTTGGAGCCGGTCAGCTCCAGTTGCCCGAGCTTGTAGTCGGGCGTCCAGCAGCCGCTCGCCGAGTAGATCAGGAAGGTCCGGCCGTTCCGCTGCAGGATCTCCGCGCCCTCGTTGACCGTGCCGCCCTGCCGCTCCCAGGCGTACGTCGGAGTCGAGATCGTCGAGTAGGAGCCGCTGACGGTGTACGGGTTGGTCATCGGGGCGATGACCAGGTTCTGCGTCCCACCCGTGACGGCACTGCCCAGCATGTACAGCCGGCCGCCCACGTCCAGCACGCTCGGGTCGAGCATCCAGGCGCTGTTGAGCTGCCCCTTGTAGGTGTACGGCCCCATGGGGTCGGAGCCCGCGCTCTCCAGCACATGGCTGCGCTGCGTCGGGTTGTAGTCGGACACGTTCTGCCCGGCGACGTAGTACAGGTACCAGCGGCCGCCTCGGAAGTGCAGCTCCGGCGCCCAGATGTTGCAGCAGCGGGAGGCGGCGTCGCCCTTCCACACCTGGACGCTGGGGGCGGTGGAGAGCCCGGCGAGGGTGGCGGACTTGCGGATGGTGATGACGTCGGTCCAACTGGTCGTCACCAGGTAGTAGGTGCCGTCGTGGTACGAGATCCAGGGGTCGGCGCCCTTCACGGACTTGACCGGGTTGGAGAAGGAGGCGGCGCTCGCGGAGGGCTGGCCGACGCTCAGCGCGAGCAGCAGGGCCGCCAGCAGGGTCAGTAGGCGACGGGCCATCCGCTGCTCCAGTTCAGGAGGTTGACGCCGAGCTTGGGCGTGCCGTTCGCGTTGCCGTCGTAGTAGTGGTAGACGATCAGGTCGCCGTCGGCGTCCTTCAGGATCGACTGGCCGCCGGGGCCGATGACGCTGCCGTGCGACTCCAGGACGGGCGTGCCGCCGTTGTTCATCAGGTCGACGCCGTTCTTGTCGCGGTACGGCCCGGTGACACTGGAGGCGCGCCCGACCTTCACCTTGTACGTCGAGCCGGTGCCGGCGCAGCAGGTGTCGTACGAGGCGAAGAGATAGTAGGAGCCGCCCCGCTTGACGATGAAGGGCGCCTCGACGGCCTTGGTCCCGGTGGGGCGGGAGGCGAGCGAGTAGCGGGTGGTGTTGGAGGAGAGCTGCTTCCCGGTGGACGGGTTGATCCGGATCATCTTGATCCCGGTCCACCAACTGCCGAACGACAGCCACCACGTGCCGTCGTCGTTCACGAAGAGGTTCGGGTCGATGGCGTTGAAGTCGCTCCCGGAGTTCGAGGTGTGGACCGTGCCCTGGTCGGTCCAGCTGCCCGGCTGACCGGTGCTGGAGGTGGCGAGGCCGATGGCGGAGGTGTTCGAGCCGAACTTCGAGACGGAGTAGTACATCAGGTACTTGCCGCCGTGGTACGAGATGTCCGGCGCCCAGGCCTCCGGGACGGACGAGTAGTTCCTCCACCAGCTCGGCCTGCTGGTGAAGGCGTCGCTGCCGTTGCGGAAGGCGGTCCGGTCACCGGAGGTCTTGCTCGCGATGCCGCCGCCGGTGGCGTACAGCAGGTATTGCCCGGACGAGGTGCGGATCATCGAGGGGTCGTGGGTGACGACGTCACCGGTGACCCGGCCGGGGTTGGGGTACGCGGACGCCGTGCCCGGGACGAGGGCGAGCAGGAAGGCTGCGGGGAGGGCGAGCAGGGCGGTTCGCCTGCGCACGATCGAGCGGCTCATGCGGGTTCTCCTTGCGGTGGGGGTGACTGGCCGATATCTCGAACAGCGATCGCAAGTTCGAACGGGACCGTAGAATCGAACGCTTTGCGCGTCAATGGTCCGCGCAGCAATGGTCCGCGCAGCATCGGCTGCGCGGACCATGGGAGACGGGCCGGGAAGCCGGCCCGTGCCGTCGAGGCGTCAGCCGGTGGGCAGACCCAGGCCGTAGTACCTGACGTGGTAGGTGTCCACGTACTCCGCCTCGCCGCCGACGATCAGACCGGCCGGCTCGGTCACCCCCGCCGCCCTGGCCGTCGCCACGAGCATCTCCGCGAGGGCGCGGCCCTTGGGTTCGCCGGGGCCTCCGGCGTCCACGCGCCACACCGGATCGTCGTCGCTCCAGATCGAGGCCGTGCCCGGGTGTTCGGCGACGGTGCCCCAGCCGAGTGAGGCCGCTTCGACGCCGTCGGGGGCGAAGCAGCCGATCGCGAGCCGGTCGTCACACGTCACGTCGAAGAGGAGGGGCGCGCTGCCGCGGGTGCGCCCGTAGAACGGCATCCCGAAACCGACACCGAGGGCGATGGCCTCGGCGGGCAGGGCCTCGAGGAAGTCGCCCAGCGACCGGGTGACGGTCTCCCAACTGCGGGCGGTCCAGCCGCCGGGGAAGCCCAGGCCGGCATTGGCCGGGTCGCGATTGCTGCCGAAGAATCCGCTGATCGCGTGCTCTTCGCCGTGGCCCTGACGCCAGAACCAGTTCTCCGCCGGGCCGGTGGGCTGCAGGACCAGCTCGGGTCCCGCCTTCCCGGCGCGCAGCTCCAGGGTGTCCGTACTGCCGCGCCAGCGCAGGAAGGGGGCGCCCCAGTGCGGCCCGCTGCCGTAGAAGGGGCCCATGTCGCCGTGCGAACCCATGACGGACGGCCGGCCCAGGGCCGCGGTCAGTTCCTCGTTGGCGGCGCGGAAGGCGGCGGCCTGCGCTGCGACGTCAGGTGCGGCGGTGCCCACCGGCACGGCGAGCTCCACGTACGACTCGCCGTCGGTGTAAGGCTCTTCGTAGGTGCCGACGGGACGCAGACGGGCGTCACCCGAGGACCGGCCGGTGACCAGGACGGGATGGTCCGCGGTGCCGCCCCGGGCCCAGCCGAGCCCGTCCGCCAGGGCGTTCACCCCGTCCGGCGTCCAGCCGCCGGTGTCCGCCGCGCGGAGTCGCCGAGCGAGGTCCGCGAGCGATTGTTCTTCAGTGCTGCCCCGTTGTGCGTTCATGCGCTCATCGTGCCGCAGCTCTATCCCTCGATGTCGAGCGCGGTCCCGTACAGCCGGTCCACCTTCAGCCGGATGACGACGCGCCGCTCGTCGACCAGTTGCCGGAGGAAGGCGTCCTCGTCCTCCGGTTCGGCGCCCGCCGGGATCATCGCGAGCAGCTCCCGGCCGACCGAGTCGCCGGGGACCGCCGTGACCTCGGAGATCTCGGCCTCGCCCTCAGCGACGGCGAACGACCAGACGTCCCCGCCCTGCACGTGCAACGCCGCACGCGGACCACGGCGCAGGTGCTTGACCTTGACACGGTCGGCGGTGGTCGAGAAGCGCACCGTGCGGGACTCGGCGTCCCAGCTGTACAGCATGGTGGTGAGATGCGGGTGGCCACTGCGCTTGACGGTGGCGAACGTGCCGAACTGCTGCTTGCCGAGCAGGTCGGAGAGGGCTGCGTCGGACAGGGGACGAGGTCCCGGATTCTTCGTCATGCCGTGCTCAACACCCGTGCCCGCCAAGGCATTTCACGTCCGTCTCACAAGTTACTTGACGCACCGTCACTTTGCCGGATCCACAGCTCCCCGACAGAAAGCCTCTCTAGGGTGCCGTGCTCATGACAGATACCTCGAAGGACCACCCCGACACGTCCATCGGCCGCCGCACCGTCCTGCTGGCCACCGGCGCCACCGCGGCCGCCCTGGCCGTGGGCGCGGCAGCTCCCGGCACCGAGGCCCCTGCCGGCCGTGCCGCGACCACCCCGGTCGCCGCAGCCGTGTGCACCCTCACCAAGGAGATGACCGAAGGCCCCTACTACCTCGACGGGCAGTACATCCGCTCCGACATCCGGGAGGACAAGACCGGCATCCCACTGAAGCTGACGCTCACCGTCGTCGACGACGACACCTGCGCTCCCCTGAGCGACGCCCTGGTGGAGATCTGGCACTGTGACGCCCTCGGCGAGTACTCCGGCTTCGTGGGCAACAACGGCCACGACGAACCCGACAACGGCACGTTCCTGCGCGGCGGCGTCCTCACCAACGCCGCCGGCGTCGCGGCGATCACCACCGTCTACCCCGGCTGGTACCGGGGTCGCTGCGTGCACATCCACATCAAGGTCCACACGGACGTGACCCTGACCCCCGACGGCTCCTTCACCGGCGGCGAGGAACTCCACACCGGCCAGCTCTTCTTCGCCGAGACGATCACGGCCAAGGTCGCGGCACTCGCCGCGTACAGGGTCAACACGGTCCCGCGCACCACACTCGCCCAGGACTCCATCTACGACGAGGGCGGCGCGGCCTCGGGCCTCCTCACCCTCACGCCCCTCGGCAGCACGACGTCGGCGGGCTACGCCGGTGCGCTGACCCTGGGAGTGGAACAGGGCTGACACGGCCCACGGCCCGGAGCCCACCCGCCGCGGCGGGCTCCGGGAGCTCGTATCACCGTCGCCCGCCGAACTCCCACGCGTGCACCTCGATGGCCGCGTACCGCCCCCGGGGCAGCACGGCACGCGCCGCCTCCGGGTCGGGGGCCCGGACCAGTGCGGCCGTGCCCACCCAGACCTCACCGTCGTCGGACAGCAGGGGCCCGTAGGCGATCAGCTCGTCGCGGTCGGACGGCACTTCGAGGGCGGTTCCGGTCAAGGGCCCGAGTCCGAGCACCAGATGGCGGTCACCACCGGTCCGCCCGCCCGGAAACTCCCACATGGTCCGGCCCAGCAGGTTCCGCCAGCGGCGCAGCAGGACGTCCCGGTACGCCCCGGCCTGGTAGTTGGGCTCGTCGAAGGCGAACGCACGTGCTGCGGCGGGATCCGGCAGGTCGACGATGTGCACGCTGCCGGTGGGTGTCTCCCCGTCCTCGGCGAAGGTCGGCCCCCGGGCGATCAACTCCGCCTCGTACCGGTCCATATAGGCCCAGTGCGCCTCACCCAGCTCCTCCCGCAGTGGCAGGGAGCCGGGTCGGTCGCGGTGGTAGCAGAAGAACTCCATGGCTCATCCAACCGCAGTGGCTACCGAGTTTCATTCGCAGTGCATCGGGCTTCAGCCCGGTGGTGAAGCGAATCTCGTGACGGCGGCGCGGAGCGTCGCGGTGTCGTTCCGGCGGAGCCGGACACTGCGTCATGGGGGTGAGGCGGGGAAACGGGTGTTCCCGGCGACATCGAGTGGCACGTGTTCGTACGATCGCCGAATGCAGCTTCGGTACGCCTTTCGCCTGTACCCGGAGCCCGGTCAACCCGCCGCGTTGGCGGGGGCGTTCGGGTGTGCGCGGGTGGTGTTCAACGACGCCGTACGGGCCCGGGAGGACGCCCGCGCCGCGGGTCTGCCGTTCCCGAACGCGGCCGAGCTGTCGAAACGGCTGATCACCCGGGCCCGGCAGACGGCCGAGCGCTGCTGGCTGAGTGAGGTCTCCTCGGTGGTGCTGCAGCAGTCCTTACGGGATGTGGAGGGCGCGTACAAGAGCTTCTTCGCCTCCCACAAAGGGGAGCGCAAGGGGAAGCGGGTGGGTGTGCCGCGTTTCAAGTCACGCAAGGACACCCGGCAGTCGATCCGGTTCACCGCCAACGCCCGCTGGAAGATCACCGAGACGGGGCGGCTGTCCCTGCCGAAGATCGGTGACGTGAGGGCCAAGTGGTCGCGGGCCCTGCCCGCCGTGCCCTCCAGTGTGACGGTGATCCTGGACTCGGCGGGGCGGTATTTCGCCTCCTTCGTCATCGACACCGATTCCGATACGGACCGGGCGCGCTGGAATGAGCCGGAGCCAGACAGCGCCATCGGCATCGACCTGGGGCTCACACACTTCGCGGTCCTCTCCGACGGGACGAAAATCTGTTCCCCGCGGTTTCTGCGCCGCGCGGAGAAGAAGCTGATGAAGGCCCAGCGGGAGCTGTCCCGCAAACAGAAGGGATCGAAGAACCGGGCCAAGGCCCGCTCGAAGGTCGCCCGTGCTCACGCGGCCGTGGCTGACGCGCGCAAGGAGTTTCACCACCAGCTCTCCACTCAGTTGATTCGCGAGAACCAAGCGGTCGCGGTGGAGGATCTGGCGGTCTCGGGACTGGCGCGCACCTGGCTGGCGAAGAGTGTGCATGACGCGGGCTGGTCGCAGTTCGTGGCCATGCTTCAGTACAAGGCACAGCGGTACGGGCGGGCCTTCGTCCAGATCGGCCGGTTCGAGCCCACCAGCCAGGTGTGCTCCACCTGCGGGCATCGGGACGGACCCAAACCCCTGCACGTACGGGAATGGACCTGCCCCGCCTGCGGCACCCTCCACGACCGCGACCACAACGCCGCGATCAACGTCAAACAGGCCGCCGGACTGGCGGCATCGGCCTGCGGAGCGCCGGTAAGACCGGGACTCGTCCCGGCACAGCGCGAAGAAACAGGAAGCCATGGAACCCCCACCCGAACCTGTGCCGCGTAGCGACACGGCAACAGGTGAGGACGGCCAAAATCCTCGGGCTTCAGCCCGAGGAGCATGTCAATCTCGTGTCTCCCGTCGTCGTGACCACAGGAGAGCAGACCGTGCGCAGCGCCGCCGTAACCCCCGAAGGCGACCAGATCCGCTGGGTCGAACTGCCAGGACAGGAGCCGCCGCGCGTCTACGTGCACGGACTGGGCGCCACATCGCCCCCCTACTTCACCGAGGCCGCGGTCCATCCGCTGCTCGCCGGGCACCGGTCGCTGCTGGTCGACCTGTTGGGCCACGGCATCAGCGACCGTCCTACGTCCTTCGACTACACGCTCGAATCGCATGCCGACGCGCTCGCCGGCGCCCTGACCGCCGCGGGGGTTTCGGGCGCCGAGGTGATCGCGCACAGCATGGGCGGCTCGGTGGCGATCGTCCTGGCGGCCCGCCACCCCCACCTGGTCTCCCGGCTGGTGCTCATCGACGCCAACCTCGACCCGATCCCGCGCACGCCCGGCTCCCCGGGCAGCAGCGGCATCGCCGCCTACTCCGAGGAGGAGTTCGTGTCGGGCGGCGGCTGGGAGGAGGTCCGCGACCGGGTCGGTGCCCACTGGTGGTCCACGATGCGTCTGGCCGGCCGCGAGGCCCTGCACCGCAGCGCGTTCCATCTGACGCGCGGCACGCAGCCCACGATGCGGGAGCTGTTGCTGGAGCTGGAGACCCCCCGGACCTTCCTGCTTCCCGAGGCGGACGGGCCGCTCCCCGGCTCCGACGCCCTCGGCGAGGCGGGTGTGTCCGTCGTCGCGATCCCCGACTGCGGCCACAACATCATGCTGGACAACCCGGAGGCCTTCGCGCAGGCCACCGCGGCGGCGCTGACACCCCGGGGCTGACCGGCCCTCGCCGCATCGTCCACGCAGGAACACGAGGGGCGGCCTCACCGGACCACCGGCCCGGTGAGGCCGCCCCCGTTCACACCGTCACGACTTCTTCGGGCACTCCTTCCACGCCAGGTGGTACACCGTGCTGATGTCCCCGTCCGTGGAGTCCATCGTCATGAAGCTGACCTTGTCGGCCGACTGGGTGCCGGCGTTGACGCGGATCTCGGTGTTGATGTTGAAGTTGCGCTGGACTCCGCAGGGTGCGTAGACCAGCTGGGCCCAGTCGGTCTCGTCGGTGGCCTGCCAGTTGTCGTTGAGGGGGCCGCTGAAGGGGTGGTTCTTGTACACCGTGCTGGGCGAGCCCTGGAAGTAGTACGAGGCCCGCTGACTGGCGCTCGCGCCCCGCTGGAGTGAGGCGAATCCCCGGTAGTCCGCGCTCGCGATGGCGTAGGTGAAGCCGCCGGGGACGTGGACCTTCAGGTTGAGCTGGCAGTTCCTGCGGAACGCGGTCGGGTCGGAGCTTCCGCCGGCCTGGGCGAGGTAGTCGCTGTAGGTCACCGTGAAGGCGGTGTTGTCCTCGGAGACGGCGACCGCTGCGGTGCCCTGCGGGCAGCCGGAGCCGTTCACCGTGGCGACCTGGATGATGATCTTGTCCGGGGGCGGGTCGTCGAACCCGGAGGACGGGGTTTGTGCGGGAAGTGCGCTGGTGAGGAGCGCGGCTACCGCACCGCTCAGGAGCAGGCCACCGGCCATGGTTCTCCCATCGGTTCGTGGGGGGTGGATCGTGACAGAGGCGGATCATGTGCATGTCAAAGCGACAGGCGTACGCGCCCCCGACCTGTGACCATTCCATGAAGGGGATGTGAAGAGCGGGAGCGGTCGCATCGTACGCAGCGCGGCAGGGGTGGGCCAGGTCGCTCTCCGGCCATTCACACTGGCGGGAATTCACTGGGATACCGGCAGGCACATAGGGTGCGTTGCACCAGTGCGTCAGACCGAGGACATCCCGAGGACGGAATGAGGATCACGCACAGCGCCGCGCACGGCCGCAGCCCCTCAGGGGTTCTCCCAGGCCGCCGGTTCCGCCGCCAGCCGCTCCACCGGCTCCGGCAGCGCCCCGGCCGCGAGGTCGGCGATCGTCACGCCCTCCAGGATCCTGCGCACATTGGCCCGCAGGGCGATCCACAGCGGCAGCAGCGGCTCGGCGGTGCCGGAGTAGGCGAGACCGGTCGGCCGTTCGCCGCGCACCGAGACGATCGGCCCGTCGACGGCCCGGATCACGTCCGCGACCGTGATCTCCGCGGCCTCCCGGGCCAGCCGGTATCCGCCGCCCCCGCCACGCCGGCTGTCGACGACCCCGCCGCGCCGCAGATCCCCGAGGATCCCCTCCAGGAACTTGTGGGGGATGTCCTGCGCGGTGGCGACGGCCTCCGCCTTGACCGGCCCCTCCCCCTGCCGGACGGCCAGCTCCACGACCGCTCGTACCGCGTAGTCCGCTCGTGCCGAGATCCTCATAGGACCATTGTCCCCGTGACCCTGTAGACATTGAGCACACGCACCGCGCACCACAGCGAGCACACGCACCTCGCACGACGACCACACGCACCACGCACCACGTATCGCAAGGCACAACAGGAGGCGCTCCCTTGGAGCTCAGCAGGCGTACCTTCCACGCTCTGGCCGGCACGGCGGCGCTCGGCTTCGCGCTGACCGGCAGCGGGTCGCCCACCTCCGCCAACCCGGCACGCACCGCGCCCACCGGCCCACCGCCACCGGTGCCGAGCGCGGACGGCCGGCCGCACGAGATCGGCTTCGACCACTACTCGCTGCTGGTCGACGGCCGCCGTCTGGTGCTCTGGTCGGGCGAGATGCATCCCTTCCGGCTGCCGAGCCCGTCGCTGTGGCGGGACGTGCTGGAGAAGATGCGGGCCCACGGCTACAACGCCGTCAGCGTGTACGTCGCCTGGAACCACCACTCCCCCGCCCCCGGCCGCTACGACTTCACCGGCGTGCGCGACCTGGACCTGTTCCTGCGGACGGCCGCCGAGGCGGGGCTGTACGTGATCCTGCGGCCCGGGCCGTACATCAACGCGGAGGTCGACGCCGGCGGCTTCCCGGGCTGGCTGACCGCCACCGAGGGCCGGGCCCGGACCTCCGACCCGACGTATCTGCGCTATGTCGACGAGTGGCTGACCGCCGTCAACGCCGTCGTCGCCAAACGCCTGTTCACGCAGGGCACGGGCACGGTCCTGCTCTACCAGATCGAGAACGAGTACGACGCGCACGTCGACGAGCCGTCCGGGCGCGCCTACATGTCGTACCTGTACGAGAAGGTCCGCGCCGACGGCATCGACGTACCGCTGTTCCACAACGACAAGGGGCCGGGCGGCCACTGGACCCCGGGGTCGTTCGGCACCGGCGGGGAGAAGGGGCGCTGGCTGTACGGGTTCGACGGATACCCGGAGCCGGACCGGGTGCCGCCCGACTGGGGGCTCTTCGGGAGCGGCGGCGCGACGGGCGGGGCCACGGCCAGTCCGAAGACGCCCGGGTTCGTGCCCGAGTTCGGCGGGGGCTGGTTCGATCCGTGGGGCGGGTCGGCGTTCGACGGCAAGGGGTACGCCGAGGCGCGCCGGACCCGGGACGCGGCGTACGAGCGGCGCTTCCACCTCACCAACCTCGCCAACGGCATCACCCTGCACAACGTCTACATGACCTTCGGCGGCACCTCCTGGGGCTGGCTGCCCGCGCCGGCCGTCTACACCTCGTACGACTACGGCGCCGCGTTCGACGAGGCCCGCAACGCCACCCCGAAGCTCGCGCCGATGCACCAGACCGGGCAGTTGCTGCGGTTCGTGTCCGACCTCGCCAAGCTGCACCGGGCGAAGCCGGTGCGCGCGACCGACGAGCGGATCAAGGTCTACCACCTGACCAACCCCGACACCGGGGCCCACTTCTACGTCCTGCGCAACGACTCCGCCGAGGCGGTCTCCGTGACGTTGCCGGACGCCGGGATCGACGTGCCGGTCATGGTCCCCGCGCGGGACGCCAAGCTGATCGCCGCCGATCTGAGGCTCGGGAAGCGGACGCTGGTGCACGCCACCGTGCAGCCGATGCTGAGCCTGACCGCCGGGCGGCAGGACATCGCCGTGTTCGCGGGCCGCCGGGGCGATCTCGCGCAGGTCGTGCTGGAGTGCCCCGACGAGCCGACTCCCATGCGGCTGGACGCGGAGCCCGCGTGGTCCTGGAACCTCAACAAGCTGAACATCACCGCACCGCTCGGCGCGGGCGGGCTGAGCCGGGTGCGGGTCGAGGGCGACGGGGTGGACACCCCGATGCTGGTGCTGTTCGCCGACGACGCCACCGCGCTGCGGCTGTGGCCCCACGAGACCCCGTCCGGCCCGCTCCTCGTCTACGGCCCCGCCCTGCTGCGCTCGGCGGAGCTGCGCGACTCCACGGTCCACCTCACCGGCGACACCACCGGGCAGACCGGCCTGGAGGTGTGGGGGCCGCGCGGGATCACCCACGTCACCTGGAACGGGCGCCCGGTCGCGACCCGGATCAGCGCCTCCGGCAGCCTGCTGGCGCTGCGGCCGCTGCCCGGGGTGACCCGGCCGTCCCTGCCCGCCCTCGACGGCTGGCGGCGCCGGGCCGGGAACCCGGAATCCGAGCCGGACTTCGACGACTCGGACTGGACGACGGCCGACAAGGAGACGACCTTCAGCACCACGCCCGTGCCCGACGGGCAGCCCGTCCTGTTCGCGGACGACTACGGCTTCCACTACGGCGACGTCTGGTACCGGGGCGAGTGGAACGACGAGAACGGCATCGAGTCCGTGTCCCTCGCTTACAGCACGGGCACCCAGGGCCTGCTCATGGCCTGGCTGGACGGCGAGCCGCTGGGCACGCACCGCATGCCGGTCCCCGGCAAGGAGCGGGCGCGGCAGGGGACATGGACCGCGAAGGCCGGCTTCGACCTGCCGGAGAAGCTGCGGGAGAGGCTCCGTGAGGCGCGGGACGGGAAGCGTGACCGGCATGTGCTCTCGGTGCTCGTGCGGCGGATGCAGCACGACATGGACGGCAAGGCCCTCGACACGCACAAGGCCGCGCGGGGTCTGACCGCCGTCACCTTCGAGGGCGGCTCCCCCGAGGTGACGTGGCGTATCCAGGGCGCTTCCGCGCCCGATCCCGTGCGCGGGCCGATGAACACCGGCGGGCTGCACGGGGAGCGCGAGGGCTGGCATCTGCCCGAGTTCGACGACGGGGACTGGAAGGACGCCGAGCTCCCCCGGGCCGACCGGCGGCAGGGCGTCACCTGGTACCGGACGGACTTCCGGCTGGACGTCGCCCCGGGTGTCGACGCCTCGATCGGGCTCGTCCTCGACGACGACCCGGGCCGGGCCTACCGCGTCCAGATCTTCCTCAACGGCTGGAACATGGGCCAGTACATCAACGACGTGGGCCCGCAGCACACCTTCGTGCTGCCCAACGGGATCCTGCGCACACGGGGTGCCAACACACTGGCGCTGGCGGTGTTGTCCGACGGGACCACACCGTCCGGGCCCGGGGACGTCCGGCTGACGCTGTTGGGCGCGGCGGCCGGAGGGGTGCCCGTGAAACCGGTGTGACCGGATCGGGCCGTACCCTTGCCTTGCCTTGTCCGGGACGCTGGTTCACCGTGTGGGCCCTTCAGGGCTTCCGGCAGGGAGGGGAACATCGTGCGAAGACGGCGTTTCATCAGCGGATTAGGCGCTGTGGCCGGGGCCGGGCTCGGCTCGGCGCGGGGCGGGACGGCCTGGGCGGCTCCCGGCCCGGTCGGTGAGGCTCGTGAGTGGCAGGCCGTCACGGCCCCCGAGGCCACCCCCGCGGCGCAGTTGCGCCGGGTGGCGGCCTCGGGCCCCGGCCTCGCCTGGGCCGTGGGCGAGGAGGGCCGCAACGGCGGCGTACGGGGGATGGCACTCGCCCTCGTGTGGGACGGCGCGGCCTGGCAGCGCACCAGCCCTGACTTCAGCGGCTACCTGGGCTCGGTCGCCGCCGCGTCCGACGGATCCGCCTGGGCCGTCGGCTCCGACACCTCCGGCACCGCCCGGCTCCTCGCATGGGACGGACTGACCTGGCGGGAGACCGACTACCCCGGGCGCGGGGCGACCGGGACCACCCTGGCCGCCGTCACGACCGGCCCCCGGGGCCACGTCTGGGTCTCCGGCCGGAACAGCGACGGCTCGGTGCTGCTGCACGGCCACCGGGGCAAGTGGACCTGGCTGGAGGCGCCCCCGGCGACGACCACCACCCCGCCCTACGGCATCCACCGCGCGCTCTGCGGCGACATCTGGGTCTACGGCGGCGAACTCGTCGCCCGCTGGGACGGAGAGGCCTGGACCGTGCTGCCGTCACCCGGCGGCATACGCGCCGGGTTCACCGGGCTGCTTCCGGTCGCCCGCGACGACATCTGGCTGACGGGCTACGACTACGGCATCGGCGGCCCGCCCGGCAAGCCTCCGGGCGTCCTGCTGCTGCGCGGTGACGGCGGCGCTTGGGAGTACGTCAAGGCGCCGTTCGGCGTCGGCATGCTGTCCGGCATCGTCGCCGACGCGCAGGGACGGCCCGACCGGATCGCCGGCTGGGACTTCTGGGACCAGACCCGGGCCCACTACCTGCGCTGGGACGGCACGGCCTGGGTGAGCGAGCGGGGGCCGGTGGCCGCGACCCCCGTCTTCATGAACGCCCTGGCGAAGGTGCCGGGCTCGGACGGCTACTGGGCGGTCGGGACGACCTCGACCTCGGCGTCCTCGACCGCCCTGCCGCACATCGAACGCTGACCGGGGCCGTCACGCCAGGCGGATCACGTTCCAGGACAGCGGCTCCAGGACGGCGCTGAGCGTACCGCCCTGGAGAGCCGTGCCGTCGACCGTGTGCGGGGCGACCCGCTCGGGGTCGTCGAGGGTGTTGCGGGCGTCGGGGTCGGCGTCCGCGAGGGCGCTGTGCTCGACGACCCGTGTGAGGTCGAGGCCGCTCAGGGCGACGTCGAGGGGCAGGGCGTCGGTGCGGCTGCGGTTGACGGCGAAGACGGTGACGGTGCCGTCCTCGGCACGCACGGCGGTGGCGTGCAGCAGGTCCGTCTCGCCGTACTTCTTCGTCTCGTGCTTCGGCGAGTCCACGCGGACGTCGAGGACCTGGCCGCGGCCGTACGTGCTCGCCTGCGCGAACGGGAAGAACGTGGTCTGGCGCCAGGCGGGGCCGCCCGGCTCGGTCATGATCGGCGCGATGACGTTGACGAGCTGGGCGAGGCAGGCGACCGTGACACGGTCGGCGTGCCGGAGCAGGGCGATGAGGAGCGAGCCGAAGACGACCGCGTCCATGACGCTGTAGTTGTCCTCCAGGAGGCGCGGGGCCTCGGCCCAGTCCCGCGCGCCGGAGTTCTCGATCTCGTGCCACTGCGACATGTACCAGACGTTCCACTCGTCGAAGGAGAGGTTGATCTTCTTCTTCGACTTCAGCTTCGCGCCGATGTGGTCGGCGGTGGCGACCACGTTCTCGATGAAGGACTCCATGTCGACGGCGGAGGCCAGGAAGGAGTCGAGGTCGCCGTCCTCGGGCTGGTAGTAGGCGTGCAGGGAGATGTAGTCGACGAGGTCGTACGTCTCCTCCAGGACCGTCGCCTCCCACGCGGCGAAGGTCGGCATGGACTGGCTGGAGGAGCCGCAGGCGACGAGTTCGACGCCCGGGTCGATCTGGCGCATCGCGCGGGCGGTCTCGGCGGCGGTCCGGCCGTACTCCTGGGCGGTCTTGTGGCCGGTCTGCCAGGGGCCGTCCATCTCGTTGCCCAGGCACCACAGGGTGATGCCGAAGGGGTCCTTGTCGCCGTGCGCGGCACGGAGGTCGGACAGGGCCGTGCCGGCGGGGTGGTTGGCGTACTCCTGGAGTTCGAGGGCCTCGGCGACGCCCCGGGTGCCGAGGTTGAGGGCCATCATGGGCTCGGCCCGGGGGCCGATCTTCTTCAGGAAGGCGATGTACTCGGAGAGGCCGAAGCGGTTGGTCTCGGTGGAGCGCCAGGCGAGGTCGAGGCGGCGGGGGCGGTCCTCGACCGGGCCGACCGAGTCCTCCCACTTGTAGCCGGAGACGAAGTTGCCGCCGGGGTAGCGGATGGCGGTGACGCCGAGTTCCTTGACGAGGTCCAGGACGTCCTGGCGGAGGCCTGCCGCGTCCGCGGTGGGGTGGCCGGGTTCGAAGATGCCGGTGTAGACGCAGCGGCCGAGGTGTTCCACGAAGCTGCCGAAGAGGCGGGGGTTGACCTCGCCGACCGTGAATGCGGGGTCGAGGGTGAAGCGGGCCTTGTGCATGTTCGCCTTTCGGGGTGGGTGGTTCGTCTTTCGTGGGCGGCTGCGGGTGGGTCGTGGCTTGTCGCGCCCACGCGGCGGAGCCGCACATTGAGCGCACATTGAGCACAGCCCCGCGCCCCTTGGGGGCGCGGGGAACTGCGCGAGCAACCACGACGGCGCGGCAGCCGAAATCATCACTGGCCTGCCAGGCCTGTGTGCGCTACGCCCGCCACGATCTGCCTCTGGAAGAAGACGAAGACGATGATCAGCGGCAGGCCCGCCATCAGGCCGCCGGCCATGAGCTGGGCCCATTGGATGCCGTAGGAGTTCATGACGGTCGCGATGCCGTTCGGCATGGTCATCAGGTCGGGGTTGTTGGTCACCATGTACGGCCAGAGGAAGTTGTTCCACGAGGCGATGAAGGTGAAGATGCCGACCGCGGCGAGGGAGGGGCGGGAGAGCGGGAGGACGATGGTGAAGAAGACCCGCCAGCGGCCCGCGCCGTCGATGAACGCGGCCTCCTCCAGCTCCCGCGGGATGCCCTGGAAGAACTTGTAGAGGATGTAGACCATCGCGGCGGGCGCGCACTGCGGCAGGATCATGCCCCAGTAGGTGTCGACCATCCCCATCTGCTGGACCGTGGTGAACAGCGGCACGCCGAGCACGGCGGGCGAGATCATCAGGCCCGCCATGACCAGGCCCATCAGGACGTTCTTGCCGCGGAACTCGGTGCGGGCGAAGCCGTAGCCGGCGAGGGCGCTGACGAGGAGCACCACGGACGTCACGCAGACCGAGACGACCAGGGAGTTCACGAACCAGTTGGTGATGTTGCCGGACTCGAACAGGGCCTTCCAGGCCTGGCCCGTCCAGTCCTTCGGGAGCCAGTGCGCCGGGACCTGGACCGCCTCGGTCTCGGACTTGAGCGAGGTGAACAGGCCCCAGGCGAAAGGGGCGAGGAAGATGACGGAGACGGCGGCGCCGAGGAGGGTCAGGACGATCTGACTCGGGGTCCACGGCTTGCGGGGCTGTGCGGCCGTGCTCATCGGGTGGTCTCCTTGACGTTGCGCAGCAGCCACATCCGCGCGAGGGCGACGGCCGCGATGATCACGAAGAAGATGACGGAGATCGCGGAGGCGTAGCCCACGCGGTAGCTGGTGAAGCCCTCTTCGAGGGTGTACTGCACGAAGGTGCGGGTCGATCCCTCGGGTCCGGGGAGGAAGTCCATCATCACGACGGCCTGGTCGAAGATCTGGAGCGAGGCGAGGACCTGGAGGGCGATGACCAGGCCGGTGATGGTGCGCAGCATCGGCAGGGTGATGTGGACCGTGCGGTGCCAGGCGTTCGCGCCGTCCAGTCTGGCGGCCTCGTAGAGGTGGTCCGGGATGCCCTGGAGGGCGGCGAGGTAGAGCAGGAAGCTGAAGCCGACGGTCCACCACAGGGTGGTGATGACGATGGCGAGCATCGCGTAGGACTTGTCGGTCAGCCAGGGCGTCTGCAGGCCGAAGACGTGGTCGATCATGCCGGTGCCGGGGTTGAACAGCCACTGCCACAGGTTGGCCGCGACGGTGGACGGCAGCAGGAACGGGGCGAAGAAGCAGAGCCGCCACAGCCACTTGCCGCGTTCGATGTGGTGGGCGAGCATCGCGAGGAGGAAGGCGAGGACGGTGATGCAGGGGACGACCAGGAGCGTGAAGTACGCGCTGTGGCCGAGGGAGTCCCACACCAGGGGGTCGTCCAGGGCCTCACGGTAGTTGTCGAGGCCGACGAAGCTCGCGCCCTCGCCCGTGATGTTGGCGTCGGTGAAGCTGAGGTAGACGCCGCGCAGCAGCGGCCAGATCACGAACACGGCGAAGAGCAGCAGGAACGGGGCGACGAACCAGCCGCCGTGCTGGAAGCCCTGTTTGCGGCGGAGGGTGGCACTGCCGGCGGCGGTCCTCGCGCGTGCGGGTGCGGCGAGGGTGTGGGCGCTGGTCGCCATCAGACGGCACCTCCTTCTGCGGCGGTCTTCCCGTCCATGGGGTTCTTCGTGGCGAGGAGCTGGGTGAGCGCCCTCTTCATGCGGTCGGCCGCGGTCTCCGGCTTGGCGGAGCCCATCGTCGAGGAGACCACGAGGGGGCCGACGCGCTGGGCGAGGATGCCGGTGGAGCCCGCGAACCACACCTTGGGCTCGGTGGCCTGGTGGTCCATGGCGGAGACGTACTCGCTCTGCGGGTCCAGCTTCTTGTACGCCGCCGTGGACAGGGTGGGGGTGTACGCGGGGATGTGGCCGCCGGCCGCCCACTGCCGGGCGTGCTGGACGACGTAGGCGGCGAGCCGGTGGGCGGCCTCGTTGGCGGCGCCGCCGCGGTCGGACTGGTGCGGCAGGACGAAGGCGTGGGACTCGGCGTGGGTGGCCTGCTTGCCGAAGACGGGCGGCAGGGGGGTCGCTCCGTAGTCGAGCTTCGCTCCGGAGTAGACCGGGACCGACCAGTTGCCCTCCCAGACGAAAGGGGAGCCGTTGATGAACTGTTCGGCGCTCGCGAGGCCTCCGAAGCCCGGGTCGGAGTACCCGTCGGTGACGTGCCGGCGCAGGAACCGAAGGACCTGGACGGCCTTGTCGGTGTCGAAGGTGACCTCGGTGTCGGCGGCGTTGAACCAGGTGCCGCCGAGCTGGGTGTAGAAGGCGACGAAGAACCACCACTGGAAGTTCTGGTCGGCGTTCCACATGCCGATGGTCTGAAGCCCCTTCTTCGTGGCCCGCTTGGCCTCCTTCAGGACGTCGAACCACTCGTCGGTGGAGGTGACGGGCACGATCCGGCCGTCGTCGCCGAGCAGCCCCGCCTTCTTCAGGACGTCCTTGCGGTAGAAGCAGAGCTGGACGTGGATGTCGAGCGGGAGGGCGTAGAGCTTGCCGTCGATGACGCCGCGCTTCCACAGGGTGGGGTTGTAGTCCTGCTCCCGGACGCCGTACTTGGCGAGCAGGCCGACGTCCCAGGGGTCGAGGAGGCGGCCGGGTGCGAAGCCGGTGACGCGGCCGAGGTGCATGACGCCGAGGTCGGGGGCGCGGTTGCCCGCCGCCGCCATGGCGAGTTTGGTGTAGAAGGGGCTGCCCCACTGGAGGGTGGAGTCCTTGACGGCGATGTCCGGGTTGGCCTCACGGAAGGCGTCCAGCATCGCGATCATGTTGGAGCCGTCGCCGCCGCTGAAGAGGTTCCAGTAGCGCACCCGGGTGTCGGCGTCGGAGGCGAGTGCGTCGGCGCCGGTGCCGAGCGCGGCGAAGCCGAAGCTGCTCGCGACGAAGAGGCCGCCGAGCCCGCCCAGAAGCTGCCTGCGGTTCAGGTCAGGTCGTCCCATGCCCTGCCCTTACGATCGATGATCAGAAACCGTTCGGTATTTCGGATGGCGCTCGTTACTTCGAACGGGACCGTAAATTCGAAGCGCTTGCGCGTCAATGGTCCGGCCAGATTTCGGACAGGACGTTCCGGGCAGGAACGGTCGTTCCGCGTTGAACATCGGACGTCGGATCGCATGACGCGCACACTTTCGGGCGCGTAGTCTCGGACGCGCCGGCAGGGCCGTCGTCGGTCGACGGGCCGGCGGTGAGAAGGGGGAGCGATGGACATCGCGGGCGCGCGGATCAGGGCCGCCCGAGTCACCGCCGCGCTCAGGCGCCCACGCAGTGGCTCAGCCCTGCGCGGCCTGGCCGCCGAGCTCGCCACCGCGGTCCGGGCGAGACCCCGCTACCCCACCGACGTACGGTCGCTGTGCCGGGCGCTGTGCGAGGAGATGAGCTCCCGGCGCGGCGGACGGCCCGTCGAGCTCCGCTTCGAACGCTTCCCGGACGAGATCGAAGTGACCGGCCTGTGGGTGGAGTTCCAGGACTTCGACCTCGTCATCGTCGAGGAACGGGCCGAGGCCGTGCAGCAACTGGTCATACTCGGGCACGAGCTGTGGCATCTGCACGCGGGGCACCGCCATCACCCGGGGGCGGGTGCGGCGGCGGCCGACGCGTTCGCCGACCGGCCGGGGTGGGAGGACATCGCGCTGACCGTGGCCGCCCGCAACGGCTCCCGGGAACGGGACGAGTCCGAGGCCGACGCCTTCGGACATCAACTGGCGGCGCGCTGCCGGGCACTGCTGCCGGGCGGACGCGGACCGGACGTACCCCTCGAACCCCTGCAGCGGTCACTGGGCTACCGGGGACCGCGAGGAGGTGCGGCCCCGTGACGACGGTGGCGCTCACCCCGGCCGAGTTCGTCAACCAGTTCTATCCGAACTTCTGGTGGATCCCCGCGGGGGTCCTCGCCGCCGCCCTGGCCATCAAGCTGCCGAGCATCATCCGGCTCTGGAAGGACCCGCTGCTGCGCGCGGTCGGCGGGCTGCTGCTGCTCGCCTGCGCGGTGTTCGTCTTCGTGGCGCCGTCGACGATCGCCCGGGTCAACCGGCTCACCGGGGTCGCGAACTTCTCCGGCCCCTGGGTCTACTCGCTGCTCACCGCGTTCTGCGCCTCCTGCCTGCTGCTGATCATCTCCTGGCGCAACGGCCTGTCCGACCGCTCGGACCACACCCGGCGCGCGATGCGGGGGGTCGTGGTGGTCTATGCGAGTGTGATCGTCGCGATGTGGGTGCTGTTCGCTCTCGCGGACGTACCGGAGGAGCGGCTGCGGGATCTCGACACGTACTACGCGAACACCCCGTTCATGCGCGAGATGATCGTGCTCTACCTGCTCGCGCACACCCTGGCCGCACTGGTCACCAACGGGCTGATCTGGAACTGGGTGCGCACGGACGGGCTCGACTCGCTGCTGCGCTGGGGGCTGAAGTTCCTCGGCGTGGGCTACGCGGCGCAGTTGTTCTTCGACGCCGCCAAGATCAGTGCCGTGGTGGCCCGTTGGGCCGGGCGGAACGTGGACTGGCTGAGCACGGCCGTCGCCCCGCCGCTCGCCTGCCTGTCCGCCGTGCTCATCGCGGTCGGCTTCATCCTCCCGCACGCCGGGCAGTACCTGCACGGCCGCTGGCACGTCCGGCTCGCCCTCCACGAACTGCGGCCGCTGTACCTGCTGATGAAGACGGTCAACGGCGCAGGGGTCCCGTTCCTGCTGCGTGCGACGCCGGAACTGCGGCTGGTGCGCCGGGAGACGTTCATCCGCGACGTGCTGCTGCCGCTCGCCCGGCACATCGACGAGGACCGGCGCGAACGGTTCCACCATGCCGCCCTCGCCCTCGGCCACCCGCCCGACCTGGCGAAGGCACTCGCAGCCACCGCGGCGATCCTGGACGCGGTCGACGCCAGGAACCGGACCGGGGAGGACGCGGGCACCGGTGCCCGCGACACCACGGACCTGCTGCGCGAGATCGGCGCCGTGTCCCGGGTGCTGCGCCGCCCGGAGGACCTCCGGGCGATCCGCGCCCTGGCCCATGACACCACGGACGGCAAGTCGCTCACCGGCTGAACCGCACAGGGGGGCCGCGGGCACGGTACGTGAAGGTACGGTGAGAGCCGTCCGGAGCGGGGCCCGCATGGCTCGAAACCGGTGCCGGCGGAGGGTGTTGTGCGCTGCGCGGCTGTGGCCGGACGACGGGGAATGCCCGCAGGGCAAAGGAGCCTTCATGGCTGAGTGCGAGGAGTCGCATGTCGCGTAGAGCAGTCGTCATCGGTGCGGGTCTGGCCGGAATGCTGGCCGCGGCGGCGCTGTCCGCCGTCGCGGACGAGGTGGTCGTGCTCGACCGCGACGATCTGCCCGAGGGGCCGGAGCACCGCAAGGGCCTGCCGCAGGGACGTCACGCGCATCTCCTCATGGCCGGCGGACTGGCCCCCATGGAGGAACTGGTGCCGGGCGTGAGCATGCGCAAGCACCTGCTCGCCGCGGGCGCGCACGAGATACCGCTCGGCTCGGGCATGGTCGCCCTCACGCCCGAGGGCTGGTTGCGGCGCTGGCGTCACCCCGGGCCGCGGATGCTGACCTGCACCCGGGCCCTGCTCGACTGGGCGGTGCGGGGCGCCGTGCTGGACAACACCACGGTGGTGATCCGCAAGGCGCGGGTGCTGGAGCTGACGGGGTCGCGGCAGCGTGTGACCGGAGTGCGCCTGTCGACCGCCGCCGGAGAGGAGGACCTCGCCGCCGACTTCGTGGTGGACGCGAGCGGACGCGGCTCTCGGATCGTGCACTGGCTGGCGCGACTGGGCGTCGACGACGTGCGCGAGAAGACGGTGGACGCCGGCCTGGTGAACGCCACCCGTCTCTACCGCACTCCCGAGGGGGCCGGGCGTTTCCCCCTGACCATGGTGCAGGCCGATCCGTATCGGGGACGGCCCGGCCGCAGCGGCATGGTGCTGCCGATCGAGGGGGACCGCTGGATGGTCAGCCTCGCCGGCACGCGGGGCGGCGGCGAACCGCCGTCCGACCCGGACGCGTTCCTCCGGTACACCCTGGACCTGCCCGACCCCATCGTGGGCCGGCTGATCTCCGGCGCGGAACCGCTCACCGAGGTCCACGTCAGCCGCAGCACCAGCAATCACCGCCGGTACCTGGAGAAGGTCCGCTCCTGGCCCGACCGCCTCGTGGTCCTCGGTGACGCGCTGGCCACGTTCAACCCCGCCTACGGACAGGGCATGTCGGTGGCCGCGCTGGGCGCCCGGGAGCTGGACCGCGAGCTGCGGCGGTCCGGACTCGGCGAGCCCGGGCTCGCGCGGCGTGTGCAACTGCGGGCGGCCAGACCGGTGGAGGCCGCGTGGACGATGGCGGTGAGCCAGGACGTCTGGTACCCCGGGACGCGCGGGGGCTCGCCCGGGGTCGCCGACCGCCTGGTCACCGCCTACACCCGCCGCATGATCCGCACGGCGACCGGCTCGTACACGGCGGCGTCGGCGCTCTGGGACGTGATGAGCATGACGACGCCTCCGACGCGGCTGCTACGGCCCTCGACCGTGCTGGCGACGCTGAGCGGGCCGCCGTTGCCGGCGGCGGTGGGGGCGCCGCTGACGGAGGACGAGCGGACGGTCCTGCGGCGGCTGGACCGCACGGGACGCTGAGGCCGGGACCGGGGCTGGGGCCGGCGTGTCCGTCCGGGGTCCGCGCTCCGTCGGCGTACGCGCCTGCGGGCGTCTCGGGGACCCGGCCGCCCTCGCCCCGCCCTGCCTCACATCAGCCCGCGAACGGCGGGTGCGCCAGTCCCTTCCCCGCCCCGGGCACCACGAACAGGGACCCCGCGAGCGCGGGCGGCTCGGTGAGCCCCACGCGAGCCGTGGTGATGTACAGATCGCTCAGGTGGGCCCCGCCGAAGGCGCAGGCCGTGACCAGGGGCACCGGCAGCTCGATCACCCGGTCCAGCTCACCGTCGGGGGTGTACCGCCGCACCGCAGACCCCTGCCACAGGGCGACCCACACGCACCCCTCGGCGTCCACGGTCAGCCCGTCCGGGAAGCCCGCGCTCTCCTCGATCTCGGCGAGGGTCCGCCGCCCGGTGATCCGCCCGTCCGCGTGGTCGAAGACGTCGACCCGCCGGGTCGGGGAGTCGATGTAGTACATGAGGCGCCCGTCGGGGCTCCACCCCGTGCCGTTGCTGACGGCCACGTCGTCGAGCACCACGTCGACCGAGCCGTCCCCGGTGACGCGGGACAGCGTCCCGCCGCCCGGTGCCTCGTCGTAGCGCATCGTGCCCGTCCACAGGGTGCCGTCGGGTGCGACGGCGGCGTCGTTGGCCCGGCGGCCGGGGACCCGCTCGTGGTGGAGCCAGCGGAAGCCGCCGTCGGGGTCGAGGAGGCCGATCCCGTCACGCAGGTTCAGCACCAGCCCGCCGCCGGCGCGCGGCTTGACGGCGCCGATGTGCTGTTCCGTGCGGCGTACGGCGCGGCGTCCGGTGGCCGGGTCGTAGGTGTGCAGGCGGGAGCCGAGGATGTCGATCCACAGGAGACGGCCGGTCGCCGCGTCCCAGGTGGGTCCCTCGCCGAGCTCGGCCTCGGCACGCACCGCGACCTCGTACGACGTGGTCATGCCACGCCCCGGTGCCCGAGGTGCTCGGACAGCTCGGCGGCGCCCTTGGCGGCGAGTTGCTCCAGCTCGGCCCGGCGCTCCTCGCTCCAGCGGATCATGGGCACGGAGATCGACAGGGCGGCGACGACCTGCCCGGTGCGGTCGCGGACCGGCGCGGCCACGCAGGACACGTCGGGGTTGGACTCGCGGTTCTCCACGGCGAGGCCCCGCTCACGGATCTCGGCCAGGGCCTCGCGCAGGGCGGCCGGGTCGGTGATGCTGTTGGGGGTCATCGCGACCAGCTCGGCGCTGTCGGGGATGCGCGCGGTGAGCTCCGGCTCGGGAAGGGAGGCCAGCAGCATCTTGCCGACGGACGTGCAGTGGGCGGGCAGCCTGCGGCCTGCCGCCGACACCATCCGCACGGCGTGCGTGGAGTCGACCTTGGCGATGTAGATGACGTCCGTGTCCTCGAGGATCGCCACGTGCACGGTCTCGTCGCAGGTCTCGGCGACGGTCCGGGCGACCTGCTGGCCCTCGGCCGCGAGGTCGAGCTGCTCGGAGTAGCGCGCACCGAGCTGGTAGGGGCGCACGCCGAGCCGGTAGCGTCCGGGCTGGCCGGGCATCGGAACGATGTACTTCCGGGCGGCGAGCGTGGTCACCAGCTCGTGCACGGTGGTGCGCGGCAGCTGGAGCCGGCGCACGATGTCGGGGGCGGAGAGCGTCCCGTCCCCGTCGAGAAAGAGCTCGAGAATGTCGAGAGCCCGGGTCACGGCTGGTACGAGGCGTCCCACGACCGGCACCCTCCCTAAATGTCTCAGGCGCCTGCGTTCGAGATTTCAACAGGCGATCGGCATGACGAACACAGGCTAGCCATAGAGGAATGCCCGGGCAATGGGCAGAGTCCCGTGGGCGGAAACCCCCGAGCACCCCACGTGCGCGTGGTGTGCACATTAAAGTGCCGTGTGTGCGACACGTCACAGGTGTCGCAGAGGTGGGGGGATTTCTGTGCGTGACATGACCATGGGCTCGAACGTGTCCTTAGCGGCCCTGAGCGAGAACGTAGGCTCCGCGATCGTGAGTCTGGGCTGGTCCGACCCGACCGGGGAGGGCGACGCCGATGTGTCCGTCCTGCTGCTGGACGGAAGCGGCAAGGTACGCAGCGATGCCGACTTCTACTTCTACAACAACCCGGTGGCCGCCGACGGCAGCGTGCAACTGCTCGGCAAGGAGCCGACGGGAGAAGGCAGCGAGGACCGGATCAGCTTCGACCTGACCGCGGTCCCTGCCGAGGTGGAGCGCATCGTCGTGGCCGCGAGCCGCTACGAGGGGGCGCGCTTCGGCGAGCTGGACGATCTGAAGGTGACGCTGGCCGACGCCGTGGGCGAGAGTCTCCTGCGGTTCGTCATCGAGGACGCCGGCCAGGTGAGCGCGATCATCTTCGGTGAGCTGTACCGGCGAGGCGAGGAGTGGAAGTTCCGGGCCGTCGGCCAGGGGTACGAGAGCGGACTGGCCGGACTCGCGACGGACTTTGGTGTCGACATCGAGGACGACGAGGCGGAGTCCGGGACGGAGGCCGCGCGGGAACCCACCGTCGTGGCGCCCGCCGCACCGCCGCAGGCGACGCTGGAGGCGGTCCCCGCACCCCGCCCACCGGCCGGGGAGGAGGCCGCGCCGAGGAAGCGGGCGGCCCGGCCCCGGACGGCGAAGAGGAAGGCCGCACCGCCCAAGGCACCGGTGAAGAGCCTGGCGGAGAACGAGTCCTGGAGACAGGCCCGGCTCTTTCCGGTGTCGGCGCTCAAGAACGACCGGGACCGGGAGACGCGGGCCACCTCGGTGCTGTTGTCGGTGATGGCCCAGGTGCCGCGGTTCGGCAGACGCGTCACCGCGCCCTTCGGTGCGCCGTCCGGCCGCATGGAGACGTTCACCGAGGTCTCCCTGCCGCACGGGGACACACCCAGGCGCCCGGACGGGGTGATCCGCGTCGAGCGCGCAGGCAAGCTGTGGACGGCGCTCGTCGAGACCAAGACCAACGGCAACCCTCTGAAGTCCGACCAGGTGCAGGCCTACATGGACATCGCGGCCCGGCGTGGCTACGAAGCCGTGATCACCCTGTCGAACGACGTGGCACTCGAGGGCAGCCCGCTGGTCGACGTGAAGACCGACCGGCGGCGCAAGCACCAGGTCGCGCTCTGGCACCTGTCCTGGGCCGAAGTGGCCCACCAGGCCCAGATGCTGATCCGGCACGAGGGCGTCGGCAACGCGGCGCGCACCTGGTTGCTCCAGGATCTGCTGCACTACCTCCAGCACGACAACTCCGGTTGCCACGGCTTCCAGAACATGGGCGCGGCATGGGTGCCCGTGCGCAACGGGATCAACGACGAGACCCTCTGCCAGGGCGACCCCCGTGCTCTGGAGGTCGTGGAGAGCTGGGAGCGACTCATCCGGCAGGTGTGCTTGCGGCTCGGGGGCGAGCTCGGGCAGAAGGTGCTGCCCGCCCAGCGCACCCGGCGCGGCACGGATCCCGGGGCCCGACGGGCCCGGCTGGCCGACCAGCTGTGCCGGGAAGGCCGGCTCCAGGCCGAGCTGCGTGTCGAGGGGGCGCCCGGACTGCTCACCATCAGCGCCGATCTGCGGACCGCCAAACTGCGCACGTCCGTGGAGGTCCCGGCACCCGAGCAGGGGTATCCGCTGACCTGGGCCAAGCGGCTGGTCCGTCGTCTCGCCGAGGCTCCGGCGGATCTGCACGTCGAGACTCTGGTGGAGGGCGCGGCGGGCGGCCCGCGGGGCACGCTGGAGCGGCTGCGCCCCGAACCGGCGGATCTGCTCCCCAAGGACGACTCGAACCGCATCACCGGTTTCCGGCTGTCTCTCTTCAAGGGCATGGGAAGCGGTCGCGGCAGCGCGGAGTCCGGGTTCATCCGCAGTGTCGACGACGCCGTGCACCGCTTCTACACCTCGGTGGTGGTCCACCTCGACGCTCCCGCCTCCGGGCGGACGGCGGCGAAGGAGCGGGTCGCGGTGTGACACCCGGGCGGCGGGCCTCACCGGGCACGCCGCTCCCGCATCACTCCCAGCTCCCCGCGCAACCGCTGGGCCCGCAGCACCAGTTCCAGTTCGAAGCGGCGGTCGGGGTCGTCGATCTCGTCGCCCCACAGTTCGCGGATCTGGCGCAGGCGGTAGCGGACGGTCTGGGGGTGGACGCCGAGGCGAGTGGCGACCTCGGGGGCGCCGCCGCGGGTCTCCAGCCAGGCCAGGAGGGTTTCGGCGAGGCGGCGGCCGTGGGTGGGGCCGCAGTGGGTCAGGGGGGCCAGGCACCTGAGGGCCAGGTCGTCGATGAGTTCCTCGGGCTGGAGGAGGACCAGGGCCTCGGTGTGCTCGGTGCAGTAGAGGACCTCGCCGGAGGGGAGGAGGCCGCGTTCCATCAGGCGGACCGCCGCCTCCGCCCAGCGCAGGGACTTCGCCGCGTCGGTGAGCGGCACCGGCGGGCCGATCGCGCCGGACCAGCCGGCCAGGGCCCGGTAGACGAGCTCGGGGCGGCCCGCCGCGTCCGGCTCGGGCACGACCATGCGGGGCTGCTCGTACTCCATGTCGAGCAGGACGCCCTGGCCGACCGCGGGGGCCATCGCCTCACGGGCCGGGCGGAGCAGCACGCCCACCGCGACCTTCGCCGGTAAGGGCCAGCCGATGCGGGCGGCGCGTTCGGTCAGGGCCTCGGCCGGGTCGCCGCGGTGGTGCTCGGCGAGCAGCAGCTCCATCAGGCGGCGTTGCAGGCGCAGGCGTTCCCCGGCCTGGCGGGCCGCCGCCTCGGCGTAGCCGCGTACCGACTGGTCGACCAGGCCGTCCAGGTACTCGTAGCCCGCGTCGACGAGTTCGTACATCGCCGGGGGCGGGATCTCCACACGCTGGCCGATGTCGGCGAAGCGGCGCCAGGCCAGGCGTACGCCCATGCGGTAGATGGCCTGGAGGGAGTCGAGGGAGCGGCCGTCTCTGCCCTCGCCGCGGCCGAAGTCCTGGAAGACGCCGGGCGGGACGGTCGGGCGGCCCTCCGCGTGCTCCAGGTGCTGTACGAACACCTCGATGGCGCGGCGGATGCCGACCAGGGCCATCGGCTCGCCGGAGTCGTCGAGGACGACGGGCAGATGCGGGTACTCGCGCTGGATCTCGCAGAGGATCTCCTCGGCGAGCGCGGGTGCCTCGGCCATGGCGATCGCGGCGAACCGGCGCACCTGGAAGCGCGGTACGTCGTGCCAGGCCGAGCGGGTCGTGACGGCTGCGGTGCGGGCGGCCGTCACCGTCAACTCCCCTGGCCGTCTTGCTCGTACGTGATCAGGGGGGTGTTCGGTTGGTCGGGTGTGGCTTCGAGCACTGCGACCACGCCGAGGGCGGCGCCCACGGCGAGGGCGGCGCCGAGCGCGACGGTCAGCGCGGCAGCGAGCAGTCTGGACATCGCAGGGTCAGCCTCTCTGTCCGGATTCGTCCGGAGAACATCCGGAGGTTTTCCCCACCCCGGCATCCCGTCCCTGCCTGTCGCGCCCAGTCTCGACAAGCATTGACACCCCGTCAAGAGCGGCCTACGGTTCCCGGCCCAACCGCACGCGCCGTTTCCTCCGCCGTGTCGGCCCTCTCGTACGTCGAGCCGTCCCAAGCCACTGGAGTGCCCGGATGCGCCGTACAACCTCTCCCTTTTCCCTGGTCCTGCTGGGTCTCGGCACGTTCCTGCTGGTGCTGGCGCCCCTGCTCGCCTGGTACGTGGAGCCGCGTGCCGCGGTGAACCCGATCGACATCGACACCACCGCCGTCTACACCGGCCGGGGCAGCGTCTTCGACACTGACCGGATCGAGACGGTGCCCGACCGGACGATCACCGTGACCCAGCGGGTGCGGGGCAACGTCGAGGACAGCGAACGCAGCGGCAACGCGATCTGGGACGTGACGACCACGGTCGACACCGACAAGTCGCTGCCGGCCGCCGATCCGCACGACGCGCTGGACTTCGTGCCGCACCGCTGGGTGATGGACCGGAAGACCACGCGGCCGGTGCACTGCTGCGGGGAGAAGCCGTACATCGAGGGCGAGGCGTATCTGAAGTTCCCCTTCGACGTGCAGAAACGCTCCTACCAGTGGTGGGACAACACCCTCGGCGACACGGTGGTGCTGCGCTACCGCGGCACCGCGAAGGTCCAGGGGTACACCGGCTACAAGTTCACCGGCTCCGTGCCGCCGGCCAGGACCGGCACGCGCATGGTCCCCGGCAGCCTCGTCGACCAGCCGAACCGGCCGCAGGTGCTGGCCGAGGAGTGGTACTCCAACCACGGCTTCGAGCTGGTCGTGGACCAGGCGACGGGCCGGGTGATCTACGCGCAGACCGGCCCGAGGCGAACCCTGCGGGCGCCGGGCGGCAAGAAGGACGCGGCGGTGCTGCTGGACAGCCCGAAGGTCTCGTTCACGACCGCGACCCAGAAGGAGGCCGTGCGGCAGGCGAAGCGGGACAGCGGGCAGCTGCGGATGGTGGGCACGACACTGCCGATCGGGGCGGCGGTGGGCGGCTTCGTGCTCGCGGTGGTGGGTGGCGTTCTCGTGGCGCGCGGGCGGAAGGAGCCGGAGAACCCCGTTCCGGCCGATACGTCCGGAACGCCCCAGCCCACTCTCACGAAGTGATGTGACGTCAGCTCTAACAAAGCCCGAAATTGTCACGTCGGTGAGTAGCCGTGGCGAACGTCCGGGCGAAAACTGTCCAACCCCACCCCAGCACATCCCGTCCACACTCCCCTCCCAGGAAGAGCTCAGGCTCCCCACGAGCCGACCCCTCAGTGACGACCCCACCCCCCACGTTTTCCCCACGCTGAGTTCCGCACCCCGAGACGAGTTGGAGCACCCATGCCCCAGCACGTACCCTCCACTCCCCCACTCTCGGCTGCGCTCGAGCGGGGGGACCCCCACCGCGCCGCGTCCCCCAGCGCGCAGCACCCCCCGGCGCTCCCCCCACATCCGCGCCGGATCGTCTTCCTCGCCCATCGTGATCTGGACAACCCGTCCGCCGGCGGCTCCGAGCTGCTGGTCGACAAGCTCGCCGACGGCCTGACCCGCCTGGGCCACCAGGTGACCCTGCTGTGCGGGGGGCCCGCGGCCTTCCGCGACTACCGGGTCGTCTCGGCGGGCGGCCCGTACGGGCACTACCTGCGCGCACGGTCGGCCTTCGCCCGCCGGGTCGGCGACTGCGACCTGCTGGTCGAGGTGTGCAACGGCATGCCGTACCTGGCGCCGCTGTGGCATCAGGGACCCACGCTGACCCTGGTCAACCACGTCCACACGGACCTGTGGAAGATGCGCTTCGGCGGGCCGCTGGCACCGGCGGCACGGATCGGCCGAAGACTCGAGCACTGGGCACTGGCCGGGGCGCAGCAGCGGAACCTGCTCGTCGCCGTGTCCTCCTCGACCGCCCACGCGCTGCGCGCGATCGGGGTCGAGCGGGACCGGATCAGGGTCGTGCACAACGGGGTCGAGGAGCCGGGCCCGCGGGCCGACCGCTCGGCCGAGCCGCTGTTCGTCGCCGTGGGGCGGCTGGTCGAGTACAAGCGCATCGATCTGCTGCTGCGGCTCTGGGAGCGGGTGCGGCCGGTGACCGGAGGCCGGCTGGTGATCGTCGGAGACGGGCCCGAACGGGAACGTCTCGAACGGCTCGCCGGTCCCGGTGTGGAGTTCACCGGGTATGTGACGGAAGCCGAGAAGCACCGGCTGCTGTGCGCGGCCTGGCTGTTGCTGCACCCCTCCGCCGTGGAGGGGTGGGGCCTGGTCGTGACGGAGGCCGCGGCCCGCGAGACGCCGAGCGTGGCCTTCGACGTGCCGGGCCTGAAGGACTCCGTGGTGGACGGTGAGACCGGCGTTCTCGCCCGCGGCGAGTCGTCGTTCGCCGCGGCCTGGTGTGCGCTTGCCCTGGCCGGGCGGGAAAGGGAGTTGATGGGGAAGGCGGCGCGCGAGCGTGCGGCGCAGTTCCGGTGGGACCGGACTGTGCGGGCGTTTCGGGTCGTCGCCGCGGAGGCGGTGAGGGGCTGGGGGCCTTGAGGCGGCGTGCGGTGGTCCGTGGCCGGTCGCGCCCAGATGGCGGAGCCGCGCACGGTGCAGCCCCGCGCCCCTCGCACCGCGACCCCTCGCTCCGGAGATCTCTTGCCCTCTTCCGTGCCTTCCTCCACGAACAGGACGATCCCGAGAGCTGCTACGCGTTGCTCGCGCGCGACGCCGTGGACCAGGTCGAGGCCTACGACGGTCCTGTCGCGGGGCGTACCGTCCTGGACATCGGCGGCGGCAGCGGCTACTTCACCGAGGAGTTCCGGCGCCGCGGTGCCCATGCCCATCTGTTCGAACCGGACATGGCCGAGCTGGGCGAGAAGCCACCCGACGGCACGGTCGTCGCCGACGGGTACCTGCTGCCCCTGCGGGACGGCGTCGCGGACGTCACCTTCTCCTCCAACGTGCTGGAACACGTGGCCGATCCGGAGACGTTCCTCAGCGAGCTCGCCCGGGTGACGCGGCCCGGCGGGCTGATCTACGTGTCCTTCACCAACTGGCTGTCGCCGTGGGGCGGGCACGAATGGGCCCCCTGGCACTACTTCGGTGCCGAACGGGCCCGGGCCCGCTACCTGCGGCGCACCGGCACCCCCGCCAAGCACACGCTCGGCGAGAACCTGTTCGCGGTGCACATCGGCTCCACCCTGCGGCAGGTGCGCGCCCGGGACGACGTCACGGTCGTCTCGGCGCGCTCCCGCTACTGGCCCTTCCTCGCGGAGACCGTCGTCAAGGCGCCCGGCATCCGCGAGTTCGCCACCTGGAACCTCCTCCTCATACTGCGGCGGTGTCCCCCATGACGACCACGGTCCAGGCTCCTCCCCCGGCAGCCGTCCCCACCACCGCGACCACCGCGGGCCCGCCCGACGGCCCGCGGTCGCGGCGCTGGCTGGCGGCTTTCTGGGCCGTGGCGTTCGTGCTGTTCCTCGCGGTGCGGCCGGGGCGGCAGACCTTCGACACCAAGCTCGGCGTCACGGTCGATCCGGGGCAGTTCCTCGCCGATCTCGGCCAGTTGTGGCACGACCGGGCCGGGTTCGGCGGGATCCAGGACCAGTACGTCGGCTATCTGTGGCCGATGCTGCCGTTCTACTGGCTGTGCGACCTTCTGCGGCTGCCGGTGTGGCTGGCGGAGCGGCTGTGGCTGTCGCTGATCGTGTCCGTCGCCTTCTGGGGAGCGTTGCGGCTGGCGGAGCGGCTGCGGGTGGGCAGCGGGGCGTCCCGGCTGCTGGGCGCGGTGGCCTATGCGCTGTGGCCGGTGTTCACCACCGTCATCGGGTCGACGTCCGCCGCGGCGCTGCCCGGCGCCTTCCTGCCGTGGGTGCTGCTGCCGCTGACGAACGAGCGGTACGCGGCCCGGGTCGCGGCCCTGCGGTCGGCGCTGCTCGTGCCGTTCATGGGCGGGGTGAACGCGTCGGCGACCCTGGCCTCCCTGCTGCCGGCCGGACTGTATCTGCTGTCCCGGCCGCCCGGACCCCGGCAGCGCAAGCTGATCGCCTGGTGGGCCCCGGCCGTGATCGTGGTGACCGCCTGGTGGTGGGTGCCGCTGCTGCTGCTCGGGGTCTACGGCGAGAACTTCCTCCCCTATATAGAGACGGCGCAGACGACCACGGACACCATGTCGGCGACCGAGGCACTGCGCGGCGCCGGGAACTGGGTCGCCTATCTGCACCTCGGTGAGGCGTGGCTGCCGGCCGGCTGGGCCGTGGCCTCCTCCGTGATCGTGATCCTCTGCTCGGCCCTCGCGGCCGGACTCGGACTCGCCGGACTCGCCCGTCGGGACATGCCCGAGCGGCGGTGGCTGGTACTGACGGTGCTCGTGGCGGCGCTCGTGCTGCTCGCCGGGTACGGCGGCGCGTTCGGGGCGCCGTTCCACGGGGTCGTGCAGGGCTGGCTGGACGGGTGGCTGTCGCCGTTCCGGAACATCTACAAGTTCCAGACCGGTGTGGCGCTGGCGCTCGCACTGGGTCTGGCGCATCTGGTGGGTGTGGCCGCCGAGCCGCGCGGGGCCCGGCGGGTGCGCGGCCGGCGCTTCGCCCCGCTGATCGCGGCCGTGCTGATCCTGCCCGGACTGCTGTGGCCCTACCTCAACGGCTCGATCCTCAACCCGGGTTCGTTCCAGAAGCTCCCCACCTACTGGCAGGCCACGGCCGACTGGCTGGAGAAGTACTCGCCCGACTCGCGTGCCCTGGTCGTCCCGGCGACCGCGCACGGCGTCTACTCCTGGGGCTCCCCCGTCGACCAGCCGCTCGACGTGCTCGCCGAGTCGCGGTGGGCGCAGCGCGACTACGTGCCGTTCGGCACGCCCGGCAACCGGCGCGCGATGGACGCCGTCGAGCAGGCGCTGCTGTCCGGCTCCCACGTACCGGGTCTCGCCGACTACTTGAGCCGGGCCGGGCTGTACTACGTCGTCGTCCGCAACGACCTCGACCCCGACCAGATCGGCTACGTGCCCACCACGACCGTCAAGCGCACCCTCGAACAGTCGGGGTACGAGCGGGTGACGGGCCTCGGGCCGGTGATGACCGGGGGCCGGATCGCGCAGGACGCGCCGCTCCAGGTGGAGGGGCTGTACCCGCGGCAGCGGGCCGTGGAGATCTACCGGCCCACGGGTCAGGATGTGCTCCGGCCCGGGCAGGCCGGGCTCGCCCCGGTCGCCGACACGGCCGTGGTGTCCGGCGGGCCCGAGGCGCTGCTGCCGCTGGCGGAGCGGCTGCGCGGGCGGGCGACCGTCCTGACCGGCGACAACCACCCGGGGCTCGGCACCCCTGCCCTCCAGGTGGTGGGCGACGGGCTGCGGCGGGCGGACACCCGGTTCGGGCTGGTCAACGCCGGCACCTCGTACACGTACACGCGCGACGAGCGCAACGCGCCGGACGCCCTCCAGGACCCGGGCGAGAAACCGCGCCAGATCCTGCCCGCCGAGGGCACCGGTCACCAGACGGTGGCCGAACTGCGCGGCGCCCGCTCGGTGTCGGCGTCCTCCTACGGCAACTGGCTGTTCCACCTCCCGCAGTACGACCCGGTGAACGCCTTCGACGGCAACCCGGACACCGCGTGGGCGGAGGGCGCGCCGGACACACCGGACGGGCAGTGGCTGCGCATCGGCTTCACCGGCCCCTTCGACATGCCGTCCTCCTTCAAGGTCACGCCGCTGCCGCAGGAGAGTGTGCGCGCGGCGGCGACGAAGGTCCGGGTGGAAACCGAGAAGGGCGAGAGGACCAGCTTCCTCCGGCCGAACGGCATGACCCAGCGGATCAAGGCCCCCGAGGGCGCGACGCGTTGGATGAAGCTGACGATCGTGGACTCCGTGGAGCGCCGGGCCGGTCTGACCGGCGCCGGCTTCTCCGAGATCGACCTGCCGGACGTGCAGGTGACACGCCTGCTGCGGCTCCCGGCGGACGCCGAGGACGCCACGTCGGCCGCGACCGTCGTCTCCCTGCACCGCGCCTCCGACCCGACGGGTCTCTCCGCGACCGGCACCGAGGCCGGACTGCACCGCCGCTTCACGACCCCGGCCTCCGGGACGTACGAGGTGAAGGCGAGCGCGGTGCCGGTGCCGGGGGAGGAGTTCGACGAACTGCTCTACGAGGTCGCGCCCGAGCAGCAGGCCCGGATCGTCGCCACCGCCGACTCCACGGCGAGCCTCGGCGCGGGCCTCACGGCACGCAACCTCACCGACGGCGACCTGACGACGGCGTGGGTCGCGGGCGACCGGCCGACGATCCACCTGCGCTGGGAGGGCAAGCAGCCGGTCGGCGAACTGGTCCTGGCCCCCGCGGGCGGCCTGTCCGCCCGGGCCTCCGAGGTGCACATCAGCTCCCCGGACGGCGCGACCATCGCCGGCGTCGACGAGAACGGCTGGGTCCGCTTCCCGCCGATCACCACCGACCGGCTCGACATCACGATCACCGAGACGGCCCCGCTGACCCTGCACAATCCGGTCGCCGACGAGGACCTGCGCCTCCCGGTGGGCCTCACGGAGGCCTACCTGCCCTCCCTCGACCAGTACCGCACCCCGCGGCCGGACGGCACCCGGAAGTTCTCCCTCCCGTGCGGCAAGGGCCCGGACGTGGCGCTGGACGGCGAGCTGTACCAGACGAGCGCGAAGGGCACCGTGCGGGACCTGGCGGAGCGCCGGGGCGTGGAGGTGACCCTCTGCCAAGACGGCCGGGACGACACCGAGGTGCGGCTCTCCTCCGGCGACCACCGGCTGGAGGGCGGAGACGCCGGCCCGCTCGCCCTGACGGACGTGACCCTGACCCGCGGCACGGTGCCCGAGGCCGCCGCGGCCGGGCGCGACCTGAGGATCCGGGACTGGCTGGGCGACCGGCGCGCGGTGACGGTCGGCTCGGGCGCGGCCTCGTACCTCACGACGTACGAGAACTTCAACGACGGCTGGAAGGCCACCCTGGACGGCAAGGAGCTGACCCCGGTGCGGCTGGACGGCTGGCAGCAGGGCTGGCGGGTCCCGGCAGGGGCGGGCGGCAGCGTGACGCTGACCTACGAGCCGGCCACGACGTACGACGCCGCCCTGATCGGCAGCGGCGCCGGCATCGCGGTCCTGCTGGGTCTGGCGCTGTGGCGCCGCCGCGCCCCCAACCCCGACGCCCCGCAGCCGGTCCCGCCGCTGCCCGGGCTGTGGCTCGGCACGGTGGCGCTGACGCTGGTCGGGGTGGTGATCGCGGGCTGGTTCGCGCTGCTGGTCCCGGCGCTCGCGCTGCTCGCCGCGCGGCGGCACGCCCTGCTGGTGCCGATCGCCTTCGCCGCCCTGGCCGCTGCCGGGATCGTCGCGGCGTTCGGGGCCGGGGAGCCGGTGGGCGCGGGCGGGGGGGCGTTCGGGCACCTGGCCCAACTGCTGGCGCTGATCGGCCTGTTCGCGGGACTGGTGAGCCTGCGCGAGGAGCCGCCCTCGCAGGCGCCGACGCAACAGCTGCCGAGGACGGAGACCGGGGAGGGCAAGCCCGTATGACGGCACCGGTACGCATCCCGTTCCCGGTGGTGGACGAGGTGTCCCGGCACTGCCTCCAGGAGGCCGAACCGGAGACGGTCCACATCGAGGTCCACCTCCCGGGCCCCCTCGACCACGCGCGGCTGCGCAAGGCGTTCCTGGAGGCCCTGCACCGGCACCCGCGGATCCTGATGCGGGAGGCGCGGGGGCCCTGGTACCGGCGGCAGTACGAGTGGGAGCTGACCCCGGAGCCCGACGTGGAGGTCGTGACCTTCACCCCGCCGGGCCCCCGCGCCCTGCACGACGCCCGGGTCCGGGCCCTCGCGGCGGCCCCGCCGCTGTCGATGTCCCCGCCGATCCGGCTCGAGGTGGTGGACTCGGTCCTGCTGCTCACCATCAACCACACCGCCCTGGACGGCCCGGCGTGCCTGCGCGTGCTGGCCACGGCCGCCGAGCTGTACGGGGGCCGGGACAACGCCCCGGCGGCGCCCCCGACCCGCCCCGCCGAACCCCGGCAGGAGGTTCCGGACACCCCGGGCACCTGGTCACCCCCCGCGCGGGTGGCGCACGGCACCCCCGAGCCCTCCCCCGGCAACGGCCTGCTCGTCACCGAACTCCCCCTCCCGCACCGCCCCAAGGGTTCCCCGTACACCGTCAACGACCAGCTCATGGTCACCACGGCCCTGACCATCGCCCACTGGAACCGGGAGCACGGCGCCCGCCCCCGCCCCCTGCGCATCACGATGCCGGTGGACGACCGCCCCCGCGACACCACGATGCCCATCGGCAACGGCACCCGCCTGGTGGAAGTCCCGTACGCGCCGCGGGAGCTGGACGTCACCGACATGCCGGCCCTGCTGCGCCGCACCGCGGAGCGGACCCGCGCCCTGAAGTCCCTCCCCCGCCCCCAACTCGGCCACGGCGCGGCCCTCCTGACCTCCCCCTGGGCGCCCGTCACCGCCCGCGCCGCCCTCACCCGCACCCTGCGCCGGGCCGCCGCGCCCTGGACGTCGACGACCCTGCTCAGCAACATCGGCCGCATCCCCTACCCCCTGGACTTCGGCGAGGAGGCGGGCCGCGCGCACGCGGTCTGGTTCTCGGCACCGGCCCGGATGCCACGCGGCCTGACCGTCACCACCGCGTCCACGGCCGGCCGTCTCCACCTGGCCCTGCGCTGGTCGAAGGCCCTGCTCAGCCACGGCGACGGCGTCCACCTCCGCGACCTCTTCGAGCACTACCTGCACACCACGGAGGTGACCCCGTGACCGCACCGGCCACCACCGGGCCCCCGCCCCGCGACCTGCGCGACTTCTACGAGAACCCCGCCGTGCCGGTCGCCTCCGGCACCCCGCGCAGCCTCCGCCAGGCCCGCATGCTGGCCCGGGCCCTGAGCGGCCCGGCGACCACGAACCCGCGGACGATCATCGACATCGGCTGCGGGGACGGCACCGCCGCCGCCACCGCCGCCCCGCTCCTGCCCGGCCACCGCGTCATCGGCGTCGACTGGTCCCAGGACGCCCTGCGCCGCGCCCGCACCCGCATCCCGTACGCGGTGCGCGGCGAACTCACCGGCGGCGGGCTGCCGTTCGCCTCCGGGTCGGCCGACGCCGTGCTGTTCAGTGAGGTCGTCGAGCACCTCGTCGACCCGGACGCCGCGCTCGACGAGATCCGGCGGATCCTGCGCCCCGGCGGCCATCTGATGCTGTCCACGCCGAACCTGGCCGCCTGGTACAACCGCGGCCTGCTGCTGGCCGGGGTGCAGCCGGTGTTCTCGGAGGTCAGCCTGCGCGGCATCCACGGCCGCCCGGGCAAGGAGGTCGTGGGGCATCTGCGGCTCTACACCGCCCGCGCGCTGAAGGAGTTCGTCGCCGCGTCCGGATTCGACGTCGTACGACTCGAAGGGGCTCCCTTCCACGGCGTGCCGCGCCCGCTGCGCCCGCTGGACCGGCTGGCCTGCGCCCGGCCGCAGCTCGCGTCGATCCTGCTGCTGCACGCCAGGAGGACGTAGCCCATGTGGTGGGGAGTGGCCGCGGCCCTGCTGGCGAACACCCTCTACAGCCTGGGCTTCGTGCTGGAGAAACGTGCCCTCACCGCCCTGCCCGAGGTGACGATCCGGCAGCCGGCCCGGCTGCTGCGCCTCGTCCTCGGCAGCCCCCTGTGGATCGGCGGGTCCCTCGCCCTCGCGGCCGGTTTCGCCGCGCAGCTCGTCGTCTACCGCACCCTGCCGATCGCCGCCGCCCAGGGCATCTTCGTCTCCGGCCTGGTGCTGCTGGTGCTGCTGTCGGCGCGGCTGCTCGGGGAGGAGACGTCCGGCCGGGAGCGGTACGCCCTGGGCGCGATCCTGCTGGCGCTGCTGATGGTGGTGCTGTCGCTGCGGGAAGGGTCGGACACCGTCAGCCAGGACGCGCCCTACCCGCTGATCCTGCTGGTGTGCGTGCCGTCGCTGGCGGCCGGGGTGTGGCTGTACGCCTCGGCCGAGCGGCGCACCCGCAACCGGCACCGGCGGCCGACGACCGGCGTCGAGTACGGCGTGGCCGTGGGTCTGCTCTACGGGGTCAGCTCGCTGGCCATCAAGGGCGTCTCCAGCCGGCTGACGACCCGCGGGATCGGCGGTGCGGTGCTGGACCTGCTGAGCTCCCCCTATCCGTATCTGCTGCTGTTCACCGGTGTGTTCGGCCTGGTGATGTCGCAGGCGGCACTGCAGCGCTGCCGGGCCTCGCTGATCGTGCCGGTGTGCACGACCGTGACGAGTCTGTTCACGGCGGTGCTCGGCACGCTGTCGTTCGGCGAGGCCCTGCCGGGCGAGCCGCTGCGGCTCGCGCTGCGGGTGGCGGGCACGGCCCTGGCGGTGGCCGTGCTGCTGACCATGCCCAAGCACGACACCGCTCCCCAACCCTCCCCACCCGCCAAGGAGCTGACATCCCCTTGAAGCCCGACGACCCGCTGCTGAAGATCCTGGCGTGCCCGCTCGACAAGGGGCCGCTGCATCTGCTCGCCGAGGAGGCCGGGCGGGAGGAGGCGCTGTACAACCCGCGTCTGCACCGCCGTTACCCGATCACCGACGGCATTCCGCAGTTGCTGCCGTCCTCGGGCGAGCAGGTGCCGGACGACGAGCACGAGGAACTCCTGAAGAGGATGGCGCCGTGACCAGCCTGGCGGCCCGGGTCGCCCCTCTGCTGCCCACCCGGCTGGTGGCCGCGACGGCCCGGGCGCTGTACCCCCGGTTCGAGCCGGAGCTGGCCCGGCTCGCCGAGCTGTGTCCGCCGGGCTGCGGTACGGCGGTGGACGTCGGCGGCTGGTACGGGCCCTGGACGCACCGCCTGTCCGCCCTCGCCGAGCAGGTCGTGACGCTGGAGCCGGTGCCCCATCTGGCGCGGCTGCTGACCGCCGCCGCCCCGCCGAACGTCCGGGTGATCCGGGCGGCGGCCTCGGACCGGCCGGGCATCGCACGCCTGTGGCTGCCGTCGGACGACTCGGGCGACCGGGGCGTGTCCTCGCTGGTGCGGCGCGACATCCACGGCCGCGCGCTGGACGTCCCCTGCGTCACGCTGGACGAGCTGGGCCTGCGCGATGTCGGCTTCGTCAAGATCGACGTGGACGGCAACGAGCCCGCCGTGCTGCGCGGCGCGACGGGCCTGCTGGCCCGTGACCGTCCGGCCCTGTTCGTGGAACTGGAGTCCCGCATCCAGCCGATCGCGCCGGTGGTGACCTACCTGTCGCTGCTGGGCTACGACGGCTGGGTGCTGCCCGGCGACACCTGGGTGCCACTGGCGAAGTTCCCGCTGGAGGACCACCAGGCCCGCGCGTCCTACGTCGTCTCCCACGGCCTGCTCCGCCGCGTCCTGCCCTCCCCGCTCCTGCGCGGCCCGCGCTACGTCAACTCCGTCCTGTTCCTGCCCGACGGCCGCCGCCCCGGCAAGGCCCCGGTGGGCGACCATGGGTCCCATGCCCTCCGCAAAGCACCCCGCTAGCCCCTTCACCCCGCTCGACTTCCAGCTGGTGCTGCTGCGCCGCATGGCCGACCACAATCCCGGGCTCGTGGAGGACGCCCGCCATGAACTGGGGGTGTCGATCGCGGACATGCGTGAGGCCAACCGAAGGTGGCAGGCGATGGTCCGCTCCCCGCGCTCCCGCGCGCCCCTGTCCCGCTACCGCCAGGTGCTGGGCGAGCCGGAGTCCCGTACGCCGCGGCGGATCGGCGATCTCGACTGCGAGGCCTGGCTGTGGCCGGTGCCCCTGTGGCCCTCCTTGCGCTTCGAGGTGCTGACCGCCCCGAACCGGGCGGTGTGGAACGAGTGGCTGGTCCGCGCGCCGGGCGCGAAGGGCCCCGAGCTGCGCACGCTGGACGACCTCACGCCCTGGTCCTGCACGGTCGACGAGGCGGCCCGCGCCTTCGCCCCGGCCCGCCCCCTGGAGGGCACGGCACCGACCCGGTGGGGTCTGGCGTTCACCGCGCCGGACGCGCAGGGGGTGCGGCGGGAGGCCGTCGCGGAGTTCACCTGGGGGCTGGTGCAGCGGGTGTCGGTCACCGGCGCTCAGGTCTGAGCTACGCGAGTCCTGGAGGGCGGCGGGGCTTCGCCGGTACGCACCACCACGCGAGGACCGCCGCGCCCAGATAGGCGAGGGCCCCGATGCCCATGCTGGTCCGGATCCCGGTGCCGTAGTTCGCGGCCGAGGCGAGGAGGCTGCCGCCGAGTGCGACGCCGGTGGCGCTGCCGACCTGGCGGGTGGTGTTGAACAGGGCGGAGGCGGCGCCCGAGTAGGCCGGGGGCGCCGCGCCCATCACGGTGGCGGTCGAGCCGGTGAGGGCGAAGGAGGTGCCGAAGCCCGCGGCCATCATCGGGGCGACCAGCAGCGCGTAGGCCGGATCGGCGCCCGCCGCGGCCCAGCCGGCCAGCCCCAGGGCGGCCAGGAGCATGCCCGAGATCACCAGCGGCCGGTCGCCGGTACGGCGGGACAGCCGACCGGACAGCACCGAGGCGAACATGGTCATCGCCACCGCCGGGAACAGCGCCAGACCGGTGCCGAGGGCGCTGTAGCCGCGCTGGTGCTGGAACTCCAGGCTGGCGGTGAACACCATGCCGTAGAAGCCGAAGTTGAACAGCAGGCCGATGACGGCGCCGCCGCCCATCGCGCGCGAGCGCAGCAGGCCGAGCGGGAGGGCCGGGGACCGGGCCAGTCGCTCACGCACGGCGAAGGCGACGGCGGACAGTACGGCCAGGCCCAGGCCGGCGAGCACGGCCGGGTCGGACCAGCCGCGCCGCCCGGCCTCGTTGAGCCCCGCGGTCAGCAGCGCCACCGCCGCGACGACGGCGACCTGCGCGGGCCAGTCCAGGGCCCGGTCGGCGCGCCGGGGTGAGCGGGTCACGTGCCGCAGGGTGAGTGCCAGGCAGGCGGCGCCGACGGGCAGGTTGATGAGGAACACCCAGCGCCAGCCCACCGTGGAGACGAGCAGCCCGCCCAGCAGCGGCCCGGCGGAGGCCGCGATGCCCGCCATCGAACCCCACAGCCCGAAGGCCCGCGAGCGGACGTCCGGTTCCGTGTAGGCCTGCTGGAGCAGGGCCAGCGAACCGGGCACGATCAGCGCCGCGCCCAGCCCCTCCACCAGCCGGGCCACCACGAGGAAGGGCGTGCCGGGCGCGAGCGCGCAGGCCGCCGAGGCCGCGGTGAACACCGCCACGCCCCAGCAGAAGACCCGTCGGTTGCCCAGCCGGTCCCCCAGTGCCCCGCCCGTCAGCAGGAAGCCGGCGAAGACCAGGGTGTAGCCGTCGGTGATCCACTGGATGCCGGTGAGCGAGGCCGACAGCTCCCGTCCGACCACCGGCACGGCGACGTTGATGACCGTCACGTCCAGGATCACCATGAAGTACCCGGCGCACACCGCCAGCAGCGGTGCCCAGGACCGTCGCGCGGGCTGCGGGGCCGGCTCGGGAGAGGGCATGGCCCTACCTGTACACCAAAAGCCCCACCGAGGGATGTATGCCCCACCCGTGGGGTCAGTCGGCGGCGGCCAGCACCGCCCGCACGACCGGCGGCACGGAGTCCGGGTGCAGATCGAGGAACAGGTTCGGCTCGATCAGCTCCAGCTCCATCACGCACGGCTCGCCGTCCGGGCCGGTGACGAGGTCCACGCGCGCGTACAGCAGATCCGCGTCGACGGGCACGGCGGCCAGTGCCTGTTCGGCGACGGCGAGTTCGGCGGGGGTCGGCTCCCAGCGGCGCAGGTCGGGGTGGGCGACCTTGTCCGCGTCGTACGGCGTGCCCGGCGCGAGGACGGCGCCCTTGACACTGGCGTGCAGCAGACGTCCGCCGAAGAACTGCAGGGCCCGCTCGCCGTGCGTGTCGATGCTGCTCAGGTAGGGCTGCACCATGACGGTGAACCCCTCGGCGTGCATGCGCTCGACCTGCCGTTCGGCGGCGTCGCGCTCCCCGGCCGGGTGGCGGGCGGCGTACCGGGCTCCGGCCCCGGAGGCGGGCTTCACGACGAACTCGCTCTCGGCGGGCAGCTCGACGGGGTCGCCGGGAGCGAAGTACCGGGTGGGCACGGTGGGCACTCCGGCCTCGGCGAGCTGCCCGAGGTAGCGCTTGTCGGCGTTCCACCGCACGACACCGACCGGGTTGGCGAGCCGGGTCGCCTTCCCGCACCGCTCGGCCCACGCCGTGAACTCCTCGGCGCGCCAGCTGTAGTCCCAGGTGGAGCGGATCAGGGCGAGATCGAAGGCGGCCCAGTCGGCCGCAGGGTCGTCCCAGGGGACGGCGACGGCGTCGGCCCCGGCCGCCCGCAGTGCCGCCACCAGCACCGGCAGGTCCCTGTCCTTGTGCTCCTCGCCGCGGGGGTCGTAGGTGACGACGGCGATGCGCGGGGTGCCGGTCACGGCGACTCCATCCTCGTACGGGCGATCGATTCGATGTCCGTCGCAGGCTAACAATCCCGTCCGGAACCGCGACACCCCGTTTGACCTTCACCTTTGGTGAAGCCCCAGCATCGGTGGCGGAACGGACGAGCGCGAGGTGCGCGAACCGCGGGGGGACCTATGGCCATGCTCACGATCGGCGCGTTCGCGAAGGCGTGCCGGCTCTCGCCGAAGGCACTGCGCCTGTACGACGAGCTGGACCTGCTGCGGCCCGCCCGCGTGGACCCGGACACCGGATACCGGTACTACGCGGCCGGCCAACTGGAGCGGGCCCGGCTGGTGGCGTGGCTGCGGCGGCTGGGCATGCCGCTGGCCGAGATCCGCCGGGTGTGTCTCCTGCACGACCGCGATCCGTCGGCCGCCGCCCGCGAGATCCGTGCCTACTGGGCGCGGGTCGAGGCGGAGACGGCGGTCCGGCGGGACCTCGCCGCGTTCCTGGTCGATCACCTGACGACGGACCCGAACGGGCCCGGGAAGGACACCGCCATGCTGGAACTGCGTTACTCCGCCCACTCGGACACCGGCCGCGTGCGCCCCGCCAACCAGGACACCGCCTACGCGGGCACCCGGCTGCTGGCCGTGGCCGACGGCTACGGACCGGCGGGCGCGCCCGCGAGCAGCGCCGCCGTGGAGGCCCTGCGCTTCCTGGACACGGACGAGGTGCCGGCCGGCGGCGTCCTCAACGTCCTGGAGGACGCGGTGCGGGGCGCCGAACAGGCCGTCCGGGACGTCGCCGACGGCTCCGACGACATCGGCACGACCCTGACGGCCCTGCTGTGGACGGGCTCACGGCTGGCGCTGGTGCACATCGGCGACTCCCGGGCGTATCTGCTGCGCGACGGCGAGCTGTTCCGCATCACCCACGACCACACGATGGTGCAGTCGATGGTCGACGAGGGCCGGCTGGCGCCCGAGGAGGCGGTCTCCCACCCCCAGCGCGCGATGCTCCTGAAGGCCCTCACCGGAGGCGGCACCGGCACGGCCCCGGACCTGCGCCTGCACGACGCCCTCCCCGGCGACCGCTATCTGCTCTGCTCCGACGGCCTGTCGGGCGTCGTTCCCGAGGACCGCGTCCGGGAACTCCTCGTCACGCCCGCGTCCCCGGACGAGACCGTCCAGGCCCTGGTCGCGGCGGCGAACGCGGCGGGCGGGCCGGACAACGTCAGCTGTGTGGTGGCGGACGTGGTGGAGAGCTGACCCGGACGGCCCAGGACCGGACCGCCCCCAGGGTCCTAGCTCTCCTCCCCCGGCTCCCAGTCCAGCAGCCGCACTTTCGCCACCGTGCGGACGTGGCGTCGCATGGCCGAGGCGGCCTGCCGGGGCTGCCCGGCGGCGATCGCGTCGAGGATCGCCCGGTGCTGGGAGAGGGAGCGGGACGGCCGGCCGGGCTGGCGCAGTGACTCGGTGCGGCTCTCGGCGATCTGCTCGGCGATGGAGCGCATGAACTCGGCGAGCAGACTGCTGTGGGCCGCCGCCGTCACGGCGGCGTGGAACAGCCGGTCGCCCTCGACGCCGTGGCCGCCCGCCTCGATCTCCTCGGTCATCAGGCCGAGCGCCGAGCGCATCGCCGCCAGGTCGTCCTCGGTGCGCCGCTCGGCGGCCAGCTCCGCGAGCTTCGTCTCCAGCGCCTCCCGTGCCTCCAGGACGTCGGGAAGGCGCCGGCGGCGTTCGACCATCCGCTCGACCGGTTCGGTGTCGAGGCTGTCCCGCACGAGGTAGGTGCCCCCGCCGTGCCGGGCCTCCACCAGGCCCTGGACCTCCAGCACCACGATCGCCTGCTTCACCGAGGCCCGGCTGACCCCGAGCCGCTGGGCGAGATCCCGCTCGGGCGGCAACCGGTCACCGGCCCGCAGACCGCCCTCGGCGACGTACTGGCGCAGCCGCTCCAGCACCTGTTCGTAGAGGCGCTGTTTCGTCATGGGGCGCAGGGCGTCGGTCACGGGCTCCCCCTCTCGCCGGGAGCCTAACACCGGCCCTTCACAGTGGCGGAGTGGCTGAGCCAATTCTCGCGCACCCCCTTGACGGGCGCCCGGCCCGCACCCACGCTGTTCGACCAATGCACCTCAAGTGGCTCAGCCACTCGTCCACTGGAGGTGCGCCCAGCCGCTCCGGGGCCCAACGACGGGAGCCCGTATGTCCCCCGAACTCATCTCGATCCTCGTCCTCGTCGTGGTGTTCGTCATCGCCACCACCCGTTCCGTCAACATGGGCGCGCTCGCCTTCGCCGCCGCGTTCGCCGTCGGAGGGCTGGTCGCGGACCTCGACGCCGACGGCATCTTCGCCGGGTTCCCCGGCGACCTGTTCGTCGTCCTGGTGGGCGTCACGTACCTCTTCGCGATCGCCCGCGCCAACGGCACCACCGACTGGCTGGTGCACGCCGCCGTCCGGCTCGTGCGGGGGCGGGTGGCGCTCATCCCCTGGGTGATGTTCGCCCTGACCGGCACGCTCACGGCCATCGGCGCGGTCAGCCCGGCCGCCGTCGCGATCGTCGCCCCCATCGCCCTGAGCTTCGCCGCGCGCTACGGGATCAGCCCGCTGCTGATGGGCGCGATGGTCGTCCACGGCGCCCAGGCCGGCGGCTTCTCCCCGATCAGCATCTACGGCTCGATCGTCAACGGCATCGTGGAACGCGAGAAGCTCCCGGGCAACGAGGTCGTCCTGTTCCTGGCGTCACTCGCGGCGAACCTGGTGATCGCGGCGGTGGTGTTCGTGGTGTGCGGGGGGCTGAAGCTGTGGGCGCGGGGGGCGGTGACCGACAGCGACAGCGCCGGTGACGGCCCCACCCCGGCGGCCCCCGCTGCGGGCAGTCGTGCCGCTGGGGCGGCACGGGTGGGCGCGGCGGCACCTGGCACCGCCCAGCTGCGGACCCACCCCGCCCCAGCCGCTCCCACCCGGAGCCCGGAAGAAGCCCGCCTCACCCCGGCCCGCACAGCCACCCTCACCTCCCTCCTGGCCCTGGTCGTCGCCGTCCTCGTCTTCGACCTGGACGCGGGACTGACAGCCATCACCCTCGCCGTCATACTCAGCACGGCCTGGCCCGAAGACAGCCGCAGGGCCGTAGGCGAAATCGCCTGGCCCACCGTCCTCCTCATCTGCGGCGTCCTCACCTACGTCGGCGTCCTCGACGAGATGGGCACCATCACCTGGGCCGGCGAGGGCGTCGGCGGCATCGGCGTCCCCCTCCTCGCGGCCGTCCTGCTCTGCTACATCGGCGCCCTGGTCTCCGCGTTCGCCTCCTCCGTGGGGATCATGGGCGCCCTGATCCCCCTGGTCGTGCCGTTCCTGGAGCGGGGCGAGATCGGCGCGATCGGCATGATCGCCGCGCTCGCCGTGTCGGCGACCGTCGTGGACGTGAGCCCGTTCTCCACGAACGGCGCCCTCGTCCTGGCCGCCGCCCCGGACGTGGACCGCGAGCGTTTCTTCCGGCAGCTGATGGTGTACGGAGGGATTGTGGTGGCGGTCGTACCGGCGGCGGCCTGGCTGGTGATGGTCGTCCCCGGCTGGGGATGACCATCACCAGCCGGGCCCACCGCCCACGGACAACAGCAGGCACCAGCAGGCAACAGTCAAGGAGATGTGACGCGTGCCCCCTCTCTTCCCGGCCCTGACCGACAGCCCGGCCGACCGTCCGGCCCTCCGGTTCGGCGAGCGCTCCCTCACCTACGCGCAGCTCGCCGCCGCGGCCGGAGCGCTCACGGGCCGCATCGGCGGAGCCACGCGGGTCGCCGTCTGGGCGACGCCCACGATGGAGACGGCCGTCGCCGTGGTCGCCGCGCTGCTGGCGGGAGTCCCAGCCGTGCCGCTCAACCCCAAGTCCGGTGAGAAGGAACTCGGGCACATCCTGTCCGACAGCGCCCCCGAACTCGTGCTCACCGCTCCCGACGACCTGCTTCCCGCGCCCCTGCGGGACCTCACCCGCGTGGACGTCGACGTACACGCCACCGGCCCGGCCCCCGAGGACCGCGCCGCGGATGAGGACCCGGCCCTGGTCGTCTACACCTCCGGCACCACCGGCCCGCCCAAGGGGGCCGTCATCCCGCGCCGGGCCGTGGCGAGCACCCTGGACGCGCTGGCCGACGCCTGGCAGTGGACCGGCGACGACGTCCTCGTCCACGCGCTGCCGCTGTTCCACGTGCACGGCCTGGTCCTGGGCACCCTCGGCCCGCTGCGGCGCGGCGGATCGGTGCGGCACCTGGGCCGCTTCAGCACCCAGGGCGTCGCCCGCGAGCTGAACGGCGGCGCGACCATGCTGTTCGGCGTGCCGACGATGTACCACCGCATCGCCGAGGCCGTGACGAGCGACCCGGACCTGGTGAAGGCGCTGACCGGGGCCCGGCTGCTGGTCTCCGGTTCCGCCGCGCTGCCCGTGCACGACCACGGCCGGATCGCGACGGCGACCGGGCGGCGGGTGATCGAGCGGTACGGCATGACGGAGACGCTGATGAACACCAGCGTCCGTGCCGACGGCGAGGCCCGCCCGGGCACGGTCGGCGTGCCGCTGCCGGGCGTGGAGCTGCGGCTGGTCGAGGAGGACGGCTCGGAGGTCACCGCGCACGACGGGGAGACGGTGGGCGAGATCCAGGTGCGCGGGACGAACCTGTTCACCGAGTACCTCAACCGCCCCGACGCGACCGCCGCCGCCTTCACCGCCGACGGCTGGTTCCGCACCGGCGACATGGCGGTGCGCGATCCCGACGGCTACGTCCGGATCGTCGGCCGCAAGGCCACCGACCTGATCAAGAGCGGCGGTTACAAGATCGGGGCCGGTGAGATCGAGAACGCGCTCCTCGAACACCCCGGAGTGCGGGAGGCGGCCGTCACCGGGGAGCCGGACGCCGACCTGGGCGAGCGGATCGTGGCGTGGATCGTGCCGGCGGATCCCCAGGCGCCCCCGACGCTGGAGGAGTTGGCGGACCATGTGGCGCAGCGGCTCGCGCCGCACAAGCGGCCGCGGGTCGTGCACCACCTGGACGCGCTGCCCCGCAACGACATGGGGAAGATCATGAAGCGGGCGCTGGCCCATGGCTGAGCGCCTCTCCGCGCGCGAGGTCGTCACCGCCCTCGCCGACGACGCCACCTTCGCCGAACTCCCCGCCCCGGCACGCCAGTCGCGGCCCGACGGCCCGCTCGCCTGGCCGGGCTACGACGACTCCCGCGCCCGGGCCGCCGAACGCACCGGCGAACAGGAGTCCGTGGTCTGCGGCACCGCCCGCGTCGGCGGCGTCCGGGCCGTGCTGATCGCGTTCGAGTTCGGCTTCCTCGGCGGCTCCCTCGGGCAGCGCACCGGCGACCGGCTGGAGGCGGCGTACGCGTACGCCCGCGAACGGCGCTTCCCGGTCGTGCCCCTGGTGGCGACGGGCGGCAGCCGCATGCAGGAGGGCATGCTCGCGCTGACCCAACTCCAGCGGGTGGCACGCCAGTCGGCGCTCACCCGGGAGGCCGGTCTCGCGCAGGTCGCGGTCCTGCGCGACCCGACGACCGGGGGCGGCTGGGCCACCCTGGGCGCGGGCGCGGACGTGGTGCTCGCGCTGCCCGGGGCCCAGGTGGGCTTCGCCGGGTCCCGGGTGCGGCCCGCGGACGCGGACCCGGCGGCGTACACGGCGGAGGCGCAGGTCGCGGCCGGCGCGGCGGACGCGGTCGTACGGCCTCAGGAGCTGCGCGAGACGCTCGGGCGGTGGCTGCGGCTGCTGACCTGCCCGTCCACCACGCCCGCACCGCCGCCCGAACCGCTCGGCGAGTGCGCGGTCCTGCCCGTCACCGGCTGGGACGCCGTCCGCCGGGCCCGTTCCCCGCAACGCCCGCGCGCCGACGCCTACTTGGACGCCTACTTCACCGAGAGGACGGAGATCAGCGGCGACCGCTGCGGCGGCACCGACCCGGACGGCATGCTGTGCGGCTTCGGCACGCACGAGGGCCGTACGGTCGCGTACGCCGCGCAGACCGGGACCGCGACCCGCCCCGCCGGATACCGCACCGCCGCCCGGCTGATCCGCCTCGCGGACCGGCTCGGCGTCCCGGTGCTGACCCTCGTGGACACCCCGGGCGCGGCCAACGACGCGGAGGCGGAGCGGCAGGGCGCGGGCGCGGCCATCGCCGACCTGTTCGGCGCGGTCGCGAGCGCCCGCACCCCGGTGACCACGCTGGTGATCGGCGAGGGGGGCTCGGGCGGCGCCCTTGCCCTGGCCGCCCCCGGCAACACGTGGGCCACGCCCGACAGCTACTTCTCGGTGATCGCGCCGGAACTGGCCGCGGCCATCCTCAAACGGCCCCCGCGCGAGGTCGAGTCGACGGCGGACCAACTGCGCATCCGGCCGCAGGACCTGGTGGAGCTGGGGGTGATCCGGGGGACGGTCGGTGGGTGAGTTCCGTGAATGCCCTCGGCGTCCTCACGTACCTTCCGTCACAATGGTGCTGCCCAGCGCAATCGGACGACGGGGGTGTCGTGGACGGGTTGATCGAGTTCAAGACCGGTGACGGGGCCGTGGTCGCGGTCGAGGCGGTGGAGGAGCGGTCCGGCTCGCGCCTGGTCTCCCGCGGCGACGGCACGGTCCAGGCGGCCCGCACGTTCGAGGGCGCCCTGGACGGAGTGCGGGCCGCGGCCGAGTCCGCGCTGCGCGTCTTCCGGGACGGCTCACTGAGGCCCGACGGCGTGGAGATCGAGTTCGGGGTGAAACTGGCCGCAGAGACGGGCGCGTTCATCGCCAAGGGCACCGCCGAGGGCCATCTGGTGGTCAAGCTGACCTGGTCCCCGTCCACAGAGGCCGCCTCCGCGCCGCACGTCCCGCCCACCCCGGAAGCCGCCTCCGCGCCGCACGTCCCGCCCACCCCGGAAGCCGTCACACCGGATGCCGCGTCCGCGCCGGGGGCCGGCGCCGCCTCATGAGAAGGGCCGTGGACAGTGCGGCGACGGGCGCCCTGAACAGCGCCGAGTGGCACGCCCGGATCGAGTTACGGGGCCGGGTGGCCGGAGCGGGTTTCCTGGTCACCCCGAGCACGGTGCTGACGTGCGCTCATGTCGTGGGCGGCGGCGAGGACCTGGCGGTGACCTTCACCGAACGGCCCGGCACCCCGGCCGTCCCCGCCCGGGTCGTCGCGCACGGCGGCTGGAGCGGCGGCGTCACCGACCCCGGCGACCTGGCCGTGCTGGAGCTCGACCGGGAGATGCCGATGGCCCCGGCCGCGCTGGCCCCGGTCGACGCGGCGCACGGCCCGACGGCCCGCAGGCTCGTCGTCTACGGCTTCCCGGACGGCTGGGACGAGGGCACCCTCGCCGAATGCCGGGTCACCGCACCACAGTTGATCAGACGCGAGTGGTTCCAGCTGGAGGCCTGGCACCAGGGCGGCCAGCCCCTGGCCCCCGGCTTCAGCGGAGCCGCCGTCACCCTGGCCGACACCGGCGAGGTCGTCGGCATGGTCACGGCCGACTCCGGCAGCGGCGAGGTGCGCACCGGCCGGATGATGCCCACCCAGGTCATGGCCCGCTACTGGCCGGACCTGCGGAGCCTGGTCCCCACCTCCGACCACACCAGCGCCGACCGGGCCCGGCTGCGCGCCCTGGTCGAGAAGGCGGCCCGGGCCGGCGTCGACTGCGACCCGGCGCGGCTGTACACGGCGGCGGCCGATCCGTTCGATCCCCCGCCGCCGGAGGAGGGATTCGGCTCGCTGTGGTCGGCGGCCCTGTTCGTGCTGTGCGAACTCGACGGCCCGGGCGCCGCCCGCACCGTCGCCCGGTTCGCCGACCGGCTCCAGGATCTGCTGCACGCCCCGGCCGTGGAGCCGTCGGCGCCCGACTGGTCGCCGATCCTGGTGGAGCTCGGGCACAGCGGGGCGGGTGACGGCCTGGTCCGGGTCGAGGTGTCGGCGTACAGCGAGGGGCGGCGGCACCCTGTCCAGTCCGGCACGGTCGAGCAGCACCGGCTGCACGCATACGTGCAGGAGGGGATCGAGGCGGCCTTTCGCCATCTGACGCCCGGCGCCGACGAGTTGGTCGCGTTCGCGCTGCCCCGGGACTGGCTGGACTGGCCGGTCGACCGCTGGGAGAGCGCCCCGGACGACGACACACCGCTCGGCTGCGTCTACCCGCTGGTCGTCACCGACCACGCCCGCCGCAAGGCCAGCACCCGGCATGTGCTGACCCGGACGTGGAAGCGTCTGGACTCCTGGCCGGGAGCGCGGATGCACCGGGTGGAGTGCGGCGGGCCGGAGGAGCCCGGGCGGCTGCGGTTGCGGCTGCGGCAGAGCGACGCCTGCCTCGCCGGGTTCGGCACCGCCCCGGCCGCCGTCCGCACCCGGCCCCACTTCGACGTCTCGCTCGCCGCACCGGCCCCGGTGATCGTGTGGTCGCGGGGCGGCTGCGGCTCCGGGCAGGAGGAGTGCGCCGGGGCGGACGGCTGCACCGGCAAGGCGTTCCTCGACGCGCTCGACGCCCACGTCATGGCCGTACCCCCCGCCGAACTCCCGCGTCACGTCCTCGCCCTGCGCGAGGAGGCGCTGGCCGAGGAGGACCACTGGGCCCACGGCATCCAGCTGCTCTGGGACGACCCGCGGCTCTTCGCCGACCCGCACGCCGTCACCGCCGCGCACGCGAGGTCGCCGGTGGCCTGACCCGCCCGCACGCGACGCGCTTCGGGAAAACACCCGCACGCGACGCGCCTCGAGAACACCCGCACGAAAACGGAGAGCGGAGACCACTCCCCATGCCGCACTGGTCCGTCTACACCGGCCGCAACGAGCCGCACGACGGCATCGACGACCTGCCCGCCCCGCCGCCCTGGCGTGCCTTCGACGGCGGGCCGGCCCTGCCGCCGCCGCACGACGGCGACGACGCGACGGCCGTCTCCCCCGACCGCGTGCACCGGGCGAAGTCGTACGTCGCCGGCGAGGAGAGCGTCCGGCTCGTCAACGCCGCGCTCTGCCTGCGCCGCCCCCTGCTCGTCACCGGCCCGCCCGGCACCGGCAAGTCGTCCCTCGCCTACGCGGTGGCGCGCGAGCTGCGGCTCGGCCCGGTGCTGCGCTGGAACATCACCAGCCGCAGCTCGCTGGCGGACGGCCTCTACCAGTACGACCCGCTGTCCCGGCTGTACGCGGCCCGGGACGGGCAGGAGGGGCCCGGCGGTGTCGAGGACCACCTGCGGCTCGGCCCGCTCGGCACCGCCCTGCTCCCCTACGACCGGCCCCGCGCGCTGCTCGTCGACGAGATCGACAAGAGCGACCTCGACCTGCCGAACGACCTGCTGAACGTCCTGGAGGAGGGCCAGTACGAGATCCCGGAACTGGTCCGTGCCGCCCGGCACTCCGGCGACGGCACGGCCGAGGTCCTCGCCGACGGCACGGACACCCCGGTCGCCGTCCGCCGCGGCCGGGTCCGCTGCCGGGCCTTTCCGTTCGTCGTGCTGACCAGCAACGGGGAGCGCGAGTTCCCGCCCGCCTTCCTGCGCCGCTGCGTCCGGCTGAAGCTGCGCCGCCCCGGCCGGGACCAGCTCACCCACATCGTCCGGGCCCATCTGGACCCGCCGGACGGTGACGCGGACCGCCTGATCAGCCGCTTCCTGGAGCGGGCCGCCGGCGGCGAACTGGCCACCGACCAGCTGTTGAACGCCCTCTACCTCACGGGAGTGGCGGGCCTGGACGCCGAGTCGCGCGACGACCTCGCCGAGCAGCTGATGCCGTACCTCAGCGCGGCGGCCGACGGCGATGGCTTCTGAGGCCGGATCCGGGCCGTCCCCGCTCGCCCGGCTGGCGGCGGCCCTCTCGGCGGCGGGCGCCGCTCCGACGCCCCGGGAGATCGCCGAACTGCTGTGGCTGGCGGGCCAGTTGGAGCAACCGGCAGAGGAGCCCCTCGTCGGGGAGCCCGAGGCCGGGCAGCCCGAGGCCGGTCGACCGGCCGCTCCCGAAACTCCCGCCACCGCTGAAGACCCGCCCGGCCCCGCCGAGCGGGCACTCGCCGCCCCCGCACCCGCGCACCCCACCGAGCCCCCGGTCCGGGCCGCTCACGACCGCGTGCCCCTCCGCCTCCCCGCCCCGAGGTCCCCGGACGGACCGCAGCACCACCCCGGCGCCGGTGGATCCCCCCTGCTCGCACCCGCGCCCCCGATGCTCCCCCACCCCCTCGCGCTGCAGCGCGCCCTGCGTCCGCTGCAGCGCAAGGTGCCCTCCCCGCACGCGCGCCTGCTGGACGAGCGCGCGACGGCCGACCGGATCGCGCGGCTCGGCGCCCACCCGGACGTGTGGCTCCCCGTGCTGCGCCCGGCACCCGACCGCTGGCTGCGCCTGAACCTCGTACACGACACCGGCCCCACCATGCCGGTCTGGCGTCCCCTGGTGAGCGAACTGCACGCGGCGCTCGCCCAGTCGGGCATCTTCCGCACGGTCACCCTGCACCCGGCCACGCCCGACGGCCGGGCCCGCCAGGTCCCCGTCCTCGACGACGGCCGCACGGCCACCCTCGTCGTCAGCGACTGCATGGGCCCGCAGTGGCGCCCGGGCGAGGCGGGCGACCGCTGGTACCGCACCCTGCGGAACTGGTCCCACCGCATGCCGCTCGCCGTGGTCCAGCCCCTCCCCGAACACCTGTGGCCCACCACGGCGTTGCCCGCCGAGCCGGGCCTGCTGACGGCCCCCACCACCGCGGCCCCCACGGCGACCCTCGCGTTCACCCCGTACGACGCGTCACCGCCCCCGGACGGGGCCCTCCCGCTTCCGGTCCTGGAACCGGGCGCCCCCTGGCTCGCCCACTGGGCCGCCCTGCTCGCCGACCCGGGCGGTGCCCGCACACCCGGCGCGGTGGCCTGGCTGCCGCCCGCTCCCGCACCCCCCGCCGAGCCCGCCCCCGACCTCACCACCGCCTCCCCCGAGGACCTGGTCCTGCGCTTTCGCGCGACCGCCTCCCCCGAGGCCTTCCGTCTGGCCGGGCACCTCGCGCTGGCGGTCCCCTCGGTGCCGGTGATGCGCCTCGTCCAGCGCACCCTGGACCGCGACCCGCGCCCCCAGCACCTGGCCGAGGTGATCGTCAGCGGCATGCTCACCTCCGTCCCCGGCCCGCCCGGCTCCTACGCGTTCCGGCCCGGCGTACGGGAGTTGCTGCTGCGCTCCCTGCCCCGCACGGCCCGCGGCCGGACCCGGGAGTTCCTCGCCCGGGTCGGGGGCCTGATCGACGAGCGCGCGGGGCTCGCGGCCGGTCAGTTCCGGGCCGAGACGGGCGACGGACACGGCGAGGCCGGCCCGGCGTTCGCGACGGTCAGCGAGGAAACCGTGCGGCGGCTGGGCGGGACGGACCCGCAATCGGACACAGGGGCCGTCGCCCCCACGATCCTCTTCGAGTCCGACGACCTCACCGGCCACCCCGAGGCCCGTATCACCCTCGAGTACGCGGTGCACGAGATGCTCTCCCGCGGCGCGCTCGCCCCCCACCGGTTCGACGTACGCGTCCGCGGCAGCGGCTACGACGTCCACACCGAACCCGGCACCTATCTCCTCCCCGTGCTGGTCGCCGTCCTGCGCGGCCTGCCCGAGGTGCTCACCGGACTCGTGGACCCGCCGCCCCTGACCGTCACGTTCTGGGACCGGCCCGTCCCGCCGCCCGAGCCACCGCCCGTGCCCGCCGACATCCAGGTGATCGTCTCCCCGGCCGTCTACGAGCAGTTCGCCGCCAGCTCGGCCGCCCAGGGCCCCCAGCGCTTCCAGCCCCTCTACCAGGACGGCGCCACGGACACCCCGCCCGTCGCCTGGTACTGCCCGCTGTCCCCCGCCACGACCCCCGAGCCCGAGGCCCGCGACCTGGTGCAGGGCCCCTTCATCACACGCGACCTGCGCCGGCTCGGCATACCGGCCCCGGGCCGCACGGCCGTCGTCCACACCCGGCCCGACGGCCCGCTGACCCTCCTCAACCCCGCCCGGCCGCACGGCGACGGCAAGCCGCGGCTGGTGACGTACTACGAGGTCGACCTCACCACGCACCAGGCCCACCACCGGGTCTCCCTGCCGAGTTCCGGCAAGGGCGTCTTCGCCGCCGCGGTCGAGCTGTCCTGGCACGTGGAGGACCCGGTCGCCTTCGTGCGGGCCGAGGTCGGCCGGGTGTCCGAGCCGCTGCTCGGCCACCTGCTGGAGGAGGCGGCCCGCATCACCCGCCGGCATCCGCTGCGCCGGGCGGGCGCCGCCCAGCGCGCGGTCAACGCCGGGCTGAGCCGCTGGCCGGTGCCCGGGCTGTCGGTGACGGCGTCGGTGCAGCTGGACCGGGAGGGCACGGCCCTGCCCGGACCGCAGGGGGCCGCTCCCGCGCAGCTCCCGCTGCCGCGGCTCCTCGGCGAGGCCGAGACGGTCCTGGTCGGCTTCGACGGCCCGATGACCCGTCTGTTCTCGGCGAGCACCGCGCGCGAGGCCGTGCTCGGCCTGCTCGCCCTGGTCGACGAGCACCGCGACGCGCGGCACGCCCTGCCCGACGCGGTGCGGGAGACGCTCACCCATCCGCTGGACGTGCTCCGCGCCTTCGCGCGGGATCCGCTCGGGCCGCTGCTGCGCGCACGCCTGGACGAGATCGAACTCCGGGCGGTCCCGCACGCCCCGGCGACCCACAACTCCGCGCCCCTGGTGCGCACCCTGCACGCCTCCGGCCGCGGCGTCTGCGTCATCACGGACGTCTGCGCCGAGGCCGTACCCCGCTATCTGCGGCCCTACGGCTCCCTGCCCCTGGCCGGCGTGCACGGACGCGCCGAGGACCTCGCGCTGCTCACCCCGCACCCGGACTGCATGCTGCGCGCCCTCGATGCCTGCGCCGGGTCGGCCGCGACGGGCCTGGTCATCGGTTCCACGGTCGCCGAGCTCGCCGCCGCCCAGCGGGCCGGGCTGCGTTTCGTCGGCCTCGCCCGGAACACCACCACCGACCGGCAGCTGCGCGAGGCCGGCTGCGAGACCACCGTGACCTCCCTCGCGCCCCTGCTGGAGGCCGCGCACTCCCTGTGACCGAACGGCGAACCCCCCGTTCGGCGGCACCCCGCCCGGCCCCCCAGGAAAGGCGGCCCGGCCCCCTGCCGCGCACGATGCGAAAGAGGCCCGCCAACCCGGCGGACCCACGTCTGCGAGGCCCGCCACCTGGCGGCCCCCCACGGTCTGTGCTCTCGGGAGGACCTGCCATGACCGCCAGTCTGGAGCAGTTGCGCCGCTGCCACTTCGCCGTCGACCTGGGGGCGGCCCGCACACGCGTCTACGTCAAGGGCGCCGGGCTCGTCGTCGACCAGCCGTCCGCCGCCGCCGTGAACACCCGCACGGGCGCGCTGATCGCGGTCGGCGAGCTCGCCGAGAAGATGACGGGCCGCACCCCGCACTACATCCGGGTGGTCCGGCCGGTCTCCGGCGGGACCGTCGTCGACATCGAGATGGCGCAGCGCATGCTGCGGCACCTGCTCGGCGACAAGATGCGCCGCGGCCTGCGCCGCAAGCCGATCCTGCGCGCCGCCGCCTGCACCCCGCACGACGCCGACCCGCTGGCCCAGCGCGCCGCGATCGAGACGCTCGTCGGCCTCGGTGCGCGCCGCGTGGAGCTGGTCGACACGCTCATCGCCGCCGCCGTCGGCTGCGGCCTGCCCGTGGAGCAGCCCGAGGCGACCATGATCATGGTGTGCGGGGCGGCGGCCACCCAGGTGGCCGTGCTGTCCCTCGGCTCGATCGTCACCGCCGAGCGCATCCCGGTGGGCGGCGAGGCCGTCGACCACGCGATCGTGCAGCACCTGCGCCACGAGCACGAGCTGATGCTGCCGAGCCAGTCGGTACGGCCGCTGCAACTGGCCCTGTCCGGCAACGGCCTCACCGCGCAGGGCCCGGCCTCCACGGAGATCCACGGCCGGGATGTCGCCACCGGCCTGGCCCGCTCCGTCCAGGTCGACACCGCGGCGGTCCGGGACGCCATCCAGACGCCGCTCACCGCGATCCTGGACGGCATCGGCAAGGTACTGCGGTCCTGCCCGCCCGACCTGGTCGCCGACCTCGGCGACCGGGGGATCATGATGGTCGGCGGCAGCGCCCTGCTGCCGGGCCTGGACCAGATGCTGCGTCAGGCGACGGGCATGCCGGTGCACATCGCCGAGCGCCCGGACGTGTGCGCCGTGCAGGGTCTCGGCGCGATGCTGGAGGGCCGGATCGCGCCGCTGGCGCTGGACCCGCTGAGCACCTGAGCGTCAGCGGGCGGTCAGCGGGCGAACCAGCAGCGCACGGTCGTCCCGGTGTCGCTGCGGTGCACCCGCACCAGGTCGGCGATCAGGTTGACCAGCAGGACCCCGCGCCCGCCGCGCTGTTCGCGGGGCACTGGCCGGCGTCCGGCCAGGATGTCCGCGAGCTGCCCCTCGTCGCGGACCTCGCACACCACGTACCCGTCCTCGGCCCACACCCGCAGCACGCCCGAACCACCGCCGTGCACCACGCTGTTGGTGGTGAGTTCGGCCGTGGCGAGGGCCAGGTCGTCCAGCTTCACGCCGGCCAGGCCGAGCCGCGCGCCCTCCCCGACGGCCACGTGCCGGGCGTGGGACAGCGAGTCGGAGACGAAGGAGAACGTCAGCGCGTCCTGCACCGGCGCCAGCGGCTCGTTGTAGCGGCTGACGACGTCCTCGGGGGCGTACGCGTCGTTGTCCCGCGCCGTGCGGGAGCCGGGGTGGATGACGGCGGGGTGGGTGGCGTACGCGTCGGCGACCATGTGCTCGGGCAGCCGCGCCACGTCGTACGGGCACATGATCGTCGCCGTACGGCCCCGGAAGGCGGCGTTGATGAGCGCCTCGTGCTGGGCGCAGGCCGGGTACTCGGTGTCGGAGCGGCCCGCCCAGACGGGCTCGCCGATGATCCGCACCCGGCGGCCGGCGGGCTGGGCGTCGGCGAAGGCGCGCAGCACGCCGGGGATGATCCGCCCGGGGTTGCGTCCGGCCTCGCGCATGTCCAGCAGCCGCACGGCTCCGGCGGCGTCCCCCAGCGCGTCCCTGATCAGGGCGAGGTTCTTGCCGGGCACGGCGACGGCGACCGGCTCGCCGGCGTCCAGGCCGTCGTGCACGAACGGCAGGGTGCCGTCGAGGTACTCCTGCTCGTCCCGGTAGAAGAGCGCGGGGTGGGCGAAGGGGTCGAGCGGCCCGAAGGGCTCGGTGACGGCAGCGGTCATGACGTCGACACCTCGATTCCCGTCTGGCCCGGCCACAGCAGGTCCAGCGTGCGCCGCAGGGCGGGCGGCGGCCTGCGCACCACGAACCGCCGGCCGTCCCGGAGCTGCCCGGCGGCGGCCGCGAGCGCGCCGGCGCCCGCGACGTCGACGAACGTCACGCCGGACAGCTCCAGGTAATACACGTCATCGTCCTCGCGAACGGCCTGTTCCAGTACGCCTTCCCAGATCGCCCGGGTCGTCAGACCGACCTCGCCGGCCGCCCGGACGCCCCGCTGCCCGGCCAGCGGGAACACCGCGAGGCCCGGCACCGGACCTCGCGGGCCGGTCTGCGACAGCTGTTGCCGAGTGTTCAAGGCCCTCTCCCGATGCTTCTGGACCACTGCGCTCGTACCCGTACGACGAAAGCTCATTCCCCCAAAGGGTGTGTAGTACGCCGTACGGCGGGCAGGCGCACCCTCACACCGACGTCCACGGGGGCGAGTCGCGCAGTCCGGCGACCGAGACGAACACGACCGACGAGGACCGACAAGGCGGTGACATGACCTCAGCGGCATCACCACATCTCACAGGAGGGCTGGACACCCTGGTCATCCGTGGCCGCGTCGACGCGGACCGCGCCGAGCTCACCCCGCGGGGTGAGCTCGTTCACGGCTGCGCCGACATCCTGGCCCGGACCCTGGCCGGTCTGCCGGCCACCGTCACCCGGGTCGACCTGGACATGGCGGGCGTGCATTTCATGGACACGGCCGGTCTGCAGTTCCTTGACCTGCTGGCCGACCACGGCCGGCAGCGGTCGCTGACGGTGACGGCGACGAACTGGAACGGCCAGCCGCGCCGGATCCTGGAGCTGGCGGGCCTGGACACGACGGACCCGCTGACCGGTCTGGCCGTCACGGGCCCGGTTCCCGCCGGGCCGCCGACCGCTCCCGCCTCCTCGGCGGTCGCCCTGGAACGCGCGGAGTGCCTGCACGTGTTGCAGGAGGAGGTCGAGCAGCTCCGCCATGCCATCGCCTCCCGCCCGGTCATCGACCAGGCCCGGGGCATCCTCATGGCCACGCACGGCTGCACGTCCGACGAGGCGTGGCACATCCTGCGGGAGGCGTCCCAGCTGTCGAACACCAAGCTGCGCGATGTCGCGGCGGCGGTGACGGCGAGCGCGGAAGCGGACGGGCACCCGCCGTCCCCCGAGCTGCGCACTGCGCTGCAGCGGGCTCTCGCGCGGCGCCGCCGGGGCTGAACGCAGAAGGCCACATAGAGGCGGCGCGACGGGGCACCCGTATCTCCCCAACCAGTCAAGGGAGTTATTCGTGATCATCGCGGTCGTCATCGCCGGGTGCGTGCTCTTGGCCGTGCTCGCCTTCCTCGTCCCCCGTCTCTCGCGCCACCCCGAGCGCGGCACCCAGCGTTCGCTCGGCGCGGGCGCCCGCGCCGGAAGCAAGGCCCCCGGCGTCCTGGGCAGGCTCTTCAGCAAGCCCTTCCACACGAGCTCCCGCGCGGTGAGCCGCAGCGGCTCGGCCGGCCGCCGCACCCGCGGCCGCATGCCCTTCTGACGTACCGCCCGGCCGGCCTGCGCGGCATGCTGGTCCGGTACAGCAGGGCAGCCAGAAGGAGACCTTCTCGATGGGCACCGCAGTGCATGTCCCGCAGACGCGGGACATGATCGGGGAGGAACTCTCCGGAGACGAGGCGTTCACCGCGCTGCGGCGCTACGGGGGCCGCCGGCTGCTCGTCGACGCGTTCACCCGGTTCCGCTACGCCGACGGCTTCAGCAACTCCCGCTCCCTCGCCTTCCAGGTGGTCCTCGGGATGGTGCCGTTCACCATCGCCCTGGTCGGCGTGGCCACCACCGTGCACACCGAGAGCGTGGGGCGGATCATCGAACTCACCCTCGGCCGGATCGTGCCCGGCGCCAGCGCGGAGCTGATCGAGGACGCCCTCGACGGCACCGAGCGCAGCGCCGGTTCCGGCGCCTGGGGCGCCGTCGCCATGTGGACGGGCCTGGCCTTCGCCGTACTCAACCTGGCCTCGGCGATGGCCCAGGTCGAGCGGGGCGCCAACCGCATCTACGGCATCGAGCGCGACCGGCCCTTCCTGGCCAAGTACGGCCGTGCCCTGCTCCTCGCCCTGGCCGCGGGCATGCCGATGGTGCTGGGGTTCCTCGTGCTCGTCGCGGGCGACGCCGTCGGCAGTGCGGTGGTGGAGGCCTACGGCTGGTCCCGCACCTTGCTCGACTGGTGGGGCGCCCTCGACGTGCCCCTGGGCGTGGTGCTCGCCTGGGTCGCCTCGTCGGCGATCTTCCGCTGGGCGCCCCGCCGGGACCAACCGGGATACACCTGGCTGGCGTTCGGCTCGGCGGTCCATCTGGTGCTGTGGATCACGGCCACCTGGCTGCTGGCCGTCTACGTCGCCGAGAGCGGTTCCTTCGGCGCGGTGTACGGGCCGCTGACGGCGTTCGTCGCCCTGCTGCTGTGGGCCAACCTGACCGGGGTGGTCCTGTTCCTCGGCATCGCGTTCGCCGCTCAGCTGGAGGCGGCCCGGGCCGGCATCACGGAGGCCGTGCGCCCGGACCCGGGACCGGGCCCGTGACGTCCACCGCTGACGCGCGCCCGGCCCCTGTGATCACCACGCAGAACCAGGACGTATCGTCCTCGGTGTGAGCGACGTGCCCCCCGCGACCACAGCACCGGCAGACCTCGAAGCGACCTCCACACCCCCCGGACCGGCCGGCCCCCCGGTGACCGGCGACGACCCGGCCCTGCGGGCGGCCTACCGACTGTGCCGGCGCCGGACGAAGGACGAGGACCCGGCGGAGTACGGGCTGATCCAGCTGGTGCCCGCGGCCCTGCGCCCGGCGCTGCACGCCCTGTGGGCGGCCGCCAACGCCCTGGACGACCTGGGCGACGACCGCACCGCGCCCGCCGCCGAGCGGGCCGCCCGGGTCGGGGCCTGGATCACCGCCCTGCACCGCGAACTGCCCACCGGCTCAAGCCCGGACCCGATCCGACGCGCCCTGGTGGACACCGCGAACCGCTGGCGCCTGGACCTGTCCGAGCTGCGGGACGCCATGGCCCAGGTCCAGGACGACACCGACGGCAGGCACTTCACCGACTGGGCCGAGTGGCGCACCTGGGGCCGGGACAACCTCCTGCCCTGGTTCGGCCTGGTCCGCACGGTCTTCGACCGGGCCGGAGTCCCCGTCGCCCTGCGTCTGGACACCCGGGAGGCCTACGAGGAGTTCCTCGACGGCGTCCGGCTCACCGACATCCTCACCGACCTGGCCGCCGACCTCGCCCAGGGCGACCTCCTGCTGCCCCCCGAGGCCCTCGACCTCCACCCCGGCTCGGCGGCCGACCTGGCGCGGCGGCGCTGGAGTCCCGCCGTCACCGCCCTGGTCACGCACCTGACCGGTCTGGCCCGCCAGTGGGTGAGCCACGAGTCGCTCACCCGCGGCATGCACCCCGGCCCCGCCACGGTCCTGCACACGATGGCCGCCCTGCTGCGCGCCCAGCTCGACGCGATCGACGCCGCGGGTCCGGCCCTGCTCCGTTCCCCGCCCCGGCCCGCGCTGCGCACCCGGGCCCGCATCCTCGCCCCCGCCCGGGCCCGCGCGGCCCTGGCCTGGAGCCTCACCCCGCTGACCGTGCCGCCGCCGCAACACCCCGGCGCCCACCGTCCACCGGCACCGGCCCGGCCGGCACCCGCCCCCGGCACCTTCCGGCTGCCGCCGCCCCACCCGAGCGGCGCGCGGCCCCCCGAGATCCCGCCCGGCGATCTGCCCGCCCACGTCGCCGTGATCATGGACGGCAACGGCCGCTGGGCCCAACAGCGCGGTCTGCCCCGGCACGAGGGTCACCGCGCCGGTGCCACCGCGGTCCGCGAGGTGGTCCATGGCGCCCTGGACCTCGGCCTGCGCCATCTGACGCTCTACACCTTCTCCACCGAGAACTGGCACCGTGACCCGGAGGAGGTCGACGCGATCCTCGACCTGCTGCGCCGCGAACTGACCGAGAACCCCTTCCGCGACCTCGACGTCCGGCTGCGCTGGCACGGCCGCGCCGGCCGTCTGCCGCCCGACCTGGTCGACCTGCTCCACCTGAGGGAGCGCACCACGCGCGCCCGTACCGGCCTGACCCTGACCATGTGCATCGACTACGGCGGCCGGGACGAGCTCACCCGCACGGCCGCCGCCCTGGCCCGCCGGGCCCGGGAGGGCCGTCTGGAGCCCGGCCTGATCGCCGAGGACGACTTCGCGCGCCACCTGCCCCTGGCGGACATGCCGGACGTGGACCTGCTCTGGCGCACGGGCGGCGAACAGCGCGTCTCCAACTTCCTGCCCTGGCACACGGCCTACGCGGAGCTGCACTTCACGCCCGGCCTCTGGCCCGACACCGACCGCCGCGACCTCTGGCAGGCGCTCACCGCGTACACCCACCGCCAGCGCCACCACGGCGCGACCCCGGCCACGTCCCCCAGCGACGGACCGTCAGCAGCCCACTGCTCGACGGCCCCTGCTGCGGGGCCGGGCGGGTGAACCGGATGAGCCGCTCTGGAGCGGCACCGCCCTTCTCGCACTCCCGCGAGTAGAAACGGTTCTGCGCGTGTAGCGCGTGGTGGGGCGGGTGGGACTCGAACCCACGGCCGACGGATTATGAGTCCGCTGCTCTAACCGGCTGAGCTACCGCCCCATAGCGGCGTGTCGCGTACATGTGTGCGCGCCGTCTGCCGCAGCATAGCCGCTCATACGATCTCCTGCTTCGGCTGGGCGGCTTCGCACGGCCTGCGTGACCTTGAGGACTGCGCCGGGTGCCGCGCGGTTCCCGGACCAGGGAGACGGACATGAAAAAGGACCCCTGAGAGGGGTCCTTTTTCAACCTGCTCCCCCGACTGGACTCGAACCAGTAACCTGCCGGTTAACAGCCGGCTGCTCTGCCAATTGAGCTACGGAGGACCGAGCTCCCCGGACTGGACTCGAACCAGTAACCTGCCGGTTAACAGCCGGCTGCTCTGCCAATTGAGCTACCGAGGAAGGTCTCGTTTGCATCGAACGTACCCACCTGGGTATCCGCCAGGGGGCGCTCGTTCGCTGCGACACATACATTAGCGCAAGCAGGGGGGTGCTCCGCCAATCGGTACTCCCCGGCACCGACGCCGCACCGGAGACCTACGCAAGGAAAGGGTGGCCGCCATGCGTTACCGGCTCACGTTCGTCGCCGGAGTCGTCCTGGGTTACGTGCTGGGCACGAGGGCCGGACGCGAGCGCTACGAGCAGCTCAAGAAATCAGCCCGGCAGTTCGCTCAGAACCCCGCCGTCCGCAACACCGCGGAGACGGCGGCCCACCAGGGCCGCGAGTTCGCGGGCAAGGCGTACCACGTGGTGAGCGACAAGGTCGGCGACCGCGTCCCCGACTCGGTGGCGGAACGCGTCCGTCACCTCCGCGACCGAGCCACCCACAACGGCGGCGAGGACGACTGGGGCACGAGCAACACGTGATCCTCTGATGCCGAGCAGCCCCGAGCCCCTGAAAAGGGGCGCGGGGCTGTATCGATGTGCGGCTCCGCCGCGCGGGCGCGACCAGCCACGACGAGCCCGCACCCGAAACCCGGCGACACCCCCCACGGCGCCCACGGCTCCGGCCGGCGCAGCGGTACGGCAGAATTTTGGCCATGGGGATAGTCGCCGGGTTGGACAGTTCACCCGATTTCACTCGTATCGTCGTCTGTGACACGGACTCCGGAGCCGTGCTCAGGCAGGGATATGCACCGCATCCGGTGGAGAGCCCCGAGGGCGGCGGCCGGCCGTCGGACGTCGATCCGCAGGCCTGGCTGCTCTCCCTGGGCGAGGCCGCGGGCGGCGGGCTGCTGGAGGGCGTGCAGGCGATCGGCGTGTCGGCGCAGCAGAACGCCGTCGTGCCGCTGGACGCGCAGGGCAACACCGTGCGGCCGGCGATGGTCGGCGGCGACAAGCGCACGCAGGTGGCCGCGGCCGATCTGGTCGACGCGCTCGGCGGGCGCGAGGCGTGGGCGCAGGCGGTGGGCTGTGTGCCGCAGGCCGCTCAGCCGGTCACCAAGCTGCGTTGGCTGGCCCGGACCGAGCCGGAGAACGCCCAGCGCACCGCGATCCTCCTCCAGGCGCACGACTGGCTGGTGTGGCAGCTGCTGGGCCGGCCGGTCAGGAGAACCACCGACCGGGGCGGCGCGTCCGGCACCGGTTACTGGTCGGCGGCGACCGGTGGTTACCGGCCCGACCTCGTGGAGCTGGCCCTCGGGCACCAGGTGATGCTGCCGGAGGTGATCGGCCCGGCGGACGCCGCAGGTACGACGCCGGAGGGGCTGCTCATCTCCGTGGGCACCGGCGAGACCATGGCGGCGGCGTTCGGTCTCGGCATCGGCCTCGGCGACGCGGTGGTGTCGCTGGGCGCGTCCGGGTCGGTGATGGCCGTGCACCCCGAGGCGCTGGTCGACGGGTCCGGGATGATCACCGCGCTCGCGGACGCGACCGGCATGCACCTGCCCGTCGTCACGACGCTGAACGCCGTACGGACGCTGCGCGGGGCCGCCGAGCTGCTCGGGCTGCCCGATCTGGAGAGTCTGTCCGACCTCGCGATGAAGTCGACGCCCGGGTCGCACGGGCTGGTGCTGCTGCCCTATCTGGAGGGTGAGCGGACGCCGAACCTGCCGCACACCGCCGGGACGCTCGCCGGGCTCAGGCGCGAGTCGATGAAGGCGGAGCATCTGGCGCGGGCGGCGTTCGAGGGGATGCTGTGCGGGCTCGCGGACGCGCTGGACGTGCTGCGCGGCCGGGGTGTGGAGGTGCGGCGGGTGTTCCTGCTCGGGCCGGCCGCCGAACTGCCCGCCGTGCAGGCCGCCGCGCCCGCGCTGTTCGGGACGCAGGTCGTGGTGCCGCAGCCCGCCGACTACGCGGCGATCGGCGCCGCCCGCCAGGCGGCCTGGGCGCTCGGGGCGTCGCAGGGCACGCTCGATGTGCGCAACCCGCCGGCCTGGCAGGGCGCGGTGGCGCAGGTGCTGGAGCCCGGGGACGAGCTGGCCGTGGGGCAGGCGGTGCGGCAGCAGTTCGTGGCGGTGCGGGAGCAGACGCACCCCGGGGCCCTCTGACGGGTTTGACCGCCTGTTGGGTTAATTCGCTTGAGGTAACGCCGGTGGAGTGTTCGACGATAGGGGCCAGGGGCAACCACTCGCCCCGTCGTCCACTCCGAGAGAAGCAGCGTGCTCATACGACTTCTGCGGACCTGTCTCAGGCCCTACAAGAGACCCATCGCTCTCCTGGTGCTGCTGCAGTTCCTGCAGACCTGCGCCACGCTCTACCTGCCCACGCTGAACGCCGACATCATCGACCAGGGCGTCGTGAACGGCGACACCGGCTACATCCTGGGCTACGGCGGTCTGATGATCGGCATCTCGCTGGTCCAGGTCGTGTGCAACATCGGCGCCGTGTACTACGGCGCCCGTACGGCCTCGGCGCTGGGGCGGGACCTGCGGGCGTCCGTGTTCGACCGGGTGCAGTCGTTCTCCGCGCGTGAGGTCGGTCACTTCGGGGCGCCGTCGCTGATCACGCGGACGACGAACGACGTCCAGCAGGTGCAGATGCTGGCGCTGATGACGTTCACGCTGCTGGTGTCGGCGCCGATCATGTGCGTGGGCGGCATCGTGCTCGCGCTCGGTCTCGATGTGCCGCTGTCCGGGGTGCTGGTGGCGGTCGTACCGGTGCTGGGCATCTGTGTGACGCTGATCGTGCGGCGGCTGCGCCCGCTGTTCCGGTCGATGCAGGAGCGGCTGGACTCGGTGAACCAGGTGCTGCGCGAGCAGATCACCGGCAACCGTGTGATCCGCGCCTTCGTCCGGGACGAGTACGAGCAGCAGCGCTTCCGGAAGGCCAACACCGATCTCACCGACTTCGCGCTGGGCACCGGCAACCTGCTCGCGCTGATGTTCCCGATCGTCATGACGGTGGTGAACCTGTCGTCGATCGCCGTGGTGTGGTTCGGCGCGCACCGGATCGACAGCGGCGGGATGCAGATCGGCGACCTGACGGCGTTCCTGGCCTATCTGATGCAGATCGTCATGTCCGTGATGATGGCCACCTTCATGTTCATGATGGTGCCGCGCGCGGAGGTGTGCGCCGAGCGCATCCAGGAGGTGCTGGACACCTCCTCCAGCGTCGTGCCTCCGTCGGCGCCGGTGCGGGAGCTGCGCCGGCACGGGCATCTGGAGATCCGCGGGGCGGGCTTCCGCTATCCGGGTGCCGAGGAGCCGGTGCTGCGGGGCGTGGACCTGGTCGCCAGGCCGGGTGAGACGACCGCCGTCATCGGCTCGACCGGCAGCGGCAAGTCCACGCTGCTCGGGCTGGTCCCGCGGCTGTTCGACGCGACCGAGGGGCAGGTGCTCGTCGACGGTGTCCAGGTGGCGGAGATCGAGCCGAAGCTGCTCGCGAAGACCGTCGGGATGGTGCCGCAGAAGCCGTACCTGTTCGCGGGGACGGTGGCGACCAATCTGCGCTACGGCAATCCGGACGCGACCGACGAGGAGCTGTGGCACGCGCTGGAGGTGGCGCAGGCCAAGGACTTCGTGGAGCGGCTGGAGAGCGGTCTCGACTCGCCGATCGCGCAGGGCGGGACGAACGTCTCCGGTGGTCAGCGCCAACGGCTCGCGATCGCCCGGACGCTGGTGCAGCGGCCGGAGATCTACCTCTTCGACGACTCCTTCTCCGCGCTCGACTACGCCACGGACGCCGCCCTGCGGGCCGCGCTGGGGCAGGAGACCGCCGAGGCGACCGTGGTGATCGTCGCGCAGCGGGTGGCGACCATCCGGGACGCCGACCGGATCGTCGTCCTGGACGAAGGCCGGGTCGTCGGCACCGGCCGGCACCACGAGCTGATGGCGGACAACGAGACCTACCGGGAGATCGTGCTCTCCCAGCTGACGGAAGCGGAGGCTGCCTGATGGCGGGGCCCATGGGGCGGATGATGGCCGGGGGCGGCCCCGATTCTCGCTCGCTCGACTTCAAGGGATCGGGCAAACGGCTCGTCGCGCAATTCCGGCCGGAGCGGATCACCATCTACGTGCTGCTGCTGTGCGTGGTGCTCAGCGTCGGCCTCAGCGTCGTTGGGCCGAAGATCCTCGGCAAGGCGACCGACCTGGTCTTCGCCGGCATCGTCGGGCGCGGCATGCCGGAGGGGGCGACCAAGGAACAGGTCCTCGACTCGATGCGGCAGCGCGGGGACGGTGACGTCGCCGACATGCTGCGCAGCACCGACTTCACCCCGGGCGAGGGCATCGACTTCACGGCCGTCGGTCATGTGCTGCTGCTGGCGCTGGGCGTGTTCGCGGTGGCCGGGGTGCTGATGGCGGTGGCGACGCGGCTGGTGAACCGTGCCGTGAACCGGACCATGTTCCGGATGCGCGAGGACGTCCAGACGAAGCTGTCGCGGCTGCCGCTGTCGTACTTCGACAAGCGCCAGCGCGGTGAGGTGCTGTCCCGGGCGACCAACGACATCGACAACATCGGTCAGACCCTCCAGCAGTCGATGGGGCAGCTCATCAACTCGGTGCTGACCATCATCGGCGTGCTCGCCATGATGTTCTGGGTCTCCTGGATCCTCGCGCTGGTCGCGCTGGTGACCGTGCCGCTGTCGTTCGTCGTGGCCACGCGCGTGGGCAAGCGGTCGCAGCCGCACTTCGTGCAGCAGTGGCGCTCGACGGGCCAGCTGAACGCGCACATCGAGGAGATGTACACGGGCCACACCCTGGTGAAGGTGTTCGGACGGCAGGAGGAGTCGGCGCGGCAGTTCGCCGAACAGAACGACGCGCTGTACGAGGCGGGGTTCAAGGCGCAGTTCAACAGCGGGGTCATGCAGCCGCTGATGATGTTCGTGTCGAACCTCAACTACGTGCTGGTCGCGGTGGTCGGCGGACTGCGAGTGGCCTCCGGCACCCTGTCGATCGGCGATGTGCAGGCCTTCATCCAGTACTCGCGGCAGTTCTCGATGCCGCTGACGCAGGTCGCGTCCATGGCGAACCTGGTGCAGTCGGGTGTCGCCTCGGCGGAGCGGGTCTTCGAGCTGCTCGACGCGGAGGAACAGGGCGCCGACCCGGTGCCGGGCCTGCGGCCCGAGGAGCTGCGCGGGCAGGTGGCGCTGGAGCACGTGTCGTTCCGCTACGACCCCGACAAGCCGCTCATCGAGGACCTGTCGTTGAAGGTCGAGCCGGGGCACACGGTCGCCATCGTCGGCCCCACGGGTGCCGGCAAGACGACCCTGGTGAACCTGCTGATGCGGTTCTACGACGTCACCGGCGGGCGCATCACCCTCGACGGCGTCGACATCGCGCGGATGTCCCGGGACGAACTGCGGGCCGGGATCGGCATGGTGCTCCAGGACACCTGGCTGTTCGGCGGCACGATCGCGGAGAACATCGCGTACGGCGCGTCCCGGGAGGTCACCCGCGGGGAGATCGAGGAGGCGGCCCGGGCGGCGCACGCGGACCGGTTCGTCCGGACGCTGCCGGACGGGTACGACACGGTGATCGACGACGAGGGCACCGGGGTCAGTGCCGGTGAGAAGCAGCTGATCACCATCGCCCGGGCGTTCCTGTCCGACCCGGTGATCCTGGTGCTGGACGAGGCGACGAGCTCGGTCGACACGCGGACCGAGGTGCTCATTCAGAAGGCCATGGCGAAACTCGCCCACGGGCGCACGTCGTTCGTCATCGCCCACCGGTTGTCGACGATCCGGGACGCGGACGCGATCCTGGTGATGGAGAACGGGTCGATCGTGGAGCAGGGTGCGCACGAGGAGCTGCTCGCGGCGGGCGGTGCGTATGCGCGGCTGTACCAGGCGCAGTTCGCGCAGGCGGTGGCCGAGGTGGACTGATGCGCGTTCGGGGGCGCCGCATGGTGTCGTGGGGCGGCTGCGGGGCCGTTGTGGTTGGTCGCGCAGTTCCCCGCGCCCCTTGGGTACGTGCAGCTGACGCCCTTTCAGGGGCGCGGGGAACTGCGCGAACAACCCCCACCGGCCCGCAGGCGGCATCAGTCCAGATAGCCCCTCAGCTGATCCGCGAAGGCGTGGTCCCGCAGCTTGTTGAGGGTCTTGGACTCGATCTGCCGTATCCGTTCCCGCGTCACGCCGAAGATGCGGCCTATCTCCTCCAGGGTGCGGGGGCGGCCGTCCGCCAGCCCGTAGCGGAGTTGGACCACCTTCCGCTCCCGCTCCCCCAGGGTCGACAGGACCGCCTCCAGGTGCTCCCTGAGCAGCAGGAACGCCGCCGACTCCACCGGAGACGTCGCGTCGCCGTCCTCGATCAGGTCACCGAGGGCGACGTCGTCCTCCTCGCCCACGGGCGCGTGCAGCGACACCGGCTCCTGGGCGAGGCGCAGGACCTCGCTGACCCGCTCCGGCGGCAGCTCCAGGTGGGCCGCGACCTCCTCGGGCGTCGGCTCGTAGCCGCGCTCCTGGAGCATGCGGCGCTGGACGCGGACGACCCGGTTGATGAGCTCCACGACATGGACCGGGACCCTTATCGTGCGGGCCTGGTCGGCCAGGGCGCGGGACATCGCCTGCCGGATCCACCAGGTCGCGTACGTGGAGAACTTGTAGCCGCGGGCGTAGTCGAACTTCTCGACGGCCCTGATCAGGCCGAGGTTGCCCTCCTGGACGAGGTCGAGCATCGTCAGGCCGCGGCCGACGTAGCGTTTGGCGACGGAGACGACCAGGCGCAGGTTCGCCTCGATCAGGCGGCGCTTGGCCATGCGGCCCATGACGACGAGGCGGTCCAGGTCCAGCGCGAGCTGGCTGTCCAGGTCGGGGGTGAGCCGCAGCTTCTCCTCCGCGAACAGGCCGGCCTCGACGCGGCGGGCGAGTTCGACCTCCTCGGCGGCGGTCAGCAGGGGGATGCGGCCGATCTCCCGCAGGTACTGGCGGAACAGGTCCGAGGAGGGGCTGCCGGACTCGGTACGGGTCGGGGTCGGTACGACGACCTCCGGGGGCTCGGCCGCCTCGACGGCCTCGGCGGGCGGCTCGTCCGGCTCCGGTTCCGATTCGGGGTGGTGCACGGCGCGGCTCTGCGCCGGGACCGCGGACAGGGCGTCGGCCTCCGCGTCCGGCGCGGTGCCGTCGGCGCCGGGCGCGGCACCGGCGTCGGTCTGGGTGAGGGTCTGGGTCTGCACGGGGGCGACCTCCAGGATGATCGCTGCCAAGGAGTACGGCAGCGGTACTTCGGGGGCGGAGTCGGCCTCGCCGCTTTCCGTCCCGTACGCGATGAGCGGAACCGCGGGGGTCTGGGACCCGTCGGTGACGGATCGGCCGCGCTCCGAGGACTCAGGCACCGGAACCCAGTGTGGGGTAAGACACATCGTCGCCACGAGGGGCGTGCGATGACTTTTTGCTTCCGGTCCGTGACCGCGCGGTGACCTCAGAGCGCGGCGGCGCCGTGCTCCCGGAGGGTCTGGTCGTACTGCTGGAGGACCCACAGTTCGTTCTGTACGGCGGCGAGCTCGGCCGGGTCGCCGTGGGTGCCGAGGCGGGTGAGCCGGCCCGTGATGTCGCGGATACGGCGCTCGACGGCCCGGCGGCGGACCGTCACCAACTGGGCGCCCGCGTAGACCTCGTCGGCGCCCTTCACGCCCTTGTGCAGCATGATCGCCTCGACGGCCAGCTCCGTGACCATCGCGCGGACCGCGTCGTCGGGGGCGGCCTCGCGGACCCTGACCAGGTAGTCCTGGGGGTCGGCGACGCCCGGTTCGGCGCCGCCCGCGTCATGGATGGCCTGGCGGACGGCGGCGTAAGGCGGGGCGGTGAACTCGTCCACGCCGTACGCGTCGAAGGCCGGGGAGACCAACTCGGGGCGCTGGAGGGCGAGTTTGAGGAGCTCCCGTTCGGTGGCGAAGACCGGGTTGCGGAGGTTGAGGGCCGGGCCGCGGGGGGCGGCACTCTGGGGCGGGCCGGCGTACTGCTGCCCCTGGTGGTGCCGCTCCGGGGCGGGGCCCTTGCCGCCGCGGTCGCGGGCCCAGCGGGCCAGCTGGGCCACGCGCTTGACCACGAACTGGGTGTCGAGGATGCCGAGCATGCCGGCGAGCTGGACGGCGACCTCGTGCTGGGCGCCGCTGTTCTTGATGCGGGCGACGATCGGGGCGGCCTCGTCCAGCGCGGACGCGCGGCCCGCCGGGGTGTCGAGGTCGTAGCGGCTCACGATCTGGCGCAGCGCGAACTCGAAGAGCGGGGTGCGGGGTTCGACGAGGTCGGCGACGGCCTCGTCGCCCTTGGCGAGGCGCAGGTCGCAGGGGTCCATGCCGTCCGGGGCGATGGCGATGTACGTCTCGGCGGCGAACTTCTGGTCGTCCTCGAAGGCGCGCAGGGCGGCCTTCTGGCCGGCGGCGTCGCCGTCGAAGGTGAAGATGACGCGGGCCGAGCCGTTGTCCATGAGCAGCCGGCGGAGGATCTTGATGTGGTCGCCACCGAAGGCGGTGCCGCAGGTGGCGATCGCGGTCGTCACTCCGGCGAGGTGGCAGGCCATGACGTCCGTGTAGCCCTCGACGACGACCGCGCGGGACGCCTTGGCGATATCCTTCTTCGCCAGGTCGATGCCGTAGAGGACCTGGGACTTCTTGTAGATCGCCGTGTCGGGCGTGTTCAGGTACTTCGGGCCGTTGTCCGCCTCGTAGAGCTTGCGGGCGCCGAAGCCGACGACGTCGCCGCCGATGTCGCGGATGGGCCACATCAGACGGCCGCGGAAGCGGTCGATGGGGCCGCGGCGGCCCTCCTGGGAGAGGCCGGAGAGGACCAGCTCCTTGTCGGTGAAGCCCTTGCCGCGCAGGAAGCGCGTGAGGTGGTCCCAGCCCTGGGGGCTGTAGCCGACGGAGAAGTGCTGGGCGGCGGCCTGGTCGAAGCCGCGCTCGGCGAGGAACTGGCGGCCGGTGTCGGCCTCGGGGCTGGTCGCGAGCTGCTCCACGTACCAGTCGGCGGCGATCTTGTGGGCCTCGACCAGGCGGATCCGCTCGCCGCGCTGGTGGGAGGGGTTGTAGCCGCCCTCCTCGTAGCGCAGGGTGATGCCCGCCTGGCCGGCCAGGCGCTCGACCGCCTCCGAGAAGGTGAGGTGGTCGATCTTCATCACGAACGTGATGGTGTCGCCGCCCTCCTGGCAGCCGAAGCAGTGGAAGAACCCTTTGCTCGGGCTGACCTGGAAGGACGGCGACTTCTCGTCGTGGAAGGGACAGAGACCCTTGAGGTTCCCGCCGCCCGCGTTGCGCAGCTGGAGGTACTCGGACACCACGGCGTCGATCGGGACCGCGTCCCGTACCGCCTTCACGTCCTCGTCGTTGATCCGTCCTGCCACGCGTGAAGTCTACGGGGGTGGTGTGACAGCTACGGTGCGAGGCTTTCCAGGGGGACGTGCGGGTCCGCCAGCGACTCCGTGTTCACCCTCGCCTTGGAGCGGACCAGGCGCTGGATCTTGTCCGTGACGTCCCATACGTTCACGTTCATCCCGGCCAGCACCCGGCCGTCCTTCACCCAGAACGCGATGAACTCGCGCTTCCCGGCGTCCCCGCGGATCACCACCTGGTCGTAAGCGCCCGCGGGCGCCCAGCCGGAGTACTCCATGCCCAGGTCGTACTGGTCGGAGAAGAAGTACGGCACCCGGTCGTACGTCACCTCGCGGCCCAGCATGGAGCGCGCGGCCGCCGGTCCGCCGTTGAGGGCGTTGGCCCAGTGCTCGACGCGCACCCGCGTGCCGAACAGGGGGTGCGGGAAGGAGACGACGTCGCCGGCCGCGTAGACGTCCGGGTCGGAGGTGCGCAGCCGCTCGTCGACGACGATGCCGCCGCCGTGGGCCCGGTCGGCGATCTCCAGGCCGGCCGCCTCCGCGAGGTGGGTGCGCGGGGCCGCGCCGATCGCCGCCAGCACGTCGTGCGCCGGGTGCTCCTCGCCGTCGTCCGTACGGGCCGCGAGGACCATGCCGTCCTGGCCGACGATCTCCGTCAGCCGCCTGCCGAAGTGGAAACGCACCCCGTGCTCGCGGTGCAGGTCGGCGAAGAGCCCGCCGAGCTCCGGGCCCAGCACGCCGTGCAGCGGGGTCGGCCCGTGTTCGACGACCGTGACCTCCGCGCCGTACTCGCGGGCCGCCGCCGCGACCTCCAGGCCGATCCAGCCGGCTCCGGCGATGACGAGGTGGCCGTTGTCCCGGCCGAGGTTGGTCAGGACGTGTTTGAAGCGCTCGGCGTGGGCGAGGCGGCGCAGGTGGTGCACGCCGGCCAGGTCCGTGCCCGGGATGTCCAGGCGGCGGGGCTCGGCGCCGGTCGCCAGGAGCAGCTTGTCGTAGCGGACGAGGGTGCCGTCCTCGCCGAAGCGGACCGTCTTCGCCGTACGGTCGATCGCGTCGACGGTCTGGCCGAGGTGCAGCTCGATGTCGTGGGCCGCGTACCAGGCGGGTTCGTGCACGAAGACGCTGTCGCGTTCCTCCTTGCCGAGGAGGTAGCCCTTGGACAGGGGCGGGCGCTCGTAGGGGTGGTCGCGTTCGTCACAGATCAGTATCACGCGGCCGGTGAAGCCCTCCGCGCGGAGCGTCTCGGCCGCCTTCGCGCCGGCCAGTCCGCCTCCGACGATGACGAATGTCTGATCCGCGTCGACCACTTGTTGCCTCCTCGTCAGGGTGTCGCCACTTGCGAGCGTCCCGCACGGAGCGTGATGCGGGAAGAGGGAGTGACCCGATCAGGCCACGGAGGGTCACATTCGGGGGTGCTCGCGTCCCACCCGTCGCGTCAGTGTCATCCCTGCCCCGTCAGACGGGCGTGAAGCGAGCGGGCGGACGTGTCGGTGAGGGAGGCGATCTGGTCGACGATCACCCGCTTGCGCGCCCTGTCGTCCGCCGCCCGGTCGAACAGGGCGCGGAACTGCGGGTCCAGGCCGTCCGGGGCGCGGGCGGTGAGCGCCTCGGCCAGTTCGGCGACGACGATCCGCTGGTCGGCGCGCAGCCGCTCCTGCTCGGCGCGCTGTATGACGTAGAGGTCGGCGACGGCCTTGAGGACGGCGCACTCCATCCGGGTCTCGCGCGGGACGACCAGCTCGGCGGCGTACCGGGTGAGCCGCCCGGCCCCGTACGCGGTGCGGGTGGCGGTCTCGGCGGCCAGGCAGAAGCGGCCGATGAGCTGGCTGGTGGCGTCCTTCAGGCGGGCCTGGGCGACGGCGGTGCCGTCGTAGCCGTGCGGCCACCACTCCTGGGCCAGGAGCCGGTCCAGGGCCTCGGCGAGCTCGGCGGGGTCGGTGTCGGCGGGCACGTACCGGCCGCGGGCGACCTCGAAGACGTCCCGGCGTTCGGGGTCCGCCTGGAGGCAGTTCGGGTCGATGTGGCCGGCGTGCAGGCCGTCCTCGACGTCGTGCACGGAGTAGGCCACGTCGTCGGACCAGTCCATGACCTGCGCCTCGAAGCAGGTGCGGGTGCCGGGGGCGTCCTTGCGGAGCCAGTCGAAGACCGGGCGGTCGTCCTCGTAGACGCCGAACTTGTGGGACGCCGGGTCGGTGGGGTGGGCGCCGCGGGGCCAGGGGTACTTGGTGGCGGCGTCGAGGGCGGCGCGGGTGAGGTTGAGGCCGACGGAGCCGTCCGGGGTGAACCGTTTGGGCTCGATGCGGGTGAGGAGTCTGAGGGACTGGGCGTTGCCCTCGAAGCCGCCGCAGTCCGCCGCGAACTCGTTGAGGGCCTGTTCGCCGTTGTGGCCGAAGGGTGGGTGGCCGAGGTCGTGGGAGAGGCAGGCGGCTTCCACGAGGTCGGGATCGCAGCCGAGGGCCGCGCCCAGTTCGCGGCCGACCTGGGCGCATTCGAGGGAGTGGGTGAGGCGGGTGCGGGGGCTGGCGTCCCAGGCGGGGCCCATGGTGCCGGGTGTCACGACTTGGGTCTTGCCGGCGAGTCTTCTGAGGGCGGCGGAGTGGAGGACCCTTGCCCTGTCGCGTTGGAAGGCTGTGCGGCCGGGGCGTTTGTCGGGTTCCGGGGCCCAGCGGTCGACTGACGTCGGGTCGTAGGCGGGGGGGTGTTGTGCGGTGCCGTCCATGGCTCGACAGTAAGCGCCAACGCGTGTGCCGGGTTCTGTTGTGGGGCGTGTGCGGGTGGTTTTTGGCTGGTCGCGCAGTTCCCCGCGCCCCTGGGGGCATGGCCCCGCTCCCCCGATATCAGGCTGAGGCCAGTTCCCTGGAGGCCGCGTTTGCCAAAGCCTCGTCGTAGCGGTGGAGGAGGAGCTGGGCCATCTTCGGGTGGGTGCCCAGGGGGGCCGCTGCTATCCAGGGGGCCTTCTGGGTGCACTCCGTGGCGAAGCGGCCGGGGGCCGTGAAGTAGGACGCGAGGGCGATGTGGCGGCGGCCCCTCGCCAGGAGGGTGCGGACGGCTGTGTCGACCGTCGGGGTCGCGGCGGAGGCGTAGGCCGGGATGACCGGAACGCCGAGGCGGGCCGCGAGGAGGTGGGCCGTGCGGCCCGTGTCCGTTTTCGCGTCCGGGTCGCGGGAGCCCGCGGCGGCGAGGACCACCGCGCTGGTGCGTGGGGGTGTCCCGCCCCAGCCGGCCTCCGTCAGGCGGGCCTGGAGGGCGTCGACGAGGAGCGGGTGGGGGCCGAGGGGGGCCGCCAGGTGGGTGCGGGCCCGGGAGGCGGCGGCCATCTCGGGGATGTCCTGTTTGACGTGGTAGCCGCGGCTGAGGAGGAGGGGGACGAGGACCGCCTCCGTGTCGCCCAGGGCGGCGAGCGTGTCGGGGAGCAGGGGGGCGTTGAGTTCGATGTGACCCAGGTGCACCGGCACGTCGGGGCGCAGGGCCCGGACCCGGTCGAGGAGCGCGCTCACGGTGCTCAGCGCGCGGGGGTCGCGGCTGCCGTGCGCCACGACCACGAGGGCGGGCGCGGCGGGGCGGCGCGGGGCGGGCGGCGGGACGAGGCTCAGCTGACGGGGCATGCACCGATGGTGGCGGCGGCGCGTTGCCTTCCCGTTGCCTGGGCGTCACGGGTGTTTTCCAGCGGTTCACGATCCGGGACAGGGGTGTGTGAGGTGTCGTGACCTGCGGTTTCGGTGAATGGAGTGAAGCTGGTCACGCGGCCGCGGATGAACCGGGCGGCCCCGGAGGGCGTCCCTGACTGTCGAGGGGCCGACCTGGGGAGGGACCGTCCGATGCGTCGTGTGACGTTGCGCAGACCCCGGCTGCCGCGTACCCGGCGGGGGCAGCGGCGGCTGGTGCAGGCCGTGATGGCCGGGTGCGTGCTCGCGCTGCTTCCGGCGACCTGGATGTACACCGTGGCGGGTGACCGGCTGCGTACGACGGCGGATGTGCCGCGTACCGATGTGGCCGTGGTGTTCGGTGCCGGGCTGTGGGAGGGCGAGCCCTCGCCGTACCTCGCGCACCGGCTGGACGCGGCGGCGAAGCTGTACCGGGAAGGGCGGGTGGAGGTGGTGCTCGTCACCGGGGACAACAGCCGCGAGGACTACGACGAGCCGGACGCGATGCGCGGGTACCTGACCCGGCACGGGGTGCCCGACGGGCGGATCGTCAGCGACTACGCGGGGTTCGACACCTGGGACTCGTGCGTGCGCGCGAAGAAGATCTTCGGGGTGGACCGGGCCGTGCTCATCAGCCAGGGCTTCCACATCCGGCGCGCGGTGGCGCTGTGCGAGGCGGCGGGGGTCGCGTCGTACGGGGTCGGGGTGGACGCCGTGCACGACGCGACCTGGTACTACGGGGGCACCCGGGAGATCTTCGCCGCCGGGAAGGCCGCACTGGACGCGGTGTTCCGGCCGGACCCGCGGTTCCTCGGGCCGCGGGAGCCGGGAGTGGAGAGGGCCTTGGCGTCGGCCGAAGACCCTCTCGGATAGCCGGGCCGCCGTCAGCGTCCGCGGAAGCGCGGGGGGCGCTTCTCCAGGAACGCCGTCATCCCCTCCTTCTGGTCGTCGGTGGCGAACAGGGCGTGGAAGACGCGGCGTTCGAAGCGGATGCCGTCGCGCAGGCCGGTTTCCAGGGCCATCTCGACGCACTCGCGGGCCGCCCTGACCGCCGCGCGGCCGTAGGAGGCGATCGCCGTCGCCGCTTCGAGGGCCTCGGGCAGGACCCGGTCGTCCGGGACCACGCGGGAGACGAGACCGCAGCGCCCAGCCTCCCGTGCGTCCATGGTGCGGCCGGTGAGGACCAGGTCCATGGCCGTGGCCCGGCCGACGAGCCGGGTCAGCCGCTGGGTGCCGCCGATGCCGGGGATCACGCCGAGCTTGATCTCGGGCTGGCCGAAGACCGCCGACTCCCCCGCGACGATCAGGTCGCACATCATCGCCAGCTCGCAACCCCCGCCCAGGGCAGGGCCGTTGACGGCCGCGATCTTCGGGGTGCGGAGGTCCGCGAACTCCTCCCAGGCGGCGAAGTAGTCCTCGGCCGCCATGTCGACGGCCGACTTCCCCGCCATCTCCTTGATGTCGGCACCCGCCGCGAAGACCGTGTCCGAGCCGGTGACGACGAAGCAGCCGACCTCGGGGTCCGCGTCCAACGGGCGGAGAGTGTCGAGGAGTTCGGACAGCAGCGCCGAGCTGAGCGCGTTGCGTACGTGCGGGCGGTGCAGACGTACGGTCGCCACCCGGCCGTCCCGTTCCAGTTTCAGGTTGTTCATCGGTATCCCCTTCTACGAGTCCCAGATCGCGCCGTACGCCGGGATGCCCCGCCGCTCCAGGCCGTGGACCACCTGCCAGGTCAGCTTCTTGTTGGAGATGCAGATGACCGCCTCGGCGCCGAAGTCCCGGCAGGCCTCGTGGGCGAGGCGCACCATGTCGGGCTTGCCGTGCCGGGAGGTGTCCCAGATCAGGGCGTGTGGCTGGACGGCGAGGATCTCGTCGACCAGGGCGTCGCCGTAGGTCGTGCGGGGGTCGCGGGTCGCCCAGACGAGCCGGGAGGGCACCTGGGCGGCGAGCAGGTGGGGCAGGCAGGGGCCGATGCCGCTGCCGGTGGCGACGTAGACCACCTTGGTGAACAGGACCTCGATGTTGGCGACGCCGGCCGTGGTGATGCCCTTGACCCACACCTGCCGGGGCAGGTCGTCGATGAAGGAGCCGGTCCAGTCGCCGGCCCGGGAGATCGTGAGCCGGAAGCCGGACTCGCCGGGGGCGGGGACGTTGGCGAAGGAGTGCCATTCCTTCAGCGGGCTGCGGCTGATCGCGGTGGACGAGCCCGCGAAGGGGGTCTCGCCGTGGTCGAAGCGGGCCAGGACGACGTGGGAGGAGGGGCGTTCGAGGCGGACGTCCACCTTGCGCAGCCGCAGCCAGGGCAGGGCGACGCTGAAGGTGACCACCGCGAGTGTGCCGACCTCCCAGGGGCCCGGCGACGCCAGCAGCGTGTGCGTCCAGAACAGGGCCAGGGCCGTCCAGCCGCCGAAGCGGTGGATCTTCTCGAAGTGGTCGTGCCGGCGGGAGCGGAAGGGCGGCAGGGCGGTGGCGATGATCAGGGCGAGGAGGGCGATCAGGGTCCAGCCGACGGCCCGGAGGGGACCGCTGGGTGTCGTGATCGTCAGCGCCAGGAACCAGGCCGTGCCGGCCAGCGCTCCGCCGACGTGCAGTCCGCCGAAGTGGTACACCTTGCCGAGCGTCCAGCGGACCCGCAGCGGCCAGCTGGTCGGCGCCGAGGTCGCCAGGCGGAACAGCAGGTTGACGACGTACTGCTGGCGTACGACGACGGCGAGGGCGAGGTTGGCGAGGGCGGCGTGCCCGAGGGTGGGCGCGGTCAGCGGCCAGGCGGTCGCCGCGAAGACCGCGTTGGCCAGCAGGACCAGGGCCGCCAGCCGGTTGTAGTGCATCAGGCGGGGGTGTTTGAGCAGGCGGCGCGGGCCGGACAGGAGCGGCGGGAGTCCGCCGGTGGCCTGCTGGTTCCGGGGCGGGGACGTGGTCATCGGGCCACCGCCACGCGCTCCTCGATCATGTGCAGCAGCGCCTGTTTGTCGACCTTGCCGCGGTCGGTCTCGGGGAGCAGGGCCAGCGGCAGGACCTGCTCGGGGACGCAGTAGTAGGGCAGGGCGTCCGCGACCGCGCGGCGGGCCGCGTCCGGGTCGACGTCCGCCGGGCAGACGAAGGAGACCAGGGTGCGGGCGTCACGTTTCAGGGTGACGGCGCGGGTGCAGCCGGCGGCCGACTCCAGGACGGAGGAGACGGAGTCCAGCTCGACGCGGAAGCCGCGCACCTTGACCTGGTCGTCGGTGCGGCCCAGGTGCTCCAGTTCGCCCCCGGGGGTCCAGCGGCCGAGGTCGCGGGTGCGGAACATGCGCCGGCCGCCGCCGAGGAACGGGTCGGGGGCGTAGCGCTCGGCGTTGAGGGCGTCGTCGCCGAGGTAGCCGGCGGAGACGCAGGCGCCGCCGGCCCACATCTCGCCCACCTCGCCGATCGGCAGGGGACGGCGGTCGGCGTCGAGGACGTAGACCGTGTTGTTGGGGGTGGGGCGGCCGATGGTGAGCAGCGGGGCGGACGGGTCGTGGCGGCTCATCGTGTTGACGATCGTCGTCTCCGTGGGGCCGCAGCAGTTGAAGAAGGCGGCCTGCCGGGCCCACCGGTCGGCCAGCGGGCGCGGGCAGGGCTCCCCCGCGACGGCGACCGTGCGCACCCGCGGGCAGGCGGCCGGGTCGAGGCCGGACAGCACGGTCGGGGTCGCGATCAGCACGTCGGCGGTGCGGGCCGCCGCGGCGAGGTCCTTGCCCCGGATGACGAGCGTGCCGCCCTGGACGAGGCAGCCGAGGATCTCCCAGGCGGCCATGTCGAAGGCGATGTTGAGGAGCTGGGCGACGCGGTCGCCGGGGCGGACGCCGAGGCCGCCCGGGGCGGTGAGCAGGAGGTTGGCGACGTTGCGGTGGGTGACCTTCACGCCGTTGGGGCGGCCGGTGGTGCCGGAGGTGAACAGGACGTAGGCGCCGTCGTCGCCGGTGACGCGGACGCGCGGGGCCGGGGCGTACGGCAGCGGCTCGTCGAGCGGGAGCAGCAGATGGCCGTCCGGCAGGGGCACGCGGTGGGCGTGCTCGGCGACCGTGAGGACGACCCGGGTGCGGGCGGTGCGGATGACGTGGGTGAGCTGGGCCGGGGGTGCGAGGCCGATGTCCTGCGGGACGTACGCGGCGCCGGCCTTCAGGATGCCGAGCAGGCCGACCAGCATCGGGATCGAGCGGCGGACGAACAGGGCGACGTGGTCGCCGGGGCGTACGCCCTCGCGGACCAGGCGGTCGGCGAGGGCACCGGCGTACCGGTCGAGTTCGCCGTAGGTGATGCGGGCGCCCCGGTGTTCGGCGGCGACGGCGTGCGGGGTGACCAGGGCGTGCCGGGCGACGGCGTGGTGCAGGAGCGGGTCGGGGACGGGGACGGTGGGGCCTCGGCCGTACTGCCGGAAGAGCTGCTGGTCGTGGGGGGTCAAGTGGCGCAGAGGCATGATCGGGTGGCCTCCTGGCTGTTTCGAGGTCGGATTGCCACCCGCGGCAATGCCGCGGGTGGATGCAGCCGTGAGTGGCGGGCATGCCCGGGTCGAACGCCGTGCGGAGTCGTGCGAGCGCTGCGCGTAGCGAGAGCGTAGTGCGGCTGATTCAACTCTCAACGAGGCCGGATCGGCCAAGAAAGGAACGCAATGAGCCACATGTGGCGCTTCTTGTCCCACAGGCAACGTCCGTGCCGGTCGGCGGCAACCTGAAGGAGGGCGGGCCTGTGCCTGACCAGGGCGGCGGGCTCCTGCCTCACGCGGGTGGGCCGGCGGCGGGGAGGTTGCCGTCCCGGCCGCGTAACAGGGAACCGTCCCGGGCGTAACACGGCCGACGCACGCTGAACGGTATGCAGAGCACCGTGACGCCCACGCACTGCCCGTACTGCGCCCTGCAGTGCGGGATGAACCTGACGCCCGCGCCGGACGGGACCGTCGAGGTGAGCGAGCGCGCGGACTTCCCCGTGAACCGGGGTGCTCTGTGCGGCAAGGGCCGGACGGCCGCGGCGGTGCTCGCGCCCGGCGTGCGGCTGACCTCCCCGCTGGTGCGGGACGAGGGCGGCACGCTGATGCCCGCCTCCTGGGACGAGGCGCTGGACCGGATCGCGGCGGGGCTGGGACGCACGCGCGCGGAGTACGGGCCGGACGCGCTCGGGGTGTTCGGCGGGGGCGGGCTGACGAACGAGAAGGCGTACACGCTCGGCAAGTTCGCGCGGGTCGTGCTCGGCACGTCCCAGATCGACTACAACGGCCGCTTCTGCATGTCGTCGGCGGCGGCCGCCGGCATCAAGGCGTTCGGTCTCGACCGGGGGCTGCCGTTCCCGCTGGAGGACATCCCGAAGTCCGGCTGCGTGATCCTCGTCGGGTCGAACCTCGCGGAGACCATGCCGCCGTCGCTGCGGTTCTTCACCGAGCTGCGGGAGAACGGCGGCACGCTGATCGTCATCGACCCGCGCCGCACGAAGACCGCCGAGCAGGCGGACCTGCACCTGGCGCCCCGGCCGGGCACGGACCTGGCCCTCGCCCTGGGCCTGCTGCACCTGGTGATCGCCGAGGGCCGGGTGGACGAGGAGTACGTCCGGGAGCGCACGGCCGGCTGGGAGGACGCCCGGGCCGCGGCGATGGCGCACTGGCCGGAGTACGTGGAGCGGATCACGGGGGTGTCCGTTCCTCAACTGCGGGAGACCGTAAGGCTGTTCTGCGAGCCGGAGTCGGCGATGGTGCTCACCGCGCGCGGGCCCGAGCAGCAGTCCAAGGGCACGGACACGGTGGGCGCGTGGATCAACCTGTGCCTGGCGACCGGCCGGGCGGGCCGCCCGCTGTCCGGGTACGGCTGTCTGACCGGGCAGGGCAACGGGCAGGGCGGGCGGGAACACGGGCAGAAGGCCGACCAGTTGCCGGGTTACCGCAAGCTCGACGACCCGGCCGCGCGGGCGCATGTCGCCGAGGTGTGGGGAGTCGACCCGGACAGCCTGCCCGGGCCGGGGCGCAGTGCCTACGAGCTGCTGGACGCGCTGGGCAGCGACATCAGGTCGCTGCTGCTGATGGCGTCCAACCCGGTGGTGTCGGCGCCGCGTGCCGCGCACGTCGAGGAGCGCATCAGGTCGCTGGACTTCCTGGCGGTCTGCGACGTGGTGCTGTCGGAGACCGCGGCGCTCGCGGACGTGGTCCTGCCGGTCACCCAGTGGGCCGAGGAGACGGGCACGACGACGAACCTGGAGGGCAGGGTGCTGCTGCGGCGCCGGGCGGTCACCCCGCCGGACGGCATCCGCAGCGACCTGGAGGTGCTGCACGAACTGGCCGCCCGCCTGGGCGTGGAGAAGGGCTTCCCGACGGACCCGGAGGAGGTCTTCGAGGAGCTGCGCCGGGCGTCGGCGGGCGGGGCTGCGGACTACTCGGGGATCACATACCGGAGGCTGGCGGAGGAGGACGGGGTGTTCTGGCCCTGTCCGGCGGAAGAGGCGGAAGGGGCGGAAGGGGCGGAGGCTCCGGGGGGCCGTTCCCCCGTGACGACGGGGTCAGGGGTCCCGGCGCCCGGCCTGCCCGCGCGGCCCGCGCCGGGAGAGACGGCCGGGTCCGACGACGCGGCGGGTGGCCCCTGCGCGCAAGGGCGCGCGCCGGGCCGCCCGGCGGTCACGACCGACGGACCGGTACGGATCCACCCCGGCACGCCCCGCCTGTTTCTCGACCGTTTCGCCACGCCCGACGGCCGCGCCCGCTTCGTCCCCGTCTCGCACCGCGCGATCGCCGAGGAACCGGACGACGAGTACCCGGTGCTGCTGACCACCGGGCGGGTCGTGGCGCAGTACCAGTCCGGGGCGCAGACCCGGCGGGTCGCGGAGCTGAACGCCGCCGCGCCCGGGCCCTTCGTGGAGCTGCACCCGAGGCTGGCCGCCCGGCTGGGGGCGGCCGAGGGCGACCCGGTGGCCGTCGTGTCACGGCGGGGCCGGGCCGTGGCCCCCGCGAGGATCACGGACGCCATCCGGCCCGACACCGTCTTCATGCCCTTCCACTGGCCGGGCGAGGGCCGCGCCAACACCCTCACCAACCCCGCGCTCGACCCGACCTCCCGGATGCCGGAGTTCAAGGCGTGCGCGGTGCGGCTGGAGACCGTCGAGGGGTAGGGCGACAGACACCGGGGATCAGCTCACGGCGACGGCCTTCCAGGCCGCCGCGACCGCCTTCTGCTCGGCGCTGTCGCCGCCGTAGAGGTCCTTCGCCGCGCTCAGGGTCGCCGTGCGCGCGTCCGCGTAGGTCGTCGAGGACGTCATGTAGACCGTCAGCGCGCGGTACCAGATCTTGCCCAGCTTGGCCCGGCCGATGCCGGTCACCGTGGAGCCGTCGCAGGTCGGGGAGTTGTGGGCGACGCCGCCCAGGGACTTCTTGCCGCTGCCCTCCGCGAGCAGGTAGGCGAAGTGGTTGCCGACGCCGGAGGAGTAGTGCACGTCGAGGTCGCCGAGCTTCGCCTTCCAGCAGTCCGCCGACTTGCCGTCCTTGGACGGCTTGTCCATGAAGCGCAGGGCCTCGCGGCCGAGGCCGGAGCGGACGACCTTCTCGCCGATGAGCCAGTCGCCCCGGTCCTCGGCGTCGGCCGCGTGGAACTCCACCAGCGTGCCGAAGATGTCCGACGTGGCCTCGTTCAGGCCGCCGGACTCGCCCGAGTAGGTCAGCGCCGCCGTCTTCGACGTCACGCCGTGGGACATCTCGTGCCCGGCGACGTCCAGTGAGACCAGCGGGCCCATCAGCTTGCCGTCGCCGTCGCCGTACGTCATGCAGAAGCAGTTGTCGTCCCAGAAGGCGTTGTTGTAGGCCTTGCCGTAGTGGACGCGGTTGAAGGAGCCCTTGCCGTCGCCGGCGATGCCGTTACGGCCGTGGACCTTCTTGTAGTAGTCCCAGGTGACGTCCGTGCCGTACTGGGCGTCCACCGCCACCGTGGACCGGTCGGCCGTCGCGCCCGTCCCCCACTGGTTGTCGGCGTCCGTGAAGAGCGTCGCGGGGGCGCGGGTCAGGCAGACGGTCAGCAGGCACTTGTCCGTCTTGTTCTCGGCGTCGCCGGTGTACGTGCCGCCGCGCGTCGCGTCCTTGAGCTGGTACGACGAGCCGGACGCCGTCGTCTCCAGCGGGACAGAGCCGCCGTAGAGGGACTTGCCGTCGCCCGAGGCCGACTCCATGGTGTCCCAGGCGTCTATTCGGTCGCCGGTCGTCGCGTCGGTCAGGACCGTGCGTCCGACGGGGTTGCCGATCTCGTCGTGGGCCACCGCGTCGGTCTGCCAGGCCAGCTTCGGAGCGCCGTGCAGGGCGTCGACGACCAGCCGCGGCTTGGCGGTCAGCCTCTTCAGGGTCTCGCCGAGGTGGGCCGCGCGCAGCAGGTTCGCCGCGAGGTCGGCGGCCTTGGGGGCGGTCACCTTCGGGGTGACGCTCGCCAGGGAGAGCGCGGACTTCGTGGCACGGCTCGTGCCGCGGTACGTGCCGTCCGGGTTCAGGTGGAGGACGAAGTCCCCGCCGAGGACCGGGAGCCGGTGGTAGGTGCGGTCGTAGCGGACGTGCCGGGTGCCGTCATCGTCGACGACGACGTCCCGGACCTTCGTCTCCTGGGCCGAGGTGAGGCCCAGGGCTCCGGCCCGGTCCGCGAGCACCGCCTCCGCGTCCTCGATCGCGGCCGACCTGGTCGGCCGGTCCGCCGCGCCGGCGGCCGGGGAGAGAACAGCGGCCAGCAGGGCGGTGGTGCCGGTGACGGCCACACCGGCGAGGGCGAGACGGGAACCGCGGACATGACGTATCCGACTCATCGGTCTCCTCATACGGGCGCACCCGGTCGCGTGGGGTCGACCGGGGGCGGCGTTGATGTTGACCGCGAGTTAAGGCGGCGCGGACATGGCATGTCCATAGCCCCGCTGTGGAGGTGCGTGAGGGTGCAGAATCGTTCCTGTGACCCTCCCTTTCTTCGTCTACGGCACCCTCCGCCCCGGGGAGGTCAACCACGACCTCTTCCTGCGCGGCCGCACCCGTTCCGAGGAGTCGGGCAGGCTCGCGGACGCGGTGCTGTACGAGGGGCCGGGCTATCCGTACGCGGTCGAGGAGCCGGGCGGCGGCGTGGTCGGCGGGGAACTGGTCACCGCGCTGCCGGAGGCGTACGAGGGGCTGCTCGCCGAGCTGGACCGGCTGGAGGAGTACGTGCCGGGGGATCCGCGCAGCCTGTACGTGCGCGTCGAGCGGCAGGTCGTACGGGAGGCCGACGGGGCGGCCGTGCCGGCCTGGGTGTACCTGGCCGCGCCCGCCGTCGCCGCGCGGCTGCGGGCCCGGGGGCGGGCGATCGCGGGCGGGGACTGGCGGGCGCGGGTGTGAGGGGCGAGGTGCGGGAGGGGTGCTGAAGCGGGTTCAGCCCCCGTACGGCCGATTCACCCGGGCCTCCCGCAACGCACGCCCCCACCACACCAGTTGGTCCAGCATGGTCTTCGCCGCCGCGTCCGGGCCGGACGGGTCGCGCAGGGCGCCCCGGTCGTCGAACGAGGCACCGGCGTTGTGGAAGGAGACGGTGTCGCGGACCGTCACGGCATGGAGCTCCGCGAAGACCTGACGCAGGTGCTCCACCGCGCGCAGGCCGCCGGACAGACCGCCGTAGGAGACCAGGCCGACGGGCTTGGCCTGCCATTCGGTGAAGTGCCAGTCGACGAGGTTCTTCAGGCCCGCCGGGAAGGAGTGGTTGTACTCGGGGGTGAGCACCACGAAGGCGTCCGCGCGGGCCAGCTTCGGGGTGATGCCGGAGAGCGCGGCGGTCGCCTCCGGGGTCGGCTCGAGGGACATGGGCAGGGCGGTCTCGGCGACGTCCACGACCTCGGCGACCACGTCGTCACGGTCCCGGATGCGGTCGAGGAGCCAGTCCGCGACGACGGGGCCGAAGCGTCCGTGCCGGTTGCTGCCCACGACGAGGGTCAGGCGGAGGGGGTCGGTCGAGGCCTGCTGACGGGCAGCCGGGTCCGTCGCGGTCTGCTGACGGGCGGGCGGTTCGGTGGTGGTTGGGTTCATGCGACACAGCCTTGTACCTCAACCATCCTTGAGGTCAAGCGGCGATCCGTGAACCCGAGTCACCCGTTCACACGCGCACCCCGCGCATTTCCGCACCCCGCCCGCCGAACGTCCGTGACCTGCCGAAACGACCGCGAGAAGCCACCGGTTCACCTCCCCCTGACACCCATTCACCCCACTTCTGACGCCCCCTCAGCAAGCGCGGCGGTCCCGCTGCCCGTTACCTCGAAGGGCAGGCGCACGACCGACCCGCTCGAAGGGGGAGCACCGATGCGACGTACCGCCCGGCCGCTGACCGGCATCGCGCTCGCCGTCGCCGCCACGGCTCTCGCCGCCGCCCCCGCGTACGGCGCGTCCGCCGGTGGCCTGGAGGTGTCCCCCGCCTCGGTCGTGCCCGGCGGTCAGGTCACGGTGCGCACGGCGGCCTGCGGCGACGGCGGCTCGGCGACGGGTGACGCCAGCGCGGTCGGGGCCGGTTCCTTCAGCCTGGCGCCGGACGCGCACGGGCAGGACGCGACCGGGCGGTTCAGGGTGCCGCCGAGCGCGCAGCCGGGGACGTACGAGATCACCGCCACCTGCGGCGGCAGCGGCCGGCGGACCACCGGGGACCTGGTGGTCACGCTGACGTCGATGCGCGGGCAGGTGCATCCACGGGGGAGCGTGAAGACGGGGGTCGGCGGCGCACTGGGCCCCGACCCCGTGCAGACCGCGGCCGGTGTGGCGGCCCTCGCCGTCGCCGCCGCGGGCGGTACCTGGCTCCTGCATCGCCGGGCGAGAGGCGACAGGATCTGACGGACACCCTCCGCTGTCCGTCGCCGGTACCGCATGTCCCCTCCCCCTCCGGGTCCGACGCCCCTCGCGGCCCGGAGGGGGGTACGGGGCCGAAGCTCAGAAAGGGGTGGGTGTGCGCAGGTTCCCCAGGTTCGGCAGCGGCCTCCGCGATCCCGCTAACGCGGCCATGGCGGCCGTCACGGTGTTCGCCCTGTGCTCGGGGGTGTGGCTGCTGCGCGACGGTTCCGGGGCGCACGCCCCGCCGCAGCCCTCCGCCGCGCAGGCCCGGGCCGGGCTGGACGGCCGGGCCGGCGAGCGGCCCGCCGTGCCCGCGCTGCCGCCCGCGCCGCCCGACCGCATCCGCATCCCGGCGATCCGGGTGAACGCCCCGCTGACCGGGCTCGGCCTGACGAAGACCGGCAGCCTCGACGTACCGCCCGCGGCGGACGAGAACCTGGCCGGCTGGTACGAGGCCGGCACCACCCCCGGTGAGCCGGGCACGGCGATCGTCGCCGGCCACGTCGACAACGCCGACGGCCCCGCCGTCTTCTACGACCTCGGCGCCCTGGCCCGGGGCAGCACCATCGAGGTGGACCGGCGGGACGGCGGCGTCGCGGTGTTCACCGTGGACGCCGTCGAGGTGTACGCCGCGAAGGACTTCCCCGACGAGAAGGTCTACGGCGCCGCCCGCCGCCCCGAACTGCGGGTCATCACCTGCGGCGGCGGGTACTCACGCGGCACCGGGTACCAGGGGAACGTCGTCGTCTTCGCGCACCTGACCGGCAGCCGGTGACACGCCCAGGACATGGGCCCGCCCCCAGGCCCCCAGCGGCTCCAGCGCCTCGTTCAGGGACACGCCCCGGGGCGTCAGCGAGTACTCCACCCGCGGCGGCACCTCGTCGTAGGCCTCCCGGTGCACCAGGCCGTCGGCCTCCATCTCCCGCAGGTGCGAGGCGAGCACCTTCTCGGTGACACCCGGCAGTTCGCGGCGCAGTTCCCCGAAGCGGCACGGCCGCTCGTTCAGCGCCCAGAGGATCAGCACCTTCCACTTGCCGCCGATCACGTCCATCGCCGCGTCGATCCCGCACACGTACGCCCCCGGCCGCCGCCCGGTCGTCCCCATGCCCCGTCCCTCCCCTTCCGCTGCCTGCACCCTTCCCCCGGGGTAACCACCCACTTCCAAGTACGTACTTGAGCAGGCGCTTCCCCGTGACGAGCCTAAACGCCATGACAGACAACGCGGTTGCTCCCCGTACTCCCCTCACCCCTCCTGCTCCTCGAACCCCTCTCACCCTTCTCGGCACCGGCGCCATGGGCACCGCCCTCGCCCGCGTCTGGATGGCCGCCGGACACGAGGTGACCGTCTGGAACCGCACCGCCGCCCGGACCGAGCCCCTCGCCGCCGAGGGCGCCACGGTCGCCGCGAGCGCCGCCGACGCCGTGGCGGCGAACCGCCTGGTGATCGTCTGCCTCCTGGACGACACCTCCGTGGGCGAGGCCCTCGACGGGGCCGATCTCGCCGGACGGGACCTGGTGAACCTCACCACCGGCACCCCGGCCGAGGGACGGGCGCGGGCCGCCTGGGCAAAGGCGCGCGGCGCGCGCTTCCTGGACGCCGGGATCATGGCCGTCCCGCCGATGATCGGCGCCCCGGACTCCGACGGCTACGTCTTCTACAGCGGCTCCCCCGAGCTGTTCGAGGAGCACCGCGACACCCTCGGCGTCCCGGCCGGCACCCGCTTCGTCGGGGCCGACCCGGGCTTCGCGGCGCTGCACGACGTGGCGCTGCTGAGCGCGATGAGCGGCATGTTCGCGGGCATCACCCACGCCTTCGCGCTGATCCGCCCGGAGGACATCGCGCCGAAGGACTTCGCGCCGCTCCTCGCGGACTGGCTGACCGCGATGGCCCCGGCCGTGCACCAGAGCGCGGACCAGCTGCAGAGCGGCGACTACACCCGTGGCGTCGTCTCCAACCTCGCGATGCAGGTCGCCGGCAACGCCACCCTGCTGCGCACGGCCGAGGAGCAGCGGGTCAGCCCGGAGTTGCTGACGCCGTACACGGAGCTCATGGAGCGGTGGCTCGCCCTGGGGCACGGGGACGAGGACGGCGCGGGGACGGTGGAGTTGCTGGACGTGCGGGGGCGCTAGGCCAGCCACTGTTCGTACGCCAGGTTCCCCACCAGGGCGAAGACGACCGTCAGCAGCACGACGCGGACGAAGCCGCTGCCCTGCTTGAGGGCGGTGTGGGCGCCGAGGGTGCCGCCCGCCAGGTTGAAGACGGCCATCAGGGCGGCCAGCTGCCACAGGACCGCTCCCTGCCAGGCGAAGGTGGCGAGGGCGCCCGCGTTGGTGCAGCAGTTGACGATCTTGGCGGTGGCCGAGGCCGTGACGAGGTCGAGGTGGAGGATCGCGGTGAGCGCGAGGACCAGGAAGGTGCCGGTGCCGGGGCCGATGAGTCCGTCGTAGAAACCGATCCCGAGTCCGGCCAGGCCGATGGCCGCGAGGATCCGGCGAGGGGTGGCCGGGCCGGTCGCGGGGGCCGTGCCGAAGGCGGGCCGCAGGATCACGAAGGCGGCGACCCCCAGCAGCACCACCATGATCACCGGCTTGAGGACGTCGGTGCTCATCCCCGCCGCGAAGAACGCCCCGGCCGAGGATCCGGCGAGGGCGGCCAGCCCGATGCGGACGGCGGTGCGGACGTCCACGGGAGCCTTGCGGGCGTACGTCACGGCCGCGCCGGTGGTGCCGACGATGGCGACGGCCTTGTTGGTGCCGAGCGCGTGCGCGGCGGGGGTGTTCGCCGGCAGCCCGAGCAGCAGCACGGGCAGCAGCAGGAGGCCGCCCCCGCCGACCACGGCGTCGATCCAGCCGGCGGCGAGGGCCGCGACGCAGAGCAGGACGATCATGGTCAGCGATATGTCGGGCATGATCGCGACCCTATGCGAGGCCGGTACGCCGCCTCTGCGACGCCCCTCACAGCCCGCCGTCGCCCCGCTGCGGGATCCGTCACAGCCCGCCCTCGCCGCGTCGCAGGACCCGTCACAGCCCGCCCTCGCCGCGTCGCAGGACCCGTCACAGCCCGCCCTCGCCGCGTCGCAGGACCCGTCACAGCCCGCCCTCGCCGCGTCGCAGGAGCCGTCACAGCCCGCCCTCGCCGCGTCGCGGGATCGTCGCAGCCCGCCCTCGCCGTGTCGCAGGAACCGTCGCAGACCGCCGTCCCCGCTCCGCGGAACCCCTCACAGCCCGCCGCCCCCGCACCGCGGAACCCCTCACAGCCGGCCGTCCCCGCACCTCAGGAAGCCTCACACCCGGCGCCCCCGCCCGCTGAGGGCAGCGTTCCCCGCGGGAAACAGAGGTGATGCTGCCGGGTAACACCGGCACCGCACGCTCAAGGACATGACCTCGAATGAGCGTGTGGTGGTGATCGGCACCGGCCTCGCGGGCGTACGGCTCGCCCGGCGGCTCGGTGAGCTCGGCACGCCCGCGCTGCTGATCGGCGAGGAGGAACACCGGCCCTACAACCGGGTGCTGCTCGCCGAGGTGCTGGCCGGACGGTACAGCCCCGAGGTGATCGCCCTGCCCTCGCCCGCGGCACTGACCCGCGGCCGGGTCACCGGAATCGACCGCGAGGCGCGGACCGTGCGGTGCGCGGACGGCTCGGTGATCGCATACGACACGCTCGTCCTGGCCACCGGATCCAACCCCGTGCTGCCGCCCCTGCGCGGCCTGTTCACCGAGAACCACCAACTGCCCGAGGGCGTGCACGCGTTCCGCACCATGGACGACTGCCTGGGGCTGTCCAAGGCCGTCCGGCCGGGCACGAAGGCGGTCGTGATCGGCGGCGGACTCCTCGGAGTCTCCGCCGCCCGCGCCCTCGCGCTGCGCGGCGCCCAGGTCGTACTCGCCCAGCAGTCCGAGCGGCTGATGGAGCGCCAGCTCGACCCGGCCGCCTCGAAGCTGGTCCGGCGTCACCTCACCGACCTCGGCGTCGAGGTGCACACCCATCTGCGCGTCCGCGACGTGCGCTGCGTCGGCGGCGCGGTCCGCTCGGTGGAGATGGCCGACGGATACGCCCTCGACGCCGACCTCGTGGTCCTGGCCTGCGGGGTCCACCCGAGGGTGGGTCTGGCGCAGGCGGCCGGCCTGGAGGTGGGCAAGGGCATTGTCGTCGACGACGAGCTGCGCACCTCCGACCCGCACATCCACGCCCTCGGGGACTGCGTCCAGCACCACGGCACGGTGTACGGCCTCGCCACTCCGGCGCTCGAACAGGCCGACGCGCTGGCCGAGTTGCTGGCCGGTGATCCCACCGCCCGGTACACCGGCACGCGTTCCCTGACGCGGCTCACGCTCAACGGGCACGACAGCCCCTTCGACCTCGCCGCGTTCGGCGAGACCGAGGCCCTCCCGGGCGACGACGTCGTCCAGCTCGCCGACGCCACCCGCGGCACCTACCGCAAGGTCGTCGTCCGCGACGACCGCCTGGTCGGCGGGGTCCTCGTCGGCGAACTCGGCACCGTCGGCGCGCTCGCCCGCGCCTGGGAGGGAGCAGAGCCGCTCCCCTCCGACGGCGGCCCGCTGCTCCACCTGCTCACCAACGATGGAGGCTCCTGATGACCGCCACCCCGGAGGCCACGGAGGCCACCCCCACGATCGTGCTCGTCGGACACGGCATGGTCGGCCAGCGCTTCCTGGAGGCGCTCGCCGAGCGCGGCCTGACCGCCACGCACCGCGTGGTCGTGCTCTGCGAGGAGCCGCGCCCGGCCTACGACCGCGTCGCCCTCACCTCGTACTTCTCGGGGAAGACCCCCGAGGACCTCTCCATGACGGACATGGAGTTCATCGCGACGCACGGCATCGAGCTGCGCGTCGGCGACCCGGCGGTCTCCGTCGACCGCGAGGCCCGCGAGGTCACCGCCAAGTCCGGTGAGGTCTTCTCGTACGACACCCTGGTCCTCGCCACCGGCTCCTACCCCTTCGTCCCGCCGGTCCCGGGCAAGGACGCCGAGGGCTGTTTCGTCTACCGCACGATCGAGGACCTCCTCGCGATCGAGGAGTACGCGAAGTCGAAGGCCAAGGTGGGTGCCGTGGTCGGCGGCGGTCTGCTCGGGCTGGAGGCCGCCGGTGCGCTGAAGGGCCTCGGACTCACCTCGCACATCGTGGAGTTCGCGCCCCGGCTGATGCCCGTCCAGGTGGACGACGGCGGCGGTGCCGCGCTGCTGCGCACCATCGAGGAGATGGGCCTGAGCGTCCACACGGGCGTGGGCACGCAGGAGGTCCTGGTCGACGCCGAGGGTGCCGTCACCGGCATGAAGCTCTCCGACGGTTCCGAACTCGCCGCCGACATGGTGGTGTTCTCCGCCGGTGTACGCCCCCGCGACCAGCTGGCCCGCGACTGCGGTCTGACGGTCGGGGAGCGCGGCGGCATCACCGTCGACGAGCAGTGCCGTACGGTCGCCGACCCGCACGTCTTCGCGATCGGCGAGTGCGCGCTGGCCTCCGACGGCCGGGTGTACGGCCTGGTGGCCCCGGGCTACGAGCAGGCCGAGACGGCGGCGGCCACGATCGCCTCGGACGAGGCGTCCTTCACCGGCGCCGACCTGTCCACCAAGCTGAAGCTGCTCGGCGTGGACGTGGCGTCCTTCGGTGACGCGCACGGCACCGCCGAGGACTGCCTGGACGTCGTCTACTCCGACTCCCGCGCGGGCCTGTACAAGAAGCTGGTCATCGGCCGGGACGGCACGCTGCTCGGCGGCATCCTGGTCGGCGACGCGGAGGCCTACGGCACGCTGAAGGCGTTCACCGGCTCGGTCCCGCCGGTCTCGCCCGAGTCGCTGGTGCTGCCCGCCGGGGCCGGGGAGTCCGTGCAGCTCGGCCCGTCCGCGCTGCCGGACGAGGCGATCGTCTGCTCCTGCCACAACGTCTCCAAGGGCACGATCCGCGGCGCGGTCACCGACCACCAGTGCACGACGGTGCCCGAGGTGAAGAAGTGCACCAAGGCCGGCACCGGCTGCGGCTCCTGCGTCAAGGTCCTCGGCCAGCTCGTCAACGCCGAGCTGGAGGCGAGCGGCGTCGAGGTCGACAAGGGCCTGTGCGGCTGCTTCGGGCAGACCCGCGAGGAGCTCTACGAGATCGTCCACGCCCTGCGCATCACCACCTACCAGGACCTGCTGGACCGGCACGGCCGCGAGGAGGCCCGGGGCGGTGACGGCTGCGAGGTCTGCAAGCCGGCCGTCGGCTCGATCATCGCCTCACTCGCCCCGACGATCGGCGCGAGCGGCTACGTCCTGGACGGCGAGCAGGCGGCCCTTCAGGACACCAACGACCACTTCCTGGCCAACCTGCAGAAGAACGGCTCGTACTCGGTCGTGCCGCGCATCCCCGGCGGCGAGATCGCCCCGGAGAAGCTGATCGTGATCGGAGAGATCGCCCGCGACTTCGGCCTCTACACGAAGATCACCGGCGGTCAGCGGATCGACATGTTCGGTGCCCGCGTCGAGCAACTGCCGCTGATCTGGGCCCGGCTGGTGGACGCCGGCTTCGAGTCCGGCCACGCCTACGGCAAGTCGCTGCGCACGGTGAAGTCCTGCGTCGGCCAGACCTGGTGCCGCTACGGCGTCCAGGACTCGGTGAAGATGGCGATCGACCTGGAGCTGCGCTACCGGGGCCTGCGCTCCCCGCACAAGCTCAAGTCGGCGGTCTCCGGCTGCCAGCGCGAGTGCGCCGAGGCCCAGTCGAAGGACTTCGGCGTGATCGCCACGGCCAACGGCTGGAACCTCTACGTCGGCGGCAACGGCGGCGCGACCCCGCGTCACGCGGACCTGCTCGCCCAGGACCTGTCGGACGCCGAACTGATCCGCCTGATCGACCGGTTCCTGATGTTCTACATCCGTACGGCCGACCGCCTGGAGCGCACCTCCACCTGGCTGGAGCGGATCCCCGGCGGCCTCGACCACGTGCGGGACGTCGTCGTCCACGACTCGCTCGGCATCTGCGACGAGCTGGAGCAGCTGATGCGGGCTCATGTCGCGCACTACCGCGACGAGTGGTCCGAGACCATCAACGACCCCGAGAAGCTCGCCCGGTTCGTGTCCTTCGTGAACGCCCCGGACACCCCGGACCCCGTCGTCGCCTTCGTGCCCGAGCGCGACCAGATGAAGCCCGACCTGCCGCTGCTGTCCATCGGCATGCGACCCGCCGCTGACGTACTGGAAGGAAGCGCCCAGCGATGACCCTGGCACTCGAGACCACCGACCTCAAGATCGAACTCGCCCTGGACGACGACTGGTTCACGGTCTGCGACCTGACGGCGCTGCTGCCGGGCCGCGGGGTGGCCGCACTGCTGCCGGACGGCCGGCAGGCCGCGATCTTCCGCGACCGCTCCGGCGACCTCTTCGCCATCGACAACCGCGACCCCTTCACCGGCGCGGCGGTCCTCTCCCGAGGCCTCACCGGCACCCACCAGGGCCGCCCCTTCGTCGCCTCCCCTCTGCTGAAGCAGCGCTTCGACCTGGCGTCGGGCGAGTGCCTGGACGACGAGACGGTCCGGGTGACGGCGTACAAGGTGCGCACGGCGTAGCCGCTCGACCGCAGCAGTCCAGGAACAGGAGCACCCCTTCTTCGTGGAGGGGTGCTCTCTGCATTGATCACGTCCCGGGGTTGGCTGCCGCCGGGGAGCGGGGGGCGTCGGCGGCGCGTTCGCAGTGGGGCCAGTCGCCGAAGTCGCGGTCCCGGCTCCACAGTTTGTGTGCCGCCCGGATGTTCCACTCCGGGTCCAGTGCCTCGCGCGGTGTGCCGCCCAGCTCGCGCAGCCGGGCGTCGGAGATCTGGAACAGGCCCCAGTTCCGGGTGCCGTTGGTGTTGGGGAGGATGTGCAGCGGGTCGAGGAAGGACTGGCAGTCGGCGATGGCGACCGCCTTGTCCGGCACTTCGGGGAACACGTCCCGGACCCGTTGCCGCACCTTCTGCGGCGACCACACGGCCATCCGGATCCGCGAGGTGTACAGCGCCTTCTTCGTGGGTTCCCCGACGACTCCGTTGGGCTGGAGTCCGGCGAGCACCTGGAAGGCCGTGACACGGCGCAGGGTCTGCGGCCCGAAGTCCCCGTCCACGCCGATGTCCGCGCCCTTGGCGTGCAGCAGGCGCTGTACCTCCCGCACGCACTCGTCGTGCTGGCCCATCGCGATCACGGGCGAGCAGTTGGCCGAGAACAACGGCCGGTCCTCGCCGGTGCCGCGCCCTCCGCCGCCGGAGGGTGACCGGCCGTTCGTCAGGGCCCAGACGGAGACGCTGACGGCGGCGACAATCGCGGCGGTGACGAAGGAGGTGCGCAGCCGGCGCCGCCGCGACGACCCGGCGGGGCGTGGGCTCGGCTCGATGCCCGGGCCAGCGTCCCGGCCGGGGGCGGCGTCCTTGGTGGGCACGGTGTCCCGGCCGCGGGACGCGTCCGTGGTGGGTTCGGCGGCCCGGCCCAGGGCCGAATCCGTGGCGGGCTCGGCGGCCCGGCCCGGGTGCGAATCCGTGGCAGGCCCGGTGACCCGGCCCGGGTGCGAATCCGTGGCAGGCCCGGTGACCCGGCACGGGTGCGAATCCGTGGCAGGCCCGGTGCCCCGGCCGGGGGCCGCGTCCGTGGCGGCCTCCGCGGCCCGGTGCAGGGCCGATTCCGGGGCGGGCCCGTCCGTCCGGCCCAGGGCCGAATCCGTACCAGGCCCGTCGGTCCCCAAGGCCGAATCCGTACCAGGCCCGTCGGTCCGCCCCAGGCCCGAGTCCGTGACGGGCCCGGCGGTCCGGCCCGAGGCCGCGTCCGTGGCGCCTGCCCGCCCTGCGGCCTCGAGTCCCGCTCGGTCGTCCTCCTCTGTCTCCACACCGGCCGCGGAACCGGCACCGGCCACGGAACCGGCACCGGCCACGGAACCGGCACGGGCCGCGGAACCGACACCGGCACCGGCACCCGCACCGGCTGCCGCCGCGGCGGCCCGCGCCGCGTCGGCCAGGGCCCACAGGCGGTGCAGGGTGCGCAGTTCGTCCGGGGTCGCGCCGCAGACCGTGGCCAGCCGGTGCACGCTGCCGTAGTCCTGGGGCACCGACGTACCACGGCAGTAGCGGTGCAGCGTCGAGCCCGCCAGGCCGGACTTCCTGGCGAGGGCCTCGTAACTCAGTCCGGACCGGCTCTTGAGTGAACGCAACAGCGCGGCGAACCGCTCCGTTTCAGGGCATGCGGACAACGCCATTCCCCCCTCGGGAATCCCCAACGGACGCTGGTCGGGCGTCTCGTGCCGACACTGTGCCACCAAAGGCGTCCCATGGCCGTCCCAACGGTTGTGGAACGCGCCAGGCAGGCGCCGGGACGCCGTCCCGGCATCCCAGACGGCCCCCGCGTCCTTGCCCGGCCCGGTCGTGCCTTGCCAGCGTCGGGCAGTCCGCTCCACCGTCCCCGACCTCCGAGGAGACCAGGCTCATGCGCCTTTCCGTACGCCGGCACTCCCGTACGAACTCGCTGCTCGCGGTTCTCACCGTCAGCGCCGCCGCCGTCACCGCCCTGGCCGTGCCGAGCTCCGCGTCGGCGGCCCCGGCCGCGCCCGCCGCGGTGGACTGCGCGTCCGGGCACATCTGCTTCTGGACCGGAGCCAACTTCACCGGCAGCAAGTGCGCGTGGGACGTGGCCGACCCCGACTGGCAGAGCGGTGCCGTCAGGTGTTCCTGGGCCGCCACGACCAACGTGAAGTCGGTGTGGAACGCCGGCACCAGCAGCTCCACCGGTGTCGCCTACTACCGGGGCGCCAACTACTCCGACCGCGTCGGCTGCACCCGCCAGCAGCACGGCGGCAACCTGGCCGGCACGTACAAGGTCCGCTCCCACAAGTGGATCTCGGGCAGCTGCGGCTGATCCGGCCCCGGCACGAACGCGGTGGCGTGCACGCCCGCTCGGGCGTGCACGCCACCTCGGCATGTCCCACGCGGACGGGTCAGCCCACGAGGGGTGAGCGCGCGTGCTCCTCCGGGAGGGGCCTCGTGTCGAGGTAGAACCACTCGGCGTCCGCGGGGGGCCAGGGCGGCGGTTCCGCCGCGGCCTCCTCGGTGGCGGTGACCGGACGCCTGGGCAGCGGCGTCGTCGCCGGACCTTCGAAGGCGGGCGGCGCGGCACCGGCCTGCTTCGCCTCCCCCGGCATCAGCAGCTCCACCCGCAGCCCCAGTCCCCGCTGCTGGGCGGTGAACTCCTCGACCTGCTGGCGGCAGGCGTGGTCCAGGTGGGTCACGCCGGTCAGGTCGAGCCGGATCCGCGGCTTCCCGGACGCGGCGGCCGCCTCCAGCGCGTCGATCACCTTCGGCAGCCGCAGGAACGTGGCGTTGCCCGCCATGACGACCTTCGCCGTGTCCTGCTCCACGTGCTGGCGGATCACGGTCTGCGACATGCGCAGCGCGGCCAGGACGATCCCCGCGGCGAGACCGAACAGCACACCCTCCAGCAGCGCGGTCGCCACGATGACCAGCATGGTCAGCGTCATCACCGCGAACTCGCCCCTGTCCTGCCGCCACATCTTCGGGAACTCGGCGGGCCCGAAGAGCTTCCAGCCGCTGTGCACGAGGACGCCGGCGAGCACGGAGATCGGGATCAGCGCGAGCACCTGCGGCAGCAGCAGCGCGAACAGGAGCAGCCACAGGCCGTGCAGGGTGCGGGAGAGCCGGGTCTTGGCCCCGGCCTGGACGTTCGCCGAACTGCGCGCCACCACCGCGGTGATGGGGAGCGCGCCGAGGATGCCCGCGACGGTGTTGCCCGCGCCCTGGGCGATCAGCTCGGTGTTGTAGCGGGTGCGCGGGCCGCTGTGCATCCGGTCCACGGCGGCGGCCGTGAACAGGCTCTCCGCGGACGCGATGACCGTGAAGGTGAGGATCGCGGTGATGATCGTCCCGTCGGCGAGCGCGGCGAACTGGGATGCGCCGGGCACCTGGACGGAGTTGAGCAGGTTGCCCACCTGGAGCGTCTTCACGTCCACGCCGGGCAACGCGGCGACGACCATGCCGATGCCCACGGCGACCAGGGCGGCGGGGACCCTCCCGGCCGGCCCGGGCACCTTCTTCCACACGAAGCTGAGCACGATCGTGACGACGCCGAGCAGGGTGGCGATCATCGCCTGCGGGTTCGTCAGGACGCCGGCCAGCAGCCCGGGGATGCCGGCCATGTTCTCGAGCGCGGTGCCGGGGGCCTTGGCGTCGGCCATCGGATAGGCCTGGCTGAACATCAGCGGCACACCGATGCCGGCGAGCATGCCCTGGACGACGGCGACGGAGATGGCCTGGAACATCCGGCCGAGCCGGACCAGCCCCAGGATGATCTGGAGGATGCCGGCGAACAGCACGATCACGCCGAGCATGGCCACGCCGACCTCGGCGACGGTCTCCGCGACCAGCGCGGCGAGACCGGCGGCCGGGCCGCTGACCTGGAGCGTGCTGCCCCGGACCGCGCCCACGACCAGGCCGCCGATCACCCCGGAGATGATCCCCAGTTCGGCGGGGACGCCGGAGGCCACGGCGACACCGATGCACAGCGGCAGGGCGACGAGGAAGACGACGAGGGAGGCGGTGATGTCGGTGGCGAGGTCCCCCCTGGCGCCACCTTTGCCACCGAGGCCCTTGCCGCCGGGCACCTCGCCACGGAGGTCCTTGCCGCCGGCGCCCTTGCCCCCCAGGCCCTTGGCGCCGCTCACCGCTCCGCGGATCAGCCCGCCCAGGGCACCACCGCCCGCACGGCCTGCGACCGGGCCGCCGGGAGGATTCCCGCCCGTTCCACGGGCCGAGCGCCCCCCTTCTGCCGCCCCGCCCGTCCCCCAGCCGCCCGCCCCACCGGCCGGGCCTCCCCCGGCGCCGCCGCCCCCGGCGAAGTCCCCGGCAAAGCCCTCGGAGAAGCCCCCCGGGCCGCCCCCGGGACCACTCGGCGCACCTCCCGGTGAACCACCCCCCGGCCCCCAGGCGGCTCCCCCGCCCCCCGCAGGATCACCCGCCGGCCGACTCCCGGTCCCTCCCTCCCCTCCGGCCGTCCCCCATCCCCCGGCCCCCTCCAGGGGCTCCGGTGGTCCCCAGCCCGCGGTGTCGGCGGCTGTGCCCCAGCCCGCGGTGTCGGCCGTCCCCCAGCCCCCGGTGTCGGCGGCCCCCCGGTCCGCAGCACCCCCCGCCGGGTAGGCCGGCCGACCGCCCCGTCCCCTCCCCCGCGCGTGCGCCCCGCTCACGCGGCGTGCACCCGGAAGTCGCCCTCGTCGCCGAGTTCGTAGACGAAGCCGGTGTCGACCTCGTAGTACCAGCCGTGCAGCCGGAGCCGGCCCGAGTCGAGGCGTTGCCGCACCACGGGGTAACTCCGCAGGGCCGCCAGCTGGTTGACGACATTGCCCTGGGAGACCTCCGGCAGGGACGGGTCGTCCGGCGCGGTCTCCAGTACGGAGGTCAGCTCCGGGCGGGCCAGGCGGAGCCAGGCGTCCACGCCGGGCAGGGACGAGAGGTCGTCGCCGGACTTCAGCGCACCCATCGCACCGCAGTGTGAGTGACCGCACACCACGATGTCCTGAACCCCGAGCACCTCCAGCGCGTACTCGATGGTGGCCGCCTCTCCACAGGCCCCGGGCCGTCCGTAGGGCGGCACGATATTGCCCGCGTTCCGCAACTCGAATATCTCACCGGGCTGTGCACCCGTGATCATCGCGGGTATGACACGCGAGTCCGAGCAGGTAATGAACAGCGCCTCCGGATATTGCCCTTCGGCCAGTTTCCGGTATGCGGCGCTGTCGAAATCGACGCGCGTCCTGAACGTGCGGGCACGATCCAGCAAAGCCTTCAAGGCAGCCTCCTGAGCTGGGAGTTCATCCTGTGCACCCCACCGTAGACCGCCGACCTACAGCAGAAGGTTAAGCAAACTCCAGAGCCCGGCCAGCAATTGAACATTCTTTGCCCGGATTCCCAGACGCAGCGTCTTCTTGTAGCGTGTGAACTCCGTGGCAGGGAATGTGAATTCATCCTGCCCGGATTCATGCCGGTTTCACGGAGAGACAGGACGTATGGGCCTACGAGTGCTGCTCATCGAAGACGACGAGACGATCGCCGAGCCGCTCATGGAAGGGCTCGGCAACTTCGGACTGGCGGTCGACCACGTCGCCACCGGCACGGAGGGTCTGAGAGGCCCGTACAACGACGTCGTCCTGCTCGACCTGGGGCTGCCGGACATGGACGGCATCGACGTCTGTCGCGGCATCCGGCGGGTCTCGGACGTGCCCATCGTCATCCTCAGCGCACGCGGCGAGGAGGCCGATCGTGTGCTGGGCCTGGAACTGGGCGCCGACGACTACCTGGCGAAACCATTCAGCGTGCGGGAACTGGTCGCCCGGGTCCGCGCGGTGACCCGTCGCACGCAACGCGCCCAGCAGGCGTTCCCCGAGGCCCCGGGCGCCCGGAGCGTCCCCGAGCCACCGCCGTTCGAACCGGCCCCGGCCCCCGCGTACGAACCGACTCCGTCGCCCGCCTACGAACCTGCTCCCGCCCCCGCGTACGAACCGGCCCCGGCCCTCTCCTACGAACCCCCCGCGACCGCCGCGCACGACCCCGCCCCCGAAGCGCCGCACGACCCGGGCCCGCTCGTCGTGGACCGCCGTACCCGCCAGGTCTGGGTCGGCGACGCCCCCGTCCTGCTCACGCCCAAGGAGTTCGACCTGCTGGCGCTGCTCAGCGAGGACCCGGGCGCGGTCTACTCGCGGCAGCAGATCCTCGACCGGGTCTGGGACCCGCACTACGACGGCCCGACCAAGACCCTGGACGTCCATGTGGCCGCGCTGCGCCGCAAGTTGGGGCACCCGGCGTGGATCAGGACGCTGCGGGGCGTCGGTTTCCGGCTGGCGGTGCACACGGGGCCGACCGCGCAGGTGGCCTCTTCGTGACCCGCCGGCTGCTGCTCAGCTACCTCAGCCTCGCGGCGCTGGTGCTGCTCTGCCTGGAGATCCCACTGGGTTTCGTGTACTCGCGCGGCGAGCGGGAGCAGGTCGTCAACGCGGCGAAGGACGAGGCCGAGTCGGTGTCCGCGTACGCCGCGCTGTCCCTCGCGGCGGGGCGGGCCGAGCGGGACCTGCCCGGGCGTGTGGCGCACTGTGCGCAGCGCATCGGAGGCAAGGTCGTGATCGTCGACGCGGCGGGCACGCTGCTCGCCGCCTCGCACCGGCTGGACGCCGGGATGTCCGGCACCCTGGCCGCCCGGCCGGGCATCGCGGCCGCGCTGCGCGGCACGTCGACGGTGGACGTCCGGACTTCCACGATCGGCGGGGTGGAGTATCTGTCGGTGGCCGCGCCGGTCGGACAGGAGGCGCGGCCGGTGGGTGCGGTGTGGCTGACGGTGCCGACGAGGACGGTCCACGAGCGGGTGCACCACGTCTGGCTGCTGCTCGCACTGGGCGGGTTCGCCGTGCTGACGGCGGTCGCCGGGGTCGGTTTCGCCTTCGCCCGCTGGGCGGGCCGCCCCATCCGTGAACTGGAGCAGGCCACGCACGACTTGGCCGAGGGCGGCCGGTTCGCGCCGGTGACGATCACGAAGGGGCCGCCGGAAGTACGCAGTCTGGCGGCCGCGTTCAACCACACGGCGGCCCGGCTCGCCCATCTGCTGGCGTCCCAGCGGGCGTTCGCGGGCGAGGCCTCGCACCAGCTGAAGACCCCGCTGGCGGCGCTGCGGCTGCGCCTGGAGAACCTGGAGCCGGACATCGCCGCCCGGGCCCGGGGCAGCCTCACCGCCGCCGTCACCGAGACGGACCGGCTGGCCCGCATGGTCGAGCACCTGCTGGCCATGGCCCGGCTGGAGGAGCACGCGGCCATCCCCACCACCGTCGACCTGGGCGCGGTCTGCGCGGAGCGGCACCGCACCTGGCAGCCGCTGTTCGCCCGGGAGCACGTCTCCCTCGTGCTCTTCGCGGGGAGCGTGGGCCCGGTGCTCGCGGTGCCGGGGGCCGTCGAGCAGATCATGGACAACCTGCTGTCCAACGCCCTGCGGGCGTCCCCGGCGGGCAGCACCGTCACCATCGAGCTGCGGCTCCAGGCCCCGCCCCGGCGGGCGTTGCGCGACAGCCGGCCCCGCTGGGTCGACCTGCATGTCACCGACGAGGGGCCGGGCATGACGGAGGAGCAGCGGGCCCGGGCCTTCGACCGCTTCTGGCGTGCCCCGGGCGCCCCGAAGGGCGGTACGGGTCTCGGTCTCGCCCTGGTGCAGCGCCTCGCCCACGCCAGCGGCGGCGAGGCGGCGCTGCGCGCGGCGGCGACCGGCGGTCTGGACGTGGTGATCCGGCTGCCGTCCGCGCGACCGCCGGGCGAGGGCACCCCCGAGCCGGGCGGGGACCGCCCGAGGAGGCCGAGACGGCAGGCCCCGGCGTTGCCGGCGTAGGCGAGTACGGAAGGTTCCCGCGCTGCCCGACCGGGCCATGGGGCACAGGCGGTACACAGCATGCCGCCCCACGGCCACGAGTTGTCCACGCCCCGTCAATCCGGTACCTCTAGCGTCCTTTCCGCCTCCCCCCACGCACGACCCCGCCGTCGACCGGCGGCGGGGCGATACGGCACCTCTTGGAGCGAGAGTGGAACGTCGTAGCCTCCTGCGTGCGGCCGTCCTCGGCGGCACATCGGCCGCTCTGGGCGGAACCCTGTGGCGCGGGGCCGCGTACGCGGCCCCGGCACAGCCCGGCACCGGCCCCTACGGGCCGCTGGGTTCCCCGGACACCAACGGCATCAGACTCCCCGCCGGCTTCACCAGCCGCGTCATAGCCCGGTCGGGCCAGCGGGTCGGGACCACGTCGTACACCTGGCACAACGCCCCGGACGGCGGCGCTTGTTACGCCGACGGCACGGGCTGGATCTATGTCTCCAACTCCGAGATCAACCCCTCGGGCGGCGCGAGCGCGGTGACGTTCTCGTCGACGGGCGCGATCACCGGCGCGTACCGCATCCTCTCGGGCACCCGCCAGAACTGCGCGGGCGGCAAGACGCCGTGGAACACGTGGCTGTCCTGCGAGGAGGTGTCCCTCGGCTACGTCTACGAGACCGACCCGTGGGGCGTGAACGCGGCGGCGCAGCGCGCGGCGATGGGCCGCTTCAAGCACGAGGCGGCGGCGGCCGACCCGGTGCGCAGGGTGATCTACCTGACCGAGGACGAGACGAACGGCCGCTTCTACCGCTTCGTCCCGACGACCTGGGGCGACCTGTCGTCCGGCACACTCCAGGTGATGGTCGCGGGCAGCGCCACCAGCGGCTCCTTCACCTGGACCGACGTCCCCGACCCGGACGGCTCCCCCACCGCCACCCGCTCCCAGGTCTCCGGCTCGAAGTCCTTCAACGGCGGCGAGGGCTGCCACTACGCGAACGACACGGTCTGGTTCACCACCAAGGGCGACAACCGCGTCTGGCAGCTCAACCTCCTCGACCACACCTACGAGCTGGCCTACGACGATTCCCTCGTCAACGGCACGGCCCCGCTCACCGGCGTCGACAACATCACCGGCACCTCCTCAGGCGACCTGTTCGTCGCCGAGGACGGCGGGAACATGGAGATCTGCGTGATCACCCCGGACGACGTCGTCGCCTCGTTCCTGCGCATCGACGGCCAGTCGGCCTCGGAGATCACCGGCCCCGCCTTCTCCCCGGACGGCACCCGCCTCTACTTCTCCAGCCAGCGCGGCACCAGCGGCTCGTCCTCGGCCGGCATCACGTACGAGGTGACGGGCCCGTTCCGCTCGTAGCCGACGAGGCGGGCTTCACGCAACCATCACAAGTTGGCCACTCCTTCCTCACGCCGGGCCGCCCGGTCCTACGGTCATCCCCTCACGTACCAGCCCTGGGGGGATGACCATGACCCATCCGTACACCGGCCCGTACCCCGCACCGCCGCCGGTGCCGCAGCCCGGCGGACCGGCACCCCGCTGGGCCCGGAAGCGCTACGCGCTGCCCGCCCTCGGGCTGGCCCTGTTCATCGGCATCGGCATCGGCGCGAGCGGCGGGAAGACCACGGACGACGCGAAGCCCGCGTCCGCCGAGCCCCGGCCGACCGTCACGGTCACCACGACGGCCACCGCCACCGCGACGCCGCCCGCGAAGGAGCCGGAGCCCGCTCCCACCGTCACCGCCACGAAGACCGTCAAGGTCACCACCACGGTCACCGCACAGCCGGCGGCGGGCGGCGGGTCCGACGACGGTGGCTCCGGGGGCGGCGCGGACGTGTACTACGGCAACTGCAGCGAGGTCCGGGCCGCCGGGGCCGCCCCCATCCACCGGGGTGAGCCCGGGTACGCCTCCCACCTGGACCGGGACAACGACGGGGTCGCCTGCGACATCTGAGCCCGGCGTGCCGGTGACCATCGGCGGGCCCGGCCGTTCCACCGTTCGGGGCAGTTCGTTCCGGGCTGCCCAGCCGACGGAAGGAACACCGTAGTGGACACGACCGTGCCCGCCCCGAACGCGCCGGGTGTGCTGCCCCGTGCCGAGTGGGTCAAGACGCTGCCGCAGACCATCGTCGCGTCCTGCGTCCTGCTGCTCGACACCGAGGACCGGCTCCTGCTGCTGCGCTACGCCGGGGGCCAGCCCGCCGCGGGCCTCTGGGGGCTGCCCGGCGGCATGCTCGACCACGGCGAGGACCCCGTCGGCGCCGCCCGGCGCGAACTGCACGAGGAGACCGGCATCGTCCTGGAAGAGGACCTGCGGTTCATCGGGTACGACCACCGGGCGGATGTGCTGGGCACGGGGCCGGTGATCGACTTCTACTTCCACGGCGGCAGGCTCCCGGCCGGGCAGCCCGTCCGGCGCAGCTCGGAGCACGACCACCACGGCCTGTTCGCCCTCGCCGACCTGGAGTCCACCCCGCTGGCGACCGGGCTGCCCACGCTCGCCGCCCTGCTGACCGCGGCCCGCACCGGCACGGTCGTGTGCCTGCGCGACGGCCTGCCGCGGTGACCGTCGCCGGGCCCTGAACGGAACGCGGGGACGGAACGCGCGAGAGCGGGGCGGCACCTCCGCACAGGTGCCGCCCCGCTCTTCCTCGTGCGCCGGAGCCGCCGCGATCGGTGAGGGTCGGGGACCGCCGACGGCTCCGGGTTCTCTACCCCCGGGTCAGCGGTGGTCGCTGCCCTGGGACTGGACCGCCGCCCGGCCCGCCTCCAGGCGGGCCACCGGGATGCGGAACGGGGAGCAGGAGACGTAGTCGAGTCCGACCTCGTGGAAGAAGTGGACCGACTCGGGGTCGCCGCCGTGCTCGCCGCAGACGCCGAGCTTGAGGTCGGGGCGGGTCTCGCGGCCGGCCTTGGCGGCCAGCTTCACGAGGGAGCCCACGCCGTCCTTGTCGATCGTCTCGAACGGGGAGACACCGAAGATGCCCTTCTCCAGGTACGCCGTGAAGAAGCTCGCCTCCACGTCGTCCCGGCTGAAGCCCCACACCGTCTGGGTCAGGTCGTTCGTGCCGAAGGAGAAGAACTGCGCCGCCTCGGCGATCTGACCGGCGGTCAGCGCGGCACGCGGCAGCTCGATCATCGTGCCGATGGACAGCTTCAGCTGCGTGCCCGAGGCCGCCTCGACCTCGGCGATGACCGCGTCGGCCTCCTCGCGCACGATCTCCAGCTCCTGCACCGTACCGACGAGCGGGATCATGATCTCGGCGCGCGGGTCGCCCTTGGCGGCCTTGCGCTCGGCCGCGGCCTCGGCGATCGCGCGGACCTGCATGGTGAACAGGCCGGGGATGACCAGGCCGAGACGCACACCGCGCAGACCCAGCATCGGGTTCTGCTCGTGCAGGCGGTGGACCGCCTGGAGCAGGCGCAGTTCGTTCTCGTGCGGCTCCTGGCGGGACTCGGCGAGGGCCACGCGGACGGACAGCTCGGTGATGTCCGGGAGGAACTCGTGCAGCGGCGGGTCCAGGAGGCGGACGGTGACCGGGAGGCCGTCCATCGACTCGAAGAGCTGGACGAAGTCCTGCTTCTGGAGCGGGAGCAGCTGCTTGAGGGACTCCTCGCGTTCGGTGTCCGTGTCGGCCAGGATCAGCCGCTCCACCAGCTCGCGCCGGTCGCCGAGGAACATGTGCTCGGTGCGGCACAGGCCGATGCCCTGGGCACCGAAGCGGCGGGCGCGCAGCGCGTCCTCGGCGTTGTCGGCGTTGGCGCGCACCCGCAGGCGGCGCTTGCGGTCGGCGAAGGCCATCATGCGGTGGACGGCCTCGACGAGCTCGTCGGCGTCGTCGGCGCCCGGGTGCATCCGGCCCTCGAAGTACTCCACGACCGGCGACGGCACGACCGGTACCTCACCGAGGTAGACCTTGCCGGAGGAGCCGTCGATGGAGACGACGTCGCCCTCCTCGACGACGTGCCCGCCCGGCACGGTCATCCGGCGGCGCTTGGTGTCGACCTCCAGCTCCTCGGCGCCGCAGACACAGGTCTTGCCCATGCCGCGCGCGACGACGGCCGCGTGGGAGGTCTTGCCACCGCGGGAGGTCAGGATGCCCTCGGCGGCGATCATGCCGTCCAGGTCGTCGGGGTTGGTCTCGCGGCGGATCAGGATGACCTTCTCGCCGGACCGCGACCACTTCACGGCCGTGTAGGAGTCGAAGACGGCCTTGCCGACGGCCGCGCCCGGGGAGGCGGCGATGCCACGGCCGACCTGGGAAACCTTCGCGTCCTCGTCGAAGCGCGGGAACATCAGCTGCGCGAGCTGGGCGCCGTTGACGCGGGTGAGCGCCTCGGCCTCGTCGATCAGGCCCTGGTCCACCAGCTGGGTCGCGATGCGGAAGGCCGCGCCCGCGGTGCGCTTGCCGACGCGGGTCTGGAGCATCCACAGCACACCGCGCTCGATGGTGAACTCGATGTCGCAGAGGTCCTTGTAGTGGTTCTCCAGCGTCTCCATGATCTGCATCAGCTGGTCGTAGGACTTCTTGTCGATCTGCTCCAGCTCGGCGAGCGGCACGGTGTTGCGGATGCCCGCGACGACGTCCTCGCCCTGTGCGTTCTGGAGGTAGTCGCCGTAGACGCCCTGGTGGCCGGAGGCGGGGTCGCGGGTGAAGGCTACGCCGGTGCCGGAGTCGGGGCCGAGGTTGCCGAAGACCATGGAGCAGACGTTGACCGCGGTGCCGAGGTCGCCGGGGATGCGCTCCTGACGGCGGTAGAGCTTGGCCCGGTCGGTGTTCCAGGAGTCGAAGACCGCGTGGATGGCGAGGTCCATCTGCTCGCGCGGGTCCTGCGGGAAGTCCCGGCCGGCCTCGGTCTTGACGATCTTCTTGAACTTGGTGACGAGCTTCTTGAGGTCGGCGGCCTCCAGCTCGGTGTCGACCGTGACCTTCTTGGCGGCCTTGGCCGCGTCCAGCGCGTCCTCGAAGAGCTCGCCGTCGACGCCCAGGACGGTCTTGCCGAACATCTGGATGAGGCGGCGGTAGGAGTCCCACGCGAACCGGTCGTCGCCGGCCTGCTTGGCCAGGCCCTGCACCGACTTGTCGGAGAGGCCGATGTTGAGGACGGTGTCCATCATGCCGGGCATGGAGAACTTGGCGCCCGAGCGCACCGACACCAGCAGCGGGTCGTCGGCCTGGCCGAGCTTCTTGCCCATGCGGGCCTCGAGCGCGTCGAGGTGTGCACTCACCTCGTCACGCAGTGCCGCCGGCTCCTCGCCGCTCTCCAGGTAGACCTTGCAGGCCTCGGTGGTGATGGTGAAGCCGGGAGGGACCGGAAGGCCCAGGTTCGTCATCTCCGCGAGGTTCGCGCCCTTGCCACCGAGGAGGTCCTTGAGGTCCTTGTTGCCCTCGGTGAAGTCGTAGACGAACTTCACGCCCTCAACGCTGGTGCCGTGCTCAGCTACCTGAAGATCTTTGTTTTCCGACACGGGTCTCGACTCCTCGAGGACGCGGTGGCTGCCCTGACGGGCAGGAACATACCCAGATCAAAGGCGTCTGGGTACGTCCACTCGTGCGTCATGCGCCTGTAACCACTCGTCCGCCAGCGGATCGAAAGTCAAGGCTGAGCAAGCGATCGCAGCCGCATGTTTTCACTTCTTGAACGCAAGAGCCTTCCTGAGGCTCACCAATCGCTCATCTGAGCGGAGTTTCCGCACATTTGATTTCGCTCGATGAACGATCAAAGGGTGGCACTCAGTGCCACCCTTTGGAGAAGTGCAGCCGCTCAAGATCCGCTCATCTGAGCGCAACCCTTATCAGGGGTGGCGAGAATCACGCTGCCACAGCCGCCGGGATTTCACCATGCGGACGCGTCCCGGGACCGAAACACGGCCGTCACACCCCGAGCACACGCAGCCGCTCCTCGACCCGCTCGGGCGCGTAGAGGTGCTCCACGACCATGGCACCGGCTCCCACCAGCGCGGCCCGCTCACCCAGCCGCGCGGTGACCACCTCCAGGTGGGCCGTGGAGCGGGGCAGCGCCCGCTGGTACAGCAGTTCGCGCACCCCTGTCAGGAAGGGAGTTCCGGCCAGATCCCCGGCGATCATCAGCACGCCGGGGTTGAGCAGCGTCACGACCGTCGCGAGGACGTCCCCGACCCGGCGCCCGGCCTCCCGGGCGAGTCCGACCGCCTCCGGGTGCCCGGACGCCAGCAGATCCCGTACGTCCGAGCCGGAGGCCGCCGGCACCCCGGCCTCCGCCAGCCGCCGCGCCACGGCGCCGCCACTCGCGACGGCGGCCAGGCAGCCGTAGGAACCGCACCGGCACAGCGCCTCGGCGCCCTCCGGCACCCGGATGTGCCCGATGTCGCCGGCGCCGCCGTCGATGCCCCGGAACAGCGCGCCGTCCACCACGACCCCGGCGCCGATGCCGGTGGAGACCTTCACCAGCACGAAGGCGGAGCAGTCCGGGTGGCCGGTGCGCTGTTCGCCGTAGGCCATGAGGTTGGCGTCGTTGTCCACCAGCACCGGCACCCCGGCGGCGCCCGCGTGCTCGGTGAGCGCCCGGGCCATCCGGGTTCTTATGTCGTAGCCGTCCCAGCCGGGCATGATCGGCGGCTGGACGACACGGCCGGTCTCGGTGTCGACCGGGCCGGGCAGCGCGAGCCCGACCCCGCAGACCGCCTCGGCGCCGTGCCCGGTCTTGACCAGCAACTCGGCGAACCAGCCGCCGAGTTCGCCGAGCACGGCGTCCGGTCCGTCCTCGATGACGAGGGTGCCCGCGTGCTCGGCGAGGATCTCGCCGCTCAGCGACAGCACGGCCGCCCGGGCGTGCCGGGTGTCCAGGTCGGCGGCCAGGACCACCGCGTGCTCGTCGTCGAACTCCAGGGTGATGGAGGGCCGCCCGCCCAGCGGGGAGTCGACCGGCCCCCCGGCGCCCTCGCGCAGCCAGCCCGCGCGGAAGAGCCGGTCCAGCCGCTGCCCGACGGTGGCCCGGGACAGTCCGGTCACCTGCTGCAGGGCACCCCGGGTCACGGCGCGTCGGCTGCGCACCAGTTCGAGCAGGTCGCCGGCGCTCGCCTGACCCGCGCCTCGTCCGGTTCTCCCGGGCTGTCCGGTCATGCACACCCCCTTGTGTTTCCCAACCTTGCCTTACATAGTGGGTTTTGCGTGTTAAATAGACGTAACCCCACCGTAGCCGCAGCCGAACCAGCCGGCCGGACGTCTTTCCGGAGAGCCCCGAGTGGACCGCATCGCCCAACGCGCCCCGCGTCCCCCAGGACGCACCGTTGCATACGAACCGCCCGGCACCGCGCCGCCCCTGCACGTGAGGGCCGCCGCCGTGCTGGAGGCCGGCTGGACGGGGACGTCCACGGTGCCCTCGCGCGGCCTGTACCCGCACCAGTGGTCGTGGGACTCGGCGTTCATCGCGATCGGCCTGAGGCACCTCTCGCCGTTACGGGCCCAGACCGAGCTGGAGACGCTGCTGGCGGCCCAGTGGGCGGACGGGCGGATCCCGCACATCGTCTTCAACCCCTCCGTCCCGCTCGACGCGTACTTCCCGAGCCCCGACTTCTGGTGCTCGTCGACCGCCGAGCGCACCGCCGGAGCCCCGCGCACCGTACAGACCTCCGGGATCGTGCAGCCACCGGTCCACGCCCTGGCCGCGTGGCTGGTGCACCTCGCCGACCCGGGCCTGTCCAGGGCGCGCGGCTTCCTCACCCGTGCGTACCCCCGGCTGGCCGCCTGGCACGACTACCTCCTGCACCGGCGTGACCTCGGCGGGGGCGGGCTGGTGTCCGTGGTGCACCCCTGGGAACAGGGTATGGACAACAGCCCCTGCTGGGACCGCCCGTTGTCCCGGGTCACCCCCGCCCCGGCCCGCTCCTTCCGCCGCGCCGACCTCGACCACGGCTCCCCCGAGGACCGGCCGACGGATCTGGACTACGGGCGGTACGTGCGGCTGGCGGCCGACTACCGGGACCGCGGATACGCCGACGGCCCCGGCGACTTCGCCGTGGAGGACCCGGCGTTCAACGCGCTGCTCGCCGCCTCCGAGTACGCCCTGGACCGGATCGCCCACGAGCTCGGCGTGACCGGCGCGGCGCGGCGGGACCGTGCGGAGTGCCTGACGGCGGCCCTGGTGGAGCGGCTGTGGGACCCGGCGGCGGGGATGTTCCTGTGCCGGGACGTGCGCGCCGGGGAACTGATCCCTCAGCGCGGTGTCTCCGGGCTGATCCCCTTGCTGCTGCCGGCCCTGCCCCGCGGCCTCGCGGCCACCCTGGTCCGCACGATGTGCGGCCCGCACTTCGGCCTCGGCGGCACGACCCGCCTGGTCCCGAGCTACGACCTGCTCGGCGAGGCCTTCGACCCGCACCGCTACTGGCGCGGCCCGGCCTGGTTCAACACCAACTGGCTGCTGGAGCGCGGGCTGCGTCGGCACGGCGAGCGCGGCCGGGCCGACGCCCTGCGCAAGGGCATGCTGCACACCGCCGGCGCCTCCGGCTTCGCGGAGTACGTCGACCCGTACACGGCACAGGCCTGCGGCGTCACCGGCTTCGGCTGGACCGCCGCGCTCACACTCGACCTGCTGCACGACCGGCCCGCACGGGGCAGGAACGGCCTCACGGCGATCAAGGGAGAGGACCCGGCATGACGGACCGGCATCATCTGCTCGTGCACGGCCGGACGTTCGCCGCCGTCGGCGATCGCGGCGACATCAGCGGCTACCGGGGCGGCAGCGCCCCGGACGGCATGTTCGTACGGGACGCCCGGCATCTGAGCCGGTGGCAGCTCACCGTCGACGGGGCGGTGCCCGACACACTGACCCCGGTGGCCGACGGGGACACCGCGCGCTGCGTTCTCGTCCCGCGCGGCGGCCGCGACGAACCGCCCGCGTACACGCTCTTCCGCGAACAGGCCGTCGGGGACTCCTCGTTCGTGGAGTCGCTGCGCGTCACCAGCAACCGCCCGGTGCCGACGACGGTCCACCTCGCGGTCACCGCCGACGCCGACTTCACCGACCAGTTCGAGCTGCGCTCCGACCACCGCACCTACACCAAGGCCGGGGCCGTCCGCTCCCGCCACACGCTCACCCACGGTGTGGAGTTCGCCTACCGGCGCGGCGAGTGGCGCTCCGTCACGACCGTGACGGCGGAGCCCCGGCCGGACGCCGTGGAGGAGACCGGCACCGGCGCCCGCCGTCTGTCGTGGACCCTGGACCTCGAACCGCACGGCACCGCCGAGCTGACCCTGCGGGTCATGGCCCGCCCGCACGGCGACCGGCGCGCCCTGCGCGTGCCCCGTTCCCCCGCCGCCGCCCGGGAGCAACTGCGCGCCCGGGAGGACGAGTTCGTCGAGGGTGTGGCCTTCCCGGAGGGGTGGCCCGAGCTGGCCGCCGCCTGCACCCGGGGGCTCGCCGACCTCGCCGCCCTCCAGGTCCCGGCGACCGGCCCGGACGGCGAGGAGCTGCGCGTCCCGGCCGCCGGCGCCCCCTGGTTCCTGACCCTGCTGGGCCGGGACGCCCTGCTGACCTCGCTGTTCGCCCTGCCCTACCGGCCGCGGCCGGCCGCCGCCACCCTGGCCGCGCTCGCCGCGACCCAGGCCACCGGGACCGGCCCCGACGGGATCGCCCAGCCCGGCAAGATCGTGCACGAGGTACGCCACGGAGAACTGGCCCACTTCGGCCAGGTCCCCTACGGCCGCTACTACGGCTCGGTCGACGCCACCCCGCTGTTCCTCGTCCTGCTCGGCGCGTACACCGAGCACACCGGCGACACGGGCCCGGCCCGCCGCCTCGAACCCCACGCCCGGGCCGCCGTCACCTGGATGCTCGACCACGGCGGCCTCACCTCGCGCGGCTACCTCGTCTACCGCGCCGACCAGGGCGGCCTCGCCAACCAGAACTGGAAGGACTCCCCCGGCGCCATCTGCTCCGCCGAAGGCACCCGCCCGCACGGCCCGGTGACGGCCGCGGGCGCCCAGGGCTACGCCTACGACGCCCTGCGCCGCACGGCGGGCCTCGCCCGCACGGTGTGGCAGGACACCACGTACGCCCACCTGCTGGAGCAGACGGCCGGCGACCTGCGCGACCGTTTCCAGCGGGACTTCTGGATGCCGGAGCAGTCCTTCCCCGCCCTCGCGCTGGACGGCCGGGGCAAGCAGGTCGACGCGCTGGCCTCCGACGCCGGGCACCTGCTCTGGTCGGGGCTGCTGGACAAGGAGTACGGCGAACTCGTCGGACGGCGGCTCCTCGAGGCGGACTTCTTCTCCGGCTGGGGCGTGCGCACCCTGGCCGCCGGGCAGCCGGCGTACCACCCGCTCTCGTACCACCGCGGCTCGGTCTGGCCGCACGACAACGCGCTGATCGCGCTGGGCCTGGCCCGCTACGGGCTGCACGACGAGGCGCGCGCGATCGCCCGCGGTCTGGTCGACGCGGCGGGCGCGACCGGCCACCGGCTCCCGGAGGTCCTGGCGGGCTACGGCCGCGACACGCACCCGGAGCCGGTGCCGTACCCGTACGCGTGCGTGCGTGAATCCCGTTCCGCGTCCGCCCCGTTGGCGCTGCTCACTGCGGTCGGCGTGGTCTGAGGGCCGGTTGGTCAGCCGTTTGCCGGGTGTTTGCCGAGCGCTGGCCCGGCGGGCTGAACACACCTGGCGGACGCACCGTAGGGAACAGTGGCGGACCCGCACCCCCACCCGGGTCCGCCACCTCACCGGTTCCGTACGGGAAGGACCTCCGGGTGCCTGTCTTCACACGCTCCAGCGATGCGTCGCAGCCGGGCGACGGCGTGTCCGAGGCCGAGGAGGAGCAGGCGGGCGGGGAGAGGGGGGAGGACGAGAGAGAGGCAGCGGCGGCATCCGGTCCGGGCCCTGCCCCCTCACGAACGCTGCTCGGGCACCGCCTCACTCGCCTCCGCGCCTGGCGCGCCCGCCACCCCCGGACCGCCCGCGCCCTCCGCCTCGCCACCACCGCCCTCGCCGCCGCCCTGGTCCTCGGGGCGCTGCTGCTGCCCAACACCCTCCCCGCCCTCAAGGCGGCCGGCTTCGCGCGGATCCCGGCCGAGGCGGTCATCGGGGCCGTCGTCGTGCTGGCGCTGCCGCGCCGGCCCCGGCTGGTGGCGGCGGTGCTGTACGGGCTCGGTCTCACCGTCCTGACCACGGTGAACCTGCTCGACATGGGGTTCAACGAGTACCTGGGCCGGGGTTTCAACGCCGCGCTCGACTGGGATCTGCTGCCCGACGCGCAGGCGTACGTCGAGGACACGCTGGGCGGGGGCGTCGCGACCGCCGTCACCGTCGGCGCGGTGGTGCTCGTGCTGCTCGTGGCGGCCGTCATGGTCGCGGCGACGATCCGGCTCGCGCACGTGCTGGCCCGCCACCGGGTGCGGGCGACCAAGGGCGCCCTGATCGCCGGCACCGTCTGGGTCACCTGCTCCGCACTGGGCCTGACGCTGTTCGGCGGCCCGATCGCCTCCGAGCGCGGGGCCGGTGCCCTCCGGGTGCACGCGCAGCGGACGGTGGAGTCGCTGCGGGACGAGGCCGCGTTCGCGCGGCAGTCGAAGGCGGACACCTTCGGCAACACCCCGCCCGGCGAACTCCTCCCGGACCTGCGCGGCAAGGACGTGATCTTCACGTTCATCGAGAGCTACGGCCGCAGCGCCATCGAGGACCCGGTCATGGCACCCGGCGTCGACCGCACCCTGGACGCGAGCACCGCCGCCCTGGAGAAGGCCGGGTTCGCCGCCCGCAGCGGCTGGCTGACCTCGGCGACGTACGGCGGCAGCAGCTGGCTCGGCCACTCCACGACCATGTCCGGCCTGTGGATCGACAACCAGCGGCGCTACCGCACGGTCAGCGCCGGCGACCACCTCACCCTCACCAAGGCCTTCCAGAAGACCGGCGCCTGGGACACGGTCGGCGTCATGCCGGGCGTGCAGAAGGGCTGGCCGGAGGAGAAGTGGTACGGCCTCGACAAGCTCTACGACGCCTTCGACCTGGGCTACGAGGGGCCGAAGTTCAGCTGGTCGACCATGCCCGACCAGTACGCGCTGGAGGCGTTCCAGCGGCAGGTGCACGGGAAGAAGCGGGACAAGCCGCTGATGTCGTTCGTCATCCTGACCTCCAGCCACCAGCCCTGGGCTCCCATCCCGAGGATGGTCGGCTGGGACGAACTCGGCGACGGTTCGGTCTTCGACGCGATCCAGAAGGCGGGCAACAAGGCGTCGGACGTCATCACCGACACCACCAAGTCCCGCGAGGAGTACGGCAAGTCCATCCAGTACTCGGTCACCAGCCTCACCCAGTGGCTGGAGCGCTACGGCACCGACGACACCGTCCTGGTGTTCCTCGGCGACCACCAGCCCATCGCCCGGGTCAGCGGGAACGGCGCCAGCCGGGACGTGCCGGTGTCGATCGTCGCGAAGGACCCGAAGGTCCTGGACAAGGTCGCCGACTGGAACTGGACGGAGGGCCTCAAGCCCGACCGTGACGCGCCCGTGTGGAAGATGAGCTCCTTCCGCGACCGCTTCCTCAAGGCGTTCGGCTCCACACCGCGCCCCTCCAAGGGCTGATCAGCCGCCCGAGGTGTCGAGCTCGGCGTCCTCGCCGACCCCGGCGCAGTCGTAGGGGTCCTTCAGCCAGCCGTCCGGCAGCACCACGCGGTTGTTGCCGGACGTGCGGCCCCGGGGCCCGTCGGCGCCGGTGGGCCAGGACTGGTCGAGGTCCAGCTCGTCCAGACCGGAGCGCAGTTCCTCCAGGGACGAGGTGATCGCGAGGCGTTTGCGCATCTCGGAGCCGACCGCGAAGCCCTTCAGGTACCAGGCGACGTGCTTGCGGAAGTCGATCACGCCCCGGGCCTCGTCGCCGATCCACTCCCCGAGCAGGGTGGCGTGCCGGACCATGACGTCGGCGACCTCGCGCAGGGCGGGGCGGGCGATGTCCTCGGTGCGGCCCTCGAAGGCGGCGACCAGGTCGGAGAAGAGCCAGGGCCGCCCCAGGCAGCCGCGGCCCACGACCACCCCGTCGCAGCCGGTCTCGCGCACCATCCGCAGGGCGTCCTCGGCCGACCAGATGTCGCCGTTGCCGAGCACCGGGATCTCCGGCACGTGCTCCTTCAGCCGGGCGATGGCGTCCCAGTCGGCGGTGCCGCCGTAGTGCTGGGCGGCGGTGCGGCCGTGCAGGGCGATGGCGGTGACGCCCTCCTCGACGGCGATCCGGCCGGCGTCGAGGAAGGTGATGTGGTCGTCGTCGATGCCCTTGCGCATCTTCATCGTCACGGGCAGATCGCCGGCGCCGCTGACGGCCTCGCGCAGGATGGCCCGCAGCAGGTTCCGCTTGTACGGCAGCGCGGAGCCGCCGCCCTTGCGCGTGACCTTGGGCACGGGGCAGCCGAAGTTCAGGTCGATGTGGTCGGCGAGGTCCTCCTCCGCGATCATGCGGACGGCCTTGCCGACGGTCGCGGGGTCCACGCCGTACAGCTGGATGGAGCGGGGGCGCTCACTCGCGTCGAAGTGAATGAGCTGCATGGTCTTCTCGTTGCGCTCGACCAGCGCCCTGGTCGTGATCATCTCGCTGACGAACAGGCCCTTGCCGCCGCTGAACTCCCTGCACAGGGTGCGGAAGGGCGCGTTGGTGATCCCGGCCATGGGGGCCAGGACGACGGGGGGCCGGACGGTGTGCGGACCGATCTGGAGGGGCGTGGACATGCCTCCATTGTGCCGTGCAATGAGAGGACACAATTCATTAGTTAGCAACACTATCGAAGTCGGCTACGATGGTCCGCATGCCCGAGCTCAGCCCCCGCCGCCGCATGCTGGTGCTCGCGATCTGCTGCATGAGCCTGCTGATCGTGAGCCTCGACAACACGGTCCTGAACGTGGCCCTGCCGTCCATGCAGCAGGACCTGCACGCGAGCACCTCGGGCCTGCAGTGGACGATCGACGCGTACACGCTGGTCCTCGCCTCCCTGCTGATGCTCGCGGGCTCCACGGCCGACCGGATCGGCCGCAAGCGGGTCTTCATGGCGGGCCTGGTCGTCTTCACCCTCGGTTCGGTCCTGTGCTCCCTCGCGCCGAACCTGGAGGCGCTGATCGCGTTCCGGATGGTGCAGGCGGTGGGCGGCTCGATGCTCAACCCGGTCGCCATGTCGATCATCACCAACACCTTCACCGACCCGCGCGAGCGGGCCCGGGCCATCGGCGTCTGGGGCGCGGTCGTCGGCATATCGATGGCCGCCGGCCCGCTGGTCGGCGGGCTCCTGGTCGACTCCGTCGGCTGGCGCTCCATTTTCTGGATCAACCTGCCGGTGGGCCTCGCGGCCCTGCTGCTCACCCTGCGCTTCGTGCCCGAGTCCCGCGCGCCGCGCGCCCGCCGCCCCGACCCCGTCGGGCAGGTGCTGGTGATCGCGCTGTTCGGCTCGCTCACGTACGCGATCATCGAGGCGCCGAGCACCTCGTTCGGGTCGATCGCGCCGCTGGTCGTCGTCGCCCTCGCCGCCCTCACGGGGCTGCTCGTCCACGAGCCGCGCCGCAAGGAACCGCTGATCGACCTGCGCTTCTTCCGCTCGGCGCCGTTCAGCGGCGCGACGGTCATCGCCATCAGCGCGTTCGCCGCGCTCGGCGGCTTCCTGTTCCTGTCGACGCTGTACCTGCAGAACGTCCGCGGACTGACCGCCCTGGAGGCGGGCCTGTGGATGCTGCCGATGGCGGTCCCGACGTTCCTGTGCGCGCCGCTGTCGGGCCGTCTCGTGGGCACGCGCGGCCCGCGCCTGCCGCTGCTGATCGCGGGCTTCGCGATGACGACGAGCGGTGTCCTGTTCGCCGCGTTCGAGGCCGAGACCTCCAACGTCACGCTCTTCGCCGGTTACGTCCTGTTCGGCATCGGCTTCGGTTTCGTCAACGCGCCCATCACCAACACGGCGGTGTCCGGCATGCCGCGCGCCCAGGCGGGCGTCGCCGCCGCGGTCGCCTCCACGAGCCGGCAGCTCGGGCAGACGCTGGGCGTGGCCGTGGTGGGCGCGGTCCTCGCCTCGGGCGTCGGCTCCTCCTCGTACCGGGAGGTGTTCGTGTCCGCGGCCCGGCCCGGGTGGTGGATCCTCGCCGTGTGCGGGTTCGCGGTGCTGGCGCTGGGAGCGGTGACGAACGGGCGGTGGGCCCGGGGCACGGCCGAACGGGCCGCGCGGCGCCTGGAGTCGGCGGAGGTGCGGGACGCGGTGGTGACCGCGGACCGCTGACTGTCGGTGCCGTGCGCTTCTGTCCGCCATGGAGCTCACACAAGCGTCCGTCAACGACCTGCCGGCCCGGCTCGGACCGAGAACGGCCACCTCCACCTGCCCGGTGACCTGGACCCACAGGCCCTGACCGACCTGCTCGGCGGCAGGTACGGCGCGCCGCGCACGCTCGTTCTCGACGGCTTCACCGACCCGACATCCGACGAGTCCAGGGGCGCGGCCCTCCTCGTCCCCTTCGGGGACGGGGCCGTGACCATCCGGGCGCGGGCCTACGGAGACCGGTGGATCGGCACGGGCACGGCGCGGGACGGTGCGGGGGTGGAGCGGCCGGTGCTGGTCGTCGCCCACCGGGAGATGCCGCAGCCCCCGGCGCCCGCCCGGGACGGGGACGCCGGCGCCGGCGTCGACTGGATGGAGCGGCTCACCCGCATCACCGGCTGGAGCGAGCCCGCCCGGCTACGACCTCGACCGGTGGCCCGTCGTGATGCGGTCCTTCGGCGGCGAGGACGTCCCCCCGCCCACCGGACCACGGTTCGTCTGCCGCGTCCCCACCGAACCGCACCACCGGTTCACCATGGCCCGCTACTTCGACACCCACTGGGTTCATGAACTACCGGGAGAGAGGCTGAGGGCCCGTCTCTCTGCCCAGCGCCATCGCCTGGAGCATGTCCAGCCGCTCCCGGGACTCCTCGTCCGCCGGGACGTAGGTGACGATCCGCGGCCCCGTCCCCGGCGTCAGCCACAGGTCCGTGTGGTCGACGGTGACGCGGCCCACGTGGCGGTTGCGGAACTCCTTGCGTTTGGTGCGGTGGGACACGACCTCGTGGCGGTCCCAGGCCGTGCGGAACGCGGGGGACTCCGCGTGCAGACGGTCGAGGAGCATCTTCCAGGCGGGCTCGGTGAGATGGCCGGCCATCGTGGCGCGGAAGCGGGCGGCCATGAGGCGCTGGGTCTCCTCCAGGTGCACGATCGAGGACTGCCATTCGGCGTGGGTGTAGGAGAGCAGCATGCAGTTGCGGTCCTCGGGCGGGACCGCGTCCAGGTCGCACAGCAGCAGCCCGTAGGTGCGGTTGTGGGCGAGGATGTCGTACCGGCTGTTCTGCAGGCACGCCGGGAACGGCTCTACCTGCTCCAGCAGCGTCCGCATCGCCGGGGTGACCGACGGGCAGGTGGTCGCCGGTGTCGGGTCGGCGGCCCCGGCCAGCCGGAAGAGGTGGGCGCGTTCGCTGGGGTCGAGCAGCAGGGCGCGGGCGAGCGCGTCGAGGACCTGCACGGAGACCTGGATGTCGCGGGCCTGCTCCAGCCACGTGTACCAGGTGACGCCGACCGCCGAGAGCTGGGCGACCTCCTCGCGGCGCAGCCCCGGCGTGCGGCGCCGGCGGCCCCGGGGCAGGCCGACCTGCTCGGGGGCGATCCGCTCCCGGCGGCTGCGCAGGAACGCCGCCAGCTCGTGCCGGCGGACATCCGCGTCGCGGGGCGCCTCGGGGGTGCGCGGCGTCGTCTCACGCGCCATGGTCGTCATGGTCTCCAGCCTGCCGCCGTGCGGACCCTGTTTCCAGGTGGTGCTGCTACCAGGATAAGGACACTCTGGTACCAGCCTGAGTGACGTCGCAGGCTCGGGAGCGTGACCACCGAATCCCTCGCCCCCAGTCCCGTACGTTCCCCCGCCGCGCCGTCCCCCGCGCTCGGCGGTCTCGGGCTGTTCGCCGTGCTGCTGGCCGCGGCCCTGCCCCTCGTCGACTTCTTCATCGTCAACGTCGCCCTGCCCACCATCGGCACCGACCTCGCCGCGAGCGAGTCGGTCCTGGAACTCGTCGTCGCCGGGTACGGGGTGTCGTACGCCGTCCTGCTGGTCCTCGGGGGCCGGCTCGGCGACCTGTTCGGCCGGCGGCGGTTGTTCCTCGCCGGCATGGCCGCCTTCGGGCTGACGTCGCTGGCCTGCGGGCTGGCACCCGGCGCCTGGTCGCTGGTCGCCGCCCGGGTCGCCCAGGGCGCGTCGGCCGCCGCGATGCTGCCCCAGGTGCTCGCCACCATCCAGGCGACCACGACCGGCCCCCGGCGCGCCAAGGCCATGGGCCTCTACGGCGCGACCGCCGGGCTGTCGATGGTGGCCGGGCAGATCCTGGGCGGGGTGCTGGTCGCCGCCGACATCGCGGGGACCGGCTGGCGTTCGGTGTTCCTCGTCAACGTGCCCGTCGTGCTCGCCGGGCTGGTGCTGGCCGTCCGGGTGGTCCCCGAGACGCGGTCGCCGCGACCCGAGCCGGTCGACGTCCCGGGCACGTTCCTCCTGGCGGCCTCGCTCCTCACCCTGCTCGTGCCGCTCACCGAGGGCCGGGCGGCGGGCTGGCCGCTGTGGACGTGGCTGTCGCTGGCGGCGTTCCCGTTCGTCACGGCGGCGTTCTACGCGGTGGAGCGCCGGGCCGACCGCGAGGGCCGTACGCCGCTGGTGCCGCCGAGCCTGTTCGCGCTCACCTCGCTGCGGCGCGGGCTGCTGCTGGTGCTGCCGTTCTCGATCGGCTTCAGCGGCTTCATGTTCGTGATCGCGGTGGCGTTGCAGCAGGGCGCCGGGCTCGGTCCGGTGGCGGCGGGGCTGGCGCTCGCGCCGCTGGCGGTGGTGTTCTTCGTGTTCTCGCTGCTGGGCCCGCGCCTGGTCGCCCGGTACGGCACCCGCGTGGTGACGGCCGGTGCCGCCCTCCAGGGCGTGGGGCTGGCCCTGATGGCGCTGGCCGCCTGGCGGTTCTGGCCGCACCTCGGCTTCGTCGAGCTGCTCCCGGGCGCGGCGGTCGCCGGTGCGGGCCAGGCGCTGCAACTCCCCGTCGTCTACCGGGTGATCCTCTCCGAGGTGCCGCCCGCCCGGGCCGGTGTCGGCAGCGGCGTGATGATCACCACCCAGCAGTCGGCACTGGCCCTCGGCGTGGCGACCCTGGGCACGCTGTTCCTGTCCCTGGTTCCCGGGATCGGCATGCGGGACGCCCTGGTCACGACCCTGCTGGTGCAGCTCGGCGGCGTCGTACTGACCGGCCTGCTGAGCCTGCGGCTGCCCCGCACCGTCGCCTGAGGTCTCTCACGGCCTGATAACTCATCTCCGGGGAAACCCTGTTGATGTCGGTCTTGCTGCACACTCCTTGCTGCGAGCAGACCGGAACGCCGGATTTCTCGACGTGGGAGGGGCCATGACGCAGATCGACACGAGCAAGGTCAGCCGGTGGGACCAGCACGGCCGGGAGCACGTGGTGCGGGTGCACCGGACGGGCGTCCAGCGCACGATCAGATGCGACACCTGCGGCTGGCACAGAGGCGCCCAGTTCCTGCCCTGGCTGAAGGCGGAGGAACACCTGGCAGAGGCCCACCAGGCCACGGTGGACCCGACGGCGGCGTGAGGACACGCGCGGCTCGGGCCGCCGAGGCGGGCGTGGTGATCCGCACGGGCAGAGAGAAGACCCGCCGCGGCGGTGCGCCGGGCGGGCCTGGTCGTCGTGCGGCCGGAGGGCCTTATGGAGTCGCGCTGGGGGCGAGGACGTCCGTGAGGACCGCGCTCTCGGCGCCTATGCACTCGTAGCGCGTGTGCTCGACGATGCTCTCGTCGGTCGCCGCCTCCTTGTTGCCGACCGCACGCGCGATGTCGAGGAGCGCCTTCTTCTGGAAGGCGGTGTCCATGTCCAGGAACTGACGGCAGGTCTTGACCTCCCCGCCGTCAGCGGTGCCGTCCCAGTCGAAACCGTAGACGAAGCCCACGATGCCACCGGCCAGTACGAGGGTGATCAGGGTGCGGGCGAGCAGGCGAGGGCGGGCGTCCCCCGTCTCCTTCGATGACGGCGTCTGCGTGGCCTGGCCGGCGAGCGCACCGGTCTTCATGGGGCCGTGGTCGATGACGCCGCTGGTGACGGTCCCGTGGTTGACGCTGCCCGCTGCGGCGGTCGCACCGGGCGCCGCGGCGATGATCGAGCCCACGTTCCCGTGGATGTGCATGCTGTTGTCCTGGGCTGCCGGGAATCCGTTCGACAGGCTGACCAGCAGCTGCCGGAGGCCGGCCTCGGCATCCGGACGGCTCTCGGCGTACCGGCGGAAGCGGTGGGCGAGGCGGGTCTCCACACCGCCGACGTCGCCGGCCCGGACGGCGGCACGGTCCCCGTCGAGGAGCACGAGGAGGTCGTGGCGGTCAGCGGCGTTGTCCGTGAGCGTGCGGGCGATGCGGTCACGAGCGGCGGTCCATGATTCCGATGCCATCGCCTGAGTTACCCCGGAAATGAGCCCGACAATGATCAGCTCGATTCCCATGATGCTGTCCCTTTCGCCTGCCGGAGCGGCCGAATTGAGCGGCAGGCAGAGCGATATCTATCAGGCAGTGGCGCGACTCGTAATCACTGAAGCGACCAGGGTGACCGGTGTCACATCATTGCCGTTTCCCGCGGTCTGCCAGGGTTTCCAAGGGTTCCAGGGAAGCTGACAGGATGTTCGAAGGGGATTTGTAGGACCACCACGAACGTCGACCTCGACGCCGGATCATCTGTTTTCGGCCACCGCCTCCCCTGATAAATGAATACACAGATCACGACCCCGGACGTGGCCGAATTCCTGCACATTAGGACAGCCTTGGTCTATACATGCAGCGATATTGAATACGGCATACGTCCGGCTGCTGTCTGTGGCTACCGCGCCGTGAGCGCCAGCTTCGCGCCCAGGGCCACGAACGAGCCCGCGAAGCCCCGCCGCAGCCAGGCCATCACCCGCGGGCGGCCCACGACGTGCCGGCGCACCGACGCGGCCAGCACCCCGTACGCGGCGAACACCACGAAGGTCGCCAGCATGAAGACCCCGCCGAGCCCCGCCATGCGCGGCACCGCGCGCGGCTCCCCGGGGCTCACGAACTGCGGCAGGAACGCGAAGAAGAAGATCGTCAGCTTCGGGTTGAGGATGTTGATCAGCACGCCGCGCACGATCACCCGGCGCGCCGACACCTCCGGGGCCGCCTCCCGCTCCTCCACCACGAGCGCCTCCTTGTCCCGCACCGTCGCCCACGCCATGTACAGCAGGTAGGCGACCCCCGCGTACTTCAGCACCTGGAAGGCGGTCGCGCTCGCGTGCAGCAGCGCGGCGACGCCGGTGACCGTGGCCAGCAGGTGCGGCACGATCCCGAGCGTGCAGCCGACGGCCGCGACGACACTCGCGCGGCGCCCCCGGGAGAGCGCGGCGGCGAGGGTGTAGACGACGCCGGTGCCCGGCGTGGCGACGACGACGAGGGTGGTCAGCAGGAACGCGATGCTCATGCCCTCACCCTGGCGCGCGCCTGCGGCCCGGGAACAGGACCAATCGGCCCCGGCGCTACGGGACCAATCCCCCGCACCTCAGCGACCCCAAGGGCCCCACCGTTCGACACACTTCACACACGCTCGGACAATGGAAAGTGCCGGTGAGCGGTCTCCCCGGCGGCGCCCGCCCACCGGTCGCGGAACTCTGCGCCGCCCGAGGGAGCGCGCCATGACGATCCGTATCGCCACCTTCAACACGGAGAACCTCTTCCGCCGCCCCCTGGTCTTCCGCCTCCCGGGCGACAAGCAGCGCCGCGAGGTCCTCGACGACTACGCCGAGCTGGTCTCCCTCCTGGAGAAGGAGACCTACGACGCCGACACCAAGACCCGCGTCGCCGCACTCCTCAAGAAGCACCGCGTGCACGACTCGCGCCGGGACAGGCCGTTCTTCGTCAACGAGACGCGCGGCCAGGGCACGCTCTTCAAGACGAAGGGCAGCGGCGAGAACGTCACCTTCGAGATCGTGGCCAAGGGCCGCTCGGGGTGGACGGGCTGGGTGGAGCTGGTCCGTGACGACCTCGACTGGGAGGCCGTGCACAACACCGGCCGGGTGATCGCCGAGGTCGACGCCGACATCCTGCTCACGGTGGAGGTGGAGGACCGCACGACCCTGCGCCGCTTCAACGAGCAGGTGCTGGGCGCCGATCTGAAGAAGACGCCGTACCCGTACGACATGGTGATCGACGGCAACGACCCGCGGGGCATCGACGTGGGCGTCCTCAGCCGCCACCCGATCACGTCCCTGCGGTCCTACGTCTTCGACCCGGACCCGGACCACCCCGGCGAGCGCCTGTTCAGCAGGGACTGCCCCGAGTACGAGCTCCAGATCGGCGGCACCCCACTGTGGCTGCTGGGCAACCACCTCAAGAGCCAGAGCGGCGACAACCCGGAACTGCGCGTCGCCCAGGCCCGGCGGGTGGCGTCGATCTACCAGACGGCACTGGAGCGTTCCCCCTACGTCGTGGTCGCCGGCGACCTCAACGACGAGCCGTCCAGCGAGGCGATCGGGGCGCTGCTGGGCACGGGCCTGCGGGACGTGATGAGTCACCCCTCCTACCGGGGCGCCCCGGGCACCCACGGCACGGGCACCTCCGAGAGCCAGAAGCTCGACTACGTGATGCTGCCGCCGCCGTTGTGGGAGCAGGTGCAGCACGTGGAGGTCGAACGGCGCGGGGTCTGGGCGCCGTCCACCATCAAGTCCTTCGACACCGTCACCTCGAAGTGGAACCGCGCCTCGGACCACGCGGCGGTCTACGTCGACCTCGACCTGTGAGACGCGGCGGTGCCGGGCCCCTCCGAGGAGGAACCCGGCACCGTGACGCGGCGAACGGCGGTCAGCAGCCGATCAGGCGGGAGGCCAGGTAGCCCTCGATCTGGTCGAGGGAGACGCGCTCCTGCTTCATCGTGTCGCGCTCGCGGACGGTCACCGCGTTGTCCTCGAGCGTGTCGAAGTCGACGGTCACACAGAACGGCGTGCCGATCTCGTCCTGGCGGCGGTAGCGGCGGCCGATGGCGCCGGCGTCGTCGAACTCGATGTTCCAGTTCTGCCGGAGCGCCTGGGCGAGGCCCTTGGCCTTCGGGGACAGCTCCGGGTTGCGGGACAGCGGCAGCACCGCGACCTTCACCGGGGCGAGGCGGTGGTCGAGGCGCAGCACGGTGCGCTTCTCCATCTTGCCCTTGGCGTTGGGGGCCTCGTCCTCGATGTAGGCGTCCAGGAGGAACGCCAGCATCGCGCGGCCGACACCGGCCGCGGGCTCGATGACGTACGGAGTCCAGCGCTCGCCGGCCTCCTGGTCGAAGTAGGTGAGGTCCTGGCCGGAGGCCTTGGAGTGGGCGCCGAGGTCGTAGTCGGTGCGGTTGGCCACACCCTCGAGCTCGCCCCACTCACTGCCGCCGAAGGAGAACCGGTACTCGATGTCGGCGGTGCGCTTGGAGTAGTGGGAGAGCTTCTCCTTCGGGTGCTCGTACCACCGCATGTTCTCCTCGCGCAGGCCGAGACCGGTGTACCAGTTCCAGCGCTGCTCCATCCAGTACTCCTGCCACTTCTCGTCCTCGCCCGGCTTGACGAAGAACTCCATCTCCATCTGCTCGAACTCGCGGGTGCGGAAGATGAAGTTGCCGGGCGTGATCTCGTTGCGGAAGGACTTGCCCATCTGGGCGATGCCGAACGGCGGCTTGCGGCGCGAGGTGGTCTGCACCTGGGAGAAGTTGGTGAAGATGCCCTGCGCGGTCTCGGGCCGCAGGTAGGCGACGGAGCCGGAGTCCTGGGTCGGGCCGAGGTGGGTGGACAGCAGGCCCGAGAACTGCTTGGGCTCGGTGAACTGGCCCTTGTTGCCGCAGTTGGGGCAGTTGACGTCGGCCAGGCCGTTCTCCGGCAGGCGCTTGTGCTTGGCCTCGTAGGCCTCCTCCAGGTGGTCCGCGCGGAACCGCTTGTGGCAGGAGGTGCACTCGGTCAGCGGGTCCGTGAAGGTGGCGACGTGACCGGAGGCGACCCAGACCTCGGGGGCCAGGATCACGGACGAGTCGATGCCCACGACGTCCTCGCGCGACGTCACCATGTAGCGCCACCACTGGCGCTTGAGGTTCTCCTTGAGCTCGACACCCAGCGGGCCGTAGTCCCAAGCGGCGCGCTGGCCGCCGTAGATCTCACTACAGGGGAATACGAAGCCACGGCGCTTGCTCAGGCTGACGATGGTGTCGATCTTGTCGGCGGCCACGGTGCTCTCTTCATTACGACGACGGGCGACGAAGCGAGTTGCTTCCAGCGAATGACTCAGGTTACCGGCGGGGGCGCCCCCTCAATCAAATCGCTCCCCCTCCGGCGCCCTCAAGGTCCCGGTCAGGTTGTTTGTTGACAACGGTTTCCATATTTGTTGAAAATGAGTGTCATGAACGTACGACGACGCCTCATACCCGCCGCCGCGGCCGCCTCTCTCGGCCTCGGCGCCCTGACCGCCTGCTCCAGCGACAGCGCGGCCACGGGCAACACGGACAAGTTCGACGTCGTCGCGTCGTTCTACCCGATGGCCTTCCTCGCCGAGCAGATCGGCGGCGACCACGCGAACGTCACCAGCCTGACCGAGCCCGGCCAGGAGCCGCACGACCTGGAGATCAGCACCCAGCAGCGCGCGCAGCTGGAGGAGGCCGACGCGGCGCTCTACCTCAAGGGCCTCCAGCCCGCCGTCGACAAGGCCTTCGACCAGACCGGCATCGAGACCAAGATCGACGCGGCCACGCTGACCCACCTCGAGGACCACGGCACCGGCGGCCACAGCCACGAGGGCGAGGAAGGCCACTCCGAGGAGGACGAGCACGGCCGCGACCCGCACGTCTGGCTCGACCCGGTGAAGTACGCCGAGATCGCCCAGGGTGTCGGCAAGGCCTTCGAGAAGGCCGACCCGGACCACGCGGCCGACTACAAGAAGAACACCGAAGCCCTGGTCACGAAGCTGAAGGGCCTCGACGGCGACTTCGAGAACGGCCTGAAGGACACCAAGTCCAAGGTCTTCTTCACCAACCACGCCGCCTTCGGCTACCTCGCCGAGCGCTACGGCCTCACCCAGGAGGCCATCTCCGGCGTCGACCCCGACAGCGAGCCCAGCGGCGCCCGCGTCCGGGAGCTCCAGCAGGAGGCGAAGGCCGACGGCGTCACCACCGTCTTCTACGAGACACTGGTCTCCGACAAGACCGCGAAGACCCTGGCCCGCGACGCGAACCTGAAGACCGACGTCCTCGACCCGATCGAGGGCATCACGGACAAGTCCCGCGGCGACGACTACGTCCAGGTCATGGAAGCCAACCTCAAGGCCCTGCAGACGGCCCTGGGAGCCAAGTGATCGACCCATCGGAGGACGGCATGACCGAGCCCGTCGTATCCCTGCGCGGCGTCCGCGCGGACCTGGGCTCGCGCCCCGTGCTGCGCGGCATCGACCTCACCGTGCACCGCGGCGAGGTCGTCGCGCTGCTCGGCGCGAACGGCTCGGGCAAGTCCACGGCCGTGCGCAGCATCATCGGCCAGGTGCAGACCGGCGCCGGCGCCATCGAGCTGTTCGGCACGGACCGCGGGCGGTTCCGCGACTGGCACCGCGTGGGCTACGTCCCTCAGCGCACCACGGCCGCCGGCGGCGTGCCCGCCACGGTGACCGAGGTGGTCTCCTCCGGCCGCCTGTCCCGGGCCCGCTTCGGCGTCCTGCGCAAGGCCGACCACGCGGCCGTACGACGCGCCCTGGACCTCGTCGGCATGGCCGACCGGGCCAAGGACTCCGTCGACGCCCTCTCCGGCGGCCAGCACCAGCGTGTCCTGATCGCCCGCGCGCTCGCCTCCGAACCCGAGCTGCTGATCATGGACGAGCCGATGGCCGGCGTCGACCTGGCCAGCCAGGAAGTCCTCGCGCACACCCTCACCGAGCAGGTCTCCCAGGGCACGACGGTGCTGCTCGTGCTGCACGAACTGGGCCCCCTGGAGCCCCTCATCGACCGGGCGGTCGTCCTGCGCGACGGCTGCGTCGTCCACGACGGGCCGCCCCCGAAGGCCGTCGGCCAGCACGCCCTGCCCGGCCACGACCACGTACACCCGCACGCACCCGCGGGCGCCGAACCGATCCGCACGGGACTGCTGAGCTGATGGACTTCCTCGACTACGCCTTCATGCAGCGGGCGCTGCTCGCCGCCGTCCTGGTCGGCATCACCGCCCCCGCGGTGGGGATCTACCTGGTCCAGCGCCGCCAGGCCCTGATGGGCGACGGCATCGGCCACGTCGCGATGACCGGCGTCGGCCTCGGCTTCCTGCTGACCTGGTCCCCGGTGTGGATGGCGACCCTCGTCTCCGTCCTCGGCGCGGTCCTCATGGAGCTGATCCGCTGGTACGGCAAGACCCGCGGCGACATCGCCCTCGCGATGCTGTTCTACGGCGGCATGGCCGGCGGTGTGATGTTCATCAACCTCGCGCCGACGGGCTCCAACGCCAACCTGACGTCCTACCTGTTCGGCTCCCTGTCGACGGTGTCCCAGTCGGACGTCACCGCGATCTGCGTCCTGGCCGCGTTCGTCGTCCTGGTCACCCTGGGCCTTCGGCGGCAGCTGTTCGCCGTCAGCCAGGACGAGGAGTTCGCCCGGGTGACGGGCCTGCCGGTGCGCGTCCTGAACCTGCTGACGGCCGTCACCGCGGCCGTCACGGTGACCGTGGCGATGCGGGTGGTCGGGCTGCTGCTGGTCAGCGCGCTGATGGTGGTGCCGGTCGCGGCCGCCCAGCAGATCACCCGCAGCTTCGCCGCCACGTTCGCGATCGCCGTCGCCATCGGCGTCAGCGTGACGATCGGCGGTACGGTCACCTCGTACTACCAGGACGTGCCGCCCGGCGCGACGATCGTGCTGCTGACCATCGGCGCGTTCATCGTGCTGACGGCGATCGCGGCCCCGCTGGCCCGGCGCCGCGCCCGCGCGGCGGCGGTCTCGGACGCGACGGCCGACCCCGCCGAGTGCGCGATCCCGGGCAGCCGGGCGGCGGCCGACGAAGTCGGCGTCTGACCGCCCCCACCCCGGGCTGGCACAATGGCCCGGGCAAGGCAGACGTGAGGAGGCAACGGTGACGACCGCTGGACCGTCCGTGAAGGGCCGCGCCACCAAGCAGCGGGCCGCTGTGGCGGCGGCCCTGCAGGAGGTCGACGAGTTCCGCAGCGCGCAGGAACTGCACGACATGCTCAAGCACAAGGGCGACTCGGTCGGGCTCACCACGGTCTACCGCACCCTGCAGTCCCTCGCCGACGCCGGTGAGGTCGACGTCCTTCGCACGGCCGACGGTGAGTCGGTGTACCGGCGCTGTTCCACCGACGACCATCACCATCACCTGGTGTGCCGCGGGTGCGGCAAGGCGGTCGAGGTGGAGGGGCCGGCTGTGGAGAAGTGGGCCGAGTCCATCGCCGCGGAGCACGGGTATGTGAACGTGGCTCATACGGTGGAGATCTTCGGGACCTGTGCGGATTGCGCGGGAGCCTCCGGCGGTTGAGCGGTTGATCGCCGTGGGTGCGGGTTCGTGGCCGGGTGCGGGTGCGTGGGGGTTGCCCGCGCAGTTCCCCGCGCCCCTGAGGGCGGAAGTCTCCTGTTTCCTACGCGCTCCGGGCGCTGAGCCGGCGGCGGACGAGCAGGGACAGGGCGGTGGAGGCCAGGATCACGGTGCCGCCGACGCGCAGGATGAGGTCGTAGGCGCGTTCCGGGCCGGTCTCGGGGGTGAGTGAGGTGATGGCCGCCGCGACGGCCGCCAGGCCGATGGCTCCGAGCGTGACGAGAGCGGTGAGGACGACGCCCGAGGCCTCTCCGGCGCGGGCGGGCGAGACGACCTGCTGGGTGGCGACACTGGCGAAGGTCCAGCCGAGGCCCAGCCCGAGCGCGCACCAGGTGAAGACGGGCAGGTAGACCCACCAGGACCAGGCGAAGCTCAGCCCGATCATGCCGGTGCCGGCGATGGTCCCGGCCAGGGCCATGACGCTGGTGGCGCGCATCCGGCCGGACAGCCAGGCGCCGATGGGCCCCGAGCAGGCCACCATCACGGCCGGGGCGAGGAAGACCGTGCCGGACAGGATCGCCGACAGGCCGCGCACCTGCTGCAACTGGAGCGTGGCGAGGAACACGGTGACGGCGTAGCCCATGTTGGCGACCGACCCCATCACGGTGACGAGGTCGAAGCGGATGTTGCGGAAGAGCCGGAAGTCGACGAGTGGATGGCGGCAGGTCCGCTCCCGCAGCGCGAAGAGGGCGCCGGCCACCACGGCGATCCCGAGCAGGGCGAGCGTGCGGGCGTGGTCCCAGCCCCATGCGCTCCCCCGCTCCACGGCCAGGGTCAGGGCGGCCAGGCTCGTCACGACGGCCAGACAGCCCGGCAGATCGATCTGGCGGGGCGCGCTCTCGTCCCGCGAGTCCGGGACGTACCGCAGGGCGATCAGCAGGGAAAGGGCGCTGAGCGGGGCCAGCAGCCAGAAGATCCACCGCCAGCCCGGCCCGTCGGTGAAGCCGCCGCCGACGAACGGTCCGAGGGCGGTGCCGACGTTGGCGATCCCGAACATCGCCCCGAGCGCCCGGGTCCGGGTCTCCTCGGGAAAGGCGTTGGTGATCACGGAGACCGACACGGGGAAGATCAGCGCCGCGCCCGCGCCCTGCACGATCCGGGCCGTGACGAGCACACCGAGGCTCGGCGCGAGGGCGCAGCCGACGGAGGCGGCGGCGAACAGCCCGGTCCCGGCCAGCAGGACCGGACGCCGGCCGAGGAGATCACCCAGCCGCCCGCCGACGATGAACAGGCAGCCGACGGCGAGCATGTACGCGGACAGCGTCCACTGGGCCGCGGAGACGGTCGTGTCCAGCTCGTCGGCGATCCCGGGGATGGCCAGGTTGAGCGCGAAGAAGTCCAGCTGGATGCAGAGCAGGGCCAGCGAGGCCGCGATGAAGACCCCGGCCTGTCTCGTGGTCCGCCGGGGTGCGCCGACGGCGGTCGAACCCATGCCACCAGGACAGCGCCACCGCGGCCCGGCTGCCACCGGAGGGGCCTGCCGGGCCGCAGCGGCGGCTGCGACGGGAGGAGGTTCCCGGGCCTCGGCGTCGGCTGCGGCGGAGGGGAGGCTGCCGGGGTCGGCGTGTTACTGCTGCTCGCCCTCCATGGCCAGCAGTTCCTCGTTCGGGACGGCCCCGCCGAAGCGCCGGTCGCGGGAGGCGAACTCCAGGCAGGCCCGCCACAGGTCACGCCGGTCGAAGTCCGGCCACAGCACGTCCTGGAAGACCATCTCGGCGTAGGCGCTCTGCCAGATCAGGTAGTTGGAGGTGCGCTGCTCGCCGCTGGGCCGCAGGAACAGGTCCACGTCCGGCATGTCCGGGTAGTACATGTACTTCGCGAAGGTCTTCTCGCTGACCTTGGAGGGGTCGAGCTTTCCGCTCTTCACGTCCTCCGCCATAGCCTTGGCCGCGTCGGCGATCTCGGCCCGGCCCCCGTAGTTCATGCAGAAGTACAGCGTCAGCCGGTCGTTGTCCTTGGTCTGCTCCTGGGCGATCTGGAGCTCCTTGGCGACCGAGCGCCACAGCTTGGGCATCCGGCCGACCCAGCGCACGCGGATGCCCAGCTCGTCGAGCTGGTCGCGGGTCTTGCGGATGAAGTCCCGGTTGAAGTTCATCAGGAAGCGCACCTCGTCGGGCGACCGCTTCCAGTTCTCGGTGGAGAAGGCGTACAGGGAGATGGCGCCCACGCCCATCTCGACGGCCCCCTGGAGGACGTCCAGCACGCGCTCGGCACCGACCTTGTGACCCTCGGTACGCGGCAGCCCCCGATCCTTGGCCCAGCGGCCGTTGCCGTCCATGACGATCGCCACATGCTGCGGTACGAACTCCCCGGGGATCTTCGGGGGCCGCGCGCCGGACGGGTGCGGCTCCGGCGTCCTGTACTCCCGGCGCTGGCGCCCCAGGATCCCGCGTACGGCCATGTGTTTCTCGTCTCCTCGTGCTCGCTTGCTTCTGTGCTGTTCTGCTCCGCCGCCGCACTACTTCTCGACGTAGCGCAGGGAGCGCAGCCCGCGCTCCATGTGCCAGTGCAGATACGCGGACACCAGCCCGCTGCCCTCCCGGACGTAGCGCGCCTCGCACGCGTCCGCGGTCTCCCAGTCTCCCGTAAGCAGGGCGCCGAGGAGTTCCAGGGCCTGGGGCGAGGGTACGACGCTGCCGGGTACGCGGCAGTCCACGCAGACGGATCCGCCCGAGGCGACCGAGAAGAACCGGTTGGGCCCGGGCATCCCGCACTTCGCGCAGTCGGTGAAGCTCGGGGCGTACCCGTTGACGGCGAGGGAGCGGAGCAGGAACGCGTCGAGCACGAGGTGCGGTGCGTGCTCGCCCCGGGCGAGGGTCCGCAGCCCGCCGACCAGCAGCAGGTACTGCTGCACGGCCGGCTCCCCCTCGTGGTCGGTGAACCGCTCGGCGGTCTCCAGCATGACGGTCCCGGCCGTGTACCGGGCGTAGTCGGTGACGATCCCGCCGCCGTACGGCGCGATGGTCTCGCTCTGGGTGCACAGCGGCAGCCCCCGCCCGATGAGCTCGCTGCCCTTGGCGAAGAACTGCACGTCGACATGGGAGAACGGCTCGAGGCGTGCGCCGAACTTCGACTTCGTCCGGCGCACACCCCGGGCCACCGCGCGTACCCGTCCGTGACCGCGCGTGAGCAGCGTGATGATCCGGTCCGCCTCACCCAGCTTCTGGGTGCGCAGCACGATGCCGTCGTCGCGGAACAGACTCATGGAGCCATTCTGGCAGGGCCGTCACGTCAAGGGACCTCGCCCCTGCTGCGGGCGTTGGCGTACGCGGTGGCCGCGCGCAGCCGCTCGGCCGGGGTGGCGTGCCGGACGGCCCCGGGGTCGGCGTCCCACTCCCTGCCGCCCCCGTACGGCCGCAACTGCACGTAGGGCCCCTCATGCCCCATGACGATGCCGATGCGTCCGCTGCGGGTGTCCACGACGTAGGCGCCGACGGGAGGCTTCATCGCCGCACCGCCGTGAGCCGCCGGGCGCTTCCCGGGGAACGCCGGGCCGATGCGACGAGCGGGCAGGGCGCTTCCCGCACAAGACTCACCGGGTCAAGTCCCAGTGAGGGCAGGATAATTCCGGCCTTGGCGAGTTCTGCCCGCAATTCTTTCACCGCGTCCTCCGCTTCTTCGGCACAGAGCGCCGAGTGTCGTGCCTCCACCGTGCTCCCCTTCCTTTCGCGGTTTCACTCTTCGCATCTCTGCAGTGACGCTCCGCGACTACACTCCGGAGGGGTCTGTGTCCTACAACTGCGCGGCGACACAAAGGGGTTCGGCACGAGACGTCGCAAACCGGGGGTATTTTCGAGCGGTTGGGCAGGCGGCCGATTGACGAAAATGCGGCCCGCCGACGGCGTATTGGAGACCGCGGACGAGAGGGCACCACGAGCCGATGAAACAATCCGGCGGTGGGAACGTCAGAGGGTCACCCGGAACCGGAATGGGACATCCGCCCCGCGCGGCCGGCGGATGTCGAGGCGATAGCGGAACTGCGGGCGGTGGTGATGCGCCCGGACCTGGAGCGGCTGGGCCGCTACGACGAGCAGCGGGTCAGGCAGCGCCTGCGGGACGGTTTCTCCCCGCGGCACACGTCGATCATCACGTCGTCCGGCACCTTCGCGGGCAGCGTCACCCTGCGCCCGTCCGACAGCGGCCACTGGCTGGAGCACTTCTACCTCGCCCCGGCGCTCCAGGGCCGGGGCCTGGGGTCGGCGATCCTACAAACCCTGCTGACCAGGACGGACACCTCCGGCGACCTCGTCCGGCTGAACGTCCTCGTGGGCAGCCCGGCCCGCCGGCTCTACGAGCGCCACGGCTTCACGGTGGAGACGCAGGACGCGATCGACGTCTTCATGCTGCGCCGACCGGGGGCCGACCGGAGGGGCGAAGCGACCAGGAAGCACGCCTGAGGGGCAGGCAGGACAGGCCCGGGGCGCGAACGACTTGTGGCGCTGACGGGTCCCCCTCTCCGCCTCAGCCCGCTGCCCCGGGCACGGCGCACGCTTCGGCGATGGCCATGGTGTCCCAGTAGAACGGGCGGACCTCGGTGATCCGTCCGTCCTTCACGGTGATCGTCTGCAGGATGGGGAAGGCGAGTTCACGACCGGTCGCACGAGCCCGCGCACGGACCCGGGTCAGCACGACGGCCGTCTCCCCGGTGGCCAGGAACTCCTGCTCCACCATGTCGAACGCCTCCCACACCTCCCCCATCCTCCGAAAGAACCGGGCCAGTCCGTCGTGCCCCCGCCAGGTGCCGCCGTAGGGCAGGGCGGCTGCCTGACGCACCTCCACATCCGCCGCGAAGAAGGGCGCGAGCAGCGCGAACGAGGCCTCGCCGGGGCCTTGGTCCGCGAGGTACTCCGCTTCCGCCGCGTACATGCCGGTGAGGACCGCCGTCGAGTCGGTGGTGGGCTGTGTCGTCATGCCTTCAGCCTGATCACCGTGGGGGAAAGGTGCTGGCGGGTAACGGACGACGTGCTGCGCTGCGCGCCGTCCGCGGCGCGCCCTAGGTCCATGGCCCCATCGCCCTCCGCTCCGAGCCCGATGTCCGGCGAGGGCCGGCGTGGAAGAGTTCCCGGTATCGCCACGTGAAGGGACCGTCATGTCGTACCCAGAACCCCGCTACCTCGGTGAGAACGGGGAGATCAACGCCGTCTTCAGGTCCGCCGGCACCCCGCCCGACATCGTCTCCCCGGGCGGCACCGCCACTCACTACCTCGCCGGTCACACCACGACCGGGGGCGAGTTCGGGCTGTACAAGGTGGACATGGGGCCGAAGGCGCCGGGGGCGAAGACGCACTTTCACCGGACCATCTCCGAGTCCTTCTACGTGCTGTCCGGCGAGATCCGGCTCTATGACGGCAAGAGCTGGGTGACCGGGCGGCAGGGGGACTTCCTGTATGTGCCCGTGGGCGGGCTGCACGCCTTCCGGAATGACAGCGACGACCCGGTGTCCATGCTGATGCTGTTCTCCCCGGGCGCCCCGCGCGAGGAGTACTTCGAGCGGGTCGCGGAGTTCGCGCAGCGCGGCGGCGAGGAACTGCGGGAGTTCCAGGTACGGCACGACAGTTACTTCGTGCAGACACCCGATGTTCCGGAGAACCTGGGGTAATCCCCCTGCGATAGAGGGCAGTTACCCGGATGTGGCCTTTTCCCCCGGTCGGTCACGCTGCTGGACATGAAGAGGATCACGAAATTCGCGGCGCTGGTCGCCGCCGCCGGTGCGGTGCTCGGGTTTGCCGGGCCCGGTGGGGCGTCCGCCGCCGGACCCGGCCCTCTTGACTGGGGCGAGTGCAGCGGCCCCGGTCTCGACCCCAGACAGCAGTGCGCCACCCTCGACGTCCCGATGGACTACTCCGACCCGGACAGCCCGAAGATCCGGATCGCCGTCTCCCGGATCCCCAGTGAGAAACCGTCCGCCCGGCGGGGCGCCCTGCTGCTCATCCCGGGCGGCCCCGGCGGGGACAGTCTCACCGACCCCTCAGGCAAGGGGCAGAAGCTGCCGCAGAGCGTGCGGAACGCCTACGACCTCGTCGGGTTCGCGCCGCGCGGCATGGCACCGTCCACCGCCGTCGACTGCGCACTCGACCCCGCCGACATCAGCATGACGAAGCGCCTGCCCTGGCCCGCCCCGGACGGTTCCGTCGACGAGAACATGGCCACCGCCCGGCGTACGGCCGAAGCCTGTGCCCGCAACGGCGGTGAGCTGATCCGGCACATCAGCACCGCCAACGAGGCCCGCGACCTGGACCGTCTGCGGGCCGCCCTCGGCGAGGAGAAGATCTCCGCGTGGGGCGTCTCGTACGGCACCTACGTCGGGGCCGTCTACAGCCAGCTGTTCCCGCACCGCACCGACCGCATCGTGCTGGACAGCAACAACAACCCCGACCACACGCGCGTGACCCGCAACTGGCTCGCCGCCTTCGAGGTCGGTGTCGAGGACAACTTCCCCGAGTTCGCCAGGTGGGCCTCCCGCCCCGGCAATCCGTACCGGGTCGCCCGTACGCCCGCAGAAGTACGGTCCGGCTTCCTGCGGCTCGCCGCCCGGCTGGACCGCGAGCCCCTCCCCTGGCCCGGCGCCAACCCCCCGCGGCTGGACGGCAACGCGCTGCGTCAGACCATGCTGTCCAGCCTCTACGACCCCGACGACTACCCGACCCTGGCCAAGGCCATCCGGGCCGCCCGCGAGGGCACCGTGCCGCCCGCGCCCGAGGCCCCGCCCGAGTCGGTCCTGCAGAACGTGGCCGCGGTCGGCGTCGGCACCATCTGCAACGACGTCGACTGGCCCGACTCGGCCGCCGCGTATCAGAAGGATGTCGCGGAGAGCCGGGCCGCCCACCCGCTGACCGCGGGCATGCCGCGCGGGCCGATGGTGTGCGCGGCCTGGCCGTACGCGCCGAGGGAGCCGGCCGTGCGGATCACCGACCGCGGCCCCTCCACCATCCTGCTCGTGCAGAACCGGCGGGACGTCGCCACTCCGCTCGCCGGAGCCCTGAAGCTGCGCCGGGCCCTCGGCGACCGGGCCGTCATGGTCACCGTGAACTCCACCGGCCATGACGCCTATCTGGCGAACGGCAACGCCTGTGGCGACCGGGCCGTCTCCCGTTTCCTGGCCACCGGCGAACGGCCGGCCTCCGACCTCTCCTGCGGCTGAGAGGTGCGGTGGCCCGCCGCCCCGTATCGGCGGGCCACCGCGCGGAACGCCTCCTTCGGCTCCCAGTGCCAGCCGGAGGCGGGGTCGTCCGGGCGGTCCCTGATCACCTTGGTGAGGGCGTACGACGCCATGTCGAGGTCGAGGCGGGGCGCGTCCGGGCGGTGCGGGGCGTCCGCGCTGATGAACTCGAAGGCCATCGCCGCGTACAGGCCCATCGACGCGAAGACGTCCAGCAACCCGCCCACGTAGTCGGCCTGGACACGCTCACTGCGGACCGGGTTCCCCTTGATCTCCGGCGGGTTCTTGGCGTAGTCGACGATGTCCCAGCCCATGCCGCCGGTCTCCGGCGCACCGACGTACGCGCAGGTGCCGAACTCGGTGATGGCGAGCGGCTTGCCCCACTTCAGGTACTGCCGGAGCTCCCGGACGTGGTCGGCGGGGGTGTCGAAGTGCGCGTAGTAGTCGATGCCGACGATGTCGAAGAGGTTCCAGTCCGGGGCGTCGATGCTCTGGGCCGCCGCATAGCCGATGTTCCCCCGGAAGACGGACCGGCCGACCTTCGCCGCCCGTACCGTGAAATCGGCGAGGCGCCGCCGCGTCTGCGGCCAGTCGACCGTGCCGTTCCGGAGGTTCTCGATGCGCTCCAGCACCGTCTCGCCCGGCAGGATGCCGGGAACGAACAGCCAGAACTCGCAGCCGACACTGAAGTCGACACTCGCGCCCTGCCTCCGCAGCCGCTCCGCGAACCGGCCGGTCTCGGCGATGTGCTCCAGGATGTCCCGCTGCGGCGCGTCCCCGAGGGTGGGCTGCAGCCAGACGTGCAGCCCGCGTTCGGCGGCCTCGGCGGCGGTCTTCGTGAGGCGTTCGACGCCGTCGCCGGTGACGTCGACGGTGTCGGCGTGCAGGTCGTCCCGGATGGCCCGGATGTCGTGCCGCATCCGCCGGGCACTCCACGCGGTCCCCGGAGTCTCCCCCGCCCCGACCGTGTAGACGACGCCCCGTCTGCGCAGCCCCCGGCCCGGTCGTGCCTGCGCCGCCCGGGCCTGCCCGGCCGGTCCCGCCACCCCGGCGGCCCCCACCGCCGCGGCCCCGGCCAGGAACTGCGCCCGGCTGATCCCCTTCGCCTGCCTGGTCCCCTTGGTCTCTGCCATGCGGCCCACTGTGCCGAGCGCGGCACCGGCTCTGCTGTCGGCCGTCGGTCTACGGCCGTGCGACCAAGGTATGAGGCGCCGTGCCGAAGGAGAGGCTCATCCCTCCCCGAACCGGCGCACGTACCGCCGCTGCCAGGGCGTTTCCACGGCATGCCGGTCGTAGTGCCGGCGGACGTACGCCACCGCCTCCTCCCCCGGCACCCCGTCCAGCACCGCCAGGCAGGCCAGCGCCGTTCCCGTGCGGCCGCGCCCTCCGCCGCAGGCGATCTCCACCCGCTCCCCGGCGGCCCGCTCCCGTACGGCGGCCAGCTGCGTGCGGGCCGCCGCCGGGTCCGACGGGATGCGGAAGTCGGGCCAGCGGATCCAGCCCGACTCCCATGGGACCTCCGGCGGCTGCCGGCCGAGCAGGTAGACGCCGTAGGAGGGAAGGGGCGCGGTGGGGTCCAAGGGGTGGCGCAGGCCCCGGCCCCGGACCAGCAGGCCGGAGGGCAACCTCAGGACGCCCGTGTCACTCTCGCTCCACAGCTCGCTCACGCCCTCATCATGCTCCGCGTTCGCTTGCCGGGGGGCGGAATCAGCCCACCCCTCGCGATTGCTGCCCCGCCCGCGCCTCGATCCCCCGGAAGTGCACCGCCATCGCCCGCTGCGCCCCCTCCACATCGCGGGCCCGCAGCGCCGTGACGATGTCGCGGTGGCGGCGGGCCGTGATCTCGGGGGGCGGGTCGCCGGGCAGGCCGCGGGCCCCGGACACCCGGCGGAAGACCGTCCAGAACGCGGCGAGGAGCTGCGGGACGAGGTCGTTGCCCAGGGACGCGTACAGCACCTCGTGGAACTCGCGGTCGAGTTCGGGGAAGGAGCGGCCCGTGCCCCGGGCGGACTCCATGCGGGCCACCACGTCCTCCAGCCGGTCCAGTTCCGCCTCGGTGGCGGTCGTGGCGACCCGGCGGATCAGGCCCTCCTCCAGCACCTCGCGCACCTGGAGGATCTCGGCGAGGGCGGCGGTGTCGTCGTCGTGGCGGGCCAGGGCGCGGAAGGTCAGGCCGTCGACGAGCGGGGTGAGGGAGGCCCGGCCGACGTAGGTGCCGTAGCCGTGTCTCACCTCGACGATGTCGAGGGCCTGGAGGGCCTTGAGCGCCTCGCGGACGGAGTTGCGGCTGACGCCGAGGTCCTCCATCAGTGCGGCCTCGGTGGGCAGCGGTGCCCCGGCGGTGAGTCTGCGGTCGAGGATGAGCTGGACGACCTGGCGCTGTATCCGGCTGGTCCTGGGCTCCTCGGACATGCGCCGCATCGTACGCGCCCCGGACGTCCCACGTCCCACCTCTGGCGGTACCCGGTGCCGGACCTACCCTGATGGCACCTCAACTCACCACGCGTACGGCGTCATTGGTCCGACCTCTGACGGATACGCCATTCGTGTGCGACCCCTTGACCGCCCCCGAACCCCCTCCTATGGTCGCGCTGACCGCAGGACGTAGGACGTCGTATCTCCTCTGCCCGTCCCTTCCCCCCAGACCTCGCTGGAGGACCCGTGCGCGACGAGACCCCCGACGTGCCGGCGCTGCACCGCCGGTCGTTCCTGAAGCACACCGGCGCCCTGGGCGCGGCCGCCGCCGTCTCCGCGTCGCTGTCGGCCTGTTCGTCCGGGCCGGAGTCCACCAACGACACCGGTACGGGCAGTGGCCGGGACCGGACCCTCACCGCGGTGATCGGCTACGGCAACGACGGCAGCTGGGACCCCACCCAGACGGCGTCCGCGTTCTGCATGGCCGCCAACAACCACGTCTACGAGGGCCTGCTGGACACGGATCCGATCTCCCGTGAGCCGTACGCGGCCCTGGCGACCGAGGTGCCGAAGGACCCGGACAGCACGTCGTGGACGTTCACGCTGCGGGCGGGTGCGACGTTCCACGACGGCAAGCCGGTCACCGCCGACGACGTGGTCTTCGTCTTCCAGCGGATCCTCGACCCGGACACCCAGACCCTCGCCAAGGGCTTCTTCGCGAGCTGGCTGAAGGAGGTCCGGAAGATCGACGCGCAGAACGTGGAGCTGGTGCTGAAGTTCCCGTTCCCGGACGGGCTTTCGCGGCTGACGCTCGCGAAGATCATGCCGAAGCACGTGTTCTCCCGGCCGGGCGCCTGGGACGACGCCATCAAGGGCAAGGCGATCGGCTCGGGGCCGTACCGGCAGACCGCGCACCACCCGAAGTCGAACACGACCTTCGAGGCGTTCGACGGCTACAACGGCCCGCGCAAGCCCGCCTTCCGGAAGATGAACTGGCTGACCATCGTGGACGCGGCCCCCCGGGTCGCGAAGATCTCGGGTTCCCGTGCCGGCGCGCAGATCGCGGACAACATCCCGTACGCCAACATCGGCCGATTGGAGAGCGGCGGGATGACGGTGGCCGGCGGAGCCGGGATGAACAACCTGTTCCTGATGTTCAACACCAGGCACAAGCCGTTCGACGACGTGCGGGTGCGCCAGGCCCTGCACTACGCCATCGACACCGAGGAGATGGTCGAGGTCGCGCTCAAGGGCCACGGCAAGCCGTCCAGTTCCTTCCTCGACGAGGCCAACCCGTCCTACCGCCGGGCGAAGACGGTCTACGACCACGACCCGGACAGGGCGAAGGCGCTGCTGAAGGAGGCCGGGGTCAAGGGGCTGAGCATCGAGATCCTGGCCGTGAACGTCAGCTGGATCGCCGACTGCCTGCCGACCGTCAAGGCGTCCTGGGACGCGATCGGGGTGCGCACGACCCTGTCCCCGCAGGAGACCACGGCCGTGTTCACCAAGATGGACCAGAAGCAGGACTACCAGGTCGTCGCCGCCGCCTCGAACCCCAACCAGTTCGGCCTCGACGCCGACCTGATCATGCACTACAACTACGGGCCCGAGAACCTCTGGATGCAGTACACCCGCTGGGCCGCCGACCCCGTCGCCAGACAGCTCTTCAAGGACATGGACCGGGCCACCCGGGAGCCCGACCCGGCGAAGAAGAAGGCGATCGTCCAGGACTACATCGACGTCGTCGCCGAACAGGCCGTGCTCTACCCGGTCGTCCACAACGAGCTGATGACCGCCTGGAACCCGGCGCGGCTCAGCGGGATAAGGGCGCAGCCGTACCCGGGCATCAACCTGCTCCAGGCCAAGTGGGCCTAGCGCCGTGACGGCCGTCCTGCGGATCCTGCTCCGTCGCGTCGCCCTGCTCGTGCCGCTGATGCTCGGGATCGTGCTGTTCGTGTTCCTGGTGATGCGGTTCTCGGACGTCGACCCGGCGTCCGCGTTCTTCCAGGGCGCCAACCCGACGCCGCGACAACTGCACGACTTCCGCGAGGAGCACGGCCTGCTGGATCCGCTGCCGGTGCGCTACGCGGACTTCGTCTCCGCCCTGCTCCACGGCGACCTGGGCACCAGCGCGCTGACCCGGGCACCGGTGATCGACCAGGTCACCACCGCGCTGCCGCTCACCCTCCAGCTGACGTTCCTCGGCCTGGGCATCGCGGTCGTGCTGTCCCTCGTGGGCGGGGTGACCGCGGCCATCTACCGGGACCGGCTGCCCGACCAGATCATCCGGGTCGTGTCGCTGACCGGGGTCGCCGCGCCCGGCTTCTGGCTGGCCCTGCTGATGATCCAGTACCTGGCGGTCGACCTGGGCTGGTTCCCGACCGGCGGCTACATCAACCCGGCCGACTCCTTCACCGGCTGGCTGAGGACCATGACCCTGCCGGCCCTGGCGCTGTCGCTGCCGGTGGCGGCGCAGCTGACCCGGATCGTGCGCACGGCCGTGGTGGAGGAGCTGGACAAGGACTATGTGCGCACGGCGATCGGGAGCGGCCTGCCGCCGCGGGTGGTCGTCGGGCGGAACGTGCTGCGCAACGCGCTCATCAACCCGCTCACCGTGCTCGGGCTGCGCGTGGGCTATCTGCTGGGCGGCGCGGTCGTCATCGAGACGATCTTCTCGCTGCCCGGCATGGGCAAGCTGATGATCGACGCCGTGAAGAACGGCGATCCGGCCGTCGTCCAGGGAGTCGTGCTGACGACGGCGGCCGGGTTCGTCGTCGTGAACCTCGTCATCGACGTCCTGTATCTGCTGGTCAACCCGCGACTGAGGGATGCGACCACATGATGACCCGCAAGAGTCTCACCGCGGAGCTGTCCCGCCCCGGCATCCGGCTGCGCGGCTGGCGCAGGCTGCCGCCGCTGTCGAAGATCGCCGTGTGCTTCCTGGCGGTCGTCGTCCTGATGGCGTTGCTCGCGCCGCTCCTCGCCCCGCACGACCCGCTCGACCAGCAGCCGCCGGCCGACGGCACCGGGCATCCGTCGGCCGGGCACTGGATGGGCCAGGACAGCCTCGGCCGGGACATCCTCAGCCGGCTGATGTACGGGGCGCGCTGGTCGCTGGCGATCGGGCTCGGCGCGACCGGGCTGGCGCTGGTGGCCGGTGCGCTGCTGGGGGCGGTCGCGGCGACCTCGCGCAAGGCGGTCGACGAGATGCTGATGCGCTGTCTGGACGTGGTGATGGCGTTCCCGGGCATCGCGCTGGCCGCCGTGCTGGTGGCGGTGTTCGGCGGCGGCATCACCGTGCTGATCTGCGCGATCGCGTTCCTGTTCACGCCGCCGGTGGCGCGGGTGGTGCGGGCGAACGTCCTCGACCAGTACGGCGAGGACTACGTGACGGCGGAACGGGTGATCGGCGCGCGGACCCCGCACATCGTGCTGCGGCACGTGGCGGTCAACTGCGCCGCGCCGGTGCTGGTGTTCTGCACGGTCCAGGTCGCCGAGGCGGTCGTGTTCGAGGCGTCGCTGTCGTTCATCGGGGCGGGCGTACGGCCGCCCGACCCGTCCTGGGGCAGTGTCATCGCGGACGGCAAGAACATGGTGCTGACCGGCGGCTGGTGGGCGACGGTGTTCCCCGGGCTGCTGATGCTGGTGACGGTGCTCTCGCTGAACATCCTGTCCGAGGGCGTGTCCGACGCGTGGGCGGTTCCGTCGGCGCGGGAGGTGGACGTACGCGAGAACGACGACCCCCTGGAGGCCCCGGAGCCGGGCAGCGGCGAGGTGCTGCCACTGCCGGGCCTCGCGGCAGCCGCGCAACGGCTGCGAGCGCGGGCCCGCCCCCTGCCCCAGGGGCGGCAACCGGTCCTCGCGGTCGAGAACCTCGCCGTCGGCTTCGGGGGCCGGCACGGCGGGGTGGACATCGTCGACGGCGTCAGCTTCGAGGTGCTCCCCGGTGAAGTCCTGGGCCTGGTCGGTGAGTCGGGCTGCGGCAAGTCGCTCACCGCACTGGCGATCATGGGACTCCAGCCGAAGGGGGCGCGGATCGGCGGCCAGGTCCGTTTCCACCAGCGGGACCTGCTCGCCGAGCCGATGCGGGTGCGCCGCAAGCTGCTCGGCCACGAGATGGCGATGATCTACCAGGACGCGCTGTCGTCCCTCAACCCCGCGATGACGATCCGCGCCCAGCTCAAACAGGTCGTACGCCGAGGCGGCCGCCGCACCCCCGCCGAACTCCTCACCCTGGTCGGCCTCGACCCCGACCGCACCCTGCGCAGCTATCCGCACGAACTCTCCGGCGGCCAGCGCCAGCGCGTCCTGATCGCCATGGCCCTGTCCCGCGACCCGAAACTGATCGTCGCCGACGAGCCGACGACCGCCCTCGACGTGACCGTGCAGGCGCAGGTCATGGAGCTGCTGCTGCGGCTGCGTGCGGAGCTGGGCTTCGCACTGATCCTCGTCTCGCACGACCTGGCGCTGGTCGCGGACGTCACCGACCGGGTGGTGGTGATGTACGGCGGGCAGATCGTGGAGACGGGCGTGACCGCCGACCTGGTGGAGGCCCCGGCGCACCACTACACCCGCGGACTGCTCGGCAGTGTGCTGTCGCTGGAGTCGGCGGCCGAGCGGATGACGCAGATCAAGGGCGTCGTGCCGTCCCCGGCGGACTTCCCGGCGGGCTGCCGCTTCGCCGACCGCTGCCCGCTCGCCACCGAGACCTGCCGTACGACACCCCCCGACCCGCTGGGCACGCCGACGCACACGGCGGCCTGCCACCATCCCGCGATCGACCTGGTCACCTCGGAGGTCGTGACATGAACGCCTTGTCGGAGGCCGTGACATGAACGCCCTGGTGGAGCTGTCCGGCACCCACGTCGTCCACAAGGCCCGCAGCGGCGGCCTCTTCACCCGGGACCGCGTGTACGCCCTGACCGGTGCCGACCTGGCGATCGCGCCCGGCGAGACCGTCGGCGTGGTGGGCGAGTCCGGCTGCGGGAAGTCGACGCTGGCGAAGGTCCTGGTCGGGGTGCAGCCGCCGACGCGGGGGACGGTGGCGTTCCGGGGCCGGGACCTGTGGGCGATGCCGGCCGCCGAGCGCCGCCGGGCCGTCGGCGGCAGCATCGGCATGATCTTCCAGGACCCGTCGACGGCCCTGAACCGCCGCCTGGCCGTCCGGCAGATCCTGCGGGACCCGCTGGACGTGCACGACCGCGGCACGAGGAGCGAGCGGGACGAGAGGGTACGCGAGTTGATGTCCCTCGTCGGCCTCCCCCGTGCCCTCGCCGGGGCCCTGCCGGCGCAGTTGTCGGGCGGGCAGCGCCAGCGCGTCGCGATCGCCCGGGCGCTGGCGCTGGACCCGGACCTGGTCGTGGCCGACGAGCCGACGAGCGCCCTGGACGTGTCGGTCCGCGCCCAGATCCTCAATCTGCTGCTGGACCTGAAGGAACGCCTGGGTCTGGCCCTGGTGTTCGTCTCGCACGACATCCAGACGGTACGGCGGATGAGCGACCGTGTGATCACCATGTACCTGGGCCGGATCGTGGAGGAGTCCCCGGCGGCCCTGGTCACCGACCGGTCCCGGCACCCGTACACCCGCGCCCTGTTCTCCGCCACGCCGGGCCTGCTCGACCCGGTCGACCCGATTCAGCTGGCCGGTCCGCTGCCGTCGGCGACCCGCCCGCCGAGCGGCTGCCCGTTCCGCACCCGCTGCTGGAAGGCGGACGGGGTGTGCGCGGACGAGATGCCGGGCTTCTCCGCCGCGTCGGCGCCCGCGCACCGCTTCCGCTGCCACCATCCTGTCCGGGAGGACGAGTCGACCCGCGACCTCGTCCTTCGACGCGACCCGATGGAGGCCCCATGACTCTCGCCCCGCTGACCGGTGTCATCCCGCCCGTCTGCACGCCCCTGACATCGGACGGCGAGGTGGACGTCCCGTCGCTGACCAGGCTTGTCGACCATCTGGTGGCCGGCGGGGTGCACGGCCTGTTCGTGCTCGGCTCGACCTCGGAGGCCGCGTATCTGCCGGACCGGCAGCGCCGGCTGGTCGTCGAGTCGGTCACGGCCCATGTGGGCGGGCAGCTCCCGGTGCTGGCCGGGGCGATCGACATGACGACGCCCCGGGTCCTGGACCATGTCGCGGCGGTGACGGCGGCGGGCGCGGACGCGGTCGTGGTCACCGCCCCGTTCTACGCCCGCACCCACCCCGCGGAGATCGCCCGCCACTACCGCGCGGTCGCCGCCGCGAGCCCGGTCCCGGTGATCGCCTACGACCTTCCCGTCGCCGTCCACACGAAGCTGCCGGCCGACGTGGTGCTGGAGCTGGCCGCCGACGGTGTGGTGGCCGGGCTCAAGGACTCCAGCGGCGATCTGGCGGCCTTCCGCCAGATCGTGACCGGTGTGCGGGAGCGCCGGGGCATCACGGGCTTCAGCGTGCTGACCGGCTCCGAGCTGATCGTCGACGCGGCCCTCGCGATCGGCGCGGACGGCACGGTGCCGGGCCTGGGCAACGTCGACCCGCACGGCTACGTCCGCCTGGACGGTCTGTGCCGTGCCGGGGACTGGGAGGGGGCCCGGACCGAACAGGAGCGGCTGTGCGCCCTGTTCGGCATGGTGACCGTCGGCGACCCGGCCCGGATGGGCCCGAACTCCTCGGCGATCGGCGCCTTCAAGACCGCGCTGCACCTGCGGGGCGTGATCGACTCCCCGGCGACGGCTCAGCCGCAGATCCCGCTGTCGCCGGACGAGGTGGAGCAGGTCGGGAAGTACCTCGCGGCGGCCGGTCTGCTCTAGCGGCCGGGCCGTGCCCGCGCGTCAGACGGTCCCCGGGGTCACCATCCCCGACTCGTAGGCGACGATGACCAGTTGCGCCCGGTCCCGGGCCGCCAGCTTGCCCATGATGCGGCTGACATGGGTCTTCGCGGTGAGCGGGCTGAGGCCCAACGCGTCGGCGATCTCCGTGTTGTTGAGGCCGCGGCCGACCAGCGCGAGCACCTCGCGCTCCCGGCCGGACAGGCACTCGGGTCCGCCCGTCTCCGGTGCCGAGGGGCTGCGCAGGAACCGCTCGATCAGCCGTGCCGTGGGCCCGGGCGACAGCAGGGCCTCGCCGGCCGCGACCGTGCGGATGGCGTCGAGGAGTTCGGCCGGCCGGGTGTCCTTGACCAGGAACCCGGAGGCCCCGGCGCGCAGGGCGTCCACGATGTTCTCGTCGGTGTCGTACGTGGTGAGGACGAGCACCCGTACGTCCGCGAGGTCCTCGTCGGCCGCGATGAGCCGGGTCGCCTCGATGCCGTCCAGGTCGGGCATGCGGATGTCCATCACCACGAGGTCGGGGCGGGCGCCGCGGGCCAGTTCGACGGCCTGCCGGCCGGTGGCGGCCTGGCCGACGACCTCCATGTCGCGGGCCGACTCCACGAGCATCGCGAACGCCTCCCGCACCAGCGTCCGGTCGTCCGCGAGCAGCACCCGTACGGTCATCCGGTCCTCTCCCCCGTCGTGGCCAGCGGCAGGACCGCGGTGACCTCGAACCCGCCCCCGGTGCGCGGTCCGGCGTCGAGTGTGCCACCGACGCTGCGGGCCCGCTCGCGCATCCCCACGAGTCCGAAGCCCGGGGTGCCGCCCGGGGCCGGTCCGGTGCCGTCGTCGCGGACCGACAGGTGCAGGGCACCGTCCCGCTCGTCGAGTTCGACGTGGACGGCCGGTCCGGGTCCCGCGTGCCGTACCGCGTTGGTCAGGGCCTCCTGCACGATCCGGTAGGCGGCGGCGCCGACGGCGGGCGGTGCCTGCGCTGTCCGTACCGTCTGCTCGACCCGGGCACCGGCCAGCCGCGCTGCCTGAGCCAGGTCGGGCAGCCCGTCGAGGCCGGGCAGCGGGCCGCGGACGTCCGGGGGCCGTGCTCGCGCAGCACCTCCAGGGTCGTACGGAGTTCGCCGCGGGCGCTGCGGCAGGTCTCGGCGATGTCGTCGAGGGCCTTGGCCACCGTCTCCCGGTGGAGCCGCTCCGGGTCGGCGGCCAGCACATGGGCGGCGACGGAGGTCTGCACGCCGATGAGGGTGATGCTGTGGGCGAGCAGGTCGTGCAGATCCCGGGCGATGCGCAGCCGCTCCTCGGCGACCCGCCGCCGGGCCTCCTCCTCCCGGGTGCGTTCGGCCCGTTCGGCGCGTTCCACGATGGAGGCGACGTACTGGCCGTAGACGCGCACGTCGACCCCGCAGAACAGCACGGCGACGACCCAGCCCGATATCCGGAGCACCTCCAGCGCCTGGTGCATGCCGACGGTGAGCATCACGCTGGCCGAGAGGCCGATGACTCCCGCGCCGACCAGGACGGTGCGCAGCGGACGGCCGGTCACCGCGACGGTGTACAGGGCGATGTACGTGGCCGGGGTCGGCGCGGAGTGGGTGTTGTCGAGGGCGTGGTACGGGGCGACGCACCTCCGGTCGGGTGTCTGGATCGGTCTCCGGACTCCCGCCGGTCGTGCGCCGGTTCGTCGGACGTGAGGTCGAGTCGAGGGGTACTGCGGCGGGCGGTCCGGGCCGCGCGTTACTCCCCGGGGAGTAACGCGGAGGCGGATCCTACGAGGGGGTGCGGGCCGCCGCCGCCATCAGGCGGGTCACGTCGTCGGAGCAGATCGTGAGCGCCGCGCCCACCGTCGCCAGCACATCCCGCTCGGCCGGGGTGTACGGCCCGTCCGCCAGGGCGATGCGGGCGCCCTGCAGCAGGATCGATTCGCGGCCGACGGTGGCGAGGTGCGGGGCGAGGGGGTCCAGAGCCTCGTGCAGCTCTATGGCCAGCCCCGCGCCGCAGGGTTCGCCGACGATCCGGCCGGTGTCGGCCTCCAGCGCCTCGACGAGGGCGGCCAGCTGCTCCTCTGTGCAGTCGTCGAAGCCGGCCGCGCGCACGGCGAGCACGGCGGACTCCAGGGCCGAACGGGACCCGGCGCCGCCCGCGGCGAGCACCGCGAGGGCGACCGTGTGCACGGCGTCGCGGAGCATCGCGGAGAAGCGGGTGGTGGTCGGATGGTCGAGGACGTCGGTGCCGAAGTGGCGGCGGCAGGCGGCGCACTCCACGACCGGGCCGGTCTCGCCGCGCGGCAGCACGGGCAGGCCGAGCAGGGTGAAGCGGCGTTGTCCCGTCAGCCGCTGGTAGTTGCGGTCGCCGCCGCAGCCGGGGCAGAAGAACTCCCCGTCACCGGCGGCCGTCCACGCGGTCCGGGTGCCCAGGACGCGAGAAAGCCTGGCGGCATGGCCGTTTCGTCCCCGTCCTGGCAGCACGTCGCACCTCCGTCACGCCGCACGGCAACGTCGCCGCGCTTGCGTGATGTTAGCCACATCAGAGACGAGGAGTCAGCACCCCGGAGGAGACCTTTCCGTGACCTCCACAGCAAATGGCCGGTATACGACGGGGCTCCACCCGCCGTACATCGGCGGACGGAGCCCCTGTGGCACCGGTGAGCGGCCTGCGGCCGCGAACCCGTACGGCTGGTCAGCGAGCCGCGCGGTTGACGGCCGAGACGACCGCCTTCAGCGAGGCCCGCGTCGTGTTGGCGTCGATCCCGATGCCCCACAGGACCTTGTCGTCGATGGCGCATTCGATGTAGGAGGCGGCCTGGGCGGAGGCGCCCTCGCTCATCGTGTGCTCCTGGTAGTCCAGCAGGCGTACGTCGATGCCGACGGACTGCAGGGCGTCGAAGAAGGCCGAGATCGGACCGTTGCCCGTACCGGTCAGAACGGTGTCCTGCCCGTCGACCGTGGCCTCCACCGTCAGGGTGTCCACGCCGTCGGTGTCGGTCGTCGACTGTCCGGTGCGGACCTGGATGCGGCCCCACGGGTTCTCGGGGTTCGGCAGGTACTCGTCCTGGAAGACCGCCCAGATGTCCTTCGGCGTGACCTCGCCGCCCTCGGCGTCGGTCTTGGCCTGGATGACCTTGGAGAACTCGACCTGCATACGGCGCGGCAGGTCCAGGCTGTGGTCGTTCTTCAGGACGTAGGCGATACCGCCCTTGCCGGACTGCGAGTTGACCCGGATGACCGCCTCGTAGGAGCGGCCGACGTCCTTGGGGTCGATCGGCAGGTAGGGGACGGCCCACTCGATGTCGTCGACGGTGACGCCCTTGGCGGCGGCGTCGGCCTCCATGGCGTCGAAGCCCTTCTTGATGGCGTCCTGGTGGGAGCCGGAGAAGGACGTGTAGACCAGGTCGCCCACGTACGGGTGGCGCGGGTGGACCTCCATCTGGTTGCAGTACTCCCACGTGCGACGGATCTCGTCGATGTCGGAGAAGTCGATCTGCGGGTCGACGCCCTGGGAGAACAGGTTCATGCCCAGGGTGACCAGGTCGACGTTGCCGGTGCGCTCGCCCTGCCCGAACAGGCAGCCCTCGACGCGGTCGGCGCCGGCCATCAGGGCCAGCTCGGCGGCGGCGACGGCGGTGCCGCGGTCGTTGTGGGGGTGGATCGACAGGCAGACGTGCTCGCGGCGGGAGAGGTTGCGGCCCATCCACTCGAAGCGGTCGGCGTGGGTGGAGGGCGTGGAGCGCTCCACGGTGGCCGGCAGGTTCAGGATGATCTCGCGGCCCGGGCCGGGCTGCCAGACGTCCATGACCGCCTCGCAGACCTCCAGCGCGAAGTCCAGCTCGGTGTCGGTGAAGATCTCGGGGCTGTACTGGTAGCCGAACTCGGTCTCGGGGCCCAGCAGCTTCTCGGCGTACTCGATGACCAGCCGGGTGCCGTCGACGGCGATCTGCTTGATGTCGTCCTTGGAGCCGCGGAAGACGACCCGGCGGAAGACCGGGGCCGTGGCGTTGTACAGGTGGACCGTGGCGCGCTTGGCGCCCTTCAGGGACTCCACCGTGCGCTCGATCAGGTCCTCGCGGGCCTGGGTCAGTACGGAGATGGTGACGTCGTCGGGGATGGCCCCGGGCTCTTCGATGATGGAGCGCACGAAGTCGAAGTCGGTCTGGCCGGAGGCCGGGAAGCCGACCTCGATCTCCTTGTAACCCATCTTCACCAGCAGGTCGAACATGGCGCGCTTGCGGGCGGGCGACATGGGGTCGATCAGGGCCTGGTTGCCGTCACGCAGGTCGGTGGAGAGCCAGCGGGGGGCGGTGGTGATGCGCTGCTCCGGCCAGGTGCGGTCCGGGATGTCGACCTGCTCGTAGCGGCCGTACTTGTGGATCGGCAGGGAACTGGGCTGCTGGCGGTTCGCCATGATGCTTAGGGCTCCTCAGAGGGTGTCCGGAAGGACGGCCGACGACGCAGCACCAAGCTCCGCGGGGAGGGAGTCGGCCTCGACTACAGGCCCTCGCCGCGGCAGCTAAGGAGAAGCAGCCCGAAACGCATGATGCGCAGCATGCTAGCCGAGCCTCTCCCGGCGCGTGGGGTCGTATCAGTATGCGGGACCCGGCGCACATTCGGGACAAAAAGTGCGCTACGCCACTTCTCCATAGCACTCACCACGGAGCGTGAAGGGCGTTGTCCCGGTATTTCACCAATCATGGTGGCGGCTAGTGACAGTTTCGTCACGCAGTGCAAGGGTGCCGGGCATGACGACTCACGGGGGCTTCGAGCCCGTCTTCTGCACCATCGTTCCGCCTCATGTCCTCGACAAGCTCGCCCAGGCCGAGGACTCCTCGCTCGCCGGTCCCGCCCGCCGCACCCTGCAGCGCGACGCCTTCGAACGCACCCAGCGCCGCCTCACCACGGTCATCGGCGCGAGTGCCGTCGCCGCGGTCGCCGACGGCAAGCCGCAGCGCACGATCCACGACGCCCGGCACGGCACCGACCTGCCCGGCCACAAGGTCCGCGGCGAGGGCGACAAGCCCGGCAAGGACGCCACCGTCAACCGCGCCTACGCCGGTCTCGGCGCGACCTTCGAGCTGTTCCTCCAGGCCTACCGGCGCGACTCGATCGACGGGAACGGCCTCCCGCTGAACGCGACGGTGCACTACGACCGCGACTACAACAACGCGTTCTGGAACGGCGAGCAGATGGTCTTCGGCGACGGGGACGGCGAGATCTTCCTGGACTTCACCATCCCGATCGACGTCATCGGCCACGAACTCGCGCACGGCGTCACGCAGTACACGGCCAACCTCACCTACTTCGGCCAGCCCGGCGCGCTCAACGAGTCCCTGTCGGACGTCTTCGGCGCCCTGATCAAGCAGTACACGCTCGGCCAGACCGCCACCGAGGCCGACTGGCTGATCGGCGCGGGCCTGCTCGCCCCGCGCGTGACCGGCACGGCGCTGCGCTCCATGAAGGCGCCGGGCACGGCGTACGACGACGACGTCCTCGGCAAGGACCCGCAGCCGGCGACGATGGACGACTTCGTGCGCACCGGACGCGACAACGGCGGTGTCCACATCAACTCGGGCATCCCGAACCACGCCTTCTACCTCGCGGCCACGGCCCTCGGCGGCCACGCCTGGGAGCGGGCCGGACAGGTCTGGTACGACGTCCTCACGAGCGGTCGCCTGAAGCAGCAGGCGATGTTCGCCGACTTCGCCACGCTCACCGTGAAGGCCGCCCGGGAGCGCTTCGGCGACGGGGAGGAACTGGACGCCGTGTCGAAGGCCTGGGAGCAGGTCGGGGTGCGGACCCTGTAGTTCCGTACTAGACAGGTTCCATGCGTATTCAGGTGCGGCGCACGGGCGGGTTCGCGGGCATCGAGCGGCATGCCGAGGTGAACACCTCGGACCGGCCCGATGCCTCCGAGTGGCACGCCCTCGCGGAGCAGGCCGTGGCCGCCGGCCGGAGCACACCGCCGGTCGGGGTCCCGGACGGGTTCACCTACCAGCTCACCGTGGACGGGAAGACCGTGTACTGCGCGGATCCCCGGCTGACGGACGAGCAGCGGAAGCTGATCTCGCGGGTGCTGAAGGAAGGGGCGTGACGGGTCCACGTCACCGGCCGGGCAACAGCTCCTTTCCGCCCGGCCGTTGACTTCCGTTACCGCCGGTACGGATGATCCAGCGCATGGCGACTGACGCAGGCAATCCGATCCCCCGTTTCCCGGCCGGCTTCCTCTGGGGCGTCTCCACCTCGGCGCACCAGATCGAGGGCGCCGCGGACGAGCGCGAGCCGTCCGTCTGGGACGCCTTCACGGCCGAGCCGGGACGGGTGAAGGACGGCTCGACGGCGGCGGTGGCCTGCGACCACGTCCACCGTCACCGCGAGGACGTGGCCCTCCTGGCCGGTCTGGGCGTGAACGCCTACCGCTTCTCGATCTCCTGGCCGCGGGCGCGCTCCGAGAAGGGCCTGGACTTCTACGACCGGCTGGTCGACGACCTGTGCGCGGCGGGGGTCCGTCCCGTCCCGACACTGTTCCACTGGGACCTGCCCGCGGACCTCGACTGGCTGGAGCGGGACACGGCCGAACGCTTCGCCGAGCACGTGGCGCGGGTCGCGGACCGCCTCGGCGACCGTGTGACGAAGTGGATCACCCTGAACGAGCCCGCCGAGCACACCCTGCTGGGCCACGCCCTGGGCGTACACGCCCCGGGCCGGCAGCTGCTGTTCGACGCGCTGCCGGCCGCCCACCACCAGCTCCTCGCCCACGGCCTGGCCGTCCGGGCCCTGCGCGCCTCGGGCGCGTCGGACATCGGCATCGCCAATTCGCACGGCCCGACCTGGGCGGCGTCCACGGAGGCGCCGGACGTGGAGGCGGCGGACTTCTACGACCTGCTGCTGAACCGCCTGTTCGCGGACCCGCTGCTGCTGGGCCGCTACCCGGACGGCATCGGCGAACTGATGCCCGGGGACGTGGAAGCGGACCTGAAGGTGATCGCCGAGCCGCTCGACTGGTACGGGATCAACTACTACGCCCCGACCCGGGTGGGAGCCCCGCAGGGCGCGGAGATCGAGTTCGGCGGGATCACCATGCCCGCCGAACTGCCCTTCTCCGTCCGTGAGATCGGGGGCCACCCGGTCACGGACTTCGGCTGGCCCGTCGTCCCCGAAGGGCTCACCGAGCTCCTCACCACCTTCCGCGACCGCTACGGCGAGCGGCTCCCGCCCGTCGTCATCACCGAGAACGGCTGCTCCTACCCGGGCGTCGACGACCAGGACCGCATCGCCTACCTGGACGGCCACGTCCGGGCCCTGCACCGGGCGGTGGAGGCGGGCGTCGACGTGCGCGGCTACTTCGTGTGGTCCCTGCTCGACAACTTCGAGTGGGCGGAGGGCTATGCACGCCGCTTCGGCCTGGTCCACGTCGACTTCGACACCCAGGAGCGCACCCCCAAGGCGTCCTACCACTGGTACCGGGAGCTGCTGAGGGCGCAGGCGCCTACGGCTTGATGCCCACCCCGGTCCACAGGCTGACCTCGGCGTCCGTCGGGGCGTCGCCCCCGAGGGCGTTCGGGAAGTCACCAGACGCGATTCCTCCCGGGGCTGAAGCCCCGGGGTTCCTCGCGAGATTCCGCTGAAGTGTCAGGCAGATAGTTGCAGCGTGAACTGCTCTACGAGCATAGTTACTTGTGTGACCAGGGTTCCGGAAGCAGCAACTCCCCCAACCGGCCGGTCCGTTGTCCGCTCGCCCCTTCCTTGACTGCGCCCACCCCCCACGGAAGGCGATCGCCGTGTCCCCCCACACGACATCCACTCCCCGGTTCCTGGACGCGGTGCGCCCGGATCGCACCGACTGGCTGGAGCTGTCCCCACAGCGGACCAGCGTCAGAGTCGCCCGCCATGCCATGCGTGCGCGGCTGGCCTCGTGGCAGGTGCCCGAGGAGGTGTGCGCGAACGCCGTGCTGCTCGTGTCCGAGCTGGTCACCAACGCCGTGCTGCACACGCTCAGCGAGCGGGTCCTGTGCGGCGTCCAGCTGATGACGGACGCGCGCTTCCGGCTGGAGGTCCACGACGGCGACCTCACGGGCCGCGGCATCCCCGACCGCTGCCCCGGCCTCGACGACGAGGGAGGCCGCGGCCTGCTGCTCGTCCGGGAGATAGCCGACAGCTGGGGCATCACCCACTCGACCCTCACGGGCGGAAACGCGGTGTGGGCGAGCCTGCGGACGGCTTGATGACGTGCTGCGGGACGTCACGAGGCCAAGGCTCACGCCATGGCCTCGCGCAACCTCAGAACCCCAGCTTGCGCAACTGCCGCGGATCCCGCTGCCAGTCCTTCGCGACCTTCACATGCAGATCGAGGAAGACGGGAGTCCCGAGCAGCGCCTCGATCTGCTTGCGGGACTTGATGCCGACCTCCTTCAGGCGCTTGCCCTTGGGGCCGATGATGATGCCCTTCTGGCTGGGGCGCTCGATGTAGACGAAGGCGTGGATGTCGAGGAGGGGCTTGTCGGCGGGGCGGTCCTCGCGGGGGAGCATCTCCTCGACGACGACGGCGATGGAGTGCGGCAGCTCGTCGCGGACGCCTTCCAGCGCGGCCTCGCGGATCAGCTCCGCGATCATGACCTGCTCGGGCTCGTCGGTCAGGTCGCCCTCGGGGTAGAGCGCCGGGCCCTCGGGCAGCAGGGGCACGATCAGGTCGGCGAGCAGACCCACCTGCTGGTCGCCGACCGCCGACACCGGCACGATCTCGGCCCACTCGAAGCCCAGCTCCTTGCCGAGCTGGTCGATGGCGATCAGCTGCTCGGCGAGCGTCTTGCTGTCCACGAGGTCGGTCTTGGTGACGATCGCGATCTTCGGCGTCTTCTTGATGGACGCCAGTTCCTTCGCGATGAACCGGTCACCGGGGCCGAGCTTCTCGTTCGCCGGCAGACAGAAGCCGATCACGTCGACCTCGGCCCACGTCGTGCGCACGACGTCGTTGAGCCGCTCGCCCAGCAGCGTGCGCGGCTTGTGCAGCCCCGGGGTGTCGACCAGGATCAGCTGGGCGTCCGGGCGGTGCACGATGCCCCGCACGGTGTGCCGCGTCGTCTGCGGCTGGTTCGCCGTGATCGCCACCTTCTGGCCGACCAGAGCATTCGTGAGGGTGGACTTGCCCGCGTTGGGACGGCCCACGAAGCAGGCGAAACCGGCCCTGTGGACAGCTCCGGCCGGCTCTTCGGATGACTGGGTACGAACGCTCATGCCGCCCATTCTCCCTGATCCCCGGAGCCGCCCCGTACCGGACGCATTCCGTGAGCTTTCCGAAACCCTCACGCAACGAAACGTCACGGAAACACACCCGTACGCAACCGGAAACGAGGGCCGGTGAACCTCTGACGAGCCCCCGCACCGTTGGAGACAACCGTGACCCTCGCCGCCGCAAGCGCCGACACCGGTGACACCGCCTGGCTGCTCGCCGCCACCGCCCTCGTCCTGCTGATGACCCCGGGCCTGGCCCTCTTCTACGGCGGCATGGTCCGCACGAAGAGCGTGCTCAACATGCTGATGATGAGCTTCGTGTCGATCGCCCTGGTGACGGTGGTGTGGCTGGCGGCCGGATACTCCCTGGCCTTCGGCGAGGACGCGGCGGGCGGACTCATCGGCGGGCTGGAACACGTCGGCATGAGCGGCCTGGGCCCGGACAGCGTCCAGGGCACGGTCCCCACGGTCCTGTTCGCCACCTTCCAGCTCACCTTCGCGATCGTCACGGCCGCGCTGGTCAGCGGCGCGGTCGCCGACCGGGCGAAGTTCGCCGCCTGGCTGGTCTTCGTGCCGGTGTGGGCGCTGCTCGTATACGTTCCGGTCGCGCACTGGGTATGGGGGCCGGGCGGCTGGATCCTGGAGCGGCTGGGTGCCCTGGACTTCGCGGGCGGGCTGCCCGTGGAGATCGTCTCCGGTGCCTCGGGGTTGGCGTTGTGCCTGGTCCTGGGCCCGCGGATGGGCTTCAAGAAGGACGCCATGCGTCCGCACAACCTGCCCATGGTGATGCTGGGCGCCGGTCTGCTCTGGTTCGGCTGGTTCGGCTTCAACGCCGGCTCGGCGCTCGGCGCCAACGGTCTCGCGGCCGCCGCGTTCCTCAACACCCTGGCCGCGGGCTGCACGGGCCTGCTGGGCTGGCTCTTCGTGGAGCAGAAGCGCGACGGCCACCCCACGACCCTGGGCGCCGCGTCCGGCGCGGTCGCCGGTCTGGTCGCCATCACCCCGTCCTGCGGGTCCGTCTCGCTGCTCGGCGCGCTGGTCGTCGGCCTCGCCGCCGGTGTCGTCTGCTCGTACGCCGTGAGCTGGAAGTTCAAGCTGAACTACGACGACTCCCTGGACGTCGTCGGCGTCCACCTGGTCGGCGGTGTCATCGGCACGCTGCTCATCGGCGTCTTCGCCGTCGAGTCGATGACGGGCGGCGCCGAGGGCCTCCTCTACGGCGGCGGGCTCGGCCAGCTCGGCAAGCAGCTGGTGGCCGTGGTCGTGGTGGCGGTGTACGCGTTCGGCGTGACCTACGGGATCGGCAGGCTGATCGACGCCACGATGGGCCTGCGCGCCACCGAGGAGCAGGAGCAGACCGGCCTGGACCTTACGGTGCACGCCGAGACGGCCTACGATCACGGGGTCCTGGGCCACGGTGCCCCGGTCTCCTCCTCCGTCGTCTCCCCCGCCCAGAAGGTCACCCCCCAGGCATGAAGCTCATCACCGCGATCGTCAAGCCGTACCGCCTCGACGAGGTCAAGAACGCCCTGCAGGAACTCGGCGTGCACGGCCTGACCGTGAGCGAGGCCAGCGGCTACGGCCGGCAGCGCGGTCACACCGAGGTGTACCGCGGCGCCGAGTACCAGGTCGACCTGGTGCCCAAGGTCCGTATCGAGGTCGTCGTCGAGGACGCGGTGGCCGAGGACGTCATCGACGCGGTCGTGAAGGCCGCGCACACCGGCAAGATCGGCGACGGCAAGGTGTGGGCGCTGCCCGTCGACACGGTCGTGCGGGTACGGACGGGCGAGCGCGGCCCCGACGCGCTCTGACACCGGGGCCGCGCCGCTCCTGGCTCAGTCGAACACGAACGGGCCCGGCGACTGCGGCCCGGTCGCCGTGCAGGTGATGGTGATGCCGAAGACGGTCATCTTCAGCGAGCCGCCGAAGGCCTCCAGGCTGTCGCCGGAGGCCACGGTGCCGCTGAGCGGGCCGACCTCGACGGGGGCGCCGGCGGCCATCGCCGGGTTCTCCGTGCCGGCGAAGTCGACGGTGCCGCCGCCGGCCTTCACCAGGGTGAGGGTGGACGAGATCGAGTCCTCTCCCAGCGCGATGGGCGCCGTGATCGCGGAGGACTTGACGGTGAGCGTGGCGGCGGTGCCGTCCTGCGTGGCCGTGAGGGTGGCCTCGCCGCTGCCGAAGGTGCCGCAGTCCGCGCTGATCGTCGCCGTCTGGGGGGTGACGGCGAGGGCCGCGGGGGCGAAGGCGAGTCCGGTGACCGCGAGGGCCCCGGCCGCCAGTGCCGCACCTGTTCCGATTCGCTTGCATCTCATGGGATTCCGGCTCCGTTTCCGTGGGGGGCGGACCGCTCGGCGCATGGATGCGGGCACACCGCCGAGAGTCGAATCTGACGGTCCGTCGGAATGGACGGTTCCATTGATGCGTGTGGGGCAGACGGCGGCAAGGTTGAAAACTGGCCTAATTACCGCCGGTTACAGCGAAGTTCAGCCGGCGGCGACGGTGGTCCGGACCGTTCCGTCGGGCCCCGCCACCAGAACCGGCGTCTCCGCGCCACCGAGGTCCCGTACGGCCGCCCGGTCCGCGTCGGACGCGGTCTCCGCCTCCGTCACGACCGCCGCCGCCTCCAGGGACGTCGCGCCCGAGGCCACCGCCATCGCCACCGCCGTCTGCAGGGCACTGAGCTTCAGGGAGTCGAGGGCCACGGTGCCCGCGACATAGGTGCGTCCGGTCTCGTCCCGTACGGCCGCGCCCTCGGGCACGCCGTTGCGGGCCCGCGCGGAACGGGCCAGGGTGACGATCTTGCGGTCCTCGGGGTCGAGCGCGCTGCTGTCGGTCATGATCCGAGCATACGTAGCGGCCGCCCCGGCCCCGTCTCAGGGCCGGTCGAGGCGGAGGCGGTCCGCTCGGGGCAGGCCCGCGACGACCAGGTCGTACGAGTCCTCGATGAGCTCGCGGACCAGCTGGTCCGGGAGCTCGCCGTCGACCGTGACGGTGTTCCAGTGGCGCTTGTTCATGTGCCAGCCGGGGACGACGAGGCCCTCGTACTCGCCGCGGAGGCGGACCGCCTCGTCCGGGTCGCACTTGAGGTTGGCCTTGAGGGGGCGCGCGTCGAGGTGTGACAGGGCGAACAGCTTGCCCTGCACCTTGAAGACCGAGATCTCCGGGCTGAACGGGAAGTCCTCCACCGCCGCGTTGAACGACAGGCAGAACGCGCGCAGTTCCTGCGGGGTCACTCCGGCTTCTCCTCCTCGGGCGGGTCCGCCGGGCCCACCGGCTCCGCCAGCACGGTCACGATCTTGTTCCGGCGGCCGGCCGCGGCCTCCGCGGTCAGCCGCAGTTCCCGGCCGTCGGGGAGGTCCACGACGGACGAGGCTCCGGCGATGGGGACACGCCCCAGTGCCTTGGCCAGCAGGCCGCCGACCGTCTCGACGTCCTCGTCGTCGAACTCCTCCAGGCCGTACAGCTCGCCCAGGTCGCTGATGTCGAGGCGGGCCGTGACGCGGAAGCGGTCGTCGCCGAGCTCCTCGATCGGCGGCAGTTCGCGGTCGTACTCGTCGGTGATCTCGCCGACGATCTCCTCGAGGATGTCCTCGATGGTGACGATGCCCGCGGTGCCGCCGTACTCGTCGATGACGACGGCGACGTGGTTGCGCTCCTTCTGCATCTCGCGCAGCAGGTCGCCGGCGTTCTTGGTGTCGGGCACGAAGAACGCCGGGCGCATGGCCGTGGAGACCTGCTCGGACTCGGCGTCGCGGCTGATGTGCGTCTTGCGGACCAGGTCCTTCAGATACACGATGCCGACGATGTCGTCCTCGCTCTCCCCGGTCACCGGGATGCGTGAGAAGCCGGAGCGCAGGGCGAGGGTGAGGGCCTGGCGGATGGTCTTGAAGCGTTCGATGACGACCAGGTCCGTGCGCGGGACCATGACCTCACGGACGAGGGTGTCGCCCAGTTCGAAGACGGAGTGCACCATGCGGCGCTCCTCGTCCTCGATGAGGGACTCCTTCTCGGCGAGGTCGACCAGGGCGCGCAGTTCCGCCTCGGAGGCGAAGGGGCCGCGGCGGAAGCCCTTGCCGGGGGTGAGCGCGTTGCCGATGAGGATCAGCAGCGACGGGATCGGGCCCATGATCCGGGCCAGCGGCACCAGGACGTACGCCGAGACCGTCGCGGTGTTCAGCGGGTGCTGGCGGCCGATGGTGCGCGGGGAGACGCCGACGGCGACGTACGACACGAGGACCATGACCGCGATGGCGACCAGGAGGGCCTCGGTGGTGCCGTCGAACTCCTTCAGGCAGCCGTAGGTGATCAGCGCGGCGGCGGCCATCTCGCAGGCGACGCGGACCAGCAGCGCCACGTTCAGGTAGCGGGTCGGATCGGCGGCGACCTGGGAGAGCTTGGCGCTGCCGCGGCGGCCGGAGCGCACGGCCTCTTCGGCGCGGAAGCTGGAGACGCGGGCGAGGCCCGCCTCCGCGCAGGCGGCGAGCCAGGCCACGACGACCAGGGCGACGGCGCCCAGGACGAGTTGCGGACTCATCGGCGGCGTTACGAGACCGTCGGCGCCGGGGACGGGCCGGTCAGGCCCCGCTCCGAGCGCCAGCCGTCCACGATGGCCGCCTGGAGGCCGAACATCTCGGCCTTCTCGTCCGGTTCCTCGTGGTCGTAGCCCAGCAGGTGCAGCACCCCGTGGACGGTGAGCAGTTGGAGCTCCTCGTCCATGGAGTGCTGCGTCTCCGCGTCCTTGCCCTGCTTCTCGGCGACCTCGGGGCACAGCACGATGTCGCCGAGCAGGCCCTGCGGCGGCTCGTCGTCGTCCTTGGAGGGCGGGCGCAGCTCGTCCATCGGGAAGGACATGACATCCGTCGGACCGGGGAGGTCCATCCACTGGATGTGGAGCTGCTCCATGGCGTCGGCGTCCACGACGATCACCGAGAGCTCGGACAGCGGGTGGATGCGCATCCGAGCGAGCGCGTAGCGGGCGATGTCGAGGATCGCCTGCTCGTCGACCTCGGTGCCGGACTCGTTGTTGACGTCGATCGACATGGTGCTGTGTGTGTCTACTTCCCCTTGTGCCCGGACTTGCCGCGGCTCTTGTGCGCGCCGTTCTGGGTGCCGTGCGTGGTGTCGTACTTCTCGTACGCGTCGACGATACGGCCCACGAGCCGGTGCCGGACGACGTCCTGGGACGACAGCCGGGAGAAGTGGACGTCCTCGACGCCGTCCAGGATGTCCTGCACCTGGCGCAGGCCGCTCTTCGTCCCGTCCGGCAGGTCGACCTGGGTCACGTCACCCGTGATCACGATCTTCGAGTCGAAGCCGAGTCGGGTGAGGAACATCTTCATCTGCTCGGGGCTCGTGTTCTGGGCCTCGTCCAGGATGATGAAGGCGTCGTTGAGGGTGCGGCCGCGCATGTAGGCGAGCGGCGCGACCTCGATGGTGCCCGCCGCCATCAGCCGCGGGATGGAGTCCGGGTCGAGCATGTCGTGCAGCGCGTCGTAGAGCGGGCGCAGGTACGGGTCGATCTTCTCGTAGAGCGTGCCCGGGAGGAAGCCGAGCCGCTCGCCGGCCTCGACCGCGGGGCGGGTCAGGATGATGCGGTTGACCTGCTTGGACTGCAGGGCCTGCACCGCCTTGGCCATCGCCAGGTAGGTCTTGCCGGTGCCCGCGGGGCCGATGCCGAAGACGATCGTGTGCTTGTCGATCGCGTCGACGTAGCGCTTCTGGTTGAGCGTCTTGGGGCGGATCGTGCGGCCGCGCGAGGACAGGATGTTCTGTGTGAGCACCTGGGCGGGGGTCTCCTGGCCGTCGCTCTCGCCGTTGTCGCTCGCCTTCAGCATGGCGATCGAGCGTTCCACTGCGTCCTCCGTCATCGGCTGCCCCGTGCGGAGCACCAGCATCATCTCGTCGAACACGCGCGAAATGAGGGCGACGTCCTTCGGGTCGCCGACCGCGCTGATCTCGTTGCCCCGGACGTGGATGTCGGCCGCCGGGAAGGCCTTCTCGATCACGCGCAGGAGGGAGTCGCCGGACCCCAGCACGGTCACCATGGGGTGCTGGGCGGGGACGGTGAGCTGCGCTCTCGCCTGCTCCTGCGCGGGGGTGTGAGCTGTCGATGATTGAGTCATGGGCCGGCGCTTAAGGCCTGCGGTTCCTCCTCGTCATGGCCGCACAGCTGAGGGCGGCCTCGCGATTCCCAGGGTACGACGGGGGAGTGACAACGCCGTAGGGGTTTTGGGGGCCGGTTGTCACCCGGGAGCCACGGGAGCCTCACGCCGAGCGCCGGAAGCCGATCGTCGGCACGGCCCTGCGCAGCGGCCAGGGCCGCACCAGTTCCTCCGACACCAGCTCCGCGAGGAACCCGTACCTCTCCAGCGCCACCGGCGACTGCCCCTCGACCGACTGCACCCTGCGCCACCACGCCGCGATCTCCGACCAGCCCGGTGCCGACAGCGACCCTCCGAACTCCTGCACCGACAGCGCCGCGGTCAGCCCGGCGAAGGCCAGCCGGTCGGCGAGCGGCCAGTCCGCCAGCGTCCCGGCGACGAACCCGGCGACGAACACGTCACCGGCCCCGGTCGGATCGAGCGCCTCGACGGCGATGGCCGGCACCTCCGCCGTCTCGCCCGTGCGCCGGTCCACCGCATAGGCCCCGTCCGCGCCGAGGGTGACCACCGCGAGGGGCACGTACTCGGTGAGGGCGTGCGCGGCGGCCCGGGGGCAGTCCGCGCCCGTGTACCGCATCGCCTCCTGCGCGTTGGGCAGGAACGCCTCGCAGTGCCGCAGGTCGGGGAGCCCCGCCAGGTCCCACTCCCCGGTGTCGTCCCAGCCGACGTCGCCGAACACCCGGGTGCCGTTGCTCGCGGCCTGGGCGATCCAGGGCGCGCTCATGCCGGGGGCGAGGGAGGCGACGGCGGCACGCGCGCGTGGCGGGCAGGCGGGCGCGGGCTCCTCGGGGGGTGGCTCGTGGCCGTGCGAGACCATGGTGCGCTCGCCCTCGTAGGCCATGGAGACGGTCACCGGGGAGTGCCAGCCGGGCACCGTGCGCGACGGGGAGAGGTCGATGCCCTCGCCGTGCTCCAGGGCGTCCCAGCAGTAGTCGCCGTAGTGGTCGTCGCCGAAGGCGGCCGCGAGGGAGGTGCGCAGGCCGAGGCGGGCCAGTGCGGTGGCCATGTTGGCGACGCCGCCGGGGCTCGACCCCATGCCGCGCGCCCAGGACTCCGTCCCGCGCACCGGGGCGGAGTCGAGCCCGGTGAAGATGATGTCCAGGAAGACGGTGCCGGTGAGATAGACGTCCCAGGGCGGGTCGTCCGGTGTGCGCAGCGGGGCGAGGGGATCGACCTGGCTCTGGCGGTGCGATCCCTTTCCGGCCGGGCCCTTTCCGGCCGGGGCGGTGGACGCGGTCACTGTGCGCTCCCTGACGTGGTGCGGATCAGGCCAGTCTGCACCACATCACCGACAACGTGACGCCGCTCACGCCGGACCCACCCGTCCCGTCAGCTCACACCGGGCCCCCGCACGCCCCCTGCCCCGGCCTCGGCGGGCCTCACCAGCGGGGCATCGCGGGCGTCACCCACTTCGGGTCGGCGATCCGCATCGCCGCCGCGTCGTCACGGTCGCGCAGGGCGCCGTCGTCGTCCAGCCACCGCCGGTGCAGTTCGGCCAGCCGCGCGCGGTCGAGCTCCACGCCGAGGCCGGGCGCGTCGGACACGGCGACCTTGCCGCCCTCGAAGGTGAGCCGCTCGGTGAGGACGTCCTCGGACTGCCAGGGGTAGTGGGAGTCGCAGGCGTGGTGGAGGTTCGAGACGGTGGCCGCCACGTGGGTCATCGCGGCGAGCGAGATGCCGAGGTGGGTGTTGGAGTGCATCGACACGCCGACGCCGAAGGTGCGGCAGACGGCGGCGAGCTGCTGGGTGTTGCGCAGTCCGCCCCAGTAGTGGTGGTCGGAGAGCACGACCTGGACGGCGCCCCGGGTGAAGGCCTCCCGGATCTCGGCGAAGGTCGTCACGCACATGTTGGTGGCGAGCGGCACGCCGGTGCGCTCGGCGACCTCGGCCATGGCGGGCGTGCCGAGCGCCGGGTCCTCCAGGTACTCCAGGACGTCGCCGAGCTCCTGGGCCACCTTCACCGACGTCTCCACCGACCAGGCGCCGTTGGGGTCCAGCCGCAGTGGATGTCCGGGGAACGCCTCGGCCAGGGCCTTGATCGCCGCGATCTCCTCGTCGGGCGGGAAGACGCCGCCCTTGAGCTTGAAGGAGGTGAAGCCGTAGCGCTCCGTGAAGCGGCGGGCCTGCTCCACGACCCCCGCCGGATCGACGGCGGCGCCCCAGTCGTCCTTCTCGGCGGGTACGCCCTCGGGGTGGCCGGCCCACTTGTAGAACAGGTAGGCGCTGTACTCGACGGCGTCGCGCACCTTGCCGCCGAGCAGGGCGTGCACGGGCAGTCCGAGCGCCTTGCCGAGGGCGTCCAGGCAGGCGACCTCGAAGCCGGAGACGACGGACAGCCGCAGCTTGTCGGCGGTCTGGACGCCGCGCAGCCCGCCGACGTCGACGGCGTTCTCGACGCGGGAGGCGTCCACCGCGACCTGGTCCGCGACCGTGAACAGGCCGTTCAGATCGCTGACCTGGCGTCCCTTCAGCCGGTCGGCGAACGGGCGGGCCAGCTCCAGGTACTTGGCGTCGCCGTAGGTCTCCCCCACGCCGGTGATCCCGTCGGCGGTGACGACCTCGACGATCAGCCGGGGCGTGTACGGCTGGTGGACGCCCTGGGTGTTCAGCAGCGGCGGGTCCGCGACCAGGATCGGCGTGAGCGTCACGTCGGTGATGGTGAGGTTCACAGGGTGGCTCCCACGAGGTCGAGTCCGGTGGTGAGGAGGGCGGTGAGGGCGGCCAGGTCGGCGGGCGAGGGGTCGGTGAGCGGGGCGCGGACCGGGCCGACCCGGTGGCCGCGGATCCGGGCCGCCGCCTTCACCAGCGACACGGCGTACCCGGGGACGCGGTCGCGCAGTTCGACGAGCGGGACGTAGAACTCGCGCAGCAGCTTGTCGACGGTGCCGTGGTCGTCGTCGCGCAGGGCGGTGAAGAGGGCGCCGGCGATCTCGGGGGCGAAGGCGTGGACGGCGGAGGAGTAGGCGGGGACGCCGACGGTGGCGTAGGCGCGGGCCTGGATCTCGGCGGTGGAGGCGCCGTTGAAGAACAGGAAGTCCTCGGGTGCGGCCAGGGTGAGGCGCTGGAGCCGGTCGAGGTCGCTGTGGCCGTCCTTGAGGCCGATGACGTTCGCCACGGCGGCGATGCGCCGGAGCGAGTCGGCGGTGAAGGCGACCTGGCCGCGCTGGTAGGCGATCAGGGGCAGCGGGGTGCGGGCGGCGATCTGCTCCAGCTGGGCGACCAGTCCGTCCTGCGGGGCGGTGACCAGGTAGTGCGGCAGCACCAGGAGTGCGTCGGCTCCGGCGTCCTCGGCGATGCGCGCGAACCGGACGGCCTGCGCCCAGCCGTAGCCGGTGCCCGCGACGACGGGAACGCGGCCGGCGGCCTCCTCGACGGTGATGGTGACGACCTGCCGGTACTCGTCCTCGTCGAGCGAGAAGAACTCGCCGGTGCCGCAGGCCGGGAACACGGCGCCGGGCGCGGCGGCGAGCCGCTCGGCGACATGGGCGCGGTAGCCGTCCGGGTCGAGGGCGCCGTCGTCGCGGAAGGCGGTCAGCGGGAACGACAGCACGCCGCCCGCCATGCCGTCCCGCAGCCGCTGCGCGACCGCCACCGGTCCAGCGCTCACGGTCATCTCCCAGTCATCTCCTTATGTAGACGTCATCTATATATGAGAATGAAGGCTGAGTATGCAGACGTCAACCGCCCGGGCGGCCCGATTACCATCGGCACATGTCAGACACAGGGGGCGTCCGCGAGGTGAAGTCCGCGGCCCGCACGGTGGAGCTGTTGGAACTCCTCGCCGCGCGCGGCGACCGCCCGGCCCGGCTCCAGGAGCTGGCCGACGAACTCGGCGTGCCGCGCAGCTCGATGTACGCGCTGCTGCAGACGCTGATCTCGCGCGGCTGGGTCCGCACCGACGTCACCGGCTCCCTGTACGGCATCGGCATCCACGCCCTGCTCACCGGCACCAGCTACCTCGACTCCGACCCGCGGGTCCGGGCCGTGCGGCCCTACCTCGACGAGGCGTCCGAGGCGCTCGGCGAGACCATCCACATGGGCCGGCTGGACGGCCGGGACGTGGCGTACCTGGCCACGCGGGAGTCGCACGAGTACCTGCGCACGATCAGCCGGGTGGGACGGCGCCTGCCCGCGCACGTCGGGGCCCTGGGCAAGGCCCTGCTGGCTCAGCGCCCGGACGCCGAGCTGCCCGAGGGCCCCTACGAGGCACTGACCCCGAACTCGCACACGAGCCGGGAATCCCTGCTGGCCGACCTCGCGGAGACCCGCTCGCGCGGCTGGTCCGTGGACCGTGAGGAGGGCGTGACCGGCATCGTCGGCTTCGGGTTCGCACTGCGCTACGACAGCCCGGCGCTGGACGCGATCAGCTGCTCGGTACCCGTCGCCCGGCTCACGCCCGCGCACGAGGAGCGGATCGTCGCGGTGATGCGGGAGATCCGGATCAAGGCCGAGGCGACCGTTCCGTCGGGGTCCGGATCGGTGCACTGGCGTTAGCGGAAACGCCGTCGCCGCCTGACGAAAGGCGCTCGTTTACCCGGGCTTCACCACACCAAACGCAACGTGCTCCAGATCACACGCCCCGGGTTCCCGTGTGCGACTACGTGCTTGATACAAATTGCTCGCGCGTTCCTGTCCGTCGACGGTCGTCGCCCAACCCCCCCTTTCCCCCGCTCCTTTCGCATGCCCTGGGAACGCCCGTGTTCGCCCCCCGCACCACTCCCTGGCCCCTCGTCGCCCTTTTCACGGCCGGGTACCTCGCTCCGTATCTGCTGCCCACCACCGTCGGCAGACTCGACTCGGACCTTCCGCTCTCCGCCACCCAGGCCGGCGCCGTCGGCAGTGCCCTGCTGCTGAGTTCGGCCGCCGCCGGATTCGTCCTGGCCTCCCGGGTCGAACGGCTCGGAGCCCGCACCCTCGCCCGGCTCGGCCTCGCCCTGGCCCTGCTCGGCTACGGCGGTGCCGCCCTGACCACCGCCGTCCCCGCCGTCGTCGCCGGCGCGATGGTCGGCGGGTTCGGCTCCGGCACGGCCACGACCGTCGCCGCTACCCTCATCGCGGGACAGCGCGATCCGCACCGGGCCTCCACGGCCGGACTGCTCACCGTCTCCGCCCTCGCGGGCGCCGTGTATCTGACCGTGCCGCACCTCGGCCCGGGGCACGGCCTGCCGCTGGCCGCGATCGCCCTCACGGCCCTGGCGGTCTGGCCGCTCACCGGCAGCCTCCCCACCGGCACGCCCGTCGCGCCCGCCCGGCACGACAAGGCCCGGCTGCCGCACGCCCGTTCGGGGCTGCTGCTGGCCGCCGCCATGGTGTGCTGGTCGCTCGCCCAGAACTCCCTGTGGGGCGTCAGCGGACGCATCGGCCTGGAGCAGGCGCACCTCGGCGAGGCCACCGTCGGCGTGGTCTTCGCCCTCGGCCTGGGCGCCGGACTGACCGGGGTCCTCGCGGCGGGCGCCCTCGGGGCCCGGCTCGGACGCGCGATACCCATCGGCGGCGGCACCGTCCTCATCGCCGCCTGCATCGCGCTCAGCGCCTCCGCGACCGACCTCGGGAGCTTCGCGGCCGGCGAGATCGCCTGGAACACGCTCTACCCGGTGGTGCTGTCGTACCTCATCGGGCTCGCCGCCTCACTCGACCCGCGCGGCCGCTGGGCGGTGCTGGTCGGCTCGGCGTCCTCGCTGGGCACGGCGGCCGGGCCGCTGACCGGCAGCGTGCTGTCGGCGCAGGCCGGATTTCCAATCATGGGCGCGGTCCTGGGCGTCGGGCTGCTGGTGATCGCCCTGCCGATGACCGCCGTCGCCCTGCACACCGGCGGACGCCCGCTGCTGCCCGGCGCGATCCGCCGCCGCGGCGGTCACCCGGCCGCCCTGGTCGCCGCCGCCACGGGCACGCCCACCGGCGCGATCCCCGAGATCGGCGCCCCGGAACAGCCGGTGGTGGAGATCCCGGTCGAGACCCCGGCCGTCCCCGCCCAGCGTGCCTACGGCAAGGCGGGGTCGGAGGTCTTCTGAGACCCGCCCGGGGCTAACCGAAGGTGTAGGCCTCCACCTCGGCGAGATACCGCGCCCGCAGCTCCTCGTCGTCCTCCAGGAAGGAGGCGAGGAAGGAGTTGCGGGCCAGCTCACGCAGCCGCTCCTCGGTGAGGCCGAGGGTGGCGCGCACGGCGTCGAAGTTGTCGCCGGCGTAGCCGCCGAAGTAGGCGGGGTCGTCGGAGTTGACCGTGCACATCAGACCGGCGTCCAGCATGGCGGGCAGCGGGTGGTCGGCGAGGGTGTCGACGGTGCGCAGCCGGACGTTGGACAGCGGGCACAGCGTCAGCGGCACCCGGTCGCGCACCAGCCGCTCCACCAGCGCCGGGTCCTCCACACAGCGCAGCCCGTGGTCGACCCGCTCCACGCCGAGGACGTCCAGCGCCTCGGTGATGTACTCGGGCGGGCCCTCCTCACCGGCGTGGGCGACCCGCCTCAGGCCGAGCGCGGCGGCGGCCTCGTAGACCTCGCGGAACTTCACCGGCGGGTGCCCGACCTCGGCGGAGTCGAGGCCGACGCCGGTGATCCGGTCCAGGTACGGCTTGGCGGCGTCCAGCGTGGCGAGGGCCGACTCGGCGGACTCGTCGCGCAGGAAGCACAGGATCAGCCGGGTCGAGACGCCGTGGTTCGCCTCGCTGCTCCCCAGCGCGCGCCACAGCCCCTCGACGACCGTGCCGATCTCCAGGCCGCGGCCGGTGTGGGCCTGCGGGTCGAAGAAGATCTCCGCGTGCCGCACGCCCTGCGCGGCGGCCCGGGCGAGATAGGCGTTCGCCAGGTCCTCGAAGTCCCGCTCGGTGCGCAGGACGGCCATGAGCTCGTAGTACAGGTTCAGGAAGGACTGCAGGTCCTCGAACCGGTAGGCCTCGCGCAGCTCGTCCGTGTCGGTGTACGGCAGCGTGACGCCGTTGCGCGCGGCGAGCTCGAAGGCGAGCTCCGGTTCCAGGGTGCCTTCGATGTGAAGGTGCAGTTCGGCTTTGGGGAGGGACATCAATTCATCGTACGGCCGTTTCACCGACGCTTCGGAACCGGCACCCTCAGTAGGTCATGGGCCACGGTCAGCTCACCCTCGTACCCGGCGGCCCGCGCCTGCCGCTCGAATTCGTCCGGGTCGGTGTAGCGCTGGCTGAAGTGGGTCAGCACGAGGTGCCGAACGCCGGCGTCCCGGGCCACCCGGGCTGCCTGACCAGCCGTCAGGTGACCGTGTTCGACGGCGAGTTCCTCGTCCTCGTCGAGGAACGTCGACTCGATGACGAGCATGTCGCAGCCGTCGGCGAGCGCGTACACGCCGTCGCAGAGCCGGGTGTCCATGACGAACGCGAACCGCTGGCCGCGCCGCACCTCGCTGACGTCCTCCAGCGAGACCCCGTCGAGCGAGCCCTCGCGCTGGAGCCGGCCGACGTCCGGGCCCTTGATGCCGTGCGCGGCGAGCCGCTCGGGCAGCATGCGGCGGCCGTCGGGCTCGACGATCCGGTAGCCGTACGACTCCACCGGGTGCGACAGCTTTCGGGCCTCCAGCGTGTAGCCGCCTGTGCGGGCGAGGGGCCCGTCGGCGGCCACCGGGGCCTCGGTGATGCCGACGGTCTCGCGGTAGGCGGTGGCGTACCGGAGCCGGTCGAAGAAGCGCTGTCCGGAGCGTGGGTAGTGGGCGGTGATCTCGTGCGGCACCCGGTCGAGGTTGATGCGCTGGATCACACCGGCGAGGCCGAGGGAGTGGTCGCCGTGGAAGTGCGTGACGCAGACCCGGTTCAGGTCGTGCGCGGCGACCCCGGCACGCAGCATCTGGCGCTGCGTGCCCTCACCGGGGTCGAAGAGGATGCCCTCGCCGTCCCAGCGCAGCAGGTAGCCGTTGTGGTTGCGGTGCCGGGTCGGGACCTGGCTGGCGGTGCCGAGTACCACGAGTTCACGTACGGACAAGGCGGACTACCCCGGAGGCCAGTCGAGGCCGCGGCCGCCGAGCACGTGGGCGTGCACGTGCCACACCGTCTGACCTGCGCCGCTGCCGGTGTTGAAGACGAGACGGAAACTGTCGAGCTTCTCCTCGTCCGCGACGGCCTGGGCCTCGCGGACCACGTCCGCGGTGAGGTCCGGGTCGGCGGCGGCCAGGGCGGCGGCGTTCTCGTAGTGCGCCTTGGGGATGACCAGGACGTGGGTGGGGGCCTGGGGGTTGATGTCGCGGAACGCGACGGTCGTCTCCGTCTGGCGGACGATGGTCGCCGGGATGGTGCCTGCGACGATCTTGCAGAACAGGCAGTCTTCCTGGGGCTCCCCTGCCATTTTCCCTCCGGGGGTCGGCCGAGATCGGTCTTGCCGGGAATCCTATCGTCGTCGGGTGCGGGTGCGTTGTGGCTGGTCGCGCCGTTCCCCGCGCCCCTTAGGTGGGCAGGCCTGGGGGCGTTTTCGCCGGTACTGCCTCCAGCGCTTCCAGTGCCAGTCGGATGGCCTCGTCCAGTTGGGCGTCCCTGTTCGCCGCGTGGTCCTGCGGGCGTTGCAGGACCTCCACGTCGGGATCCACGCCGTGGTTCTCCACGCCCCACTCGTAGCCCTCCAGCCAGAAGGCGTACTTGGGCTGGGTGACCAGGGTGCCGTCGACCAGGCGGTAACGGCTGTCGATGCCGATGACGCCGCCCCAGGTGCGGGTGCCGACGACCGGGCCGAGGCCCAGGGCCTTGATCGCCGCGTTGACGATGTCGCCGTCGGAGCCGGAGAACTCGTTGGCGACGGCCACGACGGGGCCGCGCGGGGCGTCCTCCGGGTAGCTGTAGGGGCGCATGCCGCGCGGGACGGCCCAGCCGACGATGCGGCGGGCCAGTTTCTCCACGACCAGCTGGGAGGTGTGGCCGCCGCGGTTCTCGCGGACGTCGACGACCAGGCCCTCGCGGGCGACTTCGACGCGCAGGTCGCGGTGGATCTGGGCCCAGCCGGGGGCCTGCATGTCCGGGACGTGGAGGTAGCCGAGGCGGCCGCCGGACTTCTCGTGGACGTAGGCGCGGCGGTCGGCGACCCAGGCGTGGTAGCGCAGGGGTTCCTCGTCGGCGACCGGGACGACGACGGCGTGCCGGGGGTCGCCGCCGCCGGACGGGGAGATGGTCAGCTCCACCGGCTTGTTGGCCGTGCCGATCAGCAGCGGGCCGGGGCCGAGAACGGGGTCGACCGGCTGCCCCGCGATCGCCACGATGGCGTCCCCGGGGCGTACCGCGACGCCCGGCGCGGCCAGCGGGCTGCGGGCGTCCGGGTCGGAGGTCTCGGAGGGCAGGATCCGGTCGACGCGCCAACTGCCGTCCTCGTGGCGGGAGATGTCGGCGCCGAGCAGGCCCTGGCGGGGGCCGCCGCCGTGTCCGCCGCGCGGGGTGACGTAGGCGTGGGAGGTGCCGAGTTCGCCCTGCACCTCCCACAGCAGGTCGACGAGGTCGTCGTGGGTGGCGCACCGGTCCACGACCGGGCGGTAGCGGTCGAGGACGCCGTCCCAGTCGACGCCGCTCATGTCGGGCCGCCAGAAGTGGTCCCGCATGATGCGGCCGTTCTCGTCGAACATCTGGCGCCACTCGGCCGCCGGGTCGACGAACTGGCGTACGCGGCCCAGGTCGACGGTGATGTTGGAGTCGCTGTCGTCGTCGCTCGATGCCCGCCGGTCGCTGGGGACGACCTTCAGCCGCCCGTCGGTCCACAGCAGCACCCGCTTGCCGTCGCCGCTCACCGCGAAGTGGTCGGCGTCGACGGCGAGATGCTCGACGCGCTGCTGGGCGAGGTCGTAGCGCTCCAGCTCGGACTTGGGCTCGGGGTCGTCCGGAGTGGCCCGGGACGCGCCGAGCACACCGGCGACCGGGTGGCGCAGCCACAGGACGCCGTCCTTGGCGGCGCGCAGGTTGGTGTAGCGGGCGGCCTCGACCGGGAAGGGCACGATGCGGTCGGCGAGGCCCTCGAGGTCGATGCGGGTGGTGGGGGTGCCCTCGCTGTCGGGGGTCTCCTCCCGGTCGGGCGTCTCGAAGGACCTGCCGTGCCGCTGCGGACCGAACGGGGAGGGCGTGGTGGCCGCGAGGGTGATCAGATGCGGCCGGGCGCCCACCACGAAGGCCAGGTCGAAGACGTGCTCGTCGTAGACCGGGTCGAAGGAGCGGGTCGACAGGAACGCGAGGTGCTTGCCGTCCATCGTGAACGCGGGCGCGTAGTCCTGGAAGCGCAGCGGGGTGGCCTCGGTGACCGACAGGTCGGTGGTGTTGGCGAGCTTCAGCTGGCACAGGGGCCGGGGGCCGGGGTGGGACCAGGCCAGCCAGGACGAGTCGGGCGAGAAGACGAGGCCCGACACATCGCCGTCCTCACTGCGGTCGACCTCCCGCACCTCGCCCGTCTCCCGCTCCACGAGCAGCAGGCGCCCGTCGTGGCAGGACACGGCCGCCCGGCTGCCGTCGGGCGCCATGGCGAGGTCCAGTACCCGGCCGAGCTGCCCTGCGGCGAGCCGGCGGGGCGTCGCCCCGGGGGCGAGTCCGGTGGCGGGTGCGAACTCCAGGGCGTCGTCGCCCTCGGCGTCCGTCACCCACACCACCCACTGCTCGCCGTCCGCCCGGAACGTGCGCGGCAGGCGGGCCCGCACCCCGGGTGTCGCGGCCAGTGCGCGGGCCGGTCCGGCGCGGTGGGTGACCCAGTGCACGGAGCCGCGGACGGCGACCGCGCTGCCACGCGCCGTGTGGTCGGGGGACGCCGATCCGAACCACCGGGAGGCGTTCAGGGGGAAGGGCTGCAGGTCGGCGCGCTGTCCGCCCAGCCGCACGTCCAGCCGCCGCGGCTCGGCCCCCTCCAGGTCGTCCAGCACCCACAGTTCACCGGCGCTGGAGTAGACGACCCGGGTGCCGTCGGTCGCGGCGTGCCGGGCGTAGAAACCGTCGAGTGCCGTGTGCCGGCGCAGGTCGGAGCCGTCGGCGAGGGAGGAGTAGAGCGCTCCGGTGCCCTCGTGGTCGGAGAGGAAGCCGACCCGGTCCCCCACCCACAGCGGGTACTCGAGGTTGCCGTCGAGGTCCTCGTGCAGCCGCGTGAACTCCCCGTCGTCCTCGCGGTCGATCCACAACTTGCCCGCCGTACCGCCGCGGTAGCGCTTCCACCAGGCCGCCTCACGCCCCATCGGCGCGGACAGCAGCACCGTGTGCGGGCCGTGGGCGACGTCGCCCACGGGCCCGTACGGCAGGGTGGTGGCCGGGCCGCCGTCCAGCGGGACGGCGCGCGCCCAGGTGCGGCGCAGGCTCGCCTGCCCCTGCGTGCTGATCGCCAGCACCTCGCCGTCCGGGGTCCAGCCACGCACCTGTGTCTTGAGGCTCCCCCAGTACGTCAGCCGCTTGGCCGGGCCGCCGTCGACCGGGGCGATGAGCACCTCGGGGGCGCCGTCGCGGGTGGAGGTCCAGGCGACGGTGGTGCCGTCGGGCGAGATGCGGGGCTGGGTCACCGGCATGTTGTCGGCGCTGACCCGCCAGGCCCGGCCGCCGTCGAGTGGAGCGAGCCACACGTCGTCCTCGGCGGTGAAGGCGACCAGGTCGCCGTGCACATGGGGGAACCGGAGGTAAGCAGACGATGTCACCTGATCACCCTATGCAGGGACCGCGCCGCGCGGACAGGGTTCGGATCACTTGCCCTCGACGGGGCGGCAGTCCGGGTACCGGTCGCACCAGACGGTCTGGGTGACGGTCACGGTGACCGTCGGCCCGGGCCGGCCGTCGGCGGGCCCGCCGACGGGGGGCGGGGTGGTGGAGTTGCAGTCGCCGAGGCCGTCGACCTGGAACCACACCTTGCCGTCCACCTTGGCGGTGATGTTCCCGCGCACGCAGGCGCCGTCCACCGCGTGCGTGACCTTGCCGTCGACGGTGATGTCCTTGCCGTCGTCGGTCTCGCCCTCACAGTCGACGGTGGCGACGGTCCGCTCACGCGCCGAGGGTGACGACTTCCCGCCGTTCTCCCCGTAGGAGGCGGTACAGGTGAGCCAACGCACGCCCGCCTTCTGCCGGTTGAGCTCCTTGGTCACGGTCTCGTCGGTGGTGTACGCGACGGACGCGGAACTGATGGCGCCGGGCTCGCAGGCGACAGCGCCGCCCACCGCCAGCACGGCGAACGTCGCCGCGACCGCCACGCGCCGCCCGCGCGGCCCCAGTCGATACCTCGTCGAAGCCCCCATGGAGGGGAGCCTGCCACTGACGGGGGCCGCGCGGTAGGGCGCAAAGGCGTCAGCCGCGCAGCAGCAGCCACTCCTGAAGCTCCACCACGTTGCCCTCGGGGTCCTTGAGATGCGCCACCCGCATGCGGTCCGTCATGGGCGCCGGGCCGTGCAGGACCGTCGCGCCGCGCATCGTGATCTCCTCGCAGTACGCGTCCAGCCCGTCCACCCGCAGCACCACCAGGGAGCGGTGACCGGCCGCCGTGTCGCCCAGTTCGTCGAGCACCTCGGCCATCATCGACCGGTCCTGCAACGCGATCCCCGCGGAGCCCACCGCGGGGCTGAACTTCTCGTACGGCCCCTGCGCCGCCCCCGACTGCGGCTTGAGGCCGAGGACCTCGCCGTAGAAGTGGTAACAGGCGGGGAAGTCGGTCACGAGCAGACGAACCTGGGCGAGTTCCACGGTGCCTCCAAGGGGATGAGTGCTACTGGTCCGTGTCGTGTCGTGGGCCTTGGACCTGGAGTCGTTTCCGGCGGGAACTGATGTTCTTGCATCGAATGCGTGACCTTCGCGGGTGACACTCGTTCCCCATGACGAGAACACTTCGGGTGGTGCCGGGCAGAGGGGTGACAGGGGCGGGCGAGCTGAGGAGTATCGCGGCGCCGTTCGTCGCGTCCGGCCCCTCTGGTGTGGCCGTCCGTGCCCGCCTCAAGCACCTGACGCCCGGCGAAGCGGAGGTGCTGCGCCTGATGGGCGGACATTCGGGGTCGCTGGCGTCGAAGGATCTCAAGGCGCGCTGCCGGGACGGTCTGGAGCACTCGGCTGAGGCGTGGGCGGTGCGCAAGCGGGAGCTGACCCCGCTCTCGTCGTCCAGGTGGGCGGGCAGTATCACCAAGGCCACTCATGACACACCACCTGGACGAGGCCGGGCTCACGGAGTGCGTGTGGCGTGGGCGTTGGGAGGCGGAGCGCTGGTTCTGTCAGGCCGACGGCGGGTCGGGCAAACGCTACGACAACGAGACGTTCCGCATCACCCCCGACGGTGAGGTGAGCATCAAACTCCCCGCTCCGCTCACGCATCTGGCCAACGCCCCACACGGCCGATACGTGCTGGCCTGCCGGATCGTGTTCGCGCATCGGGGCCGCGAGTGGGCCGACCGTGTCGCGGCCAACCGGGCGGTCGCCTACCGTATCCATTTCGATACTGGCCGCGATCGCTGGTATGTGACCGCCGCCTGGCAGATCCCGCCCACCCCCACCCTTCCGATCGAGGCCGCCCTCGCCCACGGGGTGATCGGGGTGGACATGAACGCCGACCACGTGGCCGCTTGGCGCCTGGATGTCCACGGCAACCCGACCGGGAGCCCGCGCCGCTTCTTCTACGATCTGACCGGCAGTGCCCACCACCGTGACGCCCAGGTGCGCCACGCCCTCACCCGCCTCCTGCACTGGGCACAAGCCTGTGGCGTGAAGGCGATCGCGGTAGAGGATCTGGACTTCACCGCGGAGAAGACCCGCGAGAAGCACGGCCGTAAGAAGCGCTTCCGGCAGCTGATCTCCGGCATGCCCACGGGCCGCCTGCGCGCCCGGCTGGCTTCGATGGCGGATCAGACGGGTATCGCGGTCATCGCCGTCGACCCCGCCTACACCAGCCGCTGGGGTGCCCAGCACTGGCAGAAACCCCTCACCAGCATGACTCGTACAACCACTCGCCATGACGCTGCCGCCGTGGCGATCGGAAGGCGCGCCCAGCGACACCCGATCCGGCGACGGACAGCACCGCCCCCACCGCACCGGAGTGATGCGGTGGGGCATCGGACCGTCCAGGCCGACCGGCGTGTTCCTGGACGTGAGGAAACCCGCCCCCGCATCCCCGGACCACGGACACGATCCGTCGGCGCCGGACGCGGAGCGAACGCGGGCAATCAGAACGTCCAACACCGTCCGGGGCGTTCGGCCGAGCATGAGTTCTGGCAACAGGACTCACCCCCGCTCAGTCTCTGGGAACGGTCAGGACCAGCGTCCGGTGCGTGCCAGGAGCACGGCCGCGGCGGCCGTCCCGGCAGTCGATGTGCGCAGCACACTGCGCCCGAGGCGATACGCCTGCGCCCCCGCCTCCTCGAACAGCGCCAACTCCTCCGGCGCGACGCCCCCCTCGGGCCCCACGACCAGCACGATGTCACCGGTGGCCGGCAGTTCGGCCGTCGCCAGCGGCGCGTCGCCGCTCTCGTGCAGCACGGCGGCGAAGTCCGCCCCGGCCAGCAGGGCGGCGACCTGCTTGGTCGTCGCCGCCTCCGCGACCTCCGGGAAGCGCACCCGGCGGGACTGCTTGCCGGCCTCCCGGGCCGTGGCCCGCCACCTGCCCAGCGCCTTGGCCCCGCGGTCGCCCTTCCACTGCGTGATGCAGCGCGCCGCCGCCCACGGCACGATCGCGTCGACCCCGACCTCGGTCATCGTCTCGACGGCGAGCTCGCCGCGGTCGCCCTTGGGCAGGGCCTGGACGACGGTGACCCGGGGCTGCTCCGCGGGCTCCTCGTACACCGAGTCGAGCTGGAGGATCAGCCGGTCCTTGCCCTCCGTGTCGAGCACGACGCAGTCCGCCCAGCGGCCCGCTCCGTCCGTGAGGACGACGTCCTCACCGGCGCGCAGCCGCTTCACGGAGACGGCGTGCCGCCCCTCCGGCCCGTCGAGGACGTACCGGCCGCCGCCGCCCGCGTCGAAGTGCTCGACCACGAACACCGGCGCGGTCACAGCGCGCCCCCGCCCGTCAACGAGGCCCGGGCGGCGGCCAGTTCCCCGGCCAGCACCTCGACCAGCTGCCCGGCGGGCAGCTCCCGCGCCATCCGGTGCCCCTGCCCGGCCCACAGCGCCATGCCCTGCGCGTCACCGGCCTTGGCGGCGGCCTTGCGCAGCGGCGCGGTGAGGTGGTGGATCTCGGGGTATGCGGCGGGCGCGTACGGGCCGTGCTCGCGCAGGAACCGGTTGACGAGGCCGCGCGCGGGCCGCCCGGAGAACGCCCGGGTCAGCTCGGTGCGGACGAACAGCGGGTTGGTCAGCGCCTGCTTGTGCAGGGCGTTCGCGCCCGACTCGTGGGTGGCGAGGAAGGCGGTGCCCAGCTGGGCCGCGCTCGCGCCCGCCGCGAGGACCCCGGCGATCTGGCCGCCGCGCATGATGCCGCCGGCGGCGACGATCGGGATGCTCACGGCCTCACGGACCTGGGCGATCAACGACAGCAGCCCGATGCCGGATCCGTCCGTCTCGGGGATGTCCCGGTGGGTGCCCTGGTGGCCGCCGGCCTCGACGCCCTGGGCGATGACCCCGTCCGCACCCGCCCGTTCGACGGCCCGGGCCTCGTCGGGGGTGGTCGCGGCGGCCAGGACGAAGGTGCCGACGCGGTGCAGGGCGTCGACGACCTCGCCGCTCGGGACGCCGAAGTGGAAGGACACCACCGGGACGGGGTTGTCGCGCAGCACCACGAGCTTGGCCTCGAAACCGTCGTCGCGTCCGCTGTCCGGATCACCGAGCTCGGCCTCGTACCAGGTGGCCTCGCCGGCCAGCTGGTGGGCGTAGACGTCGACGGCTGCCGGGTCGGCATACTCCGGCTGCGGCATGAAGACGTTGACGCCGAAGGGCCTGCCGGTGAGGCTCCGGATCTGCTTGATCTCCTGGTACATCCCGTCGGCGGTCTTGTACCCGGCGGCGAGGAACCCGAGCCCGCCCGCCTCGCACACGGCCGCGGCGAGCTGGGGTACGGAGACGCCGCCCGCCATGGGGGCCTGCACGATCGGGAGGGGGAAGAGATCGGTCAGTGCGGAGGACATGACCGCATGTTGTCACGTCCTCCGAACAACCCCGAAACCGGCCTGCCGACTGGCATAGACCAGAAGCACGCTCGGTCTCAGCGCCCGTTGAACGCGTCCTTCAACCGCGAGAACAACCCCTGCTGCCCCGGCTGACTGCGCCTGCCCGGGGGACGCCCCCCGGACCCCCGGCAGCAGCCGGACCACCGGCGTCAGCGCCCGTTGAACGCGTCCTTCAACCGCGAGAACAACCCCTGCTGCCCCGGCTGGAACTGACCCGTGGGGCGTTCCTCGCCGCGGAGTTTGGAGAGCTCGCGGAGCAGGCGCTCCTGCTCGGGGTCGAGCTTGGTCGGGGTCTGGACCTCGACGTGCACGATGAGGTCACCGCGTCCGCCGCCGCGCAGGTGCGTGACGCCCCGGCCGTGCAGCGGGATCGACTGGCCGGACTGGGTGCCCGGGCGGATGTCGACCTCCTCCATGCCGTCGAGCGTCTCCAGCGGCACCTTCGTGCCGAGGGACGCCGCCGTCATGGGGATCGTCACCGTGCAGTGCAGGTCGTCGCCGCGCCGCTGGAACGTGCTGTGCGGCAGCTCGTGGATCTCGACGTAGAGGTCACCGGCCGGACCACCGCCGGGACCGACCTCGCCCTCGCCGGCGAGCTGGATCCGCGTGCCGTTGTCGACACCGGCCGGGATCTTGACCGTGAGCGTACGGCGGGACCGGACGCGGCCGTCGCCCGCGCACTCCGGGCACGGGGTCGGGACCACCGTGCCGAAGCCCTGGCACTGCGGGCAGGGGCGGGACGTCATGACCTGACCCAGGAAGGACCGGGTGACCTGCGAGACCTCACCGCGGCCGCGGCACATGTCACACGTCTGGGCGGAGGTGCCCGGGGCCGCGCCCTCGCCGTTGCAGGTGTTGCAGACGACGGCCGTGTCGACCTGGATGTCCTTCGTCGTGCCGAAGGCTGCCTCGTCGAGCTCGACCTCGATGCGGATCATCGCGTCCTGGCCGCGGCGGGTGCGCGAGCGCGGTCCGCGCTGCGACGCCGTACCGAAGAACGCGTCCATGATGTCCGAGAAGTTCCCGAAACCGCCGGCTCCGAAGCCGCCCGCGCCGCCGCCACCGGCCTGCGAGAGCGGGTCGCCGCCGAGGTCGTAGACCTGCTTCTTCTGCGGGTCCGACAGCACCTCGTAAGCGGCGTTGATCTCCTTGAACCGCTCCTGGGTCTTCGGATCGGGGTTGACGTCCGGGTGCAGCTCGCGCGCGAGCCGCCGGAAGGCCTTCTTGATCTCTTCCTGCGACGCGTCGCGGCGCACGCCGAGTACGGCGTAGTAGTCCGTGGCCACTACGACTCCGCCAGGATCTGTCCGACGTACCGTGCCACTGCGCGTACCGCTCCCATCGTTCCCGGGTAGTCCATGCGGGTCGGTCCGACCACGCCGAGCTTGGCGACTGCCTCGCCGCCCGAACCGTAACCGACCGACACGACGGACGTGGAGTTGAGTCCTACGTGGGCGTTCTCATGACCGATCCGTACGGTCACGCCCGGATCCTGCGCCTCGCCGAGCAGCTTGAGGAGCACGACCTGCTCCTCCAGCGCCTCCAGCACCGGCCGGATCGTGAGAGGGAAGTCATGCCCGAAGCGGGTCAGATTGGCGGTGCCGCCGATCATCAGCCGCTCCTCGTTCTCCTCGACGAGCGTCTCCAGGAGTGTGGAGAGCACCGTGGAGACCGTACCCCGGTCCTCGTGCTCGAACGCCTCCGGGAGATCCTCCACCAGACTCGGCACATCCGCGAAACGGCGGTTCGCCACACGGCTGTTGAGCCGGGCGCGCAGATCCGCGAGCGAGGCGTCGCCGAAGGGCGCCGGGCAGTCGACCATCCGCTGCTCGACCCGCCCGGTGTCCGTGATCAGCACGAGCATCACGCGTGCGGGCGCGAGGGAGAGCAGCTCCACGTGCCGCACCGTCGAACGGGTCAGCGAGGGGTACTGCACGACGGCGACCTGACGTGTCAGCTGCGCGAGCAGCCGCACCGTCCGCGCCACGACGTCGTCGAGGTCGACGGCGCCCTCCAGGAAGTTCTGGATGGCGCGCCGCTCGGGCGCGGTCATCGGCTTGACGCCGGCGAGCTTGTCGACGAACAGCCGGTAGCCCTTGTCGGTGGGGATGCGCCCGGCACTGGTGTGCGGCTGGGCGATGTATCCCTCGTCCTCCAGGGCCGCCATGTCGTTGCGGACGGTGGCCGGAGAGACGCCGAGGCTGTGCCGCTCGGTGAGGGCCTTGGAGCCCACCGGCTCCTCGGTGCCGACGTAGTCCTGGACGATGGCGCGCAGCACCTGAAGCCTGCGTTCACTGAGCATCGCGCACACCTCCAGAAGTCGTCCGCCCGTGGTCCTGCCTGTCGAGCCTGGCACTCTGCGCGTGCGAGTGCCAGCATTCCCCGGCCCAGTGTACGGCGGTGGGGTACACCCCCGGCAAGGCTGGTCGTGCGGCGCCGTGCCCCGAGCGGGGCGCACCGCTAGCGTCGCCGTATGACGGTGACTTGGGAAGACCTCGGATGGGAGCGCGTGGCCGCCGGTGTGGGACGGTGCCGGCTGCCGGTGTGGGACTGCACGATCGGGCTGGTCGCCGGGGAGGGGGCGGTCCTCATGATCGACGCGGGGTCGAGCCTCGCCGAGGGCGCGAAACTGGGCGCGCAGGCGCGGGCACTCACCGGTCACCGTGTGACACATCTCGCGCTGACCCACCCGCACTTCGACCATGTCTTCGGCGCCGCGGCGCTCCCGGACACCGAGGTGTTCGGCGCGGTGGGCGTGGACGCGCTGCTGACGCGGGTGCGGGACCGCGAGGAACTGCGCGAGGACGGGGTGCGCCAGGGCCTGGCGGCGCCCACGGCCCAGGAGGCGGCGGAGCGGCTGACCCCGCCCGGCCACCTGGTCTCCGGCGAGTGGACGCTCGACCTGGGCGGCGGACGGCAGGTGCTGCTGGCGAACGTCGGCCCGGGGCACACCGCGCACGATCTGGCGGTGCTGGTGCCGGGTGATCCGGAGGTGGTGTTCTGCGGCGACCTGGTCGAGGAGTCCGGTGAGCCGCAGGCGGGCCCCGACGCGGTGCCGTCGCACTGGCCGGCCGCCCTGGACCGGCTGCTCGACCTGGGCGGCGAGGACGCGGTGTACGTGCCCGGTCACGGAGCGGTGGTGGACGCGGCGTTCGTGCGGGCTCAACGGGACGCGCTGGCGGCGCGTTTCGGCGTGTCGCGGTGATCACCGTTCGCCTTCTCCTATCGTCATCCGAATGCGCCAGTACTCCGCCGATCTGACCCCGCCGTGGAAGAAGCCGAAGCCGGTGCCCGAGGTGGCGGCGGAGCCGGGCCTGGTGGTGGAGGAGCCGGGGACCGGCTTCTGCGGCGCGGTGATCCGCTGCGAGGCCGGCACGGTGACGCTGGAGGACCGCTTCGGCAAGCACCGGGTGTTCCCGATGGAGCCGCGCGGCTTCCTGCTGGAGGGCAGGGTGGTGACCCTCGTCCGCCCCTCGCCGGGCGGCCCCGCGCGTCCCACCCGCACCGCCTCCGGTTCGGTGGCCGTCCCCGGCGCACGCGCGCGTGTCGCCCGCGCCGGCCGCATCTACGTCGAGGGCCGGCACGACGCCGAGCTGGTCGAGAAGGTGTGGGGCGACGACCTGCGCATCGAGGGCGTGGTCGTGGAGTACCTGGAGGGCGTCGACGACCTGCCGTCGATCGTCTCCGAGTTCGCCCCCGGCCCGGACGCACGGCTGGGCGTCCTGGTGGACCACCTCGTACCGGGCTCGAAGGAGTGGCGCATCGCCCAGTCGGTGACGAGCGAGCACGCGCTGGTCGTCGGCCACCCGTACATCGACATCTGGGAGGCCGTGAAACCGTCGTCCCAGGGCATCGCCGCCTGGCCACGGGTCCCACGCGGCCAGGACTGGAAAACGGGCGTGTGCAGGGCTCTGGGCTGGCCGGAGAACACCGGTGCGGCCTGGCAGCGGATCCTGTCAGGGGTCCACTCGTACAAGGACCTGGAGCCGGAACTGCTGGGCCGGGTGGAAGAACTGATCGACTTCGTTACGGCACCCTGACTGCGGCATGCGCAGCAGCCACCCAGCTGCGCAGCTGTTGACAGCGAGCGTGCGCAGCCGCCCAGCTGCGGGCGCGCGCTGCCGCCCAGCTGCGGGCATGCGTGCCGCCCCGCCCCCGCTGCGGGCATGCGTGCCGCTTGGGGCGGCACGGGTGGGGCATCGGCACCCCGCGCCGCCGGGCTGCGGACCCACCCCCCTCAGCCCGCACGCCCAGCACCTCAGTCCACGAGGTCCCGGACGACCCCGTCCGCCAGCAACCGCCCGCGCAGAGTGAGCACAGCTCGCCCCTCCTCATACGCCCCGGCGTCCAGGAGCCCGTCTGACAGCGCCCTGCGCGAGGCCGCAAGACCCTCCTCCCGCAGCAGCGACAACGGCACGCCCTCCCTGAGCCGCAACTCCAGCAGAATCCGCTCGACCCGCCGATCCTCATCGCTCAGCACCTCACGCCCGGCCCCCGGCGACCGTCCCGCCGCCAGCGCGGCCGCGTACGCCCCCGGATGCTTGACGTTCCACCACCGCACCCCGCCCACGTGACTGTGCGCACCGGGCCCGGCGCCCCACCAGTCGGCCCCCCGCCAGTACAGCTCGTTGTGCAGGCACCGCCCGGACCGCGAGGTCGCCCAGTTCGACACCTCGTACCACTCGAAGCCCGCGCCCGAGAGAACCTCGTCCGCGATCAGGTACCGGTCGGCGTGCACGTCGTCGTCGGTCATCGGCACCTCGCCGCGACGGATCCGCCGCGCGAGCTGCGTCCCCTCCTCGACGATCAGCGCGTACGCACTGACGTGATCCGGCCCGGCCCCCAGCACCGCGTCCAGCGAGGCCCGCCAGTCGTCGTCCGACTCCCCCGGCGTGCCGTAGATCAGGTCGAGGTTGACGTGCTCGAACCCGGCCGCCCGGGCCTCCGCCACACAGGCCTCGGGCCGCCCCGGCGTGTGCGTGCGGTCCAGCACCTTCAGCACGTGCTGCCGCGCGCTCTGCATCCCGAAGGAGATCCGGTTGAAGCCCCCCTCGCGCAGGGCGGCCAGATACGCGGGGTCGACCGACTCCGGGTTCGCCTCGGTGGTGACCTCGGCGTCCTCCGCCAGCCCGAACTCGTCCCGCACGGCCTTCAGCATCCGTACGAGATCCCCGGCGTCCAGCAGGGTGGGCGTGCCCCCGCCCACGAACACCGTGCGCACCGGCCGCGGATCGTCGCCCAGCACCTTGCGCGCCAGCCGGACCTCGTCGGCCAGCGTCTCGGCGTAGTTGTCGCGGGAGGCCAGTACCCCGCCGGTGCCGCGCAGCTCGGTCGCGGTGTACGTGTTGAAGTCGCAGTAGCCGCAGCGGGTCGCGCAGTACGGGACGTGCAGGTAGAACCCGAGCGGGCGGTCGGCGGCCCCGGCGAGCGCGGACGCGGGCAGCGCGCCGTCGTCGGGGACGGGCTCGCCGTCGGGGAGTGCGGAAGGCATGCCTTCCATTGTCCAGCACCGGCGCGCCGGCTCCGCCCGGAGCGGCTGTCAGTCCGCCTGGAGGACCAGCAGCGCGAGATCGTCCGCGGGCGGACGCGCCCCGAACTCGTGCACCAGCCGCTTGATCCGCTCGGCTATCAGCTCCGCGTCCAGCCCGGCGCACCCGGCCAGCGCCGTCGCGAGCCCGTCCCCGTCGTCGAACTGGCGGGAGCCCGAGCGGCGCTCGGTCACACCGTCGGTGACGCACAGCAGCGTGTCGCCGGAGCGCAGCTCGAAGGTCTCGCTGGTGTAGGTGGCGTCCTCCACGACACCGAGGAGGGTCTGGGGCTGCGCGGCCGTGTGGACCTCGCCACCCGCCCCGAGCAGCAGCGGCAGTGGGTGCCCGGCGGAGGCGACGGTGCAGCGGACGCCGCCGTCGAAGGGAACGAGCTCGCCGTACAGCAGGGACAGGAAGCGCGTCTGGGGGCCGTCGCCGGGCGGGGTCGGACGCGCGCCCGCGGCCACCAGCGCCCGGGCCGCCGCGTCGGCGGCCTCCGTGGCGTCGTCGAGGAGCAGTTGGTTGAGACGGTCGAGGACGTCGGCGACCCGGTAGCCCTCGCGGGCCAGCAGTCGCAGCCAGGGCCGGGCCAGGCCGATCACGACGGCCGCCTCGGGGCCCTTGCCCTGGACGTCGCCCACGGCGAAGCACCAGCGGCCGTCGCCGGCGGGGAACAGGTCGTAGAAGTCGCCGCTCGGGCCGCCCTTGTCGCACGGCTCGTAGACGAGGGCGCTGCGCATGCCGGGGATCTCCGCCACGGCGCCGGGCAGCAGGCCGCGCTGCAGGACGGCGCTGATGGTGGCCTGGCGGGCGTACTGGCGGGCGGCGCCGATGGCGAGGGCCACCCGGCGGCTGAGGTCCTCCGCGAGGCCGGTGATCTCGTCGGGGAAGCCGGCCTTCCCGGAGCGCCCGATGACGAGGGTGCCCAGCGGGCGTCCCCCGGCGACCAGCCGGTACGCGAGGGCCGAGCCGGGCTCGCCGTCGCCGAGCGCCTCGCCGGGCCAGGGGTAGTCGACGGGCCCGGACCTGCCCCGCTCCCGGTTGCGTTCGAACGGCGACGACGACCCCGTCGGGTCGAACGGCTGCGGCGGGTCCTTCTCCAGGACGCGGCGCAGCTCCTCGATGCGGTTCTCGCTGCCGTGCCAGACCCGGGCGAGGCGTGGTCCGCCCGCGCCCGCTCCGCCGCTCCAGCCGCCGCCGGTGGCCTCGTCCTCCAGCCACACCGCGCACCAGTCGGCCAGCCGGGGCACGATCAGCTGCCCGGCGAGGGCCGCGACCAGGTCCTCGTCGAGCTGCCCGGCGAGCAGGTCGGAGGCCTCGGCCAGGAAGGAGAGGGCGCCGCGGCCGAGCCAGGCGCCGTCGGGCCCGTTGCGTCCGTCGCGGTTCTCGTGCCGGTCCCGCCAGTCCCGTAGGTCGTTCCAGTCACGCAGGTCACGAGCCTCCCGTAAGGCGGGCCAGTCCCGTGCCTCTCCGCCCTCCCGCGAGTCCCATGTCTCTCCTCCGTCGTGCAGGTCCCACGGGTCGCCTGCGCCACGCCAGGCCCGTAGGGCCTCCACCGCCTCGTCGCCCTGGCGTGGTTCGGGTGCCTGGGTCTCCGCGGTCTCGTCGTCCGGGCGCGGCTCGGGCGCCAGGATCTCCGCCACCCGGAGGCCGCGCGCCAGCGCGTGCTCCCCGGCGTACGCCTCGATCTGCTCGCCCGCCGCGCACCCCCCGGCGGGCAGCCGCGCCCAGACGGTCTTGCGGCCCGTGCGGTACGTGATCCCCCACGCCTCGGAGAGCGCGCCGACGAGCCGCAGGCCGCGCCCGTACTCGGGGGTGTCGTGCGGCGTCTCCGGCTCGCTGCCGCGCGGGGCGCGGGAGGGGTGGTGGTCGGAGACCTCGACGACGAGCGCGGCCGTGTCGGAGGTGTCGCCCTCCAGCCGGCACTCCATCTCGACGTCGGTGCCGGCGTGCACGACGGCGTTGGTGACGAGTTCGCTGACGACGAGCGTGGCGTCGTCGGCGAGGCGGTCGGTGAGGTGCTCGGCGCCGGGCAGGCCGAGCCCGGTCCACTCGGTGAGGGCCGCGCGCACCAGGGCGCGTGCGGCGCCCGGCGCGAGGGAACTGCCGGGCAGGGTCGCGTGCGCCCGCGCGCACTCCGGTGCGGGCGCCCCGATGGACGGTGTGATCACCTCCGCGGACGGTGCGGGCTCCTCGGAAACGGGCCCCTCCTGGACGGGCACGGTCGTCTCCCAAGCGGGTGCAGGCGCCTCTGAGGCACGGGAAGCGGTCTCCCGTTGCGTCGGAATGGCCCCCATGGACAGCTCCCCGGGCAGTTCGTACGAATACGCCACAGTCGATGCCGACAGAGTGACAGACTGACCCCGCCCATAAGCGCCGAGTTACCGAAGTGGGCCGCCATGAGTGAGAACAGTGCTACTCCTGTGGTCGAAGACCGGCACGAAGACGGTCAGATTCGTGCATCCGATCTGCGTCCCCTGCTCGCAGCCATGACAGCGGCACGTGACGGTGATTTCACCAAGGTGCCCGAATCCGGCCACGGGATGGTGGCCGAACTCACCGCGGTCTTCAACCAGATCATGGACCGCAGCGTCCATTTCACGTCCGAGACGCGGCGCGTCAGACGGGAGCTGGTGCGGCACGGCCGGCTCGACGAGCGGCTCTCGGCAAGCCCGGGCCAGGGCCTGTGGACATCCCGGGTCAACGATGTGAACCAGCTGCTCGACGCCCTGGTCGCCCCGGCTGCGAACGCCACGCGCGTGCTGGACGCGGTGGCCGGCGGCGATCTGACCCAGCGGGTCGATCTGCACGACGGGACACGGCAGTTGCGGGGCGACCTGCGCCGCCTGGGCCGGGCCGTCAACACGATGGTGGACCAGCTCTCCCTGTTCACGGGCGAGGTGACGCGGGTCGCGCGCGAGGTCGGCACCGAGGGCAGGCTCGGCGGCCGGGCCAAGGTGCAGGGCCTGTCGGGCAGTTGGCGGGACGTGACGGAGGCCGTCAACACGATGGCCTCCCGGCTGACGGCCCAGGTGCGGGACATCGCCGCGGTGACGACGGCGGTGGCCCGGGGCGACCTGACCCGCACGGTGACGGTGGAGGCGACCGGCGAGCTGCTGGAGCTGAAGCTGACCGTCAACACGATGGTCGACCAGCTGTCCGCCTTCGCCGACGAGGTGACCCGCGTGGCCCGCGAGGTCGGCACCGAGGGCCAGTTGGGCGGCCGGGCCCAGGTGCGCGGCGTGTCCGGGGTGTGGAAGGACCTCACCGACAACGTCAACTTCATGGCGTCGAACCTCACCTCCCAGGTCCGCAACATCGCCCAGGTGACGACGGCCGTGGCCAACGGCGACCTGTCCCAGAAGATCACGGTCGCGGCGCAGGGCGAGATCCTGGAGCTGAAGTCGACGATCAACACGATGGTCGACCAGCTCTCCGCCTTCGCCGACGAAGTCACCCGCGTCGCCCGCGAGGTCGGCACGGAAGGCAACCTCGGCGGCCGGGCACAGGTCAGGGGCGTCTCCGGCGTCTGGAAGGACCTCACCGACAACGTCAACTTCATGGCCGACAACCTCACCTCCCAGGTGCGCAACATCGCCCTGGTCTCCACTGCCGTCGCCCAGGGCGACCTCGGCAAGAAGATCACCGTGGAGGCCAAGGGCGAGATCCTGGAGCTGAAGTCCACGATCAACACGATGGTCGACCAGCTCTCCGCCTTCGCCGACGAAGTCACCCGCGTCGCCCGCGAGGTCGGCACGGAAGGCAACCTCGGCGGGCAGGCGCAGGTCAGGGGCGTCTCCGGCGTCTGGAAGGACCTCACCGACAACGTCAACTTCATGGCGCTGAACCTGACCTCGCAGGTCCGCAACATCGCCCAGGTCACCACGGCCGTGGCCAACGGCGACCTGTCGAAGAAGATCACGGTCGACGCGCGCGGCGAGATCCTGGAACTGAAGGACACCGTCAACACGATGGTGGAGCAGCTGCGCGCCTTCGCCGACGAGGTGACCCGCGTGGCCCGCGAGGTCGGCACCGACGGGCGGCTCGGCGGCCGGGCCCAGGTGCTGGGCGTCTCCGGCGTCTGGCGGGACCTGACGGACAACGTCAACTACATGGCCGACAACCTCACGTCCCAGGTGCGCAACATCGCCCAGGTCGCGACGGCCGTGGCGCAGGGCGACCTGTCCCGGAAGATCGACGTGGACGCACGCGGCGAGATCCTGGAACTGAAGACCACCATCAACACCATGGTCGACACGCTCTCCTCGTTCTCCTCCGAGGTCACGCGCGTCGCCCGCGAGGTCGGCTCCGAGGGACAACTGGGCGGCCAGGCCCGGGTCGAGGGCGTCTACGGCACCTGGAAGCGCCTGACGACCAACGTCAACGAACTCGCGTCCAACCTCACCACCCAGGTCCGCGCCATCGCCGAGGTCGCCTCCGCCGTGGCCCAGGGCGACATGTCCCGCTCGATCACCGTGGAGACGCAGGGCGAGGTCGCCGAGCTGAAGGACAACATCAACCTGATGGTGGCCAACCTGCGCGAGACGACCCGCGCGAAGGACTGGCTGGAGTCCAACCTGGCCCGGCTCGCCGCCCTGATGCAGGGCCACCGGGACCTGATGGAGGTCGCCGACCTGATACTCCGCGAGCTGACCCCGCTGGTGAACGCCCAGTACGGCGCGTTCTATCTGGCCGACCCGGACGAGGACAGCGCGGCCCCGCGCACCACCGTGCCGATCAAGGGCCTGGCCTTCATCGCCGGGTACGGCGCCGCCCAGGACGCGACCGTCGAGACCGGCGGCCTGCCGGTGCACGGTCTGGTCGCGCAGGCGGCCCGGGAGAAGAAGCGGATCCTGGTGGAGGGCGCCCCGCCCGACTACATCAAGATCAACAGCGGCCTCGGCGAGGCGGCCCCGACCACGATCGTCATCATCCCGATCCTCTTCGAGGACAAGCTCCTCGGCGTCATCGAACTCGCCTCGTTCTCCCGCTTCTCCGACGTCCACCTGGCGTTCTTCGACCAGTTCGTCAACACCATCGGCGTCGCCATCAACACGATCATCGCCAACTCCCGCACGGAGTCCCTGCTCGGCGAGTCCCAGCGCCTGGCCATGCAGCTCCAGGAGCGCTCGGACGAACTCCAGAAGCAGCAGGGCGAACTCCAGCGCTCCAACGCCGAACTGGAGGAGAAGGCCGCCCTGCTGGCCACGTCCTCCCAGTACAAGTCCGAGTTCCTGGCCAACATGTCGCACGAGCTGCGCACACCGCTGAACTCCCTGCTGATCCTGGCCCGTCTGCTCTCCGACAACCCCGACGGCCATCTCTCCGACCAGGAGGTGCAGTTCGCGACGACCATCCACCGCTCGGGCTCGGACCTCCTGCAACTGATCAACGACATCCTGGACCTGTCGAAGATCGAGGCCGGCCGGATGGACGTACGCCCCAAGCGACTCCCCCTCATCAAACTGCTCGACTACGTCCACGCCACGTTCCGTCCGCTCACCCTGGACCGGGGGCTGGCCTTCGAGGTCGCGGTCGGCGAGGGCGTACCGCGCGAGATGTTCTCGGACGAGCAGCGGCTCCAGCAGATCCTGCGCAACCTGCTCTCGAACGCGATCAAGTTCACCGCGAACGGCAAGGTCGAGTTGCGGGTGGACCGGGTGGAGGACGCCGAGCACCGCTACGTCCGGGACACCGGCGACGTCATCGCGTTCACCGTGTCCGACACCGGCATCGGGATCGCGCCGGAGAAGCTCCCCGTGATCTTCGAGGCGTTCCAGCAGGCCGACGGCACCACCAACCGCAAGTACGGCGGGACCGGGCTCGGCCTGTCCATCAGCCGGGAGATCGCGGGCCTGCTCGGCGGCCGGATCGTCGCCGAGAGCGAACCCGGCAAGGGCTCTACGTTCACCCTGTACGTGCCGGTCGTCAGCCCCGGGCACACGGCTCCCGCGCCCCTCCCCGAGGACCGCGCCGACCTGCCCCTGCCGCTCCAGCCGACCACCGGGCCCTTCCCGGTCGCGCACGACACGGACGACGCCTGGCCGTCCCCCACGAAACTGGAGGCATGGACGTCCGGCAGGCCGGGCAGGATCCTGGCCGGCCGACGGGTGCTGATCGTCGACGACGACATCCGCAACGTCTTCGCCCTCACCCATGTCCTGGGCCGGGTCGGCATGACCGTGCTCTACGCGGAGAACGGCCGCGAGGGCATCGAGACGCTGGAGCGCAGCCCGGACGTCGAACTGGTCCTGATGGACATCATGATGCCGGAGATGGACGGCTACGAGACCATCTCCGCGATCCGCCGCACACCCCGCTGGACGGGCCTGCCGATCGTGGCGCTGACCGCCAAGGCCATGCCCGGTGACCGGGAGAAGTCCATCGCCCGCGGCGCCAACGACTACGTGCCCAAACCGGTGGACATCGACGGCCTGCTGACGGTCGTGTGCGAACTGCTGGACCCCGAGGGCATGGAAGAAGAGGCATGAGCAGCACGGCCACTCACCCCGAACGCGCCGGAATCCTCCTGGTCGACGACATGGAGGACAATCTGACCGCCCTGGAGGCCGTGCTGGCCTCGCTCAACGAGCCGCTCCTGAGGGCCCGTTCCGGCGAGGAGGCCCTGAAGGCCCTCCTGCGCCGGCCGATCGCCCTGGTCCTGCTGGACATCCGCATGCCCGGCATGGACGGCTTCGAGACGGCGTCCCACATCAAACGCCTCGACCAGACCCGTGACGTCCCGATCATCTTCCTCACCGGCGCGGACGACGACTCGGGCTACGCCTTCCGCGGCTACGCGACCGGCGCCGCCGACTACGTGACCAAGCCGTTCGACCCGTGGGTCCTCAGGGCGAAGGTCAGCGTCTTCCTGGACCTCTACCGCAAGGGGAGGGAAGTGGAACGCCTGCGCACGGAGGTCCAGGACTTGCGACGCCGGGTGGGTGACGTCCCCTAGGGGCGCGGGGCTGTATCGATCTGCGGCTCCGCCGCGTGGGCGCGAGCGACCACAACGAACCCGCAGCCGCTCGATCAGCCCCAGCACCCCCTACGCCTCGCGAGAGCCCTCGTACATCTCCTCGATCAGGTGCTTGTACTCCCGCTCCACAACGGGCCGCTTCAGCTTCAGACTCGGCGTGATCTCGCCGTGCTCGACATCGAGGTCACGCGGCAGCAGCCGGAACTTCTTGATGGTCTGCCACCGCTGAAGCCCCTCGTTGAGCTGCTTCACGTACCCGTCGACCATCTCGACGGTCACCGGCGCGGCGACGATCTCCGCGTACGGCTTCCCCTCGAGCCCGTTCTCCTTGGCCCACTCGGTGATCGCGGCCTCGTCGAGCGCGATGAGCGCCGTGCAGAAGTTCCGGTCGGCCCCGTGCACCAGGATGTTGGAGACGTACGGGCACACCGCCTTGAACTGCCCCTCGACCTCCGCCGGGGCGATGTACTTGCCGCCCGAGGTCTTGATGAGGTCCTTCTTGCGGTCGGTGATCCGCAGGTACCCGTCGGGCGACAGCTCCCCGATGTCCCCGGTGTGGAACCAGCCGTCCGACTCCAGCACCTCGGCGGTCTTCTCGGGCAGCTTGTGGTAGCCCTCCATGATGCCCGGGCCGCGCAGGAGGATCTCCCCGTCGTCGGCGATCCGCACCTCCGTGCCGGGCAGCGGCTTGCCGACCGTGCCGGTGCGGTAGGCCTCGCCCGGGTTCACGAAGGACGCGGCCGAGGACTCGGTCAGGCCGTAGCCCTCCAGGATGTGGATGCCTGCGCCGGCGAAGAAGTAGCCGATCTCCGGCGAGAGTGCTGCGGAGCCCGAGACGCACGCCCGCAGGTTGCCGCCGAAGGCCTCGCGGATCTTGGAGAAGACCAGCGCGTCGGCGGCCTTGTGCTTCGCGCCCAGCCCGAACGGCACGGACGCGGTCCCGGTCCGCCGGAAGTTGTCCTGCGCGACCTTGGCGTACTCGCGGGCCACCTCGGCGGCCCACTGGAAGATCTTGTACTTGGCGCCGCCGCCTGCGCGGGCCTTCGCGGCCACGCCGTTGTAGACCTTCTCGAAGATGCGCGGCACGGCCGCCATGTACGTCGGCTGCACCACCGGCAGGTTCTCGATGATCTTGTCGACCCGGCCGTCCACGGCGGTGACGTGCCCGACCTCGATCTGCCCGGAGGTCAGCACCTTGCCGAAGACGTGCGCGAGCGGCAGCCAGAGGTACTGCACGTCCTCGGCGCTGACCAGCCCGGTCGCGGCGATCGCCTTCGCCATGTACGACCAGTTGTCGTGCGGCAGGCGCACGCCCTTGGGGCGGCCCGTGGTGCCGGAGGTGTAGATGAGGGTGGCCAGCTGGTCCTTGGTGATCGCGCCGACCCGCTCCTTGATCAGGTCGGGGTCCTTCTCCAGCCGGGCCGCGCCGCGCTTCTCCAGCTCGTCCAGGGTGAGGATCCAGTCGGCGGTCTCGACCCCGGCCGCGTCGATCACCACGACATGCGTCAGCTCGGGCAGCTCGGCGCGCTTCTCCTGGGCCTTGGCCAGCTGCTCGGCGTTCTCCGCGATCAGCACCCGGCTCTCGGAGTCCGACAGGATGTACGCGGACTCCTCGGCGTTGGTCTGCGGATACACCGTGGTCGTGGCCGCGCCGGCGCACATGATGCCGAGGTCGGCGAGGATCCACTCGAGCCGGGTGCCGGCGGCGAGGGCGACGCGCTGCTCGGCCTGCACGCCCAGCTCGATGAGCCCCGCCGCGATGGCGTAGACCCGCTCGGCTGCCTGCGCCCAGCTCAGCGACTTCCACTCGTCCGGGCCCTGGCCCGCGGACGATGGGACCGGGTACCGATAGGCCTCGGCGTCCGGCGTGGCCGTGACGCGCTCCAGGAAGAGGCCCGCCACGGACGGGGGACGGTTCTCGATCAGGGTCTGTGTGTCGCTCACGACATCCTCCGGGGCCCGCGACGATGCGGCTGGCTCAGGTGCGGCTGGGTGGCACTCACGAGGTGCAGGTCACGCCCGTTGTTTAACTCGTGAGTAACTAACGAGCAGGGATCAGAGTAAAGGGCGACCGGCCGCCGCGTAAGGGTTCGCGGCCTGTCACTTCGTACAGAGAGCTACCCCGCATACGCACAGGGCCCGCCGCACTTTCGCACGACGAGCCCCTGTTCAACCCGGATTGCGGTGTAACCCACGGTAATCCGTGGTTACTTCTTGCCCTTGCCCGACCCCGCGCTGTCATCACTGGACAGGACCGCGATGAAGGCTTCCTGCGGAACCTCTACGGAACCCACCATCTTCATTCGCTTCTTGCCCTCCTTCTGCTTCTCCAGCAGCTTCCGCTTACGGGAGATGTCACCGCCGTAGCACTTGGCGAGGACGTCCTTGCGGATGGCGCGGATGGTCTCGCGGGCGATGACCCGGGAGCCGATGGCGGCCTGGATGGGCACCTCGAAGGCTTGCCGCGGGATGAGCTCGCGCAGCTTGGCGACGAGCCGCACACCGTAGGCGTACGCGGCGTCCTTGTGGGTGATCGCCGAGAAGGCGTCGACCTTGTCGCCGTGCAGCAGGATGTCGACCTTGACCAGGCTGGAGGTCTGCTCGCCGGTGGGCTCGTAGTCGAGCGAGGCGTAGCCGCGGGTCTTGGACTTCAGCTGGTCGAAGAAGTCGAAGACGATCTCCGCGAGCGGCAGGGTGTAGCGGATCTCGACCCGGTCCTCGGAGAGGTAGTCCATGCCGAGCAGGGTGCCGCGCCGGGTCTGGCACAGCTCCATGATCGAGCCGATGAACTCGCTGGGCGCCAGGATGGTGGCCCGCACGACCGGCTCGTAGACCTCCGAGATCTTGCCCTCGGGGAACTCGCTCGGGTTGGTGACGGTGTGCTCGGTGCCGTCCTCCATGAGGACGCGGTAGACCACGTTCGGCGCGGTGGCGATGAGGTCGAGGCCGAACTCGCGCTCCAGCCGCTCCCGGATCACGTCCAGGTGCAGCAGGCCGAGGAAGCCGACACGGAAACCGAAACCGAGGGCCGCGGACGTCTCCGGCTCGTAGACCAGCGCGGCGTCGTTGAGCTGGAGCTTGTCCAGGGCCTCGCGCAGCTCCGGGTAGTCCGAGCCGTCCAGCGGGTAGAGGCCGGAGAACACCATCGGCTTGGGGTCCTTGTAGCCGCCGAGCGCCTCCTCGGCGCCCTTGTGCTGGCTGGTGACGGTGTCACCGACCTTGGACTGACGGACGTCCTTCACACCCGTGATGAGGTAGCCCACCTCGCCCACGCCGAGGCCGTCGGCCGCCAGCATCTCCGGTGAGTTGGTGCCGATCTCCAGCAGCTCGTGCGTGGCGCCGGTGGACATCATCCGGATGCGCTCGCGCTTGTTGAGCTGACCGTCGATGACACGGACGTACGTCACGACACCGCGGTAGGAGTCGTAGACCGAGTCGAAGATCATCGCGCGGGCGGGCGCGTCCGCGACACCGACCGGCGGGGGGATCTCGGCGACGACCTTGTCGAGCAGCGCCTCGACGCCCAGACCCGTCTTGGCGGACACCTTGAGCACGTCGTCGGGGTCGCACCCGACCAGGTTGGCGAGCTCCTCGGAGAACTTCTCGGGCTGCGCCGCCGGCAGGTCGATCTTGTTCAGCACCGGGATGATCTTGAGGTCGTTCTCCATCGCCAGGTAGAGGTTGGCGAGGGTCTGCGCCTCGATGCCCTGGGCGGCGTCCACCAGGAGGATGGTCCCCTCGCAGGCGGCGAGCGACCGGGAGACCTCATAGGTGAAGTCGACGTGCCCGGGGGTGTCGATCATGTTCAGGATGTGCGTGTCGTTCTTGTCGTGGGTCGGGGCCCACGGCAGACGCACCGCCTGTGACTTGATCGTGATGCCACGCTCGCGCTCGATGTCCATGCGGTCGAGGTACTGGGCGCGCATCTGCCGCTGCTCGACCACTCCGGTCAGCTGGAGCATCCGGTCGGCGAGCGTGGACTTGCCGTGGTCGATGTGCGCGATGATGCAGAAGTTGCGGATCAGAGCCGGGTCGGTACGGCTCGGCTCGGGCACGTGGCTGGGGATCGCGGGCACGCAGGGTCCTGATTCTTGAGGCGTCCGCAGTGTCTGCGGTCTCGGGTCGGATCGATACGTAGCCTCCATGGTCCCACGGGTGGGGACCGCGGACGGGTTTGGGCCGCGGAAGGGGCCGCTGGTAGCCTGGGTGGCTGTGCCTCATGCCCTCTCGCAGGAGGCGCGACCCAAGAAATCACCCGGTGCGGGAATCGTGCGGTGTCCGTGCGGCCTCGTGCCAGAACCTGAGAAGGCTCATTCGTGGCGAACATCAAGTCCCAGATCAAGCGGATCAAGACCAACGAGAAGGCGCGGCTGCGCAACAAGGCCGTCAAGTCCTCCCTCAAGACCGCGATCCGCAAGGCCCGTGAGGCTGCTGCCGCGGGTGACGTCGAGAAGGCCACCGAGTACCAGCGCCTCGCCGCGCGTCACCTCGACAAGGCCGTCTCCAAGGGCGTCATCCACAAGAACCAGGCCGCCAACAAGAAGTCCGCGCTGGCTCAGAAGGTCGACGCGCTCAAGGGCTGACATCTGATGTGACGCCGGAGGGAATCGAGCGGGCCCTCTCTCATCCGCTCCCGTCCGGCACCCCCGGATCCGCGCGCGGCCTGCGTTCGCCACGCGGGCGCGGATCCCGCAGCTTGAACCGAAGGCCCCGCTTTCCGCCCTTCCCCAGGGCGGCCGGCGGGGCCTTCGGCCTGTTCAGGACCAGAACTCGTTGTTCTTCTCGATGTCCTCGACGCACTCGTCGAGGTCGGTGACCTTGTCGCCGACGATCCGGAAGACGATGCAGCCGGTGTCGTCCAGCTTCCTGCCCTGCCGCTCGGCCGTGAACCTGCACATGCCGACCGCGTGCCCCCGGCCGTCGACGGCGATGCCGAGCATCTCCAGACGCATCGATCCGGCGGTCTCCTCGCCCAGCCGCCGGTACATGTCCATGATCGCGTCCTGGCCCTTGAAGTCACCCGAGAGCGGGTGACTGCCGGGCACGTGATGTGTCGCGTCCTTGGCGATCAGTTCCCGCAGGGTGTCCATGTCACCGCGCGAGAAGGCCTCGAACCCCTTGCGGACCAGCGCAGCATGCGGGTGTTCAGCCATGACCCTCGCCACCTCTCCGTCACTTGGCGACGTACGGCTGATACACCCGATTCTCCTCTTCGGCAGGAGGAGGGCGACTCGATCACGGCACAGTGGAGACATGGACGCAGACGACACGAGCGCGCCGGCCCTGGTCCGCGCGGCGACCAGGCTCCCCGCCCAGGACCTGGAGCGGGCGCGGCGCTTCTACTCGGAGAAACTCGGTCTGGACCCCGTGGACGAACGCCCCGGCGGGCTGCTCTACCGCTGCGGCGACGCGGAGTTCGTACTGTTCCGGTCGACGGGAGCCTCGCCCGGCACCTTCACGCAGATGGCGTTGGAGGTCGAGGACATCGAGGCGGCGGTCGCCGAGCTGAAGCGGCGCGGCGTGGTCTTCGAGGAGGTCGACGCCCCCGGCTTGCGGACCCGGGGCGGGATCGCCGAGATCGAGGGCAACTACCCGAGCAAGGGCGCACGGGGCGAACGCGGCGCCTGGTTCCACGACAGCGAGGGGAACCTGCTGGGGATGGGGGAGCCGGTGTTCTGAGGCGGGCGGCTCACGGAGCGAGCCGTGTCGGGCGAGCCCATGGAGGGGGCGGGCCCTGGAACGAGGGGCAGAGGGAAGGCCCATCGCGGGGCGGGCCCTGAAGTGAGCCGTACGGGGACGGCCCGTGGAGGGGCGGGGCCTGGAACGAGGCGCAGAGGGAAGGCCCATCGCGGGGCGGGCCCTGAAGCCGTACCGGGACGGCCCGTGGAGCAAGGTGCCGCCGAGGCCTGGGGCCGATCGGCCCGGATCCCGCTAGCCGCGTCCCCTGGAGCGGGCCGCCCTGGCGATGGTGACCACCGCCTTCTCCAGCGCGTACTCGGGGTCGTCGCCGCCGCCCTTCACCCCCGCGTCCGCCTCGGCCACGGCGCGCAGCGCGATCGACACCCCGTCCGGAGTCCAGCCGCGCATCTGCTGCCGCACCCGGTCGATCTTCCACGGCGGCATGCCCAGCTCCCGCGCGAGGTCGGCCGGGCGGCCCCCGCGGGCCGAGGACAGCTTCCCGATCGCCCGGACTCCCTGTGCGAGCGCGCTCGTGATCAGTACCGGCGCGACCCCGGTCGCCAGCGACCAGCGCAGCGCCTCCAGGGCCTCCGCCGCCCGCCCCTCGACCGCCCGGTCGGCGACGGTGAAGCTCGACGCCTCGGCCCGCCCGGTGTAGTACCGTCCGACGACCGCCTCGTCGATCGTCCCCTCGACGTCCGCGACCAGCTGCGACACCGCCGAGGCCAGCTCCCGCAGATCGCTTCCGATCGCGTCGACGAGCGTCTGGCACGCCTCCGGCGTGGCGGATCGCCCCGTGGTCCTGAACTCGCCCCGCACGAACGCCAGCCGGTCCGCCGGCTTCGTCATCTTCGGGCAGGCCACCTCACGCGCCCCGGCCTTGCGCGCGGCGTCGAGCAGCCCCTTGCCCTTGGCCCCGCCGGCATGCAGCAGCACCAGGGTGATCTCCTCGGCGGGGGCACCGAGGTACGCCTTCACGTCCTTGATCGTGTCGGCCGACAGATCCTGCGCGTTGCGTACGACCACGACCTTGCGCTCCGCGAAGAGCGACGGGCTCGTCAGCTCGGCGAGCGTGCCGGGCTGCACCTGGTCCGGGGTCAGGTCCCGTACGTCCGTGTCGGCGTCGGAGGCCTTCGCGGCGGCCACCACCTCCTGCACGGCACGGTCGAGGAGCAGGTCCTCCTGGCCCACGGCGAGCGTCACCGGGGCGAGGGGGTCGTCATTCGCAGTCTTCCTGGCCATCGCGCCAAGCATCCCACGCGCCACTGACAACGGACCCCGACGGACCGGGCGGGGGTCCTCATGGACCGCGCCGTGCGCGCACGCGGGCCGGTCCGTGCGCGCACGCGGGACAGGGAGCCGCTACGGCTCCTCCCGCCAGCCCTCCCACTCGCCGGCCAGCCCGTCCAGCTCCGCGGGATCCAGCCGCTCGTCCTCGTCCCGCAGGACGACCAGCCACTGCGCGTCCTCGGCGTCGTCCTCGCCGGCCAGCGCGTCCCGCACCAGCTGCGGCTCCTCGACGACCCCGAACCGCTCCCGCAGCGCCTCCACCACCTCTTCCGCGGCGTCACGGTCGGGCAGCACCAGCACATGTCGCACATCACTCACGCCGGACATTGTCCGACACCGCCTCGCGGCCCGGCCGCTCAGCCCTTGCGGACGACCTGCACATCGAGGTCGACCCTGATGCTCGGCCCCACGACCGCGATGCCCCGCGCCAGCATGGTCTGCCAGCTCACGGTGAAGTCGTCCCGGTGCAGCTCGGTCGTGGCCCGGCAGGCCGCCCGCACCTCTCCCTCCATGCCGTTGCCCAGCCCCAGGTACTCCGTGTCCAGCGTGACCGTCCGTGTCACGCCGTGCAGCGTCAGCGCCCCGGTCACGGCCCACCGGTTGCCGCCCTTGTGCACGAACCGTTCGCTGTAGAACTCCAGCGTCGGGAAGTTCTCGACGTCCAGGAAGTCCGCCGAGCGCAGATGGTCGTCGCGCATCCTCATGTCGGTGTCGATGGACGCCGCGTCGATCACCACGTGCATCGCCGACCGCTCCACCGGATCGGCGACGCGTATGACCCCCGCGAACGACTTGAACCGCCCGTGGATCCGGGCCAGTCCGATGTGCCGCGCGGTGAAGCCGATCGAGGAGTGCGCCGACTCGATGTCCCAGTCACCGGCATCGGGAAGCTCCGGCGGCCGGGCCACCTGCAGCGTCACGTCCCCGAGCGACGCGAGCGCGTTCTCGGCGACCTGCGTGGTCGCCCGGTACGGCGTGTATCCCTCCGCCGACACCGCGAGCCGGTACTCCCCGGCGGGCACGGTCGTCACGAACGACCCGTACGGATCCGCTCCCCCGCTGACCACCGGCCGCCCCACGGCGTCCGTGACCGCGAACTCCGCGTGTCTGACCGGCTCGTTGACCGGGTCCAGCACCCGGCAGGCCAGCACCCCCGCACTGGGCGGGGTCGGCACCGCCGCCAGGGGACTCGTTCGTTGCACCCGGTCGGTGCGGCTTCCCCGCCAGCGGCCGATCATCCACGACTCCCTGAGTGGCTCGAAATCGCCTGTTGATCACTGTTGATCACACTTACCGAAGGAGCATTCGACCACCGGTGAGGCTTTCGGGGCAACACGGGACCACATCACGGGAATCCAGCACATGTGCTGGTACTACACACGAGTAGCCCCGTGTGGCCGGAATGGATGTCTACGCGGGATTTCGCAGCGCCGGCACCTTGTCGAGCTCGATCCCGAACCGCTCCCGGTACACCCCGAGGATCTCCTCGTCCGCCTCCAGCTCCCGCTCCTCCCGCGTCCCGTCGGCCGCCGTCACCGTGAGTTTGCGCCCACTGAGCGTGATCCGCCCTCCCTCCTCCGTCACCCGCGAACAGACCAGCGACCGCGTGAAATGCGACACCGACGACGTGCTGTGCCACCACGCCCCGGCCACGAAGTCACCGAGCACCCGCGGCCGCGTCTCCAGGCGGTACTGCGCTCTGCCGTCCCGGAACACGTCCAGGTCCGCCGCCTCCACCGTGCCGTGCCCGCCGCGCACCCCGGCCGCGTCCGGCCCCGCCTCGACGATCCGGAACGTGCCCCCAGGGTCCTTCTGCTCACCCCGGTCCCCGAACGCCAGCGGAAGGTGGCTGTGCGCCCCGAACCCGACATCGGCCAGCCAGTCACCCCCGTCCACCGTCCGTACCCGCAGCGCGAGATGGTCGTACGGGATCCCGAGCCGCCCCTCCTCCCCGTACACCCGCGCCGCCAGCAGCGCCACGTCGTACCCCAGTGCCGCGAGCAACGCCCCGAAGGAGCCGTTGAGTTCGTAGCAGAACCCGCCCCGCCGCGCGCCCACCACCTTGTCCAGCAGCCGCTTCTCCTCCAGCACGATCTCCTCGCCCAGATGGATCGACAGGTTCTCGAACGGCACGGTCCGCAGGTGACGCAGGTGCAGTTCGCGCAGCGCGTCGACGGTGGGCCACGCCGGGTGCTCGGCTCCCAGTCGGCGGAGATAGGCATCAACCTGTGCTGAGTTCATGCCCTCAGTCTCGCGCCACCCTCAGCTCTCCGCCCTCTCCTGCGACCGCGAGCGCGCCGTCCCGGTCCGTCCGCAGCACCGCCGCGCCCCCGGCGCGCAGCGCCGCGACGGTGCCGGGCGCCGGGTGCCCGTAGGAGTTGTCCTCGCCGCAGGAGATGAGGGCCAGCCGCGGGGCCGCCCGGCGTATGAGCCCTGGGTCCTGGTAGGCAGAGCCGTGGTGGGCCACCTTCAGGACGTCCACACCCTCCAGTGCCTCGGCCGCGGGTGATCTCGCCAGCGCACGCTGCGCCGGGGGCTCCAGGTCTCCCAGGAGCAGCAGGCGCAGTCCGGCCGTGCGGACCAGCATGGCGACGCTGGCGTCGTTCGGCCCCTCCGGCGAAGGCGGATGGACCGGAAGGACTCCCGGAGGTGCCCCCGGCGGTCTCCACGGAGGCGAGTCCGGCGGCGGACTCGGGGGCGGCCACACCACCTGCCAGGACAACTCCCCCGTCCGCCGCCCCTCCCCGGCCGCCGCCCGCGTCACGGGGATCCGCCGCGCCGCCGCCAGTCTCCGCACGAACGCGGCCTGGTCGGCGGGCTCTTCGAACCCCGTCGTCTCGATCGCGCCCACGGCCCGGCCACGCAGCACCCCGGGCAGGCCGGCCACGTGATCGGCGTGAAAGTGGGTGAGCACGACCAGCGGGATCCTGCTGATGCCCAGTGAGCGCAGACAGTGGTCGACGAGTTGCGGGTCGGGCCCGGCGTCCACCACCACGCCGGTCCCCTCACCCGCCGCGAGCACCATGGCGTCGCCCTGCCCCACATCACACATCACCAGCCGCCAGCCCGGCGGCGGCCAGCCCGTGACCGCCCGGGTCAGCGGCGGCGGCTGCACCACCACCAGCGCCAGCAGCAGTCCGCAGGCCGCGCACCACCAGGGATGCCCGAGCAGCCGCCGTCCGATGAGCACCACGACCAGGGTCGCGGCCAGGAGCAGCGCCGCGCCCGCCCAACTGCCCGGCCAGTCCACTCCCCCGCCCGGCAGCGCCGCCCCCGCCCGGGCGATCCGCGCGATCCATCCGGCGGGCCAGTGCGCGCACCACGCGAGGGCCTCGGCCACCGGCATCGCCACCGGCGCCGTGGCCAGCGCCGCGAACCCCAGCACCGTCGCCGGCGCGATCGCGAACTCCGCGAGCAGATTGCAGGGCACCGCCACCAGACTCACCCGCGCCGACAGCACGGCGACGATGGGCGCGCACAGGGCCTGCGCGGCCGCGGCGGCGCCCAGCGCCTCGGCCAGTCGCGGCGGTACTCCGCGCCGCCGGAGTCCGGCGCTCCAGCGCGGCGCGAGTGTGAGCAGGGCGCCGGTCGCCACGACGGACAGCAGGAATCCGTAACTCCGCGCCAGCCACGGGTCGTACAGCACCAGCAGCAGGACCGCCGTCGCGAGCGCCGGGATCATCGACCTCCGACGGCCGGTCGCCAGGGCGAGCAGCGCCACGGCTCCGCAGGCCGCGGCGCGCACCACGCTCGGATCCGGTCGGCACACGATGACGAACCCGAGCGAGAGCACGCCCCCGAGCACCGCCGTCCCGCGCAGGGAGATGCCGAGCCGGGGCGCGAGGCCCCGCCGCTCGACGTGCTGCGCCAGGCCCGGCGGGCCGAGCAGCAGCGCGAGGAGGATCGTGAAGTTGGCCCCGGACACGGCCAGCGTGTGCGTGAGGTCGGTCTCCTTGAACGCCTCCTCCAGCTCCGGAGTGATCCGCGAGGTGTCCCCGATCACCAGGCCGGGCAGCAGCGCCCGAGGGTCCGCCGGCAGCCCGTCGGTCGCCTCCCGCAGCCCGGCGCGCAGCCGCCCGGCGAGCCGCTGCGGCCCCGAGGGCTCTCCCACCACCTCCGGTTCGCTCTGGTCCCGCACCCGCAGCACGGCCGCGACGCGGTCGCCGCCCGTCATCGAGGGTGCCAGCCGCGCACTGACCCGCAGCCGCGTCGACGGCAGCAGACCGAGCCACGGTGACCGGCCCCGCCCATCGGCGACCCGACCGGGCGGAGCCGCGTCCACGTCCACGATCACCAGCACCGGCGCCCGTGTCGTCACCGCTGTGCCGCCCGCCTCCTGGACGCGCAGCACATCGGCGTCGATCAGCACGGCCGTCGGGGCCACGTGATCGCCCCTGACCTTGGGCCGGGTGAGCCGAGGGTCGGACGAGAGCTCGACCTCGGCCGTCACCGTCGCGTACTCCCGCGCCAGGCCGGGCACCGGACCCCGGCGCAGATCCGCCCCGTGCAGCCCTGCCGAGGCGGCAGCCGCCGCGACACACAGCAGCAGGGCGGCGGCGGAGGCGCGCGGCCATGACGCCACCCGCGCCCCGCGGGCCCGCCGGGCCAACGGCAGCAGTCCGACGGCCACCAGGCAGCCGATCACGAGGCCGAACGCCCACGCCGGATGCGCGTCCAGGACCAGCGCCGCCGTGCCCCAGGCCGCGAGGGCGGGTGGTACGAGCCGCAGGTCGGTCGGGCCCTCCTGGCGTGGCCGGGCGGTGCCGAGACGGGTGCCGGAGGAGGCGTGCACGGGCGACCGGGTGGGACGGAGCCCGGACGCGGGCTCGTCCTGCCGCACCGGCGGGCCCGGGAGGCTCCTCATGGCCGTACGAGGTCGCGCAGGTCGGCGAAGCGGCGGTCGCCGACTTAGTCAAGCCGACCTAGCAATGCGACGGGCCGACCCTTCGAGCTGAGGTGCCCAAAGAGTCGGCCCGTGGGGCCGTCTCGACACGGTCGTCAGGGAACGATGAATCGCTCCGGACGGCTGAGGGACTCACTGAACCCGTTCGCCGCTTCTTCGCAGCTCGTGAACACACCGCGCACAGCTTCTAGTCCGCTCGGCAGTGCCTCGGGGCGGTTGGACGTCCCCACGGCGACGGCCACATCGCGGATGGACCTGACGCACTGGAGCCCGTTATAGCGTGTCAGCGCGTCGTTCAGTGTCCGCGCAAGCACCGAATCTGTCGTTGCAGCGTCGCGCACGATGGCAAGCAGCCCACCTTCCTGGGACTCCAGGCCCTCGCGCAGGATGCCCACCAAGCCCCCAGCCTCGGAGAGCAAATCCTCGCAGCCTCCGACGACGCCCAGCAGCTTCTCGGCTGCATTGAGGGCCCGCCTCTCGGCGGCATTGAGAGCCCTTCCTGCAGCGCTCTTAGTCAGGGCGCTGCGCAACGCGCTGGGGGAGCCTCCTGCTCGGCGCAGAATGAGGATGTCGGCCGTGCAGCTCACGACCTGCTGCTGCTGGCGAGTCAGGTAGTGGAACAACCCCCGTCTTTCCTCGTGCCGCACGCGCAGGGTCGTGCCCGGAAAGATCAGCCCGCCACGACGACTCGATGGGTGCCCATGATTCCTGGCAGCCTGTTCGATCGCCGATTGGTTCGTGTCGTAGATGGTCGGCCACTGAGGGCCAGAGCCGAGGAACCTCGTTGCGATGCCCCACAGGGTGTCTCCAGGCACCACCGTGTGTGTCGTTTCACCGGATGGCCGTGGGGGCGTCGGTGGCAGCGCGGGCGTCGGTGGCGACGGGGGCACCGAGGGCGGGCGCGCGGCGGGTGTTGACGGGCTGGGCGCCGTCGGCGATGCAGTCGTGTGTTCCGGCGTGGGCGTCGAAGGGCTCGGCGTCGGGGAAGTAGTGGTGTGCTCGTCGGACGGCGTGGGTTCGGGCGTCTGGGCCATGGCCGGGAGTCCGGATGAGAGGACCAGGGAGCCCGCCGCCAGACTGGCGGCGGCCATTAGGGCGATCCGGCGAGTCGGCCGTATTCGCGGTTTGTCACTGCGGGATGACGCTGTTCGCATGCTGACCTCCTGTGAGTCGCATAGAGTCACCGATCGCGACGCTATGTGACTCGACTGGGGGTCGCCTCTGGCGTTAGACCGTGTGGGGGTGGGGACCACCACTCGGCGGAGCCGCCTGAACGGCTTCAGCACGCTCCGCCGGGGCCTGCATAGCCTCGGCCATTCGCTCGGCCACGTCGGCGCGCACCATGCCCAGGTGGACGTACGGCTTGCCGCTGTGGGTCACCATCGGGCGCACGCTGCCCCACACGCGCTCGGGAAGGCCGAGAGCGGCCAAGGCCGCCCTGATGGCCTCCGCAGCATCGGTGGCCTGCCTGCGGCCGTCCCTGTACGTATCCATGTCCATGGTCACGAGTGCGCGCCCCCGGCATGATCCCTGACCGCAGTGGCGTGCCGGGCGGCCTGGGCGATGCGGCCTGCTTTCTTCGCCGTGTTCAGCTTCCGCCATTCGGACTGACACGTCGTGCAGTCACTGACCGGCGCACAGTCCAGCAACCAGGCGTCCAGGCCGATCGGCAGTACTACGGGCGGTTCCTGGGTGGTCTTGTGGCGCGTGGCTGCCATCGTGTCTCCCCGACTCGTGTGACTCCAGATACGACTGTAGGAAGCCGGGAGATGGGCGGTCCACGAAGTTGCACGCGGTTGCACGAGGGCATGAGCATCCTTGACCAGCCCTTCCAACCAGGTGAGGCTCACCGTGCAACCGGCAGCAACCGACTCGACGTTGGGAGAGGCAATGCAGCTACGGTTCGTCGGCAAAGATCCGGAGTCCGGAGATCACGGTTGTCCGGCCGTGTGGGTGGACGAGGAGACGCGAGACCTTGTCATCCAGGGCGTCACGGCCGATGCCGACACGGTCGCCCGGACCGTCCAGGACAGTCCGCTCCCGGAGCATGAGGGAGTAATCCGGCTACCGCAGCGCATGATCCCGCTGCTAAGGGAGGCACTTGATGGCGCAAAGCCTCAGTAGCTTTGCGGACTTGATCCGGTCCGTGAAGCACTCCGCTGTGCACCTGGAGATGCGGGACACATACGCGATCTCCAACGAGGATGAGGGCTTCGCGGCGTGGAAGCAGGGTCACCGGCTCGACCCGGAAGACCGCGAGTCGTGGTGGCGCCCCTGGCTCGACCTCGTCCAGGAGGTCACCGCCAAGGGCGTTGTTATGCGCCGCGCGAGGATCGTAGGTGAGCCACACAGCGAGTACATCCGGTACGAGCACTCGTTCACGTTCACCAACGTCGCCGCAGGCGAGGAGATCCGCTGGCTCCCGAGGCGGCAGGCTTCCGACCTCACCCTTCCGGGGAACGACTTCTGGCTCTTCGACGGTCGTATCGTGCAGTTCAACATCTTCGACGGCGACGGGCGTTGGGTGCACACCGACGAGACCAACGAGCCGGCGGTTGCTCGCCTATGTGCCACCGCGTTCGACGCCGTCTGGGAGCGGGCCATCCCGCACGAGAAGTACGCCATCTGAGAAGCCGGTACGCCAGTTCATGTCCACGTCCCCGCTGTCCACCGCGCAGGCTGCCCGTGCCGCTATCGCTGCTCGCCTGGACGAGATCCGGAGGGACGCCGGGCTCAGTGGGCTTGAACTGGCGACGCGGTGCGGCTGGCACAAGTCGAAGGCATCCCGCATCGCCCGTGCCAAGACCGCTCCGTCCGATGCCGACATACGGGCGTGGTGCAGGGCGTGTGGCGCGGAGGATCAGGCGACGGATCTGATCGCCGCCTCCCGCACTGCCGAGTCGATGTACGTGCAATGGCGGCAGATCCACAGGGACGGCATGCGTCGCGTCCACGAGAAGACTCTGCCGCTCTACGAGCGGACAGCCCATTTCCGCGTCTACGCCTCGAACCTGGTGCCCGGCATGCTCCAGACCGCCGACTACGCGACAGGGCTCCTGCGGTCCATCACGGACTTTCAGGGCACCCCCGATGACGTGGCCGATGCCGTTCAGGCGCGCCTGAACCGCTCTCGCGTCGTCCACGAGGGCAACCACCGGTTCGCCCTGCTGCTCGAAGAGGCGGTGCTCTACTACCGGGTCTGCGACGACGCTGCGATGGCGGGACAGCTCCGGTATCTGCTGGAGATCATGTCCCGGCCGAATGTGTCCCTCGGGATCATCCCCTTCACGGCCCGCCGAACCGTGTGGCCGCTGGAGGCCTTCTATGCCTTCGACGACGGACAGGTGGCGGTCGAGACGCTGACGGCGGAGGTCAACATCACGACTCCCGGCGAGATCCGCATGTACCTGAAGGCGTTCGCCGAGCTGTCCAGGATCGCGGTACACGGCGCCAACGCGAGACTGCGGATCACCCGGGCTCTCGGCACCCTGGGCTGAAGATCAAGCCAGCTTGTACGACAGCGTGACGGTTTCATCCGACCTTCGTTGGCCTCCAAAGAGGAAGGGGCCCCGACGTTGTGCGCCGAGACCCCTCTTGCGGCCTGAAGGTCTGTTACGGGATCGCCGTGAAGACCATGATCTCAATGCCCCCTGGCAGTGGAGGGGACTAGGTGGAACTACGCATGTACGGCCTGGTCAAGACTGGTTGCGGATGTACTTGATGATTCCGATGATGAAACCGGACAGCACGATCGCACCCACAACTCCCGTGCTGATGGCCTCGTAGTACGAGGCATGATCCATCGTCCGACGGACGACGCCCGCGAAGCCTCCGCCGATGATCCCCACCAGGATGATGATCACCGCTTCGAACTTCCGGATCTGCTTAGCCTCGCGGTCATTGTCTCCGCTCCCGCCACCGGAACCGGAAACCGCCTCAGACCCCGAGACCTGCGGGCCGTTCTGCGTCGCACACATGTGCAACCTTCACCTTCTGCAGCCGCCTGTGAAGGATGACCTGTCGGATTCGGGCTGGCGAAGTTGCCCGGCCGCACGTCTGCGGCTTCACCCCAAGGGCTGCTCGGAAAGATCGCTCCGAGCGACCCGTCATGCTTGGGTCCCCCACTCCTGCCGATCTCATATGTCACCCGTGATCCGGACAGCGGCAGGACTCGGCGTCCGTCGGACCGCCCCACCGTCACTGGCGAGGTGACGAGGATCATCTACGGCTACCGGCCAGTAGAGCGAATCCAAATGGACTTATGTGCTGTTACTCACCATTCACCCGTTCGAGTGATAGGCGTCAACCTGCATGTTTTCCTACGGGGTTGACGGAGCGTTACTCCGAACGTGTACGCGAGCCGGGACGGTTGACGTAGGCAAACTTGGACTGCTGGGACGACTCGTCCGTGCGGTTCAGCAGGGCAGTGCCAAACTCTCCCGTATGGATGCTGGGTTGGCGGCAGTGTTGGGTGCGCTGGCGGGTGCGGTTGCGACGACGGGGGCGGCGTTCGCCACGGGGTGGTCGGCACGCGAACAGGCGAAGATCGCAGCACGGGCCGAGCACCGTCGGCAGCGGCGGGACGCGCGGCAGGCCGTCTACGAGGAGTTCATCGACGCCGCAAGGACTCACGCCGCCCATGCCACACATTTATCGATCGGACCTATGCCGCAGAATGAAGAAGAATTTAGGCAACTCGTCCGAGAGGGAGGAAATCAGGAAACCGATAGCCTAATAATGGAATCATACACTCTCCACGGCAAGATAGAGAAAATCCTTACGCGCGTCCAACTGGCTGGCGGGCCAGCTGATATAGGCGCAGCCGCAAAAAGCGTCTGCAATAGCTCTTTCGCAGTAATGGGTTCAATGGCGGCGCTACCATCCGAACGCCGATTCCCGGGGCGAGAGGCCCTCGCGGAAGTCCTCCGGGAGATACATGAGCGCCAGATGCGTTTGGACGAAGTGATAGATAGATTTGTCGAAGCTGCAAGCGTTGCTCTGGATGATGACGGCACGAGACCGTGACTTGCTCTGGCTTGGGGCCATCGCCAACCATGCGACGCCGCGAGTAACCAGCCAGCTTTTTTGGGGTCCGGGAAAAAACGCGTTCGAGGTCGGGTCGGGTCGGAGCGGCTTGAAATTGAGTCGACCCCCCTCCCCCCCCCATCCCTAAGCGCGCCGTACCCCGCAGCCGGGGGGCGCGCTCGACCTCGAACGAAATCAAACTATTTTTCCTTTAGGTGTTTTTTCAATTTGTGATTGAATTTGATTGTTGATTCAAGACTGAAGAAGGTACGAAGAGGCATAGGAACGAGTGGGTGGGTGGGGATGGGAAGGGGGCACCCCACCCCCAACCCGCCCACTCCCGAGGGGGCAGGTTGGGGGGTGCACGCTCTTCCGCTTCCCTCGTCGTCTCACGCGTCCGGCCATATCTCCCGATCTCGGGCAACGCGCCGCGCCTGTTCAGCAGCGCGCATTGCCTGCCCCGCCTTGCCCCTGGCCCTCGACAAAGCCCTTTCCGCTTCCCTCAACTCGTCCCGCCGATTTGCGAGTTCGCCCCGAAGTCTGGCCAGTTGGGGATGCTGCGAGGCCCGCTGTCCCGCGTGCTGCGCCCGCCACCGTGCCTCTGCGTCCTGCGCCTCGGCGGCGCGTACAGCCAACTCTGAGTCCGCCCAGGTTTTCGACGCCGCCTCATATGCGGTCTCGGCCTCGGATTCGGCCTTCTGGGCCGCCTCGACGAGCGGCGCGTGTTCCGCAATGGCCGCCGCCTCCGCCTCCGTTATGAGGTCGGACGTAGGGCGGACGTGAACCAGGTCGGAACGGCCATGGGTCCGGCAGTAAAATGCCACGGCAACACCAGCGTTGGCGCCCTTCCCGTCGATGGCCCAGCCGTCGCCACAGGGCCCCGGCTTAGGGCACGCGACAGAGGCGCCGGCCTTGGTCCTCGGCGCACGAACGGACTTGTTTTGTTGGGGAGTTCGCATCGTCATCGCCCCTCGGTCAGATAGATTTCCTTCGCGCGCCTCACCACGTCGATGAGGTACTGCGTCTCCGGGATATCCCTGTTGAGCAGTACGCTGCGCAGCAGGGTTCGGGCGTTGGATTCGAGTTCGTGCAAGTCCTCTGAGAGGTGCAACACCTCGCGGAGTTCCTGCTGCTTGAGTTCCGTCTTCGACGGGCCGCGCCGCCGGTCGTCGATGTTATTCATGCTGAGTAACCCATCCGTTCCAGCCGTACCCGGCTCTCGTAAAGACGCACGTCCTCTTCTGACGCTTCGGGGTCAGAGAGATGCTTCAACTCATGGGGAACGACGTTCCAGCAGTCGTCTTCCGTAAGGGAGGAGTTGAGTTCGATGACATTGGGTGTCATCTTGGGACGGCACCGTCCGAGGAGTGGCCTCTCCGACCAGAAATCAACGAACTCGCCCTTCATCGCTGCGCCCGTGTCATCCTCCGCCGAGAACCAACGAATCCTGATTTGGTTACGGTCAAGACCAAGTTCAGCGGCATAGACGCCGACGGCGGCACGTGCGGCGGCGCGGACCGCCCCCGGCACGATCGATTCGCGGTCGTAGCTGTAGCCGACGCCCACGGCCTTGACGTAGTTGTCGTGCAAACGCTCCACCTCACTCTGCATAGCTTCACGGCGGCAGTCGTCCTCGAAACGACGCTTGGAATCGGCCAGCACCTCGCGGTACAGGTTCTCCCGGATCCGCAGCAGATCGGCGCGAGTGGCATCCGCGCTCTTGATAGCCAGGGTGCGCGTGTTCTGGTTCGCGCCGACGAGAACGGGACTAACCTCGTAGAGCCGCACCCTCTTGATGAATCTGACGCGGCGGCCTTCGAACGTGCCGCGTTCGCTTTCGGTTACGTCGAATCCCCAGCTCCACTGTGCCAAAGGACCGAGTTGCCGCAGGGTCTCGTAAGTGTCCCGCCCGCCCGTCGTATCGAAGAACTTCGCAGTAAACGTCGCTCGCCGGCTGTCGACGCTAACAACTCCCTTGCCGACGGGTAGCGCCCCCTCCCAACTCTTATGGTTGAAGGCTGACATGGGGACCTCAATTCCGTGAGGTATCGCCTCCGGCAGCACAACGTCCGCATCGCTGTCGACTTCGTTGAAAATTGAGAACGCCGCCAATACTTCACCCCTGGTACCGGTCGATTTGAGCTCAACGTCCGCCGCCTCGTAGGTCTTACGCTCCATACCCGTTTACCTCTCTCGCCTTCTCCAGCACATAGGCCTTGTCGAAAAACCACCGGCCGCCAATCTGGGTGCCGCCCAGTTGGACTGCCCTGCGCGTAACTGTCCGCGCTGTCACCCGAAGGATTTCGGCGGTATCTGCTGCACTTATCAAGTGTCGCCCAGTGTCCGAGTCCGGACGCATTTCTGTCTTCCGCTGGACGAGTTCATCGGCGATGTGCCGTAGTTCCTGCCTTTGGACGAGGTTCAGTCGTCGCGCAAATCGGGCTGGGTCGCTCGACAAGACCGCCATCACGGCGAAGTGGACCAGGTTTGCCTCTGGCGACCCCGGAGGAAAGGCTGCGGCCATCACCTCGGCCACCGCCCACCCTTGGTCTCAGGGCGCCCAGAGCGGGCCTTGAAGCGCCAGTGGCGGTTCTCGGCCAGCTGGACAAATCCAGGGAGCGACCGCGCTTCGACCAACTGGCCGGTGGCCTCGTCGACGACCAGGGGCTTCCCGTCTTCGGTCCAGCGAATGACGGGGAGGAATTGAATGTCGTCGCCGATCTTGTAAATGGCATCATAGACAGGGTTCATAGCCCTTTCCTTTTCGGTGTTGGTATCGATGTCGGCGAAGTTTCTCGTCCCGGCCCCATCTAGGGATGGGGGGCCGTGAGAATTTGACGGCCGATGAGAAACCTCAGTTAGACGAGTGAGAATTTGGGATCTGATCTTGCCCTTGGGCGAGGCTGTACTGCGGTCGCGTCTTGCTGCCAGAGTTGATCACTGCACCCTTTGCGACCAGGGACTCTAGGGCGCGGTACACGGTCGCTTTGGATGCGTCCGCGAGTTCGATGATCTTGCTCGGGCTAGCTGCCGCCGTCGTGAAACATTCGGTGAGAACCCTGAGAACTTCCCCTTCACCCCCGGTGGAAATTCTTACGGGCTCGTGAGACAAGATGAGGCTCTCCGCTTCCACCTGGACACGTAGCGTGATGGGCGGGAATTCGGCGGAGTCCTTCTGCTTGCCGCTGGACATCGTCACCGCGCCCGCGCCCTTGTCGGCCTCGACTTTGATCATTGCGTCGGCAGCGCCGTCCATGGCCGACGCCCCGCGCAGCCCCTTGCCGTCCCGTCCGGTGTGGTGGAGGAGCAGCACACACGCCCCCGTCGCCTTCCGTATCCGGTCTGCGGCGTCCACCAGTTGCCCCATCTGGCCGTTGGAGTTCTCGTCCATGCCGACCGTGCACCGCGACTGAGTATCGATCACGACTAGCACGGGGCCGGTCTCCCCGCACAGCCGGACAAGGGCGTCGACCTGCTCGTCATCGAGGAGTTGGACGGCCACGGGGAGGAACTTGACCCCTTTCATCGTCTTGCCGTGGTGCCGCTCCCACGCCTTCACGCGCTTCTTGAGACCGCGCTTGCCCTCGGCGCAGAGGTAGAGGACCGTCCCGGTGCGCATCACGGCATGGCCGCAGAAGCGGTCCCCTGTGACCACGCACCCGCTCATGTGGAGTGCCAGGAACGACTTGTATGAGGCAGGCGGCCCGTACATCCACACAAGGGTGTCCCTGTCGAGGATGGCGTCGATGAGCGGCTCCGGATCGGGCAGCAAGTCGACGTCGGAGGCATCGACGAGCGCCCGGACCAGCTTCCCGTACGTGCCCTCCGTTGCCTTGTCCGTGGCAATGCGCAGCGCCTCGTCGAACGCGGCCAAGTGCGCGAGCTCGACCGACGCGCGGACTTTGGCTTGGCCCTCCTCGGTGAGCATCGCCGCGTGGTCGGCGAGGAAGCTGATGCGGTTGTACGCCGGCGGATCGGTGAAGGCGAGGCTAGGACGAGGGGCGGTATTATTCGGTATCCAATTGATCATCTGCTCGACTTTCTTGCGGGTCGTGTTGATGTGGGATGCCGCCCCCGGTTACCGGCCGGGGGCGGTGTCACGATCTGGGCGGCTTTTCGTCGTCGTCGTTGCTTGCTGCCAGGGCCGCCAGCGCCTCCGCGAACTGCTGGGCCTCGAACCACGCCGACACCGGCGGTTCGCCGCACGCCGCCCGTTCCCGCCGGTGCGACCTCCGGGCTCGGCGCCAGGCGGCGAACGCGGCCAGCACGTCGGCACGGGTCGTCGGCACGCAGCCGTCGAGCCACTCGGCGGGGTGGAAGGTGGCCAGTTGCCTTCGAGTCACGCCGCCTCCTCGTGTCGTTCGGAGTCCCGGTCCCGCCCCTCTCCGAGTCGCAGCAGCGCGGCAAGCCTCCGGATTTGGGTGTCCGACAGGTCGCCTACGGCATGCACGAGGGGGTTGTCGGGGCGCTCGTCGTCGGCCCTCATGCGGCGTCGTCGAGGAGGTCCTCGACGCTCACGCCCAGTGCAGTGGCGAGACGAGACAGCCGGTCGGGAGTGGCCGGTCGGAAGCGGCCGTGTTCGTAGTTGGCGATGGTGGCGGGCGTAGATCCGGCTGCGTGAGACAGTCCGAGGATCGTCATCCCCTTGGCCTTGCGGACTGTCCGGAGCTTCCGGCCGGAGAACGGAACATCGGGAAGCATTGGCGTCTCCTCCCTGGTGGGCTTAGCGGTTGACGACTAGCCTCTGCCGCCCCCGCGACATTGACTCCGCGTGCCGCTCGGGGTGCAGACCCGTATTGCCCCGCTATGCACCTCATCTCCAAAACACGCCAGGCCATCCCATGCACAGACCCCGGCGGGGTCGGTGTGCCGCTCAGTAGGCGTCGAGTGACGTTCCTCGTGGGACCGTCCGGGCCTTGACCTCCCACAACACCAAAGGCGAAGGGCTGCTTTGAACCTCCGGTTGGACTCCTCAATGTCAGGACGGTGGATCTTGAAGAGGAGACCTTCGCTCAAAGCTGGTCGACGTTGAGCACTTCGAGGGTGTCGCCCTCGTTCTTTGGAGGACGACGACGGGGCCTCACGCCGCTGAGGTGACGTGCTCGGGCCGCAGGCGCTCGGGCTGGAACGGATTACCGCGCGAGCGGTCGTGCGGCAGCACCTCGTACCCCTCGGGCACCAGGGTCAGCACGATGTCACGCTTGTCCGCCGCCGACAGCGCCGCCCAGTTGGCACGCACGTCCCCGGCCAGCAGGCGGCGCAGGGCACGCGGGGCCGACGCGTTGATCAGGGCGCGGGAGCCCTTGACCCGGTCTTCGATGATCTTCCGCGCCTCGCGGTACTCGCCCAGGGTCATTTCCTTGCGTGCCCACATCCCGGCGAGCTCCTTCAACTGGGCTTCATCGTCGACCAGCTCACGCCGGGCGTCATCGGTCACCTCGCTGCGGCTGATGTGATCCAGCCGTTCAAGGATGCGCGGCCGGGTGATGAGGTCGAGCACCTGCCGCTCGACCTCCGCCTCGGCCTTGGCCGCGTTGACGGCGATCTTTCCGCAGCCACCGTGCGGCGTCGAGCACCAGTACCGGGGGCCGCCGTTGCCCTGCGCACCAGAGATCTCACGGTGACACTGAGAGCAGTGCAGGACGCCCGTGAGCCACCGCTTCAGGGTCAGATCGACGTTGCGCACCCGTCCCGCCAACGTGGCGCAGACGGCCTCCCATGTGGCGCGGTCGAGGATCGCCTCCCACTGGCCGGGGCCGACGATTTCGCCTCTGTGAGCCCTCAACCCGGCCACAGACGGCTTGGTGACGACGCTCCGGACACTCCGTGCGTTCCACGGTTTTCCGGTGACCGTGGGCACCTTCAGGCGATTCAGTACGTCCTTGATCCAGTTGAGGGAGCGGCCGTCCAGCACCCATGCGGCGATGTCTCGGATGACCTTGGCCTCTTCCTGGATGATCTCCATGCCCTTGCGGGTGAAGCCGTAGCCCCTGAAGCCGCCGCCGTTCCACTTCCCCTCGGCCGCCAGCTCCACATGCTTGCGGGCGACGCGTCGGCGGGTGTCGCGGCTGGCCTTGTTGGCGACGGCAACCATGACGCGGGCCATGGTCACGTCGGCGTCGTTGGAGAGCCGAAGCGACCCCGTCACGCTCTGGACGGGGATGCGAGGGTCGTGGGACTCCACCACGTCGATCAGGTCTTCGAGGTCGCGTGGGTCGCGGGCGATGCGGTCGAGGTCGTACGCAAGCAGTCCGTCACGTTCCCCGGAACTGAGCTTGTCGAGTGCAGTACGGAACTTCGGCCGGACGGTCCGGAGGGCCGTGGTGCCGTCTGGAAGCTTGATCTTGCGACGCTTGAAGGCGGAGGTGTCGTTCTCGACGAGCACCTCGGCGATACCCCACCCCAGACGGTCGCCCAGCTTGCGGCCGTCCGCTTCCTGACGGCCGACGCCTGCCGCGTCCTCGGCCTTGTCGTCACTTATTCGTACGAGCAGGACCGCTCGCTGCGGCGTGGCGTCCACTGAGACCACCATCCAGACATGTCGTGCTATGCGCTGGTCTGGAAGGTAGGCCATTCCCTAGATAGCTCCGACAAACGTCGGCACCGCCCACGGGTGGGGTGGCCTAAGCCGGACCGGCCTGGAGGTCTCCCTGTCTACGTCGGATCGCCGATGCCATTCACCTCGCGCAGCTCGTCCACGGAACGGAAACCGCCGTGCTGCGTGCGGTAGTCGATGATGTGCTGCGCCAGCACCGGACCGACCCCCGGCAGGGTGTCGAGCTGGTCCGCGGTGGCCGTGTTGAGGGGGATGGGGGTGGCCGGCCCGGCCACCCCACCGGCCGGGCCGCCCGGAGCCGAACCACCACCCGCCCCGGGAGCCGGTGCGGGAGCCGGCCCTCCGACGATCACCTGCTCGCCGTCCACGAGGAACCGGGCGCGGTTGAGCCCGTCGGTGTCCGTGCCGGGCTTCACCCCGCCCGCCGCGTGCAGCGCGTCCGCGACCCGCGAGCCGGCCGGCAGCCGGTGGATCCCTGGTTCACGCACCTTGCCGCCCACATCGACGACGATCTCGGGCGCCCCCGCCTTCACGGACCCGGTGGAAGCCCCCGAGGCGGCACCGGCAGGCGCCCGCGCGGCGCCCGGGCCGTCCTTCCCTCCGGTCTGCCCGCTCTCCTGCCCCACCCCGTACGGCACCGCCGCCCGCACCACCTCCGGCGGCCGCACGGACTGGGTTCGGCCTGCCCAGAAGTGCTGCACGGCGAAGGCCGCGGCGACGACGAGCACCACCGCCAGCGCCAGCACGCTCCGCCGCTCCAGACCGCACCTGGCCTGCAACCACAGCGGCATGCGCTCCCGCAGCGCCGACCTGGCCCGCTCCCGCCAGACTCCCCCACCCACGCGGACGTCCTCGCCCTGGAGACCGCCCATGGGTTCCGCCTCCGGGTGACCATCCATGGGCTCCGCGAGCGCGGGGCGGCCAGCACGTCCTCGCGGAGTCCCGTCGAGGCCGACCCAGCCCGGCGGTCCCTGCCCCGACTCCCGCCGCTCCCCGGCCGGTTCGACCGGCTCGGCACGCCCAGGAGGCCCGGCCGGCCCTGCGTGCTCTGCCCGCTCTGCGTGTCCTGCCCGCTCTGCCTGCCGTGCGTGCTCGCCGAACAACACCCCCGCCCGCCGCCGCAGTTCCTCCGCAGAGGCATGGCGCTGCCGGGCCCGCCCGCGCGCGACAGGCGGGCGTCGGTGATGACGGACGCGCCCGTCGGACGCCGGATGACGGCCCGGCCCACTGGTCGCGGTCGCTGTGCGTGAACGTGATCGAAGTGCCATGCGACGAGGATCGGCCACTCCGGCCCACCCGCGATGATCTTGGTCAATTCCCGGGGACAATCCCCCGGTTGTGGATAACTCCGTCACTCACACGGGCGGCCGGAGTCCCACAGCAACGTTCACCGGGGCGAAACCACGACCCCCAGCAGCCCGGGTCCCGTATGCGCCCCGATCACCGCCCCGACCTCGCTGACATGCAGATCGGCCAGCCCGGACACCCGCGTCCGCAGCCGGTCGGCGAGAGCCGACGCCCGGTCCGGGGCGGCGAGATGATGGACGGCGACATCCACCTGGGCGCTGCCCGCACGGTCGGCCGCGATCTCCTCGAGGCGGGCGATCGCCTTGGACGCGGTCCGCACCTTCTCCAGCGGCTCGATACGGCCGTCGGCCAGTTGCAGCAGCGGCTTCACCGCGAGCGCCGAGCCCAGCAGGGCCTGCGCGGCGCCGATCCGCCCACCGCGCCGCAGGTAGTCGAGGGTGTCGACGTAGAAGTAGGCGGAGGTGCCCGCGGCCCTCTTCTCGGCGGCCGCGACGGCCTCGTCGACCGTCCCGCCCGACTCCGCGGTCTCCGCCGCGGCGAGCGCGCAGAACCCGAGCGCCATCGCGATCATGCCCGTGTCCACCACCCGCACCGGCACCGGCGCCTGCCGTGCGGCCACGACGGCCGCGTCGTACGTCCCGGAGAGCTCGGCGGAGAGATGGAGGGAGACGATGCCGGTGGCGCCGGACTCGGCGACCTTGCGGTAGGTCTCCTCGAAGACGGCGGGACCGGGCCGCGAGGTCGTCACGGGGCGCCGCTTCTGCAAAGCCTGAGCGAGGGCGCGGGTCGAGATCTCGGTGCCCTCCTCCAGCGCCCGGTCGCCGAGGACCACGGTCAGAGGTACCGCGGTGATGCCGTGACGCTCCATCGTCCGGGTCGGCAGGTAGGCCGTTGAATCGGTGACGATCGCGACATGGCGGGACATGAGCTGGAGGTTACCTGCCGTAGCGCCCGTGCGGCAGCCCGGCCCCCGCGCCCTGCGGGGCCACTGGCCGGATCAAGTGGTGCTCTCGGGACGGGGCTTCTTCTGCCAGGGGTAGGTCGGGCGCGCTGCGGGCGGCGTGATGGCGGGCCGCACCGGCTCCTGCTCGGGGCTCGACTGCGCGGCGTCCTGCCAGGTCTGCCCGGCCGTGGTGGCATCGGCGGCGGGCGCCTCGGGCCAGGGCGGCGGCGCGGCGGACTGCGACGCCGAGCCCGGCCGCGAGGACGACGCGTGCTGCCCGGAGGACGCGGGCTGCGGCGAGGACGCGGGCTGCGGCTCCGGCGCCGTCCAGTGCCGCAGGGCCCCGGACTCCAGGTCGATCTGGGCGCTGAGCGAGTCCAGGTCGTCGTCCGCGAAGCGGCGGGCGCGGTCGCGGGCCGCCCAGCGCAGCGAGTCCGCCGAGTGCGTGATGCGTTCGGTGCGCTCGCGCAGCCCGGGCAGCCGTTCGGTGAGCGCGGCGCGGTCCGGCTCGGACTCCAGGCGCTTGAGCTCGTCGTCCAGCTCGTGCCCGTGCGCACTGAGCCGCTCGAAGAGGCCGAGGGACTCCTTCAGGGACTCGTCCTCGGCGACGGCCGCCTGCAGCGCCTCTTGCGTGGCCCGCATCGAGGTGCGCAGCTTCAGCCGGAGCTGGGCGAGTTCGCCCGCGGCGCCGGGCTGGGCGAAGGACCTGGCGCGCAGTGTGTGGTCCTCGACCGTGCGGCGGGCCTGGGTGATACCGCGGTCCACGCCGCGCTTGGCGGCGCCGACCGCCTTCACCGTCGCGTACACCCCGAGCCCGACAAAGAGCACGAAGAGCAGGGCGAAGACTGCGATCACTGCTTCCACAAGGGCTCCTCCTCAGGACGTCGCGGCGCCTCACGTCGCTCTTCAACGGTAAACGCAACGGGCAGGTCCGGAGTTCCAGAAAAACCCCGAACCTGCCCGTAGGGGACCACCCCGAGAGCCGCCCTGCCCCTTGAGCGGAACCGAGAACGGTCCGAGCCCAGGCGGACCACCTCGAGAGCAGCCGTACGCCCGGCGGCTACGCCGGAACGATGTTCACCAGCTTCGGCGCGCGCACGATCACCTTCCGGATCCCCGCACCGCCCAGCGCGGCGACGACCTTCTCGTCGGCCAGCGCGACCTTCTCCAGCTCGTCGTCGGAGATCGACGGCGAGACCTCCAGCCGGGCCTTGACCTTGCCCTTGACCTGCACGACGCAGGTTACGGTCTCGTCGACGACGTACGCCGGGTCGGCCACCGGGAAGTCCTGGTGCACCACCGAGTCCGTGTGCCCCAGCCGGCGCCACAGCTCCTCGGCGATGTGCGGGGCCAGCGGCGCGGCCATCAGCACCAGGGCCTCGGCGACCGGTCGGGTCACGGCCCCGCCCACCTTGGTCAGGTGGTTGTTCAGCTCGGTGACCTTGGCGATGGCGGTGTTGAACCGCATACCCTCCAGGTCGCCGCGGACCCCGTCGATCGCCTTGTGCAGGGCGCGCAGCGTCTCTTCGTCGGTCTCGGCGTCGACGACGGTCAGCTCGCCGGTCGCCTCGTCGACGATGTTGCGCCACAGCCGCTGCAGCAGCCGGAACTGCCCCACCACCGCGCGCGTGTCCCACGGCCGGGAGACGTCCAGCGGGCCCATCGCCATCTCGTACAAGCGCAGCGTGTCGGCTCCGTACTCGGCGCAGATCTCGTCCGGAGTGACCGCGTTCTTCAGGGACTTGCCCATCTTGCCCAGCAGGCGGGAGACCTTCTCGCCCTGGTACCAGTAGGCGCCGTCGCGCTCCTCCACCTCGGCGGCCGGCACCGCGATGCCACGGCTGTCGCGGTAGACGTAGGCCTGGATCATGCCCTGGTTGAACAGCTTGTGGAACGGCTCCGCGGAGGAGACGTGGCCCAGGTCGTACAGGACCTTGGACCAGAAACGCGCGTACAGCAGGTGCAGCACGGCGTGCTCGGCGCCGCCGACGTACAGGTCGACACCGCCGTGGGGCTGCCCCTCGCGCGGGCCCATCCAGTACTGCTCGATCTCCGGGTCGACCAGCTTCTCGGAGTTGTGCGGGTCCAGGTAGCGCAGCTCGTACCAGCAGGAACCGGCCCAGTTGGGCATGGTGTTGGTCTCGCGCCGGTACGGGCGCGGGCCGCGGCCGTCGCCCAGGTCCAGGGTGACGTTCACCCAGTCCTCGTTGCGCGACAGCGGGGTCTCGGGCTGGGTGTCGGCGTCGTCCGCGTCGAAGGTGCGCGGCGAGTAGTCCTCGACCTCGGGCAGCTCCAGGGGCAGCATCGACTCGGGCAGGGCGTGCGCGATGCCGTCCTCGTCGTAGACGATCGGGAAGGGCTCGCCCCAGTAGCGCTGGCGGCTGAACAGCCAGTCGCGCAGCCGGAAGTTGACGGTGCCCTCGCCGACGCCGGACCGCTCCAGCCACTCGGTGATGCGGGCCTTGGCCTCGGCGACGTCCAGGCCGTCCAGGCTGACCTCGTCGTTCGAGGAGTTGATGATCTTCGCGTCGTACGACGCGAAGGCGTTCTCCCAGGTCGAGGTGTCCGTGCCGCGGCCGTCGGTCGGCTCGACGATGCAGTGGATCGGCAGCTCGAAGGCGCGCGCGAACTCGAAGTCGCGCTGGTCGCCGGCCGGGACGGCCATGATCGCGCCGGTGCCGTAGCCCATCAGGACGTAGTCGGCGATGAAGACCGGGACCTGCTCGCCGTTGACCGGGTTGGTGGCGTACGCGCCGATGAAGACGCCGGTCTTGTCCTTGGCCTCGGCCTGGCGCTCCACGTCGGACTTCGAGGCGGCCTGGGCGCGGTAGGCGGCGACGGCCTCACCGGGGGTCGCGTGGCCGCCGGTCCACACCTCGTGGGTGCCCTCCGGCCAGGCGGCCGGGGTGAACTTCTCGACCAGCGGGTGCTCGGGCGCCAGCACCATGTAGGTGGCGCCGAACAGGGTGTCGGGGCGGGTGGTGAAGACCGTGATGCGCTCGCCGTCGATGGGGAAGTCGACGCGGGCGCCCTCGGAGCGGCCGATCCAGTTGCGCTGCTGCAGCTTGATGGCCTCGGGCCAGTCCAGCTCGGTCAGGTCGTCCAGCAGGCGGTCGGCGTAGGCCGTGATGCGCATGTTCCACTGGCGCAGCTTGGCCTTGAAGACGGGGAAGTTGCCGCGCTCGGAGCGGCCCTCGGCGGTGACCTCCTCGTTGGCCAGCACGGTGCCCAGCCCGGGGCACCAGTTGACCGGCGCGTCGGAGGCGTAGGCCAGCCGGAACTCGCCCAGGACGTCGGCCTTCTCGGCGGCGCTCAGCTCGCTCCACGCGCGCGTGTGGCCCGGTACGGGACGCTCACCGGACTCGAACTCGGCGACCAGCTCGGCGATCGGGCGGGCCCGGCGGGCGTCGTGGTCGTACCAGGAGTTGAAGATCTGCAGGAAGATCCACTGGGTCCACTTGTAGTAGTCCGGGTCGATCGTGGCGAACGACCGGCGCTTGTCGTGGCCCAGGCCCAGCCGGCGCAGCTGGGACTTCATGTTCTCCATGTTGGCTTCGGTGGACACGCGCGGGTGCGTGCCGGTCTGCACCGCGTACTGCTCGGCGGGCAGGCCGAAGGCGTCGAAGCCCAGGGTGTGCAGGACGTTGTGGCCGGTCATCCGCTGGAAGCGCGCGAAGACGTCCGTGGCGATGTAGCCCAGGGGGTGACCGACGTGCAGGCCCGCACCGGAGGGGTACGGGAACATGTCCATGATGAACTTCTTGGGGCGGGCGGCGATCTCCGGGTCACCGGCCAGGTCGCCCTTGGGGTTGGGCGCGGCGTAGGTGCCGTCGGCGTCCCAGAAGTCCTGCCAGCGTGCCTCGATCTCGGCAGCCATGGCGGCCGTGTAGCGGTGCGGCGCCGCCACCTCGGAGGTGACGGCGGGGTTCGTCTCGCTCATGATCCTCAAAGCTCCATCGATCGTCTCTGCCTGCGGCTGTCTGGTTCGAGAAACGAAAAATCCCCTCACACAGGAGGGGACGCCGCGCCGATGCCGGCCACTCGACTCGTCCGGTGGCCGGGACTGATCAGCGCGGCCCGCTAAGCAGAAGGCGTACGGCACGCATGGCGCTAGGGTACCGCAGGCCCTCAGCGCGTCGCGACGCACTTTCGGGGCCACCCCGGCGCCCGAAAACCTGAACCAAGGTCAATAGTTACTTCGCGTAACAGCCGCTAAAGGACATCACAACAAGCACATTGTCCTTTGATAACAACGCAATAACTCAAACCTCGTACTGATCGGTATGACTCCGCTTAGAGTTCGGCAGCGGGACCGCTGCTTTCCCGAACCGCTCGGAGTTGCCCCCATGAACCCTCATCGCAGTAACACCTCCCTACACCCGGTCGCCGGGACGTGGGGAGGCTTGTCGTGAACCCCTACGACTCCACGGCAGACGACTCGTTCGCCGAGTTCCTCAACTTCGGTGCGGGCGTGCTGTCCCTCGTGTGTCTGACGTGCTCGGTGATCTGGGGCCTGATCGCCCAGGACCGGGTCCTCCTCGACACGCGCCGCCGCATCCTGGCGCAGGCCGTGCACCGGACCACGGCCGTCGCCTCGATCGTCTTCCTGCTGGTGCACATCGGCGTGAAGCTGGCGCTGGCCCACACCTCGTGGATCGCCGCGGTGATCCCCTTCGGGCTGGTGTTCACCGACGAGGAAGTGGTCGGGGGCAGGTCGTTCCTGATCGGGCTGGGCACCCTGGCGGGCATGCTCATGATCTTCGTAGGCATCACCGGCGTGCTGCGCAACCGCTTCGCGTCCCCCGCGCCCGTCGCGGCGCGCTGGCGAGCCATGCACATGCTGGCCTACCCGGCCTGGTGCGCCGCCCTGGTCCACGGACTCTACGCGGGTCGCTCCGCCAAGCCGATCTTCGTCATCCTGTACTGCCTGTCCCTGGCCGGCGTGGCCGGAGCGCTCGCCCTGCGCGCTGCCCCGCGCCAGGTCAAGCGCAAGGTCGCCGACAAGATCGCCTCGATGATCGGACCCGGCGACGGCCTGGGCCGCAGGGACCTGGAGGAAAGCCGGGCCCGGGCGGCGGGCGGGTTCGCGCGCGGCGACCAGGAGGGCCGGGGAGCCTCCGCGCGCGCCGCGGCGTCCCCGACGGGACCGCTGTACGAGAAGGCGGAACGCGGCGCGGCCAAGGAACCGGCGAACGGCTTCGCCGCCGCCTACCGGGCCGTCTCGGGCCCTCCCCAGGGCGGGCAGGCCTTCGCGCCCGGGCCGACGACCAGCATGCAACTGCCGCTGGACATGCAGCCCACCGAGGTCATCCCGACCGTGGACGGTCCTTCCAGCACCTCGGGCAACTGGCCGATCCCGTCCCCGCCCCCGGTCGGCGAGGCCCCGCCGTCGGCCTACGACCCGCTCCAGGACACGGGCTTCAACATCCCGCCCTACGACCCCTTCCAGGACACTGGACAAAGCATCCCGGCCTATGGCAATCCAGGCGCCGCCGGCTACGGATCGAGTGATGTGTACGACACGGGTGAGACGAATGCCGTCTACGACACGTACTACCCGAACGACACGTACAACAGCGGTCCCGCCAATGAAACAAACCCCGGTGCGTCCTATGACTTCGACGCACCGGGATCGGGCGAACCTTGGAACACGCCTTCCGGAGGCTTTAAGTGAACGAGGCCCTGCCCGACGTACCCGAAGTCCGTGTAGTCGGTCTTCCCCAGCTCACGTCGGGCTTCGACCTTGTCGATCGGCTCGATCTGCCCATGCATCTCAAGGTGCACGGGCCGCTCGAGCCGATGGGCGGCGAGCAGCTCGCGCAACTCGCCGAACGCATCAACCTGAAGGGCCGCGGCGGCGCGGGCTTCCCCTTCCACAAGAAGCTGCGCTCGGTCGCCGATGCGGCGATCAAGCGCGGCGTCCGGCCGGTCGTCGTCGTGAACGGCAGTGAGGACGAGCCGGCCTGCCGCAAGGACACGGTGCTGATCAACCGTGCCCCGCATCTGATCCTGGACGGCGCGCTGCTGTGCGCCGAGGCCCTGGGTGCCCGCACGCTCGTGGTGGGGGTCACCCGTGAGTCGACCCAGCGCTCCATGGAGGCCGCGCTCGCCGAACGCGGCCTCAGCAACGGCCGCCGGTCGGCGCTGCGCGCGCGTGTCCAGCGCAACCCGGTCCGCATGGTCACCGGTGCCGCCGCGTCGCTGATCCGCTCGATCGACGGCGGCCCGGCCGTCCCGCCCGGCCGCAAGGTCAGCGCCTCGCAGAACGGCGTCGGCGGCGCACCCACCCTGCTGTCCAACGCCGAGACCTTCGCCCAGCTCGCGATCGCCGCCCGTATCGGCCCGGAGCGCTACGGCAACACCGGCCTGTACGACGAGCCGGGCACCGTCATGCTCACGGTCTCCGGCGCGGTCGCCCGCCCCATGGTGATCGAGGTCCCGACGGGCGTGCCGCTGCGGTACGTCCTGCAGCTCGCCGGCGCGCCGCCGGTGCCGCAGGGCGTGCTCACCGGCGGCTACCACGGCAAGTGGATCGACGCGGCGACGGTCAACGAGGCGGTCGTCTCCCGCAACTCCCTGGACGCGGTGGGCGGCGCGCTCGGCGCCGGCGCGATTCTGCCGATCACTCAGGACACCTGCCCGCTGGGCGAGTCGCTGCGGGTGGCGCAGTGGCTGGCCGAGGAGAGCGCGGGCCAGTGCGGCCCCTGCTACCTCGGCCTGCCGGCCGCCGCACGCGGCCTGGAGGACATCCTCAACGGCGGCGGGCCGGCCGCCCTGGAGGCCCTCAAGCAGGTCGCCAAGAACGTGAAGCGGCGGGGGGCGTGCTCGCACCCGGACGGCTCCGCGATGTTCATCGAGTCGACCATCAAGGCCTTCACCGACGACCTGGCCGCCCACGTCCTCGGCAACGGCTGCGGGCGGCCCGTGGAGGGCGTTCTGCCGCTCTTCGAGGGGGGCAGGGCCCCCACGGGCATCCCGGGCGGCGGAGAGTCCGAGGAGAACGGCCCCAGCCGCCAGAAGATCTACGTGGACTGGACGCTGTGCCGGGGCCACGGACTGTGCGCGGACATCCTCCCCGAGGTGTTCCAGCTGGGCGCCGACGGCTTCCCGACCGTGGCGCAGGCGCAGGTCCCGCGGTACGCCGAGGCCAAGGCTCTACGCGCGGTGCGCCGCTGCCCGGCGCTGGCGCTGCGCCTCGAGGAGGCGAGCGCGCCGGGAGCGCCGTCCCGCAACCTCCCGGTCCTCTCCCAGGGCCGCGGCCGCCGCGCTCTCGGCCGCTGAGCACAGACACGGCGGGCCCCGCGGGGCCCGCCGTGAGCACACCCGGGCGACACTTCTCAGGACGACGCACACGAAGAAGGCGGGCCATCCGATTCGGATGGCCCGCCTTCTCATCTGCTGTGGAGCTAAGGAGAATTGAACTCCTGACCTCCTGCATGCCATGCAGGCGCTCTACCAACTGAGCTATAGCCCCTTGCCAGTGCTCCTCCGGGTTTCCCCGGCGGCGACGCCAACATTACTGGCCCATCAGGCCCAACACCAAATCGGTTTCGCTTTGCCCGAAATGCCCGTTATGCCGTGACGAACGAGTAGAACCGCTTGAGCGTGCAGTGCTCCTCCAGAAGCCGGCCGTAGATCGGCTCGCCCTCCAACTCGCGGTACGTCTCGATCGGGTCGCCTTTTATGATCAGCGCCCGCGCGCATTCCTCGCACCAGTACTGGTAGTCGGGATTGATCGGCTCCATGTCGCGGACGATCGGAGTCCCGCTGCCGCACCAGTCGCACTTCCGCCTGTGTGCACCCATCGATCAGCTCCAGCTGTGGCCGCAGGCCGTGCACACGTAGGAAATCCCGCCGTTGTCGCCGAGCATCTGGGCCACATGCGCGGAACCGCAGGAAGGGCAGCTGAGGCGGGTGGACATCTCCCGTGTGAACGCTGCTTCGAGGAGGTGGTCGACCTCCTCGCGGATGCTCGCAGGCATCGCTACTCCTCCCGTCGGGCCGCGCCCCCTTCCGGCCGTTTGATTCTGCCACGGCCGGACCAATACGGTCAGCGACGCCTCAGTACCAGTCCGGACACGGCACCCGGCGGAGCCGTAGAGGTATACGCCTGAGCGAGCCCGAGTGACTCAAGCCGGAGCACGAAAAATCCCGCCCCCTGCGCGGGAACGGGATCTTGACGTGGAGCTAAGGAGAATTGAACTCCTGACCTCCTGCATGCCATGCAGGCGCTCTACCAACTGAGCTATAGCCCCTCGTGCTCTTCCCGCTTGGCGGGGCGAACAAGAAGAACTTTAGCCTGCGACCTGCCGGAAAGTGAAATCCGGGGGTCAGTCGTCGTCGCCGAGCACCGGTTCCGGCAGGGTGCCGGCGTTGTGCTCCAGCAGACGCCAGCCGCGGGCGCCTTCGCCGAGCACGGACCAGCAGCAGTTGGAGAGTCCGCCGAGGCTCTCCCAGTGGTGGGGATCGAGACCCAGCAGGCGGCCGATGGTGGTGCGGATCGTGCCGCCGTGGCTGACCACGACGAGCGTGCCGTCGTCGGGGAGCTTCTCGGCGTGCCGCAGCACCACGGGGGCGGCTCGGTCGGCGACCTCGGTCTCCAGTTCGCCACCACCGCGGCGGACGGGCTCACCGCGCTTCCACGCGGCGTACTCCTCGCCGTACCGGGCGATGATCTCGTCGTGCGTCAGGCCCTGCCAGGCGCCCGCGTAGGTCTCCCGCAGCCCCTCGTCGTGGGTGACGTCGAGGCCGGTGAGCGTGGCGAGCTCGGCGGCCGTGGCCGCTGCGCGCCGCAGGTCGGAGGCGACCACGGCGTCCGGCTTCAGGGAAGCGAGCAGCCGGGCGGCGCGGCGGGCCTGGGCGAGGCCGGTCTCGGTCAGCTCGACGTCCGTGCTGCCCTGGAAACGGCGCTCCACGTTCCACGAGGTCTGGCCGTGCCGCCACAGGATGACGCGACGGCCACGGCCCTTCCCGGCGGACGCCTCACTGAAGGAGGTCACCGCCAGTCACCGTCCAGCTCCGCCGCCTCCTCGGCCGCCCGCAGCTTGGCGTGCTCCTCGGCCTTCCCGCGGGTGGCCTTGGCCTCCTCGGGCAGTTCGACCTCGGGGCAGTCCTTCCACAGCCGCTCCAGGGCGTAGAAGACGCGCTCCTCGCTGTGCTGGACGTGGACGACGATGTCGACGTAGTCGAGCAGTACCCAGCGGGCCTCGCGGTCGCCCTCGCGGCGCACCGGCTTGGCGCCGAGTTCCTTCGAGAGGCGCTCCTCGATCTCGTCGACGATCGCCTTGACCTGGCGGTCGTTGGGTGCCGAGGCCAGCAGGAAGGCGTCCGTGATGGACAGCACGTCACTGACGTCGTAGGCGACGATGTCGTGGGCCAGCTTGTCGGCGGCCGCCTGGGCGGCGGTGTTGATCAGCTCGTGAGAGCGGTCGGTCACGGTCACTGCATGGCTTTCGGTCGGCGGACACTTGACACCAAGGGTCTCACGGACCGCAGCGAGCCCCCCACGCGATTACGGGGATCACGTGGGGAGCGCGCTCCCGTCGACTAGCCGGCGGACGGCTTGTAGTCCTGGCCGAGGACCACGGAGACGTCCGCGCTCCCCGAGGTCTTGCCCTTCGAGACGGACCCCGCGGACAGGCCGAGGGTCTTGGCGACCTCGGCGGCGTTCGCCTTGTCGGCGGCGTCGGCGTAGACGACCTGGGAGATGGTCCGGGCGGTGCCGGTGCCGCCCTCCAGGAAGGTGAAGCCGCCGTTGAGGAGCACGACGCGGGCCTTCTCGGTGTTGTCCTTGACGCCGGTGGCGTTCTGCACCGAGACGCTGACGGCGGCGTCCTTGTCGGGGCTCTTGGCGGTGCCGCCGAGGACGTTCTTGACGACCCGCGCGCTCGCCTGGGCGCTGAGCGTGCCGTCGTTCTGGACGGGCAGCAGATCGGTCTTGACGTCGCCGCCCTTGGCGAGGTCGGAGAGCCCGGCGAGGAAGGTGCCGAGGTCCTTGTCGGTGAGGGACGGGTCGAGGATCTGCGCGAGGGTCTGGATGGTGGTCGTCGCGGCCTGCGGGTCGGAGGACATCTTGCGCAGGACGCCCTGCATGACCTGGCCGAAGCGCTCCAGCTGGGCGTTCTGGGCCTCGCCGGGGGCGCGGTAGGTGGCGTAGGCGACCGCCATCTTGCCGCTCAGGGTCTGGTCCCGGCCCTTGTTGACCAGCGGGGCCTCGCCCTTCTTCTTGGCGGCGGGGTCGGGCACCTCGGCGTCGGTGTCGACGTCGATGTTGCCGACGAGGTCGACGAGGTTCTGCAGGTAGGGGGTGTCCAGGCGCCAGGTGCCCTCGATGTCGGTGCCGAGGACCGTGTCGAGCGCGTCGCGGGTGCCGTCGGAGCCGTCGTCCTCGACCGACTTGGCGAGCGTCGTCGTGGTGCCGTCGTCGCTGGTCAGGGCGAGGGAGTTGGGTACCAGGACGGTGGTGCCCCGCTCGGTGGTGGTGTTGTCGACGAGGAGGGCCGTGGAGGTGCCGCCGCCCTTGGTGTCGTGCAGGTGGACGACGATCACGTCGCGCTTCTGGGCGCCGGCGGCCGTCGCGGTGCCCGCCTTGGAGTCCTCGGACGACAGACCGGGCAGCTTCCCCGCGTACCAGAGGTAGCCGACGCCGCCGGCCACGACGAGTGCGAGGACGACCACCAGGGCCACGATCCTGCCGCGGGCCCGGCGCCGGGCCTCCTCGCGGCGTTCGGTGCGGTTCTCGGTGAACTTCAGCCAGTCGATGACGTCTTCGGAGTTGGCGTCCGGTTCCTCGACGAAGGCGAACTGCTCGGTGTGGTAATCCCGTTGCGGCTCGTCGGGGGCTTCCCGGTCGTGGTCGGGGCCGGCCTGCTGCGGGATGTGAGCGGTCTGTTCGGCGACTCGGGGCTGCCGGCCGGTGGTGGTACCGGCGGCGGTCTGGCCGTAGGGGTCGTGCGGGGCGCCCTGCGCGGCACCGCCCTGGTGCGTGGCGGTGCCGTACGGGTCGTAGGAGCCGTAGTCGGGAGCGGGCTGCCCGCCGGTGCCGTAGTCGTAGGCGGGCGGGGGCTGCTGTCCCTGCTGCTGCCCCTGCTGCGCGTACGGGTCGTAGCCGTAGCCCTGCTGGTGCTGCTGGGTGTACGGGTCGTAGGTCTGCTGCTGGGTCTGCTGTGGCGGGACCTGCCGGTAGACAGGCTGGCCGTACTCGTCGTAGCCGACGAGCTCGTACTGGTCGGCGCCGTATCCCGCGGACCCCGCGTCGTATCGGTCGTTCACCGGTGCCCCTCTCGGCTCACTCGCCGCGGTACAGCTCGCGCTTGTCGATATAGCGCACGACGCCGTCCGGCACCAGGTACCAGATGGGGTCGCCCTTGGCGACTCTCGCACGGCAGTCCGTGGAGGAGATGGCCAGAGCCGGAACCTCCACGAGCGAGACACCGCCCTCCGGGAGTCCGGAGTCGTCCAGGTGGTGGCCCGGCCGGGTGGCCCCGATGAAGTGCGCCAGGGAGAACAGCTCCTCGCTGTCCCGCCAGGTCAGGATCTGGGCGAGCGCGTCGGCGCCGGTGATGAAGAACAGGTCCGTGTCCGGGTTGAGCGCGCGCAGGTCGCGCAGCGTGTCCACGGTGTAGGTGGGGCCGCCGCGGTCGATGTCGATGCGGCTCACGGAGAACTGCGGGTTCTCGGCGGTCGCGATGACCGTCATCAGGTAGCGGTCCTCGGCCGGGGAGACGCTGCGGTGGGTCTTCTGCCAGGGCTGGCCCGTCGGCACGAAGACCACCTCGTCGAGGTGGAACGCCGCGGCGACCTCGCTGGCCGCCACCAGGTGCCCGTGGTGGATCGGGTCGAAGGTGCCGCCCATGACACCGAGGCGACGCTTGCCCGGTCGCGACGGGCTCTTTCCGGGGCCGCCGGTCCGGCCGGCCACCGCGGAGGCACGGCGGGGCTCCGAGTGTCGCTCGGTTCCGCTCGCCGTGTCCCGTGCCGGGTCGTGCGGCGTCTCGTTCGCCGGACCGGTAGGCATGTCCTGCTCTCCCATGCGTGCAGACCCTACCGGCCCTGCCTGAGGGCTCCGGCCGCCCCCGTGGTCCCCCGGGCATCCTCGGCGGGATGCCCCGCCGGTCTCAGCGGTCGCGGTTGAAGCGGGTGGTGATCCACAGCAGGAGCAGCAGGATGAAGAGGGCGCCACCGCCGGTGAGGTAGGGGCTGAGGCTCTCGTGATTTCCGCCGTGCTCTTCACCCTCGGCGGCGAGGGTGACCAACTGGGCAGCGGTGCTGTGGAAGCTCATCTTCGGCAGGACCTATCGCGTGAGGGCGGGTTAAAGACGTCGGCTCATCGTAAGCGGGCGCCCGTTCCGCGATCACCCCGACTCCGCTTGTTCACGCCGCGGGCCGTCACGCGTGCCGCCGCCGGGGCCGGTCCCGGGGGCCCGGCGGGGAACCTTCGCGTGGCCTCAGTCGTCCTTCCGTCTGTAGCCACGCAGCAGGAACCACGCGGTCAGCGCACAGCCCAGGATCATCACGATCAGCACGATCCGCAGCATCCCCGGTCCTTGTCCCCCGGCGGCGTTCGCGGCCCCGGCGAGCCAGGCGGATGCGGGGTGGTGCTCCATGACGGTGGTCTCCTTCGCTGTACTGCCCGACCACCGTAACTCCGCCTAGGCTGGGCTCTGCCTCGGGGAAGCAAAAGCCCGCACAAAGGGCCGCAAAGGTCACACCAGACGCTGGGGGAAGACATGTCCGACGGCCACGAGCACAACGGGCACGAGCACGTGCCGAGCAGGCAGCGCAGGCGCTTCCCCGGGATCTCCTCGCGCACCTACGAGCACCCGGCCGACCGCTCCGCCCTGGTGGCGCTGCGCAAGCTGAGCGGTTTCGACACGGTGTTCAAGGCGCTCAGCGGCCTGCTTCCCGAGCGCAGTCTGCGGCTGCTGTTCCTGTCCGACTCGGTGCGGGTCTCGGACCAGCAGTTCGCCCATCTGAACGTGATGCTGCGGGACGCCTGCTACATCCTGGACCTGGAGAAGGTCCCGCCGATGTACGTGAACCAGGACCCGCAGCCGAACGCGATGTGCATCGGTCTGGACGAGCCGATCATCGTCGTCACCACGGGCCTCGTGGAGCTCCTCGACGAGGAGGAGATGCGGGCGGTCGTCGGGCACGAGGTGGGCCACGCGCTGTCCGGTCACTCGGTCTACCGGACGATCCTGCTGTTCCTGACCAGCCTCGCCGTCCGGGTCGCCTGGATCCCCCTGGGCAACCTCGCCATCATGGCGATCGTGACCGGCCTGCGGGAGTGGTTCCGCAAGTCGGAGCTCTCAGCGGACCGGGCCGGGCTGCTGGTCGGGCAGGATCTGCAGGCCTCCATGCGGGGTCTGATGAAGATCGCGGGCGGCAACCACCTGCACGAGATGAACGTGGACGCGTTCCTCGCGCAGGCCGAGGAGTACGAGGCGGGCGGTGACCTGCGCGACTCGGTGCTGAAGATCCTCAACGTGCTGCCCCGCTCCCACCCCTTCACCACCGTGCGGGCGGCCGAGCTGAAGAAGTGGGCCGAGTCGCGGGACTACCAGCGGATCATGGACGGCCACTACCCGCGGCGCGACGAGGACAAGGACACCTCGGTCCGGGACTCCTGGCGCGAGTCGGCGAACCACTACGGCAGCCATGTGAAGAGCTCCAAGGACCCGCTGATGAAGCTGGTCACCGACCTCGCGGGCGGCGCCGGCGACCTGGGCGACCGGGTCCGCCGCGGCTTCGGCGGCTTCACGAACGCGTCCCCGAAGCCGCCCCAGGGGCCACAGACGGGCCCGTCGGACTCCTCGGGGGACGACCGGCCGCCGCGCGAGGGCAGCTAGACAGCTAGACCCCTTCCGGCCCTGCGGCCCCTCAGACCTTCGGCTGCGCGCTCGTCGCCAGCGTGCCGCACAGGGCCGTCGCGCTGCCCGTGGCGTAGGGGTCGGTGCCCGCGGGGCCGCCCTCCTTGGCCGTCTGGCCGGCCAGGAGGGGTCTCAGATGGTTCGTGGAGTCCTCGGCGCAGGAGAGCGGGCCGGCCTGGACGTAGGAGACGACGAGCTGGGTCTGGTGCAGCCGCAGGTCGTCGCGGTCGAAGCGGAAGTGCAGCTCGCGCCGGAGGGTGAACAGGGACACCTCGTCCTTGCCACCGGAGCCGGACCCGGTCGCCCGCAGCGCGTACACGAACGTGTGGTCGGCGGTGACCTCGAGGGTGGACGCGTCGGCCTCGGCGGCCTGCAGCGTGCCCTGGACCCGGACCTTGTGGTCGGCGAGCTGGGCGCGCGAGGGGTCGAAGCGGACCAGCCAGCCGGTGGGCGCGTGGCGGCCGTCGGCGGTGGGGCGGGTGAAGCTCTGGTCGAACTGGTCCAGTTGCTCGGGGTCGAGCAGTACGCGGACGGCCCTGACCTCTCCGCCCGTGAGCACCTCCGGGTCGAGGGCCGACCGCACGATGTAGTCCTTGGCGGTGCTCAGGGCGCTCACGACCTGGCTGTCCGAGAAGTGCGCGGTGCGCCGCGAGGCGGGCAGTGGCACGCCCTCCGCGCCGGTCCGGAACTGTGCGGCGGGGCTGTGCTCGTACAGGTTCGCCAGGTCGGGAGTGCCGGGCACCTTGCCCTCGGGGGCGAGCGGGATGACGGTCATCCGCAGAGGCTCGATGGGCTCCCTGGCGGCGGGGGCCTGGTAGGGGTGCCGTACGCCCATGTAGATCGCGGTGCCGAAGGCGACGGCGATCAGCAGGACCAGGACCAGGGCCTGCCGGGACAGGCCCCGGCGCAGGGGCGGCCGGCGTCGCACGGCGGGCGCGTGGTCGGCGATGCGCTCCTGCGCGGAGAACTCCTGGAGGCGGGCAGCACGGACGAACGACTCGTCGAAGACGACGGATCGGTACTCGTCCTCTCCACCTCCGGGGGCGCCCTCGGGACCCCCCTCAGGTGGGTTTCCTGGCCCGCCCATATCTTCAGGGTAGGTCGCCGGAAGCTCGGGTAAACGCCCGGCTGCTCCACAAGTTCTGACAGGTTCTCACCAGGATGGGCGGGTTCCGGTCAGGGGCTGCGGGGGATCACCGAGACGGCCGGCTGGGAGTAGTCGGCGGAAGCCGAAGGGGCGGCTCCGCTGCCCTGTTCCAGGCCGGTGGAGGCGGGCGGTGGCGCGGGCTCGTCCCGGTTGGAGGACGCGCCCCGGTAGACCGCCGTGAAGGCCAGGGCGACCATGCCGATGCCCATCACGAGGGCGAGCAGCCAGGCGACGGGGCGGTGCCAGCGGACCTGTTTGGAGTACGGCCCGGTGCTGCCGTAGTGGCCCTCGATGACATCGGGGTCGTCGAACTCGTCGAGGTCGGGATCATGGCCGAAATCTCCCCGCCCGTCCGGACCGTACCGGTCGTCGAAGCGTTCGCCTCTGGTGTGGGCGCGGCGCGACTCCGCCTCGGAGGCCTCGGCTCTCGCCTGCGCCGCGGCCAGGAGGCGCTCCACCGCTGTCGGCTCGTGCACCACGGCCGCGCGTACGAAGGCCTCGTCGAAGACCACGGAGGCGAACTCTTCGTCCGACACCCCGCGGTCGTGGTCGTCGTCGGGCTCCCGGCCGTCCGGAAACGGCGTGCCCCCCACGTCCTCCGGCACGAATCCAGAGTAGACCTGGGGGGTCAATTTGGGCAGACGGTACGGAAATTCATCCGCCGGTTGAGACGGCTCGCGCGGGGCCCGGACGGCGCAGTCCCGCCCGGGCACTCCGGTCGCGCGCGTCTGCGCCATCAGGATGACCTGCACGGTCATACGGCTGCTTGCATACCCCCGCGCTGCGGGGAAGCGCGGGTCAGCGCCGTACGTGCCCGTCCCCGGTGACGATGTACTTCGTGCTGGTCAGCTCCGGCAGGCCCATGGGGCCGCGGGCGTGCAGCTTCTGCGTGGAGATGCCGATCTCGGCGCCGAAGCCGAACTGGCCGCCGTCGGTGAAGCGGGTGGAGGCGTTCACGGCGACGGTGGTCGAGTCGACCAGCTGGGTGAAGCGGCGGGCGGCCTGCTGGGAGGTCGTCACGATGGCCTCGGTGTGGCCGGAGGTCCACAGCCGGATGTGCTCGACGGCCTTGTCCAGGGAGTCCACGACCGCGGCGGCGATGTCGTACGACAGGTACTCGGTCTCCCAGTCCTCGGCCGTCGCCTCGACGACGGTGGCCTTGGAGTCCCCGGCGTAGGCCTGCACGCGCTCGTCGGCGTGCACGGTGACGCCGGCCTCCGCGAGGGCGTCCAGGGCGCGGGGCAGGAACGCGGCGGCGATGTCCTGGTGGACCAGCAGGGTCTCGGCGGCGTTGCAGACGCCGACCCGCTGGGCCTTGGAGTTGATCAGGATCTCGACGGCCATGTCGAGGTCGGCCTGCGCGTCGACGTAGACGTGGCAGTTGCCGGTGCCGGTCTCGATGACCGGGACGACGGACTCCTGGACGACCGTGTTGATCAGGGAGGCGCCGCCGCGCGGGATGAGCACGTCGACCAGGCCGCGGGCGCGCATCAGCTCGCGCACGCTGTCGCGGCTCTCGCCGGGGACGAGCTGGATGGCGTCGGCGGGCAGTCCGGCCCCGCCGACGGCGTCGCGCAGGACGCGCACCAGGGCGGTGTTCGACTGGTACGCCGAGGAGGAGCCGCGCAGCAGGACCGCGTTGCCGGACTTCAGGCAGAGGGCGGCGGCGTCGACGGTGACGTTCGGGCGGCCCTCGTAGATGATCCCGACGACGCCGAGCGGCACGCGGACCTGGCGCAGGTCGATGCCGTTGGGCAACGTGGAGCCGCGGACGACCTCGCCGACCGGGTCGGGCAGCGCGGCCACGTCGCGCACGTCGGAGGCGATGGCGCGGATCCGCTCGGGGGTGAGCGTGAGCCGGTCGATCATGCCCTCGCTGATGCCGGCCTCGCGGGCCTTGGCGACATCCTTGGAGTTGGCCTCGACGATCTCGCTCGCACGGACCTCCAGCGCGTCCGCGATGGCGAGCAGCGCGTCGTCCTTCTCGGCCCGGGGCAGCGGCGCGAGGGTCGCGGCGGCGGCCTTGGCGCGGTAGGCGGCCTCGGTGACCGGGGACATGGAGTCGTACGGCGAAAGCGTGGTCATGAGGGAAGCGTAGTGCGCCCGGCGGATCCGTTCATCGCGCGTTTCACACCCCGAGACGTTTCCCGGACCGGATCAAAACGGGTGAACTCCGACGGGCGAGGCCGGGGGCGGCCCGTACCCCTCCGCGATGCGCTGGTGGTACGTGGCGCGGTCGATGACCTCCAGGCCGACGATCTCCCAGGGCGGCAGCCCGGCGGTCTGCCGGTGCTCCCCCCACAGGCGCAGGGCGACGGCGGCCGCGTCGTGCAGGTCGCGGGCCTCCTCCCAGTAGCGGATCTCCGCGTGGTCGACCGCGTATCGGCTGGTCAGGAAGAAGGGATGGTCGTGGGCGAGCTGCTCCAGGGCGCGCCGGACCTCCGGGAGCGGGGCCTCCTTGCCGGAGACGCTGAGGGTGACGTGCCACAGCCGCGGGGTGTCGCCGGGTTCCTCGCCCTGGAACCGGTCCCCGGCCGCCACGCTCGTCAGGGCGCGCTCCTCACCGGCCGCACGGGAGCCGGCACCACCGCGGGACACTTGAGTCCCAGGGCGCACTCGTCTCACGACGGCCTCCTTTGCGCTTGGCGCTGCTGCGGAACAGTTCCCTGGGACAAAGTTGAGCAGGCCGCAAGGCGTCGCGTGGCGGTTTTGCGGAACGTCCACCACCGGGGGCGGACGTTTCGACCCATTACGGGTGCAGGACCACCAGGTCGTCCCTGTGTACGACCTCACGTTCGTACGCGGGTCCGAGATCGCGGGCCAGTTCCCGGGTGGAGCGGCCGATGAGCCGCGGGATCTCCTTGGCGTCGAAGTTGACCAGCCCGCGGGCCACCGCGTGCCCCGTGCCGTCCCGCAGTTCGACCGGGTCGCCGGCGCTGAACTCGCCCTCGACGGCGGCGATCCCGGCCGGCAGGAGCGACTTGCGGCGGTCCACGACGGCCTGCACGGCGCCGTCGTCGAGGGTCAGCGCGCCCTGCGGGGTGGAGGCGTGCTGGAGCCACAGCAGCCGGTCGGCGGAGCGCTTGCCGGTGGGGTGGAAGAAGGTGCCGGTGTCCTGGCCGGTCAGGGCGTCGGCCGCGTGGACGGCGCTGGTGAGGACGACGGGGACGCCGGCGGCCGCGGCGATCCGGGCGGCCTCGACCTTGGTGACCATGCCGCCGGTGCCGACACCGGCCTTGCCCGTGCTGCCGATCTCCACGTCCGCGAGGTCGGAGGGGTCGCGCACCTCGCCGATGCGGGAGGTGCCGGGCTTTGCCGGGTCGCCGTCGTAGACGCCGTCCACGTCGGACAGCAGGACCAGCAGGTCGGCGTGGACGAGGTGGGCGACGAGGGCGGCGAGGCGGTCGTTGTCGCCGAAGCGGATCTCGTCCGTGGCGACGGTGTCGTTCTCGTTGACGATCGGGAAGGCGCCCATGGCGAGCAGTTTGTCGAGGGTGCGCGAGGCGTTGCGGTGGTGCGAGCGGCGGCTCATGTCGTCGGAAGTCAGCAGGACCTGCCCGACGCGGACGCCGTAGCGGGCGAACGAGGCGGTGTAGCGGGCGACCAGCAGTCCCTGTCCGACGCTGGCGGCGGCCTGCTGCCGGGCGAGGTCCTTGGGGCGGCGGCGCAGGCCCAGCGGGGCGAGGCCGGCGGCGATGGCGCCCGAGGAGACCAGGACGATCTCGCGTTCCCCGCCGCTGCGGACCTTGGCGAGGACGTCGACCAGCGCGTCCACGCGGTCCGCGTCCAGGCCGCCCGAGGCGGTGGTCAGCGAGGAGGACCCGACCTTGACGACGATCCTGCGGGCCTCGCCCACGGCCTGCCTTGCCCCTGCCACGTCGCCGTCCGTCCCCTCGCATCGATTCGGTCGCTCACCAGGAAATCTACGGGACGGCCGGGCGGGGTGCGGCGCCGGTCCACGCTACGGACGGTGCCGTCGGCGTCACGGGAGCGCTGCCGCCGTCGGCACGGGAACGACTCTGCCGACGTAAGGGGGGCGCTGCCGCCGTCGTCACGGGTGCATTGCCGCCGTCGCACGGGAGCAGTGCCGCCGTCGTCACGGGAGCGCTGCCGCCCTTCTTCCACCCCATGACGTGACCTTTCGCCCCTCTCGAACCTCACCGCGACCTTCTTCGACCCCCGCCCGCGACAGGAACAGGATCTTCCGCTACGGTCCGACGACACGCGAGACGGCAACCGCCCCCACGCCCCTACGACACGCGCGTGTCGTAGAGAGGTCGCCGCGCGTTAACCCGGACGGCCGACCTGCGCCGACCCGACGCTCCTGGAGTGACCGCAGTGCCCGTACCTCTCCCCCGCCCGCAGGCCCTCCTCAAGGGGCTGGTCACCGTCGTCCTGGCCGCCGCCTTCGCCGCACAGGCGGTCGCGGCGCTGCTGCCCCACGTCCCGCTGCTGATCGCCGCGACGGCCGTCTCCCTGGCCACCGAGGGCGTGCTGTACCGGTGGCAGCGCGGGGTGCTGTCGCTGTTCGCCAAGTCGCACGCCGACATCACCGTGCGGCACGTCCTGCGGGACCTGCTGCTGGTCGTGGCCCTGCTGCGGCTCGGCGAGCAGGACCGGGAGACGGTGTACGCCCCGCTGGTGGCCGGGCTGCTCGTCTTCTACGTGCTGCACTGCGCGATCCAGGCGGTCTCCGTGCTGGTCCGCCGCACCCGCACGCTGCCCGTGGTGACCCGGAACATCGACGCCTCGGCACTGCGGCTGTCCCCCGCCCCGTCCGTGCTGCTGCGCCGCCCCGGCCACCGACTGCTCGTGTTCGGCCTGCCCGCGACGGCCGGGCTGCTGGCCAGCGCGCCGGGCGACCGGCCGGTCTACGCGGCGGCGGGCATCGCGCTCTCCCTCGCCCTCGGACTGATCGGCCTCGGCGCGCTGCTCCTGCGCCTGCTGCCGGGTCGCCGCCCGGCGGACGAGCAGGAGGTGCTCGACTGGTTCGACGCCTGGCTGGCCGCGTACCGGCCGACCGCCGGCCTGTACTTCTCCGGCGGTGCCGCCTCGGCCTACCAGGCGAACATGTGGCTGGAGCCGCTCGCCGGACTGGACGGCAGGCCGGTCATCATCCTGCGCGAGCGGTTCATGGTGCAGAAGATCGCTGCGACGGACATCCCCATCGTGTGCCTGCCGAAGGTGTCGACGCTGATGCGCCTGGAGCACTCCACGCTCCAGGTCCTCATCCACCCGTCGAACTCCGGCAAGACCTCTCAGGTGCTGCGCATCCCCACGATCAAGCACACCTTCGTCAACCACGGCGAGAGCGACAAGCTGTCGTCCTGCAACCCGTACGCGAAGGCGTACGACGAGGTGTGGGTGGCCGGGCCCGCCGCGCGCGAGCGCTACGCCCTGGCCGAGGTCGGGGTCGAGGACAAGGACGTGGTGGAGACGGGCCGCCCGCAGCTGGACGGCGTGCTGCCCTACGCGGGCCCGCCGGCCGGGCCGCGCACGACCGTGCTGTACGCGCCGACCTGGGAGGGCTGGGACGGCAATCCCGGCAACACCTCGGTGATCGCGGCCGGGGAGAACCTGGTCCGGGCGCTGCTCGCCGACCCGGGCGTGCGGCTCCTGTACAAGCCGCACCCGCTGACGGGCTCGGTGGACCCGCGCGCCGGCGCGGCCGATCTGCGGATCCGGGAGCTGATCCGGGCGGCCAACCGGGAGCGGGCGGGGGCACGCCCCTCGGACAGCGCGGAACTCACCCTCCGCACCGCCGAGCTGGACCGGCTCACCACGTCGGTGTTCCGGGCCGGGGCCGACACCGTGGAGCGGATGCTGGTGCAGTCGGCGCCGGAGCCGGGCCGCGCGGAGGCGGTGGCGCGGGCGACGGCCGCGTGGGAGGAGGCGTACTGGGCCTCGCTGCCGGAGGGTGAGCACCAGATCATCACGGACGCCAGGCCCACGCTGTACTCCTGCTTCAACGTGGCCGACCTGCTGATCAGCGATGTGTCGAGCGTGATCAGCGACTTCCTCGCCAGTGCGAAGCCGTACGCCGTGGCCAACACCAGTGGGCTGTCCGAGGACGCCTTCCGTGTCGCGTTCCCGACGGTGGTCGCGGCGACGGTGCTGACGCCGGACGCCGCCGGGGTGCCGGACCTGCTGGACGCCGTCCGGCACCCGGAGCGCGACGAGCTGGCCGAGGCACGAGCCGAGTTGAAACTGCGGCTGCTCGGCCCGGCGGAGCCCTCGTCGCAGGAGCGCTTCAACGACGCCGTCCGGGCGCTGTGCGGGGCGGCCCGGGACCACAGGGCCCGGGTGGCGGAGCGGCTGGCCGCGGTGCCCGGTCAGCGCACCGCGACCGAGGTCCCGACCGCACCGCGTTGAGCGGCACCGCGTTCCAGGTCCCTTCCGCACCGCGTTGAGCGGCATCGCGTTCTAGATCCCGACCGCACCGCGTTCCAGATCCCGACCGCACCGCGTCGAGCGGCACCGCGACGGAGGACCCGACCGCACCGCTGTGGCCCGACCACACCGCGTTGGGCAGCGGCACGCGCGGTCACGCCGCGTGCCGCATCTCGCGGGACGTCAGCACCCGCCGCGCCTTGCGCACCGCCCGGCGCATGAAGGTGTCGACACCGCCCTCGCGGTAGCCCGGGAAGGCCCGGGCCTCCCGGGGCTCGGCGAGGTAGACCGCATCGGGGACGCCGGCGGCGCGGTCCCGGAAGTGCGGGTAGGCCAGGTACACACGGCGGCCCTTCCTCTCGAGGAGGGCCGCCGCCTGCTTCTTGGCCTTGACGAACCGCACGACGTCCGGCAGCAGTTCGGGGCGCTGCTCGGCGACCAGGTGCAGCCGCAGCCGCTCGTGCACCTTGAGGCGCTGGGCGACGCCCTCGGTCCAGTAGGTGTCCATCAGCGGCTTGGCGAGCTCGAACTTGTGCCGGCGGACCTCCTCGCTGTCCGTCAGGTACTTGGGCCCGAACTGCGGCAGCAGCGTGACGAGGAAGGGCCGGATCATCAGCTGGTCGCGTCGGCCGCCCGCGGGGACGAGATCGGCGATGAGCTCCATCAGGGCCCGCGCGGAGTCGAAGCGCAGCGTGTAACTGCCGCTCTTCGTCACGTGCTTGCCGTCGTCGCGGCCGACCAGGTAGTAGCAGGTGTGGTCGGCGACCACGGAGACGCCGTCCGCCCGCAGATACGCCTCCATGGTGAACAGCGCGTCCTCGCCGGTGAACAGCGACTCGTCGAAGCGCATGCCGTGCCGGTCCAGCAGGGCGCGGCGGAACAGCTTCTGCGCGCTGAGCGTGAACTTGATGTTGGAGGAGAAGACGTCCGTCCGCTCCACCGTCTTGCCCCACATGGACTTCGGTGCCGAGCGGTTGACGCCCTCGACCTTGCCGAGCACCACGTCCGTGCCGGCGCGGTCGGCCATGTCGACCATCCGCTCCAGGGCCTCGGGGCCCAGCCGGTCGTCCGCGTCGAGGAAGAAGACGTAGCGTCCGGTGGCCTTGCCCAGGCCCACGTTGCGCGGGCCGCTGGGGCCGCCGGAGTTCTCCTGCCGGATCACCAGCACGTGCATGGGAGCGCGCTCGGCGAACTCCTCCAGGTACTCCCCCGTCCCGTCCGTCGAACCGTCGTCCACCGCGATGACCTCGACGCGTGTCGGATCGATGGTCTGCGCCTCGACGGACGAGAGGCACTCGATCAGATACGGCATCGCTTCGTACGCACCGATGATCACACTCACATCAGGCTGCGTCACGGTCACGTTTCCCCCTAGTCAACGGGATATTCCCCCCGTATCGCCTCATTCGCTACTTGGTAGACGGGTGATCGAGGCAAGCGGTTGCCTCGCACACGGGTGTTAGTGGGACACGTCACACATTGCGCCGACAGGACCCGGGAAGCAGAAAGAGTTCGGCCCCGAGGAGAAGCTCCTCGGGGCCGAACTCTTCAGTCAGCTGCGGAAGTTCAGGCCGTTCCGACCCCGTCCGTGTCACCGGCAGCGGCCACCCGCTGCCCAGGCACGGCGTTCGCCAGCTCGGCCTCGCTCTCCGCGAGGGCGGCCACGTCCCGGGACTGCTGGCCGACATTGCGCGTCTCGGCCTTGACCGCGAGGTTCGCGACGGCGGTGTTGAACTGCTCGAGGGAGGTCGGCTCGTCCGGGCCCAGCAGGTACCGCTTGAGCTCCTTGCGGTCCTCGGCCAGCCGGTCGGCGTCCGGGGCGCGGACCGCGCCGAGCAGCTCGCCCAGCTCGGACGCGCTGTTGGAGAGGATCACCGCGGCACGCACCGCCGTGTTGTTCCGCTTGAACTCCTCGACGCCCACCTCGGCGGAGTCGGTGACCGCGTACGGCTTGCCGCTCGCGATGAAGTCGGACACCACGCTGGAGATGTCGGAGACCATCGCGTCGGAGACGTTGAAGCAGTCGTACAGGCGCGGCTCGGCGCCCGTGATGACGCGGTGCTCCCAGGACGGGAAGGAACGCCAGTAGGCGTCGTTCCACTCGGCGCGCAGCCGGGCGACCTCCTCGTGCCGGGCGACGTCGACCAGCCCGTCACGGGTGGCCACGGCCTCGTCGCCACGGTCGCCGCCGGAGCCGGACAGCTGCGCGAGCCGGGCCTCGATCCGCTCCAGCTCGGCCTTGGCCTGCGCCTGGGCGGCGGTGTCGGCGATGAAGCGCGTGTTGATGGCGCGCTCCGCGGCGGCCTTCTGCACCAGGGCGGTGATCCGCCGGTGAGCGGCGCCGGCCTCCTTGCTGACGTTGCCGGTGAACGGGTGCGGCTTGTACAGGACGCGGACCGGCGGGTCGGCCTGCACGAGCTGCTTCACGATGTTCTCGCCGGCCAGCACGACCGAGGTGTTGCCCGGGTTGCCGTCCCAGCCCTCCCAGGTGGGGGCGTACAGAACCGTGGGGATGCGCCCCTCGGGCACGCCCTGCCAGGTCTGGATCGGGGCGAGCTGCGGGCGGCCGACCTCGACGATGTCGTCGTCGCGGACACCGACGTCGGCGATGGCGTAGCGGTCGCGGCCCGCGCGGCCGGCCGTCCACACCTCGTCGTAGACCTTGCTGTACGGGTTGACGCTGGCGAGCTTGTCGCTGTCGCCGTGGCCGATGAAGACGTGCTTGATGGTGGGCACGCGCAGCAGGTGGATGTTCTTGCCGACGTTGGCCGCGTAGAGCGCGACGCGCACCGTGGAGAGGTCCAGGTTCATCAGGTGCACCCCTCCGGGCACGCAGATGACGGGGACCGTGGTGGGCGCCAGATTGTTCAGGATCGCCCGCTCACGCAGGATGATCAGCGGCTTGGACTCCAGCTTCTCCATGGTGTCGAGCCACATGTTGACCTGGTAGGCGGAGTCCTTCGAACCCGAGAAGTACAGGACCGTCTCCGGCTTGTACTCGCCCAGCCAGTCGTCGACGGCGGCCAGGACCGTCTCCGCCTTCGGCGGGATCTTATGGCCGCGCACGTACGGCACGAGCGCCAGGACGTACAGGGTGGCCAGGGCCACGGTGACACCGATGCCGATGAAGCCGATCAGGGCCGACTTGACCTGCGCGGCGACCAGGATGCCGACGACCGCCACCAGGTCGAGGTGGAGCATCTTCTCGGCGGAGCGGTGCAGCAGCTTGCGCGGCGGGGCGTCCGGGATGCAGATGCGCGAGGCCAGGTCGACGTTGCGGGTGGCGACCGGCATGCGGCGGCGGTTGCGGATCAGCTGGACCAGTGCGCCGTGCGGGGCCTGGAGGCCGTAGAAGGCGATGAAGCAGGCGATCGCCCCGTAGTAGATCAGGTTGTCCGCGAGGGACAGCCGGGCCAGCAGCAGGACGAGCAGCAGCTGCCTTATCAGGAAGCGGATCGACAGACCGGCCCGCACCTTGCCGAGGCGGTTGATCAGGTAGCTGCCCTTGCGGTGCAGATAGTGGTCCGCCAGGTACGTCACGGCGGCCGCTGCCGCGAAGGCGGGAACGCTCGGGACGAGCGCGGCCAGCATGAGGGCGGGGAAGCCCGCCACCATGAGGATCGCCGCGGCCAGCTCGGCCGCGCTGCCCACCCGGGCGACGCGAATAGCGGTGGATATCACGGAGAAACCTGCTCTTGGGAGGGGTGTGCCGGTCTTGGTTCGAGAATGCGGCTGGTCTGTGAATATTCGCGAGACGGTATGGATTCAGGCCCCTGCGAACACTCCGTTCGACGACAAAAGCCGTTGACAGGAGGGCGCAGAGGCCTGAATTACTGAAGTCTATTTGGCGCCAATTATTACACGCCGTCCTGCCGGTCCAGCACCGTGGCCAGTGCCTGCTCGAAGCCGGAGGCCCGGGCCGCGCCGGCCGTCGGGTCCTGCTGGCGGACGTCGATGACGTGGCCGGTGAGCTCGGAGAGCAGCACGTCGAGCGAGGTGCGGGCCACGGCCTCGGAGGACAGCAGGGAGCCCGAGGGTTCCTGGCCGAACGCCTTGGTGCGCATGGGGGTGGCGGTGCGCTCGGGGTTGATGCAGTTGACGCGGACGCCGTCGCCGGCCCACTCGTCGGACAGGGCCTGGGTGAGGTTCACCATGGCGGCCTTGGTGGAGGAGTACAGGCTGTACTCGGCACGGCCCCGCGTGTAGCTGCTGGAGGTGTAGAGCAGCAGCTGGCCCTTGGTCTCGGACAGGTACTTGTACGACGACCGGGCGATCTGCACCGGGGCCAGGTAGTTGACCTTCAGCGCCTCCTCGATGGTGGCGTTGTCGGTCTCGGCGAGCTTGCCTATGCGCAGCACGCCGGCGGTGTTGACCACGTAGTCGATGCGGCCCGTCTCGGCGTACGCCTTCGACAGGGCGTCGTCGACCTCCTCCGGGTTCTCCACGTGGGTGCCGGTGGTGGAGCGGCCGAGCGCGTAGACCTTGGCGCCGTAGGACTCGGCGAGCTCGGCGATGTCCTTGCCGATGCCGTAGCTGCCGCCGAAGACGACCATGGTCTTGCCGGTCAGCAGCTCGCGGTAGGCCTCCTCGGAGACCTGCTCGGGGGCGGCCGTGGAGGCCAGCTGGAAGAGCTTGTCGGCGATGAAGACGTCGACGGGCTGGGTGACCTTCATGTTGTACTCGTCACCCGCGACGACGTGGATCGGCACGTCCGGCAGGTACTTGAGCACGACGGAGCAGTCGTCGGTCGCCTGGAAGTTGGGGTCACCCGCGGCGACCTCGTAGGCGCGCTTGATCGTGGACAGCTTGAACGCCTGCGGCGTCTGGCCGCGGCGCAGCCGGGAGCGGTCCGGGATCTCGGTGATGAACTCACCGTCCTCGCCGTGCGTGCGCGTGACGATGATGGTGTCCGCGGACGGAATGGCCACGTCGACGGCCTGGTAGCGCTCCAGGGCGACGACGCAGTCGTCGATGACGCGCTGCGAGAGCAGGGGGCGCACGGCGTCGTGGAAGAGGACGTTGGCGTCCTCGCCCTCGGCCAGGCCCTCGCCCAGCGCGGCGATGGCGCGCTCGGTGGTCTCGTTCCGCGTGGAGCCGCCCTCGATGACCTTCGAGACCTTCTTGAATCCGGCCTTCGCGACGATCTTCTCGATGTCGGGCACGTAACCCGGCGCCATCAGCACGATGATGTCGTCGATCGAGTCGGTGTTCTCGAAGGTGGTCAGCGTGTGCTCGATGACTGCCTTGCCGGCGATCTTCAGCAGCTGCTTGGGGATCGACAGACCCACGCGCTGACCGGTACCACCGGCCAGGATCACTGCGGTGGTACGGGGCTTGGCTATGTGCTGGGACACAGGTGACCTACCTTGGGGCGACAGGGAACTTGGAAATGGTCCCACTTGTGGTTACCGCAATGCAAGGTGAGCGACCTCCACCGCATATGTGCGCGCAACCTCTCATTCACCTGGAGACGCCGCTGATTGCGAGACGGCTGCGCGAGCCCCGGGAAATGCGCTGTGAGTAACTGCACAGAAGCCCAGCGACAGCGGAGCCGCTCGGGGCGGCGGTGACCGAGGGCCCTCACGGGCTCCTTGGGACGATGTCCTGTGCACGGTACGCGCTTTGACGGCGCCCCGTGCACCACGGCCGCCGCTCGCCGGGGCGGTCACGGGGCCGCGGTGTGCGGATCCGCACTTCCCGGGACCCGTGGCGGCACGCGTTCTTGATGCGGGCCGACCGCGAATACCGCTCTCCCGGCAGCTCATTGCCGAATTCCTGGTTGCGATTGCGCAGCATTTCGGTCTCGGCGCGAGCAATACACCGCGAGACCGGGTCGGACTTCTCACACATCTCACACGTCCCGTACGACGAAGAGCCCGGGACTCCGAGGAGTCCCGGGCTCACGCGCCTCGCGGGGCGGGTCAGACGACCTCGACGCCCGGGCGGCCCGCCTCGACCCGCAGCCTCGCCAGCGTGCTCGGCGTCGAGGTCGGCTGCCGCACGGTGTCGACCACCCTCACCTGGGCGTCGATGCCGTCACGGCGGACGTCGAAGAGGTGGTAGCCGCGGTGGGCGTCGAGCAGCTTCCAGTGCGGGTTGTCCGGGCGCCGCGGGTCCCACTCCTTACGGAAGGCGGCCTGGTCCTGGTCGCCGTTGCTGGAGACGGAGGTGCCGACGAACTCGGCGCCGACGACCCTGGAGTCCGGGTCGGCGTAGTCCTCCTTGAGGTCGCTGATCATCGTCAGGTGCCGGTCGCCGGAGAGCACCACGGGGTTGCGGACCTGCCGGAACTCCTCCATGAACGCGTTGCGTTCGGCCTGGTAGCCGTCCCAGGCGTCGTAGAACCAGAGCTTGCCCTCGCCCACCTGGAGGTCCGTCTCGGCCATCATGATCTGGGAGGCGATGAGGTTCCAGCGGGCGGGCGAGTCCTGCAGCCCGTTCAGCAGCCACCGCTTCTGCCGGGCGCCGAGCATGGTCAGCGACGGGTCCTGGGCGCCGGCCTGGCTGGTTGCCTGGTCGCTGCGGTACTGGCGGGTGTCCAGGACGTTGAGCCGGGCCAGGCGGCCGAACTCCAGGCGGCGGTACATCCGGATGTGCGGGCCGTCCGGGACGGCGGTGGCACGGACCGGCATGTGCTCGTAGAAGGCCTGGTAGGCAGCGGTCAGCCGGGCGACGAACGCGTCGTGCGGCTGCTTGTCCGGGTCCTGCGGGATCTCGCCGGCGAAGTCGTTGTCCACCTCGTGGTCGTCGAAGGTCACCACGAAGGGCGCGCTCGCGTGCATCGCCGCGAGGTCGGGGTCGGTGCGGTACTGCGCGTAGCGGTTGCGGTACTGGACGAGGCTGAACGGCTCACCGGTGCCCTCGTGCCGCCGTACGCCCGTCGCCGAGGGCGTGGACTCGTAGATGTAGTCGCCGACGAACACCACGACGTCCGGGTCCTGATCAAGCATGTCTGCGTATGGCGTGAAATAGCCGTGCTGCCAGTTCTGGCAGGAGGCGAGGGCCATGCGCAGGGAGCCACCGGAGCTGTGAGGGTGGGGCGCGGTACGGGTGCGGCCGACGGGCGAGAGCTGCCCGCTGGTGCGGAAGCGGTACCAGTACGTACGGTCCGCGCGCAGCCCGCGTACGTCCACGTGAACGCTGTGTCCGTACTCGGGCCGTGCCTGCGCGGTGCCCTGTCGGGCGAGCTTTCTGAACCGGGGGTCCTCGGCGAGCTGCCACTCCACCGGCACCGGCCGGTCGGGCATGCCGCCGCCGTTCAGCGGGTCCGGGGCGAGTCTGGTCCACAGCACGATGCCGTCCGGCAGCGGGTCGCCCGAGGAGACGCCGAGGCTGAACACACCGTCGGGCAACGGCGTCTCGGCCGCTCGGGCGGCGGCCGGGAGCCACAGCTGGGCGGAGGCCGCGGCGCCGAGCACCGCGGCTCCTGCGGTCAGAAAGCGGCGTCGGTCGGGGGATACTGCTCCGGTCATCGGCTGACTCCCTTACCTCGCTGGCCACTTGGACACTGGGAAGCTTCACGCTCGCGGGCGGTCCGCCCGCTGAACGCCGGGGTTCACGTACATGACAACTAAGCAGACAAAGAGAGACTCGCCGCCAGCATCGGAACAAGCCGTTGCCGGGGCGAGTCTGACAAGTGATCAGTAACGGGTCAGCGTGCGAAACCCCTGCCGAGGGAGGAGCCGCTCTTGACCGTGCCGAGGGTGCCCGCGCCGAAGCTGACCGAGCCGGTTGCGGTGGGGGTGTTCACCGGGTTGGGGAACGCCCAGACGCCGCCGTCCCGGTTCTCGCCGGTGGCGCCGGCGAACAGCTCGGCCCGGCCGTCGCCGTTGACGTCGAGCAGGTTGGTGTCGGCGCCGAAGAAGTCGTTCTGCTCCGCGGTGCCCGGGACGTTCTCGGTGTTCTGGCTGATGCTGTAGGCGCCGTTCCCGGTGAGCCCGGACCTGCCGCCGCGCAGGATGGTCACCTGGCCGGCCGCGTACACCTCGCCGAGGTCCTCGCTCGAGCTGCCGGTGGAGACGTCCGCGTAGCCGTCGGCGTTGACGTCACCGACGGAGATGGACCCGCCGAAACTGTCGGACCACTCCGAGCTTCCGGGCACACCCGGGGTTTCCTGCGTGATGATCGTCGTACGGGAGGTGTCGGGTCCGTTCGCCGAGCCGTGCACCACGCCGATCTGGCCGCCCTTCAACAGCGGGTCGTCGAGGTCGACTTCGCCGAAGCCGTCGTTCGGGCGGCCGATGACGAGGTCGGCGTACCCGTCCTTGTCCACGTCGCCGACGCCGAGGCTCTCGCCGCCGCGCATGCGCGTGCCGTCGGGGTTGTTCACCGGGGCGGGGGCGCTCAGGCCGTCACGGGTGCCCCGCAGGAAGACCGCGCGCCGGTGCCTGTAGTCGGGGTCGTGCATGTCGTCGTCGCTGACGTCATGGATGAGCGCGACCAGGTCCGTGATGCCGTCGTGGTCGACGTCCCCGGCCGCCACGTCGTCCGTGACGTACGCGGGCTCGATGGCCAGGGTCCGGCTCTTCGCGGCGCCCGTGGTGCGGTCGAACGGCCCGGACAGCAGGCGGTTGCCGGTGGCGAGGTCCAGCTGGCCGTCGCCGTCGAAGTCGCCGAGCGCCGGAGTCTCGGGGTCGACCCGGTCCTCCTCGGTGCCGGTGGCCACGGCCGTGCCGCCGGACAGGCCCTGCTTCCCGCCCCACAGCACGGCGAGCGTGCCGGCCGCCCTGACGTCTCCGACGCTCTCACCCGGGGCACCCACGACCAGGTCGGCGTAGCCGTCGCCGTCCAGGTCGCCGGCGGCGAGACCGTCGCCGTAGTCGTCGTTCGTCTCCGCGGCACCCGGTATACCCGGGGTGTTCTGGCTGAGGACCTGCTTGTGGGTGAGGTCGAGACCCTTGGCCGAGCCGTACACGACGGCCACGTAACCGGCCTGGGCCTGCCCGTCGACCTTTCCGCGCGAGGCGGCGACGGCCAGGTCCTGGTAGCCGTCGCCGTTGAAGTCGTCCTGGAGCTTCTTCGCGACGGACGGGGCGGCCGGGGCGGCCGGGGCGGCGGCCACCGGGGTGGTCACGGCCGCGACGACGGCGATGGCCGCGGCGACCGCTCGGCCGACCCTGCGCTTGCTCATGGACTGAGGCACGTCAACTCCGTTGATCCGCTGGGCAGTTACGGCGCGGTGGGGAACAAGATCCCCACCGGCGCCACCCTGTACGACTCACCGAAGAACGACTTGGTTGCACCGAAGTCCGTTGCGAATTTGCTGTTTGTTAACTCAGAACGGCTCGAAGTCGTCGAACTCCTGCTGCGCCTCGTCCCGTTCGGCCTGCCGGTCCTTGCGGCGCTGCGCGGCGGGCCGCTCCCCCTCGAGTCGGTGGTCCTCACCGCGCCGGCCGAGCATCTCGGCGCCGGCCGTCATGGACGGTTCCCAGTCGAAGACGACCGCGTTGTCCTCGGGGCCGATGGCGACGCCGTCGCCGCCCCGGGCGCCCGCCTTCATCAGCTCCTGCTCGACACCGAGCCGGTTGAGCCGGTCGGCGAGGTAGCCGACGGCCTCGTCGTTGTTGAAGTCGGTCTGGCGCACCCAGCGTTCGGGCTTCTCACCGCGTACCCGGAACAGGCCGTCGGCCTCCTGCGTCACGGTGAAGCCGGTGTCGTCCACGGCCTTGGGCCGGATGACGATCCGGGTGGCCTCTTCCTTCGGCTTCGCGGCCCGCGACTGCGCCACGAGCTCGGCGAGCGCGAAGGACAGCTCCTTCAGGCCCATGTGCGCCACGGCCGAGACCTCGAACACGCGGTAGCCGCGCGTCTCCAGGTCGGGGCGCACCATCTCGGCCAGATCCTTGCCGTCCGGTACGTCGATCTTGTTCAGGACGACCATGCGCGGCCGGTTGTCCAGCCCGCCGTACTGCCGCAGCTCTTCCTCGATGATGTCGAGGTCGGAGACGGGGTCACGCTCCGACTCCAGCGTCGCGGTGTCGAGGACGTGCACGAGCACACTGCACCGCTCCACGTGCCGCAGGAACTCGAGACCCAGGCCCTTGCCCTGGCTGGCGCCGGGGATTAGACCGGGCACGTCGGCGATCGTGTAGACGGTCGAACCGGCCGTGACGACACCGAGGTTCGGCACGAGCGTGGTGAAGGGGTAGTCGGCGATCTTCGGCTTGGCGGCGCTCAGTACCGAGATCAGCGACGACTTGCCGGCGCTCGGGTACCCGACGAGGGCCACGTCGGCGACGGTCTTCAGCTCCAGGACGACGTCCCGCAGGTCTCCCGGCTCGCCGAGGAGCGCGAATCCGGGCGCCTTGCGCCGTGCGGAGGCCAGCGCCGCGTTGCCGAGTCCGCCCCGGCCACCCTGCGCGGCGACGTACGACGTGCCGTGCCCGACCAGGTCGGCGAGGACGTTGCCCGCCTTGTCCAGCACGACCGTGCCGTCCGGCACCGGCAGGACGAGGTCCTGACCGTCCTTGCCGGAGCGGTTGCCGCCCTCGCCGGGCTTGCCGTTGGTGGCCTTGCGGTGCGGGGAGTGGTGGTAGTCGAGCAGCGTGGTGATCGACTGGTCGACGGTGAGGATCACGTCCCCGCCGCGCCCGCCGTTACCGCCGTCCGGCCCGCCGAGGGGCTTGAACTTCTCACGGTGGACGGAGGCACAGCCGTGGCCTCCGCTACCCGCGGCGACGTGCAGCTCGACGCGGTCCACGAAGGTGGTCATGGTGTGTGCCTCCAGGTGCGTACGTATGTGTACGAGGTTGTACGGGGTTGCTCTCTGCGTAACACGCGAAAGGCGGACCCGCTTCCCGTGAGGGAAGTGAGGTCCGCCTCGCGAAAGCTTCCGATCAGGCGACCGGAACGATGTTCACGACCTTGCGGCCACGGTGGGTGCCGAACTGCACCGAACCGGCCTCGAGGGCGAACAGCGTGTCGTCGCCGCCACGGCCGACGCCGGAGCCCGGGTGGAAGTGGGTGCCACGCTGACGGACCAGGATCTCACCCGCGTTGACGACCTGACCGCCGAAGCGCTTCACGCCGAGCCGCTGGGCATTGGAGTCGCGACCGTTCCGGGTGGACGATGCGCCCTTCTTGTGTGCCATTTCTCCTCAGTCCCTTACTTCGCAGCCGTGGGGATCTCAGTGACCTTGATCGCCGTGTACTGCTGGCGGTGGCCCTGGCGACGGCGGTAACCGGTCTTGTTCTTGTAGCGCAGAATGTCGATCTTCTGGCCCTTGTGGTGGTCCACGACCTCGGCCTGGACCTTGATGCCGGCCAGCACCCACGGGTCGCTGGTCACGGCGTCGCCGTCGACAACGAGCAGGGTCGAGAGCTCGACCGAGTCGCCAACCTTGGCAGTGGAAATCTTGTCAACCTCAACGATGTCGCCGACAGCAACCTTGTGCTGGCGACCACCGCTGCGCACGATGGCGTACACGCGGGACTCACTCTCTAGCTCGGGAAACGGCACCCCCGCAGGCCAGCCGCCCGACTCAGCGAGCAGCCTCTCCTGGCGCCCGGCGCCCGGAGGATGAGGTTTACGGGGATGTAGACGCGTCAGTCGACACGCCGACGGTCAAGGTTACGGGGCCGCGGCCGAAGGGGTCAAACCGAGCCGGGCCCGCCACCTGTGCGACCGGTCACGCCGGTCGCACAGGCAGTGGATCTCAGCCCTCGTCGGTGGAGGCCGAGACGGAGGACGCGGACGAGGCCGACTGCTCCGCCGCCACGGTCTTCTTCGACGTGGTCTTCTTGGCGGCGGTCTTGGTGGTCTTCGCCGCCTTCTTGGCCGTCGTCTTCTTGGCGGCGGTCTTCTTCGCCGCCGTCTTCTTGGTGGTGGCGGCCTTCTTCGCCGTGGCCTTCTTGGCCGTCTTGCGGGCCGTCTTCTTGGCGGGCGCCGACTCCTCGGCGGCCTCCTCGGTGACGGCACCGTCCGACGCGGGCGCCTCCGCGGACACGGGAGCCTCCGGAGCCTCCTCGGACGCGGCCGACGGGACGACCACGACGGCCGTGTCCTCGGACGCCGTGGACACCGTGGGCTTGCGCACGGCGCGGCGACGCGGACGGGCCGGGGCGGCGCTCTCCGCGGGCGCCTCGGCGACCGGCTCGGCGGCCTCGGCCTGCTCGGCCACCTCGGTGGCCGCGGGCGCGGTCTCGGCGACCGTCACCACGGTCGCCTCGGCCCCCGCCGGGGAACCGGCCGGAGCGGACACCTTGCGGGTGGCCCGACGCCGGGTACGGCCCTTGGGCGCGGCCTCCTCGGCCGGAGCGGCCTCGACGACCGGAGCGGCCTCGACCACCGGGTCCTCCATGGCCATCGGCTCGGCCTGGGCTTCGGCGGCCGTCTCCGGCTGCACCGGACGGGCGACCTCCTGCTCGGCGGTCACCTCCTGAGCCGTCGGCGCCTCGGCCTCGGCCTGCTCGGCCCGGCCCCGGCCGCGCCGGGTGCGGTCCCTGCCCTGCTCGGCCTTCGGCTCGGCGGCCTCACCGCGCGGGGAGCCCGCCGGCGCCGACGCCCGCCGGCCGGCCCGGCGACGCGACCGTCCGCGGCCGGCCGCGGCCTCCGCCTCGGCGGCGCTGCTGTACAGCTCCTCGTCGGGCTCGAAGGACGGCTCGGGCAGCGCGATCGGCTCGGCGGCCTCGGCTCCGACCTCGGCCTCGGTCTCGGCCTCCTGCTCGGCGGTCTCGACGGCCGCCTCGTGCACGTGCGGCTGCTCGGCGGCGCCGGCACGCGCGCGCTTCTTGCGCTTGCCGCCGCCCCCGGCGGCCGTCGGCTGCTCCATGTGCACGATGACGCCGCGTCCGTTGCAGTGGACGCAGGTCTCGGAGAAGGACTCCAGCAGGCCCTGCCCGACCCGCTTGCGGGTCATCTGCACGAGCCCGAGCGAGGTCACTTCCGCGACCTGGTGCTTCGTACGGTCCCGGCCCAGGCACTCCAGCAGGCGCCGCAGCACCAGGTCCCGGTTGGACTCCAGCACCATGTCGATGAAGTCGATGACGATGATGCCGCCGAGGTCGCGCAGCCGCAGCTGACGCACGATCTCCTCGGCCGCCTCCAGGTTGTTCCTGGTGACGGTCTCCTCGAGGTTGCCGCCCTGGCCGGTGAACTTGCCGGTGTTGACGTCGACGACGACCATCGCCTCGGTCCGGTCGATCACCAGCGAACCGCCGCTGGGCAGCCACACCTTGCGGTCGAGGGCCTTGGCGAGCTGCTCGTCGATCCGGTAGGTGGCGAAGACGTCGACCTCGGAGGTCCACTTCGACAGCCGCTCGGCGAGGTCCGGCGCGACGTGCGAGACGTAGCCGTGGATGGTCGACCACGCCTCGTCACCGCTGACGACGACCTTGGAGAAGTCCTCGTTGAAGATGTCGCGCACGACCCGGACGGTCATGTCCGGCTCGCCGTACAGCAGCGTCGGAGCGTTGCCGCCCTTGGCCTTCTTCTGGATGTCCTCCCACTGCTGCTGCAGCCGCTCGACGTCCCGGCGCAGCTCGTCCTCGCTCGCGCCCTCGGCGGCGGTGCGCACGATGACGCCCGCGTCCTCGGGGACGATCTTCTTGAGGATGGTCTTCAGCCGGGCCCGCTCGGTGTCGGGCAGCTTGCGGCTGATGCCGGTCATGGAGCCCTCGGGCACGTACACGAGGTAGCGGCCCGGGAGGGAGACCTGGCTGGTCAGGCGGGCGCCCTTGTGACCGATCGGGTCCTTCGTCACCTGGACGAGCACGGACTGGCCGGACTTCAGGGCGGACTCGATACGGCGCGGCCCGTGGGCCATGCCGAGCGCCTCGAAGTTGACCTCACCGGCGTACAGGACGGCGTTGCGGCCCTTGCCGATGTCGATGAAGGCGGCCTCCATCGACGGCAGCACGTTCTGCACCTTGCCGAGGTAGACGTTGCCGACGTACGAGGTCGCCTGCTCCTTGTTGACGTAGTGCTCGACGAGCACGTCGTCCTCGAGGACGCCGATCTGCGTGCGGTCGCCGTGCTGGCGGACGACCATGACACGCTCGACGGCCTCGCGGCGGGCCAGGAACTCGGCCTCGGTGATGATCGGCACGCGCCGGCGGCCCTGCTCGCGGCCTTCGCGGCGGCGCTGCTTCTTGGCCTCCAGACGGGTCGAGCCCTTGATGGACTGCACCTCGTCGGACGGCTCGGCCTTGGGGCGGGGCTCGCGGACCTTGACGACCGTGCGCTCGGGGTCGTCGTCGGAGGGCTCGGAGTCGGTGCCGGAGTCACCGGCGCGGCGACGGCGGCGACGGCGCCGGCGGCTGCTGCTGGAGCCGCCTCCGCCGGACTCGTCGCGGTCGGTGGCGTCGTCGGAGTCCTCGTCGTCCTCCTCGGCGCCGTCCTCGGTGTCCTGCGCGGCGCCCTGCTCGGACTCGGCGTCCTCGCCGCCCTCACCGTCGGAGTCGGCGGACTCACCGCGCCTGCGGCGGCGGCCTCCCCGGCGACGGCGGCGGCGCGAGCCGGTGCCCTCGGACTCGTCCTGGTCGTCGCCGTCGGCCTGGTCCTCGGCGGACTCGTCGGCCTCCTCCGCCTCATCGGCGGAGGTGTCGGCGGCGGCGGTCTCGGGGGCCTGGGTCTCGGGCTCGTCGCCGGCACCCCGGCGACGGCGCCGACGGCGGGAGCCGCCGGTCTGCTCCTCGCGCTGGGCCTCGGCCGGCGCGGACTCCTCGGACTCCTCGGCCTCCTGCGGCTCCTCGGCCCCGGCCGCCTCGGCGGCGGCCGCTGCAGCGGCCCGCTCCGGGGTCTGGAACTGGGGCTCGGTGAAGACGGGCGCCTGGAACAGCGCGACGGCGGGCCGCCTCGGACGCGACGTCGGCTCGCTCTCGCCGTCGGCCGCACCCGCGGTCGCCCGGGCGGCGGCCTTCGAGGCCTTCGCGCCCTTGGCGGGCTGGGCGGGCTCGGCGAAGCCACTGGCGGCCCGGCGCACGACGCGGCGACGGCGCCGCGGTCCGGCCTCTTCGGCCGACTCGGCGGCCTCGACGGGGGCGTCGGCAGCACGGGCGGGCTCCGCGGCAGCGGTCTCGGAGGCGGTCGCCTCGGACGCGCGGGCGGGCTCGGCGGCGGGGTTCTCGGTCACGGGTGCCTTCGCCTCCTCGGCGTTGCCCCCCACCGCGTCCGCGGCGGAAGGCGCCCCGGCGGGCGCGGACGCCCGCCGCGAGGCACGCCGGCGAGTCCGACGCGGAGCAGCCTCTTCAGCTTCAGCGGCCTCGGCACCTTCGGCCACGGCCGTCGGCTCCGGGGCTTCCGACACGGCCGGGGCGGCGACGGTCTCGGCCGCCTGCGCCGGAGCGGCGACGGTCTCGGCGGTCTCCGCCGGAGCGGCGGTGGGCGAGGTCACGGTGCGGGTGGCGCGACGGCGGGTGCGCTTGGGAGCGGCGTCCTCGGTCACGTCGGTGGACGCGGCGAGGGTGACGGCCTCGGCCGGCTCGGCGGCGGGAGTTCCGGCCGTCGCCTTGACCACGGTCTCGGCGGCCTCGGCCGCCTCCGGAGCGCCGGTGGGCGCGGAGGCACGGCGCACGGCGCGACGCCGCTTGGGCGGGGCGGGCGCGGCGGCCTCGTCGCTCACAACGGCCTCGGGAGCCTTGTCCGCCTCGGCCGTGGCTTCCTCGACCTCGTCTGCCTCCACGACGTCGGCCGCGAGATCCTCGGCCTCGGCGACCGGTATGGCCGGCGCGACGGTCTCCACCGGCGCGTCGGAAGAGGCACCGGTGGGCGGACCCGCCGGGCGGGACGCGGCACGCCGCCGCCGGCGGGGCGGCAGGGTGTCGCTGGGAGTGTTCTGTTCGGAACCCTCTGTGGGTTCGGTCGGTTCGAGCATGCGGGCTTATCTCCCGTCAGGCTCCCGGGCGCCGCGCCTGGTCCGGCGATGCCGGTGACGTCCGCGGCGCGCGCTGTGCGCGTTCGCCGCCGTCCGGGGCGCGGGCGCCGCACGGGAGCTCTCTGTGTCCTGTCTCGCCGGTTCCGTACACCGAATGCGTACGGCCTGGCGAAAGTCTTCTGGTCGGTGCGCTGCCCGACCCAGGTGGCTCCCGAGTCCGAGGGCGGCGCTACGACATCCGTCCCTACGCGGGACCTTCCTTACGCCGACGCCGTCGCGGCGGCAGTCGGTTCGGCCGTTGAGTGGGCCTCGACTGCCTCGCGGTCGGGCGCGAGCGGGTCGGTCACCGTGCCGGTCTCTTCATCGAACAGCCCCTGCGCCAGCCTGGTCACCGCAGCGGGGACCGGCGGCGCCAGGTCGGCCACGGCGCGGAGACCGGACAGGACGTCGTCGGGTCGTACGGCAGGCGTCACGTGCCGAACAACCAGCCGCAGTATCGCACAGGGCTGGTCGGTCGGCCTATCAGCCTGCGAACTGTGCGTTTCCTCCGGACCGCGGACCTCCAGGCTCGCGACCGCGGAACGGGCGTCGAACGTACGGACGCCGTTCTTCGCGAGGCGCTGGACCTCGACGGTCTCGGCCGCGTTGAAGACGTCCGCCGCTCGGCGGGCCTCCTCGACCGGCACTCCGTCCAGCCGGAGCTCCCAGACGGAAGCCGTGAGCCGGTCGGCGAGTCCCGAGGTGCGGGCCTCGACCGCCTCGGTGATGTCGAGCCCGGTGGGCAGCGAATCGTCGAGGAGGGCCCTGAGCTGCTCCGGGTCGCGCGGTGCGGTGAGCGCGATCTCCAGGTACTCCGCCTCACTGCCCGTGCCGGTGGGTGCGGCATTGGCGTACGACACCTTCGGGTGCGGTGTGAAGCCCGCCGAGTAGGCCATCGGCACCTCGGCACGGCGCAACGCACGCTCGAAAGCGCGCTGGAAGTCACGGTGGCTGGTGAACCGGAGGCGGCCGCGCTTGGTGTAGCGCAGTCGGATGCGCTGCACCGCGGGTGCGGGCGGCGGGCCTTCGGGCTGTCGCTTGCCCAGTGTCGTTCAGTCCTTCGTGAGAGCGGTCGTACTGCTACCAAGAGTACGTGTCTCGCGCCCCGATGGTTCCCTCCGGCCGACCGGCTGCGGCTGCCGCGGCTCGCCGAAGAGCATCCGCCGGAAGTCGGCGCGGGCCTGACGTACGGACTCCCGGGCGGCGGCCAGCGCCTGCCGGGTGGCCCGTCCCACGCTGCGGGCGGCCTCGGCGGCGGGTCGCAGGACGGCGTCCCGCACGACGTGCCCGACGGGCGTCAGCACGCTGCGGTACACCCACCGCACCGGTTCGACGAAGATCCACCGGAGGAGGGTGCCGAGGAAGCGCCCGACGGCGAGCGAGATGTGCCCGGCGACGCGCCAGGCGTGGCCCAGGGCGTCCCACACCTCCCGGCCGATGACGGCGAGGACGCGTCCGACCGGCGTGAGGATCCACCGCCAGAGGGCGAGCGCGGGCAGGACGAGCAGGATGCGGGCGATCCAGTAGAGGGCCCTGCCGATGCCTGTGACGATCGTGCTCACCAGCCACACGAGCCCCTTGCCGCACCAGACGACCGCGCGGCCGACGGGCGCGAGCAGCCAGGTGTACAGCCAGACGGCGGGTACGACGACGAGGTACCTGGCGAGCCAGGCCACGGCCGTCCAGAGGCCGAAGCCGAGCGCCGCGAGCCCGGCGCCGAGCCCCTTCAGGACCCATGCCACCGCGTGTCCGACGGGCGTGAGCAGCTGGGCGTACACCCAGCCGAGCGCGGCTCCGACGCCCCTCGCGAGCCAGGCGACGGCCGCCCCGACGCCCCGCGCGACCCACGCGAGCGCGTGCCCCACCGGTGTCAGGACGCAGCGGTACAGCCAGACCAGAGGCACGACGAGGAGGACGTTCCCGAGCCACCCCAGGGCCTTGCCCACCGGGACGACGACGTACCGCCACAGCCCCACGAACGGCCAGACGAACACCGCCCGTCCGAGCCACAGCAGCGCCCGGCCGAGCGGCCGCAGCAGTGCGTCGTTCAGGAACCGGCCGGTGACGACGAGCGCGTCCCACAGCATCCGTACGGGGACGACGAGGACGAGCACGATGATCCGCACGGGAATCCGGATCGCGACGGCGAGACACCCCTCGACCGCCTCCGGCTCGCGCCGGACCTGCGGCTCGGCAGGCCGTTTGCCCGGATCGACCCGCGCCTCAAAGCCCTCGTGGGGATGCTTCTCCAGATCCATACCGTCGTAGACGCCCTCAGGGGCCCGTCCGGATCCAGCACCGCACAACCCCGCCCCGTTCTCCCGCGATTCCTCCACTCGGCCGCAAGATCATACGGCTTACGCGCGGGTGATCCGCGCCTGCAGCAGCCGGGGCGACTCCTCGAAGCCGCTGCGGGCGTACGCGGGGATGGCCCGCGAGCTGGAGTGCACGGTCACCCGCTCCAGGCCGAGCTCGCGGGCCACGTCCAGGACGGCCCGGACGAGCCGCCCGCCGAGTCCGCCGTCACGCGCCTCGGGTACGACGTACACGCACTGCAGATCGCCGGAGGCCGCCGGGGCGCACGGGGCGTGGGCACCCGCTGCACCACCGCGAGCCAGGCCATGCCGATGACCCGGTCGTCGCGGACGACCACCGTGCAGTGGTGGGTCCGGGCGTTCTCCTCCGCCCAGGCGACGAAGTGCCGTACGAAGTCGTCGGGTTCGCCGAGGTCCTCCGAGCCGTTCTCGACGAGCCACGCCCACCTCAGGCTGGCCACGGCCGCGAGTTCGGCGGGGCGGGCGGGGCGGATGCCGATGTTCTCCATCAGAGCATGGTGGAGTCCGCTGCCCCGTCCGTCTCCCAGCGCAGGAGATCTCCCGGCTGGCACTCCAGCACCTCGCACAGCGCGGCGAGGGTGGAGAAGCGGACCGCCTTGGCGCGGCCGTTCTTGAGGACGGCCAGGTTGGCGGGGGTGATGCCGACGCGTTCCGCCAGTTCGCCCACGGACATCTTGCGTTTGGCCAGCATCACGTCGATGTCGACGGCGATCGGCATCAGATGACCTCTTCCAGCTCGGCCTGCATTCGGGCCGCCTCGATGTCGCGTGCGACGGCCTGCGCGAGCAGCATCCGCAGCACGAGCACGACCAGCGCGACGCCCAGCACGGCCATCACGACCCCGCACAGCAGAAGGACCACCCCGGGTGCGACGGCCTCGCCCGGCGCGAGCACGACCGCGAGCGCGAAGACCAGCAGGGCGGCCGCAACGAACGCGCCGATCACGATGTGCACGTAGCGGAAGGCGGCGGTGGAGAACACCGTCCCGCGACGCACCATCGTCACCAGCCGCCACACACAGACCACGACGACCTGGGCCGTCACAATACCCAGGATCGTGATCACGAGGATCGGGGTGCGCAGATACGCGTACTCGGGCCTGAGACCGTTCATGTCGACGGCCAGCAGCGGCACCATCACCGCCTGCACGAACAGCGACCCGGCGAGCAACACCACGAGCACCCCGCGCAACGCCGCCACCGCCAGCTTCCCCATCACCACTCCCTCGATCGAGCCGCGATGGAAATCTATCGAGATTCGATAGGCCGCGCAAGGAGTCCGTCCCGTACGCATGCCCGGCACTCGGACCGAGAAGGACGGCAGTGGACTGGCGCGTGTTCGCACGGGAGACCCAGGGCCTGGGCGTGGGCAGGCTGATGGGCTTTCTGCCGCACCCCGACGACGAGGATCTCGGCGCGCTCAACCTCTACTCGCAGCGCCCGGGGTTTCTTCACGGACGCCGGCGAGACAGCCGGCCGGCTTCTGGCGCTGCGCGGCTACTCCCAGGAGAGGAACATCAAGCTCCGCGAGGTCGCCCCTCGGGTCCGCGAGGAGGGCCGCCTGACCTGACGGCTCCCCCAGCACACATTCTGAACTGGGGGAACCTGACCGGGTCAGCCCCCCAGGGGAGCGTCACCAACCCGGCCTGCTGAGCGGGTCCCCCACAGGACGGACCTCTCACCTCCGGGCTCTCGGGCGTGGGGTGCGACACGAGCACGGAGGCCGCAGAAGGATGTCGGCCGCTCCTCGGCGGCCGACATCAGGACCGGACCTGGCCGGCTCCGCTCAGTGCGAGTGCCCGCTCGGCGCCGGTGCCGCGTTCTTGACCGTCAGGGGCAGCAGTTTCTTGCCCGTCGGGCCGATCTGGATCTGGGTGTCCATCTGCGGGCACACCCCGCAGTCGAAGCACGGCGTCCAGCGGCAGTCCTCGACCTCGGTCTCGTCGAGGGAGTCCTGCCAGTCCTCCCAGAGCCAGTCCTTGTCCAGGCCGGAGTCGAGGTGGTCCCACGGGAGGACCTCCTCGTAGGTGCGCTCGCGGGTGGTGTACCAGTCGACGTCCACGCCGAAGGCGGGCAGCGTCTTGTCGGCGCAGGCCATCCAGCGGTCGTACGAGAAGTGCTCGCGCCAGCCGTCGAAGCGGCCGCCGTCGTCGTAGACCGCGCGGATGACCGCCCCGATGCGGCGGTCGCCGCGGGAGAGGAGGCCCTCGACGATGCCGGGCTTGCCGTCGTGGTAGCGGAAGCCGATGGAGCGGCCGTACTTCTTGTCGCCGCGGATCTTGTCCCGCAGCTTCTGCAGACGGGCGTCGGTCTCCTCGGCGGAGAGCTGCGGGGCCCACTGGAAGGGCGTGTGCGGCTTGGGGACGAAGCCGCCGATCGAGACCGTGCAACGGATGTCGTTGGAGCGGGAGACCTCGCGGCCCTTGGCGATGACCTTCGTCGCCATGTCGGCGATCTGCAGGACGTCGTCGTCGGTCTCGGTCGGCAGGCCGCACATGAAGTACAGCTTCACCTGGCGCCAGCCGTTGCCGTACGCCGTCGAGACCGTGCGGATCAGGTCCTCTTCCGAGACCATCTTGTTGATGACCTTGCGGATGCGTTCCGAGCCGCCCTCGGGGGCGAAGGTCAGGCCGGAGCGGCGGCCGTTCCTGGTGAGCTCGTTCGCCAGGTCGATGTTGAAGGCGTCCACGCGGGTGGAGGGGAGCGACAGGCCGATCTTGTCGTCCTCGTAGCGGTCGGCGAGGCCCTTGGCGATGTCGCCGATCTCCGTGTGGTCGGCGGAGGACAGGGACAGCAGGCCGACCTCCTCGAAGCCCGTCGCCTTCAGGCCCTGCTCGACCATGTCGCCGATGCCCGTGATGGAGCGCTCGCGCACCGGGCGGGTGATCATCCCGGCCTGGCAGAAGCGGCAGCCGCGGGTGCAGCCGCGGAAGATCTCCACCGACATGCGCTCGTGGACCGTCTCGGCCAGCGGGACCAGCGGCTGCTTCGGGTACGGCCACTCGTCGAGGTCCATGACGGTGTGCTTGGAGACCCGCCACGGGACCCCGCTGCGCTTCGGCACGACACGGGCGATACGGCCGTCCGGCAGGTACTCGACGTCGTAGAAGCCGGGGACGTACACCCCGCCCGTCCGCGCCAGGCGGAAGAGGAGCTCCTCGCGGCCGCCGGGGCGGCCCTCGGCCTTCCAGGCGCGGACGATCGCGGTGATCTCCAGGACCGCCTGCTCGCCGTCGCCGATCACGGCGCAGTCGATGAAGTCGGCGATCGGCTCGGGGTTGAACGCCGCGTGGCCGCCGGCCAGGACGATCGGGTCGTCCAGACCGCGGTCCTTGGACTCCAGCGGAATGCCGGCCAGGTCGAGCGCGGCGAGCATGTTCGTGTAGCCCAGCTCCGTGGAGAAGGACAGGCCGAACACGTCGAAGGCCTTCACGGGCCGGTGGCTGTCCACCGTGAACTGCGGGACGTGGTGCTCCCGCATGAGCTCCTCGAGGTCCGGCCACACGCTGTAGGTGCGCTCGGCGAGGACGCCCTGCTGCTCGTTGAGCACCTCGTAGAGGATCATGACGCCCTGGTTGGGCAGACCGACCTCGTAGGCGTCCGGGTACATGAGCGCCCAGCGGACGTCACAGGAGTCCCAGTCCTTGACCGTGGAGTTGAGCTCTCCGCCGACGTACTGGATCGGCTTCTGCACATGCGGGAGCAGAGCTTCGAGCTGCGGGAAGACCGACGCAGCGACTTCGGCAGGCATGTCGCGCACCTTCGTGAGCTGGACTGAACTGACAGGGGTGACCATCCAGACTAACGCGGTCGCGGGGTACCTCCGTACGCCGGAAGATCAGAAGCCCGCTGCACCGTCCTTGATCCCGGCCCAGAACCCGGGCAGTTCCGCCTCCACGCGCACCGCCCGCTGCTCCTCGCGCTCGTGGAGGAGGCCGTAGGTGAAGGCGCTCTCCCCCGCCGCGTGGGCGACCGCGGACAGCTCGCGCAGGGCCTGCCGGGCCATGACGCTGTCCTGGTGCTCGCCGAGCAGGTTCTGCAGCGCCTTCATGGACTTGACCAGGGTCTTGGCGGGCTTGCCGAGGACGGGCTTTGCCGCCTCCGCCGCGTAGCGGGTGCGCTTGGCCTTCTTGCGTGCCTCGTGCAGTGCGACGTCCCGGTCGGTGCCGGGCTCCAGGTCCGCCGCCTGCCCGATCAGCCCGGTCACCTTGCGGAAGTCCTTGCGCACGGCCTTGGCGATCGGCTTGCGGGGCTCCTTGCCGGCCGCCTCGAGCAGCGGTGGGTCGGCGATCAGCGCGTCCAGGGTGTCGAGCAGGGCCAGGTAGCGGCGGGAGTCCAGGATCCCGAGGAGGCGGCCGCGGGCCCCGCCGTGCTCGGCGCCGGCCCAGGAGTGCACGCGCTCGGTGACCGGGCCGCGGACCAGGCCGGCGGGCACCTCGTCGACGGCCGCGGTCAGCCGCTCGGTCAGCACCTCGCGGTCCCGGTCCAGGCCCAGCTCGCCGGCGAGCCACTTCAGCTCGTCGGCGACGGGGTCGGTGACGGCCCGGTCGAGAATCGCGCCGAACGACTTGAAGGTGCTGCGCATCCGGCGGGTGGCCACGCGCATGCTGTGCACGGAGTCCTCGGCGTCCCGGCGGACGGCGGGGTCGAGCTCGACGATCGCGTCCCGCTGGGTGCGCAGGTAGGCCAGCACATGGTCTCCGGCCGTCACCGGCCGCCGGACGTGCGGGGACTTGCGCCGCTTGCCCGGCGCCGTCTCCTCCAGGGCGCGGGCCAGCTTCGACGACGACGCCGACGGCCGTACGCCCGCCTTGCGCAGCCGTTTCTCCACCTTGTCGAGCAGGGCCGGGTCTCCCCCGTCGGCGAGTTCCACCTCGATCTCGGTCCACTGTGCTTTGCCGCCGCGTCCCGTGAGCCGCTCGGCGTGCACGGTGTCCACGCTCAGCTCGGCGAGCAGCCGGCCGTCGGCGTCGAGCAGGTGGCGTACGTCGCGGGCGGAGCGCAGCCGGACCACCGGGAGCAGCTCGCTGTCGCGGACGCGGGAGCGGACCAGCGCGGCGAGGTCGTCGGGGAGGGTGTCGGAGAGCGGGGCGTGGATCTCGTCGCGGACGTCGCGCGCGATCGGGAACTTCAGGTGCCAGCCGGCGTCGGAGCCGCCGGTGCGGCGGCGCAGGGTGACCGAGGACGCGGCGAGGCGCTCGTCTCCGGTGTCGTAGTAGGTGGCGTCGAGGTGGGCCACGCCCTTGTCGACCACGGCGGCGATCCCGCCGGCGCCGGTCAGGTCGGGGAGGCCGCTCTCGTCGGATTCGTACTTGCGCTCGATCTCGCGTTTCGTCTCCGCCATGAACCAAATCTAGTGGCTGATCGGCCGGTACAGCAGTGGTGCGTGCCCCAGGGGGCAACGCGTTCAGGCCGTCAGCAGGGCCCGCATCTCCTCGCCGTCCGGGAACGGCGCGTCCTTCACCGTCCGGGAAACGAGGTACACGTGGGCGTCCTCGAACTGGTGGTACGACAGCGGCTCCGGGCCCTGTCCGACGATCAGCACGTTGTGCTCCAGGCGCCAGCTGACATACCGGGTGTCGTACCTGGGCTGCCGGACGTCGTGGTCCGGCAGGCCCAGCCGCTCGGTGAACTGCCGCACCACGGCGGCGAAGTGGGCGTCGAACTCCGGCCGCCAGGCGCCCTCCTCGCTGGTCCAGCCGGGCAACGGGCCCCAGCAGTCCTCGTCGAGCAGACCGCCGTCGACGGAGTAGAGGTAGGCGAACGGCAGGTGGAGCGAGCCGTCGCCGTCGCAGGTGACGAAGTGGCCCTGCGGGCTGATGTGGGTGGCGTCGGGGACATCGGGTGCGTCCTCGTACGCCGGTCCCCGCACCGCCTGCGACCAGTCGGGCCAGCCGGCCTCCCGCATCCGCGCCTCGACGGCGTCGTCGTCGGTCAGGTCCAGCTCCGCCAGTGCGAGGAGATGGCTCACCAGCTCCTCGGTCACCGGGCACAGGGCGACGCGCTCCCCGGACATTCCGCTCCCCCGTTCGGGCCGCTAGGCCGACATCGGCCGCTGCACCCGGATCGACTGCAACAACCCCACCGCTATCCACACGGCGAACATCGACGATCCTCCGTAGGACACGAACGGCAGCGGCAGGCCCGTGACGGGCATGATGCCGAGTGTCATGCCGACGTTCTCGAACGTCTGGAAGGCGAACCAGGCGACGATGCCCGCGGCCACGATCGTGCCGTACAGGTCCGTGGTCTCCCGGGCGATGCGGCAGGCCCGCCACAGGACGATGCCGAGGAGCACGATGATCAGGCCGCCGCCGAGGAAGCCCAGTTCCTCTCCCGCCACGGTGAAGACGAAGTCCGTCTGCTGTTCGGGCACGAACTGGCCGGTGGTCTGCGAGCCGTGGAAGAGGCCGGAGCCGGTCAGCCCGCCCGAACCGATGGCGATGCGGGCCTGGTTGGTGTTGTAGCCGACGCCGGCCGGGTCGAGCTCGGGGTTGGCGAAGGCGGCGAAGCGGTTGATCTGGTACTCGTCGAGGATCCCGATCTGCCAGACGGTGACCGCGCCCAGGGTGCCCGCGCCGAGCAGGCCGAACACCCACCGGTTGGACGCCCCGGAGGCCAGCAGCACGCCGAGCACGATGATGACCATCACCATGACCGACCCGAGGTCGGGCATCAGCATGACGATCAGCATCGGCACGGTGGCCAGGCCGAGCGCCTGCACGACCGTGCGGTGGTCGGGGTACTGCTTGTCGCCCGCGTCGACCCGGGCCGCCAGCAGCATCGCCATGCCCAGGATGATCGTGACCTTGACGAACTCCGAGGGCTGGAGCGAGAAGCCGCCGGGCAGCTTGATCCAGGAGTGGGCGCCGTTGATCGTGGAGCCGAGCGGGGTGAGCACCAGCAGGATCAGCAGCAGCGAGAAGCCGTACAGGACCGGGACGGCCGTGCGCAGGGCGCGGTGGCCGAGCCAGATCGTGCCGGCCATCAGGACGAGGCCGATGCCGGTGTTCAGCAGGTGCCGGACGAGGAAGTAGTACTGATCTCCCTGGTTGAGCTCCGTGCGGTTGCGGGTCGCCGAGTAGACCAGGAGCGTGCCGAGCAGCGACAGGGCCACCGCCGACAGCAGGATGGGCCAGTCGAGCCGCCGCGCCACAGAGTCACGGGCCAGCAGTCGGGTCCAGCCGGAGCGCTCGGGCCCGTAGCCGGAGACCTGGAAGCTGTTCACTCCGCCGGTCATGCTGGGCACCTCCGGCTTCCCCGGCGGCGCCGCCTTCGGGTGTCACGGTTCTCGGGTGACGGCGGGGCCGACGTGACCGGCTGGAGCGGGTCCGCCGGGGCGTTGGGGTCCTTCTTGTCGGCCTTCTGGTCCTTGGCCGGGTCCTTCGGGACCTTCGGGGAGGCGATGGTGCCGTCCGTCTTGACCTTCGGCAGGGTCTTCTGGGGGGTGGGCAGCAGGGCCTTCTTCCGGTCGATGTCGCCGTCCTCGGAGACGCCGTACAGCGCGTTGTAGATGTTGCGGACGGCGGGGCCCGAGGCGCCGGAACCCGTACCACCCTGGGAGATCGTCATGACGATCGAGTAGTCCTTGGTGTACGTGGCGAACCAGGAGGTCGTCTGCTTGCCGTAGACCTCCGCCGTACCCGTCTTGGCGTGCATCGGGATCTTGTCCTGCGGCCAGCCGCCGAACCTCCAGGCGGCCGTACCGCGGGTGGCGACTCCCGCGAGGGCTTCGTCTATCTCGTCGCGCGTCTTCTGCGTCATCGGCAGCTTGCCGTGCGACTCGGGCTTGATCGGCGTGACCGTCTTGCCGTCGGCGCTGATGACGGCCTTGCCCACGGAGGGGTTGTAGAGGGTGCCGCCGTTGGAGATGGCCGAGTAGATGGTGGCCATCTGGATGGGCGTGACGAGCGTGTCGCCCTGGCCGATGGAGTAGTTGACGGAGTCACCGGCGCGCATGCGGTTGCCTTCGAGGCAGTTCTCGTAGGCGATCTTCTCGGCGTAGCTGCCGTTGCGCTTGCCGGTGCGGCACCAGGCGTCCTTGTTGGCCTTCCAGTAGCTCAGCTTCCACTGGCGGTCGGGGACGCGGCCGGTGACCTCGTTGGGGAGGTCGATGCCGGTCTCCTTGCCGAGGCCGAACTGGTGGGCGGTCTTGTAGAACCAGTCGTGGGGCTTCTTCTTCGGCTTGGTGCCCCCGTCGCGCTTCCACTCCTCGTGGGAGAGGGCGTAGAAGACGGTGTCGCAGGACACCTCCAGGGCGCGGCCGAGGCTGATGGGGCCGTGGCTCTGGGACTCGAAGTTCTTGAAGACCTGGCCGCCGATCGAGTACGAGCTGGAGCAGTTGTAGGGGCCGTTGAAGGAGTACCCGGCGTTGACCGCGGCGGCCGTCGGGATGACCTTGAAGATGGAGCCGGGGGCCGACTGGCCCTGGATGGCGCGGTTGAGCAGTGGGTAGTTCGAGCTCTTGCCGGTGAGGCGTGTGTAGTCCTTGGCGGAGATGCCGCCCACCCAGGCGTTGGGGTCGTAGGTGGGGTTCGAGGCCATGGCGACGACGCGGCCGGTCTTTGCCTCCATCACCACGACGGCGCCGGAGTCGGCCTTGTAGTTGGTGCCGGTGTTGCGGTCGTGCTGCTTGCGGGCTTCCTTCATCGCCTCGTTCAGCTGGTACTCGGCGATGCGCTGGACCCGGGAGTCGATGCTGGTGACGAGGTTGTCGCCGGGGTGGGCCGGGTCGGCCTCGGCCTGGCCGATGACCCGGCCGAGGTTGTCGACCTCGTAGCGGGTCACGCCGGCCTTGCCGCGCAGCGCCTTGTCGTACTGGCGCTCCAGGCCCGAGCGGCCGACCTGGTCGGAGCGCAGATACGGCGAGTTGGTGTTCTGCGCCTTCTTGATCTCCTCGTCGGTGACCGGGGAGAGGTAGCCGAGGACCTGGGCGGTGTTGGCCTTGCCCGGGCTCGGGTAGCGGCGCACGGCCTCCGGCTCGGCGGTGATGCCGGGGAAGTCCTCGGCGCGCTCGCGGATCTGCAGGGCCTGCTTGGCGGTGGCCTCGTCGGTGATGGGGATGGGCTGGTACGGCGAGCCGTTCCAGCAGGGCTGCGGCGTCTTGGCGTCGCAGAGCCGGACCTTCATCTGGACGTCCTCGGGTGTCATGCCCAGGACCCCGGCGAGCTTGGTGAGGACTTCCTTGCCGTCGTCCTTCATCTTCAGCAGGTCGGTGCGGGAGGCGGAGACCACCAGCCGCGTCTCGTTGTCCGCGATCGCCACGCCCCGCGCGTCCAGGATCGAGCCGCGGACGGCCGGTTGGACGACCTGCTGGACGTGGTTGCCCGAGGCCTCCTTGGCGTAGGCGGCGCCCTCACGGATCTGGAGGTACCACAGGCGTCCGCCGAGGGTGAGCAGGAGGGAGAGGACGAGGACCTGGATGACGACGAGCCGGATCTGGACCCGTGAGTTCCTGCCGGTCTCGGGAATGTTGGTCACTGCGGCTGCCTCCCCCTCTCGGTGCGCGTACGGGTGTGCGGGTGCGACCGTGCCTCCGGGCACGGATGTGCGGATACGAGTGATGAACGACGGGCCCACGAGCCGGCGTTCCTACTGGACCGACCCGTTCGGGTGAACTTCCCTGCGGTCACAGCCGCTTGACCCCCTTGATGCGCCCTGCGCGTGCCATGCGCGCCCGGGCCGCCTTCACCCGCAGCCCGTTGCGCTGGCTGCCGATCTTCAGCCCGGTGCCGCCGGAGAGCCAGCCCGAGGAGATGTCCGTGGCCTTCGCGGCGGCCGAGGTCGACTCGGCGAGCGGATCGTTCTCGGCGCGCCGGGCCAGGGCCATGATCCCCGGTACCACGAACGGGGCGAGCAGCAGGTCGTACAGGGCGGCCGTGAACAACAGGCTGCCGAGGCCCACGTGGCGGGCGGCGGTGTCGCCGACGAGGGCGCCGACCCCGGCGTACAGCAGCGTGGAGCCGACCGCTGCGGCGACCACCACGACCATGGGGCCGGTCGCGGACTTGAGGCGGCCGGTCTCGGGTTTCACCAGGCCCGCGAGGTAGCCGATGACGCACAGCACGAGCGCGTAGCGCCCGGCGGCGTGGTCGGCGGGCGGGGCCAGGTCGGCGAGCAGGCCCGCGCCGAACCCGACGAGGGCACCGCCCACGTGCCCGTACACCAGCGCGAGGCCGAGCACGGTGAGCAGCAGCAGGTCGGGCACGGCGCCCGGCAGATGGAGGCGGGCGAGGACGCTCACCTGGATCACCAGGGCGACGACGACCAGGGCGGAGGAGAGCAGGATCCGGTTGACGCGCATGGGGTGACAGCTCCTACTGCTCTTGCTGGTTCTGGCCGTCCACGGGTGCCTCGGCCGACGGCGTCACGGTCACCGTCACCGTCGGCCTGGGGGTCGGCTTGGGCTTGGGCGGGAGGACCGTGTCACGCGGGTCCTTCTTCGGGGCTTCGACGACGACGCCGACGATGTCGAGCTTGGTGAAGCCGACGTACGGCGTGACGTAGAGCGTGCGGGTCAGGCCGCCGCCGGAGGGGTCGACGCGGGAGACCACGCCGACGGGCACGCCGGGCACGAACGGCCGGTCGGCCTGCGAGCCGAAGGTGACCAGGCGGTCGCCCTTCTTCACTTCGGCCTTGCCGTTGAGGAGTTCGACGCGCAGCGGGCGGTCGCCCTGCCCGGAGGCGAAGCCGAGCTCGTCGCCGGACTCCATCCGGGTGCCGACCGTGAAGTCGGGGTCGCTGGCGAGCAGGACCGTGGCGGTGTTGGGGCCGACGGTGGTGACCCGGCCGACGAGCCCCTCCCCGTTCAGGACGGTCATGTCGCGCTTGATGCCGTCGTTGGCGCCGACGTCGACGGTGATGGTCCAGGAGAAGCCCTGCGCGGCTCCGATGGCGATGACCTCGGCGCCCTTGATGCCGTACTGGCCCTGGCCGGCGATCTTCAGCATCTTGTCGAGCTGCTTGAGGCGGCTGCGGCTGCGGTCGTCGCTGCCGAGTCGCGCCTTCAGGGCCGCGTTCTCCTTCTCCAGCGCGGCGAGCCGGTCGTGCCGTTCACCGGAGTCGCGGATGGCGGAGACCGCGTTGCCGACCGGGTCGACCGCGGCCGAGACGCCGCTCTCGATCGGGCCGAAGACCGTCGCCGCGCCCTGCCGGGCACCGTCGACGGGCGAGTCCTCCCCGCCGCGGATGTCCACCGTGATCAACGCGAACGCGATGGCGATCAGCAGCACCAGGAGCAGCCGGCTCTCTCGTGTGTCCCTCACGTGCGGCGGCCGTGCCCTTCCTCATAGGAATTCGGGAAGCCCCAGGGAAACCCGAGGGGCTGCTTTGTGGGAGCTTATGCAGATGTATCAACGATCCGCCGTACGAGAGGAGATCGTCCCGTACGGCGGAATCGAAGAGTTATGTCATCTGCGCGGCTGGGCGTCCAGCACCTGCTGGAGCGCCTCGAACTCCTCGACGCACTTTCCGGATCCGAGCGCCACGCTGTCCAGCGGGTCCTCGGCGATGTGGATCGGCATGCCGGTCTCCCGGCGCAGCCGCTCGTCGAGACCGCGCAGCAGCGCTCCGCCGCCGGTCAGAACGATTCCTCGGTCCATGATGTCGCCGGACAGCTCCGGCGGACACTTGTCGAGGGTCGTCTTGACGGCGTCGACGATCGCGTTGACCGGCTCCTCGATCGCCTTGCGGACTTCGGCGGCGGAGATGACGACGGTCTTCGGCAGCCCGGAGACGAGGTCCCGGCCGCGGATTTCGGTGTGCTCGTCGGAGTCGAGGTCGTACGCCGAACCGATCGTGATCTTGATCTGCTCGGCCGTGCGCTCACCCAGCAGGAGGGAGTACTCCTTCTTGATGTGCTGGATGATCGCGTTGTCCAGTTCGTCGCCCGCGACACGGATGGACTGGGCGGTGACGATGCCGCCGAGGGAGATGACCGCGACCTCCGTGGTGCCGCCGCCGATGTCGACCACCATGTTGCCCGTGGCCTCGTGGACCGGCAGGCCGGAACCGATGGCCGCGGCCATCGGCTCCTCGATGATGTGCACCTGGCGGGCGCCGGCCTGGGACGACGCCTCGATGACGGCGCGGCGCTCGACGCCCGTGATGCCCGAGGGCACACAGACGACGACCCGCGGACGAGCCAGATACCGCCGCTTGTGGATCTTCAGGATGAAGTAGCGGAGCATCCGCTCGGTGATCTCGAAGTCGGCGATCACGCCGTCCTTCAGCGGACGAACGGCAACGATGTTGCCGGGCGTGCGCCCGATCATCTTCTTCGCTTCGGCGCCGACCGCGAGGATGCCACCGGTGTTGGTGTTGATCGCGACGACGGACGGCTCGTTGAGTACGATCCCGCGACCCCTGACGTACACCAGCGTGTTGGCGGTCCCGAGGTCGACAGCCATGTCACGGCCGATGAACGACATTGAGTTCCCCATCAGGATTCGTCTGGCCTTCCCACTAGCTTTTGAGGGCTTTTCAGGTAGGCAAAGGTGGGTGCTGTGACGTGAAGGCTTCCATCGTAGACGCGCCTTCGCGAACACTGCGGGAGGGTCTCCGCCATTGTCAGCAGATGCCGTCCGCATTCGCTTCTGGAGACGGGCGTTTGGGGACCATCGTTCCCTCGATCGCCACGCATATGCCGCAAAGTCCGAGGGCTGCGGCCCCCGGACCTGCCGTATGTGCTGGTGAGGTGCGGACGCTACGCCCGGCCGGGGAAGAAAATCTTCACCTCGCGCTCGGCGGACTCCTCGGAGTCGGAGGCGTGGATCAGGTTCTCCCGGACGATGACGCCGTAGTCGCCGCGGATGGAGCCGGGCGCCGCGGCGATCGGGTCGGTCGGGCCGGCGAGCGCGCGCACGCCCTCGATGACCCGCTCACCCTCGACGATCAGCGCCACGACCGGACCGGAGGCCATGAAGTCCACCAGCGGCTCGTAGAAGGGCTTGCCCTTGTGCTCGCCGTAGTGCTGCTCCAGCGTGTCCTGGTCCAGGGTGCGCAGCTCCAGCGCGGTGATCGTCCAGCCCGCCTTGCGCTCGATGCGGCTGATGATCTCGCCGGTCAGGCCTCGACGGACGGCGTCGGGCTTGAGGAGGACGAGGGTGCGCTGGCTCACTACGGGCTCCTTGTACGTAAAGGTTTAGCGGTGGGACGAGATTACCCGGCGTGTCGGGGCGACTGTCACGCAGCGTCAGGTGTGGAGGAACTCGCCTGGGCAGCGAATCTCGCCTTCGCCTCGTCCACCTTCCGGCCGTAGTGCACCGACGCCCACCACAGGGCCGCGAAGATCGCCCCCAGGAAGTACATGGTCGGCACGATGAACCCCGACGCGATGAGCGCGATCTGCAGCGCCCAGCCGAGGGCCACCCCGCCCGGGCGCGTCACCAGGCCGCACAGCACCAGGCACAGGAACATCGCGATGCCGCTGACCGTCCACACGGTCGTCATGGACAGGTCGGGGTCCTTCATGGCGACCAGACCGGCGAACCCGATGACGAAGAACTCGCCGATCAGGGTCGAAGAACAGAGCGTGCGCACGGGACTCAGCCCCTCCCCAGGAGCAGTCGGGCCTCGCCGACGGTGATGACGGAACCGGTGACGAGCACACCGCCGCCGGAGAACTCGCCCTCCTCCTCGGCCAGCGTGATGGCCGCCTCCAGGGCGTCGGGCAGCCGCGGCTCGACCTGGACGCGCTCCTCGCCGAACACCTCGACGGCGATACCGGCGAGCTCGTCGGCGTCCATCGCGCGGTGGCTGGAGTTCTGCGTGACCACGACCTCGGCGAACACCGGCTCGAAGGCCTCCAGCAGCCCCCGGACGTTCTTGTCGCCGCTCGCGCCGACCACACCGATGAGGCGGCTGAACTGGAATGCCTCCCCGATCGCCTCGGCCGCGGCCCGGGCACCGGCCGGGTTGTGGGCGGCGTCCAGCACGACCGTCGGCGACCGGCGCACGACCTCCAGCCGGCCCGGCGAGGCGACGGCCGCGAAAGCCTTGCGGACCGTGTCCAGGTCCAGCGCGTCGGCCCGCTGCGCGCCGACGCCGAAGAACGCCTCGACGGCGGCGAGCGCGACGGCCGCGTTGTGCGCCTGGTGCGCGCCGTGCAGCGGCAGATACACCTCGGGGTACTCGCCGCCCAGTCCGCGCAGCGTCACGAGCTGTCCGCCGACCGCCACCTGCCGCTCGACGACACCGAACTCCAGCCCCTCCCGGGCCACCGTCGCGTCCACCTCGACGGCCTTCTTCAGCAGCACCTGCGCCGCGTCGACCGGCTGCTGCGCCATGATGACCGTCGCACCCTGCTTGATGATGCCGGCCTTCTCCGTGGCGATCTCGGCGTGCGTGGAGCCCAGCCGGTCGGTGTGGTCGAGGTCTATGGGCGTGACGACGGCGACGTCCCCGTCGATCACGTTCGTCGCGTCCCAGGAGCCGCCCATGCCGACCTCGACCACGGCCACGTCGGCGGGGGCGTCGGCGAACGCCGCGTACGCCATGCCGGTGAGCACCTCGAAGAAGGACAGCCGGTACTCCTGGGAGGCGTCGACCATCTCCACGTACGGCTTGATGTCCTGGTACGTCTCGATGAACCGCTCGGGCGCGATGGGGGCGCCGTCGAGGCTGATGCGCTCGGTGATCGACTGCACGTGCGGCGAGGTGTAGCGGCCGGTGCGCAGCTCGAAGGCGCCGAGCAGGGCCTCGATCATGCGGGCCGTGGAGGTCTTGCCGTTCGTCCCCGTGATGTGGATCGACGGGTACGACCGCTGCGGCTCCCCCAGCACGTCCATCAGCGCGGCGATACGGCTGACGGAGGGCTCCAGCTTGGTCTCGCCCCACCGGGTGGCGAGCTCGGTCTCGACCTCGCGCAGGGCCTTGTCGACCTCGGGGTCGGCGGGACGCGTGGGGATGTCGGCGTCGGGCGGGCCGCCCTGGGTGCGCAGGGTGCGGCTGCCGGCTTCGATGACCGCGAGGTCGGGGTCGCGGTCGGTTTCCTCCGCGATGATCTCGTCGAAGGGGTCGAGGGGGTCGGGCTGGTCGTCGGCGTTGTGGTCTGGAGGGAGCTCGCTCACGGGGCCCAGTCTACGGAGACCGACTGACATTGTTCGCGGTGGCTTGCGCCCCTGGGCGGCTGCGGGCCGGTGGGGGTCGCTCGCGCAGTTCCCCGCGCCCCCGAACAGCAGGGACGTGCCCCTGAGACATAGGTGAGGCCCCCGGGCCTGACGGCTCCGGGGGCCTCGCACACCGTACGGACCCTTAACCCTGCGGCAGCCTCTCCAGCTGGGCCTGGATGCGGGCGATGTCCTCCTCCGCCTTGGCGAGGCGGGTGCGGATCTTGTCGACGACGTGGTCGGGGGCCTTCGCCAGGAACGCCTCGTTGCCGAGCTTGCCGTTGGCCTGGGACTTCTCCTTCTCCGCCGCGGCGAGGTCCTTCGCCAGGCGCTTGCGCTCCGCCGCCACGTCGATCGTGCCGGACAGGTCGAGGGCGACCTCGGCGCCGGCGACCGGGAGGGTCGCCGTGGCCGTGAAGGCGTCGCCCTCCGGCTGAAGGCGGAGCAGCTGGCGGATGGCGGCCTCGTGGGGCGCGAACCGCGTGCCGTCCAGGGTCAGCCGGGCCGGGACCCGCTGGCCGGGCTGGAGACCTTGGTCGGCGCGGAAGCGGCGGACCTCGGTGATGACCGACTGGAGGCTCTCGATCTCACGCTCGGCATCGGCGTCCCGGAAACCGCTGTCCTTCGGCCAGTCGGCGATGACGACCGACTCGCCGCCGGTGAGCGTGGTCCACAGGGTCTCGGTGACGAACGGGACCACCGGGTGCAGCAGCTTCAGCGTGACGTCGAGGACCTCACCGAGGACCCGCTTGGAGACCTCGGCCGCCTCGCCGCCCGCCTGGAACGTCGTCTTGGACAGCTCGACGTACCAGTCGAAGACCTCGTCCCACGCGAAGTGGAACAGGGCGTCGGAGAGCTTCGCGAACTGGTAGTCCTCGTAGAACGCATCGACTTCGGCGACGACGGAGTTCAGCCGGGACAGGATCCAGCGGTCGGTCGCCGACATCTTCGCGGCGTCCGGCAGCGGGCCCTCGATCGTCGCGCCGTTCATCATCGCGAAACGCGTCGCGTTCCAGATCTTGTTGGCGAAGTTCCGCGAGCCCTGGACCCAGTCCTCGCCGATCGGGACGTCGACGCCCGGGTTGGCGCCGCGGGCGAGGGTGAAGCGGAGGGCGTCGCTGCCGTACTTGTCCATCCAGTCCAGCGGGTTGACCGCGTTTCCGAAGGACTTCGACATCTTCTTGCCGAACTGGTCGCGGACCATGCCGTGCAGGGCGATGGTGTGGAACGGCGGGGTGCCGTCCATCGCGTACAGGCCGAACATCATCATCCGGGCGACCCAGAAGAAGAGGATGTCGTAGCCGGTGACGAGGACCGAGTTCGGGTAGAACTTCGCGAGCGACTCGGTCTGTTCGGGCCAGCCGAGCGTGGAGAACGGCCACAGGCCGGAGGAGAACCAGGTGTCGAGGACGTCGGTGTCCTGACGCCAGCCCTCGGCCTCGGTCCCGGGCGCCTCCTCGTCGGGGCCGACGCAGACGACCTCGCCGTTCGGGCCGTACCAGACCGGGATGCGGTGGCCCCACCACAGCTGCCGCGAGATGCACCAGTCGTGGAGGTTGTCGACCCAGTCGAAGTAGCGCTTCTCCATCTCCTGCGGATGGATCTTGACCTTGCCGTCGCGGACGGCGTCACCGGCGGCCTTCGCGAGCGGGCCGACCTTGACCCACCACTGCATGGACAGCCGCGGCTCGATGGTCGTCTTGCAGCGCGAGCAGTGGCCGACGGAGTGGACGTACGGCCGCTTCTCGGCGACGATCCGGCCCTCCGCGCGCAGCGCGGCGACGATCGCCGACCGCGCTTCCAGCCGGTCCAGGCCCTGGAAGGGGCCGTGGGCGGTGATGACCGCGTGCTCGTCCATGATCGTCAGGGCCGGGAGGTCGTGGCGCTGGCCGATCTCGAAGTCGTTCGGGTCGTGCGCCGGGGTCACCTTGACGGCGCCGGTGCCGAACTCGGGGTCGACGTGCTCGTCGGCGACGACCGGGATGGAGCGGTCGGTCAGCGGCAGCTTGACCAGCTTGCCGATCAGGTGCTTGTACCGCTCGTCGCCGGGGTGGACCGCGACGGCCGTGTCACCGAGCATCGTCTCGGCACGGGTGGTGGCGACGACGATGGTGTCGTCCCCGTCGCCGTACTTCATGGAGACGAGCTCGCCGTCGTCGTCCTGGTACTCGACCTCGATGTCCGAGATGGCCGTCAGACAGCGGGGGCACCAGTTGATGATGCGCTCGGCGCGGTAGATGAGCTCGTCGTCGTAGAGCCGCTTGAAGATGGTCTGGACGGCCTGGGACAGGCCCTCGTCCATCGTGAAGCGCTCGCGGGACCAGGCGACACCGTCGCCCAACCGGCGCATCTGGCCGCTGATCTGCCCGCCGGACTCGCCCTTCCACTGCCAGACGCGCTCGACGAACGTCTCACGGCCCAGGTCGTGGCGGGACTTGCCCTCCTTGGCGAGCTCGCGCTCGACGACGTTCTGCGTGGCGATACCGGCGTGGTCCATGCCGGGCTGCCACAGCGTCTCGTAGCCCTGCATGCGCTTGCGGCGGGTCAGGGCGTCGATGAGCGTGTGCTCGAAGGCGTGCCCCAGGTGGAGCGAGCCCGTGACGTTCGGCGGCGGGATGACGATGGTGTACGGCGGCTTGTCGCTCTTCTCGTCCGCCTCGAAGTAACCCCGCTCTACCCAGCGCTCGTACAGCGGCCCCTCTACGTCGGCCGGCGCGTACTGGGTCGGCAGGTCGGTGCTGGGCGCTGGTGGCTGCTGCTGAGCGTTCTCGGTCACGGGGGTCAGTTTAGAGGTGTCACCGACCGGTCCCGAAACGCGTTTCGTTTGTAACGGTGGGGGCCCCGATGCCATGCACACGGCGGGTCTGCGCCAGGATGTCCGGAACACATAAGCATCTGGAGGGGAACCCAGAACATGAGTTACAACCAGCCGGGCCCGTACGGCGGGCAGCCCCAGCAGCCCGGTCCGTACGGCCAGCCGGGCCCGTACGGCCAGCCGCCGCAGGCGCCCCAGCCCGGCTACGGCTATCCCCAGCAGGCCCCTCCGCCCCAGCCCGGCTACGGCTACCCCCAGCAGCCCCCGCAGGGCGTCCCGCCCCAGCAGCCGCCTTACGGCCAGCAGCCCCCGTACGGCCAGCAGCCGCCCTACGGCCAGGCCCCGTACGGCGTGCCCCAGCCCCCGGCTCCGGGCGGCGGCAAGAAGAAGACCGGCATCATCCTCGGCGCGGTGGCCGTGGTCGCCGCGATCGGTGTCGGCGCGTACTTCGTGATCGGCGGCAGTGGTGGTGGCCTGGAGGACGACGGGCCGCACAAGATCGCGACGCCGGCGACCGTGCTCAGCGAGTACAAGCGCACCACGAAGGACGGGCAGACCGCCGGAAACGCGTCGGAGTTGGAGCAGAGCGGCGTCAAGGGCGCCAAGACCGCCGCGGGACTCTACTCCACGGTGGACCTGAGCGACTACGACCCCGACGATCCGTCGTCCGCTGCGAAGATGGCGTCGGCCAAGACCCTTACGGTGGCGGGTGCCTACGGTGAGATCTCCGACCCGGAGGCGACGCTGAACCTGTTCTTCGCCAACTTCAAGAAGTCGTCGGAGAAGGAGGCCTCGTCCGGGTCCGGCAAGCCCGAACTGATCGGGGAGCCCGAGGAGGCCGACCTCGACGGTGCGGCCATGAAGTGCCAGTCGGCCAAGTCACAGGACCAGCTGACCAAGAAGGAGAAGATCAACTGGTTCTGCGCGTGGGCCGACTACAGCACGATCGCCATCGTGTCGCCGGCTGAGGCGGCGCAGGGCGTCACCAAGGACGTGGCGATCGACCTCACCACGAAGGTCCGCGAGGAAGTCCGCGTCAAGACCTGACGAAGGCAACGACGAAGGCGCCCGGGCACAAGCTGTGCCGGGCGCCTTCGCGTGCGGTGGGTGACTAGGCGGTCTTCTGCTCCCCCGGCCCCCGCCCCCGCGCATCCCGCGGAATCAGCGTCGGGTTGACGTTCGACTGGACGACGTCCGCCGTGATGACGACCCGGGCCACGTCCTTGCGGGACGGGACCTCGTACATCACGCCCTGGAGGACTTCCTCCATGATGGCGCGCAGGCCGCGCGCGCCGGTCTGGCGGAGGATGGCCTGGTCGGCGATCGCCTCGAGGGCCTCGCGCTCGAAGTCCAGCTCCACGCCGTCGAGTTCGAAGAGGCGCTCGTACTGCTTGACGAGCGCGTTGCGCGGCTCGACGAGGATCTGGAGCAGGGCCTCGCGGTCGAGGTTGTGGACCGAGGTGATGACCGGGAGGCGGCCGATGAACTCGGGGATCATGCCGAACTTGACCAGGTCCTCCGGCATGACCTCCTGGAACTGGTCCTTGGACTCCATCTCGCGCTTGGAGCGGATCTGCGCGCCGAAGCCGATGCCCTTGGCGCCCGCCCGGGACTCGATGATCTTCTCGAGACCGGCGAAGGCACCGCCCACGATGAACAGCACGTTCGTCGTGTCGATCTGGATGAACTCCTGGTGGGGGTGCTTACGGCCGCCCTGCGGCGGGACCGAGGCGGTGGTGCCCTCCAGGATCTTCAGCAGGGCCTGCTGGACACCCTCGCCCGAGACGTCGCGCGTGATCGAGGGGTTTTCACTCTTCCTCGCGACCTTGTCGATCTCGTCGATGTAGATGATCCCGGTCTCGGCCTTCTTGACGTCGTAGTCGGCCGCCTGGATCAGCTTGAGCAGGATGTTCTCGACGTCCTCGCCGACGTAGCCGGCCTCCGTGAGCGCCGTGGCGTCGGCGATCGCGAAGGGGACGTTCAGCATGCGCGCGAGGGTCTGCGCGAGGAGGGTCTTGCCGGAGCCCGTGGGGCCGAGGAGCAGGATGTTGGACTTCGCCAACTCGATGGCGTCGTCACGGCCGTTCGCCCCGCCGTTCTCGCCGGCCTGGACTCGCTTGTAGTGGTTGTACACCGCTACGGAGAGGGCCTTCTTGGCGGCCTCCTGGCCGACCACGTAGCCCTCGAGGAACTCGTAGATCTCGCGAGGCTTCGGGAGTTCCTCCCAGCGGACCTCGCTGGTCTCCGCGAGTTCTTCCTCGATGATCTCGTTGCAGAGGTCGATGCACTCGTCGCAGATGTACACACCGGGCCCTGCGATGAGCTTCTTGACCTGCTTCTGGCTCTTGCCGCAGAACGAGCACTTGAGCAGATCGCCGCCGTCACCGATGCGTGCCACGGTGTGCTTCCCCTTCGCCTGGGAGACTCCTGGACGTCGACGTCCAGCGGACTCCTGGTGCTGCCTTATGTCCGACGGTACCTTGCCGGGCCCCCCGTTCGGGCCCCCCTTGGCGCGGTTCGCTTTGACGTGAACCGAGTCAAACCGTGCCAAGGGGCGGCAGACGTTACTGCCTCTCGCCTCAGCGGAGGCTCGAGTTGTCCATCTTCCGGGTGCTGATGACCTGGTCGATCAGTCCGTAGCTCAGCGCGTCCTCGGCCGTGAGGATCTTGTCGCGCTCGATGTCCTCGCGGATCTTCTCGACCGGCGTGGTGGAGTGCTTGGCCAGCATCTCCTCCAGCTGCGAGCGCATCCGCAGGATCTCGTTCGCGGCGATCTCCAGGTCGGACACCTGACCGCGGCCGGTCTCGCTGTACGGCTGGTGGATCAGCACGCGCGCGTTCGGCAGGGCCATGCGCTTGCCCGCCGTGCCGGCGGCCAGCAGGACGGCGGCGGCGGAGGCGGCCTGGCCCATGCAGACCGTCTGGATGTCCGGCTTCACGTACTGCATCGTGTCGTAGATCGCGGTGAGCGCCGTGAAGGAGCCGCCGGGGCTGTTGATGTACACCGAGATGTCACGGTCGGGGTCCATCGACTCCAGGCACAGCAGCTGCGCCATGACGTCGTTGGCGGAGGCGTCGTCGATCTGGACGCCGAGGAAGATCACGCGCTCCTCGAAGAGCTTCGCGTACGGGTCGTACTCGCGGATGCCCTGGGAGGTGCGCTCGACGAAGCGCGGAATGATGTAGCGGGACTCGGCCTGCGGGCCGGTGTAGCGGCCCTGCGAGGCGTTCATCTCCTGCACGGCGTGCATACGGTCGTAGATCCCGCTGCCGGGGAACTGGTTCACGGTGTCTCCTGAAAAGGGCTGAGGCGGTCGGCTGGGGCTGTCTGGGGTCGCTGGGGCCCGGGAGGGCTCCGCGGGCCTCACGGGGCGCCACAGGCCCCGTGGGGACCGCTCAGGCCCCGGTGCCGCCGCCGCCCGGCATACCGGCGGCCGTGGGGATGACGTCGTCGATGAGGCCGTACTGCTTGGCCTCGAAGGCGTCGAACCAGCGGTCGCGGTCCGAGTCGCGGGTGATCTGCTCGACCGACTGGCCGGTGTGCTGCGAGGTCAGCTCGGCCATGCGCTTCTTGGTGTGCAGCAGCCGCTCGGCGTGGATCTTGATGTCCGATGCCGAACCGGCCAGGCCGGCGGAGGGCTGGTGGATCAGGATCTCGGCGTTCGGCAGCGCGAAGCGCTTGCCGGGGGTGCCGGCGCTGAGCAGGAACTGGCCCATCGAGGCCGCGAGGCCCATGGCGATGGTGACCACGTCGTTCTTGATGAACTGCATGGTGTCGTAGATCGCCATGCCGGCCGTGATGGAACCGCCGGGGCTGTTGATGTACAGGTAGATGTCCTTGTCCGGGTCGGCGGCAAGGAGCAGCAGCTGCGCGGTGATCTTGTTCGCGATGTCGTCGTCGACCGGCTGGCCGAGGAAGATGATCCGCTCGTTGAGCAGCCGGTTGTAGACCTGGTCGCCGAGGCCACCACCGATGGAAGGCTCGCCGGCGGCTGAGGGCATCAGATTCGTCACGTATCCACCTGCTCGTCTTACGACGGCGCCGGGCCGTCTCACGTTTCCCTAGGGGCTAGGAGCCGTTCGGGGACTCCACTGCCCTCGTATTCATGGACCCTAACGCGCGGGTCCCTTCGGGGAATCCCGGAGATGGGAGTGTTCGCCGGGGGCGTAGCGCGGTGGGCTCCGCCGGGGCGCCGTGCGGTCTCGTCGTGGGTGGTGCGGAAATCGCCGGGCGGCGGGCGGGTGAGGGCTTGTCGCGCAGTTCCCCGCGCCCCTGGAATGCGCTTGCCCCCTGGGTGGCGAGAAGGCCCTGGGGCGTGCCCCAGGGCCTTCTTCACGGACTCACCGCTACCGGGGCTCAGCCCTCGGTCTTCTCCTCGGCGGACTCGGCCGGGGTCTCCTCGGCGGAGGCCTCGGTGGTGTCCTCGTCCTCTTCGTCGTCGAGGTCGATGATCTCGCCGTTGGTGTCCTTGACCGTGGCCTTCTCGACCACGACGGCCAGGGCCTTGCCGCGGGCGACCTCGCCGACCAGGAGCGGAACCTGGCCGCCCTCGACGACCGCCTGGGCGAACTGGTCGGGGGACATGCCGGAGGAGGCCGCGCGGCGCATGAGGTGCTCGGTGAGCTCCTCCTGGTTGACGTTCAGCTTCTCCTGCTTGACGAGCTCGTCGAGCACGAACTGCGTCTTGATGCCCTTGACCGCGGCTTCCTTGGTCTCGGCGTCGAACTCCTCCTCGCTCTTGCCCTGGATCTCCAGGTACTTCGCGAGGTCGATGCCCATCTGGCCGAGCTGGTGGTGCTCGAGGTTGTGCTTGCGGGTGTTGACCTCGTCCTCGAGCAGCTTCTCGGGGACCGGGACCTCGACCAGCTCGAGCAGCTTCTCCAGGACGCGCTCCTGGGCCTGCGTGGCCTGGTCGTACTGCTTCATGTTCTCGAGGCGCTTGCGGCTGTCCGCGCGGAGCTCCTCGATGGTGTCGAACTCGGAGGCGAGCTGCGCGAACTCGTCGTCCAGCTCGGGCAGTTCACGCTTGGCGACCTGGGTGACCTTGACGGTGACCTCGGCCTCCTTGCCGGCGGCGGAGCCGCCCTTGAGCTCGGAGGTGAAGGTGACCTCGCCACCGGCCTCCACGCCCTTCACGGCGTCGTCGATGCCGTCCAGCAGCTCGCCGGAGCCGATGGTGTAGGAGACGCCGTCGGCGACCCCGTCCTCCAGGACCTCGCCGTCGACCTTGGCCTGCAGGTCGATCGTGACGACGTCGCCGTCCTCGGCGGCACGCTCGACCGGGGCGGTGGAGGCGAAGCGCTCGCGCAGCTCCTCGACGGCCTTGTCGACGTCCTCGTCGGTGACCTCGACCGCGTCGACCTCGACCTCGATGCCGGAGAAGTCCGGGATCTCGATGGAGGGGCGGATGTCGACCTCGGCGGTGAAGTTCAGCGTCTCGCCGTCCTTCAGCTCCGTGATGTCGACCTCGGGCTGGCCCAGCACGCTGAGCTCGGCCTCGTTGACCGCCTCGGTGTAGAACTTCGGAAGCGCGTCGTTGACCGCCTCCTCCAGCACCGCACCGCGGCCGAACCGCTGGTCGATGACACGGGCAGGGATCTTGCCCTTACGGAAGCCCTTCACCGTGACCTGCTGGTTGATCTTCTTGTACGCCGCGTCGAGGCTGTCCTTGAGCTCCTCGAAGGGCACCTCGACAGTCAGCCGAACCCGGGTCGGGTTCAGGGTCTCCACGGCGCTCTTCACGGTTCGGTCTCCTTGTGGCTGACTTCTTGGTTTCTGCCGGGGCCAGAACGGCCCGGCGGATTTCGCCGCCCGGAGACTTCAGACGCTGAGACACACGGGCGTGCAGCTTGCATAGTAACGGCAGCGCCTACACCGCCCAAAAGGCGATCACGTGAGTGATCGGATGGGCGATCACGCGAGATGATCGGGTGGCTGGTCGGGGTGGCGGGATTTGAACCCACGGCCTTCCGCTCCCAAAGCGGACGCGCTACCAAGCTGCGCCACACCCCGTCTGGTGCGAGACGTAGGGTACATGCCGGCCGGCGCTGCGGCCGCCGCATTTCCACAGGGTCCGCGCCGCGTCCGCTCCGGCGGGAATGCGGTGTGCGACGGAGGGGGCCGACCCGCTACGATGCCTTCAGTGCCGCGGTCACCCGACCTGCGGCGCGTGCTGTGCGGGCGTAGCTCAATGGTAGAGCCCTAGTCTTCCAAACTAGCTACGCGGGTTCGATTCCCGTCGCCCGCTCCATACGGCTCAGGGCCAGGTCAGAGGATCATTCCTCCGCCTGGCCCTGAGTGTTTCCGGGGACTGTGTTCAGTCCGGCGTGTCCCCCGCGTGCCCCTCCGGCTCCTGATCTTGCTTCGGCCTGGGCTTGCGGCCCTTGTCGACCAGGTCGCTCAGGGCGTCAGCGATCAGACGGTCGCGTGCGGCACTGGCGTGCTGGTAGATCAGCGCGGCCCGGGCGGTGCTGTGGCCCATGCGGGTCATCAGCTCACGTGTGCTCGCACCAGTGGAGGCCGCCAGGGTGTTGCCCGTGTGCCGAAGATCATGGAAGTGCAGGCCCTTGATCCCGGCGTCGCTGCACGCCTTGCGCCACAGCCGGTTGAAGTGGTTCCGACGAGGGGTGGCCCCCTTGGCGCCGAGGAACACCCGGCCATCAGTGCCGGCCTCTGCGTACCGCTCCAGGTGGTCACGGATGTCCGGGGTGATCGCGGCCGGGATCGACACGGTGCGCTTGCCCGCGGCGCTCTTGGGGGCCTTGATCTCGCGCTGTCCGTTGAACAGCTCGGCAACGGCCCGGCGGACACGCACGGTGCCGTGGTCAAGGTCGATGTCCCGGCGATGCAGGCCGACCAGCTCACCCCAGCGCAGACCCAGGAATCCGGCCATCAGTACGAGTGCCCGGTAGCGGGGCTGCATGGCGTCAGCCAGGTCGTAGACCTCTTGCACGGTGGCCGTGGGCCGTTCGGGGGTGTGCACGGTGCTGGCGCCCTTGATCGTGCACGGGTTGCGCCTGATCATCTGGTCGGCGACAGCCGTGCCCATGATCGCGCGCAGCAGGGCGTAGGCCTTGGCGACGGTGGTCGGGCCGGTGCCGGACGCGAGCTTGTCGGCGCGCCAGCGTCGCACGAGCGGGGGCGAGATCTCCGCGACGTTGACGCCCCCGAAGGCGGGTTCGAGGTGGTGCCGCAGGAGCGAGCCGTACAGCTGCCGGGTGGTGGAGGTCAGTTCGCGTTCCTTGATCCAGGCAGCGGCGTACTCACCGAACAGCACCTTCCCGGCGTCCGGGTCGTGCCAGTCACCGCGCCGCAGCTCGGTCTGCTTGTCGGCAAGCCAGTCGTCGGCGTCCTTCTTGGTGCGGAACGTGTGGGGCGCGGGACGGAGCTGCCCATCCGGGCCGAGATAGCGAGCCTGGTACCGGCCGGACGGTAGCTTGCGGACCCGGCCGAAGTGCCGGCGCTTCTGTGCCATCAGGCAGCCACCCCCCGAAGGACTGCTCCACGCCGCCGCGGCTGCACGGTGTTGGCGTCGATGAACTCGCGAACCGCGCTCTCGGGTATCCGCACGTGACGGCCCACCTTCACGTACGTGATGCGCCGCTCCTCGATCAGGCGCCGGGGGAAACGCACCGTCGTGCCGAGTATCTCGGCGACCTGGTCGACGCTGAGGTACCGCTCATTCATGGGCGTGCTCTCCTTCCGATCGCAGATCTGCGAGGGCTTCGCGGGCGGTTTCGCGGTTGAGCTGAAGGTCGCGGGCGATGGTGGCGGCGAGCGCGGACTCACCGGGGGTGTGGCCGTGTCCGGCGTACTGCCAGTCGGCGAGGACCAGGACGGTGTCCGGCTCCTGGTCGTCGAGGCCGAGGGCGGCGTGTTCCTGGGCGGCGCGGTAGTCGGCGCGTGCCTGGCGGAGGGCGCCGAGGGTGGTGGAGTAGCGGCGGGACTTGGAGGAGAAGTGGCCGCGGAAGCCGAGCATGTGAGCCCAGGCCCACAGGCGCCGGTCGGGGTAGAGCGGGTCGAGCTGCTTGCAGGCCTCGATGAGGCGGCGGGTGTGGTCGGGTACGCCGTGGCGGTCGAGTTCGGCAAGTTCGCCGATGCGACGGTCCAGGGTGCCGGTGTTCTCGGCCGCCTTGGTGGCGTACTTGGCGACGTAGGAGGCCACGGCCTGTTCGGTGATGTCGGAGCCGTCGCCGAAGGCCTTCACCGGCCGGACGTCGAGCTGGGTGCCCCAGCGGAAGGTCCGGGCGGGCTGGTCCTCGACGGCCGGGGCGGAGACCGAGGTGTAGGAGTGCGCGGCAGCTGCTCGAATCGCGTCGGCGAGGAGGTCGACCGTGGCCCAGGACGGCGGGGCGGTCTCCGGTCCGTCGGGGCCGTCGATGCGGATCACGGCATGGAAGTGCAGGGCACCGCGCTTCTGGAACTCGGCGACCTTGCCGTACGAGAGGCGGGCGCATTCCTTCAGCTCGCGTTGGGTGATGCCGGCGCGGGCGGCGATCTCGCGGCGGAGGCGGTTGGTGAGGCGCTGCCAGAGCTGCCCAGCGTGGTTGTTGAACAGCACGGCGCCCGCGTAATCGTATGTCGCCGGGTCGAGGGCGGTGCCGAGTTCCGGGGCGTCTCCGGCATGGCGGGTGCCGCACCGGCAGGCGCCGTGGTCGGGCCGGTTGTGTACACGGCCGAAGGAGGGGGCGGTGAGCGTGGCGAAGACTCGGGGGTGGTCGCGGACGGTGGTGGGGATGTCGCGGCGGTCGTCTCCGGCGAGCCCTGCGCGGATGAGGTGGTAGGTGTCTCCGGCGTAGGTCCAGGCACAGGAGGGGCAGCGGGAGGCGCGGCGGTTGCCGCAGGCGACACGGAGACGCCCGCCCGGCTCGTTCTCGGTGCTGTAGCGGTGCAGAGTTTCGCCGGTGGTCTTGTCCTTGGTGAGGGTCCAGCCGGTGAGGTGGATGGGGTCGGCGCAGCCGCCGGTGCGGCGGATCTGCTCGTGCCAGCGGTCGAAGTCGGGGGCCGAAGCCACCCGCAGCAGGTCGCCGAGGGTGGTCGGGTCGAGCAGGGTGTCAGGCACGGGCGCCCTCCCGCGTGCGGTGGGGCTGGACGGTGCCCAGGCCGTTGCAGGCCCGGCAGTCGACGGTGATGATCCGCCGGTGGCCGTACCGGTCGCGGCCGCCAGTGGTGATGGCGGCGGAGGCGTGACCGTCGCAGTTCGGGCAGATGCGAGGCGAGGGCACGGTGCGGTCCGTCATGCTGGGGGTTCCTTCCGGTTGCGACATCGGAGTGGGGCACGGCTACCGGGCGGCGGAGACTTGGCGGTTGAGGCCGCCCGGAAGCCGGTCAGCGACGTTTGGCGTCGGCGTTGACCAGGGAGCGGATCACCAGGGCGCAGATGGCAAGCGAGGCGCCGGTGACGGCGACCGCCAGGAGCATGGAGACCAGGACGGCGCCGACGACCAGGACCACGGCGGTACCGCCGCCGACAAGGGCGAGCGCGGTCCCAGGCGTGAGCTGAACCGTCGGCCGGGACGGCGCGGGCGCCGGAGCCGCCGGGGAGGGCTGCGAAGTCTGGACGGCCGGGACGATGGTGGTCGGCTCGACCACGGCAGGCGGCGTGACCTGACCGGTCGGCGTGGGCATGGTCGGGATCTTCGGACGGAACATCAGCGGTTCTCCTTCCGGGGCGGTTACTTGATGAAGGTGTCGATGGCGGGGGCCAGGACGCTGTCGGCGAGGAGGAAGCCACCGAGCAGCAGGACGGCGATGAGCCAGGCGGGCGGGCGGATGAGCTTGACGCCGAGGTAGCCGACGACGAGCAGCGCGAGCCAGAGCGGTACTTCCATGGCGGACGGCCTCCTAGCGGACGCGGCAGCGGTGGGTGCGGGCGGCGAGCTGGGCGGCGGACTGGCTGGAGTAGTCGGAGGACCAGCCGCAGCGGTCGGCGGTGCACACGGCGGCGTACTTGGTCTGGCCGTGGCGGTCGCGGTGGGTGCCGATCTGCACAGGGCCGATGCGCATCACGGAGTGGAAGTGGTCACGAGCGGGCATGGCGGTGTCCCTTCGGTCAGGCGAGTTGGGCGGCGATGGCGTCGGCCAGCTGGGGCGGGACGCCGAGACGGGCGCGCAGGGTGTCGGTGTCGATCGGCGTACCGGTACGGGCGTGGTGGTCGTCGGCGACCTTGCGGGCGTGGTCGACCAGCGCGGCCGGGACCGGCACAGCAGGAGCGGGCTCGGCCGGGGCGGGTTCGGCAGCCGGTAGTGCCGGAGTGTCGTCGACCGCTGGGGCCAGCTCGGGCTCGCGCTCTGGTTCGGTCTCGGTTACCGGCTCAGGGTGCGGCTTGTTGACCGGGGCTGCGGGTGCCGGCGGATCCGGCACCGGGTCTGTGGCGGAGTGGGCGAGGAGGGTGCCGCCCATGAAGGCCAGAGCGGGCCAGGCGGCTACGAGGATGCGCAGCCATGCCGGGACGTCGGTCAGGTCGAGGAGTCCGGCGGTGGCGACGTTGGCGCCGAGGGAGGCGACCAGGGCGATGACGAACCAGCACCAGGCCAGCCGGGACGGGCCGTCGTTGCGGAGCCGCCGCCAGGAGGCGACCAGGAGCAGGTCGACGCTGATCGGGTAGGCCCAGGCTTTCCAGCCGTCCTGTCCGGCAGCGGCGGCGAGGTCGTGGAGGTGGGCGAAGGACAGCGCCCCGGCGATGACGGCCTGGACCAGGACGGCGTCGACGCGGAGAGCGGGGCGGGCCATCACGGCTCCTTCCGGTGATGTGGCATGGGAGGGGTAGGGACCCGGCGCGAAGCGGTCGCGCCGACCGGTGAAGCGGGGGAAGGTCAGGCCGTGGCGGGAGCTGTCTTGGACAGCGGCACCCGGGCCGAGGGCAACGGGCCAGCCGCGGGCCGGTATGCCGCAAGGGCGGGCACGTCGGGTGTGCGGTCGGCGTACTTGTTGCAGGTGTTCACGGCCTGGCGCAGCGAGGTGTGCGGGGCGCGGATGCGGTGCCAGCCACCGGTTGAGTCACCGGCGATCGCTATGCCGCGTGTCTCGGCGGGGATCTGGATGGCGGCCAAGACGGCGTCCGGGGAGATGTCGCCGAAGGCCATGTTGGCGGAGGTTTCGTCGTTGACGCGGTGGGCGGTGCGGCCGGTGAGCTGGGCGCGGAGCATGGTGATGCCCTTGCCGAGTTCGGAGCCGAAGCGCTGCCCGCAGATCTCCAGGTAGATGCCGGCCGCGCGGCCGAGCTGGGCGAGACGGACCAGGGCGGTGATGATCCGGTCCCGGCGCTTCTCCTCGTCCTTGTTGGCGAACAGGGCGAGTTCGGCGACCTCGTCGACCAAGACCACGACCGGGACCGGGCGGATGTCGTCGGGCAGGTCCCAGATGTCGGCGGCGATCTCCGCATCCGGCACGGCGACACTGATGCGCTGCTCAGCCCGGATCAGTTGGTAGACCTCCCCCATGTGCTCAACCAACGCTTCCAGCAGCTCCAGGGCGGTGTCCGGGTTGTCGGCCAGTGCTGAGAAGCGGCGTGCCAGCGGGAACAGCTCGACACCCTGCTTGCAGTCGATGCCGACCAGGGCGACGGGTTGCGAGGCGAGCCCGGCCACCAGGTTGCGCTGGTAGACCGACTTGCCGGACTCCGTGGCCCCGAGAGTCAGGCCGTGGGGGACGGCGCGGTAGTCGCGGTAGTGCACCGAGCCGTCTTCCCGCAGCGCGACCGGAACCCGCATCGGGCGCGTGTCGGTCTTGGCGGGCATCTGGACCTGCTTGAGCACGTCGTAGCCGGTCATCCGCACCTCGACGACGCCGGAGCGGACTTCGCGGGAGGTCACGCCGTACATCCCGAAGGAGTGGCGCAGCCGGTCCGTGGCCGCCGACACGTCGAAGGCGTCCTGACCGGGACGGAGCTTGAGCCGGAGGACCAGGCCGGTCCGGGTCGGCCGTAACCGCAGGATGCGCGGCACACGGGACTCCGGCACCGGACGATTGGCCACCCGAGCCAGAGCCAGCCGCCAGCGCGAGGGAGGGACCGTCAGGCCGCAGGCGTCCATGACCGACGCGTAGCGGACCAGGACCCGCACCGTGGCGACGACGACCCCGAACGTCAGCCAGTACCAGGCGGGGCGCCGCCACCGCAGGAGACCCGCAGCGGCGACGACCACAACCACAGCGACCATGAACCAGGTCATGATCAGGCCGCCTCGGATGCCGAACCGGTGGCGGCCAGCGAGGTGACGGCCACCGCGCGGAAGGCGATGCCGTGGCGCTTCTGGCCGTTGAACTCGTTCTCCCACGGCCGGGCGATCAGACCCGTCAAGGCGACGGGGGTGCCCATGGCCAGGTCGCTGGAGATACCGGGCTCCGGGACGGTGATGGACAGGATCTCGACTTCGTCGTTCGCCGCGAACATCACGTCCACGGTCATCAGCTTGACGCCGTCAGCGTCGATAGCGATCTCGCCGGTCCTACGGTCGCGGACCTTGGGCTGCGGGGCCTTGGCGACCATCACGGTGGCGCCGGACGTCTCGACGGGGATCTGACGCATGATGGAACTCCCTTGAGAGGGGCGGGAGCGGCGTACTTGCTTGGCGGTGGGTCGCCGCTCTCGTGCGTTGACAGATGAGTGCAGCAAAGCTGCGAGATCGCGCCCCAACTGGTGCGCACCAGTAGGTTGCATCTGGTGCGCACCAGATGTCAAGCGCTGTCGCTGCTTCGGCTTCTCAACTCGCCTTGCTGCGATGGTTCTAGGGAACCGTTTCTGCCAACGCCTCGGTAGCCAACAGGGGTTAACACCTGACCCGTTAACCCCTGCCGACCTGCGGAGATGTGAGGCATGCTGCTATTAGGTCCCCGGAACCCGAGCAGGATGGCGTGACGTGACGAACGGACTCAGGGCGGCGAGGAACGCACGGGAGTGGTCGCAAGAGCGGCTGGTTCGAGAGATTGAACGACACGCCCGCCAGCACCTGTTGGACGTCGCATCAACGGCCAGCTTGCGCGTGTACGTCTCCGAGTGGGAGAACGGCCGACGCCAGATCTCGGCCCGCTACGCGAAGATCCTTCGCGCGCTGCTCGGCGTTACAGACGCCGAACTGACCGGAGTGCCAGCGGAGTCGGGCCAGCCAGTCGCCGCAGATGGATACGACGAATTGATGGGCCGGATCGATGCGGCCCGCAGCCTCAGCCTGACCATGGTCGACACGTTCATGGATCAGACGGAGTTGCTCAGGACCATGGACCGGCAGATGGGCGCGGCCGGGCTGGTCGACGAGATGACGGCTCACCTGACGAGGCTGGAAGAGGCCCTGACCTTCGCGGTCCTTCCCGAAACCCGGCGCCCGGTCGCGCGAGCACTGGCCGGAGCGGCGACGCTGGCCGCATGGCAGGCACTAGATGTGGGTGCGGTCGAACGGGCCTGGCGCCACTACGAGCTGGGGAAGCGGGCCGCCAAGGAAGCCGAAGAGCCGATGTACCTCGCGCACGCCACAGCCGAGCAGGCGTACGTGCTCTGTGATGCGGGGCGAGCATCCATGGCCGTCCAACTGATACGGGATGCTCAGCGACTCGGAGGATCAGCCATGTCCCCGCGGCTAACGGCTTGGCTCCACGCGGCCGAAGCCGAGATCTGCGCTCGCGCAGGACTGCCGGAGGACTGCCAACGGGCACTCGATCGGGCCGCACGCAGCCTGCCTCCAGGAGATGCGGCCCGCGACCCGGACATGTTGAGCATCTTCCTGAACGAAGGGCACCTCACTCGTTGGCGCGGAAGCGCTCTCGCCCTGATAGGTGACGACGAGGCAGTGGGGAGCCTCTACACGGCACTCGACACGGCAGACCCAACCTTCATACGGGCATCCGCCGGACTGCGCTGCGACCTAGCCCAGGCGCACATGGCTCGTGGCGAGCACGACCAGGCGCACGAGCACCTACGCCAGGCCCGCTTGATAGCCAGCCGTACGGGATCAGTGCGGCATCGACGGAGAGTCGAGCAGCTCACGCAGCGGTTGTAGGAGAAGTGCCGGCGGACCGCGAGGACAAGACGTGCAGCAGGGCAACCAGCGTGCCCGATCCCATGAGTTCACCGCGGGCCATGAGACCAGGAATGTCGGAGAGCGGCACCCACGCGATGTGCCCGGCCTCTTCCAGATCCGTCGGCTCACCTACGAGCTTGGCGCCCGTGCCCACGAAGATGTCGTGCGGCGAGTCGACCATGCCCACCATGGGCTGATACGTGACCACGTGCTCCAGGGAATCCGGCCTCCAGCCAGTCTCTTCCTCGACCTCACGCAACGCCGTCTGCAAGGGGCCCTCCCCCGCGTCGACGATGCCTCCCGGGAGCTCCCACCCGAACGACTGAGGCACGAAGCGATAGCGCCACATCATCAGGACGCGGTCCTGGTCGTCGATGACGGCCGCGATAGCGACGTGGTGCAGCTTCACTACGTGGTGCTCGAAGCGGTCGACTCCCGGCGGCTCAACGTCGACGAGGCTCAGCTTCACCCAACGGTTGTCGTACAGGGTCCGCTCGCCATGGATCTGCCACGGTTCGACGTCCCCCGGAGCCTGAGTAGTCACAGACCGATCCGGCACGCGATAGGAGCTGCGGCCATGGACTTCGATGGCGCCTTCAGCAACGAGCTTGGCCAGTACCTGGCGGAGAGCCGTGCGGCCGATGCCCAGCTCATCGGACAGGGTTCGCTCTGATGGAATCTTGGAGCCAGGCAGGTACTTCCCCGTCGAGATCCACTCGCGGATCGTGCGGTAGACCCGCTCCGACTTCGGTCCCATCCGGTGAGCACGCTCCCTGAAGCTTGAGTGACTGCGACGGGAGCAAGCGTAGCGACCAGGTACGAAAGTCGTAAGTGAATGCCGTCTCCGCGATCACCACGCGCGGTAGAACTTTCCCTACTTCATCAAGGCCCGCGCACGGCGCGGGCGCGCGCCGCCTGTACGGCGGGGCCACCGCCCTGTCTTCGCCAGCGGCGGCCCCGCCCGGCGGCGCGCTCGCGGCAGCGGGCATGAAGCGGGAGACACTCTCTGTGGCTGGGGCGGTCGGCTCCACGGCTTTAGGCAGCCACTTTGGGGCGAGCCTCTAAGATCATGGCCCCAACGTCGTGCTTTAACGGGCAGGTCCACAGACTGCCCGACTCGCCGGAAGCTTACGGGGCCATGATCACTCGCCCCAAAGCAGCTCCAGCCCAAAGCCGCTCCGCCGACCTCACGTCATCGGCCGCCGCAGGCCCTGGTAGAACACGCGTGTGACCTACAGATTCACGGCGAAGATCGCTTACGGATGCCACGAGCCGGGGCCGGACATCTATGCCCTGACTGCCGGAGTTGCCGAATCAGAAGGCGGAGAGGGCTTCGCGCTCGACTTCCAGTGCAGCTTCAAGGAACCCGATGCGCAGAACATCCGCAACGGCTGCGACTCGTACTGCGTTGTCACCCCCGACCAAGGCACCGCGTACGGATGCGTGCGCACGGTGGAGCTGGAAGGAGACATCCTGCGGGTCACGTTCGACCCCGATTCCTTGGAAGCCCTGTTCCTGGATGACCCGGTCGTCGAGGCAGTGCTACACGCACCGGCCGCAGACGTAGCTCACATGAAGGAGGCACTCACGCGCATCCTCGCTTACGGCCGGCCGGACGCGCTCCCGATCGTGATCGGGGTCTGAACTACGGTCGCCACTCGGCCGTCTCGGGGCCATGCGGGGGTGCTCAACGATGACCAACTCTGACAACCACCGACAGCTAAGTCGCAGGTCGCAGCGTTGATCGATTCCACGGCCGCAGGCCAGGGCCCCGGCCCACGACTTCTTCGGCTACTGGTCGCGCACCGCGGCGCTTGACTCGCCCATTGAAACTCCAGCTCAAAGCCGTTTCACCAACCGCGTGGGCACGCGGCCCATCAACTGCGCTAGGATTCGCCACAGTTGTCTCACAAGGGCAGCAAAAGCGGACCGTCGGCACTCTTCCCCTGGCAGAGACGCAGTGCCACACGGTCCATAACGAGAGGGGGCTCGCATGAAGAAGCGAGACACCGCACTACCCGTAGAAGCATTGCATGGCAATGCTTCTGCCGCTGAACCTTACAACGGTGGGCCACTCAAAGGCAACGATCGTTTCCTTGGCCGGAACGATCGTTCCGTCGGCCACCAGTGCCGTCCAGACGACCGTCGGTCGCGGCGCGAGGCAGCCACGCAGCTCGTCCAGCTGGTCACGGCAACTGCGGCCATGATCTCCGCATTGGCGCCTTGGATCACCAAGCTGATGTAGGCCGTGCCTCTCACGTGCCCGGAGGTGCACGCCCGAGAGGGGAACCACGGGCAGTGGCAGGGATCCGGGTAACGAACCCGCAGGTCATGTCGCAGCTGGTCAGGGCGGAGACGCATACGCGATCTTCCAAACTAGCTACGCGGGTTCGATTCCCGTCGCCCGCTCCATACGCATCAGGGCCGGGTCGGAGGACAATTCTCCGACCCGGCCCTGATCGGTTCCGGGGTCGTTACGGTCGTCGGCATGATCCCTCACTCCTTCACGCCCGCGGACATCGCGTCGATGCCCCGGACCGAGTTCGCATTCCCCGGCTCCCTGCGCGACCGGCTCGTCGCGGCGATCCTCGGCGGTTCGAAGACCTCCACGACGGGACTCGTCGTCGACTACGAGCACGAGGGGGATCCGTTACCGGAAACCGGGGACCGTTCCGTGGTCGTCGACTCGGACGGCCGGCCGGTCGCGGTCATCGAAGTGACCAACGTCCGCGTCGTCCCGCTGGCCCAGGTCGATCTCGCGCACGTGGTGGACGAGGGCGAGGGGCACACCAGCGTGGCCGAGTGGCGCGAGGACCACGAGCGGTTCTGGCACAGCGAGGACATGCGTGCGGCCCTGGAGGACCCCGGCTTCACCGTGGACGACACGACCCCGGCGGTTCTGGAGCGCTTCCGACTCGTCGCCGATCTCCGCCTCGCCGAACATTGACCGACCCGCACGGTCAGGCAGCCGTCCCCCGCTCTCAGAGGTCGCGTACGTCTACGGCGTAGACGGAGCGGACGCCGCGGGGGATGTACAGGGCGTCGCCGACGAGGAGGAGCCGCGCCCCGGAGGTGACGAGCAGGCTGTCGACCCGGCCGCCGCCGTCGCGGCCGGGTCGGGTGTCCTCGACCTTGCCGCCGCGCGTTCAGGATGGCGAGGCGGCCGCTGGGTGACGCGAAGTACACCTGGGTGGCGGAGGCGGTCGGCGGCCCCTGCCGCTCCAGGGTGAGGGTGGTGTGGGATTCCCACAGCGTGAGCCCGGTGCGCGGCGAGACGGCGCGGACGCCGCCACCGGTGCGCGAGAAAGTGATGCCGCCCTCGGGCACGGACGTGGCGGCGCCCTCGGGACCGTCGCGGACGACCCTCATCTCGCCGCTGCCGCTCGGGGTCCGCCAGAGCTCCTTGCCGGTCACGGCGGCCGGGGGGAGGAGACCGTGCAGCCGGACCCACGCCGCTCGGGCCTTCGGCGTCCTCGGCCCCGTAGCCGTAACGCGTCCTTAGACGCGTCCCTTGCCGAGGCCCGTCGCGTCCGGGCCGCGTCCGTCGCCGGTGCCGATGAGCGCGCCCTCGTCGCCGGCGGCGCCGTCGGGAGTGGAGTCGACGGGCCGGCTCCAGGTGTTACGGCCGTCGGCGAGACCGAAGCGGGGCGTCGTGAGGTCGGAGCCGGCGCCCACGAGGGAGGTGTCGACGACGGAGCAGCTCTTGAGGGACGTGTCGACGCCGCCCAGGCCGCTCGGCGGCGGGCGAGGCCGGGCGGTCGTCGGCCGGGGCCGGACGGTCGTTGTCGCGGATCAGGGTGACGGTGGTGGTGACGATCGCCATGAGTGCGGCCGCCGCGGCGGCCGAGGCCATCAGCAGTGCGGGGCTGCGGCGGCTTCGGGCGCGATCGCCCCCGGGTGGGCCCCGGCCGGGCCGCGTGGTGGCCGGGGTCGCATGGCGGCCGGGACTGTTCCGGCGGGATTCTGTCGCGACGGGGGCGCCGCCCCTCGTCCTGCCCGGCGTCCGCGTTCCCGGGCAGCCGGTGGGACGTTTCGCCGCGCTCGGTGCGGGCCGCGTCGGGTCACGCGGTGACGGCCGGCTCGGTCGGCCGTGCACCGGGCCACGGACGCATGGGGTACGCCGCGGCGCCGTGCGCGGGGCACGGCAGGGGCGCTCCCGGGCCGGTCAGAAGCTGATGGAGTTGATGGTGTCCGCTATCGAGTTGAGGAACCGGTTGATGGACGGGGCCATGCCGGTCGAGGCGAGGAAGAAGCCGAAGAGGATCGCCACGATCGCCGGCCCTGCCTTGATGGATCCCCCTCTCAGCAACACCACAAGGATGATCGCCAACAGCAGCACCACAGACAGTGAAATGGCCACAACTGATCACACACCCTCGGTCGGTCCGCTCTCCCGGCCCGGGGACGCGACCCCGCGCACCCCCGCCAGAACCATCGTGCCACCAACACGCCCGGGCTATGCGGCCGGTGACGCATCGACTACACGCGTGTCGCCGCCACGCGGGTGTGCCGCCTGCGCGCGAGCACCCAACAGCGGGGAGTCGCACGGCAATTCGACGGGCCACCCGCACAGGGAATTCGCCCGAATCGTTTCCGTCTCCACACAACGCGTTCGCAGCTAATTCGAATTGCTGCCACAAGCCCGGCAACAGCCCCGTGGACCACGGGCCGAAGAGGGTCGAAGCGGACATTCCGCTGGAGTCGCCTGCTGGTCTTATGCATCACTTAGTCCGGAAGTATCATGACAAGCAAGACCCAGTCGGTGCACACAATCCGCCATCGGACGATGTGTTGGCCATCACGCCGACAGTGCCGTCAACTACCCGTAATCCGGGGTACCCGCAGCGAATAGCCAGGAATCACTTCCGGCGTTTTACGAATAGCTGCAGGGAACGCTAGGGTGCCTCAGATGTTCCACGCTGCCTCGTCCCCCGCACGCGCAGCGAGGTCCCGGATCGTCTCCCCGAGCTCCTGGTGGGAGGGTCTGTGACGAACTCGCTGCGACCGAACGGCGACCGCAGGGCGCCACTTCCCCCGGCACAGTCGCCGGCGGACGGAGTGCCGAGCCCGCGCTCGCCGCAGAGCACGCAGAAGAAGCAGAACGGCAAGCAGCGCGACGCGTTCTTCGACAACGCGAAGTACCTCGCGATCGCGCTGGTGGCCATGGGCCACGTCTGGGAGCCGCTCAAGGGCGACAGCCGGATACTCGAGGCGGCGTACCAGGTCGTCTACGCGTTCCACATGCCGGCGTTCATCATCATCTCCGGCTACTTCTCGCGCAGTTTCGACATGCGGCCCGACCGACTGAAGCGCCTGATCACCGGCGTCGCCGTGCCGTACATCATCTTCGAGACGGCCTATCCCCTGTTCAAGCGGGTCATCGACAACGACCCGCACCAGGAGATCAGCCTCCTCGACCCCTGGTACCTGACCTGGTTCCTGGTCGCGCTGTTCGTATGGCGGCTGACCACCCCCATCTGGAACCTGGTGCGCTGGCCGCTGCCGCTCGCGCTGGGTCTCGCCATGCTGGCGACCGTCACCCCGGAGATCGGCGACGACCTGGACCTGCAGCGCGTCCTGCAGTTCCTGCCGTTCTTCGTGCTGGGCCTGGTCATGAAGCCCGAGCACTTCCACATGGTGCGCACGCGTGCGGTGCGGATCGCCTCGGTGCCCGTGTTCGCCGCCGCCCTGGCCTTCAGCTGGTGGGCGGTGCCGCGCATGAACACCGCGTGGTTCTACCACCGGGACGCCGCGCAGGAACTGGGCGCCCCGTGGTGGACCGGCCCGGTCATGGTGCTCGCCATGTTCGGCTGCTCCCTGGTGCTGACCGCCTGCTTCTTCGCCTGGGTGCCGCGCCGCCACATGTGGTTCACCGCCCTCGGTGCCGGCACGCTCTACGGCTACCTGCTGCACGGCTTCCTGGTGAAGGCGGGCGACTACCAGGGCTGGTTCGAGGCGTCCTGGCTGCACCATCCGGCCGGTGAGATCCTCGTGACCGCCCTCGCGGCCGCCGTCGTGACGGTGCTGTGCACCAAGCCGGTGCAGCGCGTCTTCCGGTTCGCGATGGAGCCGAAGATGGCCTGGGCCTTCAAGCGGGACGCGGCCGAGCTGGCCCGCGAACGCCAGAGCGCCGAGCGCAGCGAGCGCGAACGCGAGAAGGTCAACGCCTGACCCTCCGAGCGGAGTTCATCCGACGAGACCGAGAAGTGCGCGCATCCGTGCGTACTTCTCGGTCAGTCGTTTCCGGGTCGCCTCGTCGAGGACCGCGAGCCGGGCCGGGTCCGCGTTGTGCGCCAGGTCCGACTCCTTCACCAGCAGCGCCCCGGGCGTGGCGAGGATCCGCGCCGCGTACGCCTCCGGCGGCTCCCCTGCCCGTTTGGTGACCGCGAGCACGATGTCCTTCGTACGGCTGCTCAAGCCGGCCCCGCGCAGCCACTCCGCGGAGAGGGCGTCGTCCTCGACCGCGTCGTGCAGCCAGGCCGCCGCGATCTGCTCGTCGTCGCCGCCCCGCGCCCGTACGCCCTCCGCCACGGCCCGCAGGTGTTCGGCGTAGGGCCGTCCCGCCTTGTCGGTCTGGCCGGTGTGTGCGGCGCGGGCGGTCGCCTCGACCTGGGCCAGGGTCATCCGGGATGTCTCGGTCACCGCTCCAGTGTCTCCCCGCGCAGCGCCGCCCGGGCAGGAAGGGTGGCCGCGGCCGTGCCGACGACGAGGATCGCGGCGGCGAACGAGCCGTAGACGAGCGGCGGGATGTACGGCCCCTGGCCCGTCAGGCCCCTCATCATCGGGACGAGAGTGGCCAGGGCGATCGCCGTGCCGAGCGCGATGCCCGCGACGGCGACCAGCAGGGCCTCCCAGCGGACCATGCGCAGGACCTGGCGGCGGGTGGAGCCGAGCAGGCGGAGCGTGCCGAGTTCGCCGCGGCGGTCCAGGACCGTCATCACCAGGGTGTTGACGGCAGCGACCGCCGCGAAGCCACCGAGAACGGCCGCCATGACCGTGTTGGCCCAGGCGTTGAGCTCACGGTCGAGGGACCGGGCGGTGGTGTGGTCGGCGCGGTCCAGGACCCGGCCGAGCGGGGCGAGGGCCTTCGCCGTGCCGCCCTTGACCCACAGTTCGGTGTCGAAGGGCGAACTGACGTGGCGGGCCAGGTCGGTGCGGTGGAACGTGACCTGGGACAGGCCCATGCCGCGTCCGTACGTCGCCGCCACCAGCGGGGTGGCCCTGGTGCCGTCGGGCAGGTGGAGGCGGATGCGGTCGCCGACCCCGACCTTCGCGTTCCGGGCGACGGACGTGTCGAGGGCGATCTCGCCCGGCTTCAGCGACAGTCGGCCCTTCTCGACGTCCAGGTCCTGTACGGCGGCCAGGTCGCGGGCCGAGCCCGTGACGCCCTGGGCGGAGACCGGGGTCAGGGCGCCCGAGGCCCGGACGAGGACCGATGTCCTCAGCAGGCCCACGGCCGCGGTGACTTCGGGTGTGCGCCCGGCCCGTCGTACCGCGTCCGGGGGCAGGGCGCCCTCGTCGGCCGTGACGACGTGATCGGCGACGATGCCCGCCCGCTGCTGCTCCGCGGTGACCCGGTCCTCGCTGGTGTGCAGGAAGACCAGCACGGAGGAGAACGCCATGGCGAGCACGATCGGAGTGATCGCGGAGGCCAGACGCCGGGCGTTGGTACGGGAGTTGGCCGCGGCCAGAGCGGCGGGTGCGCCCGCACCGCGCAGGGGGAGCCCGAGCAGGGACGCGCAGGCGCGGGCGATCAGCGGGCCCAGCAGTGCGACGGCCAGCATGAACAGCATGACCACACCGAGGGCGGCGTTGGCCGCGTCCTCGCCCGTCGCCGAAGCGGCCAGGCCCGCGCACACGAAACCGCCGGCCGCCGCGGCCACGCCGAGCGGTGTGCGGATCCAGCCCGGACGCAGCCGCTCCACGGACGCCTCGCTCAGCGCCTGCCCCGGCTTGATGCGTGAACTGCGGTGCGCGGCCATGTACCCGGCGAGCAGGGCGGTGACCAGGACCGTGCCGGTCGTGACGGTGAGGGGGATCCAGGAGACGGCGAGATCGACGGGTGCCGGGACGGCGCCCTTGTCCTTCAGCCGGCCGAACCACCAGGCGGCCAGGGCGATTCCGGGCAGGCAGCCGAGGGCGCCCGCGACGGGCGCGACGAGCAGCGCCTCGGTGGCGATGGCGCGGCGGATCTGCCGCGGGGTGATGCCGATGGCGCGCAGCAGGGCGAACTCGCGGGCGCGGCGGCCGATCGCGAGGGCGACCGTGCCGGCCGCGGTGAAGACGGCGACCATGGTGGCGACACCGCCGAAGGAGCCGCCGATTCCGATCAGCACCTCCCGGGCTTCGGTGAGGGCGGGGTCCTCCACGGTGCCCCGGTCGTCGCCGGTGTGGATCTCGGTCCGGCCGCCCAGGGCGTGGGCGAGGCGGGACTTCAGGGGTGCCGTGCCGACACCGGGGTCGGGGAGGACCGCGATGGCGTCGACGCGGTGGGGGTGGCCGGAGACGCGGACGGCTTCGGCGTCGCTGAACCACACCGTGCCCTGCCCGGCGGCGGTGGTTCCGGAGACGCGGTAGGTGCGGGGGCCGTCGGGGAGGGTGAGGGCGACGGCGCCGCCGGCCGGGCGTGGTGAGCCGGGGGCGAGGACGACCTCGCCGGGGCCGGGGGCGCGGCCGCTGGTGAGGCGTTCGCCGGTGAAGGCGGTGGAGCCCCAGCCGTGTGCGGTGAGCGTCCCCTCGGGCGTGAGCACCGGGAAGGTGACGTCGGGAATCGCGGCCCGTACTCCCGGCACCGCGGCGGCCTTCGCGACCAGGGAGTCCTCGAGGCGGGCCCGGTCCGGCACCACGCCGCCCTCGTCGGGGTTCCCGGCCCGCTGCCCGGCCGCGGCCACCGCGGGGACGTGCGCGTAGCGCTCGGGCGGGACCGTGGCGCGTACGCCCGTCTCCAGGAGGATGCCGCAGGCCGACACGATCGTGGCGGCCAGTACGAGGGCGACGAAGGTGCCGACGAACGCGGCGGGACGGAACCGGAGGGCCGCGCGGGCCAGGCCGTTGGGGGCGAGCATCAGGCAGCCGCCTTCGCGTGGGCGCGCGGGACGGCCAGGGAGGTCATCCGGGCGGCGATGCGGTCGGCGTGGGCGCGGCGGAAATGGAAGTGGTCGCTACCGGGGTGGTCGCTGCCGGGGTGGTCGCGGTCGAGGTGGTGGTGGCCCGCGGTTCCGTCGCGGTCCAGGTGGTCGGCGATCTCGCCGTCCGACAGGAACAGCACGCGGTCGGCCCAGGCCGCGGCCGCCGGGTCGTGGGTGACCATGACGACCGTGGCGCCGTGGGTGTCGACGGCCGCGCGCAGGAGGGTGAGGATCTCCGTGGCCGTGGTGGTGTCGAGGGCACCCGTCGGTTCGTCCGCGAAGACGACGTCGGGGCGGGTGACCAGGGCACGGGCGATGGCCACGCGCTGCTGCTGACCGCCGGACAACTGGCCCGGGCGGCGGCGGGCCTTGTCCGCGAGGCCGACCTGGTCCAGCACCTCGGCGGCGCGGCGGCGGTCGGGGCGGTGGCCGGCCAGGCGCATCGGGAGGACGACGTTCTGCTCGACCGTGAGGGACGGCAGCAGGTTGAAGGCCTGGAAGACGAAGCCGATGCGGGTGCGGCGCAGGGCGGTGAGCTTGTTCTCCTTCATGCCGGTGATCTCCGTGCCGCCGAGGCGGACCGTGCCGGCCGTGGGGCGGTCGAGGCCCGCCGCGCACTGGAGGAACGTGGACTTGCCGGAGCCCGAGGGGCCCATCACCGCGGTGTGGCTGCCGTGCCGGAGGGTGAGGTCGATGCCGCGCAGGGCGTGTACGGCGGTGCCGCCACGGCCGTAGCGCTTGCGGACGCCGTGCAGTTCCACGGCCCAGTCGCCTGACATGTGTGTCCTTCCGGATCCGAGTCGTTCGCACCGATGCGCCGGTGTGTCTCGAACGTACGGAGCCGCAGGCCGGCCGGGCCATGAGGACGACCGCCTAACCCACCTGGGGAAAACCCCACCTCAGCGGGTTGCGGTGGCCGTCGGGCCCTCTCGGCAGATCAGCAGCAGGGCCCGGTCGTCGTTGACGTCCTTGGCCACGGCCTCGATGAGGTGCCAGGCGGCGCCGTGGAAGCCGCCGGCCACATAGCGGTCGGCCTCGCCGGTGAGGCGGTCGATGCCCTCGACGATGTCGCGGTCGGAGGTCTCCACCAGGCCGTCCGTGAACAGCATCAGCACGTCACCGGGCCGCAGTGAGCCCTTCACCGGGTCGAACTGGGCGCCGTCGTACACCCCGAGGAGCGGGCCCTCGGCGGTCTTCTCCTCCCAGCGGCCGCTGCCGGCGCTGAGCTGGAGGCCCGGCGGGTGGCCCGCGGAGTAGAGCTCGTAGTCGCCCGAGTCCAGGTCGAGGACCAGGTGGATGGAGGTGGCGAAGCCCTCGTCCCAGTCCTGGCGCAGGAGGTAGCCGTTGGCGGCCGGGAGGAAGGCGTGCGGCGGGAGGGAGCCGAGCAGGCCGCCGAACGCGCCGGACAGCAGCAGGGCGCGGGAGCCCGCGTCCATGCCCTTGCCGGAGACGTCGGTGAGGACGACCTCGAGCGTACGGCCGCCGTTGGTGCGCGCCGCGACCACGAAGTCGCCCGAGAAGGACTGGCCACCCGCCGGGCGCAGGGCCATCTCCCGGTGCCAGCCGTCCGGCAGGTCGGGCAGCTTGCTCTGCACCCGGATGCGTTCGCGCAGGTCGAAGAGCATGGTGCCGCCGCGCCGCCAGGGCACACCGACCCGGCTGCGGAACTGGGCCAGGAGCAGTCCGAAGAAGCCGCAGGCCGCGACCACGAGCACGACGCCCGGGGTGACCCTCGACGGGCCCTCCGTGTAGGGGCCGAGCCGCACCGACTCCACGATCAGCGCCGTGGCCGCCGCCGCGTACAGGCCGAGCAGGCTGGCCGGGCGCAGCAGCAGGCCGCCCACGACGACGGGCAGGACCAGTGCGGCCGGTGAGAACCACACCGAGTTCGCCAGTGTCGCCGACGCGATCACGGGAACCATCAGGAGCAGACCGGCCAGGGCGATCCAGTCCGAGCCGTTGCCGCGGAAGTAGTCCACGGCGGCGCGGCGCACGCCGACGCGGACCCGGTGCCACTGCTTCTTCAACCGGGCCGTGAACGTCTCGGCTTCCGCGCGCCGCTCTCGTCCTGATGCCATTAGTTCGGGACCCTATCCATCGGACCAGCCGCTTGGCACGGGAGGTCCCACTTGTCCCCCGTCCGAGGGCCGACTTCACAGTGAACTTCACAGCGCGCGGCCCTGCCGCCACCCGGGAGAAATTCCCTCGCTCGTCCCGCATTGCCCTGGTAGGCATGGCTCATGGGAACTGACGCGAACGGTCTTTCGCCCGACTTGCGGGTCCTTCGGAAGGACGATTGGGACAAGTGGTACGACACCCTGATCCGGGGCTTCGGAGGGGTGCCGGAGTCCGCCGAGGAGCGGGAGTTGTGGAACGCGCTGACCGAGTTCGACCGTTCGCTCGGCGCCTGGGACGGGGACGAGTGCGTGGGGACGGCCGGGGCGTTCAGCTTCCGGCTGACCGTGCCCGGTGGCGCGTCCCTGCCGGTGGCGGGCGTCACGATGGTCAGCGTGGCCGCCACACATCGGCGGCGCGGCCTGCTGACGTCGATGATGCGGCGGCAGCTGGACGACGTACGCGCCTGGGGTGAGCCGCTGGCCGTGCTCACCGCGTCCGAACCCGCGATCTACGGGCGCTTCGGGTACGGCAACGCGACCCTGTCGCTGACCGCCGAGATCGACACGACCCGGGTAGGGCTGTCGGTGCCGGACGGTACGGATGACGTACGGGTGCGGTACGCGGTGCCGGCCGATGTGCTCGACGTGTGCGAGGCGGTGTACGCGCGGCTGGTTCCGGCCCGGCCCGGGATGCTGGCCCGGCAGCCCGGCTGGGAGCGGCTCGGGGTGCTCGATCCGGCGAGCGAGCGGGAGGGGGCGTCGCCCCTGCAGTGCGTGCTCGCCGAGCGGGACGGGGAGACGGTGGGGTACGCGCGGTACCGCGTCAAGCCCGAGTGGGAGCCGTCCGGGTCCAACGGCACAGTGATCGTGGAGGAGTTGGCGGGGCTGGACCCCACGGCGGACGCGGCGTTGTGGCGGTTCCTGTTCGGGATCGACCTGACGTCGAAGGTGACCGTGCGGAGCCGTCCGGTGGACGACGCATGGCAGTACCTGGTGACCGACCCGCGGCGGTGCCATCCGCGGGTGCGGGACTCGCTGTACGTGCGGCCGGTGGAGGTGGGGGCCGCGCTGGCGGCACGGACGTATCAGACGCCGGTGGATGTGGTGTTCGAGGTGGAGGACGCGTTCTGCCCCTGGAACGCCGGGCGTTGGCGGTTGAGCGGAGACGCGAAGGGCGCGTCGTGCGAGCGTACGGCGGATGCGGCGGATGTCGCCCTGTCCGTACGGGAGTTGGGTGCGGCGTATCTCGGGGGCGTGTCGCTGGGCGCGCTGGGGGCGGCCGGGCGGGTGCGGGAGCTTCGGCCGGGGGCGCTGGCGGAGGCGTCGCTCGGGTTCGGGGCGGGTGTGCCGCCGTGGCTGCCGCACGGGTTCTGACGCCCGGGTCTCTTTCGCGGGCGGCCGGGCCTTTTCAGGGGCGCCGGCGCCCGGGGCTTCAAGGGCGCTGGCAGGCCGGGCACCAGAAGAGGTTGCGGGCGGCGAGATCGGCGGTGCGGATCTCGCCGCCGCAGATGTGGCAGGGCAGGTTGGCCCTGCGGTAGACGTACACCTCGCCGCCGTGGTCGTCCACGCGGGGCGGGCGGCCCATCGCCTCCGGCGTGTGCTCCGGGCGGACGGTGTCGATGCGGTTGTTGCGGACGCCCTCGTGCATGAGGTCGACGAGGTCGGTCCAGATCGCCTGCCACTCGGTGGGGGTGATGTCCTTGCCGGCGCGGTACGGGTCGATGCGGTGCCGGAAGAGGACCTCCGCGCGGTAGACGTTTCCGACGCCGGCGATGACCTTCTGGTCCATGAGGAGGGCGGCGATCGTCGTACGGCTGCGGGAGATGCGGCGGTACGCGGTGTCCGGGTCGGCGTCGTCGCGGAGGGGGTCGGGGCCGAGGCGGTCGTGTATCGCCTGCTTCTCCGGGGGTGTGATGAGGGCGCAGGTGGTGGGGCCCCGGAGGTCCACGTAGGCGGTGTCGTTCGCTACGCGGAGGCGGACGGTGTCGGTGGGGGGCGGTTCGGGGGCCAGGCCGAAGGTGACCTTGCCGAAGAGGCCGAGGTGGATGTGGATCCAGTCGGTGTCGCGGAAGCCGAGGAAGAGGTGCTTGCCGTGGGCTTCGGTGTGGGTGAGTTCCGTGCCGGTGAGGAGGGCGGCGGCGGGGGTGAACTTGCCCTGGGGGCTGGTGGTGCGGGGTTTCGTGCCGAGGAAGGCGGCGGCGTAGTCCTGGGCGAGGCGGTGGATGGTGTGGCCTTCCGGCACGGGTTCTCCCTGTGATCGTTGCCCTTTTTGCCCACCCGCCCGCCCGACTCGGCCTCTCAAGAAGCCGAGGTCGAAAGGCTCTGTGGGCTCCGCCCCGGCGCCGGCGGGGACTGGCACGCCGGAATCGGTTCCTTCAGGAGGCTGAGGGCGAACGGGTCCAGGGCCCTGCCCACCCGCCCACCCGACCCACTTCCTCAAGAGGCCGAGGTCCAAAGGATCCGGGGCTCCGACCCGGCCCCGGCGGGGCCTTGCCCGCCCGCCCACCCGAATCGGTATTTCAAGAGGCCGAGGTCGAAAGGCTCCGGGGCTCCGCCCCGGCCCCGGCGGGGACTGCGTCCCCTGCACCCCTCTGGGGGCTGCGCCCCGCGAACCCCCACAGGGCTTCCGTCCAAACCCCCGCAAGGCCTCCTCCCGAACCCCCGCCAGGCTTCCCTTGAACCCCCACAGGGCTCCGTCCCCACAGCCCCGCAAGACTCCGGACCCGAACCCCACAGGGCTTCCGTCCAAACCCCCGCAAGGCCTCCTCCCGAACCCCCGCCAGGCTTCCCTGGAACCCCCACAGGGCTCCGTCCCCACAGCCCCGCAAGGCTTCGGACACGAACCCCACAAGACTCCGGACCCGAACCCCGCAGGGCCATGCCCGCCACGGGCGGCAGAGGGCGGGTCCCCTGCTGGGGGGGGCGGGGACTCCGTTCCGAGTTCGGCTCGGACGTCGAGCCCCAGGCTCGACCCCCGGGCGCAAGGCTCGGGGATCCAGCCCCGCGGGCGACGCGGAGGGAAACCCGACCACCCGGCCCCCTCGGGATCGGGCAGCGTCGGGGTGTCGTTCTCGGCGGCCCAGGTCGCCCGGAGGGCTACTGCTGCGGGTGGTGCGGCGGGATCGGGGGCAGGTCGCCGGTCGTTTCGTAGGACGCCAGCATGTCGATGCGGCGGATGTGACGTTCGTCACCGGAGAACGGCGTGGCGAGGAACGTCTCCACGAACTTCGTCGCCTCGTCCTGCGAGTGCATGCGCGCGCCCACCGCGACGACGTTCGCGTTGTTGTGCTGGCGGCCCAGGGACGCCGTCTCCTCGCTCCACGCGAGGGCCGCACGGACACCCTTGACCTTGTTCGCGGCGATCTGCTCGCCGTTGCCCGAACCGCCGATGACGACGCCGAGGGCGTCGGGGTCCGCGGCCGTGCGCTCCGCCGCCCGGAGGCAGAAGGGCGGGTAGTCGTCCTGGGCGTCGTAGATGTGCGGGCCGCAGTCGACGGGGTCGTGGCCCGCCGCCTTCAGCCACTCGACGAGGTGGTTCTTGAGTTCGTAGCCCGCATGGTCCGAGCCGAGGTACACGCGCATGGGACGAGTGTGACACGGGTGTTTCGGGGAAGGCGCGCGGGGTGGCGCTCATGAAAACCCTGGGCGAATGTGAGCCGCATTACTGAACCTCAGGAAAACCTCAAGTAACAATCTGGATTCAAAGGTTCTCCTAATCGTTCGCCTCCGATTCACTGGACCGGCTCGTACACCGCTCGTGCGAGCCCCCCGTACACCGGCATGCCGCGAAACACCCCTTTCGTGCGGCTCGCTCGGTTCGTACGGAAGTACAGCTCCCCGGCGCAAAGGAAATCCGTTCCATGACCTCGCAGCCGACCATGAACAAGACCGGAAACGAACCCGGAGGGCCCGGAGAACCCGGAGCCGAGGGCTCCGGACTGCAGGCCGGGCTCAAGAACCGGCATCTTTCGATGATCGCCATCGGCGGTGTCATCGGCGCCGGACTCTTCGTCGGGTCCAGCTCCGGTATCGCCACCGCCGGGCCCGGCATCCTGCTGTCGTACGCCCTCGTCGGCACGCTCGTGGTGCTGGTGATGCGGATGCTCGGTGAGATGTCGGCCGCCAACCCGACCTCGGGTTCCTTCTCCGCGCACGCCGACCGGGCGCTGGGGTCCTGGGCCGGTTTCTCCATCGGCTGGCTGTACTGGTTCTTCTGGGTCGTCGTGCTGGCCGTCGAGGCGACCGCCGGTGCGGTGATCCTGGAGGGCTGGATACCGGCCGTGCCGCAGTGGGGCTGGGCCCTGATCGTGATGCTGGTGCTGACCGCCACCAACCTGGTCTCCGTCGCCTCCTACGGCGAGTTCGAGTTCTGGTTCGCGGGCATCAAGGTCGTTGCCATCGCCGCGTTCATCGTCGTCGGCGGGCTGGCCGTGTTCGGGCTGCTGCCGGGTGTGGACAGCGAGCAGGCCGGGGTGAGCAACCTGACCGCGCACGGCGGCTTCCTGCCGAACGGGGCCGGCGCCATCCTCACCGGTGTGCTGCTCGTCGTCTTCTCCTTCATGGGCAGCGAGATCGCCACCCTGGCCGCCGGTGAGTCCGAGAACCCGCGTCAGGCCGTCACCAAGGCCACCAACAGCATCATCTGGCGTGTCGCCGTCTTCTACCTCGGCTCGATCGCCGTCGTCGTGTGCCTGCTCCCCTGGGACAGCAAGTCCATCACCAAGGACGGCTCCTACGTCGCCGCGCTCGACTCCCTCGGCATCGCGCACGCCGGTCAGATCATGAACTTCATCGTGCTGACCTCGGTGCTGTCCTGTCTCAACTCCGGCCTGTACACCGCCTCCCGCATGGCCTTCTCCCTCGGCCAGCGCGGCGACGCGCCGAAGGCCTTCGCCCGCACGACCTCCAACGGCGTGCCGCGCACGGCGATCCTCGCCTCCGTCGCCTTCGGCTTCGTGGCCGTCTTCTTCAACTACAAGTTCCCGGACTCCGTCTTCCTCTTCCTCGTGAACTCCAGTGGCGCGGTCGCCCTGTTCGTGTGGCTGGTGATCTGCTTCTCCCAGCTGCGCATGCGGAAGATCATCAAGGCCGAGGCGCCCGAGAAGCTCGTCGTGAAGATGTGGCTGTACCCGTACCTGACCTGGGCGACTGCCGCTCTGATCGTGTTCATCCTCGGCTACATGCTCACCGACACCGAGCACGACGGGCGTCAGACCATCCTGCTGTCGCTGCTCGTCGCCGCCGTGGTGCTCGTCATCGCCTTCGTGAAGAAGGGGATCCGCGGTGGGCGTCCGGCCACGGACGCCGCGCAGGTCCAGGGTGAGGAGCGCAACGAGGTGTCGGCCGGCTGATCCTCCGGCCGCTCGCCGTTCGTCGTGAACGGGGGCCTGTGGTCCGTGCATCGGCACGCGCCGCAGGCCCCTTTCCTTTGCCCGCCGCGGTGCCTACAGCACCGTGAAACTGTCCTTGACCTTCTCGTAGGTGGCGAGCGCCTCCTGCTCGATCTCCTCCTGGTACCACGTGTTGACCTGGTACGACTTGCCGGTCACGTTGAAGCCGAGCAGCCGGGCGTGCCAGTGGACGCCCTTCAGCGTGAACGTGTACTCCCAGACCACCGCCGGGTGACCGCGGAACGTCGTCTCCTCCAGGCGGATCTTGCGGTAGTCCTGGCCCTGGTGGGCGTTGCGCTCCGAGGTCTGCCAGGTCTCCAGCAGGTCGCCGCGGGCCAGGGAGGACTTGCCGACCAGCTCCTGGGACCCGTCCGGGGAGGTGTAGTGCACCTCCGCCCCCGTCTTCACGTCCCGCCGCCAGCCGTCGGGCGTCGCCCAGGCGAACCCGCCGGCCTCCCGGTGTGTGCCGGGCGGCAGGGTCTGCGGCCTGGCGGTGCCCTCGACGGTGGGAGAGGGGGTGGTGTCCCCGGTGGTGTTCCCGGTGGTGTCTCCGGTGGTAGCCGGCGCGGACGCCGAGGAGCCCGCGTGGGGAGTGTCGTTCCCGCCCGGCGATCCCGATGACGTGGCCAGCAGGATTCCCACGACCGTGCCCGCCGTGGCGAGGGTGGCCGCCGCGGCGGTGAGCACCGTACGGCGACGGGGGCGGGAGCGGGGCGTTGCCGGGGCGGGCGGCCCGGGGAGTTCGCCGGGCGGCATCGGGAGGGATGCGGGGTGGGGGCGGCGCTCGGTCTCCGCCTGGGCGCGGGTGAGGGAGACCGGGCTCGGGGGGTGGGTGGTGCTGTCGGCCCGGCCTCCGGAACGGGCCGCCACCGGCGGAACTTTCGCGGCGGCTTCCCCGGGTGCGGTGGGTGCGAGGGGTGAGGCGGGCGTATGGGCGATGGGGTGGTGCGGGTCCAGGGCGGGGGCGGGCCGGCGAGGGTCGCGTGGCGCCGCGGGAAGAGGAGCCGGGAGGTGTGCGGGCGTGGGTGACTCCCGCGGTGGTGCGGAGACGGACGCCCTCGACCGGGGCTCGGGGAGCGGCTGTCGCCCTCCGAGGGTTTCCGGGTCGAGGGCGGGTGTGGACTCCGGGCGCGGTGCGCACTCGTCGTCCGGCACGAGCTCCGGTTGCGGCTCCTCCTGCAGCACCGGTTCCGGCTCCACCTCCCGCCCCGGTTCCGCATCCCGCGGCCCCACCGCGACCGTGGGTGTCGGCGCCGGATACGCCACCGGCTCCAGCGCCGTCTCCAACGCCTCCAGGTCCGGGCGGGCCGACGGTTCCTTCGCCAGCAGGGACGTCAGGATGTCCCGCAACGGGCCGGAGGTGGCGGGGAGTTCGGGCTCCTCGTACAGGACCGCGTGCAGGGTCGCCAGTGTGGTGTCGCGGGAGAACGGGGAGCGGCCGCCCAGGGCCGCACAGAGGGTCGCGCCCAGGGACCAGATGTCGGACGGCGGGCCCTGGGGGCGGCCGGAGATGCGCTCGGGGGCCATGTAGTCGGGCGAGCCGACCAGCATGCCGACCATCGTGAGCGCCTTGGCGTCCTGGATCGCGGCGATGCCGAAGTCGGTGAGGACGACGCGTCGCCCGTGGCCGGAACCGTTGCCGTTGCCGCGTAGGGATCCGGCCACCCCGTCCGCGTGTTCCACGAGCACGTTTCCGGGCTTGATGTCGCGGTGCAGTACGCCGCGTTCATGCACCTGTCGTAGCGCCGCGACCAGACCGAGTCCGATGCGGGCCGTCTCGCCGGGGCTCAGCGGGCCCGACTCCGCGAGGATCCGTTCGAGGGAACGGCCCGCCACCAACTCCATGACGATCCACAGGCGTTCGCCTTCGTCGACCACGTCGTAGACCCGGACGACGTTGGGATGGTCGATCCGGGCCGTGGCCCTGGCCTCGCGCAGGGTCCGTTCGCGGCGGGTCCTGCTGTCCTCCGCGTCGAGACCGTCGATCCGCATTTCCTTGACGGCGACCTGCCGGTCGAGTATTTCGTCGGCGGCTCGCCACACCCGCCCCATTCCCCCCTGGCCGATACTTTCGACCAACCGATAGCGTCCCGTCACCAATATCCCTGGAACACCGCCACTGTTCGTATTCCCCGGCAATCCGCTGCACCCCCTCCACGACGCCGCGACCGACTCCAGTGAAACACAACGGTCACACTTCGCGCCGTACCAGGATAGTGCGGGGAAATCTTGTGGTACCTCTTTCAGTGCTGCGAATTCAGGCGCAGCCCAGGGGGACGCAAGGGGGACGAACATGAGTTCTCGTCGTACGACAGCGGTCGCCGGATCGCTGGTCATGGCATCTTTCTCGGCGGTGTTGATCCTTTCCGGCACGGCCGGGGCGGAGGACGAAGGACCCGCAAGCGGCAAGGGGGGAAAGGCGGTTGACGCGGCGCCGGCCGGGGTGAAGCTCACCACGACGCTGCCCGGGAAGATCTCGGTCGACAACGATTCCGAAAAGACGGCCATTACCGCCACGGTGAAGAACGAGGGGAGCAAGGACAGCGGGAAGATCCGGCTGTTGGTCGTCGGTTTCGACGGGCTGGCCGTCAAGGGCGTCGAGGGGTGTTCGGCGATACCCGAGAAGGGACTTCCGGAGGGTTCGAACAGCGGATTCGCATGCCCGATCGACAATCTCGCGGCGGGTAAGTCGAAGTCGTACGCCGTCGACGCGACGTTCGACCTCGGCAAGACCGGGAAGATCTGTCTGCCCGTGCAGACGAGCGACGGGAAGAAGACCTTCTGGCAGCAGGGCCCGGTGCCGTTCGGCACGAGCAACCCGTCGCCGGACGCCCCGGCCACGCCCCTGCTGCTCGGTACCGACAACGAGCCGGCGGGCCCGGGCGGGAAGGAACTGCCGAAGACCGGTCCGGCCCGTGATCTGCTGCCGCTGGGCGCGGCCGGTGCGTCGCTGCTCGCGGCGGGCGTGGCCGGAATGTGGTGGTCGCAGCGGCGGCGGCCAGGGGCTCAGGAGGGCTGAACCGGCCCCCCTGTCGCGTCTCGTACGCGAAGAGGCCCGCCGGGGGCGTACCCCCCCGGCGGGCCTCTTCGCAACGCCTGCGGTGTCAGCGCTTGTTCGCGAACTTCCAGGCCGTCGGCAGGACGCCCATCGCCAGCGCGGCCTTCAGCGCGTCGCCGATGAGGAACGGCGTGAGGCCGGCCGCGATCGCGGCGGTGGCGGACATGCCGGTGGCGAGGGCCAGGTAGGGCACGCCGACGGCGTAGATGATCGCCTCGCCCACCAGCATCGCGCCGGCCGTGCGCAGCACCGAGCGGTCGGCGCCGCGGCGGGCCAGGGCGCCGACGACGGTGGAGGCGAGGATCATGCCGAGGATGTAGCCGAAGGAGGGGGCGACGCCCGAGGTGCCCTGCGCGAACCACGGCACGCCCGCGATGCCCGCCACGGCGTACAGCGCGAGCGCCAGGAAGCCGCGGCCGGCGCCGAGGGACGTGCCGACGAGCAGCGCGGCGAAGGTCTGGCCGGTCACCGGCACCGGGGAGCCCGGCACGGGCACGGAGATCTGGGCGGCGAGGCCGGTGAGCGCGGCGCCGCCGAGCACGAGGGCCGCGTCCCGGACTCGGGTGGGGGCACCGCCCTGCTCGAGCGCCGCCGAGAGCTTGGGGGAGGGGAGCAGGTCGGCGAGGACCTGTCCGGTGCGGGCGGGTGTGGCGGCAGCGGTGCTCATGGGGACTCCGCGAGAGGGTGAGGGCCGGTCGGGACACCGTGACGCTATCCCAGCGCCCTCGCCCCGATCACCGTCAGCCGTCCACAAAGGCCGGGACCGGCCGTTGGTCGGCTTCACACAAAGGATGCGGGTTACAGCGAGTCAGGCGTGATGCCGGTCACGGTGATGGGGTGCCGTGCGACACGGGAGCGGGAAACCGGGCCTCTGTAGGTTTCCCCCAAAGGCGCCGGGGCGGCCGTCTCGCCCGTCGGTCGCCGTCTGGGCAGTGCGGGGCCGTTTTGCTAGCGTCGCGAACATGGTTGCCCAGGCCCGGTACTTCTCGTCGCGTCGCTATGTCGACCTGCGACGCCAGGGCACGGCCACCTGTCGCCGCCCTCGGTGAGGCGGGGCGGAGGGATCCGGCCCGCCGATCGAGACGGCGCAGTGTCGGACCGGCCTCCAGGAAGATTCCCATGCCCCGTACCGCGGCTCCCCTTCTGACGTCCCCCATCCCCCGTGTCGCCGACAGCGACCGGCGCCGCACCAGCGCGAGCGTCGTCCTGCGGTCCGTGCTGGAGCACGGACCGGTCGCGCGCAGCACCATCGCCCGGCTGACCGGCCTGTCGCCGGCGTCGGTGACCGACTACTGCGCCCGGTTCAGCGAGTTGGGCCTCATCCGCGAGTCCGCCGTGCTGCGGCGGTCCAAGGGCGTGGGGCGGCCGCACCTGCCGGTCGACCTCGACGACACCCGGTTCGTGGTGGGCGGGGTGCATGTGGCGGTGCCGTACACCACGGTCGCGCTGCTGGACCTGCGCGGACGGGTGGTGGCCCGGGGCGAGTTCAAGCACGACGGCACCGACCCCGCCCGGGTGCTGGCCCGGGCGGCCGACGCGCTGGTGGCGCTGCTCGCCGGTGTTCCCGGCAGCAGGGCGCTGGGGGTCGGGTTCGCGGCGGGCGGCTGGGTGGACCGGGACTCGGGCACCGTCGTGGAGCATCCGCTGCTGGGCTGGCGCGAGGTGCCGGTGCGGGAACTGCTCGGGGCGCGCACCGGCCTGCCGGTCCATGTGGACGGGCACGCACGGGCGTTGGTGAACGCGGAGCGGTTGTTCGGTCGCGCGCGGGGCAGCGGCAGCGTGCTGCATCTGTTCGCGGGCAATGTGGTCGACGCGGCGTTCACCACCCATGACGAGGTGCACCATGGGCCGCGCTCCCAGGCGGGGGCGATCGCCCATCTGCCGGTGCCGGGCGGCACGGAGCCCTGCGACTGCGGCCGGGTGGGCTGCCTCCAGGTCGAGCTGAGCGAGCGGACCCTGTGCCGGCGGGCCCGTGAGGCGGGCGTCGTCGACGGGGTGAACCCGATGCACGTGGTCGGTGCGGCGGCGGCCGGTGACCCGGTCGCGGTGCGGCTGCTCCGGGAGCGGTCGCGGCGGGTGGGCCGTGCGGTCGGGTTGCTGCTCGATGTGCTCAACCCGGAGCGGGTGGTCGTGACGGAGATCGGGGCCATGCACCGGGAGGACTGCCTGACGGCGCTGCGGGAAGAGATCGGGACGGATCGCGCCGCAACCGTCTCGCCGATCAGTTTCCCGGATTCCGTGCTGGCGGTGGCCGGTGGTTCGGTGGCCCTCGACGTCCTCTACCGGGATCCGCTGGCCGCGTCACCTGAGGCTATTTAATTCAGAAACTCGGAATGTTGACAGGCCGGGCCGCTGACCAGGAACATCCTGTTCATGAGCCCGCTCACGAGCTGTCGCACCCTCTGTTGCTGACCCGTTGACGCGCCCCCGGCGCCCCTTCACGGAGCGCCTTCTCCTTCCTTTGTGACATTCGCGTGAATTCCCTTGGCAGGTCTTTTCCTGCCCTCCTGCCCGGAATTCCGCTCGCTGTGCCGCCTTCCATACCCAGGGAGCCTTCCATGCCCTCGTCCTCCGTTTCCGGTCCAGACCGGCGCCTGTTCCTGACCTCACTGCTCGGCGTGACAGCCGCGGCGGCCGGACTGAGCGGCTGCGCCGACAGCAGCGCGGCGGCCGACGAGACGGCCTCCGACGCTCCCCTGGCCTCCAAGGTCCCCGCCGGGACGAGCCTGAAGATCTCCTCGTACCAGAACGCGCAGCAACTCCAGTTCAAGCTGGCCGGGTTCCGCGATCTGCCGTTCAAGGTGTCCAACTGGCTGAACATCGGCGCGGGCCCCGATGTCATCAACGCCTTCCGCGCGAAGTCCCTGGAGGTGGCCAACAACGCCGGGATTCCGCCGATCCAGGCGCACTACCAGGGCTTCGACGCGAAGATCGTCGCGATCAACATCACCCGCAAGCCCAACTACCTCTTCGCCACCAAGCCCGGCAGCGACATCCGCCGGGTCTCCGACTTCCGGGGCAAGCGGCTCGCCTTCTCCCAGGGGCAGGCGCAGGGGGTCGTCCTGCTGCGGGCGCTGAAGAAGGCGGGGCTGAAGTACGACGACGTGGAGCTGGTGCCGCTGACCAGCAACCAGTTCCTCACCGCCCTGCAGTCCGGGCAGGTGGACATCGCCCCGCTCGCCAACACCCAGGCGCCCGCGTATCTGACGCAGTACAAGACCGCCCGCACCATCACCACGGACGTGGTGGACCTGCTGAACCTGCTGTGGGCGCCGGTGTCGGTGCTGAACGACCGGGCGAAGGCCGCCGCGGTCGCCGCGTACGTCCCGTACTGGGCGAAGAGCCAGGTGTGGACGTACGAGCACCCCGACGAGTGGAACGAGCAGTTCTACGTCGGGACGCAGAACCTGACCCTCGCGCAGGCCAAGGCGGTCACCGCGCTGGCCAACAAGCCACTGTTCCCGCCCCGCTGGGACGAGGCGATCACCTGGGAGCAGGAGACCGCCGATCTGCTCGCGGAGGGCGGTTTCGTGAAGAAGTTCGACGTCTCGGAGCTGTTCGACCACCGCTTCGAGTCCCTCGCGGCCCAGGCCGTGCCCGCGGAGTACCGGAGGTGACCGCCGTGACCACGACCACGCACACGAGCACGAACACCACGAGCACGAACACGAACACGAGCGCACCGCTCGCTCCCCTCGCCGAGGAGGAGACACGCCAGGTGCGCAGGCGCCGGCGGCTGGCCCCCGGCAAGCGGCTGCCCGCCACCCGGCTCGTCGGGCCGGCCGCCGTGCTCGCGCTGTGGAGCGCCGCCTCCGCCGCCGGGCTGCTCGACCCGGGCGCGATCCCGGCTCCCTGGACGGTGCTGGAGACGGGCAGCCGGCTGTGGACGGCCGGCACGCTGCCGGACGACATCCTGACCTCGTTGCAGCGCGCGGCCACCGGCTTCTCGATCGGCCTGGTCGTGGGGATCCTGCTCGCGCTGGCGTCCGGGCTGACCCGGACCGGGGAGGCACTGATCGACGGGACGGTCAACCTCAACCGGGCGATCCCCACCCTGGGTCTGATCCCGCTGTTCATCCTCTGGCTGGGCATCGGCGAGACCTTCAAGATCGCCATCATCGCGATCGTCGTCTACATCCCGATCTACCTCAACACACACGCCGCGCTGTCCGGCATCGACAGCCGCTTCGTCGAACTCGCCGAGGTGCAGGGCCTGTCGAAGTTCCGGTTCATCCGCCAGGTCGTCGTCCCCGGCGCCCTGCCCGGCTTCTTCGTCGGCCTGCGGCTCGGGGTCACCGGCTCCTGGCTGGGTCTGGTGGTGCTGGAGCAGATCAACGCCACCAGCGGCCTCGGCTACATGATGTTCCAGGCGCAGAACTACGGCCAGACGGACGTCATCCTCGTCGGCCTGGTCGTCTACGGCATCTTCGGCCTCATCTCCGACAGCGCGGTCCGTATCGTCGAACGGAGGGTGCTGTCATGGCGCCGCACACTGAGCAGCTGACCCGTCCCGCCGTCCAACTGCGCGGCTTGACACGGTCGTTCGAGGGGCGCACGGTCCTCGACGGCATCGACCTCGATCTGCCCGCCGGGCAGCTGACTGCCCTCCTCGGGCACAGCGGCTCCGGCAAGAGCACCCTGCTGCGGGCGATCGCCGGACTCGACCACGGCGTCGCGGGCAGCGGGCAGCTCACCGCGCCCGAGCGGGTGTCGGTGGTCTTCCAGGACTCCCGGCTGCTGCCCTGGCGGCGGGTCCTCGACAACGTGCTGCTCGGCGCGGAGGGCAAGGACGCCGGCCGCAGGGGCCGTGCGGCCCTGGAGGAGGTGGGGCTGAAGGGCCGCGAGCGGGCCTGGCCGGGCGAGCTGTCCGGCGGGGAGGCCCAGCGCGCCGCCCTGGCCCGGTCCCTGGTCCATGAGCCGGAACTGCTGCTGGCCGACGAGCCGTTCGGGGCGCTGGACGCGCTCACCCGGATCCGGATGCACGGCCTGCTGAGGGAGCTGTGGGAGCGGCATCGGCCCTCGGTGCTGCTGGTCACCCACGACGTGGACGAGGCGATCGTGCTCGCCGACCGGGTGCTCGTCCTGGAGAAGGGCCGGATCGGCCTCGACCTCACCATCGACCGCGCGCACCCGCGGTCGTACCGCGACCCCCTGCTCGGCGAGTACCGGGAGCGGCTGCTGGCCGCGCTCGGTGTCACGGAGGACCATCGATGACCCGCAGACAGCTGCATCTCAACGCGTTCCTGATGAACACCGGCCACCACGAGGCGTCGTGGCGGCTGCCGGAGAGCGACCCGTACGCGCATGTGGACCTGGCCCACTACGTACGGCTCGCCCGGATCGCCGAGCGCGGCACGTTCGACTCGCTGTTCCTCGCCGACGGCCCACAGCTGTGGAACAACCTCGCGCAGCGGCCCGCCGGGGCGCTGGAGCCGATCACGCTGCTGACCGCGCTGGCGACGGCGACCGAGCACATCGGCCTGATCGCCACGGCCTCCACCTCGTACAACTCGCCGTACAACCTGGCCCGTAAGTTCGCCACGCTGGACCACCTCAGCGGCGGCCGGGCAGGCTGGAACATCGTCACCACCGCCGGGGCCGAGGCCGCCCGGAACTTCGGTCTGGACGCCGAACCGGCGCACGCCGAGCGGTACGCGCGGGCCGCCGAGTTCCTCGACGTGGCGCTGAAGCTGTGGGACAGCTGGGAGGACGACACGATCATCGCCGACAAGGCGGCGGGCGTGTGGGGCGACGACGCGAAGATCCACCCGCCCCGGCACCAGGGCCGGTACTTCAGCGTCGAGGGGGCGCTCAACGTGCCCCGCACACCCCAGGGCTATCCCCTGCTCGTGCAGGCCGGCTCCTCCGAGGACGGCAAGCGGTTCGCGGCGCGGTACGCGGAGGCCGTCTTCACCGCCCAGCAGACCATCGAGGACGCCCGGGCCTTCTACGCCGACCTCAAGGCGCGGACGGTCGCGGCCGGCCGGGACGCCGACCACATCAAGGTGCTGCCGGGCATCGTCCCGGTGATCGGCTCCACGGAGGCCGAGGCGCTGGCGAACGAGCGGGTCCTGGAGGACCACATCGTGCACGCGCACGGGGTGGACCGCCTGGAGCGGCTGCTGCAACTGGCCCCGGGCACCCTGGAGCTGGACGGACCGCTCCCCTCCGACCTGCCGCCGGAGAGCGCCGTCGAGGGCGCCAAGAGCCGCTACACGCTCATCGTCGAGCTGGCCCGGCGCGACCGGCTCACCGTGCGGCAGCTGATCGGGCGGCTCGGCGGCGGGCGCGGGCACCTCACCTTCGCCGGTACGCCCGAGCAGGTCGCCGACACCATCGAGTTGTGGTTCGAGTCGGGCGCCGCGGACGGCTTCAACATCATGCCCGCCGTCCTGCCGTCCGGCCTGGAGACCTTCGTCGACCACGTCGTCCCGATCCTGCGCGCCCGCGGGCTGCTCCGCACCGAGTACGGCGACGCCCGCCGGACCCTGCGGGAGCGCTACGGCCTCCCCCGGCCCGCCAACCAGCACGTCATCGCCCCCGCTCTCGTCTGACCCCTCTTCCGGTTCTTCCGAAAGGAACCCGTCATGACCATCGAGATCCACAAGGTCACCGCGAACATCGGCGCCCGCGTCGAGGGCGTCGACCTCACCCGGCCCCTCGACCAGGAGACCTCCACCGCCCTGCGCGAGGCGCTCAACGTCCACAAGGCCCTGGTCTTCGACGCGGAAGGCCTGGACGACGCCGGCCAGCAGGCCTTCGTCCGCCACTTCGGCGACATCACCACCGCCCATCCGACGGTGTCCGCCGTCGACGGCGCCCCGAACGTGCTGCCCGTCGACAGCGAGGGCGGCCGGGCCGCCAACCACTGGCACACCGACGTCACCTTCGTGCTGAACCCGCCGCAGGCCACCAGCCTGCGCAGCATCACGGTTCCGCCCTACGGCGGCGAGACGCTGATCGCCAGCTCGGCCGCCGCCTACCGCAACCTGCCGGAGCCGCTGCGCAGCCTCGCCGACACCCTGTGGGCCGAGCACACCAACGACTACGACTACGCCGTCCCCGAGGAGGACGTCGACGAGGAGCAGGCCGCCCGGCGCGCCCAGTTCACCTCGATCAAGTACCGCACGGTCCACCCCGTGGTGCGCGTCCACCCGCTGACCGGCGAGCGCGGGCTGTTCATCGGCGGCTTCGCCCAGCGGATCGTGGGCCTCTCGCCCGGCGAGTCCCGCAAGATCCTCGACCTGCTCCAGGCCTACGTCACCCGGCCGGAGAACGTCCTGCGCCACCGCTGGTCGCCGAACCAGCTCGTCCTGTTCGACAACCGCATCACCCAGCACTACGCCGTCGACAACTACGACGGGCGGCCCCGGCGCCTGCACCGGGTGACCGTGGCCGGGGACATCCCCGTGGGGATCGAGGGCAAGGAGAGCTACGCCATCGAGGGCGACGCCTCGCACTACTCACCGCTCGCCGCCTAGCCACACAGAGCGACGCGACCGTCCGGATAGTGGGATGCCTCTTCGTGTGAGCGGAGAGGCATCCGAGACTGGCGGCGTTTTTGCCCTCGTACGCCTCTCACGCATAGGACGAGCCGCGCCCATGCCCAGCAGCACCACCACGGGGACCCCGTCCAGCACGGACGACACCTCCCTGTCTCACGGCCTGAAGCAGCGCCACCTGTCGATGATCGCCCTCGGCGGGGTGATCGGAGCCGGTCTGTTCGTCGGCTCCGGCGCCGGTATCGCCGCGGCCGGCCCGTCCATCGTGGTCGCCTACGCCCTCTCCGGTGTCCTCGTGATGCTGGTGATGCGGATGCTCGGCGAGATGTCGGCCGCGTATCCGTCGTCGGGGTCGTTCTCGGCGCACGCGGAGCGGGCGATCGGCCCCTGGGCCGGATTCACCGCCGGCTGGTCCTTCTGGGTGCTGCTGTGCACGGCCGTCGGCCTGGAGGGCATCGGCGCCGCGAAGATCGTCAGCGGCTGGCTGCCGGGCACGCCCGAGTGGGCGTGGGTCGCGCTGTTCATGGTCGTCTTCTGCGGCACGAACCTCGCGGCCGTGAAGAACTTCGGCGAGTTCGAGTTCTGGTTCGCGGCGCTGAAGGTCGGCGCGATCACCCTGTTCCTGGTGCTCGGCGTCCTGGCGATCCTCGGGATCCTGCCCGGCACGGACTCCCCCGGCGCGAGCCACCTCACGGACTTCCTGCCGAACGGCGGTGAGGGCCTGGTCATCGGCCTGCTCGCGTCGGTCTTCGCCTACGGCGGCCTGGAGACGGTCACCATCGCGGCGGCCGAGTCGGAGAACCCCGTCAAGGGCGTCGCGACCGCGGTCCGCACGGCGATGTGGCGCATCGCGCTGTTCTACATCGGCTCGATGGCCGTCATCGTCACGCTGGTGCCGTGGGACTCCAAGGAGGTCGTGGAGAAGGGCCCGTACGTCGCCGCCCTCGACGAGCTCGGCATCCCGGGCGCCGGCCAGCTGATGAACGTGGTCGTCCTGGTCGCCCTGCTGTCCGCCATGAACGCCAACATCTACGGCGCCTCCCGCATCGCCTACTCCCTCGTCGACCGCGGCCAGGGCCCGAAGGGGCTGGGCCGGGTCTCGGGCGGGGTGCCCCGGATCGCCGTGCTGGCGTCCTCCGTCTTCGGGTTCCTGTGCGTGCTGCTGAGCTACTGGCGGCCCGACGACGTCTTCGCCTGGCTGCTGAACATGATCGGCGCGGTCATCCTGGTCGTCTGGATCTTCATCGCCGTCTCGCAGCTGCGCCTGCGCCGCCGCCTGGAGCGCGAGGCACCCGAGAAGCTGGCCGTGCGCATGTGGGCGTTCCCCTGGCTGACCTGGGTCGCCCTGGCCGGCATGGCCGCGGTCTTCGTCCTGATGGCCCGGGAGCCGGACACGCGGGTGCAGCTGTACTCGACGGGCGGGATGATCCTGGTCCTGGCGGCCGTCGGGTACGGGTGGCAGAGGGCCCGCGCCAAGCAGTAGGAGATCCACCGCCGAAGGCCCCCGCGACACACGCGGGGGCCTTTTGCGTGCCCGGACCACCCGTCGACCCGTTCCTGCTGCTAGCGTGCAGTTGCAAGGCTGTTGCAATAAGAGGTCCGGAGGGGATCCCGCCCATGCCCGTCTACACGCTGCCTGAACTGCCCTACGACTACTCCGCGCTCGCCCCCGTGATCAGCCCCGAGATCATCGAGCTGCATCACGACAAGCACCACGCCGCCTATGTGAAGGGCGCCAACGACACGCTGGAGCAGCTTGCCGAGGCGCGGGACAAGGAGACCTGGGGGGCGGTCAACGGGCTGGAGAAGAACCTGGCCTTCCACCTGTCCGGGCACATCCTGCACAGCATCTACTGGCAGAACATGACCGGCCCGAAGGACGGTGGCGGTGAGCCGCTGGCCGCCGACGGTGTGGGGGAGCTCGCGGACGCCATCGTGGAGTCGTTCGGGTCGTTCGCCGGCTTCAAGGCCCAGCTGACCAAGGCCTCCGCGACCACGCAGGGTTCGGGCTGGGGTGTGCTCGCCCACGAGCCGCTGAGCGGGCGGCTGATCGTGGAGCAGGTCTACGACCACCAGGGCAACGTCGGCCAGGGCGCCACCCCGATCCTGGTCTTCGACGCCTGGGAGCACGCCTTCTACCTGCAGTACAAGAACCAGAAGGTGGACTTCATCGAGGCCATGTGGCAGGTCGTCAACTGGCAGGACGTGGCGCGCCGTTACGAGGCCGCCAAGTCCCGGACGGACGTGCTGCTGCTGGCGCCGTGACGACGGCCCGCCGCTGAGTCGTCCTGCCTCGTGATCGTCTTCTCACCTTTCACGCACGGCAGGCGGTAAGAGGGAGCCCCCCGCGAGGACGTGACTCGCGGGGGGCTTCTGTCCGTTCGCCGCGCTACGGCTTGCGGCCCAGCCCGCCGTGCTGGCCGATCGGCCCGGTCGGCGCGCCCGGCTCGGGATGCCACAGCGGCACCGAGACCACGCCCGGTTCCACGAGCTCCAGGCCCTCGAAGAACGCCTCGATCTGCTCGACCGGCCGCAGGAAGTAGGGGACCGCGCCCGTCTCGTTGTAGGCGTCCTGGGCCTGCTCGTAGGCCGGGTCCGTGCCGCGGGAGCCCTCGTTGAGGGAGAGGTGGCTCCCCGGGGGCAGGCCGGCCAGGAGACGGCGGACCAGGTCGCGGGCCTGCTCGTAGTCGGCCACGTGCCCCAGGATGCCGCTGAGGATCAGGGCCGTGGGCCGGGTGAGGTCGAGGGTCTTCCCGGCGGCCTCCAGGATCTGCTCGGGCTCGTAGAGACTGACCGGCTCGTACGCCGTCGCGCCCTCGGGGGTGGAGGTGAGCAGGGCGCGGGCGTGCGTGAGGACCAGCGGGTCGTTGTCGACGTAGACGACGCGCGACTCGGGAGCGAGGCGCTGGGCGACCTCGTGGGTGTTGTCGACGGTCGGCAGGCCGGTGCCGACGTCGAGGAACTGCCGTACGCCGGCCACCTGGACGAGGTACCGGATGCTGCGGCCCAGGAAGGCGCGGCTGCTGCGGGCGATGGTCACGATGCCGGGGAAGACGGCGGTGTACGCGTCACCCGCCGCCTCGTCCACCGGGTAGTTGTCCTTGCCGCCCAGCCAGTAGTTCCAGATCCGGGCCGAGTGCGGCACCGACGTGTCGATCTGCGTCATGTGCCCATGGTGCTACGGCACATCGGTCTCGCACGGCACATTGAGTGAGAGGAGTGCGGCGGAACCGTCGGGGTTCATGCGCAGTTCGCTGATCGCCGCGTTCCGGAGCCGTGGGAGCACTCTGCGGTACTCGCCGACCGGGATCGACAGCAGGGTGCACAGCACCAGGCGCAGCAGGGTGTTGTGGGCGACGACCAGGACGCGTTCGCCGGGGTGGGCGGCGGCGATGTCCCGCAGGGCTTTCACGCCACGGGCCGCCGCGGCCAGCGGGTCCTCGGCGCCGGGGAAGGAGTGCTCCACCGGGTCGGCCCGGTAGGCCGCGGCCCACTCCGGGTCCTCGGCCTCGAACTCGGCGAGCGTACGGCCTTCGAGCACGCCGAAATCGCATTCACGCAGGTGGGGTTCGCTCTGGGAGGTGAGGCCGAGGGCACGGCAGGCGGGCTCGGCGGTGGCGACGGCGCGGGACAGCGGGGACGTCCAGATCGCGTCGACGGGGTGGGCACCGGCCCACCGGCCGAGGGCCTCGGCCTGGGTGCGGCCGGTGTCGGTCAGGTCGATGTCGCTGATGCCGGCATAGCGGTTCTCCGCGTGCCAGACGGTCTGTCCATGGCGGACCAGCAGGAGGGTCGTACTCATGATGCGGAAGTATCCCGGCTCAGTCGGCTGTGTGCGTGCGCGGCGACCGGCCCGGGCAGCCAGCCGCGGTCCCGCAGGGCGTCCACCAGACGCGCGTACGGCTCGGCGAAGGCGGCCGTGCGGCCGGGGCGGGGTTCGACGACGGTCCGGACGCGGACCATACGCTCGGCGACGTCCGCGAGCGTCGCACCGGACCCCGACGCCCCGTACGCGGCGAGCGCCGCCATGCCCAGGGCCGGTTCCGTCTGCTCGGGGACGCGGGCCGGGCGGCCCAGGATGTCGGCGCGCAGCTGGTTCCAGTAGGGGCTGCGGGCGCCGCCGCCGGTGAAGGTGAGCGGGCCGTCGAGGGGAGCGCCGAGGTGGTGCAGGTAGTCCAGGCACAGGCGTTCGGCGAAGCCGACGCCCTGGAGGAGCGCGGCCCACAGATCGGCGCCCTCCGCGGGGTCGCCCAGGATCAGCGGGGTCGCCTCCGGCGCCCGGAAGGGGAACCGCTCCCCCGGTGACACCAGCGGGTAGGCGACCGCACGGGACGGTTCGTACGCCGCCGCCCGCGCGTCCATACCGGCCGGGTCGGCGTCGGGGAAGCGCGCCGAGAGTGCCCCGGCGCCGACGCTCGACGCCCCGCCGGGCAGCCAGGTGCCGTCGGGGGCACGGTGGTTGTAGACCACGCCGGAGGGGTCGCGGACCGGGTCGCGGGCGGCGCCCTTCAGCACGAGCGTGGTGCCGAGCACCGAGTTCCAGGAGCCGGGCCGCAGCGCGCCCGACGCGATCTGGGCCGCGCAGCCGTCGGTCATCCCGGCGAACACCGGTGTGCCGGCGGGGGTGCCGGTGGCGTCGGCGGCGGCCGGGCCGACCTCGCCGAGGCGCGTCCCGGGGCGGACGACGTCCGGCAACAGGCTGTCGGGCACGCCCAGTCCGTCCAGGGCGGCCCGCGGCCAGCGGTCGCCGTCGAGGTCGTAACCCGTCTTCAGGGCGTGGCTGGAATCGGCCGGGGGCGGCTCGCCGGTGAGGCGGGAGACGATCAGGTCGGGCTGATGCGCCAGGCGCAGCGAGCCGCCGCCGTACTCCCCGAGCAGCCACAGCGCCTTCGGCAGCGCCCAGGTGTCCTGGACGGCGAGCCCCGCCCGCCGGGCCCGCGCGGCCTCGGCCTGGGCCCGCCCGTCGTCGTACATCAGCGCGGGGCTCACCGGACGGCCGGAGCCGTCGGTCAGCAGGACCGTGCCGGAGGTGCCGCACACCGCGAGTCCGCCGACCCGCAGGCGCGGGGGCGCGGAGCCGAGGGCCGCCCTGGACGCCGTGCACAGCGCCGCCCACCACCGCAGCGGGTCCTGTTCGTGCCGCACGCCGTCCCGCCGCCCGGTCAGCGGGGCCGAGCCGCTGCCGAGAACCGTGCCGTCGGCGGTGACGAGCAGCACGCGGACGCTCTGCGTGCCGAGGTCGATACCCAGCCAGCCCGCACCCTCGTCCACCATCCGGAACCTCCCGTGCCGTCGCAGCCGGATCTGTGAACTTCTCACTGTGCCCCGATATTTTCCCGTGCGCGAGGGATTGACGCCCAACTTCAGCCGTTCCACCCTCTGTTAACGAGTCGACTCGACGTGTTAACCAGGCTCCACGCGGAGGTACGGATGGACACGCACGTGCACGACCGCCGGCGCTTCCTCGCCCTCGCCGCCGGGGCGGCGGCGGCCCCGTTACTCGCGGCCTGCGGCGCCGGTTTCGGCGGGAACGACGACAAGAGCGACGGGTCGGCGGCGGACGACGTCACCGGTTCCTTCGACTGGAAGCGGGAGAAGGGCACCACCGTCAAGGCCCTGCTCAACAAGCACCCGTACACGGACGCCCTGATAGCCGACCTGAAATCGTTCACCGAGAAGACCGGCATCAAGGTCGAGTACGACGTCTTCCCCGAGGACAACTACTTCGACAAGCTCACCGTGGACCTGTCCAGCGGGCGTGCCTCCTACGACGTGTTCATGCTCGGCGCGTACATGGTGTGGCAGTACGGGCCGCCGAACTGGCTGGAGGATCTCGGCCCCTGGATGCGCAACTCCTCGGCGACGGGCGCCGAATGGGACCAGGCGGACTTCTTCCCGAACCTGCTCCAGGCCGACCAGTGGTCCCTGAAGGCGGGCGCGCCGCTCGGGCAGGGCGGGCAGTACGCGCTGCCGTGGGGCTGGGAGACCAACGTCGTCGCCTACAACACCGAGCTGTTCGGGAAGCTCGGCGTGAAGCCGGCCGAGACGTTCGACGAGCTGACCGAACTCGCCGGGACCATCAAGCGCAAGGCGCCGGGCGCCGGCTACGACGGGATGTACGGGATCGCCGTACGCGGGTCCAGGAGCTGGGCCACCATCCACCCGGGCTTCATGACGATGTACGCCCGCAACGGGCTGAAGGACTTCACCGTCGACGGCGGCAAGCTCACCCCCGCCATGAACAGCCCCGAGGCCGTCGCCTTCACCGAGGACTGGGCCCGCATGGTCAAGCAGGGCGGGCCGCCGTCCTGGACGTCGTACACCTGGTACCAGTGCTCCAGCGACCTGGGCGCGAAGAAGGCCGGCATGCTGTTCGACGCCGACACGGCCGCCTACTTCCAGGCGGTGAAGGGCGCGAGCCCCGCCTCCGGGAAGATCGCCTTCCACCCGGGGCCGAAGGGGCCCGGCGGGTCGCTGGCGACCAACATGTGGATCTGGTCGCTCGGCATGAACGCCAAGAGCAAGAAGAAGAGCGCCAGTTGGCTGTTCCTGCAGTGGGCCACCGGCAAGGAGCACCTGCGCAGGAGCGCGATCGCCCACAACCACATCGACCCGGTGCGCAAGTCCGTCGCCGACGACGCCGCCTACAAGAACAAGATGCGGCACCTGCCGGGCTTCCTGGAGACCTTCGAGACGGTCGTCGACCAGACGAAGATCCAGTTCACCCCGCAGGCGCAGTTCTTCGACGCGACGACCAGCTGGGCGGCGGCCCTCCAGGAGATCTACGGCGGCAAGGGCGCGAAGTCGGTCCTGGACGGGCTGGCGGACGACCTCGCCGGCAAGGTGGGTTAGAGCGATGGGGTGGCGGCTCACCCTGCGCCCGTACCTCCTGATCGTCCCGGCACTGCTGCTGACCTGCGGGATCCTCTACCCCTTCGGACTCGGGCTGTACTACACGCTGTTCGACTTCTCGGCGAGCAAACCGCAGCCGGACATGGTGCGGTTCGAGAACTACAGAGCCGTCTTCACCCAGGAGGCGTTCTGGAACTCGGCGTGGGTGACGGTGCTGTACGCGGTCGGGGCGGCCCTCACCGAGACCGTGCTCGGCGTGGCCGTCGCCCTGCTCCTGTACCGCTCGTCCCTGCTGGGCCGGATGCTGGAGAAGATCCTGATCCTGCCGCTGATGATCGCCCCGGTGATCGCGGCGATCATCTGGAAGCTGATGCTCCAGCCGTCGGTCGGGGTGGTCAACCACCTGCTCAAGCCCTTCGGGCTGGGCGGGGTGCAGTGGACCGACACCCCGACGGGCGCGCTGCTGTCGTCGATCGCCGTGGACGTGTGGGTCTACACCCCGTTCGTGGCGATCCTCGCCCTCGCCGGACTGCGGTCGCTGCCCACCTCCCCGTTCGAGGCGGCGGCCGTGGACGGCGCGGGGTGGTGGTACACCTTCCGGCGCCTGACCCTGCCGATGCTGTGGCCGTACGTCCTGGTCGCGGTGATCTTCCGGTTCATGGACTCGCTGAAGGTCTTCGACATCATCTACGCGCTCACGGAAGGCGGCCCGGGCGACTCGACCGTCGTACTCCAGATCCGGGCATACCTGGAAGCCATCCGCTTCCAGCGCTACTCCTTCGGGATCTCCTACACGATCGTCCTGTGGGCCGTGGTGTACCTGGCCGCGATGGTGCTGGTGAAACACCTGGGGAAGATCCAGCGGAAGGCCGCGGAGGTCACCACATGAGGAAACGCCTGGGGGGATGGCTGTGCGACGCCGCCCTCGTCCTCTACTTCGTCTTCGCACTGTTCCCGATCGCCTGGATGGTGATCCTGTCGCTGAAGCCGACCGACCAGCTCTTTTCCACCTACTTCTCCTTCTCCCCCACCCTCGACGGCTACCGGACCGTCCTCGGCGACAGCGAGGGCATCCCGTTCGTGCGGTTCTTCGTCAACAGCCTGGTGGTGTCGGTCGGGGCGGTCGTGCTGTCGCTGGTGGTGGGGCTGCCGGCGGCGTACGCCTCGGCGCGGTGGCGGTTCAAGGGCTCCGAGAACCTGATGTTCACGCTGCTCTCGTTCCGCTTCGCACCCGAACTCACCGTGATCATCCCGCTGTTCGTGCTCTACCAGAAGCTCGGTCTCTTCGACACGTACGTCGGCATGGTGTGGGTGCTGCAACTCGTCACGCTGCCGTTGATCGTGTGGATCATGCGGTCCTACTTCGCCGATCTGACACCGGAGCTGGAGCAGGCGGCCCTGCTGGACGGCTACACCCGCAAGCAGGCGTTCTTCAAGGTGGCGCTCCCGCTGGTCAAGCCGGGCATCGCGGCCGTGTCGCTGCTGGCGTTCATCTTCGCCTGGAACAACTTCGTCTTCCCGCTGATCCTCACCTCCAACGAGGCCCAGACGGTGACCGTGGGCGCCCTGTCGTTCCTCGGCGGGGACCGGCCCAAGTACAACCTCACGGCCGCCGCCGCGCTGGTCTCGGTCGTACCGCCCCTGCTGCTGGCGCTGACGATCCAGCGATATCTGGTGCGCGGCCTGTCGTTCGGGGCGGTGAAGTCGTGATCCGGTTGAGCGGGATACGCAAGGCGTACGGGAAGACGCTCGCGCTCGACGAGCTCGAACTGGAGGTGCGGGAGGGCGAGTTCTTCTGCCTGCTCGGCCCGTCGGGCGCGGGCAAGACCACGACCCTGAAAACCGTCGCCGGGCTCGAACAGCCCGACTCCGGCACGGTCGTGCTCGACGGCGAGGACATGCGGGGGGTCGAGCCGTACGACCGGGGCGTGGCGATGTGCTTCGAGAGCTACGCCCTCTACCCGCACCGCTCGGCCTACGACAACCTCGCCTCGCCGCTGCGCTCGCCCCGGCACCGGCTGCCCGCCGGCGAGGCCCGGCAGCGGATCGGCGCGATCGCCGAGCTGCTCGGCATCTCCGGGCTGCTGGACCGGCCCGTGGGCCAGTTGTCCAACGGCCAGCGGCAGCGGGTCGCCCTCGGCCGGGTGCTGGTCCGCCCCGCCCGGGCCTTCCTGCTCGACGAGCCGCTCTCCCACCTCGACGCCAAGCTCCGCCAGCAGATGCGGGCCGAGCTGAAGGCGATCGGGGCCGTGCAGCACACCACCACCCTCTACGTCACCCACGACTCGGTCGAGGCGCTCGCGCTCGGCGACCGGATCGGGGTCATCCGCCAGGGCCGGATCGTGCAGACGGGCACGCGGGAGGAGATCTGGTACCGACCCCAGGACACCGAGGTCGCCCGGGCCTTCGGCCGGCCCCGGATCAACCTGCTGCCGGGAGTGGTGACGCAGAGCGGCGTGCGCGCGGACGGCGGTGTGGAGCTGCCGGTCCGGGCCCGGGCCGCGCCGGGCACGGAGGTACTGGTGGGCCTACGCCCCCGGGACCTCGCCCTGCACGGCGGCGAGGGCCACGAGCTGACCGGGACGGTCTACGTCACCGAGGTGCTCGGCCGGTCCGTCGAGGTCACCGTGCGTCTCGGCACCGGGGAGCAGCGGGTGTCGCTGGTGGCCCCCCGGGCCGACGCGGCGCGCCTTCGTGCGGACGATCCGGTACGGCTCGTGGTCCGGCCTGAGAACCTGCTGCTGTTCGAGGCCGACCGGCCGGAGCGACCGGGACGACGGATAGAGACACAGCCATGAGCGGCAACAGCAGTGGTGGACAGCAGGGGCCCGCGGCGCGGCAGGCCGCCATGGCCGAGCAGGTGCTGGCCGACGGCTCGGCCACGGCGGCGGAGCTCGCCGAGCGGTTCGGGGTGAGTCTGATGACCATCCACCGGGACCTCGACGAGCTCGAACGGCAGGGCATCGTACGGAAGTTCCGGGGCGGGGTGACCGCGCAGCCGTCGGGGGTCTTCGAGTCGAACGTGCAGTACCGGCTGAAGAGCATGCGGGCCGAGAAGGCGGCCGTCGCCGAGCACGCGCTGCGGATGGTCGAGCCCGGGATGGCGATCCTGCTGGACGACTCCACGTCCACGCTGGAGATAGCCAGGCGGCTGCGCACGGCCGAGGTCACACCGCTGACGGTCGTCACCAACTTCCTGGAGGCCATCAACCTCCTGTCCGACCAGCGCGGCATCCACCTGATGGCGCTGGGCGGCGACTACGACCCGCTGCACTCCTCGTTCCTCGGGGTGTCCTGCGTGGAGGCGGTGCAGCAGCTCCGGGTGGATGTGTGCTTCGCGTCGACGTCGGCGGTGCACGGGGGTTACGCCTACCACCAGGAGCAGCACATCGTGTCGGTGAAGCGGGCGATGCTCGACGCGGCGGCACGGAACGTCCTGTTGATCGACCACACCAAGCTCGGCCGGGTCGCCCTGCACCGGGTCGTCCCGCTGTCCCGCTTCGACACGCTCCTCGTGGACGACGGGGCGTCGCCGGAGGCACTGCGGGATCTGGACGAGCACAAGGTCCGTTACGAGGTTTGCGGCACGCCTGCCCGCGGCCTCGGCGCCGGCTGAAAGCGCCCTGGAGGCGAACGAGCCATGAAAGGGGACGGCCATGACGGGAACGGGACTGGAGTTACGTGAGCTGCGGAAGACCTACCGGTCGCGAGGGCGGCCTTCCGTGGACGCCGTCCGCGGGATCGACCTGACCCTGCGGTCCGGGGAGCTGCTCGGGCTGCTCGGGCCGTCCGGGTGCGGCAAGTCGACCACCTTACGGATGATCGCCGGGCTGGAGCCCGTCACCGGCGGGGACATCCTGGTCGGCGGGACGTCGGTCGTCGAACGGCCCGCCCAGCAGCGCAACATCGGGGTCGCGTTCGAGAACTACGCGCTGTATCCGCCGCTGTCGGTCGCGGAGAACCTGGCCTTCGGGCTGAAGGCCCGCCGCGGGGCCGCCCGCGGTTCCCGGGGGGACGTCGAGCGCAAGGTGAAGGACATCGCCGAGCGGGTCGGCCTGACCGACCTCCTCGGCGCCCGCCCGGCCGGCCTCTCCAGCGGCCAGAAGCAGCGCGTCTCCCTGGCTCGCGCCCTGATCCGCGAACCCGACGTCCTGCTCCTCGACGAACCCCTCTCCCACCTGGACGCGGCCCAGCGCGACTCCACCCGCCGGGAACTCAAGCGCATCCAGAAGGACCTGGGCCACACCACGATCCTGGTCACCCACGACCAGGAGGAGGCCCTCTCCCTCGCCGACCGGATCGCCGTGATGAAGGACGGCGTCATCCAGCAGCTCGGCACGCCCTACGAGATCTACGACAGTCCGGCCAACGTGTTCGTCGCGGACTTCGTCGGCGAACCGGCGATCACCCTGCTGCCCGGCATCGCCGGCGACGGCCACGCCCGGCTCTCCGACACGGTGCGGATCGCGCTGCCGGTGCCGGTGGACGAGGGCCGGAAGGTGGTCGTCGGGATCCGCCCCGAGGACGTCCGCCTCACCGCCGAGGGCGGTCTGCCCGCCCGGGTCGTCGCCCATGAACCGCTCCTGGAGTCGGGCCTGGCGACCCTCGCCCTGGACGGTGTCGAACGGCATCTGGTCGTCCTCACCGACCCCGAGGTACGGCTCGCGCACGACGAGCGGGTCCGGGTCGCCGCCGACCCCGGGCACACCCATGTCTTCGACGCCGAGACGGGAGCTTCCCTGCGATGACTGACGGAAACAGCGTGCGTGTCGTGGCCGCCGGTGACCACTTCGTCCTGCCGTCGCTGATCGCACGGGCGGTGGAGCACGAGGTGGAGCGGGCGGACGTCCGGGAGCTGACACTGGGCTGGCCGCTGGAGCCGTTCGGGCCGGTCGCCGAGGTGCAGGAGGCCAGTGACGCCGAGGACGCGATGATCGAGGCGCTGGCCGGAGCGGAGGTGCTGGTCACGCAGATGGGCCCGGTCACCGGGAAGGTCCTCGCCGCCTGCCCGGATCTGAGGCTGGTCGTGGTCTGCCGGGGCGGGCCGGTCAACGTCAACCTGGACGCGGCCAAGGACCACGACGTGCGGGTGTGCTTCGCGCCGGGCCGCAACGCCGCCGCCACCGCCGAGTTCACCGTGGGAATGATGCTGGCCGCCCTGCGCCGCATCCCCCAGGCCCACGACCCGCTCGTCCGGCAGGGCAGCTGGGAGGGCGCGACGTACTACACCTACGAGCGGAGCGGACTGGAGCTGGAGGACCTGCCCGTCGGTCTGGTCGGGTACGGGGCCGTCGGCAGCCGGGTCGCGCGGGTGCTGTGCGCGTTCGGGGCCCGGGTGATGGTCCACGACCCGTATGTGCACGGCGAGATCCACGGCCTGCGCGTGACCTCGCTGGACGACCTCCTGCGCCGCTCGCAGGTGATCACCCTGCACGCCCGGCTCACGCCCGAGACGCGGGGGCTGATCGGCGCCCGGGAGCTGGGGCTGCTGCCGTCCGGCGCGGTGGTGGTGAACGTGGCCCGGGGCCCGCTGCTGGACGAGGGCGCGCTGTGTGACGCGCTGGAGAGCGGGCGGCTGTCGGCGGCGGCTCTGGACACCTACGAGCGGGAGCCGCTGCCGGCTGGGTCCCGGCTGCTGGGACTGGCCGAACGCGTGGTCCTCACCCCCCACTTGGGCGGGGCGTCGCGGGCGGTCGCGGAGAAGGCCGCCCGGATCGCCGCCGAAGAGGTGGGCCGCTGGGTCCGCGGGGAGCCGCTCGCGCACTGTCTGACCTGAGGACCCGGAGGAGAGCCGCATGTACGTCGGAATCGATGTGGGCACGTCCATGGTCAAGGCGGCGGCCTTCGACGCCACGGGCCGTGAACTCGCCGTGGCGTCCCGCCCGGTGAAGCTCTCCCTGCACGGCGGGGTCGTCGAGCAGGACATGGAGGAGGTGTACGGGGCGGTCGTCGCCGTGCTCGGGGAGGTCACCGGGCGGGTCCCGGAGCCGGTGGAGCTGGCCGGGCTCACCGGGCAGGGCGACGGGGTGTGGCTGGTCGACGGCGAGGGCCGGCCGGTGCGGCCCGCCGCCTCCTGGATGGACGGGCGGGCGCACGAGCTGGTCGACCGGTGGCTGGCGGACGGCACGTTCGAGTCGGTGTTCCGGCGGACGGGCAGCGCGATGTTCCCCGGCTGCCCGGGCCCGCTGCTGGCATGGCTGGACCGGCACGAGCCGAAGGCACTGGACACCGCGAAGGCGGCCCTGTACTGCAAGGACATGGTGTTCCAGCGGCTGACGGGGGCCGGCCCGGCGACGGATGTGTCGGACGCGTCGATGCCGTTCCTGGACCCGCGGACCCGGACGTACGACGACCGGGTCGTCGAGCTGCTGGGGCTGGCGCACCGCCGGGATCTGCTCGCCCCGGTCAGCGACCCGGTCGCGACCGCCGAGGCGCGGGGCGAGGGCCTGCCCTCCGGGACCCGGATCGCGAACGGGCCCTACGATCTGCCGGCCTGCGCGCTGGGCGCCGGGGTGACGTCCCCGGGGGACGGTCTGCTGATCGTCGGGACCTGTCTGGCCAGCCTGGTCGCCACCACCGAGCTCGAGCTGAGCGGCGAACCGGCCGGCCTGTACATCTCCACCGACCGGCCCGGGCACTGGCTGCGCGCCATGCCCGCGATGGTCGGCACGGCGGCGCTGGACTGGGTGCTGTCGACGACCGGCGTGCGGCACGACGAGGTGGACGGCCTGCTGGCCGGGACGCCGCCGGGCGCGCACGGCGTCCGTGTGCTGCCGTACTTCGCGCCCTCCGGCGAACGAGCGCCCTTCGTGGAACCCCGTCTGCGCGCCGAACTCACGGGCGTCTCGCTGGAGTCGACCCGGGGCGATCTGGTCCGCGCCACCTGTGAGGGCATCGGGTACGCGGCCCGCCACTGCCTGGAGGCGGCGGGCCTGGCCGGGAGCCTGGCCGTCTGCGGCGGCGGCACCCGCAGCTCCGCCTGGATGCGGCTGCTGGCCGATGTGCTCGGGCGGCCGCTGCGGGTCGTGGAGGGCGAGGTCGGCGCCCGGGGCGCGGTCCTGGCGGCGGCCGAGCGGTACGGGGTCGGGCTGGACGCGCGGGCGTGGACGAAACCGACGGCGGTCGTCGAGCCGGACCCGGAGCGGGCCGCGTTCTACACGAGCGGCTACGCGGAGCACCTGGACCGGCTGGCGCAGGCCCGGGACCGGGCCCGCAAGTGAACCTGTCTTCGACAAAGGGGAGTTGCATGCAGCTCGGACGGAGATCCCTCCTGCTCGCGGCGGCCGCGGGAACCGCCACGGCCGGCACGGCCGGCACGGCCGGCGCCGCACCCCGCAAGGGCGGCGGCCTGGTCGTCATCGGCCACCGCGGCGCGGCCGGCTGGCGCCCGGAGCACACGGCGCCGTCGTACACGTACGCCGTGCAGACCGGGGCCGACTGGATCGAACCGGATCTGGTGCCGACGAAGGACCACGTGCTGGTGGTGCGGCACGAGAACGAGATCTCCCAGACGACCGACGTGGCCCGCCGGCCGGAGTTCGAGGGCCGCCGTACGACGAAGACGGTCGACGGGCGGGCCGTCACCGGCTGGTTCACGGAGGACTTCACGCTGGCCGAACTGAAGACGCTGCGGGCGGTGGAGCGGCTGCCGGCGGTCCGCAACCGCAACACCGTCTTCGACGGGCGGGAAGAAGTCATGACCTTCCAGGAGGTCGTGGATCTGGCGCGGCGGCTGTCGCGGGAGCACGGCCGGACCGTCGCAGTCTTCCCGGAGACCAAGCATCCGACGTACTTCCGCTCGATCGGCCTGCCGTTGGAGCCGAAGCTGGCGGCCGTGATCCGCCGCAACCGGCTCGGCCGGCGCGAGTGCGTCGTGCAGTCCTTCGAGCCGACGAGCCTGAAGCGGATCGCGGCGGAGCGGCTGGGCGTGCCGCTGTGGCAGGCGCTGGGCACGACGGGCGGGCCGTACGACCTGGTCGCGGCCGGTGATCCGACGACGTACAAGGACATGATGAGCCCGGCGGGACTGGCGCGGATCGCCGCGTACGCGGACTGGATCGGCCCGGACAAGGTCTCGCTCGCCGGCACGTCGCTCGTCGCGGACGCGCACGCGGCGGGGCTGCGGATCGGTCCGTACACCTTCCGCGCGGAGAACCAGTTTCTGCCCGATCGGTTCCGGCGCGGGAGCGGACCGAACGATTTCGGGGACGCGTTCGCGGAATACGCGCTGTACTACCGCATGGGGGTCGATGCGGTCGTAACCGACTTCCCGGACTTGGCGGTGATCGCGAGGAGGAGCTGATGACGGTGAGCCGGGCGTGCCGGACCTGCGGCACCATGCAGGAGTTCCGGATGTTCAACGCCGCCGAGCGGGCGGCCGTCCGGGCGGAGAAGGGGGCCGGGCACTTCGTGGACGACTACTGGCGCTGCACCGCGGCCGGCTGCCGGTGGTACCAGCGCTACCTCAACCGTGGCGAGGACGGGCTGCTCCCGGAGGAGCTCAGGATCCAGCCCGCCCCCGCCGGGTGAGGCCTACAGGTTGGAGAAGTCCGGCCCCTTGGTGCGGGTGCGCTTGATCTCGTAGAAGCCGGGGACGGAGGCCACGGCGAGGGTGCCGTCCCACAGGCGGCCGGCCTCCTCGCCCTGCGGGGCCGGGGTGACGACCGGGCCGAAGAAGGCGATCTGCTCGCCGTCGGAGCCGGGCACGGCGATGACCGGGGTGCCGACGTCCTGGCCGACCTTGTCGATGCCCTCCTGGTGGGAGGCGCGCAGCTCCGGCTCGTACGGGGTGGAGTCCCAGTGCTCCAGGAGGGACTCGGGCAGGCCGACGTCCTTCAGGGCGGCGGCGACCGTCTCCTTGCCGGGGCCCTCGCCCTGGTTGTGGATGCGGGTGCCGAGCGCGGTGTAGAAGTCGCCGAGGACCTCGGGGCCCTTCTCCTGCTGGGCGGCTATGACGACCCGGACGGGGCCCCACGCCTTGGTCGCCAGCATGTCGCGGTATTCCTCGGGCAGCTCGTCCAGCCGGTTCTCGTTCAGGACGGCGAGGCTCATGACGTGCCAGCGCACCTCGATGTCCCTGACCTTCTCCACCTCCAGGACCCAGCGGGAGGTCATCCAGGCCCAGGGGCACAGCGGGTCGAACCAGAAGTCGACGGGGGTCTTGTCCGACATGTCTCTCCTCAGCAGGAAACCGTTTCTCGGGCAACGCCGGTACGCGCTCCCGTCATTCCCGGCTGCCCCGCGTCAGGGGCACGTGGCAGGATCGGTCCTGTTCAGCCGTACCCCACGACACTTGAGGAGTGCCGCCCGTGCCCGGTGAGAATCTGTCCCGCGACGAGGCCCGGGAGCGGGCCGCCCTGCTGAGCGTCGACGGGTACGAGGTGTCCCTCGACCTGCGGTCCGCGGTCGGTGAGGACCCCGGGGACGGGCCCCGCACGTTCCGCTCCGTCACGACGGTCCGCTTCCGCTGCAACGAGCCCGGGGCGAGCAGCTTCGCGGACCTGATCGCCCCGAGTGTGACGGCCGTCTCGCTCAACGGCCGTGATCTGGACCCCGGAGAGGTCTTCGACGGCTCCCGGATCACGCTGGAGGACCTGGCCGCGGACAACGAGCTGGTGGTCGACGCCCAGTGCGCCTACTCCCGCACCGGCGAGGGCATGCACCGCTTCGTCGACCCCGAGGACGGCGAGGTGTACCTGTACACGCAGTACGAGCCGGCCGACTCGCGCCGCGTCTTCGCGAACTTCGAGCAGCCCGACCTGAAGGCCCCGTACCGCTTCGAGGTACGGGCGCCCGAGGGCTGGACGGTGTGGAGCAACGGCGCCGGTGAGCAGGCCGACGGGGTGTGGCGGTTCGCCGAGACCAAGCCGATCTCGACGTACATCACGTGTGTGGTGGCGGGCCCGTACCACTATGTGACGGACTCCTACACGCGTACCTTCGCGGACGGCACGACGCTGGAGATCCCGCTCGGCGCCCTGTGCCGCAAGGGCCTCGCGCCCCACTTCGACGCCGACGACGTCTTCCTGGTCACCAAGCAGGGCCTGGACTTCTTCCACGACCACTTCGACTACCCGTACCCGTTCGGGAAGTACGACCAGGCGTTCGTGCCCGAGTACAACCTGGGCGCGATGGAGAACCCGGGCCTGGTGACGTTCCGGGAGGAGTTCATCTTCCGCGGTAAGGTGACGCAGGCGTCCTACGAGGGCCGGGCCAACGTCGTCCTGCACGAGATGGCGCACATGTGGTTCGGCGACCTGGTCACCATGGAGTGGTGGGACGACCTGTGGCTGAAGGAGTCCTTCGCGGACTTCATGGGCGCGTTCTCGCTCGTGGGCGCGACCCGCTTCGTCAACGGCTGGATCACCTTCGCCAACCGCCGCAAGGCCTGGGCCTACCGGGCCGACCAGCTGCCCTCCACACACCCGATCACGGCGGACATCCACGACCTCCAGGACGCCAAGCTCAACTTCGACGGCATCACGTACGCCAAGGGCGCGTCGGTGCTGAAGCAGCTCGTGGCGTACGTGGGCGAGGAGGCGTTCCTGGAGGGCGCCCGGCGCTACTTCAAGCGGCACGCCTACGGCAACACGCGCCTCGGTGACCTGCTGTCGGTGCTGGAGGAGACCAGCGGCCGGGACATGAGCGCCTGGTCGCGGTCCTGGCTCCAGACGGCCGGGGTGAACTCGCTGACGCCGCAGGTGCTGCTGAGCGCGGACGGCCGCATCGAGGAGCTGGCGGTGGTGCAGGAGGCCGCCGAGTCCTACCCCGAACTGCGTCCGCACCGGGTGGCGGTGGGCCTGTACCGGGTGACGGACGGCGGTTCGCTGGAGCGGTACGCGCGCGTGGAGACCGACGTCGACGGCGCCCGCACGGTCGTCGCGGAACTGGCCGGCGCCGAGGCTCCCGACCTGGTCCTGGTCAACGACGACGACCTGACCTACTGCAAGATCCGCTTCGACGCGACGTCGCTGGCGACCCTGCGCGAGCACCTGGATGCGATCACCGACCCGCTGGCGCGCGCCCTGTGCTGGTCGGCGCTGTGGAACATGACGCGCGACGCGCTGCTCCCGGCCCGGGACTTCGTGGACCTGGTGCTGCGCTTCGGCGGGCGCGAGTCCGAGATCGGCGTCGTGCAGATGCTGCACGCCTGGGCGGAGTCGGCGGTCACCCACTACACGGCGCCCGCCCGGCGGGAGACGGCCGCGCGGCTGCTCGCCGAGGGCGCCCGGCGCGAGCTGTACGCGGCCGGGCCGGGCAGCGAGCACCAGCTCGCCTGGGCGCGCTTCTTCGCCCGGACGGCCGCCGCCGAGGCCGACTTCGAGCTGCTGCGGGACCTGCTCGCGGGCACGGCCGCCGTCGAGGGCCTCGACCTCGACCAGGAGCTGCGCTGGGTGTTCCTGGAGCCGCTGGCCGCGCACGGGGTCGTCGACGAGAAGGCGCTGGCCGAGGAACTGACCCGGGACGACACGGCGTCCGGCAAGCGCCACCAGGTGCGCTGTCTGGCCGCCCGCCCGTCCGAGGCGGTCAAGGCGCAGGCGTGGGCGCAGGTCGTGGAGTCGGACGCGCTGTCCAACGCCATGGTGGAGGCGACCATCGCGGGCTTCTCCCAGGGCTCGCAGCGGGAGCTGATCGCGCCGTACGCCGGGAAGTACTTCGCGGCGATCGAGCGGGTGTGGGCCGAGCGGTCGATCCAGATCGGCATGCACGTGGTGCAGGGCCTGTTCCCGTCGCTCCAGCAGTCGCGGGAGACGCTGGACGCCACGGACGCCTGGCTGGACGCCCACAAGGAGGCGGCCCCGGCGCTGCGCCGGCTGGTGCTGGAGTCCCGTGACGACCTGGCACGGGCGTTGCGTGGACAGGCGTGCGATGAGGCCTCTGACCAGTAGCTTTGGCCTGAGATCCGGGCGTTCCGCCTTCGTTACGAAATGAGTGCCCCGTGAGCCGTAACCCCTGGTCCGCACCCGAACGGACCAGGGGCTTTCGGCATCCGAACACTCGTCCTTTAGTGCCGGGTTGTCCGTATGTGTCGACGGACCTGTAACAGCGGTTCAAAGGGGGCCGGAGCGCGGGAAATTGCGGGTCATGACCCACAACACCCCGCTCTCCCCCCGCCCCCTGCACGACCTGTCCGGCGGTGGCCGCCCCCGTGTGATGACGGCCGCCCAGCTCCGCTCGCACGGCGTCTCCACGGCCGAGACGAACGAGCAGTGCCGCTCCGGCGGCCCCTGGCAGCAGCTCCTCCCCGGCGTCGTCCTGCTCCACCCGGGCCCGCCGACCAGCGAGGAGCGGCTGCACGCGGTGCTGATGTACGCGGCGCGGGAGCGTGGCACCGGGGTGCCCGCCCAGCCCGGCGCGGGCCGGCCGCACACCCCCGCTTATCCCGAGGTGATGATCACGGGCCTGGCCGCGCTGACGCTGCACGGCTTCTCCTCCACGCCCCCGCTGCCGTCCCTGGAGGCCATCGACGTCCTGGTCCCGCGGCTGCGGCGGCTGCGCTCCACGGGCTGCGTGCGCATCGTCCGCACGCCCGTCATGCCCGCCCCCGAGCAGGTCACGGGGGTGCCGGTGGCGCCGGTCGCGCGGGCGCTGGCCGACGCGGTGGCCGAACTCGCGGACGCCGGCATCGTCCGCCGGCTGCTCACGGAGGCGGTCCGCGGCGCCCACTGCGACCCGGCGGCGGTGGTCCGCGAGCTGAACCAGGCCCGGCTGCTGAGCCGCCCCCACGTGGTGGACGCGGTGGAGTCCCTGCTCGCCGAGGGCCGGGCGCGAGCGGAGGACCGCCTGTACCGGATGGTCCACGAGTACGGCCTGCCCGACCCGGTCTGGAACGTCGACCTGCGCCTGCCCGGCGGCCCCTACCTCGGCGGCCTCGACGCGTACTGGCCCGACCAGGCGGTGGCGGTGGAAATCGACACCCGGGCCCCCCGGCAGGACGACGACGCCCTGTGGTCCGAGTACGCCCGCAAGCGCGAGCACCTGGAGCGGCTCGGCATCACGGTCGTCCACATCACGCCGAGGAAGCTCCGCGACTCCCCGGAACAGCAGGCGACGGTGATCCGCACGGCCCTGATGGCCTCGGCCGACCGCGAACCGGCGGCGTACGTGGCGGTGCTGCCCCGTTAGTGACGGACGCGGGGGCAGGACCAGGAGGGGAGAGGAGGGGCCGCCGGGACGCACCGGCGGTCCCTCCTCATGCCGGGAGTCGCTACCGGCCGCAGAACTCCGCCTCGATGATCGCGTCGGTGCTCCCCGACCAGTCGCCGTTGAAGTTGACGGCGAGGGAGTTACGGCCGTTCCCCGTGGTCACCGCGTCCGAGTTCGAGCCGTAGATCCCGCCGTCGTGGCCCCAGACGTGGACGCCGCAGCTGAGCTTGCGGTCCACGAGCCCCAGGCCGTAGCAGCTGGTCTCCCGGCTGGACTCGACCGTGGTCTTCATCTCCTTCAACTGCTCGCGCGGGAGCAGCCTGCCGCCGAGCAGGGCCGAGTAGAAGCGGGTCAGGTCGGCGGAGCTGGAGACCATCTGGCCGGAGCCGTAGGCCAGGCGCGGGTTCAGTTCCGTGACGTCGTATGTCGGGCCCGTGTCCGTCTTGGCCAGCTTGGAGTAGGCGCGGCTGCTGGGCCGGGGCAGGGTGACGCGGGTGGTGGGGACGGACGTGGACGTCAGGTGCAGGGGGACGATGATCCGGCGGTCGATCTCGTCGCCGTAGTCGTTGCCGGTGGCCTTCTCGATCACCCGCGCGGCCAGGAGGTAGTTGGTGTTGGAGTACGCGAACGACGCGCCGGGCTCGAAGTACGGCCGGTTCTTCATCGCGATGGCGAGCATGTCCTCGGGGGCCGCCTCGTCGAAGCGGTGCTTCATGAAGCCGTCCGGGGTCATGTAGGTCTGCTGGAAGCCCGGGTCCTCGAGGTAGTCGAAGATGCCGCTGGTGTGGTTCAGGAGCTGCCGGATCGTGATGCGGGCGCCGTCGTGGCCGTTGCCCCGGACCGCGCCCGGGAGCCACTTCTCCACCGTGTCGTCGAGCGACAGCCGTCCCTCCGCCTCCAGTTGGAGGACGACCGTGGCGACGAACGTTTTGGTGATGCTGGCGATGCGGTAGTGGTCCCGGACCGAACGCGGCGTGCCCGTCTTCGGGTTGCCGACGCCGGCCGTGGCCGCCCAGGTGCCGTGGCCCCGCCGTACCGTCACCGTCACCCCCGGGACGCCGTCGGCGACCGCGGCCCGGACGGCCTGCTCGGTCGCGTCATGGCCGGCGGCTGCGGCGACCGGGCCCGCCGCCACCGCCGGAGCCGTGAGGGCCGCCGACAGTGCCACCGCCGTCGCCGCCGTCGCCGCCGTCAGGGCCGCCGTACGCGCTCGTCTGCTCATGTCCCCGTTTCCCCCTGTCACGTCATATCGAGTTGCGTCGGGAGAGGGGACACCGGTCGTCCTGCCGGGGGTTGACCGGCGCCGGGCGGTTGAGCGGGTTTCAGCCCTTCTTGAGCACCAGTTCGGTGTTGCGGTCCTCCGGGGCGCCGCCGAGGGTCGTGCTCGCGCCGGGGGCGTTGAGGGACAGCTCGCGGTAGAGCGCCGCGAGGCCGGTCTGGGAGAGGTCGGAGAAGTCCGTGCGGTGCGGGGCCGAGGACTCCACGAGCGTCGTGAACAGGGAGATCGTGCCGTCCTTGTTGTCGGCCAGCTCGATGACCCGGGCGAGTTGCGGGAAGTCGACGTGGGAGGCGGTGGAGATCTCCCAGAAGGAGCCGCCGCTCGCCATGGCATGCGGTGTGACGACGTTCTTGTGGATGTGGCCGTTCACCCAGGCGAGCACCCTGGGGTGACTGCCGAGCAGGGCGAGGACCTCCTGGCCGTTGTGGCGGCGCTCGTTCGGCCTCGCCGGGTCGCCGCGCAGGTTCGTCATCGTCTTGCTGGTGTGATGGCTGAAGATCACCGCGTAGGAGTCCTTGTTGTCCCGCAGTGTCTTGTCGAGCCACTTCAGCTGGGCCGTGCCGATCGACCCCTCGTAGTGGCCGCCGGAGTCGGTGGTGTCCAGGCTGATGCCGATGACGTCGTCGGAGATGCGGAAGGCGTAGTACTGGGTGCCCGTGTCCAGGTTGGCGGAGGAGTAGCCGTGGCCGGCCGGGCCGACGCCGCGGTGGGCCGGGTCCAGGTGCGCCCGGAGGTACTCGGCCAGCGTGAAGGGGGCTCGGCTCTCGTCGGGGGTGACCGAACGCATGGAGCGGGCGTGGGACTTGAGGAAGTCGTGGTAGCGGACACCCTGGGGGTCACGCGCCTTCTTGATCTGCGCCTGGAGCTGCTGCGCCTCGGCCGCGGTCACGTTCATCAGCTTCTTGCCGCCGACGGCCAGTTCGGTGAGGTAGGAGTCGCCGTGCGAGGCGTAGCAGCCCATCGGCAGGGTGTCGTGGTTGCCGACCGTCGAGTACCAGGGCAGGTTGAGGCCGGGGCTGCGGACCTCCCGGATGGCGGCCTTCAGGAAGCCGTCCAGGTGCGGGAACCCGGCCTGCTTGTCGCTGTCGCGGACGGCGGCGTCGGGCTGCCAGTACTGCTTGAGGCCGCTGTTCTGGACGCCCTCGTACTGGCGCGGGTCACCGGAGTTGGGCGTGATGCGCCCGCCGCTCATGATCTTCAGGAACCAGTCCAGCTCGGACTTGGCGTTGTTGTCCGTGTTGTCGCCGGTGGTCATGGCGAAGTGCAGCGGGGCGCCGGTGACGGGGGCGCCGCGCAGCGCGTTGATCCGCTCCACGAGCGCGATCGCGCCCTGTACGGTCAGCGCCTCGTGCGGCCGCCAGGCGTGGATGTCGGCCGAGCGCAGGTACTCCAGGCGCAGCGGGTGCTGGGCGTCGATGATGTGCAGGTCGGTGAGCTGTACGAACGCGGCGAGCGCGGTACGGCGCCCGGCGCGGCCGGACTTGGGCGCGGCCAGGTCGGAGCGGACGACCCGCTGCCAGCCGGCTCCGTCGCCCAGGCGCCGGTAGCCGGAGCCCCCGCGCGGGGTGGCGACGGAGGCGAGGGTGGTGCCCTTGGTGTACGGGGCCAGCGGCGCGGCCGGCGCCCGGCGCGAGGACGCGGCCACGGCGGTGGTGCTCTCCTGGGCCGTGGCGGCCTGGCTGTCGCTGGGCCGCAGGGCGTAGCCGACGCCCGCGGAGAGGGCGACCGCGCCGGTGGCGGCGAGGACGGAACGACGGTGGATGCCCTGGCCGGAGCCGGCGACTGAGCGTGTGCGCGACATGCGCTTCTCTCCCCGAGTGCGAACGCGTCGGCAGTGGTCGCGGGGCGTTCACGTCGTGAACACCCCGCTCGTACTGGATCGTTGGCACCGGGGATGACCTGCGCGTGAACGAGGCGGCAACGCGCAGCGCAGATCACCGAACGTGGATCTTGGACTACCCTGCGCGTCGTCGCCCGCTCCGGATCCGGCCGGGAACCGGTCACGCGGCGTTCATCTTCCGGGGTACCGCACCGGGATCCGGCGTACGGTCGGCCCTACTCCAGGACGTCGGCCAGCCGTCCGGTGGCCGGGCGTTCGCGCCACATCCGCAGCGCGATGTCGACCATCGAGATCCGCACCAGCCCGGACACGGCGTCCAGGTCCTGCCAGGCGGCGAGGTCCGTGGAGCCGTTGACCTCGTTGCGCAGTTCGCCGCCGATGATCCGGGCCTCGTAGACGAACCGGACGCCGTGATGGTCGACGGGAGGCCCGAAGCCGTTGCGGAAGACGCGGTGGGCGGAGTTCACGCCGAGCAGCCCGGTCACCTCGATGCGGTACCCGGTCTCCTCCTCCACCTCCCGCCGGACCGTGTCGTAGGGATCCTCGCCGTGCTCCATGCCGCCGCCCGGCAGGACCCACTCGGGCGTGCCGTCCTGGGCGGGTGAGCGGGCGAGGAGGATCTGTCCGTCCCGGACGCATATGGCGTAGGCCGCCACCCTCAACTTCTGTCTCACTCCGGGACGTTAACCGATTTCTTCGCCACCTTCGGGACTGATGCTCACAAATCGCATCGCGGGTTTTCCCCATACATCCATCTCGTTTCGGTCAACCCTCCCCAAAGAAGTTCCCCTTGCGTAAGGCTGTGCGATCGTCCGGGCTTGCCGTTCGGACCGTGTGCGACCAGGGCCGATCGGGCCCCGGTCGCGTCCCGCTCGTTCCTTTACCTACAAGGGATGCCGATGACCCCTCCCACCCCGCGCGATCAGATATCGGGCCCGAGACGTGTGGCCCGCATCGCCGTGGCCGCCGGTCTCGTGGCCGCGCTCTCCGCGGCCGGGCCGATCCCGATGGCCTTCTCCGCCGACGGGCCTGGCACGGACGCCCCGGCCGACCCGAGCGTCAAGTCCGCGCACGCCAAGCTCGGTTCGGACGACGCGGACCTGCTCGCGGAGGCCAAGGCCGACGGCGACAAGACCGTCACGATGATGATCGCCACCGCGCCCGGGAAGACCGAGCAGGTCGCCGGGCAGCTGGACGCGGTCAAGGGCGGCTCGGTGGGCCGGGCCGACGACAAGCTGGGCTACGTCCGCGCCACCGTCCCGACGGCCAAGGCGGACTCGGCGATCGCCGCCGCCGCCAAGCTGTCCTCCGTGCACGGCATCGACCTGCGCGAGGAGATCCCCCTCGACGACCCGACGCCGAGCGCGGACACCGCCAAGGGCGCCAAGGCCGCGAAGGGGGCGTACCCCGCGCCGGGGAAGAAGACCCCGGCGGAGAACCCGTACAACCCGTCCTTCGAGACGGGCGCGGTCGACTTCGTCGAGGACCACCCGAAGGCGGACGGCCGCGGCGTCACCATCGGCATCCTCGACTCCGGCGTGGACCTCGGTCACCCGGCGCTGCAGAAGACGACGACCGGTGAGCGGAAGATCGTCGACTGGGTGACGGCGACCGACCCGATCATCGACAACGACAACACCTGGCGCCCGATGGTCACGGCCGTGTCCGGCCCGGCCTTCACCTACCAGGGCCAGTCGTTCAAGGCGCCGGCGGGCTCGTACGCCGTCAGCCTCTTCAAGGAGTCGTACACCGCCGCCGGCGACGCCAAGGGCGACGCCAACCGCGACGGCGACACCACCGACGTCTGGGGCGTGCTGTACGACGCCAAGACCGGCACGGTCCGGGTCGACCTGAACAACAACAACGACTTCGGCGACGACGCCCCGATGAAGCCGTACAAGGACGGCCACCAGGTCGGGTACTTCGGCACCGACGACCCGGCCACCGACATCGCCGAGCGGCAGCCGTTCGTCGTGGAGATCCGCAAGGACGTCCCGATGGACCCGCTGGGCGGCACCTGGGTCGGCAAGAAGTCGGACTTCGTGAACATCGGCGTCATCGAGTCCGAGCACGGCACGCACGTCGCCGGCATCACCGCCGCCAACGGCCTGTTCGGCGGCAAGATGAACGGCGCCGCCCCCGGTGCCAAGCTGGTCTCCTCGCGCGCCTGCACCTGGTCCGGCGGCTGCACCAACGTCGCGCTGACCGAGGGCATGATCGACCTCGTCACCAAGCGCGGCGTCGACATCGTCAACATGTCCATCGGCGGCCTGCCGGCGCTGAACGACGGCAACAACGCCCGCAGCGAGCTGTACACGCGCCTCATCGACACCTACGGCGTCCAGCTGGTGATCTCCGCGGGCAACTCCGGCCCCGGCGCCAACACCATCGGCGACCCGGCCCTGGCCGACAAGGTCATCTCGGTCGGCGCGTCGGTCTCCAAGGAGACCTGGGCCGCCAACTACGGCTCGGTCGTGGAGAAGAAGTACGCGATGATGCCGTTCTCCTCGCGCGGCCCGCGTGAGGACGGCGGCTTCACGCCGACCCTGGTCGCCCCGGGCGCGGCGATCAACACCACGCAGACCTGGCTGCCGGGCGGCCCGGTCGCGGAGGCGGGCTACACCCTGCCGGCCGGCTACTCGATGCTCCAGGGCACCTCGATGGCCTCCCCGCAGGCCACCGGCGCCTCGGCGCTGCTCATCTCGGCCGCCAAGCAGAAGAAGATCGACCTCACGCCGGCGACCCTGCGCACGGCTCTCACCTCCACCGCCGACCACATCAAGGGTGTGCAGGCGTACGAGGAGGGCGCGGGCCTGATGAACATCCCCGACGCCTGGGACGCCATCCGCGACGACGCCACCGCCCACACCTACACGGTCAAGGCGCCGGTCGACACCGCGATCGACCAGTTCCTGAAGACCCCGGGCTTCGGCACGGGCCTCTACGACCGTGAGGGCGGCCTGAAGGCCGGCCAGAAGAAGACGTACGAGATCACCCTGACCCGTACGTCCGGCGCCGACAAGGCGATCCGGCACGAGCTGCACTTCGAGAACAACGCGGGCGGCACGTTCCGCATCGTCGGCTCCGACGAGGTGAAGCTGCCGCTGAACCAGCCGGTGACCGTCAAGGTCCAGGCCGCGCCGAAGTCCGCGGGCCTCAAGAGCGCGATCCTGGAGGTCGACGACCCGAAGACCGAGGGCATCGACCGCCAGGTCCTCAGCACGGTCGTGGTCGCCGCGCCGCTGAAGTACACGTTCTCCGCGAAGAGCTCGGTGCAGCGCAACAGCACCCAGCACTACTTCGTCACCGTCCCCGAGGGCGCGAAGACCCTCGAGGTCGCGATGAGCGGGCTGAAGGACAAGAGCCAGACCCGGTTCATCTCGATCCACCCGTACGGTGTGCCGTCGGACCCGACGTCGACGATCAACTGCTACCCGAACTACAGCAACCCGGCCAACACCTGCCGTCCGGACCTGCGTTCCTACGCCGACCCGCAGGCCGGCGTCTGGGAGATCGAGGTCGAGTCGCGCCGCACGTCGCCGCTGCTGGACAACCCGTACAAGCTGGACGTCGCCGTGCTCGGCGCGGCCTTCGACCCGGAGACCGTGACCGTGCCCGAGGCGAAGGTCGGCACCCCCGCCGCCGCCTCCTGGAAGGTGAAGAACGGCTTCGCCGCGCTCGACGGCAAGCTGGTCGGCGGCCCGCTCGGCTCGGCCAAGGTGGCCCGCCCCTCGATCAAGCAGGGCGAGACGCAGACCACGACGGTCGAGGTGCCCGCGGGCGCCAAGTCGCTGGACGTCGCCATCGGCGGTGTCTCGGACAACGCCGCGGACCTGGACCTCGCCGTGTACGACGCGTCGGGCACACAGGTCGGCAGCTCCGCCGACGGCGACTCGGAGGAGTCGGTCTCCATTCCCGCCCCGGCCGCCGGGAAGTACTCGATCGAGGTCGTCGGCTACTCGGTGCCTGCCGGCACCACGGAGTACGACTACCAGGACGTGTTCTTCTCCCCCTCCCTCGGCAGCGTCAGCGTCGACGGGTCGGCTCCGGTGAAGCTCGGCACGGGCGACTCCGCCACGGTCTCGGGCAGCGTCACCGCCGCGGCGGCCGCTCCCGAGGGGCGTGAGTTCTTCGGCCAGGTCCAGCTGGTCAACGCGCGCGGCACGGTCGCGGGCGTGGGCAGCGTGAAGATCGAGAAGGTTCTGCCTTGACTTGCACCTCGGGCTGAAGCCTGAGGATTCTGGCCCTCTCCGCCGGTTGCTGTGTCGCTAAGCGGCACGGTTGCCGGCGGGGAGTCCATGGCTTCCTGTTTCTTCGCGCTGTGCCGGGATCGCTCCCGGTCTTACCGGCGCTCCGCAGGCCGATACCGCCAGTCCGGCGGCCGTCTTGATGTTGATCGCGGCGTTGGTGTCCCGGTCGTGGACGGTGCCGCAGGCGGTACAGGTCCACTCCCGCACTCCCAGGGGTTTGGGTCCGTCCACGGCGCCGCAGGTGGAGCAAGTCTGGGAGGTCGGTGTGAACCGGCCGATCTTCACCAGGGTGCGGCCGTACCGGGCGGCCTTGTACTCCAGCATATTCACGAACGACGACCAGCCCGCGTCATGAACGGACTTGGCCAGCCTCGTGCGGGCCAGTCCCGCCACCGACAAATCCTCCACGGCGATCCCTTGGTTCTCGGTGATCAGCTTTGTGGAGAGCTGGTGGTGGAACTCACGGCGTGCGTCGCCGACTTCGGCGTGGGCGCGGGCGACCTTCAGACGGGCCTTGGCCCGGTTCCTTGATCCCTTCTGCTTGCGGGACAGCTCGCGCTGGGTCTTCTTCAGCTTCTTCTCCGCGCGCCGCAGGAAGCGCGGGGAGTCGATCTTCGTGCCATCGGACAGGACCGCGAAGTGGGTAAGGCCAAGATCGATGCCGATGATGCGGTCGGTCTCGGGCATCCGGGCCTGGTCGGCGGCGGGGTCGGTCTCGATGACGAAGGAGGCGAAGAATCTGCCGGCCGCGTCCTTGATGACGGTAACGGAGGTGGGGGTGGCGGGCAGCGTGCGGGACCACTTCGCCTTCACCGCGCCGATCTTCGGCAGGCTCAGGCGGCCACTGTCGGAGATGCTCCAGCGGGCGTTGGCGGTGAACCGGATCGACTGCCGCGTGTCCTTACGGGACTTCAACCGTGGTGCTCCCACCTTCGGTCCCTTACGCGTGCCCTTGAGCGAAGCGAAGAAGTTGCGGTACGCCTTGTCGGCGTCCCGCAGAGACTGCTGAAGCACCACCGCGCAAACCTCGCCGAGCCAGGACCGCTCGGCTGTCCGTTTCGCCTCAGTGATCAGCTTCCGGGACAGCTGACCGGCTGTCGGGAACGGCTGTCCGGCCTTACGGGCGTCCTCGCGGGCATGCACGGCGTCGTTGAACACGACGCGGGCGCACCCGAACGCCCTGGCCAGCGCGGCCTGCTGAGCGGCGTCGGGGTACAGCCTGAAGGCGTACCGGAGCTGCATGACGATCACACTAGGCAAGTCGAACCCACGCCGTCACCGGGAACATGCGAACGATCCGTCACCGTCACAAGCAGGGTTCGGCTCCGCCGGAAAGACACCGCGATGCTGCGCGTCGCGGCCACGAGATTCGCTTCACCTCCGCCCTGAAGGCCGGAGCACTGCGAATGACGTCGGTAGCGGTACCGCGGCAACGGTGGGGCGGGCGTCCGTGAGGGCGCCCGCCCTTTCCGCTGCCCGGGCACGGGAAGGTGCGCTCCGCTACGGGCACGGGATGGTGCGCGAGGCGGGCAGTTCCTCGATGATCCACGCCCGGTCGCGGGCGATCTCCTTCTCCCCCGTGGTCCACATGTCCGGCTCGGCCTGCCCGCCCGGGATCCCGACGAGGACGTGGTCACCGGCCCGGAGCCGGGGCTCGACGCCGGTCTCCATGGGGAAGGTGATCCGCTTGCCGCCCTTGTCGGGCTTGTAGTAGCGCGCGACGTCGAGGGTGATCCGGTCCTGACCGGTGCCGGGGAGGGGCTCGATCCCGGCGACCGTGCCCTCGACGACGATCCGGGCGCAGGCGAGGTACCCGGCGGGACCGAGCTTGGCGTCCTCACCGGCCTGCGGCCGGCCGGCGGAACTGTCGGCGGCGGCCGACCCGCCCTGATCGTCTCCGGCGCTCATGCCGTCGCTCTGGACGACGAGCCAGCCCATGCCGATCACGAGACTGGCCCCGACGGCCGCGACGAGCCCCTTCATGGCCACGGCCAGGGGCCGGCGGGAGCGGGTGCGGGTGCGGGTGCGGTGCGTGGTCAGCGGGGTCACGGAGGCGCCGGCGCCTCCTCCCCCCGGCTCGGGGGCGGCGGCCCGCTCGGGATCGGCGGCCCGCTCCGGACCGGCGGCTCGCCCGGGATCGGTGAGCGCCCGGCCGATGAGGCCCAGGTGCTCGCGCAGCAGTGCCACGTCGTCGGTCGCCGACCGGTACGCCGTCATGAAGGCGTCGTCCGCGAGGGCGTCGTCCCCGGGCGCCTCGCCGGTGATCACCGCCATCAGCGCCGCCTCGTCGTGCCCGTCCTTGTCGTGCCCGGCGGTCACGTCACACCACCTCGTCCTCGTGCAGGCGGGCACGCAGGGCCCGTACGGCCGTGTGCAGCCGGCTCTTGACCGTGCCCTCCGGGACGCCGAGCTGCTCGGCGATGGACCGGACCGGCAGATCGGCGTAGAAGCGCAGGACGACGACCTGCCGCTGGGCGTCGGGCAGCTCGTCCAGGCCCTGGGCGACGGCGACGGACAGCACGCTGCTGTCCTCGCCGGAGGGATGCTCCGCCGGCTGGCGCAGGGCGGCCAGCCGCTCCCCGAGCCGCTCCTGGCGGCGCTTGGCCCGGTGCCAGTCCATGGCGAGGTTGGAGGCGACGACCGCCGCCCACGCCGAGACGTCCCGCGGCGCCTCCCGGCCGCTGGCGGCCCGCTCCAGCAGCCGCAGGCGGACCTGCTGCACCCCGTCCGGCAGGTCCGCCTGCGGCACCCCGCCGAGCGCGAGCACCGCCCGCACCCGGCGCTCCTGTGCCGCGTCCAGCGGATCGGCCCCGCCCCCCGGGTCGTCGCCGGTCGCCGCGTGCGCCTCCCGGCCGCGCCGTGGCCTTCCGCGCAACAGCACAAGCCACCCCCCTCACGTCGTTTCTCCTACGACGCCGGCACGTCCCGGAACGTTCGCTCACCGCGCGGCGAGTTCCGCCGGGACGGCAGAGGCGTACATCACACTTCCGTGTGGCCGGGATCGGTATGGGCAGGCGAGCTTGCGGCGCACGACCCCTGCCGGACGAATTCCTCCAGCTCAGCGGGGTCGACACCGCAGGTCCGCAACCATGGAGCGGGACAGTCCGTCCCACTCTCCGGGCAGACCGGGGAAAGAAGTGGACAGGCGGGCCGTGGTCGGCCGCATGATGGAAAAGCCTCGGCCAAGCAACGAGTACGTGAAGAGACGCAGGAGAGGGAGTCACCGTGAGGGTCGGAATCGTCGGAGCCACCGGACAGGTGGGCACGGTCATGCGCAGGATCCTCAAGGAGCGGAACTTCCCGGTCACCGAGCTGCGCCTGTTCGCCTCGGCCCGCTCCGCCGGGTCGCAGCTGGACGGCGTGACGGTGGAGGACGCGGCGACCGCCGACTACACCGGCCTGGACATCGTCCTGTTCTCCGCGGGCGGTGCCACGTCCAAGGCGCTGGCCGAGAAGGTCGCCTCCCAGGGCGCCGTCGTGATCGACAACTCCTCCGCGTGGCGCAAGCACCCCGAGGTGCCCCTGGTCGTCTCCGAGGTCAACCCGCACGCGATCAAGGACCGCCCCAAGGGCATCATCGCGAACCCGAACTGCACGACCATGGCCGCGATGCCGGTCCTGCGTCCGCTGCACGACGAGGCGGGCCTGGAAGCCCTGGTCGTCGCCACGTACCAGGCGGTCTCCGGCTCCGGTCTCGCGGGCGTCGCCGAGCTGCACGGCCAGACGCAGAAGGTCGTCGCCGACGCCGAGAAGCTCACCCACGACGGTGAGGCGGTCGACTTCCCCGAGCCGGGCGTCTACAAGCGCCCCATCGCCTTCAACGTGCTGCCGCTCGCGGGCAACATCGTCGACGACGGCCTGAACGAGACCGACGAGGAGCAGAAGCTCCGCAACGAGTCCCGCAAGATCCTGGAGATCCCCGAGCTGAAGGTCTCCGGCACCTGCGTGCGCGTCCCGGTCTTCTCCGGCCACTCCCTCCAGGTCAACGCCCGCTTCGCCCGGCCGATCAGCCCCGCGCGCGCGACGGAGCTGCTGGCGGACGCCCCGGGCGTCGTCGTCACCGACATCCCCACCCCCCTCCAGGCCGCCGGCAAGGACCCGTCCTACGTCGGCCGCATCCGCCGCGACGAGACGGTGGACAACGGCCTGGCCCTCTTCGTCTCCAACGACAACCTCCGCAAGGGCGCGGCCCTGAACGCGATCCAGATCGCGGAGCTGGTGGCGGCGGAGCTGAAGGGCTAGTCCCCCCTCAGCCCCTGCGCACCTCGTAGAGGAAGCAGCCGTACTCGACGGCCCGGACGTGGACCAGTGCCACGGCCGGGTCGTCGAACGCTTCCCGGAGGGCCTGCCGGAACCCACCCGGTTCCCCGACCAGCCGGCCGCCCAGGATCCGTCCCTCGGCCGAGTAGCGGCGGACCGTGCGGTGGGAGCCGGTGAAGGGGAGGGTGTCGCCGGCCGGGCCCGCGCACGCGTCGGCGTGGATGAAGACCGGGCCCTGTTCGTCGTAGGGGCCGGGAGTGGCGCCCGTTTCGGCGGCCCAGCGGCGGAGCGGAGCGTACGAGACCAGGGCGAGGCGTTCGCCCGGCTCGCTGTGGCGCAGGCAGCAGCGCAGTGGGCTGCCGCCCTCGGTGTCGGTGAAGCCGTCGGTCCGGCGGCCCGCGTCGTCCGTCGCGCGCAGTTCCTTCAGGGCCCGCGGGGCGATGGGGCGTGCGGTGTACGTGGTCGTCGTCATACTCATCAGCCTCGCTCGTGCGAGACCCGCTCACCGGCGGGATCCGGACGTCGCGTTCCCGCTCAGCGCGGCCGGCACCGCCGGCAGGGCCAGCGCGCCGCCCATGCCCAGTACCGCCGCGGGGCCCAGCCCGTCCGCCGTGCGGCCGCCCGTGAACGCCCAGCGCGAGACCTGGTGCTCGGCCCGGTGTTCTCACGGCGCCCCCAGACGGTCGCGGTCGCCTTGGACCATCCCTTCGCCTCCCGTACGGCCGTGACGGCCGCGGAGGTGGCCGGGGCCCCACTCGTGACGGCCGCGCCCCCGGCTCCCGCGTACTGGCGGGCGGCCCACGCCCCGTCCGCCGTGCCCGGCCCGGCGGTGAGCACCCTCCAGGAGGGGCTGCCCCAGGTCGCCGCCGGGCGCGCGGGGGTGCTGCTGTGCCGTCCCACGGCCGCGTACCACCGGCGCGAGGACGTGGCGTTCGTGCCGGTGGAGGGCGTGCCCGACTCGGCGCTCGGCCTGGTCCGGCACCGGGAGGGGGAGTCGGCGGCGGTGCGCGCGTTCGCCCGGGCCCTCACCTGCCGAGGGGTATCCCTAGGAGTCGCCCGGGTCGTCGCATGACGCCGAGCCGCCGTGGAAAGATGGCGCAACCCACCCATAACGAGGAGATGACCGCGTGCCTGGCACAAACCTGACCCGCGAAGAGGCGCAGCGGCGGGCGCAGCTGCTCGCCGTCGAGTCGTACGAGATCGAACTCGATCTCTCGGGCGCGCAGGAGGGCGGCACCTACCGGTCCGTGACCACGGTGCGCTTCGACGTGACGGCCGAGAACGGCGCGGAGTCGTTCATCGACCTGGTGGCGCCGGCCGTGCACGAGGTGACCCTGAACGGGGACTCCCTCGACCCGGCCGAGGTCTTCGCGGACTCCCGGATCGCCCTGCCCGGCCTGCTCCGGGGCCGCAACATCCTCCGGGTCGTCGCCGACTGCGCGTACACCAACACCGGCGAGGGCCTGCACCGCTTCGTCGACCCGGTCGACGACCAGGCCTACCTCTACACCCAGTTCGAGGTCCCGGACGCCCGCCGGGTGTTCGCGAGCTTCGAGCAGCCGGACCTCAAGGCGACCTTCCAGTTCACCGTGACGGCGCCCGAGGGCTGGACGGTCATCTCCAACTCCCCGACGCCCGAACCCCAGGACAACGTCTGGGTCTTCGAGCCGACGCCGCGCATCTCGACGTACATCACGGCGCTGATCGTCGGCCCGTACCACTCGGTGCACAGCGTGTACGAGAAGGACGGCCAGTCCGTCCCGCTCGGCATCTACTGCCGGCCCTCCCTCGCCGAGTACCTCGACTCGGACGCCATCTTCGAGGTGACCCGGCAGGGCTTCGACTGGTTCCAGGAGAAGTTCGACTACGCGTACCCGTTCGAGAAGTACGACCAGCTGTTCGTGCCGGAGTTCAACGCGGGCGCGATGGAGAACGCGGGCGCGGTGACCATCCGTGACCAGTACGTGTTCCGCTCGAAGGTGACGGACGCGGCGTACGAGGTGCGCGCGGAGACCATCCTGCACGAGCTGGCCCACATGTGGTTCGGCGACCTCGTGACCATGGAGTGGTGGAACGACCTGTGGCTGAACGAGTCGTTCGCCACGTACACGTCCATCGCCTGCCAGGCGGCCCACCCCGAGTCGCGCTGGCCGCACTCCTGGACCACGTTCGCCAACTCCATGAAGACGTGGGCATACCGCCAGGACCAGCTGCCGTCGACGCACCCGATCATGGCCGAGATCAACGACCTCGACGACGTGCTCGTCAACTTCGACGGCATCACGTACGCCAAGGGCGCGAGCGTGCTCAAGCAGCTCGTCGCGTACGTCGGCGAGGACGAGTTCTTCCGGGGCGTGCAGGCGTACTTCAAGGCGCACGCGTTCGGCAACACGCGCCTGTCGGACCTGCTGGGCGCCCTGGAGGAGACCTCGGGGCGTGATCTGAAGTCGTGGTCGAAGGCCTGGCTGGAGACGGCCGGCATCAACGTGCTGCGCCCGGAGATCGAGACGGACTCCGACGGCGTCGTCACGTCCTTCGCCATCCGCCAGGAGGCCCCGGCTCTGCCCGCCGGCGCCAAGGGCGAGCCGACGCTGCGCCCGCACCGGATCGCCGTCGGCCTGTACGACCTCGACGAGGCGAGCGGCAAGCTGGTCCGCCGGGAGCGCGTCGAGCTGGACGTGGACGGCGGGCTGACCGCCGTGCCGCAGCTCGTGGGGCAGCACCGCCCGGCCGTGATCCTGCTCAACGACGACGACCTGTCGTACGCGAAGGTCCGCCTGGACGAGCAGTCGCTGGCCTTCGTCACGGAGCACCTCGGCGACTTCGAGTCCTCCCTGCCGCGCGCCCTGTGCTGGGCGTCGGCCTGGGACATGACGCGCGACGCCGAGCTGGCGGCCCGCGACTACCTGTCGCTGGTGCTGTCCGGCATCGGCAAGGAGTCGGACATCGGTGTGGTGCAGTCGCTCCAGCGGCAGGTGAAGCTGGCGATCGACCTGTACGCCGACCCGGCCGCCCGCGAGGCGCTGCTGGCCCGCTGGACCGACGCGACCCTGGCGCACCTGCGGGCGGCGGCCCCGGGCAGCGACCACCAGCTGGCGTGGGCGCGCGCCTTCGCGGCGACGGCCCGCACGCCGGAGCAGCTCGATCTGCTGGAGGCGCTGCTGGACGGCTCGCAGACGATCGAGGGCCTGGCCGTCGACACGGAGCTGCGGTGGGCGTTCGTGCAGCGGCTCGCCGCGGTCGGCCGGTTCGACGAGGCGGAGATCGCGGGCGAGTACGAGCGTGACCGTACGGCCGCGGGCGAGCGTCACGCGACCACGGCCCGCGCGGCCCGTCCGACGGCGGAGGCCAAGGCGGAGGCGTGGGAGTCGGTCGTCGACTCCGACAAGCTGCCGAACGCCGTGCAGGAGGCGGTCATCGCCGGCTTCGTCCAGACCGACCAGCGCGAGGTGCTCGCCCCGTACGCGGAGCGGTACTTCGAGGTGGTCAAGGACATCTGGGAGTCCCGCTCCCACGAGATGGCCCAGCAGATCGCCGTCGGTCTCTACCCGACCGTGCAGGTCTCCCAGGAGACCCTGGACCGGACGGACGCCTGGCTGACCTCCGCCGAGCCGACCGCGGCCCTGCGGCGCCTGGTCTCGGAGTCCCGCGCGGGTGTGGAGCGCGCCCTGCGGGCCCAGCGGGCGGACGCGGCGGCCGCCGGGGAGTAATCCCGACGCTCTGCAACACCCCGAAGGGGCGTCCGGTCTGTGCCGGACGCCCCTTTGTCTATCCCCCGCCCGCCGCGGGCGTGACCGCACCTATCGCCGTAGCGCCGCCTCCCGCACGTCCGTCGCCCCGGTGTGGACGTTCCTCCCGGTGACGCCGACGGTTCGCGACGGCCGGGTGACGAACTGCCCCGCCACCGTCGCCCCGAACGCCAGCCCCATGCCGACCAGTTGCACCGGCGTCAGCGCCTGCCCGAGCGCCGCCCAGCCGACGACGGCGGCGGTCAGCGGGGAGAGCGGTCCGAGGAAGGTGACCTGGGTGGCGGTCATACGGCCGATGCCGCGGAACCACAGCCAGTACGCGACCGCCGTGTTCGCGACGGCGAGGTAGAGGTAACCGCCGACCGCCCGGCCGTCCAGCGCAGGCGGGGCGCCCTCGATCAGGAAGGCGAGCGGCGCGATGAGCAGGCCGCCCGCGGTGAGCTGCCAGCCGGTCAGCGCCAGCGGCCCGACCCCCTCGGGGCGGCCCCAGCGCTGGGTGAGCACGGTGCCGGTCGACATGGAGGCCGTGGAGGCCACGGCCGCCAGCAGGCCGAGCGTGTCCAGCGCCCCGGCCGCCCGCAGGACGACGAGGCTGACGCCGAACGCGGCCACGGCCCCGGTCACCAGCGTGCGCGCCGACGGCCGCTGCCCGAGCAGCAGCGCCGAGAGGCCGGCCACGAACAGCGGACCGGCGGAGCCGACGACCGCCGCCAGACCGCCGGGCAGCCGGTAAGCGGAGAGGAACAGCAGCGGGAAGAAGGCGCCGATGTTCAGCGCGCCGAGCACCGCCGCCTTCCACCACCAGGCACCGCGCGGCAGCACCCGGGCGAGGGCGAGCAGCAGCAGACCGGCGGGCAGGGCGCGCACGAGGGCGGTGAACAGGGGGCGGTCGGGCGGGAGGAACTCGGTGGTGACCGCGTAGGTCGTGCCCCAGGAGACGGGCGCGAGGGCGGTGAGGGTGATGAGGGCCGGGCGGGAGAGGGCCATGGGAGACACCCTTCGGAGTAGGTCAGCAGAAAGTAGCTTACCGCTAAGCAACTTTCAGTCAAGCTACTTTCTTGCGGGTGACCGAGCCTCGGCCGATACTCGTGCCATGAGCGAACGCCCGCAGCAGCGCAAGGACCCCGTCGACGCGATCATCGACCAGTGGGCGACGGTCCGGCCCGACCTCGACACCGCCGCCATGGAGGTCTTCGGCCGGATCAACCGGCTCTCCCACGCGATCGGGGAGCGGGTGGGGCAGGCGTACGCGACGTTCGGGATCTCCCGCGGCGAGTTCGACGTCCTGGCGACCCTGCGCCGCTCCGGCGAGCCCTACACGCTCTCGCCCCGGCAGCTCTCCGCGACGCTGATGCTCACCACCGGCGGCATGACGGGGCGCCTGGACAAGCTGGAGCGGGCGGGCCTGCTGCGCCGCTCCCCCGATCCGCACGATCGGCGCGGGCTGCACGTCACGCTCACCGACGAGGGCCGCGCCCTGGTCGACGAGGCCGTCGGCGCGGGGCTGGCGGTGCAGACGGAGGCGCTCTCCGCCCTGGGCGCGCAGCGGGCCGGGCAGCTCGCCGAGCTGCTACGGGACCTGCTGGCGGGGACGGACAGGCCCTGACACGTCGAGGGCGCCGCCGCGGTCATCGCGACGGCGCCCTCGACGAGGAACGCTGATCAGGCCTTGACGTCGCTCTTCGCCTCGGCCTTGGTGGTGATGTTGGAGCTGGTCGGGTCCTTCTTCTTGTGCGTCTTGTCCGCGATCGTCACCAGACCGTGGATGACCAGGTAGAGCACGATGGGGGCCGCGACGAAGAGGCCCAGCGTCTCGATGACGCTCAGGCCCTGACCGGGGTCGTCACCGTCGTCGCGGCTGAGCGCGCTCGCGGGGGACGACATGAGCAGCATCATCAGCGTCGTACCGGCTGCCAGGGCGCCGGCGCGCAGGGCGTTCTTCTTGTCCACGGTGTCAAAATATCCAACGCCGACCGGGTACGCGCGCCCGGGGTGCCGTAAGGGACGCCCGCCTCACGCGCCGTCCTCCCTGAGCACCTCCATCAGGGCGTGCAGTCGCGGTGAGGCCGCCAGGTCCTCCAGGGTCACCGGCCGTCCCTGCGCGTCCGCGATCGGCAGGCGCCAGTTCGGGTACTGGTCCCACGTCCCCGGGAGGTTCTGCGGGCGGCGGTCGCCGACGCCGTCCGGCAGCCAGACACCGACCATGCGGGCCGGGGTGCGCAGCAGGAAGCGGTGGACGGCCTGGATCTGGGCCTCCTCCGACGCCGTGTCACCGCCGCCGCCCGTGCCGTGCAGCAGGCCCAGCCGGGAGAGCAGGGACAGCCACTCCCCCGCGTCGGCAGCGGCCTCGGCGCGCTCCTCCTCCAGGGGCCGGGTCAGCAGGCCCAGGCTGTCGCGGAGCTCGACGTGCTCGCCGGTGAGGCGGGCGGCGGTGGAGGGCAGGTCGTGGGTGGTGGCGGTGGCCAGGCAGTCGGCGCGCCAGCCGTCGGGGGGCAGGGGGCGGCCGTCGCCGTCCCAGTCGCGTTCGAACCACAGCACGGACGTGCCGAGCACCCCGCGCTCGCGCAGCGCCTCGCGCACGCCGGGCTCCACGGTGCCGAGGTCCTCGCCGATGACCAGCGCCCCGGCCCGGGAGGCCTCCAGGACGAGGACGGCGAGCATGGCCTCGGCGTCGTAGCGGACGTAGGTGCCCTCGGTGGGCGGGTGGCCCTGCGGGACCCACCAGAGGCGGAACAGGCCCATGACGTGGTCGATGCGCAGGGCTCCCGCGGAGCGGAACAGGGCGCGCAGCAGGTCGCGGAACGGGGCGTAACCGGACTCGGCGAGGCGGTCGGGGCGCCAGGGCGGCAAGCCCCAGTCCTGGCCGCGGGCGTTGAAGGCGTCCGGCGGGGCGCCCACCGACATGCCGGAGGCGAAGTGCTCCTGCTGCGCCCAGGCGTCGGCGCCGCCGGGGTGCACGCCGACCGCGAGGTCGTGCACGATCCCGACGGGCATCCCGGCCTCGAGCCCGGCGCGCTGCGCGGCGGTCAGCTGGGTGTCGGTGAGCCAGGCGAGCCGGGACCAGAAGTCGACCCGGTCCATGAGGCCGTTGCGGGCCTGGGTCGTCTCGGCCGACCGGGGATCGCGCAGGCCGGTCGGCCAGCGGTGCCAGTCCGAGCCGTGCACCTCGGCGAGGGCGCACCAGGTGGCGTGGTCCTCCAGGGCCTGGCCCTGCTCGGCGAGGAAGTCGCAGTAGGCGGCGCGCCGGCCGGGGCCGAGGGGGACCTCGCCGAGCAGCTCCAGCGCCTCCCGCTTGAGCTCCCACACGGCGTCCCGGTCGATCAACGCGCCCTTGTGCAGCACCGCTTCGCGCAGTCGGCCCGCTCTCTCCAGCAGGGCGCGCAGGCGTTCGGGGTCGTCGACGTACGCGGCCTCGGGGATGTCCTCGACGCGCAGGTGCACGGGGTCGGGGAAGCGGCGCGAGGAGGGACGGTACGGGGAGGGGTCGGTGGGGGCTCCGGGCACGGCGGCGTGCAGCGGGTTGACCTGGACGAATCCGGCGCCGAGCGACCGCCCTGCCCAGCCGGCCAGCTCGGCGAGGTCACCGAGGTCGCCCATGCCCCAGGAGCGGCGGGACAGCAGGGAGTAGAGCTGGACGAGGAGTCCGTGGGAGCGTCCCGCGGGGGTGGGCAGGCGGGGCGGGGCGACGATCAGGTGGGCGGTGGCGGTGCGGCCGTCGGGGGTGGTGGCGGTCAGCCGGTGCACGCCGAGCGGGAGGCCGTCGGCCTCGGCGCGACTCTCGCCCTGCTCGGTGTCGATCCGCAGCCGGGTGCCCTCGGGGAGCGCGGCCAGGGCGGCCGGGGGGCTGCCGCTCCAGCCGACGACGGTCGGGGGCAGCAGCCGTTCGCCCAGTTCCCGCTCGCGGGCCGCGAGCGCGGCGCGGATCGCGCCGGGCGTGCTCGCGTCCACGCCGAGGGCGGCCAGGGTCAGGGTGACCGCGGTGGCCGAGGCCGCGACCGAGCGGTCCGGGGACGGGCTGTAGGAAGTGGCGACGCCGTGCAGGACGGCGAGGCGTGACAGGTCCTCGGAGGGCGGGTCGGCCGGCCGGGGTGCGGTCATCTACATCCTCGAGTAGTCCGGGACGAAGGCCGGGGGCTCGCTGGTCAGGGGGGCGGCTTCGGCGAGCGGCGGCTCACTGGTGAGGGGCTCGGCGTCGGGCAGCGGGGGCTCGCTGGTCAGCGGCAGTTCGGTGTGGGTGCTCTCGGAGCTGAAGACGCAGTAGCGGGGGTCGGCATGGTGCGGGTCGTCGAGGTCGGCGGACTGGTCCGCCACGGGTTTGGACTGGGCCGGGAGCGGAAGGAAAGTCATCGCAGCCACGGGGGCCTCCTTGTCGGGTACGGCTTTCAACGGGTCATCGCAGCCCTACCCAGTCGACGCGAAGGCAGACACCCCGGGCCCAACATCGTGCTTCTGCTCACATTCCACTCCCCTCCACATACTCCAGATTCCGGCATTTCACCCACAACGGCCACTCTCGTTGACACGCTCACCGGGCGGGTGGTGGGCTCGTCGTGCCGGTCGGACGCATCTGGAGGGGGCCTGTGGGACTGCGGCGTGGGAAGCGGGCCGCGGCCCTCGCGGTCGCCGTCGTCGCCGGAAGCCTCGCGGCCCCGCCCGCCGCGATGGCGGCTCCGTCTCCACCCGACACGACCGCGACGACACCGACCCCCGACAGCGCCGGAGCGGACCTCTCCGTCTGGCCGCGCCCCCAGTCGCTGCGCGCGAACGGCGCCCCCGTCGCCGTGCCGGACGAGGTCGCCCTGGTCACCGACCCGCAGGCGGACCCCGCCGCGGTCGACGCCCTGCGTGAGCTGCTGCGGCAGGCCGGGGCCCGCCGGATCACGGACGCGGCCGGGCCGGGCGCCCTGGTGGTGCACGCGCGGACGGAGCCCGTCCGCCGGGACGACCGCCGCGCCCTGCCCGCCGGGGGATACGAGCTGTCGGTGGGCGCGGGCGGCGTCTTTCTCACCGGCACCGGCGAGGACGGCCTCTTCCACGCCGTGCAGACGCTGCGGCAGCTCCTGCGCCCCGACCGCACGATCGCGTCGGCCGTCGTCCGCGACTGGCCCGGCACCGCCGTACGCGGCATCACCGAGGGCTTCTACGGCACCGCCTGGACGCACCGGCAGCGGCTGGCGCAGCTGGACTTCATGGGGCGCACCAAGCAGAACCGCTACCTGTACGCCCCCGGCGACGACCTCTACCGGCAGGCCCGCTGGCGTGAGCCCTACCCGGCGCAGGCCCGGGCCCGGTTCCGGGAGCTGGCCGAGCGGGCGCGGAGCAACCACGTCTCGCTCGGCTGGGCGGTGGCCCCGGGCCAGGCGATGTGCTTCGCGTCGGACGACGACGTGCGGGCGCTGACGCGCAAGCTGGACGCGATGTGGGCGCTGGGCTTCCGGGCGTTCCAGCTCCAGTTCCAGGACGTCAGCTACAGCGAGTGGCACTGCGGGGCGGACGCCGACCGGTTCGGCTCCGGCCCCGAGGCGGCGGCGCGGGCCCAGGCCCGGGTCGCGAACGGTGTGGCCCGGCACCTGGCGGCGCGGTACCCCGGCGCGGCCGGTCTGTCCCTGATGCCGACCGAGTACTACGAGGACGGCACGACCGACTACCGCCGGGCGCTGGCGAGCGAGCTGGCCAAGGGTGTCGAGGTGGCCTGGACGGGCGTCGGGGTGGTGCCGCGCACCATCACGGGCGGCGAACTGGCCGACGCGCGCGAGGCGTTCGGGCATCCGCTGGTCACGATGGACAACTACCCGGTCAACGACTACGACCCCGGCCGCATCTTCCTCGGCCCCTACCAGGGCCGTGATCCGGCCGTCGCGACCGGCTCGGCCGCCCTGCTGGCCAACGCGATGCAGCAGCCGGAGGCGTCCCGCATCCCCCTGTTCACCGCCGCCGACTACGCCTGGAACCCGCGCGCCTACCGGCCCGGGGAGTCCTGGCGGGCCGCGATCGCCGACCTCGCGGGCGGGGACCGGCGCCGTGAGCAGGCCCTGGCCGCGCTGGCCGGCAACGACGCCTCGTCGGTCCTGGACGACGAGGAGTCGGCGTATCTGCGCCCGCTGACCGAGGCGTACTGGGCATCCCGCACGGCGGGCGGCGCGGGCACCGACGGGGACGCCGAGCGGCGGCTGCGCGAGGCCTTCACCGTGCTGCGCGAGCTGCCCCGGCGCCTGTCCGGAACGGGCCTCGGCTCCGAGGTCGCCCCCTGGTCGGAACAGCTGGCGGCCTACGGCGAGGCGGGCACGGCCGCGCTCGGCATGCTGGACGCGCAGCGCGCCGGGGACACGGCGGCGGCCTGGACGGCGTACCGCAGGCTCGGCGCGCTGCGGGCCCGGCTGGAGTCGGCCCCCGTGGAGGTCGGCACGGACGTGCTGGACCCCTTCCTGCAGCGGGCGCAGAAGTCGTACGCCGCGTGGTCGGGCATCCACCACGAGCCGCTCCGCAGCCCCGGCGACGGCCGCACCCTGCGCCTCCCGCAGCCCCGGGCGCTCACCGCCGTGACGGCCCTGACCGAGCCGGGCACCGAGGGCGGCGTCGAGGTGCACGTGCCGGGGCAGGGCTGGCGTGAGGCGGGCCGGCTGGACCGGTCCGGGGCGACCGAGGTGCGGCTCGGGACCCGCGCCGACGCCCTGCGGGTCACCGGTCCCGAGCCCTCCCGCGTGCACCACCTCATCCCCTGGTTCACCGACTCGCCCGCCGTCTCCCTCGGCCTGCCCCGCGACCGGGCGGACGTCGAGACCGGCCGCACCGAGCGGCTGACCGCCCGGCTCGGATCGCTGCGCCCCTCCGACGCCCGCGGCAGGCTGACCGTCGAGGCGCCCGAGGGCGTCCGCGTCCGGGTGCCGAGGGGCGAGCTGACCGTGCGGCGCGGCACGACGGTGGAGGTCCCGGTCGAGGTGACCGTGGAGCGCGGCGCCCCGATGCGGTCGTACGACGTCCGGCTGGGGTTCGCGGGAGCGGACCGCACGCTCACCGTCCGGGCCGTCCCGCCCACCGGCGGCCCCGACCTGGCCCGCACCGGCACCGCCCGTTCCTCGGGTGACGAGACACCCGACTTCCCCGCGTCGGCGGCGAACGACGGGGACCCGGAGACCCGCTGGTCGTCCCCGGTCGACGACGGCGCCTGGTGGCAGGTGGAGCTGGCCCGCCCGGCGCGGCTCGGCCGGGTCGCGCTGCACTGGCAGGACGCCCACCCCTCCTCCTACCGCGTCCAGGTCTCCCCGGACGGCCGCCGCTGGCGCACCGCCGCCGTGGTCCGGGACAGCCGGGGCGGACGGGAGAACGTCCCCATGGACGAACAGGACGTGCGGTTCGTGCGCGTCCAGGGCGACAAGCGGGCCACCCCGTACGGGTATTCGCTGTGGTCGACGCAGGCGTACGCCGTCTCGGACTGAACCACTCCCAGGCACGGTGGAAAACTTCTTCACCGTCGACTATTCACTCAGTACATGTACTCAGTACATAATGATCCGCATGAGCACCCGCCACATCCTGCTGGGCCTGCTCGCGACGGGTCCGAGCCATGGCTACGACCTCAAGCGACGCCATGACGAACGCTTCCCGCAGGCCCGCCCGCTGGCCTACGGGCAGGTCTACACGACCCTCCAGCGTCTCGTGCGGGACGGCCTCGCCGAGGTCGACGGCACCGACTCGGACGGCGGCCCGGAGCGCACGACGTACCGGGCGACGGACGAGGGGACGCGCGAACTGGCCCGCTGGGCCGGGGAGATCGCCCCGCCCGCGCCGTTCGTCGCGAACGAGATCTTCGCCAAGGTCGTGGTCGCGATCCTCTCGGGCGGCGACCCCGACGGCTACCTGAGCGCCCAGCGCGCGGCGCACATGGGGCGGATGCGGGAGCTCACGGCGGTCAAGGCCGCCAAGGGAGCCGACCTCGCGACCGTGCTCTCGGCGGACTACGCCCTCAACCACCTCGACGCCGATCTCCGCTGGATGAACACCACGGCGGCCCGGCTCACCACCCTGACCGCGGAGGTCGACGCGACATGAGCAGACCCGTGCCCCTTCTCACGGCCGGCGGCCTCACCAAGGCGCACGGCCGGACCACGGCCCTGCGCGGCGCGTCGGTCGAGCTGCACACCGGCGAGATCCTCGCCGTGACCGGCGCGAGCGGCAGCGGGAAGTCGACGCTGCTGCACTGCCTGGCCGGCATCGTCCGCCCGGACGCGGGCTCGGTGACGTACGACGGCCGGCGGCTGGAGGGCCTGCCCGAGAAGCGGCTGAGCGAGCTGCGGCGCACCGAGTTCGGCGTGGTGTTCCAGTTCGGGCAGCTGATCCCCGAGCTGACCGTCCTGGACAACGTCGCCCTGCCCCTGCTGCTGGCCGGCACCGACCGGGCGGGTGCCCGGGCCCGGGCCGGTCAGTGGCTGGAGCGGTTCGGGGTGCGAGGCCAGGAGGACCTGCGGCCGGGCGAGCTGAGCGGCGGCCAGGCACAACGGGCCGCACTGGCCCGGGCGCTGGTCACCGGACCGAGGGTGGTCTTCGCCGACGAGCCGACGGGCGCCCTGGACTCGCTGGCGGGTGAGCAGGTCATGACGGCCCTGATCCACACGGCCCGCGAGTCGGGCACCGCCGTCCTGCTGATCACGCACGACGCCCAAGTGGCGGCGTACGCGGACCGCGAAGTCCGGCTGCGGGACGGGGCCGTGGCGGCCCTGGGGGTGAAGGCGTGACGTCACTCCGGGCCGATCTGCGCCTCGCCTGGGAACTCACCCGGGGGTCCGACCGCGGCGAGTGGTGGCGGGTGACCCTCACGGCGGTGGGCGCCGCGCTCGCGACCGGCTTCGCCCTGGCGGCCGTCGCCCTGGCGTCCCTGCGCGGCTGGTACCACGTGCCCGTCGCCTCGGGCCTGTTGAACGAGCCCGGCACGCGGTCCGGTGTGATCGCCGGCCTGCTGCTCCTGCTCGTGCCGGTGCTCGGATTCCTCGGCCAGTGCGCCCGGATCGGGGCGGTGCACCGCGACCGGCGGCTGGCCGGGCTGCGGCTGGCCGGGGCGACCCCCTGGCAGGTGCGGCGGATCGCCGCGCTGGAGACCGGGCTCGCCTGTCTGCTGGGCTCGGCGGTCGCCACCGTCTTCTCCGCGCTGCTCCTGCTGCGCCTGTGGGACCGGCCCACGGCCCTCACCTGGGCGGGGATCGCCCTGGTCGCCGTCGCCGTACCGCTGCTGGGCGCGGCGGCGGGCGCGCTGGCGCTGCGCCGGGTGGTGGCCTCGCCCCTCGGCTGGGTGCGCAGGGTCGCGCCGCGCACCGGACGGGGGCCGGGGCTGCTGTTCCTGGCGGGGCTGCTGCTGGTCGGGGCGGCGGCGCTGTTCGCCCTGCTCGGCACGTCCTCGGCCGCTTCCAACCGGCCGAGCATCGGGCTGCCGCTGACGATGGTGGGTGTGGTCCTCGCGGTCGGCGCGGGCTCGGTATGGCTCTCCGGGGCCGCGGCCAGGGGCATGGGGCGGCTCCTGGCGGGCCGGGCCCGGTCGGCGGCGGTCCTGATCGCGGCGGAGCGGCTGCGGGACGACCCGTGGGCGGCGGCCCGTACGCACGCGGCGGTGCTGCTGGTGACGGTCGTCGGGACCGGGTTCATGGGTATCCGGGAGGTCTTCCTGGATGTGGTGCGCTCCAGGGAGAACCTCACCGAGAGACTGGGCTACTACACCCTGGGCGTCGACCTCACCGGCGCCGCCGTCGCGATCGCCCTCGCGATCACGCTGTCCGGCCTCGCCGTCGGCACCGCAGAGTCCCTGGCCACCCGCCGCCGGGGCCTGGCCGCGCAGGCCGCCGCCGGGGTGCCGCGCGCGGTGCTCGGCCGGTCCCTGCTGCTGGAGACCGCGCTGCCACTGGCACCGGCGGTGCTGCTCGCGGGCCTGGGCGGGACGGCCATCGGCACCTGGTACGCGCTGCTCGCCCATCGCCCGGTCCCCTGGGTGACGGCCCTGGTGCCCCTCGCGATCTACGCCGCCTGCCTGCTCGCCGTGGCGACGTCACTGCCGCTGCTGGGCCGCTCGGTGCGCCCCGGAGAGCTGCGCTACGCGTGACGCGGGCCCGGTGGGGGCCGCCCATCACCGGCCGGCCCCGGGGGAACGGGGGTTTCCCGGGGCCGGCCGGTCAGGGGCGGGCGCAGGGGAGTCGGTGGCCCGTGCGGGCAGGCGCAGGGGTTTCCCGGGCCGGTAACCGGCGCGGGCGCAGGGCGATACCGCCGCCGGGCGGCGGTATCGCGGCAATACGAAGGCCCGGATCGTCGTCAGGCGGAAATGCCGTCGATCCGGGCCATGGCGTCCTCCGCGCCGAACGGCTGCAAGTACGGCAGCCAGCGCGGATCCCTATGGCCGGTCCCGATGATGCGCCAGGCCAGGCCGGACGGCGGGGCGGGTTTGTGTCGCAGCCGCCAGCCGATCTCGAACAGGTGCCGATCCGCCTTCACGTGGTTGCAGCGGCGGCAGGACGCCACCACGTTGTCCCAGACGTGCTTGCCCCCGCGGCTGCGCGGGATGACGTGGTCGACGCTGGTTGCGACGCCACCGCAGTACATGCACCGGCCCCCGTCACGGGCGAACAGCGCCCGGCGGGTCAGTGGAACGGGCCCCCGATAGGGAACCCGGACGAATCGCTTGAGCCGGACCACGCTGGGTGCGGGGACTGTGACGGTCGCGCTGTGCAGATAGGCGCCGGACTCCTCGAGGCAGACTGCCTTGTTCTCGAGGACGAGGACGAGCGCGCGGCGGAGCGGTACGACACCTAGCGGCTCGTACGACGCGTTGAGGACCAGGACATGCGGCACGGATGCCTCCTTGGACGCCGGCGGCGCGTGGCTCGCGCCGGGACGATTCGTAGCCAGTCTCCCCTCATGCCTGGTGGAAGCGCCACCATGTCCCCGTAACGGGCTGGGAGTGTTTTCGACCACATCCCATACATCCCCCGGGTCATGGCCTGTTCAAGCCCAGGTGAGCACGGTCTCTCCTTCACACATCCGGCAAGCGCACACACAATGCCCCGTTAGTGTGGTGGTTCTGCCCCTTCGGTGACCCAGCCGTGACCTTGACCCCCCAGAACCACCGCGCCGGGGCAGACCGCTGCACCTGGAGGTACCTGCCGTGTTCCTGTCCCTCGCGGACTCCGTCCTGTTGGCCGCCGACCCGTCACCGTCGCCGACCCCCTCGGAGACCCAGTCCCCGAGAGTGCCTTCGCTCCAGGACGCTCAGGAGAGCGCGACGAACGCCGCCGGCTGGGTCGAGCAGAACTGGTCGACGTGGCTCGCGATCGGGCTCAGGGTGCTGCTCATCGTGGTGATAGCGGCCGTGCTGCGAGTCTTCGTCCGACGGGCGATCACCAAGCTGATAGACCGCATGAACCGGACCGTCCAGTCCGTGGACGGCAGCGCGCTCGGCGGACTCCTCGTCAACGTCGAACGCCGTCGGCAGCGCTCCCAGGCCATCGGCTCGGTGCTGCGCTCGGTGGCGTCGTTCCTGATCATCGGCACCGCCGCGCTGATGATCCTGGGCACCTTCCAGATCAACCTGGCCCCGCTGCTGGCCTCGGCCGGTGTCGCCGGTGTGGCGATCGGCTTCGGCGCCCGCAACCTCGTCACGGACTTCCTGTCCGGCGTCTTCATGATCCTCGAGGACCAGTACGGCGTCGGCGACACGATCGACGCGGGTGTCGCCTCCGGCGAGGTGATCGAGGTGGGCCTGCGCGTGACCAAGCTGCGCGGCGACGGCGGCGAGATCTGGTACGTCCGCAACGGCGAGGTCAAGCGCATCGGCAACCTCTCGCAGGGCTGGGCCACCGCCAACGTCGACGTCACCGTCCACGCCGGCGAGGACCTGGACAAGGTGAAGGCCACCCTGGACGAGGTCGCCGAGAAGATGAGCGCCGAGGAACCCTGGAACGAGCTGCTGTGGGGCCCGATCGAGGTCCTCGGCCTGGACAGCGTGCTGCTGGACTCCATGGTCGTGCGCGTCACCGCCAAGACGATGCCGGGCAAGTCCCTCACCGTGGAGCGCGAACTGCGCTGGCGCGTGAAGCGGGCCTTCGACGCGGCGGACATCCGGATCGTCGGCGGCGCCACGGCCCCGCTGGAGGAGCAGCCCGCGGACCCGACGGCGGGGATGGCGGCACCGTCGGTGTACGCGAACTCCGCGTCCCCGCAGTCGGCGGCGGCGTCCCCGCTCGCGCCGCACGCGCCGACGAGCACCACGAAGTAGCCCAGCACCTCGGGGAGAGGGCGGCGTCCGGTCCTGCCGGGCGCCGCCCTCTTCGCGTGTCCGGCTACGCGGTTCGGCTGCCGCCCGGCTGCGTGCCTGACTGGCGGCCCGGCCGCGGGCCCAGCTACGCGGTTCGGCTACGCGGTTCGGCTGCCGCCGGGCCGCGTGTCCGGCTGCGCGGTCCGGCTGCGCGCCAAACGCGTGTCCGGCTGCGCGGTGCGACTACCCGCCCGACTGCGCGCCGGCCACGTGTCCGACTGGCGGCCCAGCCGCAAGCCCACCCGCACACCGACCGCACCTCCGGACGCGCGCCCGGCCGCATTGCCGCTCCCCAGCCAGCCGCAAGCCCATCCGCACACCGACCGCATGCCCAACTGCCCGCCCGGCCGCACGCCCACCCGCACGTCGGCCGCGCCTCCGGCCGCGCGCCCGGCCGCACGGTCCGCTGCCCGCCCGGCCGCAAGCTCACCTGCACGCCGACCGCATGTCCGACTGGCCGCCCGGCCCCAACCCAGCCGCGCACCCGCCGCCCCCTGGTCCGCTGCCCGCCCGGCCGCATGTCCGGATAACGGCAAGCCGTCCCCTATTGACGCCCACCCCACGCCCGGCCTACCTTCCTCCCACCGATAGGAAACTTTCCTAACAGTGATCGGAAGCACCCCGTGAACGGTCGTCCGATGGACTTCCCCGCCTGATCACTGAGAAGCTGAGCAGCCGAAGGGCAGGTGTGGACACGCATGGCAGGAACCGCCGGCACGCCGGGCACCCCGCGCGTCCTGCGCGCCATGAACGACCGGGCCGCCCTGGACCTGCTGCTGGAGCACGGACCGCTGTCCCGCACCCGGATCGGCAAGCTCACCGGCCTGTCCAAGCCGACCGCCTCGCAGCTCCTGGCCCGTCTGGAGGCGGCGGGACTCGTCCTGGCCACCGGCACCACCGAAGGCCGCCCCGGCCCCAGCGCCCAGCTCTACGAGGTCAACCCGGCGGCCGGTCACGCCGCCGGACTCGACGTCACCCCCCAGCGGATCCTCGCCGCGGTCGCCGACATCACCGGCCGCACGGTCGGCCGCCACGAGCTGCCCACCCCCGGCAGGCGCACCGGCACCCCGGTCGTCCAGCAGGTCACCGACGCCCTGGACGGCGCGGTGAAGGCGGCCGGTCTCGCCCGGGACGACATCCACCGCCTCGTCATCGGCACCCCGGGCGCCTTCGACCCCACCACGGGCCGGTTGCGCTACGCCTCCCACCTCCCGGGCTGGCACTCCCCCACCCTGCTGGACGAGCTCGCCGCCGCCCTGCCGATGCCGTTCGAGTACGAGAACGACGTCAACCTGGTCGCGCTCGCCGAGCAGCGTCTCGGCGCGGCCCGGGGCCACGCGGACTTCGTGCTGCTGTGGAACCAGGAGGGCCTGGGCGCCGCCCTGGTGCTCGGCGGCCGGCTGCACCGCGGCTGGACCGGCGGCGCCGGCGAGGTCGGCTTCCTGCCGGTGCCGGGCACGCCCCTGGTCCGCCAGGTCACCAAGGCCAACAGCGGCGGCTACCAGGAGCTGGCCGGCTCCCAGGCCGTCCCGCGCCTGGCCCGCGAGCTCGGCATCGAGGACGTCCCGCCGGGCCCGTACGCCGAGTCCGCCGCCGAGCTGGTGGCCAGGGCGGCGCAGGCGGACGACGACGCCCACCGGCAGCTCCTGCGGACCTACGCGACCCGGCTGGCCACCGGTCTGGCTTCCCTGGTGTCGGTCCTCGACCCCGAGCTCGTCGTGCTGAGCGGCGCGGCCCTCACCTCGGGCGGCGAGCCGCTGCGCGCCCTCGTCCAGGCCGAACTGGAAGAGCTGGCCGCGTCCCGCCCGCGCCTGGTCGTGGGCGACGTCCGTGAACACCCCGTGCTGCGCGGCGCGCTGGAGAGCGCGCTGGCGACCACACGCGACGAGGTCTTCGACACCTCCCGCTGAACCGACTCGGCCTGAACCGACTCAGGCCGGACCACTCACGCCGACCCCACCCCCCTCCCCGGTAATTCCCTTCTTCCCCCGTGCCTCAGGGAGCTCTGCCATGCCCGGAACATCCAGAAAAGCGACGTTCGCGCTCGCCGCCTCCGCCACCCTCGCCCTCCTCGCCACGGCCTGCACCGGCCAGTCGGACGCGGGCGCGAGCGACGACGCGTCCAAGGAGACGACCCTCAACTTCTGGCACGCCTGGAGCGCGCCGTCGGAGGTGAAGGCCGTCAAGAATCTGGTCGCCGGATTCGAGAAGGCGCACCCCAACATCCACGTCAACGTCGTCGGCAACATGACGGACGACAAGATGAACCAGGCCCTGCGCACCGGCGGCGCCAAGGCCCCGGACGTGATCTCGTCCTTCACCACGAACAGCGTCGGCAAGTTCTGTTCCTCGGGCGCCCTGGTGGACCTCAACCCGTTCTTCGAGAAGTCCGGCGTCGACCCGGAGAAGACCTTCCCGAAGGCGATGAACGAGTACACCCGGTTCGACGGAAACCGTTGCGCGGTCCCGCTGCTGGGTGACGCGTACGGCCTCTACTACAACAAGACGGCGTTCAAGAAGGCCGGCATCACCGCCCCGCCGAAGACCTGGTCGGAGTTCGAGCGCGTCGCGAAGAAGCTGACGATCCCCCAGGGCGACTCGTACAAGCAGCTCGGCTTCATGCCGAACTACCACGGCTGGGAGACCACCACCGAGCACTACCTCGGCCAGTTCTCCCCCACGTACTTCGACAAGGACGGCAAGTCGAACGTCGGCAAGGACCCGGCGTTCGTCCAGGCCTTCACGGTGCAGAAGAAGCTCGTCGACTCGCTCGGCGGCTACCGCAAGCTGGAGACCTACCGCTCCAAGCTCGGCGACGAATGGGGCCCCAAGCACCCCTTCCACACCGGCCAGGTCGCCATGCAGCTCGACGGCGAGTGGCGCCTGGGCATGGCCCTGGACACCAAGCCGAAGTTCGACATCGGCGTCGCCCCGCTGCCCGTCCCCGACGACCAGGCCGACCAGTACGGCAAGGGCTACATCACCGGCACCATCGCCGGCATCGCCGCGACGAGCAGGAAGCAGAACGCGGCCTGGGAGCTGGTGAAGTACATGACCACGGACACGGACGCGGTGGTGAACTTCTCCAACGCCATCCACAACGTGCCCTCGACGCTCGCGGCCCTGAAGTCCCCGAAGCTGACGTACGACCCGCGCTTCAAGACGTTCCTGGAGATCGCCGCGAACCCGGACTCCACCACCGCCCCCGCCTCGATCAACGGCGGCGTCTACCTCACCACCGTCCAGGAGTTCGGCTACGCCTACGAAAGCGGCAAGGCGACCGACCTCGAGGCCGGCCTGAAGAAGACGGCCGCGCAGATCGACACGGACATCGCGCAGGCGAAGTAGCCCATGAGCACCTACACGCTGCGGGCGAAACACCGCCGCTCGACCCTGCGCACCCTCGCCTTCCTCTCCCCCTGGCTGATCGGCTTCACGGTCTTCTTCGCCTACCCCCTGATCTCCACCGTCTACTTCTCCTTCATGCGCTACGACGGCTTCAAGCCGCCCACGTGGAGCGGCACCAAGAACTGGGTGTACGTCTTCGAGCACTACCCCCTCTTCTGGCCCGCCCTGCGCAACACCCTGTGGCTCGTCGTCATCATGGTCACGCTCCGGGTCGCCTTCGGCCTGGGCGTGGGCCTGCTGATCACCAAGGTCAAGACGGCCACGGGTGTCTTCCGCACCCTCTTCTACCTGCCCTACCTGGCCCCGCCCGTGGCGGCCACGATGGCCTTCGCGTTCCTCCTCAACCCCGGCACCGGCCCGGTCAACTCCCTGCTGGAGACGATCGGGCTCCCCGCCCCCGGCTGGTTCAACGACCCCGCCTGGTCCAAGCCGGCCCTCACCCTGCTGGCCCTGTGGGGCATCGGCGACCTGATGGTCATCTTCATGGCCGCCCTGCTCGACGTGCCGAAGGAGCAGTACGAGGCAGCCGAACTGGACGGTGCGACCCCGTGGCAGCGCTTCCGCTACGTGACGCTGCCGAACATCTCGCCGATCGTCATGTTCGCGGTCGTCACCGGCGTGATCCAGACGATGCAGTACTACACACAGCCGCTGATCGCCGGGAAGGTCGCGTCGGGCGTGATCCAGGGCGCGGGAACGCAGTTCGAGCCCGGCTACCCCGACAAGTCGACCCTCACCCTCCCCCAACTCGTCTACAACCTGGGCTTCCAGCGCTTCGACTACGGCTCGGCCTGTGTGGTCGCCCTGGTCCTCTTCGCCCTCTCCATGGCCTTCACGGCCCTCCTGATGCGCCGCCGGGGCGGCCTGATCCAGGCAGGTGAACGATGACGCAGGTGCTCGACCAGCCCCTGGAGCTGAAGACGCCCCCGTCGCCGGCGGAACGCACGGCCCACCGCAGGGCCCTGCTGGAATGGATCGCGATCCACTCCCTCGGCATCGCGGCGGCCCTCTTCTTCACACTCCCGTTCGTCTTCGTCTTCCTCACCTCCCTCATGAGCGACAGCCAGGCGCTCAGCCGCGACCTGATCCCGCACACCTGGGAGTGGGGCAACTACGCCAAGGTGTTCGACACCCCCGGCTTCCTCACCTGGTGGAAGAACACCCTGATCTACGCGGGCCTGGGCACGGTCCTCACGGTCGTCTCCTCGATCCCCGTGGCCTACGCCCTGGCCAAGTTCCGCTTCCGCGGCCGCAATCTGGCCCTCATGCTGGTCATCTCGATGATGATGCTGCCGCCGCAGGTGATCATCATCCCGATGTACCTGTTCTGGGCGAAGCAGCTCGACCTGTCCGGCTCGCTCTGGCCGCTGATCATCCCCATGGCGTTCGGCGACGCGTTCTCGATCTTCCTGCTGCGCCAGTTCCTGACGACGATCCCCGACGAGTACGTGGACGCGGCCAAGGTGGACGGCTGCGGCGACCTGCGCACACTGCTGAAGGTCGTTCTGCCGATGGCCAAGCCGGGCATAGCCGCAGTGGCCCTCTTCCAGTTCTTCTACGCGTGGAACGACTACTTCGGCCCCCAGATCTACGCCTCGGAGAACCCGGGCGCCTGGACGCTCTCCTACGGCCTGGAGTCGTTCAAGGGCGCCCACCACACCGACTGGAACCTCACCATGGCCGCCACCGTGCTGGTCATGGCCCCCGTGATCCTCGTGTTCTTCTTCGCGCAGAAGGCGTTCGTGGAGGGTGTCACGCTCACCGGAGTAAAGGGTTAGACCGATATGAAACTCACCGTGGTCGGCGGAGGCTCGACCTACACCCCCGAACTCGTGGACGGCTTCGCCCGCCTGAGGGACACCCTGCCCATCGAGGAACTGGTCCTCATGGACCCCGACCAGGACCGTCTCGACCTCGTCGGCGGCCTGGCCCGCCGCATCTTCACCCGCCAGGACCACGCGGGCCGCATCACCACGACGACCGACCTCGACGAGGCGGTGGACGGCGCGGACGCGGTCCTCCTCCAACTCCGCGTCGGCGGACAGGCGGCCCGTCAGCAGGACGAGACCTGGCCCCTGGAATGCGGCTGCGTGGGCCAGGAGACCACCGGCGCCGGCGGCCTGGCGAAGGCCCTGCGCACGGTCCCGGTCGTCCTGGACATCGCGGACCGCGTCCGCCGCACCAACCCCCGGGCCTGGATCATCGACTTCACCAACCCGGTCGGCATCGTGACCCGCGCCCTGCTCCAGGCGGGCCACAAGGCGGTGGGCCTGTGCAACGTGGCGATCGGCCTGCAACGCAAGTTCGCCGCCCTGCTGGCCGTGGAGGCCTCCGCGATCCACCTGGACCACGTCGGCCTCAACCACCTCACCTGGGAGACGGCCGTACGCCTCGGCGGCCCGGAGGGCGAGGACGTCCTGCCGCAACTGCTGGGCGAACACGGCGACACGATCGCGGCCGACCTCCGCCTGCCCCGCCCCCTGCTCGACACGCTGGGCGTGATCCCCTCCTACTACCTGCGCTACTACTACGCGCACGACGAGGTCGTACGGGAACTGGGGACGAAGCCGTCCCGGGCGGCCGAAGTCGCGGAGATGGAACGCCGGTTGCTCGCGATGTACGCCGACCCGGCCCTGGACGAGAAGCCGGAGCTGCTCGCCAAGCGGGGCGGTGCCTTCTATTCGGAGGCGGCGGTGGACCTGGCGGCGGCCCTGCTGGGCGGCGGCGGTTCGCCGTACCAGGTGGTGAACACGTACAACCGGGGCACGCTGCCGTTCCTCCCCGACGACGCGGTGATCGAGGTCCAGGCGGCCGTGGGGGCCAAGGGCGCGTCCCCGCTCCCCGTCCCGCCCGTGGACCCGCTCCACGCGGGCCTGATGGCCGGCGTCACGGCCTACGAGGACCTGGCCCTCCAGGCCGCCCTGCACGGCGGCAGGGACCGCGTCTTCCGCGCCCTCCTCTCCCATCCCCTCGTCGGCCAGTACGCGTACGCCGAGACGCTCACCGACCGGCTGATCGCACACAACCGGGAGCACCTCACGTGGGCGTGACCGCACATGTCCTCGCCATCGACGCGGGCAACAGCAAGACGGACGTCGCGGTCGTGACGGCGGACGGGGACGTCCTCGCCACGGCACGCGGGGGCGGCTTCCGTCCCCCGGCCGTGGGCCTGGACACCGCGATGGACGACCTGGCGGCAACGCTGGCGCGGGCCCTCACCGCCGCCGGGCTCACCTCGGTCACCCACGTCTCGGCGTGCCTGGCGAACGCCGACTTCCCCGTCGAGGAGGAACAGTTGGCGGCGGCGCTGCGGGCACGCGCCCGGGGCGCGACGGTGACGGTCCGCAACGACACCTTCGCGATCCTGCGGGCCGGTGTCACCGAGCCCCGGGGTGTGGCGGTCGTGTGCGGCGCGGGCATCAACTGCGTGGGCATGCGCCCCGACGGCCGCACGGCCCGCTTCCCTGCCCTCGGCCGGGTCTCGGGCGACTGGGGAGGCGGCTGGGGCCTGTCCGAGGAGGCCCTGTGGCACGCGTCCCGGGCGGAGGACGGCCGAGGCGCCTCCACCGCCCTGTCCCGCGCCCTCCCCGCCCACTTCGGCCTGCCCTCCGTCTACGCCCTCGTCGAGGCACTGCACCTGGAGCACATCCCGCCGCTCCGGCGCCACGAACTGACCCCGGTCCTCTTCGCCACGGCCGCCGGCGGGGACGCCACCGCCCTCGCGATCGTGCAGCGTCAGGCCGAGGAGGTGGTCGCCATGGCGGTCGTCGCCCTGACCCGCCTGGACCTCCTCTCCGAGGAGACCCCCGTCCTCCTGGGCGGCGGCGTCCTGGCCGCACAGCACCCCCAACTGAACGACCACATCGCCCGGTTGCTCACCGATCGCGCGCCGAAGGCGGTACCGCAGGTGGTGACGTCCCGCCCGGTGCTGGGCGCGGCGCTGCTGGGACTGGACCACGTCGGGGCGAGGGAGGCCGCGCAGGAGAGAGTGCGGGCGCACTACGGGGTGTGAGCCGGGCGGGCTTTCGGGACTTCGTCCGCTGCTCACGCGCCGTGCCCGCCCCCTCCGGGCAGGGCGGTCAGCCCCCGTACGTGGCCTCGGACTCACCGAGCACCGTGGTGAAGTCCGAGGCCAGCCGCGCGGCCTCGCCCGGTTCCAGGCCGGCGGTGGAGATCCGCAGCCCCGGAGGGGACGACAGCCTGAACCTGGCCCCCGCCGCGACCCACCAGCCCTGTGTGCGCAGTCCGTTGACCACCGCCGACTCGTCGCGAACCGGCACCCACACGTTCATGCCGCTGTCCCCGTGTCCCGCGATACCGCGTGTGCGCAACTCCTCGATCAGCGCTTCGCGGCGTTGTGTGTACGCCTGCCGTGCGCGGTTCACCAGCGCGCTCGTGCCGTCGTCGGTCAGGAGCTTGTGCACGGCTTCCTGGAGGAGGTGACTGACCCAGCCCGACGTCAGCAGCAGCCGCCCGTCGTGGCGCGCCAGGGTGACCGGGTCGCAGGCCGCCGCGGCCCATCGCAGGTCGGGCCCCAGGAACTTGCTCACCGTCCGCACGTGCACCCAGCGCGTCAGCCCCCCGCCCGTCAGGGTGTGCAGGGGTGCGTCGGCGACCGCGGAGGCGTGGTCGTTCTCCACGACCAGCACGTCCGGCTCCTTCCGGAGCAGGTCGACGAGCGCCGTTCTGCGCTCGGCGGAGAAGCAGCCGCCGTACGGATTCTGCGCCCTGGGACTGCACACCAGGGCCCGCACGCCGACCCGCAGCGCCGCACGCAGGGCATCAGGGCGCACACCCTCGTCGTCCACGGCCACGGGCACCGCCCGCAGCCCGAGTGCCGTGACCAGGTCGAGGAGATGGTGGTAGCCGGGATCCTCCATGGCGACGGCGTCACCGGGCCGCAGCTCCACGGACAGCAGCCGCGCGATCAGGTCCAGCGCCCCGTGGGCGAAGGTCACATGGTCCACCGGCACGCCGTCCGGACGAAGCCACTCGCGCACGGTCTCCTCCAGCCGCGCCAACCGGGGCGTCGCGCGGTGCGACCGGGCCGCCGGGGTGACCCGCGCCGACGGCAGGTGACCGGGAAGCAGCCGGTGATCCGGGTGGCCGCCCGCCAGGTCCCGCAGACCGGCGGGGACTTTCGGCGGCCTGCGGGACGCGACGGCGGGCGCGGAGGCGACGACCGTGCCGCCCCGGCCGCGCGTCACCACGATCCCGCGCTGCCGCAGCTCCTTGTAGGCCGCGCCGACCGTCCCCGGACTCACTCCGAGCTCGTCCGCCAGCCGCCGCACCGGAGGCAGAGCGGCCCCCGGCCCCAACGCGCCCTCGACGACGCCCTGTTCGACGGACGCGGCAATTCCCTTGGCTGTCGTCCCACTGATCCCATACTGTGTTGCCACATTGCACATTATGTATCAGTACATAACGTCACCGCAAGGGGGAGCAGTGCTTTCGACGCGTCGCGCGACTGCCTGGGCGAAGCGCATACCCGGCGGCCCGGACGGACGCCGAATCATCGCCGCCGCCCTCGTCGACCGCATCGGCAGCGGCCTGTGGGCATCCGTCTCCGTCCTCTACTTCACCTACGTCTCCGCCCTCACCGTCGGCGAGATCGGCACCCTGGCCGCCGCAGCCGGAGTCGTCGGAATCGCCGGAGCTCCGCTGGCCGGCCGTATGGCCGACCGGATGCCCCTGACCCGCGTCCTGATCGCCACGCAGCTCATGCGGTGCGCGGCGTCCCTCGCCCTGCTCACCACCGACCACTTCGCCCCGCTCCTCGCCTACTCCGCCCTCGGCAGCCTGGGAGACCGGGCTTCCAGCACCCTCACCAAGATCTACGCCATCCGCGTCGCCGGAACGGAACGCGTCCGCTACCAGGCCCTGCACCGCACCGTCGCCAACGCCGGGTGGGCCCTGGGCGGTCTCGCCGCCGCCGGCGCCCTCGCCGTAGGCTCCGCCGGCGCCTACCGGTGGCTCCTGGTGGGCGACGCGCTCTCCTTCCTGGCCTGCGCCCTCATCATCCTGCGCTGCGGCGAACCGCCGTCCCCGTCCAGGACGGTCGCCACCTCCGGCGACGCCGTACCGGCGGCCCGACCGGCCGGCCCCTGGCGCGACCGCACCTACCTCGCCTATGTCGTCACCGAGACCGTCCTCTTCATCGACGACGCCGTCTTCAAGGTCGGCCTGCCCCTGTGGATCGCCCACACGAGCGATGCTCCACACGGCCTCGCACCCCTGCTGATGGTCCTCAACAACGTGATGGTGGTGGCCCTGCAGGTCCCGCTCGCCCGGTTCGGCGCCACAACGGCGGCCGCCCGCTCCCTTCTGCTTCCGCTCTCCGCCGCCTTCGTACTCGGGGGAGCGGCCATGGCCCTCTCAGCGACCGGTGGCCCCCTCGGCGCCGTGCTCCTCCTGATCGCGGCGGCCGTCCTGTTCACCCTCGCGGAGATGCTCCACGCCACCATCTCCTGGGAACTCTCCGTGGCCCTCGCCCCCGACGCGGCACAGGGCACCTACTTGGGGGTCCACGGCATGGCGCAGTCCGCCCAGCGCAGCGTCGGACCCCTCGCGGTCACCGCCGCCATCGCCACCGGGCCCCTCGGCTGGACGGCTCTCGGGACCGCCGTCGCCCTGACGTGTCTCGCCCAGCACCGCCTGGTCCGCGAGCGCCTCACCGACTGCCCTCCCGCCGCCGTCGGCGCTCCCGGCCAGGACTGACCGGGCCGGACCGAGGCGAGGCCCCACGGGAACCGAACCCCCTCCCCGGACGTGTTCCTGAACAAGGACCAGGGGGTGTCCCACGCTGCGATCCGATCAAGATCGGGGCAAGGCCGGTGCGGATGTCGGTCCCGGCAGCGATACTTGCGGCGACGGATGACCACGGGGGAGGTCACAGTGACGTACACGCCGAAGAGCAGCCCACCACCACCGGGCTCCGCGCTGCCCATCCTGCCGGCCGTACCGGCACAGCCGGCACCCCCGGCCGCTCCCCCCGGCAGCCCCCCGACCCCCTCCGCACCCCCCGCGACGACGCCCCGCCGCACCGCGTTCGCCGAGGGCCTCGACCAGCTCCGTTCCGCGGCCACGACGGAACCCGGCCGCCTCCGCATCATCGGCGCCCTGCTGGCCCTCCTCGTCGTCGCCTTCGGCGCCGTCACCGCCTGGCAGATGACCGACCGCGCGGCCGCCGCCGACGACGTCCTCACCCGCAGCCAGCCCCTCAGCTCGGACGCCGCCGACATCTACCGCTCCCTCGCGGACGCCAACACCGCCGCCTCCAGCGGCTTCCTGGCCGGCGGCCAGGAGTCGGCCACCACCCGCGACCGCTACGAGCGGGACATCCGCACGGCCGCCGACAAACTCGTCAACGCCGCCGCCAACGCCGAACCGGACTCCCCGTCCACGGCGACGATCGCCAAGCTCAACAAGCTCCTGCCGGAGTACAAGGGCCTGGTGGAGCGCGCCCGTACGTACAACCGCCAGGGTTTCCCCGTCGGCGGGGCGTACCTCCGCTACGCCAACGAGAAGATGCAGCACCAGATGCTCCCGGCGGCGGAGGACCTCTACACGAAGGAGAACCAGCGCCTCAGCGCGGACTACGCGGACGCCACGCCCTACCCCTGGGCGGCCATCGCCCTCGGCGTCGCCGCCCTGGCGGCCCTCGCCTGGGCCCAGCACCGCAACTACCGGCGGACGAACAGAGTCCTGAACCACGGCCTGGTGGCCGCCACCGCCACGGCGACGGTCGTCCTCCTCTGGCTGGTCGTCGGCCACACCCTCGCCCGCGCGGGCCTGAACGACTCCTACGACCACGGCGTCCGCTCCCTGAACGTCCTGCACGACGCACGCATCGCCTCCCTCAAGGCCAGGGGCAACGAGAACCTCACCCTGGTGGCGCGCGGCGCCGAGACGAAGAAGGTCGGCGAAGAGACCTACGACGCCTACGACTACGACTTCGGCAGGGACATCAAGGCCCTCGCCGTGAAGCTGGCGGCGGCGGAGAAGCTCGCCGACGACACCTCCGGCGAACGCCCCGTCACCGCCGCCGTGGGCAATATGACGGAGTGGAAGAAGCGCCACACCGCGGCCCGCGAGCAGGACGAGAACGGCAACTACCAGCAGGCGCTCGACAGGGTCATCGGCGCGAAGGGCGCGACCGGCGAGTGCTTCGACAGCGTCGACGAGAACCTGCGCACGGCGCTCGCGCACGAGGAGACGGAGTTCAAGCGCGCGGCGGGCGACGGCCGCGACGCGCTGACGGGCATGCCGGCGGGCGTCGCCGTACTCGCGGTGCTGGGCGCCGCGGGCGCGGTCGTGGGCATCGGCCGCAGGCTGTCGGAGTACCGATGAACGGGGCAGGGGCGAAGGGAGGAACGACCGTGCGAGACGCACTCAGGGGCTGGGGCGGAGTGACCGCGATGGCAGTCGTCTGCGCCCTGGTGGCGCTGGTGGCCCTCTGCCTGCCGCCGCTCACCACGACCGCCCAGAACACCACCGCGACCACCCACACCACCGGGACCAAAGCGGAAGAGGACTGCGAGGCCCCCGAGAAGCAGACGCTGTCGCCCTCCTCGGCCGACGGCGACACCATCCGCGCGATCAAGAACCGTACGGGCGAGAAGCGCAAGCTGGTCGTCGGCGTCGACCAGAACAGCTACCGCTGGGGCTACCGCAACCCCAACAGCGGCAAGACCGCGGAGCTCGAGGGCTTCGACATCGACCTGGTGCACCACATCGCGAAGGACATACTCGGCGACCCCGACGCGGTCCAGTTCAAGGCGATCCCCACCGACCAGCGCATCCCGGCGATCCAGGACGGCCGCGTGGACATGGTCGTCCGCACGATGACGATCAACTGCGCCCGCATCGCCGACGTCGCCTTCTCCGCGCCCTACTTCAAGACGGGCCAGCAGGTCCTGGCCCCGAAGTCCTCCCCCGTCACGGGCTACGACGACACGCTCGCGGACCGCAGGATCTGCACGGCGGCCGGTTCCACGGCGTTCGCCGCGCTGGAGGCGGACCAGAACGACGGCACGCTCCCCGCGAGCACGGACATCTCCACCACCGTCCCGAACCAACTCGACTGCCTGGTGAGGCTCCAGCTCGGCGAGGTCGACGCCGTGGTCACCGACGGCGCCCTCGCGGCGAGCCAGGCGGCACAGGACCCGACGGTCCAGCTCAAGGGCGACGCCTTCACTGCCGAGTACTACGGCGTGGCGATGAAGAAGGACGCGGACGATCTGGTACGCCGGGTCAACCAGATCCTGGTGGACTACCGCAAGGACACCGCGAACGGCTGGCAGGCGTCGTACGAGAAATGGCTGTCGGCAACCCTGGGCAAGGATGCGAAGAAGTCGGAACCACCGGCACCGCAGTACCTCCGCACCACCTGACACCCTGCCGAACCCGCGAACACCCGCATCAGAAGACGACAGACGACACGCGACACACGACCGCAGCGAGAGGTGATCGATGGGCGTCACGGGATCCACCGGGCCGGTGATGGACCGGGACGAGGTGGACCGTGCGCTGGCGCGGCTCGGCGCGGAGCACGAGGCGATCGAGACCTCGCTCCTCGCCCTGCAGGACCACGCGGGCCGCAGACTCCTGGAGGGCGCCGAGCTCACCGGCGTCACCCGGGAGCGCTGGACGTCCACGGAGGCGTCCATCACGCTGCTGTGGACGTACTTCGACGCGTACACCGACGCGCTGCGCTCCGCCCGCAACATCCGCTCGCGCCGCCGCTGGTCCAGCCGCGAGGACCTGGTGGAGCTGACGGAGCTGCTGAACGGCGACTCGGTGACCGTCGCGGGCAGCGCCTCGGCGACGGCCAACGCCCCCACCCTGCACGGCAGTCCGACGAAGCTCAGCGAGCGCTACTCGCTCGATACGCTCGTCGACCGTATGAACGAGCTGTACGCGAAGAGCCTGGACATGGTGGTCGCCGCGGACGCGGTCTGGTCGGCCCTGCCGGCCCGGATCGACCTGCTCGCGGCGGAACTCCAGCGCACCCGGCGGCTCGCGCACTCGGTGGGCGTGCGCCCGGGCGAGCACCCGGCGGGCGACGACCTGGAGCGCATCACGCGGATACTGACGAAGCTGCGCGAGCAGGTGGTCTCGGACCCTCTGGCGTTCTGGCGGGCAGCGGAGGGCAGTTCGGCGCCGGGCGGCGGCCGGCCGGACACGACGGTGTACGACCGCGAGGCGCGCGCCCTGGAGGAGGTCCGCCGGGAGATCGACGCCGTCCTGACCGTGCGGCAGGACGCCGAGAAGCGGATCGTGAAGCTGCGGGACATCCTCAGCCGCGCGGACCGCACCCTCGCCGAGGCGCGCACGGCACGCGGCGAGGTCCTCGCGAAGATCGCGGCGACGGAGGTGCCGGTCGTCGGCGGGCCGCCGACCGTGCTCCAGGAGCAGCTGGCGGCGGCGGCCGAGTACCGCAGGCAGGCGCAGTGGCACCGGCTGTCCCCGCTGCTGGAGTCGCTGGAGCAGAAGGCCGAGGACGAACTGCTGCGCGCCCGTGAGTCGTTGACGGCGGTCACCGCCCCGCTGGCGGTCCGCGCCGAGCTGCGCGGCCGTCTCGACGCGTACAAGGCGAAGGTCGCCCGGCACGGCTTCGCCGAGGACGCGCTGCTGGTGGAGCGGTACGAGAAGGCGCGCCGCATGCTGTGGAGCGCGCCCTGCGACCTGCGCGCCGCGGAGCAGGCGGTGCTGCGCTACCAGCACGCGGCGGCGGAGCTGTTCGGCGGCCCCCGGGTGCCGGGGCAGGGTGTGCCCGAGGACGACCGGAGGGGGCCGGGCGCGTGAGCGACGAGGGGGAGTCCATGAGTCAGGCACCGCACGAGCCGGCGGGCGGGCCTGCGCGCAGCTGCCAGCGCCCGACGTGCGAGGGCACGTACGAGGACGTGGGCGGCGGCGAACTGTACTGCGACACCTGCGGTCTGGCCCCGGTCGTCGCCGCGGACGGCGAAGTCGGTTCGCCTCCCACCGGCATCACCGCCGGGGGCAGGGGCGGCTCCCGCGGGTCCGCCGGCAGCGGCAGTTCCCGCTCCAGCGGCCGCAGTTCACGGACGTCGTCCCAGTCGTCGAAGTCCCGGCGGTCGGTGTCGGGGCGCCTGTCGCGGTCGCTGTCGGGCAAGTCGACGGGCCGCTCGGTGTCGGTGCGCAGCTCCGGCTCGACCGCCGGTTCCGGGTCCCGGGGCCGGCTGGGCGCCGGTCTGGTGCAGGTGCCGCCGATCCCGCGGCCCGACCCGCGCGAGATGGTCCTGGACAACCCCGAGGTGCCCGAGCGGAAGCGGTTCTGCTCGCGCTCCGACTGCGGCGCCCAGGTGGGCCGGGCGCGCGGTGACCGGCCGGGCCGTACGGAGGGATTCTGCACCAAGTGCGGCCATCCGTACTCCTTCGTGCCGAAGCTGAAGGCCGGGGACGTGGTGCACGGCCAGTACGAGGTGGTCGGCTGTCTGGCGCACGGCGGGCTGGGCTGGATCTACCTCGCCGTCGACCGGGCGGTCTCGGACCGCTGGGTGGTCCTCAAGGGCCTGCTGGACACGGGCGACCAGGACGCGATGGCGGCGGCGATCTCCGAGCGGCGCTTCCTCGCGGAGATCGAGCACGCCAACATCGTGCGGATCTACAACTTCGTGGAGCACCTGGACCAGCGCACGGGTTCGCTCGACGGCTACATCGTCATGGAGTACGTCGGCGGCAAGTCCCTCAAGGAGATCGCCAACGCCCGCCGCACCGCCCAGGGCAGGCGCGACCCGCTGCCGGTGGAGCAGGCCTGCGCGTACGGCATCGAGGCGCTGGAGGCGCTCGGGCACCTGCACAGCCGGAACCTGCTGTACTGCGACTTCAAGGTCGACAACGCGATCCAGACCGAGGACCAGCTCAAGCTGATCGACATGGGCGCGGTGCGCAGGATGGACGACGAGGAGTCGGCCATCTACGGCACGGTCGGCTACCAGGCCCCCGAGGTGGCCGAGGTGGGCCCGTCGGTGGCGAGCGACCTCTACACCGTCGCCCGCACCCTCGCCGTCATGACCTTCGACTTCCAGGGCTACACGAACGTCTACGTGGACTCCCTGCCCGACCCGGACCACATCGAGGTGTTCCGGCAGTACGAGTCGTTCTACCGGCTCCTGGTCCGGGCCACGGATCCCGACCCGGCGCGCCGGTTCGCCTCCGCACAGGAGATGACGGAGCAGCTGACGGGCGTCCTGCGGGAGGTCGTCTCCCTCCAGACGGGCCGCGCCCGCCCCGCCCTGTCCACACTGTTCGGACCGGAACTGCGCGTCACGGACACCAAGTTGTTCCCCCGACTGGACGGCGAGGTGTCCCGCCTGGGAGCGCGGCCGGTGCGTGCCCGGGCCGGCGCGGGTGCTCCTGCCGCCCTGCCGCAGCAGCGGCCCGAGACCCCGCAGAGCCTCGTCAAGCCCGTCGACACCCTCGCCGCCGCCTTCGCCCTGCCCGTCCCGCGCGTCGACCCGACCGACCCCAACGCCGGTTTCCTGGCGGGCCTGATGACCTCCGCCCCCGCGGAACTGCTCGGGGCCCTGGCAGCCGCCCCCGCCCCGTCGATCGAGACGCGGCTGCGGCAGATCCGGGCCTGGCTGGAGACCGGTGAACCGGCCGCCGCGCTGCAGGCGCTGGTCGCGCTGGAGGGTGAGCGGCCCGACGACTGGCGGGTGGTCTGGTACCGGGGCGTGGCCGCGCTGGTGACCGGCGACGACGAGGGCGCCGCGCTCGCCTTCGACGCGATCTACGACGCCTTCCCGGGCGAGATCGCGCCCAAGCTGGCGCTCGGCCTGTGCGCGGAGGTGCTGGGGCAGCTGGACAACGCCGCCGAGTACTACCGGCTGGTGTGGTCGACCGACCCGAGCTATGTGAGCGCCGCGTTCGGCCTGGCCCGCGTCCAGCTGGCGACCGGGGACCGGCGCGGTGCCGTACGGACGCTGGAGTCGGTCCCGGAGTCCTCGATCCACTACACGGCCGCGCGGGTGGCGGCGGTCCGGGCGCGGCTGCGGCAGCGCACGGCGAGCGCCTCCGACGCGCCGTTCCTGGAGGATCTGACAGCCGCCGCGGCGCAGGTCGAGGCGCTGGAGGCGTACGGTCTGGATCCGGCGCGGCGGGAGCAGTTGTCGGCCGAAGTCCTCGGTTGCGCGCTCGACTGGGTACTCTCCGGGGGCCAGGGTTCCGCCCCTCCCGCCGCCGGGGGACGGACACTGCTCGGCAGTGGCCTGGACGAGCGGGGCCTGCGTTTCGGTCTGGAACGCTCGTACCGCATGCTGGCCCGGCTGGCGCGGGGCGGCGAGGAGAGGATCGACCTGGTGGAACGTGCCAATCGTTACCGCCCCCGGACGTGGGTGTAGTTGATGTCGCAGATGCCCCAGTTGTCCGCCTGTCCGAGCTGCGAGGAACCCCTCGAGTCGGGTGACCGTTTCTGCGGCGCGTGCGGATACGACCTGTCCGCCGTGCCGGCACGGCCGGAGGACAACCCGACCATCACCATGAACGGCTCGGTGCCCGCCCAGGGCGCTCCGGCCGGTGCGTACCCCGAGCCCCCGCCGGCGCCACCCGCCGGCGCGGCCTGGCCCGCCCCCGGGCCCGACGGCTCGGGCGCCCCGGAGGCGGCGCACCTGCCGACGGACCTGCCGGGCACCGACTCGGGCGGCTCAGCGCTGCCGCCGGAGACACCCCCGCCGCCGAGCGCCCCGCCGGCCGCGGGCGTGCGGTTCGACCGGCCACCGCAGCCCGACGGGCCCGCCGCGTCGCCGGAGATCTACCAGACACAGCCCGACGAGTACCTCCTCCAGGCGCCGGACCCACGGGTGTCCGCCGAGTCGGCGGCGCAGGCCGCGGGCGCCGGCGGCAAGGTCTGCGTCGCCTGCCGGGCCGGCCGCGTGGACGACGACGGCTACTGCGAGAACTGCGGCCACGCCCAGCCGCGCGAACGGGACCACATGGAGCAGGAGTCCGGCCCGGTGGCCGCGGTCAGCGACCGCGGCCTGCGCCACCACCGCAACGAGGACGCGTTCGCCATCGGCACCACCGCGCTGCCCGACGGCTCCCCCGCCTCCGTCGCGATCGTCTGCGACGGCGTCTCCTCCGCGACCCGCCCCGACGACGCCTCCGCCGCGGCGTCCAGGGCGGCCGGCGAGACGCTGCTGGCGGCCCTGCCGCGCGGCACGCACCCGCAGCAGGCGATGCACGACGCGATCCTCGCCGCCTCGCGCGCCGTCAACTCGCTCGCCGCGGAACCCGCCACGGCCCGCGAGCAGGCCCCCCACCAGAACGCCCCCGCGTGCACCATCGTCGGCGCCGTGGTGACGTCGGGCCTGCTGATCGTCGGCTGGGTCGGCGACAGCCGCGCCTACTGGGTCCCGGTCGACCGCAGCGCTCCCCCCGCCCGGCTCACCGAGGATGACTCGTGGGCCGCGCAGATGGTCGCCGCGGGCCTGATGAACGAGGCCGAGGCCTACGCCGACGAGCGCGCCCACGCGATCACCGGCTGGCTCGGCGCGGACGCCTACGAACTGGAACCGCACACCGCCGCGTTCAAGCCGGACCGGCCCGGCGTGGTGGTCGTCTGCACCGACGGCCTGTGGAACTACGCGGAGGCGGCCGAGGAAATGGCCCGGGTCGTCCCCCTCGACGCCGCCGTGCACCCCCTGCACAGCGCCCGGGTGCTCCTCGGCCACGCGCTGGACGGCGGGGGCCACGACAACGTAACAGTGGCGCTCGTGCCGTTCCCGGCCGTGCCCCAGGGGGCAGGATCGGCCTGAGGCCACGTACGGGGACGCCTCGGCGGACCGGAGGGGACCGGTCCGCCTACCGTCATCACCCCGCCGCGGCGGGGGCTTTGGAGGGGGATCGAAGCAGGCATGGCCAATTTCTCGAAGTCGAACGTGCCCCAGTTCTCGGTGGACGTCTACCAGAACGAGTACCTGCCGGAGGGCGCCGGCGAGGTCAACGCCATCGTCACGGTGACGGCGACCGGCGGCGGCACGGTCGGCAGCGCGGTCGCCGCGCCCCACCTCTACTCGCCCGGCCAGGGCCCGTCCGCGGCCGTGGCGATCATGGTCGACTGCTCGGGGTCGATGGACTACCCGCCGACCAAGATGCGCAACGCCCGCGACGCGACGGCCGCGGCGATCGACACCCTGCGCGACGGCGTGCACTTCGCGGTGATCGGCGGGACGCACGTAGCGAAGGAGGTCTACCCGGGCGGCGGGCGCGTCGCGGTCGCCGACGCCACCACCCGCGAGCAGGCCAAGCAGGCGCTGCGCTCCCTGAGCGCCGGCGGCGGCACGGCCATCGGCACCTGGCTGAAACTCGCCGACCGCCTGCTCTCCTCCGCGGATGTCGCGATCCGGCACGGCATCCTGCTCACCGACGGCCGCAACGAGCACGAGTCGCCCCAGGACCTGAAGGCCGCGCTCGACGCGTGCGCCGGGCGTTTCACGTGTGACGCACGCGGCGTGGGCACTGACTGGGAAGTGAAAGAAGTCACAGGGATCGCCTCGGCCCTGCTCGGCACCGCCGACATCGTCGCCGATCCGGCCGCGCTCGCCGCCGACTTCACGCAGATGATGGAGACGGCGATGGGCAAGGAGGTCGCGGACGTCTCCCTGCGCCTGTGGACCCCGGTGGACACGACCGTGAAGTTCGTCAAGCAGGTCGCGCCGACGGTCGAGGAGCTGACCGGCCGGCGCACCGAGGCGGGCCCGCGCGCCGGCGACTATCCCCTTGGTTCCTGGGGAGACGAGTCCCGTGACTACCACGTCTGCGTCGAGGTCCCGGTGGCGCACATCGGGCAGGAGATGCTGGCGGCCCGGATCTCCCTGGTCATTCCGCAGCCCGACGGCAGCGCCCAGAACCTCGGCGCACAGGGCCTGGTGCGGGCCGTGTGGACGGACGACATGGTCGCCTCGACGTCGATCAACCCACAGGTCGCCCACTACACCGGGCAGGCCGAACTGGCACAAGTCATCCAACAGGGGCTGGATCTTCGTAAGTCGGGCGATATGGATGGAGCAACGGCCAAACTGGGCCGGGCTGTTCAGCTCGCGAGTGCCTCCGGGAACGCCGATACTGCGAAACTGCTTGCGAAGGTGGTGGACGTGGTCGACGCCGCGACCGGTACTGTGCGACTGAAGGCGAAGGTCGCGGAGGCTGACGAGATGACGCTCGAAACCCGCTCCACCAAGACCGTTCGCGTCAAGAAGTGACCTGGAAGAGATCGAAGGAGGGACGCGCCGACATGCCGACCTGCCCGAACGGACACCAGTCGGGTTCCGACGACTGGTGCGAGGTCTGCGGTCACCGCATGGCGGGTGCCGTGCCTCCGCCTCCTCCCCCGCCGCCGCCCGGCGGCTACGGCTTCCCGCCCCCCGCCGGCCAAGGCGGCCCCCAGGGCCCCGGGGGCCAGCCCGGCGGACGCCCGCCGCACCTGTCCGCCGTGCCGAACGCCGAGCCGGAGCTCTGCCCGCAGTGCCGTACGCCGCGTGAGGGCGGCGCCCCGTTCTGCGAGGAGTGCCGGTGGAACTTCCTGACGAACACGGCGACGTCGTACACCCCCGCGGCCCCGCCGCCCGGCCCCGGCGTGCGTTTCCAGCCACCGGGCCAGCAGGGCGGTCCGCCCCCCGGCCCGTCGTACGGCGGCGGTGACTCCTACGAGTACCAGGGGTCCCGTCCGTCACAGATGAACCGCCCGGCCGAGCCGATCCCGCCGTTCGGCGGCGACCCGTCGGGCCGCCCCGGCCCGGGTGGTCCCGGTGGCCCCGGCCCCGGTGGCCCGCAGGGCGGCGGCTACGGCTACCCGCAGCCCGGCCCTGCCCCGACCTCGCCCGGCCCCGGCGGTCCTGGTGGCCCTGGTGGCTTCGGCGGCCCTCCCGGCCCCGGTGGTCCCGGCGGCCCTGGCAACTTCGGTGCCGACCCTTCCCGGCCGGTCCCGCCCCCGCCCGGACCCGGTGGTCCCGGCGGGCCCGGTGGTCCCGGTGCTCCGCAGGCCTTCCACCAGTCCGGCCCGCCGGCCCCGCCCGGGTTCCCGCAGGAGACCCAGCGGCCTCCGCAGCAGGGCGGTCCGTCCTTCGGCGGCGGTGACGACGACTGGGTGATCTCCCCGCCGACGTCGGGCCCGGGCGGCCACGGTGGCCCCGGCGGCCCCGGTCCCGGTCCCGGTCCCGGTCAGGGCGGCTACGGCTACCCGCAGCCCGGCGCGACCCAGGCCCCTCCCGGCCCCGGTGGCTTCCCCCAGCAGCCGCAGGCGCCGCAGGGACCCGCCACGTGGACCGCGACCATCGGCCCGGACCGCGACTACTTCATGGCGATGATGCACCGCTCCGGCCCCGAGGCCGCGGGTCTGAACCTGCCCGCGTACTCGCCCGAGCAGCAGCGCACGCTCACCGGCAACCAGCTCACCATCGGCCGCCGCCGGCACTCCACCGGCGACACCCCCGACATCGATCTGTCGACGCCGCCGGAGGACCCGGGCGTCTCGCACCAGCACGCGGTGCTGGTCCAGCAGCCGGACGGCAGCTGGGCGGTCGTCGACCAGAACTCGACCAACGGCACGACGGTCAACGGCTCGGAGGAACCGATCCAGCCATTCGTCCCCGTACCGCTGCAGGACGGCGACCGGGTGCACGTCGGCGCCTGGACGACGATCACGATCCGCCGCGGCTGAGCCGCCGCGACGGAAGGCCGTTCACGACGGGAGGGGCCAGGCGTACGGCCCCTCCGGGTCGTCCAGCCAGGCCCATTCCCTTTCCTCGCTGACGGTGATGCCGTAGCGCTCGCGCTGCGGCCTGCCCTCCTGCTCCCAGAGCGCGTGCGCCTCCTGCGGGTCGATGCTGCCGCGGGTCAGGGCCAGCAGGAACCGGAACAGGTCGTCCTCACGGGCCCGGTGCGGCACCCCGCCCAGCTGGACCGGCTCGCCGCCGGGCCGGCCCGCGCCGCGCAGCGGCACGAAGTAGGCGGGCGTGTGCAGGAACCGCCCCTCGGCCTGTCCGGCGCCGGTCACCGTGAGCACGATCAGGCCGGTGGCGAGCGGCATGAGGATCCGGCCGCCCGGGCGGGTCTGGGCGACCCAGGCGCGCGGGACGCCGCCCAGCGCGCAGGTGGCGATGATCCGGTCGAACGGCGCGCGCCCCGGCACGCCCCGGGCACCGTCGCCCGTCACGACCACCGGGTGGTACCCGGCCGCGGCCAGGTGCCGCCGGGCCGCCTCGGTGATCTCCGGGTCGAGATCGACGGTGGTGACCCTGTCGTCGCCCAGCCGGTGGGCCAGCAGCGCCGCGTTGTAGCCGGTGCCGGCGCCGATCTCCAGGACCGTGTGGCCGTCCGCGACGCCCAGCGCGGTCAGCATGTCCGCCATCAGGGACGGCTGGCTGCTGGAGGACAGCAGCTCGCCGTCGCGCAGCCGGGTGGCCAGCGGGGTGTCCTCGTAGGCGCCCCGCATCCACCGCTCCCGCGCCTCGGGGGCGGCGCTCTCGCCCCAGCGGCGTTCGTAGCCGCCGGCGACACCGACGTAGTAGTACGGAACGAAGAGGTGCCGCGGGACCGTAGCGAAGGCCTCCCGCCAGCCTGGATCGGCGTCCAGGGCTCCGCTCGCCTCGATCCGCCGCACCAGCGCCGCCCGCGCGGCGGCGGCGAGACCGTCGAGCTCCCTGCCGGGTGCGTAACCGCCCATGTCTCCACAGTAGGGGCAGGGTCCTCACAGGAGGGGCGGGGTCCTAGGCCTTGAGTCCTATGCCGGGGCGTCTGAGACCATGGATCGCGTGAATGAGATTCGGCGCGGCACGCTTCAGGAGCAGACCTTCTACGAGCAGGTCGGCGGGGAGGAGACCTTCCGTCGGCTCGTCCACCGTTTCTACGAGGGAGTCGCCGAGGACCCGCTGCTGCGGCCCATGTACCCCGAGGAGGACCTGGGCCCGGCCGAGGAGCGCCTCGTGCTGTTCCTCATCCAGTACTGGGGCGGCCCCACGACGTACAGCGACAACCGCGGCCACCCGCGGCTGCGGATGCGGCACGCGCCCTTCGCGGTCGACCGTGCGGCGCACGACGCGTGGCTGAAGCACATGCGGGTCGCCGTCGACGAACTCGGCCTGTCCGAGGAGCACGAGCACACGCTGTGGAAGTACCTGACGTACGCGGCGGCCTCGATGGTCAACACCGAGGGCTGACGGCCGTCGAGGGCCAGGTCAGCGGACGCTGACGTCCAGCGCCCCGAGCCCGGCACGTCGTACGGCGATGGACCCGTACGGCGTGCGCAGCCTCAGCCACGCGCCCGACGAGAGCAGCCCCAGCGGCACCCCGGGCCGCAGGAAACCCAGGGACTGCGCCGCGTGCACGGCCCGGACGGGCAGCCGGGTGTCCCCGACCGTGCGGGACCAGATGTCCGCGCCGATCCGGTCCAGCTCGGCGCGGGTCCGCAGCTCGGCGGGCAACTCCTGTGTACGGGACCGGAACTCGGCGACGACGGCCGCGACCAGGGACCGCAGGGCGTCCGGCGCGGGAAGCCCCGGCTCGGACCGCCAGTCCCCGCGGGGCGGCAGCACCCCCGCCCACGGCGGCCCGGTCACCGCGCTCGGCACGAGCGCCGTGCCGGCCTTCTCGTCCACCGCCTCCAGGAACTCACCGGCGGACACGGTCACGTCCAGCGTGACCTCCAGCCCCTTCTCGTACGGCTTCGCCAGCCGCACCGCCCGCACGGCGAGCACCTCGAAGGAGGGCGGCCGCCCGAAGACGGCGAGTGCGGTGCCGGCGGCCTGAAGACGCACGGCAGCCCCACGGTCGTAGTGGAGCAGCCGGGAGAGGAAGGCCGCGAGATCCGCCGCCTCCCCCTCGTCGGCGAGGTGCAGGCCCGTCATGCGGCGACGGCCCCCTCCTCGTCGTCATCCGTGTACTCCTGGAGGAACTCCCGTTCCTCCGAGGTGATCCGGCGCGGGCGCTGTGCCTCGAAGTCGAACGGCACGACCACCGTCGAGGCCCGTACATAGACCACGTCGTCGTCCTTCACCTCGTAGGTGATGGTGAAGGACGCGGCCCTGATCTCGGTGATCCACAGCTCGATGTCCACCGGGCGGTGCCGGTGGACGAGCTGCCGCTTGTAGTCGATCTCATGGCGTGCCACCACGGACCCCTGCTGGAAATCCTTCTCCGGCCGGAAGAGGAAGTCGATACGGGCTTCCTCCAGGTAGCGCACGAAGACCGCGTTGTTCACATGGCCGTACGCGTCCATGTCCGACCAACGCAGCGGGCAGCGGTAGATGTGCCGCAAGATCGATCAGCCCCGGGTCAGCTTCTTGTAGGTGGCGCGGTGCGGACGGGCGGCGTCCGGACCGAGCCGCTCGATCTTGTTCTTCTCGTACGACTCGAAGTTGCCCTCGAACCAGAACCACTTGGACTCGCCCTCGTAGGCGAGGATGTGCGTGGCCACTCGGTCCAGGAACCACCGGTCGTGGGAGACGACCACGGCCGCACCCGGGAACTCCAGCAGCGCGTTCTCCAGGCTGGAGAGGGTCTCGACGTCGAGGTCGTTGGTCGGCTCGTCGAGGAGCAGCAGGTTGCCGCCCTGCTTGAGGGTGAGCGCGAGGTTCAGGCGGTTGCGCTCACCACCGGAGAGCACGCCCGCCGGCTTCTGCTGGTCCGGACCCTTGAACCCGAAGGCCGACACGTAGGCCCGGGACGGCATCTCGACCTGTCCGACGTTGATGTAGTCGAGCTCATCGCTGACAACGGCCCACAGGGTCTTCTTGGGGTCGATGTTCTCGCGGCTCTGGTCGACGTAGGAGATCTTGACGGTGTCGCCGACCTTGATGGCGCCGGAGTCCGGCTCCTCGATGCCCTGGATCATCTTGAACAGGGTGGTCTTGCCGGCGCCGTTCGGGCCGATGATGCCGACGATGCCGTTGCGCGGCAGCGTGAAGCTGAGGTCGTCGATGAGCAGCTTGTCGCCGAAGCCCTTGCTGAGGTTGTTGACCTCGACGACGACGTTGCCCAGGCGCGGGCCCGGCGGGATCTGGATCTCCTCGAAGTCCAGCTTCCGCATCTTGTCGGCCTCGGCTGCCATCTCCTCGTAGCGGGCCAGACGCGCCTTGGACTTGGCCTGCCGCCCCTTGGCGTTGGACCGCACCCACTCCAGCTCTTCCTTGAGCCGCTTCTGCCGCTTGGCGTCCTTCTGGCCCTCGACCTTGAGGCGGGCGGCCTTGGTCTCCAGGTACTTGGAGTAGTTGCCCTCGTAGGGGTAGAGGCGACCGCGGTCGACCTCGCAGATCCACTGGGCGACGTTGTCGAGGAAGTACCGGTCGTGGGTGACCGCGACGACGGTGCCGGGGTACTTGGCGAGGTGCTGCTCCAGCCAGTTCACCGACTCGGCGTCGAGGTGGTTGGTGGGCTCGTCGAGCAGCAGCAGGTCGGGCTGCTCCAGCAGCAGCTTGCACAGCGCGACGCGGCGGCGCTCACCACCGGACAGGTTGGTGACGGGCCAGTCGCCGGGCGGGCAGCCCAGGGCGTCCATGGCCTGCTCCAGCTGGGCGTCCAGGTCCCATGCGTTGGCGTGGTCGAGGTCCTCCTGGAGCTTGCCCATCTCCTCCATGAGCTCGTCGGTGTAGTCGGTCGCCATCTGCTCGGCGATCTCGTTGAACCGGTCGAGCTTGCCCTTGATCCCGGAGACACCCTCCTGGACGTTCTCCAGGACGGTCTTGTCCTCGGTCAGCGGGGGCTCCTGCTGCAGGATGCCGACCGTGTAACCGGGCGTGAGGAAGGCGTCACCGTTGGACGGCTGCTCGATGCCGGCCATGATTTTCAGGATCGTCGACTTGCCGGCGCCGTTCGGGCCGACGACGCCGATCTTCGCCCCCGGCAGGAAGCTGGTCGTCACGTCGTCGAGGATCACCTTGTCGCCGTGCGCTTTGCGCGCCTTGCGCATGGTGTAAATGAACTCAGCCAAGAGAAACCGTCCGGCAGCTTGAAACTGGCAGTGGGCAGATACACCCCATCTTGCCGTACCGCTAGGCCTGGGTGGAAACGCGTTCCGGGCGGGGCTCCTGACCTGGCCTTTCCTGGAAGGCCCCCGAACCCCACCTGTCACTGTCGGTCGCCGTCGGTCGGCCTCGGACACCCTCGCACGGCCCAGGGACGGCCCAGCCCGAAGGTGCCGCTCCCCCGCTGCGCGGGGCTACGGTACTGCCGTGACCAGCTCATCGGAGCGCCCTCTCCTCTTCCTCGACGTGGACGGCCCACTGATCCCGTTCGGGTCGTCGGCCGGTCAGAAAGAGGTCGCTGCCACCTCCTCGACGACCGTCGATCAGGGGAACCCGTTGCTGGCCCGACTCGACCCCGGGATCGGGGAGCGCCTCATTGCTCTGGGCTGCCAGCTCGTCTGGGCGACGACCTGGATGGAAGAGGCGAACGAAGTAATCACCCCGCGCATCGGCCTGCCGAGGCTGGCGGTCCTGGAGTGGCCGGACGCCGACGCAGAAGGGGCCCCGCGGGGTCTCCACTGGAAGACTCGTCCCATGGTCGAGTGGGCTGCCGGCCGACCGTTCATCTGGGTCGATGACGAGATCAGCGCCACAGACCGCCTCTGGGTTGACGCCAGCCACCCTGGGCCTTCACTGCTGCACCAGGTCGAGCCAGCCAAGGGCCTCAGTGGCACCGACTTCTACGCGCTCGCCGGATGGCTCGATGCCGTCACGCCGAGTTGAGCACACCTCAGGGCTCCGAGGTCCGGCCCCGCTGACGCGAGGGCAGGATGTCAACGGAACACATGCGGAAGTGGGCAGGCTTCCAGTGGCCCCTCCGGCCGGTCCGCCCACCGCCACCAGGTGTGCCGATCAGCGCACCGCCATAGAGATCGGCAAGTCCTCCGGCCGTCGTCGTCTCTCTTGACCAGCACAAGACCGCCCGACTTCAGGGGCTGCCTGCACTCGGGACAGGACGGAGCATCGTCGGCCACATGGCGAACCCTAGGCACGGCTATCGGTTGATCGGGATCTCATAGACGATCTCGCAGTGAGCCGAAGGAACCACGATGTCCGCTGTCTCCACGGGCCTACCGTCGTCGCTGTAGTACGTCCGCCGAATATGCGTGACAAGGGCAGCTTTCTGGATGCCGAGTAGCGATGCCTCCTCGGCGGTCGCCTGCCTCGGCTCTGGCTGCTCCACGGCATGGCTGACCGTGATGCCGATCGCGGCCATACGGTTCACGACGCCCGCTCCAGCATGCGGCCCGCCCTCGGGGAGAACGACGAGAGTGCCGGCGGTGAGTTCGTACGGCTCCCAACTCGTCGACAGCTGGACCGGCCTGCCGTCCGCCAGGAACTCGTACGCGGTCCGCACGCACAGTTCCCCCTCGTCGATCCCGAGCCGCACCGCGATGTCTGCGGGGGCCGGCACCTTGGCATCCGTCCGACTCTCCCAGTCCCCTTGCCTGCCCACAGCCTTCATGTCGGCCCGGAAGGGTGACCCGCTCGGCTGCTCGCGCGCCGACGAACGCACCACCCGCACCCGCTGTCTGGGCTCGGCGACGTAGGTACCCGACCCAGCGCGGCCTTCCAGCACGCCTTGGGAAATCAGCAGCTCTTGCGCCCGACGGACCACGTTCTCGCCGACGCCGCACTCCTGGCCGATCTGCGCGCGAGAGGGCAGACGGTCTCCCGGCTCCCACAGGTGCTCCGCGATCCGCCGCCGGAGTTCCTCGGCGACGCGGAGATAGGGCGGCTGCTCAGGCATATGGAAAATCTAGTCCACTAGCTCTAACCTAGTTAACTAGCTTCACTCAAAGTGATCACTGGATGACGGAGGCTGCCCTGTGCCCGCTTCGGGAGTTAGAGCGGCGGCCATCGCCGCCCGGCTGTCCGCCCTCGGGCTTTCCACGCGAGTGGAGGAACAGCACCAGCACACATCGGTGGAAACGGAGGTGCCGGACACGCTCTCCGCCGAGTCATGGCGGGAGGTCCTGGACGTGGTGGCTGAGGCCGACCGATTCGGGCTCCTCGCCACCAGCTTGAACGACCGCACCTTATGGGCGGTCGTACGCAAAGCGGCCCCCACGACGGGCGATGTCTGGGGACCGAGCCATCAGCGATAGGAGCTGAACAGCGTGCTCAACCGTATCCGCCGCGCCTTCTCTCTCACTAGGGTGCGCAACTCTCCAAGGGACAGGCACCGCCGGCCGTTAGTGCCCGCCTTGTCTCCTCCGCCTCTTCCCGTCTCTCGTAGGCCCGATGGCACGTCGGCCCCCGGCTTGGGGCGTACAGCCGAGGACGCGCATCTCACCGAAACCTGCTCAGAGGAGAGGACGTGGCCCAGGTCCGCCCGTACGTCCTGGCGATGGAAGGACGCGTCCGGGCACGTGCGATGGTCATCGCCCCTCACCTCTCGGCGGACGCCTGGTCAGCGCTCACATGGGCTTACTGATGCCGCATCGTCGACAGCCGCACATCGCAGACGCCGCGTCCGTCCCCTACCGCTCGACTGCATGCCGGATCGGCACGCACCACGTTTGCGCCGACGCCTCCCCGACGCCGGCCCCGTCCGACATCCCGGTGATCTGAGAGGCGTGCGACTGCCCGTGCCACTCGGGCGTTGACCCGCCCGCGTCCTTGGAGGTGACTCGGTGACGGCGTATGCCCCCGGTGGCGCGCTGGTCTCCAACATCGAGGTCACCGCGACCACCGTGCAGCGCGGCGACATCATTCAACTCGGAGGCCATGCCGTCCGGGTGAGAGACCTCTTCCAGCTCCGCCAGGGAGCGAAGCAACTGGTCTTCGAGTCGGGCGAGCTGCTGACCATACATGCACGTACCCGGCTCGTGGCCGTGCGAATGCTGAGAGGACGGTGACCGGGTCCATGCGCTCCCGTCACCACGACATCGCCGACGACCTCCGGCAACAGATCGCAGCTGGCCGCATCCTGCCGAGTGAACGCCTTCCTTCCGAGGCTGCCCTCGCCGGCCGATACAGGGTCAGCACGGTGACGCTGCGAAGAGCACTCGCCGCCCTCCAGAGGGAAGGCCTCGTCGAGAAGATCCACGGCAAAGGCAACTTCGTCCACCACCCTCACCGCAAGATCATGTACGTCGGCGGCTGGGGCACCCTGGACCCGTGGACCGCCGCCGAGCCAGACTTGCGCGTCACCATCCGCAGCACCGCAGTTCAGGCCCAAGCACACCTGGCGACCTTGCTAAAGGTGCCAACGGGCAGCCCCGTCGTGGAGTTCACCTGCCTCAGCCGCGAAGGGGAGCCACCACATGGCCTGGCGCGCCTCTACATGCCGCATGACCTGGTCCCGCCCGGAGCGCTCGACGACGCCTCCAAGTGCAGAGAGGCGGCCACAAGGTTCGCCTTCCTCGGCCCACCTCCGACTGCTGTCCGAGAGACGGTGAGTGCTCGCCTCCCGACCCCGGACGAAGCATCGGCCCTCCGGATCGGCATCGCGTCCATCGTCCTCTCCATCACTCGCATCGCCACCGACTCCACGGGCCGCGTCGTCGAGGCCACGCTTCTGGCCTTCCCGGGGGATCGAGTCGACGCCGTGTTCTCCACCCACCACGTAATCGACGAAAGGCAGAGCAAGGGATGACGACACCGACCGAACTGCGACTCCTTCCGTGGTCGGGCCCGGAAGGCAAGCCCTGCTACCTGAGCACCGACGAACGGGGCGGCTACATGTCCCGCCTGGCGGACAACGTCGAGGCGGTTCAGCTCGGCACGGCGGCCGAGCTACTGGAGGAAGCCTCCGAAACCCTCAGCGACCGGGATGTGACCCTTGACGAGATGCGACGCTTGGCGAAGGAGCTGAGCGGGGGTCTCCGGGACGTCCTCCGCGTTGCCACCAGCCGCGGTCACCTCCTGGCGGTCGGCGAATCGGGCCCCTGAGACCACCAAGAGCGGCTGCCTGCAGCGACGTCCCTTGACACGCAGAGAGAGGGAACCCGTCAACTGGTCACCGCTGGCTATCCAGTGGTCCTGACGAAGCCCACGGCTCTGATGCAGTTCAGATGCTGTGGGCTTCTCACCGTGAGCCCTCAGCTTGGGAAGCTGCGACTTCTTGCGGGCGGTTTGGGTTCTGACCTGGGCCAACGGTTGGGCCGTGGCTCCGACGATCCCGGCCACTTTCACCATGATTCCCCGCTGTTCCCTGCTCAATCTGGTGCGCTTGCGGTGCGGACGCCACCTCGGCAGGCACTTTCAGTTGTCGTATTTATCCGTTAGAGCACGCAGCGCCCCCAGGACCTCTTCCCTCTGAGAAGGAGTGAGGTTACGCAGGTTCGCGTCAAATCGATCGACAAGGCCCTTCATCTTTGCAGCGGCCTGCTCCTGATAGGGACGTGCCGCTGCCAGCACCTCACTCTGTGCCTCGCTAACGAGCTTCGTCAGCCCAGCGTCTGTGTAGTCCATGATGTCGGGGTACGGCGGCTCGTCCCACCACCCGGGTGGCCCGTAATGCCGACGCTCCAAGCTCTTCTTCCACTGCCCTGGAGTGCGGTCCCTCTTGCTCGCATTGCAAGAGCGGCAGGAAGGAACAAGATTTGTGATGTCATCGGTGCCACCTTGCTCAAGAGGCACGACGTGGTCGACTACCTCGGCGCGAACTCCCATGCTTCCGCAGTAGGTGCACCATCCGCCGGCAGCCGACAGCACGGCTTCGCGCACCCAGGAGGGGAGAGGGCCGCGTGGTGTTGGAAGACGTAGCAGCACTCGGCCAGGCTGGCGGAGCGCAGGCCGTCCGTACATAAGTTTGTTCGAGTACGTCTCACGCGCCACTCATGCGTGGTAAGTGACGACGAGAGGAGCCCGCGCGGGCCTCAGGTAATGAGGTGGTTCAGGACCCTCGCAGAAGCTCGGTCGGTCGGGGTCCGTCCACACATAGTCCAAGGGGACCTGACCACCGCCTTAGACGGTGTCTCGAGGGGCGATCGAGGCGGGGTCACAGCTCCCGCCACTCACCCAGCTCGCCAGGCGCCCTGGTCTGGATGAAGGTGCGAATGAGGGCCCAGGCGCGATCGACTGCGACGACGCAGTCGCCACTGAACACGGCCGGGTCGTCCATGATCGGCACTTCGACGACCGCATCCGCTGCGGCGGTGCCATCGCCGACGAGTAGGGACGACTTCTCAGCAGCGTCGAACCGGTGGATGACTGCTTGATCGTCTTGGAAGCCCAGGGTCAGCAGGGGAAACTCGTCGCCCGGCAGGCGGACTTCCAGGTATCCCTGGCCATGCGAGCGCAGTGCGGTGAAGTGATCGGCCAGATCCGCAATATCGGAGCTTCGCTCAGTCGGGGAGAACTGTCGCGATTCGGGGTCCGTTGCTGCCCACGAGACGTCCATCCCTGCAACCTCCTGTTGCCTAGCATCCTGCTGGGCACTCTACGAATGTCCTGATCGGCGAAGGCGCCGGTAGCAGATCAGGGCACTGGCGATGCCAACGAAGGCGAGGAAGTGGCTGGCCTTGCGCTCGTAGCGGCGGTGCAGTCGCCGGCATCCGTTCAGCCAGGACATCGTCCGCTCGACCACCCAGCGGTGCGGGCCCAGGCGGTTGGAGTTTTCCACCCCGCGGCGGGCGCTGCGCGGCACGATCTGCCGACGGCGCAGCCAACCTCGCAAGTGGTCGAAGTCGTAGCCCTTGTCCGCATGCAGCCTGGCTGGGCGTCGGCGCCGGGGGCCAAAGCGGGAGCGGACTGGCGGGATGCCGCGCATCAACGGGATCAGTGCCTGGCTGTCGTGGAGGTTGGCACCGGAGATGCCGACCGAGAGCGGTAGCCCGTTGCGGTCACAGATCAGGTGAATCTTCGACCCGAGCTTGCCGCGATCGGTCGGATTCGGTCCGGTCAGGGGCCCCCTTTGACCGCCCGGACACTGACCGAATCGATTGCGCAACGCGACCAGTCCAGCTCGCCGTTCATGCCAAGTCGGTCGAGGACCACGCGGTGCAGCTTGGCCCACACCCGCGCCGTGGACCAGTCCGTGAATCGCCGGTGCACCGTCTGCCAAGAAGCGCCGAAGACCGGCGGCAGCTGCCGCCAAGTGCAGCCTGAGGTGGCGACGAAGATGATCGCGGCCAAGACCGCGCGGTCATCACACCGCCGCCGGCCTCCACCTTGGACGCGTACCGGTGGCTCCGGCGCTACGTCCTGGAAGATCTCCCACAGCCCGTGGAAAGCCATCTCCGCGATGTACCGGGCCGCCGGTCACGCTCATGACGGCCCAGGGACGCCCGACGGCCCAGAGACGGCCCAGGCTGCCTACACGGCCCCTCATCGGCGAGAAAACCGCTGGTGAGGGGCCTTTTCATGCCCTCTCGCGGTAAGTAACACCCCATCTTGCCGTACCGCCACCCCTGGGTGGAAACGCGTATGGGGTGGGGGCGCTGACCTGGGGGTTCTTGGTGGTGGCTGGGGGACCCGGCAGTCACAGTCCGTCGCCAGAGCCGCTGTGCGGCGACCGGTCAGGCCTCCAGGGCGGCCAGGTCCGCGCGGAGGACCACGCGCGCTGCCCGGGTCGCGTCACCGTGGACCTGCCTGGCGGCCTGGTACTCCTCGGACGCGATCGTGCACCCCGACGCGAGCGCCTCGCGAATGTCGCGCAGCGAGTGGTACGAGCCGTCTATCGCTTCCGTTATGCCGGCGGTCGCCGTGAGAACCAGCCGCTCTCGCGCCTCATCGCACCCGGAGGCCTGGAACGCCTGCCGGATCTTGGCCGCCCTCGTCTGCGGATCCGTGTGGTTCTCGTCGGCGACCAGCCGCATCGCCTCGTGCGCTCTGCGAAGAGCGACCAGACAGTCCACGTACATGGTCCGGCGGTCCTGCAGCCTGGTGTCCCTGACGGTACGTCGCCACCGCAGATGCTCACCGGCCAGCGTCGCCCCGACACCGAGCACCGCCCCCAGGGCCGTACCCACGAGAGTCACCCACTCCACGCGGTGGATCGTGCCACACGGAGACCTTTGGCGTCGCCGCTTTTGACTCCGCCACCGAGACCGGCCGGGGCCCTCGGAGCCTGCACTGACGAACCCGGCCCCCGGTCGAATGGGCCGACGGCAGACCGGCGGCCGCTGTCAGCCGACGTGATTGATCAGCGGCCGGCCGTGCGCCGCCGTCACTCCCCCGCCGTCGCCTCCCTGCGTCGCAGCACGATCAGGGTCGTTCCGCCGATCAGGACCAGGCCGATGGCGACGCCCGCGATCAGGGGGGTGATGCCGGAGCCGCCCGTTTCGGCGAGGTTGGTGTCCGGGGCCGTGCCGCCCACCGTCGCCGGGCTCGGTTCGCTGAGGGTCTGGGTGGTGGTGCCGGTGTCGCTGCCGCGGGTCTGGCAGTCCAGCACGCCGGTGAAGCGCTTCTCCAGGCCGCCCGGGCCGTGGATCGTGAAGTCGTAGGCCTGGTCCTCCTGGATCGGGACCGTCACCGTGCGGGACTCGCCCGCGGCGATGGTGTGCTCCAGGCCGGCCAGTTCGAAGGTGAACGGCTCGTCGCCCTTGTTGGAGGCGATGATGTCGACGCCGCCCTCGGCGCAGTTCTTCGCCGCCGACAGCGCCGGGATCGGGCCCTGCTTCGCCCAGGTCGCCCCGGCCGTCGCGGACACCGTCGACTCGCTCGAACCGGCCAGGATCTGCGTCTGGCTGCGGCTCTCGGAGGCGAAGGCCCGGCCGACCGGCACGGTGGTCGAGGCCTGCACGGTCAGTTCCGCCGTACCGGCTGCCGCGTCCGCGGGGACGTCGAAGAAGACCTGCCCGCCGTCGGGCGTGGAGGTGATGACCTTGCCCTGCTTGTCGACGACCCGCACTCCGCTCGTTGCGGCGTCCGCGGGCGGGGTGACCGTCGCGCTGCCGGCGTTGGTGCGCACCGTCACCGGTCCGATCCGCTCCCCCGGCCGCCCGGAGACCGCGGAGGGCTCCAAGGTGAGCGAGGCACGGGGCTCGGGCAGATTGCGGGCGTGCTTCTCCAGGTAGTCGGCGAGCTGCTCGGCCTGCGGGTCGAGGGCGTCGACGGCGATGTCGTCCGAGTAGCGCCAGATCGCCACCTGCGTGCCGGCCGCGGCGTCCTGCTCGGTCAGCGCTCCGCGCACGCCCGCCTTGCGCGCGAGCGTCGCGAGGTCGTTGACCTGCGGGTAGGAGTTCTGCAGGATCCAGCGGATCTTGCCGGCGTCCTTGTTGGCGCCCAGGGACGTGCCGCTCCAGGACGTCTCGTGGTACCTGGCGTCCCGTTGCGTGGGGTTGTGGAGGTCGACGCAGTACGTCTGGAGCATGCCGCCGCCGTCGACGGACATCTCGAACAGGCCCGCCGAGATCTCCTGGTCGCCGGTGCCGGCGTGTATGACGGCCGCGCCGTACGTCTTGAGGCCGCCTATCGTCGCGGCCGCGCCGCCCTGACTCTGCGTCGTCTCGTCGGCGGCGACCGGGCCGGCACCGGCCAGCCCGGCCGCGGCGACAAGGCCGGTAAGGACGGTCGCGGTGGCGAGGCGGGCCGCCCCTCGCCTGCGTACGAACAGCTCAGAGAACGAAGCAAACACCAAATTCCCCTTCGAGCAGGACCGTTGACGTGGGGGGACGGTCCCACCAGCAGAATCAGAGGACTCACAGGACACAAGAGTCCCGAGAGCCATGTCCGGCATCCTAGGGACGTGGGGGAGCCCGCCCGCCGGTCGGACGGTCGGACGAGTGATCCGAATCGGAATCGTTATCGCCAAGATCCCTGGTGAGCAGGGCGTATCGACAAATCAACCCTGGTGGTTCGGTGCGCACTCGTCGATATGCCGCAGTTCGGGCAGGCCTGCCAGTGAGTGACGTCACGTCAGCACTGCTGCCTCCGGCGGGTGTTGCACGCGAGTGTCCCCCGGCTCCACGGAACCCTCCGGCGGTGTCTCCCAGTTGGGCTCCGGTTGCGTCGGCGAGGGCGCCGTCTCCGCCTTGCCCGCCCGCCTGAAGGCCGAGGTGCCCCAGGCCATGTCGTGGCCGATCGCCACCGCGTCGATGTCCGCCGACGTCCAGCTCTGCCCCTCGCGCACGTCGGTCCGCACCTTCAGCCTTCCCTGCACGATCACGGGCTCGCCGACCGTCAGCGACGCCGCCGTGTTCGTGGCCAGCTGGCGGTTGGCCCACACCGTGAAGAAGTTGGTGTGCCCGTCCGTCCACGTGTTCTTCTCGCGGTCCCAGTAGCGCGCGGTCACCGCCATCCTGAACCTCGCCGACGGGCCGGACGCCACCTCCCGGTACACCGGCTGCGTCGCCACCCTGCCGACCGCGCAGACCATCGTCTCGTTCATCGCGAAACCTCCCTCGCCCGGACCACGGCACCCGCGCCGGACCGACACGCGTACGGGCCCGTCCCGTACGGCTGTGTCTGCCAGACTGCCGCCGCCGGGCCGGGCCCGCTGAGCGCTGTGGATCACCGAACGCCTGTGGACAACGCCGCCACCCGCAGGGGTGATGCCCCGGGTGGGCGTAGCGTCAGCGCCGCGCCTCCCCCTCGGGTGGCCGCACGGTCAGCGCCTCGCCTCGCCCCAGGGAAGGCCACACCGTCGGCGCCGCGCCCCCGGGATGGCCGTACCGTCAACGCCCCGCCCCCGGCCAGGACGCCCGTCAGCGCCCCGTCCCCACCACCCTCCCGTACTGCTCCCGGACCTCCCGGTACCGCAGCAGCTCCGCCGCCACCGGGTCCAGGACCCGGGCTCTGCCGCAGCCGGCCGCCGCTTCCCGCAACCGGCGTTCCGCCTCCAGGCCAAAGCGCCGGGCCGGGCCGCGGGCGGCCATCCGGCAGCTCCACTCGATGAGCGGGCCGCCGACGATACCGATCACCATCAGCAGCACCGGCACCCCCAGGTTCGGTGCCGCGACCCCGATGATCTGCCCCAGTAGCCACAGCCCGCCCAGGAACTGCAGGATCGTCATGGACGCCTGGACGAGGACGGCCACCGGCCACCACCCCGGGCGCGGCGGCCGCCCCGTCGGCACGCCCGCGCGCGCGGTCAGTTCGTCCAGCGCCTCCGGCAACCCCTGAGAGCCGCGGGCGGCCGCCTCGCGCACCGCCTGCGCCCAGGGCGCCGGCAGCCCGGCCGACGCCCGGTCGGCCACGGTCCGTACCGCCTGTTCGACCCGCTGACGGGCCGTCGCCTCCTCATCGGACTGCGTACGTCCGGGGAGCCGGCCCGTGGTGGGTTCGCCGCGGTCCTGGTACCAGCGCCACAGACGCAGCCAGGGCGTACCGCAGGCGCGGTTGGCGTTGCGCAGCCACGCGCGTTCGGCCGCCTCACCCGCCGCCGTGGCGCCCACCGCGTCCGCGAGCCGGTCGGAGAACTCCTCCCTGGCCTGTTCGCTGAGCCCGGTCCGGCGCTGCGTGGCGTAGACGGGCCAGAGGCGGGCCGCGGCGATGTCCACGTCGGCCGCGATACGGCGGTTCGGCGCCCCGCGTTCCGAGACGAACTGGCCGAGGGCCTCGCGCAGTTCGCCGACGCCGTCACCGGTGAGCGCGGACAGCGCGAGCACGGTCGTACCCGGCTCGCCGTACTCGCCGAGGGCGATGCCGTCCTCGTCGAGGAGCCGCCGCAGATCGTCGAGGACCTGCTCGGCGGCCTCCCCGGGCAGCCGGTCGATCTGGTTGAGGACGACGAACATGACCTCGGCGTGCGCCGCCATCGGCCGCAGATAGCGCTCGTGAAGGACGGCGTCGGCGTACTTCTCCGGGTCGACGACCCAGATGACGGCGTCGACGAGCGCCAGGATGCGGTCCACGTGCCGGCGGTGCTGTACGGCCGCGGAGTCGTGGTCGGGCAGGTCGATGAGGACGAGTCCGCGCAGCGGCGACTCGCCGTCCCCGGTCGGCAGCGGCCGGCGGCGCAGCCGGGGCGGGATGCCGAGCCGCTCGATGAGGCCGGCGGCCCCGTCGCTCCAACTGCACGCGATGGGCGCGGCGGTGGTGGGACGGCGTACGCCCGTCTCCGAGATGGTCACCCCGGCGAGCGCGTTGAACAGCTGTGACTTGCCACTGCCGGTGGCGCCCGCGATGGCGACGACGGTGTGCTGCCCGGAGAGCCTGCGCCGCGCCGACGCCTCGTCGAGCACCCGGCCGGCCTCCGACAGCGTCCGGCTGTCGAGCCGGGTGCGGGAGAGCCCGACGAGTTCGCGCAGGGCCTCGAGCCGGGAGCGCAGCGACCCGTCATACACCAGGGGGGTGACCGTCTGTGGGGCGGCGGAGCGGTTGTCCGTCATGGGGAACCGGTCTCCTTCGGCTGTCTCGTTGACCCGGCGCGCGATGAGTCCGTCGTCCCAGGCCGCCTCGGTCGGATCGGTGCGAGGGGCGCGCTCACCGTCCGAGGCGCCGCGGGGGGAGTCGTGGGCTGCCCCCGTCCCCGCCTTGCGGGCGTCTGCCTCGCGGCCGTCTGCGCTGTGTGCGAATGCCCTACGGGCCTTACGAGTGTCCGACTTACGGACGTCTGGCTTATGTGCGTCGTCGTCCGGCTGATCGGTGTGCTCGGTGGGGTCCTGGTCAGTGACGGCGGTCACCGGTCACCTCTCCTTCTGCAGTACGGACAGCGCGGCGATGAGTTCGGCCTGGGGTTCGGGGTGGACGTCGAGCGCGTCGAGGGGGGCGAGCCGGCGTTCGCGCTCGGCGTGCAGGACGCGGTCCACGTGCTCGGTGAGCAGCCGTCCGGCCCGGTCGCGCAGCCGCAGGGCGCCGTGGGCGCCGATCCGCTCGGCGAGCCCTTCGCCGGCCATCCGGCCCCGGCGGCCGCCCAGCAGGGAGGTGGCGACCAGGGCGGCGACCAGCTCGGGGTCGGGTGCGAGGTTGCGGTCGAGTTCGCGGACCTCTTCCTCGGCGTGCTCCTCGAGCTCCCGCCGCCAGCGCCGTACGGCGAGTCCGATGCGGTGCTCGGCGCTGTCCGCGCCGGCCTCGCGGGCGGCGAGTTCCGGGGCGGCGGACGCCGGTTCGCGCCGCCAGGCGTCGTCGACGCGTTCGTCGGCGGCGGTGACGGCGCACAGCAGCAGCGCGCTGAGGCTCTCCACGAGCGCGTCGAGGAGTTCGGCGGCGGTGCAGTCCAGAGGGAAGGCGCGCCATCGCTTGAGCGCGTCGCCGGCGAGGACCGCGCCGCTCTGCAACCGGCCCCGCACGCGGGCGTGCTCGCTGTCGTACGCCCCCTCTACGGCGGAGGTGAGCCGTAGAGCGGCGGCGTACTGCGCGGCGGCGGCACCGGCCAGCGCGGGCATGCGGGACTTGAGGGAGTCGAGGACGCCGAACGCCGTACGGGCGAGGACGTGCTGCCGGGCCGCGGGGTCCTGGGCCTGGTGGATCAGCCAGGTGCGCAGCTGGGCGACGGCGGAGGCCGGCAGGAGGCCGCCACCCCAGGCGGACTCGGGCAGTTCGGGCACGGTGAAGCGCGGCACCTCGCCGAGCCCGGCCTTGGTGAGCAGGGCCCCGTACTGGCGTGACACCTCGTTGACGACCTGGTGGGGCACGCGGTCGAGGACCGTCACGAGGGTGACGTCGTACTCCTTGGCGGTGCGCAGCATGTGCCAGGGGACGGCGTCGGCGTAGCGGGCGGCGGTAGTGACCATGACCCAGATGTCGGCGGCGCAGATGAGTTCGGCGGCCAGGACGCGGTTGTCGGCGACCAGGGAGTCGATGTCGGGCGCGTCGAGGAGCGCGAGGCCGGGCGGGATGGTCTCGGCGGTCTCGACGCGCAGCACGCGCGCGGGGTTCTCGCCGGGGAGCAGCAGGTCGTCGGTGGAGTCCTGCTGGGGCACCCACACGCGGGTGAGATCGGGCAGCACTCTCATCCCGCTGAACCAGTGGTGGTCCTCCGGATGGCAGACCAGCACGGGGGTGCGTGTCGTCGGCCGCAGCACGCCCGCCTCGCTGACCCGCCGTCCCACGAGGGAGTTCACGAGCGTCGATTTCCCGGCTCCGGTCGACCCGCCCACGACGGCCAGAAGCGGCGCTTCGGGGTCCCGCAACCGGGGCACCAAGTAGTCGTCGAGCTGCGCGAGGAGTTCGTCGCGGTTGGCACGCGCGCGTGGGGCCCCCGCCAGGGGCAGCGGGAAGCGTGCGGCGGCGACACGGTCGCGCAGGGCGGAGAGTGCGTCGAGCAGCTGAGGCCGTACGTCCAAGGTCACCACATGTGAAGAATGCCCAATTTTAGGGGAATTCTGAAGCATATGAGCATGTCTGCGCGCCGACAGAACACAAGGGACGGAAGGGACGACTGGGACACGGGCACACTCCAGGCATAACGAGTGCACAACACCCGATGCCTGTGACGCCAAAAGCGGTGCACGATTCGTACCTGCCTGCGATTATCAGGACCGCTTCACTGAACCTCCACATCGAGCCACGGAGGCGAAGCAGCAGGGACACGGACGCGGGAGCCCTATCCTTGTCCCCGGCGACGTCACGGATCGGCCCACACCAGGGCACCAGGACAGAGGCCACCACACCCGGCCCCCGTAGCTCAGTGGATAGAGCAGGCGCCTTCTAAGCGCTTGGCCGCAGGTTCGAGTCCTGCCGGGGGCGCCACCTCCTACCAGCAAAAACGCCCCAGAGGGGATCTCCCCTCCAGGGCGTTTCGTGTCTCTGACGGCAACGCTGACGGCAACGGCCCCGTCACTCGCCGGGCAGCAGGTCTCCCGGCTCGTCCAGTGCGGCCCGCCTCCCCGTCATGTCGGCGTGCGCACAGAAGTGTCGTCTGTCGGATCGAGCGCGGTCCGACTGAACGGACCGGGCCCTACATCGGCTGGCGCTTCCCGGAGCGATCTCCCGGAAGATGCCGGCGCAGCAACCGGATCGCAGGGGCGTGGTCGTAGCGTTCGGCGACCTGAAGCGGCGTATCGCCAGTCACGTCGGGCAGTTCGGGGTCTGCGCCGTACGCGAGGAGCACAGCCGTCGTTGCCACCGTGAGGGGGTCACCACTCTGCAGCGCCGAGTCACCTTCCGTGTCCAGCGCGTGTGTCAGGGGAGTCGCACCGTTGCCTTCGTCAGGATCTGCGCCGGCATCGAGCAGCCGAGCCAGCAGTTCCACGTCCTGGTGTTCCACCGCGAAGAGCGTCGGAGGCCACCAACCGCTTCCGTCGATGATCGCCCGTTGGCTCGGCGGCAGTGACGTGAACGCCGCGATGCGTCGCTGAGTACGGTCCACCGCAGCGCCGAGGTAGGGACGCGCCCTGCTAGTCGCGGTGTGCACTTCGCTGCCCGGTTCGTAGCGGACCAGGATGTCGTCGATCCGGACGTCGAAGCCGAAGGACTGCCCGGCGGGGCCGGTGGTCATGTCCGCGAAGACCAGCGCGTCGAGGACCGGGGAATCCTCCCGCTCGTAGACGGCCAGCTCTGCCGACAGCCCGCGCTGCTCGGCTTCGTACACGGCTCCGGAGTGGTGGGCGACGAGCCGCACCAGGCGTGCCGGCGCACCCAGTGTTTCGAGGTGGCGGGCACCATCGAGGGGAGGGAACCCGGTATCCCGCACTTCGGGGGCGTAACCGATGTCGTGCAGCCACGCCGCGGCGACGAGGAGATCCCGGTCAGCCTGAGACACAGCCGCGGCAGCCTCTTGAGCTCGGGCGGCCACCGCCTGGGTGTGCAGCCAACGGTTCCCCAGCTGAGGAAGCAGAGACTCGGCGAGTTCGGCCGCTCCTTGAGGCGTGTCCAGTGCAGAACACATGCACGGGACGATATCCGAGACGAGCAGTGTGCCGACAGGGTCATGATCGGGCGAAGGCAAGGCTGGTCATGGGTGCCGTAAGACCTTCCCTACTTCATCGAGGCGTGCTGAGCGGCCGTCCCTCGACGAGTTCCTGGGCGAGGAAGTGGTGGTCTCCGACGGTGAAGTAGCCGAGGACCGCGGGAACGGCGTCGGCGCCGGCGAGTCGTTCGAGGACGTCCCGCTCCCACTGGAGCCGGCTGACCGCGTCTCTCCCGTCGGCCGTCAGTCCCGCGTACGGGCGGGCCCACTCGAGGATGACCTCCTTGCCGGTGCGGGTGTCCTCGGCGATGTACACGCCCCCGCCGTTGGAGAAGTGCACCGGGCGGCGGACCGCGCAGGGAAGGTCGGCCAGGGACTCGGCACGGCGCGCCTCGGCGTGCGGCTGGAGGAACTCCGGCAGGGTCACCCACTCGGGGACGTGGAATCCGGGCAGGTGGCGATCGGGGACGAGCGTGCCGTCGGGCCACTCGATGGCGGGTTCCAGCACCCCCTTCTCCGAGACGACGTGCCGCTCGACGAAGCCGCCGTAGCGCACGTACAACGGGCCCTGGTTCCAGCGCAGATCGCTGAGGATGCAGGGGCCGGGCTCGCCGCCGACGAGGGCGTCGACGCCTTCGAGCACCTCGCGCAGTTCCTGTTCGTCCGCCGGGTAGACGGTGACGAGTTTGCCGCTGGCGCCCCGGGAGGCGTACTTCATGTTCCGCAGTTGCAGGATGTGCTGGCCGGGCAGGAACTTGAAGGGGATTCCCCGCGGGACGCAGAAGTTGTGGATCGCGTCGAGGATCTTCTCGGCGTTGTCCTGGCACCCGGAGGCGTGGACCTTCCAGCCCGCCATACGCGTCGTACCGCATCCCAGCGTCCCCCCGCTTTTCGGCACTCTCTCGTTCGATTCGCTCGAACTGATGGAAAACCTTTCACACGCCGGAAGAAGGGCCCCAGTACACAACACACGAGTCGACCCGTGAAAAACACACGGTTTCGGGTATTCAAATCGGCCAAATCCCTTGCCTGACCCGGGATTTGGTGCTGCCTGGTTCCTGTTTCGATAAGCTTTCCGTTCCGCACCGCAAGGCAATTCCGCCCGCTCCGAAAGGCACCCGTGTTACGACTCGCATGGCGGACCCTTTCGGGCCGCAGAGCAAGCTGGGCGGCCAGTTTCGTGGCGCTCGTGCTCGCGCTCGTCATGACGACGGCGTGTGCCGTTCTGCTGGAGTCGAGCACGCGTGCCGCCTCTCCCGCCGAGCGGTACGCGGGAGCGGACGTGGTCGTGGGCGGGCAGCCGTTCGTGCCGCGGGCGGAGGAACTCCGGGCAGCGCTCGACCGGTTGCCGTCCGTCGAGCGGGCCGTGCCCGAACTGTCCTTCCCCACCACGGCGGTTGACGCCTCGGGCCGGACCGTCGAGGCGCCCTGGGACGGACCGTCCCTGGGGCACGCGTGGGACAGCGCCGTCCTCGGGCCGTTCACCCTGCGCTCGGGCCGTGCCCCCTCCGGCGACCGGGAGGTCGTGCTGGACAGCGCCCTGGCCGAACGCCTCGACGCCGGAGTGGGCGGCACCGTACGGCTGAGCGGTGCGGACGGGCTGCGCTCCTACCGGGTCTCCGGCATCGCCGACCCGCCCCGGAAGCCCGCGCGCCAGTACGCCGTGTTCCACACCCCGCGGGAGGCGCGGCGGCTCGCGGACTCGGCGCAGCCGGTGCGGGCGCTGGGCGTGCGGGCCGAGGACGCGGCCGACCCCGCGGCGCTGCGGCGGCAGGTGGAGAAGGCCGTCGACGACCTGTACGGGGACGACGCCGGGACCGTCGTGGTCGCCTCCGGCGCCGGACGGGCGGACGCGGAGTTCTGGGATGTGCCGTCGCCCGCGTCGGTGCTCTCCTCGCTCGTCGGGACGTTCGGGGCGCTGTCGCTGTTCGTGGCCGGCTTCGTCGTCTCCGGCACGCTGACGCTGGCGGTCGCCGGGCGGCTGACCGAGATCGGCCTGCTGCGGGCGGTCGCGGCCACCAAGGGGCAGATCCGCCGGATGATCGCGGTGGAGGTCCTGCTGGTGACCGTCGCGGCGGCGCTCCTCGGTGTGCCGGGCGGTATCGGGGTGGCGGCGCTGCTGCACCGGCTTCTGGTGAGCGGTGAGGTGCTGCCCCCGTCGTTCCCGCTGGCGGTGGGGCCGGTCGCGCCCTGGGCGACGGTCGGGCTGGCCGCGGTCGTGGCGCAGCTCGCTGCGTTCGCGGCCGCGCGGCGGGCGTCGCGGGTGCGGCCGGTGGAGGTGCTGCGCGAGTCGGCCGCCCCGGCGCCGAGGCTGGGGTGGCGGCGCGTACTGCTCGGGGTGTGCGTGCTTGCGGGTGCGGGTGCCTGTCTCGGTGCGGTGGCGGCGGGCCGGTTGGACGGCGGTGGCGGTACGGCCGAGAGCATGGTGCTGGTCCTGATGGTGGGGGTGGCGCTGCTGGCGCCGCTGATCTGCCGGGTCGCGGGTGCCGTGCTGCTGGTGCCGGTGCGGCCGCTGCTGCCCCGGGACGGCGCGCTGGCGGTCCGCAACCTCCTGCGCCAGAACGTACGGCTGGCCGCCACCGTGACCCCGCTGGTGCTGTCCGTCTCCCTCACCGGCACGCTGCTGTGCGTTCCGCTGGTCACCTCCCAGGGCGAGGAACGGGCGGAGCGGCAGCGCCTGGTCGCCGACCACGTGGTGTCCGCGGCCGGGCCGGGCATCGGCACGGGGTACGCGGAGCGGGCCGGCCGGCTGCCCGGGGTGGCGGGGGCCTCGGGGCAGCTGTCCGTGGGCGGCGAGCTTCGCCGCGCGAACGCCGGGGACGGCGATGCCGCGCCTCTCATCGGCGGCAGCCTGGTCGCGATGCGGACCGAGGCGGTCCCCCGCCTCCTCGACCTCGGCGTCCGCCGGGGCTCGCTCGACCGCCTCGACGGCACGTCCGTGGCGCTCGGCGACGGCGCGGCCGCCGACCTGGGGGTCTCGGTCGGCGACCGGGTGCGGGTGGACTGGGACGACGGCGGCCGGGACACCTACCGGGTCGCGGCCGTCTACGCCCGCGACCGCGGCTTCGCCGACGCGCTGCTGCCCCGTGCCTCGGCGGCCCGGCACGCGGCCGCTCCGCTGGACGACAGCGTCCTCGTACGGACCGCCCCCGGAGCCGACCGGGACGCGGTCGAGCGGGAACTGCGGTCCCTGGCCTCGGACTTCCCGGGGGCGCGGGTCGGTGGCGGTGACGCAGGCACCGGGAACGCGTCGGGGTCCGGCGCCGCGGCAGGGCTGTTCGTCCTGCTGCTCCTGACGATGATCAACCTGTTCACCGCCGTCTCCGTCGTCAACACCCTGAGTATGGCGACGGCCGGCCGCCGCCGGGAGTTCGCCCTGCTGCGGCTGGCCGGCGCACAGTCCGCGCAGGTGCTGCGCATGCTGGCCTGGGAGGCCGTGCTGACCTGTGCGGTCGCGCTGCTGCTGGCCGTCGTGGTCTGCGGGTCGGTCCTGGTGCCGCTCAGCATCGCGCTCACCGGTTCGGCCGTACCGGCTCTGGCCGGCGGGCCGTTGACCGCGCTGGCCGCCGGCGCACCGGTGCTCACGGTCACGACCGTCACCCTCGCCGGCCTGCTGGCCCTGCGGAGCTCCGCGGCCACGCCCGGGGGCCTGGCGAGAGCCGTCTCGTGACCACCACCGCCGCACAGCGGGAGGCACGGTCCGCCACCGCCCACCGTCCCTCACACCCGGCCCGAAGCACCGTCCGCCACCGTGTCGCGGCTCGGACACGGCAGCGCCACCGCGAGCCGGAAGCCGCACCCGCCCGTCCGCCGGCCTTGCGGAGCACCGCCGCCACGCCCGGCGGTTCTGGCAGGGCCCGTCTCGTGACCACCACAGCCACCGCCCAACCGGCCCTCACACCCGACCCGACGCGGAGGGCCGCCCCATGACCACCCCGCCCCACAACCGTCCCTCACACCGGCCCGAAGCACCGTCCGCCACCGTGTCGCGGCTCGGACACGGCACGGCTTGCGGCGGCGCACCGCGGCACGGGTGGAGTGCAGCAGATGAAGGCCCAGCGTCACCGCCAGTACGGCCGTCGCCGCGACCAGATGACCGACCCCGTCGCGGTTGGCCGCCGTCGCCCCGACCGAGGCGACGAAGAATCCGACCGGCACCAGACACACGATGGCCCGCGCGACGCGCGGACTCCCCCCGTCCCGCCCCATGTCCCCCTTTGGACGTGCAGTGAAGCGTTCACGCATTCCCCACACGTGAGGATGCGCCGGGGCCGACCGATTGGTCGGGTGCCAGGGGGGAGACTTCCCGCGCCGCCGCCGAAGCGCGATCATGGCCCCGGGGAACCGATCCACAGGCCGTGAAAGGGGCACGACGTGCGGCTGCGATGCGCTGTACTGGACGACTTCCAGCAGGTGGCGACCGAGGTCGCCGACTGGGCGGCGGTCACGGACGACGTGGAGGTCGTGTCCTTCGACCGGCACATCGAGGGCGAGGACGACCTGGCCGCGGCCCTGGCCGGTTTCGACATCGTGGTGACCCTGCGCGAACGCGTGCCGTTCCCCGGGTCGCTGATCACCCGGCTGCCCCGGCTGAAACTGATCGTCGCCTCCGGCATGCGGAACTCGGTGATCGACTACGCGGCCGCCGAGGCGCACGGCGTCACCGTGTGCGGCACGGCCAGTTCCTCCACCCCGCCGGTCGAACTGACCTGGGCCCTGCTGCTCGGCCTCGCCCGCGGCATCGTCGAGGAGAGCAACACGCTGCGCTCGGGCGGCCCCTGGCAGAGCACCGTCGGCGCCGATCTGCACGGCCGGCGTCTCGGGCTGCTCGGCCTGGGGAAGATCGGCGGCCGTGTCGCACAGGTCGGGCTCGCCTTCGGCATGCGGGTGAGCGCCTGGAGCCAGAACCTCACCCGGGAGCGCGCCGACGAGGTGGGCGTGGAATTCGCCGGTTCCAAGGAGGAGCTGCTCGCGGACAGTGACTTCGTGTCCGTGCACCTCGCCCTCGGCGACCGCACCCGCGGCCTGCTCGGCCGGGCCGAGCTCGCCCTCCTCAAACCGACCGCCTACCTGATCAACACCTCACGGGCGGCGATCGTCGACCAGGACGCCCTCCTCGGCGCCCTGCACTCCGGCCGGATCGCCGGCGCCGGCGTCGACGTCTTCGACATCGAGCCGTTGCCCGCCGACCATCCGATGCGCACCGCCCCCCGCCTCCTCGCCACCCCTCACCTCGGCTACGTCTCCCGGGCCAACTACGCGACGTACTACGGGCAGGCGGTCGAGAACATCCGCGCGTTCCTCGAGGGCGCGCCGGTACGACGGCTGCCTTGAGGCCCGTGGGGCGGGGCGCTGTGCGCCGTCGGCGATCGACCGCAGGGTCAAGCCCACGCAGATGGCCGGGACCCGATATCGGGTCCCGGCCATTGCCCGCTGTGCGGGTGGACTCAAAGGGCGCCGCCGCGAACGAGGCGCCTCGGCCTCGGCGGGAGTCAGCTCTTCTTGCCGGGGACGACGGCGCTGCTGACGCAGGAGACCTGGCTGTGCGAAGTCGGGCACTCTTGCGTCGAATGGTTGACGACAGTGACCTTGCCGTTGTCGGTGGTGTACGTGTACTGGCTCAGTTCCACGCAGCGCACGTGACCGTTGCCGTCGTCGACGCACTTGCCGGGGCCACCATCGGCAGAGGCCTGGGCGGCACCGGCACCGATCAGAGCGAAGCTCCCCAGAATCCCCGCTACCGCCGCGATCTTCTTTGAAGTGAGCATTTACCTTTTCCTTTACGGTCGACTCGCCGCCACTGGGCAGGTGAGTCGTTCCGGACTCATACCGGCAAAGAAGCCAAGCGACAGGCCCCGGGGCTCGGACACCTGGTTCGAGCCCCGGGGCCTGCCTGAATCACCTGGTCGGCGACTACTTGCCCAGGGAGAAGGCCTGCGAGCAGGTCACGGACTCGCGCTCGCTGTTGTCCTGGTTCGCGAGACCCAGGATGGCGAGGTTGACGTTGATGTCGTCGATGTTGATGAGTCCCTCACGCGAGTCGTTCTGCTCGCACGACTGGGCCTGCTTGTTCTCGAGCTTGAACTGCTCGTCCCCGTCCGAAGCGTGACCCACGCCAGCGCCAAGGAAGCTGACGCTGCCGAGCATGGCCACGACGACCGCGGCCTTCTGGTACTTGCGCATTACTTCTCCGATTTTCTCGAGTAGACACAGACCGTAATGGACTGGTCACCAACAGTTGCCAACCCTAGGCGGCGCGTGCGCCTCTCACCGAGCGAAACGCCCAACCGCGTAAGTTTCTGGAAAAGACGTTTTGTAGTTCCGCTCACCGGCGCGCGGCGAGTCACCGAACTCCGAGTCGCCCCCGAGGGCCGCGCGCGCACGCCGCCCGGACGAAGCCCGCACCGGCCGGCGGAAGGTCAGTCCCCCTTGACGGGCAGCGCGACACTGTCGACACAGCTGACCTGGCTGTGCGACGTCGGGCAGGTCTGCGTCGAATGGTTGACGACAGTGACGTCTCCGCCCTTGCCCTTGATGACCTGGTACTCACTCATCTGCACGCAGCGGACATGCCCGTCGCTGCTCTCGACGCACGTACCGGGACCACCGTGGGCCGACGCCTGGACGGCACCGACACCCATCAGAGCGAAGCTCCCCAGAACCGCCGCCACGGCCGCGGTCTTCTTCGAGTTGAACATCTACCTGTTTCCTTCAGTCAGGCGGCAGGCCCCGGGGTTCGAACACAATGGTTCGAACCCCGGGGCCTGCCTTGATCAAGCTGATCAGTGGCCGCCACGCAGAGAGAAGGCCTGCGAGCAGGTCAGCGACTCGCGCTCGCTGTTGTCCTGGTTGGCCAGGCCCAGGAGGGCGCCGACGTTGACGTTGACGTCGTCGACGTTGACCAGACCCTGGGTCGAGTCGTTCTGCGAGCAGGACTGGGCCTGCTCGTTGTCGAGCTTGAACTTGTCGTCCCCGCCCGCAGCGTGACCAACGCCAGCGCCGAGGAAGCTGACGCTGCCGAGCATGGCCACGACGACCGCGGCCTTCTGGTACTTGCGCATTACTTCTCCGATTCTCGTATCGACACGGACAGTGGCAGTCCGGTCACCGACAGTCATCAACATAAGCGGCGTCTGCGGCTTTTTCCACACGAAAACGCCGGGCGGCGTGATCTTTTTGTGAAAGCGCACGTCACGGCGTCGCCACGCATCAGTCGGATGGGTCCATGCCGGACCACGACCCCGAGGCGGCCGTCGTCCCCTCCAGTACATCGGGCAGAGCGCCGGGAACGAGCCGAGGACCGCGATCCACACCCATTTGGCGCAGCCCCTGTTCAAGACGGGTGATTCGCAGAGGATTCCTCGTGACCGGTCGGGGGTCGTCGCGTTGAAAGGGCAGTGCGGCGCTCGTACTGCTGCCGCACTTACCTAGTCAGTAAGGGAGAACGTGATGTCTCGCATCGCGAAGATTGGCGCTGTCGCTCTCGGCACGAGCGCCGTGGTGCTCAGTGGGGCCGGTCTCGCCTCGGCCGACGCCGGAGCCAAGGGCGCGGCCATCGGCTCGCCCGGCGTCCTGTCCGGCAACGTGGTTCAGGTGCCGGTCCACGTGCCGATCAACGTGTGCGGCAACACCGTCAACGTGATCGGCCTGCTGAACCCGGCCGTCGGCAACGAGTGCAAGAACGAGAGCCACAAGAACCACGACAAGAAGGACACCAAGAAGAGCGGCCACCGCCACTGACTTCGGCTGTCCCACCCGAGAGCCCCGGTCCCCAAAGGCCGGGGCTCTCCCCGTGTGCCCGGTGAAGCCTGTGACACCTCACGCGTAGCGGTAGATCCGGCCGACGTCCTCGAGCTCCGCCGGCGTCACGTCCCACGGTGGCAGGCTCTGGCGCCGCGCCACGATCCGGCCGTGCTGCCGGTCACCCCGGCGCGGCGGCGTCGCGGGGAGGTAGCGGGCATCGCGGTGCCGACGTTGCCAGCGGTACCACTGCAGGTCGATGAAAGCGTGGTGCAACCAGAACACGGGGTCGTTGACGGAAGCGCCGCCGAGCATGTCCCCGCCTACCCAGCCGTGTACCCGGTTGTGGTTGCGCCAGGCCGTGTTGCCGCGGCCGGCGCCCCAGCCCTCCAGCTTGTTGCGGAAACCCCGGGTGACCGTCGAGTCCCAGGGCGCCGTGTCGTACACGGGGTCCTTCAGCGCCCACTCCAGCTCGCTCCTCGTGGGCAGGCCGATCGGGTTTCCGGGTCGTCCGAGATCCCGGGTGAGGAACACCCTGTCGGTCACGTTCACCTTGAGGGTCCAGTGGCCTTCCCGATGGGCGAACGGACCTGTCGTCACCTGGTGGTCGGAACGGCGCCCGTCGCCCCCGAGGAGATGGGCCGTCCAGGGGGTGGAAGTGGTCGTGCGGTCCCGTGTCCAGTCCCAGTACGGCACCGTCACCGAGGAGTCCACCCGGCGCAGCGCACCCTCCAGGTCGAGCAGGAACCGGCGGTGCCAGGGCAGGAACGAGGGCGCCATGTGCGCGGCGCGAGGCCCGTGTTCGCCGTCCGCGGAGAAGTACTCGATGTGCATGCGCACGAACTCGTCGTACTCGCCCCGCCGTTTGACCTCCAGCAGCGCCTTGACGAACCGCCGCTGCTCGGCCCTGGTGAGCGTACCGGCGTCCCTACGTACGTACGCCACGCCGGTTCTCCATGTGCATGTGGCCCGCGCCTCCCGGCCCCTGGGCAGGCTCACGCAGTCGCTGACCGGGGCCGAGTGCGTCGACGGCGGCACGGGCGGCCTCGAGCGGTGAGGGGTAGGAGCAGTAGTGGTCGACCATGCTCAGCCAGGTGCCGTCGGCCCGGCGCATCAGGTGCAGAGGGCGGCCGTCCACAGTGACGTACCAACGGCCCTGTCCGGCCGGGCCATGCGGTGGGGTCCACACCATGCCGATACGGCGGCCGCGATAGGTCTCGGCGAAGACGGTGCCGCTCGGGGCGCCCCCGGGTCCGGGGCGCTGCGTCCGGAGGGCGGCGGCCACCGGGGCCGTCACAGCGGCGGCGAAGGCGCAGAACCGCAGAGCGCGCGCCGCCTCCCGCCGTGTACGGCCCGGTACGGGTCGCGCCGGGACCGGCGCTCCGTCCCCGGCCTGTCCCCCGCCGATGCTGACGGCCATGGTCCGCTCCTCGTCCGGTTCCGGTGTCGCAGCCATAACCTCCGGATGTCCCGTGCGGTTACCGCCGTGCGGCCAGACAAGTGATCACCGGTATCCGTTCCGGGGGGGAGAGAGCGAGCCGCGTCACCGGGTGGACATGTGCGGAGGGCCGGTGCTCGGACTTTCCGAGGACCGGCCCTCCGCAGGGCGTGCTTCGCGCCCTAGAACCACAGGTTGCCGTGCACCGGCTTGGCGTCGTTGACCGTGGAAGCGGCGTTCTTCGCCGTGTGGACCAGCGACTCCTTGCCTTCGGCGGTCACGTCCAGGGGGACCTTGGTGCTCACGCCGCCGGTGAGGTCGGTGGACGCCAGGTCGCGCGTGCTCTGAGCGGCCGGAGCAGGCTGAGGAGCGGGGGCGGGCTGAGCAATCGGGGCAGGCGGAGCGGGCGGAGCACTCTGAACCGCCGGAGCGGGCTGAGCGACCGGAGCAGCCTGGGGAGCCGGAGCAGCCTGGGGAGCCGGAACAGCCTGGGGAGCCGGAGCGGGCTGGGCGACCGGGGCACTCTGAACCGCCGGTGCGCTCTGGGCGACGGGAGCACTCTGAACCGGAGCCGCCTGAGCAACCGGAGCCGCCTGCGCGACCGGAGCAGCCTGCACATCCGGAGCGCTCTGAGCAGCGGGGGCGCTCGGAGCGACCATGACGTCCTGGGCGAACGCGGGCGTGGCGGAACCTGCGGCGATCAGGGATCCGGCAAAGACGGCGGCAGCCTTCAGAGACTTCATCGTGTTCCTTTCTTCGGCAACGCGCGTCGCCGGAGGGGATTCTGTCGCCCTGCCTAACGAGCCCTCGCCTGGGCGGAACCGGAGATGCCGAAGATTGCCAATACCTCATACGAGATCTATTAAAAGACCGAAGAACAACAGTCGTGGCGCCGCTCCCCTGTGGTCGGCACCACGACTGTGGGGGCTCAAGGGGTCGGCGGCAGCACCGGCGTCAGCAGCGGCACATCGGGGAGCGTGACGGCCGTCTCCGCAGGGTCCGACGTCGACGACTCGCCGGGCACCTCGTCGGACGGCGTCGACTCATCGGATTCGTCCTGGAACGACAGCTCGCCCGCGGTCAGCGCGGCGAGGAGGTCGTCCACCCCGGTCAGCAGGCCGTCGACCGAGGGGAGAACGCCGCCGGCAGCTGAGGTGATCGCCTCCAGGAGGCCGTCGACCGCTCCGAGTACGAGGTCCAGCAGGTCGGTCACGGGGTCGGCGGCGGCGCGCGGCACCGACATCCCGGGGGCCGCGGCGGGCAGGGCGGGAGCCGGCAGCCGCACAACCGTCGACATGAGCGAGGTTCCGGCACCGTTGGCGGCCGCCTCGGCCAGGGCGGCCTTCGCGGCGTCCCCCAGCCTCCTGGCCTCGGCCGCGGGCAGTCTGCCGTTGCTGTCCCGGAGCACGGTCCTCAGCAGGTCGGCGACAGGGGCGAGCTCGCCCCAGTTCCGTTTCCCGACCTGCGCGAGTCGCGCATCCGCGCCGGGCAGCCGGGCCTCGGGCGCCACATGGCCGTGCCCGCGGGACGAGTCGGCCGCCATGGCGACAGGGCCGGTGATCCCGACCAGAAGGGCGGCGCAGAGTGCGCCGGACGCGATGCGCCGTGCGGGCAGAGCACACATGGGGATTCCTTTCGACGGCGTTGGATCTTGAGCCAACCGTGGAAGCCCCCACGACTTCCCGCAACCGCTCATGCGCTTTTCGGGATTCCACACTTCACTCTTTCGCCGTGTCCGGCCTGATCAGGCGGTTCGTCAGGGCGCACCACCCCGGTCCCTGGCGGAGCAATGCGGCGGCCCGCCGTCGAGCGGAGGCGCTGCTCGAGGGCGAGCCGACGGCCGGAGACGGCGAAGACTTGCAATTTCACGATTCCGACACACTGTCAGGTTTGACACGTATTTCATCGACTATGTCCGGTTGATGACTAGAGTTGCGAACCGCCCGACGCACTCCTCAGCGCGGACACATCGCACTCGTGGCGCTCTGCCGCGGCCACCTGTTCCGAAAGGGCAACAACCGGTCATGCGCCATTCCCTTGGCCCGCTGATTCGCCGCGCGACCGTGGGCGTCCTCGCCCTTGCCGCCGTGTGGGCAGCCGGCAGTTCCCCGGCGGCCGCGCCGGCGGCCGCACCCGCACCGGAGGCCGAGAGCCTCAGCTTCGCCGAGCGGTACCGCACGCTCCAGCACGGCGGCATCGTACGCGCGGCCAACGCATCGATCACCTGCCGCACGGCTCAGAGCCCTTCATGCCCGGACGCCCAGGCAGGCGGCTCCGGTGTGAACGGCGACTTCGACATGTTCTACGTCGATGTCGACCGCGACGCCAACACCTACAACTCCTCCCGCGCGGAGGTCCGTCTCCCCAACGGCGCCCGGGTGACGTACGCACGCCTCTACTGGGGCGGCAACCTGCGCGTGGGCGAGCAGAAGCCGCCGGAGGACAACGGGCGCGTGCTGATCGCCGAACCCGGCGGCGAGTACAAGCAGTTGCTCGCGGACACGATGGTCGGACACCGCGTCATGGACGGCATGGACGCCTTCCAGGCCTCCGCCGACGTGACACGGCTGGTGCGGGAGGGCGGAGCGGGCCTGTACACCGTGGCGCAGATCAACATCGCCATGGGCAGGTCGACGGCCGGGGCCTGGGGCGGCTGGACCCTCGTGGTCGCCTACGAGAACCCGGCCGAGCCGCTGCGGCACCTCGCGGTCTGGGACGGCTTCACCCCGCTGAGCTCCGGTTCGGGACAGGAGATCCGCCTGTCCGGCCTGGGGTTCGCCGCGGGAGCGTGGGGCCGTGTGGGCCTGACGGCGTACAACGGCGACCGCCGCACCACCGGCGACTCGCTCACCGTGTCGACCGGCCAGGCCGAGTCCGCCCTCACCAACACCGCCAACCCGCAGGACGACGTCCTGAACTCCACCATCAGTGAGCCGGGAGCGGATGCGGCACGTGTGCCCGCCTACGCCAACAACCTCGGTTACGACTCCGACGTGTTCGATCTCGGAAGCGGCCTGCTGCAAGCCGGTGACGAGGCGACCTTCCGGATCCGGTCTCTCCAGGACGCGGCGTGGGCCGGCGTGCTCTTCGTCGCCGTCGACGCACGGCGGTGAGTACGCCGCCGCCCGCCCCGTACGCCTTCGCGAGCGAGGAATCCGCGCACATGCATCTCTCATCCGCCGCACCACACCCCAGAGTCCTGCACCTCACCCAGCCGGTGGACGGCGGCGTCGCGCGCGTCGTCACGGACCTGGTCCAGGCACAACTCTCGGACGGCATGGACGTCACCGTCGCCTGCCCCGACAGCGCGCTCACCACGAGGCTGCGGACGCTCGGCGCGCGCGTACGGAACTGGCACGCGGCGCGGTCGCCCGGTGCGTCGCTCGTCCGGGAGGTACGGCATCTGGCACGGGTGATCGACGAGGTGCGTCCGGATCTGGTGCACGCCCACAGCGCGAAGGCCGGGCTCGCCGGACGCCTCGCGGTACGCGGGCGGATCCCTACGGTCTTCCAGCCGCACGCCTGGTCGTTCGAGGCGGTCGGCGGGGGCACCGCGACCCTGGCGCTCATGTGGGAACGCTGGGGGGCGCGTTGGGCCTCACGCGTGGTGTGTGTGAGTGAGGCGGAACGCGCTACCGGCATGGGTGCCAGGATCACCGGCCGGTGGACCGTCGTCCCCAACGGCATCGACCCGGATCGGTTCCGTCCGGCCACCGCGGACGCCGTACGGGCCGGGCTTGCCCCGCTCGCCGGCATCCACCCGGCGGCACCGCTCGCCGTGTGCGTGGGGCGGTTGTGCCGGCAGAAGGGCCAGGACCTCCTGCTGCGGGCTTGGGAGACCGTCGAACAGCAGGTACCGGACGCCCGCCTCGTTCTGGTCGGCGACGGGCCGGACTGCGACAGGCTTCGCGAAGTCGCCCCGGCATCCGTGGTGTTCGTGGGAGCCGTCGCCGACGCCTCCCCTTGGTACCAGGCCGCCGATCTCGTCGTTCTGCCGTCCCGCTGGGAAGGCATGGCCCTGGCGCCGCTGGAGGCGATGGCCTGCGGGCGGCCGGTGGTGGTCACGGACGTCGACGGCGCCCGCGAGAGCCTGCCGCCCTCCTGCTCCACCCCGTGCCTGGTCCCGCCGGAGGACCCGGCGGCGCTGGCCCGGGCCGTCACCGCGCTGCTGGCAGACCCGCTGCTGCGCGAGTCGCTCGGCGACCAGGGCCGCAGGCACGTGCTGTCCACGCACGACGTGCGGTACACCGCCGAGGCCGTCTCGGACGTCTATCGCGACCTGCTCGGCCCATGGACCGCCACCACCCCCAGCGCTGAGCACGGTCAGCCGCTCGGCACCGGACGTGGCGCCGAGGCGAACCGGACAACACAGCGCGTCGAGCCCACCGAGTACAGGGAGTCCATCCACTCGTGACCGCCGAACGTACCGTGCCCTCCCCCGGTGTACCGCCACGGGAGCACGGATCCTCACCAGTCTCGGTCATGCCGCCGCGCGGCACCGCCACCGGTTTCCGGCCGTCCGCCCCACGGCGCCCGGTCCGGTCGGCCTCACCCGTCCCGCTGCTCGTCGTCGACGGCTTCGCCGCCCTGGCGGGCTCCTTCGCGCTCAGCGAGGCCCAGCGCCATCCGCTCCTCGTCACACTGCTGATCGTCACCTCGCTGCTGCTGGTCCGGCGCGACGGGCGGCCACCGGTACCGGGGCTGCTGGAGGAACTGCCCGCCGTGTGCGGTCGCATCGCGGTGGCATGGCTGGCTCTCGCGGCGCTCCTGGCGGCGTACCGGCCGGAACACGCGTTGTCCCTCCGCGCCGTGCTGACAGGCCTCGCCCTGCACGCGGTGGCCTGCTGCGCGCTGCGCGGAGTCGTGCACGCGCGGCGCCGCGCCGCGCTGCTGCGCCACCCGCACACGGCACTCGTCCTCGGCCCGGTCACGAGCGCTCAGCGCGTGGCCGCTGCCGTACTGCGTCACCCGCGGTGCGGCGTACGGCCGGTGGGCATCGTAGCCGAGCAGCCGGACGGCACCGAGACGCTGCCGGTGCTGACGACCGCCGAGGAGGTCGAGCGTGCGGTCATCCAGAACGGGGTGGGAGCGGTACTGACCGTGCACCCTTCCGTGCGCACCGAACAGGGGCCGCTGCTGCGGACGCTGGCCGAGTCGGGCTGCGTGGTCTGGGAGGTCGACGCCGACTCCCCGTCGTACGCGACACGGGAGCGGCTGGCCGGGTTCTCCTGCCGGCGGTTGGACATGTCCCCGGCCCGGCGTGACAGCGTGGCCAAACGGACGCTCGACATCCTGGTGTCGGGAACGCTGTTGCTTCTGGTCAGCCCACTGCTGCTGACCTTCGCCGCGGCGCTGCGGATCAGCGACGGGCCGGGCGTGGTGTTCCGGCAGGAGCGCATCGGCAGGGGCGGCAAGCCGTTCACGCTGCTGAAATTCCGTACACACCGCCCGGTCGACGAACACGAGTCGGCAACCCGGTGGAGCGTGGCGAACGAGAACGAGATGCGGTGGTTCTGCCGGATGCTGCGGCGCACCTCGCTCGACGAACTGCTCCAGCTGTGGAACGTGCTGCGGGGCGACATGAGCCTGGTCGGACCGAGGCCCGAACGCCCTTACTTCGTGGCTCAGTTCGGCCAGACCTACCCCGGTTACACGGTCCGTCACCGCATGCGGACCGGCATCACCGGCCTCGCCCAGATCCACGGTCTGCGCGGCGACACCTCGATCGAGGACCGCTGTCGGTTCGACAACGCCTATATCGACGACTGGTCCCTGTGGCAGGACGTCTGCATCCTGCTGCGCACCGCCGCCACGGTGGTACGTCCCACGGGGAGCTGAAGACGTGAGCCTCGCACTGACACCGTTTCCCCGCCGTGTCGCCGCGCTGACACCGGCCCTGCTCGTGGTGGCCGTACCCGCCCTGCTGGCGCTGCCGCTGACGACGGACGGCGCGGGGCCCGCCGACGTGTTCTCCGGGCTGGTGGTGGTGTACTGCGTGATCCGTCTCGCGCTCGAACGGCGGCGCCCGCTGTCGCCCGCCGCTGCCGTGGTTCTGGGCCTGCCGGTCGTGGGGCTCGCGCTCGCCGCCATGGGGGCGTTCTCGTCCCAGGCCGGGCTCACCGGCCTGGGACGCTACCTGCAGACCTTCGTACTCGTTCCGGCGGCCGTGCTGCTGCTGCTCCGCGACCGGACCGGCTTCCGGATGGTGGCCTGGGCCTGCGTGGGGCTGGGTTTGTGTCAGGGGGCCCTCGGCGTCCACCAGTTCATCACCCGGACCGGTGCCTCCTACCAGGGCGCGAACATCCGCGCGGTGGGCACCTTCGGGCCGCACGATGTGATGGGCATGGCGACGGCGGTCTCCCTCGGCCTGGTGTGCGCGGTCGGGATCGCGCTGGGCCGGGTGCCCGTACGGCAGCGGGTGGCCGCCGCCGCGTGCGCTGCGGTGCTGCTGCTGCCGCTCGCGCTCTCCTTCAGCCGGGGAGCCTGGATCGCGACCGTCCTGACGTGCAGCGTGCAACTGGTCCTGACGGGATGGCGGCGCGCGCTCAAGGCGGCCGCGGCCGCGGTCGCCGCGGGCGTGATCCTGGTGGGCGGGTTCGGCGTGGGCTCGGTGCTTCTGCAGCAGCGGATCGGCAGCATCGCCCAGGTCGCCGACGCCCCCGACCAGTCCGTCGTCGACCGATACACCCTGTGGGCGTCCGCCACGGAGATCTGGCGGCAGCACCCGCTGACGGGTGTCGGGCTGAAGGGCTTCCCCGAATACCGGGACGGGCACGCGACGCTTGCACTGTCGTCGGGCAGCGAGACCGAAGGCGCGGGAGCCGCGTACCAGAGGCAGCCGCTGCTGTCTCCGCACAACATGTACCTGCTGGTGCTGAGCGAGCAGGGCCTGATCGGGCTGCTCGCGCTCGCCGGGAGCTGGCTGGCGCTGCTGGTGTGCGGGGTGCGGCGCGTGGTGCGCGTCCGGGACCGCGGCCCGGGACTCGACTGCGGGCTCGTCGCCTGCGGGCTGCTGGTCTGGCTGCTGACCGACTTCATGTACGGAGACATCGGCGGTCCCTCGACCGTGCTGATCGCCGTGGCCATGGGGCTCGGAGCGTGGTGGGCGCTGACCGGCGACGCGCGTGCGAAGGCGCCCCGCACCGAGGTGTGCGAGCGCGCCGAGGAGGCCCTGGCGCGATGACGGTGGTGCCTTCGCAGTCCCCCGGCTCCGACACGGACGACGCGGCGACCGTGCCCCCGGCGCGTGTCGCCGCCAAGACCGGCGACGGGGCCGACCGGGCCTCGGCGTCGTCGTCGGTCTCCGGAAGCTTCCTGGCCAGGGCCGCGCTCGTCACGGCGTCGCTGTCCATCGCCGGTTCACTGCTCGGTCTGGTGCGCGACCAGTCGCTGGCGCGGCTGTTCGGCGCCGGGAGCGACACGGACGCCTTTCTGGTGGCGTGGACGGTTCCGGAGTTCGCCGCCACGCTGCTCATCGAGGACGGGCTGGCGATCGCGCTGATCCCGGCGTTCAGCATGGCGCTGGCCCGCCGCGCCCGGGGTGCACCGGGCGACCCGGTCCGCGCCCTGGTCTGCGCCACCCTGCCCCGGCTCTGCCTCGCCCTCGCCGCGGTGGCGGCGTTGATCGCCGGCACGGCTCCCTACCTGGTCCGGGCGCTCGCTCCCGGCCTGCCGGACCCATGGCTCGCCGTCGACTGCACCCGGATCACGGCGGCCTGCGTGCTGGTCTTCGGGCTCGCCGGGTACTGCAGTGCCGCCCTGCGGGCGCATCGCTGTTTCCTCGCACCCGCGGCGATCTACGTCGCCTACAACACCGGCATCATCGCCTCGATGTTCCTCCTCGGCGAGGGCTGGGGCGTGCGTTCCGCCGCGGTCGGGGTCGCGGCGGGCGGCTGTCTGATGGTGGCGGTGCAACTGCCGTCGCTGTGGCGGCGACTGGCGTCGCCTGCGCCGCCCTTCGCCCGCGCCGGGTCGGTGGTCGAGGAGCGGCCGATGCAACTCGCCCTGATCGCCGCGGTACTCCTGTTCGCCCTGTGCCGTCAGTCGCAGGTCCTCGCGGAGCGCTTCCTCGCCTCCGGCCTGCCCGCCGGTGCCATCTCGCACCTGAACTACGCGCAGAAGGTCGCCCAGATCCCGATGACTCTGTCGCTGATGGTGTGCACCGTCACCTTCCCGGTGGTGGCGCGCGCTCTTGCGGACGGCGACACCGAGCGGGCCCGCAGCCGCGTGGAGCGGGATCTGGCGCTCGCCTCGTGGCTGGTGCTGCTGGGCATGTGCGCGGTGATCGCCTGCGCTCCCCAGATGATCGAACTGCTCTTCCAGCGGGGCGCGTTCACCTCGGGTGACACCGCCGCGACAGCGGACGTCATGCGCGTGTACGCCCTCGGACTGCTGGGCCAGACCCTGGTGGGCGCCCTCGTGCGGTCCTACTTCTCAGCGGGCCGGGCCAGCTGGTACCCCCTCGGCGCGATGGCTGCGGGCATCGCCGTGACGTCCTGGATCGGCGCCGGCTCCGTGCACTCCTGGGGAGTGGCGGGGATCGCCGCCGCCAACGCCCTCGGCATCACCGTCACGGCGACCCTGCTGCTCGCCGGACTGCGAACGGGCCGGCCGGACAGCCCACACAGCGTCTCGGTCCGTGTCCGGCCGGTCCTGGCCGAGCTGGGCAGGCTGGTGTCCGCCGCGGCCGTCGCCACGGCCGCGGGGGCGTTCGCCACGAGCCGGCTGCCGTCCCCGGCCGCGGGCCTCACGGCCGGCCTTCTGACCGTGACCTTCGTCTTCGTCCCGCTCAGCTGGGCCTTCGGTGCCCAGAGTTCCGCGTCCGCTCTGCGCTCCCTACGCGCCGTCACACGAAGGCTCACACATGGCCGTCTCCGTTGACTCCCTCGACACCGACAGACCCCGGGCCCCGCGCAAGGGCCCGGCCCCCTGGGTGGCGATGTACCACTCGGTGGGCGACTGCTCGGACGACCCGTACCGCATCACGGTCACGCCCGAACGGCTCGAGACACAGCTGGCATGGCTGCGCCGGCGCGGGCTGCGGGGCGTGTCCGTGACCGAGCTGCTCGCCGCCCGCGCCCGGGGCGAGGGGCACAACCTGGTCGGGCTGACCTTCGACGACGGGTACGCCGACTTCGTCACCGACGCCCTGCCGCTGCTGCACCGCTGGGACTGCGGTGCGACCCTCTTCGTGCTGCCCGGACGGCTCGGCGGCGACAACGCCTGGGATCCGCTCGGCCCGCGCAAGCCGCTGCTGACCGGGGACGGCATCCGGCGCGCGGCCGCAGAAGGCGTGGAGATCGGCTCGCACGGGCTGGCGCACGCCGACCTCACCAAGGCGGACGAGCTCACGCTCAAGGCCGAGGTCGCCGAGAGCCGCGCACGGCTCAAGGAGCTGACCGGCACCCCGGTCGACGGCTTCTGCTACCCGTACGGCACGATCGACGCCCGCGCTGTGGAGGCCGTACGGGAAGCGGGGTACACCTACGCCTGCGCCATCGATCCGGGCCCGCTGACCGGTCCGCACGCCTTGCCGCGCGTGTACGTCGGCCAGGACGACACGGCGTGGCGCCTGCACCTCAAGTACTGGCTGCACCGGCTGCGCCGGCGCCCGGTGGATGGCCTGTGAGATGAGGGCTCTGCACATCATCACAGGCCTCGGCGTCGGCGGGGCCGAGCAGCAGTTGCGCCTGCTGCTGCGTCATCTGCCCGTCGACTGCGACGTCGTGACGCTCACCAACCCCGGTGCTGTCGCCGAAGGCCTCGCGGCCGACGGCGTTCGCGTCACGCATCTCGGCATGGGCGGCAACCGTGACCTGGCCGCGCTGCCGCGTCTGGTCCGGCTGATCCGCGCCGGCGGCTACGACCTGGTGCACACCCACCTCTACCGGGCCTGCGTCTACGGCCGGATCGCCGCGCGCATGGCCGGGGTCCGGGCGGTCGTCGCCACCGAACACTCCCTGGGCGACTCACAGATGGAGGGTCGCAGGCTGACGGCAGGGGTGCGCGGGCTGTACCTCGCCAGCGAGCGGCTCGGCTCGGCGACGGTCGCCGTCTCCCCGACGGTGGCCGAGCGCCTGAAAGGCTGGGGCGTGCCGGCGCCCCGCATCGAGGTCGTCCCGAACGGCATCGACCTCGACCACTTCCGCTTCGACCCGGAGCGGCGCGAGCGCACCCGCCGGCAGTTCGGCCTGCCGGAGGACGCCTGGGTCGTGGGCGGTATCGGCCGGCTCACCGCGGGGAAGCGGTTCGACGTCCTCGTCCGCGCGCTCGCCCTGCTTCCGGACGAGTGCCGCCTCCTGCTGGTGGGCGGCGGCCCCGAGGAGCACGCCCTGCGTCGCACGGCCCACGAGGCCGGCGTGTCCGGCCGCGTCGTCTTCACCGGCGAACGTCCCTACCTGCCCGACGGCTCGCCCGGCCCGGACCTGCCTTCGCTCACCTCGGCGATGGACCTGCTCGCGTCCCCGTCCACGGAGGAGGCGTTCGGTCTGGCGGCCGTGGAGGCGCTGGCGTGCGGACTGCCCGTGCTCTACGCCTCCTGCCCGGCTGTCGAGGATGTGCGGCCGCCCGACCCCGGCGCCCGGCGTGTGCTCGGCGGCCCCGAGGCATACGCCCGCGCGATCGCCGAGGTCCGCGCGGCCGGCGCCCGGCCGCGCACCGCCTCGGACATCGCCCGCCACTACAGCATCACCCACTGCGCGGCCCGTCTCACGGACTTGTACGCGACAGCCGTCTCAAGTTCGCCGTCCCTCTCACCCCTGGGAGCCACCTCCTCATGACCGACACTCCGACCCGTCAGCGCCGCTTGTCCCTGGCTCGTCTCAGAGGGCTCCCCCTGTGGTCCGTGCTCGCGGCCGGCACCCTCGTCGGGGGTTTGCTCGGCGGTTCGTACGGCTTGCTCGCACCCTCCACTTACACGGCCACGAGCTACGTCATCGCCGTACCCACCGAGAAGTCCACGCCGGACGCCGCCCTTGGATTCGCGCAGGCGTACGGCCGGGTCGCCACGCAGCTGGCGGTGCTCGGCGACGCGCAGGTGTATGCGGGTGTTCCGGTGCGCACCCTGCAGCACAGTGTGCGCACGGCGACGTCACCGGACGCCCCGATGGTCGCCGTCTCGGCCACCTCCTCGCGCCCTGGCCTCGCCGTCGACATGGCCAACGCGGTCACCCGCTCGCTGACCCGCCACGCGGACGACAGCAGTGACAGCACCAACGTGCGGCTCGTGCCGTTCTCGCGAGCGGTGGAGCCGCGCGAGCCCACGTCCGCGTCACCGGCGGTGACCGGTCTGGTGGGGGCGAGCGCGGGAGGTCTGCTGGGCGGCCTGGCCCTCCTGGCGCGCCCCAGGAGGAACGGTCAGGGCGACGAGCTCGCCCCGGCCCCCTCGGTGCCCGGCCCGGCCGCCGCCGCCGATGTACGCGGACAACGGTGACGACGGCGGGCCCGGCCGGACAGGGCACCGGAGAGCATGGTTCCGCCGGGCTGGTGGATCACGACCAGTCGAAGCGGAGGCAGAGCTTGCCGCCGAGCCACTCCTCCACCCAACTGCCCAGGTCCAGCGGCGTGCAGTCCGCCGGGGGCGGCGTTGTGCTGGGTGGGGTCGGCGTGGGCGTGGGCGTGGGCGTGAGGGGCGGGGTCGCCTGGTCGCTGCGGCCGAACAGAGCGGACCGGTAGAGGTGGGACGACTTCGGGTTGGCTCCGCACTGCCATACACCGTGCGGGCAGTAGTCGGTCAGCGTGTTGTAGCGCGGCTTGTATTCCTCCATCCAGGCGAGCATGCTCCGCATGTACTCGGCATTGTCACCGTTGCGGAAGAGGCCCCATTCCGGATAGGAAATGGGTTTGCCGTGCGCCTTCGCGAAATCTACGTGATGCTGCAGCCCGTAGGGCTCTTTCACCTGTTGATCGAACGACATCCCGTTCGGCTGGTCGTAGGAATCCATGCCGATGATGTCGACCGTGTCGTCCCCCGGATAGCATTTCGTCCAGGGAATGGCGTCCTGGCCACGGCTCGGCGTGAAGTCGAACTGAAATTTCTGGCCCGGCACGGAACGCATGGTGGTGACGATCCTGTTCCAGTACTTCTTCCAGGCCTCCGGGTCCGGCCCACAGCGATGGGTGTACGTGGTGCCGTTCATCTCCCAGCCGAGCACGATGACCGTGTCCGGCACCTTCAACTTCACCAGCCGCTCGGCGAGGACTCGGAAGTGATGATCGAACTCTCCGGCCGCGCCCTGCCGCAGCAGCTGCCTGACCTCACCGTCGGAGACGCCCTCCTCATTGCGCTCCTGCATGGGGACGTTGAGGACGAGCATCCGGTCGGCCTTCTCGTTGCGCCAGTGCGCCCAGATGTCCAGGAAATCGGGGGCACCCTCGATGTCGCGCCAGCGGTGTCCCGGCAGGTAGGTGTGGCCGACGCGGAGCTCCGTGCCGCCCAGCCAGTGACTGAACAGCGGCATCCGGGCCACGCCACGGGCATCGGACTTGAGGAAGACACCGAAGGCCGGGACCCCCTCATCCGCCGGGGTGGTGGCCGGGGTCGGCGCCGGGGGCTGGGTGACGGCCACAGGTGCGGGGGCCGAGGGCGCGGCTCCGGTCGGCGCCGGGGGCTGGGTGACGGCCACAGGTGCGGGGGCCGAGGGCGCGGCTCCGGTCGGCGCCGGAGCCCGGGGTTCGGCGGCTTGCGCCGCACCCACCCCCGTCACGGTGCCGGACACCAGGGCGGCCGACGCGGCGGCCGCCGCCGCGCCCCGGGCCAGCCGGCGGACCCCCGCCCGCTTGTGCTGTGGGTCCATGCCTGCTCCTTTCTTCGCTCTCGTCCGGACCACTGCCGCGATTTCTGTTATTGACGGGCAGTCATATGAAGTCAGTCATAGAAAAGCCGGGAGCGCTACTGCCGTTGCGGCTTTCGAGTGCTGGGCTCGCCCGTGCGGGTGAGCCGATCGAAAGGAAAGAGAGAATTCGTGTCGCTGCTTGACATCCGCGTCCCCGCTGTCGTGTTGCGGATCGACCGGAACCCTTTTCACCACGGAACGCTGGGGGCCGTGCGTTCGCTCGGCAGGGCGGGAGTGGAAGTGCACGTCGTCGCGGATACCGCGGAAAGTCCCGTCGGCGCGTCACGTTACGTACGTCAAATGCATCCCCCGCCGCTCCCGCAAGCGTCCCCGGAAGACATTCTCGCCGTGCTGCGCCGGGTGGCCGGCCGGATCGCGCGCCCCGCCGTCCTGATCCCGATGGACGACGCGAGCGCGATCGCCGTGGGCCGGATGCGGGACGAACTCGCGCCCTCCTACCTTCTCCCCGCGATGCCGAGCACCCTGGCCGAGCGCGTCGCCGACAAGGCGGAACTGGCTGCCGTGTGCGCGGCCGCCGACGTCCCGCACCCGCTGACGCTGATCCCGGACAGTCCGGTCGAAGTCGCCTACGCCATGCGGCGGCTCGGGCTGCCGGTGGTGGCGAAGTGGAGCCGTCCCTGGCTGCTGCCCGCCGGCAGCGGACTGCGCAGCACGGTGCTGGTGCGGTCCGTACAGCAGGCCCGGGAGCTGTTCCTGCGCACCGAGGAAGCGGGCAGCCGGCTGCTGCTCCAGGAGTACCTGTCACCGGGACCGGACCGGGACTGGTTCTTCCACGGCTACGCCGACCACTCGGGCAATGTGCGCGCGGGCGGGCCGGGCCGTAAGCAGCTGGCCTGGCCGCGGGGGGCGGGGCTGACCGCGGTCGGGTGCTGGACACCCAACGCCCGGGTGCAGGCGCTGGCCGAGCGCCTCACCGGCGAGCTGGGTTACCGGGGCATCTTCGACCTCGACTTCCGCCGCTGCGGCGCGACGGGCCGCTACCACCTGCTCGACTTCAACCCGCGAGCCGGTGCCCAGTTCCGGCTCTTCGCGGACAGCGCGGGCCTGGACGTCGTACGGGCCCTGCACCTGGACCTGACGGGCCGTGCACTGCCGGCCGGGATCCCGATGGCCGGGCGTGCGTTCGTGGTGGAGAACTACGCGCCGCTGGCGGCGCTGCGTGCCGCACCGGGCGGGCGCGAACTGGCCTGGTACGCCGCGGACGACCACTCCCCCACGCGGGTCATGTGGGCCCAGTGGGGCCGGCACGTGTCGCGCCGGCTGCGTGAACGGCTGGGCACGACGGCGGCGCCGACGCCCCGGCTCATCCCCCGGGCAGCCTCGCCCTCCCTGACCGACAACGAGAAAGCGAGCAGTTGATGGTGTACGACCTTCTGGTGGTGGGCGCAGGCCCCTACGGCCTGTCGATCGCGTCCCACGCCGCGGCCGCCGGGCTGAACCTGCGCGTGTTCGGCCGGCCCATGGCGTCCTGGCGGGACAACATGCCCCGCGGCATGTTTCTGAAGTCGGAACCGTGGGCGTCCAACCTCTCCGACCCGGCCGGGCAGTGGCGTCTGGACGTCTACTGTGCGGAGCACGGCCTGACGGCGCGTCATGCGAAGCCGATTCCGGTCGAGGCGTTCGCGGAGTACGGCCTGTGGTTCGCGCGCAATGCCGTGCCGGGGGTGGACGAGCGCACGGTGATCCGTGTGGCGGCCGGGCCGGACGGTTTCACGGCGGTCACCGAGGACGGGGAGGAGGTGCAGGCGCGGACAGTGGCCCTGGCGGTCGGTGTGATGCCGTTCGTCGAGGTACCGCAGGCACTGCGCGGACTGCACCCCGCGCTGGTGACGCACAGCAGCCACCACAGCGACCTCGACCGCTTCCGCGACAAGGACGTCACGGTGATCGGTGGCGGGCAGGCGGCCCTGGAGACGGCCGCGCTGCTCGCCGAGCAGGGCACGCGTGTCCGTGTGCTGGCGCGGGCTGAACAGCTGCGGTGGAACGACGTGCCGCCGCCCTGGGAGCGCCCCTGGTACCAGTCGGCCCGCTCCCCCCACAGCGGCCTCGGCCCCGGCTGGCGGAACTGGTTCTACGCGGAGCGCCCCAACTTCTTCCGACGGCTGCCGGAGCCGACCCGGGCACGCATCGCGAGCACGGCGCTGGGGCCGGCGGGCGCGTGGTGGGTGCGGGACCGGGTGGAGGGCGTGGTGGAGCTGCTGCCGGGCCATGAGGTCACCGCGGCGTGTGCGGTGCCGGGCGGGGTACGGCTGGACACGGCGAGCCGCGCGGGTGCCCTGCGCAGCCTGGAGACCGAACACGTCATCGCCGCCACGGGGTTCCGGCCGCGTTGCGACCGACTCGGACTGCTCTCCCCGGAGTTGCGCGGAACGCTGGCGGCACTGCCGGACGGCTCCCCGGAGGTCGGACGCGGCTTCGAGTCCTCCTACCCCGGCCTGTTCCTCGCGGGCCTGGTGACGGCCTCGGGCTTCGGCCCGGCCATGCGCTTCGTGCAGGGCGCGTCCTTCACGGCGTCGACACTCGTCCGCGGAGTGCGCCGCCGGCTCGGCGCGATGCCCGTGGGCGGCATCGTCCCCGCTCCGGTGGACGGCAGCCGGAGCGAGTCGCCGTCGCCGGTACACGGCTGACGGGGGCCGCAGGGCAGCCCAGGGGCCGCTGACGGCGACAGCGTCGTCAGCGGCCCCTCCCCGTGCCGGGAACGGCGGTCAGGGGTGCGGTGTTCCGCGACGGTCGACACCCCCCGGACCATGGTCGACGGGGGGTGCGGATGATGCTGTCCCGGAGTGACGGCAGACGCCGTTCCGGGGGAACACGGGTGCCGGACGGGTAGCGTCCGGCACCCGGGGACGCTAGCGGGACGAGGTGGTGCGGCCGCGGCGGTACATCATCACTCCGCCCGCGATCAGGACGGCACTGGCGGCCGATGCAGCCGCCAGGGCCTCGCTGCCGGTCTCGGCCAGCTGGGGCAGTGCGCCGTCCTCCTCCTCGGCTTCTTCGGTGATGGACGAGTCCTCGCTGTCCGGAGGCGTGGAACTCGGCGTCTCGCTGGCGGGCGGGACGGAAACGTCCTTGGCCGGGGGCTTCGGCTCCTCCTCCGTCGACGGGGTGTCGTCGTCGCCGTAGCCGCCGCCGTACGAGCCGTTCTCGCAGTCGTTGTCGAGCGCGTCGTTGAACAGCGCGCCACCGTCGACGTTGTTGCCGCAGGCGTTCACGGGCACATCGAGCGGCACCTGCACGTTGTTGCCGGAGAGCACACCGGGAGAACCCTTCACGACCGCTGACGCGTCCGCGCCCGCCTCGTGGCCCTTCGACTTGTGCGAGATGTTGCTGCAGGAGTTGCCGAACGCCGTGTTGAGCGCCGCGATCACGTTGACGGTGTTGCCGCACAGGTTGACCGGCACGTCGACCGGCACCTGCACGCTGTTCCCGGACAGCACACCAGGGGAATCCTTCGCCAATCCCGACGCGTCGGAGTCAGCGAGTGCGGGGCTGCCGTACAGGGACAGAATCCCCGTGGCGGCGGCCGCCGCGAACGCTCCCTTGCTCAGGGTCTGTCGCATTGCAGTTGTCCTCCTGCTTGAAGAATTAGGGCAGCCGGCCTCGGAGCGGAGAGCCACATCCAGGGCCCGGCGGTGTGACGGCATGAACAGGTCGCAGCGCTGAACAGGAATCAGGCGTGCCGGAGCCCGACTCGCGGCCCAGGGGCCGTCACCGGCACATCAATGGCAGAAGCGGCGGCCGCCGCAGCGATCATTGCCTCCTTGAGCACTGCGCGTTCCTCTCTCGTAGCGCCGCATGCTCTACTTCCTCATCAACCCGGCGCAGGAGGATTGGTTCCGCAGGTTCACCCGGTTGGCCCGCGTCCCGTCTGTTCAATCCCGCTGCCGGTCCGCCTGCTCGATGGCCCGGGCGAGGTCGCGCACCGCCCCGTCCTCCGTGGTGTCGGACAACGCGCGGGCACGATCGGCGAGTTCGCCCAAGCCGGCCGGGGCTCCCGGGAGGCGGTGGTTGCGGTCGTCTCGCGAGCTGAGGGCCCCGGCGAAGTAGGCCGCCACCGCGGTGACCTGGAAACGGCTGGGGGCGGCGCGCAGGGAGTCGTGGAGGGCGTCGGTCTCCAGGTCGCCGGTCTCCTCGTGCGGGTCGCGGGTCTCGGGGTCGAGCCAGCGGACGGTGGCGGTGGCGAGATGGCCCTCGGCGCCGGGCTCGGTGCGGACGGCGTACAGGGCGGTGACGGTGTGGCCGGGGCCGACCTCGCCGCCGTCGACGCGGTCGTCGCGGAAGTCCTCGTCCGCGACGCGGCGGTTGTCGTAGCCGACGAGGTGGAACTCCTCGACCGTCTCGGGGTCGAAGGCGACCTGGGCCTTGGCGTCGCGGGCGGTGAGGTCGACGTTGCGCGGGAGCTGCTCGGAGAAGACCTTGCGGGCCTCGTCGGAGTCGGACACGTAGACGGTGTGGCCGTCGCCCTTGTCGGCGAGCCGCTCCATGAGGGCGTCGCCGTAGTCGCTGCCGACGCCGACGCCGAAGAGGGTGATGCCGTGCTCGCGGCGCTCGCCAACGACGCGTTCCAGGATGCTGTCCGCGTCGGTGTCGCCGGTGTTGGCGAGGGCGTCGGAGATGAGGACGACCCGGTTGGTGGCGCCCTCGCGCAGGCCCTCCACGGCCGTCTCGTAGCCGGTCTCGACACCGGCACCGAGGTTGGTGGAGTCCTGGGTGTCCAGGTCGGAGACGGCGTCCTGGATCTCGTCGCGGTTGCCGTCGAGGCGGGTCATCGGCAGGACGGTCTCGGCCTCGTCGCTGAAGGTGACGAGCGCGACCGAGTCGTCGTCGCGCAGCCGGTCCGTCATCACGGAGAGGGACTCCTGGGCGAGGTCGAGGCGGCCCGGTTCGGCCATGGAGCCCGAGACGTCGATGACGAAGGTGAGGGCGGCGGGCGGGCGTTCGCCGGTGCGCTCGGTGGTGCGGGTGGCGAGGCCGACGCGGACCAGGGACCAGTCCTCGTCGTCGGTGCGGGCGCCGTCCACGGTGACCGAGAAGCCGTCGCCGTCGGGGCGGTCGTAGTCCTGGCGGAAGCTGTTGACGAACTCCTCGGGGCGGACCGTCGACGGGTCGGGCAGCCGGCCGTCGGCGAGGGCCCGGCGGGCGTAGTCGTAGGAGGCGGTGTCGACGTCGAGGGCGAAGGTGGAGAGGTGGTCGGGGTCTTCGCGGAGGTCGTCCCGTTCGTCGGCGTCCTGGCCCTCGGCGGGTGCGGGCTCGCCCGCACCGTACTCGGGGCGGTCGGCGGCCTTGCTGCTCTCGCCGGTGTCGGCGCCCCCGCTGCACGCGGTGAGCAGCAGGCCGCTCGCGGCCGTGAGGGCGAGCAGCGCTTTTCGTGTCCGGAACCGCTCCATCGTCCGTACCCCCTGCATCCGTTGACGTCGGCTTCTTGCGACTGTGACGCCGCGGGGGGCCGGAACGTGCGGTACGGGGGGTTGCGGAAGCGTCTCGAAGCAGCCACAGGGGCGGCCCTTCGAGACCGGTGGGTGATCTTCCGTTGACCTAGGAGACGACGTCCTTGCGGGCGAAACCGCGGAAGGCCAGGGCGAACAGCACGAGCGCGTACGTTACGGAGATCGACGTGCCCTGGATCATGTCCGACCACTCCGGCTGGGGCCGGACGGCGTCGAGCCAGGCGTACTGCCAGTGCGCGGGCAGGAAGTGGCGCCAGTCGCCGAGGGCCGTCACCTCGTCGAGGACGCTGCCGATGATGGTGAGGAACACCGCGCCGCCGACCGCGCCGAGCGGGGCGTCCGTCCGGGTCGACAGCCAGAACGCGAGGGCGGCGGTGACCAGTTGGGACACCATGATGTACGCGACGACGATCAGGATGCGCTGGGCCGCCGTACCGGTGGACAGGCTGCCCCCGGTGGGGAGTTCGAGCGGGCCCCAGCCGTAGGCGGCCGTGCCGACGGCGAGGGCGACGACCGGAAGCAGGACCATCGCCGCGAGGCTCAGGGTGAGTCCGACGGCGAGCTTGGACCACAGCAGCCGGGCCCTGGGCACGGGGGCCGCGAGCAGGTAGCGCAGGGAGGACCAGCTGGCCTCGGAGGCGACGGTGTCGCCGCAGAACAGGGCGACGGGGATGACGAGCAGGAAGCCGGCGGCGGAGAAGAGGTTGACCGCCGCGAAGTTGGCCCCGGACGCGGTCGCCGTGTCCATGAGGTTCACGCGGTTGTTGTTGCCGCCCGGGTCGCCGCCGACCTGGAAGGCGATGAGCAGGATGACCGGCAGGGCGAACAGGACACCGCCCATGACCATCGTGCGGCGCCGCTTCAGCTGCCGGACCAGCTCGACGCGGAAGGGCAGGGTGCGGCCCGCGCGGTAGCCGTCGGCGACCTCGACGGGCGGCTCGGCGAGCGTGCTCATGCTTCGGCTCCGATCAGGGTGAGGAAGGCGTCCTCCAGGCGGCGGTGCGGGCCGACCGACCGCACCGGCACGTCCAGCCGTACGAGTTCGGCGATCAGGCGCTGCGGGGAGCCGTCGGCGTCGAGCTGGACGAGGAGGCCCTCGTCGGTGCGCACGGCCGAGGCGACGCCCGGCAGCGCGGTGACCTTCTCCACGACGGGCTCGTCCACGGGCGTGGCCGTGCCGACGAGGAGGGTGTCGCCCGAGCCGACGATGTCCGCGACCGGACCGGCCTGGACGAGCTGTCCGTGGTCCATCACGACCAGGTGGGTGCAGGTCTGCTCGACCTCCGCGAGGAGGTGGCTGGAGACGATGACCGTGCGGCCGGCGGCGGCGTAGCGGATCATCACCTCGCGCATCTCGCGGATCTGGGGCGGGTCGAGACCGTTGGTCGGTTCGTCGAGGATGAGCAGGTCCGGCAGGCCGAGCATGGCCTGGGCGATGGCGAGGCGCTGGCGCATGCCCTGGGAGTAGGTGCGCACCGCGCGGGCGAGGGCGTCGCCCAGGCCCGCGATCTCCAGGGCCTCCTCCAGGTGCGCGTCCTCGGCGGGCCGGCCGGTGGCGCGCCAGTACAGCTCCAGGTTCTCGCGGCCGGACAGGTGCGGCAGGAAGCCCGCGCCCTCGACGAAGGCGCCGACCCGGGACAGGACCGGGGCGCCGGGGCTGATGGCGTGGCCGAAGACGCGGATCTCGCCGCCGTCGGGCTTGATCAGGCCCATCAGCATGCGCAGGGTGGTCGTCTTGCCCGCTCCGTTGGGGCCGAGCAGTCCGAGGACCTGGCCCTTCTCCACGCGGAAGGAGAGGTCCTTGACTGCGTACCGGTCGGTGGACTTCGCGTACCGCTTGGTGAGGTCCGTGATCTGGAGGGGGACTTCGGCCAGCTCGGGGGCGGGCGGGGCGGGGGCGGCGGTGCGACGGCGGCCCGTGATGATCAGGGCCGAGGCGATCACGGCGCCGGCGATGGGCATCCACCACACCCAGGCGGGCAGCCCGCCCTGGGTGTCGCGCTGACCGAGGGCCGAGGGGACCTTCAGATCGCCCTTGAGGGAGACGGTGTACGTGGCCGGGGAGACCGGGGAGGCGTAGCCGAGGTCCGTCGAGGCGAGGACCAGGCGCAGCCGGTGGCCGTCGTCGACCTCGTGGTCGATCGCCGGGAGGGTGAGGGTGACGTCCTTGCCGGCCTTGGCGCCCTCGACCTTGAGGGGCGTGACGAGCTGGGAGGGCAGCACCTGCTGCCTGCCGCCGCCCGGGCCGACGTCGTAGAGCTTGGCGAAGAGCACGGCGTCGTCGCCGGTGGACTTCACGTGGACGGTGGCGGTGGGCGAGCCGGTGATCTGGACGTCTTCGCCGAAGGGCTTCGACTCGAACGCGGCGAACTGGCCGGGGAAGTCGAGGGAGACGCCGATGCCGAGCGTGGAGAGCTGGCTGAGGCCGCCGGCGCCGCCGAGACCGGGCAGGGCCGAGATGCCGGGCGGGCTGGCGCCGGGCGGGTTGTCGAAGCTCTGCTCGCGGCCTGCCAGGGCGATGGAGCGCTGCTCGGCCTCCAGGCCGGGGTAGCGGTCCGAGGTCACGCCGGTCAGGCGGGGTTCGCCGTCGCCGGAGCCCTGGCCGAGGGTGCGGGTGACGCGGAAGGCGGGGCCGGTGTCGGCGCCCTTGTCGTCCTTCAGGTAGCGGTCGAACCAGGACGTCACGCGGCCTTCGACCCGGCCGGTCTCCATGTCGCCGCCGTCGTGCCCGCCCGCGATCCAGTCGACGTCGACGGGGGCGCCGTTGGCGCGGATCGCCTTCGCGGCCTGGTCGGCCTGGCCGAGGGGGAAGAGGGAGTCGGACTGGCCCTGCATCAGCAGGGTCGGCACCTTGATGTCCTTGCCGACGGCGGACGGGGAGCGCTCTTCGAGCAGCTTGCGCGCCTCGGCGTCCGGTGTGCCCGACTCGGCGACCCGCTCGTACATCCGGCACAACGCCGGCTCGAACTTCTCGCAGCCGCCGCCGGAGTTGACGAAGATGCCGGCCCAAAGCTTCTTGAACACGCCGTTCGGGAAGAGGGCGTCGGCGAGGTTCCAGTACGTGATCGCCGGGGCGATGGCGTCGACACGGTTGTCGTGGCCCGCCGTGAGCAGTGCTATCGCGCCGCCGTAGGAGCCGCCGGCCATGCCGACGCGGGGGTCGCCCTTCTTGTCGAGCTCGACCTGGGGCTGCTTCGCCAGCCAGTCGATGAGCTTCGAGACGTCGGCGACCTCGCCCTTGGGGTCGTTCAGGCCGATCCTGCCGCTGGACTTGCCGAAGCCGCGGGCCGACCAGGTCAGGACCGCGTAGCCGTCCCGGGCGAGGTCCTCGGCCTGCTGCCGCACGTCCTTCTTGCTGCCGCCGAAGCCGTGTCCGAGCAGGACGGCGGGGCGGCGGCGGTCTCCTCCGGAGGTGAAGAAGGAGGTGTCGATGCGGATGCCGTCGCCGGTGGGCAGGGTCCGGTCCTCGTGGTGGACCGGGGGCACGTCGTCGTTCGCCACGGCGGTCCACGTGCCCGCGCCCGCGAGGACGACGACGGCGGCCCCGGCGGCGAGGAGCCTCCGGGGCCTCCGAAGCAGCCCGTTGAGTCCGGGCAGTCGAAGATCCATGCGTCAACGGTACGGGGTGAAGCTGTCGATGAGTTGTCGACCGGAGGCCGAAGTGCGGGGCCTTCCAGGGGTGTACACGGAGTTTTCGGCGTACTGCGGGTGGTGTACGGCTCGGAGCTCGGCGGGTTCTGTGATCGGCCGTGTGCGGGGTTCGTCGTGGCTGTTCGCGCAGTTCCCCGCGCCCCCCTGGGGGGCAGCCACTCACTCTTCCGGAACGGACACCAGCCAGCGGGTCTCCGGCCGCGGGCGCAGGTACAGCGCCCAGTACAAGGTCGCCGCCGCCGTGATGCCGCCTGTCCACAGGAGATACGTCGTCTCCTGCTGGATCAGGATGTAGAGCAGGACCACGATGAGGAGGAGGGGGGCCGCCGGCCACAGGGGCATGCGCCAGGCCTGGGTGTGCTTGTGGTGGCCCCGGCGGGACAGCAGCGCGGCGATCGCGACGAGCAGGTACATGCCCGTCACCGAGACGCCCGTGACGCCGTAGAGGGTGTCCAGGTTCACGAAGCACAGGGCCGCGCCGGGGACGCCCACGGCGAGGGTGGAGACCCAGGGGGAGCCGAAGCGGCCGAGGCGGGAGAAGAGGGCGTTGACCGGCTCCGGCCAGGCCTTGTCGCGGGCCGAGGCGAACAGGACGCGGGAGTTCTGGATGACCATGACGATCCCTGCGTTGATGATCGCGAGGGCCACGCAGAGGCTGACGAACGTGCCGACGGCCGAGTTGGACCAGGCGGTGACCATGGCGGAGATGTCCCCGCCGGTCAGGGCGGCGAGGTCCGGGGCACCGAGGGTGATGGCGGCGACCGGGACCAGGATGATCACGGTGGAGATGGCGAGCGTGGCGAGGACCGTACGGGCCACCGAGCGACGCGGGTTCTCCAGTTCCTCGGAGAGGTAGACCGCGGTGGAGAAGCCCTGGGTGACGAACAGGGCGATGGCGAGGCCGGAGACCACCAGGAGGGCGGTGACGGTGTCCGGGGCGCCGCTCGGGCCGGCCACCTCCATCGAGACCAGGCTGTCCGGGCCTCGTTCCGCGTGGCTGAAGCCCAGGACCGCCACCACGGCCGCCGCGATGACCTCCAGGACCAGGAAGACACCGGTGATCCAGGCGTTGGCGCGCAGGTCGAGCAGACCGGCCAGGGTCGCGAGGAGCATGACCGAGGCGCCTGTCCAGGACGGGTCGAGGTGGACGAGGGGGGCGAGGTAGTCGGCCGTGCCCATCGCGATGACCGGCGGAACGATCATCACGACCAGCAGGGAGAGCACGAACACCAGCCAGCCCGCGAGGCGTCCGGCCATCGTCGAGACCATGGCGTACTCGCCGCCGGCGCTGGGGATGAGGGTGCCCAGCTCCGAGTAGCAGAACGCCACCGCGACGCAGAGCAGCGAGCCGATGGCGATGGTGAGGGCGGTGGCGGTGCCGAGCGAGCCGAACAGGTCGGGGACCACCACGAACAGGGTGGAGGCGGGGGTCACGCAGGAGAGGGTGAGGAGGGTGCCGCCGACGACTCCGATGGAGCGCTTGAGCTTCCCGGGGTGACTGTCCGGCGCCTGCGCGACGTCTGTCTCGACGGGGCGGAGCGTGTCGGTCATGCGGCGGTTCCCATCGGCTCGGCGGTGAACTGCGCAGCATCACACCCCGACGAAAGCAGCACGTCAATGGCTGTTTGCCTACGAAATCCGCAGCAGAAACCCGCCTTCGCTGTCGTTTTGAGAAGCGGAGGTCGACGGGAACAGGGCGGGGGCTCCCTGCGGTAACCGCAGGGAGCCCCCGGAAAAAACTCTCGCCTCTCGCGCCTCAGTGGTTGCGCGGGAAGCCCAGGTCCACGCCCGCGGGGGCGTCGGCCGGGTCGGGCCAGCGGGTGGTGACGACCTTGCCGCGGGTGTAGAAGTGCGTGCCGTCGTTGCCGTAGATGTGGTGGTCGCCGAAGAGCGAGTCCTTCCAGCCGCCGAAGGAGTGGTAGCCCACGGGGACCGGGATCGGGACGTTGATACCGACCATGCCGGCCTCGACCTCCAGCTGGAAGCGGCGGGCCGCGCCGCCGTCCCGGGTGAAGATCGCGGTGCCGTTGCCGAACGGCGAGGCGTTGATCAGGTCCAGGGCCTCCTCGTAGGTCTCGGTGCGCAGCACGGTCAGCACCGGACCAAAAATCTCGTCCTGGTAGGCCTTGGCGGACGTGGGCACCTTGTCGAGCAGCGAGATGCCGATCCAGTGGCCGTTCTCGAAGCCGTCGACCGTGTGGCCGGTGCCGTCCAGGACGACCTCGCAGCCCTCGGCCGCCGCGCCCTCGACGTAGGAGGCGACCTTGTCGCGGTGGACCTTGGTGATGAGCGGGCCCATCTCGGAGGTGGGGTCGTTGCCCGGGCCGATCTTGATCTTCTCGGCGCGCTCGCGGATCTTCTCCACCAGTTCGTCGCCGATCGAGCCGACCGCGACGACCGCGGAGATGGCCATGCAGCGCTCGCCGGCGGAGCCGTAGGCGGCCGACACGGCGGCGTCGGCGGCCGCGTCGAGGTCGGCGTCGGGCAGGACCAGCATGTGGTTCTTGGCGCCGCCGAGGGCCTGCACGCGCTTGCCGTTGGCGGAGGCGGTGGTGTGGATGTAGCGGGCGATCGGGGTCGAGCCGACGAAGGAGACGGCCTTGACGTCCGGGTGCTCCAGCAGGCGGTCCACGGCCACCTTGTCGCCGTGGACGACGTTGAAGACGCCGTCGGGCAGGCCCGCCTCGGACAGCAGCTCCGCGATCTTCAGCGAGGCCGAGGGGTCCTTCTCGGACGGCTTCAGCACGAAGGTGTTGCCGCACGCGATGGCGATGGGGAACATCCACATCGGCACCATCGCCGGGAAGTTGAACGGGGTGATGCCCGCGACGACACCGAGCGGCTGACGGATCGAGGCGACGTCGACGCGGCTCGCGACCTGCGTGGACAGCTCACCCTTCAGCTGCACGTTGATGCCGCAGGCGAGGTCGACGATCTCCAGGCCGCGCGCGACCTCGCCGAGGGCGTCGGAGTGGACCTTGCCGTGCTCGGCGGTGATCAGCTCGGCGATCGCGTCCCGGTTGGCGTCCAGCAGCGCCCGGAACGTGAACAGGATCGAGGTGCGCTGGGCCAGCGAGGACTGGCCCCAGGTCAGGTAGGCCTCCTTGGCGGCGGCGACCGCCGCGTCCACCTCGTCGACCGAGGCGAACGCGACCTTCGTCGTCACCTCGCCGGTCGCCGGATCGGTCACCGGCCCGTGCGTGCCCGAGGCGCCTTCGACGGTCTTGCCGCCGATCCAGTGGTTGACGATCTTCGTCATGGCCGGGAACTCCTTCACAGATGGCGGCGTCGGGTGGAGACGTGCCGTTCGTACAGCTCACGTGCCTTGACCGCGGACGGCCGTGTCGCGGTCTCGGCCACGGGTACATCCCACCAGGCCTGCGCGGGAGGCGCGCCCGACACTGTGTCTGCCGTTTGGGTCTCGACGTAGACACATGTGGGAGTGTCGGCCGCCCGGGCCTCGGCGAGGGCCTCCCGCAGGTCCCGGACGGTCTTCGCGCGCAGGACGCGCATGCCGAGGCTGGCCGCGTTGGCGGCGAGGTCCACGGGCAGCGGCGGCCCGGTGTACGAGCCGTCCTCGGAGGGGTAGCGGTAGGCGGTGCCGAACCGTTCGCCGCCCACCGACTCCGACAGGCCGCCGATGGACGCGTAGCCGTGGTTCTGGACGATCAGGACCTTGATCGCGACGCCCTCCTGCACGGCCGTGACGATCTCCGTCGGCATCATCAGGTACGTGCCGTCGCCGACCAGCGCCCACACGGGCCGGTCGGGAGCGGCCAGCTTCACGCCGATGGCGGCGGGAATCTCGTAGCCCATGCAGGAGTAGCCGTACTCCAGGTGGTACTGGTCGGGCGACCTGGTCCGCCACAGTTTGTGCAGGTCGCCGGGGAGGGAGCCGGCGGCGTTGATCAGGATGTCCGACTCGTCGGCGATCTCGTCCAGGGCGCCGAGGACCTGCGGCTGGGTCGGGCGCGTGTCCGGTTCGTCCACCTCGTAGCAGGCGTCGACGCGCTGCTCCCAGCGCTCCTTGTCCTCGGTGTACTCGGTGGCGTAGGTGCCGGCGACCCGGTGGGCGTGCATCCGGAGTGCGCCGGTGAGCTCCTGGAGGCCGCTGCGGGCGTCGGCGACCAGGGGCTGTCCGGCGAGCTTGTGGCCGTCGTAGGGCGCGATGTTGAGGTTGAGGAACCGGACGTCCGGGTTGCTGAACAGCGTGCCGGAGGCGGTGGTGAAGTCGGTGTAGCGGGTGCCGACGCCGATCACCAGGTCGGCGGTGCGGGCGAGTTCGTCCGCGGTGGCGGTGCCGGTGTGGCCGACGCCGCCGACGTCCTGGGGGTGGTCGTGGCGCAGGGAGCCCTTGCCGGCCTGGGTGGAGGCGACCGGTATGCCGGTGGTCTCGGCGAACTCGGCGAGGGCGTCCTCGGCGCGGCTGTGGTGGACGCCGCCGCCCGCGACGACCAGAGGCCTCTTCGCCGAGCGGATGATCCGTACCGCCTCGGCCAGTTCCGCCGGGTCGGCGCCGGGACGCCGTACGGTCCAGACGCGCTCGGCGAAGAACTCCTCGGGCCAGTCGTATGCCTCGGCCTGCACGTCCTGGGGCAGGGCGAGGGTGACGGCACCGGTCTCGACGGGGTCGGTGAGGACGCGCATCGCGTTCAGCGCCGAGGGGATCAGGGCCTCGGGCCGGGTGATCCGGTCGAAGTACCTCGACACCGGGCGCAGGCAGTCGTTGACCGACACGTCGCCCGCGTACGGGACTTCGAGCTGCTGGAGGACCGGGTCGGCGGGGCGGCCGGCGAAGATGTCACCGGGCAGGAGCAGCACCGGCAGGTGGTTGATGGTCGCGAGGGCGGCACCGGTGACGAGGTTGGTGGCGCCGGGGCCGATGGAGGTCGTCACCGCGTGCGTGGACAGGCGGTTCGACTGGCGGGCGTAGCCGACCGCCGCGTGCACCATGGCCTGTTCGTTGCGGCCCTGGTGGTACGGCATCTGCTCGGCGTGCTCCAGGAGCGCCTGGCCGATGCCGGCGACGTTGCCGTGGCCGAAGATGCCCCAGGTGGCGCCGATGAGCCGCTGCCGGACGCCGTCGCGCTCGGTGTACTGGGCGGACAGGAAGCGCACGAGCGCCTGTGCGACCGTCAGCCTCGTCGTCGACGTCATCGTCGTCCCTCCCTCGGGGTGGTCACGGGTACGCGTCGGCCGCGGCGGGCGTTCACGCCGTGCGCGGGCGCCCGCTCCTTCGCGGTGGGACGCCTCGTGCGGGGGACCTCCGGCGCGGGGCCGTAGCGGGCGGGGAGTTGTCGCTCGCTCTTCGCTCCTGCCAAAGCAAAGCGGCCTCCCGCGCCGGAGGCGATCTGGGCCCGGGACCTGCCCGGGAGAGGGAGAAATCGGTCTTCTGTGCTGTCGCCCGCGGTGAAGGTGTGGGTGGTCATGAGGCGGCCCTCACAGCAGTCCGACGGCGGTGTCCACGGCGGCGGTCACGTCCCCGTCCGCCGGGTACAGCAACGAACGTCCCACGACCAGCCCGCACACGGTGGGCAGTTGGAGGGCGCCGCGCCATTTCTCGTACGCCCCGTCCTGATCGTCGCCCACCTCGCCGCCCAGCAGTACGGCGGGCAGCGTGGAGGCCGCCATGACCTCTGCCATGTCGTCGGGGTTGTCGGTGACCGGGACCTTGAGCCAGGTGTAGGCGGAACTGCCGCCGAGGCCCGAGGCGATGGCGATCGACTTGGTCACGGCCTCGGCGGAGAGGTCGTTGCGGAGCCGGCCCCGCTCGTCGCGGTGGCTGATGAACGGCTCGACGAAGACGGGGAGCCGCCGGGCGGCCATGGCGTCGACGGCCCGGGCGGTGGACTCCAGGGTGGTCAGCGAGCCGGGGTCGTCGTAGTCGATGCGCAGGAGCAGCTTGCCCGCGTCGAAGCCGAGGCGCTCGATGTCCTCGGGGCGGTGGCCGGTGAAGCGGTCGTCGAGTTCGAAGCGGGCGCCCTGGAGGCCGCCGCGGTTCATCGATCCGATGACGACCTTGCCGTCGAGGGCGCCGAGCAGGAGCAGGTCGTCGAGGATGTCGGCGGTGGCGAGGACGCCGTCCACGCCGGGGCGGGACAGGGCCAGGCAGAGGCGTTCGAGGAGGTCGGCTCGGTTGGCCATGGCGAGGGCACGGCCGCCGACGCCGAGGGCGCCGCGGGCGGGGTGGTCGGCGGCGACGATCATCAGGCGGCCGTCGCCGTTCAGCAGCGGCCGACGGGGGCGGCGGGCGGCGGCCTCGGCGATCGCCTCCGGGCGGTGGCTGCGCAGGCGGACGAGTTCGCAGACGTCGACGGTCACTGGACGGCCCCCGCGGTGACGGCCGCCTCGATCTCGTCCGGCGTGGGCATCGCGGAGGAGCACTCCAGGCGGGAGGCGACGATGGCACCGGCGGCGTTGGCGTGCCGCATGGTCTTCTCCAGGTCCCAGCCGGCCAGCAGGCCGTGGACGAGGGTGCCGCCGAAGGCGTCGCCGGCGCCGAGTCCGTTGAGGACGTTCACCGGCAGCGGCGGGACCTCGGCGCTCTCGCCGGCGCTGTTCACCGCGAGGACGCCCTTGGGGCCCTGCTTGACGACGGCCAGTTCGACGCCCGCGTCGAGCAGGGCGCGGGCGGCGGCGTGGGGTTCGCGCACGCCGGTGGCGACCTCCACCTCGTCGAGGTTGCCGACGGCGACGGTGGTGTGGCGCAGGGCCTCTGTGTAGAAGGGCCGCGCGGCCTCCGGGTCGGTCCAGAACATCGGGCGCCAGTCCAGGTCGAAGACCGTGGTGCCGGCCTTGGCGCGGTGGGCGAGGGCCGCGAGGGTCGCCGTGCGGCTCGGCTCCTCGCTCAGGCCCGTGCCCGTGACCCAGAAGACCCGGGCGTCGCGGATGGCGTCGAGGTCGAGCTCGTGGGCGTCGATCTCCAGGTCGGGGGCCTTGGGCCGCCGGTAGAAGTACAGCGGGAAGTCGTCCGGTGGGAAGACCTCGCAGAAGGTGACCGGCGTGGGCAGGCCGGGGACCGGGGTGACCCAGCGGTCGTCCACGCCGAAGCCCTTGAGGGCCTCGTGGAGGTAGGTGCCGAAGGGGTCGTCGCCGGTGCGGGTGATCACCGCCGCGCGCCGTCCCAGGCGGGCCGCGGCCACCGCGACATTGCTCGCCGAGCCGCCGAGGAACTTGCCGAAGGACGTGACCTGCGGCAGCGGGACGCCGGTCTGGAGCGGATACAGATCCACTCCGATCCGCCCCATGGTGATCAGGTCGTACGCCATCGGTGTCCCCTCGATGCTCGGCTCTCCCCGGTTTTGTAGCCCCCTCTCGAGGCCCTGTCAATGTTTTGTCCAGACATTCGGACCAGATCATGACAGCGCTTTCCGTTCGTCCGGGCCCGTGTCAAGACACCCCGCCGACGCCGGGGCCCGCCCATGTGCCGCGGCTGTGTCACAAACACCTCCCTCGTGTCACGCGTGTCGCGAGTACGCGGGTCTTCCGTCACACCCGGCGCACAGGCCCTGCCCCGTATCACCGAGCGTCGTTGACCGGGCACAGGCTTGTTGATCGCCAGCGCAGCGCCCGGCTCCCCCGGACGGCCGTCCACGGCCGCCGCCGCGGTGCGCGCGGGGAGGTGCACGTCATGACCGACCGAAGGCTCTGGTCCTACAAGGAGATCGCGGCGCACATCCGGGTGCAGCCCGACACCGTGCGGTCCTACCGCAAACACGGGCTGCTGCCCCCGCCCGACCACGTCGAGAGCGGCAAGCCCTACTGGTACGCCGACACGGTCCGGGCCTGGGTCGCCTCCAGGCCCGGCAACCGCCGAAGAGCCGACTGACCCGCCCCCCTGCCTCGGTGCCGTGCCCCACCGCCGCGTGGGGCACGGCCGTTCGCGGGTGCGTCAGCTCCACGGTCCGACGACCGTCAGCTCCACGGTCGAATGACCGTCGCCCCCGCTCCCGGCGCGGTCCCCATCGCCGCCAGAGCCGCGGGCGCCTCGTCCAGGGTGATCGTGGACGTCACCAGCAGGTCGGGGCGGAGCACGCCGCTGCGGACCAGCTCCAGCATCGGCGGGTAGCCGTGCGCGGCCATGCCGTGGCTGCCGAGGAGTTCGAGTTCCAGGGCGATCGCGCGGGCCATCGGCACGGGGGTCGTGCCGGACGGGGAGGGCAGCAGGCCGACCTGGACGTGCCGGCCGCGGCGGCGCAGGCCGTTCACGGACGCGGCGCAGGTGCCGGGCGAGCCGAGGGCGTCGAGGGAGAGGTGGGCACCGCCGCCGGTCAGCTCGCGGACCGCGGCCGCGGTGTCCGGCACGGCCGCCGCGTCGACACACCGCGCCGCCCCGAACCTGCGCGCCAGGTCCAGGGCGCCGGGCGACACGTCGACGGCCACGACCCGTGCGCCCGCCGCGGCCGCGATCATCACGGCCGAGAGCCCTACCCCGCCGCAGCCGTGCACCGCGACCCACTCCCCTGCCGCGACCCGTCCCTGCCGCACCACCGCCCGGTACGCCGTGGCGAACCGGCAGCCGAGCGAGGCCGCCGTCGCGAAGGACAGCTCCCCGGGCAGCGCCACGAGGTTCACGCCGGCGTGGTCCAGTGCCACGTACTGGGCGAAGGAGCCCCAGTGGGTGAAGCCGGGCTGGGTCTGGCGCTCGCACACCTGGTGGTCGCCCGCGGCGCAGGACGGGCAGGTGCCGCAGGCGCAGATGAACGGCACGGTGACCCGGTCCCCGGGCCGCCAGCCGGTCACCCGGGCGCCCACCGCCTCGACGACCCCGGCGAGTTCGTGCCCGGGCACGTGCGGCAGCGTGATGTCGGGGTCGTGGCCCTGCCAGCCGTGCCAGTCGCTGCGGCACAGCCCGGTGGCCTCGACCCGCACGACGACCCCGTGCTCCGCGGGCTCCGGGTGCGGGACGTCCCGCACCTCGGCAGCCTCCCCGTACCGCTCGAACACCACGGCCCGCATGGCTCCACCCGCCTCTCGCTCATGCCGTGCCCGGTCCCGCGGGGGGCACGGGGTGCCCCGGCGCCCGGGCGTGCGGCGCCTCGGGGCACGCTAGCGGGGGGCCGGGGAGCGCCGCCGGCCCGGGCGCCGCGTCGGCGGCGGGCGTCGTGAACCGATACCCCCTAGGGGTACAGTGGGGTATGCGGGTCCCCAGCGGGCCCCACAGCCCCACATGCCTCGACGAGGAGTAACGACATGACCGCCCAGACCGACACCACGGGCCCCGTCACCACCGTCTTCCAGGTGAGCGGCATGAGCTGCGGACACTGCGAGGGCGCGGTCTCCGGCGAGATCTCCCGGATCCCCGGCGTGAGCTCGGTGACGGCCGTCGCCAAGACCGGCGAGGTCACCGTCGTCTCCGCGGCCCCGCTCGACGACAAGGCCGTACGCGACGCCGTCGACGAGGCCGGTTTCGAACTGGCCGGCCGGGCCTGAGACGCACCAGACCTGGCACTCGTAACCGTGTACGGGCCGTACGGCCGCCGCCCCGGCCCGTACGGCCCGTTCCGTTTCCCCGGGCGCCCCGCATCTCCTGGAGTGAGGACATGACCAGCACCATCGCCCAGGCACCGGCCGGTCGCGAGCCTGCCCTCGCCGAGGTCGAGCTGCTCATCGGCGGGATGACCTGCGCCTCCTGCGCGGCCCGCGTCGAGAAGAAGCTCAACCGGATGGACGGCGTCTCGGCCACGGTGAACTACGCGACGGAGAAGGCCCGGATCACCTGCCCCGAGGGCACCGAGGTCGCCGATCTGATCGCCACCGTCGTGAAGACCGGGTACACCGCCGAGGAGCCCGCGCCCTCGCGGGAGGAGGCCTCCGCCGCCGAGGACGAGGACCCCGGGCTGACGGCCCTTCGCGGGCGTCTCGCCGTCTCCGCCGCCCTCGCCGTGCCCGTGATCCTCCTGGCGATGGTCCCGGCGCTCCAGTTCGACAACTGGCAGTGGCTCTCGCTCACCCTCGCCGCGCCGGTCGTCGTCTGGGGCGGGCTGCCCTTCCACCGGGCCGCCTGGACGAACGCCCGGCACGGCGCCGCCACGATGGACACCCTGGTCTCCCTCGGGACCCTGGCCGCGTTCGGCTGGTCCCTGTGGGCGCTGTTCCTCGGCGACGCGGGCATGCCGGGCATGCGGCACCCGTTCGAGCTCACGGTCTCGCGCGGCGACGGCGCCTCCTCGATCTACCTGGAGGTCGCCTCCGGCGTCACCGCCTTCATCCTGCTGGGCCGCTGGCTGGAGGCCCGCTCCAAGCGCCGTGCCGGAGCGGCGCTCAGGGCGCTGATGGAACTGGGCGCGAAGGACGTGGCCGTGCTGCGGGACGGGCGCGAGGTGCGGATCCCGGCGCAGCGGCTGGCCGTCGGCGACCGGTTCGTCGTACGGCCCGGGGAGAAGATCGCCACCGACGGCACGGTCGTCGAGGGCGCCTCGGCCGTGGACGCCTCGATGCTCACCGGCGAGTCGGTGCCGGTGGACGTGGCGGCCGGGGACCCGGTCACCGGCGCGACGGTCAACGCGGCCGGACGGCTGGTCGTCGAGGCCACCCGGGTCGGTGCCGACACGCGGCTCGCGCGGATGGCGAAGCTGGTGGAGGACGCGCAGAACGGCAAGGCCGAGGTGCAGCGGCTCGCCGACCGGATCGCCGGGATCTTCGTGCCGGTGGTGCTGCTGATCGCCGTCGCCACGGCCGGGGCGTGGCTCGGGCTGACGGGCGACGGCGTCGCCGCGTTCACCGCATCCGTCGCGGTGCTGATCATCGCCTGCCCGTGCGCGCTGGGCCTCGCCACGCCGACCGCGCTGATGGTCGGCACGGGCCGCGGCGCCCAGCTCGGCATCCTCATCAAGGGCCCGGAGGTGCTGGAGTCCACGCGCCGCGTCGACACCGTCGTCCTGGACAAGACCGGCACGGTCACCACCGGCCGGATGACCCTCCAGGAGGTCCACGCCGCCGAGGGCACCGACGAGAAGGAGGTGCTCCGGCTGGCCGGCGCCGTCGAGCACGCCTCCGAGCATCCCGTCGCCCGTGCGATCGCGCTGGGCGCCGAGGAGAGGGCCGGGCGGCTCCCCGAGATCGACGGGTTCGAGAACGTCCCCGGGCGGGGCGTACGCGGGCGTGTGGAGGGCCGGGACGTCGCCGTGGGGCGGCTCTTCGACGACGTGCCGGCGGAGCTGGCCCGCGCGCGGGACGAGGCCGAGCGGGCCGGGCGCACGGCCGTCCTGGCCGGCTGGGACGGGACGGCGCAGGCCGTTCTGGCCGTGGCGGACGCGGTCAAGGAGACCAGTGCCGAGGCCGTGCGCGAGCTGCGCGCCCTGGGGCTCACGCCGGTGCTGCTGACCGGGGACAACCGTGCGGTGGCCGAGACGGTGGCCGCGGCCGTGGGGATCGAGACGGTGGTGGCCGAGGTCCTCCCCGAGGACAAGGTCGACGCGGTGCGGCGGCTGCAGGCCGAGGGGCGGGTCGTCGCGATGGTGGGCGACGGCGTCAACGACGCGGCGGCGCTCGCCGCCGCCGATCTCGGTCTGGCCATGGGCACCGGCACGGACGCGGCGATCGAGGCGGGCGATCTGACCCTGGTCCGCGGCGATCTGCGGGTGGCCGCGGACGCGATCCGGCTCTCGCGCCGGACCCTGGGCACGATCAAGGGCAATCTCGTGTGGGCCTTCGGCTATAACGTGGCGGCGCTGCCGCTGGCCGCCGCGGGCCTGCTGAACCCGATGATCGCGGGAGCGGCGATGGCGTTCTCGTCGGTCTTCGTCGTCACGAACAGCCTGCGGCTGCGGACATTCCGGTGAAGTCCCCCGAATTCCACCTAAGTTCACGGCGAACGTGATTTGAGCCCCTCTGGAGTCCCGGGCCGGGCTCACATAAGCTCTTCACAAGGCTCGCGCATCATCCTTACGCTTGGGTCCCGGTCGGCATATCCGGGCTCTTGCGCAGCTAACGGACATATGCAAGAGGCGCAGATCACAGTGATGCGAACGTAACCATCGAAGGGGTTCGAAGGTCTAAGTTGACGATGTCAGGGAGCGTCTTGGGGGGCGCCACCTGGCATCTGGAGATGTCTTGGGGGACTTCTCCAGAGATGCGTTGCCGGGGCACGTACGCCGGGAAGCTTTGAGCGGCCCTCCCGGGCGTGCGCTGTCCCGGCAGAGCGCACACCACAGCGGTAATGCATCACCCCAGCAGTACGACGAGTTTTGCTCGTTCTGCTCACCAGCGATTCAGGCGCTGTCCTCACAGACGCCCGGCCGGATCCCGTGGGGGGAATCCGTACCGGGACTGGGAAGGCGCCCTGGACGTCGGCCCGTGGGGGGACCGACGCCGGGGCGCCTTCTTCATTGCGTAAGAAATCACGTGAGGGATCATGCGAAGCGCGCCCCCCACACGCGAAAGCCCCCGCACCCGGCAAGCGGATACGGGGGCCGAAGCGGTGCTGTGGCTCAGCGCTCCTCGACGGGCACGAAGTCGCGCTCGACCACGCCCGTGTAGATCTGGCGCGGGCGGCCGATGCGGGAGCCCGGCTCCTTGATCATCTCGTGCCACTGGGCGATCCAGCCCGGCAGCCGGCCGAGGGCGAACAGGACCGTGAACATCTCGGTCGGGAAGCCCATGGCCCGGTAAATCAGACCCGTGTAGAAGTCGACGTTCGGGTAGAGGCTGCGCTGGACGAAGTAGTCGTCGGAGAGCGCGTGCTCCTCCAGCTTCAGCGCGATGTCCAGCAGCTCGTCGGACTTGCCGAGGGCGGACAGCACGTCGTGCGCGGCGGCCTTGATGATCTTGGCGCGCGGGTCGAAGTTCTTGTAGACCCGGTGGCCGAAGCCCATCAGGCGGACGCCGTCCTCCTTGTTCTTCACCTTGCGGATGAAGGTGTCGACATCGCCGCCGGAGTCGCGGATGCCCTCCAGCATCTCCAGCACCGACTGGTTGGCGCCGCCGTGCAGCGGGCCCCACAGGGCGTTGATGCCGGCGGAGATCGAGGCGAACATGTTCGCCTGCGAGGAGCCGACCAGGCGGACCGTGGACGTCGAGCAGTTCTGCTCGTGGTCCGCGTGCAGGATCAGCAGCTTGTCGAGCGCGGAGACCACGGTCGGGTCGAGCTCGTACTCCTGCGCCGGGACCGAGAAGGTCATGCGCAGGAAGTTCTCGACGTAGCCGAGGTCGTTGCGCGGGTAGACGAACGGGTGACCGATCGACTTCTTGTACGCGTACGCGGCGATCGTCGGGAGCTTGGCGAGCAGGCGGATCGTCGAGAGGTTGCGCTGGCGCTCGTCGAACGGGTTGTGGCTGTCCTGGTAGAACGTGGACAGCGCCGAGACGACCGAGGAGAGCATCGCCATCGGGTGGGCGTCGCGCGGGAAGCCCTTGTAGAAGTTCTTGACGTCCTCGTGCAGCAGGGTGTGCTGCGTGATGTCGTTCTGGAACACCGAGAGCTCGTCGACGGTCGGCAGCTCGCCGTTGATCAGCAGGTAGGCGACCTCCAGGAAGGTGGAGCGCTCGGCCAGCTGCTCGATCGGGTAGCCGCGGTACCGCAGGATGCCCGCTTCGCCGTCCAGGTACGTGACGGCGGATTTATACGCGGCCGTGTTGCCGTAACCGCTGTCCAGCGTCACCAGACCGGTCTGGGCGCGGAGCTTTCCGATGTCGAAGCCCTTGTCACCGACGGTGCTGTCGATCACCGGGTAGGTGTACTCGCCGTCGCCGTACCGCAGTACTACAGAGTTGTCGCTCACGTCTTCCCTCACCGACGTTGTGCCTCATCTTCGAGGTTGCCCTGACTGTCTCTACCATCCCCCACTTGGCTCAGGAGAGTGCACTCGGGGTCGACCATCGGGCCTATTGACGGCACTGAGTGCCGCCAACTTGCTCATCCTGCCCCCTGCGTTCCCCTTCTGGAAGTGTCTTGTGACCTTCACGACTCGTTTGATCGATCATTTTTCGTTGAACCGAGCCGGAAGTCGAGTGCCGTGCACCGCCGGCCCGCCGAAACCGTGCGCACCGCCTGGCCGATCGCCTTGCGCGAACCGACGAGGACGACCAGCTGTTTGGCCCGGGTGACGGCCGTGTAGAGCAGGTTCCGCTGGAGCATCATCCAGGCGCTCGTGGTGACCGGGATGACGACCGCCGGGTACTCGCTGCCCTGGGAGCGGTGGATCGTCACGGCGTACGCGTGGGCAAGCTCGTCGAGCTCGTCGAACTCGTACGGCACCTCCTCGTCCTCGTCCGTGAGCACCGTCAGGCGCTGGTCGACGGGGTCGAGCGAGGTGACCACGCCGACGGTGCCGTTGAAGACCCCGTTCTCGCCCTTCTCGTAATTGTTGCGAATCTGGGTGACCTTGTCGCCGACGCGGAACACCCGTCCGCCGAATCTCTTCTCGGGCAGGTCGGGGCGGCCCGGTGTGACGGCCTGTTGCAGCAGGCCGTTGAGGGCGCCCGCGCCGGCCGGGCCGCGGTGCATGGGGGCGAGGACCTGGACGTCCCGGCGCGGGTCCAGCCCGAACTTGGCCGGAATGCGACGGGCGGCCACGTCGACGGTGAGCCGTCCGACGGCCTCGGTGTCGTCCTCGACGAAGAGGAAGAAGTCCTTCATGCCGTCCGTGACCGGATGCTGTCCGGCGTTGATCCGGTGCGCGTTCGTCACCACACCGGACTGCTGGGCCTGCCGGAAGACCCGTGTGAGACGGACCGCGGGGATCGGGCCCCCGTCGGCCAGGAGGTCGCGGAGCACCTCCCCCGCGCCGACGCTGGGCAGCTGGTCGACGTCCCCCACGAACAGCAGGTGCGCTCCCGGCGGGACGGCCTTCACCAGCTTGTTGGCGAGCAGCAGGTCCAGCATGGACGCCTCGTCGACCACGACCAGATCGGCGTCCAGCGGACGGTCCCGGTCGTAGGCCGCGTCGCCGCCGGGCTTGAGCTCCAGCAGGCGGTGGACGGTGGAGGCGTCGGCGCCCGTGAGCTCGGACAGGCGCTTGGCGGCCCGGCCCGTGGGGGCGGCGAGCACGACCTTCGCCTTCCTGGCACGGGCCAGCTCCACGATCGAGCGGACCGTGAAGGACTTGCCGCAGCCCGGGCCGCCGGTGAGGACGGCGACCTTCTCGGTCAGGGCCAGCCTGACGGCGGCCTCCTGCTCGGGCGCGAGCTCGGTGCCGGTGCGCCCCTTCAGCCAGCCCAGCGCCTTGTCCCACGCCACGGTCCGGAAGCCCGGCATGCGGTCCTCGTCGGTGCGCAGGAGGCGCAGCAGCTGGGCGGAGAGGGAGAGTTCGGCGCGGTGGAAGGGGACGAGGTAGATCGCGGTGACGGGCTCGCCGCCGTCGGGGCCCGGCACCTTCTCGCGTACGACGCCGGGGTCCTCGCGGTCCTCAGGGGGTTCGGCCAGCTCGGCCAGGCATTCGATGACCAGGCCCGTGTCGACCTGGAGGAGTTTGACCGCGTCCTTGATCAGCTGCTCCTCCGGGAGGAAGCAGTGGCCCTGGTCGGTGGACTGGGACAGCGCGTACTGCAGGCCTGCCTTGACGCGCTCCGGGCTGTCGTGCGGGATGCCGACGGACTGGGCGATCTTGTCGGCGGTGAGGAAGCCGATGCCCCAGACGTCGGAGGCGAGCCGGTACGGCTGGTTCTTCACGACGGAGATGGAGGCGTCGCCGTACTTCTTGTAGATGCGCACGGCGATGGACGTGGACACCTCGACGGTCTGGAGGAAGAGCATGACCTCCTTGATGGCCTTCTGCTCCTCCCAGGCGTCGGCGATCTTCTTCGTCCGCTTGGGGCCGAGGCCGGGGACCTCGATGAGGCGCTTGGGCTCCTCCTCGATGATCTGGAGGGTGTCCATGCCGAAGTGCTGCGTGATGCGGTCGGCGAAGACCGGGCCGATGCCCTTGACCAGGCCCGAGCCGAGGTAGCGGCGGATGCCCTGGACGGTGGCCGGCAGGACGGTCGTGTAGTTCTCGACGTGGAACTGCTTTCCGTACTGCGGGTGGGAGCCCCAGCGGCCCTCCATGCGCACGGACTCGCCGACCTGTGCGCCGAGCAGGGCACCGACGACCGTGAGCAGGTCGCCGCCGCCTCTGCCGGTGTCGACCCGGGCGACCGTGTAGCCGTTCTCCTCGTTGGCGTACGTGATGCGTTCGAGTACGCCTTCCAGCGTGGCCAGTCGCCGCTCGCCCGCCTGGGCGGCCCCCGCCTGATCGGTCATGATCCGACGGTACCGCCCGGGTACGACAGTGCGGCCGGGGCGGATCGCCGGTGACCGGCACATAAAGCGACCGATCAGTATGCGCACAGGGGTTCAGCTTTCACGGTGAGTTCACAAGAGGATCCGAAGCTTTACAGTTCAAGCATCCCGGTCGCCCCTTTTGTGATTCCTTCCCGTGGAAGAATTCAGGCGTTCGAGAAATGGGGGGGCGGACTCGATTCCGGAGCGACCGTGATGCTGATGCGTCCCCCTGGCCCGAGCGGCCCCCGGCGCGCCCACACCGCGGGCGCGCTGCTCGTCGGACTGTGCGCCGTCGGCACGTTGACGCTGCTCGTGATGGCTCCGGCGATTTCCGGGGAGCACGCGATCGTGGCCCCGGGGTCTTCTACGCCGCGTGGGAACACGCCCGGCCCTCCCCTGCCGCACCGGGCACCCGTGCCGGAATTCCGGCCCCTTCCCAGCCCCGGGCCGGGCTGATTCCGCCCCGCCCATTCCATTCCCCCCGGCCCCGAATGACGACGAGGAACGATGTCACCCCAGGCCCAGAGCGTCGCCCTGTGGATCATGTCCCTGGCCATCAACATCACGGCGGCGTGCGCGGGCATCATCTGGGGCTGGGAGGCCTTCGCGCAGTTCCTGTTGCCGGCGTTCGGATCGGTGGTGGGGGCGTCGATGGTGAGCTACAGCCTGCGGCGGTGAGACCGGCGCCGGCAGCAGTTCTGCGGGGGTCCGTCGGCATCGACATATCGTGGTATGTCGGACGGTCGGCGTGTGTGTCACGCGCATCCAGGCGACGGCGGGACTCTCCCAGTCGACGGTCTCCAGCTACATGAGCACGCTCGAACGGGCGGGGCTGGTGCGCCCCACCAGGATGGGCAAGTGGACCCACCACCGGCGCGACGAGGGGCGGCCGGCGGAGCCGGCGCGGGCGATCGGCACCACTCTCTGACGTCGCACCACCGCCGTGCCCACCGCCCTGATCGTCCACGCGCACTCCGAGCCCCCCTTGTTCGGCACCGCCCAGATGACCGCAGTGGCTCGGTCCCTGCGCGAGGGCGGGTACCGGGTCGAGGTGCTGGATCTGTACGCCGACGGGTGGGTCCGGCGAGTCGTTCCGGCCCGGTGGCGCCCTCGGCCCCCGCCACCGTGCATGGGGTGCGGACGAAAGTCGATTGCCGCCCCGTGGCCCCGTGGGTAGCGTCCCCCGGCATGCCCCCGACGCTGCGCACCCGGCGCCTGATTCTCGACCCCTACGGCCCGGACGACGAAGAGGCCTTCGTCGCACTGTTCCAGGACAGGAGGGTGTCCCGGTGGATGGGTGACGGGCCTGCTGCCGAGGCGGAGGACCGGGCGCTGTTCAGGCGGATCTTCAGCAAGGTGTACGCCGAGGATCTGTTCGACGTGTGGGCGGTCCGGCCACCGTCACCGCGGAGAACAAGGCGTCGCTGCGTCTGTTGGGCAAGATCGGGTTCGAACACGCTCGGGACATCGTCGAGGACGACGGCGCTCTCACGCGCGTGCTGACCCGCCGTCTCCCGGCGCGCTCGTAGAGACGTACGGCGACGGCGCCGTCCGGCGGCTCTCCGCGTCGAGCAGGCCGGTGCGCAGACCAGTACAGGCCAGTACAGGAGGGAGCCCAGGGCTCCCTCGCCGTACTCCAACCGCCGGGCGAGGCCGCCCGAGGCCCGCGCCACTTCGGCTGCGAGGCGGAGGCGCGGCGTCAGCAGGTCAGGGGGCCAACACGGGCCGCATGACGCCTCTGGTCTCTTCCTTCTCTTCCTTCTCCACCACCACTGTGCCGTCGTCGCACCGGGTCTCCTGGGTCTGCATGCTCTGGGGTCCGAACAGGGCACCCCACACGATGTCTTCGAGGCCCTGCTTCTGCACGCGGGTCGAGTGGCACGAAGAGGTCTGGCCCTCTTGGCGGTCAGGCGGCGGGGCGGTGAGGGCCGCGACGGGAGCGGCGGAGGTCAGGGCTGCTGCGAGGACGATGATGGTCGCGCCGGCCGAGTGCGCGAGGGAACGGTGCACGGAGTGCAGTCGCGGAGTTCTCATGATCACACCCTGAGCGCTGATGAACCCGGGAGGAAGGCTGACGGCCCCGAGGGCGGGCAACTCAACCCGATCGCGCGACGAGCCGAGGGGGCTCGGGCGAGCGGGCGTGGGAAAAGGCGGGGTCAGAGCGTGTCGGTACGACGGTGAACCGGGTGGGCCATCCGGCGTAGGGCGCGTCCGGGTACCGCCCCCGGGGGGTCACGTCCGGCGGGTGGAGGGCTGAGGCGGCAGCATCACGTCTCCGCTGCGCTTGAGCCGCTGCCAGGGCAGCCGGTAGCCGTTGATCGCGGTCAGGCAAGCCTGGACGAGGACCAGGTACATCACCTGGCGGTAGACGACCTGCTGGAGAGGGAGCGCCCACAGGGGCCGGAGCCGCTCGCCGTCGAGGTGGAAGGCGTACGCGGCGCACATGGCCTGTACAGCCAGCACGCCGCTCCAGGCCAGGACCGTGGTGAGCGGGTTTCCGAACACCAGGCCGTACAGGGCCAGTATGTCGATCAGCGGGGCGAGCAGCGGGGTGAAGATCTGGAAGACGGCCAGCAGGGGCAGCCCTACGCGGCCGAAGCGGCCCGCGGAGCCTCGCTCGACAAACGCGTGCCGGTGCTTCCACGCCGCCTGCATCGTGCCGTAACTCCATCGGTAGCGCTGGCGCCACAGTTGCCGCAGCGAGGCCGGTGCCTCGGTCCAGGCGAGTGCGTCCGGGGCGTAGCGGATCTCCCACCCTGCCCGGTGCAGGGCCATGGTGATGTCGGTGTCCTCGGCGAGGGTGTCCGCACTCATCATCCCGGCCTCCCTCAGGGCCTCGACGCGGAACGCCCCCACGGCACCGGGAATGGTGGGCAGGCAGTGCAGCAGGTCGTACACGCGGCGGTCGAGGTTGAAGCCCATGACGTACTCGATGTGCTGCCACCGGCCGAGCAGACGCCGGTGGTTGCCGACCTTGGCGTTGCCCGCGACGGCGCCGACGCGGGGGTCGGCGAACGGCTGGACGAGGCGGCCGACGGTCGAGGGGGCGAAGACGGTGTCGGCGTCCAGCATGACGACGATGTCGTGTGAGGCCCGCAGGACACCGGTGTTGAGGGCGGAGGGTTTGCCGCCGTTGGGCTGCCGGATGACGGTGACGTTCTGGAGGGCGAGGGACCGCGCGAGGTCGGCGGTCCCGTCGTGGGAACCGTCGTCCACGACGATGATCTCGACGGGGTGATCGCTCGCCGCCAGCGAACGGAGTGTCTTCGGGATGCACAACTCCTCGTCGTACGCGGGTATGACGACGCTGACGGGCCGGGTGAGGGCTCGGTGGAGGCCGGTGTGCGGGCGCCGGTGCCGACGGGCGTGGTGCCAGGCCAGGGCGAGCAGGAGCACACACCGTGCGAGGACGAGCGAGCCGACCACCAGCAGCAGCAGGCTGACAGCGGAGACCGCTGCCCCCGACACGGTGACAGCGGCCACGAAGACGCGGCCCTGCCACAGTTCCCCTGTTCCGACGGGGCTGGTGAGACTGTCGGTGCCCAAGAGATCGGCGAGGGTGGTGAAGCGATATCCCTCGGCCTTCAGCCGGGGAATCAAGGTCTTGAGCGCCTCGACGGTCTGTGATCTGTCTCCTCCCGAGTCGTGCAGGAGGACGACCGCGCCCCTGCCCGGCGCGTCGGGCGTGGCCGCGTCGGCGATCGACCGGGCGCCCGGTCGCCGCCAGTCGTTGGTGTCCTGATCGATGAACGCCAGGACGTAGCCCTTCTCGCCCAGACGCCGGGTCATGCTCCAGGCCGGGGCGTCGAGGGCGGAGGTGGTCGAGGAGTAGGGCATGCGCATCAGCGACGTATTGATGCCCGCGGCCCCGGCGAGGGCGAGTTGCGTCAGCGCCAGCTCGCGGTCGACGGCGCTCGCCGACTGGGTGGTCAGGTCCTGGTGGGAGAAGGTGTGCACGCCGACTTCGTGGCCGGAACGGATCACACTGCGCAGAACGGCCGGGTGCCTGACGGTCTGTTGCCCGGTGACGAAGAAGGTGCCGGGCGCGCCGTAGTGGTCGAGCACGGCCCGTATGCGGGGTGTCCAGATGGGGTCGGGGCCGTCGTCGAAGGTCAGAACGATGGTCTTGGCCGGTGTGCGATAGGTCCGCAGGTGATCGTCGGTGGTGTCGACGATGGGGCCGCCGCCGGTGACCCTGTGGGGGACGCCGGTCGTCGGGCGCCCGCCACGCCCTTCCTGGTCCCCGGCGAAGCCCCGCGTGGTGTACCCCTCGACCAGGAGGACCGAGGCGACGAAGGCCAGCAGGACGAGGGGAACGACGATCCGGAACCGATGCCGCGCCGACAGGGGCGCTCGCGTCCGCCGCGGGCCGGGCGACCTGGGTGAAGGGCCGGGTGACCGGTCAGGGCGCCGCCGCATCAGGGTGCCTCGGCCACCGATGGGTCGGAGGGCGGGGGTGTGACACCGGACGGCGCCGAGGGGCCGGTCGCCGGCCCTGTGGGCTCGGGGGCCGGTGGCGGCGTCTGCACCGGGGGCTCGGGGGCCGGTGGGGCAGTGGCCGGCGGAGCAGGAGAGGGCGGAGGCGGGGCGGGCGCGGTGCCCGTGCTCGGTGTCGGGGCGGGAGCAGGAGCAGCAGGATCACCGGGATCGAGCTGCTCAGGTGGAGTCGTTGGTGCCTGCGGTTCTGGTGTGTCAGGAGGTGCCGGGGGGCCGACGGGTGGGTCCCCCGGCACAAGGGGCGGAGCAAGGGGCGGGCCGACCACGGTGGATTGCGGAATGAGCAGCCTGCTCGGGCCGCCGGGTTCCGAGCGGCCCCACGCGGGTGGCTCGCCGGGTGCCGGGGGCGTCCGGCCGGGGGTGTGGGGTCCCGGTGCGGCGGGCGCCGCGATGTCGCCGGGCAGGATGGCTCCCGGTGCGAAGGGCGTTGCTCCCATCAGGCTCAGACCCAGTACCGCCATGTACGTGGCAGCACCGGCGGCCAGCCCGTAGCCGGTGCGCCGCAGATACCGCGCACGCCGACCGGAGGCATCGACGAACACAGGAAGGCTCGGGTCGCCCGACGACTCCTGCCCCATATGTCTGCTTCTGGGACGAAGAAGCACCATAGCGTTCAGCGTACGCCGCTGCGGCGCGGGCGAGTTCCTCACGAGATCGGCAAGAATTTCTTACTCCGCCGTGCAACCCTTCCCGTCCCTCGCGGGTCGTACTTGGTGTCAGGACCTCTGGGGAGGGGATCTGGGGGGATCGCGGGGCTCCTGACGGGAGGGGAAAAGCCGAGGGGGCCCGGTCGACGGACCGGGCCCCCTCGAAACCGTTCAGGGCGGCGGATGCCGTCCAGGGGCTTCAGAAGAAGACGCCGCATCTCAGCAGGACGTTCGCGTACGGCCGTGCCTCGCCCGTGCGGACGACGAGCCGGGCACCCGCCGACAGCTCCTTGAGGCGCTCGTGCGACACGAGGTCCAGTCCGGGGAAATGCCCTTCCAGCAGCGCCGACGCCTCCGGGTTGGCCTCCCGCACCTCGTGCGCCGCCGTCGCCCCCTCGACCACCAGCTCGGCCAGCAGCCCGTCCAGCACCTCGGCGAACGCCGGCACCCCGGCGCGGAAGGCCAGGTCCACCACCCGGGGGCCGTCGGGGATGGGCATGCCCGCGTCGCACACCAGCACCCCGTCGCCGTGGCCGAGTTCGGCCAGCGCACCGGCGAGGTGACGGTTCAGTATTCCGGTCCTCTTCACGGTGCGGCGACCTCCGCCGCCGTCGGGAAGGACGCCTGCGCGCCCTCCCTCGTCACGGTCGCGGCACCCACCCGCGCCGCGTACGCCGCCGCCTCCGCCAGCGACGCGCCCGCGCCCAGCCGGTAGGCCAGCGCGGCGGTGAAGGAATCACCCGCGCCCGTCGTGTCCACCGCGTCCACCTTCACGGCCGGCACGCGCGCGACACCCTCCGCCGACGCCACCAGCGCGCCCTGAGCGCCCAGCGTCACCACCACCGACTTCGGGCCCTTGGCGAGGAGGATCCGTGCCCAGTCCTCGGGGGTGTCCCCGACGGCGGAGCCGCCCAGGATCACCCTGGCCTCGTGCTCGTTCACGATCAGCGGGTCGCAGGCCGCCAGCACCTCCTGCGGCAAGGGGCGCGGCGGGGAGGGGTTCAGCACGAAACGGCTGTCGGGCGACAGGCTCCGCACGGCCTCCACCACCGTCTCCAGCGGGATCTCCAGCTGCGCCGACACCACCCGCGAGCCCTGGAAGAGGCACCCGGCGGCGCTCACGTCCTGAGGGGTCAGGCGGCCGTTCGCGCCGGGCGAGACCACGATGCTGTTGTCCCCGGACGGGTCGACCGTGATCAGCGCGACGCCGGTCGGTGCGCCGCCCACCAGCACTCCCACCGTGTCGACGCCCGCCGCGCGCTGCGACTCCAGCAGCAGCCGGCCGTGCGCGTCGTCGCCGACCCGGGCCAGCAGCGCCGTACGGGCACCGAGCCGGGCGGCGGCGACCGCCTGGTTCGCGCCCTTGCCGCCCGGGTGGACGGCCAGGTCGGAACCGAGCACGGTCTCGCCGGCACCGGGCCGGCGCTCCACTCCGATCACCAGGTCGGCGTTGGCCGACCCCACGACCAGGAGGTCGTAGTCGTACATGAGTTGTCTCCCCACGTGAGTGACATGGGCGGGCGGTCACGCACACCGTGTGCGGCCGCCCGCCGTTCCCCGATGTCAGCCGCTGAAGCCGGCCACGTTCTCCTTGGTGACCACCTTCACCGGCACCTTCACCGTCTCCTCGACCTTCTCGCCCTTCAGGGCCCGCAGGGCGTTGTCCACGGCGATCCTGCCGAGCTGGGACGGCTGCTGCGCCACGGACGCGTACAGCGTGCCGCCCTCGACCGCCTTCAGTCCGTCAGGCGTGCCGTCGAAGCCGACCACCGAGACCGACTTGCCGGCCTTGGAACCCAGCGCCTTGATCGCGCCGAGCGCCATCTCGTCGTTGGCGGCGATGACGCCCTGGACGTCCGGGTGGGCCTGGAGCAGGTTCGACATGACGTCGAGGCCCTTGGTGCGGTCGAAGTCGGCGGGCTGCTGGGCGACGACCTGGATGCCCGGGAAGGCCTTGAGGCCGTTCGCGAAGCCCTGCGCGCGCTCCCGGGCCGCGGACGTGCCGGCCTGGCCCTGGAGGATCACGATCTTGCCCTTGCCGCCCAGCTTGTCGGCGACGGTCTTGGCGGCGAGTTCACCGCCGGCGACGTTGTCGGAGGCGACCAGGGCGTCCACCGACGCCTTGTTGACGCCCCGGTCGACCGCGATGACCGGGATCTTCGCCTTGTCGGCGGCCTTGACGGAGTTGCTCGCCGCGTCGGAGTCCACCGGGTTGACGATGATCGCGCCGAGGCCGGAACTGGTGAAGTTCTGCAGCTGGTTGGCCTGCTGGGAGGCGTCGTTCTGGGCGTCGGTGACGGTCAGGTCCACGCCCCGCTTCTTCGCCTCGGCCTGGGCGCCCGCCCGGATCTGCACGAAGAAGGGGTTGTTGAGGGTGGACAGCGACAGGCCCAGCTTCGGGCCGCTCGTGGCGGAGGAGCCGTTGTGCAGGAAGGACGTGGCGCCGACGATCGCGACGGTGACCACGGCCGCGAGCCCGTACGTCGCCGCCTGCTTGCCCTTGCCGCCTTGGGAGGCACCGGCCACCGGGGTCGCCCCCGCCTTGCGCCGCAGCGTGTCGAACAGCACCGCGAGCGCGATGACGACACCGATGACGACCTGCTGCCAGAACGCGGAGACGTTCAGCAGGTTGAGGCCGTTGCGCAGCACGGCCAGGATCAGCGCGCCGATGAGCGTGCCGGACGCCTTGCCGGTGCCGCCCGCGAGGGAGGCACCGCCGATGACGACGGCGGCGATCGCGTCCAGCTCGTAGCCGTCGGCGGCCTGGGGCTGCGCGGAGGAGAGCCGGGCGGCGAGGACGACACCGGCGACGGCGGCGAAGACGCCCGAGAAGGCGTAGATGGCGAGCTTCTGCTTCTTCACGCGCAGGCCGGACAGCCGCGCGGCCTCCTCGTTGCCGCCGATCGCGTACATGGAGCGGCCGATGTAGGTCCGGCCGAGCACGAAGGCCGCGATCAGACCCATGACGATCATCACCAGGACCGGCACCGGCAGCCAGCCGCCGAGCGTGTCGCCGAGGTGGGAGACCGAGTCGGGGAAGGCGATCGGGGAGCCCTCGGAGATCACCAGGGACAGGCCGCGGGCCACGGACAGCATGGCCAGCGTGGCGATGAACGGCGGGAGCTTGCCGTAGGAGATCAGGATGCCGTTGACCAGGCCGCAGACGATGCCCGTCGCTATGGCGAGGAGCACGGCGAGGAAGACCGGGACGCCCGCCGAGGTGGCGCTCCAGGCGAGGACCGTGGCGGACAGCGCGGCGACCGAGCCGACCGACAGGTCGATGCCCGCGGAGACGATCACGAAGGTCACGCCGAAGGCGAGGATGGCCGTCACGGCCGCCTGCACGCCGACGTTGAGGAGGTTGTCCGTCGTCAGGAAGTCGCCGGACAGCGCCGACATCGCGATGACGAGGACGATGAGCGCGGTGAGCGCGCCGTTGTCGAGCAGGAGGCGGCGCAGGCCTCCCGAGGCGCCACCCGCGCCCGTTGTGCTCTTGAGCGTGTCAGTGGCCACGGGAGGCCTCCGTTCCGTTCGTGGTCGTCGTCGTGCTGGTTGTCGTGGGGGTGCTGACGGCGAGTGCCATCACGGCGTCCTGGGTCGCCTCGTCGGCGGAGAGTTCACCGGCGATCCGGCCCTGCGCCATCACCAGCACCCGGTCGCTCATGCCGAGCACCTCGGGAAGGTCGCTGGAGATCATCAGGACGGCCGCACCGGCGGCGGTGAGCTCGTTGACCAGCTGGTAGATCTCCACCTTGGCGCCGACGTCGATGCCGCGCGTCGGCTCGTCGAGGATCAGCACCTTGGTGTCGGCGAGCAGCCACTTGCCGATGACGACCTTCTGCTGGTTGCCGCCGGAGAGGGTGCGCACGTGCTGGCCGAGCCCGGCCATCCGCACGCCGAGCTGCCCCGCGATCCGCTCGGCGGACTCGCGCTGGCCCTTGAGGTCGACGAGCCCGGCGCGCGTGGCCGACCGCAGCGTCACCAGGCCCAGGTTCTCCTCGACCGAGGCGTCCAGCACCAGGCCCTGGCCCTTGCGGTCCTCGGGCACGAGTCCGATGCCCGCGGTCATCGCCGCGTTGACGTCGGACTTGGCGATCGGGGCGCCGGACACCTTCACGGTGCCCTTGTCGTACCCGTCGGCCCCGAAGACCGCCCGCACGACCTCGGTACGGCCCGCGCCGACCAGCCCGGCGATGCCGACGACCTCACCGGCGTGCACCTCGAAGCCGACGTCGTGGAAGACGCCGTCGCGGGTGAGACCCTCGACGGACAGCAGGGGGGCGCCGCGGTCGGCGCGTTCACGCGGGTACTGCTGCTCGATGGAGCGGCCGACCATGAGCCGGACGAGCTCGTCCTCGGGGGTGGAGGCGGGGACCTGCCCGACGCTCTTGCCGTCCCGGATGACCGTCACCCGGTCGCCGAGGGCGGCGATCTCCTCCAGGTGGTGGGTGATGAAGACGATCCCGACGCCGTCCTCGCGCAGCGCGCGCACGATCGCGAAGAGCTTGTCGACCTCCTCGGAGGTGAGCACGGCGGTCGGCTCGTCCATGATCAGCACGCGGGCGTCCAGGCTGAGCGCCTTGGCGATCTCGACCATCTGCAGGCGGGCGATGCCGAGGTCGCGGACCCGCGCGCGGGGCGAGACGTTCACGCCGACCCGCTTCAGCAGGACCTCGGCGTCGGCCTCCATCTTCTTCCGGTCGATCATCCCGAACCGGCGCGGCTGGCGCCCCAGGAAGATGTTCTCGGCGACCGTCAGATCGGGTACCAGGTTGAACTCCTGGTAGATCGTGGCGATCCCGAGCCGCTCGGAGTCCTGCGCACCCTGGATGCGCGTCTCCTCGCCGCCGACCAGGATCCGCCCGGCGTCGGGGGTGTAGGCGCCGGAGAGCATCTTGATGAGGGTGCTCTTGCCGGCACCGTTCTCACCGAGCAGCACGTGCACCTCGCCCCGGCGCAGGTCGAAGTCGACGCCGTCCAGCGCGACCACGCCCGGGAAGGTCTTCCGTATGCCCTCGATGCGCAGCAACTCGTCCGCGTTGCTCACGTCGTGCTCCTTTGCACTGGGGTGGAGTTCTCGCCGCACGAGCGGCGTACGACGAGCCGGGCGGGGAGCGTGACGGACTCGCCGGGCCGCCCCTCGATGCGGTCGACCAGGGCCCGTACGGCGGCCCGGCCCAGCTCGCCCGTGGGCTGGGCGATCGCGGTGATCGGCGGATCGGTGTGCACGAACCACCGGATGTCGTCGAAGGCGGCCAGCGCGAGGTCGTCCGGTACGCGCAGACCACGCGCGCGTACGGCGTCCAGGGCGCCGAGCGCCATCAGGTTGTCGGCCGCGAAGACGACCTCGGGCGGGTCGGCCAGGTCGAGGAAGCCCTCGGTGACCAGCCGGCCGCTCTCGGCCTGGAAGTCGCCCTGCCCTATGTAGGCGTCGGGCAGCTCGAGGCCGTACGCGCCGAGCGCCTCCCGGAAGACCTCGACGCGCTCGCGGCCGGTCGTGGTCGCCGCCGGGCCCGCGATGATGGCGAGCCTGCGGTGTCCCAGCCGGTGCAGATGCGCCACGAGGTCCCGCACGGCGCTCCGCCCGTCCGCCCGCACCACCGGCACGTCCACGCCCGGGATCCACCGGTCCACGAAGACCATCGGCGTCCCGGCCCGCGCGGCGTCCAGCATCAGCGGCGATCCGCCGTCCGTCGGGGAGACGAGCAGGCCGTCGATCCGGCGGTCGAGCAGGGTGCGTACGTGGTGGTCCTGGAGGTCCGGCCGCTCGTCGGCGTTGCCGATGATGACGCTGTAGCCGAGCGCGCGGGCCTCCTCCTCGACGGAGCGGGCCAGTTCGGTGAAGTACGGGTTCATCACGTCGCTGATGACCAGGCCGAGGGTGTGGGTCTGGTCGGTGCGCAGGGAGCGGGCGACGGCGTTCGGGCGGTAGCCCAGGGTCTCGACGGCGGCCAGCACGCGGGTGCGTGCGTCGGCGCTGACCGACGGGTGGTCGTTCAGGACGCGCGAGACCGTGGCGACGGAGACGCCGGCCTCGGCAGCGACGTCCTTGATGCTGGCCACCGCCGCTCCACCTCCTTGTGGATCAGTCGTGGGAGCACCGGGCGGGTGCTCGTGGAATCGATTACATCGACGGGAGCATGGAATCGATTACACGCAGCGGAATCAAGCCCCCGGCGGTACCTCTTGACCGGATCGTGATGTCGCGGGGCTCGGCCCGGCGGGCCAGGCTGGAGGTACGGGGGTTTCCTGAGGGGCGTCTGAGGCCTGGCGGGCCGGAGCGGAGGAACCATGACGGCGGCGACCCGGAACGACGTACCCGTGGCCCTCGAAGGCGACGGAGTGGAACTGCGCCTGATGCCGATCGGCGGCGACATGTCGGTCGGCTACATCACGCTGCCCCAGGGCACGGACATGGGCCCGGCCCTCAAGGGCCTGCCCGACGACGCCTGCCAGTGCCCGCACTGGGGCTACCTGCTCAAGGGCCGGATCAGGATGCGCACGGCCACGGGCGAGGAGGAGTACCGGGCGGGGCAGGCGTACTACTGGGGCCCCGGCCATGTGCCGGAGGCGCTGGAGGACAGCGAACTGGTGGAGTTCTCGCCGAGTGAGGACTTCCAGCAGGTGATCGACCACGTGGTGGCACAGGCCGGGTGAAACCGGAGCCTTGGACGCGCCGGGCCCGCGCCGATGAGTTTTCCCGGTCCGGGCGGTCTCTCTTGCATCGACCACAGGAGGAGCGCTGTGTCCCAGCTGCTGCGCGTGCAGAACTTCAACGTCTCGAGTGACGGCTTCGGTGCCGGTGAGGGCCAGAGCCTGGAGCGGCCGTTCGGCCACGCCGACCCAGGGGAGATGTTCGCCTGGGCCGGCGCCGCCGCGAGCTGGCCGAACCGCACCGACCCGGGCGGGAGCCGGGGCCTCGACGACTACCTGGTGCGCGACTTCCACCACAACATCGGCGCCGAGATCATGGGCCGCAACAAGTTCAGCCCTCAGCGCGGCCCCTGGGAGAACCACGAGTGGCAGGGCTGGTGGGGCGACGAACCTCCGTTCCACACGCCGGTGTTCGTCATGACCCACCACGAGCGCCCCTCGTTCACCCTCTCCGACACGACGTTCCACTTCGTCGGCGGGGATCCGGCCGAGGTCCTCGCCCAGGCGCGCAAGGCGGCCGGGGGCAAGGACGTCCGGCTCGGCGGCGGGGCGATGACCATCCGGGAGTTCCTGGACGCCGACCTGGTGGACACGCTGCACGTGACGGTCTCGCCCGATGTGGTGCTCGGGTCCGGGTCACGGCTGTGGGAGTCGCCCGAGGAACTGCTCGACCGCTTCCACTGCGATGTCGTGCCGAGTCCCAGCGGCGTGGTCCATCACCTGTTCTGGAGGAAGTGACGGCAGCTCAGGCGCCCTTGCCCCAGTCCAGCCGGTCCGCGAGCCCGGCGGCGGCGAAGGCGGCTTCCAGCGCGTCACCGCCTTCGGTGAAGTGGGCCCAGCTGTCGTAGTGGACGGGCACCACGCGGCGGGCGCCGAGGACCTGCGCGGCCTCGGCGGCCATCGCGCTGTCCAGGACGAGGACCTGGTTGTCGAAGAGGACGGGGAAGCGGGGAGCACCGGCGAAGAGCACGGCGGTGTCGACGGGGGCGAAGCGGCCGGCGATCTCGCGGACCGCGTCGAGTGAGGCGTTGTCACCGCTGACGTAGACGGTGGGCAGGCCCTCGCCGGTCAGGACGAAGCCGACGACCTGGCCGGTGAACGCCTCGACCTGCTCGCGCGGGCCGGGGCCGTGCAGGGCCGGGACGCCGGTCACGGTGACCGTGCCGCCGCCGGGCCGGTCCAGTTCGACGGACTCCCAGTCGGCCAGGCCCCTGACCTTGCCCCCCAGGCTCTCGCGCAGGCGCTCGCCGCCGCCGGGCGTGGTCAGGGTGAGAGGTATGCGGTCGAGCAGAGCCCGGCCGGAGGTGTCGAGGTTGTCGGGGTGCTCGTCGTGGGAGAGCAGCACCACGTCGACCCCGCCGAGGTCGGCGGGCGTGGCGGTGGCGGGCGCGGTCTTGGTCAGGACCGGACCCCCGGGCCGGGCGTAGTCGCCGGGCGCGTCGAAGGTCGGGTCGGTCAGGAAGCGCAGGCCGCCGTACTCGAACAGGGCGGTCGGGCCGCCGAGGGCGCGGACGGGGAAGTCGGTCGTCACGGGAACAGAAGACATGGAGAACCTCACGGATAGACGTGGGCGAACCGTGAGACGACCGTAGCCGCTTCTCACGGATGCAGGCAACCCGTACCATGAGAAACATGGAGGAGCCCGTGACCGAACAGCCCGCCCCGCCGCCCGCCCAGGGCGAGGAGGAGCACTCCTCCCTGGCACTCGCCAACACCGCGATCGCCCTGCCCGGCGGGCGCACACTCGATCTCCTGGGCACCCCCGCGCAGGCGAACCACTGGCTGACCCAGCGCGACCTCGCCCCGGTCGACGCCGGCATGCGGGAGATGTGCGCGACCCAACTGCGGTCACTGCGCGAACAGATCAGGTCCTTGTTCGCCGCCCGCGTCGACGGCGTACCCGCCCTGCCCGCGGCGGTGTCGGCCGTCAACGACGCGATGACCAGGGTCCCCACGGCCCCGCTGCTGCGGTGGGACGACAAGACCGGCCCCTATCGCACCGCCCCCCACCCCACCACCGCGATCGTCGACCTCGCCCTGGCGACCCTCGCCGCGGACGCCGCCGACCTGCTCACCTCCCCCGCGGCCGAGCGCCTGACCGCCTGCGGCTCACCGCCCTGCAACCGCTACCTGCTCCGCCACGGTCGCCGCCACTGGTGCTCCACCCGCTGCGGCGACCGCGCCCGCGCGGCGCGGGCATACGCCCGTCGCAGCGAGCAGCACTGACACCGTCCCCTCGCCGTCACGACCGGGGCGGGTGGGCGAGCCGCGCCCCCCTGCTCTCCGCGACCCTCTTGACGTCCCGCAGGGACTCGCTGAGCCGCCGAGCCAGGTAGTGCAGTTCCCCGCTCGTCACCCGGCGCTCCGCCAGGAGTTCGTCGGCATGCCCGAGCAGGGCGTCCGCCATGTCGATCCGCACGTCCTCGATCTCGTCGGCGAGCCGTGAGACGTAGCCGGTTCCGTCGCCCACGAGGTAGCACGGCTTTCCGTCGGCGCCGGTCCACGGCAGGAGCCGCCCGGCCACCGCGCGGTCGCGATCTCCGCCGGTCATGCACCCGCCTCCGCCATCAGGTAGGGGCGCACCAGTCGGTTGTCCTCTCCCCGGAGCGGACGCGCGTCGGGACGACAGCAGGCCACCGGGCACACGTACGGGCGCGGGGGTGGTGCCGGTGCCGCCGGTCGCCGTCGCCTCCCCCGGGGAGGAAGGAGGAAGCGGAGAATCGGTTCCAGGAGCCGGGCGATGAGGTCTACCACGTCTGTCTGCCTACCTTCTCACCTGCGGTGACTGCGTTCTGTTCCGGATCACTCACAGAGTGGGGTCGGCGCTCGCTACGCTGCCAGGGGGTGGAGCTTGACATCGCGCTTGTCAAGAAGAGGAGTTGGCCGATGGACGAACGCCGCATGCTTCGAACACCGCGTCAGAAGTACGGGGAGGAGATGCGGCTGAGGCGGACCGCCGCCCGCCTCACCCAGGAGGAACTGGGCGACCAGGTAGTGTGCTCGCCCACGCTGATCAGCCATTTCGAGGCCGGCCGGCGCCTCCCCAAGCCGGATGACGCGCGGCGGATCGACCGGGCGCTGGGGACGGACGGGTTCTTCGCGCGGTGGTTGGAGGATCTGGAGTCGCGCTACACCGACCATTTCGCGGCGGTGGCCGAGCTGGAGCAACTGGCTACCCAGATCCAGCAGTTCGCACTCTCTCTGGTTCCCGGAGTGCTTCAGACCGACGACTACGCACGCGCCCTGTTCGGGGCCTACCGTCCCAACCACACGCCCGAGGAACTTGACGAGCTCGTTGTCATTCGAACACAACGCCGCCGAATCCTCGACGGGCCAGCTCAGCCCGTCGTCTGGACGCTGCTCGACGAGGCGGTCCTCCACCGTCGCGTCGGCGGACCGCGGGTCATGGCAGAGCAGTTGCACAAGGTCGCTGACATGGCCGAGTCGGGACGGCTGCGCCTGCACGTCCTTTCCTACGGCGTGGGGGCGCACGCACTCATGCAGAGTCTGCTCACACTCATGACCTTCGAGGACTCGGCCCCGGTGGCCTACGTCGAGGGCTTCCAGACCGGCAACTTGATGGACGATCCGGCTCTGGTGAGTGCCTGTCAGACCGCCTACGCTCTGGCGCTGAGCGACGCGTTGTCGCAGCAGGAGTCACTGGCCCTCGTCAGGGCGGCAGCGGAGGAACATACGCATGATCGACAGTGAGCACAACACTCTCACCGGCTGGTACAAGTCCAGCTACAGCGGCGGCGATCAAGGCGAGTGCCTCGAAGTCGCCCCCGGCCGCCCCGACGTCCCGGTACGAGACAGCAAGACCGCCCACGGGCCCGCCCTGGTCTTCTCGCATCGTGGCTGGACCGCGTTCGTCGCCGCCGTCAAAGACGGGCACATAGAGGCCTAGGAGGACAGCGCAAGGCCGAGCGGCGGGTAGTTCTCGCCCCCTACGCGTTCGGCCGCCTCGATGTAGTCGGCGAGGGCGTCTCGGGACTGCGCGAGGCTCGCCAGTTGGTCGTCCAGCCGCCGCAGCCGTGACCGCATCGCGGCCAGCAACTCGGGACACCCGACCAGCGTCGGGGCCTCCCCCGTCGCACAGGGCAGCAGATAGGCGATGTCCTCCGAGGACAAGCCGGCCCCGAGCAGGTGGCGGATCTGTTTCACGCGCAGCAGGGCGCTCTCGTCGTACTCGCGGTAGCCGTTCGCCCCGCGGGCCGGTTCCAGCAGGCCTTGGGCCTCGTAGTAGCGGAGCTGATGGGCGTGGACACCCGTCCGTCGGCTCAGTTCCCCGATCCGCATCGACAACCTCGCTTGACCTTCACACCGGTATCAACGTTGACGATGCTGCCATGGACGACGAAACCGCAACACCCGTGACCGTCATCGGACTTGGCCTGATGGGCCAGGCACTCGCGGGGGCGTTCCTCAAGGCAGGACACCCCACGACCGTGTGGAACCGTACGGCCGGCAAGGCCGACCGGCTGGTGGGCGAGGGCGCGCGATCGGCGCCGACCGTCGGCGATGCGGTCGGGCCCGGTCGCCTGACGATCATCTGCGTCACCGACTACCGAGCCGTGCACGAGGCACTCGGCGCAGCCGATGTGAAGCTGGACGGCACGACCCTGATCAACCTGACCTCGGGCGACTCGGGCCAGGCCCGGGAGACAGCCCGGTGGGCGGAGGCGCGCGGCGCCCGCTATCTGGACGGCGCCGTCATGGCCGTCCCGTCGATCATCGGTACCCCTGACGCGGTGATCCTGCAGAGCGGGGCGCGCGCGGACTTCGACGCGCACGAGCCGGCACTCGGGGCGCTCGGCACCGTCACCTACCTCGGTGCGGACCACGGTCTGGCGTCGCTGTACGACGTGGCCGGCCTGGCGATGATGTGGAGCGTGCTGAACGCCTGGCTCCAGGGCACGGCCCTGCTCGGGACGGCCGGCGTCGACGCGGCGGCGTACGCGCCCTTCGCGCGGCAGATCGCCGCCGGTGTCGCCGAATGGCTGCCGGGGTACGCCGAGCAGATCGACAGGGGTTCGTTCCCCGCCGAGGTCTCGGCGCTGGAGACCGACGTGCGGGCGATGGCGCATCTGATCGAGGAGAGCGAGGCGGCGGGGGTCAACGCCGAGCTGCCGAGGCTGCTCAAGGCGATGGCCGATCGTGCGGTCGCCGCCGGGCACGGCAAGGAGCAGTATCCGGTGCTGATCGAGGAGTTCGGCAAGCCCGGCGCCCGCTGACCAACCCCTTCGGCCGGAATGCGACATCACCCCTGACCGGCACGGGTGCCGTCGCAGACCCGCCAGCCCGCCCCCGGGGGCCCTGCTGGAGTGAGCGGAACGCGCTGTCTCCCACAGGACGGATCGCCATGCCGGCACCCACCACCGCCCCGGTCCACGACCGGCCTTCCTCCCCCCGGCCCTCACGCGGAGGGTGGCCGGCCGTCGTCTCCGTGGCGCTCGGGATCTTCGCCATCGTCACCACCGAGATCCTGCCGATCGGCCTGCTGACCTCCATCGGGGCCGACTTCACCGTCTCGGACGGGATGGCCGGGCTGATGATGACCATGCCCGGCTTCCTGGCGGCGGTCGCCGCTCCCCTGGTCACCGCGGCCACGGCACGCTTCGACCGCCGCCCGATGCTCTGCGTCTTCATGCTCCTGCTGGCCCTGGCGAACGTCCTCGCCGCGGCGGCGCCCGACTACTGGCTCGTGCTGGTCTCCCGGGTCATGGTGGGCGTCACGATCGGCGGCTTCTGGTCGATCGGTGCCGGTCTCGCGGAGCGGCTGGTGCCGCCGGAGTCGGCCGGCCGGGCCACGGCCGTGATCTTCTCGGCCGTTCCGCTGGGGTCCGTCCTCGGTGTGCCGGCCGGCACCCTCGTCGGGGAACTCGCCGGATGGCGAACGGCCTTCACGGCGATGGGGATCCTCACCGTCGGCGTGCTGGTCATGCTGCTGCGGCTGGTGCCGCCGCTCCCCCCGGTCCGGGCCACCCGCCTGAGCGTCCTGGGCGGTCTCCTGAGGACCACCGGCATCCGCCTCGCGCTGCTGCTGACGTTCCTCGTGGTGCTGGCGCACTTCGGCGCCTACACCTACGTGACCCCGTTCCTGGAGCGGGTCACCCACGCCGGCGGCGGCACGATCACCGTGTTCCTGCTGCTCTACGGAGCCACGGGCGTGCTCGGCAACTGGCTGGGCGGGGCCTGGGTGGTCCGGTGTCCGCGCACCGTCCTCGGCCTCGCGGCCGGTCTGATCGGGGCGGCGACCCTGCTGCTTCCGGTCCTGGGCCGCCGGGACGCGGGCGCGGTGGCGCTGCTGCTCGTGTGGGGCGTCGCATACGGCGCCGTCCCGGTCGCCTCACAGACCTGGTTCTCCCGGGCGGCACCGGACGCCCCGGAGGCGGCGTCGGTCCTGTTCACCGCCTCCTTCCAGGCGACGATCTCGACCGGCGCCCTCCTCGGGGGCGTCGCCCTGGACCGCACCTCGCCGTCCGCGGTCATGCTGCTCGGCGGGTGCATCGCCCTGCTCGCGGTCCTGGCTCTGGGGGCCGCCCGGGCCGCCCGGGCCGCCGAGGGCTGACGCGTCACGCCGACTCGTTCAGCAGCCTGCTCAGGTGCTCACGTCCGGACTCCAGGAGGTCGGGCAGGGGTGCCGCCGCCTCGTACCAGCGCTTCTCGTACTCCCAGCAGAGCCAGCCGTCCCAGTTGTGGCGGGAGAGGACCTCGACGCATTCGGCCAGGGGGAGCACGCCCGCGCCGAGCGGCAGGGGGGTGGTGTCCTCGACGGAGGCGATGTCCTTGACCTGGACGTAGCCGAGGTGGGGGGAGAGGGCCGCGTAGGTCTCGGAGGGCTGTTCGCCGCCGAGCCAGGTGTGCATCACGTCCCAGAGGGCGCCGACCTGGCGGTGCCCGACGAGGCCGAGGATCCGCATCGCGTCGGCGGCGGTGCGGTGCGAGTCGTGGGTTTCGAGGAGGATGCGTACGCCAAGGTCATTGGCGTGTTCGGCGGCCGTGCCCAGGCGGCGGGCGGCCGTCGCGTCGGCCTCCTCGGGGGTCTGGACGTCGAGGTCGCCGCCGGGGAAGACCCGGATGTACGGGGCGCCGAGGTCGCGGGCCAGGTCCAGGAGGGCGCGGATCTCGGCCAGGACGGGCTCGTCGTCGCCCGGCGCGGCGACCCGTGCGTAGCCCGCCAGACCCAGGAGCTCTACGCCCGCTCCCTTGAACTCGGCCGCGACGTCCGCCCGTTCGGCGGGGCCGAGGCCGGTGTGGACCGGTTCCTCGGGATGGGTGCGCAGCTCCACGCCGTGATAGCCGTGGGTGGTCGCGAGCCGCAGGACGTCGGGCAGGGGCAGGCCGGGGACACCGAGGGTGGAGAACGCCAGCTTCATGTGGACGGACCCTACCCGGCACCCCCGCCTGCGACTCCTCTTCGTCACTCCTGTGTTGCGTGAAGATCCAGTCGCCAGTCCTGGCCCGTCAGATCCTGGCCGAAGGAGTGGTGCGGCTTCTCCGCGACCAGGACGAAACCGTGGCGCTGGTAGATGCGGCGGGCCGAGCCGAGGATGTCGTTGGTCCACAGGACGACCTCGCGGTAGCCGGCCTCGCGCGCGAAGTCGACGAGCGCCCCGACCAGGCGGTCGCCGATGCCGAGGCCGCGTGCGTCCGGCTCGACGAGCAGGAGCCGCAGGCGGGCGGCGCCGGGCGTGTCGTCCCGGACGCACATCACGCACCCCACCGGCCGGCCGTCCAGCTCGGCGATCCAGGTCCGCTCCAGGTTCGGGTCGTGGTCCTCGCCGTAGTCGGCGACGATCCTCGCCACCAGTGCCTCGTAGTCGGCGTCGAAGCCGTACTCGGCGGCGTAGAGCGCGGCGTTGCGCTGCACGATCCAGCCGAGGTCGCCGGGGGCGGGCTCGCGCAGGACGACGTCCTCGGGGCGCGGGGCGCCGCGTTCGCCGTCGCCGTCGCCGTCGCCGTCGCCGTCGCCGTCGCCGTCGCCGTCGCCGTCGCCCAGGATCGTCCGGACGGTCCGCATGGCCTCCGCCAGCCGCGGGCGGTCCTCGGCCCGGACCGTGTCCAGCATCGCCCCGACCGTCTCCCGCGCCCGCTCGTCGAGCAGCGCGGCGGCCTCCCGGCCGGGTGCGGTGAGCGTGATGCGGCGGCGGCGCGGGTCGGTGTCGGACGGGCCGCGCTCGACCAGCCCGTCCTCCTCGAACTTGTTCAGGATGCGGGTGAGGTATCCGGCGTCGAGGTGCAGCTGGGCGCGCAGGTCGGCGGCGTCCGTACGGGGTGCGTGGGCCAGCTCGTACAGGACGCGGGACTCGGTGAGGGTGTAGGGGGCGTAGAGCCGGCGGCCGTAGTCGAGGGCGCCGATGACCTTCGTGTAGAAGCGGTTGAAGGAGCGGATGTCCTGGACGGTCATGGTCTCGACCCCCGATATTTGACTCAGTCAGAGATATTCGTGCTCGAGCTTAGACCGCCAGGGCAGCCGGAGCCAGGCACGAGACGAACCGGGCGGCCGAGCCGACGGGAGGACCGGCGACGGCCGATGAGTTTCTCCGCGCTCGGCAGTCGGAAGAGGTGTTCGTGCGTCGCAGCCGCGAGTGTTGTGGAACCGTGCGGCGACGGCACCCGCCGACAACCCGACACGAGATACCGAGGACCCTCGATGCGTACTCTGATCAGCACCGCTTTCATCTCGCTCGACGGCGTCGTGGAGGCCCCGGGAGGCGAGCCCGGCTACCGGAACTCCGGGTGGACCTTCAAGCACGTCGAGTTCCTTCCCGAGGCGTTCGAGATCAAGGGCCGGGAACAGCAGGAAGCCACCGCGATGATGATGGGCCGCACCAGCTACGAGGCATTCAGTCCCGTGTGGCCCGACATGGAGGATTTCGCCGACTACAAGGTGATGCCGAAGTACGTCGTCTCCACCACCCTCGCCGAGGAGAACCTGGTGTCGAACTGGGGCGAGACGGTGATCCTGCGCTCACTCGACGAGGTCGCCGCGCTGAAGGAGACCGAGGGCGGCCCGATCATCGTCCACGGCAGCGCCTCCCTCAACCAGGCCCTCTCCGACGCCGGCCTGATCGACCGTTACCACCTGCTCGTCTTTCCGCTCCTGCTCGGGGCGGGCAAGCGGCTCTTCAGCGCCACGGACAAGGACGCGCAGAAGCTGCGGCTCGTCGAGCACGAGGCCTATGCCAACGGGTTGCAGAAGAACGTCTTCGACGTCGTCCGCTGACGAGGCCCCCGGACGAGGCTCGCGCACTCGCCCTGCCTGCGCGTTCCCAGGCGGGCACGCGCCGGAGGCGCCTACCCAGCGGGCTTGCCCGGAGGTGGCGGCCCGGCGGGGCCTGCCCGGAAGTGGCGGCCCAGCGGCACCTGCCCAGCGGCACCTGCCCGGAAGTGGCTGTCCAGCGGAGCCTGCCCGGAAGTGGCGGCCCAGCGGAGCCTGCCCGGAGCGGGCTACCCGGTGGCACCTGCCCGGAGGTGGCTGCCCGGAGGTGGCGGCCCAGCGGGGCAGCCTGCCCGGAGCGGGCTACCCGGTGGCACCTGCCCGGAGGTGGCTGCCCGGAGGTGGCGGCCCAGCGGGGCCTGCCCGGAGCGGACTACCCGGCGGCACCTGCCCGGAGGCGCCTGCCCGGCGGAGCCTGCCCGGAGGTGGCTGCCCGGAGGTGGCGGCCCAGCGGCACCTACCCGGAGCAGCCTGACCGGCGGGCGTCGGGCGGATGAGGGCCGAGGCCGTTCACGCCGAAGCGGGCTCCTGCGGGCGGCGACCGTCACCCGGCCCCCGCAGCGACGCCGAGCACGCGACGAGCCACAGCACGGCCACGGCCGGCATCAACGCCGCGCCCCTGTCGAGCCACAGCCCCGACACCTCCGCGGCATCAACGCCCCGAGCCCCCTGGAGCCACAGCCCCGACATCCCCCGGCATCAACAACCCGAGCCCTCCAGAGCCACAGCCCCGACGCCCCCTGGCATCAACGCCCCGAGCCCTTCAGAGCCACAGCCCCGACGTCCCCCGGCATCAACACCCCGGGCCCCTCAAGCCACAGCCCCGACACCCCCCGGCATCAACACCCCGAGCCCTCCAGAGCCACAGCCCCGACACCCCTGGCATCAACAACCCGAGCCTCTCAAGCCACAGCGCCTCAAGAAGACCGCGGCACCCCGGAGGACCCCCGCACCATCAACTCACCCCGCACCGAGGCGATCCCCCCGGGCGGCGCCTCCTCGCGTCCCATCGCGATCCGGCCGGCCCGGGCCCCGGCCTCCGCCAGCGGCAGCCGTACCGTCGTCAGCGACGGCACCGCGTCGATGCTGAACGGCAGGTCGTCGAAGCCCGCCACCGACACGTCCTCCGGGATCCGCAGGCCGGAGTCGCGCAGGGCGGCGCACGCCCCCAGCGCGACGGAGTCGTTCGCCGCGACGATCGCCGTCAGCGACGGGTCACGGCGCAGCAGCTCCAGCGTCGCCTCGTAGCCGGACCGCCGGTCGTAGCGCCCGTGCACCGTCCACCGGGGGTCCTCCTCGATCCCGTGCGCGGCCAGCGCGGCCCGGTGGCCTTCCAGCCGGTGGCGCGTGGTCGTGCGCTCCTCGGGGCCCCCGATGTAGCCGAGCCGCCGGTGCCCGAGGCCGATGAGGTGCTCGGTCAGCTCCTGTCCGCCGCCGCGGTTGTCGAAGGTCAGCGCGATCGCCCCGGTCTCCGGGGCCGGCGGCCGCCCGCACAGCACGACCCGCGTTCCGGCCTCCACCAGCTTCCGCACCTTCGCGTCCATGGCCGCCTGGTGTGCCGCGTCCTCGATCGCCCCGCCGGTCAGCACCACGGCCGCGGCCCGCTGCCGTTGCAGCAGCGTGAGATACGTCAGCTCCCGCTCCGGGGAGCCGCCCGTGTTGCAGACCACCGCGAGCCGCTCCCCGCCCGCCCGGCCGCCCGGGCCGCCGATCTCGGCCTGGATCGCGCTCGCCATGATCCCGAAGAACGGGTCGGCGATGTCGTTCACCAGGATCCCGACCAGGTCGGAGGTGGCGGCGGCCAGGGCGCTGGCAGGCCCGTTGAGCACGTAGTCCAGCTCGTCCACGGCCTTCAGCACCCGCTCCCGGGTGGACGCGGCCACGGGGTAGTTCCCGTTCAGCACGCGCGACACCGTCGCGGGCGAGACCTGCGCGCGGGCCGCCACGTCCGCCAGGGTCACCGTCATCTCGTCGTCCTCCGGTCGCGCATCTCGTCTCTCGTCTCCGCCCTCGTACACATCCAGACCACTGGCCATGGTTCCGCGCGGAACAGCAGGTCGACCGCCTCTGTCCCGGCGAACCCATGGCCAAGGTTCCGTGCAGACCTTAAGCCCCCGACCCCGGGTTGTTCGCCCCCTCGAACAACTCGTCCTGGTCACGGTCTTGTCCGGACCGCGGTTCAGAGGCTAGCTTCTTCGCATATAGAAAGCGCTTGCTGCAACGCTCACCAGTCCACGGGTGCCCCAGTGGGCCGCCTGTGAAGGGTGGGGCGTACGCGGCGCGACGACCGCGTACGAAGGGAACGACGTGACACGCAAGACGGTGCGTATCGCCATGAACGGCGTGACCGGGCGCATGGGCTACCGCCAGCACCTGGTCCGCTCCATCCTCGCCCTGCGCGAGCAGGGCGGCCTCGACCTCGGTGACGGCACCGTGCTGTGGCCCGAGCCGATCCTGGTCGGCCGCCGGGAGCACGCGCTGAAGGCGATGGCCGAACAGCACGGGCTGGAGCGCTGGTCGACGGACGTGGACGCGGTCCTCGCCGACGAGACGGTCGACATCTACTTCGACGCGCAGGTCACCTCCGCCCGCGAGGAGGCACTGAAGAAGGCCATCGCGGCCGGCAAGCACATCTACACCGAGAAGCCGACCGCCACCGGCCTCGACGGCGCCCTGGACCTCGCCCGGCTGGCGAACGCGGCCGGCATCAAGCACGGCGTCGTCCAGGACAAGCTCTTCCTCCCGGGCCTGCTGAAGCTGAAGCGCCTGATCGACGGCGGCTTCTTCGGCCGGATCCTCTCCGTGCGCGGCGAGTTCGGCTATTGGGTCTTCGAGGGCGACTGGCAGACCGCCCAGCGCCCCTCCTGGAACTACCGGTCCGAGGACGGCGGCGGCATCGTCGTCGACATGTTCCCGCACTGGGAGTACGTGCTGCACGAGCTGTTCGGCCGGGTGAAGTCCGTCCAGGCGCTCACCGCCACGCACATCCCGCAGCGCTGGGACGAGAACGACAAGCCCTACGACGCGACCGCCGACGACGCCGCCTACGGCGTCTTCGAGCTCGACGGCGGCGCGATCGCCCAGATCAACTCCTCCTGGGCCGTCCGCGTCAACCGCGACGAGCTGGTGGAGTTCCAGGTGGACGGCACCGAGGGCTCGGCGGTCGCGGGTCTGCGCAACTGCCGCGTCCAGCACCGCAGCGCCACCCCCAAGCCGGTCTGGAACCCGGACATCCCCGCCACGGAGGTCTTCCGCGATCAGTGGCAGGAGGTGCCGGACAACACCGAGTTCGACAACGGCTTCAAGGCCCAGTGGGAGCTGTTCCTGCGGCACGTCTACGCCGACGCCCCCTACCACTGGGACCTGCTGGCCGGTGCCCGCGGTGTCCAGCTCGCCGAGCTGGGCCTCAAGTCCTCGGCCGAGGGCCGCCGTCTCGACGTACCGGAGATCGCGCTGTGACGATCCGACTCCCCGGCGCCGGCGGGGCGTTGCGGACCTACGAGCCCCGCACCGAGCCCCTGGCCGTGACCCCCGGCACGCCCTTCACCTCCCGCACGGTCTTCTCGGCGGCACACGTCGTCGCCGACCCGTTCGCCGACGTCTCCCCCGACTCGCCCGCCGCGGTCGACTGGGACGCCACCCTCGCCTTCCGCCGCCACCTGTGGTCGCACGGGCTGGGCGTCGCCGAGGCCATGGACACCGCCCAGCGCGGCATGGGCCTGGACTGGGCGGGCGCGGCGGAGCTGATCCGCCGGTCGGCGGCCGAGGCCAAGTCGGTCGGCGGGCGCATCGCCTGCGGTGTGGGCACCGACCAGATCGCCTCCGGTTCGCTCGCCGAGGTCCGCGCGGCCTACGAGGAGCAGCTCGCCCTCGTCGAGGAGTCCGGCGCGCAGGCCATCCTGATGGCGTCCCGGGCACTCGCGGCGGCGGCCTCCGGCCCCGAGGACTACCTGGAGGTCTACGGCCATCTGCTGCGCCAGGCGGCCGAGCCGGTGGTCCTGCACTGGCTGGGCCCGATGTTCGACCCGGCCCTGGAGGGCTACTGGGGGTCGGCCGACCTGGACGCGGCGACGGACACGTTCCTGGAGGTCATCGCCGCCCACCCCGACAAGGTCGACGGCATCAAGGTCTCCCTGCTGGACGCACAACGCGAGATCGACATCCGCCGCCGGCTCCCGAAGGGCGTGCGCTGCTACACGGGCGACGACTTCAACTACCCCGAGCTGATCGCGGGCGACGAGCAGGGCTTCAGCCACGCGCTGCTCGGCATCTTCGACCCGCTGGGCCCGCTGGCGGCTCAGGCGGTCCGGGTCCTGGACACCGGCGATGTGCAGGGCTTCCGCGATCTGCTGGACCCCACGGTCGGGCTCTCCCGGCACCTGTTCCAGACCCCGACCCGCTTCTACAAGACGGGTGTGGTCTTCCTGGCCTGGCTGGCCGGCCACCAGGCGCACTTCACGATGGTCGGCGGCCTGCAGTCGGCCCGCTCGCTGCCGCACTTCGCGACGGCGTACGAACTGGCCGACGGGCTGGGGCTGTTCCCCGACCCGAAGCTGGCGGAAGAGCGGATGAAGACGCTGCTGAGCGTGTACGGGGTGAACCAGTGAGCGGGTCCCTGGAACGCTTCTCCATCAACCAGATGACCGTGAAGCAGCTGTCGTTGCCGGAACTGGTGGACGGCTGCGCCCTGCTGGGCGTCCGCAACGTGGGGCTCTGGCGCGAGCCGGTGCGGGCGCACGGCCTGGAGGCCACCGCCAAGCTGGTCCGGGACGCGGGGCTGACGGTGACGACGCTGTGCCGGGGAGGCTTCTTCACGGCCGTCGATCCGCGGGAGCGGGCGGAGGCCCTGGCCGACAACCGCCGCGCGATCGACGAGGCGGCGGCGCTGGGCACGGACACGCTGGTCCTGGTCTCGGGCGGGCTGCCCGCCGGCTCGAAGGACCTGCACGGCGCCCGGGAGCGCATCGCGGACGCCCTCGCGGAACTCGGCCCGTACGCGGAGCGGCACGGCGTCCGCCTGGCGATCGAGCCGCTGCACCCCATGTACGCCTCGGACCGCTGTGTGGTGTCGACGCTGGCTCAGGCCCTGGACATCGCCGAACGCTTCCCTGCGCACCAGGTCGGCGTCACGGTCGACACGTACCACATCTGGTGGGACGACACCGCGCCCGCGCAGATCGCCCGGGCGGGCGCGGGCGGCCGTATCCACACCTTCCAGCTCGCCGACTGGACGACGCCCCTCCCCCAGGGCGTCCTCACCGGCCGCGGCCAGATCGGCGACGGGTCGATCGACATGCGGGAGTGGCAGGACCACGTGGAGGCGGCCGGTTACACCGGCGCCATCGAGGTGGAGCTGTTCAACGACGTCCTGTGGGCACGGGACGGCCAGGAGGTCCTGGCCGAGACGGCGCAGAGGTTCACCGAGCACACCCGCTGACCCGGCTGCCGCACCACGCCCGCTGCCCTGCCCCGCGTACCCGGCGGCGGGGCAGCGGCGTGTTCGGACCCGTGTCCTCCGTGCCACTCCCGACAACAGCAGCCATGGCTGACTTCCTCTTGAATCCTCCCCTCCGGGAAGGGAGGGGATTCCTGGCTCAGGCTGCCTCCTGGAGCGGCGCTCCAGGAGGTCTTGCGCCATCAGCACCAGCCGGGTTGAGGCCAGCCCGGTGGAGCATCACGCGTGCGGAGTTCTTGTCCCGTGGGGACACGGTCCCGCATGCGGTGCAGGTGTAGATGCGCTCACCCAGCGGCAGTGCATGCTTGGCTCTCGTCATGCAGTTGCCGCAGTCCATCGTGGTGTGCGCGGGGTGGACCAGGTGGATGTCCCGCCCATGCTTGCGGCCCACCTCGACCAGGGCCTTCTTAGTGGCGCCGATGGCGGCGTCCGCGGCCTTGCGCGCCATGGTGCTCTTGGCCAGGAACTTCGGACGGAAGTCCTCCACAGCGACAGCGTCGTGGTTGCGGACCACCTTCTTGGCCCACTTCCGGCCGGTGTCCTGGCGCTGCCGGGTGACCTTCTTGTACGCCTTCGCCCGCAGCTTCCGCGCCTCGCGGTAACCCCTCGACGCCGGCTGACCCTTCTTCGGACTGCGACGGGCCATCATCCGGTCGTACCGGGTCAGCTTCTTCTGAGCATTCCTGCCGTATTCGGCGTGGGGGAGGTCGTGCTCGTCGGAAGTGGTGGTCGCGGTCTCCCTCACTCCCCAGTCGATACCGAGGACCCGACCGGTGGGAGGCAGCGGCTGCACCTCGGCGGGCACCACGAAGGAGGCGTACCAGTGCCCGAGACTGTCCTGGTAGACGCGCACCGAGGACGGCTCCGTGGGCAACTCCCGCGACCACACCACCCTCACCACAATCCCACCCGCCAGATACAGACCGCCGTCCTTCAACCGGAACCCACGCCGGGTGTAGTTCAAGGTCGCCAGCGCCTCACGCTTCTTCTTGTGCGTGGGCATCCCCGCCCGGCGCGCCATCGGCAGCCGCTCGCGGATGTCCTTGTGGGCCTTGGCGCGGGAGCGGCCGAAGTCGCGGATGACCTGCTGCTGGACAACCGACGACCCCTCACCGAGCCACGGGATCGTCTTCCGGGCCTCGGTCAGCATCCGGTCGAGCTGCGCAGGGCCGCACGTCCGCGCCTCCCCACTCGCCTTGTTGTGCAGGTACACAGCCCTGGATTTGGCCACACACTCGTTCCACACCCAACGACACCGATCCCACTCCGCCACCAGAGCCCTGCGGGCGGAAGACGACACACGCAACCGGTAGGTGAAACGCGCATGCCCCGCCTCTGCAGCCACCCCCACCTGCACTGATTCCACCCCCTCATAGTCCCGAACCCTGCAGAGGGACCATATGTACGACCACCGCACACACACGCCCCGAACCCGCGAGCACCACCCCGACCAGGGACAACAGGCACACGTGTTCGCATTATCACGGAATCACCGAACGGCGATGCACGTCAGCCCGCCCGGGATGCTGGTCGAGGCGTCTTAGCGGCGACCGTCGGGGCCGACACCGTGGGCGCGGCGCGGCGCGGCGTCAGTGACGCCAACCCCACCCCGCCCACCAACAGCGCCGCCGCGCACCACCGCAGCGGGCTCACCGGCTCGCCCAGGAACAGGAACGCCGACGACATGCCGAACACCGGGACCAGGAGCGAGAACGGCGCCACCGTGGAGGCGGGGTGGTGGCGCAGGAGGAAACCCCAGGCGCCGAAGCCGAAGACCGTGGTGATCCAGGCGACGTAGAGGACCGTGCCCGCGCCCTGCCAGTCCAGGGCGCGCAGGGCCGCCAGGTCGCGCGTGGGTCCTTCGACGAGGAGGGAGAGGGCCAGCAGGGGGAGGACCGGGACCGTGCTGACCCAGACCATGAAGTTCAGCGCGTCGGGGGGAGCCGCCTTGCGCGTGAGGACATTCGAGGCGCCCCAGCAGGCCGCCGCCCCGACGACCAGGGCGAACGCGCCGAGCGGGCCCGAGGCGCCTTCGTCCACCGCCGCCACGGCGATGCCGGCCAGGGCGATCAGCATGCCCAGCAGGCGGACGCGGGAGGGGCGTTCGCCCAGGGTCAGGGCCGCGATGGCCGCCGTGAACACCGCCTGTATCTGCAGGACCAGCGAGGACAGCCCGGCCGGCATGCCCGCGTCCATGCCGACGAAGAGCAGGCCGAACTTCGCCACCCCCAGGACCAGGCCGACCGCCACGATCCACTTCCACGCCACTTTGGGGCGGCCGACGAGGAACACCGCCGGGAGGGCCGCCGCCAGGAAGCGCAGGGCGGAGAAGAGCAGCGGCGGGAAGTGGTCCAGGCCGATCTCTATGACCGTGAAGTTGACGCCCCAGACGGCGGCGACCAGGACGGCGAGGACGAGGTGTGACGGGCGCATGCCGTGAGCATCGCCCCCGGCGACCGTGAAGCACCAGCGATGATTGCTGCATGGTTGGATGAAGCATCACTAAGCAGAGAGGGGCACCCCGTGCTCGACCTCCAGCGGCTGCGCGCCCTGCATGCCGTCTCCGTGCACGGCACCGTCGGGGCCGCCGCGCTCGCCCTCGGGTACACCCCCTCCGCGGTGTCCCAGCAGATCGCCAAGCTGGAGCGGGAGACCCGCACCGTGCTGCTGGAGCGGGAGGGGCGGGGGGTGCGGCTCACCGACGAGGCCCGGCAACTGGTCGCGACGGCCCAGGAGTTGCTGGCCATCGTGGAGCGCGCGGAGACCGAGCTGGAGGAGCGGCGGGGCCGGCCGGCGGGGCGGCTGACCATCGCCGCGTTCGCGTCGGCGGCGCGCGGACTGATGCCGGGCGTGCTGGCCGAGCTGGGCCGCAGGCATCCCGCCCTGGACGCCCGGCTCTGTGAGGTCGACCCGCACCTGTCGGTCGACCTGGTGGCGAAGGGCGCCGTCGACCTCGCCGTCGCACACGACTGGGACATCGCGCCGCTGCCCGCCCCGCCGGGCCTGGAGCAGGCACTCCTCGGGGACGACCTGTGCGATCTGCTCGTCCCCGCGGGGCACCCCTTCGCCGGGCGGACGGCCGTACGGCGGGAGGAGCTGGGCGGCGAGCGGTGGATCTGCCAGCCGCCGGGGCGGGTCTGCCACGACTGGCTGCTGCGGACGCTGCGCACGGCCGGGCACGAGCCGGACATCGTCCACCAGGCCGACGAGAACCCCACCCTCGTGGCCCTGGTCGCGGCCGGGCTCGGGGTGGCGCTCATCCCGCGGCTGGGACGCGGGCCGCTGCCCGCCGGGGTGGTGGAGGTGCCACTCGACCCGATGCCGGTGCGCCGGCTGTACGCGCTGTGGCGGACGGGGGCGGCGCGGCGTCCGGCCATCGCGGAATGCGTCCGGGTGCTCGGCGAGCAGTGGCCGAAGGTGGCGGCTCATCCGCCCCGTTGAGCCCCTGGTTCCTCCCGCGTACCGACTTGCGGAAATGGGGGCCGAGTCGGGAACCCGGGCCGGACCGTGCCCGTCCAATCGCAGACCGCCGGAGAGTCACCACGGTGCGGTGTCGGCCCTCGCCACTGGCTGCGATCGCTGACCACCCTCTCCGCCGTACCGCGGCAGGCGGCCCACCGCCATCGGCGCGCCCCCTCCAACCGCGCCGGTGGCGGCCCCTGTGCGGTTGCTGCGCGTTCCCTTGACTGGCAGAAACTTCCCGGATATTGGTGACCTCTTGGAAGTTTCCTTCAGTGGATCCGAGCGGATCACCTCCGGAAGGAGCGCACGTGCACGACACCGGCACGGGAAGCACGGGAAACACCGCACAGCCCTCCAGACGCACCGTCCTCGCCGCCACGGCCGGCGCCACCGCCGCCCTCGCGGCCGCAGGGCCCGCGCACGCCGCCGCCCCGGACGACAGCCGGCTGCGCGCCCTCGTCTCCCGCATGACCCTGGAGGAGAAGGTCGGCCAGCTCTTCGTGATGCGGGTCTACGGCCACTCCGCCACCGCACCCGACCAGGCCGACATCGACGCCAACCTCAAGGAGATCGGGGTCCGCACGGCCGCCGAGCTGCTCGCGAAGTACCGGGTCGGCGGCATCATCTACTTCGCCTGGGCGCACAACACCCGCGAGCCGCACCAGATCGCCGACCTCTCCAACGGCATCCAGAAGGCCTCCCTGCGGCTGCCGCGCGGGCTGCCCGTGCTCATCTCCACCGACCAGGAGCACGGGATCGTCGCCCGGGTGGGCAAGCCCGCGACGCTGTTCCCGGGGGCCATGGCCGTCGGGGCGGGCGGGTCGCGGTCCGACGCCCGGGCGCTCGGCCGGATCGCGGGCGCCGAGCTGCGGGCGATGGGCATCCGGCAGGACTACTCCCCCGTGGCCGACGTGAACGTCAACCCGGCCAACCCGGTCATCGGCGTACGGTCCTTCGGCGCCGACCCGCGGGCGGTGTCCGCGCTGGTGGCCGCCGAGGTCGCCGGGTACCAGGGGTCCGGGGTCGCCGCGACCGCCAAGCACTTCCCCGGGCACGGGGACACCAACGTCGACAGCCACACCGGCTTCCCCACCATCACGCACAGCCGGGAGCTGTGGGAGCGGCTGGACGCACCGCCGTTCCGGGCGGCGATCGCCGCGGGCATCGACTCAATCATGACCGCGCACCTGATGGTCCCGGCCCTCGACGACTCCGGCGACCCGGCCACCCTCTCCCGCCCGATCCTCACCGGCATCCTGCGCGAACGCCTCGGCTACGACGGGGTCGTGGTCACCGACTCCCTCGGCATGGAGGGTGTGCGCAGCAAGTACGGCGACGCCCGGGTGCCGGTGCTCGCCCTGAAGGCGGGCGTGGACCAGCTGCTCAACCCGCCCGACCTCGACCTCGCCTGGAACGCCGTCCTGACCGCCGTGCGCGAGGGCGAGCTCACCGAGGCCCGGCTCGACGAATCGATCCTGCGGGTGCTGCGGCTGAAGTCCAAGCTGGGGCTGTTCCGTTCGCCGTACGTCGGTCAGGGCGGGGTCGACCGCACGGTCGGGACCCGGGCACATCTGGCGGCGGCCGACCGGATCGCCGAGCGGACGACCACGCTGCTCGTCAACGAGGGGCGGCTGCTGCCGCTGTCGCGCCGCCGGCACCCCAGGGTGCTGGTCGTCGGGGCGGACCCGGCGTCGCCGTCCGGCACGACGGGACCGCCCACGGGCGTGCTCGCGGGCGCGCTGAACGAACTGGGCTTCACCGCCACGGCCCTGTCGACCGGCACGGCCCCTTCGGCGGCGACGATCGCCAAGGCGGTCGCGGCGGCGCGGGACGCGGACGCGGTGGTGGCCGCCACGTACAACGTCACCGCGGGCAGCGCCCAGAAGGCGCTGGTGGAGCAGCTCGTGGCGACCGGCAGGCCGGTCGTGGCGGTGGCGATCCGCAACCCCTACGACGTGGCCCAGCTGCCGTCCGCGCCGGCCTGTCTGGCCGCCTACTCCTGGACCGACGTCGAACTGCGGTCCGCCGCACGGGTGATCGCCGGACGGGTGAAGCCACGCGGGAAACTGCCGGTGCCGGTGCAGCGGGCGGATGATCCGGAGCAGGTGCTGTACCCCGTCGGCTACGGGCTGTCGTACTAGACGTACGCCACAGCCCGGGCGCACCACCCCCAACGTGCGCAAACCGCCCCGTCTGCCTGGCGTGCCCCCGCTACGGCGGGTCACGCTGGGCGAGCACACTCGGGGGGACGGCGATGCGTGAGCGAAGTGGTGTGGGGGTGGTCTGCGGGCTCCTGGTCCTGCTCGGCGCGTTGCTGACCGGCTGCCAGAGCCCGTCGGGAGGCGTGGCGGAGGACGGCCGGCTGGGCGAGCGGACGACCGGGAGGACCGGGGAGACCGCTACGGTGCCGCCGGCACCGACCCGGCCGTCCGGGTACGGGGCGGTGTTCCTCGCGGTCGGCGAATGCTCCTCGTTCGGTACGACCAGCTTCACCGAGGTGCCGTGCACCGGTGAGCGGGCGGCGGCCAGGGTCGCGGCGCGGCACGACGGCACGGTGCGGGACGGACCGCGCTGCCCGTCGACCACCGACTTCGTGCTGCACATCAGCGAGCAGCGGCCCGCGTCCGACGAGGACGGCGACGGGGCGGTCCCGCAGGGCTTCGCCTGTATGCGCAACCTCCAGCCCCCGCACCCCGGTGACCCGGGCGGCGGGGGCGGACCCCGCACGATCGTCGGCGACTGCGTCTACGGCTCCGGCGACGGGCAGGTCCGCGAGACCGCCTGCGACGGCACGGGCCGACGCGAGCCGCAGTACAAGGTGGTCCGGGCGGTCACCGAACGGGCCGACTGCCCCTCCCCGACCGCCCTGTACGTCCGGCTGGGCGGGAAGCGGCCCGTGGGGTGCGCCCGGCCGCTGTGACACGGCCGGGCGCACCAGCACGCCTTACGGGCGCAGCGTCATCTCCCGCTGCACGTCCCGCTTGTCGAGCTTGGCGTCGAACTTCGCCAGCGGCTTGGCCGTCTGCGGGTCGGCCTGCACCGCGCTGGGGGCGACATCGGCCCAGTCGAGGATGCGGGCGGTGGCCAGGGCCTTCTGCTCGGGCACGAGGCCCGCGACGTTGGCGCCGTGGTTCATGCCGGGGGCGGTCATGACGTAGGAGTCCTTCGCGCCCTTGCCGACGCGGAAGGGCTCCGCGCCCCACGGGTCGTTCTGGCCGTAGACGAACAGCATCTGCCGGGCGTTGTGCCGGACCCAGGTGTCCACGTCGCGCATCGCCGACGGCTGGAACTTCATGGGGATGTCCCGGGGGACGAAGTTGCGCGGCGGCTGGTAGCCGTAGCGGATGTACCGCTTCTCGACGTGCGGGAAGTGGATGGTCGGCGCGCCGAGCTGGGTGCCGGCCTGGTAGTAGTACGGCGTGTAGGCCGACAGGCCCTGGTCGGCGTAGGCGGAGAAGCCGGAGATCGTGTCGACGGAGTCCCAGATGGCCTCGTCGGTGGCGTTCTTGGCGTCGGCCGGGATCTGGTCGCAGTCGGACAGCAGGCTGTACTGCCAGAAGCCCCACACGTAGTCGAGGACGGTCGCCTCGTAGGCCTTGTCCAGGCTGCCGATGGTGGTGAAGGTGAGGCCGTTCTCCTGCGCGAAGGCCGCGTACTTCTTCTCCAGCGGCTCGCGGCGCACCAGCGCCTCGCGCTGCACGGCGTTCAGCCGGTCGCGGCATTCCTTGGTGCCGACGCGGGCGAAGAAGCGGTCGTAGGCCGAGTCCTCCTTGTTCACCACGTCGTTGGGGGCGACGTAGGCGACGACGCCGTCCATGTCCCGCGGGTAGAAGCGCTCGTAGTAGGTGGCGGTCATGCCGCCCTTCGAACCGCCGGTGGAGATCCAGTTCTTGGAGTAGATGCCCTTCAGGGCCTTGAAGACACGGTGCTGGTCGCTGGCGGCCTGCCAGATGTCCAGCTTGGACCAGTCCGCCGGGGCGGGCCGGGACGGGGTGAAGAAGCGGTACTCCAGGGAGACCTGGTTGCCGTCCACGATCTGCGTGGGCTCGCTGCGGCGGGGCGTCGTGGAGACGTTGTAGCCGCCGGTGAAGAACACCGTCGGGCGCGAGACGTCCTTGTGCAGCACGGTGATGCGCTGCTGGAACGTGCCCTTGGAGGGCTTGTGGTGGTCGACCGGCTGCGTGTAGTTCAGGACGAAGAAGCGGTAGCCGGTGTACGGCTTCTCCTCGACCAGGCTCATGCCCGGTATGGAGAGCAGCCTCTCCTTGATGTCGGTGGTGCCGGCGGCGTCGGCGGCGGTGGCCGCTCCCGCCGTGCCCAGTGTGCCTATGAGCACCGTGAGCGCCAGCAGCCATCTGAGCGCCTTGCGCATGCGCACTCCCCTGTGAGACAGATGTGCGCCGGAAGCTAGCGGACCAACTCACCGGAGCACCAGGGGACATAGGGAAAACCCTGTGCGCGGGGGGCGTGTTGCGCGGTGCGCGGCGTCAGCAGAGGATCCAGCCGGAGCTGAACTTCCCCCTGCCGACCTGCCCCTTGAGCCAGACGCAGCGGCGCCCGGCGTGCACGGTCACCGGACCCGCGTGGTGGGCGTACTTGCCCTCGTCGACGACGGGCCGGTTGCCGCGCGCCTGCACGCTCACCGACATCTTCCGCGGGGCGCCGGGCCTCTTGGGGAGGGTGACGGCGCAGACGTAGCCGCCGCGCTTGTAGACGAGCACGGTCCCGGTGGAGAACGGCAGGGTGCGGACCTTGCGCCCGGGGCAGAGCGCGGTGGCGGCCTGTGCGTCACCCGGCGCCGCGACGGCGAGCAGCCCGGACGCGGTCAGCACGGCCAGCCCGAGCGCGAGCCGCCGGCGTATCGCTCCACTGTGCACTGTCGTCCTCCCGTACCGCGTCGTCCGCGACCATCGGCGTACGCATGTACGGACGCATGACGTATGTCGGACGGTTGCGCGAGCGTTTACGAAAACGCGGCCCGGCGACGCCGTCAGCGGGACGCGCCGACCGGCTCCTCCGGTTCGGGTGCGCCGATGAACGTCCGCCACAGCTCCGCGTACCGGCCCTCGCGCGCGAGGAGCTCCTCGTGCGTGCCGTCCTCGATGACCCGGCCGTGGTCCATGACGACGACCCGGTCGGCGCGGGCGGCGGTGGTGAGGCGGTGGGCGACCACGAGCGTGGTGCGGCGGCCGGCCAGGCGGTCGGTGGCCTGGTTGACCTGGGCCTCCGTGGCCAGGTCCAGGGCGGCCGTGGCCTCGTCGAGCAGCAGCACGTCCGGGTCGACCAGCTCGGCGCGGGCCAGCGCGATCAGCTGGCGCTGCCCGGCGGACAGATTGCGCCCGCGCTCGGCGACCTCGTGGAGATACCCGCCGTCCAGTGTGGCGATCATGTCGTGCGCGCCGACCGCCCGGGCCGCCGCCTCGACCTCGGCGTCGGTGGCGTCCGGGCGGCCGTAGGCGATGGCGTCACGGACGGTGCCCTGGAAGAGGTACGCCTCCTGCGGGACGACCCCCAGACGGTGCCGGTACGAGGTGAGGTCGAGGGTCCGCAGATCGGTGCCGTCGACGGTGACGCGGCCGCCGGTGGGGTCGTAGAAGCGGGCCACGAGCTTGACCAGGGTCGACTTGCCCGCGCCGGTCTCGCCGACGAAGGCGACGGTCTGCCCCGCGGGGATGCGCAGGTCGACCCCGCCCAGGGCCGCCTCGCCCTCGCCGGCGGCGCCGTATTCGAAGCGCACGTCCTCGAAGGCGATCTCGCCCCGCAGGGACAGGACCTCGAGGGGCTCGTCGGCGGACTTCGTCGACGTCGGCTCCTGGAGCAGCTCCTGGATGCGGCCCAGCGACACGGTCGCCTGCTGGTAGCCGTCGAAGACCTGGGAGAGCTGCTGCACGGGCGCGAAGAACAGGTCGATGTAGAGCAGGTACGCCACCAGCGAGCCGATCGCCAGCGTCCCGTCGTCGACCCGGGCCCCGCCCACGATCAGCACGGCCGCGGCGGCCACCGACGACAGGAACTGCACGAACGGGAAGTACACCGAGATCAGCCACTGGCCCCGGATGCGGGCCTGACGGTAGCTGTCGCTGCGCTCGGTGAACCGCCGCCCGCCGTCCCGCTCGCGCCGGAAGGCCTGCACGATCCGCAGTCCGGACACCGACTCCTGAAGGTCGGCGTTGACCACCGACACGCGTTCGCGGGCCAGCTCGTACGCCTTCACGCTCGCCCTGCGGAAGAAGAAGGTGGCGATGATCAGCGGCGGCAGCGTCGCGAAGACGACCAGCGCCAGCTCCACGTCGATCACCAGCAGCGCGACCATGATCCCGAAGAAGGTGACGACCGAGACGAAGGCCGTGACCAGGCCCGTCTGGAGGAACGTCGACAGCGCGTCGACGTCGGTCGTCATCCGGGTCATGATCCGCCCGGTCAGCTCACGCTCGTAGTAGTCGAGCCCGAGGCGCTGGAGCTGGGAGAAGATCTTCAGCCGCAGCGAGTACAGGACCCGCTCGCCGGTGCGCCCGGTCATCCGGGTCTCGCCGATCTGGGCCGCCCACTGCACGGCCACCGTCAGCAGCCCGAGCAGGGCCGCCGCCCACACCGCGCCGAGCGCGGCCTGGGTGACGCCCGAGTCGATGCCGTGCCGGATCAGCACGGGCAGCAGCAGGCCCATGCTCGCGTCGGTGGCGACCAGGGCGAGGCTGACCAGCAGCGGCAGCCCGAAGCCGCGCAGCAGCCGGCGCAGGCCGTAGGACTCCTCCGGCTGGACGGCCTTCGCCTCGTCGACGTCCGGTACGTCGGTGGCCGGGGGCAGCGCCTCGACCTGGGCGAGCAGCTCGGGGGTGGCGGGGCTCTCGGCGAGGGCCAGGTCCTTGCGCTCGCGGTCGCCGGTCCACAGCCGTGGGGTGACCCCGCGCTCGGCGTCGAACTCCGCGTCGAGCTCGTCCCGTACGGAGGTGTCCTCCTGGGGGCAGGCCGGCTGGGTGTGGCCCGGGGAGACCGCGCCCAGCTCGTCCGGGTCGGTGAGCAGGCGCCGGTACAGGACGGAGCGCCGCTGGAGCTCTTCGTGGGTGCCGATGTCGGCGAGGCGGCCGCCGTCCAGGACGGCGATGCGGTCGGCGAGGTTCAGGGTGGAGCGGCGGTGGGCGATCAGCAGGGTCGTACGGCCCCGCATGACGCCCTTCAGCGCCTCGTGGATCTCGTGCTCGACCCTCGCGTCCACGGCGGAGGTGGCGTCGTCCAGGACCAGCAGGCGCGGGTCGCTGAGGATGGCGCGGGCCAGGGCGACGCGCTGGCGCTGACCGCCGGAGAGGGTGAGGCCGTGCTCGCCGACGGTGGTGTCGTAGCCGTCGGGCAGCTCGGCGATGAAACGGTCCGCCTGGGCGGCGCGGGCGGCCTTCTCGATCTCCTCCTGGGTGGCCTCCGGGCGGCCGTAGGCGATGTTGCTGCGGACCGTGTCGGAGAAGAGGAAGGAATCCTCGGGGACGAGGCCGATCGCGGCGCGCAGCGACTGCGTCGTCAGCTCGCGCACATCGTGGCCGCCGATCAGGACGGCCCCGCGGGTGACGTCGTAGAAGCGCGGCAGCAGGAGGGAGACCGTGGACTTGCCGGAGCCGGAGGAACCGACCACGGCGAGGGTCTCGCCCGGCTGGATCTCGAAGGAGAGGCCGTCCAGGACGGGGCTGGTTTTGCCGTGGGCCCCGTCGTAGCCGAAGGAGACGTCGTCGAACTCGACCGTCGCCGGGGCGTCGGCGGGCAGGTCCTTGTGGCCGTCCTCGATCGACGGCTCGGTGTCGATCAGCTCCAGGACCCGCTCGGTGCCGGCGCGGGCCTGCTGGCCGACGGTGAGCACCACCGCGAGCATGCGGACCGGGCCGACCAGCTGGGCGAGGTAGGTGGAGAAGGCGACGAACGTGCCGAGCGTGATGTGCCCGCGCACCGCCAGCCAGCCGCCGAGCGCGAGCATGGCGACCTGGCCGAGGGCGGGGACGGCCTGGAGGGCCGGGGTGTAGACGGAGTTCAGGCGGACGGTGCGCAGCCGGCCCGCGAACAGCCGCCGGCCGACCTCCCGGAGCTTGCCGGTCTCCTGCTCCTCCTGCCCGAAGCCCTTCACCACGCGTACGCCGCTGACGGCGCCGTCGACCACGCCCGCGACGGCGGCGGCCTGGGCCTGGGCGTACCAGGTGGAGGGGTGCAGCCGGGTGCGGCTGCGCTTGGCGATCCACCAGATGGCGGGCGCGACGGCCAGGGCGACCAGGGTGAGCGGCCAGGACAGCCACGCCATGATCACCAGGGAGATCAGGAAGAGCATGAAGTTCCCGATGGTCATCGGGAGCATGAAGAGCAGGCCCTGGATCAGCTGGAGGTCGCTGGTGGCGCGGCCGACGACCTGGCCGGTGGACAGCTCGTCCTGGCGGCGGCCGTCGAGCCGGGTGATGGTGCCGTACATCTCGGTCCGCAGGTCGTGCTGGACGTCGAGGGCGAGACGTCCGCCGTAGTAGCGGCGGATGTAGGTGAGGACGTAGACGACCAGGGCGGCGGCGACGAGGAGGCCGGCCCAGGTGGTCATGTCCCTGGTGTGGTCGCTGATGACGTCGTCGATGATCACCTTGGTGACCAGCGGGACGAGGGCCATCACGGCCATGCCGGCCAGCGAGGATCCGAGGGCGAGCACGACGTCCTTCGGGTGGCGCCACGCATAGGCCCACAGTCGTCGGGCCCATCCCCGTTTCGGTGTCACACCGGTGCCTTCCGTCCGTCCTGAGCTGCCGGAAGGCGTCAACGCGGGACGCACCCGATTTCATCCCGCGACGCCGCTTCCCCGACCAGAGGACCAGGAACCCCCGACTCATGGCCTAGGCCCGGGCTACGCTCCCCGGCCATGGTGCCCTCACTCGCCCAGGCGACTCGTCGACCACGCTTCGCGCGCGCCGAGACCGTGGTGGCCCTGTGCGCCGCCCTGTGCTGGCGGGTGCTCGCCTTCGCGATGTACGCGGAGGGCTACGACCTCGACCCGAGCGCGCCGCGCCAGATGTCCGGAGATGCGACGATCGCGCATCTTGCCCTGCTCCTCGCGCTCTCGGTCGCGGTGACCTGGTCGCTGCGTCTGCCGCCCTGGCCGCCGCTGCGCACCGCGGTGGACGCACTCGCCGTCGTGCGCCTCGCCGCGGTGCTGGTGCTGTCGGCGGTGATGGCTCTGGCCCTGCTCACCGGGGTCCGGGTTCCGCTGCTGGGCTGGGAGATGTGAGCACGCCGGGGGGCCCGCGGCATGGGCGTCACCGTAGGGCGCGGGCCGGTGACGTCGGGTGGGTGGCCAGGTGAAGGTCGGCCGTTCCGGTGAGTCGGTCACACGGAGAGGCACTTGCCCCTCTTGTGGTCGTTTGCCCGGATATGGAAAACATTCTTCCCCCCTCGCTCTACACCATCCTCGCCATCGTCAGGAGGCTCCTGGACCTCCTCGGCTAGTGCTTGTCAGCTCGCCGCCAGATCCTTGTGGATGACCTTGGCCACGGCCTGGATGGTGGCGATGCCGTAGTTCATCGTGCTGTTGCCGTGGGACAGCACGGTCATCACGTAGTCATGGCCGCCGCCCTTGAACGCGCCGACGCTGTGCACCCGCCATCCGTTCGTGGAGCGCTGCAGCCAGCCGTTCTTGACGGCCACCGAGACGCCTGAGGGCACTCCGTACGGGGTGCCCCAGCGCTGAGACGAGACGACCTGGCCCATCAGCTTGACGATGTAGGCGCGGGAATTGTCGCTGAGGACCGCGTTCTTGGCGGTGAGGAGCTTCAGCAGCTTCTGCTCGTCGGTGACGGTGATCTGCGTCAGACCCCAGTAGCCGTTCGCGCCGGGCGTGGTCTGCGTCATGCCGGCGGCCTTGAGGAAGTTCTTGATCTTCGTCATGCCGAGCTGCTTCCACAGGGTGGAGGTCGCCGCGTTGTCCGACTTGGTGATCATCGCCTTGGCGAGGGTGTTCTCGCGGTCGGTGAGGTACCGGTTCGTCTTCTTCGCGTCCCACAGCAGCGTGGCGAGGACGGTGACCTTGACGACACTGGCCGAGTCGTAGGCGGAACTCGCGCGCAGGGTGCAGGTCGTGTTGGTGCTGCGGTCGTAGAGGCCGACGGCGACCGTGCCCTTGCGGGTGGCGAGCGCGGCGGTGATGTCCTTCTTCAGCTTGGCGGCGAGCCCGGCCTTGGCGGACGTGCAGGTCACGGCCGGCGGGGCAGCGGCGGCGGGGGTGGCGGCGGCGACGAGCGGCACGAGAACGCCCGTACCCACGGCCGCCGCGAGCACTCTCGCGCGGCGGGATATCCCAGAAGTCATGCACCCCTTGACTCCCGGACACGGGCGAAAGGTTGCACGGGCGACGAAGGCTTGTACGAGTCGTTATCGGAAGCCGCCCGGTTTCACAGGCGGCGGCCAGCTTCGGCACAGCGGCCTCCCAACGCGGCTGCCCACCATGCTCGGGTGACATCTGCCACCGAAACCCAGCTCCGCGCCGCCGAGCCCCCTGCGGCCCCGCCCCAGGACACCGCCCCCGCGCCGCGTTGGTCCCTCCCCGCGCTGCTCGCGATCCTCGCGCTGGCCGCGGTGCTGTACTCCTGGAACCTGTCCGGGTCCAGCCTCAACAGTTTCTACAGCGCCGCCGTGCTGAGTGGCACCGAGAGCTGGAAGGCCTGGTTCTTCGGCTCGTTGGACGCCGGGAACTTCCTCACCGTCGACAAGCCACCGCTCGCGCTGATGGTCATGGGCCTGTCCTGCCGGGTCTTCGGCTACGGCACCTGGCAGATGATGGCGCCGATGGTCGTGGCCGCCCTGGGCACCCTCTGGATCCTCCACTCCTCCGTGAAGCGGGTGTTCGGGCACGCGGCGGCGGCCGTGGCGGCCCTGGTCCTGGCCCTCACCCCGATCACGGTCGCCATCAACCGGGACAACAACCCCGACACCCTTCTGGTGTTCCTGATGGTGGCCGGTGCGGCGCTCGCCCTGCGCGCGACGCGCGACGGCCGGCTGCTGCCGCTGCTCGGCTCGGCGGCCTGCTTCGGGCTCGCCTTCAACACCAAGATGCTCCAGGGGTACATCGCGCTGCCCGCCGTGTTCCTGGTCTATCTGTACGCGGCGAAGCCCGCGGTGATGAAGCGCGTGGTGAATCTGGTCCTCGCCGCGGTGGTGCTGGCCGTCTCCAGCTTCTGGTGGGCCGCGGCCGTGTCGCTGGTCCCGGCCTCGGAGCGCCCGTACATCGGCGGGTCGACGGACGGCACCGCCTGGAACCTGATCATGGGCTACAACGGCCTCGGCCGGATCCTCGGCGGCGAGGGCAACGGCGGGGGCGGCGGAGGCGGCGGCTTCTCCGGCGCCGCGGGTCTCGGCCGGATGTTCAACGACGTCCTCGGCGGACAGATCTCCTGGCTGATCCCCTTCGCGGGCATCGCGCTCGTCGGCGGCCTGGTGCTGTGCGGCCGTGCCGCGCGGACGGACCTCACCCGGGCCTCGCTGGTGCTGTGGGGCGGTTGGACCGTGCTGCACTACCTGACCTTCGCCCTGGCCGAGGGCACCATGCACCCGTACTACACGACCGCGCTCGCCCCGGGTATCGCGGCGCTGTGCGGAGGCGGCGGGGTGCTGCTGCTGCGGGCCTTCCGCGCGGACCGGCGGTGGGTGTGGGTACTGCCTCTGGCGCTGGGTGTCACGGCCGTCTGGGCGGCGGTGCTGCTGCGGCGGGCCTCCGGCTGGAACACCTGGCTGTGGCCTGCCGTCCTGGTCGTCATGGCGCCGGCCGTGGTGGGGCTGTTCGTCTTCCGGTCCGGCGTCTCGGGGCCGCGGCTTCGGTTGCTGGCGGTGTCGGTGGCGGCGGCCGTCGTCGCGGCGGTGGCGGGTCCGGCGGCGTACGCCTGGTCGGTCCCGTCGTCGGGAGCGGGCGGCGGCATGGGCGGTACGAACCCGACGGCCGGACCGACCACGGGCAGCGGCTTCGGCGGGCCCGGGGGCGGGGGCGGCAGTGGCCGGGGGATCCCGGGCGGGGGCTCTGGCGGTCCTGGCGAGAGCGGCGGGCAGGGCGGCAACGCTCAGGCCGGGGGCGGCTTCCCCGGTGGCGGGATGCCGTCCGGCGGACAGAGCGGGCGGAGCGGGCAGGCTCCGGAAGGCATGCAGGGCGGGCAGGCTCCTGGCGGTACGCAGGGCGGCGGGCAGGCTCCTGACGGCACACAGGGCGAGCGGGCTTCCGGCGGCGTGCGGGGCGGCCCCGGTGGTGGCGGCATGGGTGGTGGCGCGAGCAGCGAGCTGATCGCGTACCTCAAGAAGCACCGGGACGGTGCCAAGTGGCTGCTGGCGGTGTCGAGTTCGCAGGGTGCCGCCCAGCTCATCGTGAGCAGCGGGGAGCCCGTCATCTCGATGTGGGGCTGGTCCGGCAGCGACAAGGCGATGACGCTCGCCAAGCTCAAGGAGCTGGTGAAGAAGGGCGAACTGCACTACGTCCAGCTCGGCGGCGGCATGGGCGGCGGCCCGGGCGGCGGTTCCTCCGTCAGCTCCGAGGTCACGGCGTGGGTGCAGAAGCACGGCACGGCGGTGAAGGAGAGCGACTACAGCAACCGTACGAGTACGGCCTCCGGCAACGGCTCCGAATCCTCTTCGCAGTCCGGCCAGTCGGCCGTCTACCGCCTGGACGCGTCCGACGTCAGCTGACCCGACGCGACCGCACACCGTCGAACGGCCCCGGCACTCGGTCCGGGGCCGTTCCCGCGTCCCCGATCATGTACACGGGTGTCCGGCGAACGGGTGAAGGGAAACGCAACGGTGGGCTACTGCCTCGAGATGAGCACCGGCGACATGAGAACGGTGGTGCGGCTGCTCACGGCGGTGGAGCGGACCGAGCAGCAGGAGCGCACCCTCGCCCGGGTGCGCACGGAGTGCGAGCGGACCGACGCCCGCTTCCGGGAGCAGGGCATCGACCTCGACGTCTCCATCAGCCGGGCCCTGGACGAGCTGATCGACGGCACCCCGAGCACCGATCTCTGCCCCGCGTACAGCTACGCCTTCTACCAGGCCGTCGCGGCGCACTTCTCCGACCCCACCGATCTCGGTGCCTGGCGCCGCCCGTCCTGGTTCCACGCCATGGACGACGAACTGGCCCGGCACGGCGTGCCGTCCGGCCTCCTCCCGGGCGCGTTCCTGTTCAGCGGCCCGCCGCTGCGGCTGCCCCACCCCGGCGACGCGGTGCCCGCGATCGGCACGCTGCCGGCCCGGCGCGCCGCCGACCTCGCGGACGCCTACACACGCGTACTCGACCGTCTCGACCCTGAATTCCGTGGCGCGGCCCGCCGGTTCATCGACGCCATGCGGTTCGAGGCGCAGGAGTACGAGAGCGCGCGGCAGCTCGGGACGAACCCCGACACGCTGCTCTTCTGGTTCCACTGACCCCTGCCGGAACTCTTGACTCCGCCTTTCCCACCGGGATACTTGCGGTCGACAGCGCGCCAACTGCCGCGTCGAACAAGGGATGTGAGTGGCCGGCGGCGTCAGTTTGTCCGAGATCCCGAACGTCGTCCGAAGTTTCGCGTGTTTCGTGACGACCACCCCCACAGGAGGATCCGCACATGAGCCCACGCAAGGCCCTCATAGCCGCCCTGACCGCCGCCCTGCTGGCCGGCCCCGGGGTCGCTCAGGCCGCCACCCCCCAGGCTCCGCCCGCCCCCGCCCGGGACCGCGCCGCGGCGGCCACCATCACCTGGTCCCTCGTCCGCGCGAGCAACCCCACGGCGGACCAGAGCTCGGCCTACGACCTCATCACCAAGGCCATGAACGCGGCGGTGGCCCGCTACAACAACCTCAGCGACCTGGGCAAGACCCTCACCGTCCGCTACGAGCCGGGCGTCCCCACCGCCGACGGCAACATCAACGGCACGATCCGCTTCGGCAGCAACCGCAGCTACATGAGCGAGCGGACGGCCCTGCACGAGATCGCCCACACCATCGGCGTGGGCACCAGCTCGGGCTGGTCCCGCCTCGGCGGCAGCGGCACCTGGACCGGCGGCCAGGCCACCGCGCTGGTCAAGCAGTACGACGGCTCGGGCGCCAAGATCTCCACCGGCGGCGGCCACTTCTGGCCCTACGGCCTGAACTACGACAACGAGTGGTCGGGAACGGCCGCCGACCGCCACGTCCACATCGTCGCCGCGATGGTCCGCGACGGTCTGTAGACGACCAGGCGGTCGAACGCCGGGCCCCTCGGGCGGCGCGTCGGATGCTGCGGGCCGGCCGGCGCTCACCCCAGGTGCGTCGGCGCGAACATCCGCAGCACGGCCGGGAGCAGGACCACCGAGGGCCCGGGCGCCGCGAGCGCCTTGGCGAGGTCCTGCTCCAGGTTCTCCGGGGTCGTCCGGACCCCGGGGACGCCGAAGGACTCCGCCAGCGCCACGTAGTCGGGCCGTGACAGTTCCGTCGCGGTCGCTTCGCCGAACGCGTCGTTCATGTACTCGCGCAGGATGCCGTAGCCGCCGTCGTCCACGATCAGCCAGGTGACGTTCAGGTCGTACTGGCGGGCCGTCGCCAGCTCGGCGATGGAGTACAGGGCCCCGCCGTCGCCGGAGACCGCGAGGACCGGCCGGGTCGGGTCGGCCGCCGCCGCGCCCAGGGCCGCGGGAAAGGCGTAGCCCAGGCCGCCCGCGCCCTGGGCGGAGTGCATGTGATTGGGGCCCTTGGCGTCGAAGGCCGACCAGGCCCAGTACGCCAGGATCGTCATGTCCCAGAAGGACGGGGAGCTCGCGGGGAGCGCCCTGCGGACGGACGCCAGCACGTCCTGCTCCAGGGTGAGTTCCTGGGAGTCGATTCGGTCGGCGACCTTCGCGAGCACATCGCGGACCCGGTCCTCGGCCGTCGCGTCCTCGCGGGCCGCAACCGTCTCCAGCAGCGCCTGCAACGCGAGGCGGGCGTCCGCGTGGATGCCCAGCGCCGGGTGGTTGGACTCCAGCTTGCCGAGGTCGGCCTCGATCTGGACGACCCGGCCGCGCGGCTTGAACGTGTGGTAGTTCGAGGAGAGTTCACCGAGGCCGGAGCCGACGACCAGGAGGACGTCGGCGTCCTCCAGGAAGTCGGTGGTGTGCCGGTCCTCGATCCACGACTGGAGCGACAGCGGGTGCGTCCAGGGGAACGCGCCCTTGCCGCCGGGGGTGGTGACGACGGGTGCCTGGAGCCGCTCCGCCAGCTGCCTCAGCTTGCCGGAGGCGTCGGCCCGGACCACTCCCCCGCCCGCGATGATCGCCGGACGGGCCGCCCTGGACAGCAGATCGGCGGCCACGGCGGTCAGTTCGGGGCGCGGCGGCAGCTCCTCGGGGAAGGCGTCGCCGCCCGTCACGACGGGGATCGCCGTCTCGGCGAGCAGCACGTCCTGCGGGATCTCCACCCACACCGGGCCGTGCGGGGCGGTCAGCGCCGACGTCCAGGCCGCCTCGATCGCGGAGGGGATCTGGGACTGGGTGCGGACGGTGTGGACGGACTTGACCACGCCCCGGAACGAGGCGGCCTGATCCGGCAGTTCGTGGAGGTAGCCGTGCCGGCCGCCGCCGAGGCCCGCCGTCGGGACCTGGCTGCTGATCGCCAGCACGGGCGCGGAGGCCGCCGCCGCCTCCTGGAGAGCGGCCAGGGAGGTCAGGGCCCCCGGGCCGGTCGACAGCAGCAGCGGCGCGGCCTCACCGGTGATCCGGCCGTACGCGTCCGCCGCGAACCCGGCGTTGTTCTCCACCCGCAGGCCGATGTACCTCAGGTCCGAGCGACGCAGCGCGTCGAACATGCCGAGGGCGTGCTGGCCGGGCAGCCCGAAGACGGTCGTCGCGCCGAGCCCGGCCAGCGTCTCCACGACCAGGTCTCCGCCGTTGCGGCCGGGAGGAGGATTGAGGGCGGCCTCCGTCTGGGCGGGCGTGGGGCGGAGCACCAGGTCGTGGTCGTGAGTCACTTCGCTTCCGAGTCCTTCCGGGCCGCGGCGATCTGGCGCGACATGATCGTGGTCAGTTCGTAGGCGGTGTGGGACGCCGCCACCGACGTGATCTCCGCGTGGTCGTACGCGGGGGCCACCTCGACGACGTCGGCCGACACCAGGTTGCAGGATGCCAGGCCGCGCAGGATCTCCAGCAGTTCGCGCGAGGTCATGCCGCCGGCCTCGGGGGTGCCGGTGCCGGGGGCGTGGGCCGGGTCGAGGCAGTCGATGTCGATGGAGATGTACAGCGGCCGGTCGCCGATGCGCTGGCGCAGCTGGTCGGCGACCTCGTCGGCGCCGCGCCGGTAGACGTCGGCGGAGGTCACGATGCCGAAGCCCATCTTCTCGTCGTCGGTCAGGTCCTGCTTGCCGTAGAGGGGGCCGCGGGTGCCGACGTGGGACAGGGCGGAGGTGTCGAGGATGCCCTCTTCGACCGCGCGGCGGAACGGGGTGCCGTGCGTGTACTCGGCGCCGAAGTAGGTGTCCCAGGTGTCGAGGTGGGCGTCGAAGTGCAGCAGGGCGACGGGGCCGTGCTTCTTCGCGACCGAGCGCAGCAGGGGCAACGCGATGGTGTGGTCGCCGCCGAGCGTCATCAGGCGGGCGCCGGTGCCGAGCAGGTCGTCGGCGGCGGCCTCGACGGTCTCGACGGCCTCGTTGATGTTGAACGGGTTCACGGCGATGTCGCCGCCGTCCGCGACCTGGGCGAGGGCGAACGGGGAGGCGTCCTGCGCCGGGTTGTACGGGCGCAGCAGCCGGGACGCCTCACGGATCGCGTTGCCGCCGAAGCGGGCGCCCGGCCGGTACGAGACGCCCGAGTCGAACGGCACGCCCACGACCGCGACATCGGCCCGGCCGACCTCGTCCAGCCGGGGCAGCCGGGCGAAGGTCGCCGGCCCCGCGTACCGGGGGACGCGGGAGGAGTCGACGGGCCCGCGCGGAGTCTCGTTGCTGCTCATGAAGAAATGCTCTCTTTCCTACGCTTCATCGCGTATGTACTGCTATGCACTGCTTGTTCTACGACTCTACTGGGGAGCCGCGACCGGTTCGGACGCGAGTTCGGGAGAGCGGCCCGCGAGCCGCTCGCGCCAGGCGGTGAGGACGGCGGCGTCGGTGGCGGGGGTGGCCAGGGATACGACCAGGTAGGCGGCGAGGGAGGCGAGCAGGCCGTAGTAGACGGGCTCGTTGGCGAGGATGCCGAATGTCGCCATCAGCACGATGACCGCGAGTCCGCCGACCACGACCGAGGCGAGGGCGCCGTGGACGGTGCCCCGCTTCCAGACCAGCCCGCCCAGGATCGGCACCAGCAGTCCGCCCACGAGGAGGTTGTAGGCGACGGTCAGGGCCTCCACTACGTTGTCGATCGCGATGGCGGTGCAGATGACCGCGAGGCCCATGATCAGGATGAAGAGACGGTTGCCCTTCACCTCGTCATGGTCATCCGCGTTGTCGGCCGGTGCCTTGCCGAGGCCCCGCAGCCGGGACCAGATGTCGTTGTTGGCGACGGTCGCGCAGGCGATCAGCGCGCCGGAGGACGTCGACATCACGGCGGCGAGGGCGGCGGCCAGCACCAGGCCGCGCACTCCGACGGGCAGTTCGTCCTTGACGATGGTCGCGAAGGCGTCGTCCGGGCTGCCGAGCCCCGGGTACAGCACCTTGGCCGCGGTGCCGATGACCGCGCCGGCGAGGGCGTAGGCGAGGCAGTAGGTGCCGGCGACGGTTCCGCCCCACTTGGCGGTCCGGTCGCTGCGGGCGGTGAAGACCCGCTGCCAGATGTCCTGCCCGATCAGCATGCCGAAGGTGTAGATCAGCACGTAGGTGAAGATCGTCTCGCCGCCGATGCCCAGCGGGTCGAAGTACTCGGTGGGCAGCTGCGCCTTCATCTCGCTGAACCCGCCCGCCTTCACGACGGCGATGGGCAGCAGCAGGAGCAGCACGCCGATGGTCTTCACGACGAACTGCACCATGTCGGTCAGGGTGATCGACCACATGCCGCCGAGGGTGGAGTACGCGACGACGATCGAGCCGCCGAGGACGATCGCGACCGTGCGGTTCATGTCGAACAGGACGTCGAAGATCGTGGCGTACGCGATGGTCGAGGTGACCGCGAGCATCAGCGTGTACGCCCACATGACGACACCGGAGATGATCCCGGCGCGCCCGCCGCCGTAGCGCAGGTCGAGCATCTCGGAGACGGTGTAGACCTTCAGCCGGGCTATGCGGGCGGAGAAGAAGACGGACAGGGCGAGCAGGCCGAGGCCGATGGTGAAGACCATCCAGGCGCCCGACAGGCCGTACTGGTAGCCGAGGCCCACACCGCCGATGGTGGAGGCGCCGCCGAGGACGATCGCGGCCATGGTGCCGGAGTACATGGCCGGGCCGAGGCGGCGGCCCGCCACGAGGAACTCGCTCTTGGAGCGGGCGCGGCGCATGCCCCACCAGCCCATGGCCAGCATGCCGGCCAGGTACACGACGATGACGGCGTAGTCGACGGCCATGAGGGCCTCCTTCGATCGGTGTCGCCGGCGGGTGACGAGGACTGACCTTAGGTGGCCGGAAAGCGACTGCGAAGTGTACGTTTCATCCATTGGAGCCGGTGCTGGATGGAGGGAACGCACACCATGCCGGATCCGTCGGTCCCGCCCACCCCACCCGTCCCGCTGACCGCGCTGCTGGCCCGCGAGGACCTTGGCCTGCGACAGCTCGCGGGGCCGCCCGCCGAGGAGGTCGTCCTCCACTGGGTGCACACCTCGGAGATGGCCGACCCGTACCCCTATCTGCTGGGCGGCGAGCTGCTGCTCAGCGCCGGCGTGCACATCCCGGAGGCGGTGGGCCCGGAGACCTCGTACTTCGACGACTACGTCTCCCGGATCGTGGCGGCGGGCGGCGCCGCCCTCGGCTTCGGGGTGGCGCCGGTGCACGACACGGTGCCGGAGGCCCTGGTCGCGGCCTGCGCCTCGCACGGCCTGCCTCTGCTGGAGGTGCCGCCCCGCACCACCTTCTCGGGCGTGGCCCGCGCGGTCTGGCAGCTGATGGCCCGGGCCCGCCTCGCCGAACTCCGCCGCGTCACCGAGGCCCAGCAGAGCCTCGCCACCGCCGCGTCCCGCCCCGACCCGGTCCCCTCCGTCCTCCGCCAACTCGCCCAGCGACTGGGCGGCTGGGCGGTGCTGTACGGGCCGGAGGGGACGGAGATCGCCTCGGCGGGACGGAAGCCCGGGGAAGAGGCCCGGGCGGCGCTGACCCGGCTGACGGAGGTGGTACGACCGTCCCGGCCGACGCAGGCCGCGAGTGCGGCACCGCACAGCGGCTCCAACCCGGGCGCGCCACGGCAGGCCGAGCCCGGCGCCCCGACCCGGTCCGAGCCTCCCGCGGCGGCAGCACCCACCGACCCCAGCCGCCCCGCCCCCGCCTCCGCCACCGACTCCGTCGCCGGGCTGCATCTCGCCGCCTACAGCCTGGGCGCCGGGCACGGGTTCGTGCTCGGGGTCGCCGCGCCGCAGCGGACCGCCGGTGACCACACCGTCGCCTCCGTCGCGGCCGTGCTGCTGTCGCTGCTCACCGGCGAGCAGCAGAGCGGCACCGGGGCCGCCCGTTCCTCCGCGCTGGTGCGGATGCTGCTCGGCGTGCCGCCCGAGGAGGTCGCGTCGCTGCTCGGCGACGGGCCGTGGGTCGTCGTGCGGGCCCGGCCGGACGGGGACGGCGCCTCCGACCCCGTCGCGGCCTCCGCGCTCGGCGCCGCGCTCGGGTCCGCGCTGGTCGACCCGGCGGAGGACGTCGTACGGGTCCTGGTCCCGGCCGACCGGGCACCGGCCGACCCGCTGCCCGGCTGGACCCTGGGCGTCAGCGCCGCCGTGGAACCGGAGGACTGGCCAGCCGCCGACACCCAGGCCGCCCGCGCTCTGGCCCGAGCCCGTGCCACCCGCGCCCCGCTGCTCCGGCACGGCGCACGCCCCGCCCTCGCCGACCTGGTCCCGCCCGGCGAGGCGGCGGCCCACGCCCGCGCCCTGCTCGCCCCCGTCACGGCCCACCCCGCGCTCACCGAGACCCTGCGCACCTGGCTCTCCCTGCACGGCAGCTGGGACCGCACGGCCGTCGCCCTGTCCGTGCACCGCAACACCGTGCGCCAGCGCATCGCCCGCTGCGCGGCCCTCCTCGCGACGGACCTCGACGACCCGGACGTACGGATGGAACTCTGGTTCGCGCTGCGGCACAGCTGAGTACGTGAGCGGTGTCCCGCTGAGTACGTGACGCACATCCCAGCGTGCGATACGCCAGGGACGCCCACAGTCGGCTGCCTCACAATGGATGTCATGCCGATATCCGGGACACCCAGCCGCGCCGAACTCGTCGAACACCTCGTCAGGACGCGCATCGCGGGCGATGTCGCCACACCCCGCGAGAACAACCTCTCCCACTACCGCAAGCTGGCGAACAGCGACCGCCACTACTGGTTCGGGCTGGAACTCGGCGACCGCTGGGGCGACGAGCAGGACGTCCTCGCGGTGATGGCGGAGCGGGTCGGTGTGAACGACGACCCCGAGTACCGGTACGGCCAGGACACCATCGACCCGGAGCTGACCGTCGACGGTCTGGAGCGGCTGGCCGGGCGGCTGCGCAAGGCGGCGGACGGCCAGCAGCGCGTCCTCTTCGCCACCGGCCACCCCGGCGGCCTCCTCGACGTGCACCGCGCGACCGCGGCGGCGCTGCGCGCGGCCGGCTGCGAGATCGTCGTCATCCCGGAGGGGCTGACGACCGAGGAGGGCTACGTGATGCAGTTCGCGGACGTGGCGGTCCTGGAGCACGGCGCCACCCTGTGGCACACCCACTCGGGCGAACCCATGAAGGCGATCCTGAAGGGCCTGGAGCGCGAGGGCCGCCCGCTGCCCGACCTGGTCGTCGCCGACCACGGCTGGGCGGGCTACGCGGGCCAGCACGGCGTCGACTCCGTCGGCTACGCCGACTGCAACGACCCGGCCCTCTTCATCGCCGAGGCCGAGGGCACCGTGCAGGTGACGGTGCCCCTCGACGACCACGTGATCAGCCCCCGCCACTACGACCCGATGACGGCCTACCTGCTGTCGGAGGCGGGCCTCAGCTAGGGCCCGGCTCGCGCGGGACGCGGACCACGCCCTCCTGGATCACGGTGATGGCGAGCCGCCCGTCCTGCGTGTAGATCCGTGCCTGCCCCAGTCCCCGGCCGCCGTACGCGGACGGGGACTCCTGGTCGTACAGCAGCCACTCGTCGGCGCGGAACGGCCGGTGGAACCACATCGCGTGGTCGAGCGAGGCCCCGACCACATCCCCGACGGCCCACCCCCCGCGCCCGTGCGCGAGCAGCACGGAGTCGAGCAGCGTCATGTCGGAGACGTAGGTGGCGAGAACGACGTGCAGCAGCGGATCGTCCGCGAGCTTGCCGTTGGTCCGGAACCACACCTGCGAGTGCGGCTCGCGCGGCTCGCCGAACCGGCCGTAGGGCGGCTCGTCGACGTATCGGAGATCGACCGCGGCCCGGGCCTCGAGGAACTTCTCCACCACGACGGGGTCGAGATGCCCGTACCCGCGCAGCCGCTCCTCACCGGTCGGGAGGGTCACGGGGTCGGGCGAGGCGGGCATCGGCTCCTGGTGGTCCAGCCCGTCCTCGTGCACCTGGAACGAGGCCGAGAGATGGAAGATCGGCTTGCCGTGCTGGACGGCGACCACCCGGCGGGTGGTGAAGGAGCGGCCGTCGCGGATCCGGTCGACCGTGTAGACGATGGGCGCGCCGGGGTCGCCGGGGCGCAGGAAATACGCGTGCAGCGAGTGCGCGGGCCGGTCCTCGGGGACCGTGCGGCCGGCGGCGACGAGCGCCTGGGCCGCGACCTGCCCGCCGAAAACCCGGGGGACGACGGCGGACCGGGACCGGCCGCGGAAGATGTCCTCCTCGATCTGCTCCAGGTCGAGCAGATCGAGGAGGCCCTGAAGTGCATTGCTCATGGCAACTGTTGTACCGGCCAATGACTACGGTCGGCTTACAGGCCCATGTTCTTCGCGATGATCGACTTCATGATCTCGCTGGTGCCGCCGTAGATGCGGTTGACGCGGTTGTCCGCGTACAGGCGGGCGATCGGGTACTCGTTCATGAAGCCGTAGCCGCCGTGCAGCTGGAGGCAGCGGTCGATGACGCGGTGGGCGACCTCGGTGCAGAACAGCTTGGCGCTCGCGGCCTCGGCGGGGGTGAGCTCACCGGCGTCGAGGGCCTCGGTCGCGCGGTCGGCGACGGCCTCGGCGGCGTCCACCTCGGCCTGGCAGGCGGCCAGCTCGAACTTGGTGTTCTGGAAGGACGCGACCGTCTTGCCGAAGACGGTGCGGTCCTGGACGTACTGCTTGGCGAACCGCACGGCGGCCTTGGCCTGGGCGTAGGCACCGAAGGCGATGCCCCAGCGCTCGGAGGCCAGGTTGTGGCCGAGGTAGTAGAAGCCCTTGTTCTCCTCGCCGAGCAGGTCCTCGACGGGCACCTTGACGTCGACGAACGCCAGCTCGGCGGTGTCGGAGGTCTTCAGGCCGAGCTTGTCGAGCTTTCGGCCGACGGAGTAGCCCTCGGACTTGGTGTCCACGGCGAAGAGGGAGATGCCGTGGCGGCGGTCCTCGGCGGTCGGCGCGGAGGTGCGGGCGCAGACGATCATGCGGTCGGCGTGCACGCCGCCGGTGATGAAGGTCTTGGCGCCGTTGAGGACGTAGTGGGTCCCGTCCTCGCTCAGCTTGGCGGTGGACTTCATGCCCGCGAGGTCGGAACCGGTGCCCGGCTCCGTCATCGCGATGGCCCACATCTCCTCGCCGGAGACGAACTTCGGCAGGAACCGCTTCTTCTGCTCGTCGGTGGCGAGCATCTTGAGGTACGGCAGGGCGAGCAGCACGTGCACGCCGGAGCCGCCGAACGCGACGCCCGCGCGAGCGGTCTCCTCGTACAGGACGGCCTCGAACTTGTGGCTGTCCAGGCCCGCGCCGCCGAACTCCTCGGGCACGTTGATGCCGAAGATGCCCAGCTCACCGAGCTTGTAGTAGAAGTCGCGGGGCGCCTGGCCCGCCGCGAACCACTCGTCGTACACCGGTACGACCTCGGCCTCGATGAAGGCGCGAAGGGTCTCCCGGAACGCCTCGTGATCCTCGTTGAACACCGTACGGCGCACGCCGCCACCTCCACGACTTCGCATGTCTAAGCGCTTGCTCAGCCAAAGATACCGGCGGGTATCGACGACCGTCCAGGGTGGGGGTGGGGTAACGCTCGTCACGCCGGGGGGTGCCTCGGGAGTGGGTGGGGGTGCGGGGGGGGGCGGAGCCCCCGCCGGGGCTCGGGGCGGAGCCCCCGCCGGGGCTCGGGGCGGAGCCCCCGCCGGGGCTCGGGGCGGAGCCCCCGCCGGGGCTCGGGGCGGAGCCCCGGGACGAGTCCAGCCTCCTGGCCGACAGATACGGGCGGGCGGGTGGGCGAAGGCCCCTAATCGACCGCCGCCGCAAACGCCCCCCGGGCCATCCGGTGCAACAACTCCGCCGTAGCACCCCGCCCGGGCAACGACCCCGCCCTCCCCAGATGCGGCGTCGAGTTCAACAACCCGAACACCGAGTGCACGGCAGAACGAGCCGCGGGCTCCCCCAACCCCGCGTACACCTCCCGCACCACCCCGACCCACAGCTCCACGTACTGCCGCTGCAACTGCCGCACCATCTTCCGGTCGGTGTCCCGGAGGCGGTCCAGCTCACGGTCGTGCAGGGTGATCAGAGGCCGGTCGTCGAGCGCGAAGTCGATGTGCCCCTCGATCAGCGAGTCGAGGACCGCCTCCGCCCCACCCCCGTCCGCCTCCGCCAGCCTCCGCTTCGCCCCGGTCAGCAACTGCCCGCTGATCCCCACCAGCAGCTCCGCGAGCATGGCGTCCTTGCCCGCGAAGTGCCGGTACAGCCCGGGCCCGCTGATCCCGACCGCGGCGCCTATCTCGTCGACTCCGACCCCATGGAACCCCCGCTCGGCGAACAGCCGAGCGGCCTCCTTGAGGATCTGCTCACGGCGGGTGGGGGCGTCGGTTCTGGTGGCCATGAAAACAATTCTAGACAGGGAGGTTAGCGGTCGTTAACCTGAAGGAAATGCGTTAACGCTCATTAACAAGGTGAGGGGACCCGCAGGATGCACGAGGCACCGGAGCTCACGAGCGCGGCAGACCCCGCGTCGGAGGCCTTTCGGGCCAACGAGGAGGGGCACCACGCCCTCGTCGAGGAGCTGCGCACCAAGCTCGCCGCCGCCGCACAGGGCGGCGGCGAGAAGGCCCGCGCCCGCCACACGGCCCGCGGCAAGCTGCTCCCCCGCGACCGCGTGGACACCCTCCTCGACCCGGGCTCGCCCTTCCTGGAGCTGGCCCCGCTCGCGGCCGACGGGATGTACGAGGGGCAGGCCCCGGCCGCCGGCGTCATCGCCGGCATCGGCCGGGTCAGCGGCCGCGAGACGGTGGTCATCGCCAACGACGCCACGGTCAAGGGCGGCACGTACTACCCGATGACGGTCAAGAAGCACCTCCGCGCCCAGGAGGTCGCCCTCGACAACCGCCTCCCCTGTGTCTACCTGGTGGACTCCGGCGGCGCCTTCCTCCCCATGCAGGACGAGGTCTTCCCGGACCGCGACCACTTCGGCCGCATCTTCTACAACCAGGCCCGCATGTCCGGCGCCGGCATCCCCCAGATCGCCGCCGTCCTCGGCTCGTGCACGGCCGGCGGGGCGTACGTCCCGGCGATGAGCGACGAGGCGGTGATCGTCCGCGACCAGGGCACCATCTTCCTGGGCGGCCCGCCCCTGGTGAAGGCGGCCACCGGCGAGGTCGTCACGGCGGAGGAGCTCGGCGGCGGCGAGGTCCACTCCCGCACCTCGGGCGTCACCGACCACCTCGCGGAGAACGACGCGCACGCGCTCCGCATCGTCCGCACCATCGTCTCCACGCTCCCCTCTCGAGGAGCACTCCCCTGGGAGGTCCAGGAGGCGACGGAGCCCAAGGTCGACCCGCACAGCCTCTACGGCGCGGTCCCGGTCGACTCCCGCACCCCCTACGACGTGCGCGAGATCATCGCCCGGGTCGTCGACGGCTCCCGCTTCGCCGAGTTCAAGTCCGAGTTCGGCCAGACCCTGGTCACGGGCTTCGCCCGGATCCACGGCCACCCGGTGGGGATCGTCGCCAACAACGGCATCCTGTTCTCCGAGTCCGCCCAGAAGGGCGCCCACTTCATCGAGCTGTGCGACCAGCGCGGCATCCCCCTGGTCTTCCTCCAGAACATCTCGGGCTTCATGGTCGGCAAGGACTACGAGGCGGGCGGCATCGCCAAGCACGGCGCCAAGATGGTCACGGCGGTGGCCTGCACCCGCGTACCGAAGCTGACGGTCGTGGTCGGCGGCTCGTACGGCGCGGGCAACTACTCGATGTGCGGCAGGGCGTACTCCCCCCGCTTCCTGTGGATGTGGCCGAACGCCAAGATCTCGGTCATGGGCGGCGAGCAGGCCGCCTCGGTCCTCGCGACCGTCAAGCGGGACCAGCTGGAGGGCCGCGGCGAAGCCTGGCCCGCGGAGGACGAGGACGCCTTCAAGGCCCCGATCCGCGCCCAGTACGAGCGCCAGGGCAACGCCTACTACGCGTCGGCCCGGCTCTGGGACGACGGTGTGATCGACCCGCTGGACACCCGCCAGGTCCTGGGCCTGGCCCTGACCGCGTGCGCCAACGCGCCCCTGGGTGACCCCCAGTTCGGCGTCTTCCGGATGTGAGGGGACGGACGACGATGTTCGAGACAGTACTGGTGGCCAACCGCGGCGAGATCGCCGTACGGGTGATCCGTACGCTGCGGTCGATGGGCGTGCGCTCGGTGGCCGTCTTCTCCGACGCCGACGCCGACGCCCGGCACGTCCGCGAGGCCGACACGGCGGTCCGGATCGGCCCGGCCCCGGCGTCCGAGAGCTATCTCTCGGTGGAGCGCCTGCTGGAGGCCGCGGCCCGCACGGGCGCCCAGGCCGTCCACCCCGGCTACGGCTTCCTCGCCGAGAACGCCGCCTTCGCGCGCGCCTGCGCCGAGGCCGGCCTGGTCTTCATCGGCCCTCCGGCGGACGCCATCGCCCTGATGGGCGACAAGATCCGCGCCAAGGAGACGGTCCAGAAGGCCGGGGTGCCGGTCGTTCCCGGCGGGCGGGACCCGGATCTGGCCGACGCGGCCCGCGAGCTGGGCGCGCCCGTCCTGCTGAAGCCCAGCGCGGGCGGCGGCGGCAAGGGCATGCGCCTGGTGCGGGACCTGACCCGGCTGGAGGACGAGATCGCGTCGGCCCGTCGCGAGGCCCGCGCCTCCTTCGGCGACGACACGCTCCTCGTCGAGCGCTGGATCGACCGCCCCCGCCACATCGAGATCCAGGTCCTGGCGGACGGCCACGGGAACGTGGTCCACCTCGGGGAGCGCGAGTGCTCCCTCCAGCGTCGCCACCAGAAGATCATCGAGGAGGCGCCGAGCGTCCTCCTCGACGAGGAGACGCGCTCCGCGATGGGCGAGGCGGCGGTCCAGGCGGCCCGCTCCTGCGGCTACCGGGGCGCGGGCACGGTGGAGTTCATCGTCCCCGGCAACGACCCGTCGTCGTACTACTTCATGGAGATGAACACCCGCCTCCAGGTGGAGCACCCGGTCACGGAGCTGATCACGGGCCTGGACCTGGTCGAGTGGCAGCTGCGGGTCGCGGCCGGGGAGCCCCTCGGCTTCACCCAGCAGGACGTACGGCTGACCGGTCACGCCGTGGAGGCCCGCATCTGCGCCGAGGACCCGGCCCGCGGCTTCCTCCCCTCCGGCGGCACCGTCCTGAAGCTGCGCGAACCGCAGGGCGACGGCGTCCGCACCGACTCGGGTCTCACCGAGGGCACGGAGGTCGGCAGCCTCTACGACCCGATGCTCTCCAAGGTCATCGCCTACGGCCCCGACCGCGCGACGGCCCTGCGCAAGCTCCGGGCGGCCCTGGCGGAGACGGTCACGCTCGGCGTGCAGACGAACGCCGGTTTCCTGCGCCGCCTGCTCGGCCACCCGGCGGTCGTCTCCGGCGACATGGACACGGGCCTGGTCGAGCGCGAGGTCGAGGGACTGGTCCCCACGGACGTACCGGAGGAGGTGTACGAGGCGGCGGCGGCCGTACGCCTCGAGGCCCTGAAGCCGGAGCCGGGCGGCTGGACGGACCCGTTCTCGGTGCCGAGCGGCTGGCGCCTGGGCGGTGCGCCGAAGCCGCCGGTCTTCCCCCTGCGGGTGCAGGAGCCCTTGGAGCACACCCCGCGCGGCACGGCCACGGTCACCGACGACCGGGTTGCGGTCACCCTGGACGGCGTCCGCCACACGTTCCACCGCGCCGCCGACTGGCTCGGCCGCGACGGCGACGCCTGGCATGTGCGCGACCACGACCCGGTCGCCGCGTCCCTCACCCGCGCCGCCCACGCGGGCGCCGACTCGCTGACCGCGCCGATGCCCGGCACGGTGACGGTGGTGAAGGTCGCCGTCGGCGACGAGGTGAGCGCCGGTCAGAGCCTGCTGGTGGTGGAGGCGATGAAGATGGAGCACGTCATCTCCGCGCCGCACGCCGGCAAGGTCACCGAGCTGGACGTGGCCCCCGGCACCACGGTCGCCATGGACCAGGTGCTGGCGGTCATCGCACCGCACGAGGAGGCGGCGGAATGACGGTCCCAGGACTCCCGATGGCCGTCCCGAGCAGGGACCTGCCCACCCGCGTCCGCATCCATGAGGTCGGTGCGCGCGACGGCCTGCAGAACGAGAAGGCGACGGTCCCCACGGAGGTCAAGGCGGAGTTCATCCGCCGCCTGGCCGACGCGGGCCTGACGACGATCGAGGCGACGAGCTTCGTCCACCCCAAGTGGGTCCCCCAACTGGCGGACGCGGAACAGCTGTTCCCTCTCGTCAGCGATCTCCCGGTGGCACTCCCGGTGCTCGTCCCGAACGAGAGGGGCCTGGACCGCGCCCTGGCGCTGGGCTCCCGGCGGGTCGCGGTCTTCGCCAGCGCGACGGAATCCTTCGCCAAGGCCAACCTCAACCGCACGGTGGACGAGGCACTGGCGATGTTCGAGCCGGTGGTGAACCGCGCGAAGTCCGAGGACGTCCATGTCCGCGGCTATCTCTCCATGTGCTTCGGCGACCCGTGGGAGGGCGCGGTCCCCCTCCCCCAGGTGGTGAAGGTCTGCAAGGCCCTCCTGGACATGGGCTGCGACGAGCTGAGCCTGGGCGACACGATCGGCGTGGCCACCCCGGGGCACGTGGTCGCGCTCCTCGCGGCCCTGGACGAGGCGGGCGTCGGGCCCACCGCCCTCGGCGTCCACTTCCACGACACCTATGGCCAGGCCCTCGCCAACACCCTCGCGGCGCTCCAGCAGGGCGTCACCACGGTCGACGCCTCGGCGGGCGGCCTGGGCGGCTGCCCGTACGCGAAGTCGGCGACCGGAAACCTGGCCACCGAAGACCTCGTGTGGATGCTGCGGGGCCTCGGCATCGACACCGGAATCGACCTCGGCCGCCTCGTCGCCACGAGCACGTGGATGGCCACCCACCTGGGCCGACCCAGCCCGTCCCGCACCGTCCGAGCCCTGTCCCACGAGGACACCGAGGAGCACTGATCACCATGGACTACCGTCTCTCCCCCGAGTTGGAGGAACTCCGCCGTACGGTCGAGGAGTTCGCGCACGAGGTGGTGGCGCCGAAGATCGGCGACTTCTACGAGCGGCACGAGTTCCCGTACGAGATCGTCCGGGAGATGGGCCGCATGGGCCTGTTCGGCCTGCCGTTCCCCGAGGAGTACGGCGGCATGGGCGGCGACTACCTGGCCCTCGGTGTGGCCCTGGAGGAACTGGCGCGGGTCGACTCCTCGGTGGCGATCACCCTGGAGGCGGGCGTCTCACTCGGTGCGATGCCGATCCACCTCTACGGCACCGAGGCCCAGAAGCGCGAATGGCTCCCCCGCCTCTGCTCGGGCGAACTCCTGGGCGCGTTCGGTCTGACGGAGCCGGACGGTGGCAGCGACGCGGGCGCGACCCGTACGACGGCCCGTCTGGACTCCGCCACGAACGAGTGGGTGATCAACGGCACGAAGTGCTTCATCACCAACTCGGGCACGGACATCACGGGCCTGGTGACGGTCACGGCGGTCACGGGCCGCAAGCCCGACGGCAAGCCCCACATCTCCTCGATCATCGTCCCGTCCGGCACCCCGGGCTTCACGGTCGCGGCCCCCTACTCCAAGGTCGGCTGGAACGCCTCGGACACCCGCGAGCTGTCCTTCACGGACGTCCGCGTCCCGGCGGAGAACCTCCTGGGCGAGGAGGGCCGCGGTTACGCCCAGTTCCTGCGCATCCTCGACGAGGGCCGCATCGCGATCGCGGCGCTGGCGACGGGCCTCGCGCAGGGCTGCGTCGACGAGTCGGTCAAGTACGCCAAGGAACGCCACGCCTTCGGCAAGCCCATCGCCGCCAACCAGGCCATCCAGTTCAAGATCGCGGACATGGAGATGAAGGCCCACACGTCCCGCCTCGCCTGGCGCGACGCAGCGGCCCGCCTGGTGACCGGAGCCCCCTTCAAGAAGGAAGCGGCCCTGGCGAAACTCCACTCGTCCACGGTCGCGGTGGACAACGCCCGAGAGGCCACCCAGATCCACGGCGGCTACGGCTTCATGAACGAATACCCGGTGGCCCGCATGTGGCGAGACTCCAAGATCCTGGAAATCGGCGAGGGCACGAGCGAGGTGCAGCGGATGCTGATCGCGCGGGAGTTGGGGTTGGTGGGCTGAGCGGCAGGACCTGCTCCTCCCGCAAACGCTCCGCCGGAGCATTCTCGGCGGGCCTCCTAACTGCGGCAGCGGGAAGCTACCCAGCGGCACCGAGTCGAGCGAGAACGCCCCGCCGAGAGATCGGCGGGGCGTTTATCGGGCTTTTCACTCAGCCTGACGGAATCGTCGCGACCGTCACTTGTCCATCCATCAAGCATTCGATGAGGACTGAACCGCCAAGTGGGTGGATCCAGAAGTGCGGCCCGGCGTCCAGGATGTCCCGCGCATGGCGCACCGCGACATCCGCGGGCATAGTCACAGTCGGCATGAGGTAGTTGCCCCAGATGACGGCGATCCGCTCACCCCGCTGCACGTACGAGTAGAGCAGCTCCGCCGCCATCCTCGTCCAGTGCTCCTCATCGTCCCACCAGAGACGGTCTTCGAACGGACTGGCCTCGAAGTCGATCACGTCGCCGGTGGTCGCCGGAAATCTGCTCAGCGTCGCTGCCGCCAGTGCGCGATTCTCGGCGAGATCCAGCTTCACCACCTGCCGGCCGTCATCGTCGCGGGGGTCGTTTATGAAGTCCGGAAGATATTCCGGATTCCTTCCATAAGAGCTACCGCCTGTCATGCGTTCCGCCTCAACCACGTCGAAATGCTCCCACCAGGGAACCTAATCGCCCATTTTCGAACCGCCGCACCCTTGCCCGTCATCACATTGATGTGCGGGCCAATTCTATTGTCGGTATCCAGGCGGAACGACCTGTATTCCCCACCGCTGGTCGCGGTGAACCCGGTATCCCTGCCGAAGGTGTCGACCGCCGACTCCATCGTTCCCTGCCGACGCTGCCACGAACCGGTGTCGATGGGCCCCACGATGTCCAGGGCCTGGTTTCTGGCCTGTTCGAACGAGTCCGCGTCCATGACCACCTCGCTGCGGGGCTTCTCCGGGTCGCACCTGCAGAGATCGGAGTGCCCGGGTTGTGATCCACCACAGTTGTGAACGAGGACCGGCAAGGACTCCGCCACCACATAGTACGTGTGCAGATCGCTGACGGTTAGGTTGTGGACCGCCGCCCAGCCGGTCGTCCACCGCTTCACGGAAGCAACCTGCGCACGCGAGCCCGCGCCAGTCCGCAGCCACTCCCCCGCCTCCAGATCAGTGGCGTCGACCCACTCCCCCAGCTCAGGCACCCAGAACGGATGACCATCGGTCGCCGTGACCGAAGCCGTCTTCGAGCCCTTCTTGCCGTCGATGTCGACCGTGACCTTGACGAGGTGCTTGAGGCCCTTGCCCTTGATCTCGGCCGTGACCGTCTCGACCTTGGTTTCACCCGTCTTCGGGTCGGTCGCCAAGACCTTGTCGCCGATGTCGACGTCCTTGATCGGTTTCGTCGAACCGTCGGCCATCAACACCTTGGTATCGGGTGTGAAGCTGTTGCCCACCTTGCAGGCAACGGCTTCCGTCGCCTCGTCCGCCGCCTTGCTGCTCTTGCGCCAGTCCTGGAAGCTGTCCCACAGCCTGCGGCTCAGGCCTCCGATGCGCTTGATCAAGGCCCAGGCCTTGTCCAGCTTGTTCCAGTACTTCGCCGCCAGCCGTGACAGCGGTCCGCCGGCCACGAGCGACGAGACGACGTTGAGTGCCGTGGCCCCGCAGGAGCCCAACGCGCCCGTGGTGAAGCAGTCCAGCGCGTCTGTGATGCCCAGCTCGTCCGCGATGATCTGCCCGAGTTCCTTGGCGACGGCGATCGCCCGCTGCTTGGCCGCGTCCGCTCGCGCCTTCTGCTGGCGCGCCCGGTGCTGCGCCGGCGACTCGGTCGGCTTCTTGACCCCGTAGTAGGTGTAGTAGGTGTCGGTCGCCTTGACCTCCCACCCGCCGTCACGCTCCAGGGTGCAGGTGATGCCGACGTTCACGCAGTCGTCGGGCTTGAGGCCGCTCGGGTCGGAGAAGGTGACCGGGTTGTTGTTGCTGTACGAGTAGCCGTTGATCTGCTGCGGGTCGGTGTAGTCGATGATCGGGTCCGCCGAGATGAAGCGGCCCGTGTCCGAGTCGTATTCACGCGCCCCGAGGGTCGTCAAGCCCGTGGACTTCTGGACCGTCCCGCCGACGAAGCCCTTGTCGTTCACCCAGGCGGGAGCCGAGGACGATGACGTGGACTCGTCGCGCGGGTTACCGAACGGGTCCGTGCGGCGGCGCGTCGTCTCACCGGTTTTGGCGTTGATCGCCAGCTGAGACGTCCCCTGGTGGTCCGACGCCAGGAAGTGGACACCGGCTGCGTCCCGCATGGCGATCTGCATGGCGCCGAACGCGTAGTAGCGAGTCGTCGTCACCCTGGACGTCGACTTGTCCAGGTGCAGCTCCATGCCCGGCAGGTAGAACGTCTTCTCCTTGGAGGTGTCCCGGAGGATCCGCTCACCCGACGCGTCGTACGTGTACTGCGTCACCGTGCCGTCGGCGTTGGTGACCTTGGTCAGCTCACCCTGCTTGTCCCAGTCCAGGGACTGGGTGTCCCCGTTGAGAACACGGGTCTTGGTGTTGCCCGTCACGTCGTAGGTGTAGGTGTCCTGGGACGTGACCTCGGGCGTCGTGCTCGTGGCCGCAGTCTTCTCCACGACCGAAGACAGCGTGTGCGGACCGGAGTTCGTGCCGTTGGGACCGGACTTCTCCCCGTACGCGTACGTCCGCGTCGAGGTCGGGGCCCCGCCCATACCGTGCCGCGTCTCGCTCTTCCGGTTGCCGATCGCGTCGTAGCCGTACTCCGTCCAGTACGGGGACACCCCGCCGACCGTCGAGGACGACGCATCCGGTGTACACGCCGCATCCGCACCGCCCGTGCCCCTGGCCCCGTTGGTCGCCACCGACGAGGTCCACGCGTCGGTCAGACGCCGCAGGCCGTCGTACCTGAAGCACTGCACATCGCCCGTGCCGCTGCCGGGCGTGTCCGCGATCGAGAGAACGTCGCCGACGGCGTTGTACGTGAAGTCCGCGTCGTAGGCGGCGCTCGCCGCGCCCTCCACCCTGACAGTCGCGTTGGCCAGGCGGTGCGTGCCCGCCTCGAACGTGTTGTTGAGCCAGGTCTTCTTGGCCGTCGACTCGCCGGTGGACAGTTCCACCTGCTCCAGGTCGGACGTCGGCGAGTACGACACATCGGTGACGTACTTGAGTCCGCCCAGTGAGGTGTTGAGGCCAGTCAGCCGCTGGAGTTCGTCGTACGAGTAGCCGAGGGCTTCCGCGGGCAGGTCGCCCGCCGCAGGCAGGCCCTGCCCCAGCACCGTCCCGTCGTCGCTGTACTGGGCGGTGAACTCGTACGTCCCACCCAGCTGCGGCTCGGCCGTCTTCGACAGGAAGTACTTCGTCGAGACCGGCTTGTAGTCGTTGTTCGCGTCGAGGGTCGGATAGGTGACCGACGAGTGGACCGCGCCGTCCTTGTAGCTGTAGACGCCGTACAGCTCGCCCTTGGCGACGGTGTCGTACTTCGTCATCGACAGCCTGGTGCCGGTGTTCGGCTCTCCCTGCCAGGTGGAAGCGGGCCGGCCCAGCTCGTCGTACTGGGTGGAGGTCTTGCTGCCGTTGACCGTCACCGACGTCTGACGGTCCATGGCGTCGTAGGTGAACTCCGCCGTCCCCGTGTCCGGGTCGACGGCCTTCTTCTTACGGCCCAACTGGTCGTAGGCGTAGGTCCATGCGTTCCCGGCGTCGTCCGTCACCTTCTGCAGCTGACCGGCCGGGGTGTAGCCGTAGGACGTGGTGACCGCGTCCCCGCCCTGCGGGTACTGGATCTGTGTCGTGGTGTGGTCCCGGGCGTCCTTCACCACCGTCGTCTTCGCGCCACCCGCCGGCGGGGTCGTGGTGACCCGGTCACCGCCGTGGACGAAGGACGTGCGGTGCTTCTCCTCACCCTGCACGTTGAAGATCGAGGCGGTGACCCTTCCGGCACCGTCGTACTGGGTCACCGTCTGACCGGTGAGGTCGGCGTTGACCGGATTGAAGAGCTGGGAGGACGGGGCACCTGCGGCGTAATAGGTGTCGTTGACCTGTACCACTCGGTTGGAGCCGTCGTAGAGGGTGTCGGCGACCATGCGGCCGCCTCCCGGTCCCTCGGTCTGCTCCTGGCGGGGCCGCAACAGGCCGTCGTACAGCGTCCATTCGCTGCCGTACGACTGACCTCCCTTCTCGATCTTCTGGGTCTGCACAGCGGTCGGGCCGGTGTTCCCGCGCACCAGGTACGTGTACTTGATCGACTCGGTCGCGCCGATGCGGTCCGGAAGCCAGACCGACGTCAGGCGGCCCAGCCCGTCGTAGGCGAGTTCGGTGCGCCGGTTGTTCTGGTCGACCTTGGCGGTCGGCACGCCCCACTGCGGCGCGTACTCGGTCGTGGCCGTCCAGCCTGCTCGGTTGGTGACCACCGACTTCGTGGCGAGGCCGTACGTTTCCGCATACGTGGTCGACGTGGCGTACTCCGTCGGATACGAGGCCGTCTCCGCGTCCTTCACCACCAGCGGACGACCGAAGTCGTCGTACGTCGTGACGGCAGTGGTCTGATAGGTGGCCGTCGTGCCACTGTGCGACTCGAGGCGCTTGGTGGTGGTCACGTCGCCCTTGGTCGGGGCCGTGCCCAGCGTGGTGGAGCCGTCGTAGAGGGTCAGGTCGTCGGAGATGACCTGGGTGCGCCGGTCGGGAGTCACGCCGCATTCGACGCTGACTTTCTCCACCCGGGAGACGTACGCGTACATGTGCCGGCTCTCGCTGTCCGCGTACTCGGTGCGGACACACTCGTTGTCGGCGACACCGACCGCGCCGTAATCGTCGACCTGGCGGACCCGCCCGGTCTTCGCGTCGTACTGGGTGGTCGCCCTCGTACGACGCCAGCCGCCGATGGCGAGCGCCACATAGGTGTCGGTCGCACCGTTCGCGACGTAGCGAGCCCTGCGGGTGCCCCAGTCCTGGGTACTCGTGGCCGTCACCGTGGTCCACGGCACCGCCACCGACTTCTCGGTGACAGTGGCGCCGTCGTAGGTGAGGGTCTCGAGTTCCTGACCGGCCTTCCACTCCGTGTCCTCGTACGAGGTCCCGTTCGAGTCGGTCACCGATGCGGAGCGCGTGGCACCGCTCGCGTTGACGTCACCGTGAAGACCGCGGAAGAAGACGTGCTCGGTCTTCGTGTTGGACGGGGAGTTGGTGCCGTTCGAGGTGGCGACGCGCACCTTGCCGTAGCCGCGCCAATCGCCCCAGGTACGGTATTCCGCCTTGGTGAGGCCGTCGGCCTTGCTCTTGCGCCAGCCTGCGTCCCCGACGTACGCGTACGACGTGATCTTGTCGCCGTTGCCACCGGTCAGGTCGGTCTCGGTCACGGACTCGACGACGTACTTGTGGAACCAGTCGAGGATCGGGTCCTTCTCACCCGGCGGGTTCCATTTCACCGGGAAACAGCGCTTGGTCGAGGAGTCCTCGGCGGGCAGGTTCGCCGGTGTGCACTCGTTGGGCGCGTAGTTGACGCTGAGTGCCCCGCCCGTCTCGTTCTCCACCCCTGACAGGCGGAAACGGTGGAAGGGCTGGATGTTGTCGCCGAGCTTGTCGACGCGGTTGGGGAGTTGCTTGCCGTAGAGCTTGACGGACGGGACGGACGCGTCCGTACCGACCTTGCCGGTGTGGTTGATGCCGTCGAGCCACAGCGACTTGGAGCTGTCACCGTTGTCGGTGAATAGGTGGGCGAGGCTCCACTCGTCGACCGGGCTGTACTTGGCATCGCCGGTGCGGATCTGCGTTGTGATCTTCGCCAGCTTCTTGCGGGTCCAGAAGGTGGGCGAGTTCTGACCCGCGCATTTGGTGCTCGCCTTGCAGTTCTGGTCCCAGGGCACGTCCGGCCATCTGGCCGCCGTGGCGTCCGTGAGATCCCCGGGCTCGCAGTCGGCCGCCGCGCCGACGCAGCGTTCCGCGAGGGTGAAGACGACCTGGGCAGCGGGCTTGGCCGAGTAGACCTTGTCCTTGCGCTGGCCGTAGTCGATGCGCTTGAGGTAGCCGCCGCGGATGTACGGTTTGCCGTTCTCGCCCGTCTTCAGACCCTGCGTGTAGTGGTTCGTCTCCTTGCCGTAGAAGTACGACATGACGTTGCCGTGCGGATCGATGACGTGGTCGAGGTTCCAGCGCCAGGCCTGTGAGCAGTGGGCATCGGCGAACGTGGCCTTGTAGCAGGGCTCACCGGAGTCGTCGCCGTACACCGGGACGGTCCAGGCGGAGTCGGTCTCCTCGTTGCCTGCCGCGTAACCCGGCAGCCGGTTCCGGCCGAAGAAGTACTGGGTGCCGTCGGTGGTGGTGAGCTTCCAGTACTCGCCGTTGTCGTCGCCGTTGGTCGTGTCGGTCAGGCGCTCGATCTTGGAGTTGTCGTCGTTGGCGAGTCGCCAGTCGCCGGTGGCGTCGTCCTTCACCAGTTCGCCGGAGGTGCCGCCGGCCAGGGCGACGGTGGCATTGTCGTATGCCCAGCACTGGTCGCCGTACGTGTCGTCATGGCCGTCGTCGGCGCACGGTTTGTACCGGCGCTCGATGTAGCCGGGCTCGTAGGAGAAGCCCTGCCCCACCCACGAACCCTGGTTGTTCGTCGTGGCCGTCTGCCCGTCGATCGACTGGGAGTTGTAGCCCAGGCCGATGCTTGGCCGCAGCCCGCCCGGCACGGGGGGCACGGACAAGGGATACGTCCAGGTGAAGGCACCCGACCTGGTGTCGACACCCCACTCGGACGACGCGGAGAGGCCGGTTGCCTTGTAGTCGCCGCCGTCGCCGCCGCTGCTCGCGGTGGCCGCCAGTACGGTGGCGGAGGAAGCGGCCGACTGCGCCTCGAGAAGCTGAGGGGCGACGCCTGACGTGTCGCCGGCGGCGCTCACAGTCGCCGTCAGCGTCTCCTTCGCCGCGTTGTTGGTGCTCTCCAGGTAGGTCGGAGTCGCGCAAGCCTTGTGCTTCGGGGTCGACAACACGCACGCCGGGTACTGGGCCAGCCGGAGACGAGAGCCGTAGCCGCCTCCGTAGGCATCGGCGAAGCCCGAGTAGTCCAGCGTGATCTGTGCGCCGCCCCTTGCTGCTTCACCGTCGCTGCGGGACACGGTGAACAGGAGGCCGTCGATACCGGCCGCCTTGGATGCCTCCTGGTCGAGCACCTCCACGCGGACGGCATCCGCGGCCTTCTTGCCCCCGGCGGCTTCGGCGCTCAACGGCAGCCCAGCGGCCTCGGCCGCCTTGCCGGACAGCTTGACCTCGGCGCTTCCGGCCTTGGGCCAGCGGACCTTGCCGGGCCGCCCGACCGCTGCCTTCTCGGCCGGGTCGGTCTTCCTGAAGGCCTTCGGTTCGGCGTTCTTCCCCCGGACCGGATCGTCCAGGTCCGTCTGCGCCTTGGGCCTCTTCATGCCCTCGTCGGCCGCGGCTTCGGGGGCGTTCTGCGGAAGCAGGCCTATCGACAACGCCAGGCCGAGCAGCACCGCCGCACCGCGACGGCCGCTGCGCCAGGCCGGTCTCGTGGACCGGAACCATGGGGGCGAGGACATGACATCTCCATGAGTGTTCGGGGGATGCAAGGGAAGCTGGTGCGCAAGGGCGAAGGAGCGAGCGGCCACCCGAGCCGCCCGCTCCGGGCTGACGTGTCAGGCCGAGGATTCCTCGATGCTGGCGCCGGCCGGCAGGACCGAGACCATCGCCATCAGCGCGGCATCGAGGGGGCCCTGATACACACGAACCTCGTCGATGGCGCCGGAGAGGTACTCGCCTGCCGTGGCTCCGGTCAGCGCACGGCCGACCTGGAGGCTCGTCGTGTTGAAGTCCCAGGTGTTGTCCCAGGCCGTCTTGCCCACCGCCGTACCGTTGACGTAGAGGACCACTTCGCCGAAGACCGCGTTGTAGACCAGCGCAAGGTGATCTCCGGCTCCCTGTGAACTCGGCACACGATTCGGGTCGAGCACCGTCACCGGAGTGGTGGAACCGGCCTCGGTCGCCACAAGCTGCCACCGGGCCGCTGCCGCGCTGTACTTCACCCTGATCGCGTTGCCGCTGCTTCCGGACAGGGCGAGCACCGTCTGGTCCGTTGCCGGCTTCGCCGAGGCGAGCCGGGCCCGGGCGGTGAGAGTGAAGCTGTCCTCCCGGGAAAGCAGCCCGGCGGGTCGCGTCGCGTAGGCGCCGGTGCCGTTCAGGGCCAGGTGGCCGTCGCCCCACAGCGGCGCGGCGGGTGGTGTGCACTCCGGATCGGCCGCGGGGTCGCAGGAATCGTCCGGCACATAGACGGAAGCCCTTCCGCCCAGGGTCAGACCGGTGCCGCCCGCCGCCTCCGGGGACAGGCCGGCCGCCGCCTCGTCCAGCTGCCAGTAGGCAAGCTGGTGGGGCTGGATGCCACCGAGCTGCTGCCCTTCGGTGGGCGGGATGACGCGGTCGTGCAGCTTGACGTCGGCCACGCTGCCCTTGAGGTGGCTGGTGTATCCCCCGAGGTCGATCCTGCGGCCGATCTGGAGCGCTCCGGCGGCGTTCCATGCCGTATGGCGCGCTTGGACGTCGTCATCGACGAGCACGCCGTTCACGTAGAGCATCATCTTGCCGAGTTCGGCGTCGTAGACACCGATGAGGTGAGTCCAGCTACCGGCCACGGCCGCCGCGCCGGAGACCTTCCAGGAGCCGAGGGACTCGATGTCACTCACGGGGATGCGGAAGGTCCAGGACGCGCTGTCGACGTCGTACCCCAGCTCGAAGCCGGGCTGAGCGGTGCCGTCCTGGCTGACCACGTTGACGTTCTCGGTGGGCAGCGTGGGCAGCATCACCCAGGCGCTCACGGAGAAGGTGCCACTGGTGTCGACAGCGGACTTGCCGGCGTCGAGATAGGCGTTCTCCGTCCCGTCCAGCGACGCCGCGGTATCGGCGGAGCCCAGAGGCCCGTCCGCTTCGAACGTCACTCCCGAACCGGCGGCCGCGTCCGGTGCTCCACTGCTGCCCGCGGCCTTCGAGGAGTTCTTCGCGTCACCGAGTGTCCAGGCCGCCACCGGGGCCCGCCCGTCGCTGACCAGGAAGACATGACTCGTCGGCGTCTTCTGCGGGTTGCCCGCGCCGTCGACCGCGGTGACATGCAGGGTGTACGAGCCCTCGGCAGGTGGCATCCAGCGGATGGTGGCCGAGCCCCCGGCAGACCGCGGGTTCACTGTCTTACGGGCGGTGTCCGCCTGAGGGCCCGTGAAGTAGTACCTGTACTGCGTCACGTCCGGTGCCGGTGAGTCCATCGTGAAGTCGCCGTAGTCGCCGATACCGGCGTGCCGCTCATCGTCACTCGGGTACTGGGCCGATGTGACCGCGGCAGCCTGGGGCTTGGTGTCGTCGAAGATGAACTCGCAGCGCGTCTGGTCACCATCGCTGGACCAGGGCCCTGGCGCCTTCTGATCGTAGCCACGGACCGCCCAGCCTATGACGGTGTTCTTGGGCAGGGAGAATCCTGCGTGCTCATCGCTCGACAGGTCGGAACCGACGGTGTACTTGAATGTCGCCTGGCCGGTCTGACCGTCCTTGCTCGCGTCGACGGTGCTCTTCTTTCCCGTCTTCGCATAGTGGACGACCTCCGCTCCGGAGCTGTTGGTCCACCACACCTTGAACTCGGCCTGCAGCGTCTCCGAGTTGGAGCCCAGGTCGCCGTGATCGTAGTCCTTGACGACGGCGTACAGGGCCGGAGGCCTGGTCACGTAGTGCTCGGTGGCCCGCCCGTATTCGCATGTGTCGCCGGGCGTCATGCTCAGGTCGTCCTGGTCCGGCCGGAGCGGTGGCCGGTTGTAGGTCACGGAGAGATGCGCGTTGCCGCAGAAGCGCTTCCAGTACGAGGTGTCCGACTCGCTGGCGGCCTTGAGGCGGAACGTCGTGGTGTCCCAGCCGTTGTCGGCGGCCTTCTGGACGGTGCCCGTGACACCGAAGCGCACGTTCTGGTTGGTCGAGGTGCACGAACCCGCGGGATTGGTCGGTGACTTGGAGGCGACGGTCTCCTTGGAAGAGGGCTGGTTGGACCAGTTCGTCGACGAGTTGATCGCGCTCGCGCCCGTGCTGTTGACCCGGGCGAGTTGCACCTCGCGTCCGGAGTCGCTGTAGGTGTGCACCATCGTCACGGCGAACTCGGCGCTGACGATGTCCTTGCCCTTGAAACCACCGGTCGGTATCGCGAAGAACTGGCGCTTGACGTCGCTGTTGCTGGAACAGCGGTACGACACGTCGGAGGGGCATCTGCCCAAGCCCTCGTCGTCGCCGAACTTCCAGAACTCGGCGGTCGAGTAGTGCGACGACACCATGGTCCACCCGCTGCGGTTCGCCGTCTTGACCACGGGGTCGATGTAGACCGGGTAGACGGTGTCCGCGTCGGCGAGCATGCCCGCGTCGGGAGTGAGGGTCATGGTGCCGGGCGTCAGGTCCACGGCGACGTCGGCCACCTGGGCGCCGTCCGGCGGAGTGATCGTTTCTTCCTCAGCCGTTTCCGGGGCGGAGGGCTCTGGGGCCGCGCCCTTGCTGGAGTCCCACATGATGGGCTGTGGGGCTTCGAAGACGTCTCCTCCGGCTCCGCTGTCGGTGGCGGTGAGGCCGCCGTCCGATGTCTCCGACAGTTCCAGCGAGGACGTGTCGACCGGCAGTTCCAGCCTCGCCAGCTCCGGGTTGGCCGCGGCCTCGGCGCTCTTGACGACCAGGACGTGCGAGAAGCCCTCGGCACTCGCCGTCACCTTGAGGTCGACGCCCGGCAGTACGTTGGTGTACGTGGCGGTCGAGCCCTCCGCCGTGGGCTCGGGCAGCTTTTCGGGCCAGTCCAGGGCAAGCGTGCGACCGTCCTTCTCGATCTCGGCGAAGGTGGTGTTTCCGCCTCCGGAGAAGGACATGGCGGTCAGTGCGGCCTTCGGCGCGAGGGTGCCGTTCTTCCGCTGGACCAGCGTCGTGTCGATGTCCGTCCACGTGCCGTTCTTCCGGACGCGGACCGGCTGCACGTACTCGCTGCTGGTGAAGGTCCCGTCCGGGTTGGCCACGGTGGTGCTGCGCTCGTCACGCAGGCTGACGACCTCGACCGGCTTGCCGGACTGCGCGGCTCTGATGCGAGCATCGGCCATACTGAGGGCCGGAGTCGCGGGATTCTCGGTCGGGTTCGTATCGGCGGCGACGGCCTTCTCGGCGGGCGCACCGCTCATACCGGCCGCGAGCAGGGCCACGAGCGTGGCGGCGACAGTGGCCGTACGGCGTCGGGTGATCATCGTGGCGCGTTTCCCTCTTCCCGATCCGCTGCTCATCCGACCGTTCCGAACGCCGCGCCCTCGTTGGGCAGCCCGCCCGAGCCGGGCAGGTAGGTCGTGGTGCCGACCTTGGTCGTGCCGTCGATGTCCGTCCAAGGGAGCACGTGGAGCACTCCCTTGGGGGAGTCGGAGGCCTTGCTGTGCGGGATCCCGACGTAAAGGTTGACGGAGCCCGAGTTCAAGGCCATGCCGTTGTAGTCGCGGGCAGTCGCGGTTCCCGGCAGCCCCGCGCCACGGACGAGGATCTTGTCGGCCGCGCCCACCGCTGCGTCGAGCGGGCGGAGGATCCGGACGGCTCCAGCGTCCTTGGCCGTCGTGGTGTCCCTACCGGGCACACCGACGGCGAGCCGGACGGACGCGGAGGTCGTGACGGCCGCGGTGTCGGTGTTGGCGATCGTCACGCGCTGCCCCATGAAGTCACCGGCAGCCGGGGTCTCTCCGAGGTCCACGGCGTCGATCGCCGCCAACTCCGTGTACGTGCCGGACGGCTGGACACGGAAGACCGCCGCACCCCCGGCGTCGGTGCTCTTGTCGATGTCCTCGCCCGGCGTCCCGACAGCCAGCAGGACGTCCGAGTTGTACGTCTGATCGCCGGGCCGGTAACCCGTCATGGAGAGCGACGTACCGAACCCGTCGCCTGCCTCGGCTGCCCCGCCGATTCCTGGGCCCTCCTGGTCGAGTCCCACGAGGGGGGTGGGCAGTCCGCCGACCATGGTGTGGCTGAAGACACTGACACCGCCGGCGAACTTGGCGTCTCCGATCGCCTCGCCCGGTGCGCCCACGGCGAAGAACCGGTTCGTTCCCGCGAGTGAGTAACCGAAGCGGTCATGCGCCTCGACGTCGCCGGGGACGTTCGGGTCCTTCTGGCTGACCGACACCTTCGTCGTCCCCTGGAGGTAGGCGATGCAGCCCGCGTCGGTGTACGTCGTCCCGCCCACGGTGACGTTCTCACCGGGTATTCCGACGACGAGGTACGGCGTGCCGTTCGCGGTTCCTCCGGCCCTCACCGCGTAACCGAACCAGTCGTACGCCTCGGTGGAGGTGCCGGAGTCGAGCTCCGACTGGGTGTAGCCCTCCACTTTCGAGCCCGCGCCGATGCCGGTCGGAGTGCCGTGGATGACGTACACCGCTCCGGCGTCGACCAGTCGGCCCCCGTCCTTGGCGACGTCCTCGTACGGGGCCCCCACGACCAGGTCGGTGCATCCGTCCCCGTCCATGTCGTACACCGAGCGGGAGAAGCCGAACTGATCACCGGCTTCGGGGGACGCGCTCATGCCGCTCGTCGCCTGGGAGATCTCCGACACTCCCTTGCCGCCGCCCAGTACGACGCGCACCAGCCCGGCTGCCTTGGCTCCGTTCACTGTCGCGGTCGGGTCGGCTATGACCGTGTCGGTCACGCCGTCGCCGTTGAAGTCACTCGATGTTCCCGCCGTGCACGTGGCTGCCGCGGCCTGCGGCGAACTCAATGACAAGCCGCATATAGCCAAGGCAAAGACGCCTGTAGTCGCGGCCAATACCCAGCCCGGACGCATACGCGTACGCACACCCCACCCCTTGGGTTCATCCGGGCAAGACCCACCCCCGCCCGCTATGAAAGTTGTAAGCGCAGACTAAAAATGGCGCGGGTAAAGAATGTCAACCCTTCACCGTCACGAACCAGATGCCACAACACAACCCCGGGTTGCGGACAAATCACCCATCAGGCCAACTGGCCGAAACCAGCTCCGAGCTGCGAGTCCTTCATGAGGCCACTTTGCAGACACTATTACTCCATGGTATCTTTACGCCCCATATGGCACCTCCCCATGCCCGGATTGACCACCGGGCGGGCTCTGACCAAGCCAAAAAAGGGGAGCGTGCCTCGTTTCCCCGGGGGAGCTTTCCGATGGCCGGCCCTGCCGTTTCCGTGGTTCTCGCTGCGTACAATGCGATGCCTTACATCACGCGCTGCATCACCTCCGTCGCCGACCAAAGCATCGGCGCCGAAGCATTGGAAATCCTGGCCGTCGATGACGGTTCGACGGACGGGACGAGTGAAGAGCTCGACCGTCTCGCGAAGGAATACCCGACGCTCTTACAGGTCTTCCACCAGTCGAATTCCGGTGGTCCGTCGGCCCCGCGGAACAAGGGGCTCGACCACGCCCGAGGGACGTTCGTCTTCTTCCTGGACGCCGACGACCATCTGGCCCCCGAAGCACTGGAACGCATGGCCGCCATGGCCGAGGCGAACGGCACGGACATCGTGCTCGGCAAGATGGTGGGGGTCGGCGGGCGCGGAGCGCCCACCTCGATGTTCCGGCGCAACCAACCACGCACCGACGTGTTCTCGTCCCGCGTGTACTGGACCCTCAACCCCATGAAGCTGTTCCGCCGCGACCTGCTGGAGCGGCTTGACCTGCGGTTCCCGACCGACCTGAAGATCGGCGAGGATCAGCTCTTCGTCGCCCCCGCCTATCTGCACGCGAACGGCATCTCCGTCGTCGCGGACTACGACTGCCTGTACTGGGTCGAGCGGGAGGACAGCGGCAACATCACCCTGCGGACCGGTGGTTCCGAGCCCCGGCTGCGCTTCCTGCCCCGCATGGTCGATCTGCTCCTGGAACAGGTGCCTCCCGGCCCCGACCGTGACCACCTGGCCCACCGCCACCTGACCGTCGAAGTGCAGCAGCTCCTCGATCACCTGGTGCACGAGCCCCGCCCCGAGCAGGAGAAGGCCCTGGCCCGGCTCGCCGAGGTCATCGCCCCGCTGTGGCACGAAGGGCTGAACGACCGGCTGTCGGCGATGGCCCGCCTGCGCCTGCACCTCGTACGGCACACCATGCTGGACGAACTGCTCGAACTGGTCCGCTTCGAGAGCGAACTGGGCCGGAAGGGCGTCGCCACACCCGTCCTCGTGGACGGCGGCCGCGCCTACGCCCGCTACCCCTACCTTCGCGACCCGTCCCGCGGCATCCCCGACGCCTGCTACGACGTCACTCGCCGGCTCGGGGTGCGCCACCGCGTCACCCGCGCCGAGCTGCAAGGATCCTCGCTGCACCTGACCGGCCACGGCTACCTGCACCGGATCGCGACCGAGGACGTCACCACCGAGCTCCTCCTGCGCGAACGGGACAGCGGCACGGAGTACCGGCTGCCGGTCGCGCACACCCCCACCCCCGGTCTCGGCGCAGAGGATGACGAGGGCCACTACGTCTACGAGACGGCCGGCTTCGAGGTCTCCGTCGACGTCGACACCGCCGCGGACGGCAGCGAACTGCCCGACGGACTGTGGGACATCTCCCTCGTCATCGGCGCCCAGGGCATCAGCCGAGCTGTGCGCATCGGCAGCAAGCGGGACGCATCCGTGTCGGGAGCCGCAGCCACGCACATCGTGGACAGGGGCGGCCAGGCCCGCGCCGTCACGCTCTACACCACCACACCGCACGGCAACTTCACCCTCGACATCGGCGAGCGCAAGCATGGCGTGCTGCGGCAGGTGAGCGTGTCCACGGTGCGGTGGGCGGCGGACGCGCCCACCGAGCTGGAGTTCGGCGTTCGCTGCACCCTCGCCGGCTTCCCCGACGGCGCTCTCGCCGTCCACCTGGAGGACGGCCGGGGCGGCACCGCCGTCTTCCCGGCCCATGCCTCGCCGTCCGGCGCCGACCTCGTCGTGCGGGTGCCGGTCGCCGACCTGCCGGCGGGGCTGTGGGCCGGACAACTGCGGCTCGGCGGCTGGGCGTGGGGCCTGCCGCCGGTCCCCGAGGACCTCGTTCCCGCCAAGTGGCGCCGCCGCGGCCTCCCTTGGTATGCGAAGCCCGCGGCGGACCAGGGCGAGGCCTTCGCTCTTCAGGTCTCCCGTACCGACCTGGTCAGGGCCGTGGCGCGCCGGCTCAAGCCGTAGGCCCGGACCCGGTTGGACGTACCGTGCAACGCCGTGGGCGCCGACCCGACGGAAGGTGCCCGCGTACGGCACCCTCGTGATCCGGATCACTGCATCCTCAGGCATCCAGGCCCTCACCATCGGGCACACACCCCCCGACCCCCTGGACAAGATCTCAGGTTAGGCTAACCTAAGGTCGATCTCAGCCACGGGGCTGTCGGCCATGCCCGCAGTGGCTCCGTACGCACGAAAGCAGACCCAGTCATGTCGAACGCCAGAACCGCCCGTTACTCCCGCCGCGGCCTGCTCGCCGCCGGTGGTGCTCTCGGGCTCGGCGCCCTCGTGACCGCGTGTGGCAGTGAGGACTCCAAGGACGGCGGCGGCTCGGACGCGAAGGGTGCCGCCAAGTCCGGCCCCTGGTCGTTCAAGGACGACCGCGGCAAGACCGTGAGCCTGGACCACGTCCCCACGAAGATCGTCGCGTTCACCGGTGTCGCCGCCGCCCTGTACGACTACGGCATCGAGGTCAAGGGCGTCTTCGGCCCGACCAAGACCAAGGACGGCAAGGCCGACGTCCAGGCCGGCGACATGGACGTCAGCAAGCTGACCGTCTTCGGCAACAGGTTCGACCAGTTCAACGTCGAGCAGTACGCGGCCTTCCAGCCCGAGGTGCTCATCACCACCACCTTCGACGCCGCCGGCAGCCTGTGGTACGTCCCGCTGGCATCCAAGGACAAGATCGCCAAGCTCGCCCCGAGCGTGGCCGTCTCGGTCTTCGACCGTCAGATGCCGAAGCCGCTGCAGCGCATGGCCGAGCTCGCCCAGTCGCTCGGCGCCGACCTGAAGGCCGCGAAGGTCGTCGAGGCGAAGAAGCGCTTCGAGGCCGCCTCCGAGCGGCTGCGCAAGGCCGCCAAGTCCCGCCCCGAGATCAAGGTGCTGGCCGGTTCCGCCTCGGACGCCATCTTCTACGTCTCCGGCTCCAACTTCTCCATCGACCTGGAGTACTTCAAGGCCCTCGGCGTGAACTTCGTCGAGCCCCCGAAGAAGGCCATGGAGGCCAACGGCGGCTGGTTCGAGAACCTCAGCTGGGAGAACGTCGACAAGTACCCGGCGGACGTCATCATGATGGACGACCGCGCCTCGACCATCCAGCCGGCCGACATCACCGAGGCGACCTGGAAGAAGCTGCCCGCGGTCAAGGCCGGTCAGGTCATCTCGCGTTCGCCCGAGCCGATCCTGTCGTACGACAAGTGCACGCCTCTCGTGGAGAACCTCGCGAAGGCCATCGAGTCGGCCAAGAAGGTCGCCTGACCCCCTGCCCCTTCCTGACGTCCAGGAGCCGCACGTGACCACCGCCGTAGCCGCCCCGTTCCGCTTCTTCTCCCTCCAGGTCCTGCGGACGAGGCGGCTCGGGCCGTCTCTGGTCCGGGTCACCTTCGGCGGGCCCGATCTGCACGCCTTCCACTCCGACGGGCGCGACCAGTCCCTCTCGCTGTTCCTGCCGCACCCCGGGCAGCCCGAGCCGGTCGTCCCGCTCGAACTCGGGGACGGCTGGTGGCAGGGCTGGCGTGAACTCCCGGACGACGTACGGGCCGTGATGCGGTCGTACACCCTGCGCGCCCTGCGCCGCGACCCGGACGAGATCGACATCGACTTCGCCCTGCACGGCACCGAGCCGGGCGCCACGGTCCAGGCCGGCCCCGCCTCCCGCTGGGCCGCCCGGGCCGCCGCCGGTGACCGGGTCCTGCTGCTCGGGCCGGCCGTCGCCGACAACCGGGCGATCCGGTTCCGGCCGCCCGAGGACACCGACCTCGTCGTCGTCTGGGGCGACGAGACCGCCGTACCGGCCGCCTCGGCCATCGTCGAGGCGCTGCCGGCCGGCACCCGCGCCCGGGTCTGGCTGGAGGTCCCGCACGCCGGCGACATCCAGGACCTGGCGACCGAGGCCGACGCCGAGATCACCTGGCTGGTCCGGGACGAGAGGGGCACCGCGGGGTCCCCCATGACCCTCGACGCCCTCCGTGCCGCCCATCTGCCCCCGGCGGAGCGTCCGTACGTCTGGATCGCCGGCGAGTCCGGATGCGTGAAGGAGCTGCGCCGGCACTTCGTGCGCGACCGCGGGGTCGACCGCCGCAGGGTGACGTTCGTCGGCTACTGGCGGCGCGGCGCGAGCGAGGAGCAGCTGCGGGCGGAGGCGTAGCCGCAGCTCACCGGCGATGAGGTGACACGAGTGACCACCGTCACGGCAGGGCCTGCTCTTACCTCGGTCAAGTTAGGTTAGGCTTACCTAAGTTCTGGACGCCGGAGACCAGCCCATCCCGTCCCACACCGGACTGTCCCCACCGGAGGACCCCCACATGCGCTCGCACCTGCTCAACGACACCACCGCGGAGCAGTACCGCCGCTCCGTGACCGACGGAGTCGAGCGGGTGGCCGCCAAACTCGCCGCCACCGACCGGCCGTTCACCGGCATCACCGTCGACGCGCTCTCCCCGCGCATCGACGAGATCGACCTCGACCAGCCGCTGCACGACACCGGCGCGGTGCTCGACGAACTGGAGGACGTCTACCTCCGGGACGCGATCTACTTCCACCACCCCCGCTACCTGGCCCACCTCAACTGCCCGGTCGTCATCCCGGCGGTGCTCGGCGAGGCCGTCCTGTCCGCCGTGAACTCCTCGCTGGACACCTGGGACCAGTCGGCCGGCGGCACACTCATCGAGCGGAAACTGATCGACTGGACGACCGAGCGGATCGGCCTCGGCCCGGCCGCCGACGGCGTGTTCACCTCGGGCGGCACCCAGTCCAACCTCCAGGCGCTGCTGCTGGCCCGCGAGGAGGCCAAGAGCAACGACCTCTCCGAACTGCGCATCTTCGCCTCCGAGGTCAGTCACTTCAGCGTGAAGAAGTCCGCGAAGCTGCTCGGGCTCGGCCCGGACGCCGTGGTCTCCATACCCGTCGACCACGACAAGCGCATGCAGACCGTCGCGCTCGCCCGCGAGCTGGAGCGCTGCGCCAAGGACGGCCTCGTCCCCATGGCCGTCGTCGCCACCGCCGGCACCACCGACTTCGGCTCCATCGACCCGCTGCCCGAGATCGCCGAGCTGTGCGAGCAGTTCGGCACCTGGATGCACGTCGACGCCGCCTACGGCTGCGGCCTGCTGGCCTCCCTGAAGCACCGGGACCGCATCAGCGGCATCGAGCGCGCCGACTCGGTCACCGTCGACTACCACAAGTCCTTCTTCCAGCCGGTGAGTTCCTCGGCCGTGCTCGTGCGGGACGCCGCCACGCTCCGCCACGCCACCTACCACGCCGAGTACCTCAACCCGCGGCGCATGGTGGAGGAGCGCATCCCCAACCAGGTGGACAAGTCCCTGCAGACCACCCGCCGCTTCGACGCCCTCAAGCTGTGGATGACCCTGCGGACCATGGGCGCCGACGGCATCGGGCAGCTCTTCGACGAGGTGTGCGACCTGGCCCGGGAGGGCTGGAAGCTGATCGCCGCCGACCCGCGCTTCGACGTCGTCGTCGAGCCGAGCCTGTCGACGCTGGTCTTCCGCTACATCCCGGCGGCCGTCACCGACCCCGCCGAGATCGACCGCGCCAACCTCTACGCCCGCAAGGCCCTGTTCGCCTCCGGTGACGCCATCGTCGCGGGCACCAAGGTCGCAGGCCGCCACTACCTGAAGTTCACCCTGCTCAACCCCGAGACGCAGGCGTCCGACATCGCCGCCGTCCTCGACCTGATCGCCGGCCACGCCGAGCAGTACCTGGGAGAGTCCCTTGACCGCGCGTCCTGACAACCCGGCCCCCCTTCCCGCGACTCATGACTTCGTGGGGATCGGGCTCGGCCCCTTCAACCTCGGCCTGGCCTGCCTGACCGAGCCGATCGACGAGCTCGACGGCGTCTTCCTGGAGTCGAAGCCCGACTTCGAGTGGCACGCGGGCATGTTCCTGGACGGCGCCCACCTCCAGACCCCGTTCATGTCGGACCTGGTCACCCTCGCCGACCCGACGTCCCCGTACTCCTTCCTGAACTACCTGAAGGAGAAGGGCCGACTGTACTCGTTCTACATCCGCGAGAACTTCTACCCGCTGCGCGTCGAGTACGACGACTACTGCCGCTGGGCCGCGGGCAAACTGAGCAGCATCCGCTTCGGCACGACGGTCGCCGAGGTGACGTACGAGGACGAGCTCTATGTCGTGCGTACCACCGCCGGGGACACCTACCGGGCCCGTCGCCTGGTCCTCGGCACCGGCACCCCGCCCTACATACCCGAGGCCTGCCAGGGCCTGGGCGGCGACTTCCTGCACAACTCCCGCTACCTGGACAGCAAGGCGGAGCTGCAGAAGAAGGACTCGATCACCCTGGTCGGCTCGGGCCAGTCGGCCGCCGAGATCTACTACGACCTGCTCAGCGAGATCGACGTCCACGGCTACCGGCTGAACTGGGTCACCCGCTCCCCGCGCTTCTTCCCGCTGGAGTACACCAAGCTCACGCTGGAGATGACGTCCCCGGAGTACGTCGACTACTTCCGCGAGCTGCCCGAGGCGACCCGCTACCGCCTCACGGCCGAGCAGAAGGGCCTGTTCAAGGGCATCGACGGCGACCTCATCAACGAGATCTTCGACCTGCTCTACCAGAAGAACCTCGGCGGCCCCGTCCCCACCCGGCTGCTCACCAACTCCTCGCTGCACAGCGCGCGGTACGAGAACGGCACGTACACGCTCGGCTTCCGCCAGGAGGAGCAGGGCAAGGACTTCGAGCTGGACTCGCAGGGCCTGGTCCTGGCGACCGGCTACAAGTACGCCGAGCCGGAGTTCCTGGCCCCCGTGAAGGACCGCCTGGTCTACGACTCGCAGGGCAACTTCGACGTCGCCCGCAACTACGCGATCGACGTCACCGGCCGGGGCATCTTCCTGCAGAACGCCGGCGTCCACACGCACAGCATCACCAGCCCGGACCTCGGCATGGGCCCGTACCGGAACGCGTACATCATCCGCGAGCTGCTCGGCAGCGAGTACTACCCGGTCGAGAAGAGCATCGCGTTCCAGGAGTTCGCCGTATGAGCGCCACCACCGGCATCGGAACGCTCACCGTCCGCCCGCTCGACCCCCTGAAGGACGCCGAGCTGCTGCACTCGTGGGTCACCCACCCCAAGGCGGCCTACTGGATGATGCAGGACGCGAAACTCCAGGACGTCGAACGCGAGTACATGCGGATCGCCGCGCACGAGCACCACGACGCCTACATCGGTCTGCACGAGGGCCGCCCGGCGTTCCTGATGGAGAAGTACGACCCCCGGTACGTCGAGCTGGAAGGCCTGTACGACCCGGAGCCCGGTGACGTCGGCATGCACTTCCTGGTGGCGCCGACCGACCGGCCGATCCACGGTTTCACCAGGGCCGTCATCACCGCCGTGATGGACGAGCTGTTCGCCGACCCGCGCACCCGCCGGGTCGTGGTGGAGCCCGACGTGAGCAACAAGGCAGTACATGCGCTCAACGAGGCCGTCGGCTTCGTGGCCGAGCGCGAGATCGACAAGCCGGAGAAGCGCGCGCTGCTCAGCTTCTGCACGCGCGCACAGTTCCTGGCTGCCCGAGGAGTGGCGATATGACCCTGTCCGACGCCGTGGCACACCTGTCCCCCGAGCGCTGGGAGCAGGCCAACCGCCTGCTGGTCCGCAAAGCGCTCGCAGAGTTCGCGCACGAGCGGCTGATCACCCCCGAGCAGGACGGCGACAGTTACGTCGTCCGCAGCGACGACGGCCTGACGAACTACCGGTTCTCCGCCGACCGCCGCGCCCTGGACCACTGGCAGGTCGACGCCGCCTCCATCACCCGTCACCGGGACGGCGCCGAACTCCCGCTCGCCGCCCTGGACTTCTTCATCGAACTGCAGAAGTCCCTGGGCCTGAGCGACGACATCCTGCCGGTCTACCTGGAGGAGATCTCCTCCACCCTCTCCGGCACCTGCTACAAGCTCACCAAGCCGAAAACCACGGCGGCCGAGCTGGCCCGCGGCGACTTCCAGGCCATCGAGACCGGCATGACCGAGGGCCACCCCTGCTTCGTCGCCAACAACGGCCGGCTCGGCTTCGGCATCCACGAGTACCTGTCGTACGCGCCGGAGACGGCGAGCCCGGTCCGCCTGGTCTGGCTGGCCGCGCACCGCTCACGGGCGGCCTTCACGGCCGGTGTCGGCGTCGAGTACGAGTCGTTCCTGCGCGAGGAGCTGGGCGAGAGGACCGTCGAGCGCTTCCACGGCGTCCTGCGCGAGGCGGGCCTGGACCCCGCCGACTACCTGTTCATCCCGGTCCACCCCTGGCAGTGGTGGAACAAGCTCACCGTCACCTTCGCCGCCGAGGTCGCACGGGGGCACCTGGTGTGCCTGGGCGAGGGCGACGACGAGTACCTGGCCCAGCAGTCCATCCGGACGTTCTTCAACCGGACCAGCCCCGAGAAGCACTACGTCAAGACCGCGCTGTCGGTCATCAACATGGGCTTCATGCGCGGTCTGTCGGCGGCGTACATGGAGGCCACCCCGGCGATCAACGACTGGCTGGCCCAGCTCATCGAGGGCGACCCGGCGCTGCGGTCCACGGGCCTGTCGATCATCCGGGAGCGCGCGGCGGTCGGCTACCGGCACCTGGAGTACGAGCAGGCGACGGACCGCTACTCGCCGTACCGCAAGATGCTCGCCGCGCTGTGGCGGGAGAGCCCGGTGCCGTCCCTCCAGGAGGGCGAGTCACTGGCGACCATGGCGTCCCTGGTCCACGTCGACCACCAGGGGGCGTCCGTCGCGGGCGCCCTGATCGAGCAGTCGGGCCTCACCCCGAAGGAGTGGCTGCGCCGCTACCTCCAGGCCTACTTCACGCCCCTCCTGCACAGCTTCTACGCCTACGACCTGGTGTTCATGCCGCACGGCGAGAACGTCATCCTGGTGCTGAAGGACGGGGTCGTGCAGCGCGCGATCTACAAGGACATCGCCGAGGAGATCGCGGTCATGGACCCGGACGCGGTGCTGCCGCCGACGGTCGAGCGGCTCCGCGTGGAGGTCCCGGAGGACAAGAAGCTCCTGTCGATCTTCACGGACGTCTTCGACTGCTTCTTCCGCTTCCTCGCGGCGAACCTCGCCACCGAGGGAATCCTGGAGGAGGACGACTTCTGGCACACGGTCGCGGAGGTCACCCGCGCCTACCAGGACTCGATGCCCGAACTCGCCGACAAGTTCAAGCAGTACGACATGTTCGCCCCCGAGTTCGCCCTCTCCTGCCTCAACCGCCTCCAGCTCCGCAACAACGAGCAGATGGTCGACCTGTCGGACCCGTCGGGCGCCCTCCAGCTGGTGGGCACCCTGAGGAACCCGATAGCGGACCTCTGACCTCACAGACAGACGCGCACCCCCGGTGTACGGTCCACCGGGGGTGCGCGTCTTTTTGGGGGCGCGGGGAACTGCGCAATCTTTTAGGGGCGCGGGGAACTGCGCGACCAGCCCCCACCGGCCCGCAGAGACATCACCCCCCGCCGGCTCCCCACGGAACCTGCGGCGACCGATACCACTCAATACCCAGGACATTCCACCGCTCAGCCTGCGCAGCAAGCCGCCCCTTGTACCGCTCCCAGTCATGAGAAGCCGCCGACGACCACCCCAACTCGGCAACACCGGGCAACCGCGGAAACGCCATGAACTCCACATGCTCGGAGTTCTCCAGCGTCTCCGACCACATCGGCGCCTCGACACCCCGTACGGCCCCGCCCGGCACCCCCGGCAGATACGCCCCGGGATCCCAGTCGTAGGACCGCTTCACCTCGACATACCCCGCCCAGGACAACCCCAGCGGCGTCTCCTTCGTGTACTTCATGTCGAGATACACCCGGTCCGCCGGGGACAGAATCAGCCCGGTCCCGTTCTGCGCGGCCTTCACCACCCGCGCCTTCTCCTCGGCACTGGTGCCGTCCAGCCCCCAGTACTGGGCGAGAGCACCCTTCGCCGGGGTCGCCCCGGTCAGCTGGTGCCAGCCCACCACCGTCTTGCCGTACTTCGCGACGATCGGCTGCACCCGGTCCATGAACTTCACGTAGTCCTCATGGCTGGTGGAGTGCGCCTCGTCTCCCCCGATGTGGAGGTACCTGCCCGGCGTGAGCGCGGCGAGTTCCCGGATCACGTCGTCCACGAAGTCGTACGTGATGTCCTTGCCGGCGCACAGCGAGCTGAAGCCGACCTCGGTGCCGGTGTAGAGCGGCGGCGCCACCCCGTCGCAGTTCAGGTCGGCATAGGAGGCGAGGGCCGCGTTCGTGTGGCCGGGCATGTCGATCTCGGGCACGACCTCCAGGTGGCGGGAGGAGGCGTAGCGCACGATCTCCCGGTAGTCGGCCTTGGTGTAGAAGCCGCCGGGGCCGCCGCCCACCTCCGTGGAACCGCCGTACGTGGCCAGGCGCGGCCAGGAGTCGATGGCGATGCGCCAGCCCTGGTCGTCGCTGAGGTGCAGATGCAGCTTGTTGATCTTGTAGAGGGCGAGCTGGTCGATGTAGCGCTTGACCTGCTCGACGGTGAAGAAGTGGCGGGAGACGTCGAGCATGGCGCCGCGCCAGCCGTAGCGCGGGGTGTCCGTGATCGTGCCGCCGGCGACCAGCCAGGGGCCGGGCTGGACGGAGTCCTTCTCGACGGCCGCGGGCAGGAGCTGGCGCAGGGTCTGCACGCCGTGGAAGAGCCCGGCGGGCTTGGCGGCGGTGATGGTGACGCCGCCCCGGCCGCTGTCGAGCCGGTAGCCCTCGGCCCCGAACGGGCCCTCGGCCAGGCGCAGTCGGATGCCCCCGGCGCCCTGGGCGGTGACGGGCAGGCGGTAGCCGGTCGAGGGGCGAAGGATCTTCGCGAGGTACTCGCCGACGTCCCGGGTCTCGCGGGATCCGTCGACGCGGATGTGGGTGCCGCGGGTGATCCGGTACGGGGATCCGCCCGGGGTGACCGAGGCGGGCGCGGGGATCACCCGGTCGAGCGGGGTGGGCGATGCCGCCGGTGCGGGAGCGGCCCCGGTCACCGAGGCGGCCATCGCGACCAGCAGCAGGGAACCGAGCAGGCGGAGCGTTCTGCGGTGCTGTCTCACACGGCCATCTCTCACAAGCGTGTCCCTTCACGAGCCGTTGAGCTCCAGGAGGTCTGGACCACTCTCTCGTGAGACGGGTGGAACAATCCACCCCATGGCGGAAATCATCCAGAAGGACGGTACGTGGGCCTTCGACGGGGACGCGCTGCGACTGACTCCCGGACGGGACAAGAACGTCAGTCTGTTGCGCAAGGAGCTGGGTGAACTGAACGTCCCGCTGGGGGCGTTGGCGGGCGTTTCCCTGGAGCAGGGCAAGAAGTCGGGGCGGCTCAGGCTCCGGCTGCGCGACGGCGCCGACCCGCTGCTGCACGCGACCGGCGGCCGGCTCACCGAGCCCCACGACCCGTACCAGCTGATCGTGGAGGCCGACCGCTACGGCGTCGCCGAGTACTTCGTGGACGAGGTCCGCAGCGCCCTGCTGCTCGACCAGGTCCCCGCCGGCCCGGTCGACGCCTATCTGCTGCCGGGCCCGTCGGTCCCCCTGTCGGTCTCCGCCGGGGACGGCACCGCCGGTTTCGACGGCGAGCGCATACGCCTGGAGTGGAACTGGAAGACGGAGGACGCCAAGGCCGCCGCCGGCGCCCGCACGCTCCCGCTCGCCGACATCACGGGTGTGGAGTGGCACCCGGCGGCCGGTCTGGAGAACGGCCACCTGCGCTTCACCGTGCGGCACGCGCCCACCAAGACCCCGCCCAAGTACGACCCCAACGCCGTGGAGCTGTGGGGCTTCAAGAAGGACCCGCTGATGGCGCTGGTCGCGGCGGCGGTCCAGGCCAGGCTTCCGCACCCGGCCCGGGCCGCCGCCGCACACCCGGTGGACGCGCGACCGGAGCTGCCCTCTCCTGCGGTCGCGTCCGCCGAGGACGACCACGACGCCCTGCTGCGCCGCCTGCGCGAGCTCGGGGAACTGCACCGCGCGGGCGTGCTGACGGACGACGAGTTCGCCCTGGCCAAACAGGCGATCCTCAAGCGGATGTAGGACGCGCGCCTACTTCGCCCGGCGGGCCACCGTGAAGTGGTCGACCTGGTCCCCGGTCTCGGCGATGCCGCGCACCGTCAGCGTGGCCAGGCGCCCCTTCGGCGCGGGGGTGACGTCCACGCGCAGGAAGGAGTAGTCGAGGTAGCGCACCCGGGACCAGGCGACGGTCTCGTTCTGCTTGCCGCCCTTGACGTTGACGAACGAGGCCACGGACTCCACGTCGTGCTCGTTGCCCTCGTACGACAGCGGGGCGCTGAACGCGTAGAGGCTGCGGCCCGCCGCACCGGCCGTCACATAGACCACGCCGTCGGTCTCGGGGTAGGCCGTGCCGCCGATGGGGAGCTTCTTGGTGACCTTGTTCCCCTTGATCACGTCGGTGCGCTCGTACTGGTGGTTGTGGCCGTTGATGACCAGGTCCACCGTGTACTTCTCGAAGAGCGGCACCCACTCCTGCCGGACCCCGCCCTCGGAGGCGTGGGAGGTGGAGGTGCAGTAGGCGCAGTGGTGGAAGAACACGACGATGAAGTCGATGTCGTGGGAGGCCCGGTACTTCCTGAGCTGCGTCTCCAGCCACGTGGTCTGGGTGCCGCCGGAGATGCCGAGGTTGGCCGGGATCTCGAAGGAGATGTCGTTGGCGTCGAGCGAGATGATCGCTGTGTTGCCGTGGACGAAGGAGTAGACGCCCGGGAGGTTCTTCTTGTCGGGGCCGTTGCCGGGCAGCGTCCAGCGGGCCTCCTCGCCGCCGTAGCCGCCCGGCGAGTACCAGGCCTCCATGTCGTGGTTGCCGAAGGCGGGCATCCAGGGGACGGACTTGGCGACGGACTCGGTCTGGGCGAGGAACTGGTCCCAGATCCGCGAGTCGAAGCCGGTGTCGGAGGTCTGGCCGGAGCCGGACGGGTCGGCGTAGGCGATGTCGCCGGCGTGCAGGTGGAAGGCCGGGTTCTGGCCGAGCAGCAGGGCGTTGTTGGCCAGGCCGTGGTAGCTCACGCCCTCGTCGCCGAAGGCCGTGAAGGTGAACGGCGCCTTGTGCGCGGGGGCGGTGGTGAAGGTGCCGAGGGTGCCCAGCAGGTGCGGTGCGGCCGGGTCGAAGCCCTGGTGGCCGACGCCGTAGTAGTACGTACGGCCCGGCTTCAGATGGGTCAGCTTGGCGTGGACGTAGTACTGGGTGTGGTTGCCGCTCGTGCCGACACCGGCGGGCGTGAAGAGGGTGCGGACCTCGGCGTCGATCTTGCGGGAGAGGTCCGTGGGGTGGGCGCCGATCCGGATGAAGGGCTTCTTGACGGCGACCGGGACCTGCCAGGAGACGGTCATCTCGGTGCGCGGGTCGGTGCCGTAGGCGAGGTGACGGCCGAAGGGGGCCACATGGGCGCCGTCGACGGTCTCGGTGCCGGGGCGGCCGCTCGGGACGGCGGCCTGGGCGGTGGCGCCGGGCACGAACGCGCCACCCGTGACGGCGCCCAGCGTGACGGCGCCGCCTCTGATCATCGTGCGCCGGGAGAACCTGGCGCGCAGGTACTCGTGCTGCTCGGCCATGGTCATGCGCTCGGCGAGCCGCTCGGGTACGCCCATACGAGGAGTGTCCATGGCGTCCAAAAATCGACGCCTCGGGCAACGGGATTCCGGACACCCGGTGGACGCGTCACGAACAAGCCCTCATGACACGTTCAACGTTCCCCCAAAGGATCCCCGCAGGCGCTTGCCCGAAGTCGGGCAGAATTCTTGCGAAAGCGTCGCCGGTGCCCCAAGATCTAGCGAGTGCACGACGAACTCGTTGATCATCTGACGCGGTCCACCGCCCTCGGGCGGGGCGAGGCGCTGCGCGTGATCCAGGACGTGCTCGCCTACTTCGACGAGACGACCGAGGAGTACGTCCGTCGCCGCCACCGCGAGCTCCAGGCCCAGGGCCTGGTCAACGCGGCGATCTTCGAGCGGATCGAGGCGGATCTCAAATACCGCGCGGTGGCCCCGCCGGAGCTCTCGCTCCGGCAGCTGCGGCGCATCGTCTACGGCTAGGAATACGTATACATGTGCGGAATCGTCGGTTACATCGGGAAGCGTGACGTCGCGCCCCTCCTCCTGGAGGGCCTGCAGCGTCTGGAGTACCGCGGCTACGACTCCGCGGGCATCGTCGTCACGTCCCCGAAGACGTCCGGCCTGAAGATGGTCAAGGCCAAGGGCCGCGTGCGTGACCTGGAGGCCAAGGTCCCGGCGCGCTTCAAGGGCACGACCGGTATCGCCCACACCCGCTGGGCCACCCACGGCGCCCCGTCCGACGTCAACGCCCACCCGCACATGTCGGCCGACAACAAGGTCGCCGTCGTGCACAACGGCATCATCGACAACGCCTCCGACCTGCGCCGCAAGCTGGAGGCGGACGGCGTCGAGTTCCTCTCCGAGACCGACACCGAGGTCCTCACCCACCTCATCGCCCGCGCGCAGGCGCCCAAGCTGGAGGACAAGGTCCGCGAGACCCTCCGGCTCGTCGAGGGCACGTACGGCATCGCCGTCATGCACGCCGACTTCCCCGACCGGATCGTCGTCGCCCGCAACGGCTCCCCGGTCGTCCTCGGCATCGGCGAGAAGGAGATGTTCGTCGCGTCGGACATCGCCGCGCTGGTCGCCCACACCCGCCAGATCGTCACCCTCGACGACGGCGAGATGGCCACCCTGAAGGCCGACGACTTCCGCACCTACACCACGGAGGGCACTCGCACCACGGCCGAGCCCACCACCGTGGAGTGGGAGGCCGCCTCCTACGACATGGGCGGCCACGACACCTACATGCACAAGGAGATCCACGAGCAGGCCGACGCCGTGGACCGCGTGCTGCGCGGCCGCATCGACGACCGCTTCTCCACCGTGCACCTGGGCGGCCTGAACCTGGACGCCCGCGAGGCCCGGCGGATCCGCCGCGTGAAGATCCTCGGCTGCGGCACCTCGTACCACGCGGGCATGATCGGCGCCCAGATGATCGAGGAACTGGCGCGCATCCCCGCCGACGCCGAGCCCGCCTCGGAGTTCCGCTACCGCAACGCCGTCGTCGACCCCGACACCCTCTACGTCGCGGTCTCCCAGTCCGGCGAGACCTACGACGTCCTGGCCGCCGTGCAGGAGCTCAAGCGCAAGGGCGCCCGCGTCCTCGGCGTGGTGAACGTGGTCGGCTCGGCGATCGCCCGCGAGGCGGACGGCGGCATCTACGTGCACGCCGGCCCGGAGGTCTGTGTCGTCTCCACCAAGTGCTTCACCAACACCACGGTGGCCTTCGCCCTCCTCGCCCTCCACCTGGGCCGCACCCGCGACCTGTCGGTCCGGGACGGCAAGCGGATCATCGAGGGCCTGCGCAAGCTGCCCGCCCAGATCGCCGAGATCATGGAGCACGAGGACGACGTCAAGAAGCTGGCCCTGCAGTTCGCCGAGGCCCGCTCGATGCTCTTCATCGGCCGCGTCCGGGGCTACCCGGTGGCCCGCGAGGCCTCCCTGAAGCTCAAGGAGGTCTCCTACATCCACGCCGAGGCCTACCCCGCCTCGGAGCTCAAGCACGGCCCGCTGGCCCTGATCGAGCCGGCCCTCCCGACGGTCGCGATCGTCCCCGACGACGACCTGCTGGAGAAGAACCGCGCCGCCATGGAGGAGATCAAGGCGCGCAGCGGCAGGATCCTCGCGGTGGCCCACCAGCCCCAGGAGAAGGCCGACGAGACGATCGTCGTCCCGAAGAACGAGGACGAACTCGACCCCATCCTGATGGGCATTCCGCTCCAGCTGCTGGCATACCACACGGCGTTGGCGCTCGGCCGCGACATCGACAAGCCCCGCAACCTCGCCAAGTCGGTGACGGTGGAGTAGAGGCCCTCCTTCAAGGGGCGCGGGGAACTGCGCGACAAGCCCCCACGCACCCGCACAGGCCGACGAAAGAGGACGGACCCCCACGTGCTGCCACCATGCACGGGGGGTCCGTTTTCATCGCCGAGAAGCCGCCCAACTCCCCGGCCGGCGCAGCTAACCGGTGGCCGTCACGCCCCGGCCGGCAGCGCGTCGCGGAAGTGCCGTGGGCCAGTGCGCCAACGCGGCGGTCGCCGCGTACCAGGCCACCGCGCCCGCGGCGACGGCGAACCAGCCCCCGACCTTCGCCAGCCCGCCGTTCTCCGCGAACGCGGCGATCGCGAGCAGGACCAGCGACACGAAGAACAGCCCGTACACGCCCTGTCCGAGCTGGTCCCCGCCCGCGACGGTGAGGGACAGCGCCACCAGGGCGAACAACAGCAGGAACAACCCTGCCTCGTTACCGGAGGCGACCTCGGTCACGGCCCAGGTGAACCACAGGGCCCCGAGCACCGTGAACGCCGTCCCACCGGCGGCGTCGCCCTCGCGCAGGGCCACGAGGCCGGTGACGAAGAGGGCTACTCCCCCCACGTACTGGGCGATTGACACGGCGTCAGCGGCCGACACGCCGTCGATCAGAGCGGTATGCCCCAGCCCGAAGGCCAACAGGGTGATTCCCAGGGCGAGTCGACCGACCACGGTCGTGATTCCACTTCCCGCGGAGACGTCTTTGTCCACGGCGGGCTCCCTTCGTGCATGTGCAGTTGTGCGGTGTCCCGTATATGCCCTTCACAAGGGCACAAACACCTCTACGCGTGAGTAGATTCGCGTGGTGCACAAGGGAGTTGCCGCAGGAGGCCGCTCCTGCGTGAACGTCAGGGAATGACGATGACGGGCCGCTGCGCCCGCTTGGCGAGCCGCCCCGCGACCGAGCCGAAGATGCGCCCGACGATGCCGTGGGTGGAGCCGACGACGATCGCGTCGGCCTCGTACTCCCGGCCCACCTCTTCGAGTTCGTGGCAGATGTCGCCGCCGCGCTCGACCAGGATCCAGGGCACCTCGGCGAGGTAGTCCGCGCAGGCCAGCTCGAGACCGAGCACCTCGGTGCGGTGGTCCGGCACGTCCACGAACACGGGCGGCTCGCAGCCCGCCCACACCGTGGTCGGCAGCCGGTTGGCGACGTGGACGATGATCAGGCCCGACCCGGAGCGATGGGCCATGCCGATCGCGTACGCCAGGGCGCGCTCACTGGAGGTGGAGCCGTCGAAGCCGACGACGACCCCGTGCTTGAAGGCGGGATCGCAGGAATGGCGTGGCTCTTCCGCCGCCAGGGGCTCGGCCGCCGTGGGATCGGCGACGGGCCGCTTGCGGTCCGCGGGTTCGAAGAATTCGTGACCGGCCATGGCTGTCTCGGCGTCGTGATCCTTATATGGGGGACAACAGTGTGCGGCGGAGCTGTGTCCGGGAATGGTCTTCCCACCCCCATACCCTCAAGGGTACGGCGGCACGCCTCCTTAGCCCAGATCCCGCTCACGGTGCGTGCGGGTTCCAGGGAGCATGCACGAGGCACCGCCCGTAACGCAATGGTTGCTGCGCTGTACAGGCGGTTTGCACGGGATTCACTCAGCCGTGGGCACGTGCGGCGATCCGGGCCGCCAGTGACCGACGGCCCGGCCACGCGTTGAACTCCGTGAGTCACGCCACAGGGAGCACCCATGTCCGCACCACGCCCCGCCGCCGAGGCGGACCGCGCGACCCCGCCGCCGCGGGACACCGCGACGGATGTGGTTCGCTGGGCTGCCTTCAGCTGCCTGCTCGTCCCGGTGGTGCTCCTCGGCTACGGCGCCTCTCTGGCCGGTGCCGCCGGCACCGCCCTCGGGCTCGCGGCCGTCACGGGCGCCTGCCGGGTGCTGCTGCGCCAGTCCGAGCGCGGTGCGGCCCGGCTCGCGGCCGAGGACCGGGCACCCCACCGGGGCCGCCGCCACCGCACCGGAACGGGGTCGCACCGTGGCGGACGGCACACCGGAGGGGATACACCGGTCGGCTGACCGGTTTCCGCGCACACGCACGTCGGTTTTCAGCCAACTTCTCATAGTGGCGCATCCCCCGGTCCGACCACCCCCCAACCCCCGTTCGACCTGCACGGAAAGGGCCTCAGGGGGTCAGCGCACCCTACGTGGATTGGCCACCGCGACAAGGCGCACTTCCCTGCACGCCCCACGAGTGCAACGCTTCGTGATCGAATGCTTCACGCCAAGTTGCCAAGTCGACAATGTGCCGGGTGACTAACCGGCCACTTCGGCACGACGGCACACAGTAGATTCGATCTTGACTGTCTACGGCGGGGGACTCGTGCAGGACCGAGGGGAAACGTGCAGGAGCGACACAACCGAGGAGCCGCGACCACCGAGGGGGGCTTAGCAGTATGAGCCACGACTCCACTGCCGCGCCGGAAGCCGCGGCCCGGAAACTTTCCGGGCGACGCCGCAAGGAGATCGTCGCGGTGCTGCTGTTCAGCGGCGGCCCCATCTTCGAGAGTTCCATACCGCTGTCGGTGTTCGGGGTTGACCGCCAGGACGCCGGCGTACCGCGCTACCGACTACTGGTGTGCGGGGGCGAAAACGGCCCGCTACGGACCACAGGGGGCCTCGAACTCACCGCACCACATGGCCTGGAAGCGATCTCACGCGCGGGCACGGTCGTCGTACCGGCCTGGCGTTCGATCACTTCTCCGCCACCGGAGGAGGCGCTCGACGCGCTGCGCCGCGCCCACGAGGAGGGCGCCCGCATCGTCGGGCTGTGCACCGGCGCCTTCGTCCTCGCGGCGGCGGGCCTGCTGGACGGCCGCCCCGCAACCACCCACTGGATGTACGCACCGACGCTGGCCAAGCGCTATCCGTCGGTGCACGTGGACCCGCGTGAGCTGTTCGTCGACGACGGCGACGTGCTGACGTCGGCGGGCACGGCCGCGGGCATCGACCTGTGCCTGCACATCGTGCGCACGGACCACGGCAACGAGGCGGCCGGGGCCCTGGCCAGGCGGCTCGTCGTGCCGCCGCGCCGCAGCGGCGGGCAGGAGCGCTACCTCGACAGGTCTTTACCAGAGGAGATCGGCGCCGACCCGCTCGCCGAGGTCGTCGCCTGGGCGCTGGAGCACCTCCACGAACAGTTCGACGTGGAGACGCTGGCGGCACGCGCGTACATGAGCAGGCGTACGTTCGACCGCCGCTTCCGCTCGCTGACCGGGAGCGCTCCGCTGCAGTGGCTGATCACGCAGCGGGTCCTCCAGGCGCAGCGCCTGCTGGAGACGTCGGACTACTCGGTGGACGAGGTGGCCGGGCGCTGCGGCTTCCGGTCGCCGGTCGCCCTGCGCGGGCACTTCCGCCGCCAGCTGGGTTCGTCCCCGGCCGCGTACCGGGCGGCGTACCGAGCCCGGCGTCCGCAGGGCGAGCGGCCCCAGGAGACCGAGAGCGCGCCGGGCGGTCCCGGGTCCGGCATGCCGGGCCATCCGGGCCACGCGGGGCACCATCCGGGCCAGCCCGGCCAGGTGCCCGCCCCGCTGCATCCGGAACACCCGGTCCCGCTGCAGTCCCGCCGTACGGCGGCGGCGAGTGCGGTGGGCCAGTCGCCGGCCCTGTCGGCAAGCCTGCCCGGGCAGCGCAGCGCGCCGTGATCCGGTAGCCGGGGCCCGCGGGGAGCACGTCTCCCCGCGGGCCCTTCGGCTTTCCCGGCACGGGCGGCCCGGCCGGTGGCGGCGGGCCGTAAGGTTAGACACATGAACGATCGCATGGTGTGGATCGACTGCGAGATGACCGGCCTCTCGCTGTCGGACGACGCGCTCATCGAGGTGGCCGCCCTCGTGACCGACTCCGAGCTGAACGTGCTCGGCGAGGGCGTGGACATCGTCATCCGGCCGCCGGACCAGGCGCTGGAGACGATGCCGGACGTGGTGCGTCAGATGCACACCGCCTCCGGGCTGCTCGAGGAGCTCGCCGGCGGCACGACGCTGAAGGACGCCGAGGACCAGGTCCTGACGTACGTGAGGGAGTTCGTCAAGGAGCCGGGCAAGGCCCCACTGTGCGGGAACTCCGTCGGCACCGACCGCGGCTTCCTGCTGCGCGACATGGCGACGCTGGAGAGCTACCTCCACTACCGGATCGTCGATGTGTCGTCGATCAAGGAGCTGGCGCGCCGCTGGTACCCGCGGGCGTACTTCAACAGCCCGCAGAAGAACGGCAACCACCGCGCGCTCGCCGACATCCGCGAGTCCATCGCGGAGCTGCGGTACTACCGCGAGGCCCTGTTCGTCCCGCAGCCCGGGCCCGACTCGGACACCGCGCGGACGATCGCCGCGAAGCACGTCCTGCCTGCTCAGTAGGCAGGACGGGGGCCCGTCGGGGGCCGCGGAGAAAGCCGGGCGCGAGCACCCCTTCGGACCCTGTACACTTTTTCTCGGCCGGTCGGGGACATCACTGATCTCCAAGCCGGTCATGGTGGGTGTAGCTCAGCTGGTAGAGCACCTGGTTGTGGTCCAGGATGCCGCGGGTTCGAGTCCCGTCACTCACCCTGAGTATTCAGCCGGTGGTCTCGGAAGAGGCCACCGGCTGAAGCGTTTCCAGGCGCGGGTCTTTTCCAGCGCGCGTGTTTCCAGCGCGCCGGTCGAGGGCGCGTCCGCGGGCCGCGGCTACCGTCGGCCGTATGGACGGTGGACGCCCGGGATGGCGCGCGTGTGTGCTCGGCGGTGCGGTGTTCGCCGTCTGCATGGCCGGCACCACACTGCCGACTCCCCTCTATCCCCTCTACCAGGACAAGTTCGGCTTCTCCGAGCTCACCGTCACCGTGGTCTACGCCCTGTACGCCTTCGCGGTGATCGGAGTGCTGCTGCTGGTCGGCAACGCCTCCGACGCCGTGGGCCGGCGCCCGGTCCTGCTGTGCGGTCTGGGCTTCGCCGCACTGAGCGCCGTCTGCTTCCTGTGCGCCACCGGGCTCGGCTGGCTCTACGCGGGACGGCTGCTGTCGGGACTGTCCGCCGGGCTGTTCACCGGGGCCGCCACGGCATACGTGATGGAGCTGGCGCCCGAGGGCGGTGCCTCCCGGGCCACGTTCGTGGCGACAGCCGCCAACATGGGCGGACTGGGCTGCGGTCCGCTGCTCTCCGGGCTTCTCGCGCAGTACGCCTCCTGGCCGCTGTACCTGCCGTTCGTCACCCACCTCGCGCTGGTGGCCGCCTCGGCCGCCGTCCTGCTGCGGCTCGCGGAGACCGTACGGGAACGGCAGCCGCTGCGCGCCGTACGCCCGCAGCGTCCCGCCCTGCCCCCGCAGGTGCGCGCGGTGTTCGGCCCCGCCGCCACCGCCTCCTTCGTCGGCTTCGCCCTGTTCGGGGTGTTCACCTCCGTCAGCCCGGCCTTCCTCGTGGAATCCCTGGACGTCGACGACCACGCCGTGAGCGGGCTGATCGTCGCGCTGGCGTTCTTCTCGTCGACCGTCGGACAACTCGCGGTCGGCCGGGTCGGCGTACGGCGTTCCCTGCCGCTGGGCTGCGCGGGGCTCCTCGCCGGGCTCGCGCTGCTCGCCGGTGCGCTGCGCTGGGACCAGATGGCCCTGCTGGTCGCCAGCGCGCTCGTCGGCGGAATCGGCCAGGGCCTGGCGTTCCGCGGCGCCCTGTCCGACGTGGCCCAGGCCTCGCCCGAGCACCAGCGGGCGGCGGTGATCTCAACGCTGTTCGTGGTGGCCTACACGGGCATCTCCGTCCCTGTGATCGGCGTCGGCCTGCTGACCGGGCCGATCGGCCTGGAGGGAGCGGGGCTGGTGTTCATCGCCTGCATGGCCGTCCTGGTCGTGACGGCGGCGGTCTACCTGCTGCGACGGCCGGCGCCGGCCCGGGTGTGAGGGCGTGGGACCGTGAGGCCCATGGGTGAGCGGGTGGAACGGGTCGACGAGCAGGACCGGGTGCTCGGGGTGGTCGACCGGGACGAGGCGATCCGCGAGGGCTGGCCGCACCGGGTCGCGACCACGGTGTGCCGTGACTCGCGGGGACGGGTGCTGGTACATCGCAGGCCAGAGCACCTGTCCCGCTTCCCGGGCCACCACGACTGGCTGATCGGCGGGGCCGTCGAGGTCGGCGAGTCCTACGAGGAGGCCGCGACCCGGGAACTGGCCGAGGAGCTGGGCGTCCGGGCGCGGGTGCGGTTCGTCTTCAAGTTCCTCTGCCGGGGGGCGATCAGCCCGTACTGGCTCGGGGTGCACGAGGCCGTCGTGACGGAGCCCCTCACCCCCGACCCGTCCGAGATCGCCTGGCACGGGTGGCTCGGCGAGGCGGACCTGCGGGAGGCGCTGCGGAACCGGCTGTTCGTGCCCGACGGCCTGGACGTCCTGCGGCGCCACCCCGGCCTCGGCCCGCGGACCGCCGTCACGCCCTAGCCGACTCCCCCGCGCCCGTGGGCCGTTGCGTCACGAAGAGGACCGGGACACCAGCTCCGTGGCCAGGACCATCTGCCGGCGCTCCAGGCCCCGGGACGCCAGCGGACGGCGGTCGGCGACCTCGGTGAGCAGGAGGTCTATCATCCGGCGGCCCATCTCCTCTATGGGCTGGCGGACGCTGGTCAGCGGCGGTTCCATGTGGCGGGCGATGGCGGAGTCGTCGTAGCCGACGAGCGCCACGTCCTCCGGAATGCGGCGGCCCGCGTCGCGCAGCGCCCGGCGGGCGCCGGCCGCGGTGACGTCGGAGGCGGCGAAGACCGCGTCGATGTCGGGGTGGCGCTCCAGCAGGACGGCCATGGCCCGGTGTCCGCCCTCCTCCGTGAAGTCCCCCGCCTCGATCAGCCCCTCGTCCACCCCGAGGCCGGCGTCGCTCATGGCTTCGCGGTAGCCGTCGACACGGCGCTGGGCACCGTAGACGTCGAGGCGGCCGGTGATGTGGGCCACCCGGCTCCGGCCCCGGGACAGCAGGTGCTCGACGGCCTGGCGGGCGCCGCCGTAGTTGTCCGAGTCGACCGACGGCAGCGTCTCCGCCGACGAGCGCGGACCGCTGATCACCGCCGGGATCTCCAGCTGGGCCAGCAGGTCGGGCAGCGGGTCGTCCGCGTGCACCGAGACCAGCAGGACGCCGTCCACGCGGTGGGCCGCCAGGTACTGCGCGAGGCGGGCGCGTTCCCGGTCGCTGCCCGCGAAGATCAGCAGCAGCTGCATCTCCGTGTCGGACAGCGCCGACCCGACGCCCTTCAGCATGTCCGAGAAGTACGGCTCCGCGAAGAACCGGGTCTCCGGCTCGGGGACGACCAGCGCGATCGCGTCCGTACGGTTGGCGGCCAGGGCGCGGGCCGCGGTGTTGGGGACGTAGCCGAGCTCCGCGACCGCCGCCTCGACGGCCGCGCGGGTCGCGTCGCTGACCCGGGGCGAGCCGTTGATCACCCGCGAGACGGTGCCGCGGCCGACACCGGCGCGCGCCGCCACCTCTTCGAGGGTGGGCCGGCCACCACTTCGGCCCCGCGCTCCGTGGGTTGCCATGGGCTCCGCCTTCCCGTCCACACCCGCACTCTGCGACTGGCCTGGAATTTAACAGGCTCGTCAGCCGCCCGACCGCAGCCGAGGGCGCGCCGCCCCCGGCCCTCCGCTTCGCCGGTGGAACCGGCGCGACCGGCATTCCTGTCGGCTTGATCCCTACGGCCCGGGCCCCAACCGGTCCGGCCCCGGGTCCAGTTAACAGGCAGATAACTGAACGCATCTCTCCCTGTCCGGTCCCTTGACACCCCCGCCGCGACCGGGGACTCTTCAACACATCACTGGTGGGAGCGCTCCCACACTACCTGACACATACACAACCCGCACGTTCCCCGCCCGAGCCTTAAGCGCGTAAAACGGTCCGACAATGCAGTTGGCCGGGGGGTCGGCACGTCAGGGCAACAGGAGGACGACATGCGAGCACGCATCCGAACCGCCCGCAAGGCGATGGTCGTCGCGGCCGTCGCGTCGCTGGGCGCCGGGCTGCTGGCCGGCTGTGCCGACGACGGCGGAAGCGACGGCTCGTCGGGCGGCAGCGGCGGCGACAGCGGCGGCAAGACCAAGATCACTCTGGGGCTCTTCGGCACCTTCGGGTTCGAGGAGGCCGGCCTCTACAAGGAGTACGAGAAGCTCCACCCGGACATCGACATCCAGCAGACGGTCGTCGAGCGGAACGAGAACTACTACCCCACCCTGGTCAACCACCTGACCACCAACAGCGGCCTGCAGGACATCCAGGGCGTCGAGGTCGGCAACATCGCCGAGATCGTCAAGACCCAGTCCGCCAAGCTGCTGGACCTCTCCAAGTACGGCAAGAAGAGCGACTACCTGGAGTGGAAGTGGCAGCAGGCCACCACCGAGGGCGGTGAGACCGTGGGCCTGGGCACGGACGTCGGCCCGATGGCCATCTGCTACCGCAAGGACCTCTTCGAGAAGGCCGGTCTGCCCACCGACCGCGAGGAGGTCGCCAAACTGTGGGCCGGTGACTGGAAGAAGCTGGTCCAGGTCGGCGAGGACTACAAGAAGAAGGCTCCGAAGGGCACCACCTTCCTGGACTCCCCCGGCGGTCTGCTCCAGGCGATCCTCAGCAGTGAGAAGGACCGCTTCTACGACTCCTCCGGCAAGGTCATCTACAAGTCGAACCCGGCTGTGAAGGACGCGTTCGACCTCACCGCGAAGGCCGCCGAGGACGGACTGATCGGCAACCAGACTCAGTTCCAGCCCGCTTGGGACACGACGATCGCCAACAGCAAGTTCGCCGCGATGTCCTGCCCGCCGTGGATGCTCGGCTACATCAAGGGCAAGTCGAAGCCGGACGCCAAGGGCAAGTGGGACGTGGCCGCGTCGCCGAAGTCCGGCAACTGGGGCGGTTCCTTCCTGGCGGTTCCCAAGTCGGGCAAGAACACGGAGGCGGCCGCGAAGCTGGCCGCCTGGCTGACCGCACCCGAGCAGCAGGCCAAGCTGTTCGCCGTGCAGGGCAGCTTCCCGAGCACCCCGGCGGCCTACGAGTCGGACGCGGTGAAGAGCGCCAAGAACGAGATGACCGGTGACACTCCGATCGGCACCATCTTCGCCGCGGCCGCAAAGAGCAGCCCGGTGCAGACGATCGGCCCGAAGGACCAGATCATCCAGCAGGGTCTGACGGACAACGGCGTCATCCTCGTCACCCAGGGCAAGTCGCCCGAGGAGGCGTGGAACACGGCCGTCAAGACCATCGACAACAACCTGGACCAGTGACCGGAATGGCATCCAGGCACGACACCGCCGCGCCCCCCGTGAAGGAGGGGGGCGCGGCCCCGGGCCGCCCGCCGGCCGACGCGGACACGGAGCGGGCGATGAAGAAGCGCGCACGGCTCTCCCGTCGCTGGCAACGCGACATGCGGTGGAGCCCCTACGCGTTCGTCTCGCCCTTCTTCCTGCTCTTCCTCGCGTTCGGCCTGTTCCCGCTGCTGTACACCGGCTGGGCCTCGCTTCACCAGGTGGAGTTGACGGCACCCACGGACATGTCCTGGGTTGGCCTGCGCAACTACACACGGATCTTCGACGACGACTTCTTCTGGAACGCGGCGAAGAACACCCTGACGATCGGCATCATCTCCACGGTTCCGCAGCTGCTGATGGCGATGGGCCTGGCGCACATCCTCAACTACAAGCTGCGCGGCTCCACCTTCTACCGCGTCGTCATGCTGGCCCCCTACGCCACGTCGATCGCCGCCGCCTCGCTGGTCTTCGTGCTGCTTTTCGGCCGCGACTACGGCATGATCAACTGGGCGCTGAACGCGGTCGGCATCGACCACGTCGACTGGCAGAACGACAAGTGGCCGTCCCAGATCGCCGTGTCCAGCATCATCGTCTGGCGCTGGACGGGGTACAACGCGTTGATCTACCTGGCCGCGATGCAGGCGATCCCGCAGGACCTCTATGAGTCGGCGGCACTGGACGGAGCCAGTCGCTGGCGGCAGTTCCTCCACGTCACGCTGCCCTCGCTGCGTCCGACGATCCTGTTCACGGTCGTGGTGTCGACCATCGGCGCCTCGCAGGTGTTCGGCGAGCCACTGCTCTTCGACGCGAACAAGGGCGCCTCCGGCGGATCCCAGCACCAGTTCCAGACGCTCGGTCTGTACCTGTACGAGCAGGGCTGGATCAACCAGCACCTGGGCCGCGCCTCCGCCATCGCCTGGACGATGTTCCTGATCCTCATCGTGATCGGGGTCGTCAACTACGTCATCTCGCGCCGGCTGCGCGCCAGTAGCTAAGGAGAACCGGCCGTGACGACGACCCTGACGAAACCCCCGGCCGACGCGGTCCCCGAGCCGCCGAAGCGGTCACGTGGCATGAAGGCGGCACGCGCGGGCGGGCAGCTGCACGCCGGCCCGGTGGCGTACGTCATCCTTGCCCTCTTCACCGTCATCTCGCTGTTCCCGCTGGTGTGGACAGCTATCGCCGCCTCGCGCGACAACCAGCGCCTGGCCCAGACCCCGCCGCCGTTCTGGTTCGGCTCCGGCCTCTTCGACAAGCTCGAAGTGGCCTGGACGGACGCCAACCTGGGCGAGGCGTTCCTCAACACCACCCTGGTGGCCGGCATCTCGTCGTTCACCATCGTGTTCCTGTCGACGATCGCCGGATTCGCCTTCGCCAAGCTGCGCTTCAAGGGCCGCGGCGCGGCGATGCTGGTGGTGATCGGCACGATGATGGTGCCGCCGCAGCTCAGCATCATCCCGCTGTACATGATGGTCGCAAAGCTCGACTGGACGGACCAGCTCCAAGCGGTGATCTTCCCGTCGCTGGTGAGCGCGTTCGGTGTGTTCTTCATGCGGCAGTACCTGATCCAGGCGCTGCCGGACGAGATCATCGAGGCGGCCCGGGTGGACGGCGCGAGCAGCTGGCGCGTGGTGTGGCACGTGGTGTTCCCGACCGCGCGGCCCGCGATGGCCGTCCTGGGCATGCTGATGTTCGTGCAGACCTGGAACGACTTCCTGTGGCCCTTCCTGGTCCTGACCCAGACCGGCAACCCGACCGTGCAGGTGGCGGTTGCGGGGCTGGGGCGCGGCTACACCCCGGACCAGTCGCTGATCATGGCCGGCGCTTTGCTGGGCACACTGCCGCTCCTGATCGTCTTCGCGATCTTCGGCAAGCAGATCGTCGGTGGCATCATGCAGGGCGCCGTCAAGGGCTGAGTCCTGCTTTCCCAGGGGCCGAGCCACAGCCGCCTCGGCCCCTTCTCCCCTCCCCCCTCCACTCGTCGGTCCATACGACCCCCTTGGGAGCGCTTCCATGCCTGACTCCGAGTACCCGGCCACTCCGGTGGCCTTTCCCCCCGCCTTCCTGTGGGGCGCGGCGACGTCCGCGTACCAGATCGAGGGTGCGGTGCGGGAGGACGGCCGTACGCCGTCGATCTGGGACACCTTCAGCCACACGCCGGGCAAGACGGCCGGTGGCGAGACCGGTGACATCGCTGTCGACCACTACCACCGCTACCGCGACGACGTGGCGCTGATGGCGGAGCTGGGCCTGGGCGCCTACCGCTTCTCCATCTCGTGGTCGCGGGTGCAGCCGACCGGGCGGGGCCCGGCCGTGCAGAAGGGCCTGGACTTCTACCGGCGACTGGTGGACGAGTTGCTGGCCAAGAACATCAAGCCGGCCGTGACCCTCTACCACTGGGACCTGCCGCAGGAGCTGGAGGACGCGGGCGGCTGGCCGGAGCGCGACACGGCGTACCGGTTCGCGGAGTACGCGCAGATCGTCGGCGAGGCGCTGGGCGACCGGGTGGAGCAGTGGATCACGCTCAACGAGCCGTGGTGCAGCGCGTTCCTGGGCTATGCCTCCGGGGTGCACGCCCCGGGCCGTACGGACCCGGCGGCCTCGCTGCGTGCCGCGCACCATCTGAATCTGGCGCACGGGCTGGGCGCGTCCGCGCTGCGGTCGGTGATGCCGGCCCGCAACACGGTCGCGATCAGCCTCAACTCCTCGGTGGTGCGGCCGCTTTCGCAGGACCCGGCGGATCTGGACGCGGCCCGCAGGATCGACGACCTGGCCAACGGCGTGTTCCACGGGCCGATGCTGCACGGTGCCTACCCGGAGTCGCTGTACGTGGCGACGGCGTCCCTGACGGACTGGGGCTTCGTCCACGACGGTGACCTGGAGCTGATCAACCAGCCGCTGGACGCGCTGGGCCTCAACTACTACACGCCCTCGCTGGTCTCGGCGGCGGACGCGTCGGCGAAGGCGCCGCGCGCCGACGGTCACGGGGCGAGCGACCACTCGCCGTGGCCGGCCGCGGACGACGTCGCCTTCCACCAGACGCCCGGCGACCGCACGGAGATGGGCTGGACGATCGACCCGACCGGTCTGCACGAGCTGATCATGCGCTACACCCGGGAGGCGCCGGGTCTGCCGCTGTACATCACGGAGAACGGCGCGGCCTACGACGACAAGATCGACTCCGACGGCCGGGTGCACGACCCGGAGCGGGTCGCCTATCTGCACGGCCACCTGTCGGCGGTCCGCCGGGCCATCGCGGACGGCGCGGACGTCCGGGGCTACTACCTGTGGTCCCTGATGGACAACTTCGAGTGGGCGTACGGCTACGGCAAGCGCTTCGGCGCGGTCTACGTGGACTACGCGACGCTGGAACGCACGCCGAAGACGAGCGCCCTGTGGTACGGCCGGGCGGCGCGGACCGGGGCGTTGCCCGAGGCCGAGGCGGTCTGACCGACGGGGGAACGGGGGTGGGGCGCGGCACGATTAGGGGAGTGCCGCGCCCCGGCCCGTCTCTCGGCCGGGGGGTGCCGCGCCCCGGCCGTCTCTCAGCGGCGGGCGCCCGACAGGAGCCGCCGCGTCGTCTCCACGCCCCACGGGTCCAGGGACAGCAGCCGGTCGCTGGAGGCCATCAGGCCCCCGGTGGCCTCCACGTGCGCCGCCCACTGTTCGCGGGTCTCGACCGCCGGGCGGGCCATCAGGCAGTCCGGGTCGTTGATCCAGAGGCGCTGGTGCTGCCACTGGCGGGCCGCTCCCGTGAACTCGGCGGGGTCCTGGCCGGGTTGGCTGTAGTCATCGGCCTCGGGGCGGCGGTGGGGTGCCGTGTCGGGGCTGACGCGCATCGCGTCGAACAGGCCGATGGAGGCGAGGAGGGGCGCGCCGCAGCCCAGGAGGTAGGCGTCCTCGCCGATGGCGTCGCGGATCAGGCCGATGCCGGCGCGGTAGGCCGTGAGGGCGTCGACGTCCGCGTGGCGTACGCCGTCCAGGGCGCCCGCGTAGAGGAAGTCGGTCTTGAAGTAGTCGTAGCCCTCGGCGCGCAGGGTCGTGAAGACCTCGGTCAGGTACGCGGCGGCGTCCGGGTGGGTGGTGTCCAGGACGCGCAGGTCGTGGCCCCAGTTGCGGCCGGCGTGCGCGAAGCCGCCGGTGGTGTCGCGGACCAGCCAGTCGGGGTGCGCGGCGGCCAGGTCGCTCGCCGGGTCGACGAGGAACGGGGCCGTCCAGATGCCGGCGCGACGGCCGCGGGAGCGGATCTTCTCGGCGATGCCGGCGCGGGAGCGGAAGCGGCCGGAGAGGGTGAGCCAGTCGCCGAGGGCCCGCTGGTAGCCGTCGTCGATCTGGACGACGTCGACGGGCAGGTCGAGGGTGTCCATCGCGCGGAGGTTCTCGTGGATGTCGTCCTCGGTGACGGCCGTGAAGTACTCGTACCAGGAGCACCAGACGGTCGGTGCCGGGCGGGGGGAGTCGAGGCCGAGGCCGGTGGCCCACTCGCCCAGGACCGACTGGATGTCCGGGCCGGTCCACTCCTTCACCGGCCCGTCGGCGCTGATCTCGGCGACCCGCCCGTCCCCGCCGACCAGCCGGATCGACGGCACCTCACGCGTCGGCTCGGCCGCCGCCCAGAGCCGGACCGGCGAGCCGTCGCCGGGGTCGAGGGCGAGCAGGCCCTCGCCCTGGAAGGTGCCGACGGGGGCGGTGACGCCGGGGCGGTAGCAGACCGTGGCCCAGTTGGCGTTGGTCGGGCGGTAGGGCGTTGCGTCCAGGGCGTAGGCGCCGCTGGGGCTCCAGGACTGCCACCCCTCCTCGTGGACGCGCGCCTTGCGGGGATCGACCGGCACGGAGGCGACCGGGGTGAAGGGGTGGTGCACGGAGGTTCTCTTTCGGGGAGGTGGGCGTCAGCCCTTGTTGGCGCCCAGGGTGAGGCCGCTGACGAACTGGCGCTGGAGCGCGAAGTACACGATCAGGGTCGGGATCGCGGTGAGGAGGGCTCCGGCGGCGACGAGGTTGGGGTCGGTGAAGTACTGGCCGGAGAGGTTGTTCAGCGCCGAGGTGATCGGCATGTTCTCGCCGGTGGAGATCAGGACGATCGCCCAGAAGAAGTCGTTGTAGATCCAGATGGAGAGCAGGGTGGCCAGGGCGGCCATGGCCGGCTTGCACAGGGGCAGCACGATCTGCCAGTACAGGCGCCAGACGGAGGCGCCGTCGACCAGGGCGGCCTCGGTGAGTTCATGCGGCAGGGAGCGCATGTAGTTGCTCAGCACGAAGGCACAGAACCCGGACTGGAACGCCACGTGGATGAGCACCAGGCCGAGCGCGGAGTCGTAGAGCTTGCCGCTCATGGTGATGCCGGGCAGGTCGATCAGCAGGTACAGCCGGTACAGCGGCGTGATGATGACCTGCTGGGGCAGCAGGTTGCCGGCCGTGAACACCAGCAGCAGGAACAGGTTGACCCGGAAGTCGAAGCGGCTGACGTAGAAGGCGACCATCGACGACAGCAGCAGCGTCAGCAGCACGGCCGGGACGGCGATCAGCAGCGTGTTGCCGAAGTAGTGCAGCATGTCCGACTGCTGGAAGGCGTTCGTGAAGTTGTCGAAGGTGAGCTTGTCGGGCCAGGAGACATAGCCCCTGGTGCTGGTCTCCGCATACGGCCGCATCGCCGCGAGCAGCGCCCACAGCAGGGGGGCGAGCCAGGCCAGGGCGGTGACGACGAGGAAGGTATGCAGCAGGATCCGGGCGGGGCGGATCGGTGTGCGCTGCCCCCGCGGGCCGCCAGAGTTCGAAGGGGCGGCGCGAAGCGCCACGTTCAGGGTGGTGGGGGGCGACGGGTGGGAGCTCATGCGCGCCGCTCCTTCCGGAAGGTGGCGATCAGATACGGGATGATCACCGCGAGCGAGATCACCAGCAGGACGACGGCGATCGCGGAGCCGTATCCGATGCGGCTGGACTCGCCGATGATGTTGTTGGTCACCAGGATCGACAGCAGTTCGGTGCCCTGGGCGCCCTTGTTGAAGACGAAGACCAGGTCGAACGCGCGCAGCGCCTCGATGATCGTGACGACCAGGACGACGGTGTTGGTGGGCCGCAGGGTCGGGAAGATGACGTTCTTGAACGTCTGCCACTCGCCGGCGCCGTCCAGGGCGGACGCCTCGCGCAGGGCGGGGTCGACGCTCTTCAGGCCGGCCAGGTAGAGGATCATCATGTAGCCGGCGTGCCGCCAGGACGCGGCGACGAGCACGGCCCACAGGTTGAGGTCCGGGTCGCCGATCCAGTCGATGTAGTGGCCGGGCTTGTTGGCGCCGATGATGCTGTTGATCAGGCCCGTGTCCGGGTTGTAGATCAGCTGCCAGACGAACCCGATGACCGCGAGCGACATCACGACCGGCAGGAAGAACGCGGTCTGGTAGACGCGGCTGAAGCGGATCTTCTTGTCCAGCTGCACGGCGAGGAACAGGCCGAAGGGCGTGGGCAGCAGGATGAGCACCACGAACCAGATCACGTTGTGCTCGACGGCGGGCCAGAACTGCGGGTTGCTGGTGAACAGTTCACGGAAGTTCTGAAGTCCGACCCACTTGATGGAGTCGAAGCCGATGCCGTCCCAGGTGGTGAAGGCCAGTGCGATCGAGGCCAGTGCCGTCAGCCACACCAGGGCGACGTGCAGGATCGTGGGCACGCCCGCCATCAGGCCGAGCGTGAGGCGGTCGCGGCGGGTGAGCAGCCGGCGGTGCCCGTGGGGCGCCGTGGCGGACGGGGACGTGGGGGCGGGCCCCGGAGCCGGCGGGGTGGCCGACTCCGGAGCCTTCGCGGGGGTGGCGGTCATGTCGTGATCCGAGTCGTCGGGTCTCCGTTCGGTCAGGAGGAGGCGAAGATCGTCTTCTTCTGGCGTTCGATCGACGAGAGGATGCTGTCGATGTTCTTCGGGTTGCGGACGAAGTTCTGCAGCGCGGGCTGCATCACCGTCGAGGTGAAGTCCGGGCGGGAGTCGCGGTCCATGAACTGGGTGAGGCTCTTCGCACCGGAGATCATCTCGAAGGACTTCTTCTGCAGCGCGGTGTAGGAGGAGGTGTCGGCCTTGGTGGAGGCTGCCACCACGCTGGAGTCGGCCTTGAGGTAGATCTGCTCGGCCTCGGGCGTGCCCAGGTACTCCAGGAGTTTGACGGCGCCGTCGCGGTTCTTGGGGGCCTTGGAGAGCATGAAGCCGTCGGTGGGCGCCTCGACGGTGTCCTGCCCGAACTGCGGGTCGATCTCCGGGAAGGCGAAGAAGTCCAGGTCGTCGAGGTCGGCTTTGTCGGTGAACTGCTGACCGACGAAGGTGCCCAGCAGGTACATGCCGGCCTTCTTGGCCACCAGCGTCTGCGCCGCGTCCTGCCAGGTGCGGCCCACCGCGCCCTCCTGGTGGTAGGGCAGGATCTCCGTCCAGTGGTCGAAGACCTTGCGCACCTTGGGGTCGGTCCAGGAGGCCTTGCCGGCCATCAGCTCGACGTGGAAGTCGTAGCCGTTGGTGCGGAAGTTGATCTGGTCGAAGGTGCCCATCGCGGGCCAGGCGTCCTTGTCGCCGAAGGCGATCGGGACGAGCCCGTCCTTCTGCATCCGCTTGCACAGGGCGACGAAGTCGTCCCAGGTGGTGGGGACCTTGTAGCCGTGCTGGGCGAAGACGCTCTTGCGGTAGAACACCGCCCACGGGTACGTGTACAGCGGCACGAAGTAGTACTTGCCGTCCTCGCCCTTGCTGAGCTTCTGCATCGCCTCGGGGAAGTTGCCGCCGATCTTCTGCCACACGTCGTCGATGGGCGTGGCCAGCTTCTTCGAGGCGAAGAACTGCATGCGGTAGCCGGCGAACCAGGTGAACACGTCGTCGGGCGTGCCCTGCAGATAGGAGTTGATCTGCTCCTGGAACGTGTTGTGGTCCTTGGTGTTCACGTCGACCTTGATGCCGGACTTCTTGGTGAAGGCGGCGTAGATCTCCGCGAACGCCTTCTTCGGCACGGCGTCGGACGAGTTGGAGCCGAGACTGACCGTCTTCGGGTCGGCGGACGAGCCGCTGCCCCCGCAGGCGCTCAGCAGAGGTATGCCGGCGCCGAGCAGGGCCGCGCCGCCCATTCCGCGCAGCAGGGTGCGGCGACTGGGAGCGGGGAGGGAGAAACCGGAGGGAGAGAGGTCGTGCATGGACGGCTCCTGAAGGCAGGGTTCGGCCACGAGGGTGTGGCGCGATTTCTAGTCGTAATCGACCAGAAATCAACTTGACCGAACACGGTGGCGCAATGACAGCCGCATGTCCGGTCATGCGTCAAGAGCCGTTCCCTTCATTTGTCGAAACGTGACCGTCTCGTGAAGGCCGCCCGCGGGCAGCGGTCAGTGGGACCGGGTGCGGCGGTACGCGGCGGTGAGCCTGCCGGGGCGGCGCCGCCGCATCTGCCGGTGTCCTCCGCTCGCGGGGGCGCGGCCGTCCAGCTGGATCCAGATCCGCACCTCGGTGCCGCCGAGCACCGAGGATCCGAGCCGTACGTCCCCGCCGGTGGCCTCCGCGAGCCGGCGCACGATGTCCAGGCCGAGCCCGGTGGAGCCGTCGCTGCCGGAGCCGCGGCCCCGCGCCATCGCGGCCTCGGGGTCGGGTATGCCGGGGCCCGCGTCGGAGACGAGGACGATCACCGCGTCCTCGCCGTTGTGCACGTCGACCGCGAAGGCGGTGCCTTCCGCGGTGTGCCGGAAGACGTTCCCCAGCAGCGCGTCGAGTGCGGCGGCCAGGTCGGCGCGGGCCACGGGTATGCGCACCGGCCGGTCGGCCCCGGCCACCCGCCACTTGCGGCCCTCGTCCTCCGCGAGCGCCGACCAGAACGCCATCCGCTCCCGGACCACCTCGGCCGCGTCGCACCCGGCGCCCGGACCGGCCGCGGCCGTCTGCGGTTTGGCCTCCCGGGCCGTACGGATGATGGTGTCGACCTCGCGCTCCAGTTGCTCGACCGCGGTCCGGGTCTGGTCCGCGGCCGGGCCCTCCCCCAGTGAGGCGGTGTTGAGCCGCAGCACGGTCAAGGGTGTCCGCAGCCGGTGGGACAGGTCGGCCGCGAGCTCCCGCTCGTTGGCCAGGAGCTGGACGACCTGGTCGGCCATCGAGTTGAACGCGACCGCCGCGAGCCGCAGTTCGCTCGGGCCCTCCTCGGGAACGCGGGCGCCGAGCCGGCCCTCCCCCAGGTCGTGCGCCCCCTCGACCAGACGCCGCGCGGGCCGGACCATGCGGACGCCCAGCCGGTCGGCGACCGCGACCGAACCGAGGATCAGCGCCACCCCGACCCCTGCGAGCACCGCCCAGGCGGTCCCCACGCCGTTGGCGACGTCGGACTCCGGCACGTACACCTCGACGACCGCGATCTTGCCGGTGCTGAGGGCGACCGGCTGGAGCAGTGTCCAGCCGCCGGTGACGCCGGTGGTGGAGGCGCGGCCCAGCTTCCGCACGGCCGCGATGTCCTCGTCGGCGGCGCGCCGCCGCCCCAGATCGAGGGCCTCCCGGCCGTCACCCGCCGGGAGGTGCACGGCCATCCCGGCGTCGGAGCCGGCCGAGGCGACGACCCGCTCCAACTGGTCGCGGTCGGTGGTGATGGACAGGGCGGGGGCGACGGCCGCGGCCTCCCGCTCGGCGTTGGAGAAGGCACGGTCGCGGGCCATCTCACGGATGACGAGTCCGAGCGGCACGGCGAAGGCCAGCACGACCATGGTGGTCACCGCCAGGGACACCTTGACCAGGGCCCACCTCATCGCGGCGCCCCCGGTGGTTCGAGCTTCACGCCGACGCCCCGCAGGGTGTGCAGATAGCGCGGGCTGGCCGCCGTCTCGCCCAGTTTCCTGCGCAGCCAGGACAGATGGACGTCGATGGTCTGGTCGTCGCCGTAGGACTGCTGCCACACCTCGGCGAGCAGTTCCTTGCGGGGGACGACGACGCCGGGCCGGCCGGCGAGGAAGGCGAGCAGGTCGAACTCGCGCCGGGTGAGGTCGAGTCGCGTGCCGTCCAGCTCGGCCTGGCGGCGCAGCGGGTCGACGGTCAGGCCGCCGACCCGGATCACGGGGGACGGCTCCCCTTCCGCGGCGCCGGAGCGGGCGCGGCGCAGCACGGCCGCCATCCGGGCCGAGAGGTGCTCGACCGAGAAGGGCTTGGTCAGGTAGTCGTCCGCCCCGGCGTTCAACAGCCGTACGATCTCCGTCTCGTCGTCCCGGGCCGTGGCGACGATCACCGGCACGTCCGTGATCCCGCGCAGCATCTTCAGGGCCTCGGACCCGTCGAGATCGGGCAGTCCGAGGTCCAGGATCACCACGTCGAAGCGGACATGGGCGACCTCGCGCAGCGCCTCCAGCGCCGTCCCGACGCTGCGCACGGTGTGCGAGGCGTCGGTCAGATGCCGGATCAGCGCCGAGCGTACGAACTGGTCGTCCTCGACCACGAGAACACTTGCCATGCGCCGCACCGTACGCCATCTCGAACAGCCGGGTGCGGGCCTGTGGACAACTCCCCTGCTGTGGACAACGGGGTACCGCAGGACGCCGTTTGCGGGCCACGCGTGGGGCGCGTGAGGCAATATGGCCCGCGATGCGCAGAGGACTCGTACACGGACTGGCCTGGCTGCTCGCCACGGGCGCGGCGGTCACGCTGTCGTGGTGGGGTGTCCACACGGTGATGGCGGGAACGGCCTACGACCCGCCGCGCGCCCTGCCCATCAAGGCCGCCGACGCGTCCACGCGGGAGCCGAAGGCGCTGGCCACGCCGGAGCCGGAACGGACGCCTCCGCCGAAGCGGCGGCAGCCGAGCACGCCTCCGGCGTCCGCGTCCGGGAAACCGGCCCCCTCCCCCACGCCGTCCTCGTCCACGTCCTCGCCCGGCACCGCCCCCGCCGCCTCCGGCCGGGTCAAGAGCTACGACACCGACGGCGGCCGGGCGGTCTTCGACCTGGGCAGGACCTCCGCCTCGCTCGTCTCGGCGACACCCGGGGCGGGCTGGTCGATGCAGGTGTGGAAGACGGAGTCGTGGATCCGCGTGGAGTTCTCCTCGGGTGCGGACCGGGTGTCGGTGTTCTGCACCTGGCACGACGGGCCGCCGCGGGTGGAGATCGGGACCTACTGAGTGCGGTACGCGGTGATCGGCGCCTGCTGAGGGCCGTCGGCGGGCATCGGCGTCTGTCGAGTGCCCTCGGGGATCATCTGAACACCGACGCGGGCGGTGCGGGCGACGCCACCGCCGCGACGTCCGTGACGGGCGCGGCCCCGCCGGTGAAGTCCGTGAGGGTCCTGCCGTGCTCGACCCGGGCGGGATGCGGGTCGGAGGCGGCGAGGCGGGTCAGCTCGGCGACGGGCAGCGGGCGGTCGGAGGCGACCAGGACCGCGTTCCCGAAGCGCTTGCCGCGCAGCACCGCGGGATCCGCGACCAGCGCGAGCTCCTCGAACCGGACGGCGGCGGTGGCGATCTGGCCCCGCAGGTGGGCGAGCGGCGGTCCGTCGGCGAGGTTGGCGGCGTAGACCCCGCCGGGTTTGAGGGCCCTGCGCACGTCGTCGAGGAACTCGGTCGAGGTCAGGTGGGCCGGTGTCCGGGCCCCGCTGAACACGTCGGTGATGACGAGGTCGGCCCAGCCGTCCGGCACCTTGGCGAGGCCCTCGCGGGCGTCGGTGGAGCGCACCCGTATGCGCGCGTTCGGATCCAACGGCAGCTCTCGTCGGACCAGTTGGACGAGGGTGCCGTCCCGCTCGACGACCTGCTGGGTGGAGCGGGGCCGGGTGGCGGCGACGTAGCGGGCGAGGGTGAGGGCGCCGCCGCCGAGGTGCACGGCGTGCACGGGCCGGGCGGGCGGGGCGACGAGGTCGATCACGTGCCCGAGGCGGCGCTGGTACTCGAAGGACAGGTACGCCGGGTCGTCCAGGTCGACGTGCGACTGCGGGGCCCCGTCGATCACCAGGGTCCAGGCCCGGGCCCGCTCGCGGTCGGGGATCAGCTCGGCGAGCCCGCCGTCGACGCTCTCGACGACGGCCTCCGCACCGGCCTGTCTGCGCCGGCCGCCCTTGGACTTTCCCATGGGCTCATTATCGGGGTGGGCTGCTAAGCAGGGCGTACGGCTCCGGCGGCCCGGAAGGCGGGACGCCGGCGTGTACGGCCGGCCGGGGGCCCCAGCGCCCGTCGGCCGGACGCATCCCGGCATCGGCCGGCCGGGAGCACTCCAGCGCCGGCCGACCGGGGTAGACCAGCGTCAGCCGACCGGAGGCAGCCGAGTGTCAGCCGGCCGGGGGCCTCAGCGGCAGCTGTCCGCCGCCTTGATCATCCGGGCGGCCTCCCCCAGGGCCTCGCGCAGCACCGCCGGATCGGTCGCGAGGTCCGCCTCGCCGGGCGGCAGCAGCCAGTCCGAGCCCGCCACGGGAGACTCGGGTGCCAGGGTCTGTCCGCGCCCGTCGGTCTGTGTGCAGGTGCTGCCCGGCACGTCCCACCCGGCGGCCGTCCCCGGCGGAACCAGGAAGCCCAGGGTGTCACCACCGTCGTCGTGCAGCACGGGTCCCACCGCGTCCCCTGGTCCGCGCCGCAGGATGTCGACCGCCTCCAGCCCCTGCCGCGCCGGCACCGTCACCACATCGCAGCCGGCCGCCGGTGCACCCGGCGGCGTACGAGGATCGTCGATCCGGCTGGTCTCCATCCCGGCCTCCACCACGAAAACCCCTGCTTGGACGAGCGGTCGGGAGTCGGGGGCCTCCCGGTCCGCGAGGTTCAACGCGGCACAGCGTCAACGGCTACGGCGGAAGTGAGCCGCAAAGGATGGCACTTCATGGCAGATCACGGATGGGATATCCGGTTTGTCGCCAAACCCAGCGTGGCGACTCCATCACAGCAGGTACGTTCTTGCCCGCCGGGCACGGGGCCACCCATGCGGACAAACTCGCAACAAGCGGCCCTGGATCCGGCATGGTTCGACGGTTCGCACGGGAGGACCCGGCCATGGCGTCGTCAACGGTGACCTCGTCTCAACCCCACCGGCCACCACGGCCGAACCTCGTCTTCCGGCGACTGCGCGGACAGCGCTCGCCGGCCGAGTTCGCCGCGGTGATCCGCCGGGCCGGGCTCGAGATCGGCGAGCAGGTCAGCTGTGACGCGCGGTACATCGGCCGGGTCGAGGCGGGCGAGATCCGCTGCCCCAACTACGCGTACGAACGGGTGTTTTTGCACATGTACCCAGGCCGCACACTCACCGACCTGGGGTTCGCGCCCCGCTCGTCGGTACGCGGACGCCGGGCGCGCGACACCGAGGACGCGCCCCTGACGCGCACCGCGAACCCGGTGAACGCCACGAGTGAGACCAGCGGGGCGTGCGAGCCGTATGAAACGCAGAACCCGTACGACCCGTACCACCCGCACGACACCTACGAGGAGAGCGACGTGCTACGTCGCGCGTTCATGACCGGCGGAGGCGCCACGGTGGCCGCCGCCTCACTGGGGCCTGTCGGCCTCTCCCGCGACGCCTCGGCGGCACAGCGCCCCGTGCACCGCGCCGGGGCGAGCGACGCGGGCGCCCTGGAAGAAGCCGTCCGCCGGATCCGGCTGCTCGACGACCGGCACGGCGCGGACGGCCTCTACCGCCGCGCCGCCGCCCCGCTGCGCGCCGCCTACGCCCTGCTGGACGCCGGGACGACCCGGCAGACCACGGCGGACCGGCTCTACTCCGGTGCCGGTGAACTGGCCATCTCCGTGGGCTGGCTGGCCCACGACTCGGGGCGCTTCGACGACGCCCGCTCGCACTACGCGGAGGCCCTCGCGACCGCCCGGATGACCGGCGACCCGGGCCTTGAGGCGCACGCCTTCTGCAACACGGCGTTCCTCGCGCGCGACGCGGGCCGGCCACGCGAGGCGGTCCGGGCGGCCCAGGCCGCGCAACGCGTCGCCCGGCCCGTGGGCTCGGCCCGGCTGATGTCGCTGCTGGCGCTGCGCGAGGCGGGCGGCTGGGCCGGACTGGCCGACCGCGTCGGCTGCGAACAGGCACTGGCCCGGGCGCAGGCCTTCTTCGAGCGGGGCCCCTCGGACGCCGACCCCGAGTGGATGAGCTTCTACGGGGAGGCCGAACTGGAGGGCCTGGAGGCGCAGTGCTGGTCCACGCTCGGCGACTGGCCCCGGGCGGCACGGCACGCGCGGCGCGCCGCCGAGCTGCAGGATCCGCACTTCACGCGGAACATCGCCCTCTACACGGCGGAGCTGGCGGACGACCTCGCGCGCGGTGGCCGGCCGGACGAGGCGGCGGTGGCGGGGATGCGGGTGCTGGATCTGCTGGAGGAGGTCCAGTCGTCCCGCGTCCAGACCATGCTGGCGGCGACCGCGCGGGTGCTGCTGCCGCACCGCAGGGCCTCCGGAGTGTCGGCGTTCCTGGAGCGGCACGCCTCGGCGCCGCGGACGGCCTGAGGGACTGTCGCGAACGTCACGCCCGCCGCGCGACGTCCGGCACGTCCTGGGCGAGGTGCCCCAGGTCGTTCCAGCTCTCGATCGCCGGCTCCCCGTAGGCCCAGCCCAGCACCGACAGCGACGTCGGGTTCAGCCGGATCCGGGCCGCGAAGTCGATCGGCAGGCCGAGCCACCGCGCCCCGATGGAGCGCAGGATGTGCCCGTGGGCGAAGACCAGGACGTCGCGGTCCTCGGAGCGGGCCCAGGAGACCACCTCGTCGGCCCGGGCCGTGACCTCGGCGAGCGACTCCCCGCCCGGGACACCGTCGCGCCAGATCAGCCAGCCGGGCCGGACGGCCTGGATGTCCGCGGGGGTCATGCCCTCGTAGGACCCGTAGTCCCACTCCAGCAACGCGTCCCAGGTACGCGCGCGGTCGCCGAAGCCGGCCAGTTCGCAGGTCTCACGCGCGCGTGCCAGCGGGCTGGTGCGCACCTCGACGTCGGCCAGGCCCTCGTACGGGGCCCGGTGCAGGCGCTCGCCGAGCAGCTTCGCGCCGCGCCGGCCTTCCTCGAGGAGCGGCACGTCGGTCCTGCCCGTGTGCTTACCGGACAGGGACCACTCGGTCTGTCCGTGGCGGGCCAGGAGGATGCGCGCGGGCATGGGTCACCTTTCCGGAAGAACAACGCGAGAAGAACAGCGCAAGGGGAACTCCTCCATCATCGCGCACGCCCCCCGTGGGCAACCCGGGGGGCGATCTCTGCGTCTTTGAGGGCCGGAGGCGCCCCCCGGGGCGGGCGCACACACCGTAAAGTGGCACGGCCGAACGGGCTACGCGTGACGACGAAGGGGGAGGACGATCGGATGCAGCACACCGAGACACCGGGCACCGAGGCGGCGGCCCCCGCGCCCAGGCTGCGCTGGTGGACCGAGCTGCCGCTGATCCTGCTGGTGTACGCGTGCTACTCGGCCGGCCGGCTCCTCGCCCGCGGCGACGTCTCCGGCGCCGTCGACCACGGTCTGACGATCCTGCGCTTCGAGAAGGGGCTGTACCTCAACTTCGAGCACCCCCTCAACCGCCTCTTCACGCGCGAGGCCTGGATAGGCATACCCGCCGACTTCTGGTACGCGTCGCTGCACTACCTGGTCACTCCGGCCGTCCTGGTGTGGCTCTTCCGCTCCCGCGCCGTGCGGTACCGCGCCGCGCGGACCTGGCTGATGACGTCCACCCTCATCGGCCTGATCGGCTTCACCCTGCTGCCGACCTGCCCGCCCCGGCTCCTCGACGCGAGCCACGGCTTCGTGGACACGATGGCGCAGTACAGCTCCTACGGCTGGTGGGGCGGTGCGGCGAGCGCACCGCGCGGCATGGGGGACATGACCAACCAGTACGCGGCCATGCCGAGTCTGCACGTGGGCTGGGCCCTGTGGTGCGGCGTGATGCTGTGGCGCTTCGGCGGTTCGCGCATGACGAAGACGGCCGCCGTGGCCTACCCGCTGATCACCACGATCGTGGTCATGGGCACCGCCAACCACTACTTCCTCGACGCGGTCGCGGGCGCGGCCGTCATGGGCGTCGGGCTGCTGCTGGCCCCCGTCGTGACGCGCACCGCGGACCGGGTCAAGGCGCGGTTCGTGCCGTCGGCCGCACCGGTCACGGCGGACTCCTCCGCCTCGGCTTCCGCCCCCGTCGCGGCGGACTCCTCCGCCGCGGGTTCCTCGATTGTCAGTGCCGGATGCCAGACTTCCGCGGGTGAGCGAATTCCACGGCAGCGCGAGTCGCGGTTCGAAGACGGAGCCGAGCCGGGTGCCTCTCCCAAGGACGCGGGGGACGGCGCTCCGGCAGCGGCTCGCTGAGCTGCGCGGCCCCGACGTACCCGCGAAGGCGCTGGACGCGCGCGCCCTGGCGGCGCTGGCCGCCAACCCCGGTTGTGCGCGGCGCGCGATCCTCGACGGCGCCGGGGTGAACAAGGCGGCGCTGGCGAGCGCGCTGGGCGCGCCGTCGGCCTTCGGGCAGTCGCAGTTCGCGCTCACCCGAGGCAATGCCTTCGAGGCGAAGGTCAAGGCCGACGGCGGCGCGGAGCTGCTGCGGCTGGTGCACGACAAGCTCGACCGGTCCGCCGAGCCGCCCGCCGACGCGCGCGTGCCCGACCTGACGGCGGCCGGTCCCCGGGGGCGCACGGCCCGTACGGAGCTGGAGCTGCGGGAGGCCGCCGGGCACCCGGGCGCGTGGACGCTGCTCGACCATCCGATGCTCGCGCTGGACGTCGCGGGCTCCCCCGCCTTTCTGGAGCCGGACGCGGTGGTGGTGCATCCGGACGGCAGCTGGACGGTCGTGGAGATCAAGTCCTTCCCCTTGCTGGACGGTTCGGCGGACGCGGCGAAGGTCGGGGCGGCGGCACGGCAGGCGGCGGTGTACGTGCTGGCGCTGGAGGAGGTCGCGGCCCGTCTCGGCGCGGAGGGGGCCCCGGCCCCGCGGGTGCGGCACCGGGTGCTGCTCGTCTGCCCCAGGGACTTCTCCAATCTGCCGGCCGCGTCCGCCGTCGACATCCGCAAGCAGCGGGCGGTGACGGCCCGCCAGCTGACCCGGCTGACCCGCATCGAGGACATCGCCGACGCGCTCCCCGAGGGCACGTGCTTCTCGCCCGAGCTGCCCTCCGATGAGCTGACGGCGGCCGTGGAGTCGGTCCCGGCGACGTACGCGCCCGAGTGCCTGTCCGCGTGCGAACTGGCCTTCCACTGCCGGGCCCGGTCCCGCCAGGAGGGCGCGGTGACCTCGCTAGGGCGTCCGTTGCGGGCGGAGCTGGGCGGCCTCACGACGGTCGAGGACGTCCTCGCGGCCGCGCGCGGCGAGGCGGGCGATCCCGACGACCCGGCCGTGGCGGCCCTGCGGCGGGCTGCCGCCCTGCGCGCCGAGGCACTGGAGGCGGCGTGTCGCTGATCTCCACCCTGGCCCGTCTCGAAGCCGTCAGCACGGGCCGTGCCCAGCCCGCCGCCACCGTCCGGCACCGGCATCTCGGCGACCGCCCGCTGGTGTTCGTGCCGCTGATCACCGCCGGTGAGGCCGGCGCCCCGCTGGGCGCGCTGGTCGGCACCGACCGGGACGCCCCACGTCTGCTGGCCGTCCCGCAGCCCCGCGACCGCGACCTGAGGTTCGCGTTCCTGGCCGAACTCGCCGACGTCGTGCTGCCGTACGTCGACTCCTACGCCGAGGCCGTGGAGGCCGCCGAGCGCACCGAGACCGACCCGGAGACCGGCAAGCGCGTCAAGGTCGAGGTCGACCTGTGCGCGGACGCGCCGCAGCTGATCGTGCCGAGCCGCGCGGGCATCGACCTGGTGCGGCTGCTCGGGCGTTCGACGCGGTTCCGGCGTACGGCGGAGCAGGATCCGGAGGCTCCCTATCCGGCGCCGCCCCGGGTGCCGCTGCTCGGACGGTGGCTGACGCACTTCGGGGAGCGGTCCCGGGTGCCCGGCTCCTCGCTGCTGCTGGCGATGACCGACGTCCTGGGCCGGCACTGGGTGACCGGGCAATCCACCTTGGAGGACCAGCATCTGGGCGCGCTGCTCGCCTGGATCGACCCACCGCAGGGCGTCACCGGTGCCGAGGCCGCGCTGCGCGCCGAGCTGGAGCGGGACGCGCAGGGGCAGCTGACGTGCCCGCCCGCCGGTCCGGCGACCGACCCGGCCTTCGACAACAAGCTGCTCGCCCCGGCCATCGAGCGTTACGACCGGGCCCGCACCGCCCTCGCCGCCGCCGAGGACGGCCTGGAGGCGGACGACCGGCTGGGTGCGCTGAGCGCCGCCGAGCGGGAGATCCGCGACCTGGTGCTCAGCCGCACCCGGCCCACCTGGGACGCGGTCTGGCGGGGGCTCGACCTGCTGCGGGAGCTGCCCGAGGGGGCGCGGGTCGAGGAGCGGTGGACCCGCGACCGCTGGTCGTTCACCGGACACCGCGACCGGGTGCTGGCCGGGGAGCCCCCGCAGCCGCGCCGCGACGACGCGGTCACCGCGGCGAACAAGCTCGCCACGCGCGAGCGCGAACAGGCCCGGCTGGAGGCGCAGGAGGCCCTCGACGACCCGCTGGTGATGGCGGGCCGGCGGCTGTCCGGGGAGGCGTTCGCGGGTGAGGTCACCGATGTCGTGATGGCGTACAGCGAGGGCAAGCGGCCCAGCCCGCGCCCGTTGGTCACGGTGCGCACGGACGACCGGCCGCATCTCGGCGAGCGGACGAAGGTGTACCGGTCGCTGGGCGGGAAGCCGCAGTCGGCCGAGTTCGTCGCGGACGAGGAGGACGGCGCGTACGTCGTCCTGCGGATCCTCGACAAGATGGGCCGCGGCAAGGAGCCCGAGCCGGGTTCGGTGCCGGAGAAGGGCGACCGGGTCTGCTTCACGCTCTTCGAGCACGAGCAGCGGGGCGGCGCGAAGCTGCCCGACCCGGAGGAGACGCCGTGGACGCACGGCGGGCCGCCCGGAGAGCTGACTCTCGAGGCGGCCGACCCGGTGACCGAGGAGGATGTGCTGTGACCACGGTGTTCGACCCCTCGGCTGCCGCGACCCAGGCCACCGACGCGATCCTGCACGACACGCTGCACGGCACCGCGCGTGGTGTCGTCGTCGACTCCCCGCCGGGCGCGGGCAAGTCCACGCTGGTGGTCCGCGCGGCCCTGGAACTGGCCGAGGCCGGTCACCCGCTGATGGTGGTCGCGCAGACCAACGCCCAGGTCGACGACCTGGTCCTGCGGCTCGCCGAGAAGAACCCCGAGCTGCCGGTGGGCCGGCTGCACAGCAGCGACTCCGACCCGTACGACAAGGCGCTCGACGAGCTGCCGAGCGTGCGCAAGTCGGCCAAGGCGGGTGACCTGGCCGGGCAGGCCGTGGTCATCTCGACGGCGGCGAAGTGGGCGCATGTGAAGGTCGACGAGCCGTGGCGGCACGCGATCGTCGACGAGGCGTACCAGATGCGCTCGGACGCGCTGCTCGCCGTGGCCGGGCTGTTCGAGCGGGCGCTGTTCGTGGGCGACCCGGGGCAGCTCGACCCGTTCGCGATCGTCGGCAGCGAGCAGTGGGCGGGCCTCACGTACGACCCCTCGGGTTCGGCGGTGACGACCCTGCTGGCGCACAACCCGGACCTGCCCCAGCACCGGCTGCCGGTCTCCTGGCGGCTCCCGGCCTCCGCGGCGCCCCTGGTCTCGGACGCGTTCTACCCGTACACGCCGTTCCGCAGCGGCACCGGCCCCGGTGACCGGACCCTGGCCTTCGGCGTGCCGTCGGACGGCTCGGGTCCCGACCGGGTGATCGACGAGGCGGCCGAGTCGGGCTGGGGGCTGCTGGAGCTGCCCGCCCGGCACACCCCGCGCACGGACCCGGAGGCGGTCCTGGCGGTGGCGACGGTCGTACGGCGTCTGCTGGACCGGGCGGGGGCGGCGACCTCGGAACGCTCCCCGGCGCCCTCGCCTCTCACCGCCGACCGGGTCGCCGTCGGCACGGCCCACCGGGACCAGGCGGCAGCGGTGCGCTCGGCGCTGGCCGGCCTCGGTGTCACCGACGTGGTCGTGGACACGGCGAACCGGCTGCAGGGACGTGAGTACGACGTCACCGTGGTCCTCCACCCCCTCTCCGGACGCCCCGACGCCACGGCCTTCCACCTGGAGACGGGCCGCCTCTGCGTCCTGGCCTCCCGCCACCGGCACGCCTGCATCGTGGTCTGCCGAGCGGGGGTGACCGACCTGCTGGACGACTATCCGTCCACGGAGCCGGTCCAGCTGGGGACGGTGGTGAAGTTCCCGGACGGCTGGGAGGCCAACCACGCGGTGCTCGCGCACCTGGCAGAACACCGGGTCGCTTGGCGGCCCTGATCCGGCCGGAACACCGGGTCGCCGGGCGGCGCTGATGTGGCCGGAACACGGCGTGTCCCGGGAGCCGTGACGAACGCCAGGTGGTGTGGCGGCCGTACCCACTACCGCGATGCCCACTTGCGCGCCCGCGAGACAATGGACGGTGGCCCACTCCACCGGGAGGGCCAGCGCGACGTACGAGGAGGAGAAGACATGGCGGAGCCCACGCCGCGTCGGAACGAATCGCGGCTACGCCCCGCGCCCCTGCTCTTCGAGCCCGCGGAGGCGGCCTCCGACCCTGAGCACTTCTTCGACCTCGAGTCGATCGACGACCCCCGGGCCCTGCTGGCCCGGGCGACGGAACTGACGCTGGCGTTCCGGGCCGCGGCGGACCGGGCGGTGGAGTTCCAGGCGATGGCGGCGGCGCAGCTGGCCGATCCGCGCAGGTTCGACCGGCTGACGACCGCGGACATCGCCGAGCGGGCCGAGTGGACCGAGGACTACGCCAAGAAGATGGTCGAGTTCGGGCGGGACCTGATGCGGGGCGACGCCGAGGGCCGGGGCCCCGGCGACTCCGCCTGACAGGGCACCGCACGCCTTTTCCCGATCACCTGGCATATGCCAGGCGGGCAAGATACTCCCTCCCACCCCTTCCTGTCCCGATTTCCCGCAACCCTCGGGAACCGGGCACTCACGGCGAGTACACCTTGATGCCATGAGCAGCGCATGGAACGCCTCCGATGTCACCCCGGACGGGGCCGCCTGGCTCGCCTCGGCAGGAACGTATCCGCGAAGCACGCTCGCCCTTTGGGAGGAGCGGCCGGACGCCCCGGTCGTGCTGCCCTGCGGGTCGGTCTTCGACGTGGTCAGCGCGCCCGCGATGTTCGGCCGGCGGATGCTCGACCGACTGTGGGACGACGGCCCCGGCTCGGGCCCGGTCGCGCAGTTCCGGGGCCGGATGCTGCTGTTCGCCGCCCCCGGGACGGCTCATCGGCTCCCCGCGCTGCTGGAGTGGGAGGAGTGGGGTGGCCGGGACAGCCGGGAAGCCAGCCGTACGGACGCCGTACCGCCGCTGCTGTGCCACGGCACCGGCGACGCGGTGACCGTCCCGGCGCCGTCGAAGAGCGCCTCCCTCAGCGTCCCGGCGCCGTCGGAGAGTGTCTTCCCCGCCGCCCCGGCGCCGTCGGAGAGCTCCTCCCCCGCCGCCCCGACCCGGTCGGACAGCATCTCCCCCGCCACTTCGCCGCCCGCCGGGGACACCGTCCCCGCCCGTTCCGCTTCGCGCTGGCTCGTCGCCCCGGACACCCGTCAGCCCTGGCTTCCCGGCCCCGAAGTACTGCTCTGGGCGGCCGTCCGGGCGGCCCGCTCGGCGGTGCGGATTTCGATTTTTCCTCCCGCCGACCAGGATGCTAAGGTCTACGACGTCAGCAGGCGCCGCTAGCTCAGTTGGTTAGAGCAGCTGACTCTTAATCAGCGGGTCCGGGGTTCGAGTCCCTGGCGGCGCACAGACGGTGAAAGGCCCCTCGCGAGAGCGAGGGGCCTTTCGCGTGCCCCGAAGAAGCCCGTGACCATGAAGCCCGTGACCATGAAGCGCCTGACCGTGAAGCCCGTCAGTACCCCACCGCGATCTTCACCGTCCACGCCCCCGAAGCCGTACGCCCCTCCACTTCGATCCGCACTCCCTCCCCCGGCACCGTGAAGCTCTCCCCGATGCCGATGGGCGCGTCAGCGAGCGGCGGGTAGACGGAGTCCTCCCAGCACGCGTCGGTGCGGGGGTGGGCGTCGATCACCTCGATGGGCCCGCCCCCGGACTGCGCCCCGCCCCGCACCCGGTACACGAGCACCCCCTGCCGGCAGGCCGCCACGTCGTTGCCCACCGGCCCCCGCACCTCCAGGGCGAGCACACTGTCGGGCCCCGTCCGCACCACCGCGAGCTTGGTGCCCCGCCCGAGTCCGAAGGGCTGCGCCCCCGCGGCCCCCGTCGTCGGCATCCCCGCCCCCGCCGCCAGCGGCTCCAGGGTCAGCCGGGCGGGGCCGGCGTCCTGCACGCACCGCACCTGCCGCGGATCCAGCCAGCCCAGCTTCCACTTGTGCCAGGCGAAGAGGTCGGGGGCCAGTCCGAACTGGCTGCCCATCAGGTCCCAGTCGCCGACGTGCGTGTCCCAGTCGCCCTTGCCGTCCGCGGGGCGGTGGTACAGGTCGGGCAGATCGAACACGTGCCCGGTCTCGTGGGCGAGGACGAGCCGGTCCGGCGGATGCTGTTCGAACACCGTGACGATCCGGCGCAGATCGGTGCCGTCGGCCCGCAGCGGGCTCGTCAGGTTCACCACCTTGGTCGCGTCGGAGTCCACGCCCGGCGCGTCCGGGTCGGCGACGAAGTACACGACGTCGTAGCGCGAGAAGTCCACCCGCGGGTCGGCCACGGAGAGCGCGTCACGCAGGTACGCGGCCCGGTGCTCGGGCTTCCAGTCGCGCCGTATGGCGTACGCGGTGGACGGCTTCGGCATCTGGATCCAGTGCCGTAGCGCGTGCGGGCGCAGCGTGAAACGGCCGTAGGACGCGCGTTCGAAGAAGCGGGTGGTGGCCGGGAAGTGGTCCGCGGTCAGCTCCTGCGGCGTGGTCAGCGGGTAGGCGTCGGGGAAGGACAGGAAGACCATCACCGCGTTCAGGGACCGGGCCGGGCGCGGATAGGCGGCGTTCCAGGTGTCCAGGCCCTCCGAGTGGTGGGCGTCGGTCCGGGTCAGGGCGCAGGGCGCGGCGGAGTCGAGCCCGGCCGCCGAGGGACCGGCACCGAGGGAGGTGGCGGCGAGCGCGGACATGGTGGTGAACACGGCCGCGGTACTGCGCAGTCGGGCGCGCGGAAACGGACGCGGCACGGGTACCTCCGGGTACGGTTCGCGGGACACCGCACCCAGCCTGTGATGATTTGTCGTACTGCGTCCTGTTTGCCTGCACCGGTTGGGTGAAGGGGCCGAAAAATCACGGAAGCCGACACCCCCGAAGTACTCACAGAACGTCACAACTGGTCGGGGGCCTGAAGAAGCCGTCCAGGTGCGCGCAGAAACGATCTGGCAGAAGGGCCGGTTGGCCGGGAAGACTGGACACCGGCTGGAAGGCCCTGGGGCCAGCCTCTATGATCGGCACACTTTCCTGACCTTTCCTGCACGGACAGAGATCGAATACATGCGGGAGCGAGCGGTGAGCGGAACCTCCGAAGGGCCGGCGCCCGCGGCAGACCTGGACCGGCCGGTCGTCACAGAGAGTGAGATCGACACGTCTCCCCGTACCGAGCCCCCGACCCGGCAGCCCTATCGCTCCGTCTTCACGGCCGCCCCGCTCGCCATGGCCGTCGTCGACCGCGAGGGCACGGTCGTCAGCGCCAACGACGCGCTCGCCGCGCTGCTCGGCGGCAGCCCGGACGGACTGGCCGGGTCCGTCGCCGCCGACCTGGTCGACCTCTCCTCCGACGCCCGCACCTGGCACGCCTACCGCGAGGTGCTGCGCGGACGGCAGTCCCGGCTGCGCTGCACGCGTCGGCTCAAGCACCCGGACGGGCACTCGCTGTGGGTGCAGGTGACGATCGCCCCGTTGCCCGCCGAAGACGGTGTGCTGCTGTCGGTCGCCGACATCAGCGCCCGCCGGGAACTCCAGGCCCGGTTGCGGCACTTGCAGATGCACGACCCGGTGACCCGGCTGCCCAACCGCACCCTGTTCTTCGAGCGGCTGTCGGCCGCGCTGGAGGCGGAGTCGTACGAGCAGAGCGGCACGGGCCGGATCGGGCTGTGCTACCTGGACCTGGACGGCTTCAAGGCCATCAACGACACCCTCGGCCACCGCGTCGGGGATCGGCTGCTGGCCGCCGTCGCCGAGCGCCTCACACGCTGTGCGGACGAGGCCGGCCACGCGCGGACCAGCATCCCGCTGGTGGCCCGGCTGGGCGGTGACGAGTTCGCGCTGCTCGTCGAGGACTCCACCGGTACCGAACAGCTGGCCGAGCTGGCCGAGTCGGCGCTGCGGGCGGTCCAGGACCCGTTCGACATCGACGGCCGGCGGCTGTCGGTCTCGGCGTCGATCGGCGTCGTGGAGCGGCACGCGGCCGGCACCACCCCCACCGCTCTGATGCAGGCCGCCGACACGACGCTGTACTGGGCGAAGGCCGACGGCAAGGCCCGCTGGACGCTGTTCGACCCGGAGCGCAACGCGCACCGCATGACCCGCCAGGCTCTCGCCTCCACGCTCCGGCCGGCCATCGACCGGGGCGAGTTCCGGCTGGAGTACCAGCCGCTGGTCGGCATGGAGGACGACCGGCTGCACGGGGTCGAGGCCCTCATCCGCTGGAACCATCCCCAGTTCGGCGTACTGACGCCGAATCGGTTCATCGGACTCGCGGAGGAGGACGGTTCGATCGTCCCGCTGGGCCGCTGGGTGCTCCGTACGGCCTGCGGGCAGGCCCGGCGGTGGCAGCTGGACCACCCGGACGAGCCGCCGATCTTCGTCAGCGTGAACGTGGCGGTGCGGCAGGTCTGGGACTCGGACCTGGTGGCGGACGTGGCCGAGACGCTGGCCGAGACCGGGCTCGCCCCGCACCTGCTCCAGCTGGAGCTGACCGAGTCGGCCGTGATGGGCTCGGCGGGGCGTCCGCTACAGGCCCTGAAGGCGCTCAGCGACATGGGCGTGCGGATCGCCATCGACGACTTCGGCACCGGCTACTCGAACCTGGCGTACCTGAGCCGGCTGCCGGTGTCGGTGCTGAAGCTGGACGGGTCCTTCGTACGCGGCTTCCAGTACGACGACCGGGAGGCGGCCGCCCGTGCCAACCCGGCCGACGAGGTCGTCGTCGAGGCGATGATCCAGCTCGCGCACCGGCTCGGGCTGACCGTCACGGCCGAGTGCGTGGAGACCTCGGCGCAGGCGACGCGGCTGCGGAGCATCGGCTGCGACACCGGACAGGGCTGGCTGTACTCCCGTCCGGTGTCGCCGGACCGTATCTCCGAGCTGCTGGGCACGCCGGACGTTCAGGCGGGCGTCGGCAACCCGTAGGCGTCGGCGATCAGTTCGTAGGAGCGCAGGCGGACGTCCCCGCCGTGCGCGTTGGCCGTGATCATCAGCTCGTCGGCGCCGGTGCGCTTGGCGAGGTCGTCGAGACCCGAGCGGACCTCGTCCGGGGTGCCGTGGATGACGTTGGCGTTCCAGGAGTCGACGAAGTCGCGCTCCATGGGGCTGAATTCGTAGGCCTCCGCCTCTTCGGGGCTGGGCACGAGGCCGGGGCGGCCGGTGCGCAGCCGGACCATGCTGAGGGCCGCGGCCAGCACCTGGCGACGGGCCTCCTTCTCCTCGTCGGCGGCGAGCGCGGAGACGCCGATGAGGGCGTACGGCTCGTCGAGCACGGCGGACGGCTGGAACGACTCCCGGTACAGGTCCAGCGCCGGCACGGTGTTCTGCGCCGAGAAGTGGTGGGCGAAGGCGAACGGCAGCCCGAGGGCACCGGCGAGGCGGGCGCTGAAGCCGGAGGAGCCGAGCAGCCAGAGCGGCGGGCGGTGCGGGGACTGGACGCCGCCGGGGGACGTGGCCTGCACCGGGCCGGGGACCGCGTGGATGCGGCGGTACGGGTGCCCGTCGGGGAAGTCGTCGTCGAGGAAGCGGGTCAGCTCGGCGAGCTGCTGCGGGAAGTCGTCGGCGCCCTCGTTGAGCCGTTCCGTGCGGCGCAGGGCGGCGGCCGTGGCGCCGTCCGTGCCGGGGGCGCGGCCGAGGCCGAGGTCGATCCGGCCCGGGGCCATGGCCTCCAGCGTGCCGAACTGCTCGGCGATCACGAGCGGGGCGTGGTTGGGCAGCATCACACCGCCCGAGCCGAGCCGGATGCGGTCGGTGTGAGCGGCGAGGTGGGCCAGGATCACGGCCGGGGACGAGGAGGCCACGCCCGGCATGGAGTGGTGCTCGGCGACCCAGTACCGGTGGAAGCCGCGGTTCTCCGCGAGGCGAACCAGGTCGACGCTGGTGCGCAGGGCGTCGGAGGCGGTGCGGCCGGCCCCCACGGTGACCAGGTCCAGTACGGAGAGGGGGGCCGGGGCGCTGCCCTGTGCCGCGCCGCGTATCTCGTCGCCGCGTATCTCGTCTGCCGCCACGGTGGGGTGCCTCCTGCTGTGCGCCGGTGCTGTCGTTCCGGCTCTAACAGGGGACTGTCTCCGCTTATTCCCGGCCGCTGCGCCCGGGACCGTCAGGCGGCCTGCTCCCAGTCGCTCCGGGTGCTGTCCTGCGGGGGCGTGCGGTGCGCCTTCTCGCGGGCCCGCAGGACGGTCCACGCGAGGGCGGCCAGGCCGGTGAACCACCAGGGCAGCGGCCACACGGCACCCCACCAGCGGAGGTCGGGGTGGAGGGAGGCGTCCGCGGCGGCCGAGGCCATGGCCGCGGCCAGGCTCCAGCACAGCAGGCGCCCGGACAGCTGGACAGCGCTTGCAGAGGATCTGAACGGGCCCGATTCGGCCATCGGAGAGTCCTTCACGGCATGACTGGCTGCGGACGTGGTCAGTGTGCACGCGATGGACAGCAGATGGGGAACGCGCTTTCGGTCAACCCGCGTGTCGCCCGATGCGGCGGAGTTGAGCATTCCTCAGCATTGACCGGTGAGTTGGGGAGCTTACGCCCCACTATGTACCGAAGAAGGGGTGGGACCGATTCCGGCCTGCATGCAGGGCGCGTTCGAGGGCACGGCGCCCGTTTTCGGCCGCACCGGGGCACTCGGACTTCATGACGACTGGTGCGTACCGGGTGGCGCGAGCGGCCGGATGCCTCAAAGCCACGTTCGCGGTGGCCGTCGGCATGAATCTGGTCGAGGCGGTCTGGGACCCGGGCGGTATCGCCTGGAGGGTCGCCCGGGCGGCGGCGAGCGTCGCCTTCACCCTCGCCCTCGCCGCCTACGTCGTACTGCGTGTGCTTCGGTGGCGCCGGGCGCGGAGCGAACGCCCGTGAGCAAGAACGGGACGGGTCTGCGCGACAGACTGCGCGGCGCAGGCGCGGCAGGCTTCTTCGGAGCCGTGGTCGCCGGGCCGCAACAACTGCTCGACGCGGGTGTCGGCTGGGGCTTCCTGCTGGCCCTGGCGGTCGGGGCCGCTGCCGGCGGAGCCGTCGGGTTCGCGTTCCCCTCGGCCCTTCCCCGTGGCCGCCGGGAGCGGCCCAGCGGGCCACCACCGCCGCATCCCCCACCGCCACCGCCGGAACAGCGGGAATGAGCCGTCCCGGAAGCGGTCGCTCGGGCCGAGGGCGCCTCGCCGCCCGCGGCGGTTGCCCGCGGGCGGCGAGGACCGTGCCCGAGACCTCACACCTGGACGATCGGCTCCCGTGTGAAGAGCGCCCCCAGTTCCGGCGCGTTCACCCGCCGGTCCGCCAGGCGCAGGCCCTCCCAGACCGTGACCTGGTTGGCGGTGAGGATCGGCTTGCCGAGCTCCTTCTCCAGGGCCGGGATGTGGGCCGCCGTGTGCAGGGCCGTGTCCGGCAGGAGGAGGGCCTCGGCGTCGGGGTGGTCGGAGTTCCGGGCCAGGGCGAGGAGTTCGGCCTCGCCCCATGTGCCGACCTCGGCGGCCGTGATGATGCCGGAGCTGTTGACCGACACGACCTCCACGCCGGCCGCGCGCAGGAACTCGGCGAAGAGCTGCGCCACGTCCTCCGGGTACGTCGCTCCGATCGCGACCCTGCGCGCCCCCAGCTCCCGCACCGCGTGCGCGAAGGCGAAGGACGTGGACGAGGCCGGCAGCCCGGCGGTCTGGGCCAGGGCGCGGACCTGCTCCTGCGCGCCGTCCCAGCCGTAGACGAAGCTGCCGCTCGTGCAGGCCCACACCACCGCGTCCGCACCGGCGTGCCGCAGTTCCTGGACGCCCGCCGCGAGCCGGCCGGCGGAGCCCATCTCGAGCAGCGCGTCCACCCGGTGCGCGTCCTCACCGATGTCGGTGTGCACCAGGTCCACCCGGATGTCGCTGCCCAGCAACTGCTCGATGCGCGGATAGTCGTCCTCGGCGGAGTGGCCCGGGTAGAGAAATCCCAGTGCTGTCATGTCCAGCCTTCCTGCTGCTCTTCTTCCGGCAGTACGGGGCCGGGGTCCGCCCCCGGCGCTGCGGGACCGGAACGCGCCGCCGGATTGATCAGCGCTTGGTACGGCCCCACCGCACGGGTACCCAGTCGGCGCAGTGCCGCCCACATCGTCACTTGGTTGGCCGAGATCACGGGGATGCGCAGCTCGGCCTCCAGCTGGGGGATCACGTCGTACGTGGGCAGGTTGGTGCAGCTGATGAACAGCGCGTCGGCGTCGCCGCGGACGGCCTGCCGCGCCATGTCCACCACCTCCCGGTAGGGGACCTTCCAGATGTGCCGGGTCAGCCCCATGAAGGCGCAGCCGGAGATCGTGACACCGGCCTGGGCGACGTAGGCCTCCAGCGACTGCGTCACCGAGACCGTGTACGGCGTCACCAGCGCCACCCGGCGTACGTCCAGCTCCACCAGGGCCTCCAGCAGCGCGCCGGAGGTGGTGATCGCCGGTACGGCACCGGCCCGGCTCATCGCCTCGCACATCGCCCGCTCGCCCATCGTGCCGCCGACGAAACTGCCCGACGTGCAGGCGTAGGCCACGACCTCGGGGGCGATCGCGTTGAGCGTGCGGACCGCCTCGCTCAGCGTCTCGTGCTCGCTGACCAGCCGGGCCAGGTCGAGACTGACCTCGACCGGCACGAACGGTGTTCGGGTCATATGGAGCGAGACCTCGTCCGGCACCCAGCGCCACAGCTCGCGGTCGAGTGCGAAGTCGAAGGGGGCGACGACGCCGACCCCGCGCTGCGGGCTGGGCCCGCCGAGAAATGAGACGTCCATGGCAGGCACCGGCCTCACGCTGGGCAAGTAGTGTGCAACGGATCGTGGGAACGCCCGTGTTGACGACGGTAGGTTCGGGTGCGAGCGTGGTCAATCCGCCCGGATCACTCCTTGGTCAACACCGGGTTAACTCGTCGTCACCGGCGGCCGCACCCAGGCCGGCCGGCCCCGCCGAACGGCTGGAGAAACGGCTGCTCATGCCCACCCCCACGCTTCTCGTCCTGGACGCCGAACCCCTCCCGCGCCTCGGCCGCCTCACCGGTCACGCCCGCATCGAACACACGGACGCGGCGGGGCTCGCCGAGCGCCTCCCGCGCGCGGATGTACTCCTGGTGTGGGACTTCACCTCGCGCGCCGTGCGGGACGCGTGGCCCGGCGAGGGTCCGCGGCCACGCTGGGTGCACACGGCGAGCGCCGGCGTGGACCATCTGATGTGTCCGGAACTCGCCGCTTCCGACACGGTGGTGACGAACGCGCGCGGCATCTTCGACCAGCCGATCGCGGAGTACGTCGCCGCGCTCGTGCTGGCGATGGCCAAGGACCTGCCGAGGACGCTGGAGTTGCAGCGGGAGCGGACCTGGCGGCACCGCGAGTCGCTCAAGATCGCCGGGAGCCGGGCCGTGGTGGTGGGCTCGGGGCCGATCGGCCGGGCGATCGCGCGCACGCTGGGGGCGCTGGACATCACGACCGCGCTGGTGGGCCGCGCGGCGCGCTCCGGCATGCACGGCCCGGAGGATCTGGACCGGCTGCTGGCCCGTGCCGACTGGGTGATCGCGGCGGCGCCGCTCACGGACGAGACGCACGGGATGTTCGACGCCCGGCGCTTCGGCCTGATGCAGCCGTCCGCCCGGTTCGTCAACATCGGGCGTGGCCAGCTCGTCGTCGAGGACGCGCTCGCCGAGGCCCTGGCCAAGCGCTGGATCGCGGGCGCCGCCCTGGACGTCTTCGAAGCCGAACCGCTGCCCGCCGAAAGCCCGTTGTGGCAGGCCCCGGGCCTGATCGTGTCCCCGCACATGAGCGGCGACATCGTCGGCTGGCGGGACGAACTCGGCGCCCAGTTCGTGGACCTGTACGAACTCTGGGCCAGCGGGGAGCCGTTGAAGAACGTGGTCGACAAGCAGCGTGGGTACGTACCTGGTCACTGACGTTCCTGGGAGGTCTGATGACCGAGCTCACCGAGCTGACAGCCGTACGGCTCCTCGACGGCTACCGCAAGGGCGAGTGGGGGCCCGTGGAGGCGACACGGGCGGCGCTGGAGCGGGCCGAGGCGATCCAGCCGGAGGTGAACGCCTTCGTCCGGCTGACCGCCGAAGAGGCTCTGGAGCAGGCCCGGGAGTCCGAGGAGCGATGGCGGCGCGGTGAGCCACGGGGCCTGCTCGACGGGGTGCCGGTCACCGTCAAGGACATCCTGCTGCAGCGCGGGGCGCCGACCCTGCGCGGGTCGAGGGCCGTGGATCCGGCGGGGCGGTGGGACGAGGACGCGCCGTCCGTGGCCCGGCTGCGCGAGCACGGGGCGGTGTTCATCGGCAAGACGACGACCCCCGAGTTCGGCTGGAAGGGCGTGACGGACTCACCGCTCAGCGGGATCACCCGCAACCCGTGCGACCCCTCGCGCACCGCGGGCGGGTCGAGCGGCGGCAGCGCGGCGGCCGTGGCGCTCGGCGCGGGACCGCTGTCGCTGGGCACGGACGGCGGCGGCAGCGTCCGCATCCCGGCGTCGTTCTGCGGGATCTTCGCGCTGAAGCCGACGTACGGGCGCGTGCCGCTCTACCCGGCCAGCGCCTTCGGCACGCTGGCGCACGTCGGGCCGATGACCCGGGACGCGGCCGACGCGGCGCTGCTGATGGACGTGATCGGGCATCCGGACTCGCGCGACTGGTCGGCGCTGTCCGCCCCGGCCGGTCCGTACACGGACGGCCTGGCGGGCGGGGTGCGCGGGCTGCGGGTGGCCTACTCGCCGTCACTGGGCGGGCAGGTGGCGGTGCAGCCGGCCGTCGCGAGGGCGGTGCGGCAGGCGGTGGAGCGGCTGGCGGACCTCGGCGCGTACGTCACGGAGACCGACCCGGACCTCACCGACCCGGTGGAGGCCTTCCACACCCTGTGGTTCAGCGGGGCGGCCCGGGTGACGCAGCACCTGGGCCCGCATCAGCGGGAGTTGCTGGACCCGGGTCTGCGGGAGATCTGCGCGCGGGGCGCCCGCTACTCGGCGCTGGAGTATCTGGCCGCGGTGGACGTGCGGATGGACCTGGGCCGCCGGATGGGCCGTTTCCACGACACCTACGACCTGCTCGTCACGCCGACCATGCCGCTCACGGCGTTCGAGGCGGGCGCCGAGGTACCGAAGGGATCCGGCCATCGGCGGTGGACGGGCTGGACCCCGTTCACCTACCCGTTCAACATGACGCAGCAGCCCGCGGCGAGCGTGCCGGTCGGCTCCGACGCGGACGGTCTGCCGATCGGACTGCAGCTCGTGGCCGCCCGGCACCGGGACGATCTGGTGCTGCGGGCGGCCCACGCGCTGTACGAGGCCGGGGTGGCTTCCGCCGGCCGGCCTAGGCCCTCCGGAAGCTGAGCGACTCCCCCGCCGCTCCCGACCTCCACAGGTCGTTGCACGCCTCGGCCATGGTCTCCAGGCCGTCGACGACCTGGCCCCAGACGATGCCGGGAACCCAGCCGACATCGCCGTTCAGCAGCAGGTTGTTGCGTTCGTAGAACAGGGCCAGGTCGACGAGCGTGGTCCCGGCGCGGACCTCGCGGTCGTAGCCGTAGGCCTTGGTCCCCAACTCCGCCCCGGCGAAGGTGAAATAGCACAGATCGCCGGGAATGGGGGTGATGGTCGGGTTTTCCAGGGGTGGCTCGGTTTGAGCGAAGGGCGGGAAAAGGGCGTAGATCTCGTTGCGTGCGTACTTCGCGTGGTAGACGTCGCCGGCCAGCGGAAGGGAATCCCAGACGGCCGCGCAGGTGATGGGCGCGCGATCGTCCAGCAGCCTGGCCGTGCAGGTCACGTCGCGCTTGACCAGCGAGACTTCGATGTAGCGATCAGCCATGCCCTCCATGGGAGTGCCCACCGCCGCTCAGGTCAAGAGCGCACGGGTAAGTGCGGGGCTTGAAAAGACCGGAATAACTCGGATGCGGTCGGGTAGCCGCGCGCCCATGGCTCCACCACAGAGAAGCCCACACAGAAGCACACTGCGAAGTCCCGAACCCATATCCGGGCCCGTCTCCGGGCCCACACGCCGGTCGCTGCTCGCGGGGGTCGCGGCGCTCGGCGCGCTGGGCGCCGCCGGATGCAGCAGGGTCGCCACCGCGTCGGACGTCAAGGGCGGTGATCTGCTCGACCGGCTCCGGGCGGCGGGCGTCGTCCGCCTCGGCATCGCCGGCGAGATCCCGTTCGGCTTCATCGACAAGAACGGCGAGCTGACCGGCGAGGCCCCGGAACTGGCCAAGGTGATCTTCAAGCGACTCGGCATCGACCGGGTGCAGCCCGTGCCGACCGAGTTCGGCTCGCTCATCCCGGGCCTGAACTCCCAGCAGTTCGACGTCGTGGCCGCCGGGATGTACGTCAACCCCGAGCGCTGCGAGCAGGTCATCTTCGCGGACCCCGACTACCAGATGCTCGACTCGTTCATCGTGCGCAAGGGCAACCCGAAGGGGCTGCACAGCTACAAGGACGTCGTCGCGAAGAAGGCCAAGTTCGCCACCGGGACCGGCTACGCCGAGATCCAGTACGCCGTCGAGGCGGGGTACGAGGAGAGCGAGATCCTGATCGTCCCGGACCAGGTCGCGGGCCTGAACGCCGTAGAGGCGGGACGCGTGGACGTGTTCGCCGGCACCGCGCTCACCACCCGTGAGGTGGTGAAGAAGTCCGCCAAGGCGGAGGCGACCAAGCCCTTCACACCGATCGTGGGCGGCAAACCGCATGTCGACGGAGGCGCCTTCGCGTTCCGGCCGACCGAGACCAACCTGCGGGACGCCTTCAACGTGGAGCTGCGCAAGCTCAAGAAGAGCGGCGAACTCTTCCGCATCCTGCGGCCTTTCGGTTTCACCAAGGCCGAGATGACGGATCTGACCGCGAAGGAGCTCTGCGGCGGATGACCTCGGGACTCTGGGAACTCGTACTCAAGGGCGTCTGGGTCACGGTCCAGCTGCTCGTCTGCAGCGCCCTGCTGGGCGCCGTGGTGTCGTTCGTCGTCGGCGTGGCGCGTACCCACCGGCTGTGGATCGTCCGCTTCCTCGCGGGCGTCTACACCGAGGTGTTCCGCGGCACTTCGGCGCTGGTGATGATCTTCTGGGTGTACTTCGTGCTGCCCGTGGCCTTCGGCTGGCAGCTGGTGCCGCTGTGGGCGGGCACCCTGGCGCTCGGTCTGACCTACGGGGCGTACGGCTCCGAGATCGTGCGCGGCGCGCTGAACGCGGTGGACCCGGCGCAGAAGGAGGGCGGGATCGCGCTCAGCTTCACGCCCTGGCAGCGGCTTCGGCTGATCCTGCTGCCGCAGGCCGTGCCGGAGATGATCCCGCCGTTCTCCAACCTGCTGGTCGAACTGCTCAAGGGCACCGCCCTGGTGTCCATCATGGGCATGGGTGACCTGGCGTTCAGCGGCAACCTGGTGCGCCTGGCGCTCCAGGAGAGCGCGGAGATCTACACGATCGTGCTGCTGATCTACTTCGTGATCGCCTTCGTACTGACCCGCGGCATGCGCGGCCTGGAGCGCAAGCTCAAGGCCGGCACCGGAAAGCCCGTCGGGGGTACGCCCGATCAGGAGCTGGACCGTCCGCAGACCACCGGTGTGGGAGGTGCTGTCGCATGAAGTGGGACTGGAGCGCAGTCAGCGGCTTCATGCCGCACCTCTGGGACGGTCTGCTGGTCACCGTGCAGATCCTGGCCCTCGGTTCGCTGATCTCGTTCGCGCTGGGCCTGGTGTGGGCGCTGCTGATGCGGGTGCCCTCGCGCTGGGTGACCTGGCCGGTCGGCGTGGTCACGGAGTTCGTCCGCAACACCCCGCTGCTGGTGCAGCTGTTCTTCCTCTTCTACGTGCTGCCCGAGTGGGGCCTGACCTTCTCGGCGCTGACCACCGGCGTCTTCGCGATCGGGCTGCACTACTCGACGTACACGATGCAGGTCTACCGGGCCGGTATCGAGGCCGTGCCGGTCGGCCAGTGGGAGGCGGCGACGGCACTGAACCTGCCGCTGCACCGGACGTGGTCCGCGGTGATCCTGCCGCAGGCCGTGCGCCGGGTCGTCCCCGCGCTCGGAAACTACGTCATCTCCATGCTCAAGGACACGCCGATGGTCATGGCGATCACGGTGCTGGAGATGCTCGGCCAGGCGCGCCTGTACTCGCAGGAGCACTTCCAGTTCACCGAGCCGCTGACGGTGATCGGCGTGGCCTTCATCGTCATTTCCTACCTGGCCTCCCTTGCCCTGCGAGCCCTGGAGCGACGCCTTGCCCACTGACACTCTCCCCAATCCCGGGACCAACCCCGAGAAGAACCCCGACCGGAGCACCGGCGAGTTGATCCGGCTGGAGCAGGTCACCAAGCAGTTCGGGAGCAACACGGTCCTGGACCACCTGGACTTCTCGGTCGACGCCGGCAAGCACGTCACCCTGATCGGGCCGTCCGGATCCGGCAAGACGACGATCCTGCGACTGCTGATGACCCTGCTCAAGCCCGACGAGGGCACGATCACGGTCGACGGGCAGCAGCTCTTCCCGGCCTCCGACAAGCAGGTCCGCGAGGTCCGCAAGAAGATCGGGATGGTCTTCCAGCAGTTCAACCTGTTCCCGAACATGACGGTGCTGCGGAACATCACCGAGGCGCCGGTCACGGTCCTCGGCATGTCGAAGGACGAGGCGGTGGAGCGGGCCAAGGGCCTGCTGGACATGGTGGGCCTGGCCGACAAGTGCGACGCGCACCCGGCCCAGCTCTCCGGCGGCCAGCAGCAGCGGGTGGCGATCGCCCGGGCCCTGGCGATGCGCCCGCAGGTGCTGCTCCTGGACGAGGTGACCTCCGCGCTCGACCCCGAGCTGGTCGCAGGCGTCCTCGACGTCCTCAGGGACATCGCCCGCTCCACGGACATCACGATGCTCTGTGTGACCCACGAGATGAATTTCGCCCGGGACATCTCCGACCAGGTGCTGATGTTCGATTCGGGCCGGATCATCGAGTCGGGATCGCCGGAGAAGATCTTCAGCGACCCGGAGCTGGACCGGACACGGGAGTTCCTCAGCGCAGTGCTGTGACTACGGCCCGTGACCAGGCGCAACACCCGACCCCTCGCACGAGGGGGGACTGGGGCATGCTTCTGGCATATGCCAGAGTGCCATTGCCCCAGTCCGGGGCCCCGGGAATCTTGTCAACCCCCGCTCCCCGCAAGCCCTTTGCCGGTTAACCTGGAAGAGGTTCACTGACCGGATTACGGCCCTACAGCAAGCGCAGGGGGAGACCACCGTGGCGCTGAAGCACGAGCCGACCACCCCGTACCACTCGGCCCAGGAAGCCCTGCGCGTCCTGGAGACGGTGGCGCGCGGTTCCAGCGGTGTCACCGACGCCGAGATATCCCGGCAGACCGGCATCACACCGGAGCGACTGACCGCGCTCCTGCGCATGCTGCGCCGCGAGGGCTACGTCGAGCAGATCGCCGACGGCGCGTACGTCACGGGCGAGACCCTGGCCCGCCTCGGCTCCGCCCAGCACCGCGAGCAGGCCCTGCGCGACAAGCTCCAGCGCACCCTCGACCGGCTGCGCGACTCGGTCGGCGCCGCCGTCTACATGAGCCGGTACGTCGACGGCGAGATCAGCATCACCCAGTACGCCGACAGCCCGGACGCGCCCAAGGTCAACGAGTGGGTCGACTTCCGCTCCTCGGCCCACGCCACGGCCATCGGCAAGAGCCTGCTCACCCAGCTCGACCACGCCGGGCGCCGCGACCACCTCGCCCGGCACAAGATGGCCCGCCTCACCTCGCGCACCATCACCAGTGACCGGCTCCTGCTCTCCCGCCTGGAGGCCCAGCCGCCCACCGTGCCCGTCCTGGACCTCCAGGAGTACGCCGTCGGCACGGTCTGCGCGGCCGTCCCGATCACGGCCGGCTCCTCCGTCGGCTGCCTCGCCCTGTCCCTCCCGCTCGAGCACGCCCACCGCCTGCGCCAGGCCGCGGACGCCCTCAACCGCCACGCGGCCCCGGTGCTGCTCTCCATGGCGATCTAGGTCCTTCTGCCGGATCTCCGTGGCGTCGCCCCGGCCCTCGCCCGGGTGGTCCGGAGCACCCCTCGGCATTGGGTAGTATTTTCTCCGTCGCCCGCCGCGGAACACGGTTCCGATGGCTGGCGAGAGTCATGCGCCGCTAGCTCAGTTGGTTAGAGCAGCTGACTCTTAATCAGCGGGTCCGGGGTTCGAGTCCCTGGCGGCGCACGGATGAGGGGCCTCTCGTGGGAGCGAGAGGCCCCTCAGCGTTTTCGAGGTCGCCGTCGGTCAGCCTGCGGTACGTGCACTCCCCCGGCCTCCGCCACCACACCGGGTCCGGGCCGCAGAGGCCCTCCCTGCGCAGCTCCGCCCGGCGGATCTTGTGGGTGGCCGTCACCGGCATCCGCTCCACCACCCGCACGAACCGGGGCGCCATCTTGGTCCCGAGGTCCGGCTGGGCGAGCAGGAACTCCGCGAAGGACAGCGGGTCGAAGGTGCCGGCGAGCGTGGCCATGACCTGGTCGCCGGTGACCGGGTCCGGTACGGCGTACACGCACACCGCCTCGGCGCCCTCGTAGCGGGCCAGGATGTTCTCGATCATCGCGGCCGCCAGGTTCTCCCCGTCCACGCGGAGGCGGTCGTCGGTGCGTCCGGCGAAGTAGAGGTAGCCGTCGGTGTCGCGGTAGAAGAGGTCGCCCGTCCAGTACCAGCCTCCCCCACCCGCGGCTTCGCTCGAGCGGGAGGACCCCCACCCGCGGCGTTCCGCCTCCGCCCGGGGATTGCGCCAGTAGCCCTCGAAGGGGCTGGGGCCGCGGTTGACCAGTTCGCCGATCGCCTCGTCCCCGTTGAGCAGCCGCCCCGCCCCGTCGAAGACGCCCGCCGGGCACTCCTCGCGGGTCTCCTGGTCGAGGACGACGAGCCCGGCCGCCGCCCGGCCGACCGCGCCGGGCGGGGTGCCCGGCGACCACGGGATCGCCGCCCCGCCCTCCGAGGAGCCGTAGCCCTCCACCAGCCGCACCCCGAACCGCCGCTCGAATGCCGCCGCGTCCACCGCTCCCGCCTCCGTGCCGAAGCCCAGGCGCAAGGGATTGTCCCGGTCGTCCCCTCGCTGCGCGGTCGCGAGGACGTACTGGATCGCCCGGCCCACGTACGTGAAGTACGTCGCCCCGTACCGGCACACGTCCGGCAGGAACCCGGACGCCGAGAAGCGGCGGCGCAGCGCCACCGTCGCACCGGTCACCAGCGCGGGTGCCCAGTCGGCGATCACCGCGTTGCCGTGGAACATCGGCATGCAGACGTAATGGACGTCGTCGGGGCTCAGGGAGAACTGGTCCGCCAGGGAGTGCCCGGCGGCGGCCAGGCGGCCCTGGGAGCAGAGCGCGGCCTTGGGGGTGCCCGTCGAGCCGGAGGTGAAGTAGAGCAGGAAGCGGTCGCGCGGGGTGGCGCGGGAGGGGTCCGGGCGGGCGTCCGCGTAGCGGGTGAGGAGCCCGGTGTACTCCGCCGTGTCCGTCACCAGCAGGCGCACGCCCCGCAGGTCCAGGCCCTCCAGAAGCGGCAGGTGGGTCCGCTCGGTGATCAGGACGCGGCACTCGGTGTGGAGGATGTCGCGGGCGAGTTCGGCGCCGCGCCGGGTGGGGTTGACCCCGGCGACCGCGGCCCCGGCCAGGGATGCCGCGGCGAGCCAGAGCGGGAACTCGGGGGTGTTGTCGAGCAGCACGCCGAGGTGGGGTTCGGCGGTCGGCGGGAGGAGATCGGTGAGGAGCGCCGCGCGGGCCGCGGCGCCCGCCGCCACCTCGTGGTGCGTCATCGTCCGGTCCTCGCAGCGCAGGCCGGGGCGGTGGTCGCCCCAGCGGGCGGCGATGAGTTCCGCGACCGTGCTCGCCCGTGAGTCCATGGGTGCGCACGGTAGTTGACGTATCGTCAGATGTGGAGGGTCACGGCACCACGGGCCACGGCGTCACGGGCCACGGCGTCACGGTTCACGGCGTCACGGACGTCTGGCTGTCGACGCTGAAGACGAAGTCGCCGTACGGGCCGAAGGTCTGGCTGTACGTGGTGACGAAGCCGGCGCAGAAGACGACGATCACGCCGAGGAACGCCAGGATGCCGAGGGCGCTCACCGCCTGCCTGGCCCGGCTGGGCGCCTCGGCCGTGGCCACGACCTGGCGGCCGTCGGTGTAGTAGACCGTGACGTAGTCGCCCTCGACGGTCGTCGCGGGGCCGCCGTCCTCCTCGAAGCGGATGACCCGGCCGTCGTGTGCGATGAACTCGTAGACGTGGTGCAGGGTGGTGCGGACCGAGGTGTCGCCGTGGCCGCCGCCGACCGTGGTGAAGGTCCGCAGACAGCGGCCCTCGGCCGTCAGGCCGCTGTTCCAGGCGCCCCGGATCTGCAGCCAGCGCCGCACGACGCGGTGGGCCATGAAGAGGGCCAGGACCATGATCAGGCCGGGCACGACGTAGAAGATCACGTCCATCGCGCATCCCCCGAGGTCGATGCGCCGGACCCGAGCGGCCGGCGTGGGAGGAACCTACCCACCCCGGCCGCACCGGTGACTCAAGAGAACCTCAGAGGTTCAGAAGGTCACGTCCGAGCAGGCGTAGAACGCGTTGGCCGTGTCGGCGATCGTCCATACGGCCACGATGACATGACGCCCGCTCAGCCCGGTCGGCAGCCTGCCGCTGTGGGAGAGCGTGGAGGGCGGGCGCTGCCCGTTGTACGGCACCGTGAAGAACGGTGTGAGGTTGAGGTCGGACCGGGCCAGGTTGTGGTTCTGGTTCCAGCCGGGCTTGGTGACGTAGTACTTGAAGTCGGTCGTGGCGTGCATGGCCGTGAACTGCCAGCGGAACGTGTAGTTCTGGCCGCCCGTCACCTTCGTGGCGGGCCAGGCGCCGCCGGAGGGGGTGCGCGGTGCGCTGAGCTGGCTGAAGTGGCCGAGCCCGGCGTTGCATATCTGCCCGTCGGCCGGGCCGGAGCCCGGGAAGCCCTTCGGGCCCTCGACGCTCTGCGGCTCCCACTGGATCGAGCCGCAGTTGGTCACGGTGCCGTTCTGGCAGAGCTTCTGCCGGCTGATGGGGAGGTCGGTGTAGCCGTGGCCGCTGGCACCGCCGGAGGAGAGCACGAGGGCTCCGGTCGTGGCCAGTCCCACCGCGGCTGCGGACAACTTGGTCCTTGTACGCATGCTGCCGCTCCTGGAGAACGTGGGGGAAGTTCGGTGAGCCGTGCGTGTAGGTCTAGACCAAGTTCGAGATTATGGGCGGTTGTTGAACATGTCCATACCAATCACGGAGCTGTTTCGCCCCGTCCGGCGCAGAACGCCACCGTCAAGTCCTTCACCAGTACCTTGCGCTCGTAGTCGTCGAGTTCCACCAGGCCCCGCATGGTCAGCCGGGTCACCGTGTCCTCCACCGAGTCCACGACCGAGGTGAGCACGCTCGCCCGGTGCTGGGCGTCCAGCGCGGCGATCCGGCGGCGGTGCATCGCGGCGGCGACCTCGGGGGCGTACTCCACGCGCACCGGCTGCACGGAGAACACCTCCAGACCGACCGGGGCCGCGTCCGCCGCCACCAGCCGGGTCAGCGCCTCGCCCGCCGCGTCCCCGGCTCCCCTCGGCCCGCCCGGCATCGCCACCGGTACCCGGGCCAGCCCCGCCTCGACGCACTCGCGCAGATACGCCTCGTGGTCCTCGACGCCCAGCATGGCCCGGGCCGTGTCCCGCACCCGCCACACCACCAGGACGACCACCCGCAGCGCGACCCCGCTCCCGTCGGCCGCGGGCACGGGCTCGCTGCGCCAGTGCCGCAGCCGCACGTCCACCCGGCGGCGCAGCAGCAGCGGATTCACCCACAGCAGGCCGGAGCGCCGGACGGTCCCCCGGTAACGGCCGAACAGGTCCAGCACCCAGGCCCGCCCGGCACGGCCCCGGGCGAGCCCGCCGAGCCCGAACAGCCCGAGCGCCCCGGCCCCGGCGTACGCCGCCCACTGCGCGAGCCCGAGCCCGGCCCCGGTGTACCCGGGCAGCCGCAGCGCCTCCACCGCGAGCGGCGGGAGCACCCCGGCCCACCAGGAGGTCGCCACGCACCCGGCGGCGCCACAGGCTCCGGCCAGTACGCCCACCGCGCCGGGCAGCACCCGCGCGGGCCGCTCCGCCAGGTCGGGATCGACCTGCGGCACCGGGCGCTTCGGGGCGCCGACCGCCGGGCGCCGCAGGCGCGGTTGCTCCCCCGTGCCCTGCCTTCGGCCCACGACCGCCGGCTTCAGCGGCACCGGCGCCGGATCGGGGTCGTCGCGGAACAGCAGGTGGACGGGGATCTCGGTGGTGGCCTCGTTCTGGATGAGCCGGGCGGGCCGGACCGGTCCGTCGGCCGGTCCGTCGGGCTCGGACGGGTGGGAAGTGGTCGTACTCATGCGTGCCTCCAGCCTCCGCGCCAGATGCGTCACAACAGTGGTCGGTGGGGGACCGCCCGGAAGGGCGAGGGCGGACCGAGGGGTCTACGAGAAGAGGCGCCGCCAGGTCTCCGGCCCCGGGTAGCCGTCCGCCGCGCCGCCCCGCCAGCCCTGGGTGCGCTGGAAGGCCTCGACGGCCCGCCGGTCCGCCTCGCTCCAGATCGGCCCCGGCCCGACCCGGTAGAACCTGCCGAACCCCTTCCGTACGAGCCGCTTGCCGAGCTGGGTGACGTAGGTGTTGTTCGCGCCGGGGCGGAACATCGCCCGCCCCGGGTAGCCGGGGACGCCGTGGGAGGCGGGCGGCGGGCCGACCGCCCCGTCCTTCACCTCCTTGCCCTTGCCGGTGACCAGCAGCTCCCAGGTGTGCGGGCCGGGCAGCCCGTCGGCCTCCGCGCCCGTCCAGCCCTGCGCCGTCTGGAACGCCCGGGTCGCCCGCCGGTCGGCGTCGGTCCAGCGCGGCGCGGGGCCCGACGCGTAGGAGCCGCCGGCCCCGCGCGCGACGAGCATGCGGCCGAGCTGCGTGACGTACTTGTTGTTCGCGCCGGGGCCGAAATACGCCGCTCCCGGATACGGCGTGGCGGCCGGGGCGCCCGGCTGGCCGCCGTCCTTGCCGGGGACCGACTCCTCCGGGGTGACGCCCTTGTAGCGGTAGGGCACGTACCGGTCGGAGTTGTTCCAATAGGCATACGGGGTCGACTGCCGGCGGGTGTGCGGGCGAGTCTGCTCGTAGGCGGTGTAGGAGGTGTGCGAGGCGTCCGTCCAGCCGCCGAAAATGGTGACGTGCGAGCCTTGCTCGGGGTCGGACGCATTGTGGAACAGCAGAATGTCGCCCGGCTGGAGTTCCTCCTTGGAAATCTTCTCCCCGTACTGCGCGAGGCTGCCCGTCCATTCGTTTCCGGGCAGCTTCCAGGCCATCGAGACATAGCCGGAGCAGTCCTGCCGGTAACCGTCGGACCAATAGGCACTCATGCTGTAGGGCACCTTCGCGGCGACCCAGATCTTGGCCCGGTTGATGATCTCCGTGCGGGTGATGGCGGTGGGCTTGGGGGCGACCGAGGGCTTGGCCGGACGGCCTTCGGGGCCGTGCAGCGGGGCCGGGGCGCCCTGGGGGGTGTCGGGCTCGTCACCTGCGGGGATGCCCGGTCGGTGGGGTGCGTGCGGGGCGGCGGCGGCCGGGACGGCGTGACCCGCGCCGAGCGCGGCCGAGGCGACGGCGGCCAGGGCGAGAGCCCGATGCGCGGCCGGGTGGGCGCCGGCCCGGCCCGCCCAGGAATGCGGCAGGGCGCGGCGCCAGTGGACGCAGCCGGGGCAGTCGCAGTCGCTCGCGGGGTCGATTTCCTCGAATACCGGAGACTCCATGCGATTCCCCTCACACTTCCGGCGGAAAATGCGGCGCCCGTGCAGCGGGCGCGCGTCGTCAGTTTCGCAACTGTCTTCCGCACGCGCATGCTGACGGTCCGAATGATGTACACGGCCGCCCTATGGGCCCCTCTCCCGGGCCCGGGCAGGTGGTCCGGAGCACCTCCGGACGTCCTGTAGAGTTACGACGTCAGCAGGCGCCGCTAGCTCAGTTGGTTAGAGCAGCTGACTCTTAATCAGCGGGTCCGGGGTTCGAGTCCCTGGCGGCGCACAGACCGGAAGGCCTCTCGCGGAAGCGAGGGGCCTTCTTGCGCTCCCTCATGAGTCCGACTCCTGAGCTGATACCTGGCCGGACCTCTCTCTGGCCGGAACCCGGCCCACCGCGCGATTGGCCGGATACCCTCTCGCCATGGCAGCGCGTGACCTACAGGAGCGGATCAAGAAGCTCATCATCGACCGCCGGCTGGCCTCCGGGGCCCCGCTGCCGACCGAGCCCGAGCTGATGGAGTACCTCGGCGCGAGCCGGAACTCGGTGCGGGAGGCGCTGAAGGCGCTCCAGGCGATGGGCATCGTGGAGATCCGGCACGGCTTCGGCACCTACGTCGGCCCGATGTCCCTGGCCCCGATGATCGAGGGCCTCGCCTTCCGCACGGTCGCCGGGCACTGCCGGGGCGAGGACTCCCTGCTCCAGCTGCTGGAGCTGAGGGAGGCGGTGGAGACGGGGCTCGTGTCCCGGCTCGCCGGCCGGATACCGGAAGCGGACCTGGTTGAACTGGATGCGCTCGTCGACCGTATGGAAGAGCAGGCCGCGCAGGGAGCCGGCCTCGCCGAGACCGACCGGGCCTTCCACGCCACCCTCTACCGGGGGCTGGACAACGTGCTGCTGTGCGAGGTCCTGGAGGCGTTCTGGGACGCCTTCCACCGGGTGCGAACGGACCTCGGGGGCGAGCCGCAGGACCCGATGGTGACCTGCCGGCAGCACCGGGAGATCCTCGACGCGGTGCGGTCCGGGGATTCGATGCGGGCGGAGGAGGCCATAAGAGAGCACTTCGGCAACATCCGCGCCCGCCTGTCCACAACGGCTCCACAGGGTCCCCACACCCGCCACAATGAACGCGTTTGACCGGTAACCACCATGTTTCGCATCTTGCGATCATGATGAACGCCGTAGAACCCTGGTTTTCTGGTTGTACAAGGTGCTGCGCGTTCGCGGCAGTTGGGGGGATTCGGGACCGGTTGCGGCGTGGGCGGGGGTAGGGGCCCTGTTCATGAACCGATGCCAAGGGGGGCATCATGCAACCGGAAGGTCGCGTTGCCGTGTCTATAGGGTGTGGATGACGTGGTGACTGCGATCCACCACTGATACGTCTGTGAAGGTCGAGGGGGACCTGGAGCAGACGGTAAGAAGCTACGAAACACGCGGTTGTCCGCGTGTGGGGGGATGACTCATGACGTCGAGGCCCACGGGTGCCCGGCAGGACCACGACCCGTCCCAGACCACCCAGCTCAGGGTGCCATCGCACCGGATGAGCACCACGGGGACGTTCCGACGGATCAAGAAGACGCTGCCGAGATACGACTACGAGCACTACAGCCGGCTCGCGGGTCCCCTCACCCAGCCGGATCCGAGCAAGCCGTACAAGGTGCAGTACCGCTCGCTCATCTCGCAGGAACCGCACCGCATCCGCGTCGCCCTGATGCTGGCCGCCGCCCCGGTGCTGTCGCTGGTGCTGCTGTTCTGGCTGCTCCAGCCCGAGCACTGGACCGAGCGCGACTACCCGGCCTTCGACTGGCTGCCCGCGCTCGACATGGTGATGCTCGTCTCGATCGGTCTGATCGAGTTCTTCCGCTGCATGAACGTGCTGTCGAACGCGCACGCCACGCTGGTGGCCCGCGACCCGATCCCGGTGGTGCCCGAGACCGGCACCAGAGTGGCCTTCCTCACCTCCTTCGTGCCCGGCAAGGAGCCGCTGGAGATGGTGACGAAGACCCTGGAGGCGGCGGTGAAGATCCGCCACCGGGGCCTGATGCACGTGTGGCTGCTCGACGAGGGCGACGACCCCGACGTGAAGGCGGTCTGCGAGCGCCTCGGCGTGCACCACTTCTCCCGCAAGGGCGTCGCGAAGTGGAACCAGGCCAAGGGTCCGCACCGCGCCAAGACCAAGCACGGCAACTACAACGCCTGGCTCGAGGCGCACGGCGACAACTACGACTTCTTCGCCTCGGTCGACACCGATCACGTGCCGCTGCCCAACTACCTGGAGCGGATGCTCGGCTTCTTCCGCGACCCGGACGTCGGCTTCGTCATCGGCCCGCAGGTCTACGGCAACTACGACAACCCCATCACCAAGGCCGCCGAGTCGCAGCAGTTCCTCTTCCACGCGCTGATCCAGCGCGCCGGCAACCGCTACGGCTCCCCGATGTTCGTCGGCACCTCCAACGCCGTGCGCATCAGGGCGCTGAAGCAGATCGGCGGTCTGTACGACTCGATCACCGAGGACATGGCGACCGGCTTCGAGATGCACCGCCACAAGAACCCGGCGACGGGGCGGAAGTGGCGCTCGGTGTACACGCCGGACGTGCTCGCGGTCGGTGAGGGCCCCAGCGCCTGGACGGACTTCTTCACCCAGCAGATGCGCTGGTCGCGAGGGACGTACGAGACGATCATCGGGCAGTACTGGAAGGGCTGGTACTCGCTGCCGCCGAGCAAGCTCTTCAACTACACGATGATGATCATCTTCTACCCGATGTCGGCCCTCAACTGGATCCTGGCGGCGCTGAGCTGCTGCCTGTTCCTGGGTCTGGGTGCCTCGGGTGTGAACATCGACCCGGCGGTCTGGCTGATGCTCTACGGCAACGCCTCCGCCCTGCAGATCGGCCTGTACGTCTGGAACCGCCGGCACAACGTCTCGCCGCACGAGCCGGAGGGCTCCGGCGGTGTGGCCGGCATGGTGATGTCCGCGCTGTCGGCGCCGCTGTACGCGAAGGCGCTGATCGACTCCATGCTGCGGCGCAAGAGCAAGTTCGTGGTCACGCCCAAGGGCGACTCGGCCAGCCCGGACCGCTGGTTCGCCACGTTCCGCTACCACTGGTACTTCGTCGCGATCTTCGGCGCCTCGATCACCGCCGGCTTCGTCTTCGGCCACTCCCACCCCGCGATGATCATCTGGGCGACGTTCGCGCTGCTGATCACCGCCTCGCCGGTGTTCGCCTGGCGCTGGCAGCTGCGGCAGGACGCGAAGAAGCCCGCCGCCCCCGCCGAGGGCGGGCCGCAGGACCCTGGGGGAGCTCCCCGGACCCAGCCGCTGCCCATCCCGCAGCAGCCGACCGGGCACACCCCGCAGCAGAAGCCCACTTGGGCCGCGACCCCGGGCGCACACGGGGAGGTCGGGGGATCCGACCAGACCATGCAGATCGCCCTTGGTGGACTTGGGGGACGTAAGGAATGAACGACCGTGCAGGCCGCCGCCGGGCCCGTCGACTCGCGATCGGCACGGCGGTGGTACTCGCGCTGGCCGGGATGAACGGGCCGTGGCTCTACCGCTTCAGCACCGAGAAATACCACCAGTACAAGATCAACAAGCCGGAGTACAAGGCCGCGAACGGCAAGTGGGAGATCGTCGATTTCCCCGAGGAGTACCGGCAGAACACCATCCACGCGGCGCTGCTGCGCACCGGCAAGGTGCTGCTCGTCGCGGGGTCGGGCAACAACCAGGACAACTTCGACGCGAAGAAGTTCGACACCCGGATCTGGGACCCGCTCAAGGGCACCATCAAGAAGGTCCCCACACCGGCCGACCTGTTCTGCACCGGCCACACCCAGCTCGCCAACGGCAATCTGCTGATCGCCGGCGGCACCAAGCGCTACGAGAAGCTCCAGGGTGACGTCACCAAGGCCGGCGGCCTGATGATCGTCCACAACGAGAACCCGGACGCGCCGATCACCCTGCCCGCGGGCACCACGTTCACCGGCAAGAAGAACGGCAAGACCTTCGTCTCCAAGGACCCGGTGCTCGTGCCGCGCGCCAAGAAGGTCTTCGACAAGGCGACCGGCAAGTTCCTGCGCAACGACCCCGGTCTCGGCCGGATCTACGTCGAGGCGCAGAAGCGGGGCAAGAAGTACGAGACGGGCACGCAGGACAACTACCGCGTGCACGGCCTGAAGGGCTCCGCCGCCAAGAACACCTACGGCATCGCGCAGAAGCTCGCCCTGGACAAGAAGGACTTCCAGGGCATCCGTGACGCCTTCGAGTTCGATCCCGTAGCCGAGAAGTACATCAAGGTCGACCCGATGAAGGAGGCCCGCTGGTACCCGACGCTCACCACCCTGAGCGACGGGAAGATCCTCAGCGTCTCCGGCCTCGACGACATCGGCCAGCTGGTCCCCGGCAAGAACGAGGTGTTCGACCCGAAGACCAAGAAGTGGACCTACACCGGCAAGGTCCGGCAGTTCCCGACCTACCCGGCGCTGTTCCTCATGCAGAACGGCAAGATCTTCTACTCGGGGTCCAACGCGGGCTACGGGCCGGACAACGTGGGCCGTGAGCCGGGCGTGTGGGACGTCGACACCAACAAGTTCTCGAAGATCCCGGGCCTGAGCGACCCCACACTGATGGAGACGTCCGGCACGGTGCTGCTGCCTCCGGCGCAGAACGAGAAGTACATGGTGGTCGGCGGCGGCGGCGTCGGCGAGTCCGAGAAGTCCAGCGAGAAGACCCGGATCGTCGACCTGAAGAAGCCGAACCCGAGCTTCGAGGACGGCCCGTCCCTGGACAAGGGCACGCGCTACCCGAGCGCCTCGGTCCTGCCCGACGACAGCGTGCTGATCTCCGGCGGTTCGGAGGACTACCGCGGCCGCGGCGACTCCAACATCCTCGAGGCGCGGCTCTACGACACGGAGAAGAACGAGCTCAAGCGCGTCGCCGACCCGCTCGTGGGCCGCAACTACCACTCCGGTTCGATCCTGCTGCCCGACGGCCGCGTGATGTTCTTCGGCTCCGACTCGCTCTACGCCGACAAGGCCAACACCAAGCCGGGCGAGTTCGAGCAGCGCATCGAGATCTACACGCCGCCCTACCTGTACGGCGACGGGGACCAGCCTTCGCTGTCGGGCGGGCCGCAGACCATCGAGCGCGGCGGCACGGGGACGTTCACCTCCTCGGACGCCTCCCGGGTCAAGAAGGTCCGGCTGATCCGGCCGAGCGCCGCCACGCACGTCACGGACGTCGACCAGCGGTCGATCGCCCTGGACTTCAAGGCGTCCGGCGACAAGCTGACGGTGACCGTGCCGGAGAACCGGAACCTGGTCCAGGCGGGCTGGTACATGATGTTCGTGACGGACGCCGACGGGACCCCGAGCAAGGCGCAGTGGGTCAAGGTGCCGTAGAAGCAGGCGTGGAAGAAGACGGCAAGGGGCGCTCTCCGCGAGGAGAGCGCCCCTTTCGTATGCGCCGGTCGGCTTCTGCGGGCCGGTCCGTCAGCCGGTGGCCTTCGCCAGCTTCAGAGCGTAGTCCGCCCACCACTGGCCCGCCTTCGGCCCGCCCTTGCACTCGCCGTCCGACTCGCCCGGACGCTTCACCCACAGATAGGCGTCGACCAGCGGGTCCGCCGTCTTCGTCGTCGGGGTCTCGCCCAGGGAGCGGCCCGGCGGATTGCACCAGCGCTCGTCGGGGTTGCCGGCGCCGTAGGGGCCTTCGCCGTTGCGGCTGGTGTCGATGACGAAGTGCTTGCCGCCCACCTTGGTGGAGAGCTGCTTGCCGTAGGCGATGGAGTCCTTGGTGGAGTAGAAGTTGGAGACGTTCACCGAGAAGCCGTCGGCCTGCGCGATGCCCGCGCGGTTCAGGGACTCGAAGATCTGGTCGGGGTGCTGCCAGCCGGCGTTGCCCGCGTCCAGGTAGACCTTCGTGTTCTTCAGGGACTTCAGCTTGGTGACGGCGCCCTTGAGGAGGTCGTAACGCTCCTCGTGGAACTGCTCCGGGGTGCAGCCGTCGACCAGGTGCAGCAGGGCGTCCGGCTCCAGGACGATCGTGGCGGCCCGGTCGCCGATGCCCGCGGCGACGCCGTCGAGCCACTCTCGGTAGGCGTTGCCGTCGGCGGCGCCGCCCTGCGAGTACTGGCCGCAGTCGCGGTGCGGGATGTTGTAGAGGACGAGCAGGGCCGTACGGCCGGCCTTGTCGGCTGCCTCGGTGAAGCCCTGCGTCTGCTCCTGCGGATTGTCCGGGCCGACCCACTCGGCGACCGGCTGCTCGGCGATCTTGCGGATCTGCTCGGCGTCCTGCTTCTTGCCGGACTTCTCCAGGGCGGCGACCTGCCGCGCCGCAGTTCCGTCCGGATTGACCCAGAACGGGGCCTTTTCCTTGGGCTGTTGGGTGATCCCGGCGCCCGCGTCGGCGCCCTTGTCCGATCCGTCTCCTCCGTCGGAGGAGGAACACCCCGTCACCAGCAGTGCCGCCCCCAGCACCGCTGCGGACATCCGCCTCCCGGCGAACACCCCCGCCCCCCTGCTGCCGTACATCCAACTCCCCCTTGGGTGCAGCGTTACAAGTCTCAATCCTGACATACGTCCCGCGACACCCACGAGGCGAACCCCACCTGCGTGGATGACGCAGCGCCACCGTATCGGGACTTGGTGTTATCCAACGTCTGGGCCGGGGTGGCCCTTCGGTCCTGGAGTCTTCTCAGCACATGCCCGGCCTCCGGCCAGAGATTCACCCACCGTGACTCCGTGGCCTCCCGCGCAGCTCGCCGGGCTACTCCCGCAGCCCGTGCGCGCGGTGGAGGACCGGCCCGGTCGGCGGCCTCAGGGGGAGCGGGTCGTCGACCGGGTTGGGTGGCGGCGCCGGGCCGCACCGCCCTCGGACCTCAGAGGCCGGTTCCCGTCAGGTACGCCGAGACGACCACGTTCGCCGTGTAGCCGCGGGTCGTGCGGTCGAAGCTGCCGCCGCAGGTGACCAGCCGCAGTTCGGCCCGCCCCGACTCGCGGGGGCCGTACGCCTGGTGGGCGTCGAAGCGGTCGCGGGTGAGGACCTGGACGGACTCGACGGTGAACTCGGCGACCTTGGCGTCGGCCCGGATCACCCGGATCGTCTGGCCGGGCCGCATGGCACTGACCTTGTAGAACACGGCGGGCCGGGTGTCGGTGTCGACGTGACCGACCATCAGCGCGGTGCCGGGTGCCCCGGGCGCGACCCCGCCGGAGTACCAGCCGACCACGTCCGGCTGGTCGTACGGCGGTGGATCGGGCGCCCCGCGTGCGTCGAGGCCGCGTGCCACCACCGGGGCCTGGACGCCGAGCCCGGGGATGTCGACGCGCTGCGGCAGCGCGTCGCCCAGCGGTCGGTGCTCGGGCGGCAGCTTGATGTCGGGGGGCCGTCCGGCCGCCGCCATGTCGCCCGTGGCGGGGGCCGAGATGCCGTGCCGCATCTCGGTGACCTCGCGGCCCCACAGCCACAGCCCGAGCAGCAGCACGACCCAGGCCATGCCGGTCAGCAGCCTGCCGGTGCCCGAGAAGCGCCTCTGTACGTGATCGTGATCGTGCATCGTCAGTCCGTTCCGCGGCCCCGGCGGAGACCGCGCAGCGCGACGACCACCGCGGCCACGCCGGCGAGCACCAGCCCGGTCACCCCCTGCGCCGTACCGGGACCGGCGCCGCGCTCCTCGGCGGCGACGAGCTCGGCGGCACCGCCACCGCCCGCCTGGACCGGGGCGACGGGTGAAGCCGGGGCGCTGGGCCGGTGCGAGAGGGGGGCGTCGTCGTCTACGCCGGGAGCGGACGGCTCCCCGTCGACACCGGGAGCGGACGGCTGGCCGCCACCGTCGGGTGCGGGCAGTCGGCCGCTTGCGCCGGCGGCGCCGGGTGCGGGCACCTGCCCGCCCATCCCGGGGGCGGCGCCCGGTGCGGGCAGGTGCCCGCCCATCCCAGGGGCGGGTGGCTGACCACCGGCCCCGGGAACCGGGAGCGGTGCGGCCTCGCGCGCGGGCGGTTCGGCCTCCTGCGCGGACGGCTGCGCGGACTCGGGCTCTCGCGCCTTGCCGTCCCGGACGGTGAGGGTGCCGGTCTGTCGCGTGGCACCGCAGGTGACCCGCACGGCGTACGAACCCGCCTCGGCCGTGGAGCGGACGCGGCTCTCGCCGGTGAGTTCGCGTGCGCCGGTGACGGTGAGCCGGGCGTCAGCGACGAACGCCGCCGAGGCGGCGACGGCCGTCCGCTGCGCGCAGCCGGTGACGCGGAGTGTGATGTCACTGCCGGGGGCGGGGACGGCCGGGGTCACCGAGACGCTCCCCGCGTCCGCCGCGTACGCCGCCGGGGCGAGGGCGACGGCAGCCAGGACTCCGGTGCAGACAGTGACTCTCAGGGAACCCATCGTGAACCTCCAGATGCCTGGAGCCTCCCCCGCGCAGTGGGTCGCCGCATCCTCAGGGAAGCGGCGGCTGCTCCGGACGGGTGACGACGGGTTTGGTGGCGGGTTCGGCGGCGGGGGACGACGGTGGGTTCGGCGGCGGGGGACGACGGCGGGTTCGGGCCCTCGCCTGCCGCCGCCCGGGGTTCGGACCGGTTCGACGCGGTCCGCCGCCCGGGGTTCAGACCCGGTCGACGAGGTCCGCGATCGAGTCCACGACCTGTGACGGCCGGTACGGGAAGTCCTCGACCTGTTCGGGCCGGGTCAGGCCGGTGAGCACCAGGAACGTCTGCATCCCGGCCTCCATGCCGGCCAGCACGTCGGTGTCCATGCGGTCGCCGATCATCGCGCTGGTCTCGGAGTGCGCCCCGATGGCGTTCAGCCCGGTCCGCATCATCAGCGGGTTCGGCTTGCCCGCGAAGTACGGCTTCTTGCCGGTCGCCTGGGTGATCAGCGCGGCCACCGCGCCGGTCGCGGGCAGCGGGCCCTCGGTGGAGGGGCCCGTCTCGTCGGGGTTGGTGCAGATGAACCGGGCGCCGCCGAGGATGAGCCGCACCGCCTTCGTCATGGCCGTGAAGGAGTACGTACGGGTCTCGCCGAGGACGACGTAGTCCGGCTCGTGGTCGGTCAGGATGTAGCCGATGTCGTGCAGCGCGGTGGTCAGCCCGGCCTCGCCGATGACGTACGCCGAGCCGCCCGGCCGCTGGTCGTCCAGGAACTGGGCGGTGGCCAGGGCCGAGGTCCAGATGGACTCGATCGGCACCTCCAGGCCCATGCGGCGCAGCCGGGCGTGCAGGTCGCGCGGGGTGTACATCGAGTTGTTGGTGAGGACCAGGAAGGGCTTCCCGGACTCGCGCAGCTTCTTCAGGAAGGCGTCGGCGCCGGGGATCGGCACGCCCTCGTGGATGAGCACACCGTCCATGTCGGTGAGCCACGACTCGATGGGCTTGCGGTCTGCCATGTGCGGGATCTCCTGCCGTACGCGGTCCTGCGTACGACCCAGCCTAGACAGTGGCGGGATCTTGCGGAATGGCCCGTGTGCGGCGTCCCGACTGGCGGGACGTCCTGCTCAGCGACGGCGGCGTGCGACGAGCAGCACCCCGCCGGTGAGCAGCAGGGCCGCGGCCGCCGCGGCGACCTGGGTGCCGGTTCCGGTGCGGGCCAGTTCCTCCGCGAAGGGGAACCGGTCCTCGCGGGGCGGGACGGAGGCGCTGGAGTCGGGGCGGGGTTCCGTCCCCGTGTCGGTGTCGGTGCCGGTGTCGGTGTCCGTGTCCGTGCCGGTGTCGGTCCCCGCCTCACCGTCGTCGATCCCGAACCGGTAGTCGTTCGACTGCCCGACCCAGTCACCGTCGTCGTCGTGCCGCTGCACCACCGCGGCGTTGGCCGTGACGCCGTTGGGCACGGCGCCCGAGGTGAGCGTGAGCCGCACCTTCACGGTGACGGTTCCGCCCGGCTCGACGGTGAACCCGGCGAACCGGTCCTCCTCGTCGGCGAACGCCCCGACGAGTTCGTCCTCGCCGGTCTTCTCGAACCGCACGGGGTGGGCCCGCTCGCCCTCGAAGAACTCGAGGCGCGGCTGGGAGGGGTCCAGGGCCCGCTTGTCGTCGATGAGCACGACCACGGGGTGGATCCCGGTGCAGGTCCGGTCGGTGGTGTTGGTCAGGTCGACGTACCAGGTCCCGAACCCGCCCCCGGCCGTGTAGGTGTCCGGCCCGCCGTGGATGCGGGTGGTGAGCGGGAAGGTGTGGTCGTCGGGCGCGGCACAGGAGGGCGCGGGGGCGTCCGCGTGCGCCGGGTGAGCACCGGGGAGCAGGGCGGCGGCCGCCGCTGCCGCCGCCAGGCAGAGATGAGCGGGCGTGCAGATTCGCATGATGATGTGACATTCCGAGCGGCGGGGTTCGCGAGACGACTTTGACGCGAACGGGCCCCGAACGGCGGCGCGGATCCGCCCGGTCGGCGGACAGGGCCCTGTCGACGGACAGGGTTTGGCGGCGGACGGGGCCTGGTGGGCGGGCAGGGTCCGGTGGGCGGGCAGGTCCCGGTCGGCGGACGAGGCTTGGCGTCGGACGGGGCCTGGCGCCGGGCAGGGCCCGGTGGGCGGGCAGGGTCCGGTGGGCGGGCAGGTCCCGGTCGGCGGACGAGGCTTGGCGTCGGACGGGGCCTGGCGCCGGGCAGGGCCCGGTGGGCGGGCAGGTCCCGGTGGGCGGGCAGGCCCCGGTGGGCGAACGAGGCTTGGCGTCGGACGGGGCCCGATCGGCGGACAGGGCCTGGCGGCGGACGGGGCCCGGTGGGCGGGCAGGTCCCGGTCGGCTGACGAGGCTTGGCGTCGGACGGGGCCCGATCGGCGGACAGGGCCTGGCGCCGGGCAGGGCCCGGTGGGCGGGCAGGTCCTGGTCGGCGGACGAGGCTAGGCGCCGGACGGGGCCCGATCGGCGGACAGGGCCTGGCGGCGGAAAGGGCCCGGCGCCGGACGGAACCCGGACGGCGGGCAGAGCCCGGCGGCGGCCCAGGCCTCAGCGGCGCCCCAGGGTCTTCGCGCGGGTGTGGGCCCATCCCGCGAGGACGGCACCGACCGCGGTGAGGACCGCGTAGGTCACCAGCAGCGGAACGAAGCCACCGGGCAATCCGCCGCCCCGAGCACGAGCCGAGCGGCCCCTACCGCCCCGCCCCGCCCCGACGCAGCCATCACCCCCAACACCTCCCGATCCGCCCCACCACCCCGCACCTCACCCACCCCCATGCCCGAACACCGGCCCCAGCACCAACTGCGCCGCCCCCACCGCCACGGCCCCGTCCCCGCCGGGCGCGACGCGCACCGGCACCGCGTCCTGGCCCGTTCGCCGGGCCCGGGCCTCCAGCACCGCACCGACCCCGCCCACGAAGGCCTCCGGCGCCGCCGCCACCGTACGGCCGCCGAGCAGGACGACGTCGATGTCGAGCAGCCCGACGAGGTTCGCCGCTCCGGCTCCCAGCACTCGCGCCGCCTCGTCCAGATCTCCGCGCGCCACGGCACCGAGGCACAGGGCCTCGACGCACCCCCGGTCCCCGCAGGTGCAGGGCGGGCCGTCGAGCTGGATGACCTGGTGGCCGAACTCCCCGGCCCCGGTCCTGGCCCCGCGGTGCACGCTGCCGCCGATGACCAACCCGGCCCCCAGTCCCGTGCCGAGGTGCAGGTACGCGAAGGAGCCCCCCTCGCCCCCGGCGGCCAGGCCCAGCGCCGCCGCGTTGGTGTCCTTGTCGACCACGACCGGCACGCCGAGCCGCCCGGCCAGCGCCTCCCGCAGCGGGAAGCCGTCCCACCCGGGGAATCCGGTCACCCGGTGCAGCACACCCCGGACATGATCGAGCGGCCCGGGCAACGCGACGCCGACCCCGAGCAGGGATGGATCGAGCCCGGCCGGCCCCGGCAGCGAGCCTCCGTCAAACCCGGCGGCTCCCGGCCGGGAGCCGCCGTCAAGCCCGGGCGACCCCGGCAACGGGACCCCTCCAAACCCGGCCGGCCCCGGCAGCGAGTCCGCGTCCAACCCGGCCGCCCCCGGCCGCACGTCCCCTTCAAGCCCAAGCCCAAGCCCAAAGCCCCCCGCGAACCCACCCGGCAGCACCCCCGCCACCGTCTCCCCCACCGCTCCCAGTACGGCCTCCGCCCCCGCCCCCAGATCCAGCGCGGCCCGGCGCTCCCCCACCACGGTCCCCCGCAGATCCACGAGCACGACCCGCACCTCGTCCCGGTCCAGATGGACCCCGACCGCGTGCCCGGCCTCCGGCACCAGCCGCAGCACCGTGCGCGGCTTGCCCCCGGTGGACGCCCGGCGGCCGGCCTCCGCCACGAGGCCGTCCTCCCGCAGCCGTGCCGTGATCTTGCTGACGGCCTGCGGGGTGAGGCCGGTCCGCTCGGCGAGTTCGAGGCGGCTGATGCCCTCGTCCCCGGCCGTCCGCAGCAGGTCGAGCACCAGCGCGGCGTTGTGGCTGCGCAGGGCGAGCAGATTGACCCCGCCACCCCCGGCGCCGACTCCCGACCCGGCCCCGACCCCGGCCGTGCCGGCCGCCCCCGCGCCTCCCGTCCCGCGCATGCCGCCCACTCCGCCCGTACGGTCGTCCGCCCTCTTCACACCCCCCATTGTCCCCGGCGCTTGCACTTTGGCAACAGCGTTGCGAAAGTGGGTGGCATGACTGGCACACCCCTCGGCACAGCCCCCGGCTCGCCCCTCCGCGTCGGCCTCGTCGGCTACGGCCTCGCCGGCTCCGTCTTCCACGCCCCGCTGATCGCCGCCACGGAGGGCCTCACCCTCGACACGGTGGTCACCTCGAACCCGGAACGGCAGCAACAGGCCCGTGCCGAGTTCCCGGACGTCCGCCTCGCCGCCACGCCGGACGAGCTGTTCGACCGGGCCGCCGAGCTGGACCTGATCGTCGTGGCGTCCCCGAACAAGACGCACGTGCCGCTCGCGAGGACCGCGCTGGAGGCCGGCCTGCCGGTCGTCGTCGACAAGCCCGTCGCGGGCACGGCGGCCGAGGCCCGCGAGCTCGCCGCCCTCGCCGAGGAGCGCGAACTGCTCCTCTCCGTCTTCCAGAACCGCCGCTGGGACAACGACTTCCTCACCCTGCGCAAGCTGCTGAACGAGGGTGAGTTGGGCGACGTGTGGCGGTTCGAGTCCCGCTTCGAGCGGTGGCGTCCGAAGCCGAAGGGCGGCTGGCGGGAGTCCGGCGACCCCGCAGAGATCGGAGGTCTGCTCTACGACCTCGGCAGCCATGTCGTCGACCAGGCCCTGGTCCTCTTCGGCCCGGCGGCCGCCGTGTACGCGGAGACGGACATCCGCCGCCCGGGCGCCGAGACCGACGACGACACGTTCATCGCGATCACGCACACCGGCGGCGTCCGCTCCCACCTCTACGTCTCCGCGACGACCGCCCAGCTCGGCCCCCGCTTCCGCGTCCTGGGCTCGACCGCCGGTTACGTCAAGTACGGCCTCGACCCCCAGGAGGCGGCGCTCCGGGACGGCCTGCGCCCCGGCCCCGGCTGGGGTGCGGAGCCCGAGTCGCTGTGGGGCCGCGTGGGCTCCGGCGAGTCCCCGGTGACCGGCGGCGGACGCGCCGAACCCACACTCCCCGGCGACTACCCCGCTTACTATGCGGCCGTGGCGAAGGCCCTGCTGGAGGGCGCCCCGAACCCGGTGACCGCACGGGAGGCGGCCGCCGCCCTGGACGTACTGGAGGCCGCCCGTCGTTCGGCCCGCGAGAAGGTGACGGTGACCCTGTGACCCAGAAGAGCAACCCCTCGCACAGCCAGGGGCTCACCCCGAAGTTCCACCCGGAGCTCACCCCGAGCCTGGAGGAGCTGGAGAAGCAGGAACGCCTGCTGGTGTTCCGCCAGTTCACGTACGACGACGCCTGGGCGCTCGGCTCGCTCCTGGTCGAGCTGGCCCGGGAGCGGCAGGCTCCGGTCGCCATCGACATCCACCGCGCCGGCCAGCAGCTCTTCCACGCGGCGCTGCCCGGCTCCACCCCGGACAACGACGCCTGGATCGCCCGCAAGCGCCGGGTGGTCGAGCGCTACCACTCCGCCTCCTACCTGGTCGGCGCCCGCTTCCGCGCCAAGGGCAGCACCTTCGAGGAGTCCTCGCGCCTCGACCCGGACACCTACGCGGCCCACGGCGGCTCCTTCCCGATCACCGTCGAGGGCGTGGGCGTGATCGGCGCGGTGACGGTGTCGGGGCTGCCGCAGCTCCAGGACCACCGGCTCGTGGTCGAGGCGCTGGAGCGGTTCCAGGACCTCCAGGTCCCGCACCCGGAATGACCGGAGACTCCCTCCGGTTGGCACCTGCGTACGCGTGATCAAGCACGGCGCCCCAACCGGAGGGATCCCCACCGATGACCACCCCCCTGAAGGAGACCGTCGGCCGGTACGGCATCTGGAGCGTAGGCCTGCGCTCGGAGGACCCGGACCGGCGCGGCGAACTCGCCGAGGCCGCCGCCGAACTGGAGGAACTCGGCTACGGCGCCGTCTGGCTGGGCGGCAACAGCTCCGCCGCCAACGCCGCCCCGCTGATCGAGGCGACCTCGAAGCTCACGGTCGGCACCAGCATCCAGAGCATCTGGCAGCACGAACCGGACGCCGCCGCCACGGCCTTCGGGGAGCTGGAGTCGGCCCACCCCGGCCGGTTCCTGCTGGGCCTCGGTGTGAGCCACGCCAAGCGGGTGGAGCAGTACGCCCGCCCCTACTCGGCGCTGGTCGAGCACCTCGACGGCCTGGACGCCGCCGGAGTGCCGGCGGACCGGCGCCTGTTGGCCGCCCTGGGCCCGAAGTCGCTCCGGCTGGCCCGCGACCGGGCGGCGGGCTCGATCCCGTACCTGGTCACCCCGGAGCACACGGCGCACGCCCGCGAGCTCCTGGGCGAGGCCCCGCTGCTCGCCCCGGAGCTGGGCGTCGTCCCGGAGACGGACCCGGACCGCGCCCGCGCCCTCGCCCGCGAGTTCCTGGAGATCTACCTCCCCCTGCCGAACTACACCAACAACTTCCTCCGGCACGGCTTCACCGAGGACGATCTGTTGGACGGCGGCAGCGACCGTCTGGTCGACGCCCTGTTCGCCTGGGGCGACGACGCGGCGATCCGCACGAAGATCGACGCGTTCTTCGAGGCGGGCGCGGACCACGTGGCCCTGCAAGTCCTGGACGGTGCGCCGCGGGACGCCCTGCCGAGGAAGGCGTGGCGCGACCTGGCTTCCGCACTGGCGTGAGGTGAGCGCCCCAAGGGGCGCGGGGAACTGCGCGACCGGCCACGGACTGCCTGCAGCCGGAAACGGACCGCAGTTCCCCGGCCTTCCCGGCGGAGCGCCTACGCGTCCTTGAACTCCTGCCGCTGCCGCCCGAGCCCCTCGATCTCCAGCTCCACGACATCCCCGCTCCGCAGGAACGGCTTCGGCTCGGGCGCTCCCAGCGCTACGCCCGCCGGCGTACCGGTGTTGATCACATCGCCCGGGTACAGCGTCATGAACTGGCTGAGGTACCGCACGACCTCACCCACCGAGAAGATCTGCTCGGCCGTCGTCCCGTCCTGTTTCAGCTCCCCGTTGACCCAGAGCCTCAGGGACAGGTCCTGCGGGTCGCGTACCTCGTCCGCCGTCACGAGCCACGGACCCAGCGGGTTGAACGTCTCGCAGTTCTTGCCCTTGTCCCAGGTCCCGCCCCGCTCGATCTGGAACTCCCGCTCGGACACGTCGTGCGCCACCGCGTACCCGGCGACATGCGCCAGCCCCTCCTCCACGGACCCCAGGTACCGGGCCGTACGCCCGATGACGACGGCCAGCTCGACCTCCCAGTCGGTCTTGAGGGCCCGCCGCGGCACGAGGACCGTGTCGTTCGGCCCGACCACGGTGTCCGGGGCCTTCATGAAGACGACCGGCTCGGCGGGCGGCTCGGCGCCGGTCTCGCGCGCGTGGTCGTGGTAGTTCAGCCCGATGCAGACGATCTTGCCGATCCGCGCCAGCGGCGGCCCGACCCGCAGCCCGGTGGCGTCCAGGACGGGCAAGTCACCGGCGTCGGCGGCGGCCCGGACCCGGCCGAGCGCCTCCTCGTCGGCGAGCAGCGCGCCGTCGATGTCCGCGACGACACCCGACAGGTCCCGCAGGATCCCCTCGGCGTCGAGCAGCGCGGGCCGCTCCGCCCCCGCCGTACCGACTCGCAGCAGCTTCATGATCAGTCTCCCTCGATCGCGGGCGCCCGGCCGATGCGCGCGACCCGGGTGCGGCGGGGCAGCCATCGGAGGACTGGTCGATCCTCCAAGCTGAGAGTGCACTCCGCAATACCCCGTTCACGTACTGGACCCCGGCCGCACTGTCACCTGTACAGCACGGCCCGCTCGACGACACTCCACGTCGTGCTGGTCACGACGTACAGCGCGGCGGCCAGCGGCACGACGGCCACGGTGACCAGCGTGAAGAACGACATGAACGGCATCACCCTGGTCACCGCCCCCAGTCCGGGCAGCTGCTCGCCGTCTCCGACCTGGGCGGCCGGGTTCGCGGCCGTCATGCGCTTGCTGAGCCGGTAGCTGAACGCGGCGACGCATCCGACGACCACGAACAGCCCGGCGTAGACAAGCCCCGCACCGCTGAGGACACCGCCCTGGAGCGCGTCCGTCCACCGCTCCCCGAGCGGCGCCGCGAACAGCTGGTGGCCGAGCAGCCCGTTGGCCTCGCCGCCGATCGTGTCGCTGGAGAACAGGTGGTAGAGCAGGAAGAACGCGGGAATCTGGAGCATCCCGGGCAGGCAGCCGGCCAGCGGCGACACCTTCTCCTCGGCGTGCAGCTCCAGCACGGCCTTCTGGAGCTTCTCGGGGTTCTTGCCGTGCTTCTTCCGCAGCTCGGCGATCTTCGGCTGGAGTGCGGTGCGGGCCTTCTGGCCGCGCGCGGCGGCCCGGGACAGGGGGTGGACGAGGAGTCGTACGAGCGCGGTGAACAGGACGATCGCCGCGGCGGCGGCCGAGGCGCCGAACAGCGGCTGGAGCAGGTCGGCAAGGTGCTCGACCAGGTTGGCGAAGACGGACATGGGTGAGCCCTCCGGGGGTCTCGTCGTGCCGGAACAGGTCATGGCGGCATGACGACCCGCGCGGGGTCACCTCAGGTGTGGCTACGCCCTCATCCTGGTGTGGATACGCCCCTACGCGACGGTCGCCCGGAGGGGGTGACCGGGTGCCCGGGGCCGGGTACGCCCCCGGGCGTCGGGATCGCGCTGGGGCAGGAAGGCCGTACGCCGGTCCCGGTCGCGGATGGCCGTACGCACCCGCGTGCGCGGCACGGTGGGCGCGCAGCGGGAGGCGATGACGGCGCAGAGCGCGAGGGCGGACGAGGCGGCGGCGGTCGCGGCGAGCGCGACGGTGGCGGTGAGGCTGCCGGTGTCGAGCAGCGCCACCTCGACGAGCAGGAAGAGCAGCGCGAGGGCGGGACGCAGAGTGGCCCAGCTCCGGTTCACGGCTGCCTCTCCCCTCGTACGTGCGTATGCCTGTCGTCCGTTATACAGGACCACCCTTCCACCCGGGCCCGCTACTTCGTACACGGGTTTGAGAAAGGTTCGTCAGAACTCTCGACAACCCACCCGCCACACCCGATGCTTCTCGTCACCAACCACGGGGGCACCCCTGTGCGCCGGGCCGGGGACCGGCGCCCGCCCCCATCTCCCTTACGGAGGAGCCGTGATCCGACGCAGAAGTCTGCTGGCCGCAGCAGGCGGAACGTTCCTCGGCAGCGCCCTGGCGACGGGCACCGCGCACGCGGACGCAACGATCGCCGTCAACCCGTCGACGACGTACGGCACCTGGGAGGGCTGGGGCACCTCCCTCGCCTGGTGGGCCAACGTCTTCGGCGCCCGGGACGACTTCGCCGACCTGTTCTTCACCACCAAGTCCGTCACGTACAACGGCCGCTCCCTGCCCGGCCTGGGCCTCAACATCGCCCGCTACAACCTCGGCGCGTGCAGCTCCAACAGCGTCGGCGGCGAGACGATGGTGAAGTCCCCCAACATCCCCGCCTTCAAGCAGATCGAGGGCTTCTGGCAGGACTGGAACAACGAGGACCCCACGTCCTCGGCGTGGAAGTGGACGGCGGACGCCAACCAGCGCGCGATGCTGGTGAAGGCCACGCAGCGCGGCGCGATCACCGAACTGTTCGCGAACTCCCCGATGTGGTGGATGTGCAGCAACCACAACCCCTCGGGCGCTTCGGGCGGCGGCAACAACCTCCAGACCTGGAACTACCGCCAGCACGCCAGCCACTTGGCGGCGACCGCCCTGTACGCCAAGAACAACTGGGGCGTGAACTTCGCGACGGTCGACCCCTTCAACGAGCCGGCCTCCACCTGGTGGACGGCGACCGGCACCCAGGAGGGCTGCCACATGGACCCGGCGGTCCAGGCGGCCGTACTCCCCTACATGCGCAGCGAGTTGGACAAGCGCGGCCTCACGGGCCTGCGCATCGCGGCCTCGGACGAGACGAACTACGACACGGCCCGCTCCACCTGGTCGTCCTTCAACTCCACCACCAAGGGCCTGGTCTCCCAAGTCAACGTGCACGGCTACCAGGGCTCGGGCGGCCGCCGCGACCTCCTCTACGCGGACGTGGTCACCACCTCCCGCAAGAAGCTGTGGAACTCCGAGACGGGCGACAGCGACGGCACGGGCCTGACGATGGCCTCGAACCTCTGCCTCGACTTCCGCTGGCTGCACCCCACGGCCTGGTGCTACTGGCAGGTCATGGACCCGTCGAGCGGCTGGGCGATGATCGCCTACGACGCCAACACCCTCCAGCCCACCACCGTCCAGACCAAGCACTATGTGATGGCCCAGTTCAGCCGCCACATCCGCCCCGGCATGACGATCCTGGACACAGGCGTGGACTACGCGGTGGCGGCGTACGACGCGGCGGCCCGCCGCCTGGTGATCGTGGCGGTCAACACGTCCACGTCGGCCCAGACCCTCACCTTCGACCTCTCCCGCTTCTCGACGGTGACGGGCGGCTCGGGCGGCCTGGTCCCCCGCTGGAACACGGTCACGACGGGCGGCGGCGACCTCTACACGGCCCGCTCGGACATCCGCCTGTCCGGCAAGTCGGTAGCTGTCCCATTCGCGGCAAAATCAGTCCAAACCCTCCAGATAGACGGCGTGACGCTCTAGAGGTGCGCGGAGCGTGAGAGAAACCCGCGAGCCCCTGGACGCCCTCGATATCGGGTCTGGCCTGCCCATCTCTCACGCTCGTCACCTCCCGGCAGTACGGTGTCCCCCATGCGCCCCGACACGCCTGCCGAAAACGTCGACCACACCGCCGAGGCGGCACGCCTGGAGCGGACCGCCGGCCTGTATCCCGAGGACGCCGAGGCCCTGCTGCTGCGGGCAGCGGCCCACCTGGAACTCTCCGGCGACCGCCCCACCGCGACCTCGCTCTACGACCGCCTGCTGTCCTCCCCGGACGGCCTGGAGAACCCCCACCTGGTACGGGCGCTCAAGGCCTCGAACCTCTGGGAGTACGGCCACGAGGCCGAGGCCCGCGCGATCATCGATGGCGTCCGGGTGGCGTCCCCCACGGACCCGGCCCCCTGGGTGATCGTCGCGGAGTCCCTGGAGTCCCACGACGAACTGGAAGCGGCCCACGAGACGTTCACGGAGGCCGTGCACCGCCTCCTGACGGACGTCGCGGAGCCCCCCTACGCCACGCACCCCCTCCTCTTCGGCCGCCACCGGGTCCGCCGCATGCTCGGCAAGACCCACGACGAGTGGGACGCCCTGGCGGACACGGTTCACTCCCTCCCGATCACCCTGGACGAACTCCACGACCCCAAGCGGGTCTGGTCCCTGGGCTCGGAGAACCCCGCGGAACTGGAGGCGGAGATCCTCCGCCTCCGAGCAGAACTGGGCGCGTACAGGGAGGCCCTCTCCCGCCCCTTCCCGGTAGCGATCCTGCACTGGCCGGCGGGCGAGCTCACGGAACTCCTGGAGGCGTACCCGGCCCTCGCATCGGAGTACCCGACCCACGAGGAACATCTCGCGACCATAGAGACGGCCCTCCGCGAACTGTCCGCCTCCGGCACCCCGAACCTGGGCATCGTCACCGGCACGGTCCCGTCCTACGAGGCGTTCGCCGCATCGGAGCTCTCCTCCCCGACGGACCCGACCCTCCTCCCTCAATACGCGACGACGCTGGCGGCGCGGGGACGGGCGGTGGCGTGGCCGCCGCAGCAGGGGGCGGGTTGCTGGTGTGGGTCGGGCCGCTCGTACGGAGAATGCCACGGCGGCACGGCCTGAGAGCCGACGCGGGGGCGGGGACAATCCGGCGGCCGGCCGCGCCACGCGCCTCACCTGACGAGGGACACCAGGACCACCGGCAGGTCGCCGCCGAGCCGACCCGGCGTGCGCGGAAACGCTGACGCGCCCGTCACGCCGGGCACCTGCGCAGCGCACGGCTGCGCTCCCCACCCTGGCCCCCACTTCCCCGGGCCGCCCGCTCGCTTCTCTCCCGTGCTGGAGCGGCCCGGGTCAAGGGTGGCCCGCAGGGCCATCGGCGCCAGCCGACGCGGAACGCAGCGCAGCGGAGTGAAGCGCCCTTGAGGCGGGGCGGGGAGGCACGACACTGGCCAGGAAGCGGGCGGCCTCTACGGCAACCACTTGTCGCCCGGGTTCGTACGTCGCCTGGTCAGGCTCCTACGGCCAGGTCCCACGAGGCGGCTGTGGGAGAACCCGCCCAACCCCCGCCCTCAGCCCTCCAAATCGACGCAATGCCGTGTTCCTCTAGGTACTCGGCGTAGTGCCCTATGTCTTCCGTGAAGAGGGCCACAAGGTGCGGCTTGGGCTCGCCGCGCTTCTGGTGCCAGTAGTAGCTGTACTCGTACAGCTGCCCCACGGCCTCACGGACGGCTTGGGTCGCGTTGCCCTTCTTGACGGCCTTGCCCTCCACAAGCCAGGAGCGCTGCTGATCCACGGCGGGGCGACGCAGGACTAGGTCCCTGGGATACATGCCTAGCGTGATCGGCTGATACCCACACATGACAACGTGAAGGCCGAAGTCCTTGATGAGCTCTTCGTGGTGCCGTTCCCTGCGCCGGCGGCCGCCCCTGATGTGGACGTGGTAGTCGCTGCTGTCGTTCGGGCGAAAGCCGTCGAGGGGGTCATCGGCGGGGAGGGGGAGATGGCCCTCACCCTCGTAGACAATGGGCTCGCTTACCAACGGCTGCTGGAGCCAGACGCGATGGCTTGCGGCAGCGTCGCGGAGAAGCAGAGATGCCACACGGAGCTCCTCTGCGAGGACTTCCTCCGCTGGCATGCTCGCAATCTCGTACCGTCGCGCTGCCACGCTCGCGGCCTCGTAGGCACGGGGGCGTTCGAGCTTGGAGCTGAAGACCGGCTTGTGAGCCCAACGCGCGGCCAACTCGGGTTCCATACCCGCCCTGAGGTGCCGTGCCCGCCGCTTCAGTTCCCTCAGCCGGTCGCCCAGCTTGGGGTATGTGTCCGAAAGCTTTGTGACGCCCTGCTGCAACGTGAGGGTCACGGAGGTCAGGGTCGAGTCGAAGATGTAGGCGAGGTACAGACCCTCCTGGGCCTGCGTATTGATGGACTCGCCGAACACTCCGATCCAGGGAGTCCTGCTCGCAGAACCCTTCCCTCCGTACCCCGACGCGACAAAGCCATGAGGCAAGGGCAGATCGGGCATCCTCGCGACCTCCCGAAGGAGGTCTTGGGCTGATACACCGCTAGCCGTACCGGCCTCGGGGTCGTAGGTCTCCGCTATGCGTATGAGCAAGTCACGTAAGAGCACACTCAAAACGTAACTCGATACGATCAGTTCCGTCTCTAAGAAGATCGGCATCGCGCATACGGGCGACCGACCCTGTCCGACATGAGACGCCGTTTGCCACTCCCATGGACCTGTCAGTGCCTCTTGATAGAACAGCCTCGTCGATCGACACGATCAACCGGGGAGCCTGCCTGTGTCTGAGAGCCGCACCGACGTCTCTACCCCAGCCGATGGACTGTACGAGCAGCTGATCACGCTCCGCTTCGAGCAGCAGTTGAAGGAGCTGGCCAGCCGCGGATGGCACCCCATCAGCGAGTTCGTGGGGCCTGAATCTGTGCCGCACGTCCTAGCGCGACACATCGGGGGGACGGTTCGGCAGGTGTTGCAGAACCTTCCGGCAGAGGAACGGGTCTACGCCGCCAACCACATCTTGGAGTCCCTCAGCACACTGCACGGCGCCAAGGAGTGGGTGGACTTGGTCGCCGACGGACCACGCCAACTCCTCGCGATCACCCGGCAAGAGGCGCCCGGCGTCTTCGCCGTTCGTCCGGGTATCCCGCTATCCGATACTGCTCTGATCACCAACTCGCCGGAAGATCCAAGCCTCGGCTTCGAACTGCGCGCGGAACTCGCTACCGCCGACCGCGTGGACCTGCTGTGCGCCTTCGTGAAGTGGCATGGGCTACGGATCATTGAGCAGTCGCTCAAGGCAGCCCATGCACGAGGGGTACCGATACGGGTCATCACAACGACCTACATCGGCGCAACCGAGCGACGCGCGTTGGATCGGCTCGTGGAAGAGTTCAACGCACAGGTCAAGGTCAACTACGAGACCCGCTCGACGCGGCTGCACGCCAAGGCGTGGCTGTTTCGCCGTAAGAGCGGATACGACACGGCATACGTGGGCAGCTCCAACCTGTCGAAGGCAGCGCTTCTCGATGGCCTGGAGTGGAACGTCCGACTCTCCTCGGTGGCCACGCCTGACGTGATGCGCAAGTTCGAGGCCACCTTCGACGCCTACTGGAGCGACCCGTCCTTCGAGACGTACGACCCTAAGGCCGATGGCGAACGCCTTCGCGAAGCCCTGGCGATTGCGGGCGGTACCTCATCGACGTCCGCGACTCAGCGTGGAATCACCTTGTCAGGGCTGGAGGTACGACCGTACCCCCACCAGCGCGACATGCTGGAGCGACTCGAAGTTGAGCGGGAGGTGCACGACAGACACCGGAACCTGCTGGTGGCAGCCACAGGCACGGGCAAGACCGTGATGGCAGCGCTCGACTACAAACAACTACGCAAGAAGCACGGCCGTGACCTGCGGCTCCTCTTCGTCGCTCACCGCAAGGAAATCCTCGATCAGTCGATGAGGACGTACCAAGACGTCTTGGTGGAGGCGAACTTCGGCGAATCGCTACACAGTGGTGAGATCCCAGAGCGTTGGTCGCACGTCTTCGCCAGCGTGCAGTCGCTGAGCGTCAAGGGCCTGGACCGTCTCGCTCCGGATCACTTCGATGTGATCGTCATCGACGAGTTCCATCACGGAACCGCACCGACCTACCGCAAGATCCTCGATCAGTTCAAGCCGTTGGAGCTCCTTGGGCTCACCGCCACGCCTGAGCGCATGGACGGCAAGAACATTCAGGACGAGTTCTTTGACGGCCGGATCGCAGCGGAAATGCGCCTGTGGGAGGCACTGGAAAATGATCTACTCAGCCCCTTCCACTACTTCGGCATCAGCGATTCCACAAACCTCAGCACGGTGGAGTGGAAGCGCGGGACGTATGACCCAACTGCGCTGAGCAATGTGCTGTCGAGCAACGCAAGACGCGCTCGGCTGGTTGTGAAGGCCGTTCGGGAAAAGCTGTCCGACCCCCACACCATGCGAGCATTGGGCTTCTGTGTGTCAGTAGCCCATGCCCACTTCATGGCGGAGGTCTTCCGGACGGCCGGCCTTGAGGCCGTCGCCCTGTCTGGGGAGACGCCGGCCGAGCAGCGCAAGCAAGCGCTGAATGACCTGGCATCGGGCAAGCTCCAGGTGATCTTCTCGGTCGACCTCTTCAACGAAGGCCTCGACATCCCAGACGTAGACACACTGCTGCTTTTGCGCCCCACGTCCAGCGCCACGGTGTTCTTGCAGCAGCTCGGCCGCGGGCTCCGACGGTCTGAAGGCAAAGCGGTGCTCACCGTGCTGGACTTCATTGGACAGCATCGCAAGGAGTTCCGTTTCGAGAACCAGTTCCGAGCACTCACCAACCTGACGCGCAAGCGGCTCCTCGACCACATCGAGCACGACTTCCCTCAGCTCCCCTCTGGCTGCCAGATCATCCTTGAAGAGAAGGCGAGGAAGGCGATCATCGCCAACATCAAGGATCAGATCGGCGTCAATGTCACCGCACTAGCGCACGAAGTTGCGGACTATGCAGAGCCAACGCTCAGCCGTTACCTAGAAGAGAGCGGCCGTGAGCCGAAGGAGCTCTACCGAGGAAACGGCAACTCCTGGACCGGTCTCCTACGCCGTGCGGGTCTCCTCAAGGGCGAGGCACCTGAAGGTGAAGCAGCGCTCCTCAAACGCGTCCCTGCGTTTCTGCACGTGGATGATCCACTGCGTGTTACCGCATACACCCGGATGTTGGAAGATGACGCGCCTGCCTACAGCGAGCTCGACGAACAGGGACAGGCGTATGCCCGCATGCTCTTCTTCCAGCTCTGGCCCCTCGGCGGTGTGACCCGCAAAGGCTTCGCCAGTTATGACTCCGGCTTCGCGGCGCTACGCAAACAGCCGGCTGTGCGGAGTGAACTCCGCCAGATGTTGGCGTACAACCTCGCTCACACGGAGCACGTCCCGATTCCACTCCTCGGCATCGGGGATGACACGGGAGTCCCACTGACCGTCCACGCCTCATACAGTCGCGAGGAGATCCTGCCTGCCCTGGGCCAGTCCGCTATCGGCGGCTTCATGCCCGGCGACTTCCGCGAGGGCGTGAAGTGGTGCGAGTCCATGAAGGTCGACGCCCTCCTCATCACCCTGGAGAAGGATGAGAAGGACTTCTCCCCTCAGACCCGCTACCACGACTATGCCCTCAGCGAGACCCGCTTTCACTGGGAGTCCCAAAACCAGACCTCGGAGACCTCTCCCACAGGTTTGCGGTACCAACGCCACGCCACTGAAGGCAGCCACGTCCTGCTCTTCGTGCGTCGCTACAAGAGCACAGACATCGGCGGCGCCCAGCCATGGATGTTGCTTGGCCCTGCCGACTATGCGGAGCACACAGGCAGCAAGCCGATGGCCATCACATGGCAGTTGAAGCACTCGATTCCGGCCGATGTCTGGACGTACTCAGCAATCGCCGGCTGATGCCTCACAGCCCCCGGCGTGGGGCGGCGTGCTCGGCCTCAAAGCGCATCTGCGCTCGGTCGAGCATGTCGTCCGCGTCTCGGCCGTGGGCTCGGAACCAGTGGAGGAAGTCGGCGATCGCCGCGATCGCCGTCTCTTCCGCCGCGGTCGAGGTCAATCTGCTCGCACCCACCCTGTGCCGGGGCTGTGCAGCGGCAGCGTAGTGGCGCAGCAAGGCCTCGGCGCGCATCACGCTGGAGGCTTGGACGTGCCCGTCGGCCGTGGCGAGCCGTGTCGCCAGCTCGCACCACGTGATCTTGCGATCTGGGCGTAGCAGCACGCCCCAGCGGTCGGCGACCGCGTCCACGAGAGCCATCCCGCGCCCCTCCTCGGCGTCCGTGTCCGCGTCGCGGAGAGTGGGAAGGGCACGCGTGTCAGGGTCGTGCACCTCGATGCGCAGGTGCTTGCTCTTCATGGAAACGGCCAGCGTTGCGGGGGTACCGGGCCCCACGTGAGTGATGACGTTGGAGACTAGCTCGCTGACGCACAGTTGGGCTTCGTCGACCAGGTGCTGCAACCCCCAGACACCCAGGTGCAGCCGCATGATCCGGCGTAGGGCCGCCACTTCCGCGGGTTCGGCCGTGAAGGCGACGTCCCATGGTTTGCGTGGCATGCAGGCTTCCTGACTCATGCGGACCCCTTTCATCGCGGTTGACACCGCATTGACAGCGCAACGTCACGAACGCTCACGGTGAGTTGCGTCGGTGACCAGAGTGCGGGGAGCCCATCCCGTTCTGCAATTTGCAGGAAGGGATTCCCACTTCCGAGTGATTGGCAAGCACAACCCTTGGCGCGAGACTGAGCACTCGCTATCTGAAAGAGGGTTGAGATGGCCGGATCGCCCACGGCACGCCGACGACGCCTCTCGATCGAGCTGAAGAAGCTTCGAGAGAAGAGCGCCCTGACCTGCGCTCAGGTCGGCGAGGCGCTGGATTGGAGCGGCTCCAAGGTCAACCGGATGGAGACGGGCAGCGGACGCGTCCAGCCCTCGGACATCGACGCCCTGTGCCGCTTCTACGACACGAGCGACGAACTGCGCGAGTTCCTCAAGTCACTGGCTCGACAGGCGAAAGTGCGCGGTTGGTGGCAGGTCCACGGCGCCGGTGTGCCCGAGTGGTTCAACATCTACATCGGCCTGGAGCAGGACGCTTCAACCTTCCGCCAGTACCAGTGCGAGGTGGTGCCCGGGCTCATGCAGACCGAGGTGTACGCGTCGGAGTTGCACAAGGCGGGGGCGCATATGTCCGCGCAGGACATCGCGAAGGCGGTGCGTGTGCGCATGGAACGCCAAGCCATGCTGCGGCAGGCGGAAGCTCCGGACGCCTGGTTCATCGTGAACGAGGGCGCGCTGCGCCGCGTCATCGGTGATCGCGCCCTGATGAGGGAGCAGTTGGAACGAGTTCTGGAGTTGGCCGAGCTGCCGACCGTGACTTTGCAGGTCCTTCCCTTCAACTCAGGGACCTGTCCGACCACTGGGTCATTCACCATGCTGGGCTTTCCAGCCCCCGAGGATCCGGACATCGTGTACCGGGACGGCATTACGGATGCTGTGTACCTGGAGGGCGAGCATCATGTACGTGAGTACATGAGGGCGTTCGACGGCCTGCGAGCGGCAGCCCTGAGTCCTCAACGCTCGGCCCTGTTGATCGAGACGATCTTGAAGGATTACACGTAGTGATATCGCCTGAGTCCGACGCCAGCAGCCGTCTCGTGTGGTTCCGGTCGTCCTACAGCAACGGTGCCGGAGGCGAGTGCGTGGAGTGCGCGGTCACGAGTCATGGCGCTCTTGTTCGAGACTCGAAGAGGGGGGAGGCGGATGTGATCGCTGTCAGCGACGATGCGTGGCGCTCCTTCGTCCAGCCCATGAAGTACGTCAGCACGAGGCCCTGAATCGACCTAGCGCAGCCGCTTCTCCACCCGATACTGCTCGACCAGTTCCTCCCACTCCCCGTCGTCGCCCTCGCTCACACCGACGGTCCGTGACTCTCCCACGAGCGCGCGCACCCGGTCCGCCACCTGTGTGGCCCGGCCGCTGGACGTATACACGCCCAGGACGAGGGCGGTGGAGGCGTCGTCGTCGCCGTCGGCGAGGGTGAAGCTCCAGGGGATCTCGCAGGGCGGGGCGTGGTCGGGGTCGGGGCACAGGAGGCGTTCGATCGGGGCCTGGAGCGCGAGAGCCTCCCCTGAGGTCGGGCAGCCGTGGATCCGGATCTCGTACACCCTTGGTTCGTCTTCCTTCACTGGCACTCGCCCTTCCTGATTGCAGCTCAGCCGCGCCTCCGATCAACCCAGTTCTCCCCGCTCGATGCAGAACTCGTTGCCCTCCGGGTCCGCCATCACGACCCAGCCTCGGCCGTTCGGGAGGGTGCGGTCCGTGAGGACGTGGGCGCCCAGGGACACGGCGCGTTCGACCTCCTCGGCGCGGGTGCGGCCCGTGGGGCCCATGTCGAAGTGGATGCGGTTCTTCGTCGTCTTGGCCTCCTCGACCCTGACGAAGAGGAGGCCTGGTGCGCCGTCCGGGAGTTCCACCAGGACCTCGTCATCCCCGGGCTTGTCGATGTCGGAGACGGCGTGGCCCAGGAACTCGGCCCAGAAGCATGCCAGTTCGTAGGGCTCGCCCGTGCAGTCGAAGGTGATGTGGCGGATGGTGGGATGGAGCGTGGGCTTGGGATTGGGATTCGGGCTGGGGTGCAACGGTCGTCTCCCTCACGTTGTCCGGCGCGCCGGTGGGCTTCGCAGGATGCGTGGGGAGACCGGGGCCTGTCGAACCATTTGGTGTCCTCCGGCGGTCAGTCCGAGGACTCCAGCCACAGCGTGCGGAACTCCGGAGCCTTCGGTCCCGCAGCCCCCCGCACCAGCAAGGTCAGCCCGGACCAGCCCGGCGGGACCCACAGGACGTTCGCGTCGCCACCCGAGAAGTCCGGCCGGTCGCCGACCCAGACCCGGCCCACGCACTCCCCGCCGGCCCACCCGGTCACCCTGATCTGTGTGCCGTCCGGTCGTAGCAGGAGGCCGTCGTGGGACTCCGGCAGGTCCACGTCGAGCCATGCCTCCTCCCCCGGTGTGAGGGCCAACGGCAGCTGGACCTCCTGCCCGGGGGCGGCTTCGGTGGCGAAGCCGGTCAGCAAGTCGTCGTCCTGTGCGGAGCACGTCCAGTCCGTCACCGGGTCCAGGGCGAGCAGTTCGGCACGGAGGCCGCCGCCGCTGGGGTGGTGCGGCAGCGTGACCGAGATGCGGTGGGTGCCCGCGGGCAACAGGACCCACGGGTCCTCGGCGTGCACGGCGTACGCCTCGTGGTCGGTGTGCTGCTCGGCGTCCGCCACCGTCACCCGCACCGGCTCGACCACCCCCTTGAGATGCAGAGCCGCCGCAGTGTCCGACCGGATCTCGCGGGTGTAGGTGACGGGGACGCCGACGCGGGTGCTGCTCCAGCCGCCGAGCTCGCGCAGGGGTGCCGGGCGGCCCGCCCAGTGACCGTGCACCTCCCACAGGGCCGAGACGTCCGTCGTCTCCCGGACCGTCCACACCATGCCGAGCCCCCGCAGCGCGCCGAGGCGGAGGGCCGGCAGGCGCGCGTCGTCGAAGTTCGCGTGTCCCCAGATCTCCACTACGGCCTCGACGTCGACGGAACCGGTCGCTTCCCGGACGTCGATTCGCCGGGTGGCCCCGAATCCGGCGATCGTCGGGCGCGCCCTGCCTGCGATCGTCAGGTCGACGATGTCCGCCGCCCCGACGAGCAGCAGTTCGTCGACGCCCGTGAGATCCGTCGTGGTCCGGTAGGTGCCGCGCCCCCGGTACACGCCGAGCGACTCCAGCGTCGGCGGCAGTTCGTGCCGGCCCGCCGCCCGCTCGGGAGCGGTGGTGTCCACTCGTCGGCGCGCGCGCCGCATCGCCACGGGCGCCGATGTGGGCCGGGCGGGTGTCGGTGCGTCGAGATGCACGGTGCCATCGCGGTCCGTGGCGCGCAGGCGTACGGCGTCCGCCGGGGCCAGCGCTACGAGAGTCAGCCCCTCGGCCGTCGCCCGCCCCGGCACTCCGGCCGCCGGTGCCGGTATCTCGACCCGGGCGTCCCCGATCACGACGGTGACCGGCACCTCGGAGGCGAACACCAGCACGCCCTCCCCCGCCGCCACCAGGTCCGCCGACGCCAGAGTGAGCGTCCCTTCGTGGCCCCATGGCCCCAGGGGCACGTCCACCAGCATCAACGGACACGAATCGGGCCCCACGGCGACCGGCACGCCGTTCACGACCGCCGTTCCCGCCCCGGACCCCGTCCCCGCCCCTGATCCCATCCCCGTCCGAGTCCCGAGATGCGGTACGGCGAGGAGCAGGCCGCCCCCGTCGAGTCGCAGGGCCGACGGTGACGAGCTGGTCGGGAAGTCGGTGGTGACCGGTGTGTGCGGGACGGTCGGAGTGGCGAGCGCCAGGCGCTGTCCCAGGGTGTCGATGACGCGGGCGAGGATCTGGGCCTCGGCGTACTCGGGGCGTTCGGTGCCGGTGGAGGAGACGTAGCCGCCGAAGTCGTAGCCGTGGCTCATGAGGTTGCCGGGCCTGCCCCAGTTCCCCGCGGACGGGGTGTATCCGAAGTTCCAGCCGGAGGACTGGAGGTAGGGGGCGATCAGCGAGGCGCCGCTGGCCAGGAGGCGGCGCAGGGTGCGGTGGCGGCGGTTGGTCTCGGTGATCAGCAGGGGCAGGTCGCGCTCCGCCAGCAGCTCGGCGTAGCGCCGCACTTCGGGTTCGATGTGCGGGGAGTCGTCGTCCGGGTAGAAGTTGCACGCCGGTACGACACCGGGGACGTCTCCGGTGGCGCCTTCGAGGTCGCCCTGTCCGGAGCAGGCGATGAGCGGCACGGTGATGCCGTGCCGGACGGCCTGGTCGCGCAGGGCGGTGAGGTAGCCGGTCCGGTCCTCGCAGTCGAAGAAGTCCAGCTCGTTCTCCAACTGCACCATGATGACGGGCCCGTTCGCCGGGTACTGGCGCTCGGCGAGGAGCGGCAGCGCCTGGTCGAACCAGGCGGTGACCCGGTCGAGGAAGCGCGGCTCGTGCTGCCTGACCTTCAGCTGGGGGTCCAGGCCCAGCCAGGCCGGCAGCGCGCCGCCGTCCCACTCGGAGCAGATGTAGGGGCCGGGCCGCGCGATGACGTACAGCCCCTCCTCCTGGGCGAGGTCGAGGAAGGCGGCGACGTCCCGCCGGCCCTCGAAGGACCAGCGGCCGGGGGCCGTCTCGTGGAAGTTCCACGGCAGGTAGACGTCCACGCAGGTGTAGCCGGAGGCCCGGACCTGGGCGAGCCGGGCGCGCCACTGTTCCCGGGGCAGGCGGAAGTAGAACAGGGACGCGCACAGCACGAGCTGCGGACCGCCCTCGAACCGGATGCCGCGGGCGTCGAGCGCGATGCCCTGGTCGAGTGTGGTGGTGTGGTCCGGTGTGGTGTCCTGACCGAGTGTGGTGGTGGGGTGGCTCACTTGACTCCCGCGCTTCCGCCGCTGATGTCCATTTCGTACAGGTACTTCTGGCCGAGGTAGTAGACGAGGATCATCGGCAGGGCGAGCAGGATCGAGCCGACCATCACCAGGTTCCAGGGCGGCGCCTGGCCCGCCTGCGAGGTGGCGGTGATGTACTGCACGCCCAGGGCGAGCGGCATCTTCGACTCGTCGTTGAGGTAGATCAGGGGGCCCATGAAGTCGCCCCAGGTGTGGGTGAGCGTGAAGATGCCGATGGCGATCAGGACGGGCCTGAGCATCGGGAACATGATCCGCCGGTAGATGCCGAAGAAGCCCAGGCCGTCCATCATGGCGGCCTCGTCGAGCTCGCTGGGCAGCCGGGAGACGAACTGCCGTACCAGGAAGACGTTGAAGGCGTTGGAGAAGAAGTTCGGCACGATCAGCGGCAGGAAGGTGTTCACCCAGCCCAGGTCCCGGAACAGGATGAACTGGGGGATCATCGTGATCTGCGTCGGGATCATCATCGTGGCGATGACGATGAGGAACATCGTGTTCTTGCCCGGCGCCCGCAGCCGGGCGAAGGCGTAGCCGACCAGGCCGCTGGAGAGGACCTGCCCCACCACCGAGAACAGCGAGATGAGCACCGAGTTGAGCAGGAAGGTGCCCACCGGCAGTTCGGTGCCGAACACCCGGGAGAAATTGTCCCAGTGGAACTCGCGCGGGATGATCGTGAACGCGCCGTTGTTCACGGTGGCGTCGCCGGCCAGGGCGATCGAACCGACGAAGACCAGCGGGGTGGTCAGGATCGCCGCGACGATCAGCAGGGTGCCGTAGGTGAACGGGGTCGCGCGGAACGCCCGTACGGCGGGGGCCTGTTCCTTCGCGGGCCGGTCCTCGTGCCCGCGCTTGCGGACAGGGGTCGCCAGGGTCGCCATCACTTCACCTCGGTCTCGTAGAACACCCAGCGCCGGGTGGTGCGGAAGGCGATCACCGTGAACACCAGGATCACCAGGAACAGCAGCCAGGAGATCGCCGAGGCGTAGCCCATGCGGTAGTAGCTGAACGCCTGGTCGAACAGGAGCGGCACCATGGTCTGGGCCGCGTCGTAGCCGGCGGGGTTCTTGCCCTTGGGGATGAGGATGTAGACCTGCGAGAAGATCTGGAACGCGTTGATCAGGCCCATGATCAGGTTGAAGAAGATGATGGGCGTCAGGTGCGGCAGCGTGATGCTCCAGAACTGCCGCGTCGCGCTCGCGCCGTCGACCTCGGCCGCCTCGTACAGCTCACGCGGGATGCCCTTCATCGCGGCGAGCAGCAGCACGGTCGCGGCGCCCGCGCCCCACGCCGACATCAGGATCAGGGCGGGCTTGACCCAGGGGCCGTCGAGCAGCCAGTTGGGGCCGGAGACGCCGAACAGGCCGAGGAAGTCGTTGATCGGGCCGTTCGGCGCGAGCACCATCCGGAAGATCATCGCTGTGGCGACCAGCGGGATCAGCGTCGGCAGGTAGATCAGGGTGCGGAACAACTTGCGGGCCCTGACCTGCTTGTTGAGCAGGTTCGCCAGCCAGAGCCCGAGCACCAGGCCCAGCGGGACCGAGATCGCCGCGTAGTAGAAGGTGTTCCACAGGGCCTTCCAGAAGACCGGGTCGTCGGTGAGGGCCGTGACGTAGTTCTGGAAGCCGACCCACTTCGGCGGGTTGAAGGAGTCCCAGTCGGTCAGGGAGTAGTAGACCGACGCGATCATCGGCCCGAGCAGGAAGACCAGGAAGCCGATCACCCACGGCGAGATGAACAGGTAGAAGGAGAGCGCCTCACGGCGCCGGCGCTTGGAGAGCTTGGGCTTCCTGAGTGAGGGGGGCTTCTCCGCGGCCGTGGGGGCGGCCTCCGGGGCGGCCTTCGAGGCGGTCGAGGTTGCCACAGCCGGTCATACCCCGGACTTGATGAGGGACTCGAGGTCCTTCTGCACGGCCGTCAGCGCCTTCTTGGCGCTGCGCTCCTTGCCGAGCCAGAAGTCGGCGAGGCCGTTGGAGATCGTGTCGATCATCTGGTTCCACTCGGGGATGAACGGCGCCCGGAAGACGAACGCGCTCGACTCGGCGAACACGCCCATGTCGACGTCCGTCTTCATCCACGACGGCTTGAGGAAGGCCTGGCTCTTCTGCACCTCCAGGTCGGCCGGCACGTCCTGGCCGGAGGCGATGATCACCTTCTGCGCCTCGGCGGAGGTGAGGAAGTCGATCGCCTTGAAGGCGTTGTCGCGCTGCTTGGAGGTGCGGGAGATCGCCAGGCCGCTGCCGAACGCCGACACGGCCTGCTTCTTGCCGCGCCACATGGGCGCGATGTCCCAGCCGAACTTCACCTTCGTCAGGCCGGACATGACCCAGAAGCCGTTGGCGTGGGTGGCGACCTTCTGGTTGGGGAATGCCTGGTCGCCGCCGATGTCGGGGCCCATGTCGGCGTAGTCCGCCTTGCTCGGCACCACCTTGTGCTTGAACACCAGGTCGCCCGCCCACTGGAGCGCCTCGACGACCTCGTCGCTGTCGACCGCGGGCCGGCCCTGGGCGTCGATGATGGTGCCGCCGTTCTGGTAGGCGAGGCTCCACCACTGCGGGAACCACTCGGCACCGCTGTATCCCCACACCTTGCCGGGGACCGTCAGCTCCTTGAACGCGTCGAGGGCGTCGTCCCAGGTCCAGTCCGCGGTGGGGGCCTTGATGCCCTTCTTGTCGAACATGTCCTTGTTGTAGAACACGGTGACCGCGCCGGAGCGGTCCGGGATCGCATACAGCTTGTCCTGGTACGTGTAGAGCGAGCCGACCGGACCGAAGCGCTGCCCGGTGTCGAGGTTCGCCTTCTTGGCGAGGTCGTCCAGGGGCAGCAGCTGGCCCTTGCTGGAGTACGTGTTGACGCTCTCGGCGACCTGCATGATGTCCGGCCCGGTGCCGCCGGCGATCATCGTCTGCACCTTCTGCGGGTACGCGTCGCCCGGGATCAGCTGCAGCTTGACCTTCAGGTCCGGGTGCTTCTTGACCAGCAGGTCGATGCGGGCCTGATACGTCTTGCGGTCGGGGTCGCCGCCCCACACCGTCATCACCAGCGGAGCGTCAGTCGCACCGGCGCCGGAGCCGCACGCCGTCAGCGTGATGACCCCCGCCGCGACTCCGAGCCCCAGAAAACCCCGACGAGAAAACCGCGCACTGTCAAGCGTCATGGCACTGCCCTTCCTTGAGACATGCACACGCCTTGAGGTCGCCCGGATGATCAGGCCGGACTTCGAATGGCGGTTAAAATAACCATCGTTTTAAGCCAGCGACAAGACCTTGTTTCGTGTGGGTTCAGTTGTGACCCGGAGCTCAAGGCGGCACAAAAGCGGGCATCGACGGGGTCGTTGCAGGTGGGCTGGCGGGGTGTCGCGGCCGGTTCCTCCGCTGGCGGGGGATCGCCCGCGGCGGTGGGCGCGCCCTTCAGTCGGACAGGAAGGCGGCGATCGCCTCGTGGAGGCGGGTCGGCTGCTCCAGGTGGACGCCGTGGGCCGCGCCGGGGATGCGCACCGTCACCGTGTCCGGGCGGTGGGCGAGCATCGTGGCCGGCTCCTCGGGGCGCATCGTGCCGTGTTCGCCCTGGATGAGGAGCGTGGGGCAGGTGATGCGGGACCACTCCTCCCCGTAGGCCGTGGTGGCCAGTTCGGCGACCGAGGCGATGATCGTGGCGCGGTCCCAGGTCGGGTGCCAGCCGTCTTCTCGCTGGATCAGGGTCCTCGTCCTGGCCTCGTGGCCCAGGAAGGCTTCCGCTTCCTCCAGGGACGTGAACGGGGTCGGCCAGCTGTCCAGCCAGGTCGCGACCTGTGCGGGGAGGTCCGGGCTCGGGCCGGCCGGACCCGCCTCGATCAGGATCAGGGATGTCACCGGCTGGAGGTGGGACGCGGCCAGCAGCATGACCGTGTGGCCGCCCAGGGACTGGCCGAGGAGGGTCACGGGGGCCAGGCCCAGTACCTCGATCAGGGTGAGGGCGTCCTGGACGTGGGCCGCGCGGGTCGTCGTCGGCGGAGTGCGGGTGCTGGCGCCGTGGCCTCGGGCGTCGTACGTCACCACGCGGTGGCCGTCGGCCGACAGCCGCGCGGCGAGGGTGTCCCACTCGCCCTGGTGGCCCGCCAGGCCGTGCAGGAGGAGGATCGTGGTCGTGGGCGTGCCTGCGGGGTGATGGTCCCTGTGGGCGATGTGGGTGCCGTCGGGCGTGGTGAGGGTTCCGGACGTCGCGTGAGTCAAGGAGCCCCTCGTGTCGCCGACTTGGACGGCTGCGCGCCGGCCACCCCTGGCCGTCAAGTGGTGGCCGTCGTACGCGGTTCAGGAGCCTGCGGTGCTGGTCAGTGCCTGTCTTCGGTCCCACCCGGCAGAACGCCTGACGGTTCCTGCCGTGGGGCACATTACAACGGCAGATTCCGTTCCGGCTGCCTCACGACACGCCGACACGGCAGACGATCACGGGTCATGCCCCATGGCAATCTGCGGCCCTGGACGATGACTTGGAGCCGGAGGGACACCGCTCGTGGCCGCGAACAGCAACCCCACCGTCAGAAGGCGCCGCCTCGGAGCCGAGCTCCGTCGGCTCCGCGAGGCCAGGGGGCTGACGAGCACAGAAGTGGCCAAGCAGCTCATGGTCTCCCAGCCGAAGATCAGTCACCTGGAGAACGGCAACCGCGCCATCAGCCCCCGCGACGTGCGCGACCTGTGCGCGATCTACGACGTGACGGACCAGCAGGTCATCGACGCTCTGATGCAGATGGCCAGGGAATCCGGAGAGCGGGGCTGGTGGCACGCCTACGGCGACGTCCCCCAGAGCGTCTACATCGCCCTGGAGACGGACGCCGCCTCCCTCCACGTCTACGAGCCCATGGTGATCCCCGGGCTGCTGCAGACCCCCGCCTACGCCCATGCGGTCATCGAGGAAACGATCCCCCGGCTCACGGTCGAACAGACCGCCGCGCGCCTCAAGGTACGGCTGCGCCGCCAGCACCGGATCTACGACCCGGCCTCCCCGCTGCGCCTGTGGGTCGTCCTGGACGAATCGGTACTGCGCCGTGTCGTCGGCAGTCCCGACGTCATGCGCGAACAACTGGAACACCTGATCGCGCTCAGCGCCGAGCCGCACGTCACCGTGCAGCTCCTCCCCTACACCGTGGGGGCCAACCCCGGCCTGTCAGGACAGTTCTCCATCCTGAAGTTCACCGACACCGTCGACGCGGTGGTGTACCTGGAGCGGTTCACCAGCGACCTCTACCTGGAGAAACACTCCGACGTACGGCACTACAGCGTGATGTACGACCACCTCCAGGCCCAGGCCCTCGACCCCGCCGACACCCTCGGATTCATCACCGACGTCACCAAGGCGTACGTCGACGGGGCGAGCCGTCCCTGAGTGCGGTTCGCGAAGCTCCCGGGAGCGTTTCCCCGGGGTGCTCAAGACCGGGATCGAGAGCAGGCACTCAGGTCCGCTCGGCCGAACAGGAGAGCGTAACCCGGGGGGAGTTGGGCCAGGACACGGCTGACCAGGTCGTCGCCGAGCAGGGGTGGCAGCGCGCCGAGGACCGAGCTGACGTCCCAGCGGGCTGTGGCGGATGTGGCTCCTGGGGTGCGGGACGCGACCGAGTCGACGAACTCGGCTGCCGTCAGCCGGTGCGTGACCGGGATCTGGGCGGCGATCAGCCGGGCGGCCTCCCCGGGCAGGGCGCGGGCGAGGTCGACCCGTTCGTCGCCGGTGACGTGGGTGCCGAGGGCGGCCAGGACGGTACGGGTGACCTGTTCCGCCTTCGACCGGGTGGGGTACAGGCCCGACTCGCGGACCGCTTCGATCAGCTGGGGCCAGCCGTTGTCGTCGGCGGCGTGGGGGGCGCGTCCGGTCGTCACACGGGGCACCGTCGTCGTGCTCATGTGCGGGGTTTTCCTCCGGGTGATGGGTTGGGTGGGTGCGAGCCGGTGTCGCGCCGCCGGCGGATCGTCCGGCGGCGCGACGTGGGTGCTGACGGTCGCCGTACGGGCGGGACGGGCTGTGCCCGTACGGGCCCGCGGTCGGCGTCAGCCGCTGATCTGCCTGGGCGAGTCGCCGCCCGTGATCTGGATGCGGCGGGGCTTGGCCTGCTCGGCAACCGGGATGCGCAGCGTGAGGACGCCGGACTCGTAGGAGGCGTCGATGCGCTCCGTGTCCAGCGTGTCGCCGAGGAACAGCTGGCGTGTGAAGGTGCCGGTGGGGCGCTCGGCGACGAGGGGTTCCGCGCCCTCGGGGGCGGGGGACCTGCGCTCGGCTCGGACGTTCAGGACGTTGCGCTCCACGTCCAGCTCGATCGTCTCCGGGTCGATGCCGGGGAGGTCGAAGTGGACGAAGAAGTCGTCCCCGGAACGGTAGGCGTCCATCGCCATCGCCGACGGGCGGGTGGTGGCGGGACCGAACACCTGCTGGGTCAGTCGGTCGAGCTCACGGAAGGGGTCCGTGCGCATGAGCATCACTGGTCACTCCTCTCTTCGGACGCAGTCGGTGCGATGCCCTACGGTCTGCGTCTTCTTATATAGCTCGGAGGAGGAAACTTGACAAGCCTGGGCTCAGGTTCGGGTTTCCGGGGTGGGCGACGTCCGCCGGGGCCCCTGGCGGGTGGGTCCGGCAGCGTGGGGGCTAGCCTCAAGATCCCGAACAGGGCGTAGGACGCAGGAGGCAGACATGGCGAAGGTTCCCAGCGCGGTGGTCGCCGCGAGCGGGCTCGTGGGCGGGTACGGCGTGGCCCGCTGGACCAGGCAGCGGCCGCTCGGCGGGGTCGTGCTCGCCGTGGCCGGGGTGGCGGCCGCGCGGCAGTGGCGGCAGCAGGCCGGTGGGGTGGCCGCGGGGGTGTTGTCGGCCGCGTATGTCGCCGCCTTCGCCGGGTCGCATCCGCTGGCGAAGAAGGTGGGTGCCTGGCCTGCCGTGTTCGGAGTGGCGGGCGCCGTGGGGCTGGCGTCGTGGGCGGTCGCGGACCGGCGCGGCTGATCTGCCGGCCGAGGTGCGCCGGCACAGCTGACCGGTCGGCCGGCTCACCTCGGCGGACACAGCGCGCGGACACAGCAAAGAACCCGGCCCTGAATCCCAGGGCCGGGTTCTTGTCGGAGCGCCGGGCAGGCCTTGCACCTGCATCTCCCCACAGGAAGTGGGGCGTCTTTCCTTGGACCACCAACGCACTGTCCACCGACCGGAGTTCCGGCGACTGGACGCAGATCAACTATAGCGCAGTTTCTGTTATCCCCTTCACCACCAGGCCGTCTCCTCACCGTCCCCCGCAGGTACGCGACTTACGACGCAGGTGGTACGACGACGTGACACGACAGATCAGCCGCCGGAGCATGCTGAAGGCGACGGGCACCGGCATCGGTACCGGTGCGACCGCACTCGCCACCCCGACCGCTCTCGCCGCCCCGGCCGACGCCGCCGGTGCCCCTCTCGTTCACCCCGGGCTGCTGCACACCCGTACCGATCTGGACCGTATGGCGGCCAAGGTGAAGGCGGGCGCCAGACCGTACTGCGCCGGGTTCGCCAAGCTCATCGCCAACCGGCATGCGCAGAGCGGGTGGCGGGCCAATCCGCAGGCCGTCGTGTACCGGGGGTCGGGCTCGCCCGAGAACTACCGGATCCTCTACAACGACATCCACGCCGCCTACCAGAACGCCCTGCGCTACCACGTCAGCGGCGAGAAGGCGCACGCCGACACCGCCGTGACGATCCTCAACGCCTGGTCGGGGAAGCTGACCCGGCTGGAGGGCAGCGCCGACCGGTTCCTGGCGGCGGGGTTGTACGGCTACCAGTTCGCGAACGCCGCGGAACTCGTGCGGGACCACGGGGACTTCGACCTGAAGCGGGCGTGGGAGCTGCTGCTGAACGTCTTCCATCCGCTCAGCGACAGCTTCCTGAGCCACCACAACAACGCCGTCGTCACCAACTACTGGCCCAACTGGGATCTGACGGCCCTCGCGTGCGTGCTCGCGACCGGGATCTTCTGCGACGAACGGGCCGTGGTCGAGCGGGCCGTGGAGTACTTCAAGCACGGGGACGGGATGGGATCGGTCAAGCACGCGATACCCGTCGTCCACGAGGACGGGCTCGGCGAGTGGGTCGAGGCCGGACGGGACCAGGGGCACGCGCTGCTCGGGGTCGGGCTGATGGGCACGGTGTGCGAGATGGCGTGGAACCAGGGGATCGATCTGTACGGCTACGACGACAGCCGGTTCCTCAAGGGGGCGCAGTACGTGGCCAAGTGGAGCCTGGGCGGGGACGTGCCGTACACGGCCAACACCCGCAGGAAGGGGGCGATCGGGGGGTGGTCGGGGAGTGAGACCGCGTCCGATGCGGCGGGGGTGGACCCGGGGATGACCCGGCCCATCTGGGCGATGATCGCCCACCACTACACGAAGCGGCGGGGGTTGCCGGCGTCGTACCTCACGCGGGCGGCCGCCAAGGCCTCGCCCGAGGGTGGGGGCGGGGACTACGGGCCCAACAGTGGGGGGTTCGACCAGCTGGGGTTCGGGACGCTGGCGTTCACGCGGGAGCGGGGCCGGAGCCAGGGCCGGGTGGAGGAGCCTGCCGGGGGGCCTTCGCCGAGCCCGAGTCCGAGTCCGTCCGATGGGTCGCCGGGCTCGCGGGGTGCCGGCGGTGTACGGCCGCAGGCCTCGGCGTCTCCGGCCCTCGGGGGCGACCTCGCGGCGACCGGTACCGGGGACGCGGCGGGCTGGGCCGCGGCGGCCGGGATCGGCGCGCTGGCCGGTGGACTGCTGTTGCTGCGGAGGCGTGACCGGGTGTCGCGGCGGGAGGGGGTCGAGTAGCGGCCGACCCGCGCCCACTCACGCGTCGGCGGACGGCGACAGCGGCGTGCGAGCGCGGAATCCGCCCCGCGCTCGCACGTGCCTCGACTGGACGGGGGTGACCGCACCCTGGTCTCCCCCAGCCCTCAGCCGCTGCCCTTGCCGCCCGCCGCCGTCAGCGGCTTGGCGATGTCCTCCAGGGAGCGGCGCTCCGCCTTCACCGCCAGGAGTGCCGCGACCAGGCCCGCCAGGCACATCAGCGTCGCGCCGATCGAGAAGGCGAGGACCGTGTCGCCGACGACGCCGGTTTCCGTGAGCTTGGCGAACAGCAGCGGGCCGCTGATGCCGCCGGCCGCCGTGCCGATGGCGTAGAAGAACGCGATGGACATGGCCCTCGTCTCCATCGGGAAGACCTCGGAGACGGTCAGGTAGGCGCTGGAGGCGCCTGCCGAGGCGAAGAAGAGGACCGCGCACCAGCAGGCCGTCATGGTGGCCGCGCTCAGCGAGCCCTGGTCGAAGAGCCAGGCCGTGCCGAAGAGGAGCAGGCCGGAGAGGATGTACGTGCCGGAGATCATGATGCGGCGGCCGACCGTGTCGAAGAGCTTGCCGAGGAGCAGCGGGCCGAAGAAGTTGCCGATGGCGATGACGGCGAAGTAGTAGCCGGTGTTGCCGCTCGGGACGTCGAAGAACGTGGTCAGGATCGCGCCGAAGCCGAAGGTGATCGCGTTGTAGAGGAACGCCTGGCCGATGAAGAGGGAGAAGCCGAGGATGGCGCGCTTGCGGTAGTCGGAGAAGACCGTGCGGCCGATCTCCACGAAGGAGACGCTGCGGCGCTGGTGGATGGTGATCTCGCCCTCGGGGCGCGGCAGCGGATCGTCCCGCTCCTCCTCGATCTTGCGTTCGATGGAGGAGACGATGCGTTCCGCTTCGTCGTCACGGCCGTGGATCAGCAGCCAGCGTGGGCTTTCGGGGACGTGCCGGCGGACGAGGAGGATCACCAGGGCGAGGACCGCGCCGAGCGCGAAGGTGAGGCGCCAGCCGACGTTCGCCGCGAAGATGTCCGTGTCCAGGGCGACGATCGACAGCAACGAGCCGAAGACCGCGCCCAGCCAGAAGCTGCCGTTGATCATCAGGTCGGTGCGGCCGCGGTACTCCTTGGGGATCAGCTCGTCGATCGCGGAGTTGATGGCCGCGTACTCGCCGCCGATGCCGAAGCCGGTGAGGAAACGGAAGAGGAAGAACCACCAGGTGTCGAAGGAGATCGCGGTGAGGGCGGTGGCCGCGAGGTACACCGCCAGCGTGATCATGAAGAGTTTTTTGCGCCCCCACTTGTCGGTGAGCCGGCCCCAGAAGAGGGCGCCCAGGCAGGCGCCCGCCACGTACAGGGCGGCCGCCATGCCGGTGACCTCACCGGACGTGATGGGCAGGCCGCTGTCGGGCTCCGACAGGCGGCTGGCGATGTTTCCCACGACGGTGACTTCGAGACCGTCGAGGATCCACACGGTGCCGAGGCCGATGACGATCGTCCAGTGCCAGCGCGACCACGGGAGGCGGTCGAGGCGGGCGGGGATGTCGGTGGTGATGGTTCGGCCGGTCCCGGCCTGCGCGGTTCTCATGGGCTCCCTCCACGTCGAGCGAACCCGGATCGAGTGCCCTGAGCGGTTTCTCTTACGCCCTGAGATACCTCGCTCGCGCCCTGAGATACCTGTCATACGCCCTGAGCCACCCGCTCAGGCCTGAGCTGCCCCTCTCACGCCCCGAGCGCGTGCGACACCGTGTAGATCAGCAGGCCGGCCAGGGAGCCGACGACCGTGCCGTTGATGCGGATGAACTGCAGGTCGCGGCCGATGTTGGCCTCGATCTTCCGCGTGGTGTGCTCGGCGTCCCAGCTCGCCACCGTGTCGGTGATCAGGGAGGTGATCTCCTTGCGGTAGGTGGTGACGACGTAGACGGCCGCGTCCTCCACCCACTTGTCGACCTTGTCCTGCACCTTGCGCTCGGCCGCCATCCGCGAGCCCAGCGACAGCAGGGACGCCCGCACGCGCAGCCGCAGCTCGCTGCGCTCGTCCTCCGCCGCCGCGACGATCATGGATCGTACGGCCGTCCAGGCGCTGGCGATGAGGTCCTGGACCTCGTCACGGCCCAGCACTTCGCCCTTGAGCCGCTCGACGCGGGCGCGGGTGTCGGTGTCGGACTGGAGGTCGGAGGCGAAGTCGGTGAGGAACCGGTCGAGGGCGCCGCGCGCGGGATGGCCGGGCATGTCGCGCATCTCGGTGACGAAACGCAGCAGTTCCTTGTAGACGCGCTCGCCGACCTTCTTGTCGACGAACTTCGGGGTCCAGCCGGGGGCGCCGCCCTGCACGGCGTCCATCACGGAGTCGCCGTGCAGCACGAGCCAGTCGTGGGCGCGGGTGACGACGAGGTCGACGACCCGTTTGTGGCCGCCGTCGGCGACGACCTTCTCCAGCATCTTGCCGATGCCGGGCCCGATCTCCTGGGCGCCCGCGCGGCGGGTGATGGCCTCGCCGACCACCGCCTGGACGTCGGAGTCGCGCAGGACCGTCAGGGCGCCGCGCAGGGCGGTGGACAGCTCGGCGGTGACCCGGTCGGCGTGTTCGGGGACCGCGAGCCAGGCGCCGAGGCGGCTGCCGATGCCGACGGCGCGCAGCCGCTGCCGTACGACGTCCTCGGAGAGGAAGTTCTCCCCGACGAACTCGCCCAGGGAGACGCCCAGCTGGTCCTTCTTGGTCGGGATGATCGCGGTGTGCGGGATGGGGATGCCGAGGGGGTGCCGGAAGAGGGCGGTGACGGCGAACCAGTCCGCGAGCGCGCCGACCATGCCCGCCTCGGAGGCGGCGGCGACGTAGGCCGCCCACGACCCGGCACCGGAGTTGTGCGCCCAGGTGGACAGGACGTAGACCAGCGCCACGAACACCAGAAGTCCGGTGGCGGTGAGCTTCATCCGGCGTACGCCGCGCTGTTTCTCCTCGTCCGCCGGGCTGAACGTCGTCATCGCGCGGTTCACGGCGCCGCCGGGGCGGGCATGCTGCCCACCGGCACCGGCACCCTTTTCTGCTGCTTTCGTCCGTTCCATCCGCTCCACCCGCTCGGTGATCCCGCACACATTGTCCCTTCCTGACCGACTCCTGGAACGGAACAGGAGTTCCCGGCGTCTGTCGGGAGGGGGTATTGCCACGGGGTCCTGTGAACTTCCCCCGGCCCATGACGCATCATGGGCACATCAGATCGGAGCCTTGGGCTCCCATCGCCCGAGGAGAACAACACAGCATGACCCGAGGACGTGGTTACGCCCTCCTGGCCCTGGTCGTCGCAGCGATCGTGGCCCTTTCCACCGCCATATACGTCGGAGTGGGGTCCGACGACGGCATGCGCAACCGGAACGCCCTCGGCGACGGTCGCGCCCCTCACAACTCCGCCGCACCCGCCTCCACCGGCACCTGGGTCGGCACCTGGTCCGCGTCCCCCTCCGCCGCCGAACCCGGCACCGAGGCCACGGGCATGGCGGACCGTTCGGTCCGCAACGTCGTCCACACCAGTGTCGGCGGTACGAGTGCCCGCGTGACGCTGTCCAATCTCTACGGCCAGTCGCCGCTGAGCATCACGCGGGCGACGATCGCCGTCTCCGCGGGCAGCGGCACGGCGGCGGCACTCGCGGACACCATGCGGCAGCTGACCTTCAGCGGCGGCCCCACGGTCGTCATCCCACCCGGCCGGCAGGTGATGAGCGACGCCGTACGGGTCGTCGTCCCGCACGACTCCGACGTCCTGGTCACCACCTACACGCCGAGCAGCTCCGGCCCGGTCACCTACCACCGCCACGCCCGCCAGATCTCCTACGTCGCCCAGGGCGACCAGGCGCAGGACACCACGGGCACGCCGTACACCGAGCGGACCGGGTCCTGGCGGTACCTCACCGCGCTGGACCTGCTGAGCAACGAGTCCGACGGCACGGTCGTCGTCCTCGGCGACTCGCTGACGGACGGCATCACCTCCACGCCGGACACCAACAGCCGCTGGACCGACGTGCTCTCCGACCGGCTGCGCGCCGAGATCGCGGCCGGCCGGGACCTGCCCCGCTACAGCGTCGTCAACCAGGGCATCAGCGGCAACCAGGTCCTCGCCGACGGGCTCGGCCGTCCCGCGGACAACCCCAGCGGGCTGAACCGCTTCGGGCGGGACGTGCTGGAGCGAACGAACGTCAAGGTCGTCGTCATCGACCTCGGCGTCAACGACATCCTGCGCAACCCGCGGCTCGCCGACCCGAACGCGATCATCGCCGGGCTGCGCACGATGGTGGGCCAGGCCCACGCGCGCGGCGTGAAGGTGGTCGGAGCGACGCTGATGCCGTTCTACGGGCACCGGGGGTACACGGAGGCGCGTGAGGCGGTCCGCCAGACGATCAACGCGCAGATCCGCGCCGGGCGGGTGTACGACGCCGTGGCCGACTTCGACCAGGCGCTGCGCGACCCGTACGACCCGCGGCGGCTGCGGTCCGACTACGACTCGGGCGACCATCTGCACCCCAGCGACAAGGGGTACGCGCGGATGGCCGAGTCCTTCGACCTGGAGACGCTGAAGGGGTCGGCGCCGGCGGAGCTGTAATCCCGCCCCGCACCGTCTCGTCCCGTGCCCGCTGCCCGACCACAGGCGGCGGGCACACGGCTGCCGGGGGTCGGTGCCGCGCGCCCCCGCAAGGGGCCCGGTGCCACCTGTATCCGCAGGAGACTCGGCGCTGCACGCCCCCGCAAGCGGCCCAGGGCCGCCCGTCCCCGCAAGGGGCCGTGCCGCTCGTGTTCCACAGGAGATCGGCGCTGCACGCCCCCGCAAGGGGCTCGGTGCCGCCCGTGCCCGCCGGGGGCTCGGTGCCGCCCCGCAGGGGCCCGGTGCCGCCCGTGCCCGCAGGGCTCAGCGCTCCCCGTCCAGCTCCCGCCGCCCCGCCCTGCGCTCCAGCTTCTCCTGGCGCCGCTCCTCGCGGATGCGCAGCTTCTCCGCCCGGGTCAGCTTCCGCTGGACCCCGACGCCGCCCCACAGCGCGAACCCGGTCACGATCACCCGCGGCGCGCCCGGCTCCCCCGGCACGCCCTCCTCGCGGTGGTCGAAGCCGCCCATGATGCCGATGCCGCGGACGACGACCTCGACCCCGGGCGGCACGGTCACATCCACCCCGCCCATGATCGCGATGGCGTTGATCTCGACCTCGCGGTCCGCGAAGTTCGCCTCGCGCAGGTCGATCTCCCCGCCGCCCCAGAAGGCGAAGCAGGTGAACCGCCGGGGCATCGTCCAGTGCCCCTTGCGCTGGAAGCCGGACATCACGGCGACGGCCCAGGTGGAGGACCCCTCGCCGCCGGTGATCCGCCCGGACCAGTCCGGGCCGGCCGCCGGGTCCTTGATCAGGGACACCGCTGGGACCGTCACGCCCGCGGCCGGCAGGTCCCGGGTGAGCGGCGCCAGCTCCCCGTACGTCCGGGCCTTGTACGTCGCGTCGAGCCGCTCCTCGAACTCCTCCATGTCGAGGCGCCCCTCGGCGAGGGCGTCCCGCAGGATGCCGGCGACCTGTTCACGGTCGGCGTCGGAGGCTCGGAGGTCCGGGACGGCGTCGTCGGTCATACACAGCAGCCTACGAGTTCACCCCGCCGGGGGCTACGAGATCGCCCGCTCGGCCTGTTCCCCGTACATGGTGGCGATGACCGCCTCGATGTCCGGCTCCCGCACCGACAGGTCCACCAGCGGGTACTCGGCCGCGATCCGCGCCACGAGCGGCGCCGCCGACTCCCCCGCCGGGAACGCCAGCCACTGGCGCGGGCCCTCCACGCGGACCACCCGCGCGGGCGCCGGAGCGTCGATCGGCGGCAGTTCCCGCTCCAGGTCCACGACCAGGGTCCGCTCGCTCTCCCCGACCTCGTGCAGCCCGGCGAGCGGGCCGTCGTACATCAGGCGCCCGTGGTCGATGACCATCACCCGCTTGCACAACTGCTCGATGTCCTGGAGGTCGTGCGTGGTCAGCAGCACCGTGGTGCCGCGCTCGGTGTTCAACTCCCGCAGGAACTCCCGCACCTTGGACTTGGAGATCACGTCGAGACCGATGGTCGGCTCGTCCAGGTACAGGACCTCAGGGTCGTGCAGCAGCGCCGCCACGATGTCGCCGCGCATCCGCTGCCCGAGGGAGAGTTGCCGTACCGGCACGTCCAGCAGGTCGCCCAGGTCGAGGAGTTCCACCAGACGGTCGAGGTTCTCCCGGTAACGGGCGTCCGGGATCCGGTACATGCGGTGCATCAGCCGGTAGGAGTCCAGCAGCGGCAGGTCCCACCACAGCGTCGTGCGCTGCCCGAACACCACGCCGATGCGGTGCGCGAGCCGTGTCCGCTCCCGGGACGGGTCGATGCCCGCCACCCGCAGCCGGCCCGCGCTGGGGGTGAGGATGCCGGTCAGCATCTTGATCGTGGTGGACTTCCCGGCGCCGTTGGGGCCGATGTAGCCGACCATCTCGCCGCGCTCCACCCGGAAGGAGATCGTGTCGACGGCCCGCACCCGCCGCCGCTCCCGCTTCATGAAGCCGGTCTTCTTGCGCACCTCGAAGACCTTCTCCACACCGTCGAGTTCGATGAACCCGCCTTCCGATCCGCCTTCCTGGCTGGACCCGCTCTCCGACCCGGTCAACTCAACTCCCTGTACTCCGGTACGAACGAAGTCCCGTCCGCCACGCCAGCCCGGCCAGGACGCAGCAGGCCACCGCGACCAGCGGCGACACGAAGGCCGCCCACCCGGGCAGCCCGATCGGGTACGGCCGCCCCAGCACGTGGGCGGCGGGCACCCAGTTGACGAAGGCCAGCGGCAGCATGAAGGTCACGCCCCGCACCAGGTCCTTGCCGAACACCGACGGCGGATACTGCAACAGCGTCGTCCCGCCGTAGGTGAAGGCGTTCTGGACTTCGGCCGCGTCCTGCGCGTAGATCTGGAAGGCCGCGCCCGCCACGAACACCGCCGAGAAGATCGCCGCGCCGCTGACCACCATCACCGGCACCAGCAGCACCTTCGCCGCGCTCCAGTCGACGTCCACCGACACCAGCGCCCAGCCCAGCACCACCGCGCCCTGGGTGATCCGGCCCAGGCGGCGCAGCGCGAAGTGGTCGGCGCCGACCTGGGCGAGCACCGGCGCGGGACGCACCAGCAGCGAGTCGAACGAGCCGTCGCGCATCCGGGCGCCCAGGACGTCCATCGAGCCCAGTGCCAGATCGGCGATCCCGAAGGACGTCACGGACAGCCCGTACAGGAAGGCGACCTCGGGCAGCGACCAGCCGCCCAGCGAGTCCACCTGCGAGAACATCAGCAGGATCCCCACGAAGTCCAGGCCGGTCACCGTCAGGTTCCCGAACACCGTGACGACGAACGAGGCGCGGTAGGTCATGCTGGAGCGCACCCACATCCCGGCGATCAGCCGGTAGGCCCGCAACCCCTCCAGCACACGGTTGCGTTCAACCACCCTGCACCACCACCCGCCGCGTCGCGGCCGACTGCATCAGCCGCCCCGCAGCCAGCAGGGCCACGGCCCACGCCGCCTGGAAGACGAACGCCCGCAGCGGATCCGTCTCCCCCATCAGCACGTCCGCCGGCATCTGGATCTGCGCCGCCCACGGCAGCACCCGCACGATCTCCCCGAAGACCCCCGGGAAGGCGTTCAGCGGCAGCACCATGCCCGAGAAGAAGATGCCCGTGACCATCAGGAGCTGGTTCACGCCCATGCCGTCCATCAGCCAGAACACGCTCAAGGCCGCCAGGTAGCGGATCGCGAAGCTCACGAGCGTCGCCAGCAGCAGCGTCACCACGAACGCCGCCCACCGGGTGACGTCCGTCGGCAGCGCCATCGGGAAGAAGACCGCGCCGAACACGAACGGGATCACCCCCCGCCCCAGCATCTGGAACAACGCCCGCCCCACGTCGCCCGCCAGCCACCACAGTTGAAGATCGGCCGGCCGGTACAGATCGACGGCGATCTCACCGGTGCGGATGCGCTCCATCAGGTCCTTCTCGGCGCCGCCGCCCTGGATCGCCAGCGTGGCGTAGAGGCACTGCCCCAGCCACACATAGGTCACCGCCTGCGCCTGGTCGTACCCGCCGAGATGAGGCTTCTCGTCCCACAGCGCCAGATAGGTGTAGACGAGGATGACGCCGAAGACCGTGTTGGTGAACACCCCGGCCACCGTGGCCGCCCGATACGTCGCGTACCGCCGGAAACCACCCGCCGCGACGGCCGCGTACAACCGTCCCGAGCCCACATCCACCGCCCTCCTCGCCGCCAGGCACCGAAGCGCAGGAGCCTAATGGCCCGGAGAACGGGCGTGCCACGCAATTTCGGGGAGCGGCGAGGGCGCCGCGGGGCGGGTGCGCACCGGCCCAGACGGTACGATCCGTTGCGTCCGCGTGGGCCGAGGCGCCCGTGGCCAGGGCGAGCAGCGTGGCGGCGGTACCGGCCGGGCGGAGCGTACGAGCCGTCGCGATCCACGGCCGTGTCCCCCTTCGGGCGAATGTCGCGCAGGCGAGATCACGATTCGGGCAGGCGTACGCAACAGCGCGTTTGACCCCGTGCCCGCCCGCGCACCCACTCGCATGCGGCCCGCCTCACCACACGGCGCACGACCCGGCCCTCGATCAGGGAACTGATCAACGGATGGGACAGTCTTCATCACAGGGGCGCAAGAGCGAGCAGAGACGTACGGGAACGACGTACGACGCGAAACAGGAGTCCGTGCACGACATGAGTGACGAGCCTCAGCCGCAGCAGCCGAATCCGGGCTGGGCATCGAGAGAGCCGCAGGCGCACGCCGACGGCGACCCGGGCACGCCCGGGACCACGGCGGCCGGGAAACCGAAGCGGACCGGCTGGCGCCGGATCATCCCGACCTGGCGCATGACGCTCGGCGCCTTCGTCATCGTCGTCCTGCTGCTGGCCGGCGGCTTCTTCCTGGGCTACTCGCTGGTGAAGATCCCCCCGGCCAACGCGCTCGCCACCAAGCAGGCCAACGTCTACCTCTACGCGGACGGCTCCGTGATCGCCCGCGACGGCGAGGTCAACCGGGAGAACGTCACCCTCCCGCAGATCTCCAAGGACGCCCAGCACGCCATCCTGGCCGCCGAGGACCGCGACTTCTACACCGAGTCCGCCGTCGACCCCAAGGCCATGGTCCGCGCCGCCTGGAACACCGCCCTCGGCAAGGGCAAGCAGTCCGGCTCCACGATCACCCAGCAGTACGTGAAGAACTACTACCTGCGCCAGGACCAGACCGTCACGCGCAAGGCCAAGGAGTTCTTCATCGCGATCAAGCTGGACCGCGAGGTCAGCAAGGACCACATCCTCGAGGGCTACCTCAACACCAGCTACTTCGGCCGCAACGCCTACGGCATCCAGGCCGCCGCCCAGGCCTATTACGGCAAGGACGCCAAGGACCTCGACCCGGGCCGCGCCGCCTACCTCGCCGCGCTGGTCAACGCGCCCAGCCAGTACGACGTCGTCGCCCACCCCGAGAACCGCAAGGCCGCCGAGTCCCGCTGGAACTACGTCCTGGACGGCATGGTCAAGAAGGGCTGGCTCAGCGAGTCGAAGCGCACCGGCATGAAGTTCCCCATGCCGAAGGAGTCCACCCTCTCCACCGGCATGTCCGGGCAGCGCGGCTACATCGTCCGGATCGTCAAGGACTACCTCACCGAGAACAAGATCATCGACGAGAGCAAGCTCGACGCCGGCGGCTACCGCATCACGACCACCCTGCAGAAGGGCAAGCAGGACGCGTTCGTGAAGGCCGTCAACGACAAGCTGATGTCCAAACTCGACAAGAAGAACAACAAGGTCGACACCTACGTCCGCGCCGGCGGCGCCTCCGTCGATCCCAAGACCGGCAAGGTCGTGGCGATGTACAACGGCGTCGACTACGTCAAGCAGTACACCCCGAACGCCACCCGCAGGGACTTCCAGGTCGGCTCCACCTTCAAGCCGTTCGTGTTCACCTCGGCCGTCGAGAACCACTCGGAGACCCAGGACGGCCGCGTCATCACCCCGAACACCATCTACGACGGCACCAACAAGCGTTCCGTGCAGGGCTGGACCGGCGACCCCTACGCCCCCGAGAACGAGGACCAGCGCTCCTACGGCGACATCACCGTCACCGAGGCCACCGACAGCTCCGTGAACTCGGTGTACGCGCAGATGGCCGCCGACGTCGGCCCCGCGAAGGTCAAGCAGACCGCGATCGACCTCGGCGTCCCCGAGACCACCCCCGACCTCGCCGACGGCCCCGCCATCGCGCTCGGCACCGCCACCGCCAGCGTCCTCGACATGGCCGAGGCCTACGCCACCCTCGCCAACCACGGCCGGCACGGCACGTACACGATCGTCGAGAAGGTCACCAAGGGGGGCACCCCGATCGACCTGCCCGAGCGGCGCACCCGGCAGGCCGTGAGCCGCGAGGCCGCCGACACCACCACCTCGATGCTGCAGAGCGTCGTCCAGAACGGCACGGCCTCCGCCGCGCAGGCCGCGGGACGCCCCGTCGCGGGCAAGACCGGCACCGCCGAGGAGGACACGGCGGCCTGGTTCGCGGGCTACACCCCCGACCTCGCCACCGTCGTCTCCGTCATGGGCCAGGACCCGGTCACCGCCGCCCACAAGTCGCTGTACGGCGCCATGGGCCTGGACCGGATCAACGGCGGCGGCGCGCCCGCCGAGATCTGGACGCAGTTCACCGAGGACGCCCTCAAGAACCAGCCGGCCAAGGAGTTCGACCTCAGGCTCCAGCCCGGCGCCGACGTCTCGCAGGCCCCCAGCAGCGAGGCCCCGACCGACCCGACCACCGGCGGCACCACCGACGGCGGCACGACCACCGGCGGCGAGGACACCGGCACCGAGACGCCCGGCCAGAGCCCCAGCGCCCCCGAGGGGCAGACCGAGGGCCAGACCGACGGCGGCACCACCGACGGCACCACCGGCGGCGAGTCCCCCACCGGCGGCGGCACCGCGGACGGCGGCACGACCGACGGCGGTGCGACGGACGGCGGCACGACCGACGGCGGCACCACGGAGGGCGGTGGCGGTGGCGGCGGCGACGCGAGCGGCGGCGGCCAGACGGGCGGCCCGACCGGCCCCGGCTGGGGCGTGGTCCCGCAGGGCGCCCGCCGCGAGTAGCGCGCAGGCCGTGCCTGACCGGCCAGTGGCCGCTGGCCACCTTCAGCGCCATGACGGCTCAGTGGCCGCTGGTCGCCTTCAGCCCCACCACGGCGACCAGCAGCAGGCACACGAAGAAGATCCGGGCGGCGGTCGCCGGCTCACCGAGCACCGCCATGCCGAACACCGCCGCCCCGGCCGCGCCGATCCCCACCCACACGCCGTAGGCGGTACCGATGGGCAGGGTCTTGGCGGCCTGCGACAGCAGCAGCATGCTGGCGACGATGCCGACGCCCGTGAGCACACTGGGCAGGGGGCGGGTGAAGCCGTCGGTGTACTTCATGCCGATGGACCACCCGACCTCGAGCAGACCGGCGACGACGAGCAGAACCCAGGCCATGACGGGCACCTCCGGGAAACGGGCTGACGGTGTCGGTGCGTCGTCTTTGCCTTGATCCCGGTACGGCGCGTCTCGTCGGGGGTGTCTCCAACGTAGCAAAGCCGCACGGCACGGCGAAGGGGCCGGTGACCAGAGTCACCAGCCCCTTTCACACTCCTGCCGCCGGTCCTACAGGTACAGGCCGGTCGAGTCCTCGGCGCCCTCGAACCGGTCCGCGGCGACGGCGTGCAGATCACGCTCGCGCATGAGCACGTACGCGACCCCCCGCACCTCGACCTCGGCACGGTCCTCCGGGTCGTACAGCACCCGGTCGCCCGTCTCCACGGTCCGCACGTTCTGCCCCACCGCGACGACCTCGGCCCACGCCAGGCGCCGGCCGACCGCGGCCGTGGCGGGGATCAGGATGCCGCCGCCGGAACGCCGCTCGCCCTCGCTGGTGTCCTGCCGCACGAGTACGCGGTCGTGCAGCATCCGGATGGGCAGCTTGTCCGGATGGGTACTGTGCTCGTTCCTCTTGGCGCTCACGCCCTGAAACCTACCTGTCTTCCCCGCAAACGCACGCAGTCGGGTCAGCCCTTGCGGCGCCGCGTGCTGACCGCGAGCAGCCCGACCAAGCCCACGACGACGAGCGCGACGGGCACGACCCGCTCCAACCGGGGTGCGCCGTCCTCGTCCACGAACTGGGCCCGCACGTCCGTGACGGCCCGGTTGACCCCCACGTAGGCCCGTCCGAGGGTGTGGTCGATGTTGGAAGCGACCTTGGCCTTGGCATCGCCGACGATCGTCTTCGGGTGCACCCGCACCCCGAGCTCGTCGAGCGTCTCGGCCAGGGTCGCGCGGCGGCGCCTGATGTCCGCCTCGATCTGCGCCGGGGTCCTGGTGTCCGCCGTGTCCGCCACCGTGTCGCCTTTCGAAGTCGGTGTGAAGCCTGTGCCGGACAGTCTGTCAGCTCCACGGCTCATCGCACTGCCCCGACCCCCGGTTACCCTGGCCTGATGAGCGAGCGACTCCAGCCGGGGGACGTGGCCCCCGCCTTCACCCTGCCCGACGCCGACGGCACCGAGGTGTCCCTGGCGGACCACAAGGGCCGCAAGGTCATCGTGTACTTCTACCCGGCCGCCCTCACGCCCGGCTGCACGAAGCAGGCCTGCGACTTCACGGACAACCTGGAGCTGCTGGCGGGCGCGGGCTACGACGTCATCGGCATCTCCCCCGACAAGCCGGAGAAGCTGGCCAAGTTCCGCGACAAGGAGTCCCTGAAGGTCACGCTGCTCGCCGACCCGGACAAGCAGGTCCTGGAGTCCTACGGCGCCTTCGGCGAGAAGAAGCTCTACGGCAAGACGGTGGTCGGCGTCATCCGCTCCACGATCGTCGTGGACGAGGAGGGCAGGGTCGAACGCGCCCTGTACAACGTCAAGGCGACGGGCCACGTGGCCAAGATCATCAAGGATCTGGGGGTCTGAGACCCGCTGATCGTTTCGAGAGCGGCTTGTACCGGAGGTGCCCGGTACGAGCCGCTCCGCATTTCGGGCGTGACTGTCCGATAAACGGTTCGTTACTCCGTGCGAGACCACGAACGGGTGGTCGGGGACGGAGGGGTGTTTCGTGGGGGCCAGGTACACCCGCGAGCTGCTGGAAGAAGCGGCCCGGGCAACAGCGAACTGGGACGACGCCGTACGGTGGTGCGGAGGCACACCGTCGCCCGGCAGCAGACGGTATCTGCGTCAGAAGATGGCCGAAGCGGGCGTGGATGTCTCACACTTCCCCGCGCGGTGGGCACGGCACACCGCGGAAAGACTCCGCGAGGCGGTGGCGGCGTCGACCAGCGTCAAGGAAGTGCTTCGCTTCCTCGGCGTCAACCCTGTCGGTGGCAATCACGCGCATATCAGCCGCCGCATCGCCACGCTGGGCATCGACACATCCCACTTCGAGACATCAGCCCAAGGGCCGAGACGCTCTCGCGGTGATCTCCTCAGCCTCGGGACACCGCACGCCGGAAGAACCCCGGGAAGTCGGCTGCTTCGGCATCTGCTGCGCATCGGGGTCCCGCAAGAATGCGTGACGTGTGGCACTGGACCCTGGTGGAACGGCAAGCCCCTCCGGCTCGAGGTCGACCATGTGAACGGCGACTGGTGGGACAACCGTCCGGGGAACCTCCAGCTCCTCTGTCCCAACTGCCATGCCGTGACAGACACATACCGGGGCCGCAGGCGGAGGGTCTCCTCGTGAGCACGCCGAGGTACACACGAGACTTGCTGACACGCACCACTGCCGAGGCCACCAGCTTGGTCGACCTGATGCGCCGGGTGGAAGCCCCTTTGGGGAGCGGCCCTCGCCGTTATCTCAGCCAGCGGCTGCAGCACTACGGCATCGACATGTCCCATTTCCGCGAGGAACCGCTACCGGAACGCGAACGGCGCAGCTACCCCGAGGAGGTCCTCAGAGAAGCCGCCGCCCACTCGGCCAGCATGAGGGAGGTGGTGGAGTACTTGGGGCTTTCTCCAAGAGACAGTCCGTACGGGTACATCAGGAAGAAGCTGGACGCCTTCCGGATCGACACCTCGCACTTCACCGGAAGACGCCGCAATCACTCAGAGGGTCTCTTACCACGCGAAGAACTCACCCGAGCCGTCGCTGCATCGCACAGCTTGGCGGGCGTTATGCGCATGCTCGACCTCTCCCCTGTCGGCGGTTCCGGACGAGCGAAGGTCCGACACAGCATCGAGTCCTATGGCCTATCGACCGCGCATTTCACAGGGCAAGCTCATTTCCGCGGCACGCCGTCCCCACGTCGCAAATCCGCGGCCCAGGTCCTGGTGAGGCTTGCTCCTGGCTCCTCACGCACCCGTACGGTGCTTCTCAGACGAGCACTCGACGACCTCGGCGTGCCGCACGTATGTAACCAGTGTGGCACTGGGGAGAACTGGCAAGGCAGAAGACTCGTTCTGGAACTCGACCACATCAACGGCAATCGGCTGGACAACCGGATCGAGAACCTGCGATACCTCTGTCCCTCCTGCCACAGTCAGACGAAGACGCACTCTCGACCTCGCGACACCGCGACGGCTTGCGGCCCAGTAAAGTAACCGCGATGGGTCCGTACCCCAGCTGGCCAAGAGGGCGCCGGTTTAGGTCCGGTGTGTCGTGGGTTCGAGTCCCACCGGGCCCACCACCCAAAGGGGCGCAGCACCTTCCCGGTGCCGCGCCCCTCGGCGTACATGGCTCACAGACCCTCAGCCCAGCAGCTCCCTCACCACCGGCACCAGTGCCCGAAACGCCTTCCCCCGGTGGCTGATCGCGTTCTTCTCCTGGGGGGTCAGTTCCGCGCAGGTGCGGGACTCCCCCTCCGGCTGGAGGATCGGGTCGTAGCCGAAGCCGCCGGAACCCGTGGGCTCGTGGCGCAGAGTCCCCCGCAGCTGTCCCTCCACCACCCGCTCCGTGCCGTCGGGCAGGGCGAGGGCCGCCGCGCAGGCGAAGTGGGCGCCGCGGTGTTCGTCGGCGATGTCGGAGAGCTGGGCGAGGAGGAGGTCCAGGTTGGCCTTGTCGTCGCCGTGGCGGCCGGACCAGCGGGCGGAGAAGATGCCGGGCGCGCCGCCCAGGACGTCGACGCAGAGGCCGGAGTCGTCGGCGACGGCCGGGAGGCCCGTCGCCCGGGCCAGGGCGTGGGCCTTGAGGAGTGCGTTCTCGGCGAACGTCACGCCCGTTTCCTTGACATCGGGGATGTCCGGGTAGGCGTCGGCGCCGACGAGTTCGTGGGGCAGCCCGGCTTCGGCGAGGATCGCGCGAAGTTCGGTGATCTTTCCGGCGTTGCGGGTGGCGAGGATCAGGCGACTCATGGCCCCAAGGGTATGGGTCCCCGTCAGGGGCGCGGGGAACTGCGCGAGCGGCCACCGCGAACCCGCTGCCCGCCACCGAGCGGAACCCGGCAGACGAAGAGGCCCGGCTCGGCTAGCGCGGCGTCACGGCGTGCAGACCTTCGTCAGTTCGCCCGCCGCGTCCGTCACCGGACTGATGTCGGGCGTCTCGTCGCCGTTCTTGATCGAGGTGCGGACGTTGTCGACGGCCTTGTTCAGGTCGTCGACGGCCTTGCTGACATCCGCGTTGTCGGTCTTGTCGCCGATCTCGCCGAGGTTCTGGTCGATGGAGTCGAGGGACTCGTCGAGCTGTGTCGGGTCGTTGGCCGCGCTGTCGACCGCCTGCTGGAGTTCCGTGACGCTGTCGGCGATGGCGTCGGCGGTCTGGACGCAGTCCAGCGCCTTGTCGACGGCGGCGCAGCCGGTGGTGAGTCCGGCGGTCAGCGCGACGGCCGCCAGGGTGGCGGCGACGGCTGCGGTGCGGCGTCGGCGGCTCGCGGCCATGGAGCGGTCCCTCTCGTTCGGTCGGGCCGGTCGGGCCCGCGCGGCTGGCCGGGCGCACAGGGATGAGCCGTGCGCCCGTACTCCTTCAGACGCGAGTGCGCTCGGCGCGGTTGCCCGTGCCGAGCGCCTCTCTTGGTGTGCCTTTTACTTTTCGGGTTACTTCTCGGGCTGCTTCCCGAGGACGGCGTCGAGTGCGGCGCGCTGGTGGGCGGCGAGTTCGTCGCAGCCGGCGACGGCGAGGTCGAGGAGGGCGTTGAGCTCGTCGCGGGCGAAGGGTTCGGCTTCGGCGGTGCCCTGGACCTCGACGAAGCGGCCGTCGCCGGTGCAGACGACGTTCATGTCGGTGTCGGCCTTGACGTCTTCCTCGTAGCAGAGGTCGAGGAGGGGGACGCCGCCGACGATGCCGACGGAGACGGCGGAGACGGTGCCGGTGAGGGGCTTGCGGCCGGCCTTGATGAGCTTCCTGCCCTGGGCCCAGGCGATGGCGTCGGCGAGTGCGACGTAGGCGCCGGTGATGGCCGCGGTGCGGGTGCCGCCGTCGGCCTGGAGGACGTCGCAGTCGAGGACGATGGTGTTCTCGCCGAGGGCCTTGTAGTCGATGACGGCGCGCAGGGAGCGGCCGATGAGGCGGCTGATCTCGTGGGTGCGGCCGCCGATGCGGCCCTTGACGGACTCGCGGTCGCCGCGGGTGTTGGTGGCGCGGGGCAGCATGGAGTATTCGGCGGTGACCCAGCCTTCGCCGCTGCCCTTGCGCCAGCGCGGGACGCCTTCGGTGACGGAGGCGGTGCAGAAGACCTTGGTGTCGCCGAAGGAGACGAGGACGGAGCCTTCGGCGTGCTTGCTCCAGCCGCGCTCGATGGTGATGGGGCGGAGCTGCTGGGGGGTGCGGCCGTCGATTCGAGACATGCGGCTGAGCCTATCCGTACGTGCGCAGGGGCCCCTTCCCGGTGGGGAGGGGCCCCTGGGCACAGCTGACCTCAGGGGTCCGTCAGGGGGTGAAGCCCGGGACGATCCCCGCCCTTCACATCATGTCTTCGATCTCCGCCGCGATGGGGTCGGCGTCGGTGCCGATGACGACCTGGATCGCGCTGCCCATCTTGACGACGCCGTGGGCGCCGGCGGCCTTCAGGGCGGTCTCGTCGACCTTGGCGGGGTCCACGACCTCGGTGCGCAGGCGGGTGATGCAGCCTTCGACCTCTTCGATGTTGTCGATGCCGCCGAGCCCGGCAACGATCTTCTCAGCCTTGGTGGCCATGTTCGTTCTCCCTGATCCGAACCGCTTTGTCGCAGTAACCCACAGTTGGCCCATGTTGGCGAGCGGTCCTGTGGCGTGTGACAAAGGATGGCGTCACACCAGCGCGACCGTCGAACGACTGGTCTACACCACGAGTATGCCTCCCGACAAAGGGGACCGGGATGAGTGCCGCCAGCCCCGCCGGCGCCGCGCCGGCCGTCAGCCCCGCGCGGGCTCGCTGGAACCGGCTGTTCCAGGGGTTGCAGAAGATGGGCCGGAGTCTTCAGCTGCCGATCGCGGTGCTGCCGGCGGCGGGGATCCTCAACCGGCTGGGGCAGCCGGACGTGTTCGGGGACGACGGGCTGGGCTGGACGAACGTCTCGAAGGTGATGGTGGGGGCGGGCGGCGCGCTGCTGGACGGTTCGCTGGGGCTGCCGCTGCTGTTCTGCGTGGGCGTTGCGATCGGAATGGCGAGGAAGGCGGACGGGTCGACGGCGCTGGCGGCGGTGGCCGGGTTCCTCGTGTACTTCTCGGTGTTGCGGCAGTTTCCGGAGGGCTGTCCGGAGGGGTCGGTGGCGGTGCCGGACGTGGGGTGCCAGGTGACCGACGGGGACATGACGGTCACGGCGTTCACGTTCCAGAACCCGGGGGTGTTCGGCGGCATCGTGATGGGGCTGCTGACGGCGTTCTTCTGGGCCCGGTTCCATCGCACGCGGCTGGTGGACTGGCTGGGGTTCTTCAACGGGCGGCGGCTGGTGCCGATCATCATGGCCTTCGTGGCGATCCTGTTCGCCGCGCTGTGTCTGTGGGTGTGGCCGCCGGTGGGTGGCGCGTTGGAGAGCTTCAGCGACTGGATGGACGGTCTGGACGCGTGGGGCGCGGGTGTGTTCGGGGTGGCGAACCGGGCGTTGCTGGTGGTGGGGCTGCACCAGTTCCTGAACGTGCCCATCTGGTTCCAGTTCGGCTCGTACACGAAGCCGGACGGGACGGTGGTGCACGGTGACATCAACATGTTCCTGGCGGGGGATCCGGATGCCGGCCAGTTCACCTCGGGGTTCTTCCCGATCATGATGTTCGCGCTGCCGGCGGCGGCACTGGCGATCACGCACTGTGCGCGGCCGGAGAGGCGCAAGGAGGTCGGCGGTCTGATGCTGTCGGTGGCGCTGACGTCGTTCGTCACCGGCATCACCGAGCCGATCGAGTACTCGTTCCTGTTCGTCGCGCCGGTGCTGTACGTGGTGCACGCGGTGCTGACGGGGGTGTCGATGGCGGTGACGTGGGGCCTGGGGGTGCACGACGGGTTCAGCTTCTCGGCGGGGCTGATCGACTACGTCATCAACTGGAATCTGGCGACGAGGCCGTGGCTGATGATCCCGATCGGTCTGGGGTTCGCGCTCGTCTACTACGTGATCTTCCGGTTCGCGATCACGAGGTTCGATCTGGGGACTCCGGGGCGTGAGCCGGCCGAGGACGTCGAGGACAGCGCCAAGGCGTGATCGTCTCGGTGGGGCCAAATTGGCGGGTTCCACTCGTTCGGCCTACCGTGCTACAACTGGTCTACACCACTCACTGGTGGAGGTCGCGCGGTGTTGTCCGCGTTCCCCTTTCTTTGAGACGCCGCCGTCCCCCGCTGCATTCTCCCTGGGCGGCGCCGTGCCCCCTGGAGGAAGTTCATGTCCACAGCCACAGCCGCGCCCGCGAGCCCTAAGAAGGGGTCGGCCGTGATGGCCGTCATGCAGCGCATCGGCCGCAGCCTGATGCTGCCCGTCGCCGTGCTGCCCGCCGCCGCCCTGCTGGTGCGCCTCGGCAACACCGACATGCTCGGTCGCGAGTCGTTCCCCGCGTTCATCACCAAGATCGCGGGCTTCATGGCGGCCGGCGGCAACGCGATCCTCGACAACATGGCGCTGCTGTTCGCGGTGGGCATCGCGATCGGCTTCGCCAAGAAGTCGGACGGCTCCACGGCGCTGGCGGCCGTGGTCGGTTACCTGGTCTTCAAGAACGTGCTGGCCACGTTCACCGACAAGAACCTGCCGAAGGTCGCCACGGCAGTCGACGGCAAGGTCGTCATGGTCGACGCCCCCGTGGACGCCAAGGTCCTCGGCGGCGTGGTCATGGGCATAGTCGTGGCCCTGCTCTACCAGAAGTTCTACCGGACCAAGCTGCCGGACTGGGCGGGCTTCTTCGGCGGCCGCCGCCTGGTTCCGATCCTGTCGGCCTTCGCGGGCCTGGTCATCGGCATCGTCTTCGGTTACATCTGGCCGGTCCTCGGCACGGCGCTGCACAACTTCGGCGAGTGGCTGGTCGGCTCCGGGGCGGTCGGCGCGGGCATCTTCGGTGTCGCCAACCGTGCGCTGATCCCGATCGGCATGCACCACCTGCTGAACTCCTTCCCCTGGTTCCAGGCCGGCACCTACGAGGGCAAGAGCGGCGACATCGCCCGGTTCCTGGCCGGTGACCCGAGCGCCGGGCAGTTCATGACCGGCTTCTTCCCGATCATGATGTTCGCCCTCCCGGCCGCCTGCCTCGCGATCGTGCACTGCGCCCGTCCCGAGCGCCGCAAGGTCGTCGGCGGCATGATGTTCTCCCTCGCGCTGACCTCGTTCGTCACGGGCGTCACCGAGCCCATCGAGTTCACCTTCATGTTCATCGCCCCGGTGCTGTACGCGATCCACGCGGTGCTGACCGGTGTCTCGATGGCGCTGACCTGGGCGTTGGGGATGAAGGACGGCTTCGGCTTCTCGGCCGGCGCGGTGGACTTCTTCCTGAACCTGGGGATCGCGACCAACCCGTGGGGTCTGGCCCTGGTCGGTCTGTGCTTCGCGGCGGTCTACTACGTGGTGTTCCGCTTCGCGATCACCAAGTTCAACCTGCCGACGCCGGGCCGGGAGTCCGACGAGGAACTCGCCGAGTTGCAGAAGGCGGAGGCGAAGTAGTCCGCTGACGCCGAAGGCCCCGGAACCGCGCGGTTCCGGGGCCTTCGTGTGTGCCGGGCGCTCAGATCTCGTACGTCTGCCGGGGTGCGGCGAGGTCCACCGGACCGTCGTACACCTCGCGGGCGTCGGCGACGTTGACCTGCGGGTCCGTCCACGGCGGGACGTGGGTGAGGACCAGGCGGCGGGCACCGGCCCGGGCCGCCGTCTCACCCGCCTCGCGGCCGTTGAGGTGCAGGTCGGGGATGTTCTCCTTGCCGTGCGTGAACGCGGCCTCGCACAGGAACAGGTCGGTGTCCCGGGCGAGTTCGTCCAGCGCGGGGCTCACTCCGGTGTCGCCGGAGTACGTCAGGGCCTTGCCGCCGTGCTCGATGCGGATGCCGTAGGCCTCCACGGGGTGGGCCACCCGTTCGGTGTGCACCGTGAACGGGCCGATCTCGAACGTGGACGGCTTGACCGTGTGGAAGTCGAAGACCTCGCTCATGGAGGAGGCGGAGGGGGTGTCCGCGTAGGCGGTGGTCAGCCGGTGTTCCGTGCCTTCGGGGCCGAAGACGGGGAGTGGATCGCAGCGGCCGCCGTCGTGGCGGTAGTAGCGCGCGACGAAGTACGCGCACATGTCGATGCAGTGGTCGGCGTGCAGATGGCTGAGGAAGATCGCGTCGAGGTCGTAGAGACCGCAGTGGCGCTGCAGCTCGCCCAGGGCACCGTTGCCCATGTCGAGAAGCAGCCGGAAGCCGTCGGCCTCGACGAGGTAGCTCGAGCAGGCCGATTCCGCGGAAGGGAACGACCCCGAGCAGCCGACGACGGTGAGCTTCATGAAGCAGAAACCTCCGCTGGCGGGAATGTCTGAGAGGGGCGTCGGGGGTCGTGCGGTCCGTCGAGCGTAAGGCGCAAAACCTCCGGTAGCTCCTCCGCCAAGGCCTGTTGTGGGCGAACTCACCTGTGGTGTCACCGGTTCGGCTGGCAGGGCCGGGGGTGATCCTCGTGAGGGGGGCGCGTGGCGAGGGCCGCGCCGGTAACGTCTCAGTATGGACACGTCCTGGTGGCTGGCGCTCGCCGCGGTGGTACTGCTCGCGCTCGTCGCCACGCTCGTCGACGGCTGGGGCCGGGGACGCCGGCCGTCGGCCCGGCGGGTCCGGCCCGCGGCACCGGCCGCGACGCTGGAGGGCCGGCCGCAGCCGGCGGAGATCTGGTGGGCGGACGTGCCCTACGAGGACGAGGCCCGTACGAAGGACCGGCCCTGTCTGGTGCTGGCGGTGCGCGGGGAGCGGGCGACGGTCGCGAAGATCACCACACGGTTCCGCGACGAGCGGTCCGGGGTGATCCCGCTGCCCCCGGGCTCGGTCGGCGACGCCCAGGGCCGCGCGAGTTTCCTGGAGACGGACGAGCTGCGGGAGGTCCCGGTGTGGGGCTTCCGGCGGCGGGTCGGCGTGGTGGATCCGGCGCTGTGGGACCAGGTGCGGTACTTGGCGGGCTGAGCAGGCGCCGAGGCCGGGAAACGTCCCGACGGCGGAGCGGGCGCGGGCGCGAAGGGCCGGAGTCGTCCGGCGAGCTGAGCACGCACGAAGAGCCGGATGCGTCCCGGCGAGCTGAGCACGCACGAAGAGCCGGATGCGTCCCGGCGGGCCGAGCACGCACGAAGAGCCGGAGCCGTCCCCACGAGCTGAGCAGGGCAAAGGACCGACGTCGTGACTGCGCACGAGGAAGACGTGACTGCGCACGAGGGACGACGTCGTAACTGCGCACGAAGGGCCGGAGTCGACGTGACTCCGGCCCTTCGTCGTGTCGGTGTTCGGCGTCGGCTACGCCCAGAGCTGGCCCTGGAGCGTGTCGATGGCCTCCTCCGTGGTGGCCGCCGTGTAGACGCCCGTGGAGAGGTACTTCCAGCCGCCGTCGGCGACGACGAAGACGATGTCGGCGCTCTCCCCCGCCTTGACGGCCTTCTTGCCGACGCCGATCGCGGCGTGCAGCGCGGCGCCCGTGGAGACACCGGCGAAGATGCCCTCCTGCTGGAGCAGCTCGCGGGTGCGGGTGACCGCGTCCGCCGAGCCGACCGAGAAGCGGGTGGTGAGGACGGAGGCGTCGTACAGCTCGGGGACGAAGCCCTCGTCGAGGTTGCGCAGGCCGTAGACCAGGTCGTCGTAGCGCGGTTCGGCCGCGACGATCTGGACGTCCGGCTTGTGCTCGCGCAGGAAGCGGCCCACGCCCATGAGGGTGCCGGTGGTGCCGAGGCCGGCCACGAAATGCGTGACCGACGGCAGGTCGGCGAGGATCTCGGGGCCGGTGGTGGCGTAGTGGGCACCCGCGTTGTCCGGGTTGCCGTACTGGTAGAGCATCACCCAGTCGGGGTGCTCGGCCGAGAGCTCCTTGGCGACGCGCACGGCGGTGTTGGAGCCGCCCGCCGCCGGGGAGGAGATGATCTCCGCACCCCACATGCCCAGCAGGTCCCGGCGTTCCTGCGAGGTGTTCTCGGGCATCACGCAGACGATGCGGTAGCCCTTGAGCTTCGCCGCCATCGCCAGGGAGATGCCGGTGTTGCCCGACGTCGGCTCGAGGATGGTGCAGCCCGGGGTCAGACGGCCGTCCTTCTCCGCCTGCTCGATCATGTGCAGGGCCGGACGGTCCTTGACCGATCCCGTCGGGTTGCGGTCCTCCAGCTTCGCCCAGATGCGGACGTCGGCGGACGGCGACAGCCGCGGCAGGCGCACCAGGGGGGTGTTGCCGACCGCGGCCAGGGGGGAGTCGTAGCGCATGGGTGATCAGACCATGCCGCCGGCCACGGCCGGCAGGATCGTGACGTTGTCGCCGTCCGACAGCTTGGTGTTGATGCCGTCGAGGAAGCGGACGTCCTCGTCGTTCAGGTAGACGTTGACGAAGCGGCGCAGGCTGTCGCCGTCCACGATGCGGGCCTGGATGCCGGCGTGCCGGGTCTCGAGGTCGGTGAAGAGCTCGGCGAGGGTGTCTCCCTTGCCCTCCACTGCCTTCTGACCGTCGGTGTAGGTGCGGAGGATGGTCGGGATGCGGACCTCGATGGCCATGGCTTCAGGGCTCCTGTCGGGAGTGGTCGGTCAGGGCGCGCGGCAGCGCAGGAACAGCAGGTGGTGCGTGTGTGCAGCGCCGCGGCTCACGGCCGTACGGCGGCAGGGACCGGCGTCAACAGATGGCGCTGGCGAGCCTGCACAGGTCGACGTGCAGCCGCGCCACGAGCAGATCGCCCGGCGTCTTTTCGCTCACGTCATGGAAAACCATGGGCTCATCGTATCGATTCCCGGTCCGGGTCCTGGAATGTGATCCCACATGGCGGACGTTTTCGGGCCGGGGAGTGAGACCGCCCTGCTCAGACGCCCTCAGTGGACCTCGGCTACCTGGACCTCAGTAGGCCTCGACCACCTGGACCTCTTCCTCCGTGACCTCGCCCTCGACGATACGGAAGGAGCGGAACTGAAACTCGCCGGCGCCGTCGGTGTCGGCGGTGGAGACCAGGACGTAGTGCGCGCCGGGCTCGTTGGCGTAGGAGATGTCGGTGCGCGAGGGGTAGGCCTCGGTCGCGGTGTGGGAGTGGTAGATGACCACCGGCTCCTCGTCGCGGTCGTCCATCTCGCGGTAGAGCTTGAGCAGGTCGCCGGAGTCGAACTCGTAGAACGTGGGCGACATGGCCGCGTTGAGCATGGGGATGAAGCGCTCGGGGCGGTCCGAGCCCGCCGGGCCGGCGACGACTCCGCACGCCTCGTCGGGGTGGTCCTTGCGCGCGTGGGCGACGATCTGGTCGACGAGGGCCTGGGTGATGGTCAGCATGCTCGCCAGGATAAGCAGAAGGGCCGTTCCGTACCGAGGGTTGGTACGGAACGGCCCATATGCCGGACGCCCTGAGCGGCAGCGGCGGGGAGTGCCACGAGTACTCCCCGCCGCTGGGCGTCCTGGGAGAGGCTGCTCGGCAGCGCCGTCAGGGGCGCGGGGAACTGCGCCACCTGCCACGACGATGCCGCGGGCAGCCGCCGGCCTTCCCCGGCATCCGCCTCACAGGACCTTCCAGCGAAGCGCCTAGCCGACCTTCTCGAACTCCGCGTCGCCGCGGCGCTCGGTGATCTGCGGGTTGCGGCTCTTGAGGACCCGCCAGCCGACGCCGAGGGCGACAGCCCAGCCGGCCGCGACGTACAGGCAGACCCGCGCGTCCTTGTCGTACGCGATCATGCAGGTCACGCCGATGAGGAAGAGGAGCGCGACCCAGCTGAAGAGCGCGCCGCCGGGAGCGGGGAAGGACGAGGCGCGCAGCCGGCCCGCGTCGACCGCGGCGCGGTAGCGGATGTGGCTGACGAGGATCATCATCCAGGTCCAGATGCCGGCCGCGGTGGCGACGGAGGTGACGTAAAGGAACGCCTTCTCCGGGACGACGTAGTTCAGGACGACGCCGATGCCCATGAGCGCGACGGAGACCGTGATGCCGACGGCGGGCGTCTTGCGGGCGTTGAGCTTGCCGAACGCCTGCGGGGCCTCGCTGTTGGCGGCCAGGTCGCGCAGCATGCGGCCGGTGGAGTACATGCCCGAGTTGCAGGACGACAGGGCCGCGGTGAGCACCACGAAGTTGACGATGCCCGCGGCGAGCGGGATGCCGATCTTGCCGAAGGCGTGGACGAAGGGGCTCTCGCCCGCGGAGAACTCGGTCCACTTCACGACGGAGAGGATCACCAGCAGGGCGCCGACGTAGAAGACGATGATGCGCCAGGGCAGGGTGTTGATGGCCTTGGGCAGGGTCTTCTCGGGGTTCTCGGACTCGCCCGCGGTGACGCCGACGAGCTCGACGGCGAGGTAGGCGAACATGACGCCCTGGAGCGTCATCAGGCTGGAGCCGATGCCGTTCGGGAAGAAGCCGTCGTGCGACCAGAGGTTGGAGACGGCGGCGGTGTCACCGGCGTCGGAGAAGCCGAGGGTGAGCACGCCGAGGCCGATGACGATCATGCCGATGATGGCCGTGACCTTGATCATCGAGAACCAGAACTCGACCTCGCCGAAGATCTTGACGGAGATCAGGTTGACGCCGAAGAGCACCACCAGGAAGACCAGGGCGCTGACCCATTGCGGGATCTCCGGGAACCAGAAGTGGATGTAGATCGCGGCGGCGGTGAGCTCGGCCATGCCGGTCACCACCCACATGAGCCAATACGTCCAGCCCGTGACGAACCCGAAGAACGGGCCGAGGAACTCGCGGGCGTACTCGGCGAAGGAGCCGGAGACGGGCCGGTAGAGGAGCAGCTCGCCCAGGGCCCGCATGATGAAGAAGATCACGACGCCGGCGAGGGCGTACATGAGGATGATGCTGGGGCCGGCCTTGGCGATGTTCGCACCGGCGCCCATGAACAGGCCGACGCCGATGGCGCCGCCGATCGCGATCATCTGGACCTGGCGGCTGCCGAGTCCGCGCTCGTACCCCTCTTCGGAGACGTTTTCCGATTCGACCTGCGCAGAGGTCATGTGTGGTGCGCCTTTCTCCATGCCGACCCGGGCCCTCGTCGGCCTCGGATCGGGTTTCGATCCCCCCGGAATGATGGAGCTGAGCGGGCCCGCAAGCCCGCTCGTGCCTGGCCGGCGGTTGCCGGCTCGGTGGCGCACCCGGCCGAACATTCGGGTGGTGTTCTGCCGGGCGGTCGTGAAGATTTATCACGGCCGCAACACTGATCACAGGCATGGGATGTGGCACACGGCACAGGAAGAAGCGGACAAAACGCTTTCGAGGGGGCCATAGAAGACGGGTGCGGTGACGCGATCGTTATCCGGATTTGAGTGTCCTCTGAGCGAACACCGATCGGTCACCCGCCCGTCACGAAACCTGCACCGATCAGGCCATAAGGGTTCCGACCAGCGTCTCCTGGAGTCCACCCAGCCAGAGGTAGGCCATCACCATCGGCTTGCGGGGGTCGTCGTCCGGGAGGCGGTAGAGGAGGTCGGTGTCCTCGTCCTCGGTGATCTCCAGCCGCGAGCCGATCGCGAGCCGCAGGTCGTTCAGCGCGCCCAGCCACTGCTGTGACTCCGACGGCGACAGCTTCAGCACCGCGCCGCCCTCGCCGGCCGCGGCCGAGGAGAGCGCGTCGAGGGAGCGGATCACCGCGAGGGCGCTGTCCCGCTTGCCGGCCCGCAGGTCGTTCTCGGTGTACCGCCGGAACTCCGCGGAGTGCGCCCGCTGCTCCTCGGCGTCCCGGGGCGAGGCGGGCTGCTCGGGGTCGCTGTAGGCGTCCGGGAAGAGCCGCCGCAGCACCGGGTCGGTGGGCGGCTCGCTCGGGCCCTCCGCGAACAGCTCGGCGAGCGGGTCGTCGGGGGTGTCCTCGGCGGGGCCGGGGCCGATGAGCTCCAGGAGCTGGACGGCCAGCGACCGGATGATGGAGATCTCGACGTCGTCGAGGGCGACGGCCGCGCCGCCGCCGGGGAGCGGTTCGAAGGTTCCGGGCATGAACGCCTTTTCGCTGCTGGGCGGGGAGCTGGCTACTTGCGGTCCTGCTGGAGGGTGGCCCACAGGCCGTAGCCGTGCATGGCCTGCACGTCGCGTTCCATCTCCTCGCGGCTGCCACTGGAGACGACCGCCCGGCCCTTGTGGTGGACGTCGAGCATGAGCTTGGTGGCCTTGTCCTTGGAGTAGCCGAAGTACGACTGGAAGACGTACGTCACGTAGCTCATGAGGTTGACCGGGTCGTTGTGGACGATGGTGACCCACGGGACGTCCGGCTCGGGTACGGCGAAGACCTCCTCCGCCGACTCGGTGCGTTCGATCTCCAGGGGCGCGGGTGACGTCACACTGCCCATGCTGCCACCCGAGGGGGGTAGTCGCACAAACGGGCCTGGCCGCAAGGCGATCGCGTCACCCGGGACCGCAATCGTCAGATTGACGAAATGGGGGTACGCTCCTCCTCATGCTGCGGACACCGGGGGACACCCCCCGGACCCCCGGCCGACAGGCAACCCGGCGAGAAATGGCGAGGAGAGCTGAAGTGGACGTAGCGGACCTTGGGCTGCCGGTGGACGTTCCCTCGACGGCGCTCTTCACGGACCAGTACGAGCTGACGATGCTGCGGGCCGCCCTCGCGGCGGGCACGGCCGAGCGGCGGAGCGTGTTCGAGGTCTTCACCCGGCGGCTGCCGAACGGGCGCCGCTACGGCGTCGTGGGCGGCACCGGACGGGTGCTGGACGCGGTGGAGAACTTCCGCTTCGACACGGCCGTGCTGACCTTCCTGCGCGAGCGGGAGATCGTCGACGAGGAGACCCTGGACTGGCTGGCGGGCTACCGGTTCCGCGGCGACATCTGGGGCTACCCCGAGGGCGAGGTGTACTTCCCGGGCTCGCCGATCATGCGGGTCGAGGGCACCTTCGCCGAGTGCGTGCTGCTGGAGACCGTGATCCTGTCGATCCTCAACCACGACTCGGCGATCGCCGCGGCCGCCTCGCGCATGTCGGCGGCCGCCGGTGACCGGCCGCTGATCGAGATGGGCGCCCGGCGCACGCACGAGCTGGCGGCGGTGGCGGCCTCCCGGGCCGCGTACGTCGGCGGTTTCGCGACCACCTCCGACCTCGCGGCGGGCTTCCGCTACGGCATCCCGACCGTCGGCACCTCCGCACACGCCTTCACCCTGCTGCACGACAGCGAGCGGGACGCCTTCCAGGCACAGGTGGACACGCTGGGCCGGGGCACCACCCTGCTGGTGGACACCTACGACGTCGCCGAGGCGGTCCGCACGGCCGTCGAGGTCGCCGGGACCGAGCTGGGCGCGGTGCGGATCGACTCCGGCGACCTGCTGCTGGTGGCGCACCGGGTGCGCCAGCAGCTGGACGAGCTGGGCGCGAGGGACACGAAGATCGTCGTGACCTCCGACCTCGACGAATACGCGATCGCCTCGCTGGCCGCGGCGCCGGTGGACGCGTACGGCGTCGGCACGCAGCTGGTGACCGGCTCCGGCCACCCGACCTCCTCAATGGTCTACAAGCTGGTCGCGCGGGCCGAGTCCGCCGACCCGAAGGCACCGCTGGTGCCGGTGGCGAAGAAGTCCACCGGCGGGAAGACGTCGGTCGGCGGACGCAAGTGGGCCGCGCGGCGGCTGGACTCCTACGGGGTCGCCGAGGCCGAGGTGCTCGGCACCGGACCGGTGCCGGCCGCGCTCGCGGACCGGCAGCTGCTGGTGGAGCTGGTCAAGGGGGGCGAGGTGGTGGCGCGCGAGCCCCTGGACGCGGCGCGCGAGCGGCACACGAGGGCGCGCGCGGGTCTCCCGATGTCGGCCACGCAGCTCTCGCGCGGGGAGCCCGTCCTTCCCACGGAGTACCTGCACGAGACCTCGGGTAGCTAATTGCGGTGTGCCGAGATGCGCCGACCCGTGCCCTCTCCCGTCCGCTCCCCTTTGTCAATAGGCTCGGTGGTTCACCGGCCGGGCTTGCCGACCTCATAGCCGAAGGACACCGACCATGCGCCGCGCCTTGATCGTCGTCGATGTGCAGAACGACTTCTGTGAGGGGGGCAGCCTCGCGGTGTCCGGCGGTGCCGATGTGGCCGCCGCCGTCACCGAGCTGATCGGGCAGGCGGCCGGGTCCGGCTACCAGCACGTCGTGGCGACCCGCGACCACCACATCGCCCCCGGCGGCCACTTCTCCACGAACCCGGACTACGCGCGCTCCTGGCCCGCGCACTGCGTGGCCGGCACCGAGGGCGTCGGCTTCCACCCGAACTTCGCCCCCGCCGTCGCCTCCGGCTCGATCGACGCGGTGTTCGACAAGGGGGCGTACTCGGCGGCGTACAGCGGTTTCGAGGGCGCGGACGAGAACGGCACGCCGCTGGCCGACTGGCTGCGCTCCCGCGACGTCACCGAGGTCGACGTGGTCGGCATCGCCACGGACCACTGCGTGCGCGCCACGGCGCTGGACGCCGCCCGGGAGGGCTTCCGTACGCAGGTCCTGCTGGACCTGACGGCCGGGGTGGCCCAGGAGAGCACCGAGCGGGCCCTGGAGGAGCTGCGTGCGGCGGGCGTGGAGCTGTCGGGCAAGCCGGTCGTGCAGTAGCCGCGCGGCGGGCCCCGCGGGTCAGGTCTGCGCCGTCGGGCGCCTGAGGAGGGCCCGGATCGGGCGCCACAGCTCCTGGACCAGCTCGGGGCTGGACGCGACACCGTTGTCGGGGGCCGTGCGCCATATCAGGCCGTCGGGGTGGTGCAGGACCGCGGTGATCTCGTCGGGGGTCGGCGGGGCCGCGTTGCCGCGCAGGTAGACCGACCGCAGACCGAGGTTGCGGAGCCTGGTCAGGGCCCGGGCGCGGTTCACGGAGTGGACGAGGACGCGGACGGCGCCGGGGCCGTCGACGGCGGGGCTGGGCAGGTTCAGCGCCACCACCACCGTGCCGTTCGGCAGCTTGCAGAAGCCTCCTGCGGCCATGCGCTCATCCCCCCATGTCGGTCGGTGTCAATAAGAGAGCCACAGGACGCACCTAAACACGGATCGGCGGTGACCCGCCAGTGGGTCACCGCCGATCATGCTCTGACCTGCAAGGATGCGGATTACCTCCCCGCGGCGCCGACCTCCAGCTCGATCGTCGAGCCGTCCTTGGCTTCCTTGAGGATCTTGATCTTCGTGTTGGTGTCAGTGATCTTGACACCCGCGGTCGGGTTCGACTCGTCGTAGTAGTCGTTCTTCCGGTCGTTGAAGACCGAGACGCCCTTCGAGCCCGGGATGTACTTCGCGACGTCCGCCTTGTGCAGCGTCATGCCGTCGGTGCGGTAGAGGCTGAACGGCGAGTCGTAGGCCTGGACGCGGTTGCGCATCAGGGTGCCGTCGGCCCACTTCAGCGCGTCCGGGTGCGAGTCGATCGGCAGGACCAGACCGGTGCCCTTGTGCTGGCTGGTGTTGTTGTCCACCTGGGAGGTGTCCCACTTCCAGATCAACAGGCCGTTCTGGTACGCGTAGTGCTCCACCCAGTCCGGGCGTGCCGTGAAGCCGAAGTTGTACGGGCCGGTCTTCAGCGTCTTGTCGTACGACACGTACTGCCGGTTCTCGGCGATGTAGTACTGCGCGTAGTCCTTGGTGAAGGACGCGCCGATGCGGGAGAAGCCGGTGGCCTTCCACGCCTCGTCCGCGGTCTCGGCGTTGTCCGAGAAGACGGGCGCGCCGTCGGCCGTCACCGTGATCGCGTCGGCCGCGAAGCCCTTCTGGGCCACGCCGCCGTCGGTCTGGTAGCGGAAGCGGAGCTCGATCTTCTTGCCGGCGTAGGCGTCGAGCGGGAAGGCGAGCTTCTTGTAGCCGTCGACCGTGCCGGTCAGGACCGGCTTGTCGCTGGCGTCGCGCTGGATCGGCTGGCCGTCCACCGTGCCGTCGACAGCGGTCCAGTTGGCGCCGCCGTCGGTCGAGACCTCGGTGTAGAGGAAGTCGTAGTTGGCCTCGATGTCGTACCAGCCGTCGAGGGTCAGCTGCGCCTTCGACTTGCCGGTCAGGTCGACGACACGCGTCAGGGTGTTCTTGAGGTTGTCACCGCTGCCGCTCCACCACTGGGTCTTGCCCTCGGCGGGGGTGACGACCTCGGTGGTGACCGCCTTCTTGGGGAGGTCGACGACCAGGGCCTGCTTGTGCTTGGTGTTGTACTCGGCGAGACCCAGCTTGTGCCAGGAGTTGACGCCGGCCTTGGCCTTGTCGAAGTTCAGCCAGCCCAGCTGCATCTTGTCCCAGGCGGTCATGTCGCCGGGCAGGTCGCCGATCTCGTTCTTGCCGGTGCCGAGCCAGGAACCGGACGACATCAGCGTCCAGAAGCCGGTGGAGTTCTCGCCGCCCGAGGTGTCGTAGTGGTCCGGCAGACCGAGGTCGTGACCGTACTCGTGGGCGTAGACGCCGAGTCCGCCGTTCTCGGGCTGGACGGTGTAGTCGCCGACCCAGATGCCGGTGGAGCCGATCTGCGCGCCGCCGAGCTTGTTCTGCTCGGGGCCGCTGGCGCCGGCGTCGGTACCGAAGGCATACCAGCGGTGGGCCCAGATCGCGTCGGTGCCCTGGGCGCCGCCGCCCGCGGACTCGTCCTCGCCGGCGTGCACGATCTGGAAGTGGTCGATGTAGCCGTCGGGCTCGTTGAAGTCGCCGTCGCCGTCGAAGTCGTAGCGGTCCCACTCGTCGAACCGGGCGACGTCGGCCTTGATCTGCGCGTCGGTGCGGCCGGCCGCCTTCTGCCGGTCGACCCAGGCGTTCAGACCGTCGCTGACGACGTTCCACACGCTCGAGCAGTTGGTGTCACCGCAGGCGTTGTTGCCGTAACGGGCCTCGTTGTAGGGGACCTTGACCCAGTCGGAGACCTCGCCGTCGACCGAGTAGCGGCCCGAGGACTGCTTCTCGTAGTAGGTCTTGACCGAGTCGACGCCCTTGCCGTGACCGAAGTACAGGTCCTGGAAGTACTCCTGGTCGTAGTCGGCCCTCCACGCCGTGGAGTTGTCCTTCTTGCGGTCCGGCTTGGCTATGGTGTTGTGCAGCGGGCCGGGGGTGCCGCCGTAGCGGCTGTCGACCTTGTCGCCGAACTCGACCAGGATCGTGAAGATCTTGTCGGTCTTCTCGCGGCCGAGCTCGACGTACTTGTTGTCGCCCTTCTTGCTCTTGAGCTGGACGACCTTCGAGCCCTCGCGGTTCTTGACCTTGCTCTTGCCTGATATGACCTGCTTGAGGGCTTCCTGGCGCTGAGCGTCCTGCGTCTTGCTCAGCGGGCCTTCGAGGTCGTGCTCGTCGTGGTGACGATCCGCCGGGTCATGCCGGTCCACGGTGGTGGACCGGGGGGCCGAGGCGTCGTCGGCCACCGCGTACGTCGAGGCGGTGGCGGTGGCCGCCGCGAGCGCCACGCTTATGGCGGCCGCTCTGAACGTCCAGGGTCTACTGGTCACTTGAGATCCTCCCCCGCGTTCGGGCGCGCGGCAGGCAGGGTCCCGGTCATGGAAATCCGCGCGCGCGTGATCAACGCGTGTAGTCAAGTGACGTCATTTGACTAGAGGTTTAGAAGAAAAGACAGACCTTGACTTGCACAAGTCAAGTGCACTATGCGGAGGCAACGTTCGTTTTACGGACAACCAAACGGTTGTCCCCTGGCCCTCCCCACCGGCCGTGCGGGCGCGTGCATATGTCCACCAGGTGGACGTCATGACTCCGTGCGCCCCCTGTGCACCGCCCTTGTTGATTAGGTCACGCTTACCGCCGGTTCCGGTCGGGCACCCTGCCGGTGAGAATGTCGGTTGGCGGAACGCCCGGAAGCCGGCGTAAAGCCAGGCCGACACCACCGTGGACCCCCACCTTCGAGGACATGATGGCCATGCCCCGTCCGACTGCCGCACAGCTCGCCTACGGTTCGTGCACCGTGATCTTCTCGACCCTCGCCATGCTGCTGCTGTCTCAGACGAGTTCGGGTGCGGGGATCGCGGTCATCTGCGTCGCGGCGCTCGCCCTCGGACTGCTGGTCGCCATGACGGTGCCGCTGCCCGGGAAGCGCCCGGCCGCGGTGGAACAGCCCGCGCCCCAGGAGCCGCTCCGGGCCTCGGTCCCGGCGCCGGCCCCGGAGCCGGTACGCGAACGGGCGGCCTCCTGACCGCCCGCCGCGCTCCAGCCGATTCCTCTGTGCCTCACTTCGTGCTGACCACGACCGTTTTTGCCGCCTTGTCGTGCAGGCCCTGCTTGTAGGGCCGGTCGAAGTAGCTCCAGCCGCCGCAGACCGCGGTCCAGACACAGGCGCAGCAGAAGGCGAACGGGATCCACAGCACCGCGGCGCGCGCCAGCGCGTTCTGCGCGGAGGGCGTCGCCCCGTTGTCCAGGTTGGCCACCCGCATGTACAGCAGTTTCTTGCCGAGGGTCTGGCCGGTCCGCGCGGTCAGGACGGTGTCGTAGGCGATGTAGAGGACGGCGGCGACCGCCGACTGCCAGAACGACTTGCTGATCTCGATGCGATCGCTGTCCACGTCGTACTCGTTGACGCCGAAGCCCCAGGTGATCAGCCAGACGACGGCACCGACCAGGATCATGTCGATGATGCGCGCGAGCGTGCGCATGGCGCTGTCGCCGAGCGGGGGCATGCCGGCGAGGGGGTCGGCGGGGTAGGCGCCGCCGCCGTACGGGTCACCGCCGTAGGGTCCGCCGCCGGGACCGCCGGGACCGCCGGGGCCGTTCGGACCGCCCGGGCCGCTGCCCGCGTACGGCGGGGGCTCGCCGCCGGGGGGCGAGCCCGTGCCCTCACCGGGCGGCTCGTCCGGGGGGCGCTTCCGGAACGGGTCGTCGTCCGGGGGCTGCTGACCGGAGCCGGGGGGCGGTTCACTGCTCATGGCCCGAGTCGACCGCGAACCCCCGTGCTCCGCATCCGGCGGACGGCCGTCCGAGGGAGCCCAGCCCGCTCGGCCCGCTCAGCCCGCTCGGCCCGCTCGGCCCGCTCAGCCCGCCACGAAGGTGTGGGCCGCCTTGTCGTGCCAGCACTGGCGCCAGGGCCGGTCGAAGAGGCACCAGGCGACGCCGACGATCCCGACGACGAGGAGGCCGGGCACGCTGTAGACCAGCCAGCGGCGCAGGGCCGCGCCGAACTCCGGTGAGTCGTGGGCCTCGATGTCCCGCACTTCGAGGCCCATCAGCTTCTTGCCGAGGGTGCGGCCCCACTTGGCGGTGGGCAGCACCTCGCACAGGATCCCGGCGAGCAGCAGGACGGCCAGGATGATGCCGAGGTAGATCGAGGTCGTGCCGTCGAGCAGCCAGACCGTGACGGTCTCGCCGGAGAGCTTGGCCGCGTCGATCTTCTCGTTGACGTGGTCGATCGCCTTGGTGCCGAGCGGTACGGCGGCCGCGGCGGTGAGGGCGGCGAGGACGACGGTGTCCACCAGCCGGGCGGCCAGCCGCTTGCCCAGTCCCGCGGGGCGGGCCTCGGCCTGGCGCCGGGCGGCCGCCTGGAACACGTCCTCGACCGGCGGCTTCCAGGGCGCGACGGGCTGCTCGTCACCTCCACCGGCTCCGGCGAGCCGGTGCACCTGCTGCGCCCAGGAGGACTGACCGCCGCCCGGGCCCGCACTGAGGGGGGTACCGGAGGATGCGGCGGCACCGGGCTGGGCGCTGCCGGGTCCGGCGGACTGCGGAGGGACGGTGGGAGCCGCCTGGGGGCCGGACAGCGCGCTCGGGGCGGCGCCGGAGGCCTGTGCGGCGGCGCTCCCGGCTCCCGCCTGCGCGCCGGAGGCCCGGGCGGCGGCCGCCTTCCCGGCGCCGAAGCCGGGACCAGCGGAGCCGCTTCCGGAACCGGTCGGCCCGGTCTGCGGGCCGAAGGCGGGTCCTGACGCGGCCGGGCCGAAGGCGGACGCCGCCGCCCCGCCGCCCGAGCCCGCCGGCCCGAAGCCGGAACCGGCCGCGCCGCCTTGCCCACCGAAGGGGGACGCCGCCGAGTCGCCGCCGGACCCTGCCGGTCCGAAGCCGGAGCCCGCGGCCCCGCCCTGCACGCCCTGCACCCCCTGCGCGCCTTGCACGCCGAAACCGGAGGCCGCCGGGCCGCTGCCCGAGCCGCCCGAGCCCGCCGGCCCGAAGCCGGAACCGCCGGCGTTGCCGCCGGAGTTGCCGCCCGGGCCCGTGCGCGGGGACACCGCGCGGAACGTCATCGTGCCGTCGTCGGGAGCGTCGGCGACGGCCCCTCCCCCGGCCTGCCCCGTCGGACGGCGGAACACGAACGTGCCGCCCCCCGCCGCGGCGTTCGCCTCCTGGCCGGCCGGTGCGCTGTTCGCCGCGCCGTCCGTACGGGCGGACTCCCCCTCGGACGGCTGGTCGGCGCGCGCCACCCTCGGGTCACCGCTCTGCGCACCCTGCGGGGCCGCGCCCTGTGCACCCTGCGGCGCGCCCCACGAGACCCGGCGGTCCTGGTCGCCGCCGAAGCCGGACTGGCGGGAGCGGTCGGCGCCCCAGGCGGAGGCCGGTTCGGGACGGCTGCCGTGCTGCGCGTCGGCGGCGGACGGCGGTTCGGACGGCTCCTCGACGGGGTCCTCGTCGAAGAAGTGCGGCCCGGTCTCCTCGACCGAGGCGGCGGCGCCGGACTGCCCCGCCCCCGCTCCGGGCGGCGGCGCGAGCGACTCGCCGTCCTTGGGCGCCGGACGGCTGGTGCCCGGCACCCAGGAGGCGCCGTTCCAGTACCGGACATATCCAGGAATGGACGGGTCCGGGTAATACCCTTCGCGGGGCCTGTCGTCACCGGGGGCCGGGGTTGGGGCGCTCATGTCCGTCGTCCCGTATCTGCTCGGGGGCCAAATGGGGGCCTCCACATCTATCAGACGAGCGCAAGCCCCACCGCCGCTCCCACCGGACCCACCCCTTTCGAGCACCGATGTGCTACGCACCGCGCAGCTCCGGTGGATCCCCCTGCGAAAAAACTTCCGGCAAGCCGCGTAATGCCGCGGCCGCGGCCCGCTCTCTCCTTCCGACCGGCCCTCGCGGGCAGCCGTCTGGAGAAGGGAACACCGCCATGCACACCGTGGTGGAGCGGGAACTGGAGCTGAAACTCGTCCTGTCGCCGGAGCGCAGGATCCCGGTGCCGGCCCGGCTCGGGTACCTCACCGACGACCCCTACGCCGTCCACGTCACCTTCCATGTCGACACCGAGCACCCCGTGTACTGGACGTTCGCCCGGGACCTGCTGGTGGAGGGCGTGTTCCGGCCGTGCGGGCAGGGGGACGTGCGGGTGTGGCCGACGAAGACCGAGGGGCGCAGCGTGGTGCTGATGGCGCTGACTTCACCCGACGGGGACGCCCTGCTGGAGGCCCCGGCGGCGGCGGTGTCGGCCTGGCTGGAGCGGACGCTGCGGGTGGTGCCGCCGGGGACGGAGGGCGAACAGCTGGGCCTCGACGACGAACTGGCCCAGTTGCTCGCCCAGTGAGGGCCCGGTTCTCAGAAGAGCTTGCCCGGGTTCAGGATGTTCAGCGGGTCGAAGGCCTGCTTGACGGCCCGCTGCATCTCCATGCCCACGGGACCGATCTCGCGCGCCAGCCACTCCTTCTTCAGGACGCCGACGCCGTGCTCGCCGGTGATGGTGCCTCCGAGTTCCAGGCCGAGGGCCATGATCTCGTCGAAGGACTCGCGGGCGCGCCGGGACTCGTCGGGGTCCGCCGGGTCGAAACACACCGTCGGGTGGGTGTTGCCGTCGCCCGCGTGGGCGACGACACCGATGGTGAGCTGGTACTTCTCGGCGATCCGGTCGACCCCTTCGAGCATCTCGGCGAGCCGGGAGCGGGGCACGCACACGTCGTCGATCATCGTCACGCCCTTGACCGCCTCCAGCGCGGTGAGCGACAACCGCCGCGCCTGAAGGAGCAGTTCGGATTCCGCCACGTCGTCGGCGGGGACGACCTGGGTGGCCCCGGCGGCCTCGCACAGGGCGCCGACGGCGGCGAGGTCGGCGGCGGGGGCGGTGGTGTCGAACGCGGCCAGGAGCAGCGCCTCGGTGCTCTCGGGGAGGCCCATCTGCGCCATGTCGTTGACGGCCTTGACCGTCGTACGGTCCATGAGTTCGAGGAGTGACGGCACATGGCCGCCCTCCATGATCCGGCACACGGCGTCGCAGGCCGCGGCGGCGGAGGCGAACTCGGCGGCCAGCACCAGCTGCTCGGGCGGCTTGGGGCGCAGCCCGAGGACGGCCCGTACGACGATGCCGAGCGAGCCTTCGGAGCCGACGAACAGCCGGGTCAGGTCGTAGCCGGCGACACCCTTGGCGGTGCGGCGGCCGGTGGACATGAGACGCCCGTCGGCGAGCACCACGTCCAGTCCGAGAACGTACTCGGCGGTGACCCCGTACTTCACGCAGCACAGGCCGCCGGAGGCCGTGCCGATGTTGCCGCCGATGGTGCACATCTCCCAGCTGGAGGGGTCCGGCGGGTAGTACAGGTCGTGCTCGCCGACGGCCCGGGACAGGGCGGCGTTGATCACGCCGGGTTCGCAGACGGCGATGCGGTCGACCGGGTTGATCTCCAGGATCCGGTCCATCTTCGTCAGGGACAGCACGATGCAGCCCTCGGAGGCGTTGGCGGCGCCGGACAGTCCGGTGCGGGCGCCCTGCGGGACGACGGGGACGCGCAGGGCGGTCGCGGTGCGCATCACGTGCTGGACCTGTTCGGTCGTGCGGGGCAGCACGACCACGGCGGGGATGCCGGCCGGGCAGAAGCTCGCCATGTCGTTGGCGTAGGAGGCCGTGACGTCGGGGTCGGTGAGGACCGCTTCGGCCGGGAGGCCGCTGAGCAGCAGGTCCACGAGGTCGCCGGTCGCTGCGGTGTCCTCGGAGCTGGGCGCTTCGATACGGCTCATGATCACAGGTTCGCACCCGGGGCCATCGGTGTGAACCCCGTCGGCGGCACCCTTCGCCTGCCCGGGTGGGGTCGTCGTACTGACGCACAGTGAGCGCCATGGAGAACCAGCAGGAGGGTCCGGTGCGGCGGCAGAGCGGTTCGAAGCGCCGGCGCGTCCGGCCGGTGCTGATCGCCTCAGTCGCGGGGTGTGCGGTGCTGGGCGGGGTGCTGGTGCTGCTGCCGCGGGAGCGGTCCGCCGAGCCCGCTGCGCCGTCGCCGGGGGCGCTGGCCATGGAGGCGGTCGTCAGTGGGGTGCCGGCCGCGCTGCCCGGCCTGACGGAGCTGATCGAGGAGCGGCGGAAGACCGTGCGGACGCGCCCGCAGGACGCGACGTCCTGGGCGGTGCTCGGGGCGGCCTACGTGGAGCGGGGGCGGCGCCTCGCGGACCCGGCGTACTACCCGAGGGCGGAGAAGGCACTGCGGACGTCGCTGTCGGTGCGGCCGCGGCGCAACACCCGGGCCCTGGCGGGGCTTGCCGCGCTGTCGAACGCCCGCCGGGACTTCCCCGCGGCGCGCCGGTGGGGTGAGGCGGCGCTGAAGCTGGAGCCGCGGCGGTGGACGACGTATCCGCTGCTCATCGACGCCTACACCGGGCTCGGTGAGTACAAGGCGGCCAAGCGGACGCTGGACCGGCTGACCGGGCTGCGCTCCGGGCCCGCCGTGCTGGCGCGGGCCGCGGCCGTGCACCGGGGCCGGGGCCGGGGGGAGGACGCGGCGGCCTCGCTGGCGGACGCGGCGGCGGGCGCTCGGGCCCCCGCGGAACGGGCCGCCTATCTGGAGCGGGCCGGGCAGCTGGCCTTCGAACGCGGGGACCTGGACGTCGCGCTGCGGCACTTCCGGGAGGCGGTCCGCCTCGACCCCGACCAGTGGGCCGCGCGGGCCGGGCAGGGCCGGACCCTGGCGGCCCTCGGCCGGACGGCGGAGGCCCTGAACGCCTACCGGGCGGCCCTCGCCGGGCAGCCGTGTCCGCAGTACGCCCTGGAGCTGGGCGAGTTGTACGAGTCGCTGGGCATGCCGGAGGCGGCACGGGTGCGGTACGGCCTGCTGCGGGAGCGGGTATGGCGCGCTGCCGCGGGCGGGGCCGACGAGGAGCTGGTGCTGGGCCGGTTCGAGGCCGACCACGGCGATCCGAAGGCGGCGGTGCGGCGGTTGCGGGCGGAGTGGAAGCGCCAGCCGGGGACGGAGGTCGCCGACGCGCTGGGCTGGGCCCTGTACCGGGCCGGGGAGCCCGGGGAGGCCCTGCGGTTCGCACGGACGGCGACGGCCCCCGAGCCCGGGGGCGGGGTGCTCGACGCGGCGTCCATGTACCACCGGGGCATGATCGAGCAACAGCTGAAACGCTACGGCGCGGCCCGCCGACACCTCACGCAGGCCCTGCGGATCAACCCCCACTTCTCCCCCCTGCACGCACCTGCGGCACGAACGGCGACCGAGGCACTGGGAGAACCGCCGGACGAGGGGGTGCCGGAGATGGACGGCGGGGCGGGGTAGCCGGGTACGGCCGGGGTGCACCGCCGCGACTGCGCCGCCGGCCCGGCGAGACACGGGCCCGCGCTATGCCGACTGGCCCCTGCGGGGCGGCGGCCAGGGGGCCGGGCGCGTCCGTGGCCGCGCGGCGATGCGGCGGACGTGACAACTGCGGCCCGGCAGGGCACGAACTCCCCCTACGGCAACGGCCCCCGCCGAACGAGGGCGGCGACCCCGCGGCGCCCTCGTCACCGGGATGGGGTAGCGAAGCACGGGCGGTGTTGCCTCCGTCGCGCCTCCCGTCGGCCGACCGGCGAGACACGGGCCCGCACCACGCCACGGGCCCGCGGAGCGGCGGCCCGAGCGCCCCACGGCGGGGACGTGGCCGCACGCCGATGCGGCCGGCGGGACGACTACGGCCCGGCAGGGCACGAACTCCCCCTACGGCAACGGCCCCCGCCGAACGAGGGCGGCGACCCCGGGGGACGTCTCCGTCACCGCGCGGCAGGCCTGGCCACCGCCCATCGCCACGGCCTGGCCCAGGCTGCGAGGCGGCGGGCTCGCGCAGCGTTGGCGGGGCGTGCAGGTGCCCCGTGACACCCGCACGCCCGCGATCGCCGGCGGCTACAGGTTGCCGCGGCGCTCCTGCTCGCGCTCGATCGCCTCGAACAGCGCCTTGAAGTTGCCCTTGCCGAAGCCCATGGAGCCGTGGCGCTCGATGATCTCGAAGAAGACGGTCGGACGGTCCTGGACCGGCTTGGTGAAGATCTGCAGCAGGTAGCCGTCCTCGTCGCGGTCGGCGAGGATCTTCAGTTCGCGCAGGGTGTCGATCGGGACGCGGGTCTCGCCGACCCACTCCCCCAGCGTGTCGTAGTAGGAGTCCGGCGTGTTCAGGAACTCGACGCCGGCCGCGCGCATCGTGCGGACCGTCTGGACGATGTCGCCCGTGTTGAGGGCGATGTGCTGCACGCCCGCGCCGCCGTAGAACTCCAGGTACTCGTCGATCTGGGACTTCTTCTTGGCGATGGCCGGCTCGTTGATCGGGAACTTGACCTTGAGCGTGCCGTCGGCGACGACCTTGGACATCAGCGCGCTGTACTCGGTGGCGATGTCGTCGCCCACGAACTCCTTCATGTTCGTGAAGCCCATGACCTTGTTGTAGAAGCCGACCCACTCGTTCATCTTGCCGAGCTCGACGTTGCCGACGCAGTGGTCGATCGCCTGGAAGGTGCGCTGCGCGGGCGGCTCGACCATCGGCTTGGCCGCGACGAAGCCGGGCAGGTACGGGCCGTCGTAGCCGGAGCGCTCGACGAGGGTGTGGCGGGTCTCGCCGTAGGTGGCGATGGCGGCCAGGACGACCGTGCCGTGCTCGTCCTTCTGCTCGTACGGCTCGGCGACCGAGCGGGCGCCGTGCTCCAGGGCGTAGGCGTAGGCGGCGCGCGCGTCCGGGACCTCGATGGCGAGGTCGACGACACCGTCGCCGTGCTCGGCCACGTGCTTCGCGAGGAAGTGGCCCCAGTCGGTGGTGGGCTTGATGACCGAGGTGAGGACGAAGCGGGCGGAGCCGTTCTCCAGGACGTACGCAGCGGTCTCGCGGCTGCCGTTCTCCGGTCCGGAGTAGGCGACCAGCTTCATGCCGAAGGCGGTGGAGTAGTAGTGCGCCGCCTGCTTGGCGTTGCCCACGGCGAAGACGACCGCGTCCATTCCCTTGACCGGGAAGGGGTCGGCCTGCCGGGCGGTGTCGGGAGTGTGGTGTGTGGTCTGCGTCATAGCCGCAGGGTCTCCCCGCTCGGCAAGGTGCGCAATAGTTTGTGTTTCGGCTGGGCAATCTGTTCAGCAATACGGCCGTATCGGCGGCCTTTCTGTACAGGATGACCATGCCGGGAGGCTGCTGTGGCGATCGATCATCTGGACGGCCGGATCATCCTGCTGCTCGCCCGGGAGCCGCGGATCGGGGTGCTGGAGATGTCCCGGCGGCTGGGGGTGGCCCGGGGCACCGCGCAGGCGCGGCTGGACCGGCTTCAGTCGAACGGAGTCATCCGCGGATTTGGTCCCGAGGTGGATCCGGCCGCTCTCGGCTATCCCGTCACGGCGTTCGCCACGCTGCAGATCCGGCAGGGTCAAGGGCCCGACGTTCGGGCCCACTTGGCGACCGTGCCGGAGGTGCTGGAGCTGCACACCACCACCGGCACCGGCGACATGATGTGCCGGCTCGTGGCCCGCTCCAACGCCGATCTCCAGCGTGTGATCGACCGGGTCGTCGGTTTTGATGGCATCGTCCGGGCCTCGACGGCGATCGTCATGGAGAACCCCGTTCCGCTGCGGATCATCCCGCTCGTGGAGCAGGCCGCGGAGGAGACCTGACGGGTAGGGGTGAGCGCGTGTGAACTTCTGGGAGTACCTGGTCAACCGGCACCAGCAACTGCTCACGGACGCCTACCAGCACGCGAGCGCCGTCTTTCAGTGCATGGTCGTGGCGACCGTGCTCGGGGTGCTGATCGCCGTCGCCAGCTACCGCAGCGAGTGGGCCGGGAACCTGGCGACCACCACCACCGCCACGATCCTGACCGTGCCGGCGCTCGCCCTGATCGGTCTGCTCATCCCCATCGTGGGCCTGGGCGTGCCACCCACGGTGGTCGCGCTGACGCTGTACGGGCTGCTGCCGGTGGTGCGCAACGCGATCGTCGGGCTGCGCGGGGTCGACCCGACGCTGGTCGACGCGGCCACGGGCATCGGGATGTCCCGGCCGGCCCGGCTGCTGCGGGTCGAGCTGCCGCTGGCCTGGCCGCCGATCCTCACCGGGATCCGGGTCTCCACCCAGATGCTGATGGGCATCGCGGCCATCGCGGCATACGCCTCGGGACCCGGTCTCGGCAACGTCATCTTCCGCGGCCTCGCCTCGCTGGGCAGCGCCAACGCGCTCAACCAGGTCCTCGCGGGCACGCTCGGCATCATCGTCCTGGCCCTGCTCTTCGACGCCGCGTACGTCCTGATCGGACGGCTGACCATTCCCAGGGGGATCCGTGCCTGAGACGGGTGACCACGGCGCCTCCATCGAGCTGGAGAGCCTGACCAAGCGCTACCCCGGCAGTGCGCAGCCGGCCGTGGACAACGTGAGCATGGAGATCAAGGCGGGCGAGGTCGTCGTCTTCGTCGGCCCCTCGGGCTGCGGCAAGTCGACCACGCTCAAGATGATCAACCGGCTGATCGAGCCGACCGGCGGCCGCATCCGCATCGGCGGCGAGGACGTCACCGACATGGACCCGGTCAAGCTGCGCCGCAAGGTCGGCTACGCCATCCAGTCCGCAGGGCTCTTCCCGCACATGACGGTCGCGCAGAACATCGGGATCGTCCCGAAGATGATCGGCTGGTCGAAGCCGCGGATCCGGGAGCGCACCGAGGAGCTCCTCGACCTGGTCGGCCTCGACGCCGCGGAGTTCCGCGGCCGCTACCCGCGCCAGCTCTCCGGCGGGCAGCAGCAGCGCGTGGGCGTGGCCCGTGCCCTGGCCGCCGATCCGCCGGTGCTGCTGATGGACGAGCCGTTCGGGGCGGTGGACCCGATCACCCGGGACCACCTCCAGGACGAGCTGATTCGCCTGCAGCACGAGCTGCACAAGACGATCGTCTTCGTCACCCACGACTTCGACGAGGCGATCAAGATCGGCGACCGGATCGCCGTGCTGCGCGAGCGGTCGCACATCGCGCAGTTCGACACCCCCGAGGCGATCCTCACCAACCCGGCCGACGACTTCGTGTCCGGCTTCGTCGGCGCCGGCGCTGCGCTGAAGCGGCTGAACCTGACCCGCGTGCGGGACGTGGAGATCACCGACTATCCGACGGTCACGGTCGACGACCCGCTCCAGGAGATCTTCAACCTGCTGCGCACCAGCGGCAGCAACGAGATCCTGCTGCTCGACCGGCGCCGCCGCCCCTACAAGTGGCTGCGGCGCGGCGATCTGATGCGGGCCAGGGGCTCGCTGGCCCGCGCCGGGACCCTGGTGAGCGACACGGTCACCCGGGACGCGACCCTGCGGGACGCGCTGGAGGCGGTGCTCACCGACAACGCCGGGCGGGTGGCGGTGACCGGGCGGCGTGGGGAGTACACGGGCGTCGTCGACATGGAGACCCTCATGAACTCCGTGCACGAGATGCTGGAGGCCGACCGGCTCGACGCGATGGAGCACCAGCACGAACTGGAGTCGCTGCGGGCCTCACAGACACACGCGGAGCAGGAAGGGGCCCAGGGCCCGGCGGGCGTGGGCGGCGGCCCGGGAGGGGAGCGGTGACGGCCACGGAGGTCGAGGAGACCTCCGAACCTCCCGACGAGCCTGAGGCGCCCCCGCCAGCGCGTCGGCCGTCCCGTCTCACCTGGCAGAAGCTGACGTTCCTGCCGGTCGCCCTGATCGTCGTGCTGCTCGCCACCTGGCTCTGGTTCGCGCAGGCCGACCTGGACGCGCTCACCCGCAACGCCCTGGCGGGCGGCCAGGTCACCAAGGCGCTGTGGCAGCACATCCAGCTGACCGCGATCTCCACCTTCTTCGTGCTGATCATCGCGATCCCGCTGGGCATCGTGCTGACCCGCGGGGCGATGAGCCGGGCCACCCCCGTGGCGATGGCGTTCGCCAACATGGGTCAGGCGACCCCGGCGATCGGCCTGCTCGCCCTCCTGGTGATCTGGCTGGGCATCGGCCGCAGGGCCGCCCTGATCGGCATCATCATCTACGCCATCCTGCCGGTGCTCTCCAACACGATCACGGGCCTGAAGGCGAACGACCCGACCCTGCTGGAGGCGGCCCGCGGTATCGGCATGTCCCCGACGGGGGTGCTGACCCGGGTCGAACTCCCCCTCGCGGTCCCGCTGATCCTGGCAGGCGTGCGCACGGCCCTCGTCCTGAACGTGGGTACGGCGACCCTGGCGGTCTTCGGCGGGGGCGGCGGCCTCGGCGTGCTGATCACGACCGGCATCACCAACCAGCGGATGCCGGTGCTGGTGCTGGGGTCGATCCTCACGGTGGTGCTGGCGCTGCTGGTGGACTGGCTGGCGTCGCTCGCCGAACTGCTGCTGCGGCCGCGGGGGTTGCAGCCATGAGACGGCGTACGTGCCTGGCGGTGGCGGGCCTTCTGGTGGCGGCGGCCGGCTGCGGCCTGACCAGCGGCTCCCCGCTGACCGATGACGTGGAGCCGGGGTCGATCGGCCGGGGTGAGCCACTGAAGGGCGCGCATCTGACGGTGACGTCGAAGTCGTTCACCGAGCAGCTGATCCTCGGCTCGATCATGGGCATCGCGTTCGAGGCGGCCGGGGCGGACGTGATCGACCGCACCGGCATCCAGGGCTCCATCGGCAGCCGCGAGGCGGTCCGCAAGGGCGACGCGGACGCCGGGTACGAGTACACGGGCACGGCCTGGATCACGTACCTCGGGCACAGCAAGCCGATCACCGATCCTCAGGAGCAGTGGGAGGCGGTGAAGAAGGAGGACGCGGGCAACGGGCTGGTCTGGCTGCCGCCGTCGAAGCTCGACAACACGTACGCGCTGGCGATGAACCAGGAGAACGCGAAGAAGTACGGCACGAAGACGATGTCGGACGTGGCGAAGCTGGCGAAGTCCGACCCGGGGGCGGTGAAGCTGTGCGTGGAGGTCGAGTTCGCGAACCGGGCGGACGGGCTGCCGGGGATGCAGAAGGCCTACGGCATGAACGTGCCGGCGCAGGACATCACGCAGATGGACACCGGGATCATCTACACGCAGACCGCGAAGGGCAACTGCACGTACGGGGAGGTGTTCACCACCGACGGGCGGATCAAGTCCATGAACCTGGTGGTGATGGACGACGACAAGAAGTTCTTCCCCAACTACAACGTCGCGCCGATGATCAACGCGAAGTCCCTGAAGGAGTGGCCGGCGATCGCGGAGGTCCTGAACCCGGTGACGGCGAAGCTGAACAACTCCGTGGCGCAGACGCTGAACGCGAAGGTGGACGTCGACGGAGAGGATCCGCACCAGGTGGCGCTGGACTGGCTGGTGGAGGAGGGGTTCGTCAAGGAGTGAGTTACAAAGAAGGCGTTGCAAAGGAGGCTTTGCAACGCTACCTTTGCATGCATGCCCGACGAACCAGCTCCCCGCTTGCTCGACGCCCGCTCGCTGCGCGGCCTGGCTCATCCCCTGCGGATGCAGCTGCTGGTCGCACTGCGACACGGCGGACCCGCCACCGCATCCCAACTGGCGGAGAAACTGGGCGAGTCCAGCGGGGCGACCAGCTACCACCTACGGCAACTCGCAGCGCACGGTTTCGTCGCCGACGACCCGGAGCGCGGCAAGGGGCGGGAGCGCTGGTGGAAGGCGGTGGACCGGGGTGTCCAGATCGACGAGACCCTGATCAAGGACCCGGATCCGGCCGTGCGGGGAGCCGTCGCCCTGTTCCGGTACGAAATCGCCAACGTGCACACCCGAGAGGTCTCGACCTGGCTCGGCAACACCGGCGACTGGGGCGAGGAATGGGACGGCGGCACGGACCTGAGCGACTTCACTCTGCGCCTCACTCCCGATCTCGCCCGTGAGCTGATCGGCAAGATGCACGAACTCATCCAGAGCTACCGCCCGCTACCCGAGGGAACACCGGACGCCGAATCGGTACGCGTCCACACGCACGTCTTTCCCCGCCGGACGACGCCGTGAAAGGCCATGACCCATGCACCCGGACATCCACCTCGCCCTGCACCACGCCCGCGCCGCCGAACTCCGCGCCGAGACCGGCCCCCGTCCCGCACCCCGGCCCGACCTCCGTGCGCGCCTGGGCTGGACCCTCATAGAAGTCGGGCTGAAGCTCGCCACCCGGCCCGGGCCAGTCCCCGCCCACTAGCAGCTGGGGACGGAGCCCTTCCCCGTCTCCAGGGCCACCAGTGAACTCACCGTGCTCTTCAGCGTCGTCACCGGAATGAGCCGTAGGCCCTTCGGCAGCTCGGCTCGGGCGTCGGCGCACTCCGCCTTGGGGACCAGGAACACCGTCGCCCCGTCGCGCTTGGCGGCCTGGGTCTTGAGGGCGACGCCCCCCACCGCGCCGACGCGGCCGGCCGCGTCGATCGTGCCCGTACCGGCGATGACCCGGCCGCCGGTGAGGTCCCCGCCGGTGCCGTCGCCGTCGAGCTTGTCGATGATCCCCAGGGAGAAGAGCAGCCCCGCACTGGGCCCACCCACGTCGGCGAGCTTCAGACCGACCTCGATGTCCTTGTCGTCGAGGTCGAGGTACCCCAGCGCGGCCTGCGTCGCCGCGTCCTGGGACTCCTTCATCTGCTTCTCGTTGTGGCGCTCGATCTCCTTGACGTTGTCCCCGCTCGGGTAGACGGAGTCGCGCGGCATGACCGCCTGGTCGGTGCGGAACCAGCTGTCGATGACGTCGGGCAGCGAGACCCGGGTGTCCGGGGAGGTCGCCTCGATGGTGGTCATCCGCAGCTGGCCCCGGGTGTCCCGGACCGGCGCACCCGAGATGGTGATCACCTGCGTGCCCTTGTTCTCGCCCAGCACGTTCGCCGTCAGCCCGGGCTGCGCAACCGAGAACGGCAACGGCGCCAGCACCGCCGTCGCGATCAGGGCCACGACGGGCAGGGCGCAGACGGCGATGGCCTGGGGGCGCGTGAGGCGAGAGAACACGGGATCAATCTAACGCGGGAGGAGGACACGGCCGGGACCAGGGCGTCCGGGGCCCAGGCCTGGATCCCGTCGACCCTCAGCGCAGCGCCTCCGCGACCTCCCGGGCCGCGTCGACGACCCGTGGGCCGACTCGTTCCGGTACCGCCTCCGCCAGCATCACCACACCCACGCTGCCCTCGACGCCCGTCACGCCCAGCAGCGGCGCCGCCGCCCCCCAGGCGCCCGCCTCCAGCTCCCCGTGCGTCAGCATGTAGCCGGGGTCGGTCATCGGGTGCTGCCGGGCCGCGAGGATCGCCTTGCCGGCGGCGCCCCGGTCCAAGGGATGCCGGAACCCGGCCCGGTAGGCGACGTGATAGTCCGTCCAGGTCGGCTCCACGACGGCCACGGCCAGCGCGTCCGCCCCGTCGACCAGGGTCAGGTGCGCCGTAGCGCCGATGTCCTCGGCCAGTGACCGCAGCGCAGGCATCGCGGCCTCCCGTACGAGCGGGTGGACCTGCCGTCCCAGCCGCAGCACACCGAGCCCGACCCGGGCACGTCCGCCGAGGTCACGGCGTATGAGGGCGTGCTGCTCCAGCGTGGCGAGCAACCGGTACACGACGGTCCGGTTCACGCCCAGCCGGACGGAGAGTTCGGTCACGGTCAGCCCGTGGTCCGTGTCGGCGAGCAGCTTGAGGACACGCAGTCCCCGGTCGAGCGTCTGGGAGGTCTCCGCGGTCACGACGCCCACTCCTTAGTGGTGAGGTCGGCGGCCCCCCGGTCGGCGGATGCGTCACCGAGTCCCGTCGGTAACGCGCTTCAGAGGCCGCCGATCGGCCGGCGGCCCGGCCTGTCCGGGCCGCGTCGCTTCACGGCTGCGCTCCGCGGCGGCGCTGCCACGGGGCGTGTGCGTAGCCGGACAGTAGCGAAGCAGGTTCGCTGAGCGGAAGGCTCCGTCCAGAATCCGGGCACGGGTCTGGGTGTAGTGCTTGTATTTGTGGGGTTTGCGCGCCCCAAAGGGGCGCGGGGCTGTGTCGATGTGCGGCTCCGCCGCGTGGGCGCGATCGACGACCTGCACCTGGCAGACGATTCACCACGGACGTCACTTCATCCGCGTAGCCCACTCCTGCACCTTGGTGATCCGCTGCCGCAACTGCCCCGCCGTCGCCTCCGCCGCCGCAGGCCCTCCGCACACCCGCCGCAGCTCCGTGTGGATCACCCCGTGCGGCTTGCCGCTCTGGTGGACGTACGCGCCGACCATCGTGTTGAGCTGCCGCCGCAGCTCCATCATCTCCTTGTGGGAGACCACCGGCCGCCGCTCGGCGGGCATTTCGAGCAGGTCGGCTTCCTCGTCCGGCTTCTTGCGGCTGTGCGCGATCTGCCGGGCCTGCCGCTTCTGGAGCAGCAGCTGCACCTGGTCGGGTTCGAGCAGCCCCGGGATGCCGAGGTAGTCCTGCTCCTCCTCGCTGCCCGGGTGGGCCTGCATGCCGAACTCGGCGCCGTTGTACATGACCCGGTCGAAGACGGCCTCGGACTCCAGCGCCTCGAAGGAGAACTGCTCCTGCTCGCCGGTGTCCTCGTCCTGCTCCCGGTTCGCCTCGTCCATCTCCTTCTCGGACTCGGCGTACGGGTCCTCCTCGCCCTGCTTCTTGGGCTTGTCGAGGACGTGGTCGCGCTCGCGCTCCATCTCGTTGGCGAAGGAGAGCAGGTCGGGCACGGTCGGCAGGAACACCGAGGCGGTCTCGCCGCGCCGCCGGGACCGCACGAAACGCCCGACGGCCTGGGCGAAGAAGAGGGGGGTCGAGATGGTGGTGGCGTACACCCCGACGGCCAGCCGCGGCACGTCGACACCCTCGGACACCATGCGCACCGCGACCATCCAGCGGTCGTTGTTGCCGCTGAACTCGTCGATGTTCTTGGACGCGCCGGCGTCGTCGGACAGCACGAGGGTGGCCTTGCTGCCGGTGATCTCGCGGATCAGCTTGGCGTAGGCGCGGGCGGAGTCCTGGTCCGCGGCGATGACGAGCGCGCCCGCGTCCGGGATGGCCTTGCGCACCTCGGTCAGCCGCTGGTCGGCGGCGCGCAGCACGGCGGGCATCCACTCGCCGCGCGGGTCGAGGGCGGTCCGCCAGGCCTGGCTGATGGCGTCCTTGGTCATGGGCTCGCCGAGCCGCGCGGCGATCTCGTCACCGGCCTTGGTACGCCAGCGCATGTTGCCGCTGTAGGAGAGGAAGATGACGGGCCGCACGACGTTGTCCGCGAGGGCGTTGCCGTAGCCGTAGGTGTAATCGGCGGCGGACCGCCGGATCCCGTCGTTCCCCTCCTCGTACGTCACGAAGGGGATGGGGTTGGTGTCGGACCGGAAGGGCGTACCGGTCAGGGCGAGCCGCCGGGTCGCGGGCTCGAAGGCCTCGAGGCAGGCCTCGCCCCAGGACTTGCTGTCACCGGCGTGGTGGATCTCGTCGAGGATGACGAGCGTCTTGCGCTGCTCCACGCGGTTGCGGTGCAGCATGGGCCGGACGCCGACACCGGCGTACGTCACGGCGACCCCGTGGTACTCCCGGCTGAGCGGCCCGGCGCTGTACTCCGGGTCGAGCTTGATCCCTATCCGCGCCGCGGCCTCGGCCCACTGCTTCTTCAGGTGCTCGGTCGGGGCGACGACGGTCACCTGCTGCACGACGTGGTGGTGCAGCATCCAGGAGGCCAGCGTCAGCGCGAAGGTCGTCTTGCCGGCGCCGGGGGTGGCGACCGCGAGGAAGTCCCGCGGCTGTTCCTGGATGTACTTCTCCATCGCGCCCTGCTGCCAGGCTCGCAGCTTGCTGGCGGTACCCCAGGGGGCGCGGCCGGGGAACGCCGGGGACAGGTGGTGCGAGGCAGAACTGGTGCCGGCGGTGGTAGTCACGGTCTCCGTTGGGGGTCGGGCGGCTCGTGCGAGGGAGCCTGACGGCTCGGCTACGTATGACAACCGGGCCACCCTACCGGCGCCCCGAGCCGCCCCACGCGCGGACCGGGCCGGGTCACCGGTGGGTGGGACCGACGTCACAGCGTCCGGGGCGCGAGGGCGGGCTGCTCTGCCGGTCTACGGCGGGCTGCTCTGCCGGTCCACGGCGGGCTGCTCTGCCGGTTACGGCCGGTGCTCCCGCAGTCGGGTCGACACCCAGGCACCGACGAGTGCCACCGCCGCCATCGGCAGGAACACCGCGGTGAAGGCGGCCGGGTGGGAACCGGAGGTGTGCGTGGCCGTGTGGGACACCGCGCCGCCGCCCAGCGCGGCGAAGGCGGCGCCGCCGGCGGAGAGCAGGACGACGTTGGAGAGGCCGTCGGAGATCTGGAGGGCGGCGGAGTTGGTGCCGGCCTCCTCGGGGGCGGAGAGCTTGAGCAGGAGCACGCTCGTGGAGGAGATCACGAGCCCCATCCCGAAGCAGCCGAAGGCCCAGGCGACGGCCAGGGTCCAGACGGGCACGGACTCGATCAGCACGCTCGGCGCGGCGGCGACGGCCGCCGCCACCAGCAGCATCCCGACCGTGGTCAGCCGCTCCCGGTACGGCTCCACCCGTGACCGCGACTGCACCCAGGAGCCCAGCGCCCACGTGCCCCCGCCCGCGGCGAGCGAGAACCCGGCCAGCGTCGGACTGAGCCCGCGCTGCGTGACGAGCATCAGCGGTACGAACGACTCCGCGGCGATGAAGGACCCGGCGGCGACGCCGCGCAGCAGCACGACGGACGGCAGCCCGCGCGCGGCCCGGTACGTGCCGCGCGGGAGCAGCCCGAGCACGGCCGGCACCAGCAGGGCCACGCCGACGGCACCGGGCAGCAGCGAGAGCGGGCGCAGGTCCTGGGCGGCGTACTGGAGCAGCCCGGCACCGAGGGAGATGCCCAGGGCGAGCCGGATACGCCGACGATCGAAGGTGGCGGGCGGGTTGGCCGGTGGGGCAGGGTCCGGCGTGACGGGCCGGTCGGCGACGGCGGTCCGTTCCGCGGGGACGGGGAGGTCTGCACTCTGCGCCGCGGCGGACTCGGCAGGGGTGTGCTGCGCGGGCCCGGACGCCCGGCGCCGTATCTGCGGCAGCGCGAGCGCGAGCGGGAAGACGACGAGCACGGGTATCCCCACGAACACCCACCGCCACCCCACCTGTTCGGTCACCGTGCCGGCGGCGAGCGGACCGACGATCGACGGGAGCACCCAGCTCGCGGCGAACGCGGCCATGATGGCGGGCCGCAACCGCTCCGGATAGGCCCGCCCGACGACGACGTACAGCGCGACGATCACCAACCCCCCGCCGAACCCCTGCACGGCCCGGCCCAGGATGAACACCCACATCGTCCCGGCGGTCCCCGACAGCAGCAGCCCGGCCCCGAAGGAGGCGATGCCCGTCGTCAACGGGCCGAGGGGGCCGCGCCGGTCCGACCACTGACCGGAGAGCACCATCCCGAACAGACTGGTCGTGAAGTACCCGGAGAACGCGAACGCGTACAGGGAGACCCCGTCCAGTTCCCGTGCGGCGACGGGCATCGCCGTCCCCACGGCGGTCGCCTCGAAGGCGATGAGCAGCACGACGGAGACGATCCCGACGCTCAAGGCCCGGTACGCCGCTCCCAGCACGCCCGCGTCCCGCTCTGCGACGGAGGGCAGGTCAGCGGCCTCCACGACATGGGCATCACGCGGCTTCGGGACGGTCATGCCCGCCAGCGTAAGGTCCACGCCGCACTTTGACCCCTGTCCGAAGACGGCACCCCTCTAGGACCTTGGTCGTACACCCCTCTTCCCGGCCACCCCCTTCATGAACGGCATATGGCAGTCACATTGCAGCCCACGCGATCCCCTTGAGCCCCACCCCACCCCGTCCTACGGTCATCACACCGAGTACGAACACGGCCGTGTGCCCGAGTGGTTCAGGGGCTCGCCTGCAAAGCGAGTTACGTGGGTTCGAATCCCGCCACGGCCTCCAGCATCAGCCCGCCGAGCAGAGACCGTCGTTCGGGCAGAACATGACCCAGGTGTAGTTGTAACCGGTCCGCACCGTCACGGGATTCGGTGCGGGTCCGGCGTTGACGGAGGACCCCGTGTCGGGTGTGGCGGTGAAGGTGACCGTCGTTCCGACCTCGAAACTCGCGGTGCACGTGCCGGTCGGGTTCGGCTGCGGGTCGTTGGAGGCGTAGGGGTCCCACGCCTCCTGGTGGCAGTTGATCCCGGCCGGCTGGCTGGTGATGGTGCCGCCGCCCCAGCCGTCACTGACGTACGCGGACAGTTGAGCCGTGGTCTGGGCCTGGGCCGGGGCCACGGAGGCGATCGCGGCGGCTGTGGCGAGCGCGGTGAGAACTCCTGTCACGCGCCAGGCGCCGGTTCTTCTCTTCCTCATGGCAGGCTCCTCGGATCGAACATGTCGACCCCTGTGACCAGCCTATTGGCCCTCTCGGCGATCTGCTACGGGAGCGCGGCCGGGGCGCCGTCACCTCACGTCGACCGGACCCTCGCGGCGTGTTCGGAAAGTCGTGCACAACCCCGAGCACCTCTCAGGTGTCCAGGACATGACCGGTAGCCCATGCTCCGGTCGTCGTGCCTTACGGGGACGACGAGGAACCCCGACGAGGAGAACCACCGTGCACTTCCGCCCCTCGGCAGCCGTCCTGGCCGCTGCCGTGATCGCCGTTGCCGGTCCCGCTGTCGCCGCGCCCGCCGTGCAGGCCGATGACGGTGGGCCCGAGTTGGTCGTGTCGGCGCTGCCGTCCGCGGCTCCCAAGCCGGGCGAGGTGTACGACAAGTCCGTCACCCTCACCAACAAGGGCACGGCCGCCGTGGACGGGGTCACCTTCCGGGTGCGTCTGACGCGGGGGCTGGACTTCCCCGAGCAGGTGAAGGGCTGCACCTACTCGACCGTCAAGGACCAGGTCAGGCAGGCGGTCTGTGAGCTCGACACGGTCGTCGAGCCCGGTGCCTCGGTCATCACGCCCGTGCGGTTCAAGGCGCTGGACAAGGCCCTGATGGAGGCCGTCGAGTACGGCACGAGCGCGACCGGGGACGCCCCGGGCGAGGGGTTCGACGACAGTTACCGGCGGCTCACCCTGACCGCGGACAACACCGCCGACCTCGTCGCCGTCGGGGAGGAGATGGAGGCGCTGGCCGGCGGGGAGCAGTCGGTCACGGCGACCCTGCGCAACGACGGCCCCGGCTGGGTGCAGAACCAGGAGAGCGACGACCTCCCCGGACTGCTGGTACAGATCCCGCCGGGCACCGTGGCCATCGGCGTGCCGAAGGGCTGCGCGCCGTTCGGGATCGACGGGCCGAGCGGACCGCAGGGGACCACGGGCAAGCCCAAGTACGTGTGCTGGCCGCAGGACGGGACCCTCGACGCCGGCCAGTCGCTGGCGTACACCTTCACGCTGAAGATCAAGAAGTCCACGCAGGACACCGAGGGTGAGATCAAGGCGTCGTCCGTCTACGACATCGCGCCGAAGTACGACACGAACCGCTCCAACAACACGGCCGCGATCGGCATCGACGTGCCGAGCGACTACGAGCCCGAGCCGAGCCCCTCGGACGGCGCCGACGGTGGTTCCGGCAACGGCGGGAACGGCAACGACCCCGAGGGCCAGGCCGCGGGCGGCACGGGCGCCACGGCTTCCCCGTCGGCCTCGGCCTCGACCGACACGACGACCGGCGGCTCCACCGGCACCACGACCGGCAGCACCACCGGCGGCAACCTCGCCACCACCGGCTCCGACGGCACCCCGCTCCTCGCCGGTGCCGCGGCTGCCGCCGCGGTGCTCGGTGGCGGTCTGGTCTTCGCCGTACGCCGCCGCAGCGCCGCCAAGTCCGCCTGACGGCAGCCCCGTCAGAGCACCCCGCCGGCCTCGTCCTGGAACGCGTCCGTCCAGTAGTGGCGGACCGTTCTGCCGGCACTCACGCCCGTCGGGTCCACCGTCGACAGGACCTGCAGCATCGTCATGGCCAGCTGGTCGTAGGTGTCGGTCGTCAGTTCGTGGGACGACTGGGCGTCTATCGCGCGCTCGCGGTGCAGGAGCCAGAGGGTGAAGGCGAGCGTCGACACGTCGGTGTTGAGCGGGTACAGCGTCGCCTCGGGTTCGCTCCAGTTCAGGACCGCGCCCGTCGCGCCGTCGATGACCAGGCTGTTGTCCTCGACCAGGTGGCCGAGGCGGATCAGTCGGTGGGCACCGGCGGGGAGCACGGCCGGGGTGTCGGTGTCGGCGTGGTACTCGGCGAGCGTCGCCAGGGGGACGTCCGTGTCCAGGCAGAAGACGTGGGCGTCCTCCGGCAGGCCCACCTCGCGCAGGAAGCGGCGGGTCGGTTCGTGTGTGAGGGTCCCGGGGAAGTCGACGTCCTCGAAGCGAACCATCCTGCCGGGGCCGAACTCCTGGTCCAGGAGGCGGTGCGGGAGGTCCAGGGAGAGGCCGGACGCGCCGCCGCGGCCCGCCACCAGGGACAGGGGGCGGATCAGCGCCGCCATCTTCCAGAACGGGGCCGGTTCGCCGTCCGCGCCGTCGCGGAACACCGCCAGCAGGTGCTGGGACGCCTGCGCCACCGCCTTGGGGCCGTAACGGCCGGCGTAGGAGGCGAACTGGCCGCGCAGGCCGGCCAGTTCGTCCGTGGCCTCCGCGAAGCGGACCAGCGTCCGCAGGGACGGGGCCAGGGGGCGGCGGTCCATCAGGTCGGGGCGGTCGTGCAGGACGTACGTCGTCGAGATCTCGCCCGTCGCGCCGTCCAGCAGGACCGACTCCGTCTCCAGGCCGCCGGGGCCCAGCAGTCCGCCTATCACGAGCTGTTCGCGCAGTTCCGCGGAGAGACGGTCGTCCGGGTCGCCGGTCGAGTCGGCGACCGTGCGCAGGCCCTCGCGGCTGAGCTCGGCGAAGCTCAGCACGCCGCTGTCGCAGGGCAGTCCGGGGCCGGTCAGCCAGTGCCGCGTGGACGCGTGCGTCACCCACGGGTCCAGCTCGGACTCGGTCAGGGTGATCACCGCGGAACCGGTATCGGTCGTACTCATGGGCTCCCCCGCATGTACTTGCTCACCGTCCCCTGGCGGAGCACGGCGGACCACCCGGCGAAGCCCGGCAGCCGTTCCCCACTGCCCAGAACAGTACGCGCCACCACTGACAACGCCCCGGACCGGCGACGCGCGCCCGGCGACCACGCCACGTCACCTCACAAGACGCTCAGAGCACCCTGGCGCGTTCCCTTTCCGCCGAAATCGCTTTCATTCTGTGGCACGGCGTCAGTTTCACGAGGGTGGAGTGCAGTCCGATGCGCGGGGTCCGGGCGGGCCCCGCGGGAGGCACCGGCCTCAGCCCCGTTCCGTCACCACCGCGGCCTGGGGGCGGATCGGGAGGCGGTTCACGGGGCGGCCCGTCGCGGCCCGGACGGCGGACGCGACGGCCGCCGGGGACGTCACGACCGGCACCGCGCTGACCGCCTTGGCCCCGAAGGGCGCGACCACGTCGCGCTCCTCGACCAGCCGGACAATGCGGATGTCGGGCGCGTCGAGGGCGGTCGGGAGGGCGTAACCGGTCAGGTCGGGGTGGCGGACGATGCCGCGCGGCGTGCGCAGGTTCTCCGTGAGGGCGATGCCGACGCCCTGCGTCACGCCCGCCTCGATCCGGGCGGCGAGCTGGGTCGGGTTCAGGACGCGGCCCACGTCCTGGGCGACGGCCAGTTCCACGACCCGTATGGAACCGATCTCGATGTCCACGTCCACCACCGCGCGGATCGCGCAGAAGGCCATGCCCACGAACGCGTCGCCCTGGCCGGTCTCGTTCAGCGGCTCGGTCGGGTGCGGGCGGCACTGGGCGGTGGCCCACAGTTCCTTGCCGTCCAGCGCCTCGGTGACGGTCGTGGAGAGCACCCCGTCGTACGAGGTGATCTTGCCGTCGGTGATCTGGAGCAGCTCCGTCGACATGCCGAACTTGTGGGCGAGCGGCTGGAGGAGCTGCGTGCGGACCATCTTGGCCGCGCGCTCCACCGCCCCTCCCGAGACCCAGGTGTGGCGGCCGCGGCAGCCCGCGCCCGCCGGGGGCTGGTCGGTGTCGACCGGCGCCACGTGCACCTCGTCGATGCCGAGCGTCTCCTGGACGATCTGCCGGGCCAGGGTGGTGAAGCCCTGACCGGTCTCGACGGCCGCGCACAGGACCGTCGCGACACCGTCGTGGACCTTCACGGTCGCCGTGGAGACCTCGTCCGCGCCCTCCGCGCCGAGCATGTGCACCATGCCCACGCCGTAGCCCACGCCCCGGCGCACGGCGCCCGGTTCGCCCGCGCCCTCGGGTCCGCCGGGCAGCAGCCACTCGTCCTCGGACGTGTCCTTGGGCAGCGGCGGCAGCGGGAAATCCCGGACGGCCTGGAGAAGTTCGGCGACCGGGGCCGGGCAGGTCACGGTCTGGCCGGTCGGCAGCACGTCGCCGGTCGCCAGCGCGTTGCGCAGTCGCACTTCCGCCGGATCGAGGCCGAGCTTCTTGGCGATCTTGTCCATCTGCGCCTCGTAGGCGGCGCAGACCTGCATGGCGCCTTCGCCGCGTACGTGGCCGGACGGGGGGTTGTTGGTGCGTACGGCCCAGCCCTCGATGAAGGCGTTCGGGACGACGTAGGGGCCGCAGGCGAAGGCGACGGCGGCGGCCAGGGCTTCGGAGGAGGTGTCGGCGTAGGCGCCCGCGTCGAGCAGGATCTGCGCCTCGACCTTGACGAGTCTGCCCTCGCCGTCGGCGTGGTGGCGGTAGCGCAGCAGGGTCGGGTGCCGGTGAACGTGGCCGAGGAAGGACTCCTCGCGCGTGGCGGTGAGCTTCACCGGGCAGCCGGTGCGCAGCGCGAGCAGGCCGAGCGGGAGCTGGAAACCCTGGTCCTCGCGGTCGGCGGTGGCGCCGGGGACGCCGGTCACGACGACCTTGACGCGCTCGGGTTCCAGGCCGAACGCGGCGGCGGCCGCGTCGCGGTCGGCGTGCGGGTCGGTGGAGGCGAGGTAGAGCTCCACCCCGCCGTCCGGTCGCGGCACGGCAAGCCCGGCCTCGGCGCCGATGGGCGCGGGGTCCTGGCGCCCGATGCGGTACAGGCCTTCGACGACGATCTCGCCGGCTGCCTCCGGGTCGCCGTGGCGCAGCGGGATGTGCCGGATCAGGTTGCCGTCGGGGTGCAGCGGCTCCGCCTCGAAGGCCTGCTCCGGGTCGGTGACCGGGTCCAGCACCTCGTACTCGACGATGACGGCGGCGGCCGCCATGCGCGCGGTGTCGGGGTGGTCGGCGGCGACGGCGGCGATGGGCTCGCCGTGGTGGCGCACGACCTCGGAGGCGAAGACCGGGCGGTCGGCCGTGCCGCGGCCGTGCAACGGGCGGCCGGGGATGTCCTCGTGGGTGACGACGGCGCGGACGCCGGGCATCTCACGCGCGTGGGTGGTGTCGATGGACAGGATGCGCGCGTGCGGGTGCGGTGAGCGCAGCACGGCTGCCCACAGCAGGCCCTCGGCCCACAGGTCGGCGGCGTACGGGAAGGTGCCCTCCGTCTTGGCGCGGGCGTCGGCGGGCGGGAGCGAGGCGCCGATGCCGTGCGGAAGCGGTTCGGGGGCGGGGGCGGCCTCCGCGGCCTGTGCGGCCTGGGCGGTGGCTGCTTCGTTGCTCACGCGGGGCCTCCGTCCTGGCCGTAGGGCTGGTCGTGCGCTTCTGGGGAGTGCGGTTCCGGGGTGCGCGGTTCCGGGGGCGCTCCGAAGGCCGATGCGTTCACGCCACCGGCGCCCGGGCCCGCCTGGTGCGGGATGCGGGGTTCGTCGGAGTCGCCGTCGGCGGGCGCGGAGTGGGCCTCGCGTTCGGCGACGACGTCCTTGACGGCGTCCACCACGCCCCGGTAGCCGGAGCAGCGGCACAGGTTGCCGCACAGTGCCTGGCGGGTCTCCAGCTCGGTGGGCGCCGGGTTGCCCTCCAGCAGGTCGTGCACGGTCATCGCCATGCCGGGGACGCAGAAGCCGCACTGGACGGCGCCGCAGCGCGCGAGCGCCCGCTGCACGTCCGACGGCTGTCCGTCCTCGGCCAGGCCCTCGACGGTACGGACCTCACTGCCGGCGGCGGTCACGGCCGGGACGAGGCAGGACGCCACGAGCCGCCCGTCGACCTGGACGTTGCACGCGCCGCACTCGCCCTGCGAGCAGCCGTCCTTGGCGCCCGCGAGTCCGAGCCGCTCGCGCAGCACGTACAGCAGGGACTCGCCGATCCACGCGTCGCCGACGGGACGGTCGGTGCCGTTGACGCGCAGGACGTAGGAGGCGAGGGGGTGTTCCTCCTGGGGGGCCGCGGGGGGGACGTCGTGGGGGGCGGCCGCGGACGGGGTGGTCGCCGCGGTGGCCGGGTCCTGGTCCGGGGCCGGGTCCTCGGCCGGGGGCTCACCGTCGACGGTCTCCGGGCCGGTGCCGGTGTCCGCGTCCGCGACGTCCGGGAGGGACCCGGCAGCGGGCTCGGAGGGGCCGTCGGCGGCCTCTGGGGGCCCTGGAGTGTCCTCGGGGGACTCGGAGGGCACACCGGCCTCTCCGAGGCCGGGAGCGGCCTGTGAGGCGTCCTGGGCGTCCCGCGGATGCGCGGCGGATTCCGGGTGCGCCTCGGGCACGGGCTCCCCGGGGAACCCGTCATGGGCCTCGCCGTACGGCTGTCCGGGCGCGTGACCGGCGGGGCCGGCCCCCTCGGGCCCGTGCTCGGCGAAGTCCGGGTGCTCCGGCCCGTGCTCGGCGAAGTCGGACGGCTCGGCCCCGTGGTCGGCGAAACGGGACGGGTCCACCGCGTGACCGGCCTCCCCGGCCCCCGGCGCGTACGCGGCGCTCGACGGCTGCGGCGCGTGGCCGTCGCCCGGCGTCTGCGGCCCGTGGCCGGCGTTCCCGAGGGACTCCGGCCCGTGGCCGAACTCCCCGGGCTGATGCGCGTGACCGTGACCGGTGTCCTCGTGGACGCCCGGCGAGTGCACGTCCTGCGGGTGGTGCCCGGGCCCGGCCTCCGGGCCCGCCTCCTGCGGCAGCGGCCCGGCGGCCTGCTGCTCCGGCGCGTACCCGGACTCCGGGGCGTAACCGGTGCCGGAGGCGGCGTCGCCCTGCTCGTGACCGTGCTCGTGGGGGAAGCCCCGCCGGGCCTCCTCCTGCCCCGCCGTGTCCTGCGGGTCCTGCCCCCACGGCCGGCCCGTGGCCTGCGTCGCCCAGGGGGCGGGCGCGCCGCCGGGCAGCGTGGCCGGCGGGGTGCCGCCCCACTGCTCGACCAGTGAGGACGTGGTGAACTCGCCCGACTCGTCCGGAAGGTCGCCCCCGGCGACGGGGATGGACCACTGCCCGGTCACGTCATGGCCGGGCGCGCCTTCGGCGGCCGCGGTCTCCTCGAAGGTCCACTGCCCGGTCGCCCCGGGGTTGTACGTGAACCGGTCGTCGCCGCCGTGCGGCGGTGCCGTCGCCTCGGGGCCGTAGGGCGTGCCGTGGTCGTAGGGCGCGTCGGTGCCGCCGTAGGACTGCTCGGGCACGTCGTGGCCCTGCTGGTGGTGCGCGCCGTGGTCGTGGCCGTGCTGCCGGTGCCCGGCGTTCGGGTCGTGCCACTGCGCCCCGTCGACCGGCGCGCCCGGCGCCGGCCACGCGCCCGTGGCGGCCGGGTCGGTTCCGGCGGTCGTCGCGGGGTTGACCGTTATCTGCGGCGGTACGTAGCCGTGTCCCGGCGCGGCCAGGGGGCTGTCGGCGGCCAGCAGGGCGTCGACGCCTCCCTCGGGGAGTTCGACGAAGGCGGTGGCGCCGTCGTCGTACTCGCCCTGGGGCAGCGGGTCCCAGCGGCTGCCGCCCCGGGGCGTGCCCTCTCCGTGCTGGTCGTCGCTCACGACAGCGCCCTCCCCAGTGCTCGTCGGGCCAGCGCGGCGACGGTGCGCCGCAGGTGCAGTACGGCGGGCGGAAGCGGTGCGACCGAGCCGTCCTCGGCCAGCGCCGCGTCGGGGATGCAGGCCGCGGCGACGTACTCGCCGAAGGCGCTCAGCGCCTCGGGGACGAGCGCGCGGTTGTTGTCCCAGTCGATGAGGCCGGCGACCCACTGCTCGGCGTCCAGGGGCCGCAGCGGCATCGGCGCTATGGCGCCCACCGCGCAGCGCACGCCCCGGCGCGCCGGGTCCAGGACCAGGGCCACGGACGCCACGGCGCGCCCCGGGCCGGTCCGGCCGGTCGCCTTGAGGAAGACCTGCGGGGCGTGCAGCAGCGGCACGCGCACGAAGCCGATGAGCTCGCCGGCGCGGAGCATGTCCATCCCGGCCAGCAGGTGCGACACGGGGATCTCCCGGCGGGCTCCGCCCGGGCCCGCGACGATCAGTGTCGCCTCCAGGGCGGCCAGCACCGGCAGCGCGTCCCCGGTGGGGGCGGCCGAGGCGATGTTGCCGCCCAGGGTGCCCGCGTTGCGGATGTGCGGCGGGCCGGCCGCGCGTGCGGCGGCGGCGAGCGCCGGGATCAGGGCCGCGAAGTCGGGGCGGCCCATGCGCGCGTGCGTGAGGCCCGCGCCGAGCAGCGCGTGACCGTCCAGGTACTGCCAGCCTCGGATCTCGCTGATCCGGCCGAGCCCCACCAGGGCGGCGGGCCTGAGCTGCCCGGAGTTGACGGCGGCCATCAGGTCGGTGCCGCCCGCGACGGGCACGGCGGCGGGCACGGCGGTGAGCGCCGCGACGGCCTCGTCCAGCGTCGTGGGCAGCGTGACGGCCTGCGCCGCCTGCGGTGCGTGCGTGGTCAAACCGGCTGCCCCTTCCCGCTGCCCCACCTGGTCCCACCTGTGCTGCCGTACGGTACGTGCTGACAGGGCGGACGTGGCAACTCTGGCACATCTTGGCGAGAGCCGAAGACACGGGTCCGCTAGGAGGCATTCGCCCACCTCACCGGCGAGATGGTCCGTTTTCGCACTGGTTCACCAGTGCATGCCGATTGGCACTTTCGGTGACCCTTGTGCGCTTTTTCCGTGGCCTGTTCGAGCTGTTCGGTCGTGACGGGTACCGCTACCGGTGGGGCGGCGGGCCGTCGACCGGGCGGCCCAGCACCCCGGGTCGCCGCTGCCAGGGCAGGGGGCCGGTGGGAGGCCGGTAGGCGACGCCCAGGGCGTCGAGCCGCCCGTAGTGCGCGGCCATACGGCTCCGGAAACCGGCGAAGTCCCGTTCCGCCGGGGCGGGCAGGGTGCTCCAGGCGACCTCCGCGAAGGCCGCGAGGCGGGGGAAGGCCTGATAGTCCACGCGCGCGTGGTCCTCCATCACCTCGGTCCACAGGTTGGCCTGGGCGCCCAGCACGTGCCGGGCCTCCTCGGGTGTCAACTCCGGTGGAACGGGCTCGAACCGGTAGACGTCCTCCAGGGTGCGCACCCACCCGATCGGTACCGGCTCCTCGGGGCCCGGGTCCTGACGGTGGTCCAGGTACACCTGCTGCTCGGGGCACATGACGACGTCGTGGCCGGCCCGGGCGGCGGCGACGCCTCCCGCGTAGCCGCGCCAGGAGGAGACGGCGGCGCCCTCGGCGAGCCCGCCCTCCAGGATCTCGTCCCAGCCGATCAGCCGGCGCCCGCGCGCGGACAGCCACGCGTCGAAGTGCTTGATGAACCAGGACTGGAGCTCGTCCTCGTCCGCGAGCCCGAGTTCCCTGATCCGCGCCTGGGCCGTCTCCGACCGCCGCCACTGGTCCTTGGGGCATTCGTCGCCGCCGACGTGGACGAACTCCGAGGGGAACAGCTCGAGCACTTCCTCGAAGACGCCCTCGTAGAAGCGCAGGGTGTTGTCAGTGGGGGCGAGTACGTTCGGGTTGATTCCCCAGGTGTCCCAGACGGAGAGGGATGTGGTGTCGATGACGTCGGTGTTGCCGAGTTCCGGGTACGCGGCGATGGCGGCCTGCGAGTGGCCCGGCACGTCGATTTCGGGGACGACGGTGATATGCCGCTCGGCGGCGTAGGCGACGATCTCGCGGATGTCGTCCCGGGTGTAGTAGCCGCCGTGCGGCTTGTCCTCCCACAACGGCGAGGCGCGGTGGCCGGTTTTCGTACGGGTGCGCCAGGAGCCGATCTCGGTCAGCCGGGGATGCCGCTCGATCTCGATGCGCCAGCCCTGGTCGTCCGTCAGATGGAAGTGGAAGACGTTGAGTTTGTGCGCCGCCATCAGATCGAGGTAGCGCAGCACGCCTTCCTTGGGCATGAAGTGCCGCGCGACGTCGAGCATCAGGCCGCGCCAGCGGAATCGGGGAGCGTCCTCGATCGTCAGATGCGGCACGCTCCAGGCGCGGTCGCGATCGAGCGGGGCCCTGCGGTACGCGTCGGGGCCGAGGAGCTGCCGCAGGGTCTGGGCGCCCCAGAAGACACCGGCCGCGCTGCCGCCCTCGACGAGGACGCCGGAGCCGTCGCTGACGAGGCGGTACTCCTCGGGGCCGAGGCCGGGGTCGAGTCGCAGCCCGATGCCGCCCTCGGCGTCGTCGAGCTCCCGCCCCTCACGCAGCGGCAGCCCGGTGGCCTGCCGCAGGGCGGCGCCCAGCCAGTGGGCGACGCCTTGCGTCGCGGTGTCGGCGCAGAGCCGGGAGTGGTGCGTCAGCCGCACCTCGCCGGATCCGGCGGTGGCGCCGCGGGGCGCCGGGATCAGTTCGGTCACGTCAGTCCTTCACCGCTCCGCCCAGTCCGGAGACCAGGCGCCGCTGTACGAGTACGAAGAAGACCAGGACCGGGATCGTCATGACCGTGGAGGCGGCCATGACTCCGCCCCAGTCCGGGTCGTCGGGCTTGTAGAAGACGAGGAGGGCCATCGGCAGCGTCGACTGCGCGGTGTCGCTGATGATGAACGACTTGGCGAACAGGAAGTCGTTCCAGGCGGAGATGAACGAAAACACGCTGGTGGCCACGAGACCCGGCAGGACGAGGGGGAAAAGGATCTGCCAGAGGAATCGCGCGCGGCTCGCCCCGTCGATGTACGCGGCCTCCTCCAGCGCCTCCGGAACGGCTTTCACGAACCCCCGCAGCATCCAGATCGCGAAGGGCAGCGAGAAGGCGATGTGGGGCAGGATCAGCGAGCCCAGCGTGTTCAGCCGGCCGGCGTCCCGCATGAGGAAGAACAAGGGGATCGTGAGGGCTTCCACGGGCACCATCTGGGCCACCAGAAACATGATCAGAAGGGTGGTCCGCAGGCGGAACCGGAATCGTGTGACGGCGGTCGCGGCGAGAAACGCGATCAGCCCGGAGGCGATCACGACGCAGCCCGCGACGACGAGGCTGTTGAGGAAGTAGCGGCCGAATTCCTGCTGCCCGAAGACGCGCCGGAAGGAATCCAGGGAGGGCGCGAGGGTCCACGGCCTGGGTTCGCCGGACTCGATCTCCCCGGCCGGTTTGAAGGCGCTGAGCACCATCCAGTACAGGGGGAAGGCCACGACGACCGCGATCAGCAGGGCGGAGGCCTCGGCGGCCAGCCTGCCCGGGCGGCGCACTCGGGCGCGTGGAAGGTTCACAGTTCCTCCCCCTGACGGCGCAGCAGCCGCAGGTAGACCAGCGTGACGGCGAGCAGGATCAGCAGCGTCACGATGCCGATCGCGGAGCCCAGGCCGTACTGCGAGGACGCGAAGGCCTGCTGGTAGGCGTAGACGTTCAGCACGAGGTTCTGGCCGGCGATGCCGCCGCCGCCCGTCATGACGTAGATCTGCGTGAAGACCTTGAAGTCCCAGATGACCGACTGGATGGTGACGACGACCAGGATCGGCCGGAGCATCGGGGCGAGTACGGAACGCCAGATGCGCCACTGCGAGGCGCCGTCGAGGGAGGCGGCCTCCAGCACTTCGCCGGGTACGGCGCGGATCCCCGCGTACACGGTCACCATGACGAACGGGAAGGAGCACCACACGACTTCGAGCAGCACGAGGAAGAAGGCGCTGAGACGGCCGTAGGTCCACGAGTGGTCGCCGAGGCCCAGCATGCGGTTGACCGGGCCGAAGTCGGGGTCGAAGAGGAACAGCCACACCGTGGAGCCGGTCACGGCCGGGGTCGCCCACGCGCCCAGGGCGGCCAGCATCAGCGCGAGCCGCGGTACGGCCCGGACGCGGGTGAGGAGGACGGCCAGGGCGCAGCCGACCGCGAGCGTGGAGACGACACAGGCCGCCGCGAACAGCACGGTGGCGAGCAGCACCTGCCAGAACTGCGGGTCCCCGAACAGTGCGGCGTAGTTCCCGAACCCCTCGAAGGTGGCCGGTTCCCCGCCGCTGACCTGAGCCTGCGTGTACTGGAAGAAGGAGATCAGCCCGAGCTGGTAGATCGGGTAGACGAGCAGCCCGCCCAGCACGACGAGCGCGGGCGCGAGATACAGCCAGGGCGTCCAGCCGCCGGTGCGGCGGGCGGCCCCGCGTGCGGTGCGGCGGCCCCGTGCGCCGGCGGCCTCACGCGGGGGCCGGGGGGCCGGCACGGTCGACGCCGCGGCGGCCACGGGGGTTTTCACGCAGCCGCGGTCGTTCATCGGCTTCACCCGGCGGAGCCGAACGCGTCGTTCATCTTCTTCGCGGCGTCGTCGGAGGCCTTCGTGACGTCCTTCTTGCCGCTGATGACCTCCTGGAACATCGTCGGCAGGACGAGGGAGGAGTCGATCTGGGCCCAGGCGGGCGACGCGGGGACGAACTTGGTGCCGGCGGACAGGGTCCGCACGAAGGGCTTCACGAACGGCTCCTGCCGCGCGACCTGCTGGCGGACGTCGGTGAAGGTCGGCAGGAAGCCCATCGCGTCGAAGAGTTCGCTCTGCGTCTTCTTCGAGGCGAGCTGCTCCATCAGCTGCACGGCGAGCGTGCGGTGGGACGTGCTCTTCAGGACACCGATGTTGTTGCCGCCCGCGAAGGCCGGGGCGATCGAGCCGGACTTCACACCCGGCAGCGGGACGACGGCGTACTTGCCCTTGACCTTGCCGGCCTCGACGGCGGTGTGGCTGAAGTCGCCGCCGATCGCCATGCCCGCCTTGCCCGCCGCGAACGCGGAGATCGTGTCGTTGCCGCCCATGCCCGCGCACTTGGCGGCCGGGCAGTTGTCGTCGCCGAAGAGGGACGTGTACGCCTTGATGCCCTTGCGGGCCTCAGCGCTGTCGATGCCGGACGCGTACGAGCCGCTCTTGCCGTTCGCGAGTTCACCGCCGTTGGCCCACACGAACGGCATCGCGCCGTAGGTGTAGGCGCCGCCGACCACCAGCCCGTACAGCTCGGGCCTGGCGGCGCGTATCGCGCGGGCGGTGGAGGCGAGTTCGTCCATCGTCCTCGGGACGGACAGGCCGAGCTCCTTGAACACGTCCGTGCGGTAGTACAGGGCGCGGACGCCGACGTAGAAGGGGGCGCCGTAGAGCTTGCCGTCCACGGTCACCGACTGCTTCGCCGTCGGGTCGGTGTCCTTCGCCTCGCCCCAGTCGCCGAACTCCTTCGTGACGTCGAGGAGTCCGCCGTCCTTCACATAGCCGGCCGTGTCGGTGTTGCCGTACTCCATCACGTCGGGCGCGGAGGCGGGGTCGTTGAAGGCGGCCTTGACGCGCTGGGCGCGGGTGTCGATCGGGATGTACTCGACGTCGACCTTGGTGCCCTTGTGGGCCTTCTCGAAGCCGGCGACGACGGAGTCGACGACCTTCTGCTTGGGGGCGTTGCCGACCTCCTGGAAGAGCCACACGCGCAGCGTGCCGGTCTTCTCGTCCTTGTCGGAGGAGGAGTTCGAGGAGGTCTGGGGCGCGCAGGCGGTGGCCAGGAGAGCGGCGAGCGCGGTGAGCCCGGCAAAACGGACGGACAGCTTCATGGAGTGCTCCTCCGAGGGAGTGTTGCAACATGCGCAATGAAGGTTTCGCTGTGCACAACACTCGGAGGCTAGGGACTGCATGAACACGCCCACAAGAGGTCTCAACCACTCTGTGACCGGCAGACGCACCCTGCGCAACGCCCGGACAGCACAAAAGCCTCCAGGGCGCGCAAAACGCACCCTGGAGGCCTCACGCCCCGCGGGTCGGGCTTACTTGTCGCCCTTGCCCTTGTCGTCGTCGCCGGAGCTCATGGACTCGTAGATCTCCTTGCACATGGGACACACGGGGTACTTCTTCGGGTCGCGGCCCGGCACCCACACCTTGCCGCACAGCGCCACGACGGGGGTGCCGTCGAGGGCGCTCGCCATGATCTTGTCCTTCTGGACGTAATGGGCGAAGCGCTCGTGGTCACCGTCACCATGCGAGGTCTGCGGCGTCGGCTCAACGAGGGTCCCCGTACCAGTCCCGCGCTCGGGCTCGAGAGTGCTCATAGGGCCAAGGGTACTGAAGCTCACAGGCATCAGTTGAGCGAAGGGTCCTCCGGGTACGTCGCCACCATCGCCAGCTCGCTGCGCTGGCGGCGCAGCACCTCGCGCCAGAGCCGCTCGGGGGACGGGGACGAGACGTCGCCGGGCTCCGACTCGACGACGTACCACGCGCCGTCCACCAGCTCGTCCTCCAGCTGGCCCGGGCCCCAGCCGGCGTACCCGGCGAAGATGCGCAGGGAGCCGAGGGCGGAGGCCAGCAGCTCCGGCGGGGCCTCCAGATCGACCAGCCCGATCGCGCCGTGCACCCGGCGCCAGCCCAGCGGGGCGGCCTCACCCGTCGCGCCGCCGGGGACGACCGCGACCCCGAGGGCGGAGTCCAGCGACACCGGGCCGCCCTGGAACACGACACCCGGTTCCACGGCGAGATCCCCCCAGCCCTCCAGGATGTCGGCCACGTCCACCGGGGTGGGGCGGTTGAGGACGACACCGAGGGAGCCCTCCTCGTCGTGGTCGAGAAGCAGCACCACCGCGCGGTCGAAGTTCGGGTCCGCCAGGGCGGGGGTCGCCACGAGCAACCGCCCTGTGAGCGAGGACACCTCGGTCATGGCAGACATGATCCCGCATTCTCCCTCCGCGTGGGGAGGCAATGCGGGACAGGGAGGGAACGCAGCTCAGGGCGCACTGATGCGCCCCATGCGCACGAAACCGGTCGTGACCCCATGTGCCCGGAACGGAACGGTTCGTGTTGTGACAGAGCTATGACGTGGCTGGGTCTCACTCAGGCTTACAGAAGGGGGGTGGTGGGCGATTACCCTTTCCCTCCTGGCCCCTGCCCGACTCCATGGAACGCGAGATTCATGACCGTCAACGACGATGTCCTGCTTGTCCACGGCGGAACCCCGCTGGAGGGCGAGATCCGTGTCCGCGGTGCGAAGAACCTCGTACCGAAGGCCATGGTCGCAGCGCTGCTGGGCAGCGCTCCGAGCCGGCTGCGCAATGTTCCGGACATCCGCGACGTGCGAGTCGTGCGGGGTCTGCTGCAGCTGCACGGTGTGACGGTCCGTCCGGGTGACGAGCCCGGCGAGCTGGTGATGGATCCGACGCGCGTGGAGAGCGCCAACGTCGCTGACATCGATGCCCACGCGGGTTCGAGCCGTATCCCGATCCTGTTCTGCGGCCCGCTGCTGCACCGCCTCGGCCACGCGTTCATCCCCGGCCTCGGCGGCTGCGACATCGGTGGCCGCCCCATCGACTTCCACTTCGAGGTGCTTCGGCAGTTCGGCGCGAAGATCGAGAAGCGGGCGGACGGCCAGTACCTGGAGGCGCCCCGGCGGCTGCGCGGTACGAAGATCGCGCTGCCGTACCCGTCCGTCGGCGCCACCGAGCAGGTGCTGCTGACGGCCGTCCTCGCGGAGGGCGTCACGGAGCTGTCCAACGCGGCCGTCGAGCCGGAGATCGAGGACCTCATCTGCGTGCTGCAGAAGATGGGCGCGATCATCGCGATGGACACCGACCGGACGATCCGCATCACCGGTGTGGACCAGCTCGGCGGCTACAACCACCGTGCCCTCCCGGACCGCCTGGAGGCCGCTTCGTGGGCGTCGGCGGCGCTGGCGACCGAGGGCAACATCTACGTCCGCGGGGCGCAGCAGCGCTCGATGATGACGTTCCTGAACACCTACCGGAAGGTGGGCGGTGCCTTCGAGATCGACGACGAGGGCATCCGCTTCTGGCACCCCGGCGGCCAGCTGAAGTCCATCGCGCTGGAGACGGACGTGCACCCCGGCTTCCAGACGGACTGGCAGCAGCCACTGGTCGTGGCCCTGACCCAGGCCACGGGCCTGTCCATCATCCACGAGACGGTCTACGAGTCCCGCCTCGGCTTCACGTCCGCGCTGAACCAGATGGGCGCGCACATCCAGCTCTACCGCGAGTGCCTGGGCGGCTCGAACTGCCGCTTCGGCCAGCGCAACTTCCTGCACTCGGCCGTCGTCTCGGGCCCGACGAAACTCCAGGGCGCGGACCTGGTCATCCCCGACCTCCGCGGCGGCTTCTCGTACCTGATCGCGGCCCTGGCGGCCCAGGGCACGTCCCGCGTCCACGGCATCGGCCTCATCAACCGCGGCTACGAGAACTTCATGGAGAAACTCATGGAGCTGGGCGCGAAGGTGGAGCTGCCGGGGAAGGCGCTCGGCTAGTCGCGCTCGCAATGACGCCAAAGGGGCGGCCACCCGGTTCGGGTGGCCGCCCCTTTGATGTCACTCACTGGGTTCGTACACCGTCGGCGTACGAACGGCAGGGTTACTTACCCTTGGCCGCTTCCTTGAGCTTCGAGCCCGCCGAGACCTTCACGCTGTAGCCGGCGGGGATCTGGATGGGCTCGCCGGTCTGCGGGTTGCGGGCGGTGCGAGCGGCACGGTGCGTGCGCTCGAAGGTCAGGAAGCCGGGGATGGTGACCTTCTCGTCGCCCTTGGAGACGATGTCGCCGACGACGTCGGCGAACGCGGCCAGCACGGCGTCGGCGTCCTTGCGAGTCACCTCGGCGCGGTCGGCCAGCGCGGCCACCAGCTCACTGCGGTTCATGTTGTTACTCCCGTGTTCATCTTGCCGTTGAGGCGTCAGATCGAAGCCGATGCTGCCAGGGTCCCTGATGAGTCCCCGGACCCGGGTCCGTCGTCAGACCCTCGCGCCCAGGGACGCATCCTGCCCCTACCTGCGGCGGGAAAGCCAATCCGGCACCCGCTGGAGTCGTGAGAACACCCTTGGGGAGTCACACGAATAGAGGGCCTGAGCCTTGCGCCACGATAGCTCCGCTGCTGACAGGGTTCTTGCGACGCGCCGGGTTCCAGGCTGCCGTGGGGTTACTCACAGTCCGGGGAGACTGCGCCGTCCGGACCCCCGCAGCGGCCCGGACGGCCTCGGCCTCAGACCCCGGACGGGCTGCCCGCCGACGCACCGACCGCCTTGGCGGCCTCCCGCACGGCACCGGCGACCGCGCCCGCGACCTTGTCGTTGAAGACGCTCGGGATGATGTAGTTCGGGTTCAGCTCGTCCTCGGTCACCACGTCCGCGAGGGCCGTCGCGGCGGCCAGCATCATCTCGGTGTTGACGGTGCGGGACTGCGCGTCCAGCAGACCGCGGAAGACACCCGGGAAGACCAGCACGTTGTTGATCTGGTTCGGGAAGTCCGAACGGCCGGTGGCGACAACGGCCGCGGTCTGGCGGGCGATTGCCGGGTCGACCTCCGGGTCGGGGTTCGCAAGCGCGAACACGATGGCGCCGTCGGCCATGGCGGCCACGTCGTCGCCGTCGAGGACGTTCGGGGCGGAGACGCCGATGAAGACGTCGGCGCCGCGCACGGCCTCCTTGAGGGTGCCCGTGAGGCCCTCGGGGTTGGTGTTGTCGGCGATCCAGCGCAGCGCCGAGTCCGGGGCGGCGTCCACCAGGTCCTCGCGGCCGGCGTGCACGACGCCGTGGATGTCGGCGACGACGGCGTTCTTGACGCCCGCGGCGAGCAGCAGCTTCAGGATGGCCGTACCGGCCGCGCCGGCGCCGGACATGACGACGCGGATGTCCTCGATCGCCTTGCCGGTGACGCGCAGTGCGTTCGTCAGGGCGGCGAGGACGACGATCGCGGTGCCGTGCTGGTCGTCGTGGAAGACGGGGATGTCGAGGGCCTCGCGCAGCCGGGCCTCGATCTCGAAGCAGCGCGGAGCGGAGATGTCCTCGAGGTTGATGCCCGCGAAGCCCGGGGCGATCGCCTTGACGATCTCGACGATCGCGTCGGTGTCCTGGGTGTCCAGGCAGATCGGCCAGGCGTCGATGCCGGCGAACCGCTTGAAGAGGGCCGCCTTGCCCTCCATGACGGGCAGCGCGGCCTTGGGGCCGATGTTGCCCAGGCCCAGCACGGCGGAACCGTCCGTCACGACCGCAACGGAGTTGCGCTTGATGGTGAGGCGGCGGGCGTCCTCGGGGTTCTCGGCGATCGCCATGCACACGCGGGCGACGCCCGGCGTGTAGACCATGGACAGGTCGTCGCGGTTGCGGATGGGGTGCTTGGACGCCATCTCGATCTTGCCGCCGAGGTGCATGAGGAAGGTCCGGTCCGAGACCTTGCCCAGCGTTACGCCCTCGATGCCGCGGAGTTCCTCCACGATCTCGTCGGCGTGCGCGGTCGACGTCGCCGCGATGGTGACGTCGATACGGAGCTTCTCGTGACCGGATGCGGTGACGTCGAGGCCGGTCACCGAGCCTCCGGAGGACTCCACGGCGGTGGTGAGCTGCGAGACGGCGGTTCCGCTCGCGGGCACCTCCAGCCGGACCGTCATCGAGTAGGAGACGCTGGGCGCCGTTGCCATGGCCGACTTCCTCTGCTTTCACCTGACGCTGATTTGTGCCGTCCGATCGTCGCACCTACCGCTGAGTAGCAGGTAGCCGCCCTGGATTGCGAACGTTTTGTTCGCGGAATGGGGCAGCAAAAAGAGACCCACGTCACGTGGACGTGGGTCTCTTCTCAAGTAGGTGGCACCGACCCGCCATGCTCGCCTCGCGGCAAGTGGTCGCTCGTAGCGACGAAGGTTGGGCCCGGGGGCTTGGATCGAGCCGGTGCCACATCCAGGCTAACAAACAGATCCCGTAAGGCCATTCCCGTACCGGTAGTTCATTTCGCCGGTAAGTGGGTATCGGGCCTCAGTCCCTGAGCAGGTCCGGAACTCCCGCCGCGTCGGGCTCGTCCCGGTCGGCCGAGACGACCGTGAGCTGCTGGGTGGCCCGGGTCAGCGCGACGTAGAGGACGCGCAGGCCGGCCGGGGACTCGTCGGCGATCTCCGCCGGGGAGACCACCACCGTCGCGTCGTACTCCAGGCCCTTGGCCTCCAGGCTGCCGAGGGCCACGACCCGGTCGCCGAGACCGGCGAGCCAGCGGCGCGCCTCCTCGCGGCGCTGCATGGCGACGACCACGCCGACCGTGCCGTCGACGCGCTCCAGCAGCCGGGCCGCCTCGTCGCGGACGGTGGTGCCCAGCGTGTCCTCCACGACGGTGAAGCGGGGTTCGACGCCGGTGGAGCGGACCGCCTTCGGCGACACGGAACCGGGCATGGCGAGGGCGAGGACCTTCGAGGCCAGCTCGGCGATCTCGGCCGGGTTGCGGTAGTTCACCGTGAGCTCGAAGCGGCGGCGGGGGCGGGTGCCGAGCGCCTCGTCGCGGGCCTCGGCGGCCTCGTCCGGGTCGGACCAGGAGGACTGGGCCGGGTCGCCGACGACCGTCCAGGTGGCGTGCCGGCCGCGGCGGCCGACCATGCGCCACTGCATCGGGGTGAGGTCCTGGGCCTCGTCGACGATGACGTGGGCGTACTCGACGCGTTCCTGCGCGAGGCGTTCGGCGCGCTCGCGCTGCGACTCCTCGCGCACCGGCATCAGCTCCTCCAGGCCGGTGAGCTGGTCGAGCGGGTCGAGTTCGCGCTTGCGGCGGGGGCGGGCCGGGGCACCGAGGACGGCCTGGAGCTCGTCGAGCAGGGCGATGTCGTGCACCGTGCGGCCCTCGCGCCTGAGCGAGCGGGCGACCTTGCGGACCTCGCCGGGGTTGAGGATCCGCCGGGCCCAGCGGCCGAGGCGCCGTTCGTCGGCCATGGCGTCCAGGACGGCCGCCGGGGTCACCTCCGGCCACCAGGCGTCGAGGAAGGCGATGAAGGCGTCCTCGGAGGTGATGTCCTCGTCGAAGGAGGAGCGCAGTTCGGCCGCGAGTTCGGGGTCGGAGTGCCGGCCGGCCGCGCCGGACCGCTCCCACAGGGCGTCCAGGAGGAGCTTGCGGGCACGCGGGCGCAGCAGGTTCACGGGGGCGGTGCCGCCGAGGGCGGAGCGGCGGATGCCGTCCAGCTCCCGGGCCTCCAGCTCCAGGCGGCGTCCGAAGGCGACCACGCGCAGCCGGGCCGGCGGGTCGTTCAGCTCCAGGGCGCCGCGCGCGGCCTTCCGCAGCACCTTGAGCATGCGGGAGGAGCCCTTGGCGCGGGCCACGGACGGGGAGTCGTAGAGCGTGGCCTCGCTGCCCTCGACCAGGGAGCCGATGGCGCGGATGGCGACCTGGCCCTCCTCGCCGAGGGAGGGCAGCACGCCCTCGGTGTAGGCGACGAGCAGCGGGGTGGGCGAGACGATCAGGATGCCGCCCGCGTAGCGGCGCCGGTCCTGGTAGAGGAGGTAGGCGGCGCGGTGCAGGGCGACGGCGGTCTTGCCGGTGCCCGGGCCGCCCTCGACGTACGTCACGGAGGCGGCGGGGGCGCGGATGACCAGGTCCTGCTCGGCCTGGATGGAGGCGACGATGTCGCGCATGGTGTGGCTGCGGGCCTGGCCGAGCGCGGCCATCAGGGCACCGTCACCGATGGCGGGCAGCTCGTCGCCGTCGAGGTACGCCGTGAGCTCGGGGCGCATCAGGTCGTCCTCGACGCCCAGCACCTGGCGGCCCTTGGAGCGGATGACGCGGCGCCGGACGACACGGCCGGGGTCGACCGGGGTGGAGCGGTAGAAGGGGGCGGCGGCCGGGGCCCGCCAGTCGATGACCAGCGGCGTGTAGTCCTGGTCGAGGACACCGATACGGCCGATGTGCAGGGTCTCGGCGATGTCGGCGGTGTTGTCGGGGCGTACGGCCCCCTCCGCCGGCTCGACGGCGGTGTACGCCCCGTCGGGGCCCTTCTTGCCGTCCTTGCCGGTCAGCAGATCGATACGGCCGAAGAGGAAGTCCTCGAACTCGTTGTTGAGCCGGTTCAGGTGGATGCCCGCGCGGAAGACCTGGGCGTCACGCTCGGCGAGTGCGCCGGGGGTGCCGACCTGCCCGCGCCGGGCCGCGTCCCGCATGAGGAACTCCGCCTCGTGGATCTTCTCCTCGAGGCGCCGGTACACCCGGTCCAGGTGTTCCTGTTCGACGTCGATCTCCCGGTCACGAACCGAGTCGTGCACCGAACCGACCGCGACTTGTCTCTGAGCCTGAGCGGCCACCGGGCCCCCTTCTGACGTGCTGGGCAGCCGTCAACCGTACGCGAAGGGGGCCCCTGGAAGCTACGGGCCGGCGGGCAGGCGCGGGACCTGTTGCCCCAATGGCGCCTGCCGTACGGCCGAACAGTCCTACGCGTCGACCTCGACCAGTCGCTTGCCGTCGAAGGTGACGACCTCGAAGTGGTCGATCTCGTTCGGCTCGAAGGCGGCGCCGCCCTGGACGTACAGGGGCTCCTTGGCCTTGTCGGACTTGGCGTCCGGGAGGCCGTAGCCCCACTCCGGGACGGACCAGGAGGACAGGGTCTCGCGCTCGCCGTTCTTGCCGACCGCGACGAGGGCGCACTTGAGCGGGCCCTTGACGTTCTTCAGCTCCAGGACCATGCCCGTGCCCCAGTCCTTCTTCTGGAGGGCGACGGTGGCGGAGACCTTGGTGTTCGGGTCGGTCGCGGTGATCTTGTCGGAGATGCCCTCGAAGGCCGCCTTGGCGGGGCTCGCCGCGAGCGGGCGGTTCTCCGTGCCGCTGCCGCCGTCGCCGCCGTTGGTCGCGACCGCGACGAAGGGACCGCCGATGATCAGCGCACCGGCCGCGGCCACCATGTAGAAGCTGCGGCGACGCTTCTGGGCGCGGCGGTCGGCGACCTCGTCGACCAGCTTCTCCACCAGGCGCGGCCGGGGCTTCGCGGACAGCGACTCGCCGATCGCGGGGGTGCTGCCGGAGCCGGGCAGATCGGCGAGGGCGGCGAGCATCGGCTCCATGCCGGCCAGTTCGTCGAGCTGCTGGGCGCACCATTCGCAGGTCGCGAGGTGGGCTTCGAAAACGGTTGCCTCGGCGTCGTCGAGGATGCCGAGGGCGTAGGCGCCGACGGTCTCGTGCTCATTCGGCACCGGGGACTCCTGCATGGGTCCAGACATACCCATGCCTCCCGTACCGAATCCCTGGTTACCCCCGTAAACACTCATCACGCCGTCACCCCCCGCTCCTCCAGTGCCAGCTTCATCGAACGCAGGGCGTAGAACACCCTGGAGCGGACGGTTCCGCTGGGTATGCCCAGAGTCTCGGCCGCCTCATTGACGGTACGCCCCTTGAAGTACGTCTCGACGAGCACCTCCCGGTGGGCAGGGGTCAGGTCGTCGAGTGCGTCCGAGAGAGTCATCAGCCACAGCGCCTTGTCGATCTCGTCCTCCGCGGGGATGACCTCCAGCGGCGACGGGTCGACCTCCTGCGGCCGGGCCTGCCGGCTGCGGTGGCCGTCGATGACGATGCGCCGGGCGACCGTCACCAGCCAGGGGCGTACCGATCCGGTCGCTCGATTGAGCTGACCGGCGTTCTTCCAGGCACGGATGAGCGTCTCCTGCACGACGTCCTCGGCGCGCTGCCGGTCTCCGGCGACCAGGCGCAGGACATACGCAAGCAGGGGTCCGGCGTGTTCGCGATAGAGCGCACGCATCAGCTCCTCGTCGGGTTCCGAGGGCTGGGACATGCGATGTCGGGCCCTCGGTGCTCGTTCATTGGCCACGACGGAATCCTTGCGCACGCCCACCTCCGATGTCCGGGGGTTCCCCCAGTCGGTCGCTCCACATGCCGTACGGACGCGAGCGGTTGGGCGTTCAAAGAGACCCGACATATTTCTTCGGGATGACGTGACGAGCGGGACATGGAGTCACATTCCCACCCCGCGTTCTTTACATATCCGCCACATCGGCAAGTTCAAGCCAGGCCTTCCCTACGGTGGCGTAGGTAAACGACATGTAATCGAAATCACTTCGACGCCGGGGGCGCAGAAGTCGCATTTAGGACAGGGAAATTGAGTGCACGGACCACCCAATTCCGTTTACGCGCGGGCGAGTGCCGCGCGACGGCGGTGCCGGGCGACGCGTTCGCGGTTCCCGCAGACCTCACTGGAGCACCAGCGCCTCCTGCGTCCCCGGGACGTGTCGAGGTACACGATGGGGCAGTTGTCCCCCTCGCACTGGCGCAGGGCCGCGCGGGCGACGGGGTCGGTCAGCAGGTCGACGGCGTCCCGGGCGACGGCCGCGAGCAGGGCGGCGCAGCCGGGCGGGCCGTCCAACCGCCGCAGCAGCTGGCCGTCTTCGCCGCGGACCGCGCGCGGGGCCGGGGGCGCGGTGCGGGCCAGGTCGTTGACGCGGGCGAGGGCGAGGTCGTACGTCGCTACTCCGGGTCTCGGCCGGCAGCGCACCAACCGGTCGACCTGAGCGCGCAGTTCACGGAAGGCCAGCAGCCAGCCGGTGTCGGCGTGGGTCAGGGCGGTGTCCGAGGGGACGAGCCCGGAGCCGGTGATCCAGGCGCGCAGCACGTCCACGGAGTCGAGCCGTTCCTCCGGGTGCGTGGTGGAGAGCAGGTCCAGGCAGATCCGCCCGGCGTCGAACCGCAGCTCGTAGGGGGCCGTGGCCGTACCCAGTGCCATGTGCCTGTCACCGCCTAGGGGTTCACCCCGGTCGCGAGGGCTTCGGTGAGACGCGTCGCGTGGGACACCGACGAGAGGGCCGGTAAGCCGCTCCCTCTTACAGTGCCTGCCCGCCCCGACGCCGAAAACCCCTCGCGCACACCTGACCGCGCCGGGACACCGGCACGGGACGGCGGTTCCGGCCACACGTGGAACGGAGCGGGGGCCCGGACGGAGGTCCACGCAGGGCGTCCCGCCCAGGCCAGGGGCTCGCGCGGGCCGTCCCGCCCGGGCCGCGGGGCCGCGAGGGGAGTCCTGCCCGGGTCCGGGGGGCCGCGAGGGGCGTCCCTCGTCGGCCGCCGGAGCCAGGGTCCGACGGCCGGTTCCGCCCTGCAGACGTCCCACGAGGTCACGCGCCGGTGGGATTCCCCGGGGCATCCCACTCGGACGGCGACCGCTCCGGCGGCCGGACTCTCCTCGGACATCACCCGGCCAAGCCGTCTCCGGCGACCGCACCCCGCACGCCACGCCCCCGGCCACGAACTCCACACCGAGCGAAGCCCTCTCTGGCAGCCGCACCCGCACGCCACGCCCCGCTCCCAGGCCACGAACTCCACGCCGACCGCCAGGCCCGCGCCGACCCGCCAGGCCCGCGGCGCCGACCCTCGAGGTCACGCAGCCGTCAACACCCGTACAGTGCCCCACCCGCGTCGACACCGCCCGGCGCCCGCGACTCTCGTCGGACATCACCCCCGCGAGGCCATCCCCCGCGACCGGACCGCAACCGGACACCCCGCCCACCGGCACCGCACCCCGGCCGGACCTCCCGGCAGCGCGCCCTGCCCTCCCCACCGACGCCCGGAAGCGGGTCCCGCGGCCGACGGCGGAGCAGAAGATGTCGCAATTCGGCTCAACCCCCGGACGGGATCACGCGTCTGCGTACTTCGTCTCCGCACTCGGGTCCAGGGCCAGGCGGTAACCGCGTTTGACCACCGTCTGGATCAGCTTCGGCGTGCCGAGGGCCGTGCGGAGGCGGGCCATGGCCGTCTCCACCGCGTGTTCGTCGCGGCCGGAGCCGGGCAGGGCGCGCAGCAGGTCCGCGCGGGCGACGACCCAGCCGGGGCGGTGGGAGAGGGCGCGCAGGAGGGACATGCCGGCGGGCGGGACGGGCTTGAGGTCGCCGTCGACCAGGACGGCGTGGCCCCGGATCTCCACGCGGTGCCCGGCGACGGGGAAGGAGCGCGCTCGCGCGGGGAGTTCCTGGCAGAGGAGCTGGACGAGAGGCCCGAGCCGGAAGCGCTCGGGCTGGATCGTGTCAATGCCGCGGGACTGCAGGGGCAGGGCGGTGACCGGGCCGACGCAGGCCGGCAGGACGTCGTGGCTCAGCGCCGCCAGGACCTCGTCGAGCAGTCCGCGTTCCTCCGCCCGGGAGAGGAGGGAGGCCGCGGCCGGAGCACTGGTGAAGGTGACCGCGTCCAGGGACCGGGCGACCGTCGCGTCCAGCAGACGGTCGACCGGCGTGATGTCCTCCGGCGGCATCCACCGGTAGACGGGCACCCCGAGCACCTCGGCCCCGCTCGCCCGCAGCGCCTCCACGAACCCGGGCAGCGGCTCACCGTGCAGCTGGATCGCGATCCGCAGACCGTCGACGCCCTCCTCCAGCAGCCGGTCCAGCACCTCCGCCATGGACTCCGACGACGGCGACCACTCCTCCGTCAGCCCGGCGGCCCGCACCGCGCCCTTGACCTTCGGCCCGCGCGCCAAGATCCGTACGCCGCCCAGCCGGGACAGCAGCTCTTCCCCGAGCCCCCAGCCGTCCGCGGCCTCGACCCAGCCCCGGAAGCCGATCGCGGTCGTGGCCACGACGATGTCCGGCACCTGCTCGATGATCTCCTTCGTCGCGGCCAGCAGCTCGCTGTCGTCGGCGAGCGGCACGATCCGCAGGGCAGGGGCGTGCAGGACGGCGGCACCGCGTCGCTGCAGCAGCGCCCCGAGCTCATCGGCCCGGCGCGCGGCCGTCACACCCACGGTGAAACCCGCCAGGGGCCCGTGGTCCGGTCGCTGTTCTTCCTCGTACATGGCTCTCGTCCCGCATCCAGTCGTCGTACTTCGTGGGTACGGCGTACCTACATGCCGATCGAGCCTGTCAACGGCTCGTGACAGGCTCGGATCGGCGTGATGTCGCTGGTGTTACGTCACACCTCGGCGTAGCTGAGCTGCGACTTCGCCTCCGAGGTCGCCGTGGTGACGGGTACCCGGGGAGCCGTACGACGAAGGTATACGGCCCATGTGACCACGAAGCAGACCGCGTAGAAGGCGAGGAAGGCGACGAACGCCCCGGTGCCCGAGCCGTAGGAGAGGAAGGACTGGCGGAAGGCGAGGTTGATGCCGACACCGCCGAGCGCGCCCACCGCGCCGATCAGACCCATGGAGGCCCCGGACAGCCGCCGCCCGTACGCCGCGGCCTCCTCACCCCGCAGCCCCTTGGCCAGGGCCTTGTTCTGGAAGATGCCCGGGATCATCTTGAAGGTGGAGCCGTTGCCGAGCCCGCTGAGCACGAACAGCACCACGAACGCCCCGGTGAACAGTGCCAGCGACTTCTCCATGGAGGCGCCGATCAGGACCGCCGTCGCCGCTGCCATGGCGACGTAGTTCCAGAGGCTGATCCGCGCGCCGCCGTACTTGTCGGCCATCCAGCCGCCCAGGGGCCGGATCAGCGAGCCGAGGAGCGGACCGATGAAGGTGACGTACGCCGCCTCCAGCGGGGTGCGTCCGAACTGGTTCTGGAGGACCTGCCCGAAGGCGAAGCTGTAGCCGATGAACGACCCGAACGTGCCGATGTAGAGGAAGGCCATGATCCACGTGTGGGCGTCCCGGGCGGCGTCCTTGGCGGCACCGGTGTCGTTCTTGACGTTCTCCAGGTTGTCCATGAACAGCGCGGCCATGACGGCGGCCACGACGATCAGCGGGATGTAGATCCCGAGCAGCACGCGCGGCCCGCCGCCGGCGCCGATGATCGCGAGCGCGGCCAGCTGGATCACCGGCACGCCGATGTTGCCGCCGCCCGCGTTCAGGCCGAGGGCCCAGCCCTTCTTCCGCAGCGGGAAGAAGGCGTTGATGTTGGTCATGGAGGAGGCGAAGTTGCCGCCGCCGATACCGGCGAGCAGGCCGACGAGCAGGAAGGTGGAGAAGGAGGTGCCCGGCTCCATCACGGTGAACGCGGCGCAGGTCGGGATCAGCAGGAGGGCCGCGGAGATGATCGTCCAGTTCCGTCCGCCGAAGATCGCCACGGCGAAGGTGTAGGGGACGCGGACGACGGCGCCGACGAGCGTGACCATCGAGGTCAGCATGAACTTGTCGGCCGGGGTGAGCCCGTACTCCGGGCCCATGAACAGCACCAGCACGGACCACAGGGTCCAGATCGAGAATCCGATGTGCTCGGACAGGACGGAGAAGTAGAGGTTCCGGCGGGCGACCTTCTCTCCGGTCTCCTTCCAGAACGTCTCGTTCTCCGGATCCCAGTGCTGGATCCAGCGTCCGCCCTTGCTCGGGGGTGCGGGTGCCGTGCCAGGGCCTGTCATGACGCCTCCACTGTGCTCCGGGACTCGGTCGTACTTCCGGTGACTGACCCCGAAGGTAGAGAGGGCGCGTTTCCTGCCTGTGGCAGCGGGTGACCGCGAGGGAACTTTGCTCTCACCCCGCGCTCGGGCGGGATGAGAGGTTCCGGGAGGTTTCCGCGTCAGTGCTGCGGGGGCTGCCAGTGGGGATTCTGCTGGGGGTGGGGCTGCGGCGGCTGATGCTGGTGGTACGGCTGGCCGTACGGGCCCGGGGGCTGCGCGGCATAGGGGCCGGGCGCGGGCTGCCCCGGGTACGGAGCCTGGGCCGGCTGCCCCGGGTACGGAGCCTGCGCGGGTTGCCCCGGGTACGGAGCCTGCGCGGGCTGACCGCCGTAGGGAGGCGGGGCGGGCTGACCGGGGTACGGGGCCTGCGCGGGCTGTCCTGGATACGGCCCGGGCGCGGGCTGGGCGTACGGCCCGGGCGGCTGCTGCCCGTAGGCCGGCTGCTGCCCGTAGGCCGGCTGCGGCGTTCCCGTCGCCGGACCCGGTCCGCCCGGCACGGCCCCGCCGTACGGCCCGCCCGCGAACGGATTGCCCTGCCCGGTCGGCTGTGCCCCGGGCGGCAGGTACCGCAGCCGCCCGCTCTCGTCCTGCACCGGCGTGAAGCCCGCCGCCCGCAGCCGGGCCGCGAACTTGGCGTTGCGCTTGCGCGTCACCACCAAGCCGATACCGAAGACCGCCATGAGCAGCAGCCACACCACACCGGCCGCGACGAAGTCGTCCGACTGGCCACCGAACCGGAAGGCGAGGATCACACAGCCGACGGTGACGCCCAGGGCCCCGTAGCCCATGCGCTTCTCGGCGTTCTTGCCGGTGAGGTCGAAGTTGATGCGGGCCTTGAGCAGTTCGAAGGCGTCGGGCACGAGCGGCGGCAGGGAGACACCGTCGGCCGCGTCGGGGTACTGCGCCCAGTTCTGCCCGGCCCGGGCCCGGGCCTGCGGGCTCGGGTCGGGCAGGATCAGCATGGTGAGCGCGCCGTTGCGGCCGCTGCTCTGGCGGACGTCGGCGTACTCGTAGCCGAACTGCTGGGCGACGAAGGCCAGCCGGGCGAGCTTCTTCACGGACGCCATCGGGCTGGTGAGCTCGACCGGTTCCCCGCTCGCCATCAGCCGCAGCATCTTCTGCATCTGCCGCTTACTCATCCCCACCGCTCCCCCGGGTCACTTCGTTCACAAGCGCAACCCAGGCAGTTTTCCACACCGGGAGAGCCCGGGGGAACGGGGTCCCGTCAGGCGGAACGGGGTCCCGTCAGGCGGAACGGGGGTCCCTCAGGCGAACCGGGGGCCGGTCAGGCGCGCCTCCGGCCCCCACGCGCTTTCGCCCGGGGCTCCTTCGTCGGCCACAACCGCGGCCTCTGCTTGGCCGCCAGGTCCTCCGCCCAGCCGAAGGCCAGGATGCAGCAGCCGATGAGGATCCAGACCAGGACCAGCACCGGCCAGACACTCTCCAGCAGCCCGGGCACGTTCTGTTCCAGCAGGGGGAAGCCCCACAGCTGGTCCCAGAGGGTGGCGGCGATCAGGATGCAGGTGTTGTGCCACAGGTAGATGGTCACGGCCCGGGAGTTGAGCAGTGTGATCGTCCCCGCGAAGGCGCGCAGCCGGCGCGGCCACTCCGTCCAGGACGGGCTGAGGTGCAGCAGCAGGAACACCGTGCCGAAGGACCACAGGGCCTGGGCGAGCGGCATGCTGTCGAGGTCGTTGCCGGTGCCGAAGTCGTGGTGCAGGGCGTACCAGAGGCCGGCCAGGGCGATGACGGGTGCGACGGACGGCACGATGTAGCGCGGCAGCCGCCGCAGGATGCCCTCCTGGTGGGCCATGCCGAGGATCCAGCAGGCACCGAAGGTGGAGAAGTCCGTGAGCGCCGAGGGGATCCGCTCGCCGGGCAGCGTGATCCAGCCCTGCTCGAAGCCGACGGCCAGGGCGATCGGCATGAGGATCGTGAGGACCGGCAGGGCGCGCAGGGCCTTCAGCAGCACCGGGGAGAGCAGGACGTACCAGAGGTAGGCGCGGATGTACCAGAGCGGGCCCGCGAGGTCCGCGGCCCAGTTCTCGCCGATGAAGCCGTGGATGCCGGGCAGGCCCTCCGCGTAGGGCGGGTCGCTGAGCGGGACGATCCAGAAAGTGAGGTGGAGCAGCCACCAGCCGGGGTGCCCGTCCTCGTCCGGGCCCCAGCCCTGGAGGACCATGCCGGTGACGCCCACGACGCCGAGCAGCCACAGCGGCGGCAGCAGCCGGCGCATCCGGCCGCGGATCACCTGCACGGCCGGGCGCTTCAGCGAGCGGGCCATGAGGTTCCCGGCGAGCGCGAACATCACGCCCATGGACGGGAACACCAGCGGCAGCCAGGCCCAGCCCGTCAGGTGGTACAGCACGACACGGAACAGGGCGAGGGCGCGCAGCAGGTCGAAGTACCGGTCGCGGCCGGGCTTCTTGGCGGCGGCCGGCTCCTGCGGGGCGGCCTCGGTGACGGGAGTCGCGTGCGTGGTCATCCGACCGGCCTCCCGTCCATCTGCGGCTGGGCCGCGGGGGAGCCGCCCCCGGGCAGGCCCACCGCGCCGGTGCGCCGCAGCTTCTGCCAGCGCAGCCGGCCGCCGGTGAGGGCGGTGATCCAGGACTGGAGCAGCACGACGTACATGAGCTGGCGGTAGAGGATCTGCTGGAGCGGGAGTGAGATCAGGTGGGTCATGCGTTCCTTGTCCAGGTGGAACGCGTAGGCCGCGCACACCCCTTGTACCGCGAGGACGCCCAGCCAGGCGCCGATGGTCTTCTCCGTGGGCCCGAACACCAGCCCGTACAGCAGGAACACGTCGATCAGCGGGGCCAGCAGCGGCGCCACGACCATGAACATCGACACCAGGGGCATGCCCACCCGGCCGAAGCGGCCCGAGGGTCCCCGCTCGACGATGGACCGGCGGTGCTTCCAGATGGCCTGCATGGTGCCGTACGACCAGCGGTAGCGCTGGGACCACAGCTGCTGGACGGACTCCGGGGCCTCGGTCCAGGCGACGGCCTTCTCGGCGTACACCACGTGCCAGCCGTCCCGGTGCATGGCCATGGTGATGTCGGTGTCCTCGGCGAGCGTGTCGTCGCTCATGCCGCCGACGCGTTCCAGTGCGCTGCGCCGGAACGCCCCGACCGCGCCGGGGATGGTGGGCATGCAGCGCAGCACGTCGTACATGCGGCGGTCGAGGTTGAAGCCCATCACGTACTCGATGTGCTGCCACGCGCCGATGAGGGAGTCGCGGTTGCCGACCTTGGCGTTGCCCGCGACGGCGCCGACGCGCGGGTCGCCGAAGGGCTGGACGAGTTCGCGGACGGTGGTCGGTTCGAAGACGGTGTCGCCGTCCATCATCACGATCAGGTCGTACTTGGCGTTGGCGATGCCCCGGTTGAGGGCGGCGGGCTTGCCCGCGTTGAGCTGGCGGACGACGCGTACGCCGGGCAGGCCGAGGTTCTCGACGATGCGGGCGGTGCCGTCACTGGAGCCGTCGTCGATGACCAGCACCTCGATGGGGTGGTCGCTGGCGACGAGGGAACGGACCGTCTGCTCGATGCACTTGGCCTCGTTGTAGGCGGGTACGAGGACGGAGACCGGTTCCGTGATGGGGTCGCCCCAGCTGAAGCCGCGGCGTCGCACCCGGCGGGCGTGCGCCACGGAGAGGATCAGCATCAGCCCGAGACGCCCGAAGACCAGCACGCCGACGACGGCGAGACCGGCGACGAGCACCCCGGTCACGTTCTCGGAGGCCTGCACCAGGAACACCCACGCCTCACCCTTCAGCGACTCCAGCCCGGCGACCCGGGTGTGCGCGCTGGGGGCGTCGAGTGCGCCGGTGAGGGTGTGGAAGCGGTAGCCCTTGGCCTGCAGCCCGGAGACGTACCGGTCGAGGGCGGCCACGGTCTGGGAGCGGTCACCACCGGAGTCGTGCATCAGCACGATGGCGCCGTCGCCGCTCTTCGGCGTGGCGTTGCGGATGATCTGCTCGGCCCCGGGCCTGCGCCAGTCCTCGCTGTCGGTGTCGTTGACGATGGTGATGTAGCCCTTGCTGCCGATGTACTCGGTGACCGGCCAGGTGTTGTTGTCCATGTTCTGGGCGAACGACGAGTAGGGCGGGCGGAACAGCGAGGTGCGGATTCCGGCGGCGCCGGCGAGGGCGAGCTGGTTCTGTGACAGCTCCCAGTCGACCCGGCTCTTGCTCTGCAGGGACAGGTCGGGGTGGTTGAAGGTGTGCAGCCCGATCTCGTGGCCCTCGTCGACCATGCGCTGGACGAGGTCCGGGTAGCGGGAGGCCATGGTGCCGGTGATGAAGAAGACGGCGCGGGCGTCGTGCTTCTTCAGCACCTCGAGGACCTTGGGCGTCCACATCGGGTCGGGACCGTCGTCGAAGGTCAGCACCAGCTCGTGGTCGGGGAGGTCCAGGCTGGTCGCCTTCCCGCTGCGGGTGTCGATGACCGGGCCGCCCTTGAGGATGTCCTTCGGGACGCGGTCGTTCGCGGCGGGCGGTCCGACGCGGTGGTCGGCGAGGACCTCGCTGTGCACGTATCCGCGCAGCATGAGCATCGCGCCCAGCGCGACGAGCACGAGCAGGGGCAGCAACAGACGCATGGGCAGGCGCCGGCGCCTGGAGCCGCCAGGGGCTCGGGACGCGCGCCCGGAACGGCGAGTACGGGATGCCATGGGTGGTGGTACTCCGGGTGGTGCGGGATGGGGTGGTACGGGGACGGGCGGACGGGGCGGGGACGGGGCGGGCGGACGGTGCGGGATTGGGGTGGTGCGGAGACGGGGCGGGCGGACGGTGTGGTGGGGACGGGCCCGGCCGGCGGGGACGTCGCGGTTGCGCGTCCGCCGCACCGGCGGGCGGGTCGGTCGGAGCGGCCGGCCTCGATCGAGAGGCGGCCCCGCCGCCGAGCCGCCCCGAAGAGCCCGACTTCCCCGGGCCGGCCGGGGCCGGTGGGAAGTGCTTGGCCGTTGCCGGACGGGCGGTGGTGCGGGTGCCTGCCGGATGGGCGGGTGGTGCGGGTGCCTGGCCGGACGGGCGGCGGTGCGGTGCCCGGTCGAACAGACGGTGGTGCGGTGCCGGATGGGCGGTGGTGCGGGTGCCTGCCGGATGGGCGGGTGGTGCGGGGTGCCTGGCCGGACGGGCGGTGGTGCGGTGCCGGATGGGCGGTGGTGCGTTACCCGACCGAACGGGCGATGGTGCTGCGCCCGACCGGAAGGGCGGTGATGCTGCGCCCGGCCGAACAGACGTTGATGCTGCGCCTGACCGAACAGGCGATCGTGCGGTGCCCGGCCGGAAGGACCTTGTGCGGCGCCCGGAGCGGCGGGCGCCGCTTCGCGGCGCGGTTCGGGCAGCGTCGCGGTTCAGGCGACGACGCGGTCCGGACGGCGACGCGGTCTAGGCCGCGGCGGGCGTCTCGGCGACGGGCTGCGGCTCGGCCGGGCCCTCCGCGACCGTGCCGCCGTCGCCGCCGGTGCCCGTCGTCTCCGTGGGCGTGGCCGTGGGCTCGCCCGTCGGTGTGGGGTCGGTGGCCGGCGTGCTCGGCGGGTCCGCCGGTTTGGTCGGGGCCGGGTCGGTGGCCTTGCCGCCCGGCGCCGGGGTGGTCCGGGTCGCGGTCGGCGAGGGCTTGGCGGACGTGCCGGGACGGTCGGGGCCGGCGGTGGCACCGGGTGCGGCGGCGCTGGGGCCGGGCACGGGTGCCGTGGCCCCGCCGGTCGCCGGTGCGCTGCCCGGCGCGGTGACGCCGGTGTCGCCGGCCTCTCCGGTCGGAGCCGACTCGGCGGTCAGCGGCGGGCTGTCGACCTGCCCCGCCGGCGGGTTGTCGTCCTTGGTCGGCACGGGCAGCCAGGGGGCGTTGGAGTTGCCCGACAGCAGCGTGGCGACGATGACGACGGCGTAGACCCCGCAGGCCAGGGCGACGGCCATGCCGATGCGGCGGTAGCGGCGGCTGCGGCGGCCGGACTCGTCGACGAAGACGGGCCGGTCGGCGGCGGCCTCGTCGCCCGGGCCCTCCTTCACCTGCCGCAGGAAGCCCTCCCCGAGCTGCACGGCGTCGAGCTGGACCGTGACCTCGTGCGGATCGTGGGTCTGCCCGTCCGCGTCGGTGGCGTGCCCGGACGGGCCCGCCACCTCCTGCTCCTGCCAGGGGTCACGGACCGCGGTCCGGCTCCCCGGTTCCGGGGCGCGCGAGCCGGCCTCGCCGTCACTCTGGCGGGGAATGCCGCGCAGTATCTCCGTCCCGGCGGGCAGCCCGTGGCCGGTCACCCGGACATCACGGCCCGGGAAGACCTGCGTCGCACTTCTGTCCCGGGCTCTGCCGTCCGACGGGAGCTCTCCGGTAGCCGTAGCGGCCTCGGGCCACTCGGGTTGGGCGTCTTCTCGCCACTCTTTCACGCGCACGCACTTCCCCCCAGGGATGGTTCAGGTGCGCTTGACGACCTGAGCACCCGCCGTCGGACCGGGCCCCCACCCGTCCGAACGCCCCCTCGTACCACACCGTGCTCAGGCGTCGAATGTAGCGCACGCGCAGGTTCTGTGTGGGCGCCGTGTCGAATCGTGTCAGTCGTGAGACGCCATGAGGACATCGTCTCCGGCCGGTGTCCAGGTGCCCGCGGGCCTGCGCAGCCACCCCATTTCCGCAGCCAGGCGGGCTGCGGCCCGGCGCAGCGCGTCGAGCGCGGGGTGGGTCAGGCCCCTGCGCCACACCAGCGAAACGGGGGACAGGGGAACGGGGTCGACCAGGGGCCGCACCACCGTCGACGCAAGCGCCGGGAACCCCACGACGGCCAGGATCGGGTTGCGCGTTCTGGCCATGATCCGCTGGAACTCCTCCTCTCCTACGGCCAGCGGGGCGGGTGGCGCGATTTCGATGCCGCGGCCCTCGAAGAGCAGCCGCGCGAGGCCGGTCCACTCCGGCGTACGCGGGTTGCCGGCGCCCGCGTAGACGCTCTCGCCGGCCAGCTCGGCGAGCGGCACGGACTCACACGCGGCCAGCCGGTGGTCCTCGGGCAGGACGACCGCCATCGGCTCGAAGCGCACGGGCTGATGGTCGAGCCCGGCCCGCAGTGCCGGGTCCAGCCCGGCGAACCGTCCGAACGACGCGTCCAGCCGGCCGGCCAGCAGTTCACCGGCGGCGCCGGTCAGGCCGCTCTCGTAGCGGGCCATCAGCTCGTGGTGAGGGGCGAGTTCCCGTGCCTCGTGCAGCACCCGGCGGGGTGTGACCAGGCCCGGGGAGTTGAGGTCGACCAGCAGCGGCCGGGCCTGGTGGAAGGCGGCGAGCAGCTCGTCCTGCGCGTGGAGCACCCGGCGGGCGTGCGGCAGCAGCCGTTCCCCGTCCGGGGTGAGCGTCACCTGCCGGGTGGTCCGCACGAACAGCTCGGTCCCCAGCTCCCGTTCCAGCCGCCGCACGTCCCGACTGAGCGCCTGCTGAGCCACGTGCAACCGCACCGCCGCCCGTGTGAAGTGCAGTTCCTCGGCCACGGTGACGAAGCCACGCAGCAGACGGGGGTCGAGGTGGGCGGCCATGCGGTGAACCTACAGCGGCCGGGACCACCCGGGATCAGAGGATCAAGAGCCGGGCTTCTTCCCGGGCGTCTCTCCCTCGCCCGTCCGGACCTCCGTGGCGTTCACGCCTTCCGCCCTCTTCCGGCCGTCCGCGGACGGAGCCTGCCCCACCCGGTGCCGAGGTACCGACCGCATCGGCGGCCTGGTCAGCGTGATCTGGCGGACGACCTGCTGGAAGCACGCCAGGGCGGCGAGGCCGGGCAGGGCGGCCGCCGCGGTGCCGAGGACCGTCCGGGGTGCCTGGACGACGCACAGCAGGACGGCGATGGAGGAGAAGACCAGGACCACGCACCAGGAGTGCACGGCACGGCGCTGGTGCAGCGCGGCCCGCAGGACGGACAGGGAACCCACCAGCCAGGGCCCGTACACCAGCAGGGGCCACCAGGTGCGCAGGCCCCTCGCCGCGGGGGACACGGCGACCGAGCGCAGGGGGTCGTAGGCGACCATGCCGCTCAGGAGGCTCACCGCCAGACCGATGACGGCCGCGAGGGCGGCGACGAGGAAGCTGGTGGTGCGGAGCACGCCCGGGGCCTTGCGGGTCCGGACCTTGCGGTGCCGCCGGGGGAGATCCCGCACCGGTGGGAGTTCCTCGGTGATGTCCTGGAGCCGCCGCATGTGGGTGCCCTGGGCGGGCGCGGGTGCCGGGTCCGGGTCCCGATCCTCGTCACGGGGGGCGGGGATCCTCGCCGCCTGCTCCCCGAGGGCCTCCTCGAGGATGAACGCCAGTTCCTCGGCGGGGTCCCAGGTCGGGTCCGGCGGGGTCAGTGGGGTGATGAAATCCCGGGCCGGAGCCCGATGCCGGCCGGTGCCCTCTACCTTGTCGTACATGGCGCGCCCCGACTATTCCGCAAGCGCGAAAGCGGGCCAATCCGTCGCACTGATCCACCGCCGTGCGAGATCCTTTTCCAGCGTGCTCATGGCGTCGATGAAATCCCGCAGAAGCGACTCCGTCACCTGCAACGTGACCGGGCAACCCCCTCTGGTGAGCGTCCCGTTGACGGTCGCCGACGAGTGCGCTGGAGCGGGAATGTAGGTGTACGGGCCGAGCGTTACCGCCCAGCCGTCTTTCCTGGTCGCCTCGGTCATGTACCGACTAACCGTCGCCCCACTTCGGCGGATGCGCGGCAAACGAGTGAAGGATTTTCCCGAATGAGCATCTTTTCCATGCGTCATGAGGAGCATTAGGAATCTCCATATCTCTGTATGAAGAACAGTGAGCGAACCTTTTCCGCCATGCCCTTTTCGGCCGCACCCGCGCGATTCACAACCCAGGTGCGTGACTGCGCACGGAACAGGTGTTGGACCGCCCGATCGTCCCCGGGTGACGGTGGACGCATGCCGCAACTCTCCCCGTACCGCCGCCTGTTCCGCCTCCCCGGCGCCCGTGCCTTCACGGCCGGGAACCTGCTCGCCCGCCTGCCGATGGGCATGTTCAGCGTCAGCGCGGTCATGATGATCGCCGGAACCCGGGGCTCCTACGCCCTCGCCGGTGCCGTCACGGCGACGGGACTCGCGGCGACCGCCCTGGTCGCGCCATGGACCGCCCGGCTCGTCGACCGGCACGGCCAGGCCCGAGTGGCCCTGCCCGCCACGGTGATCGCCGTCCTGGGCTCCCTCTCCCTGCTGCTGTGCGTGCGCCACGACGCCCCCGACTGGACCCTGTTCGCCTCCTACGCCGCCACCGCCACGACCCCCAACACCGGCGGAATGTCCCGGGCCCGCTGGGCACATCTGCTGGCCGGCGACGCGAAGGCACTGCACACCGCCAACTCCTTCGAGCAGGCGGCGGACGAACTGTGCTTCATGCTGGGCCCGGTGCTCGCGGCCTTCCTCTGCGGGACGCTCTTCCCCGAGGCGGGCACTCTCGCGGGCGCGGCGCTGCTGCTGACCGGCATGGTCCTGTTCACAAGCCAGCGCGCAACGGAGCCCCCGGTCCGCGCGCACCTACCCGGAAGGGCGCCCCTGCGCGCCCCCGGCATGCCCCCACTGCTCGCGGTCTGCCTGGCCATGGGCGGCGTCTTCGGCGCGACGGAGGTCGTCACGCTCGCGTTCGCCGACGCGCAGGGGCGGCAGTCGGCGGCCGGAATCGTGCTCGCGCTCCAGGCGGCGGGCTCCTGCGTGGCGGGCCTGCTGTACGGCGCCGTGAAGCCCGACGGTCCGGCCGCGGCCCGGCTGCCCTGGTGCGTGGCGGCGATGGCGGCGCTGTTGACTCTGCCACTGCTGGCCGCGTCCCTCACCGGTTCGCTCCTGCTGCTGGCAGCCGCGCTGCTGGTTGCCGGGATGGCGACGGCCCCGACGATGGTGACCACCATGACGCTGGTCCAGGAGCGCACTCCCGAGGGCAGGCTGAACGAGGGCATGACCCTCGCCGTGACCGGCCTGCTCGGCGGCATCGCCTCCGGCAGCGCGATCGGCGGCTGGACGGTCGAGCACTTCTCCCCGACGGCGGGTTACGTGGTCCCGGTGATGGCGGCAGCCATGGCCCTGGCGTTGTCCCTGCGCAGCCCTTCGAATCGCTTCACCAAGTGTCTCGCATCCCATTGACGCCCTCACGCCCCCCGCATACGTTCGATCGTCGAAGCGCTTCGACTTCGTGCGCCGGGAGAGTGTCGTGCGCCGGGAGAGTAGGGACCCCCACATGAAGTTCACCGACGGCTACTGGCTCCTGCGCGAGGGCGTCACCGCGGCCCATCCGGCCCAGGTCCTCGACGTCACCGAGTCGGACGGCACACTGGAGATCCACGCCCCGACCCGGCCCGTCCGCTCCCGTGGCGACCTGATGACCGGCCCGGTCCTCACGGTCCGGGCCCACACCCCCATGCCCGGCGTCATCGGCCTGACCCTGACGCACTTCACCGGTGGCGAGCCCCGCGGCCCCGAGTTCGAGCTCACGGCGTCGGACACCTCCGCGGAGATCTCGTACGACGACGAGCACGCGACCCTGACCTCCGGCGACCTCTCGCTCCGGCTGGCCCGGGGCGGCCCCTGGCACGTCGAGTTCCGCGCGCACGGCCGCACGCTCACCAGCAGCGGCCACAGGAACGCGGGCATCATGACGGACGCCTCCGGCGGGCACCACCTGCGCGAACAGCTGATCCTCAACGTCGGCACGTCCGTCTACGGCCTCGGTGAGCGCTTCGGCCCGCTGGTGAAGAACGGGCAGGTCGTCGACATCTGGCAGTCCGACGGCGGCACGTGCAGCGAACAGGCCTACAAGAACGTGCCGTTCTACCTCACGGACGCGGGCTACGGCGTCTTCGTCGACCACCCGGGCCGGGTGTCCTTCGAGGTCGCCTCGGAGGTGGTCTCCCGGGTGCAGTTCAGCGCGGAGACCCAGGAGCTGACGTACTACGTCATCCACGGCCCGACCCCGAAGGACATCCTGCGCAGGTACACGGCCCTGACCGGCCGCCCGGCCCTGCCGCCCGCCTGGTCGTTCGGCCTGTGGCTGTCGACGTCGTTCACCACCTCGTACGACGAGGAGACGGTGACCTCCTTCATCGACGGCATGCGGGAGCGTGAACTGCCGCTGTCCGTCTTCCACTTCGACTGCTTCTGGATGCGCGAGCACAACTGGTGCGACTTCCGGTGGGATTCCCGTGTCTTCCCCGACCCGGAGGGCATGCTGGCCCGGCTGAAGGCCCGTGACCTGCACGTCTCCGTCTGGATCAATCCGTACATCGCCCAGCGCTCCCCGCTGTTCGCCGAGGGCCGGGCGCTCGGGCACCTGCTGAAGCGCCCGGACGGCTCGGTCTGGCAGTGGGACATGTGGCAGCCCGGGATGGCCCTGGTCGACTTCACGTCACCGGCCGCCCGCGACTGGTACGCCGCCAAACTGGAGACGCTGCTCGCGCAGGGCGTCGACTGCTTCAAGACCGACTTCGGTGAACGAGTGCCCCTCGACGTGGTCTGGTCAGACGGCTCGGACCCGGAGGGGATGCACAACTACTACACGTACCTGTACAACCGCACGGTCTTCGAGGTGCTGCGCAAGCACCGCGGTGAGCGGGAGGCCGTGCTCTTCGCCCGCTCCGCGACCGCGGGGAGCCAGCAGTTCCCCGTGCACTGGGGCGGCGACTGCGAGGCGACGTACGAGTCGATGGCGGAGTCGCTGCGCGGCGGCCTGTCCCTCGGCCTGTCGGGATTCGGCTTCTGGAGCCATGACATCGGCGGCTTCGAGGGCACCCCCACACCCGCCCTGTTCAAGCGCTGGCTGGCCTTCGGGCTGCTCTCCTCGCACAGCCGCCTGCACGGCAGCAGCTCCTACCGGGTGCCCTGGCTGTTCGACGAGGAGTCGGTGGACGTGGCCCGCCACTTCACCCGGCTGAAGCTCCGCCTCATGCCCTACCTGTACGAGACGGCCCGCACGGCTCACACCGAGGGCCTGCCCGTGATGCGCGCGATGGTGCTGGAGTTCCCGGACGACCCGGGGTGCGCGCACCTGGAACGGCAGTACATGCTCGGCCCGGACCTGCTGGTCGCCCCGGTGTTCAGCGACGAGGGCGACGTCACGTACTACGTCCCGGAGGGCACCTGGACGCACTTCGTGACCGGCGGGACGGTGACGGGCCCGCGCTGGGTGCGGGAGCACCACGGCTTCCTGAGCGCGCCGCTGCTGGTCCGGCCCGGCGCGGTGATCCCGGTCGGCGCGCGGGACGACCGCCCGGACTACGACCACGCCGACGGGGTGACGCTGCGGGCGTACGGTCTGCGGCCCGGCGACGAGGTGACGGTGCCGGTCGGGGACGTGACCTTCACGGTCGCCCGCGAGGGGAACACCCTGCGGGCGACGTGCGCCGCCCCGGCGGCCGCCTGGAGCCTGGCCGCGGGCGACCGCGAGGTCCAGGCCGCGCCCGGCACGGGCCTCCTCACACTGGATCTCGGCTGATGGTCAAGATCACGGACGTGGCACGGCGGGCCGGGGTCTCCCCCAGCACCGTCTCCTACGCGCTGAGCGGCAAGCGCCCGATCTCCGACGAGACCCGGCGCCGCGTCGAGGCGGCCGCCCGCGACCTGGGCTACCGCCCCCACGCCGCCCGCGCCCTGGCCGGCGGCGAGCCGAACGTCCTGGCCCTGGCGGCTCCGCTCCGCGCCGGTGTGCACGTCCCGGTGGTGATGCGGCTGGTGGTGTCGGTGGTGACGACGGCCCGGGCGCACGACCACGACGTCCTGCTGCTCACCCAGGAGGAGGCCGAGGCGGGTCTGAGCCGCGCCGTGGACACGGCTTCGGTGGGCGGGCTGCTGCTGACGGACGTGGAACTCCACGACCCCCGCCTCCCCCGGCTCCGCTCCCTGGACCGCCCGTCGGTCCTGATCGGTGTCCCGGCGCGCGCATACGGCCTGACCTGCGTCGACCTCGACTTCCGGGCGGCGGGCGAGGCATGCGTGAACCATCTGGCGGAGCTGGGCCACCGCACGGTCGCCCTGGTGGGCTCGCCCCCGGAGGTCTACCTCCGCAGAACGGCCTACGCCCACCACCTCATGCACGGCTTCACCACGGCCGCCACCCGTCACGGCCTGGCCTCGTCCGTCCACCCGGGCGGCCCCGACCCCGCCACGGCCCCGCGGCTCGCCGAGCGGCTGCTCCACGAGCACCCGGCCCTCACCGCCGTGGTCGTCCACAACGAACCTCTCCTGGCCCCCTTGAGCGCCGCCTTCGAGCATCTCGGCCTGCGCATCCCCGCCGACCTCTCCGTCATGGCCGTCTGCCCCGACGACCTGGCGACGACGCCCCGTGTCCCGGTCACGTCGGTGTCCCTGCCGGCCGACGAGCTGGGCGCCCACGCGGTGGACCTCCTGATACGGAAGCTGCACGGCACCCCCGTACCGGAGACGACGCTCCTTGCGCCCCGGCTGACGGAACGGGCGAGCACGTCACGCCGGACGGCATGACAAAGGCCCCGCCGCAGATAAGCGACGGGGCCTTTGCCCACATGGGATGAGTGGAGATGGCGGGAATCGAACCCGCGTCCAACGGTGCGGAATCAGGGCTTCTCCGTGTGCAGTTCGCTGTGATTTTCTCGGCCCCGGCGATCACGCGAACAAGTCGCCGACGGGCCCAGTCACTGTTTGATTTCCCATCGAGCCCCGTGACCGGGCTCGATGGTTTAGTTCCCTAGATTATGCCAGGATCCGGGTCGGGAACGCTCCCGGGCTGACACCCATTAAGGGTCCTTCACTCACTGCTTATTAGGCAGCGAGGGCGAAGGACTGGGAATCGCGCTTGGTAGTGGCGATTATTTTTTGCGACATATGGTTTACGAGATCATTGCCGCTTCCTCGACACGCTTCCCCTGCTTCGACAGCCGCTGTCGAAACCGATCATCCCCATGTTGTGTTGACAATCCCTCCGGAGAGGGGAGCGCACCCGCTGTGGGGTGCAGTGACCATCGTACGTGACCAACGCGGGTCGGTGCCAGCGTATTCCCTACGCCCCGCGCTGCCTCCGCTTCACCGCCGCGATCGCGCGGTCGGTCTCCCGGCGGTCCTGCTTCTCGCGGAGCGTCTGGCGCTTGTCGTACTCCTTCTTGCCCTTCGCCAGCGCGATCTCGACCTTGGCCCGGCCGTCCTTGAAGTACAGCGCGAGGGGCACGATGGTGTGGCCCGTCTCGCCCGACTTCGACTCCAGCTTGTCGATCTCGGCGCGGTGCAGCAGCAGCTTCCGCTTGCGCCGGGCGCTGTGGTTGGTCCACGTGCCCTGGCTGTACTCCGGCACGTGCACGTTGTGCAGCCACGCCTCGTTCCCGTCCAGCTGCACGAAGCCGTCCACCAGCGACGCCCGTCCCTGGCGCAGGGACTTCACCTCGGTCCCGGTGAGGACCAGGCCGGCCTCGTAAGTGTCGATGATGAGGTAGTCGTGCCGCGCCTTCTTGTTCTGCGCGATCAGCTTGCGCCCTTTTTCCTTAGCCATAGTGCCGCCATTTTCGCACTACGGAGGGCCCCTGCGGAAAGTCGATTACGAGGGGCTCGCGAGGCCCCGCAGGACGGTTCCGGCCCGCTGGAGGGCGTCCTCGCCGGTCTCCAGGTCGGGCGTGAGGCCCCGGCCGTCGACCCCACGGCCCGAGGGGGTGCGGTAGTGCCCGACGGTGAGCTCCGCGACGGAGCCGTCGGGCAGCCGGCTCGGCATCTGGACCGAGCCCTTGCCGAAGGTGCGGGAGCCCACGACGAGCGCCCGTCCACGGTCCTGCACGGCGCCGGTGAGCAGCTCGGCCGCGCTCATCGTCCCGCCGTCGACGAGCGTGACCAGGGGTCTCGTGGTGTCCCCGCCGGACTCGGCGTGCAGGGCGCGCTGCTCGCCCTCGACGTCGTAGGTGGCGACCAGGCCGCCGTCGAGGAAGGCGGAGGCGGCGGTCACGGCCTCGGTGACCAGGCCACCGGAGTTGCCGCGCAGGTCCAGGACGATCCCGGCGCCGGGCGGGGACTGCCGGACGGCTTCGCGGACCTGGCGGCCGGAGCCCTTGGTGAAGGTGGCGACCTTGATGACGGTGACCCGGCCGGCGAGCTCCCGGACGGTGACGGAGTCGGTGGACAGCTGGGCCCGGCGCAGCGTTTCGGTCCACGCGCGGGTGCCGCGCTCCAGGCCGAGGCGGACGGCGGTGCCCGCGGGGGCGTCCGTGGCGTCCCCGCGCAGTAAGGAGACGACCTCCGTGACGGGACGGCCGTCGGTCTTCTCGCCGTCGACGCTGCGCAGCAGGTCTCCGGGGCGGATCCCGGCAGTGGCTGCGGGCGAGCCGGCGCGTACCTTCGTCACCTCGATACGGCCGTCCCGTTCGCTGCGGGCCCACAGGCCGACGCCGGTGTACTGGCCGTCGAGGGACTCCTCGAACTCCTCGTACTCGCCCCGGGAGTAGACGGCGCCCCAGCGGTCACCGCTGCGGCTGACGGCGCGCTTGGCGGCCTGGATCGGGGACTTGCCGTCGGCCATGGCCTCCTCGGCCGCCCTTGCGACGTCCGCGTGGCGCCCGGCCGGTCCGGCCGAACGGGCCTCGTCCCGGGCGGACTTCCCCTCGCCCTGCGGCAACGCCCCCGTGGCCGCACCGGCGACGAGCACGCTCGTGAACACCAACGTCAGGGCGGCCCCGCGACGGATGCGACGGGGCTGACAGAACGGGTCACGACCTGACATGCCGGTGAGTCTAGGACAAGCGGAAGGGCCGTACGGCCGGTTGACCGCACGACCCCTCTTGGCATGCGTCACACCTTCAAGTACTTGCGCAGCGCGAAGAACGCGGCCAACGCGGGCATCAGAAGGCTCGTCGCGAGGATGAGCGGCAGATACTTCAGCACCGCGCCCCAGCCGATGAAGTTGATCAGTGTCAGTTGGTCGGCCAGGGCCAGTCCGTGGTCGATGAGGAAGTACCGGGCGATCAGCAGGAAGCCGCACGCGAGGGTGCCGCCGATGAGTCCGGCGACCGCGGCCTCCATGATGAACGGCGCCTGGATGTAGAAGCCGGAGGCGCCGACCAGCCGCATGATGCCGGTCTCACGCCGGCGGCTGAACGCCGAGACGCGCACGGTGTTGACGATCAGCATCAGCGCGACGACCAGCATCAGCGCCATCACCGCGCGGGCGGCCCAGTTCATGCCGTTCAGCAGCTTGAAGAGGTTGTCCAGGATGCCCTTCTGGTCCTGCACGGACTGCACGCCGTCCCGGCCGTTGAAGGCGGTGGCGATGACCTGGTACTTCTCCGGGTCCTTCAGCTTGATGCGGTACGACTCCTGCATCTGGTCCGGTGTGAGGGAGCTGGCGAGCGGGGAATCGCCGAACTGCTCCTTGTAGTGCTTGTACGCCTGGTCCTGCGACTCGTACGTGACCGCCTGGACGACGTCCATCTTGTCGAGGTCGGCCTTGATCTGCGACTTCTGGTCGTCGGTCACCGCGCCCTTGGCGCAGTTGGGGTCGGACTCGGCGTCGCTCTTGTTGCAGAGGAAGATCGAGACGTTGACCTTGTCGTACCAGTAGCCCTTCATGGTGTTGACCTGGTCGCTCATCAGGAGCGACCCGCCGAACAGGGCGAGCGACAGGGCGACGGAGACGACGACGGCGAAGGTCATCGTCAGGTTGCGGCGGAGACCGACACCGATCTCCGACAGGACGAACTGGGCGCGCATGGCGACTGGTTATGCCTTTCCGTGGATCTCGGGTGCGGTATCAGTGCTGGTAGCCGTAGACACCGCGGGCCTGGTCGCGGACGAGGCGGCCCTTCTCCAGTTCGATGACGCGCTTGCGCATCTGGTCCACGATGTTCTGGTCGTGCGTGGCCATCACCACGGTCGTGCCCGTCCGGTTGATGCGGTCGAGCAGCTTCATGATGCCGACGGAGGTCTGCGGGTCGAGGTTGCCGGTGGGCTCGTCGGCGATGAGCAGCTTGGGCCGGTTGACGAAGGCACGCGCGATGGCGACGCGCTGCTGCTCACCACCGGACAGCTCGCCGGGCATCCGGTCCTCCTTGCCGCCGAGCCCGACGAGGTCGAGCACCTGCGGCACGGACTTGCGGATCTCGCCGCGGGACTTGCCGATGACCTCCTGCGCGAAGGCGACGTTCTCGCCGACCGTCTTGTTCGGCAGCAGGCGGAAGTCCTGGAAGACCGTCCCCAGCTGGCGCCGCATCTGCGGGACCTTCCAGTTGGAGAGGCGGGCGAGGTCCTTGCCCAGAACGTGCACCTGACCGTGACTGCACCGCTCCTCGCGGAGGATCAGCCGCAGGAAGGTGGACTTTCCGGAGCCGGAGGACCCCACGAGGAAGACGAACTCGCCCTTCTCGACCTCCAGGGAGACATCCCTGAGGGCGGGGCGGGTCTGCTTGGGGTAGACCTTGGAGACATTGTCGAATCGGATCACGGATGCACCACGGGTCGCCGGGGGTAGATGAGCGTGACCATACGCGACCCGGGTGGGGCATCGCAGTCACCGACAGTGGTTGCGCCATGGATGTGCCGTTTTATACCGAGCCCCGAGGGGCGCGGGGGGACTGTGCGTACAACCACAGAAAATGCGCAGCCGCGCGACGGCCGTCGGAACCTGGCAAAGTGGAGGGGGGAACATTCCCACCCCCACGGACGTTGGACACGTGGAACCGGCGCAAGGAGGGCAAGCGCATGACGTACGACCGGCTGGTGTGCGCGAACTGCGCGTCCCCCGTGAACGAGGGCCGCTGCCCCGTGTGCCGCGCGAACCGCGAGCGGATGCAGCAGGAGAACTTCCTCGCGGGCCTGAACCCGATGACCCTGATCGCACTGCTGACGGTGCTGATCGCGGCGGTGGCCCTGCTGGCGCACCAGACCGCGTAGCGGCGTGGGCAGCCGCCCCCAGACATGGCCGAGGGCCCGGAGCGAATCGCTCCGGGCCCTCGGTGTTGCGCTGTGCCCACGGTCCGTGCAGCCACGGTCCGTGCGGACGCGGCTACCGTCAGGCGGCAGCCCCGCCGCGGCCGCCCACGAGGCGCGGCAGCAGACGGAAGCCGACACCGCCGGCGATCATCGTGGCGGCGCCGATCACCAGGAAGGTGGTCTGCGCGGCACCCGTCTCGGCGAGCTCCTCGCCGTTGCCCTGGGCCTGGGCCTGCGGGGCCGGGGTGGAGTCCGAGCCGATCTCGGTGAGGGAGGAGGAGCCCTCCTCCTGCGGCGAGGTGCCGCCGTCGGGGTCGGTGTTGTTGCCGCCGCCGTTGTTGCCACCGTTGCCGTTGCCGTTGCCGCCGCCGGTGCCGTTCCCGTTGCCCGGGTCGGTCGGGGCGGTCGTCGGGTCCTCGGTCGGCTCGGTCGGCTCGTCCGTCGGCTCGGTCGGCTCGTCGGTGGGCTCCTCGGTCGACGGCGGGTCCGTCGGGAGGTCCGTGGGCGGGTCGGTCGGGAGCTCGGTCGGCGGGTCGGTCGGCGTCGGGGACGGCGACTCGTCGGCGCACAGGATGCCGAGCAGGCAGTCGTCGGCTTCCGCGGCGGATGCGGCGCCGGCGGCGGTCAGCGAGGCACCGGCGGCGATCACGGCACCGGCGGCTATCCGCGCGACACGGATCCGCGTCTTCTTCGTCATGTGGTTGCTACCCCCAGTAGCTCATCGTCATTAGGCAGCGCTCGGGGCTGTGCTCGACGGGGACGGCTGCGGTGAAAGGGCCCCCGGTTCACATGCGCCCCAGAGACACGCATGCCGCGCTTTACCCTTCCCATTTTTCAAGAACACGTCAAGGCCGTTTGCGGCCGCCATGTCCAACTACGGGGGCTATGCCGGGAGTCTGAGTCTGTGAGTGTGATGTAAAACCCGGACATCCGAGCACAGAAAAAGCAACTACCGCCCCGGGGGCGGCAGTTGCCTTGTCGACAAACTTACTTCTCCTGCTGCTTGCGCCAGCGAATTCCGGCCTCGAGGAACCCGTCGATCTCGCCGTTGAACACGGCCTCGGGGTTGCCGACCTCGAACTCGGTGCGCAGGTCCTTGACCATCTGGTACGGGTGCAGGACGTACGAACGCATCTGGTTGCCCCAGGAGCTCCCGCCGTCCTTGAGGGCGTCCATCTTGGCCCGCTCCTCCTGGCGCTGGCGCTCCAGCAGCTTCGCCTGGAGAACGTTCATGGCGGTCGCCTTGTTCTGGATCTGCGACCGCTCGTTCTGGCAGGAGACGACGATGCCGGTGGGGAGGTGGGTCAGCCGCACCGCGGAGTCGGTGGTGTTGACGCCCTGCCCGCCGGGGCCGGACGAGCGGTACACGTCCACCCGCAGCTCGGACTCGTCGATCTCGATGTGGTCGGTCTGCTCGACCACGGGGAGGATCTCCACCCCCGCGAAGGAGGTCTGGCGGCGCCCCTGGTTGTCGAAGGGCGAGATGCGCACGAGGCGGTGCGTGCCCTGCTCGACGGAGAGGGTGCCGTAGGCGTAGGGGACCTGCACGGCGAAAGTGGTCGACTTGATGCCGGCCTCTTCCGCGTAGGAGGTCTCGTAGATCTCGGTCTTGTAGCCGCGCTGCTCGGCCCAGCGCAGGTACATGCGCTGGAGCTTCTCGGCGAAGTCGGCGGCGTCGACGCCACCGGCCTCGGCACGGATGTTCACCAGCGCCTCACGGGAGTCGTACTCACCGGAGAGGAGGGTGCGGACCTCCATCTCGTCCAGCGCCTTCTTCACGGCGGTGAGCTCGGTCTCGGCCTCGGCACGGGTGTCCGGGTCGTCCTCCTCCTCCGCCATCTCGAAAAGGACGCCCAGGTCGTCGATGCGACCGCGCAGGGCCTCGGCCTTGCGCACCTCGGCCTGGAGGTGGGACAGCTTGCTGGTGATCTTCTGCGCCTCATCGGGGTTGTCCCAGAGGGACGGCGCGGCCGCCTGCTCCTCGAGCACGGCGATGTCTGCCCTCATCTTCTCGAGGTCCAGAACGGCCTCGATCGACTCCATGGTCGAGGAGAGGGACTTGAGCTCTTCGGATACGTCGACGACTGCCACGCCCTCCAGCGTAACGGCTCCGCCCGGCGGCCATCGCCGGGCGGCCGGAGCGGGCGGCTCAGGGGGTCTGCGGGGCGGAGTTCTTCGTGTCCTGGGGAGGTGCGCCGCCGTCGTCGTCCGACGTGGACAGCCAGGCGCCGACGCCGATCGCCGCCGTGAGGGCGATCGCGCCCGCTCCCAGGGCCACCCGGCGGCGCCGGGCCGCGGCGCGGTTGCGGGCCGAGCCGGGGCGGGGGGTGCCCGCGGTGCGCGGGGCCCGGGCCGTGCCGTGGGCGCCGCCGGCCAGCTCGTCGGGGGCGGGGACGCGCATCGAGGTGTGGGTGTCCCGGTTGGAGTCGGCCGGCTTCGCGCCCGGCACCAGGGGGACCGCGCCCCGCCGCCGGACGCGCTCCCCGGTCGGCGCCGGTCCGGCGGGCTGCTCCTCGCGTTCGGACTCCTCCTCGGACTCGGTGTCCGGCTCGTCGACCTCCAGCGGGGGCATGCCCGCCAGCATCGGCAGCAGCTCCCGCAGCCGGGCCCCGAGCTCCGAGGCCCGCAGCCGCGACGCCGGGGCCTTGGCCAGGCACTGCACCAGCAGCTGCCACAGCTCGTCCGGGATGCCGGGCAGCGGGACGACCGTCTCCGTGACGTGCCGGCGCAGGACCGCGCCCGGGTGGCCGCCGCCGAAGGGCGTGAAGCCCGCCAGCAGCTCGTAGAGGACGGTGGCGAGCGCGTAGATGTCGACGGACGCGCGCGGGGGCAGGCCCTCGACGATCTCCGGGGCGAGGTAGTCCGGAGTGCCGATGATCTTCGTGGCCTTGGTCCGGCGCGGGGTGTCGATGAGCTTGGCCACGCCGAAGTCGGTCAGCAGTGCGCGGTGGGAGCCGCCGGGGCCGAGCGGGCCCTGCATGTCCAGGAGCACGTTCTCCGGCTTGACGTCCCGGTGCACCACGCCCGCGGCGTGCGCGGCGGCCAGTCCGTCGGCGATGTCTGCCGCGATCGCGACGGCCGCCTCGGGGGCCAGGCGCCGGTCCCGGTCCAGCCGGGTGCGCAGGTCCGTGCCGCGGACGAGGTCCATGACGAGCGCCAGGTCGTTGCCGTCGACGACCAGGTCCCGCACCGACACCACGTGCGGGTGCTCCAGGCCGAGCAGGGCCGTGCGCTCCTGGACGAAGCGGCCGACGAGTTCCTGGTCGGACGCGAGGTCCTCGCGCAGCAGCTTGATGGCGACGGGGCCTTCGGGGCCCTCGCCCAGCCACACCGTGCCGGCGCTGCCCCGCCCGAGGATCTGGTGGGCGGTGTACCGGCTGCCGATCTTCCGTGCCAAGGCTGCTCCTACCGACGCGTGTTGTCGCTAAAACTACGCGTCCGGAGAGCCAACCTTCACCGTCGAGGCGGAAATCACCCGCCGGGTGTCGACAAATCGCCAACCTCGCGGGGCGGTTCCGGTCAGTTCGTGCCGGAACTGCTCCCGCCGAGCTTCTCGAACCAGCCGGTCACGGTGCTGAACCAGTCGGTGAGCTGGTCCCAGTAGCCCTTGCCGGTGCCGATCCACTCCTGCAGCGGGCTCAGTTCCCAGACCAGCCAGCCCGCGACGAACAGGATGACGATCGTGAACAGGCAGCCCTTCAGGCAGCCGAGCCCGGGGATCCGCATCGGGTTGGCGCTGCGCTGCCGCGGCTGCCGGGGCTCGCGCTGCGGCGGCTGCGGCTGCTGGGGCGGCGGCGCGGGCGGGGCGTAGCGCTGCGGCGGCTGGGGACGCTGGGGCTGCGGGGCGTACTGCTGGGGCTGCTGCTGTTGCGGGTGGCCGTAGCCGGACCCGGGCGGGGGCGCCTGGCGGCGCGGGGGCTGCTGCTGGGGCCGGGCCACCTGGCGCTGGGGGCGGCGGCGCAGCGGGTCCTGCCCCGGGTCGAGGTAGTTCTGGACCTGCGTCTGCTCGTTGCGGTCCCGGGCCGCCCGCAGCTGGTTCTGCCAGGGGTGCGGGTCCTCGGGGCCGCCCTGCTGGTTCTGCCCGCCGGGGTGGCCGGGCGAGCCCGGCGGGACCGGCGGCATGACGGCGGTCGGGTCGGCCGCGCCCCGGTGGTTCATCACGGCGGTGGGGTCTGCGGCGCCGGCCGGGCCGCCGGTGTGCGGCATGACGCTGGTCGCGGCGTTCGGGTCGTACGAGCCCGCGCCCTGCGGGAGGACCTGGGTGGGGTCGGCGGCTCCGGGGGTGTCCGGCACCGGCGCGGGGGCCGGGTCGGGCACGAGGAGCATGCCGACGCCCTCGGCGGCGGCGATCTGCGCGGAGTTCGCGTGCACCCCGATGCCCTCGGCGACGACGCGTAGGCCGCGGGCGAGATTCTCGGCGCTGGGCCGCTCGTCGGGGTTCTTGCGCAGGCAGCGCTCGATGACCGTCCACAGCGGGTCGGGGACCGTCGAGGGGCGGCGCGGCTCGGCGCTCAGGTGCTGGTGCAGCACCTCCAGGGCGGAGCCGCCGGAGAACGGCGGGCGGCCGGTGACCAGCTCGTACAGGAGGATGCCGGCGCCGTAGATGTCGACGGCGGAGGTCTGCGGGCGGCCCTCGGCGGACTCGGGCGCGACGTACGCGGGCGTGCCGACGAACTCCTGGGTGCGGGTCAGTCCCGGGGAGTCGGCGAGGCGGGCGATGCCGAAGTCGGTCAGCAGCGGGTGCATCTGCCCGTCGTACTGCTGGAGCAGGACGTTGGCCGGCTTGAGGTCGCGGTGGACGACGCCGTCGGCGTGGCTGGCGGCGAGCGCGTCGGCGATCTGGGCGGTGAGCAGGGCGGCGGCGACCGGGGTGAACGGGCCGTTCTCGCGCAGGTAGCGGTGCAGGTCGGGGCCCTCGACGAGGTCCATGACCAGCGCCAGCAGCTCGCCCTCGACGACCAGGTCACGCACCCGGACGATGTTCGGGTGGGTCAGCCGCAGCAGGACGGAGCGCTCGCGCAGGAACCGCATGACGATGTCCGGATCGCCGGCCAGTTCCTCTTTGAGGACCTTGATCGCGACGGTCTCGCCGGGCTGCCCCGGCACGGCCGCCTCGGCGCCCGCGGTCTCGCGCTGGCGGGCACGCCAGACGGTGCCCGTGGCGCCGCGTCCGAGCGGCTCCTCGAGGAGGTACTTGCTGCCTACCGGCCGCACGTCATGCGCTCCCTGGTGCTTGCCTTGCCTGCTGGCCTGTCCGACCCACTGTAGTGCCGGGGGGCCGGGGACCGGTGTGTCGTCTTCTGTGGGTCTCGCGTCGTGGGTCCCACGCAGTGGGTCTTACGTAACGGCCCTCACAGCCGTTCGAAGGAAAGACGCTCACCTCGGTCTTGTGGTTGCCGGGAGTGAGCGTGACTGATCTCAAGCGGTCGCCTGTGGGTCATCTCTCAGGCACTTTTGCGGGCAGAGCCGACCATTCAAGATCACCTTTTCCCGAGCGAGGGGCGCGCTGTCAGTGGCAGGTGCGAGGATGCTGGCAGTACTGGCCGACGTGCTGGGGCGGGGTGGGGGACTCCGCGCCCGGGCAGAAGGGACCGCTGACGGCGATGCAGATCCGGCTGACCGTCGTAGATCCGCTGGGCCCGTCGGCGCCGGCGCGGGATCGCGCCCCGCGCAGCGACGTGCTGGTCACGGCACCCGCCGGTACGGCGCTCGCCGCGGTGGCGTCCGCGCTCGCCCAGGTGGTCTCCGGTGGTGACGGTTCGGGCACGCCCGTGCTGTACGCCGGGGAGCAGCGGCTCGACGCCCAGCGCTGCACGCTCGGCGAGCCCCCGCTGACCGACGGTGCCGTGCTGTCCGTGGGTGCGCCGGGCGAGCCCGAGCCGCATCCCGAGCTGGACGACGCCCCGGCCCAGCTCCAGGTCGTGGCCGGCCCCGACGCCGGCGGTGTCCATCTTCTGCACGGCGGCGAGATCCGCGTCGGCCGCTCCGCCGACGCCGACGTACCGCTCGACGACCCGGACGTCTCCCGGCTGCACTGCACGGTCACGGTGAGCGCGGACGGCCGCGTCGCGGTCGCCGACCTGGACTCCACGAACGGCACGACGGTGAACGGCGCGCGGGTGGACGGCCGGGCGGTCCCCTTCGCGCCGGGTGCGCTGCTGCGGATCGGTGAGTCGGCCCTGCGGCTGGCTCCCGCCGGGGGGCCGGGGGGCCGGGTCGAGACGACGCCGGACGGGGAGGGGCACGTGCGCGTGGCCGGGCCCGCCGGGGACGCGGCCGCGTCGCACGCGCGCGTGGCCGACCCGGGACCGACCGGGCCCGCCGGTCCCACGCACCACGCCTACGGCTCGGCGCCCTGGGGCACGCCCGGTGCCTCCGGGCGCGGCCCGGCTGATCCGGCCGTGGTGCCCGGGCAGGGCGGGGCACCGCGGATCGAGACCGAGGGCCCGGGCGCGGCGTCCGAACGGCCGGAGGGGCGAGGGGACGGCGGCGGAGCACGCCCTGCGGGCAGCGGCGGTGAGACCTATGCCGGGGGCTCTCGGAGCGAGGTGCCGACCGGGGGTGCGGCCCACACAGGGGACAGCCGGGGTCAGGCGCCTGTCCAAGGCGCCGGCGGCGGAGCCCGCGCCGGAGACGGCCGGAGCGAGGCGCCGGCCCAGGGGGCCGGCCGGAGCCACTCGCCCCTTCCGGGCACAGGGCGTACGGCCCACACAGGGGACAGGTGGAGTCGAGCGTCCGCCCAGGGCACCGGGGGCGCGGCCCATGCCGGGGACGGGTGGAGCGAGGTGCCGCCCCGGGGCGACGGAGGTGCTGGGGGCAGTTGGAGTCAGGCGCCCGCCCAGGGCGCCGCGGGTGCGGCCCGCACGGGAGACAGCCGGGGCGAGGTGCCGCCCCAGGGCGCCCGGCGCGCCGGGAACGGCGCGAGTCAGGTGCCCGACCCGGGCACCGAGGACGCGGCGCGTTCGCAGGCCGGGGCCGCACGGACTGCCTCCGAGACGCACGGGACGCCCACCCGGCAGCCCGAAGCCGCTCAGGGGCCCTCCCCCATCACTCCTCCCGGCGCCCCGGCCCGGCCGGTGAGCGGCGCCGGGGACACGCACGCGGGTCGTTCCGGGCTCGCGGCGTTCGGCGTAGCGGACGGAACCGGTCCTCACCCCCGGGAGACGGACGGGCCGGCCGCTCCCGACGACCCGGCCCTCGCGGACCAGCGCTCCGGCCGTGGGCGCAAGGGCACCCCCCTCCGCGGCACCGACGTACCCCCGGGAACCCGCAGGCGCGGTGGGATCGGGGCGTGGGCCCGGCGGCTGACCGGAGGGCGTGGCGAGCAGGCGGCGGAACCGCGCGAGGCGTACGAGGGCCAGCCGGCCGCCAGGGTCGCGGCGGAGCAGCACCCGGTCGTCGCACCGGCCGCCCCGGAGACCTGGCCGGACCCGGCCACGCTGCTGCTCACGGCCCTCGGGCCCGGGCCGCGGCTGTGGGAGCGCGGCCCCGGTCACCCGGAGGCGCTGGCCGTGCGCCTCGGTACGGCCGACCGGGCGGCGCCGGACGGCTCGGGCCTGCTGCCCGCCGTACCCGTGACGGTCGGGCTGCGCGAGGTCGGCGCCCTGGGACTGGCCGGGCCGCGGGCACGGCTGGCCGGGCTGACCCGTGCGGTCCTGGCCCAGCTCACCGCGCTGCACTCCCCCGACTCGCTGGAGATCGTCCTGATCGCCGCGGACCGCTCCCGCTCCTTGGAGGAGCGCACCGCCGAGTGGTCCTGGCTGGGCTGGCTGCCGCACGTCCGTCCGGGGCACGGGCAGGACTGCCGGCTGCTCCTGGCCCACGACCGCGAACAGGCGGCGGCCCGCACCGACGAACTCACCCGCCGTCTGGAGGACCAGCTGGCGGATGCGGCCCCGGGCTCCGGCCCGGCAGGGAGCGTCGGTGTGCCGACGAGTACCTCGGTGACCGGCAGCACGCAGCCCACCGGCACCGCCCCGTCCCCGGACCACTCCGTCCCTGCCCCCCGCCGCCCCTCCTGGGCCCGGGACGACGACTCCGGTGCCGACGCGGCCGCCGGTTTCCCCGGCCCGTACACCGTCGTGGTCGTCGACGGCGACCCCGGCGGCGCCGACCTGCGCGAAGCCGTGGCGCGGCTGGCCCTGGAAGGCCCCCGGGCCGGGATACACGTCGTCTGCCTGGCCGAGACGGCCGCCGCCTCCCCGGCCTCGCCGGTGACGGAGACGTACGAGGCGGCCTGCGCGGTGGCACCGACCTTCCGGCACTGCGGCGCGGTCGCGCTGCTCAGCGGGGACGTGGCGACGGCCCTGCGGCTGATGCGCGTGGCCCGGGCCGGCGGTGACGGCTCACCGGCCGGGCCGGTCGGGCACGGCACCGTCGCCACCGTCGACGCCGTCTCCGCGGCCTGGGCCGAGCGGTTCGCGCGGGCGCTGGCGCCGCTGCGGACGGACGGCCCGGCGAGCGAGCGCCAGCCGCGCGTCTCCGCACCGCTGCCGCAGGCGGCCCGCCTGCTGGACGAGCTGGGCCTGGCCCGGGCCACCCCGGCGTCGCTGATGGCGCGCTGGGCGGACGCGGCCGACGACGCCGAGGCGCTGGGCGGTCGCGTGCGCGCGGTGCTGGGCGCCGGGCCGCGCGGCCCGGTCTGCGCCGACCTCGCCGCCCAGGGGCCGCACCTGCTGATCGAGGGCCCGCCGGGCAGCGGCCGTACGGAGCTGCTGCGGGCGGTCGTCGCGTCCTTGGCCGCCGCCGAGCGGCCGGACCGCCTCGGCATCGTGCTGGTCGACGGCCGGGGCGGCCCGGGCGCGGGCGGCGGCCACGGCGAGGGGCTGCGGGTGTGCACGGACGTTCCGCATGTCACCACGCTGCTCATGGCCCACGACCCGGTCCGGATGCGGGAGTTCGCACAGTCCCTGAGCGCCGAGCTGAAGCGGCGCGCCGAGCTGCTCGGGCGGTCCGACTTCGCCGAGTGGCACACCGGGCGCGAGCTGTCGGGCCGTATGGTCGCCCAGCGCACGGCGACGGCGCGGGGCGGTGAGCGGGCCGAGGCCACGTCCCAGGGAGGGGCCGGGGACCTCGACTCCCCGTCCAGTTCGACCATGCGGCTGCGGCCGGGAGCGGCCCGGCGGCAGACGGAGGCGGCCGCGCCGCCGCTCCCCCGGCTCGTCGTGGTCGTCGACGACCTGGACGCGCTGGTCTCCCCGGCACTCGGCTCGACGGGGCGGCCCGCGGCCGGATCGGTCATGCGCGCGCTGGAGGCCGTGGCCCGGGAGGGCGAGCGGCTCGGCGTCCACCTGGTGGCGGCGACCGGCCCGTGCGCCCGCACGGCGGAGACGGAACCGGCGCGCCGGGCCACCCTGCGCGTCACGCTCGACATGCCCGCCCCGGGCCGTGGGGGCACCTCCCTGTTCGAGCGAAGCCGAGAACTTGGGGGAGAGCCCGCGCCCGGTCGGGGGAGGCTGACCGGTCCGGACGGACGGGTCACCCCGTTCCAGGGCGGCCGGGTCACGGGCCGGATCCCCCGGACGGCGACACTGCGCCCCACGGTCGTGCCCCTGGAATGGCACCGCATGGGTGACCCTCCGGCCCGCCGTCCGGTGCGGGAGCTCGGAAACGGCCCCACCGACCTGGCACTGTTGGCCAGCGCGCTGGAAAGGGCGGCGCGGGAGGTCGCGGCGGCGAAGGTGCCGTCGCTCCTGTGACCGAGGACGGCCGTCGACCCCACCCGGCGTCATGGGGCCGAGTCCCTGGTCACGAGGGGGTCACGATCCCCCGCTTGACAGCCGACGCCATCTTGCCGCCCCCGCACACCCGGGCGTAGACCAGATCGCACGGGAGCGCGCTCGACGTTCGACGAGGAACGAAGAACGGGGCAGTCATGCGCATGACGAGCAGCACCATCCGGACACGCTGGTCGCCCAAGCCGGACACGGCGACCCCCCAGCACCGCAGAGCCGCCAAGGCAGCGGCCGCCGTCGCCGCGGGAGCCCTCGCGCTCTCGCTGTCCGCCTGCGGAAGCAGCGACGAAGGCAGCGGTGGGAGCACGGGCGACACCGACGACACCACCACCAACGTCACCCTTCCTAAGCTGGACGGGACGAGCCTCGAGGTCGCCGCCGTGTGGAGCGGCACCGAACAGGCCAACTTCAAGAAGGTCCTGCAAGAGTTCGAGAAGCGCACGGGCGCCAAGGTCACGTTCGTGCCCGCGCAGGACCCGATCATCAACTTCATCGGCTCGAAGGTGGCCGGCGGGCAGCCGCCGGACATCGCGATGCTGCCGCAGCCCGGCGCCATCAAGCAGGCCGTCGACAAGGGCTGGGCCAAGGAGCTGGGTTCCGAAGCCGTCAAGGAGCTCGGCGAGAACTACTCGCAGGGCTGGCAGGACATCGGCAAGGTGAGCGGCAAGCCCTACGGCGTCTACTACAAGGCCGCCAACAAGTCCTTGATCTGGTACAACAACCAGGTCTTCGAGAACGCCGGGGCGAGTGAGCCCGAGACCTGGCCGGACCTGCTCAACACCGCGCAGACGGTCTTCGACTCCGGCGTCACCCCGTTCTCCATCGGCGGCGCCGAGGGCTGGACGCTGACCGACTGGTTCGAGAACGTGTACCTCTCCCAGGCCGGGCCGGAGAAGTACGACCAGCTGGCCAAGCACGAGATCAAGTGGACGGACCCGTCCGTGAAGGACGCGCTGACCACGCTCGCGCAGGTCTGGGGCAAGCCGGACTGGATCGCGGGCGGGGCGAGCGGGGCGTTGCAGACCGACTTCCCGGCATCCGTCACCCAGGTGTTCACCGGCGGGGACCAGCCCAAGGCCGCCATGGTGGCCGCGGGCGACTTCGCGCAGGTCAACATCCCCTCCAGTATGAAGATCGGCACGGACGCGAAGGTGTTCCCGTTCCCGGCGGTCGGTGACAACGGACCGGTGGTCTCGGGCGGCGACGCGGCCGTGATCCTCCAGGACTCGAAGGGGTCGCAGGCCCTGGCCACCTGGCTCGCCTCGCCGGACGCGGCGTCGATCCAGGCCAAGCTGGGCGGCTACCTCTCCCCGAACAAGAACGTGCCGAACTCCGACTATCCGAACGCGGTACAGCAGAAGATCGCCAAGGCGCTCATCGACGCCGGTGACGACTTCCGCTTCGACATGTCCGACCAGGCCCCGCAGGCCTTCGGCGGAACGCCCGGCAAGGGCGAGTGGAAGATCCTCCAGGACTTCCTGAAGAACCCGAAGGACATCGCGGGGACCCAGGCGAAGCTGGAGGCCGAAGCGGCCGCGGCCTACGGGAACTGACGTCATGACGTCGGTTTCGGCGGCAGGGGGCGACAAGCCCCCTGCCGCTCCCAAGTCGCGCAAGAGTGTGACCGGCACCCGCAGGACCGTCGCGGCGCTGTTCCTGCTACCCGCGCTCGTCCTGCTCGGCGCGCTCGTGGTGTACCCGATCGGGTACTCGGTCGTGCGCAGTTTCTACGACCAGTCCGGTGACGGCTTCGCCGGAATAGACAACTACAAGTCCCTCTTCACCGACGAGGGCATCCGCACCGCGCTGAAGAACAACATCATCTGGGTGGTGTTCGCGCCGACGATCGCGACGGCGCTCGGCCTGATCTTCGCGGTGCTGACCGAACGGGTGCGTTGGGGTACGGCGTTCAAACTGGTCGTCTTCATGCCGATGGCGATCTCTATGCTGGCGGCGGGCATCATCTTCCGCCTGGTGTACGACCAGGACCCGGACAAGGGCGTCGCGAACGCGGTGTGGGTGGGCGTGCACGACACGTTCTCCCAGGCGTCGGCGTTCCCGAAGGCCCACCCCGGCCGGGAATCGCCGCTGAAACCGGCCGGCGGGGGCGCGTTCATCACCACGTCACCCGTCCGCACGGGCGAGGCGGTCTCGCTGCCGCTGGTGGGTGTGGCGCCCGATCTGATGCCCGACGGGGCGAAAGCCGCGGTGGCGCCGAAGCCCGAGCCGGACAAGGTCACGGGCACGACCTGGCAGGACTTCACCCGCGGCAAGGGCGTCGGCACGCTCAACACCGTCGACCCGGCCGAACTGGGCTATGCCGGGATGAAGGTCGAGGCCGTGAAGGACGGGAAGGTGGTGGCGTCGGCGACGGCCGCCGACGACGGCACCTTCACGCTGCCCGCCGCGGCCGACGGGGCCCAACTCCGGCTCCCGGCGAGCAACTTCAAGGAGCCGTACAACGGCCTGGACTGGCTCGGCCCGTCCCTGGTCACCCCGTCCATCATCGGCTCGTACATCTGGATGTGGGCCGGCTTCGCGATGGTGCTGATCGCGGCCGGGCTCGCCAGCGTGCCCCGGGAGCTGCTGGAGGCGGCCCGGGTCGACGGCGCGAGCGAGTGGCAGGTGTTCAGACGCGTCACGGTGCCGCTGCTGGCGCCTGTCCTCGCGGTCGTCGCCGTCACCCTGATGATCAATGTGCTGAAGATCTTCGACCTGGTCTTCATCATCGCTCCGGGCTCCTCCCAGGACGACGCGAACGTCCTCGCCCTGGAGCTGTACCGCAAGGGGTTCTCCGAGGACCAGCCGGGCATCGCCAGCGCCATCTCGGTGTTCCTGCTGCTGCTCGTGATCCCGGTGATGTGGTTCAACGTACGCAGGCTCAGGCGGGAGGTGCGGCGATGAAGGCCAGACAGTCGCTGGGTTCGCGGCTCGCCGAGGGGGTCAGCGGCGGACTGCTGCGGGTGTTCCTCATCGTCGTCGGACTGTTCTGGCTGGTGCCGACGATCGGACTGCTGCTGTCCAGTCTCCGCGCGCCGGAGGACATCGCGGCGAGCGGCTGGTGGAAGGTGTTCACCGAGCCCTCGCAGATCACCTTCGACAGCTACCGGAAGCTGCTGGAGAACGAGGACATCACCAGCAGCCTGCTGAACACGGTGTGGATCACCGTCCCGGCGACCCTGCTGGTGGTGATCATCGGCTCGCTGGCCGGCTACGCCTTCGCCTGGATGGAGTTCCCGGGCCGGGACTGGTGGTTCCTGGGCGTGGTCGGTCTGTTGGTCGTGCCCGTGCAGGTGGCGCTGATCCCGATCGCCGAACTCTTCGGCAAGATCGGCGTCTTCGGCTCGGTGCTCGGCGTGGTGCTCTTCCACGTCGGTTTCGGACTGCCGTTCGCGGTGTTCCTGCTGCGGAACTTCTTCGCGGAGATCCCGCGCGAGCTGCTGGAGGCGGCGCGCCTGGACGGGGCGGGTGAACTGCGCCTGTTCTTCCGTGTCGTGATGCCGCTCGGCGCCCCGGCGATCGCGGCCCTCGGCATCTTCCAGTTCCTGTGGGTGTGGAACGACCTGCTCGTCGCGCTGATCTTCTCGGACTCCGGGAGCCAGCCGATCACGGTCGCACTGCAGACCCAGGTACGGCAGTTCGGCAACAACATCGACGTGCTGGCACCCGGCGCGTTCATCTCGATGGTGGTCCCGCTGGCCGTCTTCTTCGCGTTCCAGCGGCAGTTCGTGTCCGGCGTCATGGCGGGCGCGGTCAAATAGCTTCTACAGCAAGGCGGTTGGAAGGGCGGGCCGGGGGCGGTCCGCCCCTTCCGCGTTCCCCCGGATGCCGTAGCCACCGTAACCAAGTCGGCCCATCGGCCGTTCCCGGGCCGAACGCCCGCGCCGACCGATGGATGGCCTCTTGCCCAGGTTCAGTGTCATTGTCCCCGCGTACCAGGTTCAGGCGTACCTGCACGAGTGCCTCGAATCGGTGCTCTCCCAGTCCTGTCCCGATCTGGAACTGATCGTCGTCGACGACTGCTCGCCGGACGCGTGCGGCGCGATCATCGACGAGTTCGCCGCCCGCGACCCGCGCGTCCGCCCCGTCCATCTGCCGGAGAACGTCGGTCTGGGCCGCGCGAGAAACGCCGGCGTGGCGCACGCGAGCGGCGACTACCTGCTGTTCCTCGACAGCGACGACACCCTGACGCCCGACGCGCTGCGCTCGATCGCCGACCGGCTGAAGGAGACCGGCGAGCCGGACGTGCTGGTGTTCGACTACGCGCGCACGTACTGGACGGGTGAGGCGATCCGCAACCAGGCGGCCCTGCAGTTGACCGAGCAGGGCCCGGCGCCGTTCCGGCTGGAGGACCGGCCGGGGCTGCTACGGCTGCTGATGGTCGCCTGGAACAAGGCCTACCGGCGGGAGTTCGTCGAGCGGGAGGAGTTCGCCTTCCCGCCCGGCGTCTACGAGGACACGCCGTGGACGTACCCGGTGCTGATGACCGCCGACTCGATCGCGACCCTCGACCGGGTCTGCGTGCACTACCGGCAGCGGCGGCAGGGCAGCATCCTGCGCACCACCAGCGAGCGGCACTTCGACGTCTTCGAGCAGTACGAGCGGGTCTTCGCGTTCGTCGACGAGCGTCCCGAACTGGCCCAGTGGCGGCCGGTGCTGTTCCGCCGCATGGTGCACCATCTGGCGATCGTGTACTCCCGGCGGGACCGGCTGCCGCGGGGCTCGCGCGCCGACTTCCTGCGCCGGGCCCGCGCCCACTACCGCCGTTACCGCACCCCCGGCGTGCCCGTCCCCCTGCGCTGCCGGATCCACCACGTCCTGATCCGCTTCGGCCTGCACCGCACCTACCGCACCCTGCAACTGGCCTCGGCCCTGCAGCGCGCCGCCGCCCGGACCACCGGGAAGCTGCTGAGGGGCCTGCGGTCGGCCGCCCTCAGGACCCACTACCGCGTGCAGCGCTGCCTGCCGCTGCGCGCCGACCGCGCCGCGTTCGCCGCCTACGACGGCCGCGGGCACGGCTGCAACCCGGGCGCGCTGGAGACCGCGTTCCGCGAGCTCGCGCCGCACATCCGCACGGCGTGGATCGCCCGCCGCGAGCACCACCACACGATCCCGCCCGGCCCGCGCCGCCTCGTCCCCGGGACGGCCGCCTACTGGACGGCGCTCGCCCGCTCCCGCTACCTGGTCAGCAACACCGGTTTCGACGACCGCCTGGCCAAGCGCCGCGGCCAGGTCCTGATCCAGACCGGGCACGGCACCCCGCTCGGCCATCTCGGCCTCGACCTCCAGGAGCGCCCCGCGGCGGCCCGCGGCCGGGACTTCGCGCGGCTGCTGAAGGACGTCGAACGGTGGGACTACGTGCTGTCCGCCAACCGCCACACCACACTGACCCACGAGCGCGTCCACCCCGGCCGCTACACCACGCTGGAGTACGGCTACCCCCGCAACGACGTCTTCCGGACGGCGACCCCGGCGGACGTGGCCCGGTTGCGCGCCTCGCTCGGCATCCCGCGGGGCGCGGTGGCGATCCTGTACGCGCCGACCCACCGCGACTACCGCCGCTCCCAGCGCCACCCCCTCGACCTCCAGCGGATCGTGCGCCGCCTCGGCCCGCGCTTCGTCGTCCTGGCCCGCGCCCACCACGCCTACGAGGCCCCGCTGACCAGCACCTGCGGCCGGGTCGTCGACGTCTCCGGGCACCCCAGCGTGGAGTCGCTCTGCCTGGCGTCGGACGCCCTGGTCACGGACTACTCGTCGCTGATGTTCGACTACGCCAACCTGGACCGGCCGATCGTGGTCCACGCCGACGACTGGGAGGCGTACGACGCGGCCCGCGGCACCTACTTCGACCTGCGCGACTTCCCGCCGGGCGCGATCGCTCGCGGGGAGGACGAGCTGATCGACATCTTCGCCACCGGCCACTGGCGCGGGTCCCGCTCGGCCCAGCTGCGGGCGGCGTTCCGCGAGCGGTTCTGCACCTACGACGACGGCCGGGCCGCCGAGCGGGTCGTGCGCCGGGTCGTCCTCGGGGAGTCGGAGCTGCCGCCGGTCGTGCCGCTCGGCGAGCGCCGCCCGGTGCCGTCGGCGGCGGCGTCGCTGACGCGCGAACCGCTCACCACGGTGCCGCTGCCGGCCTCCCCGCACGCCGTCACCGACAGCCTCTGACCACGGTTCTCATCCGGGGAGTCCGCATGCCCTCCAGCCCGTCGCGGCCGACACCGTCCCGGCCGCCCTCCTGCCGCCCGTCCGGGCGTCCGGGACGCCCGCGCGCCGTGTGAACGGCACGCCGGACGGACCGCGCGCCGAATGAGACGGCCCGTCACCACCACCCTGCGACGACCGCCCTCGACAGAAAGAGCAGAATGCCCCGCTTCAGCATCGTCGTCCCGTCCCATGGGGTCGCGGGCCGGCTGTCCCAGGCGCTGGACTCCGTCCTCGCCCAGTCGTTCGGCGACTTCGAGCTGATCCCGGTGTGCGACGCACCCGACGCACCGGCGGCGGACGTCGTCGCCGGGTACGCCGAGCGGGACTCCCGGGTGACGCCGGTGCACTCGCCGCCGTCGGCCGGTCTGGCCGGGGCGCGCAACACCGGGCTGAAGGCGGCGGTCGGCGGCCATGTGCTGTTTCTCGACGGCGACGACGTCCTGGTCCCGGGGGCGTTGGCGGCCCTGGACACGCGGATGAGCGCGGTGGGCGACGTCGACGTCCTGTACTTCGAGCACGAGCGCACCCCCTGGTGGGAGGGCGAGCCGACCAACCCGGCGGCGCCCCTGCTCGCCCGGACGCCGGAGGGGGCCTTCTCCCCCGGCCGGGCTCCGCAGCTCACGGGCGTGGCGCTCCCGGCGTGGAGCGCGGTCTACCGCCGGGCGTTCCTCACCGAGCGGGATCTCGCCTTCCCCGGCGACCACTTCACCGATGTCGGCTTCGGCGGGCTGGTCGCCCTGCGGGCGGAGCGGGTCGCGGCCCTGCGCGCGGTCGTCGTCCGGCACCTGCTGCGCCGGCAGGGCAACCGGCTGGGTCTGCCCGGTGAGCACCACGCCGAGCTGCTGGACCAGACCGAGCGGGTGCTGGCGCGGGCCGCGGAACAGGACCTGCCGGCGGACCGGCTGAAGCCGCTGTTCGAGCAGCTCTTCGCCGCCGTGCTGAAGACGGCCGCCCACCCGCGGCGGCTGACGTCCGGACGCCGCGCCTTCTTCCGGCGGGCGAGCGCGCTCTACCGGCGGCACCGCCCCGCCGGATACCGGGCGCCCGGCGGCAGCGTCGGCGTCCAGCACCGGCTGCTGGCCTCGGGGTCGTACGCGGCGTTCCGGACCCTGCGCGCCGCCCACCGGACGGCGTCGCGGGCCGCCGCGCTGCTCCCCCGCCCGCGGGGACTGCGCACCCGGCTGCGCTACGCGGCCGCCCTGCGCCTCCCGCTCGACCGGAACCTCGTCGTGTACTGCGCGTACTGGGGCCGCGGCTACGCCTGCAACCCGGCCGCGATCCACGCCAAGGCCCGCCTGCTCGCCCCACATCTGCGCTCTGTCTTCCTGGTGGAGCCGGAGGCGGTGGGCAGCGTGCCGCCGGGCGTCGAGCACGCGGTGATCGGCAGCCGGAAGTACTGGCAGGTGCTGGCACGCGCGAAGTACCTGGTCAACAACGCCAACTTCGCGGACGCCGTGGTCAAGCGCCCCGGCAGCGTGCACCTCCAGACCCAGCACGGCACCCCGCTGAAGACGATGGGCGCCGACCAGGCGACGTACCCCGTGGTGGCCGCGGCGACCGGCAGCTTCGCCAAGCTGCTGGCCCGGGTGGACCGCTGGGACTTCAACCTGACGTCCAACCGGCACTCCACCGAGATGTGGGAGCGGGCGTTCCCCGGCGCGCACGAGACGCTCGAGTACGGCTATCCGCGCAACGACGTCTACTGCAGGGCGTCCGCCGAGGACGTCGCCCGCGTCCGCAGGGAACTGGGCGTCCCCGACGGCAAGAAGGCCCTGCTCTACGCACCCACGCACCGCGACTACGCCACCGGCTTCGAGACGGGCCTGGACCTGGCGGAGTTCTGTGAGGCGATCGGCGACGACTACGTGGTGCTGCTGCGCGCCCACTACTTCTACGACCAGGGGCCCGGCAGGGGCGGCGGGCGGATCATCGACGTCACCGGGCACCGCTCGTCGGAGGACGTCTGCCTGGCCGCCGACGCGCTGATCACGGACTACTCGTCGATCATGTTCGACTACGCCAACCTCGACCGGCCGATCGTCGCCTACGCCGACGACTGGGACGTCTACCGGGAGACCCGGGGCGTCTACTTCGACCTCATGGAGCTCCCGCCGGGCCGGGTCGCCCGGACGCCCGAGGAGCTGGCGGCCGTCTTCCGCGACGGCTCCTACGCGGACGAGACCGCCACGTCCCTGCGGGCCGCGTTCCGGGAGCGCTTCTGCCAGTTCGACGATGGACGGGCCGCCGAGCGCGTCGTGCGCCGGGTGCTGCTCGGGGAGCCGCCCGAGTCGATCCCGCCCGTGATCCCGCTCGCGGAGCGCGTCCCGGCCCCCGCCGCCACCCTCGTAAGGAGCTGACCGAAGAAGTGCCCCGCTTCAGCATCATCGTCCCCGTCTACAAGGTGCAGGGTTTCCTGCGCGAGTGTCTCGACTCGGTGCTCGGCCAGTCCCACGGCGACTTCGAGGTGATCGCCGTGGACGACCGCTCACCCGACGGCAGCGGCGCGATCCTCGACGAGTACGCCGCCCGCGACGACCGGGTGCGGGTGCTGCACCTGCCGGAGAACGTGGGCCTCGGCCGGGCCCGCAACGCCGGACTCGCGCAGGCGGCCGGTGACTACGTCCTGTTCCTGGACAGCGACGACCACTACACGCCGGGCCTGCTGGCCGCCGTCGCCGCGCGCCTGGCGGCGACCGGCGACCCGGACATCCTGGTCTTCGACCATGTGCGCACCCACTGGTGGGGCCGCGGCGGGCGCAGCGAGGCGGCGGACCTGCTGGCCGCGGCGGGCCTGGAGACGTTCGGCATCCGGGAGAGCCCGCAGTATCTGAACCTGTTCCTGGTCGCCTGGAACAAGGCCTACCGGCGGTCGTTCCTCCAGGAGCACGGCCTGCGGTACGCGCCGGGGCTGTACGAGGACGCGCCGGTCACCTACCGCTCGATGGTGCTGGCCGACCGCATCGCCTGCCTGGACCGGATCGGCGTGGAGTACCGGCAGCGCCGGCAGGGCGCGATCACCAAGACGCCCGGGCGTCGGCACTTCGACATCTTCCCGCAGTACGAGGGGCTGTTCACGTTCCTGGAGCAGCGCCCGGACCTCGACTGGGCGCGGCCGCTGCTGCTGGAGCGGGCGCTGGACCACATGCTGTTCGTGCTGGCCCGCGAGGACCGGGTCCGGCCCGCCGACCGGGGCGACTTCTACCGCGAGATCCGCTCCTTCCACCGCCGTCACCTCCCCGAGGGCGGCTTCCCGCTGCCGGACGGCTGGCGCGGCGTCGAGATGCGGCTGCTCGCCTCGGCGCCCTACGCGTCGTACGCGGCGGCTCGCGGGGTGCGGGACCTGCGCGCCGCCGCCCTGGGCGGGCAGCGGAGGGTGGCGAAGAGGGCGTCGGAGACGGCCCTGCGCGGTTGGTACGCGGCCCAGTCGAAGCGCCCCCTCGATCCGCACCTCGCCGTCTACTCGGCGACCCATCACCGGGGCGTGACCGGTGATCCGGCCGCGATCCACGCGAAGGCGCGCGAGCTCGCCCCGCACATCCGGGGCGTGTGGGTGGTCCGGGAGGACGCGGTGGACGCGCTGCCGCCCGGCGTCGACCATGTGACGCCGGGCTCGCGGCGCTACCACGAGGTCATGGCGCGGGCCACGTACTGGGTGAACAACGTCAACTGGCCCGGCACCCTGGCCAAGCGGCCCGGCAGCGTCCACATCCACACCCACCAGGGCACGCCGCTCAAGTACATGGGCGCCGACCTGCTGACCAAGCCGGGGGCCCGGCACGGGTTCGACGTGCCGCAGATGCTGCGCCGCGCCGACCGCTGGGACTACAGCCTGGTCGCGGGGCGGCACGCGGAACGGGCGTGGGAGCGGGCGTACCCGTGCCACTTCACCTCGCTGCGGACCGGCAGCCCGCGCAACGACGTGCTGGTCGGCGCCGGTCCGGAGCAGGGACGGGAGGTGCGCGAGCGGCTCGGTGTCCCCGCCGACCACACGGTCGTGCTGTACGCGCCGACCCGGCGCGACTACCGGCGGGGCGGCCACGTCGACCGGTTCGACCTGGCCCGGTTCGCCGCGGATCTGGGCCCCGGGCACACGCTGGTCGTCCGTCTGCACCCGTCGCTGGCAGCGGGCGTCGCGCGGGGTCTCGGCCTGTCCGACCTGCACCGGCGGGGCGTGCTGGTGGACGCGACCGACGAGCCGCACGTCGAGGACGTGATGCTCGCCTCCGACGTGCTGGTCACCGACTACTCCGCCCTGATGTTCGACTACGCCCTGCTGGACCGGCCGATCGTCGTGCACGCCGACGACTGGGGGGCGTACGCGGCGAGCCGGGGCGCCTACTTCGACATCACGGCCGACGCGCCGGGCCATGTGTCGCGCTCGTACCGCGAGCTGGCCTGGCTGTTCGCGTCCGGCACCTGGCAGGACGCCGAGGCGGCGCGGCTGCGGGCGGGCTTCCGGGAGCGGTACTGCGAGTTCGAGGACGGGCGGGCCGCCGAGCGGGTCGTCCGGCTGCTGATGCTGGACGAGCGGGGCGGGGCGCTGCTGCCCGCGGCCCGCCGGACCGAGGGCGCCCGCACCCGTTCCGAGGCGCTGATCGAGAGATGAGAACTCCCGCAACCCCCGAGGCCGTCCCCTCCCTGCCCGGTCAGCGGGCCTCCTCGGCCCGGCCACCGGCGGTCGCCGAGTCGCCGCCACCGGTGCACTGGTGGCACGCCGCCCTGGTGGCCGTTCCCACCGCGGCCCTGTTCGTGCTGGGCTACCGGCGCCGCTGGATCTGCGACGACGGGCTCATCTACCTGCGCCCGGTCCGGCAGATCCTGGCGGGCAACGGTCCCGTGTTCAACGTCGGGGAAAGGGCGGAGAGTTCGACCGGCACCCTGTGGCAGTGGCTGCTCGCGCTCACCACCTGGGTCACCGGCGAGGATCCGGCGTTCCTCGCGGTCGGACTCGGCCTGCTGCTGAGCACCGCCGGGTTCGCGTTCGCCCTGCTCGCCACGTGCCGGCTGCACCGGGGCGCCGGACTGCTGCTCCCGGCGGGCGTATTGGTGCTGCTGGCGGTGCCGCCGTTCTGGTCGTACATGACGTCGGGTCTGGAGAGCGGTCTCGGCGCCTTCTGGACGGGCCTGTCATGGTGGCTGCTGACGCGGACCCGGCGCGGGCAGGAGGTCGGGCAGTCGTGCACGGCCGCCTTCGTGTTCGGGCTGGGCCCGCTGGTCCGGCCCGATCTGGCGGTCGTCACGGCATGCTTCCTGGCGGCCCAGTGGTGGGTGCTGCGTCCCTCCCGTCGGGGCACGGCGGCGATGCTCGCCTCGGCGGGAGCGGTGCCGCTGGCGTACGAGGTGTTCCGGGCCGGGTACTACGGAATCCTGGTGCCACTGCCCGCCATCGCCAAGGAGGCGAGCGCCAGCGACTGGAGCCGGGGCGCCGGGTACGTGCAGGAGACGCTCGGACCGTACTGGCTGTGGCCGGTCGTGCCGGTGCTCGCGGCGCTGGCCGTTCTGCTGGTGCGGCGCACGCGCCGGGACCAGCGGGATCGCGCCCCGGGGCGGGCCTCGCTCGCGGTGCTGCTGGCGCCGCTCGCGGCCGGTCTGCTGCTGGCCGGATACGTCGTGCGCGTCGGCGGCGACTACATGCACGCCCGCATGATCCTGCCGGCGCTTCTGCTGCTGCTCCTGCCGGTGCTGGTGGTGCCCGCGACCAGGGTCACGGGCGTGGCGGGCGCGCTGCTGATGGTGTGGCTGTGCGCGGCGGTCAGTCCGCTGCGGGCGCCGTTCGACGTGCGCAGCACGCCCGGCTCGTTCAACGTGCGCAGCTCCGACGTGGAGGGCCTCGGCGACCACAACCCGGTGCGCACCGGCACCTGGGTGGCCAACTGGCCCGCCCTGCCGGAGGGGCGCGCCATGCTGGCCCGGGCCGAGCGCGCGCCCGGGCCGACGCTGCTCTACTTCGACGCCGCGCGGCGGCTGCACGCCACGCCGATGCGGGCGGACTCCCCGTACCGGGTGGTGATCGTGGGGCGGCACCTCGGAGTGACGGGGGCGGCGGCGCCGCTGGACGCCTACGTCAACGACGCCTGGGGGCTGGCCAGCCCGATCGGCGCGCATCTGGCGCTGGAGCGGTGGAGCTGGCCGGGGCACGAGAAGTTCCTGCGCAACTACTGGGTCTTCGCCGAGTGGGCGGCGAAGCACCCGCCGCAGCGCGACCTGCTGCGCGCCGGGGCCTCGCGGGAGGCGGTCGAGGCGGCCCGGGCCGCGCTGGGCTGCGGCGAACTCGCCGAGCTGAGGGAGTCGGTGCGCGCCCCGCTCACCGCCGAGCGGTTCTGGCGGAACCTCACCGGGGCGGCTCAGCGGACGCGGTTCCGGTTCGCGCGCTGGCCGGTGGCGGCGCAGCAGGCGCTGTGCGACCGACCGGCAGGTGGCGGTAGCGGCCTCACCCGATGAAGTGATCCGGGGTCAGGGCGTGCGTAGGGGCGGGAACATTCGGCGCATGCCCCAGACCCCTTCCACCCTCCGGTGAGCGCCCCGGTCCTGGTCCGGCGGGCCGTGCGCGGCGCGACGGCACTGCGCGGCGGCCGTGTCGGCAGGCTCACCCCGTACCAGTTCTACGGCGCCCTGTTCTGGCTGGTGATGACGCTGGCGTACTGGCGGGTGCCGCTGTGCTGCGACGCCGGGCAGCACGCGGCGGTCGTCGAGCGGCTCAAGGACGATCTGCTGCACCCGGCCCACTCCATGGCGGACCTGCCGGGCGAGGGCAGCCCGTACTACGGCCCGTACGCCGTCGCCCAGGGCGTGCTGGCGCGGCTGACGGGACTGACCGGCTGGGAGGTCGTGAAGCTCGCCGGGCCGGTGCATCTGCTGGTGCTGCTGACGGGGCTCGGCCGGTTCGTCAGGACCCTCACCCCGCGCCCCTGGGCGCCGGTGTGGGCCCTGCTGTTCATGACGCTGCTGTGGGGTACCGCGCGGATCCTGTGGAGCGGCTACCTCGGGCTGATGTCGATGACGACGAACCTGGGCTACCCGTCCGCGATCGCCATCGGGCTGACGTTCCGGGCGTGGGCCTGGACGGGCATCCGCGCGCGGGACGACGCCCCCGCGGTGCGGTTCGTCGGCCCGAGCGGGCTCGGCGGCTGGTGGGGGTACGCCGGGATCGGCGTGCTGTACGGGCTGATCCTGCTCACCCACCCCGTCACGGCGGCCTCGGCGCTCACCGGGGCGGTGGCGATCGTGGCATCCCGGCAGCGCGGCTGGCGCCGGCCGGTCGTGGCGCGTTGGGCGCTCGCCGGGGCGGCCTGCGCGGCGGTGGCCCTGAGCTGGCCGTACTACGACGTCCTGACGCTGGTGAACGACACCGGCATGGACGCGATGCACCGGCAGCTGTACGAGAGGATGCTCGCCAACTCCTGGCTGGCGCTGCTGGGGCTGCCCGCACTGTGGGCGCGGGCCCGCAGGTCGGCGCGTGATCCGCTGGTGTGGATGTTCCTGCTGGAGTGCCTGCTGGTGGCGTACGGCTGGGCGAGCGGGCACTACACGTACGCCAGGGCCCTGTGGGCCGTGCTGGTGCCACTGCAATTCGCCCTGGCGGTGGAGCTGGCGGCGCCCCGGCCCTGGCGGCGGGCCCGGCGGGTGCTGGGCGGGGCGGCGGCGGCCGGGGTGTGCGTCGGGTTCGTCACCGTGCACGCCGGGGCGGTCGTGCCGCGCTCGGTCGACCCGGTGGGGTTCGCCCAGCCGACGCGCTGGCCGTCGTACGACTGGGCCGCGCGGCACATCGGGCCCGGCGAGGTGGTGATCACCGACGGGTACCTCGCCAGTCACGCGATCGCCGGGTACGGGCCGAGCCTCGCCGCGCCCATCTGGCCCGACCCCGCCCTGGACGAGCGGCGGCGGGAGCGCCGGGCGGCCGACGTCCGGGCCTATCTCGCCCCGGGCTCGACCCGCGCCGAACGGTCCGCCATCGTCCGCCGCTACCACGTGCGCTGGCTGCTGCTGACGCGCTGGCACCCGGTGCCCGAGGAGGCCGTGGTGGTGGCGTGGAGCGGACGGACGGGGGAGGTGCTGGCGCGGGTCGGGGGGTGAGGCCCGGGGATTACCGGGATTCTGCGGGAAAGTCCCGGCGTTCACGCCACGGCGTCCCGCCGCAGATGCAGCTTCGAGACTCATCGAACACACTTGCTCGCACCGTGATCAATTCCAGTGGAATGTGATCTCTTGCCGCGAGCGGCCGCGAAGCGTCCATACGGTGATCGTTATGCAGCTTCGCTACAACTACCGGGCCTACCCGGACGCCGCCCAGTGCCGTGCGCTGGCGAAGGCGTTCGGGTGCGCCCGCGTGGTGTGGAACGACTGCCTGCGCGACCGCAAGGAAGCGCACGCGGCAGGGCTGCCGTATGTGATGTCGGCGGAGTTGTCCCGGCTGCGCATCACCCAGGCCAAGCGGACCCAGGAACGCACTTGGCTCGCCGACGTGTCAGCGGTCGTCCTGCAACAGTCCCTGCGGGACCTCGACACCGCCTACAAGAACTTCTTCGACAGCCTGAGGGGCAAGAGGAAGGGCCGGAGGGTGGGGCCGCCCCGGTTCAAGTCGAAGAAGGACACCCGGCAGTCGATCCGCCTCACCACCAATGCCTTTTCCCTCCGGAACGACGGCACGGTCTATGTGGCCAAGGTCGGCAACCTCAAGGTCAGGTGGTCGCGCCGGCTTCCGGCCGCGCCGACGTCCCTGACCGTCACCAGAGACGGTTCGGGCCGGTATTTCCTCAGCTTCGTCGTGGACTCGGAGCCGGGCATCCTCCCCGAGGCGGAGGCAGATACCGGGGTCGACTTGGGTCTGTCCGCCTTCGCGGTCCTGTCCGACGGGCGGAGGATCGACAGCCCGCGCTTCCTGCGCCGGGCGGAGAAGAAGCTCAGACGCCTTGGTCGGGAGCTGTCCCGCAAGGCCAAGGGTTCGAGGAACCGGGCCAAGGCCCGCCTCAAGGTCGCACGCCAGCACGCGCGTGTGGCCGACCGGCGCCGGGACTGGCACCACAAGGCATCCACACAGATCATTCGCGACAACCAAGCAGTGTTCGTGGAAGACCTCGCAGTGTCCGGTCTCGGCCGCACGCGGCTCGCCAAGTCGGTGCACGACGCGGGATGGTCCGCGTTCGTCGGCATGCTGGAGTACAAGGCGGTCAAGCACGGCCGCACCTTCGCCAAGGTGGACCGTGCCTTCCCGTCCTCCCAGATCTGCTCGGCCTGTGGATTCCGGGACGGCCCCAAGCCCCTGAACATCAGGCAGTGGGCGTGCGGCGCGTGCGGCACGGTGCACGACCGTGACCACAACGCAGCCCGCAACGTCCTCTTCGAAGGACGCCGTATCGTCGCCGCCGGACGGGCGGAGACGCTAAACGCCGGTGGAGCGCCGGTAAGACGGGCGCATGTGCCCGCACAGCGCGGTGAAGCAGGAAGCCCCCGGAAGGGTCAGCCGACCCGAGCCGGAATCCCTGGCCTCCAGGCCAGGGAGCATGTCAATCGATGACGAGGTCGACCTCGATGTTGCCGCGGGTGGCGTTGGAGTACGGGCAGACCTGGTGGGCCTGCTCGACGAGCTTGCGGCCGGTCGCCTCGTCCACGCTGTCGGGGAGCTCCACGCGGAGGATGACGGCGAGCCCGAAGCCCTCGCCCTGCTTGCCTATGGAGACCTCGGCGGTCACGGCGGCGTCGCTGACGTCGACCTTGGCCGCACGGCCGACGAGGCCGAGGGCGCTGCCGAAGCAGGCGGCGTAACCGGCGGCGAAGAGCTGCTCGGGGTTGGTGCCCTGACCGTTGCCGCCCATCGCCTGGGGCACGCCCAGGGCGAGGTCCAGCACGCCGTCGGAGCTGACGGCGCGGCCGTCGCGGCCGTGGGTGGCGGTGGCGACAGCGGTGTAGAGCGCGTCCATGGAAAAACCTTCCCTCTCACGTCAACGTTCGGCGGCCCGCTTCCGGGCCGCCTGACACCCAGAATTAGAGCACACAATTGAGTTGTGCGCAATTGAATGACGGGCGCGCGCTATCCTGGGCGCATGAACACGCCCGACGACGACTGGCTCCGCCTGGACCAGCAGATCTGCTTCTCCCTGCACGCGGCCTCCCGCGCCTTCAACGGCGTCTACCGCGGGATCCTCAAGGACCTCGGGCTCACCTATCCGCAGTACCTGGTGATGCTGGTGCTGTGGGAGCACGACGAGCTGCCCGTGAAGAAGCTCGGCGAGCACCTGCGTCTCGACTCGGGCACGCTGTCGCCGCTGCTCAAGCGGCTGGAGGCGGCCGGTCTGGTACGCCGCGAGCGCAGCGCCCGCGACGAGCGGTCGGTGGAGGTGCGGCTGACCGAGGAGGGCGTCGCGCTGCGCGGGCGGGCGCTTCAGGTGCCGCGCCGGATCGCCTCCTCGACCGGCTTCGGCCCCGAGGAGGTCCGCGCCCTGCGCGCCCGCCTCGACGAACTCACCACCGCGCTGGACACGGCCGCGGCCCGCGCGGAGCCACAGGGCGGCCCGTCCACCGCCGCCGCCGAGCGGCCGTAGCGGCAGCGGGCGCTACGGCAGCGGACGGGGCGAGAGCCGGGCGCCGAGAGCGGGGGTGCCGGCGGACACGCCGGGTGGCAGGGCGTCGGCCGGCCGGCGAGACGACACTTCGCCGGTCGGGGTGTCTCCCGGCCCGCGCCGGACGTAAAGGCGCAGGAGCACGTCGTCGCGGACGCGTTCCTGCCGGACGTGCTCCTCACGGACGCTGAACTCCTCGGCCAGGACGGCGAGCTTGGTGCGCTCCACCGGGTCGGGCGGGTTGCGGCGCGGGTCCAGGGCGGACCGCTCGGCGACGACCCAGACGCGGTCCACCGAGGCGAGCCGTCGCCGCAGCTCCCCGGGGGTCGCCTCCAGGCCCCACAGCGTCCCGGAGCGCTGCGCGGACTCCCGCAGCGCGATGTCCCGGGCCCGCTGGAACCCCTTCGGGTAGGCCAGCGCGGCGAGCCTGCCGACCGACGGCACGAACAGCACCGGGTCGCCGGGGCGCATCCGGCGGACGGCGAGCGCGGACACCACGGCGAGGTTGTCCGGGCGGTGGGCGGCCGACCGGTCCTGGCGGTGCACCGGGAGCTGGTTCAGGAAGGTGACGGTGAGGGCGAGCACGCCGGTGACGCCCAGCAGGGCCCGCACCCGCCTGCCGCCGACCCGCATCCGCCGCCCGTCGAACCGCACCCGCCCCAGCGCCCGGGCGACCCGCCCCGCCCCCGCCGCGGCCAGCAGGGACGCGCCCGCCAGCGCGTAGAGCACGTACCGGTCGTGGTAGAGCGGCCGGACCTGCGACACGGTCATCAGGATCCCCGGCGGCACCAGCAGCAGCGGCAGCGCGACCGCGGCCGTGCGCCGCTCCCGAAGCCCCACGGCCATCAGCAGCAGCGCCCCCCAGAACACCGGTCCGGCCGGGCCGGGAGAGAAGTTCCGGGCGAGCCTCCCGACCCGGTCCCACCCCGGCGGCACGAGCCACGCCACCTGCCCGGCCTGCCCCTGCGACACCCACACCAGCGGCAGCACGAGCAGTGCCGCGGCGCCCGCCGCACGCCCCCAGCCGGACCACACTCTCCTCGGCACCCGCAGCAGGGCCAGCGTCACCGCGTGCGCGCCCAGCACCGGCACCGCCAGTTCGTGCAGCACACAGGTCAGGGCGACGGCCGTCCCGTACGGCCACCAGGCCAGGGCGTCCCCCGCGTCCACGGCCCGCAGAAGCAGCAGCGTCGCGCCCGCCACCCCCGCCGCGACGAGCGCGTACGACCGCCCCTCCTGGGCGTAGTGGCCGGCCATCGGCGTGATCGCGTAGAGGACACCGGCCCCGAGGCCGACCCGGGGCCCGGCCAGCCGGGCGCCCAGGGCCGCGACCAGGCCGGCGGTCGCCGTCGCCGCGCACACCGACGGCAGGCGCAGCACGATCTCGCTCGGGTGGACGGTGAGGACGGCGTGCATGAACAGGTAGTACAGGCCGTGCACGGCGTCCACGTCGTGCAGCAGCCGCCAGATCTGCGGAACCGTGCGCTGCGCGACCTGGAAGGTGACGCTCTCGTCGCCCCACATCCCGCCGCGGTCCAGCCCCCACAGCCCGATCGTGAGCATCACCGCCATGGGCGCCGCCACATGCCCCGTCACGGGCGTCACCCCCGCGCCGAACCGGCCGCTCCCCCTCGACTGTCCGCTCTTCACGGCCCGATTCTGTGCCGAATAAGAGGCATAGCAGGGGTTTGATGGTGTGTTAGCACTTTCATGTCATTCGCCCGGCTTACGATCCACCGTGATGAATGCCGAGAGTGAGACCGCGAGGGATACCGAGGGACATGCCGCCGGGCATGGCGACGGGCAGGGCGAGAGGCCGCCCGCCGAGGTCTCCGTCGTGGTGATCGGTTACGACGACGCCGCGCACGTGACGGACGCCGTGCGCTCGGCGCTCGCCCAGGGGCCGGCCGTGCGCGAGGTGGTGGCCGTCGACGACTGCTCGAGGGACGGCAGCGTCGGCCTGCTGGAACGGCTGTCCGCCTCGGAGCCACGCCTGAAGGTGATCCGCCGCCGGGCCAACAGCGGTGGCTGCGGCACCCCGCGCAACACCGGGCTCGACGCGGTGACCTCGCCGTACGTGATGTTCCTGGACAGCGACGACGTCCTGCCGCCCGGCGCGGTCGACGCGCTGCTGGCGGCGGCCGAGGGTGCGCACGCGGAGGTGGCGGGCGGTCTGTGTGTACGCCGGGAACTGCCGTCGGGGCGCGAAGTCCCCTGGCAGCCGCGCCTCTACGCGCTGCACACCGTGGTGCCGCGCCCCGCGCAGCGAACGCGTCTGGTCCACGACACGCTGTGCGTCAACAAGCTCTACCGCACCGCCTTCCTGCGCGCGCACGGTATCCGCTTCCCCGAGGGCCGCTTCCCGTACGAGGACGTCGTCTTCACCGCGCGCCTCCTGGCCGCGGCGCCGCGCATCGCCCTGATCCCGGACCGGGTGTACGTCTGGCACGTGCGCCGGTCGGAGGCGCGGCTGTCGATCTCCCTGGACCGGTCCGGTGTCGAGAACTGGCGGGCCCGGACGGAGGCGTGCCGCCAGGCGTACGAGGTGCTGCTGGGCGCCGGGCAGAAGGAACTCGCGCGGACCGCGCGCGCCAAGTTCCTCGACCACGACCTGCGGATGTACGTGCGCGAACTCGGGTTGCGCGACGCCGCCTACCAGCGCGCGTGGTGGGAGCTCACGCGGGCGCATCTCGCGGAGTACGACGCCGACGACTGGGCGCGCAACCCGGCCGCTCCCGGCCGGCTGATCGGGCGGGTCGTCCTGGCCTCGGCGGAGCCCTGCGACCTCCCCCGGCTGCGGGAGCTCGCGGCCCGCCCGGCCCGCCTGTACCCGCCGTACGCCCGCGCCGCGGACGGCACGCCCGTCTGGTCGGACGCCCTCCCGCAGGTCTCCCTGGAGCCGTTGCGGGCCCGGCCGGTGCGGACACTGCCCCTCGCCGTCGACGCGGAACTGCGGCCGGGCGCGCGGGGCACCCGACTGCGGCTGCGCCTGCACGAGTTGTACGGGCGGGTGGCGCAGGCGGGGCCGGAGACGGTGGACGTGGAGTGGCGGCACCGGGACGACGGGGACGCGGTGATCCGCGGCGCGAGCCTGCCGCTCGCGCCGTGCGCGGGGGTGCCCGGCGCCGACGAAACCGCCGGTTCAGCGGGTCGCGGCGGTTCCGGCGGTCCAGCCGGTCGCAACGGCTCAGCCGGTCGTGGCAATTCCGCCGGTCCGGCCGGTCCAGCCGGTCGCGGCGACTCAGCCGGTCGCAACGGCTCAGCCGGTCGTGGCAATTCCGCCGGTCCAGCCGGTCCAGCCGGCCACGGTGGATCCGCCGGTTCCGGCGTCACCTGGTCGGCTGAGGCAGCCGTCGATCTCCTCCCGCTGGCCGCGCTCGGCGCCGGCACCTGGGACCTGCGCCTCCGCATCCGCTTCCGTGACGGCGCGAGCCGCGACGTCACGGCGCACGCCCTCACGGGCGCCGGTCTGCTGCGCCGCCGCGCCGTCCCGAGCGCCCGGCACGGCGTGGTACTCGTACAGCCGTACACCACCCACTCCGGCGCGCTGGCGCTGCGGGTGGCCCCCGGCGTACGCGGGGTGCTGTCGGTCGTACGCGCACGACTGCGCCGCCTGCTTCACTGAGAGCACGCGAGTACGACCACCACGACGGACCGGCGCACAGCACCACCACGGGCGAAACTGACGAGGGGACGGCCACACATGACCTGGTTGATCACCGGCGGCGCCGGCTACATCGGCGCGCACGTCGTACGGGCGATGACCGCGGCGGGCGAACAGGCGGTGGTCTACGACGACCTGTCCACCGGCATCGCCGAGCGCGTGCCCGACGGGGTGGAGTTGGTGGTGGGCTCGACCCTGGACGCCGAGCGGCTCGCCCGCACCCTCGCGGACCACGAGGTCACCGGCGTCGTTCACCTCGCGGCGAAGAAGCAGGTGGGCGAGTCCGTCGAACTGCCCCTGCACTACTACCGGGAGAACGTCGAGGGCCTGCGGATCCTGCTGGACGCCGTCACGGCGGCGAAGGTGGCGTCCTTCGTCTTCTCCTCCTCGGCGGCGGTGTACGGCATGCCGGACGTGGACCTGGTCACGGAGGAGACGCCGTGCCTGCCCATGTCGCCCTACGGCGAGACCAAGCTGGCCGGTGAGTGGCTGGTCCGCGCGACGGGCCGGGCCACGGGGCTGTCGACGGCGTCCCTGCGCTACTTCAACGTGGCGGGGGCGGCGGGTCCGGAGCTCGCGGACGCCGGTGTCTTCAACCTCGTGCCCATGGTCTTCGAGAAGCTCACGCAGGGCGTGCCGCCGCGCGTCTTCGGCGACGACTACCCGACCCCGGACGGCACCTGCGTGCGGGACTACATCCACGTCGTCGACCTGGCCGAGGCCCATGTCGCGGCGGCCCGGGCCCTGCGCTCCTCCCCCGGCCGCGACCTCACGCTGAACATCGGCCGGGGCGAGGGCGTCTCCGTCCGCGAGATGATCGACCGCATCAACGCGGTGACCGGCTACGACCGTCCGCCCGCGGTCACCCCCCGCCGCCCGGGCGACCCGGCCCGCGTCGTCGCCTCAGCCGACCGCGCGGCGGCGGAACTGGGCTGGAAGGCCCGGCTCGACGCCCAGGACATGATCACGTCCGCGTGGGAGGGGTGGCTGCGGCTGCACCCGGAGGCGGGGCGGGGCTGACCCCGCCTGTCGCCGGACCACTCTCCCTGACGGCGGAGCCCCTCAGAGCGCCCGCAACGCCTCCGCCGTGGCCCGGGCCAGGGAACCCAGGTAGCCCTTCGGCAGCTTCGGGGTGCGGATCACCACCGAGCGCCAGTACAGCGGGCCGGAGATCAGGTCGAGCGCGAGGTCGTGGTCGAGGCCCTCGCGGAGCTCCCCGCGGCGTTCCGCCGCCGTCACGATGCCGGTGGCGACGCCGTCCTGCCCCTCGCGCAGGGCCTTCTGCATGGCCTCGGCGATCTCGGGGTTGCGGGCCGCCTCGGCCTGGAGGTCGGGGATGATCTGCGAGGCGACGGGGTGGCGCAGGGCGCGGGACGTCACCTCGTAGAGGAGCCGCAGGTCGCCCTCGAGGGAGCCGGTGTCCGGCGCGGGCAGGCCCTGCACGGCGAGTGCCGAGACGATGTCGAGCACCAGGTGCAGCTTCGAGCGCCAGCGGCGGTACACCGCCGTCTTCCCGACTCCCGCCCGGCGCGCGATCCCCTCGATGGACATCCGCGCGTACCCGACGGCCGCGAGCTCCTCGAAGACGGCCGCCCGGATCGCTTCCGTCACGTCCTCCCGCAGTACGGCCGCCCCCGCGGGGGCCCGGCGGCGCGGGGGCTGCTGGGGCTCGTCGGGCTTCGTCGTCATGCCGACAGCATAGGGCGTCACGACGAGACGGTTGCGTTCCGACGTTCACCCGACGTACGCTCCCGTTACGACGATACGGTCCCGTCCCGACGTAAGAATTCGTGAAGAGTCCGGTAAAAGCCACCCCACCCCTTGCTCTTCGCGGCCCCCTGGTCCCACAGCCCCCGAGCGAAAGCAGCGGATGTGAGTACGGTCCTCCACACACCGCCCCAGCCTCCGGCCACTGCCGCCGACGACCTCACGGCCCTCGCCGCCCGCCACGGCCTCTCGGTCAGCGGCGCCCGGCCCTCCCTGCCCGAGTACGTCCGCCAGCTGTGGGCCCGCCGCCACTTCATCACCGCGTTCGCCACCGCCAAGCTCACCGCCCAGTACAGCCAGGCGAAGCTCGGCCAGGTCTGGCAGGTGATGACCCCGCTGCTGAACGCGGCGGTCTACTACTTCATCTTCGGCGTGCTGCTCGGCACCAAGCACGGCGTGCCGGACTACATCCCGTTCCTGGTCACGGGCGTGTTCATCTGGACGTTCACGCAGAGCTCGATCATGGCGGGCACCCGCGCCATCTCCGGCAACCTCGGCCTGGTGCGCGCCCTGCACTTCCCGCGCGCCGCGCTGCCGATCTCCTTCTGCCTCCAGCAGCTCCAGCAGCTGCTGTTCTCGATGGGCGCGCTGGTCGTCATCCTGCTCTGCTTCGGCGTGCCGGTCGGCGTGTCCTGGTTGCTGGCGCTCCCGGCCCTGTTCCTGCAGTTCACGTTCAACGCGGGCGTCTCCATGGTCATGGCCCGGATGGGTGCCAAGACCCCCGATATCGCCCAGCTGATGCCGTTCGTGCTGCGCACCTGGATGTACGTCTCGGGCGTCATGTGGAGCATCGACAAGCTGGCGGAGAACGACAGCCTGCCCCACGCGGTGAAGATCGCGCTGGCGGCCAACCCGGCCGCCGTCTACATCGACCTGATGCGCTTCGCCCTGATCGACAGCTTCCACGCGAGCCAGCTCCCCGCCCACGTGTGGGCGATCGCCACCGCCTGGGCACTGATCGCCGGGGTCGGCGGCTTCATCTACTTCTGGAAGGCTGAGGAGACGTACGGCCGTGGCTGAGCACCCGAACGAGAAGATCCCCACCGTCGTCGCCGACGGCGTCGACATCGTCTACCGCGTCAACGGCACCGGCGCCGGACGCGGCTCCGCGACCGCCGCCCTCAACCGCATCGTGCGCCGCAAGCAGACCGAGAAGGCATCGGGCGTGCGCCGGGTGCACGCGGTGAGGAACGTGTCCTTCGTCGCCTACCGGGGCGAGGCGATCGGCCTGATCGGCACCAACGGCTCCGGAAAATCGACCCTGCTGAAGGCCGTCGCCGGGCTCCTCCCCGTGGAGAACGGCCGTATCTACACCGACGGTCAGCCCTCTCTGCTCGGCGTCAACGCCGCCCTGATGAACGACCTGACCGGCGAGCGCAACGTGCACCTCGGCGGCCTGGCCATGGGCATGTCCCGCGAACAGATCAAGGACCGCTACCAGGAGATCGTCGACTTCTCGGGCATCAACGAGAAGGGCGACTTCATCACCCTGCCGATGCGGACGTACTCCTCCGGCATGGCGGCCCGCCTGCGGTTCTCCATCGCCGCCGCCAAGGACCACGACGTCCTGCTGATCGACGAGGCGCTGGCCACCGGCGACCGCTCCTTCCAGAAGCGCTCCGAGGAGCGCATCCGCGAGCTGCGCAAGCACGCGGGCACGGTGTTCCTGGTCAGCCACAACAACAAGTCGATCCGCGACACCTGCGACCGGGTGCTGTGGCTGGAGCGCGGCGAGCTGCGCATGGACGGGCCGACGGAGGACGTCCTCAAGGAGTACGAGGCGTTCACCGGCGACAAGGCGGACAAGCCGAAGCCGAAAGCCAGGCCGAAGGTCGCCGTCTCGTCGTGAAGGCCGGCGTCCCCTCGTAAGGCCGGCGTCCCCTCGTAAGGGCGGCCGTTCCCTTGTAAGGGCGGCCGTTCCCTCGTGAGGCCCACCCGGTCGGCCCTTTTGTCTCATTGATGGCAGCATGACCGCATACGGTGCAGCTGCGAGAGGGGGTCCCCGATGGCCGAGCTCAGCGTCGTCGTCCACGGGCCGAACGTTCAGGACCATCTGACGGAACTCCTCGACTCCCTCGCCGCCCACTCCCTCCCGGACGCCGAGGTGATCGTGGCGGCGGTCGGCGACTGGGCCCGGGAGACGGCCGAGCGGCACGCCCCCGACGTGCAGGTCGTGCCGTTGCCGGACGGCACGGGCGACGCGGCGGCCCGGGCGGCGGGCGCGGCCCGGGCCTCCGGCCGCTGGCTGCACTTCGTCCACGCCAAGGACGGCCTGCCCGCCGGCACCCCGCGCACAGTCGCCGAACGGGTCGCCGAACTCCCCGGTGAGGTCGACGTCCTCCTCCTGGACCACGTCCGCAGCACCTGGCACACCTCCGGCATGCCCTCCCCGGACGGCTCGATCCTCGCCCGGGCGGGCCGCGCCGACGTCACCCTCGACGACTGCGCCCCGCTGCTGCGGCTGACCCCGCTGCTCGGCACCCGGGTCCTGCGCGCGGACTTCTGGCGGGCGCACGAGTCGCGGCTCAGCGCCGACGACGAGCCGTACGCCGCCCTGGCCGCCCTGCTGCTCGCCGACCGCGTCGCCTGCCTGCCGCACGTCGCCTACGAGGACCGCCGGCTGCGCCCCGCGAGCCTGCCCCCGGTCACGCCCGAGCAGCGCTACGGCCTCGTCGAGCGCTACGAGTCGCTCCTCGACCTCACCCGCGACCGGCGCGCCGCGCACACCGTGCTCTACGACCTCATGGTCCGCGACTGCCTGCGCACCTTCGCGCGCGGTGGCATGCCGGAGGAGGTCGCGCGGGAGTTCTTCCGCCGGGCGTCCCTGGCCGCCCTGCGCCGCCGCCCCGAGAACCACCGCCGTCCGGCCGGGCTCGAAGGCGTCCGCCGCTCCCTCCTGGAGGAGGGCGCCTACGCGAAGTACCGCGCCTTCCAGGCCGTCAACCGCACCCGCCGCACCGCCAAGTCGGCCCTGCGGACCCGCAAGCGCCAGGCCGGCGCCAAGCTCCGCGACCACCAGTACCGCAGGGCGCTCGGCCGCCCCGTCAATCCGCATCTCGCCGTGTTCTCGGCGTACTGGAACCGCGGCGTCGCCTGCAATCCCGCCGCGATCGCCGCCAAGCTCGCCGAACTGGCCCCGCAGATCCACGCGGTGTGGGTGGTCACTGAGGAGAACGCGGCCCTCCTGCCGCCCGGCACCGACCACGTCGTGCCCGGCAGCCGCCGCTACTGGGAGGCGCTGGCGACCGCCAAGTACCTCGTCAACAACGTCAACTTCCCGAACGCGGTGGTCAAACGCCCGGACGCGATCCACGTCCAGACCCACCACGGCACGCCCCTGAAGCGCATGGGCATCGACCAGGTGGCGTTCCCGGCCGCCGCGCAGGGCCTGGACTTCCCGGCGCTGCTGGAGCGCATCGACAAGTGGGACTTCAGCGTCTCCGCCAACAGCCACACCACCCGCATGTGGGAGCGGGCGTACCCGTCGCGTTACGTCTCCCTGGACCACGGCTATCCGCGCAACGACGTGTACTACACGGCCGGCGCCGGCGACATCCGCAGGGTCCGCGACCGCCTCGGCATCACCCCGGGCCGCCGTGCCGTCCTCTACGCGCCCACCCACCGCGACTACGAGGCCGGCTGGACCCCGCGCCTGGACCTCGCCGCCCTCTCCGACCGCCTGGGCGAGGACACGGTCCTGCTCGTGCGCGGTCACTACTTCTACGGCGGCGCCGCCACCCCGCTCACGAACCTGCGCCGCACCGGCCGGATCATCGACGTCTCCTCCTACGACCCGGTCGAGGAACTGTGCCTGGCGGCGGACGTCCTGGTCACGGACTACTCCTCGATCATGTTCGACTACGCCAACCTCGACCGGCCGATCGTGATCCACGCCGACGACTGGGAGACGTACCGCACGACCCGCGGCGTGTACTTCGACCTCATGGCGGAGGCCCCGGGCCCGGTCGCCCGCACCCAGCAGGAACTGACGGAGATCCTCACCACCGAGGCCTGGCGCGACGAGGGCGCGGCGAAGACCCGGGCCGTCTTCCGGCGCCGGTTCTGCGAGTACGACGACGGACGCGCCGCCGAACGCGTCGTCCGCCGGGTCTTCCTCGGCCAGGACGGACGGGACCTACCGCCCGTGCTGCCGATCGAGGAACGCACTCCGGCCCCGACCCCACAGGAGGCGACCGCATGAGCACCCCCGACGTCACCGTGACGGTCATCGTCTACAACGACGCCGAACGGCTCACCCGCGCGGTCGAATCGGTCCGCCGCCAGACCCACGCCAACCTCGAGATCGTCATCAGTGACGACCACTCCACGGACGCGACTCCGGCCGTGGCTCAGCGGCTCGCGGCCCAGGACCCCCGCATCCGCCATCTGCGCCTGGAGCGGAACAGCGGCGGCTGCAGCGCCCCGCGCAACCGCGCCCTGCAGCTCGCGCGGGCGCCGTTCCTGATGTTCCTCGACAGTGACGACGAACTCCCCGACAACGCCGTGGAACTGCTGCTCGCCGCGCACCGCGAACGCGAGATCGACTTCGCGATGGGAGCAGTGCAACGGGTCCGCGTGGACAACGGCCGCCGCTCGACGTGGATGCCGCACCTGGTCGCCGAGCGCCGCACCCTCGACGGCATCGAGGCCGACCCGCGGCTGTTCTTCGAGCACCTGTCCACCAGCAAGATGTACGCCCGCGCCTTCCTCGACCGGCACGACCTGCGCTTCCCCGAGGGCATCCACTACGAGGACCAGCTGTTCTCGGCGCAGGCGTACTGCCTGGCCAAGACCTTCACGATCATTCCGGAGCCGGTCTACCGCTGGTATGTGGCGCCCTTCGCGGCCTCCGAGACGGCCTCGATATCCAACCAGCGGCACAAGCTGGCCAACGTCCGGGACCGCGTCCACGTCCAGCACCTCATCGACGCGTTCCTGTCCGAGAGCGGGCACGAGTCGCTGCGCGAGGACAAGGACCACAAGTTCCTCAAGCACGACTTCCGGATGTACGCCGGTGACCTGCCCTACCGGGACGACGCCTGGCTGACGTCCTTCGCGGACATCGTCACCCCCTACCTCGACACGCTCACGCCGGGTGCGTTCGCGCGTCTCCCGCGCGCCGAACGCGTCGTCGTCCAGCTGATCCGCGACCGCCGGCTGCCGGAGGCCCGCCTGGCAGCCCGAGGCCTCGGCCACGGAGTGGGCCCGAGGCGCGTGACCGCCGACGCGGAAGGCCGCACCTACTGGGGGGACCGAGTCCCCGAGTCGGAATGGGCACGCCGGGAACTGGACATCTCCGACCTGGAGTTGGAGACCCGCCCCTTCCCGAGCGCCCAGTTCCGCCACGAGATCACGGAGATCACCCGGGGCCCGGGCGCCTCGATCGACCTCGCGATCCGCACCTACGACCCGGCGCTGCGCCTCCCCGTGGGCCCGCAACGGGCGACGCTTCTCATCGCCCCGGGCGGCCGCCGCCTACGCGTCCACTTCCGCCTCTCCCCCGTGCGTCCCGGCCTCTTCGAGGGCCACGCCCACCTGGACCTCGGGGCGGCCTCGCTCCCCCTCCACGGGTTCGCGGGCATCCGCCACCCGCTGCTCCGCCTCCAGCACCAGGGCCTCTCCCACACGGGCCTGCTCCTGGCCCCCCTGACCTTCCCCACCCTGACGACCCGCGTCCCCTCCCACCACCTGACGGTGGAACCGGAGGGCCACGCCCCGGGCCGCCTCCAGGTCCGCTGGGAGCCGGTGGGGGTCACGGCGAAGCTGATCCGCCCGACGGCCCGCAGACTGGCCCGCCCGAGGGTGAAGAGGGCCGTGCGGCTGGTGGCGAGCGCGCTCAAGTAGCCCCGCGTCCCGGCCCCGGGCGGCCAGCTCCTCGTGCTGGAACACCCAGGTCCGGTAGACGCCGAAGCGGCCCAAGAACAGGCGCCCCGGGCCGATTCCGGCCCGGGGCGCCTGTCACGCCGTACGTCCCGCCGCTACGAGTGCGTGCGCAGCAGCGTCCTCATCGTGCGCATCGCCACCGACAGGTTGGCGAGGTCGAACGACTCGGAGCTCTGGATCTCCTCCAGCGTGGCGCGGGCCCGGCCGAGGATCGCCGCGTTCTTCTGCTCCCACGCCTTGTAGCGCTGCTCGGGCGTCGAGGTGCCGTCACCCACGGCCAGGACGTCGGCGGTCACCGCCGCGTGCGCCGCGTACAGGTCCTCGCGGATCGCCGCACGGGCCATGGACTGCCAGCGGTCGGTGCGGGGCAGCTCGGAGATGCGGTCCATGAGCTGGGTGATGCGCAGCCGGTCGGCGAGGTCGTAGTAGACCTCGGCGACGTCCAGCGGTTCCCGGTCCATGCGGTCGGCGATCGAGACGATGTCGAGCGTCGGGAAGGCCGAGGAGAAGCCCGCCACCCGGGTGGCGAGTTCGTCCGGGACGCCGACGCCCGTCAGTTCGTCGTAGATCTTCCCGTACCACTCCTGGTCGGCGCCGCGCAGCAGCTTGGGCAGCTGCGACCAGACCTGCTCGACGCGGTCGGCGAAGAAGTCGACGGTCTCGGCCAGCTGCAGCGGCTGCGGCCGGTTGTTGAGCAGCCAGCGCGTGCCGCGCTCCACCAGGCGGCGGGCGTGCAGCCGGATGCGGGTCTGGACCTCGGCCTCGACCTTGTTGTCGAGTGCTTCGACCCCGTCCCACACCGGGGACTGGCGGAAGATCGCCCGGGCCGCGGTCTGCGCCCGCACGATCTCCTCCAGCGACGCGCCGGTCTCCTCGCGCAGCCGGTGCAGATACGTCGTACCGCCCGTGTTCACCGTGTCGTTGACCAGCACGGTCGTGGTGATCTCACGGCGCAGCGGGTGGCAGACGAGGTGCTCGGGGAACTGCTCGCGCAGCTCGGTCGGGAAGTACGCGTGCAGCAGGGTGCTCAGGTACGGGTCGTCCGGCAGCGAGGTGTGCAGCAGCTCCTCGGCGACCGTGATCTTCGTGTACGCCAGCAGCACGGCCGTCTCCGGGCCGGTCAGGCCCTGCCCCTGGGCGAGCCGCTCGCGGATCTGCCGGTCGGTGGGCAGGAACTCCAGCGCCCGGTCGAGATGACCCTCCCTGACCAGGTGCTTCATGAAGCGCTGCTGGGCGTGGAGCATGGCGCTGGACTGGGCGAGGGCGTTGGCGATCGCCGTGTTCTGCGCGTAGTTGTTGCGCAGCACCAGGTGGCCGACCTCGTCGGTCATCTCGGCGAGCAGCTTGTTGCGCTGCTTGACGGTCATGTCACCGTCCCGGACCAGGCCGTTGAGCAGGATCTTGATGTTCACCTCGTGGTCGGAGGTGTCCACGCCCGCGCTGTTGTCGATGGCGTCGGTGTTGATCCGGCCGCCCTGCAGCGCGAACTCGATCCGGCCGAGCTGGGTCAGGCCGAGGTTGCCGCCCTCTCCGACGACCTTGACGCGCAGGTCCTCGCCGTTGACGCGGATGGCGTCGTTGGCCTTGTCGCCGACATCCGCGTTGGACTCGGTGGAGGACTTGACGTACGTGCCGATGCCGCCGTTCCACAGCAGGTCCACCGGCGCGTGCAGGATCGCCTTCATCAGGTCGGCCGGGGTCAGCTTGGTGACCTTGGCCTCGATGCCGAGGGCCTCGCGGATGTGCGCGTTGACCGGGATCGCCTTGGCCGTGCGCGGGAAGATGCCGCCGCCGGCCGACAGCAGGTCCTTGTCGTAGTCCTCCCAGCTGGAGCGGGGCAGCTCGAACAGGCGGCGGCGCTCGGCGTAGGAGGTGGCGGCGTCCGGGTTCGGGTCGATGAAGATGTGCCGGTGGTCGAAGGCGGCCACCAGGCGGATGTGCTCGGAGAGCAGCATGCCGTTGCCGAACACGTCACCGGACATGTCGCCGATGCCGACGACCGTGAAGTCCTCGGTCTGGGTGTCGACGCCCATGTCGCGGAAGTGCCGCTTGACGGACTCCCAGGCGCCGCGGGCGGTGATGCCCATGCCCTTGTGGTCGTAGCCGGCGGAGCCGCCGGAGGCGAAGGCGTCACCGAGCCAGAAGTTGTAGTTCTCGGCGACCCCGTTGGCGATGTCGGAGAAGGTCGCGGTGCCCTTGTCGGCGGCGACGACGAGGTAGGTGTCGTCCTCGTCGTGCCGGACGACGTCCGCCGGGGGCACGACCTCGCCGGCGACCATGTTGTCGGTGATGTCGAGCAGGGCCGAGATGAACGTCTTGTAGCTGGCGACGCCCTCGGCGAGCCACGCGTCCCGGTCCACGGACGGGTCGGGCAGCTGCTTGGCGACGAAGCCGCCCTTGGCGCCCACCGGCACGATGACGGTGTTCTTGACCATCTGCGCCTTGACCAGGCCGAGGATCTCGGTGCGGAAGTCCTCACGCCGGTCGGACCAGCGCAGGCCACCGCGCGCGACCTTGCCGAAGCGCAGGTGCACGCCCTCGACGCGCGGCGAGTACACCCAGATCTCGAACGCCGGGCGGGGTGCCGGCAGGTCGGGGATGGCCTGCGGGTCGAACTTCATGGAGACGTAGTCGTGCGGCTTGCCGCCCGCGGCCTCCTGGAAGAAGTTGGTCCGCAGCGTCGCCTTGATGACCGTCAGGAAGGACCTGAGGATCCGGTCCTCGTCGAGCGAGGCCACCTGGTCGAGGGCCGCGTCGACCTCCTCCAGCAGCGCGTCCACGATCTCGTGCCCCGCGCGCTGCCGGTCGGGCGACATCCGCGCCTCGAACAGGGAGACGAGCAGGCGGGTGGTGTGGACGTTGTTGCGGAGGGTGTCCTCCATGTAGTCCTGGCTGAACGTCGACGCGGCCTGGCGCAGGTACTTGGCGTACGCCCGCAGGACCACCGCCTGGCGCCAGGTCAGCCCGGCGCTCAGCACGAGGGCGTTGAAGCCGTCGTTCTCCGCCTTGCCGGTCCAGGTGGCGGAGAAGGCGTCCTGGAAGCGCTCGCGGGCGTCGTCGCCGAAGTAGTCGCCGCCGCCGTTGGCGCGGGGCATGCGCAGACCGAAGTCGTAGATCCAGGCCACGCTGCGGTCCGAGCAGCGCAGTTCGTACGGCCGCTCGTCGACGACCTCGACACCGAGCCGGTTGAGGACCGGCAGGACGGCAGAGAGGGAGATCGCGTCGCCCGTGCGGTAGATCTTGAAGCGGCGCTCCTCGGGGGCGGCGCCCACCGGCTCGTAGAGGCTGAGCGCGAAGTCCTTGTCCGCCTCGCTGTTCAGCTGCTCGAGGTGGACGAGGTCGGCGACCGCGGCGCGCGGGTTGTGGTCGGCCTTGTAGCCCTCGGGGAAGGCGTGCGCGTAGCGGCGCATCGCCTCGGCCGCGTGCTCCTCGCCGAGCTCGGCGTTGAGCGCCTCGGCGAAGGCGTCCTCCCAGGAGCGGGCGGCCTCCACCAGCCGGGCCTCGATGCGCTCCTTGTCGGAGTCGGACAGCTCCGGCAGTTCGGTGCCCTGCGGGACCCGGACCACGAAGTGCAGCCGGGACAGGATCGACTCGGTGTTCCAGGCGGTGAAGTCGACGCTGATGCCGCCCAGCTCCTCCTTCAGGATCTCGATGATCCGCAGGCGGACGGCCGTGGTGTAGCGGTCGCGCGGGAGGTAGACGAGGGCCGAGTAGTAGCGCCCGTACTCGTCCTGGCGCAGGTAGAGCCTGAGGCGCCTGCGCTCCTGGAGGTAGAGCACGGAGGTGACGATGGCCCGCAGCTCGTCGGCCGGGGTCTGGAAGAGCTCGTCGCGCGGGTACGTCTCCAGGATCTGCGTCAGGTCGCGGCCGTCGTGGCTGTTGGGCGAGAATCCCGCCTTCTCCAGGACCTCCTCGACCTTGCGCCGGATGACCGGGACCCGGCGCACGGACTCGGTGTAGGCGGCGGAGGAGAACAGCCCGAGGAACCGGCGCTCGCCGATGACGTTGCCGTCGGCGTCGAACTTCTTGACGCCGATGTAGTCCAGGTACGACGGCCGGTGCACGGTCGCCCGGCTGTTCGCCTTGGTCAGCACGAGCAGCTTGTGCTCGCGCGCCTTGGCCCGGGCATCGGCGGGCAGCCGCTCGAACGAGGGGCTGACCGGGTGGCTCTCCTCGGCCGCGTGGTGCGGGTCCGCGCGCAGTATGCCGAGCCCGGTGCCGGGCACGGCGGCCAGCGAGTCGTCTTCGCGGAGCTGGTACTCGCGGTAGCCGAGGAAGGTGAAGTGGTCGTCGGCCAGCCAGCGCAGCAGCTCGCGGGCCTCTTCGACCTGGGGGCCGGGCAGGTCGGCGGGGATGGGCTCGTCCGGCAGCCCCTCCGCCAGCCGGATCGCCGCCTCGCGCATCTTGCCCCAGTCCTCGACGGCCTCACGCGCGTCGGACAGCACACGCAGCAAGTCGGCGGTGATCTGCTTCAGATCGGCCCGGTCGGTCTCGCGGTCGATCTCGACGTGGATCCAGGACTCGACGTGCGCGTCGTGCGGAAGGTCGCCGGTGGGCGGGGTCGACAGGACCTCGATGAGCTTGCCGGTGACATCGCGCCGCACCACGAACTGGGGGTGGATGACGACGTGGATCCCGCGCCCCTGACGCGTCAGCTCATTGGTGACGGAGTCGACGAGGAAGGGCATGTCGTCGGTGACGACCTCGACCACGGAGTGGCTGCAGGTCCACCCGTTCTCTTCGACGGTAGGGGTGTGCACCCGCACGTTCGCCGTGCCCTGGGGGCGGTTCTCGGCCAGCCGGTAGTGCGATACGGCAGCTCCGAAGACATCGACCGGATCGCGGTCGGTGAGGTCCTCCGGGGCCGTGTGCAGGTAGTAACGCTGGAGGAACGTCAGGAGGGTCTCGCGGTCCGGGGCCTTCTGGGCGTCTGGGGTCTCCTCGCCCGTCGACCCGGTCGGTAGGTGCCCCCCGACCGGGCTGTTCTCAGCTACCCGGGCGGCCCTCTCGAGCAACTCGGCCTTGGCTTCGTCCAGCTTGGTCTGCATTGTCCTCTGGCTCCTGTCGCGCGCCGTTGCGTGACGTAGAAGGAAGTACGGCCTCTGCGCTTACGACCTCACGTCGTGACACGGGGTATCCGGTCTGTTCCGACGCTATGCCGCAAGGTGAGATGAGCGGGGGTGTCTGAGCCATTCTTGAGCTGCTCCACCGGTGTGACGCTGCTCTCTGCGACGCCCGAATCCAGGTGATGCTCGGGGTCCCGGGAGCCTTCGATGTCACGTCCCGCCCGCGAAGACCAGCGACCGCCGCCCGGTCACGGATGTCGTCCGTGCTCTCCGGGCGCAGGGCAGGGACGACGACGTCCCCGCGAACTATCGCGCTGATCACGCCACCAAGGCTATCGCTCCTTACAGGGGCTCCGTCATGAGCCGTATGTGTACAAAACCAGCCCTGGAAGTTTGACGTTCTGCACAGTGTCGCTACCGGTTTCGGTCAGGTGCGCCCGTCAGGCCGCGAGCCGCTCCGCCTCGGCAACCGCTTCCTCAAGCGTGTCCACGACAGGAACGCCGACGGTTTCCAGACTCACCCGACTGTGCGACCCGCCGGTGTACAGCACGGCCCGGGCTCCCACATGCAGCGCGGCCACCGCGTCGTCCGCCGCGTCCCCGATCACCACGGTCCGCTCCGGCGCCACGCCGCTCAGCGACGCGAGGTGCCGCACCATGTGCTCGGCCTTGCTGCCCCCCGACGGCCCGGTCCGCCCGTCCACCCGTATGAAATGCGGCTCGATGCCGAACCCGCGCACCAGCGGAACCAGCTCCTCGTGCACGTACATGCTCAGGATCGACTGGCTGCGCCCCGCGGAGCACCACCCGGCCAGCAGCTCCACGGCCCCCACCGTCAGCCCGCACGCCGTCCGGTGCTCGGCGTAGTACCGGTGGAAGATGTCGTCCATGGCCTCCCACTCGGCCTCGGTCGGCAGCCGCCCCATCAGCCGCTCATAGAACTTCGGCACCGGTACGCAGTACAGCTCCCGGTACTTCTCCAGCGTCAGCGGCTCCAGCCCCAGCTCGGCGAAGGCCGCGTTCGTCGCCCCGATGATCGCGTCGATGTCGTGGAACAGCGTCCCGTTCCAATCCCAGACAATGTGCGCGCCCGTCTTCATCCCCATGCCCAAAAACGTACCCGCCCGCACTGACAATCAAGAGAACGGCACCTCAACGCGCCCCCCGCGGCCGGTTCAGCCTCCGTGGCCCACCAGGTTCGCGATCTCCTGCGTGGCGAACCACAGCAGCTCGTGGTCCTCGGCGCCGTCCACGACGGACTGCGCGTCGTCGTCCCCGCGGTCCGCCGCCGGCAGCGCCTCGGCGGCCGCCGTCACCCCGGCCTGCGCGTCCGCCGCGTCGACGTGCACGGACGCGGCCTTGCCCAACGGCACCGGCCCCGCGACCCGCACCTCCCCCGGCTCCGCCGGGTCGTGATCCGCGCTCGTGGCCCGGTCGGGCACGTCCACAGCGATCACGATCCGGCGCCGCGGGGCCTCGGGCTCAGCCGCCAGCAGGCGCAGTGAGGCCAGCGCGGCCCGGCCGAGCGCCGCGTACTCCAGTTCCTCGATGTCGTCGGAGGCGTACCAGTCGCGCAGCCCTGGCGTCACGGTGAAGGCGACGAACCCGCCGGCTCCCAGCTCACCCGTCTTGTACGCCTCGGCGAGACCGGGGAGGGTCAGGGGCACATAGACACGCATGGCTGGCCGCTTTCGTGGTCATGGTCGTGGTCAGAGGGATCAGGAGAGCTCCGGAGAGCTCCCGGAGGGCCTTCAGGATACGTGCGGGGCGTCCCCTTTCGAGTCCCGGCCCTGGGCGCCGGACGCGTCCACCCCAGGCCCGGAATTCACCCGGCACACCTCCGCGATCTCGGGCTCCACGCCCCCGACATCACCCGGATAGGTGAAGGTTCCGGCGCCCGCGAACCAGGTTCCCGCTTCCTTGCTCCAGCCCCCGTCGGCCCCGTACAAGATCACCAACCCGAAGTTACTCCCCGGTATCAACCGGGCCCACGAAACGGGGACCCCCATGCACAAGGTCATGACCAGGACCCAACACCGCCCGACGTCTCACTCCCCGACGTCCGCCTCCCGCGGCAGCACAGCCCCCGGCACCACCTCGCCCGCCCCCGGCACCGCAGCGCCCCACCGATCTACGAGCACCACACCCCGCGTGCCCGCCGACACCGCCACCCCGCGACCTCCGGCGGACCCCACACCCCGCACCCCCGACACCGCAGCGCCCCACCGATCTACGAGCACCGCACCCGGCACCTCCACGCGCACCGCACCCGCCGCTCTCGACAGCACCGCACCCGACGCCCTGGCCCGCACAGCCCCCCACACCCCCGCGAACCGCACACCCCGCACCCCACCCCGCACCCCCTACAGCGCAGCGCCGCGCCGAGCTCCAAGCACCACACCCCGCACCCCCGCCGGCCCCGGATCCGCCGCGCCCGCCCCCGCCGCTGCCGCACCCCCGCGTTCCCCCGGCAGCGGGCGCTCCCGGCCTTCGGCTGCGGGCGGTCGTCCACCCGCCTCCGCTCGCGCCAGGGCCTCCCGCACCCGCCCGGCGGACACTCGCCCACCGACCCTCGCCCCGACCCGCACAGCCCCCCGCAGGGCCCCGGAGACAGCCGCCACCCGGGCGCCGGGCACGGACCTCGCCGCCCCGGCCTCCACCTCCACCGAAGCCGCCCCGCGCGTCCCGGCTCAAGGGCCCCGGCACGCGGCGATCCCCCAGCCTCTGCCCACCGACGTGTTCGCCGACCTCCTCGTCGCCGTCCTGAGCGGCCACCGCCCCGTCCACTCGATGCTCCGCCACACCCGCGGCCGCGCCTACGACGAACTGGCCTGGCTGGCCGAACGCGGCCCCCTGCGCACCCGCGGCGCCCGCCCCATCGTACGCGACATCGGCTACTTCGAACCCCGGCCGGGCGCCATCGAGGCCTTCGCACGCGTCGGCGCCGGCGACCGGCTGCGCGCCATGGCCTTCCGCCTGGAACTCGGCCAGGACCTCCGCTGGCGCTGCACGGCGGTGGAACTCGGCCCCCGCCCGCCCCGCCCGGAGTCCGACTGAGGCGCACAAAACCGAGGGGCCGGACACCCTCAGGTGTCCGGCCCCTCAAGCCGGCTACGGCGCCTCGGCAACCGTCACTTCTTGCGACGCCCCCGGCTCCGCGACTGCTTGCGCCGCTCCGCACGCGTCAGGCCGTCGGCCTCGGAGCGCACCGGCTCGCCGTCCTCGGTGAAGTCACCCTCGATGGTGCCGCCCTCACCGTCGACCGTCGGCGCGGAGAAGTGCAGGTTGCGCCGCTGCGGGACGTCGAGCCCCTTGGCGCGGATCTCCGGCCGGGAGCCCGCCTGCGCCGGCACCGCGTCCTGCTTCTCGAGGTCGGCCACCGGCTTGGTGTCCTCCACCGGGACCTCCTCGACCTGCTGCTCGACCTGGACCTCCAGGTTGAACAGGTAGCCGACGGACTCCTCCTTGATGCCCTCCATCATGGCGGTGAACATGTCGAAGCCCTCGCGCTGGTACTCGACCAGCGGGTCCTTCTGCGCCATGGCGCGCAGACCGATGCCCTCCTGGAGGTAGTCCATCTCGTAGAGGTGCTCGCGCCACTTGCGGTCCAGGACCGACAGCACGACCCGGCGCTCCAGCTCGCGCATGATCTCGGAGCCGAGCTGCGCCTCACGCGCCGCGTACTGGTCGTGGATGTCGTCCTTGATGGAGTCGCCGATGAACTCGGCGGTCAGCCCGGCACGGTCGCCGGCCGCCTCCTCCAGCTCCTCGACGGTGACGTTGCACGGGTAGAGCTGCTTGAAGGCGCCCCACAGCCGGTCGAGGTCCCAGTCCTCGGGGAAGCCCTCGGCGGTCTCGGCCTGGACGTAGGCGTCGATGGTGTCGTCCATGAAGTGCTGCACCTGCTCGTGCAGGTCCTCGCCCTCCAGGACGCGGCGCCGCTCGCCGTAGATGACCTCGCGCTGGCGGTTGAGGACCTCGTCGTACTTCAGAACGTTCTTACGGGTTTCAAAGTTCTGCTGCTCGACCTGCGACTGGGCGGAGGCGATCGCGCGCGTGACCATCTTGTTCTCGATCGGCACGTCGTCCGGGACGTTCGCCATCGACATCACGCGCTCGACCATCTGGGCCTTGAACAGGCGCATCAGGTCATCGCCGAGGGAGAGGTAGAAGCGGGACTCACCCGGGTCGCCCTGTCGGCCGGAACGACCGCGCAGCTGGTTGTCGATGCGCCGCGACTCGTGCCGCTCGGTGCCCAGCACGTAGAGCCCGCCGAGCTTCTCGACCTCGTCCTTCTCGTTCTGGACGGCCTTCTCGGCCCGCTCGAGAGCCTCGGGCAGGGCGTGCGCCCACTCCTCGATGTGCTCCTCGGGGTCGAGGCCGCGCTGGCGCAGCTCCGCCTCGGCGAGGTCGTCCGGGCTGCCGCCGAGCTTGATGTCCGTACCACGGCCGGCCATGTTGGTGGCCACGGTGACGGCGCCCTTGCGGCCGGCCTGGGCGACGATCGTCGCCTCCCGGTCGTGCTGCTTGGCGTTGAGCACCTCGTGCTGGATGCCGCGCTTGCTGAGCTGCTGCGAAAGGTACTCGGACTTCTCGACGGAGGTCGTGCCGACGAGGATCGGCTGGCCCTTGCGGTGCTTCTCCTCGATGTCGTCGACGACCGCCTCGAACTTGGCGACCTCGGTCCGGTAGATCAGGTCCGACTGGTCCTTGCGGACCATCGGCCGGTTCGTCGGGATGGGCACCACGCCGAGCTTGTAGATCTGGTGGAACTCGGCGGCCTCGGTCATGGCCGTACCGGTCATGCCGCAGAGGCCGGGCTGTTCCTTGTCGTTGTGGTCGTGGCGCTTGTAGAGGCGGAAGAAGTTCTGAAGGGTGATCGTGGCGAGCGTCTGGTTCTCGTCCTTGATCGGCACCGCTTCCTTGGCCTCGATCGCCTGGTGCATTCCCTCGTTGTAGCGGCGGCCCGCGAGGATACGTCCGGTGTGCTCGTCGACGATCATGACCTCGTCGTCGATGATGACGTAGTCCTTGTCCTTCTTGAAGAGCTCCTTGGCCTTGATGGCGTTGTTCAGGTAGCCCACCAGAGGGGTGTTCACCGACTCGTAGAGGTTGTCGATGCCCAGCCAGTCCTCGACCTTGGCGACACCGGACTCGTGGATGGCGACCGTGCGCTTCTTCTCGTCGACGTCGTAGTCGCCGGTCTCCTCGAGACCCTTGAGCGGCTGGCCGGCCTCGCCGCGCTTGAGGCGCTTGACCAGCTTGGCGAAGTCCCCGTACCACTTGGTGGCCTGGTCGGCCGGGCCGGAGATGATCAGCGGCGTACGGGCCTCGTCGATGAGGATGGAGTCGACCTCGTCGACGATGGCGAAGTTGTGGCCCCGCTGGACGAGCTCGTCCTGGGACCACGCCATGTTGTCGCGCAGGTAGTCGAAGCCGAACTCGTTGTTCGTGCCGTACGTGATGTCGCAGGCGTACTGCTCGCGGCGCTGAGCCGGCGTCATGTTGGCGAGGATGCAGCCGACCTCGAGGCCCAGGAACCGGTGGACGCGGCCCATCATCTCGGAGTCGCGCTCGGCCAGGTAGTCGTTGACCGTGATGATGTGGACGCCCTTGCCGGACAGGGCGTTCAGGTACGCCGGCAGGGTGCCGACGAGGGTCTTGCCCTCACCGGTCTTCATCTCGGCCACGTAGCCCATGTGCAGGGCCGCGCCACCCATCATCTGCACGTCGTAGTGACGCTGGCCGAGGACGCGCTTGGCGGCCTCGCGGACGGTGGCGAACGCTTCGGGCAGCAGGTCGTCCAGGGTCTCGCCGTCGGCGTAGCGCTGCTTGTACTCATCGGTGAGGGCGCGCAGCTCGGCGTCGGAGAGGTCGACGAAGTCCTCTTCGATGGAGTTGACCTGGTCCGCGATGCGGTGCAGCCTGCGCAGGATCTTGCCTTCGCCTGCACGCATGATCTTCGAGAGGACGGACACGGGGGTTGGTCTCCTTGCCGGTCGGGCCTGGGACGGTCGGTTACCACTTGACTTACTGAGCAACGGCCATCGTATGCGAGGACCCCACCGCGCCGGGAGGGCCTGCCGTGACGGCGACCGTCCGCTGCTTCAATTCTGATTCACGTCTGCTTCAAAGGGGACAACGTGCGGCCCCCTCGGATAGTGCCGCACCTCTCCACCGAATTGCACAACGCGTGACCGCCCTTTCACTGACGGCAAAGGCATGGCGTCGTGACCGGCCTCCGAGCAGAATCGGTCGATGGACCCCGTCACCCTCACCACGGACCGTCTCCTGCTGCGCACGGTCGGCTCCCAGGAGACCGACGCGGTGTACGACGCCTGCCAGGACCCCGACGTCCAGCGGTGGACCACGATCCCCTCGCCCTACCTGCGCGAGCACGCCCGGAGCTTCACGGAACAACTGGTCCCCGACGGCTGGGCGGACGGCTCCATGTTCACCTTCGGCGTCTTCCTGCACTCCGGGGAACTGACGGGCATGCTCGGCATCACCCTGCGCGCCCTGGGCATGGGCGAGATCGGCTTCTGGGCCGTGAAGGAGCACCGCGCCAACGGCTATGTCACCGAGGCCGCCCTCGCCGCCTGCCGCTGGGCCTTCACCCACGCCGCACTCGACCGCGTCGAATGGCGTGCGGAGGTGGGGAACCGGGCGTCCCGCGCGGTGGCGGAACGAGCGGGCTTCACGATCGAGGGCACGCTGCGCTCCGCGATGAACAACAAGGGGGTACGCCGGGACATCTGGGTGGGTTCCCTGCTCCCCTCGGACATGGGCCTCCCGTCGACGGCGCCGTACCTGCCGGCACGCTGACCGGCCCACCCGGGCAGACCCGCAGGTCACACCCCGTTGTCAGTCCCACCCCCTACTCTGCGGCCATGACCACCCCGCGCCCCATCGCAGACCTCTCCGCCGACGAGGCCCGCAGAATCGCGCTCCGCGCCCAGGGCTTCCTCGGCGCGCCCGACCGCCGCTCCGGCGTCCGTGGCATCCTCCGCCACCTGGGCGCGATACAGCTCGACACGATCTCGGTCCTGGCCCGCTCCCACGAACTCGTGCCGTACGCCCGCCTGGGCGCCGTGGGCCGCAAGACGGTCGAGGACGCCTATTGGCAGGACACGCACTCCTTCGAGTACTGGTCCCATGCCGCCTGCATCCTCCCCATCGAGGAGTGGCCCCACTTCGCCTTCCGCCGCCGCGCCTACCGCAACCGCCCGCATTGGAACCACGAGCTCCCCGACGGCGCCTACGACCAGGTCATCAAGCAGCTCCGCTCCGAAGGCCCCCTCACCGCGACGGAGTTGGGCGGCGCGAAGAGGACGAGCGACTGGTGGGACTGGTCCGGCTCCAAGGTCGCCGTCGAACGCGCCCTGATGTACGGCGAGGTGGTCTGCGTGGAGCGCCGAGGCTGGAAGCGCCTCTACGACCTCGCCGAGCGCGCCGTCCCCAAGGAGCTGCTGCACGACGAGCTGGACGACACCGAGTGCCTGCGCCGTCTGGTCGGCCTGGCGGGCCGTTCCCTCGGGGTCGGCACCCGCGCGGACATCGCCGACTACCACCGGCTCAAGGGCGAGCAGGTCGACGCGGTGATCGCGGAATCGGGCCTGGTCCCGGTCTCGGTCGAGGGCTGGGGCAAGCCGGCGTGGGCCGACCCCGCGGCCCTTGAGACGCCGCCGCGCGGCCGCCACCGCACCACGCTCCTGTCCCCGTTCGACTCCCTCATCTGGGAGCGGGCGCGCACGGAGCGGATCTTCGGCTTCACCCACCGCTTGGAGGCCTACGTCCCCAAACAGAAGCGCGTGTACGGCTACTTCGCGATGCCGGTGCTGGCCGGCGGGCGTCTCGTCGGCCGCGTGGACCCGGCCCGCGAGGGCCGCACGCTGGTGGCCAAGCAGGTCACGCTGGACGGCCCGAAGGCCGTGCCGGCGGTCGCCCAGGCCCTGGCGGAGGCGGCGACCTGGGTGGACTGCACGACCGTCCGCGTGGAGCGGGTCGACGCACCTGACCTGCGCGAGCCCCTGACGAAGGAACTCGCCGGCCTCCTCGGCTGAGACCGGGGGCTCTGGCCGAGCCGGGTCCCTGGGCGAGACCGGTTCGGCGAGATTCGGTCCCTAACGGATCTCGAGGATCTTCTCCCGCATCGCGTACACCACCGCTTCCATCCTGGAGTGCAGCTGCAGCTTCTCCAGGATGTTGCGGACGTGGTTCTTCACGGTGTTCTCGGAGATGAACAACTCCTTGGCGATGTCACGGTTGTTCATTCCCGTGGCGACCAGCTTCAGAACTTCCAGTTCGCGGTCGGTCAGGCGCGGCGCGGGCACCAGCCGGCGCTCGTCCGTGCGCTGGATCATCGACTTGAACTCCGTGAGGAGTTTCGACGCCATGGACGGGCTGATCTGCGACTGCCCGTCGGCCACCGCGCGAATGGCGGTGGCCACCTCGTCCGTGGAGATCTCCTTGAGGAGATAGCCGGTCGCACCCGCCTTGATGGCGTCGTAGAGATCGGCTTCCTCGTCGCTGATCGTCAGCATGATGATCTTGGCGCTGGGTGCCACCTCCTTGATGGAGGTGCACGCCTCGATCCCGCCCCGCTTGGGCATCCGCACGTCCATCAGGACGATGTCGGGCAGCAGGTCGGCGGCCTTCTCGACGGCCTCGGCGCCGTCGCCGGCCTCCCCGATGACCTGGATGTCCTCCTCGGCCGCGAGCACGATCTCCAGGCCACGGCGGAACAGGGCGTGGTCGTCCACCACGAGGACTCTGATCGGTTCCTTGCGTGGAGTCCCCGAGTCCGGGCCCATGCCGACGACGCCGTCGTCGGCATCCTCGTCACGCATCGGTCCGAAGCTGTCCGCCATCGTTCCTCCCCCTGAAGGCTGTGGCCTGAGGTCCTGAGCCATCGCCAACCCAGAGCAACGACCCACCGGTTGGGCCGTGGCCACCATGATTTCATGCCCGGACGGCACCGGGGTGCCGGAGCGGGGCGCGAAGTGGTCGCACGGGGGTGCCCCTGGGGGCGCACACGCGCTCCAGGGGCACCTGTTCCGCTGTCACCCGGCATGGTCAGCCGCCGAGCGCACCGCCCGCGTCCGGGGAGTGCGCCTGGGTGACCATCGTGTCCGTGCTGAGGTGGATCACGCCGTAGTCGTAGGCGTGCCGTCGGTAGACGACACTCGGTTCCTTGGTCTCGGAGTCGACGAACAGGTAGAAGTCGTGCCCGACCAGTTCCATCTCGTAGAGAGCCTGGTCGAGGGTCATGGGTGCTGCGACGTGGGTCTTCTCGCGGACGACGATGGGGCCGTCACCCTGCACTTCCAGCGAGCCGATCTTCTTCGTGGGTACGGCCTCGGGCTCCTCCTCGGGAGCCGGCACGAGGCCGTTTCCGTTGAGCGTCGCCACGCCCGGGACGTGGTCGGCGACCTCGGCGGCCGGGATCCGGCGCGCGCCGCGGCGCGAGTACCGCTTGTCGTGCTGCCTGCGCAGCCGGGCTTCCAGCTTTTCCGCCGCCAGGTCGAGCGCCGCGTACGGATCGCTCGCCGCTGCCTCCGCCCGGATCACCGGACCGCGGGAGCGAAGGGTGATCTCCACTCGGTCGCAACGGTCGGCCTGCCGGGGGTTGGGCTCCTTGGACACCTCGACGTCGAGGCTGATCACCTTGCCATCGAGCTTCTGGATCTTCTCCAGCTTCAGCTTCTCGGCCACGTGCTTCCGGAACCGCTCGGGCACCTCGGTCTTGCGGCCCTTGACGACGATGTCCACGCAGAACTCCGTTCCCGGATCGCTCCGCTTCGGTGCGGAGCGTCTCCCTTTTGCACCAGGCTCCGGTGAGTCCCGGAACCTCGGACTCGGTGACTTCCACCTCCTCCCCCGTGAGCGAGATCTCCACTCCACCGTCGCGAGTGATGATGAAAAACCCGCAGCACGGCATTCGGTTTTGAGAGGTGTGGCCTGCGGCTTTCCCTCTCAACTGAACATATCTCGCCCGGACGGATGTCGTCACCCTCTACTGCGGCGTACCTCCGTTCAGGTGAATAGGCCCTCTCGTTACCTGCAACGACACAAGATCTCAGTCAGTTCCGGTTTATTTCGAAAGAGTCCGGTGATGCCGCGACCACTGCCGCGCACACCACGTCAACAACTCTGCCGGCGTCACCCGCGCCCGCGTTTCCCTGCCGGGCGGGCCGCACGCCCGTCCTCTCTCGCCTTGATCCGACGTTCTGTTCCTCTCTGCTTTCCCACGTCTCTCCCCCGTACACGGCCGAAGTCCACACGGCGTTCGGAATCGGCCCCGACGCCCCGGACGGGACCCCGGGCGCGGACGAGGCCGCCCGTACGGCTCGCGCGGCCTCCGCCAGGGAGGCACCCGTGGTCATCACGTCGTCGACGAGGACGACCGGCCCCCCGCAGAGCAGCCGCGCCCCTGCGGGAGCCACCGCCAGAGCGCCCGCGAGATTGTCCAGCCGCTGCCGGGAGTTGAGCCCCGACTGGTCGGCCACGGTCCGCCGCTGCCGCAGCACCCCGACCACCCGCGCCGGAAGTCCCCTCCGCCGCAACTCACCCGCGGCCGCGAGCGCGATCCGCCGCGCCGGATCATGCCCCCGGGCCCGCACGGAGCGCCGCCCGGACGGCACCGGCACGAGCAGCACAGGAGCCCTGCCGCCCCGCGACCACACCGCCCCGCCCCCCGCCGGAGCAGAGGCGCGCCGGAGCCCCGCCCGCACGGCTCCCGCCAGCGCCACCCCGAGCGGTCCGGCGAGCGCCAGGGCACCGCGCTCCTTGTGGGCCAGCAGCGTCGCCCGGACCTCGTCCGCGTACCGGGCGGCCGCGTGCACCACGGGCAGCCCGGGCGGCTCCGGCACCGGCCGCACCCGGTGCACCGCAGCTCCGCTCAGCGCCGCACGGCACCGCGCGCACAGCACCGTACGAGGCACTCCGCAGCCTCCGCACTCGCCCGGCAGCACCAGGTCGGTGAGGTCCTGCCACCACCCCCGCATGACTTCCACTGTGCCGACACCGGCCCGACCCTGCCACCCCTGTGGACAACGGCCTGTGGACAACCCAGCGCTCCGCCACCGGCGCGTCCCCCACACGAGCGGCCCCCGTAGGGGCGACCCCCGCAGGAGACGCGGTCAGCGGCCCCCTTCGCACCCCCGGGAACAGCAAAGGCCGCTCCTCCCGAGTCGACCTCGGCAGGAGCGGCCACCCACCCCCGAGCACCCCGGCCACCTCTGCCACCGGGCGCTCACACCTCACCCCGGATAGACCGGCGCCGTCCCCTCCGTCACCTTCTTCCACTGCTCGCCCGACGGCAGGCGGACGATGCCGTCCACCGAGTACGCCACCAGCGGCACCTGGTCGTCCTCGGCAGCCGTGACCTCCTTGACGCCCGTCAGGGCCGCGGGCGCCGGCACGTCCGGCGTGGAGCCGTCGACCTGGACGTACCGCATCTGCTCGACGCCACCGTGCTCGCGTCCGACCACCACGAGCCGACTGTCCCCGGCCCACGACATGGTCGTGACCTGCTCCAACTCCGGCGTCGCGGAGCGCAGTTCGACCACGCTGACGGCCGGCTTCCCACCCGGCTTGCCGTCCCGCTCGATCAGCCCGATGAGCAGGGTCTTCTTGCCGCCCTTCTCCACGACGAGCGCGATGCGCACCCCGTCGGCGGCCACCCGCACGGACTGGATCCGTCCGTCCAGGTGCGGCATCCGCACCTCCACCGGATCGCCCTTGCCCTCCTCGAAGAGGAGCAGCCGGGGATGCTCGGGGTCGCGGTCGGCCACCCACAGGCCGTCGTCCGCGTCCCAGCTGGGGGTCGTCAGCCGGTCCTTCTCGGCCCGGCCCTGGCTGCGCAGCAGCGGCTCGCCCAGCGAACCGCCCGAGACCAGCGACCCCACGTACAGCGATCTGCCGTCGAGGCTGACGCCTGCCGCGGTGTGCTCGTCACGTGAGACCGCCGCCGACCGCAGCGCCGTGTCGCCCTCGCCGAGCGCCCCCGGCGCCGCGTCCGGGTCGGTGCCGCTGCTGCCCGTGGGGATCCGTACGAGCCGGTGCTTGCCGTCCACGAAGTACAGGTAGTCGGGGTGCCGCGCCGAGCTCCGTGAGGCCGCCGCGTCGGCTGCCCCCCGCGTGAGCGAGCACAGCTCCGACCCGCCGGCCCGCAGCCCGACCTCGTCCACGGCCGGGCTGAGGTTGCGCAGCGTGAACAGAATCTGGGCGGCCATCTCCTGGCACCGGTTGGTGCCGACGCCCGCCGCCTTGTGGTTGAGCGGGATCGTCAGCTTGTTCCGGTCGTCGGGCGTCAGGGCGCCGGCGTCCTTCGCCAGCGCCGTACCGGTGGGGAAGCTCGACCTGACCACGGGCCCGAGCCATCGCGTGGGCCCGTTGAGCAGGGAGTTCACCATCTGTGTCATGGGATCCACGCGCCGGCGCACGTAGACGGGGTCGGCGACCGCCGTGGGCTGGGGCTTCGACCCGGCGGCGTCGGTGTTCGAGGCGAAGTAGTACTTGCTGACGGACATGTAGTTGCGCAGGAAGTCCGACTCGCCGATGACGACACCCTGCGGCAGCGCGTCGATCCGCCACTGCCGCTTGCTGTCCTGCGTCAGGTGCACGCTCCTGCCGTATGCCCCGGTCGCCGGCGCGTAGGCCTGCTGCGCGTCGACGGTGGCGACCTTGGTGCCGGTCAGCATGTACGAGATTTCGCCGGTGTCCTCCCCGCCGCCGCCCGCCTCGGGTTTGGCACCGGGTCCGTCGGTCAGCACCGTGGCGGACGCCTCGGGCCGCCACTCCTTCGCGGCTTCGCCGGTCAGGTACTGGCGCGCGGTCTTGTAGTGCGGGTCGTCGCTGGTGAGCGCCTCCAGGAAGCCCTGCACGATCTCCGAGGGCGGCGCGTCCTCCCCCGGCGGCACGGCGAAGACCCGCACCTGGGTCTCCTGGCGCGGGGTGGACTCCACGCCCCGCAGATCTCCGCTGTCCGGCATCGAGGCGCACCCCGCCAGCACCAGGACACCACCGGCGGCATACGCCATCACGCGCGCGGGCCTGCGCCGGCCGCGCCCCTCGCGGTCAGCGCCCACGAGATGCCTCCCCTTGCCTGTCGTCCACGTCCCCCGGCTCGCTCTCCCTGCCGCTGCCCTCGTCCCGCGGCCCGTTGATCACCGGATTCCGTCCGGCCCGGCCATCGTCACCCTCGTCGCGCCCGGGCCCCTCCTGACCCCTCGCAGCCCCGCGAGTACCCGACTGCTCGTCCGCCGGTGACGTGTCCTGCCGCCGCGCGCCCGAGGCGGGCCTGGGCACCACACGCGAACCGTTGCCGGGCAGCGCCGTGGGGTCCGCGGTGGGGGCGACACGCGGCGGTATCGGGTCCCGCTTCGCCCCCTGCGGCACCGACCCGCTCACCGGCTGCGCCGGCACGGTCGCCCGCTTCTCGCCGTCCCCGCCGCCACATGGCAGCCCGGCGTCGTCGAGGCCCCGGTTCCGCCGTGAGTCCTTGGGCTCCAGCGGTATCGGAGAGCCCCGCAGCGGCTCGTCGGCGGTCCTGGGCAGCGTCAGCCGGAACTGGGAGCCACCGCCCGGCTCGCCCCACGCCTGCAGCCAGCCGCCGTGCAGCCGCGCGTCCTCCAGGGCGATGGACAGCCCCAGGCCCGTACCACCCGTGGTACGCGCGCGGGCCGGATCGGCCCGCCAGAAGCGGCTGAACACACGGGTCGCCTCACCCGGCTTGAGCCCGACCCCGTAGTCCCGCACCGCCACGGCGACCGCACCGCCCGCCGCGGCGAGCTTCACGACGACATCCTTGCCCTCGCCGTGCTCGACGGCGTTGACGACGAGGTTGCGCAGCACGCGCTCCACGCGCCGGGCGTCGGCCTCGGCGACCACGGGCTGCTGGTCGCCCAGGATCCGTATCTGCGTGCCCTTGCGCTCCGCGAGCGGCTCGGCCCCGCTGACCACCCGCCGTACGACGTTCCTGAGGTCTATCGGCTCCGCCTCCAGCGCCGCGGCGCCGGCGTCGAACCGGCTGATCTCCAGCAGGTCCGCGAGCAACGACTCGAACCGGTCCAGCTGATCGGCGAGCAGCTCCGCCGACCGCGCGGTCACCGGGTCGAAGTCCACCCGCGCCTCGTGGATGACGTCAGCGGCCATCCGTACGGTCGTCAGCGGCGTACGCAGCTCGTGCGACACGTCCGACACGAACCTGCGCTGCATCCGCGACAGGTCCTCCAGCTGGCTGATCTTCAGCTGAAGGTTCTGCGCCATCTTGTTGAAGGCCTCACCGAGCCGCGCGATGTCGTCCTCGCCGGTGACCTTCATACGTTCCTGAAGCCGCCCGGCCGACAGCCGCTCCGCGATTCCCGCCGCCATCCGCACCGGCGTGACGACCTGCCGCACGACGAGCCAGGCGATGGCCCCGAGCAGGACCACGACGAACAGCCCGGCCGTCGCCAACGTGCCCTTGACCAGGCTCAGCGACTTCTCCTCCTGGGTGAGCGGGAAGAGGTAGTAGAGCTGGTACGGGTCGCCGTTGGGGTCGTTGACCTGCTTGCCGATGACCAGACCCGGCTGGGAGTCCTTGGTCGGGTTGTTGTACATGATCCGGGTGTAGCTCTGCGCGGCCGTCGTACTGCTGCCGATCCGCTCGCGCAGGTCGGCGGGGACGCTCCTGCTCCAGTCCACCTCGCCGGAGGCACGCTGCCCGCGGCCACCCGCGGCGTCCGCGTCGGACGCCGGGAGCGTCACCACCTCGAAGGCGCCCTGGCCGCCGCTGGACAGCGAGGAGACGAGGTCGCTCATCCACGGGGTGACGTTCTGCGCGGGACGCCCGTCCGAGGTGGCGGCCTCGTCACCGGTGCCGCTCGCCGCCTCGTCGGCCCGCTGCTTGGCCACCGCGAAGCCACCCGTGGCCTGGCTCTGGGACGCCTTCACCTTGGCGTCGAGCAGGCCGTTGCGCACCTGCCCGATGACGACGAAGCCCAGCAGCAGCACCACGCCCAGCGACATCAGCAAGGTCGTGACGACGACCTTGAGCTGGATGTTGCGCCGCCACAGCCGCATGACGGGCAGCAGCGGCCGGCGCACCCACCGCATGAACAAGCGGATGACCGGGCTGCCCTGAACCCCGCCCCGGAGCAGCCCGCTCTCCAGGAACCGCGCCCAGCGGGAGCCGGACTTCTTCCGCCCGACAGGCCGCTCCGGGCGGGCCCCGGACCGGCCGGGCGCCGAAGCGGCACTGTCGCCGGTCATGTCAGCTCGGCCCTGCCTTGTACCCGACACCACGGACGGTCACCACGATCTCCGGCTTCTCCGGGTCCTTCTCGACCTTGGAGCGCAGCCGCTGCACATGGACGTTGACCAGCCGCGTGTCCGCCGCGTGCCGGTAACCCCAGACCTGCTCCAGCAGCACCTCGCGCGTGAACACCTGCCACGGCTTGCGCGCGAGCGCGACCAGCAGGTCGAACTCCAGCGGCGTCAGCGCGATCGACTGCCCGTCCCGCTTCACGGAGTGCCCCGCCACGTCGATGACCAGGTCACCGATGGCGAGCTGCTCCGGAGCGGGCTCCTCCGACCTGCGGAGCCGCGCCCGGATCCGGGCCACCAGCTCCTTCGGCTTAAACGGCTTCACGATGTAGTCGTCGGCGCCCGATTCCAGGCCCACGACGACGTCGACCGTGTCGCTCTTCGCGGTCAGCATCACGATCGGCACGCCCGACTCCGCCCTGATCAGGCGGCACACCTCGATGCCGTCCCGGCCGGGCAGCATCAGGTCGAGCAGCACCAGATCGGGCTTGGCCTCGCGGAACGCGGCCAGCGCCTTGTCACCGTCGGCCACGAACGACGGCTCGAAACCCTCACCACGCAGCACGATGCCGAGCATCTCGGCCAGTGCGGTGTCGTCGTCGACGACAAGGACTCGTCCCTTCATAAACGACATCATCCCATTCTCATAACAGTGGCGAAGGCAGTGGTGAGGTAGGTCACCGGCCAGTGACCATAGTCGCAGCAAGCGCTACTGTCTGCCCTCGCCAGCCCCCCGATGATCTCGACGCGGGCACCGGCATCCCTGTTCCCGGGCCCGGAGCGCGGCGAAGGGCCCAGGACCGATCGAGACCGACGAGAGCCGGCGAACGAGAGTGCCGGAGCCAGCTCCGGCCCCGCCCACCCTCCTCTGCGGCCGACTCAGCCCGCCGTGACCCGCACCATCTGTAGGCCCCACACGCCCGCCACAGCTCGCACCGCGCCCGGCTCAGCCCGCCGTGACCCTGTGCGACCGCGCACACACCTCGGCGAGTGCCTCAGCGGTCACCGGCGAAACGACTCCCTCCTCCGTGACGATCGCCGTCACCAGCTCGGCCGGAGTCACGTCGAACGCCGGGTTGTACGCCTGCGTCCCCAGCGGCGCCATCAGAATCCCGCCGCCCGCCTCCGTACCGGCCACCGGCACCTGCGGCGCCGTCAGCTCGGTCACCTCGTGCCCTGGCCGCTGCTCCACCTCGATGGACGCCCCGTCCGCCGTGTCCAGATCCACCGTCGTCACCGGCGCCACCACGATGAACGGCACATGGTGGTACCGCGCCAGCACCGCCAGCGGATAGCTCCCGACCTTGTTCGCCACCGAACCGTCCGCCGTGATGCGGTCCGCCCCGATGAGCACCGCGTCCACCTCCCCGGCGGCGAACAGCGACCCCGCCGCGTTGTCGGTGAGCAGCGTGTACGCCATCCCGCTGCGAGCCGCCTCGTACGCCGTCAGACGGGCGCCCTGCAGCAACGGCCGTGTCTCGTCCACCCACAGCCGCCGCAGCCGCCCCGTCCGGTGCGCCGCGAGCGCCACCGCGAACGCCGTCCCCTCGCCGCCCGACACCAGCGAACCGGTGTTGCAGTGGGTGAGGACCCGGTGCCCACCGCCGGGCAGCAGCTCGTCCAGCAGCGCCAGCCCGTGCTCGGCCATCCGCCCGCTGGCCTCGGCGTCCTCCCGGTGCAGCTGCCGCGCCGCGGCAAGCGCCGCCGCGGCCGCCTGCCGGACGTCACCACCCTTGGCGAGCGCCGCCTCGTGCGCCGAGTGCGCCCTGCGCACGCCCACGGCCAGGTTCACCGCGGTCGGCCGGGCACCCGCCAGCGCGGCCGCCGCCTCGTCCACGTCGAAGCCCCGCATGGCGGCGAGCGCGACGCCGTACGCCCCCGCGATGCCGAGCAGCGGTGCCCCGCGCACGGCCAGCGAGCGGATCGCCTCCACGAGTGCGGACGCGTCCGTACAGACCAGTTCGACCTCCTCGGCAGGCAGCCTCGTCTGGTCAAGCAGGACCAGAACGGGGCCTTCCGGTGGCTCTTCCCAGCGGATCGCCGGGATCTCGGTCGGCCGCTTGTCATCGCCGCTGTGCGCGTACTGATCAGCCATGCCGTCAGTCTGCCCCCAATCGAGCGGACAATTGAAGGTACGCAGCCCATACCGCGGCCGGTCACTCCAAGACCACCCCATGGCACGATGGCTGCCAACCTGCCGCCGCGCCCGCGGACGGGCACCGTGAAGGAGCGACGATGAACGACACTCCGGGCTGGGCCTCGCCCGGATCCGCCCCGTCCGACGGCCAGAAGCCGGACCAGTCCGGCCCTGCCGAGCCCACCGACCGCCCCGCACAGCCCGCGGACCAGCCGGCCCGGCCCGGCCAGGCCCCGCAGGGTCCCGGCCCGCAGTGGTCCAAGGACCAGCCGCCACCGGCCCAGTGGTCGGCCCCCAGCGGCCCCTCCGTCCCCGGCCAGGCACCCCCGCCCCCGCCCCCCGGCCCGGGCTGGGGCAACCAGCCCCCCGGCGGCTACGGCCCCGGCGGACACGGGCCCGCAGGCCACGGCGGATACGGCGCCCCCGGGCGCCCCGGCGGCTGGGGAGGCGGCTGGGGCGGTCCCCCGCCCGCCGCCAAGCCCGGCGTCATCCCGCTCCGCCCGCTCGGCGTGGGCGAGATCCTCGACGGCGCCGTCTCCACCATGCGCACCTACTGGCGCACGGTCCTCGGCATCTCGCTGACCGTCGCCGTCCTCACCGAGGTCATCGTCGTCCTGTTCCAGGGCCTCGTCCTGGACGACTCCAGCACCGACGCCCTCAACGACCCCAGCGCCACCCTCGGCGAGCTGAGCCGCGCCATGGGCGACGCCCTGCTCAACTCCTCCGTCGTCTTCGTCATCTCCCTGGTCGGCACCGTCATCGCGACCGCTCTGCTCACGACCGTCACCAGCCGCGCCGTGCTCGGCAAGTCGGTGACCATCGGCGACGCCTGGCGGGACGCCCGCCCTCAGATCCTCAAACTGTTCGGCCTCATCTGCGTGTTGCTGCTCATCACCGTCGGCGTCGTCACCGTGGGAGCCCTGCCCGGCCTCCTCGTGACCGTCGCCGGGAGCAGCGGCGCAGGCGTCGCCCTCACCGTCCTCGGCATCATCGGCGCCGGCATCGTCGCCCTGTGGCTGGCGATCCGCTTCTCCCTCGCCTCTCCCGCCCTCATGCTGGAGAAGCAGGGCATCAAGAAGGCCATGAGCCGCTCCGCGAAACTCGTCCAGGGCACCTGGTGGCGGATCTTCGGCATCCAGCTGCTCGCCACGCTCATCGCGAACGTCGTCGCCTCGATCATCGTCATCCCCTTCACCCTCCTCGCCGCGGCCCTCAGCGGCGACGGCCTCACCGGCTGGCTCAACACCGGCGTCGGCAGCCTCGGCTGGTCGTTCCTCATCATCAGCGGCATCGGCTCGGTGATCGGCTCCATGATCACGTTCCCGATCACGGCCGGCGTCACCGTGCTCCTCTACATCGACCAGCGCATCCGCCGCGAGGCCCTCGACCTCGAACTGGCCCGCGCCGCCGGTGTCCAGGGCTACGGCTCCACCGCCCCCGGCGCCACCCCGGGGAGCTGATGCGGTGAGCCTGGCGGGGGAACTTCTCACAACGGCGCTGCCACGCGCCGGCATACGGACGCTGCTGAGCGCCGGCGACACCTCCCTGCTGTCGTCGGCCCGCTCCGCCGACGACCCGCCCCTCACCATCCCGCGCGACCCCGCGCGGGAGGCGGCCCGGCGCGAACTGTCCAAGCGGATGTACCACGAGAACGACCCCAGCCTGTTCCAGCGCGCCCTCGACGCTTTCTGGGAATGGCTCGGCAAACTCTTCAACGCCGCCTCGACCGCCACCCCCGGCGGCACACTCGGCCTGATCGTCATCATCCTGGCCGTCATCGCGGTCCTGGCCGCCCTGTGGTGGCGCCTGGGCACCCCCCGCCGCCAACCCACCTCGTCCGCAGCCCTGTTCGACGACCGCCCCCGCAGCGCCGCTGAGCACCGCGCCGCCGCTGAGGCGCACGCCGCCCAGGGCCACTGGAACCAGGCCGTCCAGGAACGCATGCGCGCCCTCGTCCGCGCCCTGGAGGAACGCGCCCTCCTCGACGTCCGCCCCGGCCGCACCGCAGACGAGGCCGCAGCCGAAGCCGGCCGGGCCCTGCCCGCCCACACCGACCGACTGCGCACCGCCGCCCGCGACTTCGACGATGTGACGTACGGCGGCCGCTCGGCGACCGACGAGTCGTACCACCGCATCGCGGAACTCGACCGCGACCTGGAACGCACCAAGCCCCAGCTCGCGACGAGCAGCGCCGCCACGGCCCCCAACACCCGCCAGGGAGCCGCCGAATGACCACCGAGGCCACCCTCGCGTCCACCTCGGCCTCGCCCACCGCCCGCCACGTGTGGACCCGCGCCCGCGGCATCGCGCTCGCCCTCGTGGTGCTCCTCGCGGGAGCCGTCGCCATCGCCGTCGTCCGCTCCGACGCCCGCCACGGCGAACTCGACCCGCGCTCCGCCGACCCGGGCGGCAGCCGCGCCGTCGCCGAACTCCTCGCCGACCGGGGCGTGGACACCCGCGTGGTCACCACCCTGGACGAGGCAGCCATCGCAGCCGGCCCGGACACGAGCCTCCTGGTCGCCGCCCCCGACCTGCTGACCCCCGCTCAGCAGACCCGTCTGCACGCGGCGTTCGCCGACTCCGGCGGCCGCACCGTCCTGGTCGCCTCCGGCAGCGCCTCCGTCGAACGGCTCGCCCCCGGCGTCACCGCAGACCCCGCTACCAGCCTCGGCTCGACGCTCGCCCCCGACTGCGCCCTGCCCGCCGCCCGACGCGCAGGCACCGCCGACACCGGCGGCGTCCGCTACACCACCACCCACCTCGGCGCCGACGCGTGCTACCCCAGCGAACGCCTGGCCACCCTGCTCCGCCTCCCGGACGAGAAGAGGAACGGCGACACCATCGCCCTCGGCGCGCCCGACATCCTCCTCAACGACCGCCTCGACGAGCAGGGCAACGCCTCGCTCGCCCTCCAACTCCTCGGCTCCCGCCCCCATCTGGTCTGGTACCTCCCCTCGCTCTCCGACACGTCGGCCAACGGCACCGACGACGAACGCAGCTTCTTCGACCTGCTCCCCTCGGGCTGGCTCTGGGGCACCCTGCAGCTCTTCGTCGCCGCAGCCCTGGCCGCCCTCTGGAGGGCACGCCGACTGGGCCCCCTCGTGCCCGAAAAACTCCCCGTCGCGATCCGCGCCTCCGAAACCGCCGAAGGCCGTGCCCGCCTCTACCGCAAGACCGACGCCCGCGACCGCGCGGCCGACGCTCTTCGCTCCACCACCCGCACCCGCCTCGCCCCCCTCGTAGGCGTCCCCGTCACCCAGGCGCACACGCCCGAGGCCCTGCTCCCCGCCCTGTCCGCCCACCTCCACGGCGTCGGCCAGGACCAGCACGCCCTCCTCTTCGGACCACCGCCCAGCGACGACGCAGCACTCATCGCACTCGCCGACCGACTCGACGCCCTCGAAAGAGAGGTACGCCGTCCATGATGGACCCGACCACTGACAACGCCGGGCCGAGCGGGGACCCGGGCACCGCCCGCGACGCCCTGGAGGCCCTGCGCGCCGAGATCGCCAAGGCCGTGGTCGGCCAGGACCCCGCCGTCACCGGTCTCGTCGTCGCCCTGCTCTGCCGCGGCCACGTCCTCCTCGAAGGCGTCCCCGGCGTCGCCAAGACCCTCCTGGTCCGCGCCCTCGCCTCGGCCCTCGAACTCGACACCAAGCGCGTCCAGTTCACCCCCGACCTCATGCCGAGCGACGTGACCGGTTCCCTGGTCTACGACACCCGCAGCGCCGAGTTCTCCTTCCAGCCCGGCCCGGTCTTCACCAACCTCCTCCTCGCCGACGAGATCAACCGCACGCCCCCCAAGACCCAGTCGTCCCTCCTGGAGGCCATGGAGGAACGCCAGGTCACCGTCGACGGCACCCCCCGCCCCCTCCCCGACCCCTTCCTGGTCGCGGCGACCCAGAACCCGGTCGAGTACGAGGGCACCTACCCCCTCCCGGAAGCCCAGCTGGACCGCTTCCTCCTCAAACTCACCATCCCCCTCCCCTCCCGCCAGGACGAGATCGACGTCCTCACCCGCCACGCCGAGGGCTTCAACCCACGCGACCTCCACGCCGCCGGCGTACGCCCCGTAGCGGGCCCGGCCGACCTGGAAGCAGCCCGCGCGGCGGTCGCCAAGACGACGATCTCCCCGGAGATCACCGCCTACGTCGTCGACATCTGCCGCGCCACCCGCGAGTCGCCGTCCCTCACCCTCGGCGTCTCCCCCCGAGGCGCCACGGCCCTCCTGGCCACCGCCCGCGCCTGGGCCTGGCTGACCGGCCGCGACTACGTCATCCCCGACGACGTGAAGGCCCTGGCCCTCCCGACCCTCCGCCACCGCGTGCAACTGCGCCCGGAGGCCGAAATGGAAGGCGTGACGGCCGACTCCGTCATCAACGCGATCCTCGCCCACGTCCCCGTACCCCGCTGATGGCGCTCACCGGACGCGCCGCCCTGCTCGCGGCCCTGGGCTCCCTCCCCGTCGGTATCTGGGAGCCCAGCTGGACGGGAATCCTGGCGGTCAACGCCCCCTTGGCCGTGGCCTGCGCCTGCGACTTCGCACTGGCCGCCCCCGTGCGCCACCTCGGCCTGACCCGCTCCGGCGACACCTCCGTACGCCTCGGCGACACGGCGGACGTCACCCTCACCCTCACCAATCCGTCTCGCCGCCCCCTGCGCGTCCGGCTCCGCGACGCCTGGCCCCCCAGCAGCTGGCAGCCCGGCACGGAAACGACTGCCTCCCGCCACCGCCTCACGGTCCCCCCGGGCGAACGCCGCCGCATCACGACCCGCCTACGCCCCACCCGACGAGGCGACCGCCAGGCCGACCGCATCACGATCCGCTCGTACGGCCCCCTCGGCCTGTTCGCCCGCCAGGGCACCCACAAGGCCCCCTGGACGGTTCGCGTCCTACCCCCGTTCACCAGCCGAAAGCATCTGCCCTCGAAGCTGGCCCGCCTGCGCGAACTGGACGGCCGCACCAGCGTCCTCACCCGGGGCGAGGGCACGGAGTTCGACAGCCTGCGCGAATACGTCCCCGGCGACGACACCCGTTCCATCGACTGGCGCGCCACAGCTCGGCAGACCACGGTCGCCGTACGCACCTGGCGCCCTGAGCGCGACCGCCACATCCTCCTGGTCCTCGACACCGGCCGCACCTCGGCCGGCCGCGTGGGCGACGCACCGCGCCTCGACGCCTCGATGGACGCGGCCCTCCTCCTCGCAGCCCTCGCCTCCCGCGCCGGCGACCGCGTAGACCTCCTCGCCTACGACCGTAAGGTCCGCGCTCTGGTCCAGGGCCGCACCGCGGGCGACGTCCTTCCCGCACTGGTCAACGCGATGGCCACGCTGGAGCCGGAGCTCGTCGAAACGGATGCGAGAGGCCTTGCAGCCACCGCTCTCCGTACGTCCCCCCGGCGCTCCCTGATCGTCCTGCTCACCACTCTGGACGCAGCTCCCATCGAAGAGGGCCTGCTCCCGGTCCTGTCCCAGCTCACCCAGCGCCACACGGTATTGCTGGCATCGGTGGCCGACCCGCACATCACCGACATGGCCAAGGCCCGTGGCGATGTCGACGCCGTCTACGAGGCTGCCGCAGCCGCCCAGGCCCAGTCGGAGCGCCACCGCACCGCGGAACAATTGCGACGCCACGGCGTCACGGTCGTCGACGCCACACCGGACGATCTCGCGCCGGCACTCGCGGACGCGTATTTGGCACTGAAATCGGCGGGGCGCCTGTAACAAATAAGGGCCCCCGAAAGGGGGCCCAACGCAGAAAACCCCCGCATCCGAAGATGCGGGGGTTTTCCCAAAAATTGTTCGGCGGCG
>NZ_BMSE01000001.1 GCF_014648995.1 Streptomyces massasporeus | reverse complement strand
CTCCTTGACGCCCGGCACGGTGGTGAACTCGTGCAGCACGCCGTCGATGCGGATGGACGTGACCGCCGCACCCGGGATCGAGGACAGGAGGGTCCGGCGCAGGGAGTTGCCGAGGGTGTAACCGAAGCCCGGCTCCAGCGGCTCGATCACGAACCGGGAGCGGAACTCGTCGACGACCTCTTCGGTCAAAGACGGACGCTGAGCAATCAGCACGGGGTGTTGCCTCCAGTGGTTTTGGCGCCCGCTCTGTGACGCCGTCGACACACGAAGAGTACGAGCGATACGGATGCAACTCTGGGAAATCGCACCTGGAGTGGTCCATCAGCCACAGTGACGACCACGGCCAAGATCGGCACGGAGATGGCGGCCCTCAGGGCCTCAGGGCCTCAGCGTGTAGCGCGACCCATATCCGCGATGGCACCGTGCATGTCACCAGGGGCGTCGTTCGGCACGACCACCTGGGTGCATCCCCCCGCGTGGCGGTGGGGCAGAACCGTCCGAATACACGCCGACCGGGACATCGGCATCGGCATGCTCATCCGCCCGGCGCTGCGGTGTGCCACGGCGGACTCCAGAGGGCGGTCCGCCAGGAACTCGCCCCCGACGAACTCCAAGGACGGGCCCAGGCCACCGGAGCGTGGCTCGCCTTCAGCCTGAGACCCTTCGCCGCCCTCGCCGCCGGCGGCCTCGGCACGTGGCTAGGGCTGCACCTCACCCTCACGCTCATCACCGCGGCCCTGGTCATCCCGTTCCTCGTGCTCTGGAACTCACCCGTGCGACGCCTTCGTGGGTCGATCCGTAGTCGAAGCAGATCTAGGAGTCCTCTCCCGGTGAGTTGGCCATCGGGGTGCTGGTCACGGAGTAGGAGCCGCAGCCGGTGAGGTCACCACCTCCTTGCTTGACACCTCGCCGTCAATACCGGTCAGTAGTGGACGAATGTCAACGCCTTGTCAACCCGGGCAATCAAGTTGAGCATCGATTCGGCCGAAGCCATCCGGCAACGATCGAGTCATGCCGCTGTACCGGGATCGATGGGACGGTTGTGCAGTGCCATCCCGGACGGGGTCCGACTCCTGAGATCTTTGACCGAAGTGTCCAGTCACGGACCTGTCGACTGTCGTTGCGGGATGCTGGGCCACCCACATGACGTTGCGCATGGTCGCCGAGCGCATCGAACAGCTCACCGCGCAGATCGACGAGCTGAACCAACGCCTGACCCGGCTCGTCGAGCACTACGCCCCGCAGCTGCTCGAACAGGTGGGCATCGGTCCGGACAGCGCCGTCACTCTCCTGATCACCATGGGAGACACCCCCGAGCGGCTGAACACCGAGGCATCCTTTGCTGCCCTTTGCGGAGTCAGCCCTATCGAGTACTCGTCGGGCCGACGGCGCACGTCGGCTCAACCACGGCGGCGACCGCCAGGCGAACGCGGCCCCGCACCGCATCGTCTTCACCCGGCTACGTCACGACCCGCGCACCCAGGCGTACTACGAACGCCGCACCCAGGAGGGCAAGACCCGCCGTGAGATCATCCGATGCCTCAAGCGGTATGCCGCCCGCGAGGTCTTCAACCTGGTCAGACCGGTCTCCCGCACCCCCGCGTTAAAGGGGCGTCTGTGAGACGTGAGAGGGTCTGGGGCGTGAGTGAGACACCGTCGAACACCCTGCAATACCGCTTTGACGGGCCAGAAGAGGCTCCCGTCCTGATCCTGGGTCCCTCACTGGGTACCACATGGCACATGTGGGACCGCCAGATCCCCGAGCTGATCAAGCAGTGGCGCGTCTTCCGGTTCGACCTGCCCGGCCACGGCGGCGCCCCCGCGTACCCGGCGGGGTCGGTGGGTGACCTCACCACGCGGCTGCTGGCCACCCTCGAAGGACTCGGCGTCCACCGCTTCGGCTACGCGGGCTGCGCGCTCGGCGGCGCCGTCGGCATCGAGCTGGCCCTGCGCCACCCGGAGCGGCTCGCCTCGCTCGCGCTGATCGCCGCCTCGCCGCGCTTCGGCACGGCCGACGAGTTCCGGCAGCGGGGCGTGATCGTCCGCACGAACGGCCTCGACCCCATCGCCCGCAGCGCGCCCGAGCGCTGGTTCACCGGCGGGTTCGCCGCCGCGCAGCCCGCGATCACGGAGTGGGCCGTGCAGATGGTGCGCACCACCGACCCCGGCTGCTACATCGCCTCCTGCGAGGCGCTCGCCTCGTTCGACGTCCGTCCCGAGCTCGGGCGGGTCGGCGTGCCGACCCTGGTCCTGGTCGGCTCGGACGACCAGGTCACCGGCCCCGCCGAGGCCCGCACGCTGGTCGCGGGAATCCCGGACGCACGCCTTGCGGTCGTCCCCGGCGCCTCCCACCTGGTCCCGGTGGAGCAGCCCGCGGCCGTCACCGACCTGCTGGTGCGGCACTTCTCCACCGCCTGGCAGCCCGCGTTCGAGACCTCCACCGGCCAGAACGTCCTGCCCCCGGTCGCCCTCAAGCCGGTCCTGTCGCCCGCCCCGCCGCAGCCCCCGCAGACCGGGCCCGTCGCCGAGATCGCCCCGGTCGCCGTACCGCCGCAGGCGCAGGGGCGGCCCGACCCGTACGACGCCGGGATCAAGGTCCGCCGCGAGGTGCTGGGCGACGCGCACGTCGACCGGGCGCTGGCGCAGGCCGACGAGTTCTCCGGGGACTTCCAGGAGTTCATCACCCGCTACGCCTGGGGCGAGATCTGGGACCGTCCCGGCCTCGACCGGCGCACCCGCAGCTGCATCACCCTCACCGCCCTGGTCGCCGGGGGGCACCTGGACGAGCTGGCCTTCCACACCAGAGCCGCCCTGCGCAACGGCCTCACCCCGGGCGAGATCAAGGAAGTGCTGCTCCAGGCGGCCGTCTACTGCGGCGTCCCCGCCGCGAACAGCGCGTTCAAGGTGGCCCAGCAGGTCATCCGCGAGGAGACCACGCCGCAGGAGTGAGCCTGCCCACGGGCCCCGAGGCAGGATGGAGACCATGAAGCTCACGAAGAAGTCGCACGCCTGCGTCCGCCTGGAGAAGGACGGCCGGACGCTCGTCCTCGACCCCGGTGGGTTCAGCGAGGAGGACGCAGCGCTCGGCGCGGACGCCATCCTCGTCACCCACGAGCACCCCGACCACTTCGACGAGCTCCGCCTGCGCGCCGCGATGGAGGACAACCCGGCCGCCGAGATCTGGACCCTCAAGGCGGTCGCGGAGAAGATCTCCTCCGCCTTCCCCGGCCGCGTCCACACCGTCGGCCACGGCGACACCTTCACCGCCGCCGGCTTCGACGTCCAGGTCCACGGCGAGCTCCACGCGGTGATCCACCCGGACATCCCGCGCATCACCAACGTCGGTTACCTCGTCGACGGCGGCACGGTCTTCCACCCCGGCGACGCCCTCACCGTCCCCGACCACCCCGTCGAGACGCTGCTGCTTCCGGTGATGGCCCCCTGGAGCAAGATCTCCGAGGTCATCGACTACGTCCGTGAGCTGAGGCCGCGGCGCGCCTACGACATCCACGACGCTCTGCTCACCGACCTGGCCCGCCCGATCTACGACCGGCAGATCGGACAGCTCGGCGGCTCCGAGCACCTGCGGCTCACCCCGGGGGCGTCGGCGGACCTCTGACGCCGGGACGGCGTTGTCAGACCCGCCGGGTAGGTTGTGGGGCATGCGCATCGCGACCTGGAACGTGAACTCGATCACCGCCCGCCTGCCGAGGCTCCTGGCCTGGCTGGAGAGCAGCGGCACGGACGTGCTGTGCCTCCAGGAGGCCAAGGTCGCCGAGGAGCAGTTCCCGTCGGAGCAACTGCGCGAGCTGGGCTACGAGTCGGCGGTCCACGCGACGGGCCGGTGGAACGGCGTGGCGGTGCTCTCCCGCGTCGGCATCGAGGACGTCGTCAAGGGCGTGCCCGGCGACCCCGGGTTCGACGGCTCGGTGGAGCCCCGCGCCATCTCGGCGACCTGCGGCCCGCTCCGCGTCTGGTCGGTCTACGTGCCGAACGGCCGTGAGGTGGACCACCCGCACTACGCCTACAAGCTCCAGTGGTTCGAGGCGCTCAAGGCCGCCGTCGCCGGTGACGCGGCGGGCAGCCGCCCCTTCGCGGTGATGGGCGACTACAACGTGGCACCGACGGACGACGACGTCTTCGACCCGGCCTTCTTCGAGGGCTCCACCCACGTCACCCCGGCCGAGCGCGCGGCCCTGGCCTCCCTGCGCGAGGCGGGCCTGTCCGACGTGGTCCCGCGCCCCCTCAAGTACGACCACCCGTTCACGTACTGGGACTACCGCCAGCTCTCCTTCCCGAAGAACCGCGGCATGCGCATCGACCTGGTGTACGGCAACGCGCCCTTCGCGAAGGCCGTCAGCGACGCGTACGTGGACCGCGAGGAGCGCAAGGGCAAGGGCGCGTCCGACCACGCGCCCGTGGTCGTGGACCTGGACGTCTAGGGCCTGTCGCCCCGGGGCCGTAGGAGCCGCAGGTCGACCGAGTCCGCCAGGGCCGCCAGCCCCGTGTCGCCCGGATGCAGATGGTCCCCGCTGTCGTAGGCGGGGAGCATCCGTGCGGGCCGCCCGGGATCACGGACCACCGCGTCGAAGTCGAGCACGCCGTCGAAGACCTCGCCGTCGCGGATCCACGCGTTCACGGCGACCCGCTCGGCATCGACGGCGGTCGTGCACCGCGCCTCGCCCTCACAGGGCAGAATCGTCGCCGCGAGCATCCGCAGCCCCCGGGCGTGCCCGCGCGCCGCGAGCTCCCGCAGCCCCGCGATCACCTGCTCCGCGGAGGTGCCCCACCGCAGGTCGTTGATGCCCTCGAAGACGACGGCCGTACGGTGCGACGGCTGGGCGAGGACGTCCCGGTCGAAGCGGTGCAGGGCGCTCACCCCGGCCGTGTCCGTGGACACCCCGTCGCCGGGGTACCGGTCGGTGACCACGCGGTTGCCCGAGACGCCCAGGTTCAGCACGCCGTAGCGCGGGACGGCGTCCTGCCTCAGGAGCCGGCCGGCCAGCACGTTCGGCCAGCGACGGTTGGCGTCCACCGTCGACTTGTCCCCGTCGGTGATCGAGTCCCCGAGCAGCACCACCGACCCGGGCCCGCCGCTCACGTCCACCCCGGCGAGCAGCGGCCAGCGAGTGATCACCGAGGTGTACGCCCCGGCGGCGCCCTCCGCCGTGTGGTCGCCGGGCTCGCTGACGTAGGAACGCTGCTGCGCGAGCCCGTGCACGGGCGTCGCGGCCACCGTCCCGGGCAGATGGAAGCTCACCAGCAGATTGGTGTCCGCCGGGACGGAGAAGCCGAGCGGATCGCTGTACGCCTGCGTCCCGGCCGGGATCGTCACGCCCGCACCACCGCCGAACGACAGCGCCACCGGCGTGCTCCGCGAGGCCGCGCCGGTCGCCTGCACCGCGACCGTGGCGCTCCCGATCCGTATCGGAGCCGCCGCGAAGGTGTTGTCGAACCGCACCCGCACCCGGGGCCCGCCGGCCGAGGTGTGCACGACCAGCCGCAGGGTCCGGTCCGTCCAGGGGCCCACGGCGGCGTAGCCGCCCGTGGCCGTGGCCCAGCTGCCCATCCAGCCCTGCGTGGCGGTCCGTACCGACACCGCGAAGACGTGCAGCCCGGCCGCGCTGGGCAGCCGGACGGAGGTGACCGCGCGGCCCGGAACCAGCGGCACCGTCACGACGTACAGGCGGGCCTGCCGGGCGAGTTGGCCGCCCGGCGTGTTGATGTGCGGCAGGGCCACCGCCTTGGTCGCGAGCGGCCCGGTGAGCCAGTCGGGCGTGGTCAGCCGGTACCCGGAGCGGGTGCCGTTCGCGTACGTGACCGTGCCCGGGCCGCCCACCTCGGTGCCGGCGGTGCCCGCCACCAGGAAGGCCAGGGCGTCCCCGCGCCCCGTGACCCGGACGTCCTGCCCGGCGGCGCGGACGTTGTCCGGCTCTCCGGGCTGCCGCTTCGGCCAGGTCAGCCGGGCGCCCTGCACGGTGAGGACGCGCCCGGGCGTCCAGCCCGCGGCGTTGAGGTCCCGCGCGGGCAGGGAGGCGCCGGAGCCGTCGAAGTCGGCCTCCTCGGGGGCGCCGTCCTCGCTGACCGCCACATTGTCGAACAGCCACTCAAGCGGCACCGGCGCGGCCCGTCCCTCCCCGGCGGCATGCGCCGACACCGCCGGGACCAGCGACCCGCACAGGGCCAGGACGACAAGGATCACCCGGACACATCGGCGCACGGCCGACTCCTCCCGCTCATCGACACACGACGCGACAACACCAAACGCAGGGACGGAACCGCAGAGGTAACGACGGCCGAGACGCAAGACGCACGGTGAAGTTAGGGAGACAGGAGTGACCCGTCAACGCGCGTCGCGTGAACTCGGCCTGAACTCGACCGGGATCGGCGGGTCCGCGCGCCCTGTGGTGCGTACGGCGGTACGAATGACACGCTGGACGTATGAACATCCCTTTCCTGGGCAACCGGCGCCAGAAGGTCGGGGTCCCCGATCCGGCAGGCATCGCGGAACTCCTCGCCGAGTGTGAACTGCTCCGCTCCCAGGCGTCCCGGGCGGGTGTCCGGCTGGACGACACGGTTGCCTCGCTGGAGGCGCTCGACCAGCTGCTGCCGCGCTGGCGGGACGACGAGGACACCCTGACCTGGCTCGGCAACGACGCCGGTCTCTACCTGGGCAGCGTCATCGTGCGCACCGTCGCGGGCGCCGCCTGGGAGATCCGTCCCGACGGGCAGCCCGTCGTACGCCTGAACTCCGGCCGCGAGTTCGACGTCGTCGACTCCGGCCACGAGTGGGCCGCGTACGGGGTGCCCGAGCTGTCGCAGCTGTACGCGGAAGTCGCGGAGTCGTGAGCCCCATGGCCGCAACCTTTGGCCCAAAGTCCGACGTAAATACGGCTAATGATCGAAAAGTGCGTGTCGCCCGACAAGTCCGATCTTGCCTGGATACGTTGCGGCAACCACCACACAGCTGAGAGTGAGTAGGGCTGAGTATGGCCGTCGAGCCGCTGATCGAGCTGCGTGACGTCAACAAGCACTTCGGGGAGCTGCATGTCCTGCAGGACATCAATCTCACCGTCGGCCGGGGAGAGGTGGTCGTGGTCATCGGCCCGTCGGGGTCGGGAAAGTCGACCCTCTGCCGGGCGATCAACCGCCTGGAGACCATCGAGTCCGGGGCGATCATCCTCGACGGACAGCCGCTGCCGGAGGAGGGCAAGCCCCTCGCGCGGCTGCGCGCGGATGTCGGCATGGTCTTCCAGGCCTTCAACCTCTTCGCCCACAAGACCGTCCTGCAGAACCTCTCCCTGGGGCAGGTCAAGGTGCGCGGGCGCAAGAAGGAGGACGCCGACAAGCGCTCACGTGAACTCCTCGACCGGGTCGGTGTCGCCGACCAGGCGGACAAGTACCCGGCGCAGCTCTCGGGGGGTCAGCAGCAGCGCGTGGCCATCGCCCGCGCCCTGGCCATGGAGCCCAAGGCGATGCTCTTCGACGAGCCGACCTCGGCCCTGGACCCGGAGATGATCAACGAGGTGCTGGAGGTCATGAAGCAACTGGCCCGCGACGGCATGACCATGATCGTCGTCACGCACGAGATGGGCTTCGCCCGCTCGGCCGCCAACCGCGTCGTCTTCATGGCCGACGGCCGGATCGTCGAGGACCGCACCCCTGACGAGTTCTTCACCAACCCCACCAGCGACCGCGCCAAGGACTTCCTCTCCAAGATCCTCAAGCACTGAACGGGCAGGCACCGGACGGCTCATCGGATCGGACCTCGACTACGATGTGCCCTTCATCCCTGTCGGAGAGGGGGACTTCGCCGAAGGCCGCCGATCCCGCCGGGGAAGAGCCGACCGCCCGCCCGGTCCGCGGGGCCGTTCCCGCCGGGTGCGGCCCCCACGGCCCGAAGGCCACGGGGGCGGCGGTTCACATCGGCCAGGCCCGTCCGGCGGCAGCCGGAGATCACTGCTCGCGCAGCGGAACCGACACGTACGACGGGTCGTTCGCCGGCGAGGAGAAGGTCAGCTGCGCGCCGGACGGGTTGTGCTCGATGTAGAGCGGGTCGACCGTGTCGACGACCAGGGCGAGGCGATGCCCGGCCGGGACGTCGTAGGCCGTGGAGTACAACTCCAGGTCGACGCCGAACGGCTTTCCGGGGGTGCGCCCGTGGAAGGTGTACGGCGCGTGGGTGACCAGCTTGCCGAGGCCGAGCGGCCCCACGTCGTACAGGTAGGCGACGAGGGTGCCGCTCTCCTTGGTCGGGGTGAGGGTGGTGTGCAACTTCGTCGTTCCGCGCACCTGTTGGGCCGTGGCCGACTTCTGCGACTGCCACACGGCGGCCCAGCGGCGGGGGAGCAGCGGGATCGAGGCCATCGGCGGCAGCTGGGCCACCTGGTCGAGGATGCTGGACAGGAAGACGACACCGCCGTCCGCCCCCGAGTTCACGTTCGCGCGGATCGTGGTCGTGCCCCCGAGGGTGATCTTCCGGTCGGTCGCGGCGACCGACTTCCAGTCCGGGTAGCCCTCGTAGCCGCCGGAGGAACGGGACTTGAGCTGGACGGGCTGCTCGCGGTCGATGCCGTTGTCCTCGCCCCTGAGGTAGTGGTCGAACCAGCGACCGGTGTCCTTCCAGACGTCGTTGGGCAGCCCGAACAAGCCGGTCAGCTCGGCGGTGGCGTGGTCTCCGGGCCGCATCTCCAGCCGCTTCGGGCCGGTCAGCTTCTCGTAGAAGTCGGCGTACTGGTTGGGCGGGAAGACGCTGTCGCCCCAGGCGTTGGCGAGCATGATCGCCGCGCCGTTCTCGTTGATCCGGTCGGCATAGGTCGCAGCGGAACGTTTCTTCCCCCAGGCGATGAGCTCCGGCTCCTTCGTCAGGTTGGAGCCGTAGAAGTCGTTGAAGGTCTGCCGGAGTTCCGGGCTCTGGCGGCCCGTCACCACGCTCGCGCCGTCCAGCAGGGCGGCGGCCTGGAGGTGCTGGGTGCGCCCGGCGTAGATCGAGCCGATCAGGTCGGCCCAGCCGCTGAGCGAGGCGACCGCTTTGATCCGCTTGTCGTGCGCGGCGGTGAGCAGGCTGATGCCCGCGCCGTAGGAGACGCCCGCCATGCCGATGTGCCCGGCGTCGGCGGGGGTGTGGGCGAGCGCCCAGTCGATGACCTTCGACGCGTCGGCGACGTCGGGTGGGCCCGCCACTTCTATCTCGCCGCCCGACTGCCAGAAGCCGCGCACGTTGTAGGTGACCACGACGTATCCGGAGTCGGCGAGCTTCTGTGCCTGGGCCAGGTACTCGACCTGGGGCAGACCCCAGCTCGTGGGCATGACGAGCAGCGGGTAGCGGTCGCTGTCGCGGGCCCCGGCCGGGGTGACGACGTTGGCCTTGAGCACGGTGCCGCCGTCGCCGGCGATGTCGACGAAGCGGACGGGGTTCGGGGCCGCCTGGGCGGTGGGGGCGAATCCGAGGGCGGTGCCGGCGACCAGGGTCGCCGAGACGGCGCCTACGGCGGTGGTGCGCAGGGCCTTGCGGTGGGGTCCCACGGTCACTCCTCACTCGTGTAAGTGCAAAGTGACCGAACGGTAACCTCGACCTCTTACCAGGGGTAACCCGTCGGTAAGTTACGTGCCAGTAACGATTGTTGAGCAGTGGAGGAACTCAGGAGGGCCGGTGGGAGTTGCGTGGAGCGGCGGGTGTCGCGGCGGGCAGCGGGGTCTGCGCCGGCCGCGTCACGTCCTCCACCAGTTCGACGACGTCCGGGCCGTACGCCTGAGAGTTGATCACCTTCAGCAGTAGGACGAACGAGCTGTTGCCGTACTTGCGGGTCAGGCGCTCGTGGTTGCGGGCCAGGTAACGCGTGGTCGCCTGGTTGGTGATCGACGTCTGGCCGCAGAACAGGAACACGGGACGGGTGTTCTGGCTGCGCTCCGCCGTGAGCCGGGCGAGCAGCGCGTACTCCTCCCTGCCGTTCTCCACGCGGTAGCGCTCCGTGCCCACGAGGAACGAGCCGCGATCCGGGCCCGGTTCGGAGTCGACGTTCACCCGCACCCCCGGCAGGAGGGAGGACAGATGGGCCGCCATCCGGCGGTTGGACGCCGGGCCGCCCACGCAGAACTCGGTGCGCTCCCCGAAGCCCTGGCGTGCCGTGTCGTGCGGGAGTATCTGGGCGTGGGCGTTGCAGTCCTTGATCAGCGCGGCGAGTTCGAGCAGGGCGAACACGTCGTAGCGCATCACCGCGAGTTCGGGTCCGGTCGCGCCCCGGTTCACCACCAGCAGGGACTCGGAGTTGTCCGGAAGCCCGAAGAACGCCTGCTTCCGGCGGAGCTTGCGCCGCCACAGGTAGGTGCGGGCCACCCAGCCGAGCGCGGCACTGATGCCCGCCGCGACCACACCCAGAACGATGTTGCGCACGTCGTCATTCATGGGCGCGCATGGTAGCGGGCCCGACGCACCGGTGTTCGATGCCTGCCTGACGCGCCCATGGCGATGAATTAAGCTGCGCGGACGGCCTTTGACTGGAGGTGCGGATGCGTCGCCCTGTCCCGCGGAATCTGACGGTCCTGGCGGTTTCGGCCGCCGTGGTGGTGTCGGTGGGAGCGGCGGCGCCGCCACCCGCCGCGCAGAGCGCCGGCGGTGAGAAATCCCCGCTGGCCGTCGGCTACGGGGGCGCCGTCTCGAGCGTCGATCCCGACGCCTCCGCCGCCGGCATCGAGGTCCTGAGGAAGGGCGGCAACGCCGTCGACGCCGCCGTCGCCACCGCCGCCGCGCTCGGCGTCACCGAGCCCTACTCCGCCGGCATCGGCGGAGGCGGCTACTTCGTGTACTACGACGCCAAGTCCCGCACGGTACGAACCATCGACGGCCGCGAGACCGCCCCGCTGAGCGCCGACAAGGACCTGTTCCTCGAGAACGGCAAGCCCCTCGCCTTCGCCGACGCCGTCAGCAGCGGCCTGAGCGTCGGCACGCCGGGCACGCCCGCCACCTGGCAGACGGCACTCGACCAGTGGGGCAGCAAGCGGCTCGCGAGTGTCCTGAAGCCGGCCGAGCGGCTGGCGCGCGACGGTTTCACCGTCGACGAGACCTTCCGCTCGCAGACGGCGTCCAACGAGGCGCGCTTCCGCTACTTCCCGGACACCGCCGACCTGTTCCTGCCGGGCGGACAGCTCCCCGTCGTCGGCTCCACCTTCAAGAACCCCGATCTCGCCCGCACGTACGCGGAGTTGGGGCACAAGGGCGTCGACGCGATCTACCGCGGCCGGCTCGGCCGGGACATCGTCGACACGGTCAACAAGCCGCCGGTCGATCCCGGCTCGGGCTGGAACGCCCGGCCCGGCGACCTGACCGCGAAGGACCTGGCCGCCTACCGCACCAAGCTCCAGGCACCCACCCGGACCTCGTACCGCGGCCTCGGTGTCTACTCCATGGCGCCGTCCTCCTCCGGCGGTACGACCGTCGGTGAGGCGCTCAACATCCTGGAGCGGACCGACCTGTCCAAGGCGAGCAAGGCGAAGTACCTGCACCGCTTCATCGAGGCGAGCCGGATCGCGTTCGCGGACCGGGGGCGCTGGGTCGGTGACCCGGCCTTTGAGGACGTGCCGACGAAGGAACTGCTGTCGCAGCGGTTCGCCGACTCGCGCGAGTGCCTCATCAAGGACGACGCGGTGCTCACCAGTCCCGTGGCGCCGGGGGACCCGCGCGACCCCGCGCGCTGCGGCTCGGGGGACAAGGCGGCCCCGACGACGTACGAGGGCGACAGCACCACGCACCTGACGGTGGCCGACAAGTGGGGCAACGTCGTCGCCTACACCCTCACCATCGAGCAGACCGGCGGCAGCGGCATCACGGTCCCCGGGCGGGGCTTCATCCTCAACAACGAGCTGACGGACTTCTCCTTCGCCCCGGCGAACCCTGCCGTGCACGACCCGAACCTGCCCGGGCCGGGCAAGCGGCCGCGGTCGTCGATCTCGCCGACGATCGTGCTGGACCGGCACCACCAGCCCGTGGTGGCGCTGGGGTCGCCGGGTGGCGCGACGATCATCACGACCGTTCTGCAGACGCTCACCGGGTTCGTCGACCGGGGGCTGCCGCTGGTCGACGCGATCGCGGCGCCCCGGGCGAGTCAGCGGAACGCGGCGCAGACCGAGCTGGAGCCCGGTCTCGACAGTGATGTCAGGAAGCAGTTGGAGGCCATCGGGCACTCCTTCAAGGCCAACCCCGAGATCGGTGCCGCCACGGGTGTTCAGCGGCTGCCGGGCGGCAAGTGGCTGGCAGCCGCTGAGACCGTGCGGCGGGGTGGGGGGTCGGCGATGGTGGTGCGGCCTGTGCGATGACGCCGTGTGCGGGTGCGTGGGGGCTCGTCGCGCAGTTCCCCGCGCCCCTTATCGGGGCGCTTCCGAACTCTGCGTTTCGAACGCCAGGTTGCCGTCCCGTACGTCCACCGTCACCCGGTCGCCCTCGTCGACCCTGCCGTCCAGCAGCAGCCGTGACAGTTCGTTGTCCACCTCGCGCTGGATCGTGCGGCGGAGCGGGCGGGCGCCGTACTCCGGCTGGTAGCCGCGGTCGGCCAGCCATTCCACCGCCCGGTCGGTGAAGGTCACCGTGATGCCCTTGCCCTGCACCAGGGACCGGGTGCGGTCCAGCAGGAGGTTGGTGATCCGGCGCAGCTGCTCCGTGGTGAGCTGGCGGAAGACGACGATCTCGTCGATGCGGTTGAGGAATTCCGGGCGGAAGTGCTCCCGCAGCGGGCGCAGGATCTGCTCGCGGCGGGCCTCCTCGTCCGCGTCGGCGCCGCCCGCGGCGAAGCCCGTCTGGGTGCCCCGGCGGGTGATCGCCTCGGAGCCGAGGTTGCTCGTCATCACGATGACGGTGTTGCTGAAGTCCACCGTGCGGCCCTGGGAGTCGGTCAGCCGGCCGTCGTCGAGGACCTGGAGCAGGATGTTGAAGACGTCCGGGTGGGCCTTCTCCACCTCGTCCAGCAGGAGCAGCGAGTACGGGTGACGGCGCACGACCTCGGTGAGCTGGCCCGCCTCCTCGTGGCCGACGTAGCCGGGCGGTGCGCCGACCAGCCGGCTGACGGTGTGGCGCTCCTGGTACTCGCTCATGTCGAGCCGGACCATGCGGTCCTCGCTGCCGAACAGGGCCTCGGCGAGCGCCCGGGCCAGTTCGGTCTTGCCGACGCCCGTCGGGCCGAGGAACAGGAAGCTGCCGATCGGCCGGTCGGGGGCCGCGAGCCCGGCGCGCGAACGCAGCACCGCGTCCGACACGACCCGCACGGCCTCGTCCTGGCCGACCACCCGCTGGTGCAGATGCTCCTCCAGCCCCAGCAGACGGTCCTTCTCCTCCTGAGTGAGGCTGGCGACCGGGATGCCGGTCTGCCGGGACACCACCTCGGCGATCGACTCGGCCCCGACCACCAGGTCCTGGCCCTCGTCGACCTCGCTGTCGCCGCCGGCCTCGGTGATCCGCCGCTTCACGTCCACGATGCGGTCACGCAACTGGGTGGCCTGCTCGTACTGTTCGTCCGCGACGGCCTGGTCCTTGTCCCGGGTCAGCTGCTCCAGCTCCCGCTCCAGGGCCCGTACGTCCGTGCCCTTGGTCCGCGCCCGCAGCCGCACCCGGGCACCGGCCTGGTCGATCAGGTCGATCGCCTTGTCGGGCAGGCGGCGATCGGTGAGGTAGCGGTCCGACAGCTCCACGGCCGCGACCAGGGCCTCGTCGGTGTACCGAACCTGGTGGTGGGCCTCGTAGCGGTCCTGGAGGCCGCGCAGGATCTCGATCGCGTCCGCGGGCGTCGGCTCCGGCACCATGATCGGCTGGAAGCGGCGGGCCAGCGCCGCGTCCTTCTCGATGCGGCGGTACTCCTCCAGCGTGGTGGCGCCCACGATGTGCAGCTCGCCCCGGGCGAGGGCCGGCTTGAGGATGTTCCCGGCGTCCATCGAGCTGCCGTCGCCGCCACCGGAACCGGCGCCCACGACCGTGTGCAGCTCGTCGATGAAGATGATCAACTGGTCGGAGTGGGCGCGGATCTCGCCCACGATGTTGTTCATCCGCTCCTCGAAGTCACCCCGGTAGCGGGTGCCCGCGACCACGCCCGTGAGGTCCAGGGCGACCACGCGGCGCCCGAGCAGCACATCGGGCACGTCCGCCTCGGAGATGCGCTGCGCCAGCCCCTCCACGATGGCCGTCTTGCCGACTCCCGCGTCACCGATCAGCACCGGGTTGTTCTTGCCGCGGCGGGAGAGGACCTCGACGGTCTGCTCGATCTCCTCGTCCCGGCCGATCACCGGGTCGATCCGGCCCTGCCGGGCCAGCTCGGTGAGGTCACGGCCGTACTTGTCGAGGGTCGGCGTGTTCGTCGGGCGGGGCCGCTCGGACTGGGGGACCTCCGGCGCCTCGGGCGGCTCGGACGGGGCGAAGCGGGCCGCGTTGAGGATGTGCCCGGCGGCGGAGTCGGGGTTCGACGCCAGGGCGCTCAGCACGTGCTCCGGGCCGATGTAGCCGTAGCCGCGGGCCCGGGCCATGTCGTGCGCGTCCAGCAGGGCCCGCTTGGCGGCCGGGGTGAGGGAGAGCGCGGTCGGCGGCGGGGCGTCGTCAGGGGTGTGCTGGGCCGGCCCCGACCGGTCGTCGATCTGCGACGCCAGCGAGTCGGGGTTCGCACCGGCTTTGGTGAGCAGGGTGCGGGTGGGTTCGGTGGCGAGCGCCGCCCGCAGCAGATGCTGGGTGTCGAGGTCCCGGCTGCCGTGCTCGGCGGCGTACTGGGCGGCGCCGCGGACGAGCTCCCGGGCCGGCTGGCTCAGCAGCCGCCCGAGATCGATCTGCCGGGGACCGGGACGCGGTCCGCCGAAGAACCGTGCGAGGAATTCTCCGAAGGGATCCGAGCCGTAGCCCTCCGGGCTGGTGAAGCCGCTGCTCATGGGCCTTCCGTTCCCGGCGTCCCCGGCGCGCGGGCGGGGGACGCCCTCGCTGGTCGACGTGCCGGGGTCGGGTAACCCGGGTGGCAGGCGGTTACACCTGGGGCGCGCTCGTAGAACACCTTCGCACGATCGTCGGCGAGGGGCACCTTCGGGATGTATCCGGGTAATTCCGGCGTAGGTCAGCGTGCGGTCAGGATCCTCGGTCCCGAGTCCGTGATCGCCACCGTGTGCTCCGCGTGGGCCGCGCGGGAGCCGTCGTTCGTCTTCAGGGTCCAGCCGTCGGGAGCCGCGTGGTAGTCGTCCGTGCCGCCCGCGACGACCATGGGTTCGATCGCCAGCACCATGCCGTGCCGGAGCCGCATCCCCCGCCCCGGGCGGCCCTCGTTGGGCACCCCGGGGTCCTCGTGCATACGGCGGCCGATGCCGTGGCCGCCGAAGCCGTCCGGGATGCCGTAGCCGGCGCCGCGGCAGATCGTGCCGATCGCGTGGGCGATGTCGCCGATGCGGTTGCCCACGACGGCGGCCTCGATGCCGGCCGCGAGGGCCCGCTCGGCGGCATCGATCAGGCGGAGGTCCGCCTCGCGCGGGGTGCCCACGACGAAGCTGAGCGCCGAGTCGCCGACCCAGCCGCCCAGTTCGGCGCCGAAGTCGATGGAGACCAGGTCGCCGTCGCGCAGGCGGTAGCGGTCCGGGATGCCGTGCACGATCGCGTCGTTGACCGAGACGCACAGGACGGCGGGGAAGGGGGTCGGCGCGAAGGACGGCCGGTATCCCAGGAAGGGCGAGGTCGCGCCCGCCTCGCGCAGCACGCCGTGCGCCACCTCGTCCAGCTCCAGCAGGGAGACGCCCACGTCGGCGGCCTCCTGCGCGGCCGTCAGGGCCCGGGCGACGACCTGGCCCGCTTCGTACATCGCGTCGATAGAAGTGTCTGTCTTCAGCTCCACCATGCCAATTACTATACCGGTATTAGAATGGGGGTATGGTGCGCACCCCTCTCACCCCCGAAGAGCGCGAACGCGGCGAGCGGCTCGGCAAGCTGCTGCGTGAAGCGCGTGGTGGCCGGAGTATGACGGAGATCGCGGCGAGCGCGGGCATCTCCGCGGAGACCCTCCGGAAGATCGAGACCGGCCGGGCCCCGACCCCGGCCTTCTTCACGGTGGCCGCGCTGGCCGGAGTCCTCGGGCTGTCCATGGACGACCTGGCCGGACAATGCGTGCTGGTGCCCCTCTGAGGAACCCGCGCCGCGTGTGAAAACTCCCCGTAGCACGTCCGTAACACGACTGGTGTTGCCTACGGGGCGGAATGCTCCGGCCTCACGGGAGTTGAGCGATGGCGGCGGATCAACTCCCGGCTGAAGTCGGCGAGTTCGCGACCTACCTGGACGGCCTGCTGGCACGCCTCGATCCGTCCGGCGGCTGGTGCGCGGTGTTCTGGCAGCGCGACCCGGAGGGCATGCGGGCCTGCCTCGACGGGCGTGACATGCCGCCCTGGGACGTGGTCGAGGCGCTGCTGCAGGACCTCGCCGGGCAGTACGGCCCGGGCGGAGCCGGCCCGGAGACGGAGCGCGCCCGCGCCCTGCACGCCGCCGCGCTCGCCGTGTACGACACCCGGCCCGGGGGCCGCGACGCCCTCGGCGACCGCCTCGACGTCATGCTCCGCGAACAGAAGTACGCCGCCGAACGCCAGGCCGCCCTCGCCCGCCACCTGACCTCGGCCACGACCCCCGAACAGGCCGACGCCCTGCGCCTGGACCTGGCCTGGGCACGCGACGACCACGAACGCGCCGCGGCCCGCTGCGCGGAGCTCCGGGCACGGATGGCTCACGTCGACCGGCGCGAGCGGGGGGTGGCCCCCGCGGAGTGGGGAGAGCGGGGTGTGCCCCCGGCGGAGTGGGGCGACGGTACCGGACTGCGTGGTGCCGGGGCGGGATCGCCGGTTGCCGCTTCGCAGCGCGGCGCCACGGGCTCGGCGGTTGCCGCTTCGCAGCGCGGCGGCACGGGCTCGCCGGCGACGAGCCGGTACGGCGCTGCCGACCCGGAGGCCGGGGGGCCCGGCGGGCACCGCCCGGCGGCCCGAGGCGTGTCCGGAGAGGCGGCCACGAGTGTCGCACCCGGCCCGGCCCCGGGACCCTCAGGCCGCTCCGGCACCGTCGCCCGGGAGACCGGATGGCCCGCCCGGCAGTACCCGCAGAGCCGTAGCGCCTTCGGAGAACCCGCCGCCGGGGCCACCCCCGAGGAGTTCACCCACCCGGCCGGTTCCGGTGTGGGGTGGCAGGCACAACAGCGCTCGGCAAGCCGGTCCGGCTCGGGTGAGGCCGCCGCCAGGGCGACATCCGACGGGCCCACCGCCCCCGCCGGGGCCGAGGCGGCGTGGCCCGGCCTGCAGCACCCGGCAAGCCGGTCCGGCCCCGGTGACGTCGCTGCGGGGGCAACCCCCGACCCATTCACCGCCCCGGATGGGGCGGAGGCGGCGTGGCCCGGCCTGCAGCACCCGGCAAGCCGGTCCGGCCCCGGTGAGGCCGCCGCCAGGGCGACATCCGACGGGTTCGCCGCCCCCGCCGGGACCGAGGCGGCGTGGCCCGGCCTGCAGCACCCCGCAGGCCGGTCCGGCTCCGGTGACGTCGCCGTCGGGGCCATTCCCGACCCATTCACCGTCCCGGACGGGGCCGAGGCCGGGCGGCGGGTCCAGGAGCGTCCCGTCGGCCGGGGTGGGCCCGGGGGAGTCCTCGCGGACGGCATGTCCGAGGGGCTGAGCGCCCCAGCCCCTGAACCCTCCGCCCCCAAACCCCGCAAACGCCGGCGCGGCAGTGCTCGTTTCGCCGGGATGGCCGATGAGGAGGCCGTGCCCGTCGTCGTGCCGCCCGCTGTCGTACCGACCCTGCCCGCTCCCGCACCCGCCCCCGTGGCCCCCGGCCGTACTCCCCGGGGTGCGCGTTTCGCCGGGGCCGGCGAGGAGGACGTGGTGGAGCCGCCGATGCGGGAGGGCGGTGCGGTCGGGGCCGTGGACCTGGCCGAGGTCGGGCGGACCGTCGACCTGCTGGCCCGGCTGCGCGGTGAGGGGCGCAGCGGGGAGGCTCACGCGTTGCTTGCCGAGGTCGCCTCGTGGGAGCCCGGCCGGTTTCCGCTGCTCGCGGAGCGGCTGCACCTCGCCGGGCTGGACGCCGACTGGCAGACGCTGCTGTGGGAGGCCGCCTCGCTGCCCGCGGGACGGCTGGTCGCCGCCGCCGACGCGCTGGTCGAGGCCGGGCGGGCGGGGGACGGGCAGCAGATGCTGCGGCAGGGGGTCGCGCGGCCCCCGGGCGAGGTCGGAGAGGCCGTCCTCGGACTGGCCGCCGAAAGGCGCTACCGCGAGGTGCGCGTTCTGCTCGACGCGTACGTCAGGGCCCGTACCCCCGAGGAGGCCGCCCGCAGCGCAGAGCCCGATCCGCGGCGCCTCGTGCCGCTCCTGCTGGAGGCCGCCCAGGGCGTGTCGGACGAGCGGCGCTGGGATCTCGTGCACGCCCTGCGGGTCGCCGGATTCGCCGCCTGACCGGCGGGTCTGAGCCCCAGGCGACTCACCCACAGGAGTGTGAATCGCGCAATGCCCCGCGGGTTGGCGACGATGGTCTTGGCAACCCCGTGCCAGAGGCTTACGTTCGTGGCTCTACGGCCCGCTTCTACGGGCGTAGAGGCGCAGACGTCGCGTCGAAGGAGCAGCTCATGGCCAACGTCGTACGTGCCGCACTGGTCCAGGCCACCTGGACCGGCGACACCGAGTCCATGGTGGCGAAACACGAGGAGCACGCCCGCGAGGCGGCCCGCCGGGGCGCGAAGATCATCGGTTTCCAGGAAGTCTTCAACAGCCCCTACTTCTGTCAGGTCGAGGAGCCGGAGCACTACCGCTGGGCCGAGCCCGTCCCCGACGGGCCGACCGTACGGCGCATGCGGGCGCTCGCGCGCGAGACCGGCATGGTGATCGTCGCGCCGGTGTTCGAGGCGGAGCAGCCCGGCTTCTACTACAACACCGCGGCCGTGATCGACGCCGACGGCACCTACCTCGGCAAGTACCGCAAGCACCACATCCCCCAGCTCAAGGGCTTCCGCGAGAAGTTCTACTTCAAGCCCGGGAACCTCGGCTGGCCCGTCTTCGACACCGCGGCCGGCCGGGTCGGCGTGTACATCTGCTACGACCGCCACTTCCCGGAGGGCTGGCGGCAGCTCGGCCTTGCCGGGGCCCAGCTGGTCTACAACCCCTCGGCGACCCACCGGAGCCTGTCCTCCCACCTGTGGCGGCTGGAGCAGCCCGCCGCCGCCGTCGCCAACGGGTACTACATCGCCGCGATCAACCGCGTCGGGCAGGAGGAGTACGGCGACAACGACTTCTACGGCACGAGCTACTTCGTCGACCCGCGCGGGCAGTTCGTCGGGGACGTCGCCAGCGACAGCGAGGAGGAGCTCGTGATCCGGGACATCGACCTCGACCTCATCGAAGAGGTACGGCAGACGTGGGCCTTCTACCGCGACCGCCGCCCCGACGCCTACGAAGGGCTGGTGCAGCCGTGACCAACGACCTCCTGGGCCGCCACCGGGCCGTGCTCCCCGACTGGCTCGCCCTCTACTACGAGGAGCCCCTCGAGCTCACCCACGGCGAGGGCCGCCACGTCTGGGACGCCCAGGGCAACCGGTACCTCGACTTCTTCGGCGGCATCCTCACCACCATGACGGCGCACGCGCTGCCCGAGGTGACCAAGGCGGTGAGCGAGCAGGCCGGGCGGATCATCCACTCCTCGACCCTCTACCTCAACCGCCCGATGGTCGAACTCGCCGAGCGCATCAGCCAGTTGAGCGGCATCCCGGACGCCCGCGTCTTCTTCACCACGTCCGGCACCGAGGCCAACGACACCGCCCTGCTGCTGGCCACGGCGTACCGGCGCAGCAACACGATCCTCGCGATGCGCAACAGCTACCACGGCCGCTCCTTCAGCGCCGTCGGCATCACCGGCAACAGCGGCTGGTCGCCGACCTCGCTGTCCCCGCTCCAGACGCTGTACGTCCACGGCGGCGTGCGCACCCGCGGCCCGTTCGCCTCCCTCAGCGACGACGCCTACATCGCCGCCTGCGTCGAGGACCTGAAGGACCTGCTCGGCCACACCCGCGCGCCGGCCGCGCTGATCGCCGAACCCGTCCAGGGCGTCGGCGGGTTCACCGCGCCGCCGGACGGGCTGTACGCCGCCTTCCGCGAGGTGCTGCACGAGCGCGGCATCCTGTGGATCGCCGACGAGGTGCAGACCGGCTGGGGCCGCACCGGCGAGCACTTCTGGGGCTGGCAGGCCCACGGGCGGAGCGGACCGCCCGACATCATGACCTTCGCCAAGGGCATCGGCAACGGCATGTCCATCGGCGGGGTCGTCGCCCGCTCCGAGATCATGAACTGCCTGGACTCCAACAGCATCTCCACCTTCGGCGGCACCCAGATCACCATGGCCGCGGGCCTCGCCAACCTCAACTACCTGCTGGAACACGACCTCCAGGGCAACGCCCGGCGCGTCGGCGGTCTGCTCATCGAGCGGCTGCGGGCCGTCGCCGCGCAGGTCCCGGCCGTACGCGAGGTACGCGGACGCGGGCTGATGATCGGCATCGAGATCACGAAACCGGGGACCGACGAGGCCGATCCGCGGACCGCGGCGGCCGTGCTGGAGGCGGCCCGCCAGGGCGGCCTGCTGATCGGCAAGGGCGGCGGGCACAACACCAGTTCGCTGCGCGTCGCGCCGCCGCTGTCCCTCAACGTCGCGGAGGCCGAGGAGGGCGCCGCGATCCTCGAGAACGCTCTGAGGAGCATCCAGTAGCAGTGCACTGAGCAAGGGATACGGCGCCATGACCATCACCCTGGATTCCCTGGAGCCCGCGCTGTCGGTGCGGCAGGTCCTCACCCTGGAGCGGGTGCTCGCCGGGGAGCCCGAGGTGGTGGCCGGCGCGAGCCACCTCGACCGGCCGGTGCGCTGGGTGCACGTCGCCGAGGCCGCCGACGTCGGAGTGATGCTCACCGGCGGCGAGATGGTCCTCACCACCGGTGTGCTGCTCGCAGGCGACGAGGACAAGCAGGCCGAGTACGTCCGGTCGCTGCACCGCGCGGAGGCCGCCGCCGTCGTCCTCGGACTCGGCCGCGCCTTCCCCGCGGCGCCGGACGTGATGCGCCGGGCGGCCGAGCGGTGCGGATTGCCCATGGTGGTCCTGCACCGGCCGTTCCCCTTCGCCGAACTGACCGAGGAGGTCCAGTCGCGGCTGGTGCGCCGCAAGTTCGCCGCCGTCAGCCTCTCCGAGGCCGTCCGCACCGAACTCACCGCCCTCATCACCGCCGGCGCCCCGCTGCAACGCCTGCTCGACGAGGTCGCCCGGCACAGCGCCTGCCCGGTCGTCGTCACCAACCTCGCCCACCGCGTCCTCGGCACGGCGGGGGAGCGGCCCGCGGTGGACGACGTGCTGCGCGACTGGGAGCGCATCGCCCGGCAGGCCGGCGGAACCGAGGGCGACGGCTGGATCCGGGCCGAACTGGGCGGGCGCGGGGAGCGCTGGGGCCGGATCGTGCTGTGCGGCTACCGCGGCGACACCGCCACCGGACGGCTGCTGGCCGACCGCGCCGCCGAGGCCCTTGTCCTGCACCGCATGCTCGGTGGCGGCGCCGCGTGCTCCTGGGAGGAGCAGTCGGCGCAGAGCCTGCTCACCGACCTGGTCAGCGGCGTCGTACCGGCACGGCAACTGCTGCCCCGGGCCCGCGCGGCCGGGCTGCCGGTAAACCGGCGCACCTTCGTGCCGCTGGTCGTCCGCGACGGCGACCCGGCCCGCCTCGAACGGCTCCTGCGGCTGCTGGGCCTGCCCGGGCTGGTCGCCGAACTCGCCGACGGTGCCACCGCCGTGCTGCTCAGCCTGCCCCGGGACCAGGACGCGGGCGCTCTCGCCGCGCACTTCGCGACCCGGCTGCGCACCGAGACCGGCCCGGACCACCCGGTCGTGGCGGCGGCCGAACCCCGCGCCGCCTGGGACGACGTACCCACCGGACTGCGCGAGGCCCAGCACGTCGCGGACGCCGTCGCCGACTCCTCCGCCGTCCTCGACCTCCCGCCGGTCGTACGCCTGAAGGACGTCCATCTGCGGGGCCTGGTCCGGCTGCTGCGCGACGACCCGCACGTGCAGTCGTTCGCGGAGCGGGAGCTGGACGGGCTGCTGCGCGAGACCGACGAGGACCTGCTGTCGGTCCTGCGCACCTACCTCGCCACCGGCCGCAACAAATCCCGCACCGCCCAGCTCCACCACGTCTCCCGGCCGGCCCTCTACCGCCGCCTGGAGTCCATACAGGTCCGCCTCGGGGTGAACCTCGACGACTTCGAGCAGGCCGCCTCGGTGCACATCGCACTCCTCGCGCACGACGCGCAACAACAGTGAAACCTGCAACCACCTGGGAAAACGGCGGTGAAACATGGGTCCACGAAAGAGTGACACGGTGGCACGCCGCACGCCCTCGGACGTGACACGCTGCAACTCAAAGACGCCCCTCGCCCTCCCTAGGCTCACGGCACACCGAGCGACCGGAGGTCCCGATGAGCCGAGTGATCCGCGCCGCCGTCTTCCAGACCGCCTGGACGGGCGACAAGGAATCGATGATCCAGGTCCACGAACAGGCGGCCCGCGACGCCGCCGCGCAGGGCGCTCAAGTCCTGTGCTTCCAGGAGCTGTTCTACGGACCGTACTTCTGCCAGGTCCAGGATCCGGCCTTCTACGAGTACGCCGAGCAGATCCCCGAGGGCCCCATCGTCCGCCGCTTCCAGGCCCTCGCGAAGGAACTGGGCATCGTCCTGGTGCTGCCGATGTACGAGGAGGAGCAGCCCGGCGTCCTCTACAACACCGCCGCCGTGATCGACGCGGACGGCTCCTACCTCGGCAAGTACCGCAAGACCCACATCCCCCAGGTCAGGGGCTTCTGGGAGAAGTTCTACTTCCGCCCCGGCAACAGCGGCTGGCCCGTCTTCGACACGAAGGTCGGCCGTGTCGGCGTCTACATCTGCTACGACCGTCACTTCCCGGAGGGCTGGCGCGCACTCGGCCTCGCGGGTGCCGAGATCGTCTTCAACCCGTCCGCCACCTCCCGCGGCCTGTCCGGCTACCTCTGGCAGCTGGAACAGCCGGCGGCGGCCGTCGCCAACGAGTACTTCGTCGGCGCGATCAACCGGGTCGGCGTCGAGGAGTACGGCGACAACGACTTCTACGGCACCTCGTACTTCGTGGACCCCGAGGCCCAGTTCGTCGGCGAGGTGGCGAGCGACAAGGAGCCCGAACTGGTCGTCCGCGACCTGGACATGGCCAAACTCCGCGAGGTCCGCGACCGCTGGCAGTTCTACCGGGACCGCGCACCGGGGGCGTACGGACCACTGACGGCACCGTGAGGAGTCCGCGGGGGACGTGCCCTCAGGGGCGCGGGGCTGTAGTCGATATGCGGCTACCGCCGCGCGGCCGCGACCAGCCACATACAGCCCGCACCGAACCACAGCGAGGAGCGACCACGACATGAGCAGCCGTACAGTGATCCGCGGCGGCCTCGTCATCACAGCCTCCGACGAGATCCACGCCGACGTCCTGATCGAGGACGGCCGAATCGCCGCCCTCGCAACCTCCCACACCCCCGCCGCAGAGGCCTTCACAGCCGACCGCACCATCGACGCCACCGGAAGGTACGTCATCCCCGGCGGCGTCGACGCCCACACCCACATGGAGCTCCCCTTCGGCGGCACCTTCGCCTCCGACACCTTCGAGACCGGCACCCGCGCCGCCGCCTGGGGCGGCACGACGACGATCATCGACTTCGCCGTGCAGAGCGTCGGCCACAGCCTCCGCGAGGGCCTCGACGCCTGGCACGCCAAGGCCGACGGCAACTGCGCGATCGACTACGGCTTCCACATGATCGTCTCCGACGTCAACGAGCACACGCTCAAGGAGATGGACCACCTGGTCGAGGAGGGCATCACCTCCTTCAAGCAGTTCATGGCCTACCCGGGCGTCTTCTACAGCGACGACGGCCAGATCCTGCGCGCCATGCAGCGCTCCGCCGACAACGGCGGCCTGATCATGATGCACGCCGAGAACGGCATCGCGATCGACGTCCTGGTCGAGCAGGCACTCGCCCGGGGCGAGACCGACCCGCGCTACCACGGCGAGGTCCGCAAGGCCCTGCTGGAGGCCGAGGCCACCCACCGGGCCATCAAGCTCGCGCAGGTGGCCGGCGCGCCCCTGTACGTCGTGCACGTCTCGGCGACGGAGGCGGTCGCCGAGCTCGCCCGGGCCCGCGACGAGGGACTGAACGTCTTCGGCGAGACCTGCCCGCAGTACCTGTTCCTGTCCACCGACAACCTCGCCGAGCCCGACTTCGAGGGCGCGAAGTACGTGTGCAGCACCCCGCTCAGGCCGAAGGAGCATCAGGCCGCACTGTGGCGGGGGCTGCGGACGAACGACCTCCAGGTCGTCTCCACCGACCACTGTCCCTTCTGCTTCACCGGTCAGAAGGACCTGGGCCGCGGCGACTTCTCCAAGATCCCCAACGGCCTGCCGGGTGTGGAGAACCGTATGGACCTCCTCCACCAGGCGGTCGTCGACGGGCACATCTCGCGCCGTCGCTGGATCGAGATCGCCTGCGCGACCCCGGCCCGGATGTTCGGCCTCTACCCGAAGAAGGGCACCATCGCGCCGGGCGCCGACGCCGACGTCGTCATCTACGACCCGCACGCCGAGCAGGTCATGTCCGCCGAGACCCACCACATGAACGTCGACTACTCGGCGTACGAGGGCAAACGCACCACCGGCCGGGTCGAGACGGTCCTCTCGCGCGGCGAACCCGTCATCACCGAGCGGGAGTACACCGGGCACGCCGGGCACGGCGTGTTCACCCCGCGATCCACCTGTCAGTACCTCAACTAGGAGTGGCGCAGATGGACTTCGGACTCGTGCTGCAGGCCGACCCGCCGGCCTCGCGGGTGATCAGCCTGATGAAGCGGGCGGAACGCAACGGCTTCACCTACGGCTGGACCTTCGACTCCGCCGTGCTGTGGCAGGAACCGTTCGTGATCTACAGCCAGATCCTCGCCAACACCACGACCCTGAAGGTCGGGCCGATGGTGACCAACCCGGGCACCCGCACCTGGGAGGTCACCGCCTCCACCTTCGCCACCCTCAACGACATGTTCGGCAACCGCACGGTCTGCGGCATCGGCCGCGGTGACTCCGCGATGCGCGTGGCCGGCCGCAAGCCCAACACCCTGGCCCGGATCAGCGAGGCCATGAAGGTCATCCGGGACCTCGCCGGCGGACGGGAGGCCGACCTCGGCGGCGGCACCGTCGTCCGCTTCCCGTGGATCGGCGAGGGCGCCGAACTGCCCGTGTGGATGGCCGCGTACGGCCCCAAGGCCCTGAAGATGGCCGGCGAGGAGGCGGACGGGTTCATCCTCCAGCTGGCCGACCTCTATCTCACCGAGTACATGGTCAAGGCCGTGAAGGACGCGGCCGTCGCCGCCGGCCGGGACCCCGCCGAGGTGACCATCTGTGTGGCCGCCCCGGCGTACGTCACCGAGGACGACTCGCCCGAGGCGCTCGCCCACGCGCGCGAGCAGTGCCGCTGGTTCGGCGGCATGGTCGGCAACCACGTCGCCGACCTCGTCTCCAAGTACGGCGAGCACTCCGCCGCCGTCCCCGACGAACTCACCGAGTACATCAAGGCCCGCGAGGGCTACGACTACTCCCACCACGGGCGCAGCGGGAACCCCGACGCCCAGTTCGTGCCCGACGAGATCGTCGAGCGGTTCTGCCTCATCGGCCCGGTCGAGAAGCACATCGAGAAGCTGGACGCGCTGCGCGCGCTCGGGGTGGACCAGTTCGCCGTCTACGACATGCACGACGCGCAGGAGGCCGTGATCGAGGCCTACGGATCCCGGGTGATCCCGGCCGTCAACGGCTGACCTCCGCCGCCCCACCCCCTGTGAACTCCCCCTTCCCAGCGGCTCGGGAAGGGGGCCCAGGACGCTCCCCGCCGCACCCGGAGCGCACCCCCCATCGGCGTCACCGCACGGCCTTTCCCGTCCCACCTCCCCTGATTGGCCCGGCCCATGACCGATACCGCTCCCACGGCCCCACCGCCGCCCACCCAAGTCACCCTCGCCGACGGCCGGGTGGAGATCGCCCCGGGCGCCCCCGCACCGACCGGCCCCTACGCCAACGAGGACCTGCTGCCGGTCCCGGTCGAGAAGCGCACCTGGACCACGTACAACTTCTCCGCGCTGTGGGTCGGCATGGCCCACAACACGGCCTCCTGGACCCTGGCCTCCGGGCTCATCGCCGTCGGCATGGACTGGAAGCAGGCGGTGCTCACCATCGCCCTGGCCAACGTCATCGTGCTGATACCGATGCTGCTCACCGGCCACGCCGGACCCAAGTACGGCATACCCTTCCCGGTCTTCGCCCGGGCCTCCTTCGGCATCCGCGGGGCCAACCTGCCCGCCGTGGTGCGGGCGTTGGTGGCGTGCGGCTGGTTCGGCATCCAGACCTGGATCGGCGGCGAGGCCATCTACTTCCTGGCCGGCAAGCTCATCGGCACCGGCTGGACGGACGCGGCGAAGGTCGGCGGCTACGCCTGGACCATGTGGCTGTCGTTCGCGATCTTCTGGGCGCTGCAGGTCGTCATCATCTACCGGGGCATGGAGACCATCCGCCGCTTCGAGAACTGGGCGGCGCCCTTCGTGCTCGTCGGCGCGTTCGTGATGCTGTGGTGGATGAGCGACAAGGCGGGCGGCTTCGGCCCGCTGTTCGACCAGCCCTCCAAGCTCGGCTGGGGCGCCGACTTCTGGAAGCTGTTCGCCCCCGCCCTCATGGGCATGATCGGCTTCTGGTCCACGCTGTCGCTGAACATCCCCGACTTCACCCGCTACGGCAAGAGCCAGAAGGCGCAGACCCGGGGCCAGGCGCTCGGCCTGCCGACCACCATGACCCTCTTCGCCTTCCTGTCGGTGATGGTCACCTCGGGCTCCCAGGCCGTCTACGGCGAGGCCATCTGGGACCCGGTGCAGCTCGCGGCCAAGACCGACAGCACGGTGGGTCTGCTCTTCGCGCTGGTCACCGTCCTGGTGGCGACGCTCTCCGTCAACGTCGCGGCCAACCTGGTCTCACCGGCGTTCGACTTCTCCAACATCGCGCCCCGCAGGATCAGTTTCCGGGCCGGAGCCCTCGCCACCTGCGTCCTCGGTGTGCTGATCTTCCCGTGGAAGCTGTACTCCGACCCGCAGGGCTACATCTTCACCTGGCTCGGGCTGGTCGGCGGCCTGCTCGGCACCGTCGCGGGCATCCTCATCGCCGACTACTGGATCCTGCGCCGCGCCCGGCTCGACCTCGCCGACCTGTACCGCCCGGGCGGCCGCTACTGGTACGAGGGCGGCTGGAACTGGCGGGCCGTCGTCGCCTTCGCGGTCGGCGGCGTCCTCGCCGTCGGCGGCGCGAGCTTCAAGCCGCTGATCGACGGCCGCCCGATCCCGGCGCTGGCCGATCTGGCCGACTACGGCTGGGCGGTGGGCCTGGGCACGTCGATGGTCCTGTATCTGGTGCTGATGGCCACGCGGGGCCGGAGCACCGTCTGACGCAGGCGGCGCGCTGGAGGGCGCTCAGCCCTTGTCGCTCTCCAGCGCGGCCACCGCTTCCTTCGCGGCCTTGATGGCACCCTTGTTGATCGTGTCCGTGCTGGGCGCCTTCTTCGACTCGAAGTCACTGCCGTTGTAGGTGATCATCACCAGCGCGTTGGAGGCGCGGGCGATCACGACGCCCTCGCGGGTCTGCTGCTTGTCCTCGGTGGTGAGGTTCACTACGGAGTACGCGCTGTCGCCCAGACCGGGGACGGCTCCGCCGCCGCTCTTCTTGTCGAGGTGCGCCTCGTACGACTTCTGCGCGGCGTCGTCCGACTCCATGACCTCGTAGGACACGTCGAGCCAGCGGTAGTCGTACCCCTTGAGCGCGTTCCAGGAGCAGGTGCGGCGCAGCTCCGAGTCCGTGGACGGGATCTCCTTGCCGGCCGTCTTGGCGCCCGGCACCAGCGACTCGATCGTCTTCTTGGCGACGCTCTCGCACGGGGCGGGCGCGGCCGAGTACGCCTTCGACACCGTCGACGTCGACGGGGCGGACGCGGACTGGGTCTCGGTCTTCTCCTCGGCCGGCTTGTGCTCGGCGGCCTGCGGCGCGGCGAACGGGCCGGACGACAGGGCCCAGCCCGCCGCGGCGAGCACCACCACCGGGGACAGACGGGCGGTCAGGGCGAGGGGCAGAGGTAGGGAACGCACGGCGCCCTTCTCGTGGGGGACGGAAGGTGCGGAGCGGGTCCGCACGGCGGACGGAACGACAGTGTCACACGAGTGTCTGTGGTGCGGAAGTGCGAACTCGCTCCGTGGCCGCGCGGTGACGGGGGCCCACCGTTCACCGTCCGGATTCGGCCAGTTGGGTGTCCGGTGGGTGGTTTGCGGCAGGTGCGCCCGTAGTCGCGGGGCTGGGATGGTTCCTGCCGAGAAGTGACCGCCCACCTGCGATCTTGCGAGGTTTTGCCAGACCTCCGGCAGGGGGAGGGGACGGGTGGCGTGCCCATGAGCGCATACGGCGACGAGAGATGAGAGGGCCGTATGTTCACGTCCCGCCCGACCCTCCAGGGCACCTTCGGCATGGAGGCCCCGGGGTCGGGTCGCTGACCTGGGCATTTGTTGCCCATTGAGTCCCTGACCTGCGGTGACCCTTCTTTCAGCGTCTTTCGGTGGGGTGCCGGCTTATGCCGCCGGAACTCCCCAGAGCCTCCCCCGGCGGCGACGAAAAACTCCCCAGCCGCTCCCCACGCGGAGCGGCGGGGAGTGCCAGCGGAAGGCCACTCACCTGGGGTCTCGGAGTTGGCAGGGGACATAGGTGAAGCAAAGTTCGTGGGCCATGACAGAGACCGATGCCAGGGCGGAACAGAATAAGTGAGGGGAGAAGCCGCGAGGATGTTCTTCGTCTGCTGGTGGTATGTCGACGGTCTCTGAACCCTGACCTCTCTGGGGTTGGTGAGCGGGGCGGGGGTGCACGGGGTGGGGAGCAGCGGCATGGCAGCGGGGGCCGGCCGGCCTGCGTTCGTGCTTGTGGAACAGGGGTCAGTCGTTCCAGTGCTCCAGGACACGTGCCTGGACTTCCTGCGGGAAGGCGAAGCGGAAGGAGCTGCGGGACTCGCGGCCTTCCTCGAGGGAGGGAAGCAGAGCGTCGTAGGTGACCTTCGGGCCTGCCCAGCCATGCCGTTCCTCGGGCGTGTAAACGGACAGTAGCGGGAGTACCTTGCCCTCGCGGACGATCCGTCGGCCGGTGGGATGCACCCGGGTGGCCAGCGCCCACGTCAGCTCCCCGGTGTCCGAGGTGTCCACGTCGTCGTCGAGGACGAAGATGCGAGGCACGACGAACTCGAAGCGCTGGGCGTCGATGACGTCGGTGATGCGCTGGGTGAGCTCGCCGGTGGACAGGCCCGGGAGCTTGTCGCGCCAGTCGGCGGCGACGCTGATCACCAGCACGTGCGAGGCGGCGTCGAACGGTTCCCACGCGGAGGTGACCGGCAGGCCCACTGAGCGCAGTGCGGTCAGGGCCTCGGCGGCGAGGGTGAGGCCGGTCGCGGTGTGGTACTCGTCGACGGGCTCGCCTTCGACCACGGTCGGCCAGATCGGGTCGTCGCGGTGGGTGATGGCCTCGATGGTGTAGACGGGCTGCAGTGAGGTCTCGCTCGGCTGGTAGCCGGCGAACTCGCCCATCGGGCCCTCGACGCCGGTGCGCTCGACGGACAGGTGCCCCTCGATGACGATCTCGGCGCTCGCCGGCACCTGGAGGTCGACGGTCTCGCACTGGACCAGCTCCAGTGGTTCGCCGAGCAGGGCGCCGAGGTAGCCGGCCTCCTCCACGCCGTCCGGCAGTGGCATGCCGGAGATGAAGGGAAGGGCCGGTTCGCCGCCCTGGACCAGGGCGAAGGGCATCGGCTCGCCGCGGTCGGCCCACTGCTGCCACACGTACGCGATGTGCTGGGGGTGCAGCACCAGGCCGGTCATGTGCTTGCCGTCGATCATCATGATCCGGGCGATCGACCAGTTGGTGAACGATCCGTCCGGGGTGCGGGCGATGATGGTGCCCCAGGTGTTGACATACGGGCCGCCGTCGCCGTCGTGCAGCAGCGGAGTCGGGAAGCGGTCCAGCGAGGCGTCCTCGCCCAGCAGGATGTTCTGCTTGCACGGCGCGCTTTCCACCAGCACGGGCGGGACCGGCTCGCGGGTGCGGGCGTCGGCGAGGGCGTCGACTATGTCGCGGGCGCTCGCGCCGGAGTCGAGACCGAGAGAGAGCGCGATGCGGGCCAGCGGCCGGCCGGGAGCGGAACTCAGGGCGCCGGGAGCGCCGAGCAGCCGGTGACCGGGTGCCGTGCCCTTGATATTGGTGAACAGCGGCGCGGGGGCGACGGTCTCGTAGGAGCGGCGGATGATCGCGCCCAGCTCCAGGTGGGGGTCGACGAACCGGTCCACGGTGTGCAGGTCGCCGAGTTCGGCGAGGGCGTCGAGGTAGGCGCGCAGGTCCTTGATACGGGCCATGGGGGTTCCTTTCCTTCAGGCCCGTCGGGGCACGCGGATGGGGCGCCCCGGCGGGAGTGCGTGGTTCAGCCCGCCGCTCGGTCGGCGGGGGAGAGGGGGAGGGGGCGGCTGGTGCGGGCGGTGGCGGGGCCTTCCCAGCGGACCGCGCGCTGGCTGTCCAGGCCGAACTGGTCCATCACGCGGGCGATGATGTGGTTGACGATGTCGTCCACGCTCGCGGGCCGGTTGTAGAAGGCCGGCATGGGAGGCAACAGCGTGACACCCATGCGCGACAGGGCCAGCATGTTCTCCAGGTGGATGGTCGACAGTGGGGTCTCCCGTACGACCAGCACCAGCCGCCGCTGCTCCTTCAGATGGACGTCGGCCGCACGCGCGATCAGATCGCTGCCGTAGCCGGCCCGGATTGCGGCGAGGGTCTTCGCGCTGCACGGGGTGACGATCATGCCGTCGGTGCGGAAGGATCCGCTGGAGATCGACGCCGCCTGGTCCTCCGGTCCGTGCACGACATCGGCGAGCCGGGCCACCTCGCGGGCCGTCCAGGTGGTCTCCAGCTCGACGGTGGCGCGGGCCCAGCGACTCATCACCAGGTGTGTCTCCACGTCGGGCTGCCGCTGAAGCTCCGCGAGCAGCCGGATACCCAGAACGGCCCCGGTGGCACCCGTCATTCCCACGACCAGTCGCCGCATGATTTCTCCCTTCGTGTACGAACCGTTCGTGTACGAAGATATGCGATGGGCTGGCAGAATCAAAAATCCACGCACGCGCCACTCAGTCCGGAGGTCTCCATCGCTACGCCGCAGACACCGCAGTACCTCGCGGACTCGCCTTTGCATCTGCTGCGGCGGGCCCTGCAGAGTTACACCGCCAAGTGGCAGGAGGCCGTCGGCGATGTCACGCCGCCCCAGTACGCCGTGCTGCTGACCGTCCACGCGTACCCGGGCATCGACCAGTCCCGGCTCGGCGAGACCACCGGCATCGACCAGGCCACCCTCGCGCCTCTCGTGCAGCGCCTCGAACTGCGGGGGCTGCTCGCGCGTGAGGTGGATCCCGTGAACCGCCGCCGCAAGCTGCTGACGCTCACCGAGGACGGCATGGTCACCGTGGACCGGATTCGGCCGCTTGCCGACGTGGTCGACGGCGACGTTCTCGGTGGCCTGCCCGGCGCGCAACGCGCCGCACTGATGGAGGCCCTGCGCTGGATCAGCGGCACCGGTCGGACTTCGGACTGAATGATCGGCGGGGGCGTGCACGTGGGCGGGCGGATCGGGCGGAATGCGGGCTATGGCCGGAGCCGGCGGCTCCGGCCTGCGCTTGAGGTGGTGACACGCCCTCGACCCCGACCAGTGCCTGATCGTCTGGGCCGCCCAGGGTTCTCCCGTGCGTGAACGGCTGGGGTTTTGGTGTCATGTTCCAATTTCGGCAACGGCTGTTTGGCCAACCGTGCCTGTTGGGCCAGCTCGGCCAGGGACAGGCCACTTCTCCGGGGTCGCGGCCGGCACCCCGTCCGGTACCGCCTGCCGTCCGCTCCGACCAGCCAGTCCCGGAACTCCGACAGCACCGAGAAGTCGAAGCCCGGATCGTCGAGCTGGGGTCCGAGCGCGTAGGCGAAGTTGAGTCCGGGCATCGTGCCTCCGCGGCTGGCGGTCGGTCAGCCCCTCCACGAACTGAAGCACCTCTACCGGTGCGAGCCCGGCGGGAGATCATGCAGGCCGGCACCGGGCAGCGAACAGATCCGCGAAGTCCTCGTCCCGCAAGAGCACCTCCGGTTCGTCCCTGACCCGGATAGCCAGACCTGCCTTCGGGGACTCCGCACGACGACCCGCACGTTCCTGTCGGAATCTCCCGCGGCCTCTTGGGCTGAATCGACATCGTCACCCGCCCCACACGACAACGTCGGTTCCACGACCACAACCAGGTCATGGAGACCGACGTCACGCGGGGGACCGGATTGCCAACAGCGTTCCGAGGTGGGCTCGGTCCCTTCCGCGAGTCAGTGGGTCAGTGACGGTCCATCACGGTGCGGGATGCGTCGGCGAGGTCAGCAGGGACCCTGGTCTGTGTTCGGCAGCCGGCGCCGGCGCCAGCCGCCCTGGCGGTGTCGGGGTAGGCGCAGATGGTCCGCTGGGCGCCCGCGGCCGTGTCGTTCTGGTCGAAGGACTTGGGTGCCTTTGCGTGTTCGGTCCAGGCTTCGAGAGCGTCAAGGAGCTGGGACATGGCGGGGGCTGAGCCGGTCAGAGCCGGGGGCTCATGGCCGACGTTGGGGAAGTAGAAGGTTCGTACGAAGGATCGGGTGCCTTCGACGCCGTACCGGTCGAACAGGCGCTGTTGGTAGTTGTAGGAGCCGAAGGGCACGATCAGAGGGTCGTTCGTGGGGACGTAGTAGAGGATCTTGCCTTTGTTGTTGCGGACGTCCGACAAGTCGGTGCTGTCGGTCGAGGCGGTTCCCGCGAACTTGCGGTAGGCGGCTTCGAATGTCTGGGGGAAGTTCTTGATAGTCAGGTGGGAGCGCCAGTCGTAGTCGGCGTCACCGACAGCTTGTCGAACGGGATCAGATCCGTCCTGTCGTACAGGTCCACGTGTCCGGCGTTCGGGACCACGTGGAATTCCTTGGGCTCCGCCGCCAGTTCATAGGCGTCCTCGCTGAAGTACCGCGAGTGAGCGTGCTCTCCCACAACGAACAGGATGGGGCGCGGCGAGATCGTCTCGATGTGGGTGAGCAGCGGGAAGTTCATGAACGACATCATGCTCGTCACGGTGAACTGGGTGATCGAGTTCGGATGGTATCCCCGCGGTGTGGAGTAGAACTCGCCGAACTCGCGACCGATGGGATCGGTGGTGTCGTCGAACCCGATCGGCGCCCCACGCGGGGTCAGCGCGGGGGCATAGCCCTCGAAGTCCACGTACCGCTGTTGTGCGATCGCATCGAGCATGCCGTTTCGTGCCTCATCGGTGAGCGAGTCCTGCCAGCCCTTCGAGGCGGCCCGGGAGATGTCGTACATGACGACGGTGGCGACTGCCTTGAGACGCCGGTCGACCTGTGCGGCGCTGAGCAGGAATCCGCCGCTGCCGCACATGCCGATCCCGCCGATGCCCTCCCGGTCGACGAAAGGACGCGTTCCGAGGTAATCCACGGCTGCGCTGAAGTCCTCGACGAAGAGCTCAGGGGAGGAGAGGTGGCGCGGCTCGCCACCGCTGTAGCCGTTGTACGAAGGGTCGAAGGTGAGAGCGACGAACCCGCGCAGGGCCAGGTTCTGGGCGTAGATGCCGGGGCCCTGCTCCTTGACGCCACCGTACGGTGCGCCGACGACGACCGCCTTGTGCTGCTGGGACTCGTCGAAGTTCTTCGGCCGGTAGAGGTCTGCCGCGATGGTGATCCCGAACCTGTTCTGGTACGACACCGACATGCGCGCGACGTTCTCGTCCAGGTCGAAGATGTAGTTGTCCGGCACTGGCATTTCCTGATCCTTCTTCCTGCGCTTGCTTATAGCCGTGGGGCGCTGCTGGCGGGCTCGGTGAGCCGGTGGTGCCGGCCGTGTCGGCCCCGTGCTCACAGGCGTGTGCGCCACACTGTTCAGGTAACCGGCGCTCCTTGTTGGCGGGGAGTCTCTGACAAGGGGTGTACTGGCAGTACATCCCTGCCGGCAGACGTCGGGCGTACCGTGCAGTGGTGGACCATCGTGAAGAGATCCGCGAGTTTCTGGTCTCGCGGCGAGCCAAGATCACACCCCAGCAGGCAGGGCTGCCCGTCGGCGGCAAGCGCCGCGTTCCCGGGTTGCGTCGCAGTGAGGTCGCCGCACTGGCCGACGTCAGTGTCGAGTACTACGCCAAGGTGGAGCGCGGCAACCTCGCCGGCGTATCCCCAGGTGTGCTGGAAGCGATCGCCCGTGCGCTCCAGCTCGACGACGCCGAACGCGCCCACCTCCTCCACCTGGCCCAGGTAGCCGGCGGCTCTGACACCCTCGCACGGCCCCGCCGCCGCGCCGCCAGGCAGTGGACCGCGCACCCGAGCCTGCAGTGGACCCTGGACGCCGTCACCGCGGGACCCTCCTTCGTCGGCAACCGGCGTATGGACCTGCTCGCCATGAACCAGCTCGCCCGCGCCTTCTACTGCGACCTGGCCACCCCCGGTCAGCGGCCACCGAACCTCGCCCGGTACGCCTTCCTCGACCCCGCCGCGCAGCGCTTCTATGCGGACTGGGAGCAGATCGCCGACCAAACCGTCGCCATCCTGCGCATCCAGGCCGGCCGGGACCCTTACGACAGGGGCCTTCACGACCTGGTCGGTGAACTGTCCACCCGTAGCGACGCATTCCGCACCCGCTGGGCTGGTCACAACGTTCGCCTGCACGGCACCGGAGCGAAGCGGTACCACCACCCGGTCGTCGGCGACCTCACCCTCTCCTGGGAGGGCCTGGAGATGATCGCCGCACCCGGCCTCGCCCTCACGATCTACACTGCCGAGCCGGGCTCACCCTCCGAGGAAGGGCTGCGTCTGCTCTCCTCGTGGGGCGCCACCCAAGAAGCCGCCTCCCCGACGCCACCGCCCACGGCAGGCTGACACGCCGCCCAGGCTGGCACCCGGGGCTCGATGCGGGCGCCGGCACTGTGGACCACCAGTGGGCGGTCGCCTCGAATCCTGCGGGTGGCTTCACCCTCGTCAACCCGCTGACCGGCGATTGCGTGCAGATCCCGGGAGCCTCCACCACCGGGCCCATGGGACAGCCTGAGCTGTGCCTGGGCTGGTGAAGATGCCGTTCCTGACGGTGCTCGATGCGGGTGGACGTCACAGGACGACCACGGAGCGGAGCACGTCACCCTTCTGCATCCGGGCGAAAGCGTCCTCGACGCCGTCCAAGGCGATCGTCTCGCTGACGAACGCGTCCAGGTCCAGGCGGCCCTGGAGGTACAGGTCGATCAGCATGGGGAAGTCGCGCGAGGGCAGGCAGTCGCCGTACCAGCTCGACTTCAGTGTGCCGCCGCGGCCGAAGACGTCCAGCAGTGGCAGCTCGAGCCGCGCCTGCGGGGCCGGCACCCCGACGAGGACGACTGTTCCGGCCAGGTCACGGGCATAGAACGCCTGCCGGTAGGTCTCCGGGTGGCCGACCGAGTCGATGACCACGTCCGCGCCGAAGCCGCCCGTCAGTCCGCGTACGGCCTCCACCGGGTCCGTCTCGCGGGAGTTCACGGTGTGTGTGGCGCCCAGCGACGCGGCTGTGGCGAGCTTACGGTCGTCGATGTCCACCGCGATGATCTTCGCGGCGCCCGCCAGCCGGGAGCCCATCACCGCCGCATCGCCGACACCGCCGCAGCCGATGACAGCCACGGAGTCACCGCGGCCGACCGCACCGGTGTTGATCGCCGCGCCGATGCCCGCCATCACTCCACAGCCCAGCAGCCCCGCGGCGGCCGGCGACGCGGCGGGGTCGACCTTGGTGCACTGTCCTGCCGCGACCAGGGTCTTCTCGGCGAAGGCACCGATGCCCAGTGCCGGAGACAGTTCGGTGCCGTCGATCAGCGTCATCTTCTGCCGGGCGTTGTGGGTGTCGAAGCAGTACCAGGGGCGGCCGCGCAGGCAGGCCCTGCACCGGCCGCACACCGCACGCCAGTTGAGGACAACGAAGTCGCCAGGTACCACTTCGCTCACGTCCGCGCCCACCGACTCGACCACCCCGGCCGCCTCATGTCCGAGCAGGAAGGGAAAGGCGTCGTTGATGCCGCCCTCACGGTAGTGCAGGTCGGTGTGGCACACCCCGCATGCCTGGATGCGCACCACGGCCTCCTGCGGGCCCGGGTCGGGGATCACGATCGTCTCGATGCCGACCGGCTCGCCCTTGGTCCGCGCGACGACGCCTCGTACCTGCTGGGACATTGCTGCGGTTCCTCTCCACAGGGCTGCGGATACATGAAGATCAGGCGGCCGGCTGCACGCGCACGGGCAGGGATGCCCACGAGCGCAGGGTGTTATTGGGGTGGCGGCGCGGTGTGCCGGTGAGGTGGATCCGCTTGACACGGCGGGCCAGAGCGGTCAGCAGGGCCTCGGCCTCCAGGCGTGCGACGTGCTGGCCGATGCACTGGTGGATGCCCATGCCGAAGCCGACGTGGCCGGAGGGGTCGCGGTAGGGATCGAAGTGGTCGGGCTCGTGCCAGCGGTCGGGGTCGCGGTTGGCCGCGCCGAGGAACATGAGGATCTTCGTGTCCGCCGGGATGAGCGTGCCGGCGATCGTGACGTCGGTGGTGGCGGTGCGGAAGAAGGTCTGCACCGGTGACTGCCAGCGGACCGCCTCGTCGAACGCTGTGCGCGCCATCTCTGGTCGTTCCCGCAGTTGTTGCCACTCCTCGGGGTGGGTGGCGAAGGCGTAGAGGCAGGCAGCCAGGCCATGCACGGTGGTGTCGACGCCGGCCGTGAGCAGCGAACGCACCACCAACGGCGCCTGCTCGTACGTCAGATCTCCGCGGTCGGCGGCCGCCCAGATCCGGGCACCGAAGCCGTCCTCGCTCAGCGCCCCCCGGGCGCATTGGGCGTTCACCCACACCGACAGCTCCGCCACCCGGTGCGCGTCCGCCTCGACAAGGTCGTTGCGTGGACCGAAGGAGTTGAAGGCCATCGTGCCGTACGGCAGAAGATTCTCCCGGCCGTCCGGGCCCAGACCCACCGCGTCCGGGAAGGCCCGCAGCGGGAACGCCTCCGCCAGTGCTGTCAGTCCGTCGAACTCGGTGCCCCCCGCGAGGACTTGATCGACGAGTTCCTCGGCGAGGGCGCCCCACGTCGTGCGCAGGCGGCGCAACGCGGGCGGAGCCAGGATCTCGCGCAGCACCCGGCGCGGGGCGTCGTGCAGCGGCGGGTCGGCCTCCAGCAGCACGCTCGGCGGACGCCACGACTTCTCGTGCCGGAAGTTGGCCAGACCCACGCCCGCCCCGGACTCGAATTTCTGCCAGTCCACCAGAGCGGCATGCACGTGCTCGTAGCGAGCCAGCGCGTGGACGTCGTAGCGCGACAGGTACACGACCGGACCAGCCTCGCGCAGGGCCTGGTGCAGCGGTTCGGGGTCCAGGAGGATTTCGTGGGCGAACGGGTCGGCGTCACTGACAGGCGGCACGACGGCACGCTCGAGTGCCTCGGTCATCACGGCTCCTTGGGGAAGTGAAGAGAGCTCCGAGATCGATGCGTCTCAGGGAGCGAAGTGAAGCGGTCTCAGAGATCGAGGATCAGACGGTCGCCGCAGGACCGTGACACGCACAGGAGCATGCAGTCGTTCGCCGCCCGTTCGTGGTCGGCCAGCACCGCATCCCGGTGGTCCGGCTGCCCTTCGAGCACAGGTGTCATGCAGGTCCCGCAGCTGCCCTGCTCACAGGAGGACAGCACGTCCGCACCGGCGCTTCGCACCGCGTCCAGTACCGAGACGTCCGGGGTGACGGTGACGGTGCGGCCCGTGCGCCGCAGCTCGACTTCGAAGGGCGCCTCCCGTACCGGTGCCGCCTGCGCTGTGGCGGTGAAGCGCTCGACGCGCAGTGCGTACGGCGGCCACGGCGTGCAGACCCTTTCGACGGCGGCGACCAGCGGGGCGGGGCCGCAGCAGTACACCTTGGTGTCCGCGCGCGGGGTGCCCAGCCAGGCGGCGAGGTCCAGAAGACCGAGCTCGTCCTGTGGGACGACGTGCACCCGCTCGCCGTACGCCGCAGTCAACTCCTCACGGAACGCCATCGACGCTCGGGTGCGGCCTCCGTACAGCAACTGCCATTCCGTGCCGAGCAGTTCGGCTTGGCGCACCATGGGCAGCAGTGGGGTGATGCCGATGCCGCCCGCGATGAAGAGGTACTTCTCCGACGGCACGAGGGGGAAGTGGTTGCGCGGGCCGCCGACGCCGACGCGGTCCCCGGGACTCAGCCGGTCGTGCACATAAGCGGATCCTCCCCGGCCTGAGGGCTCTCTCAGCACCGCGATCCGGTAGGTGTGCGCGTCCCACCGGTCGCCGCACAGGGAGTACTGCCGGGTCGTCCCGTCCGGCAGCACAAGGTCGATGTGAGATCCCGGCGTCCAGTCCGGCAGCCGGGCACCGTCGGGGTGCGCGAGCGTGAGTGACACGACACCCTCGGCCACCGGATCCTTGGCGGCGACCGTCAAAGTCGCCGCGTTCGCCACGATCAATGGGGTCTGCTGTCCCGCGCTGACACCCGACATGGCATCCGCAACTGCACTGGTTCCGACCACGTCGTCGCCTCCCGTCATTGGGTTGTAGGCAGGTTGCGCGGTCACCAGGTGCAGTCGCGACAGCATTCTCAATGAGTGAGAGACGAACTTCGGGCGCCTGTCATACGGCCGTCGCGCTGCCGTCACGGGCGTCACCCGTATCCTGAGGCCGACCCGAAGCGCCCGGGGCTCCCAGCGCATGGGAGACACCTCGTGCCGCGGTCCGAACCACCGGGACGACTGACGACGCCTCCGTCTCGTTGGGGACGATCACCGCCAGCGCGGCCACCACCTCACCCCGCGCGTCACGCACCGGTGCCGCGATGCCCAGGGCGTCCGGGTGCACGTACCCCGGGCAGTAGGCGTAGCCCTGTCTGCGGATCTCCGCCAGCTCAGCCCGCAGTCGCGTGGCGGTGGCGGGTGCGGTGGGCGTGTAGTGGTACAGGGGCCCGTCGAGCACCCGCTCGCGCAGGTCGGCGGGGCCGTGGGCGAGCAGGACCAGGCCGCTGGAGGAGACGTGCAGGGGCAGACGGCCCGCGATGCGCGTGTAGTTGATGACCGCGCCTGGTGCGGTCAGCCGCTCCAGGAACAGCACTTCACTGCCGTCCAGCACGCCGAGCTGCACGTGATGGCCGACGACGTCGTGGACGCCCTCCATGAACGGCATGGCCGCATTGCGCAGTGACAGGGTGGGCGAGGCCCGGGTGGCCAGCTCCCACAACCGCGTGCCGATACGGACCCGGCGATCGGCGGCCCGGGCCAGGAATCCGTGCGAGACCAGCTCGGTCACCAGTCGCGACGTGGTCGCCACGTGCAGCCCCGTACGACGGGCAATCTGCGAGACGGTCAGGGTCGGCTCTTCCGGTGTGAACGCATCGAAGATCCGGACGGCCCGCGCGAGAACCGACTCGCCGTTCTGTGTCCTCACCTCGCCATCATCGGATTCCGTCCTGGCACGTCAAGCCCTCGCGGCCCGGCACCGTGCCTGTACCTGGGCCGCTCAACAGCCGACCGCACCGAACTTGCGAGCGCAAAGTCGGATTTTGCTCGAACGTGACTGTCTTGTCGATGCGACCGTCTCTTTCCGGGAATCGGCCGGTCTCCGCCCAGCAGACCGAGGCTTGGCCTCGCGTGATCCCCGGCCGTCCAGGCGAGCAGTGACCGTCCGCCCTCACCAGCCGCGAGCAGGCCGGTGACCTGAACCGGGATACCGGCCGAGCAGGGTCCGACCGTCAGGGTGTGGAGGGACAGCTCGTGAGGTGGAGCAGGATGAGCTGTTCGGGGTGGAGGGTGGGGATCTGGATGCCGACGCGTTCCAGGACGCTGCCGGGCAGGGTGATGCCGCTCTTTGTGCACCAGGCGGGGGTTCCGCGTTCCATGCCGGGGGCCCTGTCGGCCGGGGACAGCGGGCGCAGGTGATAGGTGGCGTCGGGATCGAGGCCGCGCAGCCGTAGCGTGCCGGGGTGGGCGGTGACGGGCGTGGCCACTGCGGTCAACGCGAAGACGGCTTCAGTCCGGTCGTGGGAGACGACGCCGTGGGCCCATAGGGCCGGGTCGGGGTGGTCGACGCGGACGACGCGGCCGGTGTGCAGCAGGCCGCGGAGTTGCTTGTGGAGGGAGACCCAGCGGGCGAGTTCGGAGCGTTCGCTCTCGCTCGCGCGGGTGAGGTCCCATTCGATGCCGAGGTGGCCGAAGAGCGCGGTGCCGGCCTGGAAGGCGAGGTCGTGGGTGCGGCTGGTGGTGTGGGAGCGGGCGGCGCCGATGTGGGAGCCGACGAGTTCGGGCGGCAGGAGCAGACCGGTCCAACGGTTGATCGACTGGCGTTCCAGGGCGTCGTTGCAGTCGCTGGCCCAGACGCGGTCGGTGCGCTCCAGGATGGCGAGGTCGACGCGTCCGCCGCCGCTGGAGCAGGATTCGATCTCCAGGCCCGGGTGGCGTGCGCGCAGTTCGTCGAGCAGGGCGTAGACGGCGAGGGTCTGGGCGTGGACGGCGGGTTCGCCACCCGGTGAGTGGCCGGCGTCGACCAGTTCACGGTTGTGGTCCCACTTGAGGTAGGCGATGTCGTACTCGGTGAGCAGGGCGTCGAGCCGCCCAAGGATGTACGCGTACGCCTCGGGGTGGGTGAGGTCCAGGACCTGCTGGGAGCGGCGGTCGGCGGGAGTGCGGCCACCGGTGGCCATGATCCATTCGGGGTGGGCGCGGGCCAGGTCGGAGTCGGGGTTGACCATTTCCGGTTCGACCCACAGGCCGAACACCATCCCGAGGGCGCGGACATGGTCGATGAGGGGGTGGAGGCCGCTGGGCCAGAGGGTCTCGTCGACGTACCAGTCGCCGAGCCCCGCCCGGTCGTCGCGGCGGTGGCGGAACCAGCCGTCGTCCAGGACGAAGCGTTCCACGCCCACCTCCGCACCGAGGTCGGCGAGGTGGGTGAGCTTGTCGAGGTCGTGGTCGAAGTAGACGGCTTCCCAGGTGTTGAGCACCACCGGGCGGGGCCGGTGCGGATGCCCGGGCCGGGCGCGCAGGTGGTCGTGGAAGCGGGCGGACAGACCGTCCAGGCCCTGGTCGCTGTGGGAGCCGTAGAGCCACGGGCCGGTGTACTGCTCGCCGGGGCCGAGGACGGCCTCGCCCGGAAGCAGCAGTTCACCGGCGGCGACGACCGGGCGGCCGGTGGGCAGCCGCTCGGCCAGGATCCGGTGGTTGCCGCTCCAGGCGATGTGCAGCCCCCACACCTCCCCATGGCCGAAACCGAAGCCCGGCGTGCCGGCCGTCAGGACCAGGGCGGCGTCGGGACCGGTGCGCCCACTGCGGGTCTCGCGCAGCCAGGTGCCGGCGTTGAACGGATGGCGCTGCGGCGCGCGTTCACGGCACCAGCGACCGGTGAGGTCGAGCAGTTCGGTGGCGGCATCGGGGACCGGCAACGCGAGCATCAACCCGTCGAGCGTGTACGGCCGCACCGTGTCGTCGTTGCGTACGGCGGCCCGCATCCGCACCAGCCCGGACGGCGTGAGCCCGGCTTCCAGGACGAGACCGAGCCGGGCGGTGTTGTCGGCGGCCCGGATCCGTACCGAGAGGCCGTCCGTCTCGGCTGAGTCGGTGGCGAACAGGGGTGACCAGTCCGCACCCTGCCGGTGCCCGGTCAGACCGGGCCGGCCCGGCCATCCGGTGCCGTGCTCGGGCAGCAACGCGACACGTGGTACGACATCGTCGAACCCAGGCATGCTCGGCATGGTGACGGCCTGGGCCAGCTGCGACAGCTCCTCCTGGGTGAGGTCGCCGAGGTCGGCGCCCCAGTGGAGCACGGTGGGCAGGCCGCTGCCCCGCAGGTCCAGCACCAGGCTCACGCCTGCTGCCCGGAGATGGACGAGTCTTTCGGCTGCGGCATCGGTGGGGGTCTTCATGGCACGGATCGTCCTCAGCGTGTCAGGGGGATCAGGAGGTAGCCCGCGGCAGTTCGCGGGTCTGTGGGCCGTGGTACTGCTCGTCGGTGAACGGTCCGGCCCAGGTGGTTTCGGTGCAGCCGTCGTCCTTGGACTCCCACAGGGCGAGGTGCTCCATAAACCGGTCGGAGACGGCGCCGTGCCAGTGCTCCTCGCCGGGCAGGCAGGTGATCGTCTCGCCCGGGCGGGCCTCGGCGATCGTGCCGTCCCGGTTGCCGATCAGGGCGACACCGAAGACGACGTGCAGGGCCTGGCCCAGCACATGCGAGTGCCAGTTGGTGCGCGAGCCAGGTGAGAAACGGACCATGTCGACGCGCATCCGGGACGGCTCCTGGTCGGCGTGGATGACGTCCCACCACACGTCACCGGTGAACCAGTCCGACGGGGCCTTGCTGCTGGGCTGCTGCTGGACGAACCTCATGGCGCCTCACACATCCTTGCCTACGAGCGGGGTTCGGGGTGCTGGCCCGATGCCGACGTCGGGGCCGGTCCTTATCGGGCGACGTAGCCGCCGTCGATGGGGAGGGCGACGCCGACGACGAAGCCGGCTCCGGGGCTGCACAGCCACAGGACGGCCTGGGCGATCTCGTCGGCGGTGCCGAGCCGGTTGATGGGCTGGTCGGCCTCGGCTTCGGCGCGGTCGAGTTCTCCCTTGGCGATCATGTCGCTGACCATGGGGGTGTCGATGGTGCCGGGGCAGACGGCGTTGACGCGGATGCCGCGCGGGGCGTACTCCAGGGCCGCGCTGCTGGTCAGGCCGATCACGCCGTGCTTGGAGGCGTGGTAGGAGGCGCGGCCGGGCAGCCCGACCAGGCCGCCGAGCGAGGAGCAGTTGACGATGGCGCCGCTGCCCTGGGCGCGCATGTGCCGCAGCTCGTGCTTCATGCAGGCCCAGATGCCACGGAGGTTGATCGCGTTGACGCGGTCGAAGCGTTCGGCGGGTTCCTCGGCGGCGTCGCTGGGCGGGATCTGGATGCCGGCGTTGTTGTAGGCCATGTCGAGGCGGCCGAAGGTCTCAACCGTGCGGTCGACCGCGGCGGCGACCTGGTCCTCGTCGCTGACGTCGCAGGTCAGGGCGAGCACCCGGTGGCCTGCATCGGTGAGGCTCTTCGCGGCGGTGTTGAGGGCGGCTTCGTCGACGTCGGTGAGGGCGACGGCGGCCCCGGACTCGGCGAAGGCGCGGGAGGTCGCCAGGCCCATGCCGGCGCCAGCCCCCGTGACGAAGGCAACCTTGCCGGTGAAGTCGTAGGTGGGGTTCACGTCGTGCTCTCCGATCAAGGGCTGTTCTGTGGTCTGGGTCTCGTCTTGGGGTCGTGGCGCGGTTGGTGCGCGCGTTCGCGCATCCTGTCTGTGGTCGTGCTGCGGAGGATCCGCACGGCGTCGGTGCGGGCTCCTCGGGCGTACAGGGGCCGTGCGCCGGACCACGATCCACCCGAGTTGATGGAATGGGAGGCCGATGGGGCGCAGCCACCTTCAGATGGTTTGTCCGCCGTCGACGACCAGGGCGTGGCCGGTGGTGAAGGAGGCGGCGTCCGAGCAGAGCCAGAGCACGGCGGCGGCGATCTCCTCCGGTGTGCCGAGACGTCCGATCGGCTCGTCCGCGATGAGGGCCTCGCGGCCTCCGGGGGTGCTCTGTGCGAAGCGTTCGATCATCGCGGTATCGATGATGCCGGGGCAGATGGCGTTGATGCGGATGCCCGAGGCCGCATAGTCGAGGGCGGCCGAACGGGTCAAGCCGATGACGCCGTGCTTGGCCGCGGTGTAGGCCGCCGAGCCCTTGAAGCCCTTGACGCCTGCACCCGAGGAGGCGTTGACGATGGCGCCGGACTGCTGCTGTTGCATCAGGAGGATCTGGTGCTTCATACAGAGGAACGTGCCGGTGAGACTGACGCCGAGGACTCGGTCCCATTCGTCCTTGGTGACATCGACGGCGGGTTTCACCGGCTGCTCGATCCCGGCGCTGTTGAAGGCGGCATCGAGGCGGCCGAATGCCCGGACGGTCTCGTCCAAGGCGGAATTCACCGCGGCCTCGTCGGTGACGTCACACGTCAGTGCCAGGGCCTGGCCGCCCACTTCCCTGATCAGCCGTGCGCTCTCCTCGAGCCCTTCTGTGGACAGGTCGGCGAGTGCGACGCGGGCGCCCGCGCGGGCGAAGGCGAGGGCCGTGGCGCGGCCGATGCCGGACGCGGCTCCGGTCACGAAGGCCGCCTTGCCGGTGAACGCGTGGTCGTTGGCGCTCATGATCGATCCTCTCGTTCGGTACGGCGGGACACGGCGCCAGCTCGTGGCGGACGCTGGCGGACTCAGTGATGCGACGGCGTCCGTGCGGGTTGGTCACTCGGCGCGTGGGCCGGAGCGGTGCGCTGAGCTACGATGCGGCTCTTGCCGGAGGCGCCGCGGACGGCGAGGGCGATGAGTGGGAGCAGGGTGAGGGTGGCGATGACGGCGCCGACCAGGGGCGGTCCGGTCACGCCGAGGGAGGAGTCCAGGGCCGTACCCGCGATCCAGGACCCGCCGGCCACACCGACGTTGAAGGCGGAGGTGGTCAGCGCGGACGTCAGGGTCGGGGCGTCACCGGCGAAACGCATGGCGAGCGCCGTGACGACGGGGTTCACCGCGAAACCGGTCAGGCCCATGAGAAAGACCAGGATCGTGGCCGTGACCGCGCCGGCGGACAGCGGGATCATCAAGAACAGCACCAGAGCGGTGGCCGCGGCTGCGGTGAGGGTGGTGGCCATCGGACGGTGCTCGCCCAGCCGACCACCGGTGGTGGTGCCGCCCAGGGCACCGACGCCGAAAGCGATGAGGACGAACGGCACGGCGCCCGCCGGGATGCCGGCGCGGTCGGTCAGCAGCGGGGTGACGTAGCTGTACGTCGCCAGGACACCGCCCATGATGAACACGGCGGCGCTCAGCGCCAGCCACAGCCGACCCTGACGCAGGGCGCCGAACTCCGCGCGCAGCGAGACGGTCGCGCGCTCTTCCCGGGCGGGGATGAAACGGCCGATGAAGACGGCGGCGAGCGCGGAGAGAGCGGCCAGTGCCCAGAACGGGCCGCGCCAGCCCACGAACTGGCCGGCGAAGGAGCCGATGGGCACGCCGACGACGTTGGCCAGGGTCAGCCCACCGATCATGACGCCGGTCGCGCGGGTGGCCCTCTGTGGGCCCGCGGCGGCGGTGGCGACGACGAAACCGACGGACCAGAACGCTCCGGTCGCCAGCGCGGTGACGACGCGGGCGGCCAGGACGACGGTGAAGGAGGTGCTGAGGGCCGCCACCACGTGACCGAGGCTGAAGACCGACAGGGCCAGGATCAGCGTCTGGCGCTGGGGCAGGCGCAGGGTCGCCATCGCCATGGTCGGCGCCCCGATGATCATGCCGACGGCGAAGGCGGTGATCAGCAGCCCTGCCTGGGAGGTGCTCACACCCAGGCCGGTGGACAGTTCGGTCAGCAGTCCGGCGATGACGAACTCAGTGGTGCCCATCAGGAACGTCCCGGCGGCGAGCACCCAGACGACAATGGGGAGCTTGCCGGGGGTGGTCCCGGATGCGGAAGACATACGTGCGGTCTCTCCTTGAGCGAAATGGCGGATAGGGCGGGCCGGGGTGGGTGACGCGGAGGCCGCCGGAGCGGACGGCGGCCACGACTTTCACGGTTCCACGGCCGGAGGGTAGGAAAAGGGGAGGACGTTCTCCCCCTATGGGGCGCCGACCGGATGCTTGCAGTGGCTGCGGCCGGGTCAGGGGGCGGCTTCGACGGTGATGCGTGCGGCGTTGGCGAGCCGTTCGGTGTCGATGTCGAGGTGGCCGAGGATGATCAGGTCGGAGGAGGCGGAGCCGCCGTCGCGGTAGAACAGCGCCAGGTTGCCCCAGGGTGCGTAGTAGGCCAGGTTGCCGGCCTTCACTGGGGCCGGGTCCGGGGCGCTGGTGATGTCCAGCTTGCGGGGCAGGTAAGCGATCCGCTCCGTCTGATGGAAGTCCTCCAGATCGAGGCTGAGCGGCAGCAGGGAGGCGAAGTCGCGGGCTACGGCGTTGTCGTTCAGGGTGGCATCGACCGGTTGGCCGTCGATGGTGACCTGGATGTTCATTTCGGTATTCCTGTCGGATGATGCGGTGGCTGCCGCGTGTGTCGGCATCTGTTGCCGTCCGGAAGGGGACGACGCCGAGGGGGCGGAAGATGCGGCGGGTGCGTTGTCGGTGCAGGCGGTGACGGCAAGGAGCAGGGCCGCGGCTGCGGCGCCACGGGCCGCCAGGGTGGAGCGGGCGGTCGGCATCACAGGGCGTCCAGGTATTCAGTCGGGCAGGGGCTCGGAGTAGTGGCGGAAGCCGTCGCGCTCGGTATGGATGTCGTACAGGCGCCGGGCCAGAGCATCGGGGCTGCTGTGTTCAGCGTCGGGCCGAATGGCGCCGGGCACGATCAGCTGCGCGACATGGATGTTCTGCGGAGCGAGCGTGTCGTGGAGCATGCGGGCGTACGCGCTCTCGGCGGCGAAGGCGACTGAGGTGCCGGCCACCTTCGGGTTGGGGCGTACGGCGCTGGAGCCGTTGACGAACAGCACCGTGCCGCGGCCGAGGTCCCGCATGCCGGGCAGGACGGCGTTCACCGCGGCGACGGGGCCCTTGACGGAGAAGGCGAGGGGCGCGTCGAGATCGTCGGCGCCGGTGTCCAGGACCGGCTTCATGAAGTCGGCCCGGGGCACAGGGCTGTACTGGAGAATCTCGACGGTCCCAAGCGAGGTCCCGGCCGCGTACAGGGCGGCGGTGAGGGACTCGATGTCGAGGACGTCGGCGGCGAAGCCGCGTGCCTCGATGCCGTCACGGGCCAGCTCGGCCGTGAGGTCGTCCAGGCGCTGGGTGTTGCGGGCGATGAGAGCGACGCTGTGGCCGGCGGCTCCGAAGCGGCGGGCGGTGGCGAGCCCGAGGCCGGGTCCAGCGCCAATGAGGGCGAACGTGGTCACGGTGAGTCCTTAGTGTCGAGGGGCCGTGCCGGGGTCAGGCGTCGGATGCCCGGGGCCCAGCGGCGGGACGGGTTGTGGTCAGGGCTTCAGGAGGGCCTTGATGGCGCGACGCTCGTCCATCGCCTTGTAGCCCTCGGCGACCTGGTCCAGGGGGAGGGTGAGGTCGAAGACCTTGCCCGGATTGATCCGGCCGTCCAGGACCCGGTCGATCAGGTCGGGCAGGTAGCGGCGCACCGGGGCGGGACCGCCCCGCAGCCCGACCTGGGAGAAGAACAGTTCCTGCCCCTCGACCGAAACGTCGTGCGGGACGCCGACGAAGCCCACATTGCCGCCGGGGCGGGCGGAGTGCAGGGCCTGGCGCATGGACTCGGGGGTGCCGACACACTCCAGTACGGAGTCGGCGCCGATGCCGCCGGTGAGGTCCTTGACGCGGGCGATGCCTTCTTCGCCGCGTTCGGTGACGATGTCGGTGGCGCCGAAGTCGAGGGCCAGCTTCTGCCGAGACTCGTGGCGGCTCATGGCGATGATCCGCTCCGCGCCCAGTTCCCTGGCCGCGATGACACCGCACAGACCGACCGCTCCGTCGCCGACGACCACGGCCGTCGATCCGGGGGTGACCTCGGCGGCGAGGGCGGCGTACCAGCCGGTGCCCATCACATCGGAGACGGCGAGCAGGCTGGGCACGAACTCGGCGTCCGGGTGCTCGTCGGTGGCGACGAGGGTGCCGTGGGCGTTGGGTATGCGTACGTAGTCGGCCTGGCAGGTGCTCATGAACTCGCGGTGCAGGCAGGAGGACTGCCAGCCGTTGCGGCAGTTGGCGCAGGTGTTGTCCGAGGTGGCGAAGGAGCCGACCACGAACTGGCCGGGCTTGACGTGGATGACCTCGGTGCCGACCTCCTCGACGATGCCGACGTATTCGTGCCCCATGGGGTGAGGCTCGTCCACCGGCTCCGCGCCGCGGTAGGGCCACAGGTCCGAGCCGCACACGCAGGTGGCGACCGTGCGGATGATCGCGTCGGTCGGCCGGCTGATCTTCGGGTCGTCCAGGGTCTCGAAGCGCACGTCGCCGGGGGCGTGAATGACTGCTCCGCGCATGATGGGGTGCCTCCTTCGGTACGGGGGTCGGGATCGCAGCCGGTAATCCGGAACGGCTGCACGAAATCGAGCCTCACACGCGAGGGCGGATGCGATAAGCGGAGGAATCTATCCGGGGAGAGGAACATCCAGGGAGGAAATTCTCCCCCCTTCCGCGGGTGCGATCGATGTAATGCTGGGAAGCATGACCAGCAATGTCACCCTGAATGAACTGGGAGAATTCCTCAAGAAGCGCCGCTCACAGCTGAGCCCGCACACGGTCGGACTTCCGTCGACCAGCCGGCCCCGCCGGGTCGAAGGGCTGCGCCGCGAAGAGGTCGCCCAGCTCGCCTCCATCAGTACGGACTACTACACGCGTCTCGAGCAGGGCCGTATGCAGGCGTCGGCTCCAGTGCTGGACATCATCGCCCGCGTCCTCCACCTGGACGACGACGAGCGGGGCTACCTGTTCCAGCTCGCGGGCAAGACCACCGTGCGCACGCGGCGCCGTGGCGCGCAGAAGGTCCAGCCGCAACTGCAGCGGGTGCTGGAGGACCTCACCTCCGTCCCGGCCATCGTGCAGGGGCGGCGCGGGGACATTTTGGCGTGGAATGCGCTGGCTGCCGCGCTGGTCACGGATTTCTCCCGCGTTCCGGAGAAGCACCGCAACTATCCGCGGCTCCTCTTCACCGATCCGGCGATGCGCAGCCTGTTCGCCGACTGGGAGACAACTGCGCAGGTCACCGTGGCGCAGCTGCGGATGGAAGCGGCGAAGTATCCCGAAAGCCCTCGTCTGATCGCACTTGTGGGTGAACTGTCCATGCGGGACCAGCAGTTCGCCCGGTGGTGGGGCGACCACCGGGTTGCCGCCCGCACCGTGGGCACGAAGACCCTGATCCATCCGGTCGTGGGCGAGGTCACCCTCGACTGCGACACCCTCACCGCCAGCACCGACCCCGACCAGTACATGACGGTCTGGACCGCCGCCCCGGGCTCCCCCGCGCACGACCAGCTGCGCATCCTCACCTCCTGGGCCGCCGACCAGAACCTGCCGACCTCGTCAGGATGGGAAGCATGACCAGCAACGTTCCGCTCAATGAGCTGGGCGAGTTCCTCAAGAAGCGCCGCTCCGAACTGAGCCCGCGCACGGTCGGGCTGCCGGAGACCGGGGGTCCCCGCCGGGTGGACGGGCTGCGCCGTGAGGAGGTCGCCCAGCTCGCCTCGATCAGCACGGACTACTACACGCGTCTCGAGCAGGGCCGTATGCAGGCGTCCGCCCCCGTCCTGGACATCATCGCCCGCGTCCTCCACCTGGACGACGACGAGCGGGGCTATCTCTTCCAGCTCGCGGGCAAGACCACCACCCGCACCCGGCGCCACGGCAGGCAGAAGGTACAACCCCAGTTGCAACGCGTACTGGACGACCTCACCGCTACCCCGGCCATCGTGCAGGGCCGGCGCGGGGACATTCTCGCGTGGAACGCACTGGCCGCCGCCCTGGTCACCGACTTCTCCCGTATTGCGGAGAAGCACCGCAACTACCCGCGGCTCATCTTCACCGATCCGGCGATGCGCAGCCTCTACGCCGACTGGGAGGGCTCGGCGCGGATCGCCGTGGCGCAGGTGCGGATGGAGGCGGCGAAGTATCCCGAGGATCCCCGTCTCATCGAGCTGGTCGGTGAACTGTCCACACGGGACAAGCAGTTCGCCCAGTGGTGGGGCGATCACCGGGTCGCGGCCCGCACCGTGGGCACCAAGACCCTCAACCATCCGGTCGTCGGCGAACTCGTCCTGGACTGGGACACCCTCACCGCCAATACCGATCCCGACCAGCACCTGACCGTCTGGACCGCCGCCCCCGGTTCGCCCACCCACGAGCGACTGCGCATCCTCGCCAGCTGGGCCACCGAGCAGAACCTTTCGCCCTCTGCATCCCTCCGCTGACTGGTGCCGTGCCCAACCGAGGGATCCCGACCGGCTGTACCTCAGGCTCTGTCGCTCCGAGCGTGAGGTGCAGCCCGTGGGCGAGCCTTGCGTCAGCCGATGTCCTGAGTGCCGCACCGGATCGCCTGGTCTGCGGCTGTTCCTGGCTGAGGCGGGGGCGTATCGGAGCGGGTGGCGCGCATCAGCGCGAGCGCGGTCAGCGGTAGGAGAGTGAGGGCGGCCGCCACGGTGCCGACGAGCGGGGGCCCTGCCTGCTGCAGCGGTGAGGTCAGGGCGATGCCCGCCGTCCAGGAGCCGATGGCGATGCCCACGTTGGGCGCCGAGCCGCTGAGGCCGGAGACGAGGGTGGGCGCGGAACTGGAGAAGCGCAGGGCCAGTGCGCCGAGCACCGGGGTCGCGGCGAAGCCGGTCATCCCCATGAGTGTCACCAAGATGACGGCCGCCACGGGGTTCGGGGAGAGCAAGGTCAACAACAGCAGGACCAGTGTGGTAAAAGCGGCGGAGGTGATGAGCGTGGCGAGGGGTCGGCGGTCGCCGAGGCGGCCGCCGACCGTGGTGCCCAGCAGGGCGCCCAGGCCGTAGCCGGTCAGGACCATGGGCACGGCTGCGGCGGGGATGCCGGCCCGTTCGGTGAGCAGGGGCGAGATGTAGGTGTACGTAGCCAGGACCCCGCCCATCAGCAGCGTCATGGCACTGAGCGTCAGCCAGACCCGGACATCGCGCAGCGCTGCGAACTCGGCCCGGACGGACGGCGCTTCGCGTCGCTCGTCGGCAGGGATGTACCGGCCGATGACCGCCGCCGCGCCGGCTGACAGTACGGCCAGTACCCAGAACGGCCCGCGCCAGCCCGACAGCTGCCCCAGCCACGCGCCCAGAGGTACGCCGGCCACGGTGGCCACGGTCAGACCTCCCAGGAGCATGCCCAGGGCCCGTGACGTCGCTGCCGGTCCCGCCGCGGTCGTGGCCACGAGCGCGCCGACACACCAGAAGGTCCCGGTGGCCAGTGCGGTCACCACGCGGGCCGCGAGCACGAGCGCGAAGGACGAGCTGAGCGCGGCGACCAGGTGGCCCAGGGCGAAGACGGCGAGCGCGAGGATCAGCGTGGAGCGCCGGGGCAGGTGCAGCGTCGCGATCGCCATCACCGGCGCGCCGACGATCATGCCTGCTGCGAAGGCAGTGATCAGCAGGCCCGCATGGGACACGCTGACATTCAGATCGTCGGCGATCTCGGGCAGCAGGCCCGCGATGACGAATTCGGTGGTGCCCATGAGGAATGTTCCGGCGGACAGCACCAGGACGACGAAGGGCAATCTGTGGGGCCGGCCGTCGTGAATGGGTGACATTCGGTTTCATTCTCTTTTCAGGGCGATGTGCGACCGCTGCGGGGTGGGGACGCTGTAGAGCATCGCACCGCAAGGGCGTTCTGTGAGGGGGAGGAATTTCTCCCTGCTTCGTGAAGGACCGGCGAGTGATCTCCCCGGGGAACGATTCCCGATTTCCCCGCGACACCGCCAGGTTGTACGGGACGACGGTCGCGGGCAGCGTCTGCCTCGCCCCGCCGGCCTGGATCCTCGGACGGTCCACGCCAGCGACGATATGTGCGTTGGTCGTCATTAGGCCGTGGCCGTAGACGAAGTCGGCGACGTTCTCGCCGATTGTGAGCCATGTCGCTCCGTAGGAATTCAAGAAATACAGCGGCGAGCAGTGGGATTCCCCGTCCCGGGAAGGCTCCTATCCGAGGAGGGAATTTCTTACCCTCCGATCGCGGACATGGGGCGGCCCGGCTGGACGAACGTCGGGTCGTCCAGGCCCGCGCCCGCCTTCTTGCCCCACATCGCCTCGCGCCAGATGCGGGCGATCTCCTCGTCGGAGGCGTCGGAGCGCAGGGCCTCGCGCAGGTCGGTCTCCTCGCGAGCGAACAGGCAGGTTCGTACCTGGCCGTCGGCGGTGAGCCGGGTGCGGTCGCAGGCGGCGCAGAACGGACGGGTGACCGAGGCGATGACGCCCACGTTATGCGGGCCGCCGTCCACGAGCCAGCGCTCCGCCGGGGCCGAGCCGCGCTGCTCGGACCCCTCCTCGGTGAGCTCGAAGCGGGTGCGCAGGGAGGTCAGGATGTCCCCGGCGGTGATCATGCCGTCGCGCTTCCAGCCGTGCTGGGCGTCCAGGGGCATCTGCTCGATGAAGCGCAGCTCGTAGTCGTGCTCCACGGCCCAGGCCAGCAGTTCTGGCGCCTCGTCGTCGTTCAGTCCGGGCATCAGGACCGAGTTGGCCTTGACCGGGGTCAGGCCCGCCTCGCGGGCGGCGTACAGGCCCTCGATGACGTCCTTGTGGCGGTCGCGGCGGGTGAGGGTCTTGAAGACGTCCGGGCGGAGGGTGTCGAGGGAGACGTTGACCCGGTCCAGGCCCGCCGCCTTCAGGGCGGCCGCCGTGCGTTTGAGGCCGATGCCGTTGGTCGTGAGGGACATCTGGGGGCGCGGGTCAAGTGCCGCGACCTGCTCGACGATGCCGGCCAGGCCGGGGCGCAGCAAGGGCTCGCCGCCGGTGAAGCGGACCCCTTCGATGCCGAGGGTGGTGACGGCGATGTCGATCAGACGGACGATCTCGTCGTCCGTGAGCAGGTCCGGCTTGGCCAGCCACTCCAGTCCCTCCTCGGGCATGCAGTAGGTGCAGCGCAGATTGCACCGGTCGGTCAGCGAGACCCTCAGGTCGGTGGCCACCCGGCTGTAGGTGTCGATCAGCACGTTCCCGAGACCATTCCTTCCCGGTGCCGCGCTGTCTCCGGTACCGCCTGGGAAACGCGGTGGATCGGGCCGCTGACCCGGACCAGAGGCAAGCCGCTCCCTCGGCCCCGGTGGGCGATGATCTCCGCGGTGATGGAGATGGCCGTCTCCTCGGGGGTGCGGGCGCCGAGGTCGAGGCCGATCGGGGACCGCAGCCGGGCCAACTGCTCCGGTGTGGCGCCTACTTCGCGCAGACGGAGAAGGCGCTCTTTGTGGGTGCGCCGGGAGCCCATCGCGCCGACGTAGCCGACGGGTAGGTCGAGTGCCAGCTGCAGTAGGGGGATGTCGAACTTGGCGTCGTGGGTGAGCACACAGACGGCGGTACGGGCGTCCACGGCCGTCTGTGCCAGGTAGCGGTGGGGCCAGTCGACGACCACCTCGTCGGCGTGCGGGAAGCGTGCCTTGGTGGCGAAGACGGGGCGGGCGTCGCACACGGTGACGTGATAGCCCAGGAACCGGCCGGCTTGGGCGAGGGCGGCGGCGAAGTCGACGGCGCCGAAGATCAGCATGCGGGGGCGGGTGGCGGCCGCGTGGACGAGGACGGAGAGCTGCTCGGGGCAGGTGCCGACGTCTCCGCCGAGCGTGAGGAGTGCGGTGCGGCCGGTGCGCAGTTGGGCGGTGGCCCAGTCCGCCACCGCCCGGCCGGTCGGCCCGTCGCCGAGCGCGCTGTCGGCGATCCAACTGCCGCCGACGACACACAAAGTGGCGCCGAGCAATGCTTCAGGCCCGTCCACGACCTGGGCGACGGCGGCGGGCCGGCCCTCGACCGCCTCGGCGAGCGCCGCGCCGAGATGCGGCTGTGCGGCCGGGTCGATGCACTGGATGAGCACGTCGAGTTCGCCACCGCAGGTCAGTCCCACGGCGAAGGCGTCGTCGTCGGAGTAGCCGAACCGGGCACGCTGTGAAGGGCCTTGCTCTTGGAGCACCTGTTGGCACAGTTCGTACACCGCGCCTTCGACGCACCCGCCGGAGATGCTGCCGATGGCGTTGCCGTCCTCGTCCACCGCTACCGAGGTACCGATGGGCAGGGGTGCGCTGCCGGTGAGGTCGACGACGGTGGCCAGGGCGAAGGGGCGTTCCTCGCGGCACCAGCGGCGCAGTGCGTCCGCGATGTTGAGCATGGGGGACTCCAGAGCAGACGGTCGCTGTCGCAGAAGGCGGGCCGCTGCCGCGTTGACGGGGGCGCATGTGAGGCGGCGGCCCGGGAGGGTCCGGCAGCCGTACGGGGGGTTCGGCTGCCGGACCCGTCTAGGGAGGCGGTGGTGTCAGAGCAACGCCTCGGCGGTGATGGGCAGTTCACGGACCCGTCGGCCGGTGGCGTTGAAGACCGCGTTGCCGATCGCGGCCGCCACACCCACCTGGACGACCTCGCCGAGCCCCTTCACCCCCAATGAGTTGCCCGCGTTGTCCTCGCCGTCCAGGTAGATCGCCCGTACCTGGGGGACGTCGGCGTTGACGGGGACGAGGTAGTCGGCGAGGTTGGCGTTGACGATCCGGCCGTCGCGGTGGTCGGTGACCGTGTGCTCCAGCAGGGCCGTGCCGATGCCGCCCACGATGCCGCCGATGGCCTGGCTCTCGGCGAGCTTGGGGCTGATGATGCGGCCCGCGTCGTACACGCCGAGCATGCGCCGGACCCGCACCAGCCCCAGCGTCGCGTCCACCGCGACCTCGGCGAAGGTGGCGTTGTAGGCGTTGTAGGAGTTCCGTTCGGGAGTCGGCGGACCGGCATAGTTGCCGCGTGCTTCAAGGTGGGAGCGGCTGTGGCGGGCCAAGAGGCTGCGGTACGTCTCTCCGCGGGCCGGTGTGCCACGCACGTGCAGCCGCCCGTTGCGCACGACGACGTCGTCGGCCGGCACTCCGTGCAGAGGCGACTCTTCGTCCTCGACGGCCAGTCTGATCGCCTGCTGCCGCACCTTGTTGCAGGCGTCGACGACGGCGGAGCCGACGCTGGCCATGGTCGACGAGCCGCCGTGCGGGCCGGTCTGCGGATACAGGGAGTCACCGAGCCTGAAGGTCACCGTGCGCATGGTCAGCCCGAGCGCGTCCGCGGCCACCTGGGTCTGCGAGGTGTAGGTGCCCGGACCCATGTCAGTGGCGGCCGCCTCGACCACAGCGGTGCCGTCGGCGTGGAGGCGGGCCCGGGCCTGCGCGGGGAAACGCCCGGGGTCGTAGACGCCGGCCGCCATCCCCAGGCCGACCAGCCAGTCCCCGTCACGGGTGGAACGGGGCCTGGGATTACGGCGATCCCAGCCGAACTCACGGGCGCCGACCGTGTAGCACTCACGCAGCCGCCGGGTGGAGAACGGCAGGTTCTTCGCCTCGTCCTCGGACGGTTCGTTGCGTCGGCGCAGCTCGATCGGGTCGACGCCGAGCTTGTGGGCGAGCTCGTCCATCGCCGACTCGATGACGAACGAGGCCGACGCGAAGCCGGGGCCGCGCATCCAGATCGGCGTGTTCACATCCAGCGGCACCGTCCGGTAGGTCTGGCTGACGTGGGGCATGCTGTAGAGCATCTGCCCGGGCGCCATGACCCCTTCGGTGAACGTCTCGTACGACGAGGTCTCCGCGTCGATGTCGTGGGTCGCGGCGGTCAGCCGGCCGCGCCGGTCGCTGCCCAGTCGCAGCCGGTACTCGTAGGTGGGCCGGAAGCCGGTGCCGAAGTACATCTGCCGACGGCTGAGCACCAGCTTGACCGGCCGCTTCGTCTCCCGCGCGGCCACAGCGGCGACGATCGTGTGCGGCCAGCAGCGCAGCCCGCTGCCGAAGCCGCCCCCGACAAACGGATTGATCACCCGCACCGCATCCGCGGGCAGGTCGAACACGGCGGCGATCTCGTCGCGGGTGCCCATCACCCACTGCGTCTTGTCCCACACGGTGACCTTGTTGCCGTCCCAGCGGGCGATGGTGGCGTGCGGCTCCATCGGGTTGTGGTGGTTGCGCGCCAACCGGTACCTCAGGTCCAGGCGCACGGCCGAGGAGGCCAGCCCGGCGTCCGCGTCGCCGCGTGCGTAGTTCGTCGGCTTGTCCGGCTTGCCCTCGTGAAGGTCGGTCGAGGGCTGCTCGGCGTCGTACTCGACCTTGACCAGGCTGGCGCCGTGCTGGGCGGCCTCCAGGGTCGTGGCGACGACGACGGCGACGGGCTGGCCGTGGAAGAGCACCCGGTCGTCCTGGAACACCCGTAGCCTGCGCCCGGGCAGGTTGTTCGAGCCGGAGTTGTCGCGGTACGGCAGCTTCGGCGCGTTGCGGTGGCTGATCACCCGCAGCACGCCCGGGTGCTTTTCGGCGTCACGGGTGTCGAGGGAGGTGATGCGGCCGCGGCCGATACTCGCATCGACGATGACCGCGTGCACCGCGCCGTCGACATCGAACTCGGCGGCGTACCGCGCCTTGCCCGTGACTTTGAGCCGGCCATCCACACGGGACAGCGGAGCGCCCACGGCTGCCTGCGGCTGGGGACTCACTTGCTACCTCCTACGACGCGCAGCTGACGTTCCACGGTCCGCTTGAGCAACTCGACTTTGAACCGGTTGTGCCGAAGGGGCCGGGCGCCGTCCCGGGCTCGCTCGGCGGCGGCCGCCCACAGCGCATCCGAGGGACGCTGACCGACGAGGTGCCGTTCCACGGCGGGCAGCTTCCACGGCACGGTGCCCACTCCACCGGCGGCGACCTTCGCCTCCCGGATCACCCCGCCCCGCACGTGCAGCGCCACGGCCGCCGACGTCAGGGCGAACTCGTAGGACTGCCGGTCGCGTACCTTCAGATAGCCGGACTTCAGCGGGCGCGGAAGCGCGGGAACCTCCAGTCCGGTGATCAACTCGCCCCGCCTCAGGGCCTGTTCACGATTCGGTGTGTTGCCCGGACGCAGCAGGAAGTCGGCGAAGGGGACCTGGCGTTCCCCGTCCGGGCCCAGCAGATGCACCCGCGCTTCCAGTGCGGCGAACGCAACGGCCGCGTCGGAGGGGTGGGTGGCCACGCAGGCGTCGGAGGTTCCGAGGATGGCGTGCGTACGGTTGAAGCCCTTCAGCGCGGCGCAACCCGAGCCGGGCTCGCGCTTGTTGCAGTCGGCGGTGACGTCGCGGAAGTAGGTGCAGCGGGTGCGCTGCATGATGTTGCCGCCGATGGTGGCCATGTTCCGCAGCTGGGCGGAAGCGCTCAGTTCCAGCGCCTGGGAGATGACGGGGTACAGCGAGCGCACCTTGGGATGGGCGGCGGCCTCGGACATGGTCACCAGCGCGCCGATGCGCAAGCCGCCGCGCTCGGCGACCGTGACGTCGCGCAGCGGCAGGTCGCTGATGTCGACCAGGGTCTCGGGGCGCTCCACGGTCTCGCGCATCAGGTCGACGAGGGTGGTGCCGCCGGCGATGTAACGGCCGCCGTGGCGGCCCGCGTCGAGGGCGTCACGGGTGTTCGCGGCCTTCGTGAACGAGAAGGGATGCATGTCAGCGGCTCCTTACTTCCGGCCGGCGGTCTGCTCGAGGGCCCGCACGATTTTCACGTAGCAGCCGCAGCGGCAGATGTTGCCGCTCATCCACTCCCGGATCTCCTCCGGCGAACCGGTGTGCCCCTCCTTGATGCAGCCCACCCCGGACATGATCTGGCCGGGGGTGCAGTAGCCGCACTGGAAGGCGTCCTGGTCGACGAACGCCTGCTGCAGCGGGTGCAGTCGGTCACCGTCGGCCAGGCCCTCGATCGTGGTGACCTCGGCGCCCTCCAGGCGTGCCGCGAGCGTCAGGCAGGAGTTCACGCGCTGCCCGTCGACCAGGACCGTGCACGCCCCGCAGGCCCCGGCGTTGCAGCCCTTCTTGGAGCCGGTCAGCTCCAAGTGCTCGCGCAGCAGATCCAGCAACGAGGTGCGGTTGTCGACCGTGACCGTCCGCCGGGTGCCGTTCACCGTCAGGGACACACGGCTGGAAGGGGCCGTCCCCGTAGCGGGCGCTTCCTCGGCGCCTGCCAGGAGCGTTCCTCCAGCCACCACGACACCACCCACCGCGACACCGGTGGCGATGACGGTGCGCCGGCTGGGCCCCGAGGTGGACTCGCCGGCTCCGGAAGGCGGAGAAACAGCGGAATCAGGGAGTTCAGAGGACATACATTCGCCTTTGCATCACGGACGGATCAGTCGTGTACACCAGCGGGAGACCAGGCACGAGATCGACGTCACCGCGGGAAACTGGGTGACCGCTCGCCTCGACAGGGCGGCTGATCACGCGAAAGTCTTGCACCACAGGCGTCACTCATGGCAGGGAGAGTTTTGTCCCCCCTTGCTTTTCCTTGGCCTTCCCTTGGTTTTTTCGCCCACAAGTAAGCGCTAGGTGAAGGAGGGAGGGCCGTCGAAGGCGCGGCACGTCGCCGTCCCCGCGAGTTCACCGCAGAGATAACAACAGCAGGTCGGCGAGAGCCCCTGTTCCGGGCGAGAGGGCGCGTGCTGATCTCACAGGGCGTCGGTGTCTCGACCGGCCGTCGTGGCGTCGCTTGAGGTCTTCACGGCCTGCGTGTCCACCGTTGACGAAGCCCGGCGCTGCGGCCGCGTGCACAGGCGGCCTCGTCGCCCCGCATGTTGTGGAACCAGCGGGAGGTCGAGACCCGGTGCGGCGTCGGTGGCCGGGGTCGTAGGGAACATCCCCGCCAGATACCGGTGATGATCCAGGGCTTAAAAAGCACGGGTGCTTGAGTTTTTTTCTTTGGCTGCCACGCTCGCACCACACTGGCCGGGGAGCGATGACTAGCCGTACCGGACCGGCTTCCGCCGTGCGCATGCCGGTGTTCCCGGGAACGGACGTGGAGAGGAACGCCCATGGAGCTGGCCACCACCCTGGAGTACGCCGAGAACGACCCCCGCAAGGCCGTCGAGGAGATCGTGCGGCTGGAGAAGGCCGGGCTCGACGCCGTCTGGGTGGCCGAGGCATACGGCCGCGACAACCGCGTCACCGACAACTGACTTGCCTGGTGAACCGTCCATTCCGGCCGCGTCGAGGTCAGCGGCGATGTCTGTGAAGGACGTTGTCAGCGCCTCGGGGTATCGCGATCCTGGGCAACTTGCAGCTCCTCCACCTGCGGTACCCGGTTCGCGATCCTGGGGCGTCGTGAGTCGGCGAGAACGACGTGTTCGCGTAACGGAGCGGCAGCGTGCAACAGGAGATTTTGGCGCCCACCAAGGTGACCTGTTTCGCCAGGTGAGACGGGCTGCCGCTGATCCGTTGGGCACGTTGACTCCGCGAGCGCAACAGTTTCGGGCCGGAACAGACTGGCCAGGAAAGAGGAGGCAATGGGTCTACTGGAGCAGATGACCTCGCGGCTCATTCTCCCCAGCTTCTCCCCACGGCCCATTCTGGGCCGACCGACACACGTAAACACCGAGGTCAGGTATGCAATTCACGACGCGCCCCACCCTGAGCGGCACCTTCGGCATGGTGTCCTCCACTCACTGGCTCGCCTCGCAGTCGGCGATGGCCGTCCTGGAGAGCGGCGGCAACGCCTACGACGCGGCCGTGGCGGGCGCCTTCGTGCTGCACGTCGTCGAGCCGCACCTCAACGGCCCGGCCGGTGAGGTGCCGATCCTGCTCGCCCCGTCCGGCGGCGAGGTGCGGGTGCTGTGCGGGCAGGGCGTCGCACCGGCCGGCGCGACCGTCGCGCACTACCGGGGCCTCGGCCTGGACCTCGTCTCTGGCACCGGGCCGCTCGCCGCCGCCGTACCGGGCGCGTTCGACGCCTGGATGACGCTGCTGCGCGACCACGGCACACGGTCCCTCGAGGAGGTCCTGAAGTACGCCATCGGATACGCCGAGCACGGGCACGCGCCCGTGGAGCGCGTCGGCGAGACCGTCGAGACCGTGCGCGAGCTGTTCGAGACGGAGTGGACCTCGTCGGCGGACGTCTACCTGCCCGGTGGCAAGGCACCGCGCCCCGGCGAGCTCTTCGCCAACCCCGCACTCGCCGCCACCTGGAAGCGCCTGCTCGCCGAGACCGCCGGCGCGGGCGGCAGGGAGGCGCGGATCGAGGCCGCCCGGCAGGTCTGGCGCACCGGGTTCATCGCCGACGCCCTCGTCCGCCAGGCCGGTCGCCCCACCAGGGACACCAGCGGAGAACGCCACACCGGCACCCTTACGGCCGCCGACCTCGCCACCTGGTCCGCGACCTACGAGACACCGGCGACGTACGACTGGAACGGCTGGACCGTGTGCAAGCCCGGCCCCTGGAGCCAGGGCCCGGTCCTCCTCCAGCAACTCGCCCTGCTCCCGCCCGAACTGCCCCGTTACGGCTCGGCCGACTACGTCCACCTCCTCGTCGAGAACTGCAAGCTCGCCATGGCCGACCGGGAGGCCTGGTACGGCGACGCCTCCGACGTGCCCCTCGACGACCTGCTGTCCGACGCGTACAACACGGCCCGCCGCGCCCTCGTCGGCGAGTGGGCCGAGAACGGCCTGCGGCCCGGCAGCCCCGGCGGACGCATCCCGCGGCTGTGCGCGCACGCGCGCGGGGCGGCCGCCGCCCAGGAGGGCTACGACGCCCTGGGCGCCGGCGAGCCGACCGTCGCCAAGAGTCCGGCGTCCCCCGTGCCGGGCGAACCGGAGATCCTGGCCGACGGGACCACCCGCGGCGACACCTGCCACCTCGACGTCGTCGACCGCTGGGGCAACATGGTCTCGGCCACGCCCAGCGGCGGCTGGCTCCAGTCCAACCCGGTCGTGCCCGAACTCGGCTTCCCGCTCGGCACCCGGCTCCAGATGACCTGGCTGGAGGAAGGCCTGCCCAACACCCTCACCCCCGGCCGGCGCCCCCGCACCACCCTGACGCCCTCGATCGCCCTGCGCGACGGCGTGCCCGTCATGGCCTTCGGCACCCCCGGCGGGGACCAGCAGGACCAGTGGCAGCTGCACTTCCTCCTCGCGGTCGCGCTGCGCGCCCGGGTGCGCGGCGGCCCCGACCTCCAGGGCGCGATCGACGCCCCGAACTGGCACAACGACAGCTTCCCCGGCTCCTTCTACCCGCGCGGCATGCGCCCGGGCAGCGTGACCGTGGAGTCCCGCACCGACCCGGCCGTCGTCGCGGACCTGCGGCGCCGCGGCCACGACGTGACCGTGGGCGGCCCCTGGTCGGAGGGCCGGCTGTGCGCGGTCGCCCGGGACCCGGAGACGGGCGTGCTGTCGGCGGCGGCGAATCCGCGCGGGATGCAGGGGTACGCGGTGGGCAGGTGATCCGGCGGGCCGCTGTTCATCGCGAGGCCACCCGGAGTGCACCCGGCGGGCGGGCGTTGTCAGTGGCACGTGTTGTCATGGAGGAGTGATCGACATCAACGAAACCATCGAAGAGTTTCTCGCAGAGCACGCCTCCGACGTCGAAGAGACGATCCGCAAGGCCGCCGCCACCGAGATCATGCCGCGCTGGCGCCAGCTCGCAGCGCACGAGGTCGACCAGAAGAGCGGCCCGCACGACCTGGTGACCGACGCCGACCGCAAGGCCGAGCTGTACCTGACCGAGGCCCTGGCCGCCCTGCTGCCCGGTTCGGTCGTGGTCGGCGAGGAGGCGGTCCACGCCAACCCCGCGTCGTACGCGGCGATACGCGCGGACGCCCCGGTCTGGATCGTCGACCCGGTCGACGGGACGCGCCAGTTCGTGCGCGGCGAGGCCGGGTTCTGCACCCTGGTCGCGCTGGCCCACCGCGGCACCCTGCTCGCGTCCTGGACGTACGCGCCCGCCCGCGACCGGCTCGCCACCGCCCAGCGGGGCAAGGGCGCTCACCTCGACGGGGAGCGGCTGTTCGCCGGGGTGCCGGAGCCCGGCCGGGACCTGCGCGTGGCCACCTCCCACCCCGACTACACGACGGACGAGGAGAAGCACGCCCTGCTCGGCCTGCGCGCCGACGGGGTGGCACCGCGCCCGTGCGGCTCGGCCGGTCTGGAGTACCTGGCCATCGCCCGGGGCGAGTTGGACGCCGTCGCGTTCTCCTGGGAGGCCGCCTGGGACCACGCGGCCGGGCTGCTCCTGGTCGAGGAGGCCGGCGGCGCCCACCTGACACTCGCGGGGGAGCCGTTCCGTATCGCGGGCGGCAACACCCTGCCCTTCACCGCCGCCCGCGACGCGGCCACGGCCCGCCGGGTGGTGGGCCTGCTGTCGGGCGAGGCATAGACCCGAGGCCATTGCGTGGCGCACACAGTTGATCACCCAACGTGTGCGCGGGCGGATTCCAGCCGCCGCAAAGCGGTCTTCCGCACCGGAAATCACCGGCGGCCGGTGACTGTCAGTCTCCGGGCATATCCTGATCCTCAGTGGCCGTCGGCTGACGAAGGGGTCCGAAGGTGCCGTCGATGCTCGATGCCGTCGTAGTGGGTGCGGGGCCGAACGGACTGACCGCGGCCGTGGAGCTGGCCCGCCGCGGCTTCTCCGTCGCCGTCTTCGAGGCCCGGGGCACCGTGGGCGGTGGTGCCCGCACCGAGGAGCTCACCCTCCCCGGCTTCCGGCACGATCCGTGCGCCGCGGCCCACCCGCTCGCCATCAACTCACCGGCGTTCCGCGCCCTGCCGCTCGAGCGGTACGGCCTGGAGTGGCTGCACGCCGAGCTGCCCATGGCGCATCCCTTCCCGGACGGCACGGCGGCCGTCCTGGCCCGGACGGTCGGCGAGACGGCCGCCTCCTTCGGCCCGCGCGACGCCGGCGCGTACCGCAGGCTCATCGAGCCCTTCCTGCCCAAGTGGGACACCCTCGCCCGGGACTTCATGTCCCTGCCGATGACCGCGCTGCCCCGCGACCCGGTGACCCTCGCCCGCTTCGGCCTGGCCGGGCTGCCCCCGTCGACGCTGCTGATGCGCCGCTTCCGCGACGAACCGGCCAAGGCCTTGTTCTCCGGGCTCGTGGCCCATGTCATGGCACCCCTCGGCGGCTTCGCCACCGGCGCGATCGGCCTGGTCTTCGCCCTCGCGGCGCACGCCCGCGGCTGGCCCGTCGCCCGCGGCGGCTCCCAGTCCCTCTCCGACGCCCTCGCCGCCTACCTGAAGGACCTCGGCGGCAGCGTCCACACCGACTACGAGGTCAAGCGCCTCGACGATCTGCCGCCGGCCCGGGCGTACGTCTTCGACACCTCGCCCACCGCCCTGGCCCGCATCGCCGGCTTCGGCAACCACTACGCCGGCTACCGCTACGGGCCGGGCGTCTTCAAGGTCGACTACGCGCTGGACGGCCCCGTGCCCTGGACCGCGAAGGAGGCCCGCGCCGCCGGCACGGTGCAGGTCGGCGCGAGCAGCGCGGAGATCGGCGCCGCTCTGCGCGCGGCCTCCCGGGAGGGCCGGGCCCCCGACAAGCCGTTCCTGATCACGGTCCAGCCGAGCGTCGTCGACCCCACCCGGGCCCCGGCGGGCAAGCACGTCTTCTGGGCCTACGGGCACGTCCCGCACGGCTGGACCGGCGACCTCACCGACACCATCGAGCGCCAACTGGAGCGCTTCGCCCCGGGGTTCCGCGACCGCGTCCTGGCCCGCGCCACGGCGGGCCCGCCCGAACTCGCCGCCCGCAACGCCAACTACGTCGGCGGGGACATCGCCTCCGGCGCCGCCTCCGGCCTCCAGCTGCTGCTGCGCCCCAGGGCCACCCTGTTCCCCTACAACACCCCGCACCCGGCCGTCTTCATCTGCTCGTCGGCGACCCCGCCGGGCCCCGGAGTGCACGGCATGTCCGGGCACAACGCGGCGAAGGCCGTCTGGAAGCGGCTGAGGCAGACATGACCGCCATCGAACTGGTCCGGGGCGACCTCACCCGCGAGAGCGTCGACGCGATCGTCAACGCGGCCAACTCCTCACTGCTGGGCGGGGGAGGGGTCGACGGGGCGATCCACCGCCGCGGCGGACCCGCGATCCTGGAGGACTGCCGCCGGCTCCGCGCCGCGCACCTCGGCAAGGGCCTGCCCACCGGACAGGCGGTCGCCACCACCGCCGGCGAGCTGGACGCCCGCTGGGTCGTCCACACCGTCGGCCCGGTGTTCAGCGCTACCGAGGACCGCTCCGGCCTCCTCGCGTCCTGCTACCGCGAGTCGCTCCGCGTCGCCGGCGAACTCGGCGCCCGTACGGTCGCGTTCCCCGCGATCTCCACCGGCGTCTACGGCTGGCCGATGGACGACGGAGCCCGCATCGCCGTCGAGACCGTCGCGGCGGACACGACGGTCGAGGAGGTCAGGTTCGTCCTCTTCGACGAACGGGCCTACGAGGCGTTCGCCGCGCAGCTGCGCTGAGCCACGGCACGACGGGGCTCACACGGGCTCCGGCTCGAAGTGCCGCAGCAGGTCCCGGCCGGGCTGGACGACTCCGTAGGTGCTCTCCGGGACGGCGTTCCACACACCGGGGAGATCGCCCAGCGGCTCCGACACGACCAGCCGCGTCTCGTCGGAGACATGGTTCAGGAACCCCAGGTCGGGGTGGAGCGCTCGCACGTCCTCCACCCGGCTGCTGTAGTAGAGCGACCGCGACTTCCCCGCGCTGGAGTAGCGGAAGAACCACACCCGCTCCCCGTCGGTCACCGCGACCGTCATCTGCAGCGGCTGCGGCACCCCGTGCTCGTGGCCCAGGCGCTCGATGAGCCCCGTCATCCGCGCCACCGCACCCGGCGGATCGCCGTCCAGCCCGAAGGTGAGCGCCACGTGGAACATCACCTCCGAGTCCGTCGTGCCCTCCATCGACGGGAACAGCCCCGGGTCCACGGCCAGCATGAGATCCCGGCGCAGCTCGCGGAACCCGTCGATCGCCCCGTTGTGCATCCACATCCACCGCCCGTGGCGGAACGGATGGCAGTTCGTCTGCTGCACGGCCGAGCCGGTCGAGGCGCGCACATGCGCGAAGAACAGCGGCGAGCGGACGTGGTCGGCGATCTCCCGCAGGTTGCGGTTGCTCCAGGCCGGGCCGGTGTCGCGGATGACGGCGGGGGTGCGCAGGTGCCACGCGTACCAGCCGACGCCGAAGCCGTCGCCGTTGGTGGTCTCGACCCCCATCCGCGCGTGCAGGCTCTGGTCGATCAGCGAGTGCTCCGGGCGGTAGAGGACGTCGTCGAGGATCACGGGAGTGCCCGAGTAGGCGAGCCAGCGGCACATGGCCGATACCCCTGTTCCGAGCCGCCCCGGCCGGGCCGCGCGGCTCCGTAGGTGATGTGCGTGGACCCCAGCGAACCTCCCTCGCGCCCGGCACGCATCGCCCGCCGCGGGTGGTTACGGCCCTGGGCCGGGCGTGCGCGGCTGAATGAGCGCGGAGACCCGGAGCGGAGCGAGCGCCACTCGTGGTGGACGGACGCGGGGGTGACGGCTCCCCGGCGGAGGCGCCCCGCGTGGACCGGCGGCGGATGCCGGCCGGCCTCGTGTGGATCGGCGGGGATGCCGGCCGGCCTCGTGTGGATCGGGGGGGTGCCGACCCGCCTCGTGTGGATCGGGGGGATGCCGACCCGCCTCGTGTGGATCGGCGGTGGACGCCGACCCGCCTCGCCGGTCCCGAGGATTCGGGCGGTCACTCCGTCGCCGGGTGGATCCGGCCCGAGCGGGCCGCCGCGCCCAGTGCCTCGAAATCCCGCTCGTTCTGGTCGGCGTACGCCTGGGCGAACACGGTGAGCGCCCGGTCGAAGCGGTCGCCGCCGCCCAGATAGGCCGCGATGGCGATCGGATCGCCGGAACGGGCGTGGGCCCGCGCCAGACTCGCCCCGCACAGCCGCGCGAACAGGCGGAGCAGACCGGGGTCCATGGTCTCCGGCCGGGCGATGCCCTTCCAGTCCCGCAGCTGCCGTACGTAGAAGTCCCGCTCGTGCCCGTCGAGGCCCACCGTGTGTGTCCAGCCCAGCAGGATGTCGCTGGTCGTCTGGATCAGACGCTGCCCCGCCACCACGCGCCGGCCCTGGTTGTCGTAGCGGTCGCCGCCGCAATGGGCGGCGAGGACCGACTCCTGCGCCTCCTTGGCCTGGAGCAGCAGCGGATCGTCGTCGTCCCGGCCGAGCAGCAGCACGATCCAGCAGCGGGTGCCGACACTGCCGACCCCCACCACCTTGCGGGCGATGTCCACCGGGCGGTAGCGGCGCAGCAGGTGCCGCCGCTCGGACGACAGAGTCCTGGCGTAGCCCTCCAGAACGGCCCGCAGCTCCTTCTCCCGGAAGTGCGCGGAGTCGTCCTCCAGCAGGTCCCGCAGCGGGGTGATCAGCGGCGGGTCCGGTGTGATCCGCCGCCCCACGGCCGTGTCCCGGGTGAGCTTCTCGTAAGCCTGCATGTGGGTGCGGGTCCGGGCCTTCGCCGTGGCCTTCGTGGTGCGGCGCCGGGCCTCCTTGGACATCGACGCGGCCATCAGCTCCCGCAAGTGGTCGGTGTCATCCTGGGCGTACCAGATGTCCAGGGTGCGCATCCCGGCGAAGTCCCGCATCCGCCGCCGGTAGGCCTTGACGCACGTCTCCACCGCGCTGTTCTGCTCCGCCACCGAGAAGTCGTTGGCGCGGCCCGCGATGGCGAAGCTGGCCGCGAGCCGTTTGACGTCCCACTCGAACGGCCCGGCCAGCGTCTCGTCGAAGTCGTTGATGTCGAAGACCAGATGGCGCTCCGGCGAAGCCAGCAGCCGGAAGTTCAGCAGATGGGCGTCCCCGCACAGCTGCACCCGCAGCCCGGTGTCGGTGGTGGCCCCGAGATCCGCCGCCATGATCGCCGCCGCACCGCGGTAGAAGCGGAACGGGGACTCCAGCATGCGGCCGTAGCGGATCGGCACCAACTCCGGTACGCGGGTGGCGGACTGGCGCTCCACCACCTCGACGGGGTCGAACCGGTCGGGCCCGGCCTCGAACCCGGCGTGGGAGGAACGCGGCACCCGTCGCCGGGCGTTCCGGCCCGCGGCGGCCCGCTCGGCCGGTGACATGAAGGTGGTGAAGGGACTCGGTACGGTCATGGTTCAGCGCTCCGGCCGCGAGGGGAAGTCGTCCGAGGGCTCCCGGCCCTGCCGGCGCAGCGCCGCCTGCACCGCGCCGGCGAGGATCCGTGCCGCCACGCCCACCAGCAGCAGCCCGCCCGCCATCTGAATCATCGTCAGCACCCGCCCGGTCTGGGAGCGGGCCGTGATGTCGCCGTAGCCGACGGTGGTGAACGTGGTGAGCGTGAAGTACAGGGAGTCCGTCTTGGTCAACGGCTCGCTGAACGAGCCCGGGTTCGTGTGCTCCAGCAGGAAGTAGGCGCCCGCGAAGAGCAGCAGGAACAGCGCCAGCGTCGTGGCCAGGGCCTCGACGGCCTTCAGCCGGGGGTAGGGCGAGGTCACGATGGCCCGCACCTCCCACCAGAAGACCACGACCACCAGCAGCAGACCACAGGCCAGCAGCACCGAATCGCCGCTCGTGCCCCGCCCGTCCAGGGGCAGCACGTAGTAGACCGTGACGAGTCCGGCCGCGATCAGCGCGGCGCGTACGAGGGCCGTGACCGCCGCACGCCGGCGGCGCTCCGGCCGCCGCCGGTCGGGAACCTCCGCTGGATCGTCCATCGCATGTCTTCCGGTCTCGGTCCCGCCCCGGTGCCGGGGCGCCCCACAAGGCCTGCCCTACCACCTCAGCGTCCGGGCGCCTCGCACGGATCACCCGCCACGGGTGAGGCGGCCCGGCTCCGGTCCCGGGCACGCTGGTGCCGACGGGGACGACTGCCGGGCGTGCACCCGGGACGGAGGACTCACATGAGCGCGCAGAACTATCTGGCGTACGACTTTCCGCTGCTGAGCGCCTTCTGGTCGATGCTGTGGTTCTTCCTCTGGATCATGTGGTTCGTCCTGCTCTTCCGGGTGGTCCTCGACATCTTCCGCGACGATTCCCTGAGCGGCGGAGCCAAGGCCGGCTGGCTGGCCTTCTGCGTCCTGCTGCCCTTCCTGGGCGTGTTCGTCTACGTCCTCGCCCGCGGCCGGAACATGGGCCGCCGGGAGACGGACCGGGCCCGTGCCCAGCAGCAGGCCTTCGACAGCTACATCAGGGAGGCCGCCCGGGGCGGCGAGGACCGGTCCGGCAGCGTCGACGAGCTCGCCAGGCTGTCCGAGATCCGTTCCCGCGGCGACATCACGGACGAGGAGTTCCGCAGGGCGAAGGAACTGGTGCTCAGCGGCTCCGGAGCATCGGGCGCCTCGGCCGCCGGTACCCCCACCTCCGGTCGCTGACCGCGCCGGACGCAGCAGAATCGAGGAGCAGGATGACCGCCACACACCCGACGCACGGGACCTCGAGGACGAGGCACGGAACCGCCGCCGCAGGCCTGATGATCTTCGCAGCCGTGATGCTCATGCTCGCCGGGATTCTCGGCATCATGCGCGGCATCTCGGCGATCGCCGAGGACCAGGTCTTCGTCACGACCCCCAACTACGTCTTCGCCTTCGACACCACCGGGTGGGGCTGGATCCACCTCGCCCTGGGCGTGGTCGCCGTGCTCATCAGCCTGGGGCTGTTCCAGGCCTCCACCTGGGCGCGCGTCCTCGGCGTGGGGATCGCCGGACTCGTCCTCATCGCCAACTTCCTTTCCCTGCCGTCCTACCCGGTCTGGTCCGTGGTGATGATCGCGATGTCCGCGTTCATCATCTGGGCCCTGTGCACCGTGAAGAAGGGCGACGTCTGAGAGTCCGTCGGCCGTGTCTCGCCCGAAAGGGCCGGGCACGGCCGCGCCGCGCCCTCGGCTCCGGGCTCAGGCGCGGGTGCGGACCAGCAGCAGGGCGACGTCGTCGTCCGGTTCCGGGCTCAGCGCGCTGAGCAGGCTGTCGCTGGCGCGCTGCAGGCTGGGCCCCGCGTTCCCGAGCAGCCGGGTCAGGGTGTCCAGGCCGGTGTCGATCGACTCCCCGCGGGTCTCGACCAGCCCGTCCGTGTACAGGGCGAGCAGGGAGCCCGGGGCGAGTTCCACCTCCACCGTGCCGAACTCCACGCCGCCGACCCCGAGCGGGACCCCGCCCGGCACGTCGACCAGCTCGGCACGGCCGTCCGCCGCGGCGAGCACCGGCGGCAGATGCCCGGCGCTGGACAGCTCGCAGGTGCCGCGCCGCAGATCGCACACCGCGTACACGCACGTGGCGATCGCGTCGCCGAGGGAGCCGGCGATGTCGTCGAGGTGCCGCAGCAGCTCGGCGGGCGGCAGGTCCAGCCGGGCCAGCGCCCGCGTCGCCGTGCTCAGCTGCCCCATGATCGCCGCGGCCTGGACGCCCTTGCCCATGACGTCCCCGACGACCAGCCCGGTGCGTCCCGGGCCCAGCGGCAGCACGTCGTACCAGTCGCCGCCGACCTCGCTGAGGGCCGGGCGGTAGCGAGCGGCGATGTCCAGCCCCTCCCGCTCGGCGGGCGTGCTCGGCAGCAGGCTGCGCTGCAGGGTGAGGGCGGTGCCGCGCTCACGGCCGTAGAGGCGGGCGTTGTCTATGCAGATCGCGGCACGGGCGGCGAGTTCCGAGGCGAGCACCTGGTCCCGGTCGTCGAAGGGGCGCTCATTGACCGTGCGGTACAGCGAGAGCGTGCCGAGCACCTTGCCCCGGGCCACCAGCGGCAGCGCCAGGTAGGAGTGGGCGCCGGCCTCGTGCAGGGCCAGGGCGGCCCGTGAGTCCCGGGCCAGCCGCCGCAGCATCTTGCCGTCCACGCGCTCGACCAGGACCGGGCGGGCGCTGCGCACACACTGCGTGATGATCCGCGACGAGCCGTACGTGGCCAGCTCGCCCACCGGGTCGGCGGCGTGGATGGCGTCGGTGGGATATCCGGCCGCCACGGCCAGCGCCCGGAACTCGGCCGGGGAGCCGCCCGACACGGGCGTGATGGTGCCACGGGCCACGACCGACTCCAGGACGTCCACCGCGGCCAGGTCCGCGAGGTGCGGCACGACCACGTCGGCCAGCTCCCGGGCGGTCTGCTGGAGGTCCAGCGTGGTGCCGATCTTCATGCCCGCGTCGGCGATCACCGACAGGTGCTGGCGTGCCTGCGCGACCTCGGCCGCGGCCTGCTGGCGCTCGGTGACGTCCAGGACGGCCATCGCGAGCCCGAGCACCCGGCCGTCGGTGTCCTCGATGCGGTGGTAGGACTCCGAGTAGGCGCGCTCCTGCGCGTCCGCCGCCGTCCGCCCGACGGTCTGCTGGTCGAGCAGGGGCGCGCCGGTCTCCAGGACGTGCCGCATCCGGGCCTCGATGGCCTCCACATCGAGGTCGGGCAGCACCTCCCCGACCCGGCGCCCCAGCACCGCCTCCTCGGGCACGCCGTTGATCCGCTCCAGCGCGGGGTTGACCCCGACCCAGCGCAGGTCGTTGTCGAAGACGGCGATGCCGAGCGGGGTCTGGTTGACGAGGCTGTGCGAGAGGGCGAGGTCGCGCTCGACCTGCCGTACGGTCGTCGCGTCCGTGGCGAGTCCCAGCAGGTGGGGCTGCCCCTCGGGGTCGCGGAGGCGCATCGTGCGGAACTCCACGGCGCGTTCCGTGCCGTCGCGGTGCCGCAGCGGGAAGACACCTGCCCAGCGGGCACCCGTACTGACCTGGGCGAACAGCTCCCTGCCCCGGGGCCGGTTCTCGGGGGAGACCAGGAGGGTGTCGGCGCGCTGGCGCAGGGCCTCCTCCGCGGTCCAGCCCAGCAGCTGCTCGATCTCGGGGCTCCACAGCGCGATGTGCCCGCCGGCGTCCAGGACCACCGCCGCGACCTTCAGCAGATCCAGCAGCCCGCCGGGCGCGGCCGTGACGGCGTCGCGGTCCGAGGTCGCATACCCGTTCATGCGAGCCGCTCCTTCCGGCGCGGCAAAGGTACCGCCATGATCTGTTGCGCGGGCTGTCCGATGAGGTCACATTACGGTCGGAGGAGCGGCACTGTCGCGCCGAAATGACAAAAAACCGCGGGTCGGTGCCCGTGGTGGGAGGGAGTGGCGTCTTGGAGGCCTGGACCTTACGGGAGAGCCTGGTCACCGCGTCGGGGAACGTGCGCTGGGACCGGCTGGGCGAGCCGGGTGGCGAGCCGGTCGTGCTGCTGCACGGGACGCCCTTCTCGTCATACGTGTGGCACGAGATCGCACCCGCCCTCGCCGCGGTCGGGTATCAGGTGCACGTCTGGGACATGCCCGGTTACGGCGCCTCCGCCATGCACCCCGGCCAGGACGTCTCACTGGGCGCCCAGGGCGGAATCCTCGCCGAGCTGCTCGCGCACTGGGGGCTTCGGGAGCCGTCCGTGATCGCGCACGACTTCGGTGGGTGCGTGGCACTGCGGGCCCACCTCCTGCACGGGGCCCGCTTCCGGCGGCTCGCTCTGGTCGATCCGGTGGCCCTGCGGCCCTGGGGCTCCCCCTTCTTCCGCCTGGTCGGGGAGCACAGCCGGGTCTTCGAACAGCTCCCGTCGGCGCTCCACGAGGTCCTGGTGCGCGAGTACGTCTCCTCCGCGAGCCATGCCGGTCTGCGCCCCGCCACGCTCGACGCGCTGGTCGGGCCGTGGACGACCGAGGAGGGCCAGGCCGCCTTCTACCGGCAGATCGCGCAGGCCGACCAGCGCTTCACCGACGAGATCCAGCCGCTCTACCCGTCGATCGACCTGCCCGTCACGGTCTGCTGGGGCACCGAGGACACCTGGATCCCGTTCGCCAGGGGACAGGAACTCGCCGCCCTGATCCCGGGGGCGCGGCTGGTGCCCGTTCCAGAGGCCGGGCATCTCGTCCCGCTGGACGCGCCCGCCCGGCTGACGAGCGAGCTGCTCGCCTTCCTCACGGCCTGAGAAACCGTCCGGCATCGGGGAACCCTCAGGACCGCACAAAGTCCGACGGGGTCATTGCTTCGATTGTGTTCGAGTCCTAGGGTGTGCCTGCTCAGCAGTTGCTCAGTCACCGTCAGTTGCACGCGTCCCAACAGAACCGCCCATCACGGATGGGCGGTTGGGGATCCCCTCTGACGTGCCCTCAGTCCGTGCAGCACCCTGTCGAACCGAGGAAGGCCACGGTCATGCCGTACCCGCACCCGCACCCCTCTCCCGCCGACCGGCCGGTCGTCAGCCGTCGCCGACTGCTGGAGGGAGGAGCCGCCGTGCTCGGCGCGCTCGCCCTGTCCGCGTCGCCCGCCGCGGCGCACGCGGCCGGCCGGCGCCCGGCGGCGGACGGCCCGCCCGAGTGGAACGACGGCCTGAGCGTCTACCGGGTCGGCACCGAGCCGCCGCACACCACCCTCATGCCCTACGCGGACCTCGGACAGGCCCTGAAGGGCGACCGCGAACGCTCGCCGTACCGGCTGAGCCTCGACGGCACCTGGAAGTTCGCCTACGCGGACCGCCCCGACGACCGGAACAAGGACTTCCACGGCACCGACGTCGACGACTCCGGCTGGGACACCATCCCCGTGCCCTCGGCCTGGCAGATGCACGGCTACGACTTCCCGATCTACGTCAACATCACCTACCCCTGGTGGGGTCCCAACGGCGGTGGCGAGGACGCCCAGCCGCCGGCCGCCCCGACCCGCTACAACCCCGTCGGCCAGTACCGCCGCACGTTCACCGTGCCCCGCACCTGGTCCGGCCGCCGCACCTTCCTGCACTTCGAGGGCGTCAAGTCCGCCCACTACGTGTGGATCAACGGCGAACTGGTGGGCTACCACGAGGACTCCTACACCTCCGCCGAGTACGACATCACGCCCCATCTCAAGCCGGGCACCAACCAGATCGCCGTCGAGGTGTACCGCTACTCCGACGCGGAGTGGCTGGAGGACCAGGACATGATCCGGCTGAGCGGCATCTTCCGCTCGGTCCACCTCTACTCCACGCCGAGCGTGCACCTGCGCGACTTCCGCCTGGACACCCCACTCGGCGACGGCTACACCACCGCCGAACTCAAGGTCACCGCGCACGTCCGCGACTACGGCGGCAAGGGCGCCGGCCGCTACACCGTCGAGACCCAGCTGTACGACGCGCACGGCCACGCCGTCTGGTCGCGGCCCCTGAACCGGCCCGTCGACGTCCCCGACGGCGACGAGGCCACCGCCGAGGCGTCCAGAGCCGTCCCCTCGCCGAAGCTGTGGTCGGCCGAGCACCCGAACCTCTACACCGCCGTGCTCCGCCTGCGCGACCCGGCCGGCAAGGTCGTCGAGACCCTCTCGCACCGGGTCGGCTTCCGCGAGTTCGCGCTCAAGGACGGCCTGATGCGCATCAACGGAAAACCGGTCTCCTTCCGCGGCACCAACCGGCACGAGATGCACCCCGTCACCGGCTCGGCGCTCACCCGCGCGCAGATGGTCGAGGACATCGGGATCATCAAGCGGCTCAACATCAACAGCGTCCGCACCTCGCACTACCCCAACAACCCGCTCTGGCTCGAACTCGCCGACGAGTACGGCCTGTACCTCGTCGACGAGACCAACCTCGAGACCCATGGCATCCGCGACAAGTTCCCCGGCAGCGGCCACCCGGAGTGGACCGAGGCGTGCGTGGTCCGCGCCCAGAACATGGTCCACCGCGACAAGAACCACGCCTCGGTGGTCATCTGGTCGCTCGGCAACGAGGCGGGCGGCGGCACCACCTTCAACGCCATGCACGACTGGATCCGCTCCTACGACTCCACCCGCGTCATCCAGTACGAGGGCGACGACCGCCCGGGCATCAGCGACATCCGCTCCGAGATGTACGACAGCCCGCAGCGGGTCGAGCAGCGCGCCAAGGACACCGGCGACACCCGGCCGTACGTGATGATCGAGTACTCCCACGCGATGGGGAACTCCAGCGGCAACTTCAAGAAGTACTGGGATGTCGTCCGCCGCCACGACGTCCTCCAGGGCGGCTGGATCTGGGACTTCGTCGACCAGGCTCTGGCCTGGCCCACGCCCACGCGGAAACTGCTCACGGAGACCGGGCCCGGCGGGATCCGCGGTGAGGTCATCAACCCCAGCGGCACCTTCGACCGCGCCAAGGGCGTCTCCGGCGGCACCGTCTTCGCCCGCGACACCGGCCTCGACCTCACCGGTTCCCTCACGCTGGAGGCATGGGTCACCCCGCACGTGACCGGCTTCCACCAGCCGATCCTCGCCAAGGGCGACACTCAGTACGCCCTCAAGCAGACGGACGAGAACCTGGAGTTCTTCATCCACGGCGGCGGCCAGTGGGTCACCGCGAGCTGGGCGCTGCCCGACGGCTGGACCGGCGAGGAGCACCACATCGCCGGCGTCTTCGACGCGGACGCGGGCACGCTCACCCTGTACGTCGACGGCCAGGTGCGCGGCACCAGGACGACCACCCGGCGCCCCGCGAACAACACCGCGTCCCTGTCGCTCGCCACCGACATCGACAACCCGACCCGGGAGTTCAGCGGCACCATCCGCCGGGCCCGCGTGTACGCCCGCGCGCTGGGCGCCGCCGAACTGGCCTCGGTCACCCGCGCGCCGGGCGACGAGGGCGTGCGCTTCTGGTTCGACGCCGCCACCGCCGGCTTCACCGAGAAGCGCCCGCGCGACAAGACGTTCTACGCCTACGGCGGCGACTGGGGCGACAACCCCAACGACGGCGCCTTCTCCGGCGACGGCATCGTCACCGCCGACCGCGGCCTCACCGGCAAGTCCGCCGAGGTCAAGCAGGTCTACCAGGCCGTCAACGCCACGGCGGCCCCGGGCGGCCCCGGCGCCGTCACCCTCACCAACGAGTACCTGTTCACCAACCTCCGCGAGTTCGACGGCCGTTGGTTCCTCGTCGCCGACGGCGAGGTCGTCCAGCGCGGCCGGCTGACCCGCGACCAGCTGAACGTCGCCCCGCTCGGCAGCAAGGACATCAAGATCCCGGTGCGGCTCCCGGCGAAGCCCGCGCCCGGCACGGAGTACTTCCTCCAGCTCTCCTTCACCACCAAGGAAGCCACCCCGTGGGCCAAGGCCGGCTTCGAGGTGGCCAAGCAGCAACTCGCCCTCGACGCGGGCAGCCCGGCCGTGAAGCCCGCGCCCCTGCGCGGCGTGCCCGCCCTGAGCCACACCGACGGGGACAAGACCGTCAGCGTGAAGGGCAGGGGCTTCGCCGTCACCGTCGACAAGGGCACCGGGACCATCACGTCCTACGAGGCGGGCGGCACCCGTCTCCTCACCTCCGGACCCGTCCCGAACTTCTGGCGGGCGCCCACCGACAACGACCGCGGCAACGGCCAGCACACCCGCAACCAGACGTGGCGCGACGCCGGAGCGAAGCGGAAGGTCACCGACGTACGGGTACGGCCCCTCGACGACCGGGCCGTCGAGGTCACCGTCACCGGCACGCTGCCCACCGCCACCGAGTCGACGTACAGCACGACCTACACGGTCTTCGGCAACGGCGAGATCAAGGTCGACAACACCCTGCACCCGGGCGCGGCCGGCCTGCCGTACATCCCGGAGGTCGGCACCCTGCTGTTCCTGCCGCGGAGCCTGGACCGGCTGCACTACTACGGCCGGGGCCCCGAGGAGAACATGTGGGACCGCAACAACGCCACCGACGTGGGCCTGCACTCCGGCACCGTCTCCGGGCAGTGGACCTCCTACCTGCGCCCCCAGGAGAACGGCAACAAGACCGATGTCCGCTGGGCCGCGCTGACCGACGGCCGGGGACGCGGGCTGCTCGTGACCGGTGAGCCGCTGCTGGAGGTCAACGCCTCGCACTTCACCCCCGAGGACCTGTCCGTCGGGACCCGGCACGACTACCAGCTCACCCCCAGGGACGCGGTGGTCCTGCGGCTCAACCACCGCCAGATGGGCGTGGGCGGTGACAACAGCTGGGGCGCGCACACGCACGACGAGTTCAAGCTGCTCGCGAACCGCGACTACGCGTACGGCTACCGGCTGCGTCCGCTGGCGCGCGTGAGCGAGGCGATGGCGGCCTCACGCCGGCCCACCGCCACCGAGTAGCACGAGCGGCGGGTCAGCGGCGCCGCCTCAGTCGGTGGCGTCGCTGATCCCCAGGCGCAGATGCTCCACGTGGTACACGGCCTGGTCGAGCAGCTCGGCGACATGGTGGTCGTGCAGCGCGTAGACCACCGAACGGCCCTGCCGCTCGCCCACGACCAGGCCCAGATTGCGCAGCAGCCGCAGCTGGTGCGAGCAGGCCGACTGCTCCATCCCCACCTCGGCGGCCAACTCCGTGGCCGGCAGCGGGCCTTCGCGCAGCCGCGCCAGGATCAGCAGCCGGGAGGGCGTGGACAGGGCCTGGAGCGTGGTGGCGACCTTCGCGACGTTGTCCGCGTCCAGGCGTACGCGCTCGGCGGCTTCCTGCACGGGGGTGACGGCTCCATGACCCATGGTGTCATCGTACCGGCCCCGTGCGCATACATGAATGAATCTTCATCTATCTCGGTCCGATGGCGGGGCGCGGGCACGTCGATGTCGGATTCTCGCCAGCCCCGCACCGGGCCGGTGCCGGATGCTGGACCCATGCAGATGGGGATGCACACCGACACCGAGCGCTGCGTGCGCGCCGTCCGGTCCAAGGACGCGCGGTTCGACGGCTGGTTCTTCACGGCCGTCCTGACCACCGGCATCTACTGCCGCCCCAGCTGCCCGGTGGTGCCGCCGAAGCCGGAGAACATGGTCTTCCACCCCAGCGCGGCGGCCTGTCAGCAGGCCGGGTTCCGGGCCTGCAAGCGCTGCCGGCCCGACACCAGCCCCGGCTCCCCGGAGTGGAACCAGCGCGCCGACCTCGTGGCCCGCGCCATGCGGCTGATCGCCGACGGCGTCGTGGACCGCGAGGGCGTGCCCGGCCTCGCCGGACGGCTCGGCTACAGCACCCGGCAGGTCGAGCGGCAGCTCCTCGCCGAGCTGGGCGCGGGCCCCCTCGCGCTCGCCCGCGCCCAGCGCGCCCAGACGGCCCGGCTGCTCATCGAGACGACCTCCCTGCCCATGGCGCAGATCGCCTTCGCCGCCGGCTTCGCCTCGATCCGCACCTTCAACGACACGGTCCGCGAGGTCTTCGCCCTGCCCCCGAGCGAGCTGCGCGCCCGCGCCCCGAAACGGCAGGGCGCGAGCACCCCCGGAGCGCTCTCCCTGCGGTTGCCGTTCCGCGCCCCGCTCAACCCCGACAACCTCTTCGGCCACCTCGCCGCGACGGCCGTACCCGGCGTGGAGGAGTGGCGCGACGGCTCCTACCGCCGCACCCTGCGCCTGCCGTACGGCCACGGCATCGTGGCCCTCACCCCGAACCCGGACCACATCGCCTGCCGCCTCACCCTCAGCGACCTGCGCGATCTGACCGTCGCCATCAGCCGCTGCCGCCGCCTGCTCGATCTGGACGCCGACCCCGTCGCCATCGACGACCAGCTCCGCACCGACCCGGTCCTCGCACCACTGGTCGACAAGGCGCCCGGCCGGCGCGTGCCGCGCACGGTCGACGAGGCCGAGTTCGCCGTCCGGGCCGTGCTCGGGCAGCAGGTCTCCACGGCCGCCGCCCGCACCCACGCGGCCCGCCTGGTCACCGCCCACGGCGAACCGGTCGAGGACCCCGAGGGCGGCCTCACCCACCTCTTCCCGGCCCCCGAGGCCCTCGCGGCGCTGGACCCCGAGTCGCTGGCGATGCCCCGCACCCGCCGCGCCACCTTCACCACCCTGGTCCACCGGCTCGCCGACGGCGAGCTGCGCCTCGGCGTCGAGAGCGACTGGCCGCAGACCCGCGCCCAGCTCCTCGCGCTGCCCGGCTTCGGCCCCTGGACGGTGGACGTCATCGCCATGCGCGCCCTGGGCGACCCCGACGCCTTCCTCCCCACCGACCTCGGCATCCGCCGCGCCGCCCGGGAACTGGGCCTGCCGTCCACACCCGCCGCGCTCACCGCACGCGCCGCCGCCTGGCGCCCCTGGCGGGCCTACGCGGTCCAGTACCTCTGGGCGACCGACAGCCACCCGATCAACTTCCTTCCGGTATAGGGACGTCCGATGAAGCAGCACACCGTGACCGACAGCCCGTACGGCCCGCTCACCCTCGTCGCCGAGGACGGCGTCCTGTGCGGCCTCTACATGACCGACCAGCGCCACCGCCCGCAGCAGGAGACCTTCGGCACCCGCGACGACACCCTCTTCGCGGAGACGGAGGAGCAGCTGAAGGCCTACTTCGCGGGTGAGCTGAAGGAGTTCACCGTCGAACTGCGCCTGACCGGCACCCCGTTCCAGCGCGCCGTCTGGGAGGAACTGCGCCGCATCCCCTACGGCGAGACCCGCACCTACGGCCGGCTCGCCGACACCCTCGGCACCCCCACCGCCTCCCGCGCGGTCGGCCTCGCCAACGGCCGCAACCCCATCGGCATCATCGTCCCCTGCCACCGCGTCATCGGCGCGAGCGGCAGCCTGACCGGCTACGGCGGCGGCCTGGAGCGCAAGCAGCGCCTGCTGGACTTCGAGCGGGGCGCGGCCCTGTTCTAGGGGGTGCCCACGAGGCCGCGCAACAGCTCCGGCAGCGCCGTGCCGATGGGATCGCGGACGATCTCGTCGGCGCGGTCGTCGTACGGGGTCGGCTCGGCGTTGACGATGACCAGACGGGCGCCGTGGTCGGCGGCCACACCGGCGAGACCGGCGGCGGGCTGCACCTGAAGGCTCGTGCCGACGGCGACGAAGACCTGGCAGGCCTTGCTGACGGCGGCCGCCTCACCGAGGACGACGGGGTCGAGCCGCTCGCCGAACATCACCGTCGCCGGCTTCAGGATCCCGCCGCACTCGAGGCACGGCGGGTCCTCCTCACCGGCCTCGACCCGGGCCAGCGCGTCCGCCATCGGGCCGCGGGCGTGGCAGCCGGTGCAGACGACACTGCGGGCCGACCCGTGCAGCTCGAACACCTTGCGGGCGGGCATCCCGGCGAGCTGGTGCAGCCCGTCCACGTTCTGCGTGATCACCCGCACCGGCACCCCGGACCGCTCCAGCTCCGCCACCGCCCGGTGCGCGGCGTTGGGCTCGGCCCGCAGCGCCCCCGTCTCGCGCCGCATCAGCCAGGAGCGGCGGCGGATCTCGGCATCGCCCATGTAGTACTCGTACGTGACGAGCTTCTCGGCCTCGGGATCCCGTCGCCACAGCCCGTTGGGCCCGCGGTAGTCAGGGATCCCGGAGTCCGTGCTGATACCGGCGCCGGTGAGCAGCGCGACGAGGGGCTTGGCCATGTCGGCGAGCGTAGGCCGGGCGGCGGGGCGACGGCGAGCGGATATCGGACCGGACGCCGAGGGGTGAGCCGCCGACCGGTCAGAACACCCGCCGGCCGTTCTCCAGCTCCGCCGTCCCCGAGCCGTCCGCCAGGACGTCGAGTGCGGTCAGCACGCGGCCGCCGAGGGCGCCCGGCAGGTAGTCGGCCAGCTCCTCGCGCGGGACCAGACACCAGGACAGCAGCTCCTCCTCCTGGAGGCGGATCGCCTTGAACTCGTCCTCGCTCAGCACCCCGCCGTCGTACAGGTATGCCACCACCGGCGGCCGGCCCGTGCCGTGCACCCAGTCGACGGCCAGCAGCCGACCGGGTTCCCGGTCCAGGCCGGTCTCCTCGGCCGTCTCGCGTCGCGCGCCCTGCCGCGGGGTCTCGCCGGTGTCGGACTCGACGGTGCCGCCGGGCAGCACCCAGCCCTCCCGGTAGTTGGGCTCGACGAGCAGCACACGGCCCTCGCGGTCCCGGAAGAGCGTGGCGGCGCCGGCCAGGACGCGGGGCAGGGAGGCGATGTAGGCGGCGTAGTCAGGAGAGGTGGTCATCGGTGCAGGGTAACCACCGGGGCCCGTCGCATCCCCCACCCGCGCGGTCAGGCCGGCGTGGCCTCCGCCAGCCGCAGCGTCCGTTCCGCCAGCTCGCTGATCCGCACCCCGTCGAAGCCGAACACCGCGCTGCGGACCGTGTCCTCCAGCGGGGTCTTCCACTGGTCGGCTATGGCCGCGGCCCCGCCGAACACACCGGCCACCGAACCGGCCGTCGCTCCGTTGGAGTCGGTGTCCAGGCCGCCGCGGACGGTCAGGGTGATGGTGCGGGTGAAGTCGCCGTCGCCGTAGAGCAGACCGGCGGTGAGGACGGCGGCGTTCGGGACGGTGTGGATCCAGCCCATGCCCGTGGTCTCCTCGGCGACCGTGGTGAGCGTGTCCTCCCAGGACATCCGGGTGTCGTGCAGCGAGACCACCCGCCGCACCGTGCGGGCGAGGCGGCTGCTCGCCGGGATCACCGCCAGGGCCTCGTCGACGGCGTGCCGCACGGTGGGCGCCGTGAACGCGGCCGCGATCAGCGCCGCCGCCCACATCGCCCCGTAGACCCCGTTGCCGGTGTGCGACAGCACCGCGTCGCGGCGGGCCAGGGAGGCGGCCCGGCGCGGGGCGCCCGGGCAGGTCCAGCCGTAGACGTCGGCGCGGATGAGGGCGCCGATCCACTCCTGGTACGGGTTGTCGTACGTCGCCGTCAGCGGCGGCTTCAGTCCGTTGGCGAGATTGCGGTACGCCGCCCGCTCGGCGGTGAACGTCTGCAGATACGGCAGCCGCAGCAGCCACAGGTCGCCGACCTGCTCGGTGCTGAAGCCGAAGCCGTGGGTCTCCAGCAGGTCGAGGCCGAGGATCGCGTAGTCGACGTCGTCGTCACGGCAGCTGCCGTGGATGCGGCCGCGCACGCACTGGCGCCACTCGGGGCGCAGCTCGAACCCGTCGTGCTCGCTGATCGGCTCCGGCAGGTAGTCGGTGAGGGGGAGCGCCGCGGCCTGTCTGAGGTAGCGGTCGATGCGGTCGCGGGTCCATACCTCGCCCTGTTCGACCGGCTTGCCGAGCATGTTTCCCGCGATGCGGCCCGTCCAGCCGCCGAGGATGCGGCCGGCCAGGTCTGTGTCGGTGTACGCAGGGGCCATGGTTACGGTCTACCCGCTCCGGCGGCCGGGGGCGCGTCGTCCGCGGTGTGGGCAGATGCTGACGGCTGGGGCGTCCGCCGGTTAAGGTCGCAGCGGCGCGACTGGCCTTGACATGTGTGAGGGCCCGGAGAGCAAGGGGAGTGCAAGTGGCGGACGCTGCAGTGAGCGGCACCCGGACGACACAGCGGGTGCTCGTCGCCGCGGACAAGTTCAAGGGGTCGCTGACGGCCGTCGAGGTCGCCGAGCGGGTCACGGCCGGACTGCGCCGGGTCCTGCCCGGCCTCGAGGTCGAGGCGCTGCCCGTGGCCGACGGCGGCGACGGGACCGTGGCCGCGGCCGTCGCGGCCGGGTTCGAGCGCCGGGAGGTACGGGTCGCCGGTCCCCTCGGCGACGAGGTGACGGCGGCGTACGCGCTGCGCGAGGGCACCGCGGTCGTGGAGATGGCCGAGGCGAGCGGGCTGCAACGGCTGCCCGCCGGGGTGTTCGCCCCGCTCACGGCGTCCACGTACGGCTCCGGCGAGCTGCTGCGGGCGGCCCTGGACGCGGGCGCCCGCACGATCGTCTTCGGGGTCGGCGGCAGCGCCACCACCGACGGCGGCGCCGGGATGCTGTCCGCGCTGGGCGCCCGGTTCCTGGACGCCGAGGGTGAGCCGGTGCCTCCGGGCGGCGGCGGACTGGCCGAACTGGCCACGGCCGACCTGTCGGGACTGGACCCGCGCCTCAGCGAGGTCGAGCTGGTCCTCGCGAGCGACGTCGACAACCCGCTGACCGGCCCGAAGGGCGCACCCGCGGTCTACGGCCCGCAGAAAGGCGCCGCGCCCGACGACGTGGCGGCCCTGGACACCGCCCTCGCGCACTTCGCGAAGGTGCTGGAGGGCGCGGCCGGCCCCAAGGCCGCCGAGTACGCGGCCTCCCCGGGTGCCGGTGCGGCGGGCGGCATCGGCTACGGCGCCCTGCTGCTGGGCGCCCGGTTCCGCCCCGGCATCGAGGTGATGCTCGACGTCCTGGGCTTCGCACCCGCCCTGGACCGCGCCGACCTGGTCATCACCGGCGAGGGCTCCCTCGACGAGCAGACCCTGCACGGCAAGGCACCGGCCGGCGTCGCCGCGGCGGCCCGTGCCGCGGACAAGGACGTCGTGGCGGTCTGCGGCCGCCTGGCACTGCCGCCCCAGACCCTGGGCCGAGCCGGTTTCCGCCGGGCCTACCCCCTCACGGACGCGGAACCGGACGTGGCGAAGTGCATCGCCGAGGCGGGCCCGATCCTGGAGCGGGTGGCGGAGCGGATCGCCAGGGACTTCCTGACCTGAGCCGCGCGCTCGCGTCGTCCGAGGCACGAAGAAGGCCCCGAGCTCTCGGCTCGGGGCCTTCTTCCTGGTGGTACGGCCGCCACTACGGCAGCTGCGCCGCCCGTGCCTCGCGGCGGTTGCCGCGGAAGTTGTTCACCCGGCGAGCCGTCGCGAACAGCGGAATCACCGCGCCCATGACCAGCTGGAGCGCGCACCCCGTCTGGAGCAGCAGCTGGCCGCTCGGCGCGTCGAAGGCCCAGGCGGCCATCAGGCCCATGCCCAGCACGATCCACGACAGCATCGCCACGGCGAGCCGGCCCCGCGGCTTCGGGTACTCCACGCGGCTCACCATCAGCCACGCCGTCCCCAGGATCGCCAGCAGCGTCGCCACGAAGGGCAGCTCCAGCAGCACGATGGACACGACCGTCAGTGCGCCGAACGGCGACGGCATGCCCTGGAAGGTGCCGTCCTTGACCGTGACGCACGAGAACCGGGCAAGCCGTAGCACCACCGCCAGCAGCACCACGATCGCCCCGACCGCCGCGACCCGCTGGTACGCGCCCTCCGCCACCATGCCGTAGACGAGGACGAAGTACGCCGGCGCCAGGCCGAAGCTGATCAGGTCGGAGAGGTTGTCCAGCTCGGCGCCCATGGGGGAGGAGCGCAGCTTGCGCGCCACCAGGCCGTCGAACAGGTCGAAGACCGCCGCGCACAGCATCAGGATGACCGCCGTGGCCGCGCTGTTGCGCGCCATGCCGGACTCCTGGCTGCCCATGAGGTCGGGGATCAGGATGCCGGTGGTGGTGAAGTACACCGCCATGAAGCCGCACGTGGCGTTGCCGAGCGTCAGCGTGTCCGCTATCGACAGACGAAGAGAGAGGGGCATCTCCTCTTCTTCGTCGACCTCGTCGGCCTCCGGGACCCAGCCGGCCTTGGTATCAGGATCAATCACGGTCAATGCGAGTCACCCCAGCCACGGTCTTCTGACCCACCTCGACCGCGACCTCCACGCCCTCGGGCAGGTAGAGGTCGACACGCGAGCCGAAGCGGATCAGGCCGATCCGCTCGCCCTGCTCGACCTTCGTGCCCTGGGGCAGGTAGGGGACGATGCGACGGGCGACCGCGCCGGCGATCTGGATCATCTCGATGTCGCCGAGCTCGGTGTCGAAGTGCCAGACGACACGCTCGTTGTTCTCGCTCTCCTTGTTGAAGGCGGGAACGAAGCCACCGGGTACGTGCTCGACCGACGTCACCGTGCCCGCGAGGGGCGCGCGGTTGACGTGGACGTTCAGCGGGCTCATGAAGATCGCGACGCGCGTGCGGCCGTCCTTCCACGGCATGATGCTCTGCACCACACCGTCGGCGGGCGAGATGACCCGGCCCTGGGTGATCTCGCGCTCGGGGTCGCGGAAGAACCACAGCATCCCCGCCGCGAGCGCGGTGGCGGGAACGGCGACGGCCTTGGCGGCGCCGGAGCGCCGGGCCCGGGCCAGGCTGAGGGCTGCGGTGGCGACGGTCGGAAGGAGCCACGGCGATGCTCCGCGCGCGAGGCGTACGCCGGCCCGGCTGTCGCGTGGTGCAGAGGTTTGGCTGTGGGGCATGGATGACCTTCGTAGCGGATGATGCCGCACTCTGACGGGGGACGGCGGCTTTCCGGCGATCGTAGCGGCTCGGAGCCGTAACTGGGTAAGCCAGGCTGCCGAGTCGGCGGCAGAAGAGTGTTCACGGGGTGTGATCTTCTTCTCCAAGAAAACACCCCGTATCCGGACATCTAGCCCTGGAATCGATACTCTTCGAGCAGCCGCCTGCCGATGATCATTTTCTGGATCTCGGCGGTACCTTCACCGATGAGCAGCATCGGAGCCTCACGGTAGAGGCGCTCGATCTCGTACTCCTTGGAGAAGCCGTAGCCGCCGTGGATCCGGAAGGCGTCTTCGACGACCTCCTTGCAGTACTCGGAGGCGAGGTACTTCGCCATCCCAGCCTCGAGGTCGTTTCGCTCCCCGGAGTCCTTTTTGCGTGCTGCGTTCACCATCATCGCATGGGCGGCCTCGACCTTGGTAGCCATCTCGGCCAGCTTGAACTGGATCGCCTGGTGCTGGGCGATCGCCTTCCCGAAGGTGTGACGCTGCTGCGCGTACTGGACACCCAGTTCGAACGCACGCTGAGCGACGCCACAGCCACGCGCCGCCACGTTGACGCGGCCGACCTCGACGCCGTCCATCATCTGGTAGAAACCGCGGCCGGTGACCCCGCCGAGCACGCGGTCGGCGGGAATCCGCAGGCCATCCATGATGAGCTCGGTGGTGTCGACCCCCTTGTAGCCCATCTTGTCGATCTTGCCGGGGATCGTGAGGCCGGGACGCACCTCGCCGAATCCGGGCTCCTTCTCGACAAGGAAGGTCGTCATCGACTTGTGGGGCGCCGTACCCTCGGGGTGACCTTCGTCACTCTTGACCAGAACGGCCACCAAAGACGACGTTCCGCCGTTCGTCAGCCACATCTTCTGGCCGTTGAGGACGTACTCCTCACCGTCCTTCACCGCCTTCGACGAGATCGCCGACACGTCCGAGCCGAGCGCCGGCTCGGACATCGAGAACGCGCCCCGGATGTCGCCGGCCGCCATCCTCGGCAGGAAGTGGTCCTTCTGCTCCTGCGTGCCGTGCTGCTTGAGCATGTACGCCACGATGAAGTGGGTGTTGATGATGCCGGACACCGACATCCACCCGCGGGCGATCTCCTCCACGCACAGCGCGTAGGTCAGGAGCGACTCGCCCAGACCCCCGTACTCCTCGGGGATCATCAGGCCGAACAGGCCCAACTCCTTCAGTCCGTCGACGATCTGCTGCGGATACTCGTCGCGGTGCTCCAGCTCCGTGGCGACCGGAAGGATCTCCTTGTCCACGAAGTCCCGGACGGTGGACAGGATCTCCTGCTGGATGTCCGTCAGACCGGCGGTCTGGGCGAGTCGCGCCATGGCTACTTCTCCTGCTCCCTGAGCTCGGGGCGGCCGGGCTGCTCGCCGCCGCGCTCCTTGATGTACGTCTCGGTCGGCACCATCACCTTGCGGCGGAACACGCAGACCAGCGTGCCGTCCTGCTTGTAGCCCTTGGTCTCGACGTAAACGATTCCGCGGTCGTTCTTGGACTTCGACGGCCACTTGTCGAGCACGGTCGTCTGGCCGTAGATCGTGTCGCCGTGGAAGGTCGGCGCCACGTGCTTCAGCGACTCGATCTCCAGGTTGGCGATCGCCTTGCCGGAGATGTCCGGTACGGACATGCCGAGCAGCAGCGAGTAGATGTAGTTCCCGACGACGACGTTCTTGCCGAAGTCCGTCGTCTTCTCCGCATAGTTCGTGTCCATGTGGAGCGGGTGGTGGTTCATGGTGAGGAGACAGAACAGGTGGTCGTCGTACTCGGTGACCGTCTTTCCCGGCCAGTGCTTGTACGTCGCCCCGACCTCGAACTCCTCGTAGGTGCGCCCGAACTGCATCGCGCTCAGCGCCTCTCTAGTCGGTGGGGATCTCGAACTTGCCGGTGCGCTGCATGCCCGCCGCGCGGCCCTTGCCGGAGATGACGAGCGCCATCTTGCGGCTGGCCTCGTCGATCATCTCGTCGCCGAGCATCGCCGAGCCCTTCTTGCCGCCCGCCTCGGACGTGTAGTAGTCGTACGCGTCCAGGATCAGCTCGGCGTGGTCGTAGTCCTCCTGCGACGGCGAGAAGATCTCGTTGGACGCCTCGACCTGGCCCGGGTGCAGCACCCACTTGCCGTCGAAGCCGAGGGCCGCGGCCCGCTGGGCTACCTCGCGGTAGCCGTCGATGTTGCGGATCTGCAGGTAGGGGCCGTCGATCGCCTGGAGGTTGTTGGCGCGGGCGGCCATCAGGATCTTCATGAGGATGTAGTGGTAGGCGTCCGCCGGGTAGCCGGGCGGCTGCTCGCCCACGACCAGCGACTTCATGTTGATGGACGCCATGAAGTCGGCCGGGCCGAAGATGATGGTCTCGACGCGCGGGGAGGCCTGCGCGATCTCGTTGACGTTGTTCAGGCCCTGCGCGTTCTCGATCTGCGCCTCGATGCCGATCTTGCCGACCTCGAAGCCCATCGTCTTCTCGATCTGCGTCAGCAGCAGGTCCAGGGCGACGACCTGCTGGGCCGTCTGCACCTTCGGCAGCATGATGCAGTCGAGGTTCTGGCCGGCGCCCTCGACGACCGTGACGACGTCGCGGTACGTCCACTCGGTCGTCCAGTCGTTGACACGCACGACCCGCGTCTTGCCCGTCCAGTCGCCCTCGTTGAGGAACTTGACGATGGTGTGCCGCGCCTCGGGCTTGGCGAGCGGCGCGCACGCGTCCTCCAGGTCCAGGAAGACCTGGTCCGCCGGGAGGCCCTGCGCCTTCTCCAGGAAGCGGGGGTTGCTTCCCGGCACCGCGAGACACGAGCGGCGGGGACGCAGACGGTTGACGGTCATGCGGGGACCTCCAGGGGGTCGAGCTTGTTCGCTTTCCGGATCTCGTCGACGATGCGGCCGATGATTCCGGTGATGTCGAAGTCCTTCGGGGTGAAGACCGCGGCCACTCCGGCTGCCCTGAGCTGCTCGGCGTCACCATTCGGGATGATGCCACCGGCGATCACGGGTATATCTGTGGCACCGGCCACACGCAGCCGTTCGAGGACGTCCGGCACCAGCTGGGCGTGCGAGCCGGACAGGATGGACAGGCCCACCGCGTGCACGTCCTCGGCGAGGGCCGCGTCCACGATCTGCTCCGGCGTCAGCCGGATGCCCTGGTAGACCACCTCGAAGCCGGCGTCCCTGGCGCGCACCGCGATCTGCTCGGCGCCGTTGGAGTGCCCGTCCAGGCCCGGCTTGCCGACCAGGAAGCGCAGCTTGCCCACGTTCAGGTCCTTGGCCGTGAGGTCGACCTTGCGGCGGACCACGGCGAGGGCGCTGCCCTCCTCGACCGGAACGGCCACCGGCGCCGAGGAGACACCCGTGGGCGCCCGGAACTCGCCGAACACCTCGCGCAGGGCCCCGGCCCACTCGCCGGTCGTCGCCCCGGCGCGCGCGCACTCCAGGGTGGCCTCCATGAGGTTCTCGTCGCCGCGCGCGGCCTCCTTCAGCCGCTCCAGGGCCTTGCAGGGCCGCGGGTGGTTGAAGGGCGGCTGGTAGCGGCTGTCGCGCCACTGCTCCAGCCCGGCGATGACCCGGGCCTCGACCGCCGGGTCCACCGTCTGGATCGCGGTGTCCAGGTCGGCGGTCAGCGGGTTCGGCTCGGTGCCCTCGAAGGCGTTGACACCGATGATCTTCTCCTGGCCCGACTCGATCCGCCCGCGGCGCTCGGCGTGCGAGGCGACCAGTTGCGACTTGAGGTAGCCGGACTCGACGGCCGCCATCGCGCCGCCCATCTCCTGGATGCGGTCGATCTCGGCGAACGACGCCTCGACCAGCTGCTCCACCTTCGCCTCGATCACCTTCGAGCCCTCGAAGATGTCCTCGTACTCCAGCAGGTCGCTCTCGTACGCCAGCACCTGCTGGATGCGCAGCGACCACTGCTGGTCCCAGGGGCGGGGCAGCCCGAGGGCCTCGTTCCAGGCGGGGAGCTGCACGGCGCGCGCGCGGGCGTCCTTGGAGAGGGTGACGGCCAGCATCTCCAGCACGATCCGCTGGACGTTGTTCTCCGGCTGCGCCTCCGTCAGGCCCAGGGAGTTGACCTGGACGCCGTAGCGGAAGCGGCGCTGCTTGGCGTTCTCGATGCCGTAGCGCTCGCGGGTGATGCGGTCCCAGATGCGGCCGAACGCCCGCATCTTGCACATCTCCTCGACGAAGCGGACGCCCGCGTTCACGAAGAACGAGATGCGGGCCACGACGTCGCCCATGCGCTCCTGCGGCACCTGGCCGGAGTCGCGCACGGCGTCGAGGACGGCGATCGCGGTGGACATCGCGTACGCGATCTCCTGGACCGGCGTGGCGCCCGCCTCCTGCAGGTGGTAGCTGCAGATGTTGATCGGGTTCCACTTCGGGATGTGGGAGACCGTGTACGCGATCATGTCCGTCGTCAGGCGGAGGCTCGGCCCCGGCGGGAACACGTGCGTCCCGCGGGACAGGTATTCCTTGACGATGTCGTTCTGGGTCGTGCCCTGAAGCTTGGTGATGTCCGCGCCCTGCTCCTCGGCGACGACCTGGTAGAGCGCCAGCAGCCACATGGCGGTGGCGTTGATCGTCATCGAGGTGTTCATCTGCTCCAGGGGGATGTCCTGGAACAGCCGGCGCATGTCACCGACGTGCGCGATCGGCACGCCGACCCGGCCGACCTCGCCGCGGGCGAGGATGTGGTCGGAGTCGTAGCCGGTCTGCGTCGGCAGGTCGAACGCCACCGACAGACCTGTCTGGCCCTTGGCGAGGTTGCGCCGGTACAGCTCGTTGGACGCCTCGGCCGTGGAGTGACCGGCGTACGTGCGCATGAGCCACGGCCGGTCCTTCTCCCGCACACCTTCGGCGGGCTGACGCTCAGTCATCTATGACCTCGGCTGTCTCAGATGTTGCGGAAGCGGTTGATGGCGTCGATGTGCTTGGCGCGCTTCTCGTGGTCGCGCACGCCCAGGCCCTCCTCGGGGGCCATGCACAGGACGCCGACCTTGCCCTGGTGGAGGTTGCGGTGCACGTCGAACGCGGCCTGGCCGGTGTCCTCGAGGGAGTACACCTTCGACAGGGTGGGGTGGATCTTGCCCTTCGCGATGAGCCGGTTGGCCTCCCAGGCCTCGCGGTAGTTGGCGAAGTGCGAGCCGATGATCCGCTTCAGCGACATCCACAGGTAGCGGTTGTCGTACTCGTGCATGTAGCCCGAGGTCGAGGCGCAGGTGGTGATGGTGCCGCCCTTGCGCGTGACGTAGACGCTCGCGCCGAAGGTCTCGCGGCCGGGGTGCTCGAAGACGATGTCGATGTCCTCGCCGCCGGTGAACTCGCGGATGCGCTTGCCGAAGCGCTTCCACTCCTTCGGGTCCTGGGTGTTCTCGTCCTTCCAGAACTTGTAGCCCTCGGCGCTGCGGTCGATGATCGCCTCGGCGCCCATCGAGCGGCAGATCTCCGCCTTCTGCTCGCTGGAGACGACACAGATCGGGTTGGCGCCGCCGGCCAGCGCGAACTGGGTGGCGTAGCTGCCGAGTCCGCCGCTCGCGCCCCAGATCAGGACGTTGTCGCCCTGCTTCATGCCGGCGCCGTTGCGGGAGACCAGCTGGCGGTAGGCGGTGGAGTTGACCAGGCCGGGGGCGGCGGCCTCCTCCCACGACAGGTGGTCGGGCTTCGGCATCAGCTGGTTGGACTTGACCAGGGCGATCTCGGCGAGGCCGCCGAAGTTGGTCTCGAAACCCCAGATGCGCTGCTCGGGGTCGAGCATCGTGTCGTTGTGGCCGTCGCTGGACTCCAGCTCGACGGACAGACAGTGCGCGACGACCTCGTCACCGGGCTGCCAGGCGTTGACGCCCGGGCCGGTGCGCAGGACGACGCCCGCGAGGTCGGAGCCGATGATGTGGTACGGCAGGTCGTGGCGCTTGGCCAGCTCGTTGGTGCGGCCGTAGCGCTCCAGGAAGCCGAAGGTGGACAGCGGCTCGAAGATCGACGTCCACACGGAGTTGTAGTTCACCGAGGAGGCCATGACGGCCACCAGCGCCTCGCCCGGGCCGAGCTCGGGCAGCGGAACCTCGTCCAGGTGGATCGACTTGCGGGGGTCCTTGTCGCGCGTGGCGAGTCCGGCGAACATCTCCGTCTCGTCCTTGTGCACGGTGATCGCGCGGTACGACTCGGGGATCTGGAGGGCGGCGAAGTCCTCCGACGTGGAGTCGGGCGACTGGATCGCGGCCAGGATGTCCTTAACGGTCACGGTGTTGCCTCCGGCGGTGAGCGCCCTGAGGGAGGGGCGCCGATGGTTACGTCGGTGCTGCTGAGGGTTGAGGGTGTGCCGTCGGTTCGGCGGTGGTGCTGATCGGCAGCGCTGGGTGGCGCGGGAGGTTGCCTGTGACGCAGGCGCCCGGGCGGGCAAGCGGGTGAGCTTGCCGGGACGTCGCTCGGACCTCTTCAACGTATGACACCGCGTGTCACCCCGCAAGGCACTGAGTGCCAGAACTTGATCTCAGATGAAATCTTTACGTAACAAATGAGCGATGATCGATCGAACGGGCTCTTCAAGGGCCTGCAAAACGGCCCCTGACATGCCAAAACGGCCACCCCGAGGGGTGGCCGTCATCACACGGGTGAAGGGGCGCTCAGCGCTCCTTGAGGGCCTGCTCGATCGTCCGCATGACCTCGTCGAGCGGTGCGTCGGTGCGGGCGACGGTCACCAGTACCTCGCCCTGCGTGGAGGCCGTGGCCACGGCCGGCTGCGGCTCCGTCGAGCGGCCGGCCCCGATGCCCGAGCCGAAGGTCTTGCGCACGATCGCGAAGGCGTGGTCCAGCTGCGCCTCCACGTCCCCCTGACCGCCCGCGCGCAGCCAGCGCCGCAGGACGTGGTTGTGGGCGGTGACGACCGCGGACGCGGCGACCTCCGCCAGCAGCGGGTCGTCGTTGGCGTCGTCGGCGTGCGCGCGCTCGTCGAAGTGGCCGAGGAGATAGCGGGTGAAGAGGCGCTCGTAGCGGGCCACCGAGGCGATCTCCGCCTCGCGCAGGGTGGGCACCTCGCGCGTCAGCTTGTAGCGGGCGACGGAGATCTCCGGCCGGGCCGCGTACATCCGCATGACTTCCTTGATGCCGCGGCACACCGTGTCGAGCGGATGCTCGTGCGCGGGCGCGGCGTTGAGCACCGCCTCGGCGCGGATCAGGGTGTCGTCGTGGTCGGGGAAGATCGCCTCTTCCTTGGAGCGGAAGTGGCGGAAGAACGTGCGGCGGGCGACCCCGGCCTGGGCCGCGATCTCGTCGACGGTGGTCGCCTCGTACCCCTTGGTCGCGAACAGCTCCATCGCGGCGGCCGCCAGTTCCCGGCGCATCTTGAGCCGCTGGGCGGCGGCGCGAGAGCCGGCGGCACTCTCCGGCGCGTCGGCCGTGGCGGGTGTACGTGAGGACTTGGCGGGCTGGGGCATGCCCTGAACGTACTGCATGTGCGCAGCTCGCCGCGCGTGGCCCGGTTCTCCCCCGCCGCCGGAGGGCGGGCCGGGGGCGGCCCGGCCGGCCGGGTGGAACCGGTCCGGGCCGAGCAGGCCGCCCCACTCCGCGCCGGACCGGAACCAGTCGCCGGGACGCTCAGCGCTTGGCATATTCGCGGAAGCCACGGCCGGTCTTGCGGCCGAGGCAGCCCGCGGCCACCAGGTGCTCCAGCAGCGGCGCCGGAGCGAGCCCCGGGTCGCGGAACTCGCGGTGCAGGACCTTCTCGATGGCGAGCGAGACATCCAGCCCGACGACGTCCAGCAGCTCGAACGGGCCCATCGGGTAACCGCCGCCCAGCTTCATCGCCGCGTCGATGTCGTCGAGCGACGCGTAGTGCTCCTCGACCATCTTGATCGCGTTGTTCAGGTACGGGAACAGCAGCGCGTTCACGATGAAACCGGCCCGGTCACCGCAGTCGACCGGGTGCTTCCTGATCCGGCCGCACACCTCGCGGACCGTCGCGTGGACGTCGTCGGCGGTCAGCACGGTACGGACGACCTCGACGAGCTTCATGGCCGGCGCCGGGTTGAAGAAGTGCATGCCGATCACGTCCTGCGGGCGCGAGGTGGCCCGGGCGCAGGCGACGACCGGCAGCGACGAGGTCGTGGTGGCCAGGATCGCGCCCGGCTTGCAGACCTTGTCCAGGGCCGCGAACAGCTGCCGCTTGACCTCCAGGTCCTCGGCGACCGCCTCCACGGCCAGGTCGACGCCGGCGAAGTCGTCGTAGGTGCCCGTGGCGGTGATGCGGTCCAGGGTCTCGGCGGCCGCCTCCGCGGTCATCCGGCCCTTGTCGACCGAGCGGGCCAGGGACTTGCCGATCCGGGCCTTCGCGTTCTGCGCCTTCTCCGCGCTGCGGGCGGCGATGACCACCTCGTACCCGCCCTTGGCGAACACCTCGGCGATACCGGAGGCCATGGTGCCCGAGCCCGCGACACCGACCGAGCGGATCTCCCGGCCGGGAACCAGGTCGCCGCCCTCCAGCGGGGTCAGCGCGTCCCGCACGACGACCGGGCTGCCCGGCGCCTCGTAGGTGTAGAAGCCGCGCCCTGCCTTGCGGCCGGTCAGACCCGCCTCGCTCAGCTGCTTGAGGATCGGCGCGGGGGCGTGCAGCCGGTCGCGGGAGGAGGTGTACATGGCCTCCAGGACCGTGCGCGCGGTGTCGACGCCGATCAGGTCGAGCAGCGCCAGCGGGCCCATGGGCAGTCCGCAGCCCAGTCGCATCGCGGCGTCGATGTCCTCGCGGGAGGCGTACTTCGCCTCGTACATCGCTGCGGCCTGGTTGAGGTAGCCGAACAGCAGGCCGTCCGCGACGAAACCGGGCCGGTCGCCGACGGCGACGGGCTCCTTGCCCAGGTCGAGCGCGAGGTCGGTGACCGCGGTGACGGCCGCCGGCGCGGTCAGCACCGAGGAGACCACCTCGACCAGCTTCATGGCCGGCGCGGGATTGAAGAAGTGCAGGCCCAGCACCCGCTCCGGACGGGAGGAGTCGGCGGCCAGCCGGGTCACCGACAGGGCGTTGGTGCCGGTCGCCAGGATCGTCTCCGGGCGCACGATCCCGTCCAGCTCCCGGAAGATCTGGTGCTTGACCTCGTACGACTCCGGGGCCACCTCGATGACCAGGTCGGCGTCGGCCGCGGTGCGCAGGTCGGCGGAGGTGCGGACACGGCCGAGGATCTCGGCGCGCTCCTGCTCGGTCAGCCGGCCGCGCTCGACGCCGCGGGCGGTGGAGGCCTCCAGGGCGGCGACGCACTTCGCGGCCTGGGTCTCGCTGATGTCGATGCCGACGACCGTGCGGCCGGCCTTGGCGAGGACCTCGGCGATGCCGGTGCCCATCGTGCCGAGGCCGACGACGGCGATGGTCTGCAGCGGGGACTGGGACGGGTCGGACAGGGGAGTGGCCATCGCGGGACTCCAGGATGAGGGTGACGACGGGGAACGCGCTCCGGGTGCGCCGGAGTCGGTCCGGCAGGGGCCGGACCACGGGCGCACCGGGTGCGTGGTGAAATGCGGGTGTTGGCCGGGCTGCGAAGCGCACACGCCCGGTGCCGCGCCCCGGGCGTGCACACGCCCGGAAGGGAACGGCGGTTCCGACCGGCCCTGTCCCGGGGCCGAGCCGTACTTGCGGTACCTGAGGCACCGAACCGACTGCTCCCGCGACAGCCGCGTCACCAGACCGCCGCGAGGAAATACGAGTGGGTAACTCGCTCGTCTGAGCTTAACCGGCGGGTAACGAGCGCGCCAGCCCCCGGGTTTGTGATGTACGTCCCGCGCAGCTCGCGCCGCCCCTAACCTCTGAGTCATGGACGAAGAGTTGCGATCACTCACGGAGCGCTTACGGCAGGAGTCCGGGGCGCCGCCCGCGTTCGAGCGGCTCGTGGCGACCGACGACCTCGACGCCCTGGCGGCGGCGCTGACCGAACCCGGTCAGCACCTGTGGGCGAGGGAGCTGGCCGCGTTCCGGCTGGGGCTCGCGCGGGACCCGCGGGCCTTCGAGGCCCTGGTGCTGCTGCTCAACCACCGTGACCCCCCGCGCTGTGCCTCCGCCGCCCATGCCCTGGCCCGGCTGGGAGATCCGCGCACCGCCCGCGCGGCCGCCGCCCTCGCCACCAACGAACTGCGCGTCGCCTACGCCCTGCACCCGGTGCGGCTCCTGGTCGAGCTGCGTGCCCCGGAGGCGGTGCCCGCGCTGATCACCACGCTCCAGCGGCGGCTGCGCCCGCACGACCCGTACCGCCGCGTGGCGCTGGCCTGCGTGGACGGACTCGGGGCGCTGGGCGACGCCCGGGCCAGAGCCGTCCTGAACGAGGCGCTCGCGCATCCGGCGCTGGCCGAGGCGGCGGTGCGGGCGCTGGGGCGGATCCCGAAGCAGAGGTGACGACAGCGCGGGAGGGGCCCGCCGTACCGCGACGTCAGCAGGGGGAGGAGCCCGCCCTACCGCGACGTCAGCGGGCGAGGGGCCTGGTGTACCGCACCTCGGGGACCGCGACCCCGTCCACCTCGAAGGGCTCCTCGGCGCCGTCCGCCCGGAAGCCGGCCCGTTCGTAGAAGCGGCGGGCCCGGTCGTTCTCCTTGAGCACCCACAGCAGGAGACGGCCGTGGCCCGCGGCGGAACAGCGCGCGACCGACTCCGTGAGCAGCGCCCGCCCCACGCCCCGCCCCACCTGATCCGGGTGCACGTAGATGGCGTACAACTCGGCGTCCTCGGTGCGGACTTCCCCGTCCCGGTACGGGCCGTGGCACGCCCAGCCGACGATCTCGCCACCGGTGTCCTCGGCGACCAGGTTCACCACACTGCCGTCAGCCTGCGCGAGGTGCGTACGACGCCACTCGGCGTCCTCCTCGACGCTGAGCCGGTCCAGGTAGGACTGCGGCATCAGGCCCCGGTAGGCGCTGCGCCAGCCGCCGACACGGACCTCCGCGACGCCCTCGCAGTCGGCGAGCGTCATCTCCCGTATCCGCGGGCCCCTCATGGCGCGACCACCGCGAACGCCTCGACCTCGATGAGGCACTCGGGCCGGACCAGCGCGGCGACCTGCACCGCCGAAGCGGCGGGCAGCCGGTCGTCGGGTATGTGTTCGGCGCGCGCCGCGCGGACGGCCGGCATATGGGCCATGTCCGTGACGAAGTAGGTGAGTTTGACGACGTCCTCGAAGGTCGCGCCGGCGGCCGCCAGACAGCGCCGGAGGTTCTCGAAGACCTGGCGCGCCTGCGCCGCCGGATCGCCTTCGCCGACCGGCCGCCCGCGCTCGTCGAGCGCGAGCTGACCGGCGATCGCCACGAAACGGCCGGTGCCCAGGACGACATGGCTGTACTGGGCCGCGGCGGCGACGCCGTCGGGGGCGGGAATTCTCGTCAGCTCACTCATGGGTTCATGGTGGACCACGGGACTGACACTCCCCGCCCCAGGCGTCTCGTCAGCCCGCTCAGTGCCGGAAGCCGAGCAGGCCGTGCAGCGCCGAGCCGTTCGACGGGGCCGACGCCGCCGTCCCGGCCGCCGCGGGCTTCGGATCCGGCAGCGCCTCGCACACCGCGTCCGCCTCGCCGTACCCGCGCGGCACGGTGCCGTCCGTCAGATACGCCGCCAGGTGTTTGTCCAGGCAGGCGTTGCCGCTCAGAGTGATGCCGTGGTTGCCGCCGCCCTGTTCGACCACCAGGCTGGAACGGGCCAGCAGGCGATGCACGGTGACACCGCCCTCGTACGGCGTGGCCGCGTCACCGGTCGCCTGGAACAGCAGGACCGGCGGCAGCTGGCCGTTGGCCACGTTCACCGGGCGCAGCGAGTCCGTCGGCCAGAACGCGCACGGCGCGTTGTACCAGGCGTTGTTCCAGGTCATGAACGGCGCCTTCTCGTAGACCGCCCAGTTGTCCTCACGCCACCGCCGCCAGTCGCGCGGCCAGCCGGCGTCCCGGCACTGTACCGAGGTGTAGACGCTGTAGCCGTTGTCGCCGGAGGCGTCGACCGCGCCGAAGTCCTCGTATGCCTCGACCAGCGGCTCGGGGTCCTTGTCGTGCACGTACGCCGCGAACGCCTCCGCGAGGATCGGCCAGTAGCCGTTGTAGTAGCCGCCCGGGAGGAAGGTGTCCTCCAGCTCGGAGGCGCCCACCGTGCCGCCGGCCGGCTTCCTGGCGAGGGTCGCGCGCATCGCGTACCATGTGGCCTCGATCTTCTCAGGATCGGTGCCCAGCCCGTACGTGCCGTCGTGCTCGGCGACCCAGGCCAGGAAGGCGCGGTGGCGGTCGTTGAAGGCCACGTCCTGGTTGAGGTTGGCCTCGTACCAGACGTCCGTCGGGTCGACGACGGAGTCCAGGACCAGGCGCCGGACCCGCTCGGGGAAGAACCTGGCGTAGACGGCGCCCAGGTAGGTGCCGTACGAGTAGCCGAAGTAGTTGATCTTCTTCGCGCCCAGGGCCTGCCGGATCGCGTCCATGTCGCGGACGACGCCGGCGGTGTCGATGTACGGCAGCAGGTGCGCGTACTTCTTGCCGCAGGCGGCGGCGAAGGACTTGGCGCGGGCGAGGTTGGCCTTCTCGATCGCGGGCGTCGTCGGCAGGGAGTTCGGGCGGACCGGGGCGAAGTGCCCCGGCCTGCAGTCCAGCGCGGGCTTGCTCGCTCCCACGCCGCGCGGGTCGAAGCCGATGACGTCGTACCGGGCCGCGACCTTCGCCGGCAGCGAGCGCGCGACGAACCCGGCGAGCGTCAGGCCGCTGCCGCCGGGGCCCCCGGGGTTGACCAGCAGCGGGCCCTGGTAGGCCCGGGCTGTGTGCGGGACGCGGGACAGGGCGAGGGTGATCTTCTCCCCGTGCGGCCTGCGGTGGTCGAGCGGCACTTTCAGGGACGCGCACTGCAGCGTCGGGTAGTTCTTGGTGGCGCAGCTCTTCCAGGTGAGCTTCGCGGCCTGGATGGTGCTGGTCGCGGTGCTGGGTGCGCTCGCCTCGGCGGGAACGGCCGTGAAGGTCCCGGCCATGACGACGGCGGCGCCGCACAGCGCGGCTGCGCGTTTTCTCACGGAGTCCTCCCAGGACGGCGGGATGGAGGACCGCGAGGGTCGCCGTCCTCGCCGCATCGTCCCGGAAACCGGTCCTGGAAGAACTCATTCGGTAAAGCTCATGACCCGATTGGATCTCAGATGCGCTCGAATGCTCGCCATGGGGCGCAGGTCTCGCGTGCTCCTGGAGTGGCTCGAATTCTCCTAGAGGAGCGAGAGTTGGGTCGGTCCCGTCACCGGCGGCTCCTCGGCCGCCTCGGAGGGCCGGATCCGCCGCGGCATCCCCGCGCGCGTGGGCCCGATGCCGTACTCCTCGGCCAGCTCGTGCACCTGACGGGTGATCCGCCGCTGGTACCACTTCGGGGCGTAGGAGCCCTCCGCGTACAACCGCTGGTAACGGGCCACCAGGTACGGGTGGTGCTGCTCCAGCCAGGCCATGAACCACTCCCGGGCGCCGGGCCGCAGATGCAGCACCAGCGGCGTCACGGACGTGGCGCCGGATGCCGCGATCGACCGTACGGTGGCGCGGAGTTGGGCGGGCGTGTCGCTCAGGAACGGGATCACCGGCGCCATCAGCACCCCGCAGCCGACGCCGTGTTCGGCCAGGGTGCGCACGACCTCCAGGCGCCGCTCCGGCGCGGGCGTGCCGGGCTCTACGGTGCGCCAGAGCTCCTGCTCGGTGAAGCCGACCGACACGGAGACGCCGACGTCGGTCACCTGCGCCGCCTGTGTGATCAGGTCCAGGTCGCGCAGGATGAGCGTGCCCTTGGTCAGGATCGAGAAGGGGTTCGCGTGGTCGCGCAGCGCCGCGATGATGCCCGGCATCAGGCGGTAGCGGCCCTCGGCGCGCTGGTAGCAGTCGACGTTGGTGCCCATCGCGATGTGCTCGCCCTGCCAGCGGCGCGAGCCGAGCTGCCGGCGCAGCAGCTCCGGCGCGTTGGTCTTGACGACGATCTGGCTGTCGAAGCCGAGGCCCGTGTCGAGGTCCAGGTAACTGTGCGTCTTGCGCGCGAAGCAGTACACGCACGCGTGCGAGCAGCCCCGATAGGGATTGACCGTCCACTGGAACGACATCCGTGAGACCGCCGGCACCCGGTTGATGATCGAACGGGCCCGGACCTCGTGGAAGGTGATCCCGCTGAACTCCGGAGTGTCGAACGTGCGGGTCGTGACCGCGTCCGCGCCGAACAGCGCGGCATCGGCCCGGCTGTGTTCGGAGTCCGATGTGAGGTTCTCCCAGCGCATGACGCCTCCTCGGTAGCACTGACCACAGAATAGAACACATGTTCCCTTGATCGTGCGAGGGTGTTTTCCGAACGTGTTCGACCGGGTTGCGCCACCCCGATTTGGGGGGCCGGGCGGCGGGGTGGTTGGCTTGCCCCGACCCCCGAGCAACCAGTCCTGGAGGAAAGCGATGGCGCAGGTCGAGGCCACTACGGAGCGGATCGTCGCGGCGGACGCGGAGACGGTGTTCGACGCCCTCGCCGACTACAGCGGCACGCGCGCGAAGCTGCTGCCCGAGCAGTTCAGCGAGTACGAGGTCCGGGAGGGCGGTGACGGCGAGGGCACCCTCGTCCACTGGAAGCTCCAGGCCACCAGCAAGCGTGTGCGCGACTGCCTCCTGGAGGTGAGCGAGCCCACCGACGGCGAGCTGGTCGAGAAGGACCGCAACTCCTCCATGGTCACCACCTGGCGGGTCACCCCGGCCGGCGAGGGCAAGTCCCGGGTCGTCGTCACCACCACCTGGACCGGTGCCGGCGGCATCGGAGGCTTCTTCGAGAAGACCTTCGCGCCCAAGGGCCTCGGCCGGATCTACGACGCGATGCTCGCCAAGCTCGCCGCCGAGGTCGAGAAGTAGCCCGCCCCAAGGTTCAGATACTCAGGGGCTGTTGCCCCCCCCTCACCGGTTCGAGTGATCTCCGTACGGCTCGCTCCTGTGCCGTAACTCGTCGCGCTTGCTCGTAGTTGTCGCTTTTACGCGGGAATTGTGCGGCAGCGCGACGAGGGGAGCGGTGAGTGGGCGGGATCACTCTGGCGCAGGACGAACCGGCGGTAGCGCCCCCCGACACCCCCGCACCCCTGCCGGATCCGGACACCGGACCGAGCCCGCGCCGGGTGCGGCTGGTCTTCTTCGCTCTCATGCTGGCCCTTCTCCTGGCCGCCCTGGAGCAGATGATCGTCGCCACCGCGCTGCCGAAGATCGTCGGTGAACTGCACGGCCTGGACCGGATGTCCTGGGCGATCACCGCCTACCTGCTCACCGCCACCGTCGGACTGCCGATCTACGGCAAGCTCGGCGACCTGCTGGGCCGCAAGGGCGTCTTCCAGTTCGCGATCGTCGTCTTCGTCGCCGGCTCCGCGCTCGCGGGCCGGGCTCAGACCATGGACCAGCTGATCGCCTTCCGCGCCCTGCAGGGCGTCGGCGCGGGCGGCCTCATGATCGGCGTCCAGGCGATCATCGCGGACATCGTGCCGCCCCGGCAGCGCGGCCGCTACATGGGCCTGATCGGCGCCGCCTTCGGCCTCGCCTCCGTGGCCGGACCGCTGCTCGGCGGCTACTTCACGGACCACCTCTCCTGGCGCTGGTGCTTCTACGTCAACGTCCCCTTCGGTCTGGTCACCCTGGCCGTCGTCGCCGTCACGCTGAAACTCCCCAAGCCGGCCGTCCGGGCCCGGCTGGACGTCCTCGGCGCGCTGCTGCTGACCGCCGCCTCCACCTGCCTGGTCCTGCTGACCAGCTGGGGCGGCACCGAGTACGCCTGGGACTCGCGCATGATCCTCGGCCTCGCGGCCGGAGCGGCGGCGGCGACCGTCCTCTTCCTCGTCGTCGAGCACTTCGCCGTCGAACCCCTCATCCCCCTCAGGCTGTTCAGGGACTCCGTCTTCAACGTCACCGGCCTGGTCGGCCTGGTGATCGGGGTGGGCCTGTTCGGCGCCGCCAGCTATCTGCCGACGTACCTGCAGATGGTCGACGGGGCCTCCGCCACCGAGTCGGGCCTGCTCATGCTGCCGATGATGGCCGGCATCGTCGGCGCCTCGATCATCGCCGGCCAGCTCATCAGCCACACCGGCCGCTACAAGGCCTACCCGATCCTCGGCGGCGCCCTCTCCGTCACCGGCATGTGGCTGCTGTCGCGCCTGGAGGTCGGCACGCCCCGGCTGCACTACAGCATCTGGATGGCCGTCCTCGGCGCCGGCATCGGCATGGTGATGCCGGTGCTGATCCTCGCCGTGCAGAACTCCGTGCGCCCCGCCGACCTCGGCACCGCCACCAGCGCCAACAACTACTTCCGGCAGATCGGCGGCAGCGTCGGAGCCGCCGTCTTCGGCACCCTGTTCGCCGACCGGCTCGCCGACGCCCTCGCCGACCGGCTTCCCCCAAGGGCCGGGCTGCCGGACCCCGAGTCCCTCACCCCGCAGCTCGTGCACGCGCTGCCCCCGGCCCTGCGGGACGACTACATCCGGGCGTACGCCGACGCCATGCCGCGGATCTTCCTCTACCTGGTGCCGGTGCTCGTCCTCGGACTGGTCATCGCCCTCTTCCTCAAGGAGCAACCCCTGGTGTCCCACAACGCCTCCGTCACCGACCCGGGCACGGCGCCGGGGACGGCCCCGGTCCCGCAGGCCCGCGCCGCGCACGCCGCGGGCGTGCCCGTGTGCGGCTCGGTGCAGCACCCTGACGGGACCGTCGTGCCCCGCGCGGCGCTCACGCTCATCGACGTCACCGGGCAGCAGACCGGGCGCGGCGCGAGCGGCGAGGACGGGCGCTACGCGCTCGCCACCCCGGGCCCGGGCTCGTACGTGCTGATCGCCGCGGCGGGCGGCCATCAGCCGCAGGCGGTCACCGTGACCGTCGGCGAACGCCCCGTCGAGCTCGACATCGTCCTCGGCGGCGCCGGAAACCTGATCGGCACCGTGGTCACCGCCGACGGCACGCCCGTGCGGGACGCCACCGTCACGCTCACCAACGTGCACGGCGAGGTCGTCGCCACCACCCGCAGCGGCCGGGAGGGCGGCTACGTCATCACCGAGCTCGTCGCCGGCGAGTACACCCTCGCGGCCAGTGCGCCCGCCTTCCGCCCGGCCGCGCTCCCCGTCACCGTCCAGGCCGCACGCGAGACCCGCCGGGACATCGAACTGGCCGGCGGAGCCGTGCTGCGCGGCACCGTCCGGGCAGGCGGCGGCAGGCCCGTCGAGGACGCGCGCGTGACGCTGCTCGACGTGGCGGGCAACGTCGTCGACACCCTCACCACGGGCGCCGACGGCACGTTCCGCTTCGTCGACCTGTCCTCCGGCGAGTACACCGTCATCGCCGCCGGATACCCGCCCGTCGCCACCGTGCTCCAGGTCGCCGGAGGAGGCCGTACCGAGCGGGATCTCCAGCTGAGCCACGAGGACTGAACGGGCACCGGCCGCAGGCTGAACGAGCAGCGGCACGCGGGGTCGTGCGCCGGTGCGAACCCCGCGCGGGCAATTCCCGCATTGCCTCACATCGCCACCGGCGGGAGCCGTACGGTGGAGACACCGGCACAGATCTTGCGTCCGTGGGGAGAGAGGGCCTGGCCATGGACCATGGCACCGACAGGGCTGGGCAGGGCACGGTGAGCGAACCCGCCGCGCCCGGCCGCGTCCCCCTGGCCGTCGTCGTGGTCGACCGCGACGGCCTCGTGTCCCACTGGAGCCGCGGCGCACGGCGCCTGTTCGGTGTCCCCAAGGACGAGGCGATCGGCCGCACCGCCCTCGACCTGCTCCCCGTCTCCGGCGCCCTGCCCGACGAGCGGGACACCACCCCGTACGCCGCCGGTGACGGTCTCGGCCCCGACCTCGAATCCTCCCTCGACGGCGGGCTCTCCTACCCGGCCGCGGGCCGCGCCCGGCTCACCGCCTCCGGGGACGGCCGGGTCGACGTCCTGTGGTGGGCCTACCCGCTGGTGGGCCCCGGGCCCGAGCGGCTGCTCGTGCTGGCCGCCGACGCCGAGGGACTGCGCGCGGGCAGCGGGGCGGGCGAGCGGATCGCGCCCGGCTTCGCGCTGCACACCGACTTCCCCGGGGCGGAGGACCTCGCCCGCCGGCTCCCCGAGATCCTGCCCAGCATGAGCGTCGGCGAGAGCGCCCGCATCGTCGCGCAGATCCTCGAACTCGGCTATCCCGTCCTGGAGTTCAGTCAGAACGACCGGGTGCCCGTCACCCCCGACTGGGGCGTCGCCCGGCGCGCCGAACGCAAGGCACGCCGCGACCGGGCCGCGCGGGCCCTGGCCGCCGGCGAGCCCGTGCCGGCGGAACTGCGGGACGAGGGCGAGGACCTCGAGTACGCCGCCGTCCGTGAGCGCCTGGAGTTCCTCAACGAGGTCAGCGGCCGCATCGGCACCTCCCTCGACCTGTCCCGGACGATCATCGAGGTCAGCAGGGCCGTCGTGCCCCGCTTCACCGATGTCGCCGGGACGTACCTGCGGGAACAGGTCGTCGCCGGCGAGGGGTTCGAGGACGGCGTGCCCGACACCACCACGATGTGGCACCGGGTCGCTCTGGAACACACCGACGAACCGGGCCGCTGGGACGACGTCGTCCCCGTCGGCGAGGCCATGCCGTTCCCGGCGCACACGCCGTTCTTCCAGTGCATGACCAGCGGCGAACCCGTCCTCGTGCCGCGCATCAGCGAGGAGATGGGGCACGCCATCGCCGCGCAGTTCGAGAAGCGCGACATCCGGCCCCTCATCACCGGCCGCTCGATGCTGGTCGTGCCGCTGAAGGCCCGCAACGTCGTCCTCGGCTTCATGATCCTGCTGCGGCACCCGGAGCGGCCCGTCTTCAACGACATGGACCGCGTCACCGGCGCCGAACTCGCGGCCCGCGCGGGCCTCGTACTGGACAACGCGCGCATGTACACCTTCCAGGAGAACGTCGCCGAGACGCTCCAGGACAGCATGCTCCCGCACATCCCGCCCCGCATGACCGGCTGCGACATCGCCACCCGCTATCTGCCCGGCACGCTGCTCGGGCGGGTCGGCGGTGACTGGTTCGACGCGGTGAAGCTGCACGGCGGGCGCACGGCCCTCGTCGTCGGCGACGTCATGGGCCACGGCCTGAACTCGGCCGCGATGATGGGCCAGTTGCGGACGGCCGTGCAGACCATGGCCGGGCTCGACCTGCCGCCCGCCCAGCTGCTGCGCAACCTCGACGACCTCGCACAGCGCCTCGGCGACAGCTACCTCGCGACCTGCCTCTACGCCGTCTACGACCCGATCGCGAGCCAACTCCACCTCGCCAACGCCGGGCACATCCCGCCCGTCCTGGTCCGTGCCGACGACGGCCGCAGCGAACTGCTGGACCTGCCCACGGGCGCGCCCATCGGAGTCGGGGGAGTGCCCTTCGAGGCGATCCGGGTGCGCGTCGAGCCCGGCGACCGGCTGGTGATGTGCACCGACGGACTGGTCGAGGTGCGCGGCGAGGACATCGGCGTGGGCCTTGCGACGCTCTGCGAGTCGGCCGCTCACCCGGCCGCCTCCATGGACGACGCCTGCGACACCATCATCCGCGCCCTGGCTGTGACATTTGCCGAAGCGGGTCGCGGCGGCCGCAAGGACGACGTGGCGCTGCTGATGGCCCGCCTGGGCGGCATCGAGCCGGACGACGTGGCCGAATGGCGCCTCGCCCTCGACCCGTCCGAGGTGAGCCGGGCCCGCGCGGCGGTGCGCGAGCAACTGCACGAGTGGGGCCTGGCGAAACTCGTCGCGCCCGCCGAGCTGATGGCCGGCGAACTCGTCACCAACGCCGTACGGCACTCGCACGCCCGGCCCGTCGCACTGCGTCTGGTCCGCGGCGACACCCTGCTGTGCGAGGTGGACGACGACGACCACGAGCTGCCGACCCTGCTCAGCGCGGGCCCGCTCGACGAGGCGGGACGCGGTCTGCGCGTCGTCAGCACGCTGTCCCGCGAGTGGGGGACCAGCCGGACCAAGAGCGGCAAGACGGTGTGGTTCGAGCTGACGCTGCCGCGCCGCTGAACACCCCCGCGCCGAACGGGGCGTGAAGGTACGTGCCGCGTTCTTGTGGCCGGGGCCGGGGCGCGATACACCGTACTCGCCCGCCGCATGGCGGGATTCGTTCGCACCCTGGGGAGTGGGCCATGAGCGTGACGAGTCGGTACCGGGAGGCGTGGGAGGCGTTCTGGCGGGAGGCGCCCGCCGAACCGGGGGCGGTGTTCTGGGACGCGGAACCGGTCCTGACCGTGGGCCCGCATCTCGCCCTGTTCGAGCCGTACCTGGCCGATCCCGCACTGCCGATGGTGGACCTCGGCTGCGGCAACGGCACCCAGACCCGCTATCTCGCCGACCGTTTCCCGCGGGTCCTGGGCGTCGACCTGTCCGCCGCGGCCCTCGACCACGCCCGGCGCTCCGACCCGGCGGGTCAGGCCGCCTACCGGCAGCTGGACGCCGCCGGGAAGGACGAGGCCCAGGCCCTGCACGCGGAGCTCGGCGACACCAACGTCTATGTGCGGGGCGTCCTGCACCAGTGCGAGCCGGACGACCGGCAGTCCCTCGTCGACGGGATCGCCACGCTGGTCGGCGACCGGGGCCGGGCCTGCCTGGTGGAGCTCTCGGGCGCCGCGAAACAGGTCCTGACGGGTCTGGCGGGCGGCCCGGACGGCCCGCCGCCCAAGCTCGCACCGGTCTTCCGGCACGGCCTCACTCCCGGCGACGTCTCGGACGAGGCCGTGCCCGAGTATCTGCGCTCGGCCGGTCTCACCGTCCTGGCGAGCGGCCGGCTGCCGCTGAGGACCACGGAGTACCGCCCGGACGGCACGCGCATCGAGCTGCCCTCCACCTGGCTGGTGGCGGGGCGCACGGCCTGAGGCGAGCGGCCGGGGGCGTGGGGCGTGGTCTGGTGGGCGACGGATTTGTCGGTGTACGGTCACTCTGCCCCCGTCCCGTGCACCTCCCTCGCCCTCGCGGAGGACAGCCATGCCGATGCCCTGGTTACGGATACTGGTCGCGTCAGCGGTCTCGACGGTGCTGGTCGGCACGGCCGCCGTCACGACCGTCGCCGCACCGGAACCCCGCGCGGTACGGGACGGCGTGCACACCGCGGGGCGGGTCAAGGACGCCGGTGACGTGCTGCAGTACAGCTGGCCCGGCGTCTACTTCGAGGGCCGGATCCGGGGCACCGGCGTGGGCGTCGTGCTCGACGATCCGGCCGCCGACTACGACGTCCAGGTCGACGGGGCCACCGTCGCGACCCTCGTCACGCCGGGGAAGACCACCCACTGGGTCAGGGGTCTGCGCGACGGCGTGCACACCGTCCGGCTCGTCAAGCGCAACGACACCCCGTGGAGCACCAGCTCCTTCGGCGGCTTCGTCGCCGCACCCGGCGGTGCCGTCCTGGCCCGGCCCGCCGCCCGCAGCCGCCAGGTCGAGTTCATCGGCGACTCCCTCACGGCCGGGTACGGCAACCTCTCCACCTCCCGCGACTGCGACGGCGAGCAGCTGAGGCGCACCACGAACGCCGACGTGAGCTACGGCGCCCTCACCGCCCGGGGGCTGCGCGCCGACTACCAGCTCAACGCGTACTCGGGCCAGGGCATGGTCCGCAACTACAACGGAGGCTCGCCGGAGGTGAACTACCGCACCTTCTACGACCGTGCGCTGCTGAACGTGCCCGGCGACGTCTGGCAGAACCCCGGCACCTGGCGGCCGCAGCTCGTGGTGGTCCACCTCGGAACGAACGACTTCTCCACCCCGGTCAACCCGGGCGAGCCCTGGACGGACGAGAGCCTCGCGGCCGCCTACCGCAGCGCCTACAGCGGCTTCCTCGCGAAACTACGGCAGCGCTACGGGGCCTCGACGACCCTCCTGGCCGTCGGCACGGGCCCGTTCGCCGGCCATGTCGAACACGTCGTCCGGGAACGCACCGGCGCGGGCGACCGCCGGGTCCGCTACTGGCCCCTCGATGCCACCGGCCTCGACTACACAGGCTGCCACTGGCACTACTCGGCCCGTGACCACCGCCTCCTGGCCGACCGCCTCACGGCGCTCGTCGCCGACCTGCCGATCCGATGGTGACCACCTCGTAGCCCGTTCCGCCCACAGCGCGTAACGTGACGAACCATGAAGATCTCCGCCCTGGACGGCTCGTCATGAGAATCCTCATCAGCGCCGACATGGAGGGCGCCACCGGCGTCACCTGGCCCGACGACGTGGTGCCGGGCGCCTCCCAGTGGGAGCGCTGCCGGTCGCTGTTCACCTCCGACGTCAACGCCGCCGTCCTCGGCTTCCACGACGGCGGCGCCGACGAGGTGATCATCAACGAGGCACACTCCACCATGCGCAACCTGCTGCTGGAGCAGCTCGACGACCGCGCCCAGATGCTCACCGGCCGGCACAAGGCGCTGTCCATGGTCGAGGGCGTGCAGCACGGAGACATCGACGGCATCGCGTTCGTCGGCTACCACGCGGGCGCCGGCATGGAGGGCGTCCTCGCGCACACCTACCTCGCCAACTCGATCACGGGCGTGTGGCTGAACGACGTACGGGCGAGCGAGGGGCTGCTCAACGCCCATGTCGCGGCCGAGTACGGCGTGCCGGTCGTGCTGGTCACCGGGGACGACGTCGCCTGCGAGGACGCCCTCGGGTACGCACCCGAGGCGCTGAAGGTCGCGGTGAAGGACCACGTGTCGCGCTACGCGGCCGTGTGCCGCACACCCGGTCGCACCGCGGCCGACATCCGGGCGGCGGCCAAGGAGGCCGCCGCACTGGCGGTGCGTCACGAACCCGTGCACGGCGGCCCGTTCACCGTGGCCGTCGAGTTCGACGCCGAGCACCTCGCGATGGCCGCCACCGTCGTCCCGGGTGTGGAACGGATCGGGGAGCGGAAGGTGGCGTACACGAGCGGGACCATGTACGAGGGCATCCGCGCCTTCAAGGCGGTCACCACGATCGTCTCGGCCGCGGTGGAGGAGCAGTATGGCTGAGCAGGTGGACGAGCAGGCGCTGGACGAGGTCGTGACGTACACGTCCGACCTCATCCGCATCGACACCACCAACCGGGGCGGGGGCGACTGCCGGGAGCGGCCCGCCGCCGAGTACGCCGCCGCCCGGCTCGCCGACGCCGGGATCGAACCGACCCTGCTGGAGCGCACCGAGGGGCGGACCAACGTCGTCGCCCGCATCGAGGGCGCCGACCCCTCGGCCGGGGCGCTCCTGCTCCACGGGCATCTGGACGTCGTGCCCGCGGCGGCCGCCGACTGGAGCGTGCACCCGTTCTCCGGGGAGATCCGCGACGGGGTCGTCTGGGGGCGCGGCGCCGTCGACATGAAGAACATGGACGCGATGATCCTGGCCGTCGTGCGCGGCTGGGCACGGCAGGGCGTCCGGCCCCGCCGGGACGTCGTCATCGCGTTCACCGCCGACGAGGAGGCCAGCGCCGAGGACGGCTCCGGGTTCCTCGCCGACCGGCACCCCGGCCTGTTCGAGGGCTGCACCGAAGGGATCAGCGAGTCGGGCGCCTTCACCTTCCACGACGGCAACGGGCGGCAGATCTACCCGATCGCGGCCGGGGAACGCGGCACCGCCTGGGTGAAGCTCACCGCCCGCGGACGCGCCGGGCACGGCTCCAAGGTCAACCGCGACAACGCCGTGACCCGCCTCGCCGGCGCGATCGCGCGGATCGGCGCGCACGAGTGGCCGCTCAGGCTGACCCCGACCGTGCGCGCCGCCCTGACCGAACTCGCCGCGCTCTACGGCATCGAGAGCGACCTCACCGACGTGGACGCGCTGCTGGAGAAGCTCGGCCCGGCCGCGAAGCTCGTCGAGCCGACCCTGCGCAACAGCACCAACCCGACCATGCTGGACGCCGGTTACAAGGTCAACGTCATTCCGCGCGAGGCCGTGGCACACGTGGACGGCCGGTACATGCCCGGCGGCGAGGAGGAGTTCCGCAGCACCCTCGACCGGCTCACCGGGCCCGACGTGGACTGGGAGTTCCACCACCGCGAGGTCGCCCTGGAGTCGCCGGTGGACTCGGCGACCTTCGCGGGCATGCGGGCCGCCATCGAGGAGTTCGCGCCCGAGGGGCACGTGGTGCCGTTCTGCATGTCCGGCGGCACCGACGCCAAGCAGTTCTCCCGCCTCGGCATCACCGGCTACGGCTTCACCCCGCTGAAGCTGCCGGACGGCTACGACTACGCGGCCATGTTCCACGGGGTCGACGAACGGGTACCGGTCGAGGCGCTGCACTTCGGTGTCCGCGTACTCGACCGGTTCCTGCGGACGGCCTAGGAGAGTGGGGGAGACGGTGCGGACGCTGGCCTACGGGGCGTGGCCCTCGCCCATCGACGCGGCCCTGACCGCCGCGCACGACGGGCACCCGGAGTACGTGGGCTTCGTCGGCGACGAGGTGTGGTGGACCGAGCCGCGCCCCGCCGAGGGCGGCCGGCGCACCCTGGTGCGGCGGCACGCCGACGGCAGGGAGGAGTCGCTGCTGCCCGCACCGTGGAACGTGCGCAGCCGGGTCATCGAGTACGGCGGGCACCCGTGGGCCGCCGTCGCGGGGGACACCGGTCCGCTGGTGGTGTTCGTGAACTTCACCGACCAGCGGCTGTACCGCTGCGCGCCGGGCGGCGAACCCCGACCGCTGACCCCCGTGTCCTGCGTCGGAGCCGGCCTGCGCTGGGCCGAACCGCTGCCGCTGCCCGAGCGGGGCGAAGTGTGGTGCGTACTGGAGGAGTTCACCGGTGACGGACCCACCGACGTGCGCCGTGTCCTGGCCGCCGTCCCGCTGGACGGATCCGCCGCCGAGGACCGGGACGCCGTACGGGAGCTCACCGACGGGCGGCACCGGTTCGTGACCGGACCGAAGCTCTCGCCCGACGGACGGCGGGCCGCCTGGCTCGCCTGGGACCATCCCCGCATGCCGTGGGACGGCACCGAACTGCTCCTCGCCGACCTCACCCCCGAGGGCACCCTGCGCGACGCCCGGACCGTGGCCGGCGGGCCCGGCGAGGCCATCGCCCAGGCCGACTGGACCCACGACGGCCGCCTGCTGCACGCGAGCGACCGCACCGGCTGGTGGAACCTCTACCTCGACGGGGAACCGGTGTGCCCGCGCGAGGAGGAGTTCGGCGGAGCCTTGTGGAAGCTGGGTTCGCGATGGTTCACGCCGCTGGAGAGCGGTCTGATCGCCGTCGTGCACGGCCGGGGCGCCACCGCCCTCGGCGTACTCGATCCCGAGACGGGCGAGGTCGTCGACGCGGCCGGACCCTGGACCGAGTTCGCCCCCACCCTCGCCGCCCACGGCGAACGGGTCGTGGCCGTGGGCGCCAGCCCGCGCAGCGCCTACGAGGTCGTCGAGCTGGACGCCCGCACCGGCCGGGCCCGTGTGGTCGGCGCCGAGCACGACGACGCCGTCGATCCCGCGTACTACCCCGAGCCGCAGATCCGCACCTTCACCGGCCCCGACGGGCGCGACATCCACGCCCACATCTATCCGCCGCACCACCCCGGCTGCGTCGCGCCCGGCGACGAGCTGCCGCCCTACGTCGTCTGGGCGCACGGCGGGCCCACCGGCCGCGCGCCGCTCGTGCTCGACCTGGAGATCGCCTACTTCACCTCGCGCGGCATCGGCGTCGCCGAAGTGAACTACGGCGGCTCCACGGGGTACGGCCGCCCCTACCGCGAGCGGCTGCGCGAGCAGTGGGGCGTGGTCGACGTCGAGGACTGCGCCGCCGTCGCCCTGGCCCTCGCCGACGAGGGCACGGCCGACCGCGGCCGGCTCGCCGTCCGGGGCGGCAGCGCGGGCGGCTGGACCGCCGCCGCCTCGCTCACCACCACCGACGTTTACGCCTGCGGCACCATCAAGTACCCGATCCTGGACCTGGCCGGCTGGGGCACGGGGGAGACCCACGACTTCGAGTCGCGGTATCTGGAGGGCCTCATCGGGCCGCTCGCCGAGGTGCCCGCCCGGTACGCGGAACGCTCGCCCGCCGCCCACGCCGACCGCCTCACCGTGCCGTTCCTGCTGCTCCAGGGCCTCGACGACGTGATCTGCCCGCCCGTCCAGTGCGAGCGGTTCCTGGCCCGGCTGGAGGGCCGGAAGGTGCCGCACGCGTATCTCGCCTTCGAGGGGGAGGGGCACGGGTTCCGCAGGGCGGAGACCATGGTGCGCGCCCTGGAGGCCGAACTCTCCCTCTACGCCCAGGTGTTCCGCCTGGACCCGCCCCGCACCCCCACTCTGGAGCTCAGCAAGTGAACCAGCTCGTCCGACCTCCCCGGCTCGCCCCCGGCGCCCGCATCGCCGTCGTCGCGCCCAGCGGGCCGGTGCCCGAGGAGCGGCTCCAGGCCGGGCTCGACATCCTGCGCGGCTGGGACCTCGACCCCGTGGTGACACCCCATGTGCTGGGCAGACACGGGGAATTGGACTACCTCGCCGGCACGGACGAGCAGCGCGCCGCCGACCTCCAGAACGCCTGGTGCGATCCGTCCGTCGCCGCCGTGCTGTGCGCCCGGGGCGGCTACGGGGCGCAGCGCATGGTCGACCTGCTCGACTGGGCGGCGATGCGGGCGGCGGGCCCGAAGGTGTTCGCCGGGTTCAGCGACGTCACCGTCCTGCACCAGGCCTTCGCCACCCGCCTGGGCCTGGTCACCCTGTACGGGCCCGCGGCCGCCGGCGTCGACTTCCTCAAGAACGCCCGCGCCCAGGAGCACCTGCGGGCCACCCTTTTCGAGCCGGAGTCCGTGCGGACCGTCACGGCCGTGCCCCCGGGCGGCACCGCTCTGGTCCCCGGCCGCGTCCGGGGCGTCACCCTGGGCGGCTGCCTCAGCCTGCTCGCGAGCGACCTCGGCACCCCGCACGCCCACCCCGGGGCGCGGGGCGGGCTGTTGCTGGTGGAGGACATCGGCGAGAGCCCGTACCGCCTGGACCGGTACCTCACCCAACTCCTGCGCACCGGCTGGCTCGACGGGGTCGCCGGGATCGTCCTCGGGTCCTGGGCGGGGTGCGGCCCGTACTCGGAGTTGCGTACGGTCCTCGCCGACCGGCTCGGCGGCCTGGGCGTCCCGGTCGTGGAGGAGTTCGGGTTCGGGCACGGCGAGGGCGCGCTGACCATGCCTCTCGGGGTCGGGGCCGAACTGGACGCCGATACAGGCACGTTGAGGCTGGACGAACCGGCCCTGAGCTGAGCGGCCCGCTACTGAAATCCTGTCAAGAAACCCTCGTTTCGGTGATTGACCGCTCTTGACACGTGTCACACCATGACAACCAGCCGGTACCTACTGGTCGGTATCCGGGTTGCCCTCACCGTGGAGGTCCGTGTGTCCCGACGCGTGCCCAGAACCCGCGCACTCCTCGCTCTCGCTCTGGGCGCCGCCCTGGCCGTGCCCCTCACCCTCACCCCACCCGCGACCGCCACCGACGCCTACACCGTCACGCCGCTGACGTTCACCGTGCGGGCGGGCGGCCGCGCCTGCACGGTCGACGCCGACCTGTACCGTCCCAGCGGCGTGGACCGCGACCATCCGGCGCCCGCCGTGCTCGGCACGAACGGCTTCGGTGGCAGCAAGGCGGACGGCTCGACCGACACCATCGGCAAGGCCTTCGCTCAGCGCGGCTACGTCTCGCTCGTCTACTCCGGGCTCGGCTTCGGCCGCAGCGGCTGCCTCGTCTCCCTCGACGACCCGGACATCGACGGTGCCGCCGCCTCGCGACTGGTCGACTTCCTGGGGGGCACCCGCTCCGCCGACGACGGCACCACCGCGGACTTCGTCACCCGTGACGCACCGGGCGACCCGCGCGTCGGCATGATCGGCGGCTCCTACGGCGGCGCCGTCCAGCTCGCCACCGCCGCCGTCGACGACCGCCTCGACGCGCTCGTCCCGATGATCACCTGGAACGACCTGGCGTACTCGCTCGACCCCAACAACGCCGTCGGCAGCGGCGGTGTCCCGGGCGTCTTCAAATGGCAGTGGACGAACGGCTTCTACCTCATCGGCGAGGGCCAGCCGCTGCTGAAGCCGAGCCTCGACCCGTCCCGCATCAACTCCCTGGCCTGCCTGCACTTCGTCACCGAGGCCTGCCGGACCGTCCACACCCTCAACTCCGGGAGCTACCCGGCTGCCCGGACCGCCGAGCTGCTGGCCTACGCGCACCGCGTCTCCCCGGTGTCGTACCTCCACCGTGTCCGCACGCCCACCCTGCTGGTCCAGGGGCAGGCCGACACCCTGTTCAACCTCAACGAGGCCACGGCGACGTACCGGACGCTCAAGGCCCAGGGTACGTCCGTCAAGATGATCTGGCAGTCCTGGGGCCACAGCGGCGGCCTCACCGGCCCGGCCACTGGTGAACTCGACCTCTCCCAGGGCAACCTGGAGACCAGCTACGTCGGCCGGCGCGTCCTCGCGTGGTTCGACCGCCATCTGCGCAGGCAGACCCACGCCGACACCGGACCGGCCTTCGCCTACCACCGCGACTGGATCACCGACCCCGACCGCACCTACGCCACCGCGAGCCGCCTCCCCGCCATCGGCCGCACCCTGTATCTGTCCGGTGACGGGAAACTCGTGGACCACCGGGGCGACGTGGCCCGCGGCAGCCGCGTCTACACCAACTGGCTGACCCCCACGAGCCATTCGGAGGGCTCCCTCTCCGGACTCATCGGCCTGCCGGACACACCGCCGCGCGACACCAAGGGCACTCACCTCGACTGGACGAGCGCGCCGCTCAAGCAACCACTCGACGTCGTCGGCGCACCCCGGGCCACGCTCAAGGTCGTCTCCCCGAAGGCCGAGCGCACCCAGAACTCCGCCGACGCGGCCGACAAGCTCGTCCTGTTCGCCAAGCTCTACGACGTCGCCCCCGACGGCACCCGCACCCTGGTGCGCCGCCTGGTCGCCCCGGTGCGCGTCCCGGACGTCACCAAGAGCTTCACCGTCACCCTGCCCGGCATCGTGCACCGGTACGAGACCGGGCACCGGCTGCGGTTCGTGATCGCCGCCAGCGACGACGCGTACTTCGGCAACCGGGGGATCAAGCCGGTGACCGTGGTCAGCGGGCCGCGCGACACCGGAGTGCTCCGGCTGCCGGTCGCCGGCTCCTGACGCCCCGACTGGGGACACACCGGCAGCGCGGTTACTGTGGCGGGGTGCCGCACCACGCATCCCGCCACCTCGCCGAAGGCCCCCGGGTGGGGATACGCCACTTCACCTATGAGGACGGTGCCGAGTTCACCGCCCGCGCCCGGGAGAGCAAGGACCTGCACCAGCCGTGGCTCTTCCCGCCCACCACGGCGCAGGCCTACACCGCCTACGCGGGCCGGCTGATCGTGGACCCCTCCAAGGCCGGCTTCCTGGTCTGCGAGAAGGGCGACGGGGCCATCGGCGGGTTCATCAACATCAACAACATCGTCGAGGGCGGCTTCCAGTCCGGCGCCCTGGGCTACGGGGCCTTCGCGCACGCCGCCGGGCGGGGGCTGATGCGCGAAGGGCTGGACCTCGTCGTGGGTTACGCGTTCGGCCCGATGCGGCTGCACCGGCTGGAGATCAACGTCCAGCCGGGGAACGCCGCGTCGGTCGCCCTGGCCCGCGCCTGCGGGTTCCGTCTGGAGGGCTTCTCGCCGAAGATGCTCTTCGTCGACGGGGCCTGGCGCGACCACGAACGCTGGGCGATCACCACCGAGATGATCACCCCGCCGGGCCGGCACTGAGCCCCGGCGGCGACACCTACGCCTGGCGGTCCACGTACTCGTAGATCGAGCCGTCCGGATGCAGGGCGATCAGGTTGCGGCCCGCCGGTGAGGCGATCGGGCCCGCCACGATGTGGGCCCCCAGTTCGGTCAGCACCTTGTGGGTCTCCTCGACGTCCGTCACGGCGATCGTCGCGGCGACCTTGCGCAGTACCTCGAGTTCGGCCGGGGGACCGCTCATCAGCAGGAAGCAGCCGATCGCCGCCACCTGGACACCTCCCCGCTCGAAGCGCTGGGCGCTGCCGCCCGCCAGCCGCTCGTAGAAGGGGATCGCGGTCTCGAGGTCGTCGACGCAGACGCGCAGTGTGGCACCCAGAATCTCCATGCCACCGAGCCTAGTTACGCGCACGGGGGTGAGGGTACCCGGCCGGGCATGAAGCCGTTGGATCACCTGGAGCATCTGGACAAGCATCTCGTCGACGAGCTGGCACAGGTGGCGCGCGAGACCGTGCGGGACGAACTGCGCGAGCAGACGCGCAAGCAGCGCCGCAAGGCCGCGCTGTACGCCGCGTCCGGCGCGCTCGCCCTGTACGCGGGCGCGGCCCTCGCGCTCGCCGTGGGACTGGCTCTCGCCCTCGGCCTGCCCGACTGGGCGGCCGCGCTGATCACCGCCGTGATCCTGGGAGCCCTGGCCTACGTGCTGCGCGGCATGGCCCGGCCGTCCCGGCCGGGAGCGGACCACGCGGCCGCCATGGCACCGGGCGGGGACAGCGCCCGTCAGACCGCGGCCGGGGTGGTCGGCGGCATGCCGTATCCGCCCGTGCCGCCGGCCCCGCCCGCCGGAGCGGACGCCCCCGGCCCCGTGCCCCCGCGACCGTCGCAGGCCCCGGACGTCCCCCACCGCGGGGCGTGATGCCGGGTGCGCACAGCAGGACCCCCGCACCAGCGCGGCCGTGTGGTCGTGGTGACCGGAGCCGGCGGCGGGGTCGGACGGGCCACCGTCCGGGCCTTCGCCGCCCGCGGCGACAAGGTCGCCCTGCTCGCCCGCGGGCGTGAGGGACTCGCCGCGGCGGCGGACGAGGTGGAGCGCGCCGGGGGCGAGGCGCTCGTCATCCCCGTGGACGTCTCCGACGCCAAGGCCGTCGACGCCGCCGCCCAGCAGGTCGCCGACGCGTACGGCCACATCGACGTCTGGGTCAACAACGCCTTCACCGGCGTGTTCGCGCCGTTCACGGAGGTCGACCCGGACGAGTTCCGGCGCGTGACCGAAGTGACGTACCTGGGCTATGTGTTCGGCACCCGGGCAGCCCTGCGGCACATGCTTCCGCGCGACCGCGGCACCATCGTGCAGGTCGGCTCCGCGCTCGCCTACCGGGGCATTCCGCTGCAGTCGGCGTACTGCGGCGCCAAGCACGCGATCCAGGGATTCAACGAGTCGCTGCGCTGCGAACTGCTGCACGCGCGCAGCGGGGTACGGACGACGATGGTGCAGCTGCCGGGCCTCAACACCCCGCAGTTCGACTGGGTGCTGAACCGGATGCCCGGGCGGGCGCGGCCCGTGGCGCCCGTGTACCAGCCGGAGGTCGCGGCCCGGGCGATCGTGCACGCGTCGTCGCACGCGCGGCGCCGGGAGTACTGGGTGGGCGGCTCCACGGTCGCCACGCTCCTCGCCAACGCCGTGATCCCCGGACTGCTGGACCGCTACCTGGCCCGCACCAACGTCGACGCCCAGCAGGAGGAGGGCCGGCCCGAGGGTCCCGCGAACCTCTGGTCCCCGGCGGACGGCCCGCACGGGCGGGACTTCGGCGCGCACGGGCGCTTCGACGACGAGTCCACGGCCGGCGGCCCGCAGCAGTGGCTGTCGCGCAACCGCGGCCGGCTGGGCGCGGCCCTCACCGCGGGAGCGGGCGCCCTGGCGCTCCGCAGACTGGCCGGGCAGGCCCGCCGCTAGTTCGCTACGCGTCTGCGGCGACGTCCTCGGCTTTGTCTTCGGCGCCGTCGAGGAACCGCAGCAGCACCGCCGCCTCCGCCCGGAGCCGTTCGGCCCGGGCGGCATGCGCGGGCGCGGTCAACTGCGCGGCCGCCTCCAGCCGTTCGGACGCCTCGGCCCGCACGATGCCCACCACGTCCTGCTCTCCGAGCTCGCGCCGGGCCGCCTCGGTGGCGCCGGCACCGACCGGGGAGGCTTCCAGGGCGCCGGCGCGGGGGACGGCCTCGACGGGTACCGCCTCGGCGTTGTCCAGCGCTGCCAGAGTGGCGCGCAGGGCACTCACCGCGGCCTTGTCCCGGGCCCGCATCGCTTCCGGCAGGGCCTCACGCATACGTAGACGAACAGACATGCGGGCGACTCTAGGCGACCCGGCACGCCCCCCGCTCGGGAACGTCAGACGGCCTGCTGGAGCTGCGGCAGCACCTTCGTGCGGTAGAAGTCGAAGAAGCCGCGCAGGTCCGGGCCGATCTGGTTCACGTAGACCCGGTCGAAACCCGCGTCGGCGAACTGCTTCAGCTCCGACACGTGCTCGTCCAGGTCGCCGCCGCACACCCGGTTCCCGCGCACCATGTCCTCGGTGACGAGCTGCTGCGCCTGTTCGAAGTGCTTGGGGGAGGGCAGCACCTGGCCGAGCTCGCCCGGCAGCTGCTCGTTGGCCCAGAGCCGGTGGACGGTCCGTACGGCCTCGTCCTTGTCGGTGTCGTAGCAGACCTTGGTGCCGCCGCTGACGAGCTTCCCGCCGCCCCCGCCCTTGCGGTACTGCTCCACCATCGCCTCGTCCGGCGTCACGGTGATGTAGCCGTCGCCGACCCGGGAGGCGAGCTGCGTCGCGGCGGGGCCGAACCCGGAGATGTCGATCGGGATGGGCTCGTCCGGGACGGTGTACAGCCGGGCGTTCTCGACCGTGTAGTGCGGCCCGTGGTGGTTCACCTCCTCGCCGGTGAACAGCCGGCGCATCACCTGGACCGCCTCCTCCAGCATGTCCAGCCGGATGTGGGCCGGCGGCCAGTGGTCGCCCAGGATGTGCTCGTTGAGCGCCTCGCCGGAGCCGACGCCGAGCCGGAAGCGGTTGCCGGTCATCACCGCACTGGTCGCCGCGGCCTGCGCCACCACCGCCGGGTGCATGCGCACGGTGGGGCAGGTGACCGCCGTCTCGATCGGCAGGGACACCGCCTCGGACAGCGCGCCGATCACCGACCACACGAACGGGCTCTGGCCCTGCTCGTCGTTCCACGGGTGGTAGTGGTCCGAGATCCACAGCGCCTGGAAACCGGCCTGCTCGGCCATCCGCGCCTGCTCGATCAGCTCGGCGGGTCCGTACTGCTCGCACGAGAGGAAGTATCCGTACTCGGGCATGGGGGAGTGCCTCCGCGACGTCGGCGGTCCGTGTCCCGCACCGGGTACCCGGGCGGGAGGCCGGAAACCGGCGGCGTCCGGGTCGGCGAGCCCCGGCCGACGTTTGGGTGCCCCGGCCAGGGGGACGCGGAAGGCTCCCGAGCCACGCGACAGCGCCGGAGGCGAGCGACCGTGAGTCGACCCCGCATCCTGATCGTCGGTGCCGGCTTCGCCGGGTACCGCACCGCCCGCTCCCTGTCCCGGCTCACCCGGGGCCGGGCCCACATCACCCTGCTCAACCCGACCGACTACTTCCTGTACCTGCCCCTGCTGCCCCAGGTCGCCGCCGGCATCCTGGAGCCGCGCCGGGTCACGGTCTCCCTCTCGGACTCGCTGCCGGACGTCCGGCTGGTGCTGGGCGAGGCCGACCGGATCGACCTCGACGACCGCACCCTGCACTACACCGGACCCGAGGGCGAGGGCGGCACCCTCGCCTACGACCGGCTGGTGCTCGCCGCGGGCAGCGTCAACAAACTGCTGCCGATCCCCGGCGTCGCCGAGCACGCGCACGGCTTCCGCGGTCTTCCCGAGGCGCTGTACCTGCGCGACCACGTGACCCGGCAGGTGGAACTCGCGGCGTCCTCGGACGATCCCGGCACGTGCGCAGCGCGGTGCACCTTCGTCGTGGTCGGTGCGGGATACACCGGCACGGAGGTCGCCGCGCACGGGCAGATGTTCACCGACGCGCAGGTGCGCAAGCACCCGCTGCGGCGGGGGATGCGACCGCGCTGGATGCTGCTGGACGTGGCGCCGCGGGTGCTGCCCGAGATGGACGAGAAGCTGTCCGCCACCGCCGACCGGGTGCTGCGGCAGCGGGGCGTGGATGTGCGCATGGGGACCTCCGTGAAGGAGGCCACGCACGACGGGGTCCTGCTGACCGACGGCGAGTTCGTCGAGACCCGGACGCTGGTGTGGTGCGTGGGCGTGCGCCCCGACCCGCTGGTCGAGTCCCTCGGGCTGCCCATGGAGAAGGGGCGGCTGCTGGTCGACCCGCATCTGCGGGCGCCGGGCCGGCCGGAGCTGTTCGCCTGCGGGGACGTGGCCGCCGTACCCGACCTGGAGAATCCCGGCAGCTATACGCCGATGACCGCGCAGCACGCCTGGCGGCACGGCAAGGTCGCGGCGGAGAACGTCGCCGCGTCACTCGGTCTCGGCGGTGCGCGCACGCCCTACCGCCACCGCGATCTGGGCTTCGTCGTCGACCTGGGCGGGGCGAAGGCCGCCGCCAGCCCGCTCGGCGTGACCCTGTCCGGCGTACCGGCCGGCGCGGTGACCCGGGGCTACCACCTCGCCGCGATGCCCGGCAACCGCGTCCGGGTCGCGGCCGACTGGCTGCTGGACGCCGTACTGCCGCGCCAGGCCGTGCAGTTGGGGCTCGTACGGTCCTGGTCGGTGCCGCTGGACACGTCGTCGCCCGAGGTGGCCCGGGTGCCGGGCGGGCCCGGGCAACGCCAGGACGCGAGCGCCCGGTCCGGGCCGGGGGCGGCGCTCGCGGCCGACACCGGCGACGGGGGCACCGGCGCCGGAGGGCCGGGCCGTGCCCGGCCCCACGATGAGCCCGCGAAGGGGCAGCCCGGATCCGGACCGACGCAGGTACGGCCCGGATCCGGGGCCGCGGAACCCCGCTCCGAGTGGGAAACGGCCAAGGGCCGCCCGACCACGGGCCGACCTGGCTCCGGGCCCGCGGAGTTGCGGTCGGAGGCCGAGACGGCGAAGGGCCGCCCGGCCACCGGACCCGGCCGCGAACCGGGCAGGAACCAGGCGGTGGGCGTTGAGCCTGTGCGGAACCAGCCGGGTGGTGAGCCCGCCAAGAACCATTCCGGTGGTGAGCTCGCCGGAAACCGACCCGATGGCGAACCGGCCAGGAATCAGCCGGGTGGAGAGCCGGAGCCGGCGCGGAACCAGCCGGGTGGTGAGCCCGCGAAAAACCAGCCCGGTGGCGAACCTGCGAAGAAGCAACCCGGCGGCGGGCCTGCCAAGAACCAACCCGGCGGCGAGCCCGCGAAGAAGCAGCCCGCCCCCGCACCCCCGCCCGGCCATCCGCCTCCTGGCCACCCCGCCCCCGGCCCCGTCAAACGAACCGACGTCCCGGACGACGACTCCGCGAAAGGAGACTCATGAACACCGGTGAACTCACCGACCTCGGACAGCAGCTGCGGGTGGACAGTGTCCGCGCCGCCGCCGCGGCGGGCTCCGGGCACCCGACGTCCTCGATGTCGGCGGCCGACCTGATGGCCGTCCTGCTCGCGCACCACCTGCGCTACGACTTCGACCGCCCCGCCCACCCCGGCAACGACCGCTTCGTCCTCTCCAAGGGCCACGCCTCCCCGCTGCTGTACTCCGCGTACAAGGCGGCCGGCGCCATCGACGACGAAGAGCTGCTCACCTTCCGCAAGCTGGGCAGCCGCCTCGAAGGACACCCCACCCCGCAGCGCCTGCCGTGGGTCGAGACGGCCACCGGCTCGCTCGGGCAGGGCCTGCCCGTCGGGGTCGGCATCGCGCTGGCCGGCAAGCGGCTCGACCGCACCGGCTACCGCACCTGGGTGCTCTGCGGCGACAGCGAACTGGCCGAGGGATCCGTGTGGGAGGCCGCCGAGCACGCCGGGTACGAGCACCTGGACAACCTCACCGTGATCGTCGACGTCAACCGGCTCGGCCAGCGCGGCCCCACCCGGCACGGCCACGACCTGGACGCCTACGCCCGCCGCTTCCAGGCCTTCGACTGGCACACCATCGAGGTCGACGGCCACGACGTGGACGCCGTCGACCGCGCCTACGGGGAGGCCGCCTCCACCAAGGGCCAGCCCACCGCCATCCTCGCCCGCACCCTCAAGGGCAAGGGCGTCGAGGGCGTCCAGGACCGCGAGGGCCTGCACGGCAAGCCGCTGCCGGAGGCCGAGGAGGCCATCACCGAACTCGGCGGCCCGCGCGACATCCGGGTTCAGGTGCAGGAGCCGCCCGCCGCCCGCATGCTGCACTCCGTCCACACCGGGAACCTCGAACTCCCCAAGTGGGACAAGGGCGAGGAGGTCGCCACCCGCAACGCCTTCGGCGAGGCGCTCGCCGCCCTCGGCACCGGCCGCGGCGACATCGTCGCCCTGGACGGCGAGGTCGGCGACTCCACGCGCGCCGAGTTCTTCGCCAAGGAGCACCCCGACCGCTACTTCGAGTGCTACATCGCCGAGCAACAGCTCGTGGCCTCGGCAGTCGGGCTCGCGTCCCGCGGCTGGGTGCCGTACGCCGCCACCTTCGCGGCCTTCCTCACCCGCGCGTACGACTTCATCAGGATGGCGTCCGTCAGCGGCTCCGGCATCAACCTCGTCGGCTCCCACGCGGGCGTCGCCATCGGCCAGGACGGGCCCAGCCAGATGGGCCTGGAGGACCTGGCGATGATGCGGGCGGTGCACGGTTCGACCGTGCTGTACCCGTGCGACGCCAACCAGACCGCCCGGCTCGTCGGCGCGATGGCCGGCCTGGAGGGCGTCCGCTACCTGCGCACCTCGCGCGGCGAGAGCCCGGTGATCTACGCCCCCGGCGAGGAGTTCCCGGTCGGCGGCAGCAAGGTGCTGCGCTCCTCGGGCCGGGACCGGCTGACCCTCGTCGCCGCGGGCGTCACCGTGCACGAGGCGCTGGCCGCAGCCGAGGCCCTGGAACAGGAGGACATCGCGGTGCGGGTGATCGACCTGTACTCGGTGAAGCCCGTCGACCGGGCCACCCTGCGCCGGGCCGCCGAGGAGACCGGCTGCCTGGTGACCGTGGAGGACCACCACCCCGAGGGCGGCATCGGGGACGCGGTCCTCGACGCCTTCACCGACGGACGCCCCGTACCGCGCCTGGTGCGGCTCGGCGTGCGGAGCATGCCCGGTTCGGCCTCCCCGGAGGAGCAGCTGCGCGCCTCGGGCATCGACGCGGAGTCCATCGCGGCGGCCGGGCGGCTGCTGGTGGAGGAGGCGGTCGTGCGGTGAGCGGCGGCGACGGCACGCGCAGGGTGCGGGCGGGCCGCCGCACGGTGGAGGTGCACCGGCCGGACAAGGTGCTCTTCCCCGGCGGCGGCGACGCCAAGGAGTACACCAAGGCCGACCTGGTGGACTACTACCGGGCCGTCGCGCCCTTCATGCTGCCGCACCTGCGCGGCCGGCCGCTGATGCTGGAGAGGCACCCCGACGGCATCGACGGCCCGATGTTCATGCAGAAGAACACCCCGGACCACTACCCCGAGTGGATCGAGCGCGTCGACCTGGCCAAGGAGGGCGGCACCGTCCGCCACACCGTCTGTGACGACACCGCCGCCCTCCTCTACCTGGCCGACCAGGCGAGCATCACCCTGCACCGCTGGCTGTCCCGCTCCGATCGCATCGACCACCCCGACCGGCTGGTCTTCGACCTCGACCCTCCCCCAGTGCCTGAAGGGCCTGGGGGGACCCCCGGGGACGCTTTCGAGGCCGTACGGGGGGCCGCCCGGCTGCTCGGGGAGCTGCTCGACGAGCTGGAGCTGCCCTCGGCGCTGATGACCACCGGCTCGCGCGGGCTCCATGTCATCGTGCCGCTCAACGGGCGGCACGACTTCGACGAGGTGCGCGCCTTCGCCCGGGACGTCGCCGACACCCTCGCCGGCGCCCACCCCGACCGGCTCACCACCGCCGCCCGCAAGAAGGAACGCGGTGATCGGCTCTACCTCGACATCCAGCGCAATGCCTATGCCCAGACCGCCGTTGCGCCCTACACGGTCCGGCCCCGCCCGGGCGCGCCCGTGGCCACCCCCATCACCTGGGACCGGCTGGACGACCCGGAGCTGCACGCCGGCCGCTGGACCGTCGCCGACGCCGTCGAGCAGGCCCGCACCAACCCCTGGTCAGGCCTGCTGAGCCGCGGCCGGGCGCTGGGACCGGCCCGGCGGCGGCTGATCGCTCTGCGCGGCTGAGACCCCACCGGCGATCTCCCGGTGGGTGGCAGATGCATGGGCCCGTAGAGGTTTGGCGAACACTCTTGCGGCCACACGGAGGGGGAGGTGGCCATGTCGAACACAAAAAACACGCAAGAGTCACAGGATTCACAGGAGTCCCAGAACTCCCGGAACTCGAGCAAAACGAACGACAAGCAGACGGCCAAGAGCCGGCCGAGCCCGATGGAAGTGCTGCGTCAGGCGCGCGGCCAGCTCGCGGAGCTCACCGGCATGGAAGCCGAGTCCGTGTCGTCCTTCGAGCAGACGGAGGAGGGCTGGGCGCTGGAGGTCGAGGTCCTCGAACTCGAGCGCGTGCCCGACACGATGAGCCTGATGGCGAGCTACCAGGTGGAGCTCGACGCAGAGGGGCAGCTCACGGGTTACCGGCGCGTCCGCCGCTACGAACGCGGGCGGTCCGACGCGCGCAGGTCCGGCGGCCGCTAGGCCGCCCGACCGGACCCGCACCCACACACGAGGAGGAACACCCGGCATGACAGTCGTACCGGCACAGCAGTCCGGCGGCGGAGGCGGCAGCAGCGGTCTCTACGACGTGCTTGAGCTCGTCCTGGACAGGGGGCTCGTCATCGACGCATTCGTGCGAGTCTCCCTGGTCGGCATCGAGATCCTCAAGATCGACGTACGCGTCGTCGTCGCCAGCGTCGACACCTATCTGCGCTTCGCCGAGGCGTGCAACCGACTCGACCTGGAGGCCGGGCCGCGCAAGGACCCGGGCCTGCCCGACCTCGTCGGGGAGATGACCGAGTCCGGCGCCCGCGGCAAGTCCAAGGGGGCCCTGTCCGGCGCCGCCGAGACCATTTCCGACGCCTTCAAGCAGGCGCGTGACGACGGTTCCGAGCGCCAGGGGGAGTCCCGTCCGCGCGCCCGCAAGAGCACGTCGTCCCGCCGTAAGGAGGAGCAGGAGTGAGCACTTACGTCTATGGCATCGCTGCGAGTTCGCACCCCGGCCTCCCCGAGGGCATGAGCGGTGTCGGCGACCCGCCCCGCCCGGTGCGCATCCTGCGCGAGGGTGACCTGGTGGCTGTCGTCAGCGAGGCGCCCGACGGACTGCGGCCCAAGCGCAAGGAGCTGCTCGCCCACCAGAACGTGCTCAGCGAGGCCGGCGCGGCCGGCTGTGTGCTGCCCATGCGGTTCGGCAGCGTGGCCCCGGACGACAACTCCATCACCGCGGTGCTCGCCGAGCGCGCCGAGCACTACAAGGAGCGACTGCAGGCCCTGGACAACCGGGTCGAGTACAACGTCAAGGCCAACCACGTCGAAGAGGCCGTCCTGCACCAGGTGATGGCCGAGAGTCCCGACATCCGTGGGCTCGCGGAGGCCAACCGGCAGGCGGGCGGCGGCAGTTACGACGACAAGATCCGGCTCGGCGAGCTGGTCGCGGCCGCGGTCAAGGCCAAGGAGGCCGACGACGGCGCCGCCGTGCAGCGCGCCCTTGCGTCGGCCGCCGACGACGTGAGCGCGGGGCCCGAGTCCACGGGCTGGCTGGCCAACGTCTCGTTCCTGGTGGACCGGGACTCGGCCGAGTCCTTCCTGGCCGCGGTCGAGCAGCTCCGCAACGACATGCCGCACCTGGAAGTGCGGGTCAACGGACCGCTGCCGCCGTACAGCTTCGTCGAGCCCGGCCCGGCCGAGCCCGCGGGCACCGTGGCGAGCGGAACGGACACCGGAGCGGGGTGATGACGTGGGCCTGATCTCTGAGGTGCTGCTGCTGCCGTTCGCACCGGTACGCGGCAGCGCCTGGGCCATCAAACAGGTGGTGCAGGAGGCCGAGCGAATCTACTACGACCCAGCCACGATCCGGGCCGAACTGGCCCGGCTCGAGGGGCAGATGGAGGCCGGAGAGATCACGGAGGAGGAGTTCGACCGTCTCGAGGACGAACTCCTCGACCGGTTGGAGATCGCTTCGCGCGGTAGCGCGGGAACGGGCAACGGGACAACACCATGAACCGAGTGGGACTGGGTCTCGCCATAGGGGCCGGATACCTCCTGGGGCGTACCAAAAAGCTGAAGATGGCGGCGGCCGTCGGTGGCCTGGTCGCCGGGAAGAAGCTGAACCTGAGCCCGCGCATGGTCGCGGATCTGGTCCAGCAACAGCTGCGGGACAACCCGCAGTTCAAGGAGATCGGCGACCAGCTGCGGCAGGATCTGCGCGGTGTCGGCAAGGCCGCGTCCGGTGCCATGGTCGAGCGGCAGATCGACGCCCTCGCCGACCGGCTGCACGGTCGTACCGCCAAGGTGCGCGACCAGCTGGCGGGCGTGGTGCCCGGCCAGGACGACGACGCCGAGGACGCGGAGTACGAGGACGCCGAGGACGAGGAACCCGAGGACGAGGAACCCGAGGACTCCGGATTCGACGAGGACGAGGACGAGGAGCCCGAGGAGGACGAGGAGCCCGAGGCGTCCGACGAGGAAGAGGAAGAAGAGGAGGAGGACGAGGAGCCCGAGGCGTCCGACGAGGAAGAAGAGGAAGAGGAAGAGGAAGAGGAGCCCGAGGCGAAGAAGGCCCCCGCGAAGAAGGCTCCCGCCAAGAGGGCCCCCGCCAAGAAGGCGCCGGCGAAGAAGGCGGCGGCGAAGAAGGCCCCTGCCAAGAAGGCCCCCGCCAAGAAGGCTCCGGCGAAGAAGACCGCGGGCCGCAAGGCGGCGGCGAAGAAGGCCACGCCCGCCAAGAAGGCGACCTCCGGGAGCAGGGGCGGCAGCGCCAGGTCCCGGCTGCCGAAGGGAGGCGGTGAGGGATGAGTGACACTCTCGGCTCGGCGAAGTCCGCCGCCAACGGAGCGACGAAGAACCCGCTCACAGACCTGGCCCACAGCGAGGCCGCCGACCGGCTGAAGGCCGAACTGCAGGAGTACCTCGCCGCTCAGGCCACCCGCATGCTGACCGGCGTGGGCCACAAGCTAGGCGAGACCACCGGCAAGCTGAACGACATCGCCGAGGGCAACAGTCCCGGCTTCGCCAAGCTCGCCCTCGAAGGCGGCCGCAAGATCGCCGAGGGCAAGGGGCCGCTGCGCTCCGCGCTGGAGATGGGCGGCTCGCGCATCAAGGACAAGGTCACGGGCGCCTTCAAGGGCCTGGGCGGCAAGGGCAAGGGCAAGGGCCGTTCCGGCAACAAGCCCACGGTCATCATCGAGCACATCGATGTCGGCGTACCGCTGCGCACGGCGTACGACCAGTGGACCCAGTACCAGGACTTCAGCACCTTCGCGAAGGGTGTCAAGGCTGCGAGCAAGGCCGACGACACCACCTCCGACTGGCAGTTGAAGGTCTGGTGGTCCAACCGCAGCTGGAAGGCGACCACGACCGAGCAGGTCCCCGACGACCGCATCTCCTGGACCTCCGAGGGGGCCAAGGGCACGACGAAGGGCGTCGTCTCCTTCCACCGGCTCACCGACAACCTGACCCGCGTCCTGCTGGTCATCGAGTACTACCCCTCCGGCTTCTTCGAGAAGACCGGCAACATCTGGCGCGCCCAGGGCCGCCGGACCCGGCTCGACCTCAAGAACTTCGTTCGCTTCATCACCATCAAGGGCGAGGCGGAGGACGGCTGGCGCGGCGAGATCCGCGACGGCGAGGTCGTCCGCAGTCACGAGGACGCGCTCGCCGAGGAGGAGTCCGAGGACGAGTACGAGGACGAGGAGGAGCCGGAGGAGGAGGAAGAGCCCGAGGGCGAGTACGAGGACGAGGAGGAGCCCGAGGAGGAGGAAGAACCCGAGGGCGAGTACGAGGACGAGGAGTACGAGGACGAGGATGAGGAAGTCGAGGCAGGGAGCCGGCGATGACGACGCCCAGCAGGATGCCCGAACCCTACGGTCAGGGAAGCAGTGCCAACCTCGCCGACATCCTTGAACGGGTCCTGGACAAGGGCATCGTGATCGCGGGCGACATCCGGATCAATCTGCTCGACATCGAACTCCTCACCATCAAACTGCGGTTGATCGTCGCCTCGGTGGACAAGGCGAAGGAGATGGGCATCGACTGGTGGGAGACCGACCCGGCACTGAGCTCGCGGGCGCGCCGGGACGAACTGACCCGTGAGAACGCCGAGTTGCGCGAGAGGCTGGCCCGGCTGGAGGAACTGGAGCCCGGCCGCGCGGAGAAGAAGGAGGCCCCGTGACCGGACTGCGGTACGTCTACGCCGTCTGCCGCCCCTTCGGAACCCCGCTCCAGGCCCAGTTGACGGGTGTGGCGGGCGACCCGCCCAGGGCGCTGACTCACCACGGCCTGGTGGCCGTGGTGAGTCACGTGCCGGAGCGGGACTTCGCGGAGGAGCCGCTCCGGGCCCATCTGGAGGACCTCGACTGGCTCACCGAGACCGCCCGCGCCCACCAGGGCGTGATCGACGCGCTCACCACCGTCACCACACCGCTGCCGCTGCGGCTCGGCACCGTCTTCCACGACGACAGCGGCGTACGGACGATGATGGAGGCCCGCGAAGAGGACTTCCAGCGCACCCTCGACCGGCTGGAGGGCCGGGTCGAGTGGGGTGTGAAGGTGTACGCCGAGTCCGAACCGCAGGAGAGCGCCCGGCCCGCGCCAAAGCCCGCGTCGGGCCGGGACTACCTGCGGCAGCGGCGTATGCAGACCAGGTCCCACGAGGAAATGTGGCAGAAGGCAGAGGCTTTCTCGACCCGACTGCACGAGGAGCTTTCCGCATTCGCGGAGGATTCCCGGACGCATCCCCCGCAGAACCCCCAGCTTTCCAAGGTGACCGGGCGGAACGTACTGAATGCCGCCTATCTCGTTCCGCGTGCGAATTCCGAGGAATTCGTGGAACTGGTCGACCGCACGAAGGGTGAGGTGCCCGGAATGCGCATCGAACTCACCGGTCCCTGGGCGGCCTATTCGTTCGCCGGGGAGACCACATGAACAGCGGGGAGAATCCGTGACCGTAGTGGAACGACGCGAGATCGCCCTCGTGGACCTGCTCGACCGGCTGCTCGCCGGCGGCGTCGTGATCACGGGGGACATCACCCTGCGCATCGCCGACGTCGACCTCGTCCGTATCGACCTCAACGCGCTGATCAGCTCGGTGAACGCCCAGGTGCCCTCACCGTTCGAGGAGCTGCTGTGACCACCCCCGACGACCACCATCCCCGGTCCCGCCGCAAGCACATGGATCTGGAGCCCGACACGGTCGAGCGCGACCTGGTCAAACTCGTGCTGACGGTGGTGGAGCTGCTGCGCCAGCTCATGGAGCGCCAGGCGCTGCGCCGGTTCGACGTGGGGGACCTGAGCGAGGAGCAGGAGGAGCGGATCGGGCTCACGCTCATGCTGCTCGACGAGCGGATGACGGAACTGCGCGACCGCTACGGACTGCGGCCCGAGGACCTCAACCTGGACCTCGGGCCGCTCGGACCGCTGCTTCCGCGGGACTGACTCGCACACGCGTCGCCCCGGGTCCTGATCCAGGCCCGGGGCGACGCGTGCATTTTCACCACCTGTACCAGCGGCCCCTGCCGCCGGTTGCCGACGTGCCGCGGACGAAGAATCCCAGCAGCCACAGGACGAGAACCGCGAGTGCGATCCACCAGAGAATCTTTACTGCAAATCCGGCGCCGAACAGAACCAAAGCCAGAAGCAGCACCAGCAGGATGGGAACCATAATTCGAACCTCCTGCTTTCAGGGTGTCCCGGAAAACGCGGTTCAGGCTTCCTTGCGGCAGAGAATTTCTCCGTGCAGCACGCTGAACCACCCGTCCTCCCGCGCGCCCCACTCCCGCCAGGCCTCGGCCACGCCCCGCAGCCCCGCCTCGTCGGCGTGCCCGCCCTCGACGGCCCGGTCCGCGTAGGCCGAGGCCAGGGTGCGGTCGGCCCACAGCCCGCTCCACCAGGCCCGCTCCTGCGGCGTGGCGAAGGTCCAGGTGCCGGAGGTCGCCGTGATGTCCGTGAGACCGGCCCGCAGCGCCCAGGCCTTCAGCCGTCGCCCGGCGTCCGGCTCGCCGCCGTTGGCCCGGGCCACCCGGCGGTAGAGGTCCAGCCAGCCGTCGAGACCCTCGGACGCCGGGTACCAGGTCATGGCCTCGTAATCGGCGTCCCGTACGGCGATGAGACCGCCCGGCCTGACGACGCGCTTCATCTCGCGCAGCGCCCGCACCGGGTCGCCCACGTGCTGGAGCACCTGGTGGGCGTGGACCACGCAGAACGTGTCGTCCGGGTAGTCCAGGGCGTGCACGTCGGCGACCGCGAAGTCGACGTTGTCCAGGCCCCGTCCGGCCGCCGTGGCCCGCGCCTGCTCCAGGATCCCCGGCACCCGGTCGACGCCGGTGACCCGCCCGTCGGGCACGAGTTCGGCCAGGTCGGCGGTGATGGTGCCGGGCCCGCAGCCGATGTCCAGGATCCTCATGTGGGGTTTGAGCGAAGGCAGCAGGTACGCGGCGGAGTTGGCGGCGGTGCGCCAGGTGTGCGAGCGCAGGACGGACTCGTGGTGCCCGTGGGTGTAGACGGCGGTCTCCCGGGGTTCCGGCATGGCGGATCCCACCCCTTCCGGTCGGGTCGGCATGAGATCACCGTACTCAGATCGGCCGCATGTTGAGACCATGTATCTCGCAATACGGACTGGCGATGGGTCAGTAGCCGGTGATCGGCCGGTACACGGTGAGCGCCGCGGGGAGCTTCTCCAGCGTCACGCGGCCCTCCGCCTCGGTCACCCCGCCGTCGTAGGCGAGCAGCGTGCCGGGCGCAACGTGGTCCACGCGCGGCCGTCCCACCTGGACGGCCGCGTGGGCGGGGGAGCGGGTCAGGGGGCCCGCGAGGGCGGCGGCGAGCAGCCGCGCGGCGGGCCGGCGGCCCCCGTGCTCGACCCGCACGTCGAGCTGCCCGTCCGCGAGGTCGCGCCGCCGCCCGGACGAGAGTCCCATGCCGGTGATGGGTGCCGTTCCTGCCGTTCCCCGCGAACAGCAGCACAGCGGGCGCGTACGGCCCCGCAACTCGGCCTCGAGGGGTGCCTGCCGGTCCGCAGCACGCGCAGCGCCGCCGGCATCCAGGTCGGGGGCGTCATGCCGTGCGGCTGCCCGGAGGGGGTGGACACACCGTCGCTCCCGGGGCAGGCTCGGGACTGATCATCATCCGCACCAGGGGGAACCGAGAGATGAACGCGCACGTGACGGCGGTCAGCAGCAACGGGGAGTACTCGTTCACCAAGCCGAACCGGGACAGCATCACGCTGCTCGCCGGTCTCGGGGTGGAGGGGGACGTGCACGCCGGGGTGACGGTCAAGCACCGCTCGCGCATGGCGCAGGACCCCACCCGGCCGAACCTGCGGCAGGTCCACCTCATGCACGAGGAGCTCTTCACCGAGGTCGGCGAGGGCGGGTTCGAGGTGGCGCCCGGCGAACTCGGCGAGAACATCACCACCCGGGGCATCGACCTGCTGACCCTGCCGACCGGCACACTGCTGCACATCGGTGACAGCGCGGTCCTGGAGGTCACCGGGCTGCGCAACCCCTGCCTCCAGATCGACCTCTTCCAGGACGGGCTGCTGAAACAGGTCGTCGGACGTGACGAGGCGGGGAACATCGTGCGCAAGGCCGGGATCATGAGCGTGGTGCGCGAGGGGGGCGTGGTCCGCCCCGGCGACACGATCCGGGCGGAGCTTCCCAGCGAGCCGCACCGGCCGCTGGAACGGGTCTGACCGGCACCCCCGTACCCGAAACCCGTTTGCCCCGGACCCCCGCGCCCCCACAGAATCGCGCCCATGGGACACCTCGAAGCCGCGCACCTGGAGTACTACCTGCCCGACGGAAGGGCGCTGCTGGGTGATGTCTCGTTCCGGGTGGGGGAGGGGGCCGTGGTGGCCCTCGTGGGACCCAACGGCGCCGGGAAGACCACGCTGCTGCGGATGCTCGCCGGTGAGCTCAAGCCGCACGGTGGGTCCGTGGTCGTCGGCGGCGGGCTCGGGGTCATGCGGCAGTTCGTGGGATCCGTACGCGACGAGACGACCGTGCGGGACCTGCTCGTGTCCGTCGCGACGCCCCGCATCCGCGAGGCCGCCAAGGCCGTCGACGACGCCGAGCACGCCATCATGACCGTCGACGACGAGGCAGCCCAGCTGAAGTACGCGCAGGCCCTCGCCGACTGGGCCGAGGCCCGCGGGTACGAGGCCGAGACGCTGTGGGACATGTGCACCACGGCCGCGCTCGGGGTGCCGTACGACAAGGCGCAGTTCCGGGAGGTCCGCACCCTCTCCGGCGGCGAGCAGAAGCGGCTCGTCCTGGAGGCGCTGCTGCGCGGCACCGACGAGGTGCTGCTCCTCGACGAGCCCGACAACTACCTCGACGTCCCCGGCAAGCGGTGGCTCGAGGAACGGCTGAAGGAGACCCGTAAGACGGTTCTGTTCGTCTCCCACGACCGCGAACTCCTCGCCCGTGCCGCCGAGAAGATCATCTCTCTGGAGCCCGGGCCCGCGGGTGCCGACGCCTGGGTGCACGGCGGCGGCTTCGCCACCTTCCACGAGGCCCGGCAGGAGCGCTTCGCCCGCTTCGAGGAGCTGCGCAGGCGCTGGGACGAGAAGCACGCCCAGCTGAAGAAGCTGGTGCTGACGCTGCGTCAGGCCGCCGCGGTCAGCCATGAGATGGCCTCCCGCTACGCGGCGGCGCAGACGCGCCTGCGCAAGTTCGAGGAGGCCGGGCCGCCCCCGGAGCCGCCGCGCGAGCAGGACATCAGGATGCGGATCAAGGGCGGCCGCACCGGCGTCCGGGCCGTCACCTGCGCGAGCCTGGAACTCACCGGCCTGATGAAGCCTTTCGACCTGGAGGTCTTCTACGGCGAGCGCGTCGCCGTCCTAGGCTCGAACGGCTCCGGCAAGTCCCACTTCCTGCGCCTGCTCGCCGGTGACGACGTGGCGCACACGGGGGACTGGAAGCTGGGCGCGCGGGTCGTGCCCGGTCACTTCGCGCAGACGCACGCGCACCCGGAACTGGAGGGCCGCACGCTCCTCGACATCCTGTGGAAGGAGCACGCGCAGGACCGCGGCGCCGCGATGTCCCGCCTGCGCCGCTACGAGCTGACCCAGCAGGCGGAGCAGACGTTCGAGCGTCTCTCCGGCGGCCAGCAGGCCCGTTTCCAGATCCTGCTGCTGGAGCTCCAGGGCGTGACGGCGCTGTTGCTGGACGAGCCGACCGACAACCTCGACCTGGAGTCCGCCGAGGCGCTCCAGGAGGGCCTGGAGGCCTTCGACGGCACGGTCCTCGCGGTCACCCACGACCGCTGGTTCGCCCGTTCCTTCGACCGCTTCCTGGTCTTCGGCAGCGACGGCCGGGTCCGGGAGACCCCGGACCCGGTCTGGGACGAACGACGGGTGGAGCGGGCCCGCTAAGGCCGCGGCCCCGGGGACCGCGGCCCCCAGGGGCGCTGGGAACTGCGCGACCAGCCACCGCAGGCCGGCACGCGCGATGCGTGAGGGATCCCCGCGGCGGCTGGGCGCGGCCCCCCGGTCACTTCCAGCGCAGCAGCGCCCCGAGGCCCCCCACCGGCACCTCCTCCTGGGAAACCGCCAGCGCGGGCGCGTCCGTGGCCACCGCGGAGCGGATCAGCGCGTCGTCCGCCCGGGCCGGCCACGAGTGCTGCTCGCCCAGGACCTTCAGGTCCGTGCGGCGCACCGCGAGCTGGTCGGGATCCTCCCCGATCCACACCTCGCGGTGCGCGTCGGGCCCGTCCGTCCTGATCAGCAGCTCGTCGATGCGGTGCTCACGCGCCGCCTCGACCAGCGCGGGCACGCCCTCGGCGGCCCCGGCCCGGCCCTCGCCGTCCGGGGTGCGGGCGGCACGGAACCGCTCCAGCTCCGCCTCGGCCCGCCGCCCCACGTGCTCGTCCCGGGCCCGCTCCACGTCCTCGTCGAGCAGCCGGCTGCCGGTGCCGTGAGGCGCCTCGGCCACCAGGTCGTGCAGCCGCTTGGGCAGCCGCTCGTGCACGGACCGCCGCTCCCGGTCGTCACCGACGAGAACCAGCAGGTCGGCCTTGGTCTCCTCCTGGCACACGGCGAGCGCGTCGGCGATCTCCGCGGCGTTGTGCTCCCAGGTGTTCTCCACCCGCAGCTGGAAATGCCGCTCGGACCAGTCCGCGGAACTCGTCCGGTGCACCGGCCACCGCCGGCCGGTGACGCTCCCGGCGCCCTCCCGGCCCAGCGCGCTGCGCAGCTCGAAGTCGGCGCCCTTGCGGTCGACGTACGCCACCACGCACACCGGGTCCTCCCCGGCCAGCTCCAGCAGCGGCGCGACCCGGGGCAGCGGCGCCCATTCGGCCCAGTCACCGCCCTGCGGCGGACGGACCAGCGGCGGGTCGAGTACGACCTCGCCGGCGCGTGCGAACAGGGCCCGGCCGTGCGGTTCGGAGGAGTGCCGCAGCTCCTCGATCGCGCTCTGCACGGCCCGGCACGTCGCCTCGTCCGCTCCCTGTGCGGCCAGCTCCCTGGCCATCGCCTGGGCCGTCAGCTCCCGCTCGTGGGGAGTGCCCTCCGTGTGCCGTGAGGTGTCGACGTACACGGAGGCCCAAGGCCCGGGGTGTTCGTACAGTGGGTGCAGAAAGGCGAGATCCATGGTTCCTCCCGGATGCCGCTCGGGGTAGTGCTCAGGTGCTCCGGGGGCGGGTACCCGGACGGCATGGACGAACACGAGGAGCGGGGCGACACGATGACCGGAGTGGACCCTGACCGGCTGGACGACCAGCAGCTCATGAAAGAGCTGGAGACCATCCACCGCACGCGCCACGACACGCTGCTCTACGGCTCGAATGACGCGCTGCGCGCCCACAACGAGCGCATGGCGCAGCTCGAGGGCGAGTTCCTGCGCCGCAATCCGCGCCGCCCCGTGGCCGCGGGCCGCACACGCGAAGGGGCCCGGGAGCGGGGGAGCGGGGAGTCGGCGACTCCCTCCGCCCCCGGCACCTGAGCCCCGGGAGGGACACGACCGGAACGGAACCGACGCGCCCCGTGATCGGCGGGGGACGCCTTCAGGCGTCCTTCGGCGCGAGGTCCCTCGCGCTCACGCGGCTTCCTGGGCGAAGACGTCCAGGAAGGTCTCGCAGAACGCCTTCAGATCGTCCGGCTTGCGGCTGGTGACCAGCTTGTTCGCCCCGTGGTCACAGACCTTGACCTGCTTGTCGACCCAGGTGCCGCCCGCGTTGCGGATGTCCGTCTGCAGGCTCGGCCACGATGTGAGCTCCCGGCCGCGTACGACGTCCGCCTCGACCAGCGTCCACGGCGCGTGGCAGATCGCCGCCACGGGCCGGCCGTGCTCGAAGAAGTCCCGGACGAACGCGACGGCCTTGTCGTCCATCCGCAGGAAGTCCGGGTTGGCGACGCCGCCCGGCAGCACGAGAGCACCGAACGAGTCCGGCGAGGTGTCGCCCACGACCTCGTCCACGGGGAACGTGTCCGCCTTGTCGAGGTGGTTGAAGGCCTGGATCTCACCCGTTTGCGTCGACACCAGGACCGGCTCGTGGCCCGCGTCCTTCGCGGCCTGCCACGGATCGGTCAGCTCGACCTGTTCGACGCCCTCGGGTGCGACCAGAAACGCGATACGCATGATGTTCAACGTCCTTTCCTGTTGCGCTTGTCCTTCTTGCGGCCCGCGCGCACGCACCGCAGCAGTTCCTCGCCGTACGGCAGCAGCACGCACGTGCCGATGGCGGCGCCGATGCCCGCCAGGTGGCCGGCATCAACGCGTGGATCAGGGACTCCTTGGTCCTCGCGGTGTCCTCGATGCGGGTCCGCCGGTGCATCACCCAGTCCGCCACGCCGGGCACGAGGCAGCTGGGCGGCAGCCCGGAGAGCAGAGATACCGGGTCGTGGCGTCACCGACGTCGACGGTGACGTCCATGGTGTCGATCCGCCCCGCCCGGTCCGTGCTCATGCATCACCCCGGGCGTCGGGATCGGCCCGGCTGATGTCGGCGAGCGCGGACGCGGGGTCCTCGGCCTCGGCCACGTCGCCGAGGCTCACGATCCCCACCGGCAGGCCGTTCTCCACCACCGGCAGCCGGCGCACCGCGTGCTCGCGCATCAGCGTCACCGCGGTCGCCACCCGGTCGTCCGGTGTCACCGTCACGGGATTGCGGGTACACGCCGTCTGCGCGCTGACCGTCATCGGGTCGACGCCGTCCGCGACGGCCCGTACCGTGATGTCACGGTCGGTGAGCACGCCGATCACGTCCTGCCCCTCGGCCACCACCACGTCGCCGATGTTCTGCGTGCGCATCAGCAGCGCCGCCTCGACGAGCGAGGCGTCCGGGCGCACGGCGACCACACCCGCTGTCATCACGTCCTTGACGTACTCGGCCATCACTGGCGCCTTCCCTCCGTTCCCGGTCCGGTGGGGGCGTCGCGGCATCCCGCGACGCCCCGACACGGTCCTTACGCGTACTCCTCCGGCCCGGTCTCACGGGCCCGGATCAGGGCCTGGGCCAGTTCCTGGACATTGCCGTAGCGCTCCTGGCGCGGCAGGTCCTCCAGGGCCTCGACGAGGGCGTCGGGCGCCTGGTGGCCGCGCAGCTCGCGGGCCAGTTCGCGCGCGTTCGCGGGGAACGCCCTGCGGCCCAGGATCCGGGCCAGCTCCAGCCGCACCGACTCCAGGGACGTCGGCGCACGGCTCGGCGTCACCGGCCCGTGGGCGACCTCGGGGTCGTCCTCGGCGGCCGGCTCCGGGTCGTGCCACTCCTCACTGCGCGTCGGGTGCCCTGACCTGAGCAGGCCCTGCAGTTCGTGCTTCATCTCGTCGTCCCGGTGGACGCTCAGCCGGTCGCTGCCTCGCTGCATGTCTCCCTCCAGACGTTCGGGGGCCCGCACCGCGTACCCGTACACCGGAGGGCGACACAGGTTCCGCCGGCCCGATCGCCGCCGTCCGCACTGGTTTGCGCCATGCCCTGCGGGAGACCCGGTTCCCACCCCCCACACCTCTCTGGGGAAGGACACGTCATGGCGATACTCGCTGTGCTCATCCCGCTGCTCATGCTCGGAGTGGTGCTGGTGCTGGGCCGATACGAGGAGTTGCTGCTGCCGCAGGAGGAGGCCGACCGGCGCGAACCGGCCGGCGTACCCCCCGCGGCCGCGGTGTCGGACGAGAGAAAAGAGTTCAGGGGCTGGGGCTCTGACCTGGGCACTGAACTCATTTCTGCGCAGCTGGAATCGGGGAAAAGCGCACTGATCTGTTCAGTGCGCAGACCCTGGTGGGTGCTTTCCGAGGCACAGCCGCCAATCCGGCCTGTGGAAAGTTCCGGTCCGGTCCTGGACGCCGAAGCGGCTCGGGGTGCACCCGGCCATCCCGCGGTATCCCGCCCGCGCGGACGGCACCGGCTTCGTGCTCCGTACGTACACAGGGCCTCGGCAAGGTTTGGATTTGACCGGCTTGTCCGGCTCTGCGGTGCAGGCCGTCCAGGTGTGAAGCAGGCACGGCTTCCAGGATCATGGAGTTCTCTACGCCCCGTGATCCCGCTGGAAGACCGTGCCTGCCGCTGCGTCATCTCCGGCCCCACCCGCCCTTGACCAACTCCGCGACCAGCCGCCGACCGGGCCAGGCGAGCGCCCTGGCCTGCTGGAACGACTCACCGAGGTACCCGACCCTCGTGATCCGCGCGGGGTGCGCCACGCTCTGTCGTACGTGCTCGCCCTGGCTGCTACCGCCGTACTGGCCGGAGCGACTTCGCTGCTGGCGATCAGGGAGTGGGCCGCCGACCTTCCGCCCGATGTCCTCGGCACGCTCGGAGCCCGGCGTGATCCGCTGACCGGATGCCATCCGGCGCCGGACGAGGCGATCATCCGCCGGGTCCTGGCCCGGGTCGACGGTGATGCGCTCGACCGCGCGGTGGGACGCTGGCTCGCCGACCGGCGGTCGAAGGCCCTCCCGACCAAGGGACTGTGCGCGGTCGCGGTCGACGGGAAGAGCCTGCGCGGCGTCGCCCGCGCGGACGGCTGGAAGATCCACCTGCTCGCCGCCCTCGACCACACCACGAGCAGCGTCCTCGCCCAGCTGGATGTCGGAGAGAAGACGAACGAGATCACCTGCTTCCAGCCCCTGCTCGACACCATCGCCGGCCTCGCGGGCGCGGTGGTGACCAGCGACGCGATGCACACCCAGCGCAAGCACGCCGACTACCTGGTCACCGACCGGTCCGCGCACTACATCGTGATCGTCAAGGGCAACCAGAAGAAGCTCCGCCAGCAGCTCAAGTCCCTTCCCTGGCGGCAGATCCCGTTACAGGGCCGCACCCGCGAGAGCGGCCACGGACGGGGCGAGATCCGCCGGGTCTCAAGGTCGCTACCGTGAACAACCTGCTCTTCCCATACGTCCGCCAGGCGATCCAGCTCAAACGCCGCCGCGTGAACCGCAGAACCGGCAAGGTCACGATCAAGACGGTCTACGCGGTCACCAGCCTGCCCGCCGACCGCGCCACCGCCACCCAGCTCGCCGCCCTGGTCCGCGGCCACTGGTCCATCGAGGCACTTCACCACATCCGCGACGTGACCTCAACGAGGACGCCGCCCAGCTCCGCACCGGCAACGCACCCCGAGCGATGGCCACCTGGCGCAACCTCACCATCGGCGCGATCCACCTCGCAGGGATCCACGGCATCGTCGCCGCCTTGCGACGCAGCGCCCGCGACCCGAAGCGCCCGCTTGCCCTCCTCGGGCTCACGTGATCGCAACGGGCATCCCACCACTTTGCCGAGACCCTGGGCCGCGAGCGGGCCCGCCGGCAGTAGGTCAGTCGTCTCGCCCCGGATCAGTGCTCTCCTGGCCGCCCATTACATCGCTAAGCTTTTCGTGACCGGCGAGCTTCCAATAGAGGATGAAGTACATCAGGAACCCCGCGGCCAGTCCGATGCAGTACCACGCGAAGACGCGCGGATTGGCGAACAGCCCGGTGACCGCTGCTCCTCCGACGGCTCCGATCACGCTGGCGATGTCTGACACTGCGGCTCCGCTGGCTTTGCGGATCAGTGTCCGGTAGGTGATCCATCCGATCACGATTCCGAAGCAGAGGGCGCCGACCTCTTCGATCGTCATGATGGTTCTCCTCTCACTACAGTGCGAGGGCCAGATCCATGGAGCAGAACGAGGTGTAGACGAGTCCGCTGATGTTGCCTTTCCGCAGTAGGTCGATTCGGGTTTTGCGGAGCGCCTCGCCTACTGAGGCGTTCTCCGGGCCAGCGAACCTGCGGTAGAAGCCGAGTGCGACTTCCGCTGCTACTGCCTGTGAGACAGGGATTTCTGTTCCAACGACTCCGGCGGCGTGCAGGCCGGCGAAGGCGTCGACGAAGGTCAGCATGTCCGCCGGCAGGAGGTTCGCCGTCCCGCAGCCGTTGAGGAAGATTAGCGGCGCCGTGTCGCGCCAGTGTTCGGGGCCCCAGCCGCCGTCTATGTGCCAGGCTGCGAACGCTCCAGGCGATATCTTGACGCCGTCGCCGATCTCCAGGTACGGCGTCAGTATGTCGGCCTTAAGCTCCGACTTGCCATGGCAGTAGAAGTACGCCAACGGGAGGCGCGGGTCGGCGAAGGCCCGCTTTAGCTCCTCTCTGGTGTCGCAGCGCACCATCCTGAAGCGTTCGGCGAGGCATTCGTTCAGTGCCGTGAAGTGCCTCTGCGCCAATGCGGGATCGGCGAGGGTGCCGGACCCGGACGCGGCCGCCTGTGCTTGCTGAGCGACTCGGATCTCCTGCCTGAGCAATCCACTGCGCACGGGCAACGGCTGTTCGATGAGGTGACGGAACCCCCAGAAACCGTATGGGCACACGACGTTCAATCGATGCTTGCCCTGGTCACCGAACGGGCATGTCGGCGGGTACTCGTTGAGCAGCCCCCGGTTGGTGTCCCAGTCCTTCACCAGAGGGCAAAATATCGCGTCCTCGTCCGGATCACGCTCGATGTCGTAGACGAGGCTCCAGGGAAACGTCGCTGCTGTGGTGCGGCTGATCTGGATCTTCGCCTGCCCGCTGAGTTGCGCGCGAAGGTAATCGCGATCGGCGACGTCCGGGACGAGCGTTTGCCACATCGCCGTTCCGCTGTAGGCCAGCTTCTTGAGGTCCCGGAGGAAGGCCGAGGTCTTCTTCGCGTTCCGACTGTCGTACTGGGACCGCCTTCCCCTCGATCCCAGAGTGAGCACGGTCATGCGTGTGCGCGCCGCAGTCAGCGCCTCGGCTGCCCTGGCGTCGCTCAGGCTCGCGATGATCGGATGTTCGCCGTCGTTGACCACGATCTTGTGTGTGCCGCTTGGTCCCTCGTTCGTGAGGATGTTGGCTCGGCGTTCTGGCAGGCGGTCTGCTCGGGCTACGTCGTCGGCCAGCGCGTAGTCAATTCGGCCCTGGATGCCTGCCGCCCCCGTCGTGCCGACGGTGAAGTCCACCACGGCTGACTGGATGACGTTGTTGCGGTGGTAGAGCGTGACCCTCAAACTCGCGGGCCCGTTGCGACGGCCAGACTGGAACGGGACGTACAAATTCTGGCTACGGCCTACCAGCGGGAGCCACATTCGGTGCAGTTCGGGTTCGACCTGCACGTCCGGGCTGCTTACGATCACTTCGAACGGGTAGCCGTCGCTCGAGGGGTGGAGGTTCTCCTCGCGAATGGGCATGGGAGTGACGATGACGGTGTCCTCCAGGACCGGTCCTATGTCGATTCGCACCGCGTACGCCGTGTTGGTCGCCAGCGCATCGGATGCCGGCAGCGTGTTGTGCCGATCGTCTGTCAGGGCGAAGTTCAGCACGCGCGGCGCCGCTGTCAGCGGTTGCTGCACGGAGTCCGAGGGTGCGGCGCCGATGAATGTACTTCCGTGACGAGCAGGAGGCTCATCGGGGAATAGCAGGGGTTCAGGCGGCCCGAACGCGCCTCCGCCATGTCCTTCACCAGCGCGGGAAGTACCAGGTCCGGGTGGGTTCTCTTCTGCCCTATCTCCGGTCCACGGGAGCACGCTGTTGCCAAAGTCGCGACCCTGAACTATCGGGCTCGTGAAATGCGAGTCCGACTCTATGTTCATCCCGCGCTCGACGTCGCGCCGCGCCTCCGTGCCGAAAGTAGTCGCGTCATCGAGGATTTTGGTGACTTGGCCGGCGCCGACGGTCCGGCCACCCTCACGGATGGCGAACTTCAGGCCCTCCTCCATGGCGACGGGCTGGATGAGCTTGACCTTCATCTCAGTGTTGTCGCCCGGCATGACCATCTCGGTGCCCTCGGGGAGGGTCACAACACCGGTCACGTCCGTCGTACGGAAGTAGAACTGCGGACGGTAGTTGTTGAAGAACGGTGTGTGGCGGCCACCCTCGTCCTTGGACAGGATGTACGCCTGGGCCTCGAACTGGGTGTGCGGCGTGACCGAGCCCGGCTTGATGATGACCTGGCCGCGCTCGACGTCCTCGCGCTTGATGCCACGGAGAAGCAGACCGACGTTCTCACCGGCCTGGCCCTCGTCGAGCAGCTTGCGGAACATCTCGATGCCGGTGACGGTGGTGGTGGTCTTCTCCTGCTTGATGCCCACGATGTCAACGGTCTCGTTGACTTCGAGGACACCACGCTCGATACGGCCGGTGACGACCGTACCGCGACCGGTGATCGTGAAGACGTCCTCGATGGGCATGAGGAACGGCTTGTCGACGTCACGCTCGGGCTGCGGGATGTTCTCGTCGACGGCCTTCATCAGGTCGAGGACGGACTGGCCCCACTCCGGGTCGCCCTCGAGGGCCTTGAGCGCCGAGACCTTGACGACCGGCAGATCGTCGCCCGGGAACTCGTACTCGGAGAGGAGCTCACGAACCTCGAGCTCGACGAGCTCCAGGATCTCCTCGTCGTCCACCATGTCGGCCTTGTTCAGGGCGACGACGATGTAGGGAACGCCGACCTGGCGGGCCAGGAGCACGTGCTCCTTGGTCTGCGGCATCGGGCCGTCGGTGGCGGCGACCACGAGGATGGCGCCGTCCATCTGCGCCGCACCCGTGATCATGTTCTTGATGTAGTCCGCGTGACCGGGGCAGTCGACGTGGGCGTAGTGACGCGTCTCGGTCTGGTACTCGACGTGCGCGATCGAGATGGTGATACCGCGCTGGCGCTCCTCGGGAGCCTTGTCGATCTGGTCGAACGCCGAGGCCTCGTTCAGGTCCGGGAACGCGTCGTGCAGCACCTTGGTAATGGCGGCCGTGAGGGTCGTCTTACCGTGGTCGATGTGACCGATGGTGCCGATGTTGACGTGCGGCTTAGTCCGCTCGAACTTCGGGGTTATTGCTTCTTTGCCAGTATCACTCATGTGATGCCCTTATTGCTAAGAGGGGGCATGTTGTCCGCCGGAAGCTGTCGCGCTTCACTGCGCTCACCTCGGCGGAGGTCTGCTTCTCCTAGCAGACGCGGGGACGGCGCTCTCCCTGCTGTGGCTCCAACAGCCTGGTCCGGGACTGCTCAGCTCCGTACGGAGCGGCGGCGGGTGGCCTCCTCTGTCCATCGTGGCACCCATCGACCTGGCCAGCCTGGCGCCGCTCTGCTCTGGCTGACGGCCAGGTCGGCGTCGTTGGGGGATCGGTCCCCGTTGATCGTGATGCTGCGGGTGGTGACTGGACCCATGGCGGCTGCAGGGACGGACCTTGCGGACTGGGGCAGCATCCCGCCCCGTGCCGTCGAGCGCGTTAAGGCAGCCGCCGACCGCGCCGACGCCGCCGCCCAGGCCCTCCTCGCCGCTCGCCCCGCCTGACCGTTTTTCCAGGAGCGCCACGCTCTCGTCGAGCCGACGCCCTGGTGCAAGCCGGCAAGGGTCACGACCAGCGAGCGAGAGACCCACAACCTGGGCTGCCTCACCGCCTACGGTCGGGCCGTGAACCCGCTCGACGCGCACCCAGCGCGGCACTGAGTTGCCGCGACCTTGGCAGGCCGGGGCAACCTTGCCTGCCTGCCAGCCAGCCTGTTGCGACCCCAACGACGCTGGGCGGTTCGCCGGCCTGCACGCCGCCGGAGTCGTTGGAACAGAAATCCCTGTCTCACAGGCAGTAGCAGCGGAAGTCGCACTCAGCCTCTACCGCAGGTTCGCTGGCCCGGAGAACGCCTCAGTAGGCGAGGCGCTCCGCAAAACCCGAATCGACCTACTGCGGAAAGGCAACATCAGCGGACTCGTCTACACCTCGTAACATCCGCTGATGTACCTTATGTCACTGAACAGTTCACTGCGCTGCTGAACTATGTGCTGAACTCTTCTCTGCATGGAAGGAAGTAGCGACCCTCGCGCGGAACAGTTCAGTGCGCAGACCACGATCGCGCCGGGCCATCCACGGCACCAGCGGCTCTCGGGTCAGGCTGAGACCCAGTTCCCCTCTCGTCCAGCCATTCCAGCCCCCACAGCGTCATTGCCCTGGCGGCGGATTCCGGAACGCATTCGTGGAACTTCCGCCGGGCTTGGGTCACCGAGGCCGGGCTCAGTCCCTCCCAGCCTCCGGCGTAGACGGGGGAGTCCTGGGCTGGACTGCCGGTGAGGGCTTGCCAGATCCATGCTGCGGCGTGCCGTTGCCGCTGGCGAGTAACACCCATCCGTGCTGGACGGAAGATCGAGAACAGGGTGTCATAAGGGACCTCAAGAAGTTCGGATAGCGCTCTCCGGCGAGCGGCGTAGTCAATTGCTCCTCGTTTCCGCAGCAGATCGGCCAAATGGCGAATGCCGTTCCAGAAAGCCTGAGGGTCAGCAATTTTCTGAGTAGTTTTCCTCCAACTTCCCGTGCGGCGCTGCGGGGTGTCGAGCGATTCTTCGGCTTGGGCCCAAGTCTTTGCCCCGGCCAGGCGAGCGAGTGCGAGGGAGCAGAAATACCTGCCGATTACAGGTGTGGTCCCGGGGAGGTGAACGGCCATGACGTTGCGGTAGTCATCAGCGTCTATCAGATTCGGAATGTGCCGGAACTCCAGGGCAACGGATGATCCAGTGGGAACGGCGCCAGCGATTCGGTTCTGGTGGGGAACGATCGCCGTCATCATGCGATGCAGGCCCGCCGGGTGCGGGATGCCGCGCAGCGGGTTGCGGCCACTGTGCCTGGGTTGCCGTTCTGCGGCCAACCTGCGCACCCAGGGAGCAAGATGGCGTGCGCCAGTACTCCAGTCGGAGGCGTTCAGGATGGGTTCCGTGAGTGCAAGGGCGGCGGCAGCTTCGGACGCGGTGCGCGGCATCGTGCCGGACCCACCAGGTACCGCGCGAGGGTTCAGCGCGCGCTGTGTGCGGACGGCGGCGAGTGCGTCCGCGGCGAACCCGGGAAGTTCTGCGAGTTCGTCATCGTGGACGACCAGTCGCGCAGCAGCCGTCAGGTAGCGCAGAGCATCGAACCATTCGGCGCCGGAGACAGGCTCGCCTGCCAGCCGGGCCGTACCGCCGTCGGCAATGGCGAGTGCGCGCACTTGCAGATGAACCAACGCTTGTGGGACCGAGAGGGTGGGGATGTCTGTGATGCGCTGTCGGCATACTTCCGGCTGGCTCGCTGCCACCGGGTTCGGCGAGCGGTTGCCGCATTCCTGCGGGTCCCGTGCGTAATGGGTCCCTGTAGGTAGACCTCCAGGCTTCTTTTTCCCGCTTCCGCGTCGCAATCTGACGCCGCAGGCAGGGCATATGTCGACGAGAAGACGCCGATGGACGGGACAGACGGCTGCGATGCCCAGGCGCCACCACACCGGCCACACCGCACTCCCTGAAAGGCAATGTGGGCAGGCACGGCTGGCGTAGGGCAGGAACCACTGGTGGCGAGTCAGACGAGGCAGGGTTGTTACGTCGTTTAGGTCAAGACGCGAAAAATTGAGGGCAGTTCCGTCATATCGAGAAAGTTGCATCTGCCACAGTTTTTTGGTGGTCAGCCCGGTCGTCAGCTGCAGGCCAGCCAGGCTGGCCGGTGTGAGAGTGACGCCGAAGAACAGCGGTCGCCTCATTTTTCCTGCCGAGTTAAATTCAAGTCCCAGCGCCCGGGCTGCGAAACCCGGTGGCAAATCCAATTTGATCGCAGCGCGATCCACCCAGGAGTGGAACGCTTCGCCTTCCACAGGAGAGGGCACAACGGGAAGGCGGCGGAGCCGCGTTGCGTCAGCTGACAGCTGGGGGTGGACGACGCGCCGCCGTCGGGCAGCGGTGGGCTCCGCCAAGTGCTCATTGCTCATGTTTAACTTGCCGCCACCTTCGATCCTGCTGCGGCTTTCTGGCGGCGCTGCTGTACGACTTTCCGGTACGCGGCCTGGGCGTATTCGCTAATCTCGATGCGGTCCATGAGCTTGCGTGTGATCGCTTCCTCCCCGCTCATGACGGCTTCAATTGCGGATTCACGGAACAGATCGGTAAGGGCGCAGATGCTGCCATCGGTGCGGTCGTAGAAGTAGGAACAGAGCTTCACGAGTTGGCCGGGCCTATGCCTGTACAGCACGAGAGTGTCCTCCAGCGCTTTGACGGTCTCCGCCCATTCGAGCTTTTCCTGAGCAGTTTTGCATCCGAACTTGCGGACCGGGTAGCGAGTGTTTCGTCCTGAGGTTTGGGTGGCCCGCGAGGCCGCCTGGCCTTCGAGGAACAGTCCGGATTTCTCAAGGTCGACGCCAGTGTAGACGAACGTTGCCGCGGTTTCGTTAGCGATGTACTTCAAGTGATCGTTGACCACTCGTCCCTCTTTTGCGGACATGTCCAAGAAGTGCACATCATCAATGATCACGAGCTCCGTGCCGACGTCCGAAAGGACGGAGAGCACGTGGTTGGTGATGTCGGTCTGGGTATCCCGGCCGCGTTGCACCATGCCGAGGTAGTCGGCCAACAGTACCGAGAGGTCCTTGGGCGTGGCTCTGGCCGGAATACTGAGATAGACGACGGGTGTGTAGTCGATGACCATCCCTTTGGATTCATAGCCGTCCTGAAACCTCTCCGGGTGCTTGCGGCGCAGCCGCCTTTCATAGCGGGCGGCAAACAACTTGACGAGGGTGGACTTGCCGACAGTGGGAGGACCGTCGAAGACAAGGCCCGCTCTAGCCCCCGCAGCCCGCCGGGCGTTGGCCTTCATCCTGCGCTCCATCAGGTAGTGCAGACGCTTAACCTGGGAAGTGTCGATAATCGCGAGCGCACTGTGATAGTTGTCGCGATCCTCATTGAGGTCATCCTTGTCGTCATCCGACAGCTTCAAGTACTCCTTGTACGGCGGCATGACGGGCTGCTCGGGCGCGCGACTATCGCGGTAGCGCCGCCATTCCTCCTTGTTGCGGGGTTCGGCCAAGCCGGGGTGTCGGAACGTGGTCACACAGGCTCCTAGATCGCGTCGGGGTCCCAGACCTCTGCGGCCCTGACCTTGCTCAAGTCGAGGTCGCCCCATTCGCCGGGCTCTGTTTCCTCGTCCGAAGCGTCGGGCACGGCGGTCAGCGGAGGGTGGCTGTTGACTGGTACGTGGTCGCGCTGCATGTCACGGCTCTGCGCCGCACCTCGATGTTCGTCCCGCGTGTGACGCTTGCGGTCGGCAGCGGTCCAGGTCTCCGGCGCGTCTGTGCGGTTCTGTAGGTCGGTCAGAGCCTGAGCTACCGCTTCTTGGTCCTCGGGTGCACGGCCGCGCAGGGTGATGAGCCGTTTCGCCTCCCGCAGCGTGATGTCGGTGAACGGCTGGTGCTCTCCGAGCGCATGCGTCCAGCGCAGGACGTGCCACCGACCGTCGGAGGGATCAAGAAAGTAGGCGTGCAGCAGGTTCCGCGGGTCATAGCGGATGGGCCACAGTTCGTCGGGGTAGGGAGCCTTGGCCTTGCGGTAGCGGTACAGGATGTCGGCGTTGTACGTCAGGTGGTTCAGCTCGACGCCGTAGGGGTGGATTACGCGCTTGGCAATCGGCAGCAGCTCGAAGTACACGTTGGCTTCGCGCGGGCAGTCCACATAGCCGGCCGAGCCGAGCGCCATGGCGTACGCCTCGTTCGGGGACACCCGCAGATCCGGGAATCCGTGCAGAGTAAGACCGCGATGATGTTTGCGCTGGTAGACAGCGATGACGTACTCGGCGAAGAACTCGGTGAGTTCGTCGATGGTCCACCGGGCCTGCTCTTCGGCAGTGCGGCCGCGGTGTGCGACGTTGAAGCCCTTGTAGCCGGCGACGTGTTCGACGAATTGCTCGCGGATGGTCTTGAAGAGTCTTTCCACGTGCGGCTTGTCGGTGGGTTTGAGCTTGCGCGCGTCCTGAAGGTCGATCTTCCAGCGGGTGCAGGCGCGCCAGACTACGTCGGACTTGTAGGGCTTGCCGTGGTCGTAGAGCAGCGTCTCGGGGTAGATGACCGGCCGAGCGGCGGCCTGGGCCAGGCGCTCGTCCACGGTCAGCAGCCGCTCGTATGGGACGCGGAGCATTTGGTAGCGCAGGGCGTCAGACCAGCCGGGGCGCATCATTTCCGGCGTCATGACGTCGGCCAGCAACAGGCCGATGTCGATGGCCTTGGTCCCCTCGGGCGTGAGCCGCCAAGCCAGGAGGGAACGGGTGGCCACGTCGAGGGCGACGGTGAGTTCCACGCGGATCGTGCTCGTGGTGCCAGGATCGTAGGCGAGGACGTCGAGCGGGGTGGTGTCGAGCATGACCACTTCGCCGGGGCGGGTGGCGATGACGTTGCCGAAAGGCCGGTCGGGCTGGTTCGCGGCTGAGGCCCGCTGGTAGGCGGGGGCAGAGGGGCTGATGTCCAGCAAGTGGGCGACCGCCCGTCGGAAAATGTCCCGGCTCGGCAGCGTAACGGCATCGGCGCCGTGGTCGGCATCGAGACGGTTCTGGGTACGCCGGTAGAAGCGGTTGCCGATGGTCGCGGAGCTGTCGGCGCGTTCGGCGGCTGCCTGATCACGGATGGCCTGGATCACTCGTGGATCGAGGTTTCTCAAGGGGTTTGGCACGCGGGCCTTGCGTTTGTCCACGAGCCCCCACAGACCGTTCTCCGCGCGCCGTGCCCACAGCTTCCACATCCACCGTTCCGTCACGCCCAGCTCCTGTGCCTTGGCCTGAACACGGACGACTTGGGGGAGCGCAGGATCGTATTGCGGGCGAGGCTCGTCCGCGGCCGCGCTGAGCGGGTCGCCGGAGCTGTAGCCCGTCATGGCCTCCAGTAGATGGGCCTCTAGTTTCAGCGCAGCGTCCTTCACAGCTTTGTCCAGGCTTGCCAGGACGCCGGCTGGATCGGGGTGGGCATCGGCATCCATCAGTGCCGTGGGCGGCGGTTCGACCGCCGCACGGAAGCTGCTGTCGGCGAGCAGGACCGACAGCATGATGGTCTGCGTGCGGCCGTTCTCGGAGCGCAGGCGCACGGTGGCGCCGTCGAGCCCGGCGACCTGGTGCCGTTCCTCCTCGAACTCGATCCAGTCGGTGACGGCGAGCCGGTGGCTGCTCATGCGGGACTCCGGAGGTCTGCGGCTTGCACATGGGTGTGATCTCGCAGAGGACGGGTCTGGTCGAAGGCAAGCTGGTGGTGCCACATGAGGTGGTAAATCACGGACCGCGCGAGTTCGGGGACGGGCTGGAAGCTCACCAAGTCGCCAATGGGCACGGCTCGTTGGGCGAGCATTAGCAGGCGATCGACGAGAGTCTTCCCGGCTAAGAGGGGGCGGCGGTATCCGGCGAGCCATGAAGCGTTGGCCCAGCGCAGCGCATCGGGTTCGCCCACCATGGCGTAGTCCCAGCCGATCCGCTGGCAAAGCTCGGCTGTCCGACGGGCCTGGCGTATGACGGCGGGCACCGTCATACGCCTGTCTTCCTTCACGTCCAGCAGCAGCACCGAGCCATTGCGACGACGAGCGAAAAGATCTGGGGTGTGCCGCCAGGCGCCCTCGACATCGTGGCTGTCGATGGTGAAGGGCTGGGCACTGAATGAAATCACGTCAGGGTCGAAGTCGAGCAGCTTCATCCATTTCGACTCCAGGTACGACTCGTAGTCGATCACCCGGTCCGTCGTAGCCGACCAGTAGTGGCCGGGTGTGTGGTGCTGTCCTGCGTGAGAAGGGATTTCGCGGGCGGGGAGTGCGTTCTCGAAGGTGACTGCGGCAGCCTGGGAGGCAGGGATGAGGCGTCCCGTGCCGCAGGGATCGTAGTACTGGAGAAAAGTACGGTCGCGAGCGGCGCGCACTGGTCGAAGCGTGCGTGTTCGCGGTGGGCTCATGAGATCCCTTTCCCGGAAAGGTGGACAATCCCCCAGGCATCGAGAGCAGTCGCTGCTGGCGCGGGCAGACGGGTCTGGAAGCGCCACCAGCCCGCGCGTATTGATTCCGCCGTGGCGTTGCCCCACTCCTGCCTGTAGGCGGGCGCCTCGTGCGGATCTCCACTGGTGAAGCGCTGCCAGATCCAGGCCGCAGCGTGGCGCCGTCGCTGAGGAGTGACGGACATCCCAAGAGGGCGGAAGACGGGCGCGAGTGCGCAGTCAGGGAGCTCACATAGGTCGGCAAGACCAGCTCTGCGGGCGGCATAATCGACCAGCCCGCGTTCCTGCAGACGTTCCGCCACCAGCGTCACCCTCTCCCAGAACGCGTCCGCGTCGGAGATTCGCCGGACAACCTTGGTGGCGGCACGTATGGCCTTGCCGTCGTCCATGCCCAAAACCTCGGCGGCACGCGGCCAACTGGACGCGCCCGCCAGGCGGGCCAGGGCCAGGGCGGTGAACCGCCTTCCCCACAACGGACTGGTTCCGGGCAGATGCGCGGCAACGAGCTCACTGTAGTCCGCAGCATCAGCGAGATGAGGAACGTGACAGGGGCTGATGCCCACTGGTCTGACGGCTGCGAGGGCGCCGACAACACGTGAGGAACGAGGAGCAACGGCAGCCATCATTTCGTTGATGACAGCGGGGCGGCGCATCTTGCGAAGCCGGTCTCCGACTCCGGCGGCCCGTTGCAGGTCCGCCTGGCGCCGGGCCCAAGGAGCCAGTGTTTGTGCACCGCTCTCGAAGTTTGGGGCATCGAGGACCGCGGAAGCGAGCGCCAAATAGGCCATGGCGTGAGGGGCTGTTGCCGGCATTGCTCCGAGGTGACTCGCGCTACCGCTGCGGATGGTCTGACGCCGTCGACGGTCTTCTGCCACCGCTTGGGCCATGTAGCCCGGTAAGACGGAGACATCGGTCTCATCAGAGGCGAGACGGGCCATGGCTGTCAGCACTCGTAAGGAAGCAAACCATTCGCTTGAGGAGACAGACGTACCTGCCACGGACCCTTCGGCTCCGTCTGCGATGGCGAGTACCCGCAGTTGGAGAACAGCTAAGGAGTCGTCCACGGCTACTGTCGGCATGTCCTTGTATTGCTGCGGGCACAGCCCGCCGCGGCGGCCGCCACGGGCTGACGGCCCGCCAGGCGGACGATTGCCGCATTCACCAGGACCAGGCAGCGGAGGCCGCGAGAGCAGACCACGTTGGTTGCTGTGGTTGCCGCGCCTGAGCCGGATGCCGCACGTGGGGCAGAGATCGATCAACAGGCAACGGTGGACGGGGCACACCGCCGCGATCCCAAGGCGCCACCACAGCGGCCATACCGGTCTCTCCGCAAGGCAGTACGGGCAGGCCCGACTTGACGTGGTCAACATCCATTCACGAAGAGCGACAAGCCGCATCGACGTCCGGTCGCTCGGCTCCAGGCCCGCGAAGTCGAGTGCGGTTCCGTCATACCGGGCGAGCTGCATGGCCTGAAGCGTTCGGACTGGCAACCCTGTCGCATCGCGCAGGCCGCTGAGGCTCTGAGGAGTGAGAATGACCCCGAAAAACACGGGCCGAGTGATTGCCGCGCCTTCGGAACACTCCAACCCCAGTGCGTGGGCAGCCCGGCCGGGAGGAATGCTCAGCGTGCCCGCAACACGATCTACCCAGGAGGAGAAAGCCTCGCCGCCAACCGGCTTCGGGACGACAGGAAGCCGGCGGGCACGGGGTACGACAACAGGACTTTGCGCACGTACTTGTGTGTTCGTGCGTCTCCCAAGCACGGGCGTCGCCGCCAATGCCGCACCCCCACTTGCGCGTTCGTCCCAGGCTCTGTCGGCGGCCTCTCCTGGCGAACGCGTGAACTCCGGCCCCAGTAGGTCACTTGACGTTATTCATTCCCCGATGTTCACGACGAGACACCGGCAAGCGGTGCGGCGCGTATCCCGCCTCCGTTGCGGGAGACGGCCGCGTGGCTGGTGGCTCTGAACCCCACAGCCACCGAATGGTTGGCTCACGCCGACCCCGAGAGCCTTGCCGTGCACAGCGCACTGGTGCGCCCCGAGGAGGTACGCCGTCTGACCGTGACGAGGCTGCTCGATCGACCGTCTGCCGCGTCCTCCAACCGAGTTCAACGGCGGGAGCGTCGGGCTTCTCGGATGAGGTTGATGAGAGCAGCGTCCTTCTGGCACACGCACCCGGGGGTGGGAAGCCGGTGGTCGATCATCTGGTCGGGCCGGGGGCCGAAGCGGGTGTCGTACTCGATGCGTCGTGGAGGCCCGCTGACCAGGCCCGTGCTGCGTGCGATCCAGGCGCCGACGACTAGGCAGGCGGCCTGCTGGGCCACGAACGCGGCTGAGGGACGGAACCCGTCGTCCGTTCTACCGGTCAGCTCAGCTGAGTTGATCAGCCCGCACACCGGCCGTCCGAGGAACTGCCTGACGAGCTCTCGCTGTTGATTGTCCAGGCCTTCCAGGTCCCGTTCGGTCAGTGGCTCCTGCCCGCGGGCGATTCGGGGCAGCGGGAGCCCGGTCAGTTCATGCAGTCGTTGTTCCGCGCTCGTCCCGGTGTGGTTGGTCCTGAAGTAGCAGCGCAGGCAGGGGCCGGTGGGCAGTGCCTCGTGCAAGGCGACAGTGGTGCCGACCGGGCCGCCGGTGCTGCCGTCCAGGGTGAGATCGGCCTGCAGCCGCTGCAGGTCGTGCCGGGCCTCGACGCTGTCCAGTCCGCCGAGGACGATCCGGGGCCATGGCAGGGTGCCCGCATCGACGGCCTCGATGGACGCCTGGATCGTCCCGTGGAACGGGGTCACCTCGATCCGCCGTAGGCGTGCGTCGATCAACTGCACCTTCGGCAAGCCCGCAGTCGCGTCGGCCAGGGTGCCGATGCTGTACGAGGTGACGTTCGGTTTCTCGAAGACCTCTTTGTCCACCACCGTCAATTCGCCGGAGACCTGCAGCAGGTCCAGGACCAGGGCGATGCCGGTGCCGATCGCACCACCTCCGCCCAGCAGCACCTGCTCCAGCGCGGGCAGCGGGGTGACGGCGATCCCGGGTTGCTCACCGGGGAGGACAGGGCAGAAGTCCACCACCGGGGTCATCTGGAACTTCCCCTCCGGCAGCCCGGCGACGACCTTGAACGCCTCGCCGGCCAGCATCGCCGCGGTGAGGACCGCGCCCAGCCCGGTGCCGGGCGCGTTGAGCCGGGGGAAAGGATGACCGGTGTGCCGCAGACGGACCCCGTGCCCGTCCGGCGCACCGGCCACCGCAGTACCCAGCGGTGGTGCGGTTCCCACGTGCAGATGCAGCGGCGCCCTGCTCGGGGCCTCACCGATGCGAAGCGCCCGGTCCGGATCGATGCCGGTCGCTGCTTCCACCAGCCTGCGGATGAGTTCGTCGTCGAGTCGGCCCGGTCCGCGGCCGGGGTCCAGACTCAGCTGGACCGGCCACCGGCGCAGGTCCGCCACCAATACTTCGAGAGTCTCGGCAGCCGCAGGCAGGCGCCCGTCCGCCGTCAGGTGGATCAGGATGCCCTCCATCCGCTCCCGCAGGGTGGCTTCTTCCACGCCTGCGGCCAGGCCACCCAGGAGCAGGCTGCGGCTGTAGTCAGTACTCACGGACACCCTCCTCGTCGAACACCACCGTGCGCCCCGGGGCCGGGGGCAGCGCCGGGTCGACAATCGGAGCGGTGCAGGGCACCCAGTCCTGCTCGAAACGCCACCACCCCCACGACGCCGGGTCTGCGGGCGGCGTAGCGTAGGTCGGGACGACAGCGCTGACGAATCCCGGCACTCGCAACGAGTACGCGCGATCGGTCCGCGACAGGAAAGCCTCCTCGGGGTGCGAGTGGATCATCGCCCGCACCAGGTAGGACCGTTCCTCGGCGAAGGTGAACAGCCGGTCGTACGCAACCGCGCTCACCGTGAACAGACCCGGACCTCGCACGATCCCCGCCGTCCCGGCCACCGCCACGACCAGCACGTGCATGTCCGACTGCCCGGTCAGCAACAGCGCGCCGGTCTCCTGGTCGGCCAGCCCGTGGCGTTGAATCTCTTGGATTACCGGGTCGAGCGCGCTGGCCGGCAGCACGAGCTTCCTCGTGTCGGTAGTCATCCGGCCCGCCTTCCGTCAACGCGATCGATGTCGTCCTGTACGTTCTCCACCACGTACAGGAAGGGATTGCCGGTGCTCCGCCAGGAGTGCGGCCCGCTGCTCCACTCGGGGTGGAGCCCTTGGCCTTCGGCGGTGAACGGCTTGCACACGTCGTTGGAGCTGTAGCGGTAGCCGTTCGCTCCCGGCCAGGCACTGGGCGCTCCCGCTTCGAAGGCGCCGATCGCCTCGACGAAGACGAGGGAGGGCGGCCGGTCCGGGTAGACCGTCCACTCGATCCGGGCGATGAACGCTGCGCGCTCACCGTTGTTGGGTTGCACCTCGGCCCAGAACAGGCCGTCTGGGTCTTGGTGGCGGTTGTGGAGGCGGCCGGCGGTCGAGGAGAGGAACTCCTCGACCGCCGGTACGTCGCCCGCCAGCCGCAGACGGCTCTCGAGATCCACGACTGACTCCCGGGCTCTAGCCGTTAGTGGTCTCGGTGCGCAGCTTCAGGTGCAGGGCCTTGGCGTGCCCGGCCAGCTCGCCCACCGTTGTCTCGGGCGGGACCTCGTGCCCGGCGTGGAACAGGTAGTAGCGGGTGGTGCCGTCGCTGGCGAAGCCGAAGGAGGTGAGGGTGTCGGACAGGACGCTCGCGGAGGTCGCCTGCGGGTCGTAGTCGTGCTGGTACGGGTGCTCGGCGAGGGCGGAGGTCACCGTGATCTTGATCTCGTGGGGCTGGGGCATACCGATCTCCTAAGTCGTTCGAGGGTGGTACAGGAGCACCCTGCTGATTCAGCAAAGCGTCAGTGAGTCCAGTGTGATCACCCTGGGGCGATGCAGTCAAGCTTCATCGCCGTATTGCTGCGCGCTACGCTGCCGGTATGAGCCCCGACCGGAGCCAGCTCCCCCTCCCGGACCCCGAAACGACAGGACCGGACGCTGTCGAACAGTTCGACATCGCCGAACTCGGACGCCTCCTGAAGGAACACCGCGGCCCCCTCTCTCTCCGGCAGGCCGCCGCCGAAGCGGGCGTCAGCTTCAGCACCCTCACCCGGGTCGAAGCCGGCGCCCAGCCCGACCTCGCCACCTTCACCCGCCTCTGCGCCTGGCTCGGCGTCTCCCCGAGCCGCTTCTTCACCCCGACCGCCACCCGCCAGATTTCGCCCCTCGACCAGGCCATCACCCACCTTCACGCAGACCCTCGGCTCACCGACGATGCGGCGAACAAGATCAGCTCTGTTCTGCGCGACCTCTACGACGCCCTCGCGAAGGAGGCGGTCCCCGCCGTACCCGCCCTCGCCTGCCACCTCCGGGCTGCCTCGGTGCTGCGTCCTGGCGTTCCCCAGCGGCTCGCTGCCTTGCTCACCGACATGAACACCGAACTCGAACGACTCGTCGAAGCAGGCGAACTGTGACCCTCCCCCGAGGCTTCAAGGCCAACGCCGAACGAGAAGCCCTCCGACTGCGCCGCGAACTCGATCTCAGCGACACCGATGCCCTGAACGTCGACGATCTCGCCGACCACCTCAAGGTCAAGATCGTCAGCGCCGAGAAGCTCGTCAGCCGCGCCCGGCTCGAAGAACTCGAACGGGTCCAGGCGTACGCGTTCTCCGCCGCGACCTTCCAGGTCTCCGGCCGGAACATCGTCGTCACCAACCCGCTCCGAACCGCGGGGCGCAGGGCCAGCGACGTGGCCCACGAGCTCTCCCACCTCGTCCTGAAGCATGACCTCACCGAGATCCGCGAAGTCAATGGCATGCCCTTCAGGACCTGCCGCCCCGACGAGGAAGAACAAGCCACTGCCTTCGGCGGAACACTCATGCTTCCTCGCCCCCTGCTGCTCGGCGCAGTCCGCCGCCAGTGGGGGCCGGCGCAGATCGCCGAGCACTACGGAGTGACCGAGGAGATGGCCCGGTACCGGTACAACACCACTGGAGTGGCCAAACAGGTCCGAGGCCGCTGACGGTGCTGGAGGCAGGCGCTGTCAGTGTGCCTGCCTACCGCCGGGCGTGGCGCGGGAGCGGCAAGCACTTCGGTTAGCGGGTTCTGTGGCGGCATGCCGGGCTGCCGCCAGCGACGAAGTATGCGCGCGTACGAGCGGTCTGACGGTACGTCGATGCTCATGGGCTCGTCGAGGCAGTCCAGGCACAGCGCCTTGATGTTCCAGCTGCACATCGGCTTGCTGTGCGTGCGGTTCCAGTGCTTCAGGAGCCGGACCGTACGCGCGAAGACGACCTTCTCGATGGCCTTGAGTGCCATCCGCGTGTGGGCGATAGGGTCGGCCCGGTCCCACTGGTCCGCGATCTTCATGTTCGGGATGTACAGCCCGTGGCCCGAGGGGTGCGGGATCGCGGTCATCACGTCCGCGGTGAAGTCGGCGTGTCACGGGGTGACCGGGTCGCCGAAGCGTACGAATACGGCGCGGCGGCGCCCATCGATCAGACCGGTGTTCCGCCGCGGTGAGGGTCCCAGACGGTTTGGGTGATGGATCAGCCAGGCCCGGGCGTTCAGTTGGTGTCCTCGACTGCTGGTCGCGGATGCAGCCCTTTAGGGCCCAGCCTCCATGACACCTCTTCCGTGTCCAGTGCCGCTTGCCAGGTCATGAGAACCTTTGCCGCGACCAACTGCTCCAGTAGCGAGGGGAGAGCGGTAGCAGGTACCCCGCACTCTCGAGCCACCTGCTCTGCCTCCGAGACGCCGTGATCGCTTGTGTGAGCAGTCCGGACGACGAGAGACAGGGTGGCGAGGCGTAGCAGCGGGTTGGAGGTGCGAGCAGAGCAGGCGGCGCGCAACGCCCAGTCGGCGGCGCGGAGCCGGTCGGGCCGAGCCGGATACTGGGTGAGTAGACCAACATCGAGCATTTGAACTGCCATTGCGCGATGGTCGGAGTGGCGTGTGCGCAGCAGTCCTGTTTCGTTGAGTTCGCGCCAGGCGTCCGCAGCAGATTGGAGGCGAAGGCTGCGCAGCACGCCGTAAGGCAGCCTGACTTGCGCTGAGTCGTTCATACGTAGTGCGCACTGAAGGGCGAGCATGCGGGCGCCTGCTTCTGTCTCCACGGGAAGTGCCGTGGCGAGATAGTTGAGCATCTCGCGTACCCGAGTCTGGCTATCAGGCCCTCTCGGGCATCGTCTGCGTCGATCGCGCGCCCGTCTGGACGGTGTGGCCTCTACGGCCAGGGTCGTTTCGGGGACGACGGCGGCCTGAGTAGTGGCCGCCGCACACGCTGTACAGGCGTCGGAGAGGCGCCAGCGGCGTCCGCCGCGTTCACGGACGAGGAGGAGCCGGATCGGGCCGTTGCACCCGCGGTGGCGGGGATGCTGGCGGCAGCCTCGCTCGTGGCACCGGCAGATCCGTAGATGTGCAGGGAGAGGATCTTGGCGGGCGTGAGCGGCCAGGTGGGCCAAGAGCTCAGCTCGAGCGGCGGAGCCGACGAGCGGCCACCCACCGTGCGTGCACTGTCGGCACACGAGGACCGGCCCGCCGGGCTGCGGGCGCAGCTCAACCGTCCAGGTACGCCGGACTCCCGAACGTGCGAAGCAGAGCTTCATGGCGCGCGTCTTCCTCCCGTCGTTCACTGCGCCGGCCCTCTGCCGGACTGGAGTCGGGCGCACACGCTAGTGCAGACCTCTGCCCTTCGCCCCCGTCCTTGAAGGGTAAAAATAGGGCAGAGGTCTGCACTGACAGGGCAGGTGTCTGCACCTTCCGATGGGTGGGTGACGATCTTCCCGCCCGACCCGGACTTCGAGGCTCTGCATCTGGAGCTGGCCCGGCTGCGCGCGGAGCGGGGATGGACCTACGACGAGCTTGCCGCCCGCAGTGGCCTGGCCAGAAGGACCCTCATCGAGATCGAGCAGGGCCGCACGATCGGCACCCTCAAGTCATGGCACGCGCTCGCTCACGCACTGGGCACCCCGCTCGATGAACTCTTCGGCGCCCTGTGTCACGGGCATGAACCTCCGCAACCGATGAGCGGCTAACGAGCCGTCTGGGGTCTGTCGACTGTTCAGCCGATTGGGCATCCCAATGGGAACACCTGAGCGTTAATGCGAACGTGTGTCGCCCTTGATGGGGCTGTTCGGTGGACGTCTACGGCCCGGGCGTCGCTCTACGGCGTGTGGGCTGGCACCTTCGCGCCCATGCGCCCCTCACCCGTACCGTGCCGCCGGGACAGCAGGCCGGCCCCTGCCCACCCGCGACGCTCACTGTGCGTCGATCCCGACAGCCCCACCAAACTTCTGCGTTGTGCCCAACGCGACCGCTGCCGCGAATGCGGCAATCCCGTCGAGTGGTATCAGCGAGTCCGGTACCGCCCCGTCCGCCTGCACCCGCAGGAGTTGTCCGCGGCCGCGGTGCCCGCCGACCATCGCTGGCACGTCAGCTCCGGCCTTGCGTATCCTTCCGGAGACGGCAGCGCCTGGTGCCGACTGCCCCACGCCAGCGTCTGCCCGGCCCGCAACGCCGACACGGTTGCAGCCCCCGAACTGACGAGGCTCCGTCGGGCGTTGGCCGTGAACACACGTCGCCTGGTGGACGTTGGAAGCTTCACACCAGCGGCACCCGGGGACCCAGCGTCCCGGCAGTCGGAGGCCCCCTGCCGACCCGCCAGACCCGTCGTCCAGATCCTGTTCGTCCGATACGTCGCCGCACGCCCTCTGGGTGAGATCCAGTGCGTGGCCCAGACCCGACGACGTGACCGATGCACCCTCAGGCTGCTCGCCTCCGACGGCCCGGCGGGTGTCTGGAGACTGGTTCCCGCAACGGCCACCGAGGGACAGCTGGCTCTGCCCGGCGAGGTAATGGCCGTGTACGACCTGAGCTCTGTGCCGTACGCCGAACAGGTTCGCTGGCGAACGCAGCGCTGCCCTGAGCACGCGGCCACGCCCACAACTGCGGACTTGGCCCTGACGGACTGGGAACCCTTCGACCCGCTCGTCCACCACGCGTACGTACACCGAGGCCTCCCCACCCACAGCCGGCGGCCGCATCCTGGCGGCGGTGCCCAGAAAGCGGTCCGGCGATGAGAAGACAGCACGCCGTAGACTTCATCCTGACCAGGCCGGTCACCCCGGCAGAGCTGCACAGCGCCTGCCGAAGGGTTCCGCTGGCGACGAACACGGACCGCACCCGCCTGATGGCCGTGCACCGGGCCAAGTCACCGGGACGCGCGCTGCGATCCCTGCGCCACGAACTCGATCGGCTCCTGCCCATCGATGTCTTGACGACCCATTATCCCGACACCGCGGGCCAGGTCCTGCTCAACGTCGCGTTCACCCGCGCCATGCGCTCTGTACTCGACCAGGCCGCAGCAGCTCGGGGGCAGAGGCCCGCAGATTTCCTCGCCCGAGCCGTCGTGGAAGCAGTTGAACGGGAAGCACGGACTCGCACCCGGCAACTGACCGTGCAGCTGCAAAACCTCCTCGCCGAGCACACTCCCGAAGACGTCCTCGCCTGCGCGGCACGCGTCCTGCTCGACCACCGGCGCCCACCGTCGGGTCCCTCGTGTGCCGCTGACGACCAGCGCCCAAGCGCCGCGCACACGACCCCCTGACCCTTCTACACCGCGGAGCTCTTGTTGCACACGCCCACAGACGAGCAGGCCCATGCCGTCGATACCTTTCGGGACGGCCACCACTTGGTGCTGCAGGCCGGCGCCGGCACTGGCAAGACCAGCACGCTCGCGTTGCTGGCTGCGACTAGTGGACGCCGAGGCCGCTATCTGGCCTTCAACAAGGACATTGCCGACGCCGCCGCCAGCCGGTTCCCGCGCTCCGTGCAATGCAGGACGGCTCACGCCACGGCTTTCGCAGCTGTTGGCCACCGGTTCGCTCGTCGGCTCAGCAGCCCGCGCCAGCCCGCCTGGCGGATCGGACGGGCCCTGGGCGTCAGATCCCCCGTCCGCATTGGTGATCACGAGATCAGTCACCGGACCCTGTCCCACACGGTGTTGCGCACCGTCACCCGCTTCTGCCAGTCCGCTGACAGAGCCCCGGCTCCCCACCACGTTCCGGCTCTGCGCAGATTGGGCACGCCGACAGAGCGTGCCCAACTCGCCGAGGTCGTCATGCCGTTCGTCGTTAAGGCCTGGAAGGATCTACAGAATCCCGAAGACGGCGTAGTCCGCTTCGAGCACGATCACTACCTGAAGATGTGGGCACTTGCCGAGCCGAAGATCGACGCCGACTTCCTCCTCCTCGACGAGGCCCAGGACACCAACCCGGTCCTGGAGCGGGTCTTCGCCGCCCAACGCGAGCACGCCCAACTGGTCATGGTCGGCGACTCAGCCCAAGCCATCTACGGGTGGCGAGGAGCCCGGGACGTGATGACAGGCTTCGATGCCATTCACCTCACTTTGACCCGCTCCTTCCGCTTCGGCCCGCTCCTCGCCGAACAGGCCAACCGGTGGCTCGCGTTCACCGACGCGCCGATCCGGCTGACAGGTTCCGACACCATTCCAACGAAGGTCGGCCTGGTCACGAGCCCAGACGCGGTGCTGTGCCGCACCAACATCGGCGCCGTGACCGAGGTCATGAGACTGCTGGAGGCAGGCCGTCGGGTCGCACTCACCCGGGGCGGACAGACACTCATCGCATTGGCGCTCGCCGCCCGGGACCTCAAAGACGGCCGCCGCACATCCCATCCCGAACTGGTTCTCTTCGCCTCATGGGGTGAGTTGCAGGAGTACGCGGAATACGATCCCGCAGGCCGAGATCTCCAGCCGTTCGTCGAACTTGTCGACACCCACGGACCCGAAGCCATCATCGCCGCCGTCGACGCTCTGACCGACGAAGGCAAGGCCGAGGTCACGGTCTCAACCGCGCACAAGGCAAAAGGCCGTGAGTGGCTCGGGGTCAGAATCGCCGACGACTTTCCTCCGCCGCCGGACAGCGACCAAGTGGACGACAGCGGCTGCCCGATCCCGGAACCAGTGAGCGAAACGGACGCCCGTCTCGCCTACGTCGCCGTCACTCGCGCCCGGCACCAACTGGATCTCGGAGGGCTCGCATGGATCGAGAACCAACCAGCTCCTGCTGGTGGAGCCTGACATACCGACGCACTGGCAGACCAGTAATCCTGCTTCAGGACCCACGCGGTCGGCGTTGCCACGAGCAAGCAGAAGTCCATCCGCGTACAGAACTCGGCGCATAGCCTTACCGGATCGTCTTCATGTCCGGAAATGGCTGTGCGCGAGTCCCATCACATTGCCTGGCGTGCAGCGGCCATGGATCCTGAAAGGCTTGTCACGGTGGCAGGCGTTTGGGGGATGTGATGGCCCGCCCGGCAGTACGTGATGGCAGCGATCCCAAAGCCGTCCGCGACACTCGCGTATTGATCGACTGTCTGCAGGAGCTGGTGCGGGGTGCCATCTCCAAGACCATCCGGAACTGTGCCAAGTACCCGGAAACGGTGTGGCTCACGGATGCCCCCGACGGGACTGTCCGGAGTGCTGCGGACGCCGACCCTCGCATCATGGTCGTCAAGCACCGTCCGCCTAAGGAAGCACCGCGGCTGCCGGCGATATTGCATGGCAGGGTGTCCGCCGAGGCCGCCGCCATGGCTGATCCGCAGCCTCCCGGACTGATTGACGACACGTCGAATGACCCTCTACTGGCCGACGGCCTCCAGGCCAGTGGGGAGGAAGACCAGCTGGCGCTAGAGAGCGGCACCTCCGAGGAACGCAAGGCGTACGAGACCTGGGCTGCCAAGTGGATCCGGTGGTCGCGGGAAGAGCTGGCGGCCGAGCCGCAGCGGCGACTGCACCAGCAGCTGTACCGGATGGCCAAGAAGGTCGAGCAGGACAGTGACACATTCGAAGTGGTCCTGGCCGTAGGCCTGTTGCAACTCGGGGCCGATCGTCCCTCGGCCCGGGTCCGTCGGCACATCGTGACAACACCGGTGACTCTCACCGTGGAACCGGCATCGATCAACGTGACCGTTTCTCTGGTGCCGGAGCATCCCGGCCGTCTGGAAGACACCGACTTCCTCAGTGAGTCCGACGGCTACACGTCGGAGCTGCTGGGGGTCGTACGCTCCGCTGTCGAGGACGTCCCCTTCCACCCGCTGTCGGACCGGGCGGCGCAAGCCGTGCGTTCGTGGGCGCAGCGTGCTTTCGGAGTCGACCGAGTGCTCCCGTTCGACCCAACCGGGCAGCACCCCGATCTGACCGCCGAACCCCAGGTGCGGTCACTGCATTACGCGCCCGCACTCATCCTGCGCGAACACGGCCAGCGCTCCGTTCTCGGCTTCTACGAGAGCATCGCCCGAGCGCTGAAACGTCCTGGAGCACAAGCTCCTCTGGGGCTCGCGCAGTTGTTGTATGACCTCGAACCGGAGCACAGGACAGCCTGGGGTAGCAGGAGTGGCTCCGTGCCGCCGGCACTGGGACCGGATCCGCTGTTCCCGATGGTCACCAACGCCGCCCAGCGTGATGTCCTGGACCGACTGCAGCGCGACACCAGCGTCGTGGTCCAGGGCCCGCCGGGCACTGGAAAGACACACACCATCAGCAATCTGATCGCCGCGCTCCTCGCCGACGGCAAGCGAGTGCTGGTCACCAGCGCGAAGAGCCAGGCTCTGAAGGTGCTGCGCGACCAGTTGCCAGCCGGGCTGCGCAGCATGTGCGTGATCCAGAGCGATCAGTGGCAGGGCGGGAACTCCGATCTGAGCCAGTCACTGGGAGCCTTGGCTCACCTGAACGCGACCACGAACCTCGATCGCCTCCAGCAGCGCATTGACGACCAGCAGACCCAGCGGCACCAGCTCATGGCGGAGCAGGCCAAGCTCCGGGACCGCCTGCGGCAGGTACGTGAAGTCGAGTGGTATGTGCACTCCGAGATCGCGCCCGGATACCGGGGGCGGCTCGACGACATCGTGCAGGCAGCGGAGCAGGGCGCAGCCGAGTATCAGTGGCTGCCGCCCCTGGATGCCCAGGCCGCACAGGTTCCGCCTTTGACCACGGACGAAGCTCAGCGGCTGTGGCTGCTCGTCACCCACCACGGCCCCGGCATCCTCGACGCCCACATTCAGTACTGCCCCGACCCGGCTGCTCTGCCCGATCCGGCGGAGGTTTCCCGCCGCATCACGGAACTCCAGGCAGCTGAGGAGGCTCTCGGCCCCGAGCCGGTCACACCTCTGGCACAGGCCCTGGCGGACCATGGTGACGCGGGGCTCACGGCGTTGGAAGCGCTGCTCGACCGAGCCCAGCAGGCCCTGCAGAGAGTGGGGCTGTCCGCGGACCCCGCCTCCTGGCAGGCGGACACCTGGTCCACACGCGCCCTGCAGGACGGCATCGCCCAGCGATGGCAGCAACTGTGGGACAGCATCCGAAACGCCTCACACCGTGCGCGGCAGACCCATGACGAGATAGCCGCCGCCTCCTTCCTGGAGGTGGAGATCCCCCGCCTTTCCGAAAGCGAGGAGAAGGAGCTCCTGATCGCGGGCCGCAATCTGGAGCAGCACGTCCTGCGCACCGGAAAACTGAACACGCGATGGCCGCGGCCGGCTGTCGTCAAGCAAGCCCGCTTCCTCCTCGAACAGTGCCGGGTAGAAGGCATGGCGCCAGCCGGCCGAGAGCACATCACTGCGGTCGTACGGCATCTGGAAATGCGCGCCCACGCCCGCACCCTGCGCGGCCGGTGGACCGGAGTCGGATCGGCCGTCGGACAGGACACCTCCGAACTGCTGACGTCCGAACTCCTGGACAGGGCCGTCGTCCTGCAGGCCATCGACACCTGCGTGGAGGTCATCCGCCAGGTCCACGCAACACTTCTGGCCGACGGCATCCAGACACCGGTCACCACCGCCGAGCAGTGGCGCGACATCCGCCAGGCCACGGTCCAGGCTCGCCAACTCCTGCACATCAGGACAGCAGCACAGCGCTTCGAAGAGATCCTTAAAGGCCTTCCCCAACCCCACCCGCATGGTGTCGAAGAGCTCCAGCGCGCGGCGGATGCCGCAGCGGCCCGTGATGCGCAGGCCTACGCGCTGGCGGTGGATGCACCGGCGGCGGCATACCAGCGTGAGGCAGACCGGCGCGAGACCAGGAAACTCTTCCAGAGCCTTGCCGAGGCCCACCCCGATCTCGCCAAGGACTTCGCCGGCGATCCCCTCGCCTCGCACTGGCGCTCCCGGTTCGCCGTCCTGCCCCAGGCCTGGGCGTGGCGGCAGGCCCAGGAATTCCTAGACACCCACCTGCTCCAGGGACGCGAAGAGCACCTCGAAGGCGAACTGGCCCAGCTCGAAGCCCGACTGCACGACCTCGTGGAACAACTGGTTTGCGACCGCGCAGCACATCACTGCGTCAGCCGCATGACCACCAAACACAAACAAGCCCTGGCTGCCTACGCCAGCGCCGTAGCCAACGCAGGCCAGGGAACCACCGAGTACGGCAAACGCCACCAGCGCCACGCGCGCTCAGCCATGCAGACAGCGCAAGGGGCTGTACCGGCGTGGATCATGCCGCTGAACCGTGTAGCGGAAACGATCAGCCCCGAACCGGACTCCTTCGACGTCGTCATCGTCGATGAAGCAAGCCAAGTAGGGCTGGACGGCCTGCTGTTGCTCTGGCTTGCGCCGCGCATCATCGTCGTCGGAGACGACCGGCAGTGCGCCCCGTTCTACAGCGGCAGCAAGCACGATCGAATCACCCAGATCTTTGACGAACGCATGGCCGGCCTCGAACCCTGGCAGCGCGAAGGCTTCGACCCCAAGTCCAACCTGTACGAACTGCTGCAGTCCCGCTTCACCGAAGTGATCCGTCTCACCGAGCACTTCCGGTGCATGCCGGAGATCATCAAATGGTCCTCCATGCAGTTCTATCCCGACAATCAGCTCGTCCTGCTGCGTCAGCACGGCTCCGACCGCCTCCCGCCGCTGAAGGTCGTCCATGTGCCCGAAGGCCACTGCGAAGGACGCCGGGACAAACTCATCAACCGGCCGGAGGCAGAGGCCGTCGTCAACGAACTGCACCGCCTCACCCAGGAACCCGCCTACGCCGACCGCAGTATCGGCGTGATCATCCTGCGCCACGGCGACCAGACACGACTGGTAGAGAACCTCGTCGACCAGCGCATCGACGTGTCGGCTCGCGAACGCCACAGCATCCTGGTCGGCACACCCGAGCAGTTCCAGGGAGACCAGCGTGACGTCATTCTGCTGTCGATGGTCGTCGACGGCGCCAACGCCATCGCCGCGACTGGCCGGCACCACGAACGACGCTTCAACGTGGCCGCCAGCCGGGCCCGCGACCAGATGTGGCTCTTCCACTCCCTGACTGTCGACCAGCTCAGCAGCAAGGACCTGCGACGTTCCCTGCTCACCTACATGGTGAGCCCGCCGCCGCCCTACACACACCCCCACCAGCCCACCAACGTCAGCGCAGACCGACGCTGCGCGCCCTTCGACTCACTCTTCGAGCAGCGTGTCTTCTTGCGCATCAAGGAACGCGGCTACGACGTGGTGCCCCAGTGGGAAGTCAACGGAAAACGCATCGACCTCGTCGTCACGGGAGGCCACGGACGCCTCGCAGTGGAGTGCGACGGCAGCCCCTACCACTCCACCCCGCAGCAGATCCAAGACGACGCCGAGCGCGAGCGGGAGCTTCGGCGTGCTGGCTGGTCGTTCTGGCGCGTACGCAGCAGCGCCTTCGCCCTCTCACCCGAAGAGGCCCTGGAACCTCTGTGGGAACGCCTGACCGAGCTGGGCATCCACCCGCGCACTGTCCGAGAGACATCCGTGGACGATGCGCTGACAGACCTGACCTGGACTCCAGTCGGCCTAGCCGAGGCCGAGCCCGACGAAGACGCGGACCCCTACGACGGCGAGCCGGACGAAGACAGCGAGGGACACTGACATGGACAACTTCGACGACAGCACGCTCGAAGAACTCGCCGCCCTGATCTGCGGTGACGAGCCGGGCATGAAACGCCGAGCCGGCTGGGAACTCGCTCAATTCCTCCGCCGGGCCGGCTGGGAAGACGTCCCCGACCACGACGGCAGCCCGCGCCACCGCTGGGTCCACACCATCCTGCGCGAACGGCACGAAGACCAGGCAGGAGACACCGAGCGTGTCATCCTGCGCCTGGCCGACCGGCGGGAATACCAACAACAACCCGGCGACTACGACGCCGTCGTCCAACGCCTCCAGGAAGTCCTGGCACTTGAAGGCTGCCGCGTCGACTACCGCAAGGGCCAGCCCTTCCTCATCGAGTACGATCCCGATGAACCCCCTCGCCCCCAGCGCGTAGAGCTGAAGGTGGCCATCACCGACATCGTCTCCGACCCTGACCTGGCCCGCGCCGTTCAGCTACGCCTCGACGAAGCCCGTATCTGCCAAGAACACGGCGCCTACACCTCCGCAGTCATCATGCTCGGAAGCCTCCTCGAAGGCGTCCTCGTCCACGCGGCCGACGTCAGGTCCGCAACTGTGCCGTTGCCAAGGCCCGCCCGCGATACCCGGCTGCAGGACCTCATCCAGCACGCCCACACCAATCGGTGGATCGACCAGGACGCGAAAATGGCCTCGGACCTGCTGCGGACCTACCGCAACCTGGTTCATCCTCTCGCGGAGAAACGAGCCAAACACAGTGCAGACTTCGATACAGCCGACCTTTGTTGGTCCACGGTCAACGCTGTCCTCAACGATTTGGCGGCGTGCAGCCCCCATTAGATTCTCTCTGGAGGAGCCTCCGCCTCTGCACCGTGGGGAACTATCCATTCCCTCCTCCACCTACTACCGTTGGCGCCGAGCACGAGCCGTGCAAACACCGCCGCCGCGACGTCGAGCTGACCAGGCAGATCAGGCGGATCCACACCCATTCCGGCGGGATCTACGGCTTGCCGCGCGTCCACGCTATCCTCAAGCGCGAAGGAATCCGGGTCGGACGAAAGCGGGTCGAGCGACTGATGCGCGAGGCCGAACTGGCGGGCGTCAGCTCGCGCCGGGGCGGCTTTACACGCCGCGACCCGAAGGCCACGCTCGCTCCGGACCTGGTCGACCGGGACTTCACCGCACCGGCGCTGAACCTGCTGTGAATCACCGACCTGACGATGATCGCCACCGGTGAGAGGCCGTTGTGGCTCTCCGCGATCCGCGACGCGTTCTCGCGGCGTGTGGTGGCCTGGGAGACCTCGGCCCGCGCGGACGCCGACCTGGTGCTGTCCAGTCTGGGGTACGCCCTCGCCTCCCGCGAGGTCGAGCCCGGCAAGCTCATCCATCACTCCGACCACGGCTGTCAGGGTGGCATGCTCACAACTTGCACGGTACGAGCGGGAATTGGGACAACCATGAGGTCTATCGGAGACTCGTACGATAACGCCCTCGCGGAGAATCTGTGGATTCTAATCAAGACGGAGTGCGTCCGAGGTCGTGTCTTCGTGACCAAGACCGAGGCGAACCTCGCACTCTTCGAGTACATCGACGGGTTCAATGACAGTCGTCGCATCCAGCAACGGCTCGGTTACCTCAGCCCGATCGAGTTCGAGGAGAAGCATTACGCCGAACAGGCAGCGGCCGAACGAGCGAACCTGAACCCTCGTCACCCCCTCTTGACCAGCTGATCAAGGCCCTCGCACAGTGGGGGAACCTCGCACCCGCCCGGGAAACGCGATCGGTGTGCCCGGAGCGGTCACTATCGGGCACGCCCCGCAGTACGCTGCGAGAACAGCACGGGCACCTCACGGGGGAAAGACATGAAAGACTCGTACGAGTTGTACCGCCACGCCGTCGACGACGTGTGGAAGGGCTGGTGGGTCTGCTGGCCCTTGTCCGGGCGGGTCGAGGTGGGCCAAGTCCTGGAGAACGTGGACGGCAAGGTCCGTACCGCCGGGACCCTGGGGGAGCGGGGCATCCCGTTCGTCCCGCGCCCCGGCACACCGCACAACGACTACACCTATGACACCCAGGGCTCCGTGTCCCTCCAGTTCAAGGCGGCCGGAGTCGCCATGGATGGCCTCGCGGCGCTGGCGGTCGCTGATTTCGGAGCGCGGGTCACATTCGAGAAGGGCAACAGCGCCCTCATCGTCTATCGCGGGTTGACCGAGACCGGCGTCGCCGACGTACGAGCCCTCGCCGCCGCGCTGGTGCAGCGCGGCTGGGACGACTGGGACGACACGCTGCTCGCCGTGACCGACGTGGTCGCCGCCGACTCCGGCATCGTCCTGACCGCCGCAGAGAGCGGAGCCTCCGTCGAGCTGCGCCTCCAAGCGGGCGCGGGCCAGGCCCAGCTGGGCCTGGCCGACCTCGCGGGCCGGACGAGTGTCGCCTGGCGCCGCCGACTCGGCCTGAAATGGCTCGGCACCGACACCGCCCCCTTCTTCCGGGTCGTCCGCCTGCGCAAGACCTGGTTCGGCAAGGTCGAGAAGGACTACGGACCCCGTCAGCCGGGCCGGGGCGCGGCTCCCGTACCCGTTCCGCCCGTACTGCTGGAAGAGGCCTACGACGATCCGGCCAGCGTACTCGAAACGGTGACGTCGGACGAGCAGCCTCCCCCCGTCGTCCTCTCCGACGAGCAGCTCCCAGGTGCGCCATGACCGACGGCACGCCGGAGGCCGTGGCTCCTGCCGAGGTGGCACTGCGAGTACTGGCCAACCCGGCCCCCGCGTCAGGGTATTCCGTCCAGCTCCTGATGGACGGAACCCTAACCGCCTCGGCCCCGCTGGGCGAACTGGGCTCGACCGAGGGCCTCACCAAGGTCTTCGACCGGGGCGTGGGCGACCGGGACCGTGAACAGGCGGGCGAGCGGCTGTACGCGGCACTGCTCGGAGGGGAGTTGGCCGCACACTGGGCCGAATTGCGAAGGCACGCGGCAGCCGGCCCACCGCTGCGCGTGCGCATCGAGATCGACCCGCCCGAACTACGGTCGTTGCCCTGGGAGTTGCTGCGCCACCAGGATCAGTGGCTGTGGCGGCGGTCCGAATTGCGATGGAGACGCGGCTGCCCCGACGATCCGCCGAGCGCCGAGCCGAGAGAACTCGGCCCTCTGCGAGTTCTCGTCGTCGTGTGTAGCCCGCCCCAGGACGACCGCCTCCTGGCCGAACAGGAACTAGCCGCGCTTTCGGGCGCCTTGGAGCGCTCCCCGGGCCGCACCTATCTGGAGGTGCTCGATGCGCCCAGTGATGTGACCGAACTGGGCCTCCACATCAAGGGGTTGCGGCCCCACATCGTTCACTTCATCGGCCATGGCATGCCACGCCCCGGTGCGGGCAGCCCCGTACTCGTCCTGGCGGCGGCCCGTGACGGTTCGGAGGGGGCGGAGCTGACTGCGGAGGGGGTCGCCGACCTCGCGAACATCGCCGACTGGACGCCGATGCTGGTCGTGCTCAACGCCTGCCACGCGGGAAAGGCCGACCCCGCGGACTGGATCGGCGGTATGGCGCAGGCCTTCCTGGACGCGGGAACCAGGGCAGTGGTGTCGATGCAAGGCGACATCGCCTCGGACGCGGCGGTCGCCTTCTCCACGAAGTTTTACGAGCAGCTGGGCAGTTCACACCCCCTGGACAAAGCGGTCGCCGACACCCGCTCCCACCTCGCCGGTCTGGCGAGGAACCCCGGTTCCTGGGCGCTGCCCGTTCTCCTCACCCGATACGCCCCGGGCCAAGTACTCAGCATCGACTGCGTGTTGCCACCCGACTCCTCGCTCCGCGACATCGACCACTGCAAGCAGTACGTCGAACTGGAACGCTTCGTGGGCCGCTCCGGCGAACGCCGGGAAGCCTGGTGGACCCTGGACAACCCGATCCCCGCGCCCCGCGAAAGGGAACGCCCGGTGCTGGCCATCGGCGGCTACTCGCAGACCAACAGCCCCAAGACCGGCAAGACCTGGCTCACCAACTGGTGCCTCATCACTTGGTTCTTGCGCGGACACCACGTCGTCTCGGTCAACCTCAACACCCCGCTGAGCCCGCCGCCCGGAACTCCGGCCGTCAACCCGCCCGCCCGGAACAAGGACTGGCTCTCCGTCCTGCGCCTGATCCGGCAGGAGGCGACCAGTCCCGAGCAACTGTGCCGACTGCCGGAGACCGCCTTCGGCACCTTCAACGCCGTACTCAACCACCTGACCGGCGCGGCCACCCCGCCGAGCGGTGACCTGTTGCCGGCCGAGGACGAGTGGCGCCCCTTCGACGACGAGATCGCGGACCCCTACGACAAGCGCAAGGAAGGCATCATCGAGGCGTTCCTCGACGCACTGCGCACCTCGACCGGCGGACGGCCCCTGGTCGTCGCGCTCGACCACGCCGAGAGCATCATGCCGGGAGCCTTCACCGACGTCCTGTACAAGTGGCTGGTGCGGCCGATCGCCTACAACGACGCCTCGTCCCTGCGGCTCATCGTCGTCGCCCCCGACCCGTGGCTCAACGGGGTGCTGCCGGATGCCGACTCCCACATGCTGGGCCGGGTGAGCGTCTGCGACTTCGACAGCGCCCAGTTCATGCGGCTCACCCGGGCTTACGGGCGGCGTCTGGGCGTCGTGCCCGACGACGGGATCGAGCAGTTTCTGGAGAATGTGCATGGGCTCCAGGGCCCGTACTTCGGTGTCGAGATCTTCGACTACCTCACCGGGATCGTGCCGGCCTGGCGCCGGGCCAAGGCGCAGGGGCTCCGATGACCGACCCCCTGGCGGATCTCACCCGCCGACTCGCCGCAGGCGAGAGCCTGGAGGACATCGCCCGCTCCGTCCGCCCGCCCGACTGGGCGCCCGCACTCCGCGCCTGCGCCGTGGCCCGCACCTTCGACGAGCCTCTGTACGAGAACGTCCTCGGCCCCGCCGCGGCGGAACGCGGACCCGGCGACCTGCCCACCCTCAGCGAGTTGGTCGAGGAGCGCGTGGTGCGACCGGCGGGCGGCACACCACGGACGTACACCCTCTCCGAGCCCGACCGCACCTCCTACTTCCTCGACTGGATCGGCACCCGCAGCGACGCGCTGCCCGACGAACTCCTGCGCCTGGAACGCGAGATCGCCGACCACCGACTGGCGACGGGCGACCACACCGAAGCCGTACGTCACCTGCTGCTGCCCTCCTGCGACGAGGCCCTGGCCCTGTTCCGAGAACGGTTCACCGCAGCGGACCGGCGCCGCGACTTCGCCACCTGCCAGGACCTCGTCGAAGCACTCGGCGACCCCGACCGGCTCCCTTTCCTCAGCCCGGAGGTCTCCGAACTCGGCCTGGAGAGCGCCGGATACGTGCGCGCCCGCGACCACTGGTCCGCCGACTACGCCCGCTCCGCACAGTTCCTCCAGCCCGCCGGACTCGTCGACGAAGCCGAACAACTCCTCGACGGCAAGCACCGAGTGTGGCAGTTGTACGCCCCCGGCGGCGCCGGCAAGACCATGCAACTGCGCTGGCTCGTCGCCCGTCACTGCGTGCCCGCACCGCGTGACGTGCCGTGCGCCCGCATCGACTTCGACGTCGTCAACCCCCACACGGTGGGCCGCCACCCTTGGCTGCTGCTCCTGGAGTTGGCCGAACAGTTCGGCCGCCGCCTGCCCGGCCGCCCCTTCGAGTCGCTCACCAGCGGCTACGGCGTCTACCGGATTCTCCTCGACCGCATGCCCTCCGAATCCGGCCGCGAAGTCGCTGGCACCCTCGACAGTCTCGACAGCGACGCGATCGAGGCGGACCTCCTCGCCGCCTTCGCCGACCGGCTGAACCTGGCCGTCGTCGACCGTCCCGCCGTACTCGTCGTCGACACGCTCGAAGAACTGCTCCTGCACGGCCACACCGAGGCGGAGCGTCTCCTGCGGCTTCTCGCCGACCTGCTCAAGGCCTGCCCGTCCCTGCGTCTCGTCTTGGCCGGCCGCTACGACCTGCGCACCCGCGTCCCCCAGGCGTTGAAGGCCTTCCCGAGGAAGCAGCTCAAGCACATCAGGGTCCGCCCCTTCACCAAGGCACAGGCCCGGACCTATCTGACGGACGTCCGTGGCATCGGCGGCGGAGAGTTGGTGCGCGTCGCCGTCCACAAGGCACAAGGGCTTCCCTTCACACTGGCCCTCCTCGCGGACGTCATCGAGCAGGACCCGGACATCACCGCTGCCGAACTCGCCGCGTGCGACGAGCCGCACGTCCGGTATCTCATCGACCGGGTAGTCAAGCGCATTGACGATCCTGCGGTGCGCTGGCTGCTGCGCTATGGCGTGATCCCGCGGCGGCTGCGTAAAGAGGACGTTTTCACTGTCATGCGTCCCTGGCTGGTCAAGGGCATCACCGCCAGTTCCGACGCCGACGACCCGCGCCTGGACGACCACCATCTGCGCGGCAGCGACGACGTCTTCCCCACCGCCCCGACCGAGCCCACCGACGAGGAACTGGAGCAATCCTGGCAACGGCTCCTCGACTACGCGGCCAAGTCCTCCTGGGTGTCACGGCATCCGGGGGACGACAACACCGTCGTCTTCCACGCCAACGTCCTGGCACCGATGCGGATGCTGATCTCCGGCCATCGTGTGTTCGACGGGTTGCACAACGCCTTTCTCGCTCACTTCCACGAGTTGGCCGAGGCGCGTCCGGAGCAGTGGGTGACGTACAACAAGGAGGCGACGTATCACCGGTTTCAGGGAGGCCACCTCCGGGCGGAGCGCATTCTGGCCGAGGACTTCGTCAAGGCGAGCGAGTTGGACTCACCCGAGAGCGTCAGGGAACTCGCCGAGGAGGTACTCGGCGAGGAGTACCTAGAGGAGGGACAGCCCAGACTGCGCCGGAGCGGTAAGCCGCTGATCAGCCGTACGGCGGTCATCCTGGCGCATCTCACCGTGGCAGCGGCGGTTGTGCACAGGTACCTGGGCAGGCCCACGGTGAACCCCTCGGATCCTGCCTGGAACGAGGTTGAACGCCGACTCGCGCTCGTCGACGAGCTCAGGGCGCAGTCGCCCGAGCCCATTCCGCCAAGCGGGCGGGAAACCTATCTCCGGGCACTCGTCCTGTTCGGCCGGGGCCGGCTGGCCGAGGCTGGCGAGCTGGCCCGATCCGCGTTGAGAACCGAGCAGGACCACGAGTTCCGTGAGGCTCTGCGACTGCTTCTGTCGCGCATCCAGACCCAGTTGAACGACCCGGAGGCCGAAGATACCTACCATGGGGCCATTCTGGAGGCACGTTCCAGAGGCGACGCGGAGAGCGAGGCCCGTATTTCGCTGGAACTTGCGCAGACCCTGGAGGACATGGGACGCATCGACGAGTCCCTCGAACTACGCCGACAGGTGACTTCGGCGGACGAGTTCCCGGAAGCCACCGTCAAGCCGGTCCCTTCGGTCCGTGGCGCGGCCCTGCTGACCTTGGCGCACACTCAGTTTTTGACTTTCTCCCCCAACGCGTCACTACAGGCGCTGCGTTCGATTAATCCGAGTTCGCTGTCGGCCGACGAACGCATGGACGCATACCAGCGGGAGGCAGCGGCCCAGGACCTGATGGGCCGCTCGCACCGAGCCCTGGACGCGCTGGACAGGGCGGAGGAATTCGCCCTGTCGGGCATTGACGACGCCACCCGATACCGGCACTTGGCCGAGAACGCCGTGCAGCGCGGAGTGTACGAGGGCGCGGTTCTGTCGGTGGACGCCGCGGAACGCTCGTTCGCCCGGTCGGCCGCACTCTGGAGTGACCTGGGCCATCCGGACGGTCATCCTCTGTCCCTGCTCTTGTACGCCCGCTTCCTCGCCTGGAGTGTCGGCGACCTCCACCGGGCAGCCCAGACCCTCGACCGACTGCGGACCGTGGACACCAACGGCGAACACGCTGTCCACTCGGCCCTGTTGTGGCACGATCTCGCCCTCCGGGGTTATGACGTACGCGACCCCTCCCTGTTCCACGTGCCGTGGAGGTCCTCCAAGGACCTGCTCGACGGTGGGGTGCCTGCCGTACTCGCCGACCCCGATCCCGCCCGCGCCATCGCTCTGGTAGAGGCACTGTCCAACGTACAACCGCCGGAGGTGCGCCTGTCCGCACTCACTAGACTGCACCGGTGCGCCACGCCCGAGGGCGAACCGCTGCGCCAACTCGACCTGGTCCGGCCGTTGTTCGCAGATCTAACCGATGGGGACTCCGACGACGTCGACTACCAGGTGCGCCTGATCCTGCTTGCGGAATTCGAGCGGGTGTCGGGGCGCCACGAGGAGGCCACCCGCCTTATGACGGGGGCGCACTCCGCGTTGTGTGAGTCGGCCGGTGACGACGAGCCGTTGGCCAAGTGGCGTTGGGCCCAGGCCCAGATCCGCTTCAACGGGCTCGCGTCACGCAGGCTGAGCCGCTCCCTGCGCGACCTGTCCGGCACGACGTCCCCCCTCCTCAGTGCGACGTCGCACTGGATGCTGGCCCTCACGGAAAGCGAAGCCGAGCCCAAACGCGCGCTGTTGAACGAGGCATCCGAGTACCTGAGTGAGGTGCAACGGCCGTCTCTGTGGGCCCAGTACATCGTGCGGTCGATCGGCTTCCTCAACGCCGACGAGTCGACCCTCGGGGCCGCGGACCGTATGTCGGCGGCCCTCGGCTACCGCCCGGAACCCTCGGCTCGGCCCGCCCCGGACTCGACCCTCGGCGCCTCGTCGGAGCACGAGGACGTGTACCGGGTCGACCCCGCGTTCCGGGTGACCAGCGCCCCGCTGCACACGGCCCAGGTCCTGGCCGCCAACTGGCGGGACGTCACGGTCGCGAACGCCGGTTCCCTGCGACAGCACTCCCGGGGGACGCCACCGGTCGGCACGATCCAGATCCAGGCGGACCAGCCCCTGCCGCACGCGTTCCCCTGGGAACTCGCCTTCCGCGACAGGCCCTTGGCCCTGTTCCGGACCGTGCCTGAGGCTGCGGAGGCCGTCGACGTCCGGGCCGTCCAGGCAGCGCTCAACGCACGCCTGAACACCGACCTGGTGACGGACGGCGTGTGGGGCTCGCTCTCCAAAGTGGCTTTGGGCGCCGCTGTGGGTGCGGCTGCTTCCGTCGGTCTGATGTCCGGGGCGGCGTCAGCCGTAGTGCTTCAGCTCGTACGGAAGTCACGTGAGCGGGCGAGGGCGCGGTCCGGGCCACAGGCCGTCGTGCTGGTCTGCGACCCGCCGTACGACAACAGCTCGTACGCCTCGTCCGGTTCCCCTTCCTCCCGTTCCGTGCTCGGCGCCTACAAGGCACACGGCCTGGTACCCCAGGAGATCCGTTCGCGGCAGGGTCTGCCGAAACTGCAGGCACCCCCCGCCGTCCTCCACGTGAGTGCCCCGCTGCGTCTGATCGGCGGCACGACCCCCTGCTTCGATCTGTCCGCGACGGAGCTGAGCCACGGCGAACGGCTCAGCCGTACGGCGCTGGGAGCGGACCTCGACCCGGACCATCTCGTGCGGTGGCTACGGCGGTTCGAACCGGGCACGCAGCCCTTGGTGGTGCTCGACCCACCCCGTCCCGGCTCGCCAGCCGACATCCCCCTCCAGTTGGTGCTGCGCAACCTGTTCGCGGCGACCCTCTTCGCCTCGGGGCACGTCCCCGCCGTGCTCGGTGTCGGACTACTGCGCGGCACGGGAAAGCCGCAGGTGGACCGGGTGGCGCGGACGGTCCGGGCGGACTCGCCCCTCCTGCGCCTGTACGCGGATCTGCGCCGTTCCGCCGACCGGCCCACCCACGACACCCGCTGGGGAGAGGACATCCTCGAACAGCATTGCGTCTCGCTGTTCGCCAGCCCGGCCGCCCTCCGCATCTCCGAAATCTCCGAATCCGGTTCTCCCGCAGAGAATCCGACCCGCTCATGACGGGCGGCCTCCCGCAGACCGCGGGCGCCCAAGCCCGCCGCGAGGCCGAGGTAGAACACCTCCTGAACGGGTTCGAGGAGGAACTGGCCGACTGGGCGGAGGCCGCCAGGGCTCGGGGGCCACTGGAGAAGCACCAGTCGCAGATCGAGAGCGCGGTACGGATCATAGCGGGGGCACTTGAGCAGCTCAGGAACCTGCCCGTCGCCGAACGGCACCGGAAGGCGTCCGAACTCGTCCTCGATCTGCATCACTTGTGGGACTTCTTCCGCACCAAGTTGACCGTACGTCTCATCCCCTACTACCAGCGGTTTCTGGGCGTGGCTGACGAACTGGCGTGGTCGGTCTACGACCCCGTACGCCAAGCCGCAGCGACCGTCCGGCCGGCGCTCAGGGAACCGCCGCTCACCTTCCTCAGCCGGCACCCCGTACCCTTCGCCACGGCCCGAGGCAGCGACTTCGAGGAGCTCCTGACCTCCGGAAGACAGCGCACCCTGGCCGGGCGCAGGGCGAGCCGGTATCTCCCGTTCCCGGTCATCGGGATCCCCTGGTCCGCAAGTCATCACCTTCCGGCCATGCTCGCCGTCGCCCACGAGGCCGGTCACCACATCGAGGACGACTTCGATCTGGGCCAGCCCCTTCGAACGCGCCTGCGGGAGGACGCGGGGCTCGCCGGGGAGCGAGAAAAGGTATGGGAACCCTGGCTCGGTGAGGTGTTCGCGGACGTGTGCGCAACGCTGGCCTGCGGCGAAGCGTATGTGCGAACACTGGCCGACACACTCGCCGCTCTGCCCGGCACCGGGCAGAGCGCCGGGGACTACCCACCGCCCCGGCTGCGCCTGCTGGTCTGCCGGGCTGCCCTGCTCACGGCCGGTACCGCTGCCCCGCCGGAGGTGCTGGAGAAGCCGGAGGCTTCCAACCCGTACGACGAGGAGGCATCGGCCGTGGTGAACGCGCTGATCGACGCCGGTTTCCGGGAACTCGGCGGAGCCCGTCTGACCTCACTCATCGGCCTGCGTGACGCCGCACAACTCACAGAGGCCCGCCTCAGACTCCGCGCCGGGCTGCGTACCAACCGGAACGACGTTCCGGGGGTCCTGGCAGCGGCGGCCCTCGCCTTCTTTGACGCCCCGGACGACTACGACGTACAGGCTGTGGGGACGCGCGCCCAGCACGAGGTGCTCTCCCTCATTCCCGAGGGTCCGCGCGCCGCCTCGGCCGCAGAAGGACTGCTGGCGGCACGCGACTCCGCCGCCGGTCTTGACCTGTTCAACCTCCTGGACGAGGACGAGGATGCCCCGACTTCCTGAACGCGAGTGCCCCGACTCTCTCGAGCTGCGGGCCCCTGAGCGATCAGGAAGCCATCACTGCCGTCAACCGAGCTGCCAGTTGTGGCCTTCGATGTCCGCGTATCCATCCGCCGTCAGCCCCGAGGCTGCTATGTCGTGTCAAGCGGCTTGATCGAGTTCCTCAATGCTCCCGATCTTGGTTCGGTCAGTCCGTTCAAGAATCTTGAAGATCTGACGACAGATGGTGTGCTTGAGGCATCGCTGTGCGTCGCGGGAGGTCTTCCCCCTCGGTAATTCTGCGGGCGATGTACGTCTTCGTGGCGGGGGCGAGCCGTATACGGGATCAGATCAGGGTGATGGTGTGCATGGCCCGGTTGAGGTGCCGGTCTCCACTGCGATTGAGTCGGTGTCGGTTGGTGAGCCCGGAAGACATAGGGATCGGCGAGACGCTGGCAAAAGACGCGAAGGCGGCTTCTGAGCGGAACCTGCCCTGATGGGGCCATGTGACCAGGATCTGAGCTGCAGTGATCGGCCCGACGCCGAGCAGGTCGAAGAGCTCTGGAGCGGACGCTCTGACCAGCGTGAGGATCTTCCTCTCAAGATCCTTGGCTTCGGTTTGCAGGGCTTAGATGCGTTGGGCGGTGGATCGAAGCGCCCGTGCTGTCATCCGGTGCTCAAGGTCCCAGGCCGGGCGATCCCGGAACTGAGCACAGTGGGTGACGTGGGACGGACGCTTGAGTTTCCGCAACTCGGCGCGGAGGGAGTAATTGTCAATTCCTGTGGATGTCGTCGCGTGACTTGATGACTCGGGATGGGGATGTCTGTGCCGTTCTGGCGTTGATGGCTGGTCGGTTCGGTCGGGCGTGCGAGGGTGTCGTCATGTTGATCGCGATGGCGGGGCTGCCCGGTGCGGGGAAGAGTTCGGTCGCCGAGGCGTTGGGGCGCAAGCTGACTGCTCCGGTCGTGTCCGTGGACCCGATCGAGGCGGCGATGTGGCGTGCGGGGGTGGCCCGTGACCAGCCCACGGGCCTGGCGGCGTATGTCGTGGCCGAGGCGGTGGCCGATGGTGTGCTCGGTATGGGCCAAACCGTGATCGTCGATGCGGTCAACGCCGTGGAGGCGGCGCGGGGACAGTGGCGGTCGCTGGCGCATCATCATGGTGTGCCGCTGGTGTTCATCGAGGTGGTGTGTTCGGATCCGGTGGTGCACCGCCGTCGATTGGAGAACCGGTCCCGGGGGATCGAGGGCTTTTCTGAGCCGACGTGGGAGGTGGTGGAACGGCTGCGGGAGGAGTTCGCCTCGTGGCCCGATCACCGGTTGGTGCTGGATGCGATGACTGACCTGTCGGCAAACGTTGCGACGGTCCTTGAGGTCCTCTCCGCGAGAGCCTGATCCTCAAGCAATGCCAGATCAGCAGTAAAGATCTCTGGATCGTGGGGTAGTTCAGGCTGCGTGGCCTTCGGGGCGTTCGACGAGGTGGCCGCGTTCGAAGCGGGCTCCGGCGCGAACGAGGGCGACGAGGTGAGGCGCGTTCACGGCCCGCCATCGGGCCTGGGCGGACTCGACGAGCTTGAAGACCATGGCCAGGGCGGCGGCCGCGCTGCCGGCGCCCTTGGTGACCTTCGTGCGCAGGCGGACGGTAGCGAAGGTCGACTCGATCGGATTCGTGGTCCGCAGATGGATCCAGTGCTCGGCGGGAAAGTCGTAGAACGCCAGCAGTTCGTCCACGTCGTCGGTGATCTTCTTGACGGCCTTGGGGAACTTCGTCCCGTAGGTCTTGGCGAACGCCCCGACCGCCTTCACGGCGTGCTCACGGTCCTCGGCGTTGTAGATCTCCTGCAGGGCCTTCTTCGCACCGGGCTGGGCGGACTTCGGCAGGGCGTTCGCGACATTGGCGATCTTGTGAACCCAACATCTTTGCTGGCGCGTCTCGGGGAATACTTCGGCCAGGGCCTTCCAGAATCCAAGCGCCCCATCGCCGACCGCGAGAAGGGGAGCGCGCATCCCTCGGCGAGCACAGTCGCGCAGGAGATCTGCCCAGGAGTCGGCCGATTCGCGGTAGCCGTCGCTCATCGCGATCAGCTCCTTGGTGCCGTCCGCGCGAACGCCCATCAGCACGAGCACGCATGACTTCGCCTCCCGCAGGCGTATGCGCAGGTGGATGCCGTCGGCCCACACGTAGACATAGTCGCTGGCAGACAGATCGCGCTCGCCGAACGCTTGGTGGTCGGCCTGCCATTGCTGGGTGAGCCGGGTGACCGTCGCGGGTGAGAGGCCAGCCGCCGAGCCGAGGAACTGCTCTAGCGCAGGCACGAAGTCGCCGGAGGACAGGCCATGGAGATAGAGCAGGGGCAGCACTTCGCTGATCTTCGGGGACTTGCGGCACCAGGGCGGCAGGATGGTCGAGGAGAACCGCTTGCGCTCGCCGGTGGCCTCGTCGACACGCCTGTCGTTCACCCTCGGGGCCTTCACCTCCACCGATCCGGCCGCGGTGGTGACCCTTCTCGGCTGGTGATAGCCGTTGCGGACCACCAGGCGGCGCCCGTGCTCGTCACGCTGATCAGTCAACTCGGCTATGTAGACGTTGACTTCGGCCTCCAGGGCGGCGGCCAGCATCCGCCTCGCGCCCTCGCGGACGATGTCGTCGATCAGGGAACCGGTCTCTGTCGTTCCATCGGCATTCACTACGCTCAGCACGGACGTGCCTTCCCGACCGACGGTGCAACGTCGGCCTGCTCGATGACCAGAAGTCGATCACTCGGGAAGGTACGCCCTTCGCGTCCAACCCAAGGCCGATCCACAGGTCATGAGCATTGCTCGCGCGGAGGTCGTCTGGGTCGCAGACGATCAGTCCCTTGACCTGGTTGAGCGGCTGTGGAGGCGAGAACAGCTCCGTGGCGGGTGGCGAGAAGGACACGCAGCGCCTCGCGCTCGCCGCGGAGTCGGCGCTGTATCAGGTGCTCGGTGGCCAGGGCCTCCTTCGCGGCCCGGATGGCATCGAGCATGACGGTCTTGCGTCCGCCCAGGTTGGTGGCCCGCTTAGGCCGGCAGACCTCGACGACCTGCTCGCCGGCCTGGTCAAGGAAAGAGACGAGTCCGGCGCTGTGGCTGCCGATGCCTTCCAGAGCCCAGCAGCGGCGGCCGGGGACTTGCTCCCGGGCGAAGTCCAGCAGACGCCGGTAACCGCAGGCGTTGGCTGGGGAATCGGTGCTGGCCAGGACTGCACCGATGGGATTGACAGCCGCTGCTGCGAGGGTATCTCGGTGGGTGTCGACGCCAATGACGCCGTCGCCTTGTTCTACCAGGATGGCCACGTGGTCGTTCTCATTATTGGGCGGACGGCTGTCGTCAACTTGCGATGTGGAGGCGTCACCACTCGTCCGCCGGTCTGTGCTCCCGTGCCCTGGTAGCCGGCATCCGTGAGGATCTCCAGACAGGAACGGGCCGTCGGCCATGAGCTGGGCCAGTCCCAGCTGTCTCGCCTGGTGATGTCGGCGCAACTGCCCGGCCTACGTAGGTACGGCACTGAACAGTTCAACGCGCTACTGAACTGACCACTGAACTGTTTCGTGCGCAACTGAACTCTTCAGTGCCGTTCAACACGCGGCGGCTACTTCTTCTCCCGCCCCGGCAGGAACTCCTGCACCTTCGCCTTGAAGCCCCGCTTGACCATCGCTCCCCGGTCCGCGTCGCCCTTCAGGACCGACGCGGCGGTCGCCTCCATCTGGTCCCAGGTGGCGTGCGGCGGGATCGGCGGGACGGCCGGATCGGTCAGGAACTCCACCACCGCGGGGCCGTCCGCCTCCAGCGCGGCCCGCCAGGCCGCCTCCACGTCCTCCGGCTTCTCCACCCGGATGCCGGTCAGCCCCAGGGAACGGGCGAACGCGGCGTACTGCACGTCCGGAAGCTCCTGCGACGGCAGGAACGACGGAGCACCCCCCATCGCCCGCAGCTCCCACGTGACCTGATTCAGATCGTGGTTGTTGAACACCGCGATCACCAGCCGCGGATCCTCCCACAGGTGCCGGTACTTGGCCGCCGTGATCAGCTCCGCCATCCCGTTCATCTGCATCGCACCGTCCCCGACCAGCGCGATCGCCGGCCGGTCCGGGTGCGCGAACTTCGCACCGATCACATACGGCACCCCGCAGCCCATCGTCGCCAGCGTGCCGGAGAGCGAGCCGCGCATGCCCGGCCTCATCGTCAGGTGCCGGGCGTACCAGTTGGCCGTGGAGCCCGAGTCGGACGTGACGATCGCGTCGTCCGGCAGTACCGCGTCCAGCGCACGGGTCACGTACTCCGGGTTGATCGGGTCGGCGTCCAGCCCGGCCCGGCGCTCCATGACGTCACGCCAGCGCGTCACGTTGTCGCACACCGTGTCGTACCACTCGCGCCCGCGCCCCTCCTCGATCAGCGGGAGCAGCCGATCCAGCGTGGCCTTCGCGTCGCCGACCAGGTTCACCTCGTACGGGTAGCGCATCCCGATCATGTGCGGGTCGATGTCGATCTGCACGCCCCGCGCCGTGCCGAACTCCGGCAGGAACTGGCTGTAGGGGAACGACGACCCGATGGTCAGCAGCGTGTCGCAGTCCCGCATCAGCTCGTAGGACGGACGGGTGCCCAGCAGGCCGATCGAGCCGGTGACGTACGGCAGTTCGTCGCTGAGGACGTCCTTGCCGAGCAGCGCCTTGGCGACACCCGCGCCGAGCAGTTCGGCGATCCGCTCCACCTCGGTGCGCGCCCCGGCCGCGCCCTGACCGACCAGGATCGCCACCTTGTCACCGGAGTTGAGGATCTCGGCGGCCCGCCGCACCGACTCGTCGGACGGCACGGCGGTCCACGCGCTGCGGTCCAGACTGGAGGGCACCATCTTGAACTCGTGCGTCGGCGGCGCGTAGTCGAGCTCCTGGACGTCGCCGGGGATGATGATCGCGGTCGGGCAGCGGCGCGCGTACGCCGTGCGGATAGCCCGGTCCAGCACGTTCGGCAGCTGCTCCGGCACCGTCACCGTCTCCACGAACTCGGAGGCGACGTCCTTGTACAGTGTGTGCAGATCGACTTCCTGCTGGTAGGAGCCGCCCATCGCGGTGCGGTGGGTCTGGCCGACGATCGCCAGCACCGGCACGTGGTCCAGCTTGGCGTCGTACAGGCCGTTCAGCAGATGGATCGCACCCGGTCCCGACGTCGCGGCGCACACCCCGAGCCGGCCGCTGAACTTGGCGTAGCCGACCGCCTGGAACGCGGACATCTCCTCGTGCCGCGACTGCACGAAACGCGGCTCGTTCTCCGTCCTGCCCCACGCGGCGAGCAGGCCGTTGATGCCGTCGCCGGGATAGCCGAAGACCTGCTCCACTCCCCATTCACGCAGCCTCTGCAGGACATGGTCGGCGACCTTGGTGCTCATGTACGACCTCCCGGACGTAGGGGGACAGACCCGGCAGTACGAGTCACCCTGCGCGACAGCGGAAAACCTCTCCGGGTTTGCGGGTGGGGGCCGGGGGCAGGCGCACATGAGTGCTTCGGACAGGAGGCACGTCCGTGGGAGCGGCGAGCGAGCCGCACCGGCGCGCCCCTGTCCACAGTGATCGCGCTTCCACGGTGCCCGTCCAACCCGAAGTACTTTCAAGGGAATTGCGACGTATCATGCCGACTCGATCCAGTACGAAGAAGCACCCCCACGACGACGCCCCCGACACCGCCGAGACCTTCCGCAGGATCGCCTCCATGCCCGCCGGCCCGGAGCGCGACGCGCTCCGCGACGGGATCGTCGAGGCCTGGCTGCCCATGGCGGACCGCCTCGCCGGACGCTTCCGCAACCGGGGCGAGAACGCCGAGGACCTGCGCCAGGTCGCAGCCCTCGGCCTGGTCAAGGCTGTCGACCGGTACGACCCCGAGCTGGGCAACGCCTTCGAGAGCTACGCCGTACCGACCATCACCGGCGAGATCAAGCGGCATTTCCGCGACCACATGTGGACCCTGCACGTACCCCGCCGTGTCCAGGACCTGCGCAACCGCGTGCGCTCCGCCGGCCAGGACCTGTCCCAGACCATCTCCGGACGCCGGCCCACCGTGGCCGAGATCGCCGAGCACGCGAACCTGAGCGAGGAGGACGTGCGGTCCGGCCAGGAGGCACTGGAGAGCTTCACGGCGCTGTCCCTGGACGCGGAACTGCCCGGCAGCGAGGACGGCTACTCCCTGAGCAACGCGCTGGGGTCCTACGACCCGGCGCTGGACACCGTCGTCGACCGCCAGGCCGTGAAGGCCCGGCTGGCGGCGCTGCCCGAACGGGAGCGGGCGATCCTGTACATGCGGTTCTTCGGGGACATGACGCAGAGCCGGATCGCCGAGGAACTGGGGATCTCGCAGATGCACGTGTCCCGGCTGATCAGCCGGTGCTGCGGGCGGGTGCGGGAGCAGGTCATGCGGGACGCGGCCTGACCCACGTCCTTGGGCCTGCGGGACGTGCACTGACGCACGCCCCTGGGCCTGCGGGACGCGGTCTGGCGCATCGCCCTATGCCTGCGGGACGTGCCCTGACCCACGGCCCTGGGCCTGCGGGCGCGGCCCGGCACGGGCCCCGGGACGTTCACCCGGTTGGAGGGCACCGTCCCGCTAATGGGGTCCGGTCCCGCGCGGGCCCGTCGGCGGCGGGCTGTCATGGCAGAGGGGTATGACTACCGAAGGAGTCCCCTCGATGCGCCGCAGCCTGCACGCCCTGTCCGTCGCCGTCCTGGCCGGCTCAGCCCTGGTGGGCTTCGCGCCGGCCGTGTTCGCCGAACCGGCCGCCGAGGTCAGTCCCGCCACCGTCCAGCCCGGCGGCACGCTCACCGTCTCGGTCAGCTGCGATCCGACCGGGGGACCGCCGCCCGACACCATCGACGCCACCTCTGAGGCCTTCGACGAGGGCACGGTGCCGCTGCAACGGGTCACCGGCAACGACGACGAGGTGTCCGGCCCCGCCTACCGCGGCACAGCGCGTATCGCCTCCGCGGAGAACTTCGAGGGCGACCCCGACGCCCCGGCGGAGGACTCGGCATGGAGCGTCGAGGGCACCTGCCCGGCCGCTCCCGGCGGCGAGGGCGCGATCTGGAGCGCGACGTTCACCGTGGCCCACGGCTCAGGCCCCCACACGCCGTCGCACAAGCCCACCCACGAGCCCCCGTACGACCCCACGCGCCCACCCACCCACAAGCCCTGTCCCGAGCCCTCGCACCACTGGATGCCGAAAGCCCCCGAGGCGCACCCCACCGAGTGCGGCGAGGCGCCGGTCCGGCGCGGGGTGCGGGCCGGTGACGGCGGTGCCTTCACCGACTCCGTGCCCGCCCTGGTAGCGGGCGGGGTGCTGATCGCGGGCGCGTTCGGTGCCGCCGCGCACCGGCTGCGCCACCGGGAGAGCGACCCCCACCGCTGACCCGTCGGGCCCGTTCCACCGCCCCGGAAGGGCCCGGCTTCCCCGGCCCGGCCCGCTCATGCTGTGACCGTCACAACCCGGCGGGGCGCCCATGGGGCGGCGGCACGCTGGGTACTCAGTGCCCGAGGGCACGAGCCGCACCGTACGGCGCACGCGCCCGGGGCGACATCACAAGGCGGCACCAGGCACTGGCACTGCGGAGGTACGGATGCGGCGGACGGCCCCGGAAGGTCACGGCCCCGTCCGGTTCGGGCCGCCGCTCCCCGAGGACGGGCTGCCCGTCCTGCCGGAGCTGTCCGCGGTGCTCGCCGCCGCGGCGTCCCGCGGCGCCCACGAGCCCGTCGGCGGCGGCCGGGCCCTGCGCGAAGCCGCATGCGGCCACTGGGACCGGCGCGGACTGCACTGCGACCCGGACCGTGTGGCCGCCGCCCCCGGCTCGCACGCCCTGCTGCTCGCGCTGACCGCCGCCCTCGGCGGTGACGTCCTCGTACCGAGACCCTGCGCCGCCTGGTGGGCGCCGTACGCACGCCTGCTGGGGCGCCCCGTCTTCCATGTGCCGACCCCGCCGGAGAGCGGCGGCGTTCCGGACCCGTACGCCCTGCTGGAGACCGTGCGCCGGGTCCGCGCCGAGGGCGGTGACCCGCGGCTGCTCGTGCTGTCCGTCGCCGACGACCCCACCGCGACCGTCGCCCCTCCCGAACTGCTCCACGAGACCGTCGAGGCCGCTCAGGGGGAGGGCCTGCACCTCGTCAGCGACGAGACCTGGCGCGACACGCTGCACGATCCCCACGACACGGTGCTGCTCAGCCCCGCCGAGATGGTGCCCGACCGGGTCACCGTCGTCACCGACCTGGCCGGTGCCCTGCTCCCGCCCGGCTGGCCGGCCGCCGTGGCCCGCTTCCCGGCCGGTGAGGACGGCGAGGACCTCCACGCGCGCGTGCTCGACATCCTCACCGCCCTCGACGCCCGTGTCGCCGCGCCCATCGCCGCGGCGGCCGGTTACGCCCTGGGGGAGCCGGAAGCGGTCACCGCGCGCGTGGCGGCCACCGTGCGCCTGCACGCGCTCCTGGCCGCCGAGGCGCACGCTGCCGTCGTCGCCGCGGGAGCCCTCGCCCGGCCCCCGCGCTCCGGCCGCCACCTGTACGTGGACCTGGCCCCGCTGCGCCCCGCGCTGACCGCGCACGGCGTCGGCGACGCACAGGAACTGGAGGACTTCCTCGGCGCCCGCCTCGGCATGCCGGCCCCGGGCGGGCACCGCTTCGGCGACGACCTCGAAGCCCCGCGCGTGCGGCTCTCCACCGGCGCGCTGGTGGCCGGTTCCGACACGGAACGCGCGGAATGCCTCACCTCACCCGCACCGTTGGAACTGCCGCAGGTGCACCACGCGTTGAGCCGACTGAAGTCGGTCTTCGACGATCTCCGCGACGAAGCTCGGCGATGGGAGCCTCCTCGATGACGCAGCAGTCCGAGTCGGCCACCGGCCCGACGACCCGGGAAGCCGACGAGCCCGGGATCCCCTCACCCCTCGCACCCCCGTACCCGCCCCTGGCCGAACCCCGGCCGCCGGCCGAGCGGCGGGTGTGGCCGCGCACCTTCCACGACCGGCTGACCGCGCCGCTCCCCGGCCTGAAGGCCATGGCCCGCTTCGCCCGGGAGGGCGCGGTGAGACCGGGCCCGGAGGGCCTCGCCGACATCCCCCGGCTGCCCTACGCCCCCGCCCCGCTGCCCCGCGTCGACGCCCGCACCGTCGCCGTCACATGGGCGGGGCACGCCAGTTGGGTGCTGCGCATCGGCGGACTGACCGTCCTCACCGACCCGGTGTGGTCCCGCCGCATCCTCGGCACCCCGGCCCGGATCACGCCCGTGGGCGTCCCCTGGGAGGACCTGCCGCGCGTCGACGCCGTCGTCATCAGCCACAACCACTACGACCACCTGGACGCCCCCACGCTGCGCCGCCTCCCGCGCGACACCCCGGTGTTCGTCCCGGCCGGGCTCGCACGCTGGTTCCACCGCCGCCGCTTCACGCGCGTGACGGAGCTCGACTGGTGGGAGGCGGCCGAACTGGACGGCGTCCGCTTCGACTTCGTCCCCTCCCACCACTGGTCCAAGCGCAGCCTCACCGACACCTGCCACAGCCTGTGGGGCGGCTGGGTCCTCACCGACCAAGAGGGCCAACGCGTCTACTTCGCGGGCGACACCGGCTACGGCCACTGGTTCTCCCGCATCGGCCGCCGCTACCCCGGCATCGACCTGGCCCTGCTGCCCATCGGCGCCTACGACCCGCGCTGGTGGCTCCGTGACGTCCACTGCGACCCGGAGGAGGCGGTCCGCGCGGCCCAGGACCTGGGCGCGACCAGGATGGCCCCCATGCACTGGGGCACGTTCGTCCTGTCCGCGGAGCCGGTGTTGGAGCCCCTGACGCGCGTACGCGCGGCCTGGGAGAAGACGGGCCTGCCCCGGGAGAACCTCTGGGACATGCCGGTCGGCGCGTCAAAGGTGCTGTAGGTGTCGTAGGGGCGCGGGGAACTGCGCGATCAACCACGGAGAACCCGCACCCCGAGAACAACCTCACCCGGAACGGCGCTGCCGCACCCGCCGCCACACAGCCGGCACCACGCTGAGCAACAGGGTCAGCGCGATCGCCGCCACCACGCCCTGCCACGGCTCGGCGAACAGCGACCCCCCGAGGATCCCGATCAACTGGTACGTGGCGGCCCAGGCCAGACAGGCCGGCAGGTTCCCCCGGGAGAACCTCCGCAGCGGCCACTCGGCCAGCAGACAGGCCAGCATCACCGGGATGCGCCCCGCCGGCACCAGCCGGGACAGCACCAGCACCGCCACCCCGTGGGCGGAGAGCTTCTCCTGCGCCTGCTCCAGCCGGTCCTCCGGCGCCCGCGACCGGATCGCCTCCAGCCACCGCGACCCGTTCTTCGACGTCAGCCCGCGACGCCCCAGCCAGTACAGCGCCGCATCGCCCAGGAAGGCCGCCAGCGACGCCGTCACGAACACCATCATCAGGGAGAGGGGCGCCGTCCGGTGCACGGCGACCACCGCCGCCGAACTCACCAGCGCCCCCGTCGGAATCACCGGCACCAGCGCCCCGGCCAGCACCAGCACGAAGAGCGTCGGATACCCGATCGCCTGCTGCGTGGACTCCGGAACCACTGACGCCGGTGTGACGGCCGACGCCGCGAGCAGGAACGCCGGCGCCAGGGGCGCGGACCAGCTCACCGCGCGGCCTTCACGCGCACGCTCTCCCCGTGCCCTAGCCGGTGGACCGCCACGCCGGGCGCCTCGCGGGCCGCCAGCCGGACGAACTCCTCCCCCGGCGCGTGGAACTCGTGGGGGCGCACGGCGTCCATGCCGATCGGCCAGTACGTGCCGTAGTGCACCGGCACCGCGCTGTGCGGCGCGAGCCGTGCCAGTGCCTGCGCCGCCCGGCCCGCGTCGAGGTGTCCCTCGCCCAGGTAGGGCCCCCAGCCGCCCACCGGCAGCAGCGCCACCTCGACCGGCCCGACCTCCTTCGCCATGTCGTCGAACAGCCCGGTGTCCCCGGCGAAGTACGTCCGGGCCTCGCCGGCTATGACATAGCCGAGGGCGGGGGAGCGGTGCGGTCCGAACGGCAGCCGCCGACCGTCGTGCCGTGCGGGCACGGCCCGTACGATGATGTCGCCGACCGGGGTCTCGTCCCCGGGGGCCACCTCGCTCACCCGCAGGTGCGAGAGCCGGCGCAGACCCGGCACCGCCCGGCGCGCGCCCCGGGGCACGAGCAGGCGCGTGCCCGGAGCGAGCCGCATCAGCGACGGCACGTGCAGGTGGTCGGCGTGCAGATGCGACACCAGCGCCACGTCGGCGTGCGGGGCGCCCGGGGGCGGTAGCGCTCCGCGCCGGCGCCGCAAGTGCGCGAGGCGGCGCGCGAACAGGGGATCCGTGAGCACGCGCACGTTCGAATCCTCGACGGTGCAAGTGGCGTGACCCCACCAGGTGATCTCCACCGGCACTTCTTTGCCTCCTTCGCGCGACTCCCCCGAAGCCTACGTGCAGGAGTAGGGTCGGCGGCGAAACCGGAGGTGAGGGGGACGCCATGGTGCCGGTGCGGGTCACGGCGATCGCGAGTCTGACGCCGCTCGAGGAGCTGGACGACGATCCGTTCCTGGTCGACTCCCGCAGTCAGCACGCGATGTGCGCCCGCTGGGCCGCCGAGCGGGGCTACGTGGTCAGCCGGGAGTTACTGGTCCGGGGACTGCGGCCCGACCACGGCGCCCTGTGGGACGGCGTCCGGCCCGGCCTCGACCTGTTCGTCGCGCCCAGCCGGCGGGTGCTGGAGAGCGCGCTCGCCTCCGTCGAGGAGTTCACCGCCGAGTGCGCGCGGCGTGGTGTACGCGTCGAGACGGTGGGGCATGCGGAACCTGCGTACGACGCGGCGATGAAGGCCTGCGTGCACCGGCGGCTGTCGATGCCGACGGCCGGCTACGACGGCCGCTGACGTCCTCCCTCACCGGGGTGTGACCTGGGGACGAAACCGCCCGGCCGGGCGTTGAGACACTGTGGGGGAGGACCCGCGACGGCTGCGGGCCAGGGACGTGAGGTGGCTGGGCGTGCGGGGCGTGCGGTGGCGGCGGGTCGCGAGTCAGGTGGGGCGGAGCGTCGCCGTGTGGGCGGTCTCCACCGTCACCATGCTCGTGCTCGCCGGGATCCTCCCGGACTTCCGGCTCCGCTCGGAGAACGGCGACAGCGCCACGGACATAGCCGTCACGGCGGCCTTCGGTGCCGGCGCCTTCGGTCTGCTGTCGGCAGTGGTGTGGCCGCTGCTCGTCCGGCTGCTGCTGCTCGTACCGGCGCTCGTGCTGGGGCTGTTGGTGTTCTTCCTCAACGGCGCCCTGCTGCTGCTCGCCCTGAACCTCAACCCCGCTGAGCGCGGCGCCGCCGCGCCGGAGACCGCCGTCGTGGTCGCCGCCGTGATGTCCGCCGTGGCGTCCGCGACCGGTGCCGCCCTGGCCGTGCGGGACGACGACGCCTACCGCCGCAGGCTGTACCGCCTCTCCGACCGCCGCCGCCGCTCCGGGCCCCCGGCCCCCGCCGGCCCGGGCATGGTCTTCGTGCAGCTCGACGGCGTCGGGCACGACACCCTGCTCGACGCGGTCGGCAAGGGCCTGATGCCCACCGTCGCCCGCTGGCTCGACATCGGAGACGGTGGCCGCCCCACCCACCGGCTCATCCCCTGGCGCACCGACTGGTCCAGCCAGACCGGCGCCAGCCAGCTCGGCATCCTGCACGGCAGCAACCACGACGTCCCCGCCTTCCGCTGGTACGAGAAGGACACCCGCGAGGTGGTCGTCTGCAACCGCCCGACCAGCGCGGCCGAACTCCAGCGGCGCGCCGTCGAGTACGCGGGGCATGGCGGGCTGCTCACCGTCGACGGCGCCAGCCGCGGCAACCTGTTCAGCGGCGGCGCCGAACAGCAGGCCCTCGTCCTGTCCATAGCGGCCCGCCGCCGCAGCCGCGAGAACCGCTCCCGCGCGGGCTACTTCGCCTACTTCTCCGACCCGGCCAACGCGGTGCGCACCGCACTGTCCTTCCTCGCCGAGGTGGGCCGGGAGATCGGCCAGTCCACCCGGGCGCGCCTGCGCAAGCAACGCCCGCGCGTCTCCCGAGGCGGCCTGTACCCCCTCGTCCGGGCCTTCGCGACGGTCGTCGAACGGGACGTCGTCGTCGCCGCGGTGACGGGCGACATGCTCGTCGGCCGCACGGCCGTCTTCGCCGACCTCGTGGCCTACGACGAGGTCGCCCACCACTCCGGCCCGGCGAGCCGCGACGCGCAGAAGGTCCTCGAACGCCTCGACCGCTCGCTGGCCCTGATCGAGAACGTCGCCGAGCACGCCCCGCGCCCGTACCGGATCGTCGTGCTGTCCGATCACGGTCAGAGCCCCGGCGAGACCTTCCGCTCCCGCTACGGCCTCACACTCGGCGACCTGGTGCGGGCCGGCTGCGGCATGCCCGTGTCGCGCAAGGCGGAGCGCACCCGCAGCGGGACGGAGGCCCGCGCCGCCGTGCGCGCCGCGCTGCGCTTCCCGGTCGCGGAGGGCGGCGACCAGCACCGCCCCGAGCCCGGCTCGGAGCCGATCGTGCTGGCCTCCGGCAACCTCGGCCTGGTCTCCTTCCCGGACGTCACGCACCGGATGAGCAAGGAGGAGATCGACGCTCGCCACCCCGCGCTGCTGCCGACCCTCGCCAACCACCCCGGCATCGGCTTCCTGCTGGTCCGCAGCGACCGGCACGGCGGCGTCGTCCTCGGCGCGTACGGCGCGGAGATCCCGCTGGCCGACCTCGACGACGACCCGGGTCCGCTCGCTCCGTTCGGCCCGGGCGCCGCCGACGCGATACGGCGTACGCACGCGTTCCCGCACACCGCCGACATCATGGTCAACTCCATCCACGACCCGGCCGACGGCGAAGTTCTCGCCTTCGAGGAGCAGATCGGCTCCCACGGCGGCCTCGGCGGCGCCCAGGGCAGACCCTTCCTGCTGTCCCCGCTCGGCATCTCCGCTCCGGTCGCCGAGGGCGAGGAGCTCGTCGGCGCCGAGCACGTGCACCGGGTTCTGCGGCGCTGGCTGCGCGAGGCGAACGGACCGCAGGTGCCGCTGGAGGCCACCGAGGAGGAGCAGGCCGCCTGACATCCGGCTGCGCCCACCCGGCCGCAGGCTGCCAGAGGGCAGGTCCTCCGCGTGAGTTGAGCCGTAGTGTGATCGGATGGGGGACACGGGGCCCGGAGACGGGCCCGCAGGCGAGTCCGCACGCGAAAGGAAGAACTCGTGGCTACCACGCGCTCCGCACACACGGTCTGGGAAGGCAACCTGCTCGAGGGCAACGGTGTCGTCACCTTCGACTCCTCCGGCGCCATCGGCGAGCAGCCGGTCACGTGGGCCTCGCGCGCCCAGGAGGCGAACGGCAAGACCAGCCCCGAGGAGCTGATCGCGGCCGCCCACTCCAGCTGCTTCTCCATGGCCTTCTCCAACATCCTCAACAAGGCCGGGACGCCGCCCACCAAGCTCATCACCTCGGCCGACGTCTCCTTCCAGCCCGGTGAGGGCATCACCGGCATCCACCTCACCGTCGAGGGCACCGTCCCCGGCATCGACGAGGCTGCCTTCCAGGCCGCCGCCGACGAGGCCAAGACCGGCTGCCCGGTCAGCCAGGCCCTCAAGGCCACGCCCATCACGCTGACCGCCAAGCTCGCCTGACCTGCCGCACGCCCGTCGCGCGGGCCCGCCCACCAGGGGCGGCCCGCGCGTCGTCGTCGGTTCACCACCCCCGGCCGGGGTATGAACCAGACGCCTCGAACCGCCGGGCCGGAAGGAACGCGATGCTGCCGGGAACATCCCCGAACGCGACGGTGCTCGACTCCGCCACCCGTGACCGGACCCGCGTCCTGCTGCTGTTCAGCCTCTCCGGACGGCTGCGCCCCCGGGACACCGCCCTCGGCGCCCTGGCCGACCGCTACGACTACGGCCGCTTCGCCTCCCACCTGATGACCAGCCAGGACGTGCTGCCCGTCCCGGTCCTCGACGAGCAGGTCGCACCCCGGCGGCTGCGGCTGCCGTACGGCGACCACGGCCTCGGCCTCGCGTCGTTGCGGATCCTCGTCGTCACCACGCCGCGCGGCGACGCCACCCTCGTCGTGGACTGCGCCTTCGCGGGCGAGACCACCGCCGGCGACCTCGCCGTCTGGCTGGCCACCACCTGCTTCGACCGGGAGCGGATCGAGCTCGACGACCGCCCGCTTCTGCAGACCGTGTCCGCGCAGCTCGGCGGCCGGCCGCTCGCCCTCGGCCAGAACGTGCACCAACTCGTCTTCCCCGGCGGCCGGTTACAGCGGGACCTGCTCGGCGCCGACGAGGCCCGCAAGGCGATCCTGCTGAACGAGATCGTCTACCGCGGCCGGATGCCGTGGAACCCCGCCACCCCCTACGACACGCGCCTCGCGCCGCACCTCAGGAACCACGGCCTCACCCTGTCCGCCCTCGGCCGGGGCGTCTCCGTCCAGGCCGGCTGGGCCCCGCACGTGGAGAACGGCCTGGTCCTCGTCGCCGTCGGCATGATCTCCGCCCTGTCCGTGCTCCAACGCACCCGGCTGGCGGCCTTCGCCATGATGAAGGCCAACGAGCAGGCCCTGACCGACTCGCCCACCGAGATCCGCACCCTGATCTCCCGCCTCTCCGCCGGTGTCAACGAACTCCAGCTGGACCTGGCCTTCGGTGTCGAGGCCTACGTCGACAGCCTGCTGATCCCGGAGATGGTCACCGAGGCCTTCCAGTCCTCGCTCGGCGACGCCCTGGGCATCCGCGACAGCCTGGAGAACTCGGCCCGCATGGTCGAGCGCCTGACCTCGGTGATCAGCGCCCGCTCCGCCGCCCTGGACGCCGAACTCGCCGAGCGCGACGACCGCCGCGACCGCACCGTCTCCGGCCTGGTCGCCGCGGCCACGCTGATCGCCCTGCCGCCGACGCTGCTGCTGGCCTTCTTCGGCGTGAACGGCACGAACGTCGACGACCACCGCTCCATCCTCGACCTGCGCGCCTACGGCACGGCCTACGCGCTGGCCTGGCTGCCCTTCGTCGTCCTCGTGCTGATCGGCTGGGTCCTCCTCGGACGGGTCCGCACCCGCTCCGGCTCGCTGCTGCCCGCGCCCGACGACACCTTCGCCCCCGTCCCGCCTCCCCGCTCGCCCTCCGGGAACCCACGACCATGACGCCACACCCTGCCGTCTCCGCCCACCGGGGCGGTTCCGAGCACGCCGGTCCCGCCACCTGGGAGGCCTACGAGGACGCGATCGAGTCCGGCGCCGAGTACGCCGAGTTCGACATCCGCCGTACCAGGGACGGGGTCCTCGTCGTCTACCACGACCCCAGGGTCGGCCCCGCCGGGCCGCCGCTGTCCGTGCTCACGCATGCCGAGCTGTGCGGGCGGGCCGGGTACGTCGTGCCCGTGGTGGACGAGGTCATGGCGCTGATCGCCGGGAAACTCGTGGCCCACCTGGACCTCAAGGAGACCGGCTACGAGCGGGAGGTGGTCGACCGGGCGGTCGCCCTGCTCGGCGCCGACGGGCTGGTCGTGACCACGCTGGAGGACCGTTCCGTCGCCGCCGTCACCCGGGGCTTCCCCGGGGTGCGCACCGCCCTGTCCCTCGGGCGCGACCGCAGGGAGCTGGCGCTGGCCCGGCTGCCCGGGACCCGGCTGAGCGAGTTGTTCCCGGCCCGCCGCATCCGGGCCTGCGGGGCGCACGGCGTCGCCGTGCACCAGCGGCTGGCCAGGACGAACGTGCTGCGCGAGGCGACCCGGCACGGCCTGTTCACCATGGTCTGGACGGTCAACGACGACGCCCTCATGCGGGCCTTCCTCGCCCACCCGCGCGTCGACGTGCTCGTCACCGACCGGCCCCGGCGCGCGGTGGCCCTGCGCGGGCCGATCACCCCGTCGCGGCATTGACAACAGCGCACTCAAGTTTTGTGCTGGAGAGTGGGATGAGTCGTCGCCCTGGCGGAAGGGGACAGCGATGGGACGAGCGGTCGGGATCGACCTCGGAACCACGAACTCGGTGGTCGCCGTGCTGGAAGGCGGCGAGCCCACCGTCATCGCCAACGCGGAGGGTGCCAGAACCACACCCTCGGTCGTGGCGTTCGCCAAGAACGGTGAGGTGCTGGTCGGAGAGGTGGCCAAACGGCAGGCCGTGACCAACGTGGAGCGCACCGCCCGCTCGGTCAAGCGGTACATGGGCGACGCGCACTGGCGCTTCCCCGACGAGGGCGACGTGGACGGCACCCGGTACCGGGCGCAGGAGCTGTCCGCGCGGGTGCTGCAGAAGCTGAAGCGGGACGCGGAGTCCTACCTCGGCGAGGACGTCACCGACGCGGTGATCACCGTCCCCGCCTACTTCGACGACTCCCAGCGCCAGGCGACCAAGGAGGCCGGTGAGGTCGCGGGCCTGAAGGTCCTGCGGATCATCAACGAGCCGACGGCCGCGGCCCTCGCCTACGGCCTGGACAAGGAGAACGAACAGACGGTGCTCGTCTTCGACCTCGGCGGCGGCACCTTCGACGTGTCGCTGCTGGAGATGGGCGAGGGCGTCATCGAGGTGAAGGCCACCAACGGCGACACGCACCTCGGCGGCGACGACTGGGACCAGCGGATCGTCGACTACCTGATCAAGCGCTTCAAGGGCCAGAACGGCGTCGATCTCGGCACCGACAAGATGGCGGTCCAGCGGCTGCGCGAGGGCGCCGAGCGGGCCAAGATCGAGCTGTCCAGCTCGACCGAGACGACGATCAACCTGCCCTACATCACGGCCTCCGCCGAAGGGCCCCTGCATCTCGACGAGAAGCTGACCCGGGCCCAGTTCCAGGAGCTCACCGCCGATCTGCTGGACCGCTGCAAGGCGCCCTTCCACCAGGCGGTGAAGGACGCCGGTGTGCAGCTCTCGGCGATCGACCACGTGATCCTCGTCGGCGGCTCGACGCGGATGCCCGCGGTGACGGACCTGGTCAAGGAACTCACCGGCAAGGAGCCGCACAAGGGCGTCAACCCCGATGAGGTCGTGGCCGTGGGCGCGGCGCTTCAGGCGGGCGTCATCCGCGGCGACGTGAAGGACGTGCTGCTGCTCGACGTCACCCCGCTGTCCCTGGGCATCGAGACCAAGGGCGGCATCATGACCAAGCTCATCGAGCGCAACACCACCATCCCGACCCGGCGTTCGGAGATCTTCACCACGGCGGCCGACAACCAGCCCTCCGTCGGCATCCAGGTCTACCAGGGCGAACGCGAGATCGCCGCGTACAACAAGAAGCTCGGCGTCTTCGACCTGACCGGGCTGCCGCCGGCGCCGCGCGGTGTGCCGCAGATCGAGGTGGCGTTCGACATCGACGCCAACGGCATCATGCACGTCTCCGCCAAGGACCTGGCGACCGGCCGGGAGCAGAAGATGACCGTCACCGGCGGCTCGGCCCTGCCCAAGGACGACATCGACCGCATGATGCGCGAGGCCGAGCAGTACGCCGACGAGGACCGGGGGCGCCGCGAGGCCGCCGAGACCCGCAACCAGGCCGAGCAACTCGTCTACCAGACCGAGAACTTCCTCCGCGAGAACGGCGACCGGGTCCCGGCCGACACGAAGTCCGAGGTCGAGTCGGCCGTCGCCGAGGTGAAGGAGCAGCTGGAACAGCAGGCGGACACCGCCGCCCTGCGCGCCGGCGTCGAGAAACTCGCCTCCGTCAGCCAGAAGATGGGCCAGGCGATGTACGCCCAGGCCGCCCAGCAGGCCCCCACCGAGGAGTCCCACGGCACCCCGCAGGACGAGGAGGGCGTGGTCGACGCGGAGATCGTGGACGAGGACAAGGACCAGGGCGCCGGGCAGGACGGGAAGAGCGGGCCGGGCCAGGGCTGAGCAGCCCTAGCGGAACGCGGCGACGTGGCGGTGGGCCCAGTCGGCGAAGGTGCGCGACGCGCGGCCGAGGACCCGCTCGATGTCGGGGCTGATGCGCCGCTCGGCGGGAGTGGGCTCACCCAGGATGGCCAGCGTCGTCTCCGCCACGGGTTCGGGCATGAACCGCAGCAGCTGCGCCCGGGCCTCGTCCCGGGTCTGCTCCACGAAGCGGACCGGTTCGCCGAGCGCCTCCGCCAGCGCCCCGGCGCGCTGCCGGGGCGTGCTCAGGGCGGGCCCGGTCAGCTCGTAGACCTGTCCGGCGTGCTCGTCCTCCCGCAGCGTCGCCGCGGCGACCTCGGCGATGTCGTCCGGGTCGACGGTGGGCAGCCCGACGTCACCGAACGGCGCGGCGACGGTCCGCAGGGCGCGGACGGACTCGGCCCACGCGTAGGCGTTGGAGTCGAGACCGCCGGGGCGCAGGATCACCCAGTCCAGGCCCGACCCCCGCACGGCGTCCTCGATGGCCCGTCCGACGCCTCCGTGGGAGGCCGACTCCGGCCGGGTCGCGACTCCCTGGGACGAGAGCAGCACGACACGCCGGACCCCGCCGTCCCGGGCCGCGTCGAGGATCCGACCGGGGTCCAGCAGATGGGCGTCGGCCCCGCCGTTCTGCAGGAACAGCGCGTCGGCGCCGTCCAGCACGGGTCGGAGGCTGACGGTGTCGGTCAGGTCCGCCGGGCGGGCCCGGACCCCGTCCGGCAGGTCCGAGTCCGAGACTCTCCTCGATGTCGCCGTCACCTTCTCCCCGGCCCTTGCGAGGGCCTGAACGAGCGCTCGGCCCACGTTCCCGGTCGCACCGGTCACCACGATCATGAGCAACTCCCTTGTCTTGCGGCCTTGTTGCCGATGCCGTGGACGCTAACACCGTCGGTATAGTAGGTACCTAGAGGAAAGTGACTATCCCAAAGGGGTGCGTATGGGCGTGGAGACGACCCGGGCGGCGTCCGCCGCCACCGTCCCGGAACTCGCCTGCCCGATCAGCGCGGTCGTGGACATCGTGTTCAGCCGGTGGACCACGCCGATCCTGTGGACGCTCCACACCCACGGCCGGCAGCGCTTCGTCGAGCTGGAGCGACGCATCGGCACCATCACGCCGAAGGTGCTGACCCAGCGCCTCAGGCAACTGGAGCGCGACGGCCTGGTCGTGCGCACCTACCACCCGGAGGTCCCGCCGCGGGTCGAGTACGAGATCAGCGAGCTCGGCCGCAGCCTCGCCCCGCTCTTCGCCCACCTCGCCGACTGGTCGGCCGCCCACCTGGACGAGGTCGAGCAGGCCCGCCAGGCCTACGACAGCGAGAGCTAGCGTCCCGTGGCGACCGGTGGCAGCGTCGCGCACACCGCGTCCAGGACCGTCGCGTACGGCGTGCCGAAGTCGGTGAGTTTCGACCGGAGCCGGTCCAGGCCGTCGCGGTGCTCCGTCAGCAGCTCGTCGCTGCCGGTGCGGGACGCGAACTCCAGGACCGCGGGCAGGAAGTCCGGTGGCTCCTCGCCGGTGGTCTCCAGGCCGTGCGCGCGGTACAGCTCCTCGGAGGGCGCCGGGGCGGCCTCGCGCCAGACGCTCAGGTACAGGCTGTGATCGTGCCCGGCCTCGAACACCTCGACGTAGTGCGCGGCCAGTTCCATCGGCGGGGTGACGGCCGCGTGGTCGGCGAACTCCCGCAGCTGCGGGGCCGCTTCGCGCAGCAGCGGCAGCCGGGCGCGGAAGTCGTCGTCGGGGTACATCAGGCACAGCGCCGCTGCCTGGTACAGCACCTCGAATCCGGGCATCGGACCTCCTTCGCGTGCGCTCCCTTGCCTGCCCCGTCATCCCGACGCTAGGGGCGGCCCGGGGAGCACACCTGCCGACGGCGCCCGTACGGGTCAGAACCCGCGCCATGACGTCAGGGCGCGGGGGAGCGGCTCAGTAGTGCTCGCGGTACTCCCGCAGCAGCTCCTCCGTGCGCTGCGCGGAGCCCGCCCCGGCCGTCATGTGGTCCAGCACCTCCAGATGCGCCGAGACCTCCTTGCGGGAGTCCAGGTACAGCGCGCCGGTCAGATACTCGGTGAAGACCATGTCGGGCAGTTCCGGCTCGGCGAAGCGGAACAGCGAGAAGGGGGCGTAGGTCCCCGGATGCGGGCCGTCGGCGAACTCGGCGATCTGGAGGGTGACCCGGTCGCGCGCGGCGTACTCCAGCAGCTTGTCCAGCTGGTCGCGCATCACCCGGCCGTCCACGCTCACCGGGCGGCGCAGCACCGTCTCGTCCATGATGACCCACAGGTGCGGCGGGTCCGGGCGGTCCAGGAGCCGCTGCCGCTCCATGCGCAGCGACACATGCCGGTCCACGGCCTCCGGACCGGCGTTCGCGATGGTGCCGGACTGCATCACGGCCCGCGCGTACCCCTCGGTCTGCAGCAAGCCCGGCACGAAGTGCGGCTCGTACGACCGGATGATCCGGGCGGCGCCCTCCAGGCTCACGTACAGGCTGAACCACTCCGGCAGCACGTCGTGGAACCGCTGCCACCACCCCGGCCGGTTCGCCTCCTCGGTGAGGTCGACGAACGCGGTCACCTCGTCCTCGGCCACCCCGTACGCCGTCAGCAGGATCTGCACGTACGGGATCTTCAACGCGACGTCGGCCGTCTCCATCCGCCGGACGGTCGCGGGGGCGACCCGCAGCACCTTCGCGGCCTCGTCACGGCTGAGGCCCGCGGCCTCGCGCAACTCCTGCAACCGCTTGCCCAGGACCACCTGGCCCACGGTGGGTGCGGCCCGCCGTTCACTCACGCCACGCCTCCCCAACGCGCCCACGCCTGTGATCAGTCTGTCACGTCCGGTCGGCGGCATCACAGGGCTCAACCCAAGAAGATCCCCGGAAACGGAGGAGCGGGCCGGGTATTACCCCGCGGGTAATCGACCGGACGCCGCCGGAACGGGATCGTGAACGTACCGGTTCCCGGGCCGGCGCACTCCGGCCCGGGACCCGGCCCCAGCCGCCGCACCACGACCCGACGGAGGGTGATTCCCCATGTCCGCGATCCAGCTCGCCGCACTCGCCCGGACCACCGAGCCGCAGTCGATGCTGCGCCGCTTCCTCGCCCTGGACGCCGTCGTGACCGGCGGCAACGCGCTCGCCTACCTGGCGTTCTCCGGCCCGCTGGGGCGGTTCCTGGGAGCCGACGCCACGCTGCTGCTCACCCTGGGCGCGTTCCTCGCCCTCTACGCGGCGGGCGTGGGCCTGCTGGCCGCCCGCAGGCAGCCGCCGGCGCTCGGCGTGCGGGCCGTCGTCGAGGCCAACCTCGCCTGGGCGGCGGTGAGCCTCGTGGCCCTGGGCCTGTGGCTCACGCCGAGCACGCCGGGCGCCGTGTGGACGGTGCTTCAGGCCCTGGTCGTGGCCGGGTTCGCCGTCCTCCAGCACCTGTTCCTGAAGGCCCGTCAGGACATGAGCTCCTGAAGGTACTTGACCGTCGCCGGGTCGGCCGGGAGCAGCGTCTCGATGGCCAGCTCGGCGACCGTCACGTCCATCGGGGTGTTGAACGTGGAGATCGAGGAGATGAACGACAGCGTCCGCCCCTCGTGCTCGATCCGCAGCGGCAGCGCGAAGTACGGCACCGGCTCCGACGGCTCCTGCGCCGGATCCGCGTCGGGCACCGGATACGCCGCCACCTCCTCGTACAGCGCCCGCAGCGGCTCCGAGCGGTGCAGCGCGATCTGCCGCTCCATCTGCTCCAGCAGATGCCCCCGCCAGGCGTGCAGATTGCGGATCCGGGGCGCGAGGCCCTGCGGGTGCAGGGCCAGCCGCATCGCGTTCAGCGGCGGCTCCAGCAGCGACTCGGCGACACCGTCGACCAGCGTCATGATCCCCCGGTTGGCGGCCACCACGTTGTACAGCGCGTCCACCACCAGCGCCGGATACGGCTCGTAGCCGCCGATCAGCCGCTCGATGCCCTCGCGCAGCGCACCCAGCGCCGGGTCGTCCAGCGGGGTCTCCGGATAGCGGGGGGCGTAACCGGCCGCCAGCAGCAGCGCGTTGCGCTCCCGCACGGGGACGTCCAGATGCTCGGCCAGCCGCAGCACCATCTCCTCGCTGGGCCGGGAGCGGCCGGTCTCGACGAAGCTGATGTGGCGGGCCGAGGAGTCCGCGCGCAGGGCCAGCTCCAGCTGGCTGACCCGCCGCTGCTCCCGCCAGGCCCGCAGCAGCGGGCCCACGCCCTGCTCGGCGGTGGACGGGTGAGTGGTCATGCCGGGACCGTAGTCGAGAACCGGTCGTCCCGGACAGACGCACCCCTCTGACCAGGGCTTCGGCCGCTCCTCTGTGGCAGGCTGAGAGAACACCGAGGACACCGCGGCCACGGAAAGGAGCGCAGCCCATGCCCGTCGAACCGCTGTCGCAGAAGGAGGTCGAGGACCGGCTGGCCGAGCTGCCGGGCTGGTCGCTCGACAAGGACCACCTCATCCGCTCCTACCGGCTGGGCTCGCACTTCGCGGCGACGGCGATGGTCGTGCACATCGCCCAGGTCCAGGAGGAACTGAACCACCACTCCGACCTCACGCTCGGCTACAACACCGTCTCCCTGGCCGTGCACACGCACAGCGCGGGCGGCGCCGTCACCGAGAAGGACTTCGAACTCGCCCGCAGGGTGGAGGACCTCGCCCCCGGGCACGGGGCACACTGACCGGGTGCTCGACTACGACAGGGAAGCGGAGCGGTACGACGTCTCGCGCGGCGGCGAGCCCCGGGCGGCCGCCGCCGCGGAAGCCGTGCTGCGCCTCGTACCGCCCGGCACGGGCCGTCTGCTCGACGTCGCCTGCGGCACCGGCATCGTGACCCGCAGGCTCGCTGCGGCCCGCGAGGACCTGCGGGTGACCGGCGTCGACCTCGCCCCCGCGATGGCCCGGCAGGCCTCCACCCGGCTCCCGGGCGCCGTCGTGCGCGCCGACAGCCGCCGGCTGCCGTTCCGGGACGGGCAGTTCGACGCCGTGTGCAGCGTGTGGCTGCTGCACCTGGCCGCCGGGCCCGCCGAGGTGCGCACCATCGTCGGCGAGTGCGCCCGGGTCCTGCGCCCCGGCGGGATCTACATCACGACGGTCGACAAGGCCGCCTCGCACAACGTCGGCAGTGACATCGATGTCGTCCTGTCCTCCCGGCCGCCCAGCCCGGTCCGGGACGCGGCGGCGGACGTCGAGTCCGCGGCCGCCGCCCACGGCCTGCTGCCGGCCGGGCAGGCCCGCTTCACCGGTCACGGCCAGGGCCGCAGCCCCCGCCGCACCATCGCCGACCTGCGCCGGGGCTGGTTCGTCACCCTGCCGCCCGGCGACCCCCTCGCCGACGGCTTCGCCACCCGGCTGGCCCACCTCCCTGACCAGGAACGGCCGCGTCCCGACCCGGTGTTCAGCCTGCGGTCGTTCCGGAAGACCGGGTGAACTCCATGATCCAGTTGGTCACCCAGCCGTCCGCGCCGGCGACGCGGAACGCCTGCTCCCAGCGGGCCGACGTGGCCGAGATGCCCGACCAGACGAAACGGACGCGCACCTCCTTGCCGTCGTAGGTGTCGTCGCCGTAGAACTCGCCGCGTCCGTCCTCGAACCTGCCGAAGACCGGCGGGAACAGAGTTCCGCTGATGCTGGAGGCCCAGTTCAGGGACCACTGTCCGGTCTTCGGGTCGAAGAGCCGCAGGGTCGCGCCCTGGGCCGACAGCCGGGGCATGTCGACCTCGTCGAGGTTCGCGGCGCCGCCGAACAGCGGCCGGCAGCGACTCGCCCCCGGGAACTGCGCCCAGTCGCTGTCCGGGGCGAGGAAGTCGGTGCGGCGACGGTGCAGGACGTCCCAGTCACCGTGGAAGAAGTCGAAGTCGTGCGGGCTGCTCATGCGCGGTCTCCTGTGGTTCCCTCGGGCAGGGAGTCGGTCAAGTAGACGTCCAGAGACGGAACTTCGGGCGCGAGGATGTGCCGCACCCAGGCGTCGCGCTCGTGCAGGATCGGCGGCAGCTCCCAGACGCAGCCGATCCACGGAAGCTCGGGCGTGATGAAGTGGGCCGGGTCGCGGTCCGGGCAGCCCAGCACCGGCTGGCCCGCCGCCGCGCCCTTGAAGTGCAGGACGTTGTCCCACACCCAGCTGTACGCGTTGAGGTAGGCGCCGTCGTCGCCGCCCCGGTGCAGGACGACGAAGGTCGCCGGGGGAGTGCCGTCCGGCTCCGGCAGCAGCTCCGGCAGGATCGCGTACGCCGCCTTCTCGACGTCCGGCTCGATACCGGCCGGGTCGGCGGTGACGTGGTAGCGCTTGACGTGCCGGCCGGCCACCTCGATCGGCGGAAGGACGGTCAGCAGCTTCTCGGTGAAACCCATACCGGGACGCTAGAGCCGCTTCACTGACATCCTGTGTCAGTGAAGTCCAGTCGACTCGTCGCCATCCTCCTGCTGCTCCAGACCCGCGGCCGGATGACCGCCGCGCGGCTCGCCGAGGAGCTGGAGGTCTCGGTGCGCACGGTCTACCGGGACATCGAGGCGCTGAGCGCGGCCGGCGTTCCGCTGTACGGCGACGCGGGCCACGCCGGCGGCTACCGCCTCCTCGACGGTTACCGCACCCGCCTCACCGGCCTCACCGCCGACGAGGCCGAGGCTCTCTTCCTCGCCGGCGCCCCGGGCCCCGCCGCCCAGCTCGGTCTCGGCAGCGTCCTGGCCGCCGCCCAGCTCAAGATCCGGGCCGCCCTGCCGGCCGACCTGCGCCCGCACGCCGACCGGATCAGCGGGCGCTTCCACCTCGACGCGCCCGGCTGGTACGCCGACGCCGACGAGACGCCGTACCTCCCGGACGTGGCCGACGCCGTGTGGAACTGCCGCGCCCTGCACGTCCGCTACCGCCGGTGGCGTGAACCCACCGACGTGGAGCGCCACCTGGAGCCGTACGGACTCGTCCTCAAGGCGGGCCGCTGGTACGTCGTCGCGGGACCGGGCCCCCGCACCTACCGGGTCGACCAGATCCTTCGACTCACCTCCCTCGAGCAGCGGTTCACCCGGCCGGACGACTTCGACCTGGCCGGGTACTGGGCGGCGTACCAGCGCGACTTCCACCACCGGCTCCGGCCGGCCCGGGCGGTGGTCCGGCTGGCGCCGGGAGTCTCCCTCCCCGGGCCGGGGCAGACCGACGCCCACGTGGAAGAGGACGGCTGGACCCGGACCACCGTCCCCATCGAGTCCCTCGACCACGCCCACGCCGAGTTCCTGCGCCTCGGCACGGGCATCGAGGTGCTCGAACCCCCGGAACTGCGCGACCGCATCGCCCGGACGGCGGCGGAACTGGTGGAGCGGTACGGCAGCCCGCGCACTCCCGCCGGTGACCGCCCGCTCAGGCACCCGCGCAGGTCTGCTCACCCAGCTTGAACGCGGCCGGTTTCGCGTTCGTGTCCGAGCGGCTCGCGGTGAACCCGAAGCTCACCGACGACCCCGCCGCCACGTTCGCGTTCCAGGCGACGTTCTTCGCCGTCACCGTCGAACCCGACTGTGCCGCCTCGGTGTTCCACGCCTGGCTCAGCTTCTGGCCGTCGGTGAAGGTCCAGGCGAGGGACCAGCCGGTCCAGGGGCGGGTGCCGGTGTTGGTCAGCCGGACGTCCGCCTGGAAGCCGCCCGACCACTGACTGGTGATCTTGTAGGTGACCTCGCAGGCGCCGGTCGGTGTGGGGTCGGGGCCCGGCCCCGGGTCCGTGGTGCCGCCGGAGCTGTCGCCGTAGAGGACGCCGCGGCCGTTCGTCGAGACGTAGACACGGCCGTACACCCGCGGGTCGCCGGTGATCGCGGCGCCCGTCCAGCCCCACTGGTGGGCGTCGTCGTTGACGCGGGTCCAGCTCGCGCCCTTGTCCGTGGAGCGGAAGACGCCGCGTACGCCGCCGATCTTCGCGCTGGTGTAGAGGGTCTGGTAGGAGGCGCCGGGGGCGGCCTTGCCGAAGCCGATGGTGTCGGCCTGCTCGACGTTCGAGAGCTTGGTGAAGCTCGCCCCGCCGTCCGTGGAGTGCCACAGCCCGTACGCGCCGTCCGCCGCACCGCCCGCCAGCCACACGTCGCCCTTCCCGCCGGGCAGCGCCTTGAAGCGGACGCTGTCGCCGCCGGGCAGGCCGCTCGCGGGTGACGCCTTGAACGTCGCCCCGCCGTCCGTACTGACGTAGAACTTCCCGGACTTGAAGCCGTAGAAGGTCTTCGCGTCGACCCGGTCCGACTCGACGATCGCCCCGGCGGGGATCCCGGCGGAGGCCTGCCACGACGTGCCGAAGCCCGTCGTGTGGTGGACACCGGCCCCCTCGGGACTCCACACGAACCGGGTGCCGTCGGCCGCCGACGCGACCGTGCCGCCGCCGCTCACACCCGAAGGGTCGGTCCCGGCGAACCAGTTGGCGCCGTTGTCCGTCGAGAACGCGATGTGCGGCCCCGAGTCCAGGTTGCCCGTCCGCACCACCGTGTTCGGGTTCGACTCGGCGAAGTCCAGGCTGGTGGTCGTCGTGAAGTTCGGCTGGGTGAACATCATCGACGGCACCTTCGTCAGGTCCGTGTGCCGGAAGCCGCCGATGTCACCGAGCGCGCTCAGCAGCGGGGCGCCCGACGGGGGAGAGGCGAGGTCGTTGACCGCGGTCTCCTCCAGGCCCTGCACCATCGGTCTGATGGCGAACTTGCCTCCGCCGTCCCAGTTCGTGAGGTTCTCGGTGCCGTAGACCGTCGCACCCGTCCCGTACATCATGCGGTCGGAATTGAACGGGTCGATCTCCAGGGCCTCGGTCATCCAGCCCAGCTTCGGTGTCTGCTCGGGCGGCTGCGGGTTCGCGCCCCAGGTCAGCCACGGCGAGGACGAGACGTCCATCGTGTAGCGGTTCTCGCGGTTCGGGTACGACGTGTAGTCCCACGCCTTGCTCCAGGTCGCGCCGCTGTCCGTGGAGCGGAAGATCTGCGTGTCCGGCCACCATGCGCTGTACGCGGTCGCCATGACCGTGCCCGGCTTGCGCCGGTCCACGGTGAGCCCGCTGAAGCCGTAGCTGGTGTCCGCCTCCGCCACCGGGCTGATGTCCGTCCAGGTCCCCGTGCCCGTCGCGTACCGCCACAGCCGGCCCTTGCCACCGTCGTACGGGCCGCCCTTGTCGCTGTAGGCGAGGTAGAGGTAGCCGTTCTTCGCGTCCAGGACGCCCTTGTGGGCGAGGTGGCCGGTGGGCTGCCCGGCCAGCCGCTGCCAGGTCGCGCCCGCGTCCGTCGACCGGTACACCGCGTTGTCCTTGTCGGCGACCCCGACGTAGATCGTCTTCGTGGCGCTCCCGGCCGTACCCGTGGACTCGTCGAAGGTGACCCAGACGATGCCCTGGTTGTCGGACGCGTAGCCGCTCGTGTCGCTCGGGTCCTGGGCGTAGTTGCCGACGTTGGGGAAGTTCGCCACCTGCGACCAGCCGGCCCCCGAGTCGGTCGACCGCTACAGCCCCTTGCCGCTGGGCGCCCCGAGATACAGCACGCTGTTGCGGTTCGGGTCGACGGCCAGCCGCTCGCCCATGCCCCGCCCCGGCATGTTGCCGCCGAGCTTGAACGGCAGGTTCGCCTTCTGCCAGCTCGCGCCCCGGTCGGCGGAGCGCATGACCGCGCCGTTCTTCGGATCCCAGCTGTTCGTGTACGTCCCGACCGCCGCGTACACCCGGTTCGGGTCGACGGAGTCGGACGCGATGCTGACCACGCCCGTGTGCCCCCAGTCCTCCCACCCGACCGAGTCCAGCAGCGGCGTCCAGGTCTTGGAGGACTCCTGCCAGCGGTAGGCACCCCCGATGTCCGTGCGGGCGTAGGCCAGGTTCTTCTCGGAACGGTTGAAGACGATGCCCGGTACGAACCCGCCCCCGTCGATCCGGGCGTTCTTCCAGGTGTAGGTGTCGGCGGCGAGCTTCGGCGCCGGGGGATCGGCGGCCAGGGCGGTGGGGGCACCCGACAGCAGACCGGCCGCCAGCGCCAGCACGGCCGTGAGAATACGGGTTCTTCGCACGGTGGGGGTCCTTCCGTGAGGGGGGACGTGCGAGGGCCGGGCGGCTCCCCGTGCGGAGGGGAGCCGCCCGGCCGGGTCGGCCTCGCCGTCAGGTGACGAGACCACGAACGCAGAGCTTCGGACGCACCTGCTTCTTGGGGGCGCGGGGACCTGCGCGACCAGCCACGACGGACCCGCAGTCGACCACGGCCCAACCCGCGGAGCGCCCGGCGGGGGCTATTCGAGAAGCTCCGCGTACGAGCCCATGGCCAGGGCGATGTCCGCCTGGGCCCAGAACCGGTGGTACGTGAACGACGGCACCGCGCCGCCCGAGAGATAGCTCTCGATCTTCGACCAGGCGGGATCGTCCTCGTAGAAGGACCGGATCGAGTCGAACGTCGACGACGAGTTGATCGCGTCACCGTTCGGCATCGTGCCCGTCCAGCCGCTCGGGATGTACACCGGGTCGTCGAACCTGTTGTAGTCGGCCCGGTTCTCCGGGACCGCGATCCCGAGGGCGTCCTGGTGGTTGTCCCACATGCCGTCCAGCAGCTTCTTCGCCGCCGCCGCGGCCTCCGTGTCACCGGAGCGGTCCGCGTAGTACGTCAGGGTCTTGGCGTACGCGGCCGCCACACCGACGTCGTTGGTGTAGTCGGCGACGGTGACACGCAGCCCGCTGTTGGCGCCGGGGCTGGAGGCGTTCCAGGTGTCGGGCTGACCCGACCACTGCAACGTCGACGGGATCCGGAACGTGCCGTCCGGGTTGAACGTGGTCTTGGACAGCGCCCAGTCGACCCACTTGTCGAGGACCGTCTTGGCCTTGGCGTTGCCCGTCTGCTGGTACAGCTCGGCGACGCGCTCCATGGACCACGCCTGGAAGCCGAACCACTGGTTGGACGGCGGGTCGTGGTACACGGGCTTCTCGTCGTAGTACATGCCGTAGAACGTCGACTTGCCGGCGGGCGGGGTCGCGTACCGGCCCGCCCAGCTGTTGGTCGCGCCGCCCGCGATGGCGCCCTCGCTCGACTGCAGCCAGCGGTAGAACTCCAGCTGCCGGTCCATGGACTTGGCCCAGTCCGCCGCACCCGTCGCCGACTTCGGCTTCAGCGGAGCGTAGTTGCCGAGTGCATACGCCGCCAGTGGGTTCTGGTAGCCGCCGTGGGCGTGGCTGGAGCCGATGCGCCAGGCCCAGCCGGCACTGGTGTCGGTGGCGCCGCCCCAGGCGTAGTACCAGGACATCAGGTAGAAGGAGGCGTCCTTGCCGGTGCCCGCCGGGCAGGCCGACGGCCCGACGCAGTTGCCGACCTTCTTGAAGTACTTGTCGAACATGGAGTAGCGCAGGTAATCGCCCATCTTGGCGGCCTTGCCCACCGTCGCGGAGACGGCGGAGCCCTTGCCCTGCTCCTTCGCCCACAGGTCCGCCCAGTAGGCGGCCTGCACGGCCCGCGCGTCGGCGTCCGGCGCGTTGGTGAACTTCCACTGCTTGGCGTAGGAGGCGTCACCGGTGAACAGGTCCAGATAACCGTTCTTACCGCCGTACTTGAAGGCGTCACAGGTCGGCTGCGGCACCGTCTCCCACACCGACTCCTGCGCGCCGCGCTGGAAGGTGTTGATGTAGGACGGGCCGGTGTCCGAGGGGCCCGCCTCGCACTTGCCGGGGGAGTTGCCGTAGCCGTAGACGTTGTCGACGTCCTGCAGCCAGTGCATGCCGTAGACGTCGTCCGTGCCGTACGCGCTCTTCAGCTCGCCCGCGATCGGGTCGGACCCGACCGAGACACCGGTGTCGAGCTTGGCCGGGTACTCGTTCGGCGTGTCCAGCTCGGGCGCGTAGGTGGCCGGCTTGGAGGCGTTGTAGAAGGAGTTGGTCGGCTGGTCGGCCTTGGTGGGGATCATGTACTTCTCCATGAGGTCCCACGCGCCGTTGAACTTCGACCAGTCACCCGTCACCTTGCCGTACATGGCCTGGAGCCACAGGAGGTAGCTGTACGCCTCCGACGTGGTCTCGTGGCCGTGGTCCGGCGCCTCGACGATCAGCGTCTCCACCGAGTGGTACGGGATGCCTTCGGGGGAGAAGTAGCCGTTCGCCGGGTTGGTGATCTTCCCGTAGAGCTCCAGGAAGCGGGCGTCGTACACCTTCGCCGCCGCCAGCTGGGTCACGGTGACCGAGGCCTTGGCGTGGCCCGCTGCCGTCGATTCGAACACGGCCGATCCGGTACCCGAGTTCGCGGCGGTGACGGTCACCTTCTGCGCGGTGTTCCAGTTCTGCGGCGTGAAGGTCAGCGAGGCGCCGGAGGAGACCGAGAGCCCCGAGTTGCCGCTCGCCCGGGCCGAGGCCACCGTCACGTTGGCGGTGGGCTGCTTGGACAGCTTCACCTCGTAGGTGCCCGACTTGCCCGACTGGACGCCCAGTTGGAGCGGCGAGGCGACGACGGTCGGGCCGGAGGCCACGGTGATGCCGACCGGGGTGGAGTCGGCCGAGGCGCCCGTGCTGTCGTACGCCTTCGCCACCAGGGAGTGACTGCCCACGGTCAAGTCCGAGACGGAGAGGGTGTAGGGCGCGCTCGTGTCGGTGCCCAGCAGCTTGGTGTCGTCGTAGAACTCCACTTTGCTGATCGTGGCGTTGTCCGCGGCGGCCGCGGTCGCCGCCAGCGGCACCGCCTGGCCCTGGGTGTAGACGGCGCCCGCGCTCGGGCTGGTCAGCACGGCGATCGGCGGCTGGTGCGCGCCGGTGCAGGGCGTGCCGTTGACCGAGAAGGACGTCGGCGCGGTGTTGCTGCCGCTGTAGGAGAACTGGGCACCGGTGGAGACGGCGGCGCCCGCGGCGACCCGCGCGTTGTGGGAGGCGTTCTTCACGGTGATGGTGCTGCCGGACTGCGTCCAGCTGCCGTTCCAGCCGTTGCCCAGCTTCTGGTTGCCGGCGTAGGCGTAGGTCAGCGTCCAGCCGTCGATGACGTCCGTGCCGCGGTTGGTGAGGGTCAGGTCCACCGTGAAACCGGAGCCCCAGTCGTTCGTCTTGTAGTCGACACTGCACTGGAGTGCCGCTGCCTGTGCGGGAGTCGACCCCGAGGAGAGCATCGTCAACGGAAGCGCGAGAGCTGCGAGGGCGGCGGTCCACAACCGCCGTACCGCTCCGCGTCTCCGGGGTGGGGGATGCATGGTGCTGGTTCCTCCTTGCGGCTCGGAGAAGTCAAGGCTTGAACCAGTGGGAGCGCTCCCATAGTGCGGACGCGTCAGGTACTGGTCAAGGTCCTTGAAGAGTCGAAAAGATTCGACGCCCCGCGTTGAGCAAAAGTCAGCAACTCCCCTGTTCTTTACTGTCACTTGGCGCTACCTTCCTTGACACCAGTGGGAGCGGTTCCATCAGTCGACGCGTCCGTCACGGCACGCCCGACCTGCAAGGAGTCGCTCATGCGACACCCCCCGCGTTCAGTACTTTGAGCCGCCGCCGGCGCGAGACGCCCGTGTGCGGCGACAGTTGCACGCCCCGCGTCGGCCGCGTACGGCGCCCGCATCGGCTCCGCCATGCCCGCGAAAGCCTCACCGCACCTCTCAACCCCCCACGGAACCGCGGAAATCGCAAGGAACCCAACGGAAGAGGGACCCCCACTCATGAGCCGTACGAGAACCGCGTTACTGGCCGCCATGGCCCTGGTCACCGGCGCGACCGGCACCGCGTTCGCCGTCGACCCGGGCAGTGCCGGCATCGCCGCAGTCCCCTGCACCGTCGACTACAAGATCCAGAACCAGTGGAGCACCGGCTTCACCGCCGCCGTGACCGTCACCAACAACAGCGCCGCCAAGTCCTCGTGGTCGCTGAAGTGGTCGTACGCCGGCAACCAGAAGGTCACCAGCGGCTGGAACGCCAAGCTGAGCCAGAGCGGTGCCGCCGTCACCGCCGCCAACGAGACCTACAACGCCCAGCTGGCGACCGGCGGTTCGGTGAGCTTCGGCTTCCAGGGCAGCTACAGCGGCAGCAACGCGATCCCGGCCACCTTCACCCTCGACGGCGCGACCTGCAACGTCGACGACGGCGGTCCCGGCGGCCCCACGGATCCGCCGGACCCGGGGGGACCGTCCACTCGCGTGAACAACCCCTACGAGGGCGCCAAGGTGTACGTGAACCCGGAGTGGTCCGCGAACGCCGCGGCCGAGCCGGGCGGCAGCCGGGTCTCCGGCCAGCCGACCGGTGTCTGGCTGGACCGCATCGCCGCGATCAACGGCGCCGGCGGCAAGATGGGCCTGCGCGCCCACCTCGACGAGGCGCTGCGCCAGAAGGGCTCCGGCGAACTCGTCGTCCAGTTCGTCATCTACAACCTGCCCGGCCGGGACTGCTCCGCCCTCGCCTCCAACGGCGAGCTGAAGGCTGACGAGATCGGCCGCTACAAGACGGAGTACATCGACCCGATCAAGGCGATCCTCGCCGACTCGAAGTACGCCTCGCTGCGGATCGTCACCACGGTCGAGATCGACTCGCTGCCGAACCTCGTCACCAACACCGGCAGCCGCCCGACGGCCGTCCCGCAGTGCGACGTGATGAAGGCCAACGGCAACTACGTCAAGGGCGTCGGCTACGCGCTCAACAAGCTCGGCGACGTGCCCAACGTCTACAACTACGTCGACGCCGGGCACCACGGCTGGATCGGCTGGGACGACAACTTCGGCCCCACCGCCACCATCATGAAGGAGGCGGCGACCGCCGAGGGCGCCACGGTGAACGACGTCCACGGCTTCATCACCAACACGGCGAACTACAGCGCCCTGAAGGAGAACAACTTCACCATCAACGACACCGTGGGCGGCAAGTCCGTCCGCGAGTCGAAGTGGGTCGACTGGAACCGCTACCTCGACGAGCTGTCCTACGCCCAGGCCTTCCGCAACCAACTGGTCTCGGCGGGCTTCGACTCGAACATCGGCATGCTGATCGACACCTCCCGCAACGGCTGGGGCGGCGCCGCACGGCCCACCGGACCGGGCGCGACGACCAGCGTCGACACCTACGTCGACGGCGGGCGATACGACCGTCGCTTCAACGCCGGCAACTGGTGCAACCAGTCCGGAGCGGGTCTCGGCGAGCGGCCGAAGGCCGCCCCGGCCGCCGGGATCGACGCCTACGTGTGGATGAAGCCGCCGGGTGAGTCCGACGGGTCGAGCAAGGCCATCCCGAACGATGAGGGCAAGGGCTTCGACCGCATGTGCGACCCCACCTACACGGGCAACCCGCGGAACAACAACAACATGTCCGGTGCCCTGCCGGACGCGCCGGTGTCCGGGCACTGGTTCTCCGCCCAGTTCCGGCAGCTGGTGCAGAACGCGTACCCGCCGCTGTCCTGACCGGCTGTACTGATCCGCTGATCCGCCGGGGCTCCCGCCCCGGCGGATTTTGCGGGACCGGCAACAGCACTGGCCTCCGATCGGTGCGTCGGCGCACGCTGACCGCATCCGAGCGAGAGGCTGACCACCATGGCGCACGACCACGACCACGAGCACAAGCCCGCGCATTCCCACCATCACGAGCACGAGCCCGCGCATTCCCACCATCACGAGCACACCGACCTCGACTGGGCCGAGATGGGCCCGATGCTGGAGTCCTCGGCGGAACTGTTCGCGTCCCTGTACGAACGGGCGCTGGGCTGGCTCGCGAAGGAGGTGACCGAGCCGGGCTTGATCGTCGACGTGGGCAGCGGGCCGGGTGTCGTGGCGTGCCTGTTCGCGGAGACGTTCCCCGGCGCGCGGATCGTGGCCGTGGACGGCTCCGAGCCGCTGCTGGAACGAGCGCGGGCGCGGGCCGGGCGGCAGGGAGTCGCCGACCGTTTCGGCACCTTGACCGGTGAACTACCGGATGTGCTCGGCGAGTTGGACTATCCCGCAGACCTGCTGTGGGCGAGCCGCAGCCTGCACCACCTCGGTGACCAGCGGGCCGCGCTCGCCGCGTTCGCGGCCCGGCTGGCACCTGGCGGCACGCTCGCCCTCATGGAGGGCGGTCTGCCCCTGCGGTTCCTGCCGCGCGACTTCGGCATCGGCCGGCCCGGTCTCCAGGCGCGGATCGACGCGATGGAGGCGGAGTGGTTCACCCGGATGCGCACGGACCTGCCGGGGCATGTCGCCGAGACGGAGGACTGGCCTGCCCTGCTGGCCGCCGCGGGTCTGAAGCACACGAGGACGCACAGCTTCCTGCTCGACCTTCCGGCTCCCGCCTCGGACCGGGCGCGTGCGTATGTCGTGGCGTCCCTGTCGTTCATGCGCGACAAGCTCGCCGAGGGGCTCGACGCGGAGGACCTCGCGACCGTGGACCGCCTTCTCGATCCCGACGACGAGGCCGGCCTGCACCGCCGCCCGGACGTGTTCGTCCTGGAGGCCCACACCGTGCACACGGCGGTCCGGCCCGCGTAGCTCCCCGCCCCCTGGATTCAAGGCCCTTGACTTCGAGAGCGCTTCAACTGATGGACTCCCCGGCATCGCACACCGGCCCACATCACAGGGGGAATCCATGTCCGACTCTCAGGTCGCGCTCATCACCGGCGGAGGCAGCGGGATCGGCGCCGCGGTCGCCCGGCAACTGCTGGACGCCGGGCACCGGGTGGCCGTCACCGGCCGGGGGGAGGAGCGGCTGCGCGCGTTCGCCGAGGAGCTGGGACGTCCCGACGGGCTGCTGACGCTCGTCGGCGACACCGCCGTGTACGACGACGTCCGCTCGGCGGTGGACAGCACCCTCAAGGCGTTCGGACGGCTGGACACCGTCGTGGCCAACGCCGGTTCCGCCACCCACGACACGGTCGCCGAGGGGGATCCGGACGGCTGGCGGGACATGGTGCTGACCAACGTCCTCGGGCCCGCCCTGCTGATCCGGGCGTCCATCGACGCGCTGAAGGAGACCCGCGGCCGGATCGTGCTGGTCGGCAGCGTCGCCGGGTTCGTGCACGGACCGGGCAACCTCTACGGGGCCACGAAGTGGGCCGTGACCGGGCTCGCCGAGAACACCCGGCGGCAGGTGACCGAGTGGGGCGTGGGCGTCACCCTGGTCGCGCCGGGCCGGACGGAGACCCCCTTCTGGGACTCCTACGGCAGCCTCCCGCCCGGCCATCTCCTCACGGCCGGGCAGATCGCCGACTCGGTGGTCTGGGCGATCCGCCAGCCGGCTGGTGTCGATGTCAACACCGTCGTCATACGGCCGGTGGGCCAGCCGGTCTGAGACGGCGGACACGACAGCGCCCCGGCCCGGGCCCCACGAAGGGGCTCCGGGCCGGGGCGCTGTCGGTGCTCCGGCCCTGTAAGGGATTCCGGACCCGGGCGCCGCCGGTAGGGCTCAGGCGCCGTTGAACTCCGCAGGGTCCGGGCCGATGCGGCGGTCCTCGTTCAGGGCGCTGATCGCGGCCAGGTCCTCGTCGTCGAGGCTGAAGTCGAAGACCTCGATGTTCTCCTTGATCCGCGACGGCGTCACGGACTTCGGGATCACCACGTTGCCCAGCTGGATGTGCCAGCGCAGCACGACCTGGGCCGGGGTGCGCTCGTGCTTGCGGGCGATGGCGACGATCGCCGGGACCTCCAGCAGTCCCTTGCCCTGGCCGAGCGGCGACCAGGCCTCCGTGGCGATGCCCTGCTCCGCGTGGTACGCGCGGGAGGCGCCCTGCTGCAGATGCGGGTGCAGCTCGATCTGGTTCACCGCCGGGACGACCGACGTCTCACCGATCAGCTTCTGCAGGTGCTCGGGAAGGAAGTTGGAGACGCCGATGGCCTTGATCCGGCCGTCGGCGTGCAGCTTCTCGAACGCCTTGTAGGTGTCGACGTACAGACCGCGTTCCGGCGTCGGCCAGTGGATCAGGTACAGGTCGACGAAGTCCAGGCCGAGCTTCTCCAGCGACGTGTCGAAGGCGCGCAGCGTGGAGTCGTACCCCTGGTCGGCGTTCCAGAGCTTCGTGGTGACGAAGAGCTCCTCGCGGGGGACGCCGGAGCCGGCGATGGCCTTGCCGGTGCCCTCCTCGTTGCCGTAGATCGCCGCTGTGTCGATGCTGCGGTACCCGGCCTCCAGCGCCGTCGCGACGGCCTTCTCGGCCTCGTCGTCCGGCACCTGCCAGACGCCGAAGCCCAGCTGGGGCATCTCGACGCCGTTGTTCAGGATGATCGGGGGGACCTTGCTCACGAGCTCTCGATCCTTCGGTAAGTGGTCAGGTGTACTACCCATCGTCAACGATCACGGGCGGTGATGCATTCCTGACGGGAGATTCCTGAACCACACCTGCCCCGCGAGGCGGACGTCACGCCCGGTACAGCGCTTCGACCTCGTTCTCGTACGCCTTCTCGATCGCCTTCCGCTTCAGCTTCAGGGACGGGGTCAGCAGCCCGTGCTCCTCGGTGAACGGCTGGGCGAGTATCCGGAAGGTGCGGATCGACTCGGCCTGCGAGACGAGGGTGTTGGCGGCGACCACCGCGCGGCGCACCTCCGTCTCCAGATCCGCGTCGCGCACCAGTTCCGCGGGGGACATCTGCGGCTTGGCCCGCATGGCCAGCCAGTGCTCCACGGCCTCCTGGTCGAGGGTGACCAGGGCGGCGATGTACGGGCGGTCGTTGCCGACGACGATGCACTGGTTGACCAGCGGGTGGTCCCGGACGCGTTCCTCCAGCACACCGGGCGACACACTCTTGCCGCCGGATGTGACCAGGATCTCCTTCTTGCGGCCGGTGATGGTGAGGAAGCCGTCCTCGTCCAGCGCGCCGAGGTCACCGGTGGCGAGCCAGCCGTCGTGCAGGGTCGCGTCGGTGGCCTTCTGGTTGTTCAGGTATCCCTGGAAGACGTTCTCGCCGTGCAGCCAGATCTCGCCGTCGTCCGCGATGTGCACGGTCATGCCGGGAATGGGCTGCCCGACCGTGCCGAAGCGGGTGCGCCCGGGCGGGTTGGCGGTCGCGGCGGCGGTGGTCTCCGTCAGGCCGTAGCCCTCGTAGATGTGCACGCCCGCCCCGGCGAAGAACAGCCCGAGCCGGCGGTCCATCGCCGAGCCGCCGGACATGGCGTGCTTGATGCGGCCGCCCATCGCGGAGCGGATCTTGGTGTAGACGAGCTTGTCGAACAGCTGGTGCTGCATCCGCAGGCCCGCCGACGGTCCGGGGCCGGTGCCCCAGGCCTTGGCCTCCATCGCGTCCGCGTACTTGATGGCGATGTCGACGGCCTTCTCGAAGGGGCCGGAGCGGCCCTCCTTCTCGGCCTTGCGTCGGGCCGCGTTGAACACCTTCTCGAAGATGTACGGCACGGCCAGGAAGAACGTCGGCTTGAACGCGGCCAGGTCCGGCAGCAGGGCCGCCGCGTTGAGCTGCGGCTGATGGCCGAACTTGACCTTGCCGCGGATCCCGGCGACCTGGACCATGCGCCCGAAGACGTGCGCGAGCGGCAGGAACAGCAGGGTCGCCGCCTCGTCGCCGCGCTTGGAGTGGAACACCGGCTCCCAGCGCTCGATGACGGTGTCCGCCTCGTACATGAAGTTGCCGTGCGTGATGACGCAGCCCTTGGGGCGGCCGGTGGTGCCCGAGGTGTAGATGATCGTGGCGACCGAGTCGGGTGTGACGGCCTGCCGGTGGCGGTGCACCACCTCGTCGTCGAGATGCGCGCCCGCGTCGTACAGCTCGTGCACGGCCCCGGAGTCGAGCTGCCACAGGCGGCGCAGCTGGGGCAGCCGGTCGATGACGGTGGCGATCGTCATGGCGTGGTCCTCGTGCTCCACGACCGCGGCCGTCACCTCGGCGTCGTACAGCATCCAGAAGCACTGCTCGGCCGAGGACGTCGGGTAGACCGGCACGACCTGGGCGCCGATCGTCCACAGCGCGTAGTCGAAGAGGGTCCACTCGTAGCGCGTACGGGACATGATCGCGACCCGGTCGCCGAACCGGATGCCGCTCGCCAGCAGACCCTTGGCCAGGGCGAGCACCTCGTCGCGGAACTCGGCGGCCGTGACATCCCGCCACTGCCCCTCGTCGTCCTTGCGGCCCAGCGCGATGTGCAGCGGGTCCTCCTGGGCATGCTGGAAGACCACGTCGGCCAGCCCGCCCACCGGAGGTGCCAACGCCAACGGAGGGTTGGAAAACTCGCGCAAACCCCGCTCCCCGCTCCTCAGCGCTTCAGTCGAGTGACGCCCCGCACAGCGCCGTGAAAGCTACCCCAACCGGCCAGGGGGCGGGAGGGGGTACGAAGGCGAGCGGCCCTCTCGTATGCGCTGGTCAGCCAGGGAAAAAGCGCTCACATGGGGAAGGGTCGGACACAATCCTGACGGTTGAGTAAGTTTCGGTGCCGTAATCTCCACCGAATCTGTACGAGTCCGGGCGCGTCGCGACGCGTCGTCGAGCAGGGTCTCCTCTGTCAGCGGGACGGCGGCGGATTCTGTCACTCCGCTTCGTCACAGCCCCTTGCGCTCGCTGCGGTGCAGACGGTCCCCGCCTGCCAGGATCGCCGCCGCCAGGGCGTCCGCCGCGCCCTGGGCGGAGGGCCGGCGCCGGCCGTGGACGAGAACGAAGTCGACCTGCCCCAGCTCCGGCAGCCCCGCCCGGTCCGGGACCCGGACCAGTCCCGGCGGGATGAGACCCCGGGAGTGGGCCATCACCCCGAGACCGGCCCGGGCCGCCGCGACCAGACCGTTGAGGCTGCCGCTGGTGCACACCACGCGCCAGTCCCGGCCCTGCCGCTCCAGGGCCTCCAGGGCGAGCGCGCGGGTGATGCCCGGCGGCGGGTAGACGATGAGCGGCACCGGGCGGTCCGGGTCGAGCCGGAGCCGCTCCGCGCCGATCCACACCAGCCGGTCGTGCCGGACCAGCTCGCCCCGCGGGTCCTCGGGGCGCCGCTTGGCCAGGACGAGGTCCAGCTTCCCGGCGGCCAGCTGCTCGTGCAGCGTGCCCGACAGCTCGACCGTCAGCTCCAGGTCGACCTCCGGATGCTCGTGCCGGAAGCCCTCCAGGATCTCGGGCAGCCGGGTCAGCACGAAGTCCTCCGAGGCGCCGAAGCGCAGCCGCCCGCGCAACCGGGTACCCGTGAAGAACGCCGCCGCCTGCTCGTGCACCTCCAGGATCCGGCGCGCGAAGCCGAGCATGGCCTCGCCGTCCTCCGTCAGCTCCACGGAGTGCGTGTCCCGGGTGAACAGCGTGCGCCCGGCGGCGTCCTCCAGCCGCCGCACGTGCTGGCTGACCGTTGACTGCCGCAGCCCGAGCCGCCGCGCGGCCTGCGTGAAGCTCAGCGTCTGCGCCACCGACAGGAACGTGCGCAGATGGGACGGGTCGTACATGCCTCCCACGTTATCGCGAAACGTGATGACAGTGAGAGCCGTATACGGGATTCCCGATCGCCGGAGCGGGGAGCAGGATGGAAGGGGGCCGCTGCGGCTCCGGACCGACCGAAGTACCAAGCAAGTGGAGCACCGTGAAACGCCTGCGCTGGCCGAGCTGGATGCCGATCGACCCCTACATCCTGCTGCTCCTCGGGACGGTGGGCCTCGCCGCGCTGTTCCCGGCACGCGGGTCGGCCGCGGAGGTCGCCTCCGGTGCCTCCACGGCGGCGGTCGCCCTCCTCTTCTTCCTGTACGGGGCCCGGCTGTCCACCCGTGAGGCGCTCGACGGGCTGCGCCACTGGCGGCTCCACGTCACGGTCCTGGCCTGCACCTTCCTGGTCTTCCCGCTGCTCGGGCTCGCGGCCCGCGGGCTGGTGCCGGTGATCCTGACGCATCCGCTCTACCAGGGCCTGCTCTTCCTCACGCTCGTCCCGTCGACCGTGCAGTCGTCGATCGCCTTCACCTCGATGGCCCGCGGCAACGTGCCCGCCGCGATCTGCGCGGGCTCCTTCTCCTCCCTCGTCGGCATCGTCGCCACCCCCCTGCTCGCGGCCTCGCTGCTCGGCGGCAACGGCGGCGGCTTCTCCGCCGATTCACTGCTGAAGATCGTGCTGCAACTGCTGGTGCCGTTCCTCGCCGGGCAGTTGCTGCGCCGCTGGATCGGCGGCTTCGTCACTCGCCGGAAGAAGGTCCTCGCCCTGGTGGACCGCGGCTCGATCCTGCTCGTCGTCTACACCGCGTTCAGCGCGGGCATGGTCCAGGGCATCTGGCACCAGGTCAGCCCCGCCCGGCTCGGCGGCCTGGTCGTCGTCGAGGCCGTGATCCTCGCCGTGATGCTGCTGCTGACCTGGTACGGCGGCAAGGCGCTGCGCTTCGGCCGGGCGGACCGCATCGCGATCCAGTTCGCCGGCTCGAAGAAGTCCCTGGCGGCCGGGCTGCCCATGGCGAGCGTCCTGTTCGGCGCGCAGGCGGCGCTGGCCGTGCTGCCGCTGATGCTCTTCCACCAGATGCAGCTGATCGTGTGCGCGGTGATCGCGAAGCGGCGCGCCCGGGAAGCGGCGGCGGAGGTCAACGCGCCGCAGTCAGTCGCAACGACACGAACCGTGGTCGGTACAGGGACACGTTCCGGCTGAGCTGCGCGGCGGCGCCCGTCGTCTCCAGCCAGTTGACGTCGTAGCTCAGCACGAGCCGCCCGTCGCCGCTCAGCACCGGATGCGCCTGCGGGTTGTAGGCGGCGACCTGTCCCTGGGGCAGCGGCGGGCTGAACTCCTTCGCCGGACCGTGCCACGGCCCGGCGGGCGAGCAGGCCCAGTAGGACGCGACGGTGGTCAGCCCCTTCGGGCCGGCGGCCATCGTGAACAGCACGTACGTGCCGTCCTCCCGGACGACCGAGAACGCGCTGCCCACGCCCTTGCGCCGCCCGTCCCCGAGCACCGGCCGGGGACGGGCGCCGGGCACCCACGCCGAGCCGCTCCAGTACTGCCAGGCCGACGGATCGCCGAGCGCGCCCTCCGGCACGCGGGCCGCGTACGCGTGCGAGGCGGGCCGGGAGGCGGCCCGGCCGTCGTCGCCGCCGAACACATAGGTCCAGCCGTCCTCCTCGACCAGCGTGGTACCGAACAGCACCCGCCGGGAGGGGTCGGGGACCAGCTGCTGGCCGAGCACCTCGACGATCGACTCCAGGCGCAGGCCGGGCAGCGACAGCGTGGCGACCTCGGTGGCGGTGGGCACGCCGTAGATCCAGGGGGCCTGTCCTGCCGTGCGCACCCACAGCAGCACCCGGACGACCAGTTCAGAGGAGCCGGGGGAGCGGGGTTCGACGCGGGCGGCGACCGGCCAGCGCCACCGGTTCGGTGCCGGGTCGGCGAACAGCGGGGCGGGCAGGGTGGTGTCGAGCCGGCCGTCGCGCATCAGCACCGCCGAGTTGCGCACCAGCGGCGTGCCGGCGTCCCGCCAGGCGTAGGACTCGCCGTGCGGGTTGGGCGGGCCGTACACCCGGCCCAGATAGGTGTCCGAGAACAGCCACAGCACCCGGCCGTCCGGCAGCCGCACCGAGTGGGTGCCGTCGCCGCCGGTCCAGTCGTCCGTGCGGCCCGCGTCGTCGCCGTAGCGGGCGAACTCCGCGGTGAGGCCGTCGTCCGTCTTCCAGGAGCCGACGGTGATCGCCTGACAGGCGTCGTCGTCCGAACCGTGGTCGTCGGGCAGGGCGATGAGCAGTGCGGCGCCGAGGACCAGGACCAGCAGCAGGCCGATCCCGGTTCCCGTGCGCCGTCGTGCTCGTGCTGCTCCTGAGTCGTCGGGCACGTTCCGTGACGTTAGTTGCTGCCGCTCACCTGGTCCATGGGGAGCCACAGCACCGTGCCCCGGGAGGCCGCGCCCGACGCGCCGGAGGCCAACTCCTCGTCGCTCAGGGCCCGGTTCCACACCCGGACGTCGTCGATCGCCCCCGTGAGGAACGCCCGGCTGTCCATGCGCTGGCCGATGTGCACGCCGAACGGGGAGTTGCGGCTGACCGAGCCCGGCACGTCCGCGGTGCCGATCGCCTCGCCGTCGAGGAAGAGCGTCAACCGCCCGCCGCCGCGGCGCAGGGCCACATGGTGCCAGCGGCCGTCGTTGCGGGCGCCGTCGGTCGACACCGAGGCGGACCTGACGGTCGTCGCGCCCGACCGGGTGGTGATCAGACCCCGGACCCGGTTGCTCGCCGGTTCGCCCCGCAGCCAGATCTGCGGCTGGGTGGTGCCGATGCCGCCCATCCACAGGAAGGGCTGTTCGCCGGTCGCGGCCGTGTAGCGGAAGTGCAGCGAGGCCGTGAAGTCCCCTTCGCCGAGCGGGAGCCGGGACCGGTAGGGCAGCCGTACGGCGTCGTCGGTGCCGTCGAACGACAGCGCACCGCCGCGGACACCGGCCGTGCGCCCGGCGCCGCCGAGCACCGCCGCGGGCTTGGCGCCCGCCGCCGCGTCGCGCGTGGTCGGGTCGGCGCCCCGGCGCGGCTTCAGCCAGTCCTCGGTGAAGCGGGCGAAGCGGATCTCATCGCGCGCGTCGACCGCGCCGCCCTCGTACAGCAGGCCCACCGTGGTGCCGCCCACGGCCGCCATGTCGGAGTAGCCGGACCAGTCCGTGGTGACGACCGTGCCCCGGTCCACGCTCTCCCAGGTGCGCCCGCCGTCGTAGGAGGAGCGGACCATCATCGTGCGACGGCGGTCGGGGTCGGCCGGAGCGGACAGCAGCATCCGGTCGCCGAGGCGCAGGGTCGCGCCCTGGACCTGCGGGGTGTACAGGTCGGGGAGGTCGCGGAACGGCGTCGCGAAGCTGCCGCCGCCGTCCGTGCTGACGGTCTGGGAGCGGTGGCCCAGGTCGGTGCCGTCCTGCTCCCGGCCGCTGACGAGCAGGGCGCCGTCGGCGCGTTCGGTGAGCGTCACCTCGGACGGCTTCTGCCGGAACACGCCGTCCTGCCCTATGGGCCAGGTGTCCGTGGCGCCGACCTGCCAGGAGTCGCCGCCGTCGTCGCTGACGACGAGGGCCGCGTGGTTGGCGGAGACCCGGCTGCCGTTCCACGTCTCGGTGTTGACGCCGAACACCAGCCGCCCGGCGTGCTTGCCGCGGGTCAGCTGGATGCCGTGCACGGGACCGGTCGCGTACCAGGAGTTCCAGTGCTCGGGCAGGATCTCGTCGCTCAGATCGCGCGGCTTTGACCAGGTCCGGCCGTCGTCGTCGCTGTACTGCAGGTGCGGGGTGCGGTCGCAGGGGACGGTGCAGTTGCCGGCGTCCGTACGGCCGGTGTTGTACGTCTCGGCCAGCAGGATCCGGCCCGTGCCGCGGTCCACGATCGGCGCCGGGTTGCCGTGGGTGTCGCCCGCGCCCTCGGTGACGACCTGGAGCGGCCCCCAGGTGCGGCCGCCGTCGGTGGAACGCTTGACGACGATGTCGATGTCGGCCGCGTCACCGCAGTTGAGGACGCGGCCCTCGGCGAACGCCAGCAACGTGCCGCTGGTGGTGCGCACGATCGCGGGGATCCGGAAGCAGGCGTAGCCCGGGTCCTGGGACGCCTTGAAGAGCACCTGCTGGTCGAACTCCGGTAATGCGGAGCCAGGTTGGCTGTGCGCCGGGGCCATGGGCGCGAGCAGCGCCCCGGCGGCGACGGCGGCTGTCAGGGTGGATCTCAGAGGTGCGCGAAGACTTGACGGCATGGTGCGACCTGCCCTTCATGCGTCTGTCGGCTGGACCACCGGGGCATGGGAGAAGACATGCTGTCATCCGGACATCCGGACATCCGGACATCCCACGTCCAAGGTGTGGGCCACAGACGGTACTTGGGTTCACAGACCCCCCACAAGAAGCGTGCGTCAGGGGATCAGGACGACCTTGCCCAGGTTGGACCGCCCCTCGATCTCCCCGTGCGCCTTGGCCGCGTCCTCCAGGGCGAACTCCCCGTGCACGACCGGCCTGAGCTCTCCCGCGGCGAACAACCGCCACAGTTCCTCGCGCCACTGCTCGTACAACTCCGGCTTCCCGCGGGCGATACGGGCCATCTGGAATCCGATCACCGTCTTGGCGTCCATGAGCAGGTCGTACGCCTGGATGGTGCCGCCGCCCGAGCTGTACGCCACCAGCCGCCCCTCGGGGACGAGCGCGTGCAGGGCCGGCGTGAGCAGCTCGCCGCCGACCGCGTCCAGGACGTAGTCGACCGGGGTGCCCCAGCCGGTGTCGCCGTAGGTGATGACGTGGTCGGCGCCGAGGCCCCGGACGAAGTCGGCCTTGGCCGGGTCGGAGACGGCTCCCACGACCCGTCCGGCGCCGCGCGTCCTGGCCAGTTGCAGGGCCAGGTGGCCGACGCCGCTCGCGGCCGCGGTGACCAGGGCCGCCTCGCCCGGCTCGGGGCGGGCCGCCTCCAGGGCGCCGAGGGCGACCAGTCCGCTGCGGACCAGGGCGACCGCGTCGACGGCGCTCGCGTGAGCCGGAACCGGGGAGGCCATGGCCTCGTGCAGCAGCGCGAAGTCGGCGTAGCCGTGGCCGAAGCAGAGTCCGGTCACCCGGTCGCCGGTGCCGAAGTCCGAGACGCCCTCGCCGACGGCCACGACCTCGCCGGCGATCTCCCCGCCGAGCGGGACGGGTTCGTCCGCCTCGGTGACCTTGCGGACGACCGGGAGCGTCACGCCGATCGCCTCCGCGCGCACGAGCAGCTCTCCGGGGCCGGGCCGGGGGAGCGGCGCCTCCTCCACGAACAGGGGGCCGCCTCGGGATTCGTAGCGGACGCGGCGCATCGCACCTCCGGGGTCGTTGGTGGTCCCCATGAGTTCATTGGGAAGCCCAACGGTATAGGAGGATCATAGGAAGAACCAACGATTTTGTGGTTAGGCTGCGCCCATGTCGGAAGCACCCCTCCCCGCGATCCGCTCCCTGCCCAGCTGGCTGCTCGGCCGCGCCGCCGCCCGCGGCCGGGCCCTGGTGGCCGAGGCACTGGCCGAGGAGGACATGCGGATGTGGCACCACGTGGTGCTGTCCGCCGTCCGCGACCTCGCACCCGTCGCCCAGGCCGACCTCGGCCGCGGGGTACGGCTGGACCCCAAGGACCTGGTCGGCGTGCTCAACGACCTCCAGTCGGCCGGCCTGGTGGTCCGCGAGCCCGACCCGAAGGACCGCCGCAAGAACGCGGTGTCCCTCACGGAACGGGGAGCACGGCTGCTGAAGCGGTGCGAGAAGGCGGCCCGCGCCGCCAACGACGAACTGCTCGCACCGCTGTCCGCGGCCGAGCGGGAGCAGTTCATGGCGATGCTGCTCCGGATATCCGCCACGGCCGACTAGGCGGGACGCCCCGGGCAGGCCGAGACGGGGCCCCTGCGGCGCAGGGGGCGCTCCCCGCCGGTCGGGGCCCCGCCGCCGTGTCGCGGGAAGGACCTGCTCAGCCCTGGGCGGCCGCGGCCCGCACAGCGATCCGGTCCTCACCCGCGTACACGTTCATGGAGCTGCCCCGCAGGAAGCCCACCAGTGTCAGGCCCGTCTCGGCGGCCAGGTCCACCGCCAGCGAGGACGGCGCCGACACCGCCGCCAGCACGGGGATGCCCGCCATCACGGCCTTCTGCGCCAGCTCGAAGGAGGCCCGGCCCGAGACGAGCAGGACCGTCCGGGACAGCGGCAGCTCCCCGTTCTGCAGGGCGCGGCCGACCAGCTTGTCGACCGCGTTGTGCCGGCCCACGTCCTCCCGGACGTCCAGCAGCTCGCCCTCCTCCGAGAACAGGGCCGCCGCGTGCAGGCCCCCGGTCCGGTCGAAGACCCGCTGGGCCGCGCGCAGCCGGTCGGGGAGGCTCGCGAGCAGCTCGGGGGAGATCCGGACCGGGGGAGTGTCGGCCATGGGCCACCGGGTCGTGGTGCGCACCGCGTCCAGCGAGGCCTTGCCGCACAGCCCGCAGGAGGACGTGGTGTAGACGTTGCGCTCCAGCGTGATGTCGGGGATGACCACGCCCGGGGCCGTCTTCACGTCGACCACGTTGTACGTGTTCGAGCCCTCGGCCGTCGCCCCGGCGCAGTAGACGATGTTCTGCAGATCCTGCTGCCCCGCCAGCACCCCCTCGCTCACCAGGAACCCCGCGGCCAGCGCGAAGTCGTCGCCAGGGGTGCGCATGGTGATCGCCAGGGGCTTGCCGTTGAGCCGGATCTCCATCGGCTCCTCGGCGACGAGCGTGTCCGGGCGGCTGGAGACCACCCCGTCCCGGATGCGGATCACCTTGCGTCGTTCCGTGACTCGTCCCATGTCCTGATCAGTCCCGGTTCTGTACGTGCTGGTAGCCGAAGCGGCCCTTGATGCAGAGGTTGCCGTGGGTCACCGGATTGTCGTGCGGCGAGGTGACCTTCACGATCTCATTGTCCTGCACGTGCAGCGTCAGGTTGCAGCCCACTCCGCAGTACGCGCACACCGTGGTCGTCTCCTTCTGCCGCGACTCGTCCCAGGTGCCCGCCGCGCGCATGTCGAACTCGGACTTGAAGGACAGCGCGCCCGTGGGGCACACCTCGATGCAGTTCCCGCAGTACACGCACGCCGAGTCGGTCAGCGGCGCGTCGTGCTCCACGGCGATCCGGGCGCCGAAACCGCGCCCGGCGACCGAGATCGCGAACGAGTTCTGCCACTGGTCGCCGCATGCGTCGACGCACTTGTAGCAGAGGATGCACTTGTCGTAATCCCTGACATACAGGTCGTTGTCGACCTTCGGCTCCTCGTTGAGGCGGGCCGCGTCCGGGCCGAAGCGGTCCGGCTTCGCGTCGTACTCCTTGAGCCACCCGGCGACCCTCGGCGTCGTCGACAGGTCGACCGACGACGCGAGCAACTCCAGGACGACCTTGCGGCTGTGCCGGGCGCGCTCGGTGTCCGTGCGGACCTCCATGCCCGGCTCGGCCTTGCGGGAGCAGGCCGGGATCAGCGTCCTGGCCCCCTCGACCTCGACGACGCAGACGCGGCAGGCGTTCTTGGGGCGCAGGGTGTCGCCCTCGCACAGGGTCGGGATGTCCTTCCCGGCCGCCCGGCAGGCGTCCAGGATGGTCGAGCCCTCGGGGACCCTGGCCTCCTCGCCGTCGATGGTGAACTCCAGCATGCGGCGCGGGATCCCCAGCGGTGTGACGGTCATTCGTACGCCCCCAGACGGTCGATGGCGGATTCCACGGCGTTCCACGCGGTCTGCCCCAGACCGCAGATCGAGGCGTCCCGCATGGCGCGGCCGACCTCCCGCAGCAGCGCGATGTCCCCCGCGGCGTCGGCGCCCGTGCGCTCCACGATCCGGTGCAGTGCCTCCTCCTGGCGTACCGTCCCGACCCGGCAGGGCACGCACTGCCCGCACGACTCGTCGCGGAAGAACTCCGCGATGCGCAGCAGCAGCCGGGGCAGGGGCACGCTGTCGTCGAAGGCCATGACGACCCCCGAGCCCAGCGTCGTGCCCGCCTCCCGCGTCCCTTCGAAGGTGAGCGGCACGTCCAGCTCGTCCGCCCGCACGAAACCGCCGGCCGCCCCGCCGAGCAGCACCGCCCGCAGCCCCTCGCGCACCCCGGCCAGCGTGAGCACCTCGCCCAGCGTCGCGCCGAACGGCACCTCGTAGACACCGGGCCGCTCCACACTCCCGGACACGCAGAACAGCTTCGGGCCGGTGGAGCGCCCGGTGCCGATCGCCGCGTACGCCGGGGCGCCCATGGTCAGGATCGGCAGGACGTTGACCAGCGTCTCGACGTTGTTCTCGACCGTCGGCTTGCCGAACAGGCCCTTCTCCACCGGGAACGGCGGCTTGGAGCGGGGCTCGCCCCGGTAGCCCTCGATGGAGTTGAACAGGGCCGTCTCCTCGCCGCAGATGTAGGCGCCCGCGCCGCGCCGGATCTCGATGTCGAAGGCGTAGCCCTGCCCGAGGACGTCGTCGCCGAGCAGTCCGCGCGTACGGACCTGCGTGATCGCGTGCTCCAGCAGGTGCAGGGCGCGCGGGTACTCGCCGCGCAGATACAGGTAGCCCTTGTGGGCGCCGGTCGCGTATCCCGCGATCGTCATCGCCTCGACGAGCGCGTACGGGTCGCCCTCCATGAGGGCACGGTCCTTGAAGGTGCCCGGCTCGGACTCGTCGGCGTTGCAGACGAGGTAGTGCGGACGGTCGGGCTGCGACGCCGTGGCCTGCCACTTGCGGCCGGTGGGGAAGGCGGCGCCGCCGCGCCCGACCAGGCCCGAGTCGGTGACCTCGCGGATGACACCGGCGGGACCCAGCTCGAAGGCCCGGCGCAGGGCGGTGTAGCCGCCGTGGGCGCGGTAGTCGTCGAGGGACGACGGGTCGACCACGCCGACGCGGTGCAGCAGCATCAGCCCGTCCTGCCCCGCCTGGGGCACCGCCAGCGCGGCCGGCGGCTCCTCGGGCGCGGAGCCGGGCGAGGACGCGGCGAGCACGGCCTCCTCGACGGTCGCCGGCGCCGAGACCGCCGTACGGACGGGATCCCCGGCCTTGATCGCGAGCGCGGCCGGGGCCCGTTCGCACAGGCCCAGGCACGGGCTGCGCTCGACGCTCACCCCGCTGCCGAGGCCCAGCCGCGCCTCGATCCCGGCACACAGCTCCGGCGCCCCGGCCGCCGCGCACGCCAGGTCCGTGCACACGTGGAGCACGGTCGCCGGACGCGGCTTGAGAGAGAACATGGCGTAGAAGGTGGCGACCCCGTAGGCCTCCGCCGGCGGCACCGTCAGCCGCCGGCACAGGTAGTCGAGGGCACCCTCGCTGATCCAGCCGATCCGGTCGTTGACGGCGTGCAGCCCCGGCAGCAGCAGGTCGCGGCGGTCCCGGGCCTCGCGTCCGCCACGCGCCCACCTCAGATCGGCGGCTCGCATCTCGTCGCGGGCGGCACCCTCCCAGGAGGACTCGGGAGGTCCGAGCAGGGCGTCGACGGCCGCCCGCTCCTCGTCCGTCGGTTTGCTGTCACCGAAGTGCAGGTCCACGTACGTCACCCCACGATGGTCGCGATGGGCAGCTTCTCGATCCGGATCGCCGACGCCTTGAACTCCGCCGTCCCCGCGATCGGGCAGTTCGCCTCGATCGTCAGCTGGTTGGTGTCCACCTCGTCCGGGAAGTGCATGGTCATGAAGGCGAGCCCCGGCCGCAGCGCGGTGTCCACCCACACCGGCGCGGTCACCGACCCGCGCCGCGAGGTCACCTGGACGTGCTCGCCGACCACGACGCCGTAGCGCTCGGCGTCCTCCGGGCTCAGCTCGATGAACTCGCCGCGCCTGAGCGGAGAGGCGTAACCGCCGCTCTGCACCCCGGTGTTGTACGAATCGAGCCGCCGTCCGGTGGTGAGCCGGACCGGGTACCGCTCGTCGGTGAGGTCCACGGGCGGGTCGTGCTGCACGATCCCGAACGGGGCGAGCGGGCCGCGCCGCGCCAGGTCGGACTCCCACAACCGCCCGTGCAGATACGTCGGTTCGATCCCGTCCGTGCTCGGACAGGGCCACTGGATGCCCTGGTGCTCCTCCAGGCGCTCGTACGTCATGCCGTAGTGGTCGGGCGAGACGGACCTCAGTTCGTTCCACACGGTCTCGGCGTCGGCGTACTTCCAGTCGTGCCCGAGCCGGGACGCGAGGTCGCAGATGATGTCGATGTCCTCGCGGGCCTCGCCGGGCGGGGTGACGGCCTTGCGGACGCGCTGGACGCGCCGCTCGCTGTTGGTGGTCGTGCCGTCGGTCTCCGCCCAGCCGGCGGTGGCCGGCAGGACGACGTCCGCGAGCTGGGCCGTCTTCGTGAGGAAGATGTCCTGCACGACCAGGAAGTCCAGGGCCTTCAGCCGCCGTACGGCCTGCTCGCTGTCCGCCTCGGACTGCGCCGGGTTCTCGCCGATGCAGTAGACGGCCTTGAGCGTGCCGTCCTCCATCGCCTCGAACATCTCCGTGAGGTTCAGGCCGTAGTGCGGCTGGATCAGAGTGTCCCAGGCCGACTCGAACTTCAGACGAACGCTCGCGTCCAGGATGTCCTGGAACCCGGGCAGCCGGTTGGGGATCGCGCCCATGTCACCGCCGCCCTGCACGTTGTTCTGCCCGCGCAGGGGCTGCAGGCCCGAGCCGTACCGGCCGACGTGCCCGGTGAGCAGCGACAGGTTGATCAGGGCGCGGACGTTGTCGGTGCCGTTGTGGTGCTCGGTGATGCCCAGGGTCCAGCACAGCTGGGCGCGTTCGGCGCGGGCGTAGGCGTGCGCCAGCTCGCGGATCGCCGCCGCCGGCACGCCCGTCACCTTCTCGGCGAGCGACAGCGTCCACGGCTCGACCAGGGCCTTGTACTCCTCGAAGCCGGTGGTGGCCCGTTCGATGAACGCCTCGTTCGCGAGCCCCGCGTGGATGATCTCGCGGCCGATCGCGTGCGCCATGGGGATGTCCGTGCCGACGTTGAGCCCCATCCAGCTCTCCGCCCACTCGGCGGTCGACGTCCGGCGCGGATCGACCGCGTACATCCGGGCGCCGTTCCTGATCCCCTTCAGCACGTGCTGGAAGAAGATCGGGTGCGCGAACCGGGCGTTGGAGCCCCACATCACGATGACGTCGGTGTGCTCGATCTCCTCGTACGACGACGTCCCGCCGCCCGAGCCGAACGCCGCCGACAGGCCCGCCACGCTCGGGGCGTGGCAGGTGCGGTTGCAGGAGTCGACGTTGTTGGTGCCCATGACGACCCGGGCGAACTTCTGCGCCACGTAGTTCATCTCGTTGGTGGCGCGGGCGCAGCTGAACATGCCGAAGGCGTCGCGGTTGCGCCCGAGGCCCGCGGCGGCCCGGTCCAGGGCCTCCTCCCAGGTGGCCTGCCGGAACGGCTCGTCGCGGGAGTCACGGACGAGCGGGTGGGTGAGCCGGGTGTAGGTCGTGGGGGTCCGGTCGCGTTTCCTCATGCGGCGCTCCTCAGCGCGAGCAGGTCCGAGATGGCGTGCACGGTGCGCAGGGTGGGCACCTCCACGCCGGTGATGTCCGCCAGTTCGACGACCGCCGCGAGCAGGACGTCGAGTTCGAGCGGCTTGCCACGCTCCAGGTCCTGGAGCGTGGAGGTGCGGTGGTCGCCGACCCGCTCGGCACCGGCGAGCCGGCGTTCGATGGAGACGCCGACCTCGCAGCCGAGGGCCTCGGCGACCGCCAGCGTCTCGGTCATCATGATCTCGATGACCTTGCGGGTGCCGCCGTGCAGGCACATCTGCCGCATGGTCGCGCGGGCCAGGGCGCTGATCGGATTGAAGGAGATGTTGCCGAGCAGCTTGACCCAGATGTCGCTGCGCAGGTCCGGTTCGACGGGGCACTTCAGCCCGCCCGCCTGCATGGCCTCGCTGAACGCGAGACAGCGCGCGGAGCGGCTGCGGTCCGGTTCGCCGATGGAGAATCTCGTGCCCTCCAAGTGGCGTACGACGCCCGGCCCTTCGAGTTCGGTCGCCGCGTAGACGACACAGCCGACGGCCCGTTCGGGCGCGAGCACCGCACTGACCGCGCCGTCCGGGTCGACACTCTCGACACGATGGCCGTCGTACGGGCCGCCGTGCCGGTGGAAGTACCACCAGGGGATGCCGTTCTGGGCCGCGACGACCGACGTCGTCTCGTGCAGCAAGGGCGCGATCAGCGGCCCGCACGCCGCGTACGCGTTGGCCTTCAGGCCCAGGAAGACATGGTCGACCGGGCCGACTTCGGCCGGGTCGTCGGTGGCGTGGGGGTGCGCGGTGAAGTCGCCGCGTGGGCTGCGCACCCGGACTCCGTACTGCCTCATGGCCGCCAGATGCGGTCCACGGGCGATGAGATGCACCTCGGCGCCCGCGCGGTGGAGCGCGGCGCCGACGTAGGCGCCGATGGCACCGGCGCCGAGAACTGCGACTTTCACGGGAACACTCCGTTCGGTTTGAGGGATACCGCGGAGGTGGCTGCCGTCCGGCCGCCCACGGGTCGCGTATGGCTCGCGGACGGTTTGTGTCGACGAAATATTGTCTACAGTATGGAGGTTGGGGCGGCAAGGGTCCGTGCGCCGACCGTTCGGCGCATGCCGCATACCGTTCACCGCATACGGTCGACGCCGCGTCTTCTCAACTCCCGTGCGGATCCCTACCGTCCGGGGTTCATGAGTCCCCCAGTCGCGCCCCCGGGCTGGAGCCGCTGGCTCGTGCCGCCCGCCGCTCTCTCCGTACATCTCTCCATCGGCCAGGCCTATGCCTGGAGTGTGTTCAAACCGCCCCTCGAGTCCGCGCTCGGTCTCAGTGGCACCCAGAGCGCGCTGCCCTTCCAGCTGGGCATCGTCATGCTCGGCCTGTCCGCCGCGTTCGGCGGCACCCTCGTGGAGCGCAACGGCCCGCGCTGGGCGATGACCGTCGCGCTGCTCTGCTTCTCCTCCGGCTTCCTGCTCTCCGCGCTGGGCGCGTCCCTGGAGCAGTACTGGCTGATCGTCCTCGGCTACGGCTTCGTCGGCGGCATCGGTCTCGGTATCGGCTACATCTCGCCCGTCTCCACGCTGATCAAGTGGTTCCCGGACCGGCCCGGCATGGCCACCGGAATCGCCATCATGGGCTTCGGCGGCGGCGCGCTCATCGCCTCTCCGTGGTCGGCCCAGATGCTGGAGTCCTTCGGCAGCGACAGCTCCGGCATCGCACTGGCCTTCCTGGTGCACGGGCTGTCGTACGCCGTGTTCATGCTGCTGGGTGTGCTGTTGGTCCGGGTGCCCCGCACCGAGAAGCCCGTGGTGAGCGGTCCCAGTGTCCTCGCCGGCCCGCAGGTCTCCGCGAAACAGGCGGTGCGCACACCGCAGTTCTGGCTGCTGTGGATCGTGCTCTGCATGAACGTCACCGCCGGCATCGGCATCCTGGAGAAGGCCGCGCCGATGATCACGGACTTCTTCGCGGACACCTCCACCCCGGTGTCGGTGACGGCCGCCGCCGGCTTCGTCGCGCTGCTGTCCGCGGCGAACATGGCCGGCCGCATCGGCTGGTCCTCGACGTCCGACCTCATCGGCCGCAAGAACATCTACCGCGTCTACCTGGGCGTCGGCGCCCTGATGTACGCGCTCATCGCCCTGTTCGGGGACTCCTCCAAGCCGCTGTTCGTCCTGTGCGCCCTGGTCATCCTCTCCTTCTACGGCGGTGGTTTCGCCACGGTTCCGGCCTATTTGAAGGATTTGTTCGGTGCGTACCAGGTCGGCGCCATCCACGGGCGGCTGCTCACCGCCTGGTCCACGGCCGGGGTGCTCGGACCGCTGATCGTGAACTGGATCGCCGACCGGCAGGAGGAGGCGGGCCGGCACGGCGCGTCCCTGTACGGGCTGTCGTTCGTCATCATGATCGGGCTGCTCGTCGTCGGCTTCGTCGCCAACGAACTGGTGCGGCCCGTCGCCCCCCGCCACCACGTCCCCGCCCCGAAGGAGGCCGCCCATGTCGAGCGACAGCAGTCAGAGTCCGCCTAGCCCGGACCGGCGGTGGCTGATCGCCCTCGCCTGGGTGTGGGTGGGCGTACCGCTCGCCTACGGGCTGTACGAGCTGGTCCGCAAGGCGACGCAGCTGTTCACCGGGTAGGCGCAGGAGCCCGGGCGCGGGTGGCGGCCGGGCCGCCGGGTGGGCGTTCGACAGGTGTCCGGGCGTCCGAGCTCCTGACCGAAGCTGACAACCCCGGCGCCGGTTTCCTGTCGCCTTGGCTGCCGTCGTACCCGTGAGTCACTGATCAGACTGGTGGATCCGCTACCCAAGGCAACGAGGGGGATCCACCCAATGAACGGCTCGCGCATCGCCGCCGTCGGCCACTACCAGCCCGCCAAGGTCCTCACCAACGAGGACCTGGCGGACCTGGTGGACACCAGTGACGAGTGGATCAGGAGCCGGGTGGGCATCCGCACGCGTCACATCGCCGGACCCGACGAGCCGGTCGACGAGCTGGCCGCCCACGCCGCCGCCAAGGCCCTCGCCGCCGCCGGACTGACCCCGGCGGACATCGACCTGGTGCTGGTCGCCACCTCCACGGCTGTCGACCGCTCGCCCAACATGGCGGCCAGGGTCGCGGCCCGCCTGGGCATCCCGCAGGCCGCCACCATGGACCTCAACGTCGTGTGCGCGGGCTTCACCCACGCCCTGGCCACCGCCGACCACGCCGTTCGCGCGGGGGGCGCGAGCCGGGTGCTGGTCATCGGGGCCGACAAGATGTCCGAGGTGACCGACTGGAGCGACCGCACCACATGCGTGCTCGTCGGCGACGGGGCCGGGGCCGCGGTGGTCGAGGCCGCCGACGAGCCCGCCATCGGACCGGTGCTGTGGGGCTCGGTTCCCGAGATGGGCAACGCGGTCCGTATCGAGGGCACCCCGCCGCGCTTCGCACAGGAGGGGCAGAGCGTCTACCGCTGGGCCACCACACAGCTGCCGCCCATCGCGCGCCGGGCCTGCGAGCGGGCCGGGCTGGAGCCGGCCGACCTCGCCGGGGTGGTGCTGCACCAGGCGAACCTGCGCATCATCGAACCCCTCGCGGAGAAGATCGGCGCCGTCAACGCGGTCGTCGCCCGCGATGTGACCGAGTCCGGCAACACCTCGGCCGCCAGCATCCCGCTGGCCTTCTCGAAGCTGGTCGAGCAGGGGGCGCTCACCACGGGCGATCCGGTGCTGCTGTTCGGCTTCGGCGGGAACCTGTCGTACGCGGGGCAGGTCGTGCGCTGCCCCTGAGCCCGGCCCGGTCCCTCGTGGTGTGACGCGGTCAACTCCCCGAAGCCCTGGCTCTTGTGCGCCGTAGACTGTAGACGAAAGACAATCAATACTGGTGCTGCGGCGATACCGGCTCGCGCCGCGCTGTGCACGGCCCTGCCGAGGAGGGGGACCGCGATGCTGTCGACAGGCCTGCCCCAGGGGGCGGTACCCAAGCTGGAACGCCCGGGTCCGCTGCGCGACCGTGTCTACGAGGCACTGCTCGAACTCATCACCACCCGTGCGCTGCAGCCCGGCCAGCATCTCGTCGAGAGCGAACTCGCCGGGCATCTCGGGGTCTCCCGGCAGCCGGTGCGCGAGGCGCTGCAGCGGCTCAACACCGAGGGATGGGTCGATCTGCGGCCCGCCCAGGGCGCGTTCGTGCACGAGCCGACGGAGGAGGAGGCCGACCAGCTCCTCACGGTCCGTACGCTCCTGGAGGCCGAGGCCGCCCGGCTCGCGGCGGCCAACGCCAACAGCGCGGGCATCGCCGCCCTCGAAGCACTGTGCGCCGAGGGCGAGAAGGCCGTCGAGGCCGACGACGTGGACGGGGCCGTCGCCATGAACGCCCGCTTCCACGCCAAGATCATGGAGCTCGCCGGCAACGCGGTCCTCGCCGAACTCGCCGCCCAGGTCGACCGGCGCGTGCGCTGGTACTACACGCCCGTGGCGCGTCGGCGCGGCCACCAGTCCTGGATCGAGCACCGCGAGCTGATCGCCGCGGTCTCCGACCGGGACGAACAGCGCGCCACCCAGCTCATGCGCGAACACACCGAGCACACGCGCCGCTCGTACCACGCGCGTTCCCGGTCGTAGCTGAGTGGCTCAGTAACTCAGTAGCTCGGTGGCTCCTCCGTAGATCCATAGATCCATAGATCCATAGATCCGTAGGTCCGTAGGTCCGAAGCCCCGGGGTCCCATGGCTCCGGGGCTTTGTGACGCCACCACGCCCAGCTGCGAGGCAGGGCACCCGTCAGCTTCTTTGTCCTGTGAGTGGAAAAAGTAGGGGGCAATTCCTGCGCGACTTCTTCCCACTCCCGGCAGCCGCTGCTACGTTCCCTCCGAAAGCAAGCCACCGACGTGGCGGAAAACCGGCGCGCACAGGCCGATCGAGGCGGGGAGGGGCTCGTGAGACGCATGACCGCACGACCCGGAAACGCCCACCAGGCCCGACTGCTCAGGCTGTTGCGCGACGGCGGACCCAACTCCCGTGCCCAGCTGGGCGACCAGGTCGACCTCTCGCGGTCCAAGCTGGCCGTGGAGGTGGACCGGCTGCTGGAGACGGGGCTGGTCGTGGCCGACGGACTCGCCGCCTCGCGCGGTGGCCGCCGCTCCCACAACATCCGGCTCAACCCCGAACTGCGCCTCCTCGGCGTCGACATCGGCGCGACCTCGGTCGACGTCGCCGTCACCAACGCCGAGCTGGAGACCCTCGGGCACCTCAACCAGCCCATGGACGTGCGCGAAGGCCCCGTCGCGGTCTTCGAGCAGGTCCTGGCCATGGCCGCGAAGCTGAGGGCCTCCGGGCTCGCGGAGGGGTTCGACGGCGCCGGCATCGGCGTCCCGGGCCCCGTCCGCTTCCCCGAGGGCATCCCGGTGGCACCGCCGATCATGCCGGGCTGGGACGGCTTCCCCGTGCGGGAGGCGCTCAGCCAGGAACTCGGCTGCCCCGTCATGGTCGACAACGACGTGAACCTCATGGCGATGGGGGAGCAGCACGCGGGCGTCGCCCGCACCGTCGTCGACTTCCTCTGCGTCAAGATCGGCACCGGCATCGGCTGCGGCATCGTCGTCGGCGGTGAGGTCTACCGCGGTACGACGGGCAGCGCCGGCGACATCGGGCACATCCAGGCCGTCCCCGACGGCCGCCCCTGTGCCTGCGGCAACCGAGGCTGCCTGGAGGCCCACTTCAGCGGAGCCGCCCTCGCTCGTGACGCCACGGAGGCGGCCCAGCAGGGACTTTCGCCCGAACTGGCCGCACGGCTGGAGACGAACGGCGGCCTCACCGCCGTCGACGTCTCCGCCGCGGCCGCCGCGGGCGACGCCACCGCCCTCGATCTGATCCGCGAGGGCGGCAACCACACCGGCCAGGTCATCGCCGGCCTGGTCAGCTTCTTCAACCCCGGCCTGGTGGTGATCGGCGGTGGGGTGACCGGCCTCGGTCACACCCTGCTCGCCGCGATCCGTACTCAGGTCTACCGCCAGTCGCTGCCCCTGGCGACCGGCAACCTGCCCATCGTCCTGGGCGAGCTCGGCCCCACCGCCGGAGTCATCGGCGCGGCCCGGCTCATCAGCGACCACCTGTTCTCACCCGCGTAAGCCCGCACCTCCGTACGGCCGCACCAGCACAGCTCACCGCTCTGCCCTGCCCTGCCCTGAACACGCCTGTTCGACAAGCGCCCTGACACCGGCCCGTCCGCCAAGGGGAATCCGCATGGCACCAGAACCACCGCTGCTCAGCATGTCCGGCATCACCAAGTCGTTCCCCGGAGTCCGGGCCCTCGACGGCGTCGACCTCGACGTCCAGGCCGGTGAGGTGCACTGCCTGCTCGGTCAGAACGGGGCCGGCAAGTCCACCCTCATCAAGGTCCTGGCCGGCGCCCACCAGCCCGACACGGGAACCATCCGCTGGCGCGGCGAGGAGGTGACGCTGCGCTCGCCGATCGCCGCCATGCGCCTCGGCATCGCCACCATCTACCAGGAACTCGACCTGGTGGAGCACCTGTCGGTCGCCGAGAACGTGTATCTGGGGCATGAGCCGACCGCCGCCGGATTCGTCGTACGCGGCAGGACGGCCAAGGCGTCAACAGCCGCACTGCTCAAGCGACTCGGGCACGCGGAGATCGATCCGGCCCGGCTGGTCGGCGAACTGTCGGCGGCGCAGCAGCAGATCGTGTCCATGGCGCGGGCGCTCTCCCACGACGTGCGGCTCATCGTGATGGACGAGCCGTCCGCCGCCCTCGACCCGGACGAGGTCGACAACCTCTTCCGCATCGTCGGCGACCTCACCGCCGCCGGAGTCGCCGTCGTCTACATCTCGCACCGCCTGGAGGAGATCCGCCGCATCGGCGACCGGGTGACGGTGCTGAAGGACGGGCAGGCCGTCGCGGGCGGACTCCCCGCGAAGTCGACCCCGACCCGCGAGGTCGTCGCCCTGATGACCGGCCGTAACGTCGAGTACGTCTTCCCGGACCGGCCCGTCTCCCCGCCGTCCGCGCAACCCGTGCTGAAGGTCCAAGGCCTGTCCCGGCAGGGCGAGTTCGAGTCACTCGACCTCGACGTGCGGCCCGGCGAGATCGTCGGCCTCGCCGGACTGGTCGGCTCGGGCCGCTCCGAGATCCTGGAGACCGTCTACGGCGCGCGCAAACCGACGACCGGTCAGGTGCTGGTCGACGGCAGGGCCCTGAAGCCGGGCAGCGTACGGGCCGCCGTCCGGGCCGGACTCGGGCTCGCCCCCGAGGAACGCAAGGCGCAGGCCCTGCTGATGCTGGAGTCCGTCACCCGCAACGTGTCGGTCTCCTCCATGTCCCGCTTCTCGCGCGGCGGCTGGATCGACCGGGGCGCCGAACTCGGTGCCGCCCGGGCCGCGACCCGCGAACTGTCGCTCCGGCCGGACAATCCGTCCGTACCCGTGCGCACCCTGTCCGGCGGCAACCAGCAGAAGGCGGTCCTCGCCCGCTGGCTGCTGCGCGGTTGCAAGGTGCTGCTGCTCGACGAACCCACCCGCGGCGTCGACGTCGGCGCCCGCGCCGAGCTCTACGCGGTCATCCGCCGGCTCGCCGACGAGGGCCTCGCCGTCCTGCTGGTCTCCAGCGAGGTGCCCGAGGTGCTCGGCCTCGCCGACCGTGTGCTGGTGCTGCGCGAGGGCCGTGTCGTCCACACGGCACCCGCCCGCGAACTCGACGAACACCGCGTACTCGACCTGGTCATGGAAGGAAGCCCGGCGTCATGACGCAGCCCGTCTCCCCGCCGCTGGACAGCAGCACCGACAAGGTGCCCCCGGCCCGGCCCCCCGCCTGGCGCGGCCTGCTGATCCGCGCCGACGTCCGCACGCTGTCCCTGCTCGGCGTGCTCGCCGTGCTGATCGTCATCGGCGGCATCACCAAGCCCGACGAGTTCCTCGACACCCGCAACCTGCAACTCGTCCTCACCCAGGCGTCGGTGATCGGTGTCGTCACCGTCGGCATGACCTTCGTCATCGTCTCCGGCGGCATCGACCTGTCGGTCGGCGCGATCGTCGCCCTCGCCTCCGTGTGGGCCACCACCGTCGCCACCCAGGAGTACGGCTTCGCCGGCATCCTCTTCACGGCGGTCGTCGTCGGAGTCGGCTGCGGCCTGGTCAACGGCGTCCTCATCGCCTACGGCGCGATGGTGCCGTTCATCGCCACCCTCGCCATGCTGGCCTCCGCCCGCGGCCTCTCCCTCCAGATCACCGACGGCAGGACGCAGATCGTCACCGTGCCGTCCGTCCTGGACCTGGGGGAGCGCGACGCCTACGTCCTCGGCATCCCGCCCCTGGTCATGGTGTTCGCCGTCGTCACGGTCATCGGCTGGCTGGTGCTCAACCGCACCACCTTCGGACGCCGCACGGTCGCCGTCGGCGGCAACCCGGAGGCCGCCCGGCTCGCCGGCATCGACGTCCGCCGCCAGCGGCTCTACCTCTACCTGCTGTCCGGGCTGTGCTGCGGCATCGCCGCCTTCCTGCTGATCGTCCTGGCCGGCTCCGGCCAGAACACCAACGGCAACCTCTACGAACTCGACGCCATCGCCGCCGCGATCATCGGCGGCACCCTCCTCACCGGCGGCCGGGGCACCATCACCGGCTCCGTCCTCGGTGTCCTGATCTTCACCACGATCACCAACATCTTCGCCCTGAACAACCTGCAGAGCGACGTCCAGCAGATCGCCAAGGGCGCGATCATCGTCGCCGCCGTGCTGGTCCAGCGCCGTACCGCGAGCACGACCTGAGGAAAGGTTCCCCCGCCATGACCGAGATCACGAGCCGCAGAGGGCTGCTCTTCGGGGCCGCCGCCGTCTCCGCCGGTGCCCTCCTCACGGGGTGCACGAGCAACGAGCCGTCCGACTCCAAGGACGAGCCGGCCGGCAACGACCAGCCGGCCGCCGACGACAAGCCCGGCAAGCAGGTCACCATCGGCTTCGCCGGACCGCAGGCCGACCACGGCTGGCTCAACGCCATCAACGACAACGCCAAGAGCCGCGCCGAGAAGTACTCCGACGTCACCCTGGAGATCACCGAGGGCTCCAACGACACCGCCCAGCAGATCGGCCAGATCGAGACCCTCATCAACAAGAAGGTCGATGTCCTGGTCGTGCTGCCCGCCGACGGCAAGGCCCTCACCCAGGTCGGCCTGAAGGCGATGCGCGCCGGCATCCCGGTCGTCAACCTCGACCGCATCTTCAACACCCCGCAGGCCTACCGCTGCTGGATCGGCGGCGACAACTACGGCATGGGCCTCAACGCCGGGCACTACATCGGCGAGAAGCTCAAGGGCAAGTCCGGCGCCCGCGTCATCGAACTGGCGGGCCTGGACAACCTGGAGCTCACCAAGCAGCGCACCCAGGGCTTCGACGACGCCCTGAAGTACTACCCCAACATCAAGAAGGTCGCCCGGCAGGCCGCCGAGTTCACCGTCGAGTCCGGCCAGGCCAAGATGGCCCAGCTGCTCCAGGCCCAGTCGAAGTTCGACGCGCTGTGGAACCACGACGACGACCAGGGCGTGGGCGCGCTGCGCGCCATCGAGCAGGCCGGGCGCGACGACTTCCTCATGGTCGGCGGCGCCGGCGCGCTCTCCGCCTTCCAGGCCATCAAGCAGGACGACGGCGTGCTCAAGGCGACCGTGCTGTACCCGCCGACCATGGCTGCCTCGGCCATCGACCTCGCCCGCGCCCTCGGCCAGAGCAAGGGCATCGGGGGCCTCGCCGAGTTCGAGATCCCGTCGTCGCTCACCCTCTACTCGGCCGTCGTCGACAAGACCAACATCGACCAGTACATGTCCACCGGCTTCAAGTGAGCCACCCCGCACCCCCCACGTGCGCCACCCCGACCAGGACGAGGAGGACACCCGTATGGGACAGCCGCAGGAGCAGTCGGAAGGGACCGAGGCAGGGAAGCCACCCCTGCGCGTGGGGATGGTGGGCTACGCCTTCATGGGCGCCGCCCACTCCCAGGGCTGGCGCACCGCGGGCCGCGTCTTCGACCTGCCGCTGGACCCCGTGCAGGCCGTGATCTGCGGCCGGGACGCCGCGGCCGTCCGCGCGGCGGCCGACCGGCACGGCTGGGCCTCCACCGAGACCGACTGGCGGGCCCTCGTCGAACGGGACGACATCGACCTGATCGACATCTGCACCCCCGGCGACAGCCACGCCGAGATCGCCCTGGCCGCCCTGGCGGCGGGCAAGCACGTCCTGTGCGAGAAGCCCCTCGCCAACACCGTCGAGGAGGCCACCTCGATGGCGCTGGCGGCCGAAGAGGCCCACGCGCGCGGCCAGGTGGCGATGGTCGGCTTCAACTACCGCCGCGTTCCCGCCACCGCCCAGGCCCGCCGCATGGTCGCCGAGGGGCGTCTGGGCAGGCTGCGGCACGTGCGCGTGACGTACCTCCAGGACTGGCTGGTCGACCCGCAGTTCCCGCTGACCTGGCGGCTGCGCAGGGAGCAGGCCGGCTCGGGCTCGCTCGGCGACCTGGGCGCGCACATCGTCGACCTCGCGCAGTACCTGGTGGGGGAGCCGCTGGCGGGCGTCTCCGCGCTGACGGAGACCTTCGTAAGGGAACGGCCCCTGCCCACCGGCGCCACGAGCGGGCTGTCCGCCGTCACGTCCGCCGGCGCCGGACAGGTCACCGTCGACGACGCCGCGCTGTTCACGGCCCGCTTCCCCTCCGGCGCCCTCGCCTCGTTCGAGGCCACCCGCTACGCCACCGGCCGCAAGAACGCCCTGCGCATCGAACTCAACGGGGAGCGCGGCTCGCTCGCCTTCGACCTGGAGCGGCTCAACGAGCTGTCCTTCCACGACGCCACCGAGCCCGGCGCGGAGGCCGGTTTCCGGCGGATCCTCGTGACCGAACCCGACCACCCCTACCTGGACGCCTGGTGGCCGCCGGGCCACGGCCTCGGCTACGAGCACACGTTCGTCCACCAGGCCCGCGACTTCGTCCACGCCATCGCCGAGGGCCGCCGCCCCGAACCCTCCTTCGCCGACGGGCTGCAGGTGCAGCGCGTGCTCGCGGCGGTCGAGGAGAGCGCCGAGAAGAACTCCGTCTACACGCCGATCGCGGTCTGAGGAGGCCACGAGGATGCCGCGCACCTTCACTCTGTTCACCGGCCAGTGGGCGGACCTGCCCCTGGAGGAGGTCTGCCGCCTGGCCCGCGACTTCGGCTACGACGGCCTCGAACTCGCCTGCTGGGGCGACCACTTCGAAGTCGACAAGGCGCTGGCCGATCCCGGCTATCTCGACGGCCGCCGGGCCCTGCTCGACAAGTACGGCCTGAAGTGCTGGGCGATCTCCAACCACCTGGTCGGCCAGGCCGTCTGCGACGCCATCATCGACGAGCGGCACCAGGCGATCGTCCCGGAAGCGGTCTGGGGCGACGGAGACCCGGAAGGAGTCCGGCAGCGGGCCGCGGAACGCATGAAGGACACCGCCCGGGCCGCGGCCGCCTTCGGCGTGAACACCGTCATCGGCTTCACGGGCTCCGCCATCTGGCATCTGGTCGCCATGTTCCCGCCCGCCCCCGAGGCGATGATCGAGCGGGGCTACCAGGACTTCGCCGACCGCTGGAACCCGATCCTGGACGTCTTCGACGCCGAGGGCGTGCGGTTCGCGCACGAGGTCCATCCCAGCGAGATCGCCTACGACTACTGGACGACGGCCCGCGCATTGGAAGCGGTCGGCAGGCGCCCCGCCTTCGGCCTCAACTTCGATCCCTCGCACTTCGTGTGGCAGGACCTCGACCCGGTCGGGTTCCTCTGGGACTTCCGCGACCGGATCTACCACGTCGACTGCAAGGAGGCCCGCAAGCGCCTCGACGGCCGCAACGGCCGCCTCGGCTCCCATCTGCCCTGGGGCGACCCGCGGCGCGGCTGGGACTTCGTCTCCGCCGGGCACGGCGACGTCCCCTGGGAGGACGTCTTCCGGATGCTGCGCTCCATCGACTACGAGGGTCCCGTCTCGGTCGAGTGGGAGGACGCCGGCATGGACCGTCTGCAGGGGGCGCCGGAGGCCCTGACGCGGCTGAAGGCCTTCGACTTCGAGCCGCCCAGCGCGTCCTTCGACGCCGCGTTCAACAGCTGAACCACGCTCCCGGCGCAGGTCGGGGACGGGGACCGGCAACACCGCCGGTCCCCCCTCCGACCTGCGCGGATCCTACTTTGTCCCGCACTGGGAGAAAGTCCGACCGAGTCCGTCGCAAGGGGTGTTCGCCCCGGACGGACCCGGTTACCGTCCTTGATGTGTTCAGGACACACGCACCTCCGGGGTGACGGCGCACCCCGGCGCCCGCACCGCACGCTTCGCACCCACCCGTACGGCCCACCCCGTTCCCGGAGGGACTTCGTGCACAGAACCAGACCCAGAAGCACCGCCACCCCCAGGCGTCCCGGGCTTCGCACCACCGTCGCCCTGTTCACCGGACTGCTCCTCGCCGTCGGCACCCCGGCCACCGTCGCCGGCGCCCACCCCGGCCACCCGGAGCACGACGAACCGGCAGCCGCCGAGGGCCAGTTCCAGCAGGTGCCGCTCGCCAAGGGCGAGCCCGAGATGGGCGAGCCGATGTCGCTCGCCGTGCTCCCGGACCGCAGCGTCCTGCACACCTCGCGCGACGGCACACTGCGCCTCACCGACCAGGGCGGCGTCACCAAGGTCGCCGGCAAACTCGATGTCTACAGCCACGACGAGGAGGGCCTCCAAGGCGTCGGCATCGACCCGGACTTCAAGAACAACCGGGCGATCTACCTCTACTACGCACCGCCGCTCGACACCCCCGCCGGCGACGCCCCGGAGACCGGCACGGCCGAGGACTTCAAGAAGTTCGACGGCGTCAACCGCCTCTCCCGCTTCACCCTGAACGCCAACGGCACGCTGAACACGGCCAGCGAGAAGAAGGTCATCGACGTCGCGGCCTCCCGCGGCACCTGCTGCCACGTCGGCGGGGACATCGACTTCGACGCCGACGGCAACCTCTACCTGTCGACCGGCGACGACACCAACCCCTTCGCCTCCGACGGCTACACGCCGATCGACGACCGGCCGAACCGCAACCCGGCCTTCGACGCCCGCCGCAGCGCCGGCAACACCAACGACCTGCGCGGCAAGATCCTGCGCATCAAGGTCGCCGCGGACGGCTCCTACACCGTCCCGGAGGGCAACCTCTTCGCCCCGGGCACCGAGAAGACCCGCCCCGAGATCTACGCGATGGGCTTCCGCAACCCGTTCCGGATGAGCGTCGACGACAAGACCGGCACCGTCTACGTCGGCGACTACGGCCCCGACGCCGGCGCCGCCGACCCCAAGCGCGGCCCGGGCGGGCAGGTCGAGTTCGCCAAGGTGACCAAGGCGGCCAACTTCGGCTGGCCCTTCTGCACCGGCGACAACGACCCTTACGTCGACTACGACTTCGCCACCAAGGAGTCCGGCGAGGCGTTCGACTGCAACGCCCCGAAGAACACCTCGCCGTACAACACGGGCCTCACCGACCTGCCGCCCGCGCAGGCCGCCTGGATCCCGTACGACGGCGGCTCCGTGCCCGAGTTCGGCAGCGGCTCGGAGTCCCCGATGGGCGGCCCGGTCTACCGCTACGACCCCGAGCTCGACTCCAGCGTGAAGTTCCCGGAGGCCTACGACGGCGACTTCTTCGCCGGCGAGTTCGGCCGCCGCTGGATCAAGCGGATCGAGCAGAACGACGACGGCTCGGTCGCGAAGATCAACGACTTCCCGTGGACCGGCACCCAGATCATGGACATGGAGTTCGGCCCCGACGGCGCGCTCTACGTCCTCGACTACGGCGTCTCCTGGTTCCAGGGCGACGAGCACTCCGCGCTGTACCGGATCGAGAACGCCGAGGACGGCTTCTCCCCGATCGCCGAGGTCAGCGCCGACAAGACGTCCGGCGCGGCCGGCCTGAAGGTCAAGTTCACCGCCTCCGCCAAGGACGCCGACTCTCCCGACCTCACCTACAGCTGGGACTTCGGCGACGGCACCAAGGGCGAGGGCCTCAACCCCACCCACCAGTACAAGAAGGTCGGCACCTACAGCGCCACCTTCACCGCCAAGGACCCCGAGGGCAACACCGGTAACGCCAGCGTCCGGATCGTCGTCGGCAACACCGAGCCCAAGGTGCGCATCGACGTCCCGGGCAACGGCGCCCTGGCCGAGTTCGGCAAGCCCGTCCCGTTCAAGGTGACCGTCACCGACCCCGAGGAGACGGTCGACTGCTCCAAGGTCAAGGTTTCCTACAGCCTCGGCCACGACTCCCACGCCCACGAGCTGACCAGCGAGATGGGCTGCGAGGGCACCCTGACACCGCCCCCCGGTGACGGTGGCCACGACCCCAACGCCAACATCTACGGCGTCGTCGGCGCGAGCTACACCGACGGCGGGGCGAACGGCCAGGAGGCGCTGACGGGCACCGCCCGCACCGTGCTCCAGCCGCTGCACCGCCAGGGCGAGCACTTCACCACCCAGTCCGGCGTGTCGGTCATCGACAAGACCGGCGCCAACGGCGGCAAGACCGTCGGCGACATCAACGACGGCGACTGGATCTCCTTCTCCCCCTACCGGTTCGACGGGCAGAAGAAGATGACCGTGCGGGCCTCCTCCGGCGGCGCGGGCGGCTTCATCGAACTGCGCACCGGCTCGCCCGACGGACCCCTGCACGGCTCGGCCTACATCCCGCCGACCGGTGGCTGGGAGACGTTCCAGAACGTCGACGTGCCGCTGCGGTCGCTGCCGAAGAAGACCACCGACATCTACCTGGTCTTCAGGGGCGGCGAGGGCGCGCTGTACGACGTGGACGACTTCGAGTTCTCCAAGGAGCCGTTCAAGGGCGGCAAGAAGGTCCTGGTCTTCTCCAAGACCGCAGGCTTCCGCCACGACTCCATCCCGTCGGGCATCACGGCGCTGAAGGAACTCGGCGGCCCGGCCGGCATCACGGTCGATGCGACCGAGGAGGCCAAGCAGTTCACCACGACCAACCTCGCCAAGTACGACGCCGTGGCCTTCCTGTCCACCACCGGTGACGTGCTGAACGCCGAGCAGCAGAAGGCGTTCGAGAACTACGTGGCCGGCGGCGGCGGATACATGGGCATCCACGCGGCTGCCGACACCGAATACGACTGGTCGTTCTACGGCGGCCTCGTCGGCGCCTACTTCGACTCGCACCCGGCCATCCAGAAGGCCACCGTCCGCGTCGAGGACCACGACCACCCGTCCACCGGGCACCTGGACGACGCCTGGGAGCGCACCGACGAGTGGTACAACTACCGCACCAACCCCCGTGAGCAGGCCAAGGTCCTCGCCACCCTCGACGAGACCACCTACCAGGGCGGCACCATGAAGGGCGACCACCCGATCGCCTGGTGCCAGAGCTACGGCGGCGGCCGCTCCTTCTACACCGGCGGCGGCCACACCAAGGAGTCCTACGCCGACGAGGCCTTCCGCGCCCATCTGCTCGGCGGCCTCCAGTACGCCACCGGCCAGGTGAAGGCGGACTGCAAGCCGAGCAAGGACTACCGGAAGATCTTCAACGGCCAGACCCTGGACGGCTGGAAGCAGGCCGGCCCCGGCACGTTCAACGTCAAGGACGGCACCCTGGAGTCCGAGGGCGGCATGGGTCTGCTCTGGTACCAGGCCAAGGAGCTGAAGTCGTACTCGCTCAAGCTCGACTGGAAGATGCGGGGCGACGACAACTCCGGGATCTTCGTGGGCTTCCCGGCCTCCGACGACCCCTGGTCCGCGGTGAACAAGGGCTACGAGATCCAGATCGACGCCACGGACGCGGCCGACCGCACCACAGGCTCCGTCTACTCGTTCAAGTCGGCCAACATCAAGGCCCGTGACCAGGTTCTGCGGCCGCCCGGCCAGTGGAACTCCTACGAGATCAAGGTCCAGGGCGAACGCCTCCAGGTGTTCCTCAACGGAGTCAAGATCAACGACTTCACCAACAAGGACCCCCAGCGGAGCCTGACCGACGGCCACATCGGCCTCCAGAACCATGGCGCCGGTGACCAGGTCTCCTTCCGCAACATCCAGTTGAAGGAACTGCCCGTACAGGGCGACTGAACGGCGGCGGGCGGGGGACGCCGGACCCCCGCCCGCCGTCTCCTCACCTCCCCCCGGGGCTCGCGCACGATCAGGAGGCTGCCCATGTCCGCGTCCCTCTCCCGACCGCGTGTGGGGGTGTGGCTGATCGGAGCCCGAGGCTCCGTCGCCACCACCGTCGTCACCGGCTGCGCCGCCGTCGCCGCGGGACTGCACCCGCCCACCGGCATGGTGACCGAAACACCGGTCTTCACCCGCAGCGATCTGCCCGCGCTGTCCGACCTCGTCTTCGGCGGGCACGACACCCTCGACTGTCCCCTGCCCAAACGCGCCGAGACCCTGACCGCCGGCGGCGTCCTCCCACCCGGCGTCGCCACCGCGGTCACCGCCGAACTCACCGCAGCCGACCGGGAGATCAGGCCCGGCGGCCCCACCCCCGGGGACACCAGGAGCCAGGCCGAGCTGATCACGGCCTTCGCCGCCGACATACGCGACTTCGTCCACCGCCACGACCTGGAGCGGGCCGTGGTCGTGAACGTCGCCTCCACCGAACCCGCCTCCCAGGGGCCCGACGCCCCCCTGCCGGCCAGCACCCTCTACGCCCTGGCCGCCCTGCGCGCGGGCTGCCCCTACGTCAACTTCACCCCCTCCGAAGGCATGCACCACCCCGTCGCCGCCGCCGAGGCCGCAGGCAGCGGCCTGCCGCACGCCGGCCGCGACGGCAAGACCGGACAGACGCTGCTGCGGGCCGTGCTGGGCCCGATGTTCGCGCAACGGGCACTGCGGGTCAGGGCCTGGTCCGGCACGAACCTGCTGGGCGGCGGCGACGGCGCCGCCCTCGCCGACCCGGCCGCCGCCGCGGCGAAGAACGCGGGCAAGGAACGCGTCCTCGCCGACACCCTCGGTACCGTCCCCGAGGGCGAGGTCCACATCGACGACGTCCCCGCCCTCGGTGACTGGAAGACCGCCTGGGACCACATCGCCTTCGACGGCTTCCTCGGCACCCGCATGATCCTCCAGACCATCTGGCAGGGCTGCGACTCGGCCCTGGCCGCACCCCTCGTCCTCGACCTGGCCCGCCTGACCGCCCGGGCCCACGAGACAGGGCTGTCCGGACCCCTCGGCGCGCTCGGCTTCTACTTCAAGGACCCGGTGGGGGAGGGGCCCTCGGGGTTGTCCGAGCAGTACGAGGAACTGATCCGGTTCGGGCGGAGCCTGGGGCAGGGAGAAGGAGAAGGCCAGGGAGAAGGCGAGGGCGTGGGCCGTGACGCGGGGTCGGTGAGCGGCCCCGAGGCGACGGGAGAAGCACGGTGACGCTGCGCGAAAGCCCTTGCGGATGCCCCGACGAGACGCCCAACGCCGCTCCTCGGGCCACTGCTGGTGACACGCCCCCCTGCGCATGCCCCGGCCGCTCGCACCGAGGCCGCGCATGGGCCGAACTCCTGCGCTTGCCCGCCCTCTTCAGCGTCCCCGGAGACGCCCTGGCCGGCACGGCCGCAACCGGCGCGTGCCCCAACACCCGCACCCTGCTCGCCATCGCCTCCTCCCTCTGCCTGTACGAAGCCGGCATGGCCCTCAACGACTGGGCCGACCGCGACGTGGACGCCGTCGAACGCCCGCACCGGCCCCTGCCCTCCGGCCGCATCCGGCCCGCCGCCGCCCTCACCGCGGCCTGCGCCCTCACCGGAGCCGGACTGGCCCTGGCCGCCGGGGCGGGCCGCCCGGCCCTGACCGTCGCCGCACCCCTCGCGGCGACCGTCTGGGCGTACGACCTCGGCCTGAAGCACACACCCGCCGGGCCCGTGGCCATGGGCACGGCACGCGGCCTCGACCTGCTCCTGGGAGCCGCGGCCACGAGCGGCAGCACCCGCCCGGCCCTGCCCTCCGCCGCCCTCCTCGGCACCCACACCCTCGCCGTCACCACGGTCTCCCGCCAGGAGGCTCAGGGCGGCTCACCCGTGCCGCCTCTGGCGGCCCTCGCGACGACGGCCCTGCTGACCCGACTGGTGACGCGCCGCAGCTCCGGCGGGCCGCCGAGAGGCCGCCGGCCGGCAACCGGGCACAGGCCGGCAACGGGGCACAGGCAGGCAGGTCTCCGGGCCGACCGGTTCCCGGGGCAGGACTCCGGAGCGCTGCTCACCACCGCCCTCACGGCCGCGTACGCCGCGACGACCGCCCGCCCCTACTTCCACGCCACCCTGAACCCCTCACCTCCCCTCACCCAGCGCGCCGTCGGCGCCGGCATCCGCGCCACCATCCCCCTCCAGGCCGCCCTCACCGCCCGCTCCCGGGGCACGGCCACGGCACTTCTCATCGCCGCGCTCGCCCCCCTCGGAGCCCGGTTCGCGAAGAAGGTGAGCGTCACATGAGCGCCGATGCCCATGCCCCGAAGAGCCGTGCCACGACCTCACCGACCATCGACGCCCAGCCGGCCACGTCGCCTAGCACCGCCTCCGCCCGGCCCGGCGCCTCGCCCAGTACCGCCCCGGCCCGGCCCGAAGCCTCGCCCAGCGCTTTCCTCGCACGGCCCGGCGCCCTTCCTTCCCTCCGCTTCGGCTACGGCACCAACGGTCTCGCCGACCTCCGTCTCGACGACGCCCTCGGCCTCCTCGCCGACCTCGGTTACGACGGCGTCGGACTGACCCTCGACCACATGCACCTCGACCCGCTCGCCCCCGACCTGGCCGCCCGCACCCGCCGGGTCGGGCAACGGCTGGACGCGCTCGGGCTGGGCGTCACCGTCGAGACGGGCGCCCGCTACGTCCTCGACCCCCGCCGCAAGCACGGCCCGTCCCTGCTGGACCCGGACCCGGACGACCGGGCCCGCCGCGCCGACCTCCTCGTCCGGGCCGTCCGCGTCGCCGCCGACCTCGGCGCCCACGCGGTGCACTGCTTCGGCGGTGTGGTCCCGGAGGACACCGACACGGACACCGCATGGAAACGCCTCGCCGAGACCCTGACCCCCGTCCTGGACGTCGCCGCCTCCGCGGGCATCCCGCTCGCCGTCGAACCCGAGCCCGGTCACCTCCTCGCCACCCTGGCCGACTTCCACCGGCTCCGCAGCGCCCTCGGCGACCCCGAAGCCCTCGGCCTCACCCTGGACATCGGCCACTGCCAGTGCCTCGAACCCCTTTCTCCCGCCGACTGCGTGCGCGCCGCCGCCCCCTGGGTGCGGCACGTCCAGATCGAGGACATGCGGCGCGGCGTCCACGAGCACCTCCCCTTCGGGGACGGGGAGATCGACTTCCCGCCGGTCCTGGCGGCGCTCGCGGCCACCGGCTACCAGGGCCTGACCGTCGTCGAGCTGCCCCGACACTCCCACGCCGGCCCACACTTCGCCGCGCACTCCCTCCCGTTCCTCCGCCACGCCGAGCGGACCGCGGCCACCCTGCCGCCTGCCACCGCTCCGGCCCTCCAGCAGGCCGCGCCACCCCACGGCGCTCCCTCCGCCACCCCTGAGGGGAGCAGCACCAGATGACCCGTCCCCGCGCCACACCAGCGGCGAGAACCGAGAACACCCAGAGCACCCAGGCAGCGCCAGGCCTCAAGGACACCGACCGGAGCACCGACGGCGCCCATGGCCTCAACGACACCGACCCGGGCACCGCCGGCCAGGGGACAGCCGACCCGGGCACCGCCGGCCAGGGGACAGCCGACCCGGGCACCGCCGACCGCAGCCCCGAGGCCGCCCCGGGCGACGCCCGCACCCGCACCCCACACTCCACCCCGCACACCGCCCCCACTCCCTCGCTCGCCGACCTCCGCCACCACATCACCACCCACCTCGACCCGGCCGCCCGCACCTGGCTCGACCAGGCCCTCGACGAGGCCGCCGCCCACCCCGGCATCCACGGGCCCATCTCCGTATGGGAGCTGCGTCTCGCCGAAGCCGGCCGGCGCTGCGGTGCCGCGCACGCCGACGCCGCACGTGTCCTCATCCTGGACGCGGCCCGCGCCGGCATCGACGCCCTGACCCGGGTGTACTTCCAGGGCACCGCCGACGAGCGCCGGGCCGTGCTGCACGCCCTGCCCCACCTCGTCCCCGGACCGGACGCGCTCCCACTGATCGAGGACGCCCTGCGCACCAACGACACCCGGCTCCTCAGCGCCGCCGTCGGCCCCTACACCGCCCGGCACCTGACCGCCCACGCCTGGCGCCACGCCGTGCTGAAGTGCCTGTTCACCGGTGTGTCGGTCGACCATGTGGCGGACCTGCCCCGGCGCGCCGCCGGCGACGGCGAACTCGCCCGGATGCTGGGCGACTACGCCGCCGAACGCACCGCCGCCGGCCGCACCGTCCCCGAGGACCTGCACCGCGTCCTGGACCTGACCGAGTCCGTCACCCCGGCCCCTGTCACGGACCACCCCCACGGCAAGGAGTCCTGATGCGCATCTTCGACCCCCACATCCACATGACCTCCCGGACCACCGACGACTACGAGGCCATGTACGCCGCCGGTGTCCGCGCCGTCGTCGAGCCGTCCTTCTGGCTCGGACAGCCGCGCACCTCGCCCGCCTCCTTCCGTGACTACTTCGACGCCCTCCTCGGCTGGGAGCCCTTCCGCGCCGCCCAGTACGGCATCGCCCACCACTGCACGATCGCCCTCAACCCCAAAGAGGCGAACGACCCCCGCTGCCTGCCCGTCCTCGACGAACTGCCCCGGTATCTCGTCAAGGACAACGTCGTCGCGGTCGGGGAGATCGGCTACGACTCCATGACCCCCGCCGAGGACACCGCCCTCGCCGCGCAGCTCCAGCTCGCCGCCGACCACGGCCTGCCCGCCCTCGTGCACACCCCGCACCGCGACAAGCTCGCCGGACTGCGCCGCACCCTCGACGTCGTCCGGGAGTCCGCACTGGCCCCGGACCGCGTCCTGGTCGACCACCTCAACGAGACCACCGTCAAAGAGGCCAGGGACAGCGGCTGCTGGCTGGGTTTCTCCGTCTACCCCGACACCAAGATGGACGAGGAACGCATGGTCGCGCTGCTGCACGCCCATGGCACCGAGCAGGTGCTGGTGAACTCCGCCGCCGACTGGGGAAAGAGCGACCCCCTCAAGACCCGCAAGGTCGGCGACCTGATGCTGGCCGAGGGCTTCGACGAGGACGACGTCGACCAGGTGCTGTGGCGCAACCCCGTCGCCTTCTACGGGCTCAGCGGCCGCCTGAACCTCGACGTCACCGGCACTGAGGCCACCCACGAGGGCAACTCCGTCCTCCGCGGCGCCCCGAAGGGTCCGCACGAGCCGGACACCGGCCCGGGCACGCCGGCCCCCGTCCCCGCCGCGGAGGCGTGAACCATGCGCTTCCGCCACCCCGACGGCTCCACCGTCCACCTCGCCTACTGCACCAACGTCCACCCCGCGGAGACGCTCGACGGTGTCCTCGCCCAGCTCCGCGACCACTGCGAACCCGTCCGCCGCCGCCTCGGCCGCGACCGGCTCGGCATCGGACTGTGGCTCGCCAAGGACGCCGCCCACGCCCTCGTCACCGACCCCGCCGCGCTGCGCGGCCTGCGCACCGAACTCGACCGGCGGGGCCTCGAGGTCGTCACCCTCAACGGCTTCCCCTATGAGGGCTTCGGCGCCGAAGAGGTCAAGTACCGCGTCTACAAGCCGGACTGGGCCGACCCGGAACGCCTCGACCACACCACCGCCCTGGCCCGCGTCCTCGCCGGGCTCCTCCCCGACGACGTCACCGACGGGACCATCTCCACCCTGCCTCTCGCCTGGCGCACCGCGTACGACGACGAGCGCGCGCAAAGTGCCCGCACCGCGTTGCGCGCCCTCGCCGAACGCCTCGACGCCCTTGAGGAGCTGACCGGCCGCTCCATCCGCGTCGGCCTGGAACCGGAACCCGGCTGCGTCGTCGAGACGACCCACGACGCCATCGCCCCGCTCACCGCGATCGGCCACGACCGCATCGGCGTCTGCGTCGACACCTGCCACCTCGCCACCTCCTTCGAAGATCCGCACACCGCCCTGGACGCCCTCACCGAGGCCGGCGTCCCCGTCGTCAAATCCCAGCTCTCCGCCGCCCTGCACGCCGAACACCCCCATCTCCCCGAGGTACGCGAGGCCCTCGCCGCCTTCGCCGAACCCCGCTTCCTGCACCAGACCCGCACGGCCACCGCCGCCGGCCTGCGCGCCACCGACGACCTCGACGAGGCCCTCGCCGGACACGCCCTGCCCGACGCATCACCCTGGCGCTCCCACTTCCACGTCCCCCTGCACGCGGCCCCTGCCGCGCCCCTCACCTCCACCCTCCCGGTCCTGAAATCCGCGCTGACCCGGCTCGTCGGCGGCCCGGCCCCGCTCACCCGCCACCTGGAGGTCGAGACCTACACCTGGCAGGCCCTTCCGCCCGAGCTGCGCCCCAAAGGCCGCACGCAGCTCGCCGAGGGCATCGCCGCCGAACTCACCCTCGCCCGCGACCTGCTGACCGACCTCGGCCTGAAGGAGCTGCCATGAGCACCGGCCCCCATGAGCAGTCCGACCCGGGCACCGCGACCCGCCCCACCCCGCTCCTCGTCCTCGACGTCGTCGGCCTCACCCCCCGACTCCTCGACCACATGCCCCACCTCAAAGCGCTCGGCCAGTCCGGTTCCCGTGCCCCGCTCGGCACCGTCCTGCCCGCCGTCACCTGCGCCGCCCAGTCCACGTTCCTCACCGGCACCATGCCCTCGGAGCACGGCATCGTCGGCAACGGCTGGTACTTCCGCGAACTCGGCGACGTCCTGCTGTGGCGCCAGCACAACGGGCTCGTGGCCGGCGACAAGCTCTGGGACGCCGCCCGTCGCGCCCACCCCGGCTACACCGTCGCGAACATCTGCTGGTGGTACGCCATGGGCGCCGACACCGACATCACCGTCACCCCCCGTCCGGTCTACTACGCCGACGGCCGCAAGGAACCCGACTGCTACACCCGGCCGGCCGCACTGCACGACGAACTCACCGAAAAATTCGGCACGTTCCCCCTGTTCCACTTCTGGGGTCCCGGAGCCGACCTCGTCTCCAGCCGGTGGATCATCGACGCGACCCGCCACATCATCCGCACCCTGCACCCGGACCTGACGCTCTGCTACCTCCCTCATCTCGACTACGACCTGCAGCGCTTCGGCCCCGACGACCCGCGCTCCCTGAAGGCGGCCGCCGATCTCGACGCCGCCATGGCCCCGCTGCTGAAGGACGCCCGTGCCGAGGGCCGTACCGTCGTCGCCCTGTCCGAGTACGGCATCACCCGCGTGGACCGGCACGTCGACATCAACCGCGCCCTGCGCCGCGCCGGGCTGCTGGAGGTGCACACGCAGGACGGCATGGAGTACCTCGACCCGATGGCGTCCCGCGCCTTCGCGGTCGCCGACCACCAGATCGCCCATGTCTACGTGCGTCGCCCCGAGGACCTCAACGCCACACGAGCGGCCCTCGACGGCCTGCCCGGCATCGACCGACTCCTGGACGACGAGGGCAAGAAGACCCACCACCTCGACCATCCGCGCGCGGGCGAACTCGTCGCCGTGGCGGAACCCGACGCCTGGTTCACGTACTACTACTGGCTCGACGACAACCGCGCGCCCGACTTCGCGCAGCTGGTCGAGATCCACCGCAAACCCGGCTACGACCCGGTCGAACTCTTCATGGATCCCCTCGACCCCTACGTCAAGGTCAAGGCGGCCACCGCACTGGCGCGCAAGAAGCTCGGCATGCGCTACCGCATGGCGGTCGTGCCCCTGGACCCCTCACCTATTCGCGGCAGCCACGGCCGCCTTCCGCAGAGCGACGACGACGGTCCGCTCCTCATCTGCTCCACCCCCCGTGCCGTCGGAGACCGCGTCGCGGCCACCGATGTGAAGTCACTGCTGCTCCGACTCGCCGGTCTCACCTGAGGTCACAGCCCTCGGTACCGACTGGTCACAAGTGAAGCACTCACCACTGACAACGCCCCGCGATCACGAGGAGTTCCACGCATGAGCCGCTTCTCCCAGCCCGACCCCGAGCTCGGCCACCGCCTCAGCAGACGAGGCATGCTCGGCGTGGCCGCCGGCACCGCCGCCGCCGCACTGCTCGGCGCCGCCGCCCCGGCGAACGCCGCCACCCGCAACGCCGCCACCAACGGCAGCGCCACGCCCGCCACCGCGTCCGGCGCCAAGGGCCGCGGCCGCCCCGTCCTGCCGCCCGGCCGCCTCGGCATCCAGCTCTACAGCCTGCGCGACAAGGTCTCCACCCTCGGCTTCGGCCCCGTCTTCGCCGAACTGGAGCGGTACGGCTACGACGAGGTCGAGTTCGCCGGATACACCCAGGGCTCCGCCGGCCCCATCACGCTCGCCCAGCTCAAGCGGCTGGCCCGCAACCACGGCCTGAACCCGATCGGCAGCCATGTCGGCTACTACTCCGACGACCCGAACGCCTACACCTTCGCCCAGAACCTCACCAAGGTCCTCGACGACGCCCAGGCCCTCGGCCTCAAGCACATCGGCACGGCCTCCGGCCCGTTCCGCTACGGCTCGACCGTCGACGCCTGGAAGCGCGCCGCCGAGGACTTCAACACCTACGGCGCGGCGGCGAGGGCCCGCGGCATGAAGTTCTACCAGCACAACCACTCCGAGGAGTTCTCCTTCGCCACCGACAACCCCAAGGTCCGTCTCTACGACGTCCTGCTCAAGGAGACCGACCCGGACCTCGTCCACCTGGAGATGGACATCTACTGGGCGTACGTCGGCCAGTTCCGCTTCTCCAAGCGGCCCGACGGCACACCCGCGCCGTTCGAGCCGCTGAACTACGTCCTGCGGCAGCCCGACCGCTACCCGCTCTTCCACGTGAAGGACGGCGAGAGCGACCCGTCGAACCCGTACGGCTACAACATGACCGACGTCGGCGACGGCGACATCGACTACCAGCGGTTCATCTCCGCCGTGACCCGGCTGCGCGGCCACCGCCTGGCCCACCACTGGCAGGCCGAGCACGACAACCCGGCCGAGTCCTTCACGTTCGCGCGCCGCTCCAGCGCACACCTGCACTCTCTGAGGGAGAAGTGCTGACGGGGGAGGTGCCGGCCGGCGTACGGACCTGAGGGGGCCCCTCCCCGAACGGGGAGGGGCCCCCTCAGGTATGCGGCTGCGGCCGTCAGCCGACGGTCCGCGGCCGTGCCGGTGCGCGCCCCGGCTGGCGCAGCAGCAGGGCGACCACCGCGGCGAGCATCGACACGCCGCCGGCGAGCGCGTACGCGCCGTTGTAGCCCCAGGCGGCGACCACCATCGAGCCCAGTCCACCGCCGAACAGGCCGCTGATCAGCTTGCCGCTGTAGACCAGCCCGTAGTTGGTGGCGTTGTAGTTCTCCCCGAAGTAGTCCGGGGTGAGTGCCGCGAACAGCGGGTAGAACGCGCCGCCGCCGAAGCCGGACAGGAACGCGAAGAACAGGAACAGCCACTCGCTCTTCAGGTCGCCCGCCCAGATCACGCCGAACTGGGCGAGGCCCAGCACGACGATGACGAACACCAGGGTGGACTTGCGGCCCCACCGGTCGGACAGCCAGCCCACCACGCCGCGGCCGACGCCGTTGACGACGGCCATCACGCCCATCGAGGACGCCGCCACCAGCGGGCCGAAGCCCACGTCCTTGGCGAAGTCGACCTGGAACGAGATGCCGAAGATCGACACACCGGCGGTCATCACGACCGAGATCCACATCAGCGGCAGCATGCCCGTGCGGATGGCCTCCTTCGGAGTGAACTGCCGAACCGCCGGCGGGTTCCTGGCGAGACTGGCGGCGTTCTTCCGGTCATCGGAGAAGGTCAGCGGGTCGATGTCCGCCGGCCACCAGTTCTTCGGCGGGTCCTTGAAGAAGAACGCGCAGGCCACGACCACGACCATGACGTAAGCGCCGATGAGGTCCAGGACCCGGTGGTAGTTCGCCGTGTCGAAGCCGTAGTTGAAGATGAAGATGAACGGCAGCGACCCGTACGCGAACCCTCCGTTGACGAACCCCGTGCGGGCGCCGCGCCGCTCCGGGAACCACTTGCCGACCATGTTGATGCAGGTGGCGTAGACGAGCCCGGCGCCGATCCCGCCGACCACGCCGAAGCCGAGGATCGCCAGCAGCACGTTGCCCAGGTGCGACAGGGCCAGGAACCCCAGCAGGCACAGGCCCGACCCGATGTACATGGCCGAACGGGCCGACAGGTGGCCCTTCTCCCGCAGCCAGCCCGCCGGGAAGGCGATACCGGCCTGGAAGAACACCCAGACGCTGAGGATCCAGAAGGTGTTGTTCTGCGTCCAGCCGTGCGCGTGGGACAGGGTGTCCTCCGCGGAGCCGTACGCGTACTCGAAGACGCTGATGGCCATCATGGCGATCCACGGCAGATACACCATGATCGTGCGAGAGTGGCCGAGGATGTCCCGGTCGGTCTCGCCGAGGCGGTAGACGCGGCCGTGGGGATCGGTCACCTCCCGGTAGGGACGGTGCGCGGCGTCGGAGGGTAAGGGGGACGTCCTTGCTTCGTACGGATCTGCCGTCATGTCAGGCTGTGTCCTCGCCGAGCGGTTGCGGGTTGGGGGAGATACGGCCCGTCTTCCTGTCGCGTCCCGGCGGGGTGAGGAACAGTGCCACGCAGCCGGCGAAGAGGGAGATGGAGCCGGCCAGGATGAAGGCACCGGAGTGCCCCCAGGCGCCGACGACCACCGCGCCCATGCCGGCGCCCAGACCGGAGACGAGCTTGGCGCTGTAGACCATGCCGTAGTTGGACGCGTTGTTGTTCTCACCGAAGTAGTCGGCGGTCAGGGCTGCGAACATCGGGAAGATGGCGCCCCCGCCGAAGCCGGAGATCGCGGAGAAGATCAGGAACAGCGTGAGGTTCTTGCTCTCGGCCGACCAGAGGATGCCGTACTGGGCGAGGCCCAGGATGAGGCAGACGGCGAGCAGGCACCGCTTGCGGCCGTAGAGGTCCGAGAGCCAGCCGATGACGCCGCGGCCGGTGCCGTTGACGACCGCCTTCAGGGACATGGCCGTGGCCACGATCCCGCCGGCGAATCCGGCCTCCTCGCCGATGTCCACCTGGAAGGCGATACCGAAGATGTTCACGCCGGACGTACACGCCAGGCAGAACCACATCAGGGCCACCCGGCCGGTCTTCCACGCCTCCTTGGGGGAGTACTGGCGCACCGCCGGCGGGTTCATCCGCAACGAGCGGGCCGCGCGCGGGTCGTCCGGCGGGTTCAGCGGGTCGATCGAGGAGGGCCACCAGTTCTTCGGCGGGTCCTTGAAGAAGTAGCCGGAGCACGCGACCATCCCGGCCAGCAGCACCCCCACCGAGACCAGCACCCAGCGGAAGTTGGTCAGGTCCATATAGCCGTTGAAGAGGAAGACGAAGGGCACCGAGCCGTAGGCGAAACCACCGTTGACGAAACCGGTCTTGCCGCCCTTGCGCTCCGGATACCACTTGCCGACCATGTTGACGCAGGTGGCGTACACCATGCCCGCGCCCATACCGCTGAACATACTGAAGCCGATGTAGGCGAAGACGACGTGCGGCGCGAAGGCGAGGGACAGGTAGCCCAGCAGCGTGCCGGTGGCGCCGAGCATCATGGCCCAGCGGGCCGGCAGCTTTCCGCTCTCACGCAGTTTGCCCGCGGGGAAGGCCACCGCGGCCTGGAAGAAGACCCAGACGGTCATCATCCAGAAGATGTGCATGCTGTTCCAGCTGTGCGCCGTGTGCAGGGTCTCCTCGGCCGACGCGAACGCGTACTCGGCGGAGGAGATGCCCATCATGCCGATCCAGGGAAGGATCACCATCCACTTGCGCTTGCGGCCCATGATGTCGATGTCGGTCTCACCGAGGCGGTAGACGCGACCGTTCGCGTCGGTGACCTCCCGGTAGGGAACCGTTGTGGGCAGATCGGTCGTTGTCATGTCGTGTCGCACCCCTTGCGTCGAAAGATCTGGCCAGCGCCCCCTGTCCCATGCCTTTCGTGCGCGTGCGGGTCCCGGGGCCTGCCGACGCGCACCGTCGGAAGGCCCCCCGCTCACTCACCTCATGTACCGCCCCCCAGCCGCCCCGCCTCCCGCGCCCAGCGGTACTTCGCGCCGAGCACGGCCACCGGCTTCTCGGTCGTGTACGGGTACGCCACGACCCCGCGCTCGAAGAGGTACTGGCAGGCCTCCTCGACCTCCACGTCACCCGCGAGCGACGCCACCACGGGCTTGACGATCCCGCGCTCCCGGAACTCGGCCACCACGCGCGCGGTGAGCTCCGCGAAGACCATGGGAGGAGTGACGATGGTGTGCCAGTAGCCGAGGACCAGCGCGTGGATGCGCGGGTCCTCCAGACCCAGCCGGATCGTCGCCTCGTACGTCGACGGCGGCTCGCCCCCGGTGATGTCCACCGGGTTGCCCGCGGCCCCGAAGGGCGGGATGAACTTCCGGAACGCCTCGTCCAGGTCCGGCGGGATCTCCATCAGGGACAGGCCGTTGTCCGTCACCGCGTCGGAGAGCAGCACACCACTGCCGCCGGCGCCCGTGATGATCACGACGTTGTCGCCCTGGGGAGCGGGCAGCACCGGCAACGCGCGCGCGTACTCCAGCATGTCGTTCAGGCCCGGCGCCCGGATCACCCCGGCCTGCCGCAGGATGTCGTCGTACACGGCGTCGTCACCCGCGAGGGCGCCGGTGTGCGAACCGGCCGCCTTGGCACCCGCCGCCGTCCGCCCGGCCTTCAGCACGACCACCGGCTTCTTCGGCACGGTCGCCCGGGCGGCCTCCACGAAGGCGCGGCCGTCCTTCAGGTCCTCCAGGTGCATCGCGATGCAGTCGGTGCGCGGGTCCTCGCCGAACCAGGTCAGCAGGTCGTCCTCGTCCAGGTCCGACTTGTTGCCGAGCCCGACGATCGCCGACACACCCGTCTTGGTGGTGCGGGCGAAGCCCAGGATGGCCATCCCGATGCCGCCCGACTGCGAGGTCAGCGCCACCCCGCCCTTGACGTCGTACGGCGTGCAGAACGTGGCGCACAGGTCCTGCCAGGTCGAGTAGTAGCCGTAGATGTTCGGTCCCAGCAGCCGTACGCCGTGCCGCTCGGCGATCTCCACGATCTCCGCCTGGAGTTCGTGCTCGCCGGTCTCCGCGAACCCGGAGGGGATCAGCACGGCGTTCGGGATCTTCTTGCGTCCCACTTCCTCCAGGGCCGAGGCCACGAACTTGGCGGGGATCGCGAAGACCGCCACATCCACCTCACCGGGAACGTCCGTGACACTCTTGTACGCCTTGCGGCCCAGAATGTCATCGGCCTTGGGATTCACCGGATGGATGTCCCCGGCGAAACCTCCGTCGATGAGGTTGCGCATCACCGAATTGCCGATCTTGCCCTGCTCGTTGGAGGCGCCGATCACGGCGACCGAGTTCGGCTGCATCAGCCGGCGCATCGACGCGAGGATCTCGTCGCGTGAGTACTTCCGGCGCGGCGCGGGCTGCGACTCGGCGAGGATCACCCGGATGTCGGCCGCGACGGCCCCCTCGGCCGTGGCGATCACCGGGTTGAGGTCCACCTCGGCGATCTCGGGGAAGTCCGCGACGAGTTGTGACACCCTGCGGATCTGCTCGGCGACGGCCCACCGGTCCACGCCCGCCCGGCCGCGCACCCCGCGCAGGATCTCCGCCGACCGGATCGAGTCCAGCATCGACAGTGCCTCGTCGGCGTCCACCGGTGCGAGCCGGAAGGTGACGTCCTTCAGGACCTCGACGAGGACCCCGCCGAGCCCGAAGGCGACCACTTTCCCGAACGTCGGGTCCGTGACCGCCCCGACGATGACCTCCTGCCCCTGCGGCAGCAGCTCCTGCACCTGCACGCCGGCGATGCGGGCGTCGGCGTTGTAGGCGCGTGCATTGTCGATGATCCTGTGGAACGCGGCCCGTACGTCGGTCGCGCCCTCGACCCCGACGATCACTCCGCCGGCGTCGGTCTTGTGCAGGATGTCCGGCGAGACGATCTTCATCACGACGGGCCCGCCGAAGCGTGCCGCGAACGCCACGGCCTCGTCGACGTCCGTCGCCAGCTCCTCGCCCGGTACGGCGATCCCGTACGCGTCGGCGATCACCTTGCCCTCGGGCGCGGTCAGCGCGGTCCGTCCCTCGGCGCGCACGGACTCCAGGAGGGAGCGCACCCGCAGGACCCGGTCTTCCGCCATCACGTCAGATCACTCCGTTCGACTTGAGCAGGCGCACTTCCTCGTCGCCGAGGCCGAGTTCGCCGACGTAGACCTCTTCGTTGTGCTCGCCGAGCAGGGGCGAACTGGTCACGTCGACGGGGGAGTCGGACAGCTTGAGCGGGCTGCCGACGGTCACGAAGTCGCCGCGCTCGGGGTGCGGGACGGTGACGACCATCTCGTTGGCGACCAGCGAACGGTCCTCGATGATCTCCCGGGTGGACAGGATCGGCCCGCACGGGATGTTGTGTGCGTTGAGCCGCTCCAGCACCTCCCACTTGGGCAGCGTCGAGGACCACTCCTCGATCAGCTGGAACATCTTGCCGAGCTTCGGCAGCCGCGCCTCGGGCGTCGCCCACTCGGGGTCGGCGGCCAGCTCGGGCCGGCCGATCAGCTCGCTGAGCGGCTGCCAGCCGACGGGCTGCACGATGACGTACACGTAGTCGTTCGGGCCGCCCGGCGCGCACTTGACGGCCCAGCCGGGCTGGCCGCCGCCGGACGCGTTTCCGGACCTGGGAACCTCGTCGCCGAAGTCCTCGTTGGGATATTCAGCGAGCGGCCCGTGTGCCAGACGCTGCTGATCCCGCAGCTTCACCCGGCACAGGTTGAGTACGGCGTGCTGCATGGCCACGTTGACCCGCTGCCCGCGCCCGGTGCGCTCCCGTTGGTAGAGCGCGGCGAGGATGCCCGCCACGGCGTGCACACCCGTCCCCGAGTCCCCGATCTGGGCCCCCGTCGCCAGCGGTGGTCCGTCCTCGAAGCCGGTGGTCGACATCGACCCGCCCATGGCCTGTGCGACGACCTCGTACGCCTTGAAGTTGGTGTACGGGCCCTCGCCGAACCCCTTGATGGAGGCATAGACGATCCGTGGATTGATCTCCTGGATGCGGTCCCAGGTGAAGCCCATCCGGTCCACCGCGCCCGGGCCGAAGTTCTCGACCATGACGTCGGAGCGCCGGATCAGCTCGGTGAGGATCTCCTTGCCGCGCTCGGTCTTGGTGTTGAGGGTGATGCTCCGCTTGTTGCAGTTGAGCATCGTGAAGTAGAGGGAGTCGACGTCCGGCAGATCACGCAGCTGTTTGCGCGTGATGTCGCCGGTCGGAGCCTCCAGCTTGACGACGTCCGCGCCGAGCCAGGCGAGCAGCTGGGTCGCCGACGGCCCGGACTGGACGTGGGTCATGTCCAGGACGCGGATGCCTTCGAGGGCCTTGGTTCCTGTCATCGGGGGCACCTCACTTGTACATGGTCTGGTTCATGGTTCCGGGGGCGTACGCGTCCGGGTCGACCCAGACGTTGATGAGCGACGGTTTGCCGGACTCGCGGGCGCGCCGCAGGGCCGGGCCGATGTCGGCGGGGTCGCGGACCTCCTCGCCGTAACCGCCCAGCATCTGGGCGAACTTGTCGTAGTGGACGTCGCCGAGGGTGTTGCCGACCCGGTCGCGGTCCTTGCCGTACTTGGCGGCCTGGCCGTAGCGGATCTGGTTCATCGAGGAGTTGTTGCCGACGATGCCGACGAAGGGGAGGTTGTAGCGGACGAGGGTCTCGAAGTCCCAGCCGGTCAGGGAGAACGCGCCGTCGCCGAAGAGCGCCACGACCTCCTTGTCGGGCCGCGCCTGCTTGGCCGCGAGCACGAAGGGGACGCCGACGCCGAGCGTGCCGAGGGGCCCGGGGTCCATCCAGTGTCCGGGCGACTTGGGCTGCACGACCTGCCCGGAGAAGGTGACGATGTCGCCGCCGTCGCCGATGTAGATCGAGTCCTCGGTGAGGAAGTCGTTGATCTCGCTGACCAGGCGGTAGGGGTGGATGGGCGAGGCGTCGGACTTCAGATTCGGCAGCCGCTTCTCCAGAGCGGTCTGCTCGGCCGCCCGCAGCTCGTCCAGCCACTCCTTGCGCTTGGACGCACCGCCGTTGACGCGCCCGGAGGCCGCCTCGGTCACCGACTTCAGCACCAGCCCGGCGTCGCCCACGATGCCGAGGTCGATGTCGCGGTTCTTGCCGACGGTGCGGTAGTCGAGGTCGATCTGCACGACGGTCGCGTCCGGGGAGAGCCGCTTGCCGTAGCCCATGCGGAAGTCGAAGGGCGTCCCGACGATGACGATGACGTCGGCGCCTGAGAAGGCGTACCGGCGTGAGAGCTGGAAGTGGTGCGGGTCGCCGGGTGGGAGGGTGCCGCGTCCCGCGCCGTTCATGTAGGCGGGGATGTTGAGGGTCCTGACGAGCTCGATGGCCGACTCGGTGCCCCGGGTCGTCCAAACCTGGCTGCCGAGCAGGATGGCCGGCTTCTCGGCGTGCACCAGCAGGTCGGCGAGCTTCTCGATCGCCTCGGGGTCGCCGGCCGAGCGGGTCGAGGCACGGTAGGCGCCCTCCTGCGGCACGCGCGCCTTGGACGCGGGCACCTTGGCGTCCAGCACGTCGCGCGGGATCTCCAGGAAGGAGGGGCCGGGCGCGCCGTGGAAGCACTCGCGGAACGCCATGGACACCATGTCCGCCGCGCGCGCCGTGTCGGGCACGGTCGCCGCGAACTTGGTGATGGGGTTCATCATGTCGACGTGCGGCAGGTCCTGGAGGGAACCCATCTTGTGCTGGGTGAGGGCCCCCTGACCGCCGATCAGCAGCATCGGGGACTCCGCGCGGAAGGCGTTGGCGACACCGGTGACGGCGTCGGTCGTCCCGGGTCCCGCGGTGACCACCGCGCAGCCGGGCTTGCCGGTGATGCGGGCGTAACCGTCGGCGGCGTGGGCGGCGACCTGCTCGTGGCGTACGTCGACGACCTCGATGCCCTCGTCGACGCAGCCGTCGTAGATGTCGATGATGTGGCCGCCGCACAGCGTGTAGATGCGGTCGACCCCCTCGGCCTTCAGCGCCTTGGCTACGAGATGACCACCGGAAATCAAGTCCTGGGTGTCGTCGGGCATGGCGAAGTCCTGTCCCTTCGTAGGGGGTTGGAGCGGCTCGCAGTACATTGCATACAGTCGACGAATACTGTATGAAGCTTGTTATCCCGCATCCGGTGGGTGGTGTCCAGGGGGCGTGCGGCATTTTCGGGGGACTGGGGGTCGCTCCCCAGAAGACACGGCAGTCAGGAGCCGAAATGGACCTGTACGAACACCAGGCAAGGGAACTCTTCGAAGAACACGGCATCTTGGTGCCGCGGGCCGAGGTGACCGACTCGCCCAAGGAAGCGCGCGAGATCGCGCGCCGGCTCGGTGGCCGAGTCGTGGTGAAAGCCCAGGTGAAGACCGGTGGGCGCGGCAAGGCCGGCGGTGTGAGGCTGGTCGCCGACCCGGCCGCGGCGGAGCTGACCGCACGCCAGATCCTCGGCATGGACATCAAGGGCCACACGGTCGGCAAGGTCATGCTGGCCCAACCCGAGGACATCGAGAACGAGTTCTACGTGTCCTACGTGCTCGACCGGGCGGCCGGCCGCTTCCTGGCGATCGCCTCGGCCGAGGGTGGCATGGAGATCGAGAAGGTCGCCGCCACGAGGCCGGAGGCGGTCGCGCGCATCCCCGTCGACCCGGCCGAGGGCGTGACCTCGGCCAAGGCCACGGAGATCGCCGACGCGGCCGGGTTGCCGTCCCAGGCCGTCGAGGTCCTCGTGCGTCTGTGGGAGGTCCTGGTCCGCGAGGACGCCGTCCTCGTGGAGGTCAACCCGCTCGTCCGCACCAAGGAGGGCCGGATCCTGGCTCTCGACGGCAAGGTCACCCTCGACGACAACGCCCGCTTCCGGCAGGCGCGCTGGGGCGCGGACGACACCGAGCACGACGACCCGCTGGAGGCGGCCGCCGCCGCGAAGGGCCTCAACTACGTCAAGCTGGACGGCGAGGTCGGCATCATCGGCAACGGCGCGGGGCTCGTCATGTCGACGCTCGACGTGGTCGCGGGGTGCGGTGCGCGACCCGCCAACTTCCTCGACATCGGCGGCGGAGCGAGCGCCCAGGTCATGGCGGACGGACTGTCGGTCATTCTCTCCGACCCGGCCGTGAAATCCGTCTTCGTCAACGTCTTCGGCGGCATCACCGCCTGCGACGCGGTCGCCGACGGCATCGTGCGGGCCCTGGAGACCGTCCGGTTGACCAAACCGCTCGTCGTGCGCCTCGACGGCAACAACGCGGCCCGGGGCCGGGCCATCCTCGACGAGCACGCGCATCCGCTGGTCCAGCAGGTCACCACCATGGACGGCGCAGCCGCCCGTGCCGCCGAACTCGCCACCACGGCCTGAAAAGAGGGAACGCCATGGCCATCTACCTCACCACGGAGAGCAAGGTCCTCGTCCAGGGCATGACCGGCGGCGAGGGCATGAAGCACACGCGGCGGATGCTCGCGGCGGGCACCAACGTCGTCGGCGGTGTCAACCCGCGCAAGGCCGACCGCACCGTCGACTTCGACGACCGGGCCGTGCCCGTCTTCGGCTCGGTCGCCGAGGGGATGCGCGCCACCGGAGCCGATGTCACCGTCGTCTTCGTGCCGCCCGCCTTCGCCAAGGCGGCCGTCGTCGAGGCCGCCGACGCCGGCATCGGCCTGGCCGTCGTCATCACCGAGGGCATCCCCGTCCACGACTCCGTCGCGTTCACCGCGTACGCCAAGGACAAAGGCACCCGCATCGTCGGCCCCAACTGCCCGGGCCTCATCACGCCCGGCCAGTCCAACGCCGGCATCATCCCGGCCGACATCACCAAACCGGGCCGCATCGGCCTGGTCTCCAAGTCCGGCACGCTGACGTACCAGCTCATGTACGAGCTGCGCGACATCGGTTTCTCCACCTGCGTCGGCATCGGCGGCGACCCCGTCGTGGGCACCACGCACATCGACTGCCTCGCCGCCTTCCAGGACGACCCCGACACCGAACTGATCGTCCTCATCGGGGAGATCGGCGGCGACGCGGAGGAACGCGCGGCGGCGTACATCCGCGAGCACGTCACCAAGCCGGTCGTCGGCTACATCGCCGGGTTCACCGCACCCGAGGGCAAGACCATGGGGCACGCCGGCGCGATCGTGTCCGGCTCCTCGGGCACGGCCGCCGCGAAGAAGGAGGCCCTGGAGGCGGTCGGGGTGAGTGTGGGCAGCACACCGACCGAGACGGCGAAACTGGTGCTCGCGCGACTCGAAGGCCGCTAGCGGGCCACTCACGCCGAGTCCTTGGCCGACTGCCGGCCCCCCCCCGCGTCGATTCCTCGGCCGACTGCCGGCCCATCCGCGTCGATTCGTTGGCCGACTGCCGGCCCACCCGCACCGAGTCCCTGGCCGATTGCCGGGGTGGGCCATCCCATGCCTTCCCCGGCCGGTCAACGGGCCACCCCACACCGCATTCCCCGCCCCCGACCGTGCACCGAGAGCGGAGCAATCCCATGGCACCCACCCTCACCCTCAAGTCCGGCACGTCCTGGCCCGACGCGTGGCGGCGCTGCCTCGCCGTCGCCCCCGAGGCCTTCCGCCACGACCGGGTCCTCAACCTCTGGAACGGCGCCTGGCAGGAGGACGGCCGGGCCCTGCCCGCCGTCAGTCCCGTCGACGGCAGCCCGATCGCCGGGCCGCCCCGCCTCGACGGAACCACAGCCCACCGGGCCGTGTGCGCCGCCCTCGACCAGCACCGTGCCTGGCGTCACCTCCCCCTGGAGGAGCGCCGGGCCCGGGTCGCGGCCACCCTCGACGCCCTCGCCGAACACCGCGGCCTGCTCGCGCTGCTGCTCGTCTGGGAGATCGGCAAGCCCTGGCGGCTCGCCCAGGCGGACGTCGACCGGGCCATCGACGGGGTCCGCTGGTACGTCGACGGCGTCGAACCGATGCTCGCCGGCCGCTCCCCGCTGGACGGCCCGGTGTCCAACATCGCCAGCTGGAACTACCCGATGAGCGTGCTCGTTCACGCATTGCTGGTCCAGGCACTGGCAGGCAACGCGGTCATCGCCAAGACCCCGACCGACGGCGGTGTCGCCTGTCTGACCCTGGCCTGTGCCCTCGCCGCCCGCGAGGGAGTTCCCGTCACCCTCGTCAGCGGCAGCGGAGGCGAGCTGTCGCAGGCGCTGGTGCGGGCGCCCGAGATCGGCTGCGTCTCCTTCGTCGGCGGCCGCGACACCGGAGCCGCCGTCGCCACGGCCGTCGCCGACCTCGGCAAACGACACGTACTCGAACAGGAAGGACTGAACACCTGGGGCATCTGGAACTACTCGGACTGGGACACGCTCACCGCGGTGATCCCCAAGCTCTTCGACTACGGCAAGCAGCGCTGCACGGCCTACCCGCGCTTCGTCGTCCAGCGACACCTGTTCGACGCGTTCCTGGCGGCGTACCTCCCGGCGGTGCGCACGCTCAGGGTCGGGCATCCGCTCGCTGTGGAGCAGCCTGACGACCCGTACCCGGAGCTGGACTTCGGGCCGGTGATCAACGCGGCCAAGGCGAAGGAGCTGCAGGACCAGGTCGCCGAGGCGATCGAGCGCGGCGCCGTACCCCTGCACCGCGCCCTGCCCGACGACGCCCGCTTCCTGCCCGGCCAGGACACCTCCGCCTACGTCCAGCCGGTCACGCTCCTCAACCCGCCCTCGTCCTCTCCGCTGCACCACGCGGAGCCGTTCGGCCCGGTCGACACGATCGTCCTGGTCGACACGGAGGCGGAGCTGCTGGCCGCGATGAACGCCTCCAACGGCGCGCTGGTCGCCACGCTGTCCACGGACGACCGGGCGACGTACGACCGGCTCGCCCCGCAGATCCGCGCGTTCAAGGTCGGCCACGGCGCGCCCCGCTCCCGCGGCGACCGTGACGAGCTGTTCGGCGGACTCGGCGCGTCCTGGCGCGGTGCGTTCGTCGGCGGCGACCTGCTCGTGCGCGCGGTGACGCGAGGACCGCAGGGGGAGCGGCTGCCGGGCAACTTCCCGGAGTACCAGCTGCTGCCCTGACGCAGGGGGCGCGTCCGACGCCGGTTCCCGCGGGGTTCGCGATGAGGGGGCCGGCGTCGGACGCCGTGGCGGTCCGACGGCCGGCAGCGGGCCGGCACGTGGGCGGCAGCAGGCCGGCACGTGGGCGCGGTGTGCCGTGTCCGTGTGGTGCGCGGTGTCTGTGCGGTGCGCGGTGTCTGTGCGGTGCGCGGTGTCTGTGCGGTGCGCCGGTCCGCGCGGTCCGACGTGGCGCGGCCCGGCGCCTCGCAACGTCGCGACGTCGCTCAGCCGATGCCCTGCCGGTCCGGGCGCAGGGCGAAGTCGCGGTCCGACGCGGTCTGTGCGGCCTGGTCGACGGCCTGCCGGAGCAGTTCGCGATGGCGCAGCAGCGGCTCGCGGCGTTCCGGCGGTGCGAGCAGGAGGAGGTCGTCGAGACCGGCCAGCATGCGTCGGGAGACCTGCGGGCTCCCGACGGCGCAGCCCCGTACCTCGGTGAACCCGAGATCCACCAGCTCGGTCCAGTCCGGCACGGGCTGTACCAGCCGCACCGCACCGGTCCGGTCCCGGTGCAGGGCGGCGTCCAACGGACGCCGGCTCAGCGCGGCCAGGAACTGGACGACGCGGTCCAGCGCCTGGACGGCGGTCGTCGGATCGTTGATCGCGGGGGACAGGGCGCGCAGCGCGATGTCGGACAACTGCCGCAGCCCGAAACCGAGATCCTGGTGGTAGGTCCGCTCCACCCCGACCGAGATCGCGTAGTGCAGAGCCCTGCGCGGTGGGACGGGCCCGCCGTGCACCGCCAGCACCGGCATGCCGGGCACCACGAAGTCCCCGATCCGCGGGATCAGCCGCAGCACCACCCCGTGTTTGCGCGCCACCCGCACCAGTCGCGCGATGTGCACGTCCCGCAGCACACCCGCCCGGCCGTCGTGCGGCACCCACGCGGTCTCCGTGCCGTGGGCGGGAGCCGCCTGCCCGCTCACCGGGACGGGCATCGAGGCGGGCACCCGGAACGACTCCGAGGCGATCCGCGCGATCACATGGCTGATCCGCATCAGCCGCAGGGTCGCGTTCACGTACAGGACGAAGAGCAGCAGGCTCAGCCCGACCATGCAGAGCGTGAGGACGGACTGCACCAGGGGCACCGTCGTGACGGCCCGGGGGTCGTCGACGCTGTCGAAGCTCGTCAGCACCAGCAGGGTCAGTACGAAGGTCGCCAGGAACACCGCGAAGGTCGCCTTGGTGATCCGGCTCCGGACGAAGAGCCGCACCACGCGCGGGGTGAACTGCCCGCTCGCCATCTGCACGGCCACCAGCGAGATGCTGAAGACCACACCGATGAAGGTCATCATCGCCGAGCCGACCGCGCTCACCACGGCCTTCGCGTCCTCCGCGAACCGCAGCAACTCGTCGAGCGTCTCGTAGTCCTTCTCCCGCTGGAGCGCGTCGACGATGGCCGTGTCGAGCGCCTCCGCCCCCACCCAGACCACGAAGACGCCCACCATCGCCGCAGTGGGGGCGAACCAGAACGTGTCCCGCAGATGCTCCCTGAGCGGTGACAGCGCACGCGGACGACGTCCCGCCGAAGAGCTCTGCGTAACCATCCAGTCACTCATGGTGTGACCCTAGAGGTATCGGGCCGCGAGGTCCCGGACCCCCGCCAGGCGGACGGAAACGCAGGTGAAAGGCACTCCGAAAGCTTGGTATTGTTGTCCATGTCGCCGCGGGGAACACCCCTGGCAAGGCGACAGACACCTGGTCCGGGTGGCGGAATGGCAGACGCGCTAGCTTGAGGTGCTAGTGCCCTTTATCGGGCGTGGGGGTTCAAGTCCCCCCTCGGACACAGAACAGATCAGCTCGGGCGGGTCGAGATCTTCTCGACCCGCCCGAGCTGTTGTGCGTCATCCCACCCGCGCCGCAGCCCTGAGTCTCAGCCTTCGCCTCAGCGCCGGTACTCCCGCAGCTTGCGGTACAGCGTCGCCCGGCCGATCCCGAGTGCGACCGCCGTACGTGCCTTGTTGCCGCCGTGGCGGCGCAGCGCCTCAAGGATCGCGGCACGCTCGGCGTGCTCCATCGGGCTGAGCGGGCGGGCGGCCGGTCCTTCCCGGACGGCGTCCGGCAGCTCCGCGCGACGGACCGGCCCGGACACCCGCCGGTGCTCCGCGAGGGCCCGTACGGCATGGGCCAGCTCGGTGACGTTCCCGGGCCACGGGTACGCCTCGAGCGCGCGCAGGGCGTCCAGGGTCCAGGTCAGTGGCGGTTGCCCGGGCGCCGGGCGGGGGGTGAGCGCGGGCAGGAGTTCCCGGATGTCCTCGGTGCGTTCCCGCAGGGGCGGCAGGGTCACCGAGCGGGCCGACAGCTTGTCCAGCAGGCGCTGGAGGCAGGGGCCGACCGGCACGCCGGGTGTGTAGGTGACCAGCAGTCGGGAGTCCGGGTGCTGTTCGAGCAGGGAGTTGAGCGCGGCCACCCCGGACTGCGCGAGTCGCTCGGCGTGACGCAGCAGGAGGAGCCGGTCGGGCTGCCACGCGGACAGCGCCTGGTCGAGGCCGGCGTCCTGTGCCGCGTCGGCCACCTGGACGGGGTCCGGGCCGAACAGCTCCCGCGCCAGTGCGGCCTTGCCGGTTCCGCGTTCGCCGGTCAGCAGCAGGGGCTCCCCGGAGCGGACCAGCTCGACTGCACGCCCGACGGCGTGCCGCCAGGAGACCGAGGAGCCGGTCAGGGCGACCGGTGGGGGCGGGGCCGGCGCAGCGGGCGCCGGATCGTCGAGCGGTTCCAGGGCGGCCACGATCCCGATGGTTGTGCCGTCCAGCCGTACCGGGGTGACGTGCGCCGTACACCCGGCTCCCTCCGGCAATCGCGCGACTCCCGTGACATCCCGGTGCCGCGCGTCGGCCGCCGTGCGTTCCAGCACCTCGAGCACCTCGGGCGTCAGCAGCCGCTGCGCCGCGTCGCTGACCAGCCGGTTGCGGCCGTCGAGTGCCGCCACGGCCCGGTCCGGCCCGCGCGCCGCGCGCACGTAGGCGTCCAGCAGCGCCCGCTCGCCCCGCCCGGCCCGGGCCCGCAGCTCCGTCTCGACCGCCGCGACCGTCGCCTCGGCGAAGGCCGCCTGAGGATGCGGCGGTCCGGCGGCGCACAGCCGTGACGCGACCGTCAGGGTGCCCAGCACCCGTCCGCTCTCCGGCCCGAGCACCGGGACGCTGACCGCGGAGACGTCCTGCCACCGGTCGAGGAAGTGCTCGGGTCCGTGCACCTCGGCCCGGCCCCGCATTCGCAGGGCGAGAGCCGCGCTGTTGTGGCCGACCTCCTGCTCCGACAGACCGCTGCACGCGCCGAAGCCGGGTACGCTCCCGGCCGTCCACAGCACGCGCAGCCGCTCGTCGGTCAGGACGAGCAGCGACCCGCCCGCGCCCAGGGCGGGGACGATCCGGTCGAGGACCGGACGGGCGGCGCCGAGCAGAGCCGACTCCCCGGGGAGCGGAGAACGCGCCACCGGCTCCTCCAAGTCGTGTGGCACGCCGAAGAACCGGGCCCGCCGCCACGCGGCGACGACCTCCTCCGGCACGCTCTGGGGCAGCGGACGCCCCGACAGGAACCGCTCGCGGGCGACGCGCAGTGAGGGCCGGGCGGTGGTGGCTGTGGGGGAGGGGTCTGTGGTGGTCACGGCACAGCCCACCGTAGCGGGTTCAGTTGAACAGGAAACAACCGCGGGTCCCGCTGCCGCGCTTCGCCGACCATCCGGTGTGTCGTAACGGGGTGCCCGAGGCCGCCGCTCGCCGACCATCCGGCGTTGCGCCATGAGGCACCCCGAGTTCGCCGACCATCCGGCGTTGCGCCATGAGGCACCCCGAGACCCCGCCCACCCGCCCTTCGCCTACACCCCCGTGTCTCGTAATGAGACACCCGCGCGCAGTGGAAGACCTCCATGATCATGCACGTCCCGCGTCCCGCCGCCCGAACCCCCTTCCGCAGGAGCGCCCCGTGTCCACCGTCGTCGAGACCGACGTCCTGATCGTGGGCAGCGGCCCGGCCGGTGCCTCGGCCGCGCTGGCCCTGAGCACCTACGGCGTCCCCACCATCGTGGTGACCCGCTACGCGAGCCTCGCCGACACCCCCCGCGCGCACATCACCAACCAGCGCACCATGGAGGTGCTGCGCGACCTCGGCGTGGAGCAGGAGGTCGTCGCGCAGGCCACCCCGCAGCACCTGATGGGCAACACGACGTTCTGCACGAGCCTCGCGGGCGAGGAACTGGGCCGGGTGCGCTCCTGGGGGAACGACCCGCTCGTGCAGGCCGAGCACGAACTCGCCAGCCCCACGCGCATGTGCGACATGCCGCAGCACCTCTTGGAGCCGGTCCTCGTGAACGCGGCCGTCGCCCGCGGCACCCAACTCCGCTTCCAGAACGAGTACCTGTCCCACACCCAGGACGCCGACGGCGTCACCGCCACCGTCCGCGACCGGCTGCGCGGGGACACCTACGAGATCCGGGCCAAGTACCTGATCGGCGCCGACGGCGGACGGTCGAAGGTCGCCGCGGACGCCGGACTGCCGATGGGTGGCCAGATGGGTGTGGCCGGCAGCATCAACATCGTCTTCGAGGCGGACCTGAGCCGGTACACCGCCCACCGCCCGTCCACCCTCTACTGGGTCCTCGCCCCGGGCGCGACGGTCGGCGGCATCGGCGCCGGCCTGGTGCGCTGTGTGCGCCCCTGGAACGAATGGCTGATCGTCTGGGGCTACGACGTGAACGCCGGCGCGCCCGACCTGACCACCGAGTACGCGGAGTCGATCGTCCGGGCGCTCGTCGGTGACGACGACATCCCCGTGACCGTCAAGTCGTCCTCGGCGTGGACCGTCAACGAGATGTACGCCGAGACGTACGCCACCGGCCGGGTCTTCTGCGCCGGCGACGCCGTGCACCGGCATCCGCCGTCCAACGGCCTCGGCTCCAACACCTCGATCCAGGACGCCTACAACCTCGCCTGGAAGCTCAAACTGGTCCTCGACGGCACCGCCCACCCCAGGCTGCTCGACAGCTACACCGCCGAGCGTGCCCCGGTCGGCCGGCAGATCGTCACCCGCGCCAACCGGTCCATCCGCGAGACCGCCCCGGTCTTCGAGGCTCTCGACGGGCTCTCCCCGCAGACCCCCGAGCAGCTGTGGGCCAACATTGCCGCCCGCAAGGACGCCACCGAGGCCGCCGAGAAGCAGCGGGCCGCACTGCGCGAGGCGATCGCCTTCAAGGTCTACGAGTTCAACGCCCACGGCGTCGACCTCAACCAGCGCTACGACGCCGGGGACTGCGCCGCGATCGTCCCGGACGCCACGCCCGACCCCGGCTTCGCCCGCGACCCCGAGCTGCACCACCAGCCGTCCTCCCGCCCCGGCGCCCGGCTCCCGCACGCCTGGATCACCTCCGGCACCCGTACGCTCTCGACCCTCGACACCATCGGCCGGGGCCGCTTCACCCTGCTGACCGGCATCGGGGGAGAGGCCTGGGTGCGGGCGGCCGAGGCACAGGAGGTGGAGATCGCCACGGTGGTGATCGGCCCGGGGCAGCAGTACGAGGACCCGTACGGAGACTGGGCGCGGCTGCGTGAGATCCCGGACGCGGGCGCCCTCCTGGTACGCCCGGACGGTTTCGTGGCCTTCCGGCACGCCTCCGCCGGCCCGGACGCCGAAGAACTGCTCACGGACGCGCTGCGGCGAATCCTCGGGCACGCCTGACCCGCGCCATCATGGAAGCAGCGGAAGCAGCGGAAGCAGCGGATGCAGCGGAAGAGCTGTAGGAACCGGAGGATCTGGAAGCAGCGGAAGAGCTGTAGAAGCCGAAAGATCTGGAAGAAGCGGACGTAGACGACGAGGAGCCGGGATGACCACCGATGCGACCAGGGCCGGCGTCACCGAGCAGGCCCTCGCCGGCCTGCGCGGGACCGCCGACCCGCGGCTGCGTGAACTGCTCACCGGCCTCGTCCGCCATCTGCACGACTTCGCGCGCGAGACCCGTCTCACCCAGGAGGAGTGGGAGCGGGCGATCGCCTTCCTGACCGCGACCGGGCAGATGTGCACCGACACCCGGCAGGAGTTCATCCTCCTGTCGGACGTGCTGGGCCTGTCCATGCTGGTGGAGACGCTGAGCGGCGATCGCGCGGCGGGCGCCACCGAGTCGACCGTGCTGGGCCCCTTCCACATGACCGAGTCGCCGGTCCGTGCGCTCGGCGACGACATCGACCTGGTCGGCGGCGGCGAGAAGTGCGTCGTCAGCGGACGGGTGCGGTCCGCCGACGGCACCCCGCTGCCCGGCGCCGTCGTCGACGTCTGGCAGGCCGACGACAAGGGCTTCTACGACGTCCAGCAGCCCGGCGTCCAGCCCGCGGGCAACGGACGCGGGCTGTTCACCGCCGACGCCCAGGGCTGCTTCTGGTTCCGCACCTGCGTCCCGGCGGCGTATCCCATCCCCACCGACGGTCCCGTGGGCGGGCTGCTGCGCGCGACCGGACGGCACCCCTACCGCCCCGCGCACATCCACTTCATCGCCACGGCCGAGGGCCACACGCCCGTCACCACGCACATCTTCGTGGCCGGCGGCGACTACCTCGACTCCGACGCGGTGTTCGCCGTGAAGCGGAGCCTGGTCCAGGACTTCGCCGAGACCGACGACCCGTCCCTGGCCCGGGAGTTCGGCGTCGAGAACCCCTTCCGGCACGCCCGCTTCGACCTCGTCCTGGAGCAGGCCGTATGACGTTCCAGGAGGAGTTCACGTACGAGACCCGGCCCGTGCGGGTCGTGTTCCGGCCCGGCGCGGCCGTCACCGCGACTCCGGACGAGGCGGCGCGCCTGGGCCTGAGGCGGCTGCTCGTCGTGTGCGGCAGCCGGGGCGAGCGCGTGGCCCGGGCGGTCGCGGACGCGCTCGGCGACAGTTGTGCGGGAGTGCACGCCGAAGCCCGGATGCACGTGCCCGTCGAGGACGCCGACCGGGCCGTCGCGGCCGTCCGGGCGGCCGGGGCGGACGGCTGTGTCGCGGTCGGCGGCGGCTCCGCGATCGGGCTCGGCAAGGCGATCGCCCTGCGCACCGGACTTCCGCTGATCGCCGTGCCGTCGACCTACTCGGGTTCCGAGATGACCCCGGTCTGGGGCCTGACCGAGGACGGCACCAAACGCACCGGTCGCGACCCGGTCGTCCAGCCCCGCAGCGTCGTCTACGACCCCCGGCTCACCCTCTCCCTGCCCGTCGCGCTGACCGTCACCAGCGGGATCAACGCGCTCGCGCACGCCGTCGAGGCGCTGTACGCCCCCGACGTCTCACCGCTGGTGTCGGTCATGGCCGAGGAGGGCGTCCGGGCCATGGCCGAAGCTCTGCCGCGACTGGCCGTCGACCCGGACGACCTCGACGCGCGCAGCCGGGCGCTGTACGCGGCATGGCTGTGCGGGGCGTGCCTCGGCGCGACCACCATGGGGCTGCACCACAAGCTGTGCCATGTCCTCGGCGGCACCTACGGCCTGCCCCACGCCGAGACCCACACCGTGGTGCTGCCCCACGCCCTCGCCCACAATGCCCCCGCGGCCCCGCAGGCGTTGACCGTCCTGCGCCGCGCCCTCGGCACCGACGACGTGCCCCGCGCCCTGTGGGACCTGGCCGGCCGTCTCGGCGCCCCGCGTTCCCTGGCCGAACTCGGCCTCACGGAGGCCGACGTGACCCCGGCGGCGGAACGGGCCGCGGGCGAGCCGTACACCAACCCGCGCGAGGTGACGGCGGAGGGGGTACGGGGCGTACTGCTCGCGGCGTTCGAAGGAAGCCCGCCGGGCTCCGGCTCGCGGACAGAAGGTGACCGCAAGCCTTCCTAGGGTCGGGGCATGACTCAGACGCAGAGGATTCTTGTCACCGGCGCCACCGGCACCGTCGGCCGGCAGGTCGTCGCCGCGCTGCTCGACCGGGGGCACGAGGTGCGTGCCCTGACCCGCGACGCCGCGAAGGCCGCCTTCCCGGCCGGGGTCGATGTCGTCGAGGGTGACCTGACCGAGCCGGACGGCCTGGTCCCGGCCCTGGAGGGCGTCACCGGTCTCCACCTGATCACCTTCGGCGGTGCCGCCTTCAGCCCGCTGGAGACCGGCCCCCGGATCCTGGAACTCGCCGAGTCCTCCGGTGTCCGCCGCGTCACCGTGCTCCACGGCGGTGGCCCCACCTCGCTGGAGGACGCGGTACGGGCCGCCCACGGTGTGGACTGGACGGTGCTCATGCCGGTCGAGTTCATGGCCAACGCTCTGGAGTGGGCGGACGGAATCGTGACCGCGGGGGAGGTGCGGGAGCCTTTCGTGGACCGGCTGAGTGCCATGGTCCACGAGGCGGACATCGGCGCCGTCGCGGCCGTCGCGCTCACGGAGGAGGGGCACGCCGGCCAGGAGTACGTGATCACCGGTCCCGACGTGCTCACCGTCGGCGACAAGGTGAAGACGATCGCAGCCGCCGTCGGCCGGGACATCACCCTGGTCGAGCTGACCGAGGAGCAGGCTCTCGCACAGTGGCGGGCGGCGGGTCTCCCGGAGGACACCATCGACTTCCTGTTCATGGCGTACGGAGACACCCCCGAGGTGGGCCGTACGGTCTCCGGCACCGTCGAGAAGGTCACCGGGCACCCGGCACGCACCTTCGCCCGGTGGGCGGCCGAACACGCGGACGCCTTCACGGAACAGTCCTGACTGTCTCGTATTGAGACACCCGGCCCGGAATCCGGTCCGTCAAGATCGACAAGGGGGTGTGACCGCAGCAAGGTGCGGCCGTCGGCATGCGCTGAATCGCCGACCGCACGGCCGCACACCCGAAGAAAGGTGACCACCATGGCCCTCGCACTGCTCCGGCGCCGGTGGCTCAGGAACACCTCCGCCGCAGCGGCGGGCCTCGCCCTCCCCCTCCCCGACGGCGCGGGCGCGGTGGCCCGCGAGGTCGTCGACCCGATGGGCTCGCCCCTGGCGGCCGCGGACGTCACCGTCACCGCCCTGGACACCCACCGCGTCGCCGCCCGCGGCACGACCGACCCCTACGGCTACTTCCTCGCGACACTGCCGCCCGGCCGCTACAGCCTGCTCATCTCGGCGGAGGGCCTGCGGCCGCACCGCGAGACGATCGAGACGGGCCCGGGCACCCCGACGGCCACCGAGCGCGTCTGGCTGCAACCCGCCGAGGCGCTCCAGCTTCCGACGCCCGGCACCTGGCTCTTCGACCCGCCGCACACGGCGATCCGGTTCATCGCCAAGCACGTCGGCATGGCCCATGTCCACGGCCGCTTCGAACGCTTCGAAGGCGGCATCCGCATCGCCCCGGACATGGCCGACTCCCGCGTGCACGTCAGGATCGACGCCTCCAGCATCACCACCGGCAACACCACCCGCGACAACCACCTGCGATCCGCCGACTTCCTCGACGTCGAACGCTTCCCGTACATCGACTTCACGAGCGCGCGCTTCGCCTACCGCGGCGGCTCCAAGTGGACGCTCCAGGGCTCCCTCACCATGCACGGCGTCAGCCGCTCGGTGTCCCTGGACACGACGTACCTCGGCACCGTGAACGGCGGCTACGGCCAGGAACTGCGCTGCGCGGCCCTGGCGACGGCGGAACTCCACCGCGAGGACTACACGTTGAACTGGCGTTCCATGCTGGCCCGCGGCATCGCGGTGGTCGGCCCCACGGTCCAACTGGAACTCGACGTCCAGGCGATGTACCGCACCCACGACACGCCCACCCCGCCGGAGTAGTGATCCGACCTGGGCTTCCACAGGAGGCCCAGGTCAGGCTCCGTCGCATCGGCCGCGTCATACGGACGAGTTGCGCCTACCCGGCGTCCGGCCACACCTCCGGCGGGCGGGGTGGTTCCGGGTCGGTTCGCCGCTCCGCCGCCCGCGCGTTCTCCCGCCGCAGGGCCGTCAGCCACGGCCAGAGATCCGGCAATGGCTGTGCCGAGCACGCCAGCCGGTGCTCGATCCGGCAGCGCTGCGATCCGTCCGGCGGGCACACGCCGTACAGCGCGACCCGGCCGTCCGACAGAGTGATCCAACGGTGCTGCGAGGGCACGAGATGCGCCGGCACCTCCACCCCCGGCTCCAACAGAATCCAGTCCTGCTCCAGCGTCGCCACCCGATCCTGCGGCAACCGGCAGAGCGGACACGCATATGGGCCGACCTGTAATCGGCGCAGCCCGTCATCAACAGCCCCCATAAGGCCAGAGTGGGCAGTCACCGGCACAGCGGACAGGGCGCGAACCGGACGAGACGCCTGAGCCACGTTGCCGCCATCGGGGCGCAGGGAGACTCGGCAGGTTCGACCGGCAACCATCGCTGGATCCTCCGGCGGCCGGGATGCGACGAAACCGCGACCAACCGCGCCCGAGGTACACCGCCAAAAATCCCTCGCTTCGTTCCCCTCGGCCTCCCTACACTCACCCCCATACCCGCGCCGCCCACGATCCCGGCGGTGCACCGATGTGACGAACGAAGGGAGACCGCCATGCGTGACCACACCGCTGTCGCCGTCTCCCTGCCGCAGCACGAGGTGATCCTGGTGTCTTCGTCGCCCCGGTGTCCGCTGCGCGGCGGCACCGGCTGACCGGGACGAACACCCGGCGATCCCCGGCAATCTGATGTGACGTCAGGTTTCGGAGGCTCCTGCCTGTTCCGCCCGGGAATCGCGCTGCCCCTTTTCTGATCGCATCGAAAGGCCCTGGGCCGTGCGCACCCACCTCAACCCGCTCGCCGTCGTCCGCAACCTCGGCATCCTCGCCCACGTCGACGCCGGCAAGACCACCGTCACCGAACGGATCCTGTTCGCCACCGGCACCACGCACAAGCGCGGCGAGGTCCACGACGGCACCACCGTCACCGACTTCGACCCGCAGGAGCGCGACCGCGGCATCACCATCTTCGCCGCGGCGGTGAGCTGCGCCTGGGACGGTCACCGGATCAACCTCATCGACACTCCCGGGCACGTCGACTTCGCCGACGAGGTGGAGCGTGCGCTGCGGGTGCTCGACGGGGCGGTGGCCGTGTTCGACGCGGTCGCCGGGGTGGAGCCGCAGAGCGAGTCGGTGTGGCGGCAGGCCGACCGGCACGGCGTGCCGAGGGTCGCGTTCGTCAACAAGATGGACCGCGCCGGGGCCGACCTCGACGCGGCCGTGGCGTCGATCCGGGAGCGACTCCACCCGGCGCCCCTGGTCGTGCAGTTGCCGATCGGCACGGAGGACACCTTCACCGGCGTCGTCGACCTGGTGCGCATGCGGGCACTGCTGTGGGACGACGGCGGATCCGTCGAGGAGACGCCGGTGCCGGAAGGCATGCGGGACGAAGCCGCCGCTCGCCGCCGGGCGTTGGAGGAGGCCGTGGCGGAGCTGCACCCGGGCGCGCTGGAGGAGTTCTGCGACACGGGCACGCTCTCCGAGGGCACCCTTTCCTCGGCGTTGCGCGGGGTGACCCGGGACGGTGACGGCGTGGTCGTGCTGTGCGGCTCCGCGTACCGCAACCGCGGTGTCGAGCCGCTACTCGACGCGGTCGTGGCCTATCTGCCGTCGCCCCTGGACGTGCCGCCGGTCCGCGGTACGCACGAGGGCGAGGAGCAGGCGCGGCCCGCCGATCCCGCGGCACCGGCCGCCGCTCTGGCGTTCAAGGTGCACGCCACCCCGACGGGACGGCTGACCTATCTGCGGATCTACTCGGGCACGATCGAGAAGGGAGACACCCTGTGGGACGCGACCGCGCGGCGCACGGAGCGGATCGGACGGATCCTGCGCGTCCAGGCCGACCGGCACGCCCCGCTGGACCGGGCCGTCGCCGGGGACATCGTCGCCGTGGTCGGGCTGAAGTCCGCCCGCGCCGGCTCGACCCTGTGCGCACCGGGCGCGCCCCTCGTCCTGGAGCCGCCCGGCGTGCCCGAGCCGGTCGTGTCGGTCGCGGTGGAGTCCCGCCGCGCCGGTGAGACGGACCGGCTGGCGTCGGGGCTCGCCCGGCTGACCGAGGAGGATCCCTCGCTGGTCGTGCGAACCGACCCGGAGACCGGGCAGACCGTGCTGTCCGGCATGGGTGAGCTGCACCTGGAGGTGGCGGTGGAGAAGCTCCGGCGCGAGCTGGGGCTCGAGGTCAACGTCGGCCGTCCCCGGGTCAGTTACCGCGAGACCGTCGGCCGGGGCGTGTCCGGTCTGGTGTTCCGGCACGTCAAACAGGACGGCGGGGCCGGGCAGTTCGCCCATGTCGTCCTCGACGTGGAGCCGCATGAGGAGGGAGGTTTCGAGTTCCGCTCCGCGGTCGTCGGCGGGCGGGTGCCGCAGGAGTACGTCCGGGCGGTCGAGGCGGGCTGCCGGGACGCCCTCGCCGAGGGGCCGCTCGGCGGGCATCCGGTGACGGGCCTGCGCGTCACGCTCACCGATGGGGCGACCCATGTGAAGGACTCCTCGGACACGGCGTTCCGCACGGCCGGCCGCCTCGGTCTCCGTGAGGCCCTGCGCGCCTGTGCGATGGTCCTGCTGGAGCCGGTCGTCGAGGTCACGGTCACCGTGCCCGAGGACGCGGTCGGCGGTGTGCTCGGCGATCTCGCCGCCCGGCGCGGCCGGGTGACCGGCTCGGTCACCCGCGCGGGCGCGGCGGTCGTCACCGCCACCGTGCCGCTGGCCGAACTGTTCGGCTACGCGACCCGGTTGCGCAGCCGCACGCAGGGCCGCGGCACCTTCACGGCCCGTCCCACCGGCTACGCGCCGGCGCCGGTCGCGACGCAGGTGCGGTAGCGCACGGGGCGGCGGCCCCTCCCTTCCTCACCCGAAGGGAGGGGCCCGCCGGTCCGCCCCGTCCTGAGAGCTACGGGTACGACACCACCGTCGACGGCACCGTGGACGTCCCCGACGTCGGCGACCCCGTGTCGTTGATGACCCGCTCGTACTGCCCGTTGCCGCCCAGCGAGACCACGAGCAGGTCGTGGAAGCGCACCCCCGGCCGGTTCGGCGCGGCGAAGCCGTGGTGCTGCACGATGCCCGGGTCGACGTTGTAGTAGCAGTAGCTGCCCAGGCCCCAGCCCTCGTGGGTGGTGACGGCGTCCCCGACCCGGTAGGCGGCGTAGCCCTTGATCGAGCCGTTCTGGATCGCGGCCTGGTTCGGGGCGTCGTAGGCCTTCTCGTTCTGGTAGAAGATCGTGCGGCCGCGCTCGCCGAACCACTGCACGTCGTACTTGTTGAAGTGCTCCACGAACAGCCCGGTCGCCAGCACGTCGTGGCCGTTGACGACGACCCCGTAGTCCGCGCGGTTGGTCTCCCAGCCGACCCCGTCGCCGTGGTCGGCGCGCCAGACCCAGGTGTGGTCGACGATGGTGTGCCGGCTGTTGACGACCATGCTGGTGGTGGCCTTGCCCGGGCCCGCCCCGCCGATGCGGACGAACACGTCCTGGACGGTCGTCGGGTTGGCGGAGTGGTCTCGCCAGGCGCCGCGCGGGCCGATCTCCAGCAGGGTGGCGGAGTTGACCGGCCCGGCGTCGACGAGGAACCCGGCCAGGCGTACGCCGTCGACGTCGGCGACCTTCAGCGCGGTGACGCCGTCGTCGGGGATGAGCGTGGCATATCCCAGACCCAGCACCACCGTGCCGGCCCGGTCGACCCGCACCGGCTGGTCGAGGTGGTAGATCCCCGGCGTCAGCAGCAGGTGGAGTCCCTCGGCGAGGGCCTGGTTGAGCGTGGCCGCCGAGACGCCGGGCTTGGCGACGTAGAAGCGCGACAGGGGCAGCGAGGTGCCCCGCGGGGTGCCGTTGCCCCAGGTGACGCCCCGGGCGTTGGTCCGCTTCTCGGGCAGGAAGACCCGGTACTCGCTGCCGCTGAGGTACAGGAACGGCTTCTCGCGGGAGACCGGCGTCGTGGCCAGGGTGGTGTACGGCGGGTTCGGGAAGCCCTGCGCGGGGGCGCCCTCGACACCGGAGAACACCATGTTCCACACGCCGTTGAGCCAGCCGCCGATCGCGCTGTCCCGGGTGTACCACTGCTGCTGGGAGTAGGGCTGCACCTGGCCGTCGATCCGGCTGTCGGCGATGTAGCCGCCGCTGGACCAGCCGTAGCCGGTCGGGGCGAGGTTGAGGTTGCCGCGGATGTGCATCCGCCGGAACGGGGCCGCCTGCGAGACCGCCCAGCGGTTGGTGCCGTTCACGGGGACGACCGCGAGGTTCTCGGCCGAACGCCAGAAGTTCTGCGTGGCGTTGCCGTTGAACCAGCCCGCGTCGACCGTGATGTCGCCGTTGATGGTGGTGTCGTCGGGGGAGAGGCCGAGACCGGAGATCGAGGTGTAGAAGCCGATCTGCGCGTTGAGGCCGTGATAGGTGCCGGGTTTGAACAGCAGCTGGTAGCGGCCGGTGCCGAACTGGGCCGACTCCTGCTGCCGGAAGATCTCGTCGAGTCTGCCCTGGATGTTCGGGGTGGCCGGGTCGAAGACCAGCACGTTCGGGCCGAGGTCACCACCGCCGGGCAGGGCGCGCGGCTTCCTGCGCACGGGCGTCTTCCGTGTGTCGGGGGCGGCCGAGGCGGTGCCGGGCAGCGCGGCGAGCGCGGACGCGGCCGCGGCGGCGCCGAGGACGGCCCGGCGGCCGGGCGCGGGCAGGCGGGATGACGGGGAGTCAGGGTGCATGGGGCGGCTCTCCTGGTTCAGGAAGTGAACGGAGTGGGGTGCGGGGAGCGCTCTCTCGCCGCTGAATGGTTCATCCGTGGAACAGATGCGTCAAGGGGTGCGGCGAGACTTCCAAGAGTGTGTCCAGCCCCTTGACGGGACTGCCTTCCGAGGATTAACTCACGTCCTAAATTAAGCCATGACGGCTTCCCTCTCGCCCAGGCTCTCGCCCCGGCGGAAGGGGGCCGTACTCCCGGAAGAGAGCCAGGAGCAGCCATGCGCAGCATCCGAGCCGCGGCGGCAGGCGCCGTCACACTGTCACTCGCCCTCGCGGCCACGGCCTGCGGAGGAGGCTCCGCCACCGGCGGCGGATCGAACGATTCACCGAAGACGCTCACCTACTGGGCGTCCAACCAGGGCGCCAGCATCGAGGTCGACAAGAAGGTCCTCCAGCCCGAACTCGACAAGTTCGAGAAGCAGACCGGGATCAAGGTGAAGCTGGAGGTCGTCCCCTGGTCGGACCTGCTGAACCGCATCCTCACCGCCACCACCTCCGGCCAGGGCCCGGACGTGCTGAACATAGGCAACACCTGGAGCGCCTCGCTCCAGGCCACGGGCGCGCTGCTGCCGTGGGACGCCGAGAACTTCGGCAAGATCGGCGGCCGGGACCGGTTCGTCGACTCGGCACTCGGCTCCACGGGCGCGCAGGGCAAGGACCCGGCGGCGGTGCCGCTGTACTCGATGTCCTACGCGCTCTACTACAACAAGAAGCTGTTCGCCGACGCGGGCATCTCCAAGCCCCCGGCCACCTGGGACGAGCTCGTCGCCGACGGCAAGAAGCTGTCCAAGGACGGCAAGTGGGGCCTGGGCATGGAGGGTTCGAACCCGTCGGAGAACATCCACCACGCCTTCGTCTTCGCCAAGCAGCACGGCGCCGACTTCTTCACCGCCGACGGCAAGGCCGACTTCACCGGGGACGGGACGGTCGCCGCGGTCAAGCAGTACGTCGACCTGATGGCCAAGGACAAGGTCATCGCGCCGGGCAACGCCGAGTACGCGCAGAACCAGTCCGTCAGCGACTTCGCCAAGGGCAAGACGGCGATGCTGCTGTGGCAGTCCGCGTCCGCCAACCTCGAGTCGCAGGGCATGAGCAAGGACGACTACGGCATCGCCCCCGTGCCCGTCCAGTCCGGCACCCCCGGCACCGGCAAGCAGGTCAACTCGATGGTCGCCGGCATCAACCTGGCCGTCTTCAAGAACACCGACAACACCGACGGCGCCGCCAAGTTCGTGAAGTTCATGACGAGCGATGCCGAGCAGAAGATCCTCAACAAGGCCTACAGCACGATCCCGCCCGTCAGGTCGGCCCAGGCGGACGCCGCCTTCGCCACCCCGGCCAACGGCGTCCTGAAGGACACCCTGGCGAAGAGCGCCGTGGCCCTGCCGCAGGTCGCCGACGAGTCCCAGTTCGAGACGGCGGTCGGCACCGCCATCAAGGGCCTGTTCGCCGACGCGGCCGCCGGCCGCCCGGTCACCACCGGCTCGGTGAAGGCGGCCCTGGAGAAGGCCCAGCAGCAGATGCCGGCGGCCTGAGCGACATGACGACCACTGCCCAGGCCGAGAGGCCGGCGGTCCGCAAGAACCCGCCCGGCACGGCGCGCGGCCCCCGCCGCCGCACGGGGCGGATCCACCGCGTGGGCCTGCCCTACCTGCTGCTCCTGCCCGCCCTGCTCCTCGAACTCCTCGTCCACCTGGTGCCGATGGTGATCGGCATCGTCATGAGCTTCAAGGAGCTCACGCAGTTCTACATCCGCGACTGGGGCGCCGCCCCCTGGTCCGCCCTCGACAACTACACGGTGTCGGTGGACTTCGACGCCCCGGTCGGCGAGGCACTCCTCCACTCGTTCCTCGTCACGATCGCCTTCACCCTGCTGTCGGTGGGCCTGTGCTGGCTGATCGGCACGGCCGCGGCGGTCTTCCTGCAGGACGCCTTCCGGGGCCGCGGCCTGCTCCGGGCGCTCTTCCTGGTGCCCTACGCGCTGCCGGTCTACGCGGCCGTCATCACCTGGGTCTTCATGTTCCAGCACGACAACGGCCTGGTGAACCACGTCCTGCACGACCAGCTCGGCCTCACCGACAAGCCGTCCTTCTGGCTCATCGGCGACAACAGTTTCATCGCGCTGCTGACGGTGTCGGTGTGGAAGGGCTGGCCGTTCGCCTTCCTCATCGTCATGGCGGGTCTGCAGAACATCCCGGGCGAGCTGTACGAGGCGGCCGCCCTGGACGGGGCCGGCGTCTGGCAGCAGCTCCGCCGGATCACCCTGCCGTCCCTGCGGCCGGTCAACCAGGTCCTGGTCCTCGTCCTCTTCCTGTGGACGTTCAACGACTTCAACACGCCGTTCGTGCTGTTCGGCAGGACCGCGCCGGAGGCCGCCGACCTCATCTCGGTGCACATCTACCAGGCGTCGTTCGTCACCTGGAACTTCGGCACCGGCTCCGCGATGTCCGTCCTGCTGCTGCTGTTCCTGCTGCTGGTCACGGGCGGATACCTGGCGCTCACCTCGCGCGGACGGAGAAAGGCCTCATGACCACGTCCCCCATGGCCCCGCCCCGCTCCTTCCTGTGGTCCCGGCGGATCTTCCTGACGCTGCTGACGGGCTTCGTGCTGGTCCCGGTCTACGTCATGGTCTCCAGCTCGCTGAAGCCCCTGGCCGACGTCACCGGAAAGTTCCGCTGGCTGCCGAGCGAGCTGACGATCCGCCCGTACATCGACATCTGGTCGACGGTCCCGCTGGCCCGCTACTTCGTCAACTCCCTCGTCGTGGCCGGGGCGGCGACGGTCTGCTCGGTGGTCATCGCCGTCTTTGCGGCCTACGCGGTCAGCCGCTACGACTTCCGCGGCAAACGCGTCTTCACCGTCACCGTCCTGTCCACGCAGATGTTCCCGGGCATCCTCTTCCTGCTGCCGCTGTTCCTGATCTACGTCAACATCGGCAACGCGACGGGCATCGCCCTGTTCGGTTCGCGCGGGGGACTGATCCTCACCTATCTCACCTTCTCCCTGCCGTTCTCGATCTGGATGCTGATCGGCTACTTCGACTCGGTGCCGCGCGACCTGGACGAGGCGGCCCTGGTCGACGGCTGCGGACCGCTCGGTGCGCTCTTCCGGGTCGTCGTCCCCGCGGCCGTGCCCGGCATCATCGCGGTCGCGGTCTACGCCTTCATGACCGCCTGGGGCGAGGTGTTGTTCGCCTCGGTGATGACCAACGACACCACCCGCACCCTTGCCGTCGGCCTCCAGGGCTACTCGACCCTCAACGACGTGTACTGGAACCAGATCATGGCCGCCTCGCTGGTCGTCAGCGTGCCCGTGGTCGCGGGCTTCCTGCTGCTCCAGCGCTATCTGGTGGCCGGCCTGACGGCGGGAGCCGTCAAGTGACCGACTCGCCCGTTCTCGAAGGGACTTCCGTGACCATCGACCTCGCCGCACTCCCGCACGACTTTCTGTGGGGCACGGCCACCTCGGCGTACCAGATCGAGGGAGCCGTGGCGGAGGACGGCCGCTCGCCGTCGATCTGGGACACGTTCTCGCACACCCCCGGGAAGACCGCCGGCGGCGACCACGGCGATGTGGCCTGCGACCACTACCATCGCTGGCGCGAGGACATCGCCCTGATGCGCCGACTGGGCGTGAACGCCTACCGGCTGTCCATCGCCTGGCCGCGCGTCGTCCCGGGCGGCGACGGCCCCGTCAACCCCAAGGGCCTCGCCTTCTACGACGAGTTGATCGACGGTCTGCTGGAGGCGGGCATCACCCCGTCCGTCACCCTCTACCACTGGGACCTGCCGCAGGCGCTCCAGGACCGGGGCGGCTGGCCGGAGCGCGACACCGCGTCGGCGTTCGCGCACTACGCCTCGGTCGTCGCAGAGCGCCTTGGCGACCGCGTCTCCCACTGGGCCACCCTCAACGAGCCCCTGTGCTCGGCGTGGATCGGCCACCTCGAGGGCAAGATGGCACCCGGTCTGACGGACCTCACGGCCGCCGTCCGCGCCTCCTACCACCTGCTGCTCGGCCACGGGCTGGCGGCCCGGGCCATCCGCGCGGCCGCCCCGGAAGCGCGGGTCGGCATCGTCAACAACCTCTCCACCATCCACCCCGCGACCGACCGCCCCGAGGATCTCGCCGCCGCCCGCCGCATGGACGGCCACACCAACCGCTGGTGGCTCGACCCGGTGCACGGCAGGGGCTTCCCGTCGGACATGCGCGAGCTCTACGGCGTCGAACTCCCGGAACGGCCCGGCGACTCGGCGGCCATCGCCGCCCCGCTGGACTGGCTGGGCCTGAACTACTACTTCCCGCAGACCGTCGCCGACGATCCCGAAGGCCCCGCGCCGTACGCCCGGGCCGTACGCCGTGACGGCGTCCCGCGCACCGGCATGGACTGGGAGATCGACGCGAGCGGCATCGAGTCACTGCTCCTGCGGCTCACCGACGACTACGGGGCCCGCCGGCTGTACGTCACGGAGAACGGCTCGGCCTACCCCGACGTCGTCCGCCCCGACGGCACGGTCGACGACCCCGAGCGGCAGGAGTACCTGCTGGGCCACCTCGCCGCCTGCGCCTCCGCGGCCCGCAAGGGCGCTCCGCTGGCGGGCTACTTCGCCTGGTCACTGCTGGACAACTTCGAATGGGCGTACGGCTACGAGAAGCGGTTCGGGCTCGTGCACGTCGACTACGCGACGCAGAAGCGCACGATCAAGGGCACGGGGCATCGGTACGCCGATGTCGTCCGGGCTCATCGGAGTCAGGTGCGCGAGGCGGCCTGAAAAGCTGGGCCGCCGGAACCCATGCCCGGGTTCCGGCGGCCCATGGTCGCGGTGCGACGACGAGACCGGTGCATTCGGCGCGACTCCTGTGCGCAAGACGGTGGGCGGCCGACGACAGTTATCGTGTGTGCCGTAGATCACTCGCACGTTGGGGGCGGCAGCATGGGGCTGGCAAACGACAAGATCATCACTCAGGTCGAGAACCTGCTGCAGGGCAGTGTCGTCATTCCTTCCATCCAGCGAGTCTTCGTCTGGATGAGGCCCGATGTACGTGATCTCTTCGATTCTCTCTACCGAGGCTACTGGTCGGTGCTCTGCTGCTGTGGAAGACCAATCTGACCGTCCCCTCCAAGACCGCTGCGGTCGTCCAGACCGACAAGTCGATGCACCAGCCGCTTTATCTGCTGGACGGACAGCAGCGGTTGACCTCCCTCGCCTGGGTGTACCGACCCGAGTCCAAGGCTGACGGCCGGCTCATCGATCTGCGCTTCGACGTGCGCACCGAGGAGTTCGTCAACCCGAGCGCCGTACAGCGCAAGGACCCGTTGCTGATCCCGGTGTCGACGCTGCTGCGAGAGAACGTGCAGTTCTATCAGGTCCTGCTCCAGGCAGGGGTCCCGTTCGACGATCCGAATTTCGATGCGTGGACTCAGCGGATGCAGAGGGTGAACAACATCCGGCACCACCAGATCGCGGTCATCACCTATGAGTCCGACGACTACGAGGAGGTCGCCGAGCTCTTCGCCCGGTTGAACAAGGGTGGGCGACGGCTGTCCAAGGGCGATCTCGTGTACAGCGCCATCGCGGCCCGCTGGGCCGACGGCCTGGACACCATGGACTCCTTCCACCAGGAACTGCAGGACAGCAACTTCGCCTTGAACAGGGAAGCCGTCCTGCGCCTCATGAGCCTCCTCGCGGGAACCGGCGCCCATCACATCAAGCTCATCGGGGCGGAGGTGGACGAAGCCGCGCTGAAGGAGGCCTGGCAGGACACCGAGAGGGCCCTGCGCTTCGCCATCGACTTCCTGAAGGGCGAGTGCTCGATCCCCCGATCCGAGGTTCTCTCGTCGCCGAACGTCACGATCGTGCCCGCACTACTGCTGCACCACCGCGACGGCAAGCTGCGTCCGGGAGAGGCCCAGCTGACGACGGCAACGGCCGGGGGGTGTGGTTGCAGGCGATGATGCTCGCGAGGCGGGAGCTCATCGACGTGCGTGCTGCCCGTGTGATTCTCAGGCGGGGCGCGTCCCGCCCAACCCGATTTCTGCCCCGCGTCGCATCGTCATACGGCACCGAGCTGACGGAATTCATGTGCAGCACGGGGGAACGACGACGAGAGGATGGTCGAATGTAGCTCTCCATTGAGGGAGGATACGAGGAATTGCGTGCAGGACACGGAGAAATGCTCCCACCGATCGCCGCGCGCTTCGTTCACCATGACGGTCCACTCGTCCGGCTTATGGCCTGGCCGGACAAGCCAGTAGAGGCATTCTCCGTTGTCCGTGGTTGCCCATGGGATGACCCGGGACCCTTCGACTTCCAGTTCCGCCGGCTTCCTCTCGAATTCCCACAGATCTTCCAGGTCTTCGGCCTGGTTCTGTGCCCATTCGAGGAGGTCGTAGTTCTCGTTGGGGCAGCCGGGCTCCAGGACGTACAGATAGTCGTCCCAGTTGCTGCCTCCGTAGACGTGGATGAACTCCTTGTAGTCGGCGGGGAGCTCAACCTCAAGGCTGCGCTCGACCTCGTGCCAATCCTTCCGGCGGGGCTCGCTCGGCGCTGGGGCGATGTCGAGCAGACGCGCAAGGGCGTTGGTCATGGCTGGGTTTCCAGCGCCACGCCACCCGGCCCGGGCAGCCTCGGCGCCATCACGTCCAGCAGTCGCGCACCCAGAATCGTCCGGTACGTCCACTCACGCCCCGCCTCACCCCGCGCTACCGCGAACCGCGCCAACGCCGCCTCGCCCGAGAACGCGCAGATCCACCGCACGCCGTTGAAGTCCGCGGTCCACAGACTTCCCTGCGCATCGAACGGCACCAGCACCGCCGAACGCCGGAACTCCCCGAGTAAACGAGCAAACTCCCGCCGCGCCCGCGCCCCCTCGTCAGGCGACTCCGCATCCGGCGCTGTCCGTGCAGACGCGAGCGGCCCCAATGGCTCCTCGACCGGCTCGGTAGCCGGCGCGCCGCTCGGTACCGACGCAGCCGCTAACTCGGTCAATTTAGAAGCCCATTGAGGCTTCGGTATGTCATCCCCGTTGTCATTCACGAAAGTATGCTGCCATGTGATCATTCCGTGAGAACCGGCAGGCCCCGGTTGTCGAGGTCCGGGCGCCGCACCGCCTCGGGGCAGGCGCACCGCGATCTCGTAGCCGGCGGAGCGCATCCGCAGGCCGGCACCGTGGCCGTCCGATCCGGCCGGTGAGACCGATGCAGGATGAAAGAGGCGCCGTCGACGGGCGCGGCAGCGAAGGGCCATCGCTTCCGGTAAGGAATGCGCACAGCGCTACACCAAGCCCATGACCGGCGGCACGTGGGGACTGCTTGCCGAGAACCGTGACGGCTACACCGGCCCGAAGTGGAACGAGAAGTGTGGCCGTGCCTCCGTTCCCACGGATCAGAACACCGGCGCCTTCCGTGACCTGGGCATCAAGTTAGTTCCCCCAGATGCGGCTGCTCGACAAGGACGGGTTCTTCATCAGCGATCCTGGTTTCGAGCACTGCAAGAACGCCGACACGGTCTGCGCGTGGAAGAAGGTCGGCTGAACTGACCTGACCTCTGACTGACCAAGCATGTGGCCGGAGCACCCTGTGGTGCTCCGGCCACGGTGCTATGCGAAGCGCGTCCAGTCCGGATCCCGCGGGTGTGCCGGCCCGTCCCACACCAGGGCCTGATCGACGAGACCGGGCACCTTCGTGTCCTGGTGTCCGTCCGCGTACTCCACACCCCGGTTCTCGTACAGGGCGTCGGCGACTTCGATGAGGTAGTCGGCAAACGACGGCCACACGCCCAGCTTGGGAATGCCGGCCTCTTCGAAGGTTCCGATCCGTCCGTACCCCGGCCCTGGCGTGCAGTCCGTGAACAGCCCGTACAGACCGCTGCGGTCGGTCGCGGCGAAGGCCAGGTACCGCACCATGGGGTCGTCCGGCATACCGATCGTGTGAGGGCCTTCATCCCAGTACGGCAGATGCTCCACGGGAGGAATCCCCTGCTTTCTCGGCAACAGCCAGGCCGTCGCCTGACCTTGTGAGGGAAGTCCGGTCTCGGGTTCGGGTGCCCGGCCGAAGTCACCGGGATGACCCGTGCCGTTGCGGAGGCGATAGAAGGCCTTGAGGCCCGGTGGGACGGTGAGGTCGAGTTCCTGCTCGACCTCACGGATGTCGGCCTCCGGGACGGGCGGAGGAAGCATCCGGTAGGAGCGCGGAGCGTGCTGCTCCAGCCACTTCTCGATCCTCGCCCAGGCGCCCGCCACGGCCTGCTCCTGCTGCTGATCGTCCGTCATTCCCGTGACCTTACGGGTCTCATGCCGCTCCTCGGCAACCTTGCGAATCTCTCCCGCTGTGCAAAGCGGTGAAGCCGAAGCGCGCGGGCTTCGCTTGGACCTCGGGTCCGCTGCGTGACGCCGGCGCCACTTGGTGGGACGAGCGGCAGGTCCAGACGGGCCCCGATCTGGACAGCCTGCCCTCGGTAATGCGCCGGATCGAGGCGGGGCCGCCGGTGATCTGATCAGCCTTTCGAGGGTGTGCCGGGTTTGGCGGTGGGATTCTTCGGTCGTTTGTCGGGCCGGTAGCTGGGGCCGTTCATGGTGGCCCGGTGGCCGGCGCTGATCAGTCGGTTCAGCAGCGACTCGGCGACGACGGGGTGGGGGAAGAGGGGATACCAGTCGCTGGGCGCCCGGTTGCTGGTGATGATCAGGACCGGTTCCGTCGCTCGCTGAAGAGTTCGTAGAGGTCGTCGGCCTGGGGTGCGGTCAGCCGCCGCATCGCGAAGCCGTCGAGGGCGAGCAGGCCGGGGCGGATGAGTTCGCGGATGCGCTTGTCTCAGGTGCGGTCCGCGTGGCCGCCGGCGAGCTCAGCCAGGATGCGGCTGGTCCTGGCGAAGCAGTCGGTTTCGTGCACAGGGAGCGGCGCCGGCTCGACGCGGTGTTCAGTACCGCCCACACCGTCTTGCCGGGACCGGGACCGGGACCGGGACCGGGGCTGGGGCCGGAGCCGCGGCCGGTGATGCCCCAGGCGTCGGCCAGGGCGACGACGAGGAGGAGGCAGCGGCCGGACTCGGACTCGACGTCAGGGTCCGTGGGGATGATGGCGACGGGCCGGCGTCCCGCGCGGGTGTCGGATACCTCCAAGCGCAGCCGCCGACCGTCCGCCTCGGCGGCCGGCCGGACGTGGAAGACCCGTCCGGGAACGCGTCCGTGCTGGACGGCGTTGGCACACAGCTCGGCGGTGATCAGAGTCAGTGTCTCGTTGGCATCGCTGCCGTAGGGGTGGCCCCAGGAGTCCAGGCACTGCGCGACGAAGAGCCGGGCGAGGCGGGCGTCGTGCGGGGTCGAGGTGAACGCCATCGCGAACTCGGTGGGGGAGGCGGGACCGGAGAGGACGGGCCGTTGCCGCTGGGGGGAAGGACTGTGCATGCGGCCGGCGTGGCGGCGGCGACCGGCGTGTCACCAGCAGCGACGCCTGTACGGGAGTGGGCTGTACATGGGGCGGGGTGCCGGTGTGGTGCTGGGATGGAGGACGTCAACTCTGCGGACAGGAACGGTCGTTGTCCCTATGGTGGGCTGTGAGGGACGGTCGTTGCTCGATGGGGCTTCTGTACGGGGGCTCCGCGTCGGGCCGCCGAGCGGGAACACCATCTATCACGTCGTGAGGGGACGGCATGACGGCGACCGCGCCAGCGGGCGGGACACCGGAACCCCGGCCGAACACCGCCGGGAACACCGGGGGAAGCACCACGCCGGGACCGGCAGAGCAGAACGGAACCTCGGACGGAACCTCACCGCCCGCCCCCGTACCGCCCCCGCCGACGCGCCCCCCTGACGTGCCGCCTCCGCCCCCGCCTCCGGCCTCCTCCGGCGCGGGCAGCGGGGCCGACGACGGTCTCCGGACGGTCCTCCCCGAAGCGCTCGGCGTGCCTGCCGGAGCGTCCCGGCGCAAGAGGAGGCTGTGGTTGTCGGTGGCGGCGGTGAGTGCCGTGCTGGGAGGTCTGGGCGGGGCACTGCTCGCGTACGCCATGATCGGTCCGAGCGTCACCAAGGAGAACGACTCCAACAAGGCGTACGACGCATCCCAGCCGCCGTTCACGGTGTCGGTGCAGCCCGAGCACAGTGAGCCCCGGGAGTGGGCGATGGTACTCGACCGGACGCTGACCGACGAAGAGATCCGGAAGATGAAGGCCAGTTCGGACGTCTTCTCCTACCTCAAGTCCCTGGGTGGCCGTCCGCTCGCCTACGCGCCGTTCCTGGAGCACGCTCCGCAGCGGTACCTGGAGAAGCAGACCGCCAGTGGGGGCATGGAGTTCTCGGACACGTTCAAGATGACCGTGATGAGTACACGCCAGTACGCGGTGACCATCAACGACTGGAAGGTCACCGACCTGACGTGCCGGAAGAGCACCGCGCAGGCCGTCGTCGGCCTTCCGCCGCAGGGCGGGGTCGCCTACGAGGGCATCCGGCTCCATCTTCCGCCCCGCGCCGACGAACCGGTGCTGACCGACGACACCGAGGGACAGGGCGAGCCCTATTTCGACAACCGCTTCGTCGAGGTCGGCAACGGCCAGTCCTCGGGCGGGCTGCGGGCGGAGGTCATCGCGCCGCGGGGACGGACGTGCGAATGGGGCCTTCAGGTCCACTACAACGACACCCACCGGCCGGAAGGGCGGTGGGTCCAACTGAAGGACGACAAGGGCGAGCCGCTGCGCATCCGTACGGAGTCCGTCCCGGAGAATCCCCGGCAGAGCTGGGTCTTCGGGGCCATGCCCTGGACGTCGTGTGACGACATGCCGGAGGAGGGGCAGTGTTACGGGCTCTGACGGGCAGGGCCGCGGTCCTGGTCGCCGTGCTGGCTGTCCTGTGCGTCCAGGGGTGCGGCTCCTCGCAGTCCAAGAAGGAGGCCGGGCCGGCGCCGGGTCCCTCGGCGCCCTACTGGGGCAATCGCGGGTATGCCCTTCCGGACAGCCCGTTCACTCGCGAGGGCACGGTTGTCACCGCGACGTGCAGCATGGGCGCGCGCTACGCCGGGGTCAACGTGCAGGCCTGGGATCCCGAGCGGTGGCAACTGCGAGAGACGCGGAACTTCTTCATCCCGACCGACGCCGCGTTCACCAACTACAAGGACGCCAAGAACGTCAACAGCCCTCTCGTGGACCTCTGCGGAGTGAGTTCGGACAGTCCGTCGCCCTACGCCGTGGACGATCTGGAGTACGTGACTCCCCGGGTCCGTGCCCTGTTCGACCTGGCGTACACGCGCATGGCGGTGGTGCTCCGGGACGCGGACGGCGGGACGACGCACGCCGGCTACGTACAGAGCGGTGGCAACGCCGACGACTTCGTGAGCCTGAGCGACGCGAGGGGCGACGACGAGCAGAACGCGGTGATGGCGCCCGACGGGCGGAGCGTGTGGTTCACGTACATCACCGCCGACGGTGAGCGCAGGATCGGTTCGCGGCCCGCGCAGGGAGATCACCGGCTGTCGGACGAGGGCCCGGCGATCGGACACGACCTCCCCCTGATCGTCACCGGGAAGCCCCCGCGCGCCGTCCAGGCCAACATGGCCCACCTCGCCCCCGACGGCCGCCGCCTCACCGCGACCGCACCGAAGATCTACGGGCACGTCTTCCACACCCTGGACTCGTCAGGACCGCTCACCGCGGCAGCGGGCCGCTCCGCCACCTTGCTCAGTGGATGCGTCGGCATCGTCGGCTGGGTCGGGGACGAACGGGTGCTGTGCCGCTCCCAGTTGGGCAACTTCCGAACCATGGATGCTCGTAGCGGCCGTCCCGAGGGGAACGCCGTCGCCGTGGTCCGCGAGGACGACGGGAGGGTCGCCGAGGGGATGGTGGTCTCGGCGGACGGTGAGAAGTTCATCGCGTCCGTTCACTCACCCAACGACCGTTCGGGGCAGCCGTCGGGCCTGGGTGACTTCCGGGTGGTGTCGACCTCGGGGGAAGGGGCCGCGGTTGCTGTCTCCGCTGAGTCCTTGACCAACGACACGGTGTTCCTGGAGTGGCGGTGAAGCGCGGGGGTGTGGGTGTACAGGCGGGTGCCGTACGGGGGGCGGGGCGTTCGTACGCGGTACGGGTAAGCGGGCCGAAGCAGCACGAAAGTCATGGTGCGTGCCCGGACCGTCCACGCGGCTGCCACCGCCGACGTACCCCCGTCGGGGCGAACGCCCGAACCGCCGGCCATGACCGCACCCCCTGTCCGCATGGCCTCCTGCAGGGGCCGCGAGTCCGCGGTCAGTGGACGGTGTTACTTTCCGCGACATGACCGATCACGCGCTACGGCTGCTGCGGCAGGACCGCCGCCTGGCTGAACTGGCCGCCTTTCCCTTCGACTTCGATCTGGACCGCGCCGCCCACGGTCATGTCGAGGAGGTCCGCCTCGCCTCGGGCGGGCCGCTGGAGACGGTGGCCGGGGACGACACCGGCGGCACGTACTTCGTGTGCGCGGACGGCTCGGTGCTCTACGCCGACTCGGAGGGCGCTGCAGGGATCATCGGCTCCAGTGTCGACGAGGCCCTGGAGCTCGTGATCGGCCTGCCCGGCTGGCGTGGCTACGCACGTCTGTCGCCGGACGACGGCGAGGAGAAGATCCTGGTGTGCGTCGCGGAGACCGAGGACGAGATCCGTGAGTGCTACGGGATCGACGAGGAGCGGGCCGAGCTCCGTGCGGCGCTGGGCTTCCCGGAACGCTCCCCGGTCGAGCTGGTGGGCAGACTGCGTGCCGCGCTGCTGCGCACCGAGCCGGACTTCGTCCTGCTCAACGCGGATGAGGGGTGCGCGTACGACCTGTTGGGCCCGGTCGGTCCACCGCTGTGGGAGACGGTGCTCGCGGCGGGCCGCACCCATCTCGCCCGTCTGCGGGAGGGCGACCCCACGGCATGGCGTGATGTCGCCGAGGACCCGGTCCGGCGCCGGATCACCCTGCGGGCCGCGCAGTTCGACCGCGCCGAGGGCGATCTGGAGCTGCTGCGGCATCTGCTGCGGCACGAGACACGGTCGTCGATGACGGACGAACTGCGGCTTGCGGCCGTACTGGTCGGGCTGCACGGGGACACCGGAGATCTGCCGCTGCTGCTCGAGGTCCGGGAGACGGACTTCGACACGGCGTGCGGCCTGGGCGGTGTGCCGGAACCGGGTGCGAGCGCGGACGAGTTGCGCCAGTGGGCGCGGGAACTCGACGAGTCGATGGTCGGGACGGACCCGTCGGACGAGCCGGTCTCCACATGGACCGACCTGGCGCGGGACCAGGGGATGACGGACCTCGCGCGGGTGACGCTGATCCGCGAACTCGACAGCATCGTCATGGACCAGAGCAGACTCCGCCGCCCCGGGGCGCCCCACACCCTGGCCACGGCTCCGCTGAGCGGGCTCGCCCGGGACTTCGAGGAGCTCGGCGACCTTCCCCAGGCGCTGCGCGCCCAGCGCCTGTACGCCGCCCTTCAGGAGACGGCATGGGACCGGGCCTCGGCCCGGCACACCCTCGCCCGCCTGGAGCGGGAGGCGGGCCGGCTGCCGCAGGCGGTGGACAGCCTGGCCGCCGTGCGCGACGCCCTGGCCACCCCGGGCGACGACTCACTGCGCCACTGGCAGCGGGTCAACCTCGGCCGTTTCATCACCGAGGAGCACTACCGGCTCACCCTCGCCCTGGCCGACGCGGGCCGCCCCGAGAAGGCCCGCGCCCTCCTCACCGCCGCCGACGCCGTACTCGGCGAACTCTCGGACAACGCCGCCAAGGGCGTCCGCGAACTCGCCGAGCGGACCGCTGCACGCGTGCGGGAGGTCGACTGAGGAGGGGCAGGGCGGGCGGCCGGCCCGCCAGGAAGCAGGGGCTGCCGAAGCAGCCTCCTCGGCCGCTGCTTCGAGCAATGCACCACCGTCAGCGTGGCATTCTCCGAGCTCGCCGACGGGGAGAACGCCCGGACCACCGACGTGGAGTGGTGGTGAACCCGTGGGCGGGGCGACGGCTCCCCGCCCACGGGTGCGGTCGCGGACGAGGGTGGGCGGGAGCTCAATCCGGCAGGGGGCAGGTGAGGGGGAGGACGCGTTCGGTCAGCCGGCCGGTGAGGTGGGTGTCGGTGAGGGCGGCGTCGGTGAGCCAGTCCGCTGCGGTCAGCCGGTCGATCAGGTCCCGCAGTTCGCCGGAGCCGACCGGGACCCGGGTGGCGAGGGCGTTCAGGGTGACGCCCTGGCCGCCGCGTCCGAGGCGCCCCACGTCGTCCGTCCACGTGGCCAGCGTCACGGCGAGCAGCCGGGCGCCGGCGGGTGCCTTGGCCTTGCGGAGCTTCTTGTCCGAGACGACTCTCTGGGCCCAGCCGGAGAGCTTGGGCCGTGTCTTCCTGCCGAACGTGAACGGGCCCGTCCCGTCCTCGTCGGGCACCAGGGAGGGGACGGTGATCGGGGTGGGGTTCTCCGGCCGGGAGGCGAGCAGGTCGCCGACGGTGCCGGGGAGGGACAGCCAGCCGCAGCCGGACAGCTGCTCGACCAGGTCCTCCGGGTCGGTCAGGCCCAGCGCGTTGACGTCCTGGCCGACGAGGTTGCCGGTGCCGGTGTGCGCGGTGCGCAGGGTCAGCATCAACGCCAGCAGCCGTGCTTCCGCTCCGGGCAGCGGTGTGTGGCCGGCCACGTGCGCGAGGACGGAGCGCGCGTACTCCCACTGCGCCGATACGGGCAGCAGGCGCGCCACGCCCGATTCCTCGCCCTCCGGGACACGGCCGGTGCGGTGCTGGTGCTGACGTCGGATGACGGCGGCGGCCTGCTCGGCGCGCTGGGCCTCCAGCCGCAGGGTGACGTCGCAACTGACATCGGACCAGGTGAGGAAGGCGCGGGCCTTGCGTTCCTGGAGATCGGCCAGCAGCGCCAGGTCGGGCTCGGGGCGCTTCTGGTAGGCGCGGAAGAGGTCGCCGAGCTCGGTGAGTTCGTCCCGCAGGGACACGGGCCGCAGGTCGCGCGGAATGACACGCCGGCCGATCCTCGCCTCCGGCGGGCGGCGGCGCCGCGCGGGTACGGGGCGGGGTGCGGGTACGGGGAGGGGTGCGGGTACGGGGAGGGGTGCCGGACATCCCGTCCGGGTGGTGACCTGCTGGTCGGAGAACTGCGGCGTGCCCGCGCCGGTGCCCGCCGCCGCGGGGGTCGGGCGGCCGGCGGTCCGGGGTGCGGACGGAGGGGAGGTGGCCGTGGTCCGGGCCCCGGGAGTGGCGGCGGCACACTGTGAACAACACTCCAGGGCCTGCCACCAGCGTCCTGCCCGGTCGGTGATCACGGCCAGGACGATCGGTCCGCCGCACCGCCAGGGTTGTTCGGTACGCGCATGCCTGCCGGTGTCGGGGAGGTGGGCGCGGCAGCCGTCGGCCCGGCAGGCGCAGTAGGTGTCGGCTCTGGGGGCGGGGGTGGCGCGCAGGTGCGCCTTCAGATGGGCGACCGCGGCCGTACGGCCTGCCGCCGCGGAGGGCAGACGCCGCTCGGCACAGGCGGGTCGGCCGCACGAGACGCGCACCTCCGCGCTGCCTCGGCCGACGGGGTCCAGACGCACGATCCACCGGCGGCCCGGCACCCGTTCGTCCAGCTCGCTCCCTGCGGCGGCCTGTGTCATCCCGTTCTTCCTCCGTCTCCCGTGACCTGCGTGTCGCCGCCGCTTCCCGTTGCGCCGAGAGGTGGTCGGGCGGCGGGTTCACGGTATGCGGCACAGGGGTGAAGGGGGATGAAATCGCACAGGGTGAGGGCTTTCGGGTGACAACGCCGTCCGTGTCGGTGAACCCGGGCGCGACGGCCGTCACGACGACGGAGACGGGTCTGAACCGGCCTTTCCGCGAGCGTACTCGGGCGGCTGGGGGGACCGAGCTGTCGGTCAGCTGCCCTGGTAGATCGTGGTGCACAGCAGCGTGGCGCCGTCGTCCACCAGGGCGGCCCAGTAGCGCGTCTGGTCGCCTGCCGCCCGGCGGCAGTTGTTCGCGTCGGCACCCGCCGGGGCGCGGTAGACGCCTGTGATGTGCATGATCTGGTTGTACGGGACGGGTACCGGCTCGCGTCGGCAGGCCACGGCCGTCATCAGTGCGAGGGAGATCGAGTCGCCGGACTGCCGGCCGAGAATGCAGTAGTTGGCGTGGTAGACGCGGGTGAGGCAGAGCTTCGTGGAGTCGCCGGTGGTGGCGGACCGGTAGCTCCAGTACGACTTCCCATAGCCGGTGGGGCAGGCGGTGTTGATGGCGGTCACCTGGACCTGCGCCTGCTCGCCGGCGCAGGACACGGGGTCCGGCGGAGCACCGACGCTCCAGTCGACGCTGGTGGTGCCCCCGCGGCCCGTGTCGTAGACCGCCAGGCAGTCGCCGGCCGAGATGGCCTCGAACGCCTCTTCGGTGGGATCCGGAGCGGGCGTCGAGGGCTCGGGGCCGGACTCGTCAGTGCTCCCCTCACCGGTGTCGGAGTCATCGGGGATGCGGTCGCTCGGCGAAGACGTGTACGGGGCCGGGCTGGAACTGGAGGGGGGCGAGTCGGCCAGCAAGTCCTTCAGCTCGCCGACGTTGTTCAAGCCCAGCCAGCCCAGGATCGACAGCACGGATGCGATCCCGCCGATCAGTGCCCACACCCTGGCAGCGGAATGGTCACCGGATGCGCCTGCCACCATGCCCTCCCCCGCGGAGACTCAGGCGATATTAGCCGTCTTGGCGCCGTCGAGAGCCCAACTCCCTTGTCCCGCCCCTGTTGACCCCCGCCCGGGTCCAGCACCCATGGATCGCCGCCCGCCGGGGCCACTACGCCTTGCGGGCCAGCCCGGCGACGATGAGGTGCTGCCAGACGCTGAGCTCCGGCTGCGCGCCGCCGGCGCTCCAACGGTTGGCGGTCGTGTCGGGACGCCACAGGGGCGCGGGAACGATCCCGGGGTCGAGGATCTCCAGGCCGTCCAGCAGGGAGGCGATCTCCTCGTCGGTGCGCCACCGGCCGCGGCCGAAGGTCTGCTGGAGGACCCGCTCGGCCTCCGCGGTCTCCGGGTTGTCGCCGGAACGGAAGTGGCTGACGAAGAAGTGGCTCCCGGACGGCACGTGGTCACGCCAGTGGCGGACGATCCCGGCCGGGTCCTCCTCGTCGTTGACGTGGTGGAGGACGGCGCTGAGGACGACGGCGACGGGGCGGTCGAAGTCGATCAGTTCCAGGGTGTCCGGGTGGGTGCGGACGCCATCGGGGTCGCGTACGTCGGCCCGGACGACCCGGGTCCGGTCGTTCTGCTCCAGCAGCGCGCAGCCGTGGACCAGCACCTGGGGGTCGTTGTCGACGTACACGATCCGGGACTCCGGGGCGTGCCGCTGCGCGACCTGGTGGACGTTGTCGGCGGTCGGCAGACCGCTGCCCAGGTCGATGAACTGCCGTACGTCGGTGGTCGTCACGATCTGCGTGATCGCCCGCGTCAGGGCCGCGCGGTTGGCGAAGGCGATGGCCACCGAGCCGGGGAGGTCGCGGAAGAACACGTCGCCGACCTCCCGGTCCACTGCGTAGTTGTCCTTGCCGCCGAGCAGGTAGTCGTAGACGCGGGCGATGCTCGGCCTGGTGGAGTCGATGGAGGGGCCTTCAACCGTCATGCCGGCCATCCTCCCCCGCGAGGGCGCCTGCCCACCGGCGTTCCGGGATCCCCGGGCGGACGGATTCCGAGGCCGCCCGGCGCCGCGGCGACGGGAGGTCGCCCTCGGCCTGCTCGGCGATGCGGCGACCGGCCCCTTCATCGAGCCCTACCTGGAGAGCCCGACCGCCGAGTTGCGCTGGGCCTCCGCCTTCGCGTTGACGCGGTTCGCCATCGCCGGCCCGGCCGTCGTCGACGTACTGGCGCAGGTGGTCGCTCGGCCGCCCGAGAGGACCGGGACGATGGCGTTCCTGAGCGGCTCCCACGGCGGCCTCGCGGCGATGGCCCTGGCCGAGACGTCCGCGGCCACGACTCTCCGGACGGTCGCTCAACCCTCAGGCCCGGCCCGGACCTGAGGGTTGAGCGACCGTGATGAAGTGTGGGCCTCTGAACAATCCGACAGCAGGGAGCGTTTCCTCCGATGACCGCACAGTCCGCACGCCCTGAGCGCAGCGGTCCCGAGACCGCCTCGGTCATGGATGTCCCGCCGTTCAAGCCTCCACTCGTGAAAGCGGTGTTCAGGGACGTGACCCCGATGCACGTCTCCCGGTCGGCCGCGCGGGCCGGCGCGTCGGTGACGCGGACAGTGCTGACGGAGATCATCGACGGCGCGAGGAGAGCGGCGGCGGAGGAGTCCCGGAAAGGCTGGTTCCCGGGGACCTTCTCTCGGCGATCGACCGGAACGTCGAGCTTGAGGTCGGGAGTCAGTGGTACAACCACAGCCCGACGTTTCAGGGCCCGACCGGTAATGAGGCACGGGGCGTTCGTCGTGTTCGGTGCCTTCACCGAGCCGCCGTGAGAGCACAGGAACGGGTCGCCACGGCCTTCCGGCCATGCGGCCTGCTAGCCCCGAACCGCGGCAGCCGTCGCGTCTTCCTCCGTCCCGAAGCCCGGCACGGGCCCGGTGAGGTCCGGCTCGCCGAACTCCGCGCGCAGTGCCTGGAAAGCGATCACCTTGTCCTCGCCGAACCGGCGGACATGGGCGGCGTACTCGTCGGGGGAGAGGAACGTTGACGGCCGGGACTTGGTGTGGAACTTGTCCGCGTACATCACCAGCCTCTCCTCCTGCGTCACCGCCAGATAGTCGGCGGGAGGGAGAGGCAGTCCCTGGCGCACGATGTCGTGCCGCGTGAGTCCCACTCCGGTGTGGTGGGAGCAGAAGCGGCGGAGGGTCTCGGGGAAGCCCTCCGCTTCGAGGATCTCGTGGCCGAGCAGTCCGTGCCGGATGTAGTTCCCGTGGTCAAGCCGCCCGTCGTCCCCGTAGAGGCGGTAGACCCCGATGTCGTGAAGGAGGCAGCCGGCGCGGACCAGTTCGGCGTCGAGATGAGCCAGGTGGGGCGCGGAGAGGAGCTGCTCGGCGATCCCCCAGACGATCTCGCAGTGCGTGTGGACGAGCGTGAACGCCTCGGCGGTGGGCGCGTGCTTCTCGTGCAGAGCCTGGATCTCTGCGGGGCTCGGAATCCTCACCGGGGGAGCGTAACAACGCCCCATCCCGCCGAAGTCGGCCAGTTCCCACGCCACCGGATTTCACGCGATCGGGTGGGGCTCAGGAGAATGGGCACGGGTCGGCTTCGCGGGCCGTTCGAGCTGGTGACGGGGGATTCTCGTCCATCGACATCACGGCACCGGGAGCACACCATGGGCCTGCACTTCCACCGCAACCCCGACGGCACGACGACCGGGCGCAACGAGGCCAACGGCTTCACCGTGACGCATGCCGAAGAAGAAGAGGTGAAGCGGCAGTTGTACGAGGACGCCGGGTGGGAGTACACGCCTCCACCGCCTCCGGTTCCGTCCGGGTTCCATCGGTTCTCTCTGGTGCACGACGAGTTCCGGGCCTCCGGGTTCGGGGACGAGAGGTATGCAGGGCTGCGGGCGCGTCCGCCGGAAGGCTGTGTGCCGGTCGACTGGGGTGACTTCGCCCTGGAGTGCGAGCGGCCGGGGAAGACACTGATGGATGCGGTCGCCGGTACCGTCGCGGAAATCCGGCGGGAGCACGGGCTGGTGATGAACAGTCTGGGTGTCGAGAAACCCCAGGAGTGGTTCGACGCGGACAACAAGGACGGCTACGCGGCGAAGATCGTCGCGCACCTGGTGCTGATGGCTGCTGATCGCGCCCGACTGCTCGGGTACGGGCGCAAGGACGTGGTCCGGCTACTCGATGCCACAGGGATCGAGTAGCCGGGGCCACCGTCACCGGACTCCGGCGGTGGAAATCCCGTTGTACAAAACGCCACCTCCTGACAAGGTCGCGCCCATGCCCACCTTCTCCGCTCCCGACGGCACGGTCCTCACCTACCACGTGACCGGAGAAGGCCCGCCCTTGCTCTGTCTCCCGGGCGGTCCCATGCAGGACTCCGTCTACCTGGGGGACCTGGGCGGCCTCACGGCCCACCGCACCCTGATCCGCCTGGACCTCCGGGGCACGGGCCAGTCCACGGTGCCGCGGGACCCGGGGTCGTACCGCTGTGACCGGCAGGTCGGCGACGTCGAGGCGCTGCGTGCGGAGCTGGGCCTGGAGCGGGTCGATCTGCTCGGGCACTCCGCCGGGGCGAATCTGGCCGTGCTGTACGCGGCCCGGCATCCGGAACGGGTAGGGCAGCTCGCGCTCGTCACGCCCAGCGTCTTCGCCGTCGGCCTCGACATCACCGCCGAGGACCGGCTGGAGACGGCCCGTCTACGCCGGGACGAACCGTGGTTCGTCCCGGCGTACGCGTCGTTGGAGGCCGTCACCTCCGGCCGCGCGGCGCCCGCCGACTGGGATGCCGTCGCCCCGTTCTGGTTCGGCCGGTGGGACGACGAGGCGCGGGAGTTCCGTGTGACGGAGCAGCGGCAGCGCAACGACGAGGCCGCGGCCCTGTATGCCGCGGAGGGCGCCTTCGAGCCCGAGGGCACGCGTGCCGACCTCGCCGCGTTCACTGCGCCGGTCCTCGTTCTCGCCGGGGAGTACGACGTGGCTGCGCCAGTGCGCGTGATGAAGGAGTACGCCGACCTGTTTCCGCACGTCGATCTCGTCGTGCAGAGCGGAGCGGGGCACTTTCCGTGGCGGGACGGGCCGGAGGCGTTCGTGACGACGTTGGCGGCCTTCCAGGATCAGCTGTTGGCCGGCCCGCCCGGCACATAGTCCGGGTCCACCTGCGCCGCCAGGTCCTCGCCCGTGCGCGCGTCGGCCCAGGCCCGGACGTTGCGCAGATGGAACTCGACCGCGTGGCGGTGGAGGCGGTCCCAGTCGCGCGGGTGGGAATCAACCGCCTCGCGCAGGACCGTAAGGGCGTGGCGGTTGTGCGGCTCCAGGGAGTTCAGGGCATCCGGTCCAGCACCCGTGCGGCCCTGCTCGGCCGCACGGACCCAGGGGGAGTGCACCAGGTGGGTCAGGAGGTCGTCGCCCACCTGTTCCTTGAGGAAGAGCAGATCGTCCTCGCAGGTCACCTTGTTGCCTACGACCGCGATGCGGATTCCGAACTGTTCCGCGTGGTCGCGGTACTGGCGGTAGACCGAGACTCCCTTGCGGGTGGGTTCGGCCACCAGGAACGTGATGTCGAAGCGGGTGAACAGGCCCGAGGCGAAGGCGTCGGCGCCCGCTGTCATGTCGACCACGACGTACTCGCCGGGGCCGTCCAGCAGGTGGCTCAGATACAGCTCCACCGCACCCAGCTTGGAGTGGTAGCAGGCCACGCCCAGGTCCGACTCGTCGAACTCGCCCGTCACCATGAGGGGGACGCCGCCCGCCCGGCCGACGTGCCGCGCGTGCAGGTCGTCGTCGCCGAGCGGACGCAGGAGCCGTGAACCGCGGCCGGGCGGGGTCGTCTTGATCATCGCGTCGGGGGAGGTGATGCGGGGGTTGTCGCCCCGCAGGAATTTCTTGATCTCGGACACGTGGGTGCCCAGGGGAGGGGCGGGCACCTCCTCGCCGCCGAGCGCCTCGGCCAGGTGCTGGTTGATGTCGCCGTCGATGGCGAGGACCGGGGCGCCGGAGCGCGCCAGGTGACGGGAGAAGAGTGCGGACAGGGTGGTCTTGCCGCTGCCGCCCTTGCCGACGAACGCGATCCTCACGACCGCCCCACCTTTTTGAAAATGGATGTCATGTACTTAGGTTTAGGGAGTGCGCCATGTCGGTGTCAAATCGCTTACTCCGTATGGGATTTGGTGGCCCTTTCGGGTGGATCACCCGGTTGAACGGCGTGTTCCACTTGATGCCTATGCTGTGCAAGTGCGTCTTCAGAGCATCAAGAGCCGCCTCCGGTTCCTCACCGCCCTTGCCCTCGTGCCGTGTCTGACCGGCTGCTTCGCCTCTCCCGGCGGGGAGTCGCCGGCGGGCGGCGGGCCGTCGGGGCCGCGGCTGCGGGTCGCCCTCGCCTTCCCGCCCGCCGAGAACTTCTCGCCGTACGGAGCCGACGCCACGCTGCTCAGCCGGCTCGGCGTCACCGAGGGGCTGACCGCCCTGGACGCCAACGGCGCCGCGGCCCCCGCGCTGGCCCGGTCCTGGCGCCGGGAGGACGACCGCACCTGGCGGTTCACCCTGCGCGAGGCCACCTTCCAGGACGGCACGGACGTCACCCCCGCCGCCGTGGCCGCCGCGCTCACCCACGCCACGAAGGCCCGGCCCGCTCCCACCGCCCTCGCCGGAGTCACCCTCCGCGCCGAGCCCGACGGCGACAGCGGCGTCCGCGTCACCACCGCCGCGCCCGACCCCGTCCTGCCCATGCGCCTGGCCGGTCCGAGCCTGGCGATCCTCTCCCCGAAGGCGTACGGCAAGAAGGGCGGGCGCCCGGGCGCCCCCACACCCCTCGGCACCGCCACCGGGCCCTTCGAGATCACCAAGGTCAACGGCGGCGGTTCCGCCACGCTCGACCGCCATGACGACTACTGGGGCGGCCTTGCCCACGCCTCCGGCATCGACGCGCGCTTCGTCAAGGACGGCACCGCACGCGCCAACGCCGTCCGCACCGGCGACGTCGACATCGCCGAGGCGATCCCCGCCGCCCAGGCCACCACACTCGACAAGCCCACCCTCAAGGAAGCCGGCACCACCCGCACCACCAGCCTGCAGCTCAACACGCGGACCGGGCCCTTCAAGGACCCGGCGCTGCGCGCCGCCGCCCGCACGGCGATCGACTCCTCCGCCCTCGTCAAGGGCGTCTTCGAGGGCTACGCCGACCCGGGCGCCGGCATCTTCGGACCCGCCGTCACCTGGGCCGAGAGCAAGCGTGTGAAGCCGGCCGGGCGCGCGAAGGCCGCCCGGCCCGACAGTGCGTCGATCACCCTCGCGACCTACGACAACCGGCCCGAACTCCCCGAGGTCGCCCAGGTCGTGCAACAGCAGCTCCAGAAGGCGGGCTTCACGGTGAAGCTGGAGGTGCGCGAGTACTCACGACTGGAGAGCGACGCGCTCGCCGGGAAGTTCGACGCGTTCATCGGCGCCCGCAACAGCCTCCTGGACACCGGCGACCCCGTCGGTGTCCTCGGCAGCGACTACACCTGCGACGGCGGCTACAACCTGGCCCGACTGTGCGACGAGAAGGTCGACCGGGCCGTCGCGGAGGCCGTCAGGACCGACGGCACCGGTGAGCGGCAGGACGCCGCCATGGCCGCCGAGGCCGCGATCCTCGGCACGGACGCGGTCGTGCCGCTGGCCCACCAGCAGATCGTCGCCGGCGTCTCCGCCAAGGTCCGGGGCGTTGTGCTCGACCCCTACGAGCGGGCCCTGGTGGGCACCGGGACGCGTCGCTGACGGGCCGGTTCAGGCGGGCAGCCTCATGTCGATCACGCAGCTGATCTCGACGAGCTGCCCGGGGAAGGTCAGTTCGGTGACACCGAGGGCCGTGCTGACCGGACGGTGGGTGCCGAAGTACGCCCGGTTGCCCTGGGCGACCACCTCGGCGTTCCGCACGAGGTCCACCGCGTACAGCGTCTGGGAGACGATCTGGTTGCGGGTGGCGCCGTAGTGGGCCAGGACCCTGTCGAGGTTGACGTAGGTCCGGTCGAGCTGGGCGGCGACGTCGTCCTCGGGGTCGAAGGCGCCCGCCTCGTCGAACGAGAGCTGCCCCGAGACGTGGACCAGGTCACCGGACCTGATCGCCTGGGCGTAGCCGAAGTGGCCCTCGGCCGGTATGCCGTGGTCGTAGACGTCGAGCGTGGTCATGGTGCGTGTTCCTTCCGTCGGGCACGGACCGCGGGCAACGGCCCGTGCTCTCTTGCGGTTACTCGGAAACCGTAGGAGAGTGAACGCCGACCTGGAAGAACGCACTTTTCGGTGACTGGGGAACCAGATGGTGACCAAGCAGTTGAGAGACCTGCCCGAGAACGCGGACCTGCGGCGGGCGGACTCCCTGGCCCGGGAGATCTTCTCCGACGTGGCCAACAAGTGGGCTCTGTTGATCATCGAGGCGCTCGGGGAACGCACCCTGCGCTTCAGCGAGTTGCGCGACGAGGTCGAGGGCGTCAGCCACAAGATGCTCACGCAGAACCTGCGGATGCTGGAGCGCAACGGCCTGGTCGACCGGAAGGTGCACCCCACCGTGCCGCCCAAGGTCGAGTACACGCTCACCGAACCGGGCCGCGCCCTGCGTGCCACGGTCGACGCGATCTGCGGCTGGACCCACCAGTACCTCCCGCACATCGAGGCGGCCCGAGGGCGCTTCGGCACCTGATCGGCGAGGGCGGCCGGGCGTCAGCTCGCGACCAGTTCCCGCACCTGACGGGGAGCAACCTGCTCCTCGGCCCGCGAGGTCCGGTACAGCCACAGCACGTCACGCCCGAACGACCAGACCAGCAGGCCCAGCGCCAGGGCGGCGACCCCGAAGTTGGCCGCGTACGGCAGCAGATCGGCGCCCGCCAGGAGCAGCAGCACGCCCTGGAGGGCGGCGACGGTCTTGCGGGCGGTGCTCGGCGGGAGCGCGGCGGTCAGCCAGGGCCACACCTTGGCCGCGGCGACGAAGACGTAGCGCATGCCGCCGATCAGCAGCACCCACGGGCCCAGTTGCATCGACACGTACACGCTCAGCACCAGGATCAGGAACGCGTCGACCTCCATGTCGAAGCGTGCCCCCAGCGGGGTCGAGGTGCCGGTGCGGCGGGCGACCTTGCCGTCGACGCCGTCGAGGATCAGCGCCACCGCCGTCAGGCCGACGAACAGCGACACCGGCGGTGAGCTCTGGAAGGAGTCGGCGACCAGGGCCGTGACCCCGCCGACGAGGGTGGCCCGGCCCAGGGTGACCCGGTTGGCCGCGCCGAACGAGCGCAGCCGGGAGCGGTGCAGGGCCCGGGAGAGCACCGCCCAGGTGGCGATCGCGAACGCGAGGCCGCTCAGCCAGCCCGCCGGCCCCATCCCGATCGCCGTGCCGATCAGGGCCAGCAGCAGGACCTGCACACCCGCCCCCAGGGCGGTCTCCTGCTGTACGAGCCTCGCGTCGTAAGTGTTGTTCAGGGCCACCGAACACCCTCCGGCCGTGTGACAGAGTCGATCAAGGCCGCTACGTTGTGCGCGGCCTGTGCACCCCTCGGTACGCAAGCCGCTTCCCGATCGTTCAGGAGGACTTCGATGAAGCACACCGGACGCGCGTTCTGGATCGACTCGCCTGGGCGAGGCGGCATCCGGGACGTCGCCCTGCCGGCGCCCGGCGAGGGCGAGGTGCTGGTCCGCACGCTGTTCTCCGGTGTGAGCCGCGGCACCGAGACGCTCGTCTTCCGCGGCGGGGTGCCCGTCAGCCAGCACACGGCGATGCGCGCCCCGTTCCAGGAGGGCGAATTTCCCGGCCCGGTGAAGTACGGCTACCTCAACGTCGGCGTGGTGGAGGAGGGCCCTGCGGCGCTCAAGGGCCGCACCGTGTTCTGCCTCTACCCGCACCAGACGCGCTACGTCGTCCCCGCCACCGCGGTCACCCCCGTCCCGGACACCGTGCCCGCCGAACGGGCCGTGCTCGCCGGGACCGTGGAGACCGCCGTCAACGCCCTGTGGGACGCCGCGCCCCTGGTCGGCGATCGGATCGCCGTGGTCGGCGGCGGCATGGTCGGCTGCTCGGTGGCCGCCCTCCTTGCCCGGTTCCCCGGCGTCCGCGTGCAGTTGGTCGACGCCGACCCGTCCCGCGCGAAGATCGCCGAGGCGCTCGGCGTCGGATTCGCCACACCCGAGGACGCCGCCGGGGACCGCGACCTCGTCGTGCACGCCAGCGCCACCGAACGGGGCCTCGCCAGGTCCCTGGAACTCCTCACCGCCGAGGGGACCGTCCTCGAACTCAGCTGGTACGGCGACCGGCGGGTCAGCCTCCCGCTCGGCGAGGCCTTCCACTCCCGGCGGCTCGTCATCCGCAGCAGCCAGGTCGGCACCGTCTCCCCGGCCCGCCCGAACCGCACCTACGCCGACCGGCTCGCCGTCGCCCTGGACCTGCTCGCCGACCCCGCGCTCGACGCTCTCATCACCGGCGAATCCCCCTTCGAGGAGCTGCCGGACGTGCTGCCCAGGCTCGTCTCCGGCGAGGTCCCCGCGCTGTGTCACCGCATCCGTTACGACGAGAGCGATTGACGCATCGACCGACGATTCGTTCCATCCGGTACGAGTTGGCCACGACAAGAGCGCCTGACCTGAGAAAAGACGTACGACAGGCTGAACAGGGGAAGGCAACGGGCCGTACTACTCGGCATCCCCGGCACCGAGAGCGGGGAACAGACGCGCCGCACCTGGAGGGTCGTCCGTTGTTCAGCATCACCGTCCGCGATCACATCATGATCGCCCACAGCTTCCGTGGCGACGTCTTCGGACCGGCCCAGCGCCTGCACGGGGCCACGTTCCTCGTGGACGCCACGTTCCGGCGCGAGCAGCTGGACGAGGACAACATCGTCGTCGACATCGGGCTGGCCACCCAGGAGCTCGGCGCGGTCGTCAGCGAGCTGAACTACCGCAATCTCGACAACGAGCCCGACTTCGCGGGGGTCAACACCTCCACGGAGTTCCTCGCCAAGGTCATCGCCGACCGGCTCGCCGAGCGCATCCACAAGGGAGCGCTGGGCGAGGGCGCCAAGGGCATCGCGGGCCTCACCGTCACGCTGCACGAGTCGCACATCGCCTGGGCGAGTTACGAGCGTGCGTTGTGACCGACACGACGATCGAACGGCCCGGGCAGCCCGGACCGGCGCCGGCGCGGCTGAACTATGTTCCCGTGCAGCACGCTTCCCTGAAGAACGCCGAGATCATCCCCATGTCCCTGCGCACCGTGCACTTCGTGCTGCCGGGCGGCGTCGACGACCCGACGGCGCCGAGCGGCGGCAACGCCTACGACCGGCGCGTGTGCCTGGACCTGCCCGGCTTCGGCTGGCAGGTGACCAAGCACGCCGTGGCCGGCGACTGGCCCCGGCCGGGAGCCGACGCCCGAACGGAACTGGCGGGCGCCCTGGCCGCGTTGCCCGACGGGGCCGTCGTGCTCCTCGACGGGCTGGTGGCCTGCGGCGTGCCGGAGATCGTGGTGCCCGAGGCGGAGCGGCTGCGCATGGCCGTCCTCGTCCATCTCCCGCTCGGCGACGAGACGGGGCTCGACGCGGAGGTGGCCGCCGAGCTGGACGCCAAGGAGCGGGCGGTGCTGCGGGCGGTGCCGGCGGTGATCGCCACCAGCGACTGGGCGGTCCGCCGCCTGGTCTCCCACCACGGCCTTCCCCCCGAGCGCGTCCATGTCGCCGCCCCCGGCGCCGACATCGCGCCGCTCGCGCCCGGCACCGACGGGGTGTCACGCCTGCTGTGCGTGGCCGCCGTGACCCCGCGCAAGGGCCAGCACCGGCTGGTGGAGGCGCTGGCCGCGGTGCGCGAGCTGCCGTGGAGCTGCGTGTGCGTCGGGAGCCTGACCCAGGAACCGGAGTACGTCGCCCATCTCCGGTCCCTCATCGAGAAGCACGGCCTGCAGGACCGGCTTGAGCTGGCCGGGCCGAAGTCCGGCCCCGCGCTGGACGCCGCCTACGCGACCGCCGACCTGATGGTCCTCACCTCCTATGCCGAGACGTACGGCATGGCGGTGACCGAGGCCCTGGCCCGGGGCATCCCGGTGATGGCCACGGACGTCGGAGGGCTGCCGGAGGCGGTCGGCCGCGCGCCCGACGGCGGCGTGCCCGGCATCCTCGTCCCGCCGGAGAACCCCGCCGCCATCGCCGCCGAACTGCGCGGCTGGTTCGGCGAGGCGGACGTACGACGCCGCCTGAAGTCCGCCGCCCGCAGCCGCCGCGCCGCCCTCGACGGCTGGGCGACGACCGCACAGAGCCTGGCCGCGGTCCTGCGCCGGCTCCCGACCGAACCCCGGAGGGCCGCATGACGAACCCGGCGACGACGACCCAGCAGGGCGGGGCGATACCGGCGCAGCCCGGACCGAGGGAGGTCACGGGCGTGACGGACAGCGCGGTGCCGGGCACGAAGCCCGGCTCGGGGCAGGCCATCGCAGCGGGCGTTCAAGGTGTGGTTTCCGGCGGGCAGTCCGGGCGCATCGGCGGCGAGTCCGCAGCCCGGTCGACCGAGCACGCCGCGGTCCCCGGTCTCGGCTCCAGCGTGGCGTTCGGCCCGGGGCACGTCCCCGGCGCCGTCATCCCCGGCGCCGGCCCGAGCGGCAAGCCCGGCTCGCGGCCGACCGTCAAACTGCGTGAGGCCGACCCGGACGATCCGCCCCGGTACGCGCCCGAGTGGCTGGAGCTGCGGGAACCGGCCGACGCCGCCGGGCGGGCGCACGACCTGCTCGACCCGCTGCGGATCCGGCTCGCCAACATGCCGGGCAAGTCGGGCGTCGTCATCCACGACCTGGGCTGCGGCACCGGCTCGATGGGCCGCTGGCTCGCGCCCCGGCTGGACGGCGCCCAGCACTGGATCCTGCACGACCGCGACCCCTACCTGCTGCACTTCGCCGCCGTCTCCTCACCGCGCTCGGCCGCCGACGGCAGCCGGGTCACCGTGGAGACGCGCCGCGGCGACGTCGCCCGACTCACCCCGGACGCCCTGCAAGGCGCGTCCCTGGTGACCGCGTCCGCCCTGCTGGACGTCCTCACCCGGGAGGAGATCGACACCCTCGCCGCCGCGTGCACCGGCGCCGGCTGCCCCGCCCTGCTGACGCTGTCCGTCGCAGGGCGGGTCGAACTGACCCCGTCCCACCCGCTGGACGCCGAGCTGACCCAGGCGTTCAACGACCACCAGCGCCGCGACGGCCTGCTCGGCCCCGACGCGGTCACGGCGGCGGCGGAGGCGTTCTCCGAGCACGGTGCGACCGTACGGCTGCACCCGAGCCCCTGGCGGCTGGGCCCCGAGCAGGCCGCGCTGACCGAGCAGTGGCTGCGCGGCTGGGTCGGCGCCGCCGTCGAGGAGCGCCCCGAGCTGCGCGCCGAGGCAGACGTCTACCTGACCAACCGGCTGGCCGCCCTCGCCGCGGGCGAGCTGCGCGTCACCGTCCACCACGTCGACCTCCTGGCCCTGTCCCGGCCGGGGGGCGGAGCGTCATGAGCCCCCAGGCGACGGGAACGCGCCCGCGCACCACGCCCACGGACAACCCCCGGGTGCCCGCGAACGCGGGCGGTGTCCGGGTGCCCGCGGCATCCGGTGCGGCGGTCACGGGCCGGGCGGACGCGGTCGTGCCGCGCCCGGCCGCCGGCGACAGGAGCGAGCCCGCCGCCCTGGGCCGAAAGGCCGAAGCCCCGGTCGGCACCACCCCGGTGGGCACCCGTGCGCCCGGCCCCCTCCGTACGGCCCTGGCCCGCCTCGGCTCTCCCAAGGTCCGTACGCACCTCGGCACCGTCGCCGGAATCGCCATCCTGGGCGTGCTGTTCTGGCGGCTCGGCACCGGTGTCTTCCTGGACGGGCTGCGGCGGATCGACGGGATGTCGCTGCTGCTCGCGCTCGGCATCGGCCTCGTCACCACCGTGTGCAGCGCGTGGCGGTGGGCGATCGTGGCCCGGGGACTCAGGATCCGGCTGCCGTTCGGGCCGGCCGTCGCGGACTACTACCGCGCCCTGTTCCTGAACGCGGCCCTGCCCGGCGGCGTCCTCGGCGATGTGCACCGGGCCGTGCGGCACGGGCAGAGTGAGGGGGACGTGCGGCGGGGCGTGAAGGCCGTCGTCCTCGAACGGGCCGCCGGGCAGATCGCGTTGCTCGCCGTCGGGGCCGTCGTCCTGCTGACCATGCCGTCCCCGGTGCTGACCGAGGCCCGGCACATCGCCCCGCTCGCGGCCCTGGCCGTCCTCGGGGCACTCGCCGTCGTCCTGGCCCTGCGCATGAACCGCACGGCACCCTCCCGGCGTGGCCGCAGGCTGCGCGCAGCCCTCGCCGAAACCCGCCACGGGCTGTTGTCACGGGAGAACGGGCCCGGAGTGGTTGTCTCCTCCGTGGTGGTGCTGGCAGGTTACGTCGCGATGTTCGTACTCGCCGCCCGTGTCGCCGGGACCGCCGCCTCCGTGGCCGTCCTGCTGCCGCTCGCCGTTCTCGCCCTGCTGGCGATGGGCCTGCCGCTCAACGTCGGCGGCTGGGGGCCCCGGGAGGGCGTCACCGCCTGGGCGTTCGGCGCCGCCGGCCTGGGCGCCGGCCGGGGGCTGGCCGTCGCGGTCGTCTACGGGGTGCTCAGCCTCGTGGCCAGCCTGCCCGGCCTGATCGTGCTCGTCGCCCGCTGGTACGCGGGCGTGCGGGCCGGGGCCACCGCTCAAGCCCCGGCACCCGCCCCTGCGCCGCAGGGTGACTACGCGTCGGAGGTCAGCATCGAGAAATACGCCCCGAAGGAATCCGCGAGGCTCGCCAGGAGTTCCTTCCCTTTTTCCGCCGAACCCAGCGAAGGACGGCCGATGACACCGGAATCGGTATAGCCGGACATGCCGAGGGTGAGCAGATGACGCCGGTCGTCAGCGACGAAATCGGAAGTCTCATAACCGGGTCGGAGCATTTCGGGATGAGCGTGCAGAAGGATGGAGGTCTCGATTTCCCCCGCGTGCATGTCGGTGAGCAGCGAGGTGAACACACCCGCCCGCTCGCGCGCCGCCTCCCAGTCCTCCGCGGCCGGGAAGAGCGCCATCCGCTCGCCGCGGGCGGAGGATTCCTGAACCACGTTGCCCAGTACGTAGTTGCCGCCGTGCCCGTTGACCACCACCAGGGTGTCGACCCCGGACCGGCGGAGCGAAGCCGCAATGTCCCGTACCACCGCATGAAGGGTCACCGAGGAGATGCTGACGGTCCCCGGCCAGGCCGCGTGCTCGTGCGAGCACGAGATCGTCACCGGAGGAAGGAGGTGCACCGGGTACGCGCCGGCTATCTCCCGCGCGACGGCACAGGCGACGAGCGTGTCGGTCGCCAGCGGGAGGTACGCACCGTGCTGCTCGAAGCTCCCCACGGGAAGCACCGCGACCTGCCGTGAGACACCGGCGCCCCGCGTCCGTACGTCTTCCGTGGTGTCCGCCGGCACCAGATCACTCATAACGTCACGGCCTTTCGTCTCTGCTTAGGAACTCGAGAATCATGACAGAAAAAGTTGGCGTACTCGGCAAGAAGTCGACGCAGCGGACCGGCGTGGAACGCGTCGTGAATGCCCCCCTGCCCACCGTGTACGGGAAATTCCAGGCGGTCGGTTACCTGGACCACGACCGCGGTGACGAACAGGTGGCGCTGGTCTACGGGGAGATCGGCACGGACGACGTCCTCATCCGGCTGCACTCGGAGTGCCTGACCGGCGACGCCTTCGGCTCCCAGCACTGCGAGTGCGGCGACCAGCTCGACGCCGCCCTGCGCGCGGTCGTCGCCGAAGGAGCCGGTGTCGTGGTCTACCTCAGAGGGCATGAAGGCCGCGGCATCGGCCTGCTCGCCAAGCTCCGCGCGATGGCCCTGCAGGCGGAGGGCCTGGACACCGTCGAGGCCAACCTCGCCCTCGGCCTGCCGGTCGACGCCCGCGACTACGGCGTCGCCGCCCGGATCCTGGACGACCTGGGCGTGCGGTCCGTGCGGCTGATGTCCAACAACCCGCGCAAGCGCGAGGCGCTGGTGGACCACGGCATCACCGTCGCCGAGACGGTGCCGCTGCTGATCCCGCCGTGCGAGAACAACATCACCTATCTGCGCACCAAGCGGGAGCGGCTGGACCACCACCTGCCCCACCTGGACGCCGTGGTCAGCTCCTCCTGACCCCTCGGCCGGTTCCGGTTCCCGACGTGACCTGGGCGAATCCGTGCGCGACCCGCAGGCGGGCCGCGTACGCTTCGTGGGTGTCCGCCCCTTGAGCGTCGGCCCCCAGCGGCCGACGCCTCACGCCGGAGGCCCACCAGGTATGACCGAGCTGCATCTGTGGCTGCGCCACGAGGCCCGCACGACCGAGCGACGCACTCCGATCGTTCCCGACGACGCCCGGCGGCTCGTCGGGAACGGAGTGGAACTGACCGTCGAGGAGTCCCCGCAGCGGGTCTTCCCGATCGAGGAGTACGAGGCGGCCGGCTGCCGCGTCGCCCCAGCGGGCTCCTGGGTGACGGCACCTCGGGACGCCGTCGTGCTCGGCCTGAAGGAACTGCCCGAGGACCCGGCCGAGCTGACGCACCGGCACATCTTCTTCGGCCACGCCTACAAGGACCAGCCGGGAGCGGCGGAGCTGCTGGGCCGGTTCGCCGCCGGGGGCGGGGCGCTGTTCGACCTTGAGTACCTGGTGGACGACACCGGACGACGCCTGGCGGCCTTCGGTTTCTGGGCCGGCTATCTGGGCGCCGCCCTCGCCGTGCTCCGGCAGCGGGGCCGGCTGCGGGCGCCCCTGACGCCGACCACCAAGGAAGACCTGGACGAGGCGCTGAAGCCCGCCGCCGACGACGCCGCGTTCACGGGCCTCGTCATCGGCGCCCTGGGCCGCAGCGGCCGCGGTGCCCGCGCGGCCTTCGCCACCGCCGGTGTCGACCCCACCTGCTGGGACCTCGCCGAGACGCGGGACCTGGACCGGCCGGCCCTGCTGCGGCACGACGTGATGGTGAACGCGGTGCTCGCCACCACTCCCGTCCCGCCCTTCCTGCGCGAGCAGGACCTCGACACCCCGGACCGCCGCCTGCGCACCCTGTGCGACGTGACCTGCGACGTCGGTTCCCCGCTCAACGTCCTCCCGGTGTACGGCGACACCACCTCCTGGGACGAGCCCGTACGGCGGCTGCGCGACGCACCCCCGCTCGACCTCATCGCCATCGACAACCTGCCCTCCCTGCTGCCGCTGGAGTCCAGCACCGACTTCTCGGCCGCCCTCCTGCCCCACCTGCTCGACTTCGGCGTCTTTGGACTTTGGGGGCGCTGCCTGGACCGCTTCCGCGACGCGTCCCGCGCCCACGGCCTCGACAAGGGGGAGCCCCTTGAGCACTGAACCGGCGGCGAGCGGCACCGTTCACTGGATCGGCGCCGGCCTGTCCACGGGCAGCGGTCTCGCGGCGCTGTGCGACACGGCCGAGCGGGTCCGGCTCTGGCACCGCACCGAGCGCCGGGCCGCCGACGCCCTCGGCCGGCTGGGCCTCACCGGACGGGCCGAGCCCCGCGCCTACACCCTGTCCGCGCTCGCCGCCGAACTCACGCCGGGCGATGTCGTCGTGTCGATGCTGCCCGCCCCCGAGCACGCCCCACTCCTCGCGGAGTGCGTACGGCGGGGGGCGCACTTCGCGTGCTCCAGCTACGTGTCGGACGCGGTGCTGGAGCAGGTGCCGGCCGCCGGGAAGGCCGGGCTCGTCGTCCTCACCGAGGCCGGGCTCGACCCGGGCATCGACCACCTCTTCGCCCACGCCCTGGTCGCCCGGGCGCGGGAGGTCATCGGCGACGACACACCCGCCTCGTACACCCTCACGTCGTACTGCGGCGGAGTCCCCGCCGTCCCGAACGACTTCACCTACCGGTTCAGCTGGGCACCCGCGGGAGTCCTGGGCGCCCTGCGATCCCCGGCCCGTTACATCGAGGACGGTGCCGAGACGGTCGCCGAGCGGCCGTGGGAGGCGACCCGGCGGCATCTCGTCGACGGGGAGACCTTCGAGGTCTACCCCAACCGCGACAGCCTCCCGTTCGTCGCGCAGTACGGGCTGCCGGACGCCTGGACACCGCGGACGTTCGTGCGCGGCACCCTGCGGCTGGAGGGCTGGCTGCGCGCCTGGGACGGTGTCTTCGAGGAGCTCAGGGCCGGTGACGACGACCGCATCGCCGCCCTGGCCCGGGAACTGGCCGCCGCCTACCCGACCACCGGCGACGACCACGACCGGGTCGTCCTCGCCGTGTCGCTGGACGTGCGGGCCGAGTCCGGGCGGACCTGGGCGGGCGGCTACCTGCTGGACCTGGTGGGCGACGCGGAGGAGAGCGCGATGGCCCGCTGCGTCTCGCGGACCCTCGCCCTCGGGGTCCGTCACATCCTGGACGGCTCCCTGCCGCCGGGCCTGAACCGCGCCGCCGAGACGGCCGCCCGGTCCGAACAGTGGCTGGGTGAACTCGCCCGAGAGGGAGTGGAGTTCACACTCCGCGTCGACCGGTAGCGGGCGTCAGTCCGACAGGGCCTCGTGGACCATCCGCTTGAGGTCCTTGAAGACCGAGTGGGAGGTCCTGGGCCGCACCTGCGTCATGAACTGCACCGTCAGATCGCGGCCCGGGTCGACCCAGAACGTCGTGGTGGCCACCCCGCTCCAGCCGAAGGCGCCGAGCCCGGTCGGCACCAGGGTGCGGGACGGATCGATCACCACGGAGCAGTTGAATCCGAAGCCGAGCCCCTCGTTGCCGGGCTCGTCGTGGGCGGGGCGGCTGCCGAAGGCCCGCAGGTCGGCTCCGCCGGGCAGGTGGTTGCGGGTCATCAGGTCCACGGTCCGCGGGGCGAGCAGCCGCATGCCGTCGAGTTCGCCCCGGCGGCGCAGCATCTCCATGAAGCGGTGGTAGTCGTGGGCCGAGCACACCATGCCGCCGCTGCCCGACAGGAACCGTGGCCGGCCGCGCAGCGGGAGCCCCGGGATGGGCTCGATGCCGCCGCCCTCCTTCTCCCCGTACATCTCGGAGAGCCGGGGCGCCTGCGCGTCCGTGACGTGGAAGCCCGCGTCCGTCATGCCGAGCGGCCCGAAGATCCGCTCGGCGCAGAACACGTCGAGCGGCTGCCCGGACACGACCTCGATGATCCGGCCCAGGACGTTGGCGGCCACCGAGTAGTTCCATTCGGTGCCCGGCTCGAACTGCAGCGGCAGGCTCGCGTACACCTCGACGGTCTCGGCCAGGTCCGCACCCGGCGGCACCGACGACTCCAGGCGGGCCTCGCGGTACAGGGCGTCGACCGGGTGGGCGTGGTAGAAGCCGAAGGTCAGGCCCGAGGTGTGGGTCATCAGATGCCGGACGAGTATCGGGCCGTCGGCGGGGCGGGTCTCGACGTCGGCCCCGGAGCCGCCGACGTAGACCCGGGGGTCGGCGAACGCGGGCAGGTGGTCGGCGACCGGGTCGTCCAGGGACAGCCGGCCCTCCTCCACGAGCAGCAGCGCGGCGACCGCGGTGACCGGCTTCGTCATGGAGTAGACCCGCCACAGGGTGTCGGGTTCGACCGGGAGCTTGGCCGCGATGTCGCGCCGGCCGTGCGTCGCGAGGTGAGCGACGCGCCCGCCCCGGGCGACGGACACGAGGAAGCCCGGGAGACGTCCTTCATCGACCAGCCGGGCGAAGTGCCGGTCCAGGCGACCCAGCACCTGCGGATCCAGCCCGGCCTCACCCGGATCGACCTCTTGTCGCAGCTGTGCCATGGCTCGTCTCCCGTCGCGCTCGTCGAGGTGAGATCCGGCATACCCCACCCGGACCGCCTCAGACCCCATCGGGGTGCAGGAATGGTTCATGATCGCGCAGGAACGCGTGAGCGGGGGCCTTGGGGCCGGGGGAGCAGGACCGATGGCCGATGGTCCGGTGGGAGCCGGTTCCCTAGGCTCGGGGCGTCGCCCAGGCCGGGACGCCAGGAGAAGAGGTCACGATGCCCGTGAACGGTCGCAGCCACATTCGTATCGCCCGTCCCTCCAGGGACCTCGCCGCGGCCGAGCGGTTCTGGGGCGGAGGGCTCGGGCTCAGCGTGGTGTGGCGTGCCGCGGGCGGGGACGAACCGGGGGAGCACGACCTGCTGATGCTCGGCTGGCCCGACGCCGACTGGCACTTGGAGCTCGTGCACGAGCCCGCCCGGCCGGTCGAGCCCCGCCCCACGGAGGAGGACCTGCTGGTCGTCTACGTGGACGGCCCCGTCCCGGACGACCTGGTCGGCCGGCTGGAGGAGCACGGCGGCACGAGGGTGGAGTCCCCCAACCCCTACTGGAACGAGTGGGGGGTCACCCTCGAGGACCCGGACGGCTACCGCCTGGTTCTGTGCCGGCGGGGCTGGTCCAACGGCTGAACCCATCGAGGCTCGGGGCAAGGCGCCCGAAGGGCGCGGGAACTGCGCGACCGGCCCCCACGCACCCGCACCCGACGCACAACCACAGGCTGCCGGGCCCTCGAGGGGCCCGGCAGCACGACATGACGACCTCAGGCCGTCACCCTCTCCGGCTGCACAGCCCCGGGTTCGGCGTGCTCTCCCAGCGACTCCGTGGGAACCCGGTGGGTCTCCCGCGCCGACACCGCCGCGATCACCGGCGGCACGCACAACGCCGCCGTGAACAGCGCCACCGCCGACCAGTCGTCACCCCCCGGCCCCGCGATCTGAGCCGCGAACGTCACCGCGAACCCGGCCGCCGCGAACCCGATCTGCGTACCGATGGCCACGCCGGACAGCCGGACCCGGGTCGCGAACATCTCGCCGTAGAACGCGGGCCACACCCCGTTCGCGGCGCTGTAGACGACGCCGAAGCAGACGATGCCCGTCAGGAACGTCAGCGGGTAGGAGCCCGTGGAGACCGCCCACAGGTACAGGAACATCGTCACCGCGCTGCCGGCCGCGCCGATCAGGAACACCGGGCGGCGTCCGATCCGGTCGGACAGCGTCGCCCACAGCGGGATCGCGGCGAGCGCGACGACATTGGCCAGGGCGCCCACCCACAGCATGGCCGTACGCGACATGCCGACCGCGTCGCTCGTGGCGTACGCCAGCGCCCACACCGTGAAGATCGTGCTCACCGAGGCGATCAGCGCGCCCCCGATCACCCGCAGCACATCCGCCCAGTGCTCGCGGAGAAGGATCACGAGGGGCAGCTTGACCACACCCTCCTCGGCGGCCTGCTGGGCGAAGGCCGGCGTCTCGTCCAGCTTGCGGCGGATCACCCAGCCGACGACGGCGACCCCGACGCTCAGCCAGAACGGCAGCCGCCAGCCCCACGACAGCAACTGGTCCTCGGGCAGCGCGGCGACCGGGATGAAGACCAGCGTGGCCAGCAGCTGGCCGCCCTGGGTGCCGCTGAGGGTGAAGCTGGTGAAGAAGCCGCGCCGGTCCGGTGGTGCGTGCTCCAGCGTCATGGAGTTGGCGCTGGCCTGCTCGCCCGCCGCCGAGATGCCCTGCAGCACCCGGCAAAGCACCAGCAGGACGGGGGCGAGAGAGCCGACCTGGTCGCGGGTCGGCAGACAGCCGATGAGGAACGTCGACAGGCCCATCAGCATCAGCGTGAAGACCATGATCTTCTTACGGCCGAGCTTGTCCCCGAAGTGCCCGAGCACCAGCGCGCCCACCGGGCGGGCGGCGTACGCGACGCCGAACGTGGCCAGCGACAGCAGGGTCGCGGTCGCCGGGTCGGACTCGTCGAAGAACACCTCGGGGAAGATCAGCGCGGCGGCGCTGCCGTAGATGAAGAAGTCGTAGTACTCGAGGGCGCTGCCGATCCAGGCGGCGGTGGCGGCCTTCCTGGGCTGGCCGGGCGGGGCGGCAGACCCTGAGGGCATGGCGGGGACGGACACGGCGGCTCCTTCGGGGGCCCCACACTAAGGCGGGGCGAGGCGACGGACGAGCAGAGGGGACGTGCCGGATCGCGGCTAATTAACCCACTGGGTAGTTAGTAGGGGATGGCCAGAGATGCTGCGCCCGCGTGCCGCCGGTGTCAAGGGGTGCTGCGCCGGGCGTTCAGCCGGCCGAGCGCTCCGCCGTCAGGTACGCGATCACCATGTCGCCCAGCATCGCCCGGTAGTGCGCGCGCTGCGCCCCGTCGAGCAGGTCGCGGCCGAACAGCGCGCCGAAGGTGTGCCGGTTGGAGACCCGGAAGAAGCAGAAGGAGGAGATCATCGCGTGCAGGTCGACGGCGTCGACGTCGGCCGTGAACAGGCCGGACTCCTGGCCCGACGCCAGGATCCGGCGGATCACGTCCAGGGCGGGGGAGCCGATCTTCCCGAGTTTCTCGGAGCCGGCGATGTGGTGGGCCTCGTGGATGTTCTCGATGCTGACCAGGCGGATGAAGTCCGGGTGCTGCTCGTGGTGGTCGAAGGTCAGCTCGGCCAGCCGCCGGATCGCCGCCACCGGGTCCAGGTGGTCGACGTCGAGCTCCTGCTCGGCCTCCCGGATCACGCCGTACGCGCGCTCCAGCACGGCCGTGAACAGCTGCTCCTTGCCGCCGAAGTAGTAGTAGATCATCCGCTTGGTGGTGCGGGTGCGGGCGGCGATCTCGTCCACCCGGGCTCCGTCGTAGCCGGCCCGGGCGAACTCCTGGGTGGCGACGTCGAGGATCTCGGCCCGGGTGCGGGCGGCGTCACGGATGCGCTCGCCGGATCGTGCCGGTTCTTCGACGCTGGTCATCAGGTTCCTTCGGGCGGAGGGTCCGGTGCCGGTGATTCTAGAAGCAGGGGCCCGTCCGCCCATGGGGTCTTCCCGAGCCCGTGCTCGACTGATATAGCTAACGTACTAGTTCGTACATTAGTGAGCCGCTCGGGAGGCGCGCGTGCCCAAGGAGTCGTATCTCGTCGGACTGATCGGTTCCGGCATCGGCCCGTCACTCAGTCCGGCGCTGCACGAGCGGGAGGCCGACCGGCAGGGCCTTCGCCTGGTGTACCGGCTGATCGACATCGACACCCTCGGGGTGCCGCCCGAGGCGGTCGGGGACCTGGTGCGGGCCGCCCGCGACCTGGGCTTCGACGGGCTCAACATCACGCACCCCTGCAAGCAGCTCGTCATCGAGCACCTGGACGCGCTCGCCCCGCAGGCCGAGGCGCTGGGCGCGGTCAACACCGTCGTCTTCGAGGACGGCCGCGCGGTCGGCCACAACACGGACGTCACCGGCTTCGCCGCCTCGTTCGCGCGCGGGCTGCCCGACGCGCCGCTGGAGCGGGTCGTGCAGCTGGGGGCCGGCGGTGCGGGGGCGGCCGTCGCCCACGCCACGCTCACCCTCGGCGCCGGACGGGTCACCGTCGTCGACGCCCTGCCCGAGCGGGCCGTGGCCCTGGCCGGCTCCCTGAACCGGACCTTCGGAGCGGGCCGGGCGGCCGCCGCCTCCCCGGACCGGCGGACCGAGCTGCTCGCCCGGGCCGACGGCATCGTGCACGCCACCCCCACCGGCATGGCCGCCCACCCCGGCCTGCCCCTGCCCGCCGAGCTGCTCCACTCCGGACTGTGGGTGGCCGAGGTGGTCTACCGCCCGCTGGAGACCGAGCTGTTGCGGACCGCCCGGGCCCTGGGCTGCGCCACCCTCGACGGCGGCGGCATGGCCGCTTTCCAGGCCGCCGACGCGTTCCGTCTGTTCACCGGCCGGGAACCCGACGCCGCGCGGATGCTGGCGGACCTGACCGAACTGGCCGGGGCCGTCGGAGCTCCGAACTAGAGAGAGGTACCGACGTGCGTACGTCCATCGCCACCGTCTCCCTCAGCGGCTCCCTCACCGGGAAACTCGACGCCGCCGCCCGGGCCGGCTTCGACGGGGTGGAGATCTTCGAGAACGACCTGCTGGCCTGCCCCCTCACCCCCGAGGACATCCGCGCCCGCTGCGCCGACCTCGGTCTCCGCATCGACCTCTACCAGCCGATGCGGGACATCGAGGCCGTCCCCGAGGCGGAGTTCGCCCGGAACCTGCGGCGGGCCCGGCACAAGTTCGAGCTGATGCGCCGGCTCGGCGCCGACACGGTCCTCGTCTGCTCCAGCGTCTCCCCGCAGGCGGTGGACGACGACGCCCTCGCCGCCGAGCAGCTGAGCCGGCTCGCCGACCTGGCGGCGGAGTCCGGTGTCCGGGTCGCCTACGAGGCGCTGGCGTGGGGGCGGCACGTCAGTACCTACGACCACGCCTGGCGCATCGTCGAGACGGCCGGTCACCCCGCGCTCGGCACCTGCCTGGACAGCTTCCACATCCTCTCGCGCGGCTCGGATCCCCAGGGCATCGCGGACATCCCCGGCGAGAAGATCTTCTTCCTCCAGCTCGCCGATGCCCCGCTGCTGGCCATGGACGTCCTGCAGTGGAGCCGCCACTACCGCTGCTTCCCCGGCCAGGGCGGCTTCGACGTCGCCGGGCTGGTGCGCCAGGTGCTGGCCACCGGCTACGACGGCCCGCTCTCCCTGGAGGTCTTCAACGACGTGTTCCGGCAGGCCGACGCCGGTCCGACCGCCGTCGACGCCCGGCGCTCCCTGCTGGTCCTCCAGGAGACGGTGGGCAGGGCACCCCTGCCCGACCCCGTCGTCCCCACCGGCGTCGCCTTCGCCGAGCTGGTCACGCCCGACGCCGAGCCCCTCGCCGCCCTGCTCGGCGCCCTGGGCTTCACCCGCACCGCCCGCCATCGCGGCAAGCCCGTCGCCCTGTGGGAGCAGGGCGACGCCCGCGTCCTGGTCAACACCGGGACGGCGCCCCGCCGCGACGGCACCCGGCTCGCCGCGATCGGACTGGAGTCACCGGACCCGGCCGCAGCCGCCCGGCGGGCCGAGGCCCTGCTCGCGCCCGTGCTGCCGCGCCGTCGCGCGCCGCAGGACGCCCCGCTGGACGCGGTCGCCGCTCCCGACGGCACGGAGCTGTTCTTCTGCGCCACCGGACGCCCGGAACTGCCCGACTGGCGGGCCGACTTCGAGAACACGGGCGTGCCCCCGGCGCAGGCCGGCATCCGGGGCATCGACCACCTCGCCCTCACCCAGCCCTGGCACCACTTCGACGAGGCGGCCCTCTTCCATCGGGGCGTGCTCGGCCTGCACGCCCAGGAGAGCGTGGACGTGGCCGACCCCTACGGTCTGATGCGCAGCCGTGCCGTCACCAGCCCCGACGGCAGCGTGCGGATCGCCCTCACCGTCGGCGCCGCGCCCACCGACGACACCGTCCACGCCCAGCACATCGCCCTGGCCACCGACGACGTGGTCGCCGCTGCCCGCCGGTTCCGCGAGGCGGGCGGCAGTCTGCTGCCGGTGCCCGCGAACTACTTCGACGACCTCGCCGCCCGCTTCGAGTTCGCCGACGGCGAGCTGGAGACCTACCGCGACTTCGGCATCCTCTACGACCGCGACGACCACGGCGTCTTCCGCCACTGCTACACCCGCACCGTCGGCCGGGTCTTCTTCGAACTGGTCCAGCGCGACGGCGGGTACCGGGGCTACGGCGCCGCCAACGCCCCGGTGCGGCTGGCCGCGCAGCACACGGCACGGGCGCTCACTGGCGGCTGACGGTCCGGGTGATGCCGGTGACGACGGTGGTGGCGAGGATCCAGCCCGTGAGCACCAAGGTGTAGGAGAGCCACTGGTAGCCGTCGGTCGGGGCGAACGCGGCCTCCTGTCCGAAGGAGATCACCGGCAGCAGCAGGTCGAGGGTGTAGAACACCGGGTTGAACTGCGGTGCCTCGTCCGCCTTCAGCGGCGCGGGGTGGTGCAGCGCGTAGGCGAGCGAGCCGACCGCGAGCAGGGACACCAGCCAGCCCGCCGCCCGCAGGGGGCGGAAGCCGTAGCCGACGGTGGCGTCCTGCACATGGCCCCACAGTCGGCCGTACCAGGGCAGGGTGCTGCGGCGGCGGCGCTGCTTGGCGAGCTGGACCAGGCGGGCGGCGGGGTCGTCGCCGATCCTGCGGTAGGCGGCGGTCAACTGCTCGTAGGCGTGCGGGACATAGCCCTCGCCGTCCCGCTCCAGCATCGCCAGACGTCGCTCGGCGGGCTCGTGCGGGGTGAGGGAGGTGTAGACGAGGCTGTTGAGCAGGACCTCGCCCGGGACCGCCTCCGGCTCCAGGAACAGCACGTCCATCTGGGCGCGCCGCAGATTGAGGGTGCCCTCCATGGGAGGGCCCTTGCGCACCCAGAGTTCCCCGATGGTGCAGCTGCTGGCCCGCAGCGCCGCGTCACCCGGGTTCGCCAGCCGCGCGTGCGACAGGTCGAGCCGGCCCGCGATCCGGGCGCCCCGCAGGCCGATCCAGCCCAGCACGTCCGCCTCACGCAGCAGGGCGTCGCCCTCCACCGTGAGCGTCTCCGCGTCCAGGGCGACCTCGCCCGCACCGGCCTGCAGCCGCGCCCCGTTGAGATCGATCGAGCCGGCGACCGAGGCGCCCGTCAGCCGCACCTCGCCGCGCGTGCGCAGGCCCGGCGCCGACAGGCCGTCCCCGACGGTCACATGGTTGAGCTGGAGCGCCGGCTGACCGGACTGCGTCTCGTCGATCCCGGCGCCGTCCATGAACAGCGCGCCGGAGATCTGCGCCCCGCCGAGCCGCACGGGCCCGTCGAACAGGCAGTCCGACATGCGCAGGACGCCGTCCACGCGCAGGGTGGCGGCGTCCAGGCCGGGCAGCACCGAGCCGCGCAGGTTCAGCTGGCGCAGCCGCGCCGCGTACAGCACGGGCACGTCCTCGAAGAAGCAGTGGCTGAGGCGCATGGCGTGGTCGAGGTCGGCGTACTGGAGGTTCAGCACTCCGGTGATCCGCGCACCCGCCAGTCTGAGAGCGGCGGTCTCCCCGTCCTCCTGCGGGGCGCTCAGCAGCAGGGCCCGCACCACGGCCGCCCGTACGGTCCGGTCGGGGCCCCAGTCCGCGCCCCGTGCCGGGTCCTCGTCGGCCGCGCCCCGGAAGTCCACGTCCTGCCCGCGCGGAAAGGCGCGCCACACCCGCTCCTCGGCGGGTGTCATGTCGTCGATCTCCATCAGCCGGGACTCTGACGTGCCCGGCCGGAGGTGTCAACTCACCTCCGGCCGGGGCTCGTTACGCCCGGGTGTTCCACTCCGCGATCACGGGCCGGCCGTGCTCGGTCGACAGCCGGCTGACCGTGCCGGTCTCCAGCCGGAACAACTGCCCCCGCGCCGGGGGCAGACCCAGTCGGCGGGCCGTCAGGACGCGGAGGAAGTGGCCGTGCGCCACCAGCATCACATCGCCCTCGGGCAGCGACTTCTCCGCCCGGGCCAGCACCCGGTCGGCGCGTTCGCCGACCTCCTCGGGGGACTCGCCGGGCTCGCCGTCGGGGCCGGGCGGGCACCCGTCGGTCCACAGGTCCCAGTCGGGGCGGGTGCGGTGTGTCTCCTCGGTGGTGACGCCCTCGTAGGCGCCGTAGTGCCACTCGTGCAGGTCCGCGTCCCGCACGGTCCCCGTCAGGCCCGCGAGTTCGGCGGTGCGCACCGCGCGGCCGAGCGGGCTGGTGAGGACCAGTGCGAAGGAGCGGTCCGCGAGGAGCGGGGCGAGCGAGGCGGCCTGCTCCTCACCGTGCGGGGTGAGGGGCAGGTCGGTGAAGCTGGTGTGCTGTCCGCTCCGGCTCCACTCCGTCTCGCCGTGGCGGACCAGCAGCAGATCACCCACGTCCTACGCCTTCTTCGCGGACTCGACGGCGTGGCCGCCGAACTGGTTGCGCAGCGCCGCGATCATCTTCATCTGCGGCGAGTCGTCCTGCCGGGAGGCGAACCGGGAGAAGAGGGAGGCGGTGATCGCGGGCAGCGGCACGGAGTTGTCGATCGCCGCCTCCACCGTCCAGCGTCCCTCACCGGAGTCCTGGGCGTAGCCCCGGAGCTCCTCCAGGTGCTCGTCCTCGTCCAGGGCGTCCACCGCCAGGTCGAGCAGCCAGGAGCGGATGACGGTGCCGTCCTGCCAGGAGCGGAACACCTCGCGGACGTTGTCCACCGAGTCCACGGCCTCCAGCAGCTCCCAGCCCTCGGCGTAGGCCTGCATCATCGCGTACTCGATGCCGTTGTGGACCATCTTCGCGAAGTGCCCGGCGCCCACCTTGCCCGCGTGGACGAAGCCGTACGGGCCCTCCGGCTTGAGCGCCTCGAAGATCGGCCGCAGCCGGTCGACGTACTCCTTCTCGCCGCCGACCATCAGGGCGTAGCCGTTCTTCAGTCCCCACACGCCGCCGGAGACGCCCGCGTCGACGAAGCCGATGCCGCGCTTGCTCAGCTCCTCGGCGTGCTTCTCGTCGTCCGTCCAGCGCGAGTTGCCGCCGTCGACCACCGTGTCGTACGGCTTGAGGAGGTCCGCCAGACGGTCGATGACGTGCTGGGTGGGGTCGCCGGCCGGGACCATGACCCAGACCGTACGCGGCGCCTCCAGCTGGTTGACGAGGTCGGCCAGGCTGGCGACGTCGGACTTCTCGGGGTCGGTGTCGTAGCCGATGACGGTGTGGCCGGCGTTGCGCAGGCGCTCGCGCATGTTGCCGCCCATCTTGCCGAGACCCACAAGACCGATCTGCATGTCAGTTCACTTCCCGAAGTGTGCGGTAGGCGGCCACCAGTGCGGCCGTGGACGGGTCGAGACCGGGGACGTCGGCGCCCTCGGTCAGGGCGGGCTCGACGCGTTTGGCGAGCACCTTGCCGAGCTCGACGCCCCACTGGTCGAAGGAGTCGATGTTCCAGACGGCGCCCTGCACGAACACCTTGTGCTCGTAGAGGGCGATCAGCTGGCCGAGGACCGACGGGGACAGTTCGGTGGCCAGGATCGTCGTGGTGGGGTGGTTGCCCCGGAAGGTGCGGTGCGGCACCTGCTCCTCGGGCACACCCTCCGCGCGGACCTCCTCGGCGGTCTTGCCGAAGGCGAGCGCCTGCCCCTGCGCGAACAGGTTGGCCATCAGCAGGTCGTGCTGCGCCTTCAGTTCGTCGCTCAGCTCGGCGACGGGCCGGGCGAAGCCGATCAGGTCGGCCGGGATGAGCTTGGTGCCCTGGTGGATGAGCTGGTAGTAGGCATGCTGTCCGTTGGTGCCCGGCGTGCCCCACACCACCGGCCCGGTCTGCCACTCCACCGGCTTCCCGTCTCGGTCCACCGACTTGCCGTTGGACTCCATGTCGAGCTGCTGGAGGTAGGCGGTGAACTTGGACAGGTAGTGGCTGTAGGGCAGCACCGCATGCGACTGGGCGTCGTGGAAGTTGCCGTACCAGATGCCCAGCAGGCCCAGCAGCAGCGGGGCGTTGGCCTCGGCCGGGGCGTTGCGGAAGTGCTCGTCGACGATGCGGAAGCCGTCGAGCATCTCCCGGAAGCGGTCCGGGCCGATCGCGATCATCAGGGACAGGCCGATAGCGGAGTCGAAGGAGTAGCGGCCGCCGACCCAGTCCCAGAACTCGAACATGTTGTCGACATCGATACCGAAGTCGGCGACCTTCTCCGCGTTGGTCGACAGCGCGACGAAGTGCTTCGCCACCGCCTTCTCGTCGCCACCCAGGCCCTTCAGCAGCCACGAGCGTGCGGACGTGGCGTTCGTGATCGTCTCGATGGTGGTGAAGGTCTTGGACGCGACGATGAACAGCGTCTCCGCCGGGTCCAGATCGCGCACCGCCTCGTGCAGGTCCGAGCCGTCCACGTTCGACACGAAGCGGAACGTCAGATCCCGGTCGGTGAACGGCCGCAGTGCCTCGTAGGCCATCGCGGGGCCCAGGTCCGAGCCGCCGATGCCGATGTTGACGACGTTGCGGATGCGCCTGCCGGTGTGGCCGGTCCACTCCCCGGAGCGCACCCGGTCCGCGAAGGCGGCCATCTTGTCGAGCACGGCGTGCACGGCCGGGACGACGTTCTCGCCGTCGACCTCGATGATGGCGTCCCGCGGGGCGCGCAGCGCGGTGTGCAGCACGGCCCGGTTCTCGGTGGTGTTGATCCGCTCGCCGCGGAACATCGCGTCCCGCAGCCCGAACACGTCGGTGGCCGCGGCCAGCTCCTGGAGCAGGGCCAGCGTCTCGTCGGTGACCAGGTGCTTGGAGTAGTCGATGCGCAGGTCGCCCACGCGCACGACGTAGCGCTCGGCGCGTCCCGGGTCCGCCGCGAACAGCTCCCGCAGATCGGGCTGCGGCAGGGCGTCCGTGCGGTGGTCCTCCAGGGCGGTCCACTCGGGACGCCGGTCGAGCCTCGGGGAACCGGAGGGGGAGTCAGACATGAGCGGGGGTCTCCTCGGTTGCCTCGCCGTTCAGGGCGATGGCGTACATCTCGTCCGCGTCGAGGCGCCGCAGCTCCTCGGCGATGAGTTCGGAGGTGGCACGGACCTTCAGGGCGAGGGTGCGCGACGGCTGGCCCGGCAGGGTCAGCGTGGCCAGCGGCCCCTCGGGGCGGTCGATGACGATCTCGCCGCTCTCCGTGCCCAGGCGTACGGCCGTGACGACCGGCCCGGCGGTGACCACCCGGTCGACCCGCACGTGCAGCCGCGCCTCCAGCCAGCGGGCCAGCAGCTCGGCGGCCGGGTTCTCGGCCTCGGCCTCCACCGCCGCCGACACGATCCGCGCCCGGGCCTGGTCCAGCGCCGCCGCCAGCATCGAACGCCACGGCGTCAGCCGGGTCCAGGCGAGGTCGGTGTCACCGGGCGCATAGGCGCGGACCCGGGCCTGGAGCGTCTCCAGCGGGTTCTCGACGGCGTACAGGTCGGTGATCCGCCGCTGGGCCAGCGCCCCGAGCGGGTCCTTCGAGGGCACCTCGGGGGCGTCCACCGGCCACCACACCACCACCGGTGCGTCCGGCAGCAGCAGCGGCAGCACCACCGAGTCGGCGTGGTCGGACACCTCGCCGTAGGTCCTGAGGATCACGGTCTCGCCGGTGCCCGCGTCGGCGCCCACCCGCACCTCGGCGTCGAGGCGGGAGGACTGGCGGTCGCGCGGGGTGCGGGCGTGGCGCTTGATGACGACCAGGGTGCGCGAGGGGTGCTCGTGCGAGGCCTCCTCGGCCGCCTTGATCGCGTCGTAGGCGTTCTCCTCGTCCGTGACGATCACCATCGTCAGGACCATGCCCACGGCGGGTGTGCCGATGGCGCGGCGCCCCTGCACCAGCGCCTTGTTGATCTTGCTTGCCGTGGTGTCGGTCAGGTCGATCTTCATGGCCTGCGCCAGCTCCGTCCGTCTCGTGCGAGCATCTCGTCTGCCTCCTCGGGTCCCCAGCTGCCCGAGGCGTACTGCGCGGGACGGCCGTGCGTGGCCCAGTACTGCTCGATCGGGTCGAGGATCTTCCAGGACTCTTCCACTTCCTGGTGACGGGGGAACAGGTTGGCGTCGCCCAGGAGGACGTCAAGGATCAGCCGTTCGTACGCCTCGGGGCTCGATTCGGTGAACGACTCGCCGTAGGCGAAGTCCATCGTCACGTCCCGGATCTCCATCGACGTGCCCGGCACCTTCGAGCCGAAACGGACCGTCATGCCCTCGTCCGGCTGGACGCGGATGACGATCGCGTTGGAGCCCAGCTCCTCGGTCGCGGTGGAGTCGAAGGGGGAGTGCGGCGCCCGCTGGAACACCACGGCGATCTCCGTCACCCGGCGGCCCAGCCGCTTGCCGGTGCGCAGGTAGAACGGGACACCCGCCCAGCGGCGGTTGTCCACCTGGAGCCGGACCGCGGCGTATGTGTCCGTCGTGGACGACTGGTCGATGCCGTCCTCCTCCAGGTACCCGCGCACCTTCGTGCCGCCCTGCCAGGCCGCCGCGTACTGGCCGCGCACGGTGCCCTGCCCCAGGTCCTGCGGCAGCCGCACCGCCTTGAGGACCTTCAGCTTCTCCGTGAGCAGCGAGGCGGCGTCGAAGGCGGCCGGTTCCTCCATCGCGGTGAGCGCCATCAGCTGGAGCAGGTGGTTCTGGATGACGTCACGGGCGGCGCCGATGCCGTCGTAGTAGCCGGCCCGGCCGCCGATGCCGATGTCCTCGGCCATGGTGATCTGCACGTGGTCGACGTACGACCGGTTCCAGATCGGCTCGAACATCTGGTTGGCGAAGCGCAGGGCCAGGAGGTTCTGGACGGTCTCCTTGCCGAGGTAGTGGTCGATCCGGAAGACCTGCTCCGGGTCGAACACGTCGTGCACGATCCGGTTGAGCTCCTCGGCCGACCTCAGATCGTGCCCGAACGGCTTCTCGATGACCGCCCGGCGCCAGGAACCCTCGGGGGCACTGGCCAGCTTGTGCTTCTTCAGCTGCTGGACGACCTTGGGGAAGAACTTCGGCGGCACCGACAGGTAGAAGGCGTAGTTGCCGCTGGTGCCCCGGGAGGCGTCCAGCTCCTCGACGGCGGAACGCAGCTGCTTGAACGCCGTGTCGTCGTCGAAGTCACCGGGGATGAACCGCATGCCCTCGGCGAGCTGCTGCCAGACCTCCTCGCGGAACGGGGTGCGCGCATGCTCGCGGACCGCGTCGTGCACCACCTGTGCGAAGTCCTGGTCCTCCCAGTCCCGGCGGGCGAAGCCCACCAGGGAGAAGCCCGGCGGCAGCAGACCGCGGTTGGCCAGGTCGTACACGGCCGGCATCAGCTTCTTGCGGGACAGGTCGCCGGTCACACCGAAGATGACGAGCCCGGAGGGCCCCGCGATCCTGGGCAGACGGCGGTCGCGCGGGTCGCGCAGGGGGTTCTCGAAGTGAGTGTCGGCGTGCTCCGTCCGGGGAGCGTGACCGCTCACCCCGGTCTGCTCCACCCCGGCCGCCTCCTGTGCGGCCAGGGCTTCCTTCTCCTCCTTGGTGCCCTTGGTCTCCTGTTCGGCCGTCTGGGGGATGCCCTCGCTCATTCCGCGTCAACTCCCTTGCTGTTCAAGGACTTGGTGACCGCGTCCAGCAGCTCCTGCCAGGCCACCTCGAACTTGGCCACGCCCTCGTTCTCCAGTTGCCGCACCACCTCGTCGTATGCAATGCCGAGCCGTTCGACGGCCGCCAGGTCGGCACGGGCCTGGGCGTAACCGCCGGTGACCGTGTCGCCCTGGACGTCGCCGTGGTCGGCGACGGCGTTCAGCGTGGCCTCCGGCATGGTGTTGACCGTGCCGGGGGCGACCAGTTCGTCCACGTACAGGGTGTCCTTGTATGCGGGGTCCTTCACACCGGTGGAGGCCCAAAGGGGGCGCTGCCGGTTCGCACGGGCCCCGCCCAGCGCCTGCCAGCGCGCCCCGGCGAAGACGTGCTCGTACGCCTCGTAGGCGAGCCGCGCGTTGGCCAGGGCCGCGCGGCCCTTCAGGCCGAGGGCCTCGTCCGTGCCCAGCAGCGTCAGCCGCTTGTCGATCTCGGAGTCCACACGGGAGACGAAGAACGACGCGACCGAGTGAATGCCCGACAGGTCGAGACCGGCCGCCTGGGCCTTCTCCAGGCCGGCGACGTAGGCGTCCATCACCTCGCGGTAGCGGTCCAGGGAGAAGATCAGCGTCACGTTCACGCTGATGCCCGCGCCGATCACCTCGGTGATCGCCGGCAGACCGGCCTTCGTCGCCGGGATCTTGATCATCACGTTGGGGCGGTCCACCAGCCAGGCCAGCTGCCGGGCCTCGGCGACGGTCGCCGTCGTGTCGTGGGCGAGGCGCGGGTCGACCTCGATGGAGACCCGGCCGTCCCGGCCTCCGGTCGCCTCGTACACCGGCCGCAGGACGTCGGCGGCGGCCCGGACGTCGGCGGTCGTCATCATCCGCACGGCCTCGTCCACGGTCACCCCGCGCACCGCCAGGTCGGCGAGCTGCTCCTCGTAGCCCGCGCCGGAGCCGATGGCGGCCTGGAAGATGGACGGGTTGGTGGTGACGCCGACGACGTTCCTCGTGGCGACGAGCTCGGCCAGGTTGCCGGACTCGATCCGCCGACGCGACAGGTCGTCGAGCCAGATCGACACGCCCTCGTCGGACAGGCGCTTCAGTGCTCCCGCGTTCGCGGTCGCTTCGGTCACAGTGATCATCTTCTTTCGGGCGGTCGGATCAGCCACGGGCGGCGGCGAGGGATTCCCGCGCGGCGGCGACGACGTTCTCGGGGGTGAAGCCGTACTCGGCGAACAGGGTCTTGGCGTCGGCGGAGGCACCGAAGTGCTCCAGGGAGACGATGCGTCCCGCGTCCCCGACGAACCGGTGCCAGGTCAGCCCGATCCCGGCCTCGACGGCGACCCGGGCCTTCACGGACGGCGGCAGCACGCTGTCGCGGTAGGAGCGCGGCTGCTCCTCGAACCACTCCACGGACGGCATCGACACGACGCGGGTGGGCACGCCGGCGCCCTGGAGCAGCTCGCGCGCCCCGGCGGCGACGTGCACCTCGGAGCCGGTGGCGATCAGGATCACCTGGGGCGTGCCGCCCTCGGCCTCGAACCTCACGTAACCGCCGCGCGCGGCGTCCGGGTCCGGCTCGTACGTGGGCACGCCCTGGCGGGTGAGCGCGAGGCCGTGCGGGGCCGGGGCGGTGCCGTGCCGCTTGAGGATCTCGGCCCAGACGACCGCGGTCTCGCCTGCGTCGGCGGGGCGTACGACGTTCAGGCCCGGGATGGCCCGCAGCGCGGCCAGGTGTTCCACGGGCTGGTGGGTCGGGCCGTCCTCGCCGAGGCCGATCGAGTCGTGCGTCCACACGTACGTCACCGGCAGCTGCATCAGTGCGGACATCCGCACGGCGTTGCGCATGTAGTCGGAGAAGACCAGGAACGTGCCGCCGTAGACCCGGGTGTTGCCGTGCAGCGCGATGCCGTTCATCTCCGCGGCCATGGAGAACTCGCGGATGCCGAAGTGCACGGTGCGGCCGTACGGGTCGGCCTCCGGCAGCGGGTTGCCCGCCGGGAGGAACGAGCTGGTCTTGTCGATGGTGGTGTTGTTGGAGCCGGCCAGGTCGGCGGAGCCGCCCCACAGCTCGGGGACGACCGGGCCGAGCGCCTGGAGGACCTTCCCGGACGCGGCCCGGGTCGCGACCGCCTTGCCCGCCTCGAACACCGGCAGGGCATCCTCCCAGCCCTCGGGCAGCTCGCCCTTGCTGACCCGGTCGAACGTGGCCGCCCGCTCCGGGTTGTCGGACCGCCAGGCGGCGATCCGCTTGTCCCAGGCGGTGCGTGCTTCGGCGCCCCGGTCCAGGGCCAGGCGGGTGTGGGCCAGCACCTCGTCGGCGACCTCGAAGGACCGCTCCGGGTCGAATCCGAGGAGGCGCTTGGTGGCCGCGACCTCGTCCTCGCCGAGCGCCGAGCCGTGGGAGGCCTCGGTGTTGCGCGCGTTCGGGGCGGGCCAGGCGATGATCGTGCGCATCGCGATGATGGACGGACGCTCCGTCTCGGCCTGAGCCGCCCTCAGCGCCGCGTACAGCGCGTGCGGGTCGACGTCGCCGTCCTCCAGCGGCTCGATCCGCTGCACGTGCCAGCCGTAGGCCTCGTAGCGCTTCAGCACGTCCTCGGAGAACGCGGTCGCGGTGTCGCCCTCGATGGAGATGTGGTTGTCGTCGTAGAGGAAGACCAGGTTGCCGAGCTTCTGGTGGCCGGCGAGCGAGGAGGCCTCGGCCGAGACGCCCTCCTGGAGGTCGCCGTCGGAGACGATCGCCCAGATCGTGTGGTCGAAGGGGGAGTCGCCCTCGGGGGCGTCCGGGTCGAACAGGCCGCGCTCGTACCGGGCGGCCATCGCCATGCCGACGGCGTTCGCGACGCCCTGGCCCAGCGGGCCGGTGGTGGTCTCCACGCCCGCGGTGTGCCCGTACTCGGGGTGGCCGGGCGTCTTGGAGCCGTGCCTGCGGAACGCCTTCAGGTCGTCCAGCTCCAGCTCGTACCCCGCGAGGTAGAGCTGCGTGTAGAGGGTCAGCGAGGTGTGCCCGGGGGACAGGACGAAGCGGTCACGGCCGGTCCACTCGGGATCGGCGGGGTCGTGCCGCATCACCTTCTGAAAGATCGTGTAGGCGGCCGGAGCCAGGCTCATCGCGGTACCGGGGTGGCCGTTGCCGACCCGCTGGACGGCATCCGCCGCCAGAAGACGGGCGGTGTCGACGGCACGCCGGTCGAGTTCGGTCCATGCGAAGCGGTCCGCTGTCTGCGTGCTCATCTTCAAGAAGTCCTCGATGGGAGCGAAGTTGCTGGTCTGACGTGTTCAAAATTAAAAGTCTGACTTTTACGGCGGAAGGTCGGCGTGTGCCAGCCTGTGGTGAAAGTGGGACACCCGCCGGCAGCAGGGCACGCGAGCGGGGCGGGACGAGGGGTACTTGGTGGACATTGTGGACAGAAGCGTCCAAGGCGGCGATGGGATCGATACGTTCCCCTTCCCGGTCGAGCTCAGCGTCGGCGGCGTCGGCATGCAGATCGGCCCGATGGGGACCGGCCGCACCTGGCACGCCGACGCGCCCCTGGAGCGCGTGCACCGCATCGACTTCCACGTCGTGATGCTGTTCGGCGCGGGCCCGGTCCGGCACATGGTCGACTTCACCGAGTACGAGGCCACGGCCGGGGACCTGCTGTGGATCCGCCCGGGGCAGGTCCACCGCTTCTCGCGCAGCAGCGAGTACCGCGGAACCGTGCTGACCATGCAGCCCGGCTTCCTGCCCCGCTCGACCGTGGAGGCCACCGGCCTCTACCGCTACGACCTGCCGCCCCTGTTGCGCCCCGACGCGGCCCAACTCGCCGGTCTGGAAGCCGCGCTCGCCCAGCTGCTGCGCGAGTACGAGGACACGGCCACGCTCCCGCTGAGCCTGCACACCGCCGTTCTGCGTCACACCCTGACGGCGTTCCTGCTGCGGCTCGCCCACCTGGCGGCGAGTGCGGCGCAGGCCCTGCGGCAGCGCTCCGACTCCACCTTCACCCTCTTCCGGGACGCCGTGGAGCGGGACTTCGCCACCAACCACAGCGTCAGCGCCTACGCCGACGCGCTCGGCTACTCCCGCCGCACCCTGGTCCGGGCGGTGCGCGCCGCGACCGGGGAGACCCCCAAGGCCTTCATCGACAAGCGCGTGGTCCTCGAGGCCAAGCGGCTCCTCGCCCACACCGAACTGCCCATCGGCCGGGTCGGCGTGGCGGTCGGCTTCCCCGACGCCGCGAACTTCTCCAAGTTCTTCCACCAGCACACCGACCAGACCCCGGCGGCCTTCCGGGCGGAACTGCGCTGAGAGCGACGGGTGCGACGCGGCCGAGGGCGGCCCGGCACAGCGAAAAGGGGCTCCACGCGCGCGTGGAGCCCCTTCGCGAGAGCCGTCAGTGCCCGAAGGTGAACCAGTTGACGTTCACGAAGTCCGCCGGCTGACCGCTGGTGAAGGTCAGATACACGTCGTGCGTGCCCGTCACGGCGCTGATGTTCGCCGGGACGGTCTTCCACGACTGCCAGGCCCCGGTGCTGCCCACCGCGAAGCTGCCGACAGGTGCGTTGCTCCGGCTGTCCAGCCGCACCTCGACCAGCCCGCTGACGCCGCCGGCCGCTCCGCTCGCGACCCGGGCGCTGAACTGCCGGGCCGCCGTGGAGCCGAAGTTCACGCCCTTGAAGTGCAGCCAGTCGCCGTTTGCGAGCGCGCCGACGTTCTGCCCGCCGCCGGAGTCGGCCGTCGTCTCGGTGATCACGCCGGACTGACCGTCGTAGGACTCGGCCTGGATGGCGGCGTAGGCGTCGCGGTTCCCGGTCGGCGGGGGTGTGGTGCCGCCGCCGGACGACAGCACCTGCACGTAGTCGACGACCATCGCGTGGCCCGGCTGCGTCCCGGCGTCCGGGCCGCCGCCGAACGCGTCGGGGAAGCCGCCGCCCATCGCGACGTTCAGGATGACGAAGAAGCCGTGGTCGGTGGCGTTCTTCCAGGTCGTCGCGTCGACCTGGTTGGCGCGCACGGTGTGGTAGTTGACGCCGTCGAGGTAGAAGCGGATCTCCTCGACGCTCGTCGAACGGTCCCACTCCATCCGGTACGTGTGGAAGCCGGCCTGGCAGGAGGTGCCCTGGCAGGTGGTCGAACCGCCGATGCCGCTGGTCTCGTTGCAGGGACCGCCCGGAGAGGTGCCGCAGTGCATCGTCGCGAACACCGTGTTCATGCCCTGGGTGTTCTCCATGATGTCCAGCTCGCCGACCGCCGGCCAGTTCCAGTAGTTGCCGCGGTACGGGGCGCCCAGCATCCAGAACGCCGGCCAGTAGCCCTTGGCGGCGGCGCCGGTGACGTTCGGCACCTGGATGCGCGACTCGACGCGGAGCTTGCCGCCGGCCGGGGGCTGGAAGTCGGTGCGGTTGGTCTCGATCCGGCCGGAGGTCCAGTTGCCGGCGGCGTCCCGCCGGGGCGTGATGCGGAGATTGCCGTTGCCGTCGAGCGCGACGTTGTCCGTGCTGTTCGTCATCGTCTCGATCTCGCCGGTGCCCCAGCCCGTGGGACCGCCCGGGTACCCCCTGCCGGTCGCGTACTGCCAGTCGGAGGTGTTGACGCCGGTGCCGGCGGCGCCGTTGAAGTCGTCCACGAAGAGCTGCGTCCAGCCCGACGGGGGTGTCGGCGCGGAGGCGGTCGCGGACGGGGTGGCGACCGCGGAGGCGGCGGCCGCGAGGCCGAGCGTGCTGACGACGGCGACGAACGCCCGCCGCAGCGGGCGCCGTCTGCGCCGGGTGCCGGTGGTGTCGCTCATGTGGGGATGCCTCTCGGATCGGATGCGGGAGGGTGAGAGCGCTCTCAAAGTGCCGTCAATGTGCTCCCCGCGACCCGGGTCGTCAAGAGGTAAAGCCGGGATTGGTGCGAGGTCGGTCGGTGAGTGCACAGCTTGAACTGGCCGGCGCCGAAGGGTGAGCACGCGCAGGGAGCGCGGCAGGCCTGGTGGGCCTGCATCGCGCGTGTGAGAGCGCTCTCACACGCTGCGGCGCGACAGTCGGCGAGCCGCAGGACCGCGCTGTTGAACCAGGGCTACCGGGGCACTCGGGGTGGACGCAGACCACCGCCCGAGGCAGCAGGAGGCACCGTGGCCGTACGTCATCACCTGATCCGAGTCGGCCCGGGCGCCGTGTGGGACGTCCTCGCCGACGGCCACCGCTACGCGGAGTGGGTCGTGGGCACCTCCGAGTCCCACCCGGTGCGCGGACAGTGGCCGCGCACCGGCGCGGCAATCGGCTACGAGGTCCGCCTCGGCCCCGTGCGGCTCGACAACGAGACGGTCGTCCGCCACTGCGAGGAAGGCAGGCTGCTGGAGCTGGAGGCCCACGCCGGTGCGCTCGGCTCGGCACGCATCGCGATCGAGCTGCGGCCCTGGGGCGAGCACTGCCTGGTGATCGTGGACGAGCACCCCCTACGGGGCGCGGGCGGCCGGCTGCACAACGTCGGATTCGAGGCGCTGATCCAGCTGCGCCACCGCGCCATGCTGGCCAGACTGTGCGAGGCCGAGGCACGGGTCCCGGGAGGCACCCGCCGCGGCCTGGGACAAGTGACCGCGAGGTCCGACGCGGGCGGGCCCGGCCATGCCTGACGCCGTGGTGATCGGCGCGGGCCCCAACGGCCTGGTGGCCGCCAACGTCCTCGCCGACGCCGGGTGGAGCGTCGAGGTGCTGGAGGAACAGCCCGAACCGGGCGGCGCCGTACGCCACGACCGGGGCGTCGACCCCGCCTTCGTCAACGACCTGTTCAGCTCCTTCTACCCCCTCGCGGCCGCCTCGCCCGTCCTGGCCTCGCTGCACCCCGAGGAGCACGGACTGCGCTGGAGCCACGCGCCCAGCGTGCTGGCCCACCCCCTCACCGACGGCAGCTGCGCCGTCCTGGACCGGAACATCGACATCACCGCCGCGTCCCTCGACACCTTCGAGCCGGGCGACGGAGCGGCCTGGCAGCGGCTGCACCAGGTGTGGCAGAGCCTGCGCCCCGGCCTTCTGGACGCCCTGTTCACCCCGTTCCCGCCCATCCGCGCCACGGCACGGCTCGCACTGCGGCTGCGGGCCGCCGGCGGACTGCGCATGGCCCGCTCCCTGGTGCTGCCGGTGCGGCGCCTGGGGGAGGAGGAGTTCAGCGGCCAGGGCGGCCGGCTGCTGCTGGCCGGCAACGCCCTGCACGCCGACCTCGCCCCCGAGTCGGCCGGCAGCGGTGGTTTCGGCTGGCTGATGGCCATGCTGGGCCAGACCTACGGCTTCCCGGTCCCGGCCGGCGGCTCCGGCGCGCTGACCTCGGCCCTGGTCCGGCGTCTGGAGACCCGGGGTGGACGGGTCCGATGCGGGCAGCGCGTCGAGCACGTCGTCGTCCGCGGCGGGCGCGCCGTCGGCGTGCGCACGGCGGGCGGTGACGCGGTGCGGGCCCGCCGGGCGGTGCTCGCGGACGTGTCGGTGCCCGCCCTGTACGGCGAGCTGGTCGACCCCGCTCACCTGCCCGCGCAACTCCTCGACGACCTGCGGCGCTTCCAGTGGGACTTCGCCACCTTCAAGGTCGACTGGGCGCTCGACGGGCCGGTGCCCTGGCAGACCGAGCAGGCGTCCCGGGCCGGCACCGTGCACCTCGCCGACGGCATGGACGAGCTGACCCGCTTCACCGCGCAGATCGCCATGCGGCAGGTCCCGGACCGGCCGTTCACGATCTTCGGCCAGATGACCACCTCCGACGCCACCCGCTCCCCCCAAGGCACCGAATCGGCCTGGGCGTACACCCACATCCCGCACGAGATCCGCGCCGACGCCGCCGACGAGGGCATCACCGGCCGCTGGGACACCAAGGACCAGGAACTCATGGCCGACCGCGTCGAACGTCAGGTGGAGCGCTTCGCACCCGGCTTCCGCTCACTGATCCGGGGCCGCCGCATCCTGGCGCCCCCGACCCTGGAGGCGCTCGACGGCAATCTCGCGGGCGGCGCCATCAACGGCGGCACCACCGCGATGCACCAGCAACTCGTCTTCCGCCCCCTGCCCGGAACCGGCCGCCCGGAGACCCCGGTGCCGGGCCTGTACCTCGCCTCCGCCGGAGCCCATCCCGGCGGCGGGGTGCACGGCGCGCCCGGAGCCAACGCCGCCCGGGCCGCCCTGCGCCGCAACCGGCCTCCCGGCCTCGCCGGGGCCCAGCGGCTCCTCGCCCACCGCGACCGCACCGGAGCCAGGCGCTGAACCCGGCCCTCCGGGCAGGGCCGGCGCCGGAAGGAAGGGCAGCCCATGGCAAGCAGTCCGCTCGCCGAGCGCACGATCGTCGTCACCGGAGCCGCCCGCGGCGTGGGCGCGGCCGTGGCCCGCGAGGTCGCCCGGCGCGGCGCCCGGGTCGCGCTCGTCGGTCACGAGAAGACCGCCCTGGACGCGGTCGCCGCCTCCCTGCCGGGCCCGGCCCTCGCCCTGGAGGCCGACGTCACCGACCTCTCCGCGCTGGAAGCGGCGGCGGACACCGTGCGGGACCGCCTCGGCCCGCCCTCGGCCGTGGTGGCGAACGCCGGCATCGCCGAGGGCGGCGCACTCCTCGCCACGGACCCGGCCGCCTGGCGCCGCGTGATCGACGTCAACCTCACCGGCAGCGCCCAGACCGCCCGGGCGTTCCTGCCGGACCTGCTCGCCACGGCGGGCTACTTCCTCCAGGTCGCCTCCCTGGCCTCGATCGGCGCCGCCCCGCTGATGAGCGCCTACTGCGCCTCCAAGGCGGGGGTCGAGGCCTTCGCGCACTCCCTGCGCGCGGAGGTGGCACACCGCGGGGTCGCGGTGGGCATCGCCTACCTCAACTGGACGGACACCGACATGATCCGCGACGCCGACCGGTACGACGTCCTGCGCGAACTGCGCCTGCACATGCCTCCGCCGGCCCGCCGCGTGTACCCCGTGGAGGTCGTCGCCGCCCGCCTGGTCACAGGCATGGAGCGTCGTCGTACGGCCGTCTACGCACCGGCGTGGCTGCGCCTCGCCCAGCCGATCCGCCCGGCGATGCCCCCGGTGGTCCTGCGCGTCGCGCGCCGCGCACTGCCCCGCCTGGAGGCTTCGGGCCCGGTCCGTTACACGGGGCCGCTCGGCGCCGGGGGCCGGGCCGACCGCGCGGCGGCCGGACCGGGCTCCTGACGACTCCGGCCCGTCACGCCCGCACGGGCGGTGCATGCCGGACACTGGTCAGCAGGAGAAGGGAGGCCGACCGTGCTGACCGGAGTCCGTGAACAGCTGGGCCAGGCCCTGTTCCGCCGCGTCGCGGGACCCGGCGGACCCGCGACCCGTGCCCGTATCCACCACACGCCCGGCCCGCGCTGGTTCGCACCGGACCGGCCGATCCGCACGGTCCACGGCGACGCCTCGATGTTCATCGGCGGGCTGACCGCCCTGCTCCTGCAGTCGCTGCATCCGGTCGCGATGGCGGCGGTCGCCTCGCACTCCGGCTTCCGCGGCGACCCGTGGGGCCGCTTGCAGCGCACCAGCACTTTCCTGGCCGTGACGACGTACGGCACCGCCACGGACGCCCAGGAGGCGGTCGACCACGTGCGCGGCATCCACCAACGGATCCGCGGCACGACCGCCGAGGGCGTGCCGTACCACGCGGCCGACCCGCGTCTGCTCGGCTGGGTGCACGCCGCCGAGACGGACTGCTTCCTGCGCGCCCACGAGCGCTACGGGTCCCGGCCCCTGGACGCCGCCGGCTACGACGCCTACGTCGCCGACACCGCACGCGTCGCCGAGGCGCTGGGGGCGCTCGACCCGCCGCGCGACCGCGGCGAACTGGCCGAGCGCCTGACCGCCTACCGGCCCGAACTGCGGGCCACGCCCGAGGCCCGGGCAGCCGCCCGTTTCCTGCTGTTCCAGCCTCCCCTGCCCCTGCCCGTACGGCCCTTCTACGGCGGGCTGGCCGCGAACGCCGTGACCCTGCTCCCGCTCTGGGCACGCGGCATGCTGTGGCTGCCCCGGGTCCCGGTCGTCGAGGACCTCGCCGTACGCCCCACCGGCCGCGCCCTGACCCGGACCATCCGCTGGGCCATGACCCCGGCCCGGGAGGCCTGAACCCACGGCGTCCGCCGAGCCCCGGCACCGGTCAGGGCTGCCAGCCCAGCGCCCGCGAGATCCCGCGCGCCGCCACCCGCACCGCCGGGCCCAGCACCGGGACCTGGGCGTCCGCGTGGGGCACCACGATCGACACGGCGGCGGTCACCGTGCCGTCCGCGCCACGAACCGGCGCGGCCACCGACAGGGCGTCCTCCGTGACCTGACGGTCGCTCACCGCCACTCCCGACCTGCGCACTTCGGCCAGCACCCGCCGCAGCCGCTCCGGTTCGGTGATCGTGTACGGGGTGAAGGACGCGAGGTCGCCCTCGCAGTACTCCTTCTGGAACACCGGGTCGCCGTGGGCCAGCAGAGCGAGTCCGACCCCGGTGGCGTGCATCGGCCAGCGGGCGCCGACGCGGATGTGCACACCGACCGCCGACCGCCCCGACAGCCACTCGGTGTAGACGACGTCCCGCCCGTCGCGCACGGCAAGCTGCACGTTCTCGTGTGTCGCCTCGTACAGGTCCTCCAGGTACGGCAGCGCGATCTGCCGCAGGGCGAGGCCGCGCGGGGCCAGGGCGGCGAGTTCCCACAGCCGCAGCCCGACGTGGTAGACGCCGGACTCGTCCCGCTCCAGGGCGCCCCACTCGGTGAGCGCGCCCACCAGCCGGTGCGCCGTGGTCAGGCTCAGCCCGGCCCGCCGGCTGATGTCCGTCAGGCACAGCGCCGGATGCTCGTGGTCGAAGGCCGCGAGCACGGACAGCAGCCGATCGGGCGCGGTGGAGGCGGTCATGGCCGGGCGTCTCCCGGGTGAGCGAGATCGTAGGGGCGGGGGTAGTCGGCAGGCCGGTAGGGAACGTAGCGGGCCCCGGCCGTCGGGTCCTCCTGCTGCGCACGGGAGTTGAGCGCCCCGGCCGACACGTCCCAGTGGCCCGTGTCCAGGCGGTCTTCCAGGGCGTCCAGCGCGCCCAGCGTCTCGCCGGCGGTGAAGGTGCAGTGGCCGGGGCCGTCGACGTACGCCTGACGCAGGAGCCCCGCGGAGCCCCCGGCCGTGGCCGCCCGCCGGTAGGCGCTCTCGGCCTGCACCGGGATCAGCGCGTCACCCGTCGTGTGGATGTTCAGCTGGGGGTCGGTGAGCCGGCCCGACGGCACACTGGTCTTCCGCATCCACCCCACGGCCGACGGGTCCGCCGAGATCCGGGGTGCCCGGCCCAGGGCCGAGAGGTCGGTACGCAAGGACAGGCCCGCCTCCTTGTAGAGCTCCGTCACCTCTTTGTACAGCGGGGACCGGGCGAGCATGGCCCCGTAGTCGACGCCCGTGTTCCAGGACGGGTTGCCGCCCGCCCGGCTCTCGGCCTCCTGCCGCCAGCTGAAGGCGGGCCTCTGGATGAGACCTCGGACGGCGGCGAACTGGTTGGACTGCTGGGTCCCCCAGTCGGTGGGGCCCGGCTTCGTCTGCGAGGCGTCGTTGTAGCCGGGGATGTTGTGCAGGGCGGCTGCGAGGCCGATACGGGCCCGGCCAACGGGGGTCTGCTGGGCGGCGTCGACCTTCGTGGTGAGGCTCTTCGCGGCGGCGACCGCCTCGGCCTGGTCCGCGAACCCCGCGAGCCGGATGCCGGAGTCCGGGGCGAGCAGCGTACGCAGCGCGAACACCGGGTCCAGGGTGCTGTTCCAGTTGGCGACGCCGCCCTGCACCAGCCCGCACATCGACAGCGAGCCGTCGAAGCGGTCGGCGTGCCGCTCGGCGAGCATGGTGGTGACGAAGCCGCCGTACGAGGTGCCCCAGGCGAGTGTCCGCCGGGCCGATCCGAACTTCTCGGTGAACAGGTCCAGCGTGGCCAGCTGGTCGGGCACCGCCTCGGTGATCGCCCAGCCGTTCGTCGCGTAGGAGGAGCCGATCAGGGCGTAGCCCTCGGCCAGCAGCTTGTCCCGGGCGGCCGTACTCGGCGTGTTCTGGGCCTGCTTGGGGGAGCCCGCCGGGGCGTAGCCGTGGCTGTACAGCAGCACCGTGCCGTTCCAGGACGCGGGTACGTCCATCACGTACGCGGCGCCGGAAGGGAGTTCGCCCTCCAGGTGGGCGTCGGTGGCGTCGGCGGCCTGCGCGGGCAGCGCGGTTGCCACGGAGAGGCAGGTGGTCAGGAGAGCGAGGCGGATCCTCAACGCGGGGTTCCTTCCAGGGCGGGGGTGGCGGCGGGCGATTCGAGGGCGTCCGTGTGCGTCTCGCGCAGCCGCCACACGGTGACCGCGGTGATCGCGGCGCCCGCGCACAGCAGCAGTGACACCGGGGTGCTGCCGCCGCCGTAGGAGGCCAGGAGGCTGCCGGCGATCAGCGGGGAGAAGCCGGCGCCGATCAGGGTCGCGCCCTGGTAGCCGAGGGAGGCGCCGGTGTAGCGGACACGGGTGCCGAACATCTCGGTGAGCAGGGCGCCCAGCGGCCCGTACATCGTGGACTGGGCGACGCCGTGGCCGAGCGCCAGGGCGAGGATCAGCAGGCCGGGGGAACCGGAGTCGACCAGGGCCAGCACCGGGAAGGCGAGCGCCGCCGAACCGACGGCTCCGGCGAGGACGACGGGCCTGCGGCCGACGCGGTCCGACAGCGCGGACGCGCTGGGCAGCACGACGAGGGCCACGCAGGAGGCGACGGTGACGGCGGTCAGCACCTGTGGGCGGGTGTACCCCTCGTCGACGGCGTAGGAGATCATGAAGCTGGTCAGCAGGGACTGGGCGGTGAAGGCGCCGATGCCGACACAGGCGGCCAGCAGCACGGGCTTCGGGCGGCGCAGCACCTCCACGATCGGCGGCCGGTCCACCGGCTCCCGCTTCACCTGTGCGAACAGCGGGCTCTCGGCGACCTTCAGACGCACGAACAGGCCGACGCCGAGCAGCACGATGCTGAGCAGGAACGGCACCCGCCAGCCCCAGGAGCGGAACTCGTCGTCCGGCAGGGTGGCGACGAGGGTGACCACACCGGCCGACAGCACGGAGCCGAGCGGGGCGCCGAGCTGGGTGAAGCTGGACCACAGGCCGCGCCGGGAGCCCCGCGCGTGCTCGGCGTGCTCGACGACCATCAGCATCGCGCCGCCCCACTCGCCGCCGATGGCGATGCCCTGCACCACGCGCAGGGCGACGAGCAGCACCGGGGCCCAGACGCCGATCGCGTCGTAGGTCGGCAGCAGGCCGATGAGGAAGCTGCCGGAGCCCATCAGCACCATGGTCAGCAGCAGCATCGACTTGCGGCCCAGCCGGTCGCCGAAGTGCCCGAAGAGGATGCCGCCGAGCGGCCGGGCGAGATAGCCGGCGGCGAAGGTGCCGAACGCGGCGATGGTGCCGACCGCCGGGTCGGCCCGCGGGAAGAACAGTTCGCCGAAGACGAGTGCGGCGACGGTGCCGTAGACGAGGAAGTCGTAGAACTCGACAGTCGTGCCGAGCAGGCCGGACACGGCGACGCGGCGCAACTGCCGTGAATCGGAGGAGGGTTGGGGAACGGACGGGGATGGCTGCACGGTGGGCTCCCTGGGGACGGGGCGCGGTTGGTCCGTGAAGTTATGCATCTATCGTGCAGCCGTCAATCATTTGCACAACATCAGTTCAGGCCGTCCTCCGCGATCCGCAGCAGCAGCGCGTGCAGGGACTCCCGTTCGGCCGGGTCCAGCGGGCCCAGCAGTTCGCCGGTCACGCGCAGGCCGGCCTCGTCGGTGTCGCGCAGGAAGTCGCGGCCGCTGTCGGTCAGCACGACGATCCGGCTGCGACGGTCGTCCGGGGAGGGGCGGCGCTCGGCGAAGCCCAGCTTCTCCAGGTCGTCGACCAGGCCGACGATCGCGCTCGGGTCGTAGCCGAGCCGCGTGCTCAGTTCGCGCTGCAGGGCGCCGTCGGTGCCGGCGAGGAAGCGCAGCACCGCGTAGTGGCGCAGGCGCAGGCCCGACTCCTGGAGGCAGGCGTTGAAGAGCTGTCCCGAGCGCAGGCCCAGGCGGTACAGCAGGTAGCCCGTGTCGGCGTGCAGGCCGCGCATCCACGGCTCGTGGGCGTCGATGGGCTTCGCGGTGACGTTCTCGCGTGTGATGGCGGGCTCCCTGTGCTCGGTGCTGCTTCCTGCTGATTCCAGCATCCCGCACCCACAGGTCGGCAACAACTATTGACGTCAACAATTATTGCTCTTAGCTTCGATCTCGCAGTCGAACCCGTGTGACCCGCGTCGAATCCGTGTGACGCGCAGTGAAACCGCGTGAAGGGACCCGCTCGTGCCCAGCATCGATCTCTCCGGCAAGGTCGCCGTCGTCACCGGCAGCGGTCGCGGCCTCGGCCTCGCCTATGCCCACGCCCTGGCCGCCCACGGCGCGTCCGTGGTCGTCAACGACGTCGACGAGGCGGTGGCCGAGGCGGCCGTGAAGTCCATCGTGGAAGCGGGCGGCAGGGCCGTCGCCGAGGTCGTCCCGGTCGGCACCTCCGAGGCCGCCGAGCGGCTGGTGAACCGCGCGGTCGAGGAGTTCGGCCGGCTCGACGTGCTCGTCACCAACGCGGGCATCCTGCGCGACAAGGTCCTGTGGAAGATGACCGACGAGGACTTCGACGCGGTGATCACCACCCACCTCAAGGGCACCTTCACCTGCGCCCGCGCCGCCGCTGTGCGGATGCGCGAGCAGGGCGAGGGCGGCTCGCTGATCCTGGTCGGCTCCCCGGCCGGCCAGCGCGGCAACTTCGGCCAGACGAACTACGCCGCGGCCAAGGCCGGCATCGCGGCGATGGCCCGTACCTGGTCGATGGAGCTGGGCCGCGCCGGCATCACGGTCAACGCGATCGTGCCGGTCGCGGCCACCGCGATGACCGAGACCATCCCGGCCTTCGCCCCGTACATCGAGGCCATGAGGAGCGGCGAGCCGCTCCCGGACTTCCTGCGCAAGGGGGAGGGCTTCGGCACCCCCGAGGACTGCGCCGCCCTCGTCCCGTTCCTCGCCTCCGAGGCCGCCCGGGGCGTCACCGGCCAGGCCATCGGCATCGGCGGCGACAAGGTGGCACTCTGGTCGCATCCGCAGGAGATCAGGGCGGCCTACGCCGACGGCGGCTGGACCCCCGACACGCTGGCCGACGCCTGGCCCACCTCGGTCGGTGCCGAGCCCCAGTCGGTCGGCATCCCGGCGCCGAAGTTCCCGGAGGCGTGATGGACCGCTCGATGAACGTCGACGACCTGGTCGCGATCGACGTCCACACCCACGCCGAGGTCTCCTCCAAGGGCCACTCCTCCCTCGACGAGGACCTGCACGACGCCTCCTCGGCGTACTTCAAGGTCGAGGGCAAGCGAAAGCCCACCCTGGAGGAGACGGCCGCGTACTACCGCGAGCGGAACATGGCCGCCGTGATCTTCACGGTCGACGCCGAGTCCGCGACCGGCACCCCGCCCGTCCCCAACGAGGAGGTCGCCGAGGCGGCCGCCGCCAACGCCGACGTCCTCATCCCCTTCGCCTCCGTCGACCCCTTCCGGGGGAAGGCGGGAGTGAAGCAGGCCCGCCGCCTGGTCGAGGAGTACGGGGTGAAGGGCTTCAAGTTCCACCCCAGCATCCAGGGCTTCTTCCCCAACGACCGCGCGGTGGCGTACGACCTGTACGAGGTGATCGAGGAGACCGGCGCCATCGCCCTCTTCCACACCGGCCAGACGGGCATCGGCGCCGGAGTCCCCGGCGGGGGCGGGATCAGGCTGAAGTACTCCAACCCCCTCCACGTGGACGACGTGGCGGCCGACTTCCCGCACCTGAAGATCATCCTGGCGCACCCGTCCTTCCCCTGGCAGGACGAGGCCCTGGCCGTCGCGACGCACAAGCCGGGCGTGCACATCGACCTGTCCGGCTGGTCGCCGAAGTACTTCCCGCCGCAGCTCGTGCAGTACGCGAACACGCTGCTGAAGGACAAGGTGCTCTTCGGTTCCGACTTCCCCGTCCTCACCCCCGACCGCTGGCTCGCCGACTTCGGCAAGCTGACGATCAAGGACGAGGTCCGGCCGAAGATCCTCAAGGAGAACGCGGCCCGCCTGCTCGGGCTGACGAAACCGTAAGGGGCGTGACATGCGCAACGAGGGACTGGGGTCATGGCCCGCACGCCGGGCCCGCAAGACCCCGCACCGCACCGCCCTGATCCACGGCGAGTCGGCCACCGACTACGGCGCCCTCCACACCCGCACCACCCGACTGGCCCACGCCCTGCGCGCCCGGGGCGTGCGCCGCGGCGACCGCATCGCCTACCTCGGCCCGAACCACCCCTCCTACCTGGAGACGCTGTTCGCGGCCGGCACGCTCGGCGCGGTCTTCGTCCCGCTCAACATCCGCCTCGCCGGCCCCGAGATCGCCTACCAGCTCGCCGACTCCGGCGCCCGGGCCCTCGTCTACGGCCCGTCCTACGCCGGTCTGGTCGCCGGCCTGCCCGGCAGCACGGACGTCCGCGTCTACCTGGAGGTCGGCGGCGAGTACGAGGCGGCCGTCGCCGAGGCGCCCGCGGAGCCGATCGACGAACCGGTCGGCGCCGACGACACCTGCATCATCATGTACACCTCGGGCACGACCGGCCGCCCCAAGGGCGCCATGCTCACCCACGGCAACCTCACCTGGAACGCGGTCAACGTCCTCGTCGACACCGACCTGATCGCCGACGAACGCGCCCTGGTCTCCGCCCCGCTGTTCCACACGGCGGGCCTGAACATGCTGACCCTGCCGGTCCTGCTCAAGGGCGGCACCTGCGTCCTGGTCGACGCCTTCGACGCGGACGCCACCCTCGACCTCGTCGAACGCCACCGCATCACCTTCATGTTCGGCGTGCCGACGATGTTCGACCAGGTGGCCCGCCACCCGCGCTGGCCGGACGCGGACCTCTCCTCGCTGCGCATCCTCACCTGCGGCGGCTCCCCGGTCCCCACCCCGCTGATCGAGGCGTACCAGGAGCGCGGCCTGACCTTCCTCCAGGGCTACGGCATGACCGAGGCCGCTCCCGGCACGCTCTTCATCGACGCCGAACACGCCGTCGCCAAGGCGGGATCCGCGGGCGTGCCGCACTTCTTCAGCGACGTCCGCGTCGTACGGCCGGACCTGTCGCCGGTCGCCACCGGCGAGGTGGGCGAGGTCGTGGTGCGCGGCCCGCACGTCATGCCCGGCTACTGGGGGCTGCCCGAGGAGACGGCCGCCTCCTTCGCGGACGGCTGGTTCCGCAGCGGGGACGCCGCCCAGGTCGACGAGGACGGCTACGTCCACATCGTCGACCGCATCAAGGACATGATCATCTCGGGCGGCGAGAACATCTACCCCGCCGAGATCGAGGACCGGCTCCTCGCCCACCCCGACATCGTCGAGTGCGCGGTGATCGGGGTGCCGGACGACAAGTGGGGCGAGGTGCCCCGCGCGGTCGTCGTGCCCCGCGAGGGCGCCGCCCTCGACCCCGACGAGGTGCTCGCCTCCCTCGCGGGCAGCCTCGCCAAGTACAAGATCCCGAAGTCGGTGGTCCTCGCGGACGAACTCCCGCGCACCGCCTCCGGAAAGCTCCTCAAGTCCCGCGTCCGTACCCGCTACGGCAAGAGTTAAGGATCCGCATGAGCATCACCGTCAACGGCCTCGACGAACTCAAGAAGCTCGCCGGCAGCGACCTCGGCACCAGCGACTGGATCGAGGTGACGCAGGAGCGCATCGACACCTTCGCCGACGCCACGGGCGACCACCAGTGGATCCACGTGGACCCCGAGCGCGCGAAGGAGGGCCCCTTCGGCGCCCCCATCGCGCACGGCTACCTCACGCTCTCCCTCTTCATCCCCCTGTTCACCGAGCTGCTGGACGTCCAGGGCGTGACGACGAAGGTCAACTACGGCCTCAACAAGGTGCGTTTCCCCTCACCGGTCAAGGTCGGCTCCCGCATCCGCCTGACGGCGAAGCTCGCCGAGGTCGAGGAGGTGCCGGGCGGTGTGCAGATCACCGTCGAGGGTGCCATCGAGATCGAGGGCGCCACCAAGCCGGCCGCGGTGCTGCAGAGCCTGTCGCGGTTCTACGCCTGAGGCCGCGCCGGCACCAGGTCCAGAAGGCGTTCCGAGGCCTCGTGGGCGAGCGGTGAGAGCCGTTCGTGCACGGTCCGGAACGTCTTCTCGGCCTGTTCCGCCGGCCAGTCGTCCGGAAGGTGCCCGACGGGCAGCCGTGGGTCGCGCCGGACGATCTGCAGCCACTCCGTCTGCAGGCGCAGGCGCAGCACGAGGGCGTCGCCGGCGTCCGGCAGGGCGTCCTCCCAGGGCTGCCAGCGCCCCACGAACCCCTGGTAGTGCCCGGCCAGGTCGGACAGCTCCCAGGTCTCCTCGATCATCTGGCCGATGTCCGTGCCGGTGTCCGCGTGCGCCCGGAACACCTTCACATGGGCGGACAGGCCGAGCTCGGCCACCAGGGCCGACACGTCGACCTCGCCGGGGGCGATCCACAGGCCGTTGAACAGCGGGCCGAAACCGCTCCAGGTCAGCTGGGAACGCAGGTCGTGGCGCCGGCGCTGCCAGGACTCCGGCAGGGAGAAGCCGAGCAGCGTCCAGGTGCCGTCCCAGTGCCGGTTGACGGCGCCCGTCTGCCAGATGCGCTGCTCGCCGTCGCGCAGCACCGCCTCCGAGCGTTCGGTCAGCCCGAAGTACATGCGGCGGCCCTCGCGCTGCCGGCGCAGCAGGTCACGGCCCACCATGCGGCTCAGCGTGGAGCGCGTGGCCTGCTCGCCGATCCCGGCGCGGGCGAACACGTCGATGACGCTGCCCGAGTACACGCACACGTCGCGGCCGAGCACCTGGTCGCCCAGGAACGTCAGCATGAGGGACTGGGGCCGCAGCGACTCTTCACCGGTCACGCGGCCCACCGTACCTCCGCCGGATCACTCCGTGACCTGCTGGGACCCGGAGTCAGGAACCCCCGACATCGACGAACACGGGGTTGGAATAGAACCACGTGTCCGCCCACGGGTCACCGTTCCCGGGCTCGTGCGGGATCGGCCCGTTCGGGTCGACGGAGGCACCGAGGTACCCCGCGCCATGGCGGTTGCCGTCACTGCCGCGCAGCCGGACGTAGAAGGACTCGTCCCCGGCGGTGAGGGGGATGCGCAGCGTGTACGTCCCCTTGCGGCCGGCCACGTCCTTCGTCTGTACGACCCTGGTGTCCGGCGCCCGCCAGCTGTCCCGGTCGGCCACCGGACCGCGCACCGCGCCCCGGATCACGTCCACGTGCGCCAACTCGGGCAGGATCCCCTGGGGGTTGGGCCGGGAGGCGCTTGTGACGGTGACGTACAGCGTGATCCGCTCACCCTTGCGGACCCGCAGCCTGCCGCCCAGCGTGACACCGCGCCCGGCGTCGCAGTCCCGCTTCAGCCGGACGTCGAGCCCGTCGAGCAGGTGCCCGTGGTCCAGCCAGACACGGCCCGCGCGCAGGCCCGCCATCACCGACCGGTAGCCGTAGCGGGTCACCCCGACGTGGGTGCGGCTGAACTCGCCCGGCCAGAAGTCGCTGCCGGGCTGCGGGGTGTCGGTGTTCACCGGGTCGGGGAGCCTGCCGGTGTTGTCGAAGTTCTGCCCGGCCGGCCAGTCGCCGTTCTTCCAGGTGTCGAAGACCGTGCGGTGGTTGTCGGAGTTGGTGGTGACCGAGTACAGGCTGCCCTCGGCCAGCATCGAGTCCCACAGCCCGCCGACCGTCGCGGTAGCCCAGTCGAAGCCGCCGTACGTCACGTACGCCTCGGGCGGATACCCCGGCCAGGACTGCGCCGAGGGCTTGTTCTCGTACTCGCCGCGAATGGACGTGCTGCCCCGCCAGCCGGGGAGCGCCGCGCCCTGGGCGCCCGGCGCGCCCTCCATGCCGATCATGATCTCGGGGGCCGCATCCCGCCAGGCGCGCATCTCGTGCGGCGAGTCGATGCCGAGGCGCAGCGGGTGGTTGGCGATGACGAGGACGTCGTCGACATATCCCGAACGGCGTTGCTGCGCGAGCCACTCGATCGCCCTGACCGCGTGCGCCTCGTTGCGGGCGGTGTCGGCCGCACCGGCGGAGCCCTCGGTGTAGCCGAGCAGCTTGCCGTCGTAGGCCAGCTCGAACTGCGTGAGCAGATCGGTCTCGTGGGGGCCGGGGGCCGCGAAGACCGTGCAGTGCTCGGCGGCCGGGATGTACCACTCCAGGCCCTGGAAGATCAGCTGGCGCGGGTTCCGGGCACGCGCCTTGACGATCTCGGCGTGCTCCAACTCGGCCCCGTAGTACGCGTGCCCGAAGTTGGAGTGCTCGTTGAACACCATCCAGTCCAGGCCGTACTCGGCGCCTGCCCGTGCCAGCTGGGAGAACGTGTACTTGGCATCGTGGCTGTAGACGGAGTGCACATGGTGGTCGCCGACCAGGTAGGCCAGGCGCGGGTCCTCGCCGCCGAAGCCCCGCTTCTCGGCGGAGGCGAAAGCGGGGGTGGCGGCGGACCCGAGGGCGAACGCGGCGCCGAACAGGCCCGCGCGGCGCAGGAGTCCACGCCGCGACACGCCCTGGGCGTCGAGGTCGGCGGGGGAGACGGAGGGGTCCGCCCAGGAGGGGAGCTGCTGCTCGGTCATGGTGATCCCAGTCAGTGAGTCATGAAGGACGAGACGGGCAGTGCCCGGGCGGCGATCCGGACGTCGCCGAGGCGGCCGTGGAAGATCTGGTCGATCTTGTCGGCGTAGGTGTAGCCGCCCAGCAGCCACGGCCCTCCCACCGAGGTGATCCCGACGGAGGGCGCTTTCGGGTTGCGGAGCACCGGGCAGCCCTCGACGTAGAGCGTGGTGTGCCTGCCGTCGTTGACGACCGCGAGGTGCCACCAGGTCTCCAGCGGCGTCTCCTGGCCCCAGTTGGTGGCGATGCCCTGCTGGTCGAGCGGCCGCATCGCCCACTGCGGCTCACGGTCGTTGGACAGGGACAGTGTGGCCAGCGGCTCGTCCGGGTCGTCGGCGGTCTTTCCGGCGGCGCCGCCCGTGCCCGTGCGGGAGACCAGACCCGACCAGGCGTTGTGGTCCGGGTCCCAGTCGGCGGGCAGCCGGTAGAACGCCTCGATGGTGTAACCGTCCCCGAACGTCGCCGCGTTGAGCGGGGCGCCGTCGACCGTCCTCAGATACGCGCCCTTCAACGGGGACTTGAAGCCCTGGAACTCCAGGCTGCCGTGGCCCGGCTGGTCGGGGTGGTGGTCGGCCGACCAGCCCAGCGCGCCGCCGCCGACGGTGACCGGGGAGAGGTCGTTGCCCCGCCCGGACAGGTCGCGGACCCTCCCGTCCACGGGCTTCTCGAAACGCCAGTACGCCACCGTGCCCGGCAGCAGCATCGTCGAGACGGGCCGAGCCGGCCGTGCGGGTACGGGCGCGAAGCCGGAGAAGCGTTTCTGGAAGTCGATCTCGACGGAGAAGCGGTCGGCGTCGCCGCTCAGCTCCATCTCCTGCCGCTCCAGCTCGTTGAGCCCCTTCGCCGCCCGGCCCAGGATCCACGGCGAGAGCGTCTCCACGTCGATCACGCCGCGGTCCAGGTCGAACCGGTAGAGGCGGATCATCGCCGCGCCGCCGAAGTAGCGGTTCTGGTAGTTCGTCAGATGCAGATGGACGTCGTGCCCGGCCGCGTTCTTCCGGGTCGCGCGGGCGGCGGGCCAGTAGTGCCCGCCCAGGGCCAGGAAGATCTGGTCGTGGTCCTCGATCAGCTGGTCCCACAGCTGCTGCCCGTAGTCCGACAACGTGTCGTCCTCGACGACCAGTTCGTGCGTCGTGAGGATCACCGGCGTCTTCGGGTGCTTCGCCAGTACGCCCTTGGCCCACGCGTAACCCTGCGGCGACAGCCGCCAGTCCAGGGCGAGCACCAGCCACTCCCGGCCGCCCGCCTCGAACCGGTGGAAGGAGTTGTAGCCGTCCGGGGAGGCCCCGCCGAACGTCCGCTGCTCCTCGAACCGCCGCGGCCCGAAGGCGTCCAGGTACGGGGTGCTGCCGCGCTGGTCGGTCGTCGACGACTTCACGTCGTGGTTGCCGGCCAGGACGCTGTAGCCGACGCCCCGCCGGTCCAGCAGCCGGAACGCCTCACCTATCGCGGCGAACTCCTCCTTCGCGCCGTTCTGCGTGAGGTCACCGAGGTGGGACAGGAAGACGATGTTCTCCTCCCGGCCGTGCTCCAGCAGGTAGCGCAGCGAGGCCTCGACCGGCGCCTTGTCGATGCTCGGCCCGTCGAAGAGGTACTGCGTGTCCGGCATCACCGCGAGCGTGAAGCGGCGGCTGCGCGGGTCGGGGCGCCACGACGAGGCCGCCGCCTGGGCGGTGGCGGCGGGCAGCGCGGTCACCGCCGCCGCGGTCGCGCCGAGCAGCGCCGTCGCGCGAAGGAAACCGCGTCGTCCGGCACCGGCCTGGGGCGCCTCGCCCAGGTCGTGGTCATGCGAAGTGCACACGGGTGCTCCATGAGGTGACTGAGAGGGGAGGAACTCAGAGAACGCGCAGGGTCCAGCTCCAGCGGTGGACGCCTGCCGCGACGAGGTAGGAAGCGAAGGTGTCGGGCCCGCAGGAGGCCGTGCCCAGTCCGCGGTGCGCCGCGTCGATGTGCACCACGCACCCGGCCCGCGGCACCAGTTCGTCATGGTGCGCGACGGCGGCGAGATCGGCCGCGCGATGCCGGGTCACGGAGACCTGGCGGGCCCGGTCCAGCCGCACCGCGAGGCCGGTGGCGTCGGGTGCGGACAGCGTGAACCGCCGTACGCCGTGCCGCCCGCCGCTCTCCTGCGGCCGCAGATAGGGCGTGAACAGCTCGTCGACCGGAAGGCGGTGGTGACCGACGGGCGCGCCCGCGGCCCGGTCCGGATACGACTCCCAGGGGCCCTGCCCGAACCACTCCAGCAGGTTCAGCCCGGCGACCGTCTCGAACACGGTCCCCACCCGGGCCACGTCGTGCAGCGCCTCGGGCAGTTCGGCGCTCTCGTCGACGATCAGCCCGCCGTCCACGGCCGTGATCACCTGCTCGTGCCGGACGGTCCCGCCCGCGCAGCGGTAGTCGGACACCACGGCGACCCGGCCGGGAGACCGCCGTACGGAGACGACCTCGCGGATGGGCGCCTCCAGCCCCCAGTCCCGCCAGCGGTCCGCCATGCCGCCCAGTGCGTCGTTGTCGGTCGGCGCCCGCCACAGCGACAGGGTGGGCGCGGCCGTCAGCAGCGGATGGACCAGCAGTCCGTCCTCGCCGACCTCGACCGTGCCGTCCGGGACCCGGGTGTGCGCCGGCGGGAGCGCTGCCCGCAGCCGGACCTGCGGCAGGCACACCACCGTGCCGCGCGGTGCCCACGGCTCGTCCCCGGCCGTCGTGACCCGCAGGGTCAGCCACGCCTCGCCGCCGTCCTCCGGCACCGCGAACGGCAGCGGCACCGCGGCCGTCTCGCCGGGCCGCAGAGCGGGCAGTTCAGCGGGCGCCGTCAGGGTGTCGCCGTCGGCGAGGGACAGCTCCCACTCGCCGGACAGCCACTCCAGGCCCCGGAAGTGCTGGTGGTTGCCCAGGACGACGCCCTCGTGCCGGAAGGCCTCGATCCGCACCGGCGCGGCGATCTCGCGGTGCTCGAACATCACCGGCTTGGGGGTGCGGTCGGGAAAGACGACCCCGTCGGCGATGAAGGCGCCGTCGTGGTCCGTCTCGCCGAAGTCGCCGCCGTACGCCCAGCGGTGCCCGGGCGCGGCGACACCGTTGTCGTAGAGCCCGGCGCCCCCACGCCCGGCCGGTCTGCCGTCGTTCACACGCTGGAGGATGCCGTGGTCCCAGAACTCCCAGATGAACCCGCCCTGAAGACCCGGGGTGGCCTCGATGGCCGCCCAATGGTCCGCCAGCGTGCCGTTGCTGTTGCCCATGGCGTGCGAGTACTCGCACTGGACGAGCGGCTTGGTCTGCGTGCCGGACAGGGCGTGCGCGAGGCACTCCTCCAGCGGGGCGTACATCGGGCAGGCGATGTCCGAGGCCAGGTCCGGATCGGCCCAGCCGCGCTTGGCCGCGCCCTCGTACTGCACCGGCCGGGTCGGGTCGTGCCGACGCACCCACCCCGCCGCCGCGTCGTGGTTCGCGCCGTAGTCGGACTCGTTGCCCAGCGACCAGATGATCACGGACGGGTGGTTCTTGTCCCGCAGCACCATCCGCGCGACCCGGTCCACGAACGCGCCCAGGTAGCGCGGGTCGTCGGCGATCTCGTGCGCGTGGTCGTGGGACTCGATGTCGGCCTCGTCGACCACGTAGAAGCCGAGCTCGTCGGCCAGGTCGTACAGCGCCGGGTCGTTCGGGTAGTGCGCGGTGCGGATCGCGTTGAAACCGAACCGCTTCAGCAGGACGAGGTCCGCGCGCATGTCGTCGTAGGTCACCGTCCGCCCGGTCAGCGGGTGGAAGTCGTGCCGGTTGACGCCGCGGATGAACACCCGCTCCCCGTTGACCAGCAGATCCCTGCCGTCGATCTCGACGTCGCGGAAGCCGACGCGGTGCCGGGAGGTGTCGGCGACCGTGCCGTCGGCGCGGTGGAGGCGGACGGTCAGGCCGTACAACTCGGGCGTCTCGGCGGTCCAGGTGCGCACGTCCGGTACGGCGGTACGCAGCCGTGCCTCCCCGAGGAAGTCGGAGACGCGCTCGTCCTCGGCGTTGGCCCGGTCGAACGCCGTGTCCTGCGCGAGCAGCTGCCCGTCCAGCTCCCCGCTGACGTACCAGCCCCCGGGCAGCGCCCCGCCCGCGTCCCGCACCCGGCACTCCACCAGCAGGTCGCCGTTTCGCCGGGCCCGCACGGTCACGTCCGCGAGATGCAGGGGGTCGACGGCGTACAGCAGCACCGAGCGGGTGATCCCGCCGTGCCACCACTGGTCCTGGTCCTCGATGTGCGAGGCGTCCGACCACTTGACCACGGTCAGGCGCACGGTGGCCCGCTCCCCGGGGCGCACCAGGCCCGTCAGGTCGAACTCGGCGGCCAGGTGCGCGTCCTTGGAGATCCCGACGGGCAGCCCGTCCACATGCACCAGCAGCACGCTCTCGGCCGCCCCGACCTGGAGGACGATCCGCCGCCCGGCCCACTCGGCCGGCACGTCCACACCACGCTCGTACACCCCGGTCGGGTTGGCGGTGGGCACGTCCGGCGGGAACTCGGCGAACGGCATGCGGATGTTCAGGTACTGCGGGAGGTCGCGGGTGCCCTGCATGGTCCACACCCCGGGGACGTGCGACGACGACCAGACCTCCCCGAGCGGGGCGTCCGGCGCGGGCAGCAGCTGGAAGCGCCAGTCGCCGTCGAGCGGGACGGCTCCGGAGCGCCGGTCGACGGCGTTCATCGGCAGCCGGCCCCAGGAGGTCACCTCGGGGGCCTCCCAGGGGCGCAGGGCTGTCAGGGGATCGAGGGGTGCGTCGTTCATGACCATTCCGAAGTCGGTGCGGTGGGCCCGGGCAGAACACGGCCCTGCAGACCCCAGGCGGGGTCCACGGGGATGCCGAGACGGTCCAGGACGGTGGGGGCGATGTCGACGAGGCGGGGTGTGTCGAGCCGGGTGCCTGCGGGCCGGGCGGGTCCGCCCGGTTCGGCGAGGACGACGAAGACCTCCCGCTCGGCGCGGGAGTCACCACCGTGGCCACCGGAGTCGAGGTGTCCGTGGTCCGTGGTGACCAGCACGGTCCAGTGCTCCTCGGCGCGGCCGGGGTCCGACGCCCGGGCGCCGATCGCCGCGAGCAGCCGCCCGAGGTGGCCGTCCTGGGCGAGGAGGGCCCGGTCGTAGGCGGGGGAGAGGGGGCCCGTGTCGTGACCGGCCTCGTCGGTGGCGCCGAAGTACACGAACACCACGTCCGGGTCGGACGTGGTGAGCCAGCGCAGGGCGGTGCGGGCGACGCGGCGGTCCGCGGTCTCGTAGCCCCTGGATTCGCCGTTGTGGCGCACCCGTCGACCGATGGTCCGGCCGAGGGTGCCGCGGCGGACCAGGGCCGGCCAGGACACCGCGGCCACCGTCCGCAGACCGGGCCGGGCGCGGGCGGCGCGGGTCAGGAAGTCGGGGTAGCGGGCGTAGTCGGCGCCTTTGAAATCGTTGCCGGTGACCCCGTGGCGGTCGGGCCACACCCCGGTGAGGACGCTCGACCAGCCGGGGCCGGAGTCGGTGTAGGCCGTGCCGGTCGAGGGCTCGTCGTCCGCTCGGCCGTAGGGCAGCAGGCTCGTGCCGACGGCGCCTGTGGCCATCAGGGCGTGCAGGACCGGGGCGTGGGCGGGCGAGCGGGTCAGGCGGTCGTAGCGCAGGCCGTCCATGCCGACGAGGAGGACCTTGGGGCGTGGGGCCTCGGTGTTGACGTCCGTCACTGGGGTGCCCTTCTCTGTGACTGCTAGGAGCTCGGGACCGACCGCCGGTTCCTGGCTGCGCGCCCGCGGTGGCTGGTCGCGCGGTTCCCCGCGCCCCTCAAGGGGCGCCACCCTTCGGTGCGCCTCAACTCCCCTGCACCGCCCCCTCCGTGGCCCCCGCGATGAACCCGCGGGCGAAGATCGTGAAGACCACGACCAGCGGCACGGACGCCATGAGGACACCGGCCATGACCATGCTGTAGTCGGTGGTGTGGCCGACGTGGAGCTGGGCCAGGGCCACCTGGAGGGTGAGGTGGGTGGGGTCGTTGAGCACGACCAGCGGCCAGATGTAGTCGTTCCAGGCGCCTACGAAGGCGTAGATGGCGAGGAAGGACAGCGCGGGCTTGATCATCGGCAGCACGATGTTCCAGTACTGGCGGAGGAACCCCGCGCCGTCGATGCGCGCGGCGTCGAGGAGTTCGTCCGGCACGCCGTTCTCTATGTACTGGCGCAGCCAGAAGATGCCGAAGGCGTTGGCGAGGGCGGGCAGGACGAGCGCCTTGAGCGTGCCGACCCAGCCGATGTCGGACATGAGGATGAACTGCGGGAGCACGGCCAGCTGGAGCGGCAGCATCATGAACCCCACCAGCAGGGCGAACAGCGTCTTGCGGCCGGGGAAGTCGAACTTGGCGAACACGAACGCGGCCAGGGAGTCGACGAACAGGACCAGGACGGTCGTGACGGTCGCGACGACGAGCGTGTTCAGCATCGACCCGAAGAAGTCGATGGTGTCCAGCACGTGCCGGACGTTCTCCAGCAGGTGGGAGCCGAAGCTCAGCTTCGGCGGGCTCTTGTAGATGTCCTCGGTGGTGTTCGTCGCCATGACGATCGTCCACACGAACGGGAAGACCGAGACCAGCACGGCCAGGACGAGGACGATGTGCGCGGTCAGGCCCTTGGGACGCCGGGATCGCCTGGGGACCACTGCGGTCATGACTTCCTCCCGCGCTGGACCAGACGCCAGTTGACGACGACCAGCACCATGATCAGTACGAAGAAGGCCCACACGATGGCCGCGCCGTAACCGTAGTCGTTGTTGACGAAGGCCGACTGGTAGAAGTACAGCAGCGTGGTCAGGCCCGCTTGCCCTGGGCCGCCGAGGTTCGGGTTGGCGGCGTTGCTGCCGAACAGGACCTGGGGTTCGCTGAAGCTCTGCAGGCCGTTGATGGTCGAGATGATGACGGTGAACAGGATGATCGGCCGCATGATCGGCATGGTGATCTGGAAGAACGTGCGGATCGGCCCGGCGCCGTCCAGCCTGGCCGCCTCGTAGATCTGGGTGGGGATGGCCTGGAGGCCGGCCAGGTAGATGATCATGTTGTAGCCGGTCCACATCCAGGTCATCAGCAGCGCGATGACCAGCTTGATCAGCCACGGATTGCTCAGCCATGGGACGGGCGAGATCCCGACCGTGCCCAGGATCGCGTTGACCAGGCCGAAGTTGTTGCTGAACACCGCGCCGAAGAAGATCGACACGGCGACGATCGAGGTGACGTTCGGTACGTACAGGGCGATGCGGTAGAAGCCCTTGAAGCGGCGCACCGAGTGCAGCAGCGTCGCCAGCACCAGGGCGCCGAACAGCGTGGGGACGGTGGACAGCACCCAGATCACCAGGGTGTTGCGGATCGACAGCCAGAAGACCGGGTCGTCCCACAGGAAGCGGAACTGCTGCAGCCCCACGAACTGCACGCTGCCCAGGCCGTCCCACCGCTGGAAGGCGAGGTACAGCGAGTAGAAGACCGGGAAGAACGAGAAGACGCCGAAGATCAGGAAGAAGGGCGAGATCGCGAGGTACTGCCGCCAGTGGGACAGCACACCGCGACGCCCTGGCCGCACGGCACCGGCGGGCGGCGTGCGCCGCGGGCGGAAGCGGGCCGGGCCGGGTCCGCCGTGGTGCCGGGGCACCGCGACGGAACCGGTGACCGGAGGTGAGGACACCTCAGTTCACCCCCTGGCGGCGGGCGATCTGCTTGGCCTGACCGACCGCGTCCTTCCAGGCGTCCTCGGGCTTCTTGCCCTTGGCCTCGATGCTGGACAGCTCGGTCATGAAAGGCGCCATGACGGCGGCGTCGGCGGGTGCCTCGTAGCTGGACGGGATGGCCTTGGCGGCCGGACCGAAGACCTCGATGATCTTCTGTCCGCCGAAGAACGGGTCACCGCCGGTCATGGCCGGCATGGAGTAGGCCGCCGGTGCGGCGGGGAAGATCGCTGCGTCGGTGAAGCCGCGGGCGTCGTTCTCCGGGCTGAGGATCCAGCTGATGATCTTGAACGCCTCTTCGGGGTTCCGGCACTGCCTGGGCAGGGCCAGGTAGGAACCGCCCTGGTTGGCCGGTCCGCCGGGCATCGCGCAGACCCGCCACTTGCCCTTGGTCTTCGGGGCCGCCTGCTCGATGTCCAGGGCGTGCCAGGCGGCACCGAGTTCGGTGGTCAGGGTCTTGCCGACGGCGGCGTTCCAGGTGTTGTCGTTGATCTTGGCGTCGAGACCGAGGGTGTAGGGGCGGACCGCCGTGGTCCACGCCTTGCGGATGTGGTCCTGGTCGCCGATGAAGTGGTTGTCCTTGTCGATGAACCGCTCGGTGCCCTGCCCGACCGCCATGGTGAAGACCGAGCCGATGTTGTTGACCAGGTAGGTGCCCGGCACCTTCCTGCGCAGCTCCGTGCCGAGCGCGAAGTACTCCTCCCAGGTTCCGGCCCGGGCGGCGACCTTGTCGGGGTCGGTGGGCAGCCCCGCCTTGTCGAAGAGGTCCGCCCGGTAGAAGAGCGCGGTGGGGCCGATGTCGATCGGGAAGCCGATCTGCTTGCCGTCCTCGGTCCGGGCGAGCTTGGTCTTCCAGTCCAGGTACTGGGACGCGATCTTCTTGAAGCCCAGGTCGTTCAGGTCGAGGAAGCGGCCCGCGTTGGGCAGGAAAGACGCCATGTCCTCGCCCTTGATGCCGGTGATGTCGGGCACGGAGGCGCCGGCGGCGAGCGTGGTGGTGAGCTTCTGCTTGAAGTCGCCGCCTATGGAGGCGGCGGTGAGCTTCACCTGGCCGCTGAAGTGCGTCTTCGCCTCGGCGACGACCTTGTCGCTGAGTGCGCCTCCCCAGTACCACAAGGTGAGGTTCTTGCCGTTCTTGCCGCCGGTCGATCCCGAGCCGCCGCCGCAGGCGGCGGTCAGACCGGAGGCGGCCGCGGTCAGCGCGGCGGCCTGGAGGAAGCCTCTACGAGAAAGGTCCACGGGTCACTCCTGTTGTTCCTGTTCGACGTGCGGAGGGGTGCAGTGGGGGAGGGGAAGGGAGCGGGGGAGAGAGTCGGTGCCGCCCTGTTCCGGAGGCGTGGGGACCGGAGGGGGTGGGAGGGCTCGGCGGGGTGACGGGGGCGTGGTGCGGGGGCGGCCCGGGGTCGGCCGGGATGCGGTCGGCGAGGAACCCGTAGGCGCGTCGCAGTCCGGGGTCGGTCCGGGAGCGCCACCAGCGTGCGACGCCGTACCAGCCGGGAGCCGCGAGGGCACCGCCGTGGTGGCGGACGGACAGCCCGGCCGCGAGCACCGCGAACCGCAGCCGCTCCGCCAGCGGCCAGCCGCCGAGGGAGGCCGCCACGAAGCTCGCGCCGAAGACGTCCCCGGCGCCCGTCGCGTCCAGGACGTCGGTGTCCAGGGCCGGGACCTCGGCGTACTCGCCGGTGATCTGGTCGACCGCGAGGGCGCCGTCCCCGCCCCGCGTCACCACGGCGACCGGCACCAGCTCGGAGAGGATGCCGAGCGCGGCCACCGCGCTGTCGGTGCGGGTGTAGGCCATCGCCTCGGTCTCGTTCGGGAGGAAGGCGTGGCACAGGGACAGTTGCTCCAGCAGGGCCGTCGGCCACTCCTGGGTGGGGTCCCAGCCGACGTCGGCGTAGATCTGCGTGCCGTTGGCGGCGGCCTTGGCGAGCCATTCGCGTGGCTCGGCCTCGAGGTGCACCAGGGCGGTCCGCGCGTCGGGCGGGTCGCCCATCAGCGCGTCCTGCGAGTACGGCGGCTCCTGTCCGTGGGTGAGCAGGGCCCGGTCGTGGCCGTACGCGACGGAGACGGTGACCGGGGTCGGCCAGCCGTCCGCGGTACGCGAGAGCGAGAGGTCGACGCCCTCCTGGTCGCGCAGGACCTCGCGGCAGTGCGCGCCGTAGAAGTCGTCGCCGAACACCGTGGCCAGGGAGGTCCTGAGGCCGAAGCGGGAGGCGGCCACGGCGAGGTTCGCGATGCCGCCCGGGCCGCAGCCCATGCCCCCGGTCCAGATCTCCTCGCCCGGGGTGGGCGGCTTGCCGAGGCCCGTGAGGACGAGGTCGTAGAAGAGCAGCCCCGTCAGCAGCACATCGGGCCGGTCATCGTCCACGGATGTGTCCTCTCGCTCACGGCTTCGACGGAGATCGTCAAAACTCGTCATTTCTCTGGCCGGAATCGTGCGCCGCCCAGAGAGATTGGTCAATACCCGAGCAGAACTGAGCATAGAAATGATTGAAGATGACGAGTAGTGTTCCGGCCGTGCTGGCAGAACGACGACACCAACTCATCCTGCGGGCCCTGCGCGCCGGCGGGCCCGCGGCCGTGACCGACCTCTCGGAGCAACTGGGGGTGAGTCCCGCCACCATCAGGCGTGACCTGGTCAAACTGGAAGAAGACGGACTGCTCACGCGTGTGCACGGCGGCGCCGTCGTGGAGGAGGGCGACCAGCCCTTCGCCGAGGTCGCCGAGGTGCGCGTCAACGAGAAGGACGCCATAGCCGAACGCGCCGCCGCGATGGTCAAGGACGGCGAGTCGGTGCTGCTGGACATCGGGACGACGGCCTACCGGCTGGCCCGGCAGCTGCACGGCCGCCGGCTCACCGTGATCACCAGCAACCTGGTGGTCTACGAGGAACTCGCCGACGACGAGGGCATCGAGCTGGTCCTGCTCGGCGGCATGGTTCGCCGCGAGTACCGCTCCCTGGTCGGCTTCCTCACCGAGGACAACCTGCGCCAGCTGCACGCCGACTGGCTCTTCCTGGGCACCAGCGGCGTACGGCCCGGCGGGCAGGTCATGGACACGACGGTCGTGGAAGTGCCGGTCAAGCGCGCCATGATCAACGCCGGCGAGAAGGTGGTGCTGCTCGCCGACGCGGCGAAGTTCCCCGGGCACGGCATGGCGAAGGTCTGCGGGCCCGAGGAGCTGGACGCGGTGGTGACCAACGAGCCCGTCGACGCGGCGACGCGGGCCTCCTTTCAGGAGGCGGGCGTCGAGGTCGTCGTCGTGGGAAAGGTGCAGATGTGAACCCATTCCCGGCCGAAGCGGGCGGACTCCCGGCCCAGGCGGCCCCGCCCTTCGGTGAACAGCAAGGTCGCACGCCCCCGACACCGGCCGGGCCGCAACCGGCCCGGGGCCGTGAAGCGAGTTCAAGAAGGCGGCACGTGCCCGGTTCTCACGACGTGCCGCGCACAGCCTGCCGAATCGGAGGAACGCGGTGAAGCTGACGATTCTGGGCGGCGGAGGATTCCGCGTGCCGCTGGTGTACGGAGCACTCCTCCGGGACCACGCCGAGGGCCGGGTGACCCGTGTCGTCCTGCACGACCTGGACGCCGGGCGGCTCTCGGCGGTGACACGTGTCCTCGCCGAGCAGGCGGCCGACGTCCCCGACGCCCCCGAGGTGAGCGCCACCACCGACCTCGACGAGGCCCTGCGCGGCGCCGACTTCGTGTTCTCCGCGATCCGCGTCGGCGGCCTGGAGGGACGCGCGAACGACGAACGTGTGGCCCTGGCCGAGGGCGTGCTGGGCCAGGAGACGGTGGGCGCGGGCGGCATCGCCTACGGCCTGCGCACCGTCCCGGTCGCCGTCGACATCGCGCGGCGGGTGGCCCGGCTCGCCCCCGACGCCTGGGTCATCAACTTCACCAACCCGGCCGGCCTGGTCACCGAGGCCATGTCCCGCCACCTCGGCGACCGCGTCATCGGCATCTGCGACTCCCCGGTCGGCCTCGGCCGCCGCATCGCCCGGGTGCTCGGCGTGGAGAACCCGGGCGAGGCGTGGATCGACTACGTCGGCCTCAACCACCTCGGCTGGGTGCGCGGCCTGCGCGTCGCGGGCCGTGACGAACTGCCGCGGCTGCTTGCCGACCCCGACCTGCTCGGCTCGTTCGAGGAAGGCAAGCTCTTCGGCCCGGACTGGCTCCAGTCTCTCGGCGCGATCCCCAACGAATACCTGCACTACTACTACTTCAACCGCGAGGCCGTACGGGCCTACCAGCAGGCCGAGAAGACCCGCGGCGCCTTCCTGCACGACCAGCAGGCCCGCTTCTACGCCGAGATGAAGAACCCGCACGCCCCCGCCCTCACGGTCTGGGACCGCACCCGCGCCGAGCGCGAGGCCACGTACATGGCCGAGAACCGGGAGACCGCGGGCGCCGGCGAACGCGACGAGGACGACCTGTCCGGCGGCTACGAGAAGGTGGCCCTCGCCCTGATGCGGGCGATCGCCCGGGACGAGCGCACCACCCTGATCCTCAACGTCCGCAATCGGCGCACGCTGTCGGTCCTGGACACGGAGGCCGTCATCGAGGTCCCCTGCCTCGTCGACGCCAACGGCGCCCACCCCGTCACCGTCGACCCGCTGCCCGGCCACGCCACGGGCCTGGTCTGCGCGGTCAAGGCGGTCGAGCGCGAGGTGCTGGCCACGGCCGACTCCGGCTCCCGCGCGACGGCCGTGAAGGCCTTCGCCCTGCATCCGCTCGTCGACTCCGTCAACGTGGCCCGCAGGCTGGTCGAGGGCTACACCGAGGTCCACCCCGGGCTGGCGTACCTTAGGTGAACGCCGATCGGTAAGCGCTTTCCCCCACCGCTTCCCGCCTGCTCGCTCTTCCCGCTTCCTGGAGACATCCCATGCACGACGAAAGCCGCCGCATCGAGGAGCGCGTGCAGCGCCTTCACGACCAGCGCATCAAGACCGCCGTCTACGCGGCCACCGTCCCCTTCGAGGTGGAGGCCTGGCAGGCCCCGGGGGAGCCGGTCCCGTTCGAGGAGGCCGCCGCCGCGTCCTACGAGCCGTTCTCGATGGGCACCCCGTGGGGCCCGCCCTGGGGCACCACCTGGTTCCGCATGCGCGGGCAGGTGCCCGCCGAGTGGGCCGGCAGGCGCGTCGAGGCCGTCATCGACCTCGGCTTCGTCGGCGACTGGCCCGGCAACCAGGCCGAGGCCCTCGTCCACCTCACGGACGGCACCCCGCTGAAGGCCGTCAACCCGCTCAACCAGTACGTGGCGATCGCCAACCCCGCGCAGGGCGGCGAGAGCGTCGACTACCTGGTCGAGGCCGCCTCCAACCCGGACATCCTGGCGGACAACTTCTCGAAGACAACACCCCTCGGCGACAAGCTCACCGCGGGCGACAAGCCCCTCTACACCTTCCGCGCCGCCGACATCGCCATCCTCGACGAGGAGGTCTGGCACCTCGACCTCGACGTGCAGGTGCTGCGCGAGCTGATGCTGGAGCTCGGCGAGCACGACCCGCGCCGTCACGAGATCGCCCACGCCCTCGACCGGGCGATGGACCTGCTCGACCTGGACGACGTCTCCGGCTCGGCCGCCGCGGTCCGCGAGGCCCTGAAGCCGGCGCTGTCCAGGCCCGCGCACGCCAGCGCGCACACGATCTCCGGCGTCGGCCACGCCCACATCGACTCCGCCTGGCTCTGGCCCATCCGCGAGACCAAGCGCAAGACCTCCCGCACCTTCTCGAACGTCACCTCGCTCGCCGACGAGTACGACGACTTCATCTTCGCCTGCTCCCAGGCCCAGCAGTACGAGTGGGTCCGCGACAACTACCCCAAGGTCTGGGCCCGCATCCAGGCGTCGGTCAAGAACGGCCAGTGGGCGCCCGTCGGCGGCATGTGGGTCGAGTCCGACGGCAACCTGCCCGGCGGCGAGGCCGTCGCCCGCCAGTTCGTCCACGGCAAGCGGTTCTTCATGGACCACTTCGGCATCGAGACCAAGGGCGTGTGGCTGCCGGACTCCTTCGGCTACAACGCGGCCTATCCGCAGATCGCCAAGCTCGCCGGGAACGAGTGGTTCCTCACCCAGAAGATCTCCTGGAACCAGACCAACAAGTTCCCCCACCACACCTTCTGGTGGGAGGGCATCGACGGCACCCGCATCTTCACCCACTTCCCGCCGGTCGACACCTACAACGCCCGCTTCAGCGGCGAGGAGATGTCCCGCGCGGTCCGCAACTACTCGGAGAAGGGCGGCGCCTCCCGCTCCCTGGCCCCCTTCGGCTGGGGCGACGGCGGCGGCGGCCCCACCCGCGAGATCATGGAACGGGCCCGCCGGCTGGCCGACCTGGAGGGCTCCGCGAAGGTCGTCGTCGAACACCCCGACGAGTTCTTCGCCAAGGCCCGCGAGGAGTACCCGGACGCGCCCGTGTGGGTCGGCGAGCTCTACCTGGAGCTGCACCGCGCCACCTACACCTCCCAGGCCCGCACCAAGCAGGGCAACCGCCGCTCCGAGCACCTCCTGCGCGAGGCCGAACTCTGGGCGACCACGGCCGCGCTGCACGCGCCGGACTACAGCTACCCGCACGAGAAGCTGGACCGGCTGTGGAAGACGGTGCTGCTGCACCAGTTCCACGACATCCTGCCCGGCTCCTCCATCGCCTGGGTGCACCGTGAGGCCGAGGCCGAGTACGCCCGCGTCGCCCGGGAACTGCACGCCCTGACCGCCGAGGCGGTGGCCGCACTGGGCGCCGGGGCGCCCCGCGCCTTCAACACCAGCCCTTACGACCGCGCCGAAGTGGTCCGCTCCGCCGACGGCACACCGGTGTACGTGGAGGTGCCCGCCAGCGGCTCCGCGCCCCTGGCCGACACCGCACCCCCGCAGCCGGTCGCGGTGGACGGCCTGGTCCTCGACAACGGACTGGTCCGCGTGCAGGTGGCCGAGGACGGCACCCTCTCCTCGGTCCGTGACCTGCGCGCCGGCCGCGAGGTGCTCGCCGAGCCGGGCAACCTGCTCCGCCTGCACACGGACCTGCCCAACTACTGGGACGCCTGGGACATCGACAAGCACTACAAGAACCGCTACACGGACCTCCTGGACGCCTCGTCCGTCACGGTCGTCGAGCAGGACCCGCTGGTCGGCGCGATCCGCGTCGAGCGGTCCTTCGGCAACGGTTCCACGATCACCCAGACGATCACCGTCCGCGCCGGCAGCCCCCGCATCGACATCGAGACGGACATCGACTGGCACGAGACCGAGAAGATCCTCAAGGCGGCCTTCCCCGTCGACATCCGCGCCCCGCACTCCTCCGCCGAGATCCAGTTCGGCCACATCCAGCGCCCCACCCACACCAACACCAGCTGGGAGTCGGCCCGCTTCGAGGTCTCCGGCCACCGCTGGGTGCACCTCGCCGAGCCCGGCTACGGCGTCGCCGTCATCAACGACTCGACCTACGGCCACGACGTCTCCCGCACCGTCCGTGACGACGGCGGCACCACGACCACCGTCCGCCTCAGCCTGGTCCGCGCCCCGCGCATCCCGGACCCCGAGGCCGACCAGGGCCGCCACCGCTTCACCTACGCGCTGCTGCCCGGCGCGACCATCGAGGACGCCGTCGCCGAGGGCTACTCCCTCAACCTGCCGCTCCGGGTGGCCGACGCGGCCGGCGCCCCCGAGCCGGTCGTCTCGGCCGAGGGCGAGGGCGTGACCGTGGAGGCGGTCAAGCTCGCCGACGACGCCTCCGGCGATGTCGTCGTACGGCTCTACGAGTCCCGCGGCGGCCGGGCCACCGGCACCCTGCGCACCGGGTTCCCGCTCGCCGGCGCCCAGATCACCGACCTGCTGGAGCGTCCGCTCCAGGACGCGGAGATCACCGACGGCGCCGTCGCCGTCGCGCTGCGGCCCTTCCAGATCCTCACCCTGCGCCTGCGAAGGGGCTGACCGCATGGCCATGCAGCCGTGGTTCGAGGACGCCAAGCTCGGCATCTTCGTCCACTGGGGCATCTACGCCGTCGACGGCGTCCAGGAGTCCTGGTCGTTCTACGACGACATCGTTCCGCACGACCGGTACATGTCCCAGCTCGACCGGTTCACGGCCGCCCGTTACGACCCGCGCGACTGGGCGAGGCTCTTCGCGCGGGCCGGCGCCAGGTACGCCGTCCTCACCAGCCGCCACCACGACGGGGTCGCCCTGTGGGACACCGCGTACGGCGAGCTGAACGTGGGCCGTGACCTGATCGGCGGCTACGCCGAGGCCCTGCGCGAGCAGGGCCTCAAGGTCGGCCTCTACTACTCCCACTCCGACTGGAGCCACCCCGACTACGCCTCCACCCGCAAGCCGGGCCGCCCGCCGGAGCTGGAGGACAACCGCTACTCCGAGGTCGCCGCCGAGTTCGAGGACCTCCAGGCCTGGGAGAGGTTCCTCGCCTACCGCGACGGCCAGATCCGTGAACTCACCCACCGCTACCGGCCCGACCTGATGTGGTTCGACGGCGAGTGGGACCGCAGCGAGGAGCAGTGGCGCATCCCCGAACTCGCCGCCCTCATCCGCTCCGAGGTGCCGGACGTCGTCTTCAACGCCCGCATGCTGAGCGAGGGCGACTACGCCACCCCCGAGCAGGGCGCCCCCGTCATCCCCCCGGAGGGCCCCTGGGAGCTCTGCCTCACGATCAACGACTCCTGGGGCCACCAGCACCACGACCACCACCACAAGTCCGTCGACCAGCTGATCCGCTACTTCACCGAGACCATAGGCGGCGGAGGGAACCTGCTCCTCAGCGTCGGCCCGCGGGAGGACGGCACGATCACGGACGAGCAGGCCCGGCGGCTGGAAGGGCTCGGCGACTGGATCGCCCGGCACGCCGAAGCGGTGTACGGCACCGTCCGAGGACTCCCGCCCGGGCACCACTACGGCCCGAGCACCCTGTCCAAGGACCGCCGCACCCTCTACCTGACCCTCTTCGACGCCCCGCGGGCCGAGATCAACGTCCGCGGACTGCTCAACACGGTCCGCCGGGTCTCGGTCCTGGGCAGCGGCACCGAACTGGCCCACCAGGTCACCGGCGGCCTGCACGAGACACCGGGCATCCTCTGGATCGCGCCGCCGTCCGCAGCCGACGTCGACCCGCACGCCACGGTGCTGGCCGTCGAACTGGAAGGAGAACTGGACCTCTACCGGGGCGGGGGCCGCTTCTGACACCCCTCGAATTGACCCACGATCACGGCACCGAAGTGCCCCCTGCCGTGGGTCGCCCGGCTCCCTAGAGTCGATGTCATGACGACGACACAGAACGACACGCGAAACAGCAGCGGCTTCGCACCGGTCCTCACCCGCGCCGCCGAGGCCGAGACGACGCGCGACCCCAGCAGCGTGATGACCCTGCTCACCGACTCCGGGAACACCGGCGGACGGCTCACCGCCTACCGGTCGACGTTCGCCGAGGGCGCGGTCGGCGCACCCGCCCACCTGCACACCGAGGCGTCCGAGATGTTCTACGTCATCGACGGCGCGCTCCAGGTACTGGTGGGCGAGGAGATCACCGTGCTGCGAGCCGGTGACTTCCTTCTCGTACCGCCGAACACCCCGCACGCCTTCGCCGCCGCGCCCGGTGCGACAGCCGACGTGCTGTTCGTCTTCACCCCGGGCGCCGGGCGCTTCGACTACCTCCGGCTGCTGGGCCGGGTGATGCGCGGCGAGGCCGACCCGCAGGAGATCAAGGACTCCTCGGAACGCTTCGACAACCACTACGTCGACAGCCCCGTGTGGCGCGAGGCGATCGCCGCCAGGGTCTGAGACCTCAGAGGGGCAGCGCCTGGGCCGCCGACCCGACGGCGTCGGCCGGTGCGGCCGACGGGGGCGCCGGTACCGCCGGCAGCGGGTCCGCCGTCTCCGGCCGCTGGTGCGGCAGCGACACCGGTCGCAGCGGACGCGGCCCCGACACCACCGTGTAGTCCTGGCCCAGGAACGGCGGCACCACCTCTCCCGGGTCCTCGCCGAGGGCCAGCTGCACAGCGGCCCAGGGGGCGTTGACACCGCACAGGGACAGCTGGTGCAGTCCGCCGGCCGGGCGGGTGTTGACGTCCATGAGGACCGGCCGGTCGCCGAACATCCGGAACTGGATGTTGGACAGGTAGTGCAGACCGAAGCCCTCCGCGATCCGCCGCGCCGGGTCCAGCCACTGCTCGTGCAGCGTGAAGCCCCGGCGGCGGCCGTTCTTGGTGCGGCCCACCGCCAGCCGGACCCGGTTGTCCGGGCCGGTCAGGCAGTCCACCGACACCTCGGGCTGCTCCAGACGCGGCATCACCAGCCAGTCGACCGGCTCCTCGGCCTGCCGCAGTGCCTCCAGCACCACGTCGAGCGGCACATACGGGCTGGGGAACCCGCTCAGATGCGTCAGCGAGAAGGGCGTACGCGTGATCACCCGGAAGCCCACCCCGCCGGCCCCGGACGCCGGCTTGAAGCAGGCCTTGTGCCCGCCGGACTCCAACTCCTCGACGGCTGCGACGAGTTCGTCCGCCGCGCGGACCCGGTACCACGGCGGAACCGGCACGCCGATCGCCTGGACCGCCTCGTAGGCGATCACCTTGTCGTGGAAGACGGCCACGGCCTCCGGCGGCGGCGCCAGCAGCGCGGTGCCGATCGCCTCGAACTCGGCGCGGTGCGCCACGATCGCCGACTGGTGCAGCCGGGGCACGAACACGTCGATGCCGCGCCGCGCGCACTGGTCCAGCGCGTACTCGACGTACCCGGCCGGGGACAGGTTCTCGGGCTCCAGCTCGGCGGTGTCGGCGGCGGCCAGCACCGGCGAGTCGGGGTCGCCGTGGGTGGCGTGGATCTCGACGGCCCGGTCGCTGGGATTTCTCCGCAGCTGATCCATGAAGAACACGTTCTCCGCGTACGTGCGGTTGAGCCAGACGCGTACGCGAGAGACCATGCAGGCCGCCTTTCACGGTTCGCGGGCAGGGCTGAGCAGCCCGTGCCCGGGCAGGAAAATGGAGGGACACCAAACCGCCCCTGTGAAAGGGAAGTTCGTAGCGGTGGTGTTGGGCCAGATCATACGGCTTCGGCGAGCCCTGTCGTGCAACGCGCGTGTGAAGGAATTCTCCGGCCACGGCGCCGGGCCGCTCTTGCACCCCGTCGCGCGGATGTGATCTCTTGGTGACGTCCGGGTGCGCGCGGAGGGGGCGAGAGGTGACGTCGACGGCCGGTGGCGCCGCACAACTGCTGGCCATCAGCGATCTGCACATCGGCTACCCGGAGAACCGCGCCCTGGTCGAGGGCATGCGGCCCGGGACGGACGACGACTGGCTGCTCGTGGCCGGTGACGTCGCGGAGACCGTGGCGGACATCCGCTGGGCCCTGGAGACGCTCGCGGGCCGCTTCCGCAAGGTCGTCTGGGTGCCCGGCAACCACGAGCTGTGGACCCATCCGAGCGACGCCGTCACCCTGCGCGGTGCCGACCGCTACACGCACCTGGTCGAGCTGTGCCGCGAACTCGGCGTGACGACCCCCGAGGACCCCTACCCCGTCTGGGACGGCCCCGGCGGCCCGGTCGCCGTCGCCCCGCTGTTCCTGCTGTACGACTACTCGTTCCTGCCGGCCGGCTGCACGACCAAGGAGCAGGGCCTGGAGTACGCGCAGGGCACCGGGATCGTGTGCACCGACGAGTACCTGCTGCACCCCGACCCGTACCCGAGCCGGGAGGCCTGGTGCCGGGCCCGGGTCGCCGAGACCGAACGCAGACTCGCCGCACTCCCCGGCGACCTGCCGGTGATCCCCGTCAACCACTACCCGCTGCACCGGCATCCGATGGACGTGCTGTGGCACCCCGAGTTCGCCATGTGGTGCGGCACGGACCTGACCGCCGACTGGCACCGCAGGTTCCGCGTGCACACCATGGTCTACGGCCATCTGCACATCCCCCGCACCACCTTCCACGAGGGCGTGCCCTTCGAAGAGGTGTCGGTGGGCTATCCGCGCGAGTGGAGCAAGCGGGCCCAGCCGCCGGGGCGGCTGCGGCGCATCCTGCCGAGGGAGGGCGAGCAGCGGTGATCGAGGAACTGCTGCCGGACGCCGTGGTCACCGTGGAGGCGTACGGCCACGAGGACACGGACACCCCGCTGTACCCCGAGGAGGCGGCGCTCGTGGCCCGGGCGGTCGCCAAGCGGCGCAGGGAGTTCGCCACCGTGCGCTCCTGCGCCCGCCGCGCCATGGAGAAGCTCGGTGTGCCGCCGCAGCCGATCCTGCCCGGGGAGCGCGGCGCCCCCCGCTGGCCGGCCGGACTGGTCGGCAGCATGACCCACTGCGACGGCTACTGCGCCGCGGCCCTGGTCCGCGCCGGCGACCTGGCCTCCCTGGGCATCGACGCCGAGATCCACGGGCCGCTGCCCGAGGGTGTCCTGCCGTCCGTGGCCCTGCCGGCCGAGGCGGACCGGCTGCGCGGGCTCGCGGCCGAACGCCCCGACATCCATGGGGACCGGCTGCTGTTCAGCGCGAAGGAGTCCGTCTACAAGGCGTGGTTCCCGCTCACCGGGAAGTGGCTGGACTTCATGGAGGCCGACATCGAACTCACCGCCGACGGCACCTTCCGCGCGGCGCTGCTCGTCCCCGGCCCCTGGGTGGGCGGCCGCCGCATCGGCCACTTCGACGGCCGCTGGACGGCGGGGCGGGGCCTGATCGCGACGGCGATCGCCCTGCCGCACGGCTGACCCGGTCCCAAGCAACCCGGCCGGGTCTGCCGCACGGGCGCCCCCGCCCTCCCGATCCGGCCCGGGTCTGCCGCATGGCTGCCCCTGCCCCCCCAACCCGCCCAGGGGCTGCCGCACGGCCGCCCCCGTCCCGCACAACCCGGCCCGGGTCTGCCACACGGGCGCTCCCGCCCTCCCGATCCGGTCAGGGGCGCCCCGGGTCAGGGGCCCGGCTCCGGGCACCAGTTCTCCAGGAGGCGGAAGAACGCCTCCTCGTTGCCGGTCAGTCCCGCGCGCTCCAGGGCCTGCTCGGCCTCGGCGAGCACCGCGGGCGGGACGAGCGGCGGGCTGCCCTCCAGGTCGAAGGCGGCACGGACGGTGTGCAGCAGCCGCAGATAGGCCTGGACGGCGGTGCGTTCACGATCGGTCAGAACGGCGGTGGGCATCGGTCGGCTCTCCCCGTGTCGGCGTCGTCGGTCCCGCGCCCTCGCGGCGCGCACGCCCCGCACGGCGGTGGCGCCCCTCCAGCTTGCCGCCCACCACTGACAATCCGGTCCCGCCGCCCTCCGGTTCGCCCGCTCGGCGGAGGCGGACCGCACCACGTTGCCGTGGCGGCGCCCCGTCAGCCCTGCGGTCCGCGATACCCCAGTGACGCCTCGATCCGACCCGCCAGGTGGTCCCGCTGCACCGGCCCCCGCGACGACGAACCCGCGAGCCACGCCCGGCACTTGCTGGCGAGCAGCAGGCCGAAGCTCTCGGCCTCCATCTCGTCGTCGAGGTCGAAACGGGTGCGCGCGGCGACCTTCAGCACCGTCGCCTCGAGGTCGGCGCCGTCGTCGAGCAGCCGGGCCGCCACGGCCGCGCCCTCGACGTGGTGGGAGCAGTGCCCGGCCTTCATGTGCCACAGCTCGTGGCCCAGGATCACCAACTGGTGCTCGGGAGCGGTGCGTTCCTCGATCACGACGAGGTCCTGGTCGGCCATGTCGAGCCAGAGCCCGCTGGCGGTCCCGGGCGGGAACGCGGCCGTACGGAAGAGGACGGGACGGCCGCGGCGTCTGCTCATGCCGTCGCACAGGGCGGCGTACAGCTCCTCGGGCCGGGCCGGCGCGGGGAGGGTCAGCTCCGCGACCAGCTCGCCACACAGGCGGCGCATTTCCTTACCGATGCCCACAGTTCTCCCCACGGTCACGACTCGGGCCGCTTGACGCTCTCCAGGAGCATGTCCAGCCACTCCGCGACCTTGTCGCGGTGCTGGTCGGTGGGCAGTTGCGCGGCCCGCCAGGCGATGCCGCGCACGCCGTGGTCCTGCAGCAGCCGCTCCAGCGGGTCGTCCGCCGCCGCGGCCGCCTCCCGCTCGCGGTCGGCGAGCTTCTGCAGCAGCTCCTGCTCGGTGTGCTGGAGGGCGCTCACGAGCGCCTCGGGGTCCTCGGCCGTCAGGAAGCCGGCGTGCACCCGGAAGAACCTCTGGAGGGCGTCGCAGTGTTCCATGGTCGGCCGCCGGTCGCCGTTGATGAGGGCGCCGGCCTGCTGGCGCGACATGCCCGCGCCGTCGGCGATCTCCTGCTGGGTGTACTTGCGGCCGTTGGGCTTGAGCCGGGTCCGGCGCAACAGGTCCAGACGCTGCAGGAATCGGGCCTGGACGTCGGGCTCGCCCGCCGGCCGGCCGCAGAGCAGGGCCTTGACCACGGGATCCGGAACCCCGGAGGCGACGGACAGCCGGCCGATGTCGAAGACCTCGGCCTGCGGCACGCCGAGCCGGTCGGCGAGCGCGCCGACACGGGAGACGACGGCCGGTAGCACGGCCGTCGGCGTGGCGCCCGGACCCTCGACGAAGCCACCCGTCACCGACAGATCTCCTACGTATCTCACAGGCTTCTCACAAGTGGATGCCGTGACCTACCCCGGCGTGAACTTCCCGGAGCGTAGCCGGTGCTTCGAACTCACATCCAGGTCTCGCCACAACTGTGGCCAATTTCAGCCGTCAACAGGCACGGAATGCCACGATAGTTGACACGCCTCAACCCGGGGCAGCAGGATCGGGGCGCCGCGTCAAGGCCGCACAGGCAAGAGGGGTGACCTCCCGATGGCATATCAGGCAGGAGGGCAGCGGCCGGCACCGCGGCCCGTCCCCGAGACTCCCGAGGCCCAGGCCTACCTGGAGGACTACGCCGGGCTCCTGGAGGGAGTCTCCTTCCCCTCCCTCGTCGTCGACCACTGCTGGGACGTGGTGCTGACCAACAGCGCCTTCCGGTCACTTTTCCGTGAGGTCGGACCACACCCGACGGCGATGCCGGGCGACAACTTCCTCAGGTTCGTGCTGTTCCACCCCGACGCTCCCGGCGTGCTCGGCGACCACGAGGCCAGCTGGTGCCTGCCGATGCTCGCGCACTTCGCGCGGACCGTGGAGGGGTACGGCCCCGATCACGGCCTGCAGGCCATCCGCCGCGACATCGCCCAGGACCCGATCATGGAGGCCGCCTACCGGCACGGCCTGCCGCACTGGATCCGCGCGGTCGGCGAGGACGCCGTCGAGCAGGACGGTGCCGTACGGCCGCTGCTGCACCCCGATCCGCGCCGGGGCGTCACCGAGTGCAGGATCGTCGTCGAGACGTCCAGGACGCTCGAGGAACTGGGCTGCGCCCGGGTCACGTTCGTCCTGCGCGAGGCCCGCCGCTCCGCGTCCCGGGAGCGCCGCACGCGCCGCGCCGCGACCGTGTCCCACCTGAGGGTCGTCCCCGCGGCCGACTGACCGCTCCCGCGCGTTCGCCCCTTGTCGACCGCCTCCGCGCGTCCGCCTGTCCTTGTCCGCACCCTTCCCAGGCCCTGTGGTGTGTGACATGGTACTGACGTGAGCGAGTCGCTGACCTGCGATGTCGTGGTGGTCGGTGCCGGCGTGGTCGGCGCCGCCACCGCCCTGTACGCGGCCCGCGCCGGCCTGGACACCGTCGTGGTGGACCGGGGCCCGGTGGCCGGCGGCACGACCGGAGCGGGGGAGGGGAACCTTCTCGTCTCCGACAAGGAACCCGGACCGGAGCTCGAACTGGCCCTGCTGTCCGCCCGGCTCTGGGCCGGACTGGCCCGGGAGGGGCTGGGCGAAGCCGTCGAGTACGAGGCCAAGGGCGGTGTCGTCGTCGCGGGCACGGACCGGGCTCTGACCGGGCTGGAGAAGTTCGCCGCCGAGCAGCGCGCGGCCGGGGTCGAGGCCGTCCCGGTGCCGCCCGACCGGCTCACCGACCTGGAGCCCTGCCTGGCCCCGGGCCTCGCGGGCGGCATGCACTACCCGCAGGACGCCCAGGTGATGCCCGCCCTCGCGGCGGCCCATCTGCTGCGCGCCTCGAAGGCCCGGGTGCGCACCGGGCAGGAGGTGACCGGGGTGCTGCGCGGCCCGGACGGTGCGGTGCGCGGCGTGCGCACCGACCGGGGCGACCTGCACGCGCCCGCGGTCGTCAACGCGGCCGGCACCTGGGGCGGCGAGCTGGCGGCCCGCGCCGGAGTCCTGCTGCCGGTACGGCCCCGGCGGGGTTTCGTGCTGGTCACCGAACCGCTGCCGCCCCGCATCCGGCACAAGGTGTACGCCGCCGACTACGTGGCCGACGTCGCCAGCGACTCGGCGGCGCTGCAGACCTCCCCGGTGGTCGAGGGCACCCCCGCCGGACCGGTCCTCATCGGCGCCAGCCGCGAACGGGTCGGCTTCGACCGGTCCCTGTCTCTCCCGGCGCTGCGCGCGCTGGCCGCCGGCGCGATCGCGCTCTTCCCGTTCCTCTCCGGAGTCCGGGCCCTGCGGACGTACGCCGGCTTCCGGCCGTATCTGCCGGACCACCTGCCCGCGATCGGCCCCGATGCGCGGGTGCCCGGGCTCTTCCATGCCTGCGGGCACGAGGGCGCGGGCATCGGACTCGCCACCGGCACCGGGCATCTGATCGCCCAGGCGCTGACCGGGCGGACGCCCGACCTGGACCTCGTCCCGTTCCGGCCCGACCGTTTCACCAAGGAGGCCGAGTGAACCCGCTGGAGCTGGCGGGGGCCAGGCCCGGCCCCGCCTTCACGGTCACGTTCGACGGGCGGCCGGTCGAGGCGCTGCCCGGGCAGACGGTCGCCGCCGTGCTGTGGTCGGCAGGGGTGACGTCGTGGCGTTCCACCCGGGGCGAGGGCCGTCCGCGCGGGGTGTTCTGCGGGATCGGCGTGTGCTTCGACTGCCTGGTCACCGTCAACGGCCGTCCCAACCAACGGGCCTGCCTGGTGCCGGTCCGGCCGGGGGACGAGATCGGCACGCAGGGCGGCACGGGCCATGGGGAGATGGGCACGCAGGGCGGCACGGGCCGTGGGGAGATGGGCACGCAGGGCGGCACGGGCCGTGGGGAGATCGGCACACAGGACGGGACGGCCCACGGCGAGACCGGCACACGGGGCGGCCGCACTGGCGACGAGGAGGCGCGTCATGCGGACTGACCTCGTCGTGATCGGCGCCGGGCCGGCCGGGCTCGCCGCCGCCTTGGCGGCCTCCGCGCGCGGCGTCCGGGTCGCGCTCGTCGACGCCGCTGCGCAGACCGGCGGGCAGTTCTACCGGCAGCCCGCCGCCGGACTCGGCGCCGGGCGGCCCGAGGCGCTGCACCACCAGTGGCGGACCTGGGAGCGGCTGCGGGACGGGCTCGCCGCCGGCCCCGTACGCGTCCTGACGGAACACCACGTGTGGTGCGTGGAGCGCACGTCGGACGGCTTCACCGTGCACGCCCTGCTCGGCCCGGAGCAGGAGGAGCCCGTCGAGGTGCACGCGCACGCCGTGCTCCTGGCCACCGGCGGCTACGAGCACGTGCTGCCCTTCCCCGGCTGGACCCTCCCGGGCGTCGTCACGGCCGGGGGAGCTCAGGCCATGCTCAAGGGCGGTCTCGTGGTGCCGGGGCACCGAGCCGTGGTGGCCGGGTCCGGGCCACTGCTGCTGCCCGTGGCGACCGGGCTCGCAGCGGCCGGCGTCGAGGTCGCCGCACTCGTCGAGTCCACCGACCCGGGGCGCCTCGCCCGGCACGCCCCCGCCCTGGCCGGCAAGCTCCCCGAGGGCGCCGGACACGCCGCCGGGCTGCTGCGCCACCGCGTCCCGGTCCTCACCCGGCACACCGTCGTCCGCGCCCACGGCGACGACCGGCTGACCGGCGTCACCGTCGCCGCGCTCGACGCCGACGGGCGCGTCCGGCCCGGCACCGCACGGCACCTGCCCTGCGACACCCTCGCCGTCGGCCACGGCATGCTCCCGCACACCGACCTCGCCGAGACCCTCGGCTGCCGGCTCGACGGCCTCACTGTGGCCGTCGACACCGAGCAGCGCACCGACGTGCCCGGCGTGTGGGCGGCCGGCGAGGCCACCGGCATCGGCGGCGCCGCCCTGGCCCTCGCCGAGGGGCACATCGCCGGCTGCTCGGCCGCCGCCCACCTGTACGGCACCGCCCCGGATCCGGCCCCGGCCGCCCTCAAGGCCCGCGCGAAGCTCAGACGATCGGCAGCCGCCCTCGACGCCGCCTGCGCGCCGCCCGTCCACTGGCCCGAGCACCTGACCGACGACACCGTGGTCTGCCGCTGCGAGGAGGTCACCGCGGGGTCCGTGCGCGAGGCCCTGGACCTCGGGGCGGGCGACGAACGCACCGTGAAGCTGCTCACCCGGGCCGGGATGGGCTGGTGCCAGGGCCGGATGTGCGGCACCGCGATCGCCGGTCTCGCCGGCCGCGCACCCACCCCGGCCAAGCGCCCGTTCGCCCGGCCCGTGCCGCTCGGCGTCCTCGCCCGGCAACACCCCCAGGAGGGACAGTCATGACCGAACACCGCCCCTGGCGCGGCGTCCTCGTCGCCACCGCGCTCCCGCTGAACGACGACCTCTCGGTGAACCACGACCGGTACGCCGAGCACTGCGCCTGGCTGGTCGAGAACGGTTGCGACGGCGTCGTGCCCAACGGCTCCCTCGGCGAGTACCAGGTGCTCACACCCGAGGAGCGTGCGCGGGTCGTCGAGACGGCCGTCTCCGCGATCGGCGGGGAGCGCGTGATGCCCGGCGTCGCCGCGTACGGATCCGCCGAGTCCCGGCGCTGGGCCGAGCAGGCCGGCGAGGCCGGCTGCCGGGCGGTGATGCTGCTGCCGCCGAACGCCTACCGCGCCGACGAGCGTTCCGTCCTCGCCCACTACGCCGAGGTCGCCCGGTCCGGCCTGCCGGTCGTCGCGTACAACAACCCGATCGACACCAAGGTCGACCTCGTGCCCGAGTTGCTCGCCCGACTGCACGGCGAGGGGCACATCCAGGGCGTGAAGGAGTTCTCGGGCGATGTCCGCCGGGCCTACCGGATCGCCGAACTCGCCCCCGAGCTGGACCTGTTGATCGGCGCGGACGACGTCCTGCTGGAGCTGGCCGTCGCGGGCGCCAAGGGCTGGGTGGCGGGCTACCCGAACGCGCTGCCGCGGGCCTCGGTGGAGCTGTACCGCGCGGCGGTCGACGGCGACCTCGACACCGCGCTGCCCCTGTACCGGCAGCTGCATCCGCTGCTGCGCTGGGACTCACAAGTGGAATTCGTCCAGGCCATCAAGCTGTCCATGGACATCGTCGGCCGTCACGGCGGGCCCTGCCGCCCGCCCCGGGCGACCCTGCTGCCCGGGCAAGAGGCGGCGGTCCGCGCCGCCACGGAGAAGGCCGTCGCGGCCGGACTGGCCTAGGTCGTGTCCGCAAAGCCCGACCTAGGCCGTGTCCGCACAAGAATCTGGGGACCGACATGCGCAGCAAACTCGTCCTGCACGCCGTCGACTCGCACACCGAGGGCATGCCGACCCGCGTGATCACCGGCGGCATCGGCACCATCCCCGGCGCCACCATGAACGAACGACGGCTGTGGTTCCGTGAACACCGCGACGACGTCAAGCAGTTGCTGATGAACGAGCCGCGCGGCCACTCCGCCATGAGCGGCGCGATCCTCCAGCCGCCGACCCGCCCCGACTGCGACTGGGGCGTCGTCTACATCGAGGTCTCCGGCTATCTGCCGATGTGCGGGCACGGCACCATCGGTGTGGCGACCGTGCTCGTCGAGACCGGCATGGTCGAGGTCGTCGAGCCGGTCACCACCATCCGGCTCGACACCCCGGCCGGCCCGGTCGTCGCCGAGGTGGCCGTCGAGGACGGGGCGGCCCAGGCGGTCACCCTGCGGAACGTGCCCTCCTTCGCCGTGGATCTCGACCGCAAGGCCACTCTCCCCGACGGCCGGACGGTGACGTACGACCTCGCCTTCGGCGGCAACTTCTACGCGATCCTGCCGCTGGAGCAGTTCGGCCTGCCCTTCGACCGGGAACGCAAGGACGACATCCTTGCGGCCGGCCTGTCCCTGATGGCGGCCGTCAACGCCGAGGACCCGCCCGTCCACCCGGAGGACCCGTCCATCCACGGCCTCCACCACGTCTACCTGGCCGCCCCCGGCTCGGACGCCCGCCACTCCCGGCACGCCATGGCCATCCACCCCGGCTGGTTCGACCGCTCGCCCTGCGGCACCGGCACCAGCGCCCGCATGGCCCAGCTGCACGCCCGGGGCGAACTCCCGCTGCACACCGAGTTCGTGAACGAGTCCTTCATCGGCACCCGGTTCACCGGCAGACTGCTCGGCACGACCGAGGTCGCCGGACGCCCGGCCGTGCTGCCCAGTTTCACCGGACGCGCCTGGATCACCGGCACCGCCCAGTACCTGCTGGATCCCGAGGACCCGTTCCCGGCCGGGTTCGTCCTGTAGACACACCCCTGTACGAGGACACGAGAGGAACCCCGACCGTCATGGCCCCGCAGCACACCCCCGCCCTGCCCGTGCTGGGCAGCAGGAAGCCCAGCCACCGGGAGCGGGTCGCGGACGCGCTGCGGGCCGCCCTGATCGCCGGCGAACTGCGGCCCGGCGAGGTCTACTCGGCCCCCGGCCTCGCCGCCCGCTTCGGAGTCTCCGCCACGCCCGTGCGCGAGGCCATGCTCGACCTGGCCAAGGAGGGCCTGGTCGACACCGTGCCCAACAAGGGCTTCCGGGTCACCGCCGTCTCCGAGCAACAGCTCGACGAGTACAAGCACATCCGGGCGCTGATCGAGATCCCCACCACGGCGGAGCTGGCCCGCACCGCCGACCCGGTGGCCCTGGAAGCACTCCGCCCGGTCGCCCGGGAGATCGTCACCTCCGCCGCGTCCGGCGACCTCATCGCCTACGTCGAGGCCGACCTGCGCTTCCACCTCGGCCTGCTCGCCCTCGCGGGCAACGGCCATCTCGTCGACGTCGTACGCGACCTCAGACGCCGCTCGCGGCTCTACGGCCTGACGTCGCTGGTGGAACAGGGGCGGCTGGAGGCGTCGGCCGAGGAGCACCTGGAGATCCTCGACGCGCTGCTCGCCCGGGACGAGGAGGCCGTACGGGCCGTGATGGCCCGGCACCTCGGGCATGTCCGGGGGCTGTGGGCCGCGCCCTGACGGGCCGGTCCGCCCGTCAGGGCTGCACGAGATCGAGCGCCGCCCCGGTGCCTACGGGCCGGGACGGCGCTCGGGCGACCGGTTCACAGGTCCAGCACGAGCCGCTTCCCGCGGCAGCGGGACACACAGATCAGCATGGTCCCGCCGACCGCGCGTTCGTCCTCGGTCAGCACCGAGTCACGGTGGTCCGGCTCGCCGTCGAGGACGTCGGTCTCGCACGTGCCGCAGGTGCCCTCGGTGCAGGAGTACAGCACCTCGACCCCTGCCTCGCGCACGGCGTCGAGCACGGACACGTCCGGGGCGACGGTGAGCGTCTTGCCGCTGCGCGCCAGCTCCACCTCGAACTCGGTGTCGCCGCCGGTCTCCTGCTCCTTCGGCCGGAACCGCTCGACGCGCAGGACCCCGGACGGGCACCGGGCCTCGACCGCGTCCAGCAGCGGCCCGGGGCCGCAGCAGTAGACGAGCGTGCCCTCGGGCACGTCGTCCAGCACGGAGGGCAGGTCCAGCAGGCCCGTCTCGTCCTCGGGCGCGATCGTCACGCGGCCCCCGTAGCGGCTCAGTTCCTCGCCGAACGCCATGGAGCCGCGGGTGCGCCCGCCGTACAGCAGCGTCCACTCGGCGCCCGCCGCCTCGGCCGCCGCCAGCATCGGCAGCATCGGCGTGATGCCGATGCCGCCCGCGACGAACCGGTACCGGGCGGCGGGCTCCAGGCCGAAGTTGTTCCGGGGACCGCGCACCCGCACCTCGGCCCCCTCGCCCAACCGCTCGTGCACATGGGCCGAACCGCCCCGCCCGGCGCTCTCGCGCAGCACCGCGATCCGCCAGGCCGACCGGTCCGCCGGATCGCCGCACAGCGAGTACTGCCGCTCCAGACCGGGCTCCAGCAGGACGTCGACATGGGCACCCGGCTCCCAGGCCGGAAGCAGCTCGCCCAGCGGATGGCGCAGGGTCAGGGCGAGCACGCCATCGGCCGCGAACTCCTTCCGCTCGACGACGAGTTCGGCCTCGTACACGCTCATGAGCTGTTTCCTCGCGGCTCGTCGACGGAGTGCCCCTGCGGATGGGCGAGCATCCACTCCCACATCTCGACCGGGTCCTGCGCGGTGTGCTCACGGCCGCAGTGGCAGGTGCCGTGCAGGGTGTCGGTGCCGGGCAGCCAGTCGATGCGGTAGACCTCGCCGGTCGGAGCGGTCACCGGACCTTCTCCACGGGCTTCTCGCCCTGCTCCACCAGCCGGGCGAGGATGCGGCGGGCGGCCAGTCCACCGGTGTCGATGTTGATGCTCAGCTCCTGATAGCCGGTGCGTTCGGTGCCGAGCGTCTTCTGCAGCAGGTTGAGCGCGGTGACGTCCTGCATCACGACCGTGTGGTTGTTGCCCCGCAGGAACTCGGTCACTTCGGCGTCGTCCGTCGCCCAGTCCCGGGAAACCGCCCAGAAGTCGTACACCGTGCCGTCGCCGGACGGTGTGATCGCGTACGTGATCTCGGTGTGGAAGCCGTTCGGGTCGCTGCCGTCCGCCTCGGGCAGCACCCCGGCCGGGGCGATGCGGCTGTGCAGCAGATACAGACAGGGGGCGTGGTACTCGATGTCCTGCCAGCGGGTGATCCGGCCCTCGATGCCGGTCGACCTGGCGTAGAACGGCGGGCATTCGGCGTCGTCCATGTGCCGGCTCACCCGGACGATCCCGGCACCCTCGTCGACCTCGGTGGTGATCGGCGTCTCGGCGACCTCGGGGGTGCCGATGTAACCGCCGTGCAGATACGTCTCGTGGGACAGGTCGAGGAGGTTGTCGACGAGCAGTCCGTAGTCGCAGTCGATGGGCTCCATGCCGCGCACGGTGACCCAGCCGGGGGAGTCGAGGTGCCGGGCCCGGGGGATGGTCTGCGCGTCGGCGAGGGCCGGGTCGCCGATCCACACCCAGATCAGCGAGTCCTGCTCGACGACCGGGTAGGAGGCGATCCGGGCCGTGCGCGGCACCCGTTTCTGCCCGGGCACGTACACGCACGTACCGGACGTGTCGTACGTGAACCCGTGGTACCCGCACACGATCCGGTCCCCGTCCAGCCGCGTCGGCGCCTCCGACAGCGGATAACGGCGGTGCACGCACCGGTCGTGCAGCACGACCGGCGTCCCGTCCTCCTCGCTCCGGTACAGCACGAGCGTCTCACCGAGGATCGTCCGGCCGAGCAACTCCCGCCCCACCTCGTGACTGTAGGCGGCGACGTACCACTGGTTCCTGGCGAAGGCGGTCATGTGAGGCATGGGCGCTGGCTCCCGTCTCTGGTCGTGCCGTCATCGTCGGCGCGGCTCTCCCGGCGCCGCAACGGGCCTTCCGTCAGACGGAAGCAGTTGCCGCATCAAAAAGTGAAAGCGCAACGGAATTCCCGACTTTTTCATCACGGTGAATCCGCTTAATCTGGGCATATGGAAAAGACGCAGTTCTATGTGGTCAAGCGCGGTGACACCCTCATCAAGATCGCGTCCATGCATCATGTGACGCTCGATCAGATTCTCGAATGGAATCCCGAGATCGAGAATCCTGACATCATCCATCCCGGTCAGCGGATCCGTGTGGCCGCGCCGGCCATGCACGGGGATTTCGAGCCGTTCCCGGGCGCCGACTTCTTCCAGTCCTCCGTGACGAGCCCGGTCATCGAGGCGATGGGCTTCCGCCTCATCGAGGAGGAGTGCTCGGCGTACGCCGCCGGGCCCGATTCGCAGTGGAGCGAGGCGGACCGGAAGTCGTACGCGATGTGGCAGCGCAAGCTCGGATTCACAGGCCACGACGCTGACGGCACGCCGGGCCGGAAGTCATGGGAGAGGCTTCACGTACCCGCCGTCTTCGAATGATCGGCTTCGCGTCGGGCCGGCCTCCGCGGACGGCCTGGCGCGCTCGGGCCCGGGCTCGTATCGCCTATCTCGAAGCGGAACTGGAACACGAAAGCGCCAGACGGGTTCGCGGAGACAGGACGGCGCTCGTCGAGGGAATGCGGGGGCATCTCGAAAAGGCCCGTGCGGCTGCGGACGAGGATTTCGGGTGGCGGAAGCCGTGGTCTGGCTCGGCGGCCCGTGAGGGCGTGTGCTCGAATATTCGCAGCGCCGAGGTATTGCTGATTCAACTGGTTTCCGACGAAGAAGCCGCGGGCCGCGCCAGCGAAGTCATGGCGCTGGTCAAGGATCACATGGACGCCGACGACCCCCGCCGGGTCCGGCTCGCCCTGCGGCTCCGTCCCATCATCTCCGGTGACATCACGCCGAGCGACCGGGACCTCATGGCGCGGGCGCTCGACGCCGCGTACAGCCACTTGGACGACGAACTGGCCCGGGTACGCAGCCTGCGCAACATCCTGTGGGCCGCGACGGTCCTCGTGCTGTTCGGGGTGGTGAGCCTGGCTCTCTACGGGTGGTTCTCGCCCAGCTCGCTGAGCCTGTGCTTCTCGCCCGGAAGCGGCTCCTCGCGCGACGTCGATGTCGTCTGCCCTACCGCGGAGCATCACATCGTGCAGAAACCGGGCGAGGCGAAAGTCGATCCCAGCAGCAAGGCCGACCCCACGGACATCGTCACCATCGAGATCGCCGGAATCGCCGGTGCCGCCCTCACCGTCATCGCCTCGCTGCGCCGCATCCGGGGGACCGATTCCCCCTACATGCTGCCCCTGGCGTCGGCGGTACTGAAGCTCCCGACCGGTGCCCTGTCGGCCTTCCTGGGGCTGCTGCTGATCAGAGGGGCCTTCGTCCCCGGGCTCAGTGACCTCGACACCAGGGCCCAGGTCCTCGCCTGGGCCGCGGCCTTCGGCGCCGCACAGCACCTGGTGACCCGACTCGTCGACGACCGCGCCCAGATGACGCTGTCGGAGGTGGGCAGGACCACCGACGCCGTGGTGGATCCCGAGCGGGTCGCCGTCAAGGAGGGGCTGCCGGCCCCTGCCGCCGCCGGGTCGCCCAACGGAGCGGGACCGCACGACGAACAGGACGGGGGAGCGCGCGAGAAGAGCGAGGACGGCGAGCCCGCCCCCGACGGCGCCTCCGCTCACCGCCGCAGCGGTGCGTGAGCCGTCTCCGGAAGCCGCAGATACACCACCGAGGACACCAGGCAGAGCACCGCGACGTACCAGGGGAACAGCCCCGCGTGCCCCAGCTCCTTGAACAGGGTGCCGACGTAGGGGGCCGTGCCGCCGAAGAGGGCCACCGTCAGGGAGTAGGGGAAGCCGATGCCCGCCGCGCGGACCCGGGGCGGGAAGATCTCCGCGTTCACGGCCGCGCTGATCGAGGTGAACCCGGTCAGCAGCACCATGCCGGCGCACTGCACGAGCAGCAGCACGGCGAACGAGTCGCGCAGGGTGTGCAGCAGCGGCACCGCGAGCAGCGCGAAGCCCAGGCCGAAGAAGAGCAGCAGGGGACGGCGGCCGAAACGGTCCGAGAGCAGGCCGCCGAGCGGTTGCAGCAGCGCGAAGAAGGCCAGTGAGATCGTGCCCGCGAGCAGCGCGTCCGACTTCTCGATGCCCGCGTTGAGTTCGGCGTACGTCGGCAGGTACGACGTCCACGTGTAGTACGCGATGGTGCCACCCGCCGTGATGCCGCCGATGAGGAGCGACTCGCGAGGGTGCCGGCGCAGCGCCTCGAACAGGCCGGGGCGCGGCGCCTGCTGCTGCTCGGCGCTGCGGGTCTCCTGCGCGCCCTGCCGGATCCAGAAGCCGACCAGGCTCAGCACGGCCCCGAGCACGAACGGCACCCGCCAGCCCCAGCCGTTCATCTGCCCGTCGCTGAGCGTGTCCACCAGCAGCGTCGCGATACCGGAGGCGACCAGCTGTCCCACGGTCGTCGACACGTACTGGAAGCTGGAGAACAGGCCGCGCCGGCCGGGGCCCGCCGACTCCACCAGGAAGGTCGTCGAGGCCGCGAACTCGCCGCCCACGGAGAGGCCCTGGAGCAGCCGCGCCAGCACCAGGATCACCGGCGCGAGCACGCCCACCGCGGCGTACGTCGGGGTCAGTCCGACCAGCAGACTGCTGCCGCCCATGAGCAGGATCGTGACGGTGAGGGCCGCCCGCCGCCCGTGCCGGTCCGCGACGGCGCCCATCAGCAGCCCGCCCACCGGCCGCATGAAGAAGCCGACCGCGAACACCGCGAAGGTGGACAGCAGCGGCACCAGCGAGTTGTCCGCGCTCTTGGGGAAGACCTGGGTGGCTATGTAGGTGGCCAGAAACGTGTACGCGTACCAGTCGTACCACTCGACCGCGTTGCCCACGGAGGCGGCGAGGAGCTGGCGAACGGGCCGTTTCGTCGGCGGGGAAACCGTCTGCGTCTCTGTCACGCCCCTCACCCTCCCCTGACAACGCCCCGGCACACCCTCCGTACCGGCGACTTTCACATGAGTGTCACGCGCCCCTTCCTTGTCGTTTGGTGTCCCTGAAACACTCCTTCCGCGCAGATTCCGTCACGTTCCGGCCATCCCGTACCTCAGGATGAGAGGTCTGTCCTTCATGTCCGAAGTCAACCGGCGCCGCTTCCTCCAACTCGCGGGCGTCACCACGGCCTTCAGTGCGCTGTCCGCCAGCATCCAGCGTGCCGCCGCCCTTCCGGCGAACCACCGCACCGGGTCGATCGAGGATGTCGAGCACATCGTCGTCCTCATGCAGGAGAACCGTTCCTTCGACCACTACTTCGGCACCCTGAGAGGCGTCCGCGGGTTCGGCGACCCTCGCCCGGTCACCCTCGACAACGGCAAACCGGTCTGGCACCAGGAGAAGGACGGCAAGGAGATCCTGCCGTTCCATCCGGACGCCGACGACCTCGGCATGCAGTTCCTGGAGGGCCTGCCGCACTCCTGGCCCGACGGCCACCAGGCCTACGACGGCGGCAAGTACGACCGGTGGGTGCCCGCCAAGGGCACCACGACCATGGCGTACCTGACCCGCGAGGACATCCCGTTCCACTACGCCCTCGCCGACTCCTTCACCGTCTGCGACGCCTACCACTGCTCGTTCATCGGCTCGACCGACCCGAACCGCTACTACATGTGGTCCGGCTACACGGGCAACGACGGCACCGGCGGCGGGCCGGTCCTCGGCAACGACGAACTCGGCTACGGCTGGACGACCTACCCCGAGCGCCTGGAGCAGGCCGGCATCTCCTGGAAGATCTACCAGGACATCGGCGACGGCCTCGACGCCCAGGGCTCCTGGGGCTGGATCCAGGACGCCTACCGCGGCAACTACGGCGACAACTCGCTGCTGTACTTCAACAAGTACCGCGACGCCAAGCCCGGCGACCCCTGGTACGACAAGGCCCGCACCGGCACGAACGCCAAGGCGGGCGAGGGCTACTTCGACCGGCTGAAGGCGGACGTCAAGGCCGGTGAGCTGCCCCAGATCTCCTGGATCGCCGCCCCCGAGGCCTTCTCCGAGCACTCCAACTGGCCCTCGAACTACGGTGCCTGGTACATCGCCCAGGTCCTGGACGCCCTCACCTCCAACCCGGAGGTCTGGTCCAAGACGGCCCTGTTCATCACCTACGACGAGAACGACGGCTTCTTCGACCACGTGGTGCCGCCGCTGCCGCCCAAGGACGCCTCCCGGGGCCTGTCCACCGTCGACGTCTCCCTCGACCTCTTTCCGGGGGACGCCAAGAACACGGCCGGCCCCTACGGCCTCGGCCCCCGGGTGCCGATGCTGGTCGTCTCGCCGTGGAGCAAGGGCGGCTACGTCTGCTCCGAGACCCTGGATCACACCTCGATCCTGCGGTTCATGGAGCGCCGCTTCGGCGTGCGCGAGACCAACATCTCGCCGTGGCGCCGGGCCATCTGCGGTGACCTGACCGCCGCGTTCGACTTCTCCCGCAAGGACGCCCGCCCGGCGCCGCTGCCCGGCACCGACGGGTACGAGCCCCAGGACCGCGAACGCCACCCGGACTACAAGCCGGTCCCGCCCGCCGACCCGCGCATGCCCCGGCAGGAACGCGGCCTGCGCCGCTCCCGGCCGCTGAAGTACGCCCCGCGCGTGGACGCCTCGGTCGACGCGGCGGCCGGGAAGCTCACCCTCACCTTCGCCTCCGGCGCGAAGGCCGGCGCCGCCTTCCACATCACCTCCGGCAACCGCGCCGACGGCCCCTGGATGTACACCACCGAGGCCGGCAAGACACTCTCCGACACCTGGAACTCGGCGTACTCCGGGGGCTCCTACGACCTGACCGTGCACGGCCCGGGCGGCTTCGTGCGCGTCTTCAAGGGCGCGAACAAGACGGCCGGCTGCGAGGTCACCGCCCGCCACACCGGTGACGACATCGAGCTGACCTTCACCAACAAGGGCTCGGGCACGGCCCGTCTGAAGGTGGCCAACGGCTACGGCGGACGGCCCACGACCGTCACCGTGCGGCCGGGCGCGACCGTGTGCCGGACCGTGGAACTCGCAGCCAGCCGCCGCTGGTACGACCTGACCGTCACCGCCGAGGGCGACCAGGCGTTCCTGCGGCGGTTCGCGGGGCACGTCGAGAACGGGCAGCCGGGGGTGAGCGACCCGGCGATCATCACCGCGTAGCGGGAGTGAGGTGCCCCGGATCGTGCGGCCGGGGCACCAGCGCCGGTTCGGCCGTCGCCGAACCGGGTTCCAGCGCCAGGACGACGGCCACCGGATGGTCGTCGTCCACCGGGGCGGCCGCGGGTGCCGCCCGGCTGAGCAGCACCACGCCCCAGGACGCCAGCCCCGCCCCGGCGAGCGCGAGCAGCACCCCCGCCGGGCCGCCCTGGAGGCGTTCACCCAGCAGAGACAGGCCGATCACCGCGGCGGCCAGCGGGTTGGCCAGCGTCACCATCGCGAGCGGTCCGCCCAGGCCGCCCCGGTACGCCGTCTGCGACAGCAGCAGCCCGCCGGCCGCGAAGGCCGCCACGAGCAGGGCCACGCCGACCACCTGGACACTCAGTACCGGACCGGACCGGTCCGTCGCGGCCACCGTCACCGTCTGCGTGAGGGCCGAGGCGACCCCGGAGGCCAGACCCGACGCGGAGGCGTGCCGCAGGCCGGGGCGCGCGCCCGGCCGGGACAGCACCCCGATGAGGGCCGCGGTGGCGCCCGCCACCGCCAGTGCCTCGGGAACGCTCAGCGCATCGTCCGGCGCCGGGCCCGACGCCGTGACCAGGATCGCGCCCAGGCCGAGCAGCGTCAGCGCGGTGCCCTTCCACTCGACCGCGCTCACCCGCCGGCCCGCCAGCCGCGCCCCCATGGGTACGGCCGCGACCAGGGTGAGCGCGCCGAGCGGCTGCACGACGGTCAGCGGACCGTACCGCAGGGCGACGACGTGCAGCAGCGCGGCCGACGCGTTCAGCCCGACCGACCACCACCAGGCGCCGCTGCCGAGCAGCCGCAGCGTGCCGGCGCCGGGGGAGCGGGACGCGAGCCGCTCCTGGGCGACCGCGGCGGCCGCGTAGGCGACGGCGGAGACGAGAGACAGGGCGACGGCGATCAGGACGGCGTTCATCGGCTCGCTCCCACGAGCGCCTGCTCGTCCCGCTGAGCCGGTACGAGGGTGCCGTGGCCCCGGCCGGCCGTGGTCGCCGTGCGGTGCGGAACGGGGACCACGGCGAGCGCGAGACCGAGCAGGGCCGCCGCGACGATCGCGTCGAGCCAGTAGTGGTTCGCCGTACCGACGATCACCAGCAGTGTCAGCAGCGGATGCGCCAGCCAGAGCCGGCGCCATCGCGAGCGGGTCGCGACGACGAGTCCGATGGCCACCATGAGGGCCCAGCCGAAGTGGAGCGACGGCATCGCCGCGAACTGGTTGGACAGGGAGTCGGTCGCGGGATCGCCGTACACCGAGGGCCCGTACAGCCGTGCCGTGTCGACCAGACCGGTCGCCGCCAGTATGCGCGGCGGGGCGAGCGGGAACAGCAGGTGCAGCGCCAGGGCTGCGGCGGTGACCGCGGCCAGCACCCGGCGGGCCCAGACGTAGTGGGCCGGGCGGCGCAGATAGAGCCAGATCAGGAAGGCGGCGGTGGCCGGGAAGTGGACGGCCGCGTAGTAGGTGTTCGCGAGGTGCACCAGGCCGTCGCCGTGCAGCAGCAGGGACTGCACCGCCCCCTCGCCGGGCAGATGGACCGCTCGCTCGAAGTCCCACAGGCGATGCGCGTTGTGGACGGCCTCACCGGTGTGGCCCGTGGCCAGCTGACGGCCGAACTTGTAGACGAGGAAGAGCCCTGCGACGAGCAGGAGCTCCCGGACGAGCGGCGGTCGCGCTATCGCGTCGGACCCCGCCGGCGCAGGCTCGGTGCGGGCATTCATCCCCCGGCCCCTTCGGTGACGGTGGTGCTGTTATCGGTACGAGAGCGTACCGATACGCCAGTGTACCGATACGGCCGCGTACCGGTACACTGGCGTATCGATAGACGTAGAACACATCGCGGGCCGGGAATTTTCCGGCCGCCCGACGAAAGCCAGGAGCACCGCCCATGACGTCGCAGGCTGCGGACCGGCCCGAGCCGGTCGGTGTCACGCGCCGCTCCAAGATCACGCCCGAGCGTGAGCAGGAGTTCTACGACGCCGTGCTGGAGCAGCTGAGGGAGTGCGGCTACGACTCCGTCACCATGGAGGGGATCGCCGCCAGCACCCGGTGCAGCAAGTCCACGCTCTACCGCCAGTGGAAGACCAAGCCCCAGTTGGTGGCGGCGGCGCTGCGCTCGCACCGGCGGACGCGCTGCATCGACACCGGCTCGCTCGCGGACGACCTGCGTGAGGCGGCCCGGGCGGCGGGAGAGCTGTCGGGCCGGGACACCAAGCTCCTCCAGGCGCTCGTGCACGCGGCCCCTCAGGACCCGGAGTTGCAGCGCGCCCTGCGCGAGGCGCTGGTCGAGCCGGAGATCGCCGCGCTGAAGGAGATCATCCGGCGCGGGGTCGAGCGGGGCGAAGTGCCGGCCGATCACCCGGCGCTGGAGTACATCCCGGCGCAGATGTTCGGCGTCCTGCGCATCCGGCCCGTCCTGGAGGGCGAGTACGCCGACCCGGACTACCTGGTCCGCTTCGTGGAGGCGGCCGTGTTGCCGACGCTGGGCCTGACCTGAGACCCGGGCCGCCGTCCGCCGGATGACCGGACGGTGACCCGACCGCGCCGACCCGTGGGGACGGGGGCGGCGCGCACCCCCCGGCCGGGTGGGGTTCCCCTGTGAGCGGCAGGGGCGCCCCACCCGGCCGACCGGTGTCCGCGGGGCGCCCGCTCGCGGTCAGATGTCCTGGCCGTTGCCGCTGCCCGTCGACACCTTGATGCCCTGGGCGATGTCGTCGAGCACGGTCTCCTTCTGGTCCGCGTCGACGCCGAACCGCACGACCACCATCTGCTTCGCGTTGGCGGGGGAGGGGAACGCGAGCGACTCCACGATGCCGTCGGCGCCCTTGCTCGTGACGGCCTTCCAGCGGACCAGGTAGCCCTTCTGCCCGGCCACGGTCACGGCCTTGGAGTCCAGCACGTCGTGGGAGGTGATCCCGCCGTACGACTTGCCGCCGTAGGACTCCTCGGCGTTCTTCGCGATGTCCGCCTTCGCGATCTCCTCGGCGTTGGCGCCCTTGGTGCCGAGCAGCAGGGCCGGTGCCGAGTAGGCGCCGCCCTTCGTGCAGGTCGATGAGGTGTCGCCGGGGCACTTGTAGGAGTCGTCGGACGTCACCTGGGCGCCGGCGTTGGCCTGCTGGCCGTACCAGCCCTTCGGGATCGGCAGGCTGATCCCGCTGACCGAATCGGTCACCGACCCGCTCCGGATCTTCGGCGGCTCGGACTGCTCGGGCCGCGGACTCTGCCCACCGGAGCCGCCGTCGCCGCCGGATCCTCCCGATCCGCCGGAGCCCCCGGACCCGCCCGATCCTCCGGACCCGCCCGATCCTCCGGACCCGCCCGATCCTCCGGATCCGCCCGGCCCGCCGAACGGGCCGCCCTGGCCTCCGGGGGCACCCGGCCCGCCGGGTCCCTGCGAGGTGGGCGTGCCGCCACCGCCGCCGTCGTCCGTCAGCGCGTACACGCCCACGCCGATACTGGCGAGGACGACCACGGCCGCGGCGACGGCGGCGCCCATGCGAAGCCGCCGCCCCTTTCCGCCCTCGGGCGCGGCGGGATAGGCGGGGTAGGCGGGATACCCGGCGGCCCCCGGGTACGCACCGCTACCGGGCTGCCCCCCGACTCCCGGCTGCCCGGCGGCACCTGGATACGCGGCGGCCCCGGAGCCCCAGGCGCCCGCGGGCTGCCCGGCCCCGCTGAACTGCCCGGCGGATCCCGGACCCCCTGCGGAACCGGGACCTCCGGCGGAACCGGGACCCCCTGTGGATGCCGGACCCCCGGCCTCGGCCGGCTGCCCGATTCCCGCCGCCTCGGCGGCACTCGGCTGTCCCGTTCCCGGTATCTCGCTCCCGGCCTGCTCACCGGCTCCCGACGCTCCGGCCCCGGTCGGCGCCCCGGCCGCGGCCGGCTGGTCCGCCGGTGCCGTCGAAGTCCCGGCAAGGGGCGCCTGATCCGTCGGCGTGGGACCGGCGGACGCCGGACCTGTCGGGGGACCCCAGGTCGCGGGCGGCTGCGCCGGGCGGATGCGGTCCGTCCAGGTCTTGCCGTCCCACCAGCGCTCGGTGGCGGGCCCGTCATTTGTCTGTCCGGGATCGGCGTACCACCCGGGAGGAGTCTCCTGCGTCATGCCCCCACCGTATGAGGCGTCGGTGAAAGAGGCATGAGAGGAGTCGGAACCGGCTATTCCAGGAGCAGCCGCGACGGCTGTCGAACCGCCCGCGGCGGAAGCCGCAGCCCCTCCCGGCCCGGGGTCACCGACCCCAGCACGCTGGGATGCCGGGCCCCCGTGCTCGCCGGGTCCGTGCCCGGCAGGCCGTGCAGGGTCAGAAACCCCAGCACCGCGAAGGCGTACGCCTCCTTGGCGTCGGACGGCAGACCCAGATCGTCGGAGGTGCGCAGGGCCACGCCCCGCAGCAGATCCGCGAGCATCGCCATCAGCACCGGGTTGCGCGTCCCGCCGCCCGAGGCGACCACCTCCGTCGCACCCACCGACCCCACGGCGTCCGCCACGGTCCGGGCCGTGAGCATCGTGAGCGTCGCGACGACGTCCTCGGCCGGCAGCGTTCCGAACCCGGCCAGCGCGTCCCGCAGATGACCGAGGTGGAACAGTTCCTTGCCCGTCGTCTTCGGCGCGGGCAGCGCGTAGTACGGCTCCTGGAGCAGCCGGTCCAGCAACGGCCCGTGCACCCGGCCCCGCGCGGCCAGCACCCCGTCCGTGTCGTGGGCCAGCGCCCCGCCGCTGAACCCCCGGGCCGCCGCGTCGATCAGCGCGCATCCCGGCCCGGTGTCGAAGGCCGTCCCGTCGGGCGCGGTGAGGTTGGCGATCCCGCCGACGTTGAGGGCGACGGGCCTGCCCGGCCGGCCGCGCAGCCACAGCAGGTCGACCAGGCTGACCAGCGGCGCGCCCTGCCCGCCGGCGGCGATGTCACGCGGCCGGAAGTCGGCGACCACGGGCAGCCCGGTCGCCTCGGCGATCCACGCCGGCTGCCCCAGCTGGAGCGTGCCGTGGACCTCGGCGCCGGCGACCCAGTGGTACACGGTCTGCCCGTGCGAGGCGACCAACTCCGCCCGTCCCTCGCACAGTTCGCGGTCGGCCCGGACCGCCGTCGCCGCGAAGGCCTGCCCGATCCGGGTGTCCAGCCGGCACACCTCGCCCAGCGTGGTGGTCCCCGGCGGCAGCGCGGCGGCCAGCGCCTCGCGCACTTCCGCGTCGTACGGTTCGCTCACCCTGCCGAGCGGCTTCAGCACCAGGCCGTCGCCGACGAGGTCCAGCTCGGCCGCCGCCGCGTCGATCGCGTCGTACGACGTGCCCGACATGAGACCGATCACCCGCATCCGATCACCCGCATCCGCTCAACCAGCCCTCTCCACCCCCGCTTTCGGTACCCCGGCCCGCCGCGCGGACGGCAGCGTGAGAAGCGCCGGCACGCTCACCGCGCACGCCGCGGCCGCATAGTACGCGGGGACGTCCACGCTGCCCGTCCGCTCGACCGTCTCCGTGATGATGAGCCCGGCACACCCCGAGAACACGGCATTGGACAGCGCGTAGGCGAGTCCCAGGCCCGTGCAGCGGACCCGGGTCGGGAACATCTCCGACAGCATCGCGGGCCCCGGCCCCGCCATCAGCCCCACCACCGCTCCCGCGCCGCACACCGCCACACCCTTCACGGCGTTCGAAACGCCGGGCTGCCGCAGAAGGTTGAGCAGCGGCACCGCGAGGACCACCACCAGCACCGCCCCCGACACCATCACCGCCCGCCGTCCGAGCCGGTCGCTGAGCAGCCCCGCCGGCACGATCGTCGCCGCGAAACCGAGATTGGCCAGCACGGTCGCCACCAGCGCCTGCTGGAACGTCGCGCCCAGCGAGCTCTGCAGATACGAGGGCAGCACGACGAGGAACGTGTACCCCGCCGCCGCCCAGCCCATGATCCGCCCCGCGCCCAGCACGACGGCCCGGACCACCTCGCGCGGAGGAGGCGTCTCCTCGGACCGCTCCGCCACGAACGCCGGTGTCTCGTCCAGCCGCAGCCTCAGCCACAACGCGCCCAGCCCCAGGGGCAACGTCAGCAGGAACGGCAGCCGCCATCCCCACGCGCCCAGTTGCTCCGCCGTCAGCACGGTGGCGAGCAGCGCCGCCGCCCCCGCACCGGCCAGCAGGCCCAGCGCCACCGTGAACGACTGCAACGACCCGTACAGCCCACGCCGGCCCGGCGGCGCGAACTCCGTCATCACCGACACCGCCCCGCCGAACTCCCCACCCGCCGACAGTCCTTGGAGCACCCGCAGGAACGTCAGCAGCCAGGGCGCCAGGGCACCCGCCTGCGCGTACGTCGGCAGCGCGCCGATCAGCGTCGTCGCCACGGTCATCAGCGTGATCACGAGGACCAGCACCGGACGCCTCCCGATCCGGTCGCCGAGTCGGCCGAAAAGCGCCGCGCCGACGGGTCGGAAGAAGAACGCGAGCGCGAAGGACGCGTACGTCTTCACCAGGGCCTCGGCCTCGCTGCCGCCCTCCGGAGTGAAGAACCGCGCCGCGATGATCGTCGCGAAGTAGCCGTAGACGCCGAACTCGTACCACTCGATGAGATTGCCCACCGACCCCGCGACCAGCGCCCGGCGGCCGATTCGTGTGTCCCGTTGCTTCTGAATGAACGTCACCTCCCGTTACTTTGCGCGCCGTTGACTCGAAGGCGGCTGGTGGCGGGCCCGTCGCGTCGCCCCGCTGCACCCGGTGTCACCCGTCACGGCAAGAGGTGCCCCGACCACCCTCCACTCAGGCAATCGGACGGCTACGCTCGACGTCTGTACGTCGTTCGGGCGACTTGGGGAGGTAGCGGGATGACGGAGGTACGGCCCACGGCCGCCGCCTCGGCTTCCCTGTGGGAGCGCGACGAGGAGGTCGCCGCCGTCGCGCGGGCGGTCGACAGCCTGTGCACGGACCGATCCTCGTCCGGCGCACTGCTGGTCTTCCGCGGCGAGGCGGGACTCGGCAAGACCGCGCTGCTGGCCGAAACCCGCCGCATCGCGGAGGCCCGCGGCTGCACGGTCTGGTCGGCGCGCGGCGGCGAGACCCTCAGGTCGGTCCCCTTCAACGTGGTACGGCAGTTGCTGCAGCCGGCCCTGGTGTCGATGCTTCCGGAGGAGGCCCGCGAGTACCTCGGCGACTGGTACGACATCGCCGGCCCCGCCCTCGGCATAGCGGAGCCCGGCGACCGGCGGGCCGACCCGCAGGGCGTGTGCGACGGCCTGGTCGCGGCCGTGCGCCGGCTCGCCCGCCGGGACTGGCCACTGGTGCTGCTGATCGACGACGCCCACTGGGCGGACCAGGAGACCCTGCACTGGCTCGCGGGGTTCGCCGAGCGCCTCGACGAGATGTCCGTCCTGGTCGTTGTCGCCCGCCGCTCCGAGGAGGTCTCCGGTCCGAGCGCCCGCCACCTCGACACCGTCGCCGCCGCGGCGGACGGCCCCGTCACGACCCTGAGCGCACTCACCCCGGACGCCACGGCCGGGCTCACCCGCGCCACCCTGGGCCGGCACGCCGACGCCGCGTTCTGCCGCGAGGTCTGGGCCGTCACCGCCGGCAACCCCTACGAGACCGTCGAACTCCTCGCCAAGGTGCAGGACAGCGAGCTCGACCCGGTCGAGGCCCGGGCCGGCGAACTGCGCGAGCTGAACCGCTCGGCCCGCGGCGGCGGCCTCGTCGCCCGCCTGGAGGAACTCGGCATCGACGCCACCCGGTTCGCCTGGGCCGCCGCCATCCTCGGCGCCGGCATCTCCGTCGGCCTGGTCGCCAAGCTCGCCACCCTGCGGCCGGACGACGCCCGCCGCTGCGCCGAACTGCTGCGCACCGCCCGCATCCTCACCGCGCCCGACCCCGCGACCGGCCGCAGCACCGACGGCGACCTGGAGTTCGTCCACCCGCTGATCGCGACCGCCGTCTACAACTCCATCCCCGACGCCCTGCGCACCGCCATGCACGGCATCGCCGCCCGGATCGTCTCCGACGAGGGACACGGCGCCGCGGCCGCCGCCCGCCACCTCCTGGAGGTCCACCCGGACGACGACGAGGAACTCGTCGGGCAGCTGCGCGAGGCCGCCCGCGAGCACCTCGCCGTGGGCGCCCCGGACGCCGCGCGCCGCTGCCTGGAGCGCGCACTGAAGGAACCGCCGCGGCCCGACTCCCACCCGCACGTGCTCTACGAACTCGCCGGGGCCACGTTCCTCACCGCGCCGGCCCGCACCATCGGCCATCTGCGGACCGCGCTCGGCATGCCCGGCCTCGACGGCGACCAGCGGGTGGACGCCGTCTTCCGGCTCTCCCAGGCGCTCCTGCACAACGACCAGCTGGAGGAGGCCGTCCGCACGGTCGAGGCGGAGGCCGCCCGGCTCCGGCCCGGACCCGCCCGGATGCGGCTCCAGGCCGTGCACTTCATGTGGGAGGGCCTGCACGCCGGCGAGGCCACCTCACCCGACCGCTCCCAGCGGCTCGCCGACCTCGCGAGCACCTGCACCGGCCGGAACAACTCCGAACGCGCCCTGCTCATCCTGCGCGGCTTCGACGCCCTGATGCACGGCGAGAACGCCGAGGAGGTCGCCGAACTGTGCGACCGCGCCCTCGTCAACGGCCGGCTGGCCCCCGGACTCGGCTGGACCGACACCGAGTGGGGCATCGAACTGCTGCTGATGCTGGCCAACGCCTACGGCTTCACCGACCGCCTCGACCGCGCCGAGACCCTCTACAACGAAGCGCTGCGCGCCTACGAGACGGCCGGCTGGAGCGGTGGCCACCTCGCCCTGGCCCACGCCTATGTCGGGATCGGCCACCGCAGGCGGGGCCGGCTGAAGGAGGCCGAGGCGTCCCTGCGCGAGGCGCTGCGCCTCGCCGAGCGCGTCGGCCGCGGTCTGCCCCTGTACTGGTCGGCGACCTGCAGCCTGGTCGACACCCTGCTGGCCCGCGGCCATGTCGAGGAGGCCTGGGACGTCGCCGAACGGCACGGCTTCGCCCCGCCCTACCCGTCCACCATCGTCCTGCCGGATCCCCGCTCGGTGCGCGGGCGGCTGCTGCTGGCCGTCGGCCGGACCAAGGACGGCATCAACGAACTGGAGGCGGCGGAGAAGGCCGCGGCGGCCCGGGGGCACCACAACCCCGTGCTCGTCCCCTGGGCGGCCGACCTCGCCCGCGCCCTGCGCACCGAGGACCCGGCCCGGGCCGCCCGGCTCGCCGTCGACGTCCGCCGCCAGGCGGAGCGCTTCGGCACGGACACGGCGATAGGGGAGGCCCTGCGCTGCGCCGCCGACCTGGAGACCGGTCAGCGTGCGGTCCGGCTCTACGCCCAGGCCGTCACCTACCTGGAGGCCTCGCCCTGCCAGTACGAGTACGCGGCGGCCCGCATCGAGTTCGGCGTCGCCGCCCGCTCGGTGAGCGACCTCGAGCGCGGCCTGGACCTGGCGGTCTCGTGCGGCGCCGACGGACTGGCGGAGCGGGCGCGGGCGGCGCTCACGTCCGGCGTCGGACCGGCGTAGTCCGGGCGCGCGGTCAGGCGTGCGCGGTCATGTGCGCGGTCAGGCGTGCGCTTCATGTCCGCGCCGTCATGAGGTGCCGTCCTCCTCCGCCAGCACCCGCTGGGCCGTAGCGAACGCCGAGTTCGCCGCCGGCACCCCGCAGTACACCGCCGTCTGGAGCAGCACCGCGCCGATCTCCTCCGGGGTGAGGCCGCCCCGGCGGGCCGCGCGGACGTGCATGGCCAGTTCGTCGTAGTGGCCGTGCGCGACCAGCGCGGTGAGCGTGATCATGCTGCGCTCGCGGCGGGACAGGGTCGGGTCGGTCCAGATCTCGCCCCAGGCGTAGCGTGAGATGAAGTCCTGGAAGCGGGCCGTGAACGGTGTCTGACGGGCCTGCGCCCGGTCGACGTGAGCGTCGCCGAGCACCTCCCGCCGTACGGCCATGCCCCGCGGGGCCCCTGGGCCGAGGTGGGCGCGCAGGGCGGTCAGCACCGCCTCCGGGCACTGCGCGGGCGCCAGATGGGAGGCGCCCGGCAGTTCCACGAGCGTCGCGCGCGGCACGGCGTCGGCGATCTCCCGCAGATGCGAAGGGGGCGTCGCCGGGTCCTCCCGGCCCGCGACCAGCAGGGTCGGTACGGCGATCTCCGTGAGCCGGTCCCGCAGGTCGAACGCGGCGAGCGCGTCACAGCAGGCGGCGTACGCCTCCGGGTCGGCGTCCCGGTGGTCGCGGACCAGGCGCGGCACGGTGAAGTCACCGGCGAACCAGCGCGCGTCGGCGTTCTCCGCCAGCCCGGCGAGCCCCTCGCGCCGTACCAGGGCGGCCCGCTCCTCCCAGGGCTTGGACCCGTTGAAGTGCGCCGACGAACAGATCACGGCGAGCGACGACAGCCGCTCGGGACGGTGCGTCGCGAGATGCAGCCCGACGGCCCCGCCCAGGGACACGCCCGCGTACGCGAACCGCTCGATGCCGAGCGAGTCGGCGAGCGCCAGCACCAACCCGGCGAGATCAGCGACCGTCGCGCCCGCTTCGATGAGGCCGGCCGCCGAACCGCCGTGCCCCGGCAGGTCCCAGCGCACCACCCGGTGGCTGATCGACAACTCGGGCGCCACCTCGTCCCACAGGGCGTACGACGTGCCGAGCGACGGGCCGAGCAGCAGCGGGGGAGCGGAGGCGGGCCCTTCGGCGTGGTGGTTCAGGAGGGTCAACGTCGCTCCAGAGAACGGTCGGTGAGGGCCCCGGCGGAGCCCGTGTAATGGGTGGGGTCGAGGTCGACGTCCGTCAACTCCGGCGCCTCTGCGAGCGGTTGCCCCGTGGAGGCCAGCCGGGTGAGGAGTTCCGCGGCGCGGGCGCGGCCCAGCACCGGGGCCAGCTCGGCGGACAGCCGCTCGGAGACGATCAGCCCGTGGGTGAGATCCAGGTGTGCGCGCATGGCCTCGGGCCTGACCCGCAGCCCCTCCGCCAGGTCGGCGGCGTCCCGGGCGGTCCCGCCGACCAGCCTCAGGAGGTCGCGCAGCGGCTCCCACTCGGCGTGCCAGGCCCCGGCCGGGCGTTCGTCCTCGGCGGCCATGGACCCGTAGAGCGTGGCCGCGAGCTGCGGTGCCCGCCGCGCGGCGGAGGCGATCAGGGTGGACCGTACGGGATTGGACTTGTGCGGCATGGCGGACGATCCGCCGCCACTGCCCTCGGCGACCTCGGCGATCTCGGTGCGCGACAGGGTCAGGACGTCCACGGCGAGCTTGCCGAGCGCGCCGGCCGCGAAGGCCAGGCACCCGGCGAGATCGCCGATCGGCGTCCGCAGGGTGTGCCAGGGCAGACCGGGCGCACGGAGGCCGAGTTCGCGGGCGTAGATCTCCGGCAGCCCGGCCGGATCGCTCGCGCCGTACGCCCCGAAGGCCGCCAGCGTCCCCGCCGCGCCGCCGAGTTGGGCCGGCAACGACTCCCGTACGGCTCGCACCCGGTCCCGTGCGTCGAGCACCAGCGACCGCCATCCGGCCGCCTTCAGGCCGAACGTGGTCGGTACGGCGTGCTGGGTGAGGGTCCGCCCGGGCATCGCCGTGTCACGGTGCGCGGCGGCCAGCCGGGACAGGGCCTGTTCGGTACGGCCGAGGTCGGCGAGGACCGGGTCGAGGGTCCGCGCGGCCACCAGCATCATCGCCGTGTCCATGATGTCCTGGCTGGTCGCGCCCCGGTGGACGTAGGGACCGTGGGTGTCGCCCACGGCCTTCGTCAGATCGGCGACCAGGGGGATGACGGGGTTGCCGCCCGTGCGTGCCCGCTCGGCGAGGGACCGTACGTCGAAGGCGCCGGCGCCCGCCGCTTCGGTCACCGCCGTCGCCGCCTCGGCCGGGGCGAGGCCCGCGGCGGCCTGGGCCCGGGTCAGCGCGGCCTCCGCGTCGAGCAGCGCCCGCAGGAACGCGTCGTCACTCGTGGCGGAGGCCGCCGCGGAGTCGGACCACCCGGGGGCGAGCAGGCCGGTGTCGCCGGGGTGAGCTGTCACTGGAACTCCAGGAAGACCGTTTCGCCTTCGCCCTGAAGGCGGATGTCGAAACGGTACGTGCCGTCCCCCTCCTCCGCGGCGATCAGCGTGTCGCGGCGAGCGTCCTCCAGCCCGGACAGCAGCGGATCGGCGGCGAGCACCGCCGCGTCGCCCGGCAGGTAGATCCGGGTGTACAGGTGCACGAGCAGCCCGCGCGCGAAGACGCACACGCTGAGGTACGGGGCGCTGCGCCCCCGTGCACCGGGCCGCAGTGTCCGCGCGTACCAGTGGCCGTTCGCGTCGGTCTGAATGCGTCCCCAGCCGGTGAACTCCACGCCGTTGCGCCCGAGGAAACCGCCCGAGGCCGGGTCGCGCCGCATCGAGCCGTCGGCGGTCGGGATGTTGCCGTCGGGGTCAGGGCCCCACAGTTCGATGAGGGCGTCCGGCAGCGGGTCGCCCTCGCCGTCGGTGACGTAGCCGTGCACGGTGACGGTGTCGGGGTGCCCGAGTGGTGCGATGTCCTCGCCGCCGCGGAAGGGCAGGGCGTGGCCGTAGAACGGGCCGACGGTGTGCGAGGGGGTGGGCAGCACGCTGTCCGGACGGCTGGTATCGATCTTCGTCATGGCTGGTCAGCGCCCTTCTTCGATCCAGGTGGCCTGCGGGCCGTCCAGCACGATGTCCCAGTGGTAGCCCATCGAGAACTCGGGCACCGACAGGCTGTGGTCGTACGTCGCGACCAGCCGCTGTCGGGCCGCGTCGTCCGTCACGGACTGGATGATCGGGTCGTAGGGGAACAGCGGGTCGCTCGGGAAGTACATCTGCGTCACGAGCCGCTGGGTGAACGCCGAGCCGAAGAGCGAGAAGTGGATGTGCGCCGGCCGCCAGGCGTTGACGTGCTGGCGCCACGGGTACGGGCCCGGCTGGACGGTGGTGAAGCGGTAGTGGCCGTCGGCGTCGGTCAGGGTGCGGCCCACGCCGGTGAAGTTGGGGTCCAGCGGGGCGTCGTGCTGCTCGCGCTGGTGGGCGTAGCGGCCCGCCGAGTTGGCCTGCCAGATCTCCACGAGCTGACCGCGCACCGGCCGTCCGTGGCGGTCCAGCAGCCGTCCGGAGACGGTGATGCGCTCACCGATCGGCTCGCCCTCGTGCTGCCGGGTGAGGTCGTTGTCGATCTCGGTGATGTCCCGCTCCCCGAAGGCGGGGGAGGACAGTTCCACCAGCTCCGGATCCTTGCCGACGTCGATGGTGACCGGCGGCTGCTTGGGGTGCCGGAGCAGTGAGGACCGGTACGGCGCGTAGTCGCGCCGCGGCTGGTGCTCGACGGGCCCGCCGTCGGCGAGGCGCTTCTCGTACGCGGCGTGCTGGGCCGCGATCTCCTGGTCGATGTCGTGCTGCGTGAGAGTCATGGGGGTCCCTGAGGTTCTTGACGGTCGTGCCCCATCAGGGGCGCGGGCCGGATCGATATGCGGCTCCGCCGCGCGGGCGCGACCGGCCACGTGCGGCCCGCAGTCTTGAACGGCGCTAGCGCTCCAGGACAAGGGCAAGGCCTTGGCCCACCCCGATGCACAGCGTGGCGACGCCGACGCCGCTGCCACTCCGGGCCAGCTGATGCGCGACCGTCCCGGCGAGCCGCGCCCCGGACGCCCCCAGCGGATGACCCAGGGCGATCGCGCCGCCCTGCGGATTGAGGATCGCGGGATCGAACGCGGGCCACTCGGCCACACACCCCAGCACCTGCGCCGCGAACGCCTCGTTCAGCTCCAGCACGGACAGGTCGTCGAACCCTCTGCCCGCCTTGGCCAGCGCCCGGTTGACCGCCTCCACGGGCGCCAGCCCGAAGTAGTGCGGGTCGGTGGCCGAGACACCCGTCGCACCGACGCGGGCGAGCGGCTCGCGGCCCGTCGCCCTCAGCCCCTCCTCGTCGACGAGCAGCAGCGCCGCCGCACCGTCGTTCAGGGGCGAGGCGTTGCCCGCCGTCACCGTGCCGGCCTCCGTGCGGAAGGACGGCTTCAGCCGGGCCATCGCCGCCAGGGAAGCGTCCGGGCGGACGCACTCGTCGGCCGCGAAGACCACCGGATCGCCCTTGCGCTGCGGGATCGCCACGGAGGTCAGCTCGACGTCGAACAGGCCCTCGGACCGCGCCCGGGCGGCCTTCTCGTGGCTGCGCAGGGCGAACTCGTCCTGCTGCTCCCGGTCGATCTTGTGCTTGTCCGCGATGAGTTCGGCCGACTCGCCCAGCGGGATCGTCCACTGCGGCTCCATCCGCGGGTTGACCATCCGCCAGCCGAGCGTCGTCGAGTACAGCTCGGTGTGCCCGGCCGGGAAGGGCCTGTCGCTCTTCGGCAGCACGTACGGTGCCCGGGTCATGGACTCCACACCACCGGCCAGCACGACGGACGCGTCGCCGAGCGCGATGGCCCGGGCCGCCTGGATCACGGCCTCCAGGCCGGACGCGCACAGCCGGTTGACCGTCACGCCCGGCACGGACGTGGGCAGACCGGCGAGCAGCGCGGCCATCCGGCCGACGTTGCGGTTCTCCTCACCGGCCCCGTTCGCGTTGCCGAAGTACACGTCCTCGACCCGGGCCGGGTCCAGCTCCGGCGTGCGGCCGAGGAGTTCGCGGACGGCGTGCGCGGCCAGGTCGTCGGGGCGCACGCTCGCGAGGCCGCCGTTGTAGCGGCCGATCGGCGTGCGGACCGCGTCGACGATGTAGACGTCCTTCACTTCAGGCCCTCCGGCACGGTCAGTTCGGCGTCGGTCCTGGCGACGATCTCGCCGGCGGTCACACCCGGCGCGGTCTCGACCAGGACGAGTCCGTCGTCGGTGACGTCGAGGACGCCGAGGTCGGTGATGATCCGGTTCACGCATCCCTTGCCGGTCAGCGGCAGGGCGCACTCGGCGAGGATCTTCGGCGAGCCGTCCTTGGCGGTGTGCGTCATGACGACGACGACCGTGCGGGCGCCGTGCACCAGGTCCATCGCCCCGCCGATACCGGTGATCAGCTTGCCGGGGACGGCCCAGTTGGCCAGGTCGCCCCGCTCGGACACCTGCATGGCACCGAGCACGGCGACGTCGATGTGCCCGCCCCGGATCATCGAGAACGACAGCGCCGAGTCGAAGAAGGACGCGCCCGGCAGGACCGTCACCGTCTCCTTCCCGGCGTTGATCAGATCCGGGTCGACGGCGTCCTCGGTGGGGTAGGGGCCGGTGCCCAGGATGCCGTTCTCCGATTCGAGGACGACCTCGACGCCCTCGGGGAGGTGGTTCGGGATGAGCGTGGGCAGGCCGATGCCGAGATTGACGTACTGGCCGTCCCGCAGCTCCCGCGCCGCCCGTGCGGCCATCTCCTCGCGCGTCCAGGCCATCAGGACCTCACCGTCCGCTGCTCGATCTTCTTGTCCGCCGCCTGCTCCGGGGTGAGCGCGAGCACCCGCTGCACGAAGATGCCCGGCAGGTGCACCGCGTCCGGGTCGATCTCGCCGGGCTCCACCAGCTCCTCCACCTCGGCGATCGTGACCCGCCCGGCCATCGCGGCCAGCGGGTTGAAGTTCCGGGAGGACTTGTTGAAGACCAGGTTGCCGTGCCGGTCGCCCTTCCAGGCCCGGACCAGGGCGAAGTCGGTGCGGATGCCCCGCTCCAGCACGTACTCGGTGCCGTCGAACTCCCGGACCTCCTTGGGCGGCGAGGCGAGGGCGACCCCGCCCTCACCGTCGTAGCGCCAGGGCAGTCCGCCGTCGGCGACCTGGGTGCCGACGCCGGCCGGGGTGTAGAAGGCGGGGATCCCGGCGCCGCCGGCCCGCAGCCGCTCGGCCAGCGTGCCCTGCGGGATCAGCTCGACCTCCAGCTCCCCGGCCAGGTACTGCCGGGCGAACTCCTTGTTGGCGCCGATGTAGGAGCCCGTGACCCGGGCGATCCGGCCGGCGGCCAGCAGCACCGCCAGGCCCGACTCCATCGCCCCGCAGTTGTTGGAGACCACCGACAGCCCGGCCACGCCGCGCTCGTACAGCGCCTCGATCAGCACGTTCGGCACACCGCTCAGCCCGAAACCGCCCACCGCGAGCGACGCGCCGTCCGGCACGTCGGCCACCGCCTCCAGGGCTGTGGCGACCACCTTGTCCATCCGAGAAGCCCCATCTCTTCCGAGCGACCCGACCGAATTAATCAGGGCACTGAGTATTTCTGCAAGCTGTTCTCTCACGCTGCCATCGGGGCGGTGGGGCGTCAAGACCTCGGCATACAGGCCTGTGATCCTTTGCGAAGGCGGCAGACAGTACCCGATGGGTTGAGTATTGTTCAGTGCACCGACGAAACGACCGAGGGGTGCACATGGCGGCCGCGGACCTCACCACCCACCCCGGGCACCTGGCCCGGCGGCTCCAGCAGGCGCACTACCTGCTGTGGAACGCGATGGTCTCCGAGGAGATCACCTCGCCTCAGTTCGCCGTCCTCAACACCCTCGTCGCCGAGCCCGGCCTGGACCAGCGCACGGTGGGGGAGCGGGTGGGGCTCGACCGGTCCACCATCGCCGAGGTGATCAGCCGGCTCAGCCGGCGGGGACTGCTCGACAAGGTCCGCGATCCCCAGGACGGGCGCCGCTCCCTGCTGCACCTCACGGACGAGGGGGCGCGCACGCATCGCAAGCTGACCGTGCGCACCGCCCGGATGAACCAGGTCTTCCTCGCCCCGCTGACCGCCGACGAGCGGACGGTCTTCTTCGACCTCATCCGGCGGGTCGCGGATGCGGCCGAGGGGCTCCGCAATCCGGAGGAGCCCCTGGTGGCGCCCCGCTGACGGACGCCGCCCGGGTGGGCCGGGCGGGGTCCGGCGGACGGCGGGCCGGTCAGGGCGTTCTGGCGAACACCACCCACACCTGGCCGTTCGCGAAGTTCACCGGCGTGCCGTCACCGGTGGTGAACGTCGTGCCGTCCGCTGCCTTCTCCCGCTTCCAGTGCACGTCCCAGGCCCGCCCGTCGCGCAGCACCGTCGCCTTCCCCGAGCCGACCGTCTCGGTGTACGGCGTGTTGTTGCCGAGGAAGTCCCGGAAGGCGGACTCGCGTACCTTCACGTACTGCACGACGACCGTCGCGGCCGCCATCCGCTCACCGTCGGCCGTCGTCGCGGGCGTGCCGTCCATGCCGACCAGCCAGCGGTCGCGGGAGTCCGACCAGGTGAAGGTGAAACCGGCCGCCGGGTAGCGCACCGTCCGGGACGCCGTCGCCGTGCCGCCCGCGGGCGGCGCCCCGTAGTGGAATCCGGTGGTCAGGGCGGCCTTCCCCGGGACCTCGGGCACGATCCGCTCGGGCCGCAGGTAGAGGTTGTGCGGGGCGGGCCTGCCGGAGTCGCGGAAGAAGGCGTTGGCGGCGTTGCCCGGTGTCTCCGCCCGCAGCGGCGCCTTGTCGATCAGCGGCAGGAGCTTCTTCTGCGCGCCGGAGAAGGCCAGCGTGGGCCGGTCGAACTGGCGCAGCAGCTCCAGATCCGACTCGCGTGCGCTGCGCACCGGCCCCACGGTCTTCGGCAGCCGGGTCGCGTACACGGCCATCAGCCGGCTCAGCCCGCCCTCGACCTGTTCCGCGTAGACCACGTCCGCGGCGTCGACGCCCGTGTGCGGGCGGGCCGGGGCGGCGTTGTCGATCTTGACGACGAGAGGGGCGGGGACGCTCGCCGAGGGCGATTCCTCCTGCCTCGACTCCTTCGGTGACCCCCGTCCGTCGTCGCTCGGGCCACCGCCCCCGGTCGTGCAGCCCGCCGCCAGCGCGGGCGTCACCGTGGCGGCCAGCAGCGCCGCCGTCGTCGCGGCACGCCGTCCGCGCGCCCCTCGTCCCATGCCCACCGTCGCCACCGCGCCTCTTGTCATCGATCTGTCTTGATTGTGCGCTTATCTGAACATCGATGGCCACAGGCGACCGTTCTGGACGAGGAAGTGTCTCCGCCGCGTCCGTCGATCGGCGCAAGGTTCAGCGCGGGGCGTCCGGGTACCCGGACGGCGCCGTACGACCGACGCGCACGCTACGGAGGGAGCGCGAGGCGATGAGGGCAGTGACCTGGCAGGGCAAGCGGGACGTGCGGGTGGAGAACGTGCCCGATCCGACGATCCAGGAGCCGACGGACGCGGTCATCCGCATCACCTCCACCGGGCTGTGCGGGTCCGACCTGCACTTGTACGAAGTGCTCACCCCGTTCATGACGCCGGGCGACATCCTCGGCCATGAGCCCATGGGCATCGTCGAGGAGGTCGGCGCCGGCGTGCCGGACCTCCAGGTGGGGGACCGGGTCGTCGTGCCGTTCCAGATCGCCTGCGGCACCTGCTGGATGTGCCTCACCGGCCTTCCCACCCAGTGCGAGACCACCCAGGTCCAGGGCGAGGGCATGGGCGCCGCCCTGTTCGGCTACACCCGCCTGTACGGCGCGGTGCCCGGCGCCCAGGCCGAGTACCTGCGCGTTCCACAGGCGCAGTTCGGCCCGATCAAGGTCCCCGAGGGCCCGCCCGACGACCGCTTCGTCTACCTCTCCGACGTCCTGCCCACCGCCTGGCAGGCCGTCGCCTACGCCGACGTCCCGAAGGGCGGCAGCGTCGCGGTGCTCGGTCTGGGCCCCATCGGCGACATGGCCTGCCGTGTCGCCCAGGTGCAGGGCGCCGGGCAGGTGTTCGGCGTCGACCTGGTCCCGGAGCGGCTGCGCCGGGCGAAGGCGCGGGGCGTGGAGACCTTCGACCTGAGGTCCTTCGACGACGAGAAGGAACTCGTCGAAGCGATCCGTGACCAGACCGACGGCCGCGGACCCGACGCCGTGATCGACGCCGTCGGCACCGAGGCCCACGGCAGCGCGGCCGCGCGCATGGTGCAGAACGCCGCGGCGATCCTGCCCCGCAAGATCGGCGCCCCCATCGCCGAGCGCTTCAGCGTCGACCGCCTCGCCGCGCTCTACACCGCCATCGACCTGGTGCGCCGCGGCGGCACCATCTCGCTGTCCGGCGTCTACGGCGGCATGGCGGACCCGCTGCCGCTGCTCACCCTGTTCGACAAGCAGATCCAGATGCGGATGGGCCAGGCCAACGTCCGCCGCTGGAGCGACGACATCGTCCCGTACCTGACCGACGAGGACCCCCTCGGCGTGGACGACTTCGCCACCCACCATGTGCCGCTGTCCGAGGCGCCGCACGCCTACGAGATGTTCCAGCGCAAGCAGGACGGCGCGGTCAAGGTCCTCATGCAGCCGTGAGGCGCTGCTAGCCGCCGAGGATCTCCGCCAAGTCGTAGCGGACCGGCTCCTCCAGCTGTGCGTACGTGCAGCTCTCGGGGGTCCGGTCCGGGCGCCAGCGGCGGAAACGGGCAGTGTGCCGGAAGCGCTGCCCGTTCTCCATGTGGTCGTACGCCACCTCGGCCACCCGGTCCGGCCTGAGCGGCACCCACGACAGGTCCTTGCGGCCCGACCAGCGGCTCGGCGCCCCCGGCAGCCGGGCCTTTTCGTGCGCGGCCTCCTCGGACCAGGCCGCCCACGGATGCCCCGTCACGTCGTCCAGGCGCAGCGGCTCCAGCTCCTCCACCAGCTCCGCACGCCGCTTCATCGTGAAGGCGGCGGAGACACCCACGTGCTGGAGGGTCCCGCGGTCGTCGTACAGGCCGAGCAGCAGCGAACCGACCACCGGACCGCTCTTGTGCAGCCGGTACCCGGCGACCACGACGTCCGCCGTCCGCTCGTGCTTGATCTTGAACATGGCGCGCTGGTCCGGCCGGTAGCGCACCGTCAGGGGCTTGGCGATGACCCCGTCCAGTCCTGCGCCCTCGTACTCCTCGAACCACTGCCGTGCCACCTCGATGTCGGTGGTCGCCGGCGCCAGGTGCACCGGCGCCCGCACCCCGGACAGCGCAGCGGTCAGCCGCTCCCGCCGCTCGGTCAGCGGCGTGTCCATCAGCGCCTCGTCCCCCAGCGCCAGCACATCGAACACGACGAGCGACGCCGGAGTCCGCTCCGCCAGCGTCCGCACCCGGGAGTCCGCCGGATGGATCCGCTCCGTCAGCGCGTCGAAGTCCAGATGCCCCTCGCGCGCGATCACGATCTCCCCGTCCACCACGCACCGCTCGGGCAGCCGCTCCCGCACGGCCGTCACAAGCTCGGGAAAGTACCTGGTCAGAGGCTTCCCCGTGCGGCTGCCCAGCTCGACCTCGTCCCCGTCACGGAACACGATCGCCCGGAACCCGTCCCACTTCGCCTCGTACTGCATGCCCGCGGGGATCGCCGCCACGGACTTGGCGAGCATCGGCAGGACAGGGGGCATCACCGGCAGATCCATGGATCGATTCTGCTCTGATGCGCCCCGAGGCGCCCGATATGCGGGGTGTGCGGGCTACGCCTACCGTGGCGGGCATGGGTGACGCGGTGGAACTGGAGGTGGCCGGCCGGACCGTACGGCTGTCCAGCCCGGACAAGATGTTCTTCCCGGAGCGCGGCTTCACCAAGCTGGACCTCGCCCGCTACTACATCGCCGTCGGCCCCGGCATCCTGCGCGCCCTGCGCGACCGGCCCACCACCCTGGAGCGCTACCCGGAAGGCGTGAACGGCGAGAACTTCTTCCAGAAGCGGGCGCCGAAGAACATGCCCGACTGGATCCCGACCGCGCACATCACCTTCCCCAGCGGCCGCAGCGCCGACGAGATGTGCCCCACCGAGGCCGGAGCGGTGGTGTGGGCCGCCCAGTTCGGCACCCTCACCTTCCACCCCTGGCCGGTACGCCGCGACGACGTCGACCACCCGGACGAACTCCGCATCGACCTCGACCCGCAGCCCGGCACCGACTACGACGACGCCGCCCGCGCCGCCCACGAACTGCGGGCGGTGCTCGACGAGTTCGGCGGACTGCGGGGCTTCCCCAAGACCTCCGGCGGCCGGGGACTGCACGTCTTCGTGCCCATCGAGCCGCGCTGGACCTTCACCCAGGTCCGCCGCGCCGCCATCGCCGTCGGCCGGGAGATGGAACGGCGGATGCCCGAGCACGTGACCATCAAGTGGTGGAAGGAGGAGCGCGGCGAGCGCATCTTCATCGACTACAACCAGACGGCACGCGACCGCACGATCGCCTCCGCCTACTCCGTACGCCCCCGCCCGCACGCCCCCGTCTCCGCGCCCCTGCGCTGGGACGAGGTCGGCATCGCGCACCCCCAGGACTTCGACCTCGCGACCATGCCCGCGCGCTTCGCCGAACTCGGCGACGTGCACGCGGACATGGACGACCACCGCTACTCCCTGGAAGCCCTGCTCGACCTCGCCCGCCGCGACGAACACGACCACGGACTGGGCGATCTGCCGTACCCGCCCGAGTATCCGAAGATGCCGGGGGAGCCCAGACGGGTACAGCCGAGCAGAGCCCGCAAGGAGAAGGAACCTCCTACAGCTCCTTGATCCGGATGTCCCGGTACGAGACCACATCCGCCGTGCCGTGCACCTGGAGCCCGATGTAGCCGGAGGCGAACCGCCGCCCGTCCGTGCCCGGGTCGTCCGAGCGCGGCGGGCTGAACTCCTGGCCGCCGGTGTTGTCGAACTCGTTGATCAGTACACCGTTGCGGAACACCGAGTAGTGCTGGCCCTCCACCCGGATCTCGTAGTCGTTCCAGGTGCCCTTCTGCGTCACGCCCGCGCCGGCCAGGCCCACCCGGTCGAAGCCGTAGACCGAGCCCGTCTTGTACATGTCGCCGTCGGGCCGGTCGAGCACCTGCACCTCGTGCCCGTACTTGATCGCGACCCACTCGGGGCGGGACTCCTCCGGATGGTCGTGGACCCACGGGAAGCGCACGAACACACCGGAGTTGGCGTTGCCCGTGCCCGGGGCGTCGTCACGCCACTGGAGCTTCAGCGAGAAGTCGCCGTACTTGCGCTCCGGGAACCACAGCATGCCCATCCCGGGCGTCGTGGTGCTGGAGGTGATCGTCCCGTCCGGGTTCAGCCCGAACGAACCGCCGCCCACCTGCTGCCACTTGGCCAGGGACTCCGCGGTGCCGTCGAAGAGCGCACGGTAGCCCTCGGTCTGCCCCGGCTTGCCGATCGCGGACTGCCGGGCCGCCTTCCGGATCGCCTTGGACTCCCGCTCGTCGACCACGCCTTCCTTCAGCAGCGCGTCCAGGACGGAGTTCACGTGCTTGAGGAACAGCGCCTGGGACGTCCACTCCTTCTCGTCCTCGATCAGCTCGCCGATCCGGCATCGGTTGTCGGTCACCCGGTTGCGCACGCCGGAGTCGACCGTGCCGACGATCACCGTCAGCCGCTCGTCGTACTCCGGGCAGTCGGGTGCCGGTACCTGCCCGGAGACGACCGTGAAGGTCACCGTGCGGGCCGCGGCGGTGTTGCCCGCCTTGTCCGTCGCCCGGTACGCCACGGTGTGGGCGCCCGCCCGGTCGACCACCACCGGCGCCGAGTACGCCAGGTACGGGCCGCCGTCCAGCGAGTACTCGATCCGCTCGACGCCCGAGCCGTGCTCGTCGGTCGCGGTGACCGTCACCCGGGCACTGTTGACGTAGGCGCCGTTCGCGTTCTTCGTGCCCTCCACGGTCACGCCCGTCACCGGCGCTGTGGTGTCCGCGGGCGGCGCCGCGACGACCGTGAACCGCACGTTCTTCTCCGCCGCCACGTTGCCCGCCTTGTCGGTGGCGCGGTAGCGGACGGTGTGCGTCCCCACCTGGTGCACCATGACGGGCGCGGTGTACGGCTGCCAGGCGCCGGAGCCGATCGCGTACTCGATCGTGTTGACCCCGGTTCCCGTGTCGGAGGCCGAGACGGTGACCGTCGCCATGTCGATGTACGCCCCGTCGGCGTCGCGCTCACCGCTCACCGTCGCCGAGGTGTCCGGCGCGGTGGTGTCGTCCGACTGGGGTGCGACGACGGTGAACGCGGCGTTCTTCTCGGCGGACACGTTCCCCGCCTTGTCGAACGCGCGGTAGCGGACCGTGTGGCTGCCGACCTGGTCGACGACGACCGGCGCGGTGTACGGCTGCCAGGCGCCCGCGTCGCCGATCGCGTACTCGATCCGCTCCACGCCGGAGCCGCCCTCGTCGGTGGCGTGCAGCGCCACGCTCGCCGAACCGACGTACTCGCCCTGCGCGTTCTGCGTGCCGCTCACGTGCGCCGACGCCTCGGGCGCCGTGGTGTCCTCGCCGGTGCCCTCGGTCACCGTCAGGATGCCCTGCATCTGGCCGTGGCCGGGGATCGTGCAGTGGTAGAAGTACCGGCCGGGCGTGAGCGTGACCTGGGCGGTGTGCTTGCCGCCCTGGGCGTCGTTCGGGTTGGCCAGGATGTTGAGCTGCACATCGCTGTTGAACTCGGGGTCGCTGGTCACGAACGTCAGGGTGTGCGGCATGCCCGTGGTGTTGCCGGTGGCCGCGCTGTTCTCGAAGACGATCGTGGCCGTGCCGGCGACCGCCGTCTTCGGCGCCGAGAGGTACTTGTCGATGTCGTTGCCGGCCGTCCAGGTGAGCACCTGGTCGGCGGCCTGTTTCCCGGGCTGCCCGGCGGCGGGCAGTGCCTGCACGCCGAGCATCATCAGCAGGGCGGCCAGCAGGGCGGCCCAGACTCTTCGGTGCCGGATCACTCGCTCCCCCTCGCCAACTGGCCTGCGGCCGGTGTGGGCCCGCCGCCCTTGTAGGTGACCCGCCACAGAGCCGACTTGGAGTCCGAGGTGAAGAAGCCGCGCCCGTAGTCGAGGACGTACAGCGCGCCGTCCGGACCGAACTTCCAGTCCATCAGGTTCTTGATGCCGTCGTTGCCGATCGGCACGATCTTCTTCAGCGACTCCGAGTGCACCGGCAGACCGCCGTCGCCTTGCGTCTTCGGGTCCATGAGCACCGCGTTGCGCGGCTGGTCGGCGTCGTAGAAGTCACCGACGAACCACTTGCCGTCCCAGTACGCCGGCCACTTCACGGCGCTGTCGGCCGCGACCGTGGCGGAGCGGTAGACCGGCCCGTTCATCGCGGCCTGCCCGCCGCCCTTCAGCCAGGGCAGCCGGTAGGTGGCCTCCGCCGGCTTGTACGACGGGACGCCGTTCGCGTCCCGCGGGTAGTCCGGGCCGCCGCCCGAGGGCGAGTACCAGATGTTGTTGCCGGCCACCGGCGGCAGGTCGACCAGGCCGTCGTTGTTCGGCGACTCGTTCTTCGGGTGGTCGCAGTCGTACCAGCCCAGCGGCTTGGACGGGTCCGGCAGATTCCGGTCCCGGTAGGGCTGCTTGTTGCCCATGCAGTACGGCCAGCCGCGGTTGCCCGCCTCGGTGATGGCGGCGAACGTGTCGTACTTCGCCGGGCCCCAGGTCGTCGAGGGCGCACTCGCGTCCGGGCCGACCCAGCCCGCGTAGAGCACGTCGGTCGACTTGTCGACGGAGATGCGTGCCGGGTTGCGGACGCCCATCACATAGATCTCGCCGCGCGTCTTGCCGCCGCCCTCGTCGGGCTCCTTACCGGTGAAGAGATTGCCCTGGGGCAGCGTGTACGTCCCGTCCGGCTCCGGGTGGATGCGCAGGATCTTGCCGTTGAGGTTGTTGGTGTTGCCCGCGGTGCGGCGCGCGTCCGCGAAGGAGACGCCCTTGTAGTTCGGCTCCGGGTTGTTGCCCGAGTAGCCGGAGCTGAAGCCACTGGAGTTGTTGTCGCCGGTGGCGATGTACAGGTTGCCCTTGGAGTCCCAGGCCATCCCGCCGCCCGCGTGACAGCAACTGTGGATCTGCACCGGCCACTTCAGCAGGACCTTCTCACTGGCGAGATCCAGCTTGTTCGTGGCCTGGTCGAGCGTGAACCGGGAGACCCGCCGCTCCGCCATCCGCGTCTCGCGGTTGATCCGCTCGTGCGGCGTGTAGTGCAGATACACCCAGCCGTTCTGCGCGAACCCGGGGTCCAGCTCGATGCCGAGGAGCCCCTCCTCGACCTTGACCAGCTCGTCGCCGCCGCCCTTGTTGCCGAAGACGGAGAGCGCGCCGGCCAGGGTGACCTGCTTGGTCTTCGGGTCGTAGACGTGGATCTCGCCCTTGCCCTTGCCGATGTCGGGGTTGTTCCAGTCCGTGATCACGGGCTGCGAGGAGTCGGCGCCGCCCCGGCCGATGTAGAAGACCCGGCCGTCGGGCGCGGTGACCATCCCGTGCGGCTCGCCGATCTGGTCGTTCTGTCCTGGCTGGTTGGGCTTGGTCAGCCGCTCCGCCGCGTAGTTGGCGTTGATGGTCGCCTTGCAGTCGGCCTGCTCCAGCCGTGTCGTCCACATCAGCGCGCCGCGCAGATGATCGCGGAAGTCGGTCTCGTCGTACGACGACACCGTCCCGCCCATGCCCGTGTAGAAGGACCGTCCGCCGTCGTAGTCACGGCACCAGCTGACCGGATGGTCCCAGCCGTTGGAGCCCGAGCCCGGCTGGTAGGTCGCCTCGCGGACCCGCGCCACCGTGTGCACGTCGCCCGAGGGGTTCTTCACCCAGTTCAGCCACTGGTCCGGGCGCTTCCACTGCACCGGCAGATCCTTGCTGGCGGGGTGCCGGCGGTCGCCGACCTCGACGGTCGCGCGCTGCACGGCCGTCGGGCTCGAGGCGGCCGGGCGGGCACCCACCAGGCCGGTGAACCAGTCCGAGTACGGCTCCGCGCGGGCCGCGTCATGAATGCCGACGAATCCGCCGCCGGCCTCCATGTAGGCCTCCAGGCCCGCCTCCTGCTCCGCGTCGAGGACATCGCCTCCGCCGGTCAGGAAGACGATCGCGTTGAAGCGGCCGAGCCTCGTGGAGTCGGTGAACACCGAGGCGTCACCGGTGGCCTGCACCTTGAAGCGGCGGTTCTCCGGGCCCGTCAGACCGATGTCCTCGATGGCCTCGATCCCGGCGTTCACCACCGGCGACTCCTCCCCGGCCGCCGCGGAACCGTGGAAGATCAGCACCCGTACGTTCGCGCCGCCCGGCGGCGACTTGATCGACATCGTTGTCAGCGGGGGTTCGGGGAAAGGGCGCGCGTTCGCGGCGGGGCCCGACAGCAGCCCGGCGGTCACGACCCCGGCGGCAACGGACGCCGCCCAGACGCGTCTTGACTTGCTCAACCCTCGTAAGCGCATGGGCACCTCCTCGGTCACAGCAACACCGCCAAGGAAGCTAAACCCCTTTGCGCATCTCGCCAATACCTATGACCGGGATGGCACCAACTTTGTCTTGAGTGTGGATAAACGGGAGCCCGGCCGGTACCGTCGCACAGGTTCATCACAGGTACGCCTCCGTAAATGCCTTACCAGGGTGGGGAGTTCCGCATGGACAGACGCAGCTTCAACCGGCGGGTCCTGCTGGGCGGCGCGGCCGTCGCGACATCGTTGTCCGTGGCGCCGGAGGCCGTGAGCGCCGCCGGACCGGCGAAGACGGCGCCCGCCGGGGGCGAGGTGAAGCGCATCAAGCTCTACGCCGAGAAGCTCCCCGACGGGCAGATGGGCTACGGCCTGGAGAAGGGCAAGGCGAGCATCCCCGGCCCGCTGATCGAGCTCAACGAAGGCGACACACTGCACGTCGAGTTCGAGAACACCATGGACGTGGACGTCAGCCTGCACGTCCACGGCCTGGACTACGAGATCACCAGCGACGGCACGAAGATGAACCGCAGTCATGTCGAGCCGGGCGGCACCCGCACCTACACCTGGCGCACCCACGCCCCCGGACGCCGGGGGGACGGCACCTGGCGCTCGGGCAGCGCGGGCTACTGGCACTACCACGACCACGTCGTCGGCACGGAACACGGCACCGTGGGGCTGCAGAAGGGCCTGTTCGGCCCGGTCGTCGTCCGCCGCAAGGGCGACGTCCTGCCCGACCGGACGCACACGGTCGTCTTCAACGACATGCGCATCAACAACAAGCCGCCGCACTCCGGGCCGAACTTCGAGGCCACGGTGGGGGATCGCGTGGAGTTCGTCGTGATCACGCACGGCGAGTTCTACCACACGTTCCACATGCACGGTCACCGCTGGGCGGACAACCGCACCGGCATGCTGACCGGCCCCGAGGACCCCAGCCAGGTCATCGACAACAAGATCACGGGCCCGGCGGACTCCTTCGGCTTCCAGGTGATCGCGGGGGAGGGGGTCGGTGCCGGCGCCTGGATGTACCACTGTCACGTCCAGAGCCACTCCGACATGGGGATGGTCGGACTGTTCCTGGTGAAGAAGCCGGACGGCACCATTCCGGGGTACGACCCGCACGAGCACGGCCAGGAGCCGGCCGGTGGCGGGCACGAGCATGGGGAGGAGCCGGCGGGCGCCGGCCACGAGCACTGACGGGCGGCTGCTCTCCCCGTCCGCGCCGATCGGCACGCGAGAGCGCTCTCACCACGCTGTGTGTCCGGGGCTATCCTGATCCGCAGCCGCAGGTGAGGAGCCCCGAAGTGACCGACACAGCGCCGCGTCCCACCCTGGAGGCCGTGGCCGCCCGGGCCGGTGTCTCGCGGGCCACCGTGTCCCGCGTGGTCAACGGCGGGGACGGGGTGCGGGACGTCCTCGTGGAGCGGGTCCGCAAGGCCGTCGACGAGCTCGGGTACGTGCCCAACCAGGCCGCCCGCTCCCTGGTGACCCGGCGGCACGACGCGATCGCGGTCGTCGTCGCCGAACCGGAGACCCGGGTCTTCGCCGACCCGTTCTTCGCGCTCCAGTTGCGCGGCATCAGCAAGGAGCTCACCGCCCACGACAACCAGCTCGTGCTGCTGCTCACGGAGGGCCGGGACGACCACGCCCGGGTCGCCCGCTACCTCGCCGGCGGACATGTCGACGGGGCCCTCGTCTTCTCCCTGCACCTCGACGACCCGCTGCCGGAGCTGATCCAGCGGGCCGGCATCCCCACCGTCTTCGGCGGGCGGCCCGGCTGGAGCGGTGACCGGCGCGAGGTGGTCTACGTCGACAGCGACAACCGCGGCGGTGCCCGCGACGCCGTCCGCCACCTGGCCGGTCTCGGCCGCACCTGGATCGCGCACATCACCGGCGCCCTCGACCAGACCTCCGCCGCGGACCGCCTCGACGGCTACCGGGACGTCATGGTGGACGCCGACCCGCGGCTGATCGCCGAGGCCGACTTCACCCCGGCCGGCGGCGAGCGGGCGATGCGCGAGCTTCTGGAGCGCTGCCCGGACGTGGACGCGGTGTTCGCCGCCAACGACCTCATGGCCTCCGGGGCGCTGCGCGTCCTGCGCGGCTCGGGCCGCCGGGTCCCCGACGACGTGGCCGTGATCGGCTTCGACGACATGCGGCCCGTCGCGGAACAGACCGATCCGCCCCTCACGACGGTCCGTCAGGACATAGAGGAGATGGGCCGCCTGATGGCCCGCCTGCTCCTGCGCGGCCTCGACCGGGACGCCCCGAGGGAGGGAGTCGGGGCGACCCCTTCGAGCGTGGTGCTGCCGACGACGCTGGTGCGGCGGGGGTCGGCGTAGGGGCCGCGCCGGCAGAGGGCGTCGTCGCCGGAGGCGGCTCGGCGTCCGGTGGGCTTATCGGGCCGCCGAGCGGCTCGGCGTGAGGTGCGGGCGTCCCGGCCCGCCGCCCGGGAGCCTCGGCCGGCCGGGCCGCCGGTGGTACGGCGAAGCCGAGCCCGAGCCGGGCGGAGGGCGAGAGCCCGTACCCGTGGCGCCCGGCCTCGCGCGGCGGATGCCGCTCTTCGTGACAGGCCTCGGCCGCTCTCAGTGACGGGTCTCGGCCGGTCTCAGTGACGGGTCTCGGCCGGTCTCAGCCCTGCTGCGGCTCGCTGCGGATCACCGCGAAGCGGGCGCCGTACGGGTCGGCGAGTTTGGCGAGGCGGCCGACGGACGGGAGGTCCGTCGCGGGGAGGCGGACCGTGCCACCCAGTTCGTCGGCCCTGGCCACGATGGCGTCCGGGTCGGCGACCTCGAAGTACGGCAGCCAGTACGCCTCCTCCTCGCCCGGGTCGTCGGCCAGCGGGACGACACCGCCGAACATGGCGTCCTCGCTCTCCCCGGCGGGGTTGAACGTGGTGTACGTGCCACCGGCGAAGTCCGCGCCGAAGGTCTCCAGACCGAGCACGGAGTGGTAGAAGGCCGCCGTGGCCGGGACGTCCGCCGTGTACAGCTCGACCCAGCACAGCGAGCCGTGCTCCTGGACGACCTCCAGGCCCTTGTTGCGGCCCGGCTGCCACACCCCGAAGGGCACCCCGGCCTGGTCCGCGAGGATCGCCATCCGGCCCAGGTCCTGGACGTCCATCGGCTGCACCGTCACCGCGCCGTGCGCCTGCTCGGCCGCCCGGGCCGTGGCGTCCGCGTCCGGCGACTGGAAGTACACCGTCCAGGACGGCGGGCCCTGCTCCGGCGTGGTCTGCATGCCTCCGGCGGCCGCCCTGCCCCCGAGCCGGAACAGGCCGTACCCGCCGACCTCCGGGCCGCCCGGCTGGAACCGCCAGCCGAACAGCCCGCCGTAGAAGGCGGCGGCGCCGTCGATGTCGGGGGTGCCGAGATCGATCCAGTTCGGAGCGCCGGTGACGTAACGGGTGGTGAGCATCGTCGCCCTCCTCGCACAGGGGGCCCGTCGTCTGCACTGCCGAGTCTTCCACCGCGCGGTGCCGACCGCCGCCGGAGCGCGGCCGCGGCGGGTTTCGGATGTTTCCCCGTGCCGCCGCGCGCCGCCGTGCGCCGGCCTCGTCCGGCGGGGCACCATCGATGCGGCCGGGGCCTGTGAACGCCGTGTTGATCCCGCGTTGATCGAACGTTTTTCGGCGCCCGCGACGCTTTCGGGCATGCACATCGACACGATCACCTCGCCCGAACTCGAATGGCAGCAAGAGGCGTTGTGCGCGCAGACGGGGGCGGACTTCTTCTTCCCCGAGCCGGGCAGTTCGGTGCGGGAGGCGAAGCGGATCTGCGGTATGTGCCCGATCCGCGCGGCCTGCCTGGAGTACGCGCTGGACCACGACGAGCGCTTCGGCGTCTGGGGCGGCCTTTCGGAGAAGGAGCGGCTGGAGCTGCGACGCGTGTCGCGGTAGTCGCCAGGGGAGTGGGAGCCGCCACGGGGGTGGGCCCGCCAGGGGAGTGGGGCCCGCCACGGGGGTGGGGCCCGCCACGGGAGCGGGGTTCCGCGCTGTCCGCTGCCGGAACGCGCAGGGCCCCGGCCGCTCGTGGCGGCCGGGGCCCTGTCTGCGTGGGTGCCGGTCGGCGTCAGGCGCCGGCCCGGGCCGCCATGCGGGCCTTGCGGGCGGCCAGCTTCTCGTCGAACTTCGATGCCTCGGAGTCCAGACCGCCCATGAACAGGCCGAGCTCCTCCTGCGCCTTGCGGCCCTCGGGGCCCAGGCCGTCGATCTCCATGACCTTCAGGAAGCGCAGCACGGGCTGGAGCACGTCGTCGTGGTGGATGCGCATGTTGTAGATCTCGCCGATCGCCATCTGCGCGGCGGCCCGCTCGAAGCCGGGCATGCCGTGGCCGGGCATCCGGAAGTTCACGATGACGTCGCGCACCGCCATCATCGTCAGGTCGGGCGCCAGCTCGAAAGCCGCCTTCAGCAGGTTCCGGTAGAAGACCATGTGCAGGTTCTCGTCGGTGGCGATGCGCGCCAGCATGCGGTCGCAGACCGGGTCCCCGGACTGGTGGCCGGTGTTGCGGTGCGAGACGCGGGTCGCGAGCTCCTGGAAGGCCACGTAGGCGACCGAGTGCAGCATCGAGTGCCGGTTGTCCGACTCGAAGCCCTCGCTCATGTGGGACATCCGGAATTCCTCCAGCTTGTCCGGGTCCACGGCGCGCGAGGTGAGCAGGTAGTCGCGCATCACGATGCCGTGCCGGCCCTCCTCCGCGGTCCAGCGGTGCACCCAGGTGCCCCAGGCGCCGTCGCGGCCGAACAGCGAGGCGATCTCGTGGTGGTAGCTGGGCAGGTTGTCCTCGGTGAGAAGGTTGACGACGAGCGCGATGCGCCCGACCTCGGTGACCTTGGACTGCTCCTTCTCCCAGGCCTCGCCGTCTTCGAAGAGACCGGGGAAGTTGCGCCCGTCGCTGAAGGGCACGTACTCGTGCGGCATCCAGTCCTTGGCGACCTTCAGATGCCGGTTGAGTTCCTTCTCGACCACTTCCTCCAGGGCATACAGCAGCTGGGCGTCGGTCCAGGCGCCGGCCGGGCTGCCGAGGTGGGGAGTGGTGATCGTCATGGACTCTCCAGGGGGACAAGCGGATGAGCGGTGAGCTGTGAACCTACGGCATCGTAGGCTACGTTGCCGTAGGTTACGAGGCCGTAGGTTAAGGGTGCCGTAAAGGCCGCTGATCAGCGGGGTCGCCCAGCCGTGTGTCGGGTTCCCCTGACCCGCAGGTCGGGAGCCCGGACGGGGAATGTGCGCGTCCGGTCAGACGTACAGCTCCCGCAGTCGCACCGAGAGGCACGTCACACATCCCTCGAGCTTCTCGAACTCGCCGATGTCCACGACGACCGGTTCGTACCCGAGGTCGGCGAACAGCTCGGCGGTCTTCGGCGCGCTCGCCGCCATCAGCAGTTTGTCGCCGCCGAGCAGGACGACGTGCGAGCCGGCCTCCTCGGGGACCGGCAGGAAGCGCGCGAACAGCGAGGGCGTGTCCATCTTGGGGATGTGCCCGATGACCGTGCCGTCCGGCAGCGCCGTGACCGCCGACTTCAGGTGCAGGACCTTGCTCACCGGCGCGGAGACGACCCGCGCGCCGAGCGGCTCGAACGCGGCGCGCAGCTGCCGGACGCCGTCGGCGTTGGTGCGACCGCCCCGGCCCACGTAGACGGTGTCGCCGATCTTCAGGACGTCCCCGCCCTCCAGGGTGCCCGGGTCCCAGATCCAGTTCACCGAGCAGCCCAGACCGGCGACGGCCTCCTCGACCCCGGCGGTCTCCTCGCGCCGGGAGTCCGCGCCCGGGCGCGCGATCAGGGCCACGTTCTTGTACATCACGACCGTGTCCTCGACGAACACCGAGTCCGGGCAGTCGTCGGCGGGGTCCACCTCGATGGTCTCCCAGCCGTGCGTGCGCAGGGCCTCCACGTACGCCTCCCACTGCTCGACGGCGAGGTCGACGTCGACCTTCTCCCGCTCGATGTGCGTCACCAGCCCTTCGGCGAGGCGCGGGCTGGGGCGGCGGACGAGGGCCTTCTTGCTGGGCACGAGCGTGACTCCGTATCGGATGGGACGTGTCGGGACCGCACCGGCGGAGCTTTCCGGGATCGACCGGAACCCGTCGGGCGTCGGCCGCCATCATGCAGGGCGAACGGGGGAGAGGACAGCCCCGGGGAGCGGCGGAGACAGGGAGGGGCTGCTCCACCACCCGCCAGTACCCCGTCCACGTCCCCCCGAACTCAACCCGCCGAGCCGGCGCCCGCCGACCCCACCGCCCGCCGCAGATGCTCCCCGGTGAACGAACCCGCCGCCGCCAGGAGATGCCGGGGCGTCCCCTCGAAGACGATCCGGCCGCCGTCCCGGCCGCCGTCCGGGCCCAGGTCGATCACCCAGTCGGCGCGGGCGACCACGGCCAGGTTGTGCTCGACCACCACGACCGTGTTGCCCGCGTCGACCAGCCTGTCCAGCAGGGCGACGAGGCCCTCCACGTCCGCCATGTGCAGGCCGGTCGTCGGTTCGTCGAGCACGTAGACCGCGCCCGTCCGGTGCAGTCGCGTGGCCAGCTTGATGCGCTGCCGCTCGCCGCCGGAGAGGGTGGAGAGGGGCTGGCCGAGGGTGAGGTACGTGAGTCCGACGTCCCGCAGGGCGCTCAGCCGGCGCCGTACGCCCGGGTCGTCGAAGAAGCCGAGGGCCTGCTCGGCCGTCATCTCCAGGACGTCCGCGACGGAACTGCCCCGCACGGTCAGCCGCAGCACCTCCTCCTTGAAGCGCCGCCCCTCGCAGTCGTGGCAGGTCGTCGTCACCGGGTCCATGAAGGCGAGGTCGGTGTAGATGACGCCCCGGCCCTCACAGGTGCCGCAGGCGCCGTGGGAGTTGAAGCTGAACAGGCCCGCCTCGGCCCCCGTCCCGCGGGCGAAGACCTTCCGGACCGTGTCCATGATCCCCAGGTAGGTCGCCGGGGTGGAGCGGCCCGAGATGCCGATCGACGACTGGTCGACGACCACGGCCTCCTCGTGCGCGGCCGTGAACTCCGCTGCCAGGGTGCTCTTTCCCGACCCGGCGACCCCGGTCACGGCGGTGAGCACCCCGGCCGGGAACCGTACGGTCACGTCCCGCAGGTTGTGCCGGTCGGCGCCCTTGACCCACAGCTCACCGGTGGGCTCCCGCACCTCGTCCTTGACCGCCGTGCGGGTGCGCAGGCAGCGCCCGGTGAGCGTGCCGGAGGAGGCCAGTTCCCGCGGGGTCCCCTCGAAGACCACTGTGCCGCCACCGGCACCGGCGCCCGGCCCCATGTCGACGACGTGGTCGGCGAGCGCGATGACATCCGGGTCGTGCTCGACGACCAGCACGGTGTTCCCCTTGTCGCGCAGCCGCAGCAGCAGGTCGCCGAGGCGGCCCACGTCCCGCGGGTGCAGACCGACGCTCGGCTCGTCGAAGATGTACGTCATGCCGGTCAGGCTGGAGCCGAGGTGCCGCACGGTCTTCAGCCGCTGCCCCTCCCCGCCGCTGAGCGTGGCGGTCTCCCGGTCGAGGCTCAGATAGCCGAGGCCGATCGCCTCGATGCGCTCCAGAGCCGAAACGGCGGCCGAGGCGATCGGCCCGGCCACCGGGTCGTCGATCTCGTTCAGTACGGCGATCAGGTCGGTGACCTGCATGCGGACGCAGTCGGCGATCGACCGGCCGTTGATCCGGGTCACGAGCGCCGCCGCGTTCAGCCGTGCCCCGCGGCAGCCCGGGCAGGTGCCCTCCACCAGGAACGCTCGGACCAGGTCCCGGGTCTTCTGGCTCATGGCCGACAGGTCCCGCTTCAGGTACAGCCGCTCGAAGCGGACGGCCAGCCCCTCGTACTCGGTGGTCCAGGTGCCGCCGCTGCCGTTGACGGTGACCTTGCTGCCGGGCCGTCCGCGCATGAGGAACTCCCGCTCGGCGGCCGTGAACCGCCCCACCGGCTTGTGCGGGTCGAGGTCGTCGCTGTTCGTGTACGCCTGGCCCTGCCAGGTCCCGGCGGCGAACGGCGGGAAGCGGACCGCCCCGTCGGCGAGGGAGCGGTCCGGATCCAGGATGCGGTCCCAGTCGGGCCGTACCGTCCGGCCGAGACCGTCGCACTCGGGGCACATGCCCGACGGGTCGTTGAACGAGTAGGCCGTTGCCGGTCCGGCGCTCGGGGTGCCGTGCCGGGAGAACAGCACCCGGATCACCGAGTAGACGTCCGTCATGGTGCCGACGGTCGACCGGGAGTGGCCGCCGACCTGCCGCTGGTCGACGACGATCGCCGGGGTGAGGTCCTCCAGGCCGTCCGCGTGCGGCCGCTCGAACTTGGGCAGCCGGTTGCGGACGAACCACGGGTAGGTCTCGTTGAGCTGGCGCTGCGACTCCACCGCGATCGTGTCGAAGACGACGGACGACTTCCCCGATCCCGAAACGCCGGTGAACACGGTCAGCCGGCCTTTCGGGATGCGGAGGGTGACGTCCTTGAGGTTGTTCTCGCGTGCTCCGGTCAGGGTGATGGCATCGGGTGCGAAGTCGGTCATGCCACCGACGCTAGGAGGAAATCCCGACAGCCTCTGGCGTGATTTCCCGCAGTTCTCCTTCCTCCAGCAGCAGCCAGCGCGTGATGCCGATCGACTCCAGGAACGGCAGGTCGTGGCTGGCCACGACCAGCGCTCCCTCGTACGAATCCAGGGCCGTGGTGAGCTGCCGGACGCTCGCCATGTCGAGGTTGTTGGTCGGCTCGTCCAGCAGGAGCAGCTGCGGTGCGGGCTCGGCCAGCATCAGCGCGGCCAGCGCGGCCCGGAAGCGTTCGCCGCCGGACAGCGTCGCCGCCTTCTGGTCGGCGCGGGCGCCCCGGAACAGGAAGCGCGCCAGCCGCGCCCGGATCCGGTTGTTGGTGGCGTCCGGCGCGTACCGGGCCACGTTCTCGGCGACGGACAGCTCCCCGTCGAGGACGTCGAGCCGCTGCGGCAGGAACCGCAGTGGGACGTGCGCCACCACCTCGCCCGCCTCCGGGGCGAGCTCGCCGGTGATCGTGCGCAGCAGCGTGGTCTTGCCCGCGCCGTTGCGCCCGATCAGCGCGACCCGCTCGGGCCCGCGCAGGTCGAAGCCGCCCTTCACCCGGGCGCCGTACCGGAGCCCGAGATCCTGGAGGGTGAGGACGGTCCGCCCCGGCGGCACCGCCGTGTACGGCAGGTCGACGCGGATCTCGTCGTCGTCCCGTACGGCCTCCACCGCCTCGTCGAGCCGCTCCCTGGCCTCGGCGAGCTTCTCCTCGTGCATGATGCGGTGCTTGCCCGCGGACTCCTGCGCCGCGCGCTTGCGCGCCCCCATGACGATCTTCGGCTCACGCTTCTGGTCCCACATCTTCTGCCCGTACCGCTTGCGGCGGGCCAGTTTGACCTGGGCGTCGGCCAGTTCGCGCTTCTGCTTGCGGAAGTCGGACTCGGCGACGCGCACCATGCGCTCGGCCGCCTCCTGCTCGATCTCCAGTGCCTCCTCGTAGTCGGAGTAGTTGCCGCCGTACCAGGTGATCTCACCGGAACGCAGATCGGCGATCTGGTCGACGAGGTCCAGCAGTTCACGGTCGTGGCTGACGACGACCATGACGCCCGGCCAGGACTGCACGGCCGCGTACAGCCGCCGACGGGCGTACAGGTCGAGGTTGTTGGTCGGCTCGTCCAGCAGCAGCACCTCGGGCCGGCGCAGCAGCAGCGCGGCCAGCCGCAGCAGGACCGACTCGCCCCCGGACACCTCGCCGATGGTGCGGTCCAACTCGACGTGCCCGAGCCCGAGTTCGCCGAGCGTGGCGAGGGCGCGCTCCTCGACGTCCCAGTCGTCGCCGACGGTCTCGAAATGCGCTTCGGAGACGTCGCCCGACTCGATGGCGTGCAGGGCGGCGCGCTGTGCGGCGATGCCGAGGACCTCGTCGACGCGCAGGGCGGTGTCGAGCGTGACGTTCTGCGGCAGGTAGCCGACCTCGCCGGCCACACGGACGGTGCCGTCGCTGGGTGCGAGTTCACCGGCGACCAGCTTCAACAGGGTCGACTTTCCGGACCCGTTGACGCCGACCAGGCCGGTCCGGCCGGGGCCGAACGAGGCGTCCAGGCCCTCGAAGACGGGGGTGCCGTCGGGCCAGGTGAACGCAAGGGACGTGACGGTGATGGAGGTGGACATGGTGGCCTCATTCGCGGTTGCTCGAAGCGGTCAGGGGCAAACGCGTGTCGAGACACCTGCGACCAGGGGGTGAGGCTCCATGGGCACATCACGGACATGAGAAATGCCCTGCACCGGAGGGACGGCTCGAACGCCGAGGTCGCACGCAGCGCACACCACAGAGGGGTGTGACGCGGTGTCTCAGGACCTCAGACGAGCAACGTCCTTCTCCAATCGGCGGCAACAGGGACGCTTTACACCGTAGGAGGGCGCTCTGAGCCTGTCAACGAATTAACGCGCGACTCGATCGTTCCGCCCCGAGGAGGCCCCGTGTCCAACGGTCCGCTCACGCTGTCGGCCCGGCTCTGCCTGCTGGCCTGGGATGCCGCGGGACCGGCCGCCGGCGCCACCGCCCACCGGCCCGCTCCGGTGCGGGCCGGAGCCCTCGTCGAGCTGGCCCGGCGCGGCCTGCTCACCGACGAGGACGGCATCGCCACGCCGGGCGACCTGGACGCGAGCGCGGGTGACGCGGTCCTCGACGGGCTGCTCGAACTCGTCCGCGAGTCGTGCCCGCACCCCTGGCGGACGTGGGTGACGCTGCGGGCACGGGTGACCTTCGACGCCGTGCGGGAGCAGTTGGTGGCCGACGGGATTCTGCGGGCGGAGAAGCGGCGGGTCCTGGGTGTGTTCCCGACCGTGGAGTACGCGCTGGAGCGGGTGGCCGTCGTAGAGGCGCTGCGGGAGGAGACACGGCAGATCCTCCACGGGGCGCTGCCGGTCGCCCGGATCTCCGAGCGGGACGCGGCACTCGCCGTCCTCGCCGCGGCGGCGGACCTCCTCGACGAGGACACCTCTGACCGGCGCATCGAGCAGCTGACGGAACGGGCGGGCGCGTCGGTGCCCGGGCTCGCGTCGATCGTGCGCGAGGTGAGCACGGCGATGACGGCGGGGCGTGCGGTGGCGGCGTCGCCCTGAGGCCTGTCCGGGCCGGCTGAGGCAAGGGCGGCACCGGCCCGGCTCGGGGCCCGGCGCGGCCCACGGGCCCGGCACGGCCCCCGGGGCCCGTCAGCTCAGCACGCGTCCCGCATCAGCTCGGCGAGACCGTGGTCCAGATCCAGCTGGAGGTGCTCCAGACCGACGGGCACGAGCTCGCTCGTGGCCTCGAGGAAGCGTCGGATCTCGCTCGAGCGGACGTGGACCACTGCGGTGCCCTCCGGGGCGTGGAACTCCAGCACCGTGCGGTCGTAGCCGTAGGGCCGCACGCGCACGTCACCCTGCCCCTCGGCGCCCTTCTGGCCCGCGGCGAGCAGCTCGCGGGAGAAGGTCCAGCAGACCTCGACGCCCTCCAGCGTGGCCGGCGCGGGGAAGGTCATGCGGACGGCGAAAGGATCACGCCGGTCGTAGTGGAGCGTCGCGGGAATGCTCGGCATACGCGGCGCGGCGGCGACGAGGCGGGCCTCCACGGGCTGCTCGATGACGATGGACAACGCCTTGCTCCCTTGTGACGGCTGGACGGACACTTCCGGGCGGATGAGGCCGGGCACTGGAAGAGACGACGGAATCAGCCAATCCGTGCACACGAAGTGCGAGTGACCTCTGTCACCGCGTTCATGCACCGGAGTGACGTGACTCTCCTCGTGTGACTTCAAGGGCACGTGTGGCGCCCGCCGCACCGCCCGTCACACCACGCGGAGCACCCGCGAGGCCATCTGGACGGCGCCCGGGCGGTGGGCTAGCTTCCCCGGCCATGAGGCGCATGGGGAGCACGCGACGGACGGGACGAACACGCAGCAGGGCGACCGCGATGGCGGCCTGCGCGGCGGCACTGGCAGCCCTGACCGCCGTACCGGCACAGGCACACGAACCCCAGGGCCGGGGGCCGCACTGGGAACTCAAGGACACCGGCGCTCCGGAGGCACGGTTCCGGGGCCTCGCCGCCGTCAGCCGGACCACCGCCTGGGTCGCCGGCACCGGCGGCACCGTCCTGCGCACCACCGACGGAGGGGCGGCCTGGCGCGACGTCTCGCCGCCGGGCGCGGGGGAGTTGCAGTTCCGGGACGTCGAGGCGTTCGACGCGCGCCGGGCCGTGGTCCTGGCCATCGGCGAGGGAGAGGCGTCCCGGGTCTACCGCACCGACGACGGCGGAGCGACCTGGACCGAGTCCTTCCGCAACACCGACCCCAAGGCGTTCTACGACTGCCTCACCTTCTTCGACCACCGCCACGGTCTCGCGATGAGCGACCCGGTGGACGGGAAGTTCCGCATCCTGTCGACCCGCGACGGCGGCCGGAGCTGGAAGGTGCTGCCGGACCGGGGCATGCCGGCCGCGCAGGAGGGCGAGGCCGGATTCGCCGCGAGCGGCCAGTGCCTGGTGACGTCCGGGCCGAAGGACGTCTGGCTGGCCACCGGCGGGGCGCCGCGCGCGCGTGTGCTGCACTCCGCCGACCGGGGACGCACCTGGACGGCCACCGACACGCCCCTCCCGGCGGGCGACCCCGCCCGGGGCGTCTTCGCGCTGGCCTTCCGCGACCGAGCCCACGGCCTCGCCGTCGGCGGCGACTTCCGCCCCGACCAGCCCTCGCCGAACGCCGCCGCCCGCTCCTTCGACGGCGGCCGCACCTGGCGCCCGGCCGCCACCGCCCCGCCCGCCTACCGCTCCGGCGTCGCCTGGCTCCCGCACAGCCGCACCGCGGCCCTCGCCGTCGGCCCCACCGGCACCGACCTCACCACGGACGCCGGCCGCACCTGGCGGACCGTCGACACGGGTTCCTACGACACCGTCGACTGCACCCCGGACCACGGGTGCTGGGCCGCCGGCGAGAAGGGCCGGGTTGCCCGCCTGGAGCACTGAGCATGCGGGGTGCCCTGATCGTTGGCAGTGTGGGTACCCGTTCACTGATCGGGAAAGGAAGTGAGCGGGTATGCCACGCGGTTCGAGCTCCAAGCGGGAGCGCCAGTACGAGCACATCAAGGAGAGTGCGAAGGACCGGGGCGAGAGCACCGGCCGCGCCAAGGAGATCGCCGCACGGACGGTGAACAAGGAACGCGCCCGCTCCGGCGAGTCGAAGACCGCCAGCCGCACCTCCACCCAGGACATGTCCTCCGGCAAGCGGGGCGGTCAGCGCTCCGGGCAGGGTTCCCAGGGACCCACCTACGACCAGCTGTACCAGGAGGCCAAGCGCAAGGGCGTCGAGGGCCGTTCCAGCATGAACAAGAGCCAGTTGCAGCGCGCACTGGGCAAGTGAGGCGTACGCCTCAGAGGGTCTCCCGGTAGGCCTCCAGCGCGGGCGCCGTCTTCGTCGCCGTGAACTCGGTGACGCGGTACGCGCACACGCCCGCGGTGACGAACGGGTCCTCCGCGGTGATCTCCTCGATCCGCGCGCGGTCCCCCGCGACGGCGATGATAACGCCGCCGTCGCGGGGGTTCTTGCGCCCGGACGCGAGGAAGACCCCCTGCCGGTACTGCTCGTCGAGCCACACCACGTGCTCTTCCAGCACGGCGTCGACGGCTTCCAGCGGGGCGGTGTACGTCAGCTCCAGCACGAACATGGCCGGGAGCCTACCCCCGGGCGTTTCCGTCCGGTCACCGGGGAGCCCGTAGGCTCGGGGCCACCATGACGACCGTACGCATCCCCGAGGACTGGCCCGCCACCGAGGAGCAGGCCCGCGCCGTCCAGGACGCCCTGCGCGAGCGGGTGATCCTCGACGAGCCGGGCCCGCTGCCCGGGACCGGCCGTGTGACAGGTGTCGACGTCGCCTACGACGACGAACGGGACGTCGTCGCGGCGGCCGCGGTCGTCCTCGACGCGGCGAGCCTCGAAGTCGTCGCCGAGGCCACCGCGGTGGGCCGGATCTCCTTCCCCTACGTACCCGGGCTGCTCGCCTTCCGCGAGATCCCCACGGTCCTGGCCGCCCTCGACGCCCTCCCGTGCGGCCCCGGCCTGGTCGTCTGCGACGGCTACGGCATCGCCCACCCCCGGCGCTTCGGCCTCGCCTGCCACCTCGGCGTCCTGACCGGCCTGCCCACGATCGGCGTTGCCAAGAACCCGTTCACCTTCACCCACGACGAGCCGGGCACCTCGCGCGGCAGCGCCTCCGCGCTCCTCGCCGGCTCCGAGGAGGTCGGCCGGGCCCTGCGCACCCGGGACACCGTCAAGCCGGTCTTCGTCTCCGTCGGCCACCGGACGACGCTGGACAACGCCTGCGCCCACACCCTCGCGCTGACCCCCGCCTACCGCCTCCCGGAGACCACCCGCAGGGCGGACGCACTGTGCCGCGAGGCGCTCCGGGAGACCTACTCGGCCTGACCGTCCACCCGCCGGCGGCCCACCTCCCGGTACTCCGAGTCGTAGATCGCCGATTCGTCCCCGGGGGCGAGCGCGCAGTGGCGCAGATTGCCGGCCCAGTACCTGAGGATCCGGCCCAGCTCGCCCGCCGGATCCTTCGGAGGAGGAGGAGGAGCGGGCGGGACGGTCGGCCCGATCTGAGTACCGGCTCTGAGTACCCGTACGGATGCCCGGGGCGGGCCCCGTCGGGAGGCTGGGGTGCATGACAACGCACCGCGCCTCCAAGCCTGTTGCCGGCCCGACCCAGACCGTCGAGCGGGCCGTCACCATAGGGCTGATCCTCGCCGTGCTGGCCGGGCTCGGCTGGATCGCCGGGATGATCTACACCATCGTCGAGTGGCCGCTGTAGGACCCTCAGCGCGCCGACGGACCCTCAGCGCGCCGGCGGACCCTCAGCGCGCCGACGCGACGCGGAAGCGGATGCCCGCCGCGCGCAGCCGGTCGATCAGCGCGTTGCCCATCGCCACCGCCGTGGTGACCTGACCCGCCGTCTCCGGAAGGTCGTCGAAGGCGAGGCACAGCGCCGACTCGGCGAACATCTTGGCCGTCTCGTCGTAGCCGGGATCGCCGCCCGAGACCTCCGTGTACACCCGCTGACCGCCGCCTTCACCCACGAAGCGCACGGAGAACCAGCTCTTCGCCCGCTTCTCGGGGCTCGGCCCGTCGCCGGGCTTGAGCCGGTCCGACAACCAGCGCCGCGCGGGCGGCACCTGAGCCGCCGCGACCAGCGCGCCGACCGCGGCGACCCCGCCGACCGCGACCGGCAGATGCCGGACGGCCGCGTACTGCCGGTAGCGGAAGTCGGGCCCGTACCGGTCGAGGGCCGACGCCGAGCGCCGCACGATCTGCGGGTCGATGGTCGGCATCGGCAGCGCCCACGCACCGACCTCCTTGGCGAACCGCGGCCCGCCCAACGGCGCCGAGGCCCGCCGGCCCACCAGCCGCGGCTCGTGCCGCCGCCGGTCCCGGGCGGCCGCCGCCATCTGACGCTGCCGCGCGAACTGGCCGAGCGCGGAGGCGAAGGTCCCGCCCGAGAACGCCGCGTCCGCGGTGACGAAGCCCTCCACGGCCAGCGGCACGTCCTCGGGCAGCTGCTGCACGGTGAAGTACACGCCCAGGTCGTGCGGGATCGAGTCGAACCCTGCGGCGTGCACCAGCCGCGCCCCGGTCTCCCGAGCTCGGGCGTCGTGCCGGACGTACATCAGATCCACGAACTCCGGCTCGCCACACAGGTCGAGGTAGTCGGTCCCGGCGTCCGCGCAGGCGGCGACGAGCTCCTCGCCGTGACTCACGTACGGGCCGACCGTCGTGGCCAGCACGCGCGCCTTCCCGGCGAGGTCGCGCAGCGAGGCCGGGTCGGAGACGTCCGCCCGCTCCACCCCGACCTTCGTGTCGGCGGGCAGCCGCTCCCGCAGCCGCTCCAGCTTCCCGGCGTTGCGGCCCGCGATCGCCCAGCGCAGCCCCTCGGGCGCGTGGGCGGCCAGGTACTCCGCGGTGAGCGCCCCGGCGAAACTGGTCGCTCCGAAGAGCACGATGTCGTACGGACGGTCCGTCCTGCTTTGCCTGCTCATGACACCCCTCGGTCGTGCAGCCCGTGCCGCTGTCGGTGGCCGAGGCTAGCGTGAGGAGTGCGGAGCCCGACGACGAGCCCGGAGGACGACGATGGCCGTGCCCAGGAATGCCCTGAAGAAGTGGGAGAAAGTGCGCGCGTTCGCACTGGGGCTGCCGGGCGCCGTCGAGGAGTTCCCCTGGGGCGAGTCCGTCGCGAAGGTCAACAAGAAGGTGTTCGTCTTCCTCGGCGTCCAGGACGGCAGTTACCCCTTAGGGGTGACGGTGAAGCTCAAGGACGAGACGGCGCACGCCCACGCGCTGGCCTGCCCCGGCGCCGAGCCCGCCGGATACGGCCTGGGCAAGGCGGGCTGGGTGAGCATCCCCCTGGAGCAGCCGGGCGCCCCCGCCGCCGAGGTGCTCTGCGACTGGGTGGAGGAGAGCTACCGGGTGATCGCGCCGAAGCGGCTGATAGTCGTGCTGGACGGAAGCTGACCCCGTCCGGCAGATTGCTAAGCGCTTGCTCGTTCAGGTCTTGTGCCGAGTGGAACACGTTCTTAGCATCACTGGTGTTACATCAGTTGTGTCACAGCATGGGGGCTGGATGACCATGGCAAGGACGCCAGGACACGGTCCGCTCACCGGCGTGCGCGTCGTCGAGCTGGCCGGCATCGGGCCCGGCCCGTTCGCCGCCATGCTCCTGGCCGACCTCGGAGCCGACGTCGTGCGCGTGGACCGGCCCGGCGGCCCCGGGTTCGCGATCGACCCGGCGTACGACGTCACCAACCGCAACAAGCGCTCGGTGGTCGTCGACCTGAAGGCCCCGGACGGCCCGGAGCGGGTGCTCGACCTCGTGGCCCGCGCCGACGTCCTCGTGGAGGGCTACCGCCCCGGCGTCGCGGAGCGCCTCGGTGTCGGCCCCGGGGACTGCCACGCCCGCAACCCGCGCCTCGTCTACGGCCGGATGACCGGCTGGGGCCAGGACGGCCCCCTCGCCCAGCGCGCCGGGCACGACATCGCGTACATCGCCCCCACCGGCGCCCTCGGCATGATCGGCCGCCCGGACGAACCGCCCGCGGTCCCGGCGAACCTGCTCGGCGACTACGCGGGCGGCTCCCTCTACCTCGTCGTGGGCGTCCTCGCCGCTCTGCACCACGCGCGCGCGAGCGGCACCGGCCAGGTCGTCGACGCCGCCATCGTGGACGGCACCGCCCATCTCGCCACGATGATCCACGGCATGCTCGCCGCGGGCGGCTGGCAGGACCGCCGTGGTGCCAACCTCCTGGACGGCGGCTGCCCCTACTACGGCACGTACGAGACGGCCGACGGCCGGTACATGGCCGTCGGCGCCCTGGAGCCCCAGTTCTACGCGGAGTTCCTCGCCCTGCTCGGCGTCGAGGACCAGGCCGGGGCCCGCAGGGACGTCGGCCGCTGGAGTGAACTGCGCGAGCAGGTCGCCACTCGCTTCAAGAGCCGTACCCGGGACGAGTGGACGGCCGTCTTCGACGGCTCCGACGCCTGCGTGGCGCCCGTGCTGTCGCTGCGCGAGGCCCCGCACCACCCGCACCTGGCCGCCCGCGGCACCTTCACCGACCACGGCGGCATCACCCAGCCCGCCCCGGCCCCCCGCTTCTCCGCGACCCCGACCTCCGTCCGCACCGGCCCGGCGCGGCCGGGCGCCGACACGGCGGACGTCGCCCGGGACTGGGACGTCCCCGGGCTCCTCCCGTCGTCCCGAAACCCTCAGTGAAAGGCCCCCTCGTGAGCACCGAAGCGTACGTCTACGACGCGATCCGCACCCCGCGCGGCCGCGGCAAGGCCAACGGCTCCCTGCACGGCACCAAGCCCATCGACCTGGTCGTCGGACTCATCCACGAGATCCGCGCCCGGTTCCCCGACCTCGACCCGGCCGCCGTCGACGACATCGTCCTCGGCGTCGTCGGCCCGGTCGGCGACCAGGGCTCCGACATCGCCCGGATCGCCGCCATCGCCGCGGGCCTGCCCGACACGGTCGCCGGTGTGCAGGAGAACCGCTTCTGTGCCTCGGGGCTGGAGGCCGTCAACCTGGCCGCCGCCAAGGTGCGTTCCGGCTGGGAGGACCTCGTCCTCGCGGGCGGCGTCGAGTCGATGTCCCGGGTGCCGATGGCCTCCGACGGCGGCGCCTGGTTCAACGACCCGATGACCAACCTCGAGGTCAACTTCGTGCCGCAGGGCATCGGCGCCGACCTCATCGCCACCATCGAGGGCTTCTCCCGGCGGGACGTCGACGAGTACGCGGCGCTCTCCCAGGAGCGGGCCGCCACCGCGATGAAGGACGGCCGTTTCGAGCGGTCCGTCGTCCCGGTCAAGGACCGCAGCGGCCTCGTCGTCCTCGACCACGACGAGTTCCCGCGCCCCGGCACGACGGCCGACTCCCTCGCCAAGCTCAAGCCGTCCTTCGCGGACATCGGCGAACTCGGCGGCTTCGACGCCGTGGCCCTCCAGCAGTACCACTGGGTGGAGAAGATCGACCACGTCCACCACGCGGGCAACTCCTCCGGCATCGTCGACGGCGCCTCGCTCGTCGCGATCGGCTCCAAGGAGGTCGGCGAGCGCTACGGCCTCACCCCCCGCGCCCGGATCGTCTCCGCCGCGGTCTCCGGATCCGAGCCGACCATCATGCTCACCGGCCCCGCCCCCGCCACCCGCAAGGCCCTCGCCAAGGCCGGACTGACCATCGACGACATCGACCTCGTCGAGATCAACGAGGCGTTCGCGGCGGTCGTCCTGCGCTTCGTGAAGGACATGGGCCTGTCCCTGGACAAGGTCAACGTCAACGGCGGCGCGATCGCGCTCGGCCACCCCCTCGGCGCCACCGGCGCGATGATCCTCGGCACCCTCGTGGACGAACTCGAGCGCCAGGACAAGCGCTACGGCCTCGCCACGCTGTGCGTCGGCGGCGGCATGGGCGTCGCCACCATCGTCGAGCGCATCTGACCCCCTCCCGACGGATCACACGGAGCACCTCCACATGAGCACTGAGTCCACCACCATCCGCTGGGAACAGGACCGCACCGGCCTCGTCACCCTCGTCATCGACGACCCCAACCAGTCCGCGAACACCATGAACCAGGCGTTCCGCGACTCGCTGGCCGCCGTCACCGACCGCCTGGAGGCCGAGAAGGACTCCATCCGGGGCGTCATCATCACCTCCGCGAAGAAGACCTTCTTCGCCGGCGGCGACCTGCGCGACCTCATCCGCGTCACGCCCGAGACGGCCCAGGAGCTGTTCGACGGCGGCATGGCCATCAAGCGGAACCTGCGCCGCATCGAGACCCTCGGCAAGCCCGTCGTCGCCGCCCTCAACGGCGCGGCCCTCGGCGGCGGCTACGAGATCGCCCTCGCCTGCCACCACCGCGTCGCGCTCGACGCGCCCGGCTCCAAGATCGGCTGCCCCGAGGTCACCCTCGGTCTGCTCCCCGGAGGCGGCGGCGTCGTCCGCACCGTCCGCCTGCTCGGCATCGCCGACGCCCTGCTGAAGGTCCTCCTCCAGGGCACCCAGTACAGCCCGCGCCGCGCCCAGGAGAACGGCCTCGTCGATGAGGTGGCCGACAGCCGGGAGGACATGCTCGCCAAGGCCCGCGCCTTCATCGACGCCAACCCCGAGTCCCAGCAGCCCTGGGACAAGCCGGGCTACCGCATCCCGGGCGGCACGCCGGCCAACCCCAAGTTCGCCGCGAACCTGCCCGCCTTCCCGGCCAGCCTGCGCAAGCAGACGAACGGCGCCCCCTACCCGGCCCCGCGCAACATCCTGGCCGCCGCCGTCGAGGGCTCCCAGGTCGACTTCGAGACCGCCCAGGTCATCGAGGCCCGCTACTTCGTGGACCTCGCGGCGGGCCAGACCTCGAAGAACATGATCCAGGCCTTCTTCTTCGACCTCCAGGCCGTCAACTCCGGCGCCAACCGCCCCCAGGGCATCGAGCCCCGCAAGGTCCGCAAGGTCGCCGTCCTCGGCGCCGGGATGATGGGCGCCGGCATCGCCTACTCCTGCGCCCGCGCCGGCATCGACGTCGTCCTCAAGGACGTCTCCCTGGAGGCGGCCCTCAAGGGCAAGGGCTACTCCGAGAAGCTGTGCGCCAAGGCCGTCTCCAAGGGCCGTACGTCCCAGGAGAAGGCCGACGCGCTGCTCGCCCGCATCACCCCGACCGCCGAGGCGCAGGACCTGGCCGGCTGCGACGCAGTCATCGAGGCCGTCTTCGAGGACACCTCCCTCAAGCACAAGGTCTTCCAGGAGATCCAGCACGTCGTGGAGCCCGACGCGCTGCTCTGCTCCAACACCTCCACCCTCCCCATCACCGCCCTCGCCGAAGGCGTGGAGCGCCAGGGCGACTTCATCGGCCTGCACTTCTTCTCGCCCGTCGACAAGATGCCGCTCGTCGAGATCATCAAGGGCGAGCGCACCGGCGAGGAGGCCCTGGCCCGCGCCTTCGACCTGGTCCGGCAGATCAACAAGACGCCCATCGTCGTCAACGACTCGCGCGGCTTCTTCACCTCCCGCGTCATCGGCCACTTCATCAACGAGGGCGTCGCGATGGTCGGCGAGGGCATCGAGCCCGCCTCGGTCGAGCAGGCCGCCGCCCAGGCCGGCTACCCGGCCAAGGTGCTGTCCCTGATGGACGAACTGACGCTGACCCTGCCCCGCAAGATCCGGGCCGAGACGAGGCGCGCGGTCGAGGAGGCGGGCGGCACCTGGACGGCCCACCCCGCCGAGGCCGTCATCGACCGCATGGTCGACGACTTCGGCCGCACCGGCCGCAGCGGCGGCGCCGGCTTCTACGACTACGGCGACGACGGCAAGCGCACCGGCCTGTGGCCCGGGCTGCGCGAGCACTACACCAAACCGGGGTATCGGATCCCGTTCCGGGACATGCAGGAGCGCATGCTGTTCTCCGAGGCGCTGGACACCGTCCGGCTGCTGGAGGAGGGCGTGCTGACCTCCGTCGCCGACGCCAACATCGGCTCCATCTTCGGCATCGGCTTCCCGGGCTGGACCGGAGGCGTGCTCCAGTACATCAACGGCTACGAAGGGGGCCTGCCCGGCTTCGTGGCACGCGCGCGTGAACTCGCCGAGCAGTACGGGGAGCGCTTCGACCCGCCCGCGCTGCTGGTGCAGAAGGCGGAGAAGGGGGAGCGGTTCAGCGACTCAGCCCGCGGCTGACCCGCCGGAGCCCGACGGCCCGGTGAGCCATTCGCCCAGCTCTTCCTTCAGCGACCGCTGAAAGGCGGTGAGGAGCGCCTGCACCACCAGAGGGTGCATGTGCGCGGACAAGGAGCGCACGTCCTGCGCGTCGCGCTCCGCCACCTCGCCGCGGAAGAGCTGGGACAGCTCCCGGGCCGCGGCGCGCGTGTGTTCGACGAGGACCTTGCGCGCCGCGAAGATCGCCTCCTGGGAGAGCGGCACGTCCAGTAGCCCGGCGCCGAGCCGGAGCAGGCCGAGGTCGGCCTCGTACCCGCCGTCCGCGGGCCGGATCACGCCCATCGCGACGAGCCGCTCGACGTCCTCGTCGCCGAGCATCCGTCCGGCCCGCCGCTCCAGCTCCGCCCGCGTGACCGTCTCGACGCTCTCCGGCGCCCAGGAGGCCACCACGGCCCGGTGGATGGCGAGGTCGTGCGCGCTCAGGTCCGACGGCAGCTGCCGCAGGTAGCGCTCGATGCCGGCCAGCGTCATGCCCTGCTGCTGCAACTCCTCGATCAGCGCCAGTCGCGCCAGATGCTCACGCCCGTAGTGCCCCACGCGCCGCGGACCGAGCACCGGCGGCGGCAGCAGCCCTTTGGTGCCGTAGAAGCGGACCGTGCGCACCGTGACGCCGGTCCGGGCGGCCAGCTCGTCGATCGTGAGGGTCGGCTCCTCGGTGTCGGTCGTCATGTGCAGCAGTATCGCTGTCTCACCAGTGCTGTGAAACCTCCGGCGCCGAACGTGAAGGCCCTGTGAGAAGTAGCGCTCTGTGACGTGTGCCATCGCGTGAGCCGCGCAGGGCGGGGGAAGGTGGCCCCTTGGTCTGTGCCCTGACAGAGGGCCCAGACCTTATGTACGTCCGGAAGCCGAGCGTGACCCGCTCGGGCGCACCAGAGAAGTGGATCCACCGTGAGCAAGGACGCCGTGAACACGGCTGCGGCCACGCCGCGTACCGATGCGGCCGCAGTGCCCGCGGACGCGGGCGACGCCGGCTACAGCAAGGACCTCAAGGCCCGCCACGTCAACATGATCGCCATCGGAGGCGCGATCGGCACCGGGCTCTTCCTGGGCGCGGGCGGCCGCCTGCACAACGCGGGCCCGGCGCTGGCGATCGCCTACCTGGTCTGCGGCATCTTCGCCTTCTTCGTGGTCCGGGCCCTCGGTGAGCTCGTGCTCTACCGCCCCTCCTCGGGTTCCTTCGTGTCGTACGCGCGCGAGTTCCTCGGCGAGAAGGGCGCATACATCGCCGGCTGGATGTACTTCCTGAACTGGTCGACCACCGGCATCGCCGACATCACCGCGATCGCGCTCTACACGCACTACTGGAGCATGTTCACGGACATCCCGCAGTGGGTGCTCGCGCTGGTCGCCCTCGCGGTCGTCCTGGCGGTGAACCTGATCTCGGTGAAGTACTTCGGCGAGATGGAGTTCTGGTTCGCGATCATCAAGGTCGCCACGCTCGTCGGATTCATGTTCATCGGCATCTTCCTGCTCGCCACACAGCACGAGGTGGGCGGCCAGACCCCGGGCCTGGGCGTCATCACCGACAACGGCGGCGTCTTCCCGCACGGCATGATGCCCGTCGTCCTGGTCATGCAGGGCGTGATCTTCGCGTACGCCGCACTGGAGCTGGTCGGTGTCGCCGCGGGCGAGACCGCCGAGCCGGAGAAGGTCGTCCCGCGCGCGGTGAACTCGATCATGTGGCGGGTGGGTCTCTTCTACGTGGGCTCGGTCGTCCTCCTCGCCCTGCTCCTGCCCGGCTCGGTCTACTCGGCCGACCAGAGCCCCTTCGTCACGGTGCTGTCGAAGATCGGCGTCCCGGCCGCGGGCGACGTGATGAACCTGGTCGTCCTGACGGCCGCCATGTCCTCCCTCAACTCCGGCCTGTACTCCACGGGCCGCATCCTGCGCTCCATGGCGATGGCGGGCTCCGCCCCGAAGTTCACCGCGCGCATGAACCGCAGCCAGGTCCCCTACGGCGGCATCCTGCTGACCTGCGGGGTGTGCGTGCTCGGCGTCGGCCTGAACTTCCTCGTGCCGGCCCAGGCCTTCGAGATCGTGCTGAACGTCGCCTCCCTCGGCATCATCAGCACCTGGGTGATCATCATGGTCTGCCACCTGGTCTTCGTCCGCCGCGCCAAGGACGGCCAGGTCACCCGCCCCTCCTTCCGCCTTCCCTTCAGCCCGGTCACCGAGATCACCACGATCGCCTTCCTGCTGGCCTGCCTCGGCATGATGTGGAACGACCCCGAGGTCGGCCGCAAGACCCTCCTCCTCATCCCCCTGATCGCGGCCATGCTGGTCGCGGGCTGGTTCGGCATCCGCCGCCGCGTCTCCCGGGCGGCGGACCAGGAGCTGTCGCAGCTGACGAAGTAGCGGGTCGCGGCCTGTCGGGCGCCCGGCGCTGTCGGGCCCCGGCGCGGAGCGGGCCGGCTCAGCCCTGGCTGTCGAAGGCCCGTACCAGGCAGTCGACGAGGCGTCGGGCGAGGCTGCCGTCGGGGTCCAGGCGGGGGTTGAAGATCGCGACGGTGAGGCCCGCCGCCCCGCCGCCCGTCAGCGCCGTGCGCAGGACGGTCTCCAGCTCCTGCCAGGTCAGCCCGTCCGGCTGCCGGTAGTCGACGGCCGGCATGATCGCGTCGTCCAGCACGTCGACGTCGAGATGGATCCAGTACCCGGCACCTGTGCCGTCACCGGTCAGCACCCGGACGGCGCGCCGGGCCGCCTCGGCCGCCCCCAGGGCGCGCACGGTGTCCAGCTCCAGCGCGTGCAGCGCCGACGGCAGCGGCTGCATCCCGTACCCCGCCGACTCCTCCGCGTCCCGGAACCCCAGGGCGACGACGTCCGCGTCGCGCACGAGCGGGCCCCGGCCCTCCAGGTCGGCCAGCACCCGCGGTCCGCGCCCGGTGGCCAGGGCGAGCTCCATGGAGGCCACCTCGCCGGCGGGCTCCGCGGCTGGTAGAAGTCGGTGTGCCCGTCCAGGAAGAGCAGGCCGTGCCGGTCGTCGCGGCGGCGCAGTGCCAGCAGGGTGCCGAGCAGCACGCTGCAGTCGCCGCCGAGCACGACGGGGAACCGGCCGTGGCCGAGGACGGTGCCCACGGCGTCGGCCAGCGCGACGGAGTACGCGGCGATGCCGCCGGGGTTCAGGAGCCCCGTCGCCGGATCCCGCTCCGGGTCGTACGGGGGCGGCTCGACCCGGCCCGAGTGCCGCGCACCGAGCCCTTCGGCCAGCCCGGCCCCGAGGAGCGCCGCGGGCAGGTCCTCGACGCCGGTGGGGCGCAGCCCGAGCACGGACGGTGCCTCGACGATCGCCAGCTTCCGCACGTCCGGCTCCCTCGTCAGCAGCCTCGCCCTCACACGTCACGGTGTACGGGCCCCACCGTAGACGGCGGGGCCCCGTTCGGCAGGCCGGGCGTCACCCTGACGGGGCAGCGCATCGGCGCCCCCGTGCGGGAGCCGCCCGCCGCCCGGTCGAGCGGGGCGGCGGTCCGTGCGGCGGGCTTACCGCCGCCGGGTCGCGCCGGACGCCTCAGTGCCGGGCTTCCCGCCGCCGGGTCGCGCCGGAGGCCCCTGCGCCGGATGCCCCCTGCGCCGGGCTTCCCGTCGGCGTGTCGCGCCGGGCACCCCCGCACGACACGCGGGTGTCAGTGCCCGCGCACCTCCGCCGATACGCGGGGGCCAGCGCCCGCGCCCCCGCCCGACCCGTGGATATCAGTGCCCGTGCACCCCGTTCGTCGCGGCGATCCGCTTCCACGACCTGGGCTGGGACACGCCCTTCGCTCCCTTGGCGCCCTTGGCCACCGCGGCGGCCCGGGCCGCCGGCACCCCCGGCTTCGACGGCTGGAACAGCCACGTGTCGAAGAGCGCGGCCAGCGGCTTGCCCGAGACCTCCTCCGCGTACCGCCGGAAGTCCGCCACCGAGGCGTTGCCATGGGCGTACTTAGCGGGCCAGCCCTTGAGGATCGCGAAGAACGACTCGTCACCGATCTTGTTGCGCAGCGCCTGGACGGCCAGTGCGCCACGGTCGTAGACCGCGATGTCGAACTGGTTCTCCGGGCCGGGGTCCCCGGGCTTCACCGTCCAGAACGGGTCGTCGGCCGGATGCGAGGCGTACACGTAGTCGGCGAGGTCCTGCGCCGTGCCCTCGCCCTCGTGCTCGGACCACAGCCACTGCGCGTACCGCGCGAACCCCTCGTTGATCCAGATGTCCTTCCAGCCCTTGAGCGACACGTCGTCGCCGTACCACTGGTGGGCCAGCTCATGGACGACGACCGACACGTTGGACCCGTTCGCGAACTGCCGCGGGCTGTAGAACGGCCGGGTCTGGGTCTCCAGCGCGTACCCGGTGTTCGTGTTCGGCACGTATCCGCCGAGCGCGCTGTAGGGGTACGGCCCGAAGTAGCCGGCCAGCCAGTCCGCGATCTCCCCGGTCCGTTCGATGCTCGCCCGCGCCGCCCCGGCGTTCGCGCCGAGGTCCTTGCTGTAGGCGTTGAGGACCGGGATGCCGCCCTCGGTCGTGCCGGTCGTGATGTCGAACTTCCCGACCGCGAGCGTGGCGAGGTACGTGGCCTGCGGCTTGTCGGACCGCCAGTTCCAGCGGGTCCACCCGAGCTTCGAACTCGTCGACTGGAGCGTGCCGTTGGAGATGGCCTGCGTACCGTCCGGGACCAGCACGGAGACGTCGTAGGTCGCCTTGTCCAGCGGATGGTCGTTGGCCGGGAACCACCACGCGGCCGCCTCGGGCTCGTTCGCCGCGACACCGCCGTCCGGAGTGCGGTGCCAGCTGGTGAAACCGAAGGCCTGCTTCGACGACGGCACCCCGCGGTAGCGCACGACGACCGTGACGGGCGCGCCCTTGGCCAGCGGGGTCTTCGGCGTGATCTCCAGTTCCTGCTCGCCCGAGGTCCGCAGCGACGCCTTCGCGCCGTTGACGCGGACCTCGCCGACGTCCAGCAGGAAGTCCAGGTTGAAGCTCGTCAGGTCCTGCGTGGCGCGGGCCACGAGGGTCGCCGTGCCCTCCAGTTCGTCCGTGGCCGGCTGGTACTTCAGCCGGAGGTCGTAGTGGGAGACGTCGTAGCCGCCGTTGCCGTAGGCCGGGTAGTAGGGGTCGCCGATACCCGGCGCGCCGGGGGAGTGGGGGGCGGCCGATGCCGGGATCGCCAGCAGGAGAACGGCCGCTGCCAGGGCTCCCGGCGCGATGATTCTGCGGTGCACGCAAGGCTCCAAGTCGTAGGGTCCCGGGGTCTGTCCGGGATCTGTCCGGGGTCTTGTCCGGGGTCTGTCCGGAGCCTATTGACTCCCTGTGCCTCTGATCATGTCCATGGCCCCTGCTGTCACACGATCGCCATTCGGCCGACATGAGACACCCGGCCCGCGGGCGCGTCGATGACACGCCGGTCCGTCAGCTGCCCTCTTCTGAACAGGAGTTCACCGATGTACCGTCCGGCGCATGCCGAAACGCACGCGCTTCACGACCTGGAGACCGCTCGCGACGGCGGCCACGGCCGCCCTCTTGGCCACCCTGCTCACCCCGGTGGCCGCACAGGCCGCCCCGCGCGGGAGTGAACCCGTCCACTCCTACGAGGACGCCATCCGCGAGGCCGTCTGGGTGGACACCGGTCTCGACGAGGACCGGGACGGAAAGCCCGACCGGGTCGCCGTCGACATCGTCCGCCCCCGCGAAACCGCCCGGCAGGGCCGCAAGGTCCCCGTCATCATGGACGCCAGCCCGTACTACTCCTGTTGCGGGCGCGGCAACGAGAGCCAGAAGAAGACCTACGACGCGCAGGGCCGTGTCGCACAGATGCCGCTCTACTACGACAACTACTTCGTCCCGCGCGGCTACGCCTTCGTCGGCGTGGACCTGGCCGGAACCAATCGATCCGACGGCTGCGTGGACGTCGGCGGCCGCTCCGACGTCCAGTCCGCGAAGGCCGTCGTCGACTGGCTGAACGGCCGCGCGAAGGCCTACACGACCCGCACCGGCGCCACCCGCGCCCAGGCCGGCTGGACCAACGGCCGCACCGGCATGATCGGCAAGAGCTGGGACGGCACCATCGCCAACGGCGTCGCCGCCACCGGCGTCAAGGGCCTGAAGACCATCGTCCCGATCAGCGCCATCTCCTCCTGGTACGACTACTACTTCCAGCAGGGCGCCCCCCTCTACGACTCCGGCCCCGAGTGGCTGTCGGACTACGTCGACAGCCCCGATGCCCGCGCCAAGTGCGCAGCCGTTCAGCGCAAGCTCGTCGACGGCGCACCGCGCACCGGCGACTGGACCCCGCTGTGGAGCGAGCGCGACTACGTCAAGGCCGCGCGCAAGGTCAAGGCCAGCGTCTTCCTGGTCCACGGCATGCAGGACCTCAACGTCCGCATGAAGCACGTCGGCCCGTGGTGGAACGCCCTCGCGAAGAACGGCGTCGAGCGCAAGATCTGGCTGTCCCAGACCGGCCACGTCGACCCCTTCGACTTCCGGCGCGGCGCATGGGTCGAGACGCTGCACCGCTGGTTCGACCACGAACTCATGGGCATCGACAACGGCATCGACCGCGAGCCCATGGCCGACATCGAGCGCGCCCCCGGCCAGTGGGACACCTCCCGGGTCTGGCCGCCGAGCGGCACCCGCACCGCCACCCTGCGCCCCGACCGGGGCACCCAAGCCGGCGTCGGCACCCTCGGCCTGCACCGCGGCCACGGCACCGCGAGCTTCACCGACGACCCGAAGCTGAGCGAGACTGACTGGGCCGCGCAGATCGACAAGCCCACAGCGGAGAAGGCCGGTTTCACCACGCGGACGCTCACCCGGGACCTGCGCGTGTCCGGCTCCTCCGAGGTCACCGTCACCGCGACGCCCTCCACCCCGACGGCCCACCTCTCCGCCGTCCTCGTGGACCTCGGCCCCGCCACGATCCGCGACTACGCCGACGCGGGCGAAGGGATCACCACCCTGACCGACCGCACCTGCTGGGGCGCGAGCACCACCGCGGACAGCTCCTGCTTCAAGGAGACGAAGGCGAGGACCGCCGACGTTGACTACACGGTCGTCAGCCGCGGCTGGGCCGACCTCGGCAACCACGCCTCCGACCACAAGGGCTCCCCGCTCACCCCGGGCAAGCGGTACACGATCACCCTCGACCTCGCGGCGACCGACCATGTCGTTCCGAAGGGCCACCGCCTGGCGCTGATCGTCGCGGGCACCGACCAGGGCCTCATCGATCCTCCCGCCGACAAGCCGAAGCTCACCCTCGACCTCTCCCGCACCTCGGCGCGCGTCCCGTTCACCGGCGGAGCCACCGCCTTCGCCCGCGCCACCACGGGCGCCGCCACCGCCACCCCCGGCGCCACGTTCCTGGACGGCGTTCGGGAGCCGCGCACCACCCACCGTGTCCCGGAGGCGAGTCAGTGATCCGTGCAGGCGCCCTGATAGCGACCACCGCGGCCCTCACGGCCTCCCTGGTCGCCGCACCGGCCCAGGCGGCCACCGACACCCTGCCCCGCACCGGCTTCGAGCAGTCGAACGGCGCCCGCTGGACCACCCAGCCCGAGGAGCAGGAGTTCCTCAAGGCCGTCGACCGGGCCGGCGCCCGCGTCTCCATGACCCGCTTCGGCACGACGAAGCAGGACCGTCCGCTCCAGCTCGTGCGGATCGGCAACCGTGCGAGTCACAACAAGGTGCTGCTCGTGTGCAGCCAGCACGGCGACGAGCCCTCCGGCCGCGAGGCCTGCCTGACCACCGTCCGCGACCTCGCGTACGCCCACGACAGCCGCACCCGGCGCTTCCTGGACCGCACCACGGTCCTGGTCGTGCCCACCGCCAACCCGGACGGCCGGGCCGCGAACACGCGCGGCAACAGCGACGGCGTCGACATCAACCGCGACCACCTCGCCCTGAAGACCGCCGAGGGGCGCGCCCTGGCCGCCGTCATCCGCGACCAGCGCCCCGACATCGTCTACGACCTGCACGAGTACGGCGCCACACCCCGGTACTACGACAAGGACCTCTTCGACCTGTGGCCGCGCAACCTCAACACCCACGAGGCGGTCCACGACGAGGCGCGGACCCTGTCCGAGGCGTACGTCCGCCCCGCCGCCGAGCGGGCCGGCCACTCGACCGGCACCTACGGAATCTGGACCGACCCGGAGACCGGTGAGCCGGTCAAGCAGGTCGCCGGAGACGGACAGGAGCGCATTCTGCGCAACATGTCCGGTCTGAAGCACTCCGTCGGGCTGCTCATCGAGAGCCGGGTGGACCCGCTCACCGACGAGGAGAAGGCGGACCCGGCCCTGAACAACCGGCGCCGGGTCACCTCCCAACTCGACGCACTAAAGGGGCTGTTCGGCTACACCGGCCAGCGCCGCGCCCGGATCGAGACGGCGACGGCCCGGGCCCGCCTCTCGGGCTGGACCGCGACCGGCCCGATCTACACCGGCGGCGCCGACAACGAGGCCCCCGAACCGGATGAAATCATCCTGAACCCACCCTGCGGCTACCGGCTCACCGCCGCCCAGTACGCCGAGGTGGGCGACGAACTCGCACTGCACGGAGTGCGCGTGCGCAAGGACGGCGAGGGCGTGCTCGTGCCCCTGCGCCAGCCCCTGCGGGCGCTCGTGCCGCTGCTGCTCGACGACCGGGCCGAGTACCACCTGACAGGAGGTTCATACGAAACCGCATGTTGAGAGGGGTGAAATTCCGCCACACGTGGTAGCAGCGTTTACGGAGGACCTACATCCTCCTTCGCTGTCCCGATGAAAGGTTCCGCCTGTGACGCAAGAACGACCAAGCGACAAGGACTCCCCGGAGGGAGCCGCGCTGCCGGGGTCGGAAGCGGGGCTGCCAGGTCAGGACCGCCCGCAGACCGACCGCATCGTCTTCGGCGTCACGGCGGTGCTCACCCTCGCCTTCGTGGTCTGGGGCGCCACCGCGACCGACTCGCTCGAAGACGTCTCCACCACGATGCTCAGCGGGCTGATGCACAACGGCGGCTGGGCGTTCATGCTCGCGGCCTCCGGCTTCGTCGTCTTCGCCCTCTGGCTCGCCATCAGCCGCTACGGCCGTATCCACCTCGGTGCGGAGGGTGAGGAGCCCGAGTTCCGCACCGTGTCGTGGGTCGCGATGATGTTCAGCGCCGGCATGGGCATCGGCTTGATGTTCTACGGCGTCAGCGAGCCGCTGTCGCACTACGGCACGCCCCCGCCGGGGACCAACCCGGCCGACTCCGGCGATCGCATGGAGACGGCCATGGCCACCACCCTGTTCCACTGGACGCTCCACCCCTGGGCGATCTACGCGGTGGTCGGCCTCGCCATCGCCTACAGCACCTTCCGCAGGCGGCGCAGGCAGACCATCAGCGCCGTCTTCACGCCGCTCATCGGCAAGAAGAACGCCAACGGCGGCATCGGCCGGGCCATCGACGTCCTCGCGATCATCGCGACCGTCTTCGGCTCCGCCGCCTCCCTGGGGCTCGGCGCGCTCCAGATCGGCTCCGGCGTGCAGGAGCTGAAGTGGATGGACAAGGTGAGCACCGGGCTGCTCGTCACGATCATCGCGGTGCTGACCCTGGCCTTCGTCGCGTCCGCCATCTCCGGCGTGGAGAAGGGCATCCAGTGGCTGTCCAACACCAACATGGTGCTGGCACTGATCCTCGCCCTGTTCGTGTTCGTGGCGGGCCCGACCATCATCGTCCTGGACCTGCTGCCCACCTCCGTCTTCGCCTACCTCGGCGATCTGCCCCAGCTGGCCGGCCGGACCGAGGCGAGCGGCGGCGAGGGCGTCGCCGACTGGCTGGGCAGCTGGACGGTCTTCTACTGGGCGTGGTGGATCTCCTGGACGCCGTTCGTCGGTATGTTCATCGCCCGCATCAGCCGGGGCCGTACGATCCGCCAGTTCGTCGGCGGTGTCATCCTCGTGCCCAGCACGGTCAGTCTGATCTGGTTCGCGATCTTCGGCGGCTCGGCGATGAAGATGCAGGCGGAGGGGCAGCTCGGCAAGGAGGCCACCCCGGAGGGCCAGCTCTTCGACGTGCTCCAGCAGTTCCCCATCGCCACCGTCACGAGCCTGCTCGTGATGGTCCTCGTCGGCATCTTCTTCGTCTCGGGCGCCGACGCGGCCTCCATCGTCATGGGCACCCTGTCGCAGAAGGGCGCTCTCGAACCCGGCCGCTTCGTGGTCGTGTTCTGGGGCGTGGTCACCGGTGCGGTGGCCGCGATCATGCTCATGGTCGGCAGCGGTCAGGGCGACGCACTGACCGGTCTGCAGAACCTCACGATCCTCGCGGCCGCGCCGTTCGTCATCGTGATGATCTTCATGTGTGTCGCCCTCATGCGCGACCTGCGCCGCGACCCGGTGATCGTGCGCGAGCAGATGGGCTCCGAGGCCGTTGAAATGGCCGTGATGGAAGGCCACAAGAAGTACGACGGCGAGTTCGAGTTCCGCGTCGGCCCGGGCCGCGGCCCGGACGTGGAGGGAGACCCGATCGGCAAGCACTGATCCGAACGGCGTGGGGCGGCCCGGGTTCCTGAAACCCGGGCCGCCCTCGCGTTTTGGCCGGAGGCTCGCGCCTGGGCCCGTGGCTGGCGCCGGGCGGCTCGGCATGCGCGGCGCGCCGCCGAGCTGCAGGATCCGCACTCGTGCCTGAGCTTGCGGCTCGCGCCCGGGCCTGCGTCTGGCGCCGGGCGGCTCAGCATGCACGGCGCGCCGCCGAGCCGCAGGATCCGCACCCGGGCCCGAGCCTGCGGCTCGCGCACGGGCCCGCGGCTGGCGCCTTGATCTGCGGCTCGCGCCTGGGTCTGCGTCCCGAGCTTGGGTCTGCGTGCCGCGCCTCGGCCTGCGCCCCCCGCCTCGGCCCGCCTCGACCGCCTCAGCCCGAGACCAGCCGGGCGGCCTCCTCCGCGCATCCCCAGGCCACGGTGACGCCCGCGCCGCCGTGGCCGTAGTTGTGCACCAGCAGCCGTCCGTCCGGCAGGGCGTCGCGCTCCAGCCGGACCGACGGCCGGGTGGGCCGGAGCCCCACCCGGTGCTCCAGCACCCGGGCCCCGGCGATCTCCGGCCTGAGTGCCGCACAGCGGCGGATGATCGCCTCGGCCGTCGCGGGGTCGGGCTCCAGCGACCACGCGTCCTCCTCGGACGTACCGCCGAGGACGAGTCCGCCCGGCTGCGGGAACAGGTACGCGTGCTCCCCGGCCGCGTCGGTGGTGACCAGCCAGGTGTCGATCCCGGGGTTCTCCACGACGACCAACTGGCCGCGCACGGGCCGTACGGAGGGGTCGGGCACGAGTCCCCGCGCGGCGAGCCCCGCGCAGTTGACCACGACCGGCGCGTCCACCTCGGCGAAGGAGGACACCGTACGCGTCTCGATCACGCCGCCCGCGGCGACGAACCGCTCCCGCAGCCACGGCAGATGGGCCGGCATGTCGATGAGCGGCAGCCGTGCCCGGACGCCCGTACCCGCGTACTCGTCGGTCGTGGACGCCCGCAGCCCCGGCACCCGGCCCGCCAGCCACCCGTCGGCCTCGTCGAGGCCGGTCTCGCCCAGTACCCCTTCGACCATGCGTACGCCGGCCGGCGCGGCCCGTGCCACCAGGTCCTCGTACACCTCCAGGGACCGCAGCGCCCACGCGCGTGCCGCCGCGACCGGTTCGATCCGGTACGGCCACCACAGCGCGCCCGCAACGGCGGAGGTGGTCGCCTCGACGGCGTCCCGCGTCCACACCCGCACCGACGCCCCCCGCTCCGCGAGAATCAGGGCGGTCGTCAGCCCGACCACCCCACCGCCGACCACCACGATCTCGCCACGCGACTCACTCGTCATGCCCGGACCGTAGCGGAATGTGTCATGCCGTGCTCACATCACGCGCAGTGTGGGGATACTCACCGTATGTGTGCCGAGTACGCGACCTTCGGCCTGGCTCCCGCGATGCGAGCCGGGGGAGTCCTCAACGACGGCGGTTACCAGGTCCACCGGGACTTCGTGGACTTCATCGTCGACGGACGCCCACTGCTGTTCCAGCTCTCCGACCTCGACGCGGTCTCCCCGCTCGCGTCCGACGTCCCGCCCGCGATCTTCACCGCGCAGGTCCGCAGCCTGCTCCTGGAGAGCCCGGCCCCGTTACCGGGCGGCCGGTACGTCGTCTACGGCTGCCCCGAGTGCGAGGACCTGGCCTGCGGCGCCGTCACCGCCGTCATCCAGGGCGACGGTGAGGACGTCATCTGGCGGGACTTCGCCTGGCAGACCGACGACCAGGCCGACCTGGAGCTCAACGGCTACCACGGCATCGGCCCGTTCCGCTTCCGCGGCGCCGAGTACCGCACGGCACTGAGCGCCCTGCTGAACGGCTCCGCGCCCGACCCACGGCGCCGCGTCCTGCTGATCGGCGCCCGCGTCGCCGTCCTCGCCAAGCTCGCCGCGGCCCTGCGCACCATCGGCGTCGGCGCCGACATCGCCCATGACGCCGACGGCGTACCCGCCGACGAACTCCGCGGCTACGGGGCCGTCGCCTTCGGCCACGCGGCCGGCGAGCAGGAACGTGCCGCCGTCCGCCGCGCCTTCGAGCGCGCCGGGGTCCCGGTCGCCCATGTCGACGGCCTCGCCCCGATCGTCCCGCTCCTCGTCGCCCAGATCGAACACGCCCTGGACCGCAGCCCGGCCGACCGGCGCCGCCTCACCGGCCTCACCGCGACCGACGACGGCGCGGACATCGAGGTCACCTCCACCTGCCGCGTCACCCTCACCGCGTACCGCCTGGACCGGCTCTCCCGCACCCACACCCACGAGATCTTCGACGGCGTCCTCGAAGCCGGCCGACACCCCGTCGTCCTCGACGCGAAGGCCGTCAGGGGCCGGTCGTTCGTCGTGGCGCGCACGTCCGGAAGCGTCCTGGTGACGGCCGTGAACCACTGAGCGGCCCGGCCGTTAGGATCGGCGCTCTGATGACTGCCACCCTCGTCGCCAAGAACCTCGCCGCCGGCCACGGCGACCGCTCCCTGTTCACCGGACTCGACCTCGTCGTCGCGCCCGGCGACGTGATCGGCCTGGTCGGGGCCAACGGCGCGGGCAAGTCCACCCTGCTCAGGATGCTCGCCGGACTCATCGCGCCCGAGCAGGGCGATCTGCGCCTGTCCCCGCCGACCGCCACCGTCGGCCACCTCCCGCAGGAGCCGGACCGCCGCCCCGGTGAGACCGTCCGGGAGTTCCTGGCCCGCCGCACCGGCGTCGCCGAGGCCCAGCGGACCATGGACGAGGCCACCCAGGCTCTGGTCGACGGGGCACCCGGCGCGGACGACGCCTACGCCACCAGCCTGGAGCGCTGGCTCGGCCTCGGCGGCGCCGACCTCGACGAACGCGCCGAGGAAGTCGCCGACGGCCTCGGCCTCGCCGTCGGCCTGGACCAGCCGATGACGTCCCTGTCCGGCGGCCAGGCGGCCCGCGCGGGTCTCGCCTCCCTGCTCCTGTCCCGCTACGACGTCTTCCTCCTCGACGAGCCGACCAACGACCTCGACCTGGACGGCCTGGAGCGCCTCGAACGCTTCGTGAGCGGCCTGCGTGCCGGCACGGTGGTCGTCAGCCACGACCGCGAGTTCCTCACCCGCACCGTCACCAAGGTCCTCGAACTCGACCTGGTCCAGCGGCAGATCAACCTCTTCGGCGGTGGCTACGAGGCCTATCTGGAGGAGCGGGACGTCGCCCGCCGGCACGCCCGCGACGAGTTCGAGGAGTACGCCGACAAGAAGGCGGCCCTCCAGGACCGCGCGCAGATGCAGCGCTCCTGGATGGACAAGGGCGTGAAGAACGCGCGCCGCAAGGCGAGCAACGACAACGACAAGATCGGCCGCAAGTTCCGCAGCGAGGCCAGCGAGAAGCAGGCCGCGAAGGCCCGCCAGACCCAGCGCATGATCGAGCGGCTCGACGTCGTCGAGGAGCCCCGCAAGGAGTGGGAGCTGCGCATGGAGATCGCGTCGGCCCCGCGCTCGGGCGCCGTCGTCGCGACCCTGCGGGACGCCGAGGTGCGCCGCGGCGGCTTCGTCCTCGGCCCCGTCTCCCTGCAGATCGACTGGGCGGACCGGGTGGCGGTGACCGGCGCGAACGGCGCCGGCAAGTCCACGCTGCTCGCCGCCCTCCTCGGCCGCGTCCCGCTGGACGCCGGGCACGCCGCGCTCGGCTCGGGCGTCCTCCTCGGCGAGGTCGACCAGGCCCGCAAGCTGTTCCACGGCGAGGAGTCCCTGCTCGACGCCTTCCGCGCGGCCGTCCCGGACACCGAACCGGTCGAGATCCGCACGCTCCTGGCCAAGTTCGGCCTCAAGACGGAGCACGTCCTGCGCCCCGCGGCCAGCCTCTCCCCGGGCGAGCGCACCCGCGCCGCCCTCGCGCTGCTCCAGGGCCGGGGCGTCAACCTCCTGGTCCTCGACGAGCCGACCAACCATCTCGACCTGCCCGCCATCGAGCAGCTGGAGTCCGCCCTCGACGCCTACGAGGGCACCCTCCTGCTGGTCACCCACGACCGCCGCATGCTGGACGCGGTGCACGTCACCCGCCGCCTGGAGGTGGCGGACGGCAAGGTGACGGAGCGCTAACGGGCCGTCAGGCGCGTGGCCAACTGCGGGTAGTCGGCGACGAAGCCCTCCTCGTCGAACTCCAGATCGCTGCGGAAGTCGCCCGAGGTGAAGCGGACGCGCCCCGGTCGCAGATGCGTGTAGGTCTGCCGCGACGGCCGCACGGCCAGGTCCGGCACCGACACCCAGGCCATCAGGAACTCCCGCTCACCGGGCCCGCGATGGAGCCCGTGCCGCAGCACCGGCATGGTGTTGGTGAGCGGACACAGCCCGAGATCGCAGTCGAGAGCACCGTCGAGGTCCGGGAGAGGGTCGCCGTTCGCGGTCCAGCCGCCCCCACCGTCGTGGAGCAGATCGAGCGTGCGGCTGCCGTCGGCGGACTCGACGGTCACCCGGAGCCGACGGGTCACGAAGCGGTCGGCCGTGTCGAGTTCGTACGTGACCCAGTAGGGCTCGGGATCGGTGCCGACAGCCCGCCCACGCGCCCGCAGCACGGCTTCCCCGAGCTCCGGCCAGGCGGTCTCGAACCCCCTGCTCGCGAACACTTCCCAGGTGATGGCAGACATGCCCTCACTCTAGGTCTGAAAGGGGAGCGAAGCTCCCTTTCCAGGGGCGCGGGGAACTGCGCGACCAGCCACGACGGACCCGCAGCTCCCCACGACATGAACGGGCATCACGCCCCGGCGAAGCCGTCAGCGACGCCCGTTCTTCGGATCGGCCAGACCCGCCCGACGCAACGCGTCAGCCATCGCACTGTTGGCCGGCGGCGGAGCCTGCCGCTGACCCCCGCGACCGCCGCCGCCCTGGCCCCCACGGCCACCGCCCTGCCGCTGCTGCGGCGGACGCCCCCCGCGCTGCCGCCGCTCACCCGAGCCGCCGCCACCCTGCTGTCCCTGCCGGGCCGCCTCGTCCTCCAGGCGCAGCGTCAGCGAGATCCGCTTGCGGGGGATGTCGACGTCGAGCACCTTCACCTTGACGATGTCGCCGGGCTTCACCACGTCCCGCGGATCCTTCACGAACGTCTTGGACATCGCGGAAACGTGCACCAGACCGTCCTGGTGGACGCCGATGTCGATGAACGCCCCGAACGCGGCGACGTTCGTCACGACGCCCTCCAGGATCATCCCGGACGACAGGTCGGAGATCTTCTCCACGCCCTCCTTGAAGGCGGCCGTCTTGAAGGCCGGGCGCGGGTCGCGGCCGGGCTTCTCCAGCTCCTTCAGGATGTCGGTGACGGTGGGCAGACCGAACGTCTCGTCCACGAAGTCCTGCGGCTTCAGCGAGCGCAGCACCCCGGTGTTGCCGACGAGCGAGGCGACCTCCTGCCCGGCGGTCTTCACCATGCGCCGGACCACCGGGTACGCCTCGGGGTGCACGCTCGACGCGTCCAGCGGGTCGTCGCCGCCGCGGATCCGCAGGAAGCCCGCGCACTGCTCGTACGCCTTCGGGCCGAGCCGCGCCACCTTCTTCAGCTCACCGCGGGCCTTGAACGGTCCGTTCTGGTCCCGGTGCGCGACGATGTTCTCGGCGAGCCCGGAGGTGATGCCGGAGACCCGGGCGAGCAGCGGGGCCGACGCCGTGTTGACGTCCACCCCGACGCCGTTCACACAGTCCTCCACCACCGCGTCCAGCGAGCGCGACAGTTTCACCTCGGACAGGTCGTGCTGGTACTGGCCGACGCCGATGGACTTCGGGTCGATCTTCACCAGCTCGGCCAGCGGGTCCTGGAGCCGGCGGGCGATCGACACGGCGCCGCGCAGCGACACGTCCATGTCGGGCAGCTCCTGGGAGGCGAACGCGGACGCCGAGTACACGGACGCCCCGGCCTCGGACACCATCACCTTCATGAGCTTCAACTCGGGGTGTTTGGTGATCAGTTCTCCGGCGAGCTTGTCGGTCTCGCGGGACGCCGTGCCGTTGCCGATGGCGACCAGCTCGACCGCGTGCTCCTTCGCGAGCCGGGCCAGCTTGGCGATGGCCTCGTCCCACCGGTTGGCCGGCACGTGCGGGTGAATGACGTCGGTGGCGACGACCTTGCCGGTGGCGTCGACCACGGCGACCTTCACACCCGTGCGGAAGCCGGGGTCCAGGCCGAGCGTCGCGCGCGTGCCCGCGGGGGCGGCCAGCAGCAGGTCGCGCAGGTTCGCGGCGAAGACCCGCACCGCCTCGTCCTCGGCGGCCGTGCGCAGCCGCAGCCGCAGGTCGATGCCGAGGTGGACGAGGATGCGGGTGCGCCACGCCCAGCGGACCGTGTCCTTCAGCCACTTGTCACCGGCGCGGCCCCGGTCGGCGATGCCGAACTTGTGGGCGACGATCCCCTCGTACGAGGAGGGGCCGTCCGTCTGCTCCTCGGGCTCCAGGACGAGGTCGAGGACCTCTTCCTTCTCGCCGCGCAGCATCGCGAGGATACGGTGCGAGGGCAGGTCGGTGAACGGCTCGGCGAAGTCGAAGTAGTCGGAGAACTTCGCCCCCGCCTCCTCCTTGCCGTCCCGCACCTTGGCGGCCAGCCGCCCGCGCACCCACATGCGCTCGCGCAGCTCGCCGATCAGGTCGGCGTCCTCCGAGAACCGCTCGGTGAGGATCGCCCGGGCACCGTCCAGGGCGGCCTGCGGATCGGCGACGCCCTTGTCGGCGTCGACGAACGCGGCGGCCGCGGCGAGGGGCTCGACCGACGGATCGCCGAGCAGCCCCTCCGCCAGCGGCTCGAGTCCGGCCTCACGGGCGATCTGCGCCTTGGTGCGCCGCTTGGGCTTGTACGGGAGGTAGATGTCCTCCAGGCGCGCCTTCGTCTCGGCGCCCCGGATGCTCGCCTCCAGCTCCTCGGTGAGCTTGCCCTGCTCGCGCACCGAGTCCAGGATCGCCGCCCGCCGCTCCTCCAGCTCCCGCAGGTAGCGCAGCCGCTCCTCGACGGTGCGCAGCTGCGCGTCGTCGAGCATCTCCGTCGCTTCCTTGCGGTAACGGGCGATGAAGGGCACCGTAGAACCGCCGTCGAGCAGTTCCACGGCGGCCCTGACCTGCCGCTCCCGTACGCCGAGCTCCTCGGCGATCCTGCCTTCGATGGACACTGCGTTGATGGACCCGATGGACCCGGGTGTCGTCACGATCCCGTACCGCCTTCTCCGCTGAGGTTGCGCGGCAATTGTGGCAGGTGGCACCGACACTCGGGGATCAGGGCGGCTTCCGGCAGGTCGGAATCCGGATCAGGCCCTGCGGCTGCGGGTGGAGGACGAGGCCCCGCCGAACAGCCGGGCCAGGGCCCGGAAAGGAAGCGTCACGACGGTGGCGATAGCGCCGCCGATCTGGCGCAGCACGTCTGCGATAGCACGGAACACGAAATTCCCCTTTCTCCACTCCCGGCCGCGACGGCCGGTGGAGAGCGGGTACCTCAGAGACGCGTCACTATGCGTCACCCTTGCCGATCAGATCCGCCGGGTAGGCCCCGGCCACGAGCGCGGCGTGGGCGAACACCCCGCCCAGCTCGGTCAGCCGGGCCACTCCCTCCGGGCCCAGGTGCTCGTAGGGGGCGCGGTCCAGGCGGTCCGTCTCGTCCTCGATCTCCCGGCGCAGGGCGACGCCCCGCTCGGTGAGGTCACCGGAGGCGTCCAGCAGCCCGCGTTCCCGCAGCCGCTCCGTCGCCGCGTCCCAGTCCTCCCGGCTCCAGCCCCGGGTGGCGCACACCCACTTCGGGGTCATGCCCTTGCCCGTCGCCGTGTGGGTCACCATCGCCTCCAGGCCGTCGAGACCCGCGGACATCAGGGCGGCCAGGTGCCCGTCGCCCCGGTGCTCGCGCAGCAGGGTCGCCGCGTGCCAGTAGGCGAGGTGCGGATTCTCGGGAACGGGCAGGTCGGCGTGGGCGGCGTACAGCGGCCGAGCCGCGCGTGAGCAGGCCTCGGCGGCGCGCAGCGCGAGCCGCGCGGCCTCGGTCATCTCGGCCGACGCCAGGGCCTCCTCGCCGAGCAGACGGCGCAGGGTCGCGTCGACCGCACGCGCACGTGCCGCGAGGACCTGCGCGGGTGCCGCGGTCTCCCACACCGCCGGCACGTGCCGCGCCACCAGCTCGTACTTGTAGTTGTAGAAGGCCGCCGCCACCGGGCCGGCTCCGACCGGACCGAAGGCGGCGGCCCGCACGGCGAAGTTCACGGCACGCGGATCGGTGACCCCGAGGGCGCCCAGCTCCCGCCCGAGATCGGGGGAGAAGTAGTGCGTCGAGTGCAGGGAGTTGAGCATGTTGTGGCAGCGTCGGCCGGCGCGCGGCTCCAGGGCGGCAGTCGTCATGCCCGGCAGGTTACCAACCGCTTGGTATGTCCTCCACGGCCCGTCGTCTCCTGGCAGAAAAGGTGGGGTACTCGTCCTTGCCGCCATACTCCGCACCCGCGAAGAATCGACGGCATGGTCCAGCGCACGGTTCTCGCCGTCCTCTTCGACGGCCTGCAGAGTCTCGACGTCACCGGGCCCGTGGAGGTCTTCGCGGGCGCGGAGCTGCTCTCCCCGGGCGCGTACCGGATCCGCACGGCGTCCCTGGAGGGCGCGCCCGTGCGGACCACCAGCGGCCTGACCCTCGTCCCCGACGAGTCCCTGACCACCGCAGCGGACCCGGACATCCTCCTCGTCCCCGGCGGAACGGGCAGCCTGCGGCCCGACCCGCGTCTGGTGACCTGGGTGCGCGAGCGGGGGCCGCGCGCCGGCCGCCTGGTCTCCGTGTGCACCGGCGCGGCCGTGCTGGCCGCGGCGGGCCTCCTGGACGGCCGCCGCGCCACGACCCACTGGGCGTACTGCGACCGGCTCGCCCGCGAGCACCCGGCCGTCGAGATCGACCCCGACCCCGTCTTCGTGCGCGACGGGCACATCGCCACCTCGGCCGGTGTCACCGCCGGCATCGACCTCGCGCTCGCCCTGGTCGAGGAGGACCTGGGCCGGGACGCCGCCCTCACCATCGCCCGCCACCTGGTGGTCTTCCTGCGCAGGCCCGGCAACCAAGCCCAGTTCAGCGCCCAGCTCGCGGCCCAGACCGCACAGCGCGAGCCCCTGCGGGACGTCCAGCGGTGGATCACCGACCACCCGGACGCGGACCTCTGCGTCGACACCCTCGCCGCCCGCGCCCGCCTCTCGCCCCGCCACTTCGCCCGCGCCTTCCGCGCCGAGACCGGCATGACACCGGGCCGCTACGTGGACCGCGTCCGCCTCGAACACGCCAGGCGTCTCCTGGAGGACACCGCAGGCGGCGTCGAGGAGATCGCCCGCACCAGCGGTTACGGCACGCCCGAGGCCATGCGCCGGGCCTTCGTCAGGACCCTGGGGACGCCCCCGGCCGAGTACCGCCGCCGCTTCCGCCCCACCACCACAGCCTGAACGCATCGACATCAGCCGACCGAAAGGACCCCATGCAGATCGCCATCGTCCTCTACGACCGCTTCACCGCCCTCGACGCCATCGGCCCCTACGAGACCATCGGCCGGCTCCCGGACGCGGAGACCGTCTTCGTCGCCGAGGAGGCCGGCCCCGTGCGCAACGACTCGGGGAACCTCGCGCTCATCGCCGACCGGACCCTCGCCGACGTGCCCCGCCCCGACATCATCGTGGTCCCCGGCGGCCCGGGCCCGCTCCCGCTGGCGACGGACGGGCCCCTGCTCACCTGGCTGCGCACCGCCGACGCCACCAGCACCTGGACCACGTCCGTGTGCACCGGCTCCCTGCTGCTCGCCGCCGCCGGACTCCTGCGGGGACGCCGCGCGACCTCCCACTGGCTGGCCCTGGAGGAGCTGAAGCGCCACGGCGTCGAGCCGACGGGGGAGCGGGTCGTCACCGACGGCAAGTACGTCACCGCGGCCGGCGTCTCCTCCGGCATCGACATGGGACTCACCCTGCTCGGCCGGATCGCGGGCGACGACCACGCGCAGCTCGTCCAGCTCGGCACCGAGTACGACCCGCAGCCGCCCTACGACGCCGGTTCACCCGAGAAGGCCCCCGCGCACCTCGTCGCACTCTTCCGCGAGCACTCCGGCGTCATCCTGACGTAGGCACGCTCCAGCCGAACCGCGGCTGCCGGCGCTCCAGGAACGCGGCGACACCTTCCGCGGTGTCGCCGCTCCCGCGCGCCTGTCCGGCCCAGTACGCGTCCCGGTCCGTACGCCCGTCCGCGAACTCCTTGGCCGCCGCCTGCGTCAGCTGCGAACGCGACACCAGCACCCGGGTGAACTCCGCGACCCGCTTGCCGAGTTCACCCTCCGGCAGCACCTCGTCCACCAGCCCGGTGCGCAGCGCCCGCTGCGCGTCGATCAACTCCCCGGAGAACAGCAGGTACTTGGCGGTGGCCGGCCCCACCAGGGACACCAGCCGCCGGGTCGAGGACGCCGGGTACACGATGCCGAGCTTCGCGGGCGTCACACCGAACAGCGCGCCCTCCTCGGCGAACCGCAGATCGCAGGCCGCCGCCAGCTGCGCACCGCCGCCCACGCAGTGCCCCCGGATCGCGGCCAGCGTCGGCTTCGGGAACGCGGCCAGCGCCTCCTCGGCCCGCACGGCCAGCCCCTGCGCCTCCTCCGGCGAGCCCCGCAGCGTCGAGATGTCGGCCCCGGCGCAGAACGTCCGGCCCTCACCGGTCAGCACCAGCGCCCGTACCTCCGGGTCCCCCGCGAGCTCCTCCAGCAGTGGGGGGAGGGAGCGCCACATGGCGGCCGTCATGGCGTTGCGCTTCTCGGGATGACGTATGACGACCGTCGCGACCGAGTCGGTCACGCGGTGCTCCAGCTGCGGCTCCATGCGCGGGATGCTATCCGCATGCCAAACCCGTACAACCCGAATAGTTCGCCGAGACGGCACAACAGGGACAGGACCAGTCCCACAACTGACCGTGTCATACGCCAACGGTCAGAAGTGCTCGATAGTTGCTGACTTCTGTTCAGTCCCGGGGTGTGAGGCGCATCGTTACCAACACTCGAGGTGTGGCGACAATCGAGCGCGAGGGTGGCGACCGGACGATGGACGACGACGGGCGTGGGTTCGGTCCGCGCCCAGAGGGCGGCGCGGCGCCCCTCGGACCCGGGCCCGCGGATCCGCTGCCGTACGAAGGGGTCTGGAGGTTCACCGCACCGGCGGTCGAGGCCTCGGTCCCCCAGGCACGGCACGCCGTACGGGACCTGCTGCTGCGTCAGGGGGTGCCGGTCTCGGACGACCTGGCCCAGGGACTGCTGCTGATCGTCTCGGAGCTGGTGACGAACGCCGTGAAGCACGCGGCGGTGCTGTCCCCGACGATCGCCGTCGAGCTGGCCGTCGGCGCCGAGTGGCTCCGGGTGTCCGTGGAGGACAACCATCCGTACCGGCCCACCGCCCTGGAGACCGACCACGGCCGGACCGGCGGGCGCGGACTGCTCCTGGTGCGCGAGGTCACCCGGGAGGCAGGCGGTCTGTGCGACGTGGAGTACACCGCGAGCGGCGGCAAGGTGATCTGGGCCGCCCTGCCGCTCAAGCCCGCACGCTTCGCCTGACCCCCCGTTCCGCCGGTGCCGGGATCACCAGCCGGCGGACGGGCCCGTCAGCTCCCTGATCGCCGGCCGGGCCGCGTCCAGGACGGTCATGAACCAGGCCGAGAAGGTGTCCTTGGCGTGCCGCTCCGCCAGCTCCGGCGGGGTCACGAAGACCGTCGACGCGACCTCCTCGGGGTCCGGCCGCACCACGGCCTGCACCATGCCGACGAAGAGGTGGTTGTACTCCTGTTCCACCAGACCGGACTCCGGGTCCGGGTGGTTGTAGCGGACCGTGCCCGCCTCGGCCAGCAGGGACGGCGAGGCGCCGAGCTCCTCGAACGTGCGCCGTGCCGCCGCCGCGAAGGGCGCTTCGCCGGGGTAGGGGTGGCCGCAGCAGGTGTTGGACCACACACCGGGGGAGTGGTACTTGCCCAGCGCGCGCTGCTGGAGCAGCAGCCGGCCGTACTCGTCGAAGAGGAACACGGAGAACGCGCGGTGCAGCTGTCCGGGCGGCTGGTGGGCGGCGAGCTTCTCCGCGGTGCCGATCGTCACGCCGTCCTCGTCGACCAGTTCCAGCAAAATCGCGTCTGCGGTGCCGTTCGACGGGTTGTGCGTCGCGGTGGCAGGTGTGATCGGCATACCCATCCTTCACATCGGTCTTCGCGCCCCAAGTCTGCCGTACGAATCCGGCACTCCCGGCACTTCGCGGCACGCCCGCATGTCCCGCGCGGTGACGCGGACCGCGGCCGGCACCGGTCCGACACCGGAAAAGGGACCCGGTAGATGATCGTGCCCGGCCAGGCAGGCGGAAAATCGTCCCCACCGGAGCTGTGGGGCTCAGGACGTGGGCGTACGGCGGAGGGTTGCGTTCCCCGGCGCACTCTCATCGGCGTGCGCCCCACCTGTTCTCACGCACCCCGGAAGCCACCCACGTCAGTGGCAGAGCCGTGCCTCGTGCTCCGCGTGCCCGACCGGTTCCAGCTGGAAGGTGCAGTGCTCCACGTCGAAGTGGTCGCCGAGGCAGCCCTGGAGTTCGTGGAGCATCTTCTCGTGGCCTATGGCGTTCAGGGCCTCCGAGGTGACGACGACGTGCGCCGACAGCACGGGCATGCCGGAGGTGATCGTCCAGGCGTGGAGGTCATGGACGTCCTCCACGCCGTCCGTCGCGAGGATGTGCGAGCGCACCTCCGCCATGTCGACGCCCTGGGGAGCGGCCTCCAGCAGCACCGACAGCGTCTCCCGCAGCAGCTTCCACGTCCGGGGCGCGATCATCAGCGCGATCACGAGCGAGGCGATCGGGTCGGCGGCCTGCCAGCCCGTGAGCATGATCACCACGGACGAGACGATCACCGTGACCGAACCGAGTGCGTCGGCCGCGACCTCCAGGAACGCGCCGCGCACGTTCAGGCTCTCCTTCTGCCCGCGCATCAGCAGCGACAGCGACACCAGGTTCGCGACCAGGCCGATCACACCGAACAGCAGAGCCAGCCGGCCCTCGGTCTCCGCGGGCGTGATGAAGCGCTGGACCGACTCGTAGACGACGTACCCGCCGGCCCCGAGCAGCAGCAGGCAGTTGGCCAGGGCTGCGAGGATCTCGGCCCGGGCGTAGCCGAAGGTGGCCCGCTCGCTCGGCGGACGGTTCGCGAAGTGGATCGCGAGCAGCGCCATGCCCAGGCCCAGGGCGTCCGTCGCCATGTGCGCCGAGTCCGCGACGAGCGCGAGCGAGTCGGCGAGGGTGCCACCGACGATCTGCACGACCACGATGCCGAGCGTGATCGCCAGGGCCGCCCGCAGCCTGCCGCGGTACGCCGAGGTCGCCGTACCGCCGGCCGCGCCGTGCGCGTGCCCAGCCCCCATGAGAAGTCAGCCTCCTGTGTCCGCGTGATCGTGCCCGGGCACCCCAGTGAACTACGGGGAGGGGGTATGTGCAACGCGGCACTGAACACCGTTGTCATGTGCCCTGACCTGCGGAAACGATGCGCAGGTCAGAGCGGGTCGGCGGGTCAGGAGCCGTGGTGCAGCAGCCAGCCGCGCCAGGCCGACTCGGTCATCTCGCGCACCCCGCGCCGGGCAGTCCAGCCGAGCTCATCGGCCGCCCGGGCGGCCGATGCCACCGCCCGCGGGGCGTCGCCCGGGCGGCGCTCCTCGACGAGCGGGGGCCGGCGGTCGCCCGTGACCTCGCCGATGACCGTGATGAGCTCGCGGACCGAGACACCCTCGCCGCGGCCGATGTTGACCGTCAGGTCGCCCGTGATGCCGCCGCCGGCCAGTCGCCGGGCCGCCGCCAGATGGGCCTCGGCCAGGTCGGCGACGTGAATGTAGTCACGGACACAGGTGCCGTCCGGGGTCGGGTAGTCGTCGCCGAAGATCCGGGGCGCCTCGTCGCGCGTCAGCCGGTCGAAGACCATCGGGACGATGTTGAAGACACCGGTGTCCGCGAGTTCCGGCGCGGCGGCACCCGCCACGTTGAAATAGCGCAGACATACGGTGGAGATCCCGTGCGCCTTTCCCGCCGCCCGCACCAGCCACTCCCCGGCGAGCTTGGTCTCGCCGTAGGGATTCACCGGCGCGCAGGGCGTGTCCTCCGTGATGAGGTCCACACCCGGGTCGCCGTACACGGCCGCCGACGAGGAGAACACGAAGCGCTCGATCCCGGCCGCGGCGACCGCGTCCAGCAGGGTCACCAGACCGCCGACGTTCTCCCGGTAGTAGCGCGTGGGCTGCGCGACGGACTCGGCGACCTGCTTGCGCGCCGCGAGGTGCACCACACCCGTCACGCCGTGCTCGGCGAAGACCCGCTTCAACAGCTCCCCGTCCAGCGAGGAACCCCGCACGAGGGGGACCTGTGCCGGGAGCCGCGCGGGCACCCCGGCCGACAGGTCGTCCAGGGCGAGGACGCGCTCCCCGGCCTCGGTCATGGCCCTGGCCACATGTGCTCCGATATAGCCGGCACCGCCGGTGATCAGCCACGTCATGGTCGCCCACCCTATGCGGACACGGTGGCCGCCTGTGCAATGTCCCCGATGTCCGCATAGGAGGGGCACGGTTTGTGGGGCGGCCCCCGGATCCACGATGATGATCGCGGCAAGGGCTTGTGCGAACCACGTCGATCCATCCGCCGAACGGGCGGTGAACGTGGCCTTCCCTGCATCCGATAGCCTCTGCCGACATGCCGCCCGGGAGCCACCGGAGAAGGCGCCCCCACCATGCACATCACCGGCGCGGACGCGTCGGTACCCAGGGAGTGAATTCGGTTGTCGACCGCCATCCTCACCGGCCAGCCGGTCCCCGGATCGTCGATCGAGGCCGACCTGCGATCCCTCGGGTTCGATCTCCGGACCGCGGCCGACGCCGCCGAGGCCGAGACCCTCCTCGCCGAGGTGCCGGGCGACGAGCGGGTCGCCCTGGTCGACGCACGCTTCGTGGGGCACGTGCACGCGCTGCGCCTCGGCCTCACCGACCCCCGCTTCCCGCTCGCCGGGATCCCCGGTGCCGTCACGGCCCAGCCCGCCGGGCGCCAGGCCCTGACCCGGGCGATGGCCCGCGAGAACTCCGCGGGCGGCGGGACCACCCTGGTCGACAGCCTCGCGGACCGCATCCTCAGCGCCCTCGACGCCGACGGCACCGGCGTGCACCGCCCCGAGCTGGGCAGCCTGGTCGCCGCCGTCCCCGCCGACCCGCAGGCCCGCAACGAGGCGCGTCAGTCGGTGGCGGACGTCGACGACGAGGCCGTCCGCCTGAAGTCGGCCGTGAAGGCCCGCGACGGTTTCTTCACCACCTACTGCATCAGCCCCTACTCCCGCTACATCGCCCGCTGGTGCGCCCGTCGCGGCCTGACCCCCAACCAGGTCACCACCGCCTCGCTGATCACCGCCCTCATAGCGGCGGCCTGCGCGGCCACCGGTACCCGCGGCGGCTTCGTCGCGGCCGGCGTCCTGCTGATCGCGTCCTTCGTGCTCGACTGCACCGACGGCCAGCTCGCCCGCTACTCCCTGCAGTACTCCACGCTCGGCGCCTGGCTGGACGCCACCTTCGACCGGGCCAAGGAGTACGCCTACTACGCGGGCCTCGCCCTCGGAGCGGCCCGCGGCGGGGACGACGTATGGGCCCTCGCCCTCGGCGCCATGGTCCTGCAGACCTGCCGGCACGTCGTGGACTTCTCCTTCAACGAGGCCAACCAGGACGCCACCGCCAACACCAGCCCCACCGCCGCCCTCTCCGACAAGCTCGACAGCGTCGGCTGGACGGTCTGGGTCCGCCGCATGATCGTCCTGCCCATCGGCGAGCGCTGGGCGATGATCGCCGTGCTCACGGCGGTCACCACCCCCCGCATCACGTTCTACGCGCTGCTCATCGGCTGCGCCTTCGCCGCGACGTACACCACGGCCGGCCGGGTGCTGCGCTCCCTGACCCGCAAGGCCGGGCGGACCGACCGGGCGGCCGGGGCCTTGGCCGATCTCGCCGACAGCGGCCCGCTCGCCCAGGGGTTCGCGGAGGCGCTCAAGAAGCCCGCCCGCAGGCTGCCGGGCTTCACCGCCCCCGTCATCGCCCTGCTCGGTGGTCTGGCCGTCGTCCTCACCGCGGCGCTGACGGACTTCGGCGGCCCCTGGCCGGTCATCGCGGCCCTCGGCTACGCCCTGACCTCGGGCCTCGCCGTCGCCCGCCCCCTCAAGGGCGCCCTCGACTGGCTGGTCCCCCCGATCTTCCGCGCCGCCGAGTACGGCACCGTCCTGGTCCTGGCGGCCAAGGCGGACGTGAACGGGGCCCTCCCCGCGGCCTTCGGGCTGGTGGCCGCGGTCGCCTACCATCACTACGACACCGTCTACCGCATCCGCGGCGACGCCGGAGCGCCCCCGGCCTGGCTGGTGCGCTCCATCGGAGGGCACGAAGGACGGACGCTGCTCGTCACCGTCCTCGCCGCGCTGCTCACCGCCTCGCAGTTCAAGGTCGCGCTCACGGCACTGGCCGTGGCCGTGGCCCTGGTGGTGCTCGTCGAGAGCATCCGCTTCTGGGTCGCCGCCCATCAGGGTGGCGCACCCGCCGTACACGATGAAGGAGAACCCGCATGATCGGCCTCGTGCTCGCGGCCGGCGCCGGACGGCGTCTGCGCCCCTACACCGACAGCCTCCCCAAGGCACTGGTGCCGGTGGGCCCCGCGGGCATAGAAGGCGAACCCACGGTCCTCGACCTGACCCTCGGTAACTTCGCCGAGATCGGTCTCACCGAGGTCGCGATCATCGTCGGCTACCGCAAGGAGGCCGTGTACGCGCGCAAGGAGGCCCTGGAGCAGAAGTACGGCCTCAAGCTCACCCTCATCGACAACGACAAGGCCGAGGAGTGGAACAACGCCTACTCCCTGTGGTGCGGGCGTGACGCCCTCAAGGACGGGGTGATCCTCGCCAACGGTGACACCGTCCACCCGGTCTCCGTCGAGAAGACGCTGCTCGCCGCCCGCGGCGACGGCAAGAAGATCATCCTCGCCCTCGACACGGTCAAGGACCTCGCGGACGAGGAGATGAAGGTCGTCGTCGACCCCGAGAAGGGCATGACGAAGATCACCAAGCTGATGGACCCCGCCGAGGCCACCGGCGAGTACATCGGCGTCACGCTGATCGAGGGCGACGCCGCCCCCGAGCTCGCCGACGCCCTCAAGGCCGTGTGGGAGACCGACCCGCAGCAGTTCTACGAGCACGGCTACCAGGAACTGGTCAACCGCGGCTTCCGCATCGACGTGGCGCCGATCGGCGACGTCAAGTGGGTGGAGATCGACAACCACGACGACCTCGCCCGCGGACGGGAGATCGCGTGCCAGTACTGACCCGTCTCATCCCCTCGCCGCTCGTCGTCGACATCCGCCCGGGTGCCCTCGACGACCTGGCCTGCGTACTCGCCGATGAGCGCATCTCGCCCTCCGGCCGCCTCGCCGTCGCCGTCAGCGGCGGCTCCGGCGCCAGGCTGCGCGAGCGCATCGCGCCGAGCATGCCCGGCGCCACCTGGTACGAGGTCGGTGGCGGCACCATCGACGACGCGGTCCGGCTGGCGAGCGAGATAAAGGCCGGCCACTACGACGCCGTCGTGGGCCTCGGCGGCGGAAAGATCATCGACTGCGCCAAGTTCGCTGCGGCGCGGGTCGGCCTCCCCCTGGTCGCCGTCGCCACCAACCTCGCGCACGACGGCCTGTGCTCGCCGGTCGCCACCCTGGACAACGACGCGGGCCGCGGCTCCTACGGTGTGCCGAACCCGATCGCGGTCGTCATCGACCTCAACGTGATCCGTGAGGCCCCCGTCCGCTTCGTGCGCTCCGGCATCGGCGACGCCATCTCCAACATCTCCGCGGTCGCCGACTGGGAACTCGCCAACCGCGTCAAGGGCGAGAAGGTCGACGGCCTCGCCGCGGCGATGGCCCGCCAGGCCGGCGAGGCGGTGCTCCGGCACCCGGGTGGTGTCGGCGACGACGCCTTCCTGCAAGTGCTGGCCGAGGCACTGGTCCTCACCGGTATCGCCATGTCCGTGTCGGGCGACTCCCGCCCGTCCTCCGGCGCCTGCCACGAGATCAACCACGCCTTCGACCTGCTGTTCCCCAAGCGGGCTGCCGCCCACGGCGAGCAGTGCGGACTGGGCGCGGCCTTCGCGATGTACATGCGCGGCGCCCACGAGGAGTCGGCGTACATGGCCGAGGTGCTGCGCAAGCACGGGCTGCCCGTGCTCGCGGAGGAGATCGGCTTCACCACGGACGAGTTCGTCAAGGCCGTCGAGTTCGCCCCGGAGACCCGACCCGGCCGCTACACCATCCTCGAACACCTCGACCTGAACACCGAACAGATCAAGGACATCTACGCCGACTATGTCAAGGCCATCGGTAGCTGAACTCCGTCCCGTCGTTCACCCCCCGGGGGTGAAGGACCGGCGCAGCGGTGAGCACTGGATGGGACGCCTCTACATGCGTGAGGTGTCCCTGCGGGTCGACCGTTACCTGGTCAACACCAGGGTCACGCCCAATCAGCTCACCTACCTGATGACCGTCTTCGGTGTGCTCGCGGCCCCGGCACTGCTCGTGCCGGGGATCGCGGGCGCCGTGCTGGGCGTGGTGTGCGTCCAGATGTATCTGCTGCTGGACTGCGTCGACGGCGAGATCGCGCGCTGGAAGAAGCAGTACTCCCTCAACGGCGTCTACCTGGACCGGGTCGGCGCCTACCTCACCGACGCCGCGGTGCTCACCGGCTTCGGCCTGCGCGCCGCCGACGTGTGGGGCAGCGGGCGCATCGACTGGCTGTGGGCCTTCCTCGGCACCCTGGCCGCCCTCGGCGCCATCCTGATCAAGGCGGAGACCGACCTCGTCGGTGTCGCCCGGCACCAGGCCGGCAAGCCCCCGGTCAAGGAGGCCGCCGCCGAGATGCGCTCCTCCGGCATGGCGCTGGCCCGCAAGGCCGCCGCCGCCCTGAACTTCCACCGCCTCATCCTCGGCATCGAGGCGTCCCTGCTGATCCTCGCGCTGGCGATCGTCGACCAGGTCCGCGGCGACCTGTTCTTCTCCCGGCTCGGCGTCGCCGTGCTCGCCGGCATCGCGCTGGTGCAGACCCTGCTGCACCTCGTGTCCATCCTCGCCTCCAGCAGGCTGAAGTGAGCGGCATGAAGGTCGGCGCCGTCATCATCACCATGGGCAACCGGCCCGAGGAGCTGCGCGCCCTGCTCGACTCCGTCGCCAAGCAGGACGGCGACCGCGTCGAGGTGGTCGTCGTCGGCAACGGCTCGCCCGTCCCGGACGTCCCCGAGGGCGTCCGCACCATCGAGCTGCCCGAGAACCTCGGCATCCCCGGCGGCCGCAACGTCGGCATCGAGGCCTTCGGTCCCGCGGGCCGGGACGTCGACGTCCTGCTCTTCCTGGACGACGACGGACTGCTCGCGGCCCACGACACCGCCGAGCTGTGCCGCAAGGCGTTCGAGGCCGACCCGAAGCTCGGCATCGTGAGTTTCCGCATAGCCGACCCGGAGACCGGCGTCACCCAGCGCCGCCACGTCCCCCGGCTGCGCGCCGCCGACCCGATGCGTTCCTCGCGCGTGACGACCTTCCTCGGCGGCGCCAACGCCGTCCGCACCCGCGTCTTCGCCGACGTCGGCGGACTCCCGGACGAGTTCTTCTACGCCCACGAGGAGACCGACCTGGCATGGCGGGCCCTCGACGCGGGCTGGATGATCGACTACCGCTCCGACATGGTGCTCTACCACCCGACGACCGCTCCCTCGCGGCACGCGGTCTACCACCGCATGGTCGCCCGCAACCGCGTCTGGCTGGCCCGCCGCAACCTCCCCGCGCCGCTCGTCCCCGTCTACCTCGGCGTGTGGCTGCTGCTCACTCTGGTGCGCCGCCCCTCCCGCAGTGCGCTGCGGGCCTGGTTCGGCGGATTCCGTGAGGGCTGGACCACCTCGTGCGGCCCCCGCCGGCCCATGAAGTGGCGTACGGTGTGGCGGCTGACCCGGCTGGGCCGGCCCCCCGTCATCTGACAAGCTCGTATCCGGGAAATCCCGGGAGCCCCCGGGCCGTACCCTGGCCCCGGCTCATGCCGGACCCGGCACAGGCCGAGCATCTCGAAGACGAAAGTTTCCACTAGTGAGTGAGACAACGCACGACGCCACGGTCGCGATGAGCGCGCCCGCGGCGCCCGACGAGGGCCTCACGGCGAGGGAACTCGCCGCCAAGCACGGGCTCACCGTGAGCGGCGCCCGGCCGACCCTCATCGAGTACGTCCGTCAGCTCTGGGACCGGCGGCACTTCATCCTCGCCTTCTCCCGGGCGAAGCTGACCGCCCAGTACAGCCAGGCCAAGCTCGGCCAGCTGTGGCAGGTGGCCACGCCGCTGCTCAACGCGGCCGTGTACTTCTTCATCTTCGGCCTGCTCCTGGAGGCCGACCGGGGCCTGCCCCGCGAGGTGTACATCCCGTTCCTGGTCACGGGCGTGTTCGTGTTCACCTTCACGCAGAGCTCGGTGATGGCGGGCGTGCGCGCGATCTCCGGCAACCTCGGCCTGGTCCGGGCCCTGCACTTCCCGCGCGCCTCGCTGCCGATCTCCTTCGCGCTGCAGCAGCTCCAGCAGCTGCTGTTCTCGATGATCGTGCTGTTCGCCGTCGCGGTCGGCTTCGGCCACTACCCGGATCCGTCCTGGCTGCTGATCGTGCCGGTGCTGGTCCTGCAGTTCTGCTTCAACACCGGCCTCGCGCTGATCATGGCCCGGGCGGGCGCCAAGACCCCCGACCTCGCGCAGCTGATGCCGTTCGTGATGCGGACGTGGATGTACGCGTCCGGGGTGATGTTCTCCATCCCGATCTTCCTGGAGGGCAAGCCCCAGTGGATCGCGAACGTCCTGCAGTGGAACCCCGCGGCGATCTACATGGACCTGATGCGCTTCGCCCTCATCGACGAGTACGACTCGACGTACATGCCCGACCACGTCTGGGCGGCCGCGGGCGGCTGGGCCGTGCTGTTCGCCATCGGCGGCTTCGTGTACTTCTGGAAGGCGGAGGAGAGGTACGGCCGTGGCTGAGCAGCAACAGGACGCACGCATTCCCACCGTCGTCGCGGACGACCTCCACATCGTCTACCGCGTGAACGGCGCCAAGACCGGCAAGGGCAGCGCCACCGCCGCCCTCAGCCGCATCATCAAGCGCGGCGAGGAGCGGGGCGTGCGCAAGGTGCACGCCGTGCGCGGTGTCTCCTTCGTGGCGTACCGCGGTGAGGCCATCGGCCTGATCGGCTCCAACGGCTCCGGCAAGTCGACCCTGCTGCGGGCCATCGCCGGACTGCTCCCCGCCGAGCAGGGCAAGGTCTACACCGACGGCCAGCCGTCGCTGCTCGGTGTCAACGCGGCCCTGATGAACGACCTCACCGGCGAACGGAACGTCATATTGGGCGGGCTCGCCATGGGCATGTCCCGCGAGGAGATCAAGGAGCGCTACCAGGAGATCGTCGACTTCTCCGGCATCAACGAGAAGGGCGACTTCATCACCCTGCCCATGCGCACGTACTCCTCCGGCATGGCGGCCCGGCTCCGCTTCTCCATCGCCGCGGCCAAGGACCACGACGTCCTGATGATCGACGAGGCGCTGGCGACGGGCGACCGCAAGTTCCAGAAGCGCTCCGAGGACCGCATCCGGGAGCTGCGCAAGGAAGCCGGCACGGTGTTCCTGGTCAGCCACAACAACAAGTCCATCCGCGACACCTGCGACCGCGTCCTGTGGCTGGAGCGCGGCGAGCTGCGCATGGACGGCCCCACCGACGAGGTCCTCAAGGAGTACGAGAAGTTCACCGGCAAGTAGTCCGGATTCGGCCAGGGCCCCGACGGAACTGCTCCGGCGGGGCCCGGCGTCTGCAAAGGAAACGTCAACTCCGGCCCATCTCAGGAATCTTGGGGCCAATCGGTGTGTTCTCGTGATGTGTCGGAACACCCTGACGAACCGTGTCGCGTTGTACAACGTAAGCTGTACCGGTCCCGAAACACGGCAATCAGGGCAATAATGCGCGACACCGCCCGTCGGACCACCGTGCGGACGGCTGGGCGGCGTGTCCGAAATAGTGTGTATTGGGTCGGCAGTGTAGAACGGGAGATGTGACGGCGATGGCTACGGAAACTCCCCAGCTCCACGCAGCACGTGCCGTCCCCGCGCCGGGCAGCCCACGGTGACGGGAACCGGCACGGCGCGCCCCCTCGATGCGGAGCGCGGCACGCTCGACAAGGCCGCCGGCGAGAACTTCCCGGTGGCCCCCTTCTTCCTGCCCCGGGCCTGGCGCACCGACCTCATGGCCGTCTACGGCTTCGCCCGCCTGGTCGACGACATCGGTGACGGCGACCTGGCCCCCGGCGGCACCGACGCCCGCCTGCTCGGTGTGTCCCCGCGGGAGGCCGAGGACCGCCTGGTCCTGCTGGACGCGTTCGAGGCCGACCTGCGCCGCGTCTTCGACGCGACCCCGCGCCATCCCCTGCTGCGCCGTCTCCAGCCAACCGTGCGCCGCTGCGCGCTGACCCCCGAGCCGTTCCTCGGCCTGATCGCCGCCAACCGCCAGGACCAGCTGGTCGGCCGCTACGAGACCTACGACGACCTGCTCGCCTACTGCGAGCTCTCCGCCAACCCCGTCGGCCGCCTCGTCCTCGCCGTCACCGGTGCCTCGACGCCCGAGCGGATCCGCCGCTCCGACATGATCTGTACGGCCCTCCAGATCGTCGAGCACCTCCAGGACGTCGCCGAGGACCTCGGCCGCGACCGCGTCTATCTGCCCGCGACCGACATGAAACGCTTCCACGTCCAGGAAGCGGATCTCGCCACGAAATCCGCCGGAGCGTCGGTCCGTGCGCTGATTGCGTACGAAGCGCAAAGGGCCCGGGATCTCCTGAATGAAGGCGCCCCCCTGGTGGGTAGCGTCCACGGCAGGCTGAAACTGCTGCTCGCGGGGTTCGTGGCGGGGGGAAGGGCGGCCGTCCACGCGATCGCCGCCGCCGAGTACGACGTACTTCCCGGCCCGCCCAAGCCCGGCAAGCTCCGGTTGCTGCGTGAGGCGGGCGTGACTCTGCGAGGAGAGGGGTGATCCGGACCGTGGAGTCGGAACCACACGCGTCCCCACCGGTACTCGCCGCCTACAGCTACTGCGAGGCCGTCACCGGGCGGCAGGCCCGCAACTTCGCCTACGGCATCCGGCTGCTCCCGACCCCGCAGCGCCGCGCGATGTCGGCGCTGTACGCGTTCTCGCGGCGGGTCGACGACATCGGGGACGGCGCGCTCGCCGACGACGTCAAGACGGCCAGGCTGGAGGAGACCCGGGCGCTGCTCGCCCGGATCCGCGAGGAGGAGGTCGGCGAGGACGACACCGACCCGGTAGCCGTCGCCCTCTCGCACGCGGCCGGGCACTTCCCGATCCCGCTCGGAGGTCTGGACGAGCTCATCGACGGCGTCCTGATGGACGTCCGCGGCGAGACCTACGAGACCTGGGACGACCTGAAGGTCTACTGCCGTTGCGTGGCGGGCGCCATCGGGCGTCTCTCGCTCGGCGTGTTCGGCACGGAACCGGGGGCGTGTGGCGTGGACCGCGCGCCGGAGTATGCCGACACGCTCGGGCTCGCGCTCCAGCTCACCAACATCCTCAGAGACGTCCGCGAGGACGCCGTGGGCGGGCGGACCTATCTGCCCGCCGACGATCTCGCCAAGTTCGGCTGCTCGGCAGGCTTCAGCGGGCCGCGGCCGCCGGAGTGCTCCGACTTCGCGGGCCTCGTGCACTTCGAAGTGCGACGGGCCCGCGCACTGTTCGCCGAGGGCTACCGGCTGCTCCCCATGCTCGACCGGCGCAGCGGCGCCTGTGTCGCCGCCATGGCCGGCATCTACCGCCGCCTCCTCGACCGCATCGAACGCGACCCGGAGGCCGTGCTGCGCGGCCGGGTCTCCCTGCCCGGGCGGGAGAAGGCCTACGTCGCCGTGCGCGGTCTGTCCGGTCTCGACGCCCGGCACGTGACCCGGCGGACCGTCAGGAGGCGTGCGTGAGGGACACACGTGCCGCCGTCGGCGGAAAGCGGCGGGCAACCCTCCGGCGCGGGGCCGCGTCCCTGACGGAGACGGCCGGCCGTGCACCGTGCGAGGAGCGCGCTCCGGCCATGGGGGAGGGTTCGCGATGACCCACGGCACACGGCCCGGGGGACCGGCGGCACAGGCGCGGCACACCGTCGTGGTGGGCGGCGGGCTCGCCGGTGTCACCACCGCGCTCGCGCTCGCCGACGCCGGAGTGCGCGTCACCCTGCTGGAGGGCAGGCCGCGGCTCGGCGGGCTGGCCTTCTCTTTCCAGCGCGGCGATCTCACCGTCGACAACGGCCAGCACGTCTACCTGCGCTGCTGCACGGCCTACCGCTGGTTCCTCGACCGCATCGAGGGCGCGGCGCTGGCCCCGCTGCAGGACCGGCTCGACGTACCCGTCCTGGACCTCGCCCGGCCCGAGGGACGCCGCCTCGGCAGGCTCCGCAGGGACGCCCTGCCCGTGCCGCTGCACCTCGGGCGCAGCCTCGCCTCCTATCCGCACCTGTCGCTCGCCGACCGCGCCAGAGTGGGCCGGGCCGCACTCGCGCTCAAGGGGCTCGACCTCGCCGACCCGGCGCTGGACACCCAGGACTTCGGCAGCTGGCTCGCCGCGCACGGCCAGTCGGCACGCGCCGTCGAGGCCCTGTGGGACCTGGTCGGGATCGCCACGCTCAACGCGGTCGCCTCCGACGCCTCCCTGGCGCTCGCCGCGATGGTGTTCAAGACCGGCCTGCTGTCCGACCCGGGCGCGGCCGACATCGGCTGGGCCCGGGTCCCGCTGGGCGACCTGCACGACCGGCTGGCCCGCAAGGCCCTCGACTCCGCGGGTGTCCGCACCGAACTCCGCACCCGCGTCACCTCGCTCTCCGCGAACACGGACGGACAGTGGAGCGTCCAGGTCCCCGGCGAGACGCTGGAGGCCGACGCGGTGGTCCTCGCCGTACCGCAGCGCGAGGCGCACGACCTGCTGCCGGCGGGCGCCCTCGACGCGCCCGAGCGGCTCCTGGAGATCGGCACCGCGCCGATCCTCAACGTCCATGTGGTGTACGACCGCAAGGTCCTGGGCCGGCCGTTCTTCGCCGCCCTGGGCAGCCCCGTGCAGTGGGTCTTCGACCGGACCGACGCGTCCGGGCTGCGCGAGGGCCAGTACCTCGCCCTGTCGCAGTCGGTCGCCCGGGACGAGATCGACGAGCCCGTGGCCGTGCTGCGCGAGCGGTATCTGCCCGAGCTGGAGCGGCTGCTGCCCCTGGCCCGCGGCGCCGACGTGAGGGACTTCTTCGTCACCCGGGAGCGCACCGCCACGTTCGCTCCCACCCCCGGCGTCGGGCGCCTCAGGCCCGCCGCCCGCACCAAGGCATCCGGCCTCTACCTGGCCGGAGCGTGGACCGCCACCGGGTGGCCCGCGACCATGGAGAGTGCGGTCCGCAGTGGTGTGAGCGCGGCGGACGCCGTGCTGGGCGCCCTGGGCCGGCCCCGTCCGCACGCCCTCTTCGAGTTCGAGGAGGCGGCATGATGCCGGCCCAGGCCGGCGCGGCAGGCGGCCCCCGCACCCCCGGTACCGCAACAAGAGGAGAGACTGTGCCCACTGTGCCCCCGGCCTCGAAGACTGCCGAGGCGGTGGACGTGACCGCGCTGCTGGAGCGCGGCCGGACCCTGGCCACTCCGGTACTGCGGGCGGCCATCGACCGCCTGGCACCTCCCATGGACACTGTTGCCGCCTACCACTTCGGCTGGATCGACGCCCAGGGCAGGCCCGCGGAGGGGGACGGCGGCAAGGCCGTGCGCCCCGCCCTCGCGGTGCTGTCCGCCGAGGTCATGTCGGCCGCCCCCGAGACCGGCATCCCCGGCGCCGTCGCCGTGGAGCTCGTCCACAACTTCTCCCTCCTCCACGACGACCTCATGGACGGCGACGAGCAGCGCCGTCACCGCGACACGGTCTGGAAGGTGCACGGTCCCGCCCAGGCCATCCTGGTCGGTGACGCCCTGTTCGCCCTCGCCAACGAGGTGCTCCTCGAACTCGGCACCGTCGAGGCCGGCCGCGCCACCCGCCGCCTGACCACCGCCACCCGTGCCCTGATCGACGGTCAGGCCCAGGACATCTCCTACGAGCACCGCGACCGCGTCAGCGTCGAGGAGTGCCTGGAGATGGAGGGCAACAAGACCGGCGCCCTGCTCGCCTGCGCCAGCTCCATCGGCGCGGTCCTCGGCGGCGCCGACGACCACACCGCCGACACGCTGGAGAAGTACGGCTACCACCTGGGCCTCGCCTTCCAGGCCGTCGACGACCTGCTCGGCATCTGGGGCGACCCGGTCTCCACCGGCAAGCAGACCTGGAGCGACCTGCGCCAGCGCAAGAAGTCCCTGCCGGTCGTGGCGGCCCTCGCGGCGGGCGGCCCGGCCTCCGAGCGGCTCGGCGAGATCCTCGCCGCCGACGCCAAGAGCAGCGACTTCGAGAACTTCTCCGAGGAGGAGTTCGCGGCCCGCGCCGCCCTCATCGAGCAGGCCGGCGGTCGCGAGTGGACCGCCGACGAGGCACGCCGCCAGCACACCATCGCCATCGAAGCCCTCGACGCCGTCGACATGCCCGACCGGGTGCGGGAGCAGTTCACGGCCCTCGCGGACTTCGTCGTCGTACGGAAGAGATGATCACTATCGGCCGAATAGCCCTCGCGTAGTCGCCGGCCGGTGCCGCGAGTCATCACGGAGCACCGGCCGACGGCGGACCCACAGCAGCTGCACACCTTGCACCACTGCACGAAGGGGAAGCCATGACAGCGACGACCGACGGAAGCACCGGGGCTCTGCCACCCCGCGCCGCCGCGGCCAGCGACACCGACACGCACACCCCCGGGGCGGCCGGGGTACCGGAAGCCGCCGCACACGCCGCCCGGCGTGCCACCGACTTCCTGCTCTCCCTGCAGGACGCCGAGGGCTGGTGGAAGGGCGACCTCGAGACCAACGTCACCATGGACGCCGAGGACCTGCTGCTCCGTCAGTTCCTCGGCATCCGCGACGAGAAGACCACGCAGGCCGCCGCCCTCTTCATCCGCGGCGAGCAGAACGAGGACGGCACCTGGGCCACCTTCTACGGCGGGCCGAGCGAACTGTCCGCCACCATCGAGGCGTACGTCGCCCTCCGCCTGGCCGGTGACGCCCCCGACGCCCCGCACATGGCCAGGGCCTCCGCCTGGATCCGCGCGCAGGGCGGCATCGCCGCCGCCCGGGTCTTCACCCGGATCTGGCTGGCGCTGTTCGGCTGGTGGAAGTGGGAGGACCTGCCCGAACTCCCGCCGGAGCTCGTCTTCTTCCCGAAGTGGGTGCCGCTCAACATCTACGACTTCGGCTGCTGGGCGCGGCAGACCATCGTCCCGCTGACGATCGTCTCCGCGAAGCGGCCGGTACGCCCCGCACCCTTCCCGCTCGACGAGCTGCACACCGACCCGGACCTTCCCAACCCGCCCAAGCCCCTGGCGCCGCCGTTCAGTTGGGACGGGGCGTTCCAGCGGATGGACAGGGGCCTGCACGCCCTGCGGAAGGTCGCCCCGCGCAGACTGCGCAGAGCCGCCATGAACAGCGCAGCCCGCTGGATCATCGAGCGGCAGGAGAACGACGGCTGCTGGGGCGGCATCCAGCCGCCCGCCGTGTACTCCATCATCGCCCTGCACCTGCTCGGCTACGACCTCGAACACCCCGTGATGCGCGAGGGGCTGGCGTCCCTGGACCGGTTCGCCGTGTGGCGCGAGGACGGGGCCCGGATGGTCGAGGCCTGCCAGTCGCCGGTGTGGGACACCTGCCTGGCCGCGATCGCCCTCGTCGACGCCGGACTGCCCGCCGATCACCCGCAGTTGGTGAAGGCGGCCGACTGGATGCTGGGCGAGGAGATCGTCCGGCCCGGCGACTGGTCGGTGAAGCGGCCCGGACTGCCGCCCGGAGGCTGGGCGTTCGAGTTCCACAACGACAACTACCCCGACATCGACGACACCGCCGAGGTGATCCTCGCGCTGCGCCGGATCGCCCACCACGACCCGGAACGGCTGGACCGGGCCGCCGCGCGCGGCATGCGCTGGACGCTCGGCATGCAGTCGAGGAACGGCGCCTGGGCCGCCTTCGACGTCGACAACACCAGCCCCTTCCCGAACCGGCTGCCGTTCTGCGACTTCGGCGAGGTCATCGACCCGCCCTCCGCCGACGTCACCGCGCATGTCGTCGAGATGCTCGCGGTCGAGGGACTCGCCCACGATCCGCGCACCCGCCGCGGGATCGAGTGGCTGCTGGCCGAGCAGGAACCGGACGGCTCGTGGTTCGGACGCTGGGGCGTCAACTATGTCTACGGCACCGGGTCCGTCGTCCCCGCCCTCGCCGCCGCAGGCATCCCCGCCGCGCACCCGGCGATCCGGCGGGCCGTGGCCTGGCTGGAGTCGGTCCAGAACGACGACGGTGGCTGGGGTGAGGACCTGCGCTCCTACAAGCACGTCAGGCAATGGAGCGGTCGGGGCGCCTCGACCGCCTCGCAGACGGCGTGGGCGCTGATGGCCCTGCTCGCGGCGGGGGAGCGGGGCTCCAAGGCCGTCGAACGCGGCGTCGAGTGGCTGGCCGAGACCCAGCGGGCGGACGGCTCCTGGGACGAGCCGTACTTCACGGGGACGGGCTTCCCGTGGGACTTCTCGATCAACTACCACCTCTACCGGCAGGTGTTCCCGCTCACCGCGCTCGGCCGCTATCTGCACGGCGAGCCCTTCGCCGAGAAGCTCCGCGGGAGCGGGCAGGCCGGGGCTCTCCCGGGGAGCGGGACCGGCCTGCCGCTCGTCGAGGCCGAGGGGAGCTGATGAGCGCACAGGCCGCCCCGGTCCCGCTGCTGATCGCCTGCGCGCTCGGCATCGAGCAGTTCGCCCTGCGCGCGGGCGGCCGGGGCGGGGCCGACGGGCCGGTCACGGTCCTGCGGACGGGCATGGGACCGGCCGCCGCCGAGCGGGCCGTCACCCGCGTGCTGGCCGACCCGGCCCTGCGCGACGCCGCCGTCCTGGCCACCGGCTTCTGCGCGGGTCTCGCGCCCGGCATGCACCCCGGCGATCTCGTCGTCGCCGAGGAGACCCGCGACCCGCGCGGCACGACCCCCTGCGTGGGGACCGAACTGCTGGTCAAGGCACTGACCCGCGCGCTGCCCGGGCGCACCGTGCACACCGGGCCGCTGACCTGCTCCGACCACGTCGTGCGGGGCCCCGAACGGGCCGCGCTGCGCGCGACCGGCGCGATCGCGGTCGACATGGAGTCCGCCGTCACGCTCCTGAGCGCCGTGCGGGCGGGCGAGCGCCCGGTTGCGGCCGTCCGGGTGGTCGTGGACGCTCCTGAACATGAACTCGTCCGGATCGGCACGGTGCGCGGTGGAATATCAGCTTTCCGTGTCCTTCGTTCCGTTCTTCCCGCTTTCTTCGAATGGCACCGTTCCTTGCTGCTCCCCAGGAGGTGAGCCAGATGGCCATGCCGCTCCGACAGTCCATCAAGGTCGCTACATACTTGGCTGAACAGAAGATCCGCCGACGGGACAAGTTCCCGCTGATCGTCGAGCTGGAGCCGCTGTTCGCCTGCAACCTCAAATGCGAGGGGTGCGGCAAGATCCAGCATCCGGCCGGGGTGCTCAAGCAGCGGATGCCGGTCGCCCAGGCCGTGGGGGCGGTCATGGAGTCCGGCGCCCCGATGGTGTCCATCGCCGGCGGCGAGCCGCTGATGCACCCGCAGATCGACGAGATCGTCCGCCAGCTCGTGGCCAAGCGGAAGTACGTCTTCCTCTGCACCAACGCGATGCTGCTGCGCAAGAAGATGGACAAGTTCACGCCCTCGCCCTACTTCGCCTTCGCGGTGCACATCGACGGCCTGCGCGAGCGGCACGACGAGTCGGTCGCCAAGGAGGGCGTGTTCGACGAGGCCGTGGAGGCGATCAAGGAGGCCAAGCGGCGCGGCTTCCGGGTCACGACCAACTCGACCTTCTTCAACACCGACACCCCGCAGACCATCATCGAGGTGCTGAACTTCCTCAACGACGACCTCAAGGTCGACGAGATGATGATCTCGCCTGCCTACGCCTACGAGAAGGCTCCCGACCAGGAGCACTTCCTCGGCGTGGAGCAGACCCGCGAGCTGTTCAAGAAGGCCTTCTCCGGCGGCAACCGGCGGCGCTGGCGGCTCAACCACTCCCCGCTCTTCCTGGACTTCCTGGAGGGCAAGGTCGACTTCCCCTGCACGGCGTGGGCGATCCCGAACTACTCGCTCTTCGGCTGGCAGCGCCCCTGCTACCTGATGAGCGACGGGTACGTGCCGACGTACCGGGAGCTGGTCGAGGACACCGACTGGGACAAGTACGGCCGCGGCAAGGACCCGCGCTGCGCCAACTGCATGGCGCACTGTGGCTACGAGCCCACCGCCGTCCTCGCCACCATGGGCTCGCTGAAGGAGTCGCTGCGCGCCATGCGCGAGACGGTCTCCGGGAACCGGGAGTGAGGCCATGACCGCCATTGAGCTGGGCGTCCCCGAGGTGCCGCTCCGGCCGATCGCCGAGCGGCGCGTCTCGCGCCGGATCCAGGTCGGTCCGGTGGCGGTGGGGGGAGGGGCCCCGGTGTCGGTGCAGTCGATGACGACGACCCGCACGTCGGACGTCGGTGCCACGCTGCAGCAGATCGCGGAGCTGACCGCGTCCGGCTGCCAGATCGTCCGGGTCGCCTGCCCCACGCAGGACGACGCGGACGCCCTGGCGACCATCGCCCGCAAGTCGCAGATCCCCGTGATCGCGGACATTCACTTCCAGCCGAAGTACGTGTTCGCGGCCATCGAGGCGGGCTGCGCGGCCGTCCGCGTCAACCCCGGCAACATCAAGCAGTTCGACGACCGGATCAAGGAGATCGCCCAGGCGGCGAAGGACCACGGCACGCCGATCCGCATCGGCGTCAACGCCGGGTCGCTGGACCGGCGCCTGCTCCAGAAGTACGGCAGGGCGACCCCGGAGGCGCTCGTGGAGAGCGCCCTGTGGGAGGCGTCCCTGTTCGAGGAGCACGGCTTCCGGGACATCAAGATCTCCGTCAAGCACAACGACCCGGTCGTCATGATCGAGGCGTACAGCCAGTTGGCCGAACAGTGCGACTACCCGCTGCACCTGGGAGTGACGGAGGCGGGGCCCGCCTTCCAGGGCACGATCAAGTCGGCGGTGGCGTTCGGGGCGCTGCTGTCGCGGGGCATCGGCGACACGATCCGGGTGTCGCTGTCCGCGCCGCCGGCCGAGGAGGTCAAGGTCGGCATCCAGATCCTGCAGTCCCTGGGGCTCAAGGAGCGCCGGCTGGAGATCGTGTCGTGCCCGTCCTGCGGGCGCGCCCAGGTCGACGTCTACAAGCTGGCCGAGGAGGTCACGGCCGGGCTCGACGGCATGGAGGTGCCGCTGCGGGTCGCCGTCATGGGGTGTGTGGTCAATGGGCCCGGCGAGGCGCGGGAGGCCGATCTGGGGGTCGCCTCCGGCAACGGCAAGGGGCAGATCTTCGTCAAGGGCGAGGTCATCAAGACCGTCCCCGAGTCCAGGATCGTCGAGACGCTGATCGAAGAGGCGATGAAGATCGCCGAGCAGATGGAGCAGGACGGCGTGGGGTCGGGGGAGCCGGCCGTCACCGTGAGCTGAGCAGCACGGCATTCGAAGGGGGCCCGACGTGACGATTCTGGAGAGCATCCGGGGACCACGCGACCTGAAGGCGCTGTCCGAGGCGGAACTGGGGGAACTGTCCGAAGAGATCCGGGAGTTCCTGGTGCACGCGGTCGCCAGGACCGGCGGCCATCTGGGACCCAACCTGGGCGTGGTGGAGCTGACCATCGCCCTGCACCGGGTCTTCGAGTCGCCGGCCGACCGCATCCTGTGGGACACCGGCCACCAGAGCTACGTCCACAAACTGCTGACCGGTCGCCAGGACTTCTCCAAGCTGCGCGGCAAGGGCGGCCTGTCCGGCTACCCCTCGCGCGAGGAGTCCGAGCACGACGTCATCGAGAACAGCCACGCCTCCACCGCCCTCGGCTGGGCCGACGGGCTCGCCAAGGCCCGTCAGGTGCAGGGCGAGAAGGGCCATGTCGTCGCGGTCATCGGCGACGGGGCCCTCACCGGCGGCATGGCCTGGGAGGCCCTGAACAACATCGCGGCCGCCAAGAACCGCCCGCTGATCATCGTCGTCAACGACAACGAACGCTCCTACGCCCCCACCATCGGCGGCCTCGCCAACCACCTCGCGACCCTGCGCACGACCGACGGTTACGAGCGGGCCCTCGCCTGGGGCAAGGACGTCCTCCAGGGCACGCCCCTGGTCGGCAGCACCCTCTACGAGGCCCTGCACGGCGCCAAGAAGGGCTTCAAGGACGCGTTCGCCCCGCAGGGCCTCTTCGAGGACCTGGGCCTGAAGTACGTGGGGCCGATCGACGGGCACGACACCGGGGCCGTGGAGTCCGCACTGCGGCGCGCCAAGCGGTTCCACGGGCCGGTGCTGGTCCACTGCCTCACGGAGAAGGGCCGCGGCTACGAGCCCGCCCTCGCCCACGAGGAGGACCACTTCCACACCGTCGGCGTGATGGACCCGCTGACCTGCGCACCGCTCTCGCCGTCGGGCGGCCCCTCCTGGACCTCGGTGTTCGGCGAGGAGATCGTCAGGATCGGCGAGGAGCGCGAGGACGTGGTGGCGATCACCGCCGCCATGCTGCATCCCGTCGGCTTGGGCGCCTTCGCCGAGCGGTTCCCGGACCGGATCTGGGACGTCGGCATCGCCGAGCAGCACGCGGCCGTGTCCGCGGCCGGCCTGGCGACGGGCGGGCTGCACCCGGTCGTCGCCGTTTACGCCACCTTCCTCAACCGGGCCTTCGACCAGCTGCTCATGGATGTGGCCCTGCACCGCTGCGGGGTGACCTTCGTCCTGGACCGGGCCGGGGTCACCGGCGTCGACGGGGCCTCCCACAACGGCATGTGGGACATGTCCGTCCTCCAGGTCGTGCCCGGGCTCAGGATCGCCGCGCCACGGGACGCCGACCAGCTGCGCGCCCAGCTGCGCGAGGCGGTCGCCGTGGACGACGCGCCGACGCTGCTGAGGTTCCCGAAGGAGTCCGTCGGCCCGTCGATCCCCGCCGTGGACCGGGTGGGCGGACTGGACGTGCTGCACCGTTCCCCCCGGCCACACGTTCTCCTGGTGGCCGTCGGTGTGATGGCGCCGGTCTGCCTCCAGGCCGCCGAACTGCTCGAAGCGCGCGGCATCGGCTGCACCGTCGTCGACCCGCGCTGGGTCAAGCCCGTCGACCCGGCGCTCCCGGGCCTCGCCGCCGAGCACCGTCTGGTCGCCGTCGTCGAGGACAACAGCCGTGCGGCCGGGGTCGGTTCGGCCGTGGCGCTGGCCCTGGGCGACGCCGACGTCGACGTGCCGGTACGGCGGTTCGGTATCCCCGAGCAGTTCCTCGCACACGCCAAGCGCGGTGAGGTGCTCGCCGACATCGGCCTGACACCCGTCGAGGTCGCCGGACGGATCGGCGCGAGCCTGGCCGTCAAGGAAGAGCTGTCCAAGGAGCCACTGGAATGACAACCGCCGAGTCCGCGTCGGAGTCGTCGCAGGCCGGGGAGTTCGACCTCGCCAAGCTGCTGGCCGAGCGCGGGGCCGAGCGCTACGAGCTGCACACCCGGTACCTCAACCACCAGCTCCCGCGCATGCTGCACACCATCGGCTTCGACAAGGTCTACGAGCGCGCCGAGGGCGCCTACTTCTGGGACGCGGAGGGCAACGACTACCTGGACATGCTCGCCGGGTTCGGGGTGATGGGCCTCGGCCGGCACCACCCCGTGGTGCGCAAGGCGGTGCACGACGTCCTGGACGCGCAGCTCGCGGATCTCACCCGCTTCGACTGCCAGCCGCTGCCGGGCCTGCTGGCGGAGAAGCTGCTCGCGCACAGCCCGCACCTGGACCGGGTGTTCTTCGGCAACAGCGGCACCGAGGCCGTCGAGGGCGCCCTGAAGTTCGCCCGGTTCGTCACCGGCAGGCCCAGGATCCTGTACTGCGCGCACGCCTTCCACGGCCTGACCACCGGCTCCCTCTCCGTGAACGGCGAGTCCGGCTTCCGCGACGGCTTCGCCCCGCTGCTGCCCGACACGGCCGTCCCGCTCGGCGACCTCGACGCGCTGGAGAGGGAGCTGAGGAAGGGCGACGTCGCCGCCCTGATCGTCGAGCCGATCCAGGGCAAGGGCGTCCTCACGGGCCCGCCGGGCTGGCTGCGGGCCGCCCAGGAACTGCTGCACCGGCACAAGGCGCTGCTCATCGCCGACGAGGTGCAGACCGGCCTCGGCCGGACCGGCGACTTCTACGCCTACCAGCACGAGGACGGCGTCGAACCCGACCTGGTGTGCGTCGCCAAGGCGCTCTCCGGCGGCTATGTGCCGGTCGGCGCCACGATCGGCAAGGACTGGATCTTCAAGAAGGTCTACTCGTCCATGGACCGCGTCCTCGTCCACTCGGCGAGCTTCGGATCCAACGCGCAGGCCATGGCGGCGGGACTCGCGGTGCTGTCGGTGATGGAGAACGAGCAGATCGTCGCGAACGTCCGGGCCACCGGGGAGCGGCTCAGGTCCCGGCTGGCCGCGCTCACGGACCAGTACGAGATGCTCGCCGAGGTCCGGGGCCGGGGCCTGATGATCGGCATCGAGTTCGGACGGCCGAAGTCGCTGAAGCTGCGGAGCCGCTGGGCCATGCTCCAGGCCGCCCGCAAGGGGCTTTTCGCGCAGATGGTCGTCGTGCCGCTGCTGCAGCGGCACCGGATCCTCACCCAGGTCTCCGGCGACCACATGGAGGTGATCAAGCTGATCCCGCCGCTGATCGTCGGCGAGCGGGAGGTGGACCGGTTCGTCGACGCCTTCACGGCCGTGATGGACGACGCGCACAACGGCGGGCTGGTGTGGGACTTCGGGAAGACCTTGGTCAAGCAGGCCGTGGCCAACCGGTAGCGGTTTTGCCTGAGAGGCAAGAAATTTGCCGGTGAGGCAAAGGTCCGGCTGAATGGAGGCATGAGCCCCTCCGAGACCGAGCGGCCCTCCGGGGCCGGCTCGCCGGCCGAACCCGCGCCCGGTGCGCTGCCCGCCGTCGCGCCCCAGCTGCGGGCCCTGCGGCGCCAGGCCTCCCTCACGCTGGAGGCCGCGGCCCGCGCCGCCGGGCTGTCGCCCGCCCACCTCTCCCGTCTGGAGACCGGGCAGCGCCAGCCCTCGCTGCCGATGCTGCTCGCGCTCGCCCGTGTCTACGGTACGACCGTCGCCGAGCTGCTCGGCGAGACGGTCGCCGGACGGGACGCCGTCATCCGCGCGGCCGACATGGAACCCACGGCGGCCGGCGGCTGGACCTACTGGCAGGCCGGCGCCCCGGGCCGCGGGATGCAGGCCCTGCGGGTCCACGTCCCCCACGGATCCCAGGGCGACGTCGTGCGCGTCCACCCCGGTGAGGAGTGGCTCCATGTGCTGCGCGGCCGGCTGCGGCTGCGCCTCGGGGACAGCACGCACCGGCTGGCGGCCGGCGACAGCGCCCACTTCGACTCGCTCACCCCGCACCGGATCGCGGCCGAGGACCACGACGGCGTCGACCTGCTCTTCGTCCACACCCTGCTGCAGAGCCCCACGGCCGCCCTGTGCCTGGGCCCCACCCCTGGAGACGCGTCATGAGCGACATGGAGGAGAAGTTCCCCCGCGCCCTGTGGGTGAGGCTGTTCGTCTACCTCATCGCCGGCCACATCTTCGCCGCGTTCGTGTACCTGCTCTTCGCGCTCGGCGCGAAGTAGCCCCGTCCCGGCCCCTCAGTCGAGGAGCCGTTCGCGCAGCCGCTCCCGGGTCTCCGGGGTGAGGTCCAGCCCCTTCTCCAGGTAGGTGTCGACGCCACCCCAGGTCTCCTCGATGGTGTCGAAGGCCGCCGTCAGGTACTCGGCGCGCGCGTCGAAGAGGGGGCTGAGCAGCTCCATGACCTCGGGGGAGTAGGCCGAGGCGGCGGAGCTGCTGCGGTGCACCTTGTAACGGCGGTGCTTGGCGTTCGACTTCAGGTAGTCCTCGACGATCGCCTCGCGCTCGACGCCCACCGCCAGCAGCGTCACCGCGACCGACAGACCCGCGCGGTCCTTGCCCGCCGCGCAGTGCATCAGCGCGGGGACGCTGTCCTGCGCGAGCGCGTGCAGCACCCGGGAGTGCTCGTCGGTGCGGTGCTTGATGATCGTGCGGTACGAGGCGATCATGCGCCCCGCTCCCTTGCCGTCCGAGAGGATCTCGCGCAGCTGGTCCAGATCGCCGTCGCGGACCATCTTCCAGAACTCGGCGCCGTCGGCGGGGTCGCTCAGCGGCAGGTTCACATTGCGCACGCCGGGCAGCGCGACGTCCGGCCCTTCGAGCTTCTGGTCGGCCGCGTTGCGGAAGTCGAAGATCGTGTGCAGGCCCAGAGTCGTCAGGAAGGCGGCGTCCTCCCCGGTCGCGTGGGCGAGGTGGCCGCTGCGGAACAGCACTCCGTGGCGCACCCGCCGTCCGTCCACGGTCGGAAGTCCGCCCACATCACGGAAGTTGCGCACTCCGGCCAGCTCGGGCTCGGTCGACGGGACCTGCTGTGTCACGAGGGCTCCTCCCCTTCGGCGCCGCCGCCGCGGCTCGTCGGCGGGCACGACTCGACGATACGACATGCCTGCCTGGGGCAATGAGTTGTCCACAGGGCGTTGCCCGGAGCCCCCACAGCCCTTGATGATGTTGCCGCCTGGTCGCACCTGATCGGGCTTGTTCGAATCTGTGAGGGCGCGATGCTGGACATCTCCGAAGACGGTCGTACGTGGGTGCTCTCCGGGACGGCCAGCAGCTACGCCGTCCATGTCACCGAGCGGGACGAACTGCTGCATCTGCACTGGGGCCCCCGGATCGGTCTCGCCGACGCCGAGGCCCTCGCCGTCCGGCCGCTGCCGGACTACTGGCCCTTCGAGTCCCCGCTCGACGGACGCGAGGAGTACCCGGTCGAGGGCGGACCCCGATTCGTCCGCCCCGCGCTGTCGGTGCGCACGGCCGAGCGACGCGGCACCGAGTGGGTCCACGAGGGGTACGACACCGAGGACGGCGAGCTGCGGCTCCGGTTCCGTGACGGGGACCTCGCCCTCACGCTGCACTACCGGATGCGCTCCTCGACGGATGTCGTCGAGCGGTGGGTGACCCTGACCAACCGGGGGCCGGCCCTCGAACTGCTGCGCGCCGACTCCGCCACCTGGACCCTGCCCGACCGCGACGCCTGGCGGCTGTCCCAGCTGCACGGCCGCTGGGGCGCCGAGTCCCGGCTGACGCGCTCCGGTCTCACCCACGGCGAGAAGGTCATCGGCAGTCGCCGCGGCCACACCTCGCACCAGCACCTGCCGTGGGTCGCCCTCGACACCCACGCCACCGAGGAGCACGGCGAGGTCTACAGCTGCGCCCTCGGCTGGTCCGGGTCGTGGCGCATCGCCGTGGCCCAGCTGCCGGACGCGCGCGTGCAGATCACCGGCGGAGCCGGCCACGACGACTCGGGCCTGCTGATGCTGGGCACGGGGGAGTCGTACGCGACCCCCGTCTTCGCCGGGCTCTGGAGCGACGGCGGCTTCGGCGGGGCCAGCCGCGCCTGGCACGCCTACCAGCGGGCGCATGTCGTCCCGGACGCCGAGCGGGACCGGCCGGTGCTGTTCAACTCCTGGGAGGCCACGGAGTTCGACATCTCCGAGGAGCAGCAGCGGGCGCTCGCCGAGCGGGCCGCGGCCATGGGCGTCGAGCTGTTCGTGGTCGACGACGGCTGGTTCGGGGCGCGCACCAGCGACCGGGCCGGACTCGGCGACTGGACCCCCAACCCCGACCGCTTCCCGGGCGGACTGAAGCCGCTCGCCGACCATGTGCACGGCCTGGGCATGCAGTTCGGGATCTGGGTCGAGCCCGAGATGGTCAACCCGGACAGCGACCTGTACCGCGCGCACCCCGACTGGGCCCAGTACCAACCAGGACGAAAGCGGACGGAATTCCGCAATCAGCTCGTGCTCAACCTCGCCCGCGAAGACGTCCGGGAGTACCTCTGGGAGCAGCTCCACGGGCTTCTCTCCAGCGCTCCCGTCGACTACGTCAAGTGGGACTTCAATCGCTGCTTCACCGACGCCGGCTGGCCGGACGACCCCTACCCGCAGCGGCTGTGGGTCGACCACGTGCACGGCCTGTACGCCCTGCTGGACCGGCTGCGGGCCGCCCACCCGGGCGTGGCCTTCGAGTCCTGCTCGGGCGGCGGCGGCCGGATCGACCTCGGCGTGCTGAGCCGCACGGACCAGGTGTGGACCTCGGACAACACCGACCCGCTCGACCGGCTCGCCATCCAGCACGGCTTCAGCCAGATCCACCCGGCCCGGGTCATGGCCGCCTGGGTCACCGACAGCCCGAACGCCATGCTCAACCAGCGGGCCAGCTCCCTGCGGTTCCGGTTCGTCAGCGCCATGGCCGGGGTGCTCGGCGTCGGCGGCGACCTCACGCGGTGGACGCGGGAGGAGCTCGCCGAGGCGCGGGAGTGGGTGGCGCTCTACAAGGAGATCCGGCCCGTGGTGCAGCGCGGCGACCTGTACCGGCTGCGTCCCCCGGAGGGCGGGGTCAGTGCCGTGCAGTATGTCCTCGGCGACGAGACCGTCGTCCTCGCCTGGCTCCAGGCGCAGCGCTACGGCGAGCCCGTGCCGGCGCTCCGGCTGCGCGGCCTCGACCCGTCAGCCTCGTACGAATGCCTCGAAACGGGTGAAGTTCACCGAGGGGCCGTACTGGTGCATCACGGACTTCGCGTCGGCCTGCGCGGGGATCTGGATGCCGTGGTCGTCCGGCTTAAGCGGAAGTAGTCGTTCTGTCCGAATAGGGAGCTTAGGTCGCTAAGGGATAACGTGTCCCGATCGTAAAGGAGATGAGGTCGGGGTGCGTGACCATCGTCATATTCGTGACGATGTGTCGTCGCCATGTTCACGTAATCCTCGCGTTATTCAGGCCCATTGAGGAATGCGGGAGATCGGTAATCCACGCTCGGTGACGGCGTTTGTGTCGACGCGTCAAGAAAAACACCGTCACGGGCAACCGCAAGCTTGTCCTATTGCGTCGTGGTCGCTTACGTTCCACACCAATCCGGACGGACGCCTAATCCTGCCGCCGCCCGGAGCCCCACACACTGACCCGACGTACGGCAGGAGCGGGGGACCCACAGGTAAGACGCCTGTTCCGGTTCCCGGAACGGCTTGGGGTTAAGCCGCGCCACGGCGCGGCCGGGCATCTCCAGCTCGCACCCGACAGCTCACCTCGCAGGCGACGGAGAGGAATTCGCCATGCCCGCGAAGGGTAAGCACCGCCGCCCCAAGACCCAGCGTTTCACCCGCTCCATCGCCGTCGCCGGAACCGGCGGGGCCGCCCTCGCCCTGCCGCTCATGGGGGCCGCCGGCGCCCACGCCGCCACCCCGCAGTCGGCTCCGGAAAGGGCCGTCCAGTCCGCTCCGGCCGCCGAGAAGAAGGCCGCCGAAAAGGCCAACGGCGCCCGCACGTACACCGTGAAGGCCGGCGACTACCTCGCGAAGATCGCCGACGACCAGAACGTCAACGGCGGCTGGAAGAAGCTCTACTCGGACAACCGCGACGCCGTCGGCTCCGACCCGTCGCTGATCCACCCGGGCCTGAAGCTGTCGATCGGCAAGAAGGCCGCGAGCGCGCCGAAGGCCTCGGCCCCGGCGGCTCCGAAGGCCTCGGCCCAGAAGTCGTCCGCCGAAGAGTCGGCCCCGAAGGCGGAGACCGCCGCCAAGCCGGCCGCCGCCAAGCCCGCGGCCGAGAGCAACTCCAGCGGCTACACCCTCCCGGTGGACGGTGCCACCGTCGGCACCCCGTACCACATGTCCGGCAGCATGTGGTCCAGCGGTTACCACACCGGTGTCGACTTCGTCGTCCCGACCGGCACCTCGCTCAAGGCCGTCGGTGCGGGCGAGGTCGTCTCCGCCGGCTGGGGCGGCGCGTACGGCAACCAGGTCGTCATCAAGCTGAACGACGGCCACTACGCCCAGTACGCCCACCTGTCCCAGCTCTCCGTCTCGGCCGGCCAGACCGTGACGGCCGGGCAGCAGGTCGGCCTGTCGGGCGCGACCGGCAACGTGACCGGACCGCACCTGCACTTCGAGATCCGCACCACGCCGGACTACGGCTCCGATGTCGACCCGGTCGCCTTCCTGCGCTCGCACGGCGTCTCCGTCGGCTGACCGACCGCACGACCACCTGTCTGACACGCCTCCGAAGGCCGGACCCCGATCCCCGGGTCCGGCCTTCGGTGTGTGCGGGCCGCCGACCGTCCCGAAGGGCCGCCCGCCGCCCCAAGGGATCGACAGGCGGCGGCAGTTGGGACAGAGTGATCCCGACCGGAGTGCAAGCGCTTTCCCGAGCCTTCCCGGCCGACCCCGAGGAGCCGTGTCACCGTGCCGACCACCCGCAGGGCGTTCGGAGCCCTGGCCGCCGGAGCCGCCCTGGCGGCCCTCGCCCCCACGGCCGCCGCGCACGCCGCGACCCGCCGGCGCCGTCTCATTGCCCACGACGGCTTCTGCCACGGCCTCGGGCAGTGGGCGACCGAACTCCAAGGCGGCGGCACCGTCACCGCCTCCCGCGGCATCCTGGAGATCGACGTACCGAGCGGCGCGACCGTCTGGTTCAGGCAGCGGCTCGAAGGGCCGTACCTGCTCGAGTACACCGCGACCCCCGTCTCCGAGGGCGGGGTCAACGACCGGGTCTCGGACCTCAACAACTTCTGGAACGCGACCGACGTCCGCTCCCCGCACGACCTCTTCGCGACCCCGCGCGGCGGGGCCCTCGACGAGTACGACCACCTCACGACGTACTACGCGGGCTACGGCGCCAACTACAACACCACGACCCGGCTGCGCCGCTACGTCGGCGAGCCCGGTGTCCGTCCTCTGGTCTTCGACTACACCGAGCCGCTGCTGGTCCCGGGTGAGCCGAACCGGGTGCGGATCGTCTCCGACGGCTCCACGGTCCAGTGGTGGAACAACGGCCGGCTCGTCTTCGACCACACCGACCCGCAGCCGTACACGAGTGGGCACTTCGCCTTCCGGACCGTCTGGAGCCATTTCCGGATCAGCGGGTTCCGGGTCTGGCGGCTCACCCCGAAACATCCCTGACAAGCGGTGTATTCCGAAGTTGGCGAACACTTTAGGAGTGGCTTATCTCACCGCTCGTCAACCCTTTCCTACGGTCGCGTAGGTCACATTCGAAGGTGAATCATGAGCTGTTGTGGCAGACGATTCGAAGAGTGACAGCAGAGCAGTGATCGGGTCGTACGTGGCGCTGGGGGACAGCTTCACCGAGGGCGTCGGCGATCCCGGCCCCGACGGCGCGTTCGTCGGCTGGGCCGACCGGTTCGCCGTCCTGCTCGCCGACCGCAGGCCCGAGGGCGACTTCCAGTACACCAATCTCGCCGTACGCGGAAAGCTCCTCGACCAGATCGTGGCGGACCAGGTTCCGCGGGCCGTCGACATGGCCCCGGACCTCGTCTCGTTCTGCGCCGGGGGCAACGACATCATCCGGCCCGGCACCGACCCGGACGAGGTGGCCGAGCGTTTCGAACGGGCGCTGGCCCAGCTCACCGCCGTGTCCGGCACGGTCATGGTGACGACCGGTTTCGACACCCGTGGCGTGCCCGTGCTCAAGCACCTGCGCGGCAAGATCGCCACGTACAACGGACACGTCCGGGCCATCGCCGACCGGTACGGCTGCCCGGTCCTGGACCTGTGGTCCCTGCGCAGCGTGCAGGACCGCAGGGCCTGGGACGCCGACCGGCTGCACCTGTCGCCCGAGGGGCACACGCGCGTGGCACTCCGCGCGGGCCAGGTGCTCGGCCTCGACGTGCCCGCCGACCCCGAGCAGGCGTGGCCCCCGCTGCCCCCGCGCGGCGCTCTCGACATGCGGCGGGACAACGTCGCCTGGGCGCGGGAGTTCCTGGTGCCGTGGATCGGGCGACGGCTGCGCGGGGAGTCGTCGGGCGACCATGTGACGGCCAAGGGGGCGCTGTCGCCGGACGACATCAGGATGTGGATCGCGTCCGTGGCGTGAGAGCGGCACCTGCGTGTGCGGGCCGTGCCGGGTGGGACCCCGGCACGGCCCGCACGCGCAGGAGGGCGGGCTTCCGGGGGCGGGCCGCGGGAGCCGGGCGGGCCGGCGGCAGGCGCTGGCACAGCGGAGGTACGGATGCGGCGGAAGGCCCCGGAAGGTCACGGCCCCGTCCGGTTCGCGCCGTCGGCCGGGCGGGCCGGGGATGCCGGGCGTCGCGGGGCCGCTGCCGCTGCCGCGAGACCGTCAGGACGTCGGCCGCTCCTGCGTCAGGCCCAACTCGCGGGCCAGCGCCTCCTCCACCCACTCCTGGGCCCGGGCTCGCGGCACCGCGCCGGCGTAGGACGTCAGCTGCACGGCGAGACCGTCGAGGAGGGCGGTGAGCCGGAAGGCCGTGCCTGCCGGGTCCGGGCAGCGGAACTCGCCTGCCGCCACGCCCTCCGCGATGACCTCGGCGAGCGCCGCCTTCCACTGCCGGTCGAGGTCCTGGGCGACCTCCCGCAGCACGGGGTCGCGCAGCGCCGCCGCCCAGCCCTCGATCCACAGCCGCCAGCCCTTGGCCTGCCCGGTGGGGGCGTACCACCGCACGGCCGACCGCAGCCGGCGCAGCGCCGGCGAACGGCGGCCGAGCAGCTTGCGCAGATGCGCCAGGTCGCCCTCCGCCGCGTGCCGGAACGCGGCGGCGACCAACTGCTCCTTCGTGGAGAAGTGATAGAGGACCAGCGCGTTGCTCACGCCGAGCGCCGAGGCCACGTCGGCGATCCTGACCGCCGCCACGCCCCTCGCCTCGATCTGCTCGATGGCGGCCCGCAGCAGGTCCCCGCGCCGCTGAGCCACACTCAACCGGACTCTCGTCACGCCGTCACCCTACCCACGCGCGTGCGGCCCCTCGACGGGGCGTTTCGGCCTGTCCGGCCGGCCCGCGACGGTCGCTGTCGGGGAGGGCCGTTGCCTCAACGGAACCAGCCGAACCGCTCCGCGATCACCGGCAGCCGGTCCGCCGCGATGGCGTGGGCGGCGGCGCGCGGTGTCGTCCCGTCGGTCTGCGCGCGGTCCAGCATCCGCTCGACCAGCGTCCGCATCGAGCGGCGGGTGTACGCGAACGCCTCCTCGGCGTCGGCACCGATGTCCCCGAACAGCGTCCACCACCACCAGGCGTTCGTCCCCGAGTTGACCACGACGTCCGGCAGCACGGTCACCCCGCGCGCGGCCAGCAGCGGCTCCGCCTCCGGGCGTACGGGCATGTTGGCCGCCTCCACGACCCAGCGGGCGGTGATCCGCTCCTGGTTCACGGTGTCGATCGCGTACGACACCGCCGCCGGCACCAGCACGTCCGCGTCGGCCGACAGCCAGGCGTCGCCCGGCAGTTCGCGGTCGCCGGGGCGCAGCGCGGCGCGGTCCACCGTGCCGTGGGCGTCCCGCGCGGCGAGCAGCGCCTCGACGTCGAGACCCGCCCGGTTGGCGATCGTGCCCTTGAGGTCGGCGACGGCCACCACCGTGAGCCCCGCGCGCGTGAGGAAGCGCGCCGTGGCCCCGCCCATGGTGCCGAGCCCCTGGAGGGCGACCCGCGTCCCGGTGTACGGCACACCGGCCCGGTCCAGGGCGGCCAGGGCCGCCTCCGCCACACCGCAGCCGCCGACCAGCTCGCTCAGGCCGATGCCGTCGACCTCGACCGCGAACGCGTCCCGCAGCCGCCTCCGGGCCTCGGCCTCGTCGTCCAGCAGCGGATAGACGGCCTGGATCGAGGAGACCAGCCCCGCCTCGGCCGCCGCCCGGTCGACCAGGTCCTGGGTGAGCCCCAGGTCCTCGCCCGTCGTCCAGCAGCTCTCTATGTACGGCCGCATCGCGCGCAGGTAGCGCACCAGCAGCGGGTACGCCTCCGGATCCCGGGGATCGCAGTCGATGCCGCCCTTGGCGCCGCCGAGCGGGACGTAGCGGTTCGCGGGGTCGTAGTGCAGGGCCTCCTTCACGGTCATGCCGCGGGCGAGACCCGCGACCTCGTCCAGGGTGCAGCCCGCGCGCATCCGCAGACCGCCGCTGGAGACTCCGCGCACCAGCCGGTCGACGACCAGGAAGCCCTGCCGGCCCGTGAGGTGATCGGTCCAGGTCAGGGACAGCAGGGGGGTGGCCATACGGGCTCCTTAGCCGCCGGGATACTGAATCACCGGTCAGTATCTCCTGCGGTGGGACCCCTGTGATCCGGTGTTGTCGGAGGGGCCGACCATAATGGAAAGCCTGACCGACTCCACCTGGAGGTACCGTGGCCGGTTTCCGTACCCTGAGCTCCGGGCTCCGCGCGCTCCAGCCCGGGGCGTTCGGCGCGGATCCGAGCGGTGAGCGCATGGCGCGCATCCGCAGATCGCCCCATTTCAAGGACGGGGTCTTCCAGAACCCCGGCGGTCCCGCGCGGACCCGGCCCTCGGGCTCGACCCTGGACTTCGCGAAGGTCTTCTTCGACAAGGACACCCGGCCCCGCCGCACCCCGAAGGGCACCGTCCCGGTGCACTCCACCACCCTCGCCGACATCGCCCGGCCCCCCGCCACCGGCCTGCGGCTGACCTGGATGGGGCACTCCAGCGTCCTCGCCGAGATCGACGGCCGGCGCGTCCTGTTCGACCCGGTGTGGGGCGAGCGCTGCTCCCCCTTCTCCTTCGCCGGGCCCAAGCGGCTGCACCCCGTCCCCCTGCCGCTCGCCGCGCTCGGCCCGGTCGACGTCGTGGTGATCTCGCACGACCACTACGACCATCTGGACATGCCCACCATCAAGGCCCTCGCGGGCACGGACACCCTGTTCGCCGTGCCCCTGGGTGTCGGCGCGCACCTGGAGCACTGGGGCGTCTCGGCCGACCGGCTGCGCGAGCTGGACTGGCACGAGACCGCCAAGATCGGCGGCCTCACCCTGACCGCCACCCCGGCCCGGCACTTCTGCGGCCGCGGGTTGCGCAACACCCAGCACACCCTGTGGGCCTCCTGGGTCGTCGCCGGGGACGAGCACCGGATCTACCACAGCGGTGACACCGGTTACTTCGACGGCTTCAAGGAGATCGGCGCCGAGCACGGGCCGTTCGACGCCACGATGATCCAGATCGGCGCCTACTCCGACTTCTGGCCCGACATCCACATGACCCCCGAGGAGGGCATGCGCGCCCACCTCGACCTCCAGGGCGGGCCGGAGCACGGTCCGATGCTGCCGATCCACTGGGCCACCTTCAACCTGGCGACCCACCCGTGGGCGGACCCCGGCGAGGGGACGCTCGCGGCCGCCCGCGCGGTGGGTGCCGGTGTCGCCCTGCCCCGTCCCGGCGAGCCCTTCGAGCCCACGGCCGAGACGGTCCCGTCGGAGCCGTGGTGGCGTGGGGTGGCGCTCGCCCCGGCGGGCGGTCGCGCGGCCGGGGAGGCCCTCGCCGGAGCCGGTATCAAGACGGCCTCGGACGCGGCAGCCGTGGCCCAGGTCGACACGGTGAGTGACGGTGCTCGCGGGGCCGGTAAGGGCACCGAGGACCCCGAGACGCTCCCTGCGGGCTGACCCGGGGCGTACGGCAGACGAACGGCGAGGGCCGGGGAGCGAGAGGCTCCCCGGCCCTCGCCGTCTGCGTGCGACCGCTTCTGACCAGGTCTGATCGAGCTCTTTGCGTTCCTGGTCGAATGTGCGGAGGGGTTATCGGTCTGTCGTGCGAGGCCTCATACCAGAGCGGGACGCTCACCGTATGAGTTTGTCAACTGCCCACCGCACATGATGCGCTGGCGACTACTGTCAGTGGCCGTCGGGAAGCAGGGCGGATCAGGGAGTGGGGGCCGGCACGTGCAGGCGCAGGGCGGACGAGGGAGTCGACGCGACGGGGATCCCCGCTGCCCACGCGCCACCGACGCCGGCACGGGCGCGGCCGAGGACACGGGTGCCGGTGCCGACCGCGCGGGCACTGCTGTCGACCGCACGGGCCCTGCCGTCGGTGGCGCGGAAACCTCCGTCGGTGGCGCGGGTGTGGCCCGGCCCGGCGAGGGTGCGGCCCGGTTCGGCGCCGCAGCCGTAGGGGCCCCCGGCCCGGGGCGGCCCGCCGGTCCCCGTGGCGTCAGTGGCGCCGGCGTCGGCGGTGGCGCGCGGAAGCCGGGGGAGGCCGGGCGCACGGCCCGGGGCGCGCGCAGGCGGCCGCGCGAACCCGGCCGCACCCCCGCAAGCTCCCCTGGCACCCCGGCCCGACGGACCAGCACGAGGACACCGATGTCTCACCTCCGCGCCCCGGCCACACGCGCAGACCGCCGTGAGGGCGGGCGGCACGGGCGGCCCGCCGTCCGCACCGCACCCGCGCTGCCCGAGACCCACATACGGCCCCAGCTGCTGCGTCTCGCGGTGCTGCCCCCCGTCGCCGTCGCCCTCAGCGGCTGCGCCGCCGTCCTCTTCATCGTCCGGTCCACCGGAACGCGGCCGGGCCTCACCCTGTGGGCCGTGCTCGGCGGCGCGGTCTTCGTGGCCCTCGTCGGCATCGCCGTCGCCGCGGTCGCAGCCAACCGGGCCGCCCGGTCCGTGCACGACCGCATCGGCGTCCTGCGCCGCAGCACCGCACGGCGCGAGGCCGACCTGCGCACCCTCGTCGAGACGCTGCGCCGCGGCGACGGGCCGCCGCAGCTCGCCCCGCAGAGCCGCCACGCAGGTCCCGCCGAGGACGGCGACGACTTCGACCTCCTCGCCGCCGACCTGTCCCGCGCGCACGACGGCGCCGTCACCGCCGTCGTGCAGGCCTCCCAGCTCTCCAGCCAGGCCGGCAGCGAACAGAAGCTCGAGGTCTTCGTCAACCTCGCCCGGCGCCTGCAGTCCCTGGTGCACCGCGAGATCTCCATCCTCGACGAGCTGGAGAACGAGATGGAGGACCCCGACCTGCTCAAGGGGCTCTTCCACGTCGACCACCTCGCCACCCGCATCCGCCGCCACGCCGAGAACCTCGCCGTGCTCGGCGGCGCCGTCTCCCGCCGCCAGTGGAGCAACCCGGTCTCCATGACCGAGGTGCTGCGCTCGGCCATCGCCGAGGTCGAGCAGTACTCGCGGGTCAAGCTCGTGCCGCCGATCGACGGGCAGCTGCGCGGCCACGCCGTCGCCGACGTCATCCACCTCCTGGCCGAACTCGTCGAGAACGCCACGGTGTTCTCCGCCCCGCACACCCAGGTCCTGCTGCGCGCCAACCTCGTCACCTCCGGGCTCGCCGTCGAGGTCGAGGACCGCGGGCTCGGCATGCCCCTGGAGGAGCAGACGCGGATGAACGCGCTGCTCGCCGACCCCGACCAGGTGAACGTCGCCCGGCTCCTCGCGGACGGCCGCATCGGCCTGTTCGTCGTCTCCCAGCTCGCCCGGCGGCACGGCATCACCGTCCGCCTCCAGACCAACATCTACGGCGGAGTGCAGGCGGTGCTCGTCGTACCGCAGGCGCTTCTCGGAGCCGAGGCGGGGGCGGGAACGCCCGGGGGAGCGGGGCAGTCGACGGCAGGTGCCCCCGGTGCGGATGGTCCGGCGCTGCCGGGGCGGCCGGACGGGCAGGCCGGTCGGAGCGGTCCGGCCGCCCCGGGCAGGCAGGCCGGGCCGAACGGGCAGGTTGCCGCCGGTGCCGGTGGCGCGTCGAGGGGGCTGTCCCTGGTCGTCGACGGCGGTGAGGCCGGGCTCTCGTCCGTGCCGCTGTCCGCGTCCGGAGCCGGGCCGTCGGGTCCGCTCACCCCACCCACCGCGTCCCCCTCATCCATCGCGCCCCGAAGGCACGAGCAGGGGACCGAATCGGCCTCGGGCGGGAGCACACCGGACGGCCGGCCCGCGCCCCTGCCCATGCGGGGGGCCCGCCGGGAGCGTCCCACCCCGGCCGAGGCACGGCCCGGTATCAGTCCCGACGACCGGCGGACCCTCGCCGAGCACGTCACCGAGCCGCCCACCCCCCGCAACGGCACCGTCCGCGGCACCATGGGCAAGCCCCAACTGCCCCGTCGCCGCGCCCAGGAGCACATCGTGCCCCAGCTGCGCGACGGCCCGACGCCACGCCAGGACCCCGAGTACCTCGTGGGCCACGACCCCGGTCTGATGGCGGCCTTCCAGCGCGGCATCAGCCTCGCGGAGGCCCAGCAGAGCATGGAGGCCGGCAACACGGAGTGGGGCGACACGTCGTCCGTCCACACGGAGTCCGTCCACATGGCGTCCGCGCACACGGAGTCCGTCCACATGGCGTCCGCGCACACGGAGTCCGCCCACATGGACTCCTCCTACACGGACTCCTCCGACACGGGCTCCGCCCCCATGGAGATCGCCCACATGGACTCCTCCTACGCGGACTCCGCCCACACGGACCCGGCAGCCACGGGCTCCACCCGCAGGGACCCGATGCCCGTCCGCCCGGTCCACCTCGAGGCGCTCCCCTCGGAGCTGTCCCCCTCGAACAGGCCGACGCCCGGGTCCCGTTCCGACCACCCCACGACCACCACCCGGCAGGACGGGAGCGCACCCGCCGGATGACCACCCCCCTTCCCACCCCCACCCCCAGCGCTCCCGCAGACCTTCGTACCCCAAGGAGTCGATCCACCATGGCGAGCGATGCGCCGACCGCCCATGTATCCGATCTCGACTGGCTGATGAGCGGCCTCGTACAGCGCGTACCGCACACGAGCGCCGCGGTGCTGCTGTCCTGCGACGGGCTCGTGAAGTCCGTGCACGGTCTCGACCCGGACAGCGCCGACCACATGGCCGCCCTGGCCTCCGGCCTGTACTCCCTCGGCCGCAGCGCCGGAGTCCGCTTCGGCGACGGTGGCGACGTACGGCAGGTCGTCGTCGAACTCGCCTCGACCCTGCTGTTCGTCACCACCGCCGGCTCCGGCACCTGCCTGGCCGTGCTGGCCGGCCGCGAGGCCGACGCGGCCGTGCTGGGCTACGAGATGGCGATGCTGGTCAAGAGCGTCCGCCCCTACCTGGTGACCGCTCCCCGGCAGTCCGTCGAATCCCCGGCGATGAGGCCTTGAGCGTGACGGCGGCCGGTGACGGGCCCTGGCTCGACGACGCGGCCGGGCGGCTGGTGCGGCCGTTCACGGTCAGCAACGGCCGCACCCGTCCGTCCGTCGCGCTCGACCTCGTCTCGCAGGTGATGGCCACCGGGGCGACCCCCCTCGGCTATCTCGGCCCCGAGCACGCCCAGGCGCTCGAACGGTGCCGGGTGCCCGTCGCCGTCGCCGAGGTCGCCGCCCATCTCACACTGCCGGTGGCCGTCACCAAGGTGCTGCTGGCGGACCTCGTCGACTGCGGGGCGTTGACCACCAAGCCCCCCGCGTTCCACCACAACCCGACGGACCGGGCCCTTCTGGAGGCAGTGCTCGATGGACTACGACGACAGCTCTGACTACACCGACGGACCGGGCCACGGCGCCGACCCGTTCCCCACCGCGCTGAAGATCCTGGTGGCGGGCGGGTTCGGCGTGGGCAAGACGACCTTCGTCGGCGCGGTCAGCGAGATCGCGCCGCTCAGCACGGAGGAACTGCTCACCACCGTCAGTGCCGCGACCGACAACCTCGACGGCATCGAGAACAAGGTCGAGACGACCGTGGCCATGGACTTCGGCCGCATCACCCTCGACCCCCGGCATGTGCTGTACCTGTTCGGCACGCCCGGACAGGAGCGGTTCTGGTTCATGTGGGACGAGTTGTGCGAGGGCGCGCTGGGCGCGGTCATCCTCGCCGACACCCGCCGGCTGGAGGAGTGCTTCGCCGCCGTCGACTTCTTCGAACAGCGTGGCCTCGAATTCGTCATCGCCGTCAACGAGTTCGACGGCGCCTACCGCTACGACCCCGAGGAGGTGCGCGGTGCCCTGGATCTGTCCGATGACGTCCCCGTCGTGTGCTGCGACGCGCGGATCTCCAGCTCCGGGGTCCAGACCCTGCTGACTCTGGTGCGCCACCTCATCGCCCACACCCCGGCCCCGGCGACGGGGTACGGCGCCCACATGTGACCCCCGCACACCTGCCACGGAGGCCGTAGATGACGCGAGTTCACAACCCGGGAGCACGCCCATGACCTACGACCCGCCGCGCCCGGCCGGTCGTCTGCTGCTCACACCCGAGGACAAGGAGGCCCCCGCCCGCACCCGCCGACTGCGCAGACTGGGCCTGGGGGAGCGCCCCGAACCCGCACTGGACTCCTTCGCGGTCCGCCTCGCCGAGTTCACCGGTGCGCCGTACGCCATGGTCAACCTCCCCGACGAGCAGGGGCAGTTCTACGCGGGCCTGCACGTGCCGGCTGTGGCGCCGGTGGTGCGCAGCGACGGCACCAGCCCGCGCCTCAGCCGTGCCCTGCCCCGCGACCACGGCTTCTGCCCCCATGTGGTGGCGCGCCGCAAGGCCCTCGCCCTGGAGGACGTCGGCGACTATCCGCGGTTCGCGGGCAATCCGGTGGTCGACGAGTTCGGCATCCGCTCCTATCTGGGGGCGCCGCTCATCGACGGCACGGGCCTGGTGCTGGGCACCATCAGCGTCGCCGACGTCGAGCCGCGGCCGTGGGGGAAACCGGGCCTGACGGCGATCAAGGAACACGCCGCGCAGCTCGTCGTGGCGCTGGAGAGCCGGGACGGCCTGCCGCCCTACTGAAGCCCGGGATTCGCGCGGGCCCCCCGGGGCGTGAAGGAAAGCTGCGGCGGCGCTTAAGAAATCCTCGATGGACCGGCGCGCCCGCCGTACGGCAGATTTCAGTGCGATCCCACTCCTCTCCCGGTCCAGGGGTTCCTTCGGCATACCCGGAGCCGGGACTCACCCCCAGGAGCCGTAGCGGTGAAGGCGCTGGTCAAGCAGAAGGCGGAACCCGGGCTGTGGCTCGTGGACGTCCCCGAGCCCACCGTCGGGCCCGGCGACGTACTCATCAAGGTGCTGCGCACCGGAATCTGCGGCACCGACCTGCACATCCGGGCCTGGGACGGCTGGGCCCAGCAGGCGATCAGCACCCCGCTCGTGCTCGGACACGAGTTCGTCGGCGAGGTCGTCGAGACGGGACGGGACGTCACCGACATCGCGATCGGCGACCGCGTCAGCGGCGAGGGCCACCTGGTGTGCGGCAAGTGCCGCAACTGCCTGGCCGGGCGCCGGCACCTGTGCCGGGCCACCGTCGGGCTCGGGGTGGGCCGCGACGGAGCGTTCGCCGAGTACGTCGCCCTGCCCGCCGCCAACGTCTGGGTGCACCGGGTGCCCGTAGACCTCGACGTGGCCGCGATCTTCGACCCGTTCGGCAACGCCGTGCACACCGCGCTGTCCTTCCCGCTCGTCGGCGAGGACGTCCTGATCACCGGCGCGGGACCCATCGGCCTGATGGCCGCCGCCGTGGCCAGGCACGCCGGCGCCCGCAACGTCGTGATCACCGACGTCAGCCCGGAGCGGCTGGAGCTGGCCCGCAAGATCGGTGTCAGCCTCGCGCTCGACGTCTCAGGCTCCACCATCGCCGACGGGCAGCGCACGCTCGGACTACGCGAGGGCTTCGACATCGGCCTGGAGATGTCCGGCCGCCCCGAGGCCATGCGCGACATGATCGCCAACATGACGCACGGTGGCCGGATCGCGATGCTCGGCCTGCCCGCGCAGGAGTTCCCCGTCGACTGGGCCCGCGTCGTCACCTCGATGATCACCATCAAGGGCATCTACGGCCGCGAGATGTTCGAGACCTGGTACGCCATGTCGGTCCTGCTCGAGGCCGGCCTGGACCTCGCGCCCGTCATCACCGGCCGCTACGGCCACCGCGACTTCGAGGCGGCGTTCGAGGACGCGGCGAGCGGCCGCGGCGGCAAGGTCATCCTCGACTGGACCGCGTAACCCCCCTTCTCCGCAAGCACCTTAGGAGCTTCCCTCATGTTCGACTCCGTGCGCGACGACCTGCGTGCCACCCTCGACGAGATCCGCGCCGCCGGCCTGCACAAGCCCGAGCGCGTGATCGGCAGTCCGCAGTCCGCCACCGTGAACGTCACCGCGGGCGGCCGTCCCGGCGAGGTCCTGAACTTCTGCGCCAACAACTACCTCGGCCTCGCCGACCACCCCGAGGTCGTCGCCGCCGCCCACGAGGCCCTGGACCGCTGGGGCTACGGCATGGCCTCCGTCCGCTTCATCTGCGGCACCCAGGAGGTGCACAAGGAGCTGGAGGCGCGCCTGTCCGCCTTCCTGGGCCAGGAGGACACGATCCTCTACTCCTCGTGCTTCGACGCCAACGGCGGCGTGTTCGAGACGCTGCTCGGCCCGGAGGACGCGGTCATCTCCGACGCCCTCAACCACGCGTCGATCATCGACGGCATCCGCCTGTCCAAGGCCCGCCGCCTGCGCTACGCCAACCGTGACCTGGCCGAGCTGGAGGCCCGGCTCAAGGAGGCCTCCGACGCGCGCCGCCGCCTGATCGTCACCGACGGCGTCTTCTCCATGGACGGCTACGTCGCCCCGCTGCGCGAGATCTGCGACCTCGCCGACCGCTACGACGCGATGGTCATGGTCGACGACTCCCACGCCGTCGGCTTCGTCGGCCCCGGCGGCCGCGGCACGCCCGAGCTGCACGGCGTCATGGACCGCGTCGACATCATCACCGGCACCCTCGGCAAGGCCCTCGGCGGCGCCTCCGGCGGCTACGTCGCCGCCCGCGCCGAGATCGTCGCCCTGCTGCGCCAGCGCTCCCGGCCGTACCTGTTCTCCAACACCCTCGCCCCGGTCATCGCGGCGGCCTCCCTGAAGGTCCTCGACCTGCTGGAGGCCGCGGACGACCTGCGCGTCCGGCTGGCCGAGAACACGGCCCTGTTCCGCGGCCGGATGACCGAGGAGGGTTTCGACGTCCTCCCCGGTGACCACGCCATCGCCCCGGTGATGATCGGCGACGCGGCGGTCGCCGGGCGCATGGCCGAGCTGCTGCTGGAGCGCGGCGTCTACGTCATCGGGTTCTCGTACCCGGTGGTGCCGCAGGGCCAGGCCCGGATCCGCGTCCAGCTGTCGGCCGCGCACTCCACGGAGGACGTCAACCGCGCGGTCGACGCCTTCGTGGCGGCGCGGGCCGAGCTGGAGGGCTGACGAGCAGCACAGGGTGCATTTGAGACAATCGATCGCATGATCGAAGCGCGGCGGCTCCACATCCTCCGGGCGGTGGCCGACCACCGTACGGTGACGGCGGCTGCCGCCGCGCTGTATCTCACGCCGTCGGCCGTGTCCCAGCAGCTCGCCGCCCTGGAGCAGGAGACCGGCCACCGGCTCGTCGAGCGCGGCGCCAAGGGGGTACGGCTCACCCCCGCCGGCGAGATCCTGCTCAACCACACCAACGCGGTCCTCGCCCAGCTGGAGCGGGCCGAGGCCGAGCTCGCCGCGTACAGCTCGGGAGCGGCCGGCACCGTCACGGTCGCCTCGTTCGCCACCGGAATCGCCTTGGTCGTCGCGCCCGCCGTGGCCGCTCTGGCCCACTCGGCGCCCGGGATCCGCATCCGTGTCCAGGACGCCGAGGGCGACGCCAGCCTGCCGATGGTGCTGGACCGGCAGGTCGATGTCGCCGTCGCCGTCGAGTACCGCGGGGCCCCGCCCGCCGACGACCCGCGACTGGCCCACGTGCCGCTGTACGCCGAGCCCTTCGACGCGGTCGTCCCCGTCACCCACCGCCTGGCCGATGCGGCCGAGGTGCCCCTCGCCGACCTGGCCAAGGACCCGTGGATCGGCCAGTACCCCGGCAACCCCTGCCACGACGTGGTGATCCTGGCCTGCGAGAACGCCGGTTTCCAGCCCCGTATGGAGCACTCCTCGGACGACTTCCGCGCGGTCGTCGCCCTCGCCTCGGCCGACGCGGGCGTCGCCCTGGTGCCGCGCTCGGCGCTGCGCGGCATGGACCTCACCGGGGTGGTCGTGCGCCCTGTCGACGGAACGCCCCCCACCCGCCGGGTCTTCGCCGCCGTCCGCAGGGGAGCCGAGGAGCACCCCCTGATCCGCCCCGTGCTGGACGCGCTCGGCGAGGCAGCCAGGCTGTGAGCGCCCCGTAACACCGTCGTCTCATATCCGGGATAGCATCCCGGATATGAGAGGCGACGAGACGGATCCCGTGGACGCCCGGCTGGGAGCGCGCCTGGCCGAGCTGCGGGCCGAACACGACTGGTCCCTGGGTGAGTTGGCCGACCGCAGCGGGGTGAGCCGGTCCACCCTGTCCCGGGCCGAGCGGGCGGAGACCAGCCCCACGGCCTCCGTCCTGAACCGCCTGTGCGCCGTCTACGGGCGCACCATGTCCCAGCTCCTCAGCGAGGTCGAGGCCGAACCGGAGGCCGTCGTCCGCTCCGCGGCCCAGCCCGTGTGGCAGGACCGCACCTCCGGCTTCGTACGCCGGTCCGTGTCGCCCCCGCACGCCGCCCTGCGCGGCGAACTCGTCGAGGCCCGCCTCGCACCCGGCGCCGACCTCGCCTACGACCGTCCGCCCGTGGCCGGACTGGAGCAGCACATCTGGATCCTGGAAGGGGCCCTGGAGGTGACCGCGCAGGACACCGAGCACCGTCTGGTCACGGGGGACTGCCTGCGGATGCGGGTGTGGGGCCCGACCCGGTTCCGGTGCGCGGACCCCGGGGGCGTTCGCTACCTGCTGGCGGTGGTGCGGCCGTGAACCGACTGGACGAGTCTCAACTGCTGCGAAAGGCAGCGGAGTTGGCGGATCTGCTGACCTGCACCGTGAACGGGGGCGCCTCCGTCGGCTTCCTCGCCCCGCTCGGCCCGGCGGAGGCCCTGGCCTGGTGGCGGGGCCGGGCCGCCGACGTCGCCGCGGGCCGGCTCGCCGTATGGGTGGCGTGCGACGGGGAGCGGGTGCTCGGCACCGTCAGCCTGGCCTTCGCCGAGAAGGCCAACAGCCGTCACCGCGCCGAGCTCGTGAAGCTGATGGTGGCGCCGGAGGCCCGTGGGCGCGGCCTCGGCCGCGGGCTCCTGGCCACGGCGGAGGCCGCGGCCACGGCGGCCGGCATCACCCTCCTGCACCTGGACACCGAGACCGGCAGCCCCGCCGAACAGCTGTACCGCTCCAGCGGATGGACCCCTGTCGGCGCCATCCCGGACTACGCGGCCGACCCCGGAGGCGTCCTGCGGCCGACGACGATCTACTACAAGCACGTACCGGTAACCGCTCCCACCAGGTGACTGTCGGTGGGAGCCGATACGGTGCCTGCCATGCCGGATGCCGAAGACGTACGACGGATCGCCTTGTCCCTGCCGGACACGACGGAGAAGATCGCCTGGAGCATGCCCACGTTCCGGGTCGCGGGAAAGATGTTCGCCACGCTGCCGGAGAACGAGACCTCCATCGCCGTGCGCTGCCCCAAGGAGGAGCGCAACGAACTGGTGCTCGCCGAACCGGGGAAGTTCTGGATCGCCGACCACGAGTCCCAGTTCGCCTGGGTGCGCGCCCGGCTCGACGCCCTGGAGGACGAGGGCGAGCTGCGGGACATCCTCGCCGACTCCTGGCGCCAGGCGGCCCCGACCCGGCTCCTGGAGGCCCACCCGCGGATCGGCCTGCCCGCGGAGTGACGTCCTCCTGATCTCAGACGCGGACCGTCGCCCCGAGGAACCCCGAGATGCGCTCCCGCAGCGACCGGGCGTCGAGACCATGGGCGGCGACGTGCTCCTCCAGCCGCCCGTACCGCCGCAGTTCGCGACGGCCCACGCCCAGCCCGAGGACCCGGTGCGGCACATCCGCCAGCCCGTCGTTCGCGGCGGCCGTCGACGTGCCCGCCAGGTAGGGCTCGACGAGGACGACGTCCGTCCCGGCCGTCTCGGTGGCCCGCCGCAGGGCGGCGCCGTCGAAGGGGCGGACGGTGGTCGCGTACAGGACGGTGACGTCCAGCCCCTCGGTGGCGGCGAGTACGGCGTCGAGCATCGGCCCCACGGCGACGACCACGCCGGAGCGTCCCTCGCGGACCGTACAGAAGCGCTCCCCGTCGACCGGCAGCGCCTGCCCGTTGGCCTGGACGGACAGCCGTACGTACACCTTGTCGTCGCCCGCGGCGACCGCGTGCCGCAGCAGCGTCTCGGCCTCGTCCGGGTGCCCCGGCACATGGACGGTCCAGCCGTCCAGGGTGTCGAGCAGCGCCACGTCGCCCGGCGCCATGTGCGTGTAGCCGCCGGCCGGCCAGTCGAAGGAGGCGGCGGCGCTCACCAGCACCGCGCCCGCCTCCTGGTGCCCGAGGTCCAGCTTCACCTGTTCGAAGGGCCGCTCCACGAGGAAGCTGGCGAAGGTGTGCACGACGGGCCGCAGCCCGGTGAGTGCCAGCCCCGCCGCCGCCCCGATCAGGAGCTGCTCCCGGATGCCGACGTCGACGACCCGCCCAGGATGGCGGCGGGCGGCCGCGGCGAAGCCGTCCGTGCCGATCGCGGCGAGGACCACCGCCACCCGGGGATCCTCGTCGAGCAGCCGGGAGACGACAGGGGCGAAACGGTCACGCATGGTGTCCATGGAAGCAAGACTCCTCGGTAGCGGAAAATCAGGCGGACTTCGGCTCGACCCGGGCCACGACCACGTGCGGGCGACCCGGGTGCGGCGCGGTGAAGGCGGCGTACAGGGCCTCGTGGTCACGGCCGTCGACGGTCAGCGTGGACCAGCCCGCCGCCTCGAAACGGGCGGCGATCCCGCCGGGGCGGGCGTATGTGGCGGAGGAGTTGTCGACGACGACGGTGTGCAGCCGGTCGAGCCCGGCGGGCCCGGCGAAGGCGATCGCCTCGTGGTTGCTGCCCTCGTCCAGCTCCGCGTCCCCGACCAGCGTCCACACCCGCGGCTCGTCGAGCCCCTGGGCGCGCAGCCCCAGCGCCGTACCGACGGCGATCGGCAACCCGTGCCCCAGCGATCCGCTGCCGATCTCGGCCCCTGGCACGAGCGTCCGGTCCGGATGGTGGCCGAGCGGGGAGTCGTACGAGCCGAAGCCCGCCAGCCACTCCACCGGGAGGAACCCCTTGGCGGCCAGCACGGCGTAGTACGCCATCGGCCCGTGCCCCTTCGACAGCAGGAACCGGTCCCGCCCGGGGTCGTCCCCGCCCTCCGGGCTCACCCGCAGCACCCGGTCGTACAGCACCCACAACACGTCCAGCGTGGACGTCGCGGCCGGGCCGTGCTTCTCGTCGCCGGTCATCAGGCCCATCAGGCCCGCCAGGTCGGCATGCGCGGAGGTGTACGTCTGCGTCGCGTCGGTCATGACGACGAGCGTGCAACCTCAACCAGCCTTGAGGTCAAGCGGCGCCAACCCGGAAACGGATGCGCGATCACCGGTGCGAGTGCGGTATTGTTTCCCTGCGCGTTCGGCCGGGGGAACTCCCAGGTCAGACGGGCAACGGGACGTGGCGCAGCTTGGTAGCGCACTTGACTGGGGGTCAAGGGGTCGCAGGTTCAAATCCTGTCGTCCCGACTGTGAGGCAGTCATTCAGAGGCCGTATCGGATTCCACGGATACGGCCTCTTGATCATTTCTGCGGACGGAGAGCGCCGGCCGGCGGTCGCTGGTGGCGATCCTGGTCGCCATCTCGGCGAGCTGTCTGCACGCCTGCGCGATCTCCCGCTCGGTCTGGGCGCGTTCCCCCACGGCCGCCCCGAGCAGCAGCGCGGTCAGCGAGGCGGAAGCGTTGAACGCCTGCAGTGTGATCATATTGGTGAACAGGTCGTGGCCGGCGAACGGGCCGGATTTCTGCCCGGCCGCGACGATCGCGAAGACCGACACCGCGAGGGCGCAGGGCGCGGCCCCGGACAGCCGGAAGCGGAAGCCGGCCCAGATCAGCAGCGGGAAGCCGAGGAACAGCAGCGGGGTGTCGCTGGTCTCGACGAAGCCGACGCAGGCCGTGGCCGCCACCAGCAGGATCCCCTCCGCCCACCGGGCCGGTGAGACGCCCCGCGGCCACCGGGCCGAGCGGAGCAGGAGCAGCACCGGCGTGACCGCCAGGACGCCCATCGCGTCACCGGTCCACCAGACCGACCAGGTCGACGCGAAGTCGCCGGTGTCCAGTACACCGGTCAGGGCCAGCGTCCCGCTGCCGACCGTGGCGCTGACCAGCATCCCGGTGAAGGCGCCCAGGAAGATCAGGGCCAGCGCGTCCCGCAGCCGGTTCAGTTCGTTGCGGAACCCGGCACGGCGGAGCAGGACGTACGAACAGACCGGTGCGAGCGTGTTGCCCGCGGCGATCGCGAGAACGGCCGGCAGCGAGGGTCCCAGCGTGACGTTGACCAGGAACGCCCCGAGGGCGATCCCGGGCCAGACCCGGGGGCCGAGCAGGAGCAGGCTCGCCAGCGCGATGCCGCTCGGCGGCCACAGGGGGGTGACCTGGCCCCGCACCAGTTGCTGGAGCAGTCCGAGCTCGGCAGCGCCGTAGTACAGCCCGGCGACGGCGCAGATCTCCAGGGCGACCCGGACGTCGCGCCGGGGCCGTGCCTGCCGCGCGACCGTCATCGGGACCTCCGCATCGACATCCCCCGACCATCATCCGCCGGATCCCCCGGATCCTCCACAACGCCGCTGAGCTGGATGTTCGGGCCTCGCCGGCGCCCGGGCGTCAGGCCGTCGGGGTGCGCAGGGCGAGGAGGGCGATGTCGTCGTGACCGTCGCTCGGGTGGTCGTCGGCCAGGGCGCACACGAAGTCCCGCAAGGGCAGAGCGGCGTGGAGCGCGGCGAGATCGGCCAGCTCGCCCAGGCTCCGGTCGATAGGGTGGGCGGGATGCTCGATCAGGCCGTCGGTGTAGAAGACCAGGGTGGTGCCGGGGGGAAGGAAGCGGGAGTGGTCCGGACGGGGCTCCTCGGGGTCGACCCCGAGCGGCAGTCCGGGCTCGCCGGTCAGGACCTCGACCCGGCGCTCCGGGGTGATCAGCAGGGGCGGGACATGCCCCGCGGTGCTCCAGCGCAGGCGCCAGCCCGGTCCCTCCGGCTCGATCCGGGCCAGAGCGGTGGTCGTGACGGGGTTGGGCGTGACCGCCTGGAGCGTGCGGTCGAGCCGGGTCAGGACCGCGCCCGGTGAACTGTCCCGGTCGAAGAGCAAGGCGCGCAGCATGTTGCGGACGGAAGCCATGGCGGCCGCGGCGTGCAGATCGTGCCCGGCCACGTCACCGATGACGACCGCCACGACGTCGTCGGGCAGCGGGATCGCGTCGTACCAGTCCCCGCCCAGCCTGCTGGGCTCGGCGGCCGGCCGGTAGACGGCCGCGGCGGTGAACGGGCGCAGGTCGGGCAGCGTGGGCAGCAGCAGCCGCTGGAACTGCTCCGCCCCGAGCCGCACCTGTTCGAACAGGCGGACGTTCTCGATCGCGATGCCGGCGGCGCTGGCGAGGGCCACCACCACGTTCTCGTCCTGGACGTCGAAGGGCTGCCCGTCGCGCCGCTCGGAGAGGTACAGATCGCCGTAGATCTCGTTGCGAACACTGATGGCGACGCCGAGCAGGGTCCGCATGTGCGGGTGGCCGGGCGGGAAGCCGACGGAGGAGGCGTGGGCCGGGATGTCGCCGATCCGCAGGGGCTCGGGGTGGCTGATCAGATGGCCGAGGACACCCCGGCCGGTGGGCAGACCGGTCTCGGCCAGGTCGGCACGCTCCCGCGCGGACAGGCCGGCGGTGATGAACTCCTCCAGGTGCTCACCGGTGTCGTTGAGCACGCCGAGGGCGCCGTAACGGGCGCCCACCAGGTCCATGGCCGTGGTCACGATGCGGTGCAGTACCGCGGGCAGCTCCACCTCACGGCTGATGGCCACCACGGCGTCCAGCAGGCCCTGCATGCGGTCCATCGCGTCCAGCAGGGCGCGCAGCTGCTCGTCGATCCGGCTCAGCTCCGTGCGCAGGCGCACATGCAGGTCGGGAAGATGCGGCTGCCCCGCGAACGGGTCCTGCTCCGCGTCCATCACGAGCACCTCCAGGCCGGAGGGCGGTCACGTGAAAGAGCTTAGGCCTCAGATCGCGCAGCCCGCATGCGCCAGCGCCTGCTTCAGCAGCACCCCGTGCCCGCCCGGCATCTCGCTCTGCACCGCCTCCGAGACGGCGTCCTGGGGGCTGAACCACACCAGGTCGAGCGCGTCCTGCCGGGGCCGGCAGTCGCCCGTCACCGGCACGATGTAGGCGAGGGACACCGCGTGCTGGCGCGGGTCGTGGTAGGGCGTGATGCCCTGCGTCGGGAAGTACTCCGCGACCGTGAACGGCTGGAGCGACGCCGGGACGCGGGGCAGCGCGACCGGGCCGAGGTCCTTCTCCAGGTGGCGTAGGAGGGCGTCGCGGACGCGCTCGTGGTGCAGCACGCGGCCGGAGACCAGCGTCCGGCTGACCGTACCGTCGGGGCCGATGCGCAGCAGCAGGCCGACGCTGGTCACCTCGCCGCTGTCGTCGACGCGGACCGGGACGGCCTCGACGTAGAGGATCGGCATGCGGGCGCGTGTCATCTCCAGCTCGTCGGAGGACAGCCAGCCGGGCGTGGTTTCGGTCATGTCAGACATTGCTTGATCATACTTTCAGCCGTTCGGACTTCCTGGGTAGCCGCTCCAGGAGAACTGTGACCGGCCACACGCCTGTTCAATCGTCCTCCGGCCCGTCGGCCTCCAGCCGGTAGACCCGCAGGGCGTTGTCCCGCCCGGTCCATCGCGCGATCCGCAGCGCGTCCGGCAGGGACAGCTCGTCGGCGTCCACACGCTCCTGGAGCAGTTCCGCGAGCCCTTGCCGGAAGGCGAGCGCCCCGAGGTGGTAGAACTCGGCCACACCATAGGCGTCCGAGCTGTACAGCAGTTTGCGGAACGGTGTGATCTCCAGGGCCTCCGCGAGGACCGCACCGGCCCGGGCGGGGCCGACGTGGTGCAGGGTGAGTCCGACGTCGAGGTACACCTGCTCGAAGACCGCGGCGAGGTAGGCCGCCTGTCGCTGGTAGGGCCAGCAGTGCAGGAGCAGGACGGGGATCGTCCCGGCGGTGAGGTGCAGCCAGTCGGTGAGGTGGGTGGGGTCGACGCGGTGCAGCCGGATGTCGTTGTCGCCGAACCCGGTGTGCAGCTGGAGCGGCAGACCGAGGTCGACGGCGGTCCACAGCAGGTGCCGCACGAGGACCGGGTCGTCGAGGCGTCCGACCCCGGAGAGCCAGTACCGGGCCGCTTCGGTGACCTCCGCCTCCGAGGGGCGGGCCGGGTCCAGGTCGAATCCGGTGCGGTAGGCCGCCACCGACTTCACGGCCACCACGCCGGGCCGCCGCACGGCGGCCAGCGCTGCCGCGTGGAAGGCGTCCGCGTAGGCGTCCGGTTCGACGCCCGAGGCCTGCACCGACTCCGCGACACCCTCCAGCCGTACGACCTCGTACGAGGTCCCGCCCGCGGCCTCGGCGATCTCCCGCGGCGTGGTGAGGGGGTCGGGCGCGTAGCCGGTGTCGACGCAGAAGACGTCCGTGCCCGCGGTGCGCAGGAAGCGGCGCTGCACCTCGCGCCGGCCGAGTTCCGAGCGGCGGGCGAGGTACTCCTCGGCGGGCGCGTGCCGGGGCAGGTCGAGCAGGGGAGCGCAGTGACGGCGCACGGCCACGCCCACCGGGCTGTCGAAGGGCGAGATCCCCGGCCACGCCTCGCCCTCGGTGAGGAGGGACTCGAAGGCGTCCCGGCCGAGGTCGGCCGTGACGGTGCCGTGGCAGTGGTGGTCGACCAGCCGTACGGAGTCGAGTGCCTCACGGACCGCGCTCACGTCAGTACACCCAGCGGTACGCCGCCGCCACCTGGTCATCGTCCAGCCCGGCGACGGACGCCTGCTCGCCCCGCCGTACGGCGATGACCGCGTCGGCCAGGACCGGGCCGAGGGCCGTCCGCAGGGCCTCGTCGTCGCGGAAGGCCTCGACGGCCCGCTCCAGGGACTCCGGCAGTCGGCGCACGCCCCGGGCCGCCGCCTCGGCCTCGCCCAGGTGGGCCGGGTCGCCGGTGGTCTCGTCGGGCAGGACGGCGGACGACGTCAGGCCGTCCAGACCGGCGGCGATCAGGGCACCGATCGCGAGATAGGGGTTGGCGGCCAGGTCGACGGGCTTGATCTCCAGGTTGGCCGCCCGGTCGCGCAGCCCCGCGGTGCCGGTGACGACCCGCAGCGCGGTCTCCCGGGTCTCGCGGCCCCAGGCGGTGAACACCCCGGCCCACTGGGAGGGCTTGAGCCGCAGACGGCTGGCGGGGCTCGGGGCGGTGACGGCCGTGAGGGCGGGCAGATGGGCCAGGATGCCGGCCGTGAACGACTCGGCCTGAGCCGTCATGCCGTGGCGGCGCTCGCCCCCGGCGTGCAGGTTCGTCCCGTCACGCCAGGCGGACAGATGGACGTGCCCGCCGTTGCCGACGCCCCGGCCCACCACGGCCGGGGCGAACGAGACCCGCAGTCCGTGCCGCTGGGCCACCGCCCGGACGGTCTGCCGGACCAGCACACTGCGGTCGGCCGCCGCCACCGGATCGAGAGCACCCACCGAGATCTCGAACTGCCCGGCCGCGTACTCGGGATGGACCTGCTCGACGTCCACGCCCTGGGCCGCGCACGCCGCCAGCAGGTCGGCGGTGTAGTCCCCGAGCTCGATCTGCCGGGTCGCCCCGTACGCCGGTCCGGTCGTCGCGGGCACGAACGCGTCGCCGGGCGCGTCGCCCCGGGCGACGCTCCACTCGATCTCGATGGCGGCCTTGAAGGTGAGACCGTGCCGCTCGGCCGCCTCGGTGACGATCCGGCGCAGGAACGTGCGGGTGCAGCCGGGATGCCGCTCCCCGGCCTGCGTGACGCGGTCCACCGGCGCCCAGGCCCAGCCGGGCTGCCCGGCCAGGACGACGAGCCGGTCGAGGTCCGGGTAGAGGCGCAGATCACCGTCGGGGGAGCCGAGGACGTCGGTGGTGACGATGGAGTCGTTCGCCAGGAACGTGTCGAACACCGGTGACATGCCGACGCCCCAGGCCGCCGCGGCGGCGAGCCGGGCCGTGGGGACGGTCTTCACCCGGCCGATGCCCGCGGTGTCGACGTAGGCCAGCACGACGCCGTGCACACCCCGCCCGGCGAGTTCGCCGCTCAGCGCGGTGGCCCGCTCGACGTCGCCGGGGCGGCCGCCGGGCACGGGATCGGCCAGGGTGGTCATATGTCCTCCGCGGTTGTCCGGGTTCTTCTCCGGCGAAGGCGGCGCCGTCAGGGCTTCACGGCCACCGCGCCGTACTGCGGTACCAGCACCGACGAGCCGGGCTCGGCGCGCCACTGCCCGCACGACACCATGCCCGGTTCGAGCACCTCGAGGCCCTCGAAGAACGCGGCGATGTCGGCGCCGCTGCGGGCCGTGATCGGGGGAGTGGCGTTCTCGTTCCAGAACTTCATGGCCGGGATCTGGCCCGCGCCGCCGAGCTCGTCGTCGAAGGTCGGGTGGGTGAGGACCAGGAAGCTGCCGGACGGCGCCGCGGCCATCACCCGCCGCACGATGTCCCGGGCCTTGTCGACGTCCAGGACGAAGTTGAGGATGCCCAGCATCATCACCGCGATGGGCCGCGTGAAGTCGAGGGTGTGACCGGCCCGTTCGAGGATGGCGTCCGGGTCGTGCACATCGGCGTCGATGTAGGCGGTGACGCCGTCGTGGGTGCCGGTGAGCAGGGTGCGGGCGTGCACCAGGACGATCGGGTCGTTGTCGACGTAGACGATGCGCGCGTCGGGCGCGATCCGCTGGGCGATCTCGTGGGTGTTGTCCGCCGTCGGCAGTCCCGTGCCGACGTCGAGGAACTGCCGCACCCCGCGCTCACCGGCGAGGAACGACACGGCCCGGCCGAGGAAGTCCCGGTCTGCTCGGGCGATGTCCCGGATGATCGGGAACATGCCGGCGACGTGCTCGCCGACCTGCTGGTCGACCTCGTAGTTGTCCTTGCCGCCGATCCAGTAGTTCCACACGCGCGCGTTGTGTGCCACACCGGTGTTCAGCCTCGCCGACCCTCCCGAAGGGGTGTGGCCATCACTCACGACTCGTCCTCTCCCTCGCACGCACGACCGAGGCCGGTCGCCGCCGCCCATTGTGCCGCTCCGATGATCACGCTGTCCCGGGAATCGGCGGAGCGGGCACGGCGGTTGAGGCGGGGCCGGCGAGCGGGAGAGAGCTGCTTGCCGTGCCGGCCGGTCTAGTCGGTGGGGCTCGCGGCGGGCGACTTCCCGGCCAGGACGTCCTCCAGCCGCTGGGTGCCCTGTTGCGCCGCCTGCTTCATGGAGTCGTCCTCGCCCCCGTCGAGCCCGCCCGCCGTGACGGTGATCGCGTCGTCGCCGACCCGTACGGCGGCGACGTTCAAGGTCAGCGTGGCGTCGTTGCCGTCGACCGAGCCCTGCACCGTCACGCGCAGGCCCTGCCGGGCGTCGCCCACCTTGGGCACCGAGGTCTCGATGACCTGGACGGTGCGCTTCTCCTTGCCGTCGGTCACGGTGAACTGGTCGCACTTCTCCGGCAGCGTCGCCATCCAGTTCAGGGAGTCCTGCGGATCGGTCCGGTCGTAGGAGGCGACCTGGTACAGCAGGCGGGAGTCGCCCTGCTCGAAGCCGCGCAAGGCGGACGCGCCCGACGGCCGGCCCAGCAGATCGTCGTCGTACAGGGAGTCGATGAGCCGCTGGCAGTCGGACGCCTGGGCCTTGCCGGACACGAAGTCGGACACGTCGACCGTGCCGACGAGGAGGCTGTCGTGCCAGTTCTCGGCCTCCGTGTCCTTGACCTGCGTCCAGTCGTCCTCGATGTCCGCCTCGGTGATCAGCGCGGTCCGGGCGCCGTTCGTGGAGAGGGTGGCGGTGGGGGAGGGGGTCTGCCGCACGTCGGCGACCTGGGACGCGGTGACGCCGGAGACGCGCGAACCGTCCGTGCCGCCGTCGTCCGAGCAGGCGGCGGTGGAGAACAGCGTGCCTGCCGCCAGGGTGGAGGAGAGGACGCGGACGAGCCGGGTCGGACGACGGGTCATCGGGGTGCCTCCTGAGAGCGTGGCGCGTGCCCCTAGCGCACCACCACTGTGCAGGGCCCACCACCGGCGTCGGACCGTTCGGGTGAGCGCCTCGCGGGCTGCTCAGGGCGGCCTCGGCTCGAGCCGTCCGCCGGGGCAGGTGCGTCTCGACCGAGCGGAGCGGGACGACTCCTGGCGTCCGGGCTCTCACTCGCTGTTCAATGAAGCTGCACAGTCACCGTGAGCAGAGGAGTCGCCCGTGGCATCCGCCGTCGTGCCGCCCGTCGGCGCGCGCATCCGGCAGGCGCGCCAGGAGCGCGGCACGAGCCTGCGCGCGCTGGCCCGGGAGATCGGAGTGTCGGCGAGTCTGGTGTCGCAGATCGAGACCGGCAAGAGCCAGCCGTCCGTCAGCACGCTGTACGCGATCACCACCGCGCTGGGCATCTCCGTGGAGTCCCTCTTCGATGCCCGGGAGGCCGTCCGGGAGACTGCCGTGCCGCACGCCCTCGCCGCCTTCGCCGCCGATCCCGGGCGGCGGATCGGGCCCCTGGTCGGCTCGGCCGGGCGCGAGACGCTGGAGCTGGACTCGGGGGTCGTGTGGGAGCGTCTCGGGCGGGTGCCGGGCGCGGAGGCCGACTTCCTGCTGGTGACGTACCGGCCCGGCGGCTCGTCCTCCGGCTCCGGCGGGCTGATGCGGCACGCCGGCACCGAGTACGGCTATCTGACCTCCGGCGAGCTGGTCCTCACTCTCGGTTTCGAGGAGTACACGCTGCGGGCGGGCGACTCCGTGTGCTTCGAGTCGACGACTCCCCACCGGTACCGCAACGATGGAGAGGTACCGGCTGTGGGCGTCTGGTTCGTCTCCGGCGATGTTCAGTGACACTTGACACTCATTGCACACGGGCGTTCACTCCGAAGTGGGGGTGGTCGCCATGGCGATCCGCACATATGGACCCAACGCCGTCGACTGGGAAGAGCGCATCGACCTGGACCGGCTGCGCGGGCAGCGGCTGGCCCGGCTGCACGAGTCCCTGAACCGCTCCGAGCTCGGCGCGGTGCTCAGCTTCGACTTCGCCAACATCCGCTACATGACGGCCACCCACATCGGCACCTGGGCGATGGACAAGCTGATCCGCTTCGCCCTGCTGGTGCGCGACGGCGAACCGGTCGTCTGGGACTTCGGCTCCGCCGCCCGCCACCACCAGCTGTACAACCCGTGGCTCGACTACAGCGACGGCAAGGGCGGCCCGCCCACCGGCGCCCGGGCCGGCATCTCCACCCTGCGCGGCGCCTTCCATCCGGACGCCGGGATCGCCGAGGACGTGGCCGCCAAGATCGCCACCGAACTGCGCGACCACGGGCTCGCGGGCGAACCCCTCGGCGTCGACGTCGCCGAGATGCCGGTCCTCGCCGCGCTGCGCGCCGAGGGCATCGACGTCGTCGACGGTCAGCAGGTCTTCCTGGAGGCCCGCCGCATCAAGACCGGCGACGAGATCGCCCTGCTCACCCAGGCGTGCGCCATGGTCGACGCGGCCTACGAGGAGCTGTACGGGTACCTGCGCCCGGGCGTGCGCGAGAACGAGTGCGTCGGCGTGGTCAGCAAGGTGCTGTACGACCTCGGCAGCGAGTACGTCGAGGGCGTCAACGCCATCTCGGGCGAGCGCTGTTCGCCGCACCCGCACGTCTACAGCGACCGGTTGATCCGCCCCGGCGACCCGGCCTTCTTCGACATCCTGCACAGTCATCTCGGCTACCGCACCTGCTACTACCGCACGTTCGCCGTGGGCAGCGCCTCGCGGGCGCAGCGGGACGCGTACGTGCGCTGCCGGGCGTACATGGACGAGGCGATCGCGCTGGTCCGGCCGGGCGCCACCACCGCCGACATCGTGCGGGTCTGGCCGCGCGCCGAGGAGTTCGGCTTCGCCGACGAGACCGCCGCCTTCGCCCTCCAGTACGGCCACGGCGTCGGCCTGTCGATCTGGGAGAAGCCGATCTTCAGCCGGCTGGTCTCCCTGGACCACCCCGAAGTCCTCGAAGAGGGCATGGTGTTCGCCCTGGAGACGTACTGGCCGGCCGCCGACGGCTGGTCCGCCGCCCGGATCGAGGAGGAAGTCGTCGTCACCGCCGACGGCTGCGAGGTCATCACCAAGTTCCCCGCCGAGGAACTGCTGGTGGCCGGGCGCAAGTACTGGACGGTGGGCGGCGAGCTGAACACCCGCCGCGAGGCGCAGTCCCACCTCAACACCGGGGACCGCGCGCGGGCGGACACCGGGGAGCGCTCACGCGCGCCCACCCGGCACGGCCCGCGGACGACCCACGGGGACCGCTGATGGACGCCGGCGCGCTCCTCGACCGGTACGAGCGGATGAACGTCATCCGCCGGACGGAGAAGGCCGCCCACGACCTGTTCCTCCAGGGCCTCGTGAAAGGCACCACGCACCTGGCCGCCGGGCAGGAGGCGATCGCCGTGGGGGCGAGCGCCGCCCTGCGCCCGGACGACTATGTGTTCGCCACCTACAGGGGGCACCACCATGCCCTCGCCCGGGGCGCCACACCCGAGGAGTGCCTCGCCGAGCTGATGAGCCGGGCGACCGGGCTGTGCGGGGCCAAGGGCGGCTCCATGCACCTGACCAAGGCGGCCACCGGCATGCTCGGTTCGTACGCCATCGTCGGCTCGCACCTCCCGATGGCGGTCGGCGCGGCCTGGTCGGCCCGGCTGCGCGGCACCGAGCAGCTCGCGGTCGCCTTCTTCGGCGACGGCGCGACCAACATCGGCGCCTTCCACGAGTCCCTCAACCTGGCCGCCGTGTGGAGGCTGCCGGTGCTGTTCGTGTGCGAGAACAACCTGTACATGGAGTACACGCCGATCGCCGACGTCACGGCCGTGCCCCACCCCGCAGCCGACCGGGCCCCCGCCCACGGCATCCCGGGCGAGGTCGTCGACGGCAACGACGTCGTGGCGGTCGAGGAGGCGGTGGGGCGGCTCGCGCGACGGGCCCGGGCCGGAGACGGGCCCGCCGTGCTGGAGGCCGAGACCTACCGCCACTTCGGGCACAGCCGCGCCGACCCGGCGGCCTACCGCCCGGCCGAGGAGGTCGAACGCTGGCTGAAGCACGACCCGTTGGACCTCGCACGGGGGCGCTTGGCCGGGCTGGGCGTGGGCGAGGAGACGGTCGCCGAGGCCGACGAGCGGGCCCGGGCCGTTGTGGAACGGGCCGTGGAGGCGGCGAAGGCGGCGCCGCCGCCCGATCCGCGCGAGGCACTGACCGACGTGTGGGCCGACGGAGGTGCCGCATGGCGGACGTGATCACCTACCGGGACGCGGTCGCCGAGGGCATCGCCCGTGAGATGCGGCGGGACGCGTCGGTGGTGTGCCTCGGGGAGGACATCGCCGCGGCCGGCGGGGTGTTCAAGACGACCACGGGCCTGCGAGAGGAGTTCGGACCCGAGCGGGTGTGGGACACGCCCATCTCCGAACAGGCCATCGTGGGCGCGGCGATGGGCGCCGCCATGACCGGGATGCGGCCCGTCGCGGAGATCATGTTCTCCGACTTCCTGGCCTGCTGCTGGGACTACCTCGCCAACGAGATCCCCAAGGTCCGCTACATGACCGGCGGCCAGGTGACCGTGCCCCTCGTCGTGCGCACCGCCAACGGCGGCGGACTCGGCTTCGGCGCCCAGCACTCCCAGGCCACCGAGAACTGGGTCCTGACCGTCCCCGGGCTGAAGATCGCGGCGCCGGCCACACCCGCCGACGTCATCGGCATGCTGGCCGCGGCCGTCCGCAGCGACGACCCGGTGGTCTTCTTCGAACACAAGGGGCTGTTCGCGACCAAGGGCCCACCGCCCCCGCCCGGTCACGTCGTCGAGCTGGGCCGGGCCGCCGTCGTCCGCGAGGGCGGCGACATCACGCTCGTCGCGCTCGCCTCGATGGTCCCCCTGGCCCTGAAGGCCGCCGGCGTACTGGCCGGGGAGGGCATCGAGGCCGAAGTCGTCGACCTGCGCTGCCTGGTCCCGCTGGACGCCGCGACCGTCCTCGCCTCGCTGCGCAAGACCTCCCGGCTCGTCACCGTCGAGGAGAACCCGTACCAGGGCGGCTGGGGCGCCACCGTCGTATCGGTCGTCGCCGACGAGGGGTTCGGTCTGCTGGACGCGCCCGTGCGGCGGGTGGCGGGGGAGTGCGTCCCGCTGCCGTTCGCCGACGCGCTGGAGCAGCAGGTCATCCCCACCGTCGACAAGGTCGTCACGGAGGTCCGCAGGCTCGCCGCGTACTGAGCCGCACATCCGCCACCGAACACCCCATGGGAGGAAGCGCGATGACCACAAGGACACTGCTGCGCTCCGGTCACGTGATCTCGATGGACCCGGGCATCGGGGACCTGGCCCAGGGGGACGTCCTGATCGAGGACGGCAGGATCACGGCCGTCGAGCCCGAGATCAGCGCCGACGCCGAAGTCCTCGACATGAGCGGACACATCGTGATCCCCGGCTTCGTCGACACCCACCGCCACACCTGGGAGGCACCCATCCGGGGCGTCGCCCCCGACGCCACCCTCGACGACTACTTCGTCGACATCCTCGACACCTTCGCACCCCTGTACACCCCGCAGGACGTGTACGCGGGCAACCTCGCGGGCGCACTGGAGTGCCTCAACGCGGGCATCACCACGCTCGTCGACTGGTCGCACATCAACAACACCCCCGAGCACCCGGACGCGGCGATCCAGGGCCTGGCGGAGTCCGGCATCCGGGCGCAGTACGCGTACGGCAGCGCCAACACCTCCCTCGCGGAGTACTGGTTCGAGAGCAGGATCGCCATCCCGGCGGACGACGTACGGCGGATCCGGTCGACGCACTTCGCGTCCGACGACGGCCTGCTGACCATGGGCCTCGCCACCCGGGGCCCCGGTTTCTGCGTCGACGAGGTCGTCGCGGCCGAGTGGGCCATGGCGCGTGAGCTGGGCCTCCCGATCACCGTGCACGTGGCCATGGGACGGCTGGCCGGCCGCTTCGGCATGGTGAAGCAGCTCCACGACCTGGGGCTGCTCGGCCCGGACACCACCTACGTCCACAGCTGCCACCTCAGCGGGGAGGAGTGGCGGATGGTCGCCGACAGCGGCGGCACCGTGTCGGTCGCGCCGCAGGTGGAGCTCCAGATGGGGCACGGCTGGCCGCCCGTGATGCAGGCCATCGAGTACGGCCTGCGGCCCGCGCTCAGCATCGACGTCGTCACCACCGTGCCCGGCGACATGTTCACCCAGATCCGCGCGGCCTTCGGCGCCGAACGCGCCCGCGTCAACGCCGACTGCTGGCAGTCCAACATGCCGGTCCCCAGCAACATGCTGACAGCGCGTCAGATGCTGGAGATCGCCACCCTGAACGGCGCCCACGTCGCCGGTCTCGAGGACCGTACGGGTTCCCTGACCCCCGGCAAGCGCGCCGACATCGTCGCGATCGACGCCACCGCTGTGAACGTCGCCCCGGTGCACGACGCGGTGGCCGCGGTGACCCTGTGCGCCGACGTCTCCAACGTGGACACCGTCCTCGTCGACGGCGTGATCCACAAACGCGACGGCCGGCTCCTCGGCGACACCGCACGCGCCCTGCGGCTCGTCGGCGAGGCCCGCGACCGGCTCCTCGAGGCCAAGGAGGCCAAGGGGGCGAGGGCACCGGCATGACGAACCACCTGGTGCGCCACGCCGCCGACCTGCCCGAGCCGCCGTACGACGGCCACGGCCACCGGCGCAGGGCGCTGGTCGGCGAGGACGACGGCAGCGTCCACACCGGCTTCGGCCTGTGCGAACTGCGGCCCGACGGCCGGGTGCCCGCCCATCTGCACTCGTACGAGGAGACCTTCTTCGTCCTCGACGGGGCGCTGATCCTCGACCTGCCGGACGGCTCGTACCTGCTGGAGGAGGGCGACCACGGACTGCTGCCGACCGGCGTCCCGCACGCCTGGCGCGGGGCCGGGAGCACCGGCGGACGCTGGGCGGACATGCTGGCCCCCGTGCCGCGGGCCCGCTACGGACACGACACCCAGGCCGTGCCGGATCTGCCCGCGCGCGAGCCGGCCCGGGTCGACGTCCGCGACCCGCGCACCCGCGCCTTCGGCCACTTCGAGCCCGCCCAGATGGATCCGGGCAAACAGTCCCAGGACCTGCTGGCCGCCACGGCGAGCATGCGGACCGCGCTGCTGGTCTACAGCGGGATCACGGTGAAGATGATGATCGACGGCGACCTGGGCGCGGTCGCCTCGACGATGTTCATGGTGCAGTACGCGTCCGACGGGATCATCGGCACCCACGACCACCCCTTCGAGGAGACGTATCTGATCCTGGAGGGCGTCGCGGAGGCCACCCTCGACGGCGAGCGGTACCGGCTGGAGCCCGGCGACCTGGCCTGGGCGGGCGCCGGATGCGTGCACGGCTTCGTCAACGCGGGGCGGGGACCCCTGCGCTGGCTGGAGACGCAGGCGCCGCAACCGCCGTCGCGGCACTCGTACCGATTCACGCGGGACTGGGACTACCTGCGCGCGGCACTGGAGGAGAAGTCATGAGCAGTGTGCTCGTCGTCGGCGGAACGTCCGGGATCGGGCTCGAATTCGCCCGCACATGTGCCGAGCGCGGGGACGACGTGGTGCTCACCAGCCGCGACGCCCAGCGCGCCGACGTGGTCGCGAAGGAGGTGGGCGCGCGCGGACTCGCCCTCGACCTGGTACGGCCCCTGGAGATCGCGGCGGCCCTGGCCGACATGGGACGTGTCGACCACCTGGTCATCGCGGGCGTCTCGCGCGACGACAACAAGGTCACCGAGTACGACATCGACGCCGCCCTGCGGCTGGTCACCCTCAAACTCGTCGGCTACACCGAGGTCGTGCACACGCTGCGCGGCCGGCTGCACGACGACAGCGCCATCGTGCTCTTCGGCGGCCAGGCCAAGGAACGACCCTATCCGGGCGCGACGACGGTGGCGACGGTCAACGCGGGGGTGCGCGGCCTGATGAACTCCCTCGCCGTGGAGCTCGCTCCCGTGCGGGTCAACGCCGTGCATCCCGGTGTCGTAGGGGACAGCCCGTACTGGCAGGCCAAGCCGGAGAAGGTCCTGGCCACGCTGCGCACCGAGACTCCCACGGGGCGGCTCGCCGCGATGGCCGACGTGGTCGACGCGGTGGCCTTCCTGCTGCGGAACCGGTCGGTGAACGCGGTCGAACTGACCGTGGACGGGGGCTGGCTGCTCGGGTGAGGACCGGCTGCCCGGGTGAGGCCCGGCTGCTCGGGTGAGGGCGGTTGCCCGGGTGAGGCCCGGCTGCTCGGGTGAAGGGCCGGCCGCTCGGGTGTCGGGGCCGCTCATCCGGCGCGGCTGAGCGTGTCCCGCACGACCTCCTTGTCCATCGCCGCCCGTACCAGCGCGGCGGCGAGCACGGCCGGATCGGTGTCCCCGGCCAGTTCGGTGAGGCGCCCGGGGTCCTGGGGCAGATCCAGCCGCTCGGCGCCCTGGAGGGCCTTGGTGTCCAGGCAGGGGGCCGCCTCCGGCCAGACGCTCTGCGCCTCGCGCAGGAAGATGCCGGCGCCGGCCGGGCCCATGCCGGGGAACTCCTGGAGCAGGCGGCGCAGTTCGGGCACCTCGCCGCCCGCCTCCCGGCGCAGCCGCCGCAGGTCGCCGCCCCACCGGTCGTTCAGCAGCTCGGCGGCTTCCCCGAGCTGGGTCGCCGTCCGTTCGTCGTACCGCCGGTAGCCGCCCCGGCCCAGCGCGTCCACTCGCTCCTGCCAGGAGGCCTCCGCCATCCGCCGCGGATCGCGCAGCCCCGCCTCGTGCAGGGCACGGGCGGTGGCCAGCGCGATCGAACCGCGGATGCGGGCACTGAGCAGATGGGACAGGACCAGCAGCCGGTACAGCGGCTGCGGGGTGTCCTTCAGCGCGATGCCCGCCTCCTCGGCGTACGTCCGGCCGTGCGCGCCGACGAGTTCCCGTACGACGCGCTCCCGGCGGCTCACGGGCCTATCCCCGCAGCGGGTCGTGCCCGACCGTCATCAGCCGGTGCCGGCGGCGGGTGTCCTCCGCCGTCACCTCGGGCTCGGGCTCGTTCTCCGGATCCACCTGGTCGGTGACCGTCTCCACGACCTTCCGCATCACGCGCAGGTCGTCCTCGGTCAGGTCGGTGCGCCGCTTCTGGAGGATCGCCAGGACGTGCTGTCCGGTGGCGGAGCCCGCCTGGTCCGGCAGCGGCTCGGTGGTCTCGTCGGCGTCGCGGACCCGCAGCCAGGCCGCGAGTTCCTGCGAGGTCATGTTCACCACGCGGTGGAAGTCCTCCCACAGCGCGTCGAGTTCGAGGGCGTCGGTCATCGCCTGCCCCTTCCGTACGTCCGTCGGATGCCCTGTGCCGTCGCCCCGCGGGTCAGCGGGGGAAGTTCTCGGCGTCGAACATCCACCGCTGCTTCTCCAGCTCCGCGGTGATGGCGATCAGCAGGTCCTGGGTGACCGGGTCGGCCTTCTCGGTCGCGTCGATCCGCTCGCGCAGCCGGCCCACCGCCTCCTGCAGTGCCTCCACCATCACCTGCACGGCGTCCGAGTCGCGCACCCAGCCCTCCTGCGGGGAGGGCAGCGTGAAGGCCTTGGCGACGGTCTCCGGACGGCCGTCCGGCGGGACGCCGAGCGCCGCGGACCGCTCCGCGACCGTGTCGGCGAACTCGCGCGCCGCCGTGACCACCTCGTCGAGCTGGAGGTGAATGGACCGGAACCGCGGTCCGACGATGTTCCAGTGCGCCTGCTTCCCGACCAGCGAGAGCCCGAGCAGATCCACCAAGGTGTCCTGGAGTGCCTCGCAGGCGACCTTCCGGGCGTCGTCGGGCAGTGTGCTCCTCACAGGCGTCATAGGGCGCTTCTCCTTCTCGCGTCGTTCCTGGTCGTGCGGAGCAGTCGGTCGCGCTCGTCCTCGCCGGTGCCGCCCCACACGCCCGAGGCCTGACCGCTCGCCAGGGCGAAGTCCAGGCACTGGCCGGTCACCGGGCAGCGCGCGCAGACCCGCTTCGCGGCGCTCATGTCACGCAGGGCGGGGCCGGCGGTGCCGACGGGAAAGAACAACTCGGGGTCCTCGTCCACGCAGGCGGCGCTCCGCAACCACTCCATGAACGCGCGGGTGCCCCGGGCGTCCTGGTGCAAACGCGACGCATGGGGGTCGTCCGGCCTGCGATATGACCCCTGGGGAACGCCGGGAGGCGCAGAATCTTCACAGATGGCGGAGCGAGGGTCTATAGTCCGAAACTAGCAGTGCTAATTAATTGCGCGTTGATGCGCGGCGTGAGGAGCCTCTCGTGCGTCCCGTCCACTTCGCGGCCGCCCGCCGCACCCCCATCGGCAAGCTGCGGGGAGCCCTCTCCTCGGTACGGCCCGACGACCTCGCGGCGACCGTCGTCCGCGCCCTGGTGACCGGTGTGCCCGCGCTGGATCCCGCCCGGATCGACGACGTCTACTGGGGAGCCGCCAACCAGGCCGGCGAGGACAACCGCAACGTCGCCCGCATGGCCGCGCTGCTCGCCGGCCTCCCCGACTCCGTGCCCGGGGCCACCGTGAACCGTCTCTGCGCCTCGGGCCTGGAGGCCGTGACCACGGCCGCCCGCACCATCGCCTCCGGCGAGGCCGACATCGTGATCGCCGGCGGCTCCGAGTCGATGAGCCGCGCCCCCTTCGTGCTGCCCCGCCCCGACGAGGCGCTGCCGCACCGCATGGAGACCGCCGACACCCGCCTCGGCTGGCGCCTGGTCAACCCGGCGATGCGCGAGCTGCACGGACTGCTGGCCATGGGCGAGACGGCCGAGGAGGTCGCCGCGCGGTACGGCATCGCGCGTGAACGCCAGGACGACTTCGCCCTGCGCAGCCACCAGCGCGCCGCGCTGGCCCGCAAGAACGGCCACTTCGACGACGAACTCCTCCCCGTGGAGCGCCCCGACGGCGTGGTGGTCGACACCGACGAATGCGTCCGCGAGGACACCTCGTACGAGAAGCTGTCCCGGCTGAAGCCGGTCTTCCGCGACGGCGGCACGGTCACCGCGGGCAACGCCTCGCCGATGAACGACGGCGCCGCCGGCCTCCTCCTCGTCAGCGAGGACGCCCTGAACGACCTGGGCCTTACGTCCATGGGCCGCTACGTCGCCGGCGCCTCCGCCGGTGTCCACCCCGACGTGATGGGCATCGGCCCCGTCCCCGCCACCCGCAAGGTGCTGACCCGAGCCGGCTGGAGCATCGGCGACCTGGAGGAGGCCGAGTTCAACGAGGCCTTCGCCGCCCAGGCTCTGGCCTGCGTGGACCAGCTCGGCATCGACCCCGACCTGGTCAACCCCAGCGGCGGCGCCATCGCCCTCGGCCACCCCCTGGGCTGCTCGGGCGCCCGCATCCTGACGACGCTGCTCCACCGGATGCGGCGTACGGGGGCGGGCCGGGGGCTCGCCACGATGTGCGTCGGGGTGGGGCAGGGAAGCGCGATGCTCGTCGAACGGCCCTAGCGGCAGGCGCACGCTCGCAGCGGCAGGCGACCGCTCCTCGCGGCGGTCGCACCTCCCTGGCGACCCGGCCCGGCCCACCAGGCGAGACAGCGCTTACGGGCCCCTGTTCGTTGCACATAGCATCAGTGTTCGCATGAACACCATGACGCTCTGGCACATCACCGGCTGGGAGTTCGCCGCCCTCGCCCTCGCGGCCCTGCTCGTCGGCTTCTCCAAGACCGCCGTGAGCGGGGCCAACACGGTCAGCCTCGCCATCTTCGCCGCCGTGCTGCCCGCCCGCGCCTCCACCGGCGTGCTGCTGCCCATCCTGATCGCCGGGGACCTCCTGGCCGTCGCCACCTATCGGCGGCACGCCCACTGGCCCACGCTCTGGCGGCTGTTCCCGGCCGTCGCCGCGGGCGTCGTCGTCGGCACGGTGTTCCTGCTCTGGGCGGACGACGCGATCGTACGGACCTCGATCGGCGCGATCCTGCTGCTGATGGCGGCCGTGACGGTATGGCGCCGCCGTACGGCCGACAAGGAGGAGGAGCCGGAGTCGGTCACCACCCGGTCGGGCCGCCTCAAGGCCCGCTCCTACGGCGTCCTCGGCGGCTTCACCACCATGGTCGCCAACGCGGGCGGCCCCGTGATGTCGATGTACCTGCTCTCCGCCGGCTTCCGCAAGCTCGGCTTCCTCGGCACCTCGGCCTTCTTCTTCCTGATCGTCAACGTCTCCAAGCTGCCCTTCAGCGCGGGTCTCGGCCTGATCGACGGCCGGTCGCTGCTCCTCGACCTGGCGCTCGTGGCGTTCGTCGTTCCCGGCGCGCTGTTCGGCAAGTGGGCCGTGCACCGGATCAACCAGCGGCTGTTCGAGCAGCTCGTCATCGCGGCGACCGTCGTGGGCGGTCTGCAACTACTGCTGCGCTGACCCCCGCAGCAGCGCCGGAAGGTCCGCGAAGGAGTCGATCACGTGGTCGGGCGTGCCGTCGGCGGCCCGCAGCGTCTCCGGCTGGAACTTCCCGGTCCGCACGAGTACACCGGTGACCCCGGCGCGCTGCGCCGCGAGCACGTCGGACTCGACGTCGTCCCCGACCATCACCGCCTCCTGCGCGCCGACGCCCAGCCGGGCGAGCGCCGACGCGAAGAACGCCCGCGCCGGCTTGCCGGTGATCTCGGCCTCCACCCGCGCGGCCCGCTCCAGCCCGGCCAGGAACGCCCCCGAGTCCAGGCGCAGCCCCTCGGACGTGCGCCAGTACAGGTTGCGGTGCATCGCCACCAGCCGGGCCCCGCGCTGCACATGGCCGAAGGCCCGGTCGAGCGCCGCGTAGCCGAACTCGGGGCCGGCGCCGCCGACCAGGACGACGTCCGGCACGGCCTCGGTGTCACCCGCCTCGACGACGGTGACGCCATCGAGGTCCTCCGCGATGTCGCCGCTGTTCAGCAGCGCGCAGCGGGCGCCGGGGTGGTGCTCGGCGAGGTACGCGGCGGTGGCGGCGGGCGCGGTCAGGATGTCCTCCGCGGACACCGGGAACCCCGCCTCCGCCAGCGTCCTCGCGATCGAAGCCCGGGTACGGGAGGTGGTGTTGGTGACCAGCAGGACGCCGAACCCGGCCTCCCGGACCTCCCGCAACGCCTCGACGGCCCCGGGCAACGGCCGCCACGAGACGGTGAGCACCCCGTCGATGTCGATGAGCACGGCACGCACGGACTCCATGCCAGGACGATAACCACGGGGAGCGGCCTTCGCCGGTCGGCACCACCCGTCCCGCTGCCCGTCAGCCGGTCGGCACCACGAGTCCCGCTGCCCGTCGGCCGGTCGGCACCACCACTCCCGCTGCCGTCAGCCGGTCGATACCACCCGTCCCGCTGCCCGTCAGCCTGTCGGCACCCGTCCCGGCACCGCAGCACCCGACCTCGTACGCTCGACGTCGTGTCCCCTCACGTCCTGATCCTCGGCGGCACGACCGAGGCTCGAGCTCTGGCTGCCGCGCTGTGCACGCGTCCCGGCGTGCGCGTCACGACGTCCCTCGCGGGGCGCGTGGCCAAGCCGGGGGCGCTCGACGGGCAGGTGCGCGTCGGAGGCTTCGGCGGGGCGTCGGGGCTGGCCGATTGGCTGCGGGCGGAGGGTGTGGACGCGCTCGTCGACGCCACGCACCCCTTCGCCGAGTCGATCACGGCCAACGCGGCCCGCGCCGCGGCCGAGACCGGCGTGCCCGCGGTGGTGCTCCGCCGCCCCGGGTGGCGGCCCCGCCCCGGGGACCGGTGGCATTCCGTCCCCTCACTGGACGCGGCCGCGGACCTGCTCCCGCGCCTCGGCCACCGGGTGCTGCTCACCACCGGGCGCCTCGGCCTGGCCTCCTTCGCCCACCTTTCGCGCCTCCACTTCGTCGTGCGGTCGGTGGATCCCCCCGAGCCGCCGATGCCGCCCGACACTCATGTGCTGCTCGCCCGGGGCCCGTTCACCGTCCCCGGCGAGACGGCCCTCCTGTGCGAGCACCGCGTCGACGTCCTGGTGACCAAGGACAGCGGGGGAGCGGCGACGGCTGCCAAACTGACCGCGGCCCGGGACCTCGGAGTGCCGGTCGTGGTCGTACGGCGGCCGCCGCTGCCGGACGGCGTGACGGCGGTACCGGATGTGGAGGGCGTGCTGGAACGGTTGCGGCTCGACTAGGGCGCTCACACGAGCCGACCGTGAGGGACTTCTCCGCACTGCGGGGCAGCCCATGGTGCGACGACGGGCGTCCAGCACCGGCGGCTGGAGACGGGCGGGGCGGCTTCGCCCGCGACGGTCACGTCGTCACCCGCACACCTGCGGGCTACGCGCGCAGGCCGGAGCGGCCGTACGAGAGCCCGGTGATGTGGCCGCCGGTCCCCTCAGTCGCGGGGGTGACGGCGCAGCAGATACGTGTCCATGATCCAGCCCTTGCGCTCGCGGGCCTCGGCGCGCAACCGCTCGATGCGGGGGGCGGCCTCCGCGATCGGGCCGGAGACGAGGATCTCGTCCGGAGTGCCGATGTAGGCGCCCCAGTAGATGTCGACGTCCTCCTGCGCGTACCGCCGGAAGGTCTGGTGGGCGTCGAGCATCACCACGACGTCGTCCACGCCCTCCGGGAAGCCCTCCGCCAGCCGCCGGCCGGTGGTGATCTGCACGGGCCGCGCGACGCGGTTGAGGCCCGTGCGGTGCCGGGCGACGAGCGCCGAGACGCTGCTGATGCCGGGCACGACGTCGTACTCGAACGCCACCGCGCCCCGCTCCAGCACCTCCTCCAGGATCCCGAGCGTGCTGTCGTACAGCGACGGGTCCCCCCACACCAGGAACGCGCCGGTCTGCTCCTCGCCGAGCTCCTCGGCGATCAGCCGCTCGTAGATGTCGGCGCGGGCGCTGCGCCAGTCCCCGACGGCGGGGGAGTAGGCCGAACCGCCGGCGCTCCGGTCCCGCTCCGGGTCACGCGCCTCGACGACGCGGTACGTCCCCTCGGGCACGTGCGCGTCGAGCATGTCCCGGCGGAGCCCGGTGAGGTCCGCCTTCACCTCGCCCTTCTCCAGGATGAAGAACACGTCCGTGCTCCGCAGTGCCCTGACCGCCTGGAGGGTGAGCTGGTCGGGGTCGCCCGCGCCGATACCGATGACATGAATCTTTCGCACGCCCCGAGTCTGCCGCACGGGGGTGAGGCAGGGTTCACCGCGGTCGGATCACCGGCTTCCGGCTCAGTGCCACGGGGTCTTGTCATCGGCCCCCGACCGGCGCCCGGAGTCTTGTCATCGGCCTCCGGACCGGCGCCTGAGGCCCTGCCATCGGCCCGCGGCACAGCGTCCGGGGCCCTGTCACCGGTCCACGGCTCAGCGGCCAGGTCCCCGCGGCGCCTGAGGCCCTGCCATCGGCCCGCGGCACAGCGTCCGGGGCCCTGTCATCGGTCTTCGGCTCAGCGCCCAGGTCCCCCGCCATCGACCCCCGGCTCAGCGCCCGAGCCCCCGCCCCGCAGCCGAGGCGCCCGCGCCCCCGCGTCCACGGCCCGGCCCTCCCGCTCCACGTCCCCGGCCAGCTCCCGTGCCCACGCGGCCACGCTCGCCACGTCGATGCCGTGCGGCCGGGGCTGCCCGGACCCGGAGACCCACGCCTCCGCCGCGCCACCCCCGCGCCGGAGCAGCCGCGCCCCGCCCGTCAGATTGCCGCGGGCGGCGTGCGTGAGACCCACGGCGAGCTGCGCGAGACCGCGCCACAGCTCGCGTTCCTCGTCGGGCCCCGACTTCCACGCGTCCTCGAACACCTCGTGCGCGTGGAACGGCTTGCCCTCGTCCAGCAGCCGCTGCGCCTCCGCCACGGTCTCCTCCGGGGTGCGGACCACGCCCTCGGGCTGCCGGGGCACGCCGTCCGCGTCATACGGCAGGGGCCGGCCGAGACCGTCCCGGGGCCGGGCGTTGCGCGCCCGCCCCTCACTGTCACGATCCCGTGCGTCGCCCGGCCGGCCCGGGCCGGTCTCTTCTGTGCTGCCCATACGCCGATTGTCCCGCCCGGCCCGCTTTCGGCGCGGCCTGGGGTGTGGGGTAAAGTGCTGTTCGCGCGATCACGCGGTTCACCGCGGGTGGCGCGCACCGGGACGTGGCGCAGCTTGGTAGCGCACTTGACTGGGGGTCAAGGGGTCGCAGGTTCAAATCCTGTCGTCCCGACGGTGTGAAGGGTCTCGCAGGCCGATGCCTGCGGGGCCCTTTTCGTTGTGCGTCCGCCCTTGACCTCGAGAGCGCTCCAAGCCGTTGACTCCCTCCGTGCCCCGGAACCGGGGACCGACTTCAGGGAGCGACTCATGAAGTACCGCACGATCGGCACGGACCCCACGACCCGCCGCGAGGTGAGCGTCCTCGCGCTCGGCGCGATGCTCTTCGGCTCGGTGACGGACGAGGCGACGTCCTTCGCCCTGCTCGACCACTACGTCGAAGCCGGCGGGAACTTCATCGACACGTCCGACAACTACGCCTTCTGGGCCGACGGCGGCCAGGGCGGCCAGAGCGAGGAACTCCTCGGCCGCTGGCGGCGCAGCCGCGGCATCGGCGACGAGATCGTCATCGCGACCAAGCTCGGGGCCCGCCCGCTGGCCCCCGGCACCAGCTACACCGACAACCCCGAGGGCCTGTCCGCCAAGGTGATCCGCGAGTCCGCCGAGCGCAGCCGGGAACGGCTCGGCCTGGAGAAACTGGACCTGCTGTACGCGCACATAGAGGACCACACCGTCCCGCTCCAGGAGACCGTCGAGGCCTTCGCCGCCCTGGCCGCCGACGGCACCGTCGGACTGCTCGGCGTGAGCAACCACGCCGTCTGGCGCGTGGAACGGGCCCGGGCCCTCGCCGCCGCGGCCGGACTGCCCGGCTACGAGGTCCTCCAGTACGCGCACACCCACCTGCGCCCCCGCAGCGACGTTCCCGACGCCCTCTTCCCGGACGGCAGCCTCGGCCACGCCGGCCCCGACCTGCTCGGCTACCTCAGGGCCGAGCCCGGCCTGACCCTGGTCGCCTACTCGCCGCTGCTGAAGGGCGCCTACACCCGGCCGGAGAGGCTCCCCGCCGACTTCGACCACCCCGGTACCCCGGCCCGGCTGGCGGTACTGCGCGATGTGGCCCGGGAGGCGGGTGCGACCGTCAACCAGGTCGTGCTGGCCTGGCAGATCGGCGGCGAACTGCCCGTCCTGCCGCTGGCCGGGGTCTCCTCGGTGGCCCAGCTGGACGAGAACCTGGCCGCCGTGGACCTCGAGCTGTCCCCGGAGCAGCGCGCCCGGCTGGACGCGGCGCACTGAGACCGTGGGACCGTGGAGGGGAAAGGCAACGGGACCTCCGGAAGGAGCACCGGCCATGACCACCCACCCGGCCCACCCCGCCGCCCGCTCGATCCGAACCACCCCGGAAGGCCTCACATGGGAGCCCAGCGAGCGCTGGGTGCGCGGCCGCAAGGGCGACGTCACCGTCGTCGACAGCCGGCACCCGGTGCTCGTCTGGGAGCCCCACCTGCCCGTGCCGCAGTACGCCTTCCCCCGGGCGGACGTCCGCACCGACCTCCTCCGCCCGGCCAAGAGCCCGCCCACGGGCGCCCACACCGGCTCCCGGGTCTTCTACGACCTCGACGCCGAGGGCGAGGTGCGCGAGAACGCGGCCTGGACCTTCCCCGCCGACGACCTGGCCGGCCACATCTCCTTCGAGTGGTTCCTGCGCACCGACACGGGCCTCGACCACTGGTACGAGGAGGACGAGGAGATCTTCATCCACCCCCGTGACCCGCACAAACGCGTCGACGCGCTGCCGAGCAGCCGCCACGTGCAGGTCGAGATCGACGGGCAGGTCGTCGCGGACAGCCACGCCCCGGTCCTGCTCTTCGAGACCTCCCTGCCCACCCGTTACTACTTCCCCCGGGAGGACGTCCGCCTCGACCTGTTCGACGCCACCGACCACCACACCGGATGCCCCTACAAGGGCACCGCCGCCTACTGGTCGTGGCGCGGCGAGGCCGACGTGCCGCCCAACCTCGTGTGGACCTACCCCGAGCCGCTGCCCGCGGTGGCGGTGATCCAGGGGCGCGTCGCCTTCTTCAACGAGGTCGTCGACATCACGGTGGACGGTGAGCGCCTGGAGCGGCCGGACACACCGTTCAGCCGGATGCTGCGGAGGCGGAGCCGCGCGTGAAGCTGTCGAGCAGGGCGTCAAGACCGGCCGCGAGGCCCTCCGGACCGCCCTGCTCGGCCAAAGCGGCGGCCGTCTCCCGCAGCGTCGGCAGCTCCTTCGCGGACAGCCGGTGCAGTCCGAGACGGAAGGCCGGGTCGGTCTCGTCCGGGTTGTCCACCGTCGGGCGGAGTTCCACGGACACATAGCCCAGCAGCCATGCCGTGAAGGCGCGGAACATGTCGGCCACGGTCGACTCGTCGAAACCGGCATCCCGCAGCAGGGTCAGCACCCTTTCGTGATCCCGCAGGACCGCGGCGGGCCTGCGGGCCAGCGGGACCGCCAGCAGACGCGTGGCGAGCAGCGGCACCGCCTGCGGATGCGTCAGGCACACGGCGTAGGTCGCCCGGGCGATCCGGTGCAGCCCGGCCCGCCAGTCGGGGTCCTCGTCGCCGTCGGCGGCCAGCCGCTCCTCCAGCTCCAGGTACAGGGCCTCCACCAGCCCGTCCAGCAGGGAGTCCTTGCTCGCCGCGTACCGGTAGAGCGCCATGGCCTCCACGCCGAGCTCGGTGCCGAGACGGCGCATGCTCAGGGCGGAGAGGCCCTCACGGTCGACCAGCTCCAGCGCGGTGGCCAGCACCCGTTCCCTGCTCAGCCGGCCGTAACGGCCGCGGTCGCTGGCGCGGCGGGCAGGACTGCGCCCGTTCCTTTGCGCCATGGATGCCTCCCGAGCTGACAACACCAATGGGCCGGCCATTGGCAGGACGCTGAGCGAGTACGACGTCAATGTACGTCCTAAACTTCAGTGCCACAGCCACAGCACCTGATACTTGCCCAGATCGACGGCCCGGCCGTCGATCTCCACCCGAACGGCCCGGTCCAGTGTGTTGACGGCGAGAGTGGCTTCGTCATCGCCGAGCACCCGCACCCGCGGTGCCTCGCTTCCCGTCACGTCGACCGTGCGATAGCGCGTGTCGGGCGGAAACTCGGTGTCGAAACGACGCAGCAGCTCCAGCATCGGCAGGGCCTCGCCGCCCGTGCCGTCGGTGAGTTCGGTGCTGCGCCACAGGCAGCCCGCACACGGTGCCCCGCGTTTTTGCGGGTTCCAGTAGAAGCCGGTGGTCGCGCCGCCCTCGACCATGGCGATCATTCCGGCCGCCTGTACGGCCACTCGGAGCGGCTCACTCCAGCGGTCGTGATCGCCGTCCGCTCCCGGCTCGACGTAGTACTCGGCCCACCACAGAGGCGCCGAGGTACGCCCCCGTACCCATTGGCCGACGGCCGTGAACTTGTCCACCGCTCGGAACCGGTCCGGCAGCAATTCGTCGTCGTGGGTGTAGCTGGAGCCGTCGACGACGACGAAGTCCGCCCCGGCCTTGTGCGTGTTCCAGTAGTCGAACGCGTCGAGGACGCGCCGGTCGACGCTGCCCCACGGCCCCCGGAGAGGTGATGCGTAGGTCGTACGGCCCGGGCCGAAACTGTCCATGTTCAGATAGGGGCCGCCCACCCAATTCTCCTTGTTGACCCTCTTCAGAGTCCGGAAGACTCTGTTGTAGAGGTCGGTGTAGCCCTCGTAGTTCCAGCGCTTCTTCGCCTCGTCGAAGAACCCTTTGAACTCGTTCCACACGATGAAGTGCCGGACGTCCGGATAGCGTTTCGCGACCGTGGCGGCGAGTGCGGCGAAATCGTCGAAGTGCTCCGGGCTCGGGGCGGTTTCCAGAGCGTCGCGAGACCAGTCCGTGTCGCCCGGCCTGCCGCCCTTCATCCAGTCCGGCGCGCAGCACAGGGTGATGACAGGCGTTCCGCCGGTCCTCCTGATGAGGTCGATGCGGGCGTCGAGTGTGGCGAAGTCGTAGCGGCCCGGGGCCGGTTCGGGGTTGTCGGCGCCCCAACCCATGATGTGCTGCGTCTGGGGGAGTGATCGGCTGGAGAGAGCCTGCCGCGCCGTCTCCACCGCTGCCGGTTCACCGTTCTCGGCGCTGTACTGCGTGTGCGTCAGGCCCCAGCCGAGCGAAGGCGAGGGCGGGGCGGCCCCTCCGCCGTCGCCCCCTGTGCATGCCCCCAGGGTCAGACAGACAGCGAGGGCTGCGGCGGCCACCGTGCTGGACTTGGCTCCGCGCCGCCACCCGGATCGCGAGCTCTCCCGCGGCCTCGCCATCTCAGAGGCCTGCCCCCGCAGCTTTCCGCAAGAGCCGGCGGGATCCGCGGACGATGGCGTGCCCCTTCGTCAAAGCCCGGTCGGCCGCGAAGTTGAGCCGCACGGCTCGTCCCTCCGCCAGCCTGGCGAACTCCTCGAGGTCGGTGCTGCGCCGCACTGTCACCCGCCGCAGCGCGAAGGGGCTCTGCCGTGGTTCGGCCAGTTCGTTGCCCACTGCCACGGACTGGGCGAAGCCGGCCGCGCGCACCGCCTGCCGTACCCGGCGGTTGGAGTAGCCGTACGGGTAGGCGAAGGAGGCAGGGGCGGAGCCGAGCCGCTCGGCGATGATCTCCTTGCAGTACTCCACCTCGTAGCACAGCTCGCCCGCCGACAACTGATCCAGCTGCGGGTGGCTGTGACTGTGCCCGCCGATCTCCGTCCCCTGCGCGGCGAGTTCACGGACTTCCTCCCAGTCGAGCATGGTGTCCAGGGCGGCCCCGTCGATCTCGTTCGGGCCCCTGAGCCACCCTGTGGTGACGAAGACGGTCGCCGTGAATCCCAGTTCGCGCAGGATGGGGAGGACGTGGTCGTGCACCCCCCGGTACCCGTCGTCGAACGTGATCAGTACAGGGCGTGGCGGGAGGGGTGGTCCGCCGCGCCAGGCCGCACCCAGCCGAGCCGTGGTGACCGGAGTGAACCCCCGTTCGTCGAGCAGCCGCATGTGATCGGCGAACGCATCGGGCGAGACGGACAAGGCGCGAATCGCCGGCGCGGGCGAGTGTGTCACCGCGTGGTACATGAGGATGGGTACGGGGCGATGCATCCCCGAGCTCACGACGCGCTCCTCCATGTGCGGAACCTCCCCACACTCTTCAGCAGACGGTCGGCGGGCCTGCGCAGCTCCGGTCGTGAGACGACGGTGTTGCGCAGTGCCCGGGCGGGGGCCCGGCGCGCTTGGTGGGCAAGGGCGACTGGATGCCGCCGGGTCACCCAGCCCTCCGAAACGGAGAGCTCGCGCGTCTTCAGGAAGTCCTTGTGCTGCCTCTGGCCTCTGCCCAGGTCGAGATAGGCGACCCCGTCCTCGGCCGCTCCCCGGGCCATGCGCAGATGCAGCATGACACCGGGGGAGAACTTCGAGACGGCCGGATCGTAGGCCGGGAACCAGCAGGCCAGGAGGTGCTCCGTCCGCAGCCCGAAGTGGGCCGCGACCGGGCGACCGCCCGCGTAGAGGACGGAGAGCAGCCCCGAGAAGGACTCGGTGCGGGTGTGGAACAGCTCCTCCACCAACCCGGTGATCCATGGGTGCGCGAAGCGGTCGCTGCGGCCGGTCCTGCGGTACTGCGCGGACTTCCACTCCATCAGTGTGCGCAGCGCCGCGGGGTCGCGCTCGTCGTGCACGTAACGCACTTCTCCCGCTGCCAGGGCGAGCTTGCGCTCCTGAGCCAGTTTGGTGCGGGTTCCTCGCGCCGATCGCTGCCTGAGCTGGGCGATATAGGCGTCCCAGCCGTCCCCCACATCCATCACCGGGGACGGGAAGGATTCGGAGTCGGCCTGCTCGAACGCCGACTGTCCCTCGGCCAGGTGGTCGAACTCCCAGATGGCGAGGCCACAACCGGCCAGCAGCTCCCGGGCGTCCCAGCGGAAACCGGGCCGGTGCACGAGCCCCTGGCAGTCGGACAGGCCGAGTCCTATGGCGCGTCCTACACCCGTCGCCGTGCGCTGATAGGGGAAGTACCCCACAGGCTCGCTGTGGCGGCCGCCCTCACGCAGGACGGCGATCCGCACATCTCGCCTCCAGTGGCTCACCGCCATGGTGAATTCGGGGGAGAGGAAGGCGTTCGCCATCTGCGACGAGCCGTGGTGCGGTGCGGCACGCTGTATGGCCGTCCAGGCTGCAAGGTCGGCTGCCCTCAGGTCGTCCGGTCGGCACACGTCGATGTTCATGACTCATGTCCTTCTCATCGTGGCAGGGCCGTACCCGGACGGAGTCGTGGCAGGGTCGGCGCCGACCAGGAAACTGTCGTCGGGCCCGGTGGCCGTTCTCCGGGCGGCCGGGGTGATGCCGGGGGGCGATTCCGCCGCTGTGCCCAGCGCTGCCCCGGACGGTGCCTGGACGACCCAGTCCGGGGAACTGTCCTTGCGTGCACGGAAGGTGCCGACGGCGTATCCCGCTGCCGCGAGAAGGACTCCGGTCACGACGGCCCCGGCGCGCCCCGCCCCGCCCCGCCGCCCCCGCACCGCGTCGCCGAGTCCACGAGAGATCCCGGCGGGCAGCACGCGTGTCGTGTAGTGGCGTTCGGTCTCCAGCCCCTTGCCGACGCCCACGTGGTGTGTGACCCGGGCCTTCGACAGGCCCTCGGCGTAGGCCCGGCGGCGGAAGTAGCGGAAGCGTTCCCGCACGGCCGGGACCTTGTGATGGATGACGGCACGGTCGTCGATCAGCAGTACGGCGTCGGGCAGGGCCCGGGTGAGCCGGATGCAGAGTTCGGTCTCCTCACAGCCCAGCGGGCGTTTGTCGCCGTCCCGGCCGATCCCGATGGCGAAACCACCCACCGCGTCGAACGCCGTCCTTCGGAAGGAGGAGTTCCCGCCCAGTACGTTGCGGACGGGTGTCCGGCCTGTGGGCAGACCCTTGTAGGCGCATCCGACGATCCAGTCGAATTCCTCCGGGAACCAGACGGGTCGGTGCCCGGAGGCCCACGCCGGGACCGTGCGCCCGCCCACCGCCATGACGTGGGGGTCGGAGTACGCCGACGCCATGTGGAGCAGCCAGTCCGGTTCTGCCACGGCGTCGTCGTCCAGGAAGGCGATGACCGTGCCCTCGGCAGCGGCAATACCGGTGTTGCGTCCCGCCGACAGACCTTGTGGGCCGGCGTTGGCGAGTATGCGGACGGAGGGTCCCGGGCCGGCCCTGTCGTGGTTCCGGTACTCGGACTCCAGCCGGGAGAGCAGTGCGGGATTGTGGTCGACGACCAGCAGGAGCTCAAGGGCCGGCCGGGTCTGCGCCCGCACCGACTTTACGGCGGCGAGGATGTCCTCCCAGCGGTCTTCGGTGTACACACAGATCACCACGGAAATCTCTGTACGGGCCATGGCGCTTCTCCTTGTGCGAGCCTGGCGTACGGCCGCCGGGCCGAGGTCGTTCGCCTCCCGGTGCTCGGGGGTGTCGACCGGATCGGGTTCGGACGGTGTCTGCGGGGTGGGGTGCCGGCCGGTGGTTCCCGCCGGTGACGTCGGCGGCAGCCACCGCTTCCGCCGGATGAGGAGGCAGACGGCGATCAGGGACTGTGCCACCAGCCAGGCAGCCCCTCCGCCGGCCGGCCCGAGCCGAGGCAGAAGGACTTCGGCCAGGCCCAGTACCAGGAAGCACAGGGCCAGCTGCACTCCGACGACCATCCGCAGCCGCCGCCGCATGCGCGCCACGTCGACGGCCAGGCTCATGACGAGGTTCGGTATCGCCGACAGCGCCAGCAGTCGCAGCAGCGTCGTGCCGTCTTCGGCGTACTCGGGCCCGAAGAAGGCCAGGAGCTCCGGCGCGATGACGATGATGACCACCGCGCACGCCGCCATCAGCAGTGCCGAGTGCCGGAGCACGCGGAACGCGTGTGCCGCCAGCTGCCCTGGGGCGTGGGCGGCCTCCACCATGAGCGAGCTGCCCATGTTGGTCGCCAGCAGGTAAGGGACGTAGCCGATGATCCAGGCGAGGGAGTAGTGGGCGCTCTGGGCCGGGCCCAGTGTGTTCAGCACCAGCAGGGGGACCAAGCTGTAGGCGGCCATCCGGAACAGTGAGCCGAGGTAGTCGGCGGTCGCGTATCCCACCATGCGGCGCGGGCGCTTCGCCTCCGGCGCTTCCCGTTCGTGGCGGGGCACAGCGCGTCGCAGCAGATACATGTTGGCCACGAGGAGAGCCACGATGAGGGCCCCAGCCCACGACAACAGAATCCCCGCGAAGAGCGTCAGCGCGGCTCCCACGGCCAGCAGAAGGATCTTCACGGCGGCGAATATGACGTTCTCCGCCACCACCCAGCCGGGGCGCCGCACCCCGGTGAGGGCGCCGTCCTGGAGGGAGAAGATGGCGTAACCGGCGGTGTACGCCACGAAGAAGGCGCCGGTCACCGGGTGCAGCAGAAAGCCGAGGTCGGGTGCGATCCGGGGCACCAGCAGCAGGAATCCCACGGAGACGAGGACGCTGAACGTGATGCCGGCGCAGTAGCAGGCGAGCACGAGCCGACGGGTGTGCCGCCCGGCGGAGGGCACGAAACGCACCAGGAAGTCGGACAGGTTGAGCTGCCCGACCGTGGACAACAGCGTGGCGGCGGAGACGGTCGCGTAGTTGAGCCCCACCGTCTTGTCGTCGTACCACTGGGTCGCACACACCCAGAAGACCGCTCCGAGTGCGGCGTTGACGATGGAACTGAGGGCCAGGACGTGGCCGTTGCGCAGCAGCGGCTCGCGGGGCAGGGCCGCCGCGCACTTCGTCCGTGCCGCTGCGGTGAAGGAACGTCCGGCGTTCCGGGGGGAAGGGGCGGTCACCTCCCGCGTCGCCTCGGGCGGCGGCAGTCCCTGTGGCGCATGCACGGTGTCTCCTCAATCCCCGTGATCGCCCGCGCGGGCTGAACACTCAGCTGTACGTTTACAATGTATAGATACACAATATCCGTCATGCACCATTAGTCAATGGGCCTCGTTCCGGGGTTCTCAGTCCTTGCCGGCCGCCACCCGGTGCGCACGGCGGCCTTCGCCGCGGAGGCTCGATGCCAGCACCAGAGCGGAGCAGACAACCGCCAGGATCAGAACGGCTCGGGTGAGGGTGAACGTGTGCGTCAGGAACAGCGCCTCGGCCACCAGCGCCGTCAGGGACAGACTGACGGCTCCGGCCAGGAGGGCGCCTTCCAGCAAGCGGGCCGCCCCAGCCGTCCCGCGCGTGAGCGACTCTCCGGCCCACAGGAGCACGGCGGCCAGCCCCGGGCAGACGAGGAGGAAGAGGGAGGTGACCACCAGCCGTGCGGGCGACGTCTCCGGGAGCCCGGTCGCGGCGAGGGCGATCCACCCGGACAGGGCCACCAGGCAACGCAGCGCGATCATCGACGACCGCCTCCCGTCGTCGGGTCGTACCGGTAGACGACCGCGTCGTCGCTGCGGAAGACCGGTGTGAAATCACGCGACCCGGCCAAGTCCGTCTCCAGGCGGTCCATGAACCCCGGAGGCATTTCCCCGTTGAGATGCACATCCTCGTACTGCGCGCGATTGAGGAGGACGTAGGCGGGTTTGCTCCCCGCCCTCCTCAGCAGCGGCTCCAAACCGGCCAGGGGGTCCTTCACCAGCAACCGCTTGGCTCCCAGGCCCTCCTCGGTGATCTCCGCGCGCTCGTGCCGGTCGTACTGCATCTCCAGGCCCGGCGCGGCGAAGGTGACTGAGATGATCACGGAGCCGGGCGGGGTCTTCGTCGTCACATACCGCGTGGCGGCCACTTCGTCGCGGGAGAAGTGGTTCATCCCCTCCTTGCTGTAGTAGCCGAAGAAGAGGCTTCCGAGCATGGCCGCCAACAGGACGGCCACGACGGGCCTGCGGGCCTGCGGGCGCCTGCCGGACGGCATCAGGAGGGTGGCGATCAGAAACGCGGCGGCGGGCAGCGCGAACATGTAGGCGCGGAAGATCATCTCCCCGCCGTAGGCGTTGACGAGGGCCAGGGGGAGGGGAAACAGTACGAGCGGCAGCAGAGGGGTGCGCCTGGTCCATGTGCGTGTCAGGAGGGCCAGCGCGGCCAGGAGGAAGACGCCGCCCGACAGTCCCCGGTCGATCCAGGACACCATGACTTGGCTCGGCGCGGCGTCGGCGAGACGGCTCAGACCGGACCAGAGGTTGGCCTCGGGTCGTGTGAGTGCGCTGACGAAGCCGGCGAGGTTCTCCGACACGTAGGGTCTCGCCACGGTGGCGTACCAGGCGACCGTGAGCACGACCGCGCCGGCCAGCGCCGGCAACGCGATCCTGCGGTTGCGTTTCGGGAACGAGAGCAGCGCCAGGGCACTGATCATCATCAGCGGGGTCAGCTGGTGGGAGGAAACGATCGCGGCCTCGATCACCAGCACGAGGACGAGCCGGCCAAGCGGCCAGCCCCCGCCTGGCGCATCCGGCCTCGGCAGCCGGGACGAGGGCAGCTGCCTCACGACGAGGGCGATCACGCAGGCGCAGAGAAGGAAGGTGAAAGCCTGCGGTGCGAAATAGTCCTGTCCCACCCATGCGCAGGAGTAGTAGATCCAGACCGCTCCCCAGATCAGCCGGCGGTCGGTGGTGAGTGACCGGAAGATCACCAGAATGGGGCCCAGCATCAACACGTTGGCGAGGGCTTGGGCCCACACCGCATACCCCAAGGGCGACTCCAGTCCGGTGGCTCTCAGGATCAGGGCGTTGAGCTGGAAGAAGCCCGGCCATTGGTTGTAGATGTCGAAGCCGCCGGCATACGGCACCTCCCCCTTGTGCCGGAGCATCGCGTCGACGACGGCCACATGCTTCCACGCCCATGAGTACCGCAGCTCGTGGTAGAGGAGCGGGGGAGTCGCGTGGATCATCCCGATCAGGGCCAGCACGTAGAGCGCGAAGCAGCCGTGCGGAGTGCGCCGGCCGGCCAGGGCGACGCAGAACCCCAGGAGGAGCAGACCCACCGCGATCCAGAAGAGCACCGGCAGCGCTTGGAGCAGCCCGAGATCGCCCATGGCGTCCAGATCGACGTGGCGCAGGGACAGCAGCCAGAGGGTCACCGAGGCGGGGAGCACGACGAATGCCGCCCAGGTGGCCGGCCCGGCCCGCCGAAGCCACGGCCGGCCGGCCGGCGGGGCCCACTTGCGCGGTGCGCCGTGTGATGCGTCCGGTCCGGCATCGTTCGTGGTGGGCGGGAGGGCGGCGCTGGTCGACTCCTGGACCTTTCCGAGGCCGGCGGCGCGACGCCGGCCGTTCACCGACGGCTCCCGCCCGACATCGACGCCGTGCGCAACACTCGCTCCGACGAGTTGGTGCGGGTTCGAGCGTGCTGCATGACCAGACCTCCGGCGACGCATACGGCTGACGCGGTCGGCGATGATCGTGCGCCCTGTTCGCAGATACGGCACGCTGGACGCCGTCGCGCTCTGGGGTGGCGGCGGGGGTGTCACCTCATAGTCCATCATGAGCTCCTGGCCCCGGCTACTTGCCGAGAGCAGGGCGAAGTGGCGTGCCGTCGTGCTCTCTTGGCAAGGACCCATGTCTTCGGGGATGCCGGGTCGTGGTTCGACGTCCCGCTCAGCGACTGCCCGGAGCGGCGGTCGGTGTGTACTTGCCCGGCCGTTCGGACAGCAGCGTCCTCAGCACCCGGCGGCCGTCGGAGACGGCGTGCAGATGGGAACGCCCGCTGCGGCGGGGCAGTTCGAGACTCGGGACCTCGGCGATGCGCAGCCCCGAGCGCAGCGCATGGGCGATCATCTCGGTCTCGATCTCGAATCCGGAGGAGTGCAGGTCGAGGTCGTCCAGGAAGTCCCGCCGGAAGGCGCAGAACCCGTAACACAAGTCCGTCAGCTTGGCGTCGTAGAGATGGTTCACGGCGGTCAGCAGCACTTGGTTGCCGAGTCGCCGGACGGGAGTGATGTCGAGTGAACCGCCGCCGGCGATGAAGCGTGAGCCCTTGACGAAATCGAAGCCGTTGTCGAGGAAGTGCAGGTAGTGCGGGATCTCCCCGGGAAGCATGCTGCCGTCGGCGTCCATCATCACGATGTGGTCGCCGGTCGCGGCGAGGAAGCCGGTGCGCAGCGCGTTGCCCTTGCCCGGGGCGCTCTGCTCGACATGGCGGACGGTCGGCAGGCACCGGGTCGCCATGTGCACCGTGGCGTCGACGGAGTCGCCGTCGACCAGGATGACCTCGTCGACGCATTCCGGAATCTGCTCGAAGACCCAGGGGATGTTGCGGGCCTCGTCGCGGGCGGGGACGACCAGGCTCACGGTGGCTCGGGGCGGGGGGCGGTCCCCGGCCCGGCGCATGGGGTGCACGGAACCGTTGGTGTGGGCGTGTGAGGTGGGGAGCTCGGGGAGCTGGTGCGTGTGGTTCATGATGCCGATGTCTCCGCGTGCGGCGCCGTGAGCATGACGCCATATATTTACGGTGTATACATACATCTTGCCCCATTTGCCCCTGAGGTCAAGGGCGGTCCTGGTTCGACCGGCGTATCGTGAGAAGTGGCAAAGTGCATGACGGCGTGATCCCGAGATCATGAATGCGCTCATCGAGGATTACGCCCTCATCAGCGATCTGGAGACGGCCGCCATGGTCGGCCGGGACGGGTCGGTCGACTGGCTGTGTCTGCCCCGTTTCGACTCCCCGGCCTGCCTGGCGGCTCTGCTGGGCACCGAGGACAACGGGCGTTGGCGTCTCGCCCCCGTGTCCGGCGGCCGGTGCACTCGCCGCTCCTACCGGCCCGACACACTGGTCCTGGACTCCGTCTGGGAGACCCCCACGGGCACGGTGCGGGTCACGGACCTCATGCCGCCGCGTGCCGACGTGCCGTGCATCGTCCGCCTGGTCGAGGGCTTGTCCGGCACGGTGGACCTGCGCAGCGAACTGCGCCTGCGCTTCCACCAGGGCCGCGTCGTGCCCTGGGTCCGGGACGTCGGCCACTGCACCGTCGCGGTCGCCGGCCCGGACGCCGTCTGGCTCGGCCGCGACGGGCATGTCCGCGACCGGGGCGACGAGGACGCCACCGTCTGGGAGTTCACGCTGACGGCCGGACGCCGGATGGGCCTCACGCTGGGGTGGACGCCGTCGTACCGGTCCGCGCCCCCTTCGCCCATGTCCGTCCCGGCGGAGACCGCCCAGAAGGAGACCGCCGACTTCTGGCGGCGCTGGGCCGTCCGGTGCCGCTACCAGGGCCCGTGGCGGGACGCCGTGGTGCGTTCCCTCATCACCCTCAAGGCCCTCACCTACGCCCCCACGGGTGGCATCGTCGCCGCCCCCACCACCTCACTGCCCGGCTGTATCGGCGGCCAGAACAACTGGGACTACCGGTTCTGCTGGTTGCGCGACTCCTCACGGACCCTGTCCTGCCTGCTGCGCAGCGGCTACCGGGACGAGGCCACGGCCTGGCTGGACTGGCTGGTGCGGGCCGTCGCCGGAGACCCCGCCGATCTCCAGACCGTCTACGGCGTCAAGGGGCAGCGGCTGCTGCCGGAGACCGAGGCGCCCTGGCTGCCCGGCTACGAGGGCTCGCGGCCCGTGCGGTTCGGCACCTCGGCGGTGAGCACCTTTCAGCTGGACGTCTACGGCGAGGTCATGGACACACTGTGGCTGTCGCTGCGCGCCGGGATCCCGATGCCCGCACACGTGTGGGACCTGGTCGAGTCCCTCATGGGCTTTCTGCTGCGGCACTGGCGCGAACCGGACCAGGGGTTGTGGCAGGAGCGCGGGGCGCGCCGGCAGTTCGTGCACTCCAAGGTCATGGCGTGGGTGGCCGCCGACCGAGCCGTGCGCATGGGCGAGCTGCTCGGGCGCAACGGCTCCTCCGGGGAGTGGCAGGCCATGCGGGACGAGGTGCACCGGGAGGTCTGCCGGGAGGGCTGGGACACCGCGCAGCGCTCCTTCGTGCAGTCCTACGGCGCACCCGGCCTGGACGCCTCGGCGCTGCTGATCCCCCGGGTCGGGTTCCTGCCCGCCCACGACGAACGGGTGCGCGGCACCGTGCGGGCCCTGGCGCGCCTCGGGCACGGCGGCTTCCTCCGCCGCTGCACCCCGGACGGCACCCTGCCCGAGGCCGCGGACGGCGCCGAGGGCACGTTCGTGTCCTGCTCCCTGTGGTACGCCGACGCCCTCGCCGCCACGGGGCGTCGCCGGCAGGCCCGGGAGGCCTTCGAGCGGGTCCTCACGGTCCGTAACGACGTCGGGCTGCTGGCCGAGCAGTGGGACCCGGACACCGGCCGTCAGCTGGGCAACGCGCCCAAGGCGTTCAGCCACATCGCACTGGTCGAGACCGCGTTCGGCCTGTCGTCGCCCTCCGCCTGGAACCGCGCGGACCCGGGGCGGGACGGCACTGAAGCCGGCCCTCAGCCCTCCGCCCGTCCGCCGTCGTTGCGCTCCCGCAGCACCGCCTCACCCTGCTCCACCGTGAGCGGCCGTGCGAACAGGAAGCCCTGCCCGTAGAGGCAGCCGATGTGCCCCAGCAGTTCCCGCTGCGGCTGGTCCTCGATGCCCTCGGCGATCACCTGGAGGCCGAGCGTGTCGGCGAGATGCACGATGCCCTCCACCAGGGCGAGCTGCTGGGGGTCGTGCGGGATGCCGTCGATGAAGGACTTGTCGATCTTGAGCACGTCGATGGGGAAGTCCCGCAGGTAGCGCAGGGAGGAGAACCCGGTGCCGAAGTCGTCTACCGCGATGCGCACCCCGCGGTCCTTCAGTGCCTGGATCTGCGCGTCGATCTGCTCGGTCCGCTGCATGAGCACCGACTCGGTGAGTTCCAGCTGGAGTGTGCCCGGGGCGAGGCCAGTGGTGTCCAGAGCCGTGCACACCTCGTCCAGGAAGTTGGTGTCCCGCCACTGCCGCGTGGACACGTTGACACTGAGGTAGGGCGGGTCGAACTGCGGCGTGCGGTGCTGGAGCCGGGCGATGTCGGCGGTGGATCTGCGCAGCACCCACGCGCCGAGGGTCGAGATGTGCCCGGTCTCCTCGGCCAGCGGGATGAACTGGCCCGGCGGAACCGGATCGGGTCCCCGTTCGGGCCATCGGGCCAGGGCCTCGAAGCCCACGACGCGGCCCTCGGCGATGTCCACCACCGGCTGGTAGCACAGCCCGAACTCCTCCTTGCGGATGGCCTGGTCAAGCCGGACCTGCAAGGCGTGGCGCTCCACGACACGGATCCGCTGCTGGGGCTGGAACCGGCGCCAGGTGCGCTTGCCGGACGCCTTGGCGGCGTAGAGGGCCAGGTCGGCGAGCGCGAGCAGTTCTCCCGCGTCCGTGCTGTCCTTGGCCGTGGCCACGCCCACGCTGGCCGAGACGCTCACCGACTCCACCGCCAGGTGGAACGGCCGGCTGAGCGTCCGGACCACGTGCGCGGCCAGCACCTCGGCGTCCATGGGCTGCTCCGCGTCCTCGATCAGCACGGCGAACTCGTCGCCGCCGAGCCGGGCGGCGGTGTCGGTGCGCCGCAGTGTCCCCGACAGGCGCTCGGCCACGGCGCACAGCAACCGGTCGCCGACCGAGTGACCGAGTGTGTCGTTGACGATCTTGAAGTCGTCCAGGTCGATGAAGAGCAGACAGGTGGTCGTCGACTCCCGGTGGCCCCGGCGCAGTGCGCGTCCGGTCCGCTCCAGCAGCAGAGTGCGGTTGGGCAGGCCGGTGAGGGAGTCGTGGAAGGCCCGCTGGGTGAGTTCGTGCTCCAGCTGCCGTTGCTCGGTGATGTCCCGCAGGGTGACGACCAGACCGCCCACGGTCGGGTCGTGCCGCAGGTCCCGGCAACGCACCTCCACCTCGATGTGGACCGCGTCCCGGGGCACCCGCCAGTGGTCGTGGGCTTCCTGCCGCCCGTCGCCGTGCACGGCCTTCAGAGTGTGCACGACCTGGTCCCGCTCCTGGGCGTCCACCAGATCGGGCAGCGGTGTCCCGGCGAGTTCGGTGCGGCCGAACACGGTCGGCGCGGAGGGGCTGGCGTAGCGGACGGTGGTGTCGTCGTTGACGATGAGGATGACGTCCGAGGCGTTGTGCACCAGGGTGCGGAAGTAGGCCTCGCTCTCCTTGCGGATGACCTCCCGCCGCAGCGCGATGCGTTCCGTCGTGAGCCCGGCGTGCGAGGCGAGGAGCTCCAAAGAGCCGCGCATCTCGGTGAGTTGCCGCTCAGAGCCGGCCGCCAGCAGTGCTCCCGGGAGCTCACCGCCGGCCGGCTGCTCGGGCTGGACCATGGGGCACAGGAGCGCGGTGGGCAGCTTGCCGAGCCGGGCGGCGAGCTCCGGCCCCAGCACGGCGGTCGGGACGATGACCGTGCGGCTGCGGGCCGCCACGGCCGGCCCGCCCCGTGCCGGAGCTGTGGCGCCGGCCCAGGCGGGGCAGCGCTCCAGCCGGGCGTACAGGTCCTGAGCCTCCTGGGCCGACAGCAGGAGTGTCACGTGCCGGCCCGCCGGTCCGAACAGGGAGGTGACCGCCCTGTCGCAGGCCCGCGCGATCCCCTCGGGCCAGCAGGCCTCCATCATGGCGGCGGCCGCGGTGCGCAGGGCCAGCTCCCGGGTCATGGCCCGGCGATGCGCGACGACCATCAGGGCGAGCCGGACGATCACCAGCAGGAACAGCGCGCCGGAGAACGCGGCCAGCACCGTCGCGTCGTAGTCCAGGCCGTCGCTCTCCTCGTGAGCGAGGATGGCGGGCGGGACCAGGGTCGCGGTGGCGAGCAGCAGCAGCCGCGGCCGGGGCGGCAGGAGGGACTGGGGTGGCGAGTCCGGGGCGGTCAGCCGGGCCATCGAGGGGTGCAGCGCGGCCAGGCCCCAGGCGGTGCAGAACACGATGCCCCCGATGTCCAGCAGGGGGCCCGCCTGCCAGGAGCCGTTGAACCGGAGGACGCCGAGGGCGATGTCGAAGCCGAGCAGGGTGAGCGCGCCCAGGGTGAGCAACTGGGCGGCCCGGTTGGTGCCCGGGGAGGGGCACCGCGAGAGCAGCCGGACCAGCAGGGCCAGCACCAGGATGCCCCCGAGCGGACAGGCGGCACTGATCGCGCGCTGCTGCCAGGTCAGCCCCTCCGCCCGGGCCAGCGGCTGCACCAGGTAGACCCACACCGGCAGCGCGAGCCCGCCGGTGATGACCAGGCCGTCGAGCAGTCCGGGCAGGTCACGGCCCGTCCAGCGGTAGCGCAGCAGACCGGACAGGCCCAGGGCGAACAGCGGATACACGGCGAGGTGGCAGGCGTCCGCCCAGGACGGGAACGGGTGCGGCGCGGAGAAGTACGTTTCCTGCGCCTGGGCGAAGGTGCCGCCCGCGGTGAAGGCCAGCAGCCCGGCGGCGAGGAACAGCCACGGGCGGGGCCGAGGGGGGTGGTGGACCCGCACTCCGGTCAGGACGGCCGCGGCTCCCGCCAGCCCGACCAGGGCCCACAGCGGCGTGCGCAGGACGGGAACGGACAGGTACGCAACGGTCAGGAGGCCGGCCGCCGCGACGTAACCGGCCGGCAGGCGTCGGGCCGGGCCGCCTCTGCCGCTCGGCGGGGGCCGCACGGCGGCCTACTCCTCGGTCTCCGGCGGCCGCGCGGTGTCCGTGTAACCGTGCGGGTTGAGCCGCTGGAAGCGCCAGGCGTCCCGGCACACGTCTGCGAGATCCCTGGTGGGGCGCCAGCCCCAGGCACGGTTGACGGCCGTCGCGTCGGTGACCAGCTCGGCGACGTCCCCGGGGCGGCGGGGCCCGACCTCGTACGGGATGGGCCTGCCGGAGGCCCGGGAGAACAAGCCGACCACGTCGAGGACCGAACGGCCCGCGCCCGCACCCAGGTTGAACACCTGCATGCCCGGCTCGTCGGTCAGATGGTCGAGTGCCACACGGTGTGCTTCCACGACGTCCATGACATGCAGGTAGTCCCGGATCCCGGTGCCGTCGCGGGTCGGGTAGTCGGCGCCGTAAACGGTGAGCTTCTCGCGCCGGCCGACCGCCACCTGCGCGACGTACGGCATCAGGTTCTGCGGTGTGTGGCGCGGCTCCTCGCCGAGGAGTCCGCTCGGATGGGCCCCGGCCGGGATGGGATAGCGCAGGCACAGCACGGCGTACTCGGGGTGACGGCGGCAGACGTCCGCGAGAATCTGCTCGCAGATCCACTTGGAGGCCGCGTACGGGGTGCCGGGACGGACGGGAGTGGTCTCGTCGAGCGGCCCCCCGCCCGCGTCGCCGTAGACCCAGCAGGAGGACGGGTAGACCAGCCGGTGCACCCCGTGCTCGTGCATGGTCCGCAGCAGGGCGGTGGTGCCGCCCACGTTGGTGTCGTAGTACGCAACGGGCATCCGTGTCGACAGACCCCCCGCCTTGTGCGCGGCAAAGTGCACGACGGCGTCCACGGAGTGTCGGTCGAAGACGGCCGAGAGGGCGTGCCGATCACGGATGTCCAGCTCGTACACGGCGCCGACGAAGCGGCCGGCGATCCGTTCCACCCGGGCGAACACCTGGGGTGTGCTGTTGGTGTAGTCGTCGACCACGATCACCTCGTAACCGTGGTCCAGCAGTTCCACGCAGGTGTGGCTGCCGATGAAACCGGCTCCGCCGGTCACAAGGACGGTCGAAGGGGCCCATGAGGATCCTCCTCGAGCGGTCGGCAACTGGTTCCTGCGGGCCATGCCGTGACTCCCGCTTCGGGTGCGGTCGAAGAACCGTATGTTTACGGTGTATATGTACGACTTTGCACCCGACCCCCGAGTCCGGTCAAGGCCGGACCAGCAACTGGAAGTCGAAGGTGTAGAGCGAGGCACGGTAGATGTGCGTTCCGTACTCGACCGGGCGCCCCGTGTCGTCGTACGCCGTGCGGTGCATCGTGAGGAGCGCCGCGCCCTCCTGCTCGTCCAGGCGGGACGCCTCCCCGGCGGTCGCCGCGCGGGCGCCGACGGTCTGGCGGGCGCTGTGCAGGGTGATGCCCGCCGAGCGCATCATGCGATACAGGCCGGTCGACTCCAGGCGGGCGCTGTCCAGGTCCAGCAGGGACACCGGCAGGTGGTTGCGCAGCAGCGCCACCGGTCGGCCGTGGGTGCGGCGCAGCCGGTCCAGGACGGTCACCTCGTGACCCTCCGGCATGCCGAGGGCGGCCGCCACGTCGCAGGAGGCCGGGACGACCTCGTTGCGCACGACCTCGGTGGTCGGCGCCTGCCCCGCCGTCTCCAGGTCGTCGTAGAGGCTGCTCAGTTCCAGCGGGCGTTTGACCTGGCTGTGCACCACCTGCGTGCCCACCCCGCGCCGCCGGACCAGCAGCCCCTTGTCGACGAGGGACTGGATGGCCTGGCGGACGGTGGGTCGGGACAGGCCGAGGCGCACGGACAGGTCGACCTCGTTGCCCAGGAGGTTCCCCGGGGCGAGGACCCCGTGCTCGATCGCCGCCTCCAGCTGCTGCGCGAGCTGGTGGTAGAGCGGCACGGGACTGCCCCGTTCCAGCGCGAAGTCCAGCGAGCCGAGCGCGGCGGCGGCCGTGGTACGGGCCCGGTCACCTGTCTTCGCCATGGACGAACCCCCCTACGGGTGTCAGGAGTTGCTCGGGAAACCGAGGTTGATGCCGCCGTCGGACGGGTCCGGCCAGCGCGTGGTGATGACCTTGCCCTGGGTGTAGAAGGCGATGCCGTCGTTGCCGTAGATGTGCAGGTCGCCGAAGAGCGAGTCCTTCCAGCCGCCGAAGGAGTGGTAGCCGACGGGGACCGGGATCGGGACGTTGACGCCGACCATGCCGGCCTTGACCTCCAGCTGGAAGCGGCGGGCCGCGCCGCCGTCCCGGGTGAAGATCGCGGTGCCGTTGCCCCAGCGTGAGGAGTTGATCAGCTGGATGGCTTCTTCGTACGTCTCCGCACGGACGACCGCCAGCACCGGGCCGAAGATCTCGTCCTGGTACGCGTCCGCCGTCAGCGGCACCCGGTCCAGCAGGGAGACACCGAGGAAGAAGCCGTCCTCATGGCCCTCCACCGAGAAGCCCGTGCCGTCGACCACGACCTCCGCGCCCTGCTCGGCGGCCGAGGAGACGTACGACGCCACCTTGTCGCGGTGCTCGCGCGTGATCAGCGGGCCCATCTCCGAGGCCGGGTCGTCGCCGGGGCCGATCCTCAGGTTCTTCGCCCGCTCGGCGATCTTGCCGACCAGTTCGTCACCGATGTCACCGACGGCCACGACCACCGACACGGCCATGCAGCGCTCGCCCGCCGAGCCGTACGCGGCGTTGATCGCCTGGTCGGCGGCGAGTTCCAGATCGGCGTCGGGCAGCACCAGCATGTGGTTCTTCGCGCCGCCGAGGGCCTGCACCCGCTTGCCGTGCTCGACGGCCGCTCGCTGGATGTACTTGGCGATCGGCGTCGAGCCGACGAAGGACACCGCCTCGATGTCCGGGTGCTCCAGGAGGCGGTCCACGGCCGTCTTGTCGCCCTGCACGATGTTCAGGACTCCCTCCGGCAGACCCGCCTCGGTGGCCAGCTCGGCCAGCCGGAAGGAGGCCGACGGGTCCTTCTCCGAGGGCTTCAGCACGAAGGTGTTGCCGCAGGCGATCGCCAGCGGGAACATCCACATCGGCACCATCGCCGGGAAGTTGAACGGCGTGATGCCTGCGACCACGCCCAGCGGCTGGCGGATCGAGGCCACGTCGACCCGGGTGGAGACCTGGGTGGACAGCTCGCCCTTGAGCTGGACGGAGATCCCGCACGCCAGCTCCACGATCTCCATGCCGCGCGCGACCTCGCCGAGCGCGTCGGAGTGCACCTTGCCGTGCTCGGCGGTGATCAGCTCGGCGATCTCGTCGCGGTGGGCGTCCAGCAGCTCGCGGTACTTGAACAGGATCGCCGTGCGCTTGGCCAGGGAGGACTCACCCCAGCTCGCGAAGGCGGCCTTGGCGGAGGCGACCGCGGCGTCGACCTCGTCGACGGAGGCGAACGCGACCTGCTTCTCCTGGGCGCCGGTCGCCGGATCGTAGACGGGGCCGAACCGGCCGGAGCTGCCCTCGACGGGCTTGCCGTCGATCCAGTGGGTGATGGTCTTCATGGTGCGCAAGGGCCTTTCGTGGAGCTTGAGTTCCGGGGGGAGTTCAGAGGTGGCGGCGGCGGCCCGCGACCTGGCGGTCGTAGCGCTCGCGGGCCTCGACGGCCGCCTCCCGGGAGGCGGTCTGGGCGACCGGCACGTCCCACCAGGCCTCGGCCGGGGGAGCGGTCGGGGCCGGGTCCGTCTCGACGTACACGCACGTCGGCCGGTCCGATTCACGCGCCGCGGCCAGCGCATCGCGCAGCTCGCGCACCGTCTTGGCGCGCAGCACGTCCATGCCGAGGCTGGCGGCGTTGGCGGCCAGGTCGACGGGCAGCGGGGCGCCGGTGAAGGTGCCGTCGGCGGCCCGGAAGCGGTAGGCGGTGCCGAACCGCTCCCCGCCGGTCTCCTCCGACAGGCCCCCGATCGAGGCGTAGCCGTGGTTCTGGAGGAGGACGATGTTGAGCGGCAGACCCTCCTGGACGGCGGTGACGATCTCCGTCGGCATCATCAGGTAGGTGCCGTCGCCGACCAGCGCCCACACCGGGGTGCCCGGGGCGGCCTGCTGGACGCCGATGCCGGCCGGGATCTCGTAGCCCATGCAGGAGTAGCCGTACTCCAGGTGGTACTGGCGCGGGCTGCGGGAGCGCCACAGCTTGTGCAGGTCGCCGGGGAGCGAACCGGCCGCGTTGATCACCACGTCGTCGTCGCCGACGGCCGCGTCCAGCGCGCCGAGCACCTGTGTCTGGGTCGGGACCGCGTTCTCGTCGCCGGCCCGGTAGGCGGCCTCGACGACCTCGTCCCAACGCTCCTTGCCGGCGCGGTACTCGGCCTCGTAGGCCTGCGGCAGGCGGTGTCCGGCCAGCCCCTTGATCAGCTTCTCCAGGCCGGACCGGGCGTCGCACACCAGCGTCCGCGCCGCCAGCTTGTGGGCGTCGAAGGCGGTGATGTTGAGGTTCAGGAACCGCACGCCGGGGTGCTGGAAGAGCGTGCCGGAGGCGGTGGTGAAGTCGGTGTAGCGGGTGCCGACGCCGATCACCAGGTCGGCGGTGCGGGCGAGTTCGTCGCTGACCGCGGTGCCGGTGTGGCCGATGCCGCCGAGGTCGGCGGGGTGGTCGTGGCGGAGCGAGCCCTTGCCGGCCTGGGTGGAGGCGACGGGGATGCCGGTGGCCTCCACGAACGCCTTGAGCGCCTGCTCGGCCTCGCTGTGGTGCACGCCGCCGCCCGCCACGATCAGCGGCCGTTCCGCCGACCTGATCGCCTCGACGGCGGCCGCCAGCTCCACCGGGTCCGGCGCGGGGCGCCGTACGTACCAGACCCGCTCGGCGAAGAACTCCTCCGGCCAGTCGTACGCCTCCGCCTGCACGTCCTGCGGCAGGGCGAGGGTGACGGCGCCGGTCTCGGCCGGGTCGGCGAGCACCCGCATCGCCTGGAGCGCCGAGGGGATCAGCGCCTCGGGGCGGGTGATCCGGTCGAAGTACCTCGACACCGGGCGCAGCGTGTCGTTGACCGACACGTCGGCCTCGACCGGGTGCTCCAGCTGCTGGAGCAACGGGTCGGGGGCGTGCGAGGCGAAGTAGTCGCCGGGCAGGAGCAGCACCGGCAGACGGTTGATCGTCGCCAGGGCGGCGCCGGTGACCAGGTTGGTGGCGCCCGGGCCGATCGAGGTCGTCACCGCCTGCGCGGACAGGCGGTTCAGCTGCCGGGCGTAGCCGACGGCCGCGTGCACCATGGACTGCTCGTTGCGGCCCTGGTGGAACGGCATGACGGCGTCCGGCCCGATGCCTGCCTCCATCAGCGCCTGGCCGACCCCGGCGACGTTGCCATGGCCGAAGATGCCCCAGGTCCCGGCGATCAGCCGGCGGCGCACGCCGTCGCGCTCGGTGTACTGGGCGGACAGGAACCGGACCAGCGCCTGGGCGGTCGTCAGTCTGCGGGTGGGGGCGCTCATGCGGAGGTCTCCGGGGCGGTGTAGAGGGGGAGCCGGGGGTCGACCGGCTGGTCCGGCCAGGTGTCGCGGACCCAGGCGTGGTCGGGGTGGTCGCAGATCAGCCAGGCGCGCTCGGCCTCCGGGCCCGCCATGACGTTGAGGTAGTACATGTGGTGGCCGGGCGTGGCCATCGAGGGCCCGTGCCAGCCGTCCGGGATGAGGACGACGTCGCCGTCGCGCACCTCCGCCAGCACGTCGGTGTCCCGGCCCGGGCCGGACGGGGAGACGCGCTGGTAGCCGAGGCCGGGGACGCCGTCGTGGCCGGCGAACTCGAAGTAGTAGATCTCCTCCAGCACGGACTCCTCGCCGGGCCGGTGCTCGTCGTGCTTGTGGGGCGGGAACGACGACCAGTTGCCGCCGGGGGTGATCACCTCGACCGCGATGAGCTTGTCGCACTCGAAGACCCCGGCCGCACCGAAGTTGTTGACCTGCCGGGAGCAGTTCCCGGTGCCCCGCAGCTCCACCGGCACCTCGGACGCCGGGCCGTAGCGCGCGGGCAGCCGGCGGGTGCAGCGTGCGCCGGTCAGCGCGAACCGGCCGCCGCCGACGGACGTCACCGTCGCGCTGGCGTCGCGCGGCACGTACGCGAAGTCGCTGACGCCGCTGAACACGTCGGCGCGGCCCTGGAGTTCGAACGTCTCCTGGCCGAAGTCGTCCGCCGCGGCGACCGTGCAGCCGCCGCTCAGCGGGACGACGATCCACTCGCTGTCACCGGTGTCGAAGGAGTGCGCGCCACCGGGCGGCAGCTCCAGGACCCGCAGACTGGAGTGGCCCCAGCCGGCCTTCTCGGGCGTGACGTCGACGGCGTAGGGGCCGCCGAGGGCCTTGCCGGCGGGAAGGTGGTACGTCATTGCATCCTCCGGATCACAGCAGACCGACGGCCGTGTCCACGGCCTCTTCCACGCTGCCCCCGGCCGGGTAGAGCAGCGACCGCCCGACGACCATGCCCTGGACGGTGGGCAGCCGCAGGGCCTTGCGCCAGCGTTCGTAGGCGCCCTCCTGGTCCTCGCCCACCTCGCCGCCGAGCAGCACGACCGGCAGGGTGGAGGTCTCCAGCACCTCGGCCATGTCGTCCGGGTCGTCGGTGACGGGCAGCTTCAGCCAGGTGTAGGCGGAGGTGCCGCCGAGCCCGGACGCTATGGCGACGGACCGGGTGACGGCCTCGGCGGACAGGTCGTTGCGGACCGTGCCGTCGACCCGCCGGGAGATGAACGGCTCGACGAACAGGGGCAGTCGGCGCTCGGCCATGGCGTCGATCGCCCGCGCGGTGGACTCCAGCGTGGTCAGCGAGCCCGGGTCGTCGTAGTCGATGCGGACCAGGAGCTTGCCCGCGTCGAAGCGGAGCCGGGCGATGTCCTCGGCGCGGTGGCCGGTGAAGCGGTCGTCCATCTCGAAGGACGCCCCGGCCAGACCGCCGCGGTTCATGGAGCCCATGACAACCTTGTCGTCGAGGACACCGAGGAGCAGGAGGTCCTCCAGGATGTCGGCGGTGGCGAGCACCCCGTCCACGCCCGGCCGTGACAGCGCGGTGCACAGCCGCTCCAGCAGGTCCGCGCGGTTGGCCATGGCCAGGCGCCGGTCGCCGACCCCGAGGGCGCCGCGCGCCGGATGGTCGGCGGCCACGATCATCAGCCGGCCGCTGTCGCCGATCAACGGTCGGCGCGTCCGGCGGGCCGCCGCCTCCGCGACGGCCTCGGGACTGCGGGCTCTGACCGTGGTGAGGTCGGGGATGCCGATGTTCAAGGAAGGCTCCGTTTCAGTGGCTCGTGCTCGGCGACGGCACCCCGGCGAGGAGGTCCGCGACCTCGGACTCGGTGGGCATCGCGGAGGAGCAGGCGAGGCGCGAGGCGACGAGGGCGCCGGCGGCGTTGGCGTGGCGCATGGTCCGCTCCAGGTCCCAGCCGGCGAGCAGACCGTGGCAGAGCGAGCCACCGAAGGCGTCACCCGCGCCCAGGCCGTTGACCACCTCGACGGGCACCGGCGGCACCTCGGCCCGGCTGCCGTCGCGGTGCACGGCGAGCACCCCCTTGGGGCCCTGCTTGACGACGGCCAGCTCCACGCCGGCCTCCAGCAGCGCGTCCGCGCATGCCTGCGGCTCGCGCACGCCGGTGGCGATCTCGCACTCGTCGAGGTTGCCGACCGCGACCGTGGCGTGGCGCAGGGCCTCGCGGTAGTACGGGCGGGCCTCCTCGGGGTCGCGCCAGAACATCGGCCGCCAGTCGAGGTCGAAGACGGTGATCCCCGACTTGTCGCGGGCCTTGAGGGCCGCGAGCGTGGCGGAGCGGCTCGGCTCCTCGCTCAGGCCGGTGCCGGTGATCCAGAAGATCCGGGCGCCGCGGATGGCGAAGAAGTCCAGCTCGTCGGTGTGGATCTCCAGATCCGGGGCCTTGGGGCGGCGGTAGAAGTACAGCGGGAAGTCGTCCGGCGGGAAGATCTCGCAGAACGTGACCGGCGTCGGGTACGCGCCGACCGGGGTGACCCAGCGGTCGTCGACGCCGAAGCCCTTCAGCTCCTCGTGCAGGTAGGTGCCGAAGGGGTCGTCGCCGGTGCGTGTGATCACCGCCGTCCGGCGTCCGAGGCGGGCCGCGGCGACCGCCACGTTGGCCGCCGAACCTCCCAGGAATTTCCCGAAGGTCTCCACTTCGGCCAGGGGGACCCCGGTTTGCAGGGGGTAGAGGTCGACCCCGATGCGACCCATCGTGATCACATCGAAATACTGGGCTGGCTCGGCCATGCGCGACCTCCTCGGGAAGCTGGGGATGCGGGTCCTGAAGCGCCCTGACACGGTGAGGGCGTGGATCCACGGGACCTGCCGCCTCCCAGGTGTAGGTCGCGGAGGGCGGTGCTGTCAATAGTTTGTACTTACATTCGGACCTGCTCGTGAAATGATGTCTTGACAAAGTATTGACAGCGGGCGCGGCAGGGACTTGTATCCCGTGCCATCGCAACAGTCGGTTTGCGGCATCATGATCCGGACTCCGTAAGGCTCCGGGACCACGGATCCCTTCGTGATCCCTTCCTTTCCCCCGCAGTAGCACAGTGAGGTGCCAGGAAAGATGGACCGCTCTTCTCACCCCCGCTCTCGCAGGTTCGCGCCCGTCGTCGCCGTGGCCGCGGCAGCGGCCCTGACCCTCGCCGGCTGTTCCAGCAGTTCCGGAGGCAAGAAGTCCGAGGAAGGCGCGGCGGACGCCTCGGCGGGCAAGGCGACCACGCCGCGCATGACCGTCGCCCTGGTCACGCACCAGGCGCCCGGCGACACCTTCTGGGACACCGTCCGCAAGGGCGCCGAGGCCGCGGCCGCCAAGGACAACATCAAGCTCATCTACTCCGCCGACCCGAACGCGGGCAACCAGGCCAACCTGGTCCAGACCGCGATCGACCAGAAGGTCGACGGCATCGCGGTCACACTCGCCAAGCCGGACGCCATGAAGGGCGTCATAGGCAAGGCGGACAAGGCCGGCATACCCGTCGTCGGCCTCAACTCCGGCCTGAGCGACTGGAAGCAGTTCAACATGCTGGAGTTCTTCGGCCAGGACGAGTCCGTCGCGGGCGAGGCCTTCGGCAAGAAGCTCAACGAGGTCGGTGCGAAGCACGCCCTCTGTGTCATCCAGGAGCAGGGCAACGTGGGTCTCACCCAGCGCTGCGACGGCGTGGAGAAGACCTTCGACGGCAAGCTCGACGTCCAGAACGTCAACGGCGCGGACAAGCCGTCGGTGAAGTCGACGCTCACCGCCAAGCTGAAGCAGGACTCCTCCATCGACTACGTCGTCACGCTCGGAGCCCCGTTCGCGCTGACCGCGGTGCAGTCGGTGAGTGATGCAGGCAGCAAGGCGAAGGTCGCGACCTTCGACCTCAACAAGGAACTCATCAAGGCCGTCAAGAGCGGCGACATCCAGTTCGCGGTGGACCAGCAGCCCTATCTGCAGGGTTACCTGGCCGTCGACGGTCTGTGGCTCTACAAGAACAACGGCAACTACAGCGGCGGCGGCGAGCAGCCCGTGCTGACCGGCCCGGCCTTCGTCGACAAGTCCAACGTCGACAAGATCGCCGAGTTCGCCGCGAAGGGCACCCGGTGATGAGCATGACCCAGCAGGCTGAGCCGGCGGTGACTTCACCGCCGGTCTCCGGCCCGGGCAAGGAGAAGGACGGGCGGACCCAGCAGCGCTCCCTGGTGCTGAGACTGCTCGCTCGGCCCGAGGTGGGCGTCTTCCTCGGCGCCCTGGCCATCCTGGTCTTCTTCCTGATCATGGCGCCGACCTTGCGCCAGGGCAGTTCGATGTCGACGGTCCTCTACCAAGCGTCGACCATCGGGATCATGGTCCTGCCCGTGGCGCTGCTGATGATCGGCGGCGAGTTCGACCTGTCCTCCGGCGTCGCGCCGGTCGCATCGGCGCTGACGGCGAGCATGACCGCCTTCGAGCTGACCCTGAACGTCTGGGTCGGCGTGATCGCGGCCCTGGTGGTGTCGCTTGCGATCGGCTTCTTCAACGGCTGGCTGCTGGTGAAGACCGGGCTGCCGAGCTTCCTGGTCACCCTGGGCACGTTCATGGGTCTGCAGGGCGTGAACCTGGCGGTGACCAAGCTGGTCACCGGCAACGTCGCCACGGACGACATCAGCGACATGGACGGCTTCGACCAGGCCAAGGCCCTGTTCGCCTCGTCCTTCGACGTCGGCGGAGTCAACGTCAAGATCACCGTCTTGTGGTGGCTGGCTTTCGCGGCGCTGGCCACGTGGGTCCTGCTGCGCACCAAGTACGGCAACTGGATCTTCGCGGTCGGCGGCAACAAGGACAGCGCCCGCGCCGTCGGCGTCCCGGTGAACTTCACCAAGATCTCGCTGTTCGTGCTGGTCGGTTTCGGCGCCTGGTTCGTCGGCATGCACAACCTGTTCCAGTACAACACCGTGCAGTCCGGTGAGGGCGTGGGCAACGAGCTGATCTACATCGCCGCGGCGGTGGTCGGCGGCTGTCTGCTGACCGGCGGTTACGGCACGATCATCGGCCCGGTCTTCGGCGCGTTCATGTTCGGCCTGGTCCAGTTGGGCATCGTCTACGCCACCTGGAACCCCGACTGGTTCAAGACCTTCCTCGGCGTGATGCTCGTAGGCGCCACCCTCGTCAATCTGTGGGTCCGCAAGCAAGCGACCCGGAGGTGATCGGCATGACAAGCAACTCCACCGGCACCCACGGGGCCGTTCTGAAGGACTCCCGGCCCGCGGACGAGCGTCCCGTGATCGAGCTGAAGGCCGCGGGCAAGTCCTACGGCAACATCCGTGCCCTGCACGGCGTGAGCCTCGAAGTCCACCCCGGCAGGGTGACCTGCGTCCTCGGCGACAACGGCGCCGGCAAGTCCACCCTCATCAAGATCATCTCGGGACTGCATCAGCACACCGAGGGCGAATTCCTCGTCGACGGCGAGCCGGTGCGCTTCTCCACCCCGCGCGAGGCCCTCGACAAGGGCATCGCCACGGTCTACCAGGACCTCGCTGTCGTCCCGCTGATGCCGGTGTGGCGCAACTTCTTCCTCGGCTCCGAGATGACCAAGGGCCCCTGGCCCGTGCGCCGTCTCGACATCGAGGCGATGAAGAGGACCGCGGACGAGGAACTGCGCAACATGGGCATCGTCCTGGACGACATGGAGCAGCCCATCGGCACGCTCTCCGGTGGTCAGCGCCAGTGCGTCGCCATCGCCCGCGCCGTCTACTTCGGCGCCCGCGTCCTCATCCTGGACGAGCCGACCGCCGCCCTCGGCGTCAAGCAGTCCGGTGTGGTGCTGAAGTACATCGCCGCAGCCCGCGAGAAGGGCCTCGGCGTCATCTTCATCACCCACAACCCGCACCACGCCTACATGGTCGGCGACCACTTCAGCGTGCTGCGCCTCGGCACCATGGAACTGTCCGCCTCCCGCAGCGACGTCTCCCTCGAGGAACTGACCAACCACATGGCCGGCGGCGCCGAACTGGCCTCTCTCAAGCACGAGTTGTCGCAGGTACACGGCGTCGACGTCGAAGAGCTCCCCGACGAGGGAGACGTCGCCGCGCCCGTAGCCACCTCTTCGGAAGGAAAGTCCTGACATGGCCCTCGCGCTCGACCGCATCCGGGTCGGCTCCGCCCCCGACTCCTGGGGCGTCTGGTTCCCCGACGACCCCCAGCAGGTGCCCTGGGAACGCTTCCTCGACGAGGTCGCCGAGGCCGGCTACTCCTGGATCGAACTCGGCCCGTACGGCTACCTGCCGACGGACCCGGCGCGGCTCACCGACGAGGTGACCAAGCGGAACCTGAAGGTCTCCGCCGGCACCATCTTCTGCGGCCTGCACCGCGGCCCCTCCGAGTGGGACTCCACCTGGGAGCAGGTCAGCCGGGTCGCCGCCCTCACCCAGGCCATGGACGCGGGGCACCTCGTCGTCATCCCGTCCTTCTGGCGCGACGACAAGACCGCGGAGATCCTGGAGGCGCCGGAGCTCACCACCGAGCAGTGGCGCAACCTCACCACGGGCATGGAGCGCCTCGGCCGCGAGGTGAAGGACCGGTACGGCCTGGACATCGTCGTCCACCCGCACGCCGACACCCACATCGACACCGAGGCGCACGTCGAGCAGTTCCTCGACTCGACCGACTCCGACGCCGTCAACCTCTGCCTGGACACCGGGCACTACGCCTACTGCGGCGGCGACAGCGTCAAGCTGATCGAGACGTACGGCGAGCGCATCGGCTATCTGCACCTCAAGCAGGTCGACCCGGAGATCCTCGCCGATGTCGTCGAGAACGAGATGCCGTTCGGCCCGGCCGTCGCGCGCGGTGTGATGTGCGAACCGCCCGCCGGTGTCCCGGAGCTGGGCCCCGTCCTGACGGCCGCCCAGAAGCTGGGCGTGGACCTCTTCGCCATCGTCGAGCAGGACATGTACCCCTGTGAGCCGGACAAGCCGCTGCCGATCGCGGTGCGTACCCGCAAGTTCCTGAGGTCCTGCGGCGCCTGACGACCCGAAAGGACGGCCATGACGGAGCGTGCCCCTCTGGGAGTCGCGGTCATCGGTACCGGAAGGATGGGCGCGGACCATGTGCGTCGCATCCACGAAGTCACCAGCGGAGCACGGGTGGCGGCCGTCGTGGACGTCGACGCGGAGCGCGCGAAGGCCGTCGCCGCCCGTGTCGACGGCTGCACCGCCTACACCGACCCGGCTGCCGCGATGACGGCGGCCGACGTGGACGCCGTCCTGATCGCCTCCCCGGGCCCGGCCCACGAAGCCACCCTCCTCGCCGCCTTCGAGCACGATCTGCCCGTCCTGTGCGAGAAACCGCTCACCCCCGACGCGTCGTCCGCGCTGCGCGTCCTCGAAGCCGAACAGCGACTCGGCCACCGTCGGGTCCAGGTCGGCTTCATGCGCCGCTACGACCCCGAGTACGTGAAGCTGAAGGCCCTGCTGACGACGGGTCAGCTGGGTCGTCCGCTCATGCTGCACAATCGGCACCGCAACGTCGCCAGCCCGCCCTTCTTCACCAGCTCCATGCTGATCAGCGACTCCGTCGCCCACGAGGCCGACGCGACCCGCTGGCTGCTGGGCCACGAGATCACCGCCGTCACGGTGCTGCGCCCCACCCCCTCCGCCAGCGCCCCGGACGCCTTGCAGGACCCCCAGTTCGTCGTCTTCGAGACCGACGGCGGAGCCCTCAGCGACGTCGAGATCTTCGTCAACTGCGGCTTCGGCTACCAGGTCCAGGCCGAGGTGGTCTGCGAACGCGGCACCGCCCGCATCGGCGACGGCCACGCCCTGGTCACCAACATGGCCGGCCGCTGGGGCGGCACCATCGCCCAGGACTGGACCGAACGCTTCGAGACGGCCTACGACCACGAGATCCAGACCTGGATCGACGCCACCCGCCGCGGCGAGGTCACCGGCCCGAGCACCTGGGACGGCTACGCCGCGGCGGCGGTGTGCGAGGCGGGCGTGCGGGCACTTCAGGACGGGGGCCGCGTAGAGGTGGCGTTGGTGGAGAAGCCCGCCCTGTACCGGTGAGTGTGGGGGCCGCGGGTGTGGCGGCATTCTGGGGCGCCCGCTGCCGCTCTCGGCAGTCACCCACGGCCGCTTCGCGGCGCTCGCGCAAGTGGCGGTCGGTGCGAAGACGAATGAAGCCAGGCGCTTCACGTGGCCGCCCGCGCCGCTGGACTTGGCCGGTGTCAGGTGACCTTCGAGGCCTTGCACTCGGTCAAGCTGTCTCACGCCTCTTACGACTTTCCGCCCCGACTCCCAGTCGGGGGGGAAAGTCCGCAATCATCGTGGAGTAAAGCCGCGCCAGGCGAGGCTTTACTCCATCACCACTTCTTGCAGGCAGTCCCGAGGAGCTGCTGGTTGTCGACACGCTTGATCGACCCGCAGCTTCTGATTCCGACTCCCTTGGCGTATGTGGCATTGATCTTGATTTTGTGACTGCAGCTGCCCCCGGTGCTGCTGCCACCGCAAATCATTGTGTGCGTCTTGGTCGGCGAGGTGGTGGCGAAATAGGTGAGCTGATACTGGGCAGGGCCTTGGGGTTCCGGGAGCCCGTGGATGGTGACAGAGTTGACGTGCGTACCGCTGCCGAAAATCACCATTTCCACGTTGCCGCCGGTGACCGTCTCATCGGCAGTTGCCGGTGCGGATGCCATGGCTGTTATCGCCACTGCTGCGACGCCGACGCCGATCAGTCTCCTGACCTTCACGTTGCTGCCTCCTTGTTCCCCCTGACGCCACTTCCTGTGGCGCACTGGTCAGTTGGAGGGTACATGAAATGATCTATTGGGCGGCTGGTTCACGGAAGATTGCGGGTGCCTTTTCTGAGGAGGTCCGCCAATTCGGATCATTCACCCCGGAGGGTTTGATTAAATTCCTGGAATGTCCGGGATATGTGCCCCACTCAGGATTAGGAGTGCGTATTCGGGTTTGCCCTTTCCTTGAGCGCCTTGCCGCCCACGAGGGTGACGCGCCGTGACGCGGAGGTGCCGGCTGAGTCGACTGCCGTACGGCGCCGGTCCGCGAGGCAAGCACCCACCGCCCGATCCAGGGCATCACCGTCAACTGCCCTCAGCACACGCCCGATCGTCGCCGCCGACGCTCTCTCAGCCCGTGAGTGCCGTACGCGGACGCGGCTCGAACCCCGCCGCCCGATAGGCCTCGTCGATCAGTTCCATCGTCGTCACCGCGTCGTCCGCGTCCAGCGGCAGCGGAGCACCGCCCCGCACCCGGGCAGCGAACGCCTCCAGTTGGTAGGTGTACGACGAGCGGGTGCCGAGGTGTTCCGTGCGCTCGCCCTGCGTGGTGCGGATGACGATGCGGTCGTCCAGCTGGGGCAGGACGAAGTTCGGGGCCGTCGCCTCGCCCCGGGAGCCGACGATCCGGATGCTCATGTCCAGGCCGTCGTGGGCCATGTGGCAGCGGGCCGAGCCCGTCGCGCCGCCCGGGAATTCCAGATCGGCGTCCAGCCACTCGTCGACCCCGGGCGCGCCCGCGCGCTCCCCGGCCCGGGCCACGGTCAGGCGCGGTGCGCCGCCCGCCCAGGGGGCGAGCATCCGCAGCGCGTGCAGGCTGTAGCAGCCGAGGTCCATCAGGGCGCCGCCGGCCAGCGGCAGGGACCAGCGCGGGTCGGTGTCCGGCGGTGCGGCGATGGCGACCATGGCCTCGACGTGGCGCAGTTCGCCGAGTTCGCCCGAGGCCAGCAGCTCGTGCAGGCGCCGGGTGACCGGGTGGAAGAGGTAGTGGAAGGCCTCCATGAAGACCGTCCCGGCCTTCTCGGCGGCCTGCCGTACCTCGGCCGCCTCCGCGGCGTTGCTCGCCGACGGCTTCTCCGACAGCACGTGCTTGCCGACCGCGAGGGCGGCCAGGTTCCACGGGCCGTGCAGGCCGTTGGCGAGCGGGTTGTAGACGACGTCGACCTCGGGATCGGCGATCAGTTCGGCGTACGAGGACGCCACCCGCTCCACCCCGTGCCCGGCGGCGAACGCCTCGGCGCGGGCGCGGTCGCGGGCGGCCACCGCGACGAGGCGGTGGCCGGTCGCCCGGGCCGGGTCGATCAGGGAGCGTTCGGTGATCCGCGCGGCTCCCAGCACACCTATGCGCAGGGGTTCCCGGCCCGTCTCGCTCATGCCTGCCGTACCTCCTCGATCGTCACCGGCCGGTGCTCCCGCAGGGACAGGGTGCACGCGTCGGCGATCCAGCCCGCCTCCAGGGCGTCCTCGATCGTGCAGGGGGAGGGGCGGTTGCCGGCCACGACCTCGGTGAACGCGGTCAGTTCGGCGCGGTAGGCGTCGGTGAAGCGGTCCATGAAGAAGTCGTGCGGGGTGCCCGCCGGGAAGGTCACCCCGGGCTCGACCGAGCGCAGCGGCAGCTTGTCCTCCAGGCCGACGGCGATGGAGTCCTGGAAGCCGTGGATCTCCATGCGGACGTCGTAGCCGCGGGCGTTGTGGCGGGAGTTGGACACCACCGCGATGGTGCCGTCGTCGAGGGTGAGGATCGCGCCGGTGGTGTCGGCGTCGCCGGCCTCCTTGATGAAGTCCGCGCCGCGGTTGCCGCCGACGGCGTAGACCTCGGTCACCTCGCGGCCGGTCACCCAGCGGATGATGTCGAAGTCGTGCACCGAGCAGTCGCGGAAGATGCCGCCGGAGGAGGCGATGTAGGCGGCCGGCGGGGGCGCCGGGTCGAGCGTGGTCGAGCGGACCGTGTGCAGCGTGCCGAGCTCACCGCTCTGCACGGCGGCGCGGGCGTTGACGAACCCGGTGTCGAAACGGCGGTTGTAGCCGATCTGGATCGGCACGTCCCGGCCGGCGACGGCCTTGAGCACCTCGACACCCTCGGCCATGGTCCTGGCGACGGGCTTCTCGCAGAAGACGGGGACGCCGGCCTCGACACCGGCCAGGATCAGCGCGGGGTGGGCGTCCGTCGCGGCCGCGACGACGATGCCGTCCACACCGGCGGCGAGCAGGGCCTCCGGCGAGTCCACGACATCGGCCCCGAACCGCTCGGCGGCGGCCTTGGCGGCGTCCGCGAACGGGTCGGTGACGACGAGGGAGTCGACGGCGTCGAGTCCGGAGAGGGTCTCGGCGTGGAAGGCGCCGATGCGGCCGAGGCCGAGGATTCCGATACGCATGGGGGTGTTGCTCCTAGAGGAGGGGGAGGGTTGCTTGCGGAGAGGGCTCAGTCGAGTCCACCGAGCACGTTCTGGTCCCAGTCGATGACCGACCCGGTGACCACCCCGGACCGGTCCGACAGCAGGAAGACCACGAAGTCGGCGATCTCGTCCGGCTGGCCGAGCTTGCCCATGGGCAGCTTCGCGGCGGCTTCGTCACGCCAGTCGTCCCCGGCCCCGTGGAAGGCTTTCTGCGTGGCGTCCTCGCCTTCCGTTGCGGTCCAGCCGATGTTCAGGCCGTTGATCCGGACCCGGTCCCACCGGTGCGCGTGCGCGGCATTGCGGGTCAGGCCGATCAGCCCTGCCTTGGCGGCGACATAGGGCGCGAGGAACGGCTGCCCGCCGTGCGCCGACGACGTGATGATGTTGACGATCGTGCCGGGCGCCTCGCGCCCCACCATGTCCGCCACTGCCGCCTGCATCGCGAAGAACGGGCCCTTGAGGTTGATGCCGATGTGCTGGTCGAACAGCTCGGGCGTGGTGTCCAGCAGCGTTCCCCGGGACGTCAGGCCGGCGGAGTTCACGAGGCAGTCGACCCGGCCGTACGTCTGCACGACCCGGGCCACCGAGGCCCTGGCCTGCTCGGCGTCCGACAGGTCGGCCCGGACGTACAGGGCCTTGCCGCCGGCGGCGGTCAGCTCCTGCACCAGCGCCTCGCCGGGCTCCGGGCGCCGCCCGGTGACGGCCACGACCGCCCCCTCGCGGACCGCGGCCCGCGCGATGGCCGCGCCGACCCCCTGGCTGCCGCCGTTGACCAGGACGACCTTGTCGTCGAGAAGTCCCATCGAATTCCTCAGCTCTCTCGCCGTTCGGCACCGGTCCGAAGCTCCGATCGGAGCGCCTCCGGCGTCCATTCCTCGCGCAGCGCCCGCCGCACCAGGTCCGCCTGCGAGGGCGGGGCCAGGCCGTCGACCGGCGGGTCGCTGTCGAGGTTGGTGGGGAAGGGGTAGCCCTCGGCGCTCGCCGCGACCACGTTGTCCAGCCACGCCTGGTCGGCGCCTTCGGCCTTGCGCTTGAGGAGGACCGGGTACACCGCGTTGGCCACCGCCTCCCGGTCCACTGTCTCCATCGCCCGCCCGAACGCGGACGACACCTGCAGCAGGTTGGCCATGCGCCGGATGTCCGCGGAGCGGTTGGTGCCGGCCGCGTGGAAGAGGGCCGGGTTGAAGAACACGGCGTCGCCCTTGGCGAGCGGCAGCTGCACCTGGTGCGCGTCGAAGTACGCCCGGAACTCCGGGAGCCGCCAGGCGAGATAGCCCGGCTCGTACTTCTGTGAGTGCGGCAGGTACATCGTCGGCCCGGACTCCACGGGCATGTCGCGGTGCGCGACCGCGCCCTGGAGCGTCAGTACGGGGGAGAGGCGGTGCACCTGCGCCGGGTAGGCGGCGGCGACCTCGTTCGACAGGAAGCCCAGGTGGTAGTCGCGGTGCGCGGTCTGGGCGGCGCCACCCGGGTTGACCACGTTGAGCTGGGAGGTGACCTGGTAGCCGGGGCCGAGCCAGGCGGTGGCCACCAGGGCCAGGATGTCGTTCGCGTAATAGTCGGCGAACGCCTCCGGGTCGTAGAGGGCCGCCTTCTCCAGCGCGTTCCACACCCGGTCGTTGGCGCCCGGTCTGGCGAAGTGGTCACCGGCCGCCGCACCCGAGGCGCGCTGCTCGGCGATCAGCGCCTCGAACACGTCGGTGGCCCGGTCCACGACCCGGGGGTCGGGAAAGGCGCCGCGGAAGACCACGATGCCGGGCCCGTCGGCGAGCGCCCGCACCAGCTCGGCCTGGACCACCCGGTCGCCCTCGAGCAGGCCGCAGTCGTAGACGAGCACGTTGCGCTCCACGGCGGAGGCGTGCGGATAGTCGGCGGGATCGGTGGCCTGCTCGACCAGCGCGCGGAACGCGTCGAGATCGCAGTCCTGTTCGGACAGCCAGGAACGGTGGTGGACGGAAGTGAAGGACATCGTCGTCCCTTCGGGGTCACGGAGCGACGCAGCCCTGTCATTCTTGTCAGTACAAACCCCTCGAACAACCAGCAGCGAGCCATCAAAAACCCCTCAAGGAGCCGGCGCATGGGCCACCCGTTCCCGATCCGGGAGATCGCACGTCAGGCGGGCCTGAGCGAGGCGACCGTCGACCGGGTGCTGAACGGCAGGGGAGGCGTGCGCGAGAGCACCGCACGGGAGGTCCGCCAGGCCATCGCCGATCTCGACCGGCAGCGCACCCAGGTGCGGCTCGTCGGCCGCACGTTCATGGTCGACATCGTGATGCAGGCACCCGAGCGGTTCACCACGGCGATCCGCGCCGCCCTGGAGGCGGAGCTGCCGTCGCTGCGTCCGGCGGTGCTGCGCTCCCGCTTCCACTTCCGCGAGACCGGCCCGGCCGGGGAGCTCGTACGGATCCTGGACCGGATCGCCCGGCGCGGCTCGCAGGGCGTGATCCTCAAGGCCCCGGACGTCCCCGAGGTCACCGCCGCGGTCGGCCGGCTCGAAGCCGCCGGGGTACCGGTCGTGACCCTGGTGACCGACCTGCCGGCCAGCGCCCGCCTCGCCTACGTCGGTATAGACGACCGGGCGGCGGGAGCGACGGCCGCGTATCTGATGGGCCAGTGGCTGGGGGAGCGCCCGGGCAACATCCTCACCAGCCTCAGCAGCGGCTTCTTCCGCAACGAGGAGGAGCGTGAGATGGGCTTCCGCAGCGCCATGCGTGCCCGGCACCCCGAGCGCACGCTGGTCGAGATCGCCGAGGGACAGGGGCTGGACGCCACCCAGTACGACCTCGTCCGGGCCGCTCTGGAACGCGACCCCGGCATCCGTGCGGTGTACTCGATCGGCGGTGGCAACATCGCCACGCTGCGGGCCTTCGACGACCTCGGGCGCGAGTGCGCGGTGTTCGTCGCGCACGACCTCGACCACGACAACACCCGTCTGCTGCGCGAGCACCGGCTGTCCGCCGTGCTCCACCACGACCTGCGCCAGGACGTGCGTGAGGCCTGCCACACCGTGATGCGCGCCCACGACGCGCTGCCGCCGGCGGGGCCGACCCTGCCGTCGGCGATCCAGGTGGTGACGCCGTACAACATGCCCCCGCAGGCGGCCGTGTGATCCGAGGGCGATGCCGGGCGTGGGTCCGGGAGGAGCCGTGTGCCGGCCCCTACCGTCGGGCGCATGTGGACCTCGCGCCCGGACGGCGGCCCCGAGCGGTTGGTGACCCTGGTCGACGGTGTGTTCGCCATCGCCATCACCCTGCTCGTCCTGGATCTCTCCGTGCCCCGGGAGCTCGACCCCGCCGCCTACCGCCGGGCCCTGGGCGAGCTGCTCCCGGACCTCGGAGCGTACGCGCTGAGCGTCGCGGTGCTGGGGAGTTTCTGGCGTGACCACCGGCGGATCTTCCAGGACGTCCGGGAGATCGACGGCCAGGTGATCGGCATCTCGATGGTCGGCCTCGGCGTCGCGGCCCTGGTGCCGTTCCCGACCCGGCTGCTCGCCGAGTACGGCGCGCAGTCCGTGTCGGTCGCCGTCTACGCGGGCGCCGTCGCCGCGCTGGGCGCCTGCCACCTCGCAGTGGCCGCCGTCCTGGCGAGGCGCCCCTGGCTGCGCCACGACAGGCCCTCCGAGGCGGCGACCACGCTGTACCTTCTCGACAGCGCCACGTCGGTGGTCGTCTTCCTCGCCACCGTCCCGCTGGTCCTGGTGACGGGCCCGAGGATCATGTGGATGTGGCTCGCCCTCGTGCCGGTGAAGGTCTACCTGGGCCGAAGGCTGCACCGCCCGGGCTGAGGGCGGGAATCGCGCCTGAGCCCGGGCCCGGGCCGGGGGGACTTCCGCCCGGTCACCCCCGCCCGGTCACCTCCGCCCAGTTCCCGCTCTGCGCCGACCGCGCCATCGCGTCCAGCGCGGCCGCACTGTGCACGGCGTCCGCGAGCGTCGCTCCGTGCGGCGTGCCCTCGGCGACCGACCTGAGGAACCGGTACGCCTCGATGACCTTCAGGTCGTCGTACCCCATGGCGTTCGCGGCGCCCGGCTGGAACGCCGCGAACTCCCCGTGGCCCGGGCCGACATGGACGGTGGTGACGGACTGGTCCTGGTACGTGGTGCCCCGGCTGATGCCGAGCTCGTTCATGCGGCGGAAGTCCCAGAACACGGCGCCCTTGGTGCCGTGCACCTCGAAGCCGTAGTTGTTCTGCTCGCCGACCGAGACCCGGCAGGCCTCCAGGACGCCGCGCGCCCCGGAGGCGAAGCGCAGCAGGCAGCTGACGTAGTCCTCGTTCTCGACGGGGCCGAGTTCGCCTCCGGCGGCGCGGCTGTGGCCCGCCGTGGCGCCGGTGGGACGGGCCCGCTCCGGGAGGAAGATCGCCGTGTCGGCCGTCAGGGACGTGATGTCGCCGAGCAGATGACGGGCCAGGTCCACGCCGTGCGACGCCAGGTCGCCCAGCACCCCGCTGCCGCCCCGCTCTCGCTCGTAGCGCCAGGTCAGCGCGCCCTCGGGGTGGGCCGCGTAGTCGCTGAACAGCCGGACGCGGACATGGGTGACCGTGCCGATCTCCCCGGAGGCGATCAGTTCGCGGGCCGCCTCCACGGCGGGCGCGTTGCGGTAGTTGAAGCCCACGGCGCCCTGCACACCGGCCTTGGCGACCGCGTCCGCGACCGCCCCGGCGTCCTCGGCGGTCAGGCCCACCGGCTTCTCGATCCAGATGTGCCTGCCCGCCTCGGCCATGGCGACGCCGATCTCGCGGTGCAGGAAGTTCGGCGCGGTGATGCTGACCGCCCGCACGCGTGGGTCGGCGGCCACCTCGCGCCAGTCCCGCGTCGTCGAGGCGAACCCGAACTGCGCGGCGGCCTCCTCCGCCCTGCCCGGCACCTCCTCCGCGACGGCCACCAGCTGCGGGACGAGGGGCAGCTGCGGATAGTGGTGCCGCACGCGCGCGTACGCCTGGGTGTGCACCCGCCCCATCCAGCCGAATCCGATGACGGCGACGCCGAGCGTGTCCACCATGAGAGCCCCTCTTTGGACCGTTCCAGAACCTGTCCAGGCCACCCTGGGCGGGGTTCGGCGACGCTGTCAACCCTTTGACAAGCCGTGGCGTCGCATGGAACGGTCCATCCCATGAGAGCGCCGACGATCCGGGACGTGGCCGAGCGGGCCGGCGTCTCCAAGTCGCTGGTCTCCCTCGTGCTGCGCGGCTCCGACCAGGTGCGCCCCGAGAAGCGGGACGCCGTGCTCCGGGCCGCCCGGGAGCTCGGCTACCGGCCCAACGCCGCCGCCCGCAGCCTCAGCGAACAGCGCACCCGCACCGTCGGCGTCCTCCTGAACGACCTGCGCAACCCCTGGTTCGTGGACCTCCTCGACGGCTTGAACTCCCTGCTGCACGCCAACGGCCTGCGCATGCTGCTGGCCGACGCCCGCCTCAACCGCCGCACCGGTCAGGACCCGGCCGATCCGCTGCTGGACCTGCGGGTCGACGGGCTGGTCGTGGTCGGCACGCTGCCCGACCCGGCGGCCCTCGGTCAGGTGGCCGAGCGGATCCCGGTCGTGCTGGCCGGCTCCCGCGAACCGGCCCCGCCGGGTGTCGACGTCGTGGCGGGTGACGACGAGCGGGGCGCCCTGCTGGTCGCCGAGCACCTGATCGGCCTCGGGCACCGCCGTATCGCACACATCGCGGGCTACGGAGCGGTGGGCGAGCTGCGCCGCCGGAGCTTCGAGGCGACGATGCGCCGGCACGGCCTCGCGGACGAGGTGCTGGTCGAGCCGAGCGACATGACCGAGGAGGGTGGCTACCGCACGACCGTCCGGCTGCTCAGCCGCCCCGACCGGCCCACGGCCGTCTTCGCCGTCAACGACATCGCCGCCATCGGCGTGCTCTCGGCGGCCGAGGAGCTGGGGCTGCGCGTGCCGCGCGACCTGTCCGTCGTCGGCTACGACAACACCAGCATCGCCCGGCTGCGGCACGTGTGGCTCACGACGGTCGACAACTCCAGCCACGAGGTCGGCCGCCGCGCGGCCCAGTGCCTCCTGGAACGCTTCGAGGGCGCCGGCGGAGCGGGCCGGGTCCACCTGGCCACGCCCACCCTGGAGATCCGGGGATCGACGGCCCCGGCGCCCTGATCGCGCACCCCGCTCAGAGGTTGATCGCGTACGCCTTGCGCAGGGTCTCGTGCACCGTCCACGTCGTACGGTCGCCCTCGCGCAGGACGGCCATGTCACCGGGCCCGACCGTGAGCGTCGGCCCGCCCTCGACCTCGATCGTCGCCGAGCCGCTGATCACCACGAACAGTTCGTCGGCCTCGGTGTCGGTGACCACGCCGGGCGTGATCTGCCAGACGCCCCGGACCTGACGGCCGTCCTCCGACTCCCAGACCACCTTCCCGGTCACCTCGGGCGTCCCGGAGACGATCTGCTCGGGCGCGAGGGGCTCGGGTTCGAGCTCGGCGTCGCGGACGTGGAGTACGAAGCTGTGTGTCATGCGGCGACCTTAGCCCTGGTGAGCGGGGGAGCGGCCTGGACAGGGTGTGGGGTGCAGGCCGGGCCGGGCGGACACTCCGTCGCTCCGATTCCGCGGGTGTGCCGCTCCGAATCCGTGGGAGAGAACGAACTCGCCGAGCAGTTCGGTGTGACGAGGGCCGGCATCCGGGCGGCACTGATCGATCTGGAGGCCCAGGGCCTGGTCGAGCGGATCCGCAACCGCGGTTCGCGGGTCCGGGTGGTGACCGTGGAGGAGGCGGTCGCCATCACCGAGTGCCGCATGGTCCTGGAAGGGCTCTGTGCGGCGAAGGCGGCCGTGGCGGCGAGCGACGAGCAACTGGCCGAACTCACCGCCCTCGGCAGGGCGATGACCAAGGCCGTGGCCGACGGCGAACCGGTCACCTACTCGGACCTCAACCGCGAACTGCACGCCCGCATCCGGGAGTTCTCCGGCCGGCGGACGGCCGTGGAGCTGCTGGAGCGGCTCAACGCCCAACTGGTGCGCCACCGCTTCCAACTGGCGCTGCGGCCCGGGCGTCCTCAGCGATCCCTGAAGGAGCACCTGGCCGTGATCGAGACGATCGAGGCCAGGGATCCGCAGGCGGCCGAGACGGCCGTCCGCGCCCACCTCGGCAGTGTGATCGAGGCGCTGCGCGGCTGACGCACGCGCACGAGGCGGGCGCCTCACCTGTTTCACGGCCTTCGCGCTGGCGGGCGTGAGCTCCATGGTGTTCATCGGCCTGGCCGCCGTGCGCGGGTCGCGTCGGACGGCCGAGGACGGGACGAGCAGGGCGCTGCTGGGCGCACACTGACAAAGCTCCCGATGTCCGTCTCAACCCCTATGCCGTGGTCGGGAGTTCCCACCGATTGGCGTATTGTTTGCGGCATATGCCCGGGAGTTGAGATACCCGAAGGCATGCGACTGTGTGGGTGAAGGGGGAGCAGGACGTGGACGAGACGGGGCGACGACCCGCCCGGCGGACCGGGCTGCCCGGAGGCGCCGTCACGGCACTCCTGGCCGTGGCGGCCTGTGCCGGTCACGCGACCAAGGCGGACCTCCCCTGGTGGGCCGTCCTCGCCGTCGCCGTCTCGGCGGTGGGTCTCGCCGGCTGGACCCGGCGCCCGGAACGGCTGTCGGCACGGGCCGGGGGACGGCTCCCCATGCGGTAGGGTTGACCTGCGTGATCACGCGGTTCACCCGCGCGATGCGCATCGGGACGTGGCGCAGCTTGGTAGCGCACTTGACTGGGGGTCAAGGGGTCGCAGGTTCAAATCCTGTCGTCCCGACTCGTACGAGTCGCGAGCAAGGGCTGTTTTCGGAGGCATCCGGAGACAGCCCTTCGGTATTTCCGTGTTCAGGTTCGACCGCGGCCAGGCCGGGCCGGGCCGCCACCGTGACATAGGCCACCCGGGTGCATCTTCATCGTGTGCGTTTGCGTTCGCGTCGGATGGAAAGTGGCTCTGTAGTCACCGGACGCGCAATCCGGTGGATGGTGACCGAAAGCCGGAAAGAGGAGGTCCGATGTCCTCGAAGCGACGTCGCAAGAAGAAGGCCCGCCGCAAGAACGGCGCGAACCACGGCAGCCGTCCGCAGTCCTGAGAAGTCCTGCGGGCGCGCCGACACAAACGGGTGAGTGGCAGCCGCCACTCACCCGTTTGCGTTCGCAGGCGCGCCACGGCCTCTCGGCCGTCCGGTGCTGTCACAGGCGGAAGACCCGTCCGAGTGCGTCGGTCGGCGCGGGCTCCGTCTCCTCCATGCTCCACCGCCGGGGGGCCGTCAGCTACTCCACGGGGGTCTGTCGTCAGGGACCACCGCATCCGTGCGGGTACGCGGAGGACCGCATCCCGTCGGTCGAGGCCGGCGCCCCGCCCGGCGTGACGTCGCCGGGCTCCGGATGCCGGGGGAGAGGCTTCGGCATCACCACGGGGTCCGGCTTCTTCCCGGCTCGGTGGCGGGACCAGCAGCCGAACGCGATCTGCGCCCCGTAGTGCAGCAGATTGACCGTCACCACCGCCGGGGCGACGATGCCGACCGTCTTCGGGAAGTCGCGTTCGAGCGTGAGGGCCAGCAGCACGGCCGTGAGCCCGTTCTGCTGGCCGATGCCCAGCAGGATCCGGTCCCTTCGGGACAGACCGCGGACGAAGAGCGGCATCAACAGCACGGCCACCACCGCTTGCGCCAGGAACGCCGAGGCGCCGAGCAGCAGCCCCGGCCTGAGCGAGACCCCCTGGGCGACGAACAGGCCCAGCAGGACGGTGGCGAGCAGGAAGGCACTGGTGACCGCCCGCGCGAGAGGCCGGGTGAACGCCCGCGTGCGCAGGAACAGTCCGGCCACCGCCACGGCCAGCATGAGCATGCTCGCGGCGGCGAGCAGCAGCATGGCCACGACCAGGAGGACGGCGAGCGGCGTCGCCGGACGCCGGGGGTGCTCCGGCAGCTCCCCGGCCTGCCGCGCCGGCCACAGCCTCCCTCCCGCCCACCACGCCAGCAGGGCACCGGCCAGTAGCAGCGCGTTGAGAACCAGTCCGAGGGCGTAGCCCCGGGCACCACCTCCCATCACCGAGGGCGTGCCGCTGTGTCCGGCGGCCGTGTAGGCGTAGCCGGCGGCGTACAGCGTCAGCAGGACCGTCATCGGGTCGTCGAAGGAGGCCCACGCCGTGAGCAGGGAGCGGGCGCGCTGCGACATGTGCCCGTCCTTGCTGAGGGCGGCCACCGACAGCGGGTCGATCTGCGCGACGACGATGCCGAGGACCAGGTACTCCGGGCGGTCGAAGGCCAGGACCATGACGCCCGAGATCATCCCCGCCTTGAGGACGACCCCCAGCGTGACCGCGGCCACCACGCCCCGCAGGTCACGGCGCAGATCCGCGAGATCGATGCCGTACGTGCTGCCGTACAACCCCACGGCGAGCAGCAGCCCCGTGGCGACGACGTATCCGGTGGTGCCGACCAGGGGCGACGGGTCCGCCGCCAGGCCGATCAGAGTCCCCAGAACCAGCGCGCCGAGCGCGCCGAGCAGAACGGCCGGAACCGGCGGCAGCTTCCGCCGGGCACGGTCGCGTCGGGACTTCTCCACTTGCTTCCCCCCATCCCCCGGTGTTGCGCCGCGAGCGCAGTGGGGCCGTAGACACCTCGTGCGCTGGTCGATACGGATGTGCAACCGCGAGAGCAGTCAAGCGTAGATGTCGGTACCCGGACGGGGTAACACCCTTGCCGGCCTTTCCCAGCACGCTGCCCGGTGCCGGCCGCCGCTGAACGTTCTTCACCCATGAGGTGGATCCACGGTCCCCCGGCCGGTGCGCCCCGCGTCCGCCCCGCCGCTCTCGGCGGGGACCCGGACGGCGTCGCGTCCGTCGCGCGTGCGCCCCCGCCCCCGGCCGGACATCGGCGTGAACGCGCGGATGGCGGCGCACGCGCCGGTGGGCCGCACGCGGCCCGCGGGAGCCGGTGCCCCGGCACATGGCGTGGTCGAGGACGTCACCCACCCCCATGGGCGACGTCCTCGACCGCTCCCCCGGTGCCGGACTGTGGCTCAGGTGTCCGCGCGGCGGATGGGTGCCGTCACCAGCACATCACCGCCGTCTCGCCGCTGCCCCAGGCGGAGTAGAGGCGTACGCGGACGACATAGCGCCGGCCCTTGACGAGCCGGGCGCCGATCGTGGCGTTCTGCTCGGTTCCCCCGTCGTCCCGGCCCGCGACGTAACGGGGCCGTCCGTCCCGCTCCTCGAAGAGCACCACCACGGCATCGCAGTCGCCGAAGGTGCCCAGCGTGTACGTGCGGGTCTCCGGCGGGTCGATCACGAAGTCCGCCTGTTCGCCCGGGCCGAGCCCGAGCGGCGCCGAGCGGAACGGCACCAGCGCGGGCGAGCCCTGCGGATGCGTCGGCGGATACCAGCGCAGCACCGCCTCCTTGTCGGCGGCCGACAGGGTGCCGGGCGGGTTGAGGCCCCCGCGATACTGCTCCGGCTCCAGGATCAGCCCCGGCGCGAACGGGAACTCCATGATCGACTGCGGGTCCCAGAAGGACCCGTTGGCCTCGTCGGGGCCGAGCTTGCGCAGGATGTTGTAGTACGTCCGCTCCCGGCTCCAGTGGTGCGGCGGGCCCGCCAGCTCGGCGTAGACGGCCTCGTCGTCCCAGTGGATGCCCGCGAACGGACTCTGGTGCTCGTGCAGCATGCCGAGCGCGTGCCCGATCTGGTGCAGGGCCGTCGCGCGCTCCCCGGGCGCGGTCAGGTCCCAGCCGAAGTTCATGGTGCGTTCCTGCCGCCCGGCGAGCAGCGCGTCCCGGCCCACCGACGACCAGGAGCCGTCGCCGGCCTGGAACCCGATGCGCAGTTCCGCCTCCGAGCGGTCGTCGACCTCGGTGAAGGCGATCCCGATGCCGAGGTCCTGCCACTCCCGGAAGCACGACCGCACCACGTCGCGCTGCTCCTCGGCACCGGCCCACGACACCCGCCGCGTCATCCCCCTCCCCGGCACGGGGATGACGGACGCGTCGGTGTCACCGTCGAAGAACCAGTAGTGCAGAACGGTGCCGTTGACCCACTTCCGCCGCCCGCCCGCGAGCGCGCTCAGCCGCTCGGCCGCCGGCCCCGGTGCGAAGGCCGGCGCCGGCGCCTGAGCCAGCGAGCAGTAGCGTGCGGTCATGGGCCACAGCCTGCCCTGCGGCCCGTCCCGGGCGCCTGAGTCGGGGGCTACTCAAGTCGCCCTGTATCAAAGGTGAGTAGCCGCGCTCATGTCTGTGTGATGACTTACGAGAGGGACGTGACGACGCTGGAGCTGCCCTGGCCGTTCGCCGGGCGGGAGGACGAACTGGACCTGGTCCGGCGGTCGTCGACCGGCGTGCGGCGCGGCATCGTGGTGACGGGTCCGGCGGGCTGCGGCAAGACCCGCCTCGTCGCCGAGGCGGTCCGTGGCACCGACTGCGCGCGGGCGGCCGGTACGCCCGAGAGCCGAACCATCCCCTTCGCGGCGTTCGCCCATCTGCTGCCGGAGTCGGTCACGTTGCACCGCGCGGTCCGGCTGCTGTCCGGTGTCCGCACGCTGCTGGTGGACGACGCGCACCTGCTCGACGACGCCTCCGCCGCCCTCGTCCACCAACTCGCCGTGCACGGGCGGACCCGGCTGCTGGTCGTCGCCACGGACGGCGCCCCGGTGCCCGGCGCGATCTCCCGGCTGTGGACCGGCGAAGTCCTGCCGCGCCTCGCGCTGGAGCCGCTGCCCGAGGAGGAGACCGGCCGGCTGCTCACGGCCGGCGCCGGCCCGCTCGACGCGCTCACCGCGAACCGGCTGTGCCGTCTGAGCCGGGGCGATCTGCGGTTGCTGCGCGACATGCTGGGGGCGGTGCGCGGGCTGCTGACCCCCGTCCCGGGCACCGATGAGCGGGCCTGGCGGGGCCCCGTCCCGCTGACCACGGCCGTCCGTGAACGCACCGCCCCGGTCCTCGGCCGGACCTGCCCGCTCGAACGCGAGACCCTGGACCGCCTCGCCTTCGCCGAGCCCCTGCCCTCGCACCTGGACGACCTGGACCTCGGCGCCCTCGAAGTGCTGGAGTCCGACGGCCTGATCGAGGTCGACGACCATGGTGCCGTCCGTCTCGCACACCCCCTGTACGGGCCGGTGCTCCGGGCCGCGGCGGGCCGGCTGCGGGCCCGCCGGCTGGCCCGGACGGCCGACGTGTACGCCGCCGCTCTCGACGCCGAGTCGGCCGCCCTGGCCCGCCGGATCGACCAGGCCGACGTACGGGCGGTGGCCACGCCGGTGGGGGAGTGGCTGGTCGTCGGGGGCGGTGTGCTGCCGGGCGGGTACGCAGCCGTGCGCGCCCGGTTCGCGTGGTTGCGCGGGGAGGTGCGGGAGGCGGCGGCCTGGGCGCGGGAAGGCCTGCGGGGCGAGCCCGGACACGCGTCCTGCCGGGCCGAACTCGACCGCGCCGCGGCGGCGGTGGACAGCCCGGGCGATCCGGCTCCGGACCTGGAGGATCTCACCGACCCCTACGACGCCGTGCGCCTCGGCGCCCCCGAGAAGGTCATCGACCGGCTCGACGGCGTCTTCGCCCGGCACGCCGACGCACTCACCCGTGCCGACGGCCCGGACCTGGACGAGGTGGCCGGGGAGCTGGAGCGGCGGGGATTGTTGCTGTTCGCCGCCGAGGCGTACGCCCAGGCCGTAGGCGTCCATGGGGACCCGCGCGCCGCCCGGCACTCCCGCACCCGGGCCGTCGCCCTGGCCCGGCGCTGCCAGGGCGCCCGCACGCCCGCACTGTCCGGGCTGGTCCTCGGCGAACTCACCGCCCGGCAGCGGCAGATCGTCACCCTGGCGGCGACAGGCCTCACCAACCGGCAGATCGCCGAGCGCCTCACGCTGTCCGTCCGCACCGTCGGCAACCACCTGTACAGCGCCTACGCCCGACTCGGCGCGAGCGACCGCGGCGCCCTGCCCCTGGACCACACACCGGAAGCCCAGCCGGCCTGACCGGCCCGGGACCGGCGGCCTGACCCGAACAGGGGACGGGTCAGGCCGCCACAAGGACGGGGCCGGGGCGGGGCCTTCGCGGGGGCGGGGCAGCCCGCCCCGAACAGCGGGCCGCCATCCCGAGGAGTGGGGCGGGGGCGGGCCTCCCGGACAGTGGGACCGGCACAGCCCCCCCCGAACAGCGGGACCGGATCAGGCCGCCTTGAGTAGTGGGACCGGGCGGGCCACCCCGACGGGTCGGGCCGCGGCGCGGGCCGCCCCGAACCATGGGACCCCGGTCAGGCCGCCCCGAACGCCGAGAACGCCCAGCCCGTCGCCTGGTGCAGCGCGTCGCCCGGCAGGGCGGCCCGGGCGTCGCGCAGTGCTTCCGCCAGGGACAGGCCGGCGTCGAGGCCCTTGTGCAGCGCGAGCATCAGCGGCACCACCGCGGCGTCGTTCACGGGCGCGCTGCACGCCACCACCCCGGCTGTGCCGAGCGGCAGCAACGCCGTGACCAGGCCCAGCAGTTCGTCGGCGCCGACGGAGGCGAGGCGGGCGGTGTCGCAGCAGGACAGGATGATCCGGTACGGGCTGCGGTCCAGCCGCTCGAAGTCGTGCACGACGATCGGCCCGTCGGCCATCCGCAGGGACGAGAACAGCGGACTGTCCGCGCGGAACGTGCCGTGCGCGGCGATGTGCGCCAGCGCCGCCCCGTCCAGCTCCTCCAGCACCCGCGGCACCCGCGCCTCGTCCTCCTCCAGGACCGTCGCACAGCCGTACCGGCCGGCCAGCTCGGGCACCTCGGCACCGCCGGTCGCCAGGCCCGGGCCGCGCACCAGCACATGGCAGCCCTCCGGCGGCGGCGCGGTCTCCCGGGCCCGCAACCAGCTGCCCGCCGACGGCGACACGCTGAGCACCCGTTCCCGCAGCGACGGCAGCAGCGCCCACGGCACCCGGTGCAGCCGCCCCGGCGGCACGATCACCACCGGACCCCCGCCCAGCTGCGCCGCCGCCGGGCCGAGGAGCAGTTCCTCCAGCCGCCGCCCCGCCGCCTCCACCACCGGAAGCCGGGCCTCCGCCCCGGGGTGGGCCAGTCGCCGCAGCCCCGCCTGTACGTGTTCGGACTCGGTCTCGGCCTCGGCGAGCAGCCCGGCCTCGTACCGGCGCACCCGCCCCCGCCCGCACAGCAGGACCTGCACCCGTCCGTCGAGGACGGCCAGCTCCACCAGCAGGACCTCGTCGCCCAGCCGCTCCAGCAGCCGGGCGACGTCGAACCGGTCGCCGCCCCCGGGCGCCTCGCCCCTCATGTGCAGCGTGCGGGAGCGGATCTCCCGCTCCAGACGCCGCTGTTCACGCTCCAGCGCCGGGACCGGCCGGCCCTCCATCCGGGCGGCCTCCGCACGCGAGGCGATCTCGCGGAAGGCCGTCATGCCGCTGAGCAGCTCCGGGTCGGCGGGCGGCCGGGTCGGCGGTGTGGACAGCACGGTCGCACGCCAGCGCTCGCTCCACACCAGCAGCCGCCGCGGCCCGCCGGAGACCAGACTGGCCCGCTGCGCCAAGGCCGCGAGCTCCGCGCCCTGTTCGGTGGCACGGGCCCGCAGTTCCGAGGCGCCCAGTGTCATCCGGTGGTCGTCGAGGACGTCCAGGCCCCGTCGGCAGGCCTCCAGCACGCCCCGGGCCGACCCGGCGGCCTGCGCCCGCAGCGCCTGCGCCGCCCAGCCCGTCATCCGCGCCAGGGGCGGACCACTGCGCCGGCTGCGCGCGGCCACGGCCAAGTGCCGTTCCGCGTCCGCCGTCCAGCCCAGATCCAGCGCGATCCGGCCCGCGAGCAGCGACGCCTCCGGCGCGGCCGGTGAGCCGAAGGACGCCAGCTTCCCGGCCACCGCGGCGGCGTCGGCGACCAGCCGCCCCGAGCCGCGCCCGGCCGCGTGCCGGGCCTCGATCAGCACCAGCCGGGCGTGCGTCTCCCACCAGGTGCGCCGCTGCCCGGCGAACAGCCGTACCGCGAGGGCCGCACGGGCGATCGCCGTGTGCGGATCGCCCGCGGGCCGGGCGGCCCGCGCGGCGGCCAGCAGCAGCTCCGCCTTGCGGGTGGACTGCCCGCCGATGCCGTCCAGCTTCCCGATCGCCGCGTCCGCCTCGGCCAGCGCCTCCGGGGCGAGACCGGCGGCCATCAGCACCTCGCAGCGCCGGATGTTCAGCATGAACGTCGGCGTGCCGAGCCGGGCGTACCGCTCCTCCGCCTCGTCCAGCAGCCGCAGCGCCGCCGGTACGTCCCCCGACCGGAACGCGGCCAGGCCCCGGCTCTCCACGGCGTCGGCCTTGTCGTGCTCCTGGCCGGTGGTGTCCCACAGCGCCTCGGCCGCCGTGAAGTCCGCCTCCGCCCGCTCCACCGACCCCAGCGCAAGATGCACGGTGGCCCGCAGGGTCAGGGCCCGCGCCGTCCAGATCACGTCGTCCGCCTGCCGCAGCACGGGCACCGCCCGGCGCACGTCCTCCAGCGCCTCCCGATGGTGACCGAGCACCCACCACACGTACGCCCGCCGGTACAGCACCCGCGCCCTGGTGTGCCCCGCGCCCCGCGCGACACCCCGCTCGAAGGCCGACAGGCCCTCCCGGGTGCGGCCCGCGTGCACCAGCGCCACGCCCAGTGTGGCCAGCACGTCCGCCTCGCGGTCGGCCGAGTCGGCGCGCGCCGCGCACTCCCGGGCCCGCCGCAGGTGGTGCAGCGCGAGCCGCAGATCGCCGAAGTCCCGCTGCCAGATGCCGATCACCTGGTGGGCGACCGAGGCGTCCAGCGGGGTGGGGCCGGCGTCGAGCAGCGCCCGGGCCCTCGCGAGCGCCTCGCCCGGGTCGGCGAACACCATCGGCAGCAGTTCCGTCACCGAGTCGCTTCGCGCTGTCACTCCTCGGATGGTAGTGGTCCCGGAGCGCACCACACAGGTGTCGAGCTGTATCAAGGGACGGCGAGGCGGCTCATGTTGACGACCGCTCAGCGGAACCGGTCGACGCCGTCGCACCAACGGGAGGACCCGCCATGGCACCTCAGCGATTCCACGAGCAGTTCGACCAGATCCAGCGCTCGATGCCGGACGTCCCCCTGGCGATGGGCCCGGACGACTCGGCGGAGTTCATGTACGAGAAGGGTGTGGTCCTCGTTCGCGACGGCGAGGAGGCCCGGATCGTGGAGGACACGGTACGGGCGCACTTCACGGCCGCACCCGACCTCGATCAGGAGCAGATCCGCCGGGCGGGCCCGCAGACCAACCGCAGTGGCATCACCCGCATCCGTGTCGGCGACCCCGGCGAGGGCGCCCGGGACGCCGACCGGGCCGTCGCCCACGCCCTGCGCTCCGTACGGGAACAGGAGTCCCGGGCCGGGCGCCGGATGGTCGCCCGCAACCACGTGGTGCACATCGCGGTCAACGCCTGCCCCGGCGACGAACCGGTCCCCGCCCCGCTCAGCGAGCCGCCCAATCCGGCCGCCGCCGACACGCCCCACGACCCGGACACCGCCGTCGGCGTCCTCGTCGTCGACACCGGCCTCATGCACGACTACCGCTCCTGCGGCCTGCTGGCCCACACCGACGGCGACGCCCAGCTCCAGGAGTGCGACGACCAGGGGATCCTCCATCAGTACGTCGGCCACGGCACGTTCATCGCCGGGCTCGTCGCCGCCGTCGCGCCCAACACCGACATCTCCGTCCGCGGCACCCTGAACGACGCCGGAGCCATTCTGGAGTCGGAGTTCGGCGAGAAGCTCTTCGAGGCCGTCGACGCCGGCGGCTGGCCCGACGTCCTCAGCCTCTCCGCCGGCACCTCCAACGGCCGCACCGACGGTCTGCTCGGCGTCGAGAACTTCATGCGGGAACTGCGCGAGCAGCGCACCCTGCTGGTCGCCGCCGCGGGCAACAACGCCAGCGCGGCGCCCTTCTGGCCCGCCGCCTACGCCGATCTGCCCGGCTGGGAGGACTCCGTGCTGTCGGTCGGCGCCCTGCGCAGCGACGGAGAGTTCGGCGCATGCTTCACCAACCATGGCCCCTGGGTGAAGGTCTACGCCCCCGGAGAGCGCCTCACCAGCCCCCTCACCGGCTTCGACTCGCCCGTCCCGTACGTGTACCAGCACTCCACGTACGACGCCTGCCGCTACGGCTTCTCCTACGGTTGCACCTGCCAGCACCCCCGCCACAGCGGCGTCTTGAGCGACGAGGGCGACGCCGCCAAGCCGGACCAGGTGATGTTCGAGGGGTACGCGCAGTGGAGCGGCACCTCCTTCGCGACCCCCGTGACCGCCGGCCTGGTGGCCGCCCACATGACGGCGCACAAGGAGTCCGACCCGCGCACGGCCCGGCGGCAACTGCTCGCCGCCAACGCGGAGTTCGCGGAAGTGCGCGGCGCGCACGTCCCGGCACTGCGTCCGCCCACCTGGCGCCCGGTCCCGGTCGTGCGCCTCGGCGCCGGGCTGTGAGGGCCGGAACCGTCCCCTCCACGGCGTACGATGACGTGCCGTATTCGAGGGGTGGGGCTGCCGTGGACCGTACTGATGCCGGCGCGCTCGTCCAGGCGGCCGCCGACGGTGACGCGGGGGCCTGGAAGGCGCTCGTGGAGGGGCTGAGCCCGCTGGTGTGGTCCGTCGTCCGGGCCCACCGGCTCTCCGACGCCGACGCCCACGAGGTCTATCAGACGGCCTGGTTCCGCTTCGCCCAGCACCTCGGGCGGATCCGTGAGCCCGGCAAGGCCGGCGCGTGGCTGGCCAGCACGGCCCGCCACGAGTGTCTCAAGGTCATCAGGAACTCCCAGCGGCTGACCCTGACGGACGATCCGCGGCTGCTGGACCGGGTCAGCGAGGACGGCACCCCGGAACAGTCGCTGCTCGACTCCGAGGAGGCCGCCGCGCAGAGCGAACGCGTACGGCGGCTGTGGCAGGAGTTCGAGGAACTGGGCGAGCGGTGCAGGCAGTTGCTGCGCGTGCTGATGGCCACGCCGCCGCCCAGCTACCAGGACGTGTCCGCCGCGCTGGGGATCGCGGTGGGCAGCATCGGGCCGCTGCGCCAGCGCTGTCTGCGGCGCCTGCGGGCCCGGCTCGAGGCGCGGGGGGCGATGTGAGCGACGTGAACGACACGGACATGAACGACGACGGCCTGTCGGGCGAAGAGGACTGGGGCGACGAGGAGTTCGACGCCGGGTTGCTGGAGGAGGAGCTGCGGCAGGCCGCCGCCGTCCTCGACCCGGTGCCGGCGGAGCTCCAGCAGATCGCGGTCGACGCCTACGCGCTGCACGACCTGGACGCGCGTGTGGCCGAGCTGACCTTCGACTCGCTGGTCGACGCCCTCCCGGTCCGGGGCGCCACCGACGTGCCCCGGATGCTGACCTTCCGGGCGGGCGAGGTGACCGTCGACGTGGAGGTGACCGCACGGGGGCTGATGGGGCAGGTGCTGCCGCCCCAGCCGGCCCGGATCGAGGTCCTCGGCGGACCGCGTCCCGGCTCCCCGCTCACGGCCGACGACCTGGGCCGCTTCACGGGCGATGTGCCTCTGTCCGGCCCGTTCGCCCTGCGGTTGCGGGCGGGCGAGGACGTGGTGGTCACGGAGTGGCTGCGGGCCTAGTCACCGGGCCGGGAGGCTGAGTCACGGGCCGGAGGGCAGAGTGACCGGACCCCGGGGCCCAGCCACCCGGCCGGGGCCCCGCATCACCGCCCGGCCGGCTCAGCGGGACACGGCGTCGACCAGCTCGGCCAGTGCCCCGCCGAGCCGTTCCAGCCCGGGCCCGGCGGGGCCGCCCGGCTCGGTCATGTAGGTGTCCCGGCGGATCTCCACCATGAGCGCGCTCACCTCGGGCCGCTTCCCGTAGAACTCCAGGGGAACGTAGGTCCCGCTGAACGGCGTGTCGAGCTCCGTCTCCCCGAACGCCTCCCGGGCGGCGTCCAGCAGCGCGGGAGGCGTGTGGAAGGAGTCGGTGCCGAGACAGACCGCCGGGCGGGGCCCCTCCCCGTGCAGCTCGTAGGGCAGTCTCCGGCTCGGGTAGGAGTGCACGTCGATGATCACGGCCCGGCCGGTGGCCGCCAGCCGGTCCGCCACGGCCTCGGTCATCGCCCGCGCGTAGGGCAGGAAGTACCGCTCGACGAGCGGCCCGGCCTCGACGCCCTCGGACCGCAGCGCGTCGCCGTGCGTGGTCCGCGTGTACACCGCCCCCATCCCGACGGCGAGCATCTCCTCCCGCTCGTCCGGGAACCGCTCCGGGTCGACGACCAGCCGCGACAGCCGGTTGACGAACCGCCACGGTGCGACGCCGGCCAGCCCGGCCGCGACCTCGGCGATCCGGTCCGTGTGCGCGTCCGTGATGTGGTCCAGCTCCCGCGCCAGTTCCTCGTCGCCGAGCGCGATTCCCGCGCGCACGCTCCGTGGTATCTCCCGCGCGGCGTGCGGCACATGGAGGATCACCGGGGACCGCCCGGCCCCGGGCAGCAGCTCGAAGGGCGGCGGGGCATCGGTCACGAGGCGGCTCCAGGGGCGTTGTCAGTGGTGTCCGGCAGGATCAAGGTGCCACATCGACCGACCATCGAGGCCGAGGACGCCATGCCGATCAGCAACCAGCGGGTGAGCACCCATCCGTTCCTCCGGGGCCTGTACGACGACGGCTACTACCCGGACCACGTGCTGGACCGCGGCCGCGCCGTCCTGCTCGCCCTGTGCGAGCGCATCGAGCGGGAGCGCCCCGCCGGCCTCGCCGCGCTGTACGCGCTGACGCAGGCGGCCACGGAGGAGTTCAACGACCTGGAGGCCGCGTTCGAGGCGGCGGGCAGCGAGATCGAGACGGTGGCGCGGGAGGAGATAGCCGAGGACTTCGCCTTCGTCGCGTCCGCGTACGGCTTCCCGGACGCGGACGTGGAGGAGCTGATCGCCACGCGGGAGTGGTGAGGTCCGGGGGAGGAGCGCATACGACTCCGCCCCGGCCGGGCGCTGTGCCGGCCGGGGCGGAGTCAGCGGGCCGAAGGGGCCCGGAGCGTCAGCTCAGGGACGCCAGGGCCTCGTTCCACGTGGTGGACGGGCGCATGGCCTCCGCGGCCTTCGCCGGGTCGGGCTGGTAGTAGCCGCCGATGTCGACCGGCTTGCCCTGCACGGCGCTCAGCTCGTCGACGATCTTCTGCTCGTTCGCGGCGAGCGTCTCGGCGAGCGGGGCGAAGGCCTTCGCCAGGTCCGCGTCGTCGCTCTGCCCGGCCAGTTCCTGCGCCCAGTACAGGGACAGGTAGAAGTGGCTGCCGCGGTTGTCGATGCCGCCGACACGCCGGGTCGGGGACTTGTCCTCCTCGAGGAAGGTCGCCGTGGCGCGGTCGAGGGTGTCGGCCAGGACCTGGGCGCGGGCGTTGCCCGCCACCTTCGCGAGCTGCTCGAAGGACGGCACCAGGGCGAAGAACTCACCCAGGGAGTCCCAGCGCAGGTAGTTTTCCTTGACCAGCTGCTGCACGTGCTTCGGCGCCGAGCCGCCGGCACCCGTCTCGAACAGGCCGCCGCCCGCCATCAGCGGGACGACCGACAGCATCTTGGCGCTGGTGCCCAGCTCCAGGATCGGGAACAGGTCGGTCAGGTAGTCGCGCAGCACGTTGCCCGTGACCGAGATCGTGTTCTCGCCGCGGCGGATGCGCTCCACCGACAGCTTCGTGGCCTCGACCGGGTTGAGGATCCGGATGTCCAGGCCCTCGGTGTCGTGGTCGGCGAGGTAGGCGTTGACCTTCGCGATCAGGTTGGCGTCGTGCGCGCGGGTCTCGTCCAGCCAGAACACCGCCGGGTCGCCGGTGGCGCGGGCGCGGGTGACGGCCAGCTTCACCCAGTCCTTGATCGGCGCGTCCTTGGTCTGGCAGGCGCGGAAGATGTCGCCGGCCGAGACGGTCTGCTCGATGAGCGCGGTGCCGTTGCCGTCGACCAGGCGGACGGTGCCCGTGGTGGGGACCTCGAAGGTCTTGTCGTGGCTGCCGTACTCCTCGGCCTTCTGCGCCATGAGGCCGACGTTCGGCACCGTGCCCATGGTCGACGGGTCGAAGGCGCCGTTGGCCCGGCAGTCGTCGATCACGGCCTGGTAGACGCCCGCGTAGGAGGAGTCCGGCAGGACCGCGAGGGTGTCGTGCTCCTGGCCGTCCGGGCCCCACATGTGGCCGGAGGTACGGATCATGGCCGGCATGGAGGCGTCCACGATGACGTCCGAGGGGACGTGCAGGTTCGTGATGCCCTTGTCGGAGTCGACCATGGCCAGCTCCGGGCCCTCGGCGAGCTCGGCGTCGAAGGAGGCCTTGATCTCGGCGCCCTCCGGCAGGCCGTCCAGGCCCTTCCAGATGCCGCCCAGACCGTCGTTCGGGGTCAGGCCGGCCGCGGCGAGCTTGTCGCCGTACTGCGCGAACGTCTTCGGGAAGAAGGCGCGCACCACGTGGCCGAAGACGATCGGGTCGGAGACCTTCATCATCGTCGCCTTCAGGTGCACCGAGAACAGCACGCCCTCGGCCTTGGCCTTGGCGACCTGCGCGGTCAGGAACTCGCGCAGCGCGGCGACGCGCATCACGGAGGCGTCGACGACCTCGCCGGCGAGCACAGGTACCGACTCGCGCAGCACCGTGGTGGTGCCGTCGTCGCCGACCAGCTCGATGCGCAGCGCGCCGTCCTCGGCGATCACGACGGACTTCTCGGTGGAGCGGAAGTCGTTCTGGCCCATGGTCGCCACGTTGGTCTTGGACTCGGCGGTCCAGGCGCCCATGCGGTGCGGGTGGGACTTTGCGTAGTTCTTGACCGAGGCGGGGGCGCGCCGGTCGGAGTTGCCCTCACGCAGGACCGGGTTCACGGCGGAACCCTTGATCTTGTCGTAGCGGGCGCGGATCTCGCGCTCCTCGTCGGTCTTCGGGTCGTCCGGGTAGTCCGGCAGCGCGTAGCCCTGGCCCTGCAGCTCGGCGACGGCGGCCTTGAGCTGCGGGATGGACGCCGAGATGTTCGGCAGCTTGATGATGTTGGCGGCGGGCGTCTTGGCGAGGTCACCGAGCTCCGCGAGGGCGTCCGGGATGCGCTGGTCCTCGGTCAGGTACTCCGGGAAGACGGCGATGATGCGTCCGGCCAGCGAGATGTCGCGGGTCTCCACGGCGACACCCGCCTGCGACGCGTACGCCCGGACCACCGGCAGGAAGGAATACGTCGCCAGGGCGGGGGCCTCGTCAGTGTGCGTATAGATGATGGTCGAGTCAGTCACCGGGTGCTCCGCTCCACGTCTGCAACATTGCTCGACATCAAGATATCTCGTGATCGACCTCGTCTCGACAGGGGTCCGCGACCAGTTTCGTGCAACCGATCGCCCCGCTCCCGTGTCTGGGAGAGAGATCACTCACTCCAAGCCACGGCCGGACCTGACCACCCGGCCGTCCGAGCGAAAGCGGACCATGAGATATCGCACCAGAGTGACGGCCCCGGCGGTTGCCCTTCTCGGCACGGCGGCGGCTCTGACCACGGGGATCCCGGCCCAGGCGGCCGGCCGGACCGGCGCCGGCCCGGGCCCCGAGACCCTCGGCGACCCCGTCTACCCCGCCCTCGGCAATGACGGATACCGCGTCTCGGCCTACCACCTCGACTTCGCGTACGACGCCACGACCAAGCTCGTCGAGGCCACCGCGACCCTGACCATCCGTACCACCCAGGCCCTCAGCCGCCTCTCCCTGGACGCGCGCGGCCTGGACATACGCTCCGTCCGGGTCGACGGCCGCACGGCCGCCTTCGAGCAGGTGGCCGAGAAGCTGCGGGTCACCCCCGTCCGGCCGCTCGCGGCGAAGGCCCGGGCCACGGTGTCGGTGACCTACGGCGCCGACCCGCGCCGGACCCCGCCGCCCGCCGGCGGCTGGGTGGCCACCCCGGACGGATTCGCGGTGTGCTGCCAGCCGGACCTGGCGCACACCGTCTTCCCCTGCAACGACCATCCCTCCGACAAGGCCGATTTCACCTTCCGCCTGACCGTGCCCGCCGGGCTGCGCGGCGTCGCCAGCGGCCGGCTGGAGCGTACCGAGCAGCTGTCCGGCGACCGCACCGCGTACACGTACCGCTCCCGCTCGCCGATCGCCACCGAGGTGGTGCAGATCACCGTCGGCGACTACGTGATCAAGGACCGGCAGGGCCCGCACGGGCTGCCGCTGCGGGACGTGGTCCCCGTCGCCCGGGCCACCGCGCTGGAACCGGCCCTGGCGCTCACCCCGGCCCTGGTGGCGTGGGTCGAGCAGCGGCTCGGCGCGTACCCCTTCGAGACGTACGGCCTGCTGCCCTGCAACAACGACGCCTCGAACGCCTTCGACTTCACCGGCCTGGAGACCCAGACCCTCACGCTCTACAAGCCGAACTACCTCCTCCAGGAGGAGAGCAAGATCGGCTCGCACATGATGCACGAGCTGGTCCACTCCTACTTCGGCAACAGCGTCAGCCCCGCCACCTGGGCCGACCTGTGGCTGAACGAGGGCCACGCCGACTTCTACGGGCTGCTGTACCGCTACGAGCGCGGCTGGGCGGACTCGCTGGGCCTGACCACGCTGGAAGCCCGCATGAAGCACACCTACGCCCAGGGCGACCAGTGGCGTCGCGACTCCGGGCCGGTGGCGGCGCCCAACGCGGCCAACCTGTTCGACAGCCAGCGCTACCTCGGCGGCGTGCTCGTGCTGTACGCGCTGCGGCAGCAGGTCGGCGAGGCGGCCTTCACGGCCCTGGAGCGCGCGTTCCTTGAGCGGTACCGCGACTCCACCGCCTCCACGCAGGACTACATCGCCGTCGCCTCCGAGGTCTCCGGCCAGGACCTCACCGGCTTCCTGCGGGACTGGCTGTACGGCACGAAGACGCCGCGGATGCCGGGGCACCCGGACTGGACGGTGACGCCGGTGAAGGCGTCCCTCTCGGCGCCGCGCGACCGGAGGGACAGCCACCACCACGAGAACTCCGCGACGCTGTGACACACCGGGGCGCCTCGGCCGGGCCCGCGTGCCTCGGCCGAGGCGCCCCTGGTCCGCGCCGGCGCGCCTCAGTCGAACCGGGCGGTGCTCAGCCCGCCCGGCTCGATCTCGCCGGTCCGCTGCTGCGGGATGACGACCCCGCCCTGCTGGAGCGCCACCGTCCGGGCCGGGGCGGGGATGCGGATGCCCTCCGCGCGGTAGCGCTTGTGCAGGCGCTTGATGAACTCGTGCTTGATCCGGTACTGGTCGCTGAACTCGCCCACGCCCAGGATGACGGTGAAGCCGATGCGCGAGTCGCCGAAGGTGTGGAACCGGATGATCGGCTCGTGGTCCGGCACCGCGCCTTCGACCTGGGTCATCGTCTCGGCGATGACCTCGTTGGTCACCCGCTCCACGTGCTCCAGGTCGCTGTCGTAGGCCACCCCGACCTGGACCAGGACGGTCAGCTGCTCCTCGGGGCGCATGAAGTTGGTCATGTTCGCCTGCGCGAGCTGGCCGTTGGGGAGCACGATGAGGTTGTTGGACAGGTTGCGGATCGTCGTCTGCCGCCAGTTGATGTCCTCGACGTAGCCCTCCTCGCCGCTGCTGAGCTTGATGTAGTCGCCGGGCTGGACCGTCTTGGAGGCAAGGATGTGGATGCCCGCGAAGAGGTTGGCGAGGGTGTCCTGAAGCGCCAGCGCCACCGCGAGACCGCCGACCCCCAGGGCGGTGAGCAGCGGCGCTATGGAGATGCCCAGGGTCTGGAGCACCACCAGGAAGCCGATCGCCAGGACCAGGATCCGGGTGATGTTGACGAAGATCGTGGCCGAACCGGCGACCCCGGAGCGGGACTGCGTGACCGTGCGCACCAGCCCGGTCACGACCCGGGCCGCCGACACCGTCGCGACGAAGATGAGCAGCACGGTGAGCACCTGGTTGGTGGTGTGCTGCACCGTGCGGGTCAGCGGCAGCACCGCCGCCGCGCCCGCCACGCCGCCCACGACCGCGGCCCAGGGCACCACGGCCCGCAGCGCGTGCACGATGACGTCGTCGCCGGTCCAGCGGGTGCGGTCTGCGTGCCCGCCCAGCCAGCGCAGCAGGATGCGCAGCGCGAACGCCGCCAGCAGGCCCGAGCCGAGGGCGATGCCGGCGAACAGCAGATCGTCCACGGTGAGTGCCCGGTTCACCGGTCACCTCCGGGGCGGGGAGCTGCCGCGAACGCCGTCACCGGCGGCCGGATGTGAAGTTTCGTCACGTCGTCACCTGCTCGTCTTCCGGGATGTCCGAAGGTGCCCGACCACCCTGACCTGCGGTCGGCACGATCGTTCATCCTGCCGTATCCCGTACGGGGTTCCGTACCGGAGACGGGGGTGAGCGGAGGGTGAGTTACTGCACATGACGTGCTGTCACGCCCGGCTCGCTCACTGGTCCGTGAACGACCCGTGCCGGCCCTCGCCGGAGGCGAACCGGGCGGCTCCTTCGAGGCTTTCGGCGAGGACGCCCGCGCCGTGCCGGAACTCGGCGTGCAGCGCGGCCGGTTCGTCCAGGCCCTCCTGGTCCAGGACGGAGGCCCGGTCGGAGCGCCGCAACCCCAAGTACTTCGGGCGCCGGGGTGGCGCGACGTGGCTGAACATGATCAACGACCAGGCGGCGGGACTGGGAGGGAAGGTGGTGGCCGGCGCCCCGCGCGACTCGCTGTAAGTGCTGGACGTCCTCTACGACCGGGACGGCGGCAAGCGCCCGGAGACGATCGTCACGGACACCGCCTCGTACAGCGACATCGTCTTCGGACTCCTCATCCTGGCCGGGTTCGCGTACGCGCCGCAGCTCGCCGACCTGCCGGACCAGAAGATGTGGCGCATCGACCGTACCGCCGACTACGGCGCCTTCACCGACGCCGCCCGTGGTCGGGTCGATCTCGCCCGGATCGAACGGCAGTGGGAGGACATCCTGCGGATTATCGGCTCCATCCACACCGGCGCCGTGCGCGCGAACGACGTGATCCGGATGCTGTCGAGGGACGGGCGGCCGACCCCGTCAAGGCGCAGGCCAACCTCCAGGAGGGCCGCCACGCGCTCGCCCGGAAGTCGACCAGTCCCGCAGTGCGGCCATCACTTCGTCTCGTCACGTACTCACACAACGACGGTGCTGTAAGACGGTTTACATGGCAAGCTGCTTTACAGTGCCCGGGCCGGAATGCGTCCCCGAATGTCCGGATCGCCCCCGTACTGGGGGAGTTGGCCGGATTGGTCCTCGGTGTCAGTGGCCATGGTTGCCGTCGCCGTATGGCGCTGGACGACGCGATCGGCAAGGCGAGGCAGGAGCGGGACGTGGCGGAAGCCGTCGTCCGCTACGAACGCGCGGACTGACCTGCAGACAGCATAGGGCCCCGGACGATTCGCCGTCCGGGGCCCTGTGCTGTGTCTGCTTGCTGCGCGGGATGAGTCCCATCAACGGGGAGCGGCCGGGATCGACGCCGACTGCGAAGGGGTGGTGCCGGCCGGTGCCTTGCTGCTGGTTCCCGGTCCGCCAGCCAGGGCCAGCAGTAACAGGAGCAGTAGCAGACCTCCGCTCCCGGTGCCCGCGACCGCGGCGATGGTGCGCGGGCTGATGGACCGGTTATGCCCGCGCACGCGGGTACCGTCGGCGCGGTAGTAGGGGCGGACGTAGGTTGTCGGTCCGGTGGGGACCGGGCGGGGCCTCGGGGTGGCGCGTCGGGGTGCCGTGCGGGGCTGTGCGGTGCGCGGCCGGGTGCGGCGGTTGTGGCCTTTGACGTAGGTGCCGTCGCGGCGGTAGTGGGGGCGTACGTAGGTCACGGGCGGTCCTCGGCGGTGAATGGGGGCAGTGCCCCCAGGCGGGGCCGGGTGTTACTCGGCGCAGCATTCGACAGTAGCGACCGGCACTGACAGTCCAGGGCGGCCAACTCAACGACCGTGCGCAGGCGTTGGGCGTCGGCCAGCGCTTTTCAGACGGGTGATCCCGACGGCGGGCCGACTGTCAGCGCCGGGTGCTGTCATGAGAGCGGCGGGGAGCTGCGGACGAGGGGGAGATGTGCCCGGGAACAGGGGATACGAAGACGTCGATCACACTGGCCCGGGTGTGTGCGGGACGCCGTGCACCGTGGCGGCGGGGGCCTGTCGGTGAGCCCGCGTCGGCGGCGGCGCAAGAGCGACGAGCTGCTCATCGCGCTGGGCGGGCTCGTGGTAGTCGGATTGATGCTGGTCAAGGTCGGATAGTGGGTGTGGGCGCACTGGTGGGTCCTGGTCGTGCTCGGCCTGCTGGCGCTTCTCGCCCTCGCGGGCTGGATCTACCGGCAGATTGACCAGATGCGGTCCGCGCAGCTGCGGGTCGAGGGCCTGACCTACTCGCTCGGCCAGTTCGACGCCATGCACCACAGCGCCTTCGAGATCGCCATACGTGACCTGTTGGCCCGGGACGGCTCCCGCGACGCGCTGCGCTGCGGCGGCCGGGGCGACCTCGGCGCCGACGTGAAGGGGCACGATCCGCTCGGCCGGTTGTGGGTGATCCAGTGCAAGCACCGCAGGAAGGGGCTGGACGGCTCGGCTGTCGGTACTCCGGAACTGCAGACGCTCAACGGCACCGGCCGGCCGGTGCACGGCGGCGACGTCGTCGTGATGGTGACCAACGCAGGAATCTCCGGGCCTGCCCGCGACTTCGCCCGGCAGCAGCGCCTGCACCTGGTCGACCGGCGCGTGCTAGAGCAATGGGCCCGGGGCGGGCGACCACTGTGGGAGATCCTTCCGGCTGTCCCACCGCCCCGGAAGCCTCCACAGCTTCGCTGAGCTTCATAGCAACGGTGGGCGGGACCAGTTGGTCCCGCCCACCGTCATGTCGCCTCGCGCCCGGAGCCCGGTCGTCTGCCCTGCTAGGGGGTGCTGGGCTCGCCACTGATGCGGGCGATGGTCTCGGCAAAAGCGCGGTGATCGGCGACGGCGTGCCGGGCACGCGACCAGGGCCACCCGAAGAACTGCCGCTGAACCGGCACGTACAGCGCAAGCAGCAGCTCCACCTTGGTGGCCTCCTCCCGTCCGGACAGCACGACCGCACGCGCGTGACCGGCGTAGTCGATGGCGAACCGGAAGATGCGGGAGTTTGGCCAGCTGCCGGCGTACGTCGCGGCGTTGTTGAGCATCCACACGGTGGCCTCGTCGAGCTGCCGCGCATGACGGGCGTCCAGTCGGGATCGTCGGCTATCGCGGTCGCAGATTTCGAGACAGGCATGTTGGTCATGTAGCCCGGGGCGATTGTGCCTGACAGATATCAGCGGGTTGTTCAGGTACGTGCCGATTCTGCGCTCGGTCGGCCGGCGACGTACGAGCCGCCCCCGGCGCCTCCCGTTGCTGCTGGCCCGTGGCGTACCCCTGCGGTGCGGGACGTCGTCCCGAACGGGAGTACAGGGACCGGTTTCGCCCGAACCACTTCGTGGACACACTCACTCGCTCCGTACGCGACTGCAGGGAGTGCTTCGACCGAAACACCTAAGAGGATCGGCGCGTTCGTTCGACACTTGCGCGGTGTGATGAACTGGCCACTGATCACCAGTGAAGCAGGGGGAAAGATGACGGACGCGGAGCAGCTCCGCCAGGACGGGCACCTGATCGAGAAGTGGGCGGTCGGGTGGATGCTGCTGTCCCTAGCGCTGTGGGCGTGGTTCGGCTACCGGTTCCTGCTGGACGACGACCGGGGACGCTTCGCGCCCACCGAAGGCGGCCGCGCGCTGGTGGGCATACTCGCACTGGCGGTCATCCCGACGATCATTACGGCGGCGACCCTCGTGTACGCCCGGGTCCTGTTCCGCCTGGCTAGCCGGACTACGGGGCAGAAGGCGGGTGAGGGATCCTAAGGCTGGCCTTGATGCTGTTCCGGCACGCCCTACATGCCTGAACTGCCCACAGGGAGTCACCCGCCCGTGCAGTGGAGAAGGGCACCGACGGTGAGCTGCGGGGCGGCCGGTAGCGTGCGGGCATGGCGACGACGGGGAAGCGGCGGGTCTTGTACAGGCAGGGCAGCGGGTTCTGGCGGATGACGGCTAAGTGGGTTCTGGTCTTCGGGGCCCTGCACCTCTTGGACGGCGGGCTGCTCCGGTCGTGGGGCGACGCTCTGGTCTGGCCGTTGATCGGGATCCTGCTGTGGGTGCCCTTCGGGGTCGGTGTCGTCTGGCATCCGAAGAAGGATCAGCGCGTCGAGCTGACGGCGCGTGAACTGCGGGTGCGACGCAAGCGGCTGCCGATGGAGCAGGTGAACTCTGATCCTGAACCCGCCCCAGCAGGGGTGACGACCACCTTCATGGCCACGGCCCCCTGAGCCCAGCGAGGTACGTAGGCTCTGGCCGAACGTGTGTCCAGGAAGTGTTTCGACCGAACCACTTCCTGGACACGTTGCCGAGTTCTGAACGTCCGTCCCGGAAACGGTTCGATCGAACCGTTTCCGAAGTTGCACTTGCCTAACTTGCCTGACGGGGAGACCCCCTGTCTGGCCTGGCAGTCGGCTCCGTTCAGGCGTCGGGGTCGCCCCACCCGTACTCCGCGACGTACTCGGCGAATGCCTCGTCGTCGAAGTCCACAGGCAGCAGCTCCGGCTGAAACAGGTCGCTGTCCGGGTCGAGTGCTTCGGAGTGCGCCATCAGCTGGACTAGGAATGTCTGCGCGGCTTCCAGGGCCTGCGGGTCGTCGAGTCACATCCCGAACTCCAGGCTGTCCTGGACCGGTGGGTGGCGTTCACGCTGCCCACCCACAGCCGCTCCGGGCGGAAACCGAGGACATCGGCGACGCCGCCCAGGGCGTCCTCGTCGTGCCACCACATCTCGCCGAGCAACATGATCTTTGTGTGGAGGAAGGGCGCCATGCCCCCCTTCGGCTGGCGGCGGAACCCGATGGTCCGCAGCGGCGGGATCACCGGGTCGGGCATCGATGAGCCCGGTCCGAGCCCGGTCCCAGCACCTTGGCGCGGTCGTTCTCCCGCCAGTCCAGGTCGGTCAGCCCGGCGAAGACACTGGTCGGCATTCCGTTGTCGCCGTCGGCAAGCGGCTTGAGCTTGCCCAGCTTCTCCAGGTCGCGTTCTCTCGGGGGGGGCGGGGTTCCTTGTGTCTCACCCCGTGCAATGGGTGCGAATCCGGGGTGCGAAGCGGTGACGGGGAGCAGTTCGTGGGTGCCCGCGGGGCCGTCGGAGTCGCGGGAGGCGAGCCAGCCGCCGAGGGTGAGGCGGTCCTGGGCGCGGTGCATGGTCGAGCGGCCGTGGCCGGTGGCCAGCGCGGCGCGGCGGCAGTCGAGGGCGAGCACCGTGGTGCCGGCGCGCAAGGCGAGCAGGCAGCGGAGGCATCGAGCGCCGTATCGCCAACGCCTGACGTCACGGCAAGCCGTGATAAGCCGTGACACCAAGCGGTTGACCAGCCCCATGCCGTGGGCCTCGGCGGCGGTGACGGGGCGGCCGGTGAGGATCAGGTCGAGGGCGCGGCTCGTGCCGATCAGCCGGGGCAGCCGTACGGTGCCGCCGTCGATCAGGGGGACTCCCCAGCGGCGGCAGAACACGCCGAACACGGCGTCCTCCTCGGCGACGCGCAGGTCGCACCAGAGGGCCAGCTCCAGGCCTCCGGCCACGGCGTGCCCGGCGACGGCGGCGATCACCGGCTTGGACAGCCGCAGCCGGGTCGGCCCCATCGGGCCGTCGCCCTCCGGCTCGACCCGGTTGCCGCGCTCGGTGCCGAGTGCCTTGAGGTCGGCGCCCGCGCAGAACGTGCCGCCCTCGCCCCACAGCACCGCCACCCGGGCCTCGTCGTCCGCGTCGAACTCCCGGAAAGAGGCGATGAGTTCCGCCGCGGTCGGGCGGTCGACCGCGTTGCGTGCCTCGGGGCGGGAGAGGACGACGGTGGTCACATGGCCCTGGCGTTCGGTCCGCACCGGCATGGTGAAGTCCCTTCTGCATGACGGAATCGGCACGCTACCCGGGTCGGATCACCTTCAGCCGAACCCGGCACGGATCACCTTCAGCCGAACCCGGGTCAGATCACCTTCAGCCGGACCAGCGCCGCCAGCGTCAGCGCGCCCGGCACCAGCGGCAGCCAGACGGTGATGACCCGGAAGGCCAGGACCACCGCGGTGGCCACCGCGGCCGGGCCGCCCGCCGCCACCAGCGCCATGACGAGCGCCGCCTCCACCGAGCCGATGCCGCCGGGCGTGGGCACCAGCGCGACGGCGACCGTCGCCGCCAGGTAGGCCACCGCCATGTGCGCGGCCGGGACGTCCAGCCCCAGCGCCCGCCCCACCAGCACCAGGACGGACGCCTGCAGGGCCGGGAAGGCGAAGGACCCGCCCCACAGCGCCAGCGCCCGCGCCGGACGGGTGTGTACCGTACGCGCCTCGCCGAGCGCCGTCCGCAGGAACGAGACCAGGGCCGACCGCAGCCGCTTCACGAGGGCGAGCACGGTCACGGCGATCACGAGCACCACCGCGACGCCGGCCAGCAACGGGCCGAACGCCGTCTCCGGCACCAGCGCGCCGAGCCGCAGGGCGTCGGGGAACGCGACGAGCAGGGCGCCCAGCAGCGCCACCCGGCCGATGCTCTCGGCCAGCAGGTACAGGCCGAGGGCCGCCGAGGAGCGGGCGAGCGGCAGCCCGCACACGGTCATGAACCGCAGGTTGACCGCGCTCGCCCCGAGCCCGGTCGGCAGCAGGTGGTTGGCCGCCCCGGCCGCGAACTGCGTGGCCAGCAGCCGTCGTCGTGGCAGCCGCTCGACGACCGCGCCCTGCCGGGTACAGGAGGCGGCGACCCAGGTCAGGCAGGTCGCGCCGGCCGCGGCCAGCAGCCAGGGCCACTCGGCGGTGCCCAGATGCGCGAAACCGGCGGCCAGCACCGACCGGTGCTGCACCGCGACCACGGTCACGAGCAGGAGCGGGAGCAGACACAGGATCTGCCGCAGGCGGCGGACCGGGACGCGACGGGGGAGTCGTCCCGGGCGGAGTTCGGGGAGTTGTACCGCTGTCACGTCCGAAGAGGCTGTCCAGGCCGTGCCAACTGCGGGTTGCGGGAGCGGGGACTGGGGATTGCGCGCGGAAAGCGGCTGGGTGGGGAGCGTCATCGGGGCCTTTGCGCGGAGGGACGGGGAAGAGGGGGGATCGGGCTGATTGTGCGGGATGTCGGGGAAATGTGCGAGCTCCTTGACCTCAAGATTGCTTGAGGTTCTACCGTCGCTCCCATGAGCATGGAGACCACGGCGTGGACACAGCTGCACAGTGTCATCAACGCCGAACAGGACCGCCGTCCCTTCGCCTTGGCGACCCTGCGCCGCATCGGCGCGTTCGCCCGCCCGCACCGGCGCCGCATCGCCCTCTTCGTCCTGCTCGGCGTGGGCACCGCCCTGCTGGCCGTGGCGACACCCGTCCTGGCCGGGTGGGTCGTGGACACGATCGTGTCGGACGGCGACGAGGGCAGGGTCGTACGCCTGGCCCTGCTCATCGCGCTGATCGCGGTGGCGGAGGCGGCGCTGGGCATCCTCGGCCGGAGACTGTCGGCGACGCTCGGGGAGCATCTGATCCTCGATCTGCGGACCGCCGTCTTCGACCATGTGCAGCGCATGCCGGTCGCGTTCTTCACACGCACTCGTACGGGCGCCCTCGTCTCCCGGCTCAACAACGACGTCATCGGCGCCCAGCGCGCGTTCAGCAACACCCTCTCCGGAGTGGTCAGCAACCTCGTCACGCTGCTGCTCACGCTCGCGGTGATGCTCACGCTGTCCTGGCAGATCACCCTGCTCGCCCTGGTGCTGCTGCCGGTGTTCGTGATCCCGGCCCGGCGGATGGGCAGCCGGATGGCCCGGATGCAGCGGGAGGCGGCGACGCTGAACGCCGCGATGGGCACCCGCATGACCGAGCGGTTCTCCGCCCCCGGCGCCACCCTGGTCAAACTCTTCGGCCGTCCCGAGGAGGAGTCACGGGAGTTCGCCGAACGGGCCCGCAGGGTCGCGGACATCGGGGTCCGGACGGCGACCGCCCAGGCTGCCTTCATCACCGCTCTCACCCTGGTCTCCGCCCTCGCCCTGGCCCTCGTCTACGGCCTCGGCGGCTGGTTCGCCCTGCGCGGCGCCCTGGAACCCGGCGCGGTCGTGTCGCTCGCCCTGCTCCTGACCCGGCTCTACGCGCCGTTGACGGCGCTCGCGGGGGCACGCGTCGAGGCGATGAGCGCCCTGGTCAGCTTCGAGCGGGTCTTCGAGGTCCTCGACCTCCGGCCCCTCATCGAGGAGAAGCCGGACGCGCGCCCGGTGCCCGACGGGCCCGTGGCGGTCGAGTTCGACCGGGTCCGCTTCGGCTACCCCGCCGCCGACAAGGTCTCCCTGGCCTCCCTGGAAGAGGTCGCGTCCCTGGACAAAAGGGGCGGTGACGAGGTCCTGCACGGCCTGTCCTTCCGCGCCGAACCCGGCCAGACCGTGGCGCTCGTCGGCTCCTCCGGCGCGGGCAAGTCGACCATCGCCCAGCTCATGCCGCGCCTGTACGACACCGACGAGGGCGCCGTGCGCATCGGCGGCGTCGACGTCCGCGACCTCACGGCCGGATCGCTGCGGCAGACCCTCGGCATGGTCACCCAGGACGGCCACCTCTTCCACGACACGGTCCGCGCCAACCTCCTGCTCGCCCGCCCCGAGGCCACGGAGGACGACCTGTGGGACGCCCTGCGCCGGGCCCGTCTCGACGACCTCGTGCGGTCCCTGCCCGACGGTCTCGGCACCGTGGTCGGCGAACGCGGCTACCGCCTGTCCGGCGGCGAGCGCCAGCGCATGACCATCGCCCGGCTGCTGCTGGCCCGGCAGCGCGTCGTCATCCTCGACGAGGCCACCGCCCACCTCGACAACACCTCCGAGGCCGCCGTCCAGGAAGCCCTCACCGAAGCACTCGAGGGCCGGACCGCCGTCGTGATCGCCCACCGCCTGTCCACCGTCCGCGCGGCCGACCAGATCCTGGTCGTCGAGGCCGGCCGGATCGTGGAGCGGGGCACGCACGAGGAACTCCTCGCGGCGGGGCGGCGGTATGCGGAGCTGTACCGCACCCAGTTCGCGGGACCGGCCGACGGAACGCGGGGCGAGGCGGTGGAGGAGGCCGCGTGAGGCGTGAACGCCCGCCCGGACCTGTGCGTACTCCTGTCGAACACCTGCCGAGAGCCCGCACCCGGAGAGGCGACGTGTCCCAGCAGCAACCGACCGCACGATCCCCCCGCCGCACCCCCTCCCGCGCCCACCGGCCGCGCGCCCTCGCGGCGGCCGGCGCCCTGGTCGTCCTCCCCCTCGTCACGGCCTGCGGCGGCGGTGGCGACGGCAAGGGCGCGGACGGCGGCAAGCCGGCGCCGAGCGTGACCGCCGCCCCCGCCGCCGGAGTCGTCGCACCGGCCAAGGTGGAGGTGATCGCCGGGCTGACCGGCTGCAAGGCGAAGATCCGCATCGACGCCGACGAACTGCGCCAGGGCCTGTGCCACACCAAGAAGGCCGACTACCTCATCACCACCTTCCCCGAGGAGAAGTTCAAGGAGACCTGGCTGGAGGAGGCACGCGTCTACGGCGGCAAGTACCTCGTGGGCACGCGCTGGGTGGTCAGTGTGAAACCGGCACTCCTGGAGTCCTTCCGCGCGAAGCTCGGCGGCACGATCAGGGAGTTGCGGGGCATCGGCCCCAAGCCGGGCGGGCGGTGACAGTTCTCTTTCGATTTCGGCTGGTGGGCGTCATGATGGTGCGGCTCGGCACATGAGCCGCCCCCCTCGCGGCGGCATCGGAGATTGAGTTCGTCGTGGTCGCCACCTTTCGTCGCCATTCGCTCGCGGGCGAGATGCTGGTGCTCCAGCTCGCCATCGTGGTGGTGGTGCTGCTGGCTGTCGCCGCGGTCTCCCTCGCCCAGTCGCAGGCCACCTTCAACCGCGTCGAGGGACGCCGGGTGAGCGCGCTCGCCGAACAGCTGGCCGCCAACCCCCTGGTCCGCAGCCAGCTGGTGCGCCCCGCGCCGGGCGAGGCGCTCGCCCCGCTGGTGCTCGCCACGCAGGCCCAGTCGGGGGTGACGTCGGTGACGGTGGCCGACGGGGCCGGGCGGATCGTCAGCTCCACGAACCCCACGGTGGTCGGCGAGCGGATGCAGCTTGGGCCGGGCACCGCCCGCGGGCGCGGTTGGTCCGGGCAGACGACCCTGGACGGCGAGCGCGAGCTGGCCGCCCAGGTGCCCGTCCTCGGGGCCACGGAGGAGAACCTGGGCCGGATCCTCGGCACGGTGATGATCGGCGAGGCCGATCCGACGGTGTGGCAGCGGCTCAACGGCGCCTCCTCCTACCTGCTCGCCTACCTGGGCATCGCCAGCGGACTCGGCGTCGCCGGCTCCTGGCTGCTGGCGCGACGGGTGAAACGGCAGACCCTCGGGCTGGAGCCGGGCGAGATCGCCGGGCTCGCCGAGCACCGGGAGGCGATGCTGTACGGGATCGCCGAGGGGGTGATCGCCCTGGACCCGCAGCACCGGCTCACCCTCGTCAACGACATGGGCCGCCGGCTGCTCGACCTTCCCGAGGACTGTGTCGGCCAGAGCCTTGCGGGCCTCGGCATCGACGGGCGGCTGCGCGACGTGCTGTCCGGCACGGCAGCCGGCGAGCGCGACGAGGTCGTCGTCCGTCACGGCCGGGTCCTGGTGATGAACCGGATGACCGTCACCAAGGACGGCCGGCCTCTCGGCTCGGTCACCACCCTGCGCGACCGCACCGAACTGGCCCGGCTGGAGCGGGAGATCGGTTCCTTCCGCAGCTCCTCCGAACTGCTGCGCGCACAGGCGCACGAGTTCGCCAACCAGCTGCACACCATCTCCGGACTGATCCAGATCGGGGAGCAGGACGAAGTCGTGAGCTACATCCGCGCGTTGAGCCGGCACCGCCAGTCCCTGGACGTCACCCTCAGCCGCCGCGTCCGGGACACCGCGGTGGCCGCGCTGCTGATGGCGAAGGCGTCCCTCGCGGCCGAGCGGAAGGTCAGCCTGCGGATCTCCGACGACACCGCGCTGGAGCGTCTCGCCCCGGAGGACGCCGCCGATGTGGCGACCGTGGTGGGCAACCTGGTGGACAACGCCGTCGACGCCGCCGCCGCACGGGACGACGCCTGGGTGGAGGTCGCGCTGCGCCAGGACGCCTCCAGCGTGGAGATCGCGGTCCGCGACTCCGGGCCCGGGGTCGCTCCCGAGCTGGCCCGCGAGGTGTTCTCCCACGGCTTCACCACCAAGGCCGCCCGCGAGGGCGAGCGCGGCATCGGACTGGCCCTGACCAGGCTGGTCTGCGAACGCCACGGGGGAGAGATCTCGGTGGCCAACACCCCCGAAGGGGCCGTGTTCACCGCACGCATGACCGTCAGCCACCTCACCGGGACGGTGGCGGAAGGAGCGGCCCCATGACCGAGGCGAGCGACAAGGCGGGCGCGATCGACGTCCTCGTGGTCGACGACGACTTCATGGTGGTCCGGGTCCACCGCGCGTTCGTCGAACGCGTCGAGCCGTTCCGCGTCGTCGGCACGGCCCACACGGGGGAGCAGGCCGTCGAGGCGGTCGACGAGCTGCGCCCCGACCTCGTCCTGCTGGACCTGTACCTGCCCGACCTCTTCGGGCTCGATGTCATACCCCGGCTGCGCACCGCGGGCCATGACTGCGACGTCATGGTCATCAGCGCGGCGACGGAGGCCGACACCGTACGCGGCGCCGTCCGCCGCGGCGTGGTCGACTACCTCCTCAAGCCCTTCGAGTTCGAGGACTTGCGTCTGCGCCTGGAGAGATACGCCGCCCAGCGGGGCCGGCTGCTCACGACGGTGGTCCGGGGGCAGGCGGACGTGGACCGCGTCCTGGCCGGCGCGTTCGTCCCCGCCCCGGCGCACACCCTGCCCAAGGGCATGAGCGTGGAGACCGCCGAACTCGTCGAACGGGCCCTGCGCGAGGCGGACGGCACCCTGTCCGCCACCGAATGCGCGGCTCTGACCGGCGTCTCGCGCGTCAGCGCCCGCCGCTACCTGGAGTACTTCCATGGCACGGGCAGCGCGGAGGTGTCCCTGCGCTACGGCGCCACCGGCCGGCCCGAACGCCGTTACGCCTGGCGGGCCTGAGCCGCCGGCCGCGACCCGGCGGCGGGGCCCGTCGCCTCGTGGTGGGCGTGCACGCGCCTTAGCAGGGAGGCGAGTTGCTCGCGTTCGGCCTCGCTCAGCGGCGTCAGGATGTCGTCGTCCGCGGAGGCGATGTCGGCGTTGAGATGGTCGAGGGCGCTCCTGCCCTCCGGGGTGATGCGGACGTCGACGCGGCGGCGGTCGGTGAGGCTGCGGACGCACTCGACCTGCCCGGCGTCGGAAAGGTCCTTCACGATCCTCGCGAGGTCACTGGCGTTCATGTCCAGCCGGGCCGCCAGCACGCCCTTGGGCTGCGCACCGAGGTCGGCGACCAGGGTCAGGACGGTCAGATGCCACAACCGCAGCCCCCTCGCGGTGAGCTTCTCCGACAGGGTGCGGCGGGCGGCCTTTCCCGTCGCGTACATCAGGTACGCGCTGAGGTTCAGCACGCTGGGCGGGGTCATGTGTGAACGGTAGCCCGGCTGTGCTCCCGCTGTGAACGCCCGGCGAAAATCGGCCACTTGGGAGTCGGTGGCGTGGGTATCGCGCGGGATCGCCGCCGCGCGGACCGGGTCCGCGCGGCGGCGATGCCGGCCGGCCCCGGGACCGTACCGGGGCCGGCACGTCAGGGGCGGTCGGTGAGGTAGCCGCCCATGGAGGTGAAGTACTCGGCCGCGGGCAACTCCCGGCCGTCCTCGGTGCGTACGCGCGTGATGGCGAGGCCGCGGTTGCGTCCGGTGCGGGCGTCGGCGCCGGCGACGATCACCACGCCGTCGCCCTCGCGGTAGAAGATGCGCCCGGGCGTGCCGCCGTAGCGGCCCTCGGAGACGAACGCGGCCAGGACGTCGAGCCGCCTGCCCCGGTGGAAGGTGTAGGCGCTCGGGTACGGCTCGGACTGGGCGCGCACCAGGCGCTCCAGGTCCTCGGCCGGCCAGCTCCAGTCGATGCGGCTGTCGTCGTCGGCGCGCTTGTGGAAGAAGGACGCCTGGGAGCGGTCCTGCCGGGTGAACTCGGTCTGGCCGGCGGCGATCAGGCCGAGCGCGCCGATGGTGACCGGGGCGATGAGGTCGACGGTCTTGTGGAAGAGGTCGGTCGCCGTGTCCGTCGGTCCGACCGGCACCGCCTCCTGCCGGACGATGTCGCCGGCGTCGAGCTCGTCGTTCATCATGTGCGCCGTGACGCCGACTTCGGGCTCGCCGTTGATAAGCGCCCAGATCAGCGGGGAGAACCCGGCGTACTTCGGCAGCAGGGAGTCGTGCACGTTCAGCGTGCCGTGGCGCGGCAGGCCGAAGATGCGCGGCGGGATCCAGGTGCGCCAGTTGTTGGCCACGATGATGTCCGGGTCGGCCTCCTTGAGGCGCTCGAACAGCTCGTCGTCGTCCGGGCGGTTGCGGATCAGCACCGGGACGCCGTGCTCCTCGGCGAGGTCGGCGACGGAATCGCTCCAGATCTTCTCGTAGGCGTGCTCGCTCTTGGGGTGGGTCACGACCAGCACGACGTCGTGCTCGGACTCCAGGAGGGCTTGCAGGGTGCGATGCCCCCAGGTCTGGTAACCGAACATGACGACCCGCATGGGGTTCCTCCTCAGAGCAAGACAGTGGCCGACGCAAGTAAAGCAAGGCTTACCTTAGTCCGCAACGGGTCTGCAGGACGGCTCAGTTGACGGAAGGCGATCCGAGCGGTGTCCGTTTTGCCCTGTCGACACCTCAACCCGTTTAGCTTAGGCTCACCTAAGTTCCTTGGTGTGCCGCCTCGTTGGCATGCCCGCCTTTCGTTCCCTCCACACCTGACACGCGGCTGCCCCGCACGATGGGAGTGACATGTCGCAGGTTCTTCCTGGTGACACACCACCGGTCCACGACCTGATCGGTATCGGCTTCGGGCCGTCCAATGTGGCCATGGCGATCGCGCTCCGCGAGCACAACAACCGCGTCGGCAGGCAGGAGGCCGTCACCGCTCACTTCTTCGAGCAGCAGCCCCGCTTCGGCTGGCACCGCGGCATGCTCATCGACGACGCCACCATGCAGGTCTCCTTCCTCAAGGACCTGGTGACACTGCGGAACCCGGCCAGCGAGTACAGCTTCCTCTGCTACCTGCAGAGCAAGGGCCGGCTGATCGACTTCATCAACCACAAGAACCTGTTCCCGCTGCGCGTGGAGTTCCACGACTACTTCGAGTGGGCCGCGGCCCAGGTCGACGACATGGTCTCCTACGGCCACGAGGTCGTCGGCGTCGCGCCCGTCACCCGGGACGGCGTCGTGGAGTATCTGGAGGTGACCGTCCGCTCGGGCGGCGGCCTGGAGGTCCACCGGGCCCGCAACCTCGTCATCGGCACCGGCCTGCGCCCGCTGATGCCGGAGGGCGTGGAGCGCGGCGAACGCGTCTGGCACAACTCCGAACTGCTCGCCAGGGTCGATGAGTTGGAGGGCACCTCGCCGTCCCGGTTCGTCGTCGTGGGCGCCGGCCAGAGCGCCGCCGAGAACGTCGCCTACCTGCACCGCCGCTTCCCCGAGGCCGAGGTCTGCGCCGTCTTCTCCCGGTACGGCTACAGCCCCGCCGACGACAGCAGCTTCGCCAACCGGATCTTCGACCCCCAGGCCGTCGACGAGTACTTCGCCGCCCCCGAGGACGTCAAGCGCCGGCTGATGGACTACCACGGCAACACCAACTACTCCGTGGTGGACATCGACCTGATCGACGACCTCTACCGGCAGTCGTACCAGGAGAAGGTCCTCGGCACCGAGCGCCTGCGGTTCCTCAACGTCTCCCGGCTCACCGGCGTCAAGGAGTCGCCGTCGAGCGTCCGCGCCACGGTCACGTCCCTCGTCACCGGCGAGGACACCGACCTCGAAGCGGACGTCGTGGTCTTCGCCACCGGCTACAGCCCCGTCGACCCCACGAGCCTGCTCGGCGAGGTCGCCGACCGCTGCCTGCGCGACGACGAGGGCCGGGTCCGCGTGGAGCGCGACTGGAGCATCGCGACCGACCCCACCCTGCGCTGCGGCATCTACCTCCAGGGCGGCACGGAGCACACGCACGGCATCACCTCGTCGCTGCTCTCCAACACCGCCATCAGGGTGGGCGAGATCCTGGACTCGCTCGTCGGCCGCGTGGCCGAGCCCGCGGACCAGCCGCGCACGCTCGCCGACGGCACCGGCAGCGCGGCCCGTTAGGGCAGGCGGGAATTTGCGGACACGTACTCGGTCGCACGCCACCGTCCGGTCAAGTCGCCCACCGCACAAGGGATAACGTACGTCGACATGGGCACGACTGCTGCAGTGGAGCGCCCCGCGGCCAGGGGCTCGTCACCGGCCCGTCGGCGGCGGGTCATGGGTCTGGGCATCCTCGTGGCGCTCCTGGTGATCGCCACGGTGCTGTCGCTGGCCGTCGGGGCCCGCGCGTTGACTCCCACCGAGGTGTGGCACGGGCTGTTCGCCGCCCCGGAGTCCGACCAGCGGCTCACCGAGATCCGGCTCATCGTGGAGACCGTACGGGTCCCCCGTACGGTCCTCGGGATCGTGGCGGGTGTCGCCCTGGGCGTCGGCGGTGCGCTGATCCAGGGGTACACGCGCAACCCGATCGCCGACACGGGCCTGCTGGGGGTGAACACCGGTGCCTCGTTCGCCGTGGTGTCGGTGATCGCCGTGTTCGGGTTCTCCGACCCGTTCCAGTACGTCTGGTTCGCCTTCGTGGGCGCCGCGGTCGCCGGTGTCGTGGTCTTCGGTCTCGCGAGCATCGGCCGGGGGGCCGGCAACCCGTTGACGCTCGCACTGGCCGGGCAGGGGATCACGGTGTTCCTCATGGCGATGACCACGGCGGTCGCGCTGTCGAACCAGGCGTCGCTGAACGCGCTGCGGTTCTGGAACGCCGGCTCCCTCGCCGGTGTCGGATTCGACGTCATCTGGCCGGTGACGGCGTTCATCGGCGCCGGGCTGGTGCTGGCCCTCACCACGCTGCCCTCCCTCAACCTGCTCAACCTGGGCGACGACGTGGCCCGGGGCCTGGGCGTGAACATCGCGCTGAGCCGGACCGTCGGCATCACCGCCATCACCCTGCTGGCGGGAGCCGCGACGGCCGCCTGCGGGCCCATCGCCTTCCTCGGCCTCATGGTGGCCCACGTGGCCCGGTACCTGACCGGCCCGGACTACCGCTGGCTCGTGCCGTACGCCGGGCTGCTCGGGGCCGTCGTACTGTTGTTCTGCGACATCGTCGGCCGACTGGTGGTGCGGCCGGGCGAGTTGGACGCCGGTGTTCTCGTGGCGCTGCTCGGCGCCCCCTTCTTCGCGGTACTCGTGTGGCGCGGAAAGTTCAGGCAGGCATGAACGTGACCGAGGTGAAGCCGTCGCTGCCGCCGGGTGTGCGGCTCGGCCGGGTGTCGTTCGTCTGGCGACCCTGGCTGCTGAGCGTCACGCTGCTGCTCGCGGCGGCGACCTTCCTGGTGTTCTGCGTCTCCATCGCCGTCGGGGACTTCCCCGTGGGCCTCCCACAGGTGATCGCCACGATCCTCGGACGGGGCGAGCAGGTCGACCGGTTCATCATCATGGACCTGCGGATGCCGCGGGCCCTGGCCGGGCTCGTCGTGGGCGTCGCGCTCGGCGTGTCCGGAGCGATCACACAGTCCATCGCACGCAACCCGCTGGCCAGCCCGGACGTCCTGGGGATCACCTCGGGCGCCAGTGCGGTCGCGGTGTTCCTGGTGACCGTCTCGGGCGGGACCGCCGCGGCGATCGTCGACTCCGTGGGACTGTCGGCGGCGGCGCTCGCGGGCGGGCTCGGCACGGGCCTGCTGGTGTACTTCCTGGCGTGGCGGCGCGGGGTCGACGGCTTCCGGCTCATCCTCATCGGCATCTCGGTGAGCGCCCTGATGGAGGCCATCACGACCTGGCTGCTGGTCACGGCCGACATCCGGGACGTGGCCCGGGCCCAGGCGTGGCTGGTCGGCTCGCTGGAGGACCGCTCGTGGGGCGAGGTCTGGACGGCCCTGTGGTGCGGGCTCGTCCTCCTGTTCGTCGTCTCTTGTGTCGCCTTCCAGTTCAGGCCGATGCACTTCGGCGACGAGGTGGCCGCGGGGCTGGGCGTCCGGTACACGAGGGTGCGGGCGGTCCTGCTGCTGTGCGCGGTGCTGCTGGCCGGTGTGGCGGTGAGTGCGGCGGGGCCGGTGCCGTTCGTCGCGCTGGTGGCGCCCCAGGTGGCGATGCGTCTGGCGCGCTGCCCCACACCGCCGATGGTGGCCTCGGGGCTGGTGGGCGCGCTGCTGCTGATCGGCTCCGACCTCGTGGCGCGCACGGCGCTGCCGGTCTCGCTCCCGGTCGGCGTGGTCACCGCCGCGATCGGGGGGCCCTTCCTCGTCTATCTGCTGGTGCGGGCGAACCTGCGGTAGATGTACAAGAGTCAGGTGAACCTAAGCAAGGGGGGACCCGTGGTCGCACAGTCCGTCACCGAGGCCGCGGTCGGCGGCACCTCGCGGCTGGCAGCCCGAGGCGTCACGGTCGGCTACGGCGGCCGGGTCGTCATCGACGAGCTCGACGTGGCGATACCACCCGGCGTGATCACCACGATCATCGGCCCCAACGGCTGCGGGAAGTCGACCCTGTTGAAGACGCTGTCCCGGCTGCTCAAGCCGGCCAAGGGCGCCGTCGTCCTGGACGGCGAGGACATCGGCCGTCTCAGGACGCGGGACGTGGCGAAGAAACTCGGCCTGCTGCCGCAGGCGCCGGTCGCGCCCGAGGGGCTGACCGTGGCCGACCTGGTCGCCAGGGGCCGTCACCCGCACCAGAGCTGGCTGCGGCAGTGGTCGTCCGACGATGCCGAGGTGGTGGAGCGCGCCCTGGCCATGACGGGCGTGTCCGACCTGGCCGACCGCCCGGTCGACGCGCTGTCCGGCGGTCAGCGCCAGCGCGTCTGGATCTCCATGACCCTGGCCCAGGGCACCGATCTGCTGCTGCTGGACGAGCCGACGACCTATCTGGACCTGGCGCACGCCGTGGACGTCCTGGACCTCGTGGACGACCTGCACGAGTCGGGCTGCACCGTCGTCATGGTGCTGCACGACCTCAACCTGGCCACGCGCTACAGCGACAACCTCGTGGTGATGCGCGAGGGTTCGGTCCTGGCGCAGGGGCACCCGCGGGACGTCATCACCGCCGAACTGCTGGACGAGGCCTTCGGGTTGAAGGCCCGGGTGATCGACGACCCGGTCGGCGACCGGCCGCTCATCGTGCCGATCGGACGCACCCATGTGCTGCCCGGTCACCTCCCCGCAGTCGAGCCTTAGTAAGGCTAGGCTAACCTCATTCTCTCGCGATAAGGTTTGCCTGCCCTTAGGCGAGGGTGCAGTGAACTGGCGCGAAAGCAAGGGGATGTGGATGCTCCTCCATCGAACGACGCCCGGGAAGCCATGGCGGCGGCTGGCGGCGGTCCTGTCCGCGGCCACCCTCGGGGTCGGTCTCCTCGCGGGATGCGGTTCCGGCTCGACGGACTCGGCGGACGACAAGGGCGAGGGCACTCAGGCCGCGGCCGCCGGTGACTTCCCGGTCACCGTGGAGCACGCGTTCGGGTCCACCACGGTCGAGAAGGCGCCCCAGCGGGTCGTCTCCGTCGGCTACACCGACGACCAGACCGTCCTGGCCTTCGGCATCAAGCCCGTCGGCATGGTCGATCAGTACCCGAACCCGCCCGGCAAGAGCCCCGACATCAACACCCAGTGGCCCTGGGTGAAGGACAAGTGGGGCGACACCAAGCCTGAGGTCGTCATGAAGAACGGCGACTCCGGCCCCAACTACGAGAAGATCGCGTCCCTTCGCCCCGACCTGATCGTCGCGGTGTACTCCGAGATCGACCAGGCCGCCTACGACAAGCTCTCCAAGATCGCCCCCACGGTGGCCCGCACCAAGGGCGAGAAGGAGCCCTTCAGCGCTCCCTGGCAGGACAACGCCCTGCACATCGCCAAGGCCCTCGGCAAGGCCGATGAAGGCCAGAAGATGGTCGACGACATCCAGGGCCAGCTCGACACGGCCAAGAAGGAGCACCCGGAGCTCGGTAAGCAGACCGCTGTCGCGCTGTCCTGGTACGAGAACTCGGTGGCGCCCTTCACCTCCACCGACGTGCGCGGCCGGCTCGTCACGGGCATCGGCTTCAAGTACCAGACCGGGATCGACAAGGTCGCCGGGGGCAGCTTCTACACCAAGCTCTCGCCCGAGCGCATCGACCTCGTCGACGTCGACCACATCTTCGTCATCAACGACAAGGCCGACACCGAGGCGCTCAAGAAGTTCAAGCTGTTCGCCAACCTCGACGCCGTGAAGAAGGGCAACGTGTCCTACCTGCTCGACAGCGAGGGACCCGCGGTCGGCGCGGCCATCTCCCAGGGCACCCTGCTGTCCATGCCGTACGCGATCGACGAGCTCGTCAAGTCGGTCGAGTAGGGACGTGAGCACCACCGACACGCGCGTCGCCCCGGCGGCCCTGCGTACGACGACCGGCCGCGAGGCCGCCCGATGGGTCGCGGACCACTGCCGCGCGATGCCCGGCCTGACCGCCGCGACCGTGCTCACCACGGTCGTGGGGGCGGCGCTCCAGGTGCTCCCGGTGCTCCTGCTCGGCCGGGTGGTCGACGGGGTCGTCGGGGGCGAGGACCGTTCGGTCCTGGTCACGATCGGGGTGCTGATCGGTGCCGCCGCGCTGCTCGGCGCGGCGGCCACCGCGGTGTCGACCTACCTGATCGGACGGCTGGGCGCGGATCTGCTCGCACGGTTGCGCGAGGGCGCCGTTCGGGCGGTGCTCGGCATGCCGAGCACCCGGATCGAGCAGGTCGGCCGGGGGGACGTGCTCTCCCGGGTCGGTGACGACGTCGCCGTCATCTCCAAGGGCATCCGCACGGCCGTCCCCACGGTGTTCTCGGCGGGCGTCCTGGTCGTCATCGCGACCCTCGGCATGTTCGGGCTCGACTGGCGGCTCGGCCTGGCCGGCGCCGGCGCGCTGCCCGCGTACGCGCTGGCACTGCGCTGGTACCTGCCCCGGTCCGCCCCGCTCTACCGCAAGCAGCGCGTGGCCCAGGCCGACCGCGCCCAGGCGTTCATCAGCGGCCTGAACGGCATCGACACGGTCCGCGCGTACCGCCTGGAGGGCGCCTTCCGCGAGAAGGTCACCACCGAGTCGTGGCGGGTGCGCGAGCTCGGTATCGAGGTGTTCCGGTTCTTCGGCCGGTTCGTCGGCCGGGAGAACCGCGCCGAGTTCATCGGCCTGGTCCTGATCCTCGTCGTCGGGTACGCCCTGCTGGAAGCCGACGCGGCCAGCCTGGGCGAGGTGTCGGCGGCCCCGCTGCTGTTCCACCGGCTCTTCACCCCGCTCGGCGCCATCATGTTCACCTTCGACGAGGCGCAGAAGTCGGGCGCGAGCCTGAGCCGCCTGGTCGGGGTGCTGGGGGAGTCCGCCGAGGAGCGGCTGGTCGGCGACGAGTCCGTCACGGCCGCCGGGGCCGGGGCGTACCCGGTGACGGTCGAGGGTCTGACGTTCCGTTACCCGGGCTCCGAGGAGCCGGTGTTGCGAGACGTCGACCTGACGATCCCGGCCGGCGGGTCGCTCGCCCTGGTGGGCGCCACGGGCGCGGGCAAGACGACACTGGCCGCGCTGATCGCCGGCATCGGCACCCCGCAGGCCGGGACGGTGCGCATCGGGACGACCGATCTCGCCGACCTGGACGAGGCCGGGGCGCGGGCCCTGGTCAGCATCCTGACGCAGGAGACGCACGTCTTCTCCGGCCCGCTCGCCGACGACCTGCGGCTGTCCGCCCCGGGGGCCACCGACACCGAGCTGCTGGACGCGCTGCGCACCGTCGGTGCGGAGGGCTGGGTCGCCGCGCTGCCCGACGGGCTGCACACTCCGGTCGGGGAGGGCGGTGAGCGCCTGGACGTCACCAAGGTCGCCCAGATCGCCCTGGCGCGGCTGGTGCTGGGCCGGGCACCGGTGGTGGTGCTCGACGAGTCGACCGCCGAGGCCGGCAGTGAGGGCGCCGCCGAGCTGGAGCGGGCCGTGCTGGCCGCGTGCGCGGGCCGGACCACGCTGTTCGTGGCGCACCGGCTGACCCAGGCGATGGCGGCGGACCGGATCGCCGTGCTCGACGCGGGACGCGTCGTGGAGCAGGGGACGCACGAGGAACTGGTGGCTCTGGGCGGCCGGTACGCACGACTGTGGCGGGCCTGGCGAGAGGTTAGTTAGGTAACCCTTATTTAGGTTAGCCTAACTCCACATTCTGGAAGGGACGCTGAGTCTTCGATGATGGAACCGCGCGCTCGTCTCGCACTGCTGTCTCCCACGCGCCTGGCCGATGTACGCCGGCGGATCGGCGACTACCCGGACAGGACCATCACCGAGGCGTGCGCCATCGGTCTGTCGTACTGGGCGACGGGCCGGAGCCCCGAGGGTATCGACCTCACCCCCGGCACGCTCTTCGCCGACGTCCTCGGCTGGGTCGACAACGGCGGTGCGGCCCCCGCTGGTTGGGAGATCTCTCCGGACGGCCGCGGCATCACCGTCCCCGACGGCGTCACACCCGAGGACGCGCAGCTCGCGCTGGACGACCTGGCCGACTTCCCGGACCGGCCGCTCGGCACCGTCGGCCCCTCCAGCGTGGCGTCCCGGCTGCGGACCCTGGCCGAGTGGAACGACAACCGGGCCGACCGGGACCGTCCCACCATCGTGGAGATGTTCCGCGCGCAGGCGAGGGTCCGGCCGGACGCCGTAGCCGCCGTCGACGAGCACCGGTCGCTCACCTACCGCCAAGTCGCCGAGCTCTCCAGCCAGTTGGCGCATCACCTGCTCGGGCGGGGGCTCGGCTCCGAACAGGTCGTCGGCATCTCCCTCAGTCGCTCCGCCGACATGGTCGTCGGGCTGCTCGCCGTGCTCCAGGCCGGGTGCGCCTTCGTGCCTCTCGACCCGCAGTGGCCCGCCGCGCGGCGCGCCGTCGTCATCGAGGACGCCCGGGTCGTCGTCCAGCTGAACGCCACGGGCGAGCACGACCCGGCCGAACCGGACGCCGTGGCCGTCGACCTCGGCGACTGGCGGTACGACGCGTACCCGAAGGAGGGGACCGGCGTCACCGTCCTCGGCGACGCGCTGGCCTACGTGATCTTCACCTCCGGTTCGACCGGGCGGCCCAAGGGCGCGATGATCCGTCACGAGGCGATCAGCGAGCGCCTGTTGTGGCAGGTGAACGAGATCCTCGGCTTCGGCCACGACGACGCCTCGCTGTTCAAGGCGCCGCTGTCCTTCGACATCTCCATCAACGAGATCTTCCTGCCCCTGGTCTGCGGCGGCCGGCTCGTCGTCCTGCGGCCCGGCGGCGAACGCGACCCGCACCACCTGCTGAGCGTCATCGCCGAACAGCGCGTCACCTTCACCTATCTGGTGTCGTCCATGCTGGACGTGCTGCTGGAGATGGCCGGCGACTCCGGCCGCCTGGACAGCCTGCGGCACGTGTGGTGCGGCGGGGAAGTGCTCACCCCCGAGCTGTACGAGCGGTTCCGCACCAAGCTCGACGACATCCCCATGTACCACGGCTACGGCCCCGCCGAGACGACCATCGGCGTCTCGCACGTCATCTACCGGGGTGCCGCGGAACGCCTGTCGACGTCCATCGGCAAGGCCAACCCCAACACCCAGCTCTACGTCCTGGACGACGAACTGCGCCCGGTCCCGGTCGGCGTCGGCGGTGAACTCTACGTCGGCGGCTTCCTCCTGGGCCGCGGCTACGTCAACGCACCGGGCCTGACCGCCTCCCGCTTCGTCGCCAACCCCTTCGCGAACGACGGCTCCCGCCTCTACCGCACCGGCGACCTCGCCCGCTTCGCCCCCGACGGATCACTGGACTTCCTCGGCCGCGCAGACAACCAGATCAAGATCCGCGGCATGCGGCTGGAGATCGAGGACGTCGAGGTCGGCCTCGCCGAACACCCCGGGGTCCGGCACACCTGCGTCGTCGCGAAGAAGAACGCGGCGGGCGGCACCTACCTGATCGGCTACGTCATACCCGCCGCCGGCCGTGCCGACCTGCGGGCCGACGAGGTCAAGGCGTGGGCCGGCGCGCACATGGTCGAGTACATGGTGCCCGCCCACATCGTCGTCATGGAGGAGTTCCCGCTCACCGCGAACGGCAAGCTCGACCGCAACGCGCTGCCCGAGCCCACGACCCAGGCGGGCCCGCTCGTCCGCCCCACCACCGACGACGAGCGGGCGGTGTGCGCCGCCGTCGCGGACGTGCTGCGCCTCGAAGAGGTCGGTGTCGACCAGGACTTCTTCCAGCTCGGCGGCGACAGCATCCTCGCGATCTCCCTGCTGAGCGCGCTGCGCGAGCAGGGCCTGCACGTCACGGCACGGCAGATCTTCACCCACGGCACGGTGGGCTCCCTGGCCGCGGTCGCGAGCCGCGAGGACGTCTCCACCGTCGACCACGCCGATGTGGCCACCGGCACCGTCGTGGGCTCGCCCATCGTGCAGTGGCTCGGCGAGACCACGGACGCCATCGACGGCTTCGTCCAGTCGGTCGTCCTGAACACACCGGCCGACCTGACCGCCGACGCCCTCGACGCGATCCTCACCGCCCTCGTCACCCGGCACGACATGCTCCGCGCCAAGCTGGTGCGCGGCAGCCGCTGGAGCTTCGACATCCCCGACGCGGACCGGGCCGAACCCGGCTGGCAGCAGAGCGACCGGCCGCTCGACGAGTGCATTGCCCTCGCCACCGACGCACTGGACCCCACGGGCGGCGTGATGCTCCGCGCCGTCTGGCGCCCCGACGCACGCCAACTCGTCCTCGTCGCCCACCACGTGATCGTCGACGGCATCTCCTGGCGCGTCCTGATGGAGGACCTGGCCACCGCCTGGCGGCATTTCAGCGCGGGCCGGCCCGTCGAACTCCCGCCGGTGGGCACGTCGTTCCGGCGCTGGACCCAGCTGCTGGAACGCGCCGCGTTCGACGCCGACAGCTCCTACTACCGGCGACCGCTGCCCGGCGACGACCGGCCGCTGGCCCGCCGCGCCCTGACCGGGTCCGACACCGTCGCGAACGAACGCCTGCGGACCGTCACGGTCGGCCCCGAGGTCACGGCCGCGCTGCTGAACGAGATCCCCGCGAAGTTCCACGCCGGTGTCAACGACGTCCTGCTCACCGCGCTCGCCGTCGCCCTCGCCCGGCACCGCCGCGACCTCGGCCAGGACCAGACCTTCGCCCACATCGAACTCGAAGGCCACGGCCGCGAAGGACAGTTCGTCGCGGGTTCCGCCGGGTTCGAGCCGGAACTGTCGCGGACCGTGGGCTGGTTCACCACCCTCTTCCCGGTGACCGTCGACCCCGGCACGGCAACGGACTTCGCCACCCCCGAGTATCTGACCGCGGCCCTCAAGGCGGTCAAGGAAGACCTCGCCCGGGTGCCGGACAACGGCGTCTCCTACGGCGCCCTGCGCTACCTCACCCACAGCGAGTTCGACGCCCCCGCACCCCAGGTGCTCTTCAACTACCTCGGCCGCTTCGCCGCCGGCGCCCACGGCGACTGGCAACTCGCGGGCACCACCGGCCAGCTGGGCGAGAAGCGCGACCCCCGGATGCGCCTGCCGCGCGCCCTGGAGTTCAACGCGATCGCCGAACCCGCCGCCTCCGGCGCCTACGAACTCGTCACCACCGTCTCCTGGCCCGACGGCCTGTTCACCGACGCCGACATCACGGCACTCGGCGACTACTTCCGTACGGCCCTGACCGGACTCGCCGCGCTCGACCAGGGCGGCCACTCGCCCAGCGACTTCCCCCTCGTACCGCTCACCCAGGCCGACGTCGACGCCCTGGACGGCCCGGCGCTGCGGGAGGTCCTGCCGCTGACCCCGCTCCAGGAAGGCCTCTACTTCCACTCGGTCTTCGACGACGACACCGCGGGCGCCTACGTCGAGCAGCAACTGCTCACCCTGGACGGCGAAGTGGACACCGGCCGGCTCACCGCCGCGGCCACCCGGCTGCTCACCCTGTTCCCGAACCTGGCCGCCCGCTTCACGGCCCTGGCCGACGGCCGCGTGGTCTCCGTCCTGGAGAGCGGCGTCGAGGCCCCCTTCACCACGCTGGACCGCCCCGGCATCACCGACGAGGAGATACGCGACCTCGCCGAACGGGACCGCCGCACCGGCTTCGACCTGGCCACCGGCCCCCTCATGCGGTACACGCTCATCCGCACCGGCTCCGGCCGGAACGTCCTGGTGCAGACCGTGCACCACATCATCGCCGACGGCTGGTCCGTGCCGCCCATGCTCCGCGCGCTGCTCACCGAGTACCACGCGCCGGGCACCGTCTACCCGATCGGCGGCTTCGCCGACTACGTGCACTGGCTCGCCGGACGCGACGCCGACGAGAGCGACCGCGTCTGGCGCGAGGAACTCGCCGAACTGCCCGGCCCGTCGCTGGTCGCCGAGGGACACACCCCCTCCGACCGGTTCGCCGACACCTCCGTGGAACCCGAGGACGACATCGACTCCGCCGTCCGCGAGGCCGGGGTGCCGCTGAGCGTCGCCGTGCACAGCGCCTGGGCCGTCACCCTCGGCGGCATCCTCCAGGGCCGGGACGTGGTCTTCGGTTCCACGGTCTCAGGCCGCGACGCCGAGGTGCCCGGCATCGGCGACATGGTGGGCCTCTTCATCAACACCATCCCCGTACGCGCCCGTTGGGCTCCCGGGGCCACCGCCGCCGAGCTGCTCACCTCGGTGCGCGACCACCAGAGCACGGTCCTGCCGCACCAGCACGTCTCCCTGGCGCGCATCGGCCGCCAGGCCGGCGCCGGGTCGCTCTTCGACACGCTCGTGGTGTTCGACGTGGCCACCGACCTGACCGCGCTGCGGAGCCCCGGCGACACGCTGACCATCACGGCCCTCGTCAACGAGGGCGCTCCGCACTACCCGCTGACCCTCGTTGTCGAGCGCGCCCCCGACGGCCGTCCGCGCTTCAACCTCATCTACGACGGTGAACTGCTGCGCGAGTCGGCCGCCCGGGCGATCCTGCACACGTTCAGCCGGACCCTGACCGGCCTGCTCGCGCAGCCGGACATCCTGGTCGACGACCTGGCGGCGGGAGCCGAACGACGCCCCGCCCCCCTCACCCCGACCACCCTGGGCGGACTGTTCGACACCGCGGCCCGCCGCGACCCGGCGGCCACCGCCGTCACCCAGTGCGGCCTCGACGGCGCCACCCGCTCCCTGACCTACGGCGAACTCTCCGCTGCCAAGAACGACCTGGCCTCCGCCCTGCGCGCGGCAGGCGTCGGCCCGGGCAAGCGGGTCGCCGTCGCCGTCCCCCGCTCCCTGGAGCAGGTCGTCGCCCTCGTCGCGATCGTCGGCGCGGGCGGCGCGTACGTCCCCCTCGACCTGGCGTACCCGGACGAGCGGCTGGAGTACATCCTCGCCGACGCGGCCCCGCAGGTCGTCCTCGTGGACCGGGACCAGCGCGACCGCTTCACGGACCTCCTGGCCCGGGCGGGGGTGCCGGCCCGGGTGCTGGTCCAGGGCGAAGAGCCCCCGGCCGCCCCCACGGAGCCCGCCCCCGAGCCCGACTGGCACACCCCCGCCTACGTGATCTACACCTCCGGATCCACGGGCCGCCCCAAGGGCGTCGTCGTCCCGCACTCCAGCGTCGTGGCGCTGCTCGCGAACACCCGGCCGGACATGGACTTCGGCCCACGGGACGTCTGGGTCCAGTTCCACTCCTTCTCCTTCGACTTCGCCGTCTGGGAGCTGTGGGGCGCGCTCGCGTACGGCGGCGAGCTGCTGGTACCCGAGTACGGGCTGACGCGCTCCCCGGTCGACTTCCACCGCCTGGTCCGCGAACGCGGCGTGACCGTGCTCAACCAGACCCCGTCCGCCTTCTACCAGTTCATTGAGGCCGACCGGCTCGCCGGAGAACCGCTGCCCGCACTGCGCCGGATCGTCTTCGGCGGCGAGGCACTGGACCTCGGACGGCTGCGCGGCTGGGTCGATCGGCACGGGACGGCCGCCCCCGAGCTGGTCAACATGTACGGCATCACCGAGACCACCGTCCACGTCACCCACCGGGTGCTGACCGACGCCGACTTCGGCCCCGGCGACGACGTCAGCCCCATCGGCGGCCCGATCCCCGGCCTGGTCACCTACCTGCTCGACGACCGGCTCCGCCCGGTGCCGCCGGGCCGCGAGGGGGCCATCTACGTCGCCGGCGACCAGGTGTCCCTCGGCTACCTGGGCCGGCCCGGGCTCACCGCGGGCCGCTTCGTGGCGAACCCGTTCACGGCCGACGGCTCCCGCATGTACCACACGGGTGACCTCGCGATCCGCACCCTCGACGGCGAACTGGTCTTCACCGGCCGCGCGGACGACCAGGTCCAACTCAAGGGCTTCCGCATCGAGTTGGGTGAGGTGGAGTCCGCGATCAGGGCCATCGACGGCGTGACCGACGTGGCGGTGACGGTGGCGGACACCGGGGATCACCTGGTGGCGCATGTGGTGGGCAGCGTGCCGCCCGACCTGACGGCCCGTCTGTCGTCCAGTCTTCCCGTCCACATGGTTCCGGGCCAGATCCTCACGATCGAGGCCCTACCGCTGACGATCAACGGCAAGCTGGACCGGAAGGCCCTGGCCGAACGCCCCCTCAGGGGCGCGGGGAACTGCGCGACCAGCCCCCACGCACCCGCAGACGAAACCACCGCGGTAGCCGCACTCACCAACATCTTCACCGAGACGCTGCCCGGCGCTTCCGTAGACGCCGACACCGACTTCTTCCGCGCCGGAGGCGACAGCATCATCGCCATCACGGTCGTGAACAGGGCACGGACGCTCGGCCTGCCCATCGCTCCAAAGGACGTCTTCCTGCTCAAGACCCCTCGCGCACTGGCGGAGCACCTGGGCACCAGCACAGCCCAGACCCCTCAGGCCCCCACCCGCCGCGAGGACGGCCCCCTCACCCCCACCCCGATCATCCTCCGCCAACGCGAACTCGGCGGCTCCCTCACCCGTTTCGCCCAGGCCAGGACACTCCAGGCCCCCGACGGCACCGTCTTCACGGACGCCGTACGCGCCGCGAACGCCGTGGTCGCCGCCCACCCGGCCCTGCGGCTGAGGCTCCGCACAGAACACGGCGTGTGGACCCTCCGCACCGAACCCACCCGCGGCATCACCGTTGTACGCCCGGACACCACCGACGCGACGGCCGTGGCGAACGAGGCGGCCGGACGACTCGACCCCGAGTCAGGGAACGTCATCGCGTTCGCGTGGCTGGAGGCGAATCACACCCTCGTCGTCACCGTGCACCACCTCGCCGTCGACGCGGTCTCCTGGCTGATCCTGCTCGACGACCTGGCCACGGCCCTGCGCGGCGAGCCCCTCGCCCCGCCGACCACCTCCTACGCCGAGTACGCGGAAGCCCTGACGCTCCTGGCGACTCAGGACCTCGACGACCTCGGTCGCTGGGTCACCACCCTCCAGGCTCCCGAACTGCACCCGGTCACGGGGCCGTTGCGCAAGACGACGGTGGTCATCGCCCCGGATGTGAGCGACAGCGTCACCCGCACCGCCCCTGCCGCACTCGGTGTCGGCCTCACCGAACTGCTGTGCGGCGCCCTGCGCACCGCGCTGACCCGCATCCAGCCGTCCCCCGGCGACCTCGCGATCGACCTGGAGCGGCACGGCCGGGTCCCGGTCCTCGAACAGCACGACTACACCCGTACCGTCGGTTGGTTCACCGCCATCGCGCCCGTACGGCTCACCGCGCACACCGACCCCGTCGCCGCGGCCCGCGAAGTCGCCGAGCGCCAGCCGGACGAGTGCGGACACGTCGCCTACGGCCGGCTCAGGTACCTCAACCCGCAGACGGCTCCGCTGCTCACCGCCCGCCCGCAGGTGCTGTTCAACTACCTAGGCCGGGGCAGCGAGTCCCAGGCGCTCCACCTCACCGGCGGCGACCAGGGCAGCCCCTATGCCGTCGAGGTCAACGCCTGGACCGACGAGGCCACCGGCAGCCTGCTCGCCGAGTTCGTCCTCGCCGAGGGCGTCCCCGACGCGATCACCGAGCACTGGCGCAGCGCGCTGAAGCACCTCGCGGACGCCGCGACGACGGCCGAGCGCACCGCACCGGTCACCCCGCTCCAGCGCGGCCTGTTCTTCCAGGCCCAGATGGCGGGCTCGGCCGGACACTACGTCGCACAGAACTGGTTCACCTTCGACCGGCGCCTGGACACCGGCGCGCTGGCCGAGGCGATGGCCCACGTGATCGCACGGCACCCGGTCGTCGGCGCCGGCTTCGGCACCGACGAGGACGGGCCGGTCCAGGTCCTCAAGGCCGGGCGACGGGTCGACGTCCGTACGATCGCCCTGTCGACGGACGCGGAGGTCGACGCCCTGCGCGCCCGGGACCGGGACACGGGCTTCGATCCGGGCGAGCCGCCGCTGATCCGGCTGACCGTCGTGCACCTGCCCGGCGACCGGGACGGCCTGCTGCTCAGCTACCACCTGCTGCTGTGGGACGGCTGGTCCCGGGAGATCGTCCTGCGGGACCTCTTCGACGCCTACCGCGCCGTCCTCGCGGGCGAGCCGCTCGATCCGAGGCCCGCCACACCGGGCTTCGAGGAGTACGCCCGGGCCCTCGACGCCAGGGACACGGCGGTGTCGGAGCGCTTCTGGGCGGACCACCTGGCCGCTCTCCCCGGCCCGACGCTGCTCGCCGGATCGGCGCCGTCCTTCTCGGACGACCTGCCGAGCGCGCTCGTGCACACCCTGTCGGCCGAGCAGTCCGCGCTGGTGCGCGAGGCGGCCCGGGTGCACGGCGTCACCCTGAACTCGGTGCTGACCGGTGCGTTCGGCCTGCTCCTCGGCGCGCACACCGGCCGCGCCGACGCCGTGTTCGGGGTGACCGTCTCCGGGCGGGACGGCGAGGGGCGCTCCGACATCGTCGGCGTGCTGCTCAACACCGTGCCGATGTGGACCCGCGCCCGCCCCGACGACACGGTCGGCGGCTACCTGTCGGCCGTCCAGGCCGCCCGGGTCGAGGCGATGGAGCACGAGCACCTCGGGCTCGGCGAGATCCAGCGGGCCAGCGGGCACGACACCCTGTTCGACAACCTGTTCGTGCTCCAGAACTTCCTGGACATGGACGCGTTCGCCGAGATGAACACCCGGCACGGCATCACCTCGGTGAAGGCCGACGACTCCACCCACTATCCGTTCACCTGGGTCGTCACGCCCGGGGACCGGCTCACGGTCAAGCTGGAGTACCGCGACGGCGACACCGGCAACGCCCGCCGTCTCCTCGACGACTACCTGGGCGTGCTCGAAGACCTGTCCCGTGCCACGGGGCCGGTCGGCGCGCTGCGGGGGCCGGGCCCGGTGCCCGAGCCGGCCGCACGCACCGACGTCGGCACGGACACCGTCGTCGACCGCTTCGACCGGGCGGCGGACCGCGATCCGCAGCGGGTGGCACTCGTCGCTCACGGCTCGACGATGACGTTCGCCGAACTCCGCGACCGCAGCCGGGCCGTGGCGGGCGTGCTCGCCGCGCGCGGCATCGGACCGGAGACGACCGTCGGGCTCGCGATCCCGCGCTCCCTCGACTGGATCGCGGCGCTGTTCGCCGTCCTGCGGGTCGGCGCCGCGTACGTGCCGCTGGAGCTCGACCACCCGGACGAGCGGATCGCGGCCATCGTCGACGACGCCCGCCCGGACGTGATCCTCACCGTGAGCGCGGTCTCGCTCCGGCTGACCGGCGACCTGATCGAACTGGACCGGCCGCTTCCCGACGCCGAGCCCTACGTGACGTTCGCGCCGGACGACCCGGACCGGCTGCGCCACCCCGCGTACACGATCTACACCTCCGGCTCCACCGGGAAGCCCAAGGGTGTGGTGACCGAGTACGCCGGTCTCACCAACATGCTGATCAACCACCAGCGCAGGATCTTCGAGCCGGTGCTGGCCGAGCACGGACACCGGATCTTCCGGATCGCGCACACCGTGTCGTTCGCGTTCGACATGTCGTGGGAGGAGCTGCTGTGGCTCGCCGACGGCCATGAAGTGCACATCTGTGACGAGGAGTTGCGCCGGGACGCGCCCCGGCTGGTCGCCTACTGCCTGGAGCACGGCATCGACGTCATCAACGTGACGCCGACCTACGCGCAGCAACTGGTGGCCGAGGGCCTGCTCGACGACCCGGCACAGCGGCCGGCGCTGGTGCTGCTCGGCGGCGAGGCCGTCACGCCGACCCTGTGGCAGCGGCTCGCCGAGACCGAGGGCACCGTCGGCTACAACCTGTACGGGCCGACCGAATACACCATCAACACCCTGGGCGTCGGCACCTTCGAGTGCCAGGACCCGGTGGTGGGCGTGGCCATCGACAACACCGACGTGTACGTCCTGGATCCGTGGCTGCGGCCGTTGCCGGACGGTGTGCCCGGCGAGCTGTACGTGTCGGGCATCGGCATCGCGCGCGGCTACCTCGGGCAGCCCGCCCAGACCGCGCACCGCTTCGTCGCCTGCCCGTTCGGCGAGCCCGGCGAGCGCATGTACCGCACCGGCGACCTGGTGGTCCGCCGTCCGGACGGCAACCTGATGTACCTGGGCCGCACCGACCAGCAGGTCAAGATCCGCGGCCACCGCGTCGAACTCGGCGAGGTCGAGGCGGTGTTCGCGGCGCACGCGGCGGTGCGGTTCGTCGCCGCGGTGGCCCAGCCCGACCCGCAGGTCGACGGCGCCCACCGGCTGGCCGCCTACCTGGTCCTGGACGGGGCGGATCTGGCGACCGTCGCCGCCGACGTGGGCGCCGGACTGCCGGACTTCCTGCGGCCCACGCACTACGCCCAGGTCGACGGCATCCCGCTGACGGTGAACGGGAAGGCTGACACCACGGCGCTGCCCGAGGCCAAGCCGCTGGGCGCGCTGACCACGGCGGGGGAGCGGGGCCCGCAGACCGAGACCGAGACCGTGGTGTGCGAGTACTTCGCCGAAGCACTGGATCTCGACGACGACGAGGTGAGCGCGGTGAGCGACTTCGTGTCCCTGGGGGGACACTCCATGCTGGCGGTGCGGCTCGTCGGGCTGCTCCGCCGCGAGTACGGTCCCGTGATCACCATCCGCGATCTGTTCACCCTGCGAACCCCGGAAGCGATTGCCCGCCACCTCGATGACAACTGACACCCAGCGGCCCCGCCACGGGGCCGCCATCCTCCGGACCGCCCTGCGCCGCAACATCGGCGCCATGGCCTGGGGCACCCTCCTCATGGGCCTCTACCAGGCCGGCGAGACCGCCTTCCCCATCGCACTCGGCCTGATCGTCGAGCACACGATGCGGGACGGCCGCAGCCTCCAGGCCCTCGCCGTCTCGATCGGCGCCCTGGCCGTGATCATCACGACGGTGTCGCTGTCGTGGCGGTTCGGCATGCGGATCCTGCAGAAGGCCAACACGACCGAGGCGCACCGCTGGCGGGTGAAGGTCGCGGCCTGCGGTCTGCAGCCCGTGGCCCGGGACGTCGACCTCAAGTCCGGCGAGGTGCTGACCATCGCCACCGAGGACGCCGACCAGACCGCCGACATCATCGAGGTGGTGCCGCTGCTCATCAGCTCGCTCGTGGCCGTGCTGGTCGCGGCGGTCGCCCTGGGCCTTGCGGACATCCGGCTGGGGCTGCTGGTGATCGTGGGCACCGTCGCGATCCTGTCGATCCTCAGCGTGATGTCCAAACGGATCGGCAGCAGCACCCAGGAGCAGCAGGCCCGGGTGGCGCGGGCGGGTGCGAAGGTCGCCGACCTGATCACCGGCCTGCGCCCGCTGCACGGCTTCGGCGGCAACCACGCCGCCTTCCGGTCCTACCGGAAGGTCAGCACGGAGGCGAGACGCCAGTCGATCACCGTCGCCAAGGTGAACGGCGCCTACGCGGGCACCGCCCTGGCCCTCAACGCGGTCCTCGCCGGCGCCGTGACCCTGACGGCGGGCTGGCTGGCGTTCGAGGGACGGATCACCATCGGCGAACTCGTCATGGCCGTGGGCCTGGCGCAGTTCATCATGGAACCGCTCAAGCTGTTCTCCGAGATGCCCAAGTACGTGATGATCGCGCGCGCCTCGGCCGAGCGGATGGCTCTGGTGCTGTCGGCCCCGCCGGTCATGACCCCGGGCTCCGAACGCCCTTCCGGGGGCGGCGACCTGGAGATCGACTGCGTCCGCCACGGCACCCTGACCAACCTGAAGTTCCAGGTGAAGGCGGGTGAGTTCGTCGCCATCGCTCCCTACCAGCCCCGCGCGGCGGCCGACCTCGCCGCCGTCCTGGCCGTGCGCGTCCCGCCCGCCGCGTACCAGGGAACGGTGCGGATCGGCGACAAGGACCTGGCCGACCTCTCCGTCGAGGCGGTGCGCGAGCACCTGCTGGTCAACCCCTACGACGGGGAGATCTTCGCGGGCACTCTCCGCACGAACATCGACCCGTCGGGCACCAGCCGGACGGTTCCCGAGGCGGTCGAGGCGTCCTTGCTGACCGACGTCGTGGCCCTGCACCGCGAGGGTCTCGACTACGGCGTCCGCGACCGGGGCGCCAACCTCTCCGGAGGCCAGCGCCAACGCCTCTCCCTGGCCCGTGCCCTGGCCGCCGACACCGACGTCCTCGTCCTGCACGACCCGACGACGGCGGTGGACGCGGTCACCGAACAACTCGTCGCCCGCAACGTGGCGAAGCTGCGCCGGGGCCGCACGACGATCGTGATCACCAGCAGCCCGGCGTTCCTGGACGCGGCGGACCGGGTCCTGATCCTGGACGACGGAGCCATCACAGCAGAGGACACCCACCGCAACCTGCTGGCAAGAGACCAGGACTACTGCTCGGCGGTGGCACGCTGACTTTCGGGGGCGCGGGGAAGTGCACGATAGGCCCCCACGCACCGGCACCCGACGCCGTGCGCCGAGTCCACGTGTGGATTCTCAAGGGCCAGGGGGACATGCCCTCAAGGGGCGCGGGGAACTGCGCGACCGGCCCCCACGCACCCGCACCCGACAACGGCGTTACACGCGAAGCGCCCAGCCGACATCCCTGAGCAGCGCATGACGCCACCCCGCCCGATCATGCCCCGACGCGGACCGGGACACCCGCACGGCCGCCCCGGCCCCCTCCACCAGCCCCTCGATCACCTCACAATGCGGCAGCATCCGGTCCTCGTGCTCCCCGACATCGAACGCGACCCGCAGCCCCGACAGATCAACCCCCGCCCGCAGCCGCTCGGCGATCACACCCCCGACCGCGCCCCCCAACGGATCAGCCGCCCCCAGGGCACCCGGCGTCCACCAGAACGACCCCGACTGACACGCCACCCGCGACACCAACTCGGGAAACTCCAGCGCCGCGTACACCGCACTCAGCCCCCCGAGACTCTGCCCGGCGACCACCAGCCGCTCCGGGTCCGCAGGGACGTCCGACTCCGCCACCAGCGGCAGCAGTTCGTCCCGCACCGCCTCCCACAGCTCGGGCCGGCACGTGAGCTCGGCGACCCGGTCCTTGGCGGGCAGGAAGACCAGAGTGACCGGCGGCACCTCACCCGCCGCCACCGCCGAGTCGAACGCGGTCACGGCCGGATGCAGATGGAGCCAGTCGTCGCCGTCGAGCAGCAGCACCACCGGCCCACCGCCCCCCGCCGGATGCACCCGCACGGTCCGCCGCCCGCCCAGCCGCTCACTGGCCCACCGGATCCGCGCCCGCGGCAGGGGCAGCACCGCGTCCGCCCCGAGGACGGGCCAGTGCGGCTGCTCCGGGGCGTCCGGCGTCGCGGCGATGGACCGCTCGCCGCCCGCCCCGGCCGGGTTGAACGGGTCGGCATGGAAGACGTCCCCCGCCACGAACCGGTACGTCACCCGCAGCCGTTCGGGCATGCGCACCTCGGCGTACCAGCAGTCGGTGGCCTGCCAGCGGCGCAGGGCGACCGGTTCCGACCAGCTCTCGAACTCGACGGTCACCGGCGACGACCCGCGCCACAGGAACAGCGTCACCCAACCGCCGCCCTCGGCGGGCACCGACGAGGGCGCCCCCACAGCGGCCCAGAACGCGGAACCGCCGGGCGCGCCCGGCAGCCCGAACCCGGCGAACGCGTCCTGACTGTCGGCCGCGGCCACGCGCATGAGCGTCTCCTTGTGAGAGGGAAGGGGCAAAGGCTAAGCTCCGTCAATTAGGCGAGCCTAACCTAATCTTGGCCCCTTCGAGGAGGCGCGACGCATGAGCACCAACCCCTTCGACGACACCGAAGGCCGGTTCCTCGTCCTGGTGAACGACGAGGGCCAGCACTCCCTCTGGCCGTCCTTCGCCGAGGTCCCCGGCGGATGGGCGATCGCCTTCGCCGAGAACACCCGCGAGGCATGCCTGGAGTACGTCGAGACCCACTGGACGGACCTGCGCCCCCGGTCCCTCGCCGCGTCCCAGGACGCCTGATACCGCCGATGCTGTGCACCAGGCTGACCAACGCCCGTTTCCTCACCATGGATCCGGGCCACCCCGTCGCTCATGACCTGGGCATCTGGCAGGGCCGGATCGCGGGCCTCGACGAGGCCGTGACCTCCCTGCCCGCCCGGGAGGTCGTCGACCTGCAGGGCGCCACCGTGCTGCCGGGGTTCATCGACGCCCATGTCCACCTGGCCTGGACCGGGTTCAAGCAGAACACTCCGAGCATCGCGGGCCGCACCCGCGTCGAGGACGTGCTCGCGGTCGTGGCCGACGCGGTCGCCCGCACCCGGGCCCCCGGCGACTGGGTGAGCATCGCCGGCTACGACCAGCGGGCCCTGGGCCGCCATCTGACCGCCGCCGAACTCGACCGGGTCAGCGACGGACGCAAGCTCTACCTGCTGCACGACTCCGGGCACGGCTGCGTCGTCAACACCGCCGTCCTGGACCTGCTCCCCGCCGGCATCCCGCACGAGAACGGCTTCCTCGCCGAGCAGGCCATGGGCGCCGCCCGCGCCCTGCGCCTTCCGCACGCCCAGGAGGACCTGGCCGAGGCGATCGGCCGCGCGGCCCGCACCTGTCTGACCGAGGGCGTCACCGCCTGCGCCGAAGCGGGCATCGGCGGCACCCTCTTCGGTCACAGCCCCGTCGAACTCGGCGCCTACCAACTCGCCCGGGACAAGGGTCTGTTGCCGCTACGGGTGCAGCTCATGGTGTCCGCGGACCGGCTGCGCCCGGTCGCCGCGCACGAGACCGACGGCATCCCTCGCGCCCTCGACCTCGGCCTGCGCACCGGCTTCGGCGACGACCGGCTCTCCGTGGGCGCGCTGAAGGTCTACACCGACGGCGGCATGATGGCCCGTACGGCCGCGCTGACCAGCCCGTACGAAGGACTCGACCACGCCGGGCAGTTGCAGGACGACCCGGCCGTCCTCACCGACCTCATCGTGGACGGCCACCTCGCCGGCTGGCAGCTCGCCGTGCACGCCATCGGCGACCGCGCGGCCGACATCGCCCTGGACGCGATCGAGCGCGCCCAGCGGATCCGGCCCCGCCCCGAGGCACGCCACCGCATCGAACACGCCGGGCTGATCCGGCCCGACCAGCTCCCGCGCATGGCGCTGCTCGGCGTCAGCGCGGTCGTCCAGCCGAACTTCCTGCGCTGCTTCGGCGACGACTACGCCTCGCTCATGGGCGAGGAACGGGCGCCCTGGATGTACCGGGGCCGGGCCTTCCTGGACCACGGCGTTCCCCTGGTGGGCAGCTCCGACCGGCCCGTCGCCGACGGATCACCCCTGCGCGCGGTCCAGTTCATGGTCGAACGCGCCTCCAGCTCCGGGCAGCTCATCGGCCCGGACGAGGCCGTCACCGTCGACCAGGCCCTGCACGCGTACACCGTCGCCGGCGCCCGCGCCTGCCACTGGGAGGACCGCCTGGGCTCTCTCACCCCGGGCAAACACGCCGACCTGGTCGTCCTCGCCGACGACCCCCGGAGCGTCGACACCTCGCGCATCGGCGCCATCGAGGTCGTGGAGACGTACGTGGACGGCCGTCCGAGCCGTCCGCGCGCCTGATCCCCGGTCCGGAACCGAGGAAGGAACCCCTTGACCACGGCTACGCCACGCCCTGCCGTGCTCCCGCACGCCCTTGTCGTACCGACGTCCACCGTGCGTACCGCCCGCCCCGACGAGGCCGCCGCCCTCGCGGCCCTGTCCCGGCCCTTCGTGCGCTCGGGCGCACTGCGCGAACGTCCCGTCTCCCTCTACGCCGCCCACGCGGCCGACTTCCTGGTGCTCCAGGCTCCCGACGGCACCCTCGACGGCTGTGTGGGCCTGCGCGCCTACCCTGCCGACCCGGGGGAGGGCCGCGAACGCGCGGGCGTCGTCTACAACTTCTGCGTGGCCGCGCACCGGCAGGGGAGCGGAGCGGGCGCCGGGCTGTTACGCGCGGTGCTCGCCGCGGCCCGCGCGCAGTCGCTCGACGCCCTGTTCACGGCGACCACCGGGGGCGCCGGACTGTTCCTCCGCTACGGCTTCACGCCCACGACCGCGCACCGTGCGCCACGGCCCTGGGCGGAGTCCCTGGACCCGCGGCGCGGGGCACGCGTCCTGGTCAGGACGTGGTGACGGCGTCGGGAACCACGGTGGTGCCGGGGCTGGTCCCGGCGAGCACACTGCGCAGCACCGCGTGCGGCACGCGTCCGTCCACCACATGCGCCTTGCGCACCCCGCCGCGGACGGCCCGCAGACAGCCCTCCATCTTCGGCAGCATCCCGCTCGCCAGCCCGGGCAGCAGACCGTCCAGCTCCCGGGCCGTCAGATGCCCGATCACCTCGGTGCTGCGCGGCCAGTCCGCGTACAGCCCCTCGACGTCGGTGAGCATCACCAGCCGCTCGGCATCGAGTGAGACGGCGAGGGCGGCCGCCGCGAGATCGGCGTTCACGTTGTAGACCTGACCGTCCGCGCCGCGTGCGACGGGGGAGACGACGGGGATGTGGTCCTGCTCCAACAGGGCGCGCACCATGGCCGGATTGACGTCCACGACGTCGCCGACGAGGCCGATGTCCACCGCCCTGCCGTCCACCCGGGCCGGCCGCCGCACGGCCGTCATCGTGTGCGCGTCCTCCCCGGTCAGACCCACCGCGAAGGGGCCGTGGGCGTTGATGTGCCCGACCAGCTCCCGCTGCACGCGCCCCGTCAGCACCATGCGCACCACGTCCATGGTCTCGGGCGTGGTCACCCGCAGCCCCGCCTCGAAGCGGGTCTCCAGGCCGAGCCGGTCCAGCATCGCGCTGATCTGCGGCCCGCCGCCGTGCACGACGACCGGGCGCAGACCCGCGTGCCACAACTCCACGACGTCCTGGGCGAAGGTCAGTTGAAGCCCCGGGTCCACCATGGCGTTGCCGCCGAACTTGACGACGACCACGCTGCCCCGCAGGTCCTCGGGCCAGGACAGTGCCCGGGCGGACGGGTCCCCTGCTCGGGCGGCTGTCACGGTCACGCGGTCACTCCGTTTCATGGCGGGGCCGGACCAGGCCGGCAACGCTGTTCTCGAAGGAGAAGCCGGCCTCTGCGTCGGCGGCGAAGGACAGCCGACGGATTATTAGGTTAGCCTAAGCTAAATCCTTTGGCAGTGAAGTACTCGCCTGAAAGCACGTCCTGCCGGGGGGGCGCGGCAAACGCCATGCGGGCAGCGAGGCGCCGTACGCCTGCTGCCCGCCGCGCGACGACTCGTCAGCGCACCCGTGCGGCCTTGGAGGTGCCGATCACCTGCCCCGCGCTGTCGAGAGCCTGCACCGCGACGTACGGCGACCGGTCCGGCACCGGGGCGGAGGTCTCGAATCCGTCTTTGCGGACCTCCTTCACCGTACTCAGACCCTGCGGGCTTTCACCTGCCAGGATCCTCCAGGAGTCCACCTCGGTCGCTCCGTTCCAACTGGCGTGGACGGTCATCCCGCTGCTGCCGGACCGGCCGGCGACGGCGGGGCGGTCGGTCGGTCTGCCGTGCCATGGGAAGCGGAGGGCGCGATAGGAATTCACCACCGGATCCTTGAAGGAGGCGTTCATGAGGACCTCGCCGGAGTCCGCGTACTCGGTGTAGGAGCCGTGGGAGCCCCATCCCACCAACACGTTTCCGTTCGGGAGGAGTTGCATGCTGCCCTGACTCGTCGACAGCAGTCCGTCCGGACTCGTGTAGGCCCTGTCCAGCCTGGCGGTCTTCGCATCGGTGTCGACCGACAGGAACACGGCACGTGACACCTTTTCCGACTGCCCGCCGCCGCCCGTCTCGATGCTGCCGGCGGCGGCATTGTCGAAGACGGACAGGGTGCCGTCCGCTTCCCGGCTCACATCGTGCTGCCAGGCGAAGGAGGCGCCGTCTGCCATGGTGAAGTCGCTCTTCTTGCCGCCGAGACGCCAGATGACCTTGCCGCTGTGACGATCGACCTTGTACACCGTGTGGGTATTGCGTCCACTGAGGAGCAGGTTCCCATCGGTGTCCACGGACATCGAGTTGATGTGCAGGTAGTCGTAGGGCAGCAGCGGGATGGAGGACAGATAGGACTCGTCGATGCCCACGTGATCGAGGCCGCTCCATTCGTGGAGCACCTTCCCGGAGGCGATGTCGACTTCCTGAATGATGTTGTCCATCACCATGCGGGGAACACCGCCGCCGTTGTGCAGCTTCGGCTGAGCGATGAGAACGAGTGCGGTGTTGTCAGGGGTGATCTGCATGTCGTGGAGATCGGCTCCCGCATACCCGCTGCCCGCCTTGATGCGGGCTATCTCCCGGTACGACTGATCCATGACGATCCAGTAGCCGACTCCGACCCCCGTCGGCAGCGGCGCGCCCTCCCACCAGGTGAGGACGGGGTCCTCTCGGTAGGTCTGCTGCTGGAAGGCCGTGACGTAGTTCAGGGCGCCGATGCCGCGAGGCAGGAACCACACGGGCTCACCTCTGTCGTCCACGATCATCGGCCCGGACTGGAGGGTGCCCGGCCCCTGGAGCACGTCGCCCGTCTTCGGCGCGAGGAAGACGTAGCCCGGTGCCGTTCCCGGTGCGGACTTGCCCACGGTGATGGCCGGCGGGAGAAGATCGGGCCGGGTCACCAGTGACAAGGGGTGGCCGGGGAGTGAGGGGGATTCCGCTGACGCCCCCGGAGCGCTGCCCAGCGACAGGGCCAGCACGGCCGTCACGAGCAAGGCACATGCGCGTTGCGCGCTTCTCGAGAGCCGGGACGCGGCTCTCGTTCTCGTCCGGACCAAGACAGTCATCTCCTTCGAACGTGGACGGTCAGGAGTGGGCGGTTGCCGGGCGGTGGCCGTCGGGCCGCAGGCGCCGGAAGCCGGCCTCGGCCGAGCTGCGCGCGGAGTCGGCCGCCCGCCGCTCGTAGACACGCTGGTGGCCGCGCAGCCCCGCCAGTCGAAAGGACCCGGTCGTCTGGGACGGGGTGGGGTGATCCCCGCCGTCCGCCGGGAAGGATCGCTCATGCAGCTCGCGGTAGGTCGCATAGTCGACCGGCCGCCGCCGGTCGACGGCCCCTCGGTGGGCCGTGGTTCGCAGGTGTTCCCGGTATCCGGGGGCGAGGGTGCCGCCGAAGAACTCGGCGACGCTTCCGGAGCCGTAGCTCATGAAGCCGATGGGCCGACCGGTCAGATCGTCCGCCTCGTCGAGCAGCGCGGCGAGGGCGAGGTAGACCGACGCCGTGTAGCTGTTGCCGATGGCAGTGTTGTAGGCGGTGGTCCGCCCGACGGCTCGGGCCACCGCCGCCTCGCCGCTGTGTCGTTCGCAGTGGTGGAGCAGGTGGCGATGCGCCTTGTAGGCCATTTTCGCGTAGGGCTGGTGATAGCAGAACGCGGTGAACTCGTCGAGGGGGCGGCCGTCTTGCTCCGCGTAGTCCTTCCAGGTGCCCAGCACCGCCCTCAGGTAGGCGTCGACGGACTCCTGGCCGTCGACCAGCGCGGCGTCACGGTAGTTCGGGCGCCAGAAGTCCATGACGTCGGCGGTGAACAGGCCCGACGGCTCCTCGATGCGTACCAGGGCAGGGTTGGAGCCCACCAGCATGGCCACCGCCGCCGCGCCCTGGGTCGCTTCACCCGGGCTGTCCAGGTCGTACTTGGAGATGTCGCTCGCGATCACGAGGACCTGCTGGACGGGATCGCGGCGCACGAGCCCGACGGCGAACTGCAGGGCCGCAGTCGCCCCGTAGCAGGCCTGTTTCAGTTCGACGACCCTGGTGGCCGACGGGAGCCCCAGCAGCGAATGCACGTACACACCGGCCGACTTCGCCTGGTCGATCGACGACTCCGTCGCGAACACGACCGTGCGGACACGGTCGCTGCCATGCCGGGTGATGATCGGCTCGGCGGCGGTCGCTCCCATCGTGACGATGTCCTCGTCGGCGGCGGGCACGCTCATCGACTGCTGGCCGAGACCCACATGGTATTTGCCGATTTCGGTGCCGTTGTGATCGGCGAGTGTCGCGTGCGGCAGGACGAATTCAGTTGTGGAAAACGACAGATCGTGAATTCCGATGGCGGGATCGCTGACCATGTCCTCAACACCGACCTTTGCTGTCTCGTAGTCCCGAAGTGGTCATGCGGCTGCCGCCGACGTGTGCTCGCGGGAAGATCGCGGCCCATGTGGTGCGCGGTGCGCGCAATTCTCTTTCCGGCCGTTTGCTTGAGGTCGGCCGGGCTGCTGGACCTGAGCGACGTGAGCGTACCTCGGACGGGTTCCGCGTATTCCGGTCGCTTCGAGCTGCTTGGCGCGCGAGGTCAATTGATCGGTCGCGTTCTGTCAATGACGGGGCTGTTACGAGAGATGCAGGATGTGACGGTCTGCTCGTGGAGGGGGAATGACCGTACACGTTGCGAAGCCGGTCACGGTGATGGCCGGCAACAAGGTCACCACAGCTGAGATCTGTGCCGAGATCCGCGACCGCATGCCGGAGCATCCACGACTGGGGGCCTTCCTGCGCTGTATGACCGGAAGTGGCGTTGCGACCAGGTACTTCAGCCGCCCCTTGGCGGAGGTGGTCGAGGACACCGGGGTGGCGCGGCGCAGCCGGACCGCGTTCGCCGACGCCTGCGACATGGCCGTCGGCGCCGCGCGAAGCGCGCTTGCGGCGACCGGACTCGCCGCCGATGACATCGATGCCATCGTCACCAGCCACACCACCTCATGGACGCTGCCGAACCTCGACACCCACCTCGTCGAGGTGCTCGGTCTCCGACCGGACGTGTCCCGCATCGCCCTCACGTCGTTGGCGTGTGCCGGCGGAGCACAGGCCCTCGTCCGGGCGGCGGACCTCCTCGGGGCACGGCCCGGCGGCAAGGTCCTGGTGGTCGTGGCGGAAGTGCTGTCCACCACCTACCACGCGCACGAGGACACCATCGAAAGCATGATCTACAAGGTGCTCTTCGGTGACTCCGCGGGCGCCTGCGTCGTCAGCGATCTGCCGTTGGAACCGGGCTTCGCCATCGAGTCCACGTTCGAGTACGTCCTGCCGGACTCGCTGGACCGCTACTGGGGCGAGGTGGACGCCGCCGGAGCGCACTTCAGGTCGACGAGAAAGGCGCTCGGCGCACCCCGGGAGGTCCTCCCGGCGGTCCTCGGGTGGCTCGGGTCCTGGCGGCCGGATTTCGCCGTGGTCCACCCCGGCGGCCCGCGGATCATCTCCGAGGTCACCGCGGCGCTGGGACTCGGCACGGAGAACAGCCGGCATTCGTTCGCCTCGCTGGAGGAGAACGGGAACCTCGGCGGCAACGCGGTCCTGGACGTGCTGGGCCGGAGCCATGCGACGCCACCGCCGGACGGGGCCGAAGGACTCATCATCGCGTTCGGGCCCGGCTTCGCCGCCACCTGCGCGCGTGGCGTATGGCGCGCTCCGACTACGGAAGAAGGGTAGGTCCCGTGTCACGAGGGCTTGCGGCGGTAGACCATGAACTCGCCGTCCGGTTGGCCACCGCCGCCGGGCGTGTGCTGTGCGCTCTCCGTGAGGAGACCGGCTTCGATGATCCCGCCGCGCTGAGGGCACTCGGTGACCGGCGGTCGCACGAGTACCTGCTGGGGGAGCTGGAACGGCACCGCCCCGACGACGCGGTCCTCTCCGAGGAGGGAGCAGACGACGCCGGACGCCTGACCTGCCCCCGCGTGTGGATCATCGACCCGCTCGACGGGACGCGGGAGTACGCGGAACGCGGCCGGACCGACTGGGCGGTGCACGTCGCACTGTGGCAGGACGGGGAACTCGCGGCCGGTGCCGTGGCCATGCCGGCCCGGGGTCAGGTGCTGAGCACGGCCGGAGCGAGGCTCGCGGAACGCGGGGCGGCCCGCAACGGCTCACTGCGGCTCGCCGTGAGCCGGACCAGAGCCCCCGCCCTGGTGCAGGGGTTGGCGACCGAGCTGGACGCGGAACTGGTCCCGATGGGTTCGGCCGGCGTGAAGATCGGTGCGGTCGTACTCGGCGCCGTGGACGCCTACGTCCACGGCGGTGGGCAGTACGAATGGGACTCCGCTGCCCCGGTCGCCGTGGCCCGGGCGGCCCGGTGTCACGCCTCGCGGCTCGACGGCAGCCCGCTGGTCTACAACCAGCCCGACGCCTGGCTTCCGGATCTGGTGGTGTGCCGGCCGGAACTCCGGGACCGGCTTCTCGCCGCGATCTCGGCCACCGCAACTGCTGAAAGGACGTCATGAAGATCATCGGAGCCGGTTTCGGCCGCACGGGGACGCTGTCGGTGAAGGCCGCCCTGGAGACGCTCGGTCTCGGGCCCTGCTACCACATGCTGACCGCCTTCGAGGAACCCGGGCACCTGCGCCTGTGGAATGCGGTCGGTCGGGGCGAGCAGGTCGACTGGGCGGAGATCTTCGCCCGGTACCGGTCCACCGTGGACTGGCCGGGATGCGACTACTGGGAGACGCTGGCCAAGGAGTACCCGGAGGCGAAGATACTGCTGACCGTGCGGGATCCGGAAGGGTGGTACGACAGCTTCCAGCAGACGCTGGCGCCGTTGTGGTCCGCCGAGTCCGACGACCCGGAACTCGGGGAGTACCTCGAACTGGTCCGGCGCATCACCGCCCGCACCTTCGACGGACGCCTCGACGACCGGGCCCATGCCATCGCCGTGTTCGAGGAACACAACCGCAGGGTCCGTGCCGCGGTTCCGGCCGACCGGCTGCTCGTCTACGACGTCCGCCAGGGATGGGAGCCGCTGTGCGCGTTCCTCGGCAGGCCGGTGCCGTCCGACGCCGCCTTTCCGCACCTCAATGACCGTGCCCAATTCCAGGAGTTGCTCAGCCGGCGCCTCGCACACCGCGGCGACCCGCGCTGACATGAGGCGGACCGCAGGATTGGCGCAAAGGAAGTGGAGGCCGTTCCGTTTCATGTCGTACTAATGAAGCGACTCAGCTGACCAGCAAATTTTCTGAAGATTCACGATCTTCGTCAACGGTCGCCGAAATGTCTGGATGTGCGGCGTGGCTGGCTGAATCGGGTTACGCACGCGGCGGCCTCACTGACGAACCGGAGTATTCTCCAGAACGGGGGTTTTGCCATGTTGCGACGCCGTGAGTGGGTGCCGTTAGCCGGCCCGGGCCACGGGGGAGCCAGATGGGCGGCGGGCGGATCCGCGTGCGCCCCGTCGACGCGGCGCGGGAGTGAGACCAGATACCAGAATCCCGCATTCCGCAAGCGTCCGGTCCTGCAGACCGTCGAGCTGGGCAGTGTCACGGCGCACCGGATCCGGTTCAGCACGGTCGGCACCGGTCCGCACGTGCTGGATGCGGAACCCGGACAGCGCGCCCTCGTCCTGAGTGCGTGCGGCGAGATCAGGGTTGCGCGAGCCGAGCGCGAACTCGTCGTCCAGGACGAGGTGGTGGCCCTGTGCGACACCTGGCAGCCGTTGCGCATCGGCCCGACGCCGGGCAACCCGACGGCCGAGGCGGCCGTGATGCTCTTCCCGGGCTCGGCGGTACCGATGGCACAACCGGACACCGACCCGTCGCAACCCGAGATCTGCGATGCCGTGGGATCGGGGCCGCTGCTCCGTGCGTTCCTCGTCGAGGTCGCCACCCGGGCGTCCGAACTGAGCGCATCGGAGGTGGTCCGGCTCGGCGACGCCGCCCTGCACCTGGCGGCAGCGGTGCTGGAGGCGCGCTTCGCCGACGCGGGCGAGACGAGCGCGCAGACACAGCAGCAGGAGCTCATGAGACGCATCCGTGGCTTCATCGACCGCAACCTGGGCGATCCCGACCTCACACCGAGCCTGGTCGCCTCGGCGCACCACATCTCCATCCGCTACCTGCAACGTCTGTTCAAGGCGGAGGGCGTCACGCCGTCGGACTGGATACGGCAGCGGCGGCTCGACAACAGCCGGCGTGACCTCTGCGACGTGAAGCTGAGGTCGGCGCCGATCCGGGAGATCGGCCTGCGGAACGGTTTTGCGCAACCTTCCGATTTCAGCCGGGTGTTCCGTGCCCGTTACGGCGTGCCGCCGGGCAGATTTCGCGACGACTGGTTACGCCGGGACGCGATCGGCTAACCAGATGGTCGCCTCAGGGCAATGACAAGTTCCCGGGTGGCCGGAAAAATCAAGTGGCACAGGGAAGTCGATCCCCGTTTCACGGTTGACGGATCGGCCCGTCCATTCCCGTAGAGAATTACACGGCGAGCGGCAGAGAAGGTGCGCCGCTGTGCCCGGCCGTCGAAAGGCTTGTTTCGTGACAGCACTCACGTCCAGGACCGATCTCGACATCGACCCCGACAAGCTCCAGGAATCCGTCACGAGCCTGTTGGAAAGGCATCCCCTCGTCTTCGAGGGGACACGGCAGTTGGCGCTCCAGCATCGGACGGGGGCGACGGACCCGTGGTACGAGGGGTGCCAGAGGCAGTCATTGATCTCCTCGGATTCCGACTTCACCGAAGTGCACGCCGAACTCCGGGACACGTACCTGGGTGAGGTGTTCGATCGTCTTCCGTTCAAGCCCATTCGCACGAGGATCATGGCGCTGGACCCGAAGTACTGCTATTCGGTTCACCGGGACATGACGCCGCGGTACCACCTCGCCGTCACCACGAGCGAGCATGCGCGGTTCGTGTTCATCGAGCACGACAAGGTGCTGCAGATTCCCGCCGACGGAAACCTGTACTACGTCGATACGCGGCAACTGCACAGCGCGTTCAACGGTGGGGACGACATGCGGATCCACATCGTTTTCGGGACGGACGGCAAGCCGAAGTAGCGGCCGAAGGGGTCAGGGCGTTGACGAACTTGGTGGCGCATTGGGACCGCCGCGCCGAACGTTATGACGAAACACCGGGCAATTCGCTGACGCACGAACAGGCAGCAGCGTGGAGGTCGCTGCTGGCGGAGGTCTACCCCGTTCGCACGGGACGCCTTCTCGACATCGGTTGCGGTACGGGCACGTACTCGTTGCTGTTGGCGGAACTGGGATTCGACGTCCATGGTGTCGACACCTCGCAGCGGATGATCGAGCGGGCGCGAGCGAAGGCACTCGGGCGTGGGGCCGGACCAGCGGTCACCTTTTCGACGCTCGCCGCGCAGGACGTCGGCGGCCGGTACGACGCGGTGTTCTCCCGGAACATGCTGTGGACCGTGGCGGACCCCGGCCGGCTCGCCGAGGTGGTGCGTGAGCAGACCACGCAGTCCGCGGTGTGGGTGGCCGTCGAAACGGTGTGGGACGGTCGCCCGAAGGGTGACTTCCAGGAGGCGGGGAAGGACCTGCCCGGATTCGGCGGCTGGCACCCCAACGTGCTGCGTGACGAGTTTGCACGGCACGGATTCGCACGGACGACGTGGTCGAGCATCTCCAACCGGTCGGATCTGGCGACCGAGGACAAGGACATCCACGTGCTGTTCCGGGTGAGCCGGTGATCATCGTCATCACGGGCCCTTGGGCGCTGCCGAGGATGGACATCGCGCGATCGGTCGCCGACCGGTTCAGCGGTGTGGAGGCCGTCGACGGAGAGCAGTTGGGATTCGCCCTGATGGAGTTCCGTTCCGACCTGCCGGACAACTTCCAGGAGGACACCGTCTGGGAAGGGCTGTTCACGGCGTTGTGCGTGCACACCGCACGACGCCGCAACGGCACCGACGTGCTGGCACCGATGAACATCCACTCCAGCAAGCGCCTGTCCAGGGTGCGGACCGGCATCACCCTCCAGGGAGAAGCGGTACAGGTCGTGGGCCTGCGGTCTTCCCGGGAGCAGTGCGAGCGCCTCGCGGACACCTTCTCGTTCTTCGAGAAGGGTTCGGCGGACTACCACCGCGTGCGAAACTGGCAGTTGGAGCGTCTGGACGAGTACCTGGAGTTCGTCGAGGACCCGCAAGCGCCGGTCGACCGCTGGATCGATCTGGTACCGGACGCGACCGCCGAGTGGGTGGCCGCGTCGATCACCCGGGCGATGACACCTCTGGTCGCGGCGGGGACGGCGACATGAGGACGCCGGCCGAGTCCTCGCCCCCGACCAGCCGGGCCGCCCGGCGGCGCCGCAGCAGTGAGCGGCCCTCATGACGACGTGTGCGGAGGACATCGCGGCGGAGATCCGCGACGCCGAGTGCGTGGTCGCGTACCGGCGTCTGCGGAACGGGGTCAGCACCACGCGCCAGATCGGGTACGGCCGCAACATGTATCCGGCCGCGCCGGAGCTGGTGGCGCAGATCCGCGGACTGGTCACGGTGCTGTTCGCGCAGCAGCGCATGACGGACTACTCGACCGAGTTCGACGGCAGCGACCGGCAGCTGATCAGCGCGCTGGTCGGAACGTGGCTGGGTCGCCCGGACATCGAGCCGGAGGACGTGTTCGTCATGTCCGGGTCCACCGAGGCGATCAGCGTGGTCACCGGGTACCTCTCGGGGCGCGGGTACGGGTACGTACTGCCGCTGCCCTGCTACTACGCCTTCGAACAGTCCGCCCGGCGCTGGGGGATGCCGGTCCACGCCCACTACAACGGTGACGGCGCTCTGCACGTCACTCGGCCGGGCTCGCCGCAGGCCCTGGTCGACATCGTGCCGAACGGCGTGACCGGCCGGCGCTTCCGGCTGCCGGACGGTGCCGACGACGGCTTCCGGATCATCGACTCGGTGTTCCAGGTGTCCGCGGCGCCCGGACCCGGGACCGCAGTGGACGACCGGCATCTGCTCGACGCCGTCCGGGACGTCGATCTCGGCAGGGGCTGCGTCATGCTGACCGCGAGCAAGGACCTGTCGGTCCCCGGACTGCGCGCGGGCCTGCTGATCACCAAAGAGCCCGGCCTCAGGCGGTACCTGGAGGCGGACCGGTTCGAGCGCTGCTACTCGCTGAATCCGCTGTCCACCAGCGTGATCGCCCTGTACGTCGCGCTCATGTGCGCGCGGGCGTCGCGAGCGAGGGGCGTCGCGGCGCAGGAGTCCTCGCTGGTCCCACCCGAGGTCACGTCGAGTCGGCCTGCCACCGGCGACCCGCTCGAGCGGCTGCTGTGGCAGACGCCCGTCGTCGACGCCCTCGACCGCTACCTGATCGGTATGGCCCGCCACTACGAGACAGTCCTGCAGATCTACCAGGACCGGCTGGCCCCGCTGGGGATCGATGCCACCGCCCGGCGCCCGGAGACCGGCTACTCCCTGTTCCTTCCGCTGCCGGTACGGGTCGACGGGCCGGAGGGCGCCGTGCAGTGGTGCAACCGGGTCGGCCGGGAGAGGGGACTCAAGCTCAACCCGGCAGCGATCTTCGGGGGAAGCGACGAGCCGTGGACGGCCCTGTACGACAGCACGCGCCCGTGGGTGCGGTTCAACTGTTCGGTCGCGGAGCCGGATGCCCTCGGCACCGTGGACATCCTTGCAACGGCATTGAGGTGATGAGGTGACGATGGGGGCTGGTGGAAAGACGTCTGCGGACGCCGACCCGCTGATGCTGGTCAGGGCGATAGCCGACGCCGACCGGCGGGCGGCACACGCACTCAACCTCGTGCCCAGTGAGAACCGGATCTCGCCCTTGGCGTCGCTGCCACTGGCATCCGATTTCTACAACCGGTACTTCTTCAACACCGACGGCGATCCGCTGTTCTGGGAGTTCCGGGGCGGAGAGGACATCGCGCACATCGAGGCGCTCGGGGCCGCGGCGCTGCGACGGATGGCCTCGGCGCGCTTCTGCAACGTGCGCCCGATATCAGGCATGAGCGCGATGATCCTCACCGTCGCCGCCCTGTCGGGACCCGGATCGACCGTGGTGAGCGTCGACCAGAACTCCGGCGGCCACTACGCCACCCCGGCGCTGCTCGGCCGAATGGGCCGACGATCCCGATTGCTCCACTGCAAGGACGGGGAGGTCGACGAGTCGGAATTTGCGGAGGTGCTCGCACCCGGGGACGTGGAGCTCGTCTATGTGGACGTGCAGAACTGCGTCAGGGTGCCGGACTTCCGCCTGATGTCGGACGTCATCAGGGAGGTGAGCCCGGGCACGCGGCTGTACGTCGACGCCAGCCACTACCTGGGCCTCGTCCTCGGCGGTCTCTTGGACAACCCTCTGGACTGCGGGGCCGACGCCTACGGCGGATCGACCCACAAGTCGTTCCCCGGGCCCCACAAGGGAGTGATTTTCACCAACGCCGAGGACATCGACGAGAGTCTGCGATCGGCCCAGTTCGACCTGGTCAGCAGCCACCACTTCGCGGAGACGCTGGCGCTGTCCCTGGCGGCGCTGGAGGTCGAGGACCGGATGGGGGACTACGCCCGGGCGACGAACGACAACGCGCGACAACTCGCCGGCGCTCTGGCCGAAGCGGGATTCCGGGTCTACGGCGACAGCGGCACCGGATACACGGACACGCACCAGGTGTGGGTGGAACTGGACGGTGTGGCAGACGCCTACACGCTGTCGAACAGGCTGGCCGAGGTGGGTATCCGCGTCAACCTGCAGTCGTCGATGCCGGGGATGTCCGGCGTGCACCTGCGCCTCGGCTCGAACGAGGTCACCTTCGAGGGCGCGGGCCCGCAGGCGATTGAGGAACTCGCGGGCGCCCTGGTCACGGCGAGAGAGCGAGCGCTCGGACCGCACACCGTGAGTGAGATCCGCGGGCGGTTCGGGGCCCCCTTCTACACCGATCCGGAGAAGCTGAAAGTGGAGGCCGGGCTGTGAACATGCTGACCGAGTGTCCCCGCGGTCGTGCCGGGACGGGACGTGGCCGATCGCTGTCTTCGACATCCACGGGCGCGTGACATGCAACTGATGAAGTCGAGTTACACGGAGCTGACCGCTCGCGGGCATGTGACCGATCTGCTGAAGCCCGACGAGACCCTGGAGATGCTGGAGACCTACGGCTTCGCGGTGACGCAGAGCCCGTCGGTGACCGTGTCGACGGCGGACGCCCACCGCGAGATGGCCGCGATTCGTTCCGACTTCGGCCTGGGAGAGCCCTACGTCCCGCTGCTGTACCGGGACCGGGACGAGCCGATCGTCACCGAGGTGACCCGAAAGGGGGGCTCGGACCACCCGGTCTTCCACACCGGCGAGGCGCAGGGCTGGCACACCGACGGGCTCCTGGAGGACATCGGGACCATCAAGACGACCCTGCTGTACTGCGTGTCCCCGGCGCACCGGGGCGGCAGCACGTTCCTGCTCAATGCGGGACGCGTGTTCGACGAGCTGCGGGCGGAGGATCCCGAGGCGGCCGACGTGCTGCTGCAGGACACGATCCTCGGCCGGCGGTCGACGATTCCCGGCGTGGACCGAGAGGCCCTCGGGCCGGTGTTCCTCGAACTCGCCAGCGGCCACTACGCCACCCGGTACGGCGAGGGGCGGGTCGAGCGCTGGTATCCCAGGGACGCGGCCGAACAGCACGCGCTCGATCGCGCCCTGCGCTTCTTCCGCGCACGCCGGGACGACCCCGACGTACGCATCGACCTGCTCCTCCGGGCGGGTCAGTGCCTGATCTTCCGCAACGACGTGCTGGCCCACGGCCGGGAGAACTTCACCGACGACCCGCGGCATCCGCGACTGCTCCTGCGCAGCCTGCACACCAACGCGCCGAAGAAGACCTCATGAGGGCGTCCGTCATCATCGCCATGGCGGGCGAGGGCACGCGGTTCGGGGCCAGGTACCCGAAGGAACTGCACACCGTGAGCCCGCACCGCACCGTGCTGCACTGCTGCCTCGCACCCCTCACCGAACTCGATCCGACGCAGGTGCGCGTCATCGGCGTCGTCGGAGCGGGGCGGGCCGGGTCGATGGACGTGATCGAGAACGAACTGGGCAAGCCGGGCGCGGACGTGGTGTTCACCGTGCAGAACCCGCAGCGGCACGGGCCCGGTCTGGAGGGTGCCGTCCGTGCCGGCCTGCCGTTCTGCGAAGGGGTGACCGCCGTGGTGCTCGCGGATCAGATCTTCACCACCAGGAAGCCGGGGGACCTCACGAAAGCGGTCGATGCGGCGCAGCGGCACGGCCGGTCGGCGCTTGTGTATCCGACCACCGACCCCGAAGTGCTGCGCGCCGACGGCGCGGTGGCTTTCGACCGGCCGGCCGGTGTCATCACGGCGTGCGAGGAGAAACCGCAGAAGGACCTTGACAGGTTCGACGGGCTGTGGGTGGTCCCGATGGTCTCCCCCGAGTACCGGGAAAAGCTGCCGGCGATAGCCACCGATCCCACACCGGTGCTGTCCGGCGCGAAGTACGTCGAGGTCGAGAGCTACGTCAACGTGACGCGGCCGTCCGACGTCTGGGGCCTGCGATGCCCGTAGTGCTGATGGACTGCACCGGTCACCGCGTCGACTGGACGTCGCTCGGTGGGATCGGGCTGCGCGCGCGGGAACTCGCCGCGGAAATCTCGCGGGTCGCCGACGTCACCGTCTTCTCGCCGGGCTCCAGGCCCGAGAAGCTCGGCGCCGGTGTGCGGCTCGTGACCCGCGAGACGGAGTGGGCGGACGAACTGCGGCGAAGCGACCTGGTGTACTCCTTCGATTCGCCGTCCCCCGAGCGGCTGTCGGCCCTGGCCGACAGCGGCAGGCCGGTGATCGTGGAGAACGCCCCGCCCCTCGAACACGCGCTGTACCCCTCCCTGGTGCGGAACGCGAACCGCGAGGACGCCTACCGGCGCACGGTCGAGGCGTACCGGACCCAGCTGGCGACCGGCACGTTCTTCACGTGCCGGTCGGCCGTGGAACGGGCGACGCTGGTGGCGAACCTCTGTGTCACCGGGCGCGTCACGGTCGAGGCGATGCAGCCCTCGGGGACGCTCGATGCGCTGATCTCGACGATCCCCATCGGGTTCTCGGAGTCCGCCGCCACGCTGGCCCGGCGGGAACTCGGCCGCGCTGTCCAGGGGGAGACCTTCCGCGTGGCTTGGTCGGGTGGGCTGTGGACGTACCTCGATCCGGTCCTCGCACTGGACGCAGCACGGATCGCCCGCAGCCGCGGTGTGCCCCTGGAGCTCGAGTTCCTGTACGGCAGCGAGAACGCCGACAACGCGGCGGTGATGTCCGAACTGCTCGCCGCCGTCGAAAAATGGGGATGCGGCGACTTCGTGACGCTGCGCCGGGCCCCGCTCGGCCAAGCCGAGTACTTCCGGGTGCTGGCCGGGACGTCCGCACTGATGTGCATCGGCCGGCGCGGCGTCGAGAACGACACCTGCGTGCGGTTGCGGGCCAGGGACTCGAGGCTGTTCGGCCTCCCCACCGTCCTCGACCGGCACGGCCCGACCTTCGACGAGTTGACCAGGGACGGACTGGCTCACGGGGCGGACGACCCCGAGGAAGGGGCCGACGCCCTGGAGGCGATCCACCGCAACCGCGGGAACCGCGCTCCTCTCGACTCGTACTCGTACCGCCGTACCGCGCACGACCTGTGCACATGGATCGAGAAGGGGAGCTGGGGACGATGAATTCCGGGCAAGAGACAGCTTCAGCTCTTGGGCGCCCCTGGCGGGCTCCTCGCGATCACTCGGGCCCGACGTTCGTCACCGGGCGGGGCGCCCGGCTGGTCGACCGCAACGGCCACCGGGTGATCGACGCGACGTCGGGCGCGCTGAACGTGTTCTGCGGGCACGGGGTCGAGCCAGTGGTGGACGCCTATGTGTCACAGCTGCGGACACTGGCGCACGTCGACATGTCCCAGGGGCTCTCCGAGCCCGCCCACCTGCTCGCGGACCGGCTGCGGGAGATCCCGGGGCACGGCGGCGACCGCTTCTTCTTCGCCAACAGCGGCTCGGAGGCGATCGAACTCGCCGTCAAGATCTCCTCGCTGTACTGGTCCGCGGTCGACAGCCGACGGACGGAGATCGTCACCTTCGAGTCCGGCTACCACGGCTCGACCGCGCTGTGCCAGTCGCTGTCCGGCCTGCCACAGACCGGCATCACCCCGGACCGGTGCGGCGGGGGCGTCCACCATGTGGAGTTCGGCGAGTTCACCGGCGCCGGGCAGCGGTCGAGCGAGGCGCGGGAGCACATCGCCGTTCAGCTGCGCACGATCCTGGCCGGCTCGGCCGCGGGCACGGTGCTCGTGGAACCGTTCCTCAATGTCGGTGGCGGCATCCGGTTGCCCGAGGGAGTACTCGGAGACATCCGGCGCATCTGCGACGAGTACGGGGCGTTGCTCGTGCTGGACGAGGTGTTCACCGGCCTCGGCCGGACAGGGGCGTGGTTCGCGCAGGAGCATGAAGGCGTACGTCCCGACCTGACGGCCTTCAGCAAGGGCCTCACCAACGGCGTGTGCGCGTTGGCAGCCGTGGCGGTCGGCGACGGGGTGCTCGATCGGCTTGCCCCCGGGAGCATCGTGCCGTACGGCCACACCATGTCGGCCTCGGCCGCAGCCTGCGCGGCGGCGAGCGCGACGCTGGAGCACATGCGCGCGAGCGGGGCCGTCGCAGCGGCCCGCGCGATCGGCGGCAGACTGCTCAGCGCGCTCGGCCGGGAACTGCGCGGCGCGGACGGCGTACTCGACGTCCGCGGACACGGCCTGGCCCTGAGCGTCGAACTCGACAGCGCCGACATCGCCGACAGCGTCCAGCACGTGGCGTACGACCTCGGCGCGTACACACGGCAGCAGGGCAGAACCATCATGCTCGCGCCCCCCGCGTGTCTGAGCGGCGAGGAGGAGGACCGGCTCGCCGACCACGTGGTCACCGCGGTCCGCAAGGTGGTCGCCGCACGGTGAGGAGCCGACGATGAACGACGCAATCGGGGTTGACGACATTCTGGAGCACATCGAGCGGCTCCGTCACGGCGAGACGCTCACCACGGAGCGGGCGTCCGCGGTTCTCGACGCGTACCGGAGCGGCAGGCTGGCCGACTACCAGCTCACCGCCTGGCTGGCGACCCTCGCGGGCCGAGGGCTGCGCTTCGCGGAGATCGTCGACTTGACCAGGGCGTATCTCGGACCGGCCCGAGGAGAGGGCGCCGTCCCCCGCGACGGGCGGACCGTCGTGGACAAGCACAGCACGGGCGGCGTCGGCGACAAGACGACGTTGATCGTGGTGCCTCTGGTGGCCGCGCTCGGAGTCCGGGTGTGCAAGCTGAGCGGTCGCGGGCTCGGAATCGCCGGGGGCACCATCGACAAGCTCGAGAGCGTACCGGGGCTCAAGCTGGAGTTCACCGCGTCGGAGCTGGCCACGCGGCTCGCCGCGGACGACATCGTCATCGGGTCCTTCTCCGGCGCACTCGTACCCGGTGACACCGCGACCTACGACCTCCGGTCGGTCAGCGGATGCGTCCGGTCGGCACCACTGATCGCCGCGAGCATCGTCAGCAAGAAGGTGGCGGTCAACGCCGACGCGGTCGTCTTCGACGTCAGGTACGGTGCCGGGGCCCTGCTTGCCGACCGTGAGTCGGCGCGCCGGCTGGCGGGACTGCTGGTCCGGCTCGGCGGCGCGTTCGGGCTGCGATGCCGGGCAGTGCTGAGCGACGGTTCCGTCCCCCTGGGCACGGCCGTCGGCAACGCGGCGGAGATCGACGAGGCGATCGGGTTCCTGCGCGGCACCGGTGACCGCAGGCTGAGGGCGGAGTGCGAGGCCCTCGCCGTCGAGATGGTCCGCGTCTCGGAACCGGACGAACCCGAGCAACGGATCCGTGAACGGCTTCGGTCGGCCATCGATTCCGGGGCCGCGTTGTCGATGCTCGTCCGGATGCTGGAGGCGCAGGGCGGCGACACCGGGCCGGTGCTCGGCGGAGGCGGATACTGCAGGCCGAAAGCGCGCACTTCGGTCCGCGCGCAGGGCACCGGGTGGATCACGGACATCTCCTCGCTGGACATCGGCCGGGCCGCGTTGAAGCTGGGCGCGGGCAAGGTGAGCGCCGACGACGTCATCGACCCCCACGCCGGGATCCGGCTCACCCGGCACCTCGGAGAGCACGTGGCCGAGGGCGACGTCATCGCCGAGGTGTTCCACGACGGGCGGGACAGCGGCGACGCGGTGGCGCTGGTGTCCCGGGCCTTCTCCATCGGCCGGCAGGAGGACTGCCGGGTGCCGGGCGAACCGGAGCCGGTGTCCGAAGGGGACGTCCACCCCCAGGAAACGGGGATGGTCCATGTCTAGGTCCACGTCCAGTGGGATCATCGCGCCCGCGTCCGAACAGCAAGTGCGGCAGCACCTGTCGGAGATGCTCCGCTGGCACTTCGACAAGGGGACGGGGTCGCGGTTCTGGGTCGAGCACCGCGACGCGCTGCCCTTCGACCCGGTCGCCGACATCCACACCTTCGACGATCTGGGGCGGTTCCCGTCCCGGGTGAACGAGCTGCGCGAGACACGCGTCGAGGACCTGGTGCCAAGGGGACTGGCCCACGAACCCCCGCCCTGCGTGGTGGAGTCCGGCGGAACGACCGGCAGTCCGAAGCGGGCCGTCCTGTCGGACATCCGCATGGAGCAGTTGGTCGACATGTACTGCGCGTACGTGCCGGAGGCGGCGGGACACACCATGCTGTCGTTGTTCCCGACCGGCCCTCATCTCGCGGGGAACTGGCAGCGACGGTGGGCGCACCGGCTGCGCGTGCTCTACCTCCAAGTGGACATCGACCCGCGGTGGGTGAAGTCCGGGATCGGCACGGAACTCCAGGAGCGCTATGCGCAGCACGTCCTGGCACAGGCCCGGGACGTGCTCCGGACACAGCACGTCGGTCACCTGTTGGTGACCCCTCCGCTGCTTCGCCGGATCGCACGGTCGCAGGAGCTGGCGGAACTGGTGCGTGCCACGGTACGGGTCATCACCTGGGGCGGCGCCCGCATGACGCGGGAGGAACTGTACGAGTACGCGCACCTGATGTTCCCCGGCACGGCCTTCGTGGCCACCTACGCGAGTTCGATCACGGGCACCCGGGCACTGCTCAGGCGATCGACGGATTCCGACGATCTCCCGGTGTTCGACCCGGTCGGCCCCGAGCTGTTCGTCCGCGTCGTCGACCCGGACACGCGCGCGCCCGTGCCGTACGGCGCCCGGGGGCAGGTGCTGATGCACACGGTCACGCGGGACATGTTCCTGCCGAACAACCTGGAACGGGACCTGGCCGTGCGCGTGTCCCGGAGCGAGGACTGGCTCGGCGACTCACTCGCGGACGTCGTCCCGCTGTCGGAGTTCGAAGGCAGTCGCGTAGTCGAGGGGATCTACTGATGGCGAACGCCCGAGGCGGACAGAAGGTCCCCGTCGTGCGGACGACCACGGCCGGCAAGGTCGGCGGGGTGCAGTACCGGCCGTCCGGCTTCGCCGTGTGGCGGGGCATTCCCTACGGCGCGCTCCCGGCCGGCGGCGGCCGGTTCGCCGGCCCGGTACGGCCACGACCCTGGGACCGCGTACGGCCGGCGCTGCGCCACGGCAGCATGTCCTGGCAGCTCCCGCCGGTCTACGACAAGGCCTCCGACGTCATGCGGGAGTTCGACTTCGCCCACACCGCCGACCCGGAGCACGAAGACTGCCTGAACCTCAACGTGTACACACCCGACCCCGGACGCACCGGCCTTCCCGTTCTCGTCTGGTTCCACCCGGGCATGCAGGTCGCCGGCTCGGGAAACATGCCCGGCAGGCGCCCGGAGGTGCTCAGCCGCAACCACGGCGTCGTGGTGGTCACCATGAACTTCCGGCTGGGCTGCTGGGGGCATCTCTTCCTGGACGACCTGCTCGGACGGGACAGCGCCAACCTCAGGTTGCGGGACCAACTCCTCGCGCTGACCTGGGTGAAGGAGAACATCGCGGCCTTCGGCGGCGATGACACCAATGTCACGGTGTTCGGGGAATCCGCGGGAGCGCGCAACATCGGGTCCCTCCTGGGGTGCACGGCCGCCGACGGCCTCTTCGAACGGGCCGCGATGTACAGCGGCGGCTGTGACAACGTGGTGCCGAGGGACGAGGCGACCGAGTTCGCCCGGGAGTTCCTCGACTGCGCCGGGCTGACCGAAGACCCCGAGCGGATCCTCTCCGTCCCGAACGTGCACCTCAAGGTGGCGCACGAACGCCTGCTCAGACGCCGCGAGATCGTGCACTACCGGGATGTGGTGGACGGCGTACATCTGCCCCGCTCCCCGGCGGAGGCCATCGGGGCGGGCACGGCCTCCGGCAAGATCGACCTTCTGGTGTCCAACACCGCGAACGAAGCCGGTCTGTGGGACCGCCTGATGCCGGGCGGAGCGCGCGTGGTGGCACAGGGAGCGAGGGCCGGGGCAGCACGCATCGCGCGGTACGGAACCGACCTTGAGCGGTTCATCAACGAGGAGCTGTTCCTGCGCCCGGCCCGCGACCTGCTCCGGGCGAAGGCCACGGCGGGTGGCGGCCGGTGCTGGTACCAGGTGTACGACTACGTCCCCTCGGACCACAACTTCGCCGACGCGGAGCGCGCGCTGCACGGCATGGACCTCGCGTCCCTGCTGCTCGACATCTCCGCACCCGGCACCGCGTCCGAGACCGACGTCGCCGTCGCCCGCACCGTCCAGTCGGCGCTCGTGGACTTCGCGAGCGGGCGGACCCCGACGACCGGTGGCCTCACATGGCCCCCGTACGAGACGGGCACGGAGCGGCTCGTCCGCATCCGGCGGACGCCGAGCGTGGACACCGCGGCCTGGCCGCTGGACGACGACACCGCGGCAGCGGGCCGGTAGAGAAGCGAGGACCACGGGTGGTGGGCACGGAACTGCGGGCGTCGCCGTCATGGGCGGTACGGCTGATCATGTCGTGGGCGGCCGACCGGCGGGCGGCGGTCGGCGCCCTGACGCTCGCACTGGCCGGTGTCGGGATAGACCTCGCCACGCCGCTGGTGATCAGGTCCATGGTCGACGGACTGACCGCCGGTCGGCCGGTCGCCACCGGCGCGCTCGTCCTGCTCACGGTCGGCGCCCTCCTCAGGTTCGCCGCCCAGTTCGGTCAGCGCGTGACGGCGAGCCGTCTGGCGAACCGGGTGCAGCACGACCTGCGCGTGGCGCTGCTGTCCTCGGTGTGCCGCCACTCCGGCGAACGGCAGGACGCCGTGCGGCGCGGTGAGGTGGTCTCCAGGTCGATCGCCGATCTGCAGGTGGTCCAGTCGCTGCTCGCACTGGCCCCCCAGGCCGCTGCCGCGGTGCTGCATGTCGTGATCCAGATGCTGATCATGTTCACCCTCTCCCCGGTGCTCGCCCTGGCCACGCTGGTCACCATCCCCCTCGCGGGCGCGCTCGTGGTCCGCTCCCGTCGGCGGATCTACGCGGCCACGTGGCTCTCCCAGCAGGCGACGGCCGACCTGACCTCGTTCACCGGGGAGGCGATAGCCGGACTTCCCGTCACCAAGGTCTTCGGGCGGGAGGAGTTGATCGAGCGACGCTTTCTGGGCCTGGCTCGCGACCTGTACGGGGAGCGCCAGCGGGTCGCCCGGCTCAACGCCGCGTTCAGCCCAGGCCTGGCGGTGCTGCCGCAGTTGGCGCTCGTCCTGGTCATCGGGGTCGGCGGGACGATGACCCTGCGCGGTGAGATCAGCGTCGGCACGTTCATCGTGTTCGCCACCTACCTGCTCACCATGACCGGACTCGTCCGGCTGCTGGCCGGGGTGGTCTCCGCGATCGCGCTCGCCAGGTCGTCCGTCGAGCGGATCCACGCGATCACCGGCAGCGGCGAGCATCCGCCGGATGCGGCCGGCCCCGGTTCCCGGACGAGCCGCGGCGAGGGACTCGGCGTGCTGCTGTCCGACGTCGAGCTGACACTCGGGCCGGACGCGCGGGACGTGCTGCGGGGGGTGAGCATCGAGGTCGCGCCGGGAGAGTGCCTCGGTGTCGCAGGCAAGGCCGGCTCCGGGAAGTCGGTCCTCGGACTTGTGCTCCAGGGGCAGTACCGGCCCACTGCGGGACGCGTCGAACTCGTCGACGGTTTCGGCGACTTCGGCGAAAGAGCCGGGGCCGGGACGGCACGCTTCGGCGACCCGGACGTGGTGCTGGTGACGGAGGAACCGTTCTTGTTCTCCGGCACCATCCGGGACAACGTCCTCCTCGGCCGGGGGTTCGACGCGGACCGGTATGCGTCGGCGCTCACCGACGCGGCCGTGGACACGATGCTCGAGCGCATGACGGAGGGGGACCGGACCTCCGTGGGTGAGGGCGGAGCCAGGCTCTCCGGCGGTGAGCGACAGCGGATCGCGCTCGCCCGGGCGTTGTACAACTCTCCGGGGCTGCTGGTGCTCGACGACGCCACGTCCGCCCTGGACACCCTGACCGAGGCGCGGGTGTTCGACGCGCTGCGGCGGCGGCTCGGGCACGGCTGCACCATGGTCGTGACCGGCCGGCGGCGCGCCGTGCTGTCCCTCGCCGACCGGATCGCCGTCGTCGAGGGCGGCCGCGTCGTCGAGCAGGGCGACGCCGCGGAACTCCTGCGCGGCTCCGTGCGGTTGAAGACCCTGATCGGTGAGGAGACACCGACTCCCACGCTGGGCGCCGACGAGGTCGAGAGCAGCGAGCCGGATGTGCGCGAGACGCTTCCTCCGGACGCCGGCCGCGCCGGGGCGGGGGCCGGTGAGGACGATCCGGCGGCGGCGCTCGCGACATACGTCACCGAGCTGCCTCCGGTCGTCGACGAGCCCGAGCGCGCCGATGTCGAAGGCGGTCGGCAGAGCGGCCCGTTCGGCCTGCGCAAGGCGCTGCGGCCGGTCCGGTCGGCGGCCGTCACGGCACTCGCCTGCATCGGGATCGAGGTCGTCGCGGCCGTGGCGCTTCCGGCGGTGGCGCGGGCCGTCCTCGGGCGCTCGACGGACGGTGACGCCACGGCTGTCGCGCTGCTGTTCGTGCTCGGTCTCGCGATCACCGCGATGAGCTGGATCGCAGGGTGGGGGACCGTTCGCGCGACCACGCGGGTGTGCGACCGGGTGCTGTTCGCCGTCCGCCTGCGGTGTTTCCGCCACATCCAGCGTCTTCCCCTGGGCTATGTGGACCGAGTGCGGTCGGGGAATCTGCTGACCCGGATGACGGCGGACGTCGACTCGCTGTCCGCGTTCCTGCAGTCCGGTCTGCTGTCCCTGATCGTCAACCTGCAGCTGATGCTCGGCGTCGCTGTGGTGGTGGTGCTGTTGGCGCCGGGCTACTGGCCGGTCCTGGCAGCGGTGGCCGGGCTGGTGCTCGCCGGGGCTGTCGCGTTCCGGCGGATCGTCACCCGGTCGTACCCGAGGGCGAGGGAACTTCTCGCCACTGTCAACGCCGACCTGCACGAGAAGGTGCACGGGGTGCGCACAGCACAGATCTTCCGCTGCACCGACCGGATCATCGCCGAGTTCGCGCAGAAGTCGGCGGCCTACCGCGACGAGCGCCAGGCGGGACATCGCGCGGCGGCCTGGTTCTTCCCCCTGGTCGCACTGACCATCGACATGGCGTTGATCTGCGTGCTGCTGCCGACCACCGTGGACGGACTGCCCTGGGCGGTCGGTGACGACGGGGGGACGATCGCCGCGCTCATCCTGTACCTGTCCATGATGTACTACCCGATCCAGCAGATGGCCACGGTCTACGACAGTGCCCGGCAAGCCGGGGTGGGGCTCCAGCGCATCAACGGCCTGCTGTCGGAACCTACGGAGGAGGCGCTCGACGGCGCGCCGGCGGGCATGCCGGGCGCCGGAGGTGCCATCCGGTTCGACCGGGTCGGTTTCACCTACCGCCGGGACGCCCCGTACTCCCTCCTGGACGTCGTTCTCGACATCCGTCCGGGGCAGTCCGTCGCCGTCGTCGGACCCACGGGTGCCGGGAAGTCGACGATCGTCAAGCTGCTGGCACGCTTCTACCGACCGCAGAGGGGGGCCATCCGCGTCGACGGCGTGGACGTCGCCACGATTCCGCTGCGCGACTACCGTCGGCGGACCGCCCTCGTGCCGCAGGAGGCACATCTGTTCAGCGGCTCCGTCGGTGAGAACATCGCGTTCGGCCGTCCGGGCGTGTCCCGGGCGGAGATCATGCGGGCGGTCCGCTCGTTCGGCGCGTCGCAGATGATCACCTCCCTGCCCGGCGGTCTGGACTACGACGTCGGACCCCGAGGATCGGCGTTGTCCGCGGGCCAGCGGCAGGTGGTCGCCCTGCTGCGGGCGATCGTGTCGGATCCGGACCTCCTTCTGCTGGACGAGGCCACCTGCGCGCTCGACCTGGAGTCGGAGCGGAGCATCGTCAACGCGCTGCGTGAGGGCGGCGGAGGGCGCAAGACCGTCGTGGTCGCGCATCGGCTCGCCACCGCCGCTCAGGCCGACGTCATCGCCGTCGTCGAACGGGGCCGGCTGCTGGAGTCCGGCGGCCACGAGGCCCTGCTGAGGTCGGACGGACTCTACGCGGACCTGTGGGCCGCCTCCGTACACGACGGAGCAACGAGCAACCGAGGACAAGGAGACAGAGCGTGAAGTCTTTGACATGCGGCGAAGAATTCAGGTTCAACGGGGCGGTCTCGTTGCAGGAGGGCGAGAACTGGCTCGCGCCGTGGCGGGTTCCGTTCGACGAGGCCCGCCTGTATTTCCCGGAGGGCGGCATCGGGCGGGCCGCCATGCCGTCCGGGGTGTCCGTCGCGCTGGTGACGGATGCCGCGCGCATCGAAATGGACTACCTGTGTTCACGGTGCCCGGACAACATCATCGAACTCGCCGAGGACGTCGAGCAGTTGGAGTCCGTCGACGTGGTGGTGAACGGGCGCCGCCTCGGCCGGCGTGCGCTGTCCGCCCTCAAGACCCAGGAGACCCTGCGACTGGACCTCGGCAACGAGGACGGCGGCGACCGGCTGGTCGAGATCTGGCTGCCGCTCTACGCCCAGTTCCGGTTGATCGACCTGCGGATCGAGAAGAGCGCGACCGCGTCATCGCCGGTCCCGAACCCGAAACGGTGGGTGCACTACGGCGGCTCCCTGTCGCAGGGCATGGGGGCGGACTCGCCGCTCACCAACTATGTCCAGTCGAGCCGGTGGCGCGACGACCTCGACCTGGTGTCGGTGGCGCGCGGCAAGGGCACGCACATGGAACCGCTGTTCGCGGATCTGATCGCCGACCTGCGGCCGCGGTACGTGACGATGGCGGTCGGCGGGATGATCTACCTCACCGGGTCCCTGAACCAGTACACCTACCTCACCAACATGCTCGGGTTCGTGAAACGCGTCATCGATGCCGTGCCCGACAGCGAGGTGGTCGTGATCGTCCCGCCCATGAGCCCCCGGTACCGCGACCTGAAGGGCCCCGGCGGGATGACCGCGGCGGAGATGGTCGAGATGCACGACGCCACCGTGGAGACGGTGATGAAGTGGGGCGACAAGAGGGTCCACCGAGTGCGCCAGTGGGCGGACGTCGGCGAATCCGACTTCCTCGCCGACGGCATCCACCTGACGTCGAGCGCGCACCGCCGGTACGGGGAGTACCTGGCGCACGGGATCCGGGAGTGCGTCGGATAGCTCCTCGGCCCTCGACGGACCACCACATGCGGCGGCGCGGGCCACACGTGCATGCCACCGGCCCCATATGACGACATCCCCTGAAAGTGACGACACCCGCAGAGAAGGAGAAACGCTGTGCAGGACGCAGAGCAGGCACACGGCGACGAGCCGACCACGCCCGCCCAGGAGACCGCGTCGGCAGGTACGACGGGACCGGCCGACAAGGCGGCAGCGGAGGACCTCGACTGGTTCGAGGACGTACCCGAGGAGAACGTCGGGGCCGTGCTGTCGCTGGACGAAGTAGCCCCGCACCCGGGGATCTAGAGACCCGTGGGGAGTGACGTGGGCTCTTCTCATCCGTCCGCCGTCGTCCAGGTCGACGACAGACAACGGGACGTGCTGCGGTGGTACGCCTCGCTGTCGAGTGCCACCGCGACCGACCGGACGTGGCCCGAGGGCGCGGTGGTCGTCCTTCGCAGCGATCTCCTTCCGGACGAGGACGACCTCGCTCCGCTCGGATGCCGCACGGTCACGGAGGTCTGTGCGGAGGATCTGCGTCGGGGTGCCGCCGAGCGGTCGATACCGGCGTCGGCTCGGTACGTCCTGGTGGTCGTCGCCCGCGAGGAGTTCGACCTCGGTCTCGCTCGCGACATCGTGGCCTTCGGGCGCCGCGTCGGCATGCCCGTGGGCACGCTGCCGGCCCGCTCGAGGGGGGAACTGGGCTTCATGCTGAGGCGCATGGCCCTGGCACGGCGTGCGCAGGCCGGAAGGCACGTCGTCGTCGACGCCGCCGATTCGTCCTCCGTGGTGGGCGACGCAGCACAGTTCACGGGCCCCGGGGCGCAGGGCGTGCACAGCCTTTCCGTGTACGGACACGGCAACGAGTCCCACGTCAAGATCGGCGGCAGGTTCATCTGCTCGCACAGCCTGAGCCGCTTCCCGGAGCAGGACTGCGCCTGCGCGGCGCACGATCTCAGGCTGTGCAGGCTCGACGAGATTCGCTGTGTGTGGATCCACCTGGGATCGTGCGGGGCGCTGATACCCGACTGGCGGCGCAGCGTGCCCGCGTCGAACTTCGTCGACGCCTTCGCGAGTTCGTACGCGGCGACGGTGTGCGGGTCGCTCTACCGCATGCCGACGTCCCGTGCCGCCATCGTCGCCCACGAGCTGAACCGGCTGGCCGGGTCCGCGCCGGGCGGGGACGACCCGTCGGCGGGCACCCTGTGCCTGGGCGACCCGGTCCTGTTGGGGTACACCGACGCCGTCCTCGACAGACAGGCGGTCGTCACCGGCCTGCAGGCCGAACTCGACGCCGTCGCTTCCCGGTCGGCGCACCGGTCACGGGACCAGGAGCGGGTGCGGGAGCTGACCCGCACCCTCCACGACGTGCGCGAGCAGGTCACTGCGCTGCGCCTGGCGGGTGGCCCCGCCGCACGCGGGGCGCTGGACGACGGCGGGGGCTGGATCGACAGCGCCTCGGGCTGGTCGGCCCGCGCCGCCAGGGTGCTGTCGGCGGCGAACGAACGGCAGCTCTACGACGAGACCGCGCGGGCCGAAGTCGCCCGTTGTCTCGCCAAGACCACGGACCTCGCCCGCCGGTTCGAACAGGACCTGGTTCGCTTCGTGGCGTCGGTCCCCGCCATCGGGGGCCGCGATGTCGAGCGAGCCATGAAGAGCGGACTGCTCTTCGGGCCGAAGCTGCCGGAAGAACTGTGCGCCTGCCGGCTGTGCGGGCTCCCGGTGTACGTGAGCACGGCACGGAACGTGGCGAGTGACCGCCAGAACTTCTGGGCGCAGTGCGACGTGTGCGGACACCTCGCGAGATCGCCTGACCCGGTGCGCTTCCCACTGATCACCGTACCGGCGCCGGGTGTCGTCGGGGTCCGCTTCTTCGGCGGCAGGCGAACGGACCCCGCAGCCCGGGTGGTCGTCGACATCGACGACGGTGTCGGGACGCTGCACACAAGGACCGTGCACGAGATCGCGGCGGGTGAGGAGGCGCGCGTGCGCTGTGACCCGAGTGGATCCGGGCCCTCGCTGCGGATGCGGGCGCTGGTCGTGTCCGGGTTCGCGATGTGGTTCGCGCGCGCGACCGTGCCATTGGCCCAACTGCTCGGCCCGCCCCCCTGAGGCGGGCACCAGGTGCCCTGTTGGCGGAACGCCGGGAAGGAAGGAAGTCACATGCGTGGGAACGCCATCCGGCAGCCCGAGGACGACGACTCATGAAAGCAGTGTTCGCGACCACCCCCGATCCGGACGACCCGCTGTCCGCCGTTGTTGTCGGACACCGCCCCGATCCCGAGGTGCCTCAGGGCTGGGTGCGGGTCCGGGTCCGGGCGGCGTCCCTGAACCACAAGGACCTGTGGACCCTGCGCGGCGTCGGGATCAACCGCGACCAGTACCCGCGCATCCTCGGCTGCGAGGCGGCGGGGGAAGGGCCGGACGGCGCGAGGGTGGTGCTGTACCCGCTGCTGGATTCCCCACCGGGCATGAGCGACGAGACGCTGGTGATGCCCGCGGCCCAGCTGGTCGGTGCCCGGCCCGGCACACTGGCCGAGTACTTCGCCGCACCCCCCGAGAGCCTGCTGCCGGTCCCGGACCATCTGTCCTGGGAGGAGGCCGCGTGCCTGGTGTGCACCTGGCTGCCCGCCTACCGGATGCTGTACACGAAGGCGGCGCTGCGCCCCGGAGACACCGTGCTCGTCCAGGGCGCGGCGGGCGGACTGTCCACCGCGCTGATCAGCCTGGCCGCGGCAGGAGGCCTGCGCACCTGGGTCACCGGCCGCTCCGCCGACAAGCGGGACCTGGCCCGCCGTCTGGGAGCGAGCGACGTCTTCGAACCGGGCGCCACGCTGCCCGAACCGGTCGACGCGGTCATCGACAGCGTCGGCAAGGAGACCTGGACGCACTCGCTGCGCAGCGTCCGGCACGGCGGCACGGTGGTGGTCGCCGGTGCCACGACGGGAGATGTGCCGCCCGCCCGGCTGCACCGCGTCTACTTCCACCAGATCAACGTCGTCGGGTCCTTCAGCGGTACACGGGAGGAATACCGGCGCATGGTGACATTCATGCGCACCACCGGCATCAGGCCGCTGGTGGACGACGTGCTGCCGATCCAGGAGGCGCGCGCGGCACTCAAGCGGCTCGCCGACGGCGACGTGCGAGGCAACCTCGTCCTCACCTGGTCCGAGGACGGCCAGGAATCCCGCTCCGAGGCGGCTCGGCGGCTCTCCGTCTGGATCCCCTGATGGGTGGAGCCGGCCTTTTCGAGAAGGTGATGCCAGTGATCCCTGACAGGTCGAAACGCGCTGCCCGGACGAACACCGCGATTGATCTCGTGCGCGAGGCGGGGGACGTCACCGTCCTTCCACCGTGCGACAACCGATTCCACTACGTTCCGCCCTGGCGGGTCGCGGCTCTGGAAACACTGGCCGAGAAGGTCCTGCCTCCGGTCGCCGACATCGCGGCCCGGTACTCGTCCACCGTCCGGATGAACGACCTGATCACCACGGACGAGTCGGCGGCGCTGATGGACGCGTGCGCCTACGTGCGGCTGCGCGGCGCGGGGGACGGCTGCACCCTCGCCTTCGGCGGCCTGCCCTCGGAGCTGACCGCGTACGCGCGGCGCGACCGGATGACCGTCCGTGCGGCCCTGGAGTGCGTCGGCTGGTTCGACGCCAACCAGCGTCACCTCACCGGCGTCGAGATCACACCGGGGCGACCCGGCGGAGCGTCGGCTGTCGACGGTGCGCTCTACGGACCGGAGCTGGCACGCCGGTACGATCCGGCGCGGCGGGTGACCGAGCGGTTCAACGAGGTACTGCGAGAATTCGCCAAGGAGCTCCTCGGGACACGCCGCGTCCTGGAACTGGGCACCGGCACCGGGAGGGTGGGACGCAACATCGCCCCCTTCGCCTGCTCCTACGTGGGGATCGAGGCATCGGCCGCGATGATCTCCGCGGGACGCCGCGACGGCCTGGACGTGCGGCACGGGGACATGATGGCGATGCCGTTCGAGACCGGGTCGTTCGACGCGGTCGTCGAGCACGAGAGCATCGACTTCTGCACGGAGCCGTTGCTGGCCGCCACCGAGATCGAACGCCTGCTGGCCCTGGGCGGCCAGTTCTACCGCATCGAGCTGGAAACCGCGCCGGCTCCCGGGATCAGCCGCCTTCAGGAGGACATCACCGCACGGCTGGCGAAGCTCTCCGGCGGGGTCTTCCCGTACTGGACCAAGGGACAGCGGCAACGCCTGCACACGTGGCTGACCGGACGCGGCTTCGCGCACCGCAGCATCCGGCTCGCGCGGTGGAACGAGAGGCGGACCCTGCGCAACTGGCTCCAGGGCCTGGTCAACGCGAGCTATCCCTCGTTCTCCGGCGTCGGCGAGCAGACGGCTGCGTCCGTCTGCCTGGAACTGGCGGATGCGGCGTCGATGGGGGACCTCGAGACGAAGTGGCCGGGAGAAGTCGGCGTGGTGGTGCACCAGTACGAGGCCGTCGAGTGGTGCTGCCCCTCGCACCGCCCCCGATCGACCCTGTGACCGAGAACGGAGAGACACGTGCTGGTGTGGATCAACGGCCCCTTCGGGGCGGGCAAGTCGAGTGTCACCGACGAACTGACACGGGCCGTCGACGAGGTCATCGTCTTCGACCCCGAGGAGGTCGGGTTTCACCTGCGCACATGGGTGCCGCTGCCGGCGTCCGGGGACTTCCAGGACCTCGCGTGCTGGCGCGATGTCGTGGGGCAGACGTGTGCGTCGATCGCACGGCACTACCCGTCGCATCTTCTCCTCGTGCCGATGACCGTCGTGAACGACGACTACCGGCGGGAGATCTTCGACCTCATCCACAAGAGCACGGACGAGGTCCTGCACGTCTGGCTGTCGGCCACCCGGCAGACCCTCTCCGACCGCATCACTCACCAGGTCGTCTGGCCGGACCATCCCGAGCGGGACGCCGAGGTGAGGGCCTGGCGCCTCGCCCAGATCGACGGCGCGATGACCACCGAGAGGCGACTGGGCGCGGACACCGTCATCCTGCCCACCGACGACGCGAGTCCTCGGCAACTGGCCGAACGCATCCTCGCCGAAGCAGGAGGGCGCACCGGAGGGGACCGGCATCCGTGAGGAGCCCGGCCTCGCCGCCGGACACGCGCGAGCCCTGCTGAAGGACGAACCCACCAGGGAGTTGTTGAAGTTGACCGTAGGGAAAGACATCGGGCTCCTGGAGCAGTTGATCGTCACCGCGGGCGGGGACGATCGTGGCCTGGTCGAGATCACGAAGAACCTTCCGCTGGACGAACTCACCTCGGTCCTGATCGACGAGGTCGTGTTCCGGGCGAACACCAACGCCGCCGGCTCGGCGTTCCGGCAGGGCCCCGAGGCGCCGGAGATCGGCACCGTGCTCATCGGGGTGCACCACGACGGCCTGACTCAGGAGCGGTTGCTGAGTGTCCGAGCCGACGGCACCGTGGAGCCGGCCGCGGAAACAAAGGGCGACATCTCCCTGCGTCTCGACTACGACCTGCACGACCTGGTCCGTGTGCTGTTCGGGCCCACCTGGCCGAGGCCGGCCGGCACCTACGCCTCGTCGTTCCTCCCGGCGGCCGCCGGCGGACGGCGCATGCCCCCGCTCGAGACCGTCTACCAGGGCATGGATGCCGCCGGAACCGTGCTGTCCGGGCTGTCGCAGCACCACCCGGACCTCAGCGAACTGGCCAGACGGTACCGCACCGACAAGTGGGGCGGACTGCACTGGTTCACCGGACTGTACGAGCGCCACCTGCGTGAGTTCCGCGAACTGCCGGTGCGGATCCTGGAGATCGGCATCGGCGGCTACGGCAGCGCCACGCTCGGCGGCGAGTCGTTGCGCATGTGGAAACGCTACTTTCCGCGTGGCCTCGTGTTCGGCGTCGACATCTTCGACAAGTCCGCGGTCGACGAGCAGCGCATCACCACGGTGCGCGCGGACCAGAACGACCCGCAGGAGCTCATCGAGGTCGAGGAGAAGTACGGCCCCTTCGACATCGTCATCGACGACGGCAGCCACGTGAACGGCCACGTCCGAACCTCACTGGAGACGCTCTTCCCGAGGCTGCGCGCCGGGGGCCTCTACGTGATCGAGGATCTGTGGACGTCGTACTGCCCGGGTTACGGCGGTCAGGACCGGGTCCCCGTGGACGGGACGACCTCGGTCGGAATGCTCAAGGACATCGTGGAGGGCATCCAGTACGAGGAGCAGCCTCGCACGGCCGAGCAGCCGCCGACCTACCTGGAGCGGAACGTGGTCGGCGTGCACGTCTACCACAACCTCGCCTTCCTGGAGAAGGGCAGCAACGCCGAGGGAGGAGTGCCCACATGGGTGCCCCGCACCCCGAGGTACTGACCACCGGCACCGCCCCGGACTCCATCGACCCCAGGGAACTCTCATGACGACCGCCGAAACCGGGACCGTCCACGGAAACGCGAAGGACGCCTACCTCGACCTGCTGAAACGCTGCCTGACCCGATACGACGGCCGGCGGATCTTCCTGGGCCCGCCGCTGACCAAGTCGCGCACGATGGAACAGATAGAGCGGGGCAGGTTCGCGCACCAGGACGCCGACACCATGATCGGATGGCCACGCCTGGACAACGTCCGCCACTGTGTGGAGACCGTGCTGCGGCAGCAGGTGCCGGGAGACCTGCTCGAAGCGGGCGTGTGGCGAGGCGGATGCTGCGTCTTCATGCGCGGCATCCTCAAGGCCTGGGGTGTCACCGATCGCACGGTGTGGGTGGCCGACTCGTTCGCCGGGTTCCCCGAGCCGGACACCGGCCGGTATCCGGACGACTCCGTCTACGACAGCCCCGTCGCCCGGGAGATCCTCGACGGCTTCGGATACCCGATCGCCATCAGCCTGGACGAGGTGAAGTCCCGGTTCACGGCCTACGGGCTGCTGGACCGTCAGGTCCGGTTCCTCGTGGGGTACTTCGCGGACACGCTGCCGCAGGCCCCGGTCGAGCGGTTGTCCGTTCTGCGGCTGGACGGCGACATGTACCAGTCGACGCTGGAGTCCTTGGAGAACCTGTACCCGAAACTGTCCGTCGGGGGTTTCTGCATCATCGACGACTACTCCCTGGAAGGCTGCCGCAAGGCCGTCGAACACTTCCGTGAGGCGCACGGGATAACGGAGCCGATCGAGAAGATCGACTGGACCGGTGTCTTCTGGCGCAGGACATCCGGATGACCGGGGTGCTGCGCAGCCCGCGGGGAGTGGTGTCCTCGGCTGAGAACACCATCGCCAGGGTGATCTCGGCGGCCGGCTGCCGAGACGAGGAGATCGCCTCGGTCGTCGAGTCCTCTGGCCCCGAGAGGGTCGCCGAGATCCTGGTGGACGAGATCGTGGGCAGAGTGGACCTGCCGCCTGTCGAACTCGACGAGGAGATCGTGGTTCAACTGTGGTTCACGCACGGGGCGAAGAGGATCGCCCATCTCGTGAAGGCCGGCTCGGCCGGTGTGACGTGCGAACCGGGTGAAACGCGGGAGCCGCACGCACGCATCGAGCAGGACCTGTGCGAGGCGGTGCGGGCGGTGTTCGGGCCACGTGGCGATGGGGCGGCGGCGACCAGGCGGCTGGAGTTGCGCGGATCAGGGACCCCGCAGGCGTTCGTGCAGCCGCCGAGGGCGTTCTGGGTGACACAGCGGTTGCTCGCGACCATGGACGACCGCGATCAGATCGGCCTGACCGAACTGGCCAGCCGTCATGGTTCGGACAAGTGGGGGATCCACCGCTACACCCCGCACTATCAGCACCACTTCGAGCCGCTGCGCGACCGGCCGCTGACCGTTCTGGAGATCGGCGTCGGGGGCCTCAGCGGGGGCACCACCGGCTATGGCGCCCCGGACAAGGGCGGCGGCTCCCTGCGGATGTGGAAGCGGTACTTCCCGCGCGCCCTGGTCTACGGGATGGACATCGCCGACAAGCGGGCGTTGTCCGAGCAGCGGATCACCGTCCTGCGCGCCGATCAGTCGAACCCCGTCGAACTGCACAGGGTGGTCGAGGAAACGGGGCCCCTGGACATCGTCATCGACGACGGCAGCCATCGCAGCGAGCACGTGCTGACGTCCTTCGCCACGCTGTTCCCGTACGTGCGGGACGGCGGCCTGTATGTGATCGAGGACCTGCAGACCTCCTACTGGCCGCGGTTCGGCGGGAACAGCGAGGCGCTCGACGGCCCGGCGACCAGTGTCGGGTTCCTGAAGTCCCTCGTCGACGGCCTGAACCACGAGGAGATCCTGGACTCAGGTGCGCGGCCACCCGGTGCGTTCGACCGGCACATCAAGGGTCTGCACTTCTACCACAACATCGTCTTTGTGGAGAAAGGCCTGAACGCGGAGGGCGGCGGCCCCGCCTGGCTCAGGCATCCGCCCCGTCGTCGTGCGTGACCGGCGACCGGCCGTCGGCCTTCTCGGCGTATCAGCCACCTTTCCGACGAACGAGGTGAGCCATGCGTGTGTTGTTCACGACGTCCCCCGGCCTGGGGCACATGTTCCCGGTCGTCTCGCTGGCCTGGGCACTGCGCGCGGCCGGACACGAGGTACTGGTCGCCACCGCCGGCCGCACGCAGGGTCACGTCAGGGCGGTGGCCCAGGCCGGCCTGCCGGTGGTGGAGGTCCTGAGTGTCGACCGGGCGACCAAGGCCTTCGCCCTCGGGATCAGCGCCTGGATGAAGCGGGAAGGCAGGGGCGTGGCCGGGAGGCCGGACTGGTCCCGGCAAGTCGGCAAGGAGCTGGCGCGCGGTGGCGGTGGCCTGGAGACCGTCGCTCCCATGTACGGTCCCCTCTCCATGGCCATGAGCACCAAGGTGCTGGCCGTCGCCGAGCAGTGGCGGCCGGAACTGGTCGTGCACACACCCCTGGAAGGAGCCGGACAGCTGGCCGCGGCCCGGCTCGGCGTGCCCGCCGTCGAGCAGCCCTTCGGCTTCAGCCGCAACGACGGGATCGCTCCCGTGCTGCGCGAGGCCATGGACCGGGCTTACCGCGGGCACGGCGTGGCCGGGCTGCCCGAGCGGCGGATCTCCCTGTCCATCACTCCGCCGAGCATGCGGGGCGGGGTGACCGCCGACTGGCCGATGCGGTACGTGCCGTTCAACGGTGGCGGGGTGCTGGCCGACTGGCTGCGGACACGGCCGGACCGTCCCCGGGTGGCACTCACCCTGGGGTCCGAGGTGGTGCAGTGGCACGGTGAGCTCGGCCCGCTGTCCTGGGTCGCGGACGTGGCCAAGAACGTGGACGCCGAGTTCGTGCTCGCCATCGGCGACGACGTCGATCCGGCGCAGCTCGGCGAGCTTCCGGAGAATGTGCGGCCGGCCGGGTACGTGCCGCTCAACCAGCTGTTGCCGACCTGCTCGGCGATCATCCACCACGGTGGGTCCGGAAGCACGATGGCTTCGCTGGACGCCGGGATCCCGCAACTGATCCTTCCGCAGAGCGCGGACCAGTTCATCAACGCCGATGCGGTGGTCGGGCGAGGATGCGGCCTGGCGGCGGACGGCGCGGTGGACACCGGGCTGATGACCCGTCTGCTCACCGACCCGGGGCCGGCCGAAGCCGCGGCGCAGGTCCGGGCCGAGCTGCACGCCATGCCCTCGCCCGCCGAGGTGGTGCCCAGGCTGGTCGAACTGGCGAGGAGGACGTCGTAGTGCCGCGACCGCGGTCGCCTGTTCCGCTTCGGCCGGCCGGTGACCGGGCCGCGTCCCGCACGCCCCGGTTCCCGGCCGCCCTCGGGGCGGTGTGGGAGGATCGGTCACTGTGACGATGCTGCCGATCCACTCCGCCGCACTCATCACGCCGGGACGTCCGGCAGGGCGCCACCGGCAGGCCTCCGGGCACCTCCAAACGTCCCGGCGCCGCGCGCGGGAGCTGGGACGCCACCCGGCCGGCACGGCCCGGACGAGCAGTGCGCGGCAGGCCGCTGCCCCACGCTCCGCCGCCACCGGATGACCGCCGAACGACCTCCGCGGGCCATCGACGTGGGCCGCCTCCCGGAGGACGTCGCGGCACTCGTCGAAGCCCTCGGTCCCGGCCAGAACCTGGTCATCACGCGGGACGGCGAGGCGATCGCCAGGGTCACCAGCACCCTCGGTGCCCTCATCACTCCCACCCGGCCGTACGAGGCCACCGAGGCCACGCGGACCGGCCCCGGGGGCATGACCGTGGTCGTGACCGCGATGAAGCTGTCGGAGTCGGCCCGGGTGTCCCTGTCCGACCAACTCGGCCCGGACTACATCGTCCTCGACATCCACGCCGCGCCGGCGACGGCCGACGTACTGCTGGTGCCGCCGGTCAGTCCCCAACTGATCGGAAGTCTCCGGTCCGCGTTCCCCTCGGCCCGGGTGGTCGTCACCGAGATCGAGGACGACGAACTCGGGGTCAGCTACCACGGCCCCGTCCGGCGGATGCTCGACGCCGGAGCGGAGGCCTACCTGCCGGCGAACAGTGTTCCTCGCCTGGCGAGGCAGCTCGAGCACACGCTCACCCGCCGGGGCGAGCTCGCCCACGGCGGCGGCACGGTACCGGAGATCGAACCCACGGCACGAGACCGGACGCCCGAAGACGAGTGATCCGGAGCCCCGATCATCGCGTCATGTCCCACGAGTTGAGGCCGAGTGCGACGGGGGGGGCGTCGGTAAACTGCCCGGCATGCGTGACGACATTCTTCCGGTTGAGGTCACCCGGAGCGTACAGACCTTCCTGACGAGCGTGGACGAACTGGCACCGGGTCTGGTCACCGGTTTCTACCTGGTCGGCTCGGTGGCGTTAGGCGACTTCCATCCCCCCGGGGCCGCCCGGGGCCGACTGAGTACGGCGAGTGACATCGACTTCGTCGCCGTGACCGACCGCCGCGTCGAGCCGGGGTCTCAGGACATGACGGCGGTGGCCGAGGCACACAGCCGCACCGTGGCCCGCTTTCCCCGGCCGCACTTCGACGGTGTGGTGTTCACCCGGGCCGACCTCGCCGCCGGGCCGGAGGCCTGTCCCGACGTCCCGTTCGCGCAGGAGAGCCGGTTCACCCCGGCCGGACGGTCCGGCGTCAACCCGGTGACCTTCTGCGAGCTCGCCTGGCACGGGATCACCGTGCGCGGCCCCCAGCCGGCCGACACGGACGTGTGGGCCGATCCGAAGGCCCTGCGGGCGTACACCGTGGACAACCTTCGCACCTACTGGCAGCCGTGGCTGCAGCAGAAGAAGCGGCCGAGCCCCCTCTCCCTCGCCATCGGGCTCACCGAGTGGTTCCCGGTGTGGGCGGTTCTCGGAGTGAGCCGACTGCACCACGTCCTCGCCACCGGAACGATGACGTCCAAACGCGGCGCCGGCCAGTATGCGCAGAGGGTCTTCGGCCCGGCCTGGGAACGCATCATCGCCGAGAGCCTGTGGCTGCGCACCCGCGGTGCTGAAGGCCGTTCGAGCTACCGCAACCCGTTCGCTCGCCGCCGCGACACCCTTGCCTTCCTGGACACCGCCATCGACGCCGCACTTGCGCTGCCCGCCGAGGACTCCCCGTAGCCACCAGGCTCAGCGGGACAGGGCCGAGGGCCGACTTGGGTCATGGTCCGGATCCTCATTCACGCTGGGCATTCGGCCCGCGTGCCGGCCGTACCCCAACGGATCATCAGGTAGCCGGACGCGCCGATCTCCGCCACGGCGTAGCGAGAGTACGGCCAGGCGCTTCCCGCGCTCTCCCGTTCGCTCACCAGAGCCCGGCATGCCTCGCCGGCGGCCAGAGCGGCCCAGGACTCGATCTGCTTCTCGTTCCACCGCAGGTACTCCGACCAGACGTACATCACCGAGTCGTCGGGGTCGAAGCCCACTTTGATGTGCGTGTGGCCGAGCACCCGATCGGTGCCGAGCGTCCGACGCATCGCGTTGGTACCCGTGATGATCTTTCTGGCGGTGCCGTCTGCGACCCGGATCTCCGCCCCGTCGGTGCTGGGGACCATCGCCTGCCCGAGACCGTCCTCGTCGGGTTGCCAGTCCTGCGAACCGTCCCCGTCCCGCCCCGTGCCGTTGTCGGCGGCCGACCGGCATCCGGTATCGGTGACGAAGTCGTCCTGCCAGGTCACCCGCGCATCCCGGCCCTGCTCCTCCTTCACCATGACGTACGTGCGGTACGACAGGTCCGGGTGCAGCCGGAGGACGACGTCCCGCAGCGTCAGGCACATCGACCTGGCGATCTCCGTCTCCGCGTACAGCGTCCCCTGCTCGTCGGAGGTCAGCCGGTACGACAGGTAGACCTCCCTGCGCGACGCGTGGAACCGTACGGTCTCCGGAGTGAAGTCGGCGCCGTCGCCGAGGTGCTGCGCCTCGACACCCTGGTCGTGCAGGACCGCGCGTGCCACGTCGTGCTCCCCTGCGCCCTGTGCCGCCCGCGCCTGGTTCCAGCTCGCCACGCTCGCCGAGCCGCCGCTCCCGGCCGGCCGCTCGGCCTTCTCGTCCCCTTGTGCGGTGTTCGCCGAAGCCTGCCCGGGTCCGGCCGAGGCCAGCGGCGACGCCGAGGCCGCGGACGAGGGGGTGTGACGGCCGCCCCCGGTGTCACCGGGCAGCAGCGCCGCCACTCCTCCGGCCAGGCCGCCGATGACGCCTGCCGCGAGGGCGACGGCGGCCACCAGCCGCTTCCGGGATCGACTCCTGTCCGACGGCAGCTGCCAGGCGGCGTCCTCAGCGGCCGGCACCTCCCACGCGGCCGTGATCAGGTCCGCGGCCGTCGCCGGTAACGCATCGGCGCTCGCCGCCCGAGTGACCTGAGACGCCAAGAGCACCGCGCACTCTCGGGCGGCCTCGGCGGCTGACGGACGCTCACCCGGGCCCTGGGCCAGCGCCTTCTCCACGATCCGGCGCAGGAGCCCCGGGACACCGTCCAGGTCGGCCTCGCCCGACATCACGCGGAAGGCCACCACATCGGGCGCACCGGCGCCGAACGGCAGTCGGCCGGTGGCCGCATAGGCCACGAGCGCCCCCCACGCGAACACGTCACCCGCCGGACCCGCGGTGCCCTGGCGGTACTTCCGTCGCCTCCTTCCCGCAGCGCATCAGCCGCACCGGCCGACGCTCCGGCACCGTGCGCAACTGCCTGTTCCTCACCACCCGCAAGGACACACTCCTGCAAGCCGTCGGCCTGCTGCTGTGGTCGCGCGGCTGGGTCGAACCGGTCCTCCCGCCGTCCGAGCCGCGCCACCTCGTCGCCCAGCAGCTCCTCGCCGTCACCCTTCAACAGCACAAGCTCGGCGACCAGTTGTGGGACCGGCAGTGGAACGGACTCGCCCCGTTCGACCGCTCCGCCGCCCCCATCCTGCGCCACCTCACCGAGGAGGGCTTCCTCGACGACGACGGCGGCTTGCTGTTCGTCGGTCCCGAGGCCGAACGCCGCTTCGGCAGGCGGCACTTCACCGAACTCACCGCGTCCTTCACCGCACCACCCCAGTTCACCGTGCTGTCCGGACGCACGGAGATCGGCCGCACCGACCCGAGTGTGCTCACCGAGGAACGTCCCGGGCCCCGGCGTCTGCTGCGCGGCGGACGCAGCTGGCAGGTGACCTACATCGACTGGCTGCGTAAACGCGTCTTCGTCGAACCCGCGGACGGCGGCGGCATCGCCAAGTGGATGAACGGCGGCATCGCCGGGCTGTCCTATGCCCTCACCCGCGCCATGCGTGAGGTGCGGCTCGGTGCGGATCCGCCCGTTTCGCTCACCCGGCGTGCCGAGGCATGCCTGGCCGAACAGCGCGAGAGCGACGCCTCCGACACCGTGTACCCGGGCGGCACACTGATCACGCGCGTCGGCAACGACGTGCGCTGGTGGACCTGGGCCGGGTATCGCGCCAACGCCACCCTCGGGGCAACTCTTCAGTCGGTCACAGACCCTTTGCAACGCCCCACCGACTGCTGGCTGCGCCTGCGCGAAGATTCCACCCCGGCCGACTGGCGCGCGGCTCGCGAGAGTGTCGGCGAGAGCCTGGTGCTACCCGATGTGGACCACCGGGCCGTACGCGGACTGAAGTTCTCTGCCGCTCTCCCGGAACGTCTCGCAGTCGCCACGGTCGCGGCCCGGCTGGCCGACTTCGAGAGTGCTCGCGCGGTGTTGTCCGAGCCTGTGCGTCTGGTCGGCTGAAGCCGCATCTCGCAGTGCATCGCGATGCAGCGGACTGTCGGACCACATGTTCGAGCAGTGGGCCCTCGGACCGGACGGCCTCTTCGAGCTTCTCCCGCCCGGGGGTCAGGACGCTCGCCCGACCTCCCGGGCTTCCGCCGCCCCCTACTTCGACTCGCGGTTCGCGGAGGGGTCAGGCTCCTTCCCCAGCGCTTCGATCGTCTCTTCCATCTCGCGGACCTTCCGGCGCAGTCGCACCAGTTCCTCGCGCTCGGCCACGGTCAGCGCGCCCGCCGGCCCTTGGCCTCGCTCCGCCGCCAGCTCCTCCGCGATCGCGGCCGCGAACGCGTCCACGTCGCCCTCGGTGGTGTCGAAGGAGGTCATCCAGCGGACCTCGCCGGCCTGCTCGTCCCAGGTGTAGAAGCGGAAACGCTTCTGGAGACGCTCGGTGACGGCCGGCGGCAGGACGGCGAAGATCTGGTTGGCCTGCACCGGGCGGGCGATCTCCAGACCCGGCAGGTCGCGCACCGCATCGTACAGCCGCTGGGTCATCGCGTTGGAGCGGGCCGCCGAGCGCAGCCAGAGGTCGCCGCCGAGCAGCGCCTCGAACTGCACCGACATGAAACGCATCTTGGAGCCCAGCTGCATGCTCGTCTTGCGCAGGTGGGCCATGCCGCGCACCGCGTCCTCGTTGAGCACGATCACCGCCTCGCCGAAGAGCAGCCCGTTCTTGGTGCCGCCGAGCGAGAGGACGTCCACGCCGGCGTCGGTGGTCATCTCGCGCAGGGACACGCCGAGGGTGGCGGCGGCGTTGGCGAGCCGGGCGCCGTCCAGGTAGACGAGCATGCCGAGGTCGTGCGCGTGGTCGCAGATCGCACGGATCTCGTCCGGCGTGTAGCAGGTGCCGAGTTCGGTGGACTGGGCGATCGAGACGACCCTGGGCCGGGCCCGGTGCTCGTCCTCGAAACCCCATGCCTGACGGTCAATCAGCTCAGGGGTGAGCTTGCCGTCCCATGCGGGCACCGTCAGGAGCTTGATCCCGGCGACCTTCTCGGGCGCCCCGCCCTCGTCGACGTTGATGTGGGCCGACTCGGCGCAGACCACGGCGTCCCAGCGGTCGAGCATGGTCTGGAGCGCGACCACGTTCGCGCCGGTGCCGTTGAAGACCGGGTACGCGTGCGCGGTGGGGCCGAAGTGGCCGCGCACCACTTCCTGGAGGCGCTCGGTGTAGACGTCGGCGCCGTAGCTGACCTGGTGGCCGCCATTGGCCAGGGCGATCGCCGCAAGGATCTCCGGGTGCACACCCGCGTAGTTGTCGCTGGCGAAGCCGCGCTCGTCCGGGTCGTGTCGTCGCTGTACGGTCATGGTGCGCTCGCTTACTTGTCTCGGTCGGACGGGTGTGACACATGGGGCCCGGACGGGCTCCGGCCGGTCCGCTCAGGCCGGCGCCGGCTCCGTCCGCGCGCGGGCCTTCTCCAGGCCCCGCACCAACGGCGGCGCGGCGAGCCCGAGCAGGGCGAAGAGCGCCGCGAGGACCAGCCAGCCGGTCCCCGCCGCGCCGACGACCAGGGAGGTCATCAGCCACGGCCCGGCGAACTGCTGAAGCCCGCGCCCCAGGGAGAACACCGCCTGGTACTCCCCCTGCCGGCCCCCCGGGGCGAGCCCGAAGGACAGGCCCCAGCTCGCCGACGCCTGGTACAGCTCGCCGAGGACGAGCACCAGCGCGCCGCCCAGCAGGGCCGCGCTGTCCAGGAGCGCGCCGTGCCCCCCGCTCACCGCGAACACCAGGCAGGACGCCCCCAGCGCCCACCCCGCCCAGCGCAGCATACGTGCCGCTCCCGCCGGTGTACGCGCGCCCTTGCTGACCATGACCTGGAACAACAGCACCAGGACGGTGTCCAGGATCAGCAGCCCCGACACCAGCAGCGCGGGTGCGTCGGTGCCGGTGACGATCCACAGCGGCAGACCGACCGTCAGCAGCGGGTGGTACAGCTCCAGAGCGCCGCACACCAGCGCGACCGCCACATAGCGCACGTCCCGCAGCGCGGCGCTGCGCAGCACCCCACCCGACGCCACGGCGGCGGGGGCCCGGGGCCCGGCGCCCGCGGGCAGCCGCATCCCGAGCAACACGGCGACGGAGACCAACTGCAGGGCGGCGTTGGCGAGGACCGTGGCGTACAGGGCGGTCGAGGTGCCGGCCGCGATGGCGGCTCCGGCCAGCGCGGCGCCGCCGAGGAAGCCCAGGTTGAACAGGCTGCGCATCTGCGCGCTCACCCTGACCCGCTCCGCCTCGCCCACCAGCGCGTCGGTGAGCGACGCCTGGAGCGCGCCCGCCGAGGTCTCCAGGACCGCGATGGCACAGGCGACCGCGAGGAACGCGGCGAAGCCGTCCACCAGGCAGTACGCGGTGAAGCCGACGGCCGCGAGCAGGAAGTTGACGGTGAGCACCCGGCCCGCGCCGAGCCGGTCCGCGAGCCGGCCGATGGGCACGGTGCAGAGCAGACCGCAGAGCCCTGCGACCGACAGGGCGAGGCCCACGCGCTGGGCGGGGATGCCGATGGTCCGGGTGAAGAACACGGCGCTGGAGGTGAGGAACACCCCGAGCCCCAGGGACTGGATGAGCGTGAGGACGCCGAGTCTGCGCGCGTTCCCGGCGGCAGGAAGGGTCTCCCGGAACCACGCGCGCAGCACGGCGCCGTACCGGCGTGCCTCAGCCATGCGGCCCAGCTCCCTCGGCCCGCTCGGTCCGCAGCCCGTACACCTCCATCGCGGTGTGCACGGCGGCGCGCACTCCGGCGGCGCTCCGCCCCCGGAACCGGAAGATCCCGCAGCCCTCGTCGTAACTGCCGGGCCCGGTCATGATCTGGCCGATCGCGGGCAGTTCCTCGTGGTAGACCTCGGGGACGGCCGACCTGGGCGAGGTGCGTGCGACGACCCGTCCGGGCAGCTCGCGCGGAGCGGGGTAGATGAGCCAGCCACCGGCCCGGGGTCCGGCCGGTTCGGACGGCTGCCACAGCGGGGGCAGGCCCAGGGCCGCCCGGAACGCCTCGGCGAACAGGTCGATGCCGTAGAGGTCGACGTGCAGGAACGGCACCTGCGCGCCGCCCGGCCGCAGCCCGACCTCCAGGAACACCAGCTCGCCCCCCGGGCGCCGGATCACCTCCAGGTGGAACGCGCCGTCGCGGAGCCCGAGCGCCCGCAGACAGCGGTCGGCGAACGTGGTGAGCTCGTCGCGCTCGGGGCCCGGGTCGAGCAGGACCGAGCCGAGCGGGCGGCCGTGTGCGTAGTCCAGGCAGGTGTGGACGTACTGGGAAGCGGTGACGAAGTGGAGGCGGCCGGAGCGGCGGACGCCGTCGACGTGGAAGATGTCCCCCTCGACGTACTCCTCGCACTCGTACGCCTCGGGGTCGATGCCCTGGAGAGCGTCGCGCAGTTCGTCGGCGCTGCGGACGACCGTGACTCCCTGGGAGCCCGCCGCGGCGCGCGGCTTGAGGACCAGGGGCAGAGAGCCGAGGGCGTCGACGACCGTCTCCGCCGAGGGTGCGTCGTCGAGGCGCAGGAACCGGGGGACCCGCAGTCCGGCCGCGCCCACCGCGTTCTTCATGGCGGGTTTGTCCTTGAACCGCTCGACGAGGTCGAGACCGTAGCCGCCGGGGACGTCGAGTGCGGCCGAGAGCCGGGCGGCCGTCAGGATGTCGTACTCGGACTGGCCGAAGACGGCCTCGGGGGTGCCGTGCCGGTCCGCGATCTCCCGTACGAGGGGCAGCAGGTCGTCATGGGCGAGGCTGTCGCACACATGGACCTCGGTCGCCCCGTCCTGGTCGAGCGCGGGCAGCCCGCCGGGTGTGGTGAGGTACACCGTCCGGCAGGGGTGGCCGTCGAGGAAACGGTGGTATTCGCCGAACTCGTCGCCGGAGCGGTTGAGGACGACGTACAGCGGTGTGGTCCGGTCTCTCACGCGTCCGCTCCCGGTCGCAGGGTGTCGGGCAGGCAGGCGTCCAGATCGGCGGCGCTCACCCGGCCGAAGCCGGGCGCGGGCCGGTCCCGGTGGGCCGGGGTCCTGGCGAGGAAGGCCGCCGCGCGAGGCTCTCCGGCGCCGCCGAGGCGCTGCCAGAGGAGCTCGGCGAGGTCCGGCATCACCGGGAACGCCAGCAGGGACAGGCCTTTGAGCCACCAGTAGGCGCCGTCCCCGGCCGCGTGGGCGACCGCGTCGTCGGCGCACCAGCGGTCGAGTGCCGCGACCGCGCGCGGGGTCGAGACACGGGCGGCGTCGAGCGCCGCGGACTGCTCGGCGAGCAGGGACTCCAGGAGGTCGGCGACGGCCGGGGCTGGCGCCTGCGGCGGCGCCTCGGGCAGCCGGCTCCAAGCGGCGTCGATCCGCTTGCCGAGGCCGTCGGCGAGCGTGGCGTTCGCGGTCCGAAGGAAGTCCGCCGTCTCGAAGCTCGCCGCCCCGGACTCCAGATCGGCCCCGGCGAGGTGGTAGCGGACGGTGTCCACGCCGATGGCGGGCGACGCGGCGATGTCCGCCGCCCAGATGGCGTGCCGGGCGCTGGTGGAGAACTTCCGCCCGGCCAGCCGGTAGAAGTTGTTGATCAGGCACCGGTCGTACGGCTTCATGTCGCCGTGCAGCAGGCTGGTGCCGACGATCGAGACCAGGGTGGGGATCACGTTGTCGACCCCCAGGGTGGTGAGGGTGGTGACTCCGGAGTCCGGGTCGAAGGCGTTCACGCCCGTGCCGGAGAGCCGACCGTGGACGGCGCCGGCGAGGCGGGCGAACATGAAGATCCCGGCGTACGGGAAGAGGGCGCGCGGCACGTCCGGTTCGGCCGCGGGCAGCGGAAGTCCCCACGTCTGCGGGGCGCTCAGCCGCACGGTCAGGCCGTCGCGCTCCAGGAAGCGCGCCACGGTCGCCCGGTAGCGGTCGGCGACGCCCAGGTCCACGAGCGTGGCGTCCAGGAGGTCGCGGTCCGGGAGCCGCAGGAAGAGGCTGGAGATCTCCCGCCAGGTCAGCGGCCCCTCGTCGAGCAGGGGGCGCGGCTCGACGACCGACTCGGGCAGGAAGTGCGCACTGCACTCCTCGCAGAAGTAACTGGCGATGCCCGCACCGCACTCGGGGCAGCGGCCCTGGAGCCAGCCGCCCACCACCCAGCGGTCCGACGCCGCGCAGTGGGGCACGCGCTCGGTGCGCGTCAGCACCGCGCCCCGGGCCGTCAGCCGCTCGATCGAGGCGGCGACCTCCTGCTCGAACTGCTCGCGCCACGGCTGCTGATCGGGGACGATGAACGCGTCGACGTCGATGCGCAGGGCTGCCAAGTCGTCCTGGATGCGCTGCCCGTAGCGGGCGGCGACCTCGCCGGGCGTGGAGTTCTCGGCGTGCGCCTTGAGCGCCACGTACGACTCGTACACATCGCTGCCGGTGATCACCAACGGCAGGTCGCCGCGGACCCGCAGATGCCGCGCGATCATGTCCGACCACAGGAAGGGGCCGCCGACGTGGCCGAGGTGCAGGGGGCCGTTGGGCGTGGCCTCGGGCGGCACCAAGAGGTAGTGCCGGGGGGTGTGCGTGTCGCCGGTCAGCAGGCTCATGTGCGCGCTCTCCCGTCGAGCAGGTTCAGTGCGTCCTCGGCCATGGCCGGGGCGAGTCGGTAGCCGGAGCCGGAGCCGCCGATGGCCATGACCACGTCGTCACCGCCGACCGTGTCCACGACCGGCAGATGGCCGGGGGTGAAGCAGTCGCTGAAGACCCTGCCGCCGAGCAGATGCGGCAGGAATCCCGGTACGTGCCGGGCGAGCAGGGCCCGGGCGAGTTCCCGGTCGCGGGCGTCGATGGCGAGCGGTTCGTCGGGGCCGCGGTCCCAGTCGGGCGAGGTGATGCTGAAGATCCAGTGGCCGCCGGGGCGGTGGGGGAGCAGGAAGGCGTCGGCGTCCTCCAGGACGAGCGCCGTGGCGCCTGGCGGGGGTGGCGTCATGATGTGGAACGCCACCACCTTCTTGACCCGGGCCCCGCACGCGCGGGCCGCCGCCGCCACCGGGCCGTCGAGGACCCAGGGGCCCGGCGCGAGGATTGCCTTGGCGGCGGTGATCCGGCTGCCGTCGGCGGCCACCAGTTCGACGCGCCCGCCCGTACGGCGTACTTCGGTGACCCGGAAACCATCGAGGAGGGTGTTGTCCGGGCGGCCGAGGACCTCGTCGAGGAGCCGGTCGGCGAGCCATTGGGGCTGACCGGCCGTCATGGCAGCAGTGGTCAGAAGGACTTGGTCTTCGTCGTGGGCGAGGCCGGGGAACGTCCGGTCGAGCAGGGCCCGCTGCTCCCCGGTGACCGGGCGGGTGCGGCCGCCGTCGGCCATGGTCGCGTCGAGCGCGGCCGTGTTCTCGCGCGTCACCAGCCAGCGGACGTCGACCGGCGCGCGTCCGGCGTCGCCGAGTCCGGCGGCGAGCTCGTCGAAGAGCGCGGTGCTGCGGGCGGCCAGGGCGCGCTGGGCCGGGTTGTGCCCCGTGGGCGTGTCGAACCCGGCCGAGAACCGGGTCGCGCCCGTCCCCCGCCCGGCGTGCGTGATCACGGCGACGCGGCGGCCCGGGTCCCGGCCCACGGCGTAGTACGCGGCGAGGGCACCGACCGCGCCCGCGCCGACGACGGCGAGGTCGTAGTGGGGCGCCTCACCGGTCCCGGTGGTGCGCTCACTCATCGGTCGCCGACCACCAGAAGGAGTAGATCACCAGTTCCTCGCCCTGGTCGGCGAAGATCTCGTGCACGGCCTGCGAGGCGAAGCCCACCAGGGAGCCGGGCCCGACGAGTGACCGTTCGCCGTCCACCTCCAGGGTGCCGGATCCGGCGTGGACCACCCAGATCTCCTGGACCGCGTGCTGGTCGGGCGAGCTGGTCCCGCCCGGCGGCACGGTGAAGCGGGCCGCCTTGAACGGCACGCGGGAGAAGACCGAACGGGCGAAGTCCGCCTCGGCGACGGTCACTCCGTCGGATTCCACCTCGGTCGGACCGAAGGGGACCAGGACGCCGACCGCCTCGGCCTGGAACTGCGGGACCTGACGAGCGGTCATACCGGATACCTCGTTTCACCGAGCACGCTGTTGAGGATGACCGCGCTGCGCCAGGCGAGCAGGCTGAGATTGGGATCGGCGACGCCCCAGGAGTGCCGGGCGCCGTTCTGGAGGTAGATCCGGTTCTCCGCAGGCCCGTCCCATGCGACCGAGAAGTCGTCGCCGACGACGAGCATCCCGCTGTCCCGCCGCAGCCGAGCGTCCAGCGGAGCCATGAAGTCCGGCAGCGCGTAGACGTATCCGGTGCTCAGGATCACGATGTCGGCGGCGAGCACGGCGGGTGCGTCCGGGCCCGGGGACCCGACGACGAGCTTCCATTCGTCGGGGCCACCCTCGACCGCGGTGACCGCGCAGTCCGCCAGGAAGCGCAGCCTGCCGGGGTTGTCCGCGATGAACTCGTCGCGGTAGCTCAACCGGTAGATGTCCTGGAGGACTTGGAGGTCGATCCCGTCGCTGGTGTACCTCTGCTGCTCCAGGAGCCGGGCCTTGTGGTCGGCGGGCAGCGCGTGGAAGCGGCGTACGTAGTCGGGCGTGTAGAGGTCGTTGGCGAACGGCGAGTCGTCCATCGGGAGGAACGACGAGCGCCGGCTGACCCAGGTGATGCTCTCGGGGGCCGCGCCGGCCGCCAGGTGGCGCACGATCTCCGCGCCGCTCTGGCCGCCGCCGACCACGACGACCCGCCGTCCGGTCACCTCGGGGGCCCGCAGCAGGAACTCCCCGGAGTGGAAGACGGTGGGGCCGAGGAAGGGGCGGAACGGCTCGGGGACGTACGGGCTGAGCCCGGTGCCGAGCACGAGATGACGTGCCGCCACTTCGTGCTCGCCGGTGCGGAGCTGGAAGGCCCCGTCGTGGAAGTCCACGCTGTGTACGTCCGCCCCGAAGGTCAGGCTCGGCAGCCGCCCGGCGACCCACTGGAGATACTGGTTGAACTCGGTGCGCAGGACGGCCGGGAAGTCCGCGGCCAGGAACCGGTAGAGCCGGCCCTCACTCGCGAGGAACGACAGGAACGAGAAGGGACTGGTCGGATCGACCAGCGTCACCAGGTCCTTGAGCAGCGAGACCTGGAGGGTGGCCTCGGGCAGCAGCAGTCCGGGGTGCCAGGAGAAATTCTCACGGCGTTCCAGGTGGGCGCCGCGCAGCCCTTCGACCGGATGAGCGAGCGCGGCGAGGCTCATGTTCGCGGGGCCGATGCCGACGGCCGCGTAGTCGAGTATGTGTGCGTTCATGGTGGGAACCGCCGGGTCAGGCCGGGACGACGAGGTCGCCGAGCGCCTGCCAGCGGTCCAGGGCGCCCTGCGGCGAGTCGGCGGTGAACAGGGCGTGGCCGAGGCGCGAGCGGCAGTCCTCGACGCCCGGGATGGTCTCGCCCGGCGCGAAGTACACGGCGGTCTCGGTGACTTCCGGCAGTGCCTCCAGCTCCGGCCACCCGGTGAGCTCCCGGTACGAGGAGCGGCCCGCGGCGGAGAAGAAGCGGATGCCGGCGCTCTCGGCCTGCGGCCGCGCGAAGGCGCCTACCGCCTCCAGGTCGACGCCGAGCGCGGTGGCGACGGCCACCCTGGGCAGGTTGACGCCGGTCACGAGCCGCAGCAGCTCCACGATCCGGTCGCCCGGAAGCCGGGCGCCGATCTCGATGAGCACCGGACCCTCGGCTGTCAGGCGCAGTTCGCAGTGGAAGGGGCCGCTGGTGATGCCGACGGCGCGGACGACGTCGCCGACGTACGCCTCGACGTTCTTCAGGGTGGCGCCGTCGACGAGCGCCGGGGTGAGGTGGCCCAGCTCCACGAAGTCGGGCTCGGGGCCGAGCAGCGTGCGGCTGAGGGCGACGACGGTGACCTCGCCGCTCTCCAGGACATAGCCGTCGGCGCTGAACTCGGGGCCCTGCACGTACTCTTCGACGAGCACCCGGTGCTCGTGCAGCTTGCCCATGTCGGGCTCCGGGTCGGTCACGAGCCGCTGGAACGCGGCGGTGAGCTGGTCGAGGTCGTCGGCGCGGCTGACGTGGATGCTGCCGGAGCAGGCGACCGGCTTCAGCACGCAGGGGAAGCCGACCCGCTCGGCCGCGGCGCGCAGTTCGGCGTCGGTGGTCGCCTGGGCGAAGCGCGGGGTGCGCAGCCCGGCCTCCACTACGGCGGCTCGCATGACGCTCTTGTCCCGGACCCGGTCGACGGTCGCCACGGGCAGGCCGGGCAGGTCCAGTGCCGCGGCGACGCGGGCGGTCGCCGTCACATAGATGTCGGAGCCCGGCAGCACCGCCTCGAACGGCTCGGCCCGGTGCAGTTCGAGCACGGCCGCTTCGAGGGCGGCCTGGTCGTTGGTCTCCACCGTCAGTACCGAGTCGGCCGCCGCGCGCACAGCGTCGGAGAGCCGGCGGTCGCCGGAGTCGGCGGTGGCGACGACGACCCGCAGTCCCATCTCGGCCGCGACGCCGATCAGGGTGGCGCCTCCGGAGGAGGCGGGTTCGACCACGAGGACGCGGGCAGGACGAAGTGCATCTGTGTGCGGCAAAGCGAAATCCCCCGGGGCAGAGCTGTTGGACCGGACTCGGATCGCGATCCTGGTCGTGATCTTTCTATCCGGGCGCCTCGGTCCCGGTCAATGGATCACCGCAAAATTGTCTGCGAGAGCGAACCTGAGCCGAACATTTTCCGGAGCAAGGACCTTGTCAGCGCCTGATCGACTCCCGGGAGCGGCCCGCGCGGGACCAGCTCCTCGTCCAGCCTCGGTGAGCGACATGTCGTGCCCGGCCCCCGGCGGGAGAGGCGAGTCGCGCGCAAGCGTCCTGGCGTGCTGACCTGGTGACCGCCGCGGCGAGGCCTGGGTGCAGATGCCTGGTTCCCGTTCGGACGGTTCACCACGTGGCTAGAGCCCGCGAGCAGCGCCGCTGATCCACCTGCACGCGCACGTGGCGCAGTGCCCCCACTAATACTTGGCTAGCCACATGATTGCTGTTACCTTGATTATGTGGCCAGCCACGCTTTTGGTGGCGAAGGGAATGGAGCCGTCATGAGAGCAATCGTTTTCGACCAGTTCGGCAGCCCGGACGTGCTGCACGAGGCGGACATCGAGGTCCCGCAGCCCGGCCCCGGCCAGGTCCGGGTCCGCGTGAAGGCCGCCGGGCTGAACGCGCTGGACGGCAAGATCCGCTCCGGGATGCTGGAGGCCGTCCGTCCGACGCCCCTCCCCGCCGTCCCCGGTGGCGAACTGGCCGGCGTGGTGGACGCCCTGGGTGAGGGCGTGAGCGACGTGCAGGTCGGCGATGAGGTGCTGGGCTGGTCGGACACCGGCTCCTACGCGCAATACGCACTGGCCACCACCGTGGCCCCCAAGCCCGCCGGCCTCGACTGGCAGCACGCGGTCGCGCTGCCGGTGGCCGGCGAGACGGCCGAGCGGGTCCTGAACCTGCTGGGGGTCACCGCGGGGGAGACCGTGCTGATGCACGGCGCGTCCGGAGCGGTGGGCACCCTGGCGGTCCAGCTCGCCACGGCCCGAGGAGCGCGAGTGATTGCCACCGCGGGCCCCGCCAACCAGGACTACCTCACCTCGCTCGGCGCCACCGCGACCGTGTACGCCGACGGTCTGGTCGAGCGGGTGCAGGCGCTGGCCCCTGACGGCGTGGACGCGGTGTTCGATCTGGCCGGGAAGGGCGCCCTGGAGGACTCCATCACCCTGCGGGGCGGCACCGACCGCATCGTCACCATCGCCGACTTCGGTGCACGCCGGCTGGGCATCACCTTCTCCCAGGGGTCCCAGGAGCGCTCGACCGCCCGCTTGGCCGCCCTGGCCCAGGACGCCGCTGTCGGCAAGCTCGTCACCACCGTCACCGCCTACCCGCTCGACCAGGCGGCCACGGCCCAGCAGGTCAGCGACGCCGGGCACGTGCGGGGCAAGCTCGTCCTGACCGTCGGCTGAGCACCCCCTCCCACCTCTCACACACCGCCACCCGCTGCCCTTTACGGTGACCGGTCGGTCACCGCCCTGCCGGAGGACCCCTCATGCTGAATTCCCTGTGGACGCCGACCACTCTTGGCGGCATGTCTCTGCCGCACCGCTTGGTCATGGCACCCATGACCCGTGACCGCTCGACACCCGAAGGCGTACCGACCGAGCTGAACGTCGAGTACTACGCCCAGCGGGCCTCGCACGCGCTGATCATCACCGAGGGAACCCAGCCCTCCGCCGACGGCCAGGGCTACCTCCTGACCCCCGGCATCCACAACGACGAGCAGATCGCCGGGTGGCGCAAGGTCACCGACGCCGTGCACGCGGCCGACGGCCGGATCGTCATCCAGCTGATGCACACCGGACGCATCGCCCACCCGGACAACACCCCCCACGGGCGCCGGCCGGTCGCCCCTTCGGCGATCCGGCCGCAGGGCGCGATGTTCACCGCGTCCGGCCCCCAGGAGATGCCGACCCCTCGTGTTCTGTCGACGCAGGAGGTCGCGGCGACCGTCGACGACTTCCGCCGCGCCGCAGCGGCCGCCGTCGCGGCAGGCGCCGACGGCGTGGAGATCCACGGCGCCAACGGTTACCTGGTGCACCAGTTCCTGTCCGGCAACACCAATCAGCGCACCGACGGCTACGGCGGCTCGATCGAGGGCCGCATCCGCTTCGCCGCCGAGGTCGCCGCCGCGGTGGCCGACGAGATCGGAGCCGACCGCACCGGCATCCGTATCTCCCCCGGCAACCCCTACAACGACATCGCCGAGTCCGACACCGCCGAGCTGTATCCGGCGCTCCTGCGTGCCCTCAGCCCGCTCGGTCTGGCCTACCTCCACGTGATGCACGCCGGCGACGAGGACCTGCTGGGCACTCTGCGTGCGTTGTGGCCGACCACGTTGATCCTCAACCGGGCCGGCGCCGACCTGCCCGTCCGCGCCAAGGACATCGACAACGGCACGGCCGACCTCGTCTCCGTCGGCGCCCTCGCGCTCGCCAACCCGGACCTGGTCGAGAGGCTCCGCGCCGGCGCGCCGCTGAACACCCCCGACCCGGCCACCTTCTACGGCGGCGGAGCGGCCGGCTACACCGACTACCCCACCCACACAGGCTGAGGAACCTCACCATGCCCATGCCCGACCCCCGCATCCCCACGACGGCCGGCGCAGGGCCGATGAGCTACGCGATCTTCCAGCTCGCCCGCGCTCACCGCGCCTACGCCGCCACCCTGCTGCGCGAGATGGACCTGCATCCCGGACAGGAACTGCTGCTGATGCACCTCCTGGACCGGGAGGGGCAGTCCCAGTCCGAGCTGCTCGAAAGCGTCGGTGTGGACCACTCCACCATTTCCAAGGCGCTACGCCGCATGCAGGACGCCGGCCTGATCGTTCGCGAGCCGGCCGCACATGACCGGCGCGTCATGGTCGTTCACCTCACCGACAAGGGCCGGGCGATGCGCGAGCCCATCGCGGCCCTGTGGCAGGCCCTGGAGGAGACCTCCGCCCGGAATCTGTCGGAGCAGCAGGCGGAGTCCTTCGTCGAGACCGCCTACGCCATCACCGAGGCGATCAGCAGCCGCGCGCTGCCGGACGACGAGCCCGCCTGATTCCCCGGTGCGCGCCCCATGCCCGCGTTCGCCACACCACACCTGAACTGGGGCCGCGGGCCGGGGCGCACACCGCCCCGCATACGGCGCGACCACCGCCAGGTCGGCCATGACACCCACCCCGTCGCGGTTGCCTTCGGACGCGGCACGTTCCGGCGGCGAGGCGCACTGCGGATCCGCCCCCCGGGCCCGCCTCCATCAGCCCGCCCGGCACGCAGACGCCCATGTCTGCGGCCACCCCTGCCCCGCCCACCGAGCCCCTGGCTGATGACCTGACGCAAAGTGAAACCCCATGCCTGTCACCGACTCAACCACCCTCCCGGTCCTCGTCGTCGGGGCGACCGGTTCCCTGGGGAGCAAGGTCGTCGACGAACTGCTGGGGCGCGGCAAGAACGTCCGCGCCCTGGTGAGGCCGGCCAGCGACGCCGGCCGGCTCGAAAGCCGGGGCGTGGAGATCGCCCGCGGCGACATGCTCGACGTCAACTCGCTCGTGGCCGCCATGAACGGCGCCGACGCCGTCATCACCACCGCCGCCGGCTACACCCGCGGCGGCAAGAACGCCGACGACATCGACACCCTCGGCAACGCCAACCTCGCCGAGGCCGCCCACCGCACCGGCACCCGGCGGTTCGTCCTGACCAGCATCCTCACCAGCGACCAGACGCCCGATGTCCCGCACTTCTGGCACAAGAAGCTCGCCGAGGACAAGCTCGAACAGCTCGGCGTCCCGTTCGTCGCCCTGCGCCCGGGGGCATTCCTCGACCAGGTCGCGAGCATGGCGGGCAACCCGGTCGACACGGGCCGCATGGTGTGGATCGGCAAGGCCACCGTCCCGCTGACCTTCGTCCACACCTCCGATCTCGCGGCGTACCTGGCAGCCGCGGTCGACGCCGAGGCCGAGGCCGGTGAGCGGATCGACATCGGGTGGGACCGTCCGGTCAGCATGCGCGAGGTGGCCGACGTGATGGGCGGCCTGGCCGGAAAGAAGATCAAGGTGTGGGCCGTCCCGTCCGCCGTCGCCCGCGCCGCGGGAGCCGTCGCCGGCCGCTTCATGCCCCTGATCAAGGACATGGCCGCGATGTTCCGCTGGTTCGAGACCGGCCGCTACGTCGCCGACCCCCGCCGCCAGGAGCAGCTGTTCGGCCCTGTCCCCACGGCTGAGGAGGCCCTCACCCGGTTCACCGACGAGCTGCGCACCGCACAGCACCGGTGACAGGCCCGCGTCCCACCCCTCGCCGGGCGGGCGCTCACGGCTTCCCCGACCGTGATGAAGAGCCCAGTGCCGCCCTGCGATCGCGGGGCCGCACCGGATGTCACCCATTGACAACCAGCTGTCCGCACCTGACTGAAGGGTGCGCCGGATGTCGACAGAAGATCGAGAGGTGCTGCGGTGACCGCCTCGCCCCGACCCGCAGCATGGCGACCTTGTGGGCCGTAGCCGACACGAAAGGAACTGGCATGGGCCAACGCGCAGCATCCGCAGGCGCCGCATCTGCGACGATGCGAGCGGTCGTCGTCACTCAGCCCGGCGGCCTGGATGCCCGTGAGGTCACCACGCTGCCGATGCCCGAGCCGCAGCCCGGATGGGTGCGCATCAAGGTGAAGGCGTTCAGCGTCAACGAGTCCGAGGTCACCACCGACCTGCCCGCGCAGGTGTTCCAGCAGCAACTGCACGCCATCGCCGCCGGGCGGCTCAAGGCCCCGGTCGAGAAGGTCCACCACGGTCTGGATCAGCTGCGCGAGGCCGATGTCGAGGCCGGCACGACGCCGACCAAGCCCGGGGTGCTGCTCGACGACTGAGAAACACACCCATCCGCCGCCGGCCGGAGCCGGCCGGCCGACGGCGGCATGCACGAAAGGAGACTGTCATGGGCGTCAACAAGGAAGAAATCAGCAAGACCATCCTGGAACGGGAGAAGTCCTTCAACGAGCGGTGGAGCGTCGGCGACAACCGCGGCTACCTTGACAACTACGCCGAAGAGATCAGCTACTTCGACCCCATCGAAAAGGACCTGGTCGTCGGCCGCGACGCGGCCGTCGCCCACATCGAGGCGATCTACTCCAACCCGCACATCGTGCGCAACGAGTACCTCAACCCCCTCGTGCACATCAGCGACGGCGGTGACTTCGCCCTCCTGGCCTACAACCTGAACACCTACGTGCTCGACGACAGCGGCAACGAGCGGCAGTTGCGCGCCTGGAACGCCACCGAGGCGTACCGGCTGATCGACGGCGAGTGGCGCATCGTGCACTCCAACTGGGCGTTCGCCCAGACCGCGACAGACGCGATCGCGTCCTGACCAGGGATCCAAGGTGACGCACCCCGGCCAGTCAGCCGGCGATCGAAGGAGGCGGCCGGCCCCGGCCGGCCCCCGTTCCGGACGCGATCAAGGCCGTGGCGGCCGCGGGGACGCGGGCTTGTGCCGCGCCCGCCTCACATGCCGGTCCTGGCTTCGCGGGCCGCGAAGGCGGCCGGGGTGAGACCGGTGTGGCCACGGAAGAAGCGGCCGAAGTTCGCGGGATCGGTGAACCCGAGATGGACGGCCACAGCCCGGGCGTCCCAACCGGCACCTCCCAGCAGGCGCCGGGCTTCGAGCAGCCGCCGCTCGTCGATGACCTCACGCACCCCCTTGCCGGTGGCGTCCCGGGCCGCGCGGCTCAGGGTACGAACCGAACAGCCGAGCAGCCCGGCATAGTCCGCAGCCCGGTGCAGTTCCCGGAAGTGCAATTCCAGGGCGTCCACGAACCGCGCGTACGTGTCCCTGCGGCCCGTGCCGCCCGCCAACGCGCCGGTGGGGGTGACATCCGGGGAGTTGGCAAGGCGCAGCAGCAGCGATTCGAGCAGGCTGCGCCGCAGGGCGTGGTGGACGTCGAGCCGGCGGCGCCCCAGTGCACGGTGCTCGTCCAAAAGCTGGAGCGCCGTATGCCGAAGCCAGGCCGCGTCATCGGGGTGCGGGCTGAGAACGGCAGGGGCCTCGTGCGCGGTGAGCGGGGCCAGCAGGCGGGCGGCGTCGGACGTCAGCACGTCCGGCTCGAACAGGATGAACGGGCCGCGGGCGGCGCCCGGCGGATGCCAGCACTGCGCGTGCCCGGGACGCACCCACAGCCACTGGCCGCATGCGACGGTCCGCGTGACGTGGTCGACATCGTGGAGCAGCTCACCCTCGGTCACCAGGATCAGGTAGTGGAAGGTGGCACGGCCCGGACGGGGCGGATTCCACGGCCAGTCGTCGTGCTCGGCGAAGAAGTCCTCGACGGTGCTCACCTCAAGGCCGTACGGAGTGCCGACCGGGGGCTGGAAACCGTACAGCGGAACCGCGGCCTGCCCGCTGCGTCCGACGCGTGGGGAGCGCCTGGGGTGTCGCATCTCGACCATCACGTGTCCGCAGCCTACCGCCCGTTTCGCCCGCTTCAGGGAAAAGAATGGGGCGTGCCGGCCGCGTCCCTCGGCCGACGCCCCTGCGCCGGCCACCACCCGAGAAAGGAAACACTCGTGAACGGATCGGCCCTGCAGACCCTCGCCGCCGAATGCGCGGAGGAACTTCCCGGAGCGCTGCTGGAGCATCCCTTCGGCCCGGACTGGGAGGTCTTCAAGGTACGAGGCAAGGTGTTCATGCTGATGACCGAGGTCCCCGGGCGCCCCGTGGTGATCCTCAAGGCGGACCCCGGCGAGGCCCGCGCTCTCCGGGAACACAACAGCCACATCACCCCCGGCTACCACATGAACAAGCGACACTGGATCACGCTCGAGGGCGGGACAGGCATCGACAAGAAGCTCGTCAGGGAGCTCGTCACCGACTCCTACCTGCTCGTCGTCGCCCACTTGGCCAAGGCCGAGCAGCCCGTCGACCCGCACAGCTACGGCACCAGCACGCGGGCGGCCCGGTGAGCGCGGCCGGTGACCGCCTCCAGGACACCGCCAGCAAGGCGGCCCTCGCCCTCCCCGACGTCAGCCACGGACGCCCCTTCACCCCCGGACTCGACGTGTACAAGGTCGTGGACAAGGTGTTCCTGATCGTCACCGACGACCCGGACGAACAGATCATCACGGTCAAGTGCGAGCCCGAGCACGCGCGGGCACTGGAGCGCGGCTACGCCTCGATCACCCCGGGCCGCTACCTCGACAAGAGCCACTGGATAACGCTGGGGCCCGGGCGGGGCATCACGAAGCAGCTGATCAACGATGCGGTCGAGCACTCCTACGACCTGGTCGTCGACGGTCTGCCACAGAGCGAGCGCCCGCCGCAAGGCCCTGGCCCGGACGCGACCGCCTGGTGAACGTTGGCCGCGTCCCCTTGGACACTGGCCGGCCTCGGGGGTCAGCCAGGCAGCTCTGGGAGCTGTTCGATGACGCCGCCCAGCCTCGAAGTGCTTCAGCGATGGCACCACAGCTGTTGCACCCCTCACGGTCAACCGCACCGGCGCAGCTGCATCAAGTCTGAGGTCCGCCACGATCCGCGGCGGCATCGCGCCTCCCTAGGGCAGCAGCGCCTCGCTCAGGACGTCCTTGACGTCGTGGTCGATCTCGCCGCGCACGGTCACGACAAGGATGCCGTCCACCACTGCGTGCCGGATGGAGAGCCGGCCTGGCCGGTCTTCCTCGTGGATGTCGCTCACGTCTCCTCGGCTGCGCCCGACGGTCGTGAAGACGAGGCGGACACGGAACACGGCGGACCGTGCCGCGCTGTCGGAGCCGTTGACGACTTCGCGGATCGACTCGCGTGGCGGGTCGGTCAGTCGGGTGTCTCGGACGAGTCGGCCGACCGGGAGTCGTCGGCCGAAGCGGACCGCTCGATGTCGTCGTTGGCTGCGGCCCAACTGGCCAGCAGGTCGAGGGCGTCCTGAGAGGGTGAGTCGGGCTCGGCGGTGTAGGTGAGGAGGAACTGCCTGGGGCCGTCCCCGAGTGGGAAGGTTTCGAAGGGCAGGTCGAGGTCGCCGACGACCGGGTGGTGGAGGAGTTTCACGCCGGTGGTGTGCATGCGGACGTTGTGGGCCGCCCAGCGGCGACGGAATTCCTCGCTACGGGTGGACAGTTCGCCGATCAGGTCCGTGAGCCGCCGGTCGTAGAGATCGCGGCCTGCTTCGGCGCGCAGCATGGCGACGGTGTCGCCCGCGACTTCGTCCCAGTGGCGGAAGAACTCGGTCGCGTGCGGGCTGAGGAAGACGAACCGGGCGTTGTTCGGCGGCCGTACCGGGTCGGCGTAGACGGGGGAGAACAGGGCGCGCCCGAGGTGGTTGGCGGCCAGGATGTCCCCGCGTCCGCTGAGGATGAACGCGGGTGTTCCGGCCATGGAGTCGAGGACGCGCTGCACTGCGGGCCGCACGCGCTGCTGCGCCGGGCGGCGGCGTGGCGGACGGGTGGTGCCGGCGCCGCGCAGGAGGTCGAGCAGGTGGATGCGTTCGGCCTCGTCGAGCTGAAGCGCTTGGGCGATGCCTTCGATGACGCTCTCGGAGACGCCGGTGGCGTTGCCGCGCTCCAGCCGTGTGTAGTACTCGCTGGAGATGCCCGCGAGGAGGGCGACCTCCTCACGGCGCAGCCCGGTGACTCGTCGGCGCTCTCCGCCGTACAGGGGCAGTCCGGCCTGTTCAGGGGTGACCCTGGCCCGTCGCGTGCCGAGGAATTCCCGGATCTCCGCGCGGAAATCGTCGCGGATGTCGCGGTTGGTGCCGTTGGGGTCGTTTCTGCCTGCCATGCGTTTCACTCTACGAGCGCATCCGGCGGGTTGGGGGTCCCTGTCAGTGACCCCCTCATCAGGGACTCCCACACTCCCGTGACAACCGGTTCTGTTGGTGGTGCACCGCCCACGACGGTGTGAACGGCCCGGACACGGCGGCGCTCGTGCCGCCGGGCGGGCCGCACGCCCCCGCACACACCGGGTGCCCGACCACGGCGCCCCGACAAGAGCCAGGACCCCCATGAGCAAGGTCATTTTCGTCACCGGCGCCGGACGCGGTCTGGGCACGGACATCGTCCGCGAGGCCCTCGCCGCCGGCCACCAGGTCGTCGCCACCGGCCGCCGCCCCGAGGAGGTCGAGAAGACCCTCGGCGGGCCGCAGGACAACCTGCTGGTCACAACGCTGGACGTCACCAGCATCGAGGACGCCGAGGCCGCCGCGCAGGCCGCCGTCGACCACTTCGGCCGCATCGACGTACTGATCAACAACGCCGGGAACCTCTTCACCGGCTACTTCGAGGAGATCTCGCCCTCGCAGATGCGCCGGCAGTTCGAGACGAACCTCTTCGGCCCGATGAACGTCACCCGCGCCGTCCTGCCGATCCTGCGGAGGCAGCGCGCCGGCCACGTCATCACCATCACCTCGACGGCCGGACTGGTCGGCATGGAATTCACCTCCGCCTACGCGGCCTCCAAGTTCGCGGAAGAGGGCTGGATGGAGTCCCTCCGCTACGACGTCGAGCCGTACAACATCCACACCACGATCGTGGAGCCCGGCTACTTCCGCACCGAACTCCTCGTGGACGGCTCCACCACCTGGCCCGAGCTGTCCATCGAGGACTACGCCCCGCGCACCGCCCCGAGGATCGAGGGCATGAAGAGCATGAACGGCAAGCAGCCCGGCGACCCCGCCAAGCTCGCCCGCGCCCTGCTCACCATCGCCGGCCAGGACAAGCCCCTGCAGCGCTTCGTCGCCGGTGCGGACGCCATCGAGGCCGCCAAGGCCAAGGCGGAGGAGCTCCTCGCCCAGGCCGAGGCGTCCCGCGAGCTGGGCGGCAGCCTGGCCTACGACGACGCCCACGCCTGAGCACCATGCCCCGCACCCCGGCTGGTGCGCAGGACAGCGCCGGGTGCGTTTCGACAGCACGGAGAGTGTCAGCATGCCCCTCAAAGGGGAGTACGAGCCGAGCAAGGCGCAGTTTGTACGTGACCAGGTGGAGCTGTACGAAAGCTCCGGCGGTACGCAGGGAACGACGCTGAGTGTCCTGGTCGCGCGGGAAGAGGACGAGAGGCTCCGGGACCTGCCCGTCGTCATCCTGACCACCCTGGGCGCGAAGAGCGGCAAGATCCGCAAGACCCCGGTCATGCGGGTGGAGCACGACGGCTCCTACGCCGTCATCGCCTCCATGGCAGGAGCCCCCAAGCACCCGGTCTGGTACCACAACGCGGTGGCCGACCCCCGGGTCGAGCTACAGGACGGCCCGGTGCGCCAGGACATGCTGGCACGCGAGGTGAGCGGGGAGGAGAAGGCGCTGTGGTGGGCCCGGGCCGTCGAGGCGTTCCCCGACTACGCCGAGTACCAGAAGAACACGGACCGCGAGATCCCGGTCCTCGTTCTGGAGCCGGCGGCCCGGGAGCACTGACGCGGCGCAGCCGGTTCCGCCCGCGGATCTCCCGCCACCTGTCCTTGGCAACACCGGCGTCAGCCCCTTCCTGACAGCGGTCGGCCCGAATCCCTCACGGACGGCCCGGGCCGCCTGGAGGAAGCGCATGACCGGCGACCACGGCGTTGATCTCGTCGGCGCCGGCCTACGACGAACCCCGCTGCTGGGCAGGACGCCCCGCACCCCCGGCCGAGCCGGAAGCCGCCTCGGGGTGGACCTTCGGCAGCTGACCGGCCGACCGGGCAACGGTGCCCGTGCCGGCGGCGCGCGGACCACCCGAGGACAGTCCGCCAGCCGGTTGCGCACCTCACTGATCATGACCACCGATCGGCCTGACGGCCGTCACGACGAGGAGTACCTGATGAAGCACGTGACACTGGGCGGGCTCGATGTCTCCCGCATCGGCCTGGGAGCCATGACCATGGCCGGCATGTACACCACGGGCGGAGGGCTCGACGACGCCGAGTCGATCCGCACCATCCACCGGGCGCTGGAGCTTGGGGTCACTCACATCGACACCGCCGAGATCTACGGCCCCTTCCACAGCGAGGAAATCGTCGGTAAGGCCATGAGGGGCCGCCGCGATGACGTCGTCGTGGCGACGAAGTTCGGTCTCGTCTCCCACGCCGGCGACGGTCCCGGCGTGATCGACAGCAGCGCCTGCAACGTGAAGGCCGCGGTCGAGGGCTCGCTCCTGCGGCTCGGCACCGACCACATCGACCTCTACTACCAGCACCGCGTCGACCCGAACACGCCCATCGAGGAGACCGTCGGCGCGCTGGCCGAGCTGGTCGCCGAGGGCAAGGTGCGCCACATCGGCCTCTCGGAAGCCGGTCCCGAGACGATCCGCCGGGCACACGCCGTGCATCCGGTGGCCGCGTTGCAGACCGAGTACTCGCTGTGGACCCGTGACGTCGAGGCCGAGATCCTCCCGCTGCTGCGCGAGCTCGGCATCGGGTTCGTTCCCTACTCACCGCTCGGCCACGGCCTGCTGACCGGGCAGATCCGCACCGTCGACGACTTCGCCGACGACGACTGGCGCAAGACCAACCCGCGCTTCATCGGCGAGAACTTCCAGCGCAACCTGCGCATCGTCGACGAAGTCCGGGCCATCGGCGCCGAGATCGGCGCCACCCCGGCACAGACCGCGCTGGCGTGGCTGCTGACCCGCGGCGACGACATCGCCCCGATCCCCGGAACCCGGCGGGTCTCGCGCGTCGAGGAGAACACCGCCGCTGACGGCATCGAACTCAGTGCCGCTCAGCTGGACCGCCTCAACAACCTCACGCCGGCCGCGGGCGAGCGTCACGACGAGGCGAACATGGCCACCATCGACCGGTGATCACGCCTCGGCGAATCCCAGACCCGTCACACCCACCGACGCATCCGTCACCCATACCCCTGATCACTGAAGAGGCTCCTGATCATGTCCAAGGTTCTCCTTGTCGTAGGACACCCCGACCTGTCCCAGTCGAAGGCCAACCGGGCCCTGGTGGACGCCGTCCGCGAGCTGGCCCATGTCACCGTGCACGACCTCTACGCCGCCTACCCTGACTTCCAGATCGACGCCGACGCCGAGCAGGCGCTGCTGGCCGAGCACGATGTGATCGTCTTCCAGCACCCGGTGTACTGGTACAACACCACTCCTCTGTTCAAGCAGTGGCAGGACAAGGTCTTCACCCTCGGCTGGGCCTTCACCATGGACGGTTCGCCCTCACAGCTGGCCGGCAAGAAGGCCGTCGTCGCCGTCACCGCCGGCGTCCCCGCCGACCACTACACCCCCGAAGGCTCGAACCAGGCCACCATCGAGACCCTCCTCAGCAACTGGCACGCGACCCTGCGGCTGTGCCAGTTCGACATCCAGCCGATGGTCAAGCTGTACGGCACGGCCTTCGGCCTCTCCGACCAGAACCTGACCACCGCCGCCAAGCAGTACAACGAACTGCTCGCCTCCTTCGCCGCCTGACCGCACTCTCCAATGGATTCGGGAATCCCCGGATGCTCGTGTGAGCGGGGCCCGGTGGCGGCGCCTGTCGCGCGGTTCCCGGCGCGATCAGGTAATCAGGAACGGTGGACAAGGACGCGACCGACCCCTTCGTGCATGTCCGGGGCGCCAGTGAGAACAACCTGCGGAACGTCGACGTCGACGTTCCGCGGGACGCGATGGTCGCCTTCACCGGCGTCTCCGGTTCGGGCAAGTCCTCGCTCGCGTTCGGCACGCTCTACGCGGAGGCCCAGCGGCGCTACTTCGAGTCCGTGGCACCGTACGCCCGAAGGCTGTTGCAACAGGTCGGCGCACCGCACGTGCAGGAAATCACCGGACTGCCACCGGCCGTGGCTCTGCAGCAGCGACGCGGGTCGCCCAGCGCGCGCTCGACGGTCGGCACCATCACCACGCTGTCCAATCTGCTGCGCATGCTGTACTCCCGCGCCGGCACCTATCCGCCCCGAGCCGCACGGCTGGAAGCCGAGTCGTTCTCACCCAACACGGCGGCCGGCGCCTGCCCGAACTGCCACGGACTGGGAGTCGTGCACGACGTCGCCGAGGACCTGCTCGTCCCGGACCCTTCGCTGAGCATCCGCGAAGGGGCGATCGCCGCCTGGCCGGGCGCCTGGCAGGGCGCCAACCTGCGCAGTGTCGTGAACGGCCTGGGGATCGACATCGACCGGCCGTGGCGCAGGCTCAGGAAGAAGGACCGGGACTGGCTGCTGTACACGGACGAGCAGCCCTCCGTGTACATCGAGCCGGAGGAGGACCGCGTCGACTACGGCTACCAGGGCAAGTTCTGGAGCGCCCGCAAGCACGTCATGCACGTCCTCGCCGACTCCAAGAGCGAGAAGATGCGCGAACGGGCGCTCCGGTTCGTCAGGAGTGTGCCCTGCCCCGAGTGTCACGGCAGCGGACTGCGGCCCGAGGCGCTCGCCGTGACCTTCGCCGGACGTTCCATCGCCGAGATCAACGCGATGCCGCTCACCGAGGTAGTGGCGCTGCTGCGGCCCGTCGCGGGGCGGTCCGAGGCCGACGCCACCACGTCGACCGCCCGCTCCGGGGAGACGACCGAAGTCGCGGTCCGGATCTGCGGCGATCTGGTCGCGCGGGTCGACGTACTGCTCGACCTGGGCCTCGGATATCTCAGTCTCGGGCGCCGCTCGACGACCCTGTCGCCCGGCGAGGCGCAGCGCCTGCGGATCGCCACCCAGCTGCGCTCGGGGCTGTTCGGCGTCGTCTACGTCCTCGACGAGCCCTCCGCGGGCCTGCACCCGGCTGACGCGGAACCGTTGCTGGACGTGCTGGACCGCCTCAAGGCGGCGGGCAACTCGCTGTTCGTCGTGGAGCACGACATGGACGTCGTACGGCGGGCGGACTGGGTGGTCGACATCGGCCCCGGCGCCGGCGAGGGCGGCGGACGCGTGCTGTACAGCGGCCCGGTCGCCGGTCTTGAGCGGGTCGGGGAGTCGGCCACGGGCCAGTACCTGTTCGGGCGCGCCCAGCCGCTCGATCACCGCCCGCGCACACCGCGCGGCTGGCTGCACCTGAGCGGCGTCTCCCGCCACAATCTGCACGACGTGTCCGTCGACGTACCGCTCTGCGTACTGACGGCGGTGACGGGCGTGTCCGGTTCCGGAAAGTCGACGCTGGTGACGCAGGTGCTCGCCGAGGTCGTCCGCGGCCACCTCGGACTCGAACCCGAGGAGCCCGACGAGGCGCAGCTGGAGGTCGATGTCCAGGACGCGTCGGGGGTCGAGTCGTTCGACCGGCTGGTCCGGGTCGACCAACGGCCCATCGGCCGAACTCCCCGGTCCAACCTGGCCACGTACACGGGGCTGTTCGACGCGGTGCGCAAGCTGTACGCGGCGACGGACGAGGCCAGGGCGCGCGGCTACTCGGCCGGGCGATTCTCCTTCAATGTGCCCGAAGGACGGTGCGAGACCTGCCAGGGCGAAGGATTCGTCGCGGTGGAACTGCTGTTCCTGCCCGGAACCTACGCGCCGTGCCCGACCTGCCGGGGCGCTCGGTACAACGCCGAAACACTGGAAGTCGCCTACCGCGGCAAGAACATCGCGGAAGTGCTGGCGCTGTCCGTCGACGCCGCCGCCGAGTTCCTGTCCGCCGTCCCGGCCGCCTCCCGCAGTCTGGAGACGTTGCGCGAGGTGGGACTGGGGTACCTGCGGCTGGGCCAGCCGGCGACGGAACTCAGCGGTGGCGAGGCGCAACGCATCAAACTCGCCACCGAACTGCAGCGAGCCCGCCGCGGGCACGCGCTCTACCTGCTCGACGAGCCGACGGCCGGGCTGCACCCTTCGGACATCGCGCTGCTGCTGCGGCAGCTGCACCGGCTCGTCGACGCCGGCAACACGGTCGTCCTCGTCGAGCACGACCTGGACACGATCGTCACCGCCGACTGGGTCATCGACCTCGGGCCGGGCGGTGGCGACGCGGGCGGGCGGGTGGTCGCGGCGGGCCCGCCGGCCAAGGTCGCGAGGACCCGCCGCAGCGCCACCGCGCCCTATCTCGCGGCCCGGCTCGCGCGCCCCTGAGGACCGGAGGCGGGCACGTCCGCTGCCGCGGGTGGCACGGACGTCTCCCCACGCGTACGGCACAAGGAGTCCGCATGGCTCGCATGACGCATGGCGGTCGATGAGCTCACGAGAAGGACACTCCTCTCAGTCCCCTGGTCGAGTTCGACGAACTGCTCAACCAGATGAGCGGCCTGCTGGCGGGTTGCCGAGGCACCGCGATCATGAGGCCCTCGAAAGCAGAGGCGTCCCGTCTACGGCTTGGGTGCAGGTTGCTCCCCCGAGCCCCGGACGATCAGCCGGGTGGGAACGGTGATGGTGCGAACCCGGGAGCGGTCGCCGTCGAGGCGGGCCAGGGCGGTGGCCGCGGCGGTGCGGCCGAGTTCTTCGGGGTCCTGGGCGACGACGGTAAGGGCCGGTTCGAGTGCCTCGGCGAGTGACACGTCGTCGAAGGCGACGACCGCTACGTCCTTGCGCTTGCTGCGGGCGAGTTCGGCGACTATGCCCAGCGCCATGATGTTGTTTCCGGCGAACAGGGCGGTGGGGGGATCGGCCAGTGCGAGGAGTTGGGCGGTCGCGGCCTCGGCGCCTGGCTGGTCGTGGCCGTTGGCGACGAGCGCGCGGTCGTAGGGGATGTCGGCTTCTTGCAGGGAGGCACGGTATCCGGCGAGGCGTTCGCGGCGGGTGTAGAGCTTGGTGGGGAGGTCGCCGACGAATCCGATGCGGCGGTGCCCGTGGGCGATGAGGTGGGCGACGCCTTCTTGGGCTCCGGCACGGTTGGAGCTGACGATGCTGTCCGTGGGCAGGCCGACCCCCGGGCGGTCGAGGAAGACGATGGGCAGCCCCGCCGTGCGGTGGGACTTGAGGTGGGAGTGGTCGGCGCCGACGGACGGCACGACGATGAGGATGCTGACGCGCCGGGCGAGGAACTTGTCCGTCAGGGCGCGTTCGCGGTCGGGCTCGTCCGCGGACGAGCCCATGAGGAGGGTCAGTCCGCGTTCGCGGACCGTGTCCTCGATGGCGCGGGCCACGGCTCCGAAGAAGGGGTTGGCGAGGTCGGGGATGACCAGTCCGATGGTGGTGTCCGGACCGCCGACGCGGATGTTGCGGGCCATGAGGTTCGGCTGGAAGCCCAACTTGGCCACCGCGGCGAGTACCTGTTCCCGCGTCTGCGCCGAGACGGGTCCGTCCTCGTTGAGGACACGGGAGACCGTCTTGGCGCTGACGCCGACTTCTCGTGCGACATCGGCAAGGGTGGGGCGGCGTCTCGCTGCCATGGGAGGAACCGTCTCCTGAGTGCTCTCGGGTTCCGGCCGCGGCCTCGGCCGGAACATGCGAGAGCGGGTTGAGCTGTCAGGTGGCCTGGACTCCGGCGGCTTTCGCCGCCGCGGAATCCGCTACGACAGTATCTCCGGCCGCGTCGACGGTGAGGGCGCCGGTCATGATGGCGACGACCTCAGCCATGGAGTAGTCGGAGGGCTTGATCACGGCGGCGCGCCGGCCCAGCCGGTGGACGTGGATCCGGTCGGCGATCTCGAAGACATGGGGCATGTTGTGGCTGATCAGAACGACCGGCATGCCCTTGTCGCGGACGCGGCGGATGAGGTCGAGGACCTGTCCGGACTCCTTGACGCCGAGGGCGGCGGTGGGTTCGTCCATGACGACGACGCTGCGGGCCCAGGCGACGGCGCGGGCGACCGCGACAGCCTGCCGCTGTCCGCCGGAGAGGGTCTCGACCGCCTGGGTCAGCGAGCGCAGGCCGATCTTCAGATCGGCCATGTGCTCGGCGGCCTCCTGGCGCATGCGCTTCTTGTCGAGCATGCGGAAGGCGCTGCCGAGGATGCCCGGGCGGCGCAGCTCGCGGCCCAGGAACATGTTCGAGGCGATGTCCATGGAAGCTGCCACGGCGAGGTCCTGATAGACCGTCTCGATGCCGTGGGCGCGTGCGCTCTGGGGGCTGGAGAACTGGATCGGCTTGCCATTGAGGCGGATCTCGCCCTCGTCCGGTACCACCGCGCCGGTGAGGGCCTTGATGAGGCTGGTCTTGCCGGCGCCGTTGTCACCGATGACGGCGAGGACCTCGCCGGGCAGCAGGTCGAAGTCGGCGCCGTCGATTGCGGTGACGTGACCGTAGCGCTTGACCAGACCGCGGGCCTGCAGGACTGGGGTGGGGGAGGAGGTGGCGCTCATCAACGGGCCTTCTTCCGGGAGATCTGGTCGACGGTCACCGCGAGGATCACCAGGACTCCGGTGATGAGGGTCTGGTAGATGGAGGCGACGCCCATCAGCTGCAGGCCGTTGCGGAAGACTCCGACGATGAGGACGCCGATGAACGTGCCCAGGACCGATCCGCGTCCGCCGAAGAGGCTGGTGCCGCCGAGGACCACGGCGGTGATGCTGTCCAGGTTGTCGGTCTGCCCGGCCTGCGGGTCGCCGACGCCGGTGCGGGAGACGAGCAGCAGGGCGGCGATGCCGTAGAGGATGCCGGCCACGGTGTAGACGCCGATGGTCAGCCGGGAGGTCCGGATGCCGTTCAGCCGGGCCGCTTCCGGGCTGTTGCCCAGGGCGTAGACGTGCCGGCCCCAGCCGGTGCTGCTCAACGCGTAGGCGAGGAGGAGGAACAGGGCGATGGTGACCAGCGAGCCGTAGGTGATGTCGGTGTGGCCGAGCGGGAAGGTCTGCCCGAGAGCCGTCAGCGGGCCGGGCAGGTTGGTGACCGTCTGCTCCTCGGAGTAGATGTGCGTCAGCGCGAACGCCACGTTGAGCATGCCCAGGGTGACGATGAACGGCGGCAGCGGGATCTTCTGCACCAACGCGCCGTTGAGCATGCCGAAGCCGCCGCAGACGACAAGGCCCAGCGCGATCGCGGCGAGCGGGGGCAGGGAGCCCTCGGCGGCCATCTTGGCGATCACGATGCTGCCGAACGCCATCACCGCTCCGCACGACAGGTCGATGCCCGCCGTGAGGATGATCAGGGTCTGGCCGATGGCGAGGGTGCCGACGACCATGACCTGCTGCACGATCAGCGAGAAGTTCCCGCCGGTGAGGAACTGGTCGCTCGAGAAGGAGAAGAAGGCACAGGCCAGAAGGAGGGCGACCAGCGGGCCGGTGGTCGGTTGCGTGAGCAGTCTGCGGACCGGGGTCGGTGCTTTGAGTTCCGCGTACGGCGTGGACGTGGAGGGAGGCGTGGACGTGGCAGTCATGCGAGGTCCTTGTCGGAAGACACAAGTCCTTGTCAGGACTGGTCAGTCGTTGTCGGACGGCAGGAGGACGAGGGGGCGGCCGTCCTCGGTCGGGGAGGAGGGGCCGGCCGCCCCGCTGAGGGGTGTCGAACGGCGGCAGCTGGGGGCGGCGGCTCAGCCCCAGCAGTTCTCCAGGCCGTAGGCGGTGTCCTTGGACGTGACGCCGTCCTGCGCCTTGTCGGTGATCAAGGTGACGCCGGTGTCGGTGTAACCCGACGCCTTCTTGCCGTCCTTGGCGTAGGTCACGACGGCCTTGACGCCCTCGGCGGCCATCTTGAGCGGGTACTGCTGCGAGGTCGCGGCGATCTTGCCGTCCTTGACCGCCTGGGTGCCCGTGCAGCCGCCGTCGACGGAGACGATCAGCACGTCCTTCTCCCGGCCCTTGGCCTTCAGCGCGGTGTACGCGCCCAGCGCGGCCGGTTCGTTGATCGTGTAGACGACGTTGATGCCGGGTTCCTTCTGGAGGCAGTTCTCCATCGCGGTCTGGCCCTTGGACTGGTCGCCGCCGGTGTCCTGAGCACAGGCGACGTCCTTGTCGGTGGCGCCGAAGCCCTTGAGGAATCCGCTGTGCCGCTGGACGCCGACGGAGACGCCCGGCGCGAGGTCGAGGGCGGCTATCTTCGCGGTCTTGCCCTTCATCGCGGCCTTGGCGTACTCACCGATCAGCTCACCGGCCTTGACGTTGTCGGTGGCGAAGAGGGCGTCGACGGCGCTCTGCGGCTCGGTCGGGGTGTCCAGGGCGATGACCAGGACGCCCTTGGCCTTGGCCTTCTCGATCGCGGGCACGATCGCCTTGGAGTCGCTCGGGGTGATCAGGATGCCCTTCACGCCGGCGGCGACCATGTTCTCGATCGCGGTGACCTGCCCGGCGTTGTCGCCGTCGAACTTGCCGGCCGCGGTCATGAGCTTGACGCCCTCGGCCTTCGCGGTCTTCGCCGCGCCCTCCTTCATCTTGACGAAGAACGGGTTGGTGTCCGTCTTGGTGATCAGGCCGACCTTGACCTCGCCCGAACCGGTGCTCGCGCTGCCCGATCCGGATCCGGATCCACAGGCGGTCAGGGTGAGGGCCGCGATGCCCGTGCACGCGGCGGCTCTGAGCAAGGAGGAGGGCAGACGAGAGGTGCGTGACATGAACGACTCCAGCGGGATGTCGGGCGGGTGGTCGGCAGCGAGGCCTGCCGTCCCGCGATGTCAACGATGACTGATGTCATCGTTGACACTGCTTGGCGAGGATGATGGACTCCGCTCACCGGCAACGTCAATGCCTTGCACCCGTCACAAATCGGCAACGTCCCTCGGCGGTCGCCCGCCCCGAAGCCGTCAACCGGTGTGCCCGGGTCATGCCCGTTTCCGCTCCGCGCGTTCCAAGAAGGCGCGTTCCAAGAGGAGAGCAGCCCATGAGCCCGCGCAAGATCACCGTCCTGGGAGAGTGCGTCGCTGACGCGTTCACCGAACCCGCGCGTGCCCGGAACGAACTCGCCCTGCGCGTGCTGCCGGGCGGCGGACCCGCCAACACGGCGGTGGCCTTGGCCAGGCTCGGAACTCCGGCCCGCTTCCTCGCACGGCTGTCCGGTGACGTGTTCGGCCGCCTCTTCCGGGCCCACCTCGCGGCGTCGGGCGTGGACCTCTCGCACGCCGTCGAGGCCGCCGAGCCCAGCACGCTCGCCGTGGCCGAGCTGGACGCCCATGGGCAGGCCACGTTCTCCTTCCACGCCCAGGCCACCGCCGACTGGCAGTGGACCGGCGCGGAACTGGCCGAGGTGGACCTGACCGACACCGTTTGCGTCCACACCGGGTCACTGGCCCTGGTCAAGGAACCCGGGGCAGGCGTGGTGGAGGACTTCCTGGCAGCGGCCGCCCCCCGGGCCACCATCAGCATCGACCCCAACGTCCGCCCCCTCCTGGTACGTCCCGAGGCCTACCGTGCCCGCCTGGCCCACTGGTGCGGCCTCGCCGATGTGCTGCGGCTGAGCGAGGACGACCTGGAACTCCTCCTGCCCGGAACGCCGCCCGAGCGGGCGTGCGACACCTGGCATGCGGCGGGCGCGCGGCTCGTCGTGATCACACGCGGCGCCGACGGCGCACTGGCCTCACTCGACGGGGAACGGGTGCAGGTGCCGGCGGTGGCGACACCGGTCGTCGACACGGTCGGTGCGGGGGACTCCTTCACCGCCGGACTGCTGCACCACCTCGGCACCCGCGGACTCCTCGGCGGCAGGCTGACGGACCTGCGTCTCGGCGATGTCGAGGCAGCCTGCCTGTTCGCCGCACAGGTCGCGGCCCTGACCTGCTCCGTCGCCGGCCCGAACCCGCCGTGGCACGACCAGATGGCGCCGTTCCCGACGGACAAGGCCGTCGTCCGGCACCTCGACTCCACCCGCTGAAAGGACAGGAAACCATGACGAAAACCCTGCTCGCCGAGTTCACCGCCCGAGAGGGAGCAGAGGACGAGGTCGCTCGCCTGATCCGGGACTACGCCCTGAAAGTGCGCGAAGAAGAAGGAAACCTGGCCTTCGACGTCTACACCAAGGCGACCGACCCGCGCGCCTACTGGATCTTCGAGGTCTACCGGGACGAGGACGCCTTCAAGGCACACCTGAACGCCCCGTACGGCGCCCCGTTCAATGCCGCCCTCATCCCACTGATCGAGGAGGACGCCTCGGTGCTGACGTTCCTCGAGGAGATTGACCGCACATGAATCCACTCGCCCGCCCACGTGATCACCACTGACGTGCGCAAGGTGATGACGGCCGACGATGTGGTGTCCGTCCTTGCGGTGCTGCGGAACGCGGACGTCGGCATCTGGATCGGCGGCGGCTGGGGCATCGACGCCCTGGTCGGCGAGCAAACCCGCCTGCACCGCGACCTGGACCTGATGCACCGAGAGGACCAGGAAGCTGACGTCGTGGCGGCTCTCGCGAACGCCGGCTTCGTCGAGACCCTCGACTGGCGCCCCGTACGGTTCGTCGTCACCGGTCCTCATGACCGAAATCGATCTTCACCCGCTGGTCTTCGCCGCGGACGGATCCGCCGTGCAGGCGTCACCCGACGCGGAGCACCCGTTCGCCTATCCCGCCTCGTGTTTCGTCACCGGCACGATCCTCGGGGCCACCGTCCCGTGCCTGTCGCCCGAGCGGCAGGTCTCTTTCCACCAGGGCTATGCGCCTGCTGATCACGACCGTCACGACATGGCCCGGCTCCGGCAGACCTTCGGGATCACCACCCACTTCTGAGCCCGCGCGCCGGAAGCGGCTCCTGGCCGACCGGCGCGCGGACCCCGGCGCGTCACCGCCAGATGGACTTCAGCTGCCACGCCTGCATGTGGTCGAGGGTGGCGGTGCCGCCTTCGGCGAAGACCTCGACGCCGGTGCTGGAGGGGTTGGGGAAGATCTGGTCGGTGATCACGGCCTCGCCGTTGCCGCCGAAGACCTCGACGGAGGACCAGTCGACGAGGATCCGCAGTTTGACCTTGCCGTTCTTGGGCTTCAGGGGTGCTGTCTGGACGCCGGGGAAGGTGCTGTTGAAGTCCCCGGCTCCGGAGCGGGTGCGGTCGACGTACAGCTCCCGCGTCGTGGTGTCGTAGCCGATGACGGTCTCCTCGCCGCCCGCGCCGGTGCGCACCTTGAGGCCGAAGCGGTCGGCGTCCTTGAGGGAGAAGGTCGCCTCGATGTCGAGTGCCTTGCCCTTGGCCGTGGGGCCGATCAGGGGCTTGGTGGTGCTCTTGACGGTGATGCCGGACGCCGTCGCCGGGTGCTGCTGCCGGAGGGACTCCAGGCTGCCCACCGGCTTGCTCGTCAGCCGGGCCTGGCCGTTGATCGTGCGCAGTGACATTTCCCGGGGAACGCTCTGCGCGCCGCGCCAGGGGGAGGTGGGGACGGACTGGCCGTAGTCCCAGTTGTTCATCCAGCCGATCATGTAGCGCTTGCCGCCCGGCGCGTTCTCCCAGGACACCGCCGCGTAGTAGTCCTTGCCGTAGTCGGCCCAGTCGGCGCGCTGTACGACGGACTTGGCGGGCTTGTCGGCGGCGGTGAACTGGTCGGCCATGACGTGGCCCCAACCGGCGGTGTTCATGTCGACGACCTGGATCTGCGCCTTCTCGCCGGCGTACGGGCGCATGTCGAAGGAGGCCCAGTCCAGGGTCTCGCTGTCGGCGCCGGTCGCGCTGCGGACGACCTTGCCGTCGACGATCAGGTTGACGGACGTCTCCTGGGAGACGCGCTGGGCCTGGCTGTCGGAGAGCATGATGTGGTCGACGTTGACGTGGCCCCAGCCGCCGGTGTTGTCGTCGACGATCCTGATCCGCGCCTGCTTGCCGGCGAGGTCGCTGACGTCCCAGGAGGCCCAGTTGAGTGCCTCGGCGTCCTTTCCGGTGGCGCTGCGGACGACCCGGCCGTCCACGAGGAGCTCGACGGCGGTCGGGTTGTCGGAGCCGGCCGGGTGATTGCCGCCGCCGATGAGGAAGTTGATGTGCTTCTTGTCGATGGTGAACTCGGCTGACGTGAGGGTGCCCGTGGTGGAGTCGCCGTTCCGGAAGGTGTTGACCAGCCCGTCTCCCACGAAGCCGGATACCTGTCCCTGGTCGGGGAGGGTGCCGGTAGCCGGTGCGGTGCCGAAAGCGTCCTTGGTCGCCGTCCAGTCGCCGTACGTTCCGCCTTCGAAGTCGGCGAGGACCGTGCCCTCGGGCGGAGTGCTGTCCATGACGGTCCCGGCCTCGTGCGGATGCCGCCCGCCACCGATCTTGAAGTTCAGGTAGGGGCTGTCGACGGTGAAGGAGGGGGAGCTGAGGATGCCGGTGGCGCCGTCACCGCCGTGGAAGCTGTTGGCGAGGCCCTTGCCGTCGAAGCCCTCGACGGCCCCCTGCCCGTCCACCGCCCCGGCCGCCGGCCCCTGGCCGAACGCGGTGCCCGTGCTCGTCCACGTACCGAAGCCGGTGCCCTCGAAGTCCTGCACGACCTTCCCGGTGGGCGGGGTGTACGTGCCCTTGTCGTCCGCGGTGAACTTCTTGCCGTCGAAGTCGCCGATGAAGTACTGGGCGGCCGAACCGCCCGCGATACCACCGGGGTTGATGTTGACGACCAGGACCCACTTGATGTTCTTCCTGTCCCCGTCCACGGCGAGGGGGAACAGGTCGGGGCACTCCCACACGCCGCCCGTCGCACCGGCCGGTCCGAACTCGCTTTGCAACTCCCAGTCCTTGAGGTTCTTCGACGAGTAGAACCGCACCTTGTGCTCGGCGGACAGCGACACCGTCATCAGCCAGCTCTTGGTCGGCGCGTACCACTGGACCTTGGGATCGCGGAAGTTGTCGGAGCCGATGTCGATCACGGGATTGCCCCGGTACTTGGTCCAGGTGCGGCCGCGGTCGGTGCTGTAGGCGAGCGACTGGGCCTGCTTGCCGCCGTTCTTGTAGGCGCTGGTGTAGATCGCCACCATGGGCGGGTTCGTCTTCGTGCCGAAGCCGGTGGTGTTGTTCCAGTCGACGACCGCGCTGCCGGAGAACACCATCTCCTCGTCGTCGTGCGACAGGGCGAGCGGCAACTCCTTCCAGTGCACGAGGTCCTTGCTCACCGCGTGCCCCCAGGACATGTCGCCCCAGGTGTTGCCGTTGGGGTTGTACTGGTAGAAGAGGTGGTACTCGCCCTGGTAATAGACGAGCCCGTTGGGGTCGTTCATCCAGTTCTTCTGCGGAGTGAAGTGGAACTGGGGTCTGTAGGTCTCGGCGTAGGCCGGGGTGTCGGCGGCGACGGCCTGGGGGGCCAGCGGGGCTGCGGACAGGGCGCAGACGGTCGCGACCGCCGCCGTCATCCGTAGGCGGGCATGCCGGGATACGCGTGCAGAGCTCATGGTGTCTCCTAGTCCCGCGGCCGTCCACGCAGCGGTGACTGCGGCTTCTGCGCGACGGACCGAAAAGTGCACCCCAGGCCGATGCAGGCTTCCGTGCCGTCGGCCGAGGGTGTCATCGTTGACTTGTGTCATCGATGACAGCGAGTGCCCGATTATGAAGCCCAATCCGGCCTCCGCGTCAACGGTCCGGGCGCGATTGCTCCGGCATGACCGGCAGTTCATCGGCTGTCGTCGGTGGTCGCGAACCGCGCCGACCCGTTGGCAGCGGCCGTCTCGGGTTCCGTGACCGCCCAGGTCAGAGGGGCGGGGTGGGGGCCGCCCGGCAGGCTTCGGCCTCATCGTCGACGCCGAGACGGGCCGGTGAACGAGTTGTTTCCGGCCTGTTGACCAGTCGGGCCTTTCGGTGCTTCACTGCCGGAACCGCTACCGAAACCGGTTCCGGGACCGATTCCGGTACCGGTTCCAGGAGGTTCAGTACGATCGGCCCTTCGGTGCGGGAGGGAAGTCTTCCGCCTCTGCAGGAAGGGAGGGGAGGTGACATGGGAGTCACTATCGCCGACGTGGCCACGCGGGCCGGGGTCAGCAAGACGACGGTCTCGCGGGTGCTGAACGGCAAGGGCGAGATCAACGAGAACACCGTCCTGAAGGTCCGCAAGGCGATATCGGAACTCGGTTATGTGCCGAGCGCCGGGGCAGTGGGGCTCGCACGCGGCACGACACAGATGATCGGCATGCTGGTCCCTGACTTGGCCTGGGCCTGGGCCGGCATAGTGCAGGCGGTCGTCGAAACGCTGGAGGCCGAGGGCTTCGGGCTGCGGATCCTGACCTGGAACCGCGGTGAGGAGTCACTGCGCAGGCTGGGCCTGCAGGTCGCTGCCAAGTCGTTCGACGGGCTGCTGGTGATAGAGCCCGAGGGGGCCCTGGGATCCATCACGGAACTGCACGAGGCCGGACTGCCGGTGGTGCTGATCGACGACCGCTTCCAGCGGCCGGGATTCCCCTACGTGGCCACCACCAACCGGGAGGGCGGTGAGCAGGCGGCGCGCCACCTGCTGGACATCGGCCGCCGTCGCCCTCTGGTCGTGACCGGTCCTGATGAGTACGGGTGCACGCAGGAACGGCTGGGCGGCTTCGTCGACGCGTATGCGCAGGCCGGGATCGAACTCGACCCGCGCAGAATCATCTGCGGCGACTTCCTGTTCGACGACGGCCGGAGCGCGGTGGCGCAAGCTCTCGCGGACGGCGTGGAGTTCGACGCGGTCTTCGGGCACAACGACCCCTTGGCAGCCGGCGTGATCGCGGCCCTGCACGAGGCCGGCCTCGAGATTCCGCGGGATGTCGCCGTGGTGGGGTTCGACGACGTCGAGGTGGCGTCGTACACCTATCCGGCGCTGACCACCATCCGCCAGCCGATGCGGGAAATGGGTGAGGCGGCTGCGCGTCTGCTGCTCGACCACGTGCGCAGATCGCCGGATGCCGCCCCCTCGCGCATCGTTCCCACCAGCCTCGTGGTCCGCGGCTCGACGTTAGGGCCGAGCTCGAACTGACGCGACGTCATCGCGATGAGCGAATGACGGCGCCTCGCGGCCGGGCGGTGCGTTGCCGGTGACGCACCGCCCCCGTCTCCTTGAAACATCGGCGAACCTCTTCGGCCCTCGCCTTCCTCACCACTCAGGGCGGTTGCGCCTGCGTTCACGCGGCCCCGCCCACATGCACTCGCCGCCCGCGCGTTCCCGATCCGGGACAGCGAAGGGGCGCCTGGCACACCCCGCCCGGCCGCTACTCACTCCGCGTCGGACGCTCCCACCGCGACCCGCGAGGGACCGCCGCCGCTGCTGTCACCACAGACGCTGCCCACTCGTGGGCCGGCCCATTCGGGCGCCCGCCCCTTCCTACCCTTCGCCGCCCCCCGCGCCTGTCTCGCTCAACGGCAAGGAGCCGCATCATGCGTATCACCACCCGTCACGCTGTCAGAACCGTCCAGACCCTGTGCGTCACCCTCACGGCAGCCCTCGTGGCCACCGGCTGCGGCCGGAGCGAGGACGCCGGCCCCGGCAACGATGCCCCCGCCGAGATCGGCGCGGGCAAGGCCAAGGGGACGGTGGTCATGTGGTCCCTGGGTGACCCCGACGAAGACCTGAAGCAGCTGGCCAAGAAGTTCGAGCAGGAAAACCCGGACGCAGACGTCAAGATCACCGCGGTCCCGTGGGACGGCGCCCACGACAAGCTGACCACCGCGATAGCCGGCGGCAACACACCGGACATGTCCATGGTGGGCAGCACCTGGGTGGCCGAGATGGCAGCCTTGAACGGCTTCCAGGCCACCCCGACGTCGATCAAGTCCTCGGACTTCTACCCCGGCCAGTGGGACACCACCAAGTACCAGAACACCTCCTACGGCGTCCCGTTCATCGCCGACACCCAAGCGGTCTACTACCGGACCGACATCACCAAGAAGGCCGGTATCAAGGGAGCCCTGGCCGGCGACTGGGACGGATACCTGAAGGACCTCAAGGCCATCCAGGCCACCGCCGGCAAGGAGAACCCCAAGCTGCGCCACGCCAGCGGGCTGGTGATGGGCTTCAATTCCTGGATCTTCTGGCTGCCGATGGTCTGGCAGCAGGGCAGTGACATCTACGACGCCAAGACCGGAAAGTTCACCTTCGGCACGCCCGAGGTCGCCAAGGCGCTGGAGAACTACGCAAGCGTTCCGAAGCAGGGCCTCGCGCCGACCGACAGGGCGGACAACGTGCAGAGCTTCCAGGACGGGCTGACCGCCGTCTACCAGGAGGGCGCGTGGGCCGGCGGCACCTTCCACAAGGACTCCCCGCAGCTGGACGGCAAGTGGAAGACCATGCCGATGCCGTACACCAAGCAGCCCGCAGGGTTCGCCGGCGGCACCGACCTGGCGGTGTTCAAGGAGGCCAAGAACCCCGACGCGGCCTGGAAGTTCGCCCAGTTCCTGACCGAGCCCGCCAACCTCGCAACCTATTCCAAGGACACCGGCAGCCTGCCTCCTTCGCCCCAGGCGTGGACCGAGGGGAAGCTGACCGAGGACGAGAACTTGAAGGCGTTCGCCGAGCAGCTCGAGGTCAGCAAGGCGCCGCCCGCCATCACGACCTGGCAGCAGATCGCCGACACCATCGACTCCGAACTGGAGAAGCTGACCCTCGGCAAGGCCACCGTCGCCGAGGTGCAGAAGACGCTGCAGTCCAAGGCCACCAGCATCGGCACCGGTCGCTGAGCGCCGCCGCGTGAGTATCCCTCGTACGGACGGATGACATCCATGTCCACGAAAACGCTCCCTGAGCGGGGCGACACCCACGACCAGGGCACCGCAGGGTCGGAACGGAGTGCCGATCGCCGGCACTCCGGGCTCCGGAGCACGGCGCGCGGCAGGCAGGCCCGGGCCGCCTGGGTCCTCGCCGCCCCGTTCCTCACGCTGTTCTTGGCCTTCATGCTGCTGCCGGTGGTGTGGTCGCTGCTGATGGGCCTGACCGACACCAAGAGCGCGGACCTGCGCACGCCGCTGAACGTGTCGTTCGTCGGCTTCGACAACTACGTACGCCTCTTTGAGGACCCGCAGTTTTTCACGGCCCTGCGCAACACGGCCGTGTTCGTCCTGGTGGCACTGCCCTTGACCCTGGCCGCCGGGCTCGCGGCGGCGGTTGCCCTCGACCGGGGCATCCGCCAGTTCCGGGCCGTCTTCCGGGTCGGCTTCTACCTGCCGGTGATCACCAGCATCGTGGCCGTCGCCGTGGTGTGGAAGACGCTCCTGGAACCTCGCGCGGGACTGGCGAACCTCGTCCTGGGCTGGTTCGGGATCGACGGTCCGGCCTGGCTGGCGGACACCCGCTTCGCCCTGCCCGTCATGATCGTGATGGCGGTGTGGCGCAACCTCGGCACGGTCATGATCATCATGCTGGCGGGTCTGCAGTCCGTACCCCAGTCCCTGATGGAAGCGGCCGAACTCGACGGCGCCGGGCCCTGGCAGAGGTTCCGGCGGGTCACCTTCCCGCTCCTGCGGCCGGCCCTGCTGCTGACCGCCGTGACCACCGGCATCGGCTATCTGCAGTTCTTCGACGAGCCGTTCGTGATGACCGACGGCGGACCGCTGGACTCCACCCTGTCGGCCACGTTGTACGCCTACAAACAGTTCGGCAACGGCAACTACGAGATGGCGTCGGCCGCCGGCTACGTCATCTTCGTCCTCATCGTCGCGCTGACCGTGCTGCAGTTCCGCGTGCTGCGAGACAAGGACTGATGCCTCATGAGCACCCTCTCCACTCTCCGAAGGCCACAACCGGGCACGAACCGCGCCCTGAGGCGCCGCCGCATCCGGCAGAACTGGGGCCGGCCCTGGCTGTACATACCGCTCGCCGGCGCCCTGCTGCTGATGATCGCGCCGTTCCTGTGGATGCTGTCCGGGTCGTTCAAGCCCGAAGCCGACATCCGCAGGGTCCCGCCCGTCCTGATACCCACGGATCCCACGACCTCCAACTACGGCGAGCTGTTCAGCACGCTCGACTTCACGAGCATGTTCGCCAACTCCGTGAGCGTGGCCCTCGCCGTGACCGCGGGCAACCTGATCTTCTGCTCGATGCTCGGATACGCCCTGGCCAAGCTGGAGTTCCGCGGACAGCGCGCCGTCTTCCTGCTGGTCATGGGGACCCTCATGATCCCCGGCCTGGTCACCTTCGTACCGCTGTACGTGCTGGTGGCCAACATGCAGCTGACCGGCTCCCTGCTCGGGCTGATCCTGCCGTTCCTGGCCACGCCCTTCGGGGTGTTCCTGATGCGGCAGTTCATCTCCACCCTGCCCGACGAACTCATCGACGCCGCCCGCGTCGACGGCTGCCGCGAACTGGCCATCTTCGCGAAGATCATCCTGCCGCTGACCAAGCCGGCCCTCGCCACCCTCGGGATCATCACCTTCCTCGGCTCCTGGAACAACTTCCTGTGGCCCCTGGTCGTGGCCCAGAACGAGAGCCAGTACACCCTCCCCGTCGGCCTCGCACTGGCCAGCAGCGGACAGTCCTTCACCCGCTTCGGCATCCTGCTCGCCGGCGCCATGGTCGTCCTGCTGCCGGTGATGATCGTCTTCCTGCTCTTCCAGCGACAGTTCGTGGCGGGCATCGCCACCACCGGCCTGAAGTGACACCCCGGCTCCCGCCCCGCCGCCCCATGCCGTGCCGGTTCCGCCCAGAGCGGCGGACGGACGGCATGCGAGCCCCGCCGCGCCGGGCGGCAAGGTTCGCGCGACGAAGCACTCACCGTCGCCCATCAACTTTCTGATCTGTGACGACTCATCTCTTGGAGAACACCGTGGGACAGCAGGTCCACTCTGCCGCGTACCTGGATCCGGAAGCATCCGTGGAAGCGAGAACCGACGACTTGCTGTCCCGGATGACCCTGCCGGAGAAGGTCGGGCAGCTGCTGATGCTCGACGCACAACACGGGGACCTGGCGGACATCGTGTCGGCCAAGCTGGCCGGGGCAGTCCTGCATGTGTCTCCCGACCTCATGCCGCAGGCCATGGAACTGGCCCGGCGGACACGGCTCGGCATACCGCTGCTGACAGCCGACGACGGCATCCACGGCCACTCGTTCTGGCCGGGCGCGACCATCTTCCCGACCCAGCTGGCCATGGCCTGCACCTGGGACCCCTCCCTGCTCCACCGAGTCGCCCGAGCGGCCGCGACCGAAATCGCGGCGACCGGAATCCACGGGACGTTCTCCCCGGTGCTGTGCATCACCCGGGATCTGCGCTGGGGCCGGATCAACGAGACGTTCGGCGAGGACCCGTTCCTGATCGGTGAACTCGGGGCGGCCATGGTGCGCGGCTACCAGGGCGACGGCCTCAGCGACCCGACAGCCGTGCTGGCGTATGCCAAGCACTTCGCGGGCTACTCCGAAACCCTGGGCGGGCGCGACGCCAGCGAAGCCGATCTCAGCCCCCGCAAGCTGCGCTCGTGGTTCCTGCCCCCCTTCGAGCAGGCCGTACGGGCCGGATGCCGCGGCTTCATGCTCGGCTACCAGTCCATCGACGGGGTGCCCATCACGGCGCATCAGTGGCTGATCAACGACGTGCTCAAGGGCGAGTGGGGCTTCACCGGGACGCTGGTGACCGACTGGGACAACGTCGGCCGGATGGTCTACGACCAGCGGACCTGCGCCGACTATGCCGAGGCGGCGGCGGTCGCCGTCACCTCAGGGAACGACCTCATCATGGCCACGCCGCAGTTCTTCGAGGGCGCCCAGGAGGCGGTCGCCCGCGGCCTGATCGAAGAGAAGCAGATCGATGACGCGGTACGGCGGGTTCTGCGGCTGAAGTTCGAACTCGGACTTTTCGAGGACCCCCGCGCCCCCGACCCCGAGCGGCAGGCGCAGGTGATCGGCTGCCGCGCACACGCCGACGTCAACCTCGAAACCGCCCGCCGCTCCCTGGTGTTGCTGCGCAACGAGGGGATCCTGCCCCTCGAGGGCGGGCTGACCTCGGACGCAACGGGGCGCGCCGTGAGCCGGGACAGGCCGCGGACGATCGCGGTCATCGGCCCCAACGCCGACTGCACGCAAGCCATGCTCGGCGACTGGGCGGGCGCCACCGGCCAGGTCCCGTGGATGCCCGAAGGACATCCGCGCGAGTCGGTGGAGACGGTGCTCGACGGCCTTCGCGCCGTCGCACCGGCCGACTGGATCATCACGTACGCCCGCGGTGCCGACATCGAAAGCCCCGCATCGAACTCCGAGTGGTCCCTCGGGCCCGACGGCCAACCGCAGCCATCCGTTTTCACCCCCGCCCCGGTCGACCAGGCACAGCTTCGGGAGGCCACTGCCGCCGCGGAGGCCGCCGACTACGCCGTCGTGGTCGTGGGGGACACCATCGCCCTCACCGGCGAGGTGCGCTCCACGGCCACGCTCGACCTCCAGGGAGGCCAGATCGCGCTGCTGGACGCGGTCGCCGCCACCGGCACACCGATGATCGTCGTACTGGCCCAGTCCAAGCCGAGCACCCTCCCGGAGTCGGCACTGGACGCGGCAGCCCTCATCGAGGCGTTCAACCCGGGCATGCGCGGTGGCCGCGCCGCAGCCGAACTCCTTCTCGGACTCATCGAACCCAGCGGCCGGCTCCCGGTCTCCTTCGCACGCCACGTCGGACAGCAACCGGTCTTCTACAACCAGGTGCGAGGCCAGCACGGGAGCCGCTACGCGGATCTCACACAGGACCCCCTGTTCGCGTTCGGCGAGGGCCTCACCTACACCACGGTCACCTACTCCGACCTGGTCGTGCACGACCCGGAGGTCCCCGCCGACGGCACCGTCGACGCCACGGTGCGGCTCACCAACAGCGGCAGCCGCCGGGCCGTGGAAACGGTCCAGGCGTACGTCAGCGACCTGACCACCAGCGTCACCTGGGCCGAGCAGGAGCTGAAGGGTTTCACCCAGGTCGAAATACCTCCCGGCGAAAGCCTGGACGTCCGCATCAGCATCCCTGCCGCCCAGTGCTCTCTCGTCACAGCTGACAACCGCCGAGTGGTCGAATCCGGCGAGTTCGCACTCCGCGTCGGCCCCAGCTCACGGCGGGAGCAGCAGCTGAGCGTGGAATTCCGCATCCGGACCTGAAGGCCGCACACAGGCTTGAAGACCACCGCCCCGTCGGCCCGCCGCCCCGCCAACCAGAGGGCCGGCGGGGCGGTCCCCTGTCATACCGAAAGGCACGCGTGTGTCCACCCCACCCCGCGATCCACACTTCCCCGTCGCGCACCTGCGCCCGCCCCGCAACTGGATCAACGACCCCAACGGGCTGGTCTTCCACGACGGCCACTACCACGTGTGCTACCAGTACAACCCGCACGGAGCGACCCACGCCACCATGCACTGGGGCCACTTCCGCAGCCCCGACCTGCTGAGCTGGGAGCCGCTGCCGGTCGCCCTGTCCCCGACCCCCGGTGGCCTGGACGCCGACGGCTGCTTCTCCGGTAACGCCGTCTCCGACGGCGAACGGTTGGTCGCCTTCTACTCCGCGCACCGCGAGGACCGCTCGTTCCAGCACCAGCCGGTCACCCGCGCCGTCTCCCGAGACAGCGGCCGGACGTTCAGCCCGAGTGGTGAACTGGTCATCCCCGAGCTGCCCGAGGGCTGCACCATGTACCGCGACCCGTACGTCTGGCAGGACGGCGACCGCTGGCGGATGCTGGTCGGCGCCGCCCTCGCGGACGGCCGCGCCGCCGCCCTCCTCTACGACTCGCCCGACCTGGAGAACTGGACCTACCGGGGTCCCTTCGCCACCCGCCGTCCGGAGCCCGTCGGTGGCACCGACCTGCTCACCGGGGAGGGCTGGGAATGCCCGCAATACCTCCCGGCAGCCGACGGACGCGGCGCCCTCCTCTTCAGCACTTGGACCGAACCCACCGGTCCGCAGAGGGTCGCGGCCCTGATCGGCGAAGAGCATGACGGCCACCTCAAGGCGGGCTCAGCGGTGCCCGTCGACCACGGCCCCGACTGCTACGCCCCCGCCTTGCTGCGGGCACCGGGCGACCGGTGGCTGCTGTGGGGCTGGTCGTGGGAAGCCCGCGACGAAGCCTGGGCCGTCGCGGACGGATGGGCCGGGGTCCTCACCCTGCCCCGTGAGATCCACGTTCAGGACGACGGCACACTGCGCCAGCAGCCCGCCACCGAACTGCTCGCCCTGCGCGGACGACACACCATCACCGCCACAGGCGCGACGCACGGCTCGCAGCCGGTGGACCTCGGCACCGTGGGCCGCGCCTTCGACCTGACGGCCCGTCTGGAGCCGACCGGAAACGCCGGCCTGCGGCTGCTCACCACCCCGGACGGCTCCGAGTACCTCGACATCCGTCTCGACGTAGACGCGGGCGAACTCGTCGTCGACCGTGACCACGCCTCACTGGACAACCGGGGCCGCGGCGGTTCCCACCGGATGCCCTGCCCGCCAGACCGGCCCGTCGACCTGCGCGTCGTCGTCGACCACTCCATCGCCGAAATCTTCCTGATCACCACCGGCCAGGTCCTCACCCTGCGCTTCTACCCCACAGGGCAGAGCCCGTGGCGACTTCAGGCCCGCACCGCCCCGGGTACGCGCCTCGGCTTCGCGGTCGACGCGTGGGAACTGCACCCGCTCGTGATCAAGGAGCCGAGCACCGGCGCCGCAGAGCCGGCTCCGGCGTCGCCGTAGAACCGACTCCAACCGGTCGATCCCCCACCTCGGCACCGTGTCCCACCCGCTCTCCCACGTACTGAACAAGCAGGTCCGAAGGAGGATCTTCCATGAGGTCATACGGGCTCGGACGACGCCAGTTCCTGGCCACCGCCGTTGGTGTCGCCGCCGCCTGGACCCAGGTTTCCGGGAACGCCATCGCCGCCCCGCAACTGAAGCAAGCCTCACGTGGCAATTCCGTCCGTGTGTGGCTGACGGACGTATCGGCCGACAAGTGGGTCGCCGGCCAGGACGATGTGCTGTTCAAGGCGAAGAGAGCGGCCAACCCGCTGACGATCAAGATCGACGGCAGCGTCAAGTACCAGAAGGTCCAAGGCTTCGGCGCGGCCATGACCGACTCCTCCGCCTGGCTCATCGACAAGCTGTCCACCGCCGAGCGGACCAAGCTGATGAAGAAGCTGTTCGATCCCTCGAAGGGAATCGGCCTCAGCCTGCTTCGCTCTCCGATGGGCGCCACGGATTTCAACGCGTCCGGGAACTACTCCTACAACGACATGCCCGCGGGACGAACGGACCCCACGCTGTCCGACTTCTCCGTCCAGCATGACGTGCCGTACATCATTCCGGCCTTGCGGCAGGCCCTCTCACTCAACCCGTCCATCAAGATCATGGCCAATCCGTGGAGCCCGCCAGGCTGGATGAAGACCTCCGACTCCATGATCGGAGGCACTCTCAAGAGCGAGTACACCTCCGCGCTGGCCGACTACTTCGTCAAGTTCATCCACGCCTATGGCGAGGCCGGCGTGCCCATCTCCTACATTTCCCCGCAGAACGAACCCATGGGTACTCCCACCTGGCCCGGAATGTTCCTGTCCGCGTACCAGGAAGCTGATTTGATCAAGGAGATCGGCAAGGCGTTCGAAGCCAAGGGAATCTCCACGAAGATCCTGGCTTGGGACCACAACTGGGACGTGCCCTCGTATCCGGAGACGATCTTCAGCGACCCCGCAGCCTCCAAGTACACCGCGGGAACCGGATGGCACATCTACAGCGGCAACCCGAACTACAGACAGTGGTCCACAACGACTACCCGAGCAAGGAAACCTTCATCACAGAAGCCACCGGAGGCGTTTGGCAGGACAGCGACCAGACGGCGTTCAGCGAAGCACTGGGAACGTGGATCATCAACGGAACGCGCAACTGGGTGAACGGGGTGATGCTGTGGAACATCGCACTCGACCCCGATCGGGGCCCGCTCAACAGCGACACGGCCGGCATACCCATGCTTCGGGGCTTGCTCACGATCGACCCGGCCGACGGGCGGGTGACCTACAACGTGGACTACCACGCCCTCGCTCACGCCAGCAGGTTCGTCAAGCCCGGAGCACGCCGGATCTACTCGAACACCTTCGGCGAAGGAAGCATAGAGAACGTCGCATTCCAGAACCCGGACGGATCGAAGGTCCTGATCGCCCACAACTCGGGCAGCGCCGCGAAGACCTTCAGCGTCGCGGACGGGACACACTCGTTCGACTACACCCTGAACGCCGGCGACGCCGTCACCTTCACGTACTCCGGGCCTGCGCAGAGCGGCCGTACCCCCGCAGCGACCAAGGTCTCGGACCCGACACACGACTTCACGTTCACGTCGGCATCCGGCCCGGTCACCGTCACGTACGATCCGGCACTGCTGCCCTACCAGAACGCCGTCCGTACCGGAAGCAAGCTGGTCACGTACTCCCTTCCGATCGGAGCTTCCGTCCAGACGACCGGAAGGGCACTGAGCCGTAGCAAATGGACCGCCACGGCTTCCGCGCAGCCGGATTGGGGTGTGGCCGCGAACGCGATCGACGGCGACATCAACACGAAGTGGAGTCTCGGGCATGGGACGACGAGCGGCGACTGGTTCCAGATCGACCTGGGGAGCCCCACGAGCTTCAATAAAATCGTCATCGACACCGGCGTGAACAACTCGTTCGACTACGTCACCAAGTACCAGATCTACGTTTCGAACGACGGTGCCGATTGGGGCAGCGCGATTGCGAGCGGCAGCGGGGGAGTCGGCAAGACAGCCGTCACGTTGCCGACCCGAACGGCACAGTACATTCGCATCGTCAGTACCGCGGCATCCGGTTTCTGGTGGTCCATCGGCGACATCGAGGTGTACGGGTCCGCGCGTGGAACCGGCTCGATCACAGCTCCTGCAGCAGTATCGAACGGCCTCCAGCTGAAGACCTGGACCAGCAAGGAAGGGTCGCAGGTCACCGTCGTATTCAACGGGACCGCCGACAGCAAGAGTTTCAAGATATCCACCGACGGCTCGTACACCTATACGCTGCCGAGCGGCACCTCGGCGATGTTCACCACCAAGAAGCTGTCGAGCTTCCCATCGCCGACCTTCAGCGAATTGAAGCCGGAACGAGGAATGCCGCGCTCCAAGTTCACGATTCGCGGTTCTGGTTTCGGTGACGCCCAGGGACTGGGCACGGTGTACTTCGGATCAAGCTATGCCGAAATAGACACCTGGTCGGACACGAGCATCAGCGCCTACGTCCCGAAGGGCCTTCCGGCGGGAAAGGTCACGGTTTCCGTGACTGGAACCAGCGGAGCAGACGCAGGTGGATCATCGTTCGACGTCATAGATCTTGGTCCTGCGCTGTCGCGGACAGGCTGGACCGCAAAGGCTTCGGACGCAAGCCAGGTGGATGCGCCCGGAAACATGCTCGACGGCATTGCCTACACTGAGCCTTTGCCAACCTCAGTTTGAGCAGGTCAGGTGGAGGGCGAGGACGGCTTGGACGCGGCTGGTGATTCGGGTGGTGCTGCAGCGGAGTTTCCGCAGCAGGCGCCAGGTCTTCAAGGTCGCCATGGCCTGTTCGCCGAGGGCGCGGATGCGGGCGTGCGCGGTGTTGACCGCGCGTTGACCTGCCGAGAGCCGGTCCCAGCGGCCGCGGAAGGGCATCCGCATGGTGCCGCCCGCGCCCTGGTAGCCCTTGTCTGCCCAGCAGGCCAGGCCCTCCCTGCTGAGGGCGTCGATGATGCCGTGGGTTCGGGCGGCCTTGATGTCGTGCACGGCGCCGGGCAGGGCGGGTGAGGCCCACAGCAACTTCCCGTGTGGATCGGCTATGACCTGCACGTTCATGCCGTGCTTCTTGTGTTTGCCGGAGTAGAAGGGCCGGTCGGCGGCGATCCGGTCGATCGGCAGCAGTGTCCCGTCCAGGATTACAAACGCCTTGGCCGAGGCGGCTGTCACCGCCGTGGCCAGGTCGGGCGCCCGCGCCGCGAGCAGACCGACGGCTTCCGCGATGTACCGGTACACCGTGCTCACGCCCACCTTGAACCCAGCCGCGAGCTGCGCGTAGGTGTGCCCCAGACGTAGGTGCGCCAGAACCAGCAGCGCTTGGCGACCTGCGGACAGCCGGCGCCACCTGGTCCCGCAGGCCACCCGATGCGCGGCCAACCGGTCGGTCAAGAACTGCAGGTGCCTGGTGGACAGGTCGAGGGCAGACGGGTAGACAAGCACATGAAGCTCCTGGCGGCACGGGTGATCTTGGTCGTGAACCCGTCTCCCAGGAGCTTCATCGCGTGCGCAGGCCAACCGGCTGATTCGACAACCAAGTTGGCCGTCGACATCGTCGCTGCGGGCTAGGCTGGTGCGCGTGTATGTGACGGGGTGTCTTGGGTGTGACCTGCTGACCGGGCGCCGGGAGTTGCCCGGAGGCATCCTGCATGAGACCGCTGCTTGGGTGGTGAACCACGTCGTCGGTCCGATGAATCTCGGCACCTTGATCGTCGGTCCGCGGGAGCACGTCGTGGCCATTGCGGAGCTCGACGACACGGCAGCGGCGGAACTCGGCCCCTTGCTGCGCGATACCGCCCGTGTTGTGGAGACGTTGTGCCAGCCCGAGCAGACCTACGTCTGTATGTGGTCGCACGGCCGCGACGCACGCAAGCACCTGCACATCGCCGTCCAGCCGGTGACCGCTGAGGTGCGGGCCCGCTACGGCGGGCTGCGCTCCGAGCAGCTCCAGGCCCGGATGCTGGCTGACGGTTACGAGCCGGACATCACGGAGGTCGAGCAGTTCTGCGAGCGGGCTCGTGAGCTGTTCCGGTCGATCACCGACAGCAGCGCCGAACACAGCAGCTGATCACCGCGCGGCCTCAACGTGAGGTTGGCAAAGGCTCAGTGTTGCCGCTCCAGGGTGAGAATGGCTTTGGCAATTGACGTCATGCGGTTGGGGCTGCAGCGGGACCTGTGGAAGATCCGCCAGGACTTCAGGCAGGCCACGCCGCGCTCAACCGGTGCCCGTGCCGCGGCCAGAGCCCGGTTGACGGTCTTCTCGGTAGAGGTGAGTTCCCGCAGGGGCCTGCGTTTGATCCCCGTGGTCAGCCAGGGCCACCCGCCCTGGTAGGTGAGATCGGCCAGGATGGGGGCGCCCTGGCGCTCGCAGATGCGGATGATCCGGTGGGTGTGGGCGGCGGTCAGGTCGTGGGAGCCACAGCAGCCGGCCGTCCGGATCGGTGACTCGCGCACGTTCACCCCTTGCCGGCGGTGCTTGTGGGAGTAGTCGGCCCGTCCGTCGCCGACCCGGTCGCACTCGGCGAGCGTGCCGTCCAGGAGGACGAAGTCCGGATTCTGCTGGCGTAGGACCTTCAGCAGGCCCGGTGCACGGTCGGCGAGGAGGTCGATGACTGTGCTGGTGTAGGCGTGGGCGGCGGACTCGCTGATCCCGAACCCGGCAGCGACTTTCGCCAGGTGTGCTCGCGCAGGTACACCAGTGCCACTATCGCGCGCTGGGACGGACGGAGCTTGCAGCGGCGGCCACCCTCACGGGTGACGATGAGCATGGTGACCCACTCCACGAGCGCATGTGGCAGGTCGAGTGCGGCAGGATAGACGACCAACGAGGCCCCTGACCAGCGTGGTTGAGACGTCAGACATCTCGATCAACTGCCCGGGGGCCTCGCTCGTTGCGCTTCACGGACCGTCACCCGATCGGTGGCCCGCCCGAAGAAGCTCAGTGACTGCCTACGAGGGGCGCCATAGTCGTTGTCCAGCCGTACGCGCTTCACCGCCGAGGCTGCCACGACGGGCTCCACCATCCCGTACGACGGCGAGCCCCTGGCCGAGCTCATCCCGGTCCTGATCGACGAAGCCGTCCGCAAGGCCACCTGGGAGTACGTTTCCACACTCCTGGCCCGCCTCGGCGCCTGCGGAAAGAACGTCGGCCAAGGTCCCTTTGCCAGCGCCCCAGACTTCCTCGTCCGCATTCTCGACACGGCCGACCCTGGCCACCGCCACCTGCTGTCCGGCGTCTCGGCCACGCTGGAGACGCTGGTCTCCATCCTGCACGCGGACACGGACCCCCACGGTGCTACCCACCTCGACGACACCGAGGCCCTCGGACTCACCACGGTCTTCGCCATCCGTCTCGCGGCTCTGCCCGGCTCACTCGTCATGAGGACCGCAGCTCAGGGGCCCCAGACTGCGTCTACGGCTGTCGGCTGCGAGCGGGAGACCTCAACCCCCTTACGGCGGAGACGTCTTCGACGCCTACTGCACCGACATCGACTCCTGTGACCCCATCTCGTGGGGAGCACTACGTCGGGAAAATCCAGTACGGGTCGCGAGGCTCTGACCCGTACCGTAGGCCCACAAAAGTCCAGTTCAAGGACGGCGAACTGACCACATCCAGCCGAATGCTGCACTACAGCCCTTTACGGACAGTCCTTTTTCGGACAGTCCATATCGAGGCTATTGACTGCTACCCATTCCCTCTCCCAAGATCATTACGCAAACTCCCACTGGGGGAGTTAGGGGAGGAATACCGTGAGGATATCCGGCAGATCGATCGTTCTCGGCTTTGTGAGCGTGGCACTCGCAGCATTTAGCTTCGCTACACCGGCGGCCGCAGACGCCTCTCAGGCCGCCACCGTTACGGCGAACGGCACTGTCGTCGCCGCGGATGGTTCCAAGATCGGCCAAGTCACCTTCCATAAGCGTGGTGACGGGACAAAGCCGCCTGCAGAGCTGGGTAACCCCTCAAAATGGGGTGCGATGGTGATCAACATAGACAATTCTCCTGCTACGGCGCAGGGCTGCATCGGTGCCAGTGGCGGAAATTGGTGCTACGGCTACGAGCTGACCACCGACGGTAAGTACTGCTACTCGAACTACTACCACGGCACTAAAATGCACCATTCCTCGGTCAAGATTGGCGCATTGAAGGGGAGCGCTTACGCGGCCGCTGGCAAAACCTCCTATGCCAACCGGACAGGGGGCGGTGCCTACACCTGTGAAACCTTCTACAGTCTTGATGAGTAGATTCTGATCCCCGCATGACGCGGTCACCCTTTCGCTAAAGGGTAGGTTGGTGCGCCACTCGGGTCTGTTCCGTCGGCTGCGCAGTATCCGAGTGGCGCCACCTCCTACTTTGAATTAATCACGGAACAGGGAAGAAGAAATCGCACACTTTCCGCGCACTCGTGTTGCGCCGCTCGCAGTGCCCCCCGGGATCGGTTTTCTACTTGGACTAGCGGGTCCCCTTACCGAAAAATGGGGCAATCCCGTTTGCGCCTCCCTGAATGTTGTTTTTTCCGATGGGTGGTCGTGGGTCTGTTATGCGTTCTTGGTGGGCTATTTCGGCCGATCCAAAATTGAGTCAGCGTTGCTGTCCTCTTTGGGGTTGGCTATCGGCGTGGTCACATACTATGTATTCAAGGACCTGAGCCCCACCATCTCGGCCGGACTGGAATCTGGCGCCACCGGCGAGGTAAATTACTCCAGTATGCTTGTATGGGGAATGGCGGCTTTTGTCCTTGGGGCACCCGTCGGGCTCTTGGGTAACCTGGCGCGAATTCCAAGTGTCGGCGGTCTCCCATTCCGACTGGTTGTTCCGCTCGTAGCACTTTTCGAGACCTCCATGCAACTGGCTGTAGAGGAGGATGGGCAACGTGCGGTCCTTGGAATTACTTGGAATATTATTCGGTTCATCGCGGGCGCTGTTGCTTTGGCTCTAGTAATTCACGCCATCCAGAGTCGGTGGCACTCTCGGCGTATTCGTTCCGCGGAGTCTGATCAGCGCCGCGCCAGAAGGGACACTTCGCCCTTGTGACCTTCTGAAGTCCAGCCTCGATTCGTCAGCTGGGACCGTCGGTCGTTGATCGGCCCAGCGGAGCGCCCGTGTCTCCCGGGGTGGTGCGGTCCTCTCCTCTTCGGTTCTCGTCGGGGCTAGTGTCGGTCGGTCAGGCGATGGCTGGGAGGGCGGTCAGCCGCCCACCAGACGGTGATGAAGGCGCCGGCCCAGGGCCGCCAGGTCCCCAGGGGGTTACCGAGTCCCCCGCCGAGGCTGCTACGACGGGCTCCACCATCCCGTCGGGTGACCACGTCATGCGGGGATCAGATACGCGTGCGCGTGTTCCCCTCCCCCCGGTCTATGGCTGGGTAGAGAGGACAACTACCGGTAGTGGTGAGCGCGCGACATACCGCTCACTTTCACCACCCACCAACCCCGCAGCCGATTGCAAAACCCCGTCAGGTCTCGCACTTTGGCCGAGCAGCCGACGGCTGCCCACTCGTCGAAGTCACCCCAGGCACCGCCCCCGGCCCCGCAACCGGCCGGGGGCGCTCGTGTACCCACCCAGAGGCACTGAGCTTCTTCGGGCGGGCCACCGATCGGGTGATGGTCCGTGAAGCGCAACGAGCGAGGCCCCCGGGCAGTTGATCGAGATGTCTGACGTCTCAACCACGCTGGTCAGGGGCCTCGTTGGTCGTCTATCCTGCCGCACTCGACCTGCCACATGCGCTCGTGGAGTGGGTCACCATGCTCATCGTCACCCGTGAGGGTGACCGCCGCTGCAAGCTCCGTCCGTCCCAGCGCGCGACAGTGGCACTGGTGTACCTGCGCGAGCACACCTGGCGAAAGTCGCTGCCGGGTTCGGGATCAGCGAGTCCGCCGCCCACGCCTACACCAGCACAGTCATCGACCTCCTCGCCGACCGTGCACCGGGCCTGCTGAAGGTCCTACGCCAGCAGAATCCGGACTTCGTCCTCCTGGACGGCACGCTCGCCTGGCTTCGACACTTTTCGATGGCCCCGGACGACAGCTTGGGTTCTAGAGGTGGTCGCAGCACCAGACCCTGAGGGGTGTTGCATTGACCAAGTCGCGGCGGACCGGCGGATTCTGGCGATCATCGCAACACGCGATCACTCAAGTGTTGCGACGAGCCTAGCGAAGAGCTCGGCGGGTGTCCGCCAGCCGAGGGTCTCCGCCGCGAGGACGCAGACGGCTCGCGGTGGGGTGCGGTAGCGGGCAAGGGTGGGCGGTCCGAGCCCGCCGTAAGCCGGCTGGTGCGGCTCGACGTCCTCCGGGTGGGCGACTTCTTTCCCGTTCAGGGCCAGGACATAGGACAGCCCTCGCTCCGTCAGACCGAGCCGGAACGGGGTGCTGACGCCGTAGCCGGCGTCAGCGACCACGACCGGCGCCTTCAACTGCCACTCGGCGAGTGTGTCCAGGAGACCGAGTGTAAGACGCCACTTCTCCTGGTGCACCACGTCGCCGGGGACTCCTGCCCTGCGGCACCGGTCCGGTTCGTCCGTCCGCTCACGCGGCAGATACAACTGCCAGTCCAACGGGCACGAGGCAGTGTCGGTGGCAGCATGGACACTGACCGCGACCTGGCAGTTCGCCCGTTTGCCGACCGCTCCGCAGTACTGGCGGGCCACCCCCACCGACGCCTTGCCGCACTTGGGGAACGACACATCGTCGATGACCCACACCTCGGGCCTGACGACTTCGGACAGCCGCTCGGCGATCCGCTGCCTGACCGGCAGCGGATCCCACGGCGACTGGTTCACGAACTGCTGCAGGGCTTGCATGTTCCCGTCCGGCAGCCGCCCGGCCATCGGCTGGATCGACTTGCGCCGACCATCCAGCATCAGGCCCCGCAGGTAACACTCGCCCCACCGCCGCTGATCCCGACGCGGAAACGACCCGAACACATCGGCAACGAACTCCGCCAACTCGCCCCGGAGCCGTTCCACTTCCCCCAACCTCACTCCGGGAAGCTGTCCACGATCAGCCGAGATCACTCAACGTAACGAAGCGCTACTGGTGATCTGAGTCAGAGATTCGTCGGCAGTAGGTGGCGACTTTGTCGAGGATCTCGTCGGCGGTCTTTGTCCAGACGAACGGTCGTGGATTGTCGTTCCAGTCGGCGAGCCAGCCGCGGATTTCGCGTTCGAGGGCTTGGACGGAGCGGTGGCCCCCGCGCTTGAGCTTCTTTTGGGCCAGTTCGGCGAACCATCGCTCGACTAGGTTCAGCCAAGACGCGCTGGTGGGCGTGAAGTGCAGGTGGAACCGGGAATGGGCCAGCAGCCACTTCTTGATGTCGGGTGTCTTGTGGGTCGCGTAGTTGTCGAGGATCAGGTGGACCTGGAGGTCGGCTGGAACCTCCTTGTCGAGTTTGGCGAGGAACTTCTTGAACTCCGCGGCCCGGTGGCGGCGGTGAAGCGAGCCGATGACCTTGCCGGTGGCCACTTCCAGGGCTGCGAACAGGGTGGTGGTGCCGGCGCGGACGTAGTCGTGGCTGCGGCGTTCGGGGACGCCGGGCATCATCGGCAGCACGGGCTGGGACCGGTCCAGGGCCTGGATCTGCGACTTCTCGTCCACACAGAGCACCAGTGCCTTCTCCGGCGGGTCGAGGTAGAGGCCGACGACGTCGCGGACCTTGTCGATGAACAGCGGGTCGGTGGACAGCTTGAACGTCTGCGACCGGTGCGGAGCAAGGGCGAAGGCCCGCCAGATCCGCGAGATCGCGGACTGTGACATGCCGGTGGCCGCCGCCATCGATCTGGTCGACCAGTGGGTGGCGTTCTTCGGCCTCTCCTCGAGCGTCTTGACGATGACCCGCTCGACATCCGCGTCGGTGATCTTGCGCGGGACGCCCGGACGCGGGTCGTCACACAAGCCGTCCAGGCCCCGTTCGAGGAAGCGGCGCCGCCACGTGCGGACTGTGTCCGCAGTGATCCCCAGCCGACGGGACATCTCCATGATCGAGTGCCTCTCGGCGCACTCCAGCACGATCCGCGACCGCTGAGCCAGAGCCTGGGCCGTCGTGCGGCGACGGACCCACCCCTCCAGCGCGGCCCGTTGGGCATCAGTGACCGACAACGGCGGAATCTTCGGACCCGGACAACTCATGCCCAACCAATGATGAATCTCCGACTCAGGTCACTAGTGACATACAAGTCGATCGTCCAGGCGCGCCCACCCTCACCTGTTCACGCCGCAGAGTGAAGTGCAGAGAAGGTGTGTCCTGTTCGACCGCACCGCGACCTGGGGACACCCCGGCATGCCCCAGGTGCTCGCCGTGCATCTGCAACGGGACCACGAGGCGCGAACGTTCAACTTCGAGAAGGCTCCGCTGCCGCTCCGACAACGTCGTTCCGTTCCCACGACCGACAACCTAACGCCGCCGAATCCCCGGGCCCCCGGGGGGAAGCCCCTGGTGTCGTGCGGCCTCCAGGATCGTGCGCGCTCACCAGCACGCGGCCGGGGCCAGCAGAAGGGGCCCCGGCACGTGAACCGGCCGACCACGCCATCGGCCGATCCCGAGGCGGACACCAACTACCTGGCCGGACTCCACATCGCAGGCATCTTCCGCTGGTCCGCACGGTGATCCAAACGAAAGCGCCTAGCCGAGTCGCTGAGCGCGGCGTTCGGCGCCGAGGCGGGCGTAGTGCTCGATCAGGTCGGGGTTGTCCACGGCAGCCGGGTTGACGACCTGCTCGACCGGGGCGCCCTGGAGCAGGCGTTTGACCGGAACCTCCAGTTTCTTCCCGGTGCGGGTGTGCGGGACGGCCGGCACCTCGATGATCTCGTCGGGGACGTGACGGGGCGAGGCACCGGTGCGGATGGCCTCGCGAATGCGGCCGCGCAGGGCGTCATCCAGTTCGGCACCCGGCGCAAGGACCACGAACAGAGGCATCCAGTAGCCGCCGTCCGGCTCCTCCGCGCCGATGACCAGCGCCTCCGCGATCTCTGGAAGCCGCTCGACCACGTCGTGGATGTCGGCGCTGCCCAGCCGTACGCCGTTGCGGTTCAGCGTGCTGTCGGAGCGGCCGTGCACGATCACCGAGCCGTGTCGCGTGAGCGTGATCCAGTCGCCGTGCCGCCATACGCCGTCGTATGTGGAGAAGTAGGCGTCGCGGTAGCGGCGGCCGTCGGGGTCGTTCCAGAAGTACAGCGGCATGGACGGCATAGGGCGGGTGACGACCAGTTCACCCACCTCGTCCACGACCGGGTGGCCCTCCTCGTCGTACGCGGCCAGCGCGACGCCCAGATAGGGCGCGGACAGCTCGCCCGCCCGGACGGGAACGGTGGGCGCACCGCCGGCGAAGCCGGAGACGACGTCCGTGCCGCCGCTGATGGAAGCCAGCTGGACGCCGTCCCCGACGTGCTCGCGGACCCACGGGTAGACGGACGCCGGCAGGGCGGAGCCGGTGCAGCCCACGGCGCGGATCGCCGACAGGTCGTGGACGGACGGGTCGATGCCGAACTTTTCCATGCCCAGCAGGTATTGAGGGCTGGTGCCAAAGAGGGTGACACGGTGGCGGGCCGCCAGCTCCCAGAGGATGTCCGGCTTGGCCAGCAGGGCCGGGCTGCCGTCGTAGGTGCAGGTCGTGGCACCCGTCAGGAGGGTGGAGACGACGAGGTTCCACATCATCCAGTGGGTGGTGGTGTACCAGAGGAGGCGGTCGCCGGGGCCGAGGTCGGACTGGAGGGCGAGGGTCTTGAGGTGCTCAAGGAGGACGCCGCCGTGGCCGTGGACGATGCCCTTGGGCAGGCCGGTCGTGCCGGAGGAGAAGACCACCCACAGGGGGTGGTCGAACGGCACGGGGAGACAGGTGAGTTGCTCGGTGCGCGTCGCCGCTTCCTCCCACGGCAGGACCAGCGACGGGTAGTTCGACGAGAGCCCCGGCAGGCCCACGTGATCCACCAGCACAGTCGCCTTCAGGGTGGGCAGCGCGCGGGCCAGTTCCAGGACGGCCTCGCGGCGGTCGTGTGTGGTGCCGTTGAAGAGGTAGCCGTCGGCGCCGATCAGGACGGTGGGTTCGAGCTGGGCGAAGCGGTCGGCGGCGGCCTTGGGGGCGTAGTCCTGCCCGCACACCGACCACACGGCGCCGAGGCTGGCGGCGGCGAGGAAGGCGGTGATCGTGTGCGGGGTGTTGGGCAGGTAGCCGACCACGCGGTCGCCCTGGCCGACGCCCAGATCGCGCAGGGCGGCGGCGACCGAGGCGACCTGGGCGCGCAGCCGCTTGCCGGTGACCTCGTATCCGGAGCCGGTCTCGTCCAGGGCGACGATCGCCACGTCATCGTCGGCGAGGTTGCGCAGGGCGTGGTGGGCGTAGTTGAGGGTGGCGCCGGTGAACCAGCGGGCGCCGGGCATGGTCTCTTCGGCCAGGACCCGCTCGTACGGAGTGTCCGCGTCGATGTCGAAGTACTCCCAGACCGCGCCCCAGAAGCCTTCCAGGTCGGTGACCGACCAGCGGTGCAGGGCAGCGTAGTCGGTGAGGTCGGCTTCGACGCCCCGGTGCCGGGCTGCCCAGCGGCCGAAGTCCGCGATCCGGCTGCGTGCGGCGGACTCCGGGTCCGGGCTCCAACAGGGATTTGCGTACGGCGTGGTCATCGCGCGGTGCTCCTCAGCAGGGGGGTGGACACGGGCGGTGCGGCGGGCCCGCGGGTGGTGCACAGCAGGGGCGCCCAGGCGGCGGTGTCCGTGAAGTCGCCGCCGCCCGCCGGGACGACGTCCAGGACGACGCGGTCGGGGCGCAGCAGGACGGCGTCGGCACGGCCCGCGCGCAGCCAGGCGGCGAGGGTGCCGTCATCACCCGAGGCGTGTACGTCGACGACCCGGGCGACGAGTCCGTCGGTGAGCGCGCGCAGTGCGGGCGGCAGTGGCACCGCGGTCAGTACGGCGAAGGAGTCCCCGAGGATGTCGTCGATACGGACCTGTTGTCCGTCCTGGGTCGTCACGCGGGGCTGCGGGCAGAACGTACCGCCGAGCCGGCTGCGGCGTATCAGCGGACCCACGGGCAGTGGGCGGCTGAGGTCCCGGCTCGCCACTCCCGTCACGCCTGGGATGCGGCAGGTCGCGGCGACGGCGGCGCGGCGCAGGGCGGCCGCGCGGTCCTGGCCACCGGTCATGGCCCAGCCGGTGGCCACCGCGAGGCGGATCACGTGGCGGGCGTGCGGCTTGCGTTCGCGCTCGTAGGTGTCCAACAGCCGCTCGTCGCCTCCCTGTCGCAGAACACGAGCGAGCTTCCAGGACAGGTTGTAGGCATCCCGCAGACCCGAGCACAGGCCCTGTCCGACGAACGGCGGGGTGAGGTGGGCGGCGTCACCGAGCAGGAAGACCCTGCCCTGGCGCCAGCGGTCGGCGACGCGCGCCCGGAAGGTGTACTGGGCCTGCCGGACGACGTGGAAGTCGTCGACGCAGGCGAGGTCCACCCAGGGGGCGACCAGTTCGCGCAGCCGCCTGTCGTCGAGTTCCTCTCCCTGGCCCAGCCGGAACTCCCAGCGGTAGCGGTCCTCGCTGATGCGCATGAAGGTCGCCGGGCGGTGCGGGTCGCAGACCTGGTCGACGCCTTCCCAGGAGCGGACGGCTGCTTTCGTCGTCGCGTCGATGACGGTCCAGTGCTCCTCGAAGCGCAGGTCCTCCCAGCTCGCCCCGATCGCGGTGCGGGTGAGGCTGCCCGCGCCGTCGCAGCCCAGGACGGCCTCGGCGCGCAGCAGGTGCTCGCCCTCGTCGTCGCGATAGGTGACGCGGACCGGGCCTCTGTCGTCCTGCTCGACCGCCGTGACCTCCACCCCGCCCCGCAGCTCGCACTCCGGGCGGCGGCCCAGCGCGTCCCGCAGCAGCCGCTCCAGCTCCGGCTGGTCGAACATGCTGGTCTGCGGGTAGCCGTGGTGCCCCTGCGGGGAGCGCCGGAACTCGGCGATCGTGCGGTGCCGGGCGTCCAGCAGTCGCAGCCCGCGCGCGGGACGGGCGATGGCGGCGAACTCGTCGGCGATTCCCGCGGCTTGGAGGATCCTGCGGACCTCGTCGTCGGTGGCGACGGCACGTGGCAGGGGGTAGACGTCCCGGTGGCGTTCGAGGACGACGGTACGCACCCCGCGCCGGGCGAGCAGCAGGGCTGCGGTCACGCCCACGGGTCCGGCTCCGACGATCACAACCTGTACGTGCTCGGCGACGTCCGGGGGTGCGGCTTGGTCGGCGGTCATGTGCGGCTCACTTCAGGTCTCAGTGCGCGTCGGCCACGGGCGTGCGCTGCTTACCCAGGTCGATCCGGCCGTCCGGGGTGGCGATGGTGGCGGTGACGACGTCGCCCGCGTGCAGGTAGTGGGGGTTCTTGGCCTGGGCCTTGAAGAACGCCTTCCACTTCAGCGCGGGCGGCAGCAGCGCGCCGATCTTCTCGACCGGCTTCGGCGGTGCCTTCAGGGCCGTGCCGCCGGGGGTGCCGGTCAGCAGCAGGTCGCCAGCGTCCAGGGTCTGGAAGCGGGCCAGCAGCGTGAGTGCCTGCGCCGGACGGACGATCATGTCGGCGAGGGTGCGGTCCTGGCGCAGCTCGCCGTTGACGGACAACTTCAGCCGCAGATCGAGGAGATGGGCGAAGTCCTCCGGTTCCAGAAGGGAGAGGTACGGCCCGGTGGGCGTGAAGGTCGGGTACGACTTGCTCTCGTAGAACTGCGTCTTGGTCAGCTGGACCTCGCGGGCGCTGATGTCGTTGGTGATCACCAGTCCGGCGACGTACGAGGGAAGGTCGCGTTCCTCGACGACTGTGCCGATGGGCAGGGGTGCGCCCATGACCAGGCCGAGTTCGATCTCGTAGTCGAGGAACTTCACGTGGGAGGGCCGGACGATGGCTTCGCCGGGGCCGCTGACCGAGCCGGACGCCTTGCGGAAGAAGGCGGGCGGGATGTCACCGGTGAAGCCCGAATCACGGGCGTGGCTGCGGTAGTTGACCATCTGGGCGACGACCCGGCACGGGGTGGTGACCGGGGAGAGTGCGACCAGGTCGGCGACGGGCGTGCCCGCCTCGCCGCTCGCGGCGGCCTCGCACACCGCGGCCCGGTCGGCGAGCAGTTCGGCGGTGGTGACGGCCTTGGTGTCGACACGGACGGCACGGTCGCCGAGGACGGCCCACCAGCCGTCGGCGGTGCGCAGGACGTTGGTACTCATGAGTTCATCGCTTTCATCAGGCCCAGCAGACGCGCGGGGTCGAGTTCGTTGTCGCCGCGCAGCGCGTGCAGCACCTCGCGGAACTTGGCGGGGGACGGGCTGGCGCCGAGGAAGTCCCGGGTGACGGGCGGCCCCCACTGGGCCAGCCCGCTCGCCGACATCGGCGCCCAGCCGGGTTCGATGTCGCAGGAGAACAGGTCGCCGTCGGCGAAGTGCTCCAGCATGAAGCGGTCCGGGTCGCGCCAGTAGTCGAAGAGCTGGCTGCCCTGGATGTGCCGGCCGATGCCCCAGCTGCGCTGGTAGCCGCGTTCGTTCAGGTACTCGCCTCCGGCGGCGATCGAGTCCAGGTCGGTGACCTGGTAGGCGGAGTGGACGTACCCCGTGCCCGGCCCCAGGTGCATGGCCAGCGTGTGATGGTCGGCCGGCACGCTCCCCAGGTCACAGCGGATGAACGCCATCGTCGGACCACGACCGCGCTGCCCGTCCAGGAACAGGAAGTCCGACACGATCATCCCGAGGGTGTCCAGGTACCAGTCCAGGGCGCGGCTGAACACCCGTGTTTCCAGGACCACATGACCCAGACGCTGGATGCGGGAGGGTTCACGGGGCGGGCGCTGGGTGGCGTTCGTACGACGGTGCTGTGTGCCGAAGTTGAGAAGCAGCGGCCGCTGCTCGGGCAGCGCGGGCAACTGCTCGGCGCAGTGCGCGACCCGCACCGGGAAGCCGGACGGGTCGAGCAAGGCGACCACCTTGCCGCCGCCGGGCACGTCCGCGTCCCGTACGGCTGACCCCGTCGCCCGCGCCAGCCGGTCCAGGTCGGCCCGCTCGGCCGCGCGGAACGCCGGCCCGATGAAGCGGGACGCACGACCGCGCCGGATCACCATGCAGGGGGTGCCGGCGAAGCTGCCCCGCAGCCACAGCGCGCTCTCGGTGCGCGCCGCGATCTGGAAGCCGAAGTCAAGGGCGAAGACCTCGGCCCGGTCCAGGTCGGGCTTCTCGAACTCCAGCCAGGCCAGATCCGCCACCTTGATCACGGGGTTTCGGGACCGACCCGGATGTTCGCCGCGCAAGGCGCCCTGCTCACTGTGCAGGTCCTGGTGGGGCGTCGCGACGGCGGCTCCGGCCACGCGTGTTTCAGACATGGTGCCCTCCGAGCAACTTGCCATAATGAGGAAATCATCAGCTTTGACCGTAGCCTCGTCAATGGGTCGCGCCACATGTGATGAGGGTTTCATCAGAACTGTGGAAGTTCTGGACTCCGCGGTTAGACTCGGCCCATGCCCACGTCAGCCCCGCCCAGCAACCGGTTCGAACGGCGTCGCGCCGAGACCCGCAGGGCACTCGTCCGCGCGGCCCGGCAGATCCTCGCCGAGACCGGGGACACCAGCGCCAGCATCCAGGTGATCGCCGAGCGCGCTGATGTCGGCTTCGGCTCCTTCTACAACCACTTCGAGTCCAAGACGGAGCTGTTCGACGCGGCGGTGGTGGACGCCCTGGAGGAGTTCGGGCAGAGCTTCGACGAGCGACTCGCCGGGATCGACGACCCCGCGGAACTCGTCGCGGCCGGCTTCCGGCTCAGCGCCCGGATGGCCGAGTCCCACCCGGAACTCATGCAGGTGCTGCGCCGCCGCGGCCTCGGCCACCTCCACTCGGACAACGGCCTGGCCTCCCGGGCGCTGCGCGATCTTCAGGTCGGCATCGCCTCCCGCCGCTTCACCGCCGTCGATCCGGTCGTCGCCCTCTCCGCGCTGGGCGGGACCCTGCTGTCCCTGGTCGAGCTCCGCTTCGCCCGCCCCGACCTGGACGGCGACGAGGCCGCCGCCAACCTCGCCGAGATGGTCCTGCGCATGCTGGGCGTTCCACCGGACGACGCCTATGAGGTCGCCCGACGCCCGCTGCCCGACTTGGGCTGATGAGTCGGCGCCATAAGGAGATGGACACCACCCATGACCCGGCCGCACACCACGCGCAGGAAGCGCGTGAACGGGGTGAAGTCGCGGCAGCGCATCCTCGACGCAGCCGCGGAGATCGCGAGCGAGCGCGGGTACGAGGGTCTCATTGTGCTCACTGTTGTGAACAGAAGAACTTGACTGGGAAGGCAGCCCGCTACACGAGGTCGTCGCCGACCAGGACGTCATCGTCACCCCCGGCACCGCCACCCGGCTGACGATCACCGACCCGTTCAAGGCCGCCAAGGTCCTCCTGCAGGCCAAAGACGACAAGACCGGCAAGCTCCTGCCCGGCGCGACCGTGAACATCGGCACCGGCACCTCGACGCTGCTCACCCTGACCACGGGCGCCAAGGGCACGGCCTCCGGAGAACTGCCCGTGTCGAGCCGCAGGACTCAGTTCTGGGTCAAGGAAATCAAGGCCCCCGCCGGCTACGACCTCTACAAGCCGACGAAGACGTTCACTGCGGGCCCCGGCGCCCCGGTGACCGTGACCGTCACCAACGCCAAGACAGCCACCGACCCGAAGCCCGACCCCTCAGACAAGCCGACGCACAAGCCCACCGACTCCCCGTCCAGTCCGGGCAAGCCGAGCAGCGGTACCGGAGGGGCCACGCCCTCCGCCTCGGGCAGTGACACACCGGATGCCGACTCCTCGCCCGTGGCCGCGACCCCGGTCGGGGACTCCACGCCGAAGGCGCCGACGGGCTCCCTCGCCCACACCGGAGCCGACGCCACACCGTGGCTGATCGGCGGCGCGGCCGTGCTAATCGCAGCGGGCGGAGGCGGTCTCCTCCTGGCGCGCCGCAGCCGCACGGACAGTCACACCGACGACTCCACCGAGAGCTGACCCGCACTCCACACCTCTCCACGACTCAGAGCCCCCGGATTCCACAGCCTGGAATCCGGGGCTCTGTCGTCCACGAGCGCGCGCGGGCCTCGTTACGCTGCCGCAGTGATCGACCCCTCTTCGCTCCCCGGCATGACACGTAGCCGAGAGGCGGAGTCGGCGTGCTGATCGGTCACGGAGGGCATGATCGTCCCAGTCACGGGCCAGCCGACCGAGGGATGTATGCAGACCGACTCCAAGATCCACGCCTGGCGGATCGAACCCCGGGAGTACGCGCGGCAGGAGGAGAGGCGCGGCAGGCGGCACGCGTACGAGAGCCTCGACCCGGTGCGCACTGCGCTGATCGTGATCGACATGGTGTCCTTCTTCGTCGAGGCGAATCCGTACGTCCGCGGCGTCGTGCCCAACATCAACCGCATCGCTGATGCACTGCGCACAGTTGGCGGCCCGGTCGCCTGGGTGCTGCCAGCGAACGAGGCACCACTCGGGAGCGTTAGCAGCGAGTTCTATGGACCGGCAGTCAGCCAGACGTTCGCGGCGACAGGAGGCGAAGGCTCACTGTGCTCGCGCCTGTGGCACGCCCTCGACGCCCGGCAAGGCGACCTCGTGGTGGAGAAGACCGCCCACAGCGCCTTCTTCCCCGGACGCTCGCCGCTACCAGGACTGCTGGCGGAGCGCGGTATCAACACCGTCCTCATCACGGGCACACTCACGAACGTCTGCTGCGAATCCTCGGCCCGGGACGCGGCCACCACGGGCCTGCGCGTGCTGATGGTCGCCGACGCCAATGCGGCCCGGCGCGACCAGGACCACAACGCTGCGCTGCACACGATCTACCGGTCATTCGGCGACGTACGGACTACGGACGAGGTGCTGGGCTTGATCGGACGGCACCCGAACTGACTACGCTGGACCGGAGGGGTGCCGTGATTCGCCGTCGCCTCTATCTCAGCCGCTGCGCGGTCCGGGAAACAGCTGTAATGCCGCTACTGGTGGAGCGGGTCGGGGGCGAGGGTTACGGTCATCCAAGGCGCGGCTGACTCGCGGAAGCTGTGCCCGACAGGCTCCAGGCCGCTCTGCTCATTGAGGCTGAACGTTGTCACCATGATCATGACTGAATCGTCGGCGGCGGAGACGAGGTGTGTCCCGCAGCGCGGGCAAAAGCCACGGTGGAGGGTCGGGCCTGTTAACCGAACTAACTCAGCTGTCTTCGCAGGTCAGACCGGGTATCTGCTAGCTTCCCGGGGTGTTTGATGAGCAGCGGTCCGGAAGGGACCTGAGGAACTTTGTCCTGCCTGAGTTAGGCCAGTTGCTGAAGACGGGAGATCTCTGGGAGCCGTACAGGGTGCTGGATGGACGCGGGAGGCCGGTCGAGCCCGCTGCGCTCTACCTCAAGGAGCTGATGGCGAGGAACAGCTCGCCGTTGACGCCACGTTCGTACGGCATGGATCTGCTGCGTTGGTTCCGGTTCTTATGGGCGCTCGGGATCGAGTGGGACCGTGCGACCCGGGAAGATGCCCGGGACTTCATGTTGTGGATGAAGGTGGCGGACAAGCCGAAACGTGTCCATTGGCGCCATCGCGGCAGGGCTCTCTCCAAGGTCCCGCCGCCTCGCAGCGACAGGCCGGCACCGGGGACGCCGAATCCGGTGACGGGTAAACCCACGGTCGGGACCAAGTACTCACCGGCAACCCGTGCTCATTGCGAGACGGTGCTGCGGGAGTTCTACAACTTCCATCTGGATGAAAACACCGGTTCGTTGCTCGTGAACCCCTTCCCGTTGGTCCGTGGGCGCCGCTTGTCCCAGCTCGGGACACAGCGTGATGGCGGGAAGAAGCACCGGAACCGACGCACGGGCCTGTACCGGCCGACCGTTCCGCAGCGGGTCCCACGGCGGATTCCCGACGAGATGTACACCAAGGTCTTCGCCGGGCTCCGTTCTCATCGTGACCGCGCCTTGCTGGCCTTCTGGGTCGCCACTGGCGCCCGAGCCGAGGAGCTACTCACGGTCAAGCAGGGCGGCGCGGTCGTCGGCGAGCAGACCGTCAGTGTGATCCGCAAGGGCACCCGCGACTACCAGGACCTGGCCGCCACCCCGGACGCGTTCGTCTGGCTGCGGCTCTACCAAGAGTCCGCCTGGAAGAAAGGCGTCCCTCGGGGCCGCCATCATCCGCTGTGGTGGACGCTGCGGCGCCCATGGCGGCCGCTGGAGTACGACGCGGCACGCATGATGTTCAACCGCGCCAACGATCTCCTGGGCGCCAACTGGACCCTTCACGATCTGCGGCACACGGCGACGTTCCTCATGCTCGATGACCCGAACATGCCACCGGTTTACGTGCAGAAGATCCTCGGCCACAAGTACCTGTCGACCCTGGACATCTACAACCGTCCGACCAGGGACGACGTCATCAGAGCCGGCCTTGCCCACCACGCCCGCCAGGAGAAGCGACGCGAGGAGACTCCTGTGCCTGTTGACGAGCCGTCCTACAACCCCGACTCCTTGTCCATCCTCTTCGGCCGGGACGCGTCATGACGAGCACTGCGACCCACGTCGGCTCGAGCTTCGTTCCGCGGGTCACAAGCATGGTGGGCGCCGAAGCGCTCACGCTGATGAACCGATTCCCGCATCGGGAAAGACCAAGCACGTGGGAAGCGACCTCGATCACTCGTGAAGAGGTCCTTGAGCGGCTGGCTCGCCCACCGCTACGAGTTGTGGAACCCAGCGCCCAGGCGAATCGGATGTTCGGGGCACGCCTCCTGCTCGACTGGCTGATGACCTTTCCGGGAGAAACCTGGCAACAGCGGTGGCAGAGGAGCCCTGCACACGGCCAGCACATTGCGTCGTAGGGATGGAGGGATGACTTCGCAGCCTGGGCCCGCCCGGAAGGGCGAGTATCTCGCCGTGAAACGCTCCTCGTCGGTGTGCTGGCGCTGCTCTGCGCGGATGCCGTCAGACCCGACCCGGAATTCCTCATCGGGTCAAGATCGCGGCATCTTCGGCCGGCGCTGGAGACCACACGCGACCCCGAGGGGTTCGCCCGCTTGAGGGCTTCACTGCCGACCAACATCTCGGCTGCGAATATCTCGTCCGGGCTGAAGACCATTGCGGAGATCATGGCTTGCCATGGCGGCACTATCGAGGACATCGTCGTCGGCGACCTGCTGCTCTGGCAAAGCAAGAATCCGAGCAACAGCAATGGACGGATCCAGCTCGCCTATACCTGGCTACGCGACTTGGGTCTCTTTCCAGCAGACGCACCGCACACGCTGTTCCGGATCTCGAACCGTACCGGGCAACTCACCCCGGCAGACCTTGTCGACCGCTACGAACTGCAGTGCCGTCCGATCCGCGATCTCTTGGTCGCCTACCTCTCCCATCGGTCCGTAGGGCTCGACTTCACGACGCTGCAGGCGCTCACGATCTCGCTGGCGCTTCGGTTCTGGGGTGACCTGGAGCGGCATCATCCGGGCATCGACTCTCTTCGGCTTCCTGCCGAGGTGATCACTGCTTGGAAGGTCCGCCTGGCCACGAAGACCGTCCGCAAGCGTCTGCCTGACGGATCATTTCGTGATTTCACAGAGCCACGCCGAGGTGCGATCGGGATCAAAACCAGGTCAGAGCCTTCTACCTGGACCTGGCGGAGTGGGCAGTGGAGGACCCCGGCCAGTGGGCTGCCTGGGTGGCGCCCTGCCCGATCAGCGAAGCCGAGTGCTCGGGAAGAAAGGCTGAGAAGCAGCTCAAGGCCCGCATGGACCAACGTACTCGCGAGCGCCTGCCGGCGCTGCCCACGCTGGTGAAGACGGCTCACCGCCTGTTGAAAGAGGCCACGATGCGTCTCGATGCACTCAACGCAGCCCCACTCGGTTCGGATTTCAGCGTGCTTGGTGAGACGTTCAGGGTTCCGCGCTTCAGCAAGTGCGCTGACGGGCGCCCGATTCATGCTTGGGATGCGAAGGGCACCCGGCGCTCATTCGCGGGTGAGGAGCGCAGCGCATTCTGGGCGTGGGCTGCCATCGAGATCTTGCGGCACACCGGCATCCGCATCGAGGAACTCCTCGAGCTGGGGCATCACAGCATCGTCAGCTACAAGCTGCCCACCACCGGTCAGACCGTTCCGCTCTTGCAGATCGCCCCGTCGAAGACGGACCAAGAGCGACTTGTCTTGGTCACGCCGGAGCTGGCGGACGTGTTGAGTACGGTCGTCTCTCGAGTCCGAAAATCGGACGGGAGAGTTCCCGTTGTTCGTAGTTATGACCACTACGAACGGGTCTGGAACCCGCCGATGCCTCTCCTGTTCCAGGATCGCTCCAGTGGGTACCTGCGTCCGCTGTCGCCAGCGTCGATCCGTCGGGGACTCGACGTCACCTTGTTGGCCTCAGGTCTGACGGACAGCGCGGGTGCCCCCCCTCATCTTTCAGCCCCACGACTTCCGCCGGATCTTCATCACGGACTCCATCCTCAACGGCCTGCCACCTCACATCGCCCAGGTCATCGCTGGTCACGACCACATCGGAACGACGATGGGATACGCCGCGATCTACCCCACTGATGCCATCGAAGCACATCGAGCGTTCATCGCCCGGCGCCGGGCTCTGCGACCTGCCGATGAATAGCGCACCGTCACTCCTGAGGAATGGGGAGAGTTTCTCGGGCACTTTGAGCGCCGCAAGCTCGCCCTGGGCGACTGCGGCCGCGCATACGGAACTGACTGTGCTCACGAACACGCTTGTGTCAGATGCCCCGTCCTGATCGTCCACGCGACAGAGCGTCCCCGGCTTGTCGAAATCCGCGACAACCTCCTCACGCGCATCTTGGAAGCCGAAAGGGAAGGCTGGCTCGGCGAGATCGAGGGGCTGCAGAGCAGCCTGACCCACGCCGAGGAGAAACTTGCCCAACTCGACGCCCAGACCTCCCGGAAGCAGGAGTCTGTCGACCTGGGAATTCCTACCTTCCGGGAGATCGTTGCTCGCACCACTGCGGCGGCCAACCCGCCGGGGCCTGCGTGACTGAACAGCTGTCACTCCGGCGTGCTCAGCGGACACCGCCACCGAACGCGGCACTTGGACGAGCTTCATCCACGTGGATGATCTACACCACCCCGACCTCGGCCACGGGCCACGTTCTACGGGCGGCGGGCCAGCAGGTGGGTGTCGAGGAAGCCCCGCTCAGACGCCGGGTCGTGGAGCAACCGAGCCACCGTGACGAGTCCGGCCCCGGCCAGCAACTCGGCAAACTGCTCCGCCGGCCAGCTATAGGCAGGCGCCACCTTGTGGTCGAAGCGGACAGGCTCCGACCCTTCGGTTCCGAAGAAGGACGCCAGGAGCAGGCCCCCTGGTGCCAGGACACGCACCTGCTCAGCGAGTAGCGCGGGCAATTCTCCAGGTGGGGTATGGATCATCGAGTAGTGGGCCAGCACTCCGCCGAGCGCGCCGTCCTCGACCGGCAGGGCCTCCATTCGCGCTTCGTCGAACCGCAGCGCCGGATGGGCCCGCCGGGCGTGGGCGACCATAGCGGGGGAGAGGTCGAGCCCGAAGGCGTCCAGCCCCAAGTCGTGCAACATGGCCGTCAAATGGCCGGGTCCGCACCCGACGTCGGCTGCCCGCAAGTTCCCCGTCCCACGCACGAGCTCGGCGAAGGTGCCGATCATGTTCCGTGCGAACGGCTGCGTCTCCAACCGATTAGCGAACATCGACGCATACAGATCGACGACCCCGTCATAGGCCGCCCTGGTCTCGTCCTGGTGTCTTAACACGGGAAGGAAGCTAACACCCGCGCCGTTCACAGCGGTTCTCCGGCCCCAGACCGGCCCCTTCCCCGCAGGACCACCTGACCACGGGACGCCCCGGTAGTTCGGAGAAGCTCCAAGGACGGCCGGTTCTACCTCGGATGGTTCCCGCTCGGCCGCCTCGGCACGGACGGCGAGGGATGGAAGATCGCCGTCACCGGCACCGCCAAGGTCCGCGGCTACCACCTGTCGTTCGATACCGAGACGCCGGCCGACATCGTCGCCGCGACCGTAGCGCGCGTGCTGGAGACCTCACGCTGCCTCTGACAGCGCGGACACCGACGCGTAATGCCCGCCCTGTGAGCGCTGGCCATACCGAAGGCCGGCCCGTCCCGTTCCACTGCCCTGTTTTCCCCGCGCCCCAGGAGGCTGTTCGTGACGTCCCCGGAGATGACCGTCGGCGATCTCATTGACCTGTTGTCCGGCTGCGACCGGAGTGCTCCGGTCCGCCAGGCCATGAACCCGTTCTTCCCGATGGCGCACCGCTTGGCGCAGGTCCTGCAGTCGGTCGACGAGACCGACCGGACCGTCGTCTACCTCGCCGAAGGGCGTGACGAGGACGCACAGCTCGGCCACCTTCCGCCGGAGGTCGCCATCGAGCTGACGTGGCAGGGCCCCGTCCAGGCGCCCCCGCGCCGCCCACGGCGCCGCGCCGGCGGCAACTAGACCCGCACCGAGCCCTTGGAGGCGCCCCTGTACCCTGACTTCCCGCCCGACTCGTCCACCCCGCGCGGCGGCCAACCCGCGTTCTGGGTCGGCCCCCGGCACCTGGCCGGTGACGATGGACGCCTCTACGACGTCGTCGCCGACGCGCTCGCCGGCCTGGGTTGGACGAGCCTGACGATCGTCCGCGGACGGCACGAGCCGGACGAGGCGCCGGAGGACCGCCAGGTCTTGCGCAGCACCGTCCTGCACATCAGCCCCGACGCTTTGCGCTGGGCCCAGTGGGGCCTGGCGGACGAGCCGTTCCACCTGGGCGAGCTGCCGATCGCCTGGCAGATCTCCGCCCGAGCCGAGGCGAGCAGCCCGCTCGCCCAGTGGTCGGCCTACTTCACCCGTGACGTCCCCGGCGAGGCGGTGGTCGACTTCCTCATCGCGCTCGACGCAAGCGACCAGCCGGCCGTGCCGCTCGCCGGATCCGAGCTGGTCCTTGACGCTGTCGCCGCCCACGGATGGTTCCGCGACATCGACCAACCCGAGGCGGCGGCGACGGACCCGATGTTCACCTCGCACATCAGCCTCGGTGAGGTCCCGCCCCTCATCCAGGACGCCGACACGCGGGCCCTGTCCGCCGAGGACGACGAGACGGGACCGGCCGGATGGCAGGCGTGGGCCGAGCCCGCGCTCGGCGCACCGTGTCTGTGGGCGGCATCGTTCGCTGCCAGCGTCCCGCACGATCTCGTCGCCGCCTTCGCCGCCTCCCTCAGCTCGACCGCACCGGTCCTGCGGCGGGTGCTGCCCGAGGCCACCCAGGAGCGCCTCCTGCGCGCGCCGGCCATCTAACGTCCCGCGCACAACTCTCGACGATCGCAGTCCGGCACCCTCCCAGTTGGGGGTGCCGGACTTTCTTGCTTCTCGGGTGAAGTGGCCGTTCGGGGTTCGATGCCAGGAAGAGTTGCCGCCCGTTGATGGAACGATGCAGGATGCGGCAATGCCCCCAGCCCCGGCGCCTTTATGGTCATCGCTCTCATCGTCGCCGTGACGAGCGCGTTGACGGTCCGTTCACGCCGCAAGCGTACGGCTGCCCTCGCGGCGCAGTGGCAGGCATTTCAGCAGCACTGAAGCTCCGGGCAGGGGCAACTCCTCCATGTGTCGCGGGTCTACCAGCACGGCCGCCGTGGCTCCAAAGCTGTCGTGACCTGGTGCGACACCGGGCGGCAGCAGGACGCCTGGTTCTGGAACTGGCACGTTCCCGCAGGCGCGTACCTGCTCGTGAACGCCTGCAGCGGCTACGGGCCGCACAGTCACAACCCGAACGTGCTCTGCTTCCAGCCCGGCCAGGTCCGAGCCTGGGTACCAGGCCAAGCCGCTCGCGCCGCTCAACGCGTCAGCCAGTAACGAACTGCTGCCCCCGACCTGCGGTGGTCGGAGGCAGCAGCGTGACGTGCACGCAGGTCAGCTCGTTGCCGTGGCCTTGTCGAGGGCCTTGTCGAGGTGGCGGTCGACGAGGGCCGGGGAGCCGGAGACGACCAGCAGCAGGTTGCCGTCGCGGATCGCGGTCTGCTTGACCACGGTGCTCCGTCCCCCGGCGATAAACGTCAGAAGCTGGCTCCACCGCTCGTCACCGCTGGCGTGGGGTGCGGGCGCTTCTGCGAGGTCACGTCGACCGGGGTGCCGCCCGCGACGACCTGATAGGTCAGGCAGCCGGTCATGGCGTCGAAGATCCGGTCGATGCCGTCGGAGAGCTTCTTCGGGCTGTCGCTGTACAGCTCCTCGGAGATCTCCGAGGAGCTGCCGCCGTAGGTGAAGTCCGCCTTCGCCTTGTGCGGGAAGGCGAGCGTGCCGCCAGTCGCCGCGTCGCCACCCAGCTCGCTCAGGGCCGGGCAGCCGATGACGGTGACGTCTTCGTGCTGGCCGGACGCTCCGGCTTGGGGAGGTAGCCGCTGCCGAGGTCGCGCGGGTCGAGCAGGCGGGACTCGAGCGCGGCCGAGGAGAGCGCGGCCGGCTTCTGGACGGCGTCGGCCGACTTTCCCGTACGGGAGGAGGGGGTCTGGTGCTTGGACCCGGTGGTGTCGGTGGAGCAGGCGGGCACGGCGAGGAGGGCGGCGGTGATGCCGAGTACGGTGGTGGCGACGCGAACGCGCATGACGGAACTGACCCCTTGGTTCTAGTGACCTGAGTCGGAGATTCGTCGGCAGTAGGCGGCGACTTTGTCGAGGATCTCGTCTGCGGTCTTCGTCCAGACGAAGGGCCTGGGGTGCTCGTTCCAGTCGGCGAGCCAGGACCTGATGTCGCGTTCGAGTGCCTGGACGGAGCGGTGGACGCCTCGCTTGAGCTTCTTCTGTGTGAGCTCGGCGAACCACCGCTCCACCAGGTATAGCCAGGACGAGCTCGTCGGCGTGAAGTGCAGGTGGAAGCGCGGATGCGCCAGCAGCCACTGCTTGATGGCGGGCGTCTTGTGGGTGACGTAGTTGTCGAGAATCAGGTGCACCTCGAGGCCGGCGGGCACCTCCTTGTCCAGCTTGGTGAGGAACTTCCTGAACTCCACGGCCCGGTGCCGCCGGTGGAGGGAGCCGATCACTTTCCCTGTGGCGACCTCCAGGGCCGCGAACAGGGTGGTGGTGCCGGCCCGGACGTAGTCGTGGCTGCGGCGCTCGGGAACGCCGGGCACCATCGGCAGAACGGGCTGCGACCGGTCCAGGGCCTGGATCTGCGACTTCTCGTCCACGCACAGCACCAGGGCCTTCTCCGGCGGGTCCAGATAGAGCCCGACCACGTCACGGACCTTGTCGATGAATAAAGGGTCGGTGGAGAGCTTGAACGTCTCCGAACGGTGCGGGGCCAGGGCGAACGCCCGCCAGATCCGCGAGATCGCGGACTGGGACATGCCCGTGGCCGCGGCCATCGATCGGGTCGACCAGTGAGTGGCGTTCTTCGGCTTCTCCTCGAGCGTCTTGACGATGACGCGCTCGACATCCGCATCGGTGATCTTGCGGGGGACACCGGGCCTCGGCTCGTCGGACAGACCGTCCAGGCCCCGTTCCAGGAAGCGCCGCCGCCAGGTGCGGACCGTGTCCGGAGTGACCCCCAGCCGACGGGACACCTCCATGATATGAGCGCTGGGCCAGAGCCTGAGCCGTCGAACGACGACGCACCCAGCCCTCCAGCACAGCCCGCTGGGCGTCAGTGACCGACAACGGCGGAATCTTAGGACCCGGACGACTCATACCGAACCAACGACGAATCTCTGACTCAGGTCACTAGTGACCTGAGTCAGAGATTCGTCGGCAGTAGGCCGCGACTTTGTCAAGGATCTCGTCGGCGGTCTTCGTCCAGACGAACGGTCGTGGGTTGTCGTTCCAGTCGGCAAGCCAGGACCGGATGTCGCGTTCAAGGGCCTGGACGGAGCGGTGAACACCCCGCTTGAGCTTCTTCTGCGTGAGCTCGGCGAACCACCGCTCCACCAGGTTCAGCCAGGACGAACTCGTCGGCGTGAAGTGCAGATGGAAACGGGGATGCGCCAGCAGCCACTTCTTGATGACCGGCGTTTTGTGGGTGACGTAGTTGTCCAGGATCAGGTGCACGTCCAGGTCGGCGGGCACCTCCTTGTCCAGCTTGGCCAGGAACTTCTTGAACTCCACGGCCCGATGCCTGCGGTGCAGAGAGCCGATCACCTTCCCTGTGGCGACCTCCAGGGCCGCGAACAGGGTGGTGGTGCCGGCCCGGACGTAGTCGTGGCTGCGACGCTCGGGAACCCCGGGAACCATCGGTAACACGGGCTGGGACCGGTCCAGGGCCTGGATCTGCGACTTCTCGTCCACGCACAAGACGAGGGCCTTCTCCGGAGGGTCCAGGTAGAGCCCGACCACGTCACGGACCTTGTCGATGAACAGAGGGTCCGTGGACAGCTTGAACGTCTGCGAGCGGTGCGGGGCCAGCGCGAGCGCCCGCCAGATCCGCGAGATAGCGGACTGGGACATGCCGGTGGCCGCCGCCATCGACCGGGTCGACCAGTGGGTGGCGTTCTTCGGCTTCTCCTCCAGCGTCTTCACGATGACCCGCTCGACGTCCGCGTCGGTGATCTTCCGCGGGACACCGGGCCGTGGCTCGTCGGACAGGCCGTCCAGGCCCCGTTCGATGAAACGCCGCCGCCAGGTGCGGACCGTGTCCGGGGTGATCCCCAGCCTGCGGGACACCTCCATGATCGAGTGCCCCTCGGCGCATTCCAGCACGATCCGCGACCGCTGGGCCAGTGCCTGGGCCGTCGTGCGACGACGCACCCATCCCTCCAGCACGGCTCGTTGAGCATCAGTCACCGACAACGGCGGAATCTTCGGACCCGGACGACTCATGCCCCAACCAACGACGAATCTTCGACTCAGGCCACTAGGGTGCGCCGCCGCTCCTTCCCCTCGACGTCACTGATCCAGTCCTCCACCTGCTTCGGCAGCTTGAAGGCAAGCTCGTACGCACCTTCCTCGCCCAGGGGCGACAGCGTCCACTCCGCCGAACCGCCATTGCCGCGTCGCCGAATGTGCACTGCATGGTCCGGCTGGGCATCCGCGTACGTGGTGAACGCCAGGTGATCGCTGACAGCCAGCGGCAGGATGAATGGTGAGTCTGATCGCGGCAGCGGCTCGCGCTCTGCTCTGGCCGAATTTCAAACGTCCTTGACACCCGCCCTGTGCCACCGCCAAGAGTCACCGGACGAGCCACAGCCATGGTCGTGAGAATCGCCGGTTTGGCTAACCGGCGATCCGCCGCTATGTTGCCGCGCTGCTTCGGCCACTCAGATTCATAGAGCTGTGGGCGCCTCCTCCTTTGAGGCGGGATACGAGGGGCGTGGGCCAGCTGTCCCATGGCGGCGCGTGGTCCGACTTCCGGTCGAGCGCCTTCGCTCCTGACTACCGTCCAGACCGTCTGCGTGACGGTGATCACGGACGTCCTTCGGGGGGTGCTGCGTAGGCTTGGGCCGTCGCCACGGTGGGGTCCGCGAGAGTGAGCGAAGCCTTCCCCGGCTACCTGACGGGGCGTCAGGAAAGTCAGCAAGTGGTCAGCATGAGTCCTGAAGAACCTGGGGACAGCTGCCCGAACATGCGACTCGTTGTAGGGTGTGGAAACAGCCCTTGACCTGCAAAAATGCAGGCAGGGAGCCTACTTGTGGGAGTGCCCCGATGTTGCGTACTATGTTCAAGTCCAAGATCCACCGAGCCACCGTCACCCAGGCCGACCTGCACTACGTGGGATCCGTGACCATCGACGCCGACCTGCTCGACGCCGCCGATCTGCTGCCCGGCGAGCTCGTGCACATCGTCGACATCACCAACGGCGCCCGGCTGGAGACGTACGTCATCGAGGGGGAGCGCGGATCCGGCGTGATCGGGATCAACGGGGCCGCCGCCCATCTCGTCCACCCCGGCGATCTGGTGATCATCATCAGCTACACCCAGGTGACGGACGCCGAGGCGCGGGCACTCACCCCCCGGGTCGTGCACGTGGACCGCGACAACCGGATCGTGGCCCTGGGCGCGGACCCGTCCGAGCCGGTGCCCGGTTCGGACCAGCAGCGCAGCCCGCAGGCCGTCCGAGCCTGACCGACGTACAGGGGACAGGAGCGTGTCGTGAGCGACCCGGAGATCCGTGACGACCGGGCGGCGGGCCGGCTGGAGGCCGTGTCCGGCGGTGAAGTCGTCGGCCACATCGAGTACTTCGTGCTCGAAAGCCCCGAGCGGGCACTCGTGCCCGTCCACACGATCGTCGAGCCGGCCCACGAGGGCAAGGGCATCGCCGGTTCGCTCGCGCGCGAGCTCTTCGCCCTCGCCGATCGCGAGCACAGCGCGGTCGCCTCGCTCTGCCCCTACGTCACCCGGTGGATCGAACGCCACCCCGACGAGGCCTCGCCGGCCGGCCAGGACCTGCTGGCGGCGGCGAAGGACTGGCTGCGGGCCCACCCCGGCCGCTTCTGAACGGGGCTACCCCCGCCGCGCGCACCGCCCCGGCCGCTCCTGAACCGGGCCAGCCTCGCCACGCGCATCGTCCCGGCCCCCCTACCCCCACCTGGTCCCCTCCCGGTCCCGCCGGGGAGTGACTGCCGAGGCGGGGGCCGGGTAGGCGGGGGAGTAGTCCAGAGCCGGAGTCGTCCCACTGGCTGGAGGATCTGATGACGAACCCGATTCCCGACCCCGTGCCGCCGGCGCCGACCCCGGGCCCGGATCCCCAGCGCCCGGAGCCGCACCCCGACCCGGTGCCGAACCCACAGCCCCCGCCGGGCCCGGAGCCGACCCCGCCCCCACCGGCGCCCACTCCACCGGCGCCCCCGGCTCCCGGCCCCGTGCCGGGCCCCGACCCGTCCCCGATCCCCCCGGGGCCGGATCCCGTCCCGAGCCCGGAGCCCGGACCACCCCTGTCCTGACCCCCGATCCCGACCCGTACGCGAGCGGGGCGGTGGACGGCATCCCGTGCCGTCCACCGCCCCGCTCACGTCCCTCGGCGGCAGTCCTTACGCGGAGGTCTCCGACCGGTCCCCGCCCCACAGCGTGTGGAACGACCCGTCACGGTCGACCCTGCGGTACGTGTGCGCACCGAAGTAGTCCCGCTGTCCCTGCGTCAGCGCCGCCGGCAGCCGCTCCGCGCGCAGGGCGTCGTAGTAGGCGAGGGCCGCGGCGAACCCGGGCGTCGGCACGCCCTGGCGGGTCGCGGCGACCAGCACCTCGCGCCAGTCGTCCTGGGCGTCCCCGATCTCCTGCGCGAACGTCGCGTCCGACAGCAGGCTCGGCAGGTCGGGCCGGGCGTCGTACGCGGCGCGGATCCGGTCCAGGAACGCCGCGCGGATGATGCAGCCGCCCCGCCACAGCGCGGACACCGCGCCGAGGTCGATGTCCCAGCCGTACTCACCACGGGCGGCGTCGATCTCGTGGAAGCCCTGCGTGTACGACACGATCTTCGACGCGTACAGCGCCTGCTCGACCCGGTCAGCGAACGCCCGGGCCTCCGCCTCGCTCAGCGGCTGCGCCTTCGGGCCGGCCAGCTCGCGCGAGGCGTCCCGCAGGGCCGCGTGGCCCGACAGGGAGCGCGCGAACACCGCCTCGGCGATGCCGGACACCGGCACGCCCAGGTCCAGCGCGATCTGCACGGTCCAGCGGCCGGTGCCCTTCTGCTCGGCCTGGTCGACCACCACGTCCACGAACGGCTTGCCCGTCTCCGCGTCCACGTGCGACAGCACCTCGGCCGTGATCTCGATCAGGTACGAGTCGAGACGGCCCCGGTTCCAGGTCCGGAAGATCTCGGCGATCTCGGCGGGGGAGTACCCGGCGACGTCCCGCAGCAGCTGGTACGCCTCACCGATCAGCTGCATGTCCGCGTACTCGATGCCGTTGTGCACCATCTTCACGAAGTGCCCGGCACCGTCGGGACCGACGTGGGACACGCACGGTGAGCCGTCGGCGGCCTTCGCCGAGATCTTCTCCAGCATCGGGCCGAGCGAGTCGTAGGACTCCTTCGGGCCGCCCGGCATGATGCTCGGGCCGTTCAGCGCGCCCTCCTCGCCGCCGGAGACGCCCATGCCGACGAAGTGGATGCCCTGCTCGCGCAGGTCGCGCTCCCGGCGCCGGGTGTCCGCGAAGTGCGCGTTGCCACCGTCGATGATCATGTCGCCGGGCTCCAGCAGCGGCGCGAACTCCTGGATCACCGCGTCCGTGGGCTCACCGGCCTTCACCATCACGACCAGGCGCCGCGGCCGCTCCAGCGCCGCCACGAAGTCCTTCGCGCTCTCGCACGCGACGAACTCCCCCTCGCCGCCGAACTCCTCCACCAGGGCGTGCATGCGCGCGGGCGTCCGGTTGTGCACCGCGACCGTGTAGCCGTTGCGGGCGAAGTTGCGGGCGAGGTTGCGGCCCATGACCGCGAGACCTGTGACGCCGATCTGCGCTGTACTGCTCATTCGGTTCGCTCCTAAAGACCTCGGTATCGGTGCTGCCGGTGGGTGGTGCCCTCGGGCATCCCCGGCGACCATCCTTACGTGCCGCTACTTCGTCCGCACGCCCGGGTCGCACGGCGTGGCGCAGGCTGATACGGACGAGAGCCCCGTCGCACTCAGCCGTCGTACGCGTCCTCGCGCACGGCGCACCCGCGCACCGTGTGCCGTCCACGGTGCACCACCGTGGCGCACGTCGCGCAACAGGGGCCTCATACCGGCCATTTGGGCTCCCGGGCGGCGAAAAGCCGTCTTGTTCTGGCCGGTTCGCAGCGCTTACTTTTGCCCCTCCTGACGCATGTCTAGGGGGGCTTTCGATGGCCGTACGCGGCCGGCACCGCCGGTATCAGCCGAACAGGATCAACCGCGCCTCACTCACCGTCACTGCGGGCGGCGCGGGCATGGCACTGCCGTTCCTGGGCGCCGGCGCCGCCCAGGCGGCGGACATGGACACCTGGAACAAGGTCGCCGCCTGCGAGTCCACCAACAACTGGAGCATCAACTCCGGCAACGGCTTCTACGGCGGACTGCAGTTCACCCAGTCCACCTGGGAGGCCTACGGCGGCCGGGCCTACGCGGCCCGCGCGGACCTGGCGAGCAAGGACCAGCAGATCGCCGTCGCGGAGAAGGTACTCGACGGGCAGGGCCCGGGCGCCTGGCCGGTCTGCTCGGTACGGGCCGGACTGACCCGGGGCGGCGGCGAGCCCGACCTCCGGCCGGCCGCCGAGCGCACGAAGCAGAAGGACACGAAGAAGAAGACCTCGATCGAGGACGTACGGCCGCAGTCCACGCCGCAGTCCCGGGCGGGCAACGCGGAGATGTACACCGTGGTCCACGGCGACACCCTCTCCGGCATCGCGGACGACCAGGACGTCCGGGGCGGCTGGCGGGGCCTGTACGCGGCCAATCGCTCGGCCATTGGGTCCGACCCCGATCTGATCGTGCCCGGCCAGCGCCTCGCGCTGCGCGGCGAGGGCGCCACGAAGACGAGGCCGGCGCACCGGCCGGCGCCGTCGGCGAAACCCTCGACGAAGAAGCCGGTCCAGGACCGCGCCAAAGAGCGGCCGAAGGAGCGCTCCAAGGAGCGGTCCCAGGACGAGGGCAAGGAGCGCGCCGGTCGGTCCACGGCCACCCGGCAGGGCCTCGTCGCCCCCGTCGGCGCCTCACTCGGGACGCCCTACCGCAAGGCGGGCTCCTCCTGGTCGAAGGGCTACCACACCGGCATCGACTTCCCCGTGCCCACGGGCACGTCGGTCAAGTCGGTCGCGGCGGGCAGCGTCGTCAGCGCGGGATGGGGCGGCTCGTTCGGCTACCAGGTCGTGGTCCGGCACGCCGACGGCCGCTACAGCCAGTACGCCCACCTGTCGGCGATCTCCGTGCGGGACGGGCAGTCGGTGAGCGCCGGTCAGCGCATCGGCCGCTCGGGCTCCACCGGAAACAGCTCGGGCCCGCATCTGCACTTCGAGGTGCGGACGGGGCCCGGTTTCGGTTCGGACGTCGACCCGGTGGCGTACCTCCGGGCCGGCGGCGTCAGGATCTGACCCGCATGCGGTGGCGGTCGATCACGGGCAACGGGACGTACGGGATGCCGTAGAAGGGCACGTAGGAGAGCGGGCGATCGTCGCCGGAGGCCGCCGCCACCGACGATTCCCCGTTCTCGTACGGGGTCTCCGCTCCGGCAGCCGCCGTTGTCTCGGGCCCTGGCAGGTGCACCGCGGCCGGTGTGTCCGGTAGACCCACGGGGGCCGCCGCCGCCGTCGCCGCCGCCGCCATCGGCTCCGGCGCGAGCACGTCCGCCGCACCCCTCGGCCCCGACGCGGCGGCCGATGAATCCGGCGCGGGGACGGCAGCTGTCGCCTGCGGCCCCGGCACGATCACCGCTGCCGGTGCGTCCGCCGCTCCAGAGGCGAGCACCGCCGCCGTCGCTGCCGGCTGTGGCGACAGTACGGCGGCCGGGGTATCCGGCACCGGTACGCGCACGGTCGTCGTTTCCTGCGGCCTCGGCTCGAGCACCGCGGCCGGGGCGTCCGCTCCGGACGCGTGCACAGCGCCCGCTGTCGCCGGCACCGGTACGCGCACGGTCGTCGTTTCCTGCGGCCTCGGCTCGAGCACCGCGGCCGGGGCGTCCGCTCCGGACGCGTGCACAGCGCCCGCTGTCGCCGGCTCCGGTACGCGTACGGTCGTCGTTTCCTGCGGCCTCGGCACGAGCACCACGGCCGGTGTGTCGCGCCCCGGCACGAGGACCGCCGCCGTGGCCGCGGGCGTCCGCACGTCCTCCACGAGCAGCCGCCCTCCGGTGAGCCCGGCCCGCGCCCCGGCAGGGACCCGCTCGGGGACGTCGCCCGTGCCCTCCGGGCCACCCACCGGCCCGGGCAGACCGGCCCGGCCCGTCCGCTCCGGCACCGGGCGGGGGTCTTCGGCCGCCAGGGCCCGCGCACCCGGCCCGCTCGGTGCCTCCGTGGATCCGGCGGGAACCGCGTCCGGCTGCCCGTGCGTGAGCCGCTCCGTCGTCAGCAGGATCAGGCCGCCCGCGGCCACCACGCCGCAGCTCAGCGCGAGCGCCGTGCCCGCCGTGCCGTAGCGGAAGGTTTCTCCGAACATCGTGATGCCGACCGCGGCCGCCACCACCGGGTTCACGACCGTCAGCGTCGCCAGCGGGGCCGCGAGGCCGGCGCCCCGGTAGGAGGCCTGCGACAGCAGCATGCCGGCCGTGGCGAGGACGCCGATCACGGCGAGGGACGGCACGTCCGCCGCCGACACACCGCCGGTCCAGTCGACCGCGACGGTCTTGGTGAACACCGAGGACATGCCGAACGCGATACCGGAGGCGGTCGCCAGCAGCATGCTGCGGACCGCCGGGTGCCGGTGCGCCGCCCGGGCGGCGATCATCAGCGCCACGACCACACCGGCCGTGACGACGGCGACGGCCACCCGCTCCGCCGTGTTCAGGGACTGCGCGTCGGACGCGGCGACCAGGGACAGCAGACCGGCGAGCCCGACCGTCGCCATGATCGCGCCCCGCCAGGCCGTGGCACCGGCCTTGCGCCCGACGAACAGCGCCGCCATGGGCAGGGCCACCACGATGGTCAGCGCGCCGAGCGGCTGCACCAGACTCAGCGGCCCGTACGCCAGCGCCACCACGTGCAGCAGCCCACCGAGGCCGTTCAGCGCGACAGCCGCCCACCAGCCCGGCCGCCGCAGCGGCGCGTACTGCTCGCCCGGCGAGGACTCCGCCACCCGCTCCTGCACGATCGCCCCGCCCGCGTAGGCGAACGCGGAGACGAGGGACAGCAGGACGGACAACGCGAGGGCGCTCATCGGCTGATCCTCTGCGTCAGGCGGGGGCGCTCGGCCCGGCGCGGCGAAAGGTGGGCTTTCATGACCAACACCCTGCCGTGTCCAGGTCTTCCCGTCGTCGTCCCTGAGCACTCATTGGGTCCTACTGCCGATGGAGTACGAGGGGACCCCCATCATCCCCAGGGTGGGCGAGTCCGGTCGGGGGCCACCGGGTCGCATCCCTTAGGGGCCTTGGTACTACTGCTCTTCGTGGACCTCGACCCCGACCTTGCCGCGCTCCGCCCGCTCGCCGGCTTCTTCGTGCTGCGCACGGAAGGAGCATCGGCCGGGTCTCTTCCCACTCTCGCACAGGCCTACGCCCCAGTGGCACCGGATGTATCGGTAAATCCTCTGATTTTTCGCGTGCGAAAGGTCGCGACCGCCCTGCGGGTCCCGGAGTCGCGTGTCGCCGCGTCCGTCACCCACCAGGGACTCGCGGCCCGACTCTGGTCGATCGCCCTCGGCTGTGCCGCGCTCTACGGCGGCGTCCCCGACCTCGACGCCCGGCTGCTGCGCTGGGACGCCGACGGCAGCGCCCCCGACGACCTGTGGCTCACGGACGTACGGCCCCTCCCGGAGGACGCTGCGGCCCTCGCGGACGTCGTCCTGCACGGCCACCTCGTCCCGCTTGCGGCGTCGCTGCGCGCCCACCACCGCCTCCCCCCGGGCCTGCTGCGGGGCAACGCCGCCTCCGCGCTGGCCGGCGCCGCCCGGGAACTGGACCGCTGGGCCCGGCGGCACGGCCGTCCGGACGTCGCCGCCCGGGCCCGCTCCCTGGCCGCGGAACTCCTCGCCCACCCCCTGCTCACCGGCGCCGGGACCCTCGAAGGCACCGCCTTCCGGCGTCGCAGCTGCTGCCTGTACTACCGGGTGCCCGGCGGGGGCGTCTGCGGCGACTGTTGCTTCACACGGCCGCCCCGCTCTTCCCCACGCGCCCCTTCTGGGTGACCATGAAAGGGAACGGCCGCTGAGAGCAGGGAGTTGCGGGTGCGAGTGGGACTGCTGACCCGGGAGTACCCGCCGGATGTCTACGGCGGTGCGGGCGTCCATGTGGAGTTCCTCGCCCGCGAGCTCAGACCGCTCGTCGACCTGGACGTGCACTGCTGGGGCGAGGGCCGCGCCGACGGCGTGCGGCGCCACCGCCCCTGGTCCGCGCTCGACGGCACCAACGACGCGCTGCGCACCTTCTCCGTCGACCTCGCCATGGCCGCCGCCCTGGAGGGCCGCGAGCTGGTCCACTCCCACACCTGGTACGCCAACCTCGGCGGCCACCTCGCCAAGATGCTGTACGGCATCCCGCATGTGATGACCGCGCACTCCCTGGAGCCGCTGCGCCCCTGGAAGGCCGAGCAGCTCGGCGGCGGCTACGAACTGTCCAGCTGGGCCGAACGCACCGCGATCGAGGCCGCCGACGCGGTGGTCGCAGTCTCCGGAGCCATGCGCGAGGACATCCTGGCCTGCTACCCGGCGCTGGACCCCGAGCGGGTCCACGTCGTGCACAACGGCATCGACACCGCCCTCTACCGGCCCGACCACGGCACGGACGCCCTGGAGCGGATCGGGCTCGACCGCTCCCGCCCGTTCGTGCTGTTCGTCGGGCGTATCACCCGGCAGAAGGGCGTGCCCCACCTGCTGCGCGCGGTGCGGGACATCGACCCGGCCGCGCAGGTCGTGCTGTGCGCGGGAGCCCCGGACACGCCGGAGATCGACCAGGAGTTCCGCGAGCTGTTCGGGGAGCTGAGCGGGGTCCGCGACGGCGTGTTCTGGATACCGAAGATGCTGCCGCGCCCGGAGGTGATCCAGCTCCTGACGCACGCCGCCCTGTTCGTCTGCCCCTCGGTGTACGAGCCGCTCGGCATCGTGAACCTGGAGGCGATGGCCTGCGGCACCCCCGTGGTGGCCTCGGCGGTCGGCGGCATCCCCGAGGTCGTGGACGACGGCACCACCGGGCTGCTGGTCCCGCCCGGCGACGATTTCGAGGCGGGTCTCGCCCGGGCCATGGACACGGTTCTGGGTGATCCGGAGGCCGCCGGGCGGATGGGCGAGGCCGGGCGGGAGCGCGCGGTCGGCGATTTCGGCTGGGACGCGGTGGCCCGCCGCACGGTCCGGCTCTATGAGGAGATCGTCAAACAGGCTTAGTGGGTACTGCTCAGGGGCAGGCATCGGGAAATCGGCGTGAGGGGAGCGGCCATGCGTGGTGGTGGTCCTTCGGTCCTGGGGATCGTGCTGGCGGGCGGCGAGGGCAAACGACTGATGCCCCTGACCGCCGACCGTGCCAAACCGGCGGTGACCTTCGGCGGTACGTACCGCCTGGTCGACTTCGTCCTGTCCAACCTCGTCAACGCCGGTGTCCTGCGCATCTGCGTCCTGACGCAGTACAAGTCGCACTCGCTTGACCGGCACATCACGACCACCTGGCGGATGTCCAACCTGCTGGGCAACTACGTGACGCCCGTGCCCGCCCAGCAGCGCCTCGGCCCGCGCTGGTATCTGGGCAGTGCCGACGCGATCCTGCAGTCGCTGAACCTGATCTACGACGAGCGCCCCGAGTACGTCGCCGTCTTCGGCGCCGACCACGTCTACCGCATGGACCCGCGCCAGATGCTCGACCAGCACATCGAGAGCGGCGCGGGCGTGACGGTCGCCGGGATCCGGGTGCCGCGCACCGAGTCCTCGTCCTTCGGGGTGATCACGCCGGGCTCGGACGGCCAGACGGTGGAGCGCTTCCTGGAGAAGCCCTCGGCCCCGCCCGGGCTGGCGGACGATCCCAACTCCATCTTCGCCTCGATGGGCAACTACATCTTCACCACCAAGGCCCTCATCGAGGCGCTGAAGCGGGACGCGGAGGACGAGTCCTCCGTGCACGACATGGGCGGCTCGATCCTGCCCCAGCTCACCGACCGGGGCGAGGCCGCGCTGTACGACTTCAGCGCCAACCACGTGCCCGGCGAGACCACCCGCGACCAGGGCTACTGGCGGGACGTCGGCACGCTGGACGCCTACTACGAGGCCCACATGGACCTGATCGCCGAGCGCCCCGCCTTCAACCTGTACAACCGCAGCTGGCCCATCTACACGCACTCGTACCAGCTCTCGCCGGCCCGCTTCAACGCCGGCGGCATCGCCAGCGAGTCGATCATCAGCGCCGGTTGCCTGGTGCGCGGACAGGTCACGCGGTCCGTGCTGTCGCCGGGTGTGCTCGTCGACCCGGGGGCCGTGGTGCAGGGCTCGGTGCTGCACGACAACGTGCACATCGGCCGGGGAGCGGTGGTGCGCGGCGCCGTTCTCGACAAGAACGTCGAGGTGCCGCCGGGCGCGACCATCGGCGTCAACCCGGAGCGGGACGCGGAGCTGTACACGGTCTCCAAGGCCGGGGTCATCGCCCTCGGGAAGGGGCAGTTGGTCACCTGACGCGGGGCGGCCCCGGGACTTTGTCCTGCCTATGGACGAAGAGCGGAATCCGTGCTGTCATGCCACCTCCTGTACATGACAACGTTGGCATGGAGGTTCCGTGCGTCCCCGACGCCTCAGAAGCCGCCTCGCGTTAGTGCTCTCCGCACTCCTCGCCCTCACCGGCCTGGCCGCGGTACCCGCCCTGGCGGACGACCCCGCCGAGATCCACGGCCTCAAGGGCGAGTACTACACCCAGTCCGCCCCCGGCGCCTTCGACTTCCACACCCTCAAGGCGACCACGTTCGACCAGGACCTCGACTTCGACAACCTGGAGCCGCGCCTGAACTTCACCACCGGACGCTCCGACGACGTCAGTGTCCGCTGGACCGGCAAGATCGTCCCGGAGACGACCGGCTCCCACACCTTCTCGATCGCCGGCGACAACGGCTTCCGCCTCTGGATCGACGGACAGCTCGCCATCGACCACTGGGTCGACGACTGGGACCGCGAGCAGACGTCCCGGCCCGTCGACCTGACCGCCGGCCGCGCCCACGACATCAAGGTCGAGTACTTCGAGCACTACGGCGGCTCCAACCTCCACCTGCGCTGGACCCGGCCGGGCGCCGCCAAGGAACCCGTACCGCAGTCGGCGTTCCGCCTCCCGGACGGCTTCGACTACGACGGAGCCCTCGCGGCCACGGTCCAGGCCACCGGCCGCACCCTGAAGCTCGACTTCGCCCAGCCCCTCGCCGCACCCCCGGCGGGCTTCACCGACCACCTCGACGCCGTGATCGGCGGCGCCGCATGGCCCCTGGGCGCCGCCCGGGTCGACCCGTCCGACCCCACCTCGCTCCTCGTCGCGCTCGACGAGCCGGTCGTCGGCAACAAGACCGGCACGGCCCGCGGCACGGCAGACCTCCGCTACGACGGCGAGGGCGGTCTCGCCGACACCGAAGGCAACGTTGTCAAAGCCTTCTGGACCAGCGGCCCCAATCACTCGACGCACCAGCTGCGCACCCGCTGGGCCGACGAGGTGGGACCGGACAACGCCCACCCCGAGTACCCGCGGCCCCAGCTGACCCGGGCCGCCTGGCGCACTCTCAACGGCCGCTGGCAGTTCGCCGCCGCCGAGCCGGGCGAACAGCCGCCCGTCGGGAAGACGCTGAAGGAGCGCATCCTCGTCCCGTACCCGGTGGAGTCGCAGCTCTCCGGCATCGAACGGCACGAGGACCGCATGTGGTACCGCCGCACCTTCACGGTCCCGGCCGGCTGGGACATCGGCTCCGGCAAGCGGCTCAAGCTCAACTTCGGCGCCGTCGACTGGCGCTCCGAGGTCTACGTCAACGGCACGAAGGTCGCCACGCACGAGGGCGGCTACGACAAGTTCGCCGCCGACATCACCGACGCGCTGAAGCCCGGCCGCACCCAGGAACTGATCGTCGGCGTGTACGACCCGACCGACGCGGCGTCCGGTGAGAACCCGCCGCTCGGCAAGCAGCGCCTGGACCCCAGCGGCATCTGGTACACCCCGTCCTCCGGCATCTGGCAGACGGTCTGGATGGAGCCGGTGGCCCGCGACCACGTGGACTCCCTCAAGCTCACTCCGGACGTGGCCGGCGAGAAGCTGACCGTGGAGGCCCGGGGTGTCCGGGACGGCGTACCCATCACGGCGACGGCGTACGACGGTCGGCGCAAGGTGGCCACGGCGAGCGGCCGCACCGGCCGGCCGCTGACCCTCACCGTCCACGACGCGCACCTGTGGTCACCCGACGACCCCTTCCTCTACCGCCTGGAGGTGAAGACCCGCGCCGACCGGGTCGGCAGCTACTTCGGGATGCGCTCGATCGCCGTCGAGAAGATCGGCGGCGTGCCGCGCACGGTCCTCAACGGCAAGCCGGTCTTCATGATGGCCACCCTCGACCAGGGCTTCTGGCCCGACGGCCTGCACACCGCGCCCACCGACGAGGCCCTCGCCCATGACCTGAAGGCCCACAAGCGGCTCGGCTTCAACTCCGTCCGCAAGCACATCAAGGTCGAGCCGGACCGCTGGTTCTACTGGGCCGACCGGCTCGGGCTGCTGGTGTGGCAGGACATGCCCGCGATGACGGCCGGGGTGGACCCGGGTGCCGCCTCCCGCGCCCGCTACGAGCGCGAGATGAAGGAGATGATCGACGAGCACGTCAGCAGCCCGTCGGTCGTCATGTGGGTGACCTTCAACGAGGGCTGGGGCCAGTACGACGTGGGCCGGGTCGCCGAGCAGGCCAAGGCCTGGGACCCGACCCGGCTGGTCAACAACCAGTCCGGGCTGAACCTCGGTGCCGACGGCGGCACCGGCGACCTGATGGACGAGCACGGCTACCCCAGCCCCGCCCTGCCGCCCCGCCCGGACGGCGAGCGCGCCCTGGTCAGCGGCGAGTACGGCGGCCTGGGCCTCGCGGTACCCGGCCATGCCTGGTCGGTGCAGCAGTCCTATATCGACGTCGACCCCGCCACCTACACCGAGGACTATCTGACGAAGCTGGACGAGGTCCGGGCGCTGGTCTGCAAGGGGAGCAACGGGGCCGTGTACACCCAGATCGCGGACGTCGAGGGTGAGCTCAACGGCTTCCTCACCTATGACCGCGCGGTGCTGAAACCCGACACGTCGAAGCTGAAGGCCGCGCACGAGGCGTTGATCCGTGACGCCTCCCGGGTGACTCCCACGGGGTGCCCGGCGGCGCAACCTGTGCTGAACTGACCCCACATGCACCATAAGTCCCGCCCCCCTTTCGACGGGGCGGGACTTAATCTGCTGTTAACTGTACGTAGCGTGATCGTACTTGACCGTAATCGGCTGGGGGCGGTTGACTGCTGACCCACCCGTCGTCGACGCGAGGCAAGGCCTTGACTGCTGATCTGCTCGCTCCTCTCGACCTGGCGTTCTGGAACATCGAGTCCGCCGAACACCCGATGCACCTCGGCGCGCTAGGGATCTTCTCGGCCCACTCGCCCGCCGCGGGCGCCCACGCGGCGGACCTGCTCGCGGCCCGGGCCGCCGGTGTCCCCGGACTGCGGATGCGCATCCGCGACGTGTGGCAGCCGCTGCCCTCGGCCCTGCGCCGCCCGCTCGCCTTCGGCGGTGCCGCCCGCGAGGCGGACCCGGACTTCGACCCCCTGAACCATGTGCGGCTGCACGCGCCGACCGCCGACTTCCACACGGTCGCGGGCCGTCTCATGGAGCGCCCCCTGGAGCGCGACCGGCCGCCCTGGGAGGCCCACGTCCTGCCCGGCGAGGACGGTGTCTGCTTCGCCGTCCTGTTCAAGTTCCACCACGCCCTGGCCGACGGGCTGCGGGCGCTGACCCTCGCCGCGGGCGTCATGGACCCGATGGACATGCCCGCCCCCCGACCCCGACCCGCCGCGGCCTCCCGCCCTCTGGTGCCGGACGTGCGGGACCTGCCCGGGCTGATGCGCGGCGCCCTGTCCGACATGAGCCGCGCCCTGGACATCGGCGCCTCCGTCGCCCGCTCCTCCCTCGACGTGCGCTCCACCCCCGCGCTCACCTGCGAGCCGAGCGGCACCCGCCGCACCGCCGGAGTGGTGCTCGACCTCGACGACGTGCACCGCGTCCGCAAGACCGTCGGCGGCACCGTCAACGACGTCCTCATCGCGGTCGTCGCAGGCGCCCTGCGCCGCTGGCTCGACGAGCGCGGCGACGGCAGCCAGGGCGTCGCGCCACGCGCCCTGATCCCCGTCTCCAAGCGTCGCCCGCGCACCGCGTACCCGCAGGGCAACCGGCTCTCCGGGTACTTGATGCGGCTTCCGGTGGACGACCCGGACCCGCTGGCCCGACTGGCCTCGGTCCGGGACGCGATGGACCGCAACAAGGACGCCGGCCCCAACCGGGGCGCGGGCGCCGTCGCCCTGCTCGCCGACCACGTCCCCGCCTTCGCCCACCGGCTCGGCGGCCCACTGGTCGGCCAGGCGGCCCGGCTCTGGTTCGACCTCCTGGTGACCAGCGTGCCCCTGCCGAGCCTCGGCCTGAAGCTCGGCGGACACCCGCTCACCGCCGTCTTCCCCTTCGCCCCGCTGGCCCCCGGCCACTCCCTGGCCGTCGCGGTCTCGACGTACCGGGGGAGCGTCCACTACGGCCTCGTCGCCGACGGCGAGGCGGTCCCCGACCTCGGTCTGTTCGCCACGGCCGTCTCCCAGGAGGTGGCGACGCTGATCAAGGCCTGCCGGTCGTGATCAAGGCGACTTTGGCGGTGCGGCCCGACGCTCCGTAGAATTCGCCCTTCGAATGCGGGCGCGACCGGCGCGCCGCGACGGCAGAGCAGGGAACGACAGCGGCGATGACGGTGACAGAGGACGGCCCGCAGGCCATGGACGGGACCGGCGGGCTCTCGTACGGACCCGGCATCGACCCGGAGCGCCTGGCCGTCTGCCTCGGTGTGCTCGAGGAACTCGACAAGCTGGACGTCGACCACCCGGACGCCATCGCCGTGCGCCGGGCCACCGCGGGCATCTACCGCACGGTCAAGCAGCGCCGCCGCCAGGAGCGCCGGGCCGCCAAGACCGCCCACGACAAGGCGGTCACGGAGGCCACGGCGACCGGCTCCGCCCAGCGCATCGACGACGAGACCGAGGGTCTGCTGCCGTCGTCGAACACCGAAGAGGGCAGGTTCGCGGGGATACTCCAGCGCCCGCGCTCCTGCTACACCTGCAAGTCCCGGTACGTGGAAGTCGACTACTTCTACCACCAGCTCTGTCCGGACTGCGCCCGCGTGAACCGCGAGAAGCGCGACGTCCGCGCCGACCTCACCGGCAAGCGCGCCCTGCTCACCGGCGGCCGGGCCAAGATCGGCATGTACATCGCGCTCCGGCTGCTCCGCGACGGCGCGCACACCACGATCACCACCCGCTTCCCCAAGGACGCCATCCGCCGCTTCAAGGCCATGGACGACTCCGCGGACTGGATGCACCGCCTGGAGGTCGTCGGCATCGACCTGCGCGACCCCGCCCAGGCCGTGGCCCTCGCGGACCAGGTCGCCGAGGCGGGACCGCTCGACATCCTCGTCAACAACGCGACCCAGACCGTGCGGCGCCTGCCCTCCGCCTACGCCGCACTGGTCGAGGGCGAGAGCGCCCCGCTGCCCGCCGGCGAGCTGCCCGCCCACCACGTCATCGGCGCCTTCAACTCCGGCGCGGTCGACGGCATCGCGGCGCTGCCCCTCGGCATCAGCGGCCTCGACGCCCAGCAGGTCGCCGACCTCGCCCTCGTCGCGGGCAACGCCAGCGTCGAACGGCACCTGGACGGCACGGCGATCGACGCGGGCGGCCTCGTGCCCGACGTGGTCGACTCCAACACCTGGGTGCAGACGATCGAGCAGATCTCGCCCGTGGAGCTGCTGGAGACGCAGCTGTGCAACTACACGGCGCCGTTCATCCTGATCAGCAAGCTGCGGCCGGCCATGGCCGAGGCCGCGAAGAAGGCGGAGAGCGGCCGCGCGTACGTCGTGAACGTGTCCGCGATGGAGGGCGTCTTCGGGCGCGGGTACAAGGGCGCGGGACACCCGAACACCAACGCCGCCAAGGCCGCGATGAACATGGTGACGCGGACCAGCGCGCAGGAGATGTTCCAGACCGACGGCATTCTGATGACCTCGGTGGACACGGGCTGGATTACGGACGAGCGGCCGCACTACGACAAGCTGCGGCTCGCCGAGGCCGGGTTCCACGCCCCGCTCGACCTGGTCGACGGTGCGGCCCGGGTCTACGACCCGATCGTGCGGGGCGAGGCGGGCGAGGACCTGTACGGCGTCTTCATGAAGGACTACGCGCCGGGCAAGTGGTAGGCGGGGCCGGCTCCCCGCGCCCTTGAACCGGTCGTGCCCACAAGGCCTTACAGGTGGTGGCGGCCCGTCAGTCCACCGCTCCGAGGCGGGAGGTGCGGGCCGCCAGCAGTTCCAGGACCGTGCGCCAGTCCTCCAGGACCCCGGCGTCGAAACCCGCCGTGCGGCCCTCCTCGGTCGCCTGGCGGAGGGTGAGGAGATCGTCGTCGGCCGGGGCGTCCGGGCGGGGACAGCGGCGTACCAGGGGGAGACCCTCCCCCCAAGCCCACAGCAGCCCGCCGACGGGCTGCACCAGGCCCGCGACTTGGAGCTCCTTGTCCGCCGGACGGCCGCGGCGCAGCAGCGCCGCGGTCCGCAGCGCGTGGTCGTGCAGGTCGACCGGCGGGCGGGCGCGGACCGGGACGTCCCGGGTGCCACGGCAGGCGTACAGCAGATCCATCAGCTCCTCGACGCTGCGCAGCTCCATGCGTCAGTCCTCCCGCGAGACAGCCGTTGCGTACGGCAGCAGAGCATGGCGAGCTTGCGACGCGGCCAACACCGTTTGAACTGCGCAACCGTCTGGAAAGCGCTGCCGCCGACGTACGCCGTTCGAGTGATTTGCAAAACGGCCTTATGCGCACAAACCCGTACGGAAACACGAGTTGAACGGCAGATGACGCGTGATTGTTACCGGCTGTTTTCAGCCCCATCGAGCGGGGCTCCGCTCATCTGGTTAGTCTGATGCGGACGGACAGCAGTACGGGGTCCTACCCACACCCACGGTCCGTCATGGGACCAGCCGGTTCACCACGGCCTGCTCTCCCGTGAGTCGACCGGCGCCACCGCGTCCGAACTGCATTTGACATAGAGGCCCGAGCGGGCGTCAGGCGCAGCAGGACCGGCGCGTACGTCCCGAGGGTGACCGACACATAAGGAGTGCGCGGTGACACCGGAGAAGACGAATCGCGATCAACGCCCCAAGGAACGCGGCGAGCGCGCCGGCCGACGGGCCGACGAGCTCGGCAGCCTCGACGTGTGGGCCCGTTCCGCCCCGATCCGCCTCGCGGGCTACGAGGACGACCTCGCAGAGCCCCACATCCTGCCCAGCGTCGACTGACCCCGGGCGGACCCCTCCGCGACCTCCGAGCGCATGGCCGTGCCAGACTCACGGCCATGCTGATCAGGGAAGCAACGGCTGACGACTGGCCTCGCATCTGGCCGTTCTGGCACCGCATCGTCGCCGCGGGCGAGACCTACGCATGGGACCCGGGTACCTCCGAGGAGGAGGCCCGGGTCCTGTGGATGAACCCGGCGAAACGCGTCTACGTCGTCGAGGACGACAGCGGAGCCGTCGTCGCCTCCGCCTACCTCACCCCCAACTACGGTGGCCCCGCCGCCCGCATCGCCAACGCCGGCTTCATGGTCGACCCCGGCCGGGGCGGCCGGGGCTACGGCCGCGCCCTCGCCGGGCACCTCCTGACCGAGGCCCGGGCCGCCGGTTACCGCGGCATGGTCTTCAACGCCGTCGTCGAGACCAACCCGGCCGTGACGCTGTGGACCTCCCTCGGCTTCACGGTCCTCGGCACCGTCCCCGACGCGTTCGACCACCCCCGGCACGGCCGGGTGGGGCTGCACATCATGTACCGGGCGCTGTAGGGCGACCAGGCGGTCGCGGCGGTCGCCGCTCTCAGGGCCGGGCGTACGGCCGGGTCATGATCTCCATGTTGTGGCCGTCCGGGTCGTCGAAGTAGGCGCCGCGACCCTCGAAGAGGTCGTTGACCCGGCCGGGCCGGGTGTGGTTCGGGTCGGCGTAGTAGGTGACGCCGAGCGCCTCCAGGCGGTCGATCATGCCGTCGAACCGCTCGTCGGGCACGAGGAACGCGTAGTGCTGCGACTGGATCGGCTCGTCGGTCATCTCGTAGTAGTCGAGGGTCACGCCGTTGCCCAGGTCGACGGGCAGGAACGGGCCGAAGGGGGCGCCGACCTCCAGGCCCAGGACGGCCGCCAGGAACTCCGCCGACAGGTGGCGGTCGGAGGCGTAGACGGCGGTGTGGTTCAGATGGGCGATGGTCGTCGGAAGGTCGGTGGCGTGCCGGGTGTCGGACATGCGTGGGTTCGTCTCCGGGTCTCGGGATCCGTGGTGAAGCGCCGCTGAGGGGCGCGGGGATGAGGACACGAAGAACGGAAGGCGGGGCGCGTGCCCTCTCCGGCTCTCGGGCGGGCCCGGGCGGGGTCACCCCCGCCGCGCTCACTCCGAGGCCGGGCGCCTCACTCGTGCATGGCCTACGGCCGACCCGGCAGTCACCCGGCCGACCCTAGTCCATCGGCGCCGTCCGCTGCCACGGGTTTCGCTCCTCCAACTGCCCGGCCAGATCGAGCAGTCGGGACTCCGTGCCGGGCCGGCCCACCAACTGCACGGCACAGGGCGCGCCGGAGGGGAGGGTCCCGCACGGGACGGACATGGCGGGCCAGCCGGTGAGGTTCCACGCCGGCGTCAGGGGCGAGTAGTTCGTGTTCGCCAGCACATTGCTCAGCCAGCCCCGCTCGTGCCAGGGGCCGGCCTTCGGGGAGCGGCGGGCGAGCGCCGGCGTGAGCAGCACGTCGTGCTCGGTGAAGAACGGCTCCAGCCTCCGGCGCAGCTGCTCCCGGCTCGCCCCGGAGCTCACCGTGCGCAGGAAGGGCCGGCCGAGCCGGGCGTGGACGCGGGTGCGCCGGGTCAGCAGCCGGGGGTCCAGGGGCCGGGCGTCCGCGGCGGTCCCCGCCGTCCAGTGGGCCAGGGAGGTCGTGGCGAGCGACAGCGGGTAGGGCGGGTCGGCGCGCCGGACCTGATGCCCCGCCCGCATCAGCAGGCCGGCCGCGTCCCGGGCGGCCGCCGCGTACGGGCGGCTGATGGTGACGCCCGCCAGGGGGCTGCGCAGCGACACGGCGACCCTGAGGACGCCGGGCGCGGACACGGGAGCGGGCTCGGTGCCGGCGAGGACCGAGAACATCAGGCGGGCGTCCTCGACGGTCGTGGCGAGCGGCCCGTTCTCCGACATGCCGAACCAGGTGCTGTCCCCGTCGCCGGTCGGGACGACTCCCCGCCCCGGCTTGATGGTGACCAGGCCGCAGTTGGCGGCCGGTATGCGCAGGGACCCCATGCCGTCGTTGCCGAGGGCGATCGGCACCATGCCGGCGGCGACTGCGGCCGCGCTGCCGCCCGACGAACCGCCCGCCGAACGCGTGGGATCCCAGGGGTTGCGGGCGATGCCCAGCACGCCGTCCGTCGTACCGAAGACACACAGCTCGGGGACGTTCGTCAGCCCCACGACCACCGCGCCCGCGGCCCGCAGCCGGGCCACCGTCACATGGTCCTGCGAGGCCGGGGTGTCCGGCGTGGCGGCCGAGCCGATCCGCCGGGACTCGCCACGCACGGCGAGGTTGTCCTTGACGGCCACGGGCACCCCGGCCAGGGGCAGTTCGGCGAAGTCGCCGCGCGCCGCCACCTCGTCGGCCTCGGCCAGGGCCGCCTCGGCGCGCACCGTGCGGAAGGCCCCGACCCGGCCGTCGAGCCGCTCGATCCGGGCGAGGTGCTCGGCGACCACCTCGCGGGGCGTGACCCGCTTCTCGCGTACGGCGGCGGATATCTCGGCGGCGGTGCGGCCGGCCCAGGTGGTCACAGCGGCTCCTCGGAGGGGAGAGGGCGGACTTACTGACGAGTACGTAGGGAGAACTGTGCACCGGTCCGGGGCCGCCCGTCGAGGTCGCCGACCGCTTTTGCGGGTCCGTGGTGGGGTGTCAGCGCAGGTGGCGCGCGAGGAAGGCCTCGGTGACGTCCATCGAGGCCGCCCACTTCGGCCCGAACGTGTGCCCCTCGCCGCTGACGGTGCGGAGCTCGACGTCCTTGCCGGCCTCCTGGAACGCCGCGGCGGCCTCGCGTGACCAGGCGAGGGGGCAGGTGTCGTCCGCGGTGCCGTGCTGGATCAGCAGGGGGTCGGACACGCGGTCGGCGTGGGTGAGCGGGGAGACGCCGCGCCAGAACGCCGGGTTCTCCTCGGGCGTTCCGTGCTTCTCCTCGATCTCGGTGACGAGGGGGTCGCCCTCGGGCCGCTGGAAGTGGTCGATGTTCTCCTCCGGGTGTGCGCTGACCGGCGCGTACGCGACCGCCGCGTCGAACAGACCGGGCGCCACGACCAGCGTGTTGTAGACGACCCCGCCGCCCATCGACCGCCCGAACAGCCCGATGCGGTCGCCGTCGATCTCGGGGCGCCCGGAGTCGCGCAGGGCCAGGGCGGCGCCGATGACGTCCTCGGTGTAACCGAGACGCAGGTTCACGTCGTTGTCAGGGTCCTGGTCGGAGCGGGCGTGGTTGCGGTAGTCGGTGTGCAGGACGACATAGCCGCTGCGGGCCAGACGGTCCTGCTCGCGGGGCATGCCCTGGCCGCTGAAGTAGACGTCCGGGTCGATGTAGCCGTGCGCCAGCACCAGCGCCGGGAAGGGCCCGTCGCCCTCCGGGATGTTCATGGTCCCCGAGATCGTCAGGCCGTTCGCCTCGTAGGTGACGGCGTAGCGGGTGTAGGCGGAGGTGCGGTCGAGCACCTCGCCGAGGCGTAGGCCGGAGCCGGTGTGCTCGCGCTGCATCAGGGCCTGGAGGGAGACGGGGTCGGCCGGGGTGGGGGAGGGCGCGGTGCGGGGGCCCTCACCGGCGGCCCTCTCGCCGGTGGCCCGGGCCGTCGCCGGAGACGTCGCGGGTGCGGCGTCCTCCGCACCGCCGGTGCAGCCCGTCGCGACGGCCAGCAGCAGTCCGGCGGCCGCGCAGGCGGTGCCCCGAAGCCGCATACGGTCCAGTGTGACCCCGCCGGGGACGGGACGGAAGCCGGCCGGGCCGTGTCCGCACCGCCCCGCGTACCCAGGGCGACCTGGGGAAAGCCCGGTCTGGCCCAGGGCGACCTAGACCGTGCCCCGCGCCGGCCCCGTACTGTCCCGTTCGATCAGCCCCGGCACCGGCACCCGCACCGTCCGGGCCGGGCCGCCGTCCAGCAGGGCGGTCAGTTCCCGTGCCGCCGTGCGGCCGAACTCCACGCTGTCCCGGGAGAGTGCGGACAGCCACGGCTTGACCAGGCGGCACAGGGCGGAGTCCTCCCAGGCCACCACCGACACGTCCGCCGGCACCGCGAAGCCCCTCTCGGTCGCGGCGGCGACCCCGGCGACGGCCATCACGTCGTTGTCGTAGATCAGGGCCGTCGGAGCACCGGGACCGTCCAGTACCCGGCGCGTGACGGCCGCGCCCGCCTCGTCCGAGTAGTCGGTCGGCACCGACTGCACCTCGGTCAGGCCGCGCCGTTGCGCCTCGGCCCGCAGTGTGCGGATCCGGCGCTCGGTGTGGGCCAGCCCGGGCAGCCCCGCGATGTGCGCGATCCGGCGATGGCCCAGCGCGTACAGCCCGTCCACCACCGCCGCCATCGCACCCGCGTCGTCCGCCCACACCGTCGAAAGACCCGGGTGACGCTCGTCCGGCTCGCCTCCGATCACCACGGCGGGCAGGCCCAGTTCGTCCAGGAGGCCGGGCCGGGGGTCGTCCGTGCGCGGGTCGACCACCAGCACCCCGTCCACCCGGTGCTCGGCCCACCAGCGCCGGTACACCGCGCACTCGTCGTCGATGTCCTCGGCGATCTGGAACAGCAGCCCGAGATGACGCTCGGCCAGCACCTCCTGGATGCCCGAGACCAGTTGCAGGAAGAACGAGTCCACCCCCAGCGTGCCCGCCGGACGCGCCAGCACGAAGCCGACCGTCGCCGCGCCCTCCCCGGACAGGGCGCGGGCCGCCGTGCTGGGCCGCCAGCCCAGTTGCTCGGCGACCCGGCGCACCCGGTCCCGGGTCACCTCGGAGACTCCGGGTCTTCCGTTGAGCGCGAAGGACACCGCGCTCTCGGACACCCCGGCCCGCCGGGCGATGTCCTTCATCGTCGGCCGCCGCGCCGGTGAGCGCTTTCCCGTCACGCGTGCTCTCCATTCGACCGACGCCGTGCACTAATGCGCTTGAGCTTCCATAGCCTAAAGCGCATTAGTGATCGACTGCAACGGGCGTTCATTTAGGGCTCTGACCTGCATTTATGTGCAACTAATGACTTTAGCTGAGCAGAATCCATTGACTTGTCCGAAGAGAACGATGCAAGGTCTGGCCCGGCGTCATTTCCGCCGCCCTCCCGCCACCCTGTTCCCAAGGAGCCGGTCACCGTGCGCATCTCCCGCAGAGCCTTCGCCGCCGCTGCCGTCGCTGTCGTCCTGCCGCTGAGCGCCTGCGGTTCAGGGGGCGAAGGAGGCGGTTCGGGCGACGCCTCCGGCAAGGTCGAGGGCGGCATCACCTTCCAGACCTGGAACCTGCGCGCCAACTTCAAGCCCTACTTCGAGGGCCTGATCGCCGAGTTCGAGAAGAAGAACCCCGGCACCCATGTGAAGTGGGTCGACCAGCCCGCCGAGGGCTACGCCGACAAGATCAGCGCCGACGCGGCGGGCGGCACCCTGCCCGACGTCGTCAACGTCTCCCCGGACCTGGTCGCCCCGCTCGCCAAGGCCGGTCTCGCCCTCGACCTGGACAAGGCCGCCCCGCAGTACGAGAAGGAATACCTGCCCGGTGCCTGGGCCGGCCACCGGATACCGGGCCAGCCCGGCACCTACGCCTTCCCCTGGTACCTCAACACCGGCCCGCTCTTCTACAACAAGTCCCTGTTCAAGAAGGCCGGGCTCGACGCGGAGAAGCCGCCGACGACGTACGACGACCTCTTCGCCGACGCCCTGCAACTGGCGAAGAAGAGCGGCGGCAAGGTCGCCACCCTCGCCAACGTGCCCACCATCGAGGACTTCGGCCGCTACGGCGTGCCCCTGATGAACAAGGAAGGCACCGGCTTCACCTTCAACGACGCCAAGGGCGTCGAACTCCTCACCCAGTACAAGGAGTTGTACGACGCAAAGGCCCTCGACCCGCAGGCCCTGACCGCCACCCCGGAGTCGTCCGGCAAGAAGTTCCTCACCGGGGCCGTCGCCATGAACCCGGGCAGCGCCCTCGACCTCGGCAACTTCAAGAAGCAGGCGCCGAGCCTGTACAAGAACATCGGCATCACCGACCAGATCACCAGCACCGGGCACGTCAACATGTACGTGATGGGCGTGATGGTCAACGCCCAGTCGAAGCGCAAGCCCGCGGCCGTGGCCTTCGCGCACTTCGTGACCGATGCGGCCCACCAGATGTCGTTCGCCAAGAAGGTCGCCATCTTCCCCAGCACCGCCGGTTCGCTGGACGACCCGTACTTCACCAAGGAGGACGGCACCGACGAGACACGCGTCCGCGTGGCCGCCGCCAAGTCCCTGAAGACCGCGGTCAACTACACGCCGGTGCTGTTCAGCGAGCAGATGAAGATCGCGCTGCGCAACGAGGTCGCCAAGGCGCTCCAGGGCAAGCAGAGCCCCGAGGAAGCTCTCGACAACGCTGTCAAGGAGTGCGACCGGCTCCTGACGCAGCAGGGCTGACGCACCATGGCTCTCTCCGGCATCTCCCGGGTGCGGCGCCAACTCCCCACCAGTCCGTGGCTGTTCGCCGCGCCCGGCCTGCTCGTCACCGGCGCGTTCGTGCTCTACCCCTTCGTCTCCACGCTGGTGAACTCCTTCACCGACCGCCGCACCCTGATCCCCGGGCGGTTCGTGGGGCTCGCCAACTTCCGCGAGCTGCTGCACGACGACATGTTCTGGACCGGACTGCGCAACAGCACGCTCTACGTCCTCGGGGTCGTCCCGCTCCTCGTCGTCCTGCCGCTGCTGCTCGCGCTGCTCGTGCAGAAGAACATCCCGGGCATCACCTTCTTCCGGTCCGCCTTCTACACCCCCGTCGTCGCCTCGATCGTCGTGGTCGGGCTGATCTGGGTGTGGCTGCTCGACGACCGCGGACTGGTCAACGCGGTGCTGGAGACGGTCGGTGTGGGCCGGGTCGGCTTCCTCAGCGACCAGTGGCTGCTCCTGATGAGCGCCATGGCCGTCACGGTGTGGAAGGGCCTCGGCTACTACATGATCATCTATCTGGCGGCGCTGGGGAACGTGCCCCGCGAGCTGCACGAGGCCGCCGCCGTGGACGGCGCCGGGGCGGTGCGCCGCTTCCTGTCCGTCACCGTGCCCGCCGTCCGCTCCACCATGGTGCTGGTCGGGGCGCTGTCCTCGGTCGCCGCGTTCAAGGTGTTCTCCGAGGTGTACCTGCTGGCGGGCCCGAGCGGCGGACCCGCGGGCGAGGACACCACCCTCGTCATGCTCGTCCAGCGCACCGGCACCGGACTGACCGGCCGGGTCGGCTACGCCTCCGCGCTCTCCGTCGTCGTCTTCGCCGTCACCGTCGCCCTGATGCTGCTGGTGCTGCGCGCCGACCGGAAGGAGGACTCGTGAGCGTCCTCGAGAAGACCCGGGCCCCCGAAGAGCCCGCCGTGGCCCGTGAGCCCCGGGTCACCGACGAGCACGGCCGCCGCATCCGGGTGTGGGAACTGGTCCTGCGCTACGCCCTGTTGCTCGCCGTGCTGGCCCTGACCATCGGCCCGTTCCTGTGGCAGCTGTCCACCTCCCTCAAGGGGCCGACCGAGGACATCTACAGCTCCCCGCCGACGTTCCTGCCGGGCGATCCGACCCTGCACAACTACGAACGGGTCGCCGACACCATCCCCGTCTGGGACTACGCGCTCAACTCCCTGAAGGTCGCCACCGCCAACGTCGTCACCAACTGCGTCGGCTCGGCCCTCGCCGGATACGCCCTGGCCCGGCTCCGCTACCGCGGCCGCCGCGTCGCCACCCTGGCCTTCATCCTGGCGATGCTCGTGCCCGTCGAGGGCATCATCATCGCCCAGTTCACGACCATGCGGGAGCTCGGCCTCAACAACACCCTGATCGGCGTGGTCCTGCCGGGCTGCATCGGCGCGATGAACGTCCTGCTGATGCGCAACGCCTTCCTCAACCTGCCCTACGAGATCGAGGAAGCGGCCTTCGTCGACGGCGCCAACGTCTGGCAGCGGTTCCTGCGCATCGCCCTGCCATCGGTGAAGGGCACCCTCGCGGTCGTGGCGATCTTCGCCTTCATGGGCGCCTGGGACGACTTCCTGTGGCCGCTGATCGTGCTGAGCGACCCGTCCAAATTCACGCTGACCATCGGCCTCAACTACCTGCACGGCACCTTCGCCAACGACGAGCGTCTCGTCGCCGCCGGGACGATCATCGCCGTCGCACCGCTGATCGCCCTCTTCGCCTGCCTCCAGCGGTACTTCTTCCGCGGTGTGGGCGAGGGCGCGGTGAAGGGCTGAGGGTTCAGGGCCGAAGGGCCGACCCCCACCGAACACGCAAGGACACCGCATGCCTCCTGCCGTGCGCTTCGGCGTCAACTACACCCCCAGCGAAGGGTGGTTCCACCACTGGCTCGACTTCGACCTCGACTCCGTCCGCGCCGACCTGGACTCGATCGCCGCGCTGGGCCTCGACCACATCAGGGTCTTCCCGCTGTGGCCGTACTTCCAGCCCAACCGCACGCTGATCCGGCCCCGGGCGGTGGAGCAGCTCGTCGCGCTGGCCGACGCCGCCGCCGAGCGCGGCCTCGACGTCAACGTGGACGGTCTGCAGGGCCACTTGAGCAGCTTCGACTTCCTGCCCGCCTGGACGCGCACCTGGCACCGGCGCAACCTCTTCACCGACCCGGACGCTCTCGACGGCCAGGAGAACCTCCTGCGCACGCTCGCCGCCGCCCTCGCCGACCGGCCCAACTTCATCGGCATGACCCTCGGCAACGAGGTGAACCAGTTCTCGTCCGGCCCCCACCCCGACCCCGACCGGGCCACGCCCGGCGAGATCGACACCTGGCTCACCCGCATGCTCGCCGCCTGCGAGGAGGGCGCCCCGGGCCGGCTGCACCTGCACGCCGAGTACGACGCGACCTGGTACCAGGACGACCAGCCCTTCACCCCCGGCCAGGCCGCCCGGCACGGCGCCGTCACCGCCGTGCACTCCTGGGTCTTCAACGGCACCGCCCAGCGCTACGGCCGTACCTCCGTGCCGAGCGAGCACCACGCGGCCTACCTCGTCGAGCTGAGCAAGGCCTGGGCCGACGATCCGCACCGCCCGGTGTGGCTCCAGGAGGTCGGCGCACCCGCGCCCCTGGTCCCGCCCGAGCACGCCGCCGCCTTCACCGGGGCCACCGTGGCGAACGCCCTGGACTGCCCGGGCCTGTGGGGCATCACCTGGTGGTGCTCCCACGACGTCTCCCGCAGCCTCGCCGACTTCCCGGAACTGGAGTACGGACTCGGCCTGCTGACCAACGACCGCAAGCCCAAGGACACGGCTCGGGTGCTGGAACGGGCGGCGCGGGAGTCGTCGTACACGCCCACGAACCGGACGACCGCGCTCGTCGTGCCCGCCGACCCGGCCGTCCGCTCACGGTGCGCCCCGGGCGGGCCCGTCTTCGAGGCCTACTTCCGGCTGGTCGCCGACGGGGCCCGCCCCACCACTGTTCTCGACACCCGGGCCGCCGATCGGGAGCACCTGTCCGCACGAGGCATCACCGAGACCGTCACAGTCGACCAGATCCTCGAAGGAGGAATCCGCCCGTGACCCCCACCAGACGCACGGTCCTGCTCGCCGGCGCCGCGGCCGCCCTGTTCCCCGCCCTGCCGGCGACGGCAGCGCCGCGAGCCGCCGCCGGCCGGCCCTACGCGTCCTACTGGTACCCGGACTCCCTCCCCGAGGGCGCCCCCGGCCCCGGCATCACCTGGCGCAGCCTGAAGTCCTGGCGCGCCGACACCGACCCGGACCTCGCCTTCAACGCCGCGTCCGTGCCCCTGGCCCGCCGCTTCACCCCGGCCCCCGCCAACCCCACCGCCCGCGCAGGCCAGGCCCGCATCCAGTCCCTGGTCTCCTTCGGTCCGACCGCGAGCAACCCCTCGCAGGGCTCGGCCACCGCCGACACCTACGCCCTCACCCACTGGGCCTACATCGACGAGCTGGTGTTCTGGGGAGGCTCGTCGGGCGAGGGGCTGATCCTCGCCCCGAACGCCCCGATCGTGGACGCCGCCCACCGGCACGGCGTACCCGTCCTCGGCAACGTCTTCCTGCCGCCCGTCGCCTACGGCGGACAGCTCCGGTGGACCCGCGACCTCGTGCAGAAGGACGCCGTCGGGCGGCATCCGCTCGCCGCCCGGCTGGTCGCGGTCGCGGAGGCCCACGGGTTCGACGGCTGGTTCGTCAACGCCGAGACCGGGGGCGGGGACGCCGCGCTCGGCCGGGACATGCTGAGCTTCGTACGGGAGCTGAAGTCCCTCGCGGCGGCCAGGGGGCAGCGGGTCACCTGGTACGACGCGATGACCGTGCACGGCTCGGTGAACTGGCAGGGCGCGCTGAACGTGCAGAACGAGGCGTTCTTCCGGACCTCCGACGACATGTTCGTCGACTTCCGCTGGTCGGCGGGCAGCCTGGTCTCCTCCGGGCAGCGAGCCGAGCAACTGGGGCGCAGCCGCTACGAGTTGTGGGCCGGCGTCGACGTCGAGGCGAACGGCTGGAACTCGTCCGTGCGGTGGGACGCGATCGTGCCGACGGACCAGAAGCACATCGCGTCGGTCGGCCTCTACCGCCCCGAGTGGACGCGCAACCAGCTGCCCGCCGACCAGCGGGACCCGGCCGCCTTCCACGCCGCCGACGACCGGTTCTGGACCGGCCGCTCCCTCGACCCGTCCCGGCCGGACGGAAACGACGGCTGGCGAGCACCCGCCGTCTCCGTCGCCGACCGCTCCACGATCACCTCCGTGCCCTTCGCCAGCGCGTTCAACACCGGCCATGGGCTGCGCTGGTACGAGGACGGCAAGGTCACCTCGGACACGCCCTGGAACCACCTGGGGTTGCAGGACCGCCTGCCGTCCAGACGTTGGGCCGTGCACACCGAGGGCAGCCGTCCGGCCGTGGGCTTCGACTTCGAGGACGCCTGGCGCGGCGGGAGCAGCGTGCTCGTCGACGGTGCACTCGACGCGCCCGCCGTCCTGGACGTGTACGCGACCCGGTTGCCGCTCACCGCCGACACGGTTGTCGAACTCACCCACCGGACCGACACCGGCTCGGTGCGCGTCGAGCTGGCCGTCGCCACCGCCGACCCGGACTCGCCCGGGGCGACACCGCCGTACACGTATCTCCCCGTGACGTCGGCCGGCACCTGGCAGACCTCGACTGTGCGGCTCGGCGGCCTGACGGGCACCGTCCACGCGATCGGCGTGCGGCTCACTCCGACGGACGCCGGTGGCCCGGTGCGGTGGCGGCTCGGTGGCATCGCCGTCCGGACGGCCTCCCGGGCCACTCCGGCCGCTCCCACGGGGCTGCGCGTGAGCGCCGCGTCCGGCGGTGACCTGCGCCTGGTCTGGAACCCGGCCCGCGGCACCGTGCGGCACTACACCCTCCACCGCCTCCTCCCCGACGGCACCCGCCGCTTCCTCGGCGGTACCTGCCAGCGCGCGTACTTCGTCGCCGGGCTGAAACCCGAACAGGGCGAGCGGGCCGCACGGTTCGAACTGCGCGCCGTGGGGGAGCTCTACACCTCGTCGGCCCCCGTGACCCTGACCCACCCCTGGTAACCACCCCTCTCTAGGGAGCACTCCGCATGCATGACGACCGCAGCCTGGTCGAAGCCCGCCTCAAGCGCGTCCTCGACGAGCGCGTCCGCCCCGCCGTGTACCCCGAGTCCGTGCCGCTGGACGTCGCGGTGTGGCACGCGCCCGGCGAGCCGGTGCCGGTCGCCGAGGGACTCGCCGCCGAGCCCGAGCCGATCGAGGTGGGCGCCCGGTGGGGTGCTCCCTGGGGCACCAGCTGGTTCCGCGTGACCGGCACCGTCCCCGAGACCTGGGCCGGGAGGACCGTCGAGGCGATCCTCGACCTCGGCTTCGACGAGAACATGCCCGGCTTCCAGTGCGAGGGCCTGGTCCACCGGCCCGACGGCACTCCGGTGAAGGGCCTCAACCCGCGCAACCAGTGGGTCCGCGTCGGCGCCCCCGCCGAGGGCGGGGAGCAGGTGCGGCTGCACATCGAGGCCGCCTCCAACCCCGTCATCCTCGACTACCACCCCTTCCTGCCCACGCGGCTCGGCGACAAGGAGACCGCCGGCAGCGAACCGCAGTACACCCTCGCCCGCATGGATCTCGCGGTGTTCGACGACACCGTGTGGCAGCTCGTGATCGACCTGGAGGTGCTCGGCGAGCTGATGGCCGAGCTGCCCGTGGAGTCCGCGCGCCGCTGGGACATCCTGCGGGCGGTCGACAAGGCGCTCGACGCCCTTGACCTCCAGGACGTCAACGGCACGGCGGACCGGGCCCGTTCGCGACTCATCGAGGTCCTCGCCACCCCCGCCGCACCCTCCGCCCACCGGATCAGCGCCGTCGGGCACGCGCACATCGACTCGGCGTGGCTCTGGCCGCTGCGCGAGACCGTGCGCAAGGTGGCCCGGACGACGTCCAACATGACCGCGCTCCTCGACGACGAGCCCGACTTCGTCTTCGCCATGTCCCAGGCGCAGCAGTGGGCGTGGGTGCGCGACCACCGGCCCGAGGTGTGGGCCCGGGTGAAGAAGGCCGTGGCCGACGGGCGGTTCGTGCCGGCCGGTGGCATGTGGGTGGAGTCCGACACCAACATGCCCGGCTCGGAGGCGATGGCCCGGCAGTTCGTGCACGGCAAGCGGTTCTTCCTCGACGAGTTCGGCATCGAGAACGACGAGGCCTGGCTCCCCGACACCTTCGGCTTCGCCGCCGGACTGCCGCAGATCATCAAGGCGGCGGGCTCCAAGTTCCTGCTGACGCAGAAGATCAGCTGGTCACAGACGAACAAGTTCCCGCACCACACGTTCCGGTGGGAGGGCATCGACGGCACCCGGATCTTCACGCACTTCCCGCCCGTCGACACCTACAACTGCTCCATGAAGGGCGGCGAGATCGCCCACACGGCCCGCAACTTCAAGGACAAGGGCGTCGCCCGCCACTCCCTCGCGCCCACCGGCTGGGGTGACGGAGGCGGCGGCACGACTCGCGAGATGGTCGCCAAGGCGGCCCGCCTGCGCGACCTCGAAGGCTCGGCCACGGTGACCTGGGAGACCCCGCAGGCCTTCTTCGAGAAGGCGTCCGCCGAGTACCCGGAACCACCGGTGTGGGTCGGCGAGCTCTACCTCGAACTGCACCGCGCCACCCTCACCAGCCAGGCCAAGACCAAGCAGGGCAACCGCCGCAGCGAACACCTGCTCCGGGAGGCCGAGCTCTGGGCGACCACGGCGGCCGTGCGCAGCGGGTTCCCCTACCCCTACGAGGACCTGGACCGCATCTGGAAGACGGTGCTGCTGCACCAGTTCCACGACATCCTGCCCGGCTCGTCCATCGCCTGGGTGCACCGGGAGGCCCGGCGCACGTACGAACGGGTCGCCGAGGAGCTGAACCGGATCATCGAGTCCGCCCAGCGCTCCCTGGCCGGCGAGGGCGACACCCCGCTCGTCTTCAACGCCGCCCCGCACACCCGGGCCGGCGTCCCGGCGGGCGGTGCGCGCACCCCGGCCGGTCAGGACCGCACGGCCCTGACCGACCGTCCCGGCGGCGGGCACGTCCTGGACAACGGCCTGCTGCGTGTCGAGATCGACGTCCGGGGGCTCGTGGTGTCGGCGTACGACATCGAGGCCGACCGCGAGACCGTCGCACCGGGCCGGGCCGCGAACCTCCTCCAGCTGCACCCCGACTTCCCGAACATGTGGGACGCCTGGGACGTGGACGAGTTCTACCGCAACACGGTCACCGACCTGACCGACGCGGACGAGGTCGCCCCGGACGGCGACGGCGTACGGGTCGTCCGGACCTTCGGCGCCTCCCGCGTCACCCAGGTGCTGTCCCTCGCACCGGGGGAGCGGCGGCTGGTCGTGGACACGGAGGTCGACTGGCACGAGACGGAGAAGTTCCTCAAGCTGGCCTTCCCGCTCGACGTGCACGCCGAACGGTACGCGTCCGAGACGCAGTTCGGGCACTTCCACCGGCCGACCCACACCAACACGTCCTGGGAGGCCGCCAAGTTCGAGGCGTGCAACCACCGCTTCGTCCACCTGGAGGAACCCGGCTTCGGCGTCGCGATCGTCAACGACTCGACGTACGGCCACGACGTGACGCGCACCGTCCGCACCGACGGCGACGGCGGTACGACCACCACCGTCCGTGCCTCCCTGCTGCGCGCCCCGCGCTTCCCCGACCCGGAGACCGACCAGGGCGTCCACCGGTTCCGGCACGCGCTGGTGCCCGGCGCGGGCATCGGGGACGCGGTGCGCGAGGGCTGGCGGATCAATCTGCCGGAACGCCGCCTCAGCGGGGCCGCCGAGGTGGCGCCGCTGGTGACGTCGGACCAGGACGCGGTGGTCGTCACGGCGGTCAAGCTGGCCGACGACGGCAGCGGTGACGTGGTCGTCCGGTTCCACGAGGCGTTCGGCGGCCGGGCACGCGCCACGCTCACCGCCGGGTTCGAGGTCGCCGGTGTCGCGGTGACGGACCTGCTGGAACGCCCGCTCGCCGACGCGGCGGCACCGGAGATCCGGGACGGGCGGATCGCTCTGCGGCTGCGGCCGTTCGAGCTGGTCACCCTCCGGCTGCGGCGCGCCTGACGGCAGACGGGAGACGCAGGTCACATTCGTCGATGTCACATCGTGGTGGGCCGCTGCCTCATAGGGGTGTACGCACCGACAACGGCTAAGGAGCTCACCATGAGCGCACGACTGGACATCTTCGGCAGCCCGACCGCGAGCAAGCTCGTCAAGCAGTTCACCTCCGTGGGGCGGCTGGTGGTGGAGTCACCGCTGCCGGCCGCCACACGGGAACTGGTCTCGCTGCGGGTGAGCCAGATCAACGGGTGTGCGGTCTGCATCGACATGCACACCAAGGAGGCCACCGCCGCGGGCGAGAGCGCCGTGCGGCTTCATCTGGTCGCGGCGTGGCGGGAGGCGACGGTCTTCACCGACGCCGAGCGTGCCGCGCTGGAGCTGGCCGAGCAGGGGACCCGGATCGCGGACGGCGCCGGCGGGGTGCCGGACGAGGTGTGGGAGCGGGCCGCCAAGCACTACGACGAGGAAGAGCTCATGGCGCTGGTCACCCTCATCGCCTTCATGAACACCGCGAACCGGCTGAACGTCCTGCTCGAGCAGCCGGCGGGCGACTACCAGGCCGGACAGTTCAAGTAGTCGCGGAGCACCGGGCCCTGAGACCCCCTCAGGGCCCGAGCTGCGCGCGCAGCCACTGTTCCACCTCGCCCACGTGCGCGGCCGCCGCCGCGCGGGCCGCCTCCGGGTCACGGGCCGCCAGGGCGCGGTGGATCGCCGCGTGCTCGCGGCGGGTGCGGGCGAAGGCGCCCTCCTCCTGGTAGCCGCGCCAGACGCGGGCCCGGAAGGTCCGTGACGACAGGCCCTCCAGGATCGCGGCCATCGTCTCGTTGCCCGCGGCCGCCGCGATCTCCCGGTGGAAGGCCAGGTCGTGGGCGAGGATCTCCTCCGGATCGTCCGTGGCGTTCATCGCCGCCAGGTGCTTCTCCACCTCGGCCAGCTGGTCCGGGGTGATCCGTGCGGCGGCCAGCGCCGTCGCCGTCGACTCCAGGATCCGCCGGATCTCCAGCAGTTCCACCAGTTGCGGGCCGCGCGACAGGTCCGCCACGACACCGAAGGTCTCCAGCAGGTCGCCGGCCTCCAGTTGCGTGACGTAGATGCCCGAGCCGTGCCGGGCCTCCAGGACGCCCAGCACCGTGAGCGCGCGGATCGCCTCCCGCATCGAGCTGCGGGAGATGCCGAGCTGGACCGCCAGATCGCGTTCGGTGGGCAGCCGCTGCCCCGGCTCCAGCCGGCCCTCGCCGATCATCGCCTTGATCCGCTCGATGGCGCGCTGCGTCACGGTGCCCTTCTGCGGGGCTGTCTCGTCGTCCACGCCACTCCTCCGATCACCGCGCTCCGGCGCAGTCTAACCAGCAAGGTGGTCGGACCACTACGAGCCTGAAGCGGGAAAATCCGGCGTCGAAGGGTGTTCTGGCGGGGGAGTGGTCTGATAAGTATGCGGGCATCTGCTGGAAGACCGGTCGATGGGAGCCCCCTGAGATGCCCGGAAGCACAGTGCGGAAGCGGAACACGTCCCGGATGCTCGGCGCGGTGGCCCTGGCCGCCGGAGCGTCCCTGGTGCTCGCCGCGTGCGGCAGTACCAAGGACACCGGAGCCTCCGGGGCCGGAGGCGGTGACGGCACCGGCAAGGTCGGGGTGGTGCTGCCCCTGCTGACCTCGCCGTTCTGGCAGTCGTACAACGACTACGTGCCGAAGATGGCGAAGTCCGAGGGCGTGGACGCGATGAAGACCGTCAACTCCAACAGCGACCCCTCGCAGCAGATCACCGACATCAACAACCAGCTGAACCAGGGCGTCGAAGGCCTGGTCGTCGCGCCGCTGGACAGCGCCGCCATCGAGGCCGGACTCGACCAGGCCGAACGCAAGGGCGTGCCGGTCGTCGCCGTGGACGTGGCGCCCGACAAGGGCAAGGTCGCCATGGTGGTCCGGGCGAACAACGTCGCGTACGGCGAGAAGGCGTGCCCGTACCTCGGCGAGCACATCACCTCCGGCAAGGTCGTGCAGATCATGGGCGACCTCGCCTCGGTCAACGGCCGCGACCGCTCCGAGGCGTTCCGCGCCTGCGTGAAGAAGAACTTCCCGAAGCTGAAGGTGCTGGAGATCCCCGCCAAGTGGGAGTCCGACACCGCGGCCTCCAAGCTCGACACCCTCCTCAACGCCAACCCCGACATCAAGGGCATCTACCTGCAGGCGGGCGGCGTCTACCTCGCGCCCACCCTCCAGACCCTCAAGTCCAAGGGCATGCTGAAGAAGGCCGGGCAGTCGGGCCACATCGCCATCGTCTCCAACGACGGCATCCCGCAGGAGTTCGACGCGATCCGCAAGGGCGAGGTCGACGCCACCGTCTCCCAGCCCGCCGACGCCTACGCCAAGTACGGCATGTACTACATCAAGGCGGCGATGCAGGGGAAGCGGTTCAAGCCGGGCCCGACGGACCACGACTCGACCATCGTCAAGCTGCCCAGCGGCATCCTGGAGGACCAGCTGCCCGCCCCGCTGGTCACCAAGGACAACGTCGACGACCCCGAGCTGTGGGGCAACACGGTCGAATGAGCAGCCCACTTGTCGAGGCACGGGGCGTCGTCAAGCGCTACGGCCCCACCACCGCCCTCGCCGACGGCCGGCTCACCGTCCTGCCCGGCGAGTCCCATGCCCTGGTCGGCCGCAACGGCGCGGGCAAGTCGACCCTCGTCCGCATCCTCACCGGGCTCCAGGCCCCCGACGAGGGCACCGTCCACTTCGACGGGGAGCCCGCGCCCCCGCTCACCGACCGGGACGCCTGGCGCCGCAAGGTCGCCTGCGTCTACCAGCATCCGACGGTCGTCCCCGAACTGACCGTCGCCGAGAACCTGTTCATCAACCGACAGCCCCTGAGGAAGGGCTTCATCAGCTGGCGCCGCCTCAAGTCCGAAGCGGCCGCACTCCTCGACACCTGGGACGTGCGCGTCGACCCCGAGGCCCGCACGGCCGACCTCAAGGTCGAGGACCGGCAGATGGTGGAGATCGCCCGGGCGCTGTCCTTCGGCGCCCGCTTCATCGTCCTCGACGAACCCACCGCCCAGCTCGACAACCGGGAGATCGAGCGCCTCTTCACCCGCATGCGGGCCCTCCAGGACTCGGGCGTCACCTTCCTGTTCATCTCGCACCACCTCCAGGAGGTGTACGAGGTCTGCCAGACCGTCACGGTCCTGCGCGACGCCCGCTGGATCACCACCGCACCGGTCGCCGACCTCCCGCGCCAGGCGCTGGTGGAGGCCATGGCGGGGGAGACGATCGCCGAGGCGGCCGAGCGGCAGCGGGCCGCCGAGCCCGCGGGCCCTGTCCTCCTCGACGTTCGCGGCCTCCGCTCGACGGCGTACGACAACGTCGACCTCACCGTCCGCCGCGGGGAGGTCGTCGGACTCGCCGGGTCCAGCGCCAGCGGCAAGATCGAGCTGGCCGAAACGTTCACGGGACTGCACACGCCCACCGGCGGGACGGCCCGGCTGGACGGAGCGCCGCTGCCGTTCGGCGACGTCCGCAGGGCCCTCGAAGCCGGCGTCGGCTTCGTGCCCCGCGACCGGCACGACCAGGGCCTCGTCTTCGGCATGTCCATCGGGGACAACGCCACCCTCAGCGTCCTGGACCGGCTCGGCCGCTTCGGCTTCGTCGGCACCGAGCGCAGGCGCCACGTCGCCACCGCGCTGATCGAACGGCTCGACATCCACGCCGAGGGACCCGAGCAGCCCGTCTCGGACCTGTCGGGTGGCAACGCGCAGAAGGTCGTCATGGCCCGGGCCCTCGCCTCCGACCCCCGGCTCCTGGTCCTCGTCAACCCGACCGCGGGCGTCGACGTGAAGTCCAAGGAGTCCCTGCTCGCCCGGGTCGACAGTGCCCGCGAGGACAGCACCGCCGTGCTGGTCGTCTCCGACGAACTCGACGACCTCAGGCGCTGCGACCGGGTCCTCGTCCTCTTCCACGGCCGTGTCGTCGCCGAACACCGCGCGGGCTGGCGCGACCACGAGCTCATCGCCTCCATCGAAGGAGTGGACCATGGCTGACACCAAGGCCCCGCCGGTGAAGCCGGTGCTCGTGACCGGCACCGGGTCGGCGCGGACCGTGCTGCTGCGCCGGGCCCGCGAACTGGCCCTCGTGCCGGCCCTGTTGCTGCTCATGGTGCTCGGGACGATCGTCAACGACTCGTTCCTCACCGAGCGGAACCTGATCTCGATCCTCGGCGCCTCCGCCGCCCTCGCGATGGTCGTGCTCGCCGAGTCGCTCGTCCTCATCACCGGCAAGTTCGACCTGTCCCTGGAGTCGGTGGTCGGCATCGCGCCCGCCGTCGGAGCCCTGCTCGTGCTGCCCGCCGCCCAGTCCGGCTGGGGCACCGAGTTCCCCGCCGCCCTGGCCCTGCTCGCCGTCCTGGTCGCGGGCGCGGCCGTCGGCGCCTTCAACGGCGTCCTGGTCGTGAAGTTCAAGCTCAACGCGTTCATCGTGACGCTCGCGATGCTGATCGTGCTGCGCGGCCTGCTGGTCGGCGCGACCAAGGGCAAGACGCTGTTCGGCATGCCCGACAGCTTCTACTCGCCGGCCACCACCACCTTCCTCACCGTCCCGCTGTCGGTGTGGCTCGCCGCGATCGCCTTCGCGGTCGCCGGGCTCGTCCTGAAGTACCACCGGGTCGGACGCGCCCTGTACGCCATCGGCGGCAACCCGGACGCGGCACGGGCGGCGGGCATCCGCGTGGAGCGCGTCATGCTCGGCGTGTTCGTCGTCGCGGGCGTCCTCGCCGCGGTCGGCGGCCTCATGCAGACCGGCTACGTCGGCGCGATCAGCGCCAACCAGGGCCAGAACATGATCTTCACGGTGTTCGCTGCCGCGGTGATCGGCGGCATCGCCCTCGACGGCGGCAAGGGCACCATGTTCGGCGCCCTGACCGGCGTACTCCTTCTGGGTGTCGTGCAGAACCTGCTCACCCTCGCGCAGGTCCCGTCGTTCTGGATCCAGGCCATCTACGGCGGGATCATCCTGGTCGCCCTCATGATCGCCCGCGTCACCACCGGCCGCGCCCAGGACTGACCTCCCGCCCTTGCACCCGACCGAAAGGCACTCCGTGTCCCCGACGCCCGCCCGCATCACCGCGGTCGACACCCACGACATCCGCTTCCCCACCTCGCGCGAGCTCGACGGCTCCGACGCGATGAACCCGGACCCCGACTACTCGGCGGCCTACGTCGTCCTGCGCACGGACGCGGCCGACGGGCACGAGGGGCACGGATTCGCCTTCACCATCGGGCGGGGCAACGAGGTACAGGTCGCCGCGATCGAGGCACTGAGCGGGCACCTGGTCGGCCGGGACCTGGACGAGCTGTGCGCCGACCCCTCCACCCTGAACCGCGACCTGATCGGCGACAGCCAGCTGCGCTGGCTCGGACCCGAGAAGGGCGTGATGCACATGGCGATCGGCGCCGTCGTCAACGCCGTGTGGGACCTGGCCGCCAAACGAGCCGGACTGCCGCTGTGGCGGCTGCTCGCCGAGGCCGAACCCGAATGGATCGTGCGCCAGATCGACTTCCGCTACCTCACCGACGCCCTCACCCCCGAGGAGGCCCTGACCCTCCTGCGCCGGGGCCGCGAGGGCGCCGGGGAACGCACGGCCCGTCTGCTGGAGTCCGGCTACCCCGCCTACACCACCTCGCCCGGCTGGCTCGGCTACGACGACGAGAAACTCACCCGGCTCGCGGCCGAGGCCGTCACCGAGGGCTTCCGGCAGATCAAGCTCAAGGTCGGCGCCGACCTCGACGACGACATCCGCCGCTGCCGCGTGGCCCGTTCGGTCATCGGCCCCGACGTGCGCATGGCCGTCGACGCCAACCAGCGCTGGGACGTCGACGAGGCGATCCGCTGGACCAAGGCGCTCGCCGAGTTCGACCCGTACTGGATCGAGGAACCCACCAGCCCCGACGACATCCTCGGCCACGCGGCGATCCGCCGGGCCGTCGCCCCCGTGAAGGTCGCCACCGGCGAACACGTGCAGAACCGGATCGTCTTCAAGCAGCTCCTCCAAGCCGGAGCGCTCGACGTCGTCCAGATCGACGCGGCCCGCGTCGGCGGCGTCCCCGAGAACCTCGCGGTCCTGCTGCTCGCGGCCAGGTTCGGCGTGCCGGTCTGCCCGCACGCGGGCGGCGTCGGCCTGTGCGAACTCGTCCAGCACCTGTCGATGTTCGACTACGTGGCCCTCTCCGGCACCACCGAGGACCGCGTCATCGAGTACGTCGACCATCTGCACGACCACTTCCTCGACCCGGTGGTGATCCGCGAGGGTCGGTACACGGCACCCACCGCGCCCGGCTTCTCGGCGGCCATGCGGACCGAGTCGCTGGCGCGGTACACCTACCCGGGCGGTGCGTTCTGGGCCGCCGACCTCCGGAAGGAGCAGGCTGAATGAGCGACTTCGAGGGCTTGAGGGCCCTGGTGACGGGCGGCGCCTCCGGCATCGGCCGGGCCACCGCCGAGCTCCTCGCCGAGCGCGGCGCCCGGGTCGCCGTCCTCGACCTGGACCCGTCGCCGGTCGGCAAGCCGCTGCTCGCGTACCGCGCTGACGTCACCGACGACGCGTCCGTGCGCGAGGCCGTCGCCGCCGCCGTCGCCGACCTCGGCGGGCACGGCGTCCTCGACGTACTGGTCAACAACGCGGGCATCGGCGCCCAGGGCACCGTCGAGGACAACCCCGACGGCGAGTGGCACCGCGTCTACGACGTCAACGTGCTCGGCATGGTCCGCACCACCCGCGCCGGCCTGCCCCACCTGAGGGCCTCCGCGCACGCCGCGATCGTCAACACCTGCTCCATCGCCGCCACCGCCGGCCTGCCGCAGCGCGCCCTGTACAGCGCCACCAAGGGCGCGGTGTACTCCCTCACCCTCGCCATGGCCGCCGACCATGTCCGTGAGGGCATCCGCGTCAACTGCGTCAACCCGGGCACGGTCGACACCCCGTGGGTCGGCCGCCTCCTCGACGCCGCACCCGACCCGGCCGCCGAACGAGCCGCCCTGGAGGCCCGCCAGCCCACCGGCCGTCTGGTCTCCCCGGCCGAGGTCGCGGGCGCCATCGCCTACCTGGCGAGCCCTCTGTCCGGCGCCACCACCGGCACCGCGCTCGCCGTCGACGGCGGCATGCAGGGCCTGCGGCTGCGCCCGGTGGCCCGGTGAACCGGCTCGGCCGCAGCCGCGTCGAGGTCAGCGCCCTGTCCTTCGGCGCCGCCGCCATCGGCAACCTGTACACCGAGGTCGGCGAGGCGCAGGCGCACGACGCCGTGGAGGCCGCCTGGCAGCGGGGCATCCGCTACTTCGACACCGCCCCGCACTATGGCCTCGGCCTCTCCGAACGCCGCCTCGGCGCCGCCCTGCGCGACCACCCCCGCGACCGGTACACCATCTCCACCAAGGTCGGTCGCCGCCTGGAACCCTCGGACGGCGGCGGCGACGACCTGGCGGGCGGCTTCGCCGTGCCCGCGACCCACCGCCGCGTGTGGGACTTCAGCGCCGACGGCATCCGCCGCACCCTGGACTCCAGCCTGGAACGCCTCGGTCTCGACCGGGTCGACGTCGTCTACCTCCACGACCCCGACGAGCACGCCGAACAGGCCTTCCGCGAGGGCTACCCGGCGCTGGAGAAGCTCCGCTCCGAGGGCGTGGTCGGCGCGATCGGCGCCGGCATGAACCAGGCGGAGATGCTGACCCGCTTCGTCCGCGACACCGACGTCGACGTGGTCCTCTGCGCCGGCCGCTACACCCTGCTCGACCAGAGCGCCCTCTCCGGCCTGCTGCCCAAGGCCCAGGAGCGCGGCACGTCCGTCGTCATCGGCGGCGCCTTCAACTCCGGCCTGCTGGCCAACCCCGAGCCCGGGGCGAGGTACAACTACACCGTCGCGCCCTCGGCACTGGTCGAGCGCGCCCTGCGTCTGAAGTCCGTCGCCGACCGGCACGGCACCACGCTGCGCGCCGCCGCCCTGGCCTTCTGCGCCGCCCACCCGGCCGTCGCCAGTGTCCTCGTCGGCGCCCGCTCGGCCCACGAAGTGCGCGACTGCGCCCACCAGTTCGCCGCCCGGGTGCCTGCCGGGTTCTGGCAGGACCTGCGCGCCGAGGGCCTGTTGCCCGCCGACGCGCCCGTACCCGCAGAGGCGTCGTCCGAGGAGCCGTCATGAGAGTCGCCCTGCACACCAAGGTCTGCGCCGACCGCATCGCCGCGTACGAGGCGGCCCACCGCGAGGTCCCGGAAGAACTCACCGACGCCATCCGGGCCGCCGGCGCCACCTCCTGGACCATCTGGCGCAGCGGCACCGACCTCTTCCACGTCCTGGAGTGCGAGGACTACGCCCGGCTCCTCGCCGAACTGGAGAAGCTGCCGGCCAACGTCGCCTGGCAGGCCCGCATGGCCGAACTGCTGGACGTCGTGCACGACTACTCCGGCGCGGGCGCCGACGCCGGCCTGCCCGTCGTCTGGGAGCTGCCGGCATGACCGTGGTCGACGCCCACCACCACGTGTGGGACCTGTCCGTACGGGACCAGGACTGGATCACCGGCCCCGAACTCGCTCCGCTCCGGCGCGACTTCACCATGAAGGACCTCGGATCCGAGGCGAGAGCGGCCGGAGTGACCCGCACGGTCCTCGTCCAGACGGTCACCGTGCCCGAGGAGACCCCTGAGTTCCTCGCCCTGGCCGCCGAGCACGACCTGATCGCGGGCGTCGTCGGCTGGACCGACCTCACCCGCCCCGACGTCGCCGACGAACTCGCCCGCCTGCGCGCGCTCCCCGGCGGCCCCTACCTCAAGGGCATCCGCCACCAGGTCCAGGGCGAACCCGACCCCGGGTGGCTGCTGCGCCCGGAGGCGCAGCGCGGACTGGCCGCCGTCGCCGACGCCGGGCTGGTCTACGACCTGGTGGTGCTCCCGCACCAGTTGCCCGCCTGCGTCCGGGCCGCCGCCGCCCTGCCCGGCCTGACCTTCGTCCTCGACCACCTGGGCAAACCGCCCATCGCCGCCGGTGCCCTCGAACCCTGGGCGAGCGGCCTGCGCGCCCTGGCCGCCCTGCCCAACACGGTCGCCAAATTGTCCGGCCTGGTCACCGAGGCCGACCCGGCTTCCTGGACCGTCGAGGACCTGCGTCCCTACGCCGACGTGGCCCTGGAGGCCTTCGGGCCCGGCCGGCTGATGTACGGCTCGGACTGGCCGGTGTGCACCCTGGGCGCGGCGTACGGCGACACCCTGGACCTCACCCGCCGGCTGACCGACCCCCACGACCACCCGCAGATCCTCGAGACCACCGCCACCCGCGTCTACGGCCTCTGAACCGGCCCCGCCAGCCGCGTCGGCGGCAGAAAGTCCCTCACGTACGTCCGCTCCCAGCACGCACCCGTCTCCCGCAGCTCGCGCCACGTCGTGTAGCGGTACCGGAACAGGCGGGCGCGCACGAACCGAGGGGGCGCGTCCGGTGGGAACGGGGAACGGCGCAGCAGCTTCAGGGTGGCCCGGTCGTTCTCCAGCAGCCGCTCCACCAGCGTCCCGAACCAGGGGTCGGCATAGGCGGGGGAGAGGGCCGCGAACCACATCAGCCAGTCCAATCGCAGATGGTAGGGCGCGAACTGGCGCGGCCAGCGCCGCGGATCGCCCGGCTTGCCCCTGAACTCGTACTCCAGCCAGCCCGCGTCCTCGCGCGGCACGTCGTCCGCGGTGCCCTCCACCACCACCTCGTACCGCACCCGGCTCACGCTGCCGAACGCCCCGTAGGTGTTGACCAGGTGGAGCGGGTCGAAGGAACGGTTCATGACCTGGCGGCGGGAGAGCATGTTGCGGACCGGCCGGTAGCCGAGGCCCAGGAGCGAAACGGCCACCGCGAGCACCACCACGACGTACCACAGCGGTGCACCGGGCACGTCCGGCGGATCGGCCGGGAACCGGACGGCCGACAGCGCCAGGACGATCGTGATCCAGTTCAGCCAGGAGAAGTTGCCCGACAGCACCAGCCACACCTGGGTGACGATCATCAGCGACGCGGCGGCCGTCGCGACGGGCTGCGGGGTGAACAGCAGGAACGGCACCACGAGCTGGGTGACGTGGTTCGCGGCCACCTCGACGCGGTGCAGGGGTTTGGGGAGATGGTGGAAGAACCAGCTCAACGGGCCCGGCATCGGCTGGGTCTCGTGATGGTGGTCCAGGCAGGTGAGCTCGCGCCAGCAGGCGTCCCCGCGCATCTTGATCAGGCCCGCGCCGAACTCCACGCGGAACAGGATCCACCGCAGCAGGAACAGCACGACGACCGGCGGGGCCACCTCGTCGTTGCCGAGGAACACGGCGAGGAACCCGACCTCCAGCAGCAGCGACTCCCAGCCGAACGAGTACCAGGTCTGCCCGACGTTGACGATCGACAGGTACAGCACCCACGGCACCAGCCACAGCAGCATGCCGCCCCACAACGGCAGCAGCGAGTCGAGCCCCGCCAGCAGCGCCGCCGACACCGCACAGCCCGCCCAGGTGCAGAGTGCGAAGAAGCGGTCCGAGTAGTGCCACTGGAACAGGCTCGGCGCCCGCTTGAACGGCACCCGCTCCACGAACCGCGGCACCGGCAGCATGCCGCGCCGCCCGATCAGCGGGCGGAACTGGAGCACCGCCGTCAGGAACGCCACCAGGTAGACGGCGGCCAGCGCCCGCTGGAAGACCAGCCGGGTCAGCCAGTAGTCGGACGCGCCGAACCAGTCCACGGGGTGCGGTCCTCCTCCCAGTGTGGCGCCCTGCCCGGGCGTCACGCTCCGTGTGCCGCCGCTCCGGTTGCGTGACACAAGTGACCGAAGCAAACAATAGTGACGAACGGCCCCGAACGGGCCGAGGTGAGCGGGAGGACGAGGTGCGGACACCCACCGGGACCGTCGTCCTGGCCTGTGTGCTCTCGGCGGCGCTCCTCCTCTCGGGGTGTGTCGGCCACACCACCCGGCACCCCGACACCACCCGCCTCGGCGACGACGCGGGCACCGGTGGAGAACTGTTCCTCCTGTCCGCCGCGGCTCCGGGGCCCGACCCCTTCACGGACTCCACGGCCCTCACGGCGGCTACCCCGTCCCCCGCCCCGCGAACGCCCGCCGCCGGCGGACCACGCTCCCTCCCCGGCGGAACGCCCGGCCTGTACGGCGGCACCGAGCGGACCGGCAGCTGTGACATCGGCCGGCAGGTCGGCCACCTCGTCCGCGACCCCGCCAGGGGCCGCGCCTTCGCCGAGGTCGTGGGCATCTCCCCGGCGGCGCTCCCCGACCACGTGCGCGCGCTGACCCCGGTCGTGCTGCGCGCCGACACCCGCGTCACCGGCCACGGCTTCCGGGCCGGGCGGATCACCCGCTACCAGTCCGTCCTCCAGGCCGGCACCGCCGTCCTCGTCGACGACCGGGGCCTGCCGCGCGTCCGGTGCGCCTGCGGCAACCCGCTCGGGCCGCCGGCCGCGTCGCACGGCACCCCGGTCACCAGAGGCGCTCCCTGGCCCGGCTACCGGCCCGGCGGGGTGATCGCCGTGACACCGGCCTCGCAGGCCGTCGCCGGCTTCACGATCGTCGACGTCACCGCCCGGACCTGGATCGAGCGCCGTACCGGCCACGACGTACGCCACGACCGGGCCCTGCCGCCCCCCGCCCGGGTGACGGATCCCCCGGACCCGTCCCGGCCGGCACCGTCGCCGCCGCAGATCCACGTCCCGCCGGAAACGGAGCCGTCCCCGGAGCCGGATCCCGACGCGGGCGGCGCATCTCCCGGGGACACCCCGGCCGGGGTGAGTCTCCCGGACGCGGAAACGCCTCTTCCGACGTCCGGCGAAACCGTCCCGCTTCCCGACCCGCCGGCCGAGCCGGAGTACCCCGCAGGACCCGACGAGGTCGGCCCCGACGCCGTCCCGGACAACCCCGATCCGCCCGACGGAGCCGGGCTCATCCCCGACGACTAGGCCCGCCGAACGCATCCCCGGCGGCCCCACAGTCGTCTTCATCAACAGAGGTCCGATCCGGCGGCGCGGCTCGTAGACTCAGCACATCCAGTCGAAGAATCGGACGAATCCTGGCAAGGTGGGCCCATGGCTGATCGGGGAGCGAGCGCCCTGTCCCTTCCGGACGACTGGCCCGCCCACCCGGACCCGATCCTCGTACTCAACCGGATGGGCAGCTTCGACTGGGATCTGGACACCGGCCTGATGCAGATGGACGCCCAGGCCCACGAGGTCTTCGACGTGCGCCCCGACGAGTACGACGACCACCCCGAGACCCTCGCCAAGCGCGTCCCGCCCGACGAGTCCCGCCGCCTGGACACCGCGGTCTCCCGGGCCCTGAAGGACGGCAGCGAGAACTACGGCGCCTACTTCCGCATCCGCCGCCGCGACGGCTCCCTGCGCTGGACCCACACCCAGGGCTACATCCGGCGCGACGACACGGGACGGCCCCGTCGCATCATCGGCATCATCCGGGACGCCACCCGGGAACTCGGCGAGAGCGACGCCCGTCTCGACCAGGCCGCCCGGGACGAGGCCCGCCGCGAGCAGACCAGCGTCGTCGAACTGACCACGGCCGCCCTCGCCCACGCCCGCACCGTCCAGGACGTCATCGACGTCCTCAAGGACACCCACGGCCTCGTCCATCTGGGCGCCACCAGCCTCGTCATGGGCCTGGTCGAGGCCGGCCGCATCCGCCTGGTCGCCGAGGGCCCCGCGGGCAGCTTCGTGCCCGGTACCCGCGTCACCCGGATCGACGAGCCCTACCCGATGAGCGAGGCCGTACGGACTCTCGGCCCGTGCTTCATCGAGTCACCGCAGGAGTTCGCCGAGCGCTACCCGATCCTGTGGCCGCACATCACCGACCTCGACATCACCTCGGCCGCCTACCTGCCGCTCATCGTCCAGGCCCGGCCGATCGGCGTGATGGGCCTGCTCTACAGCGACCGGTACGGCTTCACGTCCGAGGAGCGCAACATCCTCGTCGCCCTCGGCAGCAGCATCGCGCAGAGCCTGCAGCGGGCCATGTTCTACGAGCAGGAGATGGACCTCGCGCAGGGCCTCCAGCAGGCCATGCTGCCCCGGACCATCCCGAGCGTGCCCGGCGCCGACGTCGCTGTCCGCTACCGCGCCGCCACCATCGGCGGCTCCGTCGGCCGGGACATCGGCGGCGACTGGTACGACCTGATCCCGCTGCCCGGCGGACGGGTCGGCGCGGTCATCGGCGACGTTCAGGGCCACGACACCCACGCGGCCGCCGTCATGGGCCAGTTGCGCATCGTGCTGCGCGCCTACGCCGCAGAGGGGCACCCCCCGGCCACCGTCATGGCCCGCGCCTCCGTCTTCCTGCACGAACTCGACACCGACCGCTCCGCGACCTGCCTCTACGCGGAGGCCGACCTGTCCACGGGCGTGCTCCAGATGGTCCGGGCCGGCCACATCGATCCGCTGGTGCGCCACACCGACGGCTCCTGCCGCCGCGTCACCGTCCCCGGCGGGCTGCCGCTCGGCCTGTCCGCCGAGTTCGGCCGCCTCGAATACCCCGTGGGCACCATAGAGCTCGACCCCGGCGACACCCTGCTGCTGTGCACCGACGGTCTGGTGGAGCAGCCCGGCGCCGACCTCGACGACGGCATGCGCACCCTGGGCGCGCTCGTCGCCACCGGCCCCGACGACGTGCGGGACCTCGCCGAGCGGCTGATCGACGTGGCCGCCGAGCGCGGCGGGGACGACGACGTGGCGCTGCTCCTGCTGCGCCGGCGCGGCCCCGAGCACCCCCAGTCCGGCCGTCGGCTCCAGCGGCACGTGGCCCCCGGCGACCCCGGGGCCCTCGCCGACGCCCGGCACATGATCCGCACCGCGGTCGCCGGCTGGGGAGCGGGTGAGCGCGCCGACGAGATCGAACTGGTCGCCGACGAGCTGATCACCAACGCCCTGATGCACACCGAAGGCTCCGCCGTCGTCACCCTACGGGCCTTCACCGGCTCCGAGCGCCGCCTGCGCGTCGAGGTGGAGGACTCCTCCAGCGCACTGCCGCGCCGCCGCGAGGCGGGCGAGTCGGGCGTCTCCGGGCGGGGCCTGCTCCTGGTCGAGCTGCTCACCGACGTGTGGGGCGTGGAGGCCCGGGGCGGCGGCAAGGCCGTGTGGTGCGAGTTCGTGGTGCCCGACTCCGGCTGACCCGGCGTGGCACTCTGGACTCATGCCGGAACTCCCCGAGGTCGAGGCGCTCAAGGACTTCCTGACCGAGCACCTCGTCGGCCACGAGATCGTACGGGTGCTGCCCGTCGCGATCAGCGTCCTGAAGACGTACGAACCGCCCCTGTCCGCGCTGGAGGGCCAGGAGGTCACCGCCGTACGCAGGTACGGCAAGTTCCTCGACCTGCGGACCGCGGACGGCCCGCACCTCGTGACGCACCTGGCGCGCGCCGGCTGGCTGCACTGGAAGGACCGCCTGCCCGACGGGCCGCCCCGCCCCGGCAAGGGCCCCCTCGCGCTGCGCGTGGCCCTGGAGACGGGTGCCGGGTTCGACCTCACCGAGGCCGGCACCCAGAAGCGCCTCGCGGTGTACGTCGTGGCCGACCCGCAGGAGGTCCCGGGCGTGGCCCGGCTCGGTCCGGACCCGCTCGCCGGCGACTTCGACGAGCGGCGCCTGGCGGAGCTCCTGGCCGGTGAACGGCGGCAGCTCAAGGGCGCGTTGCGGGACCAGAGCCTCATCGCGGGTGTGGGCAACGCCTACAGCGACGAGATCCTGCACGCGGCGAAGATGTCGCCCTTCAAACTGGCCGCGTCGCTGAGCGAGGAGGAGACCGGGCGGCTGTACGCGGCCCTGCGCGACACGCTCACCGGCGCGGTCGAACGCTCCCGGGGCGTGGCGGCCGGGCGGCTGAAGGCCGAGAAGAAGAGCGGACTGCGTGTCCACGGCCGCACCGGCGAGCCCTGCCCGGTGTGCGGCGACACCGTCCGCGAGGTGTCCTTCGCCGACTCCTCGCTCCAGTACTGCCCGACCTGCCAGACGGGCGGCAAGCCGCTCGCGGACCGCAGGATGTCCCGCCTGCTGAAGTGACCCGGGCCCGGGTCATCGGGCCGGCGGTGTCCACTCGAACATCAGGATGGTCGCGTCGTCCCGCAGCCGGCTGGTGGGCGAGTCGAGGATGGCGTGGATGAGCCGACGCAGCGTCTCGGGTGCCAGCTCGCCCGCGGCCGTCGCCCCGATGATGTAGTCGGCGAACTGTTCGAGCCCGAACTCCGCGCCGTCGACGGCCCGGGCCTCGGTGACCCCGTCGGTGTACATCAGGACCCGGTCGCCGGGCTTCAGCGCGATCTCGTGTGTCTCCCGCCTGCCCCCGGTCAGCAGGGACGGCATCCCCATCGGCGGGTCCGCCTCGCGCCGCATGGCGTCGACGAGCGGCCGCCGGTCACGGATCAGCAGCGGGGTGGGGTGCCCGCAGTTGACCCACCGCAGCATCCCCGACGCCAGGTCCAGTTGGGCGAGGACACCCGTGCAGAACTGGTCCGGGAGCCACTGCGACAGCGCGTCGTCGACGCTCTCCACCAGCTCGGGCAGGTCCGCCCCGGTCCGCCGGGCGTTGCGGCACGCGGCCAGCGACACCGCCGTGGTCAGCCCGGACGCCAGGTTGTGCCCCATGGCGTCGAGGACCGCGACGTGCAGCGTCGTCTCCGTCAGGGAGTGGTCGAAGGCGTCGCCGCCGAGCTCGTAGGCGGGCTCCAGCACGGCCGTCGACACGACGTGCGAGGTGCCGATGGTGCGGGGCGGCAGGAAGGCCCGCAGCATCTCGGCGGGCAGCCGCATCGGCCGGGCGCGCAGACGCCGTACGAAGGAGTCCTGGTACGCCCGCGCGGACGTGATCATCATGGCGAGCAGCTTGGCCAGGGCCCGGCCGCGCAGCAGCACGGACGGGGTCAGCGAGGGGCAGTTCACCGCGAGGACGCCGAGGCGTTCGGCGCCGTCCACGAGCGGGATCCAGGCCGTCATACCGCCGGCCTCGGATTCCTCCACGCGCAGCGACTGGGTGCGGTAGGTCCAGCCCGCCAGCGAGCCGTCGACGAGCAGGGAGGAGGTCACGTCGGTGAGCGGTACCAGCCGGCGCTGCTGGATGTCGGCGAGGTACACCACGGAGTTCTGGATCCCGAGGGCCCTGGTGCAGCGGGCCGCCGCCGTGGGCAGGTCCAGTGCGGCGTTCTCCGGATCGGCGAGGAACTCCTCCAGGTGACCGTCCCCGGTCTCTGCCGTCGTCACCTCGTCTCCCCTCAGCGGGACCGCGGGCACCCGGCGCTCTCCCGGGTGCGTCGTCCAGCAGTCTCACACCGGGGCGCGGGCGGCGCCCGGTGACAGGGGCGGACGGATGGTCAGCTCGGCTGGAGTCTCCACAGGACCTCGCCGGCCGCCGAGCGGATCTCGTAGCGGGCGATGTCCTCCGGATGCATGGAGGAGCTGGCCATCATCGTGTTGGGGTGGTCGTGGCCGGGCCCGTGCCAGCTGGTCGCGGTCTCCTCGGTGCCGTCGTGTCCGACGATCACCAGGTGGCAGGGGCGCGGACCCGAGGCGTCCTTCACCTTCAGCTCGACCTGGCTGCCCGAGGCCTCGTCCTCGGTGGTGACCTGTGCCCACACGCCCGTGCGCGCATCGGTCGCCGCCACCGTCCGGGACTCCTCGGCGCTGCCCTCGGCCATCATCGCGATGCCGGGGACCGACGCCGCGAAAACGACCGAGGCGGCCAAGGCGAAGAGCAGACGCCTGCGTCCGGTCCGGCGCCGGGTCGCCACCTCGGCCAGCAGCCCGTCCAGCATGCGCGGGCCGGGCTGCGCCATCGGGTGCACGAACCGTGGCGTCGCCCGCCGGTACAGCATCAACTGCCGTGTGGTCGCGCCGAATTCCGTCACCTCTGCAGCGCACCGAGGGCACTCCATGAGGTGGTCCTCGAAGCGGAATGCCTCCGCCTCGTCCAGCACGCCGAGCGCGTAGGCCGCGACGTCGTGATGCCTTTCCAGGGACCTCATGCCGAATCCTCGTGCCGTTGGGTGCGGGTGGGGTTACTCCTTGCTCCCACCGGTACGGACCAGGCAGCGGAATCACTCAAGCCGGTGACACAATCGCAACCAAAGGATTCGGAGCCCTCCGGCCCCCGGATTGGTCCGGGGCCGCAGAAATCTAAAAAAGATGGATCGCGAGGTGTCCCAGCGGCAGTCCGAGCTGCCAGGCGGGCGTCCAGACCTTCGGCCCGTCGTCCTCCCCGACCACCGGAGCGCCCCCCGGCACCGCGTTCAGATCGGGCGCGAGCAGCTCCGTCTCCTGCAGCCAGCGCCAGGCCTCCTCGGCGAGAGCCAGGTCCGGCGCGGGCCGCCCCGACCGCGCCGCGCCCACGGCGAGCTCGACCAGCCGTTCACGCACCCACTCCTGCCACGGCTGGTCGTACGCGGTCAGCGACAGCCACGTCTCCAGCTGGGTGACGACCCGGATGCCGGACAGCTCCCCGTCGGTGTCGGACAGGAAGATGGTCAGCGCCAGGGCATCGCGCCCGGCGCGGAACTCGAAGGACGTCGGCGGCATCAGATCGCCGGTCCGCAGCAGCTCGTCGGCGATGTACTCGGCGTACAACCACGCCATGGGGACGGTCAGTTCGCCGTCGGCGCCGTCCGTACTCCCCTGCTCTCTGTCCAGCATCCCTTCCTGCCTTCCTCCGGTCCGTGCGCGTCACCCGACACCGGGCCCCGGGGACGCTGACCGCCCCCTCCGGAACACGGATGAGAACAGCCGATTACTCAACCGGGGTCATCGGCAAGGCGCTTTACGGAGGCTTGACCCACCCATTGGTTTCATCGCAGGTCGGCGGCGTATCCCGGTAGCACCCTGCGCAGGGCGCGCAGCGCGTAGTACGCGCGGGACTTCACGGTACCGGGCGGGATGCCGAGGGTCGCCGCGGCTTCCGCCACACTCGCCCCCTGGAAGTACACGAGCACCAGGACTTCACGGTGCTGCGGAGTGAGTGTCTTCACAGCCTCGCGGACGTCGAGCGTCGCCGCGGCCCGCTCGGCGTGGTCGGAGATGACCCGCGCGTTCTCCAGCGCCGCGTCGCCGACCTCGGGCGGACGGGCCTGGCGGGCCCGCCGGGCGTCGATCGCGAGGCGCCGTGCGACGGTCATCAGCCAGGGCCGCACGGAGTCGAAGTCGTCGGCGCGCAGGGCCTCGGGATGCTGCCAGGCGCGCACCAGCGTCTCCTGGGCCAGGTCCTCCGCGCGCTGCCGGTCGCCGTCGCAGAGCCGCAGCAGCAGCGCGAAGAGGGGCCGGCCGTGCTCCCGCTGCAGTGCGGCGAGCTCGTGCTCGGCGGTCGTTCCGTTCGTGAGAGTGGATCCGGCCGTCATGGCCGTATGCCACCGCAGGGCGCGGCCCGGGCACAGGGCACGTACCCGGCTGTGCGGCGGACGGTCGATCGCGTCGACGAACGGTTCGACGAACGGTCAGGGCGCCCGGCCATGTGGGTGCCGGAGGGGCTGATGGGCGTGTCGGAGCCGCGTGGGGCGCCACGTGCCTTCTTTCCTGATTGTGCGTAAATACGACCACAACGCCCACAGTGGGGTGAATGCATGCTCGCACGCAGTCGACAGATCGCCCTGGCCCTGACCGTCGTCCTCGCCACAGGCGCCGCCTGCCAGGCCCGCGGACACGACAAGCCCGGCCCCGGACGGCCGGCACCCGCCGCCGGGCCCCGCGGCTTCACACTGGTCGCCTCCGGTGACGTCCTCCCGCACAGCACGATCATCGACCGGGCCCGCTTCGACGCCGGCGGCACCGGCTACGACTTCCGGCCGATGCTCGCCGGGATCCGCCCCGTCGTCTCCCACGCCGACATCGCCCTGTGCCACATGGAGACCGTCTACGGCGCGGACGGCGCCTACACCGGCTACCCCACCTTCAAATCCCCACCCGAGGTGGCCCCGGCCCTCGCCGCCACCGGCTACGACGGCTGCTCCACCGCCTCCAACCACACCCTGGACGACGGCGCCGACGGCATCCGCCGCACCCTCGACGCCCTCGACCGCGCGGGCGTCCGGCACGCCGGCTCGGCACGCACCGAGGAGGAGGCGCGCACCGCGACCGTCCTCGAGCCGGGACCGGCCAAGGTCGCCCACCTCGCCTACACCTACGACACCAACGGCCTCCCCTTCCCCGAGGGGCAGCCCTGGGCCGTCAACCTCATCGACGAGGCCAGGATCGTCGAGGACGCCCGCGCCGCGCGCCGGGCGGGCGCCGACGTGGTCGTGGTCTCCCTGCACTGGGGCACCGAGTGGCAGGACGCCCCCGACGACCGGCAGCTGACCCTGGCCCGGAACCTCACCGCCGCGCGCACCGGGAACCGCCCCGACATCGACCTGATCCTCGGCACCCACGCGCACGTCCCGCAGGCCTACGAGAAGGTCAACGGCACCTGGGTCATCTACGGCATGGGCGACCAGATCGCCGGCGAGATGACCAACCACGAGGGCGCCAAGGACCCGCGCGGCAACCAGTCCACCCTCGGCCGCTTCACCTTCGCCCCGCCCGCACGGCCGGGCGAGCGCTGGAAGGTGACCAAGGCGGAGTTCGTCCCGCAGCTGTTCGACGTCGACGCCGGCCGGGTCGTGAACCTCAACCGGGCGCTCGCCCAGGGCGCCGACGTCCGGGCCGTCCGCGACCGCATCCGCGACATCGTGCTCAGCCGCGGCGCGGCCGGGGACGGACTGGTGATGGGGGAGTAGCACCTGCTTCGGCCGCCTCGCCGATCGGCGGGAACCCGGTGATGGCGGCCGAACACCGAGAGGTCCCCTACGGCACCACCGTCACCGGCCAGCGCCCCGCCTTCACCAGACGGACCGCCACCGAGCCGACGATGCGGTGGCCCGACTGCTCCGAGGCGCCCACGACGACCGCGTCGGCCTTCAGTTCGTCGGCCGCCGTCACCAGGCCGTTGTACGGGTCACCCCGGAACGTGTGGAACTCCCAGCGGACCTCGAATATCCCCTTGAGCCGCTCGGCCGACTCCCGGATCTGCGCCACCAGGTCCTCGGCGATCTCGTCCGTGGTCCCGGCCACCGGCACCCCCAGCGCGGCGCCCGCCGCCAGCACCGGCTGCACGTACACCACGGCGAGCAGCGCGTGCTGCCGCCGGGCCAGGCCGGCGGCGTAGGCCGCGGCGCGCAGGGAGGAATCGGAGCCGTCCACCCCGACCACGATCACCTTCGGACCGTCCGTGCCCCGCTCGAACCGATGGGAGTGCTGTTCCGTCACGCCGCGAGGCTATCGGAACCCCCCGGTCCGCCCGCCGGGCGGGAGGCCCGGGTCCGCGCACCCGGTTGCGGCCGGGATCCCCGGGCCTCCTGGGCCCCGCGGGGCGGGAGCGCTCGACGGGCGAGGAGGCGCGGGTGTTCCTAGAGTCGAAAGCATGAGCGTCATCGCGGACACCGGGACGGCCGACGACACCTCAGGCCTGATACGGCCGCCCCACCGGGCGCACGGCTTCCTGAGCCGGGTACCGCAGGGCTTCGCCATCTTCTTCGGGGCCCTCGGTCTGCTCTGCGCCCTGCTCGCGCTGATCCCCCCGCTGCGCACCGGGCTGCGCCCCCTCGTCCGCTTCCTGGACCTGCTGCTCGTCCCGGTCAGCGCCAACCTCGCCTACGCGGTCTTCCTGTTCCTGCTCGCCGCAGCGACCGGTGCCCGCAAGAAGATCGCCTGGTGGCTGGTCGTCGTCTATCTGGGGCTGCTGGTCCTCACCGACATCCTCGGCATGGCCGTCGGCGAGTTCGCCGAGTCCGTCCCCTCCCTCGTGGTGTGCGGCCTCGCCCTGATCCTGCTGATCTACGCCCGCAAGGAGTTCTACGCCGCCTCCCGCCGCGCCGCCGTACGCCGGGCCCTGGCCGTCCTGGTGGGGGGCCTGGTCGTGGCGATCCTGGTCGGCTGGGCCCTGGTCGAGGCGTTCCCGGGCACTCTGCCGCGCGGCGAGCGCCTGGCCTGGGCCGCGAACCGGGTCTGCGGCGGACTGGTGCCCGCGGGCTCCTTCGACGGCCGCCCGCCGCACGCCCTGTACTTCCTGCTCGGCCTGTTCGGCGCGCTCGCCCTGCTGAACGCCGCCACCACCCTGTTCCGCTCCCAGCGCCTGGAAGCCGCCCTGCACGACGACGAGGAGGCCCGCATCCGCGCCCTCCTCGGCCGCTACGGCGACCAGGACTCCCTCGGCTACTTCGCCACCCGCCGCGACAAGGCCGCCGTCTTCTCACCCAGCGGCAAGGCCGCCGTCACCTACCGCGTCGAGGCCGGGGTGTGCCTGGCCAGCGGCGACCCGGTGGGCGACCGGGAGGCCTGGCCGCACGCGATCGCCGCCTGGCAGGCCGTGGCCCGCCGCTACGCCTGGGTCCCGGCCGTGATGGGCGCCTCCGAGGAGGGCGCCCGGGCCTTCGTCCGCGCCGGGCTCGGCGCGCTCCAGCTCGGCGACGAGGCGATCCTTCACGTCCTCGACTTCGACCTCGACGGCCGCGACATGCGCGTCACCCGCCAGGCCGTCAACCGGGTCCGCCGCACCGGCGTCACCTGCCGCGTCCGCCGCCACTCCACCCTCGGCGAGGACGAGATGGGCCAGCTCGTCGAACGCGCCGACGCCTGGCGCGACACCGAGACCGAACGCGGCTTCTCCATGGCCCTGGACCGCCTCGGCGACCCGGCCGACGGCGACTGCCTCCTCGCCGAGGCCCTCGACCAGGACGGCCGGCTCCTCGCCATTCAGTCCTTCGTGCCCTGGGGCAAGGACGGCGTCTCCCTGGACCTGATGCGCCGTGACCGCACCGCCCCCAACGGCGTCATGGAGTTCATGGTCGCCGAACTGTGCGCCGTGGCCCCGAAGCTGGGCGTGCGCAAGGTCTCGCTGAACTTCGCCGTGTTCCGCTCCGTGTTCGAGGAGGGCGCCCGCATCGGCGCGGGACCGGTGCTCCGCCTCTGGCGCCGCCTGCTTCTGTTCTTCTCCAAGTGGTGGCAACTGGAGGCCCTGTACCGCTCCAACGCCAAGTACCACCCCGAGTGGTACCCCCGCTTCCTCTGCTACGCGGAGGCCGCCTCCCTCGCCCGGGTCGGTCTCGCCTCCGGCATCGCCGAGGGCTTCGTCTCCGTACCGTCGATGCGCACGTTGTGGGGAAAGGGAAAGGGGCACCCGAAGGGCGGACAGCGGCCCGCCACCACGGAGGGGCTGCCGTCGTTGGCGGCGCTCGGCCTCGCCGGAGGGGACGGGACCGAGCCCGCCGACCCCCTCTCCCGCCTGTCCGACCAGGTCCGCGTCCGGCATCACAAGCTCGCCCGGCTGCGCGCCGACGGCATCGACCCCTACCCGGTGGGCATCCCGGCCCGCACCCACACCCTCGCCGAGGTCCGGCCGGGCGAGCAGGTCACCGTCGCCGGCCGGATCATGCTGGTCCGCGACTTCGGCGGCATCGTCTTCACCGTCCTGCGCGACTGGTCCGGCGACCACCAACTCGCCTTCACCCGCGACCGCTCCGGCCCCGCCCTGGACCGCTTCACCGCCGACACCGACATCGGCGACCACATCACCGTCACCGGCGAGGCGGGCGTCAGCGACAAGGGCGAGCCGACCGTGTTCGTCACCTCCTGGCAGCTCACCGGCAAGTGCCTGCGCCCGCTGCCGGACAAGCGACGGGGCCTGGCCGACCCGGAGGCCAAGGTCCGCATGCGCTACCTCGACCTCGCCGCCAGCCCCGCCGCCCGCGACGTGGTCCGCGCCCGCTCCACCGCCGTCCAGGCCGTACGCCAGGGCCTGCTGGCACGCGGCTACCTGGAGGTCGAGACGCCGGTGCTCCAGCAGATCCACGGCGGCGCCAACGCCCGGCCCTTCACCACCCACATCAACGCCTACGACCTCGACCTCTACCTGCGCATCGCCCCCGAGCTGTACCTCAAGCGGTTGTGCGTGGGCGGAATGGAGAAGGTCTTCGAGATGGGCCGCACCTTCCGCAACGAGGGCACGGACTACAAGCACAACCCCGAGTTCACCATCCTGGAGGCCTACCAGGCGTACGCCGACTACGACGTGATGCTCGACCTCGTCCGCGAGCTGATCCAGGGCGCCGCCACCGCCGCGTTCGGCAAGCCCGTCGCCCACAAGGACGGCGAGGAGCACGACATCTCGGGGCAGTGGCCCGTCAAGACCGTCTACGGCGCCGTCAGCGAGACCATCGGGGAGGAGATCCACCCCGGCACCGAGCTGCCCGAACTGCTGCGGCTCTGCGACCGCGTCGGTGTGCCGTACACCGCCGACGACGGCCACGGCGACGTCGTCCTGGAGATGTACGAGCGGCTCGTCGAGGAGAAGACCCAGCTGCCCACCTTCTACAAGGACTTCCCGACCGACGTCTCCCCGCTCACCCGGCAGCACCGCACCGACCCGCGCCTCGCCGAACGCTGGGACCTCGTCGCGTTCGGCACCGAACTCGGCACCGCCTACTCGGAGCTCACCGACCCCGTCGAGCAGCGCCGCCGCCTCACCGCCCAGTCCCTGCTGGCCGCCGGGGGCGATCCCGAGGCGATGGAACTCGACGAGGACTTCCTCGACGCCCTCGAATACGCCATGCCGCCCACCGGCGGCCTCGGTATCGGCGTCGACCGGCTGGTCATGTTCCTCACCGGACTGACCATCCGGGAGACCCTGCCCTTCCCCCTGGTGCGCCGCCGCTGACCCGTCCGCGTGGGCCGAACGGGTGAATGTGCGCCGCCACACCGGTGTTGCTCGCGAGCGTCGGCCTTCGGCCGGGCGACTGATGAGTCATGAAGAAGGATCAGTTGCTCACCCGGCTGCTCACCCGGCGCCGGGCGTTGATCGCTGCCACCGGCGCCGTGGGAGCGGCCGCGACGGCCGGAGTGATCACGACTGTCACCGGGGACGGACCCGTCACCTCCGCCCCGGCCGCGGGACCCCCGGCCCGGCCCGTCAAGTCCTCCGCGTACCGGCTGCAGCCGGTGACCGGCTACGGCCCGCCGCGCGCCGCGCCCCGGCGGACCCTGGTACGCCGCGAAGCGCCGCTGAAGGTGTCCGGCCGCGGCCGCACCATGGTGCTGACCTTCGACGACGGCCCCGATCCCCGCTTCACCCCGGACATCCTCGACACCCTGGCCGAGTACGACGTGCGCGCGATGTTCTTCGTGTGCGGCGAGATGGTCGCCGGCGGCAGGAAGCTGCTGGCCCGGATGGCCGACGAGGGCCATGTCGTCGGAAACCACACCTGGTCCCACCCGTTGCTGACCCGCCTCACCCGTCGCCAGATCCGCTCCGAGATGGAACGCACCAGCGACGTCATCGAGGACGCCTACGGGGAGCGCCCCGAGTGGTTCCGCGCGCCCTACGGCGCCTGGAACCGCGCCGCCTTGCAGCTCGGCGCCGAACTCGGCATGGAACCGCTCGGCTGGACGGTCGACACCCTCGACTGGACCACCCCGGGAGTCCGGTCCATCGCGAACCGGGTCGAACGCGGCGCCGCCCCCGGCGTCGTGGTGCTCTCGCACGACGCCGGGGGCGACCGCTCGCAGAGCGTGCGGGCCCTGCGGCGCTACCTGCCCGAACTGCTGGACTCCGGCTACCACGTCACCGTGCCCCGGCGGCACTACGCGTGAAGGACGCCCTCGGGCCTATCGCCCGCCCGGCCGGGAACGCTCAGCGCACCTCGACCAGGCGGGCGAAGGCGACGACGTTCCCCGCATAGCCTTCCTGCTTGGAGAACCCCCCGCCGCAGGTGATGACCCGCAGTTCGGGCGCGCCCTTGGACGCGTAGACGCGGTCACCGGGGAAGTTGTTCTTCTCGAACACCTCGACGCCGTAGATCTCGAACATCGCGGTCTTTCCGTCCTGCCGGGCGACCTCGACGCGATGGCCCTTCTTCAGGGCCCCGAGTCCGTAGAACACGGCGGGGCCCTGCTGGTTGTCGACATGGCCGACCACGACCGCGGTGCCCTTCTCGCCGGGGGTGACGGCACCGGTGAACCAGCCGGCCAGGTTGGGGTCTTCCGGCGGCGGTGCGCCGACCCAGCCGTCCGCGTCCAGGCCCACGGGGATGATCGGCGCGTCGACCTGGATCGCCGGGATCCTGACCCGGTCCGGGAGGGAGTAGGGCAGGGGGCGTACGGTCCCGGCGAAGGTGCCTCCGGGCACCCGGTTGTCCGCGGCGGCCGCCGTCGCCGGCTGCGGCGGGCCCTCGTCGAACTCCCCCGAACCGTTCCGGATGAGGGCGAGGCCGGTCAGCAGAACCAGCGCTATCACGCCCCACGGGGCGCGCTTCCTCGGCCGCGCCTCCTCTTCCGCCTGGGCCAGCTCGGACGCAGACATTCGCCATCCCCTCTCGACATGGCCGTCGCCCTGTCAGTCGCGCATATCCGAACGCTAAGTGGCACGCGGGAAACCGGCGACGGGGCGGGGGCGAACGGGTGGCCCCGGGACGGAAGGGGTGGCTCGGGGGCCAGGAGGTGCGCCATCCGAGTTGCCGCCGCGAGGAAATTTCTGACGACCCGTGACCTGCGGCGATGTCCAGTTGTGCGGTTTTCCGGCACCGTCTTCTCTCACCAGGACGGACCATTCCCGAAATGCGGCTCGCGGCACGGCAACTGACTGTCTCTCTGGGAGGCGCTTTCTCGCCGATCGACCGGGGACGGGTCCCGGGGCGTCTTCCGCGGAGGTTCACATGCGTAACACTCGTGCCCTGGCGGTCGCCGGCGCGGCGGTCGCCGCCCTAGGCCTCTCGGCCCCCGCGGCCGTCGCGTGGGAGACGCCCAGCAACATCACCGCCCTGCCCAGCGTGATCGCCCCCGGCGGCCAGCTGACCATCACGGTCGACGGCTGCCGGGGCGGCGGCATGGCGACGTCCAACGCCTTTTCGCCTACGCGGCTCTCGCCGGTCGGCGGCGGCAAGGGCAACGAGGGCGACCGGGGCGGCGCCGGCAACGGGACCGCGCGGGGCACCGCCGTCATCAACAGCGACGCCCGTCCGGGGCCGTACGACATCACGGTCGACTGCGGCGGCAGGCGGATGACCAAGCCGCAGGCCTTCACCGTCATCGGCGGTGTCCGCGGCGGTATCGGCGGCAGCACCACCACCGGTGCGACCCCGACCGACGTGGCCATCGGCGGCGGTCTCGTGGCCGCGGCCGTCGTCGGCGGTGGCGTCTTCTGGATGCGCCGCCGGGCCGAGCGGCGCATCTGACGCCTCGCTGCGCACCTTCGACGAGTCACCGCCTCGCACGTGAACGGTCTTCGCCCCGCTTCCCCTCTTGTCGTCTTCAGGGGAGCCGGGGCGAAGGCCTGCGGTCGTGGCGTCCGTCGGCCGGCGTCCTCGCCGGGGCTAGCCGGCGTCCTCGTCGGTGCGGCGGCGCGAGAAGTGGTAGGCGACGCCGAGGGATCCGGCGATCAGCGCGGCGCCGAGGCCGATCTCCTTGAGGTCGAATCCGGCGAGGGTGCCGCCCTCACCGGCGTGCACACCCTTGTGGGGGTGGCGCGTCGGGTGATGGGTGGGGTGGTGCGTGGGGTGGTGTGTCGGACGGCCGCCCGCGATCGTCAGGCGCGCGGTGCCGCTCGACTCGTCGCACTCGAACTCCACGTCGTACACGGCTCCGGGCTTGGCGTCCCAGTCGACGACGGCTGTCGCCCAGGACTCCTCCGGCGGGATGGTGACGATGTCGAAGACCGCTGAGTTGACCGCCGCCTCCCCCTGGCACGCCTCGTTGCGTTCCACCCACAGGGTGATCTCACGGCCCGCCGCCACGGTGGAGGGCATGACGCTGAAGCCGAAGTCGGTCTGGATCGCCGCGTCGGCGGCGGGCACGCAGGAGGTGAGGGCGCCGGCGCCCAGCAGTACGGCCGAAGCGAGGCCTATCGCGCGCATGGTGAATCCTCCGGGTCCCCGAGGAGCAATCGCGGACCTGTTCCGCTCGCGTCACAAATGCACCTCGATGCCCGAAACGCTAAGAAGACGAGCATGGTGGCGCGATCGCAGTAGCGCGAATGGGGCAAGGGTGTGGGCCGCCCGGGGGAACGCCGCCCACGCGACCGGGGGACGGCGGCGGTGTGTCGCGCGCCCCCCGGCCGGGATGCGTGGTGCGCGGCGCCGTCAGTCCCCGACGCCCGGGAAGAGATTCAGGAACGGGTCCGCCGAGGCGGTCACGCCCCTGCTGTAGGGCGAGTCGAAGTCCCAGATCAGGAACAGCAGGAAGGCGATCAGCGCCGAGAACAGCCCGGCGAGGACCAGTTCGCGGGTCGTTCTGCGGATCTGCAGGGCGAAGATCATCCCGATGGTGATGACGGCCCCGGCGATCAGCCCGAACCACACCACCCCCGGCATGGTCTCCCCGGTCGACTCCGCCCGGGCGATCCGGGCCTGGTTCGCCGCGGTCACCTGGTCCAGCAGCGGCTGGTAGGCCTGGGCCTCGAAGTCCGTCGCCGGCTCGTAGTCGGTGACGTCCTGGCGGATCCGCTCGAAGAGCTCGGCGCCGCGCGGGGTGACCTCGCCCTTGTCGGCCATCGTGTCCCACTCGGTGGTCACGACATGGCTGACATACGTCCGGATGTCGTCCCGGATGCGGTCGCGTTCCTCGACCGGATACACCCGTACCCGTTCCGAGATCTCGTGCAGCGCGGTCGCCTCGGCCTGTACGTGGTCCTGTGCGGCGCTGCGCCCTTCCCAGACACCGGCGATCGCCAGGCCCAGGACGATGGCGTAGACCACGCCGATCCACATCGTCATGTACTCGATGACGTCCGGGGTCTCACTGGGGTCCTCGTCCTCGGGCGCCGCGCGGTGGCGTACGAAGGTGATGATGACCACCACGGCACAGGCGGCCAGCATCGCGAGGGTGAGAACAAGCCATTCCGGCAAGAGGTACCTCCAGGGCTTCAGGGATCAGCGCGCGCGCAGCGCGGCCACGGCCACCACCGCGGGCACCGTGACGAGCAGGACGAAGGTGAGCGGCGACAGCGTGCCGTCGGCCCTCCGTGGCCGCGGGGGCGTGGCGCGGTAGCGCGGGTAGTGCACGGGTGTCGCGGACGGACGCGGCGCGGGGGTGGCCGACGGGGCCGGTGCCGGCGCCGGTGGAGCGGGTGCCGGCGGCACGGGCCGGGGGACCGGCCGGGGCGTGGGCGGTACGGGGCGTGGCGCGGGCGGCGGTGGAGGCGGCGGCTCGGGCCTGGCCGTGGGGGGCGGCTCTGAAAGCGGTGGCTTCGGTGGGGGCGGCGGGTCCGGCGTCGGCTTCGGCGGGGGCGTCGGCTTCGGTGGTGGCTTCGGTGGCGGGGTCGGTGGCGGGGTCGGGGTCGGCGTGGGGGAGGGGCTCGGCGTGGGTGTGGGGCACGGCCAGGTCTTCTTGCTTCCGGCGTACGCCACCGCCTCGGTGCCGTCCGGCCCCGTGGAGGCGTACGCGCAGGCGTCGGCCACCGCGACCCCGGCCGGTGCGCCGACGAGCGCCCAGGTCAGCGTCGCCGCCGCCAAGGCCCGTGCCGCAAGGGCGGGTTGAGTCGAGAGGGGTCCATGCACGACGAAGATCATGAGCCCTGTGCCGCCTGCGTGGGCCGGGGTGCAAGGGGATTGCCCCGAAAGGGGGATCTCTGGGGGGTGCCGGTTTGATCGGCGGTCACCCGCAGGGTGCTTCGTGCGTACGCGTGTGCGACGGCGCGAGGGGCTCGTCACAGGTTCCGGAAAGAAATTTGGCCGACCGTTGAACACAAGCGCAGCCGCCGTGCGTATTCATGGCCGTGCGGCGGCGCAGCAGGGCGCTGCAACACCCTTGCGATTATGGGGAGTTGACGATGAAGACCTCCTGGCGGAGCGCCTCACTCGTGGCGAGCGCCGCGGCGGTCCTGGCGCTGACGACGGCGTGCGGTCAGGACAGCCCACCGGCGGCCAGCCAGAACGTGGGCGCCACGGCCGCGCCCGGGGACTACGGAAGCATCGGCTCGGGCACCGCGGGCGCGGCGGGCGGCGCCGCGACCGCTCAGCCGCCCGCGCCGAGCGCCTCCAGCCCGTCCAACCCCGCCGGCAAGCTGTCCGTCTCCACCGCCGAGAAGGTCGGCAAGGTGGTCACCGACAGTCTCGGTCTCACCCTGTATCGGTTCGACCAGGACACCGAGCAGCCGCCCAAGTCGAATTGCGACGGCGACTGCGCCAAGACCTGGCCGCCGGTTCCGGCCGACGACGCCGAGGCGGGCGAGGGCATCGACAAGGCGCTGCTCGGTTCGGTCACCCGGGCCGACGGCACCAAGCAGCTCACGGTGGGCGGCTGGCCCGCCTATCGCTACGCCAAGGACGTCAACGCCGGTGACGTCAAGGGCCAGGGCGTGGGCGGCAAGTGGTACGCGCTCGCCCCCGACGGCAAGAAGGCGCAGGGGGGTGCGGGCGGCGGCGAGGCGGTCGAGGCCGGGCTGTCCACGCGCAACGACGCCAAGCTCGGCGAGATCGTCGTCGACAAGAACGGCATGACCGTCTACCGGTTCAAGAAGGACGAGGCCTGGCCCAAGCCGGTCTCCAACTGCGCCGGTGCGTGCCTGGAGAAGTGGCCGCTCGTGGAGCCCGTCGACTTCGCCGACACCAAGGGCATCCAGAAGAAGGGCTACATGATCTTCGACCGGACCGACGGCAAGGGCAAGCAGCAGACGATCAACTGCTCGCCCATCTACACCTTCGCCGGCGACAAGGCTCCGGGCGACACCAACGGCCAGGGCGTCGGCGGTACCTGGTACGCCGTGCGGCCCGACGGGAAGCTGGTCGGCGCGTCGGAGAAGTAGAGAAACCTCCCCAGGGTTGATCGTTTCGTCCACCCGAAGCGCAGGCCCGGCCCACCCCTCCGTGCTCCACGGAGGGGTGGGCCGTTTTGCCGTGCTTCACCTGAACTCATCGAATTCCGCATACTCTTCCCCTTCCGGACCGGAACTCTCCGGAATGCCTCGGGTGCTGTTCGTCATATGTTCGAAGGGCATGCGCAGGGGTATCAATGCGGCACGTGCCGCAGGCAGTGACCGGGAACGGATGGTCAATTTCCGTTTCGGGTCGCTCCATTGGCGGGCGATCAGTAGCCTCTGCTCGAACACCGGATCGCCTAACGCCTTGGAGAGATAGATGGAGCGTCCCGCCTGGGCCCCACGGAGCATCGACATCTCGGTGCCCAGCGTCTCCCGGATGTACGACTACTACCTGGGCGGATCGCACAACTTCGAGGTCGACCGGGAAGCGGCCCGCAGGGCCATGGAGTTCATGCCGGGACTCCCCAAAGTCATGCAGGCGAACCGCGCTTTCATGCGCCGCGCCGTGCGCTACGCGGCAGGCCAGGGCATCTCCCAGTTCCTGGACATCGGCTCCGGCATCCCCACCTTCGGCAATGTGCACGAGGTGGCGCAGGCCGCCCGCCCCGGTGCGCGCGTGGTGTACGTCGACCACGACCCGGTGGCGGTGGCGCACAGCCAGGCGGTCCTGGAGGGCAACGACGACGCGGGCGTCGTCGCGGCGGACCTGCGCAAGCCCCAGGAGATCCTGCGCAGCCCCGAGGTGGAGCGGCTGATCGACTTGAATCAGCCAGTGGCGCTGCTCCTCGTTGCCATACTGCACTTCGTGGAAGACGAGGACGACCCGTACGGGGCCGTGGCCGAACTGCGCGAGGCGCTCGCGCCCGGCAGCCTGCTCGTGCTCACCCACGCCTCCTACGAGGGGATCCCGCTGCCGCCGGAGCGGGCCGGGGGTGCGGTGGACGTGTACGAGGACATCCGCAACCCGCTGATCATGCGCTCGCGCGAGGACATCGCGCGGTTCTTCGAGGGGTACGACATGGTGGAACCCGGACTGGTGGCGATGCCGCACTGGCGCCCCGACACCGCACCGGAGGACGAGGATCCGTACGCGTTCTCCGGGTTCGCGGGCGTGGGGCGTACGGCGTGACCGCGGAACCGGACGGGCCGGAGGACAGACTGCGCCGGTTCGCGACGATCTGGAGCCGGGCCGTCTTCCCGGTGACCTCGACGTCGTCGACCCGCCCCGAGTTCGAGGCACACCTGCTGCCCCTGGCCCGGCGGCTGAGCGAGGCCCTGCTGGCCCGGACCTTCGACTCCGACGCGGGCCGGGCGGTCGGCGCCGCCCTCGTGGACGCGCACTGCACCGACCCGGAGGCACTCAGCCGCACCCTGGACTGCGTCGACGCCTACCTGGTCCTGTACTGCGGCGGCGACGGCGACCAGGAGGACCTGCGGGCCCGGTGTGCGCGGTTGCAGCACGCGATGGCCGCCGGTTTCGCCCGGACGCTGCGCGAGCGGACCCTGGCCGAGCAGGAGGCCATCGCCCAGGCCGCCCTCCAGGCGCAAGGCGTGGTGGCGCAGGCCCTGCACGCGAGCGAGGCGCGGTTCCGCGCCGTCTTCGAGGGCGCGGCCATAGGCATCGGCATGGCCGACCTCGAGGGCAACATACTGCAGGTCAACGGCGCGCTGCTGCGCATGTTCGGGGTCTCCGAGCCGACGCTGCGCAGCCGCAACGTCCGGGACTGGACCCACCCCGACGACGCCCCGCAGACCTGGCGGCTCTACGACGAACTGGTACGGGGCGAGCGGGAGCACTACCACCTGGAGAAGGCGTTCTACCGGCCTGACGGAACCGTCCTGTGGACCAACCTGACGGTGTCCCTGCTGCGTGACGCCGACGGCGATCCGCAGTACCAGCTCGCCCTCATGGAGGACACCACCGAGCGGCGGCTGCTCAACCTGCGGCTGCGCTACGAGGCCACGCACGACGCGCTGACCGGGCTGCCCAACCGCACCTTCTTCTTCGAGCGGCTGGAGAAGGCGCTGGGCGCCGGGGAAGGCCAGCGGTTCGGGCTGTGCTACCTCGACCTCGACGGCTTCAAGACCATCAACGACAGCCTCGGCCACGCGGCCGGCGACCGGCTGCTGGTGGAGGTCGCCGACCGGCTGCAGTCGTGCGCCACCGCGCCCGGCGAAATGGTCGCGCGGCTCGGCGGCGACGAGTTCGTCGCGCTGACCACCGGACCCGACACCCAGCACGCGGTCGACGAACTCGCCGGACGCATCATGAACGCGCTGCTCGCGCCGATCAGCGTCGACGGCCGGGAACTGACCGTGCGCGGCAGCATCGGCATCGTGGAGGGCCCGGCCGGGGAACGCAGCCCGGCGGAGGTGCTGCGCAGCGCGGACATCACCATGTACCGGGCCAAGTCGGCGGGCGGCAACCGCTTCGAACTCGCCGACGCGGAGGCGGACGCCCGGGCCATCACGCGGCACGGCCTGACCACGGCGCTGCCGACGGCGCTGGATCGGGGCGAGTTCTTCATCGAGTACCAGCCGCTGGTGCACCTCGGCGACGGCAGCGTCCGGGGAGCCGAGGCCCTGGTGCGCTGGCTGCACCCGCAGCACGGCGTGCTCGGGCCGGACCGGTTCATCCCGCTCGCGGAGCACACCGGGCTGATCGTGCCCCTCGGGCGGTGGGTGCTGGAGCAGTCGGTGCGCCAGGCCCGCGAGTGGCGGGAACTGCAGGGCGGCGTCGAGGCGGCGGGGCCGCTGCGGATCAACGTGAACCTGTCGCCGTGTCAGCTGACGCACCCCGGTCTGGTCCAGGACACGGTGGACATCCTGGAGCGCACGGGCGTCGCGCCGGACGCGCTGTGCCTGGAGGTCACGGAGTCGGCGCTGATCGGAGCGGACGACGATCTGCTGAAGCCGCTGCGGCGCCTGGCGGAGATGGGTGTCGACATCGCCCTGGACGACTTCGGCACGGGCTACTCCAACCTCGCCAACCTGCGCCGGCTGCCGGTCAGCGTCCTGAAGCTGGACCGCTCCTTCACCCAGAGCATGCAGCAGTTCCCGGCGGACCCCGTCGACCTGAAGATCGTCGAGGGGATCGTCTCCCTGGCCCACAGCCTGAACCTGGCGGTGACGGTGGAGGGTGTGGAGACGGGAGCCCAGGCCGAACAACTGCGCATACTCGGCTGCGACACGGCGCAGGGCTGGTACTACGCGAGGCCGGGCCCACCGGAGCGCCTCCACCAGCTGGCCCTGGTGGACGCAACGGGCTAGGTGTGCTGTCCGGGGACGTTGGTGACGGGCGACACGCCTTCGAGGGGTGCGGGGCTGTATTCGAGATGCGGGTCCGCCGCGTGGGCGCGACCAGCCACGGTCGACCCGCACCCTCGAACGGCGTTCACACCCAACGGCGCTTGAGAAACCCCCTCACCGCTCCAGCAGCATCCGCTGCAACTCCCGAGCGGCCCGGGGCGGCGCCACATCACTGCGATGTGCCAGCGCGATCGTGCGGTACAGGCCGGGTCTGGCCAACGGCGTCACCCGTAGGCCACGACCCGACCTCGCCGCCACCATCCGCGGCACCACGGCGACCCCCAGCCCGGCCCGCACGAACCCCAGCACCGCATCCATCTCCCCGCCCTCCACGGCGAAGTCGGGTTCGAACCCCTCCGCACGGCACGCGGCCACGGTCAGCTCCCGCAGGTCGTACCCGTGCCGGAACATCACCAGCCGCTCACCCTCGAGGTCGGAGACCCGCACGGTGCGGCGCCCCCGGCCCGGACGCGGGGCATCCGGCGAGGAGACCACGACAAGATCCTCCCTCAGCAGCTCCACCGTGGTCAGCGCCGGTGACGGAGTCGGCAGCGGCAGCACCACCAGCGCCAGATCCAGCGCCCCCCGCGCCAGCTCCCGTACCAGATCGTGCGAGCCGCCCTCCTCGATCAGCAGCCGCACCCCGGGGTAGCGGTCGTGGAACGCCCGCAGCACATCCGGCAGCAGACCCGTGCACAGACTCGGCGTCGCGCCCAGCCGCACCCGGCCGCTGCGCAGCTGCACCAGTTCCTGCACCTCGTGCCGGGCCGTGTCGGCGTCGGCCAGGATGCGCCGGGCCAGCGGGAGGAGCGCCTCCCCGGCGTCCGTGAGCGTGATGTTGCCCCGGGCGCGCAGGAACAGGTCCGCGCCCAGCTCCCGCTCCAGCGCCTTGATCTGCTGCGACAACGACGGCTGGGCGACATGGACCAGATCGGCGGCCCGGGTGAAGTGCCGGGTCTCGGCGACGGCCACGAAGTACTGGAGCTGCTGGAACTGCATGCTCCCACGATAGCTCCAGCCTATGGATTCAAGCCGGAGCATGTCTTGGACCGATCAGCCGCGGATCCGTAACGTGCTGTTCCATGGCTCTGGCAACGCGGACGGACCGACGGCCGTCTCTCGCACGCACCGTGTGGGACTCCACCGTCGGCAAGAAGACCGTGATGGCGGTCAGTGGTCTGATCATGCTGCTGTACCTGGTCGTCCACATGATCGGAAACCTGAAGATCTTCTTCGGGGCGGGAGAGTTCAACCACTACGCGCACTGGCTGCGCGTCGTCGGCGAGCCGTTCATGCACTACGAGTGGACGCTCTGGCTCGTCCGGATCGTGCTGGTCGTCGCCGTCGTCGCCCACGCCACCTCGGCGTACCAGCTCAGCCGCCGCGACATCAGGGCACGGCCCAGCAAGTACGTGCACAAGAAGGCACGGGCGAGCTACGCGACGCGGACCATGCGCTGGGGCGGCGTCATCCTCGGCCTGTTCATCGTGTGGCACATCCTCGACCTGACGACCGGCACCGTGCACTCCGGCGGCTTCCAGGAGGGCCACCCGTACCAGAACGTCGTGGACACCTTCTCCACCTGGTACGGCAACGTCGTCTACATCGTCGCGATGCTCGCGCTCGGCCTGCACGTCCGGCACGGCTTCTGGAGCGCGGCCCAGACCCTCGGCGCGGGCAGCCGCACCCGCGACCGCGCCCTGAAGACCACGGCCAACGTCCTCGCGCTGCTGCTCACGGCCGGCTTCATCGCCGTACCCGTGGGCGTCATGACCGGAGTGGTGAGCTGAAGATGACTTCGTACGCCGACTACACGACCGGCGAGCCGGTCGTCGACACCAAGGCCCCCACCGGGCCGGTCAACGAGCGGTGGGACACGCGCCGCTTCGAGGCCAAGCTGGTCAACCCCGCCAACCGGCGCAAGCACACCGTGATCGTCGTCGGTACCGGCCTCGCCGGCGGCTCCGCCGGCGCCACCCTCGCCGAACAGGGCTACCACGTCGTCCAGTTCTGCTACCAGGACTCGCCCCGCCGCGCCCATTCCATCGCCGCGCAGGGTGGCATCAACGCCGCGAAGAACTACCGCAACGACGGCGACTCCGTCCACCGCCTGTTCTACGACACCGTCAAGGGCGGCGACTTCCGCGCCCGCGAGTCCAACGTCCACCGGCTCGCGCAGATCTCCGTCGAGATCATCGACCAGTGCGTGGCCCAGGGCGTGCCCTTCGCCCGGGAGTACGGCGGACTGCTCGACACCCGGTCGTTCGGCGGCGTGCAGGTGTCACGCACGTTCTACGCCCGGGGCCAGACGGGCCAGCAGCTTCTCCTCGGCGCCTACCAGGCCCTCAGCCGGCAGATCGCCGCCGGGAACATCGAGATGCACCCGCGCACCGAGATGCTCGACCTGATCGTCGTCGACGGACGGGCGCGCGGGATCGTCGCCCGGGACCTGGTCACGGGCACGATCGACACGTACTTCGCGGACGCCGTCGTCCTCGCCTCCGGCGGCTACGGCAACGTCTTCTACCTGTCGACGAACGCCATGAACTCCAACGCCACCGCCATCTGGCGGGCCCACCGGCGCGGCGCCCACTTCGCCAACCCCTGCTTCACCCAGATCCACCCCACCTGCATCCCGCGCACCGGCGACCACCAGTCCAAGCTCACGCTGATGAGCGAGTCGCTGCGCAACGACGGGCGCATCTGGGTTCCGAAGGCGAAGGGCGACCAGCGGCCCCCGAACGAGATCCCCGAGGACGAGCGCGACTACTACCTGGAGCGCATCTACCCGTCGTTCGGCAACCTCGTCCCGCGCGACATCGCCTCCCGCGCCGCGAAGAACGTCTGCGACGAGGGCAGGGGAGTGGGCCCCGGCGGGCAGGGCGTCTACCTCGACTTCGCCGACGCCATCGCCCGTATGGGACGCAAGGCGGTCGAGGCCAAGTACGGCAACCTCTTCGACATGTACCAGCGGATCACCGACGAGGATCCGTACGAGGTGCCGATGCGGATCTACCCCGCCGTGCACTACACGATGGGCGGCCTGTGGGTCGACTACGACCTCCAGACCACCGTCCCCGGGCTGTTCGCGATCGGCGAGGCCAACTTCTCCGACCACGGCGCCAACCGGCTCGGCGCCTCCGCGCTGATGCAGGGACTCGCGGACGGCTACTTCGTCCTCCCCTCGACCATCAACGACTACCTGGCCCGCAACCCGCACCACGACGCGGTGACCGACGAACACCCCGCCGTGCAGGAGGTGCTGGCCGACACCCAGGACCGGCTCAACCTGCTGCTGTCCGTCGACGGCGACCGCACCCCCGACTCCTTCCACCGCGAGGTCGGCGAACTCATGTGGGAGTTCTGCGGCATGGCCCGCACCGACTCCGGCCTGCGCAAGGCGCTGGAGCGCATCCCGCAGATCCGCGAGGAGTTCTGGCGGCGCATCAAGGTGCCCGGCACCGGCGAGGAGTTCAATCAGTCGCTGGAGAAGGCCAACCGCATCGTCGACTACCTGGAGCTCGCCGAGCTGATGTGCCTCGACGCGCTGCACCGCGAGGAGTCGTGCGGCGGCCACTTCCGCGAGGAGTCCCAGACGCCCGACGGCGAGGCCGCCCGCAAGGACGAGGAGTTCGGGTACGCGGCCGCCTGGGAGTTCACCGGCACCGGCGAGGCTCCCGTCCTGCACAAGGAAGACCTGGTCTTCGAGTACGTCCACCCCACCCAGCGGAGCTACGCATGAAGCTCACCCTGCGCGTCTGGCGGCAGCGCAACGCCGACGCCGACGGCACGATGTCCACGTACGAGGTGGACGGGATCTCACCCGACATGTCGTTCCTGGAGATGCTCGACACGCTCAACGAGGAGCTCATCGTCAAGGGCGAGGACCCCGTCGCCTTCGACCACGACTGCCGCGAGGGCATCTGCGGGGCGTGCTCGCTCGTCATCAACGGCGACGCGCACGGGCCCGAGCGGACCACCACCTGTCAGCTGCACATGCGGTCGTTCGAGGACGGCGACACCATCGACGTCGAGCCGTGGCGGGCCTCCGCGTTCCCGGTGATCAAGGACCTGGTCGTGGACCGGTCGGCGTTCGACCGGATCATCCAGGCCGGCGGGTACATCACCGCGCCGACCGGGGCGGCCCCCGAGGCGCACGCCACGCCGGTGCCGAAGCCGGACGCCGACCTCGCCTTCGAGCACGCCGAGTGCATCGGGTGCGGGGCGTGCGTGGCGGCCTGTCCGAACGGGGCGGCGATGCTGTTCACGTCCGCCAAGATCAACCATCTCAACGTGCTGCCCCAGGGAGCGCCCGAGCGGGAGACGCGGGTGCTGGACATGGTGGAGCAGATGGACGAGGAGGGGTTCGGGGGCTGCACCCTCGCCGGGGAGTGCGCCACCGCCTGCCCCAAGGGGATTCCGCTCATGTCCATCACCAGCATGAACAAGGAGTGGTTGCGGGCCGCGCGGAAGGTGAAGCGGTAGCGCCGTAGGGGCTTCGGTGCTTCGGCGGCTGCGGGTGCGTCGGGGTTGATCGCGCAGTGCCCCGCGCCCCCCAGGGGGTTGCAGTGAACGTTCGCCGGTAGGTGCGGACGGGCGGGGCCGGGAGCGGTGCTCATCCCCGGCCCCGTCTCGCGACGCGCGCGTCACGGGCGGGGGTCGGCCAGCAAGGGGCCCAGCGGGCCGAGGTCCAGGTTGAGGTCGCTGCGCCGCAGCCCGTGCTGTGCGCACAGTTCGTCCATGCGCTCGTCCAGCAGCATCAGCGCGGTACCCAGCCGGTCCTCCTGCTCGGCGCTGAGCGTGCCCTCGTCGAAACGGCGGACCGCCTGGCGTTCCATGAGCTGCCGCAGGAGTTCCACCACGGTCAGCACCAGGGCCGCCAGATCGTTCGTGACGCGCTCGGGATCGAGGTCCAGCGCGTGGGTGCGCGGCGCGGTCACAGCGGCCCGCTGTCCGACCAGGGCGAGGGGACCCGGTCGCTGACCGACGCCAGCAGGGCGTGCAGGGAGATCCGCACCAACGGCACGTCGGCGATGGCCAGCACCAGATCACCGCTGACCACGACGCCCGTCGCCAGCACCCGGTCGAGCAGGTCCACGAGCGGCACCCCGACGGGCGCGTACGGCTCCGGGCCGTCCCAGGGCACCGCCGTGCGGTCGGCACCGCCGGGCACCGGTACCGTCATGCGCCGGCCTCCTCGTGCGCGTCGCGCTCCGTCTCGTCCGAGCGGGCGAAGGAGTACGGGATCCAGGGCCCCGACATGGTGACCTCCACGGCCGACCGCTGGGCGTCGCAGGCCAGTTCGCCGACGGCCCGGACGAACTCGGCGCGCCGTGCGTCGTCGACCAGGTAGGCCGCGTTGAGCAGCTGCGGGACGCTCCTGCCGGTCAACTGCTCGCTCTGCGGCCGGTGCCGCGTCGCCGCGACGGCGTGGCGCCGCAGCTCCCGGTCGACGGCGTGGGCCTGCGCCAGGGCCCGCTCGCGCTCCTCGCGTTCGGTGCGCCGCCGCTCGCTCACCCGGCGCAGGTACGACCGCCCGTCGGCCGGCCCGTCCCCGGCGGCGCCGGACGCGTGCCCGAGTCCGGGGCCGTGCACCTTCACCGCCCACTCGGTGCGGTGGCGCAGCCGGTCCAGCAGGCTGCGCAGGGACGCCGCCCGGGCGGTGACGGCCCGCACCGCGTTGTCGTCGTCCAGGTACAGCGTCGCCATCGGCAGGGGAACGACGGGGCCCGCGCTCGCGGCCGTCTCCACGCCCCGGTGGTGGGCGCGGGCGCAGCGTTCCAACTCGTCCGGCCGGTTCAGCCGCTCCGCGAGCGCCTCCTCGCCGAAGGCCGCCGCGGGAACGTCCTGCACGATCAGGTGCAGCGGCCCCGCGGCCAGGACGCGCAGCGGACCGCCGCCGTCATGGCCCGGTGTCACCGACACCGCCTCATGCGGCGGAGTCGTGTCCGTCACGGCGAACACGCAGGTGACGGTGGGGCACGGCATCTCCGGTGCGGTCGCGGACACCCGGTCGGCCGGCAGCGTGCTCATCGGGTCACCTCGGAGGTGTCGGCGTCGGCGTCCTCCAGGGCCGCGAGACGCGCGCGCAGACGCGCGTTCTCCTCGGTGAGCGCGTCACGCGCGGCGCGCGAGGACAGCGCCGGGTCCGTCTCCCACCAGTCGATGCCCGCCTTCTTGGCGGTCTCGACCGAGGCGATGAACAGGCGCAGACGGATGGTGAGCAGTTCGATGTCGAGCAGGTCGATCTTGATGTCGCCCGCGATGACGATGCCCTTGTCCAGGACGCGTTCGAGCAGGTCCGCGAGGCTTCCGGAGGGCGGCCCGGCCGGCTGTACTCCGGGGCCCGCGGGCCAAGTGCCGAGGTCGGTCACGAAGCGCCCCCGCGATGTCCTGTGTACCGGACCGGACTGTCGAGGCGGGCGAGCAACCGCTCCTCCTCCGCCTCGAAGGCCGCCTCGTCGATGGCGCCCTCCTCCAGGGCCCGGTTGAGTGCCGCCAGGCGCGCCTGCACCGCACGCGGATCGCCGGCCTGGCGTTCGGCCTCCTGGAGCAGGTGGTCGGCGACCCAGAGCGTGCCGCGCACCGGGGCGAGCGGCAGCAGCAGGAGCCCGGTCACGAGTCCCACCGCGTCACCGGCCTGCCGTGGCGGACGGCGCGTCGACGAAGCTGTAGCACGGCAGCGGACCGGTCACGCTGAGCGCCAGCCGGTCCCCGACGTCGCGCGCCTGCGCGGCCACGGCCTGCCGGAAGCGCTGCTCGTCGGCGGAACGCACCAGGAACGACGTGCTCAGCACCTGCTCGTCGTCGACCGGACCCGACGCCGTGCGCACGGCGAGCGGAGCCAGGCGGGCCAGCACCTCCCGTGCCGCGCCCCGGGCCTCGCGCGTGACACCCTTGGCGAGCGCCTCGCCCAGCCGCACGTTCGCCTCGTAGCCGGGGCGGTGCCGGGTCTGGCGGGCGAGCGTGCGCAGGGCGTCGTCCCGGCGTACGAGGTCGGCGAAGTACCCGTGCACGACGGCACCCTTCACGTTCATCTCGACGCAGCCTCGTACCACGTCGAGCTGTGCCGCCAAGCGGGCTCGGTCGGTGCGCAGTTGCCCGCGCAGCGACTTTGCGTCGGGAGTCAGGACGGCGAACCGCATGGGCAGGACGGGGCCCTGCGCGGCGAGTTCGCCCAGCACCGCCTGATGGGCCATCAGGTCGCGTCGCCGCGCCCGGACGGACGCCGGGGCGTCCGAGACGGCCGCGCACAGCCCGTCCTCGGTCAGCAGCCGCACCGCCGCGCCGTCCACCCCGGGCGCCCGCGGGGACCGGACGCCCGCGGGGGCGATGCCGTACACGTACAGGGTGCCGAGCGTGCCGGCGGTGGTGAGGGCTGCGGTGGCCGTCACGGTCATTCCTCCTCGGCCTTGCGGCGCCGGGGCCGCGGGCGGTCGTCGTCACTGCGGCGCTTGCGCGCGGGCCGCTGGGCGCGCTCGGTGCGGGCGTCGGCCTCGTCGTCGTCCACGTCGTCCTCGGTGTCGTCGTCCGGGGTGAGGACGTCGCGCACCTTGTCGGTCAGGGAACCGGCGGCACGCTTGGCGCCCGCCTTGCCGACGGCCTTGGAGACCGGTCCGCCGAACAGTTCGGGCACGGTCTTGGAACGCGTGTCGTGCTCGAGGTCCAGGCGGTTGCACGCCTCCGCGAAGCGCAGGTAGGTGTCGACGCTGGCGACCACGATGCGCGCGTCGATCTTGATGATCTCGATCCCGACCAGCGAGACGCGCACGAAGACGTCGATCACCATGCCGCGGTCGAGAATCAGCTCCAGCACGTCGTAGAGCGTTCCGGCGCGAGGCGAACAGACGATCTCGTCGCTGTAGACGGTCATGCGGCGGTCCTTCCGGTCAGCGGTTGCGGCGGTCCGGTCACTGGTCCTGGGCGCCGCGCCGGAAGCGCGCGGTCCGGCGGTACCGCACCAGTTCGCCCGACGAGTCCAGTTCCACCTGATACGTCGCGAGCAGGCTGGTGGTGTCGGGGATGCGGGCCAGTTCGAGCACGTCGACGTCGACGACCCAGCCGTCGTCCTCGCCCGGGCACACCGCGGACACCCCTTCGAGGCGGTGGCTGATCAGCTCCGTCAGCGCCTCCGCGGCGCGCCGCGCGGCCTCACCGGCACCACGTACGGTGCGCCGGCGCTTGGTGGACGGGGCCGAGCCTCCGCGTCGCCCGTCGGCTCCGGGTTCTGTCATGCAGCCCACTCTCGCCGCAGGAGCCGGGGTACGCGTGCGCAGCTGGGCCATCCGGGCCGCGCCGGCGGGCGCGAGCCGTTCAGCAACCTCACACCCGTTCTCTCTGCACATGACACGCGCAGGTCAGTCGGCATCGGGAGAACAGAGGCGGAGGTTCGCACGCCACCGCTCAGCGCCCCGCCCCGCCTCACCGAACCGGCCCGTGACCAGGAGAGTGCCATGACCGGCGTACTGACCGTCGACCGCCCCGCGCAGCCCACGGCCCCCACCCGCTACACCGTCGCCCTCGCCCGGAACGAGGAGGACGTGCGGGCCGCCCAGCGGCTGCGGCACGATGTCTTCGCCGGGGAGATGGGCGCCCTGCTGGCCGGCCCGCAGCCGGGCCTCGACGTCGACTCCTTCGACGCGTACTGCGACCACCTGCTCGTCCGGGAGGGGACGACCGGCCAGGTCGTCGGCACCTACCGGCTGCTGCCGCCCGAGCGCGCGGCGGTCGCCGGGCGGCTGTACTCCGAGGGCGAGTTCGACCTCACCGCACTCGACGGGATCCGGCCGCAGCTCGTCGAGGTCGGCCGCTCCTGTGTGCACCCCGACCACCGCGACGGGGCCGTCATCAGCCTCATCTGGGCCGGCATCGCCCGCTACATGGTCGACCGCGGCCACGAGTGGCTCGCCGGCTGCTGCTCCGTCCCGCTCGCCGACGGCGGCACCCTCGCCTCCGCCACCTGGGACCGGGTCGGCGACAAGCACCTCGCGCCGCAGGAGTTCCGGGTGCGGCCGCTGCTGCCGTGGACGCCCGGCCCCGCGCCCGCCGACCGCGTCGAACTGCCCGCCCTGCTGCGCGGCTACCTGCGCCTCGGCGCCTGGGTGTGCGGCGCACCGGCCCACGACCCGGACTTCGGCGTCGCCGACCTGTACGTGCTGCTGCCGATGAGCCGCGTCAACGCGCGCTACCTGCGCCACTTCCTCTCTCTCGCCCCGGCCGGATGAGCGCCTGGCTGCCCACCGCGCCCTGCACGCCGCGCGCCTGTGTCGAGGCGTCGGCGGCCGTGCGGGCGCGGGCCGTGCCGCGTGCCGTGCTGCGGCTCGGCGCGGTCCTGCTGCTCCTCCTCGCGGGGATCGCGCTGACGCCCTTCGGCGCCCGGATCCCGCCGTCCCTGATCCGGCGCTGGTGCCGGTGGATCGTGCGGGCCGCCGGTGTCCGCGTCCGTATCACCGGGGCCGCCGCTCCCACCGGCGGACTGCTGCTGGTCGCCAACCACATCTCCTGGCTGGACGTCCCGCTGCTCGCCGCCGTCCGCCCCGCCCGGATGCTGGCCAAGACGGAGGTACGGCACTGGCCGGTCGCGGGTGCGCTGGCCGCGCGCGGCGGCACCCTGTTCATCGACCGGGACCGGCTGCGGGCCCTCCCGGACACGGTCGCCCGGATCGCCGGGGCGCTGCGCGAGGGCGCCGCGGTCGCGGCCTTCCCCGAGGGCAGCACCTGGTGCGGCCGGGCCCAGGGCACCTTCCGCCGGGCCGTCTTCCAGGCCGCGCTGGACGCCGGGGTGCCGGTCCAGCCGGTGCGCATCGGCTACCGGCTCAGCGGCGGCACGGCCACCACGGCCCCCGCGTACGTCGGCGAGGACACGCTGCTCGCCTCCCTGTGGCGGGTGGCGAGCACCCGCGGCCTGATCGCGGAGGTCGAGGTCCGCGACCCCGTCCCCCCGGGCGGCAGCCCCGACCGCCGCGCCCTCGCCCGCGCGGCACAGCAGCCGGAGACGGCCGCGCCGGCCTGGACGCACACGGTGCTCGTCGCGTAGGGGCTCAGCGGGAGCCGGTGAGGGTGCGCGCCAGATACGGCGCCGTCCGGCTCTCCGCCGAGCGCGCGACGTCCCCCGGCGGTCCCGCCGCCACGATGCGTCCGCCCGCGTCGCCGCCGCCCGGGCCCAGGTCGATCACCCAGTCCGCGCGGGCGACGACGGACATGTCGTGCTCGACGACGATCACGGTGTGCCCGGCGTCGACGAGGCCGTGCAACTGGCGCAACAGGACGTCCACGTCGGCCGGGTGGAGACCGGTCGTGGGCTCGTCGAGGAGGTACAGCGTGTGGCCGCGCCGGCCGCGCTGCAGTTCGCTCGCCAGCTTGATGCGCTGCGCTTCGCCGCCGGACAGCTCCGTCGCGGGCTGGCCCAGCCGGAGGTAGCCCAGGCCCACGTCGAGCAGTGCGGAGAGGCTGCGGGCCACGGCCGGCGTGTCCGCGAAGAACTCCGCCGCGCCCTCCACCGTCAGATCCAGCACCTGCGCGACGTTCCGCCCCCGGTACGTCACCTCCAGCGTCTCCGGGTTGTAGCGGGCCCCGCCGCAGTCCGGGCAGGGCGCGTACGTGCTCGGCAGGAACAGCAGCTCCACGCTGACGAATCCCTCGCCCTGGCAGGTCTCGCAGCGCCCGCCCGCCACGTTGAAGGAGAACCGCCCGACGCCGAAACCGCGTTCGCGGGCCCCGTCGGTGGCCGCGAACACCTTGCGCACGACGTCGAAGAGGCCCGTGTAGGTGGCGAGGTTGGAGCGCGGCGTGCGGCCGATCGGCCTCTGGTCGACCGAGACCAGCCGGCCCACCCCCGTCGAGTCCTCCGTGATCTCGCCGATGAGCGTGGATTTGCCGGAGCCCGACACGCCGGTCACCGCGGTGAACACGCCGAGCGGGAACTGCGCCGTCACCCCGCGCAGGTTGTGCCGCGAGATCGGGCCGGTCTTGAGCCACCCGGTCGCCTCGCGCACATCCCGGGCCGGGGCGGGGGAGCGGTCGAACAGGTAGCGGGCCGTCGCCGACTCCTCGACACGGGCCAGCTCGGCCACCGGGCCGCTGTGCAGCACCCGCCCGCCGTGCTCGCCGGCGTCCGGACCCACGTCGACCAGCCAGTCGGCGCCCCGCATGACGTCGAGGTGGTGCTCCACCACGAACACCGAGTTCCCGGACGTCTTCAGCCGCTCCAGCACCGTGAGCAGCGCCTCGGTGTCCGCCGGGTGCAGTCCGGCCGACGGCTCGTCGAGGACGTAGACGACGCCGAAGAGGCCGGAGCGCAGCTGGGTGGCGAGGCGCAGGCGCTGCAGTTCGCCCGCGGAGAGGGTGGGGGTGGGCCGGTTGAGACTGAGGTAGCCGAGCCCCAGCTCCAGGACCGGCGCGATACGGGACCGCAGGTCGTCGGTGAGGACCCGGGCCGCCTCCGAGGTCCCGTCGAGACCGTCGGCCAGCTCCACCAGCGGCAGTGCCGCCAGCTCGGCGATGGTCCGGCCGCCGAACGTCACCGCCAGGGCCTCGGGGCGCAGCCGGCTGCCGCCGCACGCCGGGCAGGGCGCACTGGTGAGGAACCGCTCGGCCTTGGCCCGCAGGGTCGGGCTCTTGGAGTCCGAGAACGTCTTCATCACGTACCGGTGGGCGCTCATGTACGTGCCCTGGTAGGGCCGTTGGATGCGGTCGGCGTCCCGCACCGGGTGCACCGTCACCACCGGCTGCTCGGCCGTGAACAGGATCCACTCCCGCTCGTCGGCGGGCAGGTCCCGCCACGGCCGGTCCACGTCGTGGCCGAGCGCGTCGAGGATGTCCCGCAGGTTCTTGCCCTGCCAGGCTCCCGGCCACGCCGCGATCGCCCCGTCGCGGATCGACAGCGACGGGTCGGGGACCATGAGCTCCTCGCTCGTACGGTGCACCTGCCCCAGCCCGTGGCACTCCGGACACGCCCCGACCGCCGTGTTCGGCGAGAAGGCGTCGGAGTCGAGCCGCTCGGCGCCGGGCGGGTAGGTGCCGGCCCGGGAGAACAGCATCCGCAGGGAGTTCGAGAGGTTGGTGACGGTGCCGACGGAGGAGCGGGAGGTCGGCGCCGCCCGGCGCTGCTGGAGCGAGACGGCCGGGGGCAGGCCGGTGATCTCCCCGACCTTCGGCGCGCCGACCTGGTGGATCAGCCGGCGCGCGTACGGCGCGACCGACTCGAAGTAGCGCCGCTGCGCCTCCGCGTAGATCGTGCCGAACGCCAGCGACGACTTCCCCGAGCCGGACACGCCGGTGAACACGGCCAGCACGTCCCGGGGGATGTCGACGTCGACGCCCCGGAGGTTGTGCTCACGGGCTCCGCGGACACGGACGTACGGGTCATGGGGGTCGCGGTCGTGCATGGAAGACGACTCTAACCGGATCTAACCGGAGGTGATCGCGGCCAGCCGCCGGTAGGAGTCCAGCAGCGCCTCGCGGTCGTACGTGCTGGTCGTGACGAGGACCTCCTGGGCGCCCGTCTCCTTCAGCACCGTCTCCAGCTCGTGCGCGACCTGCTCCTCGGTGCCGGCGATGTGGCCGGTCAGGCCGGACTCGTAGAAGTCGCGTTCCTTGCCGGTCATCGTGAGTGCCTCCACGCGCTCGGCGGGCGGCAGCGGCGGGAAGGTGCCGCGGGTGCGGGAGTGCGCCATGGACCAGGCCTCGGGGATCAGCAGCCGCCGGGCCTCCTCGGGGGTGCCGGCCACGGCGATGGTGCCCGAGATGACGACGTAGGGCTCCGAGGCCCAGACGGAGGGGCGGAACCGGTCGCGGTAGTGGTCGATGCCGCGCCGCATCTTCTCGCGGTTCCTGAGGTCGCCGATCACCATGGGCAGGCCCGCGCGGGCGGCGATGCCGGCGCCCTCGCCCATGGCCAGGACGAACGGCGGCACGGTCAGGCCCTCGGCGGGGCGGGCGTGCACGCCGGCGGGGGAGGTGCCCCGGAACCAGCCGAGCAGCTCCGCGAGCTGGCCTTCGAAGTCCTCGGCGTCGCCCTTGTCGCGGCCCAGGGCCCGGCGCACCCCGTCCGTGAAGCCGACGGACCGGCCCAGACCCATGTCGATCCGCCCGGGGAACAGCGACTCCAGGACGCCGAACTGCTCGGCCACGACCAGCGGCCGGTGGTTGGGCAGCATCACCCCGCCGGTCCCGACCCGGATCGTCCGGGTCGCGCCCGCGACGGCGGCGGCCAGCACGGTCGGCGCGGAACCGGCGACCCCGGGCACGCCGTGGTGCTCGGAGACCCAGACGCGGTGGTAGCCGAGCCGCTCCAGCTCCCGCGCCAGCCGCACGGTGCCGCGCAGCGCCTCGGGGTGGGTGTGCCCCTCGCGGGTGCGGGAGCGGTCGAGGACGGACAGGCGCACGGGATCCATACCAGGTTCTACGCCGGACGGGGCCGCCGGTATTCCGCCGCGGCGGCAGCGGGACCACCGCGCGGGAAAACCGGGTGACCGCGTCCCTGCACGTCAGGACAATGGTCCGGTCTCCACAAGCGAAAGGCGGCCGACCGTGACCGTCCCCAACGTCCTGCTCTCCGGCATCGTCGGATCGACCGCCTACGGTCTCGCCCGCCCGGGCTCGGACATCGACCGCCTCGGCCTGTTCGCCGCGCCCACCGAGGAACTGCACGGTCTGCGCCGCCCGAAGGAGTCCCACGTCAGCACGGCGCCGGACCGCACCCTGCACGAGGCGGCCAAGTGGTGCCGACTGGCGCTGGGCGGCAACCCGACCGCGATGGAGCTGGTGTGGCTCCCGGACGACCTGTACGAGGTGCGCACCCCGCTCGGCGACGAGCTCATCGGCATCCGTACGGCGTTCCTGTGCGCCAAGCGGGTCAGGGACGCCTACCTCGGGTACGCCACCCAGCAGTTCCGGCGACTGGAGGCACGCGGCGACGGTTCGTTCTCCGCCGACACCCGCAAGCGGACCGCGAAGCACGCCCGGCATCTCAAACGGCTGTGCGGGCAGGGCCTGGAGCTGTACACCACCGGGCGGTTGACGATCCGCGTCGAGGACCCGGAGGAGTACCACGCCTTCGGCGAGCGCGTCGCCGCCGATCCGTCGGTCGCCCTGCCCCTGCTCAGGCACTACGAGGCCGCCTTCGACGAAGGCCCCACGGTGCTGCCGGACGAACCCGACGAGGCGCCGGTCGAGGCCTGGCTGCGCCGGGTCCGGGCGCACTTCCTCGCCGATGCGGCCAACTCAGCCGCCGGGGCGGCGCACTCAGCCGTCGGGGCGTAGCAGGCCGCGCTCGTAGGCCCTGACCAGGTTCTGCGGGACGAGGTGGGTGACGCCGTCGACGGTGACGGGGACCAGCGTCGGGGTGGCCGCCTTCCACTGGGCGCGGCGGTGGCGGGTGTTGCTGCGGGACATCTTCCGCTTCGGGACAGCCATGGGACTCCTCCTCGGTGGTCGGGCACCGAGGACGCTACATGAAAATGGATCCCATTAACAATGAGCGTCCCGTGCCCGGCCGCCGCGGTCCCTCGAAGGTGTCTCAGTCGTCGGCTCCCACCAGCATCCGCACCTCGAACTCCTCGTGGGCGGCCGGCTCTTCGGCCGGGCCCTTGTCCAGCACCGTGCCGAGCCAGCCCAGCAGAAAGCCCGCGGGGATCGAGACGATGCCGGGGTTCTGGAGCGGGAACCAGGCGAAGTCGACCTCGGGGTAGAACGAGCCCGGGGCGGAGGAGACGACGGGGGAGAAGGCCGCCAGCAGGACGGAGCAGAGCAGCCCGCCGTAGAGGCTGAGCAGGGCGCCCTTCGCGCTGAAGCGCCGCCAGAACAGGGTGTAGATGATCGTCGGCAGGATCGCCGAAGCCGCGATGGCGAAGGCCAGGAACGCGAGCGTCGCGGTGTTCGCGCCCCAGGCGATCAGGGCCAGGAGGATGCCGAGGATGCCGATGACGGCCCCGGACAGCCGGGCGACGGTCAGTTCCTCCGTCTCGCTCGCCCGGCCCTTGCGGATCACCTCGCTGTACAGGTCGTGCGCGAGAGAGGAGGCCGCGGCCAGGGTGAGACCGACCGCCACGGCGAGCAGCGTCAGATACGCCAGACAGGTCAGCAGCGCGGTGAGGACGCTGCCGCCCAATTCGTGGGCGAGCAGCAGCACGGAGGCGTTGCCGGTGCGGTCGGTGCTCTCGATGGTGTCCCGGCCGAGCAGCGCGGTGGCGCCGAGGCCCATGATGCCGGCCCCGAAGCAGACCGCGCCGACCAGGCCGACGGCCCACAGCACCGAAGAGCGCAGGACGCCGCTGTTGCGTGGGGTGAGCAGCCGCATCAGCACGTGCGGGAGTGCGGCGAGGCCGAGGACGATGGCCAGTTCGAGGCTGAGGAAGTCCAGCTTGTTGCTGACGGTGCCGCCGTAGCGCAACCCGGGCTGGAGGAAGCTCAGGCCGGAACCGCTGCGTTCGGAGGCCCGCTCCAGCAGCAGGTCGGGGTTCCAGTCGAAATGGTGCAGCACCCAGCCCGCGGTGAACAGCACACCCACCACCAGCATCACGGCCTTGATGATCTGGATGACCGTCGCGCCGGGCATGCCGCCGAGAGAGGCGTACAGGATCACGAAGACGCCGATCACGACCACGCACAGGGTGCGGGTGGTGCCGCTCGGCACACCGGTGAACTGCGTCAGCAGGGCCACGCTGCCCACGAGTTGGGCCACCAGGTACAGCGTGGCGATGGCCAGGATGCAGACCGCCAGCGCGACCCGCACCGGCCGCTGCTGCCGGGGCAGCCGCAGCGCCACCGTGTCGCCCAGCGTGAACTTGCCCGTACGGTGCAGGGGTTCGGCGATCAGCAGCAGCACCATCATCCAGGCGACGGTGGTGCCGCCGAGATACATCAGCCCGTCGTAGCCGGTCAGCGCGACCAGCCCGGTGCTGCCCAGCAGGGTGGCGGCCGACAGGTAGTCGCCGCACATGGCGAGGCCGTTGCGCAGCGGCGACATGGCGCGGTTGCCGAGGTAGAACTCGCTGATCTCGTCGCGCTGAGGAGCCGTCAGCAGTGCCATGAACAGGGTGATCACGACCACGGTCAGAAACAGGACGAACGTCAGCTGCAGGCTGCTGTCGTCGATGGCGGCGGCGCTCACCACGTGCGGAACCCCCTCGTCCCGTGCCGGAGCGGCTGCCCGGCCCCCTGTGCGGGAGCCGCCGCCCGGGCCCGGCGGCTCTCGGTCTCGTACAGCCGGGACCTCAGGCCGCGGGCGAGCGGATCGACCCGGGTGCGCATGTGCCGGACGTAGCACCACGCGGTCACGCCCATGACGACGAACTGCCCGAGACCGAGGGTCAGTCCGAGCGTGAGGCGGCCGAACAGCGGCTGGTTCATCACCGCGGGCACAAAACTCGACAGCAGCACATACAGCAGGAATCCACCGACGGACAGGATGGTCGCCCGGATGCCGAACCGGCGCTGCGCGCGACGCAGAGAGTGAAATTCGGGATGGTCGGATATGCGAGACGGCGGAGTTTGTTCGATGTGCGGCAGCGGGAATGGGGGAGTGTCTTCCCGCCGCGGTGAATATTCGGGCACAGGCGCACCTTCTTCGCTGCATCGTGCCCCGCACTCGACCCCGTCGGGTCAGTGGACGCGTCCGGTTTTCGGGCAGGGGGAAGGGGTGCCGGACGCGCGGTGGGGGTGCGGGCTCTGTGGGGGGTCGTGAATCCGGATAACCAGCTGTCCGGAATCACGCGGACGGCCTCGGGGTTCTTTGTGGGGACCCCCGACGAGCCCCGGCCACGGGTGGCGGCGAGGCTGAGAGCGGAGTATGTCAGTGCTGTCCTTGAGCCATCAACTGTGAACGTGAATTGACCCGCTTACATGGCTTGTTCACGCGCGCTGTCTCAAATGCGCTTAGGCTGTGCGGCGTGAGTGACGACCGCAGCAAGGCCCCGCTGGCCGTGTTCGACCTGGACAACACCCTCGCCGACACCACGCACCGGCAGGAGTTCCTCCAGCGCACACCGAAGGACTGGAACGGATTCTTCTCGGCGGCGCCGCAGGACCCGCCCGTCCCGGAGGGCATCGCGCTGGTCCGGGAGCGCGCGCAGGAGTGCGAGATCGTCTACCTCACCGGGCGGCCCGAGCGCTGCCGACGCGACACGCTGGAGTGGCTCGCCACCCAAGGGCTGCCCGAGGGGCGCGTGTACATGCGGCGGGACGCCGACCGGCGGCCCGCCCGGTTCACCAAGCTGGAGATCCTGCGGCGGCTCGCCCGCACCCGCGAGGTCCGCGTCCTCGTGGACGACGACGAACTGGTCTGCGCGGACGCCCGGCGCGCGGGCTTCACCGTCGTACGGGCCGACTGGGTGACCCGGTCCGCCGAGATGAAGGCCGCGCAGGAGCGCGAGGGGCGGACCTGAGGACTACTCCGACTCGTCGAGACGGAAGCCGACCTTGAGCCCCACCTGCCAGTGGGCGATCTGTCCGTCCTCGAGCTGGCCGCGCACCTGCGTCACCTCGAACCAGTCCAGGTTGTGCAGCGTCTGAGAGGCCCGCTCGATGCCGTTGCGGACGGCCTGGTCGACGCCGTCCGGTGAGGTGCCGACGATCTCCGTGACCCGGTAGGTGTGGTTCGACATGCCGCTGCTCCTCTTCCCCTGACGTTCCTGTGACGGGAGTGTCACGCGTTATTCCACCGTGCCCCAAGCGGCGGCGAAGCGCGAGACGTCGTCTCCCGCCGTCGCCGCCGCCCTCGGGTTCCCCGATGTCAGCGCGCCACGCTCAGCGACAGCGCGAACCGGCCCGGGCCGTCCGTCCACCAGTGGGCCAGCTCCAGCCCCGCCACGGACAGTTCGGCGCGCACGCCCTCCTGCCGGAACTTCGCCGACACCTCGGTCCGCATCTCCTCACCCGCGGTGAAGTCGACGGCGAGATCGAGCGCCGGCACCTTCACCGTCTGCGCCCTACGGGAGCGCAGCCGCATCTCGATCCATTCACGTTCCGCGTTCCACAGCGCCACATGGTCGAACGCGTCAGGCTCGAAGTCGGCGCCCAGCTCACGGTTGATCACGGTCAGGACGTTCTTGTTGAACGCGGCCGTCACCCCGGCCGCGTCGTCGTACGCCCGGACCAGCACCTCCTCGTCCTTGACCAGGTCCGTGCCCAGCAGCAGGGCGTCGCCCGGGGTGAGCAGGGCACGCACCGAGGTGAGGAACGCGGCGCGTTCGGCGGGCAGCAGATTGCCGATCGTGCCGCCCAGGAACGCCACCAGCCGTGGCCCCGGCGTGTCCGGCAGGGTCAGTTCCGCCGTGAAGTCGGCGATCAGCGCGTGCACGTCCAGCCCAGGCCGTTCGGCGGCGAGCGCCTGCCCGGCCTGGGTGAGGGCGCTCCCGCTGACGTCGACCGGGACGTAGGTGTGCAGGTCGGTGAGGGCGTCGAGCAGATGCCGCGTCTTCTCCGAGGATCCGGAGCCGAGCTCGACCAGGGTGCGCGCCCCGGTCGCCGCGGCGATGTCGCCGGAGCGCGCCAGGAGGATCCCCCGCTCCGCGCGCGTGGGGTAGTACTCGGGGAGTTCCGTGATCTTCTCGAACAGGTCGCTGCCGTGCGCGTCGTAGAACCACTTCGGCGGCAGGGTCTTGGGGCGGCCGGTCAGGCCCCGGTGGACGTCGGCGCGCAGCGCGGCGCCCGTGGTGTCCTCGGGCAGGGTGCGGGTGAGGTGGAACGGGCTCACGTACGGGGCTCCTTGAAGGGTGCGGGCACGGCGGCGTCGGTCGGCTCCTTCAGCGGCGTCAGCAGCACGTCGGTGCGGCTCGCCGCGAGCAGGGTCCGGTCGGGGACCTCCTGCCAGTGCGGATCGTCGTCGTAGGGCTCGGAGGCCACGACGGTGCCGCCGCCGGGCCGGGTGAGGTACCACAGGGCGTCGCCCCAGGCGGTCGCGGTGATGGTGTCGCCGTTGGTGAGCAGCAGGTTGAGCCGCGAACCGGGGGCCGCCGCGGCGACCTCCAGGACGGTGTCGGCCATCGCCTGGCCCTCCTCGTCGCCGCCCCGCAGCCGTGCCAGCACCAGCGCCCACACGAGCGCCGAGTCGTTGCGGGCCTCCAGCGACAGCAGGTCCTCGTGCGGCAGCGTCCGGGACAGCGAGGCCAGCGAACCGGGCCAGCCCTTCACCGCCCCGTTGTGGCTGAACAGCCAGGTCCCCGCGGTGAACGGGGCCGCCGCGGCCTCCGCGTCCGCGCCCGACAGGGTCGCGTCCCGCACCGCCGCCAGCAGCGCGGGGGAGCGGACGACCCGGGCGAGATCGGCGAACGACAGGTCCGCCCAGATCGGCCCGGCCCGTCGGTAGCGGGCCGGCACCGGGTCGCCCTCGGCGTACCAGCCCACGCCGAACCCGTCGGCGTTGACCGTTCCGTACCGCTGGTGCCGGGGCGCCCACGACTGCCGGTACAACCCGTGCGGGGGCTGCACGAGGATCCGGCCCAGCGCCTCCTCCGGTCCCACGTACGCCACATGCCGGCACATCAGACGTCCTCCGACCGGGCCGTGCGGAACCCGGAGAAGATCTGCCGCCGGATCGGGTAGTCCCAGTTGCGGAACGTGCCCCGGCACGCCACCGCGTCCACGGCGAACGAACCGCCGCGCAGCACCTTGCACTCGGGCCCGAAGAAGACCTCCGAGTACTCCTTGTACGGGAACGCCTTGAACCCCGGGTACGGCAGGAAGTCGCTCGCCGTCCACTCCCACACGTCGCCGATCAGCTGCCGTACGCCGAGCGGCGACTCGCCGGCCGGGTAGCTCCCGGCGGGTGCCGGGCGCAGGTGCCGCTGGCCGAGGTTGGCGTGCTCGGGCCCCGGGTCGGCGTCGCCCCACGGGTAGCGCATCGAGCGGTCGCCGGCCGGGTCGTGCCGGGCTGCCTTCTCCCACTCGGCCTCCGTGGGCAGCCGGCGTCCCGCCCAGCGGGCGTAGGCGTCCGCCTCGTACCAGCTCACGTGGAGCACGGGCTCGTCCGGCGGGACGACCTCGGTGACGCCGAAGCGCCGCCTGAGGAACTGCTGTCCGTCGCGCCGCCAGAACAGCGGGGCGTCGATGCCGTGCTTCCGGATGTGCGCCCAGCCGTCGGCCGTCCACCACCGCGGGTTGTCGTAGCCGCCGTCCTCGATGAACGCCCGGTAGGCGCCGTTGGTCACCGGGGTGGTGTCGATGTGGAAGGCCGCGACCTCGCGCCGGTGCGCGGGGCGTTCGTTGTCCAGGGCCCAGGGCTCGCCGGAGGTGCCCATCGTGAACGGGCCGCCCGGGACGAGGACTTCGGACGGGCCCGTGGACAGCGGCGCCGGCTCCGGGTCGGGTGCCGTCAGGGCCGGTGGGCCCGTACGCAGCTGATGGGTGATCAGCATCGTCTCGTCGTGCTGCTGCTCGTGCTGCGCGATCATCCCGAAGGCGAAGCCGGCCTCCGTCAGCCGCGTCCCGTGGAACGCGTGCCGCTCCAGCACGTCCAGTGCCCTTCCGCGGACGTCGGCCGCGTAGGTGCGGGCCTCGGCGGGCGACAGCAGGGGCAGCTTCGGCCGCTCGGCGCGCGGGTGCTCGAAGGCGTCGTAGAGGCCGTCTATCTCGGGCCGTATCGCCTCGTGCCCGGCGACGGCCCGCAGCAGCCACTGCTCCTCCTGGTTGCCGATGTGCGCGAGGTCCCACACCAGCGGCGACATCAGCGGCGAGTGCTGCGCGGTCAGGTCGGGATCCTCCACGCAACTCGTCAGCAGGGTGGTGCGGTCGCGGGCCACGACGAGTGAGGCGACCGCCCGCTCACGGAGGACCTCGGGGTCGACGGCCTGGGCGTCGACGGCGGGATCGGTGTCGGTCATGGGCGGAAGTCCTTCCCGTGGGCGCGGCCGTCCGTGCCGCGCTGTCGGTCGAGCAGGTCGTCGGCGGGGCAGCGGCCCAGGACGACGTAGCGGTCCAGATAGGCCGTGACGGCCTCGATGACCTCGGGGGCGGCCCCGAGCCGGGGCAGGGCGTCCAGCGCGGTCGTGAAGCACGTGATGGCCACCTCGCGCAGTTCCGCGTCGGCCAGGCCGCCGCGGGCCGCGTCGAGCCACAGCGGGTTGTGCGGCGCGGGCAGTCCCAGCGTCCGCTCGGCCAGTGGCTTCACGGCCCGGTAGGCGGTCTCGGTGGCCTCCGGGTCGTCGAACAGCGCCGCCGTCACGGCGAGCGGCACGATCCAGCCGTCGTCGCCGGGCTGCGCGTCGATCATGCGCAGTTCGAGATGGCCGCGCGGCCTGACCGGCGGGAACAGCGTCGTGACGTGGTAGTCGAGATCCTCCCGGGTGGGCGGCCGGGGCGTGCCCGTGCGGATCCAGTCCCGGAAGGTGAGGCCCTCGGGGACGTCCCAGGGCCCGCCGTCCCGCCGTACGCACATCACGGGGGAGTCCAGCACGTGCCGGGCCCAGGCGCCGCGCGGGTCGGTGTCCAGCCGCGGTCCGCCCGCCCGGCCCGCGCCGATCCGGGTCCACGTCAGCTGCCGGGTGGACAGCCAGCCGGTCGGCTGGTGCGCGGCGAGCGGGGAGTTGGCGAACGCGGCCACCAGGACCGCGCCCATGTGGTGGGCCAGCCACCAGCGCCGCACCAGGCCGAGCGGCCCGGGCTCCTCGTGGCCGGCGTCCAGGCACACCTGCACGGAGGCGGACGTGCACATCATGGCGCGGCCGGCGGGGCCCGTGCGGTCCAGGCACGCCTCCATGGCGTCGTAGCGCGGTTGACGCAGGAACCGGCGGGGTTCGTGCCAGGGGTCCTGGCCGAGGCCGACGAGGGCGAGGCCGCCTTGGCGCAGAACCGCGCGGACGGCGTCGAGGTCGGCGGAGACGGTGGTGATGACTTCCGTCAGGGAGTCGGCGGGGGGCGAGCTCAGCTCCAGCTGGCCGCCGGGTTCCACGGTGAGCGCCGACCTCAGAGGCACGGTCCGCAGCGCGGCGTAGGCCGCTTCGAGTCGTTCGGGTGTGACGGGGAGCTGCGGTGCGCGCAACTCGTGCACGAGCCATTCCACCTCGACACCGAGGCGTCGTGGCGGGCCGGTCTTGAAGCAGATGCCGCGGACGAGAGCCTCGACCTCGGCTTCGGACAGTGAGGTGCGTGGCCGGGTACAGCCACTTACCGAATCGGACATGTCGGGATCCTCCTGAGATTCCACCATGCCACCGGTCCGGGCTCTTCGGCGGCCCGGGCCGGGATCATCTGTCCCACCCAAGACGCTCACGCCGCTCGGCACAAGGGGGCGAAGCGGGGCGTTCCCGGGCGGTCATCCGGCCCGACCCGGTGTTTCCAGGCACTTTCCCGGGCGTTCTCCCACGGCGAAAACTCTGTTGCACCGGGGATCCGGCATCACTCAGGATGCCTGCGTGAGCACGACAAGAACGGCCGCGCGGCGCGCGGTCACGGCGCGCACGGGGGTCGCGCCGTGAGCGCGCGCCTGCGCGGCATCGCGCAGCAGACCGAGCAGATCGTCGCGGCCGGCGCCTATCGCGCCCCGGACGGGCGCGAGGTCTCGATCGCGGCGGAACTGCGGGCGGCGCGCGAGGGCACGCGCCTGCACGGGCCGGAACCGGTGCCGGTACCCGCCGATCGGGTGACGGGGGCACGGGCGACGCTGATCGAGGTCACGGGCGAGAGCAGCCTGGAGGCCGCCCGCCGGCTGCACGGCCTTGGAGCGCCTCGCCGCCCAGCGGCACCTGTGGGACTGGGCGGGCACGTGGCCGTGCTGAACTTCGCCTCGGCCCGAAACCCCGGCGGCGGTTATCTCAACGGCGCCCAGGCCCAGGAGGAGGCCCTGTGCCGGGCTTCCGCGCTGTACACCTGCCTCCTCGAGGCCCGCCCCTTCTACGACCACCACCGGGCCCACCGCGATCCGTTCTACACGCACCGTGTCATCCACTCACCGGCCGTGCCCGTCTTCCGCGACGACCGGGGCGGCCTGCTGGCCGAGCCGTACACCGCCGGCTTCCTGACCTCTCCCGCGCCCAATGCGGGCGTGGTGCACCGCACGGCGCCCGAACGGGCCGCCGAACTGCCGCAGGCCCTCGCGGCCCGGTCCGAACGCGTCCTGGAGACCGCCGCGGCCCACGGCTACCGCCGGCTCGTCCTGGGGGCCTGGGGCTGCGGGGTGTTCCGCAACGACCCCGCGCAGGTGGCGGAGGCGTTCCGGGCGCTGCTGGGGCCCGGCGGCCGGTTCGCGCAGGCCTTCGAGCACGTGGTGTTCGGGGTCCTGGACCGGACGCGGGACCGTCAGGTGCTGGGCGCCTTCGAGGAGACGTTCAGCTCCAGCCGTAGCGCTCCTGCAGGCGGCGCCTGACCAGGTTGAACCGCATGCGGTCCAGCGCGCAGGCCTCCCGGCGCATGCCGTCCTCGTGCAGCCGCAGCACCCGGTCCACATCGACCCACGAGTCCCGGCCCGTCCGGTCCCACGGCCCGCTGCCGATCGGCACCCACTCGGAGTCACCGTCGTGCCGCTTGCTGGACAACTGCACGGCCAGGAACGTCCCGCCCGGCTCGCGGGCGACGACCAACACCGGGCGGTCCTTGCCCCGGCCGTCGTTCTCCTCGAAGGGCACCCACGTCCAGACGATCTCCCCGGGATCCGGGTCCCCGTCGTGCGCGGGGGAGTACTCCGTCCGTACGCGGCCCACCTCGCGCGGGTCGGCCTGGACGGTGGCGGAGGGGCCGTGACGGCCGGGGACGTTCTCGTCGGCAAACGTGCTCACGGGGGCACCTTAGAGGCTGCCCCCGCGAGCACGCCGCCCGGGTCACTTGTCGTCCACCGGCACCTTCTGGGCCTGCCCGTTCAGGGACGAGGCGCCCTGCGACGCCTGCCCGTCGCGGTCCATCGACGCGAGCAACTGGCGGGCGAGGCCCAGCCCCGTGCCGCCCATGGTCAGCGCCTTGGCGAACATGTCGGCCATGCCGTCGGCGCCGTTGAGCAGCACCATGTTGTCCACGTTGCCGAAGGCGGACGCGCCGGCCTTCACGATCTCCGGCCAGTTCTCGGCGAGTTGCTGGGCGACGACGGCCTCCTGGTTCTCCGCCAGGGCGGCGGCGCGGGCCTTGATGGCCTCGGCCTCCGCGAGGCCCTTGGCCTTGGCCGCCTCGGCCTCCGCCATGCCCCTGGCCTGCGCCGCTGCCGCCTCGGCCGCACCGGTGGCCCGGGTGGCCTGCGCGGCCGCCTCGCCCCGCGCCTTGGTCGCCTCGGCCTCGGCACCCGCGGCCGTCTTGACCCGGGTCGCCTCGGCGGCGGCCGCCAGCTCCGTCTCCTTCGCCTGCGCCTGCGCCGACGAGATCCGCGCGTCGCGGTCGGCCTCGGCCAGGGTGCGGGTCTCGTAGGCCGCCGCGTCGGCGGGCTTGCGGACGTCCGCCTGGAGTTGCTGCTCGCGCCGGTGCGCCTCCAGCTCCGCGACCCGCGTCTCCTGGACGACGACCTCCTGCCGGGCACCGGCCTCGGCGAGCGGCCCGGCCTGCCGGGCCTTGGCGGCCGCCTTGTCGCGCTCGGCCTGGTACCCGGCCTGGAGGATCTCGCTGTCCCGGGTCGCCTCCGCCATCCGGGCGAACGACTGCTGCTCGGCCTCGGTGGCCAGCCGGTTCGCCTCCGCCTGCGCGATGCGCGCGTCGCGCTGCACGGCCGCCGCGTGCGGCATGGCGAGGTTCTGGATGTACCCCGTCGGGTCCTCGATCTCGTGGATCTGCAGCGAGTCCACGATCAGGCCCAGCTTCTCCATCTCGGTGCCGCACGCGGCACGTGTCTGCCCGGTGAGCTTCTCCCGGTCCCGGATCATGTCCTCGACCGTCAACCCGCCCACGATGGAGCGCAGATGACCGGCGAAGACGTTGTGCACCCGCTCCGACATCAGCTTCTGCTGGTCCAGGAACCGGCGGGCCGCGTTCGCGATCGACACGAAGTCGTCGCCCACCTTGAAGATGACCACGCCCCGCACCTTCAGCGGGATGCCCTGGTGGGTCACGCAGTCCACCTGGAGTTCCGTCTCGTTCAGGTCGAGCGAGAGCTTGCGCACCGCCTGCACCCCGGGCATCACGAGCGTGCCGCGACCGGTGACGATGCGGAACCCCATGCCCTCCTCGATGCCCTCCGTGCGGTGCTTGGACCCCGAGATGATCAGTGCCTCGTTGGGTTCGGCGACCCGCCACATGAGCTTGAACAGACCGATCAGCACGAGGACGGCGGCAACCGCCACCCCTGCTACGACGCCGACGACCATCGGCATTCGCCCCCTTTGCATGGTGCCCTCTCGGCACCGAACGAAGGGGAGTGTGCTCCTCGGGGGAGCCGGGGTACAGCCACCGGCGCATCCTTGGCCGAAGTTTGACGCGTACGGCTCTCACCTGCGTCGCAGCGGGCTCAACTGTCGTACGCCGCCGTGACGTAGACGGTTCTCGGGGGCAGGTACTCGACCACCATCACGACCGTGCCCGTCTCGATGCGGTCCGTCGCGGAAGCCGGGTGGGCGAGGAAGTGCTCGGCGCCGCCCCGCACTCGGACGATCACCTCGCCGACCAGCCCGGGCCCGATCGTCCCGGTCACCCGCCCCATGAGCCCGACCATCGACGCGTCCGCCATGAGGACAGCCTACGGTCGCTCAGGCGGCGGCGGAACGTGCCGTGACCGGCGGCGACGGCCACTTCTCGGCCCAGCGCAGCTCCGCCTCCAACTGCGCGGCCACCTGCACGAGAAGCGGCTCGCTGTTCGCCGGGCCCAGCAACTGCGCGCCGACCGGCAGTCCGTCCGGCGTGAACCCGGCGGGCACGTTGACCCCGGGCCAGCCCAGCACGTTCCACGGCCAGGCGTACGGGCAGGCCGCGATCATCGCCCGGTCGGTGGCGAACCCGCTGAGTTCGAGCAGGGCACCGATGCGCGGCGGCGGAGCGGCGGTCGTGGGCGCGAGGACGACGTCGTAGGAGGTGAAGAACCCGCCGATACGCCGGTGGAGCGCCGTTTCCGCGCGCCGGGCGGCCCGCAGCGGGGCACCGCCGAGGAGCCGGCCCAGCCGGGCCGCGTCCCTGGTGCGCCGGTCGAGCAGCGCCGGGAAGGGCGCCTCGCCCACGCGCTCGGCGATCCCGGCCGTGGCGCGCGGCACGAAGGTCAGTCCGATCTGCCCGTACGGTGGGTCCGCCTCCTCGACGAAGTGCCCCGACGCGGCGAGCCGCTCGGCCAGTTCGACGACCCGGGTCCGCACCTCGGGCAGGAGCCGGGCGGGCACCGCCGTGAACGGCGGCTTGAGGGAGAGCGCGATGCGCAGCCGGCCCGGATCGCGGCCGACGGCCCCGGACACGTCGAGGTGCGGGGGCTGGTGCGGGTCCTGGGCGTGGTTGCCGCTCGCCGCGTCCAGCAGCAGGGCCGCGTCGGCGACCGTGCGGGCCAGGGTGCCGTTGACGGTGATGCCCTGGAAGGACTCGCCGCGCGGCCAGGTCGAGACACGGCCGCGCTGCGGCTTGATGCCGACCAGATGCGTCCACGCGGCCGGGATCCGCACCGAACCCGCGCCGTCCGAGCCGAGCGCGGCGGGCACCAGACCGGCGGCGACCGCGGCGGCCGACCCTCCCGAGGAACCGCCGGGCGTGTGCTCCGTGCTCCACGGGTTGCGGGTGGCGCCGAAGGCGGGCCCCTCGGTGAAGGGCCACTGCCCGAACTCGCAGGTGTTCGTCTTGCCGATGATCACGGCCCCGGCCGCGCGCAGCCGCCGCACCGCCTCGCCGTCCTCCGCGACCGGCGGGAACTCCCCGCAGCAGCCGAACGCGGTCGGCTCACCGGCCACGTCCATGTCGTCCTTCACCGCGACGGGGACGCCGAGCAGCGGCCGGTGCGCGCGCTCGGAGGGCAATTCCCGGCCGGAGGCCGCTGCCAGCTCCCGGTCCGCGGCGTCGGCCTCGGCGAGCGCGGCCTCGGCCCGGACGATCCGGAAGGCGTTGAGGCTGCCCTGCGTCGCCTCGATCCGTGCCAGCGTCCGCTCGACCAGCGCCCGCGACGTCACCTCCCCCGCGGCCAGCGCACGGGCGGTCTCCGCCAGGCCTTCGGAACGGTCGAGCGTCATACGGACACCTCCGGAAGCGGCTTCTCTACCGAACGGTAACGTCCGGTGGCCGGTGGCGGAACGGCGACGACAGGAGTGGAAGTTCACCATCGGCCGCATCCTCCTCACTGGGCGCATCGGCACCTGCTCAAACCATTGACGCACTTCCGGCTCACCCTTACCTTTCGAGCCCCACCCTCCCGATCGAGTCGCCGAACTCTGTTCGGTATATCGAATCCTGGTCTCCCAGGGAGCCGCCGTGACCCCACACCAAGCCGCCCCGTCCCGCCGCACCCTGCTGCGCGCCCTGGCCGCCGTGCCCGCCTCGGCGGTCCTGCTCGGCGAAGCCCCCGGGCTGCTCGGCAGCGCCCTGGCCGCCGCACCCCCGAACGGCTCGGCCACCCGCTACACCATCGTGCCCTTCCTCAACAGCAACGACGGCACGGTCAACGTCTACCAGTCGGACGACGCCACCGACTTCAGGCTGCTGCGCTCCTCCGCGTACACACCGCCCGCGAACCGGATCCGGGACGCCGGCGTCATCCGGCACACCGACGGCTACTACTACGTCACCTACACCACGCACACCTGGCAGGACCCCAGCACGACCATCGGCTTCGCCCGCAGCTCCGACCGCGTCAACTGGACGTTCCTGTACGACTACACGGTCCCGATCGCGGGCCTCTCCCGCGCCTGGGCGCCGGAGTGGTTCGTCGACAGCGACGGCAGCGTGCACATCATCGTGTCGTGCTCCACCACGAACGACGAGTGGATCTTCACGCCGTACCTGCTGAGGGCCGCCAACTCGTCCCTGACGGCGTGGAGTTCACCGATCGCCCTCTCGGGCATCGGCGCCAACCACATCGACACGTTCATCGTGAAGATCGGCTCGACGTACCACGCCTTCCCCAAGAACGAGACGACGAAGTACATCGAGTACGCCACCGCCTCCAACCTCGCGGGCCCCTACACGATCCGCCGGACCGGCAACTGGGCCGGCTGGGGCAGCTATCGCGAGGGTCCGGCACTCGTGCAGCTCGACAACGGCGGCTGGCGGATGTTCTTCGACGGCTACGGCGACGGGAACTACTACTACAGCGACAGCCACGACACCTTCGCGACCTGGACGGCACCGGCCGCACTGCCCGCGATCTCCGGCACGGCCCGGCACTTCACGGTGGTCAAGGAGACGGTCACGGGCGGCCCCAGCCTGGCCCGGAACAGTACGCGCTCCTTCCGCTCCGCCAACTACACCACCCGTTACTGGCAGCAGCAGTCCTCGCTGCTCAACCTGCCCGTGGTCGGCACCGCCGGCACCACCGCCGAGAAGCAGGCCGCCACTTTCACGGTCGTCGCCGGCCTCGCCGACGGCAGCGGCTACTCCTTCCGGGACGCAGCCGGCAACTACCTGCGCCACTGGGACTTCCGCGCCCGCTTCGACGCCGACAACGGCACGAGCACCTTCGCCAAGGACGCCACGTTCTTCCTCCGTGCCGGCGCGTCCTCGGGCTCCGTCCGCTTCGAGTCGTACAACTACCCGGGGCACTACCTGCGCCACTACGCCTACCAGCTCCGCGTGGAGCGCTCCGACGGGACGGACCTGTTCCGGCAGGACAGCTCGTTCGTGCCGGTGACGGCCTGGGCGTAGGCCCGGCACGGAGAAGCCGGGCCGCCACGGTCGCCCGTGGGGCCCGGCCGGAGGGGGGTCAGCGGGTGAAGGTGACCCGGTGCTCCTTCAGGGAACCGCAGTTGGAGCCGTACACCTGCACGTACGTGTTGGCGATGCTGCCGCCCCAGTCCACGCAGTGGCCCTTGCCGTAGGCGTACGTCGGACCGGCGTACGACGTGAACAGGCCCTCGTCGTAGTCGCTCTGCTCGGTGTCCGGGACGGAGACCCAGGCGGACATGTCGACGGCCTTGCCCGGGTTGTTGCGGATGGTCGTGACGCAGTTCTGGCCGTTGGAGGCGTTGTAGGTCAGGTAGACGGTCCCCAGCGAGCCGACGGTCGCCGAGTTGACCGTCTTGTAGCCACTGCCGCAGACCTTCTGCGGAGTGGTGTTGGGCGCGGCCGACGCCGGCGACGCCAGGGCGGTCATGGTCCCCACGGACAGTGCCGCCACGGCGGACGCGGCCAGGACGGAACGCGTGAATCGCATATTTCCCCCTTGCAACTCTTCGAGGTGGTTGCTCCTGCATGGTGTGACCCGCGGGCCATCCAAAGGGTTGTGCGTCAGTTCGCAGGAAAATTGGGGGAGTTGAGAGTGAGTGGGTGCCCGGGCCCTGGTGTGGTGGTTGCGGGGCCCGATCGTTCCCAGGCTCCGGTTCCTTTACTCATGGGTCACGCATGGCACACGCGAGATCCAGAGGATCTGTGCAGGGGTGTCACACAGGCTGCACACCGTCCTTTCAAAGTCTCGTTAGCGTTACGGCTCGATCCCACGTGCGAACGTGACCAGGCGCGGCCGGCGAGCCGCCGGAACAGCCAGATCGGGAAAACCACACATGGACTACTGCTCCTCGTGCCGTCGGCACCTCAACGGCGCCTTGGTCTGCCCGGGGTGCGGCGCCTACGCCCCGGACATCGACCCCTCCACCATCGGCGGCCGCAGCGGCACAGCCCCCGTGCCCGCCATGGCCCCCGCGCCCGTCGCGGCCCCCGGCGGACCGGCCGCCTGGGAGTACCCGGCCGCCACCGGCACCTGGCACGACGGGACCGTGTGGGACGAGACCCCCGCGCGCACGCCGGAGGGCCCCGGCTCCGGCTCGTCCGACGCGTACGACGCCCCGGACACCGACACGGCCGAGGGCTACGAAGCCCGGCCGCAGGGCCGGGCGGCCCGGCGCCGCCAGATGGCGCGCTGGAAGAAGAACCAGCGCCGGGCCGTGGTGGCGACGGCGGTCGCGCTCGTGGGAGGCGGTCTGACCGTCGCCGCGATGAACGGCAACGCGAAGCCCGGCGTGCAGGCGGCCGCGACGCCGGAGGACACGACCATGGGCGGCGCCGCGGGAGAGGCACCGACGTACGCCGAACCGACGTCGAGCCAGAAGGACACCCCGCGCTCGGCGGCCACCCCCACGACTCCGTCGCACGCCGACCGCGCCTCGCGCCACGAGCGGTCCCGGGCCGCCGACCCCCGCACCACGCCGGCGGACACCCACACGGACGCGGCCGCCGCGCCCCGCGAACTGCCGCTGACGACCGCGCCCCGCAAGACCGTCACCGACACGGTCGACACGGCCACCGGCACCGCCGGTTCGTCCGCGTCGAAGGTCACCGAGCCGACGACACCACCGGCCGCCGGGTCCGGATCCGACGCCCAGCAGCCGTCGTCCCCCTCGACGCCCCCGCCCGCGGCGACCACTGCGCCCGAGACGTCTCCCGCCGACTCGAAGCCGAAGGAACTCTGCCTGCTCGTCATCTGCCTCGGCTGACCGGCATCTCCCGCGGCCGAGCGAACGCGGCCACCGACGCGGCCACCGACGCGAGGCGCCCACGCGGCCGCCGCAAACCGGTGGCCGCGCGCAGCCGCCCTTCGTACCGTCGGGCACATGGCTGACGAGTGCTTCCGGCATCCGCGCCTCGCCGCGGTGTACGACCGACTCGACCCCGACCGGCGCGACCTCGCCCCGTACCTGCGCACGACGGAGGAGACCGGGGCGCGGCACGTCCTCGACATCGGCTGCGGGACAGGGGTGTTCGCGCTGCTGCTGGCCGGACGCGGCATCGACGTCACCGGCGTCGATCCCGCCCGGGCCTCCCTGGACGTGGCGCGCGGCAAGCCGGGTGGCGAGCGGGTGCGGTGGCTCCACGGCGACGCGACGACCCTGCCGCCCCTGACCGCCGACCTCGCGACGATGACGGGCAACGCCGCCCAGGAGATCACCGGCCCGGAGGACTGGCAGCGGACCCTGCAAGGAATGTGGGCGGCGCTGCGGCCCGGCGGGCGGCTGGTGTTCGAGACGCGGATACCGGCCCGTCGCGCCTGGGAGGAGTGGAACCGCGAGGCCACGTACGGCGTGACAGAGATTGCCGGTGTCGGCGCCGTCGAGTCCTGGGTCGACCTGCTCGACGTGAGCGGACCGCTGGTGACGTTCCGGTGGACCTATGTGTTCGCCGAGGACGGGCAGACGCTGACGTCGGACTCGACGCTGCGCTTTCGCGAGCGCCAGGAGGTCGAGGCGGCACTCGCAGCGCAGGGCTATGTGGTGGAGGACGTACGTGACGCACCGGACCGGCCGGGCCGGGAGTTCGTGTTCGTCGCGCGGCGCCCGGAAACCGCCCGCTGAGGCGGCCCCGCCGACTCCGCGGCACTTGGAGGCCGACCGTACAATCCTCGCGACCAAATCGGGGGCGACATCAGCGGGGGAGTCCGCGTGGAAACGATCATCGTGCAGTTGCCCGGTACCGCCCAGTGGGGCGTGGACGAGACGGGCAGTCCCGAACTGATCCATCTGGGGCCGGGGGACATCGCGGACTTCGGACGTGGCGGGGCGGGGGTCCGCATCGTCCTGGCCGACCCGGGGATCTCCCGTCGGGCCGGGCAGCTGGAAGCCGCGGGGGACTACTGGCGGCTGTCCAACTTCGGCCGCAGCGTGTCGTACGTGGTGGAGAACCTGGAGGGGGCCGGCGAGTACCTCACCGTCGCGCCCGGGCGGCTCGGGGCGCCCGTGCCCTTCGAGTTCTCCCGCGTGGTGCTGCCCGCCCTGTCCGGCACCGCCACGTTCAAGGTGTTCGCGCCCCAGCACGCCTATCTCGGCGAGCAGTCCGTGCCGGGCGGCGGCGAACAGACCGTCCACCCCTTCGCCCTGGACCCCACGTCGAAGTACTTCCTCGTCCTGGTGGCCCTGTGCGAACCGCGGTTGCGCGACCCCTCCGACTCGGCCCTGCCCGGTGTCGGGCAGATCGTGGAGCGGCTGCGGCCGCTGGAGTCCTGCCGGGACCTGACGCGCTCCGCGGTCAACTACCACATCGACTACCTCGCCTTCGCCAAGTTGCGCCTGGACCTCGGTGAGGAGGCCACGACCGCGACCGACGGCGGCCGCACCGGCGCCAAGCGCACCCGGCTCGCCTCCGTCGCCCTGCGCTTCGGCCTGGTCCGCGAGGAACACCTCGGCCTGCTGCCGCCCCGCGGCGCCGCACGCCTCACCGACCCGCAGGAGGCCGGCGCATGACGACGCCCGAGGAGCGGGACGACGAGCTGGAGGCGCCTCGCCCGCCCGGCCTCCCGGAGGGCTTCCGCATCGAGGGCTGGGAGGTCGGAGCGGTCATCGGCTCCGGCGGCTGGGGAACCGTGTACGAAGCCCGTGCGGTCGCCGACGGCACACCCGCCGCGGTGAAGGTGCTCCCGACCGGCTCCCTCGGGCCCGGGCAGCGCGCCGCGCTCGGTGAACTCGTGGCGCGCGAAGTCCGGTTCAGCGCGGAGGCCGACCACCCCCACCTCGTCCGCACCCACGCCGTGTGCACCGTCGAGGCACCGGAACTGCCCGCCCTGGACGGCGCGATCGCGCTGGTCATGGACCGGGCCGAGGCCAGTCTGAGGGACGTACTGGACGCCGCCGAGGCGGGTGGCCCGATCGCCGACGCCGACCGTGTCCTGCGCGGGGTCGCCGCCGGACTCGCCCACATGCACGGCGCCGGGTGGGTGCACGGCGACCTCAAACCCGCCAACGTCCTGCTGGGCCCGGGCGGTGAGGTGTGGCTGGCGGACTTCGGCCTGGCCGCCGAACTCGACGGCACCCACGCCCACTTGCCGCCGCTCGGCACCCTCGACCACCTGCCGCCCGAGTGGTGGTCCCAGCGCACCGGCACCCAGGGCGCCGTCGTCCGGCCCACCGCCGACATCTGGGCCTTCGGCGTCCTCGCCCACCAGGTCCTCACGGGCGGGCTCCACCCCTTTCCGGGCGCGACGGCCCGGTCCCGCTCGCTCGCCGCCCAGACCTACGCCCGCGGTACCGCGCCCCTGCGGCTCGACGCCGGCCTCGACGAGGACATGCGGCGGCTGATCGCCGACTGTCTGGCCCCGGACCACGCCGCCCGGCTCCCGCACACGGCCGGCGGCGTCGCCGCCCGGATCGACGCCGCCACCACCGGCCCGCACCGCCGCCGAAGACGTTGGGTGCCCGCCGTCGCGGCCGGCATCGTCGTCCTCACCGCCGGCGCGGTCGCCGGGGCGGCGCTCCTCGGCGGAGGCGGCGGCACCCAGGACGACGAACGCGACCACGCCACCCCCACCCCCGCCGTCACCGGCCCGTCCACCCCGCCGGCCGGTGAGATCCCCGAGGACTCCGACGTACCCGAGGCGCTGCGCCCCGTCATCGCCCGCGCGGCCCACCGCTGCACCGACGAGGAGATCACGCCCGCCCTGCTCGCCGCGCTCATCAAGGCGGAGAGCAACTTCGACCCGAAGGCCTCCCGACCACAGAGCGAGGAGTACGGCATCGCCATGTGGACGCCGTCGGTGTTCCGGGCCTGGGCGATCGACGGGGACGGTGACGGCGACAAGGACCACATGTCGCCGCCGGACGCCATTTCCACCATGAGCCTGTACGTGTGCTGGCTCGACCAGCGCTTCAAACAGGCCGGGCTGCCGAAGAAGGACCTGCCCGCGCTCGTGGCGGCCGGCTATCGCACCAGCGACCGTACGGTCATCGAGGAACGCGGCGTACCGGAGCGGGTCAAACCGCACGTGGACCAGGTGATGCGCTACCTCGCCGAGTACCAGCGCTGACCCGTACGACCGCGAGCGGTGGGCGGGGCCGAAGCCCTGCCCACCGCTCGTCCCCCGTTCCCGGCGCGGTCGCTACGCGGCGCACTCCGGGACGTTCGGCAGCCGGTTGTCCGGCGAGCTGATGTAGATGTTGGAGATGTAGCCGCCGTACTGGGGCAGATAGGCCCACCACTCGTTGGTGTAGGGCGGCACAGAGACCTCCTCGCCCCGGACCTGGCAGCCCACCAGCACCTCGACCCCGGCGGGCAGCTGCGTCATCCGGTCCCCGCCCGTGGCCGGCCCCCTGCGGACGTTCACGAACTCGCCCCAGGTGCCGAACCAGGTCCCGGCGGGCCGCTTCGCCCCCGGCACGTTCAGCGAGCGGGTCAGCCGGCCGATGTCGGTGTACGCCTTGCCGTACGAGGTGCCGACCGGGTGCAGCGTCAGCACGGCCACGATCGAGCGGTCGTTCGCGCCCACCGTGCCGGTGGAGTGCAGCGCGGGACGGGAGAGGTCCACGGCCGCGGCGGCCCGGGGAGCCGGGGCGGCCGAGTCCGCCTGAGCTCCCGAGGACGCGGCCTGGGAGCCGCACGTGCCCTTTGCGTACCTCCCGGACCAGCCCTGCTTCACCGCCCAGGGCTTGTCGAACGCCCCGGCGATGCCGAAGTGCTGGTCGAAGTGGTCGGTGGCCGAGCAGCGGGTGGAGCGGCGCAGGTTGTCCATGATGAAGTCACGGACGGGGGCGGGCGCCTTCTCCAGGATGTACCGGTAGATCGCCACGGTGTCCCGAGCGGAGAGGGCGGTGTAGCCCCAGAAGCCCGGGTGGTCGGCGGGCGGTGGCGCCGTGTCGCGCAGACCGAGCACGGTCCGGTCGGTCATCCGCTTGATGATCGCCGAGCCGCCGTACGTCGACCAGTAGTAGTCGGCGGCGTCGTCGTCGCTGCCGCGCAGCATCGGCTCCAGCCGGGCGCGGTCGGCCGGGGGGATGGTGTAGTCGGGCCCGCGGTCCCACAGGAAGTCCAGAGTCAGCAGGAGCTTGACGACCGAAGCGGACCGGAACTGTGCGCTGTCGTTGACCTGTTCGGTGAACCTGCCGGCCTCACGGTCGTAGACGGCCACGCCGGCGGTGACACCGGGCGGGATCTGGGCGGCCGCGGCGGCCCGGACGGCCTCGGCGGCCCGTCCCGTCCGGGGGTGTGCCGCCGCACCGCTCGTGAGTGACGCGACCGTGACGACGGCCGCGAGCGCGGCCGCGCCGCGCAGGAGCATGCGCATGGTTGCCCTTCCTGGATCGCCCGGGTGGTCCTACGGGGCCTTGGCCCGCGGCGCCACGATAGGAGCCCGGGTGCGACGGGCGGTCCTGACGTATGTCAGGGCCCCGCCCGGCGGGGGCGACCTGCGGCTTCGACCCTGATAAGTGTCAGGTGTCGGCGGTGCGGTGACGCCCCGTACGGTCACGACCAGCGAGCGACGGCCGGCCGGGGGCCGGTCGCCGCGCACGACCGCATCACCCGCCGACACACGAAAGAGGGCTCATGAGCCGCCGATCACTCACGACACTGCTGGCCGCGGGGGGCGCCGCCGCGGTGATGGCGCTCCTCCCGACCACCGCCCAGGCCCAGCCGTTCTCGGGCGGCAACTACGGAATCTACGGGCAGGAGGGGCAGTACCCCACCACCACGTTCTGCTCGGGTACGTTCCGGCAGATCGGAGCCACCAAGTACTTCGAGGGCATGGCCCTGAAGTACTTCTACTCCGACAAGTGCGGCTCGTTCGCCCGGATCGAGAACTCCCGGCCCGGCTGCGCGGCCGTGCTGCAGCGCTCCGACAACGGCGCGGGCCGCAACGACGGCTGGGTCTCCGAGACCGTCGACTCCGGCATCACCTACGCCTACACCAAGATGGGCAGCAACCTCAACGGCCGCGTCTCGCGCGCCCTGCTCTCGTGCGACGGCCACGACCTGGTGAACACCGGTTGGTACTGAGCCGCCCAACTCGCCGTACGGGGGCGGCCGGTGCTCCGGCCGCCCCTTCGGCGCGCACACGCCTGTGGCGGGCCACCGGTTTCCCGGTGGCCCGCCACAGGCGTGTGGAGGGTGCTGCGTGTCAGCAGTCCGGGACGCCGGCGATCTTCTCGCCGCCCCGGATGTACAGGTTGTTCACCCAGGCGATGTCGCTGCCCGAGAACTCCATGACGGCGGTCCACCAGTTGTTGGTGCCGACGGCCGGGTCGTGCACGGTCTGGCCCTGCGTCTGGCACAGGGCGTCGCCCCACCACTGCGAACGGACCGCGAGCCGCGGGGAGTCGGTGGTCGGCTGCTGGCGCAGGTTGACGTCGGTGGCCCAGATGTAGACGTCGGTGAGGGTCGGGTCGCCGTTGTTGGCGGCGGCCGGGGCAGCCTGGGCCGTGGTCGCGAGGCCGCCGACGGCGAGAGCGGTCACCGCGAGGCCCATGGCGGTACGGCTGATCAGTCGCTTCATGTGTGTCCCCCGAAGGACGAAGATGAGGATGGTGTGGCCGGAAGCGGTCCTGTTCCGGGTCCGCAGCACCCCGGGGCGGGCTGCTTGCCGACGTTCAGAACTGTAGAGAGCCCCGGAACCACACGGTCCTGACAATTGTCAGGATCAGTTCGGGACCCCGGGACGGGCCGCCCGCCCCGAAGTCCCGAACACGGCCGAAAACCGCTCGACGGCCTCCACGGCCGCTGTCTACGATCCACCGCGCGGCATCGCGTGCCGGTCACCGGCCGGGTGAGGCATGGAGGCGCCGCCGAGATGCCCGTGGAGGCATTCAACCGTGTCAGTCGAGTTCAACCACACCATCGTCCTGTCCAAGGACCGGCAGAAGTCCGCTCATTTCCTCGCAGAGATCCTGGGACTCGAGGTCGGGGCACCGACCGGGGTGTTCCTGCCCGTGACGACCGCCAACGGTGTCACGCTGGACTTCCTCACCATCGACGCCGACATCCCCATGCAGCACTACGCGTTCCTGGTCTCCGAGGAGGAGTTCGACGAGGCCCTGGCCCGTCTCGTCGAGGCCCGGATCCCCATCCAGGCCGACCCGCACGGCAACCACCCCCGCCGCATCAACCGCAACGACGGCGGCCGTGGTGTCTACTTCCTCGACCCGGCCGGCCACGGTCTGGAGATCCTCACCCGCCCGTACGGAACGGACCCGGCCTCCGCGTTGAACGGCGTCACGGAGGACGTGCCCGGGGCGGTCTGAGCCGCCCCGGCCGGGTCAGCCGCCGTCCGACTCGACCGCCGCGGGGGCCGGTTCATGGCCGGCCCCCGCGGCGTGGTCCCGGCGGGGCAGCAGCAACGGCGTGACCAGGAGCAGGACGCCGGCCACCGCGATCGCCGTGCGCGGAGTCGTCCAGGCGGCCAGTACGCCCCAGAGGGCCGTGACCGCCGCGGTGGTGGCCTTGCCGCTGGCCGACCAGGCGGACAGGGTGCGGGTGACCCGGCCCGTGGGGGTGCGGTCGAGACGGTGTGTGGCGAGGACCGGGTTGAACACGCCGCAGCAGGTGATCAGGCCGAACTCGACCACCATGACCCAGGCCAGGCCGGGCGCCCCGGGGCCGGTGAAGGCTAGGCCGACCGGCCAGCAGGCCCGCAGCATCCCCGTCGCGAGCAGGACCCGGTTCCGGCCATGGCGCGCGACGAGGCGTGGGGCCAGCCGGGAGCCGAGCAGGCCGCCGGTGCAGGGCACCGCGAACGCGAGGGCGTACTGCCAGGGCGCGAAGTGCAGGTCGTCCACCATGAGGATCAGCAGCGGGGGAGAGGCCGCCATGATCAGGGAGTTCACCAGAAGCGAGTTGAAGAAGAGCGGGCGCAGGACCGGGTCGGCCAGGATGTGGCGCCAGCCTTCCAGCAGGTCGCCGGCCCGGGTCACCGCGGGGCCCGGTCGTGGAGCGTGCTTCTCGGCGTCCCCGATCGCCCGGATGCCGAACGCCGAGACCAGGTAGCTCACCGCGTCGGCCACGACCGTCGTCACCGGACCGAACAGACCGATCGCGGCCCCGCCCAGCGGCGGACCGACCATGCTGGCGGTCCAGGTCGTCGCCTCGAACCGGCCGTTCGCCACGAGCAGGTCCTGCCGCGGCAGCAGGTCCTTCAGGAACGCCCCGGCCGCCGCGTTGAAGGTGATGTCGGCCGCCGCGACGGCCACCGACACCAGCAGCAACTGGCCGAAGCCCAGGCAGCCGAGCGCGAACGCCACGGGGACGCTCAGCAGCACCACGCACCGGACCAGGTCCGCCGTCATCATCACCGGCCGTTTGCGGCGGATCTCCACCCACGGCCCGAGGGGCACCGACACCGCCGCGCCGACCGCCGGCCCCACCGCCGCGAGCAGCGACACCTGCGTCGGCCCGGCGTCCAGCGCCAGGACCGCGATCAGGGCGAACGCTTCGAACGCGAGCCATGTGCCGGCCGTGCTGACCGCGTACGCGCCCCACAGCCACCCGAACCGCCGCCCCAGCGACCGCCTGCCCGCCATGTCCGGCGCACTCCCCGCTCTCCCGGACAACCCCGCGTTGTCCGGGAGTCATCCAAGCGAGAAGCGGGCGGGGCGGGCAAACAACCATCCGCCCCCGCACCACAACCAACCGTTGTGATGCGGGAGGCGGGGGGAAGGTCAGCGCTGGTACAGCCCGACCAGCGTCCCGTCCGCGAGCCGGCGCTTCTCCACCTCCGCGTGCACCTGGTCCGCACGCGGCGCGTCGGGCAGGACACACGGTTCGGACAGGGCGTAGAGCCGGAAGAAGTAGTGGTGGGCGTCGTCACCCGGCGGGGGGTGGGGGCCACCCCAGCCGTGCTGCCCGTAGCCGTTGACGAGTTCCGTGCCGCCCGGTGGGCTCTGTCCGGCCTCCACACCGTCGCTGTGCGGGTCGATGCCGACCACGACCCAGTGCGCGAACGTGCCCGAGGGGGCGTCGGGATCCTCGCACAGCAGGACCAGTTCGGCCGCGTCGTCCGGTACACCGCTCCAGGCCAGCGGCGGAGAGACGTTGGGTCCCTCGTACGCGTACCGGCGCGCGATGAACGAGTGGTCGTTGAACGCGTTGCTGCTGAGTTCGATGCCGGTCATGTGGCCCGGGGTACCCCCGAGGGCACCGGGGCACACGGTTCGGGACCCATTCCCCGGGTACCCGCCGGGGTGAGCCGGAACGAGGCGGCAGAGGGAGGAACCCGACGATGTCTCCCCTGGCAGAAGACCCCGCGGCGGACGTCCGGGAGGACCGGCGGGCCCCCGCCCGCACCGCCCGGCTGCGCAGCCGCATCCCCGAGCCGGACGAGGAACCGGACCTCCTCGGCCAGTACCTCGCGCAGATCTCCGCGACCCCCCTGCTCACCGCCGAGGACGAGGTGCGCCTGGCGCGGCGGATGGAGACCGGTGTGCGGGCGCTGGAGGAACTGGATCCGGCCGCCACCGGCGAACACGACCTCACGCCCGAGCGTCACCGGGACCTGGAGGAGCTCGTCCGTGACGGGCAGAGAGCCAAGGACCACATGGTCCGGGCCAATCTCCGGCTCGTGGTGTCGATGGCCAAACGGCACGCCCACCGCGGCCTGCCCATGCTGGACGTCATCCAGGAGGGCAACCTGGGGCTGATCCGGGCCGTGGAGAAGTTCGACCACACCAAGGGCTTCAAGTTCTCCACGTACGCGACCTGGTGGATCCGCCAGGCGATCGAACGGGGCCTGGCCGCGCACGCGCGCTCCGTCCGGCTGCCGATGCACGTCGTGGAGCAGCTGCAGAAGATCGCCAAGGTCGAGCGGCGGCTGCGGCTCGACCTGGAGCGCGAGCCGAGCGTCGAGGAGGTGGCCCGGGAGAGCGGCCTGGCCGAGGACAGGATCGCCTGGCTGCGCCATGTCGGACGGGACGCCGTCAGCCTGGACACGCCGGTGGACGACAAGGGCGAGACCGTCGTCGGCGACCTCATCGCCGACACCGAGGTGCTCCAGGCCCCGGAAGTGGCCGAGTTCCAGGCACTCGCCGAGGAACTCCGCGAGGCCGTCGGCACGCTCGCGCCCCGCGAGGCCATGATCCTCAGCCTGCGCTACGGGCTGCACGACGGTCACACCCGCACCCTCAACGAGGTCGCGCGGCGCGTCGGCCTGACCCGGGAGCGGGTACGCCAACTCGAGAAGGAGTCGCTGACCCGGCTGCGGGAGCCGGAGAACCGCGACCGGCTCGTGGCCTGGGCGGGCTGAACTCCCTGCGACCAGCCCGGGCAGGCCCGCTCTGCTGGCGGCCCCCCATCACGCGGCCGGCGCGGGAACGACCAGCGACCCGTCGGCCTCCTGCCGCACCCCTACCCCACCGCTGACCTGGTCCAGCGTGGCACGCAGCCAGGCACCGTCCTCCCGGGACGCGGGCTCGAGACGCATCCGCCGCACCCGGAACGGCACCATGCGCATCCCGGCCAGCCGTCCGCTGTCCGCCTCGACCGACACCAGGAACGCGAGCCGCAGGTCGTCGCGGTACTCCTCGTAACCGGAGATGCCCTCGTAGTCGTCGACGAAGTCGCCGCAGCCGTAGAGGATCAGCCGGTCCCGGTACACCTCCAGCGGGCGGGGATGGTGCGAGGAGTGCCCGTGGACGACGTCGACACCGCCGTCGATCAGCGCGTGCGCGAAGCGGACCTGCTCCCGGGGAACGCGATACCCCCAGTTCGAGCCCCAGTGCACCGACACCACGCTGATGTCCCCACCGGCCCGCCCCAGCCGCCGCAGCACGGTGCCGGCCGCACCGGACGAGAGGCGGGGAAGATACGCCACACCCGGCCGGTCCGCCGTGGCCGCCCAGTCGGCCGGGATGCCGCTGGAGCCCGCCCCGAGGGCGGACACCCGCAGCCGGCGGCCGCCGGGGAGCGAGATCACCGCGGGCGCGCAGGCCTCGTCGGTGTCGTGTCCCGCGCCCGCCGTCCGCAGGCCCGCCCGGGCCAGCGCGTCCAAGGTGTCCAGCAGGCCCGGCCTGCCGAAGTCCATGACGTGGTTGTTGGCGAGGACGGTCACGTCGGGCCGGGCCACGGCCAGCGCGGGCAGGTTCGCGGGGTGCATCCGGTAGTGGATCTCCTTGCCCGGTGCGAACGTGCCGCCGCCCGTCACGGAGGTCTCCAGATTCACGATCCGGGCGTCCGGGGCCGCCTCGTCCAGCACCCGTAGCGCCTCACCCCACGGCCACGACGGGTCCACGGGCGCGGGCACCGGCCCGTGCGCCGACTCCGCCAGCCGGACGTAGGACCGTGCGTCCGCGACGTACGCCTCCCGCAGTGCCGGGTCACCGGGGTGCGCGAGGATCTGGTCGACGCCGCGCCCGAGCATCACGTCACCGCACAGGAACAGCGTCACGACGCCGCCGCCCACCCCTCCACGGTAGGCGCACCCGGGCCGCCGGTGGCGGGCGTCGACCGTCACCGCTAGACCTGCCCGGGCCGCCGGGGTCAGGCGTCGACCGTCACCGCACACGACCACCCGTACGGATCCGGCCCGATCCGCAGCTCGTCCCACGCCACCGCCGTCGGCACCGCCCCCGTGATCTCCACGTCGGTGATGCCGGTGACGGCCAGCCGTACGTCCAGGCCGCCGTCGGCCTCGTCCGCCTCCACGTCCACGGGCACCTGCCCGTACGCCTCCAGCCGGAAGATGATCTCGTCCAGCAGCGAGGCGAGCAGGTCGTCGCTGCTCGCCTCGGGCAGCCGCACCCGGTCCACGGCGGTGGGCCGCACCCCGGAGACGTCCGCGAAACACTCGACCATCGCCAGGACGGCCTCCGCCAGGCAGTGCTCTCTGCATGCCGCCCACGCCTCGATCCGGATGTCCCCGGGATGCGGCACCGCCCGGTGCCCGCACTCGCCCGGCTGCCGCCCTTGCCCGCCGTCGCTCGTGTCACCGCCCATGAACATCGCCTGCCCGAGGCTCGCCCACCCATGCGGCCAAGGCACCGGACGGGTGAATCAGACGGGCTCCTCCGCCAGGTACGGCGGCGCCGGGTCGTACTGGATGTAGCGCCGCACGGCCCGCGCGTGATCCCGGCCGTGCAGCCTCCCGACCAGCCACAACGCGCTGTCGATCCCGGCCGAGACGCCCTGGCTGGTGACCAGGCCGCCGTCGACCACGTAGCGGGCGTCCCGGACCACCGTCACGTCCCCGCGCGCCTCCAGGGTGTCCTCCTGGCTCCAGTGCGTGGCCACCCGGCGCCCCCGGGCGGGCCCGGCGGCATGCAGCAGGAACGTGCCGGTGCACACGCCGTGCACCCAGGCGGCCCGCTCCGCCGTCTTGGCGATCCAGCCGGTGACCGCCGGGTTGTGCAGCTGGGTCTCACGCGCGCCCAGCCCGCCCGGCACGTGCAGCACGTCCAGCGGCGGATGGTCGTCGAAGGTGTGGTCGGGCAGCACGCGCAGGCCCTTGTTGCAGCGCACGGGGCCCGGGTGCTCGGAGACGAGCACGGCCGTGTCGCCGCTGTCCCGCAGCCGCGCGGAGACGGTGAAGACCTCCCACGGCCCCACGAAGTCCAGCTCCTCGGCATCCTCGAAGACCAGCAGGCCGTAGGTCGTCATGCGCTTGTTCCTTCCTCTGAGAGATCTGCGAGAGCGGCATCAGCTGCGCTGGTGGAGCGGAACCTGGCGCGGTAGTCCGACGGCGCGACACCGAGCCGGCGGTGGAACGTGCGGCGCAGGGTCTCGGCGGTGACGAAGCCGCAGCGCCGGGCGATGGCCTCGACCGGTTCGTCCCCGTCCGTCAGCGCCCGCCGGGCCGCCTCGACACGCACCCGCTCGACGTACGCCGCCGGCGGCACGCCGAGTTCGGCGGTGAAGCGCCGCTGAAGATGACGCGGGCTCAGCCCGGCGTGTGCGGCGAGACCCGCGATGTCGTGCCGGGCACCGGGATCGGCGTGGATCGCGCCGACGGCGGCCCGCACCGGGTCCGTCGCCGGCTGCCGCGACCACAGCGCCACGCTGAACTGCGACTGCCCTCCCGGGCGGCGCAGGAACAGCACCAGCCGGCGGGCCACCTCGTGCGCGACGTCCCGGCCGAGGTCGTCCTCCACGAGGGCGAGCGCCAGATCCATCCCGGCGGTCACCCCGGCCGACGTCCACACCCGCCCGTCCCGGACGAAGATCGGGTCGCAGTCCACGCGCACCTCGGGATGCTCCCGGGCCAGCTGCTCCCCACGCGCCCAGTGCGTGGTGACCCGCCGTCCGTCCAGCAGGCCGGCGGCCGCCAGCAGGAACACCCCGCTGCACACCGAGGCCACCCGCCGGGCGCCCGCCGCCGCGGCGGCGACCCAGGCGACGAGGGCCTCGTCCTCCCGGGCCCGGTCGACGCCCCGGCCGCCGACCACCACGACGGTGTCCGTCCCGGCCGGGTCGAGGTCCGTCACGCCGTGGGCGGCGTGCATGACCAGCCCGCTCACCGACCGGACCGGCCCCGCCCGGGTCGCCACGACCTCGCAGGCGTACCCGCCCGCGCTGTGGAACACCTCGTGCGGTCCGGTGAGGTCGAGCGGCTGGAAGCCGTCGAAGACGACGAAGACGACACGGCGATCGGTCACGCCCCTCACGCTCCACCGGCGCGCGGTACGGCGTCAACGACACGCACCCCACAGATCGCGCCATGGGACGTCCGTCGCGGTGTGGGTACCACGGGGACCGGGGGAGAGGAGGCTGACGATGAACTCCCGGACGGTCACCCTGCCCGCCGGCGGCGCGGACCTCACCGGCGACCTGGCCGTGCCCCCGGATGCCCGCGCGGTCGTGCTGTTCGCGCACGGCAGCGGCAGCTCCCGGCACAGCCCCCGCAACCGCGAGGTCGCCGCCGGTCTGCGCGCCGCGGGGTTCGGCACCCTGCTGATCGACCTGCTCACCCAGGAGGAGGAACACCAGGACGCCGTCACCGCCGAACTCCGCTTCGACATCCCCCTGCTGGGTCGCCGACTGGTCGCCGCCCTCGACTGGCTGGCGCAGGAGCCCGGCACCTCGGACCTGCCCGTCGTCCTGTTCGGCGCCAGCACCGGCGCGGGCGCGGCCCTGGTCGCCGCCGCGCAACGCCCCGACCGGGTACGGGCGGTCGTCTCGCGCGGTGGGCGGCCCGACCTGGCCGGTGACGCCCTGGACGCCGTACGGGCCCCGGTGCTGCTGATCGTGGGCGGCCGGGACACGCACGTGCTGCGGCTCAACGAGGAGGCGGCCCGGCGACTGCCCGGCCCGCACACCCTTCACGTGGTGCCCGGCGCCACCCACCTGTTCGAGGAACCGGGCGCGCTCGACCAGGTCACCGAGGCGGCCCGGCAGTGGTGCGACGAGCGGATACGGGCCGCCACAGGCCGGTGACCGGTCGGCGTGCTTCGTCCGGTGGGCCGGGGGGTACGCGGGAGCCGGACCGGCCGGGGCGGGGGTGCGCGGGGAGCCGGACCGCCCGGGGCCCTTTCGTGCGGGAAGCGGAGGTGACCGTCATGCGGTTCCGTGATCGCCGGCAGGCCGGCGAGGAACTGGCCGAAACACTGCGCACCCGGCAGCGCGAGGGGCACCTGCCCGATCCCCTCGTCCTCGCCCTGCCCCGCGGCGGAGTCGCCGTGGCCCGCGAGGTCGCCGCCGCGCTGGACGCCCCGCTCGACGTGCTCGTCGTACGGAAGATCGGGGCGCCCCACCAGGAGGAGCTCGGCGTCGGCGCGATGGCCGGGGACGAGGTGCCGCTCCTCGACGAGGACGCCCTGCGCCACCTCGGCATCGGCGAGGCCGCGCTCGCCCCCGTCATCGAGCGGGAGCGCGCCGAACTGCGGCGCCGTGAGCGGCTGTACCGGCAGGGCCGACCCGCCCCGGACCTGCGCGGACGGACCGTGATCGTCGTCGACGACGGCCTGGCGACCGGCTCCACGGCCCGCGCCGCGTTGCGCTTCGTACGCCGTCAGGTGCCCGGGAAGGTGCTGCTGGCCGCCCCCGTGTGCTCCCCCGAGGGCGCCGATCTGATGCGCGCCGAGGCCGACGAGGTCGTCTGCCTGCACCGGCCGGCCGCGTTCATGGCGGTGGGTCTCTGGTACGAGAACTTCGACCAGCTGACGGACCAGGACGTCCTGGAGGCGCTGCACGTGCAGCTTTGACGCAATGTTCACCTGACAGGAGTGGCGGAAACCGGCCGCGGCCGATCACGATGTCCCTTCCCCACACCTGCATCAGGAGCAACAAGTGAACGTCTCGCTGTCCGTGTGGCTGCTGACCGTGGCCGCCCTGTGCGTGCTGGTCGCCGTCGACTTCTTCGTGGGCCGCAAGCCGCACGACGTGTCCATCAAGGAAGCCGGGACGTGGACGGTGGTGTGGGTCGTCCTGGCGGTCCTGTTCGGCGTGGGGCTCTGGTACTTCGGTGGGAGCGGGCCCACGGGCGAGTTCTTCGCCGGGTACATCACCGAGAAGTCGCTCAGCGTCGACAACCTCTTCGTCTTCGTCCTGATCATGGGCAAGTTCGCGGTGCCCTCGCAGTACCAGCAGCGGGTGCTGATGATCGGCGTCCTGATGGCCCTGGTGCTGCGGGCCGTGTTCATCGCGGCCGGCGCGGCGATCATCTCCACCTTCTCCTGGGTGTTCTACCTCTTCGGCGCGTTCCTGATCTGGACCGCCTGGAAGCTGGTCCAGGACGCCCGTACGCAGGACCACGAGGAGGAGTACCAGGAGAACAAGCTGCTGAAGATGGCGGAACAGCGCTTCGGCGTGGCCGACCGCTATCACGGCACGAAGCTGTTCATCACCGAGAACGGCAAGCGGATCATGACCCCGATGCTGGTCGTGATGCTCGCGATCGGCTCCACCGACGTGCTGTTCGCCCTCGACTCCATCCCGGCCATCTACGGCCTCACCCAGGACCCGTACATCGTCTTCACCGCGAACGCCTTCGCCCTGATGGGCCTGCGCCAGCTGTACTTCCTCATCGGCGGCCTGCTGAAGAAGCTGGTCCACCTCTCCTACGGCCTGTCGATCATCCTGGGCTTCATCGGCGTGAAGCTGGTGCTGCACGCCCTGCACGAGTCGGGCGTCCACGTCCCCGAGATCGGCATCCCGTTCTCGCTGGGCTTCATCGTGCTGGTCCTGGCGGTCACGACGGTCACGAGCCTGCGCGCGTCGAAGAAGCAGGAGGCCGAGGCGGAGGCGGCGCAGCCGTCCGCTGAGTCCAGCTAGACCTCCGGGAGTGGCCCGCCGTCGGACGACGCCGTCAGACGACGCCGTCCGCGCGGAGGGCCGCCACCTCCTCGGCGGTGCGGCCCAGCTCGGTGAGGATGGCATCGGTGTGCTCGCCCACGGCCGGCACGGGGTCCATGCGCGCGGGCAGACCCGCGAGGTCGGCGGGCGGGAGCAGCGCCTCCACGGTGGCGCCCGGCACCTCGACCTCGCTCCAGCGGCCACGGGCGGCCAGCACGGGGTGGTCCAGGAACGCGGCGACGTCGTTGACCCCGGCGCAGGCGATGCCGATGCGCTCCAGGTCCTTGAGGATCTCGTCGGAGCCGGAGCGCGCGAACCGCTCGGCGACGACGGTGTTGAGTTCCTCGCGGTGCGCGACGCGGTCGGAGCCGGTGGCGAAACGCGGATCGGCGACCAGCTCCGGACGGCCGAGGAACTCGGTGCACAGCGCCACCCACTCCCGCTCGTTCTGGATGGAGAACAGCACCTCCTTGCCGTCGGCGGCGGGGTACGTCCCGTACGGCGCGATGGTGGCGTGCTGCGTGCCCAGACGCGGGGGCTGGGCGCCGCCGTACCGGGTGTAGTAGGCGGGCTGGCCCATCCACTCCGCGAGCGCCTCGAACAGGGACACCTCCACGGGGTGTGCCTCGCCGGTGGTGGCACGGGTGTACAGCGCGGTGAGGACGCCGCTGTAGGCGTACATCCCGGCGGCGATGTCGGCGACGGAGATCCCGGTCCGTGCGTTCCCTTCGGGCGTCCCGGTCAGCGACACGAGCCCGGTCTGGCACTGCACGAGCAGGTCGTAGGCCTTGCGGTCCGACCAGGGGCCGGTCGTGCCGTAGCCGGAGATCGTGCACGGGATCAGGTTCGGGCGGCGGCCGGTGACGGTGGCGGCGTCCAGCCCGAGCCGGGCGGCGGCGCCCGGGGCGAGGTTCTGCACGAACACGTCGGCGCCGTCGAGGAGGTCGTGCAGGATCTCGTGGCCGCGGGGGTCCTTCAGGTCGAGCGTGAGGGACTCCTTGGAGCGGTTGAGCCACACGAAATAGCTGGAGTGGCCGTGCACGGTCGTGTCGTAACGGCGGGCGAAATCGCCGCCGCCCGGCCGCTCCACCTTGATCACCCGGGCACCGAGGTCGGCGAGCTGCCGCGTGGCGTAGGGCGCGGCCACGGCCTGCTCCAGACTGACCACCGTGACCCCGGCCAGGGGATACCGCTGCACGCTCATGCCTCAAGCTCCTGAATCGTGTACGGGGGCGCTGGGACAGTCTGCCGCAGGGGGAGCGCGCGGGGGCGGGCCACCGACGCGATCCGGATCACGCCGGCGGGTGGTTTCACAGGCGGCGGGGCCGGTGGGGTGCGATTTCGCCGACTGGGCGCGGGTCACGGCCGGCGGGGCCGGGGGGACACGGCCGGGCGCACGAAGTTCACCCTCTCCCCAGTCGACGCATCGTGAGGGCCAGTTGCAGCCGCAGCCGACCCTGTGGGGTGCGGATCGGCCAGCCGAGGAGGTGCTCGGCGTGCGCCAGGCGGTCCTGGAGCGTGGAGTGGTGCACGTTGATCTCGGCGGACGCCGCCCGCAGGCTCGCCGTGGACACCACCGCGTGCAGCGTGGCCGACAGCCAGGGCGTGATCGCCGCCGCGGTCTCCAGGGCGCGGACGTCGGGTGGCGGTTCCGTGCCCGGCTCGACGATGCCGGCGAGGAGCGCGATACCGCCCAGTTCCTCGGCGTGCACGACCCGGGGGCCGGGGTCCTGCGGGGTGCCCTCGGCGGTGAACCGCAGGGCGGTACGGGCCTCGGCCCAGGACCGGGGCAGTTCGAGGACGGGGACGGCGGGCCCGACGCCGAGACGCCCGGCGGGGAGACGGGACTCCGGGGGAGCGGTGTGCCGGCCGGGGACGGGAGGGGCCGGGGCGGAGGCGGGGCCGGTGCGGGCGCGGGAGGTGGCCTGCGCGGTCGCGACATCCGCGGGCTGTCCCTGCGACGGGATCTGTGAGGCCCGAGGGCGGGCGGCGGCGTCCGCCGCGGCGTGGCCCCCGCCTAGGGGAACGGCCTCCGGGCCGGCGGGCACCACCCGTGGCCGGCCGTTCAGCGGGGCTAGGGCCCGGGCCGGTGCCGTGGGGTCCAGTCCGAGACGGCGGGCGGCGTGCAGGCGGGCCGGTTCGGGGGCTGTGGCGTCGAGGAGCGTCTCGACCAGCGCCGGGTCGTCGGCCGGGGCCCGGCCGCGGGTGCGGTCGAGGACCAGCCGCACGGCACCGGCGGCCCGTTCGAGGATCACGGCGTCGACCACGCTGAGGGTGCTTGGCGTCGGCACCTGCCCCGGGGCGGCGGTCTGGGCGGGCCGCGGATCGAGCACCGTCGCCGCCGGGCCGCCGGGCTCGGCGTCGCCCCCGCCACCTCGGGCGGTCGAGGCCGGTCCGGACACGGCCCCGGCCGTCCCCGCACGGTCCCCGTCACGCTCCAGCCACAGCATCGCCGTACCGTCAGGGCTCAGCCGGACGGCGGGCCAGGCCGGGTCGGGCGGGGTGCCGGTGTCGCGCCTGGTGCCGTCGGTCTCCACTCTGACGTGGACGCGCCGCTCCGGATCCACCAGTCGGGCCGGGCAGCCGGCCAGGACGGCTGCCCCGCGCACGAGCGCCTCCAGCCCGGCCCGGGACTCGGCCAGGCTGTCGAAGTAGGCGATGACCCGGACCGCGGCACCGGCGTCCGGGTCGAGGGCGGTCAGCCGCCCGGCCAGCTCTTTCATAGGCCCCATGGTGCGGTATGCGGCCGTTTTCGGGGACGGTCGGTGCGATGGTTTCCGGGCGGCACGGCCACGGACGACTCCGGGCGTCCGGACCCTCAGACCCCCAACAGTCTGCGCAGCCAACTCAGATGCGCTGACCGAGCCGCCTGCGACACCGCCGCCTGCGGCGCGAACCCGTCGAAACCGTGGAATCCGCCCGGCCACACATGCAGTTCGGCCATCCCACCGGCCTGCCAGATGCGCGAGGCGTAGGCCACGACCTCGTCGCGGAAGGTCTCCGCCGAGCCGACGTCGAGGAAGGCCGGAGGCAGTCCCGTGAGGTCCTCGGCCCGGGCCGGTGCCGCGTACGCCGGTACGTCGGGGCCACCGCGGCGCGAACCCAGCAGCGCGGTCCAGCCGGTCTCGTTGGCGGTCCGGTCCCACACCCCGAGGCCCGCCATCTGGTACGTCGAGGGCGAGTCGTTGCGGTCGTCGAGCATCGGGCACATCAGCACCTGTCCGATCGGCTGCGGCCCCTTGCGATCCCGGGTCAGCAGGGCCAGGGCCGCGCACAGCCCACCACCGGCGCTCGCGCCCGCGATGACGATCCGCTCGGGGTCGGCGCCGAGTTCGGCGGCGTGGTCCGCCGTCCACAACAGCCCGGCGTAGACGTCCTCGACCGGCGCGGGATGCGGGTGCTCAGGCGCCAGCCGGTACTCCACGGACACCACGACCGCGTCCAGCGCCTGCGCCCACGCCAGCGGGACGTCCACCCCGACCCGGTTGTTCCCGATGACCATGCCGCCGCCGTGCACGTGGTAGAGCACGGGGCGCGGCCCGGCCGTCTCCGGCGCGGCCGGGCGGCAGATGAGCAGCGAGATGTCCGGCTCGCCCTCCGGCCCCGGCACCCGCCGGTCCTCCACCTCGAACGTCCCGCCCATCGTCAGATCGAGCTCGGCCAGCATCTGGATGCCCGGGCCCTGGCGCACCTCGGCGATCTCGTCGAGCGTGAGCCCCGGACTGATCATGTCCTTGATCAGCTCAAGGGCGGCGGCGAGTTCGGGGTCGAACGGGGGCGGAACGTGCGTCATGGCGTCTCCTCACGCGAGGTGGCGGCGGCTCGTGCAGCCATGGTCGGCCGCGTGCCCCCGTCCGCGGGCGCCGCCGGGCGGCGGAACCTGCCCGCCGTATGGCGGGTGGCGACCACGGTGTGCGCGGCGGCCGAGCCCACCCCGATCCGCGCACCGCTCGACCCGCGCACACTCCGGGCACTCCGGCACTGAGACGAACGCGCTCGCGCCGCCACGAGCCGACGGCGTCCTCAAGATACGCGCAGGTCGCGAGCGGGCCGGGGTGAGCTGCCCGCACCCCGGCCCGCCCCTCCCGGCCCCCCCGGCATCCGCGTCGCGTCGGCGGACGCCGGGGCGCGGGCGGTCAGCCGCGGCAGCGGTTCGCCGTGTCCGGGCGGGCCGGAGCCGCGCCGGGCGCCGGGCCGCTGCGCGAGACGACGCGCGTTCCGCCGGCGTCGGCGACCCGGACCTGCAACGAACCGCATCCGCAGCGCGTCCACTCCGTGTGGCCCGTCGCGGTGGTGTGCCGGGACAGCACCCGGAACGGCTCGCCTCCGTCCGGCCAGCCGCAGTGCGGGCAGGCGGCGGTGGCCTCGGTGCTGGTCATGTCTGACTCCTCGTACGTCGTGATGATCGACCGTCGCGACACAACAGCCAGGGTGCGTCCGGAGATCCGTACACGTCCAGGTTGACTTTGTGGACGTCACTGTGAAGCCTGGCCTTCATGATTGACCTGCGCCGGCTGCACGTCCTCAGGGCGGTCGCCCACTACGGCACGGTCACCGCGGCCGCCCGAGCCCTGCACTTCACGCCGTCCGCCGCCTCCCAGCAGGTGCGGCAGCTGGCCCGCGACCTGGGCGTCGACCTGCTGGAGCCACAGGGGCGCGGGGTGCGTCTCACCCCGGCCGCCGAGAGCCTGCTCGCGCACGCCGACGCCATCCAGGCCCGCTGGGACCAGGCCGAACTGGATCTACGGGCCGACCACGGGGCGCCCTCCGGGGTGCTGCGGGTCACCGGCTTCCCGGTGGCCGTCTCGGTGCTGCTGGCTCCGATGGCGGCCCGGCTGGGGGAGCGGCACCCGCGGCTGTCCGTCCGGATCACCGAGGCGGGTGTCCCGGAGAGTTTCGACCTGCTCTTCGAGGGCGGGACCGACCTGGCGGTCGTCGAAGCGACCCCGCACAACCCGCCGTTGAGCGACACACGGTTCGACCAGCAGCCGCTGCTCGACGACCCGTTCGACCTGGTCGTGCCCGAAGGGCACCGGCTGGCGGGACGGGCCCGGGTCGATCTCGCCGAGGCGGCGCGGGAGGCGTGGATCGCGCCGGTGGAGGACAGTCCCTGCCGGCCGCACGTCCTCTCCGCCTGCGGCGCGGCCGGGTTCACCCCCGAGGTCGTCCATCACGCCCTCGACTGGAACGTCTGCGCCCACCTCGTGGCCCACCGGCTCGGCGTCGCCCTCATTCCGCGCCTGGCCCATCTGACCCCGCATCTGCCGATCACCCGGGTCCGCTGCACCGGCGATCCCCACCGCAAGCTCCTGACCTGCACCCGGACCGGCGGGCACGCCCGTCCGGCGGTGGCGGCGGCCCTGGCGGAACTAGGCGGTCTGGCCCGCACGGCGGTCGCTTGAGGAATAAGGCAGTCGCAGGCCCCGACCGACGGCCCGACGACTCGACGGCCCGACCGACCGACGGCCCGACGACTCGACGGCCCGACCGACCGACGGCCCGACGGCCCGCCCGACCGGCTGAGGCGGGTGGCGCGGCGGCACGCGAGCGGGGGGCCCGCATACGGCTCCCCGCAACGGCCGACTCGGTGACCCCGCCCGACCTTCCGCCTGCGCCCGCGGCGACCGGCCCGATGATCCTGGCCGCCTCCGCAACGGCCGACTCGGTGCCCCCCGCGTCTGCCCGCCTCTGCCCGCCTCTGCCCGTCTGCGCAGAGGCCGGGCTCGATGACCCTGCCCCGCCCGTCTCCCTCACGGCTGCGCGACGCGGCCCGTCCCCCGAGCCTTGCCGCCTCGAAGCCTCCCGCGTCACCCTCCGGCCGCTCCCACCCGCAGCCCGTCCATGACGAAGTCCAGCAGGCGAGTGGCGCGCGGCTGCCAGTCGGTGTGGGGGTCCATGGTCCAGAGTCCGCCGATGACGAGGAAGAGGTCGCTCGCGGTGACCCCGGGACGGATGGTGCCGGCCTCCTCCGCGGCCCGGAGGAGGAGTTCGGCCGCGTCGGTCACCGGGGCGTGGCCCGGCTTCTCCGGCTGACCGGGTGCGCTGGTGGCCTGGCGGATGGCGTCGGCCAGGCCCGCCTTGGTCATGGCGAACCGTGCCAGCCGGTCCATCCACTCGCGCAGCGCCCGGTCGGGCTCCCGGCTCTCCAGCAGCGCCGGGGCGGTGTCGGCGACCTGCTGCATCTCGTGCCGGTAGATCTCCAGGACGAGCGCCTCACGGGTGGGGAAGTGGCGGTAGAAGGTGCCCTGCCCGACGCCCGCCTTCTTGGCGATCGCGCTCAGCGGGACGCCCGCCGAGCGCGTCAGTTCCTCCAGCGCGACTTCCAGGATGCGCTCGCGGTTGCGCTGCGCGTCCGAGCGCAGGGGAGCGTCCTTCTTCTGCCGCACCGGCCCTCCTCCCGGGCCGTGGCCGAAACCAGCCCCTTGTTAAGCGGACAGTTGTCCGTTAAGTTTTCCGAGTAACGGACAACTGTCCGCTTGCCCATCGTATCGGCGTGCCGCGTGTGCGGACAGCCCGCGGCTGCCGTGCCCCGGGCCCGCCCGCCCCGCATCCCGCACGGTCGCGAACCGGCATCGCCTCCCGCAGCGGCCCTGCCCACCCCCGACCTCGCGATGTGAGAGAGAGAAGGCTTCCATGCCCCCATCGACGTCCAGCGACCTCACCCTGTCCGTCAACGGCGAGAAGTACACGCTGACCGTCGACCACCGCACCACCCTGCTCGACGCCCTGCGTGAACGACTCGACATGACGGGCACCAAGAAGGGCTGCGACCAGGGCCAGTGCGGTGCCTGCACGGTCCTGCTCGACGGCCGCCGGAGCGTGGCCTGCCTCCAGCTCGCCGTGGCAGCGGAAGGGCGCGAGATCACCACCATCGAAGGCGTGGCCGAGGGTGAGCGACTGCACCCCGTGCAGCAGGCGTTCCTCGACCTGGACGGCTTCCAGTGCGGCTACTGCACGCCGGGCCAGATCTGTTCGGCCATCGCCGTGATCGAGGAGCACGCGGCCGGCTGGCCGAGCGCCGTCACCGGCGACGTCCGGCCCGAGGCGGGACCACCACCGCTGACCCCGGAGGAGATCCGCGAGCGCATGAGCGGCAACCTGTGCCGCTGCGGCGCGTATGTGTCGATCGTCCAGGCCGTGGCCCGGGCCGCCGAGGAGAGCAACAAGGGAGCTGCGGCATGAGGGAGTTCGGCTACCAGCGGGCGTACGACGTCTCAGGCGCCGTCGCACTGCTCGACGGCGACGGGGAAGCCCGCTTCCTGGGAGGCGGCACGAACCTCGTCGACCTGATGAAGACCGGCGTCGAACGGCCCGCCCGGCTCGTCGACGTACGCGAACTGCCCCTGAACCGCGTCGAGCCGGCCGAGGACGGCGGGCTGCGCATCGGCGCCACCGTCACCAACAGCGACCTGGCCGCCCACCTCGAGGTCCGGCGCCGCTACCCGGCACTCGCGCAGGCCGTGCTGGCCGGAGCCTCCGGGCAACTGCGCAACATGGCCACCGTCGGCGGCAACCTCCTCCAGCGCACCCGCTGCGGCTACTTCGCCGACGTGACCTCCCCCTGCAACAAGCGTGATCCCGGCAGCGGCTGCCCCGCCATCACCGGAGAGCACCACAACCACGCCGTCCTGGGCGCCTCCGGCCACTGCGTGGCCACCCACCCCTCCGACATGGGCGTGGCACTGGCCGCCTTCGACGCGAGCGTGTCGTACGAAACGGCCGACGGGGCGGGGAAGTTGCCGCTCGCCGACTTCTACCTGCCGGTGGGGGAGACCCCGCATCTGGAGACCGCCCTGCCGCCGGGTGCGCTCATCACCGGCGTCACCCTGCCGCCCACCGCCACGGCGGCCAACTCCCGCTACCGCAAGGTGCGCGAGCGGGCCTCGTACGCCTTCGCCATCGGCTCCGTCGCCGCCGCGCTCGACGTCCGGGACGGCCTCGTCCACGACGTACGCCTGGCCTTCGGCGCGGTCGCCTCCCGCCCCTGGCGCGCCCGCGCGGCCGAACGGGCCCTGACCGGCAGCCCGGCCGACGCCGAACACTTCGCGGCCGCCGCGGACGCCGAACTGGCGGCCGCCAGGCCCCTGCCCCACAACGGATACAAGGTGACCCTGATGCGCAACCTCGTCGTGGCCGTGCTGAGCGAACTCGCCGAGGAGGCCGCCCGATGACCACCGCCACCAGGGGAGCCGTCGGCACCGCGCACCCGCGCGTGGAAGGCCGCGACAAGGTCACCGGAGCGGCCCGCTACGCCGGCGAGATCCCCTTCGCGGAGCTCGCCCACGGCTGGCTGGTGCTCTCCACCGTCGCCCGCGGACGCATCCGCGCCCTGGACACCGACGCCGTGCTCGCCATGCCCGGAGTGCTCACCGTGCTCCACCACCACAACGCCCCGCGTGTCGACACCGATTACACCGGCATGATGGGCAGCCCGCCGGACCCCACCGTCGGCCTCTTCCAGCACGACCGCGTGCCCCACATGGGCTGGCCGGTGGCCCTCGTCGTCGCCGAGACCTCCGAGCAGGCCAGGGAGGCCGCCGAGGCCCTCGTGGTGCACTACGACCGGGAGCCGCACGACGTCGCGTTCTCCGCCGGGCGCGAGGCCGAGGCGTACGCGCTCGACGGGCACATGCCGGCCGTGGTGGAGAAGGGTGACCTGGAGGCCGGGCTCGCCGCGTCCGCCGTGGTGGTGGACGCCGAGTACACCACCCCGGAGGAGCACCACAACCCGATGGAGCCGCACGCGGCGGCGGCCCGGTGGGACGGCGGCCGCTTGGAGGTCGTCGACTCCAACCAGGGCACCGGCTGGGTCGCCGGCGAGCTCGCGAGCCTGTTCTCCCTCGACCCGGCTTCGGTGCGGGTCCGGTCCGAGCACGTGGGCGGCGGCTTCGGCAGCAAGGGCGTTCGCGCGCACCAGGTGGCCGCGGTGATGGCGGCAACCGTGCTGCAGCGCCCGGTCCGGGTCGTCATGACCCGCCGGCAGATGTTCTCCCTCGCCGGTCACCGCAGCCCCACCGCCCAGCGGGTCAGGCTCGGCGCCGACGCGGACGGACGGCTGCTCGCGCTGGAGCACCGGTCGCTGAACCAGACATCGGCCTTCTACGACTTCGTCGAGCCCAGCGCGGCGTCGAGCCGGTCGATGTACGCTGCCGACGCCCACCACACGGCCAGCCGGCTCGTGAAACTCGACGTTCCCACCCCGACCTGGATGCGCGCCCCGGGCGAGGCGTCGGGCTCGTTCGCGCTGGAGTCGGCACTCGACGAGCTCGCCGAGCGGTGCGGCATCGACCCGATCGAGCTGCGGGTCCGCAACGAACCCGAGGTGGGCCCCGTGTCCGGGCTGCCGTTCGGCAGCCGCAACCTCATCCCCTGCTTCCGGGAAGGCGCCCGCAGGTTCGGCTGGGACGGGCGGGACCCGCGGCCCGGCGTGCGCCGGGAGGGCCGCTGGCTGCTCGGCACGGGCACCGCCGCCGCCTCCTTCCCCACGCTGGCCATGCCGTCCACGGCGGCCCTGACCGCGGAGGCCGACGGCACCTTCACCGTGCGGATCAACGCCGCGGACATCGGCACCGGCGCCCGCACCGCGCTCACGCTGGTCGCCGCCGACGTCCTGGAGGTGCCCGCGGACCGCGTCCGGGTGCGGATCGGGGACAGCGACCTCGGCGCCGCGTCGATCGCCGGCGGCTCGGCCGGCACCCGCTCCTGGGGCTGGGCCGTCACGGCCGCCGCCCAGGAACTGCGCCGGAGCCTCCCGCCGGGCGCGGACATCCCCCCGGAGGGCGTCACCGTACGGTCGAACACGGCCGAAGCCCTCGGCGCCCTCGCCCAGAAGGAGCGGCACGCCTACGGCGCGCAGTTCGCCGAGGTCGCCGTCGACCCCGCCACCGGAGAGGTCCGCGTGCGCCGCATGCTGGGCCTCTTCGCGGCCGGCCGGATCGTCAACCCGCTCACCGCCCGCAACCAGTTCGTCGGCGGCATGATCTGGGGCATCTCCATGGCCCTGCACGAGGAAGCCGTCCGGGACCGGGCGAGCGGCGGCCTCTACGGCGCCGACCTCGCCGGCTACCACGTCGCCGCGCACGCCGACATCCCGCACATCGAGGCCGACTGGGTGGACGACCCCGACCCGGACGACCCGGTCGGCATCAAGGGCATCGGCGAGGTCGGCATCGTGGGCGCGGCCGCGGCGGTCGCCAACGCGGTGTGGCACGCGACCGGTGTACGCCACCGTGACCTGCCGATCCGCCCCGACCGTGTGCTGCTGGCGGGCGGCGATGCTTGATCTCGCAGGACCTCTGCACGCGTGGATCGAGGAGGGCCGGGACTTCGCCGTCGCCACGGTCGTCGCCGTGGGCGGCAGCGCCCCGCGCCCTCCCGGCGCCGCGCTCGCCGTCGCCGCGGACGGCACGGCCGTCGGCTCGGTCTCCGGGGGCTGTGTGGAGGGAGCGGTGTACGACCTGTGCCTTCAGGCACTCCAGGACGGTGAGACGGTCGTCGAGCGATTCGGCTACAGCGACGAGGACGCCTTCGCGGTGGGGCTGACCTGCGGCGGGACGATCGACGTCATGATCACCCCGTTCGCGGGCGGGCGCCCGGCCGAGAGGGCGGCGCTGGCGGCGGCCACCCGGGCCGAGCCGGTGGCCCTGGCCCGGGTGGTGCGGGGCCCGTCCGGCCTCCTGGGCCAGGCCCTGCTGGTCCGCCCCGACGGCTCGTCCGACGGTGGCCTCGGCGGCGGCCCGCAGCTGGACCGCGCGGCGCTCGACCGGGCCGGGGCCCTGCTGGACACCGGCCGCACCGGCACGGTGGAGCTCTCCGAGGGCGGGTCGCACTGCCCGGGCGGCCTCACCCTGCTCGTCGAGTCCGCCGTTCCGCCGCCCCGCATGATCGTCTTCGGCGCGATCGACTTCGCGGCCGCCCTGGTACGGGCGGGCGCATTCCTCGGCTACCACGTCACCGTGTGCGACGCGCGCCCCGTCTTCGCGACCCGGGCCCGCTTCCCGCAGGCCGACGAGATCGTCGTCGACTGGCCCGACCGCTACCTCCGGCGCACGGAGACCGACGGGCGCACGGTGCTGTGCGTGCTCACCCACGACGCGAAGTTCGACATCCCCCTGCTGACGGAGGCGCTGCGGCTGCCCGTCGCCTATATCGGCGCGATGGGCTCCCGCCGCACCCACGAGGACCGCAACCGGCGGCTGCGGGAAGCGGGCGTGAGCGAGCGCGACCTGGCCAGGCTGAGATCACCGATCGGCCTCGACCTGGGAGCCCGAACGCCCGAGGAGACGGCCGTGTCGATCGCGGCGGAGATCATCGCAGCACGACACGGCGGCACGGGGGAGCCGCTCACGGGTTCGGCCACACCGATCCACAGGACCGCCCGACAGGCGCATCCGCAACCGGCCTGACGACCGTCCCGAGCCGGTCGGGTGCTTTCCCGGGGTGCTGCCGGGCCGCCTGGGGGCGGTCGGGTGCCGGCTGGAGGGCCGCGTGTCCGTCCCGGGGCCGGTGCTGGTCTCGCTCGGGGGCTGCTCGATCCTTGAGGCCGGCCAGGTGCCCGGTGCGTTGCCGCCTGCCGGACTCAACCCGTCCGGCGCTTGCCGGGGCGGGGCCGCCGCGGGCCGCTCCGGGCAAGCGCCGAGCCTGCTCTCGGCCCGGCCGGCCGGAGGCCCGCGCCGGAATGCCGAAGCGGCCGGGGCCGTCATCGGCCCCGGCCCCTCCACCGGTACGAACTGACGCGGTCAGGCCGCGGCGGGCTCCGACGCGTGGCCGTGCAGGCGGGCGATGACCTCGGTCAGCTGCTCGGCGACCTCGGCGTCGTCGGCCGGGTGCGTCTCGGCGAAGCGGGTCATCGAGCCGGGGATGGACAGCTTGACGTCCTCCAGGACCTTGCCGCCGGCCACGCCCACGGACTTGCGGGTCTCGTCGTGCGCCCAGACACCGCCGTACTGGCCGAACGCGGTGCCGACCACGGCGACCGGCTTGCCGCTGAGGGCACCGGCACCGTACGGGCGGGACAGCCAGTCGATGGCGTTCTTCAGGACGGCCGGGATGGTGCCGTTGTACTCGGGGGTGAAGAGGATCAGGCCGTCGGCGGCGTTCGCGGCCTCGCGCAGCCGGGCGGCGGCGGCCGGGAGGCTGCCCTCCACGTCGATGTCCTCGTTGTAGAAGGGAATCTCGGCCAGACCCTCGAACAGGTTCACCTCGGCCCCTTCGGGGGCGAGCTTGACGGCCGCCTCGGCGAGCTGGCGGTTGTGCGAACCGGCGCGAAGGCTGCCGACGAGGGCGAGGATACGAACGGACATGCTGACTCCCACATTAGGCACTGCTCTGATAACACTGGTGACGATCCGGACCGGGGTCCGTTTAACGTTCTAGCATCCTAACCGGACCGCGGTCCAGTTTTGTTCCCAATGCTTTACGCTGGCTTCATGTCCGCCGCGCCGCCCCCCGTCCCGACGCCCCAGGAGCCCGTCGACCACCCCGAGCTGCTCCAGCTCGGCACCTCCCTGGAGGAGGGCGAGCCGTGCCTGCGGGCCGACGCCGCGCGCAATCGTGCCCGGCTGCTGGAGGCCGCCGGGCGGCTGGTGGCGGAGCGCGGCGCGGAGGCCGTCACGATGGAGGCGGTGGCTGCCGAGGCCTGTGTCGGCAAGGGCACGGTCTTCCGCAGGTTCGGTGACCGCACCGGCCTGCTGACGGCGCTGCTCGACCACTCCGAGAAGAAGTTCCAGGCCGCGTTCCTCGGTGGCCCGCCGCCGCTCGGACCCGGAGCGCCGCCCGTGGAGCGGCTGCGGGCGTTCGGCTGCGCGATGCTGCGCCGCTCGACCGACGAACTCGAGCTGCAACTGGCCGCCGAGCCCGGCGCGAGCCGCCGCTACGTCGCCCCCGCCCGGCGTGTGCTGCGGCACCACATCGAGATGCTGTTGCGGCAGGCGGTCCCCGAAGCGGACTGCGAGCTCCTCTCCCACGCCCTGATGGGTCAGCTCGACCCCGCCCTCGTGCACCACTTGACCAGGCAGTGCGGCGTACCGCTGTCCCGCCTCGAGGATGCGTGGACCGACCTGGTCGACCGGGTGACGGGCGCGGGCGCCGCCCGCTGAAGGTTCTCCCCCCGCTCACCCCTCGTGAGCGCTCACGGGTTCGTCACAACTCCCCCGCCGGAAGGGCGCATTGGGGCTTCTGCCAAGATGCCGTACGTCATGGTGCAGATACCGAAAACGCCCGCGCCCCCGTCCCCCGCACCGTCGCGCTCCGTGCCCACGAGCGCCGATGTGGCCCGCCTGGCCGGCGTCTCGCGCGCGACCGTCTCCTACGTCCTCAACAACACCAGCGCCGTACGCATCAGCGAACCCACCCGCCGCCGTGTGCATGAGGCCGCGAGGGAGCTCGGATACGTACCGCACGCCGCGGCCCGCAGTCTGCGCGCCGGGCACAGCCGGATGGTCCTGATCCCCGCGCCGACCTTCCCCGTCGGCCCGCTCTACAACCGGTTCCTCAATGACCTCCAGGGATCGCTCGGCAGCCTGGACTACACGGTCGTGCAGTACGGCACCGGCGGCCCGCACGGCGACGAAGCGGCCCGCGCCTGGGCCGAGTTGAGGCCCGTGGCCGTACTCGTGCCCGGCTCCGGTCTCGGCCCGCGCGGAGTGGCGGTGCTCAAGCGCTCGGGAGCCCGGGCCGTGGTCACCCTCGGCCCCGAGACCATCGAGGGCGCGCACGCGCTGCTCATGGACCACGACGTCGTCGGCCACAGCGCGGGCGCCCACCTCTACGACCGCGGCCGGCGCCGGATCGGCGTCGTCGTCCCGCAGGAACCCGGCCTCGAGGCGTTCTCCGCGCCCCGCCTCGACGGCGTGCGCCAGTCGGTGCGCGGCACGGAGGCCACGGTGACCGAACTGCCCCTCGCCTACGACGAGCAGGCCGCGGCGCGCCTGGCCGCCCGCTGGCGCACCCTCGGCCTGGACGCCGTGTTCACCTACAACGACGAGTACGCGATGCTGCTGATGCGGGCCCTGCTGGACGAAGGCATCCGCATCCCCGAGGAGACCGCCGTGATCGGCGCCGACGACCTGATGCTCGGGCGGCTGCTGCGGCCCCGGCTGAGCACGGTCCACCTGGAGCTGCCCTGCGGCCGTGAACTCGCCGAACTCGTCGACCGTGCGGTGCGCAAGCCCGCCTCCGAGCCCGAGACGCACAAGGTGCTGGGGGCGACGGTGCTGCACCGCGAATCGAGCTGACCCGGCGCGGCACGACCGGCAGCGCACCACCGGCCACGCATGATCGGTCGGGACGTCCGGCCATGCAGGATCGGTCGGCACGACCGGCCGCGCACGATCGGTCGGCGCGACCGGGCCGCCGGGCCGACAGGCGGCCCGGCGGCCCGCTTTCGTGCCGAGGCACGGCTAGGATGTTGCATGCTCAACAAAACGGGGGCGCGTCTCGCGCGGGCCGCGGCACACCGCTGCGCCCGCTCGACGCGTCCCGCCATGTGACCGCCGAACCGGCCGCGCACGTACGGGAGTTGTGCCCAACCCGTCAGCCGGTGACCGATCGATCGGAGAGCCGTCATGCCGTTGCTCGACACCAGGACCTGGCAGCCCCGCCGCCTCGCGGGGGCCGGGTACACCGTCACCGAGCCCGCCACCGGCCAGCAACTCGGCACCCTCGCCCTCGCCACCCCCGAGGACGTCGGCGCCGCCTCAGGGCGGGCCGCCACCGCCCAGCGCACCTGGGCACGCACCCCGCACTTCGCCCGCGCCGCCGTGCTGCGCAAGGCCGGTGACCTGTTCACCGAGCACGCCGCCGAACTGCGTGAGTGGCTCGTCCGCGAATCGGGCTCCGTACCCGGCAAGGCCGACTTCGAACTGCACGTCGCCGCCCAGGAGTGCTACGAGGCCGCCGCGCTCGCCTCCCGCCCGGCCGGCCAGGTCCTGCCCAGCGAGGCGCCGCGCCTGTCGTACACGCGCCGCGTGCCGGCCGGTGTGGTCGGCGTGATCTCGCCGTTCAACGCCCCGCTGATCCTGTCGATCCGCTCCGTCGCTCCGGCGCTGGCGCTGGGCAACGCGGTCCTGCTCAAGCCGGATCCGCGCACGGCCGTCTGCGGCGGGCTGTCCCTCGCCGCGGTCTTCGCCGCCGCGGGCCTGCCGGAGGACCTGCTGCACGTGCTCCCCGGTGGCGCCGACGCCGGACAGGCCCTGGTCGCCGACCCGCGCGTGCCCGTCATCTCCTTCACCGGCTCCACCGCCGCCGGACGGGCCGTGGGCGAGGCCGCGGGCCGTCACCTCAAGCGGGCGCACCTGGAACTGGGCGGCAACTCGGCCATGATCGTGCTGGAGGACGCCGACCTCGACGCGGTCATCTCCACGGCCGCCTGGGGCTCGTTCTTCCACCAGGGCCAGATCTGCATGACCACCGGACGCCATCTGGTGCACGCGTCCCTCTACGACGAGTACGTCGAGCGGCTGGCCGCCAAGGCGGACTCACTCGCGGTCGGCGACCCGCACCGGGACCAGGTCCACCTGGGTCCCATCATCGACTCCGGCCAGCTCGGCAAGATCAGCGGTCTGGTCGAGGCCAGCACGGCCGCCGGTGCCAAGCTCGCCGCCGGCGGCACCCACGACCGGCTCTTCTACCGGCCGACGGTCCTCGCCCACGTGGACGACCGCACCCCCGCGTACACGGAGGAGGTCTTCGGCCCGGTGGCGCCCGTCCGCCCCTTCACCACCACCGACGAGGCGGCGACGCTGGCCGCACAGAGCCCGTACGGCCTCTCCCTGGGCATCGTCACCAGGGACCCGGCCCGCGGCCTGGACCTCGCCGACCGCATCCCGACCGGCATCGTCCACATCAACGACCAGACGGTGAACGACGAGGCCGTGGCGCCCTTCGGCGGAGTCGCCGCCTCCGGCACCGGCGCCCGCTTCGGCGGTGAGGCCAACCTGGAGGCCTTCACCGAGCTGCGCTGGACGACGGTACGCGGAGACGTCGCTCCGTACCCCTTCTAGGACCCGGCACCGCTCCAGGACCCGGCACCCCTTCCAGGAGCCGGCCCGACGGGCCCGGGGTCCCGGGACCCGTCACTCGGTCGGCTGCTGGGCCTGCTGCTCGGCGATCGACTTGCGCACCTCGTCCATGTCGAGGTTGCGGGCCTGCCCGATGACGTCCGTCAGGGCGGCCTCGGGCAGGGCGCCGGGCTGGGCGAACACGGCGACCTGGTCACGGACGATCATCAGCGTGGGAATGGACTGGATACCGAAGGCCGCGGCCAGCTCGGGCTGCGCCTCGGTGTCCACCTTGCCGAACACCAGGTCCGGGTTCTCCCCGGCCGCCTTCTCGTACACCGGGGCGAACTGCTTGCACGGCCCGCACCAGTCGGCCCAGAAGTCGATCAGGACGAACTCGTTGTCCGTGACCGTCTGGTCGAAGTTCTCCTTGGTGAGCTCCACGGTGCTGCTCATGGCGTAAATCCCTCTTCCTGGTGTGGGGTCAAGCCGTCGGCACAACACGGCCGACCGGGCACGTATTCCGCGCCCCTACCCATGTGGCCAGGGCGCACACCACCCACCAGACTGACCCCATGACGGAAACGGAAACCAACACGTACGACGTCGTGGTGCTCGGTGCCGGACCCGTGGGGGAGAACGTCGCCGACCGCACCCGCGCCGCCGGTCTGACCACCGCGGTCGTGGAGAGCGAACTGGTCGGCGGCGAGTGCTCCTACTGGGCCTGCATGCCCAGCAAGGCCCTGCTGCGGCCGGTCATCGCCCGCGCGGACGCCCGCCGCGTCCCCGGCCTGCGCCAGTCCGTCCAGGGCCCCCTCGACGCCTCCGCGGTCCTCGCCCACCGGGACTACTACACCTCGAACTGGAAGGACGACGGTCAGGTCGGCTGGCTCGACTCCATCGGCGCCGACCTGTACCGCGGCCACGGGCGCCTCACCGGCCCCCGCACCGTGACGGTCACCGGTCCGGACGGCGGCGAGCGCGTGCTGACCGCCCGGCAGGCCGTCGCCGTCTGCACCGGCAGCCGCGCCGCCCTGCCCGGCCTGCCCGGGCTCGACGCCGTCAAGCCGTGGACCAGCCGGGAGGCCACCAGCTCCAAGACCGTGCCCGGCCGGCTGATCGTGATCGGCGGCGGAGTGGTCGCCACCGAGATGGCCACGGTCTGGCAGGCCCTCGGCTCGCAGGTCACCCTGCTGGTCCGCGGCAAGGGCCTGCTGCCCCGCATGGAGCCGTTCGCCGGGGAACTGATCGCCGAGGCGCTCACGGAGGCCGGCGCGGACGTCCGTACGGGCACCTCGGTGGAGTCGGTGACCCGGGAGAACGGCACGGTCGTGGCCGTCACCGACACGGGCGACCGCATCGAGGCCGACGAGATCCTCTTCGCCACCGGCCGCGCCCCGCGCACCGACGACATCGGCCTGGAGACGATCGGCCTCGACCCCGGCTCCTGGCTGCCGGTCGACGACAGCCTCCGTGTGGACGGCCACGACTGGCTGTACGCGGTCGGTGACGTCAACCACCGCGCCCTCCTCACCCACCAGGGCAAGTACCAGGCCCGCATCGCGGGAGCCGCCATCGCCGCCCGCGCCACCGGGGAGACCCTCGTGGCCGAGCCGTGGGGCGCCCACGCCGCGACCGCCGACCACGCCGCCGTCCCGCAGGTCGTCTTCACCGACCCGGAAGCCGCGGCCGTGGGCCTGTCCCTGGCCGAGGCGGAACAGGCGGGGCACCGGGTGAAGGCCGTCGACGTGGACCTGTCCACCGTCGCCGGGGCCGGCCTGTACGCCGACGGCTACCAGGGCCGCGCCCGCATGATCGTCGACCTCGAGGCCGAGATCCTGCGCGGCGTCACCCTCGTCGGCCCCGGCGTCGGCGAACTCATCCACTCCGCGACCATCGCGGTCGCCGGCCAGGTCCCGATCAGCCGTCTGTGGCACGCCGTCCCCTCGTACCCCACGATCAGCGAGGTGTGGCTGCGGCTGCTGGAGGCCTACCGCGACGCCTGACCCGAGGCTCGTCCGGCGCCCCGCGCCGGACGGCCCCGGCCGGGGGTCACCAGTGCGCGGGCACCACCAGTTCCCGGTAGAAGCGAACACACGGGTGGCGTGGAAGTGGGTCCTCGGCTAGGAAATTCGGGGCGTAGACATGCGGTCACGGGAACGGAGACCCCGCCGCGGGCGCCTGCGAAATTTCGGCGGAGCGGCTCCGCGCGCTACGGGAGCTCGAAGCCGAGCGCCCGCGCCGCCTCCTCCGGCGTCGGCTGGGCCCAGCGCTCCGCCATCGCCAGATTGGACGACAGTGAACGCGGCTCGGCGCGGTCCAGGTACAGGACGCCGTCGAGATGGTCCGTCTCGTGCTGCACGATCCGTGCCGGCCAGCCCTCGAACACCTCGTCCAGGGCCTGCCCGTGCTCGTCCTGCCCCGTCAGCCACACCTCGGCGGGCCGCGCCACCACCGCCTGCCAGCCCGGCACGCTGAGGCAGCCCTCGAAGAACGCGGCCCGCGCGTCGCCGACGGGCTCGTAGGCGGGATTGACCAGCACCCGGAACGGCTGCGGCACCCGCCCGCGCGTGCGCCGCACCTCCTCCGGCACCGGCGCCGGATCCTCGATCACCGCGATCCTGAGCTCCACACCGACCTGCGGCGCCGCCAGACCGACCCCGGGCGCCGCGCGCATGGTCACCCGCAGGGCCTCGACGAACCGGGCCAGCAGCGCGGGCTCCAGCTGGCCGTCGTACGGCACGGTGCCCCGCCGCAGCACCGGGTCGCCGGCCGCGACGATGGTCAACGGGAGACCTCCGTCAAGGAGTTGCTCGACCCGCTCGGCCAGGGGTGCGTGATCGTTCGAGGTTCCCATCGCGTCAGGATGGCACGGCACCCCCCACCCATGCGTGACGCACGTCACACATGTTCCCCGGGAACTGAATCCCCTGCCGCCCCGACTACTGCACCGCAACGGCCACCGCCCACACCGCACCGGCCCTGACGACGTCCCCGGAGAAGCCCGCCGATGACCACCGCTCCCTCGACCACCACGGACGAGGCCCCGCAACCAGCTGCCCCGGCACCGTCGAAGAGCAGCTGGGCCCCCCTGCGCCCGCTGATCCTCCGCCTGCACTTCTACGCCGGGGTCCTGGTGGCGCCGTTCCTCCTCGTCGCCGCCGTCACCGGCCTGCTGTACGCCGGCTCGTTCCAGGCCGAGAAGCTCGTCTACGACCACGAACTGACCGTCCCCGTGGGCGAGCGGAAGCTCCCGATCGGCGAGCAGGTGACCGCCGCCCGCAAGGCGCACCCCGAGGGCACCGTCTCCGCCGTACGCCCCTCACCGGAGGCCGACGCGACGACCAGGGTGATGCTGTCCGGCGTCCCGGGCGTCGGTGAGGGCCACACGCTCGCCGTGTTCGTCGACCCGTACACCGCGAAGGTGCGCGGCTCGCTCGAACAGTACGGCTCCACCGGCGCGCTGCCGCTGCGCACCTGGATCGACGAGTTCCACCGGGACCTGCACCTGGGGGAGACGGGGCGGCTGTACAGCGAGCTGGCGGCCAGCTGGCTGTGGGTCATCTCGGCGGGCGGTCTGGCGCTGTGGTTCTCCCGCCGTCGCGCCCTGCGCAAGGTGCGGGGGGCGAAGGGGCGACGCCGCACCCTCGGGCTGCACGGCAGTGTGGGCGTATGGGCGGCGGCCGGGTTCTTCTTCCTCTCGGCGACCGGTCTGACCTGGTCGGCCTACGCCGGGGCCAACATCGACGAGCTGCGGACCTCGCTGGGCCAGGCCACCCCGTCGGTGTCGGCCGCCGCGGGCGGTGAGCACTCCGGCCACGGCTCCGCCGCCGGGCAGGCCGGCGACGCCGCACACGGTGTGGGCCTGGACAGGGTCCTGGCGGCGGCGCGGGCCGAGGGGCTCGGCGACCCGGTGGAGATCGTGCCCCCCGCCGACGCCACCTCGGCGTACGTCGTGAAGCAGGTGCAGCGCAGCTGGCCCACCAAGCAGGACGCCGTCGCGATCGACCCGGCCAGCGGTGAGGTCACCGACGTGCTGCGGTTCGAGGACCACCCGGTCCTCGCGAAGCTCACCCGGTGGGGCATCGACCTGCACACCGGCATCCTGTTCGGACTGGTCAACCAGATCGCCCTGATGCTGCTGGCGCTCTCCCTGATCCTGCTGATCGTCTGGGGCTACCGCATGTGGTGGCAGCGCGGCCGCGGCACCGCCTTCGGCCGTCCGATCCCGCGCGGCGCCTGGCAGCAGGCCCCGCCGCAGATCCTCGTGCCGCTGCTGGCGGGCATCGCCGTACTCGGGTACTTCATGCCCCTGTTCGGCATCCCGCTGGCGGCCTTCCTCGCCGTCGACATCCTGCTGGGGGAGATCGCCTACCGGCGCGGGCGGCGCTCGTACGGCACACCGGCCGGGTAGCGGACCCTCAGGCGCACGGATGCCCGGCTCCCACGGAGCCGGGCATCTTCATGTGCGGCGCGGGTCAGACCTGCTCGAAGTCACCCGCGAGCGCCGAGGCGATCCGCAGATGCGACTCCGCCTCCTCGTGCCGGCTCTGCCGCTGCAGGGTGCGGCCGAGCATCAGCCGGGCGTAGTGCTCCACCGGGTCCCGCTCGACGATCGTCCGCAACTCGGCCTCGGCGCGACGCAGTTGGGCCGAGTGGTAGTAGGAGCGCGCCAGGAGCAGCCGGGGCCCGGTCTGCTCGGGCACCTCCTCGACGAGCCCGACCAGGACGCGCGCGGCGGCGGCGTAGTCCCTGGCCTCGAAGAACAGCTGCGCGCGCTCCCAGCGCTCGGCCGGAGTCCCGTGGGCGTAGTACGTCGTGTCCTGGGTGGTGTTCACGTGTGGCCTCCTTCGAGGCCGACAACCGAACATGTCGGTTCACTATTCCACTACGTCATCGCGCTCACCGGCGCAGCGCCGTCAGCTCGGCGCCGGCCCGCTCCGTGATCAGACGCAGCACCCGGCCCGTCACGGCCAGGTCCTCCGCCGGTATGCCGTCGTAGATCCGGGCGGTGACGGGTGCCGTCTCGCCCGAGGTGGTGGCGTACAGCTCGCGCCCGGCGTCCGTGATCCGCACGTCGGACGCCCCGTCCGGGGTCAGCAGCTGCGCGGCGATCAGCTCGTCGACGACGCCGTGCACCTCGGCCGCGTCGATCTTCAGGGCGCCGGTGACACCGTCGACGAGCTGCTCGCGGCCGACCGGGCCGTCGGCGACGGCGGCGAGCCGGAGGGTGACGGACTGCTGGAAGGTGATGCCGTGCCGGGCCAGCACGGTCTCCAGGATGGCGCGGCCGGCGTAGTGGGCCAGGGCGATGTCACGGGGGTTGACCAGGGGCGTGGTGGTGGTCATGACTGCTCCGTCTCGTGCTCGCTGAAGGGATCAAGAGGTGCGTCGAGCAGGGCCGTCAGTTCGCGCTTGAACTCCCGGGTGCGCGCGCTGTCGAGGCCGCCGAGCGGGTCGAGGAGCTGCTGGAGGAGCCCGTGGACGACCTCGATCGCCCGCCGGGTGACCTCGCGGCCCTGCTCGGTGAGGGCCAGCTGCACCGCGCGCGGGTCGCGGGGGTCCTTCGTGCGCTCCAGGAGACCGGCGGTTTCCAGCGCACGGGCCAGCTTCGACACGTAGAGCGGCTCGAGGCCGGTGTGGTCGGCGAGGCGGCGTTGGCTGGGCCGTTCGCCGGAGTGCCGCATGCCGTACAGCGACGCGACCAGTGAGTACTGCGCGTGAGTGAGCCCCAGCGGGGCCACCGCGCGGTCGACCGCGACCCGCCACTTCATCGACAGCCGCCACACCAGGAAGCCGGGCGTCGCACCCTCGGAACCGTTGCCCATGACGGATACAGTACATAGCTACTATGCACATGGCTACTATTTTGCGCGGCTGCAGACGGGCCGCCGAGGGGGAGGTCGACGAGATACCGACGGGAGGCCGACGGGCGGTCGAGGAGACGCTGACGGGACACTCGCGGCGCGGCCCGAACGTGACGCTGACGGGGGCCCCGGTGCCGGACTAGGTTGTGCGCCATGAGCAATCTTGAGCGCGAAGCGGCACCCTCCCTGTGCGGTGGCCGTGGCTTCGTGGTGGCGGAGCCGGTGCGTGAACTCCTCAGCCCTCGCCGGGTGAAGCTGGGTGAGTCCGGCGAGGTCCGCCGGCTGCTGCCCAATCTCGGCCGCCGCATGGTCGGAGCCTGGTGCTTCGTCGACCACTACGGCCCCGACGACATCGCCGACGAGCCCGGCATGCAGGTGCCGCCGCACCCCCACATGGGTCTGCAGACCGTGAGCTGGCTGCACGAGGGGGAGGTGCTGCACCGCGACTCCACCGGCAGCCTCCAGACGATCCGCCCACGCGAACTCGGCCTGATGACCTCCGGCCGGGCCATCAGCCACTCGGAGGAGAGCCCGCGCTCGCACGCCCGCTTCCTGCACGGCGCGCAGCTGTGGGTCGCGCTCCCCGACAGCCACCGCCACACCGACCCGCGCTTCGAACACCACGCCGACCTGCCGGTCGTCACGGCACCCGGTGTCACGGCGACGCTGATCCTCGGCGATCTCGACGGCGCGACGTCACCCGGCACGGCCTACACCCCGATCGTCGGCGCCGACCTCGCCCTGACCCGGGGCGCGGACGTACGCCTCCCCCTGGAACCGGACTTCGAGCACGCCGTGCTGTCCATGTCCGGCGAGGCCCACGTCGACGGCGTCCCCGTCCTCCCCGGCTCCATGCTCTACCTCGGCTGCGGCCGTACCGAACTGCCCCTGCGGGCGGAGTCGGACGCGGGCCTGATGCTCCTGGGCGGTGAACCGTTCGAGGAGGAACTGATCATGTTCTGGAACTGGATCGGACGCACGCAGGAGGAGATCGAGCAGGCGCGGCGGGACTGGATGGAAGGTTCGCGGTTCGGGGAGGTGAAGGGGTACGACGGGGCTCCGCTGCCTGCTCCTGTGCTGCCTCCAGTGCCGCTTAAGCCGCGCGGAAGGGCTCGCTGACCTGTACGAATGGCCGACGGGTTGGTGACAGTCAGTCGGCCGGCCGTTCGGCGCTGTCCCTCACAGGCTTCTCGCGGGTGCTGTGAGGAGGTGTGCCTGCTGTAGCGGTGAGGCTCGTGGTGCTGCCTCCTGGAGGGGGCGTGCCCTGTCGCTGCGTCGCAGCTGGTTCTTCGTCTGCAGGTATTACACGGCTCAGATGCAGTTTGACCAGCGAAACAGCTCCGATCGCCACAAGCTGCGGACGGCTGGTCCGGGTATGGCCCGGATCTTGGTTCGAAGGTGCGTGGTGATGAGCCCTGCTCGCATGTTGCGCTTGTACGACGATGACGGCCTCGGCACTGATTCGAGAGGCGACGACAGGCCGCAGAAGACTGTCCTGACCGGGCTGCACCAAGGCTGGATCCGGCGCTGGCGGAGGCCGGCGGCGGTTTCTTCGGCCCGGCCCTACAACCGTGGCGCTGTCCTCGAAGGACCGGCACGGCGCGGGGCGCCGTGGGGGCGCGCCGCATGCTCGCGGCACAGTGCGCCGGGTGGCGAGTGCCAAGGAATCTTGGCCACACCAGAACACCGGCCCTCAGATTGCCTTGCGGACGAACGTTCGCCTCCGGCTCATTCTGTCGTCTCGGCCGCGAGTTCGTGGGGCGCCTGGCTCACCGCGCCAGCGGGTCCGCAGTGGGCCTCCACGGGCGGCAGAGGGCGAGGAAGCTGCCTGACGCGGCCAGCGCGAGGCCGAGGACCGATGTGGCCATGGGCAGGGCTGTGCCCTGGCCGCCGAGACCGGCCAAGGCCGGTGCGAGGGCACCCATGAGGAACTGGGTGGTGCCCAGCAGTGCGGAGGCGCTGCCCGGCGCGTGTGGGGCGCGCTGGAGGCACAGGGCCGTGGTGGTGGGAAGGATCATGCCGACGGGGCAGGCCGTGAGGAACAGCGCGGTGGCGATCCAGGGCAGACCCGCGTGTGTGGTGGTGACCAGGAGGAGCAGGGCGGTGCTGGCGGCTCCGAGTACGGCCAGGCCCGTTGCCAGGACGCGGTGCGAGGGGAAGCGGCCGAGCAGCAGCTTGCCGTTGAGCTGGCCGGTGACGACCATGCCGATCGAGTTGACGGCGAAGAGCAGGCTGTAGGTCTGCGGGGAGGCGCCGTAGATACGTTGGATGGTGAAGGACGAGCCGGCGATGTAGGCGAACAGGGCGGCGAAGCCGAGGCTGCCGGTGAGCAGGTAGCCGGTGAAGCGGCGGTCGCGGATCAGGTCGCGCATGGTGCGCAGCGTGGTGGTCAGCCCGCCGTGCCGTCGATGTGTGGTCGGCAGGGTCTCGGTGAGCAGGGTGGCGGTGGCGGCGAAGATGGCGAGGCCCAGCAGGGTGAGGGTGACGAAGACGCCGCGCCATGAGGTGAGGCGCAGCAGTTGGGCGCCGAGCACGGGGGCGAGGATCGGTGCCGTGCCGGAGACCAGCATCAGCGAGGACAGCAGGCGGGCGGCGGCGAGCCCGTCGTACAGGTCGCGTACGACGGCTCGGGCGATGACGATGCCAGCGGCGCCTGCCAGACCCTGGACCAGACGCATGCCGATGAGCACCGCAGGATCCGGGGCAAGGGCACACACGGCGCTCGCCACGACGTACACCGTCAACCCCGTCAGGAGGGGCCGTCGTCGGCCCAGGGTGTCGCTGAGCGGACCGAGGACCAGCTGACCGACCGCTATGCCGATCATGAAGGCGGTCAGGGTGAGCTGGGTGACGGTCTGTGAGACGTGCAGGTCCGCGCTGACCTGGGGGAGGGCCGGCAGATAGAGGTCGATGGTGAGTGGGCCGAGTGCGGTCAGGGAGCCCAGGACCAGGACGAGTGACAGACGGCGGGGTGTCGGAAGGCGGGGCACGTCTTCCGAGATGGCGGTGCCGGCCTGAGGGGTTTCGGGCATGTCCGTTTCCAGGGCTTCGGGGGCGAGTGGAGCGTGCGCGTCAGCGGTCGAGGTGCGCGACGAGGAGGTTGGGGTCCTTGTTCGTGAGGTACGCCGCGCTGGGGACGTACACCGTGTGGCCGTGGACGGCGACGGACGTGGGGGTCTGCAGGCCGTCGGGCGCGGTGAGGACCGCGGTGTGGGTGCCGTCCGGGCGGACCAGGTCGACCTGGTTGTCGTCGCGTGCGGCGAGGAGGGTGTCGCCGTGGCCGGTGAAGGCGAAGTCGTCGATGGACGGCATGCCGGTGGCGCGGACCTGGACGGGGCCGGCCGTGCCGCGGGGGGTGAGGGGGATGCGCAGGACGGTGCCCTTGTCGAGGTTGGTCGCCCACACCGCCCCGTGGTGCAGCTTGATCCCGTTGGCACCGGCGAAGGAGCTCGGCTCGAGGGCCTCGCCCTCGGCCCACACGACGGCCTCGCCGCCTCGTGCGGGAACACGGTAGACGACGCCGTGCACGGAGTCGGTGACGTACAGCCTGCCGGTGCGCCGGTCCAGGGCGAGACCGTTGGGCAGTCCGTCGGCGGGCAGGGCGGCGATGCGGTGCGGGCGGCTGCCGGGGCGGACGGCCCAGATGCCGGTGAGGTCGGCGGTGCCGGTGGCGTAGGTGACGTAGAGGGTGCCGTCGTCCGTGCGGGCGATGCCGCCGATGAACGCCTTGCCCAGGTTGGGGGTGCTGGCCTTGGCCGGGGCGGGCAGTGTCGCCAAGACGCGAGGACGGCCGCCCGGAGTGACGCGGACGATCTGCTGGGCGAAGGAGAAGGTCAGGTACGCCGTTCCGGCGTGGTCGACGGTGATGTTCTCGGGCTGCTGCGAGGCCGCCAGGTCGAAGTGGTTGGCGACGCGGGGTGCCGTGAGGGGCTCGGTGGCCGCGGTGGCGGTGGTCGCGGAGGCCAGCAGGGCCGCGGCGGCAGCGAGTGTCGTCAGGGAGGTGCGCAGGTGCATGGGGTGGTCCTCCTGGTGGGGGATCGGTGACGGTTCACCGCCGGCCCGTGGGGGTTGCGGGCCAGCAGGTGGGTGAAGGGAGTTGCGGCCGGGCGCTCAGGGGGCGACGATCTTGACGGTGCTGGCCCAACTGTGGCGCGGGCGGCCTCGTCGTCACCGGCGATGAAGACGTCGAGCGGAGCCCCGCTCACCTGTCCGGCGACCAGGGTGGTGGCGAACGTGGTGTTGAACGCCTTCACCACGTGGGTGCCCGGCGCGACGGCCTCGGCGATCTCTTCGGCGGCGGAGGTGCCCGGGGCGACGACGAGCGCGTCGAGGGGGGCGTCGACGGGGTTGCTGATGTCGATCAGCACCTTGCCGCTCAGCCGTACTCCGTAGGCGGTTGCGAGCTCCTTGGCGGCGTCGAAGGGGACCGCGAGCACCACGATGTCCGCGGTGTCCACGGCCGATGCGTCGGCGGCGGCGATCCGGCCTGCGCCGGTAGCCTGCACGCGCAGTTCGTCGACGAGTCGTACGGCCTTGCCGGGGTCCCTGGTGGTGACGGTGACCGTGTGTCCGCCCACCAGGGCGCGAGTGGCGATGCCGCGGGCCATGTTGCCGGCACCGACGATGGTGATCTGCATGAGAGTGGTGTCCTTTCTGGTCCTGCGCTGTGCCTGGTGTCTGTCAGACGTGGACCCGCACCACGTTGAACGGGAGCTTCGGGTCGGCGATCTGGAACTGGAAGTTGACGATCAGCAGGTCGTGGCCGTCGACGGCGGCCGTGGAGGGGCTGTGCATGCCGTGGCCGTGGATCGTGCGCACGAGCCCGGCCTTGGTGTAGTCGTGGCTCAGCTTCAGGACGCTGATCTGGCCCTCGGGGTGGTCGAGTTCGGTGACGGCGGTCAGGGTGTCGCCCCGCAGCAGCAGACCGTCGCCGGAGACGCCCCTGGCGCCACCGAGGTCGATCGGGACGACCCGGTGGGTGTTGAGGTCGACGCGGTAGAAGGCGTAGTCGTTGTAGTCGGCGAGCAGGACGTAGCGGCCGTCGCCGGTGACCACCAGGCCGTTGCCGTTGAAACCGTCGTCGTAGACCATCCGGGAGTTGGTGAGGTCCACGCCCACCTGCAGCGGCTGCTGGACCTTCTCGCTCTTCAGCTCGGCGGCGGTGATGTGCCACAGCGCTGGGTGGATCGAGTCGGAGATGTAGGCGTCGCCGTTGGGGGCGAGGGCCACGTCGTTGAGGAAGGTGTCGGTGCGGCCGGTGTCGAACACGTGCAGCAGGGCGCGGGTGCGGGTGTCGTAGACGAAGACCTTGCCGGTGGCGCCGCCGGCGACGATGAGCCGCCCCGCCCGGTCGGTCTTCATCCCGGCGACGGAGACGCGCCCGTCCTGGCTGCCGGGCAGGAACACCTGGGTCGCGCTCTGATGGACGTCGCCGCGGTAGATGGTGCCGTCGCTGGTGCTGCCGACGTAGAAGAAGGGCGTGCCGCTCTGGCGGGCGATGCCCTCGGGGTAGGTCTTGTCGCCGGGGATCGTGTAGCTGGTGGGCAGGTGGCCTCGGTGGTGCGGGAGGGGCGTGTGGGAGAGGTCGCCGCTGGGGGCGGCGAGGGCCTGGGCAGCGCCGCCCAGGACGAGAAGCGAGGCCACCGCGACGGCTGCGGCACGGGTACGGCGAAGACGGACTGACATGGCAAGTCTTTCTGAATGGGCGAGAGTTGAGGAGGGAGTCGGAGGCTCAGTGACCGGCGCCGAACAGGGACCGGTTGGCGATGTCGATGATGAACGGGCCGACATGGGAGGGGTAGCGGTCCACGATCGCCTTCTTGTACGCCTCGCCGTCGTCGCCGAGCAGTTCGCGGGCGTCGGCGAGGTACTGGCGGATCCCGGCGTAGACCTCCGGCCCCGCGGGCAGGCCGTGGCCGGCGAGGATCGTGTCGTAGCCGGTCTCGGCGGCCAGTGCGTCGACGGCCTGCTGCCAGCCCGTGATGTCGTTGTTGCCCATGTAGAGGTGGACGTCGTTGTAGACGAGGTCCTGGGCGATCAGGACGCCCTGGTCGGGCAGCTTGACGAGGAGTTCGTCTGCGGCCTCGCCACCGGAGACGGCCTCGAAGACGAACCGGACGCCGTCGATGACCTCGGTGCCCGGGGTGATGCCCACACTGGAGGGCAGGTCGGTGGCCGGTACGGCCAGACCGCTCGGCAGCTGGGCGGCGGGGCGCGCCGCGATCTGTTCACGCACCCGGGGCAGTACGTGGACCGGCGCGCCGAAGCGGTCGGCGCCGTTGTAGTGGTCGGGGTGGGCGTGGGTGATGATCAGGCGGTCCAGCGGCTTGCCGAGGCCCTTGGCGTAGGCGACGGCCTCGTCGGCGTAGGCGGGGTTCAGCTGGGCGTCGATCACGACGATCCGGGCCGGGGTCTCGATGAGCTGCGTGGTGGCGTGGAAGGTGTCCGCGGGGGACATGTAGCTGTGGATGCGGACCGGGTCCTTGTCGAGGACCGTGACCGTGCCGTTCATGGGGAGACTCCTTGCGGTGGAGGCGGCCTTGCGTCGCCTTGACGACCTCCACTCTCGCCGCGAAACCGCAGGCAGACGAGATACGCTGAAGACCCTGCATGGTGAATCGAGGACATCTGGAGACTGTGATGGTTCCCCCGGGCCTGGACGGCGGTGATCCCTCCCGGGGAGGTGCGATTCCCCGGCTCGACTTCAATCCGCCCGAGGAGCGCGTTCCGGGCTTCGAGATCGTCGATCTCGCCACCCTGCACGAACGGCGCCGACGACGGAACCGCCGTCCCGACGCGGTCCATCGGGTGGACTTCCACACCCTCACCCTGATCACCGAGGGCAGCGGGGAGCATGCGATCGACTTCGTGACCCATCCCTGCCGCCCCGGGACCTTGATATGGATCCGGCCCGGGCAGGTGCAGCGTTTCGTCGACCCCGGAACCACCAACGGCACGCACCTCCTCTTCACGCCCGCCTTTCCGCCGCACTTCAGCAGCGCCGAGAGGCTGGTGAACGAGTGGTACGGCCCCGTGTGCTGGCAACTCGGCGCCGACCCCTCGTACGCCGTCCTGTCCGCTTTGCTGGGCCAGCTGCGTGCTGAATACGACCGCACCGGGCAGGCCGTGTCGGCGGAGATCCTCCAACTCCTGCTGGCCACCGTGCTGTTGCAGATCGACCGGCTGCCCCACCCCGACGGCGGCACCGACCCGCAGGCAGGCGGCGAGGTGTATGCCCGCTTCCGCGCCGAGCTGGAGCGCTCCTACGCCACCACCCGCCGCGCCGCCGACTACGCCCACCGCCTCGGCTATACCGTCAAGACCCTCACCCGCGCCTGCACGGCCGCGACCGGACAACCCGTCAAGCACGTCATCGACGGCCGGGTCGCTCTGGAGGCCAGGCGGCTGCTCGCGCACACCGACGAGCCGGTGGCGACCATCGCGCGCCGCCTCGGTTTTCCCGAGCCCACCAACTTCGGCAAGTTCTTCACCCGCCACACCGGTGCGACGCCCGGCGCGTTCCGGCTGGTCCACCAGGGCCGGTAGCCGAGTCGGCGGATCGCCGCTCAGTCGGTGCGGCATGACCGGTGGTCGGGTGGAAGCAGGAATGGGAAGGGGCGTCAGGACCGTGGACGAGCATGCGGAGATCTCGACGGGTCGGGTCCTTAATCCCCGGGTCAGGGCCGGTGGACTTCTCAGCGTCGACATCGCCATGAGCCGTTCACGCGTCCCCCGGCACTGCCGGGGCGCAGACGCCGAACAAGATTGTTGAACGATGCTACGATCCTGCTTTTAGGTTGCTGCGGCATTCGGACAGTGAGAGGAAGCCCGTGACAAGCCACGAGGACCACCGAGCACCCGCGTCCTTGGATGTCGTGCGTGCCTGCGCCATCCGAGCCAAGCAGGGCGGCACCGCTCTCATCGGTGCCTCGGACGCCGAGATCGACTCGGCGCTGCGTGGCATGGCGGAGCGTCTGGGATCGGCGCAGTCGGCTCTCATGGCCGCCAACGAGAAGGACCTCGCGGCTGCCGTCTCCGTGGGCATGTCGTCCGCACTGCAGGATCGCCTGCGACTGACCTCGACGCGGTTGGAGGCAATGGCGGCGGAGCTGCGCACGCTGGCGGACACCGCGCACGAGCCGAGGGACAGGGTCGTCGAGGTGCGTCCGGACGGCCTCACTCTGTTGGAACGCAGGCGTCCGGTCGGGGTCATCGGCGCCAACTTCGAGGCTCGTCCGAACGTCACGCTCGACATCGCCTCCCAGCTCCTCAAGTCACGCAACGCGGGTGTGCTCCGCACGGGATCGGCTGCGCTCGGCTCGTCCCGGACGCTGGTGGATCAAGTGATCGCACCGGCGCTCGCCGACGCGGGGCTGGATCCTGACGCCATCCAGCTGGTGCCCAGCGAAGACCGCTCTGCGGCCTACGCGCTGGTGGCCCTGCCCGAGCTGATCCCGCTGGTCATCCTTCGGGGGAGTGGCGACAGCACGCGCGACCTCGGCCAGGAAGGCGCACGTCACGGTGTGCGGACCCTCGCCCATGCCGACGGCGGCGGAGTCCTGTACGTGGACTCGGCCGCCGCCGAAGCAGCAGCGCACCGGCTGATCGCCGACAGCCTCGACCGCCTGGGCGTGTGCAACCGCCTCAACCTGCTGCTCATCGACCGGCCTGTGTACGAGGAGCGGCTGCCCGGCGTTCTTCAGCTCCTGCACCGCCTGGGCATCACCGCTTCTCTTCCCCCGCACACCCATCCGCGCGGATTCGAATGGGCACTCGACTCGGAGCGTGCGGCAACCGTGACGATCGACGCCGCCGACGGTCCGTCGGACGCGGCGCGGATCGCGAACGAGGAGACGTCCGGGCTGGCTGCCGCGATCGCGACCGACGACCCGGCCGCCGCTGCCCGGTTCATTGATGCTTATGGCGGCTCCGGGGTTTTCTGGAATTCCCCCACGCGACTTCTCGACGGCTTCAAGCTGCTGCGACTGCCGGAGACCGGTATCAACATTGACCGGGTTCCCGGTCCGCGTGGGCCGGTGAGCTTCCGCGATTTGCACTTGCGGCAGTACGTGGTCGTGCCCAGCGCGGAGAATCTCGGCTAGAACCCGTTGGCTGCCCCGGTCATGCGAGCGCGTCCTGCCCAGTGGTGCCCGCGTCCTGGCCCAGGGATGCCAACCTCTGACGTCGTAGTGCCTCGGCCAGCGTCTGGTGTCCGGACTGCTCGGCGTGCACGACTCTGTCGCTGGGCAGGGCGCGCTGCCACCACTCGCCGGCTGCGGTGTCGGCCGAGGCGCGCAGTTCGACCAACGCGGCGCCGAGGCGACGTCGGGAGGCATTCAGCGCGCTGGACACGGGATCCGGCTCGGCGAGGAGAACCGCCGCGTGTTCCTGGGCGTGCTCGACGGCGGTGAGCGCGTGCTCGAGGCGGTCGCCTGCGCGCCGGTTGGTGACCGCCAAGGCTGCTGCGAAGCCGACGAGCGTGCCGACGAGAGTGTCCGTGATCCGTCCGGTGATCAGTTGGACGGAGTCCTGGGTCCGGGCGAACTCGGTGATGAGCAGGGCCATCGGGGTGACGCAGACGGTATGGAGCCAGTAGTTGGGGCCGATCAGTGCCGCGGCGGCGAAGCAGAAGGCGAGGAAGCACAGCACGAGGGCCGCCGGATGCAGGTGGGCGAGCGGAACGATCGCGGCGAAGGCGAGGACGCCGATGAGGTTGCCGACGACCCGCTCAACTGCTCGTCGTCGGGTGAGCGTGAGGTTGGCCTGGTACAGGGAGGCGGCGGTGACGAGGGCCCAGTACGGGCGCCCGATCCCGAGGGCGAGGGAGGCGTATCCGGCGAGCGCGCATCCGATCCCAGTGCGCACCGCGAGGGGGGCGAGCAGATTGTGCCGGCTCCACCAAGCCGCCCGTGGCGACGCGGTCGTCTCGGCGTCGAGGCCGAGGAGTTCCTCGCCTTCCGGCACCGGGTGGCCGACGTACGGGATCGGGCCCGAGCCGCGCAGGTTGCGTGCCCACGTCTGCAGACGCTCCGGGTCGGTATCCCCAGGGGCGGTGACGGCGACCTCGGCGCGCGCGACGAGCCGTGTGAGTGAGCGGCGTGTGAGGTCGCTTCGGGCGTCGGCGGCCGGCAGGCATTGCCAGGCGGCCTGCACAGCTGCCGCAGCGGCGGCGTGGGCCTTGACCTGGACCTCGGCCGTTCCGCTCACGGCGACGTACGCGGCGACCGTGTCGAGGGCGTGGGCGGTGGCGCGACGCTCGGGTCCGTGGGGGCGCAGCAGGCCGGGCGCCATACAGACCAGCCAGGCCCAGACACCCCCCAGCAGGGCCAGCCCGATATGGCCGGGGACCTGAGCGGGAGCCTGAGGCAAGAACAGAGCGGTCGAGCTGATGAAAGTGAGGACCACACTCGCGGGCGGTCCGATGCGGGTGGCGTCGCAGACGGCCTTCTGTAGGGCGGCCATGAGAGCGCCGACACCGACCAGGACAGCTGCATTGGTGGTGAGCGCCGCTGTGAGCAGCGCGACGGCGAGGCCACCGACCATGCCGAGCGCCACCCAAGCCAGGGCCCGGCACCGGGCAGCGTAGGGGCGGTTGTGGCAGTACAGCGCGGACATGGCACCGGCTATCGGGTATATCGCCAGGTCGAGCCTGCCCAGCACGAGCATGGACAGAGCGGGCAGGGCGGTAGCGGCGAGCACGCTCAGCGCGGGCTTGAACCAGATGTCGGAGGGCCGGGCGCATCGCAGCACCCCGGCGTGGGCCACGCGGCGCAGGGCCGCACGCGTACTCATCGATTCTCTCCGTGAAATGCGCCGTCGCCCGTAAGAGGGGCGATCGGCGCTTGGGGGTGTCGTGCCGCGCGGTGAAATGCGAGCCGCGAGGGGGGCGAACGCAGCCGGCTGTGAGCCTGCGCGCCGGGGCAAGCACCGAGATCGGAAGAACAGTTCTCAGATGCCGGCGCGCGAGCACGACCCGGCGGGCGAGGGCGTTCGCGGCAGAGAGGCGTCCCTCGACCGGCGGGCCGGTCGTCGAGCAGAGCGTTATCGCCCGGCGGCGGCCAGAGCGCGCTCCGCGATCCGGTTGGCGGTTGCCAGGGTGGTCGTCGCCTCTTCGGTACTCCGCCGGAGGATCTCGGCGGTCGTCGACTGAATCGACCTCAGCCGGTCCCGGGACTGCTCGGGGCTCAGGTGGTGCAGTTCGACCCCAGTCCCGTACATCACGCCGCCGGCGTTGGCCACGAAGTCGGGGGCCCAAGCGATTCCTGCCTTGGCGAGATCGGCGGCCACCTCGTCGGTGGCCAGCTGATTGTTGGCCGAGCCGACCACTGCGCGGCAGCGCAGCGCAGCCGCCAGCCCACTGGTGAACACTCCGCCCAGTGCGCATGGCGCCAGGATCTCCGTCTCCAGCGTGTAGGCGCCGTCGAGTTCCACCCACTGCGCTCCAGCCGTCTCCGCGGCTGCGCGACGGGTGATGTCGATGTCGGTTGCCCTGACCTGGGCCCCTGCGGCCACCAGGCGTCGGGTGAGTTCCTCGCCCACGGCTCCGAAGCCGACGACCACGACGTCCCGGCCCTTTAGATCGGCGGCACCCCACAGATGCTCGGCGGTGGCCAGCATCGCGTGCTCCACGCCCGCGGCCGTGCCGAATGTCGTCGCACCCAGTCCCTTTTCGGTGGTCGAGTAGCCGCCGACGTACGGCGTGCGGCGACGGATGCGAAGCATGTCGGCGGTGCTGCTGCCGACGTCCGGAGCCACGTGGTACGCGCCGTCGAGATCATGCACCACTTCGGCCAGGTCCATCAGCAGCCCGTCGCGCAGCGCCTCGTCCAGTTGCTGCGGGCCGCCGGGAAGCAGCGGTACGACAGCCTTGCCGCCGCCCGTACCGTTGCCGACGGCGGCGGCCTTGTACGTCATGCCGCGGCTCAGTCGAAGGCAGTCGACGAACGCGTCGGCCGGGGACGCGTAGCGGGTTATGCGGACGCCGCCCACCGCGGGTCCAAGACGGGTCGAGTGGACGGCGATCATCACAGGGAGGCCGGTCCGGCGGCCTGACCGGACCACCACCTGCTCGTGATCGAGAGTTGCTTCCAGGGCTGCAGCTGACATGGGGAACCTCCAGAGGTGGGCGGGATGCCTGACTTAACGTACCTTAAGTCAGGCTCCTCGTAGAGTGGAGTGGTGACGTCATCCCTGATTGGCCTGCTGGCCGACCGCGACAGCTGGCGGTCCGAGCGCTGTTCCGCCGCTCGTGCCCTGGAGGTGCTCGGCACCCCGGCGAACCTGCTGGTGCTGCGCGAGGCGTTCTACGGCACGACGTACTTCCAGGACTTCGTGCGGGAAACCCCGCTCAGCGAGCCCGCGATGTCCAAGCGGCTCAAAGAACTCGTGGACGTCGGGCTCCTGACCCGGGTGCCTTACCAGGAAGCCGGCCAGCGCACACGGCACCGCTACGAACTCACCCCGCCCGGCGAAGAGCTCATGGTTGCCTTCTTCGCCCTCATGGAGTGGGGCGACCGGCATGCCGCCCCTGACGGAGGTCCGGTACGTCTGCGGCACCGGGATTGCGGGGCACAGGTTCACCCACGGCTTTCCTGCGCCGAGGGCCACATCCTGCCGCCGGGCGAGGTCGAAGTGGTCGCGGCACCCGCCCTGCTGAGCACCGTGGCAGCCGACGACTGATCGATGCCCCGAGCACCCCTGCCCGCCTGGCGCACGAGCGTCACGTCCTAGCGGACCAGTCGAACGCGATGACGGAAGCGTTCAGTCCGTCGACTGTCTCGACGTCGCGGCCGGTCGGCTCCTTCCACCGATCGAGGCGGTATCAGGCGCTGTTCGGATGGATGTGCAGCCGACGGGCGGAGGCGCTCACGGAGTACCGGCATTCCGAGTAGGCCCGTACCGTCTCGGCCGGCTGCGGGTGCCGCCGCGCCACCCCATCGTCGGTTGGAGGACAGCCTCGAACCGGCGCTTGCCGGCGTTGAGGATGGACATCAGCCGGTCACGTTCGAATTCGACGACCCGATGCTCGTCGGTCGTGCGCGCGACGGAGCTCCTGGGCGTCCCGGAGAGCGACCGCGGCGCCGGCGAGTCCGGTACGTGGGATGCCGACGCCCCTCCTCGCTGCAGAGTTGATCGTCTCGACCGCTGCACACATCTGCGACACGTCGAGGCCCTGAGCGACGAGGACGTCGTACTCCTCGTGGTGCATGCAGGCGACTCGGTCACTTGTCTTGTTCAGGAGCTCCACCAGGCGCTCGCTGTCCAAGCCCGGTGACACAGATGACGCTGAAAGCGTCGTCGAGCTGAAAGCCGAGTCCGGTGGCGGTGGTGTCGTTGCGAGGCGCTTTGCCCATCAGTTGGTCGAGCGACTCCCGATCGAGGGTGAGCAGGACGGCCTGACCTCCTCCGTTCCAGGCAGGCTCCAGCGGAGCCGATCACCTGGCGGTCGGACTACGTGGTTGCGCGCACATGCGCCTATCCTGGAAGGCGGCATCCGGGAGGGACCATCATGACCGACAAAGCGTCCGCGACTGCCGCCACCACAGTGAGGGCGGGCGACGGACAGGCTCGACCGAAGGCACCGTTCGCCGCGACCCTCGCCGAGATGGACGGTCGGTGCAACTGCACAGCCAGCCGACGGGCGACCCGGTATCTGACTGCCGCCTACGACAAGGCGCTGACCCCGGTTGGGCTACGGACGACGCAGTTCAACATTCTGCACCGACTGGCACTGGGAGGCCGCACAACGATCACGGCACTCTCTCAGCGGATCGCGATGGATCGCACGACCCTCGCGACGAATCTCAAGCCGCTGGAGCGCGAGGGCTTGCTCGTCGTCCGGTCTTCGGACACCGACCGACGCGCTCGCGCAGTCGAGATCACGGAGGCAGGTCTGAAACGTCTGGAGGCGGCGGTGCCCCTGTGGAAGGCCGCTCAAGATCAGTTCGAGAGCACGTTCGGCGCGTCCGAGGCCGCTGAACTGCGAGCGGCGCTGCGGGCGGTGCTGGAGACGGGCTTCGACCCCTGGGCTGAGTGACGTCTCGGCGCATGCGTGCGGCGCTGTCGCGGCGCCACCCGTGCACATCGGCTTCACACGACTGCAGGGGCTAGCGGCGAAGCCAATACGAGCATATGCTCCCTTCTGTTCGAACGAGCAATGCTCCCTTTCCCTCAATGATCCGACTGCCGGAGACCGAGATGCAGAACGAGAAGATCCTGGCGGCGCTCGAGACCGCTTTCACCGGTTACGAGACGAACGACCGCGGTCCGTTGGTCGCGCTGCTGGCGGACGATTTCCAGTTCGAGATGTCGGACTCGCTGCCGTACGGCGGGGTCTACACCGGCGCGGCCGAGTTCACGGCGTTCTGGAAGGAGGTCGGCAAAGAGTGGCAGTACTTCCGGTACGAGGCCCACGAGATCATCGACGCCGGCGACACGATCGTCGTCCCGGTCCGCACGGATGCCCTGTCGATCCGCGGCATCCGCATGTGCAATGAGCACCTGTTCCTGTTCAAGGTCCGGGACGGCAAGGTTGTCTTCGGCCGGCTCTACGCAGACACGGCGCGCGGCCGGGACGTGATGGCGGGCCAGGAGCCGCGCCGCTACCCGCGGGCGACGCTCGCCTGAGCAGGCGATCTCGCTCCTCCCCAACCTGACGACTCCTCTCCCATCGTCAGCGATGCAGAGTCACCGTCGGGACCCAATCACGGTCGTTCAAGGAGAACCGCCATGACCGAACCCTCAGCCGGCATCACCTCCGTGGAAGAGACACCTGTGATCGCTCGTCGCACGGGCCAGGGCCCTACGGCGCTCGTCGTGCTTCCCGGATTCCTGGACGACGCCACTGTCTGGACCGTGTTCGCCGATCTGATCGCCGGGGCCGGCGTAGATGTGGTGCAGCTCGAGCCTGCCGGAGTCGGTGGTCGTGTGAACGCATCCGGCCCGTTCACCCTGCGGCGCATGGCCGAGGACGCCGGCGCGGTCGTCGACTCGCTCGGCAAACCCTGTGTCGTCCTCGGCCAGAGCATGGGAGCCCAGGTGGCCGAACTGGTGGCCGCATCGCGCGGTGACGCCGTGCAAGGGCTGATCCTCCTCACACCTGTGCCTCTCGCCGGCACCCGTCTTCCCGACCCGGACATCGCACCGTTCCGGGCACTCGGTGGGAATTCCGAAGCCCAACGCGCGGTCCGCTCACAGTTGACGGTGGCCCCGTCAGCCCAAACGATCGACCTGCAGGTCGCAGCGGGGGCCCGCATCCCGCCCGCGGTTGTCTCCCTGCTCGCCGACGCGTGGAACGACGGCGACCCCGCCGGAGAGGCGCCAAGTCGCTTCCAAGGACCGGTGCTCATCGTCCGTGGGGCAGGAGACGGCTTCGTCACCGACGACCTTCTCCAGCAAGTCACCCCGCGATTCAACGAACCGGCGACGGCCGTCATCGATCGCGCCGGGCACTGGCCGCACACCGAGCAGCCGAAGGCCCTCGCCGAGACCGTGCTGCCCTTCGTCATCCAGGCGGCCGCCCGGGCGACATCGCGCCTCTGACCCCGGCCAAGGTTCCACTGGCGCAGTCACGCCCTACCGCACTACACCTTGCAGCCACAGTGAAACCGTCGCGGGAAGGCTGTCGGCTCCCGCCGAAACGCGTGGCGTCAGGCCCCTCAGACACCTTGGACCAAACCACCCACCGTGCATGCCCGACCGCCTCCCCGCAGCACGACATCACGAGCAATTCCCACGCCATGATCGGAGCCGTATGGTCCGTATGGGCAGTGACAGCAGCACGCAACTCCAGCCCGAATCTGCAGACCTGGGCCCTTTCGCCAGCGCCCTGGTGGACCGCCTGGGCATCAACCTCGTCAAGGCGACCGCGCAGTGCGTTGTCGGCACGATGCCCGTAGAGGGCAACACGCAGCCCCACGGCCTCCTGCACGGCGGTGCCTCCCTCGCCCTCGCAGAGACCCTGGGCTCCGTCGGCGCCATGCTCCACGCCGCCCCCGACCGGATCGCGCTCGGCGTCGACATCAACGCCACCCACCATCGCGCCGTCGGCTCAGGCAGCGTCACCGGCGTGGCCACGCCCGTCCACCTGGGTCGCTCCGCCGCCACGTATGACATCGTCATCAGCGACGAACAAGACCGCCGCGTATGCTCCGCCCGACTCACATGCATGCTGCGCCCGGCGCCCGACACCGGGGCCGGCACCAATTGATCCTCGAAGCTTGAGCCAGATCGTTTCCCATGTCCCAGCCGGCCAATCGAGGAGCGCGTTCATGGCCTGACGACGTCTCGGACATCGGCGACACCGCTTCGTCCGCTGCCGTGTAGTCGTTGATCGCAGAAGGGCCCATGGGAGCAGGACGGCGCCCTGCGCACTGATGAAGTGCCAGAGCTGACCGGCATGGTGAACCTGGCAGGGCACGCTGGACGGCAGCCGGATCATCGTCCGCAGCGAGCGCACTCACCCCGGCGTATGGGTCGTCCCACTAGACGAGGCCATGCGCCACGAGGTCTCCTCACCGACACCCCCGACGGCAAAGGTTCCCTGTTATCTGGAGGTCCGCCACCGGAGCGCACGCCCGCGTCGAGGACCGCGTCCGCTGCGCCAAGACCACCGACTTCACCCTTCCCCTCCCGCCACTTCCAGATCAACGCCTCCCGGCTTGGGCTGTCCGTGACCGCCGTCGATCTGAGGGCCTGGGCACGGGCCCTCTTGCCGAACGGCGAGTTGGCCACCGGCGAACCGAAGAAGCTCCGCCACCGACTGCTACATGCAGCCGCCCGCATCACGGGCAGCGGCCGTCGCCTCCACCTGTGGATCGCCGTCGCCTGGCCTTGGCGCTTTGAGCTGGCCAACGCTCTGGCCCGCCTCGCGGTTCGGCCCAGGCCGGCCACCTGTACGGCGACGCTGTTCTGCCCGCCCCTGACCCGAGGAACCCTGGAGAATGCGACCCGCGCCTCGGGCCCCAGCCACGCCCGCCTGCCGACGATCCGCCGACGACCACAGCAGCCAACCCAGCCCAGCCGACCGAACCGAAAGGGGGGAGGCTAACGATGGCCGGGTGGGCGGGTGAGAGCCCGGGGTGGCCATCGCGCGGGTACAACGACGCGAAGTCCTCCTTCCGCCACAGCCTGATGAGGCGGTCCCGGACCCACATCGCCGTCGTGCCTCCTGGATTGCTCGCCCGCGCGACCTGCGCGGTCAGGGGTGCTGCAAGGGCTCGTCGCTCGAGACCTCTTCGCGGGATGCATCGTCGGCAGGACGGGCAGGCAGTCCTCGCCTCCTGCAACAGCGGCTTGCAGATCAACCAGGTACGAGCATATGCTCCTATTGGTGGTGGCCGCCGGCCTACCACAGCCGATCGGAGGTTTACTCATGCCCGTCTTTGAGGCTCACGTCCCGGCCGGACGCTTCTCTGTCGAGAAGAAGCGCGCCTTGGCGGACGCTCTGAACCAGTCCCTTGTCCAGGGCCTGGGGATCCCCGCCGGGGACCGCTTCATAGTGATCACCGAACACGGTGAAGGGGAGCTGCATCTGGACCCGTCCTTCATGGAGATGGAGCGGACAGAGGACGCCATGATCATCTCTGTGCTGTTCGGGGCGCACCGTCCGCTCTCGGACAAGCAGAAGGTCGTGTCAGCGATCAACCGGCTCGTTGTGGACGCGCTGGGCGTGTCGCCGGACGACATCTTCGTGGCGCTTGTCCCTGTACCGAACGAGAACTTCTCCTTCGGCCGGGGAGAGCTGCAGCTGGCGAACGGGGCGCCGCAGTGGTGACCGGACCACCCACTCGCCCCGAGGATGTGCCGGTCACGACGGGGATGAGTGATAGCCGTGTCGTGGAGGCTTCGAGAGCTGTGTCCACCGGGCTCGATCGGAACGACCAGTCCCGGCTGATCGAACTGCCTTCAGCCACTGGGGCGCAGTCGTGACCCGGCGGCATGAGGTCGAATTCCCTGGGGAGGATGGCAATACGCTGGCTGCCTGGCTGTACCTTCCCGCGCGGCCGGGGCCAAATCCGGCGGTCACCATGGCCCACGGGTTCGCCGCGACTCGAGAGCACGGGCTGGACCGGTTCGCCCGCGTATTGGCCGATGCGGGGTTCGTTGTGCTCGTCCATGACCATCGCGGTTTCGGCGGGAGTAGCGGCGTACCGCGGCATGACGTGGACCCCTGGACTCAGATCGCCGACTGGCGACGTGCGGTCTCGTTCCTTGAAACACGGCCCGAGGTGGATCCGGAGCGGATCGGAATCTGGGGAACCAGCTATGCGGGCGGGCATGCGGTCATTCTCGGAGCGACCGACAGCCGTCTGCGCTGTGTTGTCGCGCAGGTGCCGACGACCAGTGGTTTTGAGCAGAGCAGACGGCGCGTGCCGGCCTCGGCAGTCGCACAGTTGGAGAGTTCCTTCTGCGAGGACGACCGTGACCGCTTCCGCGGGGAGCTGCCCGCGCGGATCGCCGTGGTGGCCACGGCGCCCGGGATGCCCGCGGCGTACGACGACCCCCAGGCAGTCGCCTTCTACACCCAGCCCGCCGCGCAACACGCCTGGACCAATGAGCTCACCCTGCGTTCTTCTCGAACGGCACGGATGTACGAGCCGTCGATGTGGATCGCCCGGGTCTCACCGACGCCGCTCCTCATGATCGTCGCCCTGCAGGATGTGATCACCAACACCGACCTGCAGCTCGAGGCTTATGAGCGCGCGCTGGAGCCGAAGAGTCTGGTGACCGTGCCGGGAGGGCACTTCGCGCCGTACGACGCCCAATTCTCGGTCGCTTCTCAGGCTGCCGTGGACTGGTTCCTACGTCACCTCGATGCGCACGGCCATGACCCCCGAACTGAGTAGGCCCTTACACGTGACGCCCGCCGCCGGGTGTTGAGGAACGCGCATCAATAGTCCCGCCATTCCTACGGTGGCTTGCGAAAGCGCGAGGTTAAGCAGCGACAGTCCGGCACAGACTCCGAGCAGTCGGCGGTTCCAGACCCTGCCCCGCAAGACCCGCATCCTGCGGCGGCGGCCTGTCAGATGATCTCCGGCTCGGACTGTCGTCGCCGACCGGGCCAGTACGCCTGTCGCCGTTCATGCCAGCCCCTTTGAGCTGCTGCTTTGAGAATATGCAGTTTCAGAGGGTTGGGTGCGGCTGGGTTGCAGCACTCGAACGGGGGAGGTGGGCTGGGGCAGCTCCTTTGTGTCCTTCGCTCGGAGCTCCTTGAGTGTGACGATCTGTTGCCGCAGGCGGATCTCGGAGTCCGGAGTCTGTCCGCGTGCTCTGACCGGCGCGTAGAAGTCGTTCTTGAGGTCCGGGTGACGCTGGGTGAGCGCGTTGCGCGGTTACGCCGGCTTCCTGGGCCAGGGCGACGATCGTCAGCGCGCCGTCGGAGTGCTGTGCGGTTCCTTGCAGGATGCGGTCCTGGCCGCGCGGACGCAGGTCGCGGCGTTGGTCGATGTGCACTGCCGCAGGTCAGAGCCGCGGGGCCTTCATGTCTCCGGCTTCTGACCGTCCTGCAGTCCCTCGAGCACCACCAAAGAGCCGTCCTGCTCGAACCGCAGCAAGCGGGGCCGGGGAGTTTCCCGGGCCGCGTCGGGCTGTGGATGAAGCTCGCCGTATCGCTGATGGTAAAAATCAACCGCTTGGTGGAGGGAGCATCCTCGTGCCTCACGAATCGTCTTCACCGCGAGGATGCTGCGCCCCTCCAGGATGTCGCGATCCACACTCTCCGGCAGTTCTGCCACAGGTCCTCCCCGATCCGGCATCGCAGTAGAGCAACCGCGGGCCCTCCGGTCAACTGTGCTTCGTTCCCGGACCGCTCGCGGACGCGGACGCGGCCGGTCGAGAACGCGTCAGCCGACCCGGAGACCGACCGCCAGCGTCAGTTCAAGGACCCGGTGGGGCGACGCGAGATCCGGGAACAGCTCCCGCAGCTGCGCCATCCGGTACCGGACGGTCTGGGGATGGATGAACAACGCCGCCGCCACCTCCTCCCGCCTGCCCTGGTGCAGCAGCCACGCCCGCAACGTCTCCTCCAGGCGCCGCGCGGTCGTGACGGGCAAGGTCCGCAACGGTGCGAGGGCTCGGGCCCGCAGGTCCGCGTACGCTTCCGCGTCGGCGCTCATCACCAGCTCGGGCAGGTGGTCCTCGGTGTCGCGAATGTCAGTGGAGAGGGAGCGCGCGCGTACGGCCCGTTCGTACGAGGCGGACGCACGCGTCCATGGCCGGGCCGGGCCGACCACGGCGGTGCGGTCGGCCAGCCGCCTCAACAGATGTGATCGGTCGGCATCGGGCACGAGCAGCACGCCCAGGGCGTCCGGCAGATCGTCGAGGACGAGCGTGCTCGGGTCGAGAGCGCGGTAGGCGGGCCGGGCCTGGGCGGCGGGCAACAGGACCGCGGTCAGCGAAACCGGAGGCTGCCACCCTGCCCGTTGAGCGGCGGCCAGCAGCGCGTCCGGGCTCGCGCCGGTGAGGAGGTCGCGGACCAGTTGTTCCAGGTGGCGCTCATGAACCCGGCCCCGGGCGGCCAGTTCGTCGGCGTGGCCCGCGGCGCTGGCGGCGGAGAGCTCGTCGATGTAGGCGAAGGTCAGCTCGGCGAACTTGGCGACCTCGGAGGCGGGCAGGCCTGCGGGTACGGCACCCGCGGCCAGGCAACGCCAGGCCACGCGGGCGCCGACGCGGTAGGCGCTGAGCAGGGCGTCCATCGAACGGCCGTCGCGCACCTCGCCGCGGCCCAGCTCGTAGGCCGCGTCACCGGCGTCGCCGCCCGTGGCGTTCCCGCTCGCCACGTCCAGGTAGTGGCCCAGGGCGGTGCGGACGGCTCGGCGGATGGTGCCGCCCATGCTGCCCGAAAGGGCGTTGGCGTAGGAAGGGACCTCGTCGATGATCGCCTGGACGACCTCGTCGGCGGTGGTCTTCAGCGCGGCACGAAGCGCGGTGACCGTTGTCTCATCCAGGGCCAGTTCGGTGGCCCTCCGCTGCACATGGCTCATATTTTGTTCCCTGCGAACAATTCGGCCGACCAGATTCACGTCCTACGAACAGGACTTTACGCGCTGAGGCGCATCAAGCTGGAGTCATGACGAGTGCAGCCCTCCGCAGCAGGGCGTGGAAACTGCTGGAGATGGTCACGACGCCGCTGCTGCCGTCGGACTACCTCGACCTGGTCAGCCCGCTGCGTACGGGCGCCGACCTGCGTGGGCGCATCGAGGCCGTGGAGCCCGAGACGCGTGACGCCGCGACCATCGTGATCAGGCCGGGCCGGGGCTGGCGCGGCCACACAGCCGGTCAGTACGTGCGGATCGGGGTCGATGTCGACGGGGTGCGCCTGTGGCGTGCCTACTCGCTCACCTCGCCGACAAACCGCCTGGACGGCCGCGTCACCATCACCGTGAAGGCGATCCCGGACGGCAAGGTCAGCAACCACCTGGTCCGCAGGGCGAAACCGGGCACGCTGATCCAGCTCGACCAGGCGACCGGTGACTTCGTACTGCCGCAGGCCAAGCCCGCCAAGGTGCTCTACCTGACGGCAGGCAGCGGCATCACGCCCGTGATGGGCATGCTGCGCGACACCGAGTTCGACGACGCCGTCATGATCCACTCCGCGCCGCAGCCGCAGGACGTGATCTTTCGCAACGATCTGCACGACCTGGTCGCGGACAAGAAGCTGCGTCTCACCGAGCTGCACACCGACACGGACGGCATGCTCGACATCGCCCGTCTCGACGAACTCGTGCCCGACTGGGCGGAGCGAGAGACCTGGGCTTGCGGGCCCGCGGGCCTGCTCGACGCCGCCGAAAAGCACTGGGCCGAGCACGGCGTCCCGGAGCGCCTGCACACCGAACGCTTCCGCCCCACCATCGTCGCCGCCGGCGACGGTGGCGAGGTCACGTTCAGCGCCACCGGCAAGACCGTCGACGCGGACGGCGCCGCGCCATTGCTGGACGTCGGCGAGGAGGCCGGCGTGCTCATGCCGTCCGGGTGCCGCATGGGCATCTGCTTCGGCTGTGTCACGCCGCTCAAGGCGGGCGCCGTCCGCGACCTGCGCACCGGCGAGATCACCGAGGCCGAGCCGGGCGTCCTCATCCAGACCTGCGTGTCCGCCGCGGCGGGCCCCTGCGACATCGAACGGTAGGAGCACTTTGACCGCCATCGACCCCACCGCCCACCTGACCGCGGAGCAGATCGAGGAGCTCGGCCGCGAGCTGGACGCGATCCGCGACGAGGTGATCGCCGGCCGAGGGGAGAAGGACGCCGCCTACATCCGCAAGGTCATCTCGGCGCAGCGCAAGCTCGAGCTGGTCAGCAGGGGCGTGCTGCTGTTCTCGTTCTTCCCGCCCGCGTGGGTGATCGGCACCGCCGGTCTGTCCGTGGCGAAGATCATGGACAACATGGAGATCGGCCACAACATCCTGCACGGCCAGTGGGACTGGATGCGGGACCCGAAAATCCACTCCACCACCTGGGAATGGGATCACGTCTCTCCGGCCGACCAGTGGAAGCACTCGCACAACGAGCTGCACCACACGTACACCAACGTGATCGGCAAGGACAACGACCTCGGCTACGGCATCATGCGCGTCGACGAGGACCAGAAGTGGCACCCGTTCCACCTCGGCCAGCCGCTGTGGAACTTCATCAACGCCTGCTTCTTCGAGTACGGCATCGCAGCCTACGACCTGGAGCTCGGCAAGAACCTGCACAAGCGCCGCCGCAAGAACCCGGAGTTCCGCGCGCGGGCCAAGGCCGTGGGCCGCAAGATCCGCAAGCAGGTGCTCAAGGACTACGTGATCCACCCGCTGCTGTCGGGCCCGTCGTTCCTCCCCACGCTCGCCGCCACGTTCACCGCGAACCTGGTCCGCAACATCTGGTCCCACTCGGTGATCATGTGCGGACACTTCCCCGAGGGCGTGCAGGTCTTCGAGCGCCGGTCGATCAAGGGCGAGACGCGCGGCCAGTGGTACCTGCGCCAGATGATGGGCTCGGCGAACATCAGCGGCAGCAAGGCCATGCACTTCATGACCGGCAACCTGTCGCACCAGATCGAGCACCACCTGTTCCCGGACCTGCCGAGCAACCGGTACGCCGAGGTCGCGGTGAAGGTGCGCGCGCTGTTCGAGAAGTACGAGCTGGAGTACGTCACCGGGCCGCTGCCCAAGCAGGTGTTCTCCGCGTGGCACAAGGTCTTCCGGCTCTCACTGCCGAACAAGAAGCCCAAGCTCAAGACCCCGGAGCGCGAGCAGGAGTTGGTCGCGGCCTGATCCCCGCCATGGGTTCAGATCATTCGGCGGTACCGGCGGTACCGGCGGCTCCGCCGGTTTCGGTGAGATCCGTTGGAAGGGACGAGGCGTCGACGAGGTTGCTCAGTTCCTCGGCGAGCCGGGCGGCAAACACCTTGGTCGGCTTGCCGACCTCACCGCGGAACCGGGTGGGCATGGGCCCGGGCCGCTGAGCACGAGGCGCGCGTTCAGCGGCCGGCACCGAACAGGGACCGGTTGGCGATGTCGGTGATGAACGGGCCGATGCGGTCGGGTACTTGTCGACGATCGCTGCCTTGTATGCCTCGCCGTCGCCGCCGAGAAACTCGCGGGCATCGGCGAGGTAGCGGCGGACCTCCGCGTACACCTCCGGCCCCGAGGGCAGGCCGTGGCCCGCCAGGATCGTGTCGCAACCGGACTCGGTGCCCAGTGCCTCGACGGCCGTTTCCCAGCCGGCGATGTCGTTGTCGCCCAGGTAGAGGTGGACGTCGCTGTGGACGAGGTCCTGGGCGATCGTCGTCATCGACGGCCGCGTCGCCCTGGAGCCCCAGCGTCTGCTCGCCCACACCTACGAACCGGTGGCCACCGTCGCGCGCCGCCGCGGCTTCCCCGGGCCGACCAACTTCGGCACGTTCTTCACCCGCCACACCGGTGCGACGCCCGGCGCGTTCCGGCTGGTCCACCAGGGCCGGTAGCCGAGTCGGCGGATCGCCGCTCAGCCGGTGCGGCATGATCGGTGGTCGGGTGGAAGCAGGAATGGGAAGGGGCGTCAGGGCCGTGGACGAGCATGCGGAGATCTCGACGTCGAGCGACGCCGCGAACAACGCGCTGATTCTGGCCTTCGGGCGCTTGCAGGGGGCCGCGAACCGGCTGGAGTACATCCTGGGGCGGGCTCTGGAGGTGGAGTGCGGTATCAGTCATCTGATGTTCGAGGTGCTGCTCATCCTGGGCAGGGCGGGGGAGCCGGGGCTGTCGATGCGGGCCGTCGCGCAGGAGCAGGTCCTCACGACAGGTGGTGCCACGCGTCTGGTGGACCGTATGGAGGCGGCCGGCCTGGTCGAACGCGTCGAGGATCCGGGTGACCGGCGCGGGAGGCTGGTGCGCCTGACGCCGCGCGGGGAGGAGACCACGGTCTCCGCGTCCCGCGTCCATGTGGAGAACATCAGGCGCTACTTCCTGGCGCCCCTGCCGGTGGAGGACCGGGACCGGTTCGCCGAGGACCTTCGCATCCTGAGCCACACCGCACGGGACACGCTGCCCCGGCTTCCCTGAGGGCTGTGCGGCCCCTTTCCCGGTGCCCGTCTGCACTCGAGTCGCTGGACTGGCGACAGCCTCGACGCCGAGCGGCACTCCATGTGCCACTCCTTGACTCCGGCTGCCCGCCCAACTCATGAGCCGCGCCGACACGAGGATCAGGATCAATCGTCTGACACTCGATCTCAGGAATACCTGACTAGTCAGGTACTGTTGCCCTCGGTGAACCGCTCGCGCCAGGCGAGCACCCCACCCCTGTGCCGAGGTCTTCGATGCAACTCGCCTACGCCTTCGACGCCTACTGCGGCTGGTCGCACGGGTTCTCCCCGACCCTGCGCGAGGTCGTCTCCCCTCACCCGGACCTGTCGGTGGAGGTCATCTCCGGCGGCTTGTTCACCGGCTCACGCCGCGTCCCGATCCGCGCATTCGGATATGTCCAGGGCGCCAACGCCCAGATCGCCGAGCTCACCGGCGCCCGGTTCGGTGAGGGGTACGACCGGCTGATCGCCGACGGCTCGTTCGTGATGGACTCCGAGGCCGCCGCACGCGGCGTCGCCGCCCTGCGCCGGGCGGCGGCCCCCGACCGCATGGCGGAACTGGCCGGCGCCCTCCAGCGGGCCTTCTACGTCGACGGCCTCAGCCTGTCCGAGGCCGCCACGTACCGGAAGGTCGCAGAAGAGGCCGGTCTGGACACCGACGCCGTCGTTTCCACCTTGGAGTCCCCAGAGGCGCACGACTCGGCGGCGGACGACTTCCAGCGCTGTGCCGAGCTGGGCGTCACGGGCTTCCCCACCCTGCTCGCCGTCGACGGCGAGCACGTGGCCGTACTGGCCCGCGGTCGCGCCACCGCCGACGAGGTCGGCCGGCGCCTCGCCGCCCTCTCCTGACTGTGCAGTCCCCACCCACGCAAGGAGCACCCAGCATGAGCACCCTCTCCTTCACGATCTTCGACCTGAACTTCCCGGCCGGGAGCAAGAACAAGACGGCCACTCTCGTCACCGGCGAGAGTGAGGCGCTGCTGGTCGACGCCGCCTTCACCCGCGCCGACGGCCACCGCCTGGCCGCCGAGATCCTCGACTCGGGCAAGAAGCTGACCACGGTCTACGTCAGCCACGGCGACCCCGACTTCTACTTCGGCGCTGAGGCCCTCGCCGACGCCTTCCCCGACGCGAGGTTCGTCGCGACCCCGATCGTCATCGAGCACATCAAGCACTCCTACGAGGGCAAGCTCAAGGCCTGGGAGGCCCTCGGTCCCAACCTGCCCACCCGCCTGGTCGACCTCGAGCCCCTGACCGGCCACCTCACCCTCGAAGGACACTGCTTCGAGCTCAAGGGCGGCCCGGCCGGACTGCCCGACCGCCACTACCTGTGGCAGGCCGAGCACCGCGCCCTCCTCGGTGGCGTCCTGCTCTTCCAGCAGGAGCACGTCTGGGTCGCCGACACCCCCACCCCCGACGACCGTGCCGCCTGGGTCAAGCTGCTGGACGAGATGACCTCCCTCCAGCCGGAGCTGGTCGTCCCCGGCCACCGCCTGCCCAACGCCCCGGCCAACTCCTCAGCCATCTCCGCCACCCGTGACTACCTGCTCGCCTTCGAGGAGGAGCTGGGCAAGGCCGCCGACGGCGCCGCGCTGACCGAGGCTCTGGTGGCCCGCTACCCCGACAACGGCATGCTCATCGCCGCCCAGATCGGCGCCAAGGTCGCCAAGGGCGAAATGAAGTGGGGCTGACCATGACCGACTTCACCGTGTCCACCGCACCCGCCGACGTCGTACGCCGCCAGTACCTTGCCTCCGCGGCCGGTGACCTGGAGGCCCTGCGCACCACGCTCGCCCCCGATGTGGAATGGACCGAGATGGCCGGCTTCCCCCTGGCCGGCACCTACCGCACCCCCCATGGGGTCACCACCAACGTGATGGAGCAGCTGGGCAAGGAGTGGGACGGCTGGACCGCCCACGACGACACCTACGTAGTCGACGGCGAGAACGTCGTCGTCCTCGCCCGCTACACGGCGGCCAACAAGGCCACAGGCAAGGACATCGACGTCCGGGTCGCCCACCACTTCGTCGTGCGCGGCGGCCTGATCGTCCGCTTCGAACAGTTCGTGGACACCGCGCTGGTCCGCGACGCCCTGACCGCCTGAGCCACCTGCCAGTTGAGGACACACAGATGAACCCCACCGTCGTGCTCGTGCACGGAGCGATGCACACCCCGTGGATCTTCGCCCCCCTGCGTGAAAGGCTCAGCGCCCGGGGCATCGCCTCGCGTGCCGTGCAACTGCCCAGCAGCAATCCCGACAGCGCGGCCGCCCAGGGGCTGACCGAGGACGTCGAGGTGGTGCGCGCCGCCGTCGCGGCGGTCGACGGACCTGTCGTGCTCGCCGCGCATTCCTACGGCGGAGTGCCGACTGCCTGGGCCGCCGCGGAGTCGGACCAGGTCGCGGAGCTCGTCTACATCGCCGCCTTCGCTCTGGAAGCCGGCACTTCGATGATGGAGTGGATGGGCGGCGACTTCCCGCCCACCTGGACCCACTCGCCCGACGGCCTGGCCGTGAAGGCGGGTGACGCCGAGGAGTCCATCTTCAGCGGAGTCGACCCGACCCTGACCGCCGAGGCCGTCAAACGCCTCAACTGGCAGGGCGTGCGGGCCTTCACCGAGAAGCTGGGCGCCGCGCCCGCCCACGTGCCCCTGACGTACGTCGTGGCCACCGAGGATCCGGCACTTCCGCCCGCGGTACAGGAACAGTGGGCCGCGCGTGCCGCCCACAGCCTTCGCGTTCCGTCCGGACACTCCCCGCACCTGTCCCACACCGACGACATCGCCCAGGTCCTCGCACAGGCCGTCGTCCGGGCCTCGTCCACCAGGTCCTAGCGGGCCCGGACGGCGGGCTCCCGGCGTTCACGCATGCCAGGAGCCGGCCTCTCCGGGGGAGGAGGTGCAGGGGGCGAGGTGCCGGCGCGCGAGAGGCGCGGCCTCTCACCCCTTCGAGGGAGGCACCGGGAAGAGCAGGCAGCTACTCGTGGCGTGGGCAAGCAGTCGGTCCGTCTCGTCGACCAACTGCGCCTGTGCGAGAGCTGTTTGACGACCCTTGCTGACGACCGTGCCGATGGCGCGAACCGTCCCGGTGTCCACGGTGATCCGCCGCAGGAACTTCACCGTCAGATCGAGCGAGGTGTACGCCATGCCCTGCGGGAGCGTGGACTGGACGGCGCAGCCGGCCGCCGAGTCGAGCAGGGTGGCGAAGACGCCGCCGTGCACACTGCCGATCGGGTTGTAGTGCTCCTCCTGCGGCGTCAGCGAGAAAACCGCACGGCCTGGTTCCACCTCGTCCAGGGTGAAGTCGATCGCGTGGTTGATGGGCGGCCTCGGCAGTCGCCCCGTCTGCAGGGCGCGCAGGAAGTCGATGCCTGCCATGCGTCCGGCTGCTTCCGCCAGGGTCGCGGGATCTTCCCATTGATATGTACGTGTTCGTCCCACGGCCGAGTGCCTTCCCATCTGGCTTTTACAAGTGAAGCTAGCCAAGGGCTCGGCTGGCTGTCAATGACGAAGTCAGGACCCTACGATGGTGGGATGGAGTGGCTTGAGGCGAGCACGGAGAACTGCCCCGTCCAGCGCACGCTCGACGTGGTCGGCGAGAAGTGGACGTTGCTGATCCTGCGCGACGCCGTCAACGGAGTCCGCCGGTTCGACGACTTCCGCCGCCACATCGGCCTTTCCGAGGCCGTCCTCAGCGACCGCCTGCGCAAACTGGTCGCGGCGGGCATCCTGAAGACCGTCCCCTACCGTGAGCCGGGCAGTCGCTCCCGCAACGAGTACCGGCTGACACGCAAAGGCTGGGACCTGTGGCCCGTCCTCATGGCGCTGAGCCAGTGGGGTCAACTGCACGCCCTCGGCCCCGAGGGCCCGCTGCTGGATCTCCGCCACGCGGACTGTGACGCCCCGGTCCGCGTCGTCGTCGAGTGCTGCGCCGACCATGCCGCCCTCGCCCCCGGCGACGTCACCGTCCGGCTGGGATCAGGTGCCCACGCTCGCTCCTGAGTCTGGAGAACGGGGCCGACAGGTCGAATGCGCCGAGGCATCGACCGGCGTCCGTCTCGACCAGAACCATGTCGAGGTCCCATCACGGCGTTTCCCCCGTCGGTGAGCGGCTTTGCGAGGCACCCGGGAGGCTGCTCTGTCACGGGTTCGGCCGACGCCCGCGCATGGTGACGAATCTGGTCCGGACGCTTGACGACGACAGTATGACTGCGTAGACATGTCAGCGCAGTCATACGGCCGTCGGCCGACACTGGTCACGACCACCCGGAGTCGCCATGAGGCAAGGCACAAGGCGGGGCAGCGGCCCCGGCGCACCACGCAGTGCGGATGTGGCCCGGCTGGCTGGTGTCTCGCAGAAAACCGTGTCCCGGGTCTACAACGACGAGCCGTACGTCTCCGCCGAAGTGCGCCGACGCGTCCTGGAAGCCGCCGAGGAACTCGGCTACCGGCTGAACAACGCGGCCCGGGCCCTGGCCTCCGGACGTACGCGGTCCATCGGCGTGGTGACACTGGGCACCGCCCTGTACGGACCCGCCTCACTGATCATGGGGGTCGAACGGGCCGTACGGGACACCGGATACGCCCTCCGCGTGGTCAACACCCTGGAAGACGACCCGACGGGCGTCGCCGGAGCCGTCGACTCGCTCCTGGAGCAGGGCGTCGACGGCATCATCATCTCCGAGCCGATCGACGACGGACACGGCGACGACCTCTCCGCAGGCGTAGACGTACCGGTCCTCGTCCTCGGGGCGCCGCCCCTGTCCAGGCCCAGGACGCTGGCCGCGGGTGTCGGCGCCGATCTGATGGCGCGTACGGCGACCGAGCATCTGCTGGAACTGGGGCACGACACCGTCCATCACCTCGCCGGCCCCCAGCGGTGGTACGCCGCCCGGGACCGGCTGGAGGGCTGGCGCTCCACCCTCGCCGCGCACGGCAGGACGGTACCCCGTGTCGTCGAGGGCGACTGGTCGGCGTCGAGCGGCTACACGGCGGGCCGGGAACTGGCCTCCGACGACGGCATGACCGCGGTGTTCGCCGCCAACGACGACATGGCGATCGGTCTCGTCCGGGCGCTGGCGGAAGCCGGCAGGCGTGTCCCTGAGGACGTCAGCGTCATGGGTTTCGACGACATTCCTGTCGCCGCCCATGTGACTCCCCCTCTGACCACGATGCGCCAGCCCTTCGACACCGTGGCGCGCGAAGGACTCAAACGCCTCGTGCACTCCATCAAGAACCCGGACGCGCCCGCGCTGCCGGCCGGTGAACCACCGGTCGACCTCGTGGTCCGCGCTTCGACCGCGCCCCCGCCCACCCGGAAGACCCCGGGCCGCGGCAGGACGCCGGTCCTCTCCCCGAGCGCGGGCCGACCCGTTCCCAGCCCCGGCGGAGGTGTACTCACGGAGAACTGACCCACACCGACCGGTAGCACGAACAGCTCTGCTCCGGCCGGGCAGGGAACGGTGAGGCGAGCCACCGTACCGATCCTGTTCCCGACTTCCCTCGCCCGGCCCGCCCACGCTCCCCGCGGACAGTCCGTCACGCCAACGACGCGCCTGCGCCCTTCCTCCAGGCGGCAGCGACGGGACGCCACCGCTGCGACAGCACTCTCCTCCACCCGTGATCTTCCCGTCCCGGGAGTCCTCACCCTTTCCCCGCACGCCCGTGTTCGGCGTGCCATTTCCTCAGCCATCGGCGGGAGTTCGTCATGCACAACCGGAGCTGGGAGTCCACGCGGGTCCAGTCCCCGGTGGACCCGTCCGACGTCCTGAACGGCGGCCTCGTACCGGCCGGTGCGGAGCTGGACCTGGGCCCGTGGGACGTCCGCGTCCTCGTCGCCGAGGACGGCGGCACGACCCCGGACGCCTGACCAGGCGTCACACCCTTGAAGGAGGAGCTATGAACAGAAGAAACCTGGGAAGGGCGCTGGGCACCTTCGGCGCGGCGGCCGCGCTGCTGGCCGTCCCCGCGTCCGGCGCGCAGGCGTACAACCCGACGGGCGGGATCCTCTACCAGCTCGGCGGTGACGCGTGCCTGAAGGGGCGGGGCAACTGCGCGATCTACCCGAAGACGGCCCAACTGCCCGGCGGGCGCCTGGTGGCGTCGTTCGAGAAGTCCACCGTCGTACCGAAGTCGGGCAGCGCCGACGGGCAGACCCTGCCCGTCTACAAGAGTGACGACGACGGGACGAGCTGGCAGCCGCTGTCCGAGGTCAAGGCTCCGGCGTACCTCTCGAAGGACCCGAAGTACGCCACGTACACGAGCAACTGGACCAACCCGTACCTCTACGTGCTTCCGCAGAGCGTCGGCGCGCTCAAGGCCGGCACGCTGCTCCTGGCGAGCGTCGTCTCCGGTGACGACGCCTACTACGAGGAACACAAGGCGGCCGACCCGGACTGGACCCCGTCCAACGACGGCGACCGCAGCGACATGGCGATGGCCCTGTACTCCAGCACCGACCAGGGCCGCAGCTGGAAGGTCCTCAACGTCGTCGCCACGGCGGGCTGGCAGGGCGGCAGCGCGGGCGCGGTCGGGCAGAACATCGCCGCCGCCAACAGGCACCGGCAGGTGGATCCGCTCTGGGAGCCGTACCTGATGGTCCACAAGGGCAAGCTGGTCTGCTTCTACTCCGACGAGAACGACTACATCGGCTTCGACCCGGTCACCGGCGTCCCGAAGAAGGACCCCGCAAACGACACGGCCACCGACTCGCACGGCCAGATCCTCGTGCACCGGACCTGGGACGGCACAAGCGCCGCCTGGAGCGACCCCGTCGTCGACGTGTCCGGATCCGTCCAGGACTTGGGCGGCGGCAAGACCGAGATCGGCGGGGGCCGGCCGGGCATGACCAACGTCGTCGCCACGACGGACGGCAAGTGGATGCTCACCTTCGAATACTGGGGCGGCGGGGCCAACACCCGCTACGTCATCGCCGACGATCCGCTGACGTTCTTCCGGGGCAGCCAGACCGGCATGTCCGTCGGCTCGCTGCCGGTCGTCGCCGGTTCCCGTCCGCTCGTGGGCGGCGGCAGTCCGGTCCTGATCCGGCTTCCCGACGGGCGTCTGGTCTACAACGCGGCGGGCAGCGGCAGCGTCTGGGTCAACGAGAGCGGGCGCAGCGACGGGGTGTGGACGGAGTACCAGACGACCTCGCGGGCCGGCTACAGCCGCAACCTCCAGTACGTCGGGGGCACCGGCCGCGTCGCGATCCTCAACAACCAGGGCGCCTCCGCGATCGCCTACGCCGAGGTCGACCTCGGGGACTCGGACGGTGCCTACTACCGGCTCGTCAACCGAAAGACCGGCCAGGTGATCGGCACCGGCAACAACACCAACGACGCCAACCTCGGCAACGGCGACACCCCCGACGTGGTCCTGGAGGACGCCGGGGCCGCGGCGGAGCGGGACACCCAGTACTGGCACGTGGTGACCGCGCCGAACGGCGGTACGACCCTGCTGAACAAGTCGGGCGGCAGGGCAGCGGCCATCTGGACGGGCAGCGCGACGGCCGGCCGGCGGATCGGCCAGTGGGTGGACGACAGTGCGACGGGAACCTGGAAAGTCGTCAAGGCCTCTGACGGCTACTTCCGGCTCCAGGCGCTCAAGAACACCGCCCTCTATCTGACCGGCGCCTCCGACGGGGCACCGCTGACCCTCCAGGACACGGCCGCCGACGGCTCACAGGACTGGAAGCTCGTGCGCTAGTCCCTTCGTGTCCGGATCCCGGTGTCAGGGGGCAGTCGGGGATCCCTCCGGGGCGACCCCGATGCCCGGTCACCCACGCGCTGACAGTGTGCGGGGTATGACCTCGACTTGCATGTCACGAAGGGCCTTTGCGGGGGCCGCCCTGTCCGGTGCGGCCGCGCTGGCCGCCACTGCCGTGCTGCCCGCGCGTCGCGCCGCCGCATCTCCCGCCCCTCCCACGCCTCTCCCGCCACTGGACGGCACCGCACTGCGGGCGGCGATCCACGACCTCGAGCATCCGCCGTCGACCGCGGCCCAATTGCGAGTCGGCGGCGCGGCCGGCCACTGGCGTGACACCTCGGGCGTGGCCGACGTCAGGACGCAACGGCCGGTGACGGTGCACGACAAGGTCCGCATCGGCAGCATCACCAAGGTCTTCGTCGCCACAGTGGTGCTGCAACTGGTGGCTGACGGCCGGGTCGCGCTGGACGCGCCGGTGCGGCGCGTCCTGCCGGGGCTGCTGCCGGCCCGCTTCGCGCCTGTCACCGTCGCGCACCTGCTGAATCACACCAGCGGGCTGCCGGACCACGTCGGCATCCCCGAACCGGTCACCGCTCAGGATGTCCTACGCCACCGCTTCGATCACTGGACGCCGCAGGAGTGGGTGGCGACAGCGACGCACGGACCGCTGAAATTCGCCCCGGGGGCTCGGCAGGAGTACCGCGGCATCAACTACGTACTGGCCGCACTGATCATCGACAAGGTGACCGGCCGTCCGTACGGAGAGGCCGTCGCGGCCCGCATCCTGCGCCCGCTGGGCCTGGCCCACACCGTCGTACCCGGCAACGATCCGCGCATCCACGGCCGACACGTGCACGGCTACCTGTCGATGGCGGACGGTGGCCTGGAGGACATCACCGCGTACGACCAGTCGTCCGCCCGGGGCGAGGGCGACATGATCTCCACCACGGGCGACCTCGACCGGCTGCTCGCCGCCCTGTTCTCCGGCGAACTGCTGCCGCCGGAGCTGCTCCGGCTCATGTTCACGCTGCCGCCGGACGACGTGCGCATGCTGGACGGCTCCCCGGCCCGCTACAGCACCGGGCTTCAGCAGGCCACCGTCAACGGCGTGACCCTCTGGGGCAAGACCGGTGAGACGTACGGCTACAAGAACGCTGCGTTCTCCACTCGTGATCAGCGACGGCGCTTCGTGCTCGCCTACCACCCGACGACCGTACGCAACGGTGCCGAGAGCCAGATGATCGCCCGGGTCGCCGACCTGCTCACCCGCACCTGAGCAGGGCGCTCACGCCGGATCGTCGGTGCGCTTGTCCCTGACCCGCTGGGCGACGTCCCGCAGTTTGATGTTGTGATGCTGGGAGATGTTCCGCAGCACGCTGAAGGCCTCCTCGTCGCTCAGCCCATGGCGTTCCCTGAGGATGCCCATGGCCTCGCCGATGGCGTGCCGGGTCTCCAGGGCGTGTTCGAGCTGGTCGATGGTGCGGGCGTCCGCGAGGGCGACCGCGGCGTGCGAGGCGAGCAGCCAGCCGGCGGTCGCGATGTCCTCGGTGAAGGTGCCGGGGCGGCGGGAGTACAGGTTGAGCGCGCCGAAGTCCTCCTCATGGGTGTAGAGCAGGACCCCGGTCATGCTGCCGATGCCCAGTTCGCGCGCGGCCTCGGCGTAGCGGGGCCAGTCCGGCTGCGGCTTGGTCATGTCCACGATCCGGAACACCCGCTCCTCGTCGGTGCGGCGGGCGAGGTCGAAGCACGGGCCCTCGCCCAGCTCGCCCTGCCGGCGGTCGGATTCCTCGACCATGTCGCCGTACGAGGCCAGCGTGACGGCGCGGCCCTTGCGCACCGCGAGGATCCCGGCAGCGTCACAGCCGTCCACCAGCTTCACGGCCGACGCCGCGATCTCGTCCAGCGTCTGCTGCACCGAGTCCTGCTTCAGCAGGCTCCGCGCGAGCAGGGCCATCTCCTCGGCGAACTTCTGCCAGTCCATGCCTCACCGCCTGCGTCGATCATCAGTCCGACCACCCTACGCACAGCCTGGTCCCTCACCATCCAAGACGCCAGGAGCGGGGAGCGTGGCACGGGCCTCGGCGGTTCCCGGCTGCAAGGGGGCCGGGGCGTCGCGATCACGAGATCGCACAGGGCGTGTGTCGCCGACGGCCTCGTCCCATAACCTCGTTCATGAAGGCCCAGAGGCCATGTGGGTCCACCGTGAGGAGGCGAGGGTGCTCGGTAGGAGCACGGGGGTGCGGTTGTTCGCGGGCGCCGTGCTGGCGCTCTGCATGGCGCTGGTCGGCCCGAGCGCACCGACCGGTGCCCTCTTCGCCGGGGCCCAGTCCGCGGAAGCCCTCAGGGACGTCGTACCGAACCGGGTCATGACGTGGAACATCTGCAACCCCTGCGAGGTGAGCGACGTCGACCGGGCCGCGGAGATCGCCGCGGCCGCGCCCCAGGTCATCGGCATGCAGGAAGCGTGCGTGCGTGACGTCGAGAGGATCCGGGAGTACCTGCGGAACCTCCACGGGCTGGTCTACCACGTCGAGTACGGGTCGGTACTGCGGAAATGGGGCCGCTGCGGGGGAACCCCGTGGAGTCCGGGGGCCTTCGGCCAGGCGATCCTCTCCGCGGCACCGATGACGGACCCCGTGACCGTGGAGTATCCCGACGGCGGCTCCGAAGACCGCGGGTACATGGCCGTCACCACCACCGTGGGCGACCGCTCCGTCCGGGTCTTCAACACGCATCTCGCCCAACGGCGTCAGGAGACGGTCCGGGCGGACCAGACGCGCGTCCTCGCCGCGGAGGTCGCCCGGCACGACCGGGCGATCCTGCTCGGCGACTTCAACGCCGTGCCGGACTCTCCCGAACTGACGGGGATCTGGGCACTGGCCACGGACGCGGACCCGCAGTGCCACCCGTCGCCCACCGGCACCTGTCAGCCGACCACCGACTGGCAGAGCAAGTTCGACTACGTGTTCCTGCGCGGCTTCGTCCCCCTCAGGCACCGCGTGCATCCGACGCCGTACTCGGACCACCACCCGCTGCACACCGACGTCGAACCGACCTGAGCCGCACTGATCGCGACGAACGCGCCGGCACGCTCCGCCGCGCCTCCGACCGCTCCGCCCCCTCCCGCCCGGTTCCCGGCACCCCAGGTCAGCGGCCCGCACGGCCCGCCGGGAGGACGCGCGCTGTCGGGCGACGTGGATTTTACTGTCGTATGGGCATACGGGGAGGCAGGCAAACAGGGCATGCCGGCGGCAGGGACGCCGGCCCGATCAGCAGGGAGTCCGCGATGACGGGGCTGGAGCACACGGAGACCGTTCACGGGCCGTCCGTGCCGACAGCGTCCGTCGTGCCGGCCGGGACCCTGGAGGCCATCGGCGCCGGGGCCTACGTCGTGGACGAGCAGGGCTGCATCATCGCCGCGAACACCCGCGCCGAGCAGCTCCTCGGCCGGTCCGCCGACGAGCTGACGGGGCATGACGCACATGACCTGCTGCACCGCGACGCGCAGGGGCAGCCCCTGCCGCGGACCCAGTGCGCCATGCGGCAGGCCTTCCACGCCGGGCGCACCGCCCAGGCCGACGAGGACTACTTCGCCCGCGCCGACGGCACCCTCCTGCGCATCTCCTGGCTGATCACGCCGTACGACGTGGGCGGCCGCCACGCCTGCACGCTCGTCGTCTTCCACACCCCCGAGCAGGACCGGGCCCCCGACCCGCTGCCGGAGCCGGCGGCCCAGCCGCTCTCGGAGCTGCACCGGCTGGCCCTGCTCGCGGAGACCACCGCGCAGCTGACCTCCACGCTCGACGTCGACGAGGCGCTGCGCAGGCTGGTCGCGCTGGTCCTGCCCCGCCTCGCGGACTGGGCGGTCGTCGACCTGATCACCGAGCGCGACGAGGTGTGGCGTACCGTCGTGGTCCACGCCGACGGCGTCACGCTCACGCACCGCGAGGACTTGCAGGGGCCGATGCCGCCGATCCCCGAGGAATCCCCGATGCCGCTCTCCAGAGCCCTGCGCGGCGTCGCCTCCAATCTGGCCGGCCCGCAGACCTACCAGGGGGCACCGGACTCCGGCATCGCGGTCGAGCAGCGCCGCCTCTTCGACGCCACGGGCATGCACTCCGCGGCCATCGCGCCCATCCGCAGCACCCGCGCGGTCCTGGGAGCGCTGACCCTGGGCCGCGACGAGAACCCGGCACCCTTCACACCCGTGGACCTCCCCCTGATCGAGGACATCGCACGCCGTGCCGGCCTCGCCCTCGACAACGCCCGCCTCTACCAGCGCCAGCGCAAGGTCGCCGAGACCATGCAGAACCATCTGCTGCCGCAGATGCCGGGTGTCGCGGGCCTTCAGATGACCGTCCGCTACCTGCCCGCACCGGACGCCTCACAGGTCGGCGGCGACTGGTACGACGCCTTCCCCCTGTCCGACGCGTCCACCGCCCTGGCCATCGGAGACGTCGTCGGCCACGACCTGGAGGCGGCGGCCGGCATGGCGCAGGTCCGCAACATGCTCCGCGCCTACGCCTGGTCCCAGCACGAACCGCCCAGCCGGATCGTCGAACGGCTCGACGAGGCGATCCAGCACATCACCGACGTCACCATGGCCACGACGATCTTCGCCCGGATCGAACCGGCCGACGACGGCCACTGGCAACTCTCCTGGACCAACGCCGGCCACCCCCCGCCGCTGCTGATCAGCCGGGACGGTCTGGCCGAGTACCTCACCGACGGCCACGGCATCCTCCTGGGCACCCAGACCGGCACCCGGCGCCCGGACGCCACCGCGCAGCTCCCGCCCGGCTCCACCCTGGTGCTGTACACCGACGGTCTCATCGAAGCGCCCCGCCGCACCCTCGACGAGGGACTGAAACAACTGAGCCAGCACGCCGCCGCCCTCGCCCACCGGCCCCTGGCCTCGTTCACCGACCAGCTCCTGCGCCGCGTCCGCCCCGCCGGGAACGACGACGACGTCGCCGTCCTGGCTCTGCGCATCCCCGGGAGCTGACCGGCGCCGAGCCCCGGGGGAGAGCTGGAGAGCCCTGCCTGGAACGCCCCGCCCCCGCCCTCGTCCGCCTGACCGCGCTCTGCTGCACCCGTTCTCAGCCGCTGCGGGCGCCCTGCGGTGCGCTGCCGGCGCTGTCGCGGTGCTCGCGTACGGCGATCCGGGCCAGCTTCGTCAGCATCATGCCGTTGCGGATCGAGACGAAGTAGTCGACCGGGAGCCCGTGCATCCGGATGCCGGGGCCCCGCAGGGGATGCCAGTCGAGGACGAGGAGGGTGTGTTCGCCCCAGGGGATCAGGTTCATGGCGATGCGGGCCGCGCCGAAGGGGTCCGCCTTGGCTTCCAGCTCCAGACGGCGCCGGGGCTCACAGATGCGTACGACACAGACGTCGTCGAGCGTCAACGGGCCCAGGCCGACGCGGACTTGGAGACGGGCTCCGACCTCCGGCCAGTGCGGGTCGGCGGCGGTGACCTGCTGTGTGCCGGAGACCCATTCCCCGTAGCGACGGCCGTCGGACAGCAGGTCCCAGACCTCGGACGGCGAGCTCAGGATCAACCGGCGATTCTGGGACACACCGACCACGCTCCCTGTCTCCGTCGAAACGGCGCCCGCGTCGGTGGTGCCGGGCGCGGAACATCTCCTCGACCCTAGGCGGACCTCACGACTCCGGCACCCGCAGGGCGACGCGCGCCGACGCGATCCGCAGTGATATTCGCTGGTCGTGGGCCCTGGGCGGCGCTCATACTGACGCGGTGGATCCAGTGACACTTGAGACCGGGCGTCTCGTGCTGAGGGCGTTCGACACGGGCGACGTGGACGCGGTGTACGACGCCTGCCAGGACCAGGACATCCAGTTCTACACACCGGTCCCCGTGCCCTTCGGGCGGCAGGACGCCGAGAAGAAGGTCTGCGAGGAGTGGGCCGAGGGCTGGGCCACCGACAAGGACTACATCCTCGGAGCGTTCCGCAAGGACACCTCGGCCCTCGTCGGCTCGTACTGCCTCACCAAGGTGAGCCAGGGCGTCTACGAACTGGGCTACTGGGCGGTCAAGGAGCAGCGCGGCCGGGGCTACTCGGTCGAGGCCGCGCGGGCACTGTGCGACTGGGGGTGGGCCACGCTCGACGTCCACCGCATCGAGTGGTGGGCCATGACCGGGAACACCGGCTCGCGCGCCGTCGCCGAGCGGCTGGGCTTCACCGTCGAAGGGACGCTGCGCAACCGCGGCATCGCCAACGACGGCCGTCCCCACGACTGGTGGGTCGGCGGACTGGTGAGGCCCTGACGTGGAGCGCGCCGAGAGACGCGGCATCGCGGGGCGCGGTGTGCGGGTGGGCCTGCTCCTGGCGTGCGCTCCGGTCCTCCCGTGGGCCGCGCTCGCCCTGGGGGTGGCCCTGGTGGAGTTCCTCCGCCCCGGCGGGGACACCCGGCTCGCCGCCCGGGACCTGCGCTACGGCGGGCTCCTCACCGGAGGAAGCCTGCTCGCCGGCGTGCTCATGGGTTTGGTCCTCGCGGGTGGACTGGCCCTCGCGTCCCGCGTCGTCACCCGCCCGTGGGGATTCACGCTCGTGAGCGCACTGCTCGGTGCGCTCGTCTTCCCCGCCGTGTTCGCGGTCGTCGCGATCGGCACGGACGGGGCCCTCGCCCAGCTCGCCACGACCTTCCTCGCATGGCCGGTCATGACGGCGGTGGCGGCCGCGCACGGCCCGGATGTCGCGGGCCGCACCCGCAGACGCCCGTGGCTGTGGCCGTCAGGCCCGGCGCAAGGGCGCAGACCGGAACGGGTGAGGGCCGACGCGGCTCCCGAACGCCCGCACCGTGTCTCGTAGTCCGGGCTCCTCCGCGACGGTGGGGACGGAGCAGACCCGGCTGGTCGTGGTGCGGGGCAACAGCGGCACCGGGAAGTCGTCCGTCGCGGCCGGGATCCGGGAGAGGTTCGGGCGGGGGCTGGCGCTCGTCGGGCAGGACAATCTGCGCCGGATCGTGCTGCGGGAGAGGGACCGGCCCGGCGCGGCGAACATCGGCCTGATCGATCTGACGGCCCGCTACGCCCTCGACGCCGGGTACCACGTCGTGGTCGAAGGGATCCTGTACGCGGACCACTACGGCGAGATGCTCACCCGGCTGCGGGCCGACCATCGCGGGCCGACCCACGCGTACTACCTGCACGTGCCGTTCGAGCAGACCCTCCTGCGCCATGCCACCAAGCCGATCGCGCACGAGGTCGGCGAGGCGCAGCTGCGCGACTGGTACCGCGAACTCGACCTGCTGCCCGGCGGCGTCGAGACCGTGATCGGCGCCGACAGCACCCTGCCCCGGACCGTGGAGCGCATCATGCTCGACACCGGCCTGGCCGATCTCCCCGCGCTCGACCTCTAGGCACCCCGTTCCAGTCACCCGTTCGTACGCGCCGGGCAGGGCGTGAGCGGCGCGTCGCGGTCAGCATGGACGGTGCCGGGGCGCCCGCATCGGCAGCCCGGTGCTGCCCGACGCGACGCGCGGCTGTCGCTGCCCGTACGCGTGAGGGAGAGGTATGACCGAGACCGACGAGGCCGGGACCTTCCCTGCCGGGGCCGCAGAGCCCGCGGCGCACCGTGACCCGAGTACCGGCACGGTCGACCTCCGGCGCGTCGGGGCGAACCCGGACTTCTGGTACCCGGTCGCCCTGTCGAAGAACGTGCGCAGCAAGCGGGCGTTCGCGGCGGTCTTCGCCGGTGAGCGCATCGCGCTCTACCGCGGGGAGAGCGGCACCGTGTACGCGCTGGAGGACCGGTGCGCCCACCGTCAGGTGCCGCTGAGCATGGGCGTCGTGGAGGGCGAGGCCCTGCGCTGCTGCTACCACGCGTGGGCCTACCGGGGCGACGGCCGCATCTCGCAGATCCCGTACCTCTCCAAGGGCGACGGCCGGCCGCCGCGCGGCGTGCGTGGCTACCCCGTCCGCGAGGCGTACGGCCTGGTGTTCGTGTTCCCGGGCGACCCGGACAAGGCGGCCGCCGCCCCGCTGCCCGACCTGCCGGCGTTCGGCTCGCCGCGGTACAGGACGATGACGTACTCCCGGACCGTGCGCTGCCACTACTCGTTCATGCACGAGAACCTGCTCGACATGAACCACCAGTTCCTCCACCGGGGCGTGGTCGGCAGACTCCACCCCGAACTGCTCGACTTCCGGACCGACGAGCGGTCGGTGGAGGCCAGGTACCTGTTCAGTCATGCCGGGGGCAAGCGGAATCGCGGGGCCAGCCTGCTGGCCTCCGAGGGCATCGGCGGCAGCGACTCCCGGGACGTCATGACGATCCGCACCTCGTATCCGTACCAGACCCTCGACCTGGTCCCGGAGAACGCCGAGCGGCCGGCCTTTTGCCTCTGGGTCGCCTACGTGCCCGAGGACGCCGCGCAGCGCCGCTGCCACACCTTCGGCCTGCTCATGATCGAGAAGCCCCGGATTCCCGGCGCTCTGCACCTGGCCTGGCCGCTCATCAGGCGCTTCACCGAGCGGGTGTTCGCCGAGGACCGGATGGCCGTCGAGGCCGAGCAGCGGGCCTGGGACGAGCAGGGCGAGGACCGCAACCGCGAGGTGTTCTCCCTGATCCTGGACGTCCGCGAGGTCCTGCGGGCCAACGGCGTCCCCATCCGACCCCGGGGCGCGTGCGGCGCCTCCTCGGTGTGCAACGGGCAGGACCGCGGGCCGTCGCCGATGGCAGGTGCCGACGGTACCGCCGGCTAGGGGTGCGGACGCGGGCCGGCGGGGTCAGGCCAGGAACTCCGCCAGCAGCCGGTTGAGTTCGGCGGGTCGCTCGGTGGGCAGGGAGTGGTGGGTGGCACCGGGCAGCATGACGACGCTCGCCCCGGGCAGGAGCCGCCGTGCGGCGGCCGCCGCACGCCGCGGGTTGTGAGCCCTGCTGTGTTCGGCCAGGACGACCAGGGCCGGGACGGCACACGTCGCGAGATCCCGCTCCGCGGGGCGGCGCAGCGCCACGACCTTCGAACGGTGCGCGGAGGCGGTGCTCCCCAGGAACGCCTGCCACACCGGATCCTCGGGGTCGCGGCCGGTCTCCCAACGGTGGACGGCGCGTACGCGCTCGGCGGTGGGCTTGAGCAGCATCGGCAGGGCCTGCGCGAGGTAGCGCGGGCTCATGCCGGTGAAGCAGCCGACCGGGTCGAGCAGGGCGAGCCTGCCGAGCCGATGAGGCGCGTGCAGTGCGTAGGTGAGGGCGATCCAGGCCCCGTAGGAGTGGCCGCACAGATGCGCGCCGTCCAGCTTCAGCTCGTCGAAGAGGGAGTCGAGCCAGGCCATCAGGTCGGCGGCGCCGCGTAGCGGTGCTCCGTCGTGCACGCTGCGGCCGATGTCGCCCATGAGGTCGACGGCATGGATCCGGTGAGCGGGGGCCAGGGCGCCGGCGTTGGCGAACCAGGCGGTCGAGGTCGTTCCGCCGCCGGGCAGCAGAACGAGGGGAGCGCCGTCCTCACGTCCGGCGACGTGGACCCGGGTGCTGCCGTAGGGGGGTGGGGACGTCGACGCCCTCCACCTCCACGGGCCACCGTCGCAGGACGGCGTCGTACGCCGCGAAGAACGCTGCCGTGTCATCCATGTCCCCACCCGTATGACTCGTTCACCGATACTCTCGACAGGCGAGATATTAGGGGAGTGAAGCATGGACGACCAGGATCCCGGTCTGCGACTGGTTCATCTGCTGCGGGTCGTGACGATGGAACTGGACCTGTTCGCGGCCGAGTTCGCCGGACGCAACGGGCTCCACCCCACGGATGTACGGGCGTTGATCCACCTGCTCGACGCAGGCCGGGAGGGTGTGCGGGCCACGCCCGGGTGGCTGGGTGCGCAGTTGGGGGTGAACTCGGCGTCGACCACGGCCCTGGTCGACCGGCTGGAGCGGCTCGGTCGTGTACGCCGGGAGCGGGACACCCGGGACCGCCGACGCGTGCTGCTCGTCGTGCAGGACGAGGCCGTCCGGCTGGGCTGGTCCTTCTTCGGGCCGCTGATCCACGAGATGGTCGACTCGATGCGGTCGTTCGACGAGGCGGAACTGGCGGTCGTGCGGCGGTTTCTGCTGGCCATGCGGGATGTCGCCGCGGCGGGGCGGCAGGCCCAGCGGGACGACTCCGGGAAACGCTGAGCTTCCCTCACCGGCGGCGGATGCGTACCTGGAGCCACGCGGGAGGCGCGGACGACGCCCCGCTCGTCCCTGACGGCGCGCCCCGGCCCGGCGCCGCGCGCGGGTGACGGTCTCCGCGCGGCCCACCCGGACGACCCGGCCCCCGGCCCGCTGTGCGGATGCGCCGCGGCCGGCCGTGTCCCGGCCGGTGTCGGACGGCCCCGGGACCCCGGGTGAACGACGGCTTTCCTGCCCACCGGTTCCGGCGCCTTCACGGCCTTGGATCGATGCGCCGCCACCGCGGGCGGGCGTCCGGCCCGCGGCGTCCCGCCACCGAGCAGCAGCGCGGGCACGGGCGCCGCACCCGGTCCGCGGCGCCGCCGGACTCCGGGGAGGTGTCCGGCCGGCCGACGTGCGGGGAGCGGACCAGCCGGGAGCGGCTGGGGGACAGGCCGCAGACCGTCTCGTTGCGGCCCGGCTCCCAGGCGTGCACCTCACCGGAGGGCAGCCGGCGCCGGCCCTCCTCCTCGTCGGTCCCCTGCCCGGACGCCGCGACGGCGTACTGCCTCACGCGCGCCACGGCGGGTCAGCCGGCCGGATGGTCGACGTGCAGCCGCACCTGCTCCTCCAGCCGCCGCAGGCTGGTGTCCAGGGCATCGGCGACGGCGCGCTCGCCCGGGTCGTGGCCGGCGTCGAAGAACGACAGGTGCACGGTCACCTCACTGGCGCCGCCGTCGAGACCGGCGACCTGGAGCCAGCCCGCGTAGCCGCCCTGGTCACGGGTGCCCCACTCGAGCCGCATCTGCTCCCGCCGGGCGCGCAGCACGGCGGAGGTGTCCTCGTCGGTGCGGTCCTCGTGCACGGTGACGGCGGGCAGCTCCTCGGCCTCCACGTGCAGGGCCTCCGGCAGCCAGCTGTCCAGCCGTCCGACGTTCGCGGCCTGGTCGAAGACGTGCTCGGGCTGCGCGGGCATCGTGCGGGAACGTTCGTACTCGGTCATCGCCTTACCGGCCTCGCCTCGACAGTCGTAGTGCGCACCGCGTTCCCGGCCTGACCGGACCCAACCGCGGAATGCCCCGCCCGCGACGGCGGACGGGGCATTCCACGGGGTCTCAGAACTTGGGCTGGGGGGACTGCGCCTGGACGAGTTCCTCCGCCTCCGCCTCCGTCTCCACGGACGGCGGGGAGCCGGCCAGCGGCTTGTTGGCGGTCTCCCGCATGCACAGCACCGCGATGACACCGATCACCGCGGCGCCCGTGGCGTAGTACGCCGGCATGAGGGTCGAGTCGAAGGCGCTGATCAGAGCGGTGATCACCAGAGGTGTCGTGCCGCCGAAGATCGAGGTGGCGAGGTTGTAGGCCACCGAGAGCGACCCGTAGCGCACCTGGGTGGGGAATATCGCCGGGAGCGCCGCCGACATCGTGCCGAGCATCGGCAGCAGGGAGAGCCCCATCAGCAGCAGGCCCAGGGTGATGAGGACGACGTTGCCCTGCCGGATCAGCAGGAACGACGGCAGGGACAGGACAAGGAAGCCGAGCATCCCCGCCATCAGCAGCGGCTTGCGCCCGAAGCGGTCCGAGAGCCGCCCGACCTGGTTGATGAGGCACATCTGCAGCACCATCACCACGACCAGGATCAGCAGGCCGTGGTTGGTGGCATAGCCCAGCTCGTCGGACAGGTACGTCGGCATGTACGACAGCAGCATGTAGTCGGTGATGTTGTACGCCGCGACCAGCGCGAGGCACAGCAGCAGCGGCCGCCAGTACTGGGTGAAGATCTTCCCGAGGTCGGCGGCGGCCGAGGTCTCCACGGCGTCGGCGGCCTCGCTCGCCTTCGCCTGGCCGCCCTCCAGCTTCTGGAAGGCGGGCGTCTCGTCCAGCTTGAGCCGCAGGTAGAGGCCGATGAGGCCGAGCGGGGCCGCGACCAGGAAGGGCACGCGCCAGCCCCACGACAGCATTTGGTCGTCGCTCAGAAGGGTCTGCAGGACGACGACGAGGCCGGAGGCGCCGACGTAGCCGGCGAGCGTGCCGAGTTCCAGGAAGCTGCCGAAGAAGCCGCGCCGCTTGTCGGGCGCGTACTCCGCGATGAACGTCGAGGCACCCCCGTACTCCCCGCCCGTCGAGAAGCCCTGCACCAGCCGGAAGAAGATCAGCAGGGCCGGGGCCCACAGACCGATCACGGCGTGCGAGGGGACCAGACCGATGGCGAAGGTCCCCACCGCCATCATGATCATGGTGAGGGAGAGGATGCGCTTGCGGCCGACCTTGTCCCCGAGCGGCCCGAAGACCATGCCGCCGAGCGGACGCACCAGGAAGGCCACCGCGAACGTCGCGAAGGAGCCGAGCAACTGGGCGGTGTCGCTGCCCGAGGGGAAGAAGACCTTCCCGATCGTCGCCGCCAGATAGCTGTAGATGCCGAAGTCGTACCACTCCATCGCGTTGCCGAGGGCGGCGGCCTTGGTGGCGCGCTTGACCGCCGCTTCGTCGGTCACGGTGATGTCGCTGCGGCGCAGCTTCGGATGACGTCGTTTCTCGATCGCCCGGAACAGCACGCGGTGTCGTCTCACAGCCGCGGGATCCACCGACTCGTCGTTGTCGGGCGCCGCCATCACGTGGTTCCTTTCGCCGGTCTTCGTTCCAAGCACAACGCCTGCACGAATCTCGCGCGCTCAAACGACCCTCTTCGCGCGGCGTCCGGTTGATCACGGAACGTGATGATCGGGCGCTCAGGCCGGGTCGCGGGTCACTGCGCCGTCCGGGAGGATCTCCGGGGCGGGTGTGTGCCCCCGGCCCGGTGGGGGAACTTGTTCCGCCGGGTGCGTGCCCGGTGAGAGGAGCCCAAGTGACAGCGTCGGCGGCCGGCGGCCGGGACCAGGGCGGGCAGCCCGACGGCTACGCGCCGGACCCGAACCGGTGGCGGGCCCTGTGGGTCACGCTGGTCGCCGGCTTCATGAGCCTGCTGGACGTGTCGATCGTGGCCGTCGCCCTGCCCACGATCCAGCAGCAGCTGCACGCCTCGGCGGCCGAGGTGCAGTGGGTGGTGTCCGGCTACGCCCTCTCCTTCGGCCTCGCCCTCGTCACCGCCGGCCGCCTCGGCGACGCCCTGGACCGGCGCCGCATCTTCCTGATCGCCCTCAGCGGCTTCGTCCTCTTCAGCGCGGCCTGCGGAGCGGCCCCGAACATCACCCTGCTGGTGGTGGCCCGGCTCGCCCAGGGCCTGGCGGCCGGATTCATGGCCCCGCAGAACTCCGCGCTCATCCAGCAGATGTTCCGCGGCGGCGAACGCGGCCGGGCCTTCGGGTTCTTCGGCGCCACCGTCGGCATCTCCTCCGCGGTGGGCCCCCTCACCGGCGGCCTGATCCTCGCCCTGGCCGACGGCGCCCAGGGCTGGCGCTGGATCTTCTACGTCAACGTCCCCATCGGCATCCTCGCGGTCCTCCTCGGTCGCCGCCTGCTGCCCCGCACCCGGCGCTCCGGCCGGGAACACGTGGACCTGCCCGGTGTCCTGCTCCTCGGCCTCGGCGTGCTCGCGCTCATGTACCCGCTGGTCCAGGCGGAGGCCGGTGGACTCACCGGGCTGTGGTGGATGTTCCTGGCCGGTGCCGCGCTGCTCTTCGTCTTCACCCGCTGGCAGCGCCGGCTGCTGCACCGCGGTACCCAGCCGCTGCTCGATCCGCGCCTGTTCACCACCGTGCGCGGCTACGCCGTCGGCGCCGGCGTCGGCACGCTCTACTTCATCGGCTTCAGCGGCGTCTGGCTGGTTTTCGCCCTCTTCTACCAGCACGGCCTGGGCTTCTCCCCGCTGCAGTCGGGCCTTGCCGTGACCCCCTTCGCCCTCGGCTCGGCCGTCGCGGCGGCCGTCTCCGGGCGGCTCGTGGACCGGCTCGGCCGCCTGCTCACCGTGGGCGGGCTCACGGGCGTGATCCTCGGGCTGGGCGGCACCGCGCTGCTGCTGCGCTTCGCGCCCCTCGACGTCGCGCCCTGGATCGCCGCCCCGGTCCTGTTCCTCGGCGGTGTCGGCGGAGGGTGCGTGATCTCCCCCAACATCACCATGACGCTGCGCGACGTGCCCGTGCACATGGCGGGAGCGGCGGGCGGCGCCCTGCAGACGGGGCAACGGCTCGGCGCCGCGGTGGGCACCGCCGCCCTGCCCGGCCTCTACTACCTGGTGCTCGGCAGCAGGAGCGACGACTACCGCGGCGCCCTCTTCCTCGCGATGGCCGCCGGGCTCCTCGGCATGGCCGCGTCCCTGGCCCTCGCGGCGTACGACTGGCGGCGCGACCGGCGCACGCGGGAGCCGCACCGGGAGTGCCCGGACGACGTCGCCCACAGTCCGGTCCACGCCCGGCACACCTGAGCGGCAACGCGACCGGCGGTCGGGGAGTCTGCGGGGCGGGTCCTCCCGGCCCCCGCTGCGCGCGTGCGGCGGCGCGACCGCGGACGTGCGTCGCATGCCGCACGCCGCGTGCCCGGACGGCGAAGAGGCGTGGGCCGCGTCTTCCGTGCCCGGACGACATCGCCCAGAGCCCCGTGCGCGCCCGGCACACCTGAGCGGCAACGCGGCCGGCGGTCGGGGAGTCTGCGGGGCGGGTCCTCCCGGCCCCCGCTGCGCGCGTGCGGCGGCGCGGCCGCGGACGTGCGTCGCATGCCGCACGCCGCGTGCCCGGACGGCGAAGAGGCGCGGGCCGCGTCTTCCGTGCCGGGACGACGTCGCCCACAGTTGCGTGCACGCCCGGCAGACCGGAGCGGCACGCGGTCACGAGGCCTGTGGCTCCGGCTGCTGCGGGGCGGGTGCGTCGTCGTCCAGCTCGCCGCGCAGCGCGCCGAGGGCGAAAGCCGTCATGGACGCCAGGATCAGCAGCGCGAGCGGTCCCCAGATCACCGGAACGGCCCAGAGCGGCCAGTCGTTGGCCGCCTGCGCCCAGAGCGTCAGAATCGCCGTCGCGCCCAGGCCGACGCCGTGCCACCGCACCATCTTCGCCGCCTTCACGCGACGCTCGTCGCCCCGCGCGAAGAGCGGCCACACCCCGCCGACGAGGGCCGCCAGGCCGAACGAGACGCAGGCCAGCGCGCCGCCCAGACGGTCCTCGGGCCATCCCACCGGCCCGTCGGACGTCTGCTGCCGACGCCCCTCGGCGTCCCGCACCTCGACGACCTGCCCGTGCCAGATCACGCCGACCACCTTCTCGCCTGGCGCCATCTCGGACATCACCGGCTCGGTCCGCCGGAACGTCACCTCCCACGGCTTGTCCGACGGCAACACCAGCTCCGCCTCCGGGGCCTCGCCCCGCTTCCCGCGGTTCATGGCGGCGCTCCGTACGGTGAACTCCTGCTCCCACACGCACCCCGACGCCTCGACGGGAACCGCCGCGCAGGCCGGCGCGTCGCGGTACTCCCGCTCCCGGTCCAGCGCCCCACCGATCTCGCGGGCCGACGCCACTCCGACGCCGAGCGTCACGACGGCGAGCAGTATCCACACCACGGACCGCATGACCCCGTCCCCCGACGACCCCACGGCGCCTCATCCCCCTCCGTGACATCCGGACCCCGGAGCATTGGAACACGCCTCAGGTGCCGGTGTGGACCCTCCGCCCCTCGACGAAGGTCTCCAGGACCCGGGTCGCGGCGATCTCCTCGGTCGGACCCGCGAACGGGTCGCGGTCGAGGACGACCAGGTCGGCCGCCTTGCCGACGGTGATGCTGCCGGTGATGTCGTCGAGGTGGTTCACATGAGCGCTGCCCGCCGTGTAGGCGGCCATGGCGGTGCCCAGGTCGAGGCGCTGTTGCGGGAAGAAGGCCGGGGTGCCGTCCGGGGCCTCGGGGGAGACGCGGTTGACGGCGACATGGATGGCCTGGAGGGGGTCGGGACTGCTGACGGGCCAGTCGCTGCCGGCCGCGAGGGTCGCGCCGGCGCGCAGCAGGTCCCCGAAGGGGTACTGCCAGGCGCCGCGTTCCGCGCCCAGGAAGGGCAGGGTCAGTTCGTCCATCTGCGGCTCGTGCGCGGCCCACAGCATCTGCAGGTTGGCGCTCGCACCCAGGGCCCGGAAGCGCGGCAGGTCGGCGGGGTGGACGACCTGGAGGTGCGCCAGGTGGTGCCGTGTGTCGCGGCTGCCGTTGGCGGCCCGGGCGGACTCCACGGCGTCCAGCGCCTCACGCACCGCCCGGTCGCCGAGCGCGTGGAAGTGCACCTGGAAGCCGTGGGCGTCCAGTTCGGTGACGTACTTCCGCAGCTCGCCCGGCTCGACGAAGCTGATGCCGCTGTTGTCCGAGGTGCAACCGCAGCCGGTCAGATAGGGGGACAGCATGGCGGCGGTGTGGTTCTCGGCGATGCCGTCCTGCATGATCTTCACGGTCCCGGCGTGGAACCGGTCCCGGCTCAGCTCCTCCCTCCTGGCGACGAGTTCGCCGATCTGCTCGGCGCCGCGCTCGCGGTCCCACCACAGGGCGCCGACGACCCGCGCGGTGAGCAGGCCCCGGTCCAGCGCCGTCAGATACGCCGGAGCCGGGTCGGTCAGGTTGGCGTACGTGCCGACGATGGCGTCCTGCCAGGCGGTGACGCCGTGCGCGTGCAGCACGGCCTGGGCGCGCAGCAGACCGGCGAGCTGCTCCTGTGGCGTGGGGTCGGGCACCAGCCGGCCCACCAGGTGGACCGCGCCCTCCTGGAGCATCCCCGTGGGGTTGCCCTCGGCGTCGCGCTCGATCCGGCCGTCGGCGGGGTCGGGGGTCCGGGCGTCGATGCCCGCACGCTCCAGGGCCCGGCTGTTGACCCAGGCGCCGTGGTGGTCGCGGTTGGGCAGGAAGACGGGGCGGTCCGGGACGACCGCGTCGAGGGCGTCGGCCGTGGGGGAGCCGCCGGGGAACGCCTCCAGGGACCAACCGCCCCCGGTGATCCACTCGACGTCCGGGTGCGCGTCGGCGTAGGCCGCGATCCTGCGCAGGTACTCGTCCGCGTCGGTGGTGTCGCCCAGGTGGCACAGGCCGAGTTCGAGGCCCGCGCCCATCGGATGGACGTGGGCGTCCTGGAAGCCCGGCAGCAGCAGCTTCCCGGCGAGGTCGACGACCTCGGTGCGCGGCCCGATCAGCTCGCGCACCTCGTCGTGCCCGACGGCGGCGATCCGCCCGCCGCGCACGGCCACCGAGGTGGCGCGGCTGCGGGCCGGATCGACGGTGTGCACGGGGCCGCCGGTGAGAACGAGGTCCGCGGGTCCCGGGGCAGGGGGGTGTGACATGGGGGTGAACTCCATGAGGGTCAGACCGCCGTGCGGTCCATCGGCAGGGTCAGGGCCTCGGCGTCGGTGACGCGCCCGGTCGTGAAGTAGGGCGAGCGCCGGACGTACTTGGCCACGGCGGCCATGCCGAGGCCGGCGAGCACGGTCACGGCGGGCAGCGAGAACATGAACCAGCCGTTGTCCGGGCTCAGTTCGAAGTGATCGCTCATGGTGAGGTACGAGTATCCGAGATAGCCGCCGAGGCCCAGCAGCACCAGCCCGGACCCGGCCGGCACGACGACGGCCAGCAGCGCCTCGCGCGCCCCCTCGTGCCGCGCGGCACGGAACCGCACGGCGCAGGCGAGCGCGGTGAGGCCGTAGTAGAGGGCCACGATCAGGCCGATGGCGTTGACGGCGGCCAGCAGCATGTCGCTCAGCTTGGGGATCGCGAAGGCGAGCACGGCGATCACGGCGGCGACGGACATCACGACGGCGGTTCCCGCGGCGGGCGTGCCCCAGCGCGGGTGGACCCGGGTCCACAGCGGGCCCATGGTGCGGTCGCGGCCCATGGCGAGCAGGCCGCGTGCCGTGGGGATCAGCGTGGCCTGCACGGAGGCGACGGCGGAGAACATCAGGGCGATGAGGGGCAGGGTCGCCCAGGGTTCGGCGGCCAGCTTCTCCCCGAGGTAGGGGAGGGCCTGCGGGCCGTTGCGGACGAGCTCGGCCAGGCTCATCTCCCGCTGGAAGGCGACCGAGGCGAAGAGGAACAGGCCGAGCATCGCGAACAGGGCGATGAGCCCGCCCCGGGCCGAGTCGCCCGGATCCTTCGTCTCCTCGTTGACGCTGAACGCCGCGTCCCAGCCCCAGAAGAAGAACACCGCGAGGACCATGCCCTGGGCGAAGGCGGTGCCGCTGGAGATCTCGAACGGGTTGAACCAGGACAGCGACACCGCGTGGTCGCCGGTGAGCAGGGCCCAGCCGCAGAAGCCGAGCAGCACCGCGTACTCGAAGACCAGCAGGGCGAACTGGAACCGGGTCGCACCGCGGACACCGGTGACGGCCAGGACGGTGAGGGCCAGCAGGATCACCAGTCCGACCGCCGTGCACACGCCGGTGGACGTCGGATCGAGGGCGACGCCCGCCAGGCTGTGCAGACCGGCCTTGTCGGCGAAGGCCAGCACGACCGAGCCCATGATCGCGCTGGTGTAGGCGCAGAAGATGACCGAGCCGACCAGCGTCACCCAGCCGGTGAGGAAGCCGGGCCAGGGGCCGAGGGATCTGCCGACCCAGGTGTAGCCGTTGCCGCAGTTGGGTTCGGAGCGGTTGAGCCGGGCGTAGGCGAGGGCGATGCCCAGCACCGGCAGGAACGCCAGCAGCAGGAGCGCCGGAGCCTGCAGGCCCACGACGGTCGCGATCGTGCCCATGCCGATGGCGATGCTGGTGGTGGCCGCGGTGCTGGACGCGGCGATGGCGACGCCGTCGACGACGCCGAGGGAACGGCGCAGCGCGGGACGGGGCGGGGGCGGTGCGGACGACATGACTGGCTCCTCGGGGACGGGGTGGGAAGAGCCGCGCGGGACTGTGATGGAACAGCCGGTGGCCATATTGGGTCAACCCTGTTGACGTAAGGCGACAAGGGCCGTTCACTGCGTTACGCGAGAAGCCTCCGGTCGGCGAGAAGCCGCCGGCGCGCGAGAAGACCCCGGTGCGCGAGGAGAGGAGTCCGGGTCATGACCACCCGTGTCCCGCAGGAACGCCGGCGTCGAAGGCCGACCCGTTCGGGAGTCCTGCTGTCGGAGGACCTGATCGTTGAGACCGCGCTGCGGCTCATCGGCGAGCACGGGCCCGAGGCGCTGAGCGTGCGCCGGCTCGGCGCGGCCCTGGGCTGCGACCCGACGGCGCTGTACCGCTACTTCCACGGCACCGACGACCTGGTGCTCGCCATCGCCGACCGGATCATCGGCGACGCCATGGCCGGCTTCACCCCGGGGGACGACTGGGTGGCCTCGCTGCGCGAGATGGCCCTGAGGGTCCGCGCGGGATACCTCGCCCATCCGCGGGCGGCCGCCATGGCCGCCCACCGCGTGACCCGGCGCCGGAACGAGATCCGTGCCGTCGAGACGGGGATCGGCCTGCTGCTCACCGCGGGCTTCCCGCCGGCCGACGCCGCACGGCTCTACCTGGCCTTCATCGACACCGTCCTCAGCCACGCCGCCACGGAGGCGGCGTTCCACGCGCTTACCCCGCAGCAGCGCGAGGCCGACCATCGGTCGTGGCGGGACGTCTACCAGGACCTCGATCCGACGGCGTACCCGTCCCTGACCGCGGTGCGGCGGGAGCTGCCCGCGATGGCGGACAGCTCCTTCGAACCGGCTGTGGACCTCCTGCTGGAGGCCCTGGCGGCCCGCGCACGGAGGTGAACCACCCCGCGCGCTACAGCACCTCGGCTCGCCCGGGAGTGTCGTCCAGGAAGCCGCCCGACTGGTGCTGCCACAGCTTCGCGTACGCACCCTCGGTCGCGAGCAGTTCCTGGTGGGTGCCCTGCTCGATGATCCGGCCGCGGTCGAGGACGACGAGCTGGTCCATGCCGGCGACCGTGCTCAGCCGGTGCGCCACCACCAGTGCGGTCCGCCCCTCCATGAGCCGCCACAGCGCCTCCTGGACCAGCAGTTCGCTCTCGGAGTCCAGGGCGCTGGTGGCCTCGTCGAGCAGCAGGATCGGCGCGTCCCGCAGGATCGCCCGGGCGAGGGCGACGCGCTGGCGCTGACCGCCGGACAGCTTGACGCCGCGCTCGCCCACCATGGTGTCGAAGCCGTCCGGCAACGCCGCGGCGAACTCGGTGACATGGGCCGCCTCGGCCGCCCGTCGGATCTCGGCGTCGGTGGCGTCCGGGCGGGCGAAGGCGATGTTGTCCCGCAGGGTGCGGTGGAACATCGCCGGGTCCTGCGGCACGTACGCGATCCGCCCGCGCAGGTCCGCCTGGCGCACCCGGCTGATGTCCTGGCCGCCGACCAGGATGCGGCCGCCGTCGATGTCGGTCATCCGCAGCAGCAGCCGGGTCAGGGAGGTCTTGCCACCGCCGGACCGGCCCACGAGTCCGATCTTCGCCCCGCTCGGCACGGCCAGGTCGAGTCCCTCGAAGAGCGGCCGGCCGCCCCGGTGGGCGAAGGTCACCTTCTCGAAGCGGACGTCGCAGGCCCGGGACCGCAGCGGCTCGGGGGTCGGTGGGTCGAGCACGGTCGGCGGCACCAGGAGCAGTTCGGTGAACTGCGCGGCCTCCGTCATCGAGCTCTCCAGCCTGCGGTATATCTGGTTGAACTCGAACATGATCCGGGTCGCGTTGGTGTAGTAGGCGAAGGCGACCACGATCGCCTCCACACCGTGTGTTCCACCGGCCAGCGTCACCGCGAGCAGCAGACCCATCGCGCTGGTGAGGACGGACATCGGCGCGACCAGCGTGTCGATGCGCAGGTTGCCGTAGTCCCACGACCGCATGGTGAGCCGGCGCGACGTCGCCACCCGGGAGCGGTGTTCGGCGGCCTCGCGCTCCTCCGCGGCGAACGCCCGCACCGTGTCCATGTTCATCAGGCTGTCGGCGACATGGCCCGACACCCGGGCGATCGCCTCCTCACGCCGGTCGACGAGCGCCTGGCGCCGCCGGATGAGCGGCACGACCAGCACCGCGGTCAGCGCGATCATCACCAGGAGACCGACGACGAGCAGCGGTTCGTAGCGCCACAGCACCACCGCGCCGAACGTCAGCGGCACGAAGCTCCCCACGATCTGGAACGTCAGCGTGTCGACGAACTGCTCGAACCGCGAGGCGAAGCTGAGGACCCGCTTCGTCAGCGAACCGGCGAAGTTGTCATGGAAGAACGCGGCGTCCTTGGCGAACAGTTCGTCCATGCCGATCACGTACAGGTGCTCGATGCCCAGGGCTTCGAGACGGGTGAGGCAGTGCAGGGCGACGCGCCACAGCGCCTCCGCGGTCAGCAGGACGCCTGCGAAGACCAGCACGTACGGCAGCATCGCGCCGAACGTGACGTCCTTGTTCCCCGCGATGTCGCCGACGAGCCTGGCGACGATCAGTGGCGCGACGTAGTTGATTCCGATGTTTCCCAGTGCGGAGAGCAGCATCGCGGGCGCCGCCCACCGGCGCAGCCGGGACAACTCCCGCCCGTAGTAGCGAAGTGCGAGAAGTACCGAGCGCCTGCCCGGTAATACCCTGTGTGTTTCCGGCGTTTCCATCCCACCCCTGTGTCGTCCTGTGGCCGCCCGCCACGCCGCGCGTGCGGGCAGGGGCCATCGCCGCAACGGATGTGTGAGGTTTCGGGTCGAGTCCGGAAGTGTCCCGCGATGCCGGCCATGGCGTCCAAGCGTTTTCCGGCCGGGGGGTGGTGTGCGGGGAGCGCCCTGGTGCGCGGCGGGCGGATTCGGGGTGGACCGGTGGCGCGCGCCGGCGAGCGAGGCGGAGGCGCCCCTGCCGGTGCTGCGTCAGGCGAGGCCGGAGGGGTCCTCCGGGCCGAGGGCGATCGACCGGGCCGCCGTGTTCTCCTCCGGACGGGCGGTCAGTCCCGGATCGCGCCGACGATGAGCGCCTGCAACTGGGCGGCCGTGTGGTCCAGCGGTTGGGTGCTGCGCTTGGCGCGGCACATGGCCACGGTTCCCTCGACCGCCGCGACGATCAGCGTCGCGAGCTGGGCCGCCTGCTCGGGCTCCGCGCCGTGCTCGCGCAGCGACCCGGCCAGCAGGCCCTCCCACTCCTCGAAGACGCCGGCGGCCGCCGCCAGGGCGGTGGGTGTCTCGTCCGCCGGGGGTTCCTCGATCGAGACGGCGAGGACCGGGCAGCCCGCCCGGAAGTCGCTGTCCACCACGATCCCGCGCCACAGGTCGAGGAAGGCCCGCAGTCCCGCGACCGGTCCCGCCTCCAGCTCCTTGCGCAGGCTGCGGGCGGCCCACGCCCCCGTGAGGCGCACCGCCTCCGTGGCCAACTGCTGCTTGCCCTCGGGGAAGTAGTGGTACGTCGAGCCCAGCGGCGCCCGGGCGTGCTTGGCCGTCTCGCGGATGCTCGTCGCGTTCAGACCGCGCCGGCTGATCATGTCGGCCGCTCCGGCCACGATCCGCTCGCGCGCCGTCGGACTGGGCTTGGTCACGTGCACGGTCCCTTCTGACCTCACTGGCTATAACAGCCGTCATAGTCTAGCGTGGCCATGCGTTATAACGACTGTCATAGATCCGCGTCGCCCGACGTGACGAACGAGGAGAGAGGTCTGCCCATGCCGATGATCCGGCTCACGGTCCCCGCCGGTGCCCTGACGGAAGAGGGCCGCGGCAGCGTCCAGCGCGAACTCGCCGCCGTGCTGCTGCGCTGGGAGGGCGCCCCCGACACGGCGTTCTTCCGCGCCCAGGCGTGGAGCTACCTCGTCGAGCTGCCCGAGGGCGCCCAGCGGACCGCCGAGGACGACGCCCCGCGCTTCCTGGTGGAGGTCACCGTCCCGCAGGGCGCCCTGTCCGAGCGCCGCAAGGCCGGACTGGTCGAGGAGGTGACCCGGACCGTCCTGTCCGCCGCCGGGCTCGCCCCGGGCGACGCCCTGCGCGTGTGGGTCCTGGTGCACGAACAGCCCGACGGCACCTGGGGCGCCGACGGTGCCGTCATCCGCCACGCCGACCTCGTGGCTCTCGCGAAGGGGCAGCGGACCGATGCGTGAACTGACCTATGTCGCCCGGCGCACCGTCGAGTGGCGTGAAGTGCCCGACCCGAAGCTCCGGTCCGACGGCGAGGCGATCGTGGCGCCCGTCGCCGCCACCCCCTGTGACGTGGACTCAGCCATCCTGGCCGGTCACGGCTTCATCGAGCCGCCTTTCGCCCTCGGCCACGAGTGCGTCGCCCGGGTCGTCGAGACCGGCGACGCCGTCACCTCCGTGGCCCCCGGCGATCTGGTCGTCGTCCCCTGGTCGATCAACTGCGGCACCTGCGACCGCTGCCGGGCCGGCCTCACCGCGCACTGCGCCACCGTCCCCTACATGGCGATGTACGGCGCACCGATCGGCGGCAGCTGGGGCGGACTCTTCTCCGACCTGGTCCGCGTGCCCTACGCCGACGCCATGCTGGTGCCCCTGCCCGCCGGCCTCGACCCGGTCGCCCTGGCATCCGCCAGCGACAACTGGTCCCTGGCCTGGCGCCTGGTCGCCCCGCACCTGACGGCCCGCCCGGGAGCACGGGTCCTGGTCGTCGCCCGCGGCAGCATCGGTCTCTACGTCTGCGACATCGCCCGGGCGCTCGGCGCCTCCGAGGTGCTCTGCGTCGACCCCGACCCCGAACACCGCGCGCTCGCCCGTGACTTCGGCGCCACCACCGCCGAGACTCTGGAGCCCCTGCCGCAGAGCCACGACATCGCCGTCGAGGCGACCGGCCGCGTCGACCAGCTCGCACTCGCCCTCAAGTGCCTGACACCCGAGGGGATCTGCGAGAGCGCGGGCAACCACTTCCGCCCCGGCGAACTGCCCCTGCTCGACATGTATCTCACCGGCGTCACCCTGCGCGTCGCCCGCGACAGCGTGCGCGCCCACATCCCCGACGCCCTCGCGCTCGCCGCCTCCGGCCGGGTCGACCCCGGGAAGGTCGTCTCCCACGTCATCGACTGGGAGGACCTGCCGGCCGCGCTGCCGGAGAAGCACCTCAAGCCGGTCTTCGTCCGGGCCGGGGCCGGGGACGGGTCATGACGCGGCGCTGGCGTCCGGGCGCAGTGTGAAGACCTGGTCGAGGCCGACGACGGTGAGGACGCGGAGCAGGTTCGCCGGTACGGCGGCCAGGACGACGTCGGCGCCGGCGGCCAAGGCGTGCTGGCGGGCGGCGAGCAGGGCGGTGATGCCCGAGGAGTCGCAGAACGCGAGGCCGGACAGTTCGAGGATCAGACACTGCCCCGGTGACAGGGCCAGCTGGTCGAGCCGGCCGCGCAGCACGGGGGCCTGGTCGAAGTCGAGGTCGCCGACCACGTGCAGAACGGGGCCGGTCGCGGTGTCGCGCTGTCTGATGGTGAGCGGGTTCATGAGGTGTGACTCGTCGAGGGCGATATGAGGGAGGGGGCGGCGGGAACGCCGAGTGCCAGCAGGGCGGTGTCGTCGTCGAGACCGTCGCCGAAGCTCTCGAGCAGCCCGGTGAGGGCCGTTATCAGTTCGTGCGGTGAGGCGGGGGCGTGGTCGGTGGCGAAGGCGTGCAGGGCGTCCTCGCCGTACAGGTCGTCCCGGCCGGGGCCCATCCGGGCCTCGGTGAGGCCGTCGGTGTACAGCACGACCGTGTCACCGGGCGCCAGGACGGTCTCGGCGGTGCCGATCGGCGCGCTGGGGAGGACGCCGATGAGCAGCCCACCGGGGGTGGGCAGGAACTCGGCGCGGCCGTCGGAGCGCAGCACGAGCGCCGGCGGGTGACCGCCGGAGGCGAGGCGCACGGTCGTCGGCCCGTGCTCGCTGCCCGGCTCGACGATCCCGAAGATGCAGGTGCAGTACCGGGGATTGCCGTCGCCGGTGTACCGCTCGTGCAGCACGGCGTTCAGCGTGGTCAGCGCCGAGGCCGGATCCGGATCGTGGTGGGCCGCTGCGCGCAGGGTGTAGCGGGTCAGCGAGGTGAGCGAGGCGGCCTCGGGACCCTTCCCGCACACGTCCCCGAGGAAGAACGCCCAGCGGCCCCCGGCCACGGGGAACAGGTCGTAGAAGTCGCCGCCGAGCTGGTCCGGCGAAGCCGTGTGGTAGTGGACGGCCGACTCCAGGCCGGGCACGGCGGGCAGCGAGTCCGGCACGAGGGAACGCTGCAGGACGGCGAGCGCGTCGGCCAGCCTGGCCCGGTCGGCCTCGGCCTGCCGCCGGGCCTCGTCCGCCTCGGCGCGGGCCCGCTCGGCCTCCTCGCGGCGGCGCAGGAGCTCCTTCTCGTAGGAGCGGCGGTCCGAGGCGTCGAAGACGGTGATCCGGATCAGCAGGGGCTCGCCCTCGCTGCCGCGCTTGATCACCGCGGAGACCAGCACGGGCAACGGGCCGCCCTCCTGGCGCCGCATGTCCAGGGCGATGCCCCTGAGCTCTCCCTGCATGCGCAGCAGCGGAGCGAAGTGCGTCTCGTGGTACAGCTTCCCGCCGATGGTGAGCAGGTCCGCGAAGCGCTTGCGGCCCGCCACCGCCTCACGGTCCAGCCCGAGCCAGTCCAGCAGCGTGGTGTTGATCTTGGCGATGGTGCCGTCCATCATCGTGGACAGGTAGCCGCAGGGCGCGGACTCGTACAGGTCCTCCGCGCTGTCCTCCAGCAGCGCGGTGAATGCCGCGTCCGTGCTCGCCTCGTCCCCCGTCTCGGCGGGGTCCGGTACGCCGCCCGTACGACACATCACTTCAAGGACTCCAGGAAGTCGAGGATCGCCCCGGTGGTGGCCTGCGGCGCGCTGAGCTGGGGGCAGTGCCCGGTGGCGTCGAGCGTGACCAGCCGGGAGGCGGGGATCGCCGCGTGCACGTAGGCGCCGACCTCGCGGGGTGCGATGGCGTCCTGCTCGCACTCCAGGACGAGAGTCGGCACGGACACGCCCTTCAGGTCCTCGCGGCTGTCGGTGAGGAACGTCGTGCGGGCGAAGACGCGGGCGATGTCGGGGTCGGTGGCGCAGAAGCTGTTGGTCAGCTCCTGGCCCAGCTCCGGCCGCTCCGGGTTGCCCATGATCACCGGAGCCATCGCGGACGACCAGCCCAGGTAGTTCGCCTCCAGGGAGGCGAGCAGCTCGTCGATGTCCTCCGTGCTGAAGCCGCCGCGGTACCCCTCGTCGTCGATGTAGCAGGGCGAGGGCGTCACCATCACGAGCGCCCCGATCCGCTCCGGCGCCGCCTGCGCCGCCAGCACCCCGACCATGGCACTCACCGAGTGCCCCACGAACACCGCCTGCCGCAGGTCCAGCTCCTCGCAGACGTCGACGACGTCGGCGGCGTAGCCCTGAAGCGACGCGTAGCGGTCCTCGCTCCAGGCCGCGAGGTCCGAACCGCCGGAACCGACGTAGTCGAACAGCACCACCCGGTACCGCCGCGAGAGCTCGGGCACCACGAGCCGCCACATGTTCTGGTCGCAGCCGAACCCGTGTGCCAGGAGCAGCACGGGTGCGTCGTCGGGGCCCATGACGTTGACATTGTTCCTGCGGCGGATGTCCATACCGGCCATGCTCCCACCTCGGCCGGAGCGAGGGGACGGCGGGCCTGGGAGCGACGCGGCGGCGACCGGGAAATCAGCTCAGGTAGAGCGGCACCCTCGAGGCCGGCTCGCCCAGCCCCGCCTGCTCCTCCTCGGTGGGCGCCCGCCGCCCGGTGCCGATCAGCAGGGCGTCCACGTCGTGGAAGGCGGGCGGGAACGGGCTCCCCGCGATCTGCTCCAGCATCTCCCGCGACCGGACGAGGCCTTCCGCGGGCGGCTGCTCCGCGTCCGGGAGGTAGGCGATCAGGTCGAGGTGGTGCAGCGTCCACTCCATGACGTAGGTGGAGAGGAAGTCGCGCACGGTGAGGATCTCGTCACGGGTGCCGACCCGGCCGGCCGGGTCGGCGAGCAGGGCCGCGCGGCCGGCGGCCGAGCCGACGTCGTCCAGATGGAACTTCAGCAGGTGCGGATCCTCGTAGGCGGCGGCCAGCCGGACGGTCAGCGCGTCGAGCGGGTCGTCACCCGTCGGCGGAGTACCGGAGACGTCCCAGTACGTCAGAGCGTCGCGCGTCGGTTCCCGCTCGGACGGGGTGGCCAGGGTGATCAGGACGTCCTGGGCGTCGACGATCAGATGGCACACCAGGTCCCGGACCAGCCAGCCCGTACAGCCGGAGGGCCGTCCGAAGTCCTCGTCGGAGAGATCCGCCACCGCCGCGCGCAACGCCGTCCAGGAGCGTGAGAAGAGATCCACCTCGGCAACGTAGTGCGGCGCCGCGACGCCGGACAAGCAGGTTTCGGGCGATTGCCGGCGACACGAACGCGTCGTGCGCGCCGGCGCCCCTCACCCTCCGGGCGCCCCCAGCCGTCCCCCCACCAGGGCGGCGAGTTCGTCCGGCGTACGCGGACCCGGCTCCGCCTCGGCCAACAGGCCCTGTGCGCGCAGGAGTTCCGCCGTCGCCGCACCCCACGGCAGGCGCAGCCCCGCCTCCCGCAGGAGGTCCGTGCGGGCCAGGGCCGTGGCCGCGGGCCCGGTGCGGACACCGGACGGGGTGAGCAGCGCCGCGTCGTCGGCCCAGCGCAGGGCGAGGTCGACGTCGTGGGTGGCCATCACCACCGTGGTACCGGCGGCACGCAGACCGTCGAGGGTGGTGAGGAGCCTCTCCTGGCCGTCGGGGTCGAGTCCGGCCGTCGGTTCGTCGAGGACGAGGACGCGCGGCCGCATGGCGACCGCGCCCGCGATGGCGGTGCGTTTGCGCTGCCCGTAGGAGAGCAGATGGGTGGGCCGGTCGGCCAGGGCCGTGATGTCCAGGGCGGCGAGCGCCTCCGCCACCCGCGCCCGTACCTGCGTGTCGTCGAGGCCGAGGTTCAGCGGCCCGAACGACACGTCCTGCTCGACGGACGCCGCGAACAACTGGTCGTCCGGGTCCTGCACGACCAGTTGCACGGTGGTCCGCAGCCGGGTCAGCCCCTTGCGGTCGTACGACACCGGCTGCCCCTGGACCGTCAGCCGCCCCTCGTGCGGCTTCAGCCCACCGGAGAGCAGCCGCATCAGCGTGGTCTTGCCGCTGCCGTTGCGGCCGAGCAGTGCGAGCGCGCGCCCCTCGCGGATGTCGAAGTCGAGGCCCCTGAGCACGGCCGGGCCGTCCTCGTAGGCGAAGGACGCGCCCCGCAGGGCGACGAGGGCGGGCTCGCTCATGTCAGCGGCCTTTCCAGAACGAGGGTGAGGACGGCCAGCGCGGCGAGGAGCGCGCAACTGGCCGCCGTGAAGCGGGCGGAGACCCGGGCCTCGGGCACCAGGACGCGCAGGGTGCCGTCGTAGCCGCGCCCGGCGAGTCCCGCCTGGAGCCGGGTCGCCCGGTCGAAGGCGCGGACGAACGCGGTGGCGCCGAGCCCGGCCAGGGAACGCCACTGAGCGCCCCGGCCGGTGTGGCCGAGCCGGGCCGCCTGGGCCTCCCGGATGCGGCGCACGGAGTCCAGCAGCAGGAAGCTCATCCGGTACGTCACGAGCGCGACGTCGACGACCGGCGCGGGGACCCCGGCCCGGACCAGCCGGGGCAGCAGGTCGGACATGGGCGTGGTGAAGGCGAACAGCAGCACGCCCAGGGAGGCCGCCGAGGTGCGCAACAACAACTCACCGGCGCGGAGCGGCCCGTCGTCCGCGAGGGAGACGAAACCCCCCGGACCGCCCACCTGGACGAGCAGCGTGACCGCGCCGGTCACGCAGAAGCCCAGCGGCACCCGGTAGGCCCGCCACAGCCGACGGCCGGGCACACCGGCCGGCCCAAGCAGCACCACCAGGGCGGTCAGCAGCACCAGGGCCGCGCCCGGCCAGGGCGGCAGCGAGATCGCGAGCACGGTGAGGCCGAGCCCGAGTACGGCCTTGTCCACGGGATGGCGGCGGCGCCAGCGACTGCTGTGCGCCGCCGCGTCGATCGGCAGCACCCGGGCTCAGTCCTGTTCCGCGGTGGACTTCCCGGCGGCGCCGGCGAGCGCGCTGTCGGCCTCCCGCTCCAGCGCCTGCTGTTCACCCTGCCGACGGCCCCGGCGCAGACCGAAGTAGTAGGCGAGGACACCGGCGCCGAGAGCCGCCTGGAGGGCGAACAGCGCCGACTCGATCTCGCCGGACGGCGGTTCGTACAGCGGCGAGAACCAGGGCTCGTAGTCCGGCTTCAGCTCGGTGATCGCCGTCTCGGCCTCCGCGTCGGCGCCCGTGAACGGCTCCTCCTTGTGGTCGCCGAGGCCGAGCGCCAGCGGCAGTACGGCGAGCGCCGCCACGACGAACAGCAGCACCAGGTTGATCTTCGTGTTCCTGCTCATCGGGCCACCGCCTCGGTCTCGGTCTCGGTCCGGCTCTGCTTCTTGGCGAGGAGCACACCCAGCCGGGTCAGTTCGCCCTTGCTGGACTGCACCAGCAGTCGCATCACGAGCACGGTCAGCAGACCCTCGCTCACCGCGAGCGGAACCTGGGTGACGGCGAAGATGGAACCGAACTTGCCGAGCGCGCCCAGGAATCCGCTGCCCGGGTCGGGGAACGCGAGCGCCAGCTGCACGCTGGTGACGCAGTAGGTGGACAGGTCGGCGACGAATGCGCCGGAGAACACCGCCACCATCAGCGGCGCGTTGGAGCGCCGCAGCAACGTGTAGACGGCGTATCCGGCCCAGGGGCCGACGATCGCCATGGAGAAGACGTTGGCGCCGAGCGTGGTCAGGCCGCCGTGCGCGAGCAACAGCGCCTGGAACAGCAGGGTGATGGTGCCCAGCACCGCCATGATGGGCGGCCGGAACAGGATGGCTCCGAGGCCCGTGCCGGTGGGATGTGAACAACTGCCGGTGACGGACGGCAGTTTCAGGGCGGACAGGACGAACGTGAAGGCACCGGACGCACCGAGGAGCAGGGTGCTCTCGGGGTGCTCGCGGACTTCACGGGTGAGCGACCGGACCCCGTGGACGACGAACGGCGCCGACGCGACGCCCCAGGCGACCGCGTGCGCCGGAGGAAGGAAACCCTCGGCAATGTGCATGGCTCAGCAGACCCTCTCCAGCACCTCGTGGATGGTTGACGCGCCTTGGCCGGTCTCCTGGCTGACGGGTACCACCGCCCGGACTCCGCCTTCCCGGGTCGCAAGGACCCAGTGGCTGCCCGTGAGGGCCGGAGCCGGACTTCCCGATTCACAGTGGCGAGGGCCGCACCGGCATCACACCGGATTTCCCGTTCACCAAGGCCTGGTGACAATAAGGCCGGGGTAAGGGCGATGACAAGCCACCCAAGGGGCGCGCGAGGGGGCGCCTGCTCGCACACCGGCGCATCCCCCGGCCGATCCACGCGCTCCGGTCAGGGGTCCGCCGTGCGACGTCCGGGCCCGTCAGTCGTCGTCCCCGCCGTCGTCGCCTTCCCCGTCATTCCCGGCCTGGCCCGGCTTCTCCGGCTGCGGTTGCTCCGGCCCGCCCGCGCCCGCCTCCTGCGTCGGAGTCGCGGCGCCGGGCGGGGGCGCGACAGGCGTCGGGGAAGCGGCAGGCGCGGACGGAGTGACATCGGCCACGGTGCCGGTGGCCGGCGCGTCGGCCACCCCCGGCCCGGCCGCCGGACCGGCCCCGGGACCGTCCTCGGAACCGGAAGACGAAGACGACGCGGAGTCGGTGGACGGCGTGGCGGCGGGGCTGCTCGCGGTCGGGGACGCGTCCGGCTCCGTGCCCTCCGTGGTCGTGTCGGGCGAGAACCAGCGCATGCCGATGAGCATCGCGGCGAGGAAGAGCGCCGCGGCGGCGGCCGTAGCGGCCAGTCGCGACCGGTTGCCCGGGCCGCCCCGCCCTCGGGAGCGTCCCGAACGCCCCGCCTGGGCCGCCCGGGCCGCGCTGCGGTGTCCCGGCGTCGCGGGCAGCGCGTACGTGGTCGGGTTGCCGGCCCCGGCCCCGGCCCCCGCGTACGGGCCCGGCCCGGCGGGCATCGCCGCGGACGTGGTCCTGGGCCGCAGCGGCGGCGAGGCCTCCGGCAGCGGCTCCGGCAGGCCCCGCCAGGCGCCCCCGGCGAACCATTCGGCGGCCTGCTGGGCGGTGGGCCGGTCCTCGGGCTGTTTGGCGAGCAGACCGAGGAGGTAGTTCTCGAACGCGGGCGGCAGTCCGGCGACACCGAGCTCGCGGGGTGGCACGGGGGCGGAGTCGAGGTGCTGGTGGAGGAGGGCCACGGCGGTGTCGGCCTGGAACGGCGGACGCCCGCTGAGCAGCTGGTAGAGCACGCAGCCCAGGGAGTACATGTCGGAGGCGGGCCCCGCCTGCTTGCCCAGGGCACGCTCGGGCGCGAGGTACAGGCCGGTGCCGACGATCTGGCCGGTGGCGGTGAGCGCGGCGCCCGGGTCGTCGAGGAACCGCGCGATGCCGAAGTCCCCGATCTTCAGGGTGCCGTTCGTGTCCAGCAGCAGGTTGGCGGGTTTGACGTCCCGGTGCACGATGCCCTGCCCGTGCGCGGCGGCGAGTCCGGCGGACGCCTGTGCGGCCAGATCGGCCACCTGCTCGGCGGGGAGCGCGCCGGAGCCGTTCAGCACCCCGGCGAGGCTGTCGCCCTCGACCAGCTCCATCACGAGGTACAGCCGGTTGTCGTACTCGCCGAAGTCCAGGACGCCGACCACGTTGGGGTGGTTGAGACGCCCGGCGGTCTGAGCCTCCAGACGGAACCGGGAGGTCGCCGTGGCATCGGTGTCCTGGGGGAGCAGCAGCTTGAGGGCCACCGCTCTGGCGAGCGTCTCGTCGTACGCGCGCCAGACCTCTCCCATTCCACCGCGCCCGATCTCAACATCCAGCCGGTAGCGGCCCGCTAGCAGCACTCGTCCTCGTCTCATGCGTGTGGGAAGGTCGTCGCCGCAGGCCGAACTCCCCGTTTATGCACGGGGATTGGTGGGGGGTGCCGCAGCCGACCCAGGATACTGGCGCGGCGTGACCACCGATTGCCGCAGCAGTGTCCTCACCGGGCGCCGTCTCGCACATCCCGCGCGAAGAGGTCACCCGCCGGGGTGACGCTCCGGCGCGCTCGGGCGTCCCGGGGCGCCGGTGCCGTCTCAGGCCGCCGCGCCCGCCCCCTTCGCACGGCGCGGCAACAGGGCCACCGCCAGGGCCGGTACGGCCGCGAGGACCAGCCACGGCACGGCGGCCGGCAGCCCCAGGTCGAGCAGCGAGCCGGTGGCGGCGCTGCCGGCCAGGACGATGAGGCCGGAGACGGACGACAGCGCGCCCATGTAGAGCCCGAGCCGGCCCTCCTCGGCGAGGTCGGGCACCCAGGCGCGGGCGGCGGGCACCACCAGCATCTGCCCCACGGTGAGCAAGATCACGAAGCCCGCGGCCGGCAGCAGCCCGGCGGTGCCGGTCCAGCCTGCCGGGCGAGCCGCGGCCACCACCGCGAAACCGGACGCGATCAGCAGCAGGCCCGCGGTCATCGAGCGGCGCAGATCGAGCCGGTCGCCCGCCCAGCGGGTCACCGGCAACTGGGTGAACACCACCAGCACCGAGGACAGCGCGAAGAGCCAGGACAGCGGCGCCTGGGAGCCGGCCGCGCGCTGCACCTCGTCCGGCAGGGCCAGATACAGCTGGTTGTAGGCGAGCAGGTAGGAGCCGTAGGCGCAGCACAGGGCGAGGAAGCGCCGGTTGCGCAGCAGGGCGCGGGCCCCGCCCCGCTCCCGGACGCGGACCCGGCCGGGGATGTGCTGCGGCATCAGCCACAGGTGCCCGGCGAGGACGAGGACGAAGACCGCGGCACCCGCGAGGCACGCGGTGCGGAAGTCCACGCCGAGCAGCAGCGCGCCGAGCAGCGGCCCGGCGAACGCCCCGACCTGGCCCGCCACGCTGAACAGGGCGAGGACCCGGGTGCGCGGCCCGCGGCCGCCCTCCTCCCAGACCACCGCCTGGCGGGCCACCTCGGACTCCACGGCCGGGGAGAAGAGCGCGGCGGCGAACCCGATCACCAGCACCGCCCCGATCACGGTCCCCGGGGCCTGCGCGTACCCGAGCCACACGAAGCCGGCGATCCGCAGCACGCAACCCGCCAGCACGACCGGCCGCACCCCGAACCGGTCGACGAGCCACCCGCCGACCACGAACAGCCCCTGCTGGCTGAAGGTGCGCAGCCCGAGCACGAACCCGACCAGCCAGCCCGCCATGCCGATCGCGCTGCCGAGATGCTCGGCGAGGAACGGCAGGACGGCGTAGAAGCCGATGTTGAAGGCGAGCTGGGTGAGGATCAGCAGCCGCAGCAGCGGCGACAGTTCCCTGCACAGGCGCCAGGTGCTGTCGCGCTTCCCGGCGTCGGACCTGCGGGCGGCCTCGCGGGCCGGTGCGAGGGGGGCGGGGTCGGTCATCGTTCTTCCGTCTGTGAGGCGGGCACGGGCGTCAGGAGGGCGTCGGGGTGGTCCGGTTGCCGGCGCGGGGCCGGCACGACCCGGTCCGCGGGCGGTGCGGCCGGGCCGACGGGCCGGGTACGCCGCCGGGGGAGCCGTACGCCGCCCGCGGCCGTCACCGCGAGCGCCCCGAGCAGGGCGAGTACGGCGGCGGGGAAGAGCACGGCCCACGGGGCGCGCTCGGCGTACGGCTGGTTCTCCGCCAGCAGCAGGCCCCAGTCGGGGGACGGCGGCTGGGCGCCCAGCCCGAGGAAGCCCAGCGCCGCGAGGCTGAGCGCGATGCCCGGCAGCCGGAGCAGGGCGTGCCGGGCGACCGGGGGCGCGACGGCGGGCAGCAGTTCGTGCCGGAGCAGATACCAGCGGCCGGCACCCAGCGCCCGGGTGGCCGTCAGGTGCGTGGTCGCGCGCTCCTGCCGCAGCAGGGAGGAGGTGTGCGCGGCCAGCGGGCACCAGGCCACGACGGCCACGGCGAACGCGGGCGTCCAGGGCCCGCTGCCCATGGCGCCGGTGACGAGGAGCCCGGCCAGTACGGGTGGTACGGCGCTGAGGGTGTCGACCAGCGGCCCGGACACCCTCGGCAGCAGCCCCAGCAGCAGTCCGGCGACGAGGGCGGCGGCACTCACCGCGAGCGCGGTGCCGAGGGTGGTCAGCGCGCCGTGGGAGATGCGGGCGAGCACGTCCCGGCCGAGTGCGTCCGTGCCGAAGGGGTGCGCGGAGGAGGGGGCGTGCAGCCGGGCGAGGGTGTCCAGGGCGAGCGGGTCGCGGGGCAGCCCGAAGCCGATGACGGCGGCCAGCAGCCCTCCGTAGAGCAGGGGGAGGGTGCGGGGCGCGGGCGGCCGGGGCCGGTGCAGGGACTGCAGGGCGCCGTCGCGCAGCGCCGGACCGATCAGCAGGCGGGCGGCGAGCCGGGAGAGGAGCCCCGCGGTGGCCGCGAGCAGGACGAGGGCGAGGGTGCCGGTCTGCAGGACGGGCAGGTCCTGCGCGAGTGCGGCCTGCAGGGTGAGCCGGCCCAGGCCCGGGATGTCGAAGATCTGCTCGACGGTGACCGAGCCGCCGGTCAGGCCGACCACGAACAGCGCCAGGTTCGGCAGCAGTCCGGGCACGCAGCGGCGCACCGCCTGCCGCGCCACGGACCTCGACGGCACACCGCGGGCCGCGGCCGCCATCGCCCAGGGTTCTCCGAACGCGCCGGGGAGCAGGTCGTCGAGCATCCGTCCCAGCACCGCCCCGGCGGGCAGACCGAGGGCGAGCGAGGGCAGCACCATCCACTGCGGCCCGTACCAGCCCAGGGCGGGCAGCCAGCCCAGCTGCACGCCGATCACCGAGGCCAGCACCGCGGCGACGAGGAACTCGGGCAGCGCGGCCAGCACCGCCGTCGCCGTCCCGCCGGGGCGGCGCGCCCCGAGCCGGCCTCGCGCGCCCAGCCGGAGCGTACGGGCGCAGACGGCGGCCGCCGTGCCCGCGGCGACCGCCAGGGCCCCGGCCATCAGCAGCAGCGACGCGCCGAGCGCCTGCACGACGCCGGGCAGCACCTGGCTGCCGGACACCCAGGACGTGCCCGCGTCGCCGTGCAGCAGCCCGCCCAGCCAGCGGCCGAGCAGGGCGAGCGGGCCGTCGTGCAGGCCGAGGTCGTCGCGGATGGCGCGCAGGGTCTCGGGATCGGGGTCGCGGTCCGCCGACCGCGCCCTGAGCACGGTCAGCGCGGGGTCGGTACGCGACAGCCACGGCAGCAGGCCGATACCGCACACCAGGGCGGCCACGAGCACGGTCCGCCACAGCAGCGCCGGGGCGCCACCGCCCGCGAGGGAGCGCACACGGGCGGCGGCACCGTTCGTCCAGGGTGTGTTCGAGCTGTTCAGCGCCGGGTCCCCGTCCCTATGAGGGTGCGCTCGTACGGATCGGGCAGCGCGCCCCGGACGGACGTCGCGATGCCCGCGACGAGCTTCAGATGCACCAGCGGGATCACCGAGTCGGTGCCGAGGACGGCCGCCTCCGCCTTCATGGCGGCGTCCTGCCGTTCGGCGGTGTCGGACTCGGCCTGAGCGGCGGCGACCAGCCTGTCCACCTTCCTGTCGCACAGGAACGACAGGTTGTTGGAGCCGTCGCAGGTGTAGTCGCTCGCGAGGACGGTGACCGGGTCGCCGGTGTCCAGCATCATGTTGCGGGAGAAGACCGCGGCGTCGAACTTGCCGCCCAGCAGGTCGCCTTCGAGGCGCGCGTACGTGCGCACCTCCAGCTTCACCTCGAACCCCGCCTTCCGCAGCTGCTGTTGGAGCACCTGAGCGGTCTCCGGCAGCTCGGGCCGGTCGCTGTAGGTGGCGAGGGTGATGCGCTCGCCGTCGGGGCCGGTCGCCCGCGCCCGCCCGGTCGGTTCGACACGCTTGCCGGCGGCCCAGGTCAGGGCCGGGCCGAACAGGCCCTCGGCGGGCACTGCGTACCCCTCGTAGGCGCCCTTGGCGATGACCGAGGGGTCGATCGCCTCGCGTGCGGCCGCTCGCAGCCCCGCGTCGGTGAACGCACCGGACTTGGTGTTGAGGTACAGGCTGGTGTTGCGGGCGGTGTCGACCTCGTGGACGTCGTCCTTGTCCAGTGAGGCGACCTGGGCCACGGGCAGGGACTCGGCGATGTCGACGTCGCCGGTGCGCAGGGCGTTGGCGCGGGCGGTGCCGTCGGAGACGAACCGGGCGGTGACGCCGGACGCCTGGGCCCGGCCGCCCCAGTAGTCGTCGAAGCGGTCCAGCGTGGCCGCGGTGTCACCGTCGATCCTGGTGAGTGCGAAGGGGCCGGTGGCGGTGCCTTCGACGTTCACCGTGCCCTTCGTGTCGTAGGCCTTTGGCGCGAACACCGCGAGGGACGGGTTCGACAGCCGCAACGGCAGGACGGGGTCGGCCTCGGCGGTGCTGACCCGGACCCGCTGGTCGTCCTCGGCCGCGGCGGTCAGTTTCACTCCCGCGAGCGCCGACGGTGCCGGGTCGGCCTTCCCGGCGGCGGTGAGGGCGGCTGCGACGGCCCTGGCGGTGACGGCCTCGCCGTTCTGGAACCTCGCGTCCCGCAGGGTGAACAGCCAGCTCCTGCCGCCGTGCTCACTGCTCCACGACTCGGCCAGCGCGGGGACCGCCGTGCCGTTCGCGTCCAGTTTGGTCAGCCCTTCGATGACGCCGAGCCGGGACAGGAGCATCGCGTCCTGGCCGTACGGCGAGTAGTTCTCGGTCGGGGCGAAGGGCAGGGCGACACGCAGCCGGGCGCCGTCGCCGGAGCCGGAGGAGGCCGACGCGTCGTCGCCGGAGGACGCGAAGCAGCCGGAGAGCAAGGGCAGCACGAACAGCCCGGCTATGAGCCGGCGGGGAGTTCTCATAGTGTATATGAATACCATTTTCGTTAAGCGAGCGGTATCTCGAAGTGCACGACGCCGCTGCCCCCGCCGGGCACCTCCTCCCGCTCGTCGCAGACCACCTTGCCCAGCGCCCGCCACAGGCCCAGCGCGCCCGGGGAGTGCGGATAGGTGTGCAGATACACGGACCGGTATCCGCCGTCGGTCCGGGCGAACTCCAGCAGGCCGTCCACCAGTTGCCGGGCCAGGCCGCGCCGCCGGTGCTCGGGACGGACGTACACCCGCCGGAGCTGAGCCGTCTCGCCCGAGGGGAACCGCTCGGCCAGCCAGTGCGGGTTCGGCGGGTGCTCCGGGCCGCGCGCGTCCAGTGCCGCCGTGGCCGCCACCGTCCCCTCCCGCTCGTCCGCGGCCACCAGGAGGGTGTGCCGGGGCGGCGTGACGTAGAACGGCACCGGATCGATGATGTCGGCGTGCCATCGCGGCACGTAGCCCGTGCCGAAGTCGCGGTACACGGCGTCGAGCATCACCGCCCGGGCCCCGTCGATGTCGGCCGCGGTGGCTTCCCTGATGCTGTAGTCACGCATTTGCGCATCATATGCAAGAAGGGTTCGTGCCTCAGTCGGGGGCCGCGGGCGTGATGTGGCTCAGCACGCACAGCCAGCGGCCCTGCCGCCGCACGAACACGTCCGTCGTCCACTCGTCGGCGTCGTGGCGCTCGCCCCGGTAGTGGGCGGTGTTGGTCACCCGGCACGTCACCAGCGCGGTGTCGCCGTGGATCCGGACGCGGGGGTCGGTCCTGAGGTCCATCGCCGAGTGGGTGAGCGCGCCGGACGCGACGAGGGAGAGGAACTTCTCCCTCGAGTCGATCCCCGACGCGGAGACGATGACCCACTCGTCCGCCATGAATTCCGCGATCCGCGCGGGGGCGTCGGAGACGATCGCCTCGGCCCAGCTCTTCGCCAGTCGCACGAGGTGGAGTTCATCTGCCGGATCGGGCTCTTCGTTCAAGTCGCGGTGGGCGCTCAGCTTTCGGACGGGGCGAGCACCACGAAGTCCGCGTTCGCCGGGTCGAGGCAGACGGCGAGCCGGCCGACGCCCTCCATGTCCACCGGGCCCATCTGCACGCTGCCGCCGTTCCCGGTGACCTGGGCCACCGCGGCGTCGCAGTCCTCCACGGCGAAGACCGGGTGCCAGTACGGCCGTCCGCCCGTCACCGCCAGGTCCTCCTTGCCGAGCTGCATGAGCCCGCCGTGCATCCGGTCCTCGGGGAGCCCCGCCGGGGTGATCAGGGTGTACGTGCCGGCGTCGCCCGGCAGCGGCATGTCGCTGAACTGCCAGCCGAAGAGGCCGCCGTAGAAGTCCCGCGCGCCCGCGGCGTCGGTCGTGTACAGCTCGGTCCATGACAGCGAGCCCGGCTGGTCCACCAGTTCCACGCCCTTGTTCGTGCCCGGCTCCCAGACGGCGAACTGACCGCCCAGCGGGTCGCTGTACTGCGCCATCCGGCCCCAGTCGTCGAGGCCGATCGGCGCGACCCGCACGGTGCCGCCCGCCTGCTGCACGGCCTGGGTCGTGGCGTCCGCGTCGGTGACGCTGTAGTAGAGCATCCAGGCCGGGCGCGCGCCCTCCTCGGTGAGCTTGCCCAGCCCGGCGACGATCTTGCCGTCCTTCTTGAACATCCCGCCCTCGAAGTCCTCGTTCTCGCCCATGGACTCGTAGTCCCAGCCGAGGACGGCGCCGTAGAAGGCGGCGGCGGCCGGGACGTCCGGAGCGCCCAGGTCGAGCCAGCAGGGGGAACCGGGGACGTAGTCCGTCGTGATCATGGCGATGCTTTCCCTTCCGCGGGGCCTGTGTGCCCAGCGTGACACCGAGCGCCGCCCGTCGCCCGTCGGCCGCTCGCCGTTCGGGGGACCCCGGGATGGCGGGGGCGGTGTCAGTGGACCGACAGCCCGCCGTCGACGAAGACCGACTGCCCGGTCACGTAGGCGGACGCCGCGCTCGCCAGGAAGACCGCCGCACCCGCGAAGTCCTCGGCGAGACCGTTGCGCCCGATCATCGTGCGGGCGGCGAGGGCGGCCACCTTCTCCGGGTCCGAGGACAGCCGCGCGTTGAGCGCTGTCATGACGAAGCCCGGCACGAGGAGGTTGCAGGTGACCCCGCGCGGCGACCACGCCTCGGCCTGGGAACGCGCCAGTGCCTCCAGCCCGCCCTTGGATGCGCCGTAGGCGCCGCTCTGGACGAACGCGCGATGCGCCTGCTGCGAGCTGATGTGGATGATCCGCCCGTACCCGCGCTCCGCCATACCGGGGCCGAAGCGCTGCCCCAGCAGGAACGGCGCCTCCAGGTTGACCGCCATCGTGGCGTCCCAGACGTCCTCGCCGAGCTCGTCCATCGGGGGACGCAGGTTGATCCCGGCGCTGTTGACGAGGATGTCGGGCTCCCCGAACACCCCGGCCGCCCGCTCGGCGGCCGTCCGCACCCCGTCGCGGGTGCTCAGATCCGCGCTGACCCACGCGGCGCGGCAGCCCTCGGCCGTGAGTTCCTCGACCGTCGCGGCCAGCCCGGCCTCGCCGCGTGCCAGGACCACCACGCTCGCCCCGGCCCGTGCGAGGGCGCCGGCGATGGCGCGGCCGATCCCGGAACTGCCTCCGGTGACCACCGCGACCCGGCCCTCCAGGGAGAACAGCTGGAGAAGGTAGTCCCGCGGCGCGCGGGACGGCGAGGTCGCCCCGGTCTGCCGGGGTGGCTGGGTCGGCTCGGGCGATGGCGTCGGGTGGGTCGTCATGGCGATCCACTCTAGGTCGATCATCCGACCGGCCGTCGAGCGGTACCGACCGCCCTGCGGGATCGCCCGGCGAGCCCTGGCCGACCTCCCGCTCACATACCCCCTGGGGGTATATCGTCAGCCTCATGGACCACACCGCTCATGAACCTGAGAAGCACCGGCACGGGACCGCGTCCTGGGGGACCGCCGTGAAGGCGACGCTGCACTGTCTGACCGGGTGCGCGATCGGCGAGATCCTCGGCATGGTGATCGGCACGGCGGCGGGATGGGGCAACGTGCCCACCATGGTGGTGGCGATCGCGCTGGCGTTCCTCTTCGGCTACTCGTTCACCCTGTTCGCGGTCCTGCGCGCCGGCCTCGACCTCAAGGCCGCGATCCGGGTCGCCCTCGCCGCGGACACGGTCTCGATCGCGGTGATGGAACTCGTGGACAACCTCATCATCGCGCTCACCCCGGGCGCGATGGACGCCGAACTGTCGGACGGTCTCTTCTGGTACGCGCTCCTGGGCGGATTCGCGGTCGCCTTCCTGATCACGACCCCGGTCAACAAGTGGATGATCGGCCGCGGCAAGGGCCACGCCGTGGTCCACGCCCACCACTGACGCGATGTCATGTCCCGCCCGGCTCCGGGGAACCCCGCCGGACCCGGAGCCGTTGACCCGGTATGACGCATGGCGAGTGGGCGGGGCGACTGCTCCCGTTGCTGATCGTCGCGGGCGCCCTGGCGGTGGTCATGGGCCTCTTCGCCTGGCTCGCGTCCGTGGTCCGGCGCCGCGGACTCGCCGGCTCCGGCTTCCGCGCGGCCATGGCCTCCTACGAAGAGGCCTTCAGGGTGACGGCCCACGACTCCCACTACGAGATCCAGGCCCAGGCGCAGGCCAAGAGCCCCGCCGCGGCACCCGGCGACCCCTGGCGCCCCGCCCGGGACAGCTCGAGCGGAGCCGGGGGAGCTCGGCGCCCCCGCCCCCGGAGCGGACTGCGCCGCCGCCTCGGGGCGTGGCAGCGGAGAGTCGCCCGGGGCCGGTGACGCCGCGGCATGCGGAGAGTCGCCGGTGGCCGGTGACGCGGCGGCACCCGGCCCGGCCTTCGCCGAACACCCCGGCACAGCCGCCGTACGCGTGCTTCAGCCCTTGAGCAGGCGCACCTGACCGTCGGGGAGTTTCGGCCACCAGTGGTGGTAGCGGCGGTAGACCTCGGTGTCCCGGCCGGCCAGCAGTGCCGTCAACGACGCGGCCTCCTCGGCGAGTCCGTCCCACACGGCGGTCGGCAGGTCGTGGAAGGTCGTGGCCTCGATGCCGCCGTCGAGCGCGCGCCACACGCCGGCGACCCGGCCGTCGACCAGCAATGCGGGCAGCACGTCGCCGTTCACCCGGATCACCAGACGGCGATACGCCGGGGGGATCACGCGGCTGCGGTCGGCGTGGGCCAGCAGGACGCTGTCCCACATGGCCATGAGCCGGGGCGGCGCGGGAGTGTCCGCCGGCGGGCGCGACGCGCCCGGCACGTCGTACAGGACGGTCCCGTCGGGTCCCCGCAGTTGTTCCACCGCGCCGCCGAGGGCGAGCAGCGCCCGGCGTACCGGCGCCCGCGGCACCATGGCGAACTGCGCCACGTCCGCCACCGACGCGGGCCCGAAGCCCGCCAGATAGCGCAGGACGAGGTGGTGCAGCGCCTCCGCCACCGTCTCCCGCCCCTCGGGCACGGGACCGGTCCGCGCCGCGACGAACGACGACCGGGCGCCGAACGACCACGGCCCGCCGGTCGGGAGATGGAGCAGCGGCGCGTACGCCTTGAGCCCCCACCACGCCCCGGCCTTCTTCTCCTCACCGACCCGCTCCGCCAGCCAGTCCTGCACCTCGGCGGCCGTCCGCGGCCGGTCCGCGAAGTCCAGCAACTCGGGGACCAGCGCCTGGCCGTCGGCCGGCGTGAGCCCCGCCGCGGCGAAGCGGTACCCGAGCCGGGAGGCGTACAGCGTCTGCTGCATCGCCTCCCGGAACACCTGATAGTCGTCCGCGTGGACCGCGTGCAGCGTGATTCGCATCAGGGTCGCCTTGACCACCGCGCGCCCCGAGAAGGCGGCGTCCAGCTCGGCCGGCGCGAACCCGGCCAGCCGGTTCCACAGCGCGACGTAGGGCGAGGCGGCGTGCTGCGCCTGTAGTGCCACCACACGCCGCACCGCTTCCCCAACCTCCATCGCCTCCCTCTCCAGCAGCAACTGGCGGCCGAGGGTGGCTCGATTGAGCTCCTGCGCGGTGATGTCCACGCCGGGGATTCTGCCGTGGCCCTGCCGGAGGCGCCGACTCCACGGCAGTGGTCTGGATCACATGACTTGGCCTGACCGCCTGACCGCCTGACCGCCTGACCGCCTGACCGCCTGGCCGTCTGGCAACCCGGCCACCCTGCCGCAGCTCACTTCACCCGAGGCGCCGCACCGACTGCCGGATCACCAACCGGGTGCTCAGCATCACGTGGTCGTGTCGCGGATCGTGGCCGGCCGGTCCCCCTCCGAGCCCTTCCGCCTCGCCCGGGCCCCGCCCGAACGCTTCCGACCGGTCTCCGTCTCGTCCGTCACGGGTCGACGCTACTGCCTGCCGGGTGGGGTCCCGTCCGCCCGCGCACCCCCTCCACGGGGTGCCGGGACCGTGGTCGTCACCCGCGCGCCGGTTCGATGTTCTGGTTGGCGTGGAAGAGGTTGTCCGGGTCGTAGGTCCGCTTGATCCTGGCGAGCCGGTCGTAGTGGTCGCGGTACGTCGCCCGGACCCGTTCCCGGCCCTCGCCCGATCCCATGAAGTTCACGTACGAGCCGCCCATCGAGTACGGGTGCAGTGCCTCCTGGTAGTCCACGCACCACTGCCGGATCGTCCCTGCGTTGGCCGGGTCGGGATCGACACCGGCGAAGACGCCGGACCAGTGCGCGTCCCGGTAGCTCCACGCGGTGTCGTCGGGGCCGACCCGGTGGGCGGCTCCGTCGATCGGGTAGAGGTGCATCAGCGACAGCGGTGTGGGGTTGCTCCGGCCGTACTCGAGGTGCACGTCCAGGGCGGCGTCGGGGATGCTGTCGAAGAAGTCGCCCCGCCAGTACCACTGGTAGCCGGTCGGGATCAGCTCGTCGAACATGCCCTGCAGCTGGTCGTACGGCATCGGCGTCGTGAAGTGGAAGGCCGGCCGGCCCGCGTCGTTCACCACCGAGAGGGTGTCGTCGAGCCCGTCCAGGTCACCCGTGCAGCACCACACGACGCCGCACACCTTCTTGCCGTGGAGTTCCTCGGGGAAGGGCGGGCCGGGCGGGACGACGAGGACGGCGAAGAAGCCGTAGACGTCCTCGGGCGCCTGCGGGAGGAACTCGCGGTACCAGGCCAGTACTTCCCTTGTGCTGTCGACAGGCCAGACGGTCACGCCGACCCCGACCGTGCCCACCGGGTGCAGCCGGTAGGTGAGGGAGGTGGCGATGCCGAAGTTGCCGCCGCCGCCCCGCAGGGCCCAGAACAGGTCCGGGTGTTCGGTCTCGCTGGCGGTGACGAAGCTGCCGTCGGCCAGCACCACGTCCGCGGCGATCAGGTTGTCCACGGTCAGCCCGTACTTGCGGGTCAGGTAACCGTGGCCGCCGCCGAGGGTCAGGCCCCCGACGCCCGTCATGGAGATGATGCCGGTGGGGGTGGCGAGCCCGAAGGCCTGGGTGGCGTGGTCGAGGTCGCCCAGGTGGCTGCCGCCGCCGACCTCGGCGGTCCGCGCCTCCGGGTCGACCCGCACCCAGCGCATCGGCGAGAGGTCGACCGTCACGCCCTCGTCCACCAGGCACAGGCCGGGGCCGCTGTGCCCGCCGCCCCGCACGGCGAGTTCCAGGCCGTGATCGCGGACGTAGCCGACCGCCGCCATCACGTCGGCGGTGTCCGTGCAGGGCACGAGGGCGGCGGGCCGTTTGTCGATCATCGCGTTGTAGATCTTGCGCGCCTCGTCGTAACCGGCGTCCCGCGGGCCGATCACCGGCCCCCGCAGCGTGGTGCGCATGTCTTCCAGGGTGGCGGTGTCCATGACGATCTCCTCGGGACGCGGGCCCGTGCTGACATCACCAGCCTCTCGCCGACCGCGGAGCGACGCATGTCCGGAGCGTGCGTCGCCGCCGGGGGAGGGCCGTGCCGTTTCCCGGCCGTCTGCCCGCAGGCTCGCGTCAGGCCAGGGTGACCTCCACCGGCAGCTTCTTGATGCCGTTGACGAAGTTGGAGCGGACCCGCGGGACGTCGCCGGTCAGGCGGATGTCCGCCAGGCGCGGGATCAGTTCCTCGAACATGATGCGGATCTCGGTGCGGGCGAGCAGGTTGCCCAGGCACAGGTGGGGGCTGCCCTTGCCGAAGGTGACGTGGTCGTTGTCGCGGCGCGCGACGTCGAAGTCGTAGGGGTTACCGAAGACCTCCTCGTCGCGGTTGCCGGAGGCGAACCACATCACCACCTTGTCGCCCTCCCTGACCCGCTTGCCGCCCAGCTCGACATCGCGCGTGGCGGTGCGGCGGAAGTGGTAGACGGGGGAGGCCCAGCGCAGGAACTCCTCGACCGCGACCGGGATCAGCGAGGGGTCTTCCTGGAGGCGGGCCAGCTGGTCGGGGTGCTGGATGAGGGCCAGCATCGAGTGGGAGATGGTGTGCCGGGTGGTCTCGTTGCCGGCGACGACCAGGAGCAGGAAGTAGTTGTCGAAGTCCTGCGGGGAGAGCGGGACGCCGTCGCGGGGTGTGGTGTTGACCAGGCGGGAGACCAGGTCCGTGCCGTCGCCGCCGCGGCGCTGCCGGGCCAGCTCGCGGCCGTACTCGAAGACCTCCAGCGAGGCGGGGGAGCGGAAGGGCAGGTCGCGGTAGCGCTCGCTCTCCTCGCTGTGCAGCAGGACGTCGGCGTAGTCGGGGTCGGTGTGGCCGATGATGCGGTTACCCCAGTCGATGAGCCTCTGGTTGTCCTCCGGCGGTACGTCCAGCAGCCGGGCGAGCACGTTGATGGGGAAGTCGGCCGAGACGTCCTCGACGAAGTCGAAGCGGCCCTTGGCGAGGGCGGCGTCGAGGGTCCTCGCGGTCAGCCCGCGCAGGAAGTCGGTGTAGCCGCTGATCACGTTCGCGCCGAACTGCCGCTGGATCAGGCTGCGCAGGGCCCGGTGGCGCACCCCGTCCAGTTCGAGGATCGAGGCGCGCTTCTTGATCTGGTCGTCGTCGACCTCCTCCAGGTTGACGAACTTCGTCGACGTGAAGGTCTCCGCGTCACGGTCCACCCGCACGATGTCCTCGTGCCGGGTCAGTGCCCAGAAGCCGGAGTTGGGCGCCTCCTCGGGCTGCCAGTGCACCGGGTCCTCGTGGCGCAGGGTGTGGAACATCCGCCACGGCGTCACACCGTCGGTGAAGCGGTCCAGGTCGGAGAGGTCCACGTCGGCCAGGGGCAGCGGCTCGCGCACGGCGTCGGTCGGGGTCTCGGTGTTCATCGGCAGCTCCTCGGCGTCACAGGGGGCGTCACAGGTGGTAGGCGTACTCGGTGAACTCCCAGTCCGTGACATGCCGGTGGAAGCGTTCGACCTCGTCGCGTTTGTAGGAGAGGAAGGACGTGGTGAAGCCCTTGCCGAGCAGGTCGGTCAGGGCGGTGTCCGCCTCCAGCGCGTCCAGCGCGGCGGACAGGGTCTGCGGCAGGACGGCGGAGCGGGCGGTGTCGTAGCCGTAGCCCTCCAGCGGGGCGGGCGGTTCCTCGCCGGCCAGCACGCCCAGCAGTGCGGCGGCCGTCGTGGCGGCGATCGCCAGGTAGGGGTTGGCGCTGGCGTCGCCGAGTCGCAGTTCGAGCCGGGCGCCGGTGCCGCGCTCGGGCGGGATGCGCACCATGGCACTGCGGTTGTCCAGCCCCCAGTCGATCAGCCAGGGCGCGAGGGTGTCCGGGCCGAAGCGCTTGTAGGAGTTGACTGTGGGGTTGAGCAGCGCGGCGAGGGCGGGCGCGTGGGCGAGGACGCCGGCGACGGCGTGCCGAGCGGTGGCGGACAGGCCGTACGCGCCCGACGGGTCGTCGAAGGTGTTGCGGCCCTTCTCGTCGTCGCAGGACAGGTGGAGGTGGAAGCCGGAGCCGCCCGCGTCGTTGAAGGGCTTGGCCATGAAGGTGGCCAGCCGGCCCTCCTTGCGGGCCAGTTCCTTGATCGCGGCCTTGAAGCGGAAGGAGCGGTCGGCGGCCGACACGGCGTCCGAGTGGACCAGGTTGATCTCGATCTGGCCGCCGTCGAACTCGTGGTTGCCGCTGATCGCCCCGACCTTCAGATCGCGTACGTGGCGCAGGGTGCGCAGCAGGTGGTTGTCGGGGTCGGCGCGCAGCCCGGCGGTGTAGACGACCCCGGGGTCGGGCGCGTAGCGGCGCCAGCCGCCCGACGGGTCCGGCTCGCACAGGAAGTACTCGAGCTCGGGCCCGACGACCGGCCGCAGCCCGTGCTCGGCGCACCGGGCGAGGACGGACCGCAGCAGATCGCGGGGCGACTCGGGCGCGGGCGCACCGGTCGCCGGGTCGACGACCTCGCCCAGACAGGCGGCCACCCCCGGCTCCCAGGGCAGCGGCACCAGTGTGTCGAGGTCCGGGCGGACGCAGATGTCCGGCAGCCCCGCGTCCAGCCCGCCGCTGACCGGGACCACGTCCCCCTGCGGGCTGGTGTGGTAGACGGCCCGGCAGAACGCCAGGCCGTGCTCACAGGCCCGGGGCAGCTCTTCGAGCAGCACGTCACGCGCCCGGTCGGTGCCGATCAGGTCGGGGTAGGTCACCCGGACCACGTCGATGCCGTCGGCGGCGAGCCGGTCCATGTGGCGGCGGACTTCTTCGGAATCGTGAGCGCTCACCGTTGTCTCCTCGGGCGGACGTCGGGACACCTCCGGGACACGGGGCCGGGGAGGCGGGTGGCGTGAGAGCGAGCGTCCGGGCGCGGCGGAGCCAGGACCGCCCGGTGCTTGTTTGATGCCAAACGGTAGGGCGGGGCGAGGGGCCCCGCAAGAGGGCCGGGGCAAGAATTTATCCATCCGGATAGCTCTTGACCAGACCCCTGCCCCTGCCTACCTTGTTTGAAGCCAAACGAGTTCGGGGTGCTTCTCACGCACCCCGTTGGCCGGGGCCCGGCCCCTTCCGGCCCGGGCCCCATTTCCTTCCGCTTCGACGCCCTCACATTCAGGAGGACCGGCCATGAAGGTCGTCGTCGACATGAACAAGTGCCAGGACCACGGACAGTGCGTCTTCTCGGCCCCCGACGTCTTCCGGATGGACGACGACGGCCGCCTGGCCTACGTCCCCGACCCCGACGACGCCCTGCGCGACGAGGTCGAGGAGGCCGCGGACGTCTGCCCGCTCCAGGCCATCCGGATCGAGGACTGACATGAGCGGGCGCATGATCGTCGCCGGCGCCTCACTCGGCGGACTGCGGGCCGCCGAGCAGCTGCGCGCCGCGGGCTGGACCGGCGGCATCACGGTGATCGGCGACGAGCCGCACCCGCCGTACAACCGGCCCCCGCTGTCCAAGGAGGTCCTCGCGGGCAAGGCCTCCTTCGACTCCCTGGCCTTCACGCCGAAGGCCTCCGCGACGGACGTGGAGTGGCGGCTCGGCACGAGAATCGTCTCCGCCCGGCTCGCCGGCCGGACCGTCGAACTCGACGACGGCGCGGTGCTCTCCTACGACGGTCTGGTCGTCGCCACCGGGATGCGGCCCCGCCGGCTGCGCTGCCCCGGGCCGGTCGCCGGCCGCCACACGGTCCGGACCATCGACGACGCCCAGGTGCTGCGGGACGAGCTGATCCGCCCCGGCGCCCGGGTCGTCGTGGTCGGCGCCGGGTTCATCGGCTGCGAGGTGGCCGCCACGGCGGTCGGCCTCGGTGCCGCCGAGGTGACCGTCGTCGATCCGCTGCCGCTGCCGATGGTCGCGCCGCTCGGGGAACCGCTCGCCCGGGAACTGCGCCGGCGGCACGAGGAGCGCGGGGTCCGCTTCGTGCTCGGTGCGGGTGTCGCCGGGTTCGAGGGCGGGGACCGTGTCACCGGTGTCGTGCTCGCCGACGGGTCCGTGCTGCGCGCCGACGTGGTGGTGGAGTCCGTGGGATCGGTCGCCAACACCGAGTGGCTGGAGGGCAACGGGCTCGACCTGAGCGACGGCGTGCTCACCGACGGGCAGCTGCGCGTCGGCGGCCGTCCCGACGTCGTCGCGGTGGGCGATGTCGCCCGCTTCCCCAACGCCCGCTACGACGGTGTGCCGCGGCGGGTCGAGCACTGGTCGGTGCCGACCGACTCGGCCAAGCACGCGGCGAAGGTGCTGGTCGCCGGCGACGCCGGCCCGGCGCCCTTCGCGCCGCTCCCCACCTTCTGGAGCGACCAGCACGACTTCCGGCTGCAGTCCTTCGGGGCGCCCGCCCTGGGGCTCGGCGACATCCGGGTCCTCGACGGCGACCTCACGGGGGACGTGCTGGTCGGGTACCACCGCGACGGGCTGCTGGTCGGTGTCGTCGCCCTCGGCGGACTCTCGGCGGCCCGGACCGCCGCCCGGTACCGCGCCGAACTGCTCCAGCAGCCCGCCCTCACCCCGCAAGGAGCCCTCTCGTGACCGGACTTCGTGGTTACTTCCACCCCAAGACCGCGACGGGCGTGTCGTCGCTGATCCCCTCTCCGCCGTGGCGCTACTCCGGTGACCTGCTCACCGTCGAGTACCGGACGGATCCCGCACGGGTACGTGAACTGCTCCCCGAACCACTGGCGTTGGCGGACGAGGACCCGGGCGCCGTCGCCCTGATCTGGGCCGACTGGCAGTCGTGCTCGGCGTCGGGGGAGGAGCTGCTGGATCCCGTGCGGGCGCAGTACAAGGAGGCCTTCGCGGTGGTGCGGTGCCGGTTCCGGGGACAGACGTACTCGCGGTGCGTCCACATCTGGGTGGACAAGGACTTCGCCATCGCGCGGGGGCTGCACCAGGGGTATCCGAAGAAGCTCGGCTCCATCCACCAGACGCGGCCGCACCCCTACGGACCCGCTCCGCGGATCGAGGCGGGGGCGCGGTTCGGGGCGACGCTGGCGGCTGCGGACCGGCGTCTGGCGCAGGCCGTGGTGACGCTGCGGGAGCCGTCCGAGAGCGGCGGGTTCGTCAACGCGCATCCCATGGCGCATCACCGGTGGCTGCCGTCGATCGAGAAGGGCAAGGGGCTTGCCCTCGACGAGCTGATCGAGTCCGGGGCCGCGTCCTTCGAGGGGGGGCAGCCGTGGGTGGGTGACGCGGAGTTGGATTTGTTCGAGGCGCCGACGGAGGAGCTGGCGCGGCTGGAGATCCGGGAGCCGATCGCTGCGTACTACCGGCAGGTCGGGGTGGTCTGGGACGGAGGACGGCTGCTGGAGGGTGGTACGTCCGGGGCGGGTGCCGAGTAGTGCCGGTGGGCGGGTGCGGCGTTCGTCGTGGCTTGTCGCGCCGTTCCCCGCGCCCCTGAAGGACGTGCAGCAGCCCCTCGTTGAATGGAACTCTTCTCATGTCTGACAACATCACCGTCGCCGGCGTGTCCGTCGACACCCGGCACTGGATCGGTGGCGAGCGCGTCGCCTCCGCCGGCAGCTTCACCGATCACTCTCCCATCGACGGCACCGTGCTCGGCGAGATCGCCCGGGGCGGTCCCGCCGAGGCTCAGGCCGCCGTCGCCGCCGCCCGGGACGCGTTTCCCGGCTGGGCCGCCACCCCCCGCGCCGAGCGCGCCCGCATCCTGCACGCCGTCGCCGACGGTGTCGAGAAGCGGATCGAAGAGCTGGCGATCGTCGAGACCACGGACAACGGGGCGCTGCTGCGCTCCCACCGGCGGGGTGTCATGCCCCGTGTCGCGCACAACTTCCGGTTCTTCGCCGACTGGCTGCTCCGGCTCGACCACGAGGACTTCGAAACGCGCGGCCACACCAACCACGTCAGCTGGGATCCGGCCGGGCCCTGCGTGCTGATCACGCCGTGGAACGCGCCCCTGATGCTGGCCACCTGGAAGGTCGCCCCGGCCCTCGCGGCCGGCGACACCGTCGTCCTCAAGCCCGCCGAGTGGTCGCCGCTGACCGCCTCCCTGCTGGCCGACATCGCCGCGGAGGCCGGACTGCCCGCCGGTGTCCTCAACGTCGTCCAGGGGTACGGCTCCGAGATCGGCGACGCGCTCACCTCCCACCCCGACGTGCGCCGCATCAGCTTCACCGGGTCCGTGCCGACGGCCAAGCGGATCGCAGAGTCCGCCGCCGCGAACCTCACGCCCCTGAGTCTCGAACTCGGCGGCAAGTCACCCCTGTTGGTCTTCGCCGACGCCGACCTCGACCTGGCCGTCGACCTCGCCGTGGAGCAGTACGACAACGCCGGGCAGGTCTGCCTGGCCGCGACCCGGCTGCTCGTCGAGGAGCCGGTGGCCGAGGAGTTCACCCGCCGGTTCGTGGAGAAGGCCACCGCCCTGCGGCAGGGCGACCCGCGTGACGAGGACACCGACATCGGGCCCACCATCCACCCCCGTCAGCTGGAGAAGATCGACGGCTTCGTGCGGCGGGCCGTCGCGGCCGGGGCACGGGCGGTCATCGGCGGGCGGCGCGGGGACGGCCAGTACTACGCGCCGACGCTGCTCACCGACGTCGCCCAGGACTCGGAGATCGTGCAGGAGGAGGTCTTCGGGCCGGTGCTGACCCTCCAGACCTTCACCGGTGAGGACGAGGCCGTACGGCTCGCCAACGACACCCGGTTCGGGCTGGCCGCCACCGTCGCGACCGGCGACCGGGAGCGTGCCGAGCGGGTCACGGCGCGGCTCGTCGCCGGCACCGTCTGGGTCAACTGCTTCTTCGTGCGCGACCTCCAGGCGCCCTTCGGCGGCTCCCGTCAGTCCGGGGTCGGCCGCGAGGGCGGCACCTGGAGCTTCGACTTCTACTGCGACCTGAAGAACACCGTCACCGCACCGAAGGGATGGGACCGGGACCATGGGTGAGATCGTCGGGGCCGGGCTGCTGGCCCACGTGCCCACCATCGTGCTGCCCGAGGCAGACCGGCTGGAGCTCAACGAGGGCAAGGAGATCACCCTCGTCACCGGGCTGCGGGAACTGCGCAGGGACGTCTTCGAGCGGGATGCCGCCAACGATTACGACACCGTCGTCGTCCTGGACTCGCACTGGGCGACCACCGTCGAGTTCGTCGTGACCGCGCAGACCCGCAGGGCCGGACTCTTCACCTCCGAGGAACTGCCGCGCGGCATGTGCAGGATGCCGTACGACTTCCCCGGCGATCCCGAACTCGCCCACAACGTGGCCGCGTTCGCCGACAAGCACGGCACCTGGATCACGCCGATCGACGACGAGTACCTGCCGATCTACTACGCCACCCTCAACCTCTGGAAGTACCTGGGGGAGGGGCTGCCGGACAAGCGGTGGGTCACCATCGGCGTCTGCCAGACCGGCGACATGGAGGACCACCTGCGGCTCGGGAGGGCGCTGGCCGACGGGATCGCCGTGACCCCCGGGCGGCGGGTGCTGCTCATCGCCTCCGGCGCCCTCTCGCACACCTTCTGGCCGCTGCGCGAACTGCGTGACCATGAGGCCGGCGACCCGGTGCACATCCGCACCCCCGAGGCCCGAGAGGCCGATCAGCAGCGCATCGCCTGGTTCAAGGAGGGACGCCACGACAAGGTCCTCGACACGATGGACGAGTTCTGGCGGTACAAGCCCGAGGCGAAGTTCTTCCACTACCTGATGATGGCGGGCGCCCTCGGCGAGCAGGCCTGTGTCGCCAAGGCCCGCCAGTACGGCGCGTACGAGAACTCCGTCGGCACCGGCCAGGCCCACCTCTGGTTCGACCGCCCCGCCGGCGGCTGGACCGCAGACCACACCCCCGCGCAGGAGTCCACCCATGCCTGAGTACCGCCGCATCCTCCTCGACGGCGCCGCCGTCCAGGTCACCGTCGACGGCGACGAACTCGTCGCCGGGGACGGCCGCCGCGTCAAGACCGGGACGGCCCGGCACCTGCCGCCGGTCGTGCCGTCCAAGGTCGTCGCCGTCCATCTCAACCACCGCAGCCGGGTCGACGAGTTCCGGATCGGGCTCCCCGGCACGCCGACCTATTTCCACAAGCCGACCTCGTCCCTCAACGCCCACCAGGGCGCGATCGTCCGCCCCGAGGGCTGCAAGTGGCTCAACTACGAGGGAGAGGTCGCCATCGTCATCGGGAAGACCGCCCGCAACATCGCGCCGGAGGAGGCGGGGGAGTACATCGCGGGCTACACCGTCGCCAACGACTACGGCCTGCACGACTTCCGCGACACCGACGCCGGCTCCATGCTCCGCGTGAAGGGCTCCGACACCCTCTGCCCGCTCGGCCCGGGCCTGGTCACCGACTGGGACTTCCACGGCAAGCGGCTGCGGACCTACGTCAACGGAGAGGTGGTGCAGGACGGTTCGACCGACGAGATGACCTGGGACATGCACTACCTCGTCGCCGATATCGCCCGCACCATCACCCTCTACCCCGGGGACGTCCTGCTGTCCGGCACGCCCGCCAACTCGCGGCCCGTCCAGCCGGGCGACGTCGTGGAGGTGGAGGTCGAGGGGCTCGGGCGGCTCACCAACCACATCGTCACCGGCCCGACCGCCATCCGTACGGACGTGGGCGCCCAGCCCACGGAATCGGAGGAGGTCCTCTCGACCGCGCTCGGCGGCGACTGGGAGTTCCGTGGCATCCGGCCGCCGCGTCGCTGATGAAGCGGCTTCCGGTCGCCATCGATGGTGTGGCCTCCGGCCCCCGCGCCGCCGATGGCGTCGCATCCGGTCCCCGCGCCGCCGGGCGGGACGCCCCGGGTAGGGTCACGGGCATGACCGAGCCCGCCGGGCGCCGACCCCGCAAGCGCGTGAACTACGGCACGGGCCGCGAGGCCCTGCTGGAGGCCGCCGTGCGGGTCGTGGCCCGGGGCGGGCTGCGCAGGCTCACCTACCGGGCCGTCGCCGAGGAGGCCGGGGTCACCCACGGCCTCGTCGTGCACCACTTCGGTTCCCGCGACGCCCTGATCGAGGAGGCCGTGGCCCACGCCATCCGCTCCTCCCTGAGCAGCAGCGCCCTCGAACCGGGTACCGGCGAGGTCGCCGACTTCTCGGTGGGTCTCACGGACATGGTGGAGGCCGGGCCGGACCTCCAGGCGTTCCAGTACGAGCTGCTCCTGGAGTCCAGGCGCCGCCCCGAGCTCCTGGCCCACCTGCGGTCCCTGTACGACGAGTACTTCGACGCGACCCGGCGCGAGCTCACCCAGATGCTGCCCGGCCCGGTCGACGAGGGCCTGTCCCGGATGGTGTTCGCCACGCTGGAGGGACTCGTCCTGCACCAGCTGGTCTTCGGCGAGCGCGAGGTCATCGACGAGGCCCTGGGCGAGCTGCGCTCGGTGCTGCGGCTGCTCGCCGAGCGGCGCGACGACGAGGCCTGACCCTCTCGGGCCTCCTCCCGCCCCGGACGCCGGCCCCCTGCCGTCCCGCACCCCGCAATTCCTCGTCCCTCACCCCTTGCCAAACGGATAGTTCCGCCCCACGATGAGGCAACTCGTTTGGCCTGAAACGATCCTTCCTCCCCTCTGGCAGGTGATCCGAGTGGACAGTCAGACGGTCTCCCGGCACGCGACGGAACCGGACGCGCCCACCGCAGGCACGCTCAAGCCCAACGCCCTCGGCGTCCTGGGCATCCTCTTCTTCGTCCTGTCCGCACAGGCCCCGCTGACCGGCATCGCCGGCGCGGCCCCCATCGCCGTGGCCCTCGGCAACGGCCCCGGCGTCCCCGCCGCCTACCTGGTGGCGGGCCTGGTGATCCTGCTGTTCTCGGTGGGCTTCGTCGCCATGGGGCGGCACGTGGTGGACGCGGGCGCCTTCTACACGTACATCGGCAAGGGTCTGGGCCGCACCACCGGCACCGGCAGCGCGGGCCTCGCGCTCTTCGCCTACTGCACCATCCAGGCCGCGATGTACGGCCTCTACGGCGCCATCGTGAGCGGCCTGGTCGCGAGCCACACCGGCCTCGATCTGCCGTGGTGGGTCTGGACGCTGGCCACCATGGCCGTCGTGCAGGCGCTCGGCGCGGCCGGCGTCGAGATGGGCGCCAAGGTGCTCGCCGTCTTCGTCCTCGCGGAGTTCAGCATCCTGTCGGTCTTCGCCCTGGTCACCCTCTTCAAGGGCGGCGGACCCGAGGGGCTCGGCCTCGCCGACAGCTTCTCCCCGTCCGCCGCCCTGGACGGCGCCCCGGGCGTGGCCGTGATGTTCGCCGTGGCCTCCATGTTCGGCTTCGAGGCCACCGCCATCTACGGCGAGGAGGCCCGCGAACCCAAGAAGACCGTGCCGCGGGCCACGTACCTCGCGGTCGTCGTCGTCACCGGCTTCTTCGCGCTGGTCTCCTGGATGCTCATCTCCTCCTACGGCGCCTCCAAGGCCACCGCGGCCGCGGGCCAGGCCCTGGAGGGCGGCGACGGCGCCGGGTTCGTCTTCGCGCCCATCGCGGCCGACTTCGGCGGCTGGGTCGGCGACGTGCTGCCCGTGCTGCTCGCCACGTCCCTCTTCGCCGGCATCCTCACCTTCCACAACTCGGCCAACCGCTACCTGTTCTCCCTCGGTCGCGACCGGCTGCTGCCGCTGCGGCTGTGCCGGCTCAACCGCCGTCACGCGCCCTGGACCGCCGGATGCGTCCAGACGGTCCTGGCCCTCCTCCTGGTGGTGCCCTTCGCCCTGGCCGGCAAGGACCCGGTGCTGACGCTGTTCTCCTGGTTCAGCGGCGTCGCCGTCCTGGCGATGATGCTGCTGTACCTGCTGACCTCGGTGTCGGTCGTCGTCTTCTTCCGCCGGGCCCGCCTCGACGCGCGCCTCTGGAACACGCTGATCGCACCCGCCCTGGGCGCGCTCGGCCTCGCGGGCGCGATCTGGCTCATCCTGGCCAACTTCACCACCCTCATCGGCGGCGAAGGCGCCACCGCCCTGTGGCTCACCCTCTCCGTCCCGGTCGTCATGGCCCTCGGCCTGGTCGCCGCGCGGGTGCGGGGCCGGACCGTGGCGGCCGCCGACGGCTGACCGCACGCGCCGCCGTCCGCGGGCAGCCCTCTCCATATCGTTTGAAACCAAAGGAGGTCCTCATGCCGGCCGTCCCCCACGACGAATGGCTGCGCCGTGCCAAGGCGTTCCAGCTCTCCGGTGGCCATCACATCGACGGCGCCGAGGAGGCCGGGGGAGGGGCGACGTTCCCGGTCGTCTCCCCGCGGGACGGCCGGGTCGTCGCCGAGGTCGCGGACGGCGGCGCCGCCGAGGTGGACGCGGCCGTCGCCGCCGCCCGGCGGGCCTTCGACACCGGCCCGTGGCCGCGCCTGGCACCCGCCGAGCGCGGCCGGGCCCTGCTCCGCCTCGCCGACCTGCTCGAAGAGCGGCGCGAGGAACTCGCCCTCACGGTCAGCCTGGAGATGGGCAAACCGATCTCGGACGCGTACGGCATCGAACTGCGCGCGGTCATCACCACCTTCCGCTGGTACGGCCAGCTCGCGGACAAGCTCACCGACGAGTCCCCGCACACCGCCCCGGACGCCCTCGCCCTGGTCACCAGGGAACCCACCGGGGTGGTCGGTGCGGTGGTCCCGTGGAACTTCCCGCTGACCCTGGCCGGCTGGAAGGTCGCCCCCGCCCTCGCGGTCGGCTGCACGGTCGTCCTCAAGCCCTCGGAGAACTCCCCGCTCTCCGCCCTGCTCCTCGGGCGCCTCGCCACCGAGGCCGGCATCCCGCCCGGCGTGCTCAACGTCATCACCGGCGACGGCCCGACAGCGGGCAGCGCCCTCGGCCTGCACCCGGGCGTCGACGTCCTGGCGTTCACCGGCTCCACCGCCGTCGGCCGCCACTTCCTGCGCTACGCCGCCGACTCCAACCTCAAGCGCGTCTGGCTGGAACTCGGCGGCAAGTCGCCCAACATCGTCCTGCCCGACGCCCCCGACCTCGACCGGGCGGCCGCCACCGCCGCCTGGGGCATCTTCTTCAACCAGGGCGAGATGTGCACGGCCCCCTCCCGGCTCCTCGTGCACTCCTCGATCGCCGAACGGGTCACCGAGGCCGTGGTCCGGCGGGCCCGCGAACTGAAGGTCGGCGACCCGCTCGACCCGGAGACGGAGATGGGCGCACTCGTCGGCCGGGCGCACCTGGACCGGGTGGCCGGACACATCCGCCGCGGCGTCGACGAGGGCGCCCGGCTGCGCACCGGCGGCGACCGCGTCCTCGCCGAGACGGGCGGCACGTACCTGGAGCCGACCGTCCTCGACCGCGTGGACCCGGGCTCGCGACTGGCGCGGGAGGAGATCTTCGGCCCCGTCCTGTCCGTGCTCGCCTTCGACGACCTCGACGAGGCGGTCCGCCTGGCCAACGCCACCGAGTACGGCCTCGCCGCCGGCCTGTGGACCTCCGACCTGTCCACCGCCCACCGGGTCTCACGCGTCCTGAAGGCCGGAACGGTCTGGGTCAACTGCTACGAGGAGGGCGACCTGACCGTGCCCTTCGGCGGCATGAAGCAGTCGGGCAACGGCCGCGACAAGTCCGCCCACGCGCTGGAGAAGTACACCGAGCTCAAGACCACCTGGATCCAGCTGTGACCCGCCCCCTGATCGCGGTCCCCGCCCGCTTCTCGGCCACGACCTCCGCCCTGCGGTACGCCGCCGAGGTCAACGCCCGCGCCCTGATCGAGGCGGTCTGGCGGGCCGGCGGCGAACCGGTGAGCATCCACCCGGCGGACACCGGCACCGCCGACCGGCTCGCCCGTTTCGACGGTGTCCTGCTCCCCGGCGGCGGCGACCTCGCCCCCTCCCGCTACGGCGCCACCGACACCCACGACACCGTCTACGACGTCGACACCCTCCAGGACACCTTCGACCTCGACGTCGCCCGGCACGCCCTGGAGTCGGGGGTGCCGCTGCTCGCCGTCTGCCGCGGCCTCCAAGTCGTCAACGTCGCCCTCGGCGGCACCCTGGAGCAGGACATGGGCGGACCCGAGCGCGAGCACCGGCATCTCGTGCACCCCGTCACCCTGGAACCCGGCTCGCTCGTCGCCCGGGCCGCCGACGCCGAGAAGGCGGACGCGTCCTGCTACCACCACCAGCGCGTCGACCGCCCGGGCAGCGGCCTGCGCGTCACGGCCCGGGCGGCGGACGGCACGGTCGAGGCCCTCGAACTCCCGGGCGCCGCAGGCTGGTTCACGGCCGTGCAGTGGCATCCGGAGGACACCGCCCATGAGGACCCCGCCCAGCAGGGCCTGTTCGACGCGCTCGTGCGGGCCGCGACCCGGTGAGGCCGCGGCGGGACTCAGGCCCGGGGCCGCCGCCCGCTGCGCCGCGGGGCCGGCTCGGCGCCGCCCAGCAGGGACTGCCGCCGCTCCTCACCGTGCTCCTCCACCTGGAGCACCACACTGCGCAGCCCCTCGGCGAGGCGGCGGCACTCGGCGTCGCTGAGCCCGGCGGTGACGAAGGCCTCCTCCTCGTTGAACGCCGGGAACACCCGCGCCATGAACTCCTCGCCCTCCGGGGTGAGGCTCAGCAGCACCAGGCGCCCGTCGCTCGGATGACCGTCCCGCCGGAGCAGGCCACGGGACTCCAGCGTGCGCACCACACCCGTCAGCGTGCCCTTGGAGATCCCCGCCTCCTCCGCCACGTGCCGGGTCTCCGACTCGCCCCACACCCAGACCACCCACAGCACCACGAAGGCCGTCCAGGTCAGGTCGGAACCGCGCAGCACCGAGTTCTCCAGATGCTGGCGCACGGCGGACGCGGCCCGGTAGATGTTCGCCACCGCCGCCATCTGCTCCCGGCGGATCGCGATGCCGCCGAGCTTCGCCGCGGCGAGCTTCTCGGCTTCGGTGATGGATCGGTGCCCCGGCACGGGCGGCTCCTTCGTCTGGTCACACGACTCACGCACGGGCGGCTCGTCCCGGCCGTCCGGTCGTTCGGACTCAAATTGTACGAAGCCGAAAGGAAAACCCGTCATGCCCAGCCCACCCCGCATGCTCCTCGTCCTCAGCGAGAACTGGACCCTCACCGGCGGCCGGGCCGATCTGCCCGCCGCCGTGCGCTGGGCCCGCGAGGCGGAGGACGCCGGCTTCGACGCCGTCATGGTCAGCGAGCACATCGTCCTCGGCCCCGACGCGGCGGCCGCCGGCATCATGGGCAACCCCCGTGACTACGCCCTGCCCGGCAACCAGGACCCGCTCACCCCCTGGCCGAACTCCCTGCTGCTGCTCGCCGCGATCGCCTCCGTCACCTCCCGGCTGCGTCTGGCCGCCGCGGCCGTCCTTGCCCCGCTGCGCCACCCCCTGCTGCTCGCCCGCGAACTCGGCACCCTCGACCTGATCAGCGAGGGCCGGCTCGTCGTACAGCCGACGGTCAGCTGGAGCAGGGACGAGTACGACGCCCTCGGCGTGCCCTTCACCCGGCGTGGTCGGCTCCTCGACGAGCACCTGGAGGTGTGGGCGAAGGCCTGGGGCCCGTCCCCGCTCTCCCACGACGGACCGCACTACCCCTTCCGGGACGTCTGGTTCGAGCCCAAGGCGCACCGCCCCGACGGCCCCCGGCTCTGGTTCGGCGGCCAGCGCCTGCACGGCCCCGTCCTGCGCCGCCTCGTCGCGTACGGCCACGGCTTCCACCCGCTCGGCCGGCCCACGCCCGAGGACCTCCAGGGGCTCCAGGAGGCGATGTCCGCGGCGGGGCGGGACATCACGGACCTGGAGATGATCGGCGGCACCCAGGCCGTCTTCCCCGACGACCGCTCACCGGCGGACCTCGGCGCGGCGCTCTCCGTGATCCCGGAGCAACGGGAGCAGGGCTTCACGACGTTCTGCGTCAAGCCGAACCAGTTCATCGACGACCCCGACGGCGTGGGGGAGTTCTGCCGCGAGGTCATGCGGCGCGTCGAGGCGCTGACGTCCTGACGGGGCCGGCCCGGATCACCGTTCGACGAAGCGTGCGAGGTGATCCGGGTCCGGCCGCAGCACCCCGTCCCGCACCGCGAGCGCGGTGGCCTCGGCCCGGGAGGCGCAGCCGGTCTTGCGCAGCAGATGCTCGACATGGCTGTGCACGGTCCGCGGGGAGAGGTACAGCGCCTGCGCGATGGCCTGGTTGGTCTGCCCCGTGGCGGCCCGGGTGAGCACCTCCAGCTCCCGGGGGCTCAGCCCGTACGGCAGTTCCGTGGGCGTCTCGTGCACCAGCACCGCGTCCGCCGCCAGGCCGGGCCCGGCCGGATGCCGGTGCAGAACGACCCGTCGCCAGCTGCCGCCGGCCGGCCACAGCAGCCGCAGGCGCTGCCCGTCCGTGCCGCTGAAGGCGTGCAGCAGCGCACCGAACCCGCCCTCCTCCCGCAGCACCCCGGGGCGGTCGCGACCGGGCAGGTCGAGGACGCGGCCGTCGCCCGTGACCAGGCACGCCGCGTCCTCGCCCGCCAGGCCGTGCAGGTCACCGGCGTGCGCCAGCGGGTCGGCGAAGGCGGCCAGGGCCGGGATCACGGAGGCGAGCAGCCGCCGCGCTTCGGTGTCGTAGGCGTTCGCACTCTCGGTGGAGAGGTGGACCAGGCCCACCAGCCGGCCCCGGTGCCGCAGCGCCCCGGTGACGCCGTCCCGGAAGCCGGCCGGGCGGACCCGCTCGGCGTAGAACCAGCCGTGGCGGAAGCGCGGACCGGCGTCCTCGGAGTCCTCCGCGTCCTCCGAGATGGACGGCGGCAGCTCCCGCCGTACGACGTTGCGGTACCACGGAGTGGCGACGAACTCCCCGGCCAGGGCCTGCGATGCCTCGGCCGTGTAGCCGATGCTCGCGATCTGGACGTGGGAGCCGGACAGCGGGTCGATCGTGAGCAGGGTCGCCGCGTCCAGGGGGAGCGCACGGGCGAGTTCGCACAGGGCCTGCGCGGAGGCCGAGGCGGTGTCGCGCTCGCGGGTGAGCATGCCGATGCGCGCGGCTGCCGCGATCTGGTGGTGGCTGGTCATGGCGAGCCTCCGGACGGCTCGGACAGCAAGGTCGTTTGGGGCCTAACGATAGGGCTCCCGTCCGTGTCCGGCAAGGTGCTCACCAAGCCCGGCCGTATCCGCGGTCGGTATTTGTACGGATGGTGCGACGTGCCCCGCGGGTCTTTCCTGTTCGGCACAGCCGGACGCCCGCTCCAGTCGGGCCCGCCCCTCGGAGAGCCCACGCCATGACCCCACCCCCGTACACCGCCTCGCGCAGACACTTCCTCGCCCTGTCCGCCGCCGCCGCGCTCGCCGCCGCGGGCTGCTCGGCACCGGAGAACACGGCCGCCTCGGCCAAGCCCTCACGATCCGGCGGCACCCGCCTGACGAAGATCGGCCTCGACTACCCCTTCACCCAGCTCCCGCTCTACTCGACGCTGGTCAAGCTCTCCACCGCCCGGGCGAAGCAGCACGGCATCTCCCTGCTGACGACCAGCGACAACGCCAGTGCCGACACCCAGGCCACCAACCTCACCACCTGGGTCGCCCGCAAGGTCCCGGCGATCGTGTCCTTCCCCATGGTGTTCGAGGCCGCCGAGCCCCTCGCCAAGGCGGCCCTCGACGCGGGGCTGATCTGGGTGACCTACGGCGGCTCCCTGGAGCACCAGAGCGCCGACATCCGGTTCAGCTTCCGCGAGGGCGGCACCCTGCTCGGCGCGGCGGCGGCGAAGTGGGCCCAGGAGCACCTCGGCGGCAAGGGCAAGATCGCCTTCCTCACGGACGACACCATCGAGCTGGGCCGCGAACGCACCAAGGGCATGATCGACGCCTTCACCAAGGCCGCGCCCGGCGTCGACGTGGTGGCGCGGGAGCAGTCCATCGACCCGGACACGGGCCTGTCCAGGACGAAGGCGATCCTCGCCAAACACCCCGACCTCAACCTCGTCCTCGGCGTCACGGACGCCGCCGCGTACGGCGGGTTCAAGGCCCTCCAGCAGGCGGGCCGGGCCAAGGACGACGCGAAGACCTTCGTCGGCGGCCAGGACGGCTCCGCGCCCTCCCTCCTCGCCGTCAAGCAGGGCACCTTCTACCGGGCCTCCGCAGCCCTCGCGCCGAAGGACATCGCCGCCGCCATCGTCGACGTGCCGCGCGCGGTCGCCGCCGGGAAGGCGAACCCGAGCGCCCAGGTGCCGATCACGCTCGTCCAGCGCGCCGACACCGCCCGGATCGACGCCCTGCTCGCCCAGAACGCCTAGGCGGTCGCCATGACGACCACCACCCTCCGCATCAGCGGCCTGACGAAGTCCTTCGGCGGCGTCAGGGCCCTCGACGGTGTCGACCTCACCGTCCCCGCCGGCCAGGTGCACGCCCTGCTCGGCCACAACGGCGCCGGCAAGTCCACCCTCATCAAGTGCCTGGGCGGCGCCTACCCGCCCGACGCCGGCACCATCGAGGTCGGCGGGACGTCGTACACCCGGCTCACTCCGCGCGCGTCCATCGCGTCCGGCGTGGCGATCATCTTCCAGACGCTCAGCGTGGTCGACGCTCTGACCGTGGCGGAGAACATCTTCCTCGGCCAGGAGTGGACCCGGCACGGCCGTATCGACCGGCGCGCCCAGGAGGAGGTCGCCGCCGGGCTGATGGAGCGGGTGGCCGCGAAGTGCTCCCCGCGCGACCGGGTGGGTGATCTGCCCATGGGCCAGCGCCAGTTGGTGGAGATCGCCAAGGCCCTCAGCCGCAGCGCCGCCGTCCTGGTCCTCGACGAACCGACCGCCGCCCTGTCCGGCGCGGAGACCGACGCCCTGGCGCAACGCGTCGAGGACCTGCGCACCCAGGGCCTCGCCATCGTCTACGTCACCCACCTCCTGGGCGAGGTGGAACGGCTCGCGGACGCCGTCACCGTCCTGCGGGACGGGAGGGTGGCCCACCACGCGACGGTGTCGGGGCGGACGCGCCGGGAACTGGTGGAGGCGATCGCGGGACGGCCGACGGAGGTCGTACCGAAGTCCCCGCGGCCTCCCGCCCCACCCCGGCTGATCGCCGAAGACCTGCGAGGACCCGGCTTCGGGCCCGTCGGCCTCTCCGTCGCCGAAGGCGAACGCGTCGGTCTGTTCGGGCTCATCGGCTCCGGCCGCACGCGCATCCTGGAGACCCTCTACGGCAGGCGCCGCGCCACCGCCGGCACGATCCGCGTCGGCGACCGCACCGTCGCCCCGGCCCGCCCGGCCGACGCGCTCGCCGCCGGTATCGCGCTCGTACCGGCGGACCGGCGGGCCCAGGGCCTGTTCCCGTCGATGACCGCGCAGGACAACGCCCTGCTCCCCTCGGTCAAGCCTCTCTCCCGCCTCGGGGTAAGGGCGTTGCGCTCCGAGCGGCGGGTGTTCGACGGGCTGGCCACGGCGGTCGGGCTGCGTCCGGCCCGCTCCCGGCTGCCGGCGGGCGCGTTCTCCGGCGGCAACCAGCAGAAGCTCGTCCTGGGCCGGTGGATCAACGAGGCCCGGCACGTGGACGTGCTGCTGCTGGACGAACCGACCCAGGGCGTCGATGTGGGGGCCCGGCAGGAGATCTACCGCGTGGTGTCCACCCTCGCCGAGGAACGCGGCACCGCCGTGCTGTTCGCCTCCAGCGACCCCGAGGAGGTCGTGGCGCTCGCCGACCGCTGCCTGATCGTCGCCCGGGGCCGGATCGTCGGCGAGCTCTCCGGCACCGAACTCACCGAACAGGCCCTGCTGTCGGCCGTTCACGCCCCCCTGACCGCCGAAGGAGCAGCATGACCACCGCCGACCCGGCCCTCCCGCGTCCCCGCCCGCTCGCCACGGGCGGACTGGCCGTCGTACGCCGCAACCCGCTCCTCGTCGTGCTCGTCGCGATGGTGCTGATCTTCCAGCTGACCACGGGCAGCTTCCTCGACCCGGCCAACCTGAGCGGCATCGCCACCGACGCCGCCACCCTCGCCATCGTCGCCGTCCCGCTGGCCCTGCTCGTCATCAGCGGCTACCTCGACCTGTCGGTCGGCTCCACGCTCGCCCTCGGCGGGCTGGTCGGGGGCTGGCTGGCGGGGCAGCACCACCAGTCGCCCGCCGTCGCCCTGCTCGGGGCGCTCGCGGCAGGGGCGCTGGTCGGGGCGGTCAACGGCGTCCTGTGCTGCTGGTTCGGGCTGTCCGCGTTCATCGTCACCCTCGGCATGCTGACCGCCGTACGCGGTCTGGCGCAGCAACTGTTCCCGCTGCCGCTGAGCGGCTTCGGCTCCGGCTTCGCCTGGATCGGCGGGGCCCGCGTCGCCGGGATCGCCGCGCCGGTCGTCATCGCGGCCCTCGTACTGGCCGCGGGCGCCCTGTTCCTGGCGTTCACCCCCGCCGGCCGGCACGTCTTCGCCATCGGCGTCAACCGGGAGGCCGCCCACCTCTCCGGCATCCACATCCGCCGCACCCCGTTCGCGCTGTTCGTCGCCACCGGCGTGGCCGCCGCCCTGGCCGGGGCCATCAAGGCGTCGGTGCTGGACAGCGCGGTGGCCGGTACCTCCGGCGCCGGGTTCGAACTGACCGTCCTCACCGCGGTGCTGCTCGGCGGCGTCGCCCTCACCGGCGGCACCGGTTCCATCCTCGGTGTCCTGCTCGGTGTGCTCTTCCTCGGCGGCCTGCAGAACGGCCTGACCCTGCTGAACGTGCCGACGTTCTGGCAGCAGATGGCCCAGGGCGTCGCGCTGGTGGCCGGCGCGGCCCTGGCCTGCTTCGCACCCCGCACCGGGCGCTGACCCGACCCACCCCACCGAAATGAGGTCATCCGTGAGCGACGACACCGCTCCCACGCTCGTCCTGACCGGCGGTCAGGTCCTCACCGTCGACGCCGGGTTCACCGTCGCCGAGGGCGTCGCCGTGCGCGGCCGGGACATCCTGGCCGTCGGCAGCGACGCGGAGATGCGCGCCCTGGCCGGACCCGGCACCCGGATCGTCGAGCTGGGCGGCCGGACCGTGCTGCCCGGCATCAACGACTCGCATCTGCACGGAGCCGCCTACGGCATGACGAAACCGCCGTTCGCCCTCGATGTCGGCCACCCGGCGGTGCGGTCCCTCGCCGACATCGCCGCGGCGGTCGGCCGGGAGGCAGACGGGGCACCCGCGGGGGAGTGGATCATCGGCCTGGGCTGGGACGCCGGCTACCTCGCCGAATGCCTGGCCGACCCGGGGCGCTTCCCGCACCGGCGGGACCTGGACGCGGTGGCACCCGATCACCCGGTCTGCCTGACCGACTTCTCGTCGCACATGGTGTGGGTCAACTCCGAAGCCCTGCGCCGCTGCGGCATCGACGCGGACACCCCGGCCCCGCCCGGCGGCGTCATCGACCGTGACCCCGACGGCAGGCCGACCGGCATCCTGCGCGAGTCCGCCGGCCGGCTCGTCCAGGCCGAACTCCCCGCCCCGACACCCGCCCAGCGCCGCCGGGCCATCCAGGGCGTGATCCGCGAGCTGCACTCCCGGGGCATCACCAGCTACACCGAGCCCGGCCTGGGGCCGGGCGGGGCGGATTCCCTCTTCGGCGGCCTGAGCACCGACAACTGGACCGCCTACGCCGACCTCGCCGCGAGCGGCGAACTCCAGGCCCGGGTCAGCGTCCTGCTCCTGCCCGCTCCGATGGGCGGCTGCGCCGACGACGTCCGCAGGGGACTGGCCGAACTGCGCCGCCCCGAGTCGGCCGACCCCCGGCTGCTGCGGGCCATCGGCGTCAAGATCTTCGCCGACGGTGTGCCGCCCAACCGCACGGCCTGGATGAGCGAGCCGTACCCGGACGGCGGCCACGGCGCCCTGTGCGTGCACGGCGACACCCCCGCGCTCCAGGTGCACGAACTGCGCGAGATGATCAGGCTCGGTCACGAGGCCGGCTTCCAGCTCGGCGTGCACGTCACCGGCGACCGGGCCATCGACCTCGTGGTGGACGCCTTCCTCGCGGCGAACACGGCCGCACCCCGGCCCGACGCCCGCCACTACGTCATCCACGGCGACTTCATCAGCCCGGGCAGCCTGGCGAAACTCGCCGCGCACGGCTACGGCGTCAACATGAACCCGGCCATCAAGTGGACCATCTCCGACCTGATGGACGAGGTCGTCGGCCCCGAACGCTCCGCCTACCAGTGGCCGGTGCGCTCGGCGCTCGACGCCGGGGTGCGGGTCTGCGCCAGCTCCGACGCCCCCATCACCGAGCCCGACTGGCGTCAGGGCGTGGCCTCCATGATGCTGCGCGAGTCCAAGGCCAGCGGCCGCCCCAGCGGCCCCGAGCAGTGCGTACCCCTCGCCGACGCCTTGCGCGCCTATACCTCCACCGCCGCCTGGCAGGACTTCGCCGACGACTTCAAGGGCACCCTCGCACCGGGCCGGGCCGCCGATCTGTGCGTCCTGGACCGGCCGTTGCTGGACCTCGACCCGCACGAGATCACCGAGGTGCGGGTGGATCTCACGGTCTTCGACGGGCGGGTCGTCTTCGAACGGTGAGGCCCGCCGCTCAGGCCTCCCGCACCACCGCGCGCCGCGCTCCCCACCGCCGGTTCCGGAGCCGCCCGGCCACCCGGCACACCGCGTAGATCGCGAAGGAGATCGTCGTGACGTAGGGGCTGATGGGGATGCTGCCGCCCAGGGCGAGCAGGATGCCGCCCTCGATGGAGGCCACGGCGAACAGCACGCTCAGCACGGGCAGCAGCACCGGCGACGCGGTGACGCGGGCGGCCGCCGCGGCCGGGGTGACGACCAGGGAGAGCACCAGCAGCGCGCCCACGATCTGCACCGACAGGGCGACCGCGAGCCCGAGCACCAGCATGAACGCGAAGGAGAGCGTACGCACCGGAACCCCACGGGCCTGAGCCACGTCCGGATCCGCGCTGGCGAACGCGAGCGGGCGCCACATCACCGCCAGGGCGGCCAGCACCAGGACGGACGTGCCGAGCAGCCACGACATCTGCGGGGTGTCCACCGCCACGATCTGCCCGGTGAGCAGCCCGAACTTGTTGGCCGCCCGGCCCTTGTAGAGGGCGAGGAAGAGCACGCCGAGTCCCAGACCGAACGGCATGATGATGCCGATCACCGAGTTGCGGTCCCGCGCCCGTGCCCCGAGGACGCCGATGGCACCGGCCGCCAGGAGCGAACCGGCGATGGAGCCCGCCACGACGTTCGCGTCCAGGAGCAGCGCCGCCGAGGCCCCGGCGAAGGACAGTTCGCTGATGCCGTGCACCGCGAACGGCAGGTCCCGCATCAGGACGAACACCCCGGCCAGTCCGCCGACCAGGCCGAGCGCGACGCCGGCGACGAGGGAGTTGCGGACCAGGGCGAGGAGTTGGCCGTAGTCGGTGAAGTCGAAGATCTGGTGCCAGATCCCGTCGGCGAGTGTCATGCGCGCACTCCGTCCGTCTCGTGGGCCTGCTCGGGGTGGTGCGGCGGGCCGGTCGTCTCGTCGGGAGCTCCCGCGACGACCACCCGGCCCCGGACGCGCACCACGTCGACCCGGGTGCCGTAGAGACGGGACAGCGACTCGGAGGTCAGCACCTCGTCGGGGGTGCCGACCCGGTGGCCGCCCCGGGCCAGGTACAGCACCCGGTCGGCCAGGCCCAGCACCGGGTTGATCTCGTGCGTCACGAACACCACCGCCGTGCCGTGGGAGCGGCGCCGGGCGTCGATCAGCTCGGTGACGGCCCGCTGGTGGTTCAGGTCGAGCGACAGCAACGGCTCGTCGCACAGCAGGAGACGGGGGTCGGTCGCCAGGGCCTGCCCGATGCGCACACGCTGCCGCTCGCCGCCGGAGAGCATCCCGAGCGGGACGTCGGCGTAGGCCGAGGCGCCGACCGACTCGAGGATCTCGTCCACCCGGCGGCGGATCCCGGCGGTGCGCAGCCGCGGCCCGAAGCGGTGGCCGTCGATGCCGAACCGGACGAGGTCGCGGGCGCGCAGCAGGGCCTGCGCGGACAGCGCCGCCTGCTGGGGGACGTAGCCGATGTGCCGGGCGGCCTCGCGCGCGGGGCCGCCGAGCACGGTCAGCGTGCCGCCGGACAGCGGCCGGCGGCCCAGCAGGGCCCGGACGAAGCTGGTCTTGCCCGCACCGTTCGGGCCCAGCACGGCGAGGAACTCGCCGGGCCGTACGTCGAGATCGAGACCGCTCCACACCGCGCGGTCGCCGTAGGACAGGGCGGCCGCGCGCAGGGTGACGACAGGCGGGCCGTCCTGCCGGGGTATCGGGGTCACGTGGCCAGCGCGCTCGCGAGCGCGTCGAGGTTGGCGGTCATCCAGCCGAGGTAGTCCTCGCCCTTGGGCAGGGTCTCGGTCACGGGCACGACGGGGATGCCGGCCGCCTTGGCCGCCGCCTCGGCCTTCTCGGTCTGCGGGCCGGAGGTCTGCTCGTTGTAGACGAGGGCCTTGACCTTCTTGCCACTGAACAGCGCGAGGCTCTCCTGGAGGACGCGCGGGGAGACGTCGTCGCCCTCCTCGATCGCCTCGCTGAACTCCGCGGGCGTTCTGTTCACCAGGCCGCTCGCCTCGAGCATGTACAGCGGCACCGGTTCGGTGATGGCGACGCCGTCGCCGCCGTGCGCCTTCTTGATCTGCGCTTCCCGGGCCTGAAGCGGCTTGAGTTTCGCTTTGAAGGCGGCGGTGTTCTTCTCGAAGGCGGCGGCATCGCCCGGGTCGGCCTTGGCGAGGGCGGTCGAGATCCGGTCGGCGACCTTGGCGACGGTGGGGAAGTCGTACCAGACGTGCTCGTTGAGTTCCCCGCCCTCGGGCGCGGTCCTGCCGGACACGTCGACCGCGTTGATCACCTCGGCGGAGTCGTTGTGTCCGCCCTTGAGCATGTGGTCGACGAAGTCGTCGTAACCGCCGCCGTTCTCGATGACGACCTTCGCCTTGGACAGCGCCAGCTGGTTCTGGGGGTTGGCCTCGTAGGAGTGCGGGTCCTGGTCGGGGTCGCTGATGACCGACGTGACGTCGACCCGGTCGCCGCCGATGCGCCCGGCGATGTCGCCGTAGACGTTCGTGGAGGCGACCACGGCCACACGGGCCGGTGCGCTCTTGCCGTCGGCCGAGTCCGACGAGCTGCCGCAGCCCGCGAGCAGAGCCAGTGACGCGCTGGTCAGCAGCGCGAGGCGGCGGGACGTGGACAAGGACATGACTCCTCCAGGGCGGACGTGCACGGGGGTGATCGACAGGCATCACGCTAAGTGGGAATGAATGTCAAAAGCAGGTTCGGGTGGATGTCATGTGAAAACCATTGCCAACTGTTGGCGGTCACGTGGACTATCTATCCAAGCTCTGGACGTGTGGTCTAAGGTGGTGGAGCTGAGAGGAGGCCGGATGAGCAGTGAGCCGGATGCCGAGCGGGATGCGATCCTCGCCGCGCTGAGGCCGGTCGTGGACGGAATCGCCGCGACCTTCGGGCCGGTGTGCGATGTCGTGCTGCACGATTACCGCCACCCCGAGGAGTCGGTGGTCGCCGTGGCCGGATCGCTGACCGGACGTGCGGTCGGGGGCGCGATGAGCGAGATCGGCATGCGCGTCCTCGCCCGTGGCGACGAGGCGCAGGACGAACTGAACTACGTCTCCCGCACCCGCAACGGGACGCTGGTGAAGTCCTCCACGATGGTGCTGCGGGACTCCACGGGAGCCGTGTTCGGCGCCCTCTGCGTCAACGTCGACGTCACTGCCGTCACCCAGGTCCACGGCCTGCTCGGCGCGCTCGCCGGACTCGGCACCGCCCCGGCGGAGCTGCCGACCACCACCTTCGGCAACGACATCGACGCCGTGGTCGACGCCCTCGTCGACGTCCACCAGTCGAAGCAGCGGGGCAGCTGGGCGGAGCTCGACCGCGCGGAGCGCCTGGAGCTGTTCGGCGGGCTGGACACCCGCGGTGTCTTCGCCGTGCGCGGCGCCGTCGAGCAGGTCGCCGCCCGGCTCGGCATCTCCCGCGCCTCCGCCTACAACTACCTCTCCCGGGCCCGGGCCGCCCACGACACTTCCACCGGAGGACCCGCGTGACGACCACCACCCCACCGGTCACCCTCGACGACGTCCGCGACGCCGCCGCCCGCCTCAAGGGCGTCGCCCACCGCACGCCCGTGCTGCGCTCGCGCACCCTGGACGCCCTCACCGGCGCCGAAGTCCACCTCAAGTGCGAGAACTTCCAGCGCGTGGGCGCCTTCAAGTTCCGCGGCGCCTACAACGCCGCCTCCCGTCTCACCCCCGAGCAGCTGTCCCGGGGTATCGCCGCCTACTCCTCCGGCAACCACGCCCAGGCCGTAGCCCTGGCGGCCCGCGAGCTGGGCACCACCGCGGTCATCGTCATGCCGGATGACGCCCCGCCGTCGAAGCGGGCGGCCACCGCCGGCTACGGCGCCGAGATCGTCACGTACGACCGCTACACCGGCGACCGCGTCGCCATCGCCGAGGCCCTCGCCGCCGAACGCGGCCTCGCTCTCATCCCGCCGTACGAGCATCCGCACGTCATGGCCGGACAGGGCACGGCCGCTCTCGAACTCCTCGAAGAAGTCGGGGAGGTGGATGCCCTGCTGACGCCGGTCGGCGGCGGCGGGCTGATGGCCGGCAGCGCCACGGCGGCCAAGGGCCTGCACTCCGGCATCCGCACCATCGGCGTCGAGCCGGAGGCCGGGGACGACACGAAGCGCTCGCTGGAGGCCGGCCGGCGCGTCAGTATCCCGGTCCCGCACACCATCGCCGACGGCCAGGCCCTGCACACGCCCGGCGAGCTGACCTTCTCGGTCAACCAACGGCTCCTCGACGACGTCGTCCTGGTCACCGACGACGAGATCCGGGACGCGATGCGGTTCGCCTTCGAACGCCTGAAGATCGTCGTCGAGCCGAGCGGCGCCACCCCACTGGCGGCCCTGCTCACGGGCCGGGCGGGCCCCCTGCCGCGGCGCGTCGGCGTGATCATCTCCGGCGGCAACATCGACACCGGGCGCTTCGCCGAGCTGTGCGGCGGCGGCCGCTGAGCGCGCCTTCCCCGAATGGCGGCCCCGGGTGGCAGGGCGGACGATTGAGTGGTAGCGGGCCGGCCGCCGACGGCGGTGTCCAGGGCCGCCGGGGAGGGCCGGCCCCGGCCGCGGAGCATCGCGGCCGGAAGGGAGCGCGTCATGCTGGAAGTGAAGACGCTCGACAAGCCCGATGAACGGCGTGATTTCCCCCGCGGCCACCTCGAAGCCATCCATATGACGGAACTCGACTTCGCCGTGGCCACCTTCGAGCCCGGCTGGCGCTGGACGGAGTCCGTGGCCCCGATCGCGGGGACCGCGACCTGCCAGATGCATCACTACTGCTTCATGGCGCAGGGCCGCATGCACATCCTCATGGACGACGGCGGGGAGACCGAGGTCGGCCCAGGCGACGTCTTCGTCGTCTCGCCCGGTCACGACGCCTGGGTCGTGGGTGACGAGCAGGTCGTGGTCTACGACTTCGAGGGGCAGACGGCGAAGGAGTACGCGAAACAGGAGTAGCGAGCCCTGCCCTTGCTTTCGGAAACCGATCGGTTTACGCTTCCCGACATGGGAAACCGATCGGTTTCCGTGCTGTGAGCAATGAGGGAGACTCCCATGACCGCCATCGAAGGTTCCGTCGCCCTGGTCACCGGCGGCAGCCGCGGCATCGGCCGGGCGCTCGTCGAGGCCCTGTACGAGCGGGGCGCGCGGAAGGTGTACGCCACCGCCCGTGACCCGCGCACCGTCACGCACCCCGACGCCGTACCGCTGGCCCTGGAGGTGACCGACCCCGCATCCGTCGCCGCGGCGGCCGAACGGGCACAGGACGTCACCCTGTTGATCAACAACGCCGGCGCGTCGGTGAACGCCAACTTCCTCGACTCGCCCGTCGAGGACGTGCGTCGCGAGTTCGAGACCAACTTCTACGGGCCGCTCCTGGTGACCCGTGCCTTCGTCCCCGTCATCGAGCGCAACGGCGGCGGCCACATCCTCAACGTCCACTCCGTGCTGTCCTGGATCGGCCTCGCCGGCTCCTACAGCGCGTCCAAGGCCGCCTTCTGGTCGCAGACCAACTCGCTGCGCCTGGACCTGAAGCCGCGGGGGATCGACGTCACCGGTCTCCATGTCGGCTACGTGGACACGGACATGACCGTCGGGGTCGACGCCCCCAAGTCCACGGCCGGATCCGTCGCCGCACAGGCCCTCGACGGCATCGCGTCCGGCGCCTACGAGGTCCTGGCCGACGACCTCTCGCGGCAGGTCAAGGCGGGACTGGCGGCCGACCCGGCCGCCCTCTACCCACAGCTCACCGCCGCCTGATCACACCGGCAGCAGCCGCGCCACCAGCGCGCTCAACTGCCGGGCGTTGCGGCACTCGTGCATCGCGACCAGCTCGGCGTAGGCCGGCGCGACGGAGTCGCCCGTGCCCCAGCGGGAGCGCTGCTCCGGGTTCAGCCAGTGGACGCGGCGGGCGCGTTCGGCGATCTGCCGCACGGCGGGCAGGTTCGGGTCGCTCCGGTTCGTGCGGGCGTCACCCAGCACGAACACGGTCGTGCGCGAACCGACCGCGTCCGCGTACCGCTCGGCGAACTCGCCCAGCGCCATGCCGTAGTCACTGCTGCCGTGGTAGCCCGTGACCGCAGCCTCCCCCTGGATACGGCTGCTCAGCCCCTCCGGGTCGGCCCGGCCACGCTCCAGCAGCCCGGTCACCTCGTCGATCCGGTTGACGAAGGCGAACACGCGCACCTTGCTGAACTGGTCGTGCAGCGCCTGCACCAGCAGCATCGTGAAGTCGGAGAAGCCGGAGACCGACCCCGACACATCGCACAGCAGCACCAGTTCGGGACGGGCGGGCCGCCGTCGGCGCAGCACGGGCTTCATCGGCACCCCGCCCGTCGACAGCGAACCGCGCAGGGTCCGCCGCAGATCGATCGCGCCACGCGAGGCGCGACGCCGCCGGGCGGCCAGCCGGGTCGCGAGCTTGCGGGCCAGAGGCTGAACCGTCCTGCGCAGCTCGGCCAGCCGGTCCTGCCCGGCGAACAGGAAGTCGACCCGGTCGGCGGTCGGGGCCACCGCCCGCCGGGCGATCTCGTCCCGGCCGCGCCGCTCGGCGACCCGCCGCCGCGCCTCCGCCGCCACCAGAGCGCGGAAGGCGTCGATGCGCCGCCGGACCTCGTCCTCCAGCAAGCGGTCCGCGAACCCCTGGCTCCCGCCCTGACCCCGGACGTTGTCGCGCACCCGGGCCAGCAGCGTCTGGGGCCGCAGCCGTTCGAGCGCCTGGTACGACGACCAGCCGTCCGACTCCGGCGAGGAACCGTAGCCGCCGAAACCGTCGACCGCCTCGATCGCCAGCCGGCCCAGCATCGCGCGGTCGTCGGCGGTCAGGGCGTCGGTCAGCCTGTCCCGCAGGTCCTCCCGCCCGGCCGTCCCCTGCTCCGGGCCGCCGACGCCGCGCGGGAAGTAGAGGTCGAAGACGGGGTCGAACACCTGCCGTTGTCCGTGCCCGTGCAGCAGGGTCGCCGCGAGGCCCTCGCGCAGCAGCTCCCGGTCCGCGAGGCCGAGTTCCCCGACGGCCCGCGCCGCGTCGACCGTCTCGCCGGTGCCGATCCGCATGCCGTGCGCGCGGAGCGCCCCGACCAGGGACGTCAGCCGCTCGGCGACGCCCGTCGGCGTCGTCACAGGGCGTCCAGGTCGAGCTTGGCCGAGGCCTTGAGGACGTCGTCCTGGTGTTTGAGCAGCACCCCGAGCGTGGCTCGCACGACCGTCTCGTCGAGGGAGTCGGCGCCGAGGGCGAGCAGGGTGTGCGCCCAGTCGACGGTCTCGGCGACCGACGGCACCTTGCGCAGGTCCATCGCCCGCAGCGCGCCCACGACCCGGACGACCGAGCGGGCCAGCGCCTCGTCGAGGCCGGGCACCTTCAGCCGTACGATCCGGCGCTCCAGCTCCTCGTCCGGGAAGCCGATGTGCAGGAAGAGACAGCGCCGGCGCAGCGCCTCGGACAGCTCCCGGCTCGCGTTGGACGTGAGGACGACGAAGGGGCGCCGCGTCGCCGTGATCGTGCCCAGCTCGGGAACGGTCACCTGGAAGTCGCTGAGCACCTCCAGCAGCAGGCCCTCCACCTCGACGTCCGCCTTGTCGGTCTCGTCGATCAGCAGCACCTTCGGGTCGTCGCCCCGGATCGCGGTCAGCAACGGCCGCGTCAGCAGGAACTCCTCGCTGAAGATGTCCGTACGGGCCTCGTCCCACGTCTCGTCGCGGCCCGCGCTGATGCGCAGGAGCTGCTTGGCGTGGTTCCACTCGTACAGGGCGCGGGACTCGTCGACGCCCTCGTAGCACTGCAGGCGGACGAGCCGCGCCCCGGCCACCGTGGCGACGGCCTTGGCGAGCTCCGTCTTGCCGACTCCGGCCGGGCCCTCCACCAGGAGCGGCTTGCCGAGCCGGGCGGCGAGGAAGACGGTCGTGGCGACGGCGGGGGAGGCGAGGTAGCCGGTCTCGGCGAGGCGTGCGGAGACATCGTCGACGGACGTGAACAACGGGGCCTCCAGGACGGCGGCGTCGGGCGGACGGACAGAGCACTATCTAAGCGCTTGTTCACCCACGCTGTCACGGGGTTCTCGTCCGGGCAGTCGGCTAAACCGATCGGTTTCCTCGGAGCCCGGGGCGAGGTACTCTCGGCCGTATGGCCACAACCGGCAAGGCGTCCACCAGGGACCGGCTCCTCGACGCGGCGGCCGAGCTGTTCTATCGCGAGGGCGTCTCCCTCGGTGTCGAGACGCTGTGCCGCAGCGCCGGGGTCTCGAAGCGGTCCATGTACCAGCTCTTCGCGAGCAAGGACGAGGTCCTCGCGGCGAGCCTGGCCCGGCGGCTCCCGGCGTACGAGGAGCGGCTGGCTCCCGGCCCGCACGCGGACGCCGGCACCCCGCGCGAGAGGATCCTGCACGTCTTCGAGCGACTGGAGAAGGCCTCGGCCGAGCCCGCCTGCCGGGGCTGCCCCTATCTCGCCGCGCTGGTCGAGCTGAAGGATCCCGAGCACCCGGCGAGCGTCGTCGCCCGCGGGGCGAAGGACTGGCTGCTGGGTTTCTTCCGCACGCAGGCCGCGGAGGGCGGGGCGCGCGACGCGGACCTGCTCGCCCGTCAGCTGATGCTGGTCTTCGACGGGGCGAGCGCCCGGGCCGGGGCACGGATCGAGACGCTGGACGGCCTGACCACGGCGACGGTGACCGCGCTGCTGGACGCTGCCGGCACACGGTGAAAGGGCGGCCGCCACCGCGACCGCCCGTGGCCCGGACCCTGTCCTCACGTGGCCGGCGCCACCGTGACCGCCCGTTGCCCGGACCTCGTCCTCACGCGGCCGGCGCCACCGCCCGCACCGCCGGGGTGCGCAGCACCCGCCGGGCCGTGGCGAGACCCGTCCCCATCGTCACCGCCGCGGCGACCGCCTGAAGGTGCCCCGCCGCAGCCCCAGCGTCACCCCGTCCAGGGCGGTCACGGCACTGTCGGCGCTCCCGTAGGTCTTGGTGACCTTGACCAGCCGCAGCGCCTGCGCCGCGGGTCCCGGGTCCTGGTCCTGTCGTGGGCCGGTGCGGAACATCGTCGTCGTCCCCCTTCGTCGACACGCCCTGTGTCTCGCCCTCGACGCTACGGAGCAGGGGGCGTGACCACACTGGCCGCAGAACCCGTATCCCGGGGTGTACTCAGCGACACCCCGGGGGTACTCGATCTCTTCCGTACGGAAAGGGCTGACACGGCATGCAGATCGATCTGAAGGGCCGCACCGCTCTGGTCACCGGCTCCACGCAGGGCATCGGCGCCGCGATCGCCGCGGGCCTGGCCGGGTCGGGCGCCCGGGTGGGCGTCAACGGCCGCTCGCCCGGGCGGGTGCAGGAGGCCGTGGACCGGATGAGGGGCGAGGTGCCCGGCGCCGACCTGGTGCCGGTCGCCGCCGACGTCACCACCGACGAGGGCGCACGGCAGGCGGTGGAGGCGCTGGGTCAGGTCGACGTCCTCGTCAACAACCTCGGCGTCTTCGAGTCCGCCGACCCCCTGGAGATCAGCGACGAGGAGTGGCGCCGCTACTTCGACGTCAACGTCCTGTCGGCGGTTCGCCTCACCCGGCTCGTCCTGCCCGGCATGACCGAGCGCGGCTGGGGGCGCGTCCAGTACATCGCCAGCGACTCGGCGGTCGTCATCCCCGCCGAGATGATCCACTACGGCATGTCCAAGACCGCCCTGCTCGCGGTGAGCCGGGGCTTCGCCAAGCAGGCGGCCGGCACCGGCGTCACGGTGAACTCCGTCATCGCGGGCCCCACCCACACGGGCGGCGTCGAGGACTTCGTGTACCAGCTCGTCGACCGTGACCTGCCCTGGGACGAGGCCCAGCGCGCGTTCATGCGGCAACACCGGCCGCAGTCCCTGCTCCAGCGGCTGATCGAGCCGGAGGAGATCGCCCACATGGTCGTCTACCTCGCCTCCGACCAGGCCTCGGCGACCACGGGCGGCGCCCTGCGGGTCGACGGCGGCTACGTCGACTCGATCCTGCCCTGAGCCCCTGGATCAGTCCTCGCCGACCAGGATCACCTCCAGCGTGCGCGGACCGTGCACGCCCTCGACCCGGTCCAGCTCGATGTCACTGGTCGCCGACGGCCCGGAGATCCACGTCAACGGGCGCGCCGGATCGAGGCGTTCGAGCCCCTGCGGCACGGACGACACGACCTGGCCCGGGACGCGTACAACACAGATGTGGTGGTCCGGGACGAGGGTGATCCGGCGGCGGCCCTGGTCGGGCGAGCCGTCCAGCACGAGGGTGCCGGTCTCGGCGATGGCGACCGCGCAGGCCGTCACCACACTGTCCACCCGGTCCAGTTCGGCCGGGGTGCTCTCGGCCCGGTCCGTCACCCGGGGCACCCCGGTCGCGGCCAGCCAGCCCTCGTCCAGCCCGGGCGGTACCAGCACCGATGCCGACCCGCGCTTCTCCAGCAGTCCGACGATCAGCCCGGCCAGCCCGTCCGAGTCCGTGCGGTGCACAAGGGCCCGGTAGTCCGCCAGGTTCTCCGCGAGCAGATCCACCGTCTGCGCGACGGTCCGCTGCCCGTGCTCACGGAGGTAGTCCCGCGAGAGGGGTGCCTCGTCGCCCGGTGCGTCCGCCAGCGCGCGCCGCACCCGCCCCAGGATCCGTTCCCTGCTGTTCACCTGTCCCCGTCCTTCCCGCCACGGGTGCGCTGCCACCAGTCCCGGAACGGCTCGGCGGGCACCGGCGGCAGCTCCCGGGTCCCGCTCCAGGCCCGGCCGGGGCCGGGCAGCGTCCGGGGATGGAAGCGACGCGTCCGGGAGGCGGCGCGCTGGCCCGTGCGCAGCACGCCCGGGTGCAGGAACGCCCAGCGGGCCGCGCGCATCGCCGCCCGCTCGGCGGCATGCCCCTTCGCGGGCCGCAGCACCACCTTGTTGCCCCGGCTGGTGACCTCGCCGCCCTGCACGATCCGCTCCCGCAGATGCACCAGCACCTCGGGGATGTCGATGGCGACCGGGCACACCTCGTAGCACGCCCCGCACAGCGACGACGCGTACGGCAGCGAGGCGTCGATCTCGCTGCCCGTGCCCCGCAGTTGGGGGCTGAGGATCGCGCCGATCGGCCCCGGGTACACCGACCCGTAGGCGTGGCCGCCCGCCCGCTCGTAGACCGGGCACACGTTGAGGCAGGCCGAGCAGCGGATGCAGCGCAGTGCCTGCCGGCCGACCTCGTCGGCGAGGGTGTCGGTGCGGCCGTTGTCCAGCAGCACCAGATGGAAGTTCTGCGGACCGTCCTCGTCCGTGGTGCCGGTCCACGTCGAGGTGTAGGGGTTCATGCGCTCGGCCGTGGAGGAGCGGGGGAGGGTCTGCAGGAACACCTCCAGGTCCTGCCATGCCGGCACGATTTTCTCGATGCCGACGACCGAGATCAGCGTCTCGGGCAGGGTCAGGCACATCCGGCCGTTGCCCTCGGACTCGACGACCACGAGCGTGCCCGTCTCGGCGACCATGAAGTTGGCGCCGGAGATGCCGACCTTGGCCCGCAGGAACTTCTCCCGCAGGTGCAGGCGGGCGGCCTCGGCGAGTTCGGCCGGTGTGTCGGTCAGGCCCTCGGGGGCGGGGCGGCCCCACTCGCTCATCTCCCGGGCGAAGATGTCCCGGATCTCGCCCCGGTTGCGGTGGATGGCCGGGACGAGGATGTGCGAGGGCCGGTCCTTGCCCAACTGCACGATCAACTCGGCGAGATCGGTCTCGTAGGCGTGGATGCCCTCGGCCTCCAGCGCCTCGTTCAGCCCGATCTCCTGCGTGGCCATCGACTTGACCTTGACGACCTCCGACTCGCCGGTCATCTTCACGAGTTGCGTGACGATGTCGTTGGCCTCGTCCGCGTCGGCGGCCCAGTGCACGACGCCGCCCGCGGCCGTGACCGACTCCTCCAACTGCACGAGGTAGCGGTCGAGATGGCGCAGCGTGTGGTCCTTGATGCGCTTGCCCGCCTCGCGCAGCTCGGCCCAGTCGGACACCTCCGTCACGGCCTTCGCCCGCTTGGCGCGGATGGTGTGCGTGGCGTGCCGGAGATTGCCGCGCAGGGTCGCGTTCCCCACGGCCTCCCGCGCGGCCTCAGGAAACGCCGGCATGCCGAGATACGTTCCGCTCATACGGCCGGTTCCTCCTCCGTGCTCGCCAGGATCTCCGCGATGTGCACCGGCCGCATGCCGGTGCGCAGCCGGGCCATCGTCCCGCCGATGTGCATCAGGCAGGAGTTGTCGGCCGCGCACAGCACCTCGGCACCCGTCGACTCGGCGTTGCGCACCTTGTCCGCGCCCATCGCGGCCGAGACGTCGGCGTTCTTCAGCGCGAAGGTGCCGCCGAACCCGCAGCACTCGTCGGCCCCCGGCAGCTCGGCGAGCTCCAGGCCCTTCACCGCCTGCAGCAGCCGCCGCGGCCGTTCACCGAGCCCGAGTCCGCGCAGCCCGTGGCAGGTCGGGTGGTAAGTCACCTTGTGCGGGTAGTACGCCCCGACGTCCGTCACACCCAGCACGTCGACCAGGAACTCGGTCAGCTCGTACGTCTTGGGCACCACCGGCGCCAGGGTGGCCGCGAGGGTGTCCCCGCGCCCCTCGGCCCGGGCCCGCTCGCCCATCCGCGGATACAGCTCCCGCACCATCGCCCCGCACGACCCGGACGGCGTCACGATCGCCTCGTACTCGCCGAAGACATCGGAGAAATGCCGGGCGAGCGGCTCGGCCTCGTGGCGGTAGCCGGTGTTGTAGTGCGCCTGCCCGCAGCAGGTCTGCCCGCTCGGGAAGTCGACGTCGACACCCAGCCTGGTCAGCAGTTTCACCACGGCGCGCCCGGTGTCCGGATACAGCGTGTCGTTGACGCAGGTCAGGAACAGGGCGACACGCATCGCGGCTCCTTGTGGTCGATCATCGGATGAGTGCAGCGTAGTAGGGGGACAAGGCCGGGGGGAGACCCCGTCATTCCCCGGCGAGCCGGGCCTGCGCGGCGTGCCACCGTTCGGTCCCGCCCCGGGGCTCGTACCGTGTGAGCGGCTGTGTGTTCACGAGCAGCCGCCGCATTCCGGCCAGGTCACCGACCAGCCCGTGCGCCCGCGCCTGCACGAGGACGTTGCCCAGCGCGGCGGCCTCGGTCGGCCCGGACACGACCGGCAGCCCGCACGCGTCGGCGGTCAGCTGGCACAGCAGCGCGTTGCGCGTACCGCCCCCGACCACGTGCACGACGTCGACCGCGTGCCCCGCGAGCCGCTGGGCGTCCGAGACGGCCTTGCGGTGCGCGAGGGCGAGGGAGTCGAGGATGCAGCGCGTCACCTCGGCCGGCGACTCGGGCACCGGCTGCCCCGAGGCCCGGCACGCCTCGGCGATCCGCTCCGGCATCCGCCCGGGCGCCAGGAACGCCGCGTCACCCGCGTCCACGACCGACCGCAGGGCCGGAGCCTTGGACGCCTCCAGCAGCAGCGCGCCCAGGTCCGTCTCGCCCCAGGCCCGCACGCACTCCTGGAGCAGCCACAGCCCCATGATGTTCCGCAGGTAGCGGACCGTGCCGTCCAGTCCCAGCTCGTTGGTGAAGTTGGCCGCCCGGCTCTCCTCGGTCAGCACCGGCGCGTCCAGCTCCAGACCGGCCAGCGACCAGGTGCCCGTGCAGATGTAGGCGAACCGCTCGCCCGACGCCGGGACGGCGGCGACCGCCGAAGCGGTGTCGTGCGACCCCACGGCCGTCACCGGCACCGGACCGGCGAGCCCGGTCTCCTCCAGCACCTCGCCGCGCAGCAGCCCGGACGGATCGCCGGGTTGCCGCAGCGGCGCGAACAGGTCCAGGTCGATGCCGAGCCGGGAGGCGATGCCGTACGCCCAGTCACGGGTGCGGGGATCGATCAACTGCGTCGTGGACGCGTTGGTCAGCTCGGTGCCCTGCTCGCCGGTCAGCCAGTACGTCAGCAGGTCCGGCACCAGCAGCAGCCGCCGGGCCCGGGCGAGCTGAGCCGTCGATCGTGCGGCGGTCAGCTGGTAGAGGGTGTTGAAGGGCGCGTACTGCAACCCGGTCGCGGTGTACAGCTCCGCCGCGGGCACGGTCGCCCACACCTTCTCCGCGACACCCTCCGTCCGGGAGTCGCGGTAGTGCACGGGATTGCCGAGCAGCGCCCCGTCCGCGTCCAGCAGCCCGTAGTCCACCGCCCAGCTGTCGATGCCGACGGAGTCGAGTCGTCCACCGCAGCGGGCACCGGCCGCCTTCAGGCCGTCGAGCACCCCGGCGTACAGCCCGAGCACGTCCCACCGCAGCCCCTCGGGCACCCGGACGGGCCGGTTGGGGAAGCGGTGCGCCTCGCTCAGCTCCAGCGAGTCCGGGCCGACGCGGCCGACCATGACGCGCCCGCTGGACGCGCCCAGGTCGACCGCGGCGTAGGACTTCACGGTCGCGCTCATCGCAGGAAGGCGGCCGCGACGCCGGCGTCGACCGGGATGTGCAGACCGGTCGTGTGGGTGAGGTCCCCACCGGTCAGCGCGAAGACGGCATTGGCGACGTGCTCCGGGAGCACCTCGCGCTTGAGGAGGGTCCGCTGGGCGTAGAACTCACCCAGCTTCTCCTCCTCCACCCCGTACACGGCGGCCCGCTTGGCGCCCCACCCGCCGGCGAAGATGCCCGAGCCACGCACCACACCGTCGGGGTTGATCCCGTTGACCCGGATGCCGTGCTCGCCCAGCTCGGCGGCGAGCAGCCGCACCTGGTGGGCCTGGTCGGCCTTGGTGGCGGAGTAGGCGATGTTGTTGGGACCGGCGAACACGGCGTTCTTCGAGGCGATGTAGACGATGTCGCCGCCCAGCTCCTGGGCGATCATCACCCGGGCCGCTTCCCGTGACACGAGGAAGGAGCCGCGCGCCATGATGTCGTGCTGGAGGTCCCAGTCCTTGGCGGAGGTCTCCAGCAGCGGCTTGGAGATCGAGATGCCCGCGTTGTTGACGACGAGGTCGACTCCGCCGAAGGCCAGCACGGCCGATCGGAACGTCTCGGCGATCTGCTCCTCGGAGGTGACGTCCACCGTCACGGCGACGGCCTTGTCGGGACCGCCCAGCTCCTCGGCGACGGCCTGGGCGTTCTGCGCATCGAGGTCGGCGACGACCACGCACGCCCCCTCGGCCACGAGCCGGTGCGCGATGGCCTTCCCGATGCCGCTGCCGGCACCCGTCACCAGGGCCACCCGGGTCGCCAGCGCCTTGGGCTTCGGCATCCGCTGGAGCTTGGCCTCCTCCAGCGCCCAGTACTCGATCCGGAACTTCTCGGACTCCTCGATCGGCGCGTACGTGGAGACGGCCTCGGCCCCGCGCATCACGTTGATGGCGTTGACGTAGAACTCGCCCGCGACCCGGGCGGTCTGCTTGTCCTTGCCGAAGGAGAACATGCCCACGCCCGGCACCAGCACGATCGCCGGGTCGGCGCCGCGCATGGCGGGGGAGTCGGGCTCGGCGTGCCGCTCGTAGTAGGCGGCGTACTCCTCGCGGTACTCGGCGTGCAGTTCCTTCAGCCGGGCGATCGCCTCGTCGAGCGGGGCATTGGGCGGCAGGTCCAGCACCAGCGGCCGGACCTTGGTCCGCAGGAAGTGGTCCGGGCAGGACGTCCCGAGCGCGGCGAGCCGTGGGTGCTCCGCGCGCGCGAGGAAGTCGAGCACGACCTCGGAGTCGTCGAAGTGCCCGACCTGGGGCCGGTCCTGCGAGGCGAGGGACCGCACGTACGGGGCGAGCGCGGCGGCCCGCTCCCGCCGTTCCGCGGCGCTCAGCCCGGCGTACCCCTCGATCACCGGTCCGAAGGGCTCGGCCCTGCCCCGCTCGGCGAGGAACGTCTCGGCGGTCCGGATGATGTGCAGCGAGTTCCGTTCGCACTCCTCGGAGGTGTCACCCCAGGCGGTGATCCCGTGCCCGCCGAGCACGCACCCGATGGCCTGCGGATTGGCCTCCTTCACGGCGGCGATGTCCAGCCCCAGCTGGAAACCGGGCCGTCGCCACGGCACCCACACCACGCTGTCCCCGAAGCACTCGGCGGTCAGCTTCTCCCCGTCGGCGGCACACGCGAGCGCGATCCCCGAGTCCGGGTGCAGATGATCGACGTGCGCGGCCTCGACCAGCCCGTGCATGGCGGTGTCGATGGACGGAGCGGCCCCGCCCTTCCCGTGCAGGCAGTAGTCGAACGCGGCGACCATCTCGTCCTCGCGCTCGACACCCGGGTACACGTCCACGAGCGCCCGCATCCGGTCCAGCCGCAGCACGGCGAGCCCGGCCTCGGTCAGCGTCCCGAGATCACCGCCGGACCCCTTGACCCACATCAGCTCGACATCACCACCGGTCACGGGGTCGGTCTCGGTGCCCTTGGCGGAGGCGTTGCCCCCGGCGTAGTTGGTGTTCCTGGGATCGCTGCCGAGCCGGTGCGATCGGGCAAGCAGAGCGGCGGCTTCGGGATGGGTAGGCATGAACGGTTCCTTCTCAAGAGGGAGTGGGTGAGGTGCCTTCTTTTCAGGGGCGCGGGGAACTGCGCGATCAACCACAGACCACCCGCACTCCGCAGATCACAGAACCCGGCAGACGCTCACGCACCCCACCCCGCCTGCTGCCCACCAACCCGCTCGGCAACGATCCGCTCACCCCACCCGCACCGCCGGTACGCAGCGAGCGGCTCGGGGTCCAACCCCATCTCCTCGCGCACTTCACGCAGCAACGGCCGCACATCCGTGTTGTACGCATCCATCAACACGGCATTGGCCTCCAGCACATCACCACCGCGCTGCGCCGCCCTCAACGCGTCACCGTCGACCAGCAGCGCCTTCGCCGTCGCCTCCTGCACGTTCATCACCGACCGGATGATCGCCGGGATCTTCGCCTCGATGTTGTGACACTGGTCGAGCATGAAGGCGACCTCGGGCGTGAACCCTCCACCCCGGATCACCTCATACATGATCCGGAACAGCTGGAACGGATCCGCCGCCCCGACCATGAGGTCGTCGTCCGCGTAGAACCGCGAGTTGAAGTCGAACCCGCCGAGCTTCCCCTCGCGCAGCAGCGTCGCCACGATGAACTCGATGTTCGTCCCCGGCGCGTGATGCCCCGTGTCGACGACGACCTGCGCCTTGGGCCCGAGCTTCAGGCAGTGGGCGTAGGCGGTACCCCAGTCCGGCACATCCGTCGTGTAGAACGCCGGCTCGAAGAACTTGTACTCCAGCAGCATCCGCTGCCCGTCCCCGAGCCGCTCGTAGACCTCGGCGAGCCCTTCGGCCAGCCGGTCCTGCCGCCCCCGGATGTCGTCCTGCCCGGGATAGTTCGTCCCGTCGGCGAACCACAGCTTCAGATCCGCCGAGCCCGTCGCGTCCATGATGTCGACGCACTCCAGCAGATGATCCACGGCCTTCCGCCGCACGGAAGCCTCCGGGTGGCAGATGCTCCCGAGCTTGTAGTCGTCGTCCTGGAAGGTGTTGGAGTTGATCGCCCCGAGCTTCACGCCCCGCTGCTCGGCGTGCTTCGCCAGCGCCGCGTAGTCGTCGACCTTGTCCCACGGAATGTGCAGGGCCACGGTCGGGGCGACGCCGGTGAACTCGTGCACCTTCGCCGCGTCGTCCAGCTTCTCGAACGGGGTGCGCGGCACACCCTGCTGCGCGAACACCTTGAACCGCGTGCCCGAGTTCCCGTAGGCCCACGACGGCGTCTCGACGGCCTGTGTCTTGAGAGCGGCCTTCGCCGCGGCGAGCTCGGTCACGTCAGGCTCCTGTGACATCGGGTCGTGACGACCACTGAATGAAACGATTCAGAACGCGAAGTTATGGGCCCCCCGAAGGGGTGTCAACCCCTGCGGTCGAGACGGTTTCCCGTGACTCATGCGTGACCTTCTGTCCTCGAAACTTTTTCGACCGGAACCCATTGACGTGACATGCGCGGCCCGCCTAACGTCCCGGCAACCCAGTTGAAACCTTTCACGACGCCGAGAGGGCCGACCCGCCGGCGTCGTCGAGGAGCCCTCATGACCCACCCGTCCACCACGGGTCCGGCCCCGGTTCTCGCGCTGAGAGACGTCTCCAAGTCCTTCGGCGCGGTCCGTGCACTGCGGGACGTCTCCCTTGAGCTGTTCCCCGGGGAGGTGCACGCACTCGCCGGTGAGAACGGTGCCGGCAAGTCCACGCTCATCAAGACGCTCGCCGGAGTGCACCGCCCGGACGCCGGCCAGGTGCTGCTCGACGGTGCGCCCGTCGCCTTCCACGGACCCGGCGACGCCCGCGACGCCGGCATCGCCGTGATCTACCAGGAACCCACGCTCTTCCCCGACCTGTCGATCGCCGAGAACATCTACATGGGCCGCCAGCCGCGCCGCGCCCTCGGCCGGATCGACCACAAGGCCACCCACAACGCGACCGCCGCCCTGATGCAGCGCCTCGGTGTCGAACTCGACCCCGACCGGCCCGCCCGCGGCCTGTCCATCGCCGACCAGCAGATCGTCGAGATCGCCAAGGCCCTCTCCTTCGACGCCCGCGTCCTGATCATGGACGAGCCGACCGCCGCCCTCACCGGCAGCGAGGTCGCCCGCCTCTTCGGCGTCGTCCGCACCCTGCGCGACCAGGGCGCCGCCGTGCTGTTCATCTCCCACCGGCTGGAGGAGATCTTCGAGATCTGCCGCCGGGTCACCACCCTGCGCGACGGCGCCAGGATCGCCAGCGAGCCCCTGGAGGGCATGACCGAGGACGACCTGGTGCGCCGCATGGTCGGCCGCGACCTCGACGAGCTCTACCCCAAGCAGGACGTGACTCCGGGCGAAGTCGCCCTGAGCGTGCGCCGGCTGACCCGCGAGGGGGTCTTCACCGACGTCTCCTTCGAGGTCCGGCACGGCGAGATCGTCGGCCTGGCCGGGCTCGTCGGCGCCGGGCGCACCGAGGTCGCCCGGGCGGTGTTCGGCATCGACCGCCGGGACGCCGGCGAGGTCTCGGTCCACGGCACGTCCCTGGTCAACGGCGCGCCCTCCGCCGCCATGGCCGCCGGAGTCGCCCTGGTCCCGGAGGACCGGCGCGCCCAGGGCCTGGTGATGGACATGTCCATCGAGCGGAACATCGGGCTCACCGGGCTGCGTACGACCGTGAAGGCGGGGCTGATGGACCGCGGCGCCGAGCGCAGCCGCTCCCTCGACTGGGCCGTCAAACTCCAGGTGAAGTACGCCCGGATCGCCGACACGGTCAACACGCTGTCCGGCGGCAACCAGCAGAAGGTCGTACTCGCCAAGTGGCTGGCCACCGGCCCGAAGGTGCTGATCGTCGACGAGCCGACCCGCGGCATCGACGTCGGCACCAAGGCCGAGGTGCACCGGCTGCTGTCGCAGCTGGCCGCCGACGGCGTGGCCGTCCTGATGATCTCCTCCGACCTGCCCGAGATCCTCGGCATGGCCGACCGCGTGCTGGTCATGCACGAGGGCCGGCTCACCGCCGAGATACCGCGCTCCGACGCCACCGAGGAAACCGTGATGGCCGCAGCCACCGGGAGGGCCGCCGGATGACGGTCGTCACCCCGCAAGAAGCCCCCGTGGCCGACGTGCCCAAGTCGAGCGGCACCCGGCTGGTCGACCGCGTCTTCAAGATGCGCGAACTCGCCATCCTGCTCGTCTTCCTGGTGATGATCGGCGTCACCCAGGCGGGCAACAGCGAGTTCCTGTCCGAGCAGGGCATCAAGGACCTGCTGCTGAACGCGACGATCCTGGTCCTGGTCGCCACCGGCCAGTCCCTCGTCGTCATCACCCGCAACGTCGACCTGTCCGTCGGATCCACCCTCGGCATCAGCGCGTTCGCCGCCGGCACGTATCTCCAGGGCGGGGGCGACTCCGTCGTGGCGATCGCCCTGGCGGTCCTGCTCGGCGTCGGCTTCGGACTGCTCAACGGACTCCTCGTCAGCCTCGGCCAGGTGCCCGCGCTCGTCGTCACCCTCGGCACGCTCTACATCATCCGCGGCATCGACTCCATCTGGGTCGGCTCCCGCCAGATCACCGCGGCCGATCTGCCCGGCGGATTCGTCGACTTCGGCTCCGGCGGCCTCTCCGCGGTGCCGTACCTGGCACTGATCGCGCTGGCGGTGCTCATCGCCACCGCTTACTACCTCAAGCACTTCGCCAGCGGCCGCGAGCTGTACGCGCTCGGCTCCAACCCCGAGGCCGCCCGCCTCGCCGGCATCCCCGTCCGCAAGCGGATCCTGGCCGCGTACACCTTCTGCGGCGCCCTCGCCGGACTCGCCGGCGCGATGTACCTGGCCCGCTTCGGCAACGTCGACTCCGGCACCGGCAACGGCTACGAACTGACCGTCGTCAGCGCGGTCGTGGTCGGCGGCGTCGTCTTCACCGGCGGCTCCGGCAGCGTCTACGGTGCCGCCCTCGGCGCCCTGCTGCTGACCTCCATCAACAGCGTGCTGCCCGCCCTCGGCGTCAGCTCCGTCTGGGTGCTCGCGATCAACGGCATCCTGCTCATCCTCGCGATCGCGGTCGACCGGGTCGTCGCGCTGCGCGTGGCCTCCGCCCTGAAGAAGAGGAACGCCCGCCATGGCTGACATCTCCCTGAGCCGAGCGGTCCGCTGGTCCGCCTTGAAAAGGTGGGATACAGCGGTCGGCGTCCTGCTCGTCGTGGTCCTGCTGTTCTCCTTCGGTTTCGTCGACGGGTTCGGCAACGCGCTCAATCTGTCGTTCCTGATCGGCAACACGCTCCCCATCGCGCTGATCGCCCTGCCCATGACCCTGCTGGTCGTCTCCGGCGAGATCGACCTGTCGGTCGCCTCCACGGCCGGATTGTCCGGCGCCGTGATGGGGGCCCTGTGGAACCAGGGCATGACCATCGAGACGATCATCCCGATCTGCCTGCTGCTCGGTGTCGTGTGCGGACTGGTCAACGGGCTGCTGGTGACCAGGCTGGGGCTGCCGTCCCTCGCCGTGACCATCGGTACCCTCGCCGCCTACCGGGGCATCGCGCAGATCGTGCTCGGCTCGGACGCGGTGACCGACTTCCCCACGCAGTACCTGGACTTCGCGGCCGGGCGGATCGGCGACACCTTCATCCCGTACGCCTTCCTCCCGTTCCTCGTCCTGCTCGCCATCGCCGTGGTCGCGCTGCACGCCACGCCGTTCGGGCGGTCGCTGTTCGCGATCGGGGCGAGCGAGGAGGCGGCCCGCTTCGCCGGGATCCGGGTCAGGCGGCAGAAGCTGATCCTGTTCACGCTGACCGGTCTGATGGCCTCCCTGACCGGCGTCTTCTGGGCGCTGCACTACGCCAGTGCCCGCTACGACAACGCCACCGGCCTCGAACTGTCCGTCGTGGCCGCCGTGTTGCTCGGCGGCATCGACTTCGACGGCGGCAAGGGCACGTTGGGCGGTGCGATCGCGGGGGTGTTCCTGCTGGGGGCGTTGCAGAACGTGATGAGCCTCCAGGACGTGTCCGCCCAGTCCCAGATCGTCGTCACCGGCGTCCTGCTCGTTCTGTCCGTGCTCGGCCCCCGGGTCGTACGGCAAATCTCCACAGCGAGGGCGGGTCGCAGAGCCGCCTCGACTCCCACCTCGTAACCCAGCCCTTCCTCGTAAAGGACCAACGCCATGCGCAAGTCAACCCTGCGCCGCAGCTGCGCGGCCCTCGCCACCGCCACCTCCCTCGCGCTCGCGCTCACCGCCTGCGGCGGCACCACCAAGAAGGACGTCGCCAACGAGGGCGGCAGCGCCGCCACCGCCGGCAAGGCCGACCCGAACGCGGCCACCAAGAAGGGCCTGACCGTCGGGTTCCTGCCCAAGCAGGTCAACAACCCGTACTTCACCAGCGCCGACAAGGGCGGCGAGAAGGCGCTCAAGGAGCTGGGCTCCAGTTACAAGGAGGTCGGCCCGTCCAGCGCGACCGACACCGCCGGGCAGGTCTCCTACGTCAACACGCTCACCCAGCAGCAGGTCGACGCGATGGCCGTGTCCGCGCAGGACCCGGGTGCGCTGTGCACCGCCCTCAAGCAGGCCATGAAGAACGACATCAAGGTCGTCACCTACGACTCGGACACCAAGACCGACTGCCGTAACGCCTTCGTCTCGCAGGCCTCCGCCGAGGACCTGGGCCGTACCGAGGTGCAGTTGCTCGCCAAGCAGATCGGCTACAAGGGCGAGATCGCGATCCTGTCCGCCGCGCAGACCGCGACGAACCAGAACACCTGGATCGACTTCATGAAGGACGAGCTGAAGAAGCCCGAGTACAAGAACATGAAGCTGGTGAAGACCGCCTACGGCAACGACGACGCCCAGCAGTCCTTCCAGCAGACCCAGGGCCTGCTTCAGGAGTACCCGAACCTCAAGGGGATCATCTCCCCGACCACCGTCGGCATCAAGGCCGCCGCTCAGTACCTGTCGGGCTCCAAGTACAAGGGCAAGGTCAAGCTGACCGGCCTCGGCACCCCGAACGACATGCGCAAGTACGTCAAGAACGGCACCGTCGAGGCGTTCGAGCTGTGGGACCCGGCCAAGCTCGGCGAGCTGGCCGCCCGCACCGCCGTCGCCCTGTCCTCCGGGCAGATCACCGGCAAGGAGGGCGAGACCTTCAAGGCCGGTTCCATGGGCGAGTACACCATCGGCAAGGACGGCGTGATCAGCCTCGGCAAGCCGACCGTGTTCGACGCGAAGAACATCGACCAGTTCAACTTCTAGACCCCGGGAGGTCGTTGATGCAGCGCGTGTGCTTCCTGCTGAAGGTCCGGGCGGAGCGCCTCGACGAGTACCGCGAGCGGCACGCCGCGGTGTGGCCCGAGATGCTGACGGCACTCTCGCAGACCGGCTGGCACAACTACTCGCTCTTCTTGCGCGAGGACGGACTGCTCGTCGGCTACCTCGAGACCGAGGACTTCGCCGCCGCCCGGGCCGCCATGGAAGCCACCGACGTCAACACGCGCTGGCAGGCGGAGATGGCGCCGTTCTTCGAGTCGCTGGACGGCGCCCGGCCCGACGAGGCCATGAAACCGCTCACCGAAGTGTTCCACCTCGCATGACGATGGAGTCCACGAGATGCACAGACGTACCTTGCTGGCCGCCGCCCTCGCGGGAGCAGTGGTGACCCCGGCCCTCGCCTCCGGCACCGCGCGGGCCGCCGACCCCGGCCCCTCGGTCACCCGGACCGGCACCACCACGCTCGACGGCCAGGCGATCTTCTTCGTGTCGTACGACGGGCTGGTCAACAACAACGCGTTCCAGAAGAACGGCCTGCTGACCTACAAGGGCTACCAGTACGCAGTCTGGTACACGGCTGACCGCAATGCCGTCGTCGGCCGCCGCGTCCTCGGCGGGAGCACCTGGTCCACCGTGAAGGTCGGCCACACCCTCAAGGCCAGCGACTCCCACAACGTCATCTCCATGGGCGTCTCCAAGGTCGACGGCCGGCTGCACCTCAACATGGACTCCCACAGCGACGGCTTCACCTACGTCAAGTCCGTCGCCGGGCTCATGGACAACCCCGCGGGGCTGAGCTGGACCGCGAGCCGCTTCGGGGCGCCCCGGTCGACCCTGGACGGGGTGGCGCTCACCTCGCAGTTCACCTATCCGCAGTTCGTGTCGACGCCCGACGGCAAGCTCCAGCTGAGCTACCGCGTCGCCGTCTCCGGCAACGGCCGCAACGCCCTCGCCGAGTACGACGGCACCAAGTGGACCGACCTCGGCGAGTGGTCCGCCTCGACGGGCACGTACATCAGCGAGCACGGCTCCTCGACGGCCCGCAACATGTACCTGCACGGCATCGACTACGACCGCAACGGCCGGCTGCACTCCTTCTTCACCTGGCGCGAGCAGAACGGCGCAGTGATGTGCAACGGCGGCGGCATCACCAACCACGACACCGGCTACGTCTACTCCGACGACCGCGGCCGCACCTGGCGCAACAACGCCGGCACCGTGGTGGGTGTGACGGGCGGTTCCGACAAGGTGTCCGTGACCGACGCCGGCCTGGTGATCGACCCGCTCAACCCGGACCACTCCCTGATGAACCAGGAGAGCCAGTTCACCGACTCCGCGGGCCGGCCGCACGCGATCATCTCCTACGTGCCCGGCCGGTTCGGCCAGTGCACCACGAACTACGTCGCGGACCGCACCGCGGGCGGCCGTGCCTTCCACGTCCGCAAGGACGCCTCCGGCACCTGGCAGAAGACCGAGATACCGGTCCCGCTGAACTCCAGCCAGCGCACCAAGCTGATCCTGGACAAGTACGACAACGCGTACGCGGTCTTCCCCTTCGGAAGGATCGCCGCGGCCTCCGCCGCCTCCGGGTACACCGACTGGAGGATCCTCTTCGACGGCAGCGGACTCAACGCCTTCGGCGAGGTCGTCATCGACGAGACGCGGGTCGCGCAGGACGGGGTGCTGTCGTTCATGTACCAGGAGAAGTCCAGCGGCACGACGCCCTCGGCGCTGCACGTGACGGACTTCCGCCTGCCCGCCTGACCGCATCCGGTTCCCGGGGCGGCATGCCGGTAATGTGAGGCCGCCCCGGCCGCCCCTCGTCTCCCCTCTGGAGGTCCCTGCCCGATGGCCCAGTCGGTGGGTATCAAGGACGTCGCCCGCGTCGCCGGAGTCTCCGTCGGCACGGTCTCGAACGTGATCAACCGCCCGGACACGGTCGCGACCGAGACCCGGGCCCGGGTGCTGTCCGCGATAGACCGGCTCGGCTACGTCCGCAGCGAGTCCGCGCGCCAGCTGCGCGCGGGCCGCAGCCGCATCATGGGGCTGCTCGTCCTCGACATGGGCAACCCCTTCTTCGTCGACGTGGCGCGCGGCGCCGAGCGTGCCGCCCGCCGGGCCGGACTCGGCGTGATGGTCTGCAACAGCGCCCAGAACCCGGGCGAGGAGGCCGAGTACCTGTCGCTCTTCGCCGAGCAGCGGGTGCGCGGCGTGCTGCTCACCCCGGCCGACGCCACCGGCCGCAACATCGAGGCGTTCCGCCGGCACAACATCCCGTTCGTCCTGGTCGACCGGGTCGCCGAGGGCACCACCGAGTGCTCGGTCTCCGTCGACGACGTGGCGGGCGGCGCCCTCGCGGTACGCCACCTCGTCGACGCCGGGCACCGCTCCCTCGCCTACGTCAGCGGCCCGCCCGGCCTGAACCAGGTCAGCGACCGCCGCACCGGCGCCCTGGAGGCGCTCGCCGAAGCCGGGCTCGGCCCCGACGCGCTGCGCGAGCTGCCCACCGAACGGCTGGACGTCGCCGCCGGCCGCGACGCCGGGGCCCGGCTGCTCGGCCTCGCCGACCGGCCCACCGCCGTGTTCTGCGCCAACGACCTGCTCGCCCTCGGCGTCCTCCAGGCCATGTACGCGGCCGGCGTCGGCGTCCCCGACGACCTCGCCATCGTCGGCTACGACGACATCGAGTTCGCCGCCGCCGCGGCCGTCCCGCTCACCTCGGTGCGGCAGCCCGCCGTCACCATGGGCGCCATGGCCGCCGACCTGCTCCTGGAGGAGACGGAGGAAGACGGCGCGGCGCGCGCACACGAGCACCGCAGGGTCGTCCTCCAGCCCGAGCTGGTGGTCCGCCGCTCCAGCCTGTCCGCCCGCTGAGCCTGAACGGCCGTTCAGCAAGGTTTCATGATCGAAGGGCTCACCCGCGGACGATCGCTGTGATGAACTGGGACGCGGCCCGAAAATCCGTCCGTCCCGGGAGCCCTGTTGACCGTCAGCTACCGCCAGCCCGGAGTCCTCCTCACCGATCGCCGCTTCACCGTTCCCCTCGACCACGGCCGCCCCGACGGCGAGACGATCGAGCTGTACGCCCGCGAGGTCGTCGCGAGCGACAAGACGCACCAGGACCTGCCGTGGCTGCTCTACCTCCAGGGCGGCCCCGGCTTCGGCGCGGACCGCTCCGTCGGTCGGCCGGGCTGGCTCGGCCGGGCCCTCAAGGAGTACCGCGTCCTGCTGCTCGACCAGCGCGGCACCGGCCACAGCGCACCCGCCAACCGCCAGACGCTCCCGCTGCGCGGCGGCCCGGCCGAGCAGGCCGGCTACCTCACGCACTTCCGTGCCGACGCGATCGTCCGTGACTGCGAGGCCATCCGCGCCGAGCTCACCGGCGGCAAGCCCTGGACCGTCCTCGGGCAGAGCTTCGGCGGTTTCTGCGTCACCAGCTACCTGTCCCTCGCGCCCGAGGGCCTGGCGACGGCCGTGATCACCGGCGGTCTGCCCGCCCTGGACGCCCACGCCGACGACGTCTACCGGGCCGCCTTCCCGCGCATCGAACGCAAGGTCGCCGCCCACTACGCCCGCTACCCGCAGGACGTCGAGCGCGCCCGCCGCATCGCCGAGCACCTGCTGCACCACGACGTGGTCCTGCCGAACGGCTACCGGCTCACCGTCGAGGCCTTCCAGTCCCTCGGCATCGCCCTCGGCACCGGCGACGGCACCCACCGCCTGCACTACCTCCTGGAGAACGCCTTCGTCCGCACCCCGCAGGGCTCCATGCTCTCCGACGCGTTCCAGGAGCAGGTGCAGTCCATGCTCTCCTACGCCCGTCACCCGCTGTACGCCCTGGTCCACGAGTCGATCTACGGCCAGGACGCCCGGCCCACGGCCTGGTCCGCCGAGCGGGTCCGCGCCGAGTTCCCGCAGTTCGACGCCGCCAAGGCCCTCGCGGGCGACGAGCCTCTCCTGTTCACCGGAGAATCGATTCACCCCTGGATGTTCGACTGCGACCCGGCGCTGCGCCCGCTGCGCGAGACCGCCGACCTGCTCGCCGCCCGCACCGACTGGACGCCCCTGTACGACCCCGCCCGCCTCGCCGCCAACACGGTGCCGGTGGTGGCGGCCGTCTACCACGACGACATGTACGTCGACACGGCCCACTCCCTGCGCACCGCCCGCACGATCCGGGGCCTGCGCACCTGGATCACGGACGAGTTCGAGCACGACGGCATCCGCACCGGCGGTCCCCGCGTCCTCGACCGGCTGCTGGCGCTGGTGCGGGGCGAGGCGTGATGCCGCGCCTACGCCCGGTGATGCCGGTGGGGCGGACTAGTCTGCGGATATGACGCCCACTCAACTGCAGCCCATGCCCGACGACTGGCGGCGTGCCCTCGCGGTCGTGGCGCACCCGGACGATCTCGAGTACGGCTGCTCGGCGGCGATCGCGGCCTGGACCGACGAGGGCCGCGAGGTCGCCTACGTGCTCGCGACCCGGGGAGAGGCGGGCATCGACACGATCGAGCCCGCGCGGTGCGGGCCGCTGCGCGAGCGGGAGCAGCGGGCGAGCGCGGCGGTGGTCGGCGTGTCGGAGGTGGAGTTCCTCGACCACAGGGACGGGGTCGTCGAGTACGGCACCGCGCTGCGCCGTGACATCGCCGCCGCCATCCGCCGGCACCGGCCCGAGCTGGTCATCACGCTCAACCACCGCGACACCTGGGGCGGCGTCGCCTGGAACACCCCGGACCACCTGGCCGTGGGCCGGGCCACGCTGGATGCGGCCGGCGACGCCGGCAACCGGTGGATCTTCCCCGAGCTCGTCGAGCAGGGCCTCGACCCCTGGGACGGCGTGCGCTGGGTCGCCGTCGCGGGTTCCAGCACCCCCACGCACGCCGTCGACGCGGCATCCGGCCTGGAGCGGGCGGTGCGTTCCCTGCTGGAACACCGCACGTACATCGAGGTGTTGACCAGTGAGGACCCGGAGACGTACGTGCGCGGCTTCCTGACGCAGCACGCCGAGAGGACGGGGGAGCGGTTCGGGGGCCGGCCGGCGGTGGCGTTCGAACTGTTCAGCAGATGATCAGCGGTTGATCGACAGACGACGGGGGAGACCATGACAGGCAACGAGGAACTGGCGCACCGCTTCGAGGAACACAGGGGGCACTTGAAGGCGGTGGCCTACCGCATGCTCGGATCTCTCTCCGAGGCGGAGGACGCCGTCCAGGAGGCCTGGCTGAAGCTCAGCCGCACCGACACGGACGACATCCAGAACCTCGGCGGCTGGCTGACCACGGTGACCGGCCGGGTCTGCCTGGACATGCTGCGCTCGCGCACCGCCCGCCGCGAGGAGCCGATGGGCGACACCCAGGACACCGTGGGGGCCTTCGTCCCGGACCCGGTGCTCCGGCCGCTGTCACACATCGACCCGGCCGAGGAGGTGCTCCAGGCCGACTCCGTGGGCCTGGCCCTGCTCGTCGTGCTGGAGAACCTGGCGCCCGACGAGCGGCTCACCTTCGTGCTGCACGACATGTTCGCCGTACCGTTCGACGACATCGCGCCGATCGTGGAGCGCAGCGCCGCCGCGACCCGGCAGCTGGCGAGCCGCGCCCGGCGCCGGGCGCGCGGCGCCACGCCGTCGAACGAGCCGGACCTAGGCCGGCAGAAGCAGGTGCTCGACGCCTTCCTGGCCGCCTCGCGCGCCGGGGACTTCGAGGCGCTGGTGGCCGTCCTGCATCCGGATGTGCTGCTGCGGGCCGACTCGGGAGCCCTCGTGCGGGGAGCGGCCGCCTCCAAGCTGGTGCAGGGAGCGAAGGCGGTGGCCGAGCAGGCGCTCATGTTCGCCCCGTTCACGCTGTCCGCGGAGCTGGTGCTGGTCAACGGCGCGGTCGGAATGATCAACGCGCCGGAGGGCCGCATCGAGTCGGTGATGGGCGTGACGATCGCAGACGGCCGCATCACGGACATGTACATCCTGGCCGACCCCGAGCGGCTGCAACGCTTGGAGGTGCCCGGGGCGTGAGGTGACCGCACCCGACCGATGACGTGTCGTTTCGTATGCTGAACGGCATGCGAGATCATCAGGCCGGGCGGGCGGAACTGCGCGGCGACTGCGAGCGGTGTTTCGGGCTGTGCTGCGTCGCCCTGCCCTTCTCGGCCTCGGCCGACTTCGCGGTCGACAAGGCCGCCGGCACGCCCTGCCGCAACCTCCGCGAGGACCACCGCTGCGGCATCCACGCCAGGCTCCGGCAGAAGGGATTCACCGGCTGCACGGTCTACGACTGCTTCGGCGCCGGGCAGCAGGTCTCGCAGATCACCTTCGGCGGACAGGACTGGCGGACCGGGCCGCCGGAACGGGCCCGCCGCATGTTCGAGGTGTTCCCGGTGGTCCGGCAGCTGCACGAACTGCTGTGGTACCTGACCGAGGCGCTCGCCCTGCCCGCGGCCCGACCCGTCCACGCCGAGCTGCGCGAGGCCCTGGAGAAGACCGAGGAGCTGACCGCCGGGACCCCCGAGGAGCTCGCCGGGCTGGACGTGGCGGCGCACCGCCAGGAGGTCAACGTCCTGCTGCTGAGGACGAGCGAGCTGGCCAGGGCCGGCACCAAGGGCCGCAGGAAGGACCGCCGGGGTGCGGACCTCATGGGTGCCCGCCTCAAGGGCGCCGACCTGCGCGGTGCCAGTCTCCGCGGCGCCTATCTCATCGCCGCCGACCTCACCGGCGCGGACCTGCGGGGCGCCGACCTGATCGGTGCCGACCTGCGCGACGCGGACCTCACGGACGCCGACCTGACCGGGGCGTTCTTCCTCACCCAGCCGCAGCTGAACGCGGCCCGGGGGAGTGCCGGGACCCGGCTGCCCGGGTCAGTCACCCGCCCCGGGCACTGGACAGCGCAGGCCTGACGCCGGCTCCGGCTTCGCGGAGCGGCGCTCCGGCCGCAGCCTGAGGCCCTCCGGCATCAGTGTCAGCCGTTCCGTCACGCGCAGTCGGTAGGCGGGGTCGGACCGCAGCTCGTAGCGCCGCAGCAGCAGCCCGAGCACGAGCGTGGCCTCGTGCAGCGCGAATTGGCGGCCGATGCACGCACGCGCGCCCGTCCCGAACGGCTTGAAGGTGTGCGGGGGCCGCGACCGTACGGCCTGCGCGTCGAAGCGGTCCGGGTCGAACCGCTCGGCGTCCGCGCCCCACACCTCGGGGTCCCGGTGCAGCATCGGTGTCAGCACCAGTGCCCAGGCCCCGCGGCGCATCGGGTGCTCCCCGGCCAGCACCGTGTCCTGTCGGGCCTCCCGGGAGAACGCGGGCGCGGTGGGCCACAGCCGCAACGACTCGTCCAGCACTCGGCGGACGTAACGCAGCCGGGCCACCTGCTCGTAGGCGGGCTCCTCCGTGTCCCCCCACACCCGGTCCACCTCGGCGCGGGCCCGGGCCGCGATCTCGGGGTGGCGGGAGAGGTGGTGCAGGGCGAAGGAGAGTGCGCCCGACGTCGTCTCGTGCCCGGCGACGAGGAAGGTGATGACCTGGCGGCGGACGTTCTGGGGCGCCAGCCGCTCCCCGGTCTCGGGGTGGGCGGTCTCCAGCATGCGGTGGAGCAGGTCGCCGTCGCCGCCGCCGGTGGCGCGCCGGGCCCTGACCAGTTCGTCGACCGTGTGGTTGAGGTGGGCGATGTCGGCCGCGTTGCGGCGGGTCGCGCTCCGCAGCAGAAGGGGAGCCAGCGGGAAGGGCACGGTGTTGAGCCGCTGCGCGTAGGTCAGCGTGCCCACCATCGCGGTCACGAAGGGGTGCGGCCGGGAGCGCTCGAACGAACCGAAGTCGTGCCCGAAGCCGGTGCGCGCGATCGTCTCCAGCGTCAGCTTGGTCATGTCGCCGGGCACGTCCACCGCCCGGCCCGTCGCCGCCGCCCGGTCCCAGTGCTCCGTCAGCCGCCGGGCGACGTCCAGCATCATCGGGTGGTAGCCGGCCATGGCGTCGCGGCTGAACCCGGGCGCGAGCACCTCGTGGGCCAGTTGCCAGTTCGGCTCGTGGTTGTACGCCGTGAACAGGCCGTCCCCGGCGACCGGCCGCAGATTGGCCACGCCGAGCCCCACGTGCTTGGCGAACCGCGACTCGTCCGCGAGGTCGGCAGCCTGCCGGGCACCCCACACGAACACGAACTCCTTGCCGAACGCCTTCCGCCGGAACACCGGCCCCAGTTGGCGGGCGTAGCGCAGCGAGTCCTGCAGGGGAGTGCTCCGGTTCACGCCCACCACGTCGCCGAGGAGAGGGATCCGGCGCGGCGGATGCGGGATGCGGTCCAGCTCCGGCCAGCCCAGCTCGGCACTCCGGAAACCCTTGGGCTCCCCGGTCCGTATCGGCGCCTGGGTCATGACGCGATCTCCCTTGATCCGGCGGCGGATGCGCACGTGTTGTACGTGGGTTCAATAGCGCGGTTCAGTCTGATCCGGTTGTTGAACCGACGTCAAGTAAAGTGCGGGCATGGCCGCGAACCAGGGCGGGCGCACGCGCCGCCGGCTCAGTACCGAGGAGCGCCGGGAGCAGCTCCTGGCGGTCGGGGCGCGGCTCTTCTCGGAGAGCCCCTACGACGACGTGTGGATCGAGCAGGTCGCCGAGATCGCCGGGGTGTCACGCGGGCTGCTGTACCACTACTTCCCGACCAAGCGGGACTTCTTCGCGGCGGTCGTCGAGCGCGAGAGCGAGCGCATGCTGCGCATGACGGCGGCGGTCCCCGGGGTCCCGGTCCGCGACCAACTCGCCGCCGGCCTGGTGACGTTCCTGGAGTACGTCGAGGCCCACGCGCACGGCTATCGGGCCTTCCACCGCGCCGACGCGGCCGGGGACCAGGCGGTCCGGCGGGTCTACCAGCGTGCCCTGGCCGCACAGGAGCGGCAGATTCTCGCCGCGCTCGCCGCGGACCCCGAGTTCGGGCCCGCCTTCGAGGACCGGCCGGAGGTCCGGCTGGCCGTGCGCGGCTGGCTGGCGTTCACCACGGCCGTCTGCCTGGAGTGGCTGCGCGGTACGGAGTTGGGCCGGGAGCAGGTGCGCGAGCTGTGTACGCGCGCCCTGCTCGGCGTCCTCACGCCCTGAAAGGTCTCGAAAAGAGCACGTGACGTGGTTGGCGTGCACCCCGATCTTCGGTAGGTTAGGTGAGGCTTACCTAAGGAGGTCTGGGATGGGTGACGACAGCCACAGCTGGACGGCGGCTCCCGCCGCGGCGGAGCGGGCGCGCTCGGTGCTCGCCGCCGCGTGGTCCTGCTCCGTGACCGCGGAGGGCGCGCGGGAGGAGCTGGTCGGCGCGCACACCGTGGGCGACGACGGCCGGGTGCTCGTCGAGGTGCCGGAGGACAGCGCCCTGCTCGCGGCCGCCATCTGCGCGCCCCGCGGTGAGCCGTCCGCCGTGCTGGAGTTCGCCGACGTCGCGCCCGTCCCGCTCCGCAACCGGATCCGCTCCCGGCTGTGGCTCGCGGGCTGGTTCGCCGTCGAGGGGGAGCGGCTCGCCTTCACGCCCACGCGGGTCGTGCTGCGGCAGCCGTCCGGCTCCGTGGTCGTCGACCTCGACGAGTTCGCCGCCGCCGCACCCGACCCGCTCACCACGGCCGAGGCCCGGCTGCTGACCCATCTCGCCGACTGCCACGCCGACGCCGTCGAGCGGCTCACCCGGCTCGTCGACTCCGACAGCCTGCACGGCGCGGTCCGCGTCCAGCCGCTCGCCGTCGACCGGCACGGACTGACGCTGCGCATCGAACGGGCCCGCACCCACGGCGACGTACGCCTCGCCTTCCACGCCCCCGCGGACGACGTCGCACAGCTCACCGAACGCATGCACATCCTGCTCGGCCAGGCCACCGCCGCGTCGTGCCCGCGGGCCCTACAGCGGCAGCGCACAGACGGCGACGGGTGAGGGGAACGATTCTCCTGCGCGCCGCAGTTCGCCGTTCGCCTCGTCCACGTGGAAGACGGTGACGGTGGAGGACTTCTGGTTCGCCGCGAACAGCAGCGTGCCCTCCGGCGAGAAGGCGATCTGCCGGGGGAAGTCCCCGCCCACCGGCACCGTGTCGAGCAGCCGGAGCCGGGCGCCGTCCGCCTCGACGGCGTAGCGGGTGAGGCTGTTGTGGCCGCGGTTGGCGAGATAGGCGTGGCGGCCGTCGGCGGTCACCAGGATCTGCGCCGGGTAGCTCGTGCCGGAACCGGTGCCCGTGGACTGCGCCGCGCCGACGGTCACGCGGCCGGAGGCCTTGTCGTACGAGCAGACCGCGACGGTGTTGTCGGCCTCGTTGGCGAGGTAGGCGTACCGGCCGTCCGGGTGGAACGTGAGGTGGCGCGGGCCCGCGCCCGGCCGGGTGTGCGCCTGCGCGACCTCGGTGAGCGTTCCCGCCTTCTCGTCCAGCCGGTAGGTGTAGACGGTGTCCGTGCCCAGATCGACGGCGAGGACATGGCCCCCGTCCGGGCTCGTGACGAACTGGTGGGCGTGCGGGCCCTCCTGGCCGGGGCCGGGCGGCGGGCTGGTGTGCCGGACGAGGTCGGTGCGCTCGCCGAGAGCGCCCGAGGCGTCGATGGGGTGCACAGCCACACTGCCCGTGCCGTAGTTCGCGCTGAGCAGCCAGCGCCCGCCCGGATGCACCGACAGATGACAGGGCGCCGCCCCGCCGGTACTCCGGCTGCCCAGCACCTTCCGGTCGGACAGCCGGACGGCGGTCACCGCGCCGTCGTCGCGCTCGTCCACCGCGTACAGCGTGCCGCGGTCCGGGTGGATCGCGAGGTACGACGGGTCGCCGACGCCGGGGATCGTGCCGGCGCCGGTGATCCGGCCCGTCGCCGTGTCGTACGTGGCCAGGCCGATGCCCTTGCCGCCGCCCTCGACGGACGTGTAGGTGCCGAGGTACAGCGGGCGGGGCCCGGAGGGGCGGCGAGCCTCCCGTGACGTGCTCGGCTCCGGAGCCGTGCTCGGAGTCGTGGCGGGCGCGGGCGTGTTGTCACAGGCCGGCAGCGCCGCCACTGCGGTCCCGCCCGCCAGTGCGCCGACGAATCGGCGCCTGCTCCAGCCACCACTGTCCATGTCGCCCCTCAGGTCGTCACTCGTCCCCGTCGTGACAGCCACCCTGGCGTTTCCCGGCCCCCGCGTGCAACCACGGCAGGGGCGTTGCGCGCGGTGCCGTCCGTCGTGGCGGGCCCGACCGTCCCCGTCCGCGACATCCCCGGGGCGGTCCTCCCCGACCGCGACCCGCCCCGGGGCGATTACCAGTCCCCGTCCTCGACCGGCTTCACGGACCGGAGCGTGTCCGTGGGGGCCAGGTCCTCCGCCTCCTCGTCGTAGTAGTCGAACCAGGGCAGGCCCGCCCTCGTGTAGGCGGCCCGGTCCACCGGAGACGGAGGTGCGGCCTCGCCGGTGATGCGGCGCCACTCCGGCGGCGTCACCAGGTGCACGAAGACCCGGCCCGCCGGCTGCCGCGACCAGTCCGAGAGCGGCCTGTCGTCCTGGTAGACCTCCTGCCGCATGGAGCCGCCGACGCCGAGACCCATGGCGGCGGCCGCGCGCGGAGCACTCGCCGGTGCCGCGGGCGCGGCTCCGGGGGCCGGCGGGGCCGCACCGGTCGCGGCCGGTGCCGGGACGGCGCCCGGCGCTGACGGCGCCGCCATCGGCATCGCGGCGCCGTATCCTCCGGCGGCGGGCGCACCGTACCCACCGGCGGCAGGGCTGCCGAACGCGGCCGGCATCGCGGCGCCGTAGCCGCCCGGCGGCGCGGGCGCCGGGGGCACCTGCCGCCGCTGCTCCTCCTCACGCCACCGCGCCAGTACCCGGTCGTTCAGCGCGAAGGACTGCAGCTGCACGCCGCCCCACACCTCCTCGCCCGTGACCTGCCCCTCGACCGTGGCGCCCAGGCCGAGCGGGACGGCGACGAACTGCCGGACCGTGCCCGTGCCGGAGTTGATGCCGTCCAGCCAGGGCTGGCGGGGGAGCACCACATAGTTCTGCGGGCCGCGGGCCGGGCGGTCGCTCCAGGGCCGGCCCGAGACCGCGCACACCTTGCCGACGCCGACCTGGAGCGCGGCGGGCTCCGAGGTGCCCGCGAAGCTCAGCCACATCGCCTCGCGCAGATACACCGGCAGCATCACACCGCCGCGCGCCCGCCACGCCTCGGGAACCCGGTCCGCGTAGTCGGCGACCCGGCGCACCGGGAACTCCCCGAGGCCCGGCGGCAGCGGATGGGTGCCGGTCTCCGGCAGGCGCAGGGTGCGGATGAACCGCACGGCCACCCCGCCCGGCAGCCGCAGTGTGTTCCCGTCGATCCGCACGGTCGTGTCGGCCATCGGCCCGCTCCTCGCATCCGGGGCCGGCCCCCTGCCGGCGTCCCCCGTCAGCGAGAACGCCCGTCGAACCCCGCGCGGTTCCGCCACATCTGCTCCGTGACGCCCAGCCGTTCCCGCAGCCGCGTCAGACGGGGCATCCGGGCGCGCTGCTCGCGCGAGACGCGGTCCAGCTCCTCGAACAGGCGCCGGGTGCGGTGCTCGGTGTCGAGCTCGTCGAGGATGCGGTTGACCTCGGTCAGGACGGCTCCCGGCAGCTGCCAGTACTCGGGGTCGCGCTCGGCCTCCTCGCGCAGCAGCAGATTCAGCTTGTCGCGGGTGCCCGCGGCGGTGCGCAGTTCCGCGGCGAGCCGCTCCTCCGCCGACTCGGCGCTCGCGCTGAGATGGGTGGTGACCAGCACCGCGAAGCTCACCACGGCGTCCGCGATCTCGGACAGCAGCTGCTCCAGAACGGCGCCCGTCTCGGCCTCGAACAGCGGCTCGGGTTCCCGCTGCTTCGCGAGGTCGGTGAGGGACCGGGCGAGCACCCGCAGGACGACCGTGCAGATCTCCAGCGTGTCCAGGCCGGTGCGCATCACCACCCGGTGCAGCACGCTGTCCTGCACGCGCGGGTTGAGCCGCAGACTGTCCTCGGCCTGCCGCAGGGCCGCGTCCACCTCGACGATGTCGTGGTCCAGCCGGCGCGCCTCGTGCAGCTGCCTCTCCGCGCGGTCCACGGGCGTGCCGCCGGCCGCCTCCTCGCCCATGCGCAGCATCAACTGCCGCAGGCGGCGCGCCAGGTCCTCGATCGACTCGCCCGCCTCCTCCACCCACACCGGCGGGGCCAGCAGCAGGTTGCAGGCGAGCCCGACGACCGCGCCGATCAGCGTCTCCACCACCCGGGCCCACGCGTAGTCCCCGACGCTGGTCACGCCGAGGACCAGCATCGCGCTGATCGCGACCTCCGGTACGTACTCCTCCACCCGGACCAGCCGCCCCACGACCAGCGAGGCCAGCAGGAGCAGTGCGAGGCTCCACCAGGTCAGACCCACCAGCAGGCTGAACGCGATGGCGACGAGGACGCCGGTCACCACGGCGTTCACCCGCCGGAAGCCGTTGGTGATCGTGGCGTACAGCGTCACCTGGACGACCAGCAGCGCCGTCAGGGGAGCGGTGAGAGGCGCCGGCTCGGGGCTCAGGCGCAGTGCGATGACGTACGCGATCGTCGCCGCGGTCGCGGACCGCAGCGTCTGGACGACCACGGGATCACGACGCTTCCTCACGATCCGCTCGGCGTGCGCCGTCCACTCACGTACCTCTCGCATCCTCGGGCTGTTCCCCTTCCCGGCGCATCGAACGCATCCGTCGAACACATCCATGAAGGACGCTCATGAAGGACGTTAGCGCCGGGGCAAACCACGGGCGACCGAAGGGATCAGGCGTACACCTTGTCGAGGAAGGCGGCCAGATGGCCCGCGGTGCGCTCGATCTGCTCCTCCACGGTGAGGCTCTCCTCGAACCGGGACCCGGCCTCGAGCGCTTTCTTCCCGCGGATGTACAGGGAGCAGGCGAGGTCGGTGCACATGTACGCCCCGACGGAGTTGCCCTCGCGCCCGGCCGCCCCCGCCTTCCGTGCCGTCATCAGTGCGACCCCGCCCCGCGGGTGCGTCGTCAGGCACAGCGAACACATGCTGCGGTGCAGGAACCCGCGCTGCGCGGCCTGGAACCGCATCGACACGCCGACGAGCCGCCCTGCCCGCTCGGTCACCAGATAGCTCCGGTCGGGCGCCCCCGGGTCCCGCCACCCGAGGAAGTCGAGATCGCCCCAGGGGCGCTCGCCGAGGTCCCGGGGCACGGCCAGGCGCTTGGCCTCGCCCTTGGAGCAGTTGATGAAGGAGGCGCGGATGTCCTGCTCGGTGAGCGGTTGCACGGGGGCTCCTGAGAGTGATCGTCACGAAACCTAGGGGTCCTAGGTTTTCGGGGTCAGGTCAGATTAGACAGCCGTGACGCGAGGGGCCAGCGGATTTCCCTCAGGCCTCGTCGTCCGGGGTCTCCCGGTCATGCCGGACCTCCGAGACCTCCGGCGGCCAGACCCCGGCCCTGAGCACCCCGAGCGCGTAGGCCCGGGCCACCAGTTCCGTGCGGTTGGACGCGCCCCAGCGGGACGACAGCCGGCGCAGGTGGTAGGTGACGCCGTCCGTGGTGAGAGCCGTCTCGCGGGCGGCCCGGGCCGTGGTGGCGCCGGCGGCCAGCAGGGCCAGGACGCGGGCCTCCATCGGTGTGACCCGGGCCTGTCCGGCGGGTGCGGTGGGGGAGGGGGCCGGTTCGGCATCCACCCGGAGCATCACCAGCAGGGCCGGGGTGTCCTGCGCCGAGTCGCTGACCGGGTCCGCCGTCAGCTCGCCGTGGCGCTCCACACCGCCGGGGGCCCGCCAGCGCACCGACACCTGGTAGCGCGAGCGGTGGCGCAGCCGCAGGGCCTCGGCGATGCGCTCCACCTGCGTGGCCTCCCGCGGGCTGAACAGGTCCAGCACGTCACGGCCGCGCAGCCGCCCCGGCGTCGTACCGCACTCCGCGGCCATCGCCGGATTGGCCAGCAGCACCGCCCCGTACACGTCGCACACCGCGACCGGCATCGCGACCCGGTCGAACAGCAGCAGGGCGCGGTTGCGCCACGTCACGGCCTCCTGCCGGGCCAGGTCCACGAGCCTCTCCTGCCACGCCGGGCCACTCCCGCGCAAGAGCGGCGCATCTGCTCGCACTACACAATCATGTAGGGCCGCGGCACCGCCTCCCGGGCGCGGTGGATCACGCTGGAGCACAGTACTTCCGTACCGCGAAAGGCAGTTGCCGCGTCATGCCCCCCACCGGACAGCCTCCCCTGACCGCCGACACCCTCCCCGGGGTCCCCGTCGCCGACATCACCGCCACCGGACCCGGCGGCGCGCCCATCCAGCAGGCCATGGACCTGATGCGCGAGCACGGGCCCGTGTTCGTGCGGCGGCTGTACGGGCGGGACACCCTGTTCGTGGGCGACCTGGACCTCGTGGCCGACCTCGCGGACGAGCAGCGGTTCGCCAAGCACATCGGGCCCGGTCTGGAGAACGTCCGCGAGTTCGCCGCCGACGGCCTGTTCACCGCGTACAACGACGAGCCCAACTGGGCCAAGGCGCACGACATCCTGATGCCCGCCTTCGCGCTGGGCTCGATGCGCACCTACCACCCGGTGATGCTGAAGGTGGCCCGCCGGCTCATCGCGTCCTGGGACCGCGACGCCCGCGCCGGGCAGCCGGTGAACGTGCCCGACGACATGACCCGCATGACGCTCGACACCATCGGACTCGCCGGTTTCGGCTACGACTTCGGCTCCTTCGAGCGGGCCGAGCCGCACCCCTTCGTCGAGTCGATGGTCCGCTGCCTGGAGTGGAGCATGACCCGCCTGGCGCGCGTCCCGGGCCAGGACTACGCGGCGCAGGACGCGGCCTTCCGCGACGACTCCGCCTACCTGGCCCGCGTCGTCGACGACGTCATCGCCGCGCGCACCGGCACCGACCAGAGCGACGCCGACGACCTCCTCGGCCTGATGCTCACCGCCGAGCACCCGGCCGACGGCACCACGCTCGACACCGCCAACATCCGCAACCAGGTCATCACGTTCCTGATCGCCGGCCACGAGACCACCTCCGGCGCGATGTCCTTCGCGCTGTACTACCTCGCCAAGCACCCCACGGCCCTCCAACTGGTGCAGCGCGAGGTCGACGAGCTGTGGGGCGACGCGGCCGACCCCGAGCCGACCTACGACGAGGTCGGCAGGCTGACCTACACCCGCCAGGTCCTCAACGAGGCCCTGCGCCTGTGGCCCACGGCCGCCGTCTTCTCCCGGCAGGCCCGCGAGGACACCCTGCTCGGCGGGCGCATCCCGCTGCGCGCCGGGCAGTCCGCCCTGGTCCTCACCCCGATGCTGCACCGGCAGTCCGTGTGGGGCGACAACCCCGAGCTGTTCGACCCCTCCCGCTTCACGGCCGAGGCCGAGGCGGAGCGCCCGGTGCACGCCTTCAAACCGTTCGGCACCGGCGAGCGCGCCTGCATCGGACGGCAGTTCGCGCTGCACGAGGCGACCATGCTGCTGGCCATGCTCGTCCACCGCTACCGGCTGAGCGACCACGCCGACTACCGGCTCACGGTCAAGGAGACCCTCACCCTCAAGCCCGAGGGCTTCACCCTCGCGCTCGCGCCGCGCACCGCCGCCGACCGCGTCCACACGCCGCTGCCCGGTGCCGCCCCGGCCCAGGACTCGGAGTCGGCCGAGCCGCAGGACCTCCCTTCCCGCGTCCGCCCCGGCACGGCCGCGCTCTTCCTGCACGGCAGCAACTACGGCACCTGCCGCGACGTCGCGGCGCAGCTCGCCGACGAGGCCGCCGCGATCGGCTGCGACACGGAGGTGGCCCCGCTCGACGCCTACGCGGACGGCCTGCCCACCGACCGGCCCGTCGTCATCACCGCCGCCTCCTACAACGGCCGCCCCACCGACGACTCCACCGCCTTCGCCGCCCGGCTGGAGGAGACCCACGACCTGTCCGGCGTGACGTACGCCGTCCTCGGCGTCGGCGACCGCAACTGGGCCGCCACCTACCAGCACGTCCCCACCCGCATCGACGAGCGGCTCGCCGCGTCCGGCGCCGGCCGCCTGCTGGAGCGTGCCGCGGCCGACGCCTCCGGCGACCTCACCGGCACCGTCCGCGCCTTCACGGCCTCCCTGCGCGGCGCCCTCCTGGAGCGCTTCGGCGACCCGGACGCCACCACCCCGGAGCCCGAGCCCGCCACCGCCTACGAGGTCCGCACCGTGACCGGCGGGCCGCTGGACGCGCTCGCCGAACGGCACGGACTCGTCCCCATGCGCGTCACCGAAGCCCGCGACCTCACCGCGCCCGGCTACGCGCGCCGCAAGCGGTTCGTCCGCGTCGCGCTGCCGGACGGCGTCACCTACCGCACCGCCGACCACCTCACCGTGCTCCCCGCCAACGCCCCGGACCTCGTCACGCGCGCCGCCACCGCGCTCGGCGTCGACCTCGACACGGTCCTGGACATCCGCGCCACCCGCCCGCGCCGCGACGGCATCGCCGTGGACCGGCCCGTGACGGTACGGCAGCTCCTCACCCACCACGTGGAGCTGCAGGAGCGCCCGAGCGCCGGGCAGCTGGCCGCGCTCGCCGCCGCCAACCCGTGCCCGCCGGAGCGAGCGGCCCTGGCCGCCCTCGGCGACGACCCGCGCACCCTCGTGGAGATCCTGGAGGACCACCCGGCCCTGCGCGGCGCCCTGGACTGGCCGCGGCTCCTCGACCTCCTCACCCCGCTGCGCCCGCGCCACTACTCCGTCTCCTCCTCGCCCGCCGTCGATCCGGGCCACGTGGACCTGATGGTCTCGCTGCTGGAGGCACCCGCCCGCTCCGGCCGGGGCGTCTACCGGGGCACCGGCTCCGGCCACCTCACCACCGTCGAGCCCGGCGACACCGTGTACGCACGCGTGCAGCCCTGCCGGGACGCCTTCCGCATCGACGTCACCACCGACTCGGCGCCGGTCGTCATGGTCGCGGCGGGCACCGGCCTCGCGCCGTTCCGCGGCGTCGTCGCCGACCGCACGGCGGCCGTCGCGGCGGGCACCGAACTCGCCCCGGCCCTGTGCTACTTCGGCTGCGACGCCCCCGACGCGGACTTCCTGCACGCCGAGGAACTGCGCGCCGCCGAGGCCGCCGGTGCCGTGTCCCTTCGCCCCGCCTTCAGCGAGACCCCCGAGGGCGAGGTGCGGTTCGTGCAGCACCGGATCGCCGCCGAGGCGGCAGAGGTGTGGGCCCTGCTGGACGCCGGGGCGCGGGTGTACGTCTGCGGAGACGGTTCCCGAATGGCGCCCGGGGTGCGGGAGGCGTTCCGTACGCTGTTCCGCAAGCACACGCAGGCCGTCGACGGCACGGACGAGGTCACCGCCGAGCAGTGGCTCGACGGCCTGATCGCGGACGGGCGTTACGTCGAGGACGTGTACGCGGCCGGCTGACCGAAACGGCAGGGGAGGGGTGGGCACACGGTGGTGGACTCCTGGGAACGGGCCCGGCACGTCCTGGCGGCGGCGGGCCTGGACCCCGGCCGCCTCGCCCACCTCGCCCCGCTGGCCGGCGGCACGTACAACACCGTCGAGGAGCTCCGCCTCACCGACGGCGGCCGCTACGTGCTGAAGGTCCCGCCCGCCGCGGCCGTCCCCGGGCTGCGGCACGAGAAGCGGCTGCTCGTCTCGGAGGCCGAGTTCTACCGCTCGGCCGCGAGGGTCGCGGTCCCCGCACCCCACGAGGTGTCCGCGGGGGACGACTTCCTGCTGATGACGGCCGTCCCGGGCGAGCCGTGGGACGGCACGCTCACCGACACGGAGCAGATGACCCTGCGCGCGGAACTGGGACGCCAGGTGGCCCGCCTGCACCGGGTGACGGGCCCTGGCTTCGGCTACCCCTCCGGCGCCCTCGGCCCACTCGCCGCCGACTGGCGCACCGCGTTCACGGCGATGTTCGACGCCGTTCTCGACGACGCCCGGCGCTACGGGGCCCGGCTGCCCCGTCCCGTCGACGAGGTGGCCCGTACCGCCGCGTCCGCGTACGGCGCCCTCGACGAGGTCACCGACCCCTGTCTCGTCCACTTCGACCTGTGGCGGGGCAACATCCTCGTCGACCGCACGGGCGGAGAGGCGCGGATCGGAGGCCTCATCGACGGGGAGCGCATGTTCTGGGGCGACCCCCTGGCCGACTTCGTCTCCCTCGCGCTCCTCGGCGACATCAGGAAGGACGAGGAGTTCCTCGCGGGCTACCGGGAGGCCGGGGGACGAGCCCGCTTCGACACCGCAGCCCGGCTGCGCCTCGCGCTCTACCGCGCCTACCTGTACCTGATCATGCTCACCGAGACGGTTCCCCGCGAGGCCGGCGAGGAGCAGCGGCGCTGGGTGCAGAAGAGGGTCGCCCCGGAGCTCGTCGCGGCCCTGGACGAGATCGCGGAGGCCGCCTGACCCGCCCGCTCGGCCGCCTGTTAGCTCACATCGTGAAATAAGGGGTGGAGGAATGTCGCGCCGCGCCCGGCCCCGACGGTATGTTGCAGGTCGGACAGGGGATGCGAGGGGAGTCACATGGCGGCGCGGAACGGGCGCACGGTACGCGATCTCCGGCGGGCCAACCGCACGGCCGTGCTGCAGAGGCTCTACTTCGACGGCCCGCTCAGCCGCTTCGAACTCGGACCGGCGACCGGCCTGAGCTCCGGTTCCGTCAGCAACGTCGTCGCGGATCTCGTCGCCGACGGGCTCGTCGAGGAGGCCGGCAGCGTCGACTCCGACGGGGGCCGCCCGCGCACCCTGCTGCGGGTCGCGCCCGGCAGCGGCCACATGATCGGCGTCGACGTCGGCGAGACCCGGGTCCGCGTCGAGCTCTTCGACCTCACCCTCACCGAACTCGCCCGCGTCGAGCGCCCGCTGTCCCCGCAGCGGTACGAGGTCGAGGCCATCGTCGACCACATCCGCCACGGCATCGCCGAGGTGCTGGACACCGCCGGCCTCGCGCCCGAGCGGCTCCTCGGCGTCGGCATCGGCGTCCCCGGCATCGTCGAGCGCACCGGAGACCGCGGCGCGCTCGTGCACGGGCAGACCATCGGCTGGGACGCCGTCCCGCTGGAGGCGCTGCTGCGCGCCGGTTCCCCGCTGCCGGACACCGTCCCGTACTTCATCGACAACGGCGCCAAGACGCTGGGCCAGGCCGAGATGTGGTTCGGCGCCGGACGCGGCGCCCGCAACGCCGTCGTGGTGCTGTTCGGCTCCGGCGTCGGCGCCAGCCTCGTCACCCCCGACGTGGAGCAGGGCCGCGCGGTCGAGTGGGGGCACCTGACCGTACGCGTGCGGGGCCGCCGCTGCCGGTGCGGGGCGCTCGGCTGTCTGGAGGCGTACGCGGGCGCCGAGTCGCTGCTCGCCCGCTGGCGGGAGGAGGGCGGACGCGTCCCTGACGGCACCGATGAGGAGACCGCCCTCACCACGATGCTCGCCGCGGCCTACCCCTCCGAGGGCGCTGCCGCCGACCCCGTCGCGCTGGCCGTCCTGGAGGAGACCGCCGAGTACCTCGGGGCGGGTCTGTCCGACCTGATCAACCTCTTCCAGCCGGAGCGCATCCTCATCGGCGGCTGGGCGGGGCTGGCGCTCGGCTCCCGCTTCCTGCCCGCCGTACGCCGCCACGCCATGTCGTACGCACTGCGCCACCCGGCCGGGAAGGTGAGCGTCGACCTCGGCCGGCTCGGGCCCGACGCGGTCACGGTCGGCGCCGCGATCCTGCCGCTCGCCGACTTCTTCGCCCGCGGCGGACGGCGCTCCGACCCGGCACCGGAGTACCCGGTCCCGGCCTGGCGCACGGCGCTTCAGGAGCGGACGCCGCGCTGAGGTTTCGCCGATCACCGTGGAGGTACTCGCGTGGCGCCCGGACCACAGAAGGGAGCACGCCGTGACCGACCACCGCCTCGAAGGACCCGGCGAGAACGGTGAACCCATCCCGCGGGACATGCCGGACCAGCAGGCCGACGACGGCGAGGACCCGTGGGAGGTCGCCCCGCGCTTCACGGGCACCGGCGAGGACGGCACACACCGCGACGACGAGCCCGACGAGCCCGCCGGCGACGTCCCCGACACGGACGAAGCGGGGACGGGCCGGCAGGGAGCACCGCGCTCGGGGACGGTTCAGACCGAGCACCCGGTGCCTGACGAGCCCTCCGCCTGAGGAGGGCATCCCACCGAGGGCCGCAGCCGGCTGTGGGGGTCGGCTGCGGCCCTCGGGCATGTCTTGACACCTGGAAAATCCCTCAGGCCGCCCGGAATACCTGGGGAATCCGCAGACCGCCCGGATCAGCCCACCTTGCGTCCCCGCATCGGCTCCGTGGGCGCCCCCGCCCCCTGCTTCAGGCCCAGCAGGAACTCCTCCAGCACCTCGGGCGCCGTGTGCTCCGGCCGCCAGCCCAGTTCCGTGCGGGCACGCGTGCAGTCCATCAGCGGCAGCCGCAGCACCGCGTCGAACAGGTGCGGGGAGGCGGGCAGCAGATGCAGGCCCCAGGCGGCGGCGATCGCCGACCGGGCCGCCGTGCGGGGCAGCCGCACCGGACGCGCGTCGAACATCTCGCCCAGCAGCCGCGCGTCGACCGGCGGGTCGGCCGCCAGGTTGAAGGCGCCCCGGACGTCGGAGCGCAGCGCCAGCCGATACGCGTTCGCCGCGTCGTCCGTGTGCAGCGCCTGCACCCGCAGCCCGGGAACGTCGGGCAGGAAGGGCAGCAACTCCGGGCGGGCCAGCGGGCCGGGCAGGAACCGGCCGCCGAAGATGCGGCGCTGCTCGCTCGCCGATTCCCGCTGAAAGAGGAAGGCGGGCCGCATCCGCACCACCCGCGTCTCGGGGTGGTCGCGCTCGAACGTGTCCAGCGCCCGCTCCAGATAGGCCTTCTCACGGCAGTACGCGGCGTCCGGCCAGCCGTGCGTCGGCCAGGACTCGTCCACGGCCTCGTCCTTCGGGCCGGGGGAGTACGCGCCGACCGACGAGGCGTGCACCAGCGCCGGCACGCCCGCGGTGGCCACCGCATCGAGGACGCGCATGCTGCCGAGGACGTTCGTGCGCCAGGTCGCGGCCGGGTCGTGCGTCGGCTGGAACGCCCAGGCCAGATGGACCACCGCGTCGGCGTCCGTGAACCGCTCCACCAGATCGGACCGCTCGGAGGCCAGATCGACGGCGGCCCAGTCCGTCTTCGGGGGCGACCAGTCGGGGATCCGCCGGGCAAGGCCCAGCACGGAAGAGACCTCCGGGTCCTCCGACAACCGGCGCACCACGCTGGTTCCGACGTTGCCGGTGGCGCCCGTGACGACGACCCTCATGCCCGTTGCGCTGCTCACCTTGCGCTCCTCTCGGCCGCGTGGTTCCGCGAGAGGTGACCGAGTACCCGGGTGGCGCGTCTTGCATGTGGGCAGAGGGAAGCCCCGGCCGGACGGGGGAATCACGGCCGGGGCGGTTCAGGGGCGGGTCCTGTCCGGACCCACGTCTTGTTCAACGGGTAACCACATCGGGGTGTTCCGCGCGCGGCCCACCTGCCCGGTGAGGCGCGTCACTGCTCCTCGTCGCCCGGGGCGGTCTCGGCCCAGAGGTTCTCCGCCTGGAGGAGCAGGGTGCCCAGGACGGCGGTGTGGGCGGCCCCCTCCCCGGCGTGCCGGCGCAGCCCGTCCTGCAACTCCTCGTGCAGTTCCTGCATGGCCTTCTCTGTCTCGTCGTCCGGCCGGGCGGTCACACTGCCCTCGAGCAGACTGTCGGCCTCCGCGCACAGGGCGTCCCCGATCAGCTCCAGCAGACGCGCGTACGAGAGCAGCGCCGGGCCCTCGGGCGGGGCGGGCGTCCGCTTGTCGTCCACCGACACCGCGAGCGCCCGGGTCAGCGTGGCGACGTGCCCGGTGACCCGGCTGAGCCGCTCGTCCTCGTCCACCGCCGGCAGGACACCGTCGTGCGGCACGCGGTGCAGGGCACGCAGCGGGGCGTAGGTCAGGCGCAGGCTCTCCTGACTCCACCGGCGCGCCGAGCGCAACGCCTTCAGACGGTGGTCCAGCCGGTTCGAGGCACTGACCCAGCCGGCCGCGGTCTGCGCGTCCCACTCGCCCTCGCGCAGATCACCGGCGACGGTGTGCAGCACCTCTCCCGCCTCCCGGGCGAGGGCCGCCAGGTTCTCCCGTACGTCCCGCAGGTGGATCGGGGGCAGGACGAGCGCGTTGACGGCGACGCCGATGACGGCGCCGATCGCGGCCTGCTCCACGCGGTGCCCGACGGCCGACAGGCTCACCATGCCCGAGGAGATGGTGAACAGGGCCGTCGTCGCCGCGTAGATGCCCTGGTCACCGAAGCGGGGCCAGTTCGCGAGCAGCATCAGCACCGGTACCGACAGGGCGAGCGCGCCGGTCGTGTCGTCGGTGATCGCCTGTGCCCCCGAGGCCACCAGCGTGCCGACGCAGATCGCCCCGAACTGCCGCGCCCCCTGCACCAGGGAGCTGAAGACCGTGGCCTGCACCAGCACCAGCGCCACCCAGGGCGCCATCAGGGCCAGTGGATCGCCCATCCAGACGCCGCCCACCAGCCAGGCGAGCACGGCCGCCCCGGCCGCCTTCAGCGACTGGACGACCAGGTCCCGCTCCCGCCCGGGACCGCGCCACGCCGCCCGTACGGCCTCCAGCGCCGACCGCGAGTCCCGGCGCACGGCATCCACCGGCCGTACGCGTCGCATTTCTCGGTCCGGATTCCCGATCCGGCCCTGCTCCGTGGATGCTCCGTGGGACCGCGCGTCCGAGGCCGCCCCCGTGTCCGCCTTCATGTTCCTCCGCCCGTAGAAGGCTCCCGCCCTCCGCCGTACCGCACTCGTCACACGCGTCATGCGCTGCGGGTATCCGCCTGACCGGCGCTTTCACGTTCTTTCATGCCGGCGCGCCGTCGTCGAGGGCCGACAGCAGGTGCGCGGGGTCGGCGTAGATCGCGTCCGCGCCGGCCTCCTCCAGATCGGCGCGCGGGATGCCACCGCACAGGACGCCCAGGCAGCGCACCCCGGCCCTGCTGCCCGCGCGCATGTCCCACACGGTGTCGCCGACGAACACCGCCCGCTCCGCCGGCACCCCGGCCAGCTCCAGGGCGTGCTCCACCGGCTCGGGGGCCGGCTTGCCCTCGTCGACGTCGTCGGCGCTCGCCGTGGCGCTGATGGCCTCGTCCGCGTCGATGGCCCGGCGCAGCGCGCCGAGCTCCGCGCCGCCCGCCGAGGTGGCCAGCACCACCGTCCAGCCGTCCCGGTGCAGCCGCCGCAGCAGGTCCCCGGCCCCCGGCAGTGCGGGCAGCCGGTTGAAGTACTGCCCGTACAGCGCCTTGTGCCCGGCACTGATGTCGGCGTCCTGGTCCGTGTCCCGGTCCTCGCCCAGCAGATGGGCGACCAGGTCGGTCGACGGCAGGCCCACGGCCCGGTGAATGGCGTGCATCGGCACGTCGTGACCCGCCTGCCGGAAGGCCTCCCACCAGGCCACGACATGCAGATGATTGGTGTCGACCAGCGTGCCGTCGACGTCGAACACGGCCGCCCGTCCAGCGCTTCCCATAGGTGCAGTCCTTTCCTCTACGGCAGCGCGGGTACCACGTCAGCCGCCCGCCACGCCGGACGGCACGCGCCGCTCACGGGTCCAGGCCAAGAGCTCGTCGAGGGACCACGTGGTCACCACCCGCTCCGGCGGCACCCCGCACTCCTCCGCCCGCGCGCACCCGTTGATCTGCCAGTCCAGCTGCCCGGGCGCGTGCGCGTCGGTGTCGATCGAGAACAGCACCCCGGCGTCCACGGCCCGGCGCAGCAGCCGCCGCGGCGGGTCCAGCCGCTCCGGCCTGCTGTTGATCTCCAGGGCCGTGCCCGTCTCGGCGAGGGCGGCGAACACCTCGTCCGCGTCGAACTCCGACTCCGGCCGCCCCCGCCCGGTCACCAGCCGCCCCGTGCAGTGCCCGAGCACGTCCGAGTGCGGATCGCGTACGGCGGTCACCATCCGCCGGGTCATCGACCGGGCGTCCATACGCAGCTTGGAGTGCACCGACACCACCACCACGTCGAGCCGGTCCAGCAGCTCCGGCTCCTGGTCGAGGGTGCCGTCCTCGAGGATGTCGCACTCGATTCCGGTCAGCAGCCGGAACGGCGCCCAGGTCCCGTTCAGCTCCGCCACCACGTCCAGCTGCTCCCGCAGCCGTTCGGGCGACAGCCCGCGGGCCACCGTCAGCCTCGGCGAGTGGTCGGTCAGCGCCGCCCACTCGTGGCCCAGCTCCGCGGCGGCCCGGCCCATCTCCTCGATCGGGCTGCCCCCGTCCGACCAGTCGGAGTGCAGATGGCAGTCCCCGCGCAGCAGCGCCCGGAGCTTCTCCCCGCCCCGCACGGCCGGCTGCTCGTGCGCCTCGCCCTCCAGCTTGTCCAGATAGCCGGGCACCTGGCCGGCCAGCGCCTCCCGCACCACCTGCGCCGTCTTCGGGCCGACCCCCTTGAGCTTCTCCAGCGACCCGTCCGCCGCCCGCCGGCGCACCTCGTCCCCGCCCAGGTCCTTCAGTACGCGCGCCGCCGTACGGAAGGCGCGCACGCGGTAGGTCGGTGCCAGGGACCGCTCCAGCAGGAAGGCGATCCGGTCCAGTGCCTCGACGGGGTCCATCGCCACCTCCCCCTCAAGGGTTCCCCAGCGCCCGGGAGGCCGCACGACGGGCGCGCGGTTTGCCCGGTATCCCCCCGGGTACTGCGATGCCTCGTCCCGGCCCGTCGACGAGGAGGCTCGTCATGTCCGCCCCCAGCGCGTCACCCAGCAAGGTCGCCGTGATCACCGGCGCCGACTCCGGCATCGGCCGCGCCACCGCCGTGCGCCTGGCGCAGGCGGGCATGGACGTCGGCATCACCTATCACAGTGACCGCAAGGGCGCGGAGGAGACGGCCGGCGAGGTGCGCGCGCACGGACGGCGGGCCGAGGTCGCCCGGATGGACCTCACCCGGCTGCCCGACGCCGCCGACACCGTCGACGACCTGTGCGAACGGCTCGGCCGCATCGACGTGCTGGTCAACAACGCCGGGACCGGCACCATGACGCCCTTCCTCGACCTGGAGCTGTCCGACGTGCGCGAGGTCCTCGACGTCGATCTCGTGGGGCCGTTCCTGTGCGGGCAGAAGGCGGCCCGGCACATGATCGGGCACGGCGAGGGCGGCCGGATCATCAACGTCACCTCCGTCCACGAGCACGAGCCGCGGGTGGGCGCCGCGCCCTACTGCGCCGCCAAGGGCGGGCTCGGGCAGCTCACCCAGGTCATGGCGCTCGAACTGGCCGAGCACCGCATCACCGTCAACGCCGTAGCCCCGGGGGAGATCTCCACGCCCATGACCGGGCAGGAGGACACCGACCCGCACACCGAGAGCCGCCCGGGCATCCCGCTCGGCCGGCCCGGCGACGCCCGCGAGGTCGCCGCCGTCATCGCCTTCCTCGCCGGCCCGGACGCCTCGTACGTCACCGGCGCGTCCTGGAGCGTCGACGGCGGCATGCTCCGGATGGGCCCGCAGGCCGGTTCACATCTGACCGGTCACGACTGGCGCCGCCCCTGAGCGGGTCGGCCCGGCGGGCGTGCTGGACCCGCGCCGCCGCCGGTTGCGTTCTACGCTCGATGCATGACCGAAAGCGCGAGCCCGTACATATCCCACCCGCGGATCCTGGTGCTCGGGGTACAGCCGGCCACACCGCCGTTCCGGATCGTGCAGATCGACGGCCAGGTGGTCGGGGAGGCCCGGGCCGTCACCGACGTGCTGGCGGCCGCGGCCGCGTTCGGGATCACCGTGCACGACATGGACGACCCGGACGTGGTCCGCTGGGTGGGCGGCGACAAGTTCACCTGGACCGTGCACTAGGACCTGCCGTTCCCTAGGCCTTGCCCGCCGACGGCTTCTTCTCCGCCGACGGCTTCCCCGCCACCCGGTCCGGGCGCGGCTTGCGCGCGTGCACGGCCCTGCTGAGGCGACGCCCCAGGAGCAGGTAACCGATGAGTGCGCCCGTCGTGTTGAGGATGACGTCGTCGATGTCGAAGGCGCGGCCGGTGACCAGGGCGCCCTGGGCGAACTCCACCAGGAGCATCACGATCGCGGTCAGGAGCAGCACGCGCAGGATGCCGCGGGTGCGGGGGGCGACCACGGGCACGAGGACGCCGAAGGGAATGCCCAGCAGGATGTTGCCGCCGATCTGCTTGAAGGCGTCCCGCAGTTCGGGCTGGTCGAGGTAGGCCTTCAGGGAACTGCCCGGCTGGAGATTGCTGTGGGTCAGCGCCTCCGAGGCGGGTGAGGGCTGCAGGGTCAGCCGGGCCAGCACCACGGCGAAGGCCACCATGAACGTGAACGCGCACAGCATCGCCAGCAGCCGGACGGGCAACGGGAGCGGGCGTCGCTCGCTCCCGGACCCGGTGGTCCGGGGACGTGAGGCTGCACTGGCCATGGGGAGTCCTCCAAGTCTTCATGCCCCTGCGTGACAGGGCGGTTACCCCCCGGCAGGCCGACGATGCCGTGGGGGGTGATTCCCGGCCACGGTCCCCGGCGGTGTCGCCGAGGACCGTGCCCATCCTCGGTTTGCCCGCGATCCGCGGGGCCACTCCCGGCAGGGAGCCGCCGGGAGCGGCCCCGCCGCGTCCCGCGGCCGGGGCGGTGCTTGGATGACCGCCCCGTCGACCCATGCCCGCGGACGTGGCGTGTGAACAGGCCTGCGACGCTCCTCGCCGTGGCCGAAGTACCGCTGTGGTGGGCCGCGCTCGCCGCACTGCGGCTGGTGTTCGTCAGCACCGTCGACCCGCTCGAACTCGCCGTCGGTGCGGGCGCCGCCTTCTTCGGAGCGCTCGCGCTTCGCCGCCGCCGCGGCCCACGCCGTGCAGGACGCCGGGACCGGCGGCCCGGTGTACACCGCCGTGCACCGGACCCCGCTCGGCGTCCTGCACGGCCTCGCCGGCGCTCGCCCTCGCGGCCGTGGCCGTCACCCGCCCCCGCCTCCTCGCCGCCCCGGGCCCTGCCGCTACGGCGCCTGCAATCCGGGCACGCCGGGGACCACGTCGCCTGGCTCCTGGTGGGCACCACGCTGCGGGGGGACTGGCCCTGCCCGGGGTCCTCGGGAACTGATCAGCTCCCGTACGAGACACGCACCTCCTTGAAGCCGAGGGAGCGCAGCAGGCCTTCGAGCATGCCGGTGGTGTTCGACTCGGCGCGCGCGGTCAGCTCGCTCTCCTTCGCCGCGTCGCCGATGTGCCGCACCGCGAGCTTCTGCACGGCCTGCTCACCGTTGGGGTTGTCCGAGAAGAGGTCGCCGAGGCGGTCGAAGAGACCGCGCTGCTTGGAGACCGCGTAGGAGCGGTCGGGGTCGAGGGCGGGCTTGCCCAGCTGCGCGTGGGGCAGCCGGAGCGTGGCGGACGTGCGGTCGCCGTTGACCTTCACGTCGTTCTTGCCGACCTTGCCCAGGTCGACGTAGGCGTCGACGGTGCCGGCACCGACGTACAGGGTGCGGGTGCCGCGGATCGCGTCGGGCAGGAGCTTGGCGTCCTTCTCCAGATCCACGACGACCTGGAAGTTGCCGGAGGCGGCGTCGTAGCGGCTGATGTCCTGGACGGACTTCAGCAGCGCGGGACCGGACCGGTCGTGCGTCTCGGTGCCGAACAGGTCCTTCAGGCCCGGGAGCACGCTCAGCCGGAGCCCGGCGAAGAACACGACCAGCACCAGCACGAGCGCGGCCACCACCTTCGCCCAGCCGGGCATGCGCCTGGGGAGGCGCTTGACGGGAGTCGTCATGCGACGGCCCTCCTTCCTACTGTCCGGATGCCCACCAGACCCCCTGCCAGACCGTCGAGTTGAGGACGGGACGACTCCGGCGGAAGCACGCGGGGCGCACCCGTCAGGGGCGGGACGTCGCCTCGGGCTGCTCCAGGGCGGCGTCCAGCGTCGGCTGCGGAGGCAGCAGCCGGGACAGGCCGGTGATCCGCAGGACGCGCAGCGTCAACGGGTGCGCACAGACGAGGAGCACCTGGCCCCGCCGGTCGAGCACCCGGCTGCGGGCCCGGTACAGCAGCCGCAGGCCGGAGCAGTCGAAGAAGTCGATCCGGCTCAGGTCGAGCACGATCCGGGCGGCGGGGCGGCCGGTCTCCCGGTCCAGGTGCGGGGTGATCTCCGAGGCCGCGGCGAGGTCGATCTCGCCGCGGAACTCCAGCACCGTGTGTCCCCGTTCCTGGCGGACGCGCAGATGCCGGGTGAGCGGTGCAGGTTCCTGCCGCACGACGAGATCGCCTCCAGCCTGCTCCGTGCGTGGGGAGGGGCGACGGCCTCAACACCGGTCCCCGCTGTGCAAGTTACCCTCCAACGAGTGAATTTGAGCATGTTCGATTGACATATGTCTTTGAATTCCGGCCGAGTTGGCCGAGGTTCACGCCGGGGCGTGCGCGGGCGTGATTCCGGGGGCGCTCACGGAGGTCCGGCCGGGTTACGACAGGGCGTGCCAGGCCTTGGTGAGCGCCTGGCGGAACTGCTCGGTCTGGTGCGCGGTGAGGTCGCGCACCATTCGCTCCTCCAGCTCCCTGACGGGCCCGGCGTGCCGGGCCAGCAGCTCGCGGCCGGATCCGGTGAGCAGGATCAGCAGCTCCCGGCGGTTGCGGGGGTTGCGCTCCCGGCGTACGAGTCCGCGGCCCTCCAGGGAGCGGACCAGGTCCGCGATGGACTGGGCGGTGACGAAGGAGTCGCGCGCCAGCTGGGCCGCGGACAGTCCGTCATGCCGTTCCAGCACGGTCAGCGCCGTGTACTGAAGCGCGGTGATCCCCGAGGGTCTGACCAGCTCGTCCAGATGGGAGCGCACCACGAGCTCCACCTGCTTGACCATGTAGAGCAGGGACGGGGGCGCCTTGGTCACCTGTGTGTCGAGCATGGAGGCAGGCTAGACCATTGACAGGATTCCTGTCCGTAAAGAGACTGCGCACAGACAGGAAACCTGTTTATTGAAATCTTGGCGACTACGCTGAGGAGTGGCGATGACCACCTTCGAGAGCACACCCGGGCAGCTGTTCATCGGGGGCCGATGGCGCGAAGCCGCCGACGGGGCACGCACCGAGGTGATCGACCCCTCCCGGGGCAGGGCCGTCGCCACCGTCGCCGAGGCGGGCCCCGCCGACGTCGACGCGGCCGTACGCGCCGCCCGCGAGGCCTTCGACGACGGGGCGTGGTCCGGCCTGAGCGGCCGCGAGCGCGGCCGGGTGCTGCAGCGCGTCGCCCAGCTCATCCGGGAGAACGCCGACGAGCTCGCCGCACTGGAGAGCCTCGACGTCGGCAAGCCGATCACTCTGTGCGGCGCGGTCGACGTCACCAACGCGGCCAACGACTACGAGTACTACGCCCATCTCGCCCAGAGCCAGGACGGCGCCCTGCGCGACCTCCCCATGAACGCCCTCGCCTACACCAAGCGCGAGCCCCTGGGCGTGGTCGCCGCGATCACCCCGTTCAACTTCCCGCTGATCCTGGCCGGTTCGAAGCTGGCCCCGGCGCTGGCGGCCGGCAACACGGTCGTCCACAAGCCGGCCGACGAGACGCCGCTCAGCGCCCTGTACATGGCCCGGCTGCTCCAGGAGGCCGGCGTCCCCGACGGCGTGGTCAACGTCGTGACCGGCAGCGGCCCGGTGGCGGGGGAGGCGCTGCTGCGGCACCGGGGTGTCGACAAGGTCGCCTTCACCGGCTCCACCGCGATCGGCCGGCACGTGGCGAGCGTCGCCGGAGAGGCGCTGAAGCCCGTCACCATGGAACTCGGCGGGAACGCCGCCCACATCGTCTTCGAGGACGCCGACCTGGAGAAGGCGGTCGGCGCGGTCATCAAGGGATTCGTCTTCAACAGCGGCCAGTTCTGCATGGGCGGGCCGCGCCTGCTGGTGGCCCGCTCGGTGTATCCGACCCTGCTCGGCATCCTCGCCGAGGCCGTGCCCGGCGTGCCCATCGGCGACCCCCGCGACCCGGCCACGGTCATCGGCCCGATGGCCGCCGAGAAGCACCTGAAGAAGGTAGAGGAGTACGTCGCCCTGGCCCGCATGGAGGGCGCCCGCATCGTCTGCGGCGGCGAGCGGCTCGACCTCGACGGCGGCTACTACTACAAGCCCACCGTCATCGCCGACCTGGCGAACGACTCCCGGGTGATCCAGGAGGAGATCTTCGGGCCGGTCCTCACCGTGCAGCCCTTCGACGACGAGGACGAGGCCGTCGCCCTCGCCAACTCCACGCCGTACGGCCTGGCCTCGGGGATCCAGACCAGCCACCTCGCCCGCGCCCACCGGGTCGCCGACCGGCTCCAGGCCGGCATCGTCTGGATCAACGACTGGGCGATGCTCGACCCCGCGGTGCCCTTCGGCGGGGTGAAGGACTCCGGCCACGGCCGCGAGTACGGGCCCGAGGCGCTCGCCGGTTACACCAAGGTCAAGTCCGTCGTCGTCTCGCTCGACTGAGACACCGTCAAGGAGTCATCGCGATGCCCACCACCACCCGTGCCGCGGTCGTCGAGTCCGGCGGCGCGCCCTTCACCCTCTCCGACGTCGTCCTCGACGCGCCCGGCCCGCACGAGGCGCTGGTCCGCATGGTCGCCACCGGCCTGTGCCACACCGACCTGGGGGTGGCGAGCGGCGGACTGCCCTTCCCGCTGCCCGGGGTCCTCGGCCACGAGGGCGCGGGCGTCGTCGAGGCCGTCGGCCCCGCCGTCACCGGCGTCGCGCCGGGCGACCACGTCCTGCTCTCCTTCACCTCCTGTGGCGACTGCCGCAACTGCCGCGGCGGGCATCCCGCGTACTGCGCGACCTGGCTGCCGCTGAACCTGCTCGGCGGCGGCCGTGCCGACGGGTCGCACACCATCAGCCGGGACGGCGAGGCCCTGGGAGGCCACTTCTTCGGCCAGTCCTCCTTCGCCGAGCTGGCGCTGGCCGACGAGCGCAGCCTGGTCAAGGTCGACCCGGATGTGCCGCTGGAGTCGATCGCCCCGCTGGGCTGCGGCGTGCAGACCGGTGTGGGTGCCGTCTGGAACGTGCTGAAGCCGGACACGGGCAGCACGGTCGTCGTCCTGGGCGCCGGAGCGGTCGGTCTGTCGGCCGTGATGGCGACGGCGCTCACCCCGGCCACGCGGATCGTCGCCGTCGACCGGGTCGCCGAACGCCTCTCCCTGGCGACGGAACTGGGCGCCACGCACACCGTCGACACGAGCCGGGAGGACCTGGCCGCGGCCCTCACCGGCATCACGGGCGGCCAGGGCGCGGACGGTGTCGTGGAGACCACGGGCCACGTCGGGGTCCTGCGCCAGGGCGTCGACGCGCTCGCCGCCCGCGGCACCCTGGTCGTCGTCGGCGCCCCGCCCTTCGGCACCGAGGTCGCCCTGGACGTCAACGGCCTCCTCGGAGGCAAGCGGATCGTCGGCCTCACCCTCGGCGACAGCGAGACCCGGACCATGATCCCGGCCCTGGTCCACCTGGTGAAGGACGGCCGGCTCCCCCTGCACCGACTGATCGGCACCTACCCCTTCGAGGACATCGACCGGGCGGTCCAGGACATGCGCTCCGGCAAGACGATCAAGCCGGTCCTGCGGTTCTGAAACGGTCGCCGGCCGACCGGAAGACCGGAGCCGCGGGTCTTACCCGGCGATCGGACAGGGCGCGAGCGTCGCGCCGCTCCGCCGCCGGGGACGGCTCCGGTGCACGGCCGGCTGCTCGGCGGAAGGGCACGGCAGGCCTGCCATGCCGGCTGCGGTTCACGCCCGGCTCCTTCACGCTCGTCGGGTGGAGCCGGGTCGTCCTCCTCGGCCGGGGGCCGCTCGGCCAACCGCCGGGCCCCTCGCGCCGCAGCCTCGGTTGCCCGGCGCCCGGCCGGCCGCCGGGCGCCCCGATTCGGACCCCCCCCGCTGCCCACCGGCCGCGGCGCTCGTGCCCGCGTGCGGCCCGAGCCGGCTCGCCCGCCCGGCCAGGGCGTGCTCAGTCGTTCAGCAGCACCAGCTTCCCCGTCGTGCGGCCCGTGTCGCCGAGGGTGTGGGCCTCGGCGGCCTCGGCCAGGGGGAAGGTGCCGGCGATCGTGGCGCGCAGCTTGCCCGTCTCGATCAGGTCCGCGATCGCCTCCATGCCGCTGCGGTCGGCGTCCACCAGCATCCGCAGGGCCCGCACGCCGAGCCGTTCGGCCTCCTCGTAGAGGTCGTCCGAGCCGCCGGGGAGGATCGACACCAGGACACCGCCGGGGCGCAGCACGCGCAGGGAGTGCAGGGAGTTGTCGCCGCCGATCGTGTCGAGCACGACGTCGACGTCCTTCACGGCCTCGGTGACGTCCGTCTCGCGGTAGTCGATCGTCTCGTCGACGCCGATCGAGCGCAGGAACTCGTGCTTGCCCGCGCTCGCCGTGCCGATCACGTACGCGCCGCGCGCCTTGGCGATCTGCACCGCCACGTGCCCGACCCCGCCGGCCGCGGCGTGGATCAGCACCCGCTGCCCGGGCCGGAGGTCCGCGTGCTCGGTCAGCGCCTGCCAGGCGGTGAGCGAGACCAGCGGCAGCGCGCCCGCCTGGGTGTGGTCGACCCCGGCCGGCTTCCGAGTCAGGGCGCGGACGGGGGCGATGACGTACTCGGCGTGCGAGCCGTGCCCGTACGGGTAGGGCAGCATGCCGAAGACCTCGTCACCGGGTGCGAAGGCCACGACGCCGATGCCGACCGCCTCCACCACCCCGGAGACGTCCCAGCCCAGGACGAAGGGCGGCTCGCCCAGGAATCCGCCGGTCGCGCGGTGCTTCCAGTCGGTCGGGTTGACCCCGGCGGCCCGCACCCGGACCAGTACCTCGTTCGGCTTCGGCACCGGGCGTTCGACCTGTACTTCCTTCAAGACCTCGGGACCGCCGAGGACGTCCTGGCTGATGGCTCGCATCGTGTTCTGTGTGCTCATGGTCAACCAGCCTGCCGGTCCGCACGCACCCCGCCAATGGCAAGATTGCCAACCTTCGATAGAATCGTGCCATGCGACGTGAGCGAGTGGTGGTCCTGGCCCTGGACCGGGTGTATCCCTTCGAGCTGGGCATCCCCAGCCGGATCCTCGGCGCGGCCGACGGCCGCTACGAGGTCCTCACCTGTTCGGTCGACGGCCGTCCGGTGCGCACCAACGCCGACTTCGGCGTCACCGTGGAGCACGGCCCCGAAGCCCTGGCCACGGCCGATACGGTGGTGATCGCGCCCGTGGCACCCTCCCACCTGGCCGACGAGGTGTCCGACGACGTCCTGGCCGCGCTCGCGCTCATCCGCCCCGGCACCCGCATCGTCTCGATCTGCACCGGCGCCTTCGTCCTCGCCGCCGCCGGCCTCCTCGACGGGCGCCGGGCGACCACCCACTGGCAGGTCGCCGACCGGTTCCGGCACATGTTCCCGCGCGTCGACCTCGACCCGGACGTGCTGTTCGTCGACGACCATCCGTTCCTGACGTCCGCCGGGGCCGCCTCCGGCGTGGACATCTGCCTGCACCTCGTCCGCAAGGACCACGGCAGCCGGCTGGCCAACAGCGTCGCCCGTCGCTGCGTCGTCCCGCCCTTCCGGGACGGCGGTCAGGCCCAGTACATCGAGCAGCCCGTCCCCGAGCAGGGCGCCGCGAGCACCGCCGCCACCCGCGCCTGGGCCCTGGAACGCCTCGACGAACCGCTCACCCTCGCCGATCTCTCCGGCCACGCCCGGATGAGCCAGCGCACCTTCGCCCGCCGCTTCCACGACGAGGTGGGTCTCAGCCCCGGCCGCTGGCTGATCCAGCAGCGCGTGGTCCGGGCCCGGCATCTGCTCGAATCCAGTGATCTGACGGTGGACCAGATCGCCGGCCGGGTCGGCTTCGCGACCGGCGCGTCCCTGCGCCAGCACCTGAACGCGGCGATCGGGGTCTCTCCGCAGGCCTACCGCCGCACGTTCCAGACCGCGCGCTGACCTCCGCGACCTCGGCGCACGGCACGCTGCGCGGGGTGCCGTGCGGCCTGACGCATCGCCAATTCCACTGACGGCAAAGCCATTTGTCGACCTGTTGCCTTCTGTCGGAGCGTGACGGAACCCTCACGTCCGGCGGGCGGCCACGGTTGATCCTTTCGGGTCCAAACCCGATAAGGTTCCGAACGGCGCTGCGAGTTGACGCGATCGCGTCCGGTCGACCCGCGGTGCGTACTCATGAGTGCGGTCCACACACCCCCCTGTTCGTTCGTGTTGCTTCGAAGGATGCAGATGGAACTCGCCACTCCGCCACCGGCGGCGCGGGCCCCTGTCGCCTGGTACAGCTGGTGGTTGATGCCGCTGGGCTTGGGAGGCGGGACCGTTGCCGCCACGTTCATGAGCTCGGAGCGAATAACCGTGGCCGTCGCCGGCGTCGCGGCGACGGCTGCCGGCGCCGTGTGCGTACGCCTGCTGCTGCGCACCCGGGCCCAACTGCAGCGTGCGGAAGGCTCCTTCCGCACCACGCAGGCCGAGCACAACCAGCAGTGGCAGCAGCATGTGGCGGGACTTGAACGCAAGTTCGCCGCCGATCGCGCCGGCCTGGAATCCCAGCTCAACGAGCAGAACGCGACGTACGAGCGGCGCCTGGCCGACCAGAGTGCCACGTACGAGACGCAGCTCGCCGACCGGTCCCGGGCCTATGAGGAACGGCTGACCGAGCAGGCCACGTCGTACGAGGCCCAGCTCGCCGACCAGGCCGCGGTCTGGCAGGAGCAGCTCTCCCACCAGCTCGCCGCGGTCGCCCGGCTCGCCGACGAGCAGTTGCCCGACGCGATGGAGAAGCTGCGCTCCGGCGACGCCATCGACGACCTGCTGCCCACGGTGAACCAGTGCGCCAAGGTCAGCTCGGAACTCCAGGCCGAACTGCGCAAGCTGCTGCGCACCTCCCTGATCGGTCTCGAGGCGGAGTTCGACCGCTCCACCTCCGCCGAGCAGGCCGTGATCAGCATCGGCAACCGCATCCATGTGCTGACCAGCAAGCTCCGTGGACGGCTGCACGAGATGCAGGGCGAGCACGGTCGGCTGCCGGCCGTCGCCCGGGGCCTGATGGAGCTCGACCAGGAGCTCGGCCCCGCAGACTCGCTCGCCGCGAGCATCGGTGTGCTCGGCGGCTCCGACCGGCCCGGCCGGCAGTGGCAGGAACCGCAGCGGCTGCTCAGCGTGGTGCGCGGCGGCATCGGCCGGATCAAGGACTTCCACCGGATCCAGGTGCGCCACCTGCCTGAACTCGGCGTCGACGGCGGCCTCGTCGACCACCTCACGCTGATCCTGGCCCACCTCCTGGACAACGCGGCCCGCTACTCGCCGCCCACCGAGCCGGTGCTCATCTCCGGCAAGGAGGTCCCCAACGGCGTCGGCATCGAGATCCAGGACTCCGGCAAGGGCCTGAGCGAGGAGAAGAAGCGCGAGGCCGAGCACGCCCTCGCGGGCACCGTGCCCGGCGCGGGCCTCGGCGGCATCACCGAGGACGCCAACATCGGTCTGCGCGTCGTCGGCGCCCTCGCCCGCCGTTACGGCATCCGCGTGACCTTCGCGGACTCGCCGTGGCTCGGAACCTCCGTGGTGGTCGTGGTGCCGCACAAGTACTTCAGCCCGCTGCCGACGGCCGCGACCGTACCGGCCGCGCCGACTCCGCAGGTCCGCACCGCCGCGCCCGCCCCGGCCCGCGAGGCGGTCGCCGAGCCCGAGTCACGGGCCGCGCAGGCCGAGACCGGGGAGACCACGCCCGGCGGACTGCCCCGGCGCCGCAGCAAGCGCAACGAGACGGAGGCGCCCAGGCCGGCCGAACGGACCGACCGGGGCACGGTGGCCGCCGTCCCGCCGGACGCGTCCTTCTCGGGTCTCGCCGCCTTCGCCACCGCCGGACGCGACGCGGCAGAGGCCTCCGAGGCGGCCGGCGAACGCGACACCCTCGCCGGCCGCGAGTACACCGAGCACCGCACCGAAGAGAGCGACTAGTCCCATGACGCAACAAGGAACAGATGTGAGCTGGGCGCTCCGCGATCTCGTCGAGAGCATCCAGGAGATCCGCTTCGCCCTTGTGGCCTCCAGTGACGGCAAGGCCATCACCTCCTACGGCGCCGAAGACCCCGACGACGTCGACCGCTTCGCCGCCGTGGTGGCCGGTCTGCAGGCCCTGGCCCAGCCGGTCGCCGAGCAGTTCCCCAAGTACGCCGGGCAGCTGCGCCTCGCGATGATCGAGGTGGACGGCGGGCACCTCTTCGTCGTGCGCGCGGGTGTGGAGACGTACCTCGGCGTCCTCGCCAGGGAGGGCCTCGACCAGGGCCTGCTCGGCCACCAGATGAGGGACCTGGCCCGCAGGATGGGTGAGCTCCTCGGCACCACTCCGCGCCTGGAGGAGCACTCTGGATGAGTGCTCCCCGCAGACCGTCGGACCCGTCCGGTCTCGAGCGCTACTACGTCCTCACCGGCGGGCGCAGCGGACCGGGCGGTTCGGCGTCGAGCCTCGACGTGGCGACCCTCGTCGTCTCCCGCGCCGCCCCGTTAACGGGCATGCAGCACGAGCACGAGGAGATCCTCCGGCGCTGCCGCGACCCGCTCTCGGTCGCCGAGCTCGGCGCTCACCTCGGGCTCCCCTTCAACATTCTCGCGGTGCTGCTGTCGGACCTGCTGGACGCAGGTCGCGTCGAAGCCCGTAACCCCATCCCGGCGCACGACGCCGGCCGCGGGCCCGACCTCGCGCTCCTTGAGGAGGTACTCAGTGGACTTGAAAGGCTTTGACCAACCCGGAGGCTCGGGCGGGGACACCCGCTCGGTGAAGGTGATGATCGCCGGCGGGTTCGGCACCGGGAAGACCACCATGGTCCGGTCGGTCAGCGACATCAAGCCGCTCACCACCGAGGAGACCCTCACCCAGGCCAGTGCCGACGTCGACCATCTCATCGGCGTCGCCGACAAGACGCAGACCACCGTCAGCCTCGACTTCGGCAAGATCGGCATCAACGAGAGCCTGGTGCTGTACCTGTTCGGCACGCCCGGGCAGGAGCGGTTCTGGTTTCTGTGGAACGGGCTGTTCAAGGGTGCGCTCGGCGCGATCGTCCTGGTGGACACCCGCCGCCTGGAGTCCAGTTTCCGGGCGATCGAGGAGATGGAGCGCCAGGAGGTCCCCTTCGTCGTCGCGCTGAACGTCTTCCCCGACTCCCGGAACTACCCGGCCGAGGAGATCCGGGACGCCCTGGACATCCCCGAGCACACGCCGGTCGTGGCCTTCGACGCCCGCGACCGGGCCTCCAGCCGGGACGTACTCGTCGCCCTGATCCACCATCTGAAGGAACGCTCGGCCGTGGCCCTGGAGCCCCGATGAACGATCAGACCGACCACTCCCTCCAGGGCCGCGGCTGCCCCGTGGCCCACCACGGCAGCGACCTCACCCGGCTGTACGGGCCGGAGGCCGCGACCGACCCCGGGGGCATCTACGAGCGGTTGCGCAAGGAACACGGCTCGGTCGCACCGGTGCTGCTGGAGGGCGACATCCCCGCCTGGCTGGTACTGGGCTACCGGGACAGCCGGCGAGTGCTGGAGAATCCCCTCCAGTTCGCCCGGGACGCGCGGACATGGCGTGACCTGCGGGAGGGCCGGATCGCGGACGACTCTCCGCTCGTTCCGATGCTGGCCTGGCGTCCCGACTGCGTGTCCCAGGACGGCGAGGCTCACCGCCGACTGCGCCGAGCCGTCAACGACGCCCTGCAGTCCGCCGCCGGCCGCGGTGTCCGCCGCCACGCCATGCGCTTCGCCAACAAGCAGATCGACACGTTCGCGGGCTCCGGCCGCGCCGATCTGGTGGCGGACTACGCCGACTGCCTGCCGATGATCGTGGTCGCGCGCGTTCTGGGGCTCGCCGAGGCCGAGGGACGCCGCCTGGTCGAGTCCTGCGCCCAGGTGATGAGGGGCGGCGAGAACGCCGTCCTGCACGACGGCGTGATCAAAGAGATCCTCGGTGAACTCGCCGAACGCAGGCGGTCGGAACCCGGCTCCGACCTTGCCACCGGCCTGCTGGAGCATCACGCGGAGCTCGACCACGACGAGGTCGTCTCCCACCTGCGCGCGGTGCTGATCGCCGCGCATGTGACGACCAATCTGCTGGCCCGGGTGCTGGCGCTGGTCCTGACCGACGACTCCCGGCTCTCCGGCCTGATCAGCGGTCAGCTGAACATCTCGGCAGTGGTGGAGGAGGCCATGTGGAACTCGCCGCCGCTGGCCGTCCTGCCGGGGCGCTTCGCCGTCGGCGACGTGGAACTGGGCGGGCACCGCGTCAAGGAGGGCGACCTGCTCGTCATCGGTCTCGCCCCGGGCAACCTCGACCCCGAGATCCGGCCGGAATTGGGAGTCTCGGTGCACGGCAACCAGGCGCACCTGGCGTTCGGCGCGGGCCCGCACGAGTGCCCGGGGCAGAGCATCGGGATGGCCGTCATCGAGATCGCGGTGGACGTCCTGCTGCACCGTCTGCCTGGCCTACGCCTGGCCGTGCCGTCGGGGGAGCTCACCTCGACCGCGTCCACATGGATGTCGCTGCTGGACAGCCTGCCGGTCGAGTTCGACGTATAGGCCCGGAAGGCCGCTGCCCGGCCGGCTCTGCCGACCGGGCAGCGGCGTCAGCCGTCGAGCCAGTCGCCTGCGAGGTCCGAGGGCCGGTATCCCGTGGCGCTCCAGAGGAAATGCGGGTGGGCGCAGCCGAACATGTAGGCGAGCAGTGCGATGTCCTCCCTCCCGGTCCGAGGGTCTTGCAGGGTGTGGAAGAACTCGGCTCCGACTGCGCCGGAGTCCTGTTGGATCTCACGAGCGCGGGCCGTGGACGGTGCGTCGCCGGCCGCCTCCACGGCGGTGATGTATGTGCGGCGCAGGACCTCCCAGGTGCTGTCGATGCTGCCGTGCCAGGGACCGTGCAGTGCTTCGAAGGCACGGAGCTCGGCGTCGAAGAGGGGCCATGTCCTTGGGTACTGGGCCCGGCAGCGGGCGGACAGCTCGGCGGCGTGGGTGCCCAGAGCCGGTGCGGTGGGCCGCGGGGCGATGGTGAGGGTCATGCCGTGGGTGAGGACACCGGTGCACGCGTCCGGCTGAAGGTCGCACAACGGGCACCCCTCGGCCGGGGGGAGGCCCTGGGTGATGCCGTCGAACCACAGGGCGTGGCGGCCCGTGAGCCCCAGCCAGACGATGGTGCTGGGCATCAGCCAGGTGTTCCACATCGGCGAATGCGCCTCGGGCATGCAGCCGTACTTGATGAGGGCGATGGCGGCGGCGGCGTAGAGGACCTTGACGTGGGTGGGCATGTCGGCGAGCCAGAAGTTGCTGATCTCGCCGGTGAGGGCGTCGGCTCGTACGTCGATCATGTCGTCGACGACGCGGCACAGCAGCAAGGAGGCGAGGTGTTCTTCCTGCCAGAGCTCTGTGTCGGGCGAGACGTGCCAGAACAGGCAGTCCATCATCTGCAGGACGGAGTAGGCGCTCTGGCCGAGCGGGTTGGTCTGGGGGAGTACGACGCTGCCCGCGTGGTGTTGCTGGAGCCAGTACTCGTCCGCCGATCGTTTGTGGGCCGCGTAGAGGCCGCAGACCAGGGCACGTGCGGTGTTGGTGCTGAAGTTCTCGGCCAGGCGGGCTTCAATGAGCTGGGTGAGGTGCGTGGTGTCTATGGTGTCGATCACGCGCTTGTACTCGTGGAAGAGCAGGATGTCGTCCTCGAAGCGGTGGCGGTAGCCGAGGTCTCGTTCGAAGTCGTTCAACACCCGGGCCAAGACCCATCCACCGGTCAGGACGCTGTCGAGTTCCCTGGCGTAGGGCCAGGTCTTGACTGTGAGGGGACGACCGGCGCTCTGCCGCCAACCGTAGTCAGCCGGCGTGCGCTCGGGGGGCGTGGGCAGCCGACCGCACAGCGAGCAGTCGCACACGGCGGTCCGCTCCTCCTCGCGCGGCGCGGCGAGTGCTCGGCTCCTCCATGCCCCTTCCAGCATCGCGCAGGTCAGTCGGCAGAGCTCGATATCGGTGCTGACCTGGGGAAAGGCTGCCTCGATCACGCGCAGGCCGGCGTCGAGCCGCTGCAACCTGGCGGAGCCCTCCTCGTCGGGCGGGAGGAATGCGCGCGGCGCCAGACGGAGGGCTCCCTCGACATGCAACGTGGTCCTGGAGTGAGGGGATCGGAGTGTGTCCAGCCGCTGCTGAGCGGCGTTCTGGGAAGCGCGGAACTCGTCCGTGCACCGTTTTGTGTGGTGAGCGAAGAGGCGGGCCAGGGAGTTCCCCGCCTCCGCGGACTGGAGCTGGGCGCTCGGACGGGCAGGGAGGAAGGTGTCGGTGGAAATCTCCGGACCACCGCCAACGACTCGAGGTTTCACACGGGTCTCCCTTCAAGCTGTGGTCACGGCAGCACGAATTTCCCCGCCTCTGCGGGTGGACGGTCAGGGTGAGCGCCCATCCGCTCGAACCGGGGTTCGTGGCACGAAAGTTGAAGCGGAACCAATCTGCCCAACGTCAAATTGATCTACGCGTGACCGGACCGTGATGTCCGTTACTGCTCAAGGCTCCTGAGCTGCGTATACTCCCTCGTCCCTCACTCGGCGTGTCGCGTCCGCCGGGCCTCTGCGGTTGCCCGGCGGCACACTGGACTCGGTCTGTCCGACGACTTCTCAGGAGGCACACCGATGACGACGTCCGCACCCGTACGCAGCGCCGAGCAGCGCAAGAAGGACACCCTGCACCGCCTGGAACACGACGTGGACGCGTGGGTCGCCACGGCCGACGGCGCGTCGGGGACGCCGTACCTCGTCCCGCTGTCCTTCCTGTGGAACGGCTCGTACCTGTTGTTCGCCACGCCCGCCTCCAGCCCCACCGGACGGAATCTGGCCGCCTCCGGCCGGGCCCGGGTGGGCATCGGGCCGACCCGTGACGTCGTCCTCGTCGAGGGCACCGTCGAGACGGTCCAGCCCGGCGAGCTGACCGAGCAGGACGCCGAACTCTTCGCCGCCAAGACCGGGTTCGACCCCCGCAGGCTGGCCACGCCGTACCTCTACTTCCGTGTCGTGCCGCGGCGGATCCAGGCCTGGCGGGAGGCCGACGAGCTCGACGGGCGCGAACTCATGCGCGACGGACGGTGGTTGAAGACCGACTGAATCCGCCGCTCCGGGATATCCGCAAGGTACGGGTCCGCGCGGCACGACCGCCTCGCGACCGGAATCCTGCGGAGGAGACATGGCACTGGTGAAAGCGGGGGTCGTCGTGCTCGACTGCGCCGAGCCCGAGAAGCTCGCCGCGTTCTACAAGGAACTGCTGGAGGGGGAGGAGTCGGACGCCACCGCCAACCGGGTGGAGATCAAGAGCCCCGACGGCTTCCGGATCGCACTGCGCCGGGACGTCAACGCGACCCCGCCCAGCTGGCCGCGCCCCGAGAACTCCCTCCAGGCCCACCTGGAGTTCGTGGTCGACGACCTCGACGCGGTCGAACGCCGCGTCATCGGCCTCGGCGGCCGCCCCCTGGAGGCCAAGGACCCTTCGGGCCCCCTGGAGGAACGCGGCTACGCCGACCCGGCAGGCCACTCCTTCACCCTGCGCCGCACCGCCCCGACGGCACCCAAGCAGGGCTGAGTCCGGCGTACGCACGGCGGCGCCGGCAGGCCCTGGCCGTCGTCCTGCGCCCCGAGCCGCGCCCACCACGAAGACGATCCAGAGGAACGGCCGAGCACAGCGCGGCCCCGCCCGGTACGGTGCCGGGCGGGGCCGCGTCGGTGTCAGTCCCGGCCGCCCTTCTCGCCGGCCGGCCAGGTTCCGGTCGAACGCTCGATCGCCTTGGCACCGGCACGGTCCACGGCGCTGCGCACCACCGCGAAGATGGCGCCCTGGACCGCCGCGGCCAGCAGCACTTCGCCCCAGCCGCGGTCCTTGTCCAGCGCGTCGGGCGCGTCCTCCTCGTGCCGGATCGCCATCCACGTCTTGCGGAAGGCGAGCCCGGCCAGCCAGCCGCCCGACCAGCCGAGCACGAACCCGAGGGGCTGGTACGCGAGAGACATCTTCTTCTTCTTTGCCACGGGAACTCCTTGGTAGCTGAAGGGGGGTGAAGGTGGTCAGGGGGTGTGCGCCGCCGGGATCCGCTCCTCGGGGCGGACCGGCCCGGGCGGTGTGCCGTCACCGAACGGGCGGCCGGCCAGCTCCTCGCGGTGGTGCGGGGTCAGCCAGCCGGACAGATCCGGGCCGAGCGGCACGATGCCGGTCGGATTGATGCCCGTGTGCACCTGGTGGTAGTGGCGCTTGATGTGGTCGAAGTCGACGGTGTCGCCGAACCCGGGCGTCTGGTAGAGGTCGCGGACGTACGCCCACAGCACCTGATTCTCCGTCAGCTTCCAGCGATTGCACTTGAAGTGGCCGTGGTAGACCGCGTCGAAGCGCACCAGCGTGGTGAACAGCCGGATGTCCGCCTCGGTGATCGTGTCGCCGACGAGGTACCGCTGCCGCTCCAGCCGGTCCGCGAGCAGCTCCAGCCGGCGGAACACCCCGGCGCAGGCGGCCTCGTACTCCTCCTGCCCGGTGGCGAACCCCGCCTTGTAGACGCCGTTGTTGACGTCCTCGTAGACGCCCGCCATCACCTCGTCGATCTCGTCGCGCAGCTTGTCCGGGTACAGGTCGGGCGCGCCGTCCCGGTGCAGGGACGTCCACTCGGTCGCGAGGTCGAGGGTGAGCTGCTGGTAGTCGTTGGTCACCAGCCGTCCGCTGGGCACGTCCACGATCGCCGGCACACTGACCCCGCCGGGGTAGTCGCTCTCGCGCCGGTCGTAGGCCTCGGCGAGGAAGCGGATGCCGAGGACCGGGTCGCGGCCGTCCTCGTCGAGTGTGAAGCGCCAGCTGCGGTCGTCCTGGAGCGGGTCGGCGACGGCCAGGGACAGGGCGTCCTCCAGGCCGAGCAGCCGCCGGGAGACCAGCGACCGGCTCGCCCACGGGCAGGCGCGGCTGACGACCAGACGGTAGCGGCCGGCTTCGACCGGCCAGCCGTCCCGGCCGTCCGCGGTGATGCGGTCCGCGAAATGCGCCTTGGACCGTTTGAACGTCCTCCTTCCGTAGCCGGTGTTGCCGTCGTCGCCGTCGTCGCGGCTCATGGGGGTGACCTCCTTGCCGTACGTGGACCCTGGTGAACGCGTTCCCCGTTTTCCGCCGACGGCACGGTGTGAGCACCGCCGACCGGGGCAATCGGCGTGGGTGACTGATGAAGGAAGTGATCGCAGGACACGCGTCACCGTGCTGGTGGCGCTCGCGGCCAATCTGGTGATCGCGGTGGCCAAGGCCATCGGCGGCCTGGCGGCGGGGTCGCCCGCCCTGCTGTCCGAGGCGGCCCACTCGGTGGCCGACAGCCTGAACGAGGTGTTCCTGCTCGCGGCACTGCGCCGCAGCCGCCGCCCCGCCGACCGGCGTCATCCCTTCGGCTACGGCAAGGAGCGGTTCTTCTGGTCGCTCCTCGCCGCCGTCGGGATCTTCGTCATGGGCGGCTGTTTCTCCTTCTTCCAGGGCTTCGAGGCCCTGGCGAGCGGTGCGGAGGAGGAACTCGGCGGCTATGTGGCCGGCCTGATCGTGCTCGGGATCGCCCTCCTCGCGGAGGGCGGTTCGCTGCTGCGGGCGCTCTACCAGGTGCGCAAGCAGGGCGGCGCCGGTGCCGGGATGCGGGACCCGGCCCTGCGCACGGTCGTCGCCGAGGACGGCACCGCGGTGCTCGGCGTCACCCTGGCCATCGTGGGCATGGCGCTGCACATGGTCACCGGCCAGGTGGTGTGGGAGGCGTCCGCCTCGCTCGCGATCGGCGCGCTCCTGGTCTACGTGGCCTTCCGGCTGGGCCGCGACGCCCGCGACCAGCTGATCGGCGAGGCGGCCGACCCGGAGTCGAGCGGGCGGATCGAGTCACTGCTGCGGGCCCAGCCGGAGATCGACAGTGTGGAGGCGCTGTTCACGATGAAGACCGGACTGGACACGGCCCTCGTGGCCGCCCGTGTCGACCTCGTGCCCGGCCTGGACAGCGAGCGCGTCGAGGAGGTCGCCGTCCGGATCAAGCGATCCATCGCGCGGACGGTGCCCGAGGCGGACCAGATATTCCTCGACGTGACGGACCGGCTCGCCCGTGAGGCAGCAGAAAGCCCCGCCGCGACGGGGGAACGCGGCGGGGCCTGAACCTCGCGTGCCCCCTCGGTGCGGGTTCACACACCCGGGGAGCAAGATTTTTTTGCCGGCTGCCCGCACGGGGCAGCCGGCCCCGTGCTCAGCCGCCCTCGGCCGGCTCCAGGACGAACACCGGGATCTCCCGGTCCGTCTTCTTCTGGTAGTCGGCATACGCCGGGTAGGCCGCGACGGCCCGCTCCCACCAGGCCGCCTTCTCCTCGCCCGTGACCTCACGGGCGGTCATGTCCTGCTTCACCGGCCCGTCCTGGAGCTCCACGTGCGGATCGGCCAGGAGGTTGAAGTACCAGACCGGATGCTTGGGCGACCCGCCGAGCGAAGCCACCGCGGCGTAGCGCCCCTCGTGCTCCACCCGCATCACCGGCGTCTTGCGCAGCTTCCCGCTCCGCGCCCCGCGCGAGGTCAGGACGACGACCGGCATCTTCGAGCCCTGAAGCGTCGTCCCCTCCTTGCCGCCGGAGCTCTCGTACAGCTCGACCTGCTTGCGCACCCACTGCGTCGGGCTGGGTTCGTACTCGCCTTCGAGAGGCATGGCATCCGTCCCATCGTCGCGTCCGCGGCTCATCGCCACCCGTCTTGAACACCCATGCCCCCGGGAATCATCCGCACCGGGGCGGATCGGGCCGGAAAACGGCCCTCACCCCGGCGCGAGCGCCATCCGCACGGCCAGAGCCGTCATCACGCCGCTCGCGACCAGAGCCGTCGCCAGCCGCCCCCGGTGGCCGGTCAGCGCACGGCCCAACAGGGCGCCGCTCCCGGCCAGCAGCACCTGCCAGCTCGCGGAGGCGGCGAACGCGGCCAGCACGAACACGCCCTGCTCCAGTGGACCGGCCGGGCCGGTGGCCTGGGAACCGAGCACGAGGGCCGCGAAGTAGACGACGGTGGTGGGGTTCAGCAGGGTGATGCCCAGCAGACCCAGGTAGGCCCGGGCGGGGCCCGGGGGAGCGGGGGCGTTACGGGTCGCGAGCCGGTGGCCGCGGTACTCGCGCAGCGCGGTGACGGCGCCCCATGCCGCCAGGGCCAGCAGCACCGCTACGCACACCCAGCGCAGCGGACCGAGCACCGGCCGCAGCGCGGACGCCAGAGCGGTGCCCCCGAGGGTGGCCGCGAGGGCGTAGAGCCCGTCGGCGGTGGCGACGCCGAGCGCGGCGCAGACACCGGTGCGCAGGGTGGTGCGGGCGGTGAGGGAGACGAGGTAGGTCCCGACGGCGCCCACGGGGACGGCGATGCCGTACCCGGCGAGCAGCCCGGCGACGAGCGCGGCCGTCATGACCGCGGCGGCGTCGGTCCTCCCCGGCGGCCGGACTGCTGCTGTCGGCCCGCGGCGGAAGCGGCGGCGGACAACGGCAGGGCAACGGTGAACGTAGGCATGGCCGGATCCTGAGGCCTGCCCGGCCCCGCCGACAACCGGTTTTCGAATCGGCGCCGCCGCACCCGCGCCCCGGCAAGGACGGTGAACCCGCAACACGCGCCTGCGCCCCCGGTGTTCGAGCAGGGAGGCGGCGTTCCCCGGCCATGTTGCCGGCGTCGGCGATCTGGCCGAACTTCGCGTCGCCCCATTAGATGCCTGGGGCATCTAATGAAGATCGGTACGACGCACTACTCGTCTGCGAGGTCTTCATGACGGACACGACCGCACACGTCGCCTTCCCTCAGAGCCGGACCTGCCCCTACCACCCGCCCGCCGCCTACGACGCGCTGCGCACCGAACGCCCCCTGACCCGCATCACCCTCTTCGACGGACGCGAGGCATGGCTCGTCAGCGGGCACGCCACCGCCCGCGCGTTGCTGGCAGACCCGCGCCTGTCGTCCAACCGCGACCGGCCCGGCTTCCCCGCCCCCACCAAGCGCTTCGCCGGGGTCCGCAACCGCAGAACGGCCCTGCTCGGCGTCGACGACCCCGAGCACCGCGCCCAGCGGCGGATGGTCGTCGGGGACTTCACCCTCAAGCGGGCCGTCGAACTCCGGCCACGGATCCAGCAGATCGTGGACGAACGGCTCGACGCGATGATCGCCGCGGGTCCGGTCGCCGACCTGGTGAGCGCCTTCGCGCTGCCGGTGCCGTCCATGGTGATCTGCGCCCTGCTGGGCGTCCCGTACTCCGACCACGACTTCTTCGAGACCCAGTCGCGACGGCTGCTGCGCGGCCCCGAGACCACCGACGTGCTCGACGCCCGCGACCGGCTGGAGACGTACTTCGGCGAGCTGATCGACCGCAAGCAGCAGGACCCCGGCACCGGCCTCCTGGACGACCTGGTCCACCGGCAGCTGCGTGAGGGCGACCTCGACCGCGAGGGCCTGATCGCCATGGCCCTCATCCTGCTGGTCGCGGGCCACGAGACGACCGCCAACATGATCTCGCTCGGCACCTTCACCCTGCTCCAGCATCCCGAGCGGCTCGCCGAGCTGCGCGCGGACCCCCGGCTGCTGCCGGCCGCGGTCGAGGAACTGATGCGGATGCTGTCGATCGCGGACGGCATGCTGCGCCTCGCCGTGGACGACATCGAGGTGGCCGGGACGACGATCCGCAAGGGCGAGGGAGTGGTCTTCGCGACCTCCGTCATCAACCGCGACGAGACGGTCTACCCCGAGCCGGACACGCTCGACTGGAGCCGCCCGGCCCGGCACCACGTCGCGTTCGGCTTCGGCATCCACCAGTGCCTCGGCCAGAACCTCGCCCGGGCCGAGCTGGAGATCGCCCTGCACAGCCTCTTCGACCGGCTGCCCACCCTGCGCCTGGCCGCCCCGGCCGAGGAGATCCCCTTCAAGCCCGGCGACACCATCCAGGGGCTGCTGGAACTCCCCGTGACCTGGTAAGAGGCTTTCCCCACATGCACATCGACATCGACCAGGACGTCTGCATCGGCGCGGGCCAGTGCGCCCTGACCGCCCCGGACGTCTTCACCCAGGACGACGACGGCTACAGCACTCTGCTGCCCGGCGCCGAGGACAGCGGCAGCCCGCTGCTTCGGGAGGCGGCCCGCGCCTGCCCGGTCAGCGCCATCAGCGTGTCCGAGACGGTGGGCTGACCCCGGATCTCACCCGGCCTCCAGGAGTCGCCGGGCCGCCTCGCGCGCCTCGGCCGCGGGCTCGGCGCTCCTGGTCACGCCCGCTGTGACCATGGCTCCCTCGGCCAGCAGGAACAGCTGTCCGGCCAGCGCGTCGGGCCGTTCCGCCGCCGCCACCAGCGCGCCCAGGTACTCCCGGAACGCCCGCTTGTGTGCGCGCACCTGGCCGGCCACGCGCTCCGAGGTGGCGCCCAGCTCGCCGTACGCGTTGAGCCACGCGCAGCCCCGGAAGCCCGGCTCGGCGAACCACATCCCGAGCCAGTCGAACACGGCCAGGATCCGCTCATCCGGCTCCCCGTGCCGCTCCGCGTACTCGGCCAGCCGTCCGCGCCAGCGCGTGTCGCGCCGCTCCAGGTACGCCTCCACCAGCAGCTCCTTCGCCGGGAACAACTGGTAGAGCCGCTTCAGCGAGACCCCGGAGGTGCCGCGGACGTCGTCCATGCCGACGGACTGCACCCCCCGCCCGTAGAACAGCTCCTCGGCGGCGTCCAGCGCCCGCTCCCGGGCCAGTGCGCTGTCCATGAACGACCCTCCTTGACGTGAGAACGAGCGTTCTCCTACGGTAGCAGCCACCCGGAGAACGCTCGTTCTCCCGTGCTGTCAGGGAGGATTCATGACCGAACGCCCGCCGCTGCCGCCCTTCACCCGCGAGAGTGCCGCGCAGAAGGTCCAGGCCGCCGAGGACGCCTGGAACACCCGTGACCCGCACAAGGTCGCCCTCGCCTACGCGCCGGACTCCGTCTGGCGCAACCGCGGCACCTTCGTCACCGGCCGCGCCGAGATCGCCGAGTTCCTGACCCGCAAGTGGGAGCGCGAGCGGGAGTACGCGCTGCGCAAGGACCTGTGGGCCTTCGACGGCAACCGCATCGCCGTCCGCTTCCAGTACGAGTGCCGGGACGCCGACGGGCAGTGGTGGCGCTCCTACGGCAACGAACTGTGGGAGTTCGACGAGCGCGGCCTGATGACCCGCCGCGAGGCGAGCATCAACGACGTGCGGATCGAGGAGAAGGAGCGCCGGATCCACGGCCCCCGGCCGGAGTCGGAACGCGGAGACATCTTCCCCCTCCGGTGAGTCCGGGGGAGTCGCTAGGGTTTCCCGGATGACCGAACAGGCCGCCCGCAAGAACTTCCTCTACGTCGTCGTCTGTGCCGCCGGGATCGCCGCGGACGTCAGCAAGCTGATCACCGCAGCGCAGGAACGGGACTGGGAGGTGGGCGTCATCGCGACACCCGTCGCGATGAACGGCTTCTTCGACACCGCCGCCGTCGAGGCACAGACCGGCCGCCCGATCCGTTCCGCCTGGCGCGCTCCCGGCGAGCCGCGTCCCTTTCCGGCACCGGACGCCGTGGTCGTCGCGCCCGCCACCTTCAACACCGTCAACAAGTGGGCGGCCGGCATCGCCGACACCCTGGCCCTGGGCACCCTGTGCGAGGTCGCGGGGCTCGGGGTGCCGATCGCCGTCCTGCCGTGCGTGGCCGGCGCGCTGGCCGCCCACCCCGCCTACCGGGACAGCGTCGGACGGCTGCGGGGGATGGGCGTGCGGTTCGGCGAGCCGTACACGGGAGAGCCGGGGGAGGACGGCGGCCGGCCGGAGTTCGGGTGGGAACGGGCCCTGGACCTGGTCGGGCGCGGCTGACAGCCGGACGCCGTCGGCAGCGGTCACGGCCGTGGTGACGACCCGTCAGGCGCCCCCGTCGGCCGCGACTTCGAGTGCGATCGAACACGTACGCTCCCCGTGGAAACCCTCCGAAGGCAGGAGCAGCATCGATGCAGTACGTGAAGCTCGGTTCGACGGGCCTGGACGTCTCGCGGATCTGTCTGGGGTGCATGACCTACGGTCTGCCCGACCGCGGCACGCACGAGTGGACGCTCGACGAGGAGGCCTCGCGGCCGCTGATCCGGCAGGCGGTCGAAGCGGGGATCACCTTCTTCGACACGGCGAACGTGTACTCCGACGGCACCAGCGAGGAGATCGTCGGCCGGGCTCTGCGCGACTTCGCCCGCCGCGACGAGATCGTCCTCGCGACGAAGGTGCACGGCCGGATGCGCCCCGGACCGAACGGCGGCGGACTGTCCCGCAAGGCGATCATGACCGAGCTCGACCAGAGCCTCACCCGCCTCGGCACCGACTATGTCGACCTCTACCAGATCCATCGTTTCGACCCGCAGACCCCGGTCGAGGAGACCATGGAGGCCCTGCACGACGTCGTCAAGGCGGGCAAGGTCCGCTACATCGGGGCGAGTTCGATGTACGCGTGGCAGTTCTCCAAGATGCAGTACACCGCGCGGCTGAACGGCTGGACCCGCTTCGTCTCCATGCAGAACCACTACAACCTGATCTACCGCGAGGAGGAGCGCGAGATGCTGCCCCTGTGCGCGGACCAGGGCGTGGGCGTCCTGCCTTGGAGCCCGCTCGCCCGCGGCAGGCTCACCCGGGACTGGGACACCACCACCGAGCGCAGCGCCACCGACAGCTTCGGCAGCACCCTGTACCAGGAAGGGGACCGCGCCATCGTCGAGGCGGTCACCCGCATCGCCGGGGAGCGGGGCGTCTCCCGCGCGCAGATCGCCCTCGCCTGGCTCCTCCACCAGCCCACGGTGACCGCCCCGATCGTCGGCGCGTCCAAGCCCGGGCACCTGGAGGACGCGGTGGCCGCCGTGGAGATCGAGCTGAGCGACAAGGAACGGGAGGAACTGCAGCGCCCGTACGGTCCCCACCCCGTCGCCGGGCACTGAGACAGGTCACTCGAAGCTCAGTGCGGGCCCTGCGGTTCGAACTCCGTTCCGCAGGGGCCCGCCCCCTCGCTCTCCGCCAGCTCCACCCTCGCCCCGCTCATCGCCAGCGTCCGGTAGAACCGCCCGATCCGCTCCGCCGACCGCCCCACGTAGTGCCCGATGAACGACCGGCGGAACCGCTCGGGCGCCCGGTTCGGCTGTGAGCCGTGCACCAGGCTCCCGTTGAAGAACAGGACGTCCCCCGGCGCCATGTCCACCGGCACCGGCGCCAGCCCCGGCGGCGGCGGAACGTACTCCCGGGCGAAGGACACGTCCGAGTCGGCCACCTCCGGGCAGAACACGTCCATGCGGTGCGTGCCCGGCACGACCTCCAATCCGCCGTTCTCCCGGTCGATCACGTCGCAGGCCACCCACGCGGCCACACACGTGCCCGGCTCCACCCGCAGGTAGAAGTTGTCCTGATGCAGCGCCTGCCCCCGGGCCCCCGGCGGCTTGAAGTAGAACATGCTCTGCGCGGCCAGCACCTCTTCCCCGAGGAGGGCCTCCAGGACCGCCCGCAGCCGGGCGTCCAGCAGGACCTCGCGTGCGAGGCCGTTGATCTCGTGCGGGTGCATCACCCGCGGCCAGACGTGCAGCGGGTCGGCGCCCGGCCCGTCCTCGGCGCGCGGCTCGAAGTGCCCGGGCACCGGACCGGCCGCCCGCAGCGCGGTGAACTCGCCGCACAGCCGATCGATCTCGTCGGACCCGAAGAGCCCGCGCACCACGGTGAAACCGTCCTCCTCGAACCCCTCCCGGTACCGCCGGAGCCCGGCGGGGTCCAGGATGGAAGCGCCGACGGCGCCGTTGCCCGTGACTGTCATGAACGCACTCCTCGGTCAGGTGTCCTCGGTCCAGAACGCTAGGCCACCCAGACGTGGAGGAGGATGCCCGTGCGTGCTGACGGATTGCCCGACGCTGCTGCTCACCCGGACAGCGGGGACGCCGGGGACGGCGAGAACACCGGGAGCTCGGGGAACACGGGAGCCACCGGGGACGGCGGGGATCCCGCCCCGCCCCCCGGGCTGGTGGTGCTCGGTCACTTCGACCAGCCGCCCGGCTACGGCGTCAACCGGCCGCACGGATCGGCGAGCTGGCTCTTCACCTGGACCACCGCGGGCCGGGGAGGGCTGTGGCAGGGCGGTGCGCGGACCACGGCCGGCGCGGGCGACCTGGTCGTGCTCGCCCCCGGCGTCCCGCACGGTTACGCCGTCGAGCCCGGCGCCCCGCACTGGCAGTTCTGGTGGGTGCACTGCCAGGCCCGCCCGTCCTGGGTCACGTGGCTGCGGCCGTACGGCACCGGCGACGGGATGTACGCGGTCATCTCCGCCCCGGCCGGGGTGCGGGGCCGCGTCGGGACGGCGTTCCGGCGGATGCACGCCGACGCCCGCTGGACCGGCACCGAGGCGCCGCCCGACGCGTCACCCCTGAACCCGCAGGTCGCCGTGGCGCACGGCAGCGCGGCCCGCGAGCTGGCCCTGTGCGCGCTGGAGGAGGTCGTCCTCCTCACCACCGCCGGTGCCCGGCCGACGGCGCCCCGGCCCGGCCTCGACGCACGGATCCGCCGTGCCCAGGAGCTGATCGACGCCGACCCGGGCGCCCCGCACACCGTCCGCTCGCTCGCCGGGGGCGTCGCGCTGTCACCGTCGCGCTTCGCCCATCTGTTCAGCCGTCAGCTGGGCCAGTCGCCCATGCGCGCCCTGCGCGAGGCGCGGCTGCGTCATGCGGCCCGGCTGCTGGAGAGCACCGACCTGCCCGTGGAGCGCGTCGCCGCGGCCTCGGGTTTCGTCAGCCCGTTCCACTTCAACCGCGCCTTTCGCGAGCGCTACGGGGAACCACCCGGGGCGTACCGCACGACGCACGACGATCCGTCCGGCTGAGCGGCGCTATTGGTTCTGCGGCCGGGCGGGAAAGACCGGCGCCCAGAACGGGGACGACGGTGTGAGCTGCTGTTCAGGCGGTGCGTCAATGGTTTCCGGGCCGGTGCCGGAGGGGGCCGAATGCGAGCGGCTAAAGGGGGGAGGCGTCATGGAAATGCCTTTCGCTCACTTGATTGACATTTTGTCAAAAGGCGCTGGCCGCACGCGCAATGCACGAAACCGCTGGTTCACTTGTTCCCTGTCGCTGAGCTGTGCAAAGGTGTGCCCTGTCGGCGTGTCCACAACACGCCGTTCTTTCGTATGCGCGAGGCCGCCGGGCCGGCATACCCCTTGGTACGGACTTTATTCCGTATGTCCTTGAGAGGAATGCAGCCTTGAAAGACGCAGGCCCGTCGAATTCCCCGGCCTCGGCCCGCAGGTTCGGCGCGACGGACGAGCAACTGAGCGCGGAGCTCAGGAAGTGGACCGGGGCGACGCCCGCACTTCACCCCGTCGGCGAACTGCTGGACCGGCACTGGGAGGCGGCCTTCGCCTACGCCCGGCTGTGCACCGACGGCCCGCGCTCCGCGGGAATGCTCACGACTGCGGCTTTCACCCGCCTCTTCGGCGAAACGCTCCGACAGAACGGCCCGACCTCCGCGTGGCGGCCCCACCTGCTCCTCACCGTGCGGCGCATCGCGGCCGAGTGGGCCGGCGACCACCGGTGCGACACGCTCCACCCGGACCTGCTCGCCGGGACCGGCGACGGGGACCGGCCCGCCTCCCGGCTGCTGCCCTCGCCGCGCCGACGCCTGCTGTCCGGGGCCTTCCAGCGGCTGCCCCAGTCCGCGCGCTGTCTGCTGTGGCACGTCGAGGTCGAGGCCGAACCGCTCACCTCGCCGGCCGGGTTGCTCGGGCTGGACGAGGAGGGCGCGCGGGTCGAACTGGGCCGGGCCCGGGACCGGCTGCGCGAGGAGGCCCTTCAGCTGCACCGTGAACTCGCCCCCGACGAGGAGTGCCGGCGCTATCTGCGCCTGCTCGACGTGACGTACCGACGCGGGGGTCTCGACCTCGACCCGGATCTACGCGCGCACATCGAGGGCTGCGGGCACTGCAGCGCCGCCGCCGACCAGCTCGACCAGTTCAATCACGACCTCGGTGTCGCCCTCTCGGAGGCGGTGCTGGGCTGGGGTGGGCGGGACTACGCGGAGCGCCGGGCGCACGAGGCGGCGGAGAGCGCCGGGGGCGGGCGGCATGCCGGGAAGCCCGAGAGACCCGGGACAGCGGCCGGTGCGGCCGCCGCCGTGATGCCGGCCGGTGCGGCGCGTGAACTGTTCCCGGACCCGGTCGCCCTGGCGCGCGAGGTCTTCCCCGACCCGGTCGATCTGACGTACGAGATCATTCCGGACCCGGTTCGCGCACCCCGCGAGACGCCCGGGCCGGCACGTGAGCGGCGTGCGGCTGCTCCGGAACCGGTTCGCCCACCCCGCGAGACATTCCCCGGGCCGACCGGCGAGGGGCGCGAGGCCTTCCCGGGCCCGGTCGGCAGGGCTCGTGAGGGCTTCCCGGCCGACCCGGTGCGTGCGGCACGTGAGGGCGTCTCGGATCCGGTGCGTGCGGCACGTGAGGGCGTCTCGGATCCGGTTCATGCGGCGCGTGAGGCGTTCCCCGGCCCGGTACGTGAGGGGCGTGAGGCCTTCCCGGACCCGGTCGCCCTCGCCGGCGCGGTCGGGGAGTCGTTCACCGATCCGGGCGGCCCGGCGGCCGTGCCGCCGCCACCTCCGAGGCCCGAGGGCGTGGCCCCGGCCGCGGCCACCGTGCCGGCTCCGGCCCGCGCGGACGTCTCCGTACCGCCTGCCCCCGCACCCCGGGCCCCTCGTGCCGAAGGCTCCCGGGCCGCCGCGCGAAGATCCGCCCAGAAGGCGGCCCGCCGTACCGCCCGGCGGCGCAACCTCACCGTGGGCGTGCTGACCGTCAGCGGTCTGGTCGTCCTGCCGCTGGTCCTGTGGTCCACCGGCAACTCCGGCGACGGCGCGCCGGCCGGTGCCGACCGGCCCACCGGGGAGGTCCCCGACTCCGACGCGGGCGAGGCGAGCCGCGACTCGTCCTGGGCCGGTGCGGGCGACGCCGAGAAGGGCGCCCTGCGCGGCCGGCTGCACAATGTCTCCTCGGGCCTGTGCGTGGGCATCGACGGCGAGAAGGCCGTGGAGGGCGGGGAGGCCGAGCTCACCACCTGCTCGGCTGACGCAGCCCAGCAGTGGACGTACGAGACCGACGGGCTGCTGCGCAACGGCGCCGCTCCGGACCTGTGCCTGGACTCGCAGCTCGGATACTCGGTGCGGCTGGCCCCCTGTACGGGCGCGTCCCGGCCCGACCCGAAGAACATCCGTTACGACTTCACCCTGCAGGGCGCCCTGGTGCCCCGCTCGGACCAGGACCTGGCCCTCACCCCGGCCGCGACCGACGGCTCGGGAGCCCTGGTTCTCAAGGCCCGGGCGGAAGACGAGGTCCAGCGCTGGGTGATCGACACCTCCAAGGCGGACCTCCGGATGGAGTCCGTCAACTGGAACGCCGCCGCTCCCGTCCCGCGCACCGCGCCCACACCGACCCCCACCCCGTCGAAGACGCCCGAGCCGACCCCGAGGCCGTCCGCGACGTCCCCGGCCCCGCAGCCGACCCCGAGCAGCCCGGCCGCCACCGAATCGCCCTGCCACCGCTATGGCTACTACTGCGACTCGGACGGTCCGTACGGCACCCCGGGCTACGGCTACCCCGGCTACGGCTACGGCGGAGGCGGCCACCGCTGACCGGGCCGGTTCAGGCCCCGACGACGGTCAGCGACAGCCACAGGGCCACCACGGCCGGCACCAGCGCCGCCGGTGTCGCGAGCAGCCCGAGCCGGGTGAACTCCCCGAGCTCGACCCGGTTCCCGTGCTGCTGCACGATCCGCCGCCACAGCAGGGTCGCCAGAGAGCCGGCGTAGGTCAGGTTGGGGCCGATGTTCACACCGAGCAGCACCGCCAGCACGGCGCCCGGACCGGACCCGGCGGTCAGGGGCAGCAGCACCAGCACCGCGGGCAGGTTGTTGATGAGGTTGGCCAGGACGGCGGCCACCACGGCCACACCCAGCAGCGTCAGCAGGCCCGATCCGCCGGGCAGCACGCGCCGCAGCGCGTCGGCGAGCCCGTGGTCGACGACCGCACGCACGACCACTCCCAGCGCGAGCACGAACGCCAGGAAGGCCGGGGCCGCGGACCGCACCACCGTCAGGGGGGTGGCCCGCCGCCGCACCAGGGCCCGCCCGGCCAGCACCAGCGCACCGGCCAGCGCGGCCCACGCCGGCGCGATCCCCACGGCGGAGGCCACCACGAACCCGGCGAGCGTGCAGCCGACGGTGACCAGGGCGAACAGCGGGAGCGGCTCGGGACGCGGCTCGGCCTCGGGGGAGGGGAGGGGCGCCGCGAGGTCCTCGTCGAAGAACCGCCGGAACACCAGGTACTCGGCGGCGATCGCGACCAGCCACGGCAGCGCCATCAGCGCGGCGAAGCGGGTGAAGCTCAGGCCGCTCGCCGTGAACGCCAGCAGGTTGGTCAGGTTGGAGACCGGCAGCAGCAGCGAGGCCGTGTTCGACAGATGGGCGCACGCGTACAGATGCGGCCGTGCCTGCACGCCCATGCGGGTCGCGGTGGCGAGCACCACCGGAGTGAGCAGGACGACGGTGGCGTCCAGGCTGAGCACGGCCGTGATGACGGACGCCAGCGCGAACACCGCGGTCAGCAGGCGCGTGGGCCGCCCGGCCGCCCAGCGGGCCATCCACGCCCCGCACGCGGTGAACAGCCCCTCGACGTCGCAGAAGTGGGCGAGCACCAGCACGGCCGCGAGGAAGCCGACGACGGGCCCCAGCCGCTGGATCTCCTCCCAGGCGTGATCCGGAGAGATGACTCCGAGGGCGACGGCGATCCCGGCGGCGGGCACCGCCAGCACGGCTTCCGGCAGGCCCTTCGGGCGGGCGACGGCCCAGACGAGCACGGCGGTCAGCAGCGTCACGGACAGGACTTCGGCGAGCAGGGTGTTCAGGGCGGGGTCCTCCGGGGCGCGATCAGGCGGTGCCCGCCCATGAAACCAGGCGTGGGTAAGAAACCCTCCAGGGCCCCGAAGCCCGGCCGGCGCCCGCCTGCCCGCGGCGCGTGCCGCCGGTGACTCAGATCTCGTCGTCGAGCAGGGCCAGCTCCGCCCAGATCGTCTTGCCCTCGCCGGTGTGCCTGCTGCCCCACCGCTGGGTGAGCTGGGCGACCAGGAGCAGCCCGCGGCCCCCCTCGTCCCAGGTCTTGGCCCTGCGCAGGTGCGGCGCCGTGTGGTTGGTGTCGGACACCTCGCAGATCAGGGTGGCCGCGTCATGGATCAGCCGCAGCCGGATGGGCGGGGCGCCGTAGCGGATGGCGTTGGTGACCAGCTCGCTCACGACCAGTTCGGCGGTGAACGTGGCCTCGGTCAGCCCCCAGCGTTCGAGCTGGTCGACGACCTGCTTGCGGATGGGCGCCACCAGTGCCGGGTCCGCGGGGATGTCCCAGGTGGCGACCTGGGCGGACGGCAGGCCGCGGGTGCGGGCCAGCAGCAGGGCCACGTCGTCGCTGGAGCCGCCCGGCGGGAGCAGTGTGTGCAGCACGCGGTCGCAGATCTCGTCCAGGGAGTCGGAGGGCGCCGACAGCGCCTCGCGGAGCATCCGGCCGCTCGCGTCGACGTCCCGCTCCCGGCTGACCAGCAGCCCGTCCGTGTGGAACGCCAGGACGCTGCCCTCCCGCAGCTCCACCTCGGCGGACTCGAACGGCAGCCCCCCGACGCCCAGCGGCGGCCCCGAAGGCAGGTCGAGCTGCCGCGCCGGGCCGTCCGGCGGCACCAGCAGGGGCAGCGGATGCCCGGCCCGGGCCAGGGTGCAGCGCCGGGAGACCGGGTCGTAGACCGCGTACAGACAGGTCGCGCCCACCTCGCCGGTGCCGTTGTCCCCGCCGGATTCCTCCGACAGCCGGACGACCAGGTCGTCGAGGTGGGTGAGCAGTTCGTCGGGGGCCAGGTCGATGTCGGCGAGGGTGCGGACGGCGGTGCGCAGCCGGCCCATGGTGGCCGAGGCCTGGATGCCGTGCCCGACGACGTCACCGACGATCATGGCGACCCGCATCCCGGACAGCGGGATCACGTCGAACCAGTCGCCGCCCACGCCGGAGCGGGTGGCCGGCAGATAGCGGGAGGCCGCCTCGACCGCCGCCGTGTGCGGCAGGGTGCGGGGCAGCAGACTGCGCTGCAGGGTGAGCGTCGTCTCGCGCTCGCGGGAGTAGCGGCGCGCGTTGTCGATGCAGACGGCGGCCCGGGCCGTGACCTCCTCGGCAAGCAGCACGTCGTCGACGGTGAACGCCTCGGGGCGCCGGAAGCGGGTGAAGACCGCCACCCCGAGGGTCGTGCCCCGGGCCTGGAGCGGAACAGACATCGTGGAGTGGATGCCGTACTCCTGGATCCGCTGGAAGCGCACCGGGTCCCAGGCCAGCCACCGCTCGAGGTCGCCGGAGGAGCCCGAGGCCACGACGGTGTGCCCCGCGACCAGCGAGGCGGACTGCGGGGAGTTCTCCGGGTAGACGTCCACCTGCCCGGGCTTGGCGACGGCCTCGGGACTGCCCTTGTTCACCGACTGGTGGGCGGACCGGCGCAGACTCAGCGGTGGGACCGGCGGTCCCGCGGACTCGCCGCCGTGCTCCTGCGGGTCGAGCAGGTCGACGCTGACGAAGTCGGCGAGCGCCGGGACGCACACGTCCGCCAGCTCCTGTGCGGTACGGGTGACGTCGAGGGTGGTGCCGATGCGCACGCTGGCCTCGTTGACCAGCTGCAACCGCTCGCGCGCGCGGTACTGGTCGGAGAAGTCGTGGGCGGTCACGCACACGCCCCGCACCCGGCCCGCCCCGTCGGTGAGCGGCGCCATCCGGGCCAGCCACGCGTGCGCGCCCCGGTCCTCGCCGGTCGCCTTCATGTACGTCTGCATGTCCTGCCGCCGGCCGGTGCTCAGCACCCGGCGCAGATTCTCCTCGAGCTCGGCGTTCGGCGGCCGGCTGCCGACGTCGGTGGGCCTGAGGCCCAGCATCCGCCCGGCGGGCAGTCCCAGCAGATCGGCCATGGCCTCGTTGACGCCGCGCAGCCGCAGCCGCTCGTCGAAGATCATCGTGGCGCAGGGCGACTGCGTCAGCGCCATGCGCACCAGCGGGTCGTCCGCGAGCGCGTGGTCGGCGGCCTCCGGCGGGGACACCGCCAGCCAGTCGACCGCCTCCGCCGCGTCCGGCGGTCGGCGGTGGGCGAGCACCCAGAGGGTGACGGGGTGGCCGTCGCGGTGGCGCAGGGTGACCGTGCCGCTCCAGCGGGAGTCGTCCGGCACGGCCGGCGGGTCCGCGCCGTCGGCCAGCAGGTCGGCGGCGGGGCGGCCCACGACCTCGGCGGCCGTGTGGCCCAGCAGACGGCGGGCGCCCTCGCTCCACTCGGTGAGCGTGCCGTCGACGGCGATGACGGCACGCGCGGCCACGCCATCGTCCAACGCCTCGTCCGGACTCATCGTCGCGACTCCATACGGACACTCACAGTGAACAGGGAAGTCAGTTGAGTTCCAGCGTAGTCCGTAGGCGCCCGGCGTGGACCGGTAACCCCGGTGCCGCCTTCCCGGCCGGGGGAACGGCATAAATGGGGTCGAAGTCGTCCATGAGGCAGAAGAACCCCTCCGCACCCTTGACGGCCGTGTGTGACACGTCGACAGAATCTGTTTGTTCGCGATCAGTTGTGAGTACTTCTGGGCCCTGATGAGGGAGAGTCGCCATGTCGGTCACGCGCAGATCGGTCCTGCTCGCCTCCGCCGCCGCACCCGCGGCCGGGACGCTGCTCGGCGCCCCGGAGGCGTGGGCCGCCGAGCAGGCGCCTGGGACGTCCGGTCGCCGGACCGTCGCACTGCGCGACGGCTGGCGCTTCGCGCTGGTGAACCCGGGTGGAATCACCGACCCGACCGGCGCCTACGCCGACGCCCACCTTCCCGGCTACGACGACTCCGGATGGCGCGAGACCACCGTCCCGCACGACTGGAGCATCGAGCAGACCCCCACCACCGAGCACGGCACCACCAGCGGCACCGGCTTCCTCCCCGGGGGCCTCGGCTGGTACCGCCTGGCCTTCACCCTGCCGCCCGCCCTCGCCGGCAAGCGCGTCTCGGTGGAGTTCGACGGCGTCTACATGGACGCCACCGTGTACTGCAACGGCAAGGAGGCCGGCCGTCACCCCTACGGCTACACCGGCTTCGCCCTCGACCTCACCGACCTGGTGCACACCGACGGCACCACCGAGAACGTGATCGCCGTCGAGGTCCGCAACCGGCTCCCCAGCAGCCGCTGGTACTCCGGCAGCGGCATCTACCGCGAAGCCCGACTGGTGATCACCGAGCCGGTGCACGTGGCCCGCTGGGGCACCCGCGTCACCACGCCCGAGATCTCCGCCGCGCGTGCCGTCGTACGGGTCGGCACCTCCGTCGTCAACGCCTCCGGCGCGGGCGCGGACGTCGAGGTCGTCTCCCGCATCGTCGACCGCAGGGGCCGGACGGTCGCCCGTACCTCCTCCACCGCGGCCGTCACCGCAGAGCACACCGAGACCCAGGAACTCACCGTCCGGCACCCGGAGTTGTGGGACTTCGAGACACCACACCGCTACACCCTGCACACCGAGCTGCGCGTCGACGGCCGCACCACCGACACCCACCGCACGGTCTTCGGCCTCCGCACCTTCCGCTTCGACCCGGACGAGGGCTTCTTCCTCAACGGCACCCGCCACAAGATCAAGGGCGTCGACCTCCACCACGACCTGGGCGCGCTCGGCGCCGCCGTCAGCATCGACGCCGTCCGCAGGCAGCTGGAGATGATGCGGTCCATGGGCGTCAACGCCCTGCGCACCTCCCACAACCCGCCCGCGCCCGAGGTGATCCAGGTCTGCGAGGAGCTCGGCGTCGTCATGCTGGTGGAGGCGTTCGACTGCTGGCGCACCGGCAAGAACCGGTACGACTACGGCCGCTTCTTCGACGAGTGGTGCGAGAAGGACGCCACCGAGATGGTGCTGGCGGCCCGCAACTCGCCCGCGGTGCTCAGCTGGTCCATCGGCAACGAGGTCCCCGACTCCACCTCCACCGCCGGCCTCGCCATGGCCGACCGGATCATCGGGGCGATCAGGGCCGCCGACGACACCCGCCCGCTGGTCATCGGCTCCGACAAGTACCGCCGCCTGCCCGCCAAGGGCTCCGCCGCCGACCTGATGCTCGCCAAGCTGGACGGCCTCGGCCTCAACTACAACACCGCCAAGTCGGTCGACCAGCTGCACGCGGCCTACCCGCACCTGTTCCTCTTCGAGTCGGAGTCCTCCTCGGAGACCTCCACCCGCGGCGCCTACCAGGAGCCCGAGCACCTCAACACCGGCGAGAACCACACCCCGGGCAGACGCGCGACCTCCTCCTACGACAACAACCTCGCCTCCTGGACCATGAGCGGCGAGTACGGCCACAAGAAGGACCGGGACCGGAAGTGGTTCGCCGGGCAGTTCCTCTGGTCCGGCATCGACTACATCGGCGAACCCACCCCGTACGACGTCTTCCCGGTCAAGGCGTCCTTCTTCGGCGCGGTCGACACGGCCGGCTTCCCGAAGGACATGTACCACCTCTTCCGGAGCCAGTGGACCAGCGAACCGATGGTCCACCTGCTGCCGATGACCTGGAACCACGACAAGGGCGACACGGTCGAGGTCTGGGCGTACGCGAACGTCGACACCGTCGAGCTGTACCTCAACGGCACGTCCCTGGGCGTACGGCGGTTCGACACCAAGAAGACCGCCGACGGCCGCACCTACCTGGAGACCACCGAGGCGACCGGCGACGACAAGACCTTCACCGACGGCCCCTACCCCGGCAGCTACACCAGCCCGAACGGCAGCGCCGGCAAGCTCCACCTGACCTGGAAGGTGCCCTTCGAACCCGGAGAGCTGAAGGCCGTCGCCCGGCGGGGCGGCAAGGTGGTCGCCACCGACGTGCTGCGCACCGCCGGAGCCCCCCACGCGATACGCCTGACCGCGGACCGCCCCTCCCTCGCCGCGGACGGCCGCTCCCTGGTCTTCGTGACCGCCGAGGTCGTCGACCGGCGCGGGGTGGTGGTGCCCGACGCGGAGCACCTGCTGTCCTTCGAGGTGGCGGGCGGCTCCCTCGCGGGGCTCGACAACGGCCGGCAGGAGAGCGCCGAGCGCTATCAGGCGAGCACCCGGACCGCCTTCCACGGCAAGGCCCTCGCCATCGTCCGGTCCGGCACGAAGGCGGGTGCGGTGAAGGTGACCGCCCGCGCCGAGGGGCTGCGCGCGGGCACGGCGACCGTACGGGCCACCCGCGCGCAGGATCGGGCCGAGACGGCCCCGGCCGCCTTCGGTCCGGAGCACCCGGCGCCCGTCGGCCACCCGCGCGCGGACGCGAGCTACTCCGGCCGTCCGGACACCCTGCCCGCCGCCATGCTCGACGGCGACCCGGCCACCGGCTGGTCCAACGGCTTCTTCAAGCAGGCCACGCCCCTGCTGCCGGACTTCGACGGGGCGCGGACCGAGGACTGGGTCTACGTCGACCACGGGCGCACCCGCGGCTACGACCGGGTGGAGGTCTCCTTCACCGTGGACGCCACGCACAGCCTGCCCGCGGCGATCGAGGTGGCGGTCTGGGACGGCCGCGCGTGGCGGATCGCGCGGGACACCGAGATCGGCTGGGCCACCGCCTCCGACGCCCCCACCGTGATCACCTTCAAGGCCCTGCGAGGCTCCCGGATCCGGCTCACCCTGACGAGCCGCCACCCCGGCGAGGCGCGTGGCGCGATACGCATCAGCCGACTGGACGCCCTCTAGGGCGTGTTTTAGGTAGCGGGTGAGTCTTGGGCGGAGAGTTCTACGGCCAGTTCCATACAGCGCAGGCGGGCTGGGGAGAAGTCGTAGGGCATCTTGCCGATGGCTTCGAACACGCTCATGGAGTCAGTCTCCCGCCCGCCGGAGCTGAGATCGGCCTCGTCCTCGCCCTCATGGGCGGGAGCAGGGTGCAAAGCGTCCCAGGCGTCGAAGAGGGCATCGTCGTCCTTTTCCAGACCGGACTTCTCGATGACGGCGTGCAGGGCGCTTTCGAAGGCGTGCCGTTCGGCGGCCACCTGGGCCACGCGCGGATCATCGACGGCGACGCTGTCATCGAGTGCCTCCTCGGCGTCATCGATGCGGTCGGAGTCCTCCCGCAGAGCGGGGTGCGTGGCCAGGACGACGAAGCGGTTGGCCTGGACGGCCGCGCCGAGCGGGCCGAAGATCCGCTCAGTGACCAGCAGGCTGTCCAGGTCCGCCTGACGCAGGGAGCCCTCGGGCAGGCTCTTGAGGCGTTCGGTGACGAAGTCGGAGAGCAGACCCATCCGGCTGCCTTCGGTGCGCATCCGCTGCACGGCGGTCCGCTGCCGCCGCACTTCTGCTTCCTGCTCGGCGAGGGTTTCCTCCAACCGCTCCAGGATGCCCGCGATACCGTCTCCGCTGTCCGCACCGGCGGAAGCCGTGCCGGTGGTAAAGGCGTCACGGATGTCGTCCAGGGCGATCCCGGCGTCGGTCATCTTGCGAATCCACAGCAGCCGGATCATGTCGTCGTAGCCGTAGCGGCGGCGGTCATCGCCGCCCCGCTCAGGCTCGGGGAGCAGGCCGATCTCGTGGTAATGACGGATCGCCCGCGGCGTGGTGCCGGCGAAGGCCGCCGCGTCACCGATCTTGACCTGGCGAGGTGGCATGAAGGACGAATGCATGAGCAGGGATCTTTCCTCAAGGGATCGGGACGTAGGTCCACCGGACCACATGCCGCTACGGAAGGTGCAACCCCATACGCACCGCCCCGCGCCAATGCCAGGAAATGCGCCCTTCGTCCGTAATGAGCGCAGGGTCGTCCTTTCCTGCTGGGGCATCCGCACGACGGCAGGCTGAGGGTTCACCGCCACTGATGAATCGCCGCGACCCGAACCGTCGCCTCGAACCGAACCGCAAGTTCGTCGAACCGGGTCGCCACGGCCCGGTGCTGCTTGAGACGCTTGATCCCGCATTCGACCGCGTGCCGGGCCTTGTAGTCCTCGCGGTCGAAGAAGGGCGGCCCGGTCCTGAACGGGCTCGAACTGAGGACTGTCACCGGGCTGCCCGGCGGTGATCAACAGCGACAACGGTTTCTGTCCCTGCTCACACGCCAGATGAATCTTCGTGGTGAACCCGCCTCGCGACCCGCCCAGCCCACGGTTTTCAGGTTCGGCGCTCACTCCGCCCGGCGGTTCCTTCTGCACAGCACCGCGCCGGCGGGCACCGGCAGCATGCTGGTGTGCCCGGCAGATGGTGGAGTCGACATTGACCTCCCAGAAGGTCAGCCCGGCCGCATCAGCCCTCGCCTGCAACAACGTCGGCAGCCGGCCCACACACCCCGACGCTGCCATCTCCGGAACAGTCCATACACCGTCTGCCACGGTCCGTACTCGAACGGCAGGTCCCGCCATGGAACTCCGGTCCGAACCCGCCACCGCACACCGTCTACCAGTCGCCGACAGCCAGGCCACCTGCGACTTATGCCCACCGCAGGCAGCAACGACTCCAGCACCGACCACTGCTCATCAGAAAGATCCCCTCGCCCTGCACCTTGATCATCAGCATGCAGGGCGTGCACAGAAAACCGAACCAAAACACAGCCTAGGTCGCCCCGGTCCGGACGGGCGGTGAACAGCCAGTCCCGTCCGGACCGTTGACGAGGCGTCACATCAACCACAAGCATGGCCTGCGTCCGCATCTGGGAGCGCTCCCACGCCGAGCGCCGCCCGCACCTCCCGGAGGAGCCCAGACGTGAAACGACGCAGAACCGCCCTGCTGTCCCTGACGGCCCTGCTGGCGACCGCGCTCACCGCGCTGCCGTCCTCGCCGGCCGGGGCCGACGAGGTCGAGCAGGTCAGGAACGGCACCTTCGACACCACCACCGACCCCTGGTGGACGACCAGCAACGTCACCACGGGCCTGTCCGACGGCCGACTCTGCGCCGACGTCCCCGGCGGCACCGCCAACCGCTGGGACGCCGCCGTCGGGCAGAACGACATCACCCTCGTGAAGGGCGAGTCGTACCGCTTCTCGTTCAGCGCGACCGGGACACCCGCCGGGCACGTGGTGCGGGCGATCGTGGGCCTGTCGGTGTCGCCCTACGACACCTACCACGAGGTGACGCCGCAGCTCAGCGTCTCCGGCGACCGCTACTCCTACACCTTCACCTCGCCCGTCGACACCGCGCAGGGCCAGGTCGGCTTCCAGCTCGGCGGCAGCGCGGACGCCTGGCGCTTCTGCATGGACGACGTCTCGCTGCTCGGCGGTGTGGCGCCGGAGCCGTACGAACCCGACACCGGTCCCCGGGTGCGCGTCAACCAGGTCGGATATCTCCCGGCCGGCCCGAAGAACGCCACCCTGGTCACCGACGCCACGGCCAGGCTGCCCTGGCAGCTGAAGAACTCCGGCGGGACCGTCGTCGCCCAGGGCACGACCCTGCCGCGCGGGGTCGACGCCTCCTCCGGGCAGAACGTCCACTCCATCGACTTCGGCGCCTACCGCACCAAGGGCACGGGCCTCACGCTCGTCGCCGACGGCGAGACCAGCAGGCCCTTCGACATCGGCGCGAGCGCCTACGAGCGGCTCCGGCTGGACTCGGCGAAGTACTACTACACGCAGCGCAGCGGCCTCGCGATCCGCGACGACCTGCGGCCCGGCTACGGCCGCCCGGCCGGTCACGTGGGCGTGGCCCCCAACAAGGGCGACACCGCCGTGCCCTGTCAGCCGGGCGTCTGCGACTACACCCTCGACGTCAGCGGCGGCTGGTACGACGCCGGCGACCACGGCAAGTACGTCGTCAACGGCGGCATCTCCACCTGGGAACTGCTGAGCACCTACGAACGCGCCCGCACGGCACGCACCGGACGGGCGGACAAGCTCGGGGACGGCACGCTCGCCATCCCGGAGAGCGGCAACAAGGTGCCCGACATCCTCGACGAGGCCCGCTGGGAACTGGAGTTCCTGCTGAGGATGCAGGTGCCCGACGGCAAGCCGCTGGCCGGCATGGCCCACCACAAGATGCACGACGAGCAGTGGACCGGCCTGCCCCTGCTGCCCAGCGACGACCCGCAGAAGCGCGAGCTGCACCCGCCCTCCACCGCCGCCACCCTCAACCTGGCCGCCACGGCCGCACAGGCCGCCCGCCTGTACCGGCCCTACGACAGGCCGTTCGCCGGCAAGGCCCTGGCCGCCGCCCGCAAGGCCTGGTCGGCGGCGCTCGCCCACCCCGACCGCCTCGCCTCGGAGAGCGACGGCATCGGCGGCGGCGCCTACCCCGACAGCGACGTCACCGACGACTTCTACTGGGCGGCGGCCGAGCTGTACCTCTCCACCGGGGAGAAGCGGTTCGAGGAGTACGTCCTGAAGTCCCCGGTCCACACGGCCGACCTCTTCAAGCCCCTCGGCTTCGACTGGGCCCGCACCGGCGCGGCGGGCCGGCTCGACCTCGCCACCGTGCCCAACGGACTGCCCGGCCGCGACAAGGTGCGCCAGTCCGTCGTCAAGGGCGCCGACCGCTACCTGGCCACCCTCAAGGCCCACCCCTACGGCATGCCGTACGCACCGGACGGCAACACCTACGACTGGGGCTCCAGCCACCAGGTCCTCAACAACGCGGTCGTCCTCGCCACGGCGTACGACCTCACCGGCGCCGCCAAGTACCGGGACGGCGCGCTGCAGAGCATGGACTACGTCCTGGGCCGCAACGCGCTGAACATCTCCTACGTCACCGGCTACGGCGAGGTCAGCGCGCAGAACCAGCACAGCCGCTGGTACGCCCACCAGCTGGATCCGGCTCAGCCCAACCCGCCGAAGGGCACCCTCGCGGGCGGGCCGAACTCGGGCATCCAGGACCCCTACGCACAGAGCAAACTGCAGGGCTGCGTCGGCCAGTTCTGCTACATCGACGACATCCAGTCCTGGTCCACCAACGAGCACACGATCAACTGGAACGCCGCCCTGACCCGTATGGCCTCCTTCGTGGCGGACCAGGGGTAGGAGCCGGACAGCACCGCCGCCCGCGTGCCGGGGGAGTCCGCCGACAGGACGCCCCCGGCACGCGCGCGTAGCCTGGTGACATGCCAGCGGTGCGGGTCGACGGCATCGAGGTCGCGTACGACCGGGTGGGCCAGGGCCCGCCCCTCGTGCTCGCGCACGGCGCCACGGCGGACGCCCGGCTGTTCCGCCCCCAGGCCGAGGACCTGGCCGACGCGTTCACCGTCGTCGCCTGGGACGAACCCGGCGCCGGTCGCTCCTCCGACGTACCGCCCTCCTTCACCCTGGCCGACTACGCCCGCTGCCTGGCGGCCGTCGTCGAGGACGTGGATCTGGGGCCGGCCCATGTCCTCGGCGTGTCCTGGGGCGGAACCGTCGTGCTGGAGCTCTACCGGCACCACGCCGAGCTCGTGCGGACCCTGCTCCTGGTCGACACCTACGCGGGCTGGAAGGGCTCGCTGCCCGCGGCGGAGGTGCGCTCCCGGGTCGAAGGGGCGGAGCGCATGCTCGCGGTCCCGGCCGAGGCGTTCGCACCGACCATGCCGCAACTGTTCGCCGGGCGGCCCCCCGCCGAAGCCGTCCGTCTGCTGTCCGTGATGTCGGCCGACACCCGCGCCCAGAGCATGCGGACCGAGCTCACCGTCATGGCGGAGGCCGACCTGCGGGATCTGCTGCCGAACATCGAGGTGCCGACGCTCCTGCTGTGGGGGGAGCTCGACGCCCGCTCACCCGTGGATCCCGTCGCCCACCAGTTCCTCGAAGCGATCCCGCGGGCCACGCTCGTCGTGCTCCCCGGCATCGGGCACCTCAGCAACATCGAGGCACCCGAGCCGTTCAACCGGACCGTCCGGGAGTTCTGCCGCGCTCACTCCTGACCGGCGCCCCACCGGTCGTCCCGCGCCGCGGGCAGGTGGGCGAGCTTGTCGGGGTTGGCGACCACGTAGATGCCGCGCACCCGGTCGCCCTCCGGGGTGAGGTCCAGGACCAATACCGCGAACGGCGCGTCGCCGTCGAACAGCACCGCCGCGTCGTCGCCGTTGACGCGCCGGTAGCGCCACACCGGGTGGTCCGGGCCGCCCCGCCCGGCGGAGAGCAGACGGGCCACCTTGTCCCGGCCGTGCACCGGGCGCAGGCTCGCCCGACGGCGCTTGCCGCCCGCGTCCGTCCACGCCGTGACGTCCGGTGCGAGCACCTCCATCAGCTCGGCGATGTCCCCGCCGAGCGCCGCCCGCACGAACCGCTCGGTCGCCTCCCGCCGCACCCGCGGATGCGCCTCGTACCGCGGCCGCCGCGCGTGCACGTGCTCCCGGGCCCGGTGCGCCAACTGCCGTACGGCGGCGGGGGAGCGGTCGATGATCTCCGCGATCTCGGCATGCGGGTAGCCGAACACCTCACCCAGCACGAACACGGCCCGTTCCAGCGGTGTCAGCGACTCCAGGACCACCAGCATGGCCAGCGACACGGACTCGGAACGCAGGGCCGGATCCTCGGCGGTCCCGGTGTCCGCGCCGACCAGGGGCTCGGGCAGCCACGGGCCGACGTACGTCTCCCGTCGGCGGCTGATCACGGCGCGGCGGCGCAGCGCGTGGTTGACCGCCACCCGGACGAGATAGGCGCGCGGGTTGTCGACGCCGGCCAGGGGAGCGCCCCCGCCGCGTGCCGTCCAGGACAGCCATGTCTCCTGCAGCACGTCCTCGGTGTCGGCGACGCTGCCGAGCATGTTGTAGACCACGCCGAACATCAGCTCGCGATGGTCGACGAACACCCCGGTCGCCGCGTCGAGCGGGGTGTCGGTGCCGGTAACGGAGATCTCGGTCATGGGTGTGCCTCCCGTGGATGCGCTCACCACTGCGAGCCGGACAGCGCGCCGATGTGTGACATCGCACGGCTCGATGTGACCCACGTCTCAGGTGTCCCCTCTCTCCGGTACCTTCGGGTGTCCTCCCTGACCTGGGGATATTTACCAGTCAGTACCCGAGCGGTACCGTGAAGGCATGCCAGCTCTCAACGTGGAGTTCAGCGACCGCGAACTTGAGGACCTGCGGCAGATCGCCAAGGAGCGCGGTACGTCCATGAAGGCCCTCGTGCGTGAGGCGGCCGCGGCCGACATAGCCCGCCACCGGGCCCTGCAGGAGGGCGCGGAGGCCTTCCGCCGGTTCTTCGCCACCCACGCCGACGAGTTCGCCGCCGCGTTCCCTGACGACGAACCGCCCGCCAAGGGCGAAGGGCGGGCCGCCTGACCCATGGCACCCGTGATCCATATCGACGTGCCCTGGCTGCTTCAGCGCCATGAGGAGGTCCTCCCGGACCAGCCCACCGTCAACGACTTCTCCGCGCTGGTCGCCGCCGTCGCCCGGCACCGCGTCGACCCGCCGCGCCTCGGGGTGAACTCCGACCCGGCCTGGCGGGCCGCCGCGCTGCTGCACACCATCACCGTGCTCCGACCGCTGCCCTCGGCCAACGCCCGCTTCGCCTGCGCGACCGCCGTGGCGTACATGTTCGTCAGCGGTGTCGGTATCGACCCGCCCTACGGCGCTCTCGTCGACCTCGCCCGCGACCTGCTGTCCGGCACCACCGACGTCTACGGTGCGGCGGACCGCTTGCGCTCCTGGCAGATCTGAGGGACCGGACCCGGCGCCCGATTCACACAGGCCGCAGGGAAATGTCGAAAACGGGTGCGATACGCGCGTATCCGTTCCCCGTTTCTGACTTTCTGTCAATGGCGGGGATGTTGTCCGGGCGCCTTGTTGGCCGTGTGGGGGTTGTGCAAGAGTGAAACGCGCGTGCGGGGGGAATCGCCGAGTGTCGCACGTGATTTGTGGACCGCGTCCGATTCGCCGTCGGTGAATTCGCACCTCCCGCGCCCCGCCAAAAAAGGTACGCACCAACCGGGCCTCCTTTTTCGGCGGCAGGACTCCTGTGTGTCACATGCGTGGGAAGGAACCATCTCAGTGCCCACCCCCCACCCCCCTCGTCCCCCGTATCCCCCGCCCGGCGGGGATCCCGGGGAATCCGATGAAGCACTCGCCGCCCCGCTGAGAGGCAGCCCGGAGGGCGAGGTCGCCGCCCATTCCGTCGCGCTGCTGATGGCGCGGCACTACCAGTCGGTGCACGACTACGCGGTCATCTGTCTCGCCTCGTCGGCGCAGGTGGCCGCGATGGTGACCGGAACCGCTTTCCACCGGACCCTCAACCGCCTCGCCTTCGGCGAGACCGCCGTCGCGCTGCGCCCGGCCCTTCTGGTGACCGTGCGCGACACGATCCGCGAGTGGTCCGGCGACGATCGAATATCGGCCGTTCTGCCCGCGTTGCAGAAACCGGCCGGAGGGCGCGGGCTGCGCGCCGCGACGTCCATGACGCCCGAAAATCGCATCCTCGCGGAGCGGGCATTCCAGGCACTTCCCGCGGCCTCGCGGTGTTTGCTGTGGCATGTCGAGGTCGAGGCAGATCCTTTAAGCGTCCCGGCCGGACTGCTGGGCATGGACACCGACATCGCGTCGGCGGTCCTCGAACAGGCGCGGGACAAATTCCGTGAAGGCTGCGTACGTGCCCATCGCGAACTCGCGCCGACCCACGATTGCCGGTTCTACAACCGCCTCCTCGACGTTCCGATCCGCCGGGGCGGCGCACTGCTGCCGGACGTCCAGCAGCATCTGGACGAGTGCCGCTACTGCCGGAACGCGGCGGAGCAGCTGAGCCATTTCGAAGGCCCGCTGGGGCCCTTGCTCGCCGAGGCGGTGCTCGGCTGGGGCGCCCGCCGCTACCTCGACTCGCGCCCGGGGCGCGCGTCGCACGGCACGCGGGGTGCCCGTGCGGGCCGGCGCGGTGGCGGACGGCGGGGCGGCGGGCGGCACGGGCTGCTGTCCCGGCTCCCCGTACCCGCCCGGGTGCCGGAGGCGATGCGGTCGTCGCGGGCACTGCTCTCGGGCGTCGGCGCGGTCTCGGCCGGGGTGCTGGCGACGGTGCTCATCATCAGCGCGTCGTCCTACGACGGCGGCGAGGCCGACCCGGCCGGCTCCAACAGCGCCGCCGGTGGCAAGGGCTCCGCATCGGTGACGCCACCCGGCACCGCAGGGCTTCCCAGGGCCCAGGGCGTGACCCGGCTGCGCAACACCGGTGCCGACCTGTGCCTCGACATCCGGGACCTGCCGAAGGAGGGCGCGGGCACGAAGCTGGCCCCGTGCTCGGCGGTGTGGACCCAGCAGTGGACGTACGAGGACGACGGGCTCCTGCGCAGTGTCGCCGATCCCGGGCTGTGCCTGGACTCCCACAAGGACGCCGGTGTCGTCGTCCTCGGTACCTGCGCCGACGAGGATGCCGAGCGGGGCGACGACGTGCGCTACGACCTCACCGTGCAGGGGGAGTTGCTGCCCCGCTGGGACGAGCGGCTCGCCCTCGCCCCGGCCGACGACGACCCGGACGCCGACGTCGTCGTCAAGGTCCGCGACCGCTCCTCCGAGGACCAACGCTGGCAGTCGGAGCCCCTGCCGACGACGGAGGGCTCCCTGTCGATCGAGGAGCAGGACGACCCGGCGGCCCGCCAGGTGACGGTCACCGACGGCCCGACCACATGACGCAGGGCACCGGGGCATGACCGGGGGCTGTGCGGCCGGCGAGCCGCGCAGCCCAACCGTCAGGCCGGATCCTCGACGAGGTCGGCCGGGCCGACGGTGTTCGGTGTCGCGTGCCCCGAGAGGGCGAGCGTCAGGTCGAGTTCGGCGAGCAGGCAGCGGATGACGTGTTCGACGCCGGACTGCCCGTCGAGGCCGAGCCCGTAGACGTACGGGCGGCCGACGAGGACCGCGCGGGCGCCGAGGGCGAGGGCCTTGACGATGTCGTCGCCGGTGCGGACGCCGCTGTCGAAGAGGACGGTGAGCCGGTCGCCCACCGCCTCCGCCACGCGGGGAAGCGCGTCGGCCGCGGCGACGGCGCCGGCCACCTGCCGGCCGCCGTGGTTGGAGACGACCACGCCGTCCATGCCGGCCTCGGCTGCCAGTCGCGCGTCGTCCGGGTGCAGGACGCCCTTGAGGACGATCGGGCCGTCCCAGTTCTCCCGCAGGAACGCCAGGTCAGGCCAGCTCTTGGCCGGGTCGGAGAACATCCCGACGAAGTGCATCACGGCCGCGTTCGGATCCTCGTGCACCGGCTTGGCCAGACCTGTTTGGAACGCCGGGTCCGAGAAGTAGTTGGCCGTGCCGACCCCGTGCAGGAACGGCAGGTACGCCTGGTCGAGATCGCGCGGCCGCCACGACAGCAGCGGCGTGTCCAAAGTGACCACCAGGGCCGTGAAACCGGCCGCCTTCGCCCGGTTCAGGAAACTGCGGGCCACCTCCGGGTCCTTCGGCCAGTACAGCTGGAACCAGCGCTCGGCGTCCCCCATCGCCTCGGCGACCTGTTCCATGGGCGTGCTGGACGCGGACGACAGGATGTACGGCACGCCCTGTGCGGCGGCGGCCCGGGCCGCGGCGGACTCGGCGTCCGGGTGCATGATCGACAGCACGCCGACCGGGGCCAGCGCGAGGGGGGCCGGAAGGGCGCGGCCCAGGACCTCGACGGACAGATCCCGGTCGTGCACGTCGCGCAGCATGCGCGGCACGATCCTGCGGCGCTCCAGGGCCGCCCGGTTGGCGCGGGCCGTACTGCCGTCGCCCGCGCTGCCCGCCACATACCCGACCGGTCCGGGCCCCAGCCGCTGCTCGGTGAGCTCCTCCAGCCGGGTCAGATCGGTGGGCAGCCGCGGAACGGCACCCGTCATCCCGTTCAGATAGATCTCGTACTGGAAGTCCGCCCAGTGCTTGCCCACGTACGCCCCGCCTCTCGTCGTCTCCTCGTCGAGACCGTGCCGTACGGGCGACGATACCGAGCGGTATGCGCTCCGGCGGATCAGGGGCGGGCCGCCGCCTCGTGCAGCACACGGGCCAGTGCGCTCGGCTGCGAGAACATCGGCCAGTGGCCGGTGTCCAGCTCCACCAGCTCCCAGCTGTCGCTCCCGAGCAGCGCGGCCACCGCCGGCATCGGCTCGTCCCCGTCGAGGAGGCACTTCACATACGTCGCCGGCAGCTCGCCCAGAGGGCGGTCGAGGACGGCCGGTTCGGTGAGCGTGACACCCGGGTGCGGGGTCGCTCCCACGATCCGGGCGATCTGCTCGTCCGTCAGCCCCTGCCCCGCGTACTCCTCGGGGCCGAGCGGCGGCCAGTACCCGCCCTGCGCGTCGATCGTCCGCCGTACGTGCTCGCTGGGCCAGCCCGACAGGAACGACTCCCCGTCCACGGGCACGTTCGCGTCGACGAACACCACGCGCCGCAGCCGGTCGCCGATCCGCTCGGCGGCCTGCCCGACCGGAACGCCCGCGTAGCTGTGCCCGACCAGGACGACGTCCCGCAGACCGAGCCGCTCCACCTCCTCGACGATGTCCCGGACGTGCGTCTGCTGTCCGGCCGGCCGTGTGTCCCGTCTCTCGGCGAGGCCCGACAGCGTCAGCGCATGGACGTCATGCCCGGCGCCGCGCAGCTCCGCGGCCACCTCGTCCCATGCCCACGCCCCGAGCCATGCCCCTGCCACCAGTACGAAGTCGGTCATGCGGGCAACGTAGCCGAGGGGTCCGACAACGGGTCACTCCTCGTCCGCGTGCGGGGCGGGGTCCGGCTCGGAGTCCGGGCCCTGGGCCCTGACGCGCTGCACGTGTTCCAGGGACTCGCGCAACTCGGCGAGCCAGTCGTCCGTATGACGCTGGACCAGGCGCACGCACCAGGCCAGCGCGTCGCTGCGGCTGCGCGCGACGCCACCGGCGATCAGGGTGTCGAGGACCTGGCGCTCCGGCTGGCGCAGCCGCGTCATGACCGGCGCGGCCACGTGCGTGAAGAGCGTGCGCCGTCCGCCGCACTCCACGCCCCAGGACACCTTCCGCCCGAACCGGTGCTCGGCCTCCCGGGCCACGGCCATGCGGTCCTCGCGGGTGCGCTCCCGGAATTCTTGCACCCGGCTCTCCAGGGCCGCCTCCCGTTCGGTGGCCGGGGCGTCCCCGGCCAGCCTGGGCGCGGGGATGCGGCCGATGACGGTGATCTCCTCGCGGTCGACCGTGATCTCGGCCAGCTCCTCGAAGAGGTCGTCGGGCAGGCGACCGGCGAACCAGCCGCGGAGCTTCTCTCTCTGCTCATTCGTAATCATGTAATGACGATTACTCGGCCAGTCCATGAACACAAGGGGTCGCAAAGCAGTCGGCCGAGAGCGGAATCGGAATGTTTCAGGCCTATTAACGAACGCACGGGAATCGGCCATCTGGCCGCTTCATGACCCCGTGGACCGCGCAGTTACGGGCTTCACCCGCGCGCATTCCGTAACTTCGCGCCACTGATTCAATACGCAAGGTTACTGAAACCCGTGGGGTCGATGTGTGTTTCCGCGGCGGACTCGGCAGACTCGCGCTCGCCGCTCCGGGCACCGACCGAGCACGGACCGGCACACCCCGTAATCGAAGCGGAAGGATGCACACAATGCGGAACACCGCGCGCTGGGCCATGATCCTCGGCATGACGGCCACCGCCGTCTGCGGACCCCTCACCGGGGCCGCGCTCGCCACCCCGGGTCAGGCCCCCACCGCGCTCTACGCCCCGTCGGCCCTCGTTCTCACGGTGGGCCACGGCGAGAGCGCGATCGCAGCGACTCCGGAACGCGCGGTCACCCTGACCTGTGCCCCGACGGCGGCCGGCACGCACCCGGCGGCCGGCTCGGCCTGCGCGGAACTGCGCGGCGTCGGCGGGGACTTCGACGCCCTGACCGCGAGGGACGGCGTGATGTGCACCAAGCAGTACGACCCGGTGGTCGTCACCGTGGACGGCGTCTGGCAGGGCAAGCGCGTCTCCTACGAGCGCACCTTCTCCAACGACTGCATGAAGAACGCCTACGGAACGGGAGTCTTCTCCTTCTGAGAGGGCTGGACCCACAGACCGGGATCGCACTGAATCCGTGAAGCGCAGCGGGCCGTGGCTGGGGAGCCGGGCCGTTGTCACGGGAAGTAGCGATCTCGTGCGAGGGGGCCGGCGGGCGGAGTGGGGCCGCCCGCCGGCCTCTGGGCGTTACTGCGCCCGGTGCCTCACGCCCGGTCGCGGTGGCTCGTGTCGCACCACGGGTAGCGGCGGCTGCGGCGGCAGGTGCACAGGGCGACGCGGAACCGGTCGGAGCTGACGACGGAACCGTCCTCGAGCTCCACCTCCACCGGGCCCTCCATCAGCAGCGGGCCCTTGCGCTGGACGGTGACGCGGCGCGGTGCGGCAGGCCGGTCAGACGGGGAGTTCGGCACGGACGACCACCAGCTCTTCCTTGTCCTCGGCGGCGGGCAGCAGCCCCCGCTCCCGCAGCCAGTGTTCCCGGCCGCGCAGCACGGGCCCGAGCGCGATCCGGCGCCGACGGGTCACCGCGGCCTTCAGTCCGGCCGCGCGCAACTGTCCGACGGTCAGGTCAGGGCCGCTGAGCGCCGACTGGACGAGCAGCAGCACCCCGCCGGACCGCAGCAGGCCGGGCGCCTCCCGGCAGATGCGGTCGACGACCATCCGTCCGTCGCCGCCCGCGTCCCAGGCACGGGCCGCACCCCGCGGCGGCCTGCGATGACCGTCCGGCGCCGGCACGTACGGCGGGTTGGCCAGGATCAGATCGAACGTTTCTCCGTGCACGGGTTCGAAGAGATTCCCGTGCCGGATGTGGACCGGGAGCCCCGCGAGCCAGGCGTTCAGCCGCGCGGCCCACACGGCGCTCCAGGACACGTCCACGGCGGTCACACGGCTGCCCCGGCGCGCGGCCTCCAGGGCCAGGGCGCCGCTGCCGGTGCCCACGTCGAGGACTTCCGCGCCCGGGGGCAGCGGCTCGTCGAACAGGGCACCGGCAAGCAGCTCGGTGTCCTCCTGCGGGGCGTATACGCCCGGGGGTACCAGTGCAGTCACGGACGCCGAGTACCCCGGCCATCAGGAGATATGAGCTGCTTCCTGGGCAAGCGGTGTACACAGGGATGAACGTGACGCACGCCAATCGGTGAGCAGCCGGGCGCCGAAGCGCTCCTCGACGAACTCGGTGGCGTCGATGCCGAAGGCGATGTCCGGGGCGAGCTGCGGCTCCTGCTCCAGCAGGCCGCCGATGACGTCGTGGCGCACCACCTGCTCGTGGACCGCGTCGGCTTCGACGTGCTCGTCGTAGAAGTGCTCGGCCGCGGGACCGGCGCCCGTGCGGCGCATCGCCTCGGCGAGCCGCCGCGACCCCGGCGACGAGGTGATCTCGACCGTCGCGAAGTGCCCGACCAGGGCGCCCCTGAGGGTCCGGTGCAGCCCGAACAGGGACATCATGTTCACGGTGACCAGGGCCTCGGCGGACGCGGCGTCGAGATAGCGGCCGTAGGTGGTGTCCAGGCCCAGATCCGTCATCAGGTCGGCGAACAGGGCCGCGTGCACGCGCTCCGCCCGACCGCCGCCCCACTCGTCGAACTCCACCGCGGCCATCCCCGCCTTCGCCCGGCCCCACAGCCGCGGCAGCACCCAGGCGTGCGGATCCGCCTCCTTGAGGTGGTACAGGGAGCGCTGGGCCGCGTACTCGCGCACCTGCCACAGCTCACCCTCGGCGCGCAGGAAGTGGGTCACGCCGGTGCCCTCGACGGGCTCGACCAGCAGTCCGGCCAGTGCCTCGTCCACGCTGTGGTGGACGTGCGCGTCGGTACGCAGCGCGGACAGGAAGCGCTGCTCCATGGCCGCGCGGGTGCGCAACAGGTCGGGATCCCACTCACGCTCGGGAGGGACCTCCGCGAAGCCGCGGTAGTGCAGCTCGTAGCACAGGTACAGGGCGAGCTGGAGGTCGTCGCCGTACACCTCGGCGCGGGCGACCTCCTCGAGGCGGGGCAGGCGGCCCGCGCCCCGCAGATACGCGTCGACACCCCTGCTCAGCGGGCCGCGCGGGGTCGGCAGTCGTGGTCCTTCGTGGTCCATGCGCGCCGGGTACCCGCCCGGCGACCGGGCACCCCTCGCGTGACACGCGCCCCACGGGGTACTCCGGCATGGCACAAAGGCACGCTTGGTCGAGACATCGGCTCCACGACCCCCGGTCAGGCGTGGACGTACGGGATACCCCAGGGGCCCGGCCCCGGACCGGGCTTCCTCGACGCCGAGCGGGGCCACGACCGGCCGCTCGACCGGACGGGCGGCGTCGGAACTGCCGGGTGTGGCGCGGGCCCTGGCGGCGTGACCGTTCGGGCCGCCGCCCCAGTGGCCCGGCCCGGTCCTCCTCAGTCGCCCTCGGACTCCGCCTGCGCACGCGGGTTGGGGGAGATGGCCTCCCCGGCCTCGCCCCGGTGGCGGCGCTGCTCCGCGGAGTCGCGGGTGCGGTTCTCGGCGTCCTCGACCTCGCGCAGCACCTCCTGGAGCGCGGTCTCGGGCGGCTTGCCGTGCTGGTCGTGGCCGTGATCCTTGTGCTGGGACACGGAGGTCTCCTTCCTGTTCCTGTGTTCGGTACGGCCCGTCACGGGCACGGGCGGTCAGCCGGAGGTGGCGGCGATCCGCAGCGGCACCGGGTCGGGAGGAGCGGCCTCCTCGCTGCGACGGGCGACCTCCCCCCACCAGGAGGGGCCGTCCTCGATGTGGCGCAGCAGCACGCCCTCGCGGATCGCCCAGGGGCAGACCGTGACGGCCTTGATGCCGGTCAGCTTCAGCGCGGTGTGCCCGACCACCGCTCCCGCCAGGCTCTGTGCGGCGCGCGGGGCGGAGATACCGGGCAGGTGCGCGCGTTCGGCGGTGGGCAGGGCGGCCAGCCGGGTGATCGCCTCCCGCAGCTCGGAGCGGCGCATCTGCCGGTCCACGAAGGGGCCGTGGCGTCCGGGTGCTGCGCCGCACAGCCGCCCCAGCTGCTGGAAGGTCCGGGAGGTGGCGACCGCGGTGCGCGGGCCCTCCCATCGGATCCGCGCCGCGACGTCCCGCAGCTGATGGCGGACCTTGCGGCGCAACGCCCGCACCCGCTCCGGCGACGGCGGGTCCTCGTCCTCGAAGAACTCGTGCGTCAACCGCCGCGCGCCCAGCGGCAGCGACGCCACGAAGTCGGGCAACCGGCCGCGCCCGAAGGCGACTTCGAGGGTGCCGCCGCCGATGTCGAGCAGGGCGAGCGGACCCGACCGCCAGCCCATCCAACGCCGCGCCCCGAGAAACGTCAGTTCGGCCTCGACCTCTCCCGGCAGGGTGCACAGGTCGACGCCCGTTCGGGCACGGACGGTGCGCAGCACCTCGTGCCGGTTCGGCGCGTTGCGCACCACGGCGGTCGCGAACGCCAACGGACCGGCCGCACCCCACCGGGTGGCGGTCCTGCTCGCCTCGGACACCGCGTCGACGAGTTGCGCCACGGCCTGCTCCGGGACGGGTCCCCCCGGTGTGATCTGCTCGGACAGCCTCAGCCGCCACTTGGCGGTGTGCACGGGCAGCGGCACTCCGTCCGCCGCGTCCGCGACCACAAGTCTGACCGTGTTCGATCCCACATCCACCACGCTGATACGCATGGGCGGTGGGTACCCATTTACCGGGCGGGTCAACAGATCGCACGCTGCGGACCGGCGAGGACGCGCCACTCGCGGGGGACGCGCCCGCGGCAGGGGAGAGGGGGCCGCCGTGTCCCGCGCACGACGGCCCCCGGCACTCCCGGTCGGTCACATGTGCACGACGGGCGCCGCCTCCGCGTCCTGCCGCGGCACCCCGCGCCGGTGCAGGACCAGGGTGATCAGCGCGCCCGCGGCGAAGAACCCGGCCGACCACCAGAAGGCGGTGGTGTAGCTCTCGATCGTGGCCTGGGCCTGCACGAGCTTGCTGCTCGGGTCCCTGCCGGACAGGTAGTCGGTCGCCGCGCTCGCGGCGAGGGTGTTCAGCAGCGCCGTGCCGACCGAACCGCCCACCTGCTGCATGGCGTTGACGGTGGCGGAGGCCACGCCGGCGTCCTCGGCCGCGACGCCGCCCGTGGCCAGCTGCATCGCCGGCGGCATCACCAGGCCGAGACCCACGCCGATCACGACGAGCTGCGGCAGCACCGCGCTCGCGTAGGAGGAGCCGACGCCGATACCGGTCAGCCAGGCCATGCCGGCGGTGGCGATGGCGAAGCCCAGCGGGATCACGGTCTTCGGGCCGAGGCGGGGCAGCAGCACGGTGGTGCCCAGCTGAGCCGTCACCATGAGCGCGCCGACCATCGGCAGGAACGCCACACCGGTCTTCGTGGGACTGAAGCCCAGGTGGAGTTGCAGGTAGTAGGTGAGGAACAGGAACACCCCGAACATGCCCGCGCCGCTGATCAACACGGCCAGGAAGGACGCCCCGCGGTTGCGGTCGAGCAGGATGCGCAGGGGCAGCAGCGGGTGGGCGGCGCGGGTCTGCCACCAGGCGAAGGCGGCCAGCAGCACGCCGCCGGCGATCAGGAAGCCCCAGGTGAGCGGCGAGCCCCAGTCGTGCGTCTCCGCGTTCGAGAAGCCGTAGACGACGGAGAACAGGCCGCCGGCCACCAGGATCGTGCCCGGCACGTCCAGCTTGGCGGTCGTGGCGTCGCGGTGGTTGCTCAGCAGCAGCCAGCCGCCCGCGAAGGCGGCCACGGCGATGACGACGTTGACGTACAGCGTCCAGCGCCAGTCGAGGGCATCGGTCAGGATGCCGCCGAGGAGCAGGCCCACCGCACCGCCGGCACCGGCGATGGCGCCGTAGACGCTGAACGCGCGGGCGCGTTCGCGTGCGTCGGTGAACGTGGTGTTCAGCAGCGACAGTGCGGCCGGTGCCAGCAGCGCGCCGAAGACGCCCTGGAGGGCTCGGGCGACGACCAGCATCTCGAAGCCGTTCGCGGCGCCGCCGAGAGCCGAGGCGGCGGCGAAGCCGACGATGCCGACGAGGAAGGCCGGCTTGCGGCCGAACAGGTCGGCTATCCGGCCGCCGAGCAGCAGCAGGGAGGCGAAGGCCAGCGCGTACGCGGTGACGATCCACTGCCGGTTGCCGTCGGAGAAGTGCAGGTCGGCCTGGGCCGAGGGCAGGGCGATGTTCACGATGGTGGCGTCCAGCACCACCATCAGCTGGGCGAGGGCGACGACCGCGAGGATCCACCACCGCTTGGGCGAGGCCGCGGAGGGCGTCGTCCCGGCGGCGGCGCTCTCGGGCGCGTGGTCGGTGAGGGATTTCTGTGGCATGGGAGCACCCGTTTCCAGGGACGGCACACGAAGGTAATGAGTACGTAAACGAAACGGTTTCGTACACGTCGAGGCTAGACCAGCCCGAACGAAACGGCAACGTTTCGCTGGCATCTCTCCCGGGAGCTTGCATATTCCTTGACGCGCATATAACTCCCGAGGCATATTGGGGTCATGTCCGACGCCACCCTCTGGGCCGCGCTCGCCGATCCCCACCGGCGGGCCATCGTCGCGCTGCTCCTGGAGCGGCCCCGGTCCGTCGGTGAGATCGTCGAGGCGTGCGGACTGAGCCAGCCGAGCACCTCCAAGCACCTCAAGGTGCTGCGCGAGGCGGGCCTGGTCCGGGTGCGGCAGGACGCGCAACGCCGTGTCCACTCCCTCGACCCCGCCCCGATCGCCGCCCTGGACGCCTGGCTCGCCCCCTACCGCGCGCTCTGGAACAAGAGCCTCGACACGCTGGGCCGCCGCCTCGACGAGACGCCGGACGCCCCCCGAACCAGCCCACCGAAGGACTGATCCGCCATGACCGCCGACCTCACCGGCACCTATCTGACCCTGGACGACGGCCGCCCCGCCGTCCGCTTCAGCCGCGTCTACGACCACCCCGTGGACCGCGTCTGGCAGTTCGTCACCGACGCGGACGAGCTGGAGCGCTGGTTCCCGTCCCGCGCCGAGATCGAGCTGCGCCCCGGCGGCACCGTCAGGTTCAGCGGCGACCCGCACATGGAGAACTCCACCGGCCGGGTCCTCGCCGTCGACCCGCCCCGGCACCTGGCGTTCGAGTGGGGCGGGGACGAACTCCGCTTCGACCTGGAGGAAACCGGCGAGAAGAGCACCCGCTTCACGCTCACCAACGTCCTCGCCGCCCAGGACACCGCTGCCCGCAACGGCGCCGGCTGGGAGGTGTGCCTGACCGCGCTGGACGCCAGGGCGCGCGGCGAGGAGACCGCCGGTCCGCACGCCGGGGCCGACGCGCCCTGGAAGGAGCTCTACGCCGCCTACGTCGCGGCGGGGATGCCCTGCGGCGCGCCGGTGCCCGGGCTGGACTGACCGCTCACGCCATCTGACGCCGCACCAGCTCGTGCAGCCGGCCTCCGGGGTCGGCGAGCAGCTGGGCCGGCGGCCCCTGCTGGATGACCTTGCCCTCCTCCATCACCACGACCCGGTCGGCGTCCAGCACGGTCGACAACCGGTGCGCGATGACGATCCGGGTGGCGTTCAGAGCCTTGGTGCTCTCGATGACCGTGCGCTGCGTCTCGTTGTCGAGCGCGCTGGTCGCCTCGTCGAAGAAGAGAATGCGCGGTCGCCGGATCAGCGCCTGGGCGATCATCAGCCGCTGGCGCTGACCGCCGGAGACGGCCCCGCTGCCCGCGACGATCGTGTGCAGACCCATCGGCATCCGCTTGATGTCCTCGGCGAGACCGGCCATCTCGGCCGCCGCCATCGCCTCCTCCGGCGTGTACGGCTCGGTGCCGCAGATGACGTCCAGGATCGAACCGGTGAATGGCTGCGCGTTCTGCAGCACCACACCGCACTGGCGGCGCACCGCCGACTGGTCGAGGGCCGCCAGGTCCTGCCCGTCGTAGAGCACGCTGCCCGACACGGGCCGGTCGAAGCCGATCAGCAGCCGCAGCAGCGTCGACTTTCCGCAGCCGCTCGGGCCGACGACCGCGACGAACTCGCCCGGCCGCACGTCGAACGACACGTCGTCGAGGACCAGCGGACCGTCGTCCGAGTAGCGGAAGGACACCCGCCGCGCCTCGATCGCCCCGGTCAGCGGACCCGGCCGGGTGCTCGCCGTGCGCACCTCCGGCGTCGCGTCGAGCACCGGCTTGATCTCCTCGAACAGCGGCAGCGCGGCCACCGCCGAGACGAACGAGCCCGTCAGCTGCGTGACGGAGGTCAGCACCATCGTCACCGAGGTGTTGAAGGTGAGGAACGCCGCCGCCGACATCGACCCCCGGGCCGGGCCGGCCAGCAGCATGAACATCAGCAGCGTGCACAGCGGCAGGTACACCGCGCCCAGCACCGACGTGAGGTTCTTGATGCGCCCGACCTTCTGCTGGAGCTCCCGGCTGCGCGCGAACTCCGACGCCCACGCGGCGTACGCGTAGTTCTCGGCGGCGGCCACCCGCAGCTTGGGCAGCCCCCGCAGCGTCTGGAACGCCTGGTTGTTCAGCTTGTTGGAGAGCACCACCAGACGCCGCTGCCAGCGCACCTGCCACAACCCGAGCCCCAGGAACACGGCGGCGATCACGACGAGCATGCCGATCGCGGCCATCGCCATCGGCACGCTGTACCAGAGCAGCAGCCCCAGGTTCATCGCGCCGACCGTCACCGACTGGGCGACCGTCGGCCCGACCCCCGCCAGCAGCCGGCGGATCGAGCTGATGCCCATGGCCGCGCTGGCCAGTTCGCCCGTGGAGCGCTCGGTGAAGAACTTCGTCGGCAGTCTCAGCAGCCGGTCCCACACCGCCGGCTGGAGCGTCGCCTCGATCCGGCCCTCCAGCCGCAGGATCGTGAGGTTCTGCAACAGCATGAAGGCCGCCGCCACCACACTGCTCAGCATCACCGCGAGGCACACCTGCACGATCAGCCCGGTCTGCGCCTTCGGCACGAACTCGCCCAGCACCTTGCCGGTCGCGATGGGCACGAGCGCGCCGATCGCCACCGTCACCAGACCGCTGAGCAGCAGACCCGTCAGGTCGCCGCGCATGCCCTGCATGCAGAACCGCAGCAGCCTCAGCGGACTGAGGCCCCGCTCCGGCAGCGGACGGTAGAACATCACCGCGCGCGGCTCGAACTCCTCGGCGTTGGCCTTCTCGATCGGCGTCTCCCGGCCGGTCGACGGATGCACCGCGACATAGCCGCCGCGCCGCCACAGCAGCGCAACCGGCGCACCCGACAGGGCCCGCTGACCGACCAGCGGCCCCACGTTGTCCCGCCACCAGTGGCCGTCGAGCCGTACGGCCCGGGTGCGCACCCGGGAGGCGAGGGCGACCTGCTCGACCGGGTCGAGACGGTCCCCGCCGGTGCCCTTCTGGGTCGGCTCGGTGATACGGATCCCGGCCGCCTGCCCGACCAGCTTGCAGGCCGCGTACGTGGCGTCCGCGTCGGCCGCGGTCGTGCGCTTCGAGGAGCGCTTGCCGATGGAGGCGAGCAACGTCTGGTCGGCCTGGGCGCGCACCGCCTCACCGGCCTTGATGCCCTCGGCCGTGCGCGACTCGTGGGTGCGCTCCAGCTGCTCGATCCAGCGGTCCAGCGTGGTCAGCAGCCGGTACTGCTGGTCGACCATGGACTGCCACAGCGCGGGGTCCATCAGCAGGTCGGCCGCGGCCTCCGCGCCGTACAGCGAGCCGTACTGCACGCTGCCCGGCGGCACCTGCATCCAGAACACGTCGTCGTCGGTGGGCGCGGCGGCCCGCTCCGTGGCCATCGGTGCCTGGAAGAGGATCGACAGGCTGCGGCCGACTCCGAGGGCGAGCGCGTACTCCAGCGGACTCGTCGTCGGCGGCACGTACTGCGGGTTGCCGTACTCGTCGTACGACCAGGTCGCCGTGTTGGCGGGCTGGTACAGCTCGCGCAGGCCGATGCGGTGCACCACGCAGTCCCGCAGCGGCCGGGCCACCAGGGTGTGCTGCGGCCCCGGCACCGGGCCGAGCACCAGCGAGCCCGCCTCCAGCCGGCCCAGATGGTGCCAATGGCCCTGCTGCCCGGCGTCGACCGCGAACAGATCCACCGCGCCGGAGGCGACCAGCCACAGCACCTGCGGGCCCTCGAGGTCGAGGCGGCTGAACCCGGCGCAGTCGATGCGCGAACCCATCTGCCCGAAGGCGCCCAGCACCAGGTCGCCGTCGTGCCCTTCGTGAACGGCCGTCATGTCACCGCTCCCTGACCAGTGCCGCGTACGCGCCGCCGCGGGCCACCAGGTCCTCGTGCCGTCCCCGCTCCACGATCGTGCCGTGCTGCAGGACGACGATCTCGTCGCTGTCGCGCACCGTGCTCAGCCGGTGTGCGATCACCACACAGGCGCAGCCGCGCCGGCGCAGGTTGTCCATCACGACCTGCTCGGTCTCCGCGTCCAGCGCGCTCGTCACCTCGTCGAGCACCAGGATGCTCGGCCGGCGCACCAGCGCCCGCGCGATCTCCAGGCGCTGGCGCTGCCCGCCGGAGAAGTTGCGGCCGTCCTGCTCGACCCTGCTGTGGATGCCGCCCGGGCGGCGCGTGATCACATCGTGCAGAGCGGCGTCGCGCAGCGCGTCCTCCACCGCCTCGTCGGGGATCGACGGGTCCCACAGCGCCACGTTGTCGCGGACGGTGCCCTCGAACAGGAACACGTCCTGGTCGACGAAGGAGACCGAGGCGGCCAGCGCCCCCCGCGGGATGTCGTCGATGCGCTGCCCGTCGATGCGGATCACGCCCTCCCACGGCGCGTACAGCCCGGAGATCATCCGGGACACCGTGGACTTGCCGCTGCCCGAGCCGCCGACCAGCGCGACCTGCTGCCCGGGACCGACCGTCAGGTCGAAGCCGGTGAGCAGGGGCTTGTCGAGGGGGCTGTAGCCGAACGTGATGTTCTCCAGTTCGACATGGCCCTGGAGGCGGCGGGTGGACTCGCCGGAGCCGGGGCGGCCGTAGAGCGGGTCGGCCTTGAAGTTCTCCACGTCCTTCAGCCGGGCCACGTCCGCCGCGAAGTCCTGGATGCGGCCGGCGACGCCGTTCAGCCGGGTCAGCGGGGCCGTGAACCGGGTGACCAGGGCCTGGAAGGCGACCAGCAGACCGACCGAGATGTGCCCCTCGACCGCCCGCATGCCGCCGATCCACAGGATCAGCGCGCTGTTGAGGGTGGCGAGCGTCGGCGCGACCACCCCCAGCCAGGCACTCGGCACGCCGAGCCGCTGCTGCTCCTCCAGTGTCGTGGCGTGCTGCCCGGCCCACTTGCGGAAGTAGCCGTCCTCGCCGCCGGTCGCCTTCATCGTCTCGATGAGCTGGAGGCCGGTGTAGGCGGTGTTGGTCAGGCGTGCCGTGTCCGCGCGCAGCTTCGCCGTGCGGGTCGCCCGCAGCCGGATGACGACCCGCATGGCGACGATGTTCAGCAGGGCCACGCCGATGCCGACGAACGTCAGCTGCGGGTCGTAGGTGTAGAGCAGCACCGCGTAGAGGACGACCACGATCGCGTCCACGCCCGCCGCCGCGAGGTCGCGGGACAGGGTCTCGGACACCGCGTCGTTGGACTGCAGGCGCTGCACCAGGTCGGCCGGGCTGCGCTGGGAGAAGAACGTCACCGGCAGCCGCAGCAGATGCCGCAGGAAGCGGGCACTGGAGAGCGTGGAGGAGATGATGCGGCCGCGCAGCAGGTTGGCCTGCTGGAGCCAGGTCAGCACCACGGTGAGCAGCACGCACGCCGCCATCGACGTGAACAGCACCCCGAGCAGCGAGGTCTGGTTGCCGATCAGGAACTCGTCGATGTAGGTGCGGCTCAGCGCGGGCACCGCGGCGCCGACCGCCACCAGCAGCAGGCTCGCCAGGACGGCGGCGGGCATCGTGCCCGCCGTGCCGCGCAGCCGGGCGGGCATCGCGCCCAGGACGCCGGGCTTGCGGCCGCCCCGGGCGAAGTCCTCACCGGGTTCCATCACGAGGACGACACCGGTGAAGCTGCCGTCGAAGTCCTCCATGGGGACGAACCGGCGGCCCTTGCCGGGGTCGTTGATGTAGACGCCGCGCCGGCCGAAACGCCGGCCCATGCCGTCGTAGACGACGTAGTGGTTGAACTCCCAGAACAGGATGGCCGGCGACTTCACCTCGGCGAGGGCGGCCAGGTCCATCTGCATGCCCTTGGCCGTCAGGCCGTAGGAGCGGGCCGCCTTCAGGAGGTTGCTGGCGCGCGAGCCGTCGCGGGAGACACCGCAGGCGATGCGCAGTTCCTCCAGCGGGACGTGCTTGCCGTAGTGGCCGAGCACCATCGCCAGGGAGGCGGCGCCGCACTCGACGGCTTCCATCTGGAGCACGGTGGGTGTGCGGACGGTCTTGGCCCGGGCCTTGGGCACCTTGCGCTTCGGCGGGGCGGCGCGGCGCCGGCTCCGGGGCTCCTGTGCGGTCGCGCTCATGGCAGCAGCCAGTCGACGGGGTGCTGGTCGGCCAGCCGGATCGAACCGGAGGCCAGCGTCATGGAGGTCAGCTTGAACGGGGGCCCGTCCGCGGACGACCACCGGTAGCCGCTCTTCGTGGCGGAGGACGTGTCCAGCCGGACCGTCACGGCCACCGGCCTGCCCTTCTTCGTGAACTGCTCGCCCAGCTGGCTGTCCCCGAGGAACGCGGCGATCTGCTGCGGGGACTGGGCCGAGCGGTCCACCGACTTCACATGGCCGCGCAGCACGCCGTACTCCTGCGTCGGCACCGACTGCACGGTCAGGTCCACCGCCGCGTCGTCGGGGATCGAGGCGGCGTTCTCGGCGGGGACGTACACGGTCGCGTAGAGCGGGTCCTTCGTGCGGGCGACCTTCTCGACGGCGGCGACGTTCGCGCCGGTCTGGATGATCTGCCCGACGGTCGCGGCGAGCGCGGAGACGCGGCCCGCGTCGAGGGTGCGGACGACCGCATCGCCCTTGGCCGTGCGGACCTTGAGGACGGGGGAGCCGGCGGGCACCTGCTGGCCCTGTTTGGCCAGCACTGCCGTGACCTGGCCCGCGACGGGGCTCTGGAGGAGGTAGCTGCCCTGCCCGTGCGTGATGATGGCGGGTGCGCTGACGGTGGAGGTCACCGAGCCGGTCACCGCCCACACCGAGGCGGCGGCCATCGCGACCACCGTCACCGAGAGCACGAGCCAGCCCTGCGGCCGGGCGAAGCGCACCGGGAGGTCCAGTTCCTCCGGCGACTGGAGCTTGGCGAGGGCCTGTTGGCGGAACTGCAAGGAACTTCCCTCACCCGTAGAAGAGGTACTCACGGCCGTGGCGAAGGTGCCGGCGACCGTGCAAGAGGTGCATGCGGAACCCGAAGAACCCGGAACCGCCGGCTGCGGCTCCGGGTCTCAACGGCACAAGGGCTCGATCAGAGACCGGCGACCAGGTTGGTGACCGGGGCCGTGTTCAGGCCGGTGGCGCCCTCGACGGTGCCGACGACCGTGTTCACCAGGCCGGAGACCGGAGCGATGCTGTCGACCGTGTCGGTGACGGTGTTCACGGCGTTCACGGCGAGGCCACCGGAGACGGCGTCGAGCTCGGCGTCGGCGATCTCGACGGTCTCAACCTGGGGGGTGGAGTTCATGATGGAACTTCCCTTCATATGGATATCTCACAAGGGGGGAGCGGCCCCCTCTGGGGACAGATGACGGCCGCGACCGCGAGCACCGGGCATCCGTTTCCGAATGCCCTGAGCGGCCCCCGCGGTGCGATGGATCAAAGCACGCTGCGGGTCCGCGCTTCCAATCAACCACCCCCCTCACCAGGCAACTTGCGCCCCAGTGGCACCGATCCGTGCAGGTCTGCGCACCACTTGGCGGCGAGTTCTTCACATGCCGCACGGCATCGGCGCATCCGGGCCCTTGCTCGGCGGGGCGGCGAATCCGGCACTACCGCCCCAAAGGCGTGACCTACGCGGCCGGGGTGTGGATAACCCTCATTTCGGTGACCGGGTTGAGCAGTCGATGTGCAGATTCGCTGAAGCCGGGGTTCGACTCCGTGATTGCGACAGATCGTTCCCGGCCGGATACGGAGCGTTTCGTTCCGCCATGCCGGAGCGACGCCCGTCGCTGAGACGCCGTCATCCGGCCATGGCTCTCCGCGGTCCGCCCGGGCCGGGCCTGCCGGAGCGGGCCATGTGAACAGGGCGGTCGCGGACCGCGCGGTCGCCGTGCGGACAGCGGGAGTTGGCTGATTCCGCGATGCGAAGGGATCACTTGCAATCGGAATTGAACGCCCCGTGCGGCCCGTGCGTACCAACAGCCATCCAGGCGCCCCCCAGAAGCTGCCGGACGGCGGCACCTACTCCGTTCCCCAGGAGGAGAGAAGTTTGAGTCACAAGCGAATTCCGAAGCGCAAGGCCGCGATAGCGGCGGGCAGCGTGGTGGCGCTCGGCGCAGCCGCGATCCTGCTCCCCAACGCCAACGCCTCGCAGGACGGTTCGTCCGACGACGCGGCTGCCGCGCCGAAGACCCTGAAGGCGGGCGACGCCTCGGATCTCGCCTCGCAGCTCTCCGGGCTCCTCGGTGAGGCGTTCGGCGGCTCCTACTACGACGGCGACAGCAAGCAACTCGTCGTCAACGTCGTACCGGGCGACGACAACAACGTCATCGTGCAGGCGAAGGCGGCCGGCGCGAAGGTCCGCGAGGTGGAGAACAGCTGGTCGGAGCTTCAGGACGGGGCGTCGACGCTCAAGTCCGAGGCGACCATCGCCGGCACCTCGTGGTCGATCGACCCGCGCACCAACAAGCTCCTGGTGACCGCGGACAGCACCGTGACCGGTGCCAAGTGGGACAGACTGGAGAGCACCGTGAAGGAGCTCGGCTCCGACATGGCCACCGTCAAGAAGTCCTCCGGCACCTTCAAGCCGTTCGTCTCCGGAGGCGACGCCATCTTCGCCGGCGGCTCGCGCTGCTCCCTCGGGTTCAACGTCACCGCGGGCGACGGCTCCCCTGCCTTCCTGACCGCCGGTCACTGCACCCTCGGCGGCAACGAGTGGTCCGACAGCCAGGGCGGCCAGCCGATCGCCACAGTCGACCAGTCGACCTTCCCCGGCAACGGCGACTTCGCACTCGTGAAGTACGACGACCCGGCGACCGAGGCGCCCAGCGAGGTCAACACCGGCAACCAGACGGTGCCGATCACCGAGGCCGCCGAGGCGACCGTCGGCCAGCAGGTCTTCCGGATGGGCAGCACCACCGGGCTCAACGACGGCCAGGTCCTCGGCCTCGACGCCACGGTGAACTACCCGGAGGGCACGGTCACCGGCCTCATCCAGACCGACGTCTGCGCCGAGCCCGGCGACAGCGGCGGCTCGCTGTTCACCCAGGACGGCCTCGCCATCGGCCTGACCTCCGGCGGCAGCGGCGACTGCACGGCCGGCGGCGAGACGTTCTTCCAGCCGGTGACCACCGCCCTGGAGGCGGTCGGCGCGACCCTCGGCGCGGGCGGTGCCGCGGGCGGCGGTGCCGGTGACGAGGCCGGTGCGGGCGCGGGCGAGGAAGCCGGTGCGGGCGACGAGGCCGGTGCCGGTGCCGGTGAGGAAGCGGGCGCGGGCGAGGAGGCCGGTGCCGGTGACGAGGCCGGTGCCGGCCAGGAAGCCGGGGCCGGTGAAGAAGCCGGTGCGGGAGCCGGTGAGCAGGCCGGCGATGACGAAGCGGGTGCCGGAGCCGGTGCGGGGGCCGGTCAGGACGCGGGTCAGGGCCTGGAGGACAACTCCGGTCTGACCGAGTCCCGCTGACCCCTCTCCAAGCCGTCGGCAGCCGGTCCGACGCCGCCGGCCCGGTCCCGCCCCCTTCCTGGCGGGACCGGGCCGGCCACCGGCGTGTCCGCAGCGCTGTGCCCGGGGCGGGCGGGCTACCCGAGCGCCCTGATCAGCAACAGGGCGATGTCGTCGAGCCGTTCCTCCCCGTCCGTGCGGTGCCGCTCCTGGTGGACGAGGCTGTCGGCCAGTTCGTCCAGCGGCAGGTCCCCGGCGTCGGCCAGGCGCCGGCCCAGGTCCGCGAGGGCCTCCTCGAAGTCCGTGCCGGGGGACTCGACCAGCCCGTCGGTGTAGAGGACGAGCAGCGAACCGGGAGGCAGTGCGACCTCCGTCGTCGGATACACCGCCGAGGCGTCGATGCCCAGCAGCGGACCGCCCGCCAGGTCGAGGACGCGCACCTTGCCGTCCGGCCGTCTCAGCAGCGGCGGGGGGTGCCCGGCCCGGGACATCACGGCCCGCCCGTGCTCCGGGTCGAGCCGCAGGTACAGGCAGCTGGCGAAGAGATCGGCCCCCAGGTCGAGCAGCAGCCGGTTGGTACTGCGCATGACCTCCTCGGGCGCCTGCCCCACGGTCGTGTACGCGCGTACCGCGGTGCGGACCTGCCCCATCAGCCCGGCCGCCGTCACATTGTGGCCCTGGACGTCCCCGATCACCGCCGCCGCGGTCCCCTGGGCGCCGACCAGGTCGTAGAAGTCGCCGCCGATGTCCATGCCCTGAGTGGCCGGCACATAGCGGCCGACCGCCTCGATGCCGGGCAGCGACGGCAGGGAGTGCGGCAGCAGCGCCTCCTGCAGGCCGTGCGCGAGCCGGTGCTTGGCGTCGTAGAGCAGCGCCCGCTCCAGCGCCTGGGCGATCAGCCCGGCCATGCTGGTCATCACCGCCCGCTCCTCGGTCGGGAACGGGTGCGGCTCGGCGTAGCAGAGCACGCACGTCCCCACCGGGCGGCCCTGGGCGATCAGCGGCAGAAAGGCCCAGGCCGCGAACCCGTCGGGGGTCGCGAGCCGCGCCGGGTACAGGCGCTCCAGCTGCTCCTGCGACTCGAAGAACGCGGGCACGCCCGTCCGCAGCACCTGGGTGCCGGGTGTCGCCTCGGTCAGGGGCATTCCGTCGAACCGTTCCACCACGTGCGGATCCCGGTACCCGCGATGCCCCAGCACCTGGAGCCGGTTCGCCCGCGAGCCCAGCACGACCAGGGCCTGGCTGCCCACCGCCGGGGCGATCTCGTCCGCGACCAACTGCACCACGTCCTGCACCCCCACCGCCTCGGTCAGCGCTCCGGCCAGGTCCAGCACCTGCGAGATGGTGACCAGGCGGGACGGCGTCCCGTCGGGCGGCGGTGCGGTCCGGTTCATCCGGGACACGGCCCTGGATTTGGTGATGCGGACGCTCAGGCCCGTCGTGCTCGGGTACAGCCGGAACGACAACCACTCACCGGGCGGGCGCAGCGCCACGAACGAGGTGACGTGCTGACTCAGCAGCGCGGCCCGGTACCGGTCCTCGTACACCGGGTCGTTGAGCCACGGCACCGACGCCCACAGCTGGGTGCCGAGCAGCCGGCTGACCGGGACGTTCAGCAGCTCGGCCGCCGCCGCGTTGACGAAGCCGACCCGTCCGTGCAGGTCCAGCGAGACCAGACCGTACGGCAGCCGGCTCACCATCCGGGCCGCCTCGACCGTGCCGAGCGTGCCGGCCATGCCGCCCACCAGGGGCGAGGCGAGCATATCGGTCTCGGGCTGCGGTGGGATGCTGTGCGCGGCGGCCCGCTCCAGCCGGACCGCCAGCCGGTCACAGGCCGCGGTCAGATGGTCGCGCTCGTGGTCGGACATCTCCGCGGGATGCGCGCCCGGCCAGGTCACGAAGACCGCGCCGTAGACGGTCGACTCGGTGGCGATCGGCACCGCGGCCAGGGCGAACGGGTAGGGCAGCACCACGGCGATCCTCGGATAGTGGCGGGCCATCTGCTCCTCGCCGCCGACCCACACCAGCCGCCGCTCACGCGCCGCGTCGGAGACCGGGATCGGCGAGCTCAGGCCCACCCGCTCCCAGGGCGCCGCGAACGCACGGGGCAGACCGGCCATCACCGCCATCTCCAGCACCGGCTGATCCGGCGCCATCAGGTACACCGCGCCGGAGTGGGCGTGCACCTCGTCCATCATCGAGGCCAGCGCCAGGGAGAGCAGGGGACGGCCGACCGGCGTCCTGGCGGCTGCCGGCGCCTGCGCGGACGACTGTCCGTCGGACACGCCGACCACCTCCTCGCACGGCCGCGCGACCGGGTCCAGGAACAAATCTCCCCCCTGACGGCCGGTCCCGCACGACGAGCGGTTCCGCGACAGGCCTGGTTACCGACGGTCACATGCGCTCCGGCCCCGTCGGAAGCGCCCGCTTACCCCGACTGTCCCGACCCATGCCCCCGTAGTCGAAGCGTGGCCGGGCGTATGGGCGCTGGGCGTGCGCCCCCGCGCACCCTGATGGCCGGTTCTCCGCGCCCACGCTGGGTCACGGTCGCGAACAATGGGGCACGCGCTCAACAGACGAGGGGGCGTAGGTCGAGCGGAGGGGTGGCAGTGATCCGGGTGCTTCTGGTGCACGACGAGTGTCTGGTGCGGTCGGTGCTGGCGGAGTGGCTGCGGCGGGAGACCGACCTGGCGGTGCACGACACGTCGTGGCGCGGCGCGCCGGGTACGGTGCGGTCGGTTCGGCCGGACGTGTGCGCGGCGGACCTGGAGTGCGCGGACTCCTACGGCATCCCACCGCTGGGCGAACTGTGCCGGCCGGGCCCGGAGCGCGTGCGCCCCCGATTACTGGTGCTCGCCAGCGCGAACCGGCCGGGCCTGCTGAAGCGGGCGGCCGAGGCGGGGGCGCTCGGCTACGTGGACAAGGAGGGATCCCCGCAGAATCTGCTGCGCGGGATCCGTCGCGTTGCCGAGGGGGAACGTTTCGTCAACGACTCGCTGGGCTTCGGGTTCCTCCAGGCGGCGGAGATGCCGCTGACCCGAAGAGAACTGAGCGTGCTATCCCTCGCGGCCGAGGGAGCCTCCATCGCGGAGATCGCCGGGAGCCTGCACCTGTCCCACGGGACGGTGCGCAACTACATGGCGGCCATCACCCGCAAGACCGGGGCCCGCAACCGCATCGACGCGATACGCATCTCCCAGGGCCAGGGCTGGCTCTGACCCGCGCCGGGCCGGTGCGGGAGTCCAGTTCCCCACGAGGTCCCGGTACAGCGCCGAGGACCGCATCAGCTCCTCATGATCGCCGTACGCCGTGCTCCGGCCATCCATCACCAGGACCCGGCCGGCGCGGCGGGCCGAGCTGATGCGGTGGGCCACGACCACCAGGGTCCCGCCCGGCCGCGCGGCGAACGCCCGCTCCGCCCGCTCCTCCGTCCCTGGGTCCAGATGGCAGGTCGCCTCGTCCAGCAGGGCGAGCGGGGCGTACGACAGATAGGCCCGGGTCAGTGCGACCAGCTGCCGTTCGCCGGCCGACAGCGTCGCCGGATCGACCCGGGCGTCGAGCCCTCCGAGCCGCTCGGCCAGCGGGGTGAGCCCGACCGCCTCGGCCGCGGCCAGCAACTCCTCCGCGGGCACCCGATCGGGCCGCAGGTACGCGAGGTTCTCGGCCAGGGTGCCGCTGAAGACGTACGCCTCCTGCGGGATGAGCACCCGCTCGGCGGCGGCCTCCGGGCCGGGCACGGGGTGTCCAGCGACCCGGATCGTGCCGTGCGAGGGGGCGAGCAGCCCCGCCACGAGCGCGGTGAGCGTGGACTTGCCGGCGCCGCTGGGACCCACGACGGCCAGGTGCGCGCCGGGAGGGAGGGCGAGATCGAGATCCCGGACGACGGGTGCGCTGGCGGGACCGTAGGCGAACGTGACGGAGGCGAGGGAGAAGGCGGGGGGCGGGGTGCCGTGGTCCGCGGTGGTGCCCGAAGGCCCGGGCCGGCTCTCCGGTGGGCGGGGTGTGCCGGTGTCCGTCCCGGCCAGCCTGCGCAGCACCACCGTCAGGCGGGAGCCGCTCGTGCCCAGGCCGTGGATCAGGTTGCGCAGGGCCGGGAGCAGGGACTGGGTGACGTAGGCGAGGGCGCCGACCAGGGCACCCGCGGTGACGCCGTGGGACAGGAGCCAGGGTCCGGCGGCGAGCAGCAGCACGATCGGCAGCTGGCCGCCGATCGTCAGGGACGCCACGCGCAGCACCCCCCAGTGGGCCAGGGCGCGCGCCGCCCGCAGTTCCGCCTCGACCCGTTCCCCGGTGCCGGCGGCGATGTCCGCTTCCGCGCCGGTCGCCGTGATGTCCCGCAGGCCCGGGCCGACGGCGCCGAGGTCACCGGCGAGGGCCTCGTCGGCGACGAGGAACGTCTCCTGCCGTCTCGCGAGTGGTCGCAGCGTCACGGCGAACAGCGCCATGCCGACGGCCAGGGGCGGCCCCACGACCAGCAGGAGCGGCGGGGCGAGCGTGAACAGGCCGGCCAGGGCACCGGCGGCGGTGAACACGAAGGAGCGGGAGACCATGACCAGTCCGGCGAAGGTGTCCCGGGCGACCTCCACCTGCTGGGTGAGCCCGGACAGGGAACCCGCGTCCCCGGTCCGCACCCCGCGCGTGACCACCCGTTCCACGAGCCGGTCCCGGAGCGGTTCGACCAGCGCGGCGACGGCGGCGTAGACCCGGGCGGTCCCGTACGCGCCGAGCAGGACGCCCAGTCCGGTCACGGCCAGCCAGACCAGTCCGACATCCGCCCGCCCGCGCAGGAACCCCTCGTCCAGGGCGCGGGCGGGCCCGTACCCGATGAGGAAGGTCTGCCCGGTCTCCAGCACGGACCAGGCGGTGAGCCGCAGCAGGACCCGCCGGCGGGCCAGCAGGAAACGCAGGCCCCGGGTGGGGAGGGCGGCTCCCGCCGGGGCGTCGGCGGCCGTGTCAGCGTCCCGCCCACTCCGTCCGCGCGCACGGATCCGGGCCGTCATGTCAGCGCCCCCTCCCCGGCATCCGCGCCGCTCCGGCCGTCCGTACCCGCCACGTCGCTCTCCCCGCTCGTCCCGTCCCGGGTGTCCGGGTCCGGCCGCGCACCGCCGTCGTCATCCGTGCTGTCGGGGTCCGCGTCGTTTCCGAACACCGCCCCGTCGTTCGCGTCCGTGCCGTCGGGGTCCGTGCCGTCTTCGAGCCCCGCCCCGTCGTTCGCGCCTGTGCCGTCGGGGCCCGCGCCGTCCCCGAACACCGCCCGGTACTCCGCGAGCCGCCACAACTCCTCGTGCCGCCCCACCGCCCGCACCCGCCCCCCGTCCAGCCACGCCACGGCGTCGGCGCACGCGGCCGTCGCGCCGCGGTGGGCGACCAGCAGCCGGGTGGCGCCCGGCCCGTCGCCGAACAGGGCGTCGGTGATGCGGCGTTCCGTCACCGTGTCGAGGCTGGAGAGGGCGTCGTCGAGGATCAGCAGCCGGCCACCGTGCGCGAACGCCCGGGCGAGACCGAGCCGTTGGGTCTCGCCGCCGGAGCGCGGGGCGTCGGCGACGGGCGTGTCGTATCCGTCGGGGAGGCGTCGGACGAAGTCGTCGGCGAGGGCCGTGCGGGCCGCCTCCCGGACCAGGCCGGGGGAGGGTGACGGCAGGCCGAGGCCGATCGCCCGCCCGACCGTGCCACCGAGGAGGGCGGGGCGGGCGAAGGCGTAACCGACGGCGCCGCGCAGGGCGTCGTGCGGCAGCTCGCGCAGCGGCACCCCGTCGAGGAGCACCTCGCCCGCGTCCGGATCGGCCAGCCGTCCGGCGAGCGCGGCCAGCAGCGACTTGCCCGCGCCGGACCGGCCGACGACGGCCAGGGTCGTGCCGCCCGGCACGTCGAGATCCACCCCGTCCAGCACGGTGCGTCCGCCGCGCCGGGCCGTCACCCCGCGCAGCTCCAGCCGCCCGGGGCCGTCGGGCAGCCCGCGGGTGCCGTACACGGTGGCGGGCTCGGTCCCGACCTCGCCGAGGCGCCGGGCCGCGGCCCGGGCCCGCGCCAGGCCCGCGAGCCGGCCGACCAGCACACCGACGCCCGTCGCGAGCACCGCGTACCGGGAGGCCGCGAGCACCTCGCCGACCGAGAGCCGGTCCCGGGTGAGCAGCACCCCGGCCACGGCGACGACCGCGAGTTGCAGCAGCGGTGCCACGGCGACCGCCCGGGCCGCGGCCCGCCCCTGCACCCGCCACATGCGGTGCCCGGCCCGGGACAGATCGGGCAGCGGCCGCAGCACCCGGGCCGTCTCCCGGCCTTCCGTGCCGGCCGCCCGGACGGTGCGCACGCCCTCGACGGCCTCCGCCAGCGCGGCCGCGATCCGGCCCTGGGCCCGCTGGTAGCGCGACGCGCTCTCGGAGGTGTCACGGGAGACGGCGCGCAGGAGAAGGGCCAGCACGGGGGCTCCGGCGAGGAACACGGCCGCGAGCCACCCGTCGATCAGACCCAGCGCGACCACCCCGCCGACGGGGCCGGCGAGTGCGGCCACGAGCGCCGCCCGGGCCGCCGGTGTGGTCCCCGCCTCGGCGGCGTTGCCGACCAGGCGGGCGACGAGGTCACCGGAGCCGAAGCGGTCCGCGGCGCGCGGGCCGACGCCCAGGACGTGCCCGGTCAGGCGGCGGCGCAGCCACGCGGTGGTACGGGCGTCGACGGTGCCGGTGAGGACGGTCTGGACCGCGTCGAGCAGACCGAGCAGCAGGACGAGGCCGGCGCAGCAGAGCACCCAGCGGGTGGCGGGGGCGTGCGCCAGCAGAAGGTCGAGGGCCCGGCCCAGCGCGGCCGGCAGCAGCAGCCCGGCACCCGTGGCGGCGATGCTCACCAGGCACAGCGCCAGGCAGCGCGCCCCGCTGTACCGGGTGGCCGCGCGCAGCAGGGTGCGCGCGTGTCCGGCCGCCGGGTCGTCGTCGCCGCGCGAGGTCATACGGGCCTTTCCTGGGGCGGGAAGGACCCCGGGCGGCCCCTCCCCGAAGGGAGGGAGCCGCCCGGAGCGAGCAGACCGCAGGTCAGAGACAGAGCAGAACGCTCGCGGCGCTGATGCAGGAGAGCAGGCTCACGGTGCTGTTGCCGCCGCCGTCCGTGCGCTCTTCGGTCTCGATGGTCTGCAGGTCGAGAAGTGCCATGGTGTGTCCTTCCATTGGGTGTCCGTCCGTGGTCATCCGTGGGGACGGGGTGGTGTCACGACTCCGCGGGATCGCGCAGCCGCGTCAGTGGGGCCGCCTGCTCGGCGGCGGGAGGAACGGCAGGTGGGCGTCGGTCGCCGGGTCGAGGGCCGCGCCGAGCGCCAGCAGGCACCCTGCCGTTCCGGTGGCGAGGTCCATGGAGAGCCGCATCATCTGGTGCCCGGGGAAGGCCAGTTGGCCCTGGTAGGCCATCGCGAACCAGCCGAGCCCGGCGATCTGCGCCGCCAGCCGGTCCCCGGTCGCGCCCGGCGCGGTCGTGCGGCTGAGGTGCAGGATCATTCCGGCGCGGCCCTGGAAGAGGCCGGGCTGCGCGTAGAAGCGCGAGGTCGCGGCGGTGATCACCCCTGAGCGGGCCGTCCCGAACTCCCCGGCCAAGCCGGGGGAGTGGGTTACGAGGTCGTCGAGGACCATGCCGAGGCCCGCGCTGCCGTCGCCGAGGTAGGGCAGCGTCCGCCAGCCCTCGTCGACCTCCAGCGACCCGTTCTCGCGGGTCACGCAGGACGCCAGGTCCCGGCGCAGGGCCACGGCCGCCGCCTCCAGCCAGGCCTCCTCGCCGGTCCACTCGTACTGCCGCAGCATGAGCAGCGCGGGGCCGCTCGCGCCGCGCAGCAGTCCGGCGCGCTGCCGGGACGTGGCCGGCACCGGCTCGGTGAGCCGCTGGACGAGGATCCGCGCGGCCTCGTGGGCCCGCTCGCCCAGCTCCGCCTCGCCGGTCGTACGGGCCAGGTGCCCGAGGACGAGGCCGAGCCCGGCCAGTCCGCCGTGCAGGTCGGACGAGAGGTTCTGCCACCGCTCGGCGAGGATGCCCTCGACCAGGTCCAGCGCCCGCTGCCGGTGCCCGAGCCGGTCGAGGACCAGGGCGACGCCCGCGAGCCCGTCGTACAGCCCGAGCGGGGTGCCGACCGGGGCCGGTGCCGTCCGGTCCAGCAGCCAGCGCTCGCCCTCCTCGTACCGCTCGGCGCCGGCCGCGTCCAGCGCGAACAGCACCCCCGCGGCGCCGTGGGCGAGCCCGAGCCCGCCACCGTCGGAGAACTGCGCGACATCGCCGGGGAAGAGCCGGTCGTCGCGCTCCGGAGTGGCCGAGGCGAGGATGGCCTTGACCATCGAGTCGCGGCTGTACGGCCAGTCGCCCGGGTCCACCGGCGCGGAGGGAGCGGCCACCGTACGGCCGGACACCTCCCGGGTGATCTCCGTGACCGCCTTGTCGAGGAACTCCCGCGGCACGTCCGGGAACTGCTCCGCGATCACCTCGGCCAGGTGTGCCGCCTTGCCGCGGTCGACCACGAACAGCGTGGTCACGGGCAGGAACAGGGCCAGCCGCAGACAGGCCAGCGCATAGCGGTCGATGTCGGCGCCCCGGCGGTCCGGCGGCGCGAAGAACCCGGGGTGGGCGACGACCTGACGGCCGTTCTCCCCGACCGGGGCCGCGGCCTCGAAGTCGAGGAGGAACACCGTCTCCTCGTCCGGGGCGACCATGATGTTGAAGACGTGCAGGTCGTTGAAGACGATGCCCCGGGCGTGCACCGCCGCCACGGCCTCCTCCACCCTGCGGTGGATGCGCAGCGCCCATGCCGTGTAGGAGGCGACGGCCTGCGCGTCGGGTTCCCGGGTGAGCAGCGGATGCCGCTCCGCGAAGAAGGCGTTGAGCGGACGGCCCTCCAGGAAGTCCATCACCAGGAAACGGTGCCCGCCGAGCTCGAACCAGTCGCGCACCTCCGGGACCACACCCGTGCCCGCCACCTGCTCCAGCGCCTGCTTCTCCCGCTCCAGCCGGGCGATCGCGTCGGCCCCGTCCGAGGCCAGCCCCGCGTGCGGCCGCCCCTCCTTGAGGACGATCTTGCGCCCGTCGCGGGTGTCGGTGCCCGCGTACACCCCGCCACCGTTGGAGAAGTGCAGCGCCTTCTCGATGCGGTAGGGCAGCTCACCCGTCGTCGTGTCGTTCCGCGCGTCCAGATGCGGCTGGAGGAACGCCGGGAGCGTCACCCACTCGGGCACCTGGAAGGACGGCGCCCGCCGGTCCGGCACCAGCCGCCCCTCGCCGTCCCGCACCGCCGGCACCAGCGAGCCCCGCTCGTCCACGACGAACGCCCGCGCGAAGGCGCCGTAGCGCACGTACAGCGGGCCCTCGCCCCAGCGCAGGTCGGTGAGGATGTACGGCCCCTCGAACCCCTCCAGCAGCGCGCCCAGCTCGCGCAGCACCCGGTGCAGCTGCTCCTCGTCGGCCGGGTAGACGGTGACGAACTTGCCGCTGCCGTCACGCGGCGCGTACTTGGTGTTGCGCAGGTGGAGCAGGTGCGGGCCCGGCACGAACTTGAAGGGGACGCGCCGCTCAACGCAGTAGTCCCACACGATCCGGGCGATCTCCTCGGCGTTCGCCCGGGTCGCCGAGGCGTGGATCTTCCACCCCTGGGCCGGGCCCTGCACCGGTTCGCCGTCCGGGCCGAGCGGCGTCATGGTCTGCCAGTCGCCGATCCGGGCCGACTCCCAGCCCTCCGGCAGCGGCCGGCGGGCCGTCTCGTAGAGGTGGCCGGCCGTCCCCTGGCCGCCCCGCGCCAGCCGGTCCGGCGTCTCGTAGAAATGCTGGTCGGCCAGCGCGTACACCTCGTACCGCTTGTCCATGCGTCCCCCTCCTGACGAGCACCGAGCCTTCCAGCCACCAGCCGGGCACGGACAGTCACGCGTGTCACGAGAACACCGTGCGGAACGCATGCGTCAAGACATGTTCGGATTCTTTCGAGCGCCCGCGTCCTCGCCGGTCCACGGAACGCCCACAGGGGCTGCGCAGGTGTCTCATTAGCGCTGTAATGGCCAACGTGGTCAGTCAGGGCGCCCAGGAGAGCGGAACGCGAACGCTGCGTGCCGAAGGTGCCCTCAAGGCGATCGCGGTCGATCACGAGTCGCCCGAACGGCTGCGTCGCGTCCTCGAACAGGCGCTCGTCTTCGCCGGTGCGGCGCTCGCCGCCGTCTACGCGCCCGGCGAGGACGGCGAGCTGCTCTGCCTGATGGAGTCGGCCGGCGTCCCGAGGACGCTGTACGGGCTGCGCGACAGCTACCCGCGCGCCGGACGGTCCCCGGCCGCCGAGGCCCACCGCCGCGGGCAGCCGGTGTCACTGAGCCCGGCGGAACTCGCCGAGCACGCCCAGGCGCGGCGCGTACCGTCGAGGGACTTCTTCCTGACGGCCCTGCCCGTGCAGGGCGACGGCGGCTGCCTGCTGGCCGTGACCGAACGGCCCGGGGGGTTCGGCGCCGACGACCTCCGCTGCCTGGAACTCATCACGGACGCGGTCGCCTTCACCGTCCCGGCCGCCCCCGCCGAGGCCGGTGAACTGCCGCCGAGCGCCTTCAACCTCGCCATGGACACCGGACGCGTCCGGGTCGGCGACGACCTGCTGGACCTGTTCGGCCTGGACCCGGTGGAGTTCGACGGCCGGGTCGAGACACTGCTCAGCCTGACCGTCCCCGAGGACCTGCCGTCGCTGATGTCCGTGGTGGAGGCCGACCACATGTCCATCGGCGACCGGGAGCTGGAGTTCCGGGTGCTCCAGCCCAACGGGCCGCCGAAGTGGCTCCGGCTGCGCGGGCGCCTCCTGCCCGGCGGCGAGGGCCACCCGGCCCGCCTCGTGGGCACGGTCGTCGACGTCTCCACCCTGCGCTCCGACGTCACCGACGTCGCCCGCGTCCAGCGCCTGGCCTCCGCACTGGCCACCGCCGTCACCGTCCGCGACGTCGGACGGGCCGTGGTCGCCGCGCTGCGCCGGCCGCTGCGTGCCGACCGGATCGCCCTCGCCGAGCTGGAGGGCGACCGCCTCGTCGTCACCGTCCTCGACCCGCCCGAACCCGAGGCCTGGCCCGAGCTGTGGCGGTCGGAGTGGCGCACCGAGTGGCCCGACGCACCCGTGCGCGCCATGCCCACCCTCGCCGCCGCGCTGCGCGAGGGCCGGGCCCGGATCTGGCCCGCCGGCAGCCCCCTGGAACGCGCCCTGGCCGAGGTCGGCCCCGGCGGCCTCGCCGTCCTGCCGCTGCCCGCCGGGAACCGCATGGCCGGAGCCTGCCTGATCGGCTGGGACACCCCGCACGACTTCGGCACCGACGAACGCGCCCTGCTCACCGCCTGCGCCGGCCTCGCCGGACAGGCCCTGGTGCGGGCCCGGGCCTTCGACGCCGAGCACGAACTCGTCGGCATGCTCCAGCGCCAGCTGCTGCCCCGCAGCCTGCCCCGGCTGCCGGGCGCGGTGGCCGTGGCCCGCTACCTGCCCAGCACGGCGGGGCTCGAACTCGGCGGCGACTGGTACGACGTCATCCCGCTGCCCGACAACCACGTCGCCCTCGTCATCGGCGACGTCCAGGGCCACAGCGCCGGCGCCGCCACCCTCATGGGCCAGATGCGCACCGCCCTGCGCGCCTACGCCGTCGAGGGGCACCCGCCGGACGTGGTGGTCGCGCACGCCAACCGGCTCCTCATGGACATGGAGAGCGACCTCTTCGCCACCTGCTGCTACGTCGACGTCGACCTGGAGGAGGGCGCCGCCTGGTGCGTGCGCGCCGGGCATCTGCCGCCGGTCCTGCGCTACCCGGACGGCCGGACCGACATCGCGGAGGCGGAGGGCGGCCCGCCCCTCGGGGTGGTCGCCCGGGCCGACTTCCCGATGAGTCCGCTGCGGCTCCCGCCCGGCACCGTCATCGCGCTGGCCACGGACGGGCTCGTCGAGACGCCCGACTCCGACATCGACGAAGGCATGGAGCACCTGGCCGAGCGGCTCGCCGAAGCCACCCCCACCGACATGGGGCTCGTCGCCGACGCCCTCCTGGGCAACGCCCCGCGCAGCGACGACGTGGCCCTGCTCCTCCTGCGCTACGACGGCATGGCACTGCGCCCGCTGAGGGAGAGCTGGACGGTCTGGCGGGTGCCGCAGGCCGTCGGGCACGCCCGCCGCTTCGCCCGGCGGACCCTGCGTTCCTGGGGCGTCACCGTGGACCACGACGCCGCGCTCCTCGTCGTCTCCGAACTCGTCACCAACGCCCTGGTCCACACCGACGGCAAGGTCCGGATGGACCTCACCCTCGTCAACAACCGCCTGCGCATCGCCATCGCCGACGCTTCACCCCGCTCACCGGTCCGCCCGACCAGCATCGGCTGGGAGGCCACCGGCGGCCGGGGCATCCTCCTCGTCGAGGCCCTCGCCGCGACCTGGGGCACCCTGCCGGTCAGCGGCGGCAAGCAGGTGTGGGCGGAACTGGTGCTGGGACGCTGACCCGGCCGGCGATGCTCCCGCTCAGCCCAGCCGCTTCAGCAGCTCCTGGGCCAGCGGGGCCGACGACGCCGGGTTCTGGCCCGTGACCAGGTTGCGGTCGGTGACCACGTGCGGGGCCCACGGCTCACCGGCCCGCACGGTCACCCCGGCCTCGGTGAGGCGGTCCTCGAGCAGCCACTTCGCGCGGTCGGCGAGGCCGCCCTGGATCTCCTCGGCGTTGGTGAACGCCGCGACCTCGTAGCCGGCGAAGACGTTGGTGCCGTCGGCCCCGACAGCGGCCAGCAGCGCGGCCGGCCCGTGGCAGACGACCCCGAGCGGCCTGCCCGACTCCAGGGCCCGGGCGAGCAGCCGGCCGGAGTCGGCGTTCACGGCGAGGTCCTCCATCGGGCCGTGACCGCCGGGGTAGAAGACGGCCGCGTAGTCGTCGAGCCGGACGTCCTCGAGACGGACGGGGTGGCGCAGCTCGGTGAAGGACTCCAGCGCCTTGGCGACCCGGTCGGCGTTCTCCTGGCCCCCGTTCACCTCGGGGGCGAGGGAGGCCCGGTCGACGGTGGGCTCGACACCGCCGGGCGTGGCCACGACGACCTCGTGGCCGGCGGCCCGGAACGCCTCGTACGGGGCGACGGCCTCCTCGGCCCAGAAGCCGGTGGGGTGTGCGGTGCCGTCGGCCAGGGTCCAGGTGTCGGCGCCGGTGACGACGAAGAGGATCTTCGACATGGTGGGTGCATCTCCGTGAGGACGGGCCGCGGTCGGACAGCGCGGCGATGATTCGGATGAGGTCGACGGTAGGCCCCCGGATCGCCGGTTTTCCAATGGCAGGGCCAATGGCAGCCATAGGGATTCCAATGGCGCAGCGCAGTAGGGTCGGCTCGTGTGAGGCCCCTCGATCCCCTCAGCGCGTCCGGCACGCCCGCGCAGTCCGACCTCAACCTGCTGCGCACCTTTCTGGCCGTCTACCGGTCCGGCTCCTTCACGGCCGCCGCGCAGCTGCTGGGCCTGTCCCAGCCGACCGTCACCACGCAGATCCGCTCCCTGGAGCGGCAGACCCGCCGGGAGCTCTTCGAACGGCTGCCGCGCGGCGTCGCCCCGACCGCAGTGGCCGACGAACTCGCCGCCCGCGTCGCGGCCCCCCTCGACGCGCTCGCGGAGGCCACGGGTCACGGCCCCCGGGAGCGCTCGCGCGCCGAGCCGGTCCACCTGGCCGGGCCCGCCGAGCTGCTGTCCACCCGGGCCCTGCCCGCCCTCGCCCCGCTCGTCACCGAGGGCGTACGGCTGCGCGTGACCATGGGGCTGACCGAGCCCCTGCTCGACGAACTGCGCGCCGGCCGCCACGACCTGGTGATCGCCACCACCCGGCCCCGCGGCCGCACCCTGTCCGCGGTGCCGCTGACCGACGAGGAGTTCGTCCTGGTCGCCGCCCCCGCCTGGGCCGACCGCCTCGCGCGGCGCCCGGCCGCCGACGGACCCGCCGCGCTGCACGACATCCCGCTGATCACGTACGCCGAGGACCTGCCCATCGTGCGCCGCTACTGGCGGCACGTCTTCGGCCGGCGCCTGAACTGCCGCGCCGCCGTCTCGGTCCCGGACCTGAGGGCCGTCCTCGCGCTGGTCACGGCCGGTGCCGGCTACAGCGTGCTGCCGCGCTACCTGTGCGCCGGGGAACTGGCGTCCGGCGCCCTGGTCCTCCTCGACGCCCCCGAGGACGCGCCGATCAACACCGGTTTCCTCGTCCAGCGGCCGGGCACCTCGGACAACCCGCACGTGACCCTCGTCCGCGACCGTCTGCTGGAGGCCGGCCGCACCTGGTGACACCGCGGACCGACCGGGTACCCGCCGCGGCGCAGGACGGAGAAGCCACCACGAGCCGAAGGAAGAGGAACATCATGGCTCAGCATGTCCGCGACATCATGACCGGCGACCCGGTCACCGTCGAACCACAGACCTCCGTCGCCGAGGTCGCGCGCATCATGCGCGACGAGGACCTCGGAGCCGTACTGGTGACGGACGGCGACCGGCTGCGCGGGGTGGTCACCGACCGTGACATCGTGGTGCGGACCGTCAGCCGGGGCGGCGACCCGGAGCGGATCACCGTCGCCGACGCGTGCAGCGACGAGCTGGTCACCGTCGGCCCCGACGAGGACCTGGCCCAGGCGGTGGAGCTGATGCGCGAGCACTCCGTGCGCCGCATCCCGGTCGTCGACCACGGGCATCCCGTCGGCATCGTCTCCCTGGGCGACATGGCCATGGAGCGTGACCCGGAATCGGCGCTCGGTGACATCAGCGCCGCGCGCCCCAACGCCTGACGGGCCCCGTTCGAACGCGTCTTCCGAACACATCCTCCGAACCCCGGGTCGCAGCACCGCAGTTCGGCATCGCGCCGCAGGTGCTCCGGTCCGGGTTTGTTCGGTTTTTCACTGGGGACTCGAACAGCAGTGGAAGCAGAAGGAAGATGATGAGTCGTGGAGTCCATGGACACCAGTGAGAAGCCCGTCGTCCGTCAGCACGAGACCGGCTGGTCGAAGGCACGCCGTCTGCGCGGAAAGGCCGCGCTGCGCACCTGCCTCCCCGCCGTCGAGGACCGGGGCACGCCCGGAGTGACGCACTCCGGGGCGGAGTGGAACATCGTCCGGGGTGAGGACTGATACCTCCCTCGTGGACCGCGCGGTGTCGATCCGAGTAACTCCGCGCATCGACAACTAAAAGAAGTGATGTTCACATCCGCCGGATCACGACTAAGGTGAACCGAATGAAGGCTCTCGTGCTGTCCGGCGGCGCAGGAACAAGACTGAGGCCGATCACGCACACGTCGGCCAAACAACTGGTGCCCGTGGCCAACAAGGCCGTGCTGTTCTACGGGTTGGAATCGATCGCCGAGGCCGGTATCACCGACGTCGGCATGATCGTCGGGGAGACCGCCGAGGAGATCGAGGAAGCGGTCGGGGACGGGTCGAAGTTCGGCCTCAAGGTCACCTACATCCCCCAGGAGCGGCCCCTCGGGCTGGCCCACGCGGTGCTGATCGCCCGGGACTACCTCGGTGACGACGACTTCGTGATGTACCTCGGCGACAACTTCATCGTCGGCGGCATCACCGGCCTCGTCGAGGAGTTCCGCGGCAACCGGCCCGACGCCCAGATCCTGCTCACGCGCGTGGCCGACCCGCGCGCCTTCGGCGTCGCCGAACTCGACCCGTCCGGCCAGGTGATCGGCCTGGAGGAGAAGCCCGACCAGCCCAAGAGCGATCTCGCGCTCGTCGGCGTCTACATGTTCACGCCCCTCATCCACGAGGCGGTCCGCGCCATCGAACCCTCCTGGCGCAGCGAACTGGAGATCACCCACGCCATCCAGCACCTGATCGACACCCGCGCCGACGTGCGCTCCACGGTCATCAAGGGCTACTGGAAGGACACCGGCAACGTCGGCGACATGCTCGAGGTGAACCGCACGGTCCTCGAAGCCATGGAGCGCCGCATCGACGGCGAGGTGGACGACGCGTCGGAGACCATCGGGCGCGTCGTGCTCGAAGAGGGTGCCCGGATCGTCAACTCCCGTGTCGTCGGACCCGTCGTCATCGGCTCGGGCACCGTCGTCAGCAACTCCTACGTCGGCCCCTTCACCTCCGTCGCCGAGAACTGCCGGATCACCGACAGCGAGCTGGAGTTCTCCATCGTGCTACGGGACTCCTCGATCCAGGGCGTCGGCCGCATCGAGGCCTCGCTGATCGGCCGGCACGTCGAGGTGACCCCCGCCCCCAGCGTTCCCAGCGCCCACCGTCTCGTCCTCGGAGATCACAGCAAGGTGCAGATCACTTCATGAACCTCCTCGTCACCGGCGCCGCCGGGTTCATCGGCTCCCGCTACGTCCGGGCCCTGCTCGCCTCGGAGGCGCCCGACGCGCCGCGCATCACCGTGCTGGACAAGCTCACCTACGCCGGCACCCTCGACAACCTCGAACTGACCCACCCGCGGCTGGAGTTCGTGCAGGGCGACATCTGCGACGCCGAACTGGTCGACAAGCTGATGGCCGACGCGGACCAGGTCGTGCACTTCGCCGCCGAGTCCCATGTCGACCGCTCGATCAGCGGCGCCGCCGACTTCGTCCGCACCAACGTCCTCGGCACCCAGACCCTGCTGGACGCCGCCCTGCGCCACGGCACGGGCCCCTTCGTGCACGTCTCCACCGACGAGGTCTACGGCTCCATCGAGACCGGCTCGTGGCCGGAGGACCACCCGCTCCAGCCGAACTCGCCTTACTCGGCCTCCAAGGCCTCCTCCGACCTCCTCGCGCTGGCCTACCACCGCACCCACGGCCTGGACGTGCGCGTCACGCGCTGCTCCAACAACTACGGCCCGCACCAGTTCCCCGAGAAGGTCGTCCCGCTGTTCGTCACCAACCTCCTCGACGGCCACAAGGTGCCGCTGTACGGGGAGGGCCGCAACATCCGCGACTGGCTGCACGTCGACGACCACTGCCAGGGCGTCGACCTCGCCCGCACCAAGGGCCGTCCCGGCGAGGTCTACAACATCGGCGGCGGCACCGAACTCACCAACAAGGAACTCACCGGCCTGCTCCTGGACGCCTGCGGTGCGGACTGGGACCGGGTGGAGTACGTCGAGGACCGCAAGGGCCACGACCTGCGCTACTCCGTCGACTGCTCCAAGGCCCGCGACGAACTCGGCTACCGCCCCCGCCACGACTTCACCACCGGCCTCGCCGAGACCGTCGCCTGGTACCGCGACAACCGGGCCTGGTGGGAGCCCCTGAAGCAGCGCGTCGCCCAGGAGCGGGCATGAGGTGGCTGATCACCGGCGCGGGCGGGATGCTCGGCCGTGACGTCGTCGAGGAACTCACGCGCCGCGGCGGGAGCGTCGTCGGCCTCGACCGCGCGGCCCTGGACATCACCAGCCCCCCGGCCGTCGACTCCGCCGTGCGGGAGCACCGCCCCGACGTGGTCGTGAACTGCGCCGCCTACACGGCCGTCGACGACGCCGAGACGGACGAGGCCCGCGCCCTGGAGATCAACGGCGACGGCCCGCGCCTGCTGGCCCGGGCCTGCGCCGCGCACGACGCCCGCCTGATCCACGTCTCCACGGACTACGTCTTCTCCGGCGAGGCCCGCACCACCCCCTACCCGGAGGACCACCCGACCGGCCCCCGCACCGCCTACGGCCGTACCAAACTGGCCGGGGAGCGGGCCGTGCTGGAGGAACTCCCCGGGGCGAGCGCGGTGCTGCGCACGGCGTGGCTCTACGGCGTCCACGGCTCCAACTTCGTCCGCACCATGATCGGACTGGAAGCCCGCCGGGACACCCTCGACGTCGTCGACGACCAGCGCGGGCAGCCGACCTGGAGCGCGGACGTCGCCGAGCGGATCGCCGACCTCGGCCCCCGGCTCGGCCTCGAGGCGCACGGCGTCTTCCACGCGACCAACTCCGGCGAGGCGACCTGGTTCGACCTCGCCCGGGAGGTGTTCTCCCTCATCGGCGCCGACCCGGACCGGGTGCGCCCCACCAGCAGCGCGGCCTTCCCCCGGCCCGCGCCCCGCCCGGCGTACAGCGCCCTCGCGCACCGCCGTTGGCAGGAGATCGGCCTGCCGCTGCCGCGCGACTGGCGCTCCGCCCTGCACGAAGCACTGCCCCGCATCCGCAAGGAAGGTCTTCCTCGTGAAACGCCATGAGTTCCTCCGGGAACTGCACAAGGTCAGCGCCAATCGCAACTACCTGGAGATCGGCGTCAACGACGGGCGCAGCCTGACGCTGTCCCGCGTCCCCAGCATCGCGATCGACCCCGCCTTCAAGGTGGTCTCGGAGCTGAGGTGCGACGTCCACCTGGTGAAGGCCACCAGCGACGACTTCTTCGCGCGTGACAATCCCCTCCAGCACCTCAAGGGCGGCCGTCACCCGCTGCGCAACCTGCGCCGTGGCCGCAGCCCGATCGGCTACTGGCGCAAGACGACGCTGGACCTGTCGTTCATCGACGGCATGCACCTGTTCGAGTTCGCGCTGCGCGACTTCATGAACGTCGAGAAGTACTCGGACTGGGGCAGTGTGATCGTCCTCGACGACATGCTGCCGCGCAGCGTGGACGAGGCGGCCCGGGACCGGCACACCAACGCCTGGACCGGCGACGTCTACAAGATCACCGAGGTGCTGGCCCGCTACCGCCCGGACCTGGTCACGGTGCAGGTGGACACCGCCCCCACCGGCCAGCTGGTCGTCTTCGGCGCCGACCCGGACAACCGGGTCCTGCACGACAAGTACGACGAGATCATGGCCGAGTACAAGATCCCCGACCCGCAGAAGGTCCCCGAGGCGATCCTGGAGCGGGCCGGTGCGGTCCGCCCCGAGACCCTCCTGGAAGCCGGCTTCTGGCGCCCCCTCGCCCAGGCCCGCAACCGCGGCCTGCCCCGCTCCATCGGCTGGGAGCCCCTGCGCAAGGCCCTGCAGCAGGTCGGCGTGAGCCGCTGAACGACGGCGCCGGCCACCGCTCGGGGGCGGCCGGCGCCGATGCTCCTTCCCCGCACGTAGCGCAGGCCCGGACGCCGATCGCGTCCGGGCCTGCGGTGTGTCCGAGCTCGGGCCGAGGGCTACGCCCCCTGCCCGCTCCGCAGTTCCTCGTAGTACGCCAGACACGCCTCGTACGAGGGCAGAAGCCCCTGGCGTTCCGCCTCGGCGAGCGTCGGGGCCTGCTCGTCCTTGGGGGACAGGAGCGGGGTGATGCCCTCGGGCCACTCGATGCCCAGCGCCGGGTCCAAGGGGTGGATGCCGTGCTCACGGCCCGGGGCGTAGCCCTCCGAGCACAGGTAGACCACCGTCGCGTCGTCCGTGAGGGCCATGAAGGCGTGACCGAGGCCCTCCGCGAGGAACACTGCGTGCCGCGTGTCGTCGTCGAGCCGTACGGCCTCCCACGTCCCATAGGTGGGGGAGCCCACGCGGATGTCGACCACCACGTCCAGGACGGCACCGCGGACGCACGTGACGTACTTGGCCTGACTGGGCGGCACGTCGGCGAAGTGCACACCCCGCAGCACGCCCCGCCTGGAGACCGAGCAGTTGGCCTGGGCCAGCGACAGGTCGTGCCCCGTCGCCTCGCGGAACTCCGCACCGCGGTACCACTCGTGGAAGCTTCCCCGGTCATCCGGGAAGATCTTGGGCTCGAGTACCCAGGAGCCTGCTATTCCCAGCGGTCGCATGCCGTCACCGCCCTCCGGTCCTGATACGGGAGTTCACCTTCCGGCGGGCGGTACCGAGCACCCGCCGGGCGCGCCGGGCCAGCCGCAGCGCGACACCGGGCCCCGGCACCGGCGTCACCAGCACGCTCCCGCCCCCGACCCGCAGCGCGAACGGCAGACCGGCGAAACGGGCCCGGTCGGAGCCCGGGTTCGGGCACACGGCCACCCGCCAGACGTCGTCCGAGAGGTCCTCGGGCAGGACCGCCTCCAGCACCGAGCCCGGCCGGCCCGCGTCGGGGGAGAGGGTGCCCGGTGTCTCCAGGATCCGGCGGGAGGAGACGAACCTCAGCCGCACCCGCGAGTCGCCCGGGACGTGCAGCGGGAGCAGCACCCGGAACCGGTCGTCGGAGACGGTGACGTCCCCCAGCTCCACGCGGCCCAGCCCGAGCCGCTTGCCGCGCGCGCCGAGTTCCAGGGAGAGGTTGCCGTGCGGTGTGGTCCAGTACGGCAGGACCGGGCGGTCGCCGACGACCCCCGCAGAGGGCACGGGCCGGTCCTCGCGCGGCGCCGGGCCCAGCCGGCACTCCTTGGTCCAGCCGCCCGACTTCACCCGGACGAGTGCGTCCCAGGCGCCGTCACGCGGCAGGACGCCCGGGTCGACCGTGGCGGTCCCCCGCAGCACCAGCCGGACCTCCTCGCCGTCCCCGACCGGCACGGTCTCGCGGGTGAACTCCACCGGCTGGAAGTACTGGGCGGCGCTGGTGCGCTCCCGCAGCAGCAGATCGGCCGTGGCCTGCCCGAACCGTGCGGCGGTCTCCGAGGCCACCCAGCGCACCGCCTCGGTCACGTCCTTCGGTACGTCGGTCAGCGGCGCGGCCCCGGCGTCGGCGGGGAACAGCATCGGCTCGCCGCCGGACAGGTACTCGGCCGTGAAGCCGATACGGAGCGAACCGTCACGCCACTCGATGTCCCCGGGGGCCGCCGTGGGGGCGACACCCGCCTCCCACTCCGCGAAGGCCACCACGTCGTCGTAGCGGTCGGCCGCCGTCAGCGCGGCGATGACCTGCTGTGTCGGCTGCAGTCCGGCGGCGACACCGGGTCCGAAGCGCTCGACGACGACCTCGTGGATCTCCCCGAACAGCTCGCGGCGGTAGTCGTCCGGCAGGTTCAGCAGGCGCCGGGCCCGCAGCCGCTCCACCATCTCCACGCGCAGCCACCGCCGGAACAGCCGGTCGCGCACCGGACCCGGCTCCGTGTACTGCTCGACGACGTCGAGGGCCTCGCGCAGGTTCTTGAAGTAGCCGACGGGATCGAAGCGTTCGAAGCCCGCGTTGGAGCCGTCGTCCCGCCGGATGTGGTAGTAGCAGACGTAGTCGCTGAGCACCGAGACGTTCTCCGCGCGCAGATACGCCTCCGCGATGAAGACGTGGTCCTCCAGGCGCCGTCTGCCCTCGGGGAAGCGCAGGCCGATGCGGTCCAGGAAGGCCCGGCGGACCATCTTGTGCGGGGTGAGGCTGTCGATGAGCGGGGCGTTCTCGACGGTGGCACGCGGGTGGTTGCGGCGGAACAGCTCCACCGGCACCCCGCGGTTCTTGCCGGCCATCTTGCCCACGACGACGTCGGCGCCGTTGGCCGTGCCGTAGTCGTACATCCGCTCCAGGGCCTCGTCGCCCAGGTAGTCGTCATTGTCGACGAACATCACGAACTCGCCCCGGGAGGCCTCGATGCCGACGTTGCGGGGCTTGCCCGACCAGCCGGAGTTCTCCTGGTGGATGACCTTCATCCGGGGGTCCTCGGCGGCGAGCGCGTCGAGCCGGGCCGGGGTCTCGTCGGTCGAGCCGTCGTCGACGAAGATCACCTCGAACTCGTCGGGAGGCAGCGACTGCCGCTGCAGCGAGGAGATGCAGTCCTCGATGTAGATCCCCGGGTTGTACACGGGGACGATGACGCTGACCTTGACCGGCATCGGGTTTCCGGGCCCCTTCGGGTCGCTTGCCGTAGACGTCCTGTTGTACTGCGTGTTGCCCGATGCTAACCCGCTGGGCGAGGTCGCCTCACCTTTCGAGACCTCGCCGTGATCATCTCCGCGGGCAGGGCAACTGAGCTGCGGCGTCTGTCTGTTCGCGGTCAAGCGGGTTGCGGGCGGGAGCGGCTCGCAGCCCCTAGGCTGAGGAGGTGCGCCTGCTCCTTCTGTCGGACACCCACCTGCCCAAGCGGGCCAGGGAACTGCCCGCCCCCCTGCTCGCCGAACTCCCGATGGCCGACGTCGTGTTCCACGCCGGGGACTGGGTCGACGTGGAGACCCTCGATCTGCTGGAGGCCCGCTGTCGCAGGCTCGTCGGGGTGTACGGCAACAACGACGGGCCCGATCTGCGCGCCCGGCTGCCCGAGGTGGCGTACGTGGAACTGGGCGGGGTGCGGTTCGGCGTGATCCACGAGACGGGTGCCAAGCAGGGCCGGGAGCAGCGGTGTGCCGCCCGCTTCCCCGATCTGGACGTGCTGGTCTTCGGCCACAGCCACATCCCCTGGGACACCACGGCCCCCTCCGGCCTGCGGCTGCTGAACCCGGGCTCCCCGACGGACCGGCGCCGCCAGCCCCACTGCACGTACATGACCGCCACGATCGCCGAGGGGCGGCTCACGGACGTGGAACTGCACCGGCTGCCGCCCCGCCCACCGCGCTGAACCGCCCTGCCCGCGTCGTGACATGATCGGCGCATGGGTCGGGACGAGGGATATCTCCTGGACAACCGGCAGGCCGAGGCCGGGACGCGCTTCGACGCGCTGGCTGCCCTCTTCGACGCCTCCACGTTCCGGCACGTCGAGGCGGCCGGCATCGCCGAGGGGTGGCGGTGCTGGGAGGTCGGGGCCGGCGGGCCGAGCGTGGCGGCGTGGCTGCGCGAGCGGGTCGGGCCCACCGGGCGCGTGCTCGCCACCGACATCGACGTCTCCTGGACCGGGACGGCCGCCACCGAGGGCGTCGAAGTGCTCCGGCACGACGTCGGCCGCGACGATCCGCCGCCCGGCCCCTTCGACCTGGTGCACGCCCGTCTCGTGCTGGTCCACGTCACCGAGCGCGACGCCGCGCTGCGCGCCATGATCGGAGCACTGCGCCCCGGCGGGCTGCTGCTGGTCGAGGACGCCGACCCCGCGCTGCAGCCGCTGATCTGCCCCGACCAGCACGGCCCCGAGCAGGAGCGGGCGAACCGGCTCCGCGCCGGTTTCCGGGAACTGCTGCGGCGGCGCGGTGCCGATCTCTCCTACGGACGCCGACTCCCGCGACTACTGCGCGAGGCGGGCCTCGTGGACGTCGAGGCCGACGCCTACTTCCCGGTCACCTCGCCCGCCTGCGACATCCTGGAGGCGGCCACCGTCCGGCAGGTGCGGGACAGGCTCGTCGCCGCAGGGCTCGCCACGCACGAGGAGATCGACGGGCATCTCGCCGCCGTCGAGGCGGGACGCCTGGACCTCGCCACCTCGCCGATGATCTCCGCGTGGGGCCGCAGACCGGTGGACGCCGGCTCGCAGCGAGCCACCTAGGTCCCCAGTCGTCCCTCCGCGAAGCCGGTGCTGTCGAAGCCGGAATCCAGTTCCACACCGGTGGCGTTCAGGAAGAAGGCCACCATGTGGTACTGCCCCACCAGCATGGCGATCTCGATCAGTTCGGCCTCGCCGAAGTGCTCGGCCAGACCCTCCCAGGTCGCGTCGGACATCGTGGCATCGCCGTGCAACTCGTCCGCCGCACGGATCAGGTGCCTCTGGAGGTCCGTCCAGCCGGGTGCCTCCGGCCCTTCGCCGATGCGATCGATGTCCGCGTCCGTGACGCCCTCGGCCCTGGCCAGGGGAAGGTGCCGCCCCCACTCGTACCGAGACCGGGTGTTCCAGGCGGTGCGCAGGATCAGCAACTCGCGCACGTCTCCCGGCAGCCGACCCCTGCCGAGCAGCTGGCCGCCGAACGGCAGGAACTGCTCGTAGAGATCGGGGTGGCGCACGAGCGTGGTGAAGATGTTCGGGACCCCGCCCCCGGGATCGTGGGGAGCGACGGCCAGCAGTTCCCGGGTGCGGGGGTCCCACTGTTCTTCGGGGAGCGGCTTCAGCCGCGGTCGGGTCGGTCGGGCGTCTTCGTCGCGCTGTGGCATGGCGGCCTCCGGTTTCCGAGGGAATCACCCTAGGAGACCGGCTGAACACCCGGCAGTGAAGAGGCGTGAGCGGTCAGCCCGTCGGGTCGAGCACGATCTTGCGGACGCCGTCGGAGCGGCCGGCGAACAGTTCGTACGCCGCCGGCCCGTCGGAGAGGGCGAAGCGGTGGGAGACCACCACCTCGGGCTTGATCCGTCCGGCACGGGTGAGGGCGATCAGGGGAGGGAGTTCGTAGTGCACCGAGCACAGCCCGATCGCGAACTCCAGTTCCTTGACCTGCGCCAGGTACATGTGGAACGGGAACGCCTTGTTCTGGCTGACCCCGATGACGCTGACCCGGCCGGCCTGCCGGACGGCCTTGAGGGCGAGCCCGATGGTGGCGTCGGAACCCACCGCCTCGACGACGGCGTCCGGCCCGCGGCCGGCGGTCATGTCCCGGATGGCCGCCCGTACGTCGTCACCCTCGACCGGCTCGACGCCCAGGCCGGACGCGAAGGCGCGGCGCTCCGCGACCAGGTCCACGCCCAGCACCCGTGCCGCGCCCATCGCGAAGGCCGACTGAGCGGCCATGAGCCCGACCGGGCCGAGGCCGACGACCAGGACGGTCTCACCGGGCTGGATACGGGCACGGCGGCAGCCGTACCAGGCGGTGGGGGCGTTGTCCGTCAGGACGACGGCGGCCTCGTCGGAGATGTCCTCGGGCAGGTGCACCAGATTGACGTCGGCGCAGGGCACCGCCAGGGCCTGGGCTTGGCTGCCCGGGAGCTTCGGACCGACTCCGTAGCAGAGCTCCGTCGCCGACGTGGCGCGCTCGCACCGGGCGGTGAACCCGGCCGCGCACTGCCGGCACTGCGCACAGCCGACAGAGGCGGGCACCAGGACCCGGTCGCCGGGCTTGAAGCGGGTGACCTGGCTGCCGGTGTCGACGACCACGCCGACGCACTCGTGTCCCGGTGTGTAGCCCAGGTCCGGGCTGAACCCGTTGCCACCGTAGATGTGCAGGTCGCTGCCGCAGATGCCGGCCGCAGTCACCCGTACCACCGCGTCGGCGGGCCCGGTGACGGCCGGGTCGGGGACGTCCCCGAAGCGGATGTCGTGACGGCCGTGGTAGGTCAGTGCCTTCATCGGATCTCTCCCTCCCCTCGGCCCGGTCAGTCGGCGATCTTCAGCACCAGCTTGCCGTGGTTGTCACCACGGAACAGGCGCATCAGGGTGTCGGGGAACTCCGCGACCGAGCCGGACACCACGTCCTCCAGGGACTTCAGCCGGCCCTCCGCCCGCCACGTGGCCATCTGCGCGATGCCCTCCGCGTACCGATCGGCGTAGTCGAAGACCACGATGCCCGTCATGGAGGCGCGGTTCACCAGCAGCGACAGGTAGTTGGCGGGGCCTTGCGGCTTGGTGCTGTTGTACTGGGAGATCGCGCCGCAGACCACGACGCGGGCGCCGCGCGCCAGCCGCAGCAGCACGGCGTCCAGAACGTCGCCGCCGACGTTGTCGAAGTACACGTCGACGCCGTCGGGTGCGTGTTCGCGCAGGGCCTTGCGGACGTCCTCGCTCTGGTAGTCGATCGCGGCGTCGAATCCGAACTCGTCCACCACCAGGCGGCACTTGGCCTCGCCGCCGGCGATGCCGATGACCCTGCATCCGAGGATCTTGGCGATCTGCCCGACGACGCTGCCGACGGCCCCGGCCGCTCCGGAGACCACGACGGTCTGCCCCGGCTCGGGACGCCCGACCTCGATCAGGCCGAAGTAGGCCGTCAGGCCCGACATGCCGAGCGTGCCGAGAAAGGTCGGCAGGGGAGCGACCGCGGGGTCGACCTTGGTCACGCCGCGCCCGTCCGACACGCAGTACTCCTGCACGCCGAACGTGCCCGACACATGGTCGCCGACCGCGAATCCGGAGTGCCGGGAGGCGACCACCCTGCCCACCGCGCCGGCGCGCATCACCTCGCCGATCTCCACCGGCCGGATGTAGGACCTGCCCGCGTTCATCCAACCGCGCATCGCCGGGTCGATCGACAGACAGAGCACCTGCACCAGGAACTCCCCGTCGCCCGGCTGCGCCGTCGGCTCCTCGGCATGCTCCCAGTCTGTGGGGCGCGGCTCTCCCACGGGACGTGCGGCCAGGCGTATCTGGCGGTTGATCGTGCTCATCTCCGGCGCCTCTCCTCGGCTACATACCGCCCAGTCGGTATGGCCGTGAGCGTACGGGTGCCGGCCGTCCGAGGCAAGAGCTGGAGCGCCCCGACTCACGGCTCACGCGGGCGGCCGGCCCCGGGCGGCGAGCTACTCCTGTCCCGGCACCGCCATCTCCCCGAGGAGCGACCAGTCGTCCTGCGGGACGTTCGCGTTCACGATGCGCGGCGTCTCGGCCAGATGCGGGGGCAGCGTCTGCTGCGCGGCCTTGAAGTGCGCGGACTGCACGTGTGCGGCTCCGGCCTCGTCGTCGCGGAAGGCCTCGACGAGGACGTACTCCGACGGCTCGTCCACGCTGCGCGACCAGTCGAACCACAGGCAGCCGGGCTCGGCGCGCGTCGCCCGGGTGAAATCGGCTGCGATCTCGGGCCAGCGGTCGGCGTGCTCGGGGCGGACGCGGAACTTCGCGGTGATGAAGATCATGGGATTCCCTTCGGTGAAGTGCGGAAGTGCGGAAGTGCGGAAGTGCACTGGGGATTCAGGAGGAACGGTACGGATGGACCGTCCCCTCCGTCGCGGTCAGCGGCGCGCCGGTGCCGCCCCACCGCAGCGCCACGATCTCGGCGGCGACGGACACCGCCACCTCCTCGGGTGTACGCGCCCCGAGGTCGAGGCCGACCGGTGAGCGCAGCCGGGACAGCTCGCGCTCCGTGAGCCCGGCCTCGGCCAGCCGTTCCGCCCGGTCGGCGTGGGTGCGGCGGCTGCCCATCGCCCCGATGTAGGCGGCCGGGCGGCGCAGCGCCTCCGTCAGCAGCGGCACGTCGAACTTCGGGTCGTGGGTGAGGACGCAGATCACCGTGCGCTCGTCCGTGGTGGTGTCGCGCAGATAGCGGTGCGGCCACTCGGCGACCACCTCGACGCCCTCCGGGAAGCGCCGGGGCGTGGCGAAGACGGGGCGGGCGTCGCAGACGGTGACCCGGTAGCCGAGGAAGTCCCCGATGCGGGCCACGGCCGCGGCGTAGTCGATCGCGCCGAAGACCAGCATCCGCGGCGGCGGCGCGAAGGACTGCAGGAAGATGCTCACGGAGTCCTCGCGGCGCTGCCCCTCGGGCCCATAGTGCCGCAGGCCGGTGGCGCCGAGAGCGAGTTCGCCGCGGGCGTCGGCGGTCACGGCCGCGTCCAGGCCGCTCGCGCCGAGCGTGCCGAGGGTCCGGTCCGGCCAGACGGCGAGGGCCGCCCCGCGCGGGGCCGGGCCGTCGGTCACGGTCGCCACGGTGACCGGCTCGCCCGCCGCGACCGAGTCCGCGACGGCGCCGAAGCCGGGATCCCGCTCGGCCGTGACCGCGCGCACGAGCAGAGTGATCTCGCCGCCGCAGGTCAGGCCGACCGCGAAGGCGTCCTCGTCGCTGTAGCCGAAGGTCTCGAGACGGGCCTCGCCGCCCGCGGCGACCTCCTGCGCCAGCTCGAACACCGCACCCTCGACACAGCCCCCGGAGACGCTGCCCACGACCTCCTCGTCCGGGCCCACCGCCATCGCCGCGCCCGGGTCGCGCGGCGCACTGCGGCTGACCTGGACGACCGTCGCGAGTCCGAACGGCACCCCGGCCGCGTACCAGCGGCCGAGCACCGGGAGAACGTCACGCACGAGCCGCTCCCTTCCTTGCGCGCACCCCGCCGGGTACCCCGGCAGCGGTTAATTCCGTTGTGGCTCTCCGTGCCGGTCTGCTGCACTGCTCAGGACAGCGACGTCACCGAGTCCGAAGGAGCGCCAGATGCGCACTGCGTGCATGTCCCCCCAGTCAGGAAAGGACCTCTCTCCAAAGGACATGACGCTTCGTGCACATGCTCAACCTGGGAATTCTCGCCCATGTCGACGCCGGTAAGACCAGCCTGACCGAGCGGCTGCTCCATTCGGCCGGGGTGATCGACGAGATCGGCAGTGTCGACGACGGGAACACCCGCACCGACACCCTCGCCCTGGAGCGCCGGCGCGGCATCACCATCAAGTCCGCCGTCGTCTCCTTCCCGCTCGACGGCGTGACCGTCAACCTCATCGACACCCCAGGCCACCCGGACTTCATCGCCGAGGTGGAGCGCGTCCTCGGCGTGCTGGACGGCGTCGTCCTGGTGATCTCCGCCGTCGAAGGGGTGCAGGCGCAGACGCGGGTGCTGATGCGGACGCTGCGGCGGCTGCGCATCCCGACCCTGCTCTTCGTCAACAAGATCGACCGGAGCGGGGCGCGCCACGAGGCGGTGCTGCGGGAGATCTCGGCCCGGTTGACCCCGGCGATCGTGCCGATGGGGACCGCCGCCGGCCTCGGCACCCGCGCGGCCCGCTTCATTCCCGGGCTCGGACCGGCCGCCGCCCTCGACGTCCTGACCGGGCACGACGACGCCCTGCTGGCCGCGTACGTCGAGAACACCGTCACGGACGCAGCGCTGCACAGGTCCCTCGCCGCGCAGACCGGGGAGGCGCTCGTCCACCCGGTCTACTTCGGCTCCGCCGCCACGGGCGCGGGAGTGAAGGCGCTCCTGTCCGGCATCGAAACGCTGCTTCCGGCTGCAGACGGCGACGCGGACGGGCCGGTCTCCGCCACCGTGTTCAAGGTCGACCGGGGCCCGGCGGGGGAGAAGGTCGCCTACGCCCGGATGTTCTCCGGGACCCTGCGCACCCGCGACCGGGTCCCCTTCGGCACGGACGGCGCCGAAGGCCGGATCACCGGCATCAGCGTCTTCGGCCACGGCACGGACACTCGTGAGGACTCCGTCGCCGCCGGCCGGATCGCCCGCCTCACCGGGCTCGGCGACATCCGGATCGGCGACGCGATCGGCGAACCCCGCACGGCGTACGAGCACTTCTTCGCCCCGCCGACCCTGGAGACGGTCGTCGTCCCCGGTCCGGGCGTGAACCGGGGAGCGCTGCACCTCGCGCTCACCCAACTCGCCGAACAGGACCCGCTGATCGGCCTGCGCCGCGACGAACGCCGCCAGGAGACCTCGGTCTCGCTGTACGGCGAGGTGCAGAAGGAGGTCATCCAGGCCACCCTCGCCGAGGAGTACGGCCTCGACGTCACCTTCCGCGAGACGACTCCGCTCTGCGTCGAACGGCCCGTCGGCACCGGGCAGGCCGTGGAGTTCAACAAGAAGGACCCGAACCCGTTCCTCGCGACCGTCGGCCTGCGCGTCGACCCCGCGCCGGTCGGCTCGGGTGTCGGCTTCCGGCTGGAGGTGGAGCTCGGATCGATGCCGTACGCCTTCTTCAAAGCCGTCGAGGACACCGTGCGCGAGACCCTCGACCAGGGTCTGCACGGCTGGCAGGTCACCGACTGCGTGGTCACCATGACCCACAGCGGCTACTCGCCCCGGCAGAGTCACGCCCACCAGGGCTTCGACAAGAGCATGTCGAGCACGGGGGCCGACTTCCGCGGCGTGACCCCGCTGGTGCTGATCGAGGCGCTGCGGCGGGCCGGGACGCGGGTCCACGAGCCGATGCACCGCTTCCGCGTCGAGGCGCCCGCCGACACCCTCGGCGCCCTGCTGCCGGTCCTCGCCGGGCTCGGGGCCGTGCCCGAGACGACGCGGAACCGGGAGGACGTCTGTGTCCTCGAAGGCACGGTACCGGCCGCCCGGGTGCACGCCCTCGAACACCAGCTGCCGGGACTCACCCGCGGCGAGGGCGAGCTGGAGAGCTCCTTCGCCCGCTACGCGCCGGTCACCCACGGCACGATCCCCGAGCGCCCGCGCACCGACCACAACCCGCTGAACAGGAAGGAGTACGTGTTGAACGTGACACGGAGGGTGAGTGGCTGAAGTGTGAGGGTCGGCCGAGCAGAACTTACTCCAGAGTCAGAGGTGTTGACGGTGTCCTGATATCGCCGGACTGTAGTGGACATGCCGACTATCCGAGCGCGTCTGCTGGTTGTCCTGGTCGTCCTGTTCGGCTCCGTGTCGGTGGCAGGCGTCCCGCCGGCCACCGCCGCTCCTCCTCCCGGCTCCCTCTGGTTCGACGACCCGGCCGTCACCGTGCGGGACGGCCGCTTCACCGACGCCCACGGCCGCGAGATCGTGCTGCGCGGCTACAACGTCTCCGGTGAGACCAAGCTCGCGGAGAACAAGGGCCTGCCCTTCGCCTCGGTCGCCGACGCCCGTAAGTCGGCGACCGCATTGCGCGCCCTCGGCGGCGGCAACACCGTCCGCTTCCTGCTCTCCTGGGCGTACGCCGAGCCCGAGCGCGGCCAGGTCGACACGGCCTACCTGGCCGCCGCGACCGACCAGATGAAGGCCTTCCTCGACGCCGGCATCCGCGTCTACCCCGATTTCCACCAGGACCTCTACTCCCGGCACCTGTTCGACACCGACAGCTGGTACACCGGTGACGGCGCGCCCAAGTGGGCGGTGGACGCCGGGAACTACCCGGACGAGTCCTGCGGGATCTGCCTCTTCTGGGGGCAGAACATCACCCAGAACCAGGCGGTGACACGTGCCACGTACGATTTCTGGCACAACGCGCACGGCGTGCAGGACGCCTTCCTCGACACAGCTCAGAAGACCATGGCCTACGTCCAGCAGCACCTGAGCGCCGATCAGTTCAAGGGCGTCGTCGGCTTCGACCCGTACAACGAGCCGCACGCGGGTGTGTACGACTCCGGCCAGACCAGCCGCGCCTGGGAGAAGGACGTGCTCTGGCCGTTCTACGAGAGGTTCCGGGCCCGCATGGACACGGCCGGCTGGCGAGACAAGCCCGCCTTCGTCGAGCCGAACCTCTTCTGGAACGCCAACCTCGACTTCCAGAAGCAGGAGGGCGGCCTGCTCGACGCCGGCAAACTCGGGCCGCGCTACGTCTTCAACACCCACTTCTACGACCAGAAGGCCATCTCCGGCGTCTTCATGTGGGGCAAGGCCGCCGACGGCCAGTACGCGGGCGACTTCCGCACCGTCCGCGACCGCGCCGCCGCCGCGCAGACGGCCGCCGTCGTCAGCGAGTTCGGACACCCCCTGGCCGGCAACGTCTCCGACAAGGCGCCGACGGTCCTCAAGGCGATGTACCAGGCCCTCGACTCACGCCTCAAGGGCGCCGACTGGTGGACCGACCCGGCCGCCTCGGGATCCGTGCTCTCCGGCTCCCAGTGGCAGTGGGACATCTACACCGGCCGCCATCACGAGCTGATGAACGGCAACCCCGACAAGGTGCTCACCACCGGCGACGCCTGGAACGACGAGGACCTCTCCGCCGTACGCCTCGACGACTCCGGCACACCGGTGCTGCGCCAGGACGCCCGGCTCCTGGACCGCCTCTACCCCAGCGCCACGGCCGGCCGGACCGTCGGCTTCACCTACGAGGACCGCTCCCGGGACGGGTCGACGACCCTGGCCTGGAACCCGGTACCCGGCTCCCTGCCGAACGTGCAACGACTCGTGGGGTCAGGACAGTACGGGCTGCTGCTGTGGCGCTCCGACGGCGGCTCGGCGCCCACCGAACTGCACCTGCCGGCGAGCTTCCCGACCGCGTCCACCACGGTCGTCTCCGACCTGGGCGCGGTCCACGCCCCACCGGCGTACACCTCGACGACACCGGTCGGCGTGGCGCAGGAGCCCGGCGGCACGGGAAGCCGCCGCCTGCTGCTCACCGCGCCGGACTCGGGTGTCCTGCACTACGCGCTGGTGACCAACGGGGCGACGGCTCCCTCGGCGGATCTGCTCGCCGCGGCCCGCTCCGAACTGGCGGCCTGGGCGGCGAAGGAGGTCAACTAGCGGGCGGGTTCGTCCAGCCGGCCGCCACATGGCCGAGCCGGACGCGCTGCGGGTGGTCGCCGACCGGCACGGACACGACCTTCTTCCCGGTGGCGAAGTCGATGGCCGTGACCTGGTCGGTGCCGCTCTCGGACACGACGCAGGACTTGCCGTCACCGCTGACCGTGGCCCAGTAGGGCTTGGAGGCGGTGACGAGCGGGCCCTCCTGGAGGGTGGCGCGGTCGACGACGGTGGCGTAGTCGTCCATCGTGCCCGCGACGCACAGCTTGCGGCCGTCCGGGCTCATCGAGATGCCGTGGTGGCGCGAGTCGTTGACGAAGGTCGTGCGGTCGTCGCTGGTCGCCGGGTTCTTCGGCAGGGTCTTGGTGCGGGTGATCTTGTCGGTGGCGATGTCGTACTCGAAGAAGCCGTTGAAGAAGGAGACCTGGAAGTACAGCTTCGACTCGTCCGGCGAGAAGACGGCCGGGCGGACGGCGTCGGAGTGGTCCTTGAGGCCGAGCGCGTCCAGTTGCGGGCGCATGTCGATGACCTTGACCTGCTTGTACGTCGTGGCGTCGACGACCGTGATGCGCCGGTCGCCCTTCGTCCAGTCCAGCCACGGGGCGTCGGTCTGCGTGTTCACGTCGCCGATCGCCATGTTGTAGATGTACTTGCCGTCCTGAGTGAAGATGTTCTCGTGCGGCTTGTCGCCGGTGCCGAACTTGCCCAGTTCCTTGCCGGAGACGATGTCCAGCACATGGACGGTGTTGGAGGTCGACGCCGACACCGCGACCCGCTTGCCGTCGGGGGAGACGGCCATGTGGTCGGAGCGGTAACCGGACACGGGGAAGCGCCAGTTGAGCTTCCCGGAGGCGAGGTCGATCGAGACGACGTCGGCGAAGCTCGGCCGGGAGACGACCACCGAGGTCCCGTCCGGTGTGGAGTACATGTCGTCGACGAACTGGTCGTGGCCCTCGCCGACGCTGTTGCGGATCGCCATGAAGTAGATCCACTTGATCGGATCGGCGTTGATCGCCGCCATCCGCTCGTCCTTGTCGGGGATGACGTCGATGCGACCGATCTTCGCGAAGTCACCGGAGGACCGGATGACATCGGCGGTGCCGTCCCAGTTGTTGCCCACGAACAGCACCTCGCGCAGCGCGGCGGAGGAGTCCGGGGAGGCCGCGGTGGCGGCGGTCGCGGGAGCGGTGACGGTCAGGGCGAGGGCTGCGGCTACGGAGCACAGGTGCCGGCGTCGGAAGACGGGCATGACTGCTCCCCTCTCTGCTGTGGGGTCTGCCGTGGAGTGAGCGTCGTGAGTGGGACATGCCAAAGCTGGGCGGGTGGAATCTGAACACACGCGCTTTCAGAGTGAACTTACTGCAAAGTAAGGAAGGGGCGGCCTTCTCCACAAGACCGCGTGCACGACAAAATCAGTGGTCGAACAACGAAGGGAGAGCCGGTGCCGGGCAGACTCAGAGCGCCGACCGGCCGCTACGGCGGCAAGACCGCGCAGGAGCGGCAGGCCGAGCGGCGTCGGCGGTTCCTCGACGCCGCGCTCCAACTGTTCGGTGACACCCCCGGCTTCCGCTCCACCACGGTCGCGGCCCTCAGCGAGACGGCCGGGCTGTCCACGCGCCAGTTCTACGAGGAGTTCCGCACCCTCGAGGACGTGCTCGCCGCGCTGCACCTCCAGGTCAACGGCTGGGCCGAGGCGGCGGTCCTGGAGGCGGCCGCGGGCGCGGCGGACTTGCCGCTCGTCGAACGAGCCACCGCCATCTTCCGCGCCTACGCCGGGAACGTCGCCGCCGACCCGCGCCGGATCCGCATCACCTTCGTCGAGATCATCGGCGTCAGCCCCCGGCTGGAGGAGCAGCGGCTCGCCCGCCGGGCCGGCTGGGTCGACCTCATCTGCGCCGAGGCCGACGCGGCCGCCGCACGCGGAGAGGCCGCGCCCCGCGACTACCGCCTCGCCGCGACGGGTTTCATCGGCAGCGTCAACGGCCTGCTGCACGACTGGAGCGCCGGCTGGGTCGACGCGACCCTCGACGAGGTCGTCGACGAACTGGTCCGGCAGTTGCTGGGGATCTTGTGGCCGCCGGGGTGGAAGCCGGAAGGGTGACGGCAGTCGCCGGGTGCGGGGGAGCGTCCTGCCCCACGCCCCACGACGCACGCCGCACGCCGCCCGGCCCCTGACCGGTCCCGGCCCCTGCCGGGCGGGACCGGCGCCGGCGCGCTCCGCGGAGCGGCTCACGGCCACCGCCGAGAGACCGGCACCGCGGACCAGGGGCCGGACGGCGGCGGCGCCTGAACCAGGTGCCGAGGAGCCCCCCTCGACCAGGGTCTGACCGGCTATTGGCTCAACAACCGCTTCCTGACCGCGGCGAGGACCTCCCTGCGGCTGCGCGGGCCGTTGTCGGCTGCGATGAGGTGGTCGCCGATGCGCAGCGAGAAGGTGATCAGGCAGCGGGCCTCGACATCGCCCTCGTCGGGACAGAAGGCCCCGTACAGCTCGCGCAGATAGTCCATGCGCCGGTTGTCGGCCCGGCGGAGGCAACGCGCGACGTCTTCGTCGCGCCGGGCCCAGTCGCGGATCGCGAGCTCGACCCCGGCGCTGGTCACGCGGGCCTCGCCCGAACCCACGAAGTCGAAGAGCCGCCCGAGCCGCTCGCGGGCGTCGCCCCCGTCGCGCTCGATCCGCTCGATGACATCCTCGGTGACCGCTCGCTCCCAGGTGTCGAGCATCTCCTCCAGCAGTCCGGCACGGTTGCGGAAGTAGCCGTAGAAACCGCCCTTGCTGACGCCGAGCGCCTGGGCGAGGACCTCGACCCGGACGGCCTCGGGGCCGCCGGCGGCGAGTGCCCGCAGACCCTCCTCGATCCACTTGTCCCGCGGCGTACGGATCGCGCCCATGCTGTGTCTCCCCTCACATGTCCCGGCCAAGTATACGGAGCCGTATAGATGGGTCTATGCTCGATCTATACGCCACCGTATAGACAAGGATCCGCCATGAGCGATCTGCGCCTTCCCTCGACCGACCACACGTCCCGCCCCTGGCGGATTCACGAGATCGCCGGCGACTTCCGGCTCGAGGATCTGTGGGCGCTGCCGACGCCGGGCGGCCCGGACGACCTGCACCACCTGGTCCAGCAGATGGCGGGTGGCGAGGGCGGTCCGGACGGCGGCAACCGCGTGGGCCGCTTCCTCTTCGCGGTGCGCTGGAAGCTCGGCGCGCTGCTCGGCTGGGACAAGCCGGACTCGGGCGTCGGCGGCCGGGTGGCGACGCTGCGCGACCGGCTGCCGGACGACCTGCGCGAAGGGCCGCAGGGGCCCGACCTCAGCGCGGCGCCCTTCACCTCGGTCTTCCAGACACACGACGAGTGGGCCGCCGAGTACGCCAACAAGACCATGCACGGGGTGATGCACATCGGCTGGGTCTCCGACGGGAACGGCGGCTACCGCGGCCAGATGGCCGTCCTGGTGAAGCCCAACGGCCGCCTCGGCTCCCTGTACATGCTCGGCATCAGACCTTTCCGGTACCTGGGGGTGTACCCGGCCCTGATGCGGTCGATCGGCCGGGAGTGGCGGGAGAACACGGCGCGCCGAACGGCACGCTGACGCCTCCCCTTCCTGTGACCCAGGCTCCACCCGACCCCCTGCTCCTCGAACGACGGGGGCTCGGGCGAAAGCACGAGGGGCACCAGAACCGCTCAGACCGACACCAGCACCACGAGGTCCACCCCCACCAGCAGCGCGACCGCCAGCAGCAGTCCGGCCAGCAGCCGTGCGCGGAGCGCGCGGTACACCTTCTCGTACTCGCCCCGCAGTTCCTCCCCGCGCCGGACCGTGCGCTGCCACGACGCCCGGGCGAGGGTCAGATGTTCCGCCGCGAACTGCCGTTCCACCTCTGCCCGTTGCTCCTCCGGCAGCCAGTCGAGCCCGGCGGCGAAGCGGGCGGCGGCGTTCCGGGACTCCTCGTGTGCGGCGGCGGCCAGCAGATGGCCCTCCACCTCGTTGTGGAACGCCCGCAGGTCCGCGGGGAGCCCTTCCATGGCGGTCATCGGAGCGTCAACTCCCGCTCCGCCGCCGCGATGGCGTCGTGGTGCAGGTCGAACGCCGGGGACTCGCTGCGGATCCTCGGCAGGGCGACGAAGTTGTGGCGCGGCGGCGGGCAGGAGGTCGCCCACTCGAGGGAGCGGCCGTAGCCCCATGGGTCGTCGACCGTGACCTTCGCGCCGTACTTCGCCGTCTTCCACACGTTGTAGAAGAACGGCAGCATCGACATGCCGAGCAGGAACGAGAAGACGCTCGACACCGTGTTGAGCGTGGTCAGGCCCTCCACCGCCAGATAGTCGGGGATCCGCCGCTGCATGCCCTGGGCGCCGAGCCAGTGCTGGACCAGGAACGTGCCGTGGAAGCCGATGAACAGCGTCCAGAAGGTGATCTTGCCGAGGCGCTCGTCCAGCATCCTGCCGGTGAACTTGGGCCACCAGAAGTGGAAGCCGGAGAACATCGCGAACACGACCGTCCCGAAGATCACGTAGTGGAAGTGCGCCACCACGAAGTACGAGTCGGAGACGTGGAAGTCGATCGGCGGCGAGGCCAGCAGCACACCCGTCAGCCCGCCGAACACGAACGTGATCAGAAAGCCCATGGCCCACAACATCGGTGTCTCGAAGGACAACGAGCCCTTCCACATCGTTCCGATCCAGTTGAAGAACTTCACACCGGTCGGTACGGCGATGAGG